>NZ_CP074371.1:0-4800000 GCF_018362975.1 Nocardia tengchongensis
GTTCTAAAGAACACACGCACACACCAACATCCCGGAACTTTCGTCCCGCTTGTCGGTGAGGCTGCTGTTGAAGCTTAACTCAGTCCTCGCAGCAGAACCAAATCCGCTGGTCGGTCGAAGCTAATGTGATCATCAGGCGCTCCTCGTACTACCTCGTTTCCCTAAGCCCTTGGGCTCCGGGTCGGTGTCCGTGTCGCTCTGACCTGGAATAAGTTACGTGTTGGTTGTTCTCATGTCAAATCGCCTGTTCAGGACGGGTTTTCGTGAACACGTCCCGACACCGGCCGTTCAGTCGGTGGTTCCGACGCGTTCGATTTCGGCCCCGAGCCCGCGCAGGTTCTCCACGAAAGACGGGTAACCCCGGTCGATGTGGAAGACATCGTGGACTTCGGTGACACCGTCGGCGACCAGACCCGCGAGCACCAGACCCGCGCCGGCGCGAATGTCGGAGGACCACACCGGCGCCGAGGACAGTCGCGGAATACCGCGCACCACAGCGTGATGCCCGTCGGTGCGCGCATCGGCGCCCAGCCGGATCATCTCTTCCACGAAACGGAAACGCGCCTCGAAGATGTTCTCGGTGATCATCGAGGTGCCGTCCGCGATGGCGGCCAGGCCGATGGCCATCGGCTGCAGATCGGTGGGGAAACCGGGGAACGGCAGGGTCGAGAAGTTCACGGCGCGCGGACGATCCGCCTGCACCACGCGAAACCCGTCCGGTTCGAACGAGATTCGGGCGCCCGCCGAACGCAGCTTGTCCAGCACCAGGGACAGGTGCTTGGGGTTGATGCCCGTCACCCGCACGTCACCGGTGGTCATGGCGGCGGCGATGCCCCAGGTCGCGGCGACGATGCGGTCGCCGATCACCCGGTGGGTGGTGGGCGCGAGCTTGTCCACGCCCTCGATGGTCAGCACCGAGGTGCCCGCGCCGGCGACCTTCGCGCCCATCCGGATCAGCATGTTGCAGAGATCCACGATCTCCGGTTCGCGCGCGGCATTGTCGATGACGGTCTCGCCGTCGGCCAGCACCGCGGCCATCAGAATGTTCTCGGTCGCGCCGACCGACGGGAAATCCAGTCGAATGCGCGCGCCCTGCAGCTCGTCGGCCCGGGCGACCAGGCAGCCGTGCTCGATCTCCGAGGTCGCGCCGAGCAGTCGCAGCCCCTGCTGGTGCATGTCCAGCGGGCGCGAACCGATGGCGTCACCACCGGGCAGCGCCACCACGGCCCGCTTGCAGCGCGCCATCAGCGGACCGAGCACACACACCGAGGCACGGAACTGGGTGACGGCCGGGAAGTCCGCGTGGTACTTCGGTTCCGGCGGGGTCGCGATATGGACCGTCGCGCCCTCGATGACGACATCACAGCCGAGGCCGCGCAACACGTCTGCCATCAACGGCACATCCAGGATGTCCGGGCAGTTCGTGATGGTGGTCGTCCCCTCGGCCAGCAAGGCGGCAGCCATCAGCTTGAGGACGCTGTTCTTCGCGCCGCCTACCGCGACCTCACCGACGAGCCTGCTGCCCCCGGTCACCAGAAACCGTTCACTCACGGGGGTCAGCCTAGTGGTCCGTTCCCGCACTCGCGGCGTCTCCGCCCGGCCGCCACAGTATGTCGCCGTCCGGGTTGGCGACCCGGCCCAGGATGAACAGCAGGTCGGACAGGCGGTTGAGGTATTTGGCGGGCAGCACGCTGGTGTCGTCCGCGTGTTCGGCGACCGCGGCCCAGGCCGAACGCTCGGCGCGTCGCGCGACGGTGCGGGCGGTGTGCAGCAGCGCGGCCAACGGTGTGCCGCCGGGCAGGATGAACGAATTCAACGGCGCCAGAGGCTCATTGAACTCATCGCACCAGCGCTCGAGGCGGTCGATGTAGTCCTGGGTGATGCGCAGCGGCGGGTACTTGGGCTCGGCGACCACGGGCGTGGACAGGTCCGCGCCGGCGTCGAACAAATCGTTCTGTATGGAGCGCAGCACACCCAGGATCCGGGCGTCCGGCTGCCCGAGCGCGATGGCGACTCCGAGGGCCGCATTGGTTTCGTCACAGTCGGCGTACGCGATCAGCCGCGGGTCGGTCTTGGCCACCCGGGAGAAATCGCTCAACCCCGTGGTGCCGTCATCGCCGGTGCGCGTGTAGATCCGCGTCAAGTGAACGCTCACAGGGTCACCCTAACGCTCCCGGGACCGGACTAGCCCGCGCGCCGGCGGCGGATGCGCTCGGACGGGCGCGATTCCACCCAGGACAGGAAGGCGGCCATGGCGCCGCGGTCCAGGGCCAGCTCGTAGTTGCCGTGCCCGTCGGACACCATGACGATCAGCTCGTCGGTCATGATGTCGTACTCGTCGTCCTCCGGGGAGCGCCGCGGGCCCACCTCGATGGCGAGCCGGCGCATGGTGGAGTCCGGGCCGAGTTTGAGGCTGGAGAGTTTGTAGAAGAGGAGTGTGTCCTCGTCGTAGCGGATCAGGCCGTGCCGCCAGCCGCCGCCGTGGCCGCGCGCGGGCAGCACCCGCAACAGTGCGGCGGTCCCGCCGCGGCGCAGCATGACCAGGCGATAGGTCGAGGCCAGGGCCAGTCCGACCAGCAGCAATACCAGAATGATCAGAAGCCACATCCCGGTTTGCAATGCCGCTCCGTCCCTTCACATCCGCGTTGCTGTCGATCACCGACCGGTCCGAGACCGGGCCCCGCTTTCGGTCGATAGTAGCGACCGCGGAATGGCGAGGTCCGGCCATCCACCGAATGTGACGAATGCGCTGTTCAGCGCGGCGTCCAAGATATATGTCAGCCGATGGTGAACGGCTCCCCGTAGAGCACCAGGTTGCCGATGAACGTCGTGCTGTCGACCTCGGCCGCGACGAAGGTCCGCGCCTGGGCGTAACCGCCGCAACCGTCCACCGAGAAGGTCTCATCGGTCCAGCTGACGCTGGCGTGCGGAACCGGGACCTTGTTGTAGCGCTTGTGCGATTCCTGGCCGTAATCGTCGGGTCGCTCCAGATCGAGCATCAGGCGCGCGACGGCCTGACCGGGTCCGAGCGTGATGCCGCTGCCCATTTGCTCATTGGCGCCCAGCGTGCCCAGGGAGGCGCCGGTGAGGTCCGCGTTGTAGCCCCCGCCACCCGTACTGTTCGCGTTGAGACCGCTGATGTCGACCTGGCAGCCCACGACATAACCGGGGCTGATCTTGATGGTCGCGGTCGAGGCGCTCGTGCCGTCGAGGTCGATGCTGGCCACCGCCGTGGTCCAGACATTGCGATGCACGGGGGTGGACCCCATGGATCCACTGATCTTGGCCGACTCCCCGGTGATCCGGACCGTCAGATTGGTGCCGTCGGCGAGCTGCCGGGTGATGGAGCCGCCAGGGAGCGGAATGAAGGTGTCGGCCTGCACCGGAGCGGCCGGGCCGAAACCGGACAGACCCGCCGCCGCGGCCACCGCCACCCCGAGGACCCGGCCACTCCGCGCGCGAATTCCCTTGCCGTACATACGATCCCTTCCTTCGGAGCGGAGTCGTCAGCCGATGCTGAACGGCTGGCCGTAGAGGGTCACCTTGCGGTAGTCGACGCCGATGATCTCGACCGCGGAAGCCTGGCGGGCCTGCGCGTAGCCGCCGCAGCCCTGGATCTCCATCGGAATGTCCTGATAGTTGATGGTGTAGGTGCCACTCTTGATCAACTCGATGTTGTTGATCGCCACCCACTGCACCTGGCCGGGCGAGAGCGGGAAGCTGAATCCGCCGGCCAGGGCGGGCGAGGTGCTGACCAGGAGCGTGGCGTTCGCGCTCAACTGCCCCAGCGCGACCTGACAGCCGACGATGTAGCCGGTGGTGAGATTGGACGATCCGTGGGTGCCCGAATTGTTGGTGCCCGGGAAATTCAGCGGGCCGTTATTGGGTCCGACATCCCCGTCCGGGGTCTCCACCTCGGCGGTGACATTGCCGGTCACCCAGGAGGTGCGGCACCACGATCGTGACGACGGCGAAGGCGACGCCCCATTTGCCAATTCGAAGCCTGCTCATCAGCCCCTCGCTCATCGTGCTGCTGCATCGTGGAGGTAAAGCTGAGAATGCGGGAATAGCCGACCCATTGCCGAGTGCTTCAGATCACACTTCGGAGTCCGGCGATTGCGTTTAACCACACGGGGTTGGAGGGAGGGCAATTACCGGGCGGACGATCCGAAATCCGTGGTGGGCCTACCAGGTCCGCCGTCGGTGAAACCACCCACCGGACCGCTGAGCGGGATCACACATGGCCGTAAACTGGAACACGTTCTTATGCTCCCGACAATTGGGATGTCTTGGAAGGAGATTCCGTTGGAAATTACCGCTGCGGTGGCCCGGGGTGCCGACGTACCGTTCTCGATGGAGACCCTCACCCTCGAGGAGCCACGTCCGGGCGAAGTGCTGGTCCGCATCGTCGCGACCGGCGTCTGCCACACCGACCTGGTCACCAAGGGCGTATTTCCGGCCGAGCTGCCGATCGTTCTGGGACACGAGGGCGCGGGCGTCGTCGAGCAGATCGGCTCGGAGGTAACCGGAATCGACGTGGGCGACCATGTGCTGCTCACCTACGCCAGTTGCGGTACCTGTTCCCGATGCGTCAACGGGCTTCCGCCCTATTGCGAGAATTTCGTCATTCTCAACACCTCGGGCGGGCGCAGCGATTTCACGTCGCCGCTGAGCAGTAATGGCGAGCGCGTCATGGGCGCGTTCTTCGGGCAGTCGAGTTTCGCCACCCACGCACTGGTGCCGGCGCGCAGCATCGTGGTCGTGGACAAGGATGTCGACCTGGTCGCCACCTCCCCGTTCGGCTGCGGCGTGCAGACCGGCGCGGGCGCGGTCGCCAATGTCATGAAACCGGGCCCGGACGACTCCATCGCCATCTTCGGAGTCGGCGGCGTCGGCATGGCGGCGCTCATGGCGGCCCGGGCCATCGGCGCGGGAACCATTGTGGCCATTGATCTTTCCGCGGACCGCCTGGCCGTGGCCAAGGAGCTGGGCGCGGACGTCACCATCGACGGCGCGGCCGAGGACGTGGTCGCGCAGATCATCGCGGCCACCGGCGGCGGCGCCAACTTCGCCCTCGACACCACGGCCGTCAACGCGGTGATCGCCAAGGGCCTGGAAGCGTTGGCGCCCATGGGCACCCTGGTGCTTGTAGGACTCGGCGAAGCCAGCATGGATCTCGAGATCGGCCACCTCACCGGCAACGGCAAGGCCGTTCGCGGATGCATCGAGGGCAGCGGCGATCCGCAGAAGTTCATTCCGCAGCTGCTGCAGTGGCATGCCGACGGCAAGTTCCCGATCGAGAAGATCAGCAAGACCTACGCGTTCAGCGACATCGACACCGCGCTGGCCGACGCCCACCACGGCACCACGATCAAGCCGATTCTCACTTTCGAGTGAGAACCAGCACGCGCGCCCGGCTGTTGCCGGGCGCGCGTGTGATTCGCAGCGGAAGTAGCGAAAACAGCGGCGGCCCCGGGGACTTCCCCGGGGCCGCCGCCGTTGTCTCAGCGTCGAGCTAGTGGGCCGCAGCGGCCTTCTCGACGGCCCGCAGCTGACCCTGTGCCTTGGCCAGGGCAGCCGGGCTCGCGTTCTCGTCGGCGATGACGGCCTTGGCGGCCGCCTCGTCGATGTCGAAGGCGAAGTCGGCGGACTCGGCCAGCACGCGCACCGAAGTGGCGGTGACGGAGAAGAATCCGCCGTGCACGGCCACGACAACACGCTCGTTGTCGTCGGACACGATGGTCACGGTGCCGCCCTCGACCAGCTGGCCGAGCAGCGGCTCGTGGCCGGCGAGGATGCCGATCTCACCCTCCGTGGTCTGGGCCGACACGAAAGACGCGCGGCCCGACCACAGCAGTCGCTCGACGGCGACCAGGTCAACGGACATATCTGCCATGGGTGACTACTTCCCGGCGATCTTCTTCGCAGCAGCCTCGACGTCGTCCAGGCCACCGCAGGAGTTGAACGCCTGCTCGGGCAGGTGGTCGAACTCGCCCTTGCAGACGCGATCGAAGTCGTCGATGGTCTGCTCCAGCGGCACGACCGAACCCGGCTGACCGGTGAACTTCTCGGCCACGATGAAGTTCTGGCCGAGGAACTTCTCCAGACGACGGGCACGGCCCACGAGGACCTTGTCGCCTTCGGAGAGCTCGTCCATACCGAGGATGGCGATGATGTCCTGCAGCTCCTTGTACTTCTGCAGGATCCGCTTGACCTCGTTGGCCACCTGGAAGTGACGCTCGCCGACGATCGAAGCCTCGAGGATACGAGAGGTCGAGGTCAGCGGGTCGACGGCCGGGTAGATGCCCTTCTGCGAGATCGGGCGGGAAAGCTCGGTCGTCGCATCCAGGTGGGCGAAGGTGGTCGCCGGCGCCGGGTCGGTGTAGTCGTCGGCGGGGACGTAGATCGCCTGCATCGAGGTGATCGAACGGCCACGGGTCGAGGTGATGCGCTCCTGGAGCTGACCCATCTCGTCCGCCAGGGTGGGCTGGTAACCCACGGCCGAGGGCATACGACCCAGCAGGGTCGAGACCTCGGAGCCGGCCTGGGTGAAGCGGAAGATGTTGTCGATGAAGAGCAGAACGTCCTGGTTCTGCACGTCACGGAAGTACTCCGCCATGGTCAGGGCCGACAAGGCGACGCGCATACGCGTGCCCGGCGGCTCGTCCATCTGGCCGAAGACGAGGGCGGTGTCCTGGAGGACGCCCATCTCTTCCATTTCCAGGTGGAGGTCGGTGCCCTCACGGGTACGCTCACCGACGCCCGCGAACACCGAGGTGCCCGAGAACTCGCGAGCGATACGGGTGATCATCTCCTGGATCAGAACGGTCTTGCCGACACCGGCACCACCGAACAGACCGATCTTGCCACCCTTGACGTACGGGGTGAGCAGGTCGATGACCTTGACGCCGGTTTCCAGGATCTCGGTCTTACCCTCGAGCTGGTCGAAGGCGGGCGGCTGGCGGTGGATGCCCCACTGCTCGCCGTCGCGGCCCAGGCCGGGGGTGTCGAGGCAGTCGCCGAGCGCGTTGAAGACGTGGCCCTTGACGACATCGCCGACCGGCACCGAGATCGGCTTGCCGGTGTCGCGCACCTCGACGCCACGCACCAGACCGTCGGTCGGCTGCATGGAGATGGTGCGGACGATGTTGTCGCCCAGGTGCTGCGCGACCTCGAGGGTCAGGGTCTTCGCAACGGACGCGAGCGCGATGTCCACGTTCAGCGCGTTGTAAAGCTCGGGGATCGAGCCGCGCGGGAACTCGACGTCCACGACGGGGCCGATGACGCGGGAGACGCGGCCAGTGCCGGCGCCAACCCGGGTTTCGTTAGTGACAGCTGCGGTCATTGGTTCTCTTCCGTGTCTAGTCGCGGTCCGAGCTCGACGCCAGCGCGTTGGCGCCGCCGACGATTTCCGTGATTTCCTGCGTGATTCCGGCCTGGCGCAGCGAGTTCGCGGTACGGGTCAGTGAATTCACCAGATCCGTCGCGTTGTCGGTGGCCGCCTTCATCGCGGTGCGGCGCGCAGCCGACTCCGATGCCGCAGCGTCGAGCAGCGACGAGTAGATCCGGGTGTTGATGTACTTCGGCAGCAGCGCGCCCAGCAGGCGGTCCGCGTCCGGCTCGAACTCGTACTGGGCAACCGGATTCGAGTTGCCGTCGGAGAAGCTGTCCTCACCGAGTTCGAAGTTCTCGTCGACATAGCTCACCTGAATGGGAGCCAGACGACGCACCTCGGGAACCTGCGACAGCATCGACACGAAACGCGTGTAGACAATGTGCAGTTCGTCGACGCCGGCCATGGTGCCGACTCCGTTGGGGGCGGCCACCTCGCCGTCGGCGCCCGCCATGAATGCCTCCACCAGGTGGTTGCACGCGGCGGAAGCGTCGGCGTAGTTGGGCGCCTGGGAGAACCCGGTCCACGAACCGTTGGTCGAGCGACCACGGAAGGTGTAGTAGGTCAGGCCCTTCGCGCCCATCACGTACAGCACCGGCTCTTTGCCTTCGGAGCGCAGGGTGGTCAGCAGCTCTTCGGTGCGCTTGAGCACGTTGGAGTTGTAACCACCGCACATCCCGCGGTCACTGGTGATGACCAGGACCGCGGCACGGCGCGCGTTCGGCCGCTCGGTGAGCAGCGGGTGGGTGAGATTGCCACTGGCGCCGGCCAATTCGGCGAGCACCTTGGTGATCTCTTCCGCGTACGGCTTGGCAGCCGCGACCCGGGCCTGCGCCTTGCTGATTCGCGAGGTCGCGATCAGCTCTTGCGCCTTGGTGATCTTCTTGATCGAGCTCACGGAACGAATTCGGGAGCGCAGTTCGCGCACGCTTGCCATTAGCGGTTCACACTCCCTTCATTCCTCGAGTCAGACAGTCGCATTCGCTTCGCCGTTCTTACTTCTCGACGTGCTTGCGAGTGACGGACAGCGACTCGACCTCTTCGTGATCGAGCTTGCCGGCCTCGGCCTCGACGACACGGGTGCCGTCGGACGCCAGGAAGCCCTGCTTGAACTTGTCGGTCGCGGCCTTGATCGCGTCGGCCGACTCGCCCTCGATCTTCTTCGCGCCACCCTGGAGGGCGTCGAAGGAGGACTGCACGGAACCGTGCAGGAACTCGAGCAGCTCGCCGTTGAAGCGACGCACGTCGCCGACCGGCACCGAGTCGTAGTAGCCCGCGTCCACCAGGAACAGCGAGACGACCTGGTCCTCGACCGAAACCGGGGAGTACTGGTCCTGCTTGAGCAGCTCGACCCAGCGCGCGCCACGCTCCAGCTGCGCCAGCGAGGCCGCATCCAGGTCGGAGGCGAACGCGGAGAAGGCTTCCAGCTCGCGGTAGGAGGCGAGCTCCAGACGCAGCGAACCGGCGACCTGCTTCATGGCCTTGGTCTGCGCGGCACCACCGACACGGGACACCGAGATACCGACGTTGATGGCCGGACGGACACCCTTGTTGAAGAGGTCCGACTCCAGGAACACCTGGCCGTCGGTGATCGAGATGACGTTGGTCGGGATGAACGCCGAGACGTCGTTGGCCTTGGTCTCGATGATCGGCAGCGCGGTCATGGAGCCGGCGCCGAGCTCGTCGGACAGCTTCGCGCAACGCTCCAGCAGACGGGAGTGCAGGTAGAAGACGTCACCCGGGTACGCCTCGCGGCCCGGCGGGCGGCGCAGCAGCAGCGAGATGGCACGGTAGGCCTCGGCCTGCTTGGACAGGTCGTCGAACACGATCAGGACGTGCTTGCCCTGGTACATCCAGTGCTGGCCGATGGCCGAACCGGTGTACGGCGCCAGCCACTTGAAGCCGGCGGAGTCGGAGGCCGGAGCCGCGACGATGGTGGTGTACTCCATCGCGCCGTGCGCCTCGAGAGCAGCCTTGACGCCCGCGATGGTGGAGCCCTTCTGGCCGATCGCGACGTAGATGCAGCGCACCTGCTTCGACGGATCGCCGGTGGCCCAGTTGGCCTTCTGGTTGATGATCGCGTCGATGCAGACCGCGGTCTTGCCGGTCTTGCGGTCACCGATGACCAGCTGACGCTGGCCACGGCCGATCGCGGTCAGGGCGTCGATGGCGGTGATGCCGGTGGCCAGCGGCTCGCCGACGGGCTGGCGCTCCAGCACGGTCGCGGCCTGCAGCTCGAGCACGCGACGCTCGTCGGCCTCGATCTCGCCGAGGCCGTCGATCGGGGCGCCCAGCGGGTTCACCACGCGGCCGAGGAAGTTGTCACCGACCGGGACCGAGAGCACGTCGCCGGTACGGCGGACCTGCTGGCCCTCCTCGATGGTGTCGAACTCACCCAGGACGACGGCACCGATTTCGGTGTCCTCCAGGTTCAGCGCGACGCCGAGCACGCCGCCGGGGAATTCCAGCAGCTCGTTGGCCATCGCGCCGGGGAGGCCGCTGATGTGGGCGATACCGTCGCCGGTGTCGGTGACTACGCCCACTTCCTCGATGGAGGTTTCCGGGGTGTAGCTCTGGGTGTAGCTCTCGATCGCGCTACGGATCTCATCGGGGGAGATCGTCAGCTCCGCCATGTTCTTCCTGCTCTCGCTGTGGTCTCGAATGTCGGTGTGTTGGTGCGGTTTACGCGTCTCTGCGGACTTGCCGGCGGGCCGGTGAGTCTCAGGCGAGAGACTGACGCAAACGCTGCAGTCGGCCGACGGCGCTGCCGTCGATCAGGTCGTCGCCCACGCGCACGACGACACCGGCCAGCAAGGTCGGATCCTCCTGCACGTGCACCGTGACGGGCTTGTCGTAGATGCGCTGGAGCGAAGTCGCCAGGTGCTCGCGCTGCTGCGGCGTCAGGGCCGCCGCGGCGCGCACGT
This sequence comes from Nocardia tengchongensis, assembly GCF_018362975.1. Classification (NCBI taxonomy): domain Bacteria; kingdom Bacillati; phylum Actinomycetota; class Actinomycetes; order Mycobacteriales; family Nocardiaceae; genus Nocardia; species Nocardia tengchongensis. The sequence continues at coordinate 10,318 of NZ_CP074371.1, forward strand.
GCGCCACGATCTGATCCCGCAGCGACGCCGCCAGGTCGGACAGCTCGTCGATGGCCTGGCCGGAATCGCCCTTGTGGCGCAGCACGGCCTGCTCGACCAGCTGCTGGGTGATGTCCTCGACCTTGCCCGCGAGCAGACGCTGCACCAGGGCCCGCTTGGCTTCCGCCGGCTTGCCGTGGTCCTGCAGCGCCTGCTCCAGGTCCGGGTTGTCGTCGATGATCCGGGCCAGCCGGAACAGCTCGTCCTCGACCGAGGTCAGGCGGCCACGCTCGTCCGCGGCGCGCAGCAGCGCCTCGCGGCCGAGCAGGACCAGCGTGTCGACCAGGTCACGGGCCCGCGACCAGTCCTGAGCCACGGCCGTGGTCAGCACGGCCAGCGTGGTTCCGCTGATCTTGCCGCCGAAGACGCGTTCGGCCAGCTCGGCGCGCGCCGAACTCGACACCGACTTATCCGCGAGCGCCACACGCAGCGAACGCTGGTCGTCGAGGACGGCGACAACGGCGAACAGTTCCGACCCCGTAGTAGCCGCGACGGTGTCGCTACCGGTCAGAGCGGCCCGAAGAGCTTCCCGCGCACGGGAACTCGCCTCACGGCTCGCTGCGTACATGCTTCCCACTTTCGGCTCGTTACCTTCCGACCCCGATGCCGGCGTTCGCGTCCAGTTCCGCCAGGAACCGGTCGATCGACGCCGACTGCTTGGCCTCGTCGGCCACCGACTGACCGATGATCTTCTCGGCCAGGTCGACCGCGGTACGGCCCAGCTCGGAACGCAGCTCGGTCACGATCTGCTGGCGCTGAGCCTCCAGCTGCGAGTGACCGGCGGCCACGATGCGGTCGGCCTCGGCCTGCGCATCGGAACGCATCGCCGACAGGATGGCCGCACCCTGGGTGCGGGCTTCCTCGCGGATACGCGCGGCCTCGAGGCGAGCCTCGGCCAGCTGCTCCTGGTACTGCTGCAGGGTGGCCTGCGCCTCGGCCTGCACGGCCTCGGCCTTGGCGATACCGCCCTCGATCTTCTGAGTCCGCTCGTCCAGCACCTTGGTCAGACGCGGGACGACGTACTTGGCGAAGACAAAGGCGATAACGATGAAGACGATCGCAGACCAGACAATGTCATAGGTCTTCGGGACGAGGGGGTTGATGTCCTCCTCGGCCGCGAGCAAAACAATGCTGTTCATCGTTGATTCCTAGTCTTTGGCCGGAATCAGAAAATGAAGCCGGCGACGAGACCGATCAGCGCCAGGGCCTCGGTGAACGCGATACCCAGGAACATGTTGGTCCGGATGGTGCCCTGCAGCTCGGGCTGACGGGCGATGCCCTCGATGGCCTTACCGACGACGATGCCCACACCGATGCCGGGGCCGATCGCGGCGAGGCCGTAACCGATGGCGCCGAAACCCTTGGACTTGGACTCGGCAACTTCGGCAGCCAGGTACGAGAGGGTGCTCATGTGTGTTTCATTCCCTTTCTGTCGCCCACCCGCCGGGCGGCGTGGAAGGCAGGTTTATGGAGTTGGTGCGGTCGGTCAGTGAGAGTCGGCGTGCTGCGCGAGACCGATGTAGACAGCGGTCAGCAGCGCGAACACGTACGCCTGCAGGAAAACCACCAGCAGCTCGAAGAGGGTGAAGCCGAAGCCCGCGAGCAGCGAGAACGGCGAGAACACCTTCATCCAGGAGACGGCATCGAACAGGAAGAACTGGGTGGCACTGAAGAACAGCACCAACATGATGTGGCCTGCCAGCATGTTCGCCATAAGACGGACGGTCAGCGTGAACGGGCGCAGCACGAAGGTCGAGATGAACTCGATCGGGATCAGCAGCACGTGCAAGGCGGGCGGCACATTCGGCACCACGATGGACGAGCGCATGTACTTCAGGAAGCCGTACTTCTTGATACCGACGTAGTTGAACGTCAGGTAGGCGACGACGGCCAGCACCAGCGGCATGCCGATGCGCGCGTTCGACGAGATGTTCAGCCCCGGAATAACACCCGAGATGTTCAGGAACAGCACGGTGAAGAAGATCGACGCGATCAGCGGGAAGAACTTCTTACCGGATTCCTTGCCCAGCACCTCGTCGCAGATCTGCTCCTTGACGAACACCAGACCCGATTCGGCGACATTCTGCAGCCCGCGCGGAACCAGCTGCGGCCGCCGGAAAGCGGCGTACATGACTGCCACGAGAACGACCGACATCAGGATGCGAATGAGCATCAAACGGTCGAGCTCGAAAGGCGTCCCCTCGAACAGCACTGCTGGAGGGAAGAAGTCGTTGAGTGACGGCGCGTGGAACTCGCCTGCCAAAAAGGTGACGCTCAGCGTTCTCTCCCGTGGTCGGCCGCCAGGAGATAGTTTTCTCCTGCGGTTCGATCGGACATTGACGATCTGGTGGGTCGACTCAGGTCGGCTCGAAGTTCGTCAGCAGCTGTGGCAGTCACGCCCTGGCGTCTGTACGCGCGTCGGCGACATCGTCGACGGTGCAGAACCGTGACCCGAAAGGGTCCGGTACGGCTGTAAGCATAACCTGCTCTCAGGTGGGTCTCAGGCGACCCCCCCTGTTGATTCGGTTGGCTACAGGTAAAGAGTTTATCAAGTTATCTACGACAATGCGTAGGGGGTCGCGGAAACGCTGGATGAACGGTGTTTCGAACCCCGTCCGGAGCGCCTCCGGCTACAGGTCGCGGTCGACGTGCACGGTCGGAACCCGTTGGCGCAGAAGGCCGTAGGTCTCCGCGCCGAGCACGATGAGCAGCGCGCCGACCACGGTCAGGAAGAGCGCGCCACGGCTGTAGAAGTCGTAGTTCTGCAGCACCGCGACGACGATCACGGCCAGCAGCAGCTTGCCGACCCAGCTGCCCAGCAGCACCAGGCCCTGCAGGCCTGATTCGATCTTGGCGCTGAAGAGCACCGAGGCGGCCGTGGTCAGGATGAAGGCGCCGCCCAGGGCGGAGCCGATGAGGGCGCCCCACAGGCCGGGCAGCCCGGCGATGAGGGACGACAGAATGGCCGAAACCACAACCAGCACAGCCAAACCGGCGATGCCGTAGCGCAGGGCCGCGCGCAGCGGGGCGTCGGGACCGGGGTTCGAAGGCGTGCTCACGATCGGAAACTCTACCGGGCGGCGTGATCGGAGCCGCGGGGCGGTTTCCGGACCGAGTTGATCTTCAATTCCCGCCAGGACGGCACCGCGGTGACGATCAACGCGAAAACCAGCCCGGCCGCGAACACGAGCACCACCAGCCGGCGATCACCGATCAACGAGGTGCCGACCGCGCCGAATGCGAACACGCTGACCCACAGATAGATCACCAGCACCACGCGGCGCTGCGAATGGCCGATCTGCAGCAAACGGTGATGCAGATGCATTTTGTCGGGAGTGGAGAAACTCACACCCGCGCGCACCCGGCGGACCACCGCGAGAACAAGATCGAGAACCGGAATGAACATCACCGCACCCACCAGCAACAACGGTGACAACAGACCCACGATGTCGCGCGGGCCGTAACCCTGCAGCGGAATTCGCCCGGACGCGCCCGTCGACACCGCCGCCAGCATCAATCCGATCAGCATGGATCCGGTATCGCCCATGAAAATGCGGGCCGGTGAGAAATTGTGCGGAAGAAATCCCAGGCACGCGCCCGCCAGCGCGGCGGCCAGCAACGCGGGCGGATAGGTGTCGGTGGAACCGCCCACCTCGTAGAGCAAACCCACCGTGAACACGAAAACCGCGACGGCCGCGATGAAACCGAGCCCCGCCGCCAATCCGTCCAGGCCGTCCACGAAATTCATGGCGTTCACCACGGTCACCGTGATGCCCACCGTCACCAGACCGCCCTGCAGCGGATCCAGCACCACCGTCTCGTTGGTGAACGGGTTGTAGATGGCCACCCAGCTCAGGCCCATCACCGCCATCACGCCCGCCGCGGTGATCTGCCCCACCAGCTTGGTCAGCCAGTCCAGACCCCAGCGGTCGTCGATGATGCCGACCAGCACGATCAGTGTGGCCGCGGCCAGTACCGCGGGAATGTCCTTGGGATAGTCGAAGCCACGGCGCAGCGCGGGCAACTGGTGCGCGAACAGCACCGCGGCCAGCAGACCCAGATAGATGGCCAGGCCGCCCATCCGTGGAATCGGCTTCACGTGCACATCGCGCTCACGCGGAATGGCCACCGCGCCGAAGGCGATGGCCAGCACCCGGATTCCGCCGGTGCTCAGGAAGGCGATCACCGCGGCGACCAGCAGCACCAGCAGCAGCTCCCGCAGCGGGACGACCGCGCCCTGGCTGAATACGCCCTGACTCAGCAGCATCTAGCGGCCGTCAGTGCGCGCCGGCCTGGCGGAGTTCCTCCGGCGACATGCCGAGCACCTCCGCGACCTTCTCGATCGGCACCGCGCCCTCGCGCAGCACCCGCGGCGCGTCCGCGGTCAGATCGACGATGGTGGAGGCCACCGCGTGATCGGCCGGGCCGCCGTCGAGGTACACCCCGACCAGATCGCCCAGCTGCGCCTGCGCCTCCGCCACCGTGGCGGCCGGCGGCTGCCCCGACACGTTCGCGCTCGACACCGCCAGCGGGCCCACCTCACGCAAAAGCTCCAGCGCGACCGGGTGCAGCGGCATGCGCAGCATCACCGTGCCGCGCGCGTCACCCAGATCCCAGGCCAGCGAAGGAGCTTGCTGCACAACCAGACTCAGTCCGCCCGGCCAGAACGCCCGGATCAGCTCACGCGCCTGCGGCCGCACCGAGTACACCAGACCGTCGATGGTGGTCCACGATCCGACCAGCACCGGCACCGGCATGTCCCGCCCCCGCCGCTTGGCGGCCAGCAGCGCGCCGACAGCCTGGCTGTCGAACGCGTCGGCGGCGATCCCGTAGAGGGTGTCGGTCGGAATGACTGCCAACCGCCCGGACTTCAGCGTGCTCCGCGCGGCACTCAGTCCGGCAGCGCGGGAGTCGGGATCGGCACAGTCGTAGACGGTACTCACGGCTGACATCTTGACACGGATCAACTCCCGGCAGCTCGCGGCTCCCCCTCCCGACCCCGGGGCAAGCCCCGGAAATCTCCGTAGGCTCTTGATGACGAAGGAGGGACGACCCATGATGCGCGCGATCTGGAACGGAACGGTCATCGCCGAGTCCGCCACGACGGTGGAGGTCGAGGGTAATCAGTACTTTCCGGTGGAGTCGCTGAAGAGCGAATACTTCACCGAGAGCGCCAAGCACACGGTGTGCCCGTGGAAGGGCATCGCGAGCTATTACACCGTCACGGTCGAGGGCGCCGAGAATCCGGACGCGGCGTGGTACTACCCGCATCCGAGCCCGCTGGCCCGGAAGATCAAGAACCATGTCGCCTTCTGGCACGGCGTCACGGTCGAGGGCGAGCCCGGCTAGCTGTCAGTCCGTGATGCGGCGGGCGACCACGAAGCGGGGTTTGCCCGCGAGGTCGGGGTGCTCGATCACGTCGGTGAAGCCACCGTGGGTGGTGAACAGGGCCGCGACGCCCGCACCGTTGGTGTCGTCGTGTTCGACTGCCGCCGCGCCGTTCTCGCGGAGCAGTCGGGCGATGGTGTCGACCATGGGGCGGATGACGGAGAGGCCGTCGGGGCCGCCGAACAGCGCCCGGTGCGGGTCGTGGTCCATGACCTCGGGGTCGAGCTGCGCGTCCTCGGGGATGTAGGGCGGGTTGGAGACGACCACGTCGACCCGGCCGTCGAGGTGGTCGAGGATGGCGGGGTCGGTGACGTCGCCGGCGTGCAGGTCGATGGGGGTGTCGCCCTCGTCGGCCAGTTGCAGGGCGTTGCGGCGGGCCCAGGCCAGGGCCTCGGGGTCGAGTTCGACGGCGTGCACCTGGGCGTCGGGGCGGGCGTGCGCGATGGCCAGGGCCAGGGCGCCGGAACCGGTGCACAGGTCGACGACGACCGGCGGGTGCGCGTGCCCGATCTGCTCGAGCCGGGCCAGTGCCCAGGCGAACAGCAACTCGGTCTCCGGGCGCGGCACGAAGACGCCGGGGCCCACCGCGAGATCGATCTCACCCATCGCCGCGGTGCCCGTAAGATGTTGCAGCGGAACGCGTTCCGCGCGCCGCGCGACCAGCTTGCGGAACTCCTCGAGCTGATCGGGGGTGAGCATCGGCATCAGGGCCAGCCGCCCGCGGTCGACGCCCAGCACGTGGGCCGCCAGGAATTCCGCGTCGGCCTGGGGACTGTGCACCCCGGCCGCGGCCAGAATGTCGGCGGCCTCCCGGATGGCCGGCCGCAATGGTGCGCGACTCACTGTTAGCACCTTTCTCCCCACGCACATGCTCGCACGAATTGCCCTGCCCCGAACCTGGTCCCGCTCAACCCCGCGCGCGCCCGGGGCATCGGGCGTGGCGCGGGTGGCGGGGCCGGTTATTCGGCGGCGAGGCGGGCGGCGCGGTCGGCCTCGCCCAGGGCGGTGAACAGGTCGTCGAGGTTGCCGTCCAGCACGGAATCCAGGTTGTGGGCCTTGAATCCGATGCGGTGGTCCGCGATCCGGTTCTCCGGGAAGTTGTAGGTGCGGATGCGCTCGGAGCGGTCCACGGTGCGGATCTGGGTGGCGCGCCCGGCCGCGGCGTCGGCGTCGGCCTGTTCCTCGAGCAGGGCCTGCAGGCGGGCCGCGAGGACCTGCTTGGCGCGAATCTTGTTCTGCAGCTGCGACCGCTCGTTCTGGCAGGTCACCACCAGGCCGGTGGGCAGGTGGGTGAGGCGCACCGCGGAGTCGGTGGTGTTGACGCCCTGGCCGCCCTTGCCGGAGGACCGGTAGACGTCGATGCGCAGGTCCTTCTCGTCGATCTCGACTTCCTCGACCTCGTCCGGTTCCGGGTAGACGAGCACACCCGCGGCCGAAGTGTGAATGCGCCCTTGGGATTCGGTGACCGGGACGCGCTGCACGCGGTGCACGCCGCCCTCGAACTTGAGCTTGGACCACACGCCGTCGCGGCTGGCCTCCTTGCTCTTGATGGAGAAGCTGGCGTCCTTGTACCCGTCCAGATCGGAGTAGGTGACGCCGAGCACCTCGACCTTCCAGCCGTGCCGTTCCGCGTACCGGATGTACATGCGGGCCAGGTCGGAGGCGAACAGCGCCGACTCCTCGCCGCCTTCGCCGGACTTCACCTCGAGGATGACGTCGTCGCCGTCGTGCGGGTCGCGCGGCGCGAGCAGGTCGGTGAGCTGCTTGTCGAGCTCCTCCACCTGGGCGGCCAGGCCGGGCACCTCGGCGGCGAAGGACGAGTCGTCGGCGGCCAGCTCCTGCGCGGCGGCCAGATCGTCGCGCGCGGACGTCAGCTTGTTGTAGGTGGACATGATCGGGCCGAGTTCCGCGAAACGCTTGCCGACGCGACGGGCCGCGCCCGGGTCATTGTGCAGCGCGGGGTCGGCGAGCTGGGATTCCAGCCCCTGGTACTCGGCCAGGATGTCGTCGATCGCGTTGGGGGCCGTCTTGTCGGCCATCGCGGTTCCTCCCGTCGGGGTGCCGGGCAGGCACACCCGGAAAGTATGTGTGAGCTGTCTCAGCTCGCAGCTGGTAGGTCCATAAACGCACCAACGCCCGGCCTGCGGTACGCAGGACGGGCGTCGGCGGGACAGCTACTTGGTGCGCTTGCCGTAGCGGGCCTCGAAGCGGGCCACGCGGCCGCCGGTGTCCAGAATCTTCTGCTTACCCGTGTAGAACGGGTGGCACTGGGAGCAGACCTCGACCGAGATCTGGCCCGACTCCTTGGTGCTCTTGGTCTGGAAGGTGTTTCCACAACCGCAGACCACGGTGGTGTCCACGTAAGTGGGGTGAATTCCTGCCCTCATTGGGTGTCCTTTCAATGGTCGCCGGGTCGCCTTCGTGAAGACGTGAACCGGAACCGACTAGAGGCATGGTTGCCGACGGAACAGTCTATGCGCTGCTACCGAGTGGTCACCGCGAGGGGTGACATGGTGCAGAACAGGCAGTCGGAACGGTTTGTTCCCCGAAAGTCGAGTAGCCCGCTACTCAGGAATGCGAACACCCATGTTCATAGAGTTTTCCCAGGTGAGAGCACGCGACGATCGAAAGGAGCGAGGCGGTGACCAGGAACGAAGCGACAGCTGGGGGAATCCTGACAGTGCTGGCCCTGCTGGTGGTCGCGGGCTGGTGGATGACTCCCGGCAAGCCCGGCACCGCGGCGGGGACCGTGAATCCGGCACCGATCCCGCCGCAGGGGGACGACACACTCGCCTATCGGGCGGTCACCGCATCGGACAACACCGGTGCCGTGACCGCGCTCATCCTCGGTTTCATGATCGGCGGCGCGGCGATGATCGGACTGTTCTGCTTCGGCCCGGTCCCGGAAACACGGCGGCGGCCCCGCCGAAGCGGGGCCGCCGTCGTGCTGCGCTGTTCGCGTGAGGCAATCGATTGCCTTGCGCGACAGACTTATTCGTCGATCGCGCCCGGGGCGGTCTTGGAGACCGTCATCAGGAACTCGATGTTGGACTTGGTCTTCTTCAACCGGTCGATCATCAGGTCGATGGCCTGATGCGAGTCCAGGCCGGACAGCACGCGACGCAGCTTGTGCAGCACGGCCGCCTCGTCCGGGGACATCAGCAGGTCGTCGCGACGAGTGCTGGACAGGTTCACGTCGACCGCCGGGAACACGCGGCGCTCGGCGATCTTGCGATCGAGCTTGAGCTCGGCGTTACCCGTGCCCTTGAACTCCTCGAAGATGACCGTGTCACCGGTGGAACCGGTCTCCACCAGCGCCGTGGCGATGATGGTGAGCGAGCCGCCGTTCTCGATGTTGCGGGCCGCGCCGAGGAACCGCTTGGGCGGGTACAGCGCGGTGGAATCCACACCACCGGAAAGGATTCGACCCGAGGCCGGGGACGAGTTGTTGTACGCGCGGCCCAGTCGAGTGATCGAGTCGAGCAGCACGACGACGTCCTGACCCGCCTCGACCAGGCGCTTGGCCCGCTCGATGGCCAGCTCCGCGACCGAGGTGTGGTCGCTCGGCGGACGGTCGAAGGTGGAGGCGATGACCTCGCCGCGCACGGAGCGCTGCATGTCGGTCACTTCCTCGGGACGCTCGTCCACCAGCACCACCATCAGGTAGCACTCGGGGTTGTTCGTCGCGATCGCGTTGGCGATGTCCTGGATGACCATCGTCTTACCCGCCTTGGGCGGGGACACGATCAGCGCGCGCTGACCCTTACCGATCGGCATGATCAGGTCGATGATGCGCGTGGTCAGCTTGTTGGGCTGAGTCTCCAGGCGCAGTCGCTGATTCGGGTACAGCGGGGTGAGCTTGTTGAATTCCGGTCGGCGCCTGGCGGTTTCGACATCGCCGCCGTTGACCGAGTCCAACCGCACCAGCGGATCGAACTTCTGTCGCTGGTTGCTCTGATCCCCGTCGCGCGGAGCGCGCACCGCACCGACGATGTGGTCACCGCGGCGCAGGCCGTTCTTGCGGACCAGGTTCATCGACACGTACACGTCGTTCGGGCCGGCCAGGTAGCCGGAGGTGCGGACGAACGCGTAGTTGTCGAGCACGTCGAGAATGCCGGCGACCGGCTGCAGGACGTCGTCCTCGCGGATCTCCATCTCGCGGGCCTCGCCGCCGCCGGTGGCGCCGTCCCGGTCCCGTCCGCGGCGACGCTCACGGAAGCGACGGCCACGGCGGCCGCGGCCCTCCTCGTCGTCACCACCACGGTCGTCACGGTCGTTGCGATCGCGGCCGGCGCCGTTCTGGCTCTGCTGGCCGCTGCTCTGGTTGCGGCCACCCTGGTCGCCGCGCTGGCCGCGCTCGCCCTGGTTGCGGTCGCCCTGGTTGTTGCGCTCCCGGCGACGCTCTCCGCCCTCCTGCTCGCCCTTGTCGGTGGCGGGGGCTTCGGTGCCGGTGTTCTCGGCGGCGCCGCGCTGTTCGCGACCCCGACGCTGACGACCACGGCCGCGCTGGCCGCCGTCGCGATTGTCTTCACCACCCTCGGCGCGGGCGTTCTCGCCCTCCTCGCGCTTGGCTTCGCGCGACTCCGAACCCTTGGATTCGCGCGTCTCCGAAGCGTTTTGGCGCGACTCGGCCGGCTCGGCGCGGTCGGTCTTCGCCTCCGTCTTCGACTCGGCCACAGCGGTGTCGGCGGCCCGAGCGGACTTCTTCACGGACTCCACGTCAACGGCCGACGCGGACTCCCCGCCGGTCGGCGCATCCTCGGCCTTGGCCTTGGCCTTCCCCGTGGTGGCCTTGCCGCCGGAGGTGGCGGGCGCCTTGGTGGTGGCCCCGACCTGGTTCTCCTTGATGGCGGCGATGAGATCACCCTTACGCATCCCGGAAGTGCCTCGGATACCGAGTTCTCCCGCAAGCGCACGCAACTGCGGCAACAACATTCCAGTCAGCCCCGATCGTGCGACGTCAGTTTGTTCGCTCATCTTCGAAATCTGTCCGGAGTCACTATCGCGACTCCCCGAGGACGCTGGATCACTGTCCACCCCGGGTGTCGCGAGCAGGTCCGTATCTGTCACGGAAATCCTTTCCTTCCCTCGACCGCCGTGTGCCAGTTCGAGGGTTCCTCCTGCAGTCCGGTCCAATGCCGGGCTCGGATGCCGTATCGCCTATCCCGCCGGGCCGGTGGGCTCCCCAACACGTGGGCTTCACCACCGAGAGTGCTAGTGCTCATCGAACAAGAAAGGTGGGAGAGATCATTCCAGTTGACTGGCTACCCCCAAGTTTCGAGCCTCAAGCCTCGAGCCCGAGCAAGGAGCCTCTGGAGCGATTTGCCCTGATGAAGCACCGGCGTCTGACGCGCACGATGTACGGACTCGCTCAGGATAGCTCCCACCTTTTGCATCGGCAAGGCAGGCGCGCTGTCAATCCACCAAGACGCCGTCGGCGATTCCGGGCTCGAGCACACGCAGCCCGTCCGCGATCGCGAGTTCGCGCAGTTCCTCGGGGAATTCGCTGGTCGCGAAGGCCAGCACGGTCGGGCCCGCACCCGACACGGTGGCGGGAATGCCCGCGGCGCGCAGCCGTTCGATCCATTTCGTGGTGAGCGGCAGCGCCGAAGCGCGGTAGCCCTGATGTAGCCGGTCCGCGGTGGCGGGCATCAGCAGGTCAGGACGCTGCGTCAAGGCGACTACCGCGAGCGCGGCGCGGCTGACGTTGAAGGCGGCGTCGCCGTGCGGCACCGAATCCGGCAGCAGGCCGCGGGTGTGCGCGGTGGAGGAACGCTCCTCCGGGATGAGCACCACCGGGCGCAGCGTGGCGTGCGGTTCCAGCCGGACCGCGCGATAGGTGCGGCCCGGATGCTCGACGACGCCGTTTCCGTCTGCGGCACGGTAGGTTTCGGACCAGGACACCACGATCCCGCCCAGGATGCTGGCCGAGGCATTGTCCGGGTGGCCTTCGAATTCCGAAGCCAGCTGCACCATCACGTCATCGCCGTAGGCCAGGCCGGCATCGAATTTCGCGGCCAGGCCGCGGCCGGCGGCCAGACCGCCGACCACCGCCGAAGCCGACGAGCCCAACCCGCGCGAATGCGGAATCACGTTGTGGCACACCACATCCAGGCCGTCGGCCCACACGCCCGCGGCCTGCAGGCCGCGTTCGATGGCGCGCACCACCAGATGCGAAGGGCCCCAGGGCACGTCATCGGCGCCCTCCCCCTCGACCCGGATGGTGAGCCCGGAATCGGTGGTGGACACCGTGATCTCGTCATAGAGCCCGAGCGCGATTCCCAGGGAATCGAATCCCGGACCCAGATTCGCGCTGGACGCCGGAACCCGCACGGTGACGGAGATCCCGGCGGGCAGCGTCCGGGTCACGCCGGCACCTCGCTGGCGCTCGGCACCGCCGTGCCCCGAGGGGCCTGTGTCAGGGTTCCCTCGCTGCGCTCGATCACGGAGCTGAGCATCGCGCGCGGTCAACTCAGGCCAGCTCGAGTTCGTGGGCCACCGCGACCGGGTCGACCGCGATCGGCTTGACCTCGGGCATGCCCTTGAGCGCGTTGTCCGGATCCTTGAGACCGTTGCCGGTCACCGTGCACACCACGGTCAGGCCGGAATCCAGCCAGCCCTCGGCGCGCGCGGCCAGCAGACCGGCGACCGACGCGGCGGAGGCGGGCTCCACGAAGACGCCTTCCTTCGCCGCGACCAGGCGGTACGCGGCGAGGATCTCGTCATCGGTGGCCGCGCGGAACGCGCCGCCCGACTCTTCCTTGGCGGCCACGGCCTGGTTCCAGGACGCGGGCGCGCCGATCCGGATGGCGGTGGCGATGGTCTCCGGGTTCGCCACCGGAGCGCCGTAGACCAGCGGCGCGGCGCCGGCGGCCTGCACGCCCAGCATGCGCGGGCGCGAGGCGGTGACGCCGTCGGCGAAGTACTCGCTATAGCCCTTCCAGTACGCGGTGATGTTGCCCGCGTTGCCGACCGGCAGCACATGCACGTCGGGGGCCTTGCCCAGCGCGTCGGCGATCTCGAAGGCCGCGGTCTTCTGGCCCTCGATGCGAGCCGGGTTCACCGAGTTCACCAGGCCGACCTCGGGGAAGTCGGAGGTGACCTTGCGGGCCAGCTCCAGGCAGTCGTCGAAGTTGCCGTCCACCTGGATGATCTTGGCGCCCAGCATGACCGCCTGGGCCAGCTTGCCCATGGCGATCTTGCCCGACGGGATCAGCACCGCGCAGTGCAGTCCGGCGCGGGTGGCGTACGCCGCGGCCGAGGCCGAGGTGTTGCCGGTGGAGGCGCACAGCACGGCCTTCTTGCCGGTGTACTTGGCGTCGGTCATGGCCATGGTCATGCCACGGTCCTTGAACGAGCCGGTCGGGTTCGCGCCCTCGACCTTGAGGTACACCTCACAGCCGGTCAGCTCGGAGAGGTGATGCGCGGGCACCAGCGGGGTGCCGCCCTCGAAGAGAGTGACGGCCTTCCAGTCGGCGGGGATCGCGAGCCGGTCGCGATACGCGTCGATCAAGCCCGGCCACGGCGTGTGCACAGGTGCAGCAGCGCGTGCGGTTGCACTCATTCCTCGGTGCCTTCCAATCTCAGAACACTGGTCACGGACGTGACGGAGTCCAGTTCGGCCAATGCGGCAACGGTATCCGCCAGCGCGGACTCCAGCGCGTGGTGGGTCACCACAACCAGGCGCGCACCCTCGTCGTGTCCCTCCTGGCGGACCGTCGAGATGCTCACACTGTGCTTGGCGAATTCCCCGGCGACCGCTTCCAGCACGCCGGTGCGGTCGGCTACCTGCAGGTTCACGTGGTAGCGGGTCGGGGTGTCTCCGATCGAAGCGATCGGCAACTCAGCATAAACCGATTCGCCCGGAGCGCGGCCACCGTAGAACTTGTTGCGCGCCGCCATCACCAGATCGCCCATGACGGCCGACGCGGTGGGAGCGCCGCCGGCGCCCTGACCGTAGAACATCAGGCGGCCGGCGTTCTCGGCCTCCACGACCACGGCGTTGAACGCGCCGCTGACCGCGGCGAGCGGGTGCTTGCGCGGGATGAGCGCCGGGTAGACGCGCACCGAGATCTTCTCCTTGCCGCCCTCGTCGGTGACGCGCTCGGCCATGGCCAGCAGCTTCACGGTGCAGCCCACGGCCGCCGCGGTCTCCAGATCCTCGGAGGTGATCTTGGAGATGCCCTCGCGGTACACGTCGCCGGAGGTGACGCGGGTGTGGAAGGCGACCGAGGCCAGGATCGCGGCCTTGGCGGCGGCGTCGTAGCCCTCGACGTCGGCGGTCGGGTCGGCCTCGGCGTAGCCCAGGCGGGTGGCCTCGGCCAGCACGTCGTCGTAGTCGGCGCCGGTCTCGGCCATCGCCGAGAGGATGAAGTTGGTGGTGCCGTTCACGATGCCGACCACGCGATTCACCCGGTCGCCGGACAGCGACTGGATGAGCGGGCGCACCACCGGGATGGCCCCGGCGACGGCGGCCTCGAAGTAGAGGTCGGCGCGGTGGTTCTCGGCGGCGGCGGCCAGCTCGCCGGTGTAGTCGGCGAGCAGCGCCTTGTTGGCGGTGACCACGGACTTGCCCGAGTTCAGGGCTGCGGCGATGAGGGCGCGGGCCGGGTCGATGCCGCCCATGACCTCGACCACGATGTCCACGTCGTCGCGGGTCACCAGCGCCTGGGCGTCGGTGGTCAGCATGTCGGCCGAGAGGCCGCGATCCTTGCTCAGGTCCCGCACCGCGACACCGCGCAGCACGACGGGCGCGCCCACTCGGTTGCACAGGTCGTCGGCGTGGTCACGAATGATGCGGACCACTTCGGTACCGACCGTGCCCATGCCGAGGACCGCGACACCGATCGGGTGATCAGATCCCCACACGCCGTTCACAGTGGCCTTTGCACGGCTCGCCGTGGCGTTGTTCGCCTCGGTCATGCCTTCACCTCCAAGCTGAGTAGGTCCTCCACCGTTTCACGGCGGAGGATCAAGCGCGCCTTGCCGTCCTGCACAGCGACCACCGGGGGCCGGGTGAGCAGGTTGTATCGGCTCGACATCGAGTAGCAGTACGCGCCGGTCGCGGCCACCGCCACCAGGTCGCCCGGGCCCACATCGGCCGGGAGCCAGGTATCGCGGATGACGATATCCCCACTCTCGCAATGCTTTCCGACCACCCGGGCCACCACCGGTCCGGCCTCGCTGGAACGCGAGACCAACCGGCAGTCGTACTCGGCCTGGTAGAGGGCCGGACGGATGTTGTCACTCATGCCGCCGTCGACGCTCACATAGCGTCGACGATTGCCGCCGTCGAGCACAACATCTTTGATGGTGCCCACCTCGTAGAGGGTGACGGTGCCGGGGCCGGCGATGGCGCGGCCCGGCTCGACCGCGATGGTCGGCACCGGCAGCCCGGCCCGCTCGGCCTCCTCGGCCACGATGCGGCGCAAGTTGGCCGCGAAGTCCTCCAGGGCGGGCGGGTCCTCGTGCGGCAGGTACGAAATACCCAGGCCGCCACCGAGATCCAGGATCTTCATCTGCTCGGCGCGCTCCATGCCGAACTTGTCGGCGACCTCGCGCAGCAGGCCCAGCATGCGGCGGGTGGAGATCTCGAAGCCGTCGATCTCGAAGATCTGCGAGCCGATGTGCGAGTGCAGGCCGACCAGACGCAGGTTGCCGGATTCGAAGACCCGGGCGATGGCCTGCATGGCGTCGCCGCCGGCGATGGAGAACCCGAACTTCTGGTCCTCGTGCGCGGTCGAGATGTATTCGTGGGTGTGGGCTTCCACGCCGACGGTGACGCGCACCAGCACGTCGACCACCTTGCCGGCGCGCTTGGCCACGGCTTCGAGGCGCTCGATCTCGATCAGCGAGTCGACGACCACGTCGCCGACGCCGGCCTCGACCGCCAGCTCCAGCTCCGGCACCGATTTGTTGTTGCCGTGCAGCGCGATTCGCTCGGCCGGGAAACCGGCGTGCAGCGCCACCGCCAGCTCGCCGCCGGAGCACACGTCCAGGTGCAGGCCCTCGTCGCGGATCCAGCGCGCGATCTCGCCGCACAGGAACGCCTTGGAGGCGTAGTGGACTCGCGAGCCGTCGCCGAAGGCGCGCACCATGTCGCAGCAGCGGGAACGGAAGTCGTCCTCGTCGATGACGAACACCGGTGTGCCGTACTCGGCGGCCAGCTCGTGCACCGGCACACCGGCCAGCCGCACCACGCCGTCGGCGTCGCGGGAGGCGTTGCGCGGCCACACGTTCGCGGGCAGCTCGATCATCTGCGCCGGCGCGCTGGGGCGCTCGGCCAGGGTGGGGGCGTGCGGGATGTCCGCGTGGCGGGGACCGGCGGGGTGGGCACTCATCTACATACGCTCCGGAGCATTGACGCCGAGCAGGCCGAGGCCGTTGGCGAGAACCTGACGGGTGGCTTTGACCAGCTCGAGCCGGGCGGCATTGAGCGGGGTGACGACGTCGTCACCCTGCGGGATGACGCGCAGCGTCTTGTCGGACTGGAAGGGGTGGTACGCGCCGGCCAGCTCCTCGAGGTAGCGGACCACGCGGTGCGGCTCGCGCATCTCGGCGGCGGTGGCCACCACGCGCGGGTACTCGCCGAGGGTGCGGATCAGCTCGCCTTCGCGGGCATCGGTGAGCAACGCGAAATCCGGTGCGACCGAGGCGTAGTCGAAAGCGGCGGCATTGCCGATGATCTGGTTGGTGCGCGCGTGCGCGTATTGCACGTAGTAGACCGGGTTCTCGCTGTCCTGGCGGGTCCACAGGTCCAGGTCGATGTCGATGCTGGAGTTCACCGAGGACCGCACCAGCGAGTAGCGGGCCGCGTCCACGCCGATCTGCTCGACCAGGTCGTCGAGCGTGACGACGGTGCCGGCACGCTTCGACATGCGAACGGCGGCACCGTCTTTGACCAGGTTCACCATCTGGCCGATGAGCACCTCGACGGTGTCGGGGTTGTCGCCGAACGCCGCGGCGGCGGCCTTGAGGCGCCCGATGTAGCCGTGGTGGTCGGCGCCCAGCATGTAGATGCACAGGTCGAAGCCGCGGGAGCGCTTGTTCTGGAAGTAGGCGATGTCACCGCCGATGTAGGCGGAGTTGCCGTCGCTCTTGATGACGACGCGGTCCTTGTCGTCGCCGTACTCGGTGGAGGCGATCCACCAGGCGCCGTCCTTCTCGTACAGGTTGCCGGAGGCCTTCAGTTCGTCGAGGGCCTTCTCGACCGCGCCGGAGGCGAACAGCGAGCTCTCGTTGAAGTAGACGTCCGAAGTCGGTGCCGAATTCGTGCAGCGTCTTCTTGATGTGCGCGAACATCAGCTCGACGCCCGCGCTGCGGAACAGCTCGTGGCGCTCGGTCTCCGGGAGTTCCAGCACTCCCGGGTTGGCCTTCACGACGGTGTCGGCGATGTCGTCGATGTAGTCGCCCGCGTAGCCGTCCTCGGGGGTCGGCTGCCCCAGCGCGGCGGCCACCAGCGAGTTGGCGAAACGGTCGATCTGCGCGCCGTGGTCGTTGAAGTAGTACTCGCGGGTGACGTCGCCGCCCTGCGAGGCCAGGATCCGGCCCAGCGCGTCGCCGACCGAGGCCCAGCGGGTGCCGCCCAGGTGGATCGGGCCGGTCGGGTTGGCGGAGACGAATTCGAGGTTGATCTTGGTGCCGGCGAGGGTGTCGGCGGTGCCGAAGTTCGCGCCCGCCTCGAGGATCTTCGCCACGATCGCACCCTGCGCGGACTTGGCCAGCCGGATGTTGAGGAAGCCGGGGCCCGCGACCTCGGCGACGTCGATGCCCTCGGCGGCGGTCAGCGCCTCGGCCAGCAAAGTTGCGAACTCGCGGGGATTCATTCCCGCTTTCTTCCCTACCTGCATGGCCACATTCGTGGCATAGTCACCGTGCTCGGGGTTGCGGGGACGCTCCACCTTGACCTCGTCGGGCAGGACCGCAGGGTCGGATCCACGTTCGACAAGTACCTTCGCCGCGGTAGCACGAAGGAGATCTGCAAGGTCAGCTGGAGTCACGAGTCACTATCCTATGGTCTGAGCAGGTGAACGCCGCGAGCGGGCACCACCGGGCAGGTGCCCAGCAAACGATGCGGCCGCGTCGTTTGATTGTCCGACACGTCGAAAAGAGCACAACAAGCATGCCGAGCAAGACCAGTGCCAAGTCGGCCAAAGCCATCAAGGCAGCGGGCAAGTCCGCCGGAGCGTCCCGCAAGGGCGGCGGAGGCGGCGGCCTGGGCGGGAAACGCCAGATCCCCTGGCTCATGATCGGGGCCGTTGTCTGCGTCCTCGCCCTGATCGGCGGCATCGCCTGGGTGCTCGTCCCGAAGATCCAGGACAAGCAGGAGCAGAGCAAGTACACCCCCTCCGCCCAGAAGAAGGATCCCTCGGATCAGATCTCGGGCGTGGTGAAGAAGGAGTACCCGGCCGGGCTCCACATCACCGGCACCCAGCGGGTGGCCTACGACCAGACCCCGCCCTTCGGCGGTCCGCACGACGGCTCGTGGGCGGCGTGCACCGGCGTGGTGTACCCGACGGCCATCCGCACCGAGAACGCGGTGCACTCGCTCGAGCACGGCGCGATCTGGATCACCTATAACCCGGACAAGGTCGACAAGGCGGGCGTCGACGCGCTCGCGGCCAAGGTCAAGGGCAAGCCGTACAGCCTGATGTCGCCGTACCCGGGCCTGGATTCGCCGATCTCGCTGCAGTCGTGGGGCCACCAGCTGAAGCTGAACAGCGCCGACGACAAGCGCGTCACCCAGTTCATCACCGCGCTGCGCCTGAACCAGTACGCCTACCCCGAGGTCGGCGCGGACTGCGCGAACCCGACCTTCAAGACCGACAACCCGCCGCCGTTCGACGCGAGCGCGCCCGGCCCCGACGCGGTCCCGATGGACGGCACCGGTGCGACCAAGGCGCAGAACGAGTCCCCCGGCGCCACCCCGGGCATCCCCGGCATGCCCGCCGGCGGCATCCCCGGCCTCCCCGGCGGCATCCCGAGCCTGCCCGGTGAAACCCCCGGCGCGCCCACCGATTCCGGCCTGCCCGGCGGCATTCCGACCATCCCGGCCCCGACCGACGGCCCGACGCAGCCGGAGCAGCCGGCTCCGACGCAGTAGTGCCGCCGTTCATGGCCGACGTTCCCGATCGCAGCTCCGAGCCGGATCCCGCCGCCGAGCCCGCCCAGCAGCCGCGCCGCAATCAGCGGCAGCTGCTGGCCATCCTCGGTGTGGTCGGGGTGCTGCTCGCCGGTTTCCTGGCCGGCATCCTGGTCGGCAATCCGTTGCGGCATCAGACCGAGCCGCCCGGCGCCGTGGATGTCGGCTTCTCCCAGGACATGTCGGTGCACCACACGCAGGCGGTGCAGATGTCGAGTCTGGCGCTGGCCGGGTCCACGGATCCGGCGGTGAAGCGGCTGGCCTACGACATCCTGACCACGCAGGCCAATCAGGCCGGGCGTATGCAGGGCTGGCTGCAGCAGTGGGACAAGCCACTCATCTCCCCCGACGGCTACATGGGCTGGATGACCGACATGTCGGCACACCAGCATTCGGGCACCGCCATGCACATGGGTGCGGTGCAGACCATGCCCGGCATGGCTTCCGATCAGGAGATGGCGGCCCTCGGTCAGGCCACCGGCCCGGCCCTGGACGCATTGTTCCTGCAACTCATGCTGCGTCACCATCAGGGCGGCATGCCGATGATCGAGTACGCCGAGCAGCGCGCCGCACACCGACGCGGTGCGCTCGCTGGCCGCGAGCATGGCCAAGACCCAGCAGGGTGAGGCCGATCTGATGACGCAGATGCTGGCCGAACGCAAGGTCGCGGCGCTGCCGATGAATTGATCGGTATGGACCGGGCGTACAGAAACGCCCGGTCCATCCGGGTTTTTGGCGCAGCGCACCCGATGCGATACGCTTTCCCCGCCCGACCGGGAGACCGGACGGGACCATCCCCGCCCTCGTAGCTCAGGGGATAGAGCGTCTGCCTCCGGAGCAGAAGGCCGCAGGTTCGATTCCTGCCGAGGGCACCAGGGAATCAGGCCCTGACCAACGCACGACTGGTCAGGGCCTTTCTCATACCCCAAACATGTAGCCCACAATTCCCTTTCGATGCCAGCCCTCTCAGCCCCCCGCTCGCACGGACGGCTGTTCGACGCTCGGGACAAGGTGGTGTGGGGCCGTTACCTACGCTGCCATGCGGATTTTGGTGCATCCGCGAGGGGTCACGCGTGTCCGGCCTTGCTCAGTTCTCCGAGCAACGCCCAGGTTCGCGCCTCGTCGTGGGCCGATCCCGAAGCTGTGAGCGTGAAGATCAGCTCGTCGGCGCCGGCCTCGGCGTAGCGGGTCACCGCGTCGGCCAAGGTCTGCTCATCGCCGATCACGGCCAGCTGCACCGCTTCCGATAGGTTCTCCCGGTCCAATAGCGCACGGTATGCAGGCATTTCGCCATATCGGTTCATCTGCCGGGCTGCGCGGTCGCGTGCGCCCGCCAAGTCCGCGGTGACTACGCCACCCACGATGCTGATCACCCTGGGTACCGGTCGACCGGCCGCTTCGGCATGGCGGGCCAGAGCGGGAATGGTGAAGTCCGCCAGCGTATTCGGTCCGGTGAGGAGCGGGAGGGCGCCGTCGGCGAGTTCGGCTGCGACTCGCAGCGTCAGCGGTCCGGATGTGGCCAGCAACAGGGGCGCCGGCGAGTGCACTGTCGGCATCATGCTGAGTGCCGACGACCTGGCCACGAGAGTCTCGCCGGTGTGGTCGACTGCGCCCGTGTGGAGCAGTTCGCGTAGGGCGGTGAGGTATTCGCGGAGATAGCGGATCCGTGGGTAGGTATTGCCGTACCCGGCCGCGATGTCGGGCATGGACAGGCCGAGGCCGAGCTCGAATCGACCTCGGCAGGCAGCCTGTGCGGTGTGCGCCTGCATGGCCAGCGCATTGGGGTGGCGCGGGTGAATGGGCACCACGGCGGTGCCCACCGTGATGCCGGGCAGCTCGCGTCCTATCAGCGCGGCGACGGCCAGGGCGTCGTAGTCGAACCGTTGTGTCAGCCAGATGGCCGGGACGCCGCATTCGGCCAGCTTGTGGGCCTGGTCGAGCAGGTAGTCGACAGGATTCACACCGGGGGTGAGCTGTTCGTAGTAGTCGGTTGGCAGGGCAACGCCGATTCGCATGGCATGAAATGTACACCAGGTTTACTTATGCACCTGGTGTACTTTTCAGCTACGCTGCTCGGCATGACCCCCGATCCGAGCCTGCGGGAGCGCAAGAAGCAACGCACCCACGCAGCCATCTCCGACGCCGCCCTTCGGTTGTTCCTGACCAACGGGTTCGATGCGGTGTCGGTTGTACAGATCGCGGCTGCCGCGGAGGTGTCCAAGCGCACCCTGTTCAAGTACTTCCCCACCAAGGAAGACCTGGTCGTGAACCGGTTCGCCGATCACGTCGATGACGCGGCCCGCGTGGTTCGGGACCGGGCACGCGGGCAGGCACCGCTGACAGCGTTGCGCGCCGCGTTCCGTGCGGGCTTGGACAACCGAGAACCCAGCACCGGGCTGTGCGATGCGCCCGAGGTACTCGCCTGCTACCGGTTGGTGCTGAACACTCCGACACTGACCGCGAGGCTCGCGCAATTCCTCACCAGCGGCGAGGTGGCCCTCGCCGAGGCGCTGGGCCCGCCCGGCGACCTGGATGCGCGGCTGGCCGCCAGCGCGATCATCGCGGTGCAGCGCAATCTCGGGGACGCAAACCAGCGCGAACTGGTCGCTGGGCACAGCGCGGCGCAGCGGCACCCGATCGCGGTTGCCGAAGCCGAGCGGGCATTCGACCTGCTGGCCGATGGCATCGGCGATCGGTTCCGGGTTGCTTGACCACAGCCCACTACGCCGCTGCGCTCCCCCGTGGAGGACAGCGCTTGGATTTACGTTCGGGATCGACAAGATCCATCGCACCCGCCGGAAGGCCGCCACATGCCCTATATCGCCGTCACCGAGGACCTGAACCTCTTCTACAAGGATTGGGGCAGCGGCAACCCGGCGGTGTTTCTGCACAGCTGGTCGCTCAGTTCGGCCATGTGGCAATACGAGATGGCTCGGCTGGCGGACCGGGAAGTGCGTTGTGTCGCCTATGACCGGCGCGGGCACGGTCGTTCCGATCAGCCTTGGGGCGGATACGATTTCGATACCCTCGCCGACGACCTGGCCGCAGTGCTCGACCAGCTGGATCTGCGCGAGGTCACATTGGTCGGGCACTCGACCGGGACCGCCGAGATCGTCCGCTACCTCGCGCGGCATGGCAGCGAACGGATCGCCCGGATCGCACTCGTCTCCTCGGCACTGCCCTACATGACCAAGACCCTGGACAATCCACTCGGCTCGGAACCGGACAGCTTCGACGCGCTGCGTGCGATGTGGAGCGTCGACGTCCCGGCCTGGATTCGCGCGGTCTCAGAACCGTTCTTCGGCGTCGGGCTACCCGGTGTCACGATCTCCACGGCTTTGATCGACTGGACCGTCGCCGACGCTGATGCAGTGTCGACCAACGCCATGCTGGGCCTCAGCCACAGCGTGACCGAGACCGACCACCGCGACGACCTGCGCGCGATCGACGTCCCCACCCTGGTGATCCACGGTGCCGACGACCCCTTCAACCCTGTCGACCTCTGCGGGCGCCTGACCGCCGAACTGATTCCGGGCAGCGAGCTGAAGATCTACGAAAACGCTTCACACGGGCTGCACCTGACCCACATGGACCAGCTCGGCAACGACCTGCTGGAGTTCATCGAGCAGTAGCTTCCGGCCTTACTCGTTCGCCCACCTGACGACTGACTTATCGTGCCATCGTGACCGATCTGTATTCCGATTCGCGGGCCGGGGCGGGAAGGTAGTGGGGTGCACGCGGTGTCCGGTTGTGCAGGAGGCAGCCGGACACCGCGAGCGCGTTCCGGGACGCGTTCCGACCGATGTCGCGCGGCCCTGCCTTGCCGTGTGAAACACCGGCTAGCCGGTATCTTCTGAGAGGTGCCGGAGAACGAGAGCGCTCGTGCAGGACAGCTGACGCGGTGTGCCTCGCGTCCACGCGCCGGATTCTTCGCCACCGTGCTCGCCGGTATCGCGGGACTGACTCTGGCCGCTCCCGTCGGCGCCACGCCCGTCCGGCCGGATGAGGCGACCGATGCCTCGTTCTATGCGCCGGCCGCGGACCGGGTTCCGGGGGCGCACGGGTCGGTGATCCAATTGCGGCCGCTCACAGGCGATCCCGCGCTGGCGGGGGCGCGCAACTATCTGATGGTTTACCGCTCGATCGACATGCAGGGGAATCCGGTGGCGGTCTCGGGCACCCTCGCGGTGCCTGACAGCACCGCGCCGCCGGGCGGCTGGCCGCTGATCTCGTGGGCGCACGGCACCACCGGGGTCGCCGACGGGTGCGCGCCCTCCCAGGACACCTCCCCCGACTTCCCCGCCCACGACTACACCTCGATGGTGCGCCGGGTGCAGGAGCGCTGGGTGGCGGCCGGGTACGCGGTCGCGCAGACCGACTATCAGGGGCTGGGCACGCCCGGCCCGCACGGCTATCTGATCGGGACCGCCGAGCAGCGCGCCGTCACCGACATGGCCAGGGCGGCACGGCAAATCGACCCGGACGTCGGGACGCGGTGGGTCGCGATGGGGCACTCGCAGGGCGGGCAGGCCGCGGTCTTCACCGATGCGCAGGCCCAGCAGTGGGCGCCGGAGCTCCAGTTGCTGGGTGCGGTGGCGCTCGCCCCGGCCTCCCATCAGGGGCTCGGCTTACAGGCCTCACAGCTGGCCACCACGGCGGGCGTGGCGGGTGCGGTGTCGCCGCTGACCGGCGGCACGGTGTCGTTCCTGCCCTTGATCATTCGCGGCGCGCAGACGGTCAGTGATCTCGATACCACCCGAATCCTCACGCCGCGTGCCCAATCCATGCTGGATCAAGCCGACACCCGCTGCATCGGCCAACTGCGGCAACCGGATTCCTGGGGCGGGCTGAGCGCCGAGGACGTCTTCCCGCACGCCGGCGACACCGCCACACTGACCCAGGTGCTGAACGAGAACGACCCCAGCACTTTGTCTTTCACCCAGCCGCTGCTGGTCCTGCAGGGCCGCTCCGACACCGTCGTCCCGGCCGCGGCCACCGATGCCATGGTGGTGCAGCAGCGGGCGGGCGGGCAGCCGGTGCAGTATCGCGTCTACCCTGGCGCGGATCACCGCGGCGTGCTGGACGCGTCCTTCGATGACGCTCTGGCCTGGGTGGATTCCAGCTTCGGGCGCTGAGCGACCGGTCCGGTGTTCAGTTCTGGTCCGGGCCCGGCGTCCAGCCCGGGTCGCGGCCGAACCAGGCGGCGAGCCGGTCGTAGGCGGGCGCGTCGGCGGGGATCGGCCACTCGGGCCCGAAAGCCCTTCCCTGGCCGCGGTATTCCGGCTTCAGCACCTGCCGTGACCAGGCCAGCGCGTGTTCGGCGAGGTCCGGCTCCAGCGCGCGGCCCTGGCCGGTGGCGCGGGTGAGATCCCAGGCGTGCATGGCGAATTCGGCGATCTGCTGGTCGGCGCGGCCGCGCAGCGGAGCCTCCCCGCCCATGCCGGGTACCAGCCGGTCCAGGTCGGCGGTCCGCCACTGGTCCAGCAGTGGTTGTGCGCGGGTGGCGAACTCGGCGGCCCAGTCGTCACCGACCGCATCGGCGGGGGCGCCCCATGCGGGCATCTCGCCGCGGGCGGAGACGGTGAAGTCGCGCAGGATCTGCCCGATGACGTGGTCGATCAGCCGCCGCACCGACCAGTTCTCGCACGGGGTCGGCCAAGCCGCCTGGTCCGGGGTGATGACGGCGATGATGTCGCCCATCTGCGCGATGGCCTGTTCGAGTAGATCCACGACCGGGTCCCGCGGTGAGTTGTCGCCCATCAGGCCAGGCTAGCCCTGCGGTACGACAGCGCGCGGTTCATCCGGCCGGACATGCAGGACCGCGGCGGTGCGCGTGGGCCGGATCCGCCACAGCAGGTATACCCCGGCCGCGCAGCCGAGCGTGATGATCAGCGCCGCCCAGCCGGGCAATGCGGACACGACGCCGCTCGGATCCCGGTACCAGCGCGGCGAATAGGCGACTCGCCCGAAATCGCTGCCGCGCAGGGCGACCACCAGGCACGGCACGATCAGCACCGCGATGGCCACCACGGCGCTGCCCGCGGTCTTGGGCACGACCGCCCCGAAGCAGAGGCCGATGACGAATCCGGTGGCGGCGACTCCGATCACCGGGATCGCCGAATACTGGTGTGCCACGCCCGCGGTGCTCGCCGCGAACACCGCGAGGGCTCCGGTCGCGGCGAGCGCGATCCACGGCGACCGCCACCGGCGGCCGGCGGCCAGCCCCGCCAGCAGGGCGATGACCGGGAACGGTGCGGACCAATCCGGCCGCGGCACCGCGATGATCGCGCTGCCCGCGTTGGCCACCGCGACCGCCAGCAGCACCAGCGTGCCCTCGCGGCCGGGCAGCAGCAGCGCCGCCGTCATGCCCGCGCCCACGGTGACGGCTACCGCCGCGCCGATCTGCAGCGGTGTGCCCGCGTGCCGCACGAACCATTCGGTGGACAGCACGGTCGCGGTGATCACCACCAGCGCGGACAGAATGGTGCCGATGGCCAGGTCGGTGCTCTCGTCCTCGGCCACCGGATCGGGTTGCTGCAGCACGATTCCGGCGGCCAGCAGGACCGCGGTGAGCAGCAGCAGCCACAGTGGCGGCGTGCCGACCGAGGCCAATTGGCTGAGCGGGTTGCCGTGGCCTTCCCCGGGCGGCAGCGATGTCTGGTCGCCGATCAGGATCGAGCCGAGGGCGCCGGCCAGGAAGGCCCCGGTGGCAAGAGGTTTGCCGAAGACGGCGACGGCGAGTGAGCCGAGCAGGATGCCGGCGAAGATGGAGTCGACGTAATTGGCGGTGGTCAGGCTGTCCATGGTGGGCGCGCCGCGGTTCCAGAACTGGTCGACCAGCAGCATCAGAGCGCTGCCGCAGGAGGCGATCCAGGCGCTGCGCCGCCCGAGTGCCACCACCAGCGCCGCAGACACCACGGCCAGCGCGGCTCCGGCGGCCGCGGCCCGCGGCATGTTGATCACCAGCAGATCGAATTGCAGCACCGGGCTGCCGGAGGTTCCGTTGAGATCGAGGGGGGCCATCAGCAGCAGGCCCGCGACGGCGGCGCCCAGCAGGGCCGCGAGCGTCTCGATCGGAACCGCGTAGCGGCGGATCGACAGGGGCGCGGCCATGCCCGGCGGGTGTGCCGACGCGATTCTCGCGCCCATATGTCACCTACTCCCTCGGTGATGCGACGCCTTACGCGTACAGCAATGTCGAGCAGCTATGTGTGACCGAGGCTAACAGCCCCGAACTGTGGGAATTCTGAGATGTGGAGTCGGTCACACTACGGCCTGATCACACAAAACGGTGAGGGAGGTGTGGGCGCGGGCCCGGGAAGAACTCAGGCGCAGCGGAAACGGAAGGTCGCGACCGGGGTCACGCCCGGGACCGAGGTGACCTCGAGGGCGGCGTCACTGTCGAGCGAGCAGCCGACGGGGGTGCTGATCTGGACCCGGTAACAGCCGGGCGCGCCCGGGTAGACGGCCGAGCCGTCGATGCCGGTGGTGATGGTGGCCAGGTTCGCGCCGCCGCCGCAGGGTGTGATGTCGGCAGCCACCCCGGCCATCGGGAACTGCTCGGTTCCGTAGACGGCCTGCACCTTCAGTGCCGGGTCGGCGGGCGGCTCGGCGGCGGCCGACGGCGCCAGGGCGCAGGCGGCGGCGAGTACGGATGTGACGAACAGCGTGCGGCGCACGGGGTCTCCTTCGGGACGAGCCGGCCGGTGATTCGGCCTCCGCGCCAATATAGGTGCTCCCCAGACCATTCGGTCACATTCCTTGCTGGCGCGGGCCGTTCACAACCGCGGAGACCGCGTCCGGCAGGGTGACCGCGCCGTTTCCGGCCAGGCGGCCGGCAGCCGCGCACTGCTCGGAGGTGAAAGCGACTGCCGCGCCGAGGACTTCGAGGTCGACCCGGTCGCCGACCGCGGGCGCGCCGACGCTGACCCGGCGCACCTGGATGGGTTCCGGGCGGCCGTCGAGGTCCAGGGTGAGCATGACGTCCGCGCCGCGGAATTCGAGGGCGCGCACGGTGGCGCGGCCGTCGGTGGCCGCGTGGGCCAGCAGTTGTTCGGGGCGCAGCATGACCGCGCCCGCGCCGGTCGGCGCGTCGGCCTGCACGGGCAGGCGGCCCAGGACGGTCTGGGCGGAACCGGCCGATCCGATGGTGGCGTCGAGTAGCACGGTGTCGCCGAGGAATCCGGCGGTGAACAGGTCGGCGGGGGCGGCGTACACCTGTTCGGGGGTGCCGACCTGGGTGAAGCGGCCCGAGCACATGACGGCCACCTGATCGGCGAAGGACAGCGCCTCTTCCTGGTCGTGGGTGACCAGGATGCTGGTCATGCCCGCGGCGCGCAGGGTTTCGGCGACGGCCTGCCGGGTGGCGGCGCGCAGTCCGGTGTCGAGGGCGCTGAAGGGCTCGTCGAGCAGCATGAGGGCGGGTTTGCGGGCCATGGCGCGGGCCAGGGCCACGCGCTGTTGCTGTCCGCCGGAGAGCTGGTGCGGCCGCCGGTCGGCGTACGCCGGGTCGAGGGAGACCATCTCGAGCAGTTCGGCCACCTGCTGCCGATGCTTGCGGCGGGCGCCGAGGCCGCCGCCGAGCCCGTAGGCGATGTTCTGTCCCACGGTGAGGTGCGGGAACAGTGCGCCATCCTGGGCGACGTAGCCGATGCGCCGGCGGTGCGAGGGCACCGAGAAGCCTTCGCGGGTAATGGTTTCCCCGCCGATGGACACGGTGCCGGTGTCGGGGTTCTCGAAGCCGGCGATCACCCGCAGCAGGGTGGTCTTGCCGCAGCCGGAGGAGCCGACCACCGCGGTGGCGGTGCCGTCGGGCACGTCGAGGCCGATGCCGTCGAGGACCGGTGCGCCGGTCCCGAAGCTCTTGCGAACCTGGTCTACGACAAGACGACTCACAATCCCGCCGCCTTCCTGGATTGGGTGAACAGCAGATAGGTGACCGGCACCGAGGCGATGATCATGATCAGCGCGTAGGGCGCGGCGGCGGCGTAGTCCAGTTCGCCCGACAGCTGCCAGAACTGCATGGCGAGGGTGTTGGTGCCGGTGGGGGCGAGCAGCAGGGTGGCGGTGAGTTCGGTGGCCACGGCCACGAACACCATGGCCGCGGCGGCCGCGGCGGCGGGCGCGGTCAGGCGCAGGGTGACGCGGAAGAAGGTGGCGGCCGGGGATTTTCCGAGCGCCTGCGAGGCCTCCTCCAGCCCGACCGGCACCTGGGCCAGTCCGGCGCGCACGCTGACCAGGGCGCGCGGCAGGAACATCAGGGTGTAGGCGGCCAGGATGGTGGCGGCCGTCTGATAGAACGCGGGCAGCCAGCGGATGGACACGGTCACCAGCGCCAGCGCGATGACGATGCCGGGCAGCGAGCTGGTGATGTAGTTGGCGCCTTCGATGACGCGGGCGAACCGCGAGGTGGAGCGGACCGCGACCCAGGCGACGGGGAAGGCGCACACGACGGTGATCGCGGCGGCCGTGGCGGCCAGACCGACCGTCTGCCCGAGGGATTCGCCGATCTCGGTGCTGTGCCACACGCCCGCACCGCCGATCTTCAGCCAGCGCCCGATCGTCCACAGTGGTACCCCCAGGGTGCCCGCCAGCGCGCCGAGCAGCACGACGAGCATGGGAATCGTGCCCAGCCCCAGCCGGATTCGGTGGACGCCGCGTTGTGCGCCGCCGCCGATCCGCGCGTAGCGGGCGCGCCCGCGCACCCCGGCCTCGGCGGCCAGCAGCACCAGGCACAGCAGCACCAGGACGCCGGACAGGGTGCTGCCCGCGGCTCCGGCGAAGCTGGATTGGTACTGCTGGAAGATGGCGGTGGTGAAGGTGTCGAACCGGATCATGGCGAACGCGCCGTACTCGGCGAGCAGGTGCAGCGAGATCAGCAGTCCGCCACCGAGAGTGGCCAGGCGCAGCTGCGGCAGCACCACGCGGGTGAGGACGGCGATCGGCCCGGAGCCCAGGGCGCGGGCCGATTCCTCCACGGCGGGGTCGAGGCGCCGCAGGGTGGCCGCCGCCGGGAGGTACACCAGCGGGAAGTAGGAGACGGTCGAGACCAGCACGCCCGCCCACAATCCGTGCAGCGAGGGGATGGCGCTGACCCAGCCGTAGCTGTTGACGAAGGCCGGGACCGCCAGGGGCGCGGCGAAGGCCGGTCCCCACCAGGCCGATCCGGGCACGTCGGTGCGTTCCACGATCCAGGCCAGGCCGACCCCGAGCGCGACGCAGATCGGCACCGTGAGCACCACCAATTCGGCGGTGTTGCGCAGCAATTCGGCCACGCGGGGGCGGAAGACGAGTTCGGCGGTCTCGTGCCAGCCGGTGGCAACGAGGGTGAACACGATGTAGCCCAGCGGCACCAGGGTGGCGGCCACCATCAGCAGGGCGGCGACGGTGACGAGCGACCCGGGCCGCGAGGCGAGTGCCTTCGCGACCCGGGACGGCCCGGAGTTCCGGGTGGGTACAGCGGTCCGAGCGGTCACGACTAGAGCAGGCCCGCCTGGGTCATGAGCTGGGTGACCTTCTTGGAGTCCAGCTTCGAGGGATCGATCTTGGGCGCGTCCAGCGAGGCCAGCGGCGGCAGCGCCGGGTTGGCGGCGACGTCGGAGGCCACCGGGTACTCCATGGAGTCGCCGTCGCGCAGCACCGCCTGGCCCTGCTTGGAGGTGATGTAGTTCAGGAACTTCTGGGCGTCGTTCTGGTGCTTGCTCGACTTCAGTACGCCGCCACCGGAAATGGAGACGAAGGCGCCCGGGTCCTGGTTCTTGAAGTAGAACAGCTGGGTGTTCTTGCTGTTCTCCTTGGTCTTGGCCTGATCCTTGAACCAGTAGTAGTGGTAGATCACGCCGCCGTCGAACTGGCCGGAGTTGACGCCCTTCATGACGGTGGTGTTGTTCTGGGAGATGACCGCGTTCTCCTTCATGCCCTTGAGCCAGGAGAGGGTGGCGTCCTCACCCTTCTGGGCGAGCAGCGCGGCGACGATGGCCTGGAAGTCCGCGCCGGAGGCGGCGCCGCTCCAGCGGCCCTTCCACTGCGGCTGCGCCAGGTCCAGCAGCGACTTGGGCAGCTGGTCGGCGGGGAGCTTGGCGGTGTTGTAGACGAAAACGGTGGAGCGCGCGGCGATTCCGGTCCACTTGCCGGTGGAGGGGCGGAACTGCTCGGGGACCTGCGCGAGGGTGTCCTTGTCGACGTCGGCGAACAGGCCGGCGTTCTCGACCAGCGCCATGGCCGGGGAGTTCTCGGTGATGAAGACGTCGGCCTTGGCGTTCTTGCCCTCGGCGACGATCTGGTTGCCCAGGTCGGTGTCGCCGCCGTTGCGGATGGTCACCTTGATGCCGGTGTCCTTGGTGAACGCGTCGATCCACTCCTTGGTGAGGGATTCGTGCTGCGCGTTATAAACCACGATCTCGTTGTCGCCGTCGGACGAGCCCGAGCATGCCGTGGTCGCGCCGAGCACCGCGATCGCCGCCAATGCGCCGGACACCAGTTTCCATCGAGCCGCCGTCATGACCGTCCTTCCACTCGACGCTGAGGTTTGCCTAACCAACGTACAGTCCCACGTCACGGGTTGAAATGCCACCCCTCCGATCGACGCCGAATCGCTGTAGTCTGCCGTCGATGACTCGGCACAGGCGCACCCCCATCACCATCGGCATCGGCATAGCGGCCGCGGTTCTCGTGGGAGGTGGGATCGCCACCGCTATGACGTTGAACGGCAAGGACTCCGGTCCCAGCGACGACAAGCGGATCGAGACCACGCTGCGCGACTTCTACGGCACCCTCGGCACCGGCGGGGCCGCACAAGCCGTCGGCCAGACCTGCGCGGGCGATCGCGCCCAGTACGACGCGCTGCCGGAAGCCCAGAAGCAGGCCATGAACCAGGGCAAGGTGTCGATGAAAATCGATGCGGTCCAAGGCATCACCGTCACCGGCGAGCGCGCCACCGCGGTCACGCTGGGCACGCTCAGCCTGCCGGGCGCCCCCGACAGCAAGCGGTCCACCAACGAGCACCTGCGCAAGGAGAACGGCGTCTGGAAGGTCTGCTCCACCGACGGGAAATAGTGAGAACGCCTCCCGTGACGGTCACGGAAGGCGTTCCCCGATGGAGCGAGCGGCGGGAGTCGAACCCGCGTACACGGCTTTGCAGACCGCCACCTGGCCACTCGGTCACACCCGCATCGGCGAGTTCCATGGTGCGCCGGTTCGGGCCCGGGGCCGAGGTTTTGAATCACCGTGATTGCTATGGGGCGGGCCCGCGCGGTGCGCGACATGCGATGATCGGAGGTATGTCCCGTCCTCGTCCGCTGCCACTCGATCCGATCGAGGAGGCGCATCGTCAGTGGACGGAACACGGCTGGGGTGAGGTCGCCGACGGGATGGCGGCGGTGACGTCACTGGTGCGGGCGCAGCAGATCGTGATGGCGCGGGTGGACGAAGCGCTGAAGCCGTCCGGTTTGACCTTCTCACGCTACGAACTGCTGATGTTGCTGAGTTTCAGCAAGACCGGCGCGCTGCCGATGGCGATGGCCAGTGCCCGGCTCCAGGTGCATCCCACCTCGGTCACCAATACCGTGGACCGGCTCGAGGCCGCGCAGTTGGTGAAGCGTGTGCCACATCCCAGTGACCGGCGGGCAACGCTCATCGAAATCACCGATGCCGGAAGGGAATCGGTGGCCAGGGCCACCACCGAACTGAACCGGCGGGTTTTCGCCGACACCGGTCTGGCGCCGGAACGATTGCAGCTGCTGCTGCAATTGCTGGCGGAGTTCCGGCAGACCGCCGGTGACTTCGACCCGGGTAGCTCGCCCACCCGATGGTCCGGTCAGTAACCACCCAGCGACCCAGCAGCCAATTTCCTGCGTCATAGTCTTGGCTTCGGCCCGCAAAAGGTTCACCATTGAGCGCATGGTGCTGGTCCTCGGGGTGTCGGCGGGCGCTGCTGGCGCACGCGCCATGCTCACCCATTCCGACCAGCCGCACCTGCCT
The DNA here is from genome assembly GCF_018362975.1 of Nocardia tengchongensis. Taxonomy (NCBI): domain Bacteria; kingdom Bacillati; phylum Actinomycetota; class Actinomycetes; order Mycobacteriales; family Nocardiaceae; genus Nocardia; species Nocardia tengchongensis. The sequence continues at coordinate 41,865 of NZ_CP074371.1, forward strand.
CCCATCGACCGTTGCCAGGTGGTGCGCCGCTCCAGGGGCGGCAGCATGGAAGAGGCGGTCTTCGAAGCCATCCGGCTGATGCGGAAGTCGGCGGCCAAGCGCGACGAGTTCATCACGGGTATCGCGGTGACCTGCCGCAGCGGCAATCACGCCGAGGCCATCCGCACCGCCGCCGGCCGCAATCGCCTCACCGTCATCGACGAGCCGGTCGCCCAGCTCAGATATCTCCGATTCACCCGGAAGCTACCCAGCGAGGGTTCGGTCCTGCTGTACGACCTCGGCGCGTCCGGGCTGACCCTCACCCAGATCGACTGCCGCAACGACGCCGTCCTCGCCACCAAGCGCAGCACCGTCGTGGGCGGCGACGGCCACGACGCCCTGCTGCGCTGGCTGCTCACCCGCGGCGGCGTGACCCTGGACCTGGCCGATACCCGCCGGCAGAAGGAGGCGCTGGCCTCCGAACGTGTGCTGGCCGTCTGCGACCCGATCTCGGGGCAGCGCATCGTGGTCACCCGCAGTGATTTCGCCGAACTGGTCGAGGCGGGCATCCACCACTCGGCCTCGTTCGTCCGGCACATGATCGACGAGACCGGCATCCGGCCTGCGGGCCTGGCCCTGCTGGGCGGCTGCACCCGCAACAAGAGCATCCGCGACGAGCTGAAGCAACAGCTGGGCTATCCGTTGATCTACGATCCCGAACCGGATTTCGTCTCCACCCGCGGCGCGGTCCTGCTGGCCGCCGAACGCCCCTCCGCCCGCAGCATCCGCAGCGTCCATCTGACACCGGGCGCGACCTGCCACGAGGTTCCCCCCTCCCCCGTCTCCCGCCGCAAACTCGTTGCCGCGGTGGCGGTTACCGCCACGCTCGGCGGCACCATCGTCGGCGGGCTGGCCATGAACCGGGACACCGGCGCCCACCCCGACGGCAAACCCCCGACGGTCGAAGTCGTCGGCCCGCCCAAACACGGCTGATAGCGAAAGGGTTCGGAGACCATGTCTCCGAACCCTTTCAGCGAAAAGCCGATTCGCTCACTTGTTGGTGAAGTTCGCGGGGCGCTTCTCGACGAAGGCGGTCATGCCTTCCTTCTGGTCGTCGGTGGCGAACAGCGAGTGGAACACGCGACGCTCGAAGCGCAGGCCCTCGGTGAGGGTGGTCTCGAAGGAGCGGTCCACCGCTTCCTTGGCGATCATCACCGACGGCAGCGACATGGACGCGATGGTCTCGGCGACCTCCATGGCGGTGGCGACCAGCTCGGCGGCCGGCACGATGCGCGAGACCAGGCCCGCGCGCTCGGCCTCCTCGGCGCCCATGTTGCGGCCGGTCAGGATCAGGTCCATGGCCTTGGCCTTGCCGACGGCGCGGGTGAGGCGCTGCGAGCCGCCCATGCCGGGGATGACGCCGAGCTTGATCTCGGGCTGCCCGAACTTGGCGGTGTCGGCGGCGAGCAGCAGGTCGCACATCATGGCGAGTTCGCAGCCGCCGCCGAGGGCGTAGCCGGCGACCGCGGCGATCAGCGGCTTGCGGAAGGCGGCGACGCGGTCCCAGCCACCGAAGTGGTCGGTCACGAACATGTCCATGTAGGACTTGGTCTGCATCTCCTTGATGTCCGCGCCGGCCGCGAAGGCCTTCTCGGACCCGGTCAGCACGACCGCGCCGATCTCGTTGTCGTTCTCGAGCTCGTCGAGGGCCGCCGAGATGTCGCTCAGCACCTGCGAGTTCAGCGCGTTCAGGGCCTTCGGCCGGTTGAGCGTGATGAGGGCGACGCGGCCCTTGCGCTCCAGCAGAATGGTCTCGAAGTCGGTCACGCCGTCTCTCCCTCAGATCGCTTGCGGATATCGGTGACGATAGCCGAGAAGTCCTTGCCCGCTTCTTCCTGGTTGAAGCGGGTGTAGATCTCCGCCGCCAGCTGCCCGATCTGCCCGTCGACGCCGTTGGCGCGCAGCGCGTCGGCCGCGAGCCCCAGGTCCTTGGACATGAGCGCGGTCGCGAAGCCCGGCTGGTAGTCGTTGTTGGCGGGGCTGGCCGGAACCGGTCCCGGCACCGGGCAATACGAGGTCAGCGCCCACGACTGCCCCGACGCGGTGGACACCACGTCGAAGAACTTGTCGTGGGTCAGGCCCAGCTTCTCGCCCAGCACGATGGCCTCGGACAGTCCGATCATGGAGATGCCCAGCAGCATGTTGTTGCAGATCTTGGCGGCCTGGCCGACGCCCGCGCCACCGCAGTGCACGACCTTGCCGCCCATCACCTCGAGCAGCGGCAGCGCCGCGGCGAAGTCGGCGTCCGCGCCGCCCACCATGAAGGTGAGGGTGCCCGCCGCCGCGCCCGCCACGCCACCGGAGACCGGCGCGTCGAGGGCCTGATGTCCGGCTGCCACAGCGAGTTCCGCGGCCTGCTTGGCGTCGCCGACGTCGATGGTGGAGCAGTCGACGAACAGGGTGCCCGGCTTGGCGGCCGGCAGGATGTCGCCGTAGAGGTCGAGCACGATGCGGCCGTTGGGCAGCATGGTGATCACGATGTCGGAGGCCGAGACCGCTTCCGCGGCGGTGGCGACCACGGTCGCGCCGTCGCGGCGGGCCTGGTCCTGCGCGGCGGGCACGGGGTCGAAGGCGAGGACGTCGTATCCGGCCCGGACCAGGTTGGCGGCCATCGGCCCGCCCATGTGGCCGAGTCCGAGGAACGCGACCTTGGTGTTGTTGCTCATCATTCGTCCTTAGCTGCGGCCAAACCCAATTCGCGATCGCCGAGCGCGCCGAAGTAGGCGTCCACGTCGGCGTCGGTGACGTCCGCCAGGGTGGCGGGCGACCACTGCGGGTTGCGGTCCTTGTCGATGACCTGGGCGCGAATGCCTTCCACCAGGTCGTGGGTGTTGAGGGCGGCGACGGAGACCCGGTATTCCTGGTCCAGCGCCTGCTCGAGGTCGGCGGCCCGGCGCGCGTCGCGCAGCGAGCGCAGCGTGACCTTCAGCGCCACCGGCGATTTCGACAGCACGTCGGCGGCGGCCTTGGCGGCCTCGCCGCGGCCGTCGATCTCGAGCCGGTGCACGATCTCCTCGACGGTGTCGGCGCTGTAGCAGGAGTCGATCCAGTCCTGCTGGGCCACGAACTCCGAAACCGGTGCGGGCTGCGCGAATTTCGCGATGGCCACCTCGACGTCGCTGCTGGCCAGCGCCTCCAGCAGCGCGGGCAGGTGCTCCGAGGGCACGAAGTGGTCGGCGAAACCGGCCGCGATGGCGTCGCCGGCGGACATGCGCGCGGTGGTGAGCGCGATGTGGGTGCCGATCTCGCCGGGCGCGTGCGCCAGCAGCCAGGTGCCGCCGACGTCGGGGATGAAGCCGATGCCGGTCTCGGGCATGCCGACCATGGACCGCTCGGTCACGATGCGGTGCGAGGCGTGGCCGGACAGTCCGACGCCGCCGCCCATCACGATGCCGTCCATGACCGCGACGTACGGCTTAGGGTAGCGCTTGATCAGGGCGTTGAGGATGTACTCGTCGCGCCAGAACTTGCCGCTGGGCGAGTCGGTCGCGACCTGCGGCGAATCACCCTGTGCCACCGTGGCCTTGGCATCGTTGTGGATGGCGACGATGTCGCCGCCCGCGCACAGCCCGCGTTCGCCCGCGCCGGTGAGCACCACCGCGCGCACCGCGTCGTCGTCCGCCCAGGCCCGCAGCGCGTCCAGGATGGTCAGCGCCATGGGGTGGTTGAGCGCGTTGATGGCCCGCGGCCGGTTCAGCGTGATCAGACCGAGCCCGTCGCGCGTCTCGATCAGAACCTCGGGTTCTTTCGCCTGCTCGCTCATGCCTCCGCTTCGCTCCGGCACGACCGAGGGCTCGGCTGTGCCCAATTGCCGCTCGCTGCGCTCGCTCATGCTGCTCCTACCACCGAGCGGGCGACGACCACCCGCATGATTTCGTTCGTGCCCTCGAGGATCTGATGCACCCGCAGGTCGCGGACGATCTTCTCGATGCCGTATTCGGCCAGGTAACCGTAGCCACCGTGGAGCTGCAGGGCCTTGTTGGCCACCTCGAACCCGGCGTCGGTGGCGAACCGCTTGGCCATGGCGCACAGCTCCACCTTGTCGGGGGCGTCGGCGTCCAGGGCGGCCGCGGCGCGCCACAGCAGGGTGCGGGCGGCCTCCAGGGAGGTCCGCATGTCGGCCAGCTCGAACTGCAGGGCGGTGTTGTCGAGCAGTCGCGAGCCGAAGGCCTTGCGCTGGGCCAGGTACGCGACGGTGCGGTCCAGCGCGGCCTGCGCGCCGCCCATCGAGCAGGCGGCGATATTGAGCCGTCCGCCGTTGAGCCCGTTCATGGCGATGCGGAAGCCGTCGCCCTCGGAGCCGAGCAGGTTGGCGGCCGGCACCCGGGCGTCCTCGAGGATGACCTGCCGGGTGGGCTGGGCGTTCCAGCCCATCTTCCGCTCGTTCGGCCCGACCGAGAGCCCCGGTGTGTCCGCGGGGACGATGAGTGCCGAAATGCCGCGTGCGCCTTCGGCTCCGGTGCGGACCATCATGACGTAGACGTCGTTGGCCCCGGCTCCGGAGATGAACTGCTTGGCGCCGTTGAGGATGTAGTCGTCGCCGTCGCGAACGGCCTTGGTGCTCAAGGCCGCCGCGTCGGAGCCGACGCCCGGCTCGGTCAGCGCGTAGGACGCCAGCAGATCCATGGAGGTCAGGCCCGGCAGCCACCGATTGCGTTGCGTCTCATCGCCGTAGGTGTCGATCATCCACGTCGCCATGTTGTGGATGGAGATGTAGGCGGCGACCGACGGGCAGCCCGTGGCGAGCTGCTCGAAGATGCGCACCGCGTCCAGCCGCCGCAGCTGCGAGCCGCCCACGTCCTCGCGCACGTAGATGCCGCCCAGGCCGAGCGAGCCCGCCTTGCGCAGCACGTCCACCGGGAAGTGCTTGCGCTCGTCCCATTCCAGGGCATTGGGCGCGAGCAGCTCGTCGGCGAAGGAGCGGGCGGTCTCGACGATCGCCTTCTCGTCCTCGTCCAGTACGAACATCAGCGTCAGTCCATGGTCGGGATGACGAAGGCGTTGGACTCCTTCTGCCCCGCGGGCCAGCGCTGCGTCACCGTCTTGGTCTTGGTATAGAAGCGGATCGAGTCCGGGCCGTGCTGGTTGAGGTCGCCGAAACCGGACCGCTTCCAGCCGCCGAAGGTGTGGTACGCGATCGGCACCGGGATCGGGACGTTGATGCCGACCATGCCGACCTGCACGCGCGCCGCGAAGTCGCGGGCGGTATCGCCGTCGCGGGTGAAGATGGCGACACCGTTGCCGTATTCGTGCTCGTTGGGCAGGCGCAGCGCCTCTTCGTAGTCCTTGGCGCGCACCAGTGCCAGCACCGGGCCGAAGATCTCTTCCTTGTAGATCCGCATCTCGGGGGTGACGCGGTCGAACAGCGAAGCGCCGGCGAAGAATCCGTCTTCGCCGCCCTCGACCACCAGGCCGCGGCCGTCGATGACGAGCTCGGCGCCCTCGTCGACGCCGATCTGCACGTAGCTGTTCACGCGGTCGACGCCGTCGCGGCCGACCAGCGGGCCGAAGTCGGCGCCCGGGTCGTCGGAGAGGCCGACGTTCAGCTTGCCGATGCGCTCGACGAGCTTGGCGCGCAGCCGATCCGCGGTCTCCTCGCCGACCGGGACCGCGACCGAGATGGCCATGCAACGCTCGCCCGCGGAGCCGTAGCCCGCGCCGATCAGCTGGTCGGCCACGTCGTCGAGGTCGGCGTCGGGCATCACGATGGCGTGGTTCTTGGCGCCGCCGAAGCACTGGGCGCGCTTGCCGTTGGCGGAGGCGGTCTCGTAGATGTACTGCGCGATCGGGGTGGAGCCGACGAAGCCGACGGCCTTGATCCGCTCGTCGTGCAGCAGCGTGTCCACGGCCTCCTTGTCGCCGTTGACGACGTTGAAGATGCCCGCGGGGCCGCCGGCCTCGAGGAACAGCTCGGCCAGTCGCAGCGGCACCGAGGGGTCGCGCTCGGAAGGCTTGAGGACGAAGGCATTACCGCAGGCCAGCGCCGGACCGGCCTTCCACAGCGGGATCATGGCCGGGAAGTTGAAGGGGGTGATGCCCGCGACCACGCCCAGCGGCTGCCGCATGGAGTAGACGTCGATGCCGGTGCCGGCGCTCTCGGTGTACTCGCCCTTGAGCAGATGCGGGATGCCGCAGGCGAATTCGATGACCTCGAGGCCGCGCTGGATGTCGCCCTTGGCGTCGGGGATGGTCTTGCCGTGCTCGCTGGACAGCAGCGCGGCCAGCGAGTCCATCTCGTCCTGCACCAGGGTCAGGAACTTCATCAGCACGCGGGCCCGCTTCTGCGGGTTGGTGGCGGCCCAGCCGGGCTGCGCGGCGGCCGCGTTGGCGATGACCGCCTCGACCTCACTCTTGCTCGCCAGCGGGACCCGCGCCTGGACCTCGCCGGTGCTCGGGTTGAAGACATCCCCGAACTTGCCGGAAGTTCCCTCTACGTGCTTGCCGTCGATGAAGTGAGTCAGTTCGCGAACCATGCCAGTCCTGTCTCGAAGCTTGCGCGCCATTTGCGCGGTATGTGGCGATCCTATAGTTGGACATCCAAGTATTGGTTGTGGGATAATTCACAGCACCTACAGGCTCTCCGTGCGGAGGATGGCATGCCCGATTTGCATGTCCCGGTCAATCCAGTGCGGTTCGTAACCGCCGCTGCGCTCTTCGATGGCCATGACGCGGCCATCAACATCATGCGAAGAATCCTCCAGGCGCAGGGGGCCGAGGTGATTCATCTAGGGCATAACCGCGCGGTCCAGGAAGTCGTGGACGCGGCCGTCACCGAGGACGTGCAGGGGTCGCGGTCAGCTCGTATCAGGGCGGGCACATCGAGTACTTCGAGTATCTGGCGCAGGCGTTGAAGGAGGCCGGGGCCGGGCACGTGCAGATCTTCGGCGGGGGCGGCGGGGTGATCATTCCCGAGGAGATCGAGCGGCTGGCGGCGTCGGGGTGACCATCTTCTCGCCCGAGGACGGGCAGCGGCTCGGGCTGCCGGGGATGATCAATCGGCTGATCTCGGCGTGCGACGTGGATCTTTCGCAGACACCCGCGGCGGTGGAGGCGGTACTGAGCGGGGATCGGGCAGCGCTGGCGCGCACGCTCACCTGCCTGCAGCAGGGGACGTTGCCGGAGGGCGATCTCGCGGCGTTGAGAGGTGCGGCGGCCGCGCGGCAGGTGCCGGTGCTCGGCATCACCGGGACCGGCGGCTCCGGAAAGTCCTCGCTCACAGACGAACTCGTGCGACGGCTGCGCACCGATCAGCAGGACAAGCTGCGGGTCGCGATCTTGGCGGTCGACCCGACCCGGCGGCGCGGCGGCGGCGCGCTGCTCGGCGACCGGATCCGGATGAACGCCCTCGACGGGGAGCGCGTCTACTTCCGCTCCCTGGCCACCCGGGGCGAGCGCGAGTTGCCGAACAATATCGACGCCATGGTGATCGCCTGCAAGGCGGCGGGATTCGATCTGGTCGTGCTGGAGACCCCCGGCATCGGGCAGGGCGACGCGGCCATCGCCGAGCACGTGGACGTGTCGCTCTATGTGATGACGCCCGAGTTCGGCGCGGCCTCCCAGCTCGAGAAGATCGACATGCTCGATTACGCGGATGTGGTGGCCATCAACAAGTTCGAGCGACGCGGGGGTGAGGACGCGCTCCGCGACGTGTCGCGGCAGCTGGTGCGCAATCGCGAGGACTTCCACGCCATGCCCGAGGATATGCCGGTATTCGGCACCAGCGCGGCCACTTTCAACGATGACGGGGTGACGGCCCTCTACCAGCACCTGAGCGGGTTGCTGGCCGCGCGGGGACTGCCGTTACAGGAAGGCGTGCTGCCCCGCGTCGAGACCCGGGCGTCCACCCGGTTCGCGCAGATCATTCCGCCCGCGCGAGTGCGCTACCTGGCCGAGATCGCCGAGACGGTCCGGGATTATCACGCGGACACCGAGCGGCAGATCGCGGCCGCGCAGCGGGTGCAGCGTCTGGAGCAGGTGCTCGCGGAACTCGCTCCCCCAGCGGCACCCGCGGACGGACGGAGGTGGCCGCCCTGCTCGCCGATGCCGAGCGGGCGCTCGCGCCGGAGAACGCCGCCCTGCTGGCGGATTGGCCCGCCGTGGCGGAGTCCTATCGCGGCGAGGAGCAGGTGGTGCGGGTCCGCGATCGGGAACTGCGCACGGCCCTGCGCCGGGAAACCCTGTCCGGCAGTTCGATTCCCCGGGTGGCGCTGCCCCGGTTCACCGATCACGGTGAGCTGCTGCGGTTCCTGCGGGCGGAGCATCTGCCGGGGCGGTTCCCGTTCACCGCCGGGGTGTTCCCGTTCAAGCGGGACAACGAGGATCCGGCGCGCATGTTCGCCGGTGAGGGCGATGCCTTCCGCACCAATCGGCGGTTCCGGGTGCTGTCCGAACATGCCGAGGCCAAACGGCTTTCCACCGCATTCGACTCGGTGACGCTGTACGGGCACGATCCGGCCGAACGGCCCGACATCTACGGCAAGGTCGGCACCTCCGGGGTCTCCATCGCCACGCTGGACGATATGAAGGCGCTCTACGCCGGATTCGATCTGGACGCGCCCAGCACCTCGGTGTCGATGACCATCAATGGTCCCGCCCCGACCATCCTGGCCTACTACCTCAATGCCGCCATCGATCAAGCGCGGGAGCAGTTCTCGGCCGAGCAGGGCCGCGAGCCCACCGACGCGGAGGCCGCGGACCTGCGCGCCCGCACCCTCGCCACGGTGCGCGGCACCGTGCAGGCCGACATTCTCAAGGAGGATCAGGGCCAGAACACCTGCATCTTCTCCACCGAGTTCAGCCTGCGGATGATGGCCGACATCCAGGAGTGGTTCGTGCGCAACGGCGTTCGCAACTTCTACTCGGTGTCGATCTCCGGCTATCACATCGCCGAGGCCGGGGCGAACCCGATCAGCCAGCTGGCCTTCACCCTCGCCAACGGCTTCACCTATGTGGAGGCGTATCTGGCGCGCGGCATGGACATCGACGATTTCGCGCCCAACCTGTCGTTCTTCTTCTCCAACGGCATGGACGCCGAGTACTCGGTGATCGGCCGGGTGGCGCGGCGGATCTGGGCGATCGCCATGCGCGACAAGTACGGGGCCGGCGAGCGGTCGCAGAAGCTCAAGTACCACGTGCAGACCTCCGGGCGGTCGCTGCACGCGCAGGAGATGAGCTTCAACGACATTCGCACCACCCTGCAGGCGCTGACCGCGATCTACGACAACTGCAACAGCCTGCACACCAACGCCTACGACGAGGCGGTGACCACGCCCACCGAGGAGTCGGTGCGCCGCGCCCTGGCCATCCAGCTCATCATCAACCGGGAGTGGGGCCTGGCGATGAACGAGAATCCGCTGCAGGGCAGCTTCGTCATCGACGAACTCACCGATCTGGTGGAGGAGGCGGTGCTGCGGGAGTTCGAGCGGATCAGCGAACGCGGCGGCGTGCTGGGCGCGATGGAGACCGGGTATCAGCGCGGCCGGATCCAGGACGAGTCCATGCTCTACGAACGCCGCAAGCACGACGGCAGCCTGCCGCTGATCGGTGTCAACACCTTCCGCAATCCTCAGGAGGAAGAGCACCGGGTGCTGGAATTGGCGCGCGGTACCGAAGCGGAAAAACAGTCTCAGCTGCAACGAGTCCGCGAATTCACCGAACGGCATCGCGACGAGGCGCCGGAAGCGCTGGACCGGCTGGCGGCGGCCGCGGCGAGTGACGACAATGCCTTCGAGGCGCTGATGGACGCGGCCCGTGTCTGCACTCTTCAGCAGGTCACGGACACGTTCTTCACCGTGGGCGGCCAGTATCGACGGAATGTCTGACCAAAACTGTCTCCGTTCAATTTTCAGGTGCGCGCCAATTTCCGATCGGCAGCAATTTCTCGGCTATACCTGAAATTGTTCGTCCGATCGGAAGACAGGAACCCCCATGACGCGTCATTCCATCAAGAGAACCACCGCCGGGCTGCTCGCCGCGGCACTTCCCCTGGTCGCCGCCGCGACCCTGTTCGCGGGCACGGCCTCGGCCGAGTCCACCGCCGGAGTCCCGCTCGAGCCGGTGGCCACCAACCCCGGCGCCCAGTTCCCCGACCCGGCGCTGAACGGCGCGGCGGCCGGCGCTCTCACCGGCAGCGCGGGCGGCGCGGCGCTCGGCTCGGTGGTCGGGTCCATCCCCGGCGCGCTGGGCGGCTCCGCACTCGGCGCCCTGATCGGCGGCGGCATCGGCGTGCTGGTCGGCATCCTGGCCCCCGACGCCATCCCGCAGGTCCTGCCGTGATGTCCGCCTAGCCGTCCTCGATCGGTCTGTGCCGCGTCCACCTCGCCGGGCGCGGCACAACTGTGTATTGGGGAAGCCACCACCGGGATGTGGCATGACCGAATTGACGGACCCCGCGGCGGGTGATCGTGGAACAATTCGGGCAGGCGAACCCCGGATGGAAGGCAGCTCATGGAGCTTGCGGGCATGACAGTGGTCGACGCGCACATTCACCAGTGCGATCCGATGACCACGCCACGCGAGTTCAGCGGGCTGGCGAAGCTGTTCCGGTATGTGCCGGTGCCGATCGACCTGGCCAAGCGGCTCGCGCCGAAGCGGGATCGCGAATTCGCCGGGGACCCCACGCCAGTCATGCACCCGTACCTGCCGCGCGACTACCGCTCCGACGCCGGGGACCTGCCGGTCGAGGCGATCGTGCACATCGAGGTGGAGTGGGTCGGCAAGGGGCCGCTCGCGCCCGCCGACGAGACCCGCTGGGTGGCCAGTCTGCCGTTCGGCGTCGACACCCCCGCGCTGGGCGCGATCATGGGCGCGGCCGATCCCACCGCACCGGAATTCGCGGAGCTGCTCGACGCGCATCAGGCCGCGTCGCCTCGGTTCCGGGGCATTCGCTCTCGCGTCGAATACCACCCGGACCCCGATGTGCGGAAGACCTGTAAGACGCCGGGCAAGCTCACCTCCCCGGCCTTCCTGAACGGCTTCGGCGCACTGGCCGACCGCGGGCTCGCCTTCGAGGCATGGGTGTATTCGGGTCAGCTGCCCGAGGTGGCGGCGCTCGCGGAGCGGTATCCGGACACCACCATCGTGCTCAACCATCTCGCCACGCCCGCAGGCATTTTCGGGCCGGTCGGGCGAGACACCGGCCGGAATCCGGGCCAGCGGCGGGAACTGTTCGTGCGCTGGCGCGACGATCTCGCCGCGGTGGCCGCGCACCCGAATGTGGTGTCGAAGGTGAGCGGGCTGATGATGCCGATCCTCGGGCACCCCGTGCCCAAGCGCGGCGAGCCGACACCGGTTCCGGTACTGCTGGAACGGATTTCGCCGATGCTCGAGCACGCGCTGGACGTTTTCGGCGCGGACCGGCTGATCTGGGGCTCGAATTTCCCGGTGGACAAGCCGATTACGAGTATTCCCAATGCCGCCGAGGCGGTGGCCACCGCGCTGGCCGGGCACGGGGCCGATGACAAGGCCATCGAGCAGGTGTTCCGCCGCAACGCCGAACGGGTCTACGGCATCGACGTGCTCTGACCATCCGCGCACGTCGCCCCCGGGCGTGCTCCGAATTTGCCGGGTCCGGCCGTGCCGGAGCGCCGTGCTGGCTATCGTGAGTCGCCATGGAGCGGATCCTGCGGATCGGAATGGGTTTCTGGGAGTCCCGGACCCTGCTCAGTGCCGTCGAACTCGGGGTGTTCACGGTGCTCGGGCATCGTCAGCTGACCGCCGAGCAGCTCCAGCGCGAACTGGGCCTGCACCCGCGGTCCGCCCGCGACTTCCTCGACGCCCTCGTCGCCATGGAGATGCTGCGGCGCACCGACGATCGGTACGCCAACACCGCCGACACCGCAACCTATCTGGACAGCACCGGCAGTGAGTACATCGGCGGCTTCCTGGAGATGGCGGCCGCCCGGCTCTATCCCTTCTGGACCCACCTCACCGACGGCCTGCGCACCGGGCAGCCGCAGAACGAGACCCGCGACGGCGGCGACCTCTTCACCACCCTGTACCGGGATCCGCAGCGGCTGCACGACTTCCAGCGCGCCATGACCGGGCTGTCGCTACCCACCGCGCACGTCATCGCCGAGGTCTTCCCGTGGCAGCGCTGGAAGACGGTCGCCGACATCGGGACCGCGCAGGGCGCCCTGCTGCGCACGGTTCTGGAGACCAATCCGCACCTGCACGGCATCGGCTACGACCTGGCAGCGGCCGAACCCGGTTTCACCGAATACATTGGCCCCGTGGCGGATCGAAGCGTCTTCGAGGCGGGCGACTTCTTCGACGGCGAGCTGCCCGAGGCCGACGTCCTGGTCTTCGGCCACGTCCTGCACGACTGGGACCTCCCCACCAAGCGCATGCTGCTCGAGAAGGCCTACCGCGCCCTGCCCGAGGGCGGCGCGATCCTGGTCTACGAATCCCTCATCGACGACGACCGCCGCACCAATCTGCCCGGTCTGCTGATGAGTCTCAACATGCTCATCGAAACCCCCGGCGGCTTCGACTACACCGCCGCCGACCTGCACGGCTGGCTCACCGACGCCGGATTCCAGTACCCCCAGACCGAGCACCTGGCCGGTCCGGAATCGATGGTGTGGGCCGTCAAATAGCGGTCAGCCCGGCAGTGCCAGGTATTCGGCGCCGAGCAGATCGGCCGCATGGCTGACGTGGTCGACGATGCGGGCGGCGTCGGCGGCGATGATGCCGGCCCGCCAGGCGGTCAGCAGTTCGATGAAGCCGCCGATGCTCATCAGCACCCCCATCCGCAGATCGGATTCGTCGACGCCCGGGCGCAGGTAGGGGCGGGCGGTGGCGATCAGCAGGTCGGTGGCCTCGGTGAGCAGGGCGGTGCGGCGCTGCTCCAGGATCCGGCTGCCCGCGTGATCGCCGAACAGGATGCGGGCCGGGCCGTCCGATTGCAGTTCGACCGCGCGGGCGATGGCCAGGTGCAGGATGCCCAGCGCCGGGTGGGCGAGATTCTCGGCGACCACGGCCGAGAGTTCGCTCAGCACTTGGAAACCGACCTCGTCCCACACCCCGCCGAGCAGGTCGTCGCGATCGGCGAAATGCTCGTAGAAGTAGCGGTCGTTCAGGCCGGCGCGGGTGCACACGCCGCGCATGGTCACCGCGGCCCAGCCGTGCTCGAGCCAGATATCAAGGGCGGCCGCGATCAGCCGCTCCCGGCGTTCGGCGCGGCGCTGCTCCTGGGTGCGGCCACCCCAGGTGCCGCCGCGCCGGGTCGGCGCGGGTGCTGCGGACAGGTCGGTCGTCGCCGTCGCGGGCACGTCCATAGTTGACAAAATAGCGCATCCGGAGCCTAATTGGTGGCAGGTGCGGCCAGTGGTGGCACACGCCACCACTTGACTGCCCGGATGGCACGCTCCCGGGAGTTCCCATGCGAATCAATCCCTTCGGTGGATCCCGCCGCACCCAGCAGGCGGACGCGGTGGTGACCGGCGCGGGCAGCGGCATCGGCCGCGCCTTCGCGGTCGAGCTCGGCAAACGGGGCGGCCGCATCGTCTGCTCCGACATCGATCCCGAACGGGCCCGCCATACCGCCGAACTGATCGGCGACACCGGCGGCAAGGCCTTCGACACCGGCTGCGACGTGCGCAGCCTCGACCAGGTCACCGCGCTCGCGAACACCGCGGAGGAATGGTTCGGCAAGAGCCCCGACCTGGTCGTCAACAACGCCGGCATCGGCCGGGGCGGCACCGTGATCGGCGAGACCCCGCCCGCGGAATGGCATCAGGTGCTCGACGTGAACCTGTGGGGCGTCATCCACGGCTGCCACGTCTTCACACCGCGGCTGCGCGAGGCCGGGCACGGCGCGATCGTGAACGTCGCCTCCGCGGCCGCATTCGGCAGCGCGCCGCGCATGGCCGCATACAACGTGAGCAAGGCCGGGGTGCTGGCGCTCTCGGAGACGCTGGCCGCGGAGCTGTCCGGCACCGGCGTCACCGTCACCGTGCTGTGCCCCACCGGGGTGAGAACCAATATCCTGGAAGGCGTTTCGATCGGCGACGAGACCGTGCGGCTGTGGGGCGCCCGCCTGCTGCGCTGGACCGGACGCTCGCCCGCGGCCATCGCCCGCGGCACCCTCGACGCCGTCGACCAGGGCCGGCTCTATGTGGTCCCGCAAATCGAGGCCAAGGCGATCTGGCAGTCCAAGCGGCTGCTGCCCGAAACCTACACCCGCGCAGCCGGATTAGTGGAGCGGCTGGTGCGATAGCCCCCATTCAGCGAGGAGCAGAACAATGGCGTTCGCGTATTCCGACATGCTCGGCGTGGTCCGGGACCGGCAGTGGGCCCTGGCCGACATCGACTGGGACGCACCGGGAGCCGAGCTCATCACCGACGAGCAACGCCCGGCGCTGGCCACCTTCATGGCCGACCTGGTGTGGATCGAACACGTCGGCGCGCGCGGCTTCGCCGCCCTCACCCTGCACGCCCCCGACGGGCCGCTCAAGGAGATCTACCGGCACTTCCACGCCGAGGAACAGAAGCACGCCAATGCCGAACTGGCCCTGATGCGCCGCTGGGGCATGCTCGACGGCGACTCGATGCCGGTACCCAACAAGAACATTCAGCTCGTCATCGAATGGCTGGACCGCTATGGGGACGGCCTGTCGCTGCCGGTGCTGGGCACGGTGATCCCCTCGCTCGAATGCGCGCTCGACGGCGCCCTGGTGAAATTCCTGCTCGACGAGGTGCGAGACCCCCTGTGCCAGGAGGTGTTCCGGCACATCAACAGTGACGAGTCCCGGCACCTGGCGGTCGGCTTCCAGGTGCTCGAGCAGCTCGGCGCGGGCCCCCTGCGGCGCATCGCCATCGAGACGGCGGGGTTCGCGCTACGGCCGACCCTGCTGATGGGGGCGCTGCTGTACACGCCGCTGCTGTCGCGCATGTCCACCAACATCATGGCGATGGGGCTGGACGAGGAGAAGCTGTGGAACGCCGTGCGGCGCTACGAGAAAGCCGGTGAACGCGGCCCCGACATCAAACGCCTGCCGCTGTACCACGTGGTCCGGCTGCACGGGATGGCCACCATCAACCGGCTGCAGCCGATCCAGGGCATCAACGACGTGTTGAACAAGGCCATCGACTTCGTCCCCGACCGGCTGCTGCGCCGCCACACCCCGTCCTGGTCCAAGGCGCTGACCTATGAGCCGGTGGCGAAATGAGCGCGCCGATCCGGGGCGGCCGGGCCCCTGACGCCTACGAGGGTCCGGTGATCCACTGCACTCACTGGCGCGATCAGTACGAACTGGATCGCCTGCACGTCGCGGTGATCGGCGGCGGGGCGGCACTGGCCACCGTCGTACCGCCGGTCGCCGCACAGGCGCGCAGAGTGACCGTCTTCCAGCATGATCCGGTGTGGATCCTGCCCACGCCGCCGGTGCCCGGCCTGCGGCTGGTGCTCGGCCGGATGCCCGCCGACGCACTCGGGACGCTCCCCGCCGGGTCCGCTCCACCGCTCCCCGGCGACCCGTCCGCCCCCACCACCGGCGCGGCGTCGCGGCCGGCGGCTGGGCCCGGCGCACCGGTGCGGTTCGGGCTCGACGTGCTGCGCTGGTGTGGGCAGCAAACGTTGCGCCGGGTCGCCGCGGCGAATCTGCGGGCACAGGTCGGGGATTCGTGGGTGCGGCGGCAACTGACGCCGGACCAGCGGGCGGCGGTGCGGGTGCACGGCCGCTACTACCGGGCGCTGCGGCAGCCCAACTGCCGGTTGATCAGCTGGCCCATCGCCCGGCTCGCGCCGCTCGGGATCCGCACCGTGGACGGTGTCGAGCATCGAGTGGACTGCATCATCTACGCGGAGGACGCATCGTGACAAGAACCGTCGTGGACCATCAGATCGTCATCGTGGGGGCCGGATTCTCCGGGATCGGGACCGCGATCGCCCTGCGCAAGGCCGGATTCGACGACTTCGTCATGATCGACGATGCGGACGGGCCCGGCGGCACCTGGCACTGGAACACCTATCCCGGTATCGCCGTGGACATTCCGTCGTTCAGCTACCAGTACTCGTTCGAGCAGCAGCGCTCCTGGTCGCGGGTATACGCGCCTGGGCGGGAGCTGAAGGCGTACGCCGAACGCTGCGTGCAGAAGTACGGGCTACGGCCGCGCATCCGGTTCGGCACCACCATCGAACGCGCCGACTTCGACGACACGCTGCACCTGTGGCGGCTGTCCACCAGCGACGGCGACGAACTGACCTGCCGCTTCCTGATCGGCGCGACCGGGGTGCTGACCCGGCCCAAACTGCCCGATATCGCCGGGGCCGAACGGTTCCGGGGCGTCACCATGCACACCGCGCGCTGGGACCACGACATCGATCTGCGGGGCAAACGGGTCGGCATCATCGGCACGGGCGCCTCCGCCATCCAGATCATCCCCGAGATCGCGCCGCAGGTCGCCGAACTCGTCGTCTTCCAGCGCACCCCGATCTGGTGCCTGCCCCGGCCCGACGCCCCCATGCCGCCGGTGGCCCGCGCCCTGATGCGGCTGCCCGGCGGCCAGTTCCTCACCCGCTGGATCAGTCAGGCGTTCGTGGAACTCACCTTCCCGCTGTCCGCGCACTACTACAAGGTGCTGCCGATCGTGAAGCTCGGCGAGCGGACCGGGCTGGCGCATCTGCGGGATCAGGTGCGGGACCCGGAGATTCGCGCGAAGCTCACACCCGATTACGCGCTCGGCTGCAAACGGCCCTCGTTCTCCAACGACTATCTGAAGACCTTCAACCGCGAGAACGTCACCCTCGAAACCGATCCCATCACCGAGATCACCGCCAGCGGCCTGCGCACCACCGGCCGCCACCACCAGGTCGACGTGCTCATCATGGCCACCGGCTTCAAGGTCATGGAATCAGGCAATATGCCCACCTTCGACCTGCACGGCAGCGGCGGGCTGCGTCTGGAGGACTGGTGGGACACCCATCGGCTGCAGGCCTACGAAGGGGTCAGCGTGCCCGGGTTCCCGAACTTCTTCACCATCATCGGACCCTACGGCTACAACGGCGCTTCCTATTTCACGCTCATCGAGATGCAGACCACCCACATCCTGCGGCTGCTGCGGCAGGCCCGCCACCGCGGCGCCACCCGGGTGGAGGTCACCGCCGCCGCCAACGAGCGGTACTTCCAGGAGATGCTGTCGCGCCGTGGCACCCAGGTCTTCTGGCAGGAGAGCTGCACGCTGGCCAACTCCTATTACTTCGACAAGAACGGCGACGTCCGCTGCGCGCCATGAGCACACCCGAAGCGCTGGCGCGCAGCCCATTTCGACCTCGACGACTACACCTTCGAAGCGCCGGGAAACCGCGCACGAGCGATCGGCCCGCCACCCGGACGCGACCGCGTAACCCTCAGCGGTCGAGGGAGCGTAAGGGCCCGAGGTCGCGCAGCCCCGCGGCGACCGACCTGCTCGTCCCGGCGGTCATGCGCAAAGCCTGCGAGCAGACGGTCGAGATCGTCTGGGGCCGGATGAATCGGGCCGGCAGTTGGGCAGCTCGTATGCTCGCCGTACAGTCCCCGCACGTCGAGGGTCTCGCTCTGCCAACAGGCCGCCGATGAGGTCGTCCAGCAGTCCGCGCAGGGTGAGCAGGCGTCGGATGTTCGTCGGCGCTCGGCCACCCGTAGCAGATGGCGGCCGCATGCTTGCAGGGCCAGCTGTGATCCGGGCAGCTGCAGGAGAAGTCGAGCTCGGACGCCGTCGTGGGCAACAGCATCGGACCCAGTGATTGCGGCAGCGTGCCCGCCGCGATCTCGGCCAGCATCCCCGGTGACTCACGCACGGCGTCCGCCAGCTCTTCAAGGTCGACCGGGCCGAAGGTCCGCATGGTCAGCACCGCGACGAACGGGCGCGGCTGGCTGCCCTGCACCTCCGCGCTCACCCCGCCCTCCTCCAGGCGGTAGTTGATCACCTGGCCGGTGCGGGCGTAGGAACGGCCGCGGGCGAGCCGGCCGGCATCGGCGACCCCCTCGACGGCTTCCAGAAACGAACGGCCCCAACAGGTCCGGGCGAACGCGGCGCCGCGGCGGCTGCGCGCCGGCACCCCGCCGCGCACCGGGCGGCGCTTGCCGTACTCGCCGAAATCGATCACATTACTCATTCGCCGACCGCCTCCGCTCCCAGCGCGAACAGTTCCCGCAGCTCCTCGTCACCCAGTTCGGTGATCCAGTGCTCCCCGGTGCCGACGGTCAGATCCGCGAGCTGACTCTTGCCCTTCAGCATGTCGTCCACCCGCTCCTCGATGGTGTCGACGCACACCAGCTTGCGCACCTGCACGTCACGGCGCTGCCCGATCCGGAAGGCGCGGTCGGTGGCCTGGTTCTCCACCGCCGGATTCCACCAGCGGTCCAGGTGCACCACATGATTGGCGGCGGTCAGGTTGAGGCCGGTGCCACCGGCCTTGAGCGACAACAGCATCAACGGCGGGCCGCCGCCGCCCTGGAAGTTCTCCACCATGGCGTCGCGGGCCTGCTTGCCCACCCCGCCGTGCAGGAACGGCACCTCGGTCCCGAAACGCTCGGTCAGGAAGGGGGCCAGCAGCTTCCCGAACTCCGCGAACTGGGTGAACATCAGCGCGCGCTCGCCGTCGGCGATCACCGATTCCAGGATGTCCTCCACCAGCGCCAGCTTCCCGGACCGGTGCTGTCCGCGGCGCAGCACCGCCGAACCGTCGTTGAGGTAGTGCGCCGGATGGTTGCACACCTGCTTGAGCCGGGTCAGCGCGGCCAGCACCGCGCCCTTGCGCTCCATGCCCTTGGCGGCCTTCAACTTCGCCGACATGTCGTCCAGCACCGCCTGATACAGGGCGGCCTGCTCCACGGTCAGGTTGGCCCGCACCGTCATCTCGATCTTCTCCGGCAGATCCGAGATCACCGCCGGATCGGTCTTCACCCGGCGCAGCACGAACGGCGAGGTGATGGCGCGCAGGCGGGTGACGGCGTTCTCGTCGTGCTCACGCTCGATCGGAACCGCGAAGCGCGAGTGGAACTCCGACGCCTTGCCCAGCAGTTTCGGATTGGCGAAATCCAGGATCGAGCGCAGTTCCTCCAGCCGGTTCTCCACCGGAGTTCCGGTGAGCGCCAGCCGATGTCGCGCCGGGACCAGCCGGGCCGCCCGCGCCTGCCGGGTGCCCGCGTTCTTGATGTGCTGCGCCTCGTCGAGCGCCACCCGCTGCCAGTCCTGCCGCTTCAACTCCTCGACATCGCGGGCCAGCAGGGCGTAGGTGGTGACCACCAGATCCGAATCCGCCACCGCCGCATCCAATTCCGCGCCGGAGCGGCGGCCGGGACCGTGATGCACCAGCACCCGCAGGTCCGGGGCGAAACGCTCGGCCTCCCGCTGCCAGTTGCCCACCACCGACATCGGGCACACCAGCAGCGTGGGGCCGGGCAGCGTGGCCTCGGCCGTCTCCCGCTCGTGCACGAGCAGCGCCAGCACCTGCACGGTCTTGCCGAGGCCCATGTCGTCGGCGAGGATCGCGCCGCAGCCGAGCCGACTCATGGTGGCCAGCCAGGACAGCCCGCGCTGCTGGTACGGGCGCAACTGGGCCTTCAAGCCGACCGGGTCGGGGACCGGCTCGGCAGTGCGTTCGCCGTCGAAAAGCTCTGCCGCCCAGCCGGTCGCGGTGACCTCCGCCAGCGGCACCCCGATCACCGGATGCGCGGACAACTCCGCGAACAGGCCGCCGACCGTGGTCTCGGTGCCGTCGGTGCGGCCCGAGACGTAGTCGGCCGCCGCGGCCAGCATGCGGTGGTCGGCCTGCACCCAATCCCCGCGCAACCGCACCAGATCCGACTTCGCGTCCACCAGCCGCGCCATCTCGGCGGGCGTCAGCACCGTGTCACCGAGCGCCAGCTCCCAGCGGAACGACACCAAACCCTCGAGCCCCACCGCGGTTTCGGTGGCGGCCGGACTCTGCACACGCAACTTCATGGTCGGGGCGGCGATCCGCCAGGCGCGCGGCAGCATGAGCCGCACGCCCGCCGACCCGAGCGCGTTCGCGCCGTGCGCCACCAGATCCATCACCACCTCGGTGGGCAGGAACAGATCCATGCTGCGGGCATCGCCGGGCAGGTCCCGCAGGCGCGGATACGCCTGCTTGGCCGCGGCCAGCTTCTCCCCCGCCAGCCGGGTCAGCACCGGATCACCCGGCAGCAGCACCGGTTGCGGCGCTTCGCCTTCGGCGCGCAGGCAGACCTCCAGCCGCCACAGCTCGCCCGGCTCGTCGCCGTCGGGTTCCAGCAGGCGCAGCACCAGATCCGGCTCGCCCGCGGTGAGGCTGGTCCGCCAGTCCTCCAGCACCGACGCCACCCGATGCGACCCGGTCTCCAGCGGGGTGGCCTCCAGCAGCGCGGTCACCAAGGGATGCGACACCGAATCCGGCGCGGACAGGATGTCGGGCGCGGGCGCGGAAACCCATTTGCTCGCAATGGGATCGGTCAGCTCGGCGACCAGATTCTCCAAGATTTCGGACGGGCGCCCGTTGTCCTTCAACGCCGAAGGCATCGCGACGGCCAGCTCCGTCAGCCAGGCCCGCTGCCGCTGCCCGCCCACCAGCCGCCACCGCACCCACCACTCGCCGTCGTCGCGGCGCACCTCCGGCACGATCCGGCCGGCCCGCACCCAGCGCTCGATCCCGCGCGCCACATGGCCCAGATACCGCAGATCCCCCGCCACCGGCCAGTGCGGCGGCAAATCCCCCAGCAGCACCCGCACCGCCCCCTCCGGGGCCAGGGCATGCGCGGGCACCCGCGCCCGTTCGGTGCCGAACTCCCCCGCCAGCGTCACGTCCGCCCAATGCCGCCACTTGGCCGCGCGCACCACCGACCGCAACGGCTCGGGCAGCTTCTCCGTCTCGTCCGCCAGTAAGAAGCCGTCCGGGTCGTGCCACAGCACCAGCCCGGCCCCGGGCGTCCACAGTCCGTGCAGCATCCGCCCATCCAAGCAGCCCGCCCCGACAACCTCCCGGCTGCCCGCGCGAGGCCCTCCCCACTACCCGAGAGTCAGATCCCTCTTTATTTCTGATCGGATACGGAACATACTGGATAAATCCGCAGGTCACCGCATGTTGGTGACACCTGTGTGCGCACCCGACAATCACCGCGACCCAATCCGGGGCCGTGGCACTTTCGATACCGTAGGGAGGCCGTGAAGATGACGATTCTGCTCCAAGTGCTCGAGCAGAGCTTCACGCCCACAACTCCGTGGGAACGCCGGAAGTTCACCTTCGTGGACGCAGCGAAGATCGTGGGGATGCGCCTGGACGGGCAGTCCGGCGTCTGGCTGGACCTGGCCCGGCCCGGAGAGTCACAGCGGCTCGCCCGCACGCCGGACCCACGCGACTCCATCACATTCCTGCTCACCGTGTTCGCCAAGATCGCCGAATGCGAGGACCGGGGCGGCTCGTGGCTCATCGGCACGACGGCGCGCACGTGGATTCCATTGCGGCCACGCGCTTTCCACCACAACTATCGGAGACCGCCGCCGACGACATCCTGGCGCACGCCTGGCTCTAGCCGACCCGCCGGGGTGCGAAGTCCGCACGACGACACGGCGGCGCACGTGACGCGGTACACCTGGTGCCGTGTGGCGCACGGGGTGGATCCGGCTGGTCGGCACGGTGGTCATCCTGTTCACGGTTCTGGGGTGCGGGACCGTCGGGCAGGAGACACCCGCGCCGGGCAGTCCCACCCGCGCCCAGCTCGAACGCCTGCTCGCGGGCGTGGTCAGCGTGCCGCACCGGCCCCGGCCGGGCGGTTACCAGCGCGGCTGCGGCGGCGGTCAGGGCTGCGTCTTCGGACCGGCCTGGACCGACGACCACGACGGTCCGGGCGGCCACGATGGATGCGACAGCCGCAATACGGTGCTGGCCCGCCAGCTCACCGCGGTGAGCTTCCGGCCCGGGGACACCTGCGTGGTGGTCGCGGGCGCCCTGGACGATCCGTACACCGGGCGGCGCATCGCCTTCGAACGGGCGGCGGCCAAGGCCGTGCAGATCGATCACGTGTATCCGCTGGCGGCCGCCTGGGACCTGGGCGCGTCGGGCTGGCCACCCGCGCGGCGGGTGCGGTTCGCCAACGACGTCGACTACAACCTGCTGGCCGTGGACGGAAAAACCAACCAGGACAAGGGCGATCGCACCCCCGCCGACTGGCTGCCGCCCGCGCGCGCCAACCGCTGCTTCTACGCGGGCAAGTACCTGACGGCCGCCAACCGCTACGGGCTACCCGTCACCGCCGCCGACCGCACCGCCCTCGCGGGCGTCGCCCGCGGTTGCCCATAACCCCGCGAAATGCCGGTACGCCTGCTCGGCGGTCAACCCCTGGGCCGGATCCATGACCGATTCCAGCAATCCGTAAAGGCCCCAGGAAAGAAAAGTGATCGTGGCGGCTGCCGCGACCGGGTCGGAACCCAGCCGCGGGCCCAGGTGCTCGGTGAGCAGCTCGGCGTACACCTGTCGGATCGACCGCAGCACAGTGGCGTTGGCCCGCTGCCCGATCAGCGGCCGGTACACGTCGGGATGCTCGTCGACCAGCCGGAACAGCATCTCGACCGGCAGCAGCGGCGGCGGCTCACCCCGATAGCGGGACAGCTGCGCCGAAATCTCCGCGCGCACATGCTCGATACAGCTGACCAGCAGCAGATCGTCCTTGTCGCGGTAGTGCGCGTAGAACGTGGAACGGCCGACATCGGCGCGATCGATGATGTCGCGCACCGTGATTCGGGCATACGGCTGGGTGAGCATGAGTTCGATGAGCGCGCGGTGCAGGGCCGCGCGGGTCCGGCGGACCCGACGGTCGGCGCCGGGCTCGGCGGTGGTTTCCGGACGGTTCCCGGGTAGGTGTCCCGAAACGTACTCTTGCGCGGAAACTGGTTCTGGCCTGGCCTTTCCCATACTTCGATGATGGAATACATGACCCAGAACAAGCAAGTGTCCGATATCGCAGACCGGTCCGTCGGCGGGCTCATCACCTGGCCGCGCGGCTATCAGCTGCTCACCGGCGTCTATTTCCTGGGCCGCGCCGGGGGCCTGGTGCGGCACTTCGCCGCCACCGCCGGGATCCGGCCCGGTGACCACGCCATCGACCTCGGCTGCGGACCCGGGCGGCTGGCCAACGAGCTGGCCCGCCAGACCGGACCGCAGGGCCGGGTGGTCGGCGTCGATCCGTCCGCGCCGATGATCGAGTACGCGCGGGCCCACGCCGCCGCGAATTGCGCCTTCGAGCTCGGGGCGGCCCAGTCGCTGCCGTACCCCGACGCCTCCTTCGATGTGGCCACCTGCACCTTCGCCATGCACCACATCGCCGAGGCGGATCGAATCACCGCGCTGGCGGGCATCTTCCGCGTGCTGCGGCCCGGCGGCCGCCTCCTGCTGGCCGACACCCATCCCGCGACCTCCGGCGTACGCGGACTGGCCATTCGCGCCATGGCGGGGCTGGCCGCGCACCGCGAGGGCCACGGCTCCGGCGGCCACGGGCACACCCACGATGAGCCCGCCGATGCGCTGGCGGCCGTCGATGTCCGCCGCTACCGGGGTCCGCTCGCCGACATCGGTTTCACGGCAATCGAATTCCGCACCGGACCGTTCGCCACCGGCATCCTCACCGCCGTCAAACCCGACTGATCAGGCCCGTTCGGCTCCGGTGGCGGCTGGGCGCTTCGGGTCGTTGGACCATTGGGACCAGGAGCCCGGGTAGAGGGCGGCGTCGATGCCCGCCACCGCCAGCGCCGCGACCTGGTGGGCCGCGGTGACGCCGGAGCCGCAGTACACCGCGACCGGTCCGGAGCCGAAACCCTGGAAGCGGGAGGCCAATTCGATGAGCGGCCGGAAATGTCCGGCGGCCGTGAGATTCTCGGCGGTCGGCGCGCTGACCGCGCCCGGAATGTGGCCCGCGCGCGGGTCGACGGGCTCCAGCTCACCGCGATAGCGCTCGCCCGCGCGGGCATCCAGCAGCACGCCCTGCCAGCCGGCCGCGCCATCGGCGTCGATAGTCGGCATGTGGCCCGGGGACAGCACCACGGTGCCGGGTTCCGGATCGGGTTCGTCACCGGCGACGATCTTGCCGCCGGCGGTTTCCCACGCGGGCAGGCCGCCGTCCAGGATCCGGACGTCGGCGACCCCGGCCCAGCGCAGCAGCCACCAGGCGCGCGCGGCGGCCATGCCGCCGGTGGCGTCGTACACGACCACGGTGTCGCCGTCGGAGACGCCCCAACTGCGCGCGCACTTCTGCAAATGCGGCAATTCCGGCATGGGGTGGCGGCCCTTGGCGACGGAGGGCGGATCGGCGAGTTCGGTTTCCAGATCGACGAATACCGCGCCCGGAATGTGCCCGTCCAAATAGTGCTGCGGTCCGTCCGGATCCCCGAGCGCCCACCGCACATCCAGCAATCGCACCCGGCTGCCGCCCGCTTCCAGCAGGTCCGCAAGCTCCGCAACCGAAATCAGCACCGAACTCAAGCCAACTCCTCTTCGCCGATTCACCGCACCATGAAGCCGATTCCGCTCCACCCTAACCAGACCGGGCCGCACCCCGCAGCCGCCCGCCCGTCCCTGGCCGACAACGGATAGCCGTCCCGCCGGCCCTGGCCGCGACCCACGGCCACCCTCGCCCCACCACGAAGACCGGGCGTCAGGATGCGACCGGGGGCAGGAACCAGCGGACGACCAGGCCCGCGACCAGGGCCCAAAAGGCCGCGCCGATGCCGAGCAGTGCGATGCCGGAGGCTGCCACCAGGAAGGTGAGGGCGGCCGCGGAGCGATGGGCGGCAGGGGTGAGGGCGGCGGTCAGCGCACTCGCGAGAGTCGCGATGAGGGCAAGGCCCGCAACGGTTTCCAGCACACCTTTGGGGGCGGCTGCGACCAGCATGACCAGCGCTCCGGACGCCAGCGCGAGCACCAGGTAGGCGCAGCCCGCCGTGCACGCCGCGATCCAGCGGCGCTTCGGATCGGGGTGGGCCGACGGGGCCGCCGAGAGCGCGGCGCTGATGGCCGCCAGGTTGATGGCGTGGCCGCCGGCGGGCGCGCCGAGCATGGTGCCCAGGCCGGTGACCGTCATGGCCGCGCGCCACGGCACCCGATAGTCGAAGGTGCGCATCACCGCGGTTCCCGGAATGTTCTGCGCGGCCATGGTCACCACGTACAACGGCACCGCGACGCCGATCATGGCCTGCCAACTCCAGTGCGGCACAGTCCATTCCAGGCGCGGCACCATGGCGGGCAGGTCCAGGCGACGATGGTGCACGGCGATGTCGATGCTCGAACCGACGGCCGCTACGGCGAACGCGGCCAGCACCGACCAGCGCGGCGCGAAGCGTTGCAGCACAAGCCAGGTCACGATGACCGGCACCACCACCGCCGGGCTCACCGGCAGTGCCTTCACGGGCGCGAGGCACAGCGGCAACAGCACGCCGGCGAGCATGGCCTGCGCGATCTCCACCGGAATCGCGGCGATCAGCGCGCCCAGCCGGTCCCAGAATCCGGTCAGCACGATGAGTCCGCCCACCACCGCGAACGCGCCCACCGCGGCCGCCCAGCCGCCCGCCACCGCACCGGTGCTCGCCAGCAGCGCCGCGCCGGGCGTGGACCAGGCCAGCGTGATCGGCATCCGGTAGCGCCGGCTCAGCACGATCATGCCGACCGCCTGGGTCACGCAGACTGCCAGCAGTCCCGACGCGGCCTGCGCCGAAGTCGCGCCCATCGCGGTCAGTCCGGCCAGCACCACGGCGAACGAACTGGTGAATCCGACCAGCGCGGTGACGATTCCGGCTCCGATGGGCTGGCCGAGGCCCGCCGCCGGTGGGCTCTCGACCTGCGCGGTGCCGGTGACGCTGGTGCTCATGGAGTCATCGTCGCGGTCCAGTCACCCCACGGTCACCAGCCAATCCGCCGAAACTGGCCTGAATTACGCCCCGCCGCCGGCGGCCAGGCGATCCAGCAGCGGCGTGATGCGCGGCCCCACCAGCGACTGCATGACCAGCGCCATATTGGTGCGCTCCACCCCGGGAATCTTCAGGATGCTGCCGGCCACGCGGTACAGATCCTCCGCGTCCGCGGCCACCACCCGGACCGTCAGATCGGTCGGCCCGGTCATGCCGCAGACCTCGGTGACCTCCGGGATCTCGGCGAGTTCGGCGGCCACGGAATCGAGCCGATGCTGGTCCACCACGACCGCGACGAAGGCCGCCAGCGAGTACCCCAGCGCCCGCGGATCGACCCGGCGCTCGAAACTGGCCAGCACCCCGCTCGACTCCCAGCGGGCCAGCCGAGCCTGCACGGTATTGCGGGACAGCCCCAGCCGGGCGGCCAGTTCGACACCGGTCGCGCGCGGGTTGGCGACCAGTTCCAGCAACAGCCGGGCATCGGTCGCGTCGAGCGGGACGGCATTGGGCTCCCTGCTGCTCATGGGTGTCAGTATGTCACTCATGACCGGGCTTCGACCGTGCATTCTGCTCAGTGCGGCGCGTCAAGCTTGCACATATCGCCAAGCAGAGGATGCTTGTGATACAGGACACACATCGCTGGACCACACGGACACAATCCCGCGGCGACAACGATGCAACCCGGTGTCAGGAGGCGAAACCCATGCCCGAGAAGAACACCTATCCGGTGCAGCTCATTCAGCCCGACGGCCACCGCGTCCACGATCGCGTGCACGCCCCGCTGGTCGCCGACATCGACGGCACCCGCCTGCGGGCCCTGTACACCGACATGGTCGTGGCCCGGCGCATCGACACCGAGGCCACCGCCCTGCAACGACAGGGCCAGCTCGGACTGTGGCCGCCGCTGCTCGGCCAGGAGGCCGCGCAGATCGGCTCCGCCCACGCCCTCGCGCCCGACGACTACGTGTTCTGCAGCTACCGCGAGGCCGGCGTCGCCTACTGCCGCGGCGTCGCCCCCGAGGACCTCACCCGGCTCTGGCGCGGGGTCGCGCACTCCTGCTGGGACGCCGACGCCGTGCGGATGACCAATCCCGCGATCGTGGTCGGCTCGCAGGGCCTGCACGCCACCGGCTACGCCTACGCCGCGCACCTGGAGGGCGCCGAGATCGCCACCATCGCCTACTTCGGCGACGGCGCGACCAGCCAGGGCGATATCGCCGAGGCGCTGGGCTTCGCGGCGACCTGGTCGGCGCCGGTGGTGTTCTTCTGCCAGAACAACCACTGGGCGATCAGCGCGCCGGTGCGGGTGCAGAGCGCCACCCCGATCGCGCGCCGCGCCCTCGGCTACGGCCTTCCCGGCGTCCAGGTCGACGGCAACGACGTGCTCGCCGTGCTGGCCGTGACCCGCGAGGCACTGCGGCGCGCCCGCGCGGGCGGCGGACCCAGTTTCATCGAGGCCATCACCTACCGGATGGGCCCGCACACCACCGCCGACGACCCCACCCGCTACCGCGACGCCGCCGAACTCGAACTCTGGCAGCGCCGCGACCCCATCGACCGGATGCGGCGGCTGCTCGAACGAGAAGACCTGTGGGACGGCGACTTCGAGCGGTCGGTGACCGCCCGCGCCGACGATGTCGCGGCCCGCCTGCGCACCGCCACCCTCACCATGCCCGACCCGGAACCCGACCAGCTCTTCGACCACGTGTACGCCACCCCGCATCGGCTGATCGAGGAAGAACGCCGCGAGTACGCGGCCTACCTTGAGGGAGTCGGACGATGAAGACCACCTTCGCGGGCGCGATCAATCAGGGCCTGCGCCGCGCCCTGGAGGACGATTCGAAGGTCGTGCTGATGGGTGAGGACATCGGCCGGCTGGGCGGTGTCTTCCGGGTCACCGACACGCTGCAGAAGGATTTCGGCAACAACCGCGTCATCGACAGCCCGCTGGCCGAATCCGGAATCGTGGGAACGGCTTTCGGAATGGCATTGCGGGGGCTGCGCCCGGTTTGTGAAATCCAGTTCGACGGATTCGTGTATCCGGCGTTCGACCAGATCGTCTCGCAGGTCGCGAAAATCCACGCCCGCACCGCGGAAAAGTGACCGCGCCCATCACCATTCGCATTCCGTTCGGCGGCGGCATCGGCTCGGTGGAACACCACTCGGAATCGCCGGAGGCGTATTTCGCGCACACCGCGGGACTGCGAGTGGTGTCGCCCAGCAATCCGGCCGACGCCTATCTGATGATCCGGCAGGCCATCGCGCTGGACGATCCTGTGATCTTCTTCGAACCGAAACGCCGGTATTGGGACAAAGCCGACGTGGATTTCGACCGGCTGGACCGCGACGACGGAATAGCGCTCGACCAGGCCCGCGTCTGCGCCTCCGGGGAGGACGCCACCATTGTCGCCTACGGCGGCACCGTGGCTACGGCGCTCACCGCCGCCGATATCGCGGCATCGGAAGGACATTCGATCGAGGTGATCGATCTGCGCAGCCTCTCGCCCATCGATTTCGACACCATCGAGACCTCGGTGCGGAAAACCGGGCGGTTGATCGTGGTGCACGAGGCCCCCGTATTCGCCGGGCTGGGAGCCGAAATCGCGGCGCGCGTCACGGAACGCTGCTTCTACCATCTGGAATCACCGGTATTGCGCGTCGGTGGCTTCGACATCCCCTACCCCCCGGCTAAACTCGAGCGGCACCACCTGCCCGACCCCGATCGCATTCTCGCCGCGGTCGATCGCACGCTCGCCGCATGAATGGTTACCGCACGGAGGACGCCCGGTGGATAGTCAGCAGCAGGTCATGGAATTCCGTTTGCCCGATCTCGGGGAGGGCCTCGCCGACGCGGAATTGGTGTCGTGGGCGGTCGCGATCGGCGACACCGTCACGCTGAACCAGGTGATCGCGGAGGTCGAGACGGCCAAGGCCCAGGTGGCGCTGCCCAGCCCCTACGCGGGCACGGTCGTGGAACTGCTGGCCCAGCCCGGCGACACCGTGCCCGTCGGCGCCCCGCTGATCCGCATCGCGGTGACCGCGCAGGCCCCGGCCGCCACGGCGAACGGCACCGCGCAGCCGAGCGGCACGACCACGGAGACACCGGCCGAACGGCAGGCCGTGCTGGTCGGTTACGGACCCGACACCGAACCGGTGTCCCGCCGGGCCGCCCGCGGGAAGAACGGTGACGCACCCGGTGTTTCGAGCCGGCGCGGCATGGGCTCGGACGGTCCGGAAGGGCTCGGCAGTTCGGCCCCGGCCGGACGGCCCGCCGCCACGCCCGCCGCCCGGAAACTGGCCCGCGAGATCGGGATCGACCTGAGCGCGGTGATCGGCACCGGCCCGCAGGGCGCGGTCACCGTCGAGGACCTGCACGGCATGCGGCCCGAAGCGCTGGGCACCGGTCATATCCCGATCCACACCCCGCCGCCCGCCACCCTCGCCGCGCTGCCCGTGACCCCGGTCGCGCCCGAGGTGACACCGATGCATCCGGCGCCGGGCGGCCGCGCCGTCCCCGCCGAGCGCGAGACCCGCACCCCGATCAGCGGGATCCGCAAGCGCACCGCCGCCGCCATGGTGTCCAGCGCCCAGCACATTCCGCAGGCCAGCACCTTCGTGACCACGGACTTCACCGCGTCCATCGAACTGCTCGAGCATCTGCGCACCACGGCCGGCTTCACCGGGCTCACCCTCACCCCGCTGGCGCTGGTGGCCCGCGCCGTACTCGCGGCGCTCACCGAGTTCCCGGAGATCAACGCGCGCTGGGACGAGGCGAATCAGGAGATCGTCACCAAGCACTACGTGAACCTGGGCTTCGCGGTCGCCACCGAGCGCGGGCTGCTGGTGCCCAATCTCAAGGAGGCGCAAGGGTTCACGCTGCGCGACCTGTGCCTGGAGATCGCCGGGGCGGCCGCCAAGGCGCGCACCGGCACCGCCACCCCCGCCGACCTGACCGGCGGCACCTTCACCATCACCAATGTGGGCGTGTTCGGCGTGGACGCCGGTGTGCCGCTGGTGAATCCGGGCGAGGGGGCGATCCTGTGCCTGGGCTCCATCCGCAAACGGCCGTGGGTGCATCGCGACGAACTGGCGGTGCGCTGGGTGACCACCCTGGGCATGAGCTTCGACCACCGGATGATCGACGGCGAACAGGGATCGCGGTTCCTGGCGAGCGTGGCCGCCCTGCTGGAGGATCCGCTGACCCTGCTGGGCCGGGTCTAGGACTCGGCGGGCCCGGCCACCACCAGCGGCTCGGCGGCTGCCCGGATGACCGCCGGGATCGGCACCGGCTTGCGAGTCTGCTCGTCCACGTACACGTGCGTGAAGGTGCCGGTGGCGGCCAGGTCCAGATGGTCGCCGCCGTCACGGAAGATGGCCAGCTCGTAGTTGATGCTGGAAGTGCCCAGCCGCGACACCCGGATCCCCACCCGCAGCATGTCCGGGAAGCTGATCGAACCCAGGAACTTGCACGAGGTCTGGGCGACCACGCCGATGGCGTGCAGGTCCCGGATATCGGTCCCGGTCGCGCTGATCAGCCAGGCGTTCACGGCCGTGTCGAAGTACGAGTAGTACGTCACGTTGTTCACGTGCCCGTAGTGGTCGTTGTCGGCCCAGCGCGTCGGCACGGGCCAGAGCACGGGGTATCCATGATCCTGCGTCACTCCGCGACCCTAACCCGCCGCCGCGGCCCGGCGATCACGCGGAGCGTTCGTCCGGAGTGGCGCGGTGGTCGCGGGGGC
Organism: Nocardia tengchongensis; assembly: GCF_018362975.1. Classification (NCBI taxonomy): domain Bacteria; kingdom Bacillati; phylum Actinomycetota; class Actinomycetes; order Mycobacteriales; family Nocardiaceae; genus Nocardia; species Nocardia tengchongensis. The sequence goes on from NZ_CP074371.1 coordinate 72,518, forward strand.
TGATGCCGTAGTGCCGTTTGAAGGCGGTGGACAGGGCGAAGGCGCTGCCGTAGCCGACGCGGCGGGCGATCGACTCCAGGGTGGCGTCGGATTCGTGCAGCAGATCGGCGGCCAGGGCCAGCCGCCAATCGGTGAGGAAGGCCATGGGCGGCTCGCCGACCAGTTCGGTGAAGCGGCGGGCCAGGGCGGCCCGGGAGACGCCGACCTCGGCGGCCAGCGAGGCGACCGTCCAGGGGTGGGCGGGATTGTGCTGCATGAGCCGCAGGGCCTTGCCGACCAGCGGATCACCGTAGGCGTGATACCAGGCGGGGGCGTCGGCGCGGGAGAACCAGGCGCGTAGCGCGGCGATCAGCAAGAGGTCCAATAGTCGGTCCAGCATGGCGCCCTGGGCGGGCAGGTCCTTGGCGGACTCGTCGACCAGCAGATCCAGCACCCGGGAGTCGATCTCGCCGCGACCCAGCACCGCGATCGGCGGCAGCGCGCGCAGCAGCCGGCGACTGGCCGCCGACTCGTGCTCGTAGGTGCCGGTGACCAGCACCGTCTCGGCGTCGGCGCTGGTGCCCCAGCTGCGCACGCCCAGACTCAGTGCCTCGCACAGCACTTCACCGTCCATCGTGGTGGTGATATTGCCGGGCTCGATGAGCACCTGCGGCGCGGTGCCCGGATCGTCGGCGACGGTGTAGTGGTCGGGGCCGCGGAAGATGGCGATATCGCCGGTGCGCAGCTGCCGGGGCGGACCCGGCTTGCCGCCCTTGGGTTCCGGCAGCACCCAGCCGCCGCCCCGCACCACCGCCACCACGGTCAGCGGGGCCTCGTCCCGGATTCGCAGGGACCACGGTGGATCGAACGACGAGCGCATCACGAATGCCGCTCGCGCCCGTGGTCCTTCGAGCAGACTGGCCAACGCATCCATGACAAAGACGATGGCAAATGCCCGGGCGCTTCTCAACCATGTTCGCGCCCGCCGATTCCCGATGTACTGAATACATGATCAACGAAAACAGCTCCAGCAGCGCAAACACCGTCCTCGTCCTCGGCGCGACCGGCAAGACCGGACGCCGGGTGGCCGGCCTGCTGACCGAGCACGGCGTGCCCGTGCGGGCCGGTTCGCGCACGGCCGCAATCCCGTTCGACTGGACCGACCGCGACACCTGGACGGCCGCCCTGGACGGCGTCGACGCCGTCTACCTGTCCTATCAGCCGGATCTGGCGGTCCCCGGCGCACCGGCCGACATCAAGGCCCTCTGCGACCGGGCCGCGGCCGCCGGCGTGCGCAAGGTGGTGCTGCTGTCCGGCCGCGGCGAACCCGAAGCCCTGGAATGTGAAGGCATCGTGCAAGATTCGGGCCTGACGTGGACCGTGGTGCGGTGCGCCTGGTTCGCGCAGAACTTCGACGAAGGCTCGTTCACCGATTTCATCCTCGCCGGTGAGGTGGCACTGCCCGCCGGAGATGTGCCGGAACCGTTCGTGCACACCGACGACATCGCCGAGGTGGCGGTGGCGGCGCTGCTCGACGACCGGCACGCCGGGCAGGTGTACGAACTCACCGGACCGCGCGCCCTCAGCTTCGCTGAGGCGGTGGCCGAGATCGGCGCGGCGACCGGGCGGGACATCGCCTACATTCCGCTCACCCGAACCGAATTCGTGGCCGCCCTGACCTCCTACGGGGTCCCCGCCGACGAGGTCAGCCTGCTCGACTACCTGTTCGGCACGGTGCTCGACGGCCGCAACTCGCACGTCACCGACGGGGTGCGGCGGGCGCTCGGGCGGGAGCCCCGCGACTTCGCCGACTACGTGCGCGAGGCGGCCGCGAGCGGAGTCTGGTCGGTCACGGCGGACGTCCGAGGATAGAACTCACCATCGAAAAGGTTGTACCGCAAACGATTCGGATCGTGATCCCGATCGTCGACGCTGCCGCGACGGACCGCGAAAACCGGGGAGAGACCGGGGTGCACCCGGTAGCGTCGTACCGATGGCCGCTGCGACGCCCGCTCCCCGCATCCGGAAGGCCCGCCCGGCGCTGTTCGCGGTGTTCGGCCTCAACGGGATGCTCTCGGCGGTCTGGATCGTGCACATCCCGGCCATCACCGCGCGCACCGGTGTCGGGCCCACCACGTTCGGCATGCTGATCCTGCTGATGACGGTCTGCGCGATCGCGGGCATGCAGACCGCGGGCCCGCTCGCCGACCGCCTCGGCAGCCGCACCCTCACCGCCGCGGCCGTCACCCTGCTGGCCCTCACCCTGCTCGGCCCGGCCCACGCCACCTCCCCCGCCACACTCGGACTGACCCTGGGCGCCTTCGGCTTCGCCAACGGCGCCCTGGACGTCTCGATGAACGCGCAGGCCGTGCACATCGAACGCGCCTACGGCCGCCCGATCATGTCGGCGTTCCATGCCTTCTTCTCCTGCGGCGGCTTTCTCGGGTCCGCCTACGGCGCGGCCACCCAGCACGCGCATTGGTCGCCGACCGCGACCTTCCTGCTGGCCACCGGTTTCGGACTGGTCGTGATCGCCCTTGCGATACCGAACCTGCTCCCCCACGTCGACGCCGCGGCCACGCCGCACGCCGCCGGGGAGGCCCTGCCGCAGTCCAGGATCCGGCGGAAGGTGCTGGCGCTCGGGCTGATCGCCTTCGCCGTGCTGATGGCCGAGGGGGTGGCGGCGGACTGGAGTGCACTGCAGGTGAAGGACCGGCTCGGCGTCGACGCGGGCACCGCCGCGCTGGCCTTCACGGGGTTCTCGCTGACCATGACCGTCGGCCGGTTCGGCGCGGATCGGGTGGCCGGGCGGATCGGCCGGGTGGCCCTGCTGCGCTGGGGAACGGCGCTGGCGGCCATCGGTTTCGGGGCGGTGGTGGTGTCCGGATGGCTGCCATTGACGGTGCTGGGCTGGGCGCTGTGCGGGATCGGGCTGGCCGGGGGTGTCCCGCAGGTGTTCACGGCCGCGGGCAATCTGGGCTCGGCGACGGCCGCGACCGATATGTCGCGGGTCTTCGGGCTCGGCTACGTCGGGCTGCTGGCCGGTCCGGCGATCATCGGCTGGCTGGACAAGCTCGTGCCGCTGACCGCGGCGATGGTGGTGCCGCTGGTCGCGATGGTGTTGTGCGCGTGCGGCGCTCGGGCCGTGGCGGCGCCGGCCCCGGAATCGGTCCGCGACTGACGGGTCAGGCCGACGGGCGGTCGCGGGCGGTCGCGCCGAGGTCGCCGATGACTTCGGCGTGGTCGAGGAAGGCGTCGACCATGCGGTGGTTGAGGACGGCGACGGCCTTCAGGTCCTCGGGGCTCCAATCGGCGAGGGCCTCGGCCATCCAGCCGCGCATCACCTCGCGCACGGCTTCGACGGCGCGGCGGCCCGACTCGGTGGGGCCGACCCGCTGGGCGCGGCGGTCGTCGGGGTCGGCGACGCGTTCCACGTAGCCCGCCTTCTCCAGGCGCTGGATCTGGCGGCTCACGTGCGGGGCCTCCACATCTAGGCGGGTGGCGAGCTCGCCCAGGCGCATCGGTTCGTCGGCGTCGGCGAGCAGGCGCAGCAGCGGGACACTGGCCCGATCCATGGTCAGGCCGCACTGGACCATGGCTTTGTCGTGGCGGCGGACGCGGGTCAGCAGGTAGGCGACACGGGCCAGCGCGCGTTCCAGTTCCACGATGTGACCTGCGTCAACTTGGGCGGCGTTTGTGGCTTCCGATCGCGGCATGTGGTTATCTTACGAAACCCATTTACTTAATTTTGGTAAGTAACACAAAGGACCACCGCATGACTACGACCGCAGTCGGTCAGGTCGACGTGACGAAACCCGTCGAACCATCGAAGGCCCACCTCGGCCTCACCCTGCTCGCGCTGTGTGCGGCCGGACTGGTCGTGTCCCTGCAGCAGACCGTCGTGATCCCGCTGCTGCCGCGCTTCATCACCCAACTGCACACCGACGTCGCCGGCGTCACCTGGCTGTTCACCGCCGCCCTGCTCTCCGGCGCGGTCGCCACCCCGCTGCTGTCCCGCTTCGGCGACATGTACGGCAAGAAGCCGATGGTCATGGTCACCATGGGCGTGCTCGTCGTCGGCTCGGTGGTCTGCGCCTTCGCCACCACGCTGCCCGTCTACATCATCGGCCGTGCGCTGCAAGGCATCTCGTCGGCCATGATCCCGCTCGCCATCGGCATCATCCGCGACACCTTCCCCGCGCGAACGATTGGTCCGCGCAATCGGAGTCGTGTCCGGCACCATGGGCGTCGGCGGCACCATCGGACTGCTGGCCACCGGCGTCATCGCCGACCACACCACCAACCCGCACCCGGTCTTCTGGCTGACCGCGGGTCTCGGCGTGGTCGCCACTGCACTGATCCAGGTGAGCGCCCAGAACAATGGCGTGCGCCACGGCGGCAAGCCCGACTTCATCGGCGCGGCCCTGCTGGCCGCGCTGCTGATCTGCCTGCTGCTCGGCATCAGCGAGGGCCCGCGCTGGGGCTGGGGCTCCGCCTCGGTCATCGGCATGTTCGCGGCCGCCGCGGTGCTCACCGCCGTCTGGGTGTTCGTGGAGCTCGAGGTCGAACAGCCGCTGGTGCGCCTGCAGCTGCTCGTCGGCCCGCAGTCGCTGTCGGCGAACGTGGCCTCCGCCCTGCTCGGCTTCTCCATGTTCGGCGCCTTCTCGCTGGTCTCCAACTTCATTCAGACGCCCGCGGACAAGGTCGGCTACGGCCTGTCCGGGACCGTGCTGTCGGTCGGCCTCTACGGCATCCCGAGCGCAGCGCTGATGACCTTCTTCTCCTTCAACACCGGCCGCATCTCCGCCAAGATCGGACCCGCCTACACCCTCGCCATCGGCGCGACCTTCGCCGGACTGTCGATGGGCTGGCTGGCCTTCTCACACGGCCACGGCTACGACATGGTCATCGCGAACGCGCTGCAGGGCATCGGTTTCGGCATCGGCTACGCGGCGCTGGGCACCCTCGCCGTGCAGCACGTGCCGATGAGCGAGAGCGGCATCGCGTCGGGCATCAACTCCCTGGTGCGGACCGCGGGCGGCTCGATCGCGGGCGCGATCACCGGCTCGATCCTGACCGCCCACGTGCTGAAACTGGGCGCACACGCCGTGCCGACCGAGGGCGCGTACGTCGCGAGCTTCGCGACGCTGGCCATCGGCGCGTTCGGCGCGGCGGCCGTGGCTCTCGGCCACGGGCTGCGCCACAAGGGGCAATAACAACTCTCGTAGCTCTCAGGGCTTCGCCCTGAAACCCCCACTCTCAGGGCTTCGCCCTGGCAATCGAAAAGGCCTGCGCATTCCTCGTTGTGCGCAGGCTTTTTCGGGTCTAGGTCAGGATCGTGGTGCGGTCGCCGTCGACGACCACCACGTGATCGTCGGTGAGCGCCCAGTGCAGGACGCCGTCGGCGACGTAGTCGCGCACGAGTTTCCGGGACAACCCCTGCGGGTCGGTCGGCGAGTCCAGGTGCGGGACGATGCGGTGATCGACCAGACCGAGGCCGTCCCAGCGAGGTTCGACACCGCAGGCGGTGCGCACCTCCGCCGGGTCGTCCATGGCTTCGATGCCGTGCAGGTCGGGGGTCATGACGCAGGCCCCCGCGCTGTAGCCCGCGTAGACCAGGGCATCCTCCGCGAGCAGTTTCGTCAGGGCGAGATCGGCTCCGCTGCGGGCGAATTGAGCGCGCAGAACGAAGGTGTTGCCGCCGCGCACCCACACCATCGGATAGTCGCGCAGCCGCTGCTCCACCTCGGCCGGGCGACCGATGTACTCGCGCAGGTCGAGGACTTCCGGCTGGAAACCCAAGCGGCGCAGCGGAACCAGATCGCTGGTGACGGCGCTCTGCCAGGCCGAGGGCCAGGCATCGCAGGCATTGGCGATAACGGCCACCGGGCCGGGCGCACCGGTCAGTTCGAGCAACCGCTGCTGGTGTGCGCCGAAACGGTAGCTGGACAGGAACAGTCGCACGTCAGATGGTGAAGGCGAGAGTACGGACCAGGCGGTTGCCGAGGTCGATGTCACCGGCGAGGGAGATCTCCCCCGCGTGCGCGTCCGCGGTGGTGCGGCCTCCGCGTAAGCGGGCGAACAGGCCGGAGTCCATGGTCACCACGGTCGTGGCCGGCCCGTCCAGGGTCCCGACCAGGCTCGCCCGCCCGACTACGACCGCCACATGCAGGGTCTGCGGCACCGGGCCGGTCAGCTCGAAGGTGATGCGCGAACCGTCCGGCGCGCCCGCGCCTTTCACCGCGGCCCGGCCGAGTGCGGTCAGCAGTTCGGTGTAGGCGACCGCGCCGCGGCTGCCGCCCTCCTCGACCGCCACGCCCAGGGCGTCGGCGATGTCGTGCTCGTGCATCCAGCAGTCGAACAGGCGGATGCGCATGAACCGGCCGTAGGGCGCCATGCCCACCGGCGTCGGGACGAATCCGCCCCACGTCTCGTCGGTGGTCTGCTCGAGCGCCTTCACCCGGCGACCGGTGACGTCGAGGAAGCGGTCCAGCAGTTGCGCGCCGGCCAGCGGGCGCAGGGACTCGATCCACTTCTCGTTCAGCGTGCCGATCTCGTTGCGGATGTGCGCCCCGGACACCTCGGCATCCGGGGTCGGCTCGCCCAGCAGCATCGATTCGGTCCCGATCATGTGGGCCATGACGTCGAAGACCGTCCAGCCGGGCAGCGGCGAAGGCGTGCGCCATCGGTTTTCGTCCAGCCCGTCCACCAGCCGGGTGAGAGCGTCCCACTGGTCGGATAAAAGGGCCGTGATCTCGGCGCGGTCCGGCACCGTGTCGGTCATGCGGTGGTCTCCCTCTCCTCGTCGGCGAGCCGGTCCAGCCCGGCTCGCAGTGCCGCGGCGGTGCGCTCGGTGTCGTGCGGACGGCGCAGCACGAACCCCTTCGCGAAACGCAGGGTGTCGCCGTGATGGCGGGGAATCACGTGCAGGTGCACGTGATGAACAGTCTGGAAGGCGGCCTTGCCGTCGTTGATCAGCAGGTTCGCGCCGTCGGCCGTGAGGCCCGCGCGGCGCATGGATTTGGCCAGGCGGTGACCGAAGCCGAACAGGCGAGCACCCGTCTCCGGGTCGAGTTCGTCGAGATCGGTCGCGTGCCGCTTGGGGATCACCAGGGTGTGTCCCCGGGTGATGGGCCGGATGTCGAGGAAGGCCACCAGGTGGTCGTCCTCGAAGATCTTGGTCGCGGGTGCGTCGCCCGCGACGATCCGGCAGAAAGTGCAGCCACTCACACCGCAGACATTACGGCGTACAGGTGATGTGCGACACCCCCTACACGACCCCGGAAGGGGCACAACCGAACCCAAAACTACTGACCGGTAGCTCCCGGAATTCGCTCGTGCTCGAGGTCACCGGAACCCCGGCCGAGCACGGAGTTGTCCGGTTTTCTCGCCACACCATGTGATGGGCATCTCCGCTACGCTCACCGCGGACCAGGTACAGTTGCGAGAATTCTCACGAACTTACTGCACAGTAAGTTCGGACCACCGTTGGACGGTGAAACGGCCGAAACCGACAGGGTGGCCTGGACTCACCACGAGAAGGAAGTTTGACAAGTGGACACAACGCAGAGCGCACAGACCGCTGCGCCCCGCGGTGCGCGCGTCGGAGTGGTTCGCGAGACGAACCCGGACGAACGACGCGTCGCATTGGTGCCGAAGATCATTCCGGCCCTGCTGAAGCAGGGTGTCGAGGTGATCGTCGAGGCCGGTGCCGGTCTGGGCGCGTTGATCCCGGACGAGGCGTACACCGAAGCCGGTGCGACGCTGGGCGATCCGTACAGCGCCGACGTCGTCGTGAAGGTCGCCCCGCCCAATGACGCCGAGATCGCCAAGATGACGTCCGGGCAGACCCTCATCGGGTTCCTCGCGCCCCGCAACGCCGACACCAAGATCGGCGCGCTCAAGGACGCGGGCATTCAGGCCTTCGCGGTGGAGGCGATCCCGCGCATCTCCCGCGCTCAGGTCATGGACGCGCTGTCCTCGCAGGCGAATGTCGCCGGCTACAAGGCCGTGCTGCTCGCCGCGTCGGAATCCACCCGATTCTTCCCCATGCTGACCACCGCCGCGGGCACCGTGAAGCCCGCGACCGTGCTGGTTCTCGGCGTGGGTGTGGCCGGACTCCAGGCTTTGGCCACCGCCAAGCGCCTCGGCGGCCGCACCACCGGTTACGACGTTCGCCCGGAGGTCGCCGATCAGGTGCGCTCCGTGGGTGCGCAGTGGCTGGACCTCGGCATCGACGCCGCCGGTGAGGGCGGGTACGCCCGCGAACTCACCGAGGACGAGAAGGCCCAGCAGCAGCAGGCCCTGGAGAACGCCATCAAGGGGTTCGACGTGGTCATCACCACCGCGCTGGTGCCCGGCCGCCCAGCCCCGCGCCTGGTCACCGCCGCCGCCGTCGAGGGCATGAAGCCCGGCAGCGTGATCGTGGACCTGGCCGGTGAGACCGGCGGTAACTGCGAGCTGACCGAGCCCGGCAAAACCGTTGTGCGCCATGGCGTCACCATCGCCTCGCCGCTGAACCTGCCGGCCACCATGCCGGAGCACGCCAGCGAGCTGTACTCCAAGAACATTTCCGCCTTGCTCGAACTCATGCTGAAAGACGGTGCCCTGGCACCCGATTTCGAGGATCAGGTGCTGGCGGACTCCTGCGTCACGCGTGAGGTGGAAGCCTGATGTACACCGAATTGTTGGCGAACATCGCGATCCTGGTGCTGTCCGGGTTCGTCGGTTTCGCCGTGATCTCCAAGGTGCCCAACACCTTGCACACCCCGCTCATGTCGGGCACCAACGCCATCCACGGCATCGTCGTCCTCGGCGCGCTGGTCGTGTTCGGCAAGGTGCAGCACCCCTCGGTGCTGATGCAGATCATCCTGTTCGTGGCCGTCGTGTTCGGAACCTTGAACGTCATCGGCGGTTTCGTCGTGACCGACCGCATGCTGGGCATGTTCAAGGCCAAGAAGCCTGCCGCGCAAGAGAAGGCGGGCGAGTAACCCCATGGACAACCTGGTCAATATTCTCTACATCGCCGCGTTCGCGCTGTTCATCTACGGTCTGATGGGCCTCACCGGCCCGAAGACCGCGGTGCGCGGCAACCTGATCGCGGCGGTCGGTATGGCGATCGCGGTCATCGCGACGCTCATCTCGATCCGCGACACCAACAACTGGATCCTGATCGTGGCCGGTCTGGTCGTCGGCATCGGCCTGGGTGTGCCGCCCGCGCGGTTTACCAAGATGACCGCCATGCCGCAGCTGGTCGCCGCCTTCAACGGCGTCGGCGGTGGCACCGTCGCGCTCATCGCGTGGGCCGAATTCCTCGACACCAAGGGCTTTTCCAATGTGCACGAGAGCCCCTCGGTGCACATCGTGATCGGCTCGCTGTTCGCGGCCATCATCGGCTCGGTCTCGTTCTGGGGCTCGATCATCGCCTTCGCCAAGCTGCAGGAGCTGCTGTCGGGTCGCCCGATCAGCGTCGGCCGTTTGCAGCAGCCGCTGAACCTGCTGCTGCTCGCGGGCGCCATCGCCGCGGCCGTGGTGATCGGCATCGGCGCCACCAATGACGGTGTGCCGCAGTACTGGATGATCGCGCTGCTGGTGCTCGCGGGCATCCTCGGCCTGATGGTCGTGCTGCCGATCGGCGGCGCGGACATGCCCGTGGTCATCTCGCTGCTCAACGCCCTCACCGGTCTGTCGGCCGCGGCCGCCGGTCTGGCGCTGAACAACACCGCCATGATCGTGGCGGGCATGATCGTCGGCGCGTCCGGCACCATCCTGACCAACCTGATGGCCAAGGCCATGAACCGGTCCATCCCCGCCATCGTCGCGGGCGGATTCGGTGGCGGCGCGGCGGCTCCCGGCGCGTCCGGCTCCGGCGAGCAGAAGCAGGCCAAGGCCACCTCCGCCGCCGACGCCGCGATCCAGATGGCCTACGCCAACCAGGTCATCGTGGTCCCCGGCTACGGCATGGCCGTCGCCCAGGCCCAGCACGCGGTCAAGGAGATGGCGGCGCTGCTCGAGGCCAAGGGCGTCGAGGTCAAGTACGCCATCCACCCGGTCGCCGGTCGCATGCCCGGCCACATGAACGTGCTACTCGCCGAGGCCGAGGTGTCCTACGACGCCATGAAGGAAATGGACGACATCAACGGCGAATTCAGCCGCACCGATGTCGCCCTGGTCATCGGCGCCAACGACGTCACCAACCCGGCCGCCCGCGAGGACTCCACGTCCCCGATCTACGGCATGCCGGTGCTCAACGTCGACCAGGCCAAGTCGGTCATCGTGCTCAAGCGCTCGATGAACTCCGGCTTCGCCGGCATCGACAACCCGCTGTTCTACGCCGACCACACCTCCATGCTGTTCGGCGACGCCAAGAAGTCCGTCGGTGCGGTCACCGAGGAACTGAAGGCGCTGTAAACCCTGCGAACACTGACGGCCCGTGCCCCGAAAGGGACACGGGCCGTTGCTGTTTCAGGATATGACGGAGATGACGTGGCAGCCGGTCGCCGAGCCAGCGAACCTTGCGCTGCCGCCCTGACTGCTTCCGGTGAAACCCGGCGAGGTGGCGGGGTCGTAATTCGCCGACATCTGGCTGGTGACCGTACCGGCGGCATCCTTCTGCGCGACAACGACGTGGAGCGGCGTATAGATGCAATCGAGCGACACCTGAATGGCGTAGACGGTGGCGCCTCCCGAGGGCGGTGTGAAGGGATGCACCGGAGTGAAGGGACTTCCTGCGAGCGCGGTGCCGTTGAGCGTAATCCAGACCGGATTGGTGTCGCTGGTGTCGACGGTGATGACGGTCTGCGAACACGGGTCGAACGCTTCACCGTGCAGGCAAGCGACCCGGGTGTCGGTGATGTCGGCGGAAGCATGCCCTGCCCCCTGCGTGAGAGCGACCGCCGCGACGGCGGCCACAACTCCGATACCCTTGCACACCAATAATTTCGAACTCATTCAAGCTCCTTCAGCAATTCACAAGATTTCGGGTGTTCACATTTCAGAGCACGTACCGGATGTGACAGCCCTGGTCGGCCTGGGCAGCGCCGTTTCCGCTGCCGGTCGTCATGTTGTTCAGCGCCGCGCTGCCCGACGCGGGGGCGGGGGCGGGGGTGTAATCGGCCGACATCTGGCTGGTGATCGCCCCGGCCGCGTTCTTCTGCGCGGCGACGACATGGAGCGGCGTGTTGACGCAGTCGAGCGCGATAACGACGCTGTAGTACGTGACGCCCGCCGCGGTCGCGTAAGGTCCCTTCGGCGTGATGGGCCCGCCGGTCAGGACGGTGCCGTTGAGGGTGACCCACACCGGATTCGCATCCGTGATAGCGATAGTGATTTCCGAGATGGGAACCGGGACCTCCTCACCGTGTGGCTGCGTCACAGTGGTCGCGGTGATATCGGCGGCAGCGGGGCCCACCCCCTGGGTGAGAGCGAGGGCCGCGACGGCGGTCAGGACACCGAGCCCCGTGCGGGCCAATGGTTTCAGACTCATGCCAGGTGGATCTTTCTGTTTTGACGCGTCAGCGAACGCTGGTCCTAGGACGTGACAACCCAGGTGCTGAAAGGGAACCGGGCCATTGCTGTTTCAGCGAACTAGGAGTGGGAGACGACGTGACAGGGCTGGGCGGCGGCACTGCCGAGATCGCCGGCCTTGGTGAGGCCGGTACCGCTGCCGGAGAGCAGACCGGAGAGCGTGGGACCCACGCTGCCGGTGGTGCCGCTGCCATTGTTGACGCCGCCGATCAGGGCTCCGGCGGCACTGCCCATCAAGAGGTTCCCCAGCATCAGGCCGCCTGCCGAGGGCGCCGCGTAATCGGCGGACATCTGGCTGGTGATCGCACCCGCCGAGTTCTTCTGCACGGCAATGACGTGGAGTGGGGTGTAGACGCAATCGAGCCGAACCCCGACCTCGTAGATCTTCGCGCCGGTCGCGCTGACAGCCGGAGTCGGCGTGTAGGGGCTGCCGTCGAGGGCGCTGCCGTTGACCGTGACCCACACCGGATTCGTATCGGTGGTTTCGACGACGATGCTCGCTCCGGTGCACGGGCCGATCATGTCGCCACCGCCCGGGCAGTTGGCGGTGGCCGAGGTGATGTCGGCAGCGGCGGGTGCCGCTCCCAGCGCGAGGACGCCCGCGGACACCGCGGTCGGGACGCCGAGTCCCTTGCGGGCCAGTGGTTTCAAGCTCATCCACGACACCCTAAACACAAGGTCCTTGATGTGAAGCGAACTTACTTCACCAATTCTGGGGTATTGACGCGTCAGCGGGAGAGCAGTTCGGAGACCGTGACGAAGCGGTAGCCCTGGGCTTGCAGGGCCTTGGCGATCAAGGGGATCGCGGCCAGGGACGGGTCTCCGGTCGGATACATGGTGTGCAGCAGGATGATCGAGCCGGGGTGGACCTTCGCGAGGGTCTCGGTGACGATCTGGTCGATGGTGGGGGTCTTGCCGGAGTCCGGCTCCACGTCCCAGGTGACGGTGGTGCGGTCATGGCGGGAGAGGTACCACGGGAGGGCGAAGAGCTTTTTGCCGTTGGGCGGGCGGAAGGTGATCGGGCCGCGGTAGCCGGTTTTCGCGATTTCGGCGTCGGTGCGTTCCACCTCGTCGCGGACGAAACCGGGGGTCACGAAGACCATGCGTTCGTGGTGGTAGGTGTGGTTGCCGATCTCGTTGCCGGACTCGGCGATGGCGCGGCCCTGGTCGGGGTGGGCGGCCAGTTCGCTGCCGATGAGATAGAAGGTCGCCGGGACGGCCGCGTCGGCGAGGGCTTTCAGGATCGCCGGGGTGCGGGCGGTGGGGCCGTCGTCGAGGGTGAGGGCGACGAGCTTGTCGGTGGTGTCGACGCGGGACACCAGTCGGCCCGCCACCTGGTAGGTGCACGAATTCATCAGCGCGTACAGCCCGACCGAGGTCAGGACCAGCACCACCAGCGTGAGCGCTCCGGTGATGTACAGCCTCCGTTTCATCACGCGAGGCTACCCCGAAACAGTTATTGACCCAGAGGTTCAAAACGCATACCGTTGACCCCATGGGCAGGCCACGCAACTTCGACGCGGACACGGTGGTGGACCGCGCCATGGACGCGTTCTGGACCCATGGATACGCCAACACCTCACCCGCACAGCTCGCCGAGGCGACCGGGGTCGGAAAAGGCAGTCTCTACAACACCTTCGGAAGCAAGCGGGAGCTGTTCGATCTGTGCATGACCCGCTACGACCGGATGGGAACGGACCTGGCCAACGAGGTCCTGTCCCAGCCCGGCACCGCTAAGGAACGACTGCGGGCCTGGATGCGACTGGTCGTGGACAGCGATCTGGCGCGGCCGGTGCGGCGCGGATGCCTGGTGGCCAATACCGCCATGGAACTCGGCGGGCACGATCCGGCGGCGACCACCGCCGTGACCGTGGCGGTCGAGCACATGATCGAGGCCTTCACGGCACGCATCCAGCAAGGGCAACGCGACGGTGACGTCCGCGCCGACGTCGACGCCCGGGCCTACAGCGAGTTCCTGATGAATACCGTTGGCGGACTGCGCATCACCACGAAGGTATCGGACGCGGAGACGCTGTACCGGATCATCGACACCGCCTTGTCCACCCTCTAATTCCACGGGCCGCGACCTGCGGCCCATTCTTTTACCCCAGTTTTTGACCCACAGTTCAAGAAAGGTACGGATCATGGATCTCGGACTGAACGGCAAGACCGCACTCGTCACCGGCGCCAGCCGGGGCATCGGGCTCGCCGTCACCGAAGCCCTCGCCGATGAGGGGGTGCGGGTCGTCGGCGTCGCCCGGACCATCACCCCGGAGCCGAAAAGGTTGCGGCGAAGACGATTTCCGCGGACCTCAGCACCAGCGAGGGCGCGCTGGCCGCGGTCGAGGCCGCCCTGGCCGAGCTCGGCGGGATCGACATCCTCGTCAACAATGTGGGTGGCGGCGACGCGGACAAATTCAACCTGGGCAACTTCCTCGACATCTCCGACGACCAGTGGCGGAAGCTGTTCGACCTCAACCTGTTCGGCGTCGTCACCACCACCCGCGCGGCCCTGCCCAGCCTCATCGAGCGACGCGGCGCGATCATCACGGTCTCCTCGATCAACTCCCGGCTGCCCGCGGCCGGGCCGTCGGGCTACAGCGAGGCCAAGGCCGCGCTCTCCGCGTTCGGCAAGCGGCTCAGCGAGCAATACGGCCCCCAGGGCGTGCGGGTGAACACCGTGTCCCCGGGACCGGTCGGCACCGATATCTGGCGGGGTCCCGAGCACATCGGCGCGATGCTCGCGGCGGCCAACGGGCTTCCGCAGGAACAGTTCCTCGCGGCCCTTCCGGGGCAGTTCAATATCGCAGCCGGCCGCATCGCCGAAGCGACGGAGGTGGCGGCGCTGATCACCTTCCTGGCCTCCGAGCGAGCCACCATCATCAACGGCGCCGACTACGTCATCGACGGCGGCATCATCAAGACCGTCTGATCAGAGGTACAGGCCGGTGCCGTGTTCGGGGTGGGTGTTGGCGACGGCGTGCAGATCACGTTCGCGCAGTACGTAATACGCCTGCGCCTGAATCTCCACCTCGAACTGGTCATCGGCGCTGAACAACACCTGATCGCCGACGCTCACCGCGCGGACGTGGGAACCGACGCCGCACACCTCACCCCACGACAGGCGCTTGGCGACCTGGGCGGTGGCGGGAATCAGGATGCCGCCACTGCTGCGCCGCTCGCCCGCCTCGGGGCTGAGTTTGACCATCACGCGGTCGTGCAGCATTTGGATTTCGAGCTTGGCATCGGACACGGCGGCAGTGTACTGCCCGGGTATGTCCGGTTCCGCCCCGGCGTCCGCACGACCGCGTAGGTTTCGGACTGTGAACATCGATCTCGATGCCCTGCGCGGACTGCTGCCCGCGGGCATGGTGGTGACCGATCCGGATGTGCTGGGCGGATATCGGCAGGATCGGGCCCTCGATCCGGACGCCGGGACCGCGCTCGCGCTGGTGCGGCCGCTGACCACCGACCAGGTCGCGGCGACCGTGCGCTGGGCGGCCGCGCATCGGGTGCCGATCGTGCCGCGCGGCGCCGGGACCGGGCTCTCCGGCGGGGCCACCGCGCAGGACGGGGCGCTGCTGCTCAGCACCGAGAAGATGCGCGAGATCAGCGTCGACACCGTGACCCGGACCGCCGTGGTGCAGCCCGGACTGTTGAACGCGGAGGTGAAACGGGCCGTCGCCGCACACGGACTCTGGTACCCACACCGATCCCTCCTCCTTCGAGATCTGCTCCATCGGCGGCAACGCGGCCACCAACGCCGGCGGGCTGTGCTGCGTGAAATACGGGGTCACCACCGACTACGTGCTCGGCATGGAAGTGGTGCTGGCCGACGGGAGCACGGTGCGACTGGGCGGGCCGCGGCTCAAGGATTCGGCGGGACTGTCGCTGACCAAACTGTTCGTCGGCAGCGAGGGCACGCTGGGGATCATCACCGAACTGACCCTGCGACTGCTGCCCGCACAGCCGCCGCAGTCCACGGTGGTGGCGAGCTTCCCGACGCTGACCGCCGCCACCGACGCGATCCTCGCCATCACCGGCCGCCTACGGCCCTCCATGCTGGAATTCATGGACTCGGTGGCGATCAACGCCGTCGAGGACGAACTGCGCATGGGGCTGGATCGGCAGGCGGCCGGACTGCTGGTGGCGCGCTCCGACGCCCCCGGCGAGCACGCCGGGCACGAAGCCGACATCATACTGGCGGCCTGCGAGAAGGCCGGGGCGACAGAGGCTTTCCGGACCGACGATCAGGAGGAGGGGGAAGCCTTCTGCGCGGCACGGCGATTCGCCATCCCGGCCGTGGAACGCAAGGGGCCGCTGCTGCTCGAGGACGTCGGGGTGCCGCTGCCCCGGCTCGGGGATCTGGTCACCGGCATCGCCGGGATCGCCGAGAACCGGAAGGTATTGATCTCCGTCATCGCGCACGCGGGCGACGGCAACACCCACCCGCTGATCGTGCACGACCCCGCCGACCCCGAGGAGTCCGAACGCGCCCACCTGGCGTTCGGCGAGATCATGGAACTGGCCATCAGCCTCGGCGGGACAATCACCGGCGAACACGGTGTCGGCCGCCTGAAGAAGGCGTGGCTACCGGGCCAGCTCGGACCCGATGTGATGGCGCTCACTCGCCGGATCAAGGACGCGCTGGATCCGGACGGAATACTGAATCCCGGCGCCGTCCTCTGACCGCGCCACCGGAACAATCCGCATCACAAGGGAGTTCACACAGGTCATGAGCACCAAGCTGGAACACAATGCCGACGCGACCCGCTACGAGATCTACCTGGACGGCACTCTCGCGGGCTACGCCGACTACGCGGAGCGCGTCGACGGCGACGCCAAGGTCCGCGACATCCAGCACACCATGACCTTTCCCGAGTTCCGGGGCCGCGGCGTGGCCGCGCAGGTGGTGGAGTACGCGTTGAACGACGCCCGCGCCGAAGGCTTCTCGATCATCCCCACCTGCTGGTATGTGGAGAAGTACATCGGCGAGCACCCCGAATACGCCGATCTGGTGGCCTGATTCGCTAGTTCGCGCGGTGGTGCGGGCGCTGCCAGACCCGGAAATGCCGGTCGGCGCTGCCCACCATCGCCTCCCCCACCTTGGCCTCGTCGAATCCCGGCAGCGACTGCAGCTTGGCCAGGAACGCGGTGTTCGGCGGCCGAGTACGGCACCACGCAGCCCTTGCCGGTCGCCCCGATCAACACGAAGAACACATCCCCGGCGAACGGCCCGTCCGCTGCCGTAATGATCCGCACCTCGGCCAGTTCCGTCCACGCGACCTCTTCCACCCGCCCGTCGGCGAGGGTCCGCCGCACGAAGGTGTCGTTGATTTCGACTCCGGACATGGCTCCATAGTGCCCCGGCACCCCGGCCCGAACAGCCCTCGAACCCGTGCTTTACCTGAGGATGCCGGCAGGGGAATCCCCGGCGAACCGCCCCGCCGCACATCGGCGCCGAACCCATTCGCAGAGCAATCATCCGGCAACCGAACACTTTTCGCCGCGCCGCCCACCCGCGCGTCCCCCGGGCAACCGGTGGGTTCGTCCACACCGATTCACAGCACATTCCATGCTCTGTGAAGCATTTACGTTTCAGGAAGCGGGTTAGTGTCCCGGAGCCCCCTCGACACAGGGGTTTTCGACAACTCGGGAGACACAATCCTTATGAAGAAGTCGGTCCTCGCTCGCTCGACCGCCGGTATCGCCGGCGCCGCGGGCCTCGCCGCCATGACCCTCGCGCTGGCGCCCGTCGCCTCCGCCCAGCCGGCCATCACCACCTCGACGGCGTACTGCGCCGACACCACCTACACGGTCACCCTGCCCGCCGCCGACGCCGCGGCCATGGCGACCCAGTACGGCGACAACAACTTCGTCCTGCAGGCCACCAACACCAGCACCAATGTCACCTGGTGGTCCGCCTCGGTCGCCTCGGTCTCCGGCCAGGACGTCACCTTCCAGTGGACCCCGTCGCAGTCCATCCCCGCCTCGGGCACCGCCACCGGCACCTGGAACCTCTTCGTCACCGAGGCCCACGTCGCCGCGACCGCCATGGGCCCGATCTCGGTCACCGTGGTCCAGACCGCCCCCAGCGGCACCACCTGCATGCCCACCACCGGCACCGGCAGCTCCACCCTGTCACCCTCGGGCGGCCTGCTCAGCACCCTGCTCAACGCCCTGCTTCCCACCCTGTCCTCGGGCCAGTAGGCGAGAGGCTTCGGTCCAGCCCAACCCTGGACCGAAGCGGCCGGAGGCGGCCTCGAGACGAAACTCGGGACCGCCTCCGGGGTCTATCGCGCTGCCGGGAAGGTGATCAGCGCAGGATCTGGCGGGACATCACCAGACGCTGGATCTGGTTGGTGCCCTCGTAGATCTGGGTGATCTTGGCGTCGCGCATCATCCGCTCCACCGGGAAGTCGGTGGTGTAGCCGGCGCCACCGAACAGCTGCACGGCGTTGGTGGTGACCTCCATGGCCACATCGGAGGCGAAGCACTTGGCGGCCGCGGAGATGAAACCGAGGTTCTTCTCACCGCGCTCGGCGCGGGCGGCCGAGGTGTAGACCATGAGGCGGGCGGCCTCCACCTTCATCGCCATGTCGGCGAGCATGAACTGGGTGTTCTGGAAATCGGCGATGGCCTTGCCGAACTGCTTGCGGTCCTTGGTGTAGGCGATCGCGGCGTCCAGCGCGCCCTGCGCCAGGCCGACGGCCTGCGCGCCGATGGTCGGGCGGGTGTGGTCCAGGGTCTGCAGGGCGGTCTTGAAACCGGTGCCCGGCTCGCCGACCATGCGGTCGCCGGGAACCTTGCAGTTCTCGAAGTACAGCTCGGCGGTCGGGGAACCCTTGATGCCCAGCTTGTGCTCGAGCGGGCCGACCACGAAGCCCTCGTCGTCCTTGTGGACCATGAACGAGGAGATGCCGTTGGCGCCCTTCTCGGCGTCGGTGACGGCCATGACGGTGTACCAGTCGGACTTGCCGCCGTTGGTGATCCAGCACTTGGAGCCGTTGATGATCCAGTCGTCGCCGTCGGCCTTGGCGCGGGTGCGCATGGAGGCGGCATCGGAGCCGGCCTCACGCTCGGACAGCGCGTAGGAGGCCATCTTGCCCGCGACGATGTCGGCGAGCACCTTGGTCTTGAGCTCCTCGGAACCGTTCAGGATCAGGCCCATGGTGCCCAGCTTGTTCACGGCCGGGATCAGCGAGGAGGAACCGCAGACGCGGGCCACTTCCTCGATCACGATGCAGGTGGCGACCGAGTCGGCGCCCTGGCCGCCGTAGGCCTCCGGCACGTGCACGGCGTTGAAGCCGGCCGCGTTGAGCGCGGTCAGCGCCTCCTCGGGGAAGCGGGCGTTGCCGTCCACGTCCTTCGCGTAAGGGGCGATCTCCTTCTCACACAGGCCGCGGATGGCCTCGCGCAGCTCGTTGTGGAAGTCCTCGAGCTGGAACAGGTTGAAATCGGGGTTGCCCGCCATGGGGTTGTCTCCTGGGTGTCCGGGGATCGCCGCTGGTTGCCCAGCATCGCCAACTTGTGCGGCACTCAGTGCCAGTTGAAGCCGAGTATACGCCGCAATATCGCGACCACGTGCGGGTACCTCCTCACAAATCCATGGCACGCAGTGTCATTTAGGCCACTTCGGTCAACTCATAGCTTATCTCTATCAGGACTGGCGAGGCGACGCGCCAGCAGGTCCGCGACCTGCCGCGCCGGAAGATCACGCGGGAACACCGCCACCACCATCTGATCCGACCCCGCCGCATCCGCCCGCCCGGCGCCCGCACGCGGAATCGCGGCCAGCGCCGCGCGCAGATCCGCCGCACTCGCCGCCGACTCGCCGCGCACCATGCGGCGCAGCAGATAGTTGTGGGTGGCCGTCACCGCGGCCGTGAACTGCACCAGCGCCAAATCCGAAGTCCCGGGCACGGTTCGGCGCAGATAGTCGGTGAACAGCCGCTCGTAGCGGAACACGGTCACGATCTCGCGCTCCCGCAACGTCGGCACCTGCCGCACCACCCCGTAGCGCCGCGCCGCGATCTCCCGCCACTGCGTGAACCGCTCGAACACCTCGGCCACGGCCTCGCACACGGCATCCCACGGATCCCCCTGCGCCGCCTCCAGGAACGCCCGCGCCTGCGTCAACTGCGACTCGTGATCGGCGAAGACCACATCCTCCTTCGACCGGAACTGCCGGAAGAAGGTGCGCCGCGAAATCCCCGCCGCCTCCGCGATCTCGTCGACCGTCGTTGCCTCGTAACCCTTTTCGGCGAACAACCGCAACGCCTGATCCACCACGGTCAATCGGCGTTCGGTCGAATCCGCGTCGGCGCGCGCCCGCGCGGGCTGGTCGGTTGGCATCCGCCAACGGTAGCGACCTCCGAGGCGAGCCCGTGACCGCATCGATCAGGGCGCGCCGCGGAGGTCGCTCGGAACCGCGGACCGAAGAGCCTCAGCCCAGGAGTTTGGTGCGCAGCGCTTCGTCCTTCTCCAGGACCAGGGTCTCCAGGTTCGCCTGGAAACGCTCCATGCGCGAACGCAATTCGGGGTCGGCGGTGGCGAGGATGCGCGCCGCCAGCAGGCCCGCGTTGCGGGCGCCGCCGATGGAGACCGTCGCGACCGGGACGCCGGCCGGCATCTGCACGATCGACAGCAACGAGTCCATGCCGTCGAGATACTTCAGCGGCACCGGCACGCCGATCACCGGCAGCGGGGTGGCCGAGGCGACCATGCCGGGCAGGTGTGCCGCGCCGCCCGCACCCGCGATGATCACCTTGATGCCGCGGTCCGCGGCCGTCTTGGCGTAGTCGAGCATGCGCTGCGGGGTGCGGTGCGCGGACACCACGCCCACCTCGAAGCGGATGCCGAACTCGGCCAAGGCTTCCGCGGCGGCTTCCATGGTCGGCCAGTCGGAGTCCGACCCCATGATGAGGCCAACCTGGGCGGTGTCAGTCATGGTGGTGGTCCCATCCGTCGGTCCAGATCGCGTGCGACATCCAGTGCGCCGCGCGCTCGGCTTTCTCCCGGGTCCCGGCGACGTCGTCACCGAGGATGTTGATGTGGCCGATCTTGCGGTCGGCGCGTTCGCCCTTGCCGTAGAGATGCACCTTGGCATCGGGGATCCGGGCCGCGAGGTGGTGCAGGCGTTCGTCCATGGACATCGCGGGGGCCTCGGGGGCGCCCAGGATGTTGGCCATGACGGTGACCGGGGCCAGCGGCTTGGTGCTGCCCAGCGGGTAGTCCAGGACCGCGCGCAGGTGCTGCTCGAACTGGCCGGTGCAGGCGCCGTCCATGCCCCAGTGGCCGGAGTTTGTGCGGGCGCATGGCCAATTCGTTGACCAGCAAGTCGCCGGAATGGGTCTCGAACAGTTCCACCGCCATCGCGCCGGTGACGCCGAGTTCGGCGGCCAGGCGCAGGGCCAGGGCCTCGGCCTCGGTGGCCTTGGCCGCGGGCAGGTCCTGGGCGGGCGCGATGACGACCGCGCACTGGCCGTTGCGCTGCACGGTCTCGACCACGGGCCAGGCGGCGGCCTGACCGAACGGGGAGCGGGCCACCATGGCCGACAGCTCCCGCTTCAGGTCCACCTTGGCCTCGGCCATCAGCGAGACGCCGTGCGCCAGCTGGTCTTCGATGATCGGGGCGGCCTCGGCCGCGTCGGCGGGCATCCAGACGCCGCGGCCGTCGTAACCGCCGCGCACCGCCTTCAGCACGAAGGGCCAGCCGTGTTCGTCGGCGAAGGCGACCGCGTCGGCGACCGAGGTCACCTCGGCGTAGGCCGGGATCGGCACGTCCAGCTCGGCCAGCTTGCGGCGCATCCGCAGCTTGTCCTGGGCGAAGATCAGCGCCTGCGGGCGCGGCTGCACGTTCACGCCCTCGGCGATCAGCGCCTCGAGGTGCTCGGTGGGGACGTGCTCGTGGTCGAAGGTCAGCGCGTGCGAGCCGACCGCAGCCTTGCGCAGCGCGGTCAGATCGCCGTGGCTGCCGAGCACCACGTCCGGTGTCACCTGCGCGGCCGGGTCGTCCGGGCGTTCGGCGAGCACGCGCAGCCGCTGGCCCAGCGCGATGGCCGCCTGGTGGGTCATGCGCGCGAGCTGGCCGCCGCCGATCATGGTGACGGTGGGCATCGCGGAGGAATCGAAGGAACGGGCGCTCACGCT
Organism: Nocardia tengchongensis; assembly: GCF_018362975.1. NCBI lineage: Bacteria > Bacillati > Actinomycetota > Actinomycetes > Mycobacteriales > Nocardiaceae > Nocardia > Nocardia tengchongensis. Next base: position 94,175 of record NZ_CP074371.1, read on the forward strand.
GCACTATGTTGTCATGACACCCACCGGCGGCTGACCCGCGGGTCGCGTGACAGGTATCGGCGAGTCGTGTGAGCGGCCGTTGCCCCAATTTGTACCGGCCCGACACAGCCCAGGCGAGAGACGTAGACTCGCACCGTGTCATTTGTCGATGAAGTGGTCAATCGCATGCCCGCACCCCTGCGGGCCCTCGCGGACCGCCATTACGAACTCCTCAAGTTCGCGATTGTCGGTGCGACCACGTTCGTCATCGATCTCGGAATCTTCTACGTCCTGAAATGGACGATCATGGACACCAAGCCGACGGTGGCCCGCATCATGTCGGGCACCATCGCGGTCATCGTGTCCTACATCCTCAACCGGGAATGGACCTTCGACAAGCGCGGCGGCCGCGAGAAGCACCACGAAGCGCTGCTGTTCTTCCTGGTCAGCGGTATCGGTGTCGGCCTGGCCGCGCTCCCGCTGTGGGTGTCGAGCTACGTGTTCGACCTGCGCCAGCCCAATGTGAGTTTCACCGTCGAGAACATCGCGGACTTCTTCAGCGCCTTCATCATCGGCAACCTGCTGCAAATGGCGTTCCGTTTCTACGCCATGAAGAAGTGGGTGTTCCCCGACGAAATGAAGGAACTCCAGGACGAATTCGAAGACCTCGTCAACGAGAACGAGGAGCAGCTGGGCCACAGCTGAGGGTGACGGTCAGGCGGACACCACCTGCCGGACTTTCCCCGATTGTCGCGGTTCCGCCGTGTAAGCGGGCCTGCTGAACAACCAGCGCGAGACCCAGACCACTGCCGTCGGTGGGGCTCGCCCGATAGAAACGCTCGAAGACCCGCTCGCGATCCGCGGCCGGGATGCCGCACCCGTTGTCGTCGATGGTCAGCACCGCGTGACCGTCCGCCGGGTGCGCCGCGATCTCGATGCGATCCGCTCCCCCGTGCCGCACCGCATTGGTGACGGCATTGTCGACCACCGAGCGCAGGCCCGCGGCCAAGCCGCGCAGGCGAATCGGCTCGACCCCGTCCGCATCGATGGTCACCCCGGGATACTGCCGCCGGGCGTCATCGACCACCTGGTCGACCACCTCCCCCAGATCCAGATCCGCCCAATCGGATTCGGTGGTGAGATCGCCCACCGCCAGCCGTTCCAGCGCGTGCAGGGTGGCCTCGACCGAACTCTGCGCACCGAGCACGTCGTCCAGGATCTCGGCGCGCTCGGCCTCCGACAGCGGCATCGACCGTAGCACCTGCAGATCGGTGCGCATGGCGGTCAGCGGGGTGCGCAGCTCGTGCGCGGCGGTGGCGGCGAAATCCCGGGCCGTGACCAACGCCTCGTCGGTGTGGCGGCGCTCGGTGGCGATCCGCCCCAGCATGGTGTTCATGGCCTGCGCCAATTCCGTTGTCTCACTGGCCACCGGATGACGCGGCGTCTGCACCGAAAGACCCTCACCCAGCCCGGCCGTCGCCGCGGTCAGCCGCCGCAGCGGCACCACGGCGCGGTGCGCGGCCAGCCAGCCCAGCACGGCGGCCAGCGCCACCCCGGTCAGACCGATCAGCACGATCCGGATGCGTTGCCGGGTGGCCGAATCCGACGCGACCTCGGTCGGCACGGTCAATGCCACCGGCTCACCGTTGAAGGCCACGGTGCGCGAGTACTCCACATTCGGATCGACCCGGGTGATCAACAGGCCCGGCCCCGTGGGCAACGCGGGCAACCCCGACGGCGGCGGCACGGGAGTGCCGGGCACCGGCTGCGCCGGAGCGCCGGGTTCCGGGTGCACCACCTCGGCCGGGGCCAGCGCGATCGCGCTCACGACCCGGCCTACCTGGTTGGACGCCTCCGCCGGGGCGAACACGAACAGCAGTACCGACATCGCGGCGACCACCACCGCGGCCGTCGCCGCACTGGCCAGCGCCACCCGGGCACGCAGGGACAGAGCGATCCGACCCCGCGGAAGCATCCGGATCACGGCTCGATCCGCAGCACGAATCCGACACCGCGGACGGTGTGGATCAGGCGCGGGCACCCGGTGTCCTCGATCTTGCGGCGCAGGTAGGAAACGAACACATCGACCACCTTGGTCTGGGTCTCGAAGTCGTAGCCCCACACGCGATCCAGCAGTTGCGCGCGGGTGAACACCTGCCCGGGCGCCGAGGCCAGCGCGGCGAGCAGGTCGAATTCACGTTTGGTCAGTTCGAGCGGGCGGCCGTCGATCGATGCGCGGCGGGCGCCCGGTCGCACGGTCAGCGGGCCCACCACGATGCGATCGTCGGCGACATGCGCGGGGGCGGGGGCCCGGCGCAGCATGGCGCGCAGCCGGGCCACCAGCTCACCGAGATCGAACGGTTTGGTCAGGTAGTCGTCGGCGCCCGCCTCGAGCGCGTCGATCCGGTCGGTGACCTCGGCGCGGGCGCTGAGCACGCAGATCGGGATGTCGTTGCCGAGCGCCCGCAACGCCGTCACCACGCCCACGCCGTCCAGATTCGGCATGTTCAAATCCAGCACCACGGCCTGCGGGGCGTCGGTGGTGATGTGGCGCAGCGCGGTGGCCCCGTCCGCCGCGGTCTCGACCTCGAAACCGGACATCCGGAGCCCCCGCGCCACGGAGGCCAGCACCCTGGCGTCGTCGTCGACAATCAGAATCCGGGGACCCGTCACGGGATCAGACGATACGGGCGCGGACCGATAGAACCCCGTCAGCGAATCGGATCGATCACGATGGTGTCGGCGGGCGAGTGACCACCCGGCACCGTCACCACCGGACCACCGGGCAGCTGCACGCCGGGCTGCAATGGCTGGGCCGGCACGCCCGGGCCGACCGGCTCACTGGGCTCGAGCCGGCGCACGATGACATTGCCGTCGCGGTCCTTGATGATCACCATGCCCGGCTCGGCCGGGGTGCCCGGCAGTGCGGGCAGCGCCGGCTCCAAAGGCAGCGCCGGCTGGGTTGCCGGGGCCGGTCCGGAGCTGCCCGTATCCGCGAGTCCGGCAATCGAATCCGGGGTATCCGCATGCGCGGTCGCGGGCAGCGCCAGCACCGTGAGGGCGGCGGCCCCGACGACTCCGGCGGTCACGGTGCGGCGAACGGTGAACGTGGGCATGGTGTCTCCTGCTTCTTCGTCGACGATCGCTCGTCGGTTCCGGTTGGCAGCACCCAACGTAGGAACCGAGTTCTCAGCGGCCGCTAACGAAGAGTTAGAGAACCGATAGAAGATCAGCGCGGCTCGGTGCCCACCGCGATCGGCCGCGACGCCACCCCCGACGACCCGAGGAACACCGCGAACAGGGCGGGCCGGCGACGCTGCAATTCCAGACGGCCGCCGTCGGCCTCGATCAGCGCGCGGGCCAGGGCCAGGCCCACCCCGGTCGAGCCCGCCGCCGAGAAGCCGCGATCGAAGATGTGCGGCGCCAGCTCATCTCGCACGCCGTCGCCCTCGTCCGCGACCTCCACCACCACCAGCGGTTCACTGTCGTCCATCCGCCCGGCCACCGTGCGGACCGACACCGTGCAGGTGCCACCGCCGTGCATGAGTGCATTGTCGACCAGCACGGCCAGCGCCTCCCGCAGCCGCGAACCGGTCACCGGCGCCTTCAGCGTCGGGTCGCCGAGCAGCACCAGTTTGCGCCCGGCCTCGGCGAAGGGATGCCGCCATTCCGCTACGACACTGCGCAATTCGGCCACCACGGGCAGCGGATCGCGTTCGGCCGCGCCCTCGTCGCGAGAGGCGCGGACCAGTTCGTCGATGGCGTCGGTGAGCCGATCGACCTGCGCCATGGCCTCTTCCGCCTCGTGCACCACGGCCGGATCGGCGTGCGCGGACAGCTCGTCCAGGCGCAGCCGCACTGCGGTGAGCCGACTGCGCAGCTGATGCGAGACATCGGCGACCAGCGCGTGCTCGCGTTGCAGCCGGCCCGCGATTTCCACTGTGGCCGAATCCAGCACGTCGGACACGCGATCCAGTTCGGTGATGCCGTGGCGGCGCGGATCGGCGCGGAAATCACCCATGGCCAGCCGGGCCGCGCGGGCCGCCACGTCGCGCAGCGGATCGGCCACCCGCCGCGCGGTCACCACCGCCACCGCGATACCCGCGCCCAGCGAGATCAGCACCAGGCCCAGCACCGCGCCCAGCGCCTGCCGCTGCATGGAATGCATGGGGGCCGAAGGGATTTCGAGGCGCAAGGAGCCGTTTGTGCCCATCGACCAGGACTCGGCCAGCGGATCGTCGACGGTGTCCGCGCCGATGTCGACCTGCGCGTTCTTGTCCGACGGCGTCGGATAGATGATGGTCAGCTTGCCGTTGGCCGGAATCAGCAGCCGCACGGCCTTGGTGTCGAGTTCGCCGTAGATCATGCCGTCGCGCTCCTGGCGCATCACCTCTTCGGAGATGCCGTTGAGCCGGTTGCGCAGCTCGTTGCGGCTGATGTCCTCGACCCACTTCCAGGCCGTGAACGCCAGCGGCACACCGAGAACCAGGGTGGTGAGAGTCAGCGCGGCCACCATGGACAGCAGGATCCTGCGTCTCATCGTCGAGATGCCTCGCTTCGCCGGGGCTTCGGGGGTTTCGCGTGAGCGAAGATGCAATAGAGCACGCGCGCGGAACAGCACAACAACCAGGAACGATCGAGCGGCTAGTCGGTATTGAACCGGAAGCCTACGCCGCGGACGGTCACGATACGCCGCTCCGCCACCGCGCCCTCGTCCCCGATCTTGCGACGCAACCACGACATGTGCATATCCAAGGTCTTGGAGCCGCGCAGATCAGCGTCACCCCACACCTCACGCAGGATGGTCTCGCGCGAGACCACCTGCCCGGCGCGGTCGATGAGCACCTTCAGCAGCTCGTATTCCTTGTTGGCCAGATTCACCTCGACGCCGTTCACCAGCACCCGGCGCGCGGCCGGCTCCAGCCGGATACCGCCGACCTCCACCGCCTCGTCCCCGATTCCGCTGCGGCGCAACAGCGCCCGCACCCGGGCCAGCAGTTCGGCCAGCCGGAACGGTTTGCCCACATAGTCGTCCGCGCCGGCGTCCAGGCCGACCACGAAGTCCACCTCGTCGGTGCGCGCGGTCAGCATCAGCACCGCCAGTTCGGCGCCGCGCGCCCGCACCTGACGGCACACCTCCAGACCGTCCATGCCGGGTAGGCCGAGATCCAGGATGAGCAGGTCGTGACCACCCTCCAGGGCCCGCTCGAGCACGGCGGGACCATAGCTCTCCACGGTCACCGAATAGCCCTCGCGGCCCAGCGCCCGGGACAGCGGCGCGGCGATGGCCTCGTCGTCTTCGGCCAGCAGTACTGCGGTCACGGCATCAGACTACGGGTACGCACCGGCGGAACCCTAGAAGCCGCCGCCATTCGGATTCTTCTGCACCACATCGAAGACCTGGTGATAGAGCAAGGTGTGCACCCGCTGCACGTGCGGAATGTCGTCGTACTCCAGCGGATCCTCCGACGCCGACCCGATGATCAGCGTGCCGGTGCCCAGCATGCGATCGAACAGGCCATGGCGGAACTGCACATTCGAGATCCGATTCATCGGAATGTCGATACCGCTGTGGGTGAGCACGCCCTGCCGGATCAGCACTCGCCGATCGGTCACGATGAAATGCGTCGCCTTCCATCGAATCAGCGGAGCGACGCTGCGCCACAGCACGATCCCCAGCCACAAGGCCAGAATGCCGAGCAGCAAACCGGTCTGGAGACCGTCGTCGGTATTGCGCGCCGCGACGCCCGCGCCGAATCCGGCAAATGCGGTGATCAGGATGAAAGTCACAGCGGGCCAGAACAACATCTTCCAATGCGGATGGCGGTGTAGCAGCAGCACCTCTTCGGGCGCCAATGCCTCCTCCGGATAACCCATGCCCGAACCCTATCTCGTGCAGATGCCCGAATGCCGCACGCGCGTCTGCGGACCGGGGCACAATCGTGCGGTTGCCGGTAGCATCGGCGGCACGTGTTTGCCGTACTTCCGAGCTGTACCGCGCAAGACCTACGAGGTAGTCCTCAAAGCAGGACCTTTCAGGCTTTACCCGGTATGTAAGACACAGGAGGCGTGCGTGACCCGAGAGCTGACCCAACACCAGATACTTCGCGAGCTCGAACCCGTTGCCGAGGCGAATCTGAACCGGCATCTTTCGATGGCCAAGGAATGGCACCCGCACGACTACGTGCCGTGGGACCAGGGCCGCAACTTCGCCGCCATGGGCGGCGAGGACTGGGATCCATCGCAGTCGAAGCTGTCCGAGGTCGCCAAGGTCGCGATGATCACCAACCTGCTCACCGAGGACAACCTGCCCTCGTACCACCGGGAGATCGCGGAGAACTTCTCCCAGGACGGCGCCTGGGGCACCTGGGTCGGCCGCTGGACCGCCGAGGAGAACCGCCACGGCATCGTCATGCGCGACTACCTGGTCGTCACTCGCGGCGTGGATCCGGTCGCCCTGGAACAGGCGCGCATGATCCACATGACCAACGGCGCGCAGTCCCCCGACGAGTGGGGCGGATTCCTGGAGAACGTCGCCTACGTGACCTTCCAGGAGTTGGCCACCCGCGTCTCGCACCGCAACACCGGCCGCGTCTGCGACGACCCGATCGCCGACCGCATGCTGCAGCGCATCGCCGCCGACGAGAACCTGCACATGATCTTCTACCGCACCCTGTGCGGCTCGGCCCTGGACCTGGTGCCCGACCAGGCCGTGGACGCCATCACCAAGGTGCTCGTCAACTTCGTCATGCCCGGCTCCGGCATGCCCAACTTCCGGCGCAACGGCGTCATGATGGCCAAGCACGGCATCTACGACCCGCGCCAGCACCTGGAAGAAGTGGTCGCGCCGGTGATCAAGAACTGGAACATCTTCGAACGCAACGACTTCGGTCCGCGCGGCGAACAGGCCCGCGAAGAGCTGGCCGCCCACCTGGAGAAGCTGGGCCGCGACGCCACCAAGTTCGAAGAGCAGCGTGACCGCCTGCTCGCGCGCGAGGCCACCCGCGGCGAACTGCAATCGGTCTGACCCAAAAGTGCGTGGTGCGCGGTGAAATAAATTCGGTTCGCTATGGTAATCCCCCAGTGTGACGAGAGGAACTCCGTTGGGGGATGGCTATCTGGGCCGATACCGCCTCGACGAACTGCTCGGCAGCGGCGGGTCGGCGGAAGTGTGGCGTGCCCATGACACCGTGACGGACCGAACCGTCGCGCTCAAGGTGCTGGCGCCCGTGCTGACCGCCGATCCCGAATACCGGGAACGATTCGAGCGCGAGGCGCGGGCCGCATCACTGCTGCACGGACCACACGTGGTCGCCGTGCACACCTACGGCGAGCTGGAGGGCCGGCTCTTCATCGAGTCCGAATTCGTCGACGGCCTCGACATCGAAGCCCTGCTCGAATGGGAAGGGCCGATGACGCCGGATACGGCCGTCGAACTCATCGCCCAGGTCGCCTCCGCGCTCGACGAGGCGCACGCCGCCGGACTGGTGCACCGGGACGTCAAACCGCAGAACATCATCGTCGCCCCCGACGACATCGCGTACCTGATCGACTTCGGCACCGCGTTCCAGGACGGCCAAACCGCCATCACCCAGACCGGCATGCTGGTCGGCACCCCCGCCTACATGGCCCCCGAACGGTTCGACGGCACCATCTCCGTCCGCTCCGACGTCTACTCGCTGGCCTGCGTGCTCTACGAATGCCTCACCGGCCAGCGCGCCTTCCGCGTCCGCAATCCCGCGCAGCTGATGCGCGCGCACCTGGAACGCATGCCGGAACCCCCGTCCAGCCTGGCCCCGGCCGTCCCCGCCGCCCTCGACCGCGTCATCGCCCGCGGCCTGGCCAAACAGCCGGCCGAACGGTACGCCACCGCGGGTGAATTCGCCGCCGCCGCCCGCGCCGCCCTGGCCGAATCCGTCGCGGCCGCTACCGACCCCAGCGTGGCTGCCACCGAGATCGCGGCCGCCGCCATCGAACCCGGCTCCGCTACCACCGAACCGATTGCCGCCGCTGCCGCTGCCCGCGCGGCTGCCCGGCGCGGTGCATCCGCATCGGGGGTCGATACGCGAACCGTTGTGCTGCCGATGAATTCGGTCCCGGACACGACGCCCCCCGCCGGCCCGATGGACGCGGCGGCGCAGGATCACGGCGGCCGGTTTCGCGGCCGCGGCGATCACGATCGCGCTGGGCGGGGCCTGGATCACCGGCAACGCCTCCGAGCCCGGCCCCGCCCGAACCCGCGTCCCCGCCGAGAATGTCGCGAAAACGCCTGTGCCGGCGTCGATCCCACCGACCGAACAACCGGTGCAACTACCGGAGACGCTACCCCCGACCGAGCCGAGCGCACCGGTCGCCTCGGAACCCGAACCGACAAACGTGGTCGCACCGGTGATCCCGCCACCCGTCCCGGCCTGGACGCTCCCCAACATCCCCGACCTGTCCAAGATCCCGAAACTCGACCTGGGGCCGCTGAATCCCGACCCCAGGAAGCCGAGCGGCGGGCACAACGACAGCCGCGGGCCGCGCGGTCAGCACAAACCCTGACGAATCCGGTTGTGGCGGAGAGATTTACGGTCAGTACTCGGCGCGCAGGTGGGTGACGTCACCGGCCGAGACGGCGCGGTCGCCGATCAGCAGGCGGCCGTTCTCGTCGATACCCGTGGCGATTCCGGTGAGCACCTCACCGCCCGGCAGTTCCGCCCGGACCTGCGCGCCGAGGGTGGCGCACCGCTCCCGGTAGGCGGCGGACAGATCGGTGATATCCCAGCCCGAGGCCTCCCAGGCGATGAAGCGGCGCGCGAACTCCCGCAGCACGGACTGCACCAGCGCGGTGCGATCGGTGCCGGGCGCGCCCGCCAGCAGCAGTGAGGTGGCATGCGGGACCGGCAGTTCGGCCTCGGTGAGCGAGACGTTCAGTCCGACGCCGACCACCACCGCGGGATCGGCGCCCACGGCCGCGATCTCGGCCAGGATCCCGGCCAGCTTGCGACCGTCCACCAGCACGTCATTGGGCCACTTGAGGACCGCCTTCAGGCCGGTCTCGGCGCGCACCGCGTCCACCACCGCCACCCCGGTGAGCAGCGGCAGCCAGCCCAGCACCGCCGGGTCGATGCCGCGCACCCGCACCAGCACCGACATCGCGAGCTGCGCCCGCGCCGGGCTCACCCACTGCCGGTCGTGGCGGCCGCGCCCGCGCTCCTGTGTCTCCGCGATCAGCACCAGCCGATCGGCACTCGAATCAGCGGCCCGCGCAACCAGATCCGCATTGGTCGAGCCGGTCGACTCGACCACCTCGATGGCCGAGAAGAATCTCAGCTCCGGCGACTCGGCAACACTGCGGCCCAGCACGGCGGCGTCCAGCGGCAACCTCTCCATGCCTTGGCACGCTACTCCCCGCGCCTAGCGGACCCCGGGAACGGCCTCCAACATGATCGAGAGCGCGTCGAACAGTCCGGCCAGCGCGTCCTCGGAAAGGTCCTCGCACGCGCCGTCCGGCGTCCCGGCATACCCGGCGGCCGCGGTGTCCCCCGACTGCTCGCGGCCCTCCTCCGGGGTCTCGTCGAATTCGGGATCGGTCACGGTCGGCTCCGGGTCGCGGTGCCGCCACGCGGTGAACGAGGCCGCCACAGCCCGATCGGCCTGGTGTTTGCTCCAGTTCCACATAACGCCTCCCCTGGTCGTCGGTTCCGGATGCGATTCCAGAGTGACGCACGACAGGGGTTCGGCACGACCGATTTTCCGCTGATAAACGGCATCAGCCCAGGTGGATAAGCCTTTTGGGGAACTGATTCGTTGTCCGGACCGGAAAGCGGTGCGGCGCGCGGAGCCGGGAATCAGGCGTCGACGGGTTCCAGGCCCAGGGCCCCGGCGGTGAACCGGCGGACCGATACCAGTCCGTCCTCGAGGGCGGAGTCGTATCCCGTTCGGGCCCAGCCGGTCACGGTCGCGGTGCCGTCGGTGTTGGGGCGTACGCCGATCTCGGCGACCAGTTCCGCGGTAGTGGGGACGCAGACCGCCCAGGAGAAGTGGGTTTCGTCGGCCCACTGCGCGGTGCGACGGTCCACATAATCGGGTTCGGTGATGCCGCCGTCGGCCAGGGCGGGCCGGTCGTCGATGCGCTCGTCGGCGCGCAGGGCACGCAGGTACCAGTTGCCCGCGTTGATCTCGATGGGTTCCATCAGTCCTCCTGTCCGCGGTCCAAGCGTCGCCGGCGATCCCGGCGCTCGGCCCGCCTGCGGCGATCCCGTCCCTGGCCGCCGAACAGCACCGCGCCCGCGAGCGGGATCAGCAGGAAGAACAGCCACTGATGGGTGACGAGGAACAGGATCAGCGCGATGATCGGAACCACCGGCATGATCCGTTCGGGCGGGATCGAGCCGAGCAACGACCGCCGCTCCGCGGGAACGGGCTTCTCCGACACCGGTTCCGGCAGATCGGTGAACACCTGCTCCAGGTCGCCGCGGGTCAGGGCCGCGGCCACGATCCCGCTGCGCTCGTCGAACTCCGCCACGCTGAGCCGCCCCGCCGCGAAATGGTCCGACAGCCGCTTCATCGCGTCCTCGCGCTCGACGGTGCCGATACGGATCTCCGGTGGTTCAGCCATGCCATGACATTAGCGCGAGTGGCCGCCCACCTGCAGGTGGGCGGCCACTGGCGAATTGTCTTGTGTTACTTGATCTCGGCGAGCACGGTGCCCTGGGTGATGGCCGCGCCGGCCTCCACCGCGAGACCGGTGATGACGCCGGCCTTGTGGGCGGTGACCGGGTTCTCCATCTTCATGGCCTCGAGCACCACGACCAGGTCGCCCGCCTCGACGGACTGACCCTCTTCGACGGCCACCTTGACCACGGTGCCCTGCATCGGGGCGGTCACGGCGTCACCGGAGGCAGCGCCCGCGCCCGCGCCACCGCGCTTGCGCGCCTTGGGCTTCTTGCGCACGACACCCGCGCCGTTGGAACCGGCAGCGGCGCCGACGGAGAACTGACCGGGCAGCGACACCTCGAGGCGACGACCGCCGACCTCGACGACCACCTTCTGGCGCGGCGCCTCTTCGTCATCCTCGATGGCGACAGCGCCGGCGTACGGCTCGATGGTGTTGTCCCACTCGTTCTCGATCCACTTGGTGTAGACGTCGAACTTGGTGCCGTCACCCATGAACGCGGGGTTCTCGACGATGTGGCGGTGGAACGGGATGACCGTGGCCAGGCCCTCGATCTCGAACTCGGCGAGCGCGCGAGCGGCGCGCTGCAGCGCCTGCTCACGGTTCTCACCGGTGACGATCAGCTTGGCGAGCATGGAGTCGAACTGGCCACCGATGACCGAGCCCTCGACCACACCGGAATCGACGCGCACGCCGGGGCCCGCGGGCTCGCGGTACACGACGACCGGGCCGGGAGCCGGCAGGAAGCCGCGACCGGCGTCCTCACCGTTGATGCGGAACTCGAAGGAGTGGCCGCGCGGCGCCGGGTCTTCCTTGATCGACAGCTCGTGACCCTCGGCGATGCGGAACTGCTGGCGCACCAGGTCGATTCCGGCGGTCTCCTCGGTGACCGGGTGCTCGACCTGCAGGCGGGTGTTCACCTCGAGGAAGGACACGGTCTCGCCCTGCACCAGGTACTCCACGGTGCCGGCGCCGTAGTAGCCGGCTTCCTTGCAGATGGCCTTGGCGGAGGCGTGGATCTTGCCGCGCACCTCGTCGGACAGGAAGGGGGCCGGGGCCTCCTCGACCAGCTTCTGGAAGCGGCGCTGCAGCGAGCAGTCACGGGTGCCGGCGACCACGACGTTGCCGTGCTGGTCGGCGATGACCTGGGCCTCGACGTGGCGGGCCTTGTCCAGGTACTGCTCCACGAAGCACTCGCCGCGACCGAAGGCGGCGATGGCCTCACGGGTGGCGGACTCGAACAGCTCCGGGATCTCCTCGATGGTGTGCGCGACCTTCATGCCGCGACCGCCACCACCGAAGGCGGCCTTGATGGCCACCGGAACGCCGTACTCCTTGGCGAACGCGACGACCTCGTCGGCGTCCTTGACGGGGTCCTTGGTGCCCGCGGCCATCGGAGCCTTGGCGCGCTCGGCAATGTGGCGCGCGGTGACCTTGTCACCCAGGTCGCGGATGGACTGCGGCGAGGGGCCGATCCAGATCAGTCCGGCGTCGATCACGGCCTGCGCGAAATCGGCGTTCTCGGAAAGGAAGCCGTAGCCGGGGTGGATCGCGTCGGCGCCGGCCTTGGCGGCGGCGTCGAGGATCTTGTCGAACACCAGGTACGACTCGGCCGAGGTCTGACCGCCGAGGGCGAACGCCTCGTCGGCGAGCTTCACGAACGGCGCGTCGGCGTCCGGTTCGGCGTACACGGCAACACTGGCGATTCCGGCGTCCTTGGCGGCCCGGATCACGCGCACGGCGATCTCGCCTCGGTTGGCTACGAGGACCTTTGTGATCTGCGCGTTGGCATGGTTGGGCACTGAGCCTCCTGTGCTCTGGATACTTTCGTCTGTCGGCAGTGTAGGCATCGTGCCAACAACAGCCGAACCCGGATAGGGCTACCGGAGAGTAGGCCCGAAGAGTGAACAAAGCGACTCTCGGGACCTTATTTTTAGAACCTGTTCTACCAGACTCTCCGAGAGCCTCCCCAGGGAATCCTCCGGAAGGGGCTCTGGCGTTACGAGCTTGCCACGACCGCGGGCGCCGCGCCGGGTTCTTCGCCGATCACGATAGGCGCACCCACGGCATTGGCCCACTCGGTCCAGGAGCCGTCGTAATTGCGCACCCCGTCCACGCCCAGCAGGTAGGTCAGCACGTACCAGGTCAGCGCCGAACGCTCGCCCACGCGCGAGTAGACCAGCGGCGCGAGGCCCGCGACCACCCCGCCGTAGATGACGTCCAGCTCGACCCGCGGGCGGAAGCGGGCGTCCGCGCCCACCGAGGAGGTCCAGGGGATGTTCACCGCGGTCGGGATGTGGCCCGCGCGCAGCGCCTGCTCCTCCGGACGGTCCAGCACCACCAGATCGCCGGTGTACTCGTCGAACGCGCGCGAGTCGATGAGCGGCCCGCCCAGATGCGCGACCACGTCCTGCCGGAAGGCGCGCGCGGACTTGTCGTCCCGATCCACCTCCGGGTACTCGCCCCGCCCGGCCGCGGGCACCTCGAAGGTGGTGTCGCGGGCCTCGGAGATCCAGGCGTCGCGGCCGCCGTCCAGCAGGCGCACGTCCTCGTGCCCGAAGAGGGAGAACACCCACAGGGTGGCGGCCGCGGTGCCATTGGATTTATCGCCGTAGATCACCACGGTGTCGCCACGTTCGACGCCCTTGGCGCGCATAAGGTTGGCGAAGGTCGCGCCGTCGACCACATCGCGGGTACGCGGATCGATCAGCTCGGTGCGCCAATCGATCTTGATGGCACCCGGGACATGACCGATGTCGTATAGCAATATGTCTTCGTTGGACTCGATGATCTTGAGTCCAGGCGTGCCGATGTTTGCCGACAGCCACTCCGTGGTTACTAGTCGGTGAGGATGTGCGTAGGAGCCGAATGAGGGATGCGGATCCGGAGCGACGGGCACGTTGTGGTCCTTCACGCGTGGTGGGTTAGGCATTGGCGGTTCGAATCTCAACACCGATCGTAGGCATGTGGCGGTTACGAAACTCGTTTCAGATCACGAATCGGATGATTGAGCGAATTAAGCGCAGCTTCATCCGATAAAGTCTCTCGAGAGGAGGGGTGAGCTATGTCCGATTCTTGGCCACGACGGCGACTGCTTGCGATCCTACGTGGCGCCAGCGAGCCTCTCGATGCCCAGGAACTGGCGCGCGTCACCGGACAGCATGTGACTACCGTGCGTTTTCACCTGGATGTTCTGACCCGGGAATCGCTGGTCCGGCAATTCCAGCAGCCGCCGCGCGGCCGCGGCCGGCCCCGGATCGGCTATACCGCTGTACAGCGATCCGTGGGTTATCAGGAATTGGCGCAAGTACTGGCCGATCAGCTCGGCAGCGATCCGCGCCGCCGCTCCGAAGCCGCCATCACCGCGGGCCGGGCCTGGGGCTCGAAACTCGAAGCGGTGGATCAGCCCGTCGAATCGCTCGAGGACGCCAAGGACCTCACCATCACGCTGATGTCGGAACTCGGCTTCGCCCCCGAACGCGACCACGCCAGTGAGACCGAAGAGTCGGCCCTGATCCGGATGACCGCCTGCCCGCTGCGCGAACTGGCCCGCACCCACTCCGAGGTGGTGTGCGGCGTGCACCTGGGACTCATGCGAGAAGTATTGGACCGCAACGGCGGCCGGGAGAGCGTGAACGTGCGCCTGCACCCGTTCGTGGAACCCGAACTGTGCGTGGCGCGACTGGAACTACTGCAGGGCCGCCCCGGCGAGGGCGCGCGCGAGGATCAGGCGGAGACCGAGGAACCCGAATCGGCCACGGGCGAGCCCAGATTGGCCCCGTCGTCCGGTCGGGTGGCGCCGCAACTACGCGCGGCCACCGACCCACAGCCGCGCAATGCCGACCCCCACATCGGCAAGCAGTCGACGAACCAGTGGTAGCCCGATCCCGATGACGCTCGACGGGTCACCGTCGATCTTGTCAACGAACCAGCCGCCCATGCCGTCCAGCGTGAAGGATCCGGCCACCTGCAGCGGCTCCCCGGTCGCGATGTACGCGTCCAGTTCCGCCGGTTCGGGTTTGGCGAAATGCACGGTGGTGGAACTGCAATCGGCGGCCTCGCCGACGATCTCACCGGCGGTCAGCCGCAGCACGCAGTGCCCGGTCAACAGATCCGCGCTGCGTCCGGCCATCTCGGCCCAGCGCTCGCGGGCGACCTCGGGGGTCAGCGGCTTGCCCTGCAGGACACCGTCGACGAGCAGCATCGAATCGCAGCCCACGACAACGGAATCGGTGAAGGCGGGATCACCCGCCAGCTGCCCGGCCACCTCCAGCGCCTTGGCGCGAGCCAGTTCGATCACCACTCGATCGGGCGGGGTGCCCGGGGGCAGCGCCTCGGCCACGACGTCCTCGTCCACATGGGACACCCGGACGACCGGTTCGACGCCCGCGTTGCGCAGGACGCCGAGCCGAGCCGGAGATTGTGACGCCAGTACGAAGACGGTCACAATCCGTCAGTCGCGCAGGTGCGAGAGCGCCGGAAAAGCGTAGGGGGAGAACGGCGAGCTGCCGCGGTGCAGCAGGGTCGGCGACCCCACATGTCGGCCGGGCCGCGATCGGCCGGCGCGGCGGCGGCACTCGCCGACGCGGCGGCGAACACGCTCAGCAGGGCGGCGAGCTCGAGGTCGGTCGGGTTGCCCTTCAGGACCTTGATGACCGGTCCGGCGTTCGCCGGCTCGATCTCCGCGACGGCGGTGTCGATGGCGTCCGCCAGATCCTCGACAGCCAGATCCAGTTCGGCGGCGCGCAATACCTCTTCATCGGCCATGGTCGTCACAGCGCCAGTCCTCCTGTCCGTTCGCCGCGGGGGTGGTGCGGCTTTCCTTCATCTTTGCTCGGATGAGGCGATCACGCGCGGTACGAGTTCCACCAGTGTGCGCCTCATACCGCGCATATCGCATTTTCAGAGCGGAATGTTGCCGTGCTTCTTGGGCGGCAGCGACACCATCTTGCGCTCGAGCAGACGCAGCGCCGACACGATCTGGCCGCGGGTGTGCGACGGCGGAATGACCGCGTCGACGTAGCCGCGCTCGGCCGCCACGTACGGGTTCACGAGGGTGTCCTCGTACTCGTTCTGCAGCTCGAGGCGCAGGGCGTCGACGTCGTTGCCCTCGGCGGCCGCGGTCTGCAGCTGCTTGCGGTACACGAAACCGACCGCTCCGGACGCACCCATGACCGCGATCTGAGCGGTCGGCCACGCCAGGTTCACATCGGCGCCCATATGCTTGGAACCCATGACGTCGTAGGCGCCGCCGTAGGCCTTGCGGGTGATGATTGTGATCTTGCCCACAGTGGCCTCACCGTAGGCGTAGAGCAGCTTCGCGCCGCGGCGGATGATGCCGTTGTACTCCTGGCCGGTACCCGGCAGGAAGCCCGGCACGTCGACCAGGGTGATGATCGGGATGTTGAAGGCGTCGCAGGTGCGCACGAAGCGCGCGGCCTTCTCCGAGGCGTCGATGTCCAGGCAGCCCGCGAACTGGGAGGGCTGGTTGGCCACGAAGCCGACGCTGCGGCCGTCGATGCGGGCGAAGCCGCAGATGACGTTCATCGCGCGCTCGGCCTGGACCTCGAGGAACTCCTCGTCGTCCACCAGGCGCTTGATGACCTCGTGCATGTCGTACGGCTGGTTCGGGGAGTCCGGGACGATGGTGTCCAGCTCGAGGTCGGCCTCGGTGAGGTTCTCCTCGATGGCGCCCGCGGCGGCGGTGGCCGGGAAGCGGGGGGCCTCGGCGCGGTTGTTGCTGGGCAGGTAGCCGAGCAGGTCGCGCACGTAGTCCAGGGCGTCCTGCTCGCCGGAGGCGACGTAGTGCGCGACACCGGACTTGACCATGTGGGTGTGGGCGCCGCCCAGCTCCTCCATGGTGACTTCCTCGCCGGTGACGGTCTTGATCACGTCGGGGCCGGTGACGAACATCTGCGAGGTCTGGTCGACCATGACGACGAAGTCGGTCAGGGCGGGCGAGTAGACATGGCCACCCGCGGCCGGGCCCATGATCAGCGAGATCTGCGGGATGACGCCCGAGGCCTGGATGTTGCGGTGGAAGATCTCACCGTAGAGACCCAGGGAGACGACGCCCTCCTGGATGCGCGCGCCGGCGCCCTCGTTGATGCCGACGAGCGGACGACCGGTCCGCAGCGCCAGGTCCATCACCTTGACGATCTTCTCGCCGTAGACCTCGCCGAGCGAGCCACCGAAGACGGTGACGTCCTGGGAGAAGATGCAGACGTCGCGGCCGTCGATGGTGCCGTAGCCGGTCACCACGCCGTCGCCGAGCGGACGCTGGTTCTCCAGCCCGAAGTTCACACTGCGATGGCGGGCCAGCGCGTCGAGTTCGACGAACGAGCCCTCGTCCAGCAGGGCGAGGATGCGCTCGCGCGCGGTCATCTTGCCCTTGGCGTGGACCTTGTCGACCGCGGCCTCACCCATCGGGTGCTTGGCTTCTTCCAGCCGATTGCGCAGGTCAGCCAGCTTGCCGGCGGTGGTGTGGATATCGGGGGCACCCGCCGGACCCGGCGAAGGCTGATGCTGGACACTCGTCATGTCCCGGAGTGTAACCAGTACCAGACCCGCTTTCGTAATCCAGTCGGGGCTACTCGCGAGTACGGCTATTGACTACCCGCCAGTAAAAACCCGCAGGTAGAGCACCGAATCCGGGTCCTGCGCGAGGGAAACTCGAACAATGTTCAATAGTGAATCTCGCCAGTCATCCCCGCGACCTTTTGGCCGGGTCCACACTTCGGTTCTGCGGCCGCGCGACGGGTCGGTGCGGGACCCTCGGCGGCTCAACGCATTACGCCCGTATGGCCGGTCGAGTACCGGCCCGGCTGGGGCCAGATGGTGAGCCCGTGCGCCCCGCGGCCGACCGGTATCCGGGCCAGCAGCTTCCAGTCCACGATGTCGATCGCGTAGACCTCGCCGTGGTTGCGCCCGGAGACCCAGAAAACCCGGCCGTCCGCGGACAGGTTGCCCATGTCCGGGCTGCCGCCGCCGGGGATGCGCCAGGTGTCGCCGAGCCGCCCGGTGGCGAAGTCCCAGACCGAGATGCTGCCCTCGCCGCGGTTGGTGATGAGCATCCGTTTCGAGTCGCGGGTGATGTACAGGCCGTGGGTGCCGCCGCCGGTCCGGATGAATCCGGTGTTGTCGAAGGTCTGCGCGTCGAAGACGTAGACGCCGCCCGCCATCATGTCGGCCACGAAGAAGGTGCGCCCGTCCGGTGCGAGCTTGACGTCCTGCGGCATCCCCGAGGACCCGCCGGGCAGGTCGATCATCCGCAGCAGGGTCAGGCCCGCGATGTCCACCACCGCCATCCGCCCGCCGAACTCGCAGCTGACCAGAGCCGTGCGGCCATCGGCGGTGAAGTCCATGTGGTTGACCCCGTGGCATTCGGGCACAGAGATGTCGTGCAGCTTCTGCCAGCTGTGCGGGTCGTAGAAGTCCAGGGAGCGGTCGGCTTCGGCGACGACGAGCGCGTATTTGCCGTCGGCCGTGAAGTACATGTTGTAAGGGTCCCGGACCGGGATGGGCTCCCCCGGCTTGCCGGTGCGCGGGTCGATGGGCAGCAGGCTGCCGCTGCCGATGGGCAGATCGTTGTTCGCGTAGAGCGTCTGCAGGTCGTAGGCGGGGACGACGTGCTGCGGTTCGCTGCCGCCGGAGGGAAAGGTGTCGACGACCTGGAAGGTGTCCGGGTCGATGACGGAGATGGTGTGCGACTCGCTGTTGGGGACGTAGACGCGGGTGGGTTGCCCGGCCACGGCGGGACTGAGTTCGCGGGTGCCGGCGTAGACGTCGGTGGGTGACAGCGGCGGCGGCATGCCGGGCAGTAATCGCGGCGCCTCGGCCGCCGCGGGCGCCGCGCCGGCCGGGGTGGACGCCGGGGTGGCGGACGGCGATGCGGGGCCGGTGTCCGCGTTCGAGCAACCGGCCAGCATTACCAGCGGGAGAATCAGACCCAGACGTGCACGCCGTGCGATCACAGGGCGCACCGTGCCATGCCGTCATTGCGGTGAGCTGACATGTCGTCGAATAGTAGGCGGCGACATGGACGTTCACGGCGCGATGACGGAGTGTCGCGGCACGCCACGCGGTTCGGGGCGAGGTCACCATTCAGCAAACGGGGCAAGCCGGACCGTGGCGGTCCGGCTTGCGGCTCAACCCAATACGCGGTCGAGCGCGTCCACGGCCTCGTCCAGTTCCGCCTCGGTTACCGTCAGCGGCGGCCGGAAGCGGATGCCGCGTTCACCGGTGCCGAGGATCAGGATTTGTTCCTCTTCCCGGAGCCGGGTCACCACGTCGTTGCGTAGCGGCGCCGATTCCAAGGTGATCGCGCACATCAGGCCGCGACCGCGCGGATCGGTGACTTCCGCATGGGCGGTGGACAATTCGATCAGGCGGTCGAGCAGGTGGGGGCCGAGCTCGCGGGCGCGGGCCACCAGATCCTCGTGTTCGATCACCTCGAAGACCCGCCGGGCACGGACCATGTCGGCGAGGTTGCCGCCCCAGGTGGAGTTGAGCCGCGAGCTGACATGGAAGACGTTGCCGGGCACCTCGTCGACGCGGCCGCCGGCCATGATGCCGCAGACCTGGGTCTTCTTACCGAAGGCGACGATGTCGGGTTCCAGGCCGAGCTGCTGGTAGGCCCACGTGGTGCCGGTCATGCCGACGCCGGTCTGCACCTCGTCGAGCACGAACAGGGCGTCGTACTCGTGGCACAGCGCCTGGATGGCGCGCAGGAATTCCGGTCGCAGGTGCCGGTCGCCGCCCTCGCCCTGGATCGGTTCGGCAATGAAACACGCTATGTCGTGCGGGTTTTCGGCGAAGGCGCGGCGGGCCTGGTCGAGGGCGTGGCGTTCGGCGGCCTCGATGTCGGGGTGGTCGGGGCCCATGTAGGGGGTGTCGATGCGGGGCCAGTCGAATTTCGGGAAGCGGGCGGTCTTCACCGGATCGGTGTTGGTGAGCGAGAGCGTGTAGCCGCTGCGGCCGTGGAAGGCGCCGGTCAGGTGCAGCACTCGGGTGCCGAGTTCGGCTGAGCGCCCGTGGGTTTCGTTGTGCCGGGACTTCCAGTCGAAGGCGGCCTTGAGGGCGTTCTCGACGGCCAGGGCGCCGCCGTCGATGAAGAACAGGTGCGGGAGGCGCGGATCGCCGAGCACGCGCACGAAAGTGTCTACGAAGCGCGCCATTTCGACGGTGTAGACGTCGGAGTTGCTGGGCTTGTTCAGCGCGGCCGCGGTCAGTCCGGACAGAAACAGCTTGTCGCCCAGCAGGGCCGGGTGGTTCATGCCCAGCGCGGAGGACGCGAAGAAGCCGAACATGTCCAGGTAGGAGGTGCCGTCGCGGGCGTCCACGAGCCGGCGTCCGCGGGACTCGCGCAGGTCCAGTACCAGGTCGAAGCCGTCGGCGAGGATGCTCGCCGACAGGATCTCATGCACCCGGGCGGGGGTGACAACGGTGGTTTCGGCGGCCGCCCCGAGCCGATCGAGTTCGAGGGTCACGCCCTCAGGGTAAATGAATATTTACGGAAAGGCCCGTAAATATCGGAACAATTACGTCCGTTGCGGTGTTGTCACCCGAATGTCTGCGGCCTGACCGGGCCTACTTGTCATAGAATGTCTGCAGAATAATGGTGCTTCGCGTCCTGACATTGGCCGTAGCGCGGATCTCCTGCAGCAGCTGCTCCAGGTGTCTGGGCGAGGCCACCCGCACCATGAGCATGTAGCTCTCGTCTCCGGCCACCGAATGACACGCCTCGATGCCCGGAATGTGCTGCAGCAGTGCGGGAGCGTCATCGGGTTGCGACGGGTCGAGAGGAGTGATCGCGACGAAGGCCGACAACATCTGGCCCAGCGCCTCGGGGTCGACATTCGCCGTGTAGCCGCGAATCACGCCCCGCGCCTCGAGCCGCCGCACCCGCGACTGCACCGCGGACACCGAAAGGTTGGCCTTCTCCGCCAGATTGGACAGGGTGGCGCGACCATCGGCAATCAGCTCACGGATCAGCAGTCGATCGATGTCGTCGAGTACAAGTTTCGCCGGTGTATCCGCCATCAGCGAAGGCTAACGCAGCGAAACGAACTCGGTTGCCGGAACCCAACCTGGAGCATGTAATGACTCACGCACTGACCGACACCGCGACCCGTGAGCTACGCGAGCGGACCGAGACCCTGTTGCGACGGCTCGGGGTCGACACGCCCGAACCGGGTGAACTCCGCGCCCGCACCCCGATCACCGGCGGTGAGCTGATCACCCTGCGCGCGAGCGATTCCGCCGAGGTCCAGGCCGCCATCGGCCGCGCCGACGCCGCCTTCCGGGACTGGCGGACGGTGCCCGCGCCGCAGCGCGCGGCGGTGGTGCGGCGGCTGGCCGCCCTGCTCACCGAGCGGCAGCGGGAGCTCGGCGAGCTGGTCACCCTGGAGGCGGGCAAGATCGGCGCGGAGGCCCGCGGCGAGGTCCAGGAGATGATCGACGTCTGCGAGTTCGCCATCGGGCTGTCGCGGCAGCTGTACGGCCGGACCATGCCCTCGGAGCGGCCCGGGCACCGGTTGATGGAGACCTGGCATCCACTCGGGGTGGTCGGGGTGATCTCGGCGTTCAACTTCCCGGTCGCGGTCTGGGCCTGGAACACCGCGATCGCGCTGGTGTGCGGGGACACGGTGGTGTGGAAGCCGTCGGAGGCGACGCCGTTGACCGCGCTGGCGTGCCACGCGCTGCTGCGCCGGGCCGCGGTGGACGTGGGCGCGGATCCCGAAGTGCACCAGTTGATTCAGGGCCCGGCGGCGGTCGGCGAGCAGCTGGTGGACGATCCGCGGGTGGCGCTGGTCAGCGCGACCGGGTCGGTGCGGATGGGGCAGCTGGTCGCGCCGCGGGTGGCGGCCCGGTTCGGGCGTTGCCTGCTGGAGCTGGGCGGCAACAACGCCGCCATCGTCGCGCCGTCGGCGGATCTGGAACTGGCCACCCGGGGCATCGTCTTCGCGGCCGCGGGCACGGCCGGCCAGCGGTGCACGACGCTGCGCCGATTGATCGTGCACGCCGATGTGGCCGAACCGCTGCTGAATCGGATTTCGGCGGCGTATCGGCAACTGCGCGTGGGTAATCCGCTCGAGGAGGGCGTTCTCGTCGGGCCGCTCATCAACGAGCGGGCCTACGACGGCATGTGCGCGGCGCTGGAGCGGGCACTGGCCGACGGCGGCGAGTTGCTGTGCGGTGGTGAGCGTTTCGAGGGGCCGGATGAGAACGCCTTCTACGTCCGGCCCGCGCTGGTGCGGATGCCCGCGCAGACGGAGGTGGTGCGGGAGGAGACCTTCGCGCCGATCCTCTACGCCATGACCTACCGGGACCTGGACACCGCCATCGACCTGCACAACGCGGTGCCGCAGGGGCTTTCGTCGTCGATCTTCACCCGGGAACAGCGGGAGGCGGAACGGTTCCTGGCGGCCGACGGCTCCGACTGCGGCATCGCCAACGTCAATATCGGCACCTCGGGGGCCGAGATCGGCGGCGCGTTCGGTGGGGAGAAGCAGACGGGCGGCGGCCGCGAATCCGGGTCGGACTCGTGGAAGGCGTACATGCGCCGGGCCACCAACACCGTCAACTACTCCACCGAACTGCCGCTGGCGCAGGGCATCCGGTTCGAGTGACTAGTCTTCCTCGACGGCGATCGAGCGCACCTGCTCCTCGTACTGGGCGCGCACCTGTGCGTCGGCCGGGTGCAGCGCCCGGTCGCCGTTGAAGAGCCGGCGCACCAGGCGCACCGCGGGTTCCGGCGCGGCGGCCAGGGCGACGTCGATGGGGCCCAGGTAGTTCGGGACGGCGACCTCGGCGCGGCGGCTGCGGACCGTGCCCAGCACGGCCGCGGCCACATCTTCGGGATCGACGGTGGGCATGCCGCCGCCCAGGGCCAGGCCCGAGGACAGCCGGGTGCGCACGGCCGAGGGCATCACGCAGCTGACGCTGACGCCGTGCGGCGCGAACTCCAAACGCGTTGCGGCGGACAGTCCCACGGCGGCGAACTTGCTGGCGTTGTACACGGCCAGGCCCGCGATCGGGATCTTGCCCGCCAGCGAGGCCACGTTCACCACGTGCCCCTGCCCGCGCTCGATCATGCCGGGGACGACGGCGCGCATGCCGTGGATGAGTCCCCACACATTGACGTCCATGGTGGTGTGCCCCACCGCGTCCGGTTCGTCGAGGAAGGCGCCCGCGGGCATCACGCCGGCATTGTTGACCAGGATGTCGACGCGGCCGAAGTCGGCGACGACCTTGTCCCACTGCGCCCGATCCCGCACGTCGAGTTCGAAGGCCCGGGCGTCGAGGGCGGCCGCGGCGGACCGGGCGGCGGCGGTGTCCACGTCGGCGATGGCGACCTGGGCGCCCTTGCTGGCGAACAGTTCGGCGGTGCACTGCCCGATGCCGCGGCCCGCGCCGGTGATCAGGACCCGCGCTCCGGCGAGATCGATGGCCGGATAACCGTTTCCGAGGATGCTCACGCGAATTCTCCCTGTTCGACCTGGCGGCGGGTGCTGACCAGGCTGTGTTCGAAGGTGTCGAGACGACGGCGGCCGTCCATGAAGTTGGGGCCCATGACGGTGAGGTCGGCGGCGGTGGCGTCGATGCGCAACACTTTGACGCCGCTCGCGCGCAGCAGTGCGATCTCGGCATCGAGCTTCTCGCTCATGCGGTTTCGCAGTTGCCGTTCGAGGAAGTGCCCGGCGCTGGTGACGGGCAGGCGCCCGGTGGAGGCCATCGGCGCGATGACCACGACCTCGTCCAGGCCGGCCGGAATGAGCAGATCGGCCGAGGCGGTGGAGGCCGCGCCGCCGTCGATGTAGTGCCGTCCGGCGATCGGGACGGCCGGGAACCAGCCGGGGACGGCCCACGAGGCCCGCAGGGCCGCACCGAGATTCGCATCGGGCGCGGAGGGCGATCCGAAGGCGACGCGTTCGCCGCTGGCATTGTCCATGCTCACCAGCCAGGTGGCCGGGTGCTGAACCCAGTCGCGCCCGGGGTTCAGACGCTCGGCCAGCGCTTGCAGCCAGGCCGGGTTGCCGCCCCCCAGCGGCAGCATCCCACTGCCCGCGGTGAGCAGGGCATGCCCGTTTCCGGGGTGGGCCAGCAGTTCTCGCAGCGCGCGGCCGGGTGCGCCCAGGCGCGGGCGCGGCAGCGGCGGGAATCGGCCCGGCTCCGATCGCATGTGAGCGTCGAGGATCGGGTTGGTGGTGGTGCCGCGTTGCATGGCGACCAGATCGTCGACGCCGATGCCGCTGCCCAGCATGGTCAGCGCTTCCGCGCCGGCGGAGGTGCCGATCATGACGTCGGCGGTGCGCGGATCCCAGTCCAGGACGTCCTGGACCGCGGCCAGCGCGGCGACGATCCAGGCCATGCCGACGGTGCCGCCGCAGCCGATGGCCAGGCCACGTCGCTGTGACCCGTTCCTATTACTCATGGTTTCAAACACTAGCAGTATTCACATACCGCCGGTATCCCAAATCCGGGAGAACCTAGAATCGTGGCCATGGCACGACTGACCAGGACCGAGAGCCAGGCCCGCACCCGCACGGACCTGCTCGTCACCGCGCGCGACATGTTCCTGGCCGATGGCTACGCCAAGACCAGCCTGGAACGCGTCGCCGAGGAGGCCGGCTACTCCAAGGGCGCGGTCTACTCGAACTTCCGCACCAAATCGGCGCTCTGCCTCGAGGTGCTGGCCCTGATCCACGAGACCAAGTTCGGGGAGGTCACCGAACTGCTCGCGGGTGAGGACACCCTGGAAGCGCGGCTCGACCGGTTCCAGGGCTGGGCCGAACGGACCCTCGGCGACGTCGGCTGGACCATGCTGGAATTCGAGTTCGCCATCGTCGCCCGCGACGATCCCGCCCTGCAGGCCGCGCTGGTGTCGAGCCTGAGCCTGGTGCGCGGCACGGTCGCGGCGCAATTGCAGGCGCTGGCCGACTCCATGGACATGACCCTGCCGCTGCCGCCCGCCGACGCCGCCACCGCGGTGCTGAGTCTCGGTCTGGGACTGGGCATTCAGCGCGCCATCGACCCGAGCCTGTCCGCCCGGCTGATCACCGACGCCGTGCGCGCCATGCTGATGACCGGAGACCGTGCCCGCTAACTGAAATGCAGCGTCCATTCGCCGCGATAGTGCAGCCTGGTCACGCTGACCGGGGGAACGTCGATGCGCCAGAACGACTTCGCGGGCGCGTCGAGGGTGACCAGCAGGGCGGCGCGGATCACCGCCGGATGGGTGATGGCGATGGTCGGCTCGCCGTCGAGGGCGATATCGGCGAGCCACTCCCCGGTGCGCTCGATGACGTCGACCACCGCTTCCCCGCCGTGGCCGCGGTAGCTCGGGTCGGTGAGCCAGAGATAGAGGTCCTCCTTGGGGACCGACATGAGCTCGCCGCCGCGCCACGCCCCGGCGTCGAGGTCGCGTAATCGATCGTCCTCGTCGCCGGCCAGGCCCATCAGGGTGGCGGTTTCGACGGTGCGGCGCTCGGGCGCGGTGATGACCCGCGCGGCGTTCAACCGGCCGCACGAGGAGACGGCGCGACGGCCGGCCTCGGTGAGCGGTTCGTCGACGGGGAATCGTGCTTTGCGCATCGCTTCGGTCATTCCGTGACTGACCAGGTCCAACCGGAGCACCTTCTGCACGGTCCGAAGCCTACGCGCGGGCCGGAGGGCCGCACCGGGATTTGCCCGCCCTTCGCTCATCCCGCGTCGCACCGGCCGCCGCGGGCGCGGGGCGGCGGCGGGATCCTGTCGGTGGGCGGGTGCAGACTGGGACGATGGATCGGTTCTCGCCCGCGACTCGAGCGTGGTTCGACGGCGCTTTCCCCGGGCCGACGGCCGCCCCAGCTCGGGGCGTGGGAATCGATCGCGGCGGGGCAGCACACCCTGGTGGTCGCGCCCACCGGATCGGGCAAGACGCTCTCGGCGTTCCTGTGGGCCATCGACCGGCTCGCCACCCGGGAGCCCGCCGAGGGGCCGCGCAAGACCTCTGCCCTCTATATCTCACCGTTGAAGGCGCTGGCCGTGGACGTGGAGCGGAATCTGCGCGCGCCGCTGGTGGGGATCACGCAGACGGCCAAACGGCTGGGGGTGGCCGCGCCCGAGATCCGGGTGGGGGTGCGCTCGGGGGACACCAGCGCCGCGGATCGGCGCGGCATGCAGCGCACGCCGCCCGACATTCTGATCACCACGCCGGAATCGCTGTTCCTCATGCTCACCTCGGCGGCGCGGGAAACGCTGAGCGCGGTGCACACGGTCATCGTGGACGAGGTGCACGCCATCGCGGGCTCCAAACGCGGTGCGCACCTGGCGCTTTCACTGGCGCGACTCGATCGGCTGCGCGGCCCGGAAGTCGAAGCCCCCGCGCAACGGATCGGCCTGTCCGCGACGGTGCGGCCGCCCGAGGAGGTGGGGCGGTTCCTGGTGGGGAGCGCGCCCATCACCATCGTCTCCCCGCCCGCACCCAAGACCTTCGACCTGTCGGTGCGGGTGCCGGTCGCCGATATGACCGAACCCGATGCGGGAGCCGAGGATTCGGGTCAGCCCGGCTCCATCTGGCCGCATGTGGACGAGGCGATCGTGGACCTGGTGCTCGAGCATCGGTCGTCCATCGTGTTCGCGAATTCGCGGCGGCTCTCCGAACGGCTCACCGCGCGATTGAACGAGGCGTACGCCGCGCGCATCGGGGAATCCGTGGACACCGAGCACGCGCCGCCCGCGCAGCTGGGCGCGTCCACCGAGGTGATCCACGGCGCGACGACGCTGCTCGCGCGCGCCCACCACGGGTCGGTGAGCAAGGAGCAGCGGGCGATCATCGAGGATGACCTCAAGAGTGGGCGGCTGCGCTGCGTGGTCGCCACCAGCAGTCTCGAACTGGGCATCGACATGGGCGCGGTGGATCTGGTGGTGCAGGTGGAGGCGCCACCGTCGGTGGCGTCCGGGCTGCAGCGGGTGGGCCGCGCCGGGCACCAGGTGGGTGAGATCTCGAAGGGTGTCATCTTCCCCAAGCACCGCACCGACGTCATCCACTGCGCGGTGGCGTCGCAGCGCATGGTGGCCGGGCAGATCGAGCAACTCCAGATCCCCGCGCACCCCCTCGACATCCTGGCCCAGCAGACCGTGGCGGCCTGCGCGCTCGAACCGATCGACGCGGACGCCTGGTTCGAGACCGTGCGCGCCACCGGAAGCTATGCGGCACTCCCCCGTTCGGCCTACGAATCGGTGCTGGACCTGCTGGCGGGCCGCTACCCCTCCGACGAATTCGCCGAACTGCGGCCGCGCATCGTCTGGGACCGCGACGCGGGGACGCTCACCGGACGGCCCGGTGCGCAACGGCTGGCCGTGACATCGGGTGGCGCGATCCCGGACCGTGGTCTCTTCCCCGTATTCATGGTCGGCGAGAAGGCTTCCCGCGTAGGTGAACTCGACGAGGAGATGGTCTACGAGTCCCGTGTCGGCGATGTCTTCGCCCTCGGCGCGACGAGCTGGCGGATCGAGGAGATCACCTTCGATCGGGTGCTGGTGACCCCCGCGTTCGGGCTTCCCGGCCGGCTGCCCTTCTGGCACGGCGATTCCCTGGGCCGCCCCGCCGAATTGGGTGCGGCACTGGGTGAATTCGTGCGCCTCGCCGGGCAGGCGGTCGAGCAACATCGCGCGCCCGGCCGGAGCACGGTGGCGAACGGGAAGGCCGCGGGTCGTGAACCGGTCGAATTAGGCAGCGCTGTCGCAGAATTCGCGGCGAGCCACGCTCCCGAGGCCAAGACGCGTAAGACTTCGAAAGCCGGTACCGCTGGGGTCGGTCGAAAGTCCGCGCCGGAGTCCGAACTCGAGCGGGTGTCGCGGGCGGCGGGGCTGGATGCGAACGCGACCGGGAACCTGGTGTCGCTGCTGGCCGAGCAGCGGGAGGCGACCGGGCAGCTGCCGACCGACAAGACGCTGGTGGTGGAACGGTTCCGGGACGAGCTGGGCGACTGGCGGGTGGTGTTGCACTCGCCGTACGGGCTGCCCGTGCACGCGCCGTGGGCGCTGGCGGTGGGGGCGCGGCTGCGGGAGCGGTTCGGGGTGGACGCCGCGCCCACGCCGTCCGACGACGGGATCGTGGTGCGACTGCCGGACACCACCGACGATCCGCCCGGGGCGGAGCTTTTCGTGTTCGAGACCGAGGAGATCGACGACCTGGTGACCGAACAGGTCGGCGGCTCGGCGCTTTTCGCGTCGCGGTTCCGCGAGTGCGCGGCCCGGGCCTTGCTGCTGCCCCGCCGGGACCCCGGCAAGCGGGCGCCGCTGTGGCAGCAGCGTCAACGCGCCGCGCAGCTGCTGGATGTGGCCCGCAAGTTCCCCGATTTCCCGATCCTCCTCGAGACCGTCCGCGAGTGCCTGCAGGACGTGTACGACCTGCCGTCGCTGCGTGACCTGCTGGGCCGGGTGGCACGCCGGCAGATCCGCCTGGTCGAGGTGGAGACCGCCGCCCCGTCCCCCTTCGCGAATTCGCTGCTGTTCGACTACATCGGCCAGTTCATGTACGAGGGCGACAGTCCGCTCGCCGAACGCCGCGCGGCCGCGCTGTCCCTGGACTCCAGCCTGCTCGCGGAACTGCTGGGCCGCGTCGAACTGCGAGAGCTCCTGGACGCCGCGGTCCTCGAGCAGACCGAACGCGAGCTGCAGCGCCTCACCCCCGAACGCCACGCCCGCGATATGGAGGGGCTGGCCGATCTGCTGCGCTTGCTCGGGCCGCTGACCGCCGCGGAGGCCGCCGAGCGGTGCGTGGACGATCCGCAGGGGTGGTTCGCCGAGCTGGTGAAATCCCGCCGGGCACTGGAGGTTTCCTTCGCCGGTTCGCGGTGGTGGGTCGCCATCGAGGACGCCGCACGGCTGCGGGACGCGCTCGGGGTGCCGCTGCCCATCGGCGTCCCAGCCGCCTTCATCGAGCCGGTGGCCGACCCGCTCGGCGACCTGATCGGCCGCTTCGCCCGCACCCACGGCCCCTTCACCCTGGCCCAGGCCGCCCACCGTTTCGGTCTCGGCCCGGCCGTGGCCGCCACCGCCCTGCACCGCCTCGCCCTCGAAAAGCGAGTGGTGGAAGGCGAATTCACGCCCGGCGCCGCAGGAACGGAATGGTGCGACAGCGAAGTGCTCCGCCGCCTCCGCCGCCGTTCCCTGGCCGCGGCCCGCAAGGAGGTGGAGCCGGTGGCCACCGCCGCCCTCGGCCGCTTCCTCCCGTCCTGGCAGCATGTCGGCACCGGCGAACTCCGCGGCGTCGACGGCGTAGCGGCCGTGGTGGAACAGCTTGCGGGCGTCCCCATCCCCGCCTCGGCGTGGGAATCCCTGATCCTCCCGCTGCGCGTGCGCGACTACTCCCCCGCCATGCTCGACGAACTCATGGCCACCGGCGAGGTGATCTGGTCCGGCCACGGCGCCATCACCGCCAAGGACGGCTGGATCGCCCTCCACCCCGCCGAACAAGCCGCCCTCACCCTCCCCCCGCCCGACGACATCGACCTGACCAACCGCCACATCGACCTCCTGACCGCCTTGGGCGCGACGGTGATCGGCGGCACCACGGAGTCCGGTAGCAACGCGGAGTCGGATGGCGAGGGCTCGGAGCCCACTCGCATTGCGCTGCCTCAGGGCGAGTACCAAGTCGTTGTGGGTAACACAGGGGGTGCCTACTTCTTCCGGCAATTGCTGGACAGCGTCGGCTCGGGCGTTGTGGCCGGTACTGGCGGCGGTGGAGACGAGGCCGCGGTGACTGCCGCGCTGTGGGATCTGGTGTGGGCCGGGCACATCGGGGGTGACACGTTCGCGCCGGTGCGGGCGTTGCTGGCGGGGACAGCGCGCACCACGACGGCGCATCGGACTCCGCGGCGGGCTCCGCGCGGGCGGATGTACCTGCCGCGCAGTGGGATGCCGGCGCGCACGGCCGCGCCGCAGGTAGCGGGCCGGTGGTCGCTGCTGCCGGAGCGAGTGGCCGACAATACCGTTCGCGCGCATGCCACCGCGGATGTGTTGTTGGAGCGGTACGGGGTGCTGACTCGGGGGTCGGTGCAGAGTGAGGGGGTGCCGGGCGGGTTCGCGCTGATGTACCGGGTGCTGACGGAGTTCGAGGATCGCGGGCGTTGCCGGCGCGGGTATTTCGTGGATTCGCTGGGTGGCGCGCAGTTCTCGACGACCGATGTGGTGGATCGGCTGCGGTCGTTCGACACGGAACGCACTCGCGGGGCGGGTGACGGTTTCTCGCACGAGCCGGTGGGCAAGGCCGTGGTGCTGGCGTCCTGCGATCCGGCGAATCCGTATGGTGCGGCGCTGCCCTGGCCGAAAGCCGCAGCAGAGGGCGCGGGGCATCGGCCCGGCCGTAAAGCGGGCGCGTTGGTGGTGCTCGTGGAGGGCGACCTGGCGCTGTATCTGGAGCGTGGCGGCAAGACGCTGCTCACGTTCACCGAGGATCCGGCCGTGCGGACGGCGGCCGCGGCCGCCCTGGCCGGGCTGGTCCACGACCGCCGGGTCGACTCGCTGGTCATCGACCGGGTGAACGGGGAGTCCGTGCACGGCAACACCTTCGCGGGCTTCCTGGCCGAGGCCGGTTTCGCGGCCACGCCCAAGGGCTTCCGACTACGGAGCCGCCCGTGATCCGGACCGCGCCTCGGTCGCCGATATCGGACACAGCGGGCGGCTTCCGTGCCTGAGGGCGACGCCGTCTTCCACACCGCCGAGCGGCTTCGGAAAGCGTTGGCGGGCAAGGTATTGACGCGCAGCGACTTCCGGGTGCCGCGGTACGCGACCCTCGACTTGAAGGGGCAAGCCGGTCGAGAGCGTCGGCACCTACGGCAAGCACCTGTTCGTCCGCACCCCCGAGCTGAGCGTCCATACGCACCTGAAGATGGAAGGTGAGTGGCGGGTGTACGCGCCCGGACAGCGGTGGACCAAGCCGGGTTTCACGGCGCGGCTGGTGCTGGCCACCGAGGATGCCGAGGCTGTCGGCTTCTCCCTGGGTCTGGTGGAGGTATTGCGTCGGACCGAAGAGCACACCGCCACCGACCATCTCGGCCCCGATCTACTCGGTCCGGACTGGGATGCCGCCGAGGCGGTGCGGCGTTTGTCCGCCGATCCCGCACGTCCGATCGGCCTCGCCCTGCTCGATCAGACCAATCTGGCCGGTATCGGCAACATCTATCGGAGCGAGATCTGCTTCCTGCGCCGCGTGCATCCCGCGACTCCGGTCGGCGAAATCGAGGATCTGCCCGCCCTGGTCGCCGAGGCGCACCGGGTATTGATGCGAGCCACCCACGAACCTCCCTGGCGGCCACTGGCTTACGGCCGTCAACGCCGCCCGTGCCAACGCTGCGGCACCGGCCTGGTCGTGCACCTGCTCGGCGATGAGGCCGACGCCACCCGCGCCGAGCGCGGCATCTACTTCTGTCCAAGCTGTCAGCCCCGGCCGTCCTGACCACCGCCGCGCCCCGCTCATGTCCGCACCAGAAGAATCCCGACCAGTCCGAACGGCACGGATCTTCATGCGAAAGACACATTTCACCAGCCCCGAAATGCGTTCCGGGCCCGGGTTTCCGGGCCTAGGCTGACGCCATGAAAATCGGAATCCTGGGCACCGGCTCGGTCGGGCGCACCCTGTCGGCGCGGTTGGCAGAGCTGGGACACGATGTGGTGATCGGCACCCGTGATGTGGCGGCCACCGAAGCGCGGGAGGAGGAACCGTTTCCGGCTCCGCTGGCGATCGCGGCGGAGGCCGCGGCCGGTGCGGAGTTGATCATCAACGCGACGGCCGGGCAGGTCAGTGTGGCCGCCCTGGACGGCGCGGGCGCCGCGAACCTGGCCGGCAAGGTGGTGATCGACGTATCGAATCCACTGGACTTCTCGGAGGGCTTCCCCCCGTTCCTCGCGGTCTGCAACACCGATTCGGTCGGCGAGCGAGTGCAGCGGGCGTTCCCCGAAGCGCGCGTGGTGAAGACCCTCAACACCGTCACCGCCGAGGTGATGACGCACCCGGAGCGAGTGGCGGGCGGCGACCACACCATGTTCCTGTCCGGTGACGACGCCGCCGCCAAATCCACCGTCACCGACCTGCTCCGCGAGTTCGGCTGGCGCGACATCGTCGACCTCGGCGACATCACCACCGCCCGCGGCACCGAGATGATGCTCCCCCTGTGGGTCCGGCTGATGGGCGCACTGGGCACCACGGAGTTCAATTACAAACTGATGCGCTGAACGCCGAACCGGCGCCGGGGAATCGATTCCCGAGCGCCCGTCGCGGTCGATCGGAGGTCGCAGGTGCCGATCGGACTCAGACCGATTCGGGCTGGTTGAGCGGCACCGGGTCGAGCACCTGGCGGCGGGCCTCGGGGGCTTCCGAGCGCAGGGCGTCGGCGGAGGCATCGTCGGGTTGGGTCTGGGATTCGACCTCGGCCTTGACGCGGGCGTTGTAGACCTCGACCTCGCGCTGGATGTCGGCTTCGGACCAGCCGAGCACCGGGGCCACCAGCCGCGCCACCTCGTCGGCGGAATCCACGCCGCGGTGGGCGTATTCGATGCTGATGCGGGTCCGGCGGGCCATGATGTCGTCCAGGTGCAGGGCGGCTTCGGCGGCGGCCGCGTAGACGGCTTCGACGCGCAGGTAGCCGGGTGATTCGGTGATCGGTTGCAGCAGATCGGGTTTGCCGGCGGCCAGGCCGAGGACCTCGTCGATGAGGGAGCCGTAGCGGTTGAGCAGGTGCTGGATCCGGTAGGGGTGGACGCCGTACTTCTCTGGCCAGGTGCGGGGTCTGGTTCATCAGCGCGTGGTAGCCGTCCGCGCCGAGTAGCGGCACCTTCTCGGTGATGGTGGGCGGGACGCGGCGCGGAATGTCCTGGGCCGCCTCGTCGACGGCGTCGTAGGCCATGTTGCGGTAGGTGGTGTACTTGCCGCCCGCGATGGCGACCAGGCCGGGGGCGATGCGGGCGACCGCGTGCTCGCGCGACAGTTTGGAGGTCTGGTCGCTCTCACCGGCCAGCAGGGGCCGCAGGCCCGCGTAGACGCCGGTGATGTCGGCCTGGGTGAGTGGGGTGACCAGCACTTCGTTGATCCGTTCGAGCAGGTAGTCGATATCGGATTTGGTGGCGGCGGGGTGTGCGAGGTCGAGGTTCCAGTCGGTGTCGGTAGTGCCGATGATCCAGTGGTCGGTGCTCCAGGCGATGACGAAGAGCACGGACTTCTCGGTGCGCAGAATGATGGAGGTGTCGCTGGCGATGCGGTCGCGCGGGACCACGATGTGCACACCTTTGGACGCTCGCACATGAAATCGCCCGCGTTGATTCGCCAGTGTCTGGAGTTCGTCGGTCCACACACCGGTGGCGTTGATGACCACACTGCCGCGGACCTCGGCGGTGCGGCCGTCCTCGCTGTCGCGCACCTTGATGCCGATCACCCGGTCGGCTTCCTTGATGAACCCGACCACCTGCGTGGAGGTCCGGATGACCGCGCCGTAGTGGGCGGCGGTGCGGGCCACGGTCATGGTGTGGCGGGCGTCGTCGACGACGGTGTCGTAGTAGTTGACGCCGCCGGTGAGGGCGTCGCGTTTCAGGCCGGGGGCCTGCCGCAGCGCCGCGGACCGGGTCAGATGCCGCTGCCCGGGAACGGATTTCGCGCCACCCATGGTGTCGTAGAGGACCAGCCCGGCGGTGACGTAGGGCCGCTCCCAGCCCAGGTGGGTGAGCGGGTACAGGAATTTGAGCGGCTTCACCAGGTGCGGGGCCAGCGTGGACAGCGCCAGTTCGCGTTCCTTCAGCGCCTCGCGAACCAGCCCGAATTCCATCATCTCGAGGTAGCGCAGCCCGCCGTGGAACATCTTGGAGGAGCGGCTGGAGGTGCCCGAGGCCAGGTCGCGGGCTTCCACCAGGGCGACTTCGAGTCCGCGGGTCGCGGCGTCCAGGGCGATGCCCGCGCCGACCACGCCGCCGCCGATCACGATGACGTCGAAGGTGTCCTTACCGAGCTGCCCCCAGGCGGCTTCGCGCTGCTCGGGGCCGAGGAACTGCGATCGCGGTTGATTCGTCATGCAGAGACTCCTCCGGGCTATTTTTTGGCTACCCAGCGCTACCGTAGCCCACAGTAGCCCGGCCGGGCGGCCGTCGTCGGTTAGCCTCGATCAATGCGTCGCTATGTAGCCGCCATCGATCAGGGCACGACATCGAGTCGCTGCATCGTGTTCGATCACCACGGCCGAATCGCCGGAGTCGCCCAGCGCGAGCACGAGCAGATCTTCCCGCAGCCCGGGTGGGTCGAGCACGATCCCGAATCCATCTGGCGCAATACCGAATCCGTGATCGCCGAGGCCCTGGACAACTGCGGCATCGGCGCCGCGGACGTGGTGGCCGCCGGCGTCACCAACCAGCGCGAGACCACCGTGGTGTGGGAGCGCGCCACCGGCAAGCCCATTCACAACGCCATCGTCTGGCAGGACACCCGCACCGCCGAGCTGACCACCGTCCTGGCCGGCGACCAGGGCCCGACCCGGTACGCCGACCGCACCGGGCTACCGCTGTCCACCTACTTCGCGGGACCGAAGCTGCGCTGGATCCTGGACGCCGTGCCGGGCGCCCTGCAGCGCGCCGAAGCCGGGGAACTGTGTTTCGGCACCATGGACAGCTGGATCCTGTGGAACCTGACCGGCGAGCACATCACCGACGTCACCAATGCCTCCCGCACCATGCTGATGGATCTGCGCACCCTGCAATGGGATCCGCGGATCTGCGCCGAGTTCGGGGTGCCGCCGGCCATGCTGCCCGAGATCCGCAGCAGCTCCGAGGTGTACGCGCCCATCACGTCCGGCGCGCTGGCGGGCGTCCCGGTGGCGGGCATCCTCGGCGATCAGCAGGCCGCCACCTTCGGCCAGGCTTGCCTGTCCCCCGGCGACACCAAGAACACCTACGGCACCGGCAATTTCATGCTGATGAACACCGGCACCACCCCGGTGTTCAGTGAGCACGGCCTGCTCACCACCGTCTGCTACCGGCTCGGCGACCAGCCCGCGGTGTACGCGCTGGAGGGGTCGATCGCGGTGACCGGTTCGCTGGTGCAGTGGCTGCGCGACAATCTCGGCATCATCTCCTCGGCCGAGGAGATCGAACCGCTGGCCCGCACGGTCGCCGACAATGGCGGCGCGTACGTGGTGCCCGCCTTCTCCGGCCTGTTCGCCCCGCGCTGGCGGCCGGACGCGCGCGGCGTGGTGGCGGGCCTGACCCGCTTCGTGAACAAGGGTCATCTGGCGCGGGCGGTGCTGGAGGCCACGGCTTTCCAGACCCGCGAGGTCATCGACGCCATGCGCGCCGACGCCGACGCGCAGCGCCTGGACGTCGAGCAGGTCACCTTGAAAGTGGACGGCGGCATGGTCGGCAACGAGCTGCTGATGCAGTTCCAGTCCGACATCCTCGATGCCACCGTGGTGCGCCCGGTCGTCACCGAGACCACGGCGCTGGGCGCGGCCTACGCGGCCGGGCTGGCGGTCGGCTACTGGTCCTCGACCGATGACATCCGCGCCAACTGGGCCGAGGACAAGCGCTGGACCCCGGCCATGCCCACCGCCGACCGCGACCGTCTCATGCGCGAGTGGAACAAGGCGGTGAATCGCACCTACGACTGGGCGTGAGCCGCGGCCAGCCGATCGACGGCCTGCTCGAGCGTCGCCGCGCCGGATGTGGTGAAGCACAGGCGCATCGAGCGGGTGTAGTCGGTGGAGACGGCGAAGGCGTTGCCGGGGACGTAGGCGACGCCCGCGTCCAGGGCGCGTGGCAGCAGCGCGGTGGTGTCGGTGCCGTCGGTGAAGTCGACCCACACGAACATGCCGCCGGTGGCGTCGGTGCTGACCACCTGGTCGCCGAAGCGGGCGCGCACCGCACCGACCAGCGCCTTGGCGCGGTCGCCGTACACCTGGCGGACCGAATCCACGTGGGCGGCAAGCCAATCGGTGTCGGCGAGCAGGTCCGCGGTGATCTGCTGGGTGAGGGCGGACCCGCACAGGTCCGCGCCCTGCTTGAGCAGTTCCACCGCGCGGCAGACCTGCACGGGGGCGATCATCCAGCCCGCGCGCAGCGTGGGGGCCAGGATCTTCGAGGCGCTGGAGAGGCGAATCACGTTGGGCGAGTAGGTCGCCACCGGTTCGGGCGAGGGCCGATCGAACCAGAGTTCGCCGTACGGGTCGTCCTCGATGATCCAGAAGCCGTACTGCTCGGCCAGCCGGGCGAGTTCACGGCGACGCTCCGGAACCAGCGTCACGCCGCCCGGATTGTGGAAGTTGCTGACGGTGTGGACCACGGCGGGCCGCTGCCCCGCGGCCAGCCGGTCCCGCAGGATGTCGACCCGCATGCCCTCGGCGTCCAGCGGGACGGCCTCGATTCGCGCACCGGCGGCCCGGAAGACCTGCAGCGCACCGACATACGCCGGATCCTCGACGATCACCAGCGCGCCCGGATCCAGCAGCACCTCCGACAGCAGCGAGAGCGCCTGCTGCGAGCCGTGGGTCACGAAGATCTCGTCGACGGGGACGGTACGGCCCAGCCGGGCGGACTCGCGGACGGCGAGGACCTCGCGCAGCGGGCCCCAGCCCGGGGACTCGGTGTACTGGAGGCGGGAGCGGTCGGACAGCGCCGCGTCGGCGGCGGCCGCGATGCGGTCGCGGGGCATGAGTTCGGCGTCCGGCAAACCTCCGGCCAAGCTGATGATGTCCGCGCGCGAGGTGAGCTTGAGCAGGTCGCGGATCGCCGAGCTCTGCAGGCCGTCGAGCCGCCGCGCGAGGGGCGGGAAGGTCGCGGACATGAACCACCTCCGAGGGAACGCCGGGGTATGCGAAACCCCACCATGTCACACCGCGACCAGGATGTGAAATCACGATCCCAGATATTGAGACCTGAGGCACAGTTTCCAGTGCCTGGACCGGCGCGCTACTCGATCGACTGGATCAGGTGTTTCCCGTCCCGTACCGCGGTGACGATGTGCTCCACGTACACCTCGGTGGTGCCGTCCGCCCGATGCTCGGTGATATCCACGTCATAGGACTCCGGACCGGTCTCGACGATCTTCAGGCAGTAGGTGGTGCCGGGCTTGAGCTGGTCGATGCCCTTCGACTGCATGACCTCGGCGGGCGCCACGGTCGTCGCGTCGGGCACCACGAAGGAGCGCGCCTTCGCACCGCTGCGGTCGACGTAGAAGGCGTACTGGAAGCCGAGAATCGCGTCCACCCCGCTGCCGGTGCCGCCGGGGCCGTTGCCGATGGTCAGCTTGCCGTCGTGCTTGGCCGGGCAGCTCAGCGCGGCGACCGTGGGCGACGGCTTGCCGGTGGTGACCCCGGCCGTCGGCGCGTCGTCGGTGCCGCCGCGGGTCAGCGCGTAGGTCACGCCGCCGGCGACCGCCAGCACCGCGACCACCGCGCCCGCGATCAGCCCGATCCGGCGCCACGGCGGGGCCGACTCCGGATCCCGCTCTCGTTCCCGTTGCGGCGCAGGGTTTTTCGGCGCCAGCGCCTTGGCGATCGGATCGTCCGCCCAGGACAGTGATTCCTCCTGGGGCGCAGCCGATTCCGCCGGGGGCGCGGGCGGGAAGCCACCCGAGGTGGAGCGCCACCAGGAATCGGCGGACGCCTCGGTCTCGGCGGGGGCCGAATGCCGTTCCGCGGCCACCGAATCCGCGCCGGTGATGCGGGTGGTCTGTTCCACATCCCCGGCGGCCGATCGCGGGCCGCCAGGCGGGATTTTCACGGTCTCTTCGACGTCGGGAGCACTCGGGGCCGCCGGGGCCGGGAACTGGCCCGTGGCGGGCCCGTTGACGGCCGGAAACTGACCCGTGGCCGGCTGCCACGCGTCCTGGACCGGATACTGCGGCGCGCCCGCGGGCCGCCACGCCAGATCCGGACTCTGGGGCGCGGGCGCCGGGCTCCAGCCCGGGCCCTCCGCGACCGGAGTGGGACCGAAATCGTTGAGGGACGGCCCGAAGTCGTTGAGCGAAGGCCCGAACTCGGTCTCCGGCTGCCCCGGTGCTGCCTGACGGTCCGCGGATTCGTCGTTGCCCGAAACCATCACCCGTCCTTTCGCCACAGACACGTGGGGCGGTCGCTTCCGACCGCCCCACGCGACGACACTGCTCGTACCAGCGCTGTCGCCGGCACCGCACGATCTGCTGTCAGTACTGGACCGAACCGCCAGTCTGCGCGGTCACGCCTCCGATGTCGATCGACTGCGACGGCCGCTCACCTTCGGGGAGCTTACCAATCTGGGCCGCCGCCTCCAGCACGGTGGCGCCGCCCGGGAGCAGGCGGATGAAGTTCTCCGCGTCGGCCTTGGCGGCGTTGGCCGCGGCCGTGTCCAGCACGAACTCCAGCTTCTGGTCGTTGTCGGGACCGCTGCCCGCGAACGCCGTCACCTTGATCTGGTTGACCGTGGTGAAGTCCAGCGACATGCCGGCCTCGCCCAGCCCGCCCGGCGTGGTGTAGCCGATGGTGCCGACGTAGCCGTCCAGGTTGCTGAAGTGGTGGGTGTTGGCGGCCCAGCCCGGCAGCACCGCGCCGCCGTCGAGGTTGACGCCGAGTTCGGTGTGCGGACCGGTCATGGCGACCACCGGCGCGGCCGGGGCGGCCTCCACCGCGGGCGACTGCCACTGCGGCTGCGGCTTCGGGGTGGCGGCCTGCGGGCTGGTCATGGTGTCGGCGTCCGGGTTCTGCGCCGGGGTGGTGACGGCCGGGTCCGCGGCGCGGTCGTTCGGCGTCACCGGCTGGGCGCCGGGCTGACCCGGCTGGACCGTGGTCCCCGGCTGGGTCGGCGGGATGGCCTGGTCCTGCTGCGGGGTGACCACCGCGGGCTGGACCTGGGTCGACTGACCCGGCACCGGCAGCGGCGCGACGCGCGGCACGGTCACACCGGGCTGCGAGGGCCGCACCGACTTCGGCTGGCCCGGCTGCGGATTGGTGCCGGCCGGCTGCGCGCTCGGATCGTTCTTGGGCGCGGTCGCGTCCGGAGTCGGCACGGTGGCGTCCGGCTTCGGGGCGTTGGCGTCCGGCTTCGCGTTGGCGTCCGGCTGGGTGGCGCCCTGCGGCTGACCCGAATCCGGCTTGCCCGCACCGTTGTCCGGCGCCGCGTTGTTCGGCGTGGTCGGGGTGGTGACGCCCGGCTGGCTCTGCTGCGGCTTGGTGGTGCCCGGCTGCGGCTTCTCCGGCTTGGGCGCGGGCACGGACTGCGCCTTCGGGTCCGGAGCCGGGTGTCGGTGGGCTGGGTGCCGTCGGGCTGTTGCTGGTCGGCCGGTACGGCGCCGGGGTCGGCGGGCGCGGCGTTGGCGGGCGCGGACAGCAGCGACACCACCGCGGCCGCACCGGCCAGCGTCAGGGAGGTGCTCGCCTTGATCCGACTCGGCTTGCGGTGCTTCACGTTTCGCTCAATTCCTTCGTCCCTCGGCGGCACGATCGCCGGGGCATCGAGGAGCCTCGAACGAGGGGAACCGAACACCCCCGTTACGTAACACTCGCGACCGCCCTGCCGATCGC
The DNA here is from genome assembly GCF_018362975.1 of Nocardia tengchongensis. Lineage (NCBI taxonomy): Bacteria > Bacillati > Actinomycetota > Actinomycetes > Mycobacteriales > Nocardiaceae > Nocardia > Nocardia tengchongensis. The sequence goes on from NZ_CP074371.1 coordinate 133,331, forward strand.
TTCCGCCGCGAACTTAATCACAAGGGAGACAAGGCAGCAAGACGGGCCGGTAACAAAGGGTGCGAAACACGTTGCGGCTAGTCGAGATCGTCGTGCCGCATGAGCTGGCGCGCGGCCTCGGTGACCGATCCGGTGAGCGACGGGTACACCGAGAAGGTCTGCGCCAGATCGTTCACGGTGAGGTTGTTCTGCACCGCCAGCGCGATCGGCAGGATCAACTCCGACGCGATCGGCGCGACCACGACGCCGCCGATCACCACACCGGTGGCCGGGCGGCAGAAGATCTTCACGAAACCCCGTCGCAGGCCCGACATCTTGGCCCGCGGGTTGGTGTTCAGGGGCAGCATCACCGTGCGGGCGGGGACCACACCCTCGTCGATGGCGGTCTGCGCGACACCCACGGTCGCGATCTCCGGGCGCGTGAACACCGCGGACGCAACGGTCTTCAGGCGAATCGGCTGCACGCCCTCACCCAGCGCGTGGTACATGGCGATGCGGCCCTGCATGGCGGCCACCGACGCCAGCGGCAGCAGGCCGGTGCAGTCGCCCGCGGCGTAGACGCCGGGCGCGGTCGTCCGCGACACCCGGTCCACCCGCAGGTAGCCGCCCTTGTCCAGCTCGATGCCGAGCCGGGCCAGGCCCAGCCCGTCGGTGTTGGGGACGGAACCGACGGTCATCAACGCGTGGGTGCCGGTGACGGTGCGGCCGTCGGACAGCTTCACCACGATGCCCTCGGCGGTGCGCTCCACCGCGTCGGCGCGCGCGTGCTTGACCAGCTCCACACCGCGTTCGGCGAGCGCCTCCTCCAGCACCAGCGCGGCGTCGGCGTCCTCGCCGGGCAGCACGCGGTCCCGGCTGGACACGACCTTCACCTGCACGCCCATCTCGGTGTAGGCGGAGACGAATTCGGCGCCCGTGACACCGGAACCGACGACCACCAGGGTCTCGGGCAGTTCCTTGAGGTCGTAGAGCTGACGCCAGTTCAGGATTCGCTCACCGTCGGGCTCGGCGCCGGGCAGCACGCGCGGGCTGGCGCCGGTGGCGATCAGCACCACCTCGGCCTCGATGACCCGCTCCTGGCCGTCTTCCAGGGTGGCCTTCACCAGGTGGGTGGCCAGCCCGGGGGCCTGGTCGATGAGTTCGCCGTAGCCGGACAGCACGGTCACGCCGGCGGTCTGCAGCTTGGCGCGAATGTCGGAGGACTGCGCCTGCGCGAGCGCCTTGACCCGCGAGTTCACCTCGGACAGCCGCACCTGCGCCTGCGAGGGATGCACGGTGATGCCCAGGTCCCGGGCGCGGCGCAGATCGGTGCGCACGCCGGTGGACGCGATGAAGGTCTTCGACGGCACGCAATCCCACAGCACGCACGCGCCGCCGATGCCGTCACTGTCGATCAGCGTGACGGGCGCCCCGTGCTGTGCCGCTACCAACGCCGCTTCATATCCGGCGGGGCCCCCACCGATGATCGCAATGCGGGTCATTGTTCCTCCGCTCGAGCTCCGGCCCCGGGATCTCCGTTGCCGGTCCTTAACGTTATCCGCCCAGCTCCCTGCTGCTTTAACCGCATCTCCGGAGGATTTTGTCACTGTGGCGCATCCCATTCGGGAAGGTCGCGCGTCATCACCGGAGAGTCGCGCGCACCCGGCGCGGCCGCCCGGGCGAATCACGCCCGAACGGGACTTTTACGCAAACCGGCGATCTCGCGGCAATCGGTCATGTGGGGACGAACCGCCTTGTGATCGGGATCAGGGGAGGCTTCCGCCGTTTGTTCGATAGGCTCTTATGGTGCCGATTTACGCCGCCTATGGGTCCAACATGGATCCAGAGCAGATGCTCAAGCGCTGTCCGCACTCCCCTGTGTACGGAACCGGCTGGCTGGAAGGGTGGCGACTCACCTTCGCCGGGGACGACATCGGCTGGGAGGGACCGCTGGCGACGGTGGTCGAAGAGCCTGGACAACGCGTCTTCGTAGTCCTCTACGACGTGCCCGACGACGACGAGCTCAGCCTCGACCGCTGGGAGGGTTCGGACTTCGGTATCCACAAGAAGATCCGCCTGCGCGTCACCACCAACCAGGGCCCCACCCCCACGCCGGTCCTGGCCTGGCTCTACGTCCTCGACGCCTACGAGGGCGGACTGCCGTCCGCGCGCTACATCGGCGTCATCTCCGACGCCGCGGAGAAAGCGGGCGCGCCAGACGATTACGTGCACGCGCTACGCACCCGCAACAGTAAGAACGTAGGACCGGGCACCTTCGGAATGTAGGGGCACGGCGCCGCTGTTACGGGTACCGGAACGATCTTCGAACCGTCGAAAGAGGAAGCCGATGCCCGCAACCCCTGTGCCCGCCCCGATCGCCGAATTCCTGTCCCGGCCCAACCCGGCCGTGTTCGCCTCGAACCGCCCCGACGGGCAGCCGGTCTCGGTCGCGACCTGGTACCTGTACGAGGACGGCCGAATCCTGGTGAACCTGGCCGACTTCCGCAAGCGGCTGGACTACCTGCGCGAGGACCCGCGGATCACGCTGACCGTCCTCGGGGACGACAACTGGTACAGCCATGTCAGCATCCAGGGCCGCATCGTCTCCATCGAGAACGACGCGGACTCCGCGGTCATCGACCGCATCGCCGAGCACTACACGGGCGGCCCGTACGGGGTGCGTGACCAGAAGCGCGTCTCGGTCTGGATCGAGATCGACCGCTGGCACGCCTGGGGCGACATCGCGACCCAGGCCAAGTAGGGCCTTTCCCCGCCGAATACGAAGCCGGGCCGCACCTTTCGGTGCGGCCCGGCTTTCTCGTCGAGGCGCTCGCCGGGTCAGCGGGCGTTCAGCACGATATTGGTGAAGACCCGGACACCGACCGCCAGCGCGCGCTCGTCGATGTCGAAGGTCGGCTGGTGCAGGTCGAGCTGCTCACCCGAACCGGACCAGACGCCGAGCCGGCCCATCGCGCCGGGCACTTCCTCCAGATACCAGGAGAAGTCCTCGCCGCCGCCGGACTGCTGGGTGTCGGCCAGCCCGTCGGGGCCGAGGCCGCGGATCGCGTCCTCGAACATGCGCACGGCCTGCTCGTCGTTCACCACCGGCGGCACGCCGCGCTTGTAGTTGAGCTGGTAGCGCACGCCGGTCGGGGCCAGCAGGCCCTCGACGATCTCGCGGACCATGGGCTCGAGCAGGGACCAGGTGGCGTGATCGCCGGTGCGGACGGTGCCGGTCAGCATGCCGGTCTGCGGAATCGCGTTGGGCGCCTTGCCCGCCGACACCGCGCCCCACACCATGACGGTGCTGGTGCGCGGGTCGATGCGGCGCGAGAGCAGACCGGGCAGGCCGGTGATGACGGTGCCCATGGCGTAGACCAGGTCGCTGGTCAGGTGCGGGCGGGAGGTGTGGCCGCCGGGGGAATCGAGCACCAACTCGACGGTGTCGGCGGCCGAGGTGATGGCCCCGACCCGGATGCCGACCTGACCCACCTCCAGGCGCGGGTCGCAGTGCAGCGCGAACATCCGCGAGACGTCTTCCATGGCGCCCGCGGCGACCATGTCGACGGCGCCGCCGGGCATGACCTCCTCGGCGTGCTGGAACACCAGCCGCACGCCGACCGGCAGGTCCTCGATCTCGGCCAGCGCCAGCGCGGTGCCGAGCAGGATGGTGGTGTGCGCGTCGTGCCCGCAGGCGTGCGAGACGCCGGGCACGGTGGAGGCGAAGGGCAGGCCCGTGTACTCCTGCAGCGGCAGCGCGTCCATGTCGGCGCGCAGGCCGATGCGCGGGCCGTCCGGGCCGATGTCACAGATCAGGCCGGTGCCGCTCGGCAGTTTGCGGGGTTCGAGACCGGCCTTGATCAGCCAGGACTCCACGAATTCGGTGGTGCCGAACTCGGTGCGGGACAGTTCCGGGTTGGCGTGGATGTGGCGACGCCACGCCATGAGGTCGTCCATGTGCTCGGCGAGCCAGGACTCCACCACCTCGTGCCCGGAAGCCGGTTCCATCGCGACGCTCGACGGCGGCTGCGTATTCACGCATGCCGCCGCGACTGGTCCGTTGACACGCGCCGCGGACCGGCCGGTTGTGCTCACCGAATGTCCTCCTGTCGCTGAAACTGCCGTTGACTGACTCGTTCCGACAACCTGTCCCTGTGCATTTTGTCGCCTGCGATATGTATCGCTGTGCGAGCCAGCGCCGTTGCCCCGTCCAGCACGGCACGGTCGGCCGAGGCGTTCACGGCGGCGGCCGCGAACGCGGGCTGGTGGGTCACCGCGCCTCCGGCGTCGATGCCGATGACCGGGTGGATGCCGGCGATGACGTTGGTGACGTTGCCCATATCGGTGCTGCCCAGCGGCCTCGCCGCCTCGAATTCCGGGGCGATGGGCTCGCGGCCGAGCGCGGTGATCTGCTCGCGATAGGCACACAGTAGTGCGCTATCGGGAGTGAGCTCGGTATATGTCGGCGCGAGCTTCCGGATTTCGTGGGTGCATCCGGTCGCCAGGGCACCTGCCTCGAAACATGCCGATGCTCGTTGCATCAGATCATCGAGGGTCGCGGAGTCGACCGCACGTAGGTAATACAGCAGTTCCGCGTGACCGGGCACGATATTCGGGGCGACGCCGCCCGACCCGACTATACCGTGCAGCTGTTGGCCGGGGAGGAGATGTTGACGCAGCAAACCCAACGCAACTTGCGTGATGGTGAGGGCGTCGAGGGCGTTTCGCCCGTATTGCGGTGCGGCACTGGCATGCGATTCCCGGCCGTGGAACACCACCGACAGGTCCGCGAGGGCCAGTGAATGCGCGCCGACGATGTCCTCCGGGCCCGGGTGCACCATCATGGCCATGGCCAGGTCGTCGAAGACGCCGCGCTCGAGCATGAGCACCTTGCCGCCGCCCGACTCCTCGGCCGGGGTGCCGAGCACCTTCACGGTGATGCCGCAGGCGTCGGCGACCGCGGCCAGGCCCAGGGCCGCGCCGACCGCGGAGGCGGCGATGATGTTGTGGCCACACGCGTGACCAATTTCGGGCAAAGCGTCATATTCCGCGCAAATGCCCACAACCAGATCGCCACTGCCGAATTCGGCGGTGAATGCGGTCGGCAGCTCCGCCACGCCCGTTTCGATGCGAAATCCGCGCTCCCGCAGCGGCTCGATCGTCTTGGCGACACTGCGGAATTCCTCGAACGCCAGCTCGGGCTCGGCGTGAATATCGTGCGAGAGTGCGATCAGCTGATCGCGATAGCCGGCGATCGCGGCATCGGCCGCGGCCAATTGCGCCGGATCGGCCGATGCCACCGCCGGATGCGACGACGATACGGACGTCTCGTGACGTCCGATCGGTACGCAGGATCTCCGGTCATCGCCGTTGCGCGATGGTGACATCCCAACAGTCTGTCACTGCCGCGCAACTCTGTCGCAGCAGGTAAGCCGGAAATTCTCCGGCACCTGCGACCGGTTACGGGTTGAACGCCAGGTTCTCGGGGGTGGTCTCCACCGCGAGCCCGGCCAGCGCCTGCTGATGCAGGGCCCGCTTGATGACCGGAAGGTTCGGCTTGCGGTTGCCCTTGAGCAGGTCGGCGCGCGCGATCGCGGTCGCCAGCAACGACTCCGCATCCGCCTTGGCGTCCACGATCCCGGCCGCGATGGCGTCATCGGCGGCGTACCGGCGGCCGGTGGTCATGGCCTCCACGGCGACCTGGTTGACCAGGCGGTTGACCAGCAGCGCGTTCATGGCGACCGTGAACGGCATGCCCAGGTGCACCTCGGGCAGGCACCAGAAGCCGCGGTCGGCCCGCATCACGCGGAAGTCGCAGGAGGTGGCGAGCATGGCGCCGGCGCCGAAGGCGTGACCGTTCACCGCGGCGACGGTCGGCATGCCGAAGGCCAGCAGGCGGCTGTAGAGCGAGTGCACGCGGTCCAGGTACCAGCAGTTCTTGTCGAAATTGCCGAACAGCCAGTCGGTGTCGAGGCCGTTGGAGAAGAACTTGCCGTCGGCGGTGACCACCAGCGCGGCCGGGCCCTCGGACGCCTCGACCTCGTCGAGCAGCGCGTGGACCTCGGTGATCCAGTCGGGGTGGAAACGATTCTCGCTGTCGATGGTCTGCCCCTCGGTCCCGAGGAACAGCACGAACACATCCCCATCACGCTTCAAATACGCCATGCGCAGAGGGTAACGCCCGCAAAAGGGATTGCTACTCGCGGGTAGCAAGGCTCGCAGGTTCGCGGCCCGCCCCGGTCTGGACTGACGGAGCGGGGGAGCGAAGCGGAGGAGCGGAGGAGGGAAGACCGGGGTTACGAGGGCCGCGAACAGCCGCAGCGAAGCGGAGGCAATTAGACTCGGCGACATGCTAGCCGAGAAGGCCATGGGCGGGGTTTCCGAACTAGCCGCCACAGCCATTGCCGAACGAACGGGCGTGCCGCAGCACCGAGTTGCAGTGGTGCTGGGATCGGGTTGGCAGGAGGCTGCCGCCGTCATCGGTGAGCCATCCACATCCATCCCCATGAGCGAGGTGCCGGGGTTCGGATCGCCCACGGCGCAGGGCCATCAGGGCACCATCCATTCGGTGACCGTGGGCGACTCGCCGGTGCTGCTGCTCATGGGCCGCCAGCACCTCTACGAGGGCCACGAGCCGAGCAAGGTCGTCCACAACGTGCGCACCGCCCTGGCCGCGGGTGCGCGGACCGTGCTGCTCACCAATGCCGCGGGCGGCATCCGCGACGGTCTCTCGGTCGGCGAGCCGGTGCTCATCAGCGACCACATCAACCTGACCGGGCGCACCCCCATCGAAGGCGCGAACTTTGTCGACCTGGTCGACGCCTGGGATCCCGAATTGCGGTCTCTCGCACGGGAAATCGACCCCAGCCTGACCGAGGGCGTGTACGCGGGCCTGACCGGGCCGCAGTACGAGACCCCCGCCGAGATCCGCATGCTGCGCACCATCGGCGCGGACCTGGTCGGCATGTCGACCGTGCTGGAGGCCATCGCCTGTCGCGAGGGCGGGGCCAAGGTGCTCGGCATCTCCCTGGTCACCAACCTGGCCGCCGGCGTCACCGGTCAGCACCTCTCGCACGCCGAAGTCCTGGCCGAAGGCCACGCCGCCGCACCGCGATTGGGCAAGCTGCTGCGCGGCGTGCTGGAACGCCTCTAGGCGCGCGGGCATGCTGCGCTTCGGAACCGCCGGGCTGCGCGGTCCCCTCCAGGACGGCCCGGACGGCATGAACGTCGACACCGTCTCGCGGGCGTCGGCGGGTATCGCCGCCTGGCTGCGCGACCGCTGTCTGGGCGGCGGCCTGGTGATCGTCGGCCGCGACGCCCGGCACGGCTCCGACGAATTCGCCACCGCCGCGGCGGAAGTCTTCGCCGCGGCCGGGTTCTCGGTGCTGGCCCTCCCCCACCCGGTCCCGACGCCGGTGGTCGCCTACGCGGTCCGCGAGTTGAAAGCCGTTGCGGGAGTGCAGATCACCGCCTCCCACAACCCGGCCACCGACAACGGCTACAAGGTCTACCTCGACGGCGGCTCGCAGCTCGTCCCGCCCGCCGACGCCGAGATCGAGCGCTGTATCGACGCCGTCCACGGCCGCATCCCGCGCACCGATCCCGACCCGACGGCCCCGGACCCCGCCTTGCTCGCCCTGCCCGAGGACACTCCGCCGGACGCGATGGGCGAGGAGAGCGTCCGCCGCTACCTGAACCGGGTCACCCGGCTGCCCGGCCTGATCGGCGGTACGACCGCGGCGCGCAAGGACATTCGGATCGTGCTGACCGCCATGCACGGGGTGGGTGGGGAGCTCGCGGTCGCCGCGCTGCGCGGGGCCGGATTCGACGAAGTGCTGGTCGTCACGGAGCAGTTCGCGCCGGACCCGGACTTCCCGACGGTCGCGTTCCCGAACCCCGAGGAGCCGGGCGCGGCCGACCTGCTGCTGGAGCTGGGCGAGCGGCTCGACGCGGACCTCGCCATCGCCCTGGACCCGGACGCGGATCGGTGCGCGCTCGGCGTGCGCGGACCGCACGGGTGGCGCATGCTGCGCGGCGACGAAACCGGGGTGCTGCTGGGCGATTTCGTCCTGCGAACCGCAGCTCCCGACGCCCTGGTCGCCACCACGATCGTGTCCTCGCGGCTGTTGAGCGAGATCGCCGCGGCCCGCGGGGCGCGATACGCCGAGACCCTCACCGGTTTCAAATGGTTGGCCCGCGCGGGCGAGGGCCTGGTCTACGCGTACGAAGAGGCGATCGGGCACTGCGTCGATCCGTCGGCGGTGCGCGACAAGGACGGCATCTCGGCGGCGGTCGTCGCGGCGGACCTGGTCGCGCAGCTGAAGGCCGACGGGCGGACCCTGCTCGACGTCCTCGACGACTACGCGGTGGAATTCGGCGTGCACGCCGGAGACCAGGTGTCGCTGCGCCTCGCGGACGCCTCGGCCGCCGCCGACGTGGTCGCGCGCCTGCGCGAGACCCCGCCCTGCGAGATCGCCGGCGAAGCGGTGACCTGCACCGACATGTCACAGCTGCGCGGCCGGATGCGCACCGACGCACTCGTTTTCGAGGCGCCCTCGTTCCGTGTGGTGGTGCGCCCGTCCGGCACCGAACCCAAGCTCAAGTGCTACCTGGAAGCGTTCGAGCCTGTCGCCGGCCCTGATGCGCTCGAAGCCGCGAAAGCCCTCGCCGCGCAACGTCTCACCGAGCTCCGCAAATACTTCGAACAGCTCTGACCGCTCCTCGGCCCCGGGAGTCGTTCAGCGGGGGCCGAACTGGCGGTCGCCGGCGTCGCCGAGACCGGGCACGATGTAGGCGTCGGAGTTGAGGCCGCGGTCCACCGAAGCCGTGACCAGCCGGACGTCGTGCCCCGACTTCTCCAGGGCGGTAATGCCTTCCGGCGCGGCCACCACGCACAGCACGGTGATGTCGCGGGCATTGCGGGTGGCCAGCAGGTCCAGCGTGTACACCATCGACCCGCCGGTGGCGAGCATCGGATCGAGCACGAACACCGGCATCGTAGACAGGTCGTCCGGCAGCGACTCCATGTACGGCGTCGGCTGATGTGTCTCCTCGTCGCGCGCCAGCCCCACGAACCCGATCCGGGCATCCGGAATCAGATTCGCCGCCGTCTCCACCATCCCCAGCCCGGCCCGCAGCACCGGTACCAGCAGCGGCGGCGCGTTCAGCCGGGTTCCCTCGGCCGCGGCCACCGGCGTGGCGATCGGAAACCGCTCCACCGGCGCGTCCCGCATGGCCTCGTAGACGAGAATCCCGGTCAAATCCCGAAGCGCCGCCCGGAATGTTGGATTGGTGGTCCGGGCATCTCGCATGGTGGTCAACAACGCGGCAGCCAGCGGATGGTCCACAACGAGTGTGCGCATAGGAAAACGATAGGTCAGCCCCGCCTGCCAAGATCCCCTCCCGCCGCAATTCACCCGCCCCGGAACCGTCCCGCCCCCGCCCGCGTCCAAGCCGATACAGCACAACTCCGCCCTGCGACCGGCACGAAGGGGCTTTTCATGCGCATCGCGATCCACCCAGAGGGACTCACAGCTTACGCGGCGACCACCACCGTCCTCGCCGCCGACCTCGCTGCCGCCACCACCCGCACCGCCACCCCGGACCTACTCGCCGCCGCCTTCGGCCTCGTCGGCGCGGACTTCCTCACCGCCTACGCCGCCGCCCACACCACACACGTCGCCACCCTGACCGACCTCTCCGCGATCCTCGCCGCCGCGAGCGCCGCCACCGGCACCGCCGCGACCACCTACACCGCGCACGACGACGCCCACGCCGCCGCGGTCCGCGCCGCTGCCACGGAGCTGGACGCATGACGGCCCCGCCCGGTCCACACTGGGCCACAATCCAATTCGCCGACCGGCGTGCCGTGCGTCGCTCGCGGGACCGGACTTCTCGGGCGCCGGGGCCCAGGGGCTCGGCCGAGCGAAAAGGTCGGCAGCGCTCGGTATCTCGGGCCGGAGGGGTCGGATGACCGACGAGCCGGCGGTCTCGGGGCTGGACGCGCCGATCGTCGAGCTGTTGCGGAGTCTCGGGTCCGGGCGCGGGGCGGGCGCCGCCGACGTATTGCGGGACAGTGCCGATGCCGTCGAACAGGCGCATGCCCGGAGCCGGGACAGCGTCGATCGGATGTACGACGCCTGGCGCGGGCGGGCCGGGGATGCGGCCCTGGATCAGGCGTTGCGGACGCAGACCACGGCCGCGACCGCCGCCGAACGCGGGCGGGCGATGGCGGACATCGTGGATCGGGTCGATGCGGAGATCGAGGGCGGGCGACGGGAATTGCAGGAGATCCTGCGGTCCTTCCGGGCCGAGGTCGAGGGGTTGCGGGCCGGTGGGTCGAGCGCGGGCGGGGAGTCGGCCGTGGTCGAGTCGGCGATCGAGCACATCGGCCGGGCGAAGCGGGTGGTCGAGCGGGTGCGGGCGCAGTTGGCGAGCGAGACGACCGCGATGGCGGAGCTGAGTTCGCCGATTCCGGCGCCGGCGGTGGTGCCACCGGCCGCGATCGAGGCCGACGCGATGACCGCTCCGGCAGCGGCGGGGACGGAAGCGGGTGACGGAATCCCCCGGGCGACGATCGTGGCGGCTGCCGACCGGACGCCTCCGGCCGATACCGGCACGCCCGATGGATCCGGTGCCGTGCCACTCGGATCCGGGCGCACCCATGTGGGTTCCGGAGACAGGCTGCTCGGTTCGCGAGCTTCGTCGCGGGGCGGACCGCGAACCGTTCCGGCGAGTGTGACCACGCCGAAAGCGTCCGGTCGCGGGCACGATTCGCCGGCCGGCCGGCCGCGCGGCGGCGGGGTGTGGGTGACATTGCCGGACGGGAGCCGGGTCGAGGCGCCGAATCAGCAGGCGGCGGAGGCGGTTCGGAGCGCGTTGAGCGCGGTGGGGACGCCGTATGTATGGGGTGGGGTGACGCCCGGGGTGGGCGTGGATTGCAGTGGTCTGACGCAGTGGGCGTACGGGCAGGCGGGGGTGGCGCTGCCGCGGTTGGCGCAGGAGCAAGGGATCGGGCACGCGAGTGTCGGTCCAGGGGACTTGATGCCCGGAGATCTCGCGGTGTGGGACGGGCACGTCGCCATGGTGATCGGGAACGGGCAGTTGGTGGAGGCGGGCGATCCCGTCCAGATCGGACCGATACGAACGGAGAATTCGGGTATGCGGTTTCTCGGTTTCTACCGGCCCACGGCATGAGCGGGGCGCAGGTGCCGCCGGTGGCGGTGGCGACATCGGGTAATCGGGCGGGCACCGTGACGGTGTCGGCCACCGATCAGGGGCTGCCGGTGGAGATCCGGTTCGAGCGCGCTGAATACCGGTACGGCGCACCGGCTCTCGCGGCCGAGATCCTGCGCCTGACGCGGCGCTCGGCCATCGTGGCCCGGTCGCGGCGGCGCGCGCTGCTGGCCGCGGAGGGCGTGCCGGACGCGGTGCTGGACCGGCTCGGCCTGCCCACCCGGCAGGCCGCGGTGGACGAGCTGGACCGGCTCGACGACGCCGACACCGGACAGACCAGTTGGTTGAGGAACCGGTGAGCGACGAAATGGACGCCCTGCTGCAAGGCGTCACCGACAAGCTCGAAGTCCTGGAGGCGACCCTGCACGGCCTCGGCGAGGTGCGCGGCCACTGCGCCGCCGCGGACGGCTCGGTCACCGCCGAGGTCGACGCCGAGGGCGCGCTGACCGCGTTGTGGCTGGCCGAGTCGGTGACCACGCGGGCCCCGGCCGAGGTGTCGCGGCTGATCGTGTGGGCGGCACAGCGGGCCGCGGCGGACGCGACCGCGCAGCGTGCCCGGATCATCGCCCGATTGAACGACGCGCTGTCCCCGATTTCAGAAAATGTTGGGGGCGACCCGGATAGTGCCTGACGCGACGACTGGATAGGCTTCCGGTCATGGCTTCTGGAGACATCGTCCCGATCGCGCTCGGCCTGACCAAAGGCGATCTTGTCACCCTCTGGGCACCCCGCTGGCGAGACGGTGACGATGAGTGGCAGGCATTCCTCGGTCACGAGGAAGACCTCTACGGTTTCGACTCCGTAGCGGAGCTGGCCGCGTTCATCCGCACCAACTCCGACAACGATCTGGTGGATCATCCGGCCTGGAAGATCATCGCCGGTCTGTCGGCGGCCGAACTGGAGCCGGAAGAGCAGTACGTCTTCGATCTGGTCGGCGTGCCCGAGCTGGCCGCCGACGACCCGGACCCGGAGGTGGTCTCCGAGCTCGAGGAGACCCTCGAGATGGTCCGCAATATCGGCGACGTGTGCGAACTCGACGCCGTCACCAAGTTCTTCGGCTCGCACCCCGTGCTGGGCGCGCTGGCCGGCGGCGTGAGCGCCTTCCTCGGGCGTGAGGGCGAGGAGCTGTGGGACCAGGTCGGCGCGGCCATCGCCAAGGACTGGGAAAAGGTCATCGACGCCATCGACTCGGTGGTGACGGTGCCAGAGGTGGATGCCGACGCGGTCTCGGTGGCCGAGGCGGAACTGCTTGCGGCGCAGGAGAACATCGTCGACGCCGAGGACGCGGCCGAGGGTGACGACGAGATCGAGGAAGTCGATCTCGACGAGGACGAGGACGAGGAGCTCTCGTTCTGGCACGAGGTCGGCATCGACCCCGTCAAGATCATCACCTCCGACGACACCCTCTTCACGCTGCGCTGCTACGTCGACGACGAGCCCATCTTCCTGGGCCGCGACGGATCCATCACGGTCTTCACCTCCGAGCGCGCGCTGGCCCGCTACCTGGCCGACGACCACGAGCACGACCTCAGCCGGGTGAGCACCTTCGGCGAGGTGCAGACCGCCGCCGTGGACGGTTCGCTCGAGGTCGAGGTCGACGAGGAGAACGTCTACGTGCTGCCCGGTCTGTCCGAGGACCTGGGGTCGGGCCCCAAGGCCGTGGACACCGATCAGCTCGACCTCGCGGTCGAATTGTTCACCGACGCCGCCGACTACGCCGACGACGACGCGGTGGAATCGGCGCTGGCGATCTCCACTCCCCTGGGCTGGTACGTCTCCTACCTGCTCAACCCGGACCCGACCCGGATGGCCCCGAACCCGCCGTTCCAGGCCGAGTCCGAGGCCTGGAAGGCGCTGGAGTCGGTCTTCGAGGCCCGCCTCCAGAAGGGCTGACCCTTCGAACGGGCTGATCTTCAACGCAATTCGGGCCGCACCCCAGGGTGCGGCCCGAATTGCGTTCCAGCGGTGGTTATCCCAGCAAGACCGCGTAGCCGGGCTTGATCACCTCGTCGATCAGCCGCAGCCGTTCCGGGAACGGAATGAACGCCGACTTCATGGCATTGATGGTGAATCTCTCCAGATCGCTCCAGCCGTAGCCGAAGGTCTCCGACAGCTTGAGCATCTCCTTGCTCATGGTGGTGTCGCTCATCAGCCGGTTGTCGGTATTGACGGTGACCCGGAACCGCAGCCGCGCCAGCAGATCGAACGGGTGCTTGTCGATCGAGGGCACCGCGCCGGTCTGCACGTTCGACGACGGACACAGTTCCAGTGGAATCCGCATGTCCCGCACGTAGTTCGCGACCACGCCGAGCACCGGTCCGGCGGGCCCGTCGGTGATGTCGTCGGTGATGCGCACACCGTGCCCGAGCCGTTCGCAGCCGCAGAAGGCCACGGCCTCGTGGATGGACGGCAGGCCGAACGCCTCGCCCGCGTGAATCGTGAAGTGCGCGAGGTTGGCCCGCATGTAGTCGAAGGCGTCGAGGTGGCGGCTGGGCGGGTAGCCCGCTTCCGCGCCCGCGATGTCGAAGCCGCCGACGCCGCGGTCGCGCCAGCGCACGGTGAGTTCGGCGATCTCGCGGGAGCGGGCGGCGTGCCGCATGGCGGTGAGCAGGCAGACCACCGTGATGGGGGTGCCCGCCGCGGCGGCGAGGGCCTCGCCTTCCCGGAATCCGGCGATGGTGTGCTCGACCACCTCGTCGAGGGTGAGCCCGGCCTCGAGGTGCTGTTCGGGCGCGAACCGCACCTCGGCGTAGACGACGCCGTCGGCGGCCAGGTCCTCGGCGCATTCGCGCGCGACCCGGCGCAGTCCTTCGGGCGTCTGCATGACGGCGACGGTGTGGGCGAAGGTTTCCAGGTAGCGCTCGAGCGATCCGCTGTCGGCGGCGTCACGGAACCAGGCTCCGAGGCTTTCGGCGTCGCTTGCCGGTAGCTGGTCGTATCCGGCGGCGCGGGCGAGCTCCAGCACCGTCGCGGGGCGCAGCCCGCCGTCGAGGTGATCGTGCAGGACCGCCTTGGGAGCCTGGCGGATCGAGGCGAGAGTGAGGGGCGTCGGTCCAGTCATGTAGCAACGTTAGCCGCATTCCCGTTCCGCGGCAGGTCTGTTGACCCGACTCACCGACAGTTCGGCATGTCGTTGCCGTCACGTTGCTGACCGGCGGGAATCCTTCACCTTCCGGCTGTGATCCGGTCCAGGATCAGGGGCTGCGGCGGCAGCTCCGCGGTGTCGGCGATGGTGAACCCGCGCGCCAGGAGCTCGAGCGCCGGCTCGAACGCCTCCGGGGTGTCGGTGTGCAGGGTCAGCAGGGGCTGCCCCGCGGCGATGGAATCGCCTGGCTTGGCATGCATTTCGATGCCCGCCCCGGCCTGCACCGGGTCGCCCTGGCGGGCGCGCCCCGCGCCGAGCCGCCAGGCGGCCAGTCCCACGTCGAGGGCGTCGAGGCGGGTGAGGGTGCCGCCGGCGGGGGCGCGCAGGGTTTCGGTGTGGCGGGCCTGCGGCAGGGGCGCGTCGGGGTCGCCGCCCTGGGCGCGCACCATGGCCCGCCACTGGTCCATGGCGCGGCCGTCGGCGAGGACGTCGGCGGGATCGATACCGGTGATCCCGGCCTGCGCCAGCATCTCCCGGGCCAGGGCGAGGGTGAGGTCGACGACGTCGGCCGGGCCGCCACCGGCCAGCACGTCCAGGGATTCGCAGACTTCCAGCGCGTTTCCGGCGGTGCGGCCGAGCGGGGTGTCCATGGCGGTGAGCAGTGCCACCGTCCGCACCCCGGCGTCGGTGCCGAGTTCGCACATGGCGGTGGCCAGTTCACGCGCTTGCTCGGGTTCCTTCAGGAAGGCCCCGCGCCCGACCTTCACGTCGAGGACCAGCGCCCCGGTGCCCTCGGCGATCTTCTTGCTCATGATGGAGCTGGCGATCAGGGGGATGGATTCGACGGTCCCGGTCACGTCACGCAGCGCGTAGAGGCGTTTGTCGGCGGGGGCGAGGTCGGCGCCGGCGGCGCAGATCACGGCCCCGATGGCGGGATCGGACAAGAGCTCCCGCATGCGCCCGACCGGAATGTCGGCCTGCCAGCCGGGTATCGCCTCGAGCTTGTCGAGTGTGCCTCCGGTGTGCCCCAATCCGCGTCCGGAGAGCTGGGGTACGGCGGCCCCGCACGCCGCGACCAGCGGCGACAGCGGCAGGGTGATCTTGTCGCCGACTCCGCCGGTGGAGTGTTTGTCGACGGTGGGACGCCCCAGATCGGTGAAGTCCAAACGCTTCCCGGAGTCGATCATGGCCCGGGTCCAGCGGGCGGTCTCGCGCCGGGTCATGCCGCGCCAGACGATGGCCATGGCCAGCGCCGACATCTGTTCGTCGGCGACTTCGCCCCGGGTGAACGCGGCCACCACCCAATCGATCTGCGCGTCGCTCAGTTCACCGCCGTCGCGCTTGGCCCTGATCACGTCCACCGCCGAGTGCACCGTCACGTCCTCCACCCTGGCACGGGCCCGGCCCGCTTTCCACGGATTCCCGGGTGCGCCACGATGATCAGCGGTTATAGACGTCCGGCATCGAGGTCGTCGGGCCCGAAGGAGTCCGGCAGCAAGGTGTTCAGCGTGACGGGGCCGCTGTGGTGATCGACGAGCAAATCGCCGCCGCCGTGTTCGAGCAGGAGCTGCCGGCAGCGTCCGCAGGGCATGAGCACCGCGCCTCGGGAATCGCACACCGAGACCGCCGGAGTCGCCCGCCGCCGCCCGAAATCAAGTTACCGACCAGTACACATTCGGCGCAGAGGCCCAAACCGTATGAGACATTTTCCACATTGCAGCCGCTCACCACGCGATCATCGGCGGTGAGAGCCGCGGCCCCGACGGGGAATCCGGAATAGGGAGCATAGGCGGCCTGCATAACTTCAAATGCTTTGTAGCGCAGGGCTTTCCAGTCAATATCGGACATATCGGACCATCCTTCCGGAGACGTGGGAGCACCCGCGCGAAAGCCGTTCCGCCTGGTCATGAAAATCAGGAAAGGCAAACCTAACTCACAACAATTTGGTCCAACGAGCGGCACGCCGAATTAGTTCCCCTCCAAAGCTGGGTTTAGAGTTCACGACAGATCGGTTCAGGTTCCCGACAACGGGCCTGCAGCACTGCCACCGGATGTTGATTCCGCTCGTGAGCAGGTGGTTTCGACAGTCCGAAGGCTCCGCGGCCGGATTCTGACCGGGTCCATCAACGACGTTGGAGGCACCGCACTCTATGACCACGCTAGAAGCTCCGGCCAAGCCGAAGCGGACCCTGTACCGAGGCGACCCCGGCATGTGGTCCTGGGCTCTGCACCGCATCACCGGCGTGACGATCTTCTTCTTCCTGTTCGTCCACGTCCTCGATACCGCGTTGGTGCGAGTCAGCCCGGACACCTACGACCGGGCGATCGAGACCTACAAGAACCCCGTCGTCGCCCTCATGGAGATGGGTCTCGTTGTCTGCGTGCTGTTCCACGCGTTCAACGGCATCCGCATCATCCTCGTCGACTTCTGGTCGCAGGGCCCGCGCTACCAGCGGCAGATGCTCTGGATCGTGCTCGCGATCTGGATCGTCGTCGCGGGCGCCGGTGTCGGCCGCCAGTTCTTCTACCTGCTGACGAATTGAGAGCCGACATGACCGCACCCGTTCTCGGTAAGTCCTACGACCGCCCCGCCTCGCTCGACGCCCCGCGCGCGCCCCGCCGCGCCGGCGGCAACAACTTCGAGAAGTACGCCTGGCTGTTCATGCGGGCCTCCGGCCTGCTGCTGGTCGTCCTGGTCATCGGCCACATGACGATCATGCTCATGCTCGACGGCGGCGTGCACCGCCTGAACTTCGCCTTCGTGGCCGGCCGCTGGGCCTCGCCCTTCTGGCAGCTCTGGGACCTCACCATGCTGTGGCTGGCCCAGCTGCACGGCGGCAACGGCCTGCGCACCGTGATCGACGATTACGCGCGCAAGGACTCCACCCGCTTCTGGCTGAAGACGGCGCTGGTCATCTCCATGATCCTGGTCATGGTCACCGGCACCTACGTCATCTTCACCTTCGACCCCAACATCAGTTAGGAACAGGCCACCTCGCATGAGTGAATCCCGACCGATTCAAGAGCACCGCTACGACGTCGTCATCGTCGGTGCCGGTGGCGCTGGAATGCGTGCGGCGATCGAGGCCGGTCCTCGGGTGCGCACCGCCGTCCTGACCAAGCTCTACCCCACCCGTTCTCACACCGGTGCGGCGCAGGGCGGCATGTGCGCCGCGCTGGCGAACGTGGAAGAGGACAACTGGGAGTGGCACACCTTCGACACCGTCAAGGGTGGTGACTACCTGGTCGACCAGGACGCCGCGGAGATCATGGCCAAGGAGGCCATCGACGCCGTGCTCGACCTGGAGAAGATGGGCCTGCCGTTCAACCGCACGCCCGAGGGCAAGATCGACCAGCGTCGCTTCGGCGGTCACACCCGTGACCACGGCAAGGCCCCGGTTCGCCGCGCGTGCTACGCCGCCGACCGCACCGGTCACATGATCCTGCAGACGCTGTACCAGAACTGCGTCAAGCACGACGTGGAGTTCTACAACGAGTTCTACGTGCTCGACCTGATCCTGTCCGACGGCCCCAACGGCCCGATCGCGACCGGTGTGGTGGCCTACGAGCTGGCCACCGGCGAGCTGCACGTGTTCCACGCGAAGTCGATCATCTTCGCCACCGGTGGTTCGGGTCGTATGTACAAGACCACCTCCAACGCCCACACCCTCACCGGTGACGGCATGGCGATCGTGTTCCGCAAGGGACTTCCGCTGGAGGACATGGAGTTCCACCAGTTCCACCCGACAGGCCTCGCCGGCCTGGGCATCCTGATCTCGGAGGCCGTGCGTGGTGAGGGCGGCATTCTGCGTAATGCCTCCGGTGAGCGCTTCATGGAGCGCTACGCGCCGACCATCAAGGACCTGGCGCCGCGTGACATCGTCGCGCGTTCGATGGTGCTCGAGGTCCGTGAGGGTCGTGGCGCGGGTCCGAACAAGGACTACGTGCTCATCGACGTGACCCACCTCGGTGAGGACGTGCTGGAGGAGAAGCTCCCCGACATCACCGAGTTCGCCCGCACCTACCTGGGCGTCGACCCGGTCAAGGAGCCGGTGCCGGTCATGCCGACCTGTCACTACGTGATGGGTGGCATCCCGACCCGTATCCGCGGCGAGGTGCTGCGCAACAACACCGACATCGTCCCGGGCCTGTACGCCGCCGGTGAGTGCGCTTGTGTCTCCGTGCACGGCGCCAACCGACTGGGCACCAACTCGCTGCTGGACATCAACGTGTTCGGTCGCCGCGCCGGTATCGCCGCCGCCGAGTACGCCCAGCGTGCCGAGTTCGTGGAGATGCCGGAGAACCCGGCGCAGATGGTGCAGGACTGGCTGGCCGGTCTGCTCAGCGAGCACGGCAACGAGCGCGTCGCCGACATCCGCACCGAGCTGCAGAACTCCATGGACGACAAGGCCGGTGTGTACCGCACCGAGGAGAGCCTCAAGTCCATGCTCGAGGAGATCCAGGTCTTCAAGGAGCGCTACTCGCGGATCTCCGTGCAGGACAAGGGCCGCCGCTACAACAGCGACCTGCTCGAGGCCGTCGAGCTGGGCTTCCTGCTGGAGCTGGCCGAGGTGACCGTGGCGGGTGCGGTGAACCGCAAGGAGTCCCGTGGCGGCCACGCGCGCGAGGACTACCCGGACCGCGACGACGTCAACTTCATGCGGCACACCATGGCCTACAAGACCAGCCCGGAGCTCATCTCCGATATCCGCCTGGACTACAAGCCGGTGGTGCAGACCCGCTACGAGCCGATGGAGCGTAAGTACTGATGACTGCTGTCGCTGAAACGCCGCAGAAGGCGGCTCCGGTGCCGGACGGGTCGACCATGATCACGGTCAAGGTGGCCCGCTTCAATCCCGAGGACGACAAGGGCAACCACTGGGACGAGTTCAAGGTCCCCGTACTGCCGACCGACCGGTTCCTGAACGTGCTGATCTACATCAAGTCCTACCTGGACGGCACGCTCACCTTCCGTCGCTCCTGCGCGCACGGCGTGTGCGGCTCCGATGCCATGCGCATCAACGGCGTCAACCGCCTGGCCTGCAAGATCCTCATGAAGGACATGCTGCCCAAGGGCAGCAAGGAGCTGACGGTCACCGTCGAGCCGATCCGCGGCCTGCCCGTGGAGAAGGACCTCGTCGTCGACATGGAGCCGTTCTTCGACGCGTTCAAGGCGGTCAAGCCCTACCTGATCACCAAGGGCAACGAGCCGACCTACGAGCGCATCCAGTCCCAGCACGACCGGGCCCGCTTCGATGACACCACCAAGTGCATCCTGTGCGCCTGCTGCACCACCTCGTGCCCCGTGTACTGGAGCGACGGCAGCTACTTCGGCCCGGCCGCGATCGTGAACGCGCACCGCTTCATCTTCGACAGCCGTGACGAGGGCGCCCGCGAGCGCCTGGACATCCTCAACGATGTCGAGGGTGTGTGGCGCTGCCGCACCACCTTCAACTGCACCGACGCGTGCCCCCGTGGCATCGAGGTCACCAAGGCGATCCAGGAAGTCAAGCGCGCCCTGCTCTTCGCCCGCTGATCACCTGATCCGAAACACCAAGGCCGCCCGCATCTTCGGATGCGGGCGGCTTTGTTCGTTCAGGCGGTGGTCTGATTCTGGAACTGGGCCAGGGATTCCCAGGACCAGGTGAGGGTGCCGTCGGCGAGGTCGGCGAGAACGGCTTCCAGCCAACGCAATTCGGCTTCGGTGACGGCGCGCTGGTATTCGTCCTCGAGCAGGGTGACGCGCGGGAGGCCGAACTGGCGAGCCTGTGCCATACCCGTGTCGATCTCGTCGAGCGCGGCGCGCACGGCCGCGGCCCGCTTCTCCAGTTCGGCGCGTGCCCCGTCGGGGCCCAGCAGCATCAGGAACGACAGTGCCGCAGGGAATTCCGGGAATTCGTTGCGCGGGGTGGCGATCATGTCGTTGATCCAGCCCAGGCAGGCGGTGCGGCCGGCGTCGGTGATCTCGTAGACGGTGCGCTCGGGATATTGCTGCTCGCGCCCGGTCTCGCGGACCGCCACCAGTCCGGCGTCCTGCAATCGGGCGATGGTCTTGTACAGCTGCGCCCGCTGCCCCACGTTGACGACCTTGTCCTTGCCCCACTCCTTGATGCGGCGCTGGACCGCGTAGGGGTGCATCGGTTCCAGGTGCAGGATGCCGAGCACCGCCATGGCCAGGGGCGAGCGCTTGAACGAGGCGGACGAGGCTGTCATGTCAACCACTTTACTAGGTGCCCAAAAACTAGTTTCTTCGAACTAGTTGCTTTGACACTAGTTTGTGTGTCACTATTGAGGAGCAGGCGAACCCGACCAGCACCACCGCCCCCGAAGGGACAAGGCCATGAACACCACCGGCACCGTCAAGATCCACACCGACCACGAGACCACCAAGCACCTGGGCGACTGGACCGCCGCCGACACCTTCCAGGTGAAGGCCCGCTACGGCAGCGTCGTCATCGACCTGCGCTCGCCCCGGATCGAAGGCGAGGACGAGATCGTGGTCCACGCCGACCTCGACCACGCCATGGTCAAGCTGCTGGTCCCCGAGGACGCGGTGATCGACCAGTCCGAGCTGGCCTGGACCGGCCGGGGCCGGGTCAAGGACATGGCCCGCCCGCAGCAGGCCGCCGGCCGCGTCATCCGGCTCACCGGGTCCAGCACCAAGAGCGAATTCCGGATTCACCGCGGCGGCATCGCCATCCTGTCGGCCCTGTTCAGCCGCGAGTTCGTCGAGGAGGCCAAGCGCCCCGACCGCGAGACCCGGGTCCCCGCCCTGCTCGACCCGGCCGGCACTCCCCGCTGACGAACGCGCGTTCGGCCCGGCTGCAAACGGGCCGAATGCCTAGCTGACACCGAATCACTACCCGCACTTCACGGATAACGAGGTGGCCCAGCTGGTCAATATGACCAGCTGGGCCACCTTTCGTTGTCTGGAGCACCGCGCGGTGCTTGCCTTGAGTCATGTTCACCGAGGCGCAGCTGTATTCGCCGGTCACCCAGGGGCCGACGGTGATGTGACGGTGCACTTGAGCGACCAGCACCCCGGCGTGCACGACCCCGTGTACCGGAGCCGCCGCAATGCCATCGCGGCCATGGCTCTGGAGTACCGGCCCGGCGATCCCGTGCCGCGCGTCGACTACACGGCGGCGGAGCAGCAGGTGTGGCGGATCGTGTCCCGCGAGCTGGCGCGCAAGCGGGAGAAGTACGCGTGCACCGAGGTGATCGAGGCGGCCGAGCGGCTGGGGCTGCCGTCGGATCACGTCCCGCAACTGGACGAGGTGACCGCGAAACTGGTGCCGCTCACCGGATTCCGCTACGCGCCCGCCGCCGGGCTGGTCCCGTTGCGGGAGTTCTTCGGATCCTTCGCGGACCGGACCTTCCACTCCACCCAGTACATTCGCCATCACTCCGCGCCGCTGTACACGCCCGAGCCGGACGCCATCCACGAAATCCTGGGCCACGCCAATCAATTGGCGAGTCCACGGTTCGCCGCCCTCTACGAGACGGCCGGGGCGGCGGTGTCCCGGCTCGAGACCGAGCGGGCGCTGAAGTTCCTGGCCGACGTGTTCTGGTTCTCGATGGAGTTCGGGGTGTTGCGCGAGCACGGCGAGGTGCGTTGCTACGGAGCCGGATTGCTGTCCTCGTACGGGGAGATCGAGGAGTTCCGCGACGCCGACCTGCGGCCGCTGGACATCCACGCGATGGGGACCGTCACCTACGACATCACGCACTATCAGCCGGTGCTGTACTGCGCCGAATCCATCACCGAGATCGAGGATGTGGTGGGCGGGTTCTTCGAGACCGTGACCGATGAGACGGTGGCGCGGCTGAAGGGCGTGCAGCCGATCTAGAGCGAGGACATCCCGGCTTCGAGGAACTCGATGACCCGGATGATCTGCTCGGGCGAGAACGGATCGCGGTCGATGAAGGCCGTCATGGCGCCGGTGAGCGCACCCGCGAACGCCAGCACCTCGAAATCGTCCGGGGCGCGCCCGGTCCAGCGCGCCGCGATCTCGGCGACCATCAGCAGATTGCGCTGGACTTCCTGGGCGACCGCGCCGCGCAGTTCCGGGACCGAGTAGAGCAATTCGACGCGCTCCTTCTCGAACGCGAACTCCTCGGCGGTGAGCGTGGCGAAGGCGGCCAGGGTGGCCTGCTTGAACGCGGCCAGCAGGGACAGGTCCTTGGGCTGGGCTTCGATCGCGGCGATCATCAGCGGGTCCAGGTCGTCGGCCAGCGCCACCTGTTCCTTGGACGGGAAGTAGCGGAAGAAGGTGCTCGGCGAGATCTCGGCGGCCGCGGCAATCTGCTCGACCGTGGTCTCGGCGTAGCCCTGCTCCCGGAAGAGCCGGAACGCCTCCGTGCGGATGGTCCGGCGGGTGCGTTCCTTCTTCCGTTCACGCAGACCGCCCCCGGCCACGGCTTTCGCCGGGGCCGGAGGCGTCGCGGAGGCAGTCTCAGCCGACATGGACCGATTGTCCCGCATCGAGATCGGCGGCCACGACCGGATCCTTGCGCCGGATCACGAGCGTGGCCAGCACCGCGGCGGCCACGCAGATGGCGGTGCACACCCACAGCATCGAGCTCATGCCGTCGATGAACGCGCTCTGCACGTGCGCCAGCAGCGCGGGGTCGCCGAGTTTGCGGGCCACGCCGACACCGGCGTTCACGCCGTCGGAGATCGGCTCGCGGTCGAAATCGCCCAAGCCCGAACGGTATTGAGTGGACAGGACGGTGCCGAGGATGGCGACGCCGATGGTGCCGCCGGCCTGCCGGAGGGCTTGCAGCAGCGCCGAGCCGGACCCGGCCCGCTCGGGGGTGAGGTCGTCGGTGGCGGCGCCCATGGCGGCCGGCATCACGAAGCCCATGCCAACGCCCAGCAGTACCAGCCCGGTGGCCGCGAACCCGTAGCCGCTGTCCACGGTGATCATCGCGGCCAGCCCGAGACCGGCTGCGAGCAAAGCGAATCCGGCCACCAGTACCGCCCGCACCCCGACCTTGGGCAGCAGCCGGTCCACCAGCCGCGATCCGACGGCCAGGCCGCCGATGAGCGGCAGCAGGCGCAGCCCGCTGCCCAGGGTGTCCGCGCCCAGGACCGCCTGGAAGTACTGCGGCATGGTGAAGAACAGGCCGAACATGGCGAAGTTGACCAGGATCATGAAGACGGTGCCCCACCGGAATCCGGGCTCGGCGAACAGCCCGAGATCGACCAGCGGGTGCGCGGTGCGGCGCTGCCACAGCACGAACGCCGCGCCCAGCGCGACGCCCGCGGCGATGGCGGTCCAGGCCACCGGGTCGCCCCAGCCTTCCTGGCCGCAGCGGATGAAACCGTAAGTGACGCCGAGCATTCCGGCCGCGGACAGCAGTGCGCCGGGCAGGTCGATGCGGAAGGCGTTCGCGCTGCTGGATTCCGGCACCAGCAGGGCCACGGCGATGGCGCCGACGATCACCAGCGGCACGTTGAGCAGGAAGGCCGCGCCCCACCAGTAGTGCTGCAGCAGCCAGCCGCCGACGATCGGGCCCAGCGGCAGGCCGATGGCGGTGGAGGTGATCCAGATGGTGATGGCCCGCTGCCGCTCCCCCGGTTCCGGGAACAGCGTGGGCAGCACGGCCATGGACAGCGGCATGGTGACGGCCGCGGCCAGGCCGAGCACCACGCGGCCGGCGATGAGCTGGCCGGAGCTGGTGGCGAAGGCGCACGCGACGGCGGCCACGCCGAACAGCAGCAGGGCTCCGAGCAGGAACTTCTTGCGCCCGTACCGGTCGCCGAGGGCGCCCGCCGGGAGCATGAAGGCGGCCAGGGCCAGGGTGTACGCGCTGCTGAACCACTGCAGCGCGGAGGTGTCGGCGTGCAGGTCGGTGGCGAGGGTCGGCAGGGCCACGGTGAGGACGGTGACATCGAGCCCGATGGTCAGCATGGCTATGGCCAGGGCTCCCAGCGCCAGCCAGCGGCGCACTCCATCAGCTTTCATGACAGTTCCAATCATTTGAGTGCTTCTCGATAATGAGAGCGTCTCTCATTTCGGAGACACTGTCAATTCTTGTCGCGTCATGGGTTCCGGAGCATGAGGCGTCATGGGTTCGTTTGGGGCCGAATGGGGTGCGTCACCATTCCGCTCTTTGGTACTGCAGTCCCAAATACTTGTCGCGACACGAACTCGTCCTGCTGTTACCGTCATGCGGTCCGTTTTCGAGATCGACGACCCCCCAAAGGGTCTGGACACGTGAGGCACGAAATGACTGACCAAGCAACCGAATCCGTCGACACCCCTCTGCACCTGCAGGGCCGCGACGCCGTAATCGCCGCCGCCGCACCGGAGGACTGGCGCGAGGGCGCGCCCGACTACCACCTGAGCAAGGAAGTCATTCCGGTCGAGCGGAGCACCCAGCACGCGCCGGATTCGTTGGAGCACATCGTCGAAGAGCTCGTGAAGGTCTTCGAGATGGAGGTCTCGCACAAGAAGGACCCCGCCAAGTGGGTCTCGCTGGTGGCCGAGCACTACCGCGGCCGGGTCAACGGCGGTCAGTGGCAGGACGCCGAGGAGTTCGCGCGCATCGGGTCCTACAACATCCTGATCGGCGAGAACCCCTTCTACGACGTCGCCGGTGAGGACTTCGAGTCCTCGCACAAGATCTTCCACACCGCCTTCCCCGGCGGCTTCTTCTGGGAGGTGCTGGAAGTCCTGTCCGGCCCGCCGACCGTCACCTTCAAGTGGCGCCACTGGGGTCGCTACGAGGGCGAGTACAAGGGCCACCAGCCCACCGGCGAGCTCATCGAGATGACCGGCGTGACCATCGCCAAGGTCTCCGAGGACCTGCGCATCGTCGAGCTCGAGCACTTCTACGACAACAACAAGCTGCTCGGTCCGCTCGCCCACGGTTGCCCTGTGAACCACACCGCCAACTAGGCGATAAAGTCGGGCGCGTGAGTAACCGCAGGTATTCGCGCCTTTTCACCGCCGCGACGCTCGCGACGGGCCTGACCCTGTTCTCGGGCGTCGCCTGCGGGCCGTTACCGGGAACCGCGTGGGCCGAGCCGTCGGCAACGTCGCCGTCGACCACCACGACGCCGTTCACCACCCCCAATACCGACACCTGCCCGAACAAGACCACGCCGCCGTCCCCAATCGATTCCTCCGAGGTGCCCGAGCCCGGGCAGAAGGCTCCGGCGGCGCTGCCGATTCCGGATCCGCCCATCGGGGGCAAGCGACTGGGCGGGTGCGGGGTGATCCTGCCGGCCGGGGCCGGTCCACTGCCGGAGGGGATCTCGGCGACCGCATGGGAGGTGGCCGACCTGGATTCGGGGACGGTGCTCGCCGCCAAGGACCCGCACGGCCGGTATCGCCCCGCCTCCACCATCAAGGTGCTGCTGGCGGCGGTGGCGATCCCGGCGCTGGCGCTGGACACGGTGGTGACCGGCACCCAGGACGACGCCAATGCCGACGGCACCCGGGTCGGCATCGGCCCGGGCGGCACCTACACCAACAAGCAGCTGTTCCAGGCCCTGATCATGGCGTCGGGAAACGATGCGGCGCATGCCATCTCGACCCAGCTGGGCGGGGACGACGCCACCGTCGCGAAGATGAACGCGATGGCGAAACAGTTGCAGGCGTTCGACACTCGCGCCGCCAGCCCTTCCGGGCTGGACGGTCCCGGCATGAGCACCTCGGCCTTCGACCTGGCCATGCTGTTCCGGCATTCGATGACGCTGCCGCTGTTCGCGGAATTGATCCACACCGAGCAGGTGGACTTCCCCGGTTTCCCGGCCGATCCGAAGATCCCCGGCGACAAGGATCATCCGGGCTTCCCGATCGCCAACGACAACCATCTGCTCTACGAGTACGACGGCGCGATCGGCGGCAAGACCGGCTACACCGACGACGCCCGCCAGACCTTCGTGGCGGCCGCCGAACGCAATGGCCGCCGGTACGTGGTGACCCTGCTCAAGGCGGATGTGCGGCCGTTCCGGCCGTGGGAGCAGGCGGCCAAACTGCTCGACTGGGCCTACGCGCTCCCGGCCGGGGCGAGCGTGGGCACCATGCCCGATGCGACCGCGGGCTCGAATCCGTCGGTGGCGTTGGCCAGTCCGCCCGCGCCGCCGGAGGCGGCACCGGAGTCCGATTCCGGCTCGGGCGGCAATCACGAGAATCTGCGTATCACGCTCATCGTCGGCGGCGTGATCCTGGTCCTGGTGTTGCTGCTGGCCGCGCGGAGGCTGAGCCGCCGCCGCTGATCAGCGCCGGCGCAGCGTCGAGAGCAGCACGCCCGCGAAAGCTCCCGCACCGAACCACGCCGCGCCCGCGCCCGCCGGGAATCCCGCCGCCGTCACCCGGGGCCGGATGACCGCGGGCGCGGGCGCCGGAATGTCCTCGAGCACCTCGTTTTCCGAGGCGGTGGCGGCCCACGCGGTGGCGAACAGGATGATCCGCGCGGTGAAGTAGCTGAACACCATCAGTCCGATGATGGGTCCGAACACCACGCCCGCCGGGCCGTTGACCACCGATCGCAGGATCACCGAGGCCAGCTGTTTGAAGCCCTCGAACACCACCGCGGCGATCAGCGCCGCGCGGGCCGCGCTGCGGAAGGTGACCGGGTGCAGCGGCAGGCGCGCGATGATCCACACGAATACCGCCCAGTTGGCGAGCACCGCGAGCAGCAGCGACGCCAGCGTGAGCAACGCCGTCACCCAGGCCGTCTGGTGGATGTGCAGCCGGTGCAGCAGGTTGCTGATCAACCCGCTGGAGGCCAGCACCGACAGGCCCAGCGAGACGAGGATGGCCAGGAACAGTCCGATCAGCGCCAGCAGGTCGGAGACCTTGGCCAGGAACCAGTTTCGCTTCACGCTGGGCTGATCCCACTGCTCGGTGAGCGCGGCCCGCAGGTTGCCGATCCAGCCGAGCCCGGCGTACGCACCGGCCAGCAGGCCGACGGTGCCCACGCCCGCCCGCGATTCCACCGCCCGGTGGATCAGATCGTTGATCGAACTGCCCGCGGCCCCGGGAATGTTCTCCACGATCTTGTCCTGGATATCGGTGAGCCACTGCGGATTCCGCGACAGCACGAAGCCGGCTACCGCGAATCCCACCATCAGCAGCGGGAACAGCGACAGCACCGTGAAATAGGTGATGCCCGCGGCGTAGTAGTCACCGCGCTGCCGCTGATAACGCCCCCCGGCCCGGACCAGGTGGTCCAGCCAGGGCCGACGCCGGATCCGGGTCCTGATCCACGTCTCGACGTTCTCCACGACTTTGCCGAACACCGCCACCTCCGCACACCTGGGCGCGCGGCGGCCGGGTCAGCGGGCGAGGAATCCCACCCGGTCGTATACCTGCGCGAGAGTCCGCCCGGCGACCTCCCGTGCCCGCTCGGCTCCGGCAGCGAGGACACGATCGAGTTCGCCCTGGTCAGACATGTATTCTTGCACCTTCGCACGCAGCGGTGTCACGAACTCGATGAGCGCGTCCGCCGTATCCGATTTCAGGTCACCGTAGCCCTTGCCGGCGTAGTCCTGTTCGAGCGTGACGATCGGAGTGTCGGTGAGCGAGCTCAGGATGACCAGCAGGTTGCTCACACCCGCCTTGGTCTCCGGGTCATAGCGGATCTCGCGTTCGGTGTCGGTGACCGCGGAGCGGATCTTCTTGGCCGAGACCTTGGGGTCGTCGAGCAGGCTGAGCAGGCCGGAGTCCGAGGCCGCCGACTTGCTCATCTTCGAGGTCGGGTCCTGCAGGTCGTAGATCTTGGCGGTGCCGGTCACGATGTGCGCCTCGGGCACCACGAAGGTCTTCTTGTAGCGAGTGTTGAAGCGCTGCGCCAGGTTTCGGGTCAGCTCCAGGTGCTGGCGCTGGTCCTCGCCGACCGGCACCAGCTGGGGCCGGTAGAGCAGGATATCGGCGGCCATCAGCACCGGGTAGGTGAACAGGCCGACGGTGGCGTTGTCGGCGCCCTGCTTCACCGACTTGTCCTTGAACTGGGTCATCCGGCTCGCCTCGCCGAAGCCGGTGATGCAGTTCAGCACCCAGGTCAGTTCCGCGTGCTCGGGGACCTGGGACTGCACGAACAGCGTCGACTTCTTGGGGTCGACGCCCAGCGCCAACAACTGGGCGGCCGACACCTTGGTCCGCTTGCGCAGTTCCTTGGGGTCCTGCGGAACGGTGATCGCGTGCAGGTCGGGGATGAAGTAGAAGGCGTCGAAGTCGTCCTGCAGCCGCACCCAATACTGCAGCGCGCCAAGGTAGTTGCCGAGGTGGAAGGAATCGCTGGTGGGCTGGATTCCGGACAGTACCCGCTGCTTACGCTCAGCGGTCGGCTCAGGAGTCGACATGCCCTGATCTTCGCATGTCGGCTAGGCCGTATTTCTGGCCACCCAGGTGCGCGGATCCACCCCCGGCATACTGGCCCGGCCGGAGCCGATCAGCTGCTGTTCGCGCCGGGTGACCAGCTTGTAGAGCGGGTAGCTGGGGCCGGTCATGGGGGCGTCGAGCGGGTTGCCGACCAGCGGCGGGGAGAGGTGGGCGGTGCGGACCGCGCGGGCGAGGCCACGGAAGGCGACCTCCTCGCGCAGGCCCCAGCCGAGGTCGTACATGTCGCGGATGCGTTTGGGGAGGCTGCCCTGGACCAGGAGGGAGAAGCCGGTGAGGGCCTGCTGGGCGGGCATCGGGAGGGGGTGGGCGACGCGCTGGCCCATCAGGTAGGAGCCGACCAGTTTGGCTTCGTCGGTGAGGTGGGGTTCGCCGGAGGCCAGGTAGGCGTCGAAGTAGTCGCGGAATTCGCGGTAGGTGTAGGGCGCGGCGCCGCGCGGCATGCCGAACAGTTCACCCCAGCGCACGTAGTCCTGATACAGCCCTTCCCGTTCGGTCGGGGTGAGGCGGCGGACCAGCAGAT
This sequence comes from Nocardia tengchongensis, assembly GCF_018362975.1. Lineage (NCBI taxonomy): Bacteria > Bacillati > Actinomycetota > Actinomycetes > Mycobacteriales > Nocardiaceae > Nocardia > Nocardia tengchongensis. The sequence goes on from NZ_CP074371.1 coordinate 162,510, forward strand.
CGTGCATGACCTCGGCGGAATCGAAGGTGAAGGCCATGGTCATGAACATCAGGTGCGGGTCGTTGGCGGAGTAGCGGGTGCCCGCGGGGTTGGCCGTGCCCGCGGATTCGGGGATGGCGCCTTCGACGGGGGCGTGCCGCTTGCGGGTGAATTCCCGTGCGCGGTCCGCTTCTTCGCGGGTGCCCAGGGAGACGGCCTCGAACAGCCGGCCGGTGAGGGCGAGGCGGGTATACGGGGTGGTCCGATGCTGGGTGTTCTCCGCGGTGCCGACGTAGAGCAGCGGATGTACGGCGCCGATGACCAGCGCCCGCTGACCGTAGGTGAGTCCGACCGCGCGCTTGCGCATCACCCGCCGGATCATCGAGTCGTCGGAGAAGTAGCCGCTCTGGGCCTTGCTGGAGCCGCTGTGGGCCGCGCGTGCAGGCATCGTTGCCTCCCGGTCGGGTGTGATGGTCGCCACCACATCTGGAAATAGAGTCCCCCAGATCACGGAATCTGGCAAGACCTTCTGCCAGAATCGCGGCCGTGCCAGAATCGGTTCGTGACCGGGCAACGGACCTACGGCGGCAGCACCGCCGACCAGCGACGCACGCAGCGCCGCACCGCCCTGCTCGGCGCCGCCCTCGACATCCTCGGCACCCAGGGCATCGACAAGCTCACCGTCTCCGCACTGTGCTCGGGCGCGGGCCTCAACGAGCGCTACTACTACGAGAACTTCGCCGGCCGCGACGCCGTCCTGTCGGCCCTGTTCGACACCATCGCCGAGGAACTGGCCACCGCCCTGCTCGCGGGCCTGCAATCCGCCCCCGACGACACCCGCGCCAAGGCCCACGCCGCCATCACCGCCGGCATCCACGTCCTCACCGAAGACCCCCGCAAGGCCCGGGTGGCGCTGGTCGTCAGCACCGCCACCCCCGAATTGCGCACCCGCACAACCCACACCATCAAGGCCTTCGCGAATCTCGTGGCCGCCGAGGGCATCGACTTCTACGGCATCACCGAATCCCAGCCCGACCCGCTCATCGGCTTCCGCGCCACCTACCTGGTCGGCGGCCTGGTCCAGACCCTGATGGCCTGGCTACAGGGCGACATCCCCATGACCCGCGACGAACTCGTCGAAGCCACCACCGACGTCTTCGTGCTGCTGGGCGAGGACCTGGCCCGGGAGATCCGGCGCTGATCAGCGCGCGATCGCGGTGACCGTGGCGTCGTCGGCGGCGGACTCGACGTAGCAGTGGGTGTCGCCGAGGGCGAAGTGCACGTCCTGGCCCGGCTTGTCCGGGATCGTCTGCAGCCAGCGGGTTTTGCTGGTGTGCGCGTCGATGGCGCGCAGGGTGCGGGCGGCCAGCAGGTAGACCGAGCCCGCGGCCTGGTAGCCGGCCGCGTCGACGGCCTCGCCCTTGTCGGAAACGGTGAGGCTCCACAGCGGGGAGGTCTCGCCGCCGGGGCTCATGGCGTGGAGTTTCGCACCGTCGCACAGGAAGTAGGCGTCGCCGGAGCCGAAGACGGTGCCTGCCGGATACGGCAGAGCGGGTGTGCTCCACAGCGCCACACCGGTTTTCGGGTCCAGGCCGGAGACCGTGTGGGCGCCGTCGCTGGCCAGGACCGCGCCCTTGACCAGGCCGGAGGCGATGGTGCTGGCCGAGACGGCCGCATCGCCCGCCCGCGACCAGGCGGTCGCGCCGGTCTCCGATTCGAGGGCGACGACATCGCCGCCGGTGCCGGGCTTCTGGTTGTAGAGCAGTGAGCCGGTCTCGGGCACGGTCAGTCCGTCGTTGACGCAGGGCGCCTTCCACTTCACCGATTTCGTGGTCAGGTCGACGGCCCAGACTTCGCGCCCGGCGCCGCCGTGATCGACGGCGATCAGGTACAGCACCTGGTCACGGACCCCGAACGCGCCGGAGAGCGTGACCCCCTCGGGTGCGTCGAACACCCATTTCCGTTGCCCGGACGCCAGATCCACCGCGACCGCCCGGTCACCGGCGGCATCGGGTTCCGCGCCGCACACCACCAGCGTCCCGTTCCACGGGCAGGCCCGCTGCGCGATCCCCGGCGTGCTGATCGGCAGCCGCCACAGCGCCCGCCCGGTCTTGGCGTCGATCCCGGTGAGCAGTCCGTCGGATTCGGCCACCACCGCGCCCGACCCGTATCGCATCCCCCTGATCGGGCCATCGGCCTTGAATTCCCAGGCCACGCTGCCCGCCGCCGAGGTCGCGCTGTCCCGGCGCGGTACGCCGCACGCCGCCAGCAAGCCCGCGGCGGCCAGAATCACACCGTCGCGCAACACTTTCCGACGTTCGATCACACCGATTCCCTACTCGCTCGACACACTGTCAGCGACTATAGGTCCCCGCGGGCCCGCCCGAATACGAAACCGCCCGGCCCGCTCGGAGCGAGCGGGCCGGGCGGTCGCGGAGCTTCGGGCTAGCTCGCCGCGCCGGTCTTCGGGTCCAGGCGCAGGACGGGCTGGGCGGTCGCCTTGAAGTCGAACAGGGCGTCCAGGGTCCCGGCCTTCTCGTCGAACGAGTCGTCGCCGATGCGGCCGGTCTGCCAGTTGTCCTCGATGAACTTCAGGATCGAGGCCTGGTCGGTGACACCGTGGTCGACGAAGTTGGCCTTCGCGTAGGGCGAGAGGACGAGCAGCGGAACGCGCTGACCGTAACCGCAACGACCTTGGTACTTGGCCGGATTCGCCTTGGCGTCACCGCACACGCCGGGCGCGGAGTAGCCGTCCTGCTCGGACGCGGAGTTCATGACCAGCTTCGGGGCCGCGTGGTCGTACCAGCCGTCGGAGTCGTCGTAGGCGAGCACGACCGCGGTGTCCTTCCACTCCGGCAGCTGCTGCAGGTGGTTGATGGTCTCCACCAGGAACTGCTGCTCGTCCAGCGGATCGGAGTAGGCGGCGTGGCCGTCCTGGTAGCCGGCGGCCTTCAGGTAGCTGACGGCGGGCATGTTGCCCTTGTCGGCGGCGGCCCAGAAATCGGTCAGGTCGTACTGGTGGTTGGCCTGATCGGTCTGCCCGATCTTGTCGACCGAGGTCGGCGGCAGGTGGTGCGGGTTGGCCGTCGAGGTGTAGTACTGGAACGGCTCGTGGTGGGGAATGTAGTCGCCCTTGGTGTCCCACGCCTTATCGCCGGTCTTGCCGGTACCGCCCAGCGCCACACCGACATTGTGAACAGCGCCGCAGACGGCCTTGCCGTCCTTGGTCTCGGTGGGCTTGAAGCCGCCCTGGAAGAAGCCCCAGGTGACGTTCTTCTTGTTCAGCAGGTCACCGATATTGGTTCCGGTCATCTGCACGGTGTCGCGGCTGGAGCAGTCGTCGCCGTAGGGCTGCGGGTCGCCGACCACGGTGCCCTGGCCGTTGCCCGCGTTCTCCAGCACGGTGTCCTCGGGGAAGGGCTGGCCCGGCTTGGGCGGCTCCATCTTGGTGACGCCGTGGGTCTGGCCCGCGACCAGGTTCAGCGCGCCCACGGTGGACGGGCCGAAGGTGGAGGTCCAGGAGTTGTCGCTCATGGCGTAGTGCTGCGCGTAATTCCACAGCGCGGTCACCGAATTGCCGTCGTAGTAGTCCATGACCAGGCCCTGCGGACCGTAGGTCGGCTGCTTGCAGGACTTGCCCTCGGACACGTTGGTGTGTTCGACGAACTGGTCCATCTTGCCGCCGTTGAGGGCGAGCTGCTCGTCCTTGTACTCGTGGTCCTGGTCGCAGGTGATCTGCTGGCCGGGGCCGCCGAGCCGCGCGGGCTGCGCCTTGTTCGGGTTCTTGGTGAGCAGGTCCGGGGTGAGCCCGTCGACCTTCGGCGTGTTCGGCAGCGCAGTGAACGTGGTGCCGTCGGTATTGGCGGCAGTCGGGTAGGTGCCGAAGTAGTGGTCGAAGGAGACGTTCTCCTGGAAGATCACCACCACGTGCTTGATCGGGGTCGCGGTCTCCGCGGCGGCGTGGTCGGACGACGAGGAGCACGCGCTGGCGCTCAACGCGACCAACGCGGCGAACGCGGCGGTGGCGCGGCTTCGTTTACGCATATCGGAACCTTCGCAGTGTCCGAGGCCGGTTGGTTCGCTCCCAGGTTAACCGCAGGGGAAACTCCGGTGAATCACGGATTCGGCGAGTCCGGATCCAATGCCAGTGGGATCACCGGCAATCCGGGCGGGGTGGCGTCCTGCAGCACCACCCGGAACGGGATGCCGCGCGACGCCCAGATCGCCGCGCAGTCGGTCATCGCCTCGGCGAACCAGTCCCGTTCGTCCGGCTGCTGATCGAGCATGAGCGCCGCATTGCGGATCACCGCCACGTATCCCGGCGCCGCGCCGACGAAATCGTCAATGTCGCGCAGGCATTCGTCGAAGGCGTCCTTGTTCTCCCCGAAGTAGTACGGGAATTGGAAGGCCGCCGCGAACTCGTCGAAAACCTCGGTGACCGTGCGCATCTTGCGGCCGCGTAGCTCCCGGCAGAGGTAGCCGTCGGGCATCCGGTAACGGACGCCGGAGAATTCGGCCGCGCCGACCGGCAGCACGCCGAGCACCGGGGCGGGCGCCGTGCGCGCGGTGACGTCGGCGACGGCGGGAGCGGAGAGGAACTGCGACAACGGCGTGGGCTGGGTCATTCAGCGCATCCTCGTGAAGGTTTTGTAGTGGTCCCCCGTGTAGTACGCCGACCCGTCGCTGCCGGTGATGATGCGTTCGGCGTCGCGGGTCTGGCCGCGCTGCTTGGGATTCACATCCCATTCCTGATAACTGATGGCCTTGCCGGAGGCGTCCCTGCGGGCCAGGCTGCCGTCCCGGTTCTGCCAGGGGTCACCGCCCTTGGTGCCGGGCGAGTTGGCCGAATCCGGCCAGCGCCCGGCGTCGATCTCCACCAGGGTGGCGTAGGCGCGGTCCGGTACGCCCGCCACCTTGGACGGCGGCGCGGCCTGATCGGCCGGAGCCGGGGTAGCAGCGCCCGGCTTGGCCGTGGTCCGAACCGTCGAGGTGGCAACGGGTTTCGCGGTGTTGCCGGTATCACGCGGATGATCGCCGGCCCGGTTGGCGAGGAAGGCCACGATCAGCAACAGCACGGCCACGCCCAGCGTCAGCCAGGCGCTCGCCTGCTTGGACGGCTTCTTCATCGGTACTGCACCGTCACCGGCGCGTGGTCGGACCAGCGCTCGGCGTAGGTGGCGGCCCGTTCCACGACGGCCTGCTTGGCGCGGGACGCGATCTCACCGCGCGCGAGCTGATAGTCGATCCTCCACCCGGCGTCGTTGTCGAAGGCGCGACCGCGGTAGGAGTGCCAGCTGTAGGGCCCCGGCACGCCCGGGTGCAGGTCGCGCACCACGTCGGCGTACCCGGCGGCCAGCATGGACGACACCCAGGCGCGTTCCTGCGGCAGGAAGCCCGCGTTCTTGACGTTGCCCTTCCAGTTCTTGATGTCGAGTTCGGTGTGCGCGACATTCCAGTCGCCCATGATCACGAACTCGCCGGGGTGGGCGAGCATGCGCGCGCCGATGGCGTCGAGGAAGCGGTACTTCTCGTCCTGCATGGGCGTGTCCGCCTCGCCGGTGTGGACATAGACGCTGGCGATGGTGAGATCACCGAAATCGGCCTCGACGTAGCGGCCCAGGGTGGCGAATTCCTCGACGGGCGACCAGGTTCCGTCCTGGAGCAGTCCGACCCCGATCCGCACCGCGTCGGGCTGGTGCCGGGACAGGATGGCCACGCCCGCGCGGCCCTTCAGACCGGGCTCGGCATGGCTGAGAATCCAGCCGGCGTCCAGCGCGGGCGCTAGTGCGCTACGCGTTTGCTCATCGGTCGCCCGCGTCTCCTGCAGGCAGACGATATCGGCCTCGGTAGCGGCCAGCCACTCGAGCAATCCCTTGCCCGAAGCGGCACGCACTCCGTTCACGTTGCACGTACTGATGATTTTCGCCACTTCACGACCGTACAATGCGCCTTACGACTCTCTTCACGGACATCGAGGTCCAGGAAGGGGTGACGACGATGACGTCAGGCACCGCCCGGCCCACCGCCCCGCCCGCGCCCATCCGCGCGCTCCACACCGGCTCCGGTGAACCACTGCTCCTGCTCCACGGATTCATGATGTCCCCGCATTGCTGGGAACAGGTGGCGCAGCGCATGGCCGGCCGTTGCGAAGTGTTCGCCCCCGCCTTCACCGGGCACTGGGGCGGACCCGAACTCGACGGCTGGTTCATCGATATCAGTGCCCTTGCCGACCGGATCGAAGACCAGCTCGACGAGATGGGCTGGCGCACCTGCCATATCGCGGGCAATTCGCTCGGCGGCTGGGTCGGCTTCGAACTCGCGCGCCGCGGCCGGGCCCGCACCCTCACCGCTATCGCGCCCGCGGGCGGCTGGCAAACCCCGTCCACGCTGCAGTTACGGGTCGGATTGAAGTTCCTGTCGCTGCTGCCGCTGGTGAAGATCGGCAAGCTGCTGCCCGACGCCATCACCTACCACGGGCTCACCCGGCAGGCGGTGGCGCTGCTGCTCACCAAGAACCCCGAGGCGGCCTCGCGGGCCGGGCTGGAGGCGACCATCACCTCGGCCCTGCACTGCAGGGCCATGATCCCGATGCTGGTGAGCGGGCTGCGTTTCCCAGCACTCGAGCATCTCTCGACCTTGCGCACCCCGGTGCGGCTGCTCATGTGCGAGAGCGACCGGGTGATCCCGAATCGCCTGTACGCCCGGCGTTTCCTGGAGGAACTCCCCGATTCCGCGGACCGTATCCTGGTCCACGATGTCGGGCACGTGCCGATGCTGGAAGCGCCGGACCGGATCGCGACGCTGATCGCCGAACACGTCTACGCGAGCCGCACCCGGTTGCGCGCGGTCTGACCCGGCGCCGGCGGGCGCCCGGGGTTAGCCGAACGCGCGCCGGAAAGCGTTCTCTTACATACGATTACTGCCATGGAACAACCGCAGATCGATCAGTCCAAGCCCAGCATCGCCCGGGTGTACGACTATCTGCTGGGCGGTAAGGACAACTACGCCGCCGATCGGGAGATCGGGGATTTCTTCATCCGGGATCTGCCCGGGTCGGTGGATATCGCCTATGCCAACCGCAATTGCCTGGTGCGCGCGATCGGCGAGATCGCGCGGGCGGGCATCAAACAGTTCATCGACATCGGCAGCGGCCTGCCCACCGCCGACAATGTGCACCAGGTGGCGCAGCGGCACCTGACCGACCCGCACGTGGTCTACGCCGACAACGACCCGATCGTGCTGGCGCACGGCCGCGCCCTGCTGGAGACCGACGAGTACACCACGGTCCTGCACGCGGATCTGCGCGACTCCGAGCAGATCCGGCACCATACCGAAGTCGAGCGGCTCATCGATTTCGATCAGCCGGTGGCCGTGATATTCAGCGCGATCCTGCACCACCTCAACAATGACGAGAAGCCCGATCAGATCGTGCGCTACTGGGCCGACCAGATCCCGTCCGGCAGCATGCTCTACATCTCGCATTTCCGTTCCGGCTTCAACGAGGAGACCCGGGTGGCCGAGCAGAAGCTGCAGGCCAGTTTCGGCCGCGGCCGCTGGCGTTCCGACGAGGAGATCCTCTCCCTCTTCGGCGGCCTCGAGATCCTCGAGCCCGGTCTGGTCCCGTGCCCGCTGTGGCGGCCCGAGCCCACCGCCGAGGGCATCTCCCGGATCGGTGGCGACCACCACGATCTGAGCGTCTGGGAGCAGTTGATCTCGGCCGCGCTCGCCCGAAAGCCCTGATCTGAAATAAGTTCTAGTCGAAAGGGTCCCATTCTGGACGAGTGACCAGTAGAGTCTGGGCGGCCACCCCAGCGGCTTCCGCCGCGCCCGCACCACTTCTGGGAGATTCGCCGCGATGAGACCTACGCGCGTCCTGTGTTCGTTCCTGTCGGCCGTGGCCATCGTGGCCGGCGGCTCCGCCGTGGCCTTCTCGGCTCCCGCGGACGTCGCCGGGACCGGCAGCGCCGACACGGGCAGCGCGGGCTCCGGCAGCTCCAGCGGATCGGGATCGGGTAGCGCCAGCGGGTCCGGGACCGGCAGTTCGGGTGCGCCGACCACGGTGAACCCCTTCGGGTCCGACTTCATGTGGGGCGTCGCCATGTCCGGCTTCCAGTCCGAAGGCCATGCGCCCGACAGCAACTGGAGCCGGTACGCGAACTCCGGCAAGGCGCACGACCCGTACCTGAACTCGGTGAACTTCTACGACAAGTACGCCGAGGACATCGACCTCGCGGCCGGGATGGGCCTGAAGGTCTACCGGCTCAGCATCGAATGGGCGCGCGTGCAGCCGAAGGCGGGCGTGTGGGACGACCGCGACTTCCAGTTCTACGACACGGTCCTGCAGAAGATCCGCGCCGCCGGCATGCGCCCCATGCTGACCCTCGACCACTGGGTCATCCCCGGCTGGGAAGCCGACCGCGGCGGTTGGAAGAAGCAGGACATGGTGTCGGACTGGCTGGCCAACATGCGCCGGGTCGTCGACCGCTACGCGAGCTACGACCCGATGTGGGTCACCATCAACGAGCCCATGGGCTATGTCGCGCAATCCATCAAGATCGGTGACATCGGGGTGCTCGACGCGCTGCCCATGTTCGACCGGATGGTGCAGGCGCACAACTCGATCTACGACTACATCCACGCACACCAGCCCGGCGCGAAGGTCACCAGCAATATCGCGCAGTACCCGATCGTGCAGGACCTGACGGACATGATGTTCGCCGACCGCATCAAGGGCAAGATGGACTACATCGGCGTCGACTTCTATTACGGCGCGTCCCTGACGAACCTGCCCAGCCCGGCGCTGCTCGGCGACGAACTGTGGAAGAACGCCATCGAACCCGAGGGCATCTACTACAACCTGCGCAACTACACCGAGAAGTTCCCCGGCCTGCCGATCTACGTGGTGGAGAACGGACTTCCCACCGAGAACGCCGCCCCGCGTTTCGACGGCTACGACCGCGCCGACCACCTGCGCGACACCGTCTACTGGCTGCAGCGCGCCAAGGCCGACGGCATGAATGTCATCGGCTACAACTACTGGAGCCTCACCGACAACTACGAATGGGGCAGCTTCTCACCGCGATTCGGGCTCTACACCGTAGACGCGAAGAGCGACCCGGCGCTGACCCGCCGCCCCACCGACGCGGTGGCCGCCTTCAAGGACATCACGGCGCGGGGCGGCGTCACCGCCGACTACCGCCCCACCCGTAAGCCCGCTTTCTGCTCGGTCGCCATCCCGTTCGGCGACTGCCTGCGCCCGGTCTCCGTCCCCAACTAGCGGGCCAGCAGGCCCTTGGCGACATGGGTCACCTGGATCTCGTTGGAACCGGCGTAGATCATCAGCGACTTCGCGTCCCGGGCCAGTTGTTCGACGTGGTATTCGGCCATGTAGCCGTTGCCGCCGAACAACTGGACCGCGTCCATGGCCACGTCGGTGGCGACCTCCGAGCAGTAGAGCTTCATGGCCGAAGCCTCGGCCAGGCTCGGAGGTTTCCCGGCGCGGTTGCGTTCCAGGGCGTTGAAAACCATGTTCTGCACGTTGATTCGGGCGACCTCCATCTTGGCCAGCTTGAGCTGGACCAATTGGAAGCGTCCGATCTCCTGACCCCACAGGGTGCGGGTCTTGGCGTAATCCACACAGAGCCGGTGGCATTCGTTGACGATGCCCAGCGCCATGAAGGCCACGCCGATCCGCTCGGCGGTGAAACTCGACCGGGCGCTCTCGCGTCCGTCGCCGCCCTTGTGCTCCTCGGTCTCACCGAGCAGGCGGTCCCTGCCCAATCGCACATTGTCGAAGAACAATTCGCCGGTGGGTGAGGCGTGCAGGCCCATCTTCTTGAACGGCTTGCCCTGGGTGAAACCCTCCATGCCCTTGTCGAGCACGAAGGTCAGCACCTTGCGGTCGCGTTTGGCCTGGGCCGTTTTGGATTCCGGAGTGCCGTCCCCCTCGTCGAGTTTGGCGTAGACGACCACGGTGTCGGCGTACGGGCCGTTGGTGATGAACGTCTTCTGGCCGTTGAGGATGTAGTCCTCACCGTCGCGGCGGACATAGGTCTTCATGCCGCCGAACGCGTCGGAGCCGGAGTCCGGTTCCGTGATCGCCCACGCCGCAACCTTTTTCATGGTCACCAGATCGGGCAGCCAGCGTTCCTTCTGCGCGAGGGTGCCGCGCGACAGGATGGTGGTCGCGCCGAGACCGATGCTCACGCCCATGGCGCTCACCAGACCCATGCACACCCCCGACAGCTCGCTGACCAGCACCGCCATCAGCGACTCCTGCCCGGAGAACGGACCGCCGTCACCGGAACGCTCCTTCCTCTCCGGCAGCTCCTCCCCCGCGGCCAGCGCCTCCTCCCGCTTGCGCTGCCTGGCCAGCAATTTGGTGATCGACTCCTCGCCCAGCGCGTCGATCCCGAACTCGCTGAACAGCTTCCGGATGATCGGATACGGCAGCAGTTCCCCGCTGTCGAGCGCGTCCAGGTGCGGCCGGATCTCCTTGGCGATGAAGCCGCGGACCGCGTCGCGGATCAGCTCATCTGTCTCGGACCATTCGAACATCGTTGTCCGCCTTCCCTTTTACGGCAGTCGCCCGGCGATATCGTCGATGACCCACGGGCCCTCGGTCTCGATGGTCTTCACGTCGTGCCACCCCGCCAGCTCCGAGATCGCGCCGCCCTGCACCGCGAACACCTTGCCGGTGATCGGGCACTTCTCGGTGGCCAGGTACGCCACCAGCGGGGAGATGTTGGCCGGGCTGAAGGCATCGAACTCGCCTTCTTCCAGGCTCGCCTGCTGCGCCGCCATCATGTCGCCCATACCCGGGGTGGCCAGCGTGAGCCGGGTGCGCGCGATCGGCGCGATGGCGTTCACCCGCACGCCGTAGCGGGCCAGCTCATCGGCCGCCACCAGGGTGAGCGCCGCGATACCCGCCTTGGCCGCACCGTAATTGGCCTGCCCGGCATTGGGGACCGTGGTGCCCGACGCGGACGCGGTGTTGACGACCGCGGCGCTGGGTTGATTGCCCGCCTTGGACTGCTCCTTCCAATAGGCGGCCGCATGCCGCAGCACCGACACATGCCCCTTGAGGTGCACGGCCAGCACCGAATCCCACTGCGCCTCCTCCATGCCCGCCAGGAAGGCGTCGCGCAGGATGCCGGCGTTGTTCACCACCACATCCAGCCGACCGAACTCCGAAACCGCCTGTTCCACCAGGCTTTTCGCGCCCTGCCAGTCGGCCACGCTGTCGGTGTTGGCGATCGCGCGCCCACCGGCGGCGACGATCTCGTCGGCCACCTGCTGCGCCGGGCCCGCGTCGGAACCCTCACCGGCATTGCTGCCGCCGAGGTCGTTCACCACGACCGCCGCGCCCTCCCGGGCGAACAGCAGCGCGTGCTCGCGGCCGATACCGCGCCCGGCGCCGGTGATGACGGCAACCCGTCCCTCGAGTGCACCCATCAATGTCTCCTCAGTTCTCGATCAGTCGGCGATCTCGGCGAGGCCGTCGCTCAGGACGGTGTCCTCGCCGCGCACGGTGCGGAAGGCGTAGGTGGTGATCCCGTTCGCCGAGCCCACCTTCCAGATCTGCGTCTCCAGGTCGTCACCGGGAAAGACCAGCTTGGAGAACCGCACCGCGTAGCGGCGCAGCTTGCCCACGTCCGAGCCCGCCACCTGCGACAACACCCCCCACGAGGACATCGCCATGGTGCACAGGCCGTGCGCGATGATGCCGGGCAGACCGGCGTCCTTGGCGACCTGCTCATCCAGGTGCAGCGGCACCGGATCCCCGGAGGCCGGCGAATAGCGGTAGGTCTGGTCCGCGTCCACGTGCGCCGCCACCGTGGCCAGCGGCGGCTGCTCGGCCAGCGCCTTGTCGAAGCGGTGCGCCGGAGCGGCAGCGCCGGCCTGCCTGCCCACGTCGACATTGCGGAAGAACGCGGTCAGGTACTGCTCGTTGACCAGTTCACCGCCCTCGGAACGGGTTTCGATGTGGATGGTGATGGTGGACCCGTTGTCCTTGCCCTCGAATCCGATGGCCCGGGCGCGAGCGACCAGCTTGTCACCGGGCCGGATCGGGCGGTGGAAGTGGAAGTCCTGCTCCCCGTGCACCACCCGGCCGAAGATGTTCATCGGGGCCACGTCGATGACGGGCATCATCATCGCCTCGAACACCGGAACGATGGCGAAGACCGGTGGGGCCACATCGCCTTTCAGATGCGCGGCGATGGGATCGTTGGTGGCGGCCGCGTATTCGGCGATCCGCTCGCGAGTGACCTCGAAGGTCTCCTCGTCGGACCAGGTGTTCAGGCCCGATTCGTTGAATTCGACTGTCGCCGAGGACATGTCAGACAGCCGTGGCGAGGGCGTCGAGCGCGGTCAGCGTCTTGTCCAGCTGGGTCATGCCGTCCTTCTCGACCGCCTTGCCCAGCGCGCCCTTGATCAACGCGCCTTCGAAGTCGCCCGAGACGGAGAACTTGCTGCCGTTGCCCTCGGGGGTGATGTCGAAGGAGAACTGCACCTTCACCCCCGCCATGCCGGTGCCGCTGAGCACCAGTTTGTTCGGTGTCTCGACGCTCTCCACCACCCATTCGATCTTGTTGGCCATGCCGAGCATGAGGATCTTGGCGGTCAGTTTCGCGCCGGGCGCGAGCACCGCGGGCGGCTCCTCCATCCAGCGCTCGTGGATGGAGAACCACTTGTCCCAGGTCTGCGGGTCCGAGACCACCGCCCACAGCGCGTCGGGAGTCGCGTTCAGGTTCTTACCGGCTTCGATGTGTCCCATTGGATTACCTCTTGTAGTTCCCGTGATCCCGGCGGTGCCGGGATCACGGATCGGGGCGGGAAAAGGGAGGTGTTCAGCGCTCGGCGCGCTGGTAGGCGGTGACGACGGCCGCGCCGCCGAGCCCGATGTTGTGCTGCAGGGCCGCGGTCACGTCGCTGACCTGACGCTTGTCGGCGGTGCCGCGCAGCTGCCAGGTGAGCTCGCTGCACTGCGCCAACCCCGTGGCGCCCAACGGGTGCCCCTTGGAGATGAGCCCGCCCGACGGGTTCACCACCCACTTGCCGCCGTAGGTGGTCGCGCCGGAGTCGATGAGGTGGCCGGCCTCGCCCTCCTTCGCCAGCCCGAGCGCCTCGTAGAGCAGCAGCTCGTTGGCGGAGAAGCAGTCGTGCAGCTCGATGACCTGGAAGTCCTCGGGGCCCAGACCCGCCTGCGCGTACACCTTCTCGGCGGCCTGCACATTCATGTCGTAGCCGATCAGGTTCTTGGCGGTGCCGTCGAAGGTGGAGCCGAAGTCGGTGGTCATGGCCTGGCCGACGATCTCCACCGCCTGCCGCGACAGGTCGTGGCGGTCCACGAAGTCCTCGCTGGCGAGGATGACCGCGCCCGAACCGTCGGAGGTCGGCGAGCACTGCAGCTTGGTGAGCGGGTCGTAGATCATCCGCGAGCCCAGGATGTCGTCGAGCGAATACTCGTCCTGGAACTGCGAATACGGGTTGTTCACCGAATGCTTGTGGTTCTTGTGGCCGATCCTGGCGAAGTGCTCGGCGGTGGTGCCGTACTTCGCCATGTGCTCGCGCCCGGCCGCGCCGAACATCCACGGGGCCACCGGGAACAGCACCTCGGAGATCTCCGCGAGCGCCATGATGTGGCGCGCCATCGGCTGTTCGCGGTCGTCCCAGGTGGAACCCAGCGAGCCGGGCTGCATCTTCTCGAAGCCCAGCGCCAGCGTGCAGTCGGCCAGGCCGCCCCGAATCGCCTGCGCCGCAAGATAGAGCGCGGTCGAGCCGGTGGAGCAGTTGTTGTTGACATTGACCACCGGGATGCCGGTCATGCCCAGTTCGTAGACCGCGCGCTGACCGGAGGTGGACTCCCCGTAGACGTAGCCGACGTAGGCCTGCTCGACCTCGCGGTAGTCGATTCCCGCGTCCGCGAGCGCCTTGGTGCCGGACTCCCGGGCCATGTCCGGGTAGTCCCAAGCACTGCCGTCCTCGTTCTTGCGCCGCCCCGGCTTCTCGAACTTCGTCATGCCGACGCCGACGACGTAGACCGTGTTCGTCATCGAACTCCTCACATAGGGGAACGGAAACAAACATACAAAGCTGTATGTAAAACCACAAGAGGGTACGACGAATCCCCGATGGGACGACAAGATCAGAAGGTCAGATCGATGCGGCCGCACATACAGCGGCGCCGGTAATCAGTCCGCGAGATGGAAGTCCGGCATCCGCGCCGCGGCCGCCAGGCGCAGCTGCGCCGAGGCGCGCAGCCAGCGCCGGTGCGCCCGCTCCGGATCGGGAGAGATGAAGTTGGTGACCAGGATTCCGCGCAGCGTGTCCATGGCGGTGTAGGCGAAATCGCGAACGTTCTTGCGGTCCAGCTCATTCGGCACCAACTGGGCCACCGCCAGCAGCACCGCGTTGTTCACGAACGGCTCGACCTTCTCCATCTCCACCGCCAGCACCCGATCCGTGCGACTGGCCACCCACAACTCGATCGCCGCGATGAACAGCGGACCCTGATGCAGCTCCCACATGGCCTCGAGGGTCGCGGCGATCGGATCGTCCGTGGTCCGGACCCGCCCGATCTCCTTCATCGCCGCCTCGGTGCGCCGCTGCGCGAGATGACTGATCGCCGCCACCACCAGCTCGCTCTTGGAGCCGAAGTGATGCACCTGCGCACCCCTGGTTACCCCGGCGCGCTCGGCCACCCGCGGCGTCGTGGTCCCCGCGTAGCCGTACTCGACCAGGCACTCGATGGTGGCGTCCAGCAATCGCGTCCGCGTCTCGGTGCTGCGTTGTTCCTGCGTGCGACGTGGCGGCTTCGAGACGGCGGAGCTGGTCATGCCGGAAAGCTTACACTTACATACACCCGTGTATGTTCACGCCCGGTTCCGCGCACAGCCGGTAGCTCGGTATCCTGAGCAACGATGCGGCGGTGGGGCTCGCCGCTCCGGATGGACGGAACAACCGCGGCGAATCGGCCGCCAACAGTCCCTACCCACCAAGACACGCGACGCGTGCGCTGGCGTAGGAGACCTGTGTGACCAGAGAACTGGATGCGACCGCCCACCCCGGGCCGGCCGAACCGATCGACCCCGACATCGACCTGCATCAACCCGGACAGCGCCAGGAACCACTGCGCTCCCAGGGCGCGATCCTGACCGCCATCTCCCTCGGCGGCGCGATCGGCGCGGTCGCCCGCTACGGACTGGCCCAGGTGTGGCCCACCCCTGCGCACGGTTTTCCCTGGGCCACCTTCGCCACGAATGTGCTCGGCTGCTTCCTGATCGGCGTGCTCATGGTCGTCGTCACCGAACTGCGCACCGCCCACCCGCTGGTGCGCCCGTTCCTCGGCGTCGGCATCCTCGGCGGCTTCACCACCTTCTCCACCTACGCCAACGAGACCCGCGCGCTGCTCGAACCCGGCACCGCGGCAACGGCATTCACCTACCTGGGCGCCACTCTGCTCTGCGCGCTCCTGGCCACCCTGGTCGCCGTGCGCGTCACCCGCGCGGCGGGCAACTACCGGAGGGCCGTCGCATGACCGGATTGCTCGTGGTCCTCGGCGCGATGGTCGGCGCCCCGCTGCGCTACCTCACCGACCGCGCCATCCAGACCCGCCACGACAGCGGCTTCCCGTGGGGCACACTCACCGTCAACCTGACCGGCTGCCTGATCCTGGGCGCGCTCACCGGCGCCGCCGTATCCTCCCCCACCTACGCACTGCTCGGCACCGGCTTCTGCGGCGCGCTGACCACGTACAGCACCTTCGGTTACGAGACCATCCGTCTCACCGAGGAACGCTCCTACCTGTACGCCGCCCTCAATGTCACGGTCAGCATCGTCGCCGGGCTGGGCGCGGCGCTGCTCGGCTTCACCACGGCGCACGCTCTGAGCTGACCCGGCTGCGGCGGGGTCAGCCCGGAGCCGTCGCCGATCAGGTCTCCGAGTTGTACATGCAAGCCGAACAGGTCCAACCCCCGTTCGTCATGACGCAGTCGGTCAGGCGGACATAGGGATTGCCGACCCGCTCCCGGCATGCGGAGGCGCAGCCGTTGAGATCCTGGCCGCAGCTGATCGCGTCCGCGGAGGCGAGGGCGGGTACGGCGAGGGCGGGCACGATCAACCCGGTTAGCAAACTTGCGGCGAGGACGGCGGTTCTGACTGCGCGCATGACGGATGTCCCTTCGTGGAAAACGATGTCAGCTCAGCGAAACGCGTGCTCCCGCTTTCCGTTGGACATTCGAGCGGGCTGCCAGCACTGTTCCAGCAAACAACACCCGTGCCGATCACCGCAAGACCGGCGCGCACCGCGTCCGGGCGGTGTGGCCCCGGCCGACAGTCGTCACCACACCGCCCGAGGCCACGAACGAATCAGGCCGACGCCGACTGCGCCGCCGGAATCACACCGAGCTGCTGCAACATTCCCAGCGTGTCCCAGTTCGCCCAAGCTCTCACCGATTTTGCCGTCGGTCTGGAAGCGGGTGATGGTCATTCCTTGAATGACGACCGGCTTCCCCGTCGCCGGCATACCCATCATCGGGCCGTCATTGGTGCCCGAGGCCGTCCACCGGGTGACGACGAAATCGCCCTCGGCAATCTGTTCATTGACCAGCATTCTGGTATCGGAGAACGCGGCGATGTACATCTCCGCCTGCCGCTTGAGGGCATTGGGCCCGTGGATCTCCGAATGCGGGTTCTGCGGATCGTGATCGATGGCGTCCGGCGCGACGATCTCGTCGAATACGTCGAGATCCCTGGAATTCCAGGCGTCGAAAACGCGTCTGGCGGTGGCTTTGTTCTGCTCTGACATGTCGTTCCCGTCCTTTCCTTCAGGCCTCATCACTTCCATGATCCACCCACGCGGTCACCGCGAAAACCAGGACGCCGAGGACCGCCAAACCCGCACCGACCGCCGCCGGGGCCGTATAACCGAGACCCGCCGCGATCACCAGGCCGCCCAGCCACGCGCCCGCCGCGTTCGCGATATTGAGCGCCGCGTGATTCAGTGCGGCGGCGAGGGTTTGGGCATCGTGCGCCACGTCCATCAAACGGGTCTGCAGCGCGGGGGCCAGCGCCGCGCCGGACGCGCCGATCAGGAACGCACCGATCCCCGCAGTGATCGGATTGTGCGCCGCCGCAACGTAACCGGCGAGGATCACCACCATGGACACCAGCGCGACGAAGATCGCGCGATCCACACCGCGGTCGGCGAGCACGCCGCCGGCGATGTTTGCCGGCCACCATGCCCAGCCCGAACAAGCCCAGCACCAGCGGGACGAGGGTGATGCTCAAGCCGGACACGTCGGTGAGGGTGGTGGTGATGTAGGTGTAGACGGCGAACATGCCGCCGAAGCCGATCGCGCCGACCAGCAGGGTCAGCAACACCTGGGGACGACGCAGCGCGGTGAGCTCGGTGCGGGGATCGGTCATGCGGATGCCGTGCAGTTCCGGCACGAAACGGGAGAGAGCGGCGACCGTCGCGACACCGATGATCGCGACCACCACGAAAGCGTCCCGCCAGCCCAGATGCTGACCCAGCCAGGTCGCTGCAGGAACGCCGACGACATTGGCGGCGCTCAAGCCCAGCATAACCGCGGCCACCGCCTTGGCGCGCTGCCCGACCGGGGCCAACGATGCCGCAGCCAGCGACGCCACCCCGAAGTACGCGCCGTGCGGCAGACCCGATACGAACCGCGCCACGGCCAGCGTGGCGAACGTGGGCGCGACCACGCTGGCCGCGTTGCCCAGCGTGAACGCCACCATCAACGCCATCAGCAGCCGCTTGCGCGGCACCCGCGCGCACAGCGCCGCGATCACCGGGGCGCCGACGACCACACCCAGCGCATACGCGGAAACGATATGTCCGGCAGTCGGTTCGGAGACCCGCATCGATCCGGCGATGTCGGGCAGCAGGCCCATGGTGACGAATTCGGTGGTGCCGATCCCGAACCCGCCCAGCGCCAGCGCCAGGATGGCGGGTATCGGCCACCGCCTGCGGGCCGACGCCGCCGCGGAATCTCCCGTCCCGGCGCGGAGGGTGTCGGCTGCGTCGGCTGCGGCGGCTGCGGCGGCTGCGGCGGTGGCAGCGGATACGGATTCGGGCACGACCAAGCGCAACATGCCGGCGAACCATGCCGATACCGGTCGGCCCGGTGATTTCACTCACCGACCGGCCCGGATGCGTCCCGGAAAACAGTTCGGGCACCCGCCCACCCACCGGTTCCGGTGGAGGCAGGTGCCCGTGTGGCGCGGTGGATGTTCTGGCCGGGACTGTGGTCCCGGCCGCCATCTTCACCGCTTCGCGCTGTTCACGTCGGTCGGCGCGTGGAGCTTTCGCTCCGGTTCAGGGTTACCCCTGGGGATAAATCAACGAATCTCGCGAGCGAGGTTGGCGTCCAGCACGCCGAGGAACTCCTCGGTGGTCAGGTAGCCCTGGTCGCCGCCGACCAGCAGGGCGAGGTCCTTGGTCATCTGACCGGACTCGACCGTCTTGATGACGACGTCCTCGAGGGTCTGCGCGAAGCCGATCACCTCGGGGGTGTTGTCCAGCTTGCCGCGGTGGGCCAGGCCACGCGTCCACGCGAAGATCGAGGCGATCGGGTTGGTGGAGGTGGGCTTGCCCTGCTGGTGCTGGCGGTAGTGACGGGTCACGGTGCCGTGCGCCGCCTCGGCCTCACAGGTGCGGCCGTCCGGGGTGAGCAGCACGGAGGTCATCAGACCCAGCGAGCCGAAGCCCTGCGCCACGGTGTCGGACTGCACGTCGCCGTCGTAGTTCTTGCAGGCCCAGACGTAGCCGCCCTCCCACTTGAGCGCGGAGGCGACCATGTCGTCGATCAGGCGGTGCTCGTAGGTGAGACCGGCCGCGGCGAACTCTTCCTTGAACTCGGTCTCGAACACCTCCTGGAAGGTGTCCTTGAACATGCCGTCGTAGGCCTTGAGGATGGTGTTCTTGGTCGACATGTACACCGGGTAGTTCTGCTGCAGGCCGTAGTTCAGCGAGGCCCGCGCGAAGTCCCGGATGGACTCCTGGAAGTTGTACATGCCCATGACCACGCCGCCGTCTTCCGGCATGCGCACGACCTCGTGCTGGATCGGCTCGGAGCCGTCCTCGGGCGTGAAGGTCAGGGTGACGGTACCCGCCTGGTGCACCTTGAAATCGGTGGCACGGTACTGGTCACCGAAGGCGTGACGGCCGATGATGATCGGCTTGGTCCAGCCCGGCACCAGCCGCGGAACGTTGGAGATGATGATCGGGGCGCGGAAGATCGTGCCGCCCAGGATGTTGCGGATGGTGCCGTTGGGCGACCGCCACATCTTCTTGAGGCCGAATTCCTCCACTCGGGCCTCGTCGGGGGTGATCGTCGCGCACTTGACGCCCACGCCGTGCTTCTTGATGGCGTTCGCGGCGTCGATCGTGATCTGATCATCGGTCTTGTCGCGGGCTTCGATGCCGAGGTCGTAGTACTCGAGGTTCACGTCGAGATACGGATTGACCAGCTTGTCCTTGATGAACTGCCAGATGATCCGGGTCATCTCGTCGCCATCGAGTTCGACGACGGTGCCTTCAACCTTGATCTTGGACATGGATCTTCGTGTCCTCCTAGGAAGGTGGTGCTCCCATTGCACGGCCGGTGAGCACCGCTTGTAGCGGACTCCAGCTGTTCAACAGACAACGTATACGCATGGCGCCCGGCACGGGGCCTGTGGTACCAGGTCCACGTACGCTGTGGCGTCAAGCAAGACAAGCGTACTGCTGCTATCGATCTCACCGCGCGGGCGGCCCCCGCTGTGCGGGATTCAGTGCCGGTTACCGATAAGTAGCTTTTCGCGTGACTTTCCGCACTTTCCAGAATGCGAAAAGCCGCGGACCGCGGCAACCCCCGAAGAAAGGGAGGTCACCGCGGCCCGCGGAGGTTTTTCCTGCGATCAGACGCCCACGTGCACGGCGTGCTCGTCACCTTCGAGCAGATTCTCCGGCTTGTCCCGGACCATGAACGCCGCGATCGGAACGCACAGCACGAAGAAGATCGCGCCGATCAGGAACGCCACGTTGTAGGAGTGGATCGAGGCTCGCTCCACCACATGATCGATGGTCGCGTTGTTGCGCACGTACCGCTGGGCCACCTGCACCGAGATGGTGGTCAGCAACGCGGTGCCGATGGAACCACCCACCTGCTGCGCGGCATTGAGCAGGGCGCTGGCCACACCCGAATCCTCGGCGTCGACCTGGTGCAGCGCGGTGGTCTGCATGGACACGAACAGCGAGCCCATGCCGAGCGCGATCAGGATCATCGCCGGCAGCAGGGCGGTGGCATAGCTGTCGCCGTATTCCAGCCGCGACAGCCACAGCAGACCTGCCGCGCCCAGCACCGAACCCGCCAGCATCAGCGGCCGCGGCCCGATCTTCGGCAGCACCGTCGAGGCGATGCCCGCCGACACCACGATGCCGGCCGGGAACGGCAGGAACGCCACACCCGTCTTCAGCGCCGAGTAGTGCTCCACGATCTGCAGGTAGAAGCTCAGGTTCAGGAACATGGCGAACATCGCGATGGGCACCAGCAACGCGATCAGATACGCACCACCGCGGTTGATCTCACCCGGAATGCGCAGCGGCAGCAGCGGATTCGCGGTCCGGTTCTCGATCGCCACGAACGCCGCCAGCAGCGCCACGCCGACGACGAAGAGGGCCAGCGTGGTGGTGGCGGTCCAGCCGTCGGAGGCCGCCCGGCTGAAGCCGTACACGATCGAGATCAGACCGAGGGTCACGGTGACCGCGCCAGGCAGGTCGTAGCCGCCGGTACGAGCCGCGGGCACGTCCTTGACCACGAAAACGAACGCGCCGACCAGGGCCAGCAGCGCGACCGGCGTGTTCACCAGCAGCGACCAGCGCCAGTTCGCGTACTCGACGAGCGCGCCACCGGCGATCAGGCCGAGGGCAGCGCCGGCCGCGGACACGCCGGCGAACACGCCGAAGGCCCGAGCGCGCTCCTTGGCCTCGGTGAAGGTCACCGAGACCAGGGACAACGCGGCCGGAGCCAGCAGTGCGCCGAACGCGCCCTGCAGCGCACGGCCCGCGAAGAGTTCGACCTGGTTCTGCGCGAGGCCGGCCAGTGCGGAGGCCGCGGCGAAGCCGACCAGGCCGATCATCAGGATGCGGCGGCGGCCGAGGTAGTCGGCGAGCCGGCCGCCGAGCAGCAGCAGACCACCGAAAATCAGGGTGTAAGCGGTGAAGATCCACTGCTTGTCGCCGTCGCTGATGTGCAGATCCTGCTGAGCGAACGGCATGGCAATGGTGACGATCGTGGCGTCCAGGACCACCATGAGCTGCGCCATCGCGATCACGGCGAGCGCGAACCAGCGCCTGGAATCTTTTGCGGGACTTGCTTTTTCGTCTATACCGAGAGCGTCCGTCGCTACGGTCATGGGCCTCTCCTCTGGAGTTCGAAGGCAGCTTCACCATAGTGACCCCCACCGACAATTGGCGTCAAGGGAAAAATGTCGCACTGCGACAGTTGTCATAATGTGACAGTAAGAAGCATCGAGGACCTACCATGGAGGCATGTCGGAGTTGTCAAGTCACATCGGTGTGATCTCGCGCCATCGCCCCGGCCTGCGTGAACGTAAGAAGCAGCAGACCCGGACCCGGATCATCGACGTCGCCCTGCGGCTGTGCGACGACCAAGGGTTCGATGCCACCACTGTGGAACAAATCGCCGACGCCGCCGACGTCTCGCCGCGCACCGTGAACCGGTACTTCGACAGCAAGGAGGCGATCGTCATCGCCCCCATCGAAGGCTGGGGACAGGCGCTCGCCGACCAGCTGCGCGCACAGCCGATCACCGGCGACGAGATGCAGGCGCTGCTGGGCGCGTTCATGGCCGTCGTGGACCAGATCATCGACTCCGACACCCCCGTCCCGTTCCGGTGGTTCCAGCAAATGCAACGCATCAGCCGCGACAGCGTCGCGGTGCGCGCGCTCAGCATGGAGTCGGCCGAGACCAAGACCCGCGCCATGACCGAGGTCCTGGCCGAACGCCTGCGGCTGCCGCAGGACCATATGACCGTGCGGATCATCGCCGCCACCTGGCACGGCATCGTGCGCGTCGGCATGGAATGCGAATTCGACGACGAGTCCGAGTTCCCGGACTGCACCACCGCCACCACCGCACACCAGCTCGCCGAGAACGTGCTGGCCGCGTTCGGCGAATTCCGGCGGGTGTGCTGCGGAACAGCCACGACAATTCCCCCCGTGAACGCGGAAAATCTCCTAGCGAATGCGACAAACCCCACTGCGTAGGGGGGTCGGAACGGCCGCTAGAATCGCGCAAAGGTCAAGAGCATCAGCGTTAAGGCCCCGGCTTGCTGATCGGCAACCCTCCAGCTGCGGCGGGGTGCTCCGGGTGCAGACCGGGCGTTCGAGATCCGGACGCAAGCGCAACTAGGAGGTCTACCGAAATGTGTTGTTGTCGAAGCCCATTCGCTTCTCGATAACGTCAAACTTCCGCCATTCGGCGACCTCGCATTTGGAGCAGAACAGATGAGTGACTCGACCGCGGCCCAGGCCGCCGGGGCTGACGACACCCTGGATCCGGCCAACTGGTCCTTCGAGACCAAGCAGATCCACGCCGGACAGTCTCCCGATCCGGCCACCGGCGCCCGCGCCCTGCCCATCTACCAGACCACGTCCTACGCCTTCCGCGACACCGACCACGCCGCCGCGCTGTTCGGGCTCGCCGAGCCGGGCAACATCTACACCCGCATCATGAACCCCACCCAGGACGCGGTGGAACAGCGCATCGCCGCCCTCGAGGGCGGTGTGGCCGCGCTGCTGCTGGCCTCCGGGCAGGCGGCGGAGACCTACGCGATCCTGAATCTCGCCGAGGCCGGCGACCACATCGTGGCCAGCCCGCACCTCTACGGCGGCACCTACAACCTGCTGCACTACTCGCTGCCCAAGCTGGGCATCCAGGTCAGCTTCGTCGAGGACCCGGACGATCTCGAGCAGTGGCGCGCGGCGGCGCGGCCCAACACCAAGGCGTTCTACGGCGAGACCGTCGCCAATCCGAGCAGCTCGGTCCTCGACATTCCCGGCATCGCCGAGGTGGCGCACGCGGCCGGGCTGCCGCTCATCGTGGACAACACAGTCGCCACGCCGTACCTGATCCAGCCGCTGCGGCTGGGCGCCGACATCGTCGTGCACTCGGCCACCAAGTACCTGGGCGGGCACGGTTCCGCGGTGGCGGGCGTGATCGTCGACGGCGGCGCCTTCGACTGGACCGTGAAGAACGCGGCGGGCGAGTCCCGTTTCCCCGGCTTCACCACCCCCGACCCCAGCTACCACGGCGCGGTCTTCGCCGACCTCGGCGCTCCGGCCTTCGCGCTCAAGGCCCGCGTGCAACTGCTGCGCGACCTGGGCGCGGCGGTCTCGCCGTTCAACGCGTTCCTCATCGCGCAGGGCCTCGAGACGCTGAGCCTGCGCATCGAACGGCACGTGGCCAATGCCCAGGCGGTCGCGGAGTTCCTGGCGGAACAGCCGGGTGTCGAGAAGGTCTACTACGCCGGACTGCCCGGCTCGCCCTGGTTCGAGCGGGGCAAACAGCTGGCACCGAAGGGGGTCGGCGCGATCGTGTCCTTCGAGCTGGCCGGCGGCGTCGACGCGGGCAAGAAGTTCGTGGAGGCGCTGGTGCTGCACAGCCATGTCGCTAACATCGGGGATGTGCGCTCGCTCGTCATCCACCCGGCTTCCACCACGCATTCCCAGCTGACGCCCGCCGAGCAACTGGCTTCCGGCGTCACGCCTGGTCTGGTGCGGTTGGCCGTGGGCATCGAGGGCATCGCCGACATCCTGGCGGATCTCCGCGGCGGACTGACGGCGGCGGCAAGTTGACCGTGAACATCGACTCGCAAACGTCCCGGCACGCGGCGGAGCTGTTGCTGCCGCCGCCCGACGGGACGCTGGGCAGCATCGCCATCGGGGACTTCACGCTGGAGAACGGCGTCGTCATCCCCGATGCGACGCTGGCGGTGCAGCGCTGGGGCGAACTATCCGCGAACGCGGACAACGTGGTGCTGGTCGAGCACGCGCTGACCGGTGATTCGCACGTGGTGGGTCCCGCCGACATGCATCACGGCCAGCCCGGCTGGTGGGACGGCGTCGTCGGCGCCGGCGCGCCCCTGGATACCCGCGAGTGGTGTGTCATCGCCACCAACGTGCTCGGCGGCTGCAAGGGCAGCACCGGCCCGTCCTCCCTGGCCCCGGACGGAAAGCCTTGGGGCACACGGTTTCCCGAGCTGTCCATCCGTGACCAGGTGAACGCGGAGGCCAAGCTCTTCGATCTGCTCGGCATCGACCGCCTGGCCGCCGCGATCGGCGGCTCCATGGGCGGCATGCGGGTGCTGGAATGGATGGTCGGCCGGCCCGAACGGGTCGGCGCGGCCCTGGTGCTGGCCGTCGGCGCGCGCGCCACCGCCGACCAGATCGGCACCCAGACCACCCAGATCGCCGCCATCAAGGCCGATCCGGACTGGCAGGGCGGCGACTATCACGGCACCGGGCGCGCGCCCATGACCGGCATGGGCATCGCCCGCCGCATCGCGCACCTGACCTACCGCACCGAGGGCGAACTCGACCACCGCTTCGAGAATCACGCCCAGGGCGACGAGGATCCGCTCGCGGGTGGCCGCTACGCGGTGCAGAGCTACCTGGAGTACCAGGCGGACAAGCTGATCGCGCGTTTCGACCCGAGCACCTACGTGCTGCTCACCGAGGCCATGAACCGCTACGACGTGGGTCGCGGCCGCGGCGGCATCGCCGCGGCGCTGGCCTCGACGCCGGTGCCGTGCGTGATCGGCGGGGTGGACTCGGACCGGCTCTACCCGCTGCGCACCCAGCAGGAGCTGGCCGATCTGCTGCCGGGTTCCAAGGGGCTCGAGGTCATCCATTCGAAGGACGGCCACGACGGCTTCCTGACCGAGACCGAAGCGGTCGGCAAACTCATGCTGGAGACGATGGAACTGGCGCGCGCCCAGCGCGTGTCGGGTCGCTGATCCGCCGCCGTAACTGTGCCGCGGCGCCGCCGCCCGCCTGCCGTGTGGCGGTGCTGCCTACCCGCCGTGGCGGCACTGCCCCTGCGCCGTAACACCGCTGCCACTGCCGGACTGCGTTACGGGACGTGTCGCGCCTGTTTCGTGCGAATTGTCATGACGCGCTTCCGGTTTCGCGGACATGACGCGTTCGTAACCGGACTTCCGGAATGCGTGTGCGACAGGCGTTTCGGTCGTAATATTTCATCCATGACCGCCGCATTCGATGACATGGATCTCCGTGATCTCGTCGATCTGCTCTCCGAGGACGAGCAGCGTGAACTCCGCCCGGCCATACTCCGTGTGCTGCACAGACTCCCCGATCAGGAAGTGCTGCGCCGAGAACTCGGTCGCCGCATAACAGCCGTCTAGCAATCCCTCAGCGCCGCCGGTTCACCCCGGCGGCAGAACGTCGCTCACCTTTTCCAGCGCCGCGACTCCGGTCGCGGCCCCGGCCCCGCGGTTCCGCGCGGCCCGCCGCAGCGTCCGGCTACGTGACGCCGAGACTGCTGATGGTCGCCGCCAGCACGATGATCGCGACACCCAGCACCGTCAGCCAGACGACATCGAATCCCTTGCTGCGCACCGCGAGCAGACCCGCCCGATCGGTCGGCAGCGTCAGCCGCAGCGCCGCGGCCAGCAGGGTCGCCCCGCCGAAGAAGAATGTCCCGCGCCGCCAGCGGTCCCAGGCCAGGAAGACCACGGCCACCACCAGCACGGCACCCACCAGCAGCATGGGCAGATTCTCGCGGGCGAACTCCCCCGCGCGACTGCTGCGACTCTGGGGTGCGGCATGGGCTGGACTCACCGCACGAGCTTAACCGGCCCTCTGCAATGCTGGATCCCGTGTTCCATCTCGTGTTCTTCGAACCCCGCATCCCGCCCAACACCGGCAACGCCATTCGGCTGGCGGCCGGAACCGGCTGCGCGCTGCACCTGATCGAACCGCTCGGCTTCGACCTGTCCGAGCCGAAGCTACGCCGGGCCGGCCTGGACTACCACGACCTGGCCGTCGTCACCGTGCACCCGAACCTCGCCGCCGCCTGGGAGGCCATCGCCCCCGAACGCGTCTTCGCCTTCACCGCCGCGGCCACCACCCGCAACACCGACATCACCTACCGCGACGGCGACGTCCTGCTCTTCGGCCCCGAACCCACCGGCCTCCCCGACGAGGTGCTCACCGACCCCCGAGTCACCGACCAACTCCGCATCCCCATGCTCCCGAACCGCCGCTCCATGAACCTCTCCAACGCGGCCGCGGTCGCGGTCTACGAGGCCTGGCGGCAAATGGGCTTCCCCGGCGCGGTCTAGTCGTCGATTTCGAAGCGCTTGAATCGGGAGGTCGCGCCGGCGGTGAGGCGGACCGCGGATTTGGGGACGCCGTAGTGGGCGGCCAGCAGTTCGATGGCGGCCTTGTTGGCCTTGCCCTCCACCGCGGGCGCGCGGACGTACAGCTGCAACGCGCCGTCGTCGAGGATCTCGACGAGCGGGCCCTTCTTGCTGCCGGGTTTGATGGTCGCCCGGACCACTGTCACACCGCGCTCCTCTCCTGATTCCTTCTCGCCATTGTCTCGGATGCGCTCGGGGTCAACAGTCGCGGCCTGCGATGGAGGCCACAGAATTCCGGGCGGCGATCGTGGTGGGAAAGCCGTAGTGTCGCGGGTGCCGTGGTGGCGGGAAGCCACCCGGGAAGGAAAAGGCAAGATGGTCAAGCGTTTCGTATTCATGCTGACGGCCGTGCTGGGGGCGTTCTTGCTGCTGGCGACGGGAACGGCGACGGCCGGACCGGTCACCGTGCACGACGATTCGAAGGTGCTCGATGTCGCCAAGGTGACGAACGCGGCGAACCAGCTGTCGAATCCGGTGCAGATCTTCACCACCGAGAAGTTCTCCGACGATCACGGCAAGTTCGATCAGGAGACGCAGAGCCACGTCAAGGATCCGGCGGACGTGGTGCTGGCCATCAACACCAAATCCAAGTTCCTGTCGATCCGCACCGGCGCGAACTCGCACATCCGCGAAACCGGTTCCGCGGGTACGGCATTCAAGAACGCCTTCGGCAGCGGCGACTACACGGGCGCGACCATCGCCGCCCTGGGCGCGCTGAAGTCGGCGACCGACCAGGCCGCGCCCAGCAACGCCAAGGCCCCCAACCCGGCCCCCGCGCCCGCACCGGCCGCGCACCACGAGACCAAGAGCAGCGGCCTGGGTTGGCTGGGCTGGCTGTGCCCGATCGTCGTCATCGGCGGCATCATCGCGGCCGTCGTCTTCTTCCTGCGCCGCCGCAACTCGAACCCGCCGCCCCCGCCCGCCCCGTTCGGCGGCTTCGGCGGTGGCGGTTTCGGCGGTGACCCCGGCTACGGCGGACCCGGTTACGGCGCACCGGGTTACGGTGGCGGCCCGCGGCGGCATGAGCCCCGGCGCGGCCGCGGGCCTGGGCGCGGTCGGCGGCGCGCTCGGCGGCGGCCTGCTCGGCTACGAGCTCGGCCGGATGGAAGGCCGGGACGAAGAACGCGACCGCCACGACTACGCTCCCCCGCCGGAATCCGGCGGCTACGACCCCGGCCCGCAGCAGTGGGGCGGCGGGGGCGGCGACTACGACTTCGGCGGCGGCGGGGGTGACTTCGGTGGCGGCGGAGACTTCGGTGGCGGCGACTCGGGTGGAGGCGGCGGCGACTTCTGACGCCGCACCGCCTCAACGGAAGTCGCGCGAGCGCCCTTCGATGCGCAGATCCATGCGTTGCAGGTGTTCGGCGACGATGGTGACCGCGCCCTCCGCGTTCTGCACCCGTCCGCGGATGAGCAGGGCGGGTGCGGTGGTGGCCAGGCGGCGGGTAGCGGGCCCACAGTCCGACCGAGCAGACCACGTTCACCATGCCGGTCTCGTCTTCCAGGTTGAGGAAGGTGACCCCGCCCGCGGTGGCCGGGCGCTGCCGGTGGGTGACCGCGCCGCCGACCAGGATTCGGGTCCCGTCGCGAATGTCGAGCAGCCGGTCGGCGGGGATGACGCCGAGCGCGTCGAGTCGTTCGCGCAGGAATTCGGTCGGGTAGCTGCCGGGCGAGACGCCGGTGGCCCACACGTCGGCGGCGGCCAGTTCCAGCGCGCTCATGCCGGGCAGGGCGGGTGCGGCGGTGGCCGCGCCGGTGCCGGGCAGCCGGTCGGGGCGTTCCCCCGCGGCCGCGCCCGCCGCCCACAGCGCCTCGCGGCGGGTGCCGCCGAGACTGTCCAGCGCGCCCGCGGTGGCCAGCGCTTCGGCTTGCGGCACCGTCAGTTCCACGCGTCCGGTGAGGTCCAGGAACGAGGTGTAGGGCCCGGTTTCGCGGGCGGCCACGATCTGCTCGGCCAGTTCGGTCCCGATGTGCCGGACCGCGGCCAGCCCCAGCCGGATCGCCATCCCTTTCGCTTCGAGGGTCGCCTCGGCCAGGCTGTGATTGATGTCGGGCCCGTGCACCGTCACCCCGTGCCGGCGCGCGTCGGCGACCAGTGACTGCGGCGAGTAGAACCCCATCGGCTGGGCGCGCAGCAGCCCGGCGCAGAAGGCCGCCGGATGATGCAGTTTGAACCACGCCGAGTAGAACACCAGCGACGCGAAACTCTGCGAATGGCTTTCCGGGAAACCGAAATTCGCGAAGGCGTACACCTTCTCGTAGATGCGGTCGGCGACCTCCCCGGTGATCCCGTGCAGCTCCCGCATGCCCTGATAGAAGCGGGCCCGCAGCCGTTCCATCTTCTGCGTGGAGCGTTTGGATCCCATGGCGCGGCGCAGTTGATCGGCTTCGGCGGGAGTGAATCCCGCGACGTCCACGGCCATTTGCATGAGCTGCTCCTGGAACAGCGGCACGCCCAGGGTGCGTTCCAGCGCGTTCTCCAGTGACGGATGGTCGTAGTCGGGTTTCTCCCGGCCGTTGCGGCGCCGGATGTAGGGGTGCACGGACCCGCCCTGGATGGGCCCGGGCCGGATCAGCGCCACCTCCACCACCAGGTCGTAGAAGTTGCGTGGTTTCAGGCGCGGCAGGGTCGCCATCTGCGCGCGGGACTCCACCTGGAACACGCCGACCGAGTCGGCGCGGCACAGCATGTCGTAGACGCCTTCCTCGCCCAGGTCCAGCCGGTGCAGTTCGACGGTCTGTCCTTTGTGCTCGGCCACCAGGTCGATCATGTAGTGCAGCGCCGACAGCATGCCCAGCCCGAGCAGGTCGAATTTGACCAGTCCCGCCGCCGCGCAATCGTCCTTGTCCCATTGCAGGACACTGCGATCGGCCATGCGCGCCCATTCGGTCGGGCACACGTCGGCGATGGGCCGGTCGCAGATCACCATGCCGCCGGAGTGAATGCCCAAATGCCGGGGCAGCCCTTCCAATTCGCCGGCCAGCGCGAGCACGTCGTCCGGGATCTCGGTGTGGCTGTTCCTCGGCGACCCCCGTCCAGCGGCTCACCTGTTTGCTCCAGGCGTCCTGCTGTCCGGTCGAGAAGCCCAGGGCGCGTGCGGCATCGCGCACCGCGGACCGTCCGCGATAGGTGATCACATTGGCCACCTGCGCCGCGTACTCGCGCCCATATTTGGCGTAGACGTGCTGGATGGCTTCCTCGCGCCGATCCGATTCGATGTCGATATCGATATCGGGCGGCCCGTCCCGCTCCGGCGACAGGAACCGCTCGAACAGCAGCTTGTTGGCGACCGGATCCACATTGGTGATGCCGATGGCGTAGCAGACCGCCGAATTGGCGGCCGAACCTCTACCCTGGCAAAGGATGTCGTTGTCGCGGCAGAAGCTGACGATGTCGTGCACGACCAGGAAGTAGCCCGGAAAGTTCAGGGTGGCGATGACGGCGAGCTCGTGTTCGAGCTGCCGGTAGGCGGCCGCGTTCCCGGCGCGCGGCCCGTAGCGCCGGGCCGCGCCCGTGAAGGTGAGTTCCCGCAGCCACGAGTTCTCGTCGTGCCCGTCGGGTACGTCGAAGGGCGGCAGTTCGGGTGCGATCAGCCGCAGGTCGAACGCGCAGTCCCGGCCCAGCGCAACGGCATTGGGCACGGCCTGCGGGCAGGCCGCGAACAGTCTGGCCATCTCGTCGCCGGAGCGCAGGTGCGCGCCGCCGGTGGGGGCCAGCCAGCCTGCCATGTCGTCGAGGCTGGAGCGGGCTCGAACGGCGGCCAGCGCCATAGCCCGGCGGCGCTGCGGCGGGCCCGCGAAATGCGCTCCGGTGGTGGCGATCACGGGCAGTCCGGCCCGGTCGGCGAGGGCGAGCAGGCGGGCGTTGCGCTCGTCGTCCTCGGGGATGCCGTGGTGGGTGAGTTCGACGCTCACGTGGTCGCGGCCGAATCGTTCGATCAGCTCGCGCAGCGCCGCCTCG
This sequence comes from Nocardia tengchongensis, assembly GCF_018362975.1. Classification (NCBI taxonomy): domain Bacteria; kingdom Bacillati; phylum Actinomycetota; class Actinomycetes; order Mycobacteriales; family Nocardiaceae; genus Nocardia; species Nocardia tengchongensis. Next base: position 192,922 of record NZ_CP074371.1, read on the forward strand.
GCGGCCGCGTCACTCTGCCGCAGCGCTTGCCGCACCGCCCCTTTGCGGCAGCCGGTGAGGATGTGCCAGTGCCCGCCCGCGGCTGCGGTGAGCCGGTCCAGGTCGTAGCGCAGAATGCCCTTCTCGCCCGCCGCCATGTGCGCGGCGGCCATTTCCCGGGAGAGCCGCCGGTAGCCTTCCTGCCCGCGCGCCAGCACCAGCAGGTGTGGTCCGGCCGGGTCGGGGGTGCCGGTGCGGGGTTCGGAATTCAGTGCGTCCGACTCGGATTCGCGGCCGCGCCGCCGCGGTGCCGCGCCGCGTCCGCGGGGCGCGAGGTGCGCTCCGGCCCGGGCCGCGGTGCCGATGGACAGCTCGGCCCCGAAGATGGTCGGCATCCGCCATTCCCGGGCGGCTTCGGCGAAGCGCACCACCCCGTAGAACCCATCGTGATCGGTGAGCGCGAGAGCCTCGAGCCCGAGCCGCACCGCCTCTTCCACCAGTTCCTCGGGCTGGCTGGCGCCGTCGAGGAAGCTGTAGGCCGAGTGGGTGTGCAGTTCGGCATAGGGCACCGTTGACCTGGCGGCCCGCTCGAGTTCCCCGGCCTCGTATTTCTCGCGTTTCCGTGACCAGGCCGGGCTGTCGCCGCCGTCGCCGTCGATCCGTTTGCGCGCCGGGTCGGGGCGCCCGGACAGCACCCGTTCCATTTCCGCCCATGTCGGCGGGCCGTTGCCCCAGCCCATGGCCCACCTCCTCCGCGATCCGACCGGTCTCGAGTATCGAACATACATTCGAAACCGATCGGTCTCTACGGCGGCACGCCAATCCATCGTGGCGCAGTAACTTACTTTGGAGTAAGTTCGAGGCAATTCCACCTGCAAGGGAGCAGCGATGAGTGATCACTCGGATGACAACGGCACCGGTTACCTGGCTCGCAGGCGCGCTCGCCGCGATCTGACCGGCAAGCACGTGGTGATCACCGGCGCATCCTCCGGCATCGGCCGCTCGGCCGCGCTCGCCGCCGCGCAGAAGGGCGCGCTCGTCATCCTGCTGGCCCGGCGCGCCGACGAACTGTCCACCGTGGTGGACGAGATCGCCGCCGCGGGCGGCGCCGCCTTCGGCTACCCGTGCGACATCACCGACCAGGACTCGGTCGACCGCACCATCGAGGCCATCCTCGCCGCGCACGGCCACGTCGACATGCTGGTCAACAATGCCGGCCGCTCCATCCGCCGCGCCGTGCACCGCTCCACCGGCCGCATGCACGACTTCGAACGCACCATGGCCGTCAACTACTTCGGCGCGGTCCGCATGACCCTGGGCCTGCTGCCCGGCATGCGGGAACGCAAGGACGGCCACATCGTGAACATCTCCAGCGCCGGCGTCCAGGTCGCCACCCCGCGCTTCGCCGCCTACCTGGCCAGCAAGGCCGCCCTCGACAAGTTCGCCGAGGTGACCGCCGCCGAAATGCGGGCCAGCAACATCACTTTCACCACCATCCACATGCCCCTGGTCCGCACCCCCATGATCACTCCCAGCGGCGACCAGGGCACCGGCACCCAATCCCCCGAATGGGCCGCCGCCCTCATCATCCGCGCCCTCACCGAACGCCCCCGCCGCATCGACGTCCCCCTCGGCACCCTCGCCGAATACGGCAACCTGGTCGCCCCCGGCATCAAGGAGCGCGTCCTGCACCGCTACTACCGCGCCATCCCCGACTCCCCCGCCGCCAAGGGCGAAGCGGTCACCGAGCCGGAAACCACCGACGTGGAAATCATTGCCCCGCAACGCCACCGCCGCAGTGTCCCGCCCGCGGTCCGCGCCACCGGCACCGCCCTGCGCCGCGCCGCCCGCCTGGTCCCGGGCACCCACTGGTAGGCGATCCCAGGAAAGCGGTTACCGCTCAGTCGAGTTGGCGGAGCCGGTCCAGCACCACCGCGGTAGCGGGTTTCGGGCGCGCGCCGCAGCTGGCCTGGCGGGGCGAGTAGGCGGCCGTACGGGTGGTGACCAGCCAGCGGCGGCCGTCGCGGTGGGTCACCAGAGCCGCGCCCGCGAAAGTGGTGGGGTCGGTGGAGTGTTCGGCATCGCCGGCGGCAGGTTCGACGGTGAGGTCGTCGATACCGGCGGCCGGGTCCGTGTCGCCGGAGGCGGTGGTCCGGCCGCTACTGTCGCCGGGCGCGGTGACCCGGGTGAAGGTGGCGTCGGCGATGCGCTGGCGGACCGCGACTTCCGCGACCTGCTCGACCGGCGTGTAGCAGCTGCGGCCACGCAGGCCGGTGAGGGAGACCTCGCCCTTGTCGGCGGCGGCGAGCATGGTGTGGGCCGAATCCTCGTCCAGGCGACCGTAGGTGAGGCCGGTCGGCAGGACGATGACGGCGGGGGCGAAGCGGTGGCCGCCGGTGTGGGAGCACTCCCACACCCGATCCGGGTGGGCGGCGGCCAGGCTCGCGGCGATGGGGCGGCCCAGCAGTGCGCAGCATTGATCGCGTTTGCCGTGGGCGCACACCAGCACCAGCGGATCCGTCACGGCCGCACCGATTCCGGGGGCGGGTCCGTTGAGCAGGTGCAGATCCAAGTCCAGGAGTTCGCGCAGGTCGGTGATCTCGAGCCGCTCGCACCAGGAGCCCTCGGGCCGGGAACTGGCGAGCAGAACGGTTCGCGCGCCGGTGAATTCATGGCGGCCGGGCCGCCGGATCAGGGTGGGCCGCACATGCGCGGCTTTGGTGCGGGCCGCCAGTTCAGGGGTGATGTCGGGCCCGAGGACCTGGTCGCCGATCACGTCGCGACCCCACGCCCCGGACTGTTCGACGCACAGCCACCCGGTGATGCGGGTCGCGCTGCCGGGTAGGGGAACCTCCAGCGCGGCAGCCGAACACGACAATCCCTCGAACCCCGTCACAGTCGTCCCTCGGTCACAGCGGTTTCCCGTCGATCAATTTCGCGATGACCTGCTCCAGCCGCCGCTGCCGGGTCTCCGGCCGCACCGCGCTGCCCAGGTGGTATCCGACCGCGAGGCGCGACTGCGTGGGCAGCGTCTCGAAGAAGGCCGCCGCGTCCGGATACCGGGCCAGCGCGTCGAGGAAGTCCCGGGGCAGATCCCGGCCGACGGCATTGTCCCAGCGGCCGTCTTCCTTGGCCTGATCCACTTCGGCCTGCCCGGCCGGATGCATGAGGCCGGACTCGATCAGCTCGCCCGCCAGCCCCACATTGCGCTGTGACCACTGGCTGCGCCGGCGGCGCGGGGTGAATCCCATGACGAAGAAGTCGTCGTCGAGTTTCCTGGACTGTCCGTCGATCCAGCCGAAGCACAGGGCCTGCCGGAGCGCGCCGTCATAGTCGAGTGAAGCGTAGGCCGAGCCCTGCTTCGCGAACTTCAGCCAAATGCCGTCCACCGCCGCGTGATTGGCCGACAGCCAGTCCCGGAACGAGGGCTCGTCGGGAAACCACAGCGTGGGACGCTCGGATGTGGACACCGTTCAACTCTAGATACCGGCAGCTCAGTGGCCCAGGAAGGGGAGCACTTCGGCCTCGAAGGCAGGGTAGCTGTCGCGGTGGATGCTGTGGCCGCAGTCGAAGGCCCGGACGGTGCAGTCGGCCAGGCCGGCGCGCAGCTGCTCGAGCTTGCCCGGGTCCACCATGCCGCCGGGTCCGCCGCGCAGGAACAGGGTGGGTGCGGTGATGTCGGACAGTCCTTCCCACCATTCGGGGTACGGCTTGCGGAACTGCTCGAACATGGTCCCGGTCATGGATCGGTCGAAGGCCAGGACCGCACGCGGGTGCCGGATCACGCTGGTGGTGGCGTGCCACAGTTCGGGGATCGTCGGGAACCGCCGGGTGAGGCTCAGCTGTTCGTCGCCGGAGCGCAGCGGCAGCGGCTGTTCCTCGATGACCAAGCGCCGCACCAGTTCCGGGCGTTGCATCGCGACCCAGGAGCTCGCGTATCCGCCGAGGGAGTGGCCGACCAGGTCGACGGTGTCCAGGCCGAGCCGGTCGCACAGGTGCAGGACGTCGTTGGCGAATTCCGGTAGCAGATAGGACGCGGTGTGCGCGCTGCGTCCGTGCCCGCGCAGGTCGGGGATGATCACCCGCCGTCCGCGTCGCACCAGTTGGGCGGCGAACCGGTCCCAGGTGTGCCCGTCGCCGCCCAGACCGTGGACGAGGAGCACCGGCGTGTCGCTGTAGAGATGCCCGCCTGTCGCCCCGGAATCCCGATAGGCGATCGACACGTCATCGAACTCGACCCGGGTGACCGTTGACTCCACAATCGTCCAGAGTACGGATCGCTGGGAGGTCGCCGCCGCAATTTGTGCGCTCCGCCATATCGAATACAGATACGGTTGCCTATTCATTCACTTGACGAATGAATGCGGAACTGCGCAGGTCCAGGCGTGATGCCAAGCCGTTTGCTCTGTGAAATAGATCACTTTCACATTTTTCGGTAATCGGTCAGCCCTGACGGTAGCGTGATCCCCGATTTAGCAATACTTGTTTGTCGGGGAAATATGGTTCTCAATGCTGCCGCCCCCGCGGTCGAACTCGATGAACCGAGCCCGCCGCGGCCGACCTTCGCTACCGCCTGGGTCTTCCTACTAGCCGCGCTGTGCGGGACCTTTCTCGCCGTCCCAACCCTGCGCTACGACTTCTTCGGTGACGAACTCTATTTCATCGCTGCCGGAGCCCACCGCAGTCTCACCTACGCCGACCAAGGCGTCCTGATACCGCTGGTCGCCCACCTGGCCGACACCGTCGCGCCCGGCTCCGCGCCGATGCTGCGGCTCCCGGCCGTCCTGATGACCGCCGCCGCGGTCGTGATCAGCGCCGCAGTCGCCTACGAACTCGGCGGCTCCCGCACCGCCCAACTGGTCGCGGCCGCCGCCTACGGCATCTCCCCGCTCGCCGCCACCCAGGCCGTGCAACTGAGCACCTTCTCCTTCGACGCCACCCTGCAGGCCGCCCTCATCTGGCTGCTGATCCGCTGGATCCGCACCCGAGACGACCGCCTGCTCATCGCCGTCGGCGTCGTCGCCGCCATCGACCTCCAGGTCAAATGGTTCATCCCCACGATCCTGCTCTGCCTGGCCGCCGGCGTGATCGCCGCGGGCCCGCGCGAACTGCTGTGGCGCCGCGGACTCTGGATCGGCGCGGCCATCTTCGCGGCCTCGGCCCTGCCCGGACTGTGGTGGCAGAACCAGCACGGCTGGCCGGCCCTGGCCATGAGCAAGGTGATCGGCGCCGAACAGGACGCGGCCGGCGGCGGACCACTGGCCTGCCTGCCGCAGATGATCGGCCTGACCGGACTGCTCGGCGGCCTGCTCGCGGCCTGGGCGTTGTGGAGTCTGGCCCGCGAACGCTGGCTGCGGCCCTACCTGTTCATGCTGGTGGCCTCCGGACTGCTGGTCGCCGTCGTACTGTTCGGGCACGGCCGGCCCTACTACACCGCGGGCTTCCTGCCGGTGCTGTTCGGCATCGGCGCGGTCGCCCTGCCGTACTACCGCGGTGAGCGGTTCAACCGGGTGCTGCGGGTGATCGCGCTGCCCGTGATCGGGCTGTCGCTGGTCATCATCACAGCGCTGGTGGCCGCCCTGCCGCAGTCGTCGTCGCGAGTGCACAGCGAGATCCGCACCCAGGCCGACTTCGCCATGCGAACCAGCATCTACGGCTCCTCCGGCTGGTCGGACCTGACCGCGAAGGTCGCCGACGCCTACCGGCGGCTACCGGAGTCGGAGCGCCCGAAAGCGATCATCGCCCAGAACTATTGGCAGGCCGCCGCGATCCAGAACTTCGGACGCGACTACGGCCTGCCGCCCGTCTACAGCCCCAACCGCGGCTTCGGCTACTTCGGGCCGCCGCCGAGCGACATCGGCGCCGTGCTCTATGTCGGCCTCGACAGCACCGAACCGACCCTGGAACGGCAGTTCGGCAGCGTGCGCGCCCTCGACCAGCTGAACGTCCGCAACGGGTTCCCCGGCGTCAACACCGACATCGCGATCTGGATCTGCCGCGGACCCATGCACCCCTGGCCCGACCTGTGGCCGGACATGATGGATCTGCACCTGCCGCTCGGCATCTGAGCCCTACTCGTAGAGGCCTTCCACATGCCAGGCGTTGTTGTAGCCGATCAGCAGTAGCGCGCGCAGGCGCGTCTTGTCCTCCGCGTCCAGCTGCACCTGGGCGCGCGCGGCGAAACCGTCCTCGAAACGATGCGCCCACCAGCGGTCGTCCACCGGCCACGGCCCGGCCCAGCCCGACAGCCGCCAGGAACTGCTCCCCCACCGCAGACGCGCGGGATCGGCGGTGAACATCCCGCGGTCACTCACCCAGATCGGTGTGCCGTTGGCCGCCTCCACCCGCACCTCCGGATGGTGGGTGAGCACCAGCGCGGGCGCCGGCTCAGGCAACCGACCGGGCCACGGCTGAGCCGGATCGGTCTCGGGCACCGGCTCGTCCCCGAGCGTCACCATGGTGATCCGCTCCTCCGGCCCCCGCCCGCCACTGAGCACCCCCATCCGCACGGCGTCCCCGCCCAGCAGACTCTGCACCCGGATCAGCGCCCGCCGAGCCCGCTCCTCGTCCTCCCCGACCCCACCCCACAACCCGAGCTGCAACGCCCCCGCCGACACGACTTCGACGGGCTCCAACCGCAACAGCGTGATGGCCGCATCCGGCCCGGAATCCTCATGGTCGACCGGATCCGGCTCGTACCCGTCGGCCGGCGCGCTGCCGGACCGCCACGCGCCACGCCCGTTCCGATCCGCGCCGCGAGTGGCGCGGTAGGCGCGGGCGCGGTCCAGGGCGCGGTGGGTGAGCCAGCCGTCGAGTTGCCAGCGGATGCGGTCGGCGGTGCTGTCGGGGGTGAGGGGTTCGGCGCAGCGCCAGATGCGCGAGAACTGTTCGCCCGCTTCGGTTTCGGCGTGGATCACCAGGCGGGTGCAGGCCACGGCGGCGGCGGAGAGTTTGGTGTGCAGTTCGGCGGCGAGCATGCGGCCCGCGAAGGCCGCCATGTCGACGCGCTCGATCGGCGGATCGCAGCGCTGCTCCACGGTCAGGTCGGCGGCGGGCAGGCGGGCGGCGGGCGGCCGCTCCGGCACCGCGCGGGCGCACCGGTGCGCGACGATCGCGTCCGCGCCGAACCGCGACGCCACCTCGGCGGGCGTGAGCGCCGCGAAGTCGCCGATCCGGCGCAACCCCAGCCGGTGCAGCAGATCCACCAGTTCGACCCGCCGCGGCGCGGCCAGCACCGGCTCCCCCGCCAACTCCGAGATCGGCATGGGCGCAAGGAATTCCGCCCCTTTGCCGGACGGCACCAGAGCGGCGCGGCGGGCCGCGAAGACCGCCGTGGACAGTTCGTCGGCGATCCCGATCTGGCATTCCACCCCGACCGCCGCCACCGCGTCCACCAGCCGTTCGGCCGCGGCCTCCTCCGACCCGAAGAACCGCGCCGCGCCGCGCGCCGAGAGCGCCAGCATCCCCGGCCGCAGCACCTCCACCCCCGGCACCGTCGCGTCCACGGCCACCACCACCGGTTCGAACAGCCGCGCGTCCCGATCCGGATCATCCTGCGCCACCAGCAGATCCGGGCACCGCCCCTGCGCCTCCCGCTTCCGCAGCCCGCGCCGAATCCCCTCCGCCCGAGCGGTGGCGGTACACGCCACCACCCGATTGGCCGCCAACACCGCCACCGCCCGCGTAGCCTCCGCCCCCGCCTCCGCGGCAGCCGCCACCGCGGGCCAGTCCGGGCACCACACGACCAGCACCCGCCGCGCCTTCACGACCAACCCACTCTCACAGCTCTACCGAATGATCCGAAGCCACTGCCGGGCAAAGCACTACCGCCTCGCAAGGCCGCCTTGCCGCACAGGGTGCCGAGGCCGCTAGGCCGCGGCATGGCTGTCCCCCGCAGCGCGGTCAGGACGCAGCATGGCGCACGAGCCGCGGCAGCTCGGGGGTCGCGGCCGGCTGGGTGGCGTCCGCGGTGGTCACCCATTCGACGCGACCGTCGGCGGGGCTGAGGGAGAGGTGGCCGAGGCGGGGTTGGGCGGAGCGGCCGCGGACGGAGACGTCCAGGCGGACGGTGCGCAGTCGGCCGCAGCCGCGGCCCAGGCCGCTGTAGCCGGCAACCCGGGTGTCGATGTGCAGGGCGGGGCCGGACCAGGAGCCGTTGGTCACCATCAGGGTGGAGTTCTTGCCGCGGGCGCGGGCGGCGAGGACGCGGGCGCGGGACATGGGCACGGACAGACCGTTCAGTCCGAGAACCACCAGGTCCAGCCCATCGAGCAATACCGAGGCAACTTCGAGCGGGTCGGGCCCGGGATCGGAGACCACGGCCAGCCGATCCAGTCGCGCCCCCATCTCGGCGGCGGCCAGCAGACCCAGCCGCGGCAGCCCGACCACGGCGGCGTGCCCGCCGGAACTCGTCACCGCGGCCAGCAGTCCGGAGATCAGCGACCCCGCACCGTTGTAGACGACCACCGATCCCTTGGCCAATCCGCCGTCAGGCAAAAGGTTTTTCGAGCGCGGCCGGCACCGGCAGCGGTTCCCGCCGCGGCTCCTCGGCCACCGGTACGCGCGCCGTCGCCTCGGCCCCGCGCGCCGGGACCGCGGCCATCCGCCGCCGCAATTCCGCCAGCTGTGCCCGCCTGGCCTCCGCACCCATCTATTGACCACCTCTCCCAGTCGACGGGCTGTTGTTGACGCAGAAAACCAAACCTCGGCGCCTGATGAGCCAGCACCGATTCAGCTACCTGACATAATCGAAAGTGTGTTCGATTCACCCAGTAGAACTCGAGTCCCGGGACGCGTCAAGAGTCAGTGGCCCCCGCCACGGCCACACAACCTGTGCGACCTCACCGGCCCGCGGTGCCGGCCTTCTGCAACCGGCTGTGAGATATAAGGAGGCGCGAGCGGGTCGCACGTCGTTTCGTCCGGAAGATCCCCGGACCTCCGAGAATCTCCCCTACTCCCCCATGACCGGAGCGCGGACGAAACGCGGTGTGTCCGTATGGGTCTGGGAGGCAATGTCCGCCTCCGAGCCGCAAGCCCCAGCAAACCCCGGGTTTCGAACCAGGCCAGTCAGGATGGTTTTCCGCTACCCTGCACCCGTGACCGAACGCGCCCGTCCCATTGTCGGCCCCGATTATCTGGTGGCCGGCCGCTACCGACTGCAATCCAAGCTCGGCGGTGGTGGCATGGGCGCCGTATGGCTGGCCACCGATCGGCTGCTGCACCGTGATGTCGCCATCAAGCAGGTCCTCACCACGCAGGGCCTGAGTGAGGAAGAGGCGCGCGAGGTCCGCAGCCGGATCATGCACGAGGGCCGGGTGGCGGCCAAGCTGTCGCACGAGCACGCCATCGCCGTGTACGACGTGGTGCTGGAGGCCGGTGAACCCTGGCTGGTGATGGAGTACCTGCCGTCGCGCAGTGTCGCCAAAGCCCTTGCGCTGGTGGATCAGCTGTCCCCGGTCGAGGTGGCGCAGATCGGCGCGCAGGTCGCCGACGCGCTGGCCGCCGCGCACGTCGCGGGCATCGTGCACCGCGACATCAAGCCCGGCAATATCCTGGTCGCCGACCGCGGCGACGAGGTCGGCATGGTGAAGCTCTCCGACTTCGGCATCTCCAGCGGCGCCAACGACACCAGCGAGGAGATCGGCGACGTCATCACCGGCACCCCCGCCTACCTGCCGCCGGAGGTCGCCCGCGGCGCCCGCCCCACCACCGCCAGCGACGTATTCTCGCTCGGCGCAACGCTGTACACCGCAATCGAGGGCCGGCCGCCCTACGGTTTCGACGAGGACAGCAATGTCATCGTGGAGCGCGCCGCGATGGCCCAGATCACCCCGCCCGCCCGCAGCGGCCCGCTCACCGAGGTGCTGCTGCACATGATGGAGCCCGCCCCGCAGCGCCGCCCCACCATGACCGAGGCCCGCAACGAGATCCTCACCGCCGCTTTCGGTCCCGGCACCGCGCCCTACATCCTGAACGCGCCGGTCCGCACCGAGGACGGGACGATTCCGGCGTGGGCGGCCCGCAATTCCGCGGCCGGCCTGCGCAGCCCCAACTCCAGCCCGCTGCCCCGCCCGCAGCGCACGACCCCCGCGGCTCCGGTTGCGGCGCAACCCAAGTCGAAGGGCCTGGACTTCGATTTCAGCAAGCTGGGCCCGAACGCGGGCCCGCTCGCGGTGGCGATCGGCCTGCTCATCGGCCTGCTGATCATCATCGTGATCCTGATCGCACTGTAACCGCCTCCCCGCGACTGCCGCTCCGCCTCCCCGCGCGGCGCACGGCTGAGAGCCGTTGGAGTTGGGAACGCGTGCCGGCGGTTGAGAGCCGAACCGATTTCGGACGTCCCCGGGGAGTTACCCCGACCGTTACGAAATCAGTTGTCGCCTTGGCTGATCGTCAGTCGATGCGGCGGCGGTGCGCCCAGCGCGTGAGCGCGTTCCGGTTGGACTGCTGGGTCTTGCGCAGCACGTTCGAGGCGTGCGTCTCCACCGTCTTCACCGAGATGAACAGCGTCTCGGCGATCTCGCGGTAGGTGTAGCCGCGCGCCAGCAGTCGCAGCACTTCCAGTTCACGCGGGGTCAGCGAATCCAGTTCCGGATCCAGTGGCGGTTCGGGCACCTGCGACTTGCCGGTGAACGAGTCGAGCACGAACCCGGCCAGCCGCGGCGAGAACACGGCGTCCCCGCCCGACACCCGGCGAATCCCGTCGGCCAGCTCCGGCCCCGAAATCGTCTTGGTGACGTACCCGCGCGCGCCCGCCCGGATCACCGCGATCACGTCCTCGGCCGCATCGGAGACGCTGAGCGCCAGGCACACCGGCCCGGCGTCGATGCCCTGCAATACCGCGACCCCGCCGCCATCGGGCATGTGCACGTCGAGCAGCACCACGTCCGGCGCGGTCGCCTTGATCCCGGCGATGGCCTCGCCGACCCCGCCCGCCTCGCCGACCACTTCCATATCGGATTCGCGGCTCAGCTCCGCCCGCACCCCGGACCGGAACACGGCATGGTCGTCGACCAGAAAGACCCGGACGCTCACCTAGTTCTCCTCACCTGACGAACCCCTGCCCACATCGGTACCACAATCCCCGGCCCCCGGCCGCTCGTCCCGGGCTCATGCCTGGGCGGCGTCCTCGGGGGCGTCGGTCTGCACCACCAGCCGCTCGTCGCCACCGTCCTTGCGCGGCATGAAGATTCGCACCTCGGTGCCGTTGCCGGGCGCGGACTTGATCTCCACGTGCCCGCCGCGGCGGTCGATGCGCGCGTGAATGGATTTGGCCACGCCCTGGCGGTCCTTGGACACCGAGTCCGGGTCGAAACCCTTGCCGCGGTCGCGCACGAACACGCTCACCTGGTGTGGTTCCACCTCGGCGTACAGGTCGATGGTCGGCACCCCGGCATGCTTGGCCGCATTGACCAGCGCCTCCCGGGTGGCGCCCAGCACCGCGGTGAAATGTTCCTTGGGCAAACCGATTCCGCTGTCGTCGAGGTCCATGGACACGTCGCCCACGGTGACGGGGGTGACCTTCACACCCCGTGCTGGTCCTCCACTTCGCCGGCGATGGTGCGCAGCGCGGCGGCCAGACTGGACTGCGCGGGCCCGGCGTCCTCGAACAGCCACTTGCGTAGTTCGCGTTCCTGGCTGCGGGCCAGCCGCACCACTTCCTGCGGATCGTCGGCCTGCCGCTGGATCAACGCCAGCGTCTGCAGCACCGAATCGTGCAGGTGCGAGGCGATCTCCTCGCGCTCGTCATTGCGAATCCGCGCCGCCCGTTCGGAATTCAGCGCCCGCACCATGCGCAGCCACAGCGGCACGGTCAGCAGCCCGGCCCCCACCAGCGTCACCGCGACCGCCAGCAGCGCCGACCCGAGTGAACTCAGATTGATCCGCCCCAGCACCACCACGCCCAGCCCGACCACGATGAGCGTGGCCCCGCCGACGATCCGCGCCCACGTCACCACCGACGGTTTCGCGGGCAGCCCGATCACCGATCGAGGCCCGTCCGCATCGAATTCGCGCCACACCAGCGCCGCGCCGATGGCGACCACGATGACCGGCCCGACCACATGCGCGGCAGTCCCGTTGAACACCCACGCGGTGGCAACCGACAGCGCCATGCCCAGCAGGGCCAATCCGATGGCCTGCCGCCGCTCCGACCCCGTCGGCGGGGCCGCGTCACCGCCGCCCGGCGTAAAGATCCACAGCATGCCGTAGGCGACGATCCCGGCCCCGGCCAGCGCGGACAGCAGCACGAACGCCACCCGCACCTTGAAGACGTCGATCCCGAGGTGATCCGCGATCCCGCCCGCCACCCCACCGACCACGCGCCCACCGGTCCGCCGCACCAGCTTGGGCTGGGTCACGGAGGTGACCGCCCCGCGGGCAGGGTCGTACAAGGGCGCGGACGGGTACATGCCTCGATACTGGCACGGGTCTCCGAAACCCGGCATCGGGAAACACCCCGATTCGACCCCTGAGCCGGTCCCGGCCCGGAATCGACCCGCACGGCGGCTCCCGGAACTGCTCACCGGCCCGCGCCGCAGCTCCTACACTGCTCATCACCCGCGCGGCCGCGCCGACATTGCTCATCACCCGCGCGGCGGGCCCACTGAATCATCGGCCCCGCGCGGCGACCTCGGCACCGCCCATCACCCCACGCGGCGACCCCCGGCACCGCTCATAGGCCCCGCGCGGCGGCTCCTGGATTCGCTCAGTCGGCGGCCAGTAGGTCGCGCTCCCACGGGCTGATCGCGACGTCCGCCTCCTCGATGACGGCTCTGGCTTGTTGGAGGGCGAAGTGCGCTTCGTCGGCTCGGCCGGTATCCCGGAGGGCGGCTGCCAGTATCAGCAGGGATCGGCCTTCGATGCCGCGTCCGCCCCATTCCGCGGCGATGATCGCTTCCCGGGCCGCGGTTTCGGCGGCGGCGGGGTCCCCGGCCAGCAGGCAGGCGCGGGCCAGCAGCATCCGGGTCCAGCCTTGGATGGAGCGCGCTCCCGATTGGCCGGCCAGCTGAACTCCCTTGGCGCACAGGCTCACCGCGTCGGCGCGGCTGCCGCGGCCGGTGTCGAACACCGTACTGCCGAGCAGGGACAGGCAGCCGGCTTCGAAGTGGAGCATGCCCGCGTTTCGAGCCATGGTGTACGCCCGCTGTGCTGCGGTATAGGCGTCTTCCGCCGCCCCGATCCACAGGAAGCTGTAGCCGGCGAAGTAGTCGGCGCCGAATCCGACCAGTGGATCCCCGGTCTGTTCGGCGTACCGCAAGCACTCCTCGTATTGGTGCGCGACCTCCGCAGCGGTGCCGTCCATCCAGCAGATGCTCAGGCGCGCTACCGCCGCCGATCCGGCCAGTCGCGGGCTCGGGGGCGGTCCGTCGGCGGGGAAGGCGCTGATCAGGTGGTCGCGGCTGACCTGGTACCCCACCAGGGTCATGGCCAATCCGGCGCCGAGCGCGATGTGCAGTCGCTGCTGCGCCCGCGGGTTGCCGGTGCGGATCGCCGCGTTCAGCACGGTCGTCAATGCGGCGGACAGGTCGGGGGTGTGCGGTCCTTCAGCGGATTCGGTTGCGGCGAGCGCGATATCGGCCATCAGGTCCACGCTGTGGCCGCCCAGCCGGGCGGCCTGACGGCTGAGGGCGATCAGATTGCGTCGTTCGCCGAAGAACCACACGAAGCCGGTGATCACATCCGGAAACGTGGTTCCCGACCACCGTGTGGCTGCCAGCTGTGCGGGCAGTGTGGTTCCGGGGTTGATCACGATGTTGAGGGCTTTCATCGTGGCCAGGTAGTAGTCGAGCAGGTCGACGACCACGTCGTCGATGGGGTCGCCGATCCGGCGGAGCGCGAAGAGCCGGACCAGGTCGTGATAGCGGTATCTCCCCGGCGACGTGGTCTCGAGCAGCCCCAGGTTCACGAGTGTTTCGCAGATCTCCTCGGCGTCGTGGGCAGAGACACCGAGCACCGCGGCCGCGCCGTCGCTGGAAAGGTCGTCGCAGTCCGGTGCGGCGAGCCGCCCGAAGGCGCGGCGGTGGTCCGGGTCGAGCTGGTCGTAGCTGAGCTGGAACGCGGCTTCGACACTGACCTCTCCGGCGCGCAGCGCGGTCAGCCGCTGCTGTTCGTCGGCGAGCCGTTCGGCCAGGCTCGCGAGCGTCCAGCCCGGTCGATGCGCCAGCCGCGCGGCCGCGATCCGGATCGCCAAAGGCAGTGCCCCGCAATGACTGACGATCCGGGTGACCGCGGCGGGTTCGGCGGCCGCCCGCTCCTTACCGACGATCTTGCCGAACAACGTGGCCGCTTCCTCGGGCGTCATGCCCCCGAGCGGCACGGGAGTCGCGCCCGCGAGTTCCGGCAGAGCGACCCGGCTGGTGATCAGAACGGCGCAGCCCGCCGACCCCGGCAGCATCGGCTTGACCTGTGCCGCGTCCGCGGCATTGTCGAGGACGAGCAGCAGCGACTTGCCGTCCAGCACGCTGCGCAGATACGCGGTCCTGGCGGTCAGGGTGGCCGGTATCGCGCCTTCGCCCACCCCGAGGTCGCGCAGGAAATCCCCGATCACGTCGAACGGTTCGGCCGGATTGTCTCCCGCCCCACGCAGATCGATGTACAGCTGCCCGTCGGGGTACCGATCCCGGATGTGGTGTGCGACGCGAATGGCGAGGGCGGTCTTGCCGATACCGCCCATCCCGCTGATCACACCGACGGCGACCGCGTTCGGCGAGGCCGCGATCAGCTGCGCCGACAGCCGCTCGGCGACCTCGTCCCGCCCCGTGAAATCGGCGATGGCGCGCGGCAATTGGTGCGGGACGGCGGTGGAGGCGGCCGCCGAGGACGCCGCATCCTTCCATAGTGCCCGCCAGTCGGACAGGCTGGTGAGGGCGGCGGGCAGTGGCGTGCCCGCGCGCCGGGCCATGTCCATCAGGGTCAGCAGCACCGGGGTCAGCGACTCGAATCGTGCGGGCACACTGCGTCCCACCCGCCAGTCGCTGACCCGCTGAATGGTGGCCTTGCCAACCTCTCCACGCGCCCGCGCCGCCCGCATTCTGGCGTTGGCGGCGTCCACCACGCTGCGCAGGGTGGGTTGCCCCGCCGCCGCGAACAGAACACTGAACCGCGCCGCGAACAGCGCACGCGGCGAGCTGGATTCGACGCTCTCGCCGGCCCCTGCCTGCGAAGTCATGGCCTACTCCGATCGTGATCTGGTGTAGGACACAGGATCTCACGACTTTTCCGGACCGGAATGCCACTCGCCTCCGCCGAGGCGGCCGACTGGATCAGAAGCGACCCGATCGGGCTGCGACGTCGGTGAGCACCTCGTAGGTGGTGAGCCGGTTGCCGTCGATGGGCGCGTGGTCGGGCCAGTGGTGGGCGGCCCGGAACGCCTCCGACTCGAGGAACTCGGAATATGCTTGCGCGTCATCGAATTCCAGGACCGACAGGTAGCCGCGGCCGGGCTCCGCGGGTTGCAGCAGGCGGGCGCCCCGGAGCCCGCTGACGCCCGGCAGGGTGCCGTGCATGCTGGCCGCGAAGTTCCGCTCGAAGACGGTGCGGTTCTCGTCGGTGACGAAGAGTTCATTGATGACGACGAACATGATGACTCCCTGGCGGGTCAGTGTGTTTCGGTTATTTGCAGTGCACGGCACAGGAATTCGAGTGTCCCCCGGGTGACCTGATCGACGGGGTGTCCGGCATCGAGTTGATCGATGGCGCGTCCGAGCGCGCCGTTGACCAGCTCCGAGGTCAACTCGGGATCCGGGTCGCCCCGTTCGGCGAGCGCCACCTGCAGCGGCGCGGCGAGATCACGATGGTGCCCCGCCAGCGTTTCTCGCGCAGCAGGATCACCGGGCCGACCCCCACCCAGTACGGCCACCCGATGCGCACCGGCGCCCGCCAACTCGAGTGTCACCCGCACATACGCGACAACCTGATCATCAGCGGTATCGCACTGTTCGACCGCGGCCCGCACCCGCTCACCCCATTCGGCGAAGGAATCGGCCACGATCCGGGCCAGCATCTCGCCACCGGACCGGAAGTACTTGTAGACACCACTTCGCCCCAACCCGGCGACCGCACCCACCGCAGCCGGTGTGACCGCACTCGGCCCACCCTCGAGCAACAACCTGCGCGCGGCGTCGAGCAGGGCCTGTTCTTGATTGGCCCGATGCTCGGCGACAGTAGGCGCATCGATCCTCGGCATCGCCACTCCAACCTTTTGGTGACACTGTGTCGCCAACGTAGCACGGTTGGCGACACAGTGTCACCAAGATGTCCCAGTCGTCCCGGAATAGCACCGCGCCCCGCACCGGTTGCAGTCCAACAGATTCCGAACAGGACAGGTGGAGATGAACGCATTCAACGAGCAAGTGATCGCAGAGTTCCGCGCCAACAACGGCCAGGTCGGCGGCCCCTTCGAAGGCCGCACCAACATGGTTCTGATCACCACCACCGGCGCGAAGTCCGGCCGCCCCACCACCAACCCGCTGGTCTACGTCCCCGACACCGACCGCATCATCCTCATCGCCTCCAACGGCGGCGCCGACAAACACCCCGCCTGGTACCACAACCTCCGCGCCAACCCCGAACTCACCGTCGAACTGGGCACCGAAACTTACGTCGGCAAAGCCGAATTCCTCACCGACCCCGAAGCTTCCGACCTCTATGCCCGCATGATCGACCTCATGCCCGTCTTCGCCGACTACCGAGCCAAGACCACCCGCCAAATCCCGGTAATCGCCATCCACCGCCAACCCGCATAGGCCTCAGCCGTTCGGATGATCGAACGCGCCGCCGCTCACACCGCCGGTGAACACATCCCAATCCCGCGGCGTGAAAACCAGCACCGGCCCGTTCGCATCCTTCGAATCACGGACGCCGACCATCCCGTCGAGGAACGCCACTTCGACACACTCCTGGCCGGCCTGGCTGTAGCTGCTCTTGAACCAGTTGGCCTTGGCGACTTCATCTTTCACGACTCTCGTACTCCTTTGCCATCCGAACAAGAAGGCCGACGGTATCGATCTCCGTGAGGCTAGCGTCTCGCATCAGCCGGTATGACCGAGCATGGAACTCGATATCGTCATCCTTTTCCAGATACATGCCGCCAACCGCGCCCTCCAGGTAGACGACCGGCGGCTCCTCGGGTTCACCTGTCGAGTCTTCACCGAAGTGCAAGAGCACGAACGCGGGCATCGAGCTGCCTCCGGGGAAGCCCGCCTCGAAAGGCAGCACGCGCAATCGGATATTCGGATGCAGTGCGGGCAGTTCGATCAGCCGCCGGAGTTGCTTCGCCATCGTGAGCGGTCCACCGACCACGCGCCGCAGGGCCGCCTCACCGATCACGACGTCCAAGGTCACCGGCTCGAGCTTGCGCAGAGCGATGTTCTGCCGATGCGCCTTGATCTGTCCGCGCCGATCCCATTCCTCGGCCGAGGCATCAGGCCAGACCTGTTGCAGCAGGACGCGATCGTAGTCAACGGTCTGAAGCAGTCCGGGGATCAGCTCGGGTTGATACGAGATGACCTTCCGCGCGAAAGCCTCGAGACTCACGTACACATCGAAGTCCTTGGGGATCAGATCACCGAACTTGTACCACCAGTTCGTGTCCGTAGCGGCCTGTTTCGCCAGCCCGACCATCCCGTCCTTGATCTCTGACGGCACTCCGTAGAGCTCACACGCCTTCTCGACGAAGTACGTCTTTATGCGGCTGTTTCCGCCTTTTTCGGCGCGTTGCAGGGTGGTCGCCCCCACCTCGAGCCGCCTGGCCGCATCTTCGAGACTCATCGAAGAGCGCTGACGCCAGTCCCGCAGATGTCTGCCCAGTTGGCGGAGCGGCAGAGTCAAGCCCGCGTGTGGCATGACGGGTCCTTCCGTTTCGGATGGCACTGGTATCCGCTTCGGAAAAAGCATGACAGCCACCTCGGATGGCGTCCTGGGCTTTCAGAAATTCCTACTCGGATCATCCGAAAAGCCGTGACACGACACGGCTTCAGGCGTGTCCTGGATATGCGTCCGGTCGAGGGTGCGTCCACTCCGACACCCTCGCCGGGCGCGTCCCACTCGCACCGACCGAGGGGTTTGCGATGAATCTGCTTGATTGCGAGAACGATCCCGGCCCACTGACCCGTGAACACGCCTGCCTGGCGTGGCGAGTACACCGCTACTGCGACCGGGGAACGTGCCGGGTGCGGCAGCGGGCGCGGCGAGTCCTCGAGGAGTTCGCCGGCCGCACTTCGAGTCTCGAAACAAGGCCACGATGACCACCATCGAGCCCGGTTC
Source organism: Nocardia tengchongensis (assembly GCF_018362975.1). NCBI lineage: Bacteria > Bacillati > Actinomycetota > Actinomycetes > Mycobacteriales > Nocardiaceae > Nocardia > Nocardia tengchongensis. The sequence goes on from NZ_CP074371.1 coordinate 211,165, forward strand.
ATGGATCGATGACCACTGCCGCGACGGGCGGATCGTCCCGGTCACCCGCGAACGAGCCCGGGGCATCCTGATCCTCCACGCCACCTGCGAACCCCCGTGCCCGAGGTCACTCAGCGCCCGCGCCTACCTCGACTCCGTCCCGAAGCATCGGCGACAGTAGCCACCCAGTCCTCTCGAGAGGCTGCCCATGTATCTCGAAATCTGTTTGTTCACAGCCCTGTTCGCCTGCGCCATAGCGCTCGCCCTCCGCCCCCACCGGCCGTCGCCTTCCACCGCGCGCCACAGCCGCGACCGCTACTCGGTAGCCGCCATCCGAACCCGCATCGAAACCGAGAACGCGGGTCAGTTCACGGTGAAGTTCCAGATGCCGGCGCAGGCGCCTTCGCGAAACTTGCCGTCGAACGCCCAACTACCCGCCGGCGCGTTGATGTTCCAATTGCCGTCGGGTGACAGCAGGTAGTTCCCCGCCTGGTCCACGAGGGTACTGACCGTGGCGTGCGGGGATGTCGTAGCTCCAGCCGGCCTCGTTTCCGATGGGCGCGGTGATCATCACGACGCGAATGTCGTTGTAGCTGTCGTTCGCAATGGTCAAACACGCACCTCGACCAGACGGGTCGGCAGCGGCATCCGGAGCGGTTACCGCCAGCGTCGCGGACAAAGCCGCGAACACGAGTACGGCACGAGTGACGACGGTTTTCAGCATAATGTTCCTCTCGAAAGCCCCCCCCAGAGGAGCACTAACTTCGTTGAGTCATAACGTCTTTCGACTCCCACAACGCTATCCGCGTAGCTTTCGAGATCCTGAACGGAAACTTGGAGTCATCCGTCGGCTGTCAGGGTTGCGATCGCGGATTTCCCGGACTGCCTGCACCTACACACCGAGGCCGCCACCCGCCCCAGCCCCTCGACCCCTGACATTTCGGCACCCACAGGACTACTGCCGACAGGCTTCTCAGGTCCCCCGCGCTGACCACCGACAATGCTGAATCGGGTGCGGAGCCGGATCACCGGGCGACCCGCAAACGCACTCTACTGCAGGTGGGCAGCCGGTTTGGGAGCTTCTCGCCGGGCACCTAGACCAGATCCAGGCCGGGATCAGGTCCTAGCACCAGTCTCGAGTAGCCGATTCCCGAGCGGCGAGAAGTGGCCGCTCTGACAGTGGTCGGTGGCCAATATTGCAGGATCGCAATAGGTTTGGTCCTCGACGACGAGAAAGGAACCGTATCGAACACGTCAGATACACCGTGGCGTCCACCGAGCTCATCACTGGGTCCGGCAACAAGCGCAGCCTCTACGCGTGGGATGCGGTGGCTGGCAAGATGAAGCTGGTTTCGAAGGGCTCGATGTGCTCATGTGCTGCACCCGTCCGGTCGGCACAAAGCCCGAATTTGCCGCATCCCGCACGGTCCGCGGTGGCCTCATCCCATCGGGCCCATTGTCTGGCACGTGCGTTTGGAGGGGGTTGGGGGACATGGCTCGGTACATTCACGTTCGCCGGGGCGGGCGGGCACGAACAGTAGTAGCCGCGTTGGTATCGACGCTGCTGCTTGTCGGCGGCTGCAGCGCGAAACCGGTTCGGACGTCCGCGTTTCCCGCCGACATGGCGAGCAAGATCGATCAAATCGTGCAAGCCGACATCGACGCCGGCCTGATACCCGCAGCGGCCGTCGCCATCGTCGATCCCGACCGTGGAACCTTCAGCCATGCCTACGGTTTCGCAGACGTCGCCACCGGACGGGGGCCTCGGTGAGTGATCACTATCGGGTTGGCAGCATCACCAAGACGTTCACCGCGACCGCGGTGCTCCGCCTGGCCGATGACGGCAAGTTGTCCCTCGAAGATCGGTTGAGCCGGTACGTCGAGGGCGTTCCGTACGGGGACACCATCACGATCCGCGATCTGCTCGGGATGCGCGGCGGAGTCTACGATTTCGCCGCCGATCCCGAATTCGCGCCTCAGGTGCGGGTGCCCGCTCCTGATCGCAGCTGGACGACCGACGACACGCTCCGCGTGATCAGGACACACGCGGACAAAGCACAGCCGCCGAATACCCGCACCGCGTACTCGAATTCGGAGTACTACCTACTGGGCCTGGTGCTGGAACGTGCCACAGGACGCCCGGTAGGCGAGGTGATCAACGGGCTCGCGCGAGACTACGGTTTGGATGCGCGCTATCCGAACGACACGACGGTGCCCACACCGGAAAGCCGGGGATATGCCTACGCCGCGGATGTTCTGACCGACGTCACCACACGAACCTCGCCGGCGGTCTGGGGTGCGGCCGGTGCGATGACTTCCACCGTGACCGATCTCGCCGCCTATGCGCCGGTATTGACCCAGGGAAAGTTCCTGCAGCCGGAAACTCTGCGCGAGCGAACAACTTTCACTGCGGGCACCGACGCTGGCACGCCGATGGACTACGGCCTGGGCCTGATGCGGTCGGGCATGTGGCTGGGGCACACCGGTGCGGTGCTCGGAGACACAGCGGTCACCCTGTACCTGCCCGATCGCAAGATCAGCGTCGCTGTCGTCGCCAACCAATACGAACCGTCTTACAAGAATCTGCTGCCGATCAGCGCCTTGTCCATCTGGCAGGACATCGTGGTTCGGCTGTATCCGGAAACGGTTCCTTGGCTCACCGCCCCACCGTCGACATCGGACCCGAAGGTCCCTTCACCGGCGGAGCTGACCGACCAGCTCCGCAACACCTTGGACCCGACGATTCCTGCCGCCGGCAAACAGCTACGGGCCTCCGGTGACGACAAAGACCCGGAGTTGACCACCAAGCTCGCACGCGCCTATACGGGTGCAACGGTCACCGTCGACAAGACGACCGACCACGGCGACCGAATCATGTATGCCACCGCACGCATAGCCGTCGCTCAGAAGACAGTGCCGATGATCATCGGATTCCAGGCCAGGGACGGCGGCTGGCAACTGAGCAATGCGTGGTCGTGCCAGCAACTCGCACTCGCCGGCGAAAACTCACCCGCGTGCTCCTGACACCGAATCAGCCCGCAAGGCCTGCTCGAACTATCTGTCACGTTGGAGAGTCCTCCAGCGCAAGCCGCTCGGCGTTCATCCGACCATCGTCCCCCGCCGGCGAACGCACAGATTCGCTCACCGGCATGGCCGCGAAAGGTCGCCAGGTGAATCCGCGGCAGTGGCCGGGAATCAGCGGGTGGCGTCAGGAACCCACATGTACCCGGTGATCCCGGTGTTGACGCAGATGACAGGTTCCCCGGTGTTCACATCCCACGTCGGATGCATCAACTCGCTGTGTGGACACCAGGTGTTCACTACCGGCGTCGCTGTCGCGGACGCCGACCCGGCCGATCCGATGAGCGCCGCCGCAATGACTCCGCCGAGGACGGCTGTGCTCGCGAGTGCCTTCACTGTGTTCTCCCTTCGTCGTATGACAAGACCACTCTGCGAGGACGGCGTTAACGAAACCTTGGGGTTCGCTTATCGACGGTTCGCACGATGCTCGACAACAGTTGGACGCGACTACTGTTCGAAAACGATCGCCGATCGACCGCACTCGCCGATCACCGACACTGCCGCTCAGCTGTGGGCAACCCGTTCGAGACACCGCGAAGCAGAGTCGTGCCGCAGATCGCCTGTGCGCCAAACGAAGTCGGCATAGCTGAGGCTGTGGACGCGATGCAGGATGATCGGGTCTCGATGTCACGAAGGTGGCAATCGGCGAATGTCGTTCGCGCACTGCGGTGTCCGATGTCTTACCCGTCGTCACCGATCAATGGCACTGAGAAGCCATGACGCAGAGCCACGGCCCACCGAGGCTGGGCCCGAGGGGTGGAAGGCGTATCACAGCAGGGCTTTTCGTCAATTCTCGGGCTCGGAGAAACTGCCGAGACGGCGCCGGGTGGCTGTGCTAGCCTCCATCCGGAGTTGCTGCCAGTGGGGCTGCAACTGGAGGGGAAAAGAACGTGCTGAAAGGCATTCGTAGATCTGTCATTGTATTGCTGGCGGCTATCGCCGCATTGACTATAGCGTCGTCTACGGCGTCAGCTGACAGCCTGCAGATCCGTAGTGGTATGAATGGTTTCTGTCTCGATATTCAGGGGGCGAACCCTGATCCGGCGCCCGTCGTCTCGTACCCGTGCAACGGTCAAGCCAATCAAGCCTGGTATTGGGACGGCCAGCAGATTCGCAGTGGTATGAATGGTTTCTGCCTCGATATCCAAGGGGCGAACCCTGATCCGGCGCCCGTCGTCACGTACCCGTGCAACGGTCAAGCCAATCAAGCCTGGTACAGGAATGGCGCGGAGATCCGTAGCAATCTGAATGACTTCTGCCTCGATATTCAGGGGGCGAACCCTGATCCCGCACCGGTCGTCACGTACCCGTGCAACGGTCAAGCCAATCAACGCTGGTAAATCTATTGCGGGCAAAATCCGGAAAGTTCCTGACCTTCTGGTAGATCGCTCCGAACACAACAACTTCGGCAAGCGCGAATCCAGGGGGACGACGTGCCGCTACGGTTCGCCTGGTGGAATTGCCTGTGGGGGAGCGTCGGCTGCTGCTTCGTGAGCATGTCGCGAACAGTCCAGCGCGAGTCGCAGCAACTCGGATGCACTGTCATAGCCGCTGACCGCGCTGACCGAACCGGCCAGTGAGAGGCAGTCGAAGGTCAACTGGCCCTGCTGGATCCGTCGCCGGCGGAACGCATCATTTGCAGTGTGAGTACGGCCTGAACCCGTACACCGAGGTGGAGTCGGAGGCTGAGCAAGATCGGTCAAGCGGGCTTCGGCGCCGCGTTGGCAGACTTGTCGTGTGGCCAAGACCGGACGAGATCGACTACGCGAACTGCTCGACGCGGTGCTGGACGAGAACAACACCACGCTCGGTGCGATGGCGGCTGATGCCTTCGTTTCCCCGTTCCATTTCACCCGGCAGTTCTCGCGCGGTATCGGCGAGCCGCCGGTGGCGCTGAAGCGGCGAGTGCTGCTGGAGCGGGCGGCATGGGAGCTGTCGACGGGTAAGTCGGTGACCGACGTCGCGTTCGCGGCCGGGTACGACTCGGTGGAAGGTTTCAGCCGCGCGTTCAGCGCCGCCTTCGGGCATCCGCCGAGCCTGACTCCCGCGGACGAACGCCGACGGTGGTTGCCCGCGAGCAATGGCATCCACTTTCACCCGCCCATGTCGCTGTGGGTGACGAGTGCGCCGAAAGAACAGGCTGTGCTGGATCCCACGACCTTGCTGATCCATCACGATATCGACGACACCCGCGAACTCCTCAGCATGGCAGCGCAACTCGACCAATCGCAGTACCGGCGGGTGCGATTTCCGGGCCTGCTGGTGGAGTCGTTCCGGGGGCCCGAGGAATCTATCGCCACCGTGCTCGCCCATCTCATCGAGTCGAAAGAGGTGTGGCTGGCCGCGATCGACGGCGAGGACATCCCGACAGCCGCCGACGACACTCTCCCGGAATTGGTGAAACGCCATGAGCGCGTGGCGGTTCGGTGGCTGGATACCATCCGCGATCTCACCCGGCGTGGCGGGTGGGACGACACCCTGATCGATGCGCTGTGCGAGCCGCCGCAGAGCTTCGTCATCGGCAGCGTGATCGCCCACATCCTCAGCTACTCCACCCACCGCAGGTATCTCGTACGGCATTGGCTGCGAACCGAGTTATCCATCGCCGGAACCGAAATCGGAGACGGCGATCCCATCGAATGGCTACACCAGAGAGGATTGACGTGACCTTCAAGACCGTCTACCACACCGCTACCAGCCTCGACGGCTTCCTGGCGACCCCCGATCACAACCTGGATTGGCTGCTGTCTCGGCAGGTCGACTGGGACGGCCCGCTGGGACTGAACCGGTTCGCGGCCGGTGCGGGCGCGATCGCCATGGGCGCGAGCACCTATCAATGGATCAATGCGAATTCCACCGAGCCCTGGCCTTACAACATGCCGACCTGGGTGTTCACCCATCGCGAGTTCCCGGCCTTCGACGACGGCCGCGACGTCCGATTGACCTCGAAGCCGGTGGAGGTCGTACACCAGGAGATGGCCGCGGCCGCCGACGGCAAAGACCTCTGGCTGATGGGCGGCGGCGAGCTGGTCGGTCAATTCGCCGATCAGGGCCTGCTGGACGAAATCATCGTCTCCATCGCCCCCGTCACGCTGGGTGCGGGCGCACCCCTGCTCCCCCGCCGTCTCGAACTGAAGACCACCGAAGTCGCCCACAACGGCGAATTCGCCTGCGTGCGTTACTCGGTCGTGCGCTGACGCCCCACCATCCCATTCATCGCGGCAAGGATTTCGGAATATGGCATACAAATTGTCGCGCAACGTGATTCGTGGCGGCGACCCGATCCGCTACCCCTGTATGTGGCCATGATGTTCCTCAGTATGTCGTTCCAACTGCTGACCGGACATGGATTCTGACCCGACCTCGTCGAGCACCCGAGCCGCAAGGTTTGTCCATATGTAGTGAAAAGCCTGACAGGTAAAGGAATCCGACAAATGGCGAAGAACACGGTCACCGCGTATCACGCACCGTCGGCAAGGGCACGAAGATCGCGCTCGTGCGCTCATAACGCTTCCGGCTCCGCTCGAACGGTGGTTCGCCGTCGTCACCTTTCGGATCGAGGGGCTTGCTCGGTTAGCACGGCCGTGCAGACGCTCACCGACGAAATGGCGGAACTCGAGTATTTGGCGGTGGGAGCGCTGTTCGCCAACGCGAAGTGTTCTGGGGTGGGTTATCGGTCTGTGCCGTAGCGGAGCCCGTCGAGGAGCAGATCGAGCAGGCTGCCGGCTCGTTCGCGTTGGTCGGGAGCGCTGGTGACCAGTGCGATGCCGGCGAGGCTGAAGCCGACGTCGAGGGGGTCGACGTCCGAGCGCAGGAGGCCTGCTTCGGCTCCGGCGTGCAGCAGGGCGGCGATCGCGGCGCCGAGCTTGTCGAGGGTCTCGGCGAACGGGTCGGCGCCGGAAGCGACCGCCGCCCTCAGGGCGTCGGCCATGCCATGCTTGGCTGCCAGGTAATCGATGAACCTGTCCATCCACAGACGTAGAGCCCGGTCCGGGGCGAGTTCGGCCAGCAGCTCGGCGGCGCTGTCACAGACGCGAGCCAGTTCGTTGCGATAGGCCGCCTCAACCAGCTCTTCACGGGTGGGGAAGTGGCGGTAGAGCGTGGCCGAGCCGACACCGGCGGCTTTGGCGATCGTGTCGATGGGAACGTCCGCGCCTCGTTCGGAGAAGACCCGCACCGCCGTTTCGAGGATGCGCTCCCGGTTGCGGCGGGCATCGGCGCGTAACGCGCCCTGGTGGTTGGTGGTCGAGGCCGCTTCCTTCATGTGATCAGTGTAACTGGACAACCGGGGAGTTCCCCAGTTAGCCTTTCATACAAATGGGGAACTCCCCATTTAGGTTGAAGTCAGTTACCCGACAAACAAGGAGACCCCCTATGACCACCCCGAAAACAGTCCTCATCACCGGCACGTCCTCCGGTATCGGCCTGGCCACCGCCATCGCCGCCGCCCGGGCCGGTTGGACGACCGTCGCCACGATGCGTGACCTGAGCAAGGCCGAGAACCTGCTCGAAGCCGCCGCCGAGCACGGCGTCACCGACCGCATCCAGGTCAAGCGCCTCGACGTAGTCGACCCCGCGAGCATCGCGTCCTGCCTGGACGAGGTGATTGCCGAGCACGGCCGCCTCGACGCGCTGGTCAACAACGCCGGAGCCGGCCAGTTCGGCACCGTCGAACTGACCAGCCTCGACGACTTCCGCAACGCGATGGAGGTCAACTACTTCGGCGTCGTCGCCGCCACCCGCGCCGCCCTGCCCCACCTGCGCGCCGCCCAGGGCCGGGTGATCACCGTGACCAGCGTCGGCGGCGTCGTCGGCCAGCCCTTCAACGAGGCCTACTGCGCGGCCAAGTTCGCCGTCGAGGGCTTCATGGAGTCCCTCGCCCCGGTCGCGGCGACCGTCGGCGTCGATGTCACCGTGATCGAACCGGGCGCGGTCGCGAGCGATTTCATCGCCAACGTCGGCCTGGATGTGCCCGCTCTGCTCGCCGCCGCCGGGCCCTACGCCCCCGCCCTCGAGGCCTACATCGCCCGCACCCGCGACATCTTCACCAACGCCCAGACCCCGGCCGAAGCCGTCACTGCGATCATCGACGCCCTGACCGGCGACCACCCGCCCTTCCGCGTCCAGACCTCGGACTGGGCCCGCGACTTCGCCGCCACCACGCTCGCCGACCTCGACGGCTCCGCCGTCCAGACCCTCACCAACACCTGGGTCCGCTGAATCACCCGCTGCCCACCACGGCGCTGCACACCGAAACAGGACTGCGTGCCACCTCCGCCCCGCATGGGCGAGGCCCCCATGCGGTGATCCCGCGACCGACCGCCGCAGCCAATCCAACGACACCGCCCGAAACGCACTACATTGCCGCTGATCGCGCTGACCGTACCGGTCGGCGTGAGACTCCAGCGACCGAAACCTGTTGCAGTACAGAATGTCTGTCGCGGACGTGCGATGCACCTATTCGTGTTGCCAGACCTGGATGGAAGACAGCAGGAGCAGGGCGGACTGTGCCGGGATACGTGCGACAGCGGGGATCACGCGCGGCAAGCAGCCCACTGAGAATCGTTCCCGCGATCGATCCGGCGACCATGATTGCCGCGAACCGGATGTTGCCGGACAGGACCTGGAAGCTGTTATCGCGGCGGTAGCGGGCGAAGGCGACCGCAACACCGAATGCGGGACGTCTCGCCGGAAGCCTTGAAACTCTGAGCGGCGAAGCGGGACCATCGTTGTGGGGCGCGTTGTGGGCGCGCTGCCGGAGGTGCATCGATGTCACAACCGAACGCCGACCGCGACGCCTTGGCGGCAGATCTCGAGCGGGCGCGCACCGATTTTCACCACTTGCTCAGCACCACCGGTGATCGAGAGTGGGGAGCGCCGACGGACGGGACGCGCTGGACCAACGAAGAGCTGCTGTTCCATATGGTGTTCGGCTACATGATCGTGCAGAAACTCCTCGTCCTGCTGCGCTTGTTCGGCCACCTGCCCGCGGGCGCCGCCCGTGCGAATTCGAGGCTTCTCAACGCGGCGACGAGTCCGTTCAACCTGGTCAACTTCTACGGTTCGAGGCTCCGCCACTCGGGTGTACAACCGACGCCGGATGGGCGCGAAGATGGACCGGGTCATCGCGTCGTTGCAACGGTCCCTACGTCACGAGACCGAATCGAACTTCGCGCGCGGAATGCAATACCCCGAGCGCTGGGACCCGTACTTTCGCGGCTATATGACCCTCGCCGAAATCTACCGATACCCGGGTCAGCACTACGACCATCACCGAAAACAGCTGACAGTCAGCGGAGTTCGGAAACCGTAGCGAAAGCCGCGATCGTGCCGACCCGCCCCTTGACCTTGTACCTAGGTACAGGGTTGAGAATATGGGTATGCGATCCGGTGAGCTGGCCGCCCAGGCGGGTGTGAACGCTCAGACGCTGCGCTACTACGAGCGCCGCGGACTGTTGACCCCACCGCCGCGTTCCCCGTCGGGGTATCGCAGCTACCCCGACGAGGCGGTCACCAGCGTGCGGTTCATCAAACGCGCCCAGGATCTGGGTTTCAGCCTCGATGAGATCGAGGAATTGCTCGACCTGGCCGATGGCGGACCCGAGGACTGCGACTCGGCGCGAGCCTTGACACGAAACCGAGTGGCGCAATTGGCGGAACGAATCGCGGACCTGCAACGAATGCAGCAGTCGCTGACCGAACTCATCGCGACCTGCCAACGCCCGCGAGAACAGCGCAGCTGCCCGATCCTGACCTCCCTCCAGGAAGGTGAACACCCATGAGACTGGAGATCCTCCAAGTCCCTGACTGCCCGAATGTCACCGTCCTCGAGAACCGTATCCGGCAGGCGATCGCCGGTGAACCGATAGCTGTCGACATCGAGCACCACGTGGTGACCGATCAGGAACAAGCCGTCGCCGCGGACATGACGGGTTCGCCGACCCTGCTGATCGACGGCCGTGACCCGTTCGCGGTGGCCGGATCGGTGCCGAGCCTGTCGTGCCGGCTGTATCCATCCGCGGACGGTCTCGACGGCGCGCCCAGCGTGCCCGCGCTCCGTGCGGCCCTGGGCCTGGCCGCCACCGACGACCCCGCCGGCACCAGCGACACCACGTCGTGCTGCCCACCGACCGGAAACGAGTCCGCCGCCGAGGCACTGAATTCCTGGCGAGCAGATGCGCGGCCGGCCGACCCCACCTCGCACGCGGTGCATCAGGCGATCCTTCGCTCCTACGCCGACCGAGGCCGCCCGCCCACCATCGACGAGCTGTCGGAAGCTGTTGCGGAACAGGATGTTCCAACCTCAGCAGTGCTGCAAGAACTGCACGACGCCGATGTCATCCGCTTGGACGAGAACGGTGCGATCGCCTCGGCCTACCCGTTCTCGACAGCCCCAACTCCCCACCAGGTCCGCATCGCGGACGGTCCAGTCGTGCACGCCATGTGCGCGGTGGATGCACTCGGACTGGCAGCCATGCTCGATACAGACATCGAAGTCACCTCCAGCGACCCGCTGACCCATGCACCGATCACGGTCACCGTCCGCGACCAGCACCTGAGCTCCGACCCCGCAAGCGCCGTCGTATTCGTCGGAGGCCAAGCGACGCAAGGCCCTTCGGCCGACACCTGCTGCAACTACCTCAACTTCTTCACCGACCGTTCCACCGCGGCCCGATGGGCCACCGATCACCCCGACATCGGCGGCGAGGTTCTCGATCTGCCCCAGGCACACACTCTCGGCAACCAGATCTTCGCGAACCTGATCGAATCACCGTGACCGAGCGGATCAGTGGGCGCCGATGACCACCAACAGTCGGTGGCGGCTATCAGGATCCGTTCTTGGTGCTCAACGCTTGATTCGCGGCTGCCATGGCGAGGATTTCCGGTACATCCTCGGCCAGCAGGAAACCTGCCGCCACCGCCTTGTCGGTTGCCGCCCGGAATGCCGGGAGGTAGTCGTCCGGAGGGGGTCCCGGGAGGGGTCGCGTGCAGCCGAACATGATTGCCGGGCCGCCGTTCTCCTGTCCGAGCCCGGACAGCACGGCCAAGGGTACGTCCAGCCATGGTGTGCGGATGCCGCCCAGCGCGTTGCCGTGAACGTCCAGCACCAGTTCACCGGCGGATACCGTGAGCCGATCGGCCTGCGCCGGAGCGGGTCCGCCGTCGGCCCATTGGGACAGCGCCGCGATGGCTCGCTGCACGACGTAGTGATGTTGCGGACCGGAATTGATCGGCTCGGGGAAATCGACGCCCAGTGGATTGCGTCGCGGCGCCATCCGCTCGGCCAGTTCCTCCGCACTCAGGGAGCCCGAGTCGGTGAACGCCGCGCCGACGAGGTAGGTGTCCGCGTGCGCGGCGCCGGGCAGTTCCCAGAGCCGGAAGCGGTCGGAATCGGGCTGGCGGGAGCCGATCGATCGCATCAGGCCGACCACGTCGGTCTCGGTTTGGAGCATGAGCACCGGTGCGGTCGAATCCGCACGCACTCGCGTACCGCCGTCCAGCTCGTCGCCTCCCTCCCAGCCGGTCAGCGTGGCGGGGCGGCCCGGCCGCCCGTCGATGAGGTACGCGTCGTACGGCGAACCATGCGGCGCAACCGCATTCACAAATGTCACGAGCGTGGCCGCGGATTGAGACTGCCCCGCCGCGAGCAACTGCCGGGTCCCCGGCAGCAGCGTTCGAACCAGTTCTCCCGCCTGCCGGTAGATGTCGTAGCCGTAGGCATCCCCTGGATGCGACAGATCGGCGTACCGCACCGGATCCGACTGCTTCAACGGCGGCAGCACGACCGAGCTCCAGGTGTCGTCCCCCTCGGCCGCCGCAGCCATGACGCTGCCGCCGTGAATCGGCGCGTACTGCGCGGAAACCCCGACCCAGGCCATCCGGGACCGGATCAGATGCCGGTGAGCCAGCAACCAGATCGGCGGCGCGTCCGCACCGGAAGAGGCGTTGAGCCACTCCACGACAGCGGTTCCGCAGTAGCCCTCGACCGGCCGGTACACCACGAGTCTGGTCGTGAACGGCGCGAGACCGTCCGGCTCGGTCGCCCACTCCCCGTCGTCACCGGCCGAACCGGTCAAGCGGTAGGACCCGGCCGTGCCGGATAGGAAGTACTCCTCGGCGACGTAACCGACCTCGGACAGTGGGAAGAACGTCGAGATCAGGCTGATCGAACCAGTCACCGGACCGGAAAGCTCCATCTCGAAACCCTAACAAGTGCTTGGTTTTTGGACAATCGCCAGCAGCTGGGCAGGCGCGACTGGCCCGACTGCTTACGCTGGGCCGGTGATGCACGCTGTGCTGTCTTTTGCTGTCGTCGCCGGGCTGCTGACCGTTGTTCCCGGTTTGGATACCGCGGTTGTGCTGCGGGCGGCGGTCAGTCGTGGCCCACGCAATGCGTTTGCCACTGCCGTCGGGATCGGGTGCGGGACGCTGGTGTGAGGTGTGGCCGCGGCGGCGGGGGTGTCGGCGCTGGTGACCGCTTCGGTGGCGTACTCGGGGCTGCGGATCGCGGGGGCGATCTATTTGGCGTGGATGGGGGTTGGCATGGTTCGGGCCGGGCTTCGGCGGCCGGCGACTGTGCCTGGGAGCGAGGTGGAGGAGTCTCCGCGGGGCTTGTTCGGGGCCTGGGCTCGTGGGGTGGGGACCAATCTGCTGAATCCGAAGGTTGGGGTGTTCTATGTGGCCATGCTGCCGCAGTTTCTGCCGGACGGAGTTCCTCCGCTGCTGATGGGGTGCGTACTGGCTGTGGTGCACAACGTCGAGGGGATGGTGTGGTTTGCCGGGATCATCGGGGCGGCGGGGGTGGCCAGGGCGTGGTTGGGGCGGGATGGGGTGCGGCGGGGGATGGATGTTGTGGCGGGGACGGTGGTGGTCGGGTTCGGGGTGAAGTTGGCGGTAAGTCGGCGCTGACCGGGGGTGGGGGGCAAGTTCAGGTGGGCATTCAGGGTGATCCCCGATGCGGGTGAGCAGGGGGCGACAGCACGATGGGTGGCATGACGAGAACGAGCGACTGGTCCGGGAGCGGCGGGCGTACCGGCTTCTCCGATCAGCTTCACGATCTGTGGCAGACGCGGCCGGTGCGGTTCCCCAAGGACGGGCCGATCGCCGGAGTGGCCGTCGGGTTCGGGCGGCGGTACAACGTCGATCCCGTGCTGGTGCGGGTGGCGTTCGTGGTGTCGGCGCTGTTCGGCGGGGCCGGGATCGTGCTCTACCTGATGAGCTGGCTGCTGCTGAGCCAGGCGGGCGACCAGTCGTCGGCGGCGGAATCGCTGTTCGGGCGCGGCCGGTCGTCGCAGAACTCGTCCAAGACCATCGTGCTCATGGTGGCGTTGGGGATCGCCGTGAGCACGATGGGACCCGTCGGGGTCGGTCTCGGCGGGTCCGGCGTCATCAGCTTCGCACTCATGCTGGGCGGGTGGTGGCTGCTGTATCAGCGCCAAAGCCAGCCCACCGCAGCATATTTCGAGCAGACATCGGCGGCCGGGCTGATGGACACCGGCTACCCGAGCACCGCGGGACCGTACTGGACCGGCTACCCGGGCACCAATGCGGTCACCTTCCAAACCTACGGGCCGTACACGACGCTGCCCGATCATTACGAGCCCGACCCGAACCAGCCTGCGAACACCCCGGCAACCGGTGCAGCCGAGGCCGCCCCGCAGTGGCAACGGAACAGGCAGCGGCACAAAGCTTTCCGGACACCGACAATGTGACCGAAGTACTCGAAACCCGCTATGCGCCGGCCTCGTCGGTGACCGACACCGTGGTGCTGCACAAGTCCGAATCCTCCTCGGGCCCAGGCACTTCGGAACAACCCGATGACTCCGCTCAGACCCCGGCGACGGCGGTGAATCTCGCCAAACCCGGATTCCCCGCCGCGACAACAGACGAGAAGGAAACCGACGAGGACCGTGACGGCAAGACGTCCATAGCGCCCGCCGCCCCCACCATCGGTAAACCGCCTGTCCTGCACCGCATCCCGTCGACCTCTGATCGCCCCCGCGCCGGATTCGGCCCCGCCCCCAGCTCCCCCGACTTCGGCCCCACCCCACCCGGCTGGGATCCACTCGGTGTAGCCCCACTCGCCTGGCAACTGCCGGAGCCGCCCGCACCGGTCCAGCAGGCCGTACAGGCTCCCCCGACCCGCCCACGGTCACGACTGACCCCGGTCACCATCGGCCTCGCGATTCTCGCTGCCGCCGCAGCCGGTTCGGTCGCCGCCTCCGGAGTGGATTGGATGACACCGGGCCGCATCGGAGCCGCCGCCCTCGCGGTGGTCGCGGTCGGCCTCATCGTCGGCGCGTTCATGCGCCGCGGCTACGGCCTCATGGTGCTGCTGGCCCCGCTGGCCGGCTTCGTGATCCTGGCCTCGCTGATCGGCCCCATCCAGTTCGACGAAGGCGCGATGGGCGACCACAAGTGGTCCGCCGCAACAGGTTCCGAACTACTGCCCGTCTACCACGTCTCGATGGGCTCCGGCACGCTCGACCTGAGCAAGCTGCAGCTGACCGAGGATCGCGCCGTCGAAGTGAAGGTGCGCATGGGCGATGCCCGGGTGGTGCTGCCGCCCAACCTGCGCGTCAACACGACCTGCAATGTCCGCATGGGTGATTCGAATTGCCTGAGCGGAATATCCGGCCCGGCAACGGGTCCCGTCCTGAACCTGACCGTCGACGTACAGATGGGAAACGCGGAGGTGAACCGTGGCTGAGAACAAGAACAAGAACCGTCGTCCCTCGTTCGGACTCCTGCTGGCCGGCCTGCTGGGCCTGGGCGTGAGTGTGTGGGCCTTCATCGGCCCCCACTTCTGGCCCGTCTCCGGCGCGCTGTCGCTGGGCTGGATCGTCGTCATCGCCGCCATAGTCGTCGGCATCGTCCTGGTTCTCACCCCGAAGAAGAACCGGGACTAGCGCGCCGACCGCGCTGCCCCACTCCCTCGCCGGGACAGCGCACTCCCCTTCTCGGAACTGCCCTTCCGAGAAGGCGCAAGGCCCCGCATCCGAACGGATGCGGGGCCTTGCGCGTTGTCAGCGGGAGAACGTCACTCCCATTCGATGGTGCCCGGCGGCTTGCTCGTCACGTCGAGCACCACGCGGTTGACCTCGGCCACCTCGTTGGTGATGCGGGTGGAGATGCGCTCGAGCACCTCGTAGGGCAGGCGGGTCCAGTCCGCGGTCATGGCGTCCTCGGACGACACCGGGCGCAGCACGATGGGGTGGCCGTAGGTGCGGCCGTCGCCCTGCACGCCGACGCTGCGGACATCGGCCAGCAACACCACGGGGCACTGCCAGATCGACTTGTCCAGCCCGGCGGCCGTGAGCTCCTCGCGCGCAATGGCATCGGCCTGACGCAGCAGCTCCAGCCGGTCGTGGGTGACCTCGCCGATGATGCGGATGGCCAGACCCGGACCCGGGAACGGCTGGCGCGCAACGATTTCCTCGGGCAGCCCCAGCTCACGGCCGACCGCGCGAACCTCGTCCTTGAACAGCAGCCGCAGCGGCTCGACCAGCGCGAACTCCAGGTCGTCCGGCAGACCGCCGACATTGTGGTGCGACTTGATGTTCGCGGTGCCCGTACCGCCGCCGGACTCGACGACGTCCGGGTACAGCGTGCCCTGCACCAGGAACTCGACCTTGGTCTCGCCCTGCTCGCCGACCACCTCGGAGACCGCGTCCTCGAACGACCGGATGAACTCCCGGCCGATGATCTTGCGCTTCTCCTCCGGATCGGTGACGCCCTTCAGCTCACCCAGGAACTTGTCGACCGCGTCGACGGTGACCAGCTTGGCCCCGGTCGCGGCGACGAAATCGCGCTGCACCTGCTCACGCTCGCCCGCACGCAGCAGACCGTGATCGACGAACACACAGGTGAGACGGTCACCGATGGCCCGCTGCACCAGCGCGGCCGCGACCGCGGAGTCCACGCCGCCGGACAGACCGCAGATGGCGTGGCCGTCACCGACCTGCTCACGCACCTGGTTGATCAGCGCCTCGGCGATATTGGAGGCCGTCCACGCGCCCGGAATCTCGGCGATCTCGTGCAGGAAGCGGCTCAGCACCTGCTGGCCGTGCGGCGAGTGCAGCACCTCGGGGTGGTACTGGACACCCGCGAGCTTGCGCGCCCGATCCTCGAACGCGGCGACCGGCGCGCCCGCGGAGGTCGCGGTCACCTCGAACCCGGCCGGGGCGTCGGTGACGGCGTCGCCGTGGCTCATCCACACCGGCTGCCGGGTGGGCAGGCCGCCGTGCAGGATGCCGCCGTCGACGCTCAGCTCGGTGCGCCCGTACTCGCGGGGTCCCGGTGTGCGCCACCGTGCCGCCGAGCGCCTGCGCCATCGCCTGGAATCCGTAGCAGATACCGAAGACCGGCAGATTCAGATCGAACAGCCGCGCGTCGAGCTGCGGAGCGCCCTCGGCGTACACGCTGCTGGGTCCGCCGGAGAGAATCACGGCGAGGGGCTGCTTCTCCGCGATCTCCTCGACGGTGATCGTGTGCGGCACCACCTCGGAATACACACTCGCTTCGCGCACCCGGCGCGCGATCAGCTGCGCGTACTGCGCGCCGAAGTCGACAACAAGGACTGGTCGCTGGGTTTCTGCCACCGCCATAGTCTAGTGAGCGATACAGGACACACCGCCGCCGGGCAACCCGTGATCACACAATGCCCGAACGCGAGCGCGACCCGCGTTTGGACCATCACCCCGGGCCGGGCTGCGCCGCGGCCTCGGAGGCGGTTGCCCGCCCGGCCCGGAAGTGGTGGCAGAGGGACGCTATTCGCTCGGGTGGAGGCGCGAATAGGGACTTCCGGCCCTGCCGAACGGAGAATTCCGGCCCTGTCCTCGGGGGTCCAGCGACACCCGCGGTACCGGTGGGCAGGAAAGCTCGCCAGTTTGTCACCCCTGCTGGCTATCCTCTACCTCGTGCCATTCGCCCGTGCGATCGATGCCGAGATCCACTACGAAGACAGCGGGGGCGAAGGTCCGGTTGTGCTGCTGGGGCACGAATTCCTCATGGACCGAACGATGTTCGCGTCGCAACAGGCGGCGCTGACTCCGGAGTTCCGGATCGTGACCTGGGATGCGCGCGGACACGGCCGCACCCGCGACGAGGGGCTGCCGTTCACCTACTGGACCTCCGCCCGGGACGCGCTGACCGTCCTGGATCAACTAGGCGCGGATCGAGCCGTGGTGGGCGGGACCTCGCAGGGCGGATTCATCGCCCTGCGCACCGCGCTGCTGGCCCCCGAACGCGTCGCCGCCCTCGTCCTGCTGAGCAGCGAGGCGCACGAACCGACCGCCGCCGAACTCGTCAATGCCCGAAAGTTTCTGGACAAATGGCATGAGGACGCCCCCCGCCCCGCGCTCGCCGAATACCTCGCCCGCTGGCTCATCGGCGACGACGACTGGTACCGCGCCGTCTGGGTGAAACGCTGGCTGGCACGCGACCCGTCGGCCACCGAGATCGCCGCCGGCGCCCTGCTGAACCGCGACTCGGTCCTGGCCCGACTACCCGAAATCACCTGCCCCACTTTGGTCATCCACCCGACCCGCTCCGGCGTCCCCCGCTCCCACGCCCGCGAACTGGCCGACCGCCTCCCCCGCGCCAGCTACGTGGAGATCGAGGGCGCCCGCCAGACGGTGAACATGACCCACCCAGTGGCGGTCAATTCCGCGATCCGAGAGTTCCTCCGCGACATCACTCCCCCGCCTCCCCGTACCTTCAGCGGCCGGCTGGGAGCCGTTTGACGTCTCGCACCCGTGCCGGCGGCTGGGTGCCGAACCGATTTCGGACGTACCCGACGAGTTACCCAAATCGGCACGAAATCAGCTGTCACGTTCACACACGGAACGACTGACCGAGAGCTTCGACAGTCGGCTCAACCGAACGGATCCGGCAGACCGCGAATACAGCTCGCGCCCTTGCGCATTCGAACGAATGCACAAGGGCGCGAGGCCGGGGTCTTCGCTCAGCCCCGGACGTTCAAACCGACCTTCTGGAATTCCTTCAGGTCGCTGTAGCCGGTCTTGGCCATCGAACGACGCAGGCCGCCAACCAGATTCAGCGAACCGAACGGGTCGTTGGACGGGCCGTTGAGGACCTGGTCCAGCGGGACGCGCTCCTCCTCGACCGCGTACGGCAGCACCGCGCCACGCGGGACCGACGGGTGAGCGGCGGCCGAGGGCCAGTACCAGCCGTTGCCGGGGGTCTCGCGGGCCATGGCCAGCGGCACGCCCAGCATGACCGCGTCCGCGCCGCAGGCGATGGCCTTGGCGACATGACCGGAGGTCAGCGTCTCGCCGTCGGCGATGACGTGCACGTAGCGGCCGCCGGTCTCGTCCAGGTAGTCGCGGCGCGCGGCGGCGGCGTCGGCAATGGCGGTGGCCATCGGCACCCCGATGCCGAGCACCTCGTTGGTGGTGGTCGCGCCCTGCATGGAGCCGTAGCCGACGATGACGCCCGCCGCGCCGGTGCGCATCAGGTGCAGCGCGGTGCGGTGATCGGACACCCCGCCCGCGACCACCGGCACATCCAGCTCGGCGATGAAGGTCTTCAGGTTCAGCGGCTCACCGTCACCCACGTGCTCGGCGGAGATGATGGTGCCGTGCACCACCAGCAGGTCGATCCCGGCCTGCACCAGGCTCGGGGTCAGCGCGCGCGCGTTCTGCGGGCTGACCCGCACCGCGGTGGTGACGCCGGCGGCACGCACCTCGGCGACCGCGGCGGCCAGCAGATCGGCCTTCATCGGCGCGGCGTGCAGCTCCTGCAGCAGCGCGATCGCCGCCTCGGTGCCTTCCTTCTCCGCGACCTCGGTCAGCTGCTGGACCTTCGCGTCCACATCGGCGTGCCGGGCCCACAGGCCCTCACCGTTGATGACGCCGAGCCCGCCGGCCTTGCCCAGTTCGATGGCGAACTTGGGCGAGACGAGCGCGTCGGTCGGATGCGCGAGGAACGGGATCTCGAAGCGGTACGCGTCGAGCTGCCACGCCAGCGACACCTGCTTGGACGAGCGGGTCCGCCGCGAGGGAACGATGTCGATATCGTCCAGCTCATAGGTGCGCCGGGCGGTGCGGCCCATGCCGATCTCGACCATATCGCGCATCGTTGTTCAGTCCTTTCGGTGTTCGGTTGCCGGACATGACAAAACCGGTCCGCGGCAATGCGCGAACCGGTTTCGGCCGGCTACGAACGGGTGGTGTAGTTGGGGGCCTCGACGGTCATGGTGATGTCGTGCGGGTGCGACTCCTTCAGACCCGCCGCGGTGATCTGCACGAACTGCGCCGCCTGCAGGTCCGGGATGGTCTGCGCGCCGGTGTAACCCATGGCCGCGCGCAGGCCGCCGACCAGCTGGTGGATGACCTGGTCCAGCGGGCCGCGGAAGGGCACCCGGCCCTCGATGCCCTCGGGCACCAGCTTCTTCTCCGACAGCACGTCGTCCTGGAAGTAGCGGTCCTTCGAGTAGGACTTGGCCTCGCCGCGGCCCTGCATGGCGCCCAGCGAACCCATGCCGCGGTAGCTCTTGAACTGCTTGCCGCCCACCAGGATCAGATCGCCCGGCGACTCGGCGGTACCGGCCAGCAGCGAACCCAGCATCACGGTCGACGCGCCGGCCGCGATGGCCTTGGCGATGTCACCGGAGTACTGCACGCCACCGTCGGCGATGACCGGCACGCCGTGCGGACGGCACGCCGCAGTGGCCTCGAGGATGGCGGTGATCTGCGGCGCGCCGACACCGGCGACCACGCGGGTGGTGCAGATGGAGCCGGGGCCCACACCCACCTTCACCGCGTCCACACCGGCTTCGACCAGCGCCAGCGCACCCGCGCGGGTCGCGACGTTGCCGCCGACGATCTGCACGCGGTCGCCGACCTCGGCCTTGATCTTGGAGACCATCTGCAGCACACCCGACTGGTGGCCGTGCGCGGTGTCCACGATCAGCACGTCGACACCCACCTCGGCCAGCGTCATGGCCCGGGTCCAGGCATCCTCGCCGACACCGACGGCCGCGCCGACGAGCAGTCGCCCGTCGCGGTCCTTGGTGGCGTTCGGGTACTGCTCGGTCTTGACGAAGTCCTTGACCGTGATCAGGCCGCGCAGCTTGCCGGAGCCGTCCACGATCGGCAGCTTCTCGATCTTGTGGCGGCGCAGCAGACCCAGCGCGGCCTCCGCGGTGACGCCCTCCTGGGCGGTGATCAGCGGCGCCGGGGTCATCACCTCGGAGACGTGGCGGTCCTGATCCACCTCGAACCGCATATCGCGGTTGGTGATGATGCCGACCAGCATGCCGCGCTCGTCCACCACCGGCAGACCGGAGATGCGGAAGCGGGCGCACATGGCGTCGACCTCGGCCAGCGTGTCGTCGGGGCGACAGGTGACGGGGTCGGTCACCATGCCCGCCTCGGACCGCTTCACCGTCTCGGCCTGCGCGGCCTGCGCCTCGACCGACAGATTGCGGTGCAGCACACCCATTCCGCCCGCACGCGCCATGGCGATGGCCATGCGCGCCTCGGTGACGGTGTCCATGGCCGAGCTCACCAGCGGGGTGCGCAGCGAGATGTCACGCGTCAGCTTGCTGGAGGTGTCGACCGAGCTCGGGATCAGATCGGAGGCCGCGGGCAACAACAGCACATCGTCGAAGGTGAGGCCGAGCATGGCGATTTTGTTGGGATCGTCGCCGCCCGTATGGGGGCGGCCTGCGTTACGTTCGCCCGTCACGGGACTGCTCATTCGGATCGACCCCTCCTGGACCTCGGCAACACCCACCGGGCCGGGTCCCGGCGGGTGCGTAGATGAATGGCAATGCCGGCGATTGCTACCCGGCCTTTGATCAACCATGGTATCCGCCGCTGGATTCCCGCCCGCACCCGCGTGCGGACCACCGTCGGCGACCGTTCGCACGCCTGCAACCGCTGCGTTTTGCCGCCTCTGGCATTACTGTGTCGACTGTCACGACACGACCCTGCCCGCCCACACCGGCAAAGTGCGCTGCACCACCAGCGAAGTGGAGGCAAATCCCCCTCAGCGCTGGCGCACAAGGGGTGGTTCTGCGTACCGTGGGACTGTGCGTGACCATCTACCACCTGGCTTGCCGCCGGATCCATTCGCCGGAGACCCCTCCGACCCGTCGGCCGCGCTCGATGCCATCGAGCCGGGGGAACCGCTGGATCCTCACGAGCGCCTAGCGGTCGAGGAAGATCTCGCCGACCTCGCGGTGTACGAGGCACTACTGGCCCACCGCGGCATCCGCGGACTCGTGGTCAGCTGCGAGGATTGCCGGCAGGATCACTACCACGATTGGGACATGTTGCGCGCCAACCTCCTCCAGCTACTGGTGGACGGCACGGTGCGACCGCACGAGCCCGCCTACGACCCGACGCCCGAGGCCTACGTCACCTGGGACTACTGCCGCGGCTACGCGGACGCTTCCATGAACGAGGCACTGCACGGCGACGGATTCGACGGGTTCGACGTCTGAATTCATCGGAAAGGGCCTGCATCCGCTGGGATGCAGGCCCTTTCCGTTTTCGCCTCATGAAAAGCCGATGGCCACAGGGTCATCGGGTCGAGCCGGCACCCCTCAGTGCGTCCCGGGCACCGGAACCGGCACGGCGGGGCCTCCGGTCGGCACCGCGAGCGAGGACGGCAGCACCGGCGCAATCGTGATCGGCGGCTGCTGCTGAGTCGGCGGCTGGACGGGCGGCTGCGTGCCACCGCCGGGCGTTCCGGGGTTGCCCACGGTCGGCACCACCACCGTCGTCGGATTCACGACGGTCGGCGGCACGGTCGGCGGTTCGGTCTCCCCGGCGGGATGGTCGGGATCGTGGTCAGCGGCGGGACGGTCGGCGGGGTGGTGAGCGAAATGCCGCCACCGCTGGCCGGATTCGGGTTCGGGTTGGTGCCCGCCACCGACGAATCGACCGACGGCGGGGTACCGTCCGGCTTGGTCGCCGGATTACCCGACGGCACCGGCACATTCGCGGAGGTCGGGACGCCCGGCACCTTGGTGGTGGTCGGAGCGACCGCCGCCAGCGACTCGGCAACCTTCGGAGCGGTCGCCTGCAGCTGGGTGTAGAGCTGCTGCCAGCGATCGGTCAGATTGTCCTTCTTGCCGGAGTCGTTGACCTGGGAGGCATTGTCGGCGGCGCGCTCCATCAGCGGCTTGGCCTCTTCGGCCTTGCCCTGCGCGATGAGCTCCTTCGCCTGGTCCAGATCACTGTCCGCCCGCGAGACGACCGTGGACTGGGCCTGCTCGCTGAACACGACCGTCTTCATCTTCCACAGCGGATCGCCGGGACTCGCGTTGTAGGAGAACGCCGTCAGGCCACCGAAGATGAGCGCCAGGGCCGCCGCGGAACCCAGGATCGGCCGGACCAGCCGTAGTCGCCCGCGGTTGCCCGCGCCGATTCTGGCCTGTCGTGCGCCGATCTCCTGATTGACCGCGGCGACGATGGCATCCAGGTCCGGTCCGGCCGGCAACGGCTCGGCCATGATCTCCGCACGCCAGTCGGCCAACAGGGCCGCCAGCTGGTATTCCTCCGAAGTGCCCGTCTGCACGGGACCGTCACCGGAGATGGCGTCGATCAGCGCATCGTCGCGTCGCACCGCGGCGATATCGACCGGCCCGGTATCACCGGACGCCTCGGCGTAGGGACCGCTGTTCTGCGATCCAGGTTGCGCCTTGAAGTCGCCCCGACCGCGCTCGCCATCCCTAGCCATACATTTCACCTGCCCTCGCCACTTGAGACTTGAGTTTCGCGAGTGCCCGGTGCTGGGCGACTCGTATAGCACCCGCCGTACTGCCCACGGCGACTGCGGTTTCTTCAGCCGACAGACCCATGACCAGGCGAAGGATCAGGATTTCTCGATGCTTCTCCGGAAGCGTCGCCAGCAGAGCGTTCATCTGCCGGCTTGTTTCGGATTCGAGTGCTCGCTGCTCCGGCCCCTGGTCGGTGGATATGACATCCGGTACTTCGGCCATGGCGTCCGCCTTGTTACGGGCGGAATTTCTGTGGGCGTCCGCGACCTTGTGCGAGGCGATGCCGTAGACGAACGCCATGAACGGTCGACCCTGGTCCTGATACCGGGGAAGAGCAGTCATGACGGCCAGACAGACCTCCTGCGCGACGTCGTCCGCGGAGAGCTGGCCGCGTTCGGCCGATCCGATACGCGCACGGCAATACCGCACCACGAGGGGGCGGATGCTGACCAGTACCTGGGAAAGGGCCGCCCGGTCGCCCTGCGCTGCGGCAGCGACGACAGCGGGATCCAACTCCTCACCCGTGTTGTTCATCGTCAGAGCTGTTCCTGGCGTTTACGAGAGTGGCACGGCGGCGGGAAGGCAAGCCGGTGCTTCCGCGGAGGGGCGGAACGGTCCAACAATAGCGGCTGACTTACTCGAGCCACTCGTTACGGGGTCCTTCTCGGGGAGGACTCAGGGAAGTGCCGGAGATCACTCAGGGACGACCGAGAACCTCGCTCGCCGAACGCAATCGCCCACCGCGAGCAGCCAGCAACCGCGCGCACTCGGCAGCCACCTCCGCGCCGTCGCCACCGGGCTCGACGCCGGACCGGAGCATGGCGCAGGCCCAGCGCAACGGGAGCAGCTCGTGTTCGGCGCAGGCTCGATCGACTTCGATTGCGAGAGCGCGAGATCGATCGAGATCGCCGGCGGCGGCACTGGCGGCGGCCAGCAGTAGCCGGGATTTCACTCGATGCCGCAGCGAGGGCGAACTTTCCGCCAGGGCGACCGCGGCCTCGGCATGTCCCAGGGCGGGGTCGGCGGCCCACGGGCGTGCGCCCGCGGCGGGATCGGCGGCGGGCGCGGAGATCAAACCGGAGCCGGGGGCCGACAGCGCCGTCTCGGCACTCACCCAGTGCAGGCGCACCCGCGGTCGCCACGCCGTGTCCGGATCGGGCAGATGAACGTCGAGATAATTCCGGCAACGATTCAGCAGCCGGGCGGCAAGCGCCGGGCGCAGGGTGCCCAGGGCATCGGCGGCGAGTCCGGTCAACGCATCGCAAATGGCTTCCGCGCGCCGGATGTCCTCAGCGGTCGCGGCGGGGCCGGCGGCATCGGCGGGGAGCGCGGGCAGCGCCAGGGCGGCCGCGCGCCCGTCTGCGACAGCGGCGTGCTGGTGCCAGCCGAGCTGGCGCAGCAGCGACGCCTCGGTGCTGTGCGTCAGCGACAGCAGAACGGGATCGGTGGTGCCGCGCCGGGCGTGGCGGAGCTCGGCGCGCGCGGCGGCGTAGTAACCGATTCCACTGAGCGAGACCGCGCGCAACCAGGATCCGGCGGCGTCGGGCGCGGCGGGCAACCCGGCGGCAGCGCGTTCGGGGGGTGGCACCGAAGGCGGCATCGGCGAGTACGGAGTTCACTTCGAGCACAGGCACAGCCGCACTGTAACCAGTGCCGCGTCAAGTGAAGGCAGCCGCCATAGCATAGTCCGCCAGCTAACTATCAGCATTCACAAGTGCCTATGTGTTTCCACTCCGTAAATCTGTTCTCGCTATCGGTCAGCACGCCCGTTAGGAATTCGTATAGCGTTTCGCGCTATTAACCTAGCGGCCTCGAATCGGCCATCTCTACCCTACTCAGCGCGAGATGTCCAATGGCTGAGATCACTCCGATCGAGAGCCTTGCATAGATCGACCGACCGGCATTCGACCTCGAAAAGCCCCTGCTACCTGGTGTTTCATCCAGTCCGATGGGCTATCACAACACGGTCACGACCCTGGGCAACCGATCAGTATCACCGCAGGAGGGCCATCTTGTAAATAGTTCGGATGTTAATTCTCTAATGTGCAGGTATTCGGCTCGAGTCGAATGAAGCTATTGACTCGATTTCGTTTCGCGACCTAACGTACGTCATCGCCGATGTTGGCGTCGTACCGAATTGCGGCGCCGATGAAGTGTGATCGCCGAGCCACGGCGATGCGGCCACCTGTTTGCCATCAGCACCGCTCGACAATGCCGACGAGCTCGCACCATGAGGAGTTCACATGCCAATGCCAACCCACCTCCCCGGTCCGAACGCCGACGTCTGGGATTGGCAGATGCGCGGATCCTGCCGCGGCCAGGACTCCGCGGTGTTCTTCCATCCGGACGGCGAGCGCGGCCGGGCCCGCGCTCAGCGCGAGCTTCGCGCCAAGGACATCTGCAAGGCCTGCCCGGTGCTGCTGCAGTGCCGTTCGCACGCACTGAAGGTCAGCGAGCCCTACGGCATCTGGGGCGGCATGTCCGAGACCGAGCGCGAGCTGCACGCCCGGCGTAACCGCCGGCGTGTCGTGGCGTAATCCGGCCGCCCCCGGACACTCTCGGCAAACGCCGGTGACCGGTGTTCACCAGCGTTGTCGCTGATGTGGCGGCGGGCGGGGGCTTGAGATTATTCCCATCCTTTCGGGGTGGCGCGCCGAATAGCTAGCAAACACCCGGCACCGCCCGGCGGGGTCGGCAACACCCGGCGCGTCACGGCGTGTCTTTGATGTCACGATTGCGGCGTTTCGGTACAAATCGGAAAATCGCTGTGCCACAGTCGCTTTGCCGATACCCCCACCCGAGAGGAGGTTATAGCGGCACGCTACCCTCGTGGCCGATGACACAGAACGGAGCGTTGTGACAACGCGGCCGCCTGCCGCAGAGGGCGACTCGTTCCAGAGCTCGAGGGACGGACGGGTGGAAACACCCAGCGTGGACTCTGCGGTGACGGCGCGCGCAGCCGAAAGTCTCGAACTAGCCGCACTTCTCCAGCGTTGCGGGCAGTCCGATCAGCAGGCCTTCGCCGAGCTGTACGACCGCACCAGCGCCCGAGTGTTCGGCCTGGTCCTACGCGTGCTCCACGATCCGGGCTACGCGGAGGAAACCACTCAGGAGGTGTATCTCCAGATCTGGCGTACGGCCGCCAATTTCGATCCGAACAAGGGCTCGGCCGTCACCTGGTTGATGACGCTGGCCCACCGCCGCGCCGTCGATCGAGTCCGCGCCGAGCAGGCGCATGCCCTGCGTGAAGTCGCCTATGGCACCAGCACTCTCGGTAACGAGTTCGACGAGGTCACCGAAGAGGTCGGGCGACGGCTGGAGCAGCAGGCGGTGCTCGCCGGGCTGGCCACCCTGACCGAAACGCAGCGGGAGGCGATCTCTCTCGCGTATTTCGGCGGGCGGACGTATGCCGAGGTAGCGGCCTATCTGGGCGTAGGGTTACCTACCGTTAAGTCCCGTATACGGGACGGACTGACACGACTCAAGAAAAGTTTGGGAGTGACGTGAGATGAACGAAAGCCAGATCGATCTCGCGCACACTGTCGCGCTCGGATCGATCGGCGACGAAGATCAGCGCGCAGTGGCGGACCTGCTGGATTCCGACGACCCCGTACTGCGTGCCGCCTTCACCCTGGAAGTGCAGCAGACCCGAGAAGCGCTCGCGCTGGCCGCGTCCGTGCCGGCCGCACCGCCGCCGCCCGCCCTCCGCGACCGCCTCCTCGCCGCGATAGCCACAGACCCGCCGAACCCGATTCACCATCCCCACACCGCTCTCCACAACGGAAACGGACGTTCGTCGCATCCCGTAAGGGATTGACCACCCGACCGCCCCGGATCGCTCTCCGGGGCAAATCCCCGATTTCCGTTGCACCGGTAACAACCCTCGCAAACGGGACGATTCGGACACCGTAAGCCCGTGTGCGCCATGCGGATTCATGACGCCCCGAGGGAGTCAGCGTGTACGTCCTGCGTCCGATCACACAGCTCTCGCGCGGCATCCTGGGTGGGATTGCTGCCGCAACGCTCATCGCCGGCGGCCTCTTCGTCTTCTACGACTCCCCCGGGACGGACCCGTCTCCCGCGATCCCGCTGCCGCCGATCTCCGCGCCACTGGACCCTGATGCGCCCGGGCCCGCCGCGCCGCCCCAGCCGCCCGGTACGACGGCAATCCCACCGTCGAAATAGTGCGCCCCGAAACTCACTGCGCCCCGAACCGGCCGCGGGCGCTCCTGAACCGCCCGTGCCCTTGAAACCCTCTGCGCCACCGCCACGCCCGTTGACGGCACCGCACAGCCCGATTCACACCGCAAACACCGAGGGCCCCGGACGATTCCGTCCGGGGCCCTCGGGGCTATGTCCTGATCAGCTGGTTACGGCTGGATCAGTGGGAGTGGCCGGCGTGCGCGTCGGCGGCATCGTCGACGGGCTTGTCGACGATCGCGGACTCCGTGGTGAGCACCATGCGCGCGACCGAGGTGGCGTTCTCGACGGCCGAGCGGGTGACCTTGACCGGGTCGATGACGCCCTCGGCGACCAGGTCGCCGTAGGTGAGGGTGGCGGCGTTGAAGCCGTGCGCGCCGTCGGTCACCTTGGAGACCACGACCGCGCCGTCGACACCGGCGTTGCTGGCGATCCAGAACAGCGGCGACAGCAGGGCCAGACGCACGACCTCGACGCCGACGGCCTCGTCACCGGTCAGCGAGTCGCGCAGCGCGGGCAGCGTGGCGGCGGCCTGCACCAGGGCGGTGCCACCGCCGGGGACGATGCCCTCGGCGACCGCGGCCTTGGCGGACGCGACCGCGTCCTCGACCCGGTACTTGCGCTCCTTGAGCTCGGTCTCGGTGGCCGCGCCGACCTTGATGACGGCGACGCCGCCGGCCAGCTTGGCCAGGCGCTCTTCCAGCTTCTCGCGGTCCCAGTCGGAGTCGGTGTTCTCGATCTCCTTGCGCAGCTGCGCGACCCGGCCGTCGATGTCGGCCTGCGAGCCGGCGCCCTCGACGATGGTGGTCTCGTCCTTGGTGACCACGACGCGGCGGGCCTTGCCCAGCACGTCCAGGCCGGCCTCACGCAGGGTGATGCCCAGGTCCGGGTTGACCACGGTGCCGCCGGTGACGATGGCCAGGTCGTCGAGGAACGCCTTGCGGCGGTCACCGAAGAACGGGGCCTTCACCGCGACGACCTTGAGGGTCTTGCGGATCGCGTTGACGACCAGGGTGGACAGCGCCTCGCCGTCGACGTCCTCGGCGATGATGACGACCGGCTTGCCCGACTCGGCGATCTTCTCCAGCAGCGGCAGCAGGTCCGGCAGCGAGCTGATCTTCTCGCGGTTCAGCAGGATCCACGCGTCCTCGTAGACCGCCTGCATGGTCTCCGGGTCGGTGACGAAGTACGGGGACAGGTAGCCCTTGTCGAACTGCACGCCCTCGGTGATGGCGACCTCGGTCTGCAGACCCGAGGACTCCTCGATGGTGACGACGCCGTCCTTGCCGACCTTGGTCAGCGCCTCGGCGACCAGGGCGCCGATCTCCTCGTCACGCGAGGACACGGTGGCGACCTGCGCGATGGCCTTCTCACCGTTGACCGGGGTCGCGGCGGCCTGCAGGGCGGCGGTGACCGCGTCGGCGGCCTTGCTCATGCCCTTGCCCAGGGTCATCGGGTTGGCGCCCGCGGCGATGTTCTTCAGGCCGCCCTTGATGAGGGCCTGCGCCAGCACGGTCGCGGTGGTGGTGCCGTCGCCGGCGACGTCGTTGGTCTTGGTGGCGACGCTCTTGACCAGCTGCGCACCGAGGTTCTCGAAGGGGTCCTCGAGGTCGATGTCACGGGCGATGGTCACACCGTCGTTGGTGACGGTCGGGCCGCCGAAGGCCTTGGCCAGCACCACGTGCCGGCCGCGCGGGCCGAGGGTGACCTTGACGGCGTCGGCGAGCTTGTCGACGCCGCGCTCCATGGCGCGACGAGCCTTCTCGTCGAACTCGATCTGCTTTGCCATATGTGCCTACTCCTGAAGTGAGTTGAGGTAGAAAACGCACTTCGCCCCGGGCCGATGCTGTATGACCAGCTACGACACCGGGGCGGCGCTTCTCCGGGCGCCCGAGGTTCAGGGGAAGCCCTGAGAGCCGAACGGTTTCAGGGGCAGCCCCTGAGAGCCCCGGAGAGTTGGGCGTTTCTTACTTGGTGACGACGGCCAGCAGGTCGCGAGCCGAGAGGATCAGGTACTCGGAGCCGTTGTACTTGATCTCGGTGCCGCCGTACTTGCTGTAGATGACGACGTCGCCTTCCTTGACGTCCAGCGGGATGCGCTTCTCGCCGTCTTCGTCCCAGCGGCCGGGGCCGACGGCGATGACGGTGCCCTCCTGGGGCTTTTCCTTCGCCGTGTCGGGGATGACCAGACCGGAGGCGGTGGTGGTTTCGGCCTCGTTGGCCTGGACGAGGATCTTGTCCTCGAGCGGCTTGATGTTCACGCTCGCCACGTTGAGCCCTCCACTTTCAGGGGATTCTTCTCGTCCGGGGCTGTTCCCCGGACGCACGGTTTCGGTCATGTGCGTGACCCTGTGCAATCAGCCCCGTCGTCGCGGGTGCCGGGACCCCTGCCCAGTAGTCATCAGCTGGCACCTAGCACAAATCGAGTGCCTCCTAGCACTCTATACATGGGAGTGCCAGCGCTCAAGGCAAGGGGCTGCTAAAAGGCTGCTCGCGGACGACTCGCCGACACGACGGCCCGGGAATCTGAGGTCTTCCAAAGAAATCCGAAAATCTGTAACGTTCGGATAACGGATTGTGACACCATTGACGGCGGTCACGCGCCAAGACCGATTCGGTCGTGTCACGTGCGCCGTCGACAGTTACACATCCGCTTCACCCCGCTAACCGTGCGGCAACTCCGCGCACGGGCTCGAGAAGAGAGCAAGACCGCAAGTGATCAGTGGCAGGTCCGGATGCCCCATCGGACGCGAGCCCGCCACGGTCCGTAGCTCGCCGGAATCGTCTGCTACCCACTGGGCGCGCCCGGAGTCCGTTCGAGATGGTCGTCTCCACCAGGACCATCCGCTCGAAGGGAGGTGAACATGCGAACATCCCTCGGTATCTCCGCCGGGAGCGAAGTGGTGTGCTCCGCGACGGTCGCGACCGCGCCCAACGGCGCCCAGAGCTTCGACTACCGGGTCGTGACGGCCGATACCGCCCACTCCGACCTCGGCGACCTGGTGGCCTCCTCGATCGAGTTGATGACCACCCAGATCCCCCGCGACAGCGTGCATCCCGTCGGCGCGCACCCCGGCGCCCACACCAACGGCCATCGCGAGCCCGGCGCGGCGGCGCCCGGTGACATCGCGGTCGCCTACCGGGACCGGGAGCAGGCCCAGATCATTCGCTCCGCGATCGGCCGGCAGCGGCACGGCGTCCAGCTGATCCCGGAGAGCACCGCGGCGCTCGCCTATCTGCGCCACACCGGCCTGCTGGATCGCTGGAACACGGTGGCGGTCATCGACATCGGGGCCACCGGCACCACGGTCACCGTGGCCGATCACGCCGACGACACCGTGCTGCGCTCCGAACGCACCTCCGCCATCAGCGGCAACGCCATCGACGAACTGATCTTGCAGCACCTGCTGGACTGCCACCTGTCGCGTCGCGGCATCCGCCCCAACCGGGGCATCCTGCTCAACCGCAGCCGGGCCGCCAAGGAGCACCTGTCGGTGGTGCCGGCGGTGACCATCGACCATGTGGCCGGGCAGCCGCTGAAACTGACCGGGTGGATTTCGA
The DNA here is from genome assembly GCF_018362975.1 of Nocardia tengchongensis. Taxonomy (NCBI): domain Bacteria; kingdom Bacillati; phylum Actinomycetota; class Actinomycetes; order Mycobacteriales; family Nocardiaceae; genus Nocardia; species Nocardia tengchongensis. The sequence goes on from NZ_CP074371.1 coordinate 241,739, forward strand.
GGAGATCGTCGCCGACCTGCTGCGCGAACTGGCCGTGTTCGCGCGCGGTGTGTTCACGCGCGCACCGAAGTTCCCGGAGGCGGTCGCGGTGATCGGCGGCGGCGCGAACGTGCCGATCATGGTGGTGGGGCTGGAACGCCAGCTCGACGTGCCGGTGGTCACCGTGCCCGAACCGGAGTCGGCGATCGCGAAAGGCGCGGCGCTGGTGGCGGATTCGACCACGCCGACGGCCTTCCCGGTGATCGGCCTGGGCTCGGACGCGCCGATCGGCACCTTCACCAAGCTGGCGGGCACGCTGGCCGGGGCGGTCGTGGTGGTCGGGCTGATCGTCGGCTACGGGGTCAAGGAGTTCGTGGTCGAGGAACCGCAGCCCGCGCACTATTCGCCGACCACCTCGCAGCAGCCGCCCCCGCCGACCGCGCCCGCGACGACGGGTCCGCCGGTGAGTTCCGCCAACCCGACCACGAGCCACCGCACCACGGTCGCCGTGCCGCCGGTCCAGACCGGTTCGGCCACCGGCACTCCCGCGTTCCCGACCATCACCTCGCAGCAGCCGCCGCTGCGCCCGGATCCGGACCTGCCGCAGATCCCGTTCCCGGCCGATCTGCCGCGCCTGCTGGGCCCGCTGCTGGGCACCACGCTGCCGCCGGTGGATCCGGAACCGCACGTCTCGCCGACGCCGCGCGGGCCTGCGCATTCCGGGTCCGCGAACAACGGCACGACAGCGACATTGGTCCGCCCCAACGCCTAGTACGAACAACAAGGGGTTCGCTGCGACCGGTGCTCCCGTCTCCCCAGGACTTCAGCTGTCGGCGGCCGCCGTTTACAGGTAACTCGTCGAGACCGGCAGACCCGGGTCGGTGGCGACGGTCAGTTCCGAAGGCGGTGCGCCCCCGGCGATCACGTGCGCGCCCAAGGTGGCGATCATGACGCCGTTGTCCGTGCACAAGCGCGGTTTCGGAACGCGCAGGGTGATTCCGGCAGCGGTGCAACGCTCTTCGGCCATCGAGCGGATGCGGGAGTTGGCGGTCGCGCCGCCGCCCAGCACGAGGGTGTCGACGCCGACGTCCTGCGCGGCCCGCACGGCCTTCATGGTGAGCACGTCCGCGACGGCTTCCTGGAAGGAGGCCGCGATATCCGGGATGGGCAGTTCGCGGCCTTCGCGTTGCGCCGCTTCGACATAGCGGGCGACGGCGGTCTTGAGGCCGGAGAAGGAGAAGTCGTAGCGCGGGTCGCGGGGACCGGTCATGCCGCGCGGGAAGGCGATCGCCTTCGGATCGCCTTCGGTGGCAATGGAATCGAGCACCGGACCGCCCGGGTAGCCGAGGCCGAGCAGCCGGGCCACCTTGTCGAAGGCCTCGCCCGCCGCGTCGTCGACGGTGCTGCCGAGTTCGGTGATGGGCTGCCCGAGATCGGTCACCTGCAGCAGGTGGGTGTGCCCGCCGGAGACCAGCAGCGCGACCGCCGGGGGCATGGGCCCGTGCTCGAGGGTGTCGACGGCGACGTGCCCGCCCAGGTGGTTGAGCGCGTAGAACGGGATATCCCAGGCCGCCGCATAGGCTTTCGCCGCCGCCACGCCGACCAGCAGCGCACCCGCGAGGCCGGGGCCGATGGTGACGGCGAGCGCGTCGGGCTTGCTGATCCCGGCGGTGGCCAGGGCCCGGCGCATGGCGGGCACGATGGCCTCGAGGTGTGCGCGCGAGGCGATCTCGGGCACCACGCCGCCGAAGCGGGCGTGCTGGTCGACGCTGGAGGCGACCTCGTCGGCGAGCAGTTCGCAGCTGCCGTCCGGCAGCCGGCGCACGATGCCGACACCGGTTTCGTCGCAGGAGCTTTCGATACCCATGACGATCATGACGAGACCTCGGCGTCGGTGGCGAATCCGTCCTGCGGGAACCCGGCCATGGCGGGGCGGCGCATGGTGTACGCGTCGGCTCCGCTGGGCTGGTAGTAGTTCTTGCGCAGGCCGATGATGTGGAAGCCGTGCTTCTCGTAGAGCGTGATGGCGGGCGCGTTGTCGGTGCGGACCTCGAGGAAGACGGGTCCGCCACGGCGGCCGGCCTCCAGCAGCAGGGCTTCGAGCAGCAGGGTGCCGATGCCGCGGCGATGGTCGTCCGGGTCGACGCCGATGGTGTGCACCTCGGCCTCGGGGTGATCGGCGGTGCCGAGCAACGCGATTCCCGCGTAGCCGACCATGCGGCCGCCGGCGTCGCGGGCGGTGATGTAGCGGTTGTGCGGTCCGGCCAGTTCCGACAGGAACGACACCTCGTGCCAGGGATCGTCCTCCGGGAACAGCACCTGCTCGAGTTGTGCGCAGCGGGCGACGTCGGCCGGCCGCATCGGTTCGATGCGGATGGTCATCGGCCCACCTGCGCGTAACTCTTCTCGACGGCGTCCGGGCGGCGCAGATACAGCGGTACCAGCGGCGCGGGGACGGCTCCGGACAGGATGTCGGCGGCGGCGCAACGCACCAGACCGGCCGGGGACGGCGTCTCGACCGGGATCACCGGCAGGTCGAAATAGTCGACGTGCGAGGCGGATCCGGCGATCAGGGTGGCGGCCGCCTGATCCAGGTCGGCGGGCTTGCTCACCTCGGGGCCCTCACTGCGTTCGAGCACCAGGCTGCCGGGGATGGCGCGGTAGCGCGCCCAGTACACCTCGCGGCGGCGGGCGTCGGTGACGACCAGCAGTTCGACCGGTTCGGAGCTCTCGCGCAGATAGCTCTCGGTGTCGGCGGCGATGGCGTCGAGACTGCACACCCCGTACACGGGGATGCCGAGCGCGTCGCCGAACGCGGCCGCGGTGGCCATGCCGACGCGTAGCCCGGTGAACGGCCCCGGACCGACCCCGGCCACGACCGCCGCGATATCCGCACGGGAGCGCCCGGATTCGGCCAGGCAGGTCAGGATCTGGGGAGTCAGCACCTCGTTGTGCGCGCGTGCGTCCACGGTCACCTCGGCGGTGATCGTGGTGATGCGGGGTGCGTTCGACCCGGGTTGTGCCGGTTCCAGTTCCACCAGGCCCGCTGTGACGGCGGGAGTCGCGGTGTCGACAGCCAATATCAGCATGATTGCCTCAACAATACCGGGTGGTACAGCCCACTCGGCGTGGTGTCTGCCTGCGGGAATCTGGCGGTGGGTCAGGTGGCGGCGACCCACTCCCATTCCACGGTGCGCACATCGGACTCGGGTTCGCGGCGCAGCTGCACCCGCAGGTGGCGGTCGGCCAGGTGTTCGGCCACGCCCAGACCCCATTCGACGACCACGACGGCGTGGTCGAGATCGGTGTCCAGGTCGAGGGCGTCGAGTTCGTCGAGGTCGCCGCCGAGCCGGTAGGCGTCCACGTGCACCAGCGCCACCGCGCCCGGATGCGCTCCGGCGCGATGCTGGCGGGCGATGATGAAAGTCGGTGAGCTGACCCGTCCTTCGACCCCCAGCCCGGCGGCGATGCCGCGGGTGAGCGCGGTCTTGCCGGCGCCCAGCGGGCCGTCGAGGATGACCAGATCCCGGCCTGCAGCTGTTCGGCCAGCTCTCGGCCCAGCGCCTCGGTGTCCTCGACGGTGGCCAGCATGCGGTGCTCGTTCATCGGTCGCCCCCCAGGTGCGCGCGGACCACGCGGCCGCGCGGATTACAGACGATCTCGTAGTTGATGGTGCCGAGCGCGTCGGCCCACTCCTGGGCGCGCGGGTGCCCGGGCTCGGAGCCGAACAGCACCGCGGTGTCGCCCGCCCGCACCCCCGCCTCGTTCTCGCTGAGGTTCACCACGATCTGATCCATGCACACCCGCCCGATCTGCGGGCGGCGCGCGCCGCCCAGCCAGACGGAGAACTTCCCGCTGAGCGAGCGCGGCACACCGTCGGCGTATCCGGCGGGCAGCAGGGCGACGGTGGTGTCGTGTTCGGCGATCCAGTCGTGGCCGTAGGACACGCCTTCCCCGGCGGCGACCCGCTTCACCCGCAGCACCCGGGCCCGGAAGGTCATGGCCGGGCGCAGACCGAAGTCGGAGAGCTCGGGGATCGGCGACAGGCCGTAGACGGCGATGCCGGGGCGGACCATGTCGAAGGCGAGGTCCGGGCGGGTCAGCGCGGCAGCGGAATTGGCCACGTGCACCAGCTCCGGTTCCAGGCCGTGCTCCTTGGCGGCGGCGATGAAGTCGAGGAAGCGTTCGCGCTGCCGGTCGTTGACCGGATGCTCCGGCTGATCGGCCAGCGCCAGGTGCGAGAAGATCGCGCGCAGCCGGGCCGTCCCGTCGCCGACCAACCGGGCCAGCAGTTCCAGGACCTCCGGGTATTCGACCGCCGGAATGCCGTTGCGGTTGAGGCCCGTGTCCACCTTCAGGCTGACCGTGGCGGTTACGGCCCAGCCGACGGGCGGCCGCGGCCACCGCCTCCAGTTGCGCGAGCGCCGACACCCCGATCTCGATGTCGGCGGCGATGGCGCTCGCGTAGTCGGCGTCGGAGGTGTTGAGCCAGCACAGGATCGGCGCGGTGATCCCGGCGGCTCGCAGCGCCACCGCCTCACCGATGGTCGTGGTGCCCACTTCCCGCGCGCCCGCCGCCAGCGCCGCCCGCGCCACTTCGGCCGCCCCGTGGTTGTACCCGTCCGCCTTGACCACGACCATGACGGCGGCGTCGCCGGCGCGCTCGGCCAGGATGCGCACATTGTGGGCGATGGCATCCAGATCGACGAGGGTTTCCACCTGTGGGTCGGGCGTAGTCACAATCCGATCCTGCCATCCGGGCAAGGGCGATTCGCGTCACACCCGAGTGGGAGCGGCCGTCGCGGGCCGCGTCTACACCACGGCGGGCAGTGCCGTGGACAGTGCGGCCAAGGCCGATGCGAGGGCCTCGGGGCTCGCGGGCAGCAGCGGGAGCCGCAGGTTCGGGGTGGGGATGCGGCCCTGGGCTGCCAGAGCCGCCTTCACGACAATCGGATTGGGTTCGCTGAACAGGGCGTTCGCCAGGGGCGCGAGCCGGTTGCCGAGTTCGCGGCCCGCGTCGAGCGCGCCGGTGCGCCACGCGGTGACCAGGTCGGCGTAGGCCGCAGGTGCGACATTGGCGCACGCGAGAATCGCGCCCGTCGCGCCGAGCGCCAGCAGCGGGGCGGCGAACAGATCGTCGCCCGCCAGCACCGAGGTGTGCTCGGGCAGCCGGGCCAGGAAGGTCACCGTCGTCTCGTCGATGCCGCCGGCCGTGTACTTGAAGCCCGCCACATTGGGGAGTTCGGCCAGCCGGCACAGGGTTTCGGCGCTCAGCGTGCGGGAGGTGCGATACGGGATGTGGTAGATCAGCACCGGCACCGGGCTGGCGGCGGCGAGGGCCCGGAAGTGTTCCACCACACCGTCTTCCGAGGGCCGGTTGTAGTAGGGGACGACCGCGAGGGCGGCGGTGGCGCGCGGGTCGAGGGCGGTGAGGGCGCGCGCCGAGTCGAGCGTGGCGTTGGAGCCGGCGCCGACGATCAGGGCGGCGTCGCGTTCGGCGCAGACGCGGGCGCAGACATCGATGACCCGGGCCTGCTCCGCGGCGGTGAGGGTGGTGGGTTCGCCGGTGGTGCCGAGCGCGACGAGGCCCGTCGCGCCGGCGTCGAGGACCTCGTGGGCGAGCGCCTCGAGGGCGTCCGCGGCCACCTCGTCGTCGGCGGTGAAGGGCGTGACCAGGGGCACGTACAGGCCGTTGAATGTCATGCGCTCAGCCTGGTCGACGGGATGCGTCAGGTCTATTTCACGTTTCTTGCCCCGAGCATAAGATCAACTGATGCTGGATGTCCGCCGTCTGCGCCTGCTCCGCGAACTCGCGCACCGCACCACCATCGCCGCGGTCGCCGAGGCGCTGACCTACACGCCCTCGGCCGTCTCCCAGCAGCTCACCGCCCTGGAGAAAGAGGCGGGCACGCCCCTGCTGGAACGCACCGGCCGCAGCGTCACCCTCACCCCCGCGGCGCTGCGCCTGGTCGAGCACACCGAAACCATCCTCGCCGTCCTGGAACAGGCGAGCGCCGAACTCGCCTCCGTCCGCACCGAACTCACCGGCGCCCTGCGCATCGGCGCGTTCCCCACCGCCGTGCATCACATCCCCTCCCCCGCCCTGGTGTCCCTCAGCCGCGACCATCCGCTGCTGGAACTGCTTGTCACCGAACTGGATCCGGCCGAAGCCCCCGCTGCCCTGCGCGCTGAGACCTTGGACATCGCCCTGCTCCAGGAATACGACTACGTCCCCCTCACCCCCGAACCCGGCCTCGACACCGAGCCACTGTTCGAGGAAACCATCCACCTCGCCGCCCTGACCCCCGGACCGCTTGCCGCACAATCGGATTCCCCCTGGATCGCGGGCACCCCCGGCACCCTCTGCCACGAAATGACGGTTCGAGCCTGCCTCGCAGCCGGTTTCACCCCTCGCATCCGCCATCACGCCGACGACTTCGGCACGGTCCTCAACCTCGTCGCCGCCGGCCAGGGCGTAGCCCTCGTCCCCGACCTGGGCACCCACTCGGCCCCCACCGCCGTAGCGCTCACCCCACTCCCCACCCGCCGCCGCACCCACCTCGCCTACCGCCGCGGCACCGCCACCCACCCGGTCATCGCCGCCGCCCGCACCGCCCTGCACACCGCCGCGGCGGCCACCCGCCCCGGGCCTGATCAGCGAGCCGCGAGCTCTCGCAGGGTGCCGATCGCCTCGCGGACGTGGGAGAGCAAGGGGGAAGCGGAGATCGGGGCGCCGGCGGTGGTGGCGGAGTGGGCCGCGAGGTTGGCGGCCAGGGCGTGGACGCGGGCGGCGGCGGCCGCGGCCCAGGCCGGGTCGCGACCGCTGGCCAGCAGGGCCGCGATGATGCCGGACAGGACGTCACCGGATCCGGCGGTGGCGGCCCAGGAACCGCCCGCCTCGTTGACCAGGACCGGACGACCGGGGCTGGCGATCAGGGTGGCGCGGCCCTTCAGAAGTACTGTGACCTGCCAGGATTCGGCCAGTTTGCGGACGGCGGCGACGCGGTCGGGGCCGGGTTCGGAACCGGTGAGGCGGGCGAACTCCCCCGCGTGCGGCGTGAGGACGGTCGGGGCCGTGCGGCCGGTGACCAGCCCGGGTTCGGTGGCGAGCAGGGTCAGACCATCGGCGTCGACCACGACGGGGAGGTCGGTGGCGAGGATCTCGGCGAGCCGATCCCGGGCAGCGGCGTCGGTGCCCGCGCCGGGGCCGCAGACCCAGGATTGGACCCGGCCAGCCGAGGAAATAGTCTCGGCGGCAACCACTTCCGGGAAGTGGGCGAGGACCTGAGCCGCGCCGGTACCCGCGTAACGCACCAGGCCCGAGGTGGCGGCGATCGCGCCTCCGGTGCACAGGACAGCTGCGCCCGGATACGTCGCGCTGCCCGCGCAGACACCCGTCACGCCTTGGGTGTATTTGTCGTCGAACGGTCCGGGGACCGGCCAGCCCGCGCCGACCGTACGCGGTTCCAGCGCAATCAGATTCGCATCGGGCAGCCGTAACCCGATGGGCACCAGCTCGATTCGTCCGCACAACGGCGCGGCCAACGCGTGCACCGGCTTCAACGCACCGAATGTGACCGTGACGTCCGCGCGAACCGTGGGACCGCTCACGGCTCCGGTGTCGGGATCGACGCCGCTGGGCAGATCCGCGGCGATGATCGGACAGCGCACGCCCGCAACCAGTTCGGCCGCCACCGGTCGCAGCGGGCCACGCCCGGAGATACCGACGATGCCGTCCACGACCAGGTCAGGGGTGCCGAGCAACGCTCCAGCCCCCTGCACGACCAGCTCTGCGACCGTGGCGGGCGCGGGGCAGATCCGCCCGCCCGTCCTGCGCAGCGCGGCCAGCCCCGCGACGTGGGCGCGTTCCGGCGCAAGCAGCACCGCCCGCACAGCCACCCCGCGTCGCCGCAGGAACGAGCCCGCCCACAGCGCGTCGCCGCCGTTGTCGCCGGAGCCGACCAGCAGGGTGACCGTTCGGCCCGCCACGCCGCCGGTGCGTTCCCGGAGTTCGCGCGCCACCACGTCGGCGAGGCCGAAGGCGGCGCGGTGCATGGGCATTCCGGCGGGTACCCGGGTGAAGAGTTCGGCTTCCGCGGCCCGTACTTCGTCGGCCGTGTAGTAATCGAGCACCGCCGGTGCGGTCATGGGTCGCCTCCCGAATCCGGACTGCCTGCCGATTCAGCAGACTACGCCGCTCTCGGATCAGAGCGAATCAGCGCGGCGCAGGTCAGCGCGGGTGCCCGCGAATGACCCGCTATCGGCGGGGACTAGCCTGGCTGACATGCCGATCCGCCAGTCGCCCTCGCGTGCCCTGCTTCTCGTCGCCGTCGTGGCGGGGGCGCTAGCGGCCGGGGGCTGCTCCTCGGACACCTCGAAGCCCGCCGCCACCTCGACACCGGCGGCCGCCGCGTCCTCGACGGCGGCGACCTCGGCCGGTCCGGCCGCGCCCGCCGCCGTCACCGTGAACGTCACGGACATGAAGTTCTCCCCGGCCGACGTCACCATCAAGGCCGGCGACACGGTGACCTGGAAGTTCGACGACAAGGCCCCGCACGCCGTGCAGGGCATCGGGGATGTCGCGCTCGGCATCAACAGCCCGATCATCCGCAAGGGCGAGTGGAGCCACACCTTCACCTCGCCGGGCACCTACCGCTACCTGTGCCCGCTGCACCCGGACATGAAGGGCACCGTCACCGTCCAGTGAGAGAGCCAACTCTCGGGGCTCTCAGGGGCTTCGCCCCTGAAACCCCAACTGCCGACGGTCCCTACTCGACGGTCACCGACTTGGCCAGGTTGCGGGGCTTGTCGACGTCGTAGCCGCGGGCCTGCGCCACCTCGGCGGCGAAGATCTGCAGCGGGACCGTCGACAGCAGCGGCTGGTACAGCGTTGGGGCCGAGGGGATTTCGATCAGGTAGTCGGCGAACGGCCGCACCGTGTCGTCGCCCTCCTCAGCGATGACGATGGTGCGCGCGCCGCGGGCCTGGATCTCGCGGATATTGCTGAGCAGCTTGGAGTGCAGCACCGCGCGGCCCTTCGGCGACGGCATGATCACGAACACCGGCAGCCCGTCCTCGATCAACGCGATCGGGCCGTGCTTGAGTTCGCCCGCCGCGAAGCCCTCGGCGTGCATGTACGCGAGTTCCTTCAGTTTCAGCGCGCCTTCGAGCGCGACCGGGTAGCCGACGTGGCGGCCCAGGAACAGCACCGTGGGGACGTGTGCGAACTCGCGAGCGATCTCCCGTACTCGTTCGGCCGACTCCAGCACCTGGGCAACGAGTTTCGGCATGGACTCCAGTTCGGCGAACTCGCGCGCCACCTCGTCCGGGTATTTGACGCCGCGCGCCTGCGCCAGCGCCAGGCCGACCAGGTAGTTGGCGGTGATCTGGGCCAGGAACGCCTTGGTGGAGGCGACGCCGATCTCCGGGCCGGTGCGGGTGTAGAGGACGGCGTCGGCTTCGCGGGGGATCTGCGCGCCATTGGTGTTGCAGATGGCCAGGACTCGCGCCTTCTGCTCCTTGGCGTGACGCACGGCCTCCAGAGTGTCGGCGGTCTCGCCGGACTGGGAGATGGCGACCACCAGGGTGGAGCGGTCCAGAACCGGGTCACGGTAACGGAATTCGCTGGCCAGTTCGACCTCGACGGGCAGTCGGGTCCAGTGCTCGATGGCGTACTTGGCCAGCAGGCCCGCGTGATACGAACTGCCGCAGGCGACTACGAAGACCTTGTCGACCTCCCGCAGCTCCTGATCGTGGAGCCGCTGCTCGTCGAGCACGATCCGGCCGTTGGCGAAATGGCCGATGAGCGTGTCGGCGACGCCCGCGGGCTGCTCCTCGATCTCCTTGAGCATGAAGTAGTCGTGGCCGCCCTTCTCGGCGGCGGCCAGGTCCCAGTCGATGGTGAACGGGCGGGTGCGGACCTCGTCGGCCACGCCGTCGAAGTCGGTGACCCGGTAGCTGTCGGCGGTGATGACGACGGCCTGGTCCTGCCCGAGTTCGACTGCCTCCCGGGTGTGTTCGATGAAGGCGGTCACGTCGGAGGCGAGGAACATCTCACCCTGGCCGACGCCGATCACCAGCGGCGTGGAGCGGCGGGCGGCCACGATGGTGCCGGGGTGGTCGGCGTGGGTGAAGACCAGCGTGAACGCACCCTCCAGGCGGCGCACCACGCTCAGCGCGGAGGCCACGAAGTCACCGGCGGTGTCGCCGGCGGCGTAGGCGTTCGACACCAGGTGCACCGCCACCTCGGTGTCGGTGTCACTGCCCAGTTCGACGCCCGCGTCCTCGAGTTCGCGACGCAGCGGGGCGAAGTTCTCGATGATGCCGTTGTGCACCACGGCGACCCGGCCGGTGCGGTCGCGGTGCGGGTGGGCGTTGCGGTCGGTGGGCGCTCCGTGCGTGGCCCAGCGGGTGTGCCCCATCCCGGTGGATCCGGCGTAGCGCTCGGGCCCGCGGTCGACGAGCTCGGCCTCCAGGTTGGCCAGCCGCCCCGCCTTGCGCTCCACGGCAAGGCCGCCCAACCCGTCCAGGATGGCGACTCCGGCCGAGTCGTAGCCTCGATATTCCATGCGGCGCAAAGCATCGACGACCACACCGAGCGCGTCCCGGTACCCCACATACCCCACGATTCCGCACATGGTCCACCAGCCTAGCGGTGTTTTTGGCCTCCGCTTCGCTTCGGCAGGTTCGCGGCCCCTTGGTCCCGATTCTTCCCTCCTCCGCTCCTCCGCTTCGCTCCCCCGCTCCGTCAGTCCAGAATCGGGACGGCCGCGAACCTTGTGCGCTCGAGGCATTCGGCCGCAAGACCGACTAAGTTCATCTCCGTGTCGGTGTCTGTGAAATCGCTCCTGAGCACTCTGACCCTGCGTGGCCCGCACGAGGTGCTGCGCGGGAATCTCGGCATCGCCGGGCTGCCCGGGGTGGTGTACACGCCGGGCAAGGGGCTCAACCTGCCCGCGGTCGCCTTCGGGCACGGCTGGCTGACCGGGGTCGGCAACTACCGCCGCCTGCTGGAACACCTGGCCTCCTGGGGTTATGTCGCCGCCGCGCCCGACACCGAACGCGGCCCGATCCCGTCGCATCTGAACCTGGCCACCGACCTGCTCACCACCCTCGACATCTGCACCGGTGTCCGCCTGGGCGCGGGCAATATCAGCGTCCGCCCCGACCGCCTGGCCCTGGCCGGCCACGGCATGGGCGCGGGCGCGGCCGTGATCGCCGCCTCCCAGCGCGAGGTGGCCGCGGTCGCCGCCCTGTTCCCCTCCCCCACGGCCCCCTCCGCCGAGGCCCTGGCCGGCAAGGTCGACGCCCCCGCCCTGATCCTGGCCGGCGCCACCGATATCGACTCGGTCAGCTCCGACGCTCTCCCCCTCGCCTCCGCCTGGGGTGAAGGCGCGATCCTCCGCTCCCTCGACAAGGCCACCCACAACGGCATGGTCGAAGGCCGCCGCGCCCTGGCCGCCCTCGGCGCCGGCAAACACGAACCCAAGACCGAGCGCCTCACCCGAGCCCTCCTCGTCGGCTACCTCAACTACACCCTTCTCGGCGACAAAAAATACAAACCCTTCGCCGACCCGAGGCCCTCATCCCCCACACCCAGCTGGTAGACCCCGACGCGGTGGACGACGAAGCCGAGCAGCCCCAGAAGCTCCCGGTCCTCCAACTCATCCAGGCCCTCCGCAAGTAGGCCGCCCACCCGCGGCCCTACGAAGCCCCGGGCCCAGGCCCGGGCGACACCTCCGGAATCTCCACCCCTCCCTCCGGAATCTCCAGTGGCACATCCGAACCCCCGAGCGCGGGCACCGGCTGCCCGACATCCCCACCGCCGACCGGCCCACCCGACTCTGGCCCGCCCACTCCGGCGACTCGGCGCTACCCAACGGTGAAGTCGCCCCGGGGTTTTCGGGCACGACCGAGCAGTTCGCGGGATCTCCGACCGCGCTTCGTCCGCCATCGAGCGGCTGCCCTCCGGGCAAACCGCAGTCGGGCGGCGGCACAGTCGGACACATGCCATCGACTGGTGGAGAACCGGAGTTCGGCAGCTGGTCACCACCGAGCGGCCTTGGCGGCGTCGCAGATTCGGATGGCGGCGAACCACCCGGTGTGCAGGTCGGGCTCGGGCCTCCACCCGGCGGAGTGCCGGCATCGGATCGCGACGAATCATCTGGCCGGCACAGGTTCAGGCCCTGGTGCTGGACCGGAGGGCATCCCGCGCCTGGAATCTCCGCCCCGCCGCCCTGGTCCGACCGAGCGACGGACTCAGACGATGGCGGAGTGCCTGGCGGGCACGGGTCTGGCAGGACTGCCCCCGGAGTCTGGGCCCCACTGGCAGGGGTGGATGGTCCCCCAGCGGAGTTGTCCGGGGTGGGGGCGGGATTTCCGGTGTGATCCTTCATGGTCCAGGTGTGGGTTCGACCGGATTCGTCTGTCACCGCGACAGACATGTCGCCGTTTGTGGTGCGGTCGAGGACGAAATGCTTTCCAGCGATGTCGAATTCGACGTGGCCGGTAGGCAGATTCGCACCTTCGGGACCGTGCGGGGCAGGTGTCGAACCTTCAGGCCCGCGGAGTCGATCGTGCCTCCCGGGGAGGCGGGGTGTCCTGCGTTGCCGGGATGCCCGGAGTCCTCCGGAAGACCTGAGTCGACCGGCTCGGGTGATGTCGGGTCAGCGAGGAAGCCGAGCTTCTCGAGGGTGGCTGAAATACCTTGCTGGAGGCTGGTTCCGAGCTGCTCGAGAGTGCCTTTCAACGCTTCGGCGAGCCGGTCCGACGAAGCCTGGCTCGGTTCGATCGCAGCCCCCGGCGTCTGCGAGGACCCGCGCGGCCCCGCACCTGTCGAAGGCTCCGTGCTACCGCGTGGCTCCATTGCGGTGCGCGACTCCATGTCACCCCTCGAATCCATGGGGCCTGCGGCCCCGGAGTAGCGAGCGGCGTTGTGGAGGCGGGGCCGGTGAAATCGGTATTGCCGCCGGCACGTTCAGGGTGGGTGGAGGTCGGACAGGTGCGCCCTTCCAACCGAGATCGAGCCGAGTCCGGCGCATCCGTTGCGACACCGGGCGGCTGACAGCATGCGGGCCCGCCGACGGATGCGGGCGACCGCGATCCGGCCGTCGGCGGCGCGCCCACCTCTCCGCTGGGCGAACCAACCGAGCAGGGCTGTACGCCAACAGCATTCGACTCCATGCCTGCCGGGTGGCACTTCGCACCAGCCGGTTCGGTCTTCACCGCAGCTGGGTCAGTCTGTCCGGCAACAGGGTCCGCCTCTCCGGCAGTCGGGTTCCCCTGCGCAGCGGCGGGGTCTGTCTGCCCGGTGGCCGGGTCCGACTTTCCGGTGGTGGGGTTGGGCAGCGGCGATGGAACTGGACGGGGTGCCGAGGGCTCGCGTTGCTTCGGGGCGGGGGTCGGCGGTGCCGGGGCGGAGTCTTGTTGTGGCAGCAGGGTGGGTGCCGGCTGGGGGTAGGGGTGGTCGATGACCTGCGCGAAGGCGGTGCTGATCGCGCGGTAGTGGGATTCGAAGGTGTCGGCGGTGGCGGTGCAGGCTGCGGTGAAGGCGGCGAGTTTGTGGTCGACGTCAGTGCGGAAGGTGCCGGTGAGCCACGGGTCGGTGGGGGCGATCGACTCGATGGCGTCAGGTGTCCGGCCGTCGATGGTGAGGCGGCCTTCGCCGTCGGATGTGGGTTCGAGCAGGGCGCGAGCGTGCTCGGCTTTCGTGAGGACGGCTTGACGCATCGGGTCGAGGGCCGCGGCGATCGCGCCCGATGCCGCGCGAATCGTGTCGAGATCGGTGCGGGCCTGGCGCAGTTGCGAATTCATGAGCGCGACGGCTTCCGTGCCGGTCGCCCCTGTCCACGCGGTGGGCAGGGAGTTCGCTACCGCCCGGTGGGCTGCGAAGCGGGAGTCTGCGTCCGCGAGCGCCTTGTCCATTTCGTTTCGAGCAGTGTCGAATTCGGTGAGGCTCATGCCGCGCTGCTCGTCGTAGCGTGCGTAGAGCTCCGCCAGTTCGGCACCTGACGGTGCGCCGAATGCCTTGGCGTACAGGGGCAGGAAGTGTTCCCAGTAGCGCAGCCCGGGCACCCCGTAGTCGAGGATCTGGTCGACGGTCTTGCCGCTGGGGTCGAAGGTCATCGGCCCGCCTCGTCGAGGGCGGTGGCGCGGTCGCGGTCCAAACGCTCGTATTCGGTGGCGGCGCGGTCGATGACGTCGGCGGTGGCGGCCGCGGCGACACTCCAGTAGCGCAGGCAGGCCGCCGCACGTTCGAAGCCCTGGTGCACGTCGGCGCCCTGCGCGGAGTAGTCGCGACCCGCTCGGTCATTGCCGATGCCGAAGGCGTGCTCGGCGACCGCCCCGGCGTGCTGTCGCAGCGCCGCAGCGTTGTCGCGCAAGGTGCTGGCCGCCGTGTGCAGGGCTGCGATGCGCACGCCGAAATCGCCGGATTCCCCCATTGATCCCCCTCGAGTCCTTGCCCTCCGGACCGGCCTCGCCAGCCGGCGAGGCCCGGTTACGCGCCGTGCAGCCCCCTGCGCTCGACCTCAGCTGCCGCCGAGGTGCCCGCCATCCATCCGCACCCATTCGGTGGTGCCGTCGGAGTGGTGGTGGAACTCCCACGCCGAGTAGTCACCACCGCTGTCCACAACGGTCACATGGTCGGCGTAGCCGTCGTGATCCAGATCCGTCCACACCTGCATGGCGTGATCGGTGCCGGTGGTCACGGTGTCGGCCAGCCCGTCGGCGTCGAGATCCTGCGTGGGGTGCGATAACTCGACCGCACCCAGCGCACCGAGTTCCGAATGCGCGTCCAGCTCAGGCAGATTCAGTCCGGGCAGATCACCGGATGTGACCATGATGTGCACTCCTCCGCAGTGGCGTGACTCCCATCCTGGCACTCCCGATCACCCCTCGCACCACCTTCGATGCCGAATGTGGATAACTCTGGCCCTGGGGATAACTCACTGCTTGGGGATGATGATCCACAGCGCGATGTAGAGCAGGAACTGCGGTCCGGGCAGCAGGCAGGAGAGCACGAACAGGAAGCGGACGAGGCCGGAACTCCAGCCGGTGTATTCGGCGAGCCCGCCGCACACCCCGCCGATCCAGTTGTCGTCCCGCGAGCGGGTCAGTCGTTTGGGTGCCGGGGTCGGAAACTGTGTGGTCATGTCTCCACTCTGCCGAGGCGGGACCCCGCGCACATCGGGCCGAAGCCCGAGGACGACCCTGAACTTTCCGAGGCCCGACGTCAGGGTGCCACCCCGAACACGGCAGAATCGCCCAGGTGAGCACCACTCTGCATGCGCGCGGCCTGGCCGCCGGACACGGCGAGCGTCTGCTGTTCTCCGACCTGGACCTGATCCTCGCCCCCGGCGATGTGATCGGCCTGGTCGGTGTGAACGGGGCGGGCAAGTCCACCCTGTTGCGCATGCTCGCCGACGGCGACGCCCACGAGGGCGAGATCGTGCTGAGCCCGCCCGACGCCACCGTCGGGTACCTGGCCCAGGAGCCCGAGCGCGTGGCCGGCGAGACCGTGCTGGAGTTCCTGCGCCGCCGCACGGGCGTGGCCGCCGCCCAGCAGATCATGGATTCCGCCGCCGAACGGCTCGCCGACGGCGGTGACGACGAGTACTCCCCCGCCCTGGAGCGCTGGCTCGCCCTGGGCGGCGCGGATCTGGAGCAGCGCGCCGACGAGGTGGCCGCCGATCTCGGTCTGGCCGGCAGCCTCCCGCACGGCCTGGACACCCCGATGACCGTGCTCTCGGGCGGTCAGGCGGCCCGGGCCGGGTTGGCCTCGGTGCTGTTGTCCCGCTTCGACATCCTGCTGCTCGACGAGCCCACCAACGATCTCGATCTGGATGGCCTGGCCCGGCTCGAGCAGTTCGTGACCGGCGTCCGCGAGCCGCTCATGGTGATCAGTCACGACCGGGAGTTCCTGGCGCGCACCGTGAATCGCATCGTCGAACTGGATCTGGCGCAGCAGCAGGTCGGCGTCTACGACGGCGGCTACGACTCGTATCTGGAGGAGCGGGAGATCGCCCGCCGGCACGCCCGCGAGGCCTACGACGAGTTCGCCGACACCAAGGCCGGTCTGGAAGCGCGGGCGAACATGCAGCGCAATTGGATGGAACACGGTGTCCGCAATGCCCGCCGCAAGTCCAAGGCGGATTCGGACAAGATGGGCCGCAAGGCCCGCGCGGAATCCACCGAGAAGCAGGCGTCCAAGGTCAAGCAGACGATCAAGCGCATCGAACGCCTGGACGCGGTGGAGGAGCCGCGCAAGGAGTGGGAGTTGCGCATGTCCATCGCGGCCGCGCCCCGCAGCGGCGCGGTGGTGGCGACGCTCTCCGGTGCGACGGTGAGCCGCGGCGACTTCACCCTCGGTCCGGTGACGGTGCAGGTGGATTGGGGCGACCGCATCGTCCTGACGGGCGCGAACGGCGCCGGGAAGTCCACCCTGCTGTCGCTGCTGCTCGGAAAGATGCAGCCGGACAACGGATCCTCGTCGCTGGGCTCGGGCGTGGCGATCGGCGAGGTCGATCAGGCGCGCGGCCTGTTCCGCGGAAACGGCACTCTCGCCGACACTTTCAGCGCTCAGATCCCCGACTGGAACGAATCCGACGTCCGCACCCTGCTCGCCAAGTTCGGTCTGCGCGGCCCGCATGTGCTGCGCCCCAACGACACCCTGTCCCCCGGCGAGCGCACCCGGGCCGCCCTGGCGCTGCTCCAGGCGCGCGGCGTGAACCTGCTGGTGCTGGACGAGCCCACCAACCACCTGGATCTGGCCGCCATCGAGCAGCTGGAGCAGGCGGTCGAATCCTTCGAGGGCACAGTCCTGTTGGTGACCCACGACCGCCGCATGCTCGACACGGTCACCGCCACCCGGCGCTGGCACCTGGCTGACGGCAAGCTGACCGAAGCCCACTGACACGTCGAGTGGCACACCGGGGTCGGATATTCGTACCGCCCGGGTGCGCCACTCGGCGAAAAGCTAGACGGCCTCGACCAGCTTGGCGAGCTGATCGGCCAGGTCGTGCGCCTGGGCGAGGTCGGTGGCCTCGACCATGACGCGGACCAGTTGTTCGGTTCCGCTGGGGCGCAGCAGGATTCGGCCGGTTTCGCCGAGCAGTTGTTCGGCCTGGGCGACGGCTTCCAGCACCGCGGGCGCGCTGGCGACGGCGGCCTTGTCCGAGACCGGGACGTTCACCAGGATCTGCGGGACGGTCTGCACGATGCCCGCCAATTCCGCGAGGCCGCTCCCGGTTTCGGCCATCCGCGCCATCAGTTTGAGGCCGGTGAGCACGCCGTCGCCGGTGGTGCCGTAGCGCGGGAACACCACGTGGCCGGACTGCTCGCCGCCCAGGGTGTAGCCGCCGCTGCGGAGGTCCTCGAGCACGTAGCGGTCGCCGACGGCGGTGGTGCGCACCGTGATTCCGGCCGCGCGCATGGCGATGTGCAGGCCGAGGTTGCTCATGACGGTGGCGACCAGGGTGTCCTCGGCGAGTTCGCCGGACTCGCGCATGCCCACGGCGATCACGGCCATGATGGCGTCGCCGTCGACCACGGTGCCGGTGGCGTCCACGGCCAGGCAGCGGTCGGCGTCACCGTCGAGGGCGAGGCCGAGGTCCGCGCCGTGCTCGCGCACCGCGGCCTGGATCTGCTCCAGATGCGTGGAGCCGCAGCCGTCGTTGATGTTGAGGCCGTCGGGTTCGGCGTTGATCGGGATGACGGTCGCGCCCGCCTCACGGAAGGCGGCGGGGCCGACCTCGGAGGCCGCGCCGTGCGCGCAGTCCAGCACGACGGTGAGCCCGCGCAGGTCGCGGCCGGTGGCCTGGACCAGGTGCTCGACGTAGCGTTCGTGGGTGCCTTCGAGGCTGTAGCGGTCGGTGACGTCGAAGACGTGCCCGCCCAGTCCGGGCCGCCCGAGGATGCGTCCGATGGCGCCGCCGGTGGGCCGGGTGAATCCGCCGTCGGCGATGAGCGCCTCGATGCGGTCCTCGATGGCGTCGTCCAGCTTGTGCCCGCCCGCGGCGAAGATCTTGATGCCGTTGTCCGGCATGGGGTTGTGCGAGGCGGAGATCATCACGCCCAGGCAGGCGTCGTACACGCCGGTCAGGTAGGCGACGGCGGGCGTCGGCAGCACGCCGACCGACAGCACGTCCACGCCGGCGGAGGTCAGGCCCGCGGTGACGGCGGCTTCGAGCATCTCGCCGCTGGCGCGCGGATCGCGTCCGACGACGGCCACCGCGCGCTTCTTCCCGCGACTCAGTACCTGCGCGGCCGCGGCCGAAACCTGCAGTGCCAGTTCCGGACTCAACGAGTCATTGGCGAGCCCGCGGACACCGTCGGTGCCGAACAAACGTCCCATTACCTCAACACCCCTGCAGTTCGGTGGATACAGCACGAGAGCAGGCGCCCCTCCGGTCCGAAAACCGTTGCGGGGAGCCTGCTCTCGCACAGGTTGCCGTGTAGACGGTACCGTGCCCGGCCCCCACGAGGGCCGGGCACGGTACGGCCTGACGGCGCAATATCAGCGCTTCGAGTACTGAGGCGCCTTACGGGCCTTCTTGAGGCCGTACTTCTTACGCTCGGTGGCACGCGGGTCACGGGTCAGGAAGCCGGCACGCTTGAGGGCGGGACGGTCGTCCGGGGTGACCTCGATCAGCGCACGGGCGATGGCGAGACGCAGCGCGCCGGCCTGGCCGGACGGGCCGCCGCCGACGAGGCGGGCGAAGATGTCGAAGGTCTCAACGCGCTCGACGGTGACGAGCGGGGACTTCACCAGCTGCTGGTGCACCTTGTTCGGGAAGTAATCCTCGATGGTGCGGCCGTTCAGCACGAAGTTGCCGGTACCCGGCACCAGGCGCACGCGGACCACGGCCTCCTTGCGGCGGCCAACGGTCTGGACCGGACGGTCCATGGCGACCGGGGCGGCGAAGGTCTCGGTGTACTCGGCCTCGGCCTCGTAACCGTCACCCTCTTCGACGACCTCCACGGCGGTGTCCTCGACGACGTAGTCGTCGTTGAATTCCTCAGGAGCGGTCACTGGGCCACCTGCTTGATCTCGAAGGGGATGGGCTGCTGCGCGGCGTGCGGGTGGTTCGGGCCCGCGTAGACCTTCAGCTTGCCGATGATCTGGTTGCCCAGCTTGTTCTTCGGGATCATGCCCTTGACGGCACGCTCGACCAGACGGTCGGGGCGGGTGTCCAGGATCTGGCCCACGGTACGGCCCTTCAGACCACCCGGGTGACCGGAGTGGGTGTAGAGGACCTTGTCCTGCCGCTTGTTGCCGGAGATGGCAACCTTCTCGGCGTTGATGATGATGACGAAGTCGCCGCCATCAACGTTCGGAGCGTAGGTCGGCTTGTTCTTGCCACGCAGGATGTTCGCAGCCTGCACGGAAAGACGGCCGAGCACTACGTCAGTGGCGTCGATGACGTACCACTTGCGGGTCACGTCACCGCCCTTGGGGCTGTACGTAGGCACAGTGCATCCCTGTCTGTCGTAGGTTTTGCCAGCCAAGTGTGTGGTCGAGCTGATCCCGGCGGCCGGAAGAGACCCAGGGCTCGTGTGACAACCAGTTGCCTGGCCGTACCGCACACCAACGAGCAACCTTACCAGCGGGGGCGGCGGTCCCTCGAATCCGGCCCCCAGCCCCGGAATGGGCGAACCGGCGAGTGAAGCACATCACCCTCCAACCGAAAGGGCCCTTCCGGCGATCACCGAAAGGGCCCACAGGTCAGATGTGCAACGGCGGGCCGGGGTCGATGCCGCGCACCGGCCCGGGCAGCGTGTAGCGGAGGGTGTCGATGCCGAGGCGCAGGCATTCCAGGCTCTGCGGGTCGCCGATGGTGGCGA
This sequence comes from Nocardia tengchongensis, assembly GCF_018362975.1. NCBI lineage: Bacteria > Bacillati > Actinomycetota > Actinomycetes > Mycobacteriales > Nocardiaceae > Nocardia > Nocardia tengchongensis. The sequence continues at coordinate 261,560 of NZ_CP074371.1, forward strand.
CGCCCGAACCCGGCAGGCCGGACACGAACGGGGTCATTGCGCACGAGTCGCCGACCGGACGCAACTCACCGACAGTGGCCCGCGCGACGACGCCGGAGGCGGTCCCGGGCGCGACAGACGTCCAGGAGGCGGTCCCGGACGCGGTGGATGTCAGGGACGACGCGGGCGGGACGGACTCGGCAGCCACGTTCGCCCGCTGATCCGAGTGCGCGCCCAGCAGCGACAGGGCCGCGGCGCCGACCACGATGGGCGCACCGAACGGCTTGCGCATCTTGCCCCACAGCTTGCCCTTGCGTGGCTTGCGCTCACCCTCGGAGCCCGATCCGGAGTCCGAATCCGACTGCCCAGCGGCATCTTCCGGCGCTTGCGGATTCGAGCCACGCACCCCCGACGACATCGACCCACCGTACATCGCGCCGGGCTGACCAGGAGCGTTTCCACCGGATCCAGCAAAACTCCCGCGACCCGAACCGGACGTATCCCCCTCGGGCCCATAGGGACCCGCCGGATAACCGCCCGTGGTGTACCCGCCCTGCGCACCGTATCCGCCCGGGCCGTATCCACCCTGGTTGTACTGCCCGCCCGGCCCCTGCTGCGAGCCGTACTGGCCGCCGGGACCCTGCTGCGCACCACCCGGGCCGTAACCGCCCTGAGCGGAACCTTCCGATCCCGCAGCGTTCGCCGAACCGTAGCCCGCGCCATAGCCGCTGCCACCGGTCGAGCCCGGCCCGCCTGCGCCCGGCCCGAATTGACCGGCGGCGGCCTGCGACTCACCCGGCCCATACGCGCCGGGCTGCCCATAGCCGCCATGCACCTGACCACCGGGCCCGAAAGCGCCACCCGGCTGCCCCTGGCCGTAACCGCCCTGGCCGCCTGGACCGTACGTGCCCGCGGCACCCTGCCCCTGCTGCGCACCGGCGCCACCAAGTCCCTGCTGAGCACCCGCGGCACCCGAACTCTGCTGCGCGCCCGCGGAACCTGGTCCCTGCTGCGCGCCTGCCGAACCCGGACCCTGCTGTGCACCTGCGGAGCCTGAACCTTGATGCGTGCCCGCCGAACCTGGTCCCTGCTGCGCACCCGCGGAGCCCGAACCTTGTTGCGCGCCTGCGGCACCCGGCCCGTATCCGCCGTCTGCGGCGTGTGCCGACGCCGCGTAGCCCTGGCGGCCCGACCCGGCACCACCCTGGTGGCCGGATCCCGGACCGCCCTGGTCACCAGGTCCGAAGACCGTCGTCATCTGATCGTCGGCGGGTGAACCCGGCGGCCGCATGAACCGGCCGCCGACGCCTTCCAGTCCGGGCGGCAGCGTCCCGCGTCCCCCGGCCACGGGCTGTCCCCCAGTGCTCGGACCTTCGGTGCCGCGCGTAACCCCTTGGCCCGCTTCGCCGCTCGGCGACGTCCCCGCCGCCGAGGCGGCGTTCCGATCGGGTTCGCCCACTCCAGTCTGTGTGAGCCGTGCCAGTTCCGCGGCGGTCACCCGCTGGGTGATGCCGCCGGGCCCGGTGTTGCCCGTCGCGCTGCCCTGAGCCGCTGCGTCCTGCGCGGTGATGCGCCGCGTGAGTCCTTCGGCGGCCGGATCGTCGGGCCGGCCCGACGTCGACCCCTTCGTCAGGGCGGCCACGGCCGCGGCCTCCTCGGCGGTCAGACGACGAGTCCGGCCCTCCGAGTCGCCCGCCGGACTACCGGCGTCGGCCGCAGGCTGCGGGCCCGTGCGAGGCGCGGAACCAGGCCGCTGCGTAGCGGATTCAGGCGCGGGCGGTGAATCCATGTGCCGGGGAACCAGTTCCGGCTGCTGAGCCAGCGGTTCGGGCTGGCGTTGCAGCGGCCGGTCGGCGGGTCCGCCGCTGACATGGCGCGGCCCCTGCTCGATCGGTCGCGCGTCAGCGCCTCCGAGCTGCTGTTCGGAGCCACTCTGCTGCCCGACGGCGCCCGCCTGCTGCGGCGATCCCGCCTGCTGCCCAGCGGTACCGGCCTGCTGCGCCGATCCTGCCTGCTGCCCGGCGGCGGGCCGGGGCCGGTCGTAGGCCGGGTCGCCTTCGCTGTCGGCGACCAACAGGTGGGTCGCACCCAGAACGAGCGCGTGCATCGGATGGTCGGCGACCTGGAAGCGGTGGCCGAGGTGGTTCTGAAAGGCCAGGCGCAAAGCGTCGTTGAAGCAGACGTTGCCGGTGAGCAGCACCCTCGAGGTGTCGGCGTTGATGGCGCGGGCGGCGGCCATCACCTCGATGACGACATTGTCGGCGGCGTGGGCCTCGTGCAGCGCTTCGGCGGTGATGGCGACGCTGACCGATTCGGTGGGCTGATCGTCGTTGCCGTGGACCGCGACGACCAGGCATTCACGGCCGTCGGAGTAGACGCCGACCGCGCCGACGGCGGGACCGCGCCCGGGCGCCCGGACCAGGCCGAGGGCGCGCACGTACCCGGACAGCGCCACCGATTCGGGCAGCGGTTCGGCGGGCACGCCGAGTTGTTCGACCAGCCGCACGAATTCGTCGACCTTGGGGTCGGGCCATTCGTCGGGGAAGGGCAGCGCGAGCACGTCCGGTGTGGTCCCGAGGTGCTCGACGGCCGAGGCCAGCGGGTTGTGCATGCGGGCGCGGAACACCAGTTCGGCGGGCCAGGTCGCCCCGGCCACCACGATCTGCGGGTGCCCGATGATGTCGCGTACGTCCGAGATGGCGATGCCGACATCGGGCCGCCGGTCCACGCCGGCGGTGTGCAGCCGCCCGGACGAGTCCGCCAGCAGATACGCCGGAGGGGTGTACGAACCCTCAACCAGGACCGGGCGGATGGGCGAACCGCCGCCACCGGCGGCCACCGACACCACGTCCCAGCCGAGATGCACTGCCCCAACTCGCGCCGTCACGGTCATCAGTCTGCCTGCTCGCCCTGCTGAGCGCGCGACCGAATCACTACTTCGCACCCCCGCCTGGGTGTATGACCGGTCACGCCGACAGCTTCTTCAAGCGCAGACGCGACCAGGTGAACAGCGCGAGCAGCACCGTGATCCCGCTCAGGATGGCGATGTCCATCGCCCAGGTGCCGACCGTGTGCTTCCACACGAAGTCCTTCTGCGCCTCGGGCATCGACGACATCGAGGGCAGGTTGATCGTGGACGCCCCGGCGCCGTAACCCCAGCGGGACGGGAACAGCCACGAGAGCTGTTCCAGCACGGTCTGACCCGCCACCGAGATCATGCCGCTGGACAGCACCAGCTGCGCCATGATGACCACCACCAGCAGCGGCATCACCTGCTCGTTGGATTTGGCCAGCGCCGACAACGCCAGACCCAGCACCACACACGACACCGCCGTCAACGCGACGTCGAGATAGAGCTCGAAGGTTCCCGACGAGAGCACCACGCCCTTGCCCGGCGCCGGCTTGAACGCCAGCACGATGCCGATCATCACCGCCGACTGGAACAGCGCCGCGAGGCTGAAGATCACGATCTTCGACATCAGGTAGGCGCCCGACCGCAAGCCGACCGCGCGTTCCCGATAGAAGATGGCCCGCTCGCCGACCAGGTCACGAACGCTGAGGGTGGCCCCCATGAAGCAGGCGCCGAGGATCAGCACCACCAGCAGCTGCTGCGCCTCACCGTTACTGGCGGGCACCATGTCGCCGTTGGGCAATTGGACGAAGCCGGCGGATTGGAATCCGTTCTTGCCCTTGACGACCAGTGACAACGCCCCGAGCACGAAGGGCAGCACGGACAGGAAGATCAGGTAGCCGCGGTCGGCGAAGATGAGTCGCGACTGCCGGCGCGCCAGGGTCGAGAACTGCTTGATCGCACTCGATTTCGGGGCCTTCGCCCGCTCCACCGGTTTGACCGGCGCGGGCGGCTCCGCGAACGCCTGCCGGGAGCGGAAGTTCGCGAACGCCAGATCCGGGTCGGCGTCGACGCGACCGAAGATCTCGGCCCAGTCGCTGGTGCCCATGACGTGTCCGACGGTGCCCGGGTGCCCGCAGAAGGCGGTCTTGCCGCCGGGCGCGAGCAGCAGCACCTGATCGCACATGTCCAGGCAGGCCACCGAGTGGGTGACCACGATGACGGTGCGCCCGGCGTCTGCCAGTTCCCGCAGCATGGTCATGACCTGGCGGTCCAGCGCCGGGTCCAGGCCCGAGGTGGGCTCGTCGAGGATGAGCAGCGAGGGACCGGTGAGCAGTTCCATGGCCACCGAAGCGCGCTTGCGCTGACCGCCGGAGAGCCGGTCCACGCGGGTGTCGGCGTGCTGGGTGAGCGAAAGCTCCTTCAGCACATCGGTGATCACCTGTTTGCGGTCGGCCTTGCTGGTGTCGGGCGGCAGTCGCAGCTGGGCGGCGAAGTTGAGCGCCTGCTTGACGGTGAGCTGCCGGTGCAGCACGTCGTCCTGCGGCACCATGCCGATGCGGGAGCGCAGCGCCTCGTATTCGGCGTGCAGGTTGCGGCCCTCGAAGGTGACCACGCCCGCGGACGGAAGCGTGGTTCCCGCAATGAGTTTCGACAGCGTGGACTTGCCCGCGCCGGAGGGTCCGATGAGCGCGGTCAGCGAGCCGCGACCGGCCTGCATGTTGACGTCGACGAGCAGCTGCTTGTTGCCCTCGACGGTGAACGAGACGCCGTGCACGTGCAGGCCCTGTTCGGCGACCGGCCGCTGCCGGTGCACCAGGGTGCCTTCCTGCACGACGAAGTCGACGTTACCGATGGTGACGATGTCGCGTTCGCGCAGCAGTGCGCGCTGTTCGCGGCGGCCGTTGACGAAGGTGCCGTTGGCCGAGTTGAGGTCCTCGAGGGCCAGGCCCTCACGGTCCGGGACCAGGCGCGCGTGCTTGCGCGAGGCCATCGGATCGTTGACCACGATCTCGTTGTCGCTGGTACGGCCGATGTGCAGGCCGTTGCGCGGAATCCGGTCGGCGCGCGCGATGGCCGCGGTGGACGCCCGCGCGCGGATCGGCGGCAGCGCGGAGGTGTCGGCCTTGGTGGTCATGTTGATGGCGTCGCCGGCCTGCGGCTGCTGGTTGACCGGCGGCCGCACCACGTTCGGCCGCGGCGGCGTTCCGCCCTGCGGAGTCTGCCGCTGCGGCATCGGGTTCGGCTGCTGATGCTGCGGTCCCGAGACCGGCCGGTTCGGGTTCGGGTTCGGCCACTGCGGCTGATTCTGGTTGGGCTGGACCGGATTCGGCGGCTGCCACGGCTGCTGCGGCGCGGGCCGCTGCTGCACCGGCGGGCGCTGCGCGAACGGCTGCTGCGCCTGCTGTGGCTGCCCCACCTGCGGCTGCGGGCGCGACGGCGGCCGGTTCGGCTGCAGACCGGGCTGCTGCTGCGGCGGCGTGCCTCCCACACGCGCCTGCTGCGGCAGCAGGTGCAGCAGCGGGCCGCTGATGGCGTCGCCGAGCCGCACCTGGGTGGGCCGGTTGATGACCAGCGGCGTGGACAGCCGGCGGGCGTCCACGAAAACGCCGTTGGTGCTGCCGTTGTCGGTGAGCATCCACGATCCGGCCTCGTAGCTGAGGATCGCGTGGACGCGGGAGACCAGTGGGCTGTCGACGAACAGCGTCACCTCCGGCGCCCGCCCCATCGTGATCTGCTGAGCCGCGTCGAAGACCCGTTCGGTTCCATCATGACGCACGGTGATCTGCTGCGCCCCCGGTGAAGACATGGTGGGATGATAAGCGAAGCCCCCGGAGTCCGGCGTCGCGCTTCTTGGCCGCCCGCCCGATTCCGGGACCAGAATTCGATCGGCTGCCGAGGGAGAACACGTGGCGAGACGCCGAGGGGAGGCGGTGCGCACTCGCCGGTCCGCGCGGATTCGCCGCACCCTGGTGACGCTGGGGGTACTGGCCGTCGCGGTCGCGCTCTTGTCCGGATGTACACGAAATGTTCACGGCCACGCCGTATCCATCTACGACGACCCGTTCAAGGTGGCCGGTCTGCCTACCACCAGCGGTCCCAGCGGACCCCGCACCGGTGTGCCCGATTCGACGCTGACCGCGCAGAACTCCGACGGCGGCATGATCGACAAGCTGGTGCTCAACGCCCTCGACGATATCCAGACCTATTGGCAGGGTGAGTTTCCACGCGAGTTCGGCGGCGACTTCACGCCGGTGGGCAAGTTCATCTCCTGGAACGCCAAGACGCCGCGTTCGCAGGCCGGGCAGTTCTGCGGCGAGACCAGCTACCGGCTCGTGAACGCCGCCTACTGCCGGCTGGACGGGTCGGTGGGCTGGGATCGCGGCGTGCTGCTGCCCGCGGTGGCCGACGAGTTCGGGAAGATGTCGGTGGTGATGGTGCTGGCCCACGAGTACGGGCACGCCATCCAGGAGATGGCCAAGCTGGTCGGCCGCCGCACCCCGACCATCGTCAAGGAGCAGCAGGCGGATTGCTTCGCGGGCGCCTTCATCCGGAATGTGGCCGAGGGCAAGGCCCCGCATTTCACCATCAACACCTCCGACGGCCTGAACGCGGTGCTGGCCGCGACGGTCGCCTTCCGCGACGCCGATCCCGACGATCCGCAGAGCGTGCACGGTTCCGCGTTCGAGCGGGTGACGGCGGTGCAGATCGGCTTCACCGACGGCCCCAAGAGCTGTAAGGCCATCGACCAGAACGAGATCGACCGCCGCCGCGGCAATCTGCCGCAGACCCTCGGCAACGACGCCAATCACGGCCAGTCCGAGGTGACCCAGTCCAGCCTGCAGGATCTGGCCAAGGCGATGGCGTCGATCATGCCGATCAGCGATGAGCCCGAATACGGCTACGACACCGCGAAGCTGAACTGCCGCAACGGCGCCGACACCGCGCCGGTCACCTATTGCCCGGCCACCAACCGGATCGGCACCGACGTCTCCGCGCTGCACGATCGCGGCGTCTCCAATGCCGATGACCAGGATGCCTTGCCCGCCAACGTCACCGGGGATTTCACCGCCTACATCGTGTTCATCTCCCGCTACACACTGGCCGTGCAGCACTCCGAGAAACTGCCGTTGAAGGGCGCGAAAACCGGCTTGCGCGCGGCCTGCCTGTCGGGCGTGATCTCGGGGAAGCTGGCCGATCCGAGCCGCAAGGCGAGCGGCGGCATCACGCTGTCCGCGGGCGATCTCGACGAGGCGGTCTCCGGTCTGCTCACCGACGGCCTGGCCGCCAGCGACACCGACGGCAAGACCGTGCCCAGCGGCTTCTCCCGGGTGGACGCCTTCCGCGCGGGCGTGCTGGGCACCCAAGACATCTGCTATTCCCGATATACCTAGGGGAACAGGGACTTTCGGGTCCTACCCGAAGGGCGGGGGCGCGACGGGTTCCAGCCGCAGCACCCGGTTGCCGAGCATGATCTCCGCGCCCGGAATCAAGGTGAACGGCTGATTCGGTTGCAGCCGAATCCAATCGCGGTATCCGGGCGGCCGCACCCGGGTGCCGTTGGTGGAGCCGCGGTCGACGATGGTGACATCCCAGTTCACCAGGCGGATCTCGGCATGCGCCCGGGACATGCCGCCGGAGCTGTCGTCGATCCGCAAGGGCAGCAGGCCCGCCCGGGCCGGTTCGGAGAGCTCGGGGTCGCGGCCCACCACGGCGTCGGCGGCCAGCATGAACGTCATGCCGTCGTCGAGGACCAGCATGCCCAGCGGCGGCCGGATCACCTCCGACACGTGCTGGGTCTGATCCACCGGCATGCCGCACACCGTGCAGAAGGCCGCGCGCGGATCACTGGGATGCGCACGCGCGCACTTGAATCCGAGCACCTTCGCGGTGAGAGCGGTGGCCTTCGCGGTGGCCTCGAGCCGGCGTTGCAGGTCCGGATCGGGTTTGGGCGCGGGGTTGGTGCCGCTGGTCTCGCTGGAGCCGGCCATCTCGGTGGGCGCCCGGTGCAGATCCACCGGGATGTCCTCGGTCACCGGATCCGAGGCGACCGCCGCCAGGCTCGCGGGAATGCGATTGGAGGTGCGGGTCGGGATCAGGTCGGGGTCCACGGGGAGCGGTTCGGGCTCCGGATCCCGTTCGGCGTCGAAGGCGGCCGTGGGCGGCGGCGGTTCCGCGGGCCGCGGCCGGACCGCGCGCACCGGTGTGCGGGACACCACAGACTCGCCCTCGAACCACACCACCGCGCCCGCGGCGGGCGCCAGTCCCTCGATGAGCGAGCCGATTCCGCGTTCGGGCAGCTCCGGTTGCCGCTGGTGGTGGCCGAAGAGTTCCTGCCGGGATTCGTCGATAAACAGCGCCGCGGCCCGCGCGGGCGGCGCGGCGACCCGGTCCACGGTGAACGCGGCGTCACTGCCCCGGTAGTACTCGACCACGGTCCCGGCCAGCACGGCCGTCACCGAGCCGTGCAGGAAAATGGCCAATCCACCGGTGTCGGCGGCCGACAGGATGCCGAAATCGATGGGCTCCCCCGGTGAGATCCGCTCGGCATCCTTCATCAGCCACCGCGTCGCCTGCCGCGCGATCCAGCGGCCCGGCCCGTCCGGGGACAGCTCGGTGGCGTCGGCGACCAGATCCCCCAGCGCCCGCACCGCCGTGACCGCCCGCGATTCGGGGGTGAGCCGCCCGCGCTCCCGATGCGCGACCAGGATCACCGCTCCCGCCACCCGGCTCAGCGCATGCCCGCCCGCGACGACCTCGACCTGCCGATCCATCACGGGAATCGGCCCCCGAGAAGCACGCGGCAGGGATCCTTCAGCACAGCCACCAGGTTACGTGCCCGTCCGGCACCGGCTACAGTCGCGGAGAGCAGCGGGGGGAGCCGCTGCGTCCGGCGAGTGATCCAGGAGTTCGTTCATGGCGATGAGTCCCGGCACCATCGTCGGGGGGTACCGGATCGTGCGGGTCCTCGGCGCGGGCGGGATGGGGACCGTCTACCTGGGCAAGCATCCCGAGCTGCCGCGGATGGACGCGCTCAAGGTGCTCTCGGCCGAGCTGACCCGCAACGAGGAGTTCCGCGGCCGCTTCGCGCGCGAGGCCAATGTGGTTGCGGGTCTGGACCACCCGAACATCGTCTCGGTGCACAATCGCGGCGAGGAGAACGGGCAGCTCTGGATCGCCATGCAGTACGTCGAGGGCACCGACGCCTCGGCCGAGATCAAGCGTGACCGGTCCGCCGTCCCGCCGCTGCGCGCGCTGTCCATCGTCACCCAGATCGGCCGCGGCCTCGACTACGCGCACCGACGCGGACTGCTGCACCGGGATGTGAAGCCCGCCAACTTCCTGCTCTCCACCGCCGAGGGTGAGGACGAGCGGGCGCTGCTGGCCGACTTCGGCGTCGCCAAGTCGATCGAGGACACCACCGAGCTCACCCAGACCGGCAGCTTCGTGGCCACCATCGCCTATGCCCCGCCGGAGCAGCTGTCGGGCGCCCCGCTGGACCATCGCGCCGACATCTACAGCCTGGGCTGCTCCTTCTTCAAGCTGCTGACCGGCCGGAACCCGTATCCCGCAACGCAACCGGCGCTGGTCATGATGGGCCACCTGCACGAGCCGCCGCCGCGCGCCACCGACGTCGACCCGCATCTGCCCGCCGCGCTGGACCAGGTCTTCGCGCGGGTGATGGCCAAGAACCCGGCCGAGCGCTACAACTCCTGCCGCGAGTTCACCGAAGCCGCCGCGGCCGCGCTGGTGCCGGGTCACAACCCGGTGTCCACCAACACCTCGCCGACCTATCCGATTCAGGTCGCGCCGCCGGGCATGCTGACGGCCACGGCCCAGAACTACAGCGCCACACCGGTTTCCGCGTCGGATCCCACCCAGGCGGTGCGGCCGACGCGCGGTCGCACCCGGCTCTACCTCGGTATCGGTGCGGCGACAGTGGCGGCCGCGGTCGCGGTGGGCATCGGCATCGTGGTCAGCGGCGGCGAGAGCGGGTCCGCCGCAACGACTTCCGCCGTGGCCGCCCCCGCCTCGAACTCGGCGCCGAAGTCGGTGGACCAGGCGCGCAAGGACAATCCCGCGTTCCAGGGCAAGACCGTCACCATGGTCGACGTGACCGGCGACCAGCTCAACACCAAATACAGCATCTACCTCACCGGCAGCGACCAGGCGAAATACCTTGAGAGCCTGGGCTTCGTCTACAACCCGCAGTACCAGCCCGCGACCGGGGAGACCGCCCCGCGCGCCTCCACCGGCTGGGGCTCGCTGAAGGTGACCGACGATTCCTACGTCATCGCCGTCCGCTCCGACGAGAAGGCCGGCGGTGGCGGCCTGCTCGGCCTGCCGAGCGAAATCACCAGCTCACGTGCCGTCGTGGTGCCGGTCGACGACCCGGCCACGGTGGCCGCGATCCGCAACTGGACCCCCGATTCCGGTCAGACCCTGCTCACCAAACTGGTGCCGGTCCTGCACAACCGGATCAAGTAGGGTTGCGGCGACAGTCAGTTCTGGGGAGGGGAACCCATGCGCAAATCCGTGCGCGCAGCCATGTCCGCGGCGGCCGCGGTCGTGGCTCTGATGACCGCCGCCTGCGGCTCCGATCCGGAATCGGCCGCACCGGCCGAACCCGTCATCGACCTGGCCAAGCTCGATACCGGCAACCTGACGACCCAGCCCAAGCCGTACGACAAGGCCGGCAACAAGGACCTCGGCCGCGCCGTGCAGGCCGAACGGCTGGCCAATTACCTGCCGCTGCCCGCGGAAATGAACCCGGCGGTCACCAAGCCCGCGGCGGCGGTCAACGGCGCGATCCGGCCCTTCATCGATCTCGGCTCCGGTGCGATGCGGGTCCGCACCAATGCCAAACCGGACGCCCTGCGGGCCGCCGCGCCCGGCTTCCTCTCCGGCTACGTGACCACCGGTAATTCCGACGACCTGCCGGGGCTGGCCTACGAGTTCGCGAATACGGTGCTGATCTTCACCGACGAGGCAGCAGCGTCCGCCGCCGCGCAGGCCCTGGGCCAGGCCGACTTCGACGCCGCCCCGAGTGAGCGCCTGCACCTGGACAAGTACCCGTCGGCCTTCGCCTATCTCGACAAGTCCTACGACTTCAACGCCGGCGTCCGATCCTGGTATGCCACCGGCAGATTCGTCATCTTCGGCTACGTCTGGGACGACCTGATGGCGGAAACCAAGGCCAGCGATCCGGCCGCGCTGCTGGCCCGGGTACAGCTCGGTCTCGACGCCATTCCACCGGCCCTCGCGAAGTTCCCCGCCGTCGCCCCGGACCAGCTGACCGAGCAGCCCGTCGACCTCGACGGCGTACTCGGGCGCACGTTGCGGACCGTCGCCGACGACCAGTCCGAGCGCGGCATTCCCGGCGTCTACGACCGGCACGGCGGACTCCAACTGTTCCCCGGCGACGACAACGCGGCCTTGTTCGAGAAGGCGGGCGTGGACCGGGTGGCCTTCAACGGCGGCTACGTCTTCCGCGCCCGCGACGCTGCCGGGGCCACGGCCATCGTGACCGAACGCGGCCGGACCTCACGCACTTTCCAGCCCGCGGACTCGCCCGCAAATCTCCCGAATGCTCAGTGTCGCAAGTACACCGGTCCGGAACCCCTCTCCGTCCCCTACTACTGCTACGTCACGCACGGCCGTTTCGCGGGCGAGGTGGCGGCAAGCCAGCTGCTCGATGCGCAGCAACGGATTTCGGCGCAGTACGCCCTGTTCGTCAACGCGGACAAGTGATCGGGAGGGAAAAGGATGATCTCGCAACGACTTCGAGTGACCGCCCTGCTCGCGGTCACCGCCGCGGCGCTGACCGGCTGCGCGACCGTGTCCGGCGCCACCCGGCCCGGTGAAATCGACGTCCGCACATTGGATGTCGGCAAGTACCCTACCCAGCCACTGGATCTGCGCTACGTCTACCGTCCGAGAATGAGCATCGCCCGGGAACTGGCGACGCAGCGGCTCGCCGACCACGTGGTCACCGGCGCCGACATCGACCCGGCCCTCACTTTCGGCACCGGCGCGGTGTCGATCATCAATACCGACGGCGCGACCCAGATCCTGGCCAAGGCCACAGAACCGGTCCTCGTCGCGAACAAGATGATGTTCGGCCTCTCGGTCGGCCACAGCGACAAACAGCTGGACGAGACCCGCAAGACGCCCGCCGGCAGCACCTTCACCACGGTCACCGTCCTCCAGTTCCCCGATGCCGCCGCCGCGGCGAAAGCGGCCACCGAATTGGACGACGCCGACTTCGGGGTGGCCGCGGATGTGAACGAGCGGGTCACGTTACCCGGACACGCCGACGCCCATTCGCATTGGCGGCCCGGAGTCGCCAGCCTCGGCTCGACCATCGCGCACGGCAGCTACGTCGTGAATACCTATCTCGGCGTGCGAGATCCGGATCTGTCGGCCCTGACGGTGCTCGCCGACAAGGTCTTCGACGCCCAATTGCCGCTGCTGGATTCCTTGCCGCCGTTGACCCCGGAGGGCATTCTGCGCCTGCCCTACGACGCGGACGGCATGCTGCGGCGCACCCTCGCCCCCGGGGTGAGCTTCCAGCCCGACTTCCGTGAGCAGGCCGTCGCCGAACCACGCGGATTTCTGCATCGGGTGAGCGATCAGGCCTTCTGGCGGCAGCTCGTCGCCGATAGCGGAACAGACCGCTTCTCGACCTCCGGCGCGGATTACGACGGGCCGAGCATGCTGTTCCGAACCCGTGAAGCGCAGGCGGCGAAACAACTGGCGGATGCCATTCTCGGACACGGCTATTCCGGGAAAGTGGATGCACCGGCCGGAGTTCCGGACGCGAAATGCGGGGAAACCACCAATACTTCGACCGTGATCAACCGCATCCGGCGGTATCGCTGCGTGGTCAGCTATCGCCAGTACACGGCCGTGGTGGACTCCGATCAGGTGGCCGACGCCCATCAGCGGGCGGCCGCCCAGTACGCGTTGCTGGCGAACAGCACCTGGTAGCGGGCGGGGTGGAACCGGCGGGTGGTGACGTACGTCCAATCACTCAGAGGTCGTCCGCCCGCGAATCGGAAGGAGGCACCGTGGCAGGTGCATTCGAAGCCAGTAACGAGCTCATTCAGGCCAAGGCCCAGGAGTTCCAGAAGACCCACGACATGCTGATGCACGCCATCACCGATCTGAAGCGCGATGAGGACGGCATGGTCGCCGGCTCGAATTGGCGGGGCGGCGCGGCCGACGCCTTCAACGCGTTCATGCAGCGGTACTACTTCCAGGCCGACAAGCTCAACGACAAGCTCATGCACACCGCCGAGACGCTGATCAAGGTCGGCTCGAACTACGAAGAGCACGACAAGGATTACGAAGCCAAGGTCAACGCCCAGATCTCGAGCCTCGACCTCCCGGCCGTCTAGCCGCTCGGCCACCCTCTCTTTCCGGACGATTGGCAAAGGAGTTCACCATGGCAGCAGTTGACGGCCAGATCATCTCCGCCCATTTCGAAGGCGTCGCCGACGGCGCGAACTCGATCCTCCGCCGCGCGGAAGCCATCCGCGACCAACTCGAGGCCTTCCACCGCACGGTGGAGGAGTTCGTGCAGAACAACTGGAAGGGCGACGCCAACGACGCGTTCGCCGACCTCCAGCGCCTGTGGAACCAGCATGTCCTCCAGCTCAACACCACTCTGAACGGCGCCGCCACCCTGGTCCGCACCGGCAACGCCGAACTCCAGGCCAAGGACACGGCACTCGCGGGACTGTTCTGAGAACTTCACACGTGAACGGGCCCCGGCATTACCGCCGAGGCCCGTTCGCGTTCAGTTACCGACAGCTCACGGCTCTGCCGAAGGCAGCCAACCGGTTTGGATCAGTTCCTCGCTTGCCCGGGTGCCGTAGGTGCCGCGGCCCGGCGGCATCAGGGAGGGTCGGGTGTTGCCGAACAACACGCCTTCGTCGCGACTGCAGCTCATCACCAGGGACGCGGAGTTGAGTTCCTTGAGGCGGTTGAGAGTGGCCTCGTACATGGCTCGGCCCGCACCGCCGGAGCGGCGGGCCAGGATCAGGTGAAAGCCAAGGTCGCGGGCGTGGGCAAGGTGGTCGACCAAAGCGTGCAGGGGGTTGCCGGCGGCAGTGGCGACCAGGTCGAAGTCGTCGACGATGACGTACAGTTCCGGGCCCTGCCACCAGGAGCGGTCCTTGAGCTGCTGCGGGGTGACGTCGGGGCCGGGCATGCGCTGGGTGACGTAGGCGGCCAGGTCGACCATGTTCTGGGTGAACTGTGGAGCGGTGGTGCCGTAGCCCGCGAGGTACCCGTCCGGGACGGTTCCGAGCATGGTGCGCCGGTAGTCGCCCATGATGATGCGCGCCTGATCGGTGGTGTTGGACGCGCAGATGGACTGCACCAGCGAGCGCAGCACGGTGGTCTTGCCGGCTTCGGAGTCGCCGATGATCACGAAGTGCGGGCTCGCCGCCAGATCCAGGAACACCGGGGCGAGTTCGGCCTCGTCGATGCCGAGCGGAAAGCGCAGGCACGGCTGGGCACGGTCCACCCCGGCGGGCCACTCCCCTGCCGCGCGAAGGAGCTCGGCGCGCGGTAGCCGCTCGGGCAGCATGCGCACCGCAGGCGCGGGACGGCCCGGCGTGAATCGAGCAATCGTCGAGACCGCCCGCGCTACACCGGTTCCCAGCGATTCCGGGTTGGGGTCGCCGTCCACCCGAGGCAGCGCGGCCAGCATGTGCAGCCCGTCGGCGGTCATGCCACGCCCCGGGCGCCCCATCGGCACCAGTGCCGCAAACTTACGGCCCAGATCCGAATCCATGGGGTCGCCGAGCCGCAATTCGACGCGCGTGCCGATCTGATCCTTGAGCGCGGGCCGCGCCTCGGCCCAGCGGTTCAGCGACAGCACCACGTGCACGCCGTACGAAAGTCCTTGCACCGCAAGGTTCATGACGGTCTGGTCGAGGAGCTCGAATTCCTGCCGGAAGGCGCCGTACCCGTCGATCACCAGGAACACGTCGCCGAAGGGGTCGTCCCGCACGCCGGCGGCGGTGCCGTCGGCGGCGGTCCCGGTGGCGCGCAGCCGCCGGAACTCGGCCATGGACTCCACCCCCAGGCGCCGGAAGCCGGCCTCGCGGCGGCGAACGATGCCCACCATCTCGGCCACGGTGCGCCGCACCTGGTCGGCCTCCATGCGGCTGGCGACCGTGCCGACGTGCGGCAGCCCGGCCAGCCCGACCATGGTGCCGCCGCCGAAGTCGAGCAGATAGAACTGCACCTGTTCGGCGGTGTGCGTCAACGACATCGACATGACCAGGGCCCGCAGCGCCGTCGATTTACCCGATTGCGGGCCGCCGACCACGGCCGCGTTGCCGCGTGATCCGGACAGGTCCACCACCATCGGATCGCGGCGCTGATCGTAGGGCCGGTCCACGATGCCGATCGGGGCGCGCAGCGCGGCCGCGGGGTTCCAGTCGCCGGTGAGGATCGAGCGCGGCAGCAGCTGGTCCAGGGTGGGCGGGTCGCCGAGCGGCGGCAGCCAGATCTCGTGGGCGGGTCGCCCGTGCCCGCGCACTCGCGACACCAGCATCTGCAGGTTGGAGACCTGATCGGCCTCGGCTGGCGCGGTCACCGGTTCGGGTTGCTCGGGCATCGGAATCCGGTCGGCGGCACGGAAGTCCACGCGTGCCGCGCTGAACGGCCGAGCCGTCACGTCGATCTCACCGGAGCGGGTCACCGCCCCGGCCTCGCGCCGCGCCGAACCGCCGGTGTACGGCCCGGAGACGTACGCGGACTGGAATCGCTGGATCTCCCCCGAATCGGATTTCAGGTAGCCACCGCCGGGATTGCCGGGCAGGTTGTAGGCGTCCGGCACGCCCAGTACCTGCCGGGATTCGTTGGCGGAGAATGTTTTCAGGCCGATCCGATAGGAAAGGTGACTCTCCAGTCCCTTGAGCCGTCCTTCCTCCAGCCGCTGCGAGGCGAGCAGTAGGTGCACGTGCAGCGAGCGCCCCAGGCGGCCGATCATGGTGAACAGCTCGGCGAAATCCGGTTGCTGGGAAAGCAGTTCGGAGAATTCGTCGAGCACCACGAACAGGGCGGGCATGGGGTCCAGGTCCGCGCCCGCCGCCCGCGCCTTCTCGTATTCGGAGACATTGGCGAAGTTGCCCGCCGCGCGCAGCAGTTCCTGTCGCCGGTTCATCTCACCGGCGAGGGCGTCGCGCATGCGGTCGACGAGGTCGGCCTCTTCCTCCAGGTTGGTGATGATGGCCGCGACGTGAGCCACCCCTTCCAGCCCGAGGAAGGTCGCACCGCCCTTGAAGTCGACCAGCACGAAGTTCAGCTGATCCGGCGAGTGGGTGGCGATCAGGGAAAGCACCAGTGTGCGAAGGAATTCCGATTTCCCCGACCCGGTCGCGCCGATGCACAGCCCGTGCGGGCCCATGCCACCCTCGGCCGCCTCCTTGATATCGAGCACCACCGGCAGTCCATCGGCCCCGATACCGAACGGCACCCGCAGCCGCTCTCGGCCGTAGCGCGGCCGCCAGGCGGTCTCGGGGGTGAACGCGCCGATGTCGCCGAGTCCCAGCAGCTGTGACCAGCCGGAGATGACTTCGCCGGCGTCGCCGGCGGTCTCGGCGGCGCGTGCGGGCGGGGGGCCGGTAGGGCGCGAGCCGTCGCGCCGCCTGTTCGGCTTCGCGCGCGCCGATGCGGTCGATGACCGCGAAGCGTTCCATCGCCCCGGAGGCGCCGCGGCCGGCGCATTCCCCGTTCTCCACCACCATCTGGATGCCGCGGGAGGCGGCCAGCCGTGGCGCGTACCCGCACAGGTCGATGACGGTGACGCCCTCGAAACCGTGCTCTCGCAAAGGATCTTCCTCGGCTTCGAGCAGTCCGCCGTCGATCACCAGCACGATCTGGGTGAGCGCGGGATCGGCCGGCTGGTTGCGGGAGTATCGAACCCGGTTGTGCAGCAGCGAGTTCAGGTCGGCGTGCGCCTCGCGGATGGAGCCGTACACCATGCGCCCGCTGCCGACGCCGTCGTGGGATTCGGGATGCTGAGTGTGCGGCAGCCATTTGGCCCATTCCCATTCCCGGATGGTGTCGGGTCCACAGACCACGGCGACGAGTACCTGGTCGGGGCTCTGGAACATGGCCAGTTGCAGCAGCATTGCCCGGCTCAGGTCGCGGGCCTGGGCGCGGTCGCCGGTGAGCTGGACGGCGGCGAAGCCTTTGACGGCGAGTGCGGTCGGCAGGTCGGGGACGGTGGAGTGGGTGCGCACGAACCGCCGCAGCGAGACCGCGGCGATGGGTTCGAGTTCCTCGACCGGCCCAGTTTGCGGGGCGACCAGTCTCGTAGCAAGCCTCTGGCTACCCAACCCGATGCGGGCGTGACAGAAGTCCTTGTCCCCCGGCCGGCGCTCCCACATCCGCGCGGTCCCCGCCAGCATCCAGATCAGCCCCGGCGCCGGATGACTCCACTCGACGGCCGCCCGCTGCTGCCCGGCCGTCCCCTCCACGTCCCGGCGCACCTGGTCCAGATAGCGCAGATAGTCCTTGCGGTCCTCGTCGGCCTCGGCCGCCTTCTGCCCCTTGCCGCCCTGACCCGCATACATCCCGACCATGGAGAACACCATCATCATCGGGAACATCAGGCTCATCGGATTGGCCGCGATGCCGCCGCCGGAGGTGAACATCAGCGCCACCATGCCGAGCATGCCCACGCCCATCACCACCGGCATCAGCTTAGCGAAGAGATTCGCCGGAACAGCCCGCGGAATCTCCGGTGGCGGCTGCAAGGTCACCTCACCGCCCGGCGAGCGCGGCATCTCCCGGCGCGGGCGGCGTTGGAACCGAACGGTGCTCATCGCGAAAAATCCCCCAGGGCATCGGGTGGGAGTTCACAGACGGCAACCATCTTGCCGTACAGTTCGGGCGTGATGCACTCGCGGACGGATCACCTCGAGGACTTCCGCGGCACCGTGCGCGCGCCGGATCTCGCGCGAGTCACCATTCTGGCCAAACACACTCAGGTCGACATGGCCATTCCCGTGGATGTGCCGGTGGCCCTGATCATTCCGAGCCTGGTCGACATGGTCGATCAGCACAACCGCGCCAACGACTTCGACCTCGACGGCGAGCCGGTCGAGCCGCACGAATGGGTGCTCGCCCGCATCGGGCAGCCGCCGTTCTCCAACTCGCTGAGCCTGGCCGAGCAGGGCGTGCGCGACGGCGAACTGCTCATGCTGGAGAGCGCCGAGCGCAGCGCGCCCGCGCCCCTGTTCGACGACATCATGTACAACGTCGCCATCGCCGACGCCGACCACTTCCGCGGCTGGTCCCCGAGCACCGCCCGCCGGACCGGGTCGGTGCTGGCGGTGGCCATCATGCTGACCGGCTGCTTCGGCCTGCTGGCCGCGCCCGACGCCGTGCCGAGCTGGGTCTGCGCGAGCGTGGCCACCGCCGTCACCCTGCTGCTGGTCACCGCGGGCACGGTGCTGGCCCGCATGTACCGCGCCCCCGCGAGCGCCCTGGTGCTGGGCGGCTGCGCGCTGCCGACCGCGTTCACCGCCGGCGCACTGTTCGTCCCGAGCCACTATGGCTGGGCCAACGGACTTTTGGGTGCGGTCCTGGCCGGGGCCACCGCGCTGCTGGCGTGGCGGGCGAGCGGGGTCGGGCCGGGCCTGTTCATCGGGGCCGCCACGCTGACCATATTCGCCATCCCGTCCGCACTGGTCGGCCTCCTCACCGAGCTGCCGCTGCGCGTGATCGGCGGTGGCATCGCGACCTTGGGCCTGGCCGGATTATCGCTGGCGCCAAGGCTTTCCATTCTGCTGGCCCGGCTGCCGCTGCCGCCGGTGCCCGCCCCGGGCACCCCCATCGATCCCACCGAGGACGACCCCGACGACCATCGCGCGCTGCCCACGCTGGAGGCATTGCGCGCGAAATCCGAACAGGCACGGAACTATTTGGCAGGCCTGGTGGTGGCTACCACCGTAGTGGTCGTGGCCGGTGCGGTGACGAGCGTGGATCCCGCTGCCGGGCAGCCTTTCTGGCCCGGATTCGCCCTGGCGTTGGTGTGCGCGGCGGTGCTGCTGTTCCGCAGCCGCACCTTCGCGGGTGCGGAGCAGGCGGTGGTACTCATCGCGGGCGGCGCGGCCATCGTGCTGCTGATACTGATCGGCGCGGCGCTCACCCAGCGTCAGCCGCTCACGGTTTTCGGTGTGGCCCTGGCGCTTTTCGCTGCCGCGCTGGTGCTGGGTTTCCTGGTACCGCACCGGCAGGCGACGCCGCCGGTGCGCCGGGCGGTGGAGTTACTGGAGTACGGCTTCGTGGCCGCCGTTGCGCCACTGGCCTTCTGGGTGACCGGCCTCTACGCCCTCGTGCGCGGGCTCTGATCGAGGCCGGCGATGCGAGGTAGAGCGGTGAACACCAAGGAGTCTCACAGAACTGCTGCGGGCGTACGGCGCGCTTCCCGCGTAGCCGCGGCGGCATCGGTACTGGCGCTGGGAGTCTCGTTCGGCATCGGTTCCGGACCGGGCGTCGCCCAGGCGGACCGGCCGCCGCCGATCGATGTGGGCCTGCTGCCCCCGGGCGGACCGGCCACCCCGCCGACCCCCACCGAGCACCCCGCCAACTCCCCCTGCCTCAGCACCCAGGCGGGCGGAGACGGACAGACCGTCCCCGCCACCCAGCGCACCCTGAACCTGCCCGACGCCTGGCAATTCTCGCGCGGCGCAGGACAATTGGTGGCCGTCATCGACACCGGGGTGTCCCCGCATCCGCGCCTGCCCGGCCTCGTCGCCGAGGGCGACTACGTCGCGGCCGGCGGAGACGGCACCGAGGACTGCGACGCCCACGGCACCATCGTGGCGGGCCTGATCGGGGCCACCCAGGCTGGCGGTCAGGGCTTCGCCGGGGTCGCGCCGGAAGCTCGGATCATGACCATCCGCCAGACCAGCGCGCTGTATCAGCCCAAGGGCGCGGGCCGGGAGAAGAGCCCCGACGACATGCCCGACGGCTACGGCAAGATCTCGGCGCTGGCCTCGGCGGTGCGGCGGGCCGCCGACGCGGGCGCGCGGGTCGTCAACATCTCCCTCGTCGCCTGCCCCACCACCGAACCGACGAGCGCGGAGATGGGCGCGCTGGGCGCGGCCGTGCAGTACGCGGCGGTGGTGAAGGACGTGGTCATCGTGGCGTCGGCGGGCAACACCGACACCTGTAGGGCGAGCAATCCGGGCCTGGATCCCCTGCACCCCGACGGCGATCCGTGGGATCACGTCACGTCCTATGTGGTGCCGGCCTGGTGGGACGCCTACGTGCTGTCGGTCGGCTCGGTGGACGCGTTCGGGCAGCCGTCGAAGTTCACCGTCCCGGGGCCGTGGGTGGGGGTCGCCGCGCCGGGCGAGAACGTCGTCTCCCTCGATCCCCGCGATACCGGGCTCACCACCGCGAAGGTGACCAATCAGGGCCAGGTCCTGCCCTACAGCGGAACAAGTTTCGCCGCCCCGCAGGTGGCGGGGGTCGCCGCGCTGGTGCGGTCGCGGTATCCCGATATGCGGGCCGCCGAGGTCGTCGAACGGATCGAGGCCACCGCGCACGCCCCGGGCGAGGGCTGGAATCCCTACATCGGTTACGGCACGGTCGATCCCGTGGCGGCGCTCACCGCCGAGGTGCGTAAGGAGTTGCGACCCAAATATCCGGCGGACGCGCGCGATCAGCAGCTCGGTGTGCCCAATCCAGCTGCGGCGCCGGATAATACGGCGCGAAATGTCGCTTTGATCGGCAGTGGAGTCGTCGCACTGCTCCTGGTGCTGGGTTTCCTGGCGTCGTTCCCGCTGCGCCGCAAGTTCGGCGGACGTGACAGCTGATCGCTAGTTCGCGCTGGGCCCTTGGGTTTTCACCAGTTCCTCGGCCGGATTCGGATCCGGCGCCACGCCGTCGTGAGCGACCATGGCGCCTTCCCGGCTCAAGGCCGGCCCGGGAGCGAGCAGTCCGAGGATTGGCCACGGCGCGGGTTCGGGTCGCACCCGCGCCGGGTCCATGCCCAGCGCCTTGGCGGCCTCGAGATTCCTGACGCCGAAGCGAACCCCGTAGTCGGACACGAAGAACAGGCTGTCGTGGCGCTGACTGTCCGGTTCGATCCCCGTGGACTGCACGTAGGCGCCCGCGCCCGGCTTCAGGTAGAAGCTGTCCACATTGGGCCCGCTGCCGTCGGCCTGCGCCAGCGGCACCAGCCGAGCGCGGTCGGGGATCGGGACCGCGTGCCCGGTGAGCACCGACAACTCCGCGTGCTTACTGCCGTCGGAGATGTCGGCGGAGCTCACCGGCCGCCAGGACAGGCAGTCCACGGGCTGGTCCTTGCCGTCCACCAAAGCCGGGGCCCAACTCGGATACTTCGACACCGGCAAAGCCGAGGACACGGGCGCACCGGTGCGATCAGCCTGTGCGATGTAGCTGTCGGCGGCGCTGGAGCGGTAGGTATTGCGGATGATGTCGGCGGTGAGCGCCGACACGGGCTGCAGTCCGTCGGGCAACACCGCGTAGTACCTGCTGTCGGTGCGCACCTGCACGACGTCGCCGATGAGATGCTCGCCGAGCGGGTAACCCGGTGCGGCCCCTACATTCTCGATACGCGGCGGCACCAGCGGCAGCACCTCGGGGATGGCGTCGAGCAGGCCCTCGCTGATCGGGCGCGGCGTCTGGCCGCGCAGGTCGAGCGCGTCGACCACGGCGCGATCGTCGAGATCGATGCGGGCGCGGTGATCGTCGTAGATCAGATACGTGTAATCCCGGCCCTGCACCAGCAGCGCCTTGCCGGACTCCAACGCGGAAACCTTGTCGCCCGACGCGGATTCGCCGATCAGCACAGAGCTCGTGAGGTTGCGGCTGCCGTCGTTGGACAGCGTGTCGCACACCGTCCAGGTGCGGCCGCCGCCGGTGAAGCTCAGCGAGGTCGGCGCGCCGGGGATGCCGATCAGCTGCCCGCGCGGCTGCTCGGCCAGCTGGGACTCGTCGACGGTGGCGGGCTTGGCAGCTTCGCCCGCGGCCAGCCGCGCCGAGGCCAGGTTCAGCGCCGGGTGCACCACATTGTCGAGGACGACGTACACCGCGCCGGTGTCCTTGCCGATGAGGATCTTGTTGGAGCCGATCTTGTCCTGCGGCCGCAGCAGAGCCAATACTCCGCAACCCGCCAGCGCGACACACGCGAGGATCAGTCCGGCGGCGAAGGCGCGGGACTGGGAACGCATGGGATCGTGCAACATTCGCACGTCCCGGCGGACCAGGGCGTGCTCCATGCGACGGACCAGGAAGCGGTATCCGCTCACCTGCCATCGGGTCGTGGGTTTCGAAGGCATCCAACTCCCGGCGAGTCGTTGGTTTCGCCGAACACAGTACAGTGACAAGGACATTCATTCGCACTCGACCGCCGCGCGGGCATCGCGCGGGGCCGACATCGGGGAGCCGGGGACGACGATGACGATCGCATCCGGGGAGGCGGCGCGGCGGCCGTCACCGGTCCGGATCTCCTTGGCGAACCTGGTCTGGGCACAAGTCTCCGGACTGGTCGTTCTGGTCGTCGCGATGGTGTGCGGACTGACCTGGTGGGCTGCGCTCACCCTGAGCATAGTGGTCGGTCTGGTTCTTGTGCTATCGCTCGGCAAACGCACTGTTTCCGAGTGGATCACCACCCGCGGCCGGTTCCGCGCCCGCCGCGGCCACCCGCCCGCCGACCTCATCGACTTCCGCGCCCCCGACGGCCGCCCCCTCGGCCTCTACCGCGACGGCAGCCGTGTGGTCGCCGTCGTCGAAGTGCTGGCCCCCAAGGGCGGACTCACCCGCCTCGGCCGCTCCACCGTGCACTCCACCCACCTGCTGCCGCTGCCCGAACTCGCGAAAAGCCTGAGCCGCCACGACATTCTGCTGTCCGGCATCGACATCGTCTCGCACGGCTTCCGCAGCCGCTCCGGCACGCCCGCGGGCGCGATCTACGAATCACTGCTCGGCCCGCTGCCCGCCACCGCGCACCGCACGGTGTGGCTGGCCATCGCCTTCGACCCCGTCACCTGCCCGGAGGCCGCGGCCCGGCGCGGCGGCGGACTGCCCGGCGCGTGCCGCGCGGTCACCGCCGCCACCGAACGCGTGGTGTGCATCCTCGAGGACGGCGGATGTACGGCCCGCCTGCTCACCGCACCCGAGATCCGACAGGCCGCCCTGCAGGTCACCGCCGGCGTGGATCCCGGTGCGCTGACCCAGCACTGGCGCTACGCCGAACTCGGCAACAGCGTCAACATCGGCGCCGCCGTGGACCCCCGGCAGCTGGCCTCCGACCTGCTCGCCCAGCTCTGGGTGCCCACCTCCCGCGGCACCACCATGGCCGTGAAACTGCGCCCCGGCGACGGCGCCGACACCGTGCGGATCGGCGCGGCTTGGCGGCTCACCGCCCGGGAGCTGCCCGAGGAGCCGGTACAGCAACACATGATCTCCATGAACGGCCGCCACCGCGAGGGCCTGCTCGCGCACCTGCCGTTCGCGGTGCCCGGCCTGGACGACACCGTTCCCGCCGAACTTCGCGACATCGCCGAACTCGGCGCCCTGCACCTGCCCTCGGCGGGGTGCGGACAGCTGCTCGGCTCCGACGAGGACGGCAACGGCGTCGCCATCCGCCTGGTCGGGCAGGGCATTTCGAGCGTGTACGTGGCAGGCTCGCTCTATCTCGCGCAACAGTTGATCTTCCGCGCCCTGGCCGTCGGCGAACGCGTCCTGATCCGTACCGACCGCCCCGACGCCTGGCGGCAGCTGGTCACCACCATCGGCAATCCCGAACGCCTCGCCGTCGCGATCGAAACCCACCAATCCGACGCCGATTTCACCGCCACCGTGGTCGACGGGGTGCTCGCGCCCGCACCCCACGCGGGCATCACCACCATCCACCTCACCGACGACCCACTGGGCTGGCCC
This sequence comes from Nocardia tengchongensis, assembly GCF_018362975.1. Lineage (NCBI taxonomy): Bacteria > Bacillati > Actinomycetota > Actinomycetes > Mycobacteriales > Nocardiaceae > Nocardia > Nocardia tengchongensis. Next base: position 285,333 of record NZ_CP074371.1, read on the forward strand.
GCTACCGGACCGGACCTGTCCGTCCGGCAGCCCGGCGCGTCCGGGAACCGAATCATCCTGCGCACCGGGGCAACCGAGGTCCCGCTGACGCTGGTCTCCATCCCCCGCGAGTCCACCTACATCGGCCAACCGCGCGCCGCGACGGCCGTCACTCGCACCCCCGGCTAGCTACCCGGGTAGGGATCCGCGGTGCGCGCTGTACGCAACGCCCCTGCCCACCAAGCGAGTTGGCGCAGCATACGGTCCGCGGCATCGATCGCGGCGCCATCGCTCGTTTCACCGTCGGCGTCGAATTTGCGTTTGGCCTCGTGGAAACTGACCGTCTCGCGCACCGAGACCATGTGGATCTCGGCGACCACCTGCCGCAGCTGCTCGACCGCGCGCAGGCCGCCGGACAGGCCGCCGTAGCTGACGAAACCGATGGGCTTGCCGCGCCATTCGCGTTTGACACTGTCGAGGGCGGTCTTCAGCGACGCCGGGTAACCGTGGTTGTACTCGGAGGTGACGGCCACGAACGCGTCCGCGGCCGCGATCCGCCGCTGGAAGGCGCGCACCTCCTCGGTCTCGGTCAGATCGGTCGGCAGCGGGGTGTCGACGAGGTCGATCACGCCCACCTCGAAATCCGCGTCCGCGCGCGCCCGCCGCAGGAACCAGTCCGCGACCACGGGCGCGAACCGCTTGGCCGCACGCTGGCGACGATGACCTCGAGCCGGAGCGGAGCGTCTTTCGAGAACTCAGCCATGCCGAGAGCCTATCGGGCTCGCGCGACCCCCGCCCGGCTCCGTGGTTCAACGCGGCCCGGTGCCGCGCCGCGCGTAGTCGGCGAGGCCTTTGGCGGGCGTGGTCGGAGCCGTGAAATCCAAGGCGTGCCGGGCTCTTTCCGGATGCGCGACCACATGCCGGATATCGGTGACCCGGCACTGCCCGGTCACCACCGGCGATGGCCCGTCCACAGCCTTTGCCATGGTGGAGGCCACCTCCCACAACGTGAGCGGCCGCCCCGAAGCGATGTTCAACGGCACGAATCCCGGCACCGGGCGCTCCACCGCGGCCACGGTCGCCAGCGCCGCGTCCCGCACGTGCACGAAATCGCGGACCTGCCCGCCGTCCTCGAAGACCCGCGGTGGGCGGCCCGCCGTCAGTTCGGCCCGAAAACGCGCCACCACACCCGATTCCGCCGACCGCACCCGCCGCCCGTCGGCCACCGGATCCCCGTAGAGATTGTGGTACCGCAGCACCGCGGCCTGACCACCGGTATTGGCCACCCAGGCCAGCGCGTACTGCTCCTGCGCGACTTTGCTTGCCGCGTAAGCGCTCCGGGGCCGCAGCGGGGCGTCCTCCCCCATCGGCTCCCAGGTCAGCACCTCCCCCGAGCGCGGCGCGCGGTGGTCGAACAGCCCCCGGTCCAGATCTCCCCGCCGCCGCAGTCCCGGATAGAACGGCCCGCTGCGCACGCCGCGGTACCGGCCCTCGCCGTACACGGCCACCGAGGACCCGAGCACCAGCCGCCGCACGCCCTGCCGCTCCATGGCGGCCAGCAGCACGGCGGTACCGACGTCATTGTGCGCCGCATAGAGCGCGGCCCAGCGCATGCCCTCCGCGCCGGGGCGATCGGTTGCCGCCCGGCCCGCGCCGACCGGGCCGCGGACGCACGGACCCGCCCCGTGCGCGGAATCCTCGTGACCACGCAGACCATCCGCCGACGCCCGGCGCGAATGCGGAACGTCTTGCGGCGAAGCCAGATTGGATGGATCGGCATGGACCGGCTCGATCGCGCCGCGAACCTGCGGGAGCGGCACGGCCGTGGCCAGATGACAGACCGCGTCGACCTCGCCCAACAGGGGTTCGAGCGCGCCCTGATCGCGAAGGTCGATGCGCGAGACATTCTCGGGAACAACGGGATTCGGTCCGTGCACGGTCTCGAGCAACGCATCGATGGCGACGACCTGATGCCCCGCGGCCAGCAGCGCGCGATGAACATGAGAGCCCAGGTAGCCGGCGGCACCGGTCACCAGGACGCGCAGGGGGTCGGGACCGCCCGCATTCATGGACCAAGCCTAGCGGACGTAACCCCAATACCTATTTACAGATGGACATTCCGGGCATAACACCGAACCCGCGAATGCCGCCGCGAGCGGGTGCAATGGCGCACCACGGGGCACAAAGGCGTGCCCCGGTCACTCGGGCGTGCGGCAACGTCGCGACCACCGCGAGCCTGTCGAATCTCACGCAACAATTGATTTCGTGCCGACAGGGGTAACTCGTCGGGTACGCCCGGAATCGGTTTGGCACCCAACCGCCGGCACGGGTTGCCAAAGCGGACGACTCTCAGCCGTCCGCTAAAGGCCCGGGGAGGCGGAGGAGTGTGCTCAGGGCAGTTCGAAGGGCAGCTGCACGCCGGTCCCGGTCAGCACCCGGCACTTGTCGCAGGTGTCGTCGCCCTGCACCGCGGCGACGGCGCGGCGCACCATCGCCTTGAACGGCACCAGGTTGCGCTCGAACTCGGCGAAGACGTCGGCGGCGCTGACGCCCTCACCCGACTCCAGACCGGCGTCCAGGTCGGTGACCAGAGCGATTGCGGAGTAGCACATTTCGAGTTCGCGGGCGAGCACGGCCTCCGGGTGCCCGGTCATGTTGACCAGCTCCCAGCCCTGCCCGGCGAACCAGCGGCTCTCGGCGCGGGTGGAGAAGCGCGGGCCCTCCACCACGACCATGGTGCCGTAGTCGTGCGCGGGCAGATCGTCGCCGGCCGAGGCGAAGGCGGCCGATCGCAGTTCCTCGCAGTACGGGTCGGCGAAGGACACGTGCACGCCGCCGGTGTCATAGAAGGTCTGCGGGCGCCCGGAGGTGCGGTCCACCAGCTGGTCCGGCACGGCGATGGTGCCCGGCCCCCAGTCGGCGCGCAGGCTGCCGACCGCGCAGGGACCGAAGATGCGGCGCACGCCCAGGGTGCGCAGCGCCCACATGTTGGCGCGGTAGGGCACGGTGTGCGGGGAGAATTCGTGCTTGCGGCCGTGCCGCGGCAGGAACGCGACCGAGCGTCCCTCCACCTGACCGATGGTGATGGGCGCGCTGGGCGCGCCATAGGGGGTCTCGATCTCGACCGTGGTCGCGTCATCGCCGAAGAAGTCGTAGAAGCCGCTGCCTCCGATGATGGCGAGCGTTGCCCGTGCGTCCGAACTCATGCCTTCGATTCTTGCCTACGCGCGCGCGAGTGGTGGGACCAGGGCGAACCATGTACCCTAGGGGGGTATTTCCACCCGGGAGTGAGGACAGCGTAGGTGACCAACGACAAGATCGCACCCCAGGACCACAGCGAGACCGACGCCGCCGAGTCCTGCCACGACCACGCCTCACACGGCTACATCACCGCCAAGGACGACTACCTCAAGCGCCTGCGCCGCATCGAAGGCCAGGCGCGCGGGCTGCAGCGGATGGTCGAGGAGGAGAAGTACTGCATCGACATCCTCACCCAGGTCTCGGCCATGACCAAGGCCCTGCAGGCGGTCGCCATGGGCCTGCTTGAGGATCACATCAGCCACTGCGTGGTCGACGCGGCCGTGGCGGGCGGCCCCGAGGCCGAGGCCAAGATCAAGGAAGCCACCGACGCCATCGCCCGCCTCGTGCGCAGCTAGCACCCCAGGGGCACCAGCTCAGCAGGCGGCGGTGCCGCCGGGGTAGGTGCCCAGGGATGCCGGGAGGGCCCAGCGGTCCGGGCCGGACTGCCAGCCGGCGGCGACGCGGCGGGAACCGCGGCGGGTGGGGGCGCTGTCCTTGCGGAGGTTGTCCTTGCGGTCGCGGGTGGTGCGAATGGAGTCGCAGGCCTGGTTGTCGGCGACCTCGACCGTGATGTCCAGATCGGCCAGCAGGATGCCCTGCTGGCCCTCGCCGAGCGGGGTCACGACCTCGCCGCCGTCGGAACCGTAGATGCGGGCGCGTCCGATGGGGCCGCTGGGCTGACGGGAGCCGCCCGGGCCCTCGAACGCGGCGTCGCCGACCACCGCGGTGGGCGCGAGCACGAACGCGCCGACCTCGAGCGCGTACATGCGGCTGAGCGTGGCACTCGACTCCGGGCCGATCGCGTCACCGTCGGGGCTGCCGGGCCAGGCGGCCACGTGGATCTGCTCCTCGTCGGCGCGCAGCGCGCGGGTGAGTAGCGGCCGCTGGTTCTCCTGACCGGAGAGCGCGCCGTACTTGCCGATCGGGGTGTGGTGCACCGCAGGCAGATTCGGAGTTCCGGACGCGAATATCTTGCGTTCCACGCTGTTCAGACCGGCTTTGCGGCGCACCGACAGCAACTCGCCGGAATCGTCGATCACGGCCTGCGACATATAGATTCGGCGTTCCTGCCGCTCACCGAATCCGAGGACGACGTGAATGCCGTGCGCGGCGGCGGCAGCGGTGATCGCGCGCATTTCCGCGCCATCGCGAGTCATCGAATTCTCGCGGCACCGGGTCGAGTATTCGACATTCCACTGATTGGTATCGATCCAGCGCCACCACGGATAACCCGGGAGAAACGCCTCCGGGAATGCGACCAGCCGAGCACCCTGATCTCCGGCCGCCCCGATCAGTTCGACAACCTGATCGACACCGTCGGACAGGCGCAGCCAGCTGGGTTCGGCCTGGACGGCGGCGACTCGCACCGTAGTCCTCATCGCTTTTCCCTCATGCATGAGCATGCTTGCCAAGAATTTCGGGATGAACAATGGCCATGAGTGCCGAATGACCGACTGATCATGCCAGGGTGCGAAAAGCTCCCGGAGTTGTGCCCATTTCCAGACGGAAGCTTCTGTAGAAGCTACGCTCCGTGAGGAATCCCGATGCTTTCGCAACCGCCGAAAGCGGCAACTGTGGCGCATTTCTCAGTAGGTCGCAAGCACGTTCGATGCGCATGCGGCGCAACACGGTTCCGGGCCCGCCTTCGAACTCACCGAAGACTCGGTACAGGGTACGCCGAGACATTCTGCAACCTTCAGCGATTCGGTCGACTCCGAGGTCCGGATCCGCGCAGTTGTCACGCATGTAGTTCAAGACCCGCTGCCGGTTGATCGCGTCCGCCGACTGGTCACGCGGTGCGCGGCCGGAAGCCGCGATCGCCGCCGCGGCCAGCAGGTCCATACCGGGCGCGGACAGCAGCGCGGCACTCTCGGGATCGGTGCGCTGCAATTCCGCCAGACCTCGAAAGAATCCGGCCACGATTCCCGGTGCGGTGTTTCCGGAAAATACTGTCGCAGTGGGCAATTCGAGATTGTCGACGCCGTACCGTTCCCGCAGCCTGCTGAGCGGGACCTGCACGACGACTTGTTCGAAGCGCTCGGAAGCGTCCCAGCGGTAGGGCCGGGTGCTGTCGTAGAACACGATTCCACCGGGACCGACATCGGCGACGCGATCATCCTGGCACAGTCGTGCGGTACCGACCGTCGGAATACTCGCGAGCAGATATTCGTCCGCGGATCGGGCGATCAGCCCACCGGTGCGGCGAATGACTTGCGGCGTGGATCCGATTACGGAGACATCCATCTCGCCGTAGCTCGCGGATTCGATATAACCTACAAAGCGACCACTCGGTATTGGTTCAACGGCCAGCGGAACGTAAGAGGCACTCACCTGCGTCTCCCAACGCTCGAATGCCTCCGTCGACGTCTGTTCCAGGCCGGACCGCACCTCGATCCGGTTGACCGGTTGTAACCCTTCCACTCCCCATCCCTCGATGACAATGGCGGCCATGTACGGCCGAATACTGGGGAGAGTGTGTCAGATCGAATGAGAACGAGCCAATGGGCCGAGCAGGTACAACCTGTATCAGTACCGGTACGTACTTGTACCGCTATGCAGCAGACTCGAAGCTGAGATCGAGTTCCAGATCGGCGTACAGCAAACCCTGTTCGTGCCCGCCCAACGGCGAGGCCAGTTCCTCACCGCCCGGCGCGAAGATGCGCGCATGCCCGCCCGGACCCGGCACCAGCTGCTTGGCCGGCTCCACGCCCCGACGGCTCTCGCTGCCCGCCACGTCCATCACCGAGCACGCCGCGATCACATTCAGCTGCCCGACCACCGCGTACCAGAGCGTGGCCGCGTTGTTCACGCGCACGCCCCAATCCACGTCTCGCGCAACGATGAAGCCCGGCCAGGACACCACGTGATCTGCGCGCCGGTGCGCCCAGCTCCCGCCGCGCCGGCAGATGCAACTGCTCGGGCCGCCCTGCCCGCGATGCGGCCGATGCCGTGCGGAAGACCTGCGACTCGCCGGGCTCACCGGAGCGGAAGATCTTTGTGCTCCATACGGCGTCAGCTGGGCTTGCGGGCGGACTCCGAGCAGTACCCCGCGATCATCGATGAGGACCACTGGGACATGTAGAGCGAACTGCCGCACCGCTCGCTGAAGCCGAGCAGCACGTGGATGCGATGCCGCCGCGCCGCGTCGGCGATGCGCCGGAACTCGTTGCGCCCCACCGTCATCGAATTCGTCCGATAGCGCGCGAAGAAACCCTGACCCCAGCTCACCGACTCCAGCCACAGCCACCACGGATACCCGGGCAGGAAAGTCTCCGGGAAGGCCACCAGTTGCGCGCCGCCCGCGGCCGCGTCCTCGATCAACTCGATCGCCTGCCCGACGCCCGCGGGAAGGTCCAGCCATCGCGGCTCGGCCTGGACGGCTGCGACACGCACCTTCGTCGGCACCTCGGCTCCTTCGACGGGATCGGATGATGCAATCACCCTTCGCCGAACGCGAGCCGGTCACAGCGACATACCGTGCCGTGCTACCGACAGCGCGTGCCTGCGTCCAATTGCGACCGGAATTGCCCCGGCGTCACGCCGGTTTCCTGCCGAAATGCCCGGTAGAAATGCCGATCGGTGGCAAACCCGGACGCCGCCGCGATGGCCGAGAGCGGCCGCTGCGGGTCGGCCCGCAACAGCCGCCGGGCATGCTCGACGCGCATCTGACGCACCAGCGCGGCCGGTCCGCCGATCTCCTCGCAGACTCGGTAGAGCGTGCGTCGCGAGACCAGACAGGCGTGCGCCACCTCGTCCACGGTCAGGTCCGGATCGGTGTAGCGCCGCCGCAGCACCGCCAGCACCTGCTGCCGGGTGAAGACCGAATCGGCCGGCGCCGGGGAGCTCTGCCCGTTGGCCAGCAACAGCGCCGACGAGAGCATGGAGGTGACCTGTGCTTCGAGAACATCTGCCGCACGCCCGGTTTCGTCGGCCCCGAGCCGGGCCATGCCCCGGAAGAAGTCGGCCACCACCCCCATCGCGCCGGTGACCGGCAAGGCCTTGGCGATCGGCAGTTCGTCGCGCTGCAGGCCGGAGTGGTCGAGCACCGCGCCCAGGGGCGCGCGCACGATGGTGGAGACCGCGTTCTCGGTGGTGCGGCTCTCGATCGGGCGGGCGCTGTCGTAGAAGGCGATGGTGCCGGCCCCGCCCTCGATCAGCCGGCCGCCCTGCTCGGTCCAGTTCGCGCCCTCGACGACGATGTTCACCAGCAGGAAGTCCCCGGCGGCCTGGTCGAGCTGGCGCTTGGTGCGCACCACCCGCTGGGCGCTGGAGGTCATCAGGGTGAGGCTGGAGCGATCCAGCTGGGTGTAGCGCAGCTTGCCGTGCCAGTCCTGCCCGTGGCCGATCGGTTCGATGATCGACGGCAGCACGGCGTCCGCGACGACGGCCTCCCACTGCTCGAAGGCTTGCCGCGCGGAAACCTCTGAGGTCGTACGGACTTCGGCACTGGCCGTGGAAGCGATACCCACAGCTGCATCATTGCACCTGCGGGCCCTGGGAGATTGGGAATGAAGGCGACGGATGCGACAAAACGGACCACTTGCCCTGAATTTTCCGCGCTGGCTCGCCACCCGGTCACCGGCGGCTCGAGGCGGCGACCGGGCGGCGCGTCCCCAGTATTCCGCGCGCCGACACCGTTGTGACTGGCCGCCCGTGCCAGATCACTGCCCATTCATGTCAGCCCTGAAATCACCGCTCATCAGGCATGATATGTCCGAAATTCGCCAGGGGTCATACCGGTTTCGCGCTTGAAGGCCCGATAGAACTGCCGCTCCGACATGAACCCCGCCGACCGCGCCACCGACAGCAGCGGCCGGGTCGGATCGGTCCGGATCAGCGACACCGCCCGCTCCACCCGCATCCGCCGCAACATGGCCGCCACCCCGTCCTCACCCTGCTCGAACAACCGATACAGGGTGCGACGCGACACCGAGCACGCCCCCGCCACCTGATCGATGGTCAGCTCCGGGTCGGCGTAGTGCCGCTGGATGAACGCCAGCGCCCGCTGCTTGGCCAGCGCGTGCGCCGGTTCGTCACGCGGCAGGTCGCCCGCGGCCAGCTGCACCACCGACGCCAGCAGCCCGGTCCCGTGCTTGGCCAGCATGGCCGCCTGTTCCGGTGCGGTGTACTGCAATTGCGCGAGGCCGCAGAAGAAGCGGCCCACGATGCCCGCCGCGCCCTCGGGCGGGAAACGCACCGCGGTGGGCAGCCGGTCCGCCGGCACCCCGGACGCGCACACCACCTCGGCCAGCGGCACCTGCACCGCCACCACACCCCAGGACTGCTCGAAGTGCGCGCTGAAGGGCCGGGAACTGACGTGCAGGGTGAGTCCGCCGTCGGCCAGCTCCCCCACCCGTCCGTCCTGCTCCAGCCAGCCGTGCCCGTGCGTGGTGACGCTGGCGATCAGGACGGGTTCCTCGGGGTCGTTGACCAGCTGCGGAATCCGGCTCAGGTGCTGGCCACTGGCCGTCACCATCGACACGTCGATGCCGTCGAATCGCGATTGCACGATGCGAGCCCGGAATTCCCCCGACCGCACCGGCGTCACCACCAGCGGAACGTAGGCCGCCGCGACCACGGCCTCCCATTCCTCGAAAGTCTCCTGCTGCGAAACCTCCGGCATGGAGCGAACCTCCATCACGGAGGGCTCGACGCCGCCCCTCATTGCCCGATTCTCGCATCCCGTCCCCACCCCGATCCCCGAATTCCCTTAACAACATCCAACTTTCGCCCAACCGTCCGAAATGACGTATTGCCCGCAACTCGCACAGCGAATCTTCATCCCGGACTTGCATTTTCATCCGCGCGACCGATCCGCAATCACGCACGCGACAATGCACCCGCGACCTCGGAGGAGGCGCGGGGGACGGGACGGAAAGGGGTGGGTGCGGCCGGCGCATCGAACGGCGCGCCGGAAGGGGGGATCAGTCCCCGCAGCAGCCCTCGGGATCGGGAACGGTACGCACTTCGCGGGTCTGGGCGTTGCGCGCGGCCAGGTCGGCATCGGCCGGATAGTCGACGGCGATCAGGGACAGGCCGTGGGCCGGAGCCACGGTCACCGCACTGGCGCGTTCACGCTCGTTCAGCAGACCGGCGATCCAGTCGGGGGTGCGGCGGCCCTCACCGACCGACAGCACGCCGCCGACCAGACTGCGCACCATGGACCAGCAGAACGCGTCCGCGCTGACATAGGCGGTCAGCAGATCGCCGTCCTGAACCCAATCGAAGCGCTGGAGTTCGCGAATCGTGGTCGCGCCCTCGCGACGGCGGCAGAAGGCGGCGAAATCGTGCAGGCCCAACAACTTTCGGGAGGCCTCACGCATGGCCTCGACATCCGGGCCGGGACGGCACGGCACGACACCACGCGCCTGCAGCGGCTCGGCGCCGTAGGGGGCCGTAGTCAGTCGGTAGGCGTAGTGGCGGCGGATCGCCGAGAAACGGGCGTCGAAGTCCGGCGGGGCGAGGCGGACCTGCTTGACGCGCACGTCCTTGGGCAGGAAACGGGCCAGCCGGTGCACCAGTTTGGGGCCGTCCACCTCGGTGTGCGTATCGAAGTGCGCGACTTGGCCTTCCGCGTGCACGCCGGCGTCGGTGCGCCCGGCCACGGTCAGCTGGATCGGCTCGCGCTGCACCTTGGACAGGGCTTCCTCCAGCACACCCTGCACGGTGCGCAGGCCGGGCTGGCGTGCCCACCCGGTGAAATCGGTGCCGTCGTAGCTGATGTCCAGCCGTACCCGAATCGAAACCGGTTCGGGCGTCGGATCCTCCACGGTCACAGCGATCTCCTGGTTAACATGGAGAAAGCCCGCCGACCCGGAGGGGACGGCGGGCTCACTCATGAATCCGAAAGGTGCGGAATTACTCCGCGGCCTTGTCCTCGGCAGCGTCGGCCGGAGCCTCGACAACCTCGGCAGCCTCGTCGGCCTTCGCCTCGGCCGGAGCCTCGGGAGCCTTGGAAGCGGCGACACGACGGGCACGGTCGGCCTCGTTGGTCACGGTCTTCTCGCGGACCAGCTCGATGATCGCCATCGGAGCGTTGTCACCCTTGCGGGGGATGGTCTTGATGATGCGGGTGTAGCCACCCTCACGGCCCTCGAACGAGGGACCGATCTCCGCGAACAGCGCGTGCACGATGTCCTTGGAGCGGATCACCTTCATCACCTCGCGACGGTCGGCCAGGGTGCCGCCCTTCGCCTTGGTGACAAGCTTCTCGGCATAGGGGCGCAGCGCCTTGGCCTTGGCCTCGGTGGTCGTGATGCGACCGTGCTCGAAGAGCGCCGTCGCCAGGTTGGCGAAGATCGCCTTCTGGTGCGACGCCGACCCGCCGAAGCGGGCACCCTTCTTGGGCTTGGGCATGTTGGAATCTCCTGTGTTGAAGGCCGATTCGGGGCGCTACACCCCGGATGGCCTAAAGCTGTTCGGTCTCGGCGTAGTCCTGCTCGCCGCTGTCGGTGTCGCTGAACGAGCCGCTGTCGCTCCAGGTGCCGCTCGCCGCGTCGTAGCCGACGACGGAGGACGGATCGAAGGAAGCCGGGGAGTCCTTGAGGGACAGGCCGAGCGAGTGCAGCTTGACCTTGACCTCGTCGATGGACTTCTGACCGAAGTTGCGGATGTCCAGCAGGTCCGACTCGGTGCGGGCGACCAGCTCGCCGACGGTGTGCACACCCTCACGCTTGAGGCAGTTGTACGACCGAACGGTGAGATCCAGGTCCTCGATCGGCAGGCCGAACGAGGCGATGTGGTCCGCCTCGGCCGGGCTCGGGCCGATCTCGATGCCCTCGGCCTCGATGTTCAGCTCGCGCGCGAGTCCGAACAGCTCGACCAGGGTCTTGCCCGCCGACGCCAGCGCATCCCGAGCGGAGATCGAGTTCTTGGTCTCGACATCCAGGATGAGCCGGTCGAAGTCGGTGCGCTGCTCGACACGGGTGGCCTCGACCTTGTACGTCACCTTGAGAACCGGCGAGTAGATCGAGTCAACCGGAATCCGGCCGATTTCCGCACCCGACGCCTTGTTCTGCACGGCCGGGACGTAGCCGCGACCGCGCTCGACCACGAGCTCGATCTCCAGCTTGCCCTTGTCGTTCAGGGTGGCGATGTGCATGTCCGGGTTGTGCACGGTCACGCCCGCCGGGGGGACGATGTCACCGGCGGTGACGGTGCCCGGGCCCTGCTTGCGCACGTACATGGTGACCGGCTCGTCCTCTTCGGACGACACGACCAGGCCCTTGAGGTTCAGGATGATGTCGGTGACATCTTCCTTCACGCCCGGGACGGTGGTGAACTCGTGCAGCACGCCGTCGATGCGAATGCTGGTGACAGCAGCACCAGGAATCGACGACAGCAGCGTGCGGCGCAGCGAGTTGCCGAGGGTGTAGCCGAAGCCCGGCTCCAGCGGCTCGATGGTGAACCGCGACCGGTTCTCGGACACGACCTCTTCGGTCAACGTCGGTCGCTGTGAAATCAGCATTTCTTCCTCCTTCGGACGCCCACTATTTGACGCCCACGATGTGGGAGCTGTTGCGGCCCTGACCCTGTGCTCATCGAACCGAGCAGGGCCACAACCAGCGGCACGCTTACGCGCACCTATTACTTCGAGTAGAACTCGACGATCAGCTGTTCCTGCAGCGGAACATCGATCTGCGCACGCTCGGGGAGCTGGTGCACCAGGATCCGCAGGCGGCCGGGAACGACCTGCAGCCAGCCCGGGATCGGGCGATCGCCGACGGTCTCACGCGCCACCTGGAAGGGGTACATGGCCAGCGACTTCGGCTTGACATCGATGATGTCGTACTGCGAGACCTGGAAGCTGGGCACATCGACCTTCACACCGTTGACGGTGAAGTGGCCGTGCGAGACCAGCTGGCGGGCGCCACGACGGGTACGGGCCAGACCGGCGCGGTACACGACGTTGTCCAGACGAGCCTCGAGCAGACGCAGCAGGTTGTCGCCGGTCTTGCCCTTCTGGCGGTTCGCCTCTTCGTAGTACTTGCGGAACTGCTTCTCCATGACGCCGTACGAGAAGCGAGCCTTCTGCTTCTCCTGCAGCTGCATGAGGTACTCGGATTCCTTGATCCGCGCGCGGCCGTGCTGGCCGGGCGGGTAAGGACGACGCTCGAACGCCTGGTCGCCTCCGACGAGGTCGACACGCAGACGACGCGACTTGCGGGTAATGGGGCCTGTATAACGAGCCATTGTTCTGTACCTTTTCCTTCCCGCTTAGACGCGACGCCGCTTGGGCGGACGGCAGCCGTTGTGCGGCTGCGGGGTGACATCGGAGATCGTGCCGACCTCCAGGCCAGCGGCCTGGAGCGAACGGATCGCGGTCTCGCGGCCCGAACCCGGGCCCTTCACGAAGACGTCGACCTTCTTGACGCCGTTCTCCTGCGCCTTGCGGGCAGCGTTCTCGGCGGCGAGCTGAGCGGCGAACGGAGTCGACTTACGCGAGCCCTTGAAACCGACGTGGCCGGAGGACGCCCAGGAGATGACGTTGCCTTCGGGATCGGTGATCGACACGATCGTGTTGTTGAACGTGCTCTTGATGTGAGCGTGGCCGTGCGGGATGTTCTTCTTATCCCGGCGACGCGCTTTCTGAGTCTTCTTCGGGCCCGAGGCCCGGCTCTTCGGAGGCATGCGCTATCCCTACTTCTTCTTGCCGGCGACGGTCTTCTTCGGACCCTTGCGCGTACGAGCGTTGGTCTTCGTCCGCTGGCCACGCACGGGCAGGCCACGACGGTGGCGGATGCCCTGGTAGCAGCCGATCTCGATCTTGCGACGAATGTCGGCCTGCACCTCGCGGCGCAGGTCACCCTCGACCTTGAACTCCTGCGCTTCGATGAAGTCGCGGAGCTTGGTCAGGTCGTCATCGCTGAGGTCCTTCGACCGCAGGTCGGGGCTGACGCCCGTCTCCGCGAGGATCTCCTTGGCGCGGGTCCGGCCGATGCCGAAGATGTAGGTCAGCGCGATCTCCATGCGCTTTTCGCGCGGGAGGTCGACGCCCATCAGACGTGCCATGGTTGGCGATTCCTTACTTTTGCGGAGGTCTGCTCCCTGGCCGTCCCCTCGTAAGTGGGGCCCCGGCCTCCGTACCGGGGGTAGGCCGCCATCCGTCCCCTGCGGGACTCGGCGACGGCGACTGGCGCTGGGAGTTCTTCTTCTATTGCCAATCCGAACCGCGTTCGGTGCTTGGCGGTGAGCGACCGGGGGCGTGGAGTATCCACAGTCCCGGCGATCACGGCACTAGGCCGCGATCAGCCCTGGCGCTGCTTGTGGCGCAGGTTCTCGCAGATCACCATGACCCGACCGTGACGGCGGATCACCTTGCACTTCTCGCAGATCGGCTTGACGGACGGCTGAACCTTCACGTCAGATCCAATCTGGGTTGGTGTTCACTGGCCGTGAACACAGTTTTTCCCCGGTCAGTTCGACCGGGAAACCCGGGACATATCGTCCCGGAAGACTTTGCGCCCCGCGGGGAGCGACTCACTTGTAGCGGTAGACGATGCGGCCGCGAGTCAAGTCGTAGGGCGACAACTCAACGACGACGCGATCTTCAGGCAGGATGCGGATGTAGTGCTGCCGCATCTTGCCGCTGATGTGGGCCAGAACCTTGTGCCCGTTCTCCAGCTCGATCCGGAACATCGCATTGGGCAACGGCTCGATAACCCGGCCCTCGACCTCGATGGCCCCTTCCTTCTTCGCCATATCCTCCGCGATCCCGGTTAGGCTGAACCTGGTTGGTTCACGCTCATTACGGCTGGTCGGCCTCGAGAAAACGCGGGCGCACCGATAGTTTTTCCGGTGCACTGCAGCCAACCCGGTGACATACTCACTGGAGGCGGCACTCGGCGGAACGCCCAGGACATGCCACAGCCACTATGTAAGTCACCAGCGCCCTACTTTACCCGTAGCCCCAGATCCGGCCAAATATGGGTGCCGTGACGTGCCCCTCCGTGGCCGCGGCCACCTCCCCCGGGGCGCGGCCGGGCCGCTCGTGCCGGGCGCGGACCCCGCCGGAGATCGCTAAACTACGCCCTGTCCTGCACGATGATCGAGGCACCGGGGGTAGATGTGAGTCGCGAGAACGACGGGCTCCCAATGCTCCCGCCCTGGCTCTCCGAGAGCGACATCACCGACACCGGTTACGAAGCCCCCGTCGAGAACCTCCCCCAGGACGACGTCATCCCCGAGGAGAAGGGCGGCCGCCGCCTCTTCGGCCGCCGCAAGCCCCGCAAGGAATCGGCCCCCGACTCGGCACCCCAAACCCCCGGCCCCGGCCCCGGCCCCGGCCCCGGCCCCGAGCAGCGCGCCACCCCGCCCGCTCCCGCACAGCCCGCGCCGCCAATGCCGACCCGCGACCCCGGCACCCACTTCAACCTCCCGTCCAACGGCACCGCCGCCCCCTCGGGCCACCCCATCGGCCAAGGCACCTTCGCCCAACAGCCGAGCGGCCACACCCCCCAGGCCCAGCCCACCAACGGCCAGGCCCCGCGACCCAACGGCCAAGCACCCGTCACCCAGCCGCCCACCGGCCACGCGGCCCACACCCAGCAGCCCGCGCAGCAGGACGGCAGGTCACCGTTCACTCAGCCGCCCGGCGGTCAGACACCTCAGGCTCCGCAGCGCGACGGCCAGTCACCGTTCACCCAGCCACCCAACGGCCAGGCACCCCAGGCTCCGCAGCGCGACGGCCAGTCGCCGTTCACGCAGCCTCCCAATGGCCGGATGCCCCAGACTTCGCAGCCGAATGGCGAGGCCTCCTCCGCTGAGCCGGCGAATGGCCAGGGCGGTCACGGCACGGGTCCGGCGAATCCCCAAGGCTCCGCGCCGTTCCCGACGAACGGTCAGGCCCCGACGCCCCCGCCGCCCCATGGGCAGGGATCCGGCAACAGCCAATTCCCCAGCGCACAGTCGAGACCCGCGTCCGATCCGTCGCGGCCTCCGGCCAACCCTGATTCGGCCCGGCCCGGCCCGGCGGCGACACCGCCACGGGGACCGCAGTTCTCGGCACCTCCCGCTCCGGCAACTCCTCCGACTTCGGCACCCTCGCCGACTTCGGCTGGTCCTGCGGTTGCGACCGGAGCACAGCCCGCGGGCGCGTCCCTCGCGGGGACGCCGTCCGTCGGCACCCCGGAGGCCGTCTCCCCTGCGCGTCCCCCGGCGGACCCGACGACCCGCATGCCGCTGCCACCTTCGCCTAGCGAAATCGATTCGGCGGCAGCCGATCCGGCCCGTACCGCGCGTCCGCCGCTGCCACCGGCTCCGGGCGAGCAGCCCGCCGATTCTGCGGACGCCGCAACGAAGATGTCGAACCCGCCCCTGCCTCCGGCACCGGGCGATCTCGACGCGACCGGCTCGGGGATCATCGCCCCCGCCGATCCGACGACTCGGTGGCCGATCCCGCCATCTCCGGAATCGGGTTCCGCCGCAACCGAACCGGGCCCCGCTCAGGCGCCTGTTGCACCGCACCCCACCCCCGCGGCCCGCCCGAGCACCGACCACGCGACACCTGCGTCGACCCCCGTCACCGGACATGATGTTCCGCCGGTGCCGAATACGACGGCCGCCGCGCACGAGCTGCTCAACGCCCAGCTGGCCGAGCTAGGCGCCACGGCCGGCGCGGGCGAGACCTCGGACCCCGAAGACGATTTCGATCAGCCGATGAGTCCGGGCCGTCACCGCGCCGCGGACGCCCCGGCGCCGGTTGCCGATGGCGGACAGTGGATGCCACCCGCGCCTGGCACGATTCCCAGCGATCAGGGCCTGCCACCGGCACCCGCTCCGGGCGTTCCCCCGATGCAGCCGAACCAAGGTTTCCCGCCCGGAGCGTTTCCGCCGCAGCTGAATCCGTGGGCCAATGCTCCGCAGTCAGAGGCTGCTGCGGGCGGTCGGCACCCGAATGTTCCCGGACAGCCCGGTTTCGGGGTTCCGGGGTTCCCGGGAGACCAGGCGTCGCAGCCGGCTCCCTGGCGATCCGAGACCGGTGCGCCGATGCCGGGTCACGGCATGCCCGGCGCCGCACCAGATACCACCGACGCTGCCGGTACGGATGCGAACCCGTGGGCGAATGCGCCGCTGTCGGAGGCTGCCGCAGCTGGTCTGACCGGACCGCCCATGCGGATTCCTCTGCAGTCGGATTCAGGCGTTTCACCGACGCACGCGCCCCCTGGTGTCCTGCCGGGACAGGTCCCGCCGCCGGATGCCTTTGGTACGAACTCGAATCCGCGAGTCGAGGCTCCCGGGTCCGAGGCGGCGGCCGCCGCGCTGACCGGACCGCAGGCCGACGGACCGGCCCCGCACGGCATGGGTATGCCTGGCGAAAACGCTCCGGGACAGCCGCATTGGGGCCCCGGGTCCGATGGTCCGCAAGGCCCGGGTGGGCAGATGCCCTGGGCCGCGCCGGAGCAGGGAGCCGCCTACCCGGGCGGCCACGGCCCCTCGACCGGTCCCGTCGTTCCCGGACAACCCGCTCCGGCCGCCCCTGGCTGGGGCGACATGGGCGCACCCGCACAGCCTGGTGTCGTGCCCGGGCAGTACGGGATGAGTTCCGTGCAGCCCGCGTACGGCGCACCCGGCCAGTACGGCGTTCCGCTACAGGGTTACCCGGGTGGGCCCGTGCAGGGTCCGCGTGGTGCGGCCGGCTATGCCGGTGGTCCCGCCCCGTCGCTGGATGATGTGCCGTTGCGCCGGGCCACGAAGGCTCCGGGTTCGGGTTGGCGGCGGGCTGTGCATCACATGTCCGGTGGCGCGATCAATCCGGGAATGTCGGCGGAGGAGCGCCGCCTGCAGGAGTTGGTGGCACGGATTCGGCAACCCGTGCGCGGTGATTACCGGATCGCGGTGCTGTCGCTCAAGGGTGGTGTCGGCAAGACCACGACCACGATGGGTCTGGGTTCGATCTTCTCGTCGATTCGCGGGGATCGGGTGATCGCGGTGGACGCGAATCCGGACTTCGGGACGTTGTCGCAGCGGGTGCCGTTGCAGACGCGGTCGACGGTGCGGGATCTGTTGCTGGACGATCATATTCAGCGGTATTCGGATGTGCGCCGGCATACGTCGCAGGGCAGCAGCCGGTTGGAGGTGCTGGCCAGTGAGCGGGATCCGGCGGCGTCGGAGGCGTTCAACGAGGAGGAGTACCGCGCGGTGGCGCGCATCCTGCAGCGCTTCTACAACATCATCCTGACCGACTGCGGTACGGGCCTGATGCATTCGGCGATGGCGGGTGTGCTGGATTTGGCGCATTCGCTGGTGTTGATCTCGTCGTCGGCGATCGATGGCGCGCGTAGTGCGGCGGCGACGCTGGATTGGCTGTCGCTGCACGGTCACGACCATTTGGTTCGTAATGCGGTGGTGGTGATCAATTTGCCGCGCCCGGGCGCCCCGAATGTCGGGATCAATCAGCTGCGCGATTATTTCTTGTCGCGCTGCCGCGCGGTCCACATCATTCCGTACGACGCTCACCTGGGTGAGGGCGCGGAGATCGATCTGCATCGGCTGAGCAAGCCCGTCAAGCGTGCTTATGTCGAGCTGGCGGCGACCGTGGCCGATGATTTCGGCGCTGACCACCGTCACTATCGGGGTTGAGTCGCAGGCATTGTCGTGGTCGGGCCGGAAGCGGTTCCGAAGGCGTTCCGGGGCAGCGACTTCGGCCGGGCCGGCTGCGCATGACACGGCACCGAACGGGTGCTAGTTTGTGGCTCGATCGCGCTGCCGCCCTGTCCGGCGAATTCCTCGCGGCCGACCCCGAGAACTCGGAGTACACCTGGATGCGTAATGTCCGCGGCCTGTCCGCCGCACCCCGTCCGCACACGCCGAGCCCGGCGGATCCGCGATGAAGGCGCTGTTGCCCGACGATCCGCGCTGGATCGGCCCGCACCACATGATCGCGGTGGTCGGTACGGGTGAGATGGGCCGCGTGCTGCTGGGTCGCACGCCGACCGGAAAGCTCGTGGCGGTCAAGCAGATTCACCGGTCGCAGACCGTGGACATGGAGTTCCGTGCGCGTTTCCAGCGGGAACTGGAGACCGGCAAGCAGCTCACCGGCCCGTCGTTCGCGCCGGTGGTGGACAGTGACGCCGACGCCGAACGCCCGTGGCTGGCCACCGAATACCTGCCCGCCCCGGACCTGGCCATGGTGGTCGCGGCCTGTGGCCCGCTGCCGCTGCCGGGTCTGCGCCTGCTGGCGGCGGGCTTGGCGTCCGCGCTGCTGGAGGTGCATCGCGCGGTGCTGGTGCACCGGAATCTGAAGCCCGGCAATGTGCTGTTGACGCCGGAGGGCCCGCGCCTGGTCGATTTCGGCATCACCCGTGCCCGCGAGGATGGTTCGGCGACCACGGACGCGTCCGTGTACCTGGCGCCCGAGCAGGCCGAGGGCCAGCCGGTGACCTCCGCGGTCGACGTCTACGCGCTGGGCATGCTGCTGGTCCTGGCGGCCACCGGATCGGTGTCCGCGACACCGGATCTGCAGGCGGTCCCGCACGCGGTGCGCAAGCTGGTCGAGTCCTGCCTGTCGCCCGATCCCGCGCATCGCCCGTCGGCGCGCCAGCTGCTGGAGCAGGCGGAGCGGATTCCCGGTGAGTCGGCCTGGCCGCAACCGGTACTGGATTTCCTCGCGTCGCACCGCACCGATGCCGACTGGTGGGCGTCGAGCGGTGAGCAGGAGACCCGTTACCGGGATCAGATGGCGCGCTTGGAGGATCGTCGCAAGCGCAATATCGGCTGGGCGGCCGCGGCCGTCACCGGTGCGGTGCTGGTGGGCGGCACGTTGTTCGCCTTGACCCGGTCCTCCGATGCCGAGGGGCATGCGCAGGCGCGCACGGATCCGTCCCTGGATCTGACGGCCGCGCAGCTGCGGCTGCTGGACACCTGCGCCGTGATCGACAAGGCGCTGCCGGGCAAGGTGGGTACCCGCACCGCTGATCCCGAGTCACAGCCGGGCGGCGGTTGCGCCACCACGGTGTTGGACTCCACACAGCGAAAGGTCCACTACACCCTCGACATTCCCGACAGCGCGATCGGCGTCGACCAGTTGAAGCCGACCACGCACACCGCGAGCTGGGGCACGATCCTCACCTCGGGCGCGGCCGACAACAAGTGCGACACCGTGCTGGTCGCCAAGTCCGGCGGCGATGTCCCGCTGCGCATGTCGGCCGAGCAGTTGGATCCCGCGGCCGAGCCCGGCGCGGCTTGCACCGCCGCCGAGCAGGCACTGGCCGCGGTGGCCGACCGTCTCTCCGACTCCGTCCCGCAGCGTCAGGCCGCGCCGGTGTCGGTGCTGCGCCTGGATCCGTGTTCGCTGGTTCCTGACGACACGATCCGGGGAATCACCGGTGAGGTCACCGACCGTCAGCATTCCCCGCACTCGTGCGCGGCGATCGGCCACGACGGCTGGGTCCGGGTCGATCTGGTCGATCAGTCCCGTCCCGATCAGGGTGATTGGGCCTACGACACCTGGCAGGCCGGCGATTTCACCACCTACGTCATCGGCGCGCACACGATCAACGACTGCAACGTCAGCTACCTGGTCCGCCCGACGGACAAGGGCAACGCCGAGCAGTTGAAGCTCATGGTGTCGGATCAGTCGGCGACCCCGGACGCGTGCGGCAAGGCGGCCAAGCTCCTCGCCGACGCGATCCCGAGGCTGCCGAAGTGATACTCCGCTAGAGGTATTGGGCCTTGGCCAGCAGCGCGTATTGCGCGGCAGCGCGCTGCTGGGCGTCGATGAGCTGGCCGCCGGCGACGCGCGCGACGTAGCGGCCGTAGTGCAGGTTGCAGACGTAGCGGTCGCTGGCGTTCCAGCCTTGGGGGAAGCTGTCGCGGTTGGGGCTGGGGTTCTGGACGCACGTCGCCGCGGGCAGACCCGGCGGCCCGTCGGTCGAGCCGGGGATGAAGGCGTTGATGCCCGCCCACAGGCTCTCCGCGGATCGCTCGTCGCGAGCGCGAATGAGCAGCGCCCCCTTGGTGGTAGTGGAGATCACGTCCACGCCGTTGTCGTCGAGCAGCGGCTTCCACGGGCCTTGGTCGTCGAGAGTGTGCAGGAAGCCGCGGGGTGTGCGGGTCGCCTCGTCTTGGCTGGGTCGCGGGTAGTCGCCGGGATGGAGGGTGCGGCGCAGCATGTCGGACGGGTCGTAGTCGAGATAGAGGATGTCGCGGTCGGATAGCGGGGAGGTCTTGTCCAGGAGGAGGAGCTGGGCGGCGAGGATCTTCGTGGCCAGCGACTTCAGGCCGTCGATCTCGGGTGCGGGTTTGCGGACGAAGACGTTGATCACATACTGGCCGTGCGCGATGGCCGCGGCCATGGAGGGAATACCCGGCCGCCAATGGGCTTTCGCGGCTGGATACTGCTCCAGGCCCACCCGGACGTTGTCGGCCGGCGCGACATCGAAGTCCGCGGATTCGATGCCGTCAGCGGCCGCCCGCGCCGACTGCTCGTCGGGGAACTGCATGACCGTCACGTTGAATGTGGTTGCGGTGGCGTCATTTTCCCACCCACCGAGCGGACTGGAGTTGCCGGAACTGTGGTCGATGTAGAGCGTCTCCAGGCGCGGGCGATCGCTGACCGACGTCGAAAAGGTCAGCATCAGGTGGTTTGCGGTCAGTACCGGTTTCGTGGCTTCGGCCAGCACATAGTTGGGGTCGGTGCGGGTCACCGCCGTGTACCGGAAGCCGGGGTCGATGTCCGCGCCACTGATCACGGCATCCGCGAGGCGAGCGATCGCGAGCGGCCGGCCGTCCGAGGACGAATGCCTGTACACGGCGCGGAAGTCGAGCGGAGCCGTCGGATAGTTGCCGACGGCCAGTGTGCGGATGTCGACCTCGCCCGCGGCGGGTGAACCGGATATCGGGCCACCGCAGCCGGCCGATAGAACGGTGAAACTAACAGCGGCAGTGGCGAATACGGCCTTACGCCAGTCGAAGTTCTGCACGACGATCCCCTATTTGTCGTTGGCGAGCATGGCGTACTGCGCGGAGATCCGCTGGTACACGTCCTGCGGCTGCTGCGACCACATCTCGGCGACGTACCGCCCGTAGGTCACGAAGCACTGGTACGGAAACTGGAATACCTTGGGCCCCTGGTACTTGGAGCACCTGGCGTTGGGCAGCCCCGGCGGCGACTCGATCTTGGTCCACAGGCGGCCGAACGCTTCCGAGGCGAAGAACTGCTCGGCCGCGGCGGCGTCCCGGGTGCGAATGAGCCTTCCCGCACCGTAGGCGATGAAGTCGACCCCGGTCTTGTCGAACAGTGCGCGACCGGTGTCCGGCACGTCTTCCCGGTGCAACGCGGCGGTGCGGCTCAATGTCCCTTCGAGGGCGAACGCTGCCTGGTCGCCGTCCGGTCGGATCAGACTCAGCCGCAGCATGTCTTGCGGATCGATCGGCAGTGCGGCGAGCTGATCCAGCGGGGTCGGCCGGAAGTCCTTCAGTCGTTCGACGGTCACGCCGATCGCCTTGTCCGACAGGCTGATCAGCGCATTCAGGTCGGACTTCTTCAGGTCCATGTTCTCGTAGTGGTTCACCACGTCGCCGATCACATAGCGGCCCGTGGCATACCAGGACGAAAGCGATTGGAACTGCGGAATCCACACCACGTGCGCATCCGGGTACGCGGCCGATTGCACGGGGTCCGGTGTGGTGATGGTTTCGAAACGCATGCCGGACAGCGCGGTCGCGGCCGCGGCCGCGGCCTGATCGGTCTCGAAGATCATGACGGAGTGCCGCAGGATGTAGCCGAGCCCGAAGCTGTCCTCATTGGAGGACGCGGCGGTGCCGAATCCCGCGACCAGCCCCGGCGTGCTCGCGGTGAAGGCGTCGTTGTCGAAGGACCCGAAAGGTGAACTGGCGTCGAAGGCTTTCACGTCGATGAAGGCGTGCACACCGCCCGCGTTGTGGGTCAGGGCCGGATCTATCTGCACCGGGAGGGGCACCACGTCCCCGAGCCGCAGCGCCTCCAGGTTCCGGCCCATGCGGACGGGGTCGACGGCTTCCCGCTGCCGGGGTTTGGTCTCGTAGCTGCCGGTGTCGAGCTTGGCGAGGTCGACGGTCGTCTCCGCCGCGGACTTCGGTTCCGACCCGCACCCCGTGGCCGTGAGCGCCGTAATCGCGAGTACCGCAGCGAGTATCGCGCGAACTTGTAGCTTGTCCACAACTCCCCTTGTGGTCGAACTCAATGATCGCGCCAACCGTATCGCGGATACGCAAAGATGACGGTCCGGGCCGCCCTCGGGCCCGGACCGCGCATCGGTCCTGCTTTTACCAGGCGGGCAGCCGGCGACGCCCGGCGAGAACGTCTCGCACGAGATCGTCGTAGGCGTCCGACAATTCGGCTAAATGGTGCCAAGCGCCGTGCAACATTTCATCATTGGCGTCAAGGGTCATCAACGCGTGATGAGCACGCACGGATGCGTCGGCGAGCCGTTCGATGACCGATCCGACCGTTTCGGTGTGCAGGGTGGCGCCCAATCGATGCTGGGGTACCGAGCGCACGATCCAGTCGTCAATGGCCATGACCAATTCGATTCGGCGACGCTTGTTTTCGATGATCGAGGTGGGATCGGTTTCCGGGCCGACACCGCCGCGCCCGACCACTCGCCGCTCGTGCAGCACCGCGAGGTCGTGGGCGAACCACAGCAGAGGTCCGCCGATGACCCGGTGACCGCGACAAGCGCGCAGGAGTAGGTCGGAGGTCGGCAATAGGCCGGAAGCCGGTAGTTGCGCCTCGATGTCCACATAGGAACAGGACACGTCGGGCAATGCCACAACGACCGTGTTTGATGTCTCCGAACCAGCCACGTTGCCTCGCGTTCTTCGACGAATACCAACACCGCATTCAGGACGTTCATTACAATAAACCTCAGAATGCTGCTGTCAAGCCTTACGCGGCAGTAGTACTACCGGAGTAGACTTCACACCCTTGAAGCAACAACCGAGGAGCGAGATGGCAGACGGTCCGAGATACCAACGGATCGCAGACCTCCTCCGCGAGGAGATCCGCGCCGGCAAGTGGGAACCGGGCGATCGACTACCGAGTCACAATGAGTTGGCCGAGCAGATGCAAGTCTCGATTACGACGGCTCGTAATGCGATTCAGCTTCTTGTTGCCGAAAACCTGGTTTACACAGCCACTTCCCGAGGCACGATCGTGCGCAGTCAGGAAGTGCTGGAATCCGTTGTCACCAACCACATTCGGCCGGACCGGCCGCGTGCGGCCCACGACATCTTCTCCCAGATCGCGCGGGCCGCGGGCCGGGAGCCGTCCAAACAGTTCAGCGCGAGAATGGAACCGGCTAGTCAGGAGGTCGCGCACTGGCTGGGCGTGGCGCGCGACGAATGGGTCGTTTCGCGCACTATCATGCAGTATCTGGACAACGAACCGTGGTCTTGGGAGGTCAGCTTCTACCCGCGAGATCTGGCCGAGGCCACCGGAATCGACGCTCCGCGCGATATCCCCGAGGGGACGACGCGGCGCCTCGCCGACCGCGGTTACGCCGAGACGGCGCACCGCGACACCGTCGTCTCCCGTCCCGCCACGGCCGAGGAGGCGGCGTTGCTGGGCATCGGTCCAGGCACCATTCTTCTCGATCATTTACGTATCGGAGCCAACCACGAACGCGTCACTCGAGTGACCCGTCATCGTTCCACTGCGGCCCGCAACCGATTGGCATACGAATTGGGCGATGACGAAGGAACGGACATTATTCGTAAAACTCTGGGTGCACCATTTCCGACCGGTAATTCCCATTCGTTCGGTAATTCCCTGCTACCCGGTTCGCCATGAAACCACACCTGCGTCGGGCCCGCGTCGCGGATCTGGGGACCATTACCCGGTTCCGGTTGCAACGCACCAATTGGCTGGCGGCGCGCGGCAGTGACCAATGGACCCGGGCCGGCCGGGGTCTCCCCATCGAGACCTTCGTTCGGTCCGTGGCCCATGCGGTCCGGCAAGGTGAAACCTGGATAGCCGAGGTGGAAGGCGAACCCGCCGGCACCATCACCGTCAACGACCGCGCCGACGAAAACCTCTGGTCCCCCGGTGAACTCGCCGATGCCGTGATCATCCACTACATGATCGTCGACCTCCGCTTCACCGGAAACCGCGTCGGCGAAGCCCTGCTGGCGCACGCGGCCCAGCTGGCCCACCGCCGCCGTCGCGGTTGGGTCCGCCTCGACGCCTGGACCACCAACGAGGACCTGCACGCCTACTACCTGCGAGCCGGCTTCCGCCTGGCCCGAATCGCCGGCCCCGAGGCCACGGGCCCTTCCCGGGCCCTCTTCGAACGCCCCACCGCCGCCTGGTCGCACGCCTTCACCCGCCCCACCCTCACCCTGGCGGCAGGCGAAACCACCCGTCTCACCCTCGATCCCGCCACCCCGACCACCTGGACCCTCACCCAGCACCCCTTCCTCCGCGCCCACCCCGGCGTGATCGCCGAACCAGGCCAGGCAACCGCCACCTGACCCGGCCGTGGCGGGGCGACGCAGGCGCATGCCCCCCCACAATTCGGGGCACGCGGTGGGCAGCCCACGGTAGTTAGGCTGCGGCACTCCGATTTTCGGGGGGCGAAAGGAGTGGACAAGGTGCGTAGGGAAGCCGGGATCGGCCGCCGAATCGGTTGGGGCACAGCGGGGGCGGTGATCGCGGCATCGGCGGTCGTCACCATTGCCGCGCCGATGGCGTCTTCGTCCGTCGTGGGGGCGACATGGATTATGAGAGGCCCGAACGACCAGATGATCTATCAGGACACTACGAACCCAGTTATTCAAGTGGGGGCGAACTACGTCCTGGGCGTGGAGGGTGCTACGACCCAATCCACACCGTTCGAGCCCACCAGGGTCAGCTTCTACGACAATGGGCAGTGCATCGGGGCCAGCCCCATCCATACGTATCACCCCGACCTAGGGATCCTTTCCCAGGCATATGTGTCCTGGGTCCCGGCCGGCGTGGGCACCCACACTTTCACCGCACGGCAGGGCTCTTCGTCCGTGTCGTGGACGGTCACCGTCTCCGCGGCGGCGGCCGGAAGCACCCCCGCTGTGCAACCGGCACAGCCGGCCTGCGACGCCGCCCAAACCGGTAGCGCGGGCTTCTGACATGAACAGACCCGGTCCCGGTGCGGCTCGCCCCGGGCCCGGATCGGTGTCAGTGCGGATTCCTTGTTGTCCCGCAGGGATTACGTTCCCGGCAGGTCGGCGATCTGGATCATCTCGTCGCCGCGGGAGCGGGACCAGAGGATGCCACGACCCGGCGGCAGGCGCATGGGGCGGATGTCGCCGATGAGTTTGCCTTCGTCCCGGGAGCCGCTCATGAGCAGGGCGGGGACGGAGAGGTTCTTCATCGAGCCCAGGACCTGGTCGTAGAGGGCTCGGGAGATGCCGCCCATATTGCGTGAGATGACGACGTGCAGGCCGATATCGCGGGCCTGCGGGAGCAATTCGATCAAGGCGCCCAAGGGGTTTCCGCCGGCGACGACCATGTCGTAGTCGTCGACGACGACGTAGATCTCCGGGCCGGTCCACCAGTCGCGGTCGCGTAGCTGTTGCGGGGTGATGTCGGAGCCGGGGATGCGCTTGGACAGGTAGTTGACGACTTCCTTGATCATGCCGCCGCAGGTCTGCGAGGAGGTCGAGTAGCCGGCGAGCTGGTCGCCTTCCAGGACGCCGAGCAGGGTGCGGCGGTAGTCGATGAGGATGACGCGCGCGGTGTCGGCGTTGGAGTTCTCGGCGAGGCCGCGAATGATGTTGCGCAGCACCGTGGTCTTGCCGGACTCGACTTCGGAGAAGACCATGAAGTGCGGGTCTGAGGCGAAGTCGAGGACGATCGGCTGCAGTTCGGATTCGCCGATGCCGATGACCACCTTGGTGGGTCCCTGCTGAATACCGTTGCGGTGCGCCAGTTCCAGGATCCGTTCGCGCGGCACGCTGCCGGGCAGGGTGCGGACCTCGGGTGCGCGGCGTTCGCCCCAGATGGCCTGCATCTCGGTACGCGCGGCGGCCACGCCCTCGGCCAGGTTCTGCGGATCGGTGTCGGAGTCCAGGCGCGGCATGGCGATGAGCATGTGCAGCTGGTCGGCGGTGAGTCCGCGGCCGGGCCGGTTGAGCGGCACGTTGACGGCGACGCGGCGGCCCATCTCGGAGTCGGACGGGTCACCCAGGCGCAGTTCGATGCGGGTACCGATCATGTCCTTGACCGAGGCCCGGATCTCGCCCCAGCGGTTGGCGCCGAGGATCACGTGGATGCCGTACGAGAGACCTTGTGCGGCAAGCTGTCCGACCATCGGCTCCAGGCTGTCGAATTCCTCGCGGACGACCTGCCAGTTGTCGATGACCAGGAAGACGTCGCCGAAACGGTCGGCCAGCACCGGGTCATCGGACTGCGCCGCCTGGGCGGCGTGCTTGCGCCGCCGGAACTCGGCCATGGATTCGATGCCCAGTCCCGCGAAGCGCTCCTCGCGCTCGCGCAGCAGGGTGGTGAGTTCGGCGATGGTGCGCCGCACCCGGTCGGAGTCGAGCTTGCCCGCGACCGAGCCGACGTGCGGCAGTCCGACCAGACCGGCCATGGAGCCACCACCGAAGTCGAGGCAGTAGAACTGCACCTGTTCGGGCGTGTGGGTGGCCGCCGCGGACATGATGATGGTGCGCAGCGTGGTGGACTTGCCGGACTGCGGACCGCCGACGACGGCCACATTGCCCTGCGCGCCGGCGAGATTGATGGTGAGCACGTCGCGACGCTGCTCGTAGGGCTTGTCGATGATGCCGATCGGCATCCACAGCTGCCCGTGCCGGTTGACCGGCGACCGCCAGTCGGGGTCCGGCAGCAGCATGTCCACGGTCGGCGATTCCTCGAGCGGCGGCAGCCACACCTCGTGGGCGGGGCGGCCGTGCCCGGTGAGGCGTTTGACGACGGTCTGCAGCAGGCTGTCGGGCAGGCCCTCGTCGCCGGAGGGCGGCGGGGGCGGAAGCAGATCGAGCGGATCGAACGGGTGCCCCGGCTCGGGCTGTTCGAGGATTTCGACCATGGCGGCGGTGAATTCGCGCGGCGGCGCGTCGACGACGGTGGTGCCGTCCGCGGCCTGCCGGGCAGCGCGGGGCGCGACGTAGGGGCCGGACACGTAGGTTGCGTTGAACCGCAACGGATCCGAGGCGTCGCTCTTCAGGTAGCCGGAGCCGGGAACTCCGGGCAGGTGGTAGGCGTCGGTGATACCCAGCACCGCGCGAGATTCGTTGGCGGAGAAGGTCCGCAGACCGATCCGATACGACAGGTGCGAGTCGAGGCCGCGCATCTTGTTCTCCTCCAGCCGCTGCGAGGCGAGCAGCAGGTGGACGTGCAACGAGCGGCCCAGGCGGCCGATCATCACGAACAGATCCGCGAAATCCGGTTTCTGCGAGAGCAATTCGGAGAACTCGTCGATGACGACGAACAACGCGGGCAGCGGGTCCAGCGGCACGCCGGCCGCCCGGGCCTTCTCGTATTCGACGACGTTGGCGAAGTTGCCCGCCGAGCGCAGCAGTTCTTGGCGCCGGTTCATCTCGCCGGCGAGCGCGTCGCGCATACGGTCGACGAGTTCGAGCTCTTCCTCGAGGTTGGTGATGACCGCCGCCACGTGCGGCAACGGATCCATACCGAGGAAGGTCGCGCCACCCTTGAAGTCGACCAGGATCAGGTTGAGCTGATCGGGCGAGTGCGTGGTGACCATCGAAAGAATCAGGGTGCGAAGGAATTCCGACTTGCCCGAGCCGGTCGCGCCGATGCACAGGCCGTGCGGGCCCATGCCGTTCTCGGCGGATTCCTTGATGTCGATCTCGACGGGCGTCCCGTCCGGGGTGATGCCGATGGGCACGCGTAGTCGTTCGCGTCCGGCGCGCGGCCGCCACACCTTGGCCGGGTCGATCTGGGAGGCGTCCGGGATCTTGAGCAGGTTCATCAGGCCCGGGTCGGCGGCGGAGGTGTTGTCGCCGAGGCTGACAATCTGCGCGGCGGTGGCGATGCGAAAGCGGGCCAGGCTGCGCGCGAACGATTCCACCTCGGCGAGGGTCACCCGGTCGGCGTTGGCGAACTTCTCGCTGCCCGCCGCACTCTTGGCGAACACCTCGCCCCCGGCGGCCACCAGTTGCAGCCCGCGTCGCGCGGCCAGGCTGTTCTCGGCGGCGCTCAGGTCGATGACGGTGACCGCGTCCAGTCCGGATTCGCTGATCAGTCGCTCACTGCCGCTGACGTATCCGTCGTCGATGATGACGACCAGGTGCATGCGTCCCTGGGTGGGCTGCGGGTTGCGCATGAACCGCCCGCGCTCGAGCAGATCGTCGGCCAGCGCCGTCTCCAGCTCGCCGAGCGAGCCGTAGATCATGCGGGCCGCGCCCATACCGTCGCGCTGGCTCGAATGCTGTACGTGCGGTAGCCATTTCGCCCAGGCCCAGGCTTCGCAGTCGGGTTCGGCGGTGACGATGGCGACGCCGACGTGGTCGGGTCCGTGGAACGCGGTGAGCTCCATGAGCATCGACCACACCAGCCCGCGTACGTCCTCGGCCGGCCCCTCGAGGTTGATGGCGGGGAAGGCGCGCAGCGACACCGCGGTCGGCAGGTGATGCACCACGGAATGGGTTCGCACGAAACGGCGCAACGCGACGGTGGACACCGGCTCCAGGTCCTCGAGCGGACCGGTTTCGGGTCGCGCCAGTTTAGCGGCGAGCCGGTGCGTGCCGATGCCGACGCGCACGTGCCCGAAGTCCGGGTCGGCGGGCCGCCGCTCCCACATGCGCCGGGTGCCGACGATGGAGGGCAGGTCCACCGGTTCGGGGTGGCTCCAGACCAGCGTCTCGAGCTGCTTCTGCCCGGTGCGCCGGACTTCGCGGCGGGTCTGGTCGAGGTAGCGGAAGTAGTCCTTGCGTTCCTCGTTCAGTTCCGCGGAGCTCTTGCTGCTGCCGCGCTGACCCATGAGCATGCCGGCCATCGACATGATCATCATCATCGGCATCATCATCATGTACGGGTTGGACAGCATGGAGCGGCCCATCAAGCTCATCATGGCGAGCATGCCGATCATGGCGACCACCATGACGACCGGCATCAGCTTGGCCATCAGGGGCGCGGCGACCGGTCGCGGGATCTCCGGCGGCGCGGTCAGCGCCATCTCTCCGCCCGGCGCGCGGGGTGGTGCGATGCGGGGCCGACGCACGAAACCTTCGGTAGCCATGGGTATCTCTCCGGTCAGTAATCGAGGTCGGGCAGCTCGTCGTCGCTTCGGCGGCGGCGGAACGGAATCGACACGGCGAGACCGATTCCCAGCGCGGACAGGCAGACGATGGTGCCGACGGTGGCGACCAGCCGCGGCAATCGCGGTGGGCCGACGGGCTTTTCGGGGGTGGGGAAGGCCAGGGGTTTGTCGGACCCGGCGTGGTTGGGCAGCACGGGGGTGTCGGCGCTGAGCACGTCGTCGGGGAAGTGCGCGGTGAGCGCGGCGACCGGGTCGATCAGTCCGGCGCCGACGCGGTCGTCGCGTCCGGTGCCGGGCTGATGCGCGGTGAGGATGATCTGGTTCATGATCTGCCGCGCCGACCAGTCCGGATACTTCGCCCGCAGCAGCGCCGCCAGTCCGGCCACCTGGGGCGCCGCGAAACTGGTTCCGTTGAGGCCGATGGGTTTTCCGTCCTTGTCGACGCCGGTGCCGTTGACCAGCGCGCCCGGGTTCTTGCTGTCGAGCGAGACCAGGTCCTGGCCGATGGCCGCGACGCCGACCCACGGGCCGTAGAGCGTATTGCCGGCGGGGTTGCCGTCGGGCTGGATCCAGCCCACCGACAGCACGTACTTGTTGAACCAGGCCGGGCTGGAGACGGTCTTGACGTTCTTCCAGCTGGTCGCGTTGTCGCTGTACGAGCCGTTCTGGGTGCCGCAGCCGGTGGCCTGATCCAGGTTGCCCGCGGCGACGACCACCACGACCTGGTTGTCGTAGGCGTAGCGCACCGCGGCGCCGAGTGGACCGTCGCCGGTGTCGGATCCTCCTGCGTGCAGGCGGCCTCCGAGATGTTGATGGTCTTGGCTCCCAGGTCGACGGCGTGCACGACCGCGGCGGCGAGGGTGAGGCTGGGGCCGTACCCCTGCGAACTCATGGTGCCGGGCGGCTTCTCGCCGTTCTGGTCCTTGGCCTGATAGTGGTCGCTGAACTGCCGGATGGCCAGGATCTGGGCTTCCGGCGCGACACCCACCAACGCGTCGTCGGGGCTGGGTTTGGCGGCGATGATGCCCGCGACCGCGGTCCCGTGTCCGTCGCAGTCCTCGGTTCCGTCACTGCCGGAGACGAAGTCGCCGCCGGGCCGCACGTCCAGCCGCGGGTTCTGGATGACGCCGGTGTCGATGACCGCGATGGTCTGTCCCGCACCCTTGTTTCCGGGGCCGGGTTGGCCTGCCAGACCGCGGGCAGATCGAGCACCTTCTGCGCGACGGCCTCGTCACGCGGGACGACCTTGCTCTTCAGGTACCACTCGTTGCCGCAGACCACCTTCAGTTCAGTGGTGACCAGCGGACCGGGCTTGCCCGCCTTGTCCTGCGCGTCCTTCAGCCGCGCCCGGCCCTCGTCGGTGCCGGGATCGGAGGTCGGCGGGTTGACGGTGGCCACCGGCCGGGCCTCGGCCGAGACCTGCGGTCCCAGCAGCGCACCGCCGAGAATCGCCGCCGCACACAGTGTTCGCGCCCAGTTTCCAGGACGCCGACTCATATGTTCCGGGCCGTCGAGTAGATGTCCATCATCCACAGCACCAGCGGACGATCGACACGATCAGGCCGTATTCGAAGATCTCGTTGAAGCGCCGTGTGACCGGGGTGACTTCGACGTGCGGGCCGATGACGCCGAATCCGATGGCTCCCACCGCGAAGAGCAGCAGCAGTCCGGCCGACAGCAGCGGCATCCCGTCGTCGGCGAGCGCGAGCAGTACGGCCAGGCCGATGAAGGTGACGCAGCCGCTCCCGATCAGCGTGGCGGCCTGGGTCAGGTCAGCGAAGGAGCGGCCGCGCAGGCACAGGATGATCGAGATGACCACGGCCAGCGCGATGCCCTGCCAGCGGGCGGACCCGAACGGGTCGGCCGAGCGATCGCACCGGCGACCGCGCCGATCGCGCTGCCGACCACGATGCCGGTCTGGAACTGGTTGGCGGTGCGGGCGCGCTGTCCGAGCCCGGCCGCGGACGGCAGTACGGTCGCGCCGATGGCGCCGATGCCTTCGATGGTGGGCCGGGGTTCGTGGTCGGCCGGGTCGATGGCCGCGCCCGCGGTGGGCACCGGAGGGACGGGCAGCCGGGCCAGCATCGCGGCCAGGCGCGGCACCATGGACAGCACGATGATGGAGGTAACCAGTACGCCCGCAGCGACTTTCGGCACTCCGGCATCCCAGATCATGCGCACGGCCGCGCCGACTCCGGACAGGATCACCACGGTCACCACGGCGGACACCACTGCCGCTCCGGCCCCGATGATGCGGTAGCCGACCACGGCCAGCAGCAGGGTGGCGGCCGCGCCGAGCATGAGGTGCGGGCTGCCGACCGAGCCGGGCACGGTGAGTGCCGCGCCGCCGAAGGTGAGCAGCAGCATGCACAGGGTGAGCACGGTCGCGGTGAGCTCGTCGGCGTACTTGCGCCGGGCGATGGCCGCGGCCACGAGCGCGGCGATGGCGCCGCCCAAGAGCAGCGGCGGCGCGACGAAGGTGTCACCGGCCGAGCGCGAGATCAGACCCAGCACAACCGCGAACACGACGGCGGCCACTCCGGCCACCAGTCCGGTCCAGCGGGCGGCGGTCGAGGACCAGCTGCGGAACTCCTCGGCGGTGAGCCTGGACACAGCGTCGATGACGTCGTCGAAGAGCGCGGGCGCTTCTTTGGCGGAAACCGCGCGCAGTACGAGCAATTCGCCGTCGTAGATCTCGGCGTCATGAGCGTCTGGCTCGGCGCGATCATGTCGCGTCCTAATTTGGCCAGTGTCCAATGCTGGGTTTGGAGGGGTGTTCCGCCCTCTTCACCCCCGATCGGATCCGGGTTGCGGGATTCGATGAGACGCACCAGATCACCGATGAACGCGGCGATCGGCACGTTGGCCGGCAGACCGACGTCGAGCTGGGTATTCCCCCGATGACGGACACTCGGCACAATTCGGGTTCAGCGGCCCGTGGGCCGCTGATCGACTGTGCTGTCACTTGCTGAACTGCTCCCCTATAGCTCTCAACAGTTGCCCGCCCAGGGCGGTTAACCATAATGTATCCGACTGTCCGCAGCCGTGCGATTCGCACGGTGTGGGTGGGGAATATGAACGAAAGACCAACCAGGTTCGACGAATTCGGGGTTCGACTAGGATGATCGACACTCGCCAGGCCCAACGCGCCTTCGATGCGGGAGTGCTGTCCGGGGTTGAGCATCGAGGGCAGGAGTCGAATCGGGACCTCGACTACGCGAAACTCGCCTTCCAGCGCGCGACCGAATGGGACCCCACCATGGCCGACGCCTGGCTGGGCCGGACCGCCGCCGGTGAGGTCACCAAGGATGTTCTGAGCAACCTCTACAAGTGCAGCACCGTCTCGCTGGGGCGGGAACAGCGCCGGTTGGGGCTGCCTCCGCGCACGCTTGCCGGACGTTTTCTGCCGGGCCTCTACATCGACTATCCGCTGTCGAGTTTCACCGAGACCCATCTGGCGTGGGCCGCGCATCTGATCGGCGAGAAGCAGTACGACGAGGCCGAGCAGGTGCTCGACGAACTCGAAAAGCACCGGCGGGCGCGGGCTTCGGAGCCGGACTTCGAGATCGACGGCCGCATCGCCAAATACGTGCGCGGCATCCTGAAACTACAACACGCAGCGCTGGCCGGATGTGATGACCGTGCTGAACGGGTCCGAGAGCTGGGAGGACCCGTATCTGGCCGCCGGCGCGCATGTGATGGTCGGCACAGCCTGCGCGCAGCTGGGTCTGTTCGGTGAGGCGATTCGCCGGATGGAGGCCGCCGAGGCGGGCCCGATTCCGGCGGCCCGCACCGCGGCCATGTTCTGCCGCGGCCTGTGCCTGCGCGAAAAACGGCGCGGCCGAGGAGGCGCAGGCGCTGTTCGAGAAGGTGTATTCGCAGGCGCCGGATTTCGAGGCGAATACCGCGGCCATGCGCGACCGCACCTACCGGATCACGCTCACCTCGAAGGAGGTGATCGAGGCCCGCACCGAGAAGTGGGATCCGGCTTCGGCGCCGTCGCTGGAGGAGAAGCAGGCCGCCGAGCACGAGGACCGGGCCAAGGAGATCCTGGCCCAGGCGCGCGCCGAGCTGGACAAGCAGATCGGTTTGGCGGCGGTGAAGACGCAGGTAGCGAAGCTGCAGTCGAGTGCGCAGCTGGCGAAGATCCGTTCCGAGAAGGGGCTTTCGAGTTCGGCGCGCGGTCAGCATCTGGCGTTCACCGGCCCGCCCGGAACCGGTAAGACCACGATCGCGCGCGTGGTCGCCAAAATCTATTGCGGCCTGGGCATTCTCAAGACCGACAAGGTGGTGGAGACCAAGCGTTCGGACTTCGTCGGCCAGCATCTGGGTTCCACGGCCATCAAGACCGACGCCCTGATCGACACCGCCATGGACGGCGTGCTGTTCATCGACGAGGCGTACACCCTGATCCAGACCGGTCTTTCGGGCGGTGACGCGTTCGGTCGCGAGGCGGTGGACACGCTGCTGGCCCGCATGGAGAACGACCGTGACCGCCTGGTGGTGATCATCGCCGGGTACGACGGCGAGATCGACCGCTTCCTGGCCGCCAACGACGGTCTGGCGTCCCGCTTCTCGAAGCGGCTGCAGTTCCCGTCGTACACCGCGGAGGAGCTGGGCCGGATCGGCCAGGTCGTATCCGCCAAGCGGGATTCGGAATTGTCCGAGGACGCGCTGGCCGCGCTGGTCGAGACCTGCGAGAAGCTCTACGTCATGGAGAGCACCGACCAGAGCGGTGCGCCGCGGCGCGGGGTCGACGTGGCCGGCAACGGTCGTTTCATCCGCAACCTGATCGAGGCCGCCGAGGAGGAACGCGAGTTCCGGCTGGCCAATGACGAATCCATCGATCTGAGCACCATCGACGAATCGGCGCTCATGCGCATCGAGGGACCCGACATGAAGGCCGCGCTGAGTACCCTGCTCGCGTCGCTGAACTTGTCGTCGGCCGCCGACTGAGGGGCAACTGAACTGTGAACGACTTTCCGCGGGGAGCGGGCGGCTATCAGCCGGGCGGAAATGGTGGGAACCACTACGGCGGGGACGGGAGGCACGCCGGGGGCGGGCAGCCCGGTTTCGCGCCGGGCGGCTACCCGCAGGGCGCGCCGGAGCATTACGGACCCGGTTCGAGCGTGGCCGCACCGCCACGTCCGGCGCCGCCGGCTCCACGTCCCCCGGTTCCGGAACCCGCGGAGCCTCGGGGGAGCAGCCGTCCGCGGCCCGTCCCGCACCTGTCGTGGCGGCCGAGCTGCGGTCCGATGATCTGTGGCTGCTGCGGAATCTGCCGCTGCGCCTGGTGATTCCGGTCGCTTTGGTCGGCGTGCTGGTCTCGCTGATCGTGGTCGCGGTACACGCGCCGTGGTGGGCGGCGCTGGTGGCCGGGCTGGTGCCCGTGCTCATCGGGCTGGCTCCCGTGGCCGGGACGCCGATCGGCCTGCGACTGGGCCGCTGGGTCGCCTATCGTTGGAAGCAGGCGCGCCGCAAGAGTTTCGACGAGAACGCTCTGGTCGATGTCCCGATGCCGGATGGCGGCAGCTGCGGATTGCGGTGGGACGGAACCCTGTTGACCACGATGCTCCGCATCGACCGCCGCCGGACACCCTGACCCTGCTGCGTCGCGGCTCGCTCAGCACCGATCAGCTGTTGCCGCTCAACGAGATCGCCGCCTGCCTGCGCCAGTACGACGTGGAACTGCATTCGGTCGATGTGATCAGCACCGGCACCCGCACCGCCAGCACCGAGGCCGTGATCTCCGGCTACGCCGCGAGCATCGCTCCGCTGGGCCGTCTCTACGACGAGATCCTGGGCCCGCTGCCCGCCATCGCCCACCGCACCATGTGGCTGGTCCTGCGCCTGAACCCGCTCGCCAACGCCAAGGCCGTCGACAACCGCGGCGGCGGCCCCGAAGGCGCCCTGCGCTCGGCCCTGGTGGCCACCCGTCGCGTCGCGAACCGCCTTGCCGGACACGGCATCACGGCCTCGGTGCTGACCACCGCCGAAATGACCTCCGCGATCCGCGAACTGACCCGCGGCATCCCCGTCAACGAATTCACCGAGCACCCGGACAACCTGGAGCACAACGGAATTCACCTGACGAGCTACCAGATCGACCCGCAGCTCTTCAATTCCGACGGCCTGGCCAAGATCTGGGCGGTCCGCAGCCTCGCCA
Source organism: Nocardia tengchongensis (assembly GCF_018362975.1). Lineage (NCBI taxonomy): Bacteria > Bacillati > Actinomycetota > Actinomycetes > Mycobacteriales > Nocardiaceae > Nocardia > Nocardia tengchongensis. The sequence continues at coordinate 320,982 of NZ_CP074371.1, forward strand.
CCACGGTGACGGTGCGCCTGCAGCCCGTCCCCGAGCCCGGCGCGAAGCCCGGCGAGCCCGCCGCCATCATCGAGGTCGACGCCCGAGTCCGCTACGACACCCCCTACGAGCACGGCGAGCCCCCCGTCACGGGCCTGAAGGAACTCCCCCGCCGCCAACTCTGGGCCCTCATGGACATCCTGGCCTACGGCGCCCAGGAAACCCGCCCCAGCGGCTACCGCGGCCCCGTCGACGTCCTCACCGACATCGCGATGCCCACCGCCGGCTGCGGCCAGCTCATCGGCGCCGACGCCACCGGCAGCGGCATCGCCGTCCCCTTGATCGGCGACGGCTCCCGCCGCATCGACATCATCGCCAGCCTCCCCCTGGCTCAGCAGGTAATCCTCCGAGCCATCGCCCTCGGCGCCGGCGCCGTGGTCCACACCGCCCGCCCCTGGGCCTGGCAGGCCATGGTCGCGAATGTCGCAGCCCCCCACGCCCTCTCCCTGGCCTCCTCGGTAACCCACAGCTCCCGAGGCACCGCGATCACCGGCCGCCTCGCGAGCCCCGCCGCCACCGTCATCGTCTTCGACGGCGTCCCCACCACCGCTCCCCCGGGCTCGGCCACCGTGGTCACCATCCACGAATCCATCTCGTCCGACTACGAGCCGGATGCCGACGTGACGATCGTCCAACACCCGGACGCGCCCCACACGATCTCGGTACACACGCCGGCCACCATGACGACGGCGCTCATGGTCACTACTCCTGCGGAACAGCACTACTTGACCGGGGCAGCTGCCCGACGCTGAGACGAGGGAAATCTCGGCACGAGGCGAACAGGGACCAACCGCTACACTCTGTTCGCCAGAAGCACAGTGCTGCCGGTGATTCGGCGGCAGCGGGGGTGGGGACCTTCACAATGAACAACGTTTTCGGCCGACGCCGTTCGGCCCGCATTCGGTTGTGCGCGGCGGCGGTGGCACTGGCAGCTTCGGTGCCGGCGTCCGCCGGGTGCGGGTCGGAATCGCTTGCGGTACAAGAGCAGACGGCCGACCTGACCAAGCTCGATACCGGCAGTTACGCGACCCAGCCGACTCCGGTCACCGCTCCCGACGCCGTCGCGGCGGGTCGGCTCGCGGAGGCGCTGCGGCTCGTGGAGCCATGCCGTTGCCGATGGAGATCGATCCGGCCTTGACGACCAATGCCGGTGGCGTGCACCCGTTCACCAGCGTCTCCGACCTGTTGGTCCCCGAGATGAGGGGCGGTAAGACCGCATTCGGGTGGCTGAACGACACGGCGTTCACGACCGACCCGGCCGGTTTCACGGCGGGGTTCGCGACCTCCGCACGGACCGACTCGGATGCCGACCTGGGGTATCAGCTCACCGCTCTGGTCATGACGTTCGACAGCGACAGTGATGCCGCCGCGGCGGCAACGGTGTTCGCGGCCGACGGATTTCCGGATTTCGGCAATGGCGTCGGCGAGCCCGCACAGTCGACGGCGCACCCCGGGGCACTGCTGTCCTGGCTGCCCGGCAGTCAGTACCTGGCGGGGTTCTATCCGACCGGCCGATTCGTGATCGGCACGCTGGTCGACAATCGCGAGAAGCACTACGAGAAGATCTCGGATCTCCCCGACCTGATCGCGAAGTCCGACAAGGCCATTGCCGTCACCGAGGACCGGTTGAAGTCGTTCCGGCCGACGCCGCCGGACCAGCTCACCATCTTGCCGCTCGATCCGTTGGGCATCGTGCGCCTGACCCTCCCGCGACCGCCGGGGACCGGACGGCGAACGGATTCAGCGGCGCTCTCGACGCCCACAGCGCCCTGCACGACGAGGACAAGCCGGACACGGCACAGGCGCTGTTCGACAAGGACGGGGTGGATGCGGTCGGTTACGGTGCCGGAGCGCTGTATCGGACCCGGGACGCGGCCGCGGCGAAAGATCTGCGCGACCTGGAATACGTCGACAAGTTCCACCATCCGATCGATTCGCCGGTGGGCCTGCCGGGCGCGCGGTGCGTGAAGTACCACGGCCCCGACACCCATGCGTTCCCGTTCGCGTGCACGGTCTCCTATGGCCGATTCGCGGCGCAGGTGTGGTCCCAGCAGCAGCAGGATGCGTTCCAGCGGATCTCCGCGCAGTACGCCATGCTCGCGAACGACAAGTAGGGGAATCGTGATGCGACTCGGGGCCCGTCGTGGTTACAGCAGACAGCTTTTCGGCACGGCAGCTCTCGCTCTCGCGACTGCCGCGACCATGTCCGCGCTGACCGGATGCGGTCACGATGTGTCCGGCGCCGCGGCCGCCGCGGAGATCGATGTCCGGAAGCTGGAGGTGGGGAATTATCCGACGGACCCGCTCGAAGTCCGTACGACCTACCTCCGCGGTTGGGAAGGCGCTAAGACACTCGCCGTTGCCCGGTTGGCCGACCATACGGTCATCGGGGCCGATGTGGATCCCATGTTCGCCCACACCGTGCTGTCCAGGGAGCTCGCGTACGCGTCGGGCACCTCCATGGTGCTGGCAGATCCGGTTCAACCGGTGCTGGAGCAGAACCAGATGGTGTACGGCTATTCCACGGCAGCCAGCACCGAGGCACAGAACAAGATGTCCGGTTTCGAACTCTCCGGGAACTTCCAGCCGTTCGGCGGAGTGGTGGTCGACCCAGCCGCGACCTCGTTCAACGTGACGGTGATCCAGTTTCCTGACCAGCAGCACGCGCAGGCAGCGGGTGAGGGTATGGAGGCCGCCGACTTCGATGTGGCTCCCGAGCAGAACGCTCACATCACCCTGGACCAGACCATCGATGCCAAAGCCCATTGGCGGCCGGGTGTTCCGTCACTCGCCGCCACCCTCTCCGACGGCCGCTACGTGATCAGTGTGTTTGTCCAGATGCCCACCGCCGACCTGAACGGCCTGCGCTCCCTTGCCGACAAGATCTTCGCCGTCCAGCTCCCCTTGCTCGACAGGGCCCCTGGACTGTCGAACGCCGAGATGTTCCGCCTCGATTACGACCCGGATGCCATGCTGCGCCGCACCCTGCACCCGGCCCCGTACCTGAACCTCGAGTCGGACATCGAGATCACCCACACCGCCCGCGGCTACCTGCACAACGTCGAGGCCCCGGAAGCCTGGAAGCCGTTGCTGGACGCAAACGGAGTCGACCGTGTCTCCACCGCCGCCGATGGCGGCCTTCTGTTCCGCGCCCGCGATGCCAACGCCGCCCTCGCACTCTGGTCCGGAATCACTACCCTCACACCGAATTCCGCCGAGTCGCCCGGCACGGTCCCCGACACCGACTGCACCCGAACAACCAACCCTGGCAACAACTTTCCCGGGGGCGGCTACTCCGCGTGGAACCACAAGGACAAGTACATCTGCACAGTCCGCTACCACCGCTACGTCGCCCAGGTCGCAAGCGACCAACTCGTGGACGCCCAGCAGAAGGCCGCCGCCCAATACGCCCTCCTCGCCAACAGCCAAGGCTTCTGAGCCGGAAGCGCCAGACCTCGAAGCCCCGCAGCCCTACGAGTACACTCGGCAAACCTGGCTGCGCGCGGCAGTCGCCGTGACATCAGCGGCAATGGTTCTCATGGCTGCTCATCCTGGCCGATTTCGGTTGTCAGGCTTATCGACGAGCCAGGACCAGCCTGCCTGCCTGGCGATCTCGAGGAGTTGTTTGCGCGCGCTGCAACAGCTCACCTGGCAGCCGTCACCTTCGATACAGAGGCGGTGCGGCCAGAGCAGGATCTTCACCCCGTTGGACGATTGCATCGAGGTGGACATGGGCAGGCGGTGGTGGTGGCTGACACGAGATGAGGTGGAAGGCATCGGATTACGCCGCTCGGTGCCGGGCTCGGTGCCGGCGTCCGATGCCGCCGCTCGCCGGGACCTCCACACACTTCGAGCCGTCGAGGTACCTGAGTCTGAGAAAGCGGTCATCACCGCCCGGATGGCTGTCGCGATAGAAGCCCCAAGCGGACCAGCAGATGACGGCCACGCAGAGGCTGAGTATCGACAGCAGAGCCCATGTGTCCCAGGACATTACGACCTCCCGCGCGATTCGGGCCAATCAGTGGCGACCGGTTGTCGCCTGATGCCCGAACAGTGCACCGGATGAGGACGGTGGGTCGGCGTAGCCAGTCGATCCGCGGAATCGGCTCAAACCCGCAGTTCGCCTCTCACGAAAGGCATATCCTCCTTCTCAAAATGAGAAGTTCGGCCCAACCTGGTGAGAGGGCAGGCGGATGGCGAACATCGAACCGGAGGACACCGACACCACCCTGCCGCGTCGGCAACTCGGCCGATTGCTGCGGGACGCACGAGCGACCACGGGGATGAATCTGGATCAGGCCGCAGCCTTGGTCCAGTGGAGTCGGCCGACACTGAGTCGACTCGAACGGGGCGAGACCGAGAAGGTCAGGGTCACAGACATTCTGGCGCTATGCGAAGCATATGGACTCGACGAGGAGACGACCTTAGTCGCGAAAGGCCTCGCTACACAGGCACCCGCCAAATCGTGGTGGCAAGCCTTCAGCGACCTGATCCCGGCATGGGCCAACCTGTTCGTCGGATTGGAATCCAGCGCAACGTCTTTGACCGTCTTTCAGCCATTGATCGTGCACGGACTGCTCCAGACGGCCGACTACGCGCGAGCACTCGACCGGCTCTACTTCCCAGATGACACCGAGTACGAACTCGAACGGCGCATTCAGGTTCGTGTACAGCGGCAACGCATCGTCACACGCTCACGCAAACCAACCAGGATGTCGATCATCCTGCATGAGAACGTACTGCGGACTGTCGTTGGAAACAATCGAGTGATGTCGGCACAGTGCCGGCACATCGCAGATATGAGCACTCGGGACAACATCGACATCCGCGTGATGCCGTATCAGGCGGGCCTCCCCCTCGGAATGGCGGTGCCGCCGTTCACGATCATGGACTTCGGGAGTGACACACGCAGCAAACAGCTGGTGGAACCTGCGCAGGTCTACTGCGAGGGCTACGCGGGTAGCGCATACCTCGAGAAGCGAACGGACGTGGTGACATTCCGTCACGCGTTCCGGAGGCTCCAACAGGCGAGCCTGGACCATCATCCGAGCCGCGACATGATCAGAGAGATAGCGAGGAGGCACGAGAGTGAACGTTGACCTGCACGGAGCCGAGTGGTTCAAGTCGAGTCACAGCTCAGGAGGCGGGGAATGCGTGGAGGTGGCCTTCCTGGCGGGTGGCAAGGTAGGCGTCCGTGACTCGAAGGACCCCACCGGCCCGGCACTGACCTTCACGCCCGGCGAATGGGACGCCTTCACCGCCGGTATCAATGACGGGGAGTTCAACCGCCCCTGAGCACAGCGTCAGCTTCAAGGGCCAGGACCTCGAGGCTCAAACCGGAGGCAGCTGCACAGCGCTCGGCCCGCACGCACCTCCAGGACCTGTGAGATCTCCCCCAGCGGATTGCCATGGCGTGCCTCACATCCAGACCTACCAGTACACTCTGCACACCAGAGGGACGGCATCACAGGGAATTCGGTATCAGCGGGGGGAAGTTCGACATGCGTCACGGCTTTGGCCGACTACAGTCGGCCCGCATCGGGGTGCGCGCGGCGGCCGCCGCAGCACTGGTGGTTTCGGTGTTGGTGAGCGCCGGGTGCGGGTCGACATCACACGCGGCCGATGAGCAGCCGGTCGACCTCAGCAAGCTGGACACGGGCAACTACTCGACCAAGCCGCGGAACGTCCAGGCCAAGAATCCGGCGCAGATCGGGCGATACCTCGAAGCGCTTCGGCTCGGGAGCGTCGTGCCACTGGCACAGGACATCGACCCGTCACTGACGTACAACGTCCCGGATGTCAATCCGTTCACGGACGCCGACAGCTTCATTGCTGACCAGATGGCCGGAAATACGGCCGCCTTCGGCTGGCTCAACATGACCGAGTTCGATGCCAACACACCTGGTTTCGTGGCCGGCTTCCAAACAGGAGCACGGTCCAACAAGGATTCGACGATCTCATACGAGCTCAAGAACGCTGTCATGGTCTTCGAGAGCGATGACGCAGCAGCTGCTGCTGCAATCGCCCTGGCACGCAGCGGCTTCGGCAAGAATGAGGGAACCGAGCCTGCACACTCAGTGAAGTACCCGACTGCCCAAATCGCTTGGATGTCCAAGTCCCAGGCTTTGGCTTCGTGGTACGCCACGGGGAAGTTCATCGTTCTCGCTCTGGTCATCAACCACGAAAACGCGACGCTTGGAGAATCCGACCAGCCCGGCCTGATCGCCCTGTCCGACAAGGCGATTGCAGGTATGGCCGATCGGCTGAAGACGTTCCAGCCAACGGCCAAAGACAAATTCGCGGATCTCCCGTTGGACCCTGAGGGCATGCTCAGGATGACGCTGATACGACCGGCCGGAGACCTGACGGCATTCGCCTTCGACGGAACACTCGACGCGCATGGCGCGTTGCGCGCGGCCGAGGACCCGAACACCACCCGGGCCCTCTTCGAAAAGACCGGCGTTGAATCAGTGAGCTATGGTGCAGGTCAGGTGGTCAGGGCGCGGGACTCCGCAGCCGCGGAGACCTACATCGCCGACAAGTCCGCCGTGAAGTTCCAACACCGTGTCGATCCACCACCAGAGTTGCTGACAGCGCGTTGTATCGAATACCACGGCCCGGACAAGAATGAGTTCCCGTTCCGTTGTTATGTCGCCTATGGACGGTACGCAGCTGAGGTTTGGTCCACACAGAAACAAGATGTGTACCAACGGATCTCTGCGCAGTACGCCATGCTCGTCAATAGCAGATAGGAACCGTCGCGATGAGGATTCTCAATGCCCGCCGCCTCGGCGGCAGAACTGCGTTCAGCGCACTCGTTCTTCTCGTAACCACAGCGATACTCGCCGGCTGCGGGACGGTGGAGGGGAAGCCCGAAGCTGGTGAGCTCGATATTCGCAAGCTCTCAGTGGGCAAATATCCAATCGACCCGCTCGACGTCCGAGCCTTGTACATACACTCGCCAAGCAGCGGCCTGGACCTCGCAATCGGCCGTCTGGCCGACGCGGTCGTTACCGGACCGGACGTCGATCAAAGCTTCTCCCACGGTGTCCTGTCCGAGGCCATGGATGTCTCCGTTGGGCTCGGACTGGTGTTATCGCACACCGCTGAGCCCGTGGCCGAGCGCAACAACATGATGTTCGGCTATACCGCATCCGCGAGTACCAAGCCGATATCCGATGTCAGGGATCCAGAAAGCTCCCTGGTCTTCAGCCCGTTCGGCCACATGAAGCCCGCAGCCGACGCTACGTCCTTCAACATCACTGTTTTACAGTTTCCGGATCAGCAGCGGGCGTTGACGGCAGCAGAGCAAATGGAGGCTGCCGATTTTGATGTGGCACCCGATCAAAACCAACGAGTGACCCTCGACAAGGAGCCGGCCGCCAAGGCGCATTGGAGACCCGGTGTCCCAACAATGGGAACGTCCATGGCTCACGGCCAGTACGTCGTCACCGTGTTCGTTCAGCAGCCGAATCCAGAAGTCGTGAGTCTGAAGAGTCTGACCGAGAAGATTCTCGCGGCGCAGCTGCTGCTGCTCGACCAACTACCGGCCTTGTCCCCTCGGGACATGCTGCGTTTGGACTACGACCCACAGGCCATGTTGCGTCGAACCCTGCATCCGGTCACCTTCCCCTACCCACACGCCGAGAACGAAGTCACACGCACGCCACGCGGTTTCCTCCACAACGTCGAGGATCAAGCCAAGTGGAAGACGTTGCTTGACGACAACGGCGTAGACAGCACGGCCACCACCCGAAACGGCGCGCTGCTACTGCGGGCACGCGACGACAAGGCCGCAGCCGCGCTTTGGTCCGGTATTACCAGTGCCGCAACCACTCCAACCGACAAGCCGAGTGATGTCCCCGACACGGCCTGCGAAGAGACCGGCAACAACCCGAAGCCCCACCGCATCGACCAGGAAGAGGCGTGGGATCGGTCGGACCGCTTCGTTTGCACTCTTCACTACAACCGATATGTCGCACGTGTAGCCGGGACGCAGCTCGCTGACGTCAGCCAGCGCGCTGCCGCACAGTACGCCCTGCTGGTCACCAGTCAGTACACGTAAGGAAATCAGGATGCACATCGGACCGGGCACCATCATCCGCGGCTACCGCATCGAGCGTGTGCTCGGAGCGGGGGGCATGGGCACGGTGTATCTGGCCAAGCATCCGGAGCTGCCGCGCTGGGACGCACTCAAGGTGCTCAGCCCGCAGTACAGCCGGGATGCAGAGTATCGGGCTCGCTTCGAACGAGAGGCGAATCTCGCTGCGGCCCTGGATCATCCGAACATCGTCGCGATCTACAATCGAGGCGAGGACAATGAACAGCTCTGGATCGCGATGCAGTACGTCAACGGCATCGACGCAGCAGCCGCCGCAGAGCGGGATCCACGGTCGATCACACCCTGGCGTGCTCTGCACATCGTGACCGAGGTTGGTCGTGGTCTCGACCACGCGCACCGTAGAGGACTACTGCACCGGGACGTCAAACCCGCGAACTTCCTGCTGTCCATGGGCGACAACGGCGAAGAGCGAGTGCTGCTCACCGATTTCGGTGTCGCCAAGTCCACTGAAGACACCAACGAACTCACTCAGGCCGGTGGTTTCGTCGCCACCATCGCCTATGCCTCACCAGAGCAGTTGAGTGGAGAGCGGCTCGACCATCGCGCCGATATCTACAGTCTTGCGTGCTCGTTCTATCGTCTGCTGACCGGCCAAAATCCCTATCCGGGAACACAGCCGGCCGTGGTGATGATGGGCCACCTGAACGAACCACAGCCGCGCCCGACAGCGGTCGATCCCACGCTCCCCGCAGCCGTGGACGACGTGATCGCCATCGCCATGGCAAAGAACCCCGCGGACCGATTCGACACCTGCCACGAGTTCACGACAGCCCTGAAGTCGGCTCTCGAATACGGGGTCACCGGACTGTCAATGGAGACAGTTCCTCACCATCGACCGGCCATTGCAGCCGCAGTACGCGAGCCAACCGTCTCTGCACCCACGAAACCCGGTACACGCAAAGGCGCTTGGCTCATCGGCGGAGTTGCGGCGACGGTCGTCGCCTTGGCTGCGGGCGTCGGCGTCTGGGTTACCCAGAACGATTCCTCCACATCGACCTCCCAGGGCGCGATGGCCGACGCTCGCGCGCAGAATCCTGCCTTCATCGGGAAATCCATTGTTGTCATGGATATCTCGGGCAAGAGTGGTGGATACTCCGCGAATCTGGATATCCAATTGAAGCCGGGGCCCCAAGCGAAGTTCTTCGAGGATCTAGGGTTCAGCTACAACCCCAACTTCCTTCGCGAAGGCGACGAACCGAACCCTCGCCCCATCAAGGCGGCGTCCGATACCCAGTACAAGGCGCTGACGGCTGTCAATAGCGGCTACCTGCTCGCTGTGCGCAGCGACAGCAGTGCAGGCGGTGGAGGTCTGGTGAATCTGCCGGACGCCATCACGTCGACCAAGGCCTCGGTGCTCGTCCTCGATGACCCCACGGCGGTCGCGGCAATTCGCCAATGGTCGGACAGCTCCGAACAGGTCCTACTCGATAAACTGCTTCCGATACTTCGCAAGAGCGTCAAGTAGAACCCGGTTCGTGCACGGGCCGGACCCCTCCCTCAGCGAGACGGAAGCGAGTCCCAGCTCTTCTGCGCATCCTCTGAGGACAACATGGGACCGGGAACGAGGGTACCCAGGATTTCCCAAGGAGCGAGGCGAGGCCGGGCAGCCAATCCGAGGATCTGTGCCGTCTTGGAATCCGGGACACCATAAAGGATTCCATTGTCCGCAAGGTAGTACAGACCATCGCGCACCGGGCTGCCCGGCTTGATCTTGGTGGCCTGCACGAACTCTCCGGTGGACGGCGGGACAAAGACCCGGTCGACTCGATCACCAACGGAGCCGTCAGCAGTTGCCAGCGTGACCGAGGTCTGCGAGTCGCTCAGCGGGTAGCGCGTGCCGACCAGCAGCTGAACCGTGGCCGCGTCTGAGGTGGCCTCGGTGGCATCTGCCTGATCCTTGCCGAGGCCGTTCTTCTTCGCCCAGGTGACGCAGGCGACCGGATTCTCCGCCGCGGATATGATTTTCGGTGCGGCGCTCGGGAAGTCATCGACAGGCAGCCCGGGGTTGATCTTGTCGTTTCCGTGCTTCTGCGGGATTCCGGCGATCGCATCCGGCGTCACGGATACGAAGCCATCGACGTTCTTCTGTGAGCTCGCGAATGTGATGAACTGTGCAGTGAACAACGACACCCGCTGGATGGCGTTGTCTAATACAACGTACAGATCGGAGCGGCCGGACCCATCCAGTGCCGGAACCTGAATGATGCTGCCGATCTTCACATTGCTCAACCGCCCCTGCGCGAATTCACCCGCATGCGGGACAGACGGGGCAACCAACGGCGGCACGCTGACAACCGCACCAACCAGGTTCGACGAAATCGGCCGCGCGTTGGACAGATCGAGCACCTGCGAGAGGGCGCTCTTCGTGACGTCGTCGTTTTCCGGGTTGATCTCGGCGATCTTCCCTTCATAGATCAGATACGTGTGATCCTTCTTCTGGCTGTCAGTCTTCTTCGCCAGAACAGCAGTCCCCGGACCAGCAGCCTTGATGTGGTCGTTGAGGTTCAGACCTCCGGCGATGACCGTGGTCTCTGCTCCGGTCGACGACGCGGCCCCACCGGATGCAGACAGCGGTACCTTGTCGCACAGCGTCCACTGGGATCGGTCGCCTTGGCTGCTGCCAGGCAATGCGGCGGGCACGCCTGGAATTCCGCGGATAGGACCGCGGGGAACCGAGTTGAGCTTACTGTCCTTGACCGATGTCGGCGCCTCACTCGTCTGCGAGAGCAGCCGGGCCGACGCCAGATTCAGCGCCGGAAACAGAGTCATTCTGTTCTTGTCGTCCTTGTCCCGAACGACGACGTATAGGGCACCGCTGTCCTTGCCCATAACGATGTTCGCGTTACCGATCGACCCCTGGGGCTTGATGAAGGCCATGATGGCCGCGCCCGCCACCACGAGGACCGCGAGGACCGCACCCACCATCAGCGATCGGAACTGCGAACGCATCGGGTCATGCAGCATGCGTACATCGCGCCGCACCAAAGCATGATCGAGCCGGCGTAGCAGGAATCGGTACCCATTGACCTGGGCACGGGTGGTCAATTGGGCTGGCACTAACCAAATCCTCCGTCGAACCGGGAACTGCGGGTAGATAGATTACTGGCGTCAGCAGACGACAGCGCACCCTCCAGGCGGAGGAGTGCGCTGTCGCGAGCGGCACCTGCGTATTCGCTAACCGAAGGACTGGCCGACCTTGGCGTCGGCGGCGAGGGCGTTGTGCAGCGCATTTTCGACCGCGGTGGCAACAGCATCAAGAGTCGACAGGCACTTGTTGGCGTACGCCTTGTCCCAGTCGGACTTCGCGGCAACGACGGCCTCCAGGGCACCATTCTCAGCGCCGCTGTTCGGGTCCGACCACGCCTGCTTCAGCTTCTCACAAGCCTGCCCCAGGTCGCTGGAGGTATCGATCGGGGCGGTCCCGTCGCCGGCAACAGCGACCAGGTCGCGGTGATACTGGCGCAGAGTCTCCACAAGGTGGGTCATCTGATTCTTGTCGTAAAGCATGTCGTTCCTTTGCAAGTATCGGAAGGTTGAGTGGGCGTGCGCCGCTCTTACCCGAGGTTCGTGAGGGCCTTCGAGAACTCGTCCTGGTTGGAGATGTCAACGTTCGAGAAAACGTCGGTTCCCGCGCCGACCTTCTTCTCGAAGTCATCCAGCGCCCGGTTCAGAGCCTGGGACTCGTCGTCCCACGCCACCGCCGCCGCCTGGAAGGAGTTGGCCGCGTCACCGGCAAAGCCCTTCTTGGAGTTGTCCACCGTGTCGGTGATCTTCTTCAGAACGTCCTTGATCGAGGCGACCACGTCGGCCATGTGCGACTGCGCCGCCTTCGCGATTTCCGCTTCATTTGCAACCATCGTCTGTACCTTGCCTTTTGTTCGGAATGGATAGAGGCGATGCGTTGCGCACCACCGGTTCGGGGTTGAACAGCTGCACAAGTCACGCGGGACTCACGACAGCCACCTCCCCCCGGGCAGCGAGTCGATCAGTGTTGAAATCGACTGCGCGATACGGTGATCACTGCCCGGTGTCAGCGTGGACCAGAGTTGCTGGTCCGGGGCGACCCCCGGTGCGGCCACGATGCGGCCCCGTGCGGTGTCGTAGACAGCGACGGCTCCGGGCGATCGGTCTGTGAGGCCGTCGGCGTAGGCGTAGGCCACGATTTCGGCGTAGGCGTGAGTGGCTGAGAGGGCGAGGCCGTAGGCGGTGGCGTCGGTGTCGGGGACGCCCAGGCTGTAGACGGTGCTCGCGTAGTCTTCGGAAGTTGTTGCGGCGTTGAGGCGTTCGGCCAGGTCTGCCGATTCGGCGCTGAAAGCGGCCAGGTCGGCGGGCGGGCAGGGGCCGAGGGCGTCTAGTAGAGGGCGGGATAGGGAGGTCCCGGAGCCGTCGGACCACAGGGGGTGGAGGTCTAGCGTGTCGCCGCGGCGGATGGCCATGGCGTGGTGTTCGGCTCGGCGGGCCACACAGACGCGGATGAGGCCGTCGGTGGTGTGGACCCGCATGGCTAGCTCGCGGTCGGGCTGGGATAGAACGAAAAGGGCTGTCGCAGTGTCGGTGTCAACGTCGCCGTGGGCGTCGACGATGCGGCGGGCACGTAGGTCGGCGCGGGCTAGTTCCTGCGCCTGCTCCCACTCCTGGTAGGAATCCTGGCGCGGGCCGATGGATAGCACCAGGGGCAGGGTTTGCACCCCTAGATGTCCGGCGAGTGCGATCATTCCGTCGTTGGTGAGGGTCGTCATGAGGACGCCTCCGCACGACTTCCGGAATCCGCTGCGGCCGCAGCCTTCTCGGTGCCCGAACTACCGGCGTTGAAGGCGATGTCGACGGGTGCGCGTTGCGCGGCGGGGTCGATGCCGCCGAGGACGGCGGGTGCGACCTGCATGCCGGAGGTGAGGCCCAGCTCGGCATCACCCGCGGGCGCGCCCACGAGTCCGGCGCGGGGGGTGTGCTCCTCGTCGTTGTCCTGCCCGGCGCCACCCATGGCGGTCGGCGCCATCGCGGTGCCGCCCTGCTGGACCGTAACCGGCTGTACCACAACGCGTTGCGTGGTGGTTTCCTTGGCCTCGACGGCGGAGGTCCGCATCTGGGTCACCGGCATCGGCGGCAGGTTGAGCGAGCCGAGCGACAGGGACGGCAGCGAGGGCATCGCCGGTGTCGTCACTTCCGGCGTCTCGACCGGCGTGGCCGGTTGCTCGGTGGGTGTCAGCCCGGCGGTCACCTGCGGCGGCGCCTGATGCTCCCACGGCTTGGCCAGCGATTCGGTGGCGGCTTCGTAGGTCCGCATCACCCGCGCGGCTTCGGCTTTCGCCTTCTCGACGTCGGTTTCGGTTCCGGCCAGCCCGCCGAGCAACGGCAGTCCGCCGGCCAGGCCGAGCTGCTGCATAAGCTGCTGAATGTCCTTCAGCTTCTCGACCTCGTCGACATTGGGCATCGCCAGCTTCGCGATTTCGTATGCGGCCGCGTGCGTTTCGGCCTGTGCGGCATTGCCGGCCGCCGCCGACGCGGATGCGCCGAGCCAGTCCCGCAAGGCTCGGATACGTTCGATGAACGGCCCGCTGTTCTTGGATTCCCAAGCACTGTCGAGGATTACGAGGATTCGCTCGTACTCCACGGCGGCCGCCGCGAAACCCGCGCTCAATCGCGTCCACGCGAGACCGGCTTCGGCGGCCGGGATGGCACCGGCCCCCGTCACCAGGTCACGCGCCAGCTGCTCGGGCGGCCGGGATTCCCAAACCGTCTCGGTGAAGCCGGGTTTCGTCGGTTCCAGCATCGAGAACGTGTTCCGCTCAGCCGGCGAAGCCGAGGACGGACTGCTCCTCGACCTTTCCGAAGGCGTCGAACTGGCTGCGCAGCGTGGCGGCGAGGTTGCGTAGCTCGCTGACGCCGTCGCTACCGGAGTTCACGAACGACGCGGCCACCGCGTTGAGGGTCTGCGCGGCGCGCACCGACACCTCGTCCGCACCGGCGGACGCGAAGTCGAGCTTGACCCCTTCGACGCCCAGCCCGTTGGCGATCCGGTCGGCGAGCGCGTCCAGCTGGGCCGCGGCGTCGCGTGCGGTCGAGGCGTCGAAGCGCAGACCGTCGAATGCGTTGGTGCTCATGCCAATCCTCCTGTGTCCCCTGGCGTTTGCAGTTTTAGAGTGTGAGCGCCTTGTCCGGCGGCTCTTCGATGGCTTCGATCGCGCCGACCACGGGCAGCACCACGCCTTCGATGACGCCAACCACCTCATCGCCGTGCGCTCCGGTGACCAGACCCGAACGGTCCGAGGTCGATTCCTCGTCTGCAGCCCCGGCCCGGCCCGCGGCGCCCGCACCGGTCATACCCGGCGAGGTGGTCGCGGTGGTGCGGCCGTTCGGCTCGGTGACCGTCTTAGGCACACCGGCCCCGGACGTGACCTCACCCGTCGGAATCCGGCTGCTGCCCAACGTGTTAGCCGGAGTCGTGGAGGTCGGCACACCGCCGCCGAGCAGGGTGGCGAGCGGGCTGCCGCCGCCACCGTCGGTCTTGGTGCCGTCCGGGTTGTCGGTCTTCTTGGCGTCGTCGGTCTTGGTCGGGTTGGTGTTCGACGGCGTCGTGGTGGTCTTGTTGGTGTTGTTGTTCGTATTGGTGTTGTTGCTGTTGCTCAGCGCCGAGCTGATGTCGCTGACACCGGTGGAGACCACCGACGCGCCCTTCTCGACCACCTTCTCCGCGACCGTCGGCGCGACGCTGGCCACGGGCTGCAGTGCGGTGCCGACCATGTTCACCAGCGTCCCGATATTGGACGCGATCGGCGCGCCCGCGATCATGATCTTCGTTCCGGCCGCGGCGATATCGGCGGTGCTACCCGCGAGCTGCAGGCTGGTCTTGGCCGCGATGGCCATCCCGGCATTGATCGTCTCGGTGGCGGTGGCGATCAGCCACGGCAGGCCGGCGGGCGTCATGATCAACGCCATCGCACCCGTCACCTGCGCGATGAATTGCGTGATGAGGGCGGACATCTCGGTATAGCCCTCACCCACGATGGCCTCGGCGGCGATCAGGATGCCATGCTGCTGCGCCCCCTGCGCAGCGACCTCGCCGCTCTGCGCCTCGACCGCGTGGCTCTTGTCCTGGGCGGCGGTCGCGGCGTCCCCGGTCCAGGTGTTCATGACCTTGTCCGTGGCCGACTTGCTGGCCGACGTCGCGGAGGTCAGCGCGCTGATCAGCGAGGTCAGAATGGTCGCCGGATTGAAACCGCTGTTACTCAGGCTGCCGGTCCCGAAGGACTGCAACAGGCTCATGACCGGCTGGATCAGCGTGGTCGGATCGATGGTCGGCAGCGTGGGCAGCTGCAGCCCCGACAGATCCGGCAAGGTGATCGCCGGAATCTGCGGCAGCTGCGGTAATCCCATGTGGCTCAATACATCCGTGACCGGCGTATCGAGGAATGGACCGATCGGACTCCCGCGAAGCTCGTCCAGAACGGTCGGATTCGGCGAAGAGGTCACAGCACCGACGATAGGAAACTGGCTGCCGAGGTGACCTCATTGGCCCCGTACGCACCCACCGCCGCATACGCCGTGGTGGCGGTATTCGCGTGCACCGCGGCGATCTCCGCGGACGACATCAGGAAGTTGCCCTGCGCCACCGCGAACGCCGCCAGAAATTCCTGGCCGATCAGCCCGAAAACCGGAACCGCCTGCGCCAGTGCGGTACCCACATCCGCGGCCGCCGCCCCCGCGACCTGCGCGGCAATCCCCGCCTTCTCGGTTCCGTACGCCAGGATGGGCGGAAAATCCGCCGCCACATGATCACCCATCAGTGTCCCTCCCACTACCTATGATCTTGCTCAGACTACAAGCACGAAATTTCTTGTGCCAGACCGCAACATGCAAACTCTGGCGCAAACTTCTGTTAACAGTCCGGCCTACCCGGCCATCTCCTCATTGAACCGATCCACGATCTCGGCCCGCCGCTCGAACGCCCGCCGCGCCGCCTGCGCCGCCGTCGTCACCACGGCCTGCTCGAACTCCGAAGGCGTCATCCGCGACACCGCGCTGGTGAACTGCAAGTCCTTCAGCGCCCCGTTCCCGTCCACCTCCGCGGTCACGGCCCCGTTCTCCGAGGTCTCCCGCCCCCGAACAGCCGCCATCTGATCCGCCAAGTCCTGAAACCGATACAGCTGCCGCCGCACCTGCTCCTGCAACTCATCCATCGACGAAACCACGAGCCCCCCTCTCACACGGACCTGAGCCAACTCTGCGGCTCAGTATCGTAGTCCTGCTCCTCGACAATCTCCTGCCGAGCAACATCCGCCTCGGTGGGAAGCCCGGTCCTGGCGAGGCCGGCCGCATCCAACCCGGCCTCCTCCAACTGCTTCCGCAGCGCGAGCCCGGCCCGATTGGCAGCCTTCTGACAAAGCCGCAAAACCTCCCCGGCCAGCTGCGCCGGATCCCGATGCAACTCAGCCGATTCGACCTTCACGGCGAGCGGCAACCCTTGATTGGTCGTCCGCACCCGAATCGACCCAGACGTATTGGCAACAACCAGCGAGGCCCAATCCCCCTCACCAGCGCCAGAACTGACTGCCCCCGGCTCAGTCACGGCGAACTCCCTCCCAGTTAGCTAAGCGTATGAGTACCATAGGCCACTTCGGTGCGACAAGAACATTTCGCTCTGCTGATGCGATCAGCCGCGCTCATCCTTGATCACCTGGATCACAGCCGCGACGTAGTTGTTGATGACCGAGATGAATCTGGCCCTGTCGACGGCGAGAGCCCGTGCCGGATTGTCGACGACGACATAGCGGCCGTCGTCCACAAGGTCCCGGAACCGAACCTGGTGGCGGGTGATCCCGCGCGGCCCGAATATCGAACTGCCTTGGGCGATATGGATCTCACCGGCGTTCGAAGCTGCTGCCTCGAGAAAGTCCTGGGTTCTGGATACCGCGGTGTCCGGCAGTGCGGCGATCGCCGACCGGCCGAAGTCGTGGTCGATGTTCTGCTCGTCAGTGGTCAGCCCAATATCCCCGCGGCCGCCCCGCTCACCTGCGGGCATTGCTTCGACCACGGCATCGGCAAGTCGCAAGGGATCACATTCAGCCACTGTGTAGCCGCCCCGACGCCAATATGTTGCGCCGGGAAGTTGCCTGATCACATAGCCCTTCGTCCCCTTCCGGGCCGCATGGACGCGCACCATCGACTCGGTGCCCCATCGATCCTGTTCATTCCACCCGTAGCCGGTCAGGTAGAGATCCGGATTCGTCAAGGCATCGAAAACGGTCGAGAAGTCCCCATGAACCTTGTGAATCAGGCTTTCTCGCGCTTCCCGCATCTCCAAGTCGAACTCGTCGGCCGTCTTTGTCGCAGACGTGAACATGAAGGGTTCGGGAGGCTCCAGACCTGCCTGATCCATCCATAGCGCATAGAACTCGGCCTCGGTGAATCGCCAGTGCACGGTCATTTCTCGGCCACCGGGGTGACCGCTGCCGGCGCCTCACCGAGGACTGCCTCGAGATTGTCGAGGTTGGTGAGGAACTGCGGACGCTTGTGTTCCTTACCCTGCCCCTGCGCACCCGCCGCCCCCATCGGCGAACCACCCATCCCACCGGCCGACCCGGTGGACGAGGAGGAGGTCGTAGCCGCGAGTCCCGCACGCGATGTCGTGGTCTCTTCCTTATCCGTCTCGGTCATAGATGCCGGATTGGCGGCACGCGGAGTCAGCTGAGTCTTCGGTGTCTGAGGCGAGCCTGAGCCGGTGGGCGCGCCCGACGGGCTGCCTCCGGTCGGCGATCCGGACGGAGTGTTGGTGTTCGGCATCAAGCCCAGATTCTGCAACTGCTGGGTGAGCTGATCGGTCGGCGAGGTTGTCTTGGTCGTTGTCGGCGTTTGCGTCAGAGCCGTTGTGATCGCCGAAGCGATCTTCTCGGCACCCTGTTCCGCAGCGGTGATGCCCGCCTGAATAACCGTGCTGGCCTGTGTGATCAGCGTTTGCAGCGTGGTATCGGTAGTCGGATTCTTGTCCGTGGGTGTGGTGGGCGTGGTCGGGGTGGTGGGCGTAGTCGGCTGAGTGGGGTTGTTGTCCAGGTTCGGCGTCTCGATGTTCGGTGTGCCACTGGGGTTCCCGCTCGGATTTCCGCTGGGGTTTCCAGCCGGGTTCGGGTTCGGGTTCGGCCCGGGCTGCTGGGGCTGCACCGCGATCGCGTCCTTCGGGCTTTTGAGCATGGGAACAGCGCCGCTGGAATCCTTGACACCTTCGACATACCAATTGTCCCAGGCGTGCCTCATCTTCTTCATCGCATCATCGATGTCGTACTGGGACATGTGGTTGATGGCCTTCTCCCAATCAACGGCATGGAACGGCAAGAAGTTCTGCAGCTTCTTCAACCACCCCTGCGCGAAGGCCAGGTTCAGAGCCATCAGATCCATGCCGTCGGTCAGGGTCTTCACGCTCTTGAGATAGTTGGTGATCCCTGTTTGCGCGGCCTTCGCACCGTCGGATGCCCAGACCGTGTCCATCGTCGAAGTATTTCCCTGGTACCCGGTCAGATACTTGTCATTGGCAGTCCGAAAAGTTGCCGCCTGAGCCTTCAGGTACGCACTGGCCGTGTTCCAGGCCTGGGCGTGACTCTCCAGCTGAGCGAGAATTTTCGAATCGTTGACGAACTGCCAATGATTGTGGAAGTCGTCCCATTCGTACTGGCTACCGACTTCGGCTGCGACCGACTTCGTATCGAGTTCCACCCCACTGGCATTCGAGGAGAGGGTTGTCTGCTTATCGGTTCCGGACAGCAGATTGTCGTAGTCACCCTCCATGGTTCCCGACCACTTGGTTGGACTCGAGAACAAACCAGGGCCGGATTGCCCCCACCCCGGCATACTGACCGGGTCGACCTGCACCGACGAGACAGCCAGCCCAGGCTGCCCCGGCTTCGGCACCATCCCCTCGAACTTCACGCGTGCGTCATCGCCGGAAAAGGCCGTGGCCGAAGCTTGATCGGCGTCAACGTACAGCCTGGCCGCACCCACGAAGGACTCACCGATCTCGGTGAGCACCTCCTGATGTTCCTTCAGGGTCGTCTCGACCAGCTTCTTCGCGGCCGCATTGAACTTCTCCGCTAGCTCATGCCCCGAATTCCGCTGATTCAGCGCACCCAGATCGGCCTGCGGCGCCTTGCCCATGGCGGCATTCACCATCGCGAGCATCGCCGCAGCCTGATCGGCCATCGTCTGCGCGGCCTCACGATTGAACAGGACGCCCTTCTTGCTCTCGCCATTGAGTCCGGTGAAGTCGTCGTCGGCCATCGCTCTCCCCTCCCAGGTGGACGTGATCGCAGCCTAACCGGTTGCGCGGAGCCCGATCCAGCCGAGCCGCTGACCAGCGACGTGGGTAGGCTGCCTGCGAGGTTCGATATTCGACCGCGGGGGCAATGGTGAGCCGCGGTAGTACCGAGGGGATTCATGGCCATAGCCATTGTCATCGGAGTGATCGTTGTCGTGGCGCTCGTGGCGCTCAATATTTCCAGCAACGCCCAAGACCGTGAGAGGCAAGCGGCAATGGCGGCTGCGATGGGCGGCGCGGTCGGATGGCCCTCGGCCCAGTGGCGTGAGCAGCACGCGACAATCGCGCTGTGCCCGTATCCGTCGAAGGCCAAATACAAGGCTCCCATCCACGGCCAGGCGGCCGGAGCTCCGTACACCACCTTCTTGGTCGAGCACGAGACCATGTTCCAGAACATGATCACGACTTGGCGGCACACCGCCGTCGTCATCGAGAGCGTCGACCGGTCCGTGGACCGGCTGGACCTGCTCTCGACCCAAGGCGAATGGCTCCTCGAATTCAACAAGAAGTCGGTCGAACACCGCCGATTCTCCAGCGGCAACGAAGAATTCGACCGCTGGTACCTCGGCCTGACCCCCAACCACCCCGACCAGGCCCGCCAACTCTGACCCGCCCGGTCATGGCCGCGGCCTACTCAATCGTCCAGATCGCCCCCACCGCCCGCATCCGGGTCAACGAGGGTGCAGTCGTCTGCTGGATCCGAGGCGTTCACGACCGAGACTCCGCCGCCTACCTCGAGGTCATGCGACTCACGACCGAGCTCGCCACCGCGATCAATCGGGCTGCGGCACAGATCAATACGGTAACCAACATCGCTAACCCCGAGCGAGGACGAACGTACGATTGAGAGTGACGAACACCACCCAACCGCCGTCACGTCTCTTCAAGACCGCGCCGCCGTACCGGAGGGCTCGATCAGCGGTGAACAGTCAGCCAATTCGGCAACTCATAGTCGAACCCTTCGGCGCGACGCAACTCTTCATCGAATGCTTCTGATGGAGGAGGCGAACACCATTGCGGCTCGTTGGGGCCGAAGGTCCGAAAATCCTCTTCCCCGCTGTACCAGAGTTCAACTCGCGCCATGTACCAAACCGCTGGTCGACCACGCGAAGCCGCGCGCAGTTCGCTGAACCGCTCGTTGACCTCGACAGGCGGAGACCAGGGAGTCAACTGGCCGGAGATGTCTTGCACCGACGCCGATGCCTCGAAGTATCCGCCAACCTCATTGAACGTCACCTGGGCATGGTTCCAGCCCAGAGGGAGGGCCAGCCGCAGTTGCAGTGATGCCGCCTTCGTACGAGCAACTATTTCCGGGAGCGTACCGGGGAAATCTCTGGACGCGGGGAGTTAGGGTTGATCTTGTCTTCGAGCCAACACGGTATCTCGCCATCCAACCGCGGATACAGCTGCAGATCTTCCATGTATTTCTCAGCTGGAATCGATGGTTGCCACATCGGATCGACGGTGAAATTGAAAGTAGCCCTGTAATCTTCCGGCGGATCGACCTGTATTCGAAGCGAAAACCATGTTCCCAGACCGTCTTCGAAGCGGAGATCTCTCAAATCAGGGAAGGCTTGGAATATTTCCTGAGGAATCTCCCGCAGCTGTGCAGATCCATCCCGATTGAACGTCGAATACTTGATGTCCTGCAGGTCTGCCGCCATAGCAACCTGCAGTTCGGCACGAGAGCAGTCTCCATCAACGCTGTCCAGTAGCCTGCCCGCGACCCAATCGAGGATCATGTCGGCTCGAGCTTCACGCTCCTGCCGGGACGATCGCCGATGCCCAAGCCGGTCGTGTGGGTGCGTTTGATACCCACGGGCATGTCCGGGTACCCGACTACGGATCCAGCCGTCTCCCTTTTTGCCCCAATAGTTTTGCATGACCTTCCGAGCAATGCGGTCGACTTCCTCTTGGCTCATGATCGACTCTCGCTACCCCGTGGTGATGACGCGAACGGCCAGCTCCTTCGCCTGCGCAGTGACCTCGCCAAGCTGATAGTCGCGAGTGATGATGTGGCGCACCAACTCTGGGTCCGGGGGCAGGGCATGCTTTCGGAGGTAGTGGGACACCGCACCAGCCCAGATCCAGATGCCGTCGGTCCGGAAGGTCAGCGGCACATCGCGATCCGATGGGGCGAATTCGTCAACCTCGAAGCTGCGTGCGGCCAGGACGATTGGGGCGGAGTTGAGGTAGGCGAGGATGCGGTCGCGTAGATCCGCGGTCAGTGGCTCCCTGACTGCGATCGGACGACCGCTGTCGTCTCGGCCGTCGTAGACGCGCGCGAGTCGTGGTAGCCCTTCGAATTCGGCACTCACCGTTGGAAACCTCCGCCCCAGTTCGGCCACCAGCATCGCATAGAACGGAGAGGCAGCGTCCTACGAGGCGCTGAACTCGTCGTTTACGATGCCCTTCGCGAATGCATCCCATTCGGCGGCCGTGAACGCCAGTTCGGTTCCGTCATGACTCTTCAATGTCGTGCCGCCCTCGGCGCAGAGCTCGATACTCAA
Organism: Nocardia tengchongensis; assembly: GCF_018362975.1. Classification (NCBI taxonomy): domain Bacteria; kingdom Bacillati; phylum Actinomycetota; class Actinomycetes; order Mycobacteriales; family Nocardiaceae; genus Nocardia; species Nocardia tengchongensis. The sequence goes on from NZ_CP074371.1 coordinate 342,955, forward strand.
CCCCATACCGACTTGACCTGCCCCTCCGCGCAGGACGAACTCGAGTACGTCAACCCATCGATGGATCGGCACCGTGATGATCGGCCGACGTTCAGGCGGTCCAGAATATTTGCTGTCGCGAATCCGCACCATCCCGGCCGCGATGGCAACCTCGACGCATTGCCCCCCGTTGCTTCCGCTGTAGCTGGACTTGCGCCACCCGACAGGACTGATCGGGGCCATCGACCGACTCCCTCATTTCAACCCGGCCACGCGGCTCCTGATCAGTTCGGCGGATTCACTTTTCGATAGCGCCGCCGCAAGGAGCTGCTCGGCCAGCATCTCGTACACTGCGACCCCATCGTAATCCTGCAGGTACAGAGCGCCGGTCGGGTACTCGATGTAGCCGACGGTCTGGGCTTCGGCGAACTGCAACAGCGTGAATTCGGTGACGTTCCCGGCGTGGGCATACTTCCTGGTCGGCAGGATGCGAATGTCGATGTGGTCGTGCTTCATCAGCAGCGTCAGATGCTCGAGTTGCTCGCGCATCGTTTCCGCGGTGCCGACCACTCGGTCGATGACCGCTTCCTCGATGACGGAGCTCAAGCCCATCGGGTGAGGGCCGGTTACCCGCTGCCGGGCCATTCTGGCCCGGACGATCTGCGGCACATCCACCGATGCGACCAGCGGGCTGCCCTCGTGCAGTGCGGTGGCGTAGGTACTGGTCTGCAGCTGTCCGGTGAATGTGACTGTCTGATAGATGAATTGACTCCGAGCCAGGCCTTCCAAGCCCACAAATGTCTTGAACCAGTTCGGCAATACCTCGGAAAATGGCGCCCACCAGGTCTTCTGATCGGCCTGGCCGGCTAGCGACGTGAGCCGGTCGACCTGGGCGACCTCGGCGCCGTACAGCCGCAGCAGTGCGGTCACGTCATCAGGTTGCTGCAGATACTTCCCGGATTCCATCGCAACGATCTTCGGCTGGCTGCACCCGATCGCTTTCGCGGCCTCGCTCTGCTTCACCCGTGCGCGCTCGCGCGCGACCCGCAACTCATGCCCGATCAGGAATCGCAAGGCCGATGGATCGGAGCGTTCTCCCATCTCGCCTCCATTTCGTATGCACAACGAATCATCCTGCCAATCAACATCATTCAGACGAACCCGTTGATCTGGCTGATATATCAGCCTATTCTTGAGTTGTGGCGCTCGCCACATCTCCACGCTAATCCTGATCTCTCAGATTGCTTGCGCGCCAGCCTGAACCGTCGAAAGGACGACCATGTTCGAGCAGTTGAAGGTCGGCAGCTGGGCCTGTGCCGACGACCGATGCCCCATCCGCTCCGTCGTCCACGCCGAGGACCAGGCGGTCACCCTCGTCTTTTGTGAGCACGGGGACTTCGAACTCTTCGTCAGCACCACAGCGCTACGGACTCTTCTGCAAGTAGGTGGTCACGCGCTCGAAGATCTCAGAATGCGCACCGCCAGCTCCCTCAGCAGCGCGAATCACGGAGGAGTAGGCGATGATCAGTGAAGTTGCCTGTCTTCTCGCCGGCACCGCCTTCGGCATCATCGTCGGCTGGCCGTTCTCCCCACCCGTTCCCGCCGACGTCCGAGCCGGGGCACGACAGTCGCCGAGATCCGCGCACGCCTGGACCGCGAAAACCACTGCGGGCAAGCGCTCTCCCTCTGATCTCGGCGATCATTGGGCTCTGTGACGAGTCCCCTCAAAGGTTGTCTGAAAACTGGAATTCGTTGAAGGGCAGAGATTCAGCTTGCACTCGCGTGCCGCAAGCGCGATCAGTCGTTGTTACGGATGTCGGTTTCAGCAAGGACACCCCGGATGAGTGCAGCGACGTCGCCGAGCCAGGTTTCCGCCGCAGCATCGGAGGTCTCGTCGTCAAGGACCCAGTTTCCGTCGACGGCTACCATCCACGACAGCGCGCCCTGCGACTGGGGAGTGGCCAACAACGCTTCGATGGCCTCTGCCTTGCGTTCCACGGTCCTTCGGTTGATTTGCGCCAATCGGACGAGGTGCTCACGCACCTCGTCCAGACCGACGGAGTCCGCAACATAGCTACCCAGGAACTCACGAACCTGATCAATCGCGGGGGGCGGTGGCTGGTTTGCCCGTGCGCGCAACGCTTCAGGTATCTCCACTTGCTGGCTATGTTGAAAACCGCCCAGCCAGCTACGCTGCAGGATATGTCGGGGCAAGTAGTCCGACTCGACATCGATTTGGAAATCGGCATCGAATGCGAGACATGCCATCGCCAATGGGCCTACAGCGATCATTCCCACACGGTTGTTCCGCCGGTCATCTTCGTCAGAGTTCCAGAAGGCATCGTGGAGCTGAAGTGCTTGCGCCAGGGTGCTATTGAACTCGGCACGTTGTTCGTCGAGAAACCTGTAGAACAGATCGATCGGCGGGTAGAGGATCTTCAGCATGAGGTCCGGGGGCACGTGACCGACTCTGGCGGGATCCGCGCTATCGAACGCGACCCGAAGCTTCACCCCCAGGCCGGAGCCCTCCGAACAGTAGGTCTTCAGTGCATCAACCCAGTGATAGATGTACTCGTCGTACACCGATCCCGTCGCGCGAAGCAGATCAATCGGTACCTCGGAGAGCATGTCCAGGCGCGCCTGGTCCCGGCCCATGACCGCGAAGCAGAAAGCGGTAACCCAGTTTCCAGCGTCAGCGATTCCCTGAGTGGATCCGGCAGGAATAGAAACACTCTGCTCACCGATGTGAACTTCAACCGAACCCGAAGCCTTAGTGGCTATTTCGAAGATCGCCGACGACGCATGCATCACTTGAACGTATGCTTGCCAGGTTTCGAGCTTGTTCGCCATCGGATCCAGGTAGGAGCGTAGCCCTGCGAGACGCAGCGATGCCTGAAGAACATTCTTCAGCCGCCGCGGATGCGCTGCCACGCGACCGAGATTGCGCTCGATACCGTCTGCAATGCTTCGGACTTCACGATCCGGGTCCTTGATTTCGAGGTTGTGCCCAATTACCGCCCTGGTAGCCATCCGGCTGCACCTCCCGGCCGATATCGAAACAATTCAGGTCATCACCGGCATAGATGCCCCCCGTCCGCCTTGGCCTGAACGAGAACTCAGCCCTGCACCTCACGCAGCTTTTCCTGCAACCACATAGGGATATTCTCCGGGTCACGAGGATAGTATTCGAGGTCCAGTGCATAGGCGCCCGCAGTCAATTGCGGGTTGAAGTCCGGTTCGGCATCGTAGTCAAAGTTGACCTTATAGGCTCCAGTTCGATCGATCAGCAGCTTCGCCGTGAACCACGCACCTTTGCCCGGCTCGTACATAGCGGCCCGGAGCTTATCGAATTGTCTCATCGCAACCTTGGGCACCGAATGACGCGAGGAAGAACCATCCTCTGCGATCGACTCCAACCGCCCTCCGTCGATCTGGACGGTACCCCTGAACTCGAATCGAATCTGGCTCCACCCCTGAGGAACCGCCCCTCCAGCGCTTGCCCCACCGTCTCGAGCACCGCCGACTGCTCGACGGGGTCAAGTGAATCTCCCTGTGCCATACGACTGATCCTTTCATACGGACATCGGCAGGCAAACCAGACCTCACCGATCCTGCTTAGGGGGAATGTTCTTGAAGGTCAGGGCATCCACGAAAGTGCCGCCCACTGCAAACTCCACGTCGATATACATCGGCGCCGTCATTTCCGGGTTGTGAGGGTCATAATCCAGCGAGATCTTTACATTCAACTTCGGTGGCGGATCCTGTGCAAGAAGGTGCTCCCAGTGTCCCTCCAGCTTGCGCCAGTTTTCCAGAGGAGTGGTGTTCCCCGGATCCTGGTTGAGACTCTCGAGCATCGGCACCATGTTGATGGCCTCACCTGGGCCGCCGAACTCGGTTCCGAAGAGATGCCCACCGTTGAACCTGACCGTCTCGAAGAGTATCGCTTCGGTTATCGAAGGCTCCCGGTCGAACAGCTCCTTGAAGTCCTCGATTGTCTGTTTGTTGATCCCGGCATACTGCTTCTCACCGTGATGTCCGATCGGCGTCTGATCTGGCCCTCGGCGGCCTGCATCGGACGGCGCCAGCTCCATCCGGCCCTCCGCCTGGACCACTCTGCCTTGCGTATCCGTGGAGTAGATGAACCTGTTGTCGACGGTATAGACGGCATCAGGGAATGGCCGTCTCAGATCTGGATTGAACCCTTCGCCTTCCATCCTTCGCAACGCCGGGTTTCGCGTTTGCTTCCGACCTGAGTCGGTGACCACTTCGGCCACGTGACCGTCCGGACCGGTGATGAACAGACCTCGGTCCCTTCCTGCACTGTCGGTCACTCGGTAGGCAGTGCTCGGGTCGAGCGGAAGCGGAGCGCCCGTCCTGGGGTCTCGACCAAACGGCTTCCGCCGCTTCGGAGCAAGCGGATCATCAGCCGCTACATGTTTGACAGGCTTGTCTCCGACCAGGTCTTCGTACGGGTGTCTCGGATTGCTGTCATTCACGAACGCGCTACGGTCCCTGGCATCATCCGGGTCGAAACCGTGCTTGTCCTCGTCTCTGGTACCCGGAACAAAGCCGTCGTCGGAGACTTTGGTTTTGGTGCCGTCCGGGCGTACGAGTTCCCAATCGCCGTCGGGTGGGATGCGGGGGCGGCGCGTGCCCTCGGGGGTGATCTCGGCGGTGGAGGAGTAGACGCGGCCGTCGTGGTCGGTCCAGGCCGGCTTGGTGGGGGCCAGGACAGGTTTGCCGGTGGCTTTGGCCAAGCGCGCGGCGGCGTCGGTGGAGGCCGCGTCGCAGCCGACCAGACGGATGGGGCGGCCGTCGTAGCCGAGGGAATTCAGGCGGGCGGCCAGCTCTTCCATGGTGTATTCGCGACCGTCCAGAAGGACTGTGCCGTGCTCGGTCAGATGAGCGTCGATGGTGAAGAAGCGAGGGTCTTCGGGGACCTGACGGGCTAGTTCACGGAGTTCGGGCTCGTCGTGGAGGGATAGACCCGCAGGGGTTTTTTCCGCGAAGTGGGACAGCGGATCTTCGACGGGAGTGTGATCGGGGACCCCGTGAGGCGAATCCTGTTGTGAGTCGGGCTCGTTCTGACGGTGGTTGGATTCGGTTGGGTGGCGTTCCGACTCGGTGGGGTGAGCCGAGGGTTCGGTTGCCGTGGGCAGCAAAGTCTCGTGGTGTTGCTCGAAGTAGCGGGCGAGCGCGGGATCGTATTCCTTGAGAAGGCGCCAGGGAGTTGCACTCTCGTGTGGGTCCATGAGCCCCACGCGGTCCAGGGTCTGGACGAACTTCTCGCGGAGCGCGGGCAGTTCGGCCGCACGTCCCGGCTCGTAGTGAGCCTTCGCGATTTCTCCGGCGGCGGCCCGCATTTCCTCGAAGCGCGAGGCCAGGTGCGGCGTCAGTGTCGACGGGCGCTCCAACGCCGGGTCGAAATGAGTACTGGGCGAGCGTTGTTCGGGGCCGGAGGTACGCGCAGGCGCGGCGGGATCCTCGCCGGCTAGGTGTTCTCGCCCTGTTCTCGGTTGATCCGGGCGATCTCCGACTCGCCCCACGCCTGCCAAATCTTGATCTGGTCCTCGGTGGCCGGGCGGCGTCCCTTCGCGTCCATCTCGCGGAGTCTCTCCGTGTTGCGGTCGGCTCGTGCCCGGATCTCCGGGTCCTCGATCTCGTCCCTCATCGTGGGGCCCAGCACTTCTCGTGCTATCTGCTCCATCTCCTCGGGGCTGATGGGCATCTGGAGTCCTCCCTAGATCGGCGAGTTGGATATGGTATTTGCCGTTGATGAACTCACGACGGATGACTTCGAATTGGGTGCCCGGCGGGAACACGACCTCGTCCTGGGACAGGCTCGCCCAGGAGATGTCTTTTCGGTGTGGGACTCGATGGTCAGTTCGATGTTGCCCCCCGGCATGGAACTACCTTTGTCGGAGGACGCGAAGCCTGCGTCCACGGGGTGGTTGCCCGCGGAGTAGTCGGCGAGGAACTGCCTCAGCACCGCGGGGTCGTCGATGCGCAGCGAGCGGTAGACGATGCCCTCGTAGTCGGGCAGCTTGTTGTAGGCCGACATCAGCGTGCGGATTTCGACGTCGTGGTCGGCCAAGGTTGCGGGGTTGCCGTTGCGGGTACCGTCGTTGACCGGCTCGTTGAGGTTGAACCCTTGGTTACGACGGATCGCGTCCAGCTCGGCATCGGTGAGCCGGGAGATCTCGGGATGATTCGCGGTCTCGAAGTCGCGGATGGTTTGGACCTCGCCGTGGCTGATCTTGTTCTTAGCGGCGTATTCGTGCGAGGCCGTGGGGTCTTCATAGCGCGGGTTCGCGTAGTAGGGCTTGTCCTCGACCGGTAGCTTCGGGCGCGCGGGCTCGCTGCCGTCCGGGACATGGGCCGGGTTGGCGTGTTCGGGCGCAGAGGGATGCGGATCCGGTTGACCGATACGGGCTTCCGGCCGTTGTCCGACGGGATTCTCGCGCGGGGCGGATTCGATAGGCCGCACCGGATTCCCCTGCGAGTCATAGACGATCGCGTGGGTGGATTTGACGTTGGTGTGGTCCGGCGGGAACGGGTGGGGGCCGCCGGGGACGGCGTTGTCGTGGACTACCAGGCGGCCGCCGTCATTGGTGATGGTGTACGCATGCGCGCCGACGCCGTTGGCGTCCGTGGGGCCGTGGAATTCGTCTACGACCAGGGCCGTTGCGCCGTCGCCGAGGCGGTGGAGCTGGTCGGCTATGGAACCCAGGGTTTCGTGGCGGTCCAGGTGGGCGCCGGCCGCGTTCTCGAGTTCCGCGGCGGTCATGCCGTGTTCGGCGATCGTCGGGTCGTCGGGGACGTGGATGTCGGGGTTGCCGGTCAGTTCGTGGACCTGGCGGAGGGCTTGGGGGCCACAGTCGTTGGTTTGGGTGTGGGTGCGTTCGGGGGCGGTGGCGGGCGGGTCCAGGGTGCGGTTGGAGTGGACCAGATCGTCGTAGCCGTAGGGGTGTTCGCCCTGGTGGCTTTCGGTTTCAGGGGCGCGGAAGCGGGCCGGGTCGTGGGGGCTGGAGCCGAGGGTGCGTTGCCGGGCGTTGAGGTCCTCGTGGCCGGGGCGGGAGTACTCCGGTAGGAGGTGCGGGGTTTGGCCGGAGGCGATGCGGGAGAAGTTGTGCAGGGATTCGCTCGGGACGGCGCGTCCCTCATCCATGTGGTTGTAGTAGCCCGTGTGCGTCGAGATGTCGCTCAACGTGTGGACGCCGCCGGGGAATTGGGCGGCGATGCGGCGGGCACCGAAGGCTTCGATGGCGGGGTCCATGCCCAGGCCCATGCCGAGTTTCGGTGCGACTCGGCCGATTTCGCCGAGGGTGTTCGCACCGATCCAGGTCACGGGGTCGCGGGAGGAGCTGGCGACGAAGACGTTGTGTGCGCCGATGCCGAAGTCTGCGGCGTGGCCGACAGGACCGGCTCCGGGTGAACCCAGCAGGGTGATCGTGGAGATGTCGCCGTGCAGGCGGCCGCCCGCACCCGCGAAACTGGTGGTCGTGGAACCGTAGCTGTGGCCGAACAGGTGGACATCCGGGTGGGGTGACCGCCGGGTAGCTCCGCGCCTAGTCGGCGAGTTTGACTGAAGGAGGCCACATCTCGGGCCAGCAGCTCGCCGCCCCGCTGCGCCAGACGGGCATCGGTCATCTCCCGGACGATCTTCGGGAATCCGCTCGGAGCGTCGTAACCGATCCACGCGATGGAGGCGACCATCTCGGGATCCTGGGTGCGCTGCGTCGTCTCCCACATATGGTTGAAGGCGTTCTTCAGGTTGCCTTCCAGACTGCGGACCGTCGTCGTGATGCCGGGGACGTGGAAGGACACCGATGAGGCCTTCGCCGTGTCGCCGAAGGCCACCACGGCCCGGCCTTCGCCGTTGAATTCCTTCGAGTCGTAGGACAGCACGTGCACCGGCGGTTCCTCGCCGCCGAACTTGTCGGCGAACTTCGCCGCGAGATCGTGCGCTTCCTCCAATGCCTTGCGCGTGGATTCGAGGTTCTTCCACTGCCGGAAGTTCTCCGGATCGGTGAACCGGCTCGTCCACTTCTCGATGCGCGGATTCTGCTCGTGCAGCGTGTTCAGGTCCCGCGTGATGGCCAGCCGGTTGGCCTCGTCCTTCACGTGCGGCGGCAGACCGTCGGCATTGCCTATCTCGTGCGGATGCGCCTTGATCACCGCGTGCTGCTGCTCGGGCGTCAGGCCGTGCCACCACTCGTGGTTGTCGGTCGCGCGATTGTGTGCGCCGGCGATATCGGTTTCCTGCGGATGCAGCAGGTGTTCGGGGGCCGCGTCGGGGTGCAGCTGCTGGAGCGCCTCGCGCGCGTAGGCATGCTCGGCCTCGGTGATCGGCGAATCTTTCGGCAGCACAGTGCGTTCCGCCGTCGGATCGCCCGTATGCCGGTTCGCAGGATCTCCGACGGCATGATCACCGGGCCTCGGTGTATCGGTGTTCGGGTCGCCTCCGGTTCGCTTCGGTCCGTGTTGCTCCGGGGACGCGGCGGGATTTTCGGGGCGCGCACCGATACGGGATTCCGGCCCCGTGCCCGCACCGACGAGCTCGCGACCCTCGGGCCGCGCCACGACGGATTCGACTGTGCGCCCGGCATCTCCGAGATCCGCGCGTTCGCCCGCACGCCCGTGAGGTACTTCGAGGCCGGTGGCCCGAGCGCTCATCGGTGTCGGCTGGCCGGCCGCCTCGCGGATCTGGGCGGGGGTCGCGCGCGGTTCGGCAGGTGGAGTGTGCGCGCCCGGTGCGTCGGCGCGGGGGGAGCCGGTGCGTCCGCTCGCGGTGCCGCCGGAGTCTCCGGCCGGAGAACGGCCGGCGTCTCGGTCCGAGGAGCGGCCGCGGGAACCTGTTTGGGTTCGGCCGATGCCGGTGTGTGCCCGGGGTTGGAGGTCTGCGGGGTTTCGGTCGCGCGGGCATCGACGACCGGCCCGGTGTGGGTCGGGGTCTGCACGACCGGAGCCGCCTGCGGCACACCGGCGGTGGGTTGCTTGCTGGTTCCCGGATCGGTGGGGCGCGGCTGTGGATCCGCCGGTCTCCCCTGCGAGTGGTCACCCGGAGTCGTTCCGCCTGTGGGCTTTTCATGGGACGGAGCCGCGTCGTGCGGGGAATTGTCGGTGTGCGGAGTGCCTTCGGCGGCTGTCGGGTGGACTTGCTTCTCGGTGACCGCCGAGGGCGAACCGTCGGACATGGTGCTCGTCACGGCGAGCTTGTCCGGGCTCCCCTTCCAGGGAGATCTGCCCTCGTGCGCCACGCCGGGCAACGTGCCGCCCGCGATGCCCGCGGTCACGACCCGCGGGTCGAAATGCCAGTTGTGCGTGACACCGCCGCTCACGGCCCATCCTGCGAGCCCGGCCACCCCACCAGCGATTCCGCCGCCGAGTAGATTGGCGGCCTTCTGCGCGGTGATCTGCTTGATGGGCGCTTTGGCGATCGGGTTGACCAGAGCTTTCGGAAGCCACTTGCCGATGGGCGCCGCGACGAGTCCACCGGCTGCCCCGCCACCCGCCGAGAGCAGCAACTGCTGCGTATTGATCTCGCTGCGGCGGCCGAATTCATGCTGGTAGGCCTGAATTCCGCCGTCCTGCAACGCACCCAGCGCACCGCCGATGATCGTCTGCTTCAACGCGAACCGCATGAGCGAGATCTCGGTGGCTTTGAGCCCCTCCTTGCCGAGGAAATCGATGGCCCGTCGTGTCAGGATGCGGACCGCGATGCGCCCGATGCCGATCGCCGCGCCCTCCGCCATCGGCGCGGTCGGCGGGAACAGCCAGGCCGCAGCGATATCGGCGGCCAGGGTGATCAGCGTCGTATAGAACATGAGCTTCGTGTATTCGAGCTCGGTTCCGGTGTTCTCCGCGGTGCCGGCGATGGTCTCGAACCATTCGGCGAGCTTGTCGATCGACTGGTCGCCGACGCGCATGGTGCGCAATTGCTCGATGATCTTGTCGCCGCCGTCGCCGGTCGGATACGCCTGGCGCACCGCCGCGATGGCCGCATCGATGTCCGCGTCGATCGAGCGCAGATCCTTGGCGCTGGACTTCCAGTCGTCGGCGATTCCCCACATCGAGTCCTCGTTGCCGTCCGGCCATTTCATGCCGACGAGCCAGCCGAGGGTCCCCGCTAGAGGTGGCTCCCAGATCATCGCGAATCGCCTGCGACGAGAATCACTTGCCCGGTGATGGTTTCAACCAGACACCCCCGTGACGCCACGATCGCCCCCGAATACGCGCTGACCTGCTCTGCTGATGCGCTGTCCAGCAGCGTGTTTCACGCCGGGACAGCCCCCGATCTCGCGCCACGCTGCCACAGAACGCGCCGATGATCAACTGGGGCGGCGCCGCGCCGCTATTGATCGGCTATGGTCGGCGGCAAGATTCCGGGGCCGGACCGACGCGGAAGGGGATGTCGCCGTGCGAACACTGTGGTTCATTCCCCAGGGCGTGCGCCGGATCGGTCCCGAGGAGTACACCGGTTATCAGGGCGGAATCGCCTCGACGCTGACCCCGATCAGCAAACACCAGGCCGCGGCGGTGATCGCGCAGGGCGGGCATCGCGCCCGGGAGCTGGTCTCACTGCTCGAAGGTCTGGGGTTCGAGCCGGAGCTCGACGGGTCGGAGACCTGGGACAAGGCGAGTCTCGTCGGGGAGGGATTCAACCGCTTCGACAAGGGCTTCAACGGGCGGATTCACCAGATCAGCGCCCGATTCTCCGGTCCACCGACCGAATTCGACGACCTGATACGGCGATTCGCGGCCATGCCGTCGACCGTGGTGACACGGACCCGGGAGGATTCGTCGGCCAAGACCCGCGACCTCGAGGTGTTGCTCGGCGATCGATACGGGCACAGCGCCCGCATCGACGTGCAGCAGCGCAAGGACTCCGGGCTGATCTCGGCACGGTTGCAGGTGACCAGCCGCGCCTTCTTCTATCGCTGGGACAAGCGCGACGGGGTGTGGAGCATCCTGGCGCGCGGGCGCGGCGAGAGCCTGGAGGAACAGCAGGCGCGGGAGATCGAACGCCTCGGTTTCCGGCGGCGTCGTTCCTGGCCGGTTCATGACGCTCCCCCCGGCGGCCTGCTGGAATCGGAGGCCGCTGACCGGATCCGGCTGTACCTGGTCGGCGCGGGCGTCGACACCGACGCTATGTCGTTTACTCCGCAGCGCAGAGAGGGCGGCTGGGATGTCGCCATCGCCGGCGGGCCCACCTCGGCGTTGGATGCGCTGCACATCACCGACGACGGTCACATCGGTCCCCGCGAACACTGAGCGAACCTCGGCCGGAGCCGACACGACCACCTCGAATGTGTAAGGTCGCACAGGTATCCGACCGGGTGGAACGTGCGGCGGTCGAGAAGGGGAGCTCGAGACGTGGACAGGCCTCAGGCGGGGAATCCGGACGACGAATTCATGAAGTCGTTCATGGCCGGGTTCGCGCAGGCGAATCAGGAATCCGACATCGGGTTCAGCGTCGTGTCGCATCCGGGACCGGAATCCGTACCCGACGAAGGCCAGGTCGTCGAGCAAGCTCGGGAATTGACTCACCGCATCGCACGTGAACTCGCGACCGCGGCGCCGGAGGGCTGGGAGCGCGTCGACGCCACCTTCGCGTGGACCGTCACCGTCAAGGCATGGAGCGTGGTGTATTCCGCCGGGGATCAAGCGTTTCGAGCCGAGCCGTCGGAGGCCGTCCTACTGCTCGTGCAGGAACAGCGCGAGATCGCGGCACGTATGAGCGAAGGCCCTTGGTGGCGGATGCGCATCAGCCTCAACAACGCGGGCCAGGTGCAGACCGACTACGACTACGGCGACGAGCCGTTCCCGGACGATCAGCTGTTCCCGGCCGAGGCGTATCTGGCGGACCTGCGCGAGTATCCCCGCAAACGACTACCCGTCTGGCTGGCCGCGTATGTGAGTCATGGTGATCGGCTGCTGCGCTCGCCGCGGGTCGCGGCCCAGCAGGCTCGATCCGACCGGGCCAAGGAGATCCGCGGACAGGCGACGACCGAGGTCTTCCCGCCGCTGCCGCTGACCTGGTCCAACTGGACCGCCCTCGCGGCGGTGTTCGTCGCCCTCGACGCCCCGCACGGTCCGCGCATACTGCCCGCGCTGGCCTGGTTCGAAGGCCCGAATCGCAGCGGAAGCACGCTCTATGTACTGCCAGGCGACCGGGCTGTCATCTCGGGCGGGGTGCTCAACGCACCGGAGCTCGATGCCGTCTACAACGACGGCGCTCCCTTGCCGAATCTGTACGCGGGCGCACCGGATTGGGTCACCGACGCGGTGCTGAATCCGCGGGCGGCCACCGGGCAGCTGACCTTCTGCTACTGGTGGGAGGACGGGCAGTGGTTCCGCGGCGAATCGCCCCTCGGCCCCGGGGTGGCCTCCGCGGTGCCCGGGATCTGGACGACCGGGTCGACCGTCGACACGATCCTGCAAGTGATGGAATCGGCCGGTAAAACGATCACCGATGCCACCAAATCCGCTGTCGCGAACCTGGTTTCGGCAGCCCAAGCCGGTGTAGTGACCTACGAAACGGTTGCCGCGGTCTTCGACCCCGCCGAACACGACGTGGATTCGGCGCTGAACCAGTTCACGCTGGCGGGGCTGCGAACCTTCGTCACCGCGCCGCCGCTGAGCCGGATCGACGCCATCGAACAGGTCCGGCGATTCATTCTCGGGCGGGGCGCCGACACCAGTGGCTATCCCCTCGACCAGCTGACCGCCGAGCGAATCGACAACGGCTGGATGGTTTTCGTGCCCACGCGCCCCGGCGAGATCATGATCGGCCGGGCGATCTACTACATGGCCGATGACGGTGTGATCGAGGCGTCGTCGTCCTCGGTGCCGCCGACGGTGTACATCGCGGGATTCACCCAGCGGTTCCATGAGCGGACGCGTCAGCGCGGCTGAGCCGCAATCCCGATGGCATCGATGGCGATGCCCAATTACTGTCGGCACCAGCATTGCACGGGGAGGAGTAGTTCCTGATGGCGGACAAAGTAGAGGTCGATCCGGAGCTGATGCGGCAGGCGGCCGCCAAGACCGACCACGTCAACACTCGCCTGCGCTCAGTGGTCGACACTCTCATGGCCACCCTCGGCGGCAAGGGCGAACCGTGGGGAAACGACTCCTACGGTGAGCAATTCGCCGGCGCCGAGGACGGGTCCGGCTACAAAGCGGCACGCAAGACGCTCAAAAACCTATCCGACACCCTCGCCAAGAATGCCGGGGACAACTCCGACGGCCAGGCCAAGTCGGGCAAGCAGCTCGACGGCACCGATCAGAACAGCGCGAGCGCGTTCAAGTAGACATGGCGAACGAGAGCGCGAAGGCCGAACTGGCCTCCATGATCGACGAGTTCCAGCAGCAGATGCGGGTGCTCGGGGAGATACAGCAGAAGCGGTCGCAACTCATGGCCACCGGATACGCCCTGCAAAAGCAGGTCACCGTGGTCGTGAACGCGGACGGCACGGTCATCGAAACCCGGATCGACCCCGAACTCGAGGACCTGCCACTCTACGAACTCGGCAAGGCCATCACCGAAGCCGCGCAGGCCGCAGCCACCGAATTGGGCCGCAAGAGCGCCGAACTCACGAATCCAATCCAGGAACGACGCGGCCGCATGCCGAAGATGTCCGACCTAATCGAAGGCATGCCCGACCTCACCGAACGAATCCCCGAACCCATCCCCGCTTCCACCGCTCCCCCGAATTCCACTGAGCGGCAACATAACCAGCCAGCGATGACGTTCACAGACGTCGAAGAACTGGACGACATCACACCGGGCCGGATCCGCGCAGACGACTGGTGACGCGATGACTGTCCCTCCGCTACTCCCTGATCAGCGAGGTATGAGCGCCCTGAGTGACGACCATCTGCAACTGCGCCGTGTCGATCTTCCACCTGAAGAAATGACGAGGCGGCGACGCGGGACCGAGAGGCTTCTCGACCGCCAGTTCGCTCCCTTCCCGGCTGAGATCGCCGCCTATCGGGCAGCAGGCTGCGAACCGCCGGCCGACTAGCCTTCCGGGAACTGCTCGCCGGGGCCGGTGTGTCCCATTCGGGTACTATTTGCGGCGCGAACAGGCAGTACGAGGGGGACGCACGTGGATGAGGGGACGCCCTTCGGGCATTACCGGCTGCGCCGCTTGATCGGTGAGGGCGGGATGGGGCAGGTGTACGAGGCGTTCGACACCCGCAGTGACCGCGTGGTCGCGTTGAAGGTGTTGCCGCCGCACTCCGCTGCCGATCCTGAATTCCGGGAGCGGTTCCGGCGAGAATCACGCGCGGCCGCAGGGCTGAACGACCCGCATGTGATCCCGATCCATCAGTACGGTGAGATCGACGGGCGCATGTATCTGGACATGCGGCTCGTGCAGGGCCAGGGCGTGGATACTGTTCTCGCCCAGCGTGGTCCGATGCCACCGGCATTGGCCGTATCGATCGTGGGCCAGGTCGCGGCAGCGCTTGCCGCCGCGCATGCGAATGCGCTCGTGCACCGGGATGTGAAGCCCTCCAACATGTTGTTGTGTGCGGACGATTTCGTGTACCTCATCGACTTCGGCATCGCGCGTTCCGCCGCGGAGGCCGGGTTGACCAGCACCGGTGCCGCGATCGGCACCTTCGCCTATATGTCCCCGGAACGTCTGGCCGGTGTCGCCGACATTCGGTCGGATGTGTACGCGCTGGCCTGCGTCCTGCACGAATGTCTCACCGGCTCACAGCCCTTCCCCGGCACCAGCCTGGAGCAACAGATCACCGCGCACCTGACCAGCCCTCCGCCGCGGCCGAGCGTTGTCCGGCCGGACGTGCCCGTGGCATTCGACGAGGTCATCGCACGGGGCATGTCCAAGGATCCCGCCCAGCGGTATCAGACAGCCACGGAGCTGGCGACCGCGGCTCGCAACGCGCTCACCTCGACCGCTGACCTCACGCCCGCTGTGACCAATGGCGGCGGTCGGCCTGCCATCGTTGCACCGGCCGCTTCCCCGCAGCCGAGTTTCCCGACACTCACGCCGACCACGGTTCAGGCACCGGTGCGACGGGAACCGGTCCATGGCGACAATGATCGGTGGTGGGAGCCGGAAACCGTACTCGCCGAACCTGTTCTGGACTCGCAACGCCATAGCCCCACTGGTGAAGCCGCCCGAGCTCCGACGTTAGGCAACAGGAGGGTGCGCCGCGGCCGTGTCCTGCTCAGTCTGGCTGTCGCGGCCGCAGTAGCGGTGCCGGGTACCTGGTACGCGACACGACCGGAAGCGCCGGAAGACTTCTCCGCGTCAGAAAACCCGCAGGTCCCCACCTTCAAGATCGGAGACCTGCCGGAGTACGTGGCGGTGAACCCGACCACTCACACCGCCTATGTCGGCAATGCCAATGGCGGTCTGGTCGCAGTGTTCGACACGGTGTCTCGCTCGGTGGTCACCACCATCGACACCGGTCAGTCCGGGGTGCGGGGACTGGCTCTGGACCCGGGCATCCACACCCTGTTCACTATCGGAATCGGCTCAGTGTCAATGATTGACACGGCATCCCGAACCGTCACCGGCGCTATCAGGGTCGGCACCAGTGCCTTGCAAGGGATTGCGGTGGATCCGGACAACCACACGCTCTATACCTCCGACGGTATCTCCATGGTTGTCATCGACGCCACGTCTCGGGCGGTCAGGTCCAGCTTCTCTGCCGGTGACTATTCAAATCAATTGGCGCTGGACACAAATGCTCACACTCTGTTTGCGACCAACGCGAGAAGTGGCACGGTGTCAACGATCGATACGTTGTCCCAAAAGGTCACGGCCTCCGTCAAAGTCGGGAAGACACCGAAGCACGTAGCGGCGGATCCCACCACTCATACGGCCTACGTGACAAACGGGGACGACGGAACAGTCTCGGTGATCGACACGGTGTCCCGCTCCGTCATCGCGACAATCAATATCGCGGATCGAGCCGACGGAGTCGCACTGGATCCCGGCACACACACGGTCTACGTGACTACCGCCGGAGGGAAAGTGCTTGTGATCGACGGCCTTTCCCATGTGGTCATGTCCACCATCGCAGTCGGGGCATATCCGACCGATGCGGCGGTGGACACCACCACACACACTGTCTATGTGATCAACAACCGCGGCAACTCGATGTCGGTCATCGAACGCTGAGTCGAACAGTCTCACAGTCACACTCGACAGCAAGGCTCTCGTTGGCGTCGGGAGAGCTGGGCAATTAGGGTCGCAGCATCACGCGGGGAGGGACGGGCGGAGCTATGAGCTATATGCAAAATGACGGCGTCACAAACGAAACCGGGACGGGGACCGCGGGCGCGGGGCGGGCTTGTTGATCGCGGCGGCGGTGTTGGTGTTGGCGATGTTCTGGCTGCCTGTGGCGAGCGTTCGGTTCTATGACCGTTCGTGGGAGACCTATGTCTGGAAAGAGCACGGAAGCCCCGCGTCGATTCCCGAGTACCTATCCGCTGTTCCGTACCTGCTCATTGTGCTCGTGGCGGGTGTGACGGGGGTATTGCTGGTGAGGGGGACGGGCGGTCGGCGCGGTGTCCTGTTCTGGGCCGCGGCATTCGCGGGTGGAATGGTGCTGGCGATCTCGTCGGGTGACGTGATGGCCTATGCGCAGGGGTTCAAGGAGAACATCTCGCCGGCGTCGGGGTTTTGGGTGATCACGCTGGCTATGCTGGTCGCGATCGCGGCTCTGGCGAGTGGGCTGCGCGACGCCGTGGTTTCGAAACGCGTTGCGGTGCAGGAGATGAACGCGGCGGCCGGTGGGGCGGCGGACCGGGCCACGGGTGTGTTCTTGATTGTCGCGGCATTGGTCGAGCTGGTGGAATCGTTCAAGCCGGTGATGAGCGACAGTTCGGGCTTCAGGTCCATCTGGCGCATGAACTCGAACGGGTCGGCGCCGCTGCTTCTGGTGCAGTTCGTACTGATTCTGATCGTCGTGGTCGTCGTGGCGATCGCGCTGCTCGCGGGTGCGGGCGTGCGGAATCCGGCCGTGCGCGTGGCGGGTGCGGCCGCCGCCGCGCTCGTCTTCACGGGCGAATTCAACGGTCTGTGCGTCACGTTCGCCATGGTGGGGCACCAATTCTCGCAGTACGTGGGTATCGGCCTCGTACTTCTGGTCGTGGCGCTGTTGCTGTCCCTCGGCGCGACCGTTGCGGGGCTGATGGCGCAGTCGGCGCGACCACGGATCGCGGCCCAACCTCGGGCTGGCTTCGCACCGATGAACGCCACGCCCAACCCGTTCGCCTCCGCGCCCAACCCATTCGCGCCCGCTCCCGCGCCCAATCCCTTCGCACCCGTTCCCCCGGCGAATCCCTTCGCACCCGCTCCCCCGGCCAATCCCTCCGCACCGGCTCCGCCCGCTCCCGCGGTCGAGGCGACCGTCAAGATCGAGCCCGCTGTCACGCCGCCGCGGATGGCGCGCGTCTATGACGGCAAGGATGCCGACGGGCGGCCCGTCGCGGATCGTCCTGCGGTGGAGGGGAATACGCGGATGGCTGTGCTGGCGTATTTGGAGTCGGCGCCGATCGTGTTGGCGGCGCGGAGTTTCGAGCAGGATGAGTTCGTGCCTGGCGATCGGGATGTGCCGTTGAACTTCCGGAGCGATGGGGTGTGGGTGTGGGCGGGGGCGGTGCCGCACTATCTGCACAAGCATGGGTTGGCGCCGGAGCCGGAGTTGGTGCAGCACATCGCGAATCGCGGGTATCGGGTCGGGGAGATCGGTGACGCGGCGCAGCGGGCGGCTATTCAGGTGATCACCGGAAGTTGAGTGGATACCGAGGACAGTGTGAGTCAGGACAATTCGACTGTTGAATCGCCGGATGTTGGATTCCGGATGGCCGCGACAGCCGTCGCGGCCGAATCTAGCGCCACTGTGGACCAGGTGGTCGAGCAAGTGGCCGATGAGCTTCTCGCCATGATCCCGGACGGGTTCGATCGGCTGGAAGCGGCGATCGCGATGACCGTGACGGACGAGACCGCGCAGGTCATCGTGTCCGACGGACAGCGTGCCGCGCAGGTGCCACTGTCGAGGCGTGCGATCGAATTGCTGCGGGAGGCTCGGCATCTGGCGGCGACGTCGGCCGAAGGTCCCTGGTGGCGGTTTCTCGCCGCTGTCACCACGACCGGTCCGGCGCGGATCGAATTCGACTACGGCACGGAGCCTTTCCCCGAGCAACAGCTGTTTCCACCCCAGGCGTACCTTGCCGACCTCCGGGAGTATCCGCGCGGGCGGCTACCGGTGTGGCTGGCGGCGTACATCGGACACGGTGATCGGCAGGGCCGGACACCGAGCGCGGCTGCGCAAGTGGACACCACCGGCGGGCAGTCTGCGGTTCCGGCCGGAGAGGGATTGCCGCCGCTCCCGGTCCTGTGGGCACGGTGGGCAGTGGTCTCCGCAGCGTTCGTGGCTGTGAAATCTCCTCTTGGACCGAGAGTTACGAGCGCTCTCGGTTGGTTCGAGGGCAGCACTCGCAGCGGCTCGACACTGCATCGGCTGCCGCACGGGAAGGCGGTGCTTTCCGGTGGGATATGGAACGCACCGGAGTTGGATGCCGTGTACAACGGCGGCATATCGATGCCGCAGTTCTATCGGGGAGCACCGGATTGGGTCGCCGATCCGGTCTTGAGCCCGAGGGCGGCAAACGGTTTGATGTCGTTCTGCTACTGGTGGGATGGAAACGCGTGGTATCGCGGTGAGTCCCCGGACGCGAATGTCGTACAGGACGCGCTTCCCGGCGTATGGAACGAAGATGCCGTCTACGACGTGCTGACGCAGGTACTCGGCGGCAATGCGTCGTCCTGGCTCACCGCACTCATAGCCGCGGCCGAGACCGGCACCGTGACGCGCGCACTCCTGTCCCGGTCCTTCGTGGGCGCCGACATCGATCTCGACAGCTCCTACTATCAACTGATCTTGGCAGGTGTCGCCGAGTAGACGCGTATATGATCGGAACCTGATGGCCGGATGAACATTGGGGGTTCGACATGACCAAGGTAGAGGTCGAGGTCGCCGGAATGCGTTCCGTAGCAGGTGGACTCGATGACGTGAACACCAAGGTCACTGGCATTCTCAACGCGATCACCGCGGCCGCGGCGGCTCATGAGGGCGTCTGGGGTCATGACGAATTCGGCGACAAGTTCGCCGATGGCGAGAGCGGATACGACGCGCGCAAGCCCGCTCTGCTGACGGCCCTCGGGTCGAAGACGACGCTGCTGGGGCAATACTCGAAGGGCCTGCGCGACGCCGCGACCAAGTTCGAGAACATGGAAGAAGCCAACAAGAACGGCTTCTGATCCATGACGAACGAGGCCGCCAAAGCGCAGTTGGCCGACCTGGCCGAGATGGTGCAGGGCAGTTTCGCGGCTCTCGCCCGCGCCCAGCGGGACCGAGCCCGGCTCACCGCGAGCGCACGTGCCGGCGGGCGACGGGTCACGGTCACCGTCAATGCCGACGGTGTCGTCATCAAGATCGAATTCTCCGATGACATCGACGCACTGACCTATTCCGAGATCGCCGCCGCCGTCACCTCGGCCGCCCAAGAAGCCGCCGTCGAGGTCAAGCAGAAGTCGCAGGAGATCCTGGCGGAATTGCAGGCCGAGAAGGCCAAGATTCCGGCACTGTCCGAGATCTTCCCGCTCATGCCCGATATCCAGGCCATGATGCCCACTCCCCCTGAGGTTTCGATGGCGCGCCGAATGCCGCCGAACGCCGGGCTCCCGACGCCGATACCGGCCTGCGATTCGAGAATGTCGAGGAGTTCGAGCACGATCCCCAGGCCCGCGCACATTCGGATGCCGCGACGCCCGGCTGGTGATCGACACCGGGCGAATCATCAGGCGGCTCCCGCCGATGCGATGATGTGCCACGACCGCGCGGAAGATCCCGAAAGGAAGAACGATGCACTGGTTGAAAGAATCGCCATCCTTCTTCCGATTCCGCAACGGCACCATTCGCCTCGAGGAACCCGAGCACGGCACCGTGGTCGGGCAGCGGTTGAACATCCGGACCGGTGCCTTCGAACCGGCATCGCGGGAGGACATCGACGAGGTCCTGAAACCCGGTGCGGACCTGGACTTCTCGGAGCTGGGCGAAGAGCGCTTCGTCCGAGAGACCGAAGAAGCGCGCAGCACGTACCTCCGCGGCGACGGCCCGATATTCGATATGTACCGCGAGGTGGACGCGATATTCGACCGGGCCGAGCAGGAGCGGCGGCGACTCGCGCCGGAGGAGCGGGAGCGGATCGCCGACTTCTATCGCACGACTTTCCGAACCTGGGAAGAGGAATTCGCCCGGCGCACCGCGGGCGAGGCTCCGACCTTCCGCTATACCTGGGTGGGCGACGCCCGGTAGTCTCGCGAGAATTGGACCGGCATAAGCACTCTGGGTAGGGTGGCACGGACAATCTTCCAATCCGGTTGGGAGCCCGGACCTTACGATCAGCCGCGAAGTGGAGGCCGATGAGTGTCCGGATGGACCTGGGTTGGAGACCACCTACCGAACTGGCTGATGTCGGCCCTCAACTTCGGAATGTCTTATCCGAAGGGCGATCAGGACGCACTGTTCGATCTGGGTGACGCCTGGAAGAAGGCCGCCGCCGATCTCGAAAAGCTCGAACCCGATCTGAGGTCCGTCACCGGCCGGCTACCCCAGTTCTACGACAGCGAGGGCGCGGTGAAAGTCAGCGCCGAGCTCGCGACGCTTTTCGACGGCAGTGACTATTCGGTCCAGAAGCTGGTCGAGTGCTTGAACCAGCTTGGCCATGATACTCGCGCCACCGCAACGGAAATCGAGTACGCCAAGATCCAGTCGGAGATCTTCGCGCTGCTCACGCTGTACACCGTGCTCCAGCTGAGCATCACCGTGTTCGGCGAGGCACTCGTCCCGGAAGTGCTACTCACCGCGCGAGGGATGCTGCGCATCTTCGCCGAAGAAGTCATGGAGCGGATCGGACTGCTCCGAGCCCGGGCCGCCCTGGAAACCCTCGCCCAACCGCTGCTTCGCGAAATCGTTGTGCCACTGGGCGAAAAGCTCGCCGCGCCGCTCGCGGAGAAAGTCGTCGCACCGCTCGCCGAACGACTCGCGACGAAGCCGCTGCTCAATACCGCCCTGCAGTACGGCGGCAAGTCCATCGTCGCGGGTCTCAGCGCCGGCGCGATGGGGGCCGGGCTCGACGCCGGTACGCAGTTCATCCAGATCCTGGAGGGCCACCGCGACGACGGCTTCAACCTGAAGCAGACCTTCCAGACCAGTCTCCAGTGGGGCGTGGGCGGCGCGGTCGGCGCGCCGTTCCACGCGAAAGTGGGGGACCTGCTGAGGGATACGCGGCTCCCCTCGCGACTGGGCGGAGCCATCGCCGGTGGTGTCGGCGGCGGAATGGGCGCCGTCGGCATGTACGGAACCGGACTAGCGACCCAGCTCTACGACAACGGTGGCGACTGGAGCAAGGTCGACAAGACGTTCCACACCGAGATGCTGATCGGCGGCCTGGCCATGGGCGTCGGCGGCGGGGCGAACCATGGGATGGACAGCCACGGCGCTCCCGGCGACACCGCGGTCCCGACCAGGACCGGTCCCGACGGCAGTACCCCGCATGCCCCCGAACCGGAGGTCCATGCCCCCGCACCGGAGGTCAAGGTGGCGGGCGAACAGCCCGAACACGGTGTGCAGAACGATGTTCACCCCGCCTCGCTGGCCGAACAGCCGGTCAACCACGAACCGGCCGATGCCGGCACCGGGGAGCGAGCCGCGCCTGCTTCGGAAGCCCCGCGCAATGATCTCCAGACCACTTCATCTACTGCGGGCGACGGGGGTTCGCGGAACAGTGATGCGGGCACGAAGGTCAATGATGCGGGCCCGAAAGCCAGCGATACGGGCACAAAGCTCAACGATTCCGGTACAAAGCTCAGCGAAACGGGTACAAAGCTCGGCGATGTGGGCCCGAAGACCAGCGAGACGGGCCCCAAGCTCAGCGAGACAACCCCCAAGCCGACCGACACTGCCGCACCACGTGCCGGCACTCCCGCACCACAAGCGGGAGAGGGGCCGCGCGCGGCGGCCGCGACCGACCATCGCGGCAATGTCGTCGTCTCGGGCGCCCAAGACAGGGCCGCGCCGATAGGCCGCACGCCCGAGGCCCGGCCCGTCGACGCAGCGTCTGACACCCAAACACGGTCAACTCCAACGGAATCCACCGCAAAGACGGAGTCTCCGTCAGGGAAGCCGAACGACCGCACCAGCCCCACGGGCAAGTCACCCGAAGCGGACCCATCGCGGAGGGATCCCGCGCCCGACGGGTCCCGGCCCGAGGATTCGATTCCGGATCGCGCCGAGCACACACCGAAAGAGCCTGAAGCCCAGCGGGGACCGCAAGAGAAGCCGACGGCAGAGGTTCAGCGCGAGAACGAACCTCGAGACAGCGGACGCCCCGACAGCAACGGCGCGGCGCCGGAAACGCACGCGCCCACGGACTCCCCGGCACACGACATCGCGCCCGCTCTCGTCGTGACACCGATGCCGGGCGAGATGGGGAGCCACGAGGGCAAAGCGCACTCCCCCGACGCGGCGAAGTCCGATGCTCGCGACAGCTCGAGGGCCCGCGCCCACGACGACTCGAAGCCCAACGCCGCGCAGGATCCGCACACACCGGCGGACTCGTCGAAACCCGCTCCAACAGAAGGTGATTGGTCGCCACGACCAGACGATGAGTGGTCACAGCGGGACAGCGGCGAGGTCGCGAAGGAACTGGCGGACAAGTGGAGCCTCGAAGTGTCGGGGTTCGACCACCCGAAACTCGACCCGGAAGTAGCGCGCGAGTTCGCCCGCGCCATCGACGAGATGCTGACCCGCTACCCGGACGTGAAGCTGCGCAAGGTGTCGATCGACTCGATCGGCGACCCCGGCACCTACGCGGCCACGTACGAAGGGCACAGCCCGTCGGGCCGCATGTACACCGACGAGGTGGTCCTGGACCGGGACTACGCGCTCGATCCCGACCGGATGGCCCGCGAGATCGCCGAAGACGAGGCGGACGGCCATCTGGTCCCAGGATCGGCCGACCGCCCGATCCACTCGACCCTGGTGCACGAATTCGGGCATGTGCTCGCCATCGAGTCCCAGGAGCACGCGGAGGTGAACGCCTACAAGGCGTTGGCGGAGTATTTCGAGGCCACCCGCGGGGGGATGGACAAGGACGCGTTCCACGAGTGGCTGGATCAGCTCAGCGGCTACAGCTTCGACGAGCACGGCAGATTCGACGCCCCCGAGGCCGTGGCCGAGGCGTTCACCGATGTCGAGTATCACGGCGAAGGAGCCACCGAGCCCGCCCGGGTCCTGTACCACCATCTTCTCGACAGCGCCCGCGACCACGGCAGCACTCCGGACGGCTTCCGGCATCGCCCCGACGATGCGGTCCAGGATCCGCGCCCACGAAAAGGTAAGTCTCCCAGTTCATCCGAGCCCGGTGGTGAGCGCGACGGTCCCGCCGCCGCTCCCCCGCCGGAATCGTCCGAGGCCGGCGGCCACTCCGCACCCGATGTCGAGAGCTATCTGGAGCAGCCCCGAGTCTCGGCCGCATTGGACCGCGCGGACGAACTCGGTGTCACCACCTCGATCAACGGTGTCGACACACCGGTCAGCACCGTCATCCGGGATCTGCTCCCACAGCATCCCGAGCTGGCCGAACTGCTCCGGAGCAACGAGCACCTGGAACACTCGCTGCTGGCACGCCCGAAAACGCTGGCGTCACTGCTCACCCACCCCGATGGTCTGCCCGTCCTGCACGATGCCGTCGAGGCGGTCGCGGAGCGCGGACCGGAAGCGGTGCTGGCGGAACCGGTCCACATCGAGCCGACTCCGCTGACCCCGGCGGAGCGCGCGATGTCGCACGAGATCCGGGACGCGGTCAGCGACGTGCCCGCCTCGAGCCGCCGGCAGCCCGAATTCGACTACAGCAGAATCGAAGACCCGGAATACCAGCGCGAGTTCCTGCGGAAGCAGTACGACATCTGGCGGGCTTCGCAGGACGCGCTCAATGACGTCGTGCGGGACATCGCGCGAGAGACCGAGGGCACACCTGGTTGGCGCGCGGCACCGAAGGACGAGACCCGGGCCTGGGACAAGATCAAGGGATACGACGGCGACGTCTCCCGCTTGACCGATCTGGTCGGCGCGAAGATCGTCTTCGACCACGTCTCCGATGCCTACCGCGCGCTCGAGATGATCGAGAACGACCCCCGGGTCCGGATCGTCGAATTCGAGGACCGCTTCGACCGGCCCACGCCCTCCGGCTACCGCGACTTGCAGATGAAAGTCCAGCTGGAGAACGGCCATATCGCCGAACTGCGCCTGCATCTGAGCCACATCGATGCCGTCGCCAGTTACGAGCACGCGCTCTACGAGGTGCAGCGCGACTTCAAAGCCCTGGCCAAGGATGAGAACCGGGCCATGCACCCGGAGGAAGCGGCGCTCAGCACCGAACTCAAACGCAATGTGAGCGGGCGATTCTGGGAGGCGACGCAGCAAGGGCTGCCGGAAGAGCACACGCCGACGGGACAGGAACCTCCGGAGAGACGCCCCAGGGCGCGCCGCGGAATCCCCGACGAACCGACTCCAGACCCCGGATCGATGCCCCCTGACGCTCCGCGGGAGCTGACACCCGAGCTTCGCGGCAGCTTCGAGGAACTACGCGGCCGGGCAGCCGAAATCGATCGTGCCGCTGCCGATCCCGCCCGGGCCGACGAGCTGACGAACCTCCGTGAGCGATTCGCCGAACAATTCAACGGTCTCGGTCTGCGCGACTCCGAGAACAGCGGTGCCATGTGGCAGCTATTCGATCAGCACGACCCGGCACTGTCGAAATACCTCGCGGACTATTCGCGTGACTTCATGCCTCTCGCAGGGGAAGCCGAACCCGCACCCGTGCAGCTGAAGGATCGATTCGAACAGGTCCGCGCGCACATCAACGACATCTTCGCGGCCACCAACGATCCCGCCCGAGCTCCCGAATTGCCGGAACTACGTGCGAAATTCGGTGAACTCGTCGACAGCATCGGCCTACGCGACCAGGACAACTGGGGCCCTGCGTGGCAGTCGTTCAGGGAGCACGACGCGGCACTCGCCCAGTATGTGGAGCAGAATCACGAGCATCTGCTGCCTCTTCCGGAGGATGTCGCCGGACCCGGCGAGAACCCGCCGGCGCCCGAGCCGATCAAGCCACTCGCGGGATACCAAGGGAACTTCCACCAGGACGCCCAAGACATTGTGAGCGCGCTCGAAAGCGCAGGGCGTCCCGAACTGGCACAGAAGTTCACGGATCTGGTGAACCGCGAAGTCGATGGCGGCAATGTGGGAGGGCTCGAGGACTGGATGGGAGAGACCGCCCCGCGAGCTCGAGCGAGCGACACGGACCAGGTTCTCGACAAGGCCGCCGAGCTCACCGAACTCGACCGCTTGTCCCACGAGGCCGAAAACGACCCGGAGCTGAAAGTCCGGTTCAATCCGGGTGTAGTCGGCGACAAGTCGTTCGACATCCTCGTCGAACGCACCGCGAGCGATGGGTCCACGACGATCGAGCGACGTGTCGAGATCGAACGTATGAAACAGCTGCCCGAGCAGTCATCGAGCCTGCACGGCGCCGCACTGCACGGCGCGGACAAAGCCGTAGCGCCGGTGCCGAACCGGATACCGTCCGCGGAGACCACGGTGGTCATGCCCGCGAACCCACCGGAAGGACGCGTTCAGCCGCTGGGCGGCGGCAACGAACGGCGGTTCGGCGCGAACGGCTGGGACTATGAAATCGTCGACCCGAACGGCAACGTCCGCAAGACCGGCAACCTCCTCGACGAGCTGGCCAAGAGCTTCAACGTCAACAAGAAGTTGCACCCGAACATGCCGAACCTCGATGCCGTCACCTTCGTAGACGAGAATGGCAACCTCCTGGGGCAGATCGTCCGAGGCGGTGACGGATGGAGAAAGGCTCAGTGATCGGTTTCAGCGAGTATCGACCGCACGGCGAGAGTTTGACCTTCACACGCAGCTTTCCCGCGGACGTCGAGAGCTCCGAGGTGTTGTTCGCGGACGCGCTGCGAGTGCGTGACCATCTGGCGAATGTCGTGCGCCCCACAGGCTTCGATCTCTGGTTCACCTGCGCGATCGACGACACCTACATCAATGTGGACGACCCGCAGCCATCCGACCAGTACTGGGAAGTCCTGCAGGCGGATACGACGGTGCCGCAGGGCGACGGCCCGCATCCGGCTGTCGTCACCCGGTTTCCGGTCCTCACCGATGCGGCCTTGACCGGCACCTACCGGCAGGCGCTGAATACGATCACTTGCCCGCCAGGGTATTTCGTGATGTTCGAGAGTATCGCCCCGCTGGGTACGGCCACCCGATTCCTGCGGACCGACGAATCGCCGAACCCGGACGTCCTCCCGGTCACGTTGTGGGACGACACCCTGCACCTCCCTGTGACCACCGAGTCGGACGGAACCACCTGGCTCGGCCCGCTCCCCGACGCCGCCCCCTACCTGCCGCCGGTCACCTTCAGGATCTGGTTCGACAGCATCCTGGTCCTCACACTCGATGTGAACTGGGGACGGTGGCTCGAAGCGGGGAGCGCGGAGCACTCGCTGCTACAGGCGGCGCTGGACGCACTGCTCGCCGACGACTGGCAGTTGTCCTCCGGCGATCCCCGGCACTTCAAGCTCTGACAGCCCGGGCGGCTGGAGCCGCGGGGACAACGACCGGCCCGATACGATGGCCCGGACGCCGAAGCAGAAGGAGACGGACGTGCGACATGGCCGTCCCACCAGGAACAACTGAAGCTGAACTTCGAGAACATGCTGGCCCGCGCCCTGGCGGGGCAGGGGCTGCGCAGCTCGACCGGGCTCGACGAGGAGACCCGGACCGCACTCCGAGCCATCGCCCGCGCGCATCCGAATGCCACGGATGATCTCGTCGAGACCGCGCGCCAAGCCTTCGCCGGCCAACTGGACGGCAGCAATGCCGCCCGGTGGCATGCGCAGGCGGATCAGATGCTGAGCGAGATGGAATCTCGCTCACGCGAATCGGACTGATCCCCCGATCAGAGGTTGGTGAAGTCGGTCGAGTTGTCGGTCTCGACCTGACCGAAGGCCGCCACCTGGTTGCGCACCACCGCGGCCAGCTTGCGCAATTCGTCCACACCGCCACCGGTCTCGGTCACGAAGGACGCACCGACCGCGGTCAGCGTGTCGGCGGCGGCCAGCGAGACCTCGTCGGAGCCCGCGGCGGGCACGGTCAGCGCCTGCGCGTCCGCCCCCAGCGCGGTCTCCAGGCGATCCGCCATGGCTTCCAGGCCGGCGGCCGCGGACAGCACCGTCTCCGCGTCGAAACGCACACCGCCCAAGTTGAATTCGCTCATCGTCCCTCCCTTTCCGCGCGAATCCTACCGCGCCGCAGCGACGGACACGATCACGGCGCCGGGCGCGGGCCGTTGGTGCCGACCGCACCGACCACCGGCACGCCGGTGTAGCCCAGTTCGCCCACCACTTCGTCGCCGTGCTCGGCGGTGACCAGATTGGTGCGCACTTCCTCGTCGGCGTCACCGGCGTGCGCGCCCGCACCCGCGGCGCCCATCGGCGGGGGCACCATGCCGCCGCCCATGCCGCTCGCGCCGGTGGCGGGCAGCGGTGTGGGCACGGGGGTCGGCGGTGCGGTGGTCGCGCTCATGGTGCGGGGGTTGGACAGCTGGCTCAGCGGGGCCGGTGCAGTGGGCAGGCCGCCCATCGGGGCGAGCCCGCCGCCGACACCGCCGCCGAGCGCGGCCGAATCCTTGAGCGTGGCAACCGGTTCTGCGACCGGGGTGGCCTGGATCTCCGACTTCTGGCTGATCGACTGGAGCTGCTGCAACTGCTGCACGCCGCTGCTCGCCGCACTGCTCAGCGGCGAGATCATGCCCAGCAGCTGCGACACCTGCGACATCGCGTCGACGCCCTTCGGAGCCTCGGTCACCTTCACCTTGTGTCCGGCCGTGGTCATGTTCGCGCTGTGCACGGTCATCTCGGTACGGGTCTTGGCCACCACCGCGGTCGCCTCCGACGCCGTCTCGGTGGCCAGCGCCAGCAGGAACGCCTGCCCGGGCGGGGTGCCGATGAACGGGGCCGCCGCCGTCACACCGGTGACGAACTTGGTGATGATCGCCGACATCATGGCCCCGCCGACCGCCACCGACGACGCCGCGCCGGCCATCACGGTCTTCTGGTGCCCGTTCTGGGCTTCCAGCTCCAAGGCGTTGCCCTGGGCGGCGGTGCCCTTCTCGGCGGCGCCGGTCGCGCCGGCGCCCTGCCACGAATTCGAATTCGCCAGCGACATCACCGACTGGGCGATCGACATGACCTGCTGCAACGCGGTCGAGACGCCCGACAGCATCTGGGAGGCGTCCAGCCCCTGACCCAATTGCCCGGTGCCGAACGCCGACGCCAGATCGGTGAGCGGTTTGGTGAGGGCGGTCAGATCCAGGGTGGGCAGCGGCGGCATGTCCGGCAGCGGGGGAATCGCCGGGAGCTGCGGGAGGGCGGGCAGACCCAGGGTTTGGAGGACCTCGGCCACCGGGCTGTCCAGCAGCGGCGCGAAAGCGGTGTCGCGCAAGGCATCCGCCACCGACTGGCCGGTGGCCGCGGTGGGCAGGGCCTGCGCGGACCCCGTGGAGCCCTCGTCGAAGGGCGTGCTCACAGGTCCCGCGATAGCGAGAGGAAGTCGACCCCGGCGGCATCGTCGGTGGCCTGGTAGGACGCCGCGGCCTCGTAGGCGGTGACGGCGGTGCCCGCGTGCACTGCGGCCAGCTCCGCCACCGACGACAGGTGATTGCCTTGCGCGCCCGCGTAACTCAGCAGGAAGTCCTGGCCGATCAGGCCGAAGACCGGCACCAGGGCGGTGACCGTGGCGACCTGGTCGACCGCGGCGGCGCTCGCGACGGCGGTGGCCATGGTGGCCGACGCTTCTCCGTAGGCACGGATCGCGTCCGGTGTGGCAACGAGATGGCTCATGAAACCCCCATCAGGAAGATCATTTCGAATAGAACTATACAGAGCGGGGATTCGCCCGGCATAGCGAAGAGTTCACGAACTGGTGAACCACCCGGTGAACGCCGAGTATTCCGCAGGTTATCGACGGTCCATCGGATCAGGTTGTCACACTGTATATTTCATCCGGCTCAGGATAATTCATCGGACTTCAGATCGGGCGCAACCAGCTGTCGGGCTCGCTTTCGTACTCCTGCTCCTCGACGTATTCCTGCCGGGTCACCTCCTCGGTGGTCGGCAGACCGGTCAGCGCCAGCAGTTCCGGGGCCAGCCCGGCCGCCTGCAACTGGGCCCGGCGCTCGATACCGGCGCGGGCCGCGGATTGCCGGCACAGGCGCAGGATCTCGGCCGCCAGCAGTTCCGGATCCTCCCGCAGGCGATCGCGCTCCACCGAAATCGCCCGGGGCAGGCCCTGTTCGGTGGTGGTGACCACGATCGCGCCGGTGCGCGAGGACAGCGTGAACTCGGTCGGAAAATCGGATCCGGTCACTGGTTTACCTCCCATTCGTCGGCCACGGCCAGCAGCACCTCGGCGATCAGCGTGTCCACGGCGGCGACCAGGCGACGGCGATCGGCGGGCACCGCCACCGGCGGCAGATCGGCGGTGATCAGGTAGCGGCCGTCCGCCTCGAGGTCACGCCACTCCAGGTGATGACGGGTGATGCCGCGCGGGCCGAAACGCGAACGGCCCTGCACCACATCGATGACACCCTGGGCGGACGCGAGGGCGGCCCGGAAATCCGCGGCACGGTCCACGATTCCGCCCTCCAGCGTTTCGTGCGCCGGGGACAGGCCGAAGCCGTAGTCGGTCGTCGCCGCGTCCTCCGACTCGGCCAGCACCACCTCGCGACCGTGCCCGGCCTCGACGTCGGGCAGCAGGCGCAGCACCTGCTCGGCCAACTCCGAGGCCCAGAACTCGGTGATCGTGAATCTCGAGGTGTGCGTGGCCGTTTCGCCGGGCTGCTGCACCAGCAGATACCCGGCATCACCGGAACGCACCCCGACGGCGCGAATACTCGACCCGCGCGACCGGCGACCGCGGCCGTCCCAGCCGCGCAACTCGACCTTCACATCGGGGGCGCGCAACACGCGCAGCACCTCAGCCAGATCCGGATCCCGATCGCGCAGGCCGTCACGGGCACGAGTCCTGCTGTCCTGGAAAGCGCTCCACAGCGGCGCGCGGCTGGTGAAGAACAGCGGCTCGGGCAGCAGCTCCTCGCCGAGCTCCTCCCACAACACCAGGAACTCGACATCGGTGAACGACCACGACCGCAGCATCAGCCCTCGACCACTGGCTTGGCCACGATCGGCGCGGTGCCCATGGCCGCGTCCAGATGCTCACTGGAATCCAGGAACTCGGGCCGCTTGTGCTCCTTGCCGCCGGCGCCACCGTGCCCGCCCGCGCCATGACCCATCGGGCCCATGCCGCCACCGCCCATGCCACCGGCAGCGGTGGGACCGGCCGCGATGCCCGCGCGAGCCACACCGCTCGCACTGACCTCCAGCGACTCCACCGCGGCACGCGGGAACAGGCGCGACGGCTCGGTCGGCTTGGCGGGACCGCCCCCACCGCCGCCACCGCCTCCGCCGCCACCGAGGCCCTTCTTCAGGTCCTCGAGGTTGGGCATGCCGGCCAGCGGCGAATCCTTCAGCTTGTCCTTCAGCTCCTGCTGTTGCTTCTTCTGCTGGTCGGTGCTCTGCAGGCTCGTCAGGCCCTGCATACCCTGCTGCAGTGCGCTCGACAGCTGTGACATGCCCTGGCTGGATTGGCCGCCGGTGTTCGAATTCGGGCTGGTGCCATTCGGATTCGTGCCATTGGGGTACGTGCCGTTGGGGTTGGTTCCGTTCGGGTTGGTCCCGTTGGGATTCGTGCCGTTCGGATTGGTCCCGTTGGGGTGGGTCCCATTCGGGTTGGTGCCGTTGGGATTGGTGCCGTTGGGGTTGAGCCCGTTCGGATTGATCCCGTTGGGATTCGTGCCGTTCGGATTGATCCCGTTCGGGTTGATCTTGTTCTGGTTGAACGGCAGCGAGCCCGCACCGAACTTGTTCTGGGCTCCACCGTTGCCGTTGCCGTTCCCGTTGCCGCCGCCCATATCCGAGCGGCGGTCCGGAGCAGGCAGTTCGGGTTTGGGTGCGGTCGGGTCGGGCAGCTTGGGGACCGCCTGGCTCGCGGCAGTCAGACCGGGCACATACCAGTGCTGAAAGGCCAGCTGGGCGGCCTTGATCATGTTCTCCATGCGCTGGTAATGCTCGTAGTCGAAGTCGGTCGGCTTGTTCCGCGGCATCATCACCTTGGTGTTCTCCAGCCAGCCCGACA
The DNA here is from genome assembly GCF_018362975.1 of Nocardia tengchongensis. Lineage (NCBI taxonomy): Bacteria > Bacillati > Actinomycetota > Actinomycetes > Mycobacteriales > Nocardiaceae > Nocardia > Nocardia tengchongensis. The sequence goes on from NZ_CP074371.1 coordinate 374,329, forward strand.
CATAGGTCAGGTTCGCCGCCATCGCACGCAGGTCGTCGGTGAGAGCGCTCGCCTGGGTCTTGAAGTCGTTGGCGGCGTCGACGGCGCCCTGCGCGCCGTCACCGGTCCAGGCCTTGTCGTCGACCATCTTGGTGAGCTGCTTGGTCAGCCCGTCGAAGCTCTTGTCGACCTTGTCCGCGATCGTGGTCCAGGTAGCGGCGAAATCGGCCACCAGTTGCGGGTTCATGCCTGCGCCCGCCTCGTAGAACCAGTCGAGATCATCGTGTCCGAACGGGTTCTCCGGATCGATCGCCCCGTAATGCCCGCTCTCGTGGGCGATGTCGTACAGGCCCGGATTGCTCTTCCGGTCCTGGTCGAACCGTGGCGCGGAATCACCGCCCAGATTGGGAACCGTGCCACCGGTCATGACCGGCACGACCGCGCCGCCGCCGGCCTCACGCTTCAACCGGTTGAACTTGGCCGCGGCGTCTTCCTCGTGCGCGTCGTAGGTCTTGTCGGCTTGAATCATGGTGTCGGCCATGGCATTCACCAGATCGATGTAGTGATCCATGATCGTGCCCAGTTGGCCGCCCTGATCATTGAAACGCGTCTCGAGAATCAAGATCTGTTCCAGCAGGCCGTTGTCGCTGAACCCCTTGTGCTTGGTGAGCAGCTCCTGATAACTCTTGGCGAACGCCAGGGCATTCGCCGCGGCCGCAGCCAGTTTCGCGCCGTCGAGCGCCGCACCGTGACTCAGCTGGAGTATGTCCGCCTGGGCCTGCGGAACGAGCTTCAGCCAAGAATTGTTCGTGCTGCCGTCATCATTGCCCACGTCTCACTCCCAACTCGCGCGACATCCCGACGATAGAGCCCGACCACACCGATACTCCACTCGTCGGCCGCGATCCCACTACGAATGCCGTTGGCGGAAACGCTGTTCGAACCCGGACAAGTACACCGACGGCGGAGTGCTGGAGGTGGCCGCCTCCACCACACCGTCATCGGCGACATAGAAGAGCGCGCGATCCAGCACTACCTCCTCCGGCTCCACCGGAACGTACACCAGCCAGCCGACCGTAAGCCGGTCCGCGCGTAGCTGATCCGGCGGAAAAGCGGCCGGGTCGATGCCCTCGGTGGCGAGGTGATGGCGCACGATCTCCAAGGACTCGGACTGCGGAATCGGCTCCGGGCCCCGCCTTGCCACGCCCGCCAGCGCCAGCTGATAGTGCACGGCGTCCAGATCAGCGGCGTCGCCGAAGACTTCGTACAGCTGGGCGTGCGTGACATCGCGGCGCTGCGCGGCATCGACGAAACTCGTGACGGCCGAACGCAGTTCCTCCGAGGGGTGCTCGGTGAGCAGGTCGTAGATCACGTCGGCGACGGTGGCGGCGGTCCAGATGCCGGGCACCGCGACCGCCACATCGGCGGCCGACGGGGACTCGCCGCGGTACCAGCGGCCGCGCTCCCACCAGTAGCAGAAGCTGAGCAGGCCGCCGCCCGCGCGGGTGTTCAGCACCGGGTTCGCCACCCATTCGGGGGCGCCCGCGTACAGGCGGGGCAGCGGGGTCTTGCCGTTGTAGGCCACGTCCAGCTCCGGGGCGTTCCAGACGCCGCCGGACAGCACGGCGCGGCCGCCGGGCAGCTCGTACAGGGAGGAACCGGAGCGGCGGGAACCCTCGAACCAGCCGAAGGACGGCAGCACCCGCGGGCCCCACTCCGAGCCGACCGCCACGAACGCGGCAGCGATGGCCGCCCAGCGCGACCACAGCAGCGGAAAGTCCGGGAAGTCGTCCTCGGAAACCACCGGGAGATAACCGGATTCGCGATCCGCCCGGGCCTGTGTCGCCGCCTGACGCGGGTGCGCGACTGGCGGTTGTCGTGGCCGACGTACGCCGCCAGCCAGACCGGGAGGGAATCGCGGGGGAAGGCGTCGAGATCGGCGAGGTACTCCTGCGGGGAGAACAGCTGATCGTCGGGGAAGGGGTCGTCGCCGTAATCGTGGTCGACGCTGAGCGCGCCCTCGGAGGTGAGGACCAATTCCAGTCGCCACCACGGGTCGCCGAGTTCGGCGGAGAGGCGGCGGTGGGTGGTTACCAGGCTCATGATCGTGTCGGTCGAGGCCACCAGGGCTTTGCGCTGGTCGTCGTCGGAGTAGAGGATGCGCGAACGCTGGCCGGACGCGGCCAGCGCGAACGCGGCCCGCACCCGGGTCCAGCCCTCCGGCGCCAACTCCTGCAGTTCGGCGGCTATGCGGTGGGCGAGGCGGCGGGCGCGCTCGGGGACGTCGAGTTCCTCGGCGGACAGGCTGAAGCCGACGTCGGGGCTGGATTCCGCCGGTGCGTCCGGGGTTTCGCGCCGGGCGGGGTCCTCGCCCAGCACCGCGGACAGCGGGTGGATCTCCGGGCCGTCGTATTCGGCGGCCTTGTCGGTGGAGAGATCGGGCGCCGCTGCGCCGGAATCGGGTGCAGCGGTCACCGATTCGGACTGCTGGGCGGATTCTGGTGTTCCGGAACTGTTTTCACTGAACTCGCGAGAAGCGGTCACGCGGAATCGTCGCTAACTGTCCGAGGCCGGCTTGCGCTCGGCGAACCTGCGCTCCAGCTCCGCGCGCCAGCGGGCGGCATTGCTGCCGTCGAGCTGACCGCCGAAGGAATCGCGGGCGGCGGTCACCAGGTCGTCCGGCACGTTCGGGTACGCCTTGGCGATCGCCCACAGGGCATCCTCGGTCGGCGAATCCAGACCGGACGCGGTGCGCACGCCACGGCCCTCCAGCACATCGGCCAGGATCGCGTCGAAGTTCCGCCGCAGTTGTTCTTCGCTCGGGCGCTCACCGCGCACGTCGAACCTCCTCATCCGTTCCGAAAACCAACTGTCAGCATCACATATCGCGGGCAACCGTGCGGTTGCCGAAACCGTACAAATCGGCGAACACCTCACCGGCGATCATCCGAAGATCCCCAGCCGGCGGGACGGATCCGACAGCACATCGCGGATCAGCAGGCCCAGATCCGAGTCCACCGGCCGCTCGCTGTACCGCAGCTCACACCGCACATCGCTCGGACTGCCGATCAGCAGACGCACGAAGCCCCGCCCCGAACGCTCCCACAGCGCACCCGCCGCCAACCGATCCAGCTCGATCACCTGATCACCCGCCCGCAAGACCAACCCGGCCACCGGATCCCGATAGAAAACTACCCGCAAACCATCCAGATCATCGAACACGCCCGCGGGCGCGCCGGTACCGACGGGCGCCGCGCTCAACTGCCCGGTCATCGGATCCATCAGGGCGTATTCCCCGAACCCGGAATGCGAACGCAGATAGATCTGCCCGCCCGACGCAGGCCGCCCCGACGCCCGCGGGAACCGGCTACCACCACGGGAATTGCCATTCCCACTACCGCCACCCGCCGCTCCCTGCGGAGGCATCATCGGAGCCCCACCCGGGAAACCCTGCCCCGCACCGTTGCCGCCGTACGCACCCGCGCCGGACCCGGCCCAGAGCCCACCACCGTTCGCGCCGGAATCACCGCCACCCGACACCCCGCTACCGCCGGGCACCACTCCCGAGTTCGCGACATCCGCCGAATCCCCGACCCACCGCGGCATATCCGGATGCGGTTGCTGAGCCGCCTCCGGCACACCCGACTGCACCGGCTGCTGAGATCCCAGCGCCTCCCTCAGCCACTGCGGCAGATGCGATGAATCCGAGCGCACGGGCGCCTGCGCCGAGCCGGGATCCACCGGCAACTGCGGGCCACCGGGGAAGTTCGGTTGCTGCGAAACATGCTGACCACCTGTGCTATTCGGCCAGTTTGGGTTGCCGATGTTGGACGGCAGGTGCGGCCACTGTGGCGGGGTCGGCAACTGCGGCATGCCCGGGATATGCGGCAGGTGTGGGGGCTCCGGCATGTTCGGAGGACCCGGAATATGCGGCGGAGTCGGCATATTCGGCGGGACCGGAATGTGCGGAGGCGTCGGCTGCTGCGGCGGAGTTGGGGTACTCGGCGGCTGCGACAGGTTCGGCGGTTGCGGAATATGCGGCGGTTGCGGCGCATTCGGCAGGGCAGGCACCTGCGGCGGCGTCGGCTGAGGCGGCGTCGGCTGCGGTTGGTGCGGCTGCGGAGGATTGTGGGGTGGGTTGGGGTCCGGGGGGAGGGTCCAGGGGGCGGGCTGCTCCGAGGGTTTCGGGGTGTAGTCGGGGAACTCGGGGTCGAACTGGTGCGGCACGAGGGGCAGGTGCGAGCGCCAGTTCGGGTTGTAGCGGAATTGGGCGTCGTCGGTCGAGGCGTCGCCGGAGCGGCCGCCATCGCCCGCATCCGGTTCCGAGGTCGAACCGGAACCCGATTCGTCCGGATCATCGCCGCCCGAATGCCCGGAACCGACATGCTCGCCGGTCCCGCCGGAACCACCGGACTCCCCCGCACTCGCGGGCTCGGAACCATCGCTCGCGCCGCCGGAATCACCCTGGCCCGGCTGCACGGCATCGCCCGATGCGCCAGACCCATCGGAATCACCTTTGCCTTCCGAAACCTTGGGCTCCTCCGCACCTTGGTGAGTCGGCTCCTCCACCGTGCCTTGGTGGCCCGGACCGGCAGATTCACCCGACTCCTCGGGCGCGGAGGTCCCGGGCGCACCTGAGTCGTCGGAGCCCTGCGGGGATTCGACTGGCGGCAGCTGGGAAGCGGTGTGCGAGTTGGGTTTTGCGGGAGTGGGTGCGTCGAGGCCGAGGGACGGGGTGGCCGTGGGGACGGCGGCCGGGCGTGTCGGGGGCTCGGGGGTGGGTGGGGTGGGGGGTGCTTCGGGGGCGGGGGACGGCGGGAGGTGGCGGATCGCGCGGGCGTCGGTGAGGGTGCCCTGGATGAGGACCTGGGAGAAGAGGTCGTCTAGGTCGTAGGTGGGTTTGAAGCGCCAGGTGGCGCCCTCGGGGGGTGCGCCGGTGCGCCATTCCATGATGAGGCCGTCGGTGCCGGCGAAATGGGCTGCGATGGTGGGGTTGCGGCTCCAGGAGGTGGCGTCGCTTTGGCTGCCGAGGTGGGAGGTGTGGCCGTTGTAGTCGAGATCCAGGTCGCCGCGGGCGGGGACGATGCCGCGCAGACCGTCGAGGTAGGCGGGGTTGACCGTGCCGTCCGGGAGCAGGCGCGGGACGCCGCGGTACAGCGGGGTGGCGTCGGGGCCGTCCGGCAGGTTGCCCTCGAACATGACTGCGCCGTCGACATCTGCGGGCGGTGTGGTCACCTCGGTGACGACCACCGCGGTCGGCGTCTCCGGTGGGGGCGGAGGGGTGAGGTCGTTGACGTGGACGATGCCGTCGAAGTCGAGGGTCACGAGTTTCGCGACGAGTGGAAGGTCGCCCTCGACAATGACTTTCACGTTCTCCTCGCCGAGGACGGCCAGGGGGTCGGGGCTCGAGGAGACTACTACGACGATGTCGGGATCGCCGTGCACGATTCCGATGCCGGGCGCGCGCATCGATGCTCCGGTGGCGGCGAGGATGTCCTTGACCGCCTCGTCGTAGACCGCTTGGAGGAGGGCCTTCGCCTCTCGCTCGGCCTGCGGGGCCACTCGGGTCGCCTCTTCGATTCGGAGGCGGAAATCGGTCAACTCAGCGATCCGCTTGTCCGCGGCCTTCATCTGGGCCACCGCTTCGGCAGTGCCCATCCCCTCGGGCGTCATGCGGAGTTGTTCCTGGCGCTGCACCTCGGTTGCCAGCTGCGACAGCAGCAATTCCCGTAGTGGCTGCATCCGGTGCCGGTCCGGATCCGCCCCCAATTGCCGCGCGATCGCGTGCAGATCGCCGATTGCCAGATCATGCCGCTCGACCGCGTCGCGGGCCTGGGCCATCGCGCCGTCGGCCCAGGCCGCCGACCGTGGATCCGACCAGGTGTGAACGGTTCCCGGCCCGACGACCACCCAGTTCGATCCCGTCGGTGCGCCTGCGTTCTGCTCTGGCGCACCGTTCTGCCCCGGCGTGCTGCCGTTCTCGTGCTGCCCGGTCGACTCATCCGATCCCGAATGGGTTGTGGCGGTGGATGAATGCGTGGTCGGCGGCACCGGCTGGGCGCCGGATTCGGGCTGCTTGGCGGTGGTGGCCGGGTCGGTTCCGGGTTTGGTGGGGCCCGGGCGGGCGGGGGCGCCGCCGGTGGGGTCGTGGGTGGGGTGCCGGGACCGAGGCGCTTCGGGCCGCCGCCGGGTTCGCCTTCGCCGGGCTCGATGGCGCGCACCGGGTCGGGATAGTGGTTGTCGACCCAGTGGGCGATGGCTTCGGCGGCGTGGAAGGCCTCTGCAGCCGACTGGAGGCGGTCGAAGGCGCGGACCACGTCCTGGAGAGGGCCGCGCGCTTGGGTGAGGAGGTCGGTGATGGTGTCACGCAGGCGATTCGGAGCCAGTTCGGGTTCGGTGACGTCCAGGCCGGCGGTGCGGCGGAGGTCCTCGATAGCGGAGCGCAGTTCGTTGTGCGCCTCCTCGCGGGCACGCTGCGCGGCCGTCTGGGGCGTATCCGCGTCGGCGACCGCCGCATCGGCGATCCGGCGTTGCTCGGCTTCCCAGCGGGCAGCGCGGTCGGCGGCCGCATCGCGCCGGGCGGTGTCGCCCTGGGCCTCGGCGGCGGCGAGTTCGTGTCGGGCCTTGGCGAGTTCGCGCGCGGCAGCCTGTTCGGGTGTCTCGGCTGCGCGGGCCGCGGCGGCGGCGGCATCGGCCTCGGCGGTCCGGATGGCGGCCAGGAACTCCTCGGCCCGCTGGTAGCGGTGGACGGCGTCGCGCAGCGGAACCAGATCGTCGGTCCAGATGTCGTCCCAGGTCAACGGCATACGGGACAGCTGCTCGATCCGGTCGATGGCGTGGTCGATGCCCCGGGGTGCGGCCGGGTCGGTGGCGACCAGCGCCTCCAGGTCGGCGCGGGCGGACTCGGCTTCTCGCTGCCAGGCGTCGACAGGGGTCTCGCCGGGCTCCGCGGTCGCCTCCATGCCGCGCCGCAGTTCGGTCTCCAGGTCCCGCACGCGGGCCTGGGCCCGATCGAATTCGCGTGCCGCCGTGGACAGATCGTTGACGCGTTGCTCGTTTCCGGGCAGCTCGCCGCCCTCGGCGCGGGCGCGGTTGGTGAGCCAGTCCTCGGTGCCGGGCAGACGATCGGGTGTCAGGTCGCTGTCGGTGAGCGGGCGGAACTCCCCACCGTCGCGCTCGCGCCACATGCGGCCCTTGGCGTAGTCGAGGCCTTCCTCGGCGATCTGCAGCTCATGGCGGGCCGCCGCGAGTTCGGGTCCGACCGTGCGCGGATCACGCGGCGGCGCTCCGGGTTCCGGCGGATTGGTCAGGTTGTGGTGTTCGGACGCGAGCTGCTCGAGCAGATCGATATTCGCCTCACGGGCCTGCAGGTCCGATCGCACGGAGTCGACCGCCTTGCTCAGCTCCTTGGGGGTGAGCCGCTCGTGCTTCTCGATCTTGCCGTCGCGGTAGGCCTCGTACACCTCGATGTAGCGGGCGCGGTGCACGACCCGGACCACTTCCGAAACCTGTTCGGCAGAAAGCAGTTTGGCCGGATCGGTCACGCTGTCGCGGTAGACCCGATACGCCGCGGCCATGTCGGTATTGGTGTCGTGCCGTGTCCGCAGGACCTCGCGCAGCTGGTCCGGACTCATCCGGTCGTGCAGCCGCTCCAGCCGCTCGGCGTAGAGCTTGACCGTCTTCTCGATGTCCTGCGGGTCGACGCCGAGCAGCCGCTGCCAGATCTCGCCCGCAGCCGTCGGAATGTCCAGCAGCAGCGGCTCACCCACGAGATCGCTGTCGAGCGCATCCAGCCGGACGGGCACCTTCGGATCGTGCACCGGTATGTCGCCGGTGACGGCGCGCGGATCCGTGCGCGGGTCGTAGCGCAGCCCGCCGTCCCGATGCGGATCGAGATCGGCCAGCGCTCCAATGTATTCGGTCAGCGCGTCGATCGCCTGCGCGCGCCGCTCGTCCGGCCGGAAGATCAGGTTCTCGAAGGCTTCGGCGACCGCGACCGGAGCGGTCGACTTCTTGTCGGGCTCGAACCCGACGATGTCGACCTTCTCCTCGTCCTTGACCGCCTCGAGCTTGTGCAGCTCCTCGGGATCGACGCCGAGCTTGCTCACCAGCCGGTCGCGGGCGGCCAGCGCGGCGGACTCGTCGATGTTCTTGCGCAGCACATCCGCGTAGTTGACGAGGTCAGCGAACGCTTGGTGACGCCGCTCCCCCATCCGGATGCGGGTATCGGCGAACGCCTCGGCGAGCTTGCGCGGCGAGAGCTGCTCGGGGTCCAGGCCGAGCCGGTTGGCCAGATTGCCCAGCGCGCGGTCCAGGTCGTTGAAGGTGTCGATGGCATCCGACGTGCGGATGAAATCGGCCATGCCCTCGAGCTGTGCGTGGCGCAGGAGCAGGTCCTGCCGCAGACCCGCGATGGTCCGGTCGAGGTTCTGGCCCAGGTCCAGGTCGTAGATCGCCAGGCGGCCCGCCACCTGGTTGCGTTCTTTGCGCAGCTCGTCCGGATCGCGCGGCACGGCCGGTTCGGTGCTCGGCTCGGGGTGCGGGGCGACGACCGGCTCCGGCGTGGGTTGCACGAGCCGCCACGAGTCACCGCCCTCCGCACGCATCAGGGCCACCGGCACCGGGTGGCCGTCGACCTCCACGTCGTGGAAGCGCACGCTCGGCGGTTCGACGCGGTCGACCCTCACCCGGCCGTTGTCGTCGAGGCCGACATCGCGGTAATCCAGCCGCAGCTCACCGCGATTCAGCCGGCCGCGCAGGTCCGGGTGCGCGGCGAGCGCGTCCACCAGGTGGGTGTCGTGCTCGATGTCGCCGCGAATCACCACCAGGCGCTCCGGGCCGCCGCGCTCCCCCGGCAGCACCGCCAGGCCGTGTTCCCGGTCGAGCATGACGCCGCCGTTGGCGTTCACCCAGTCGCGGGCCGCCGCGTCGGAGACCTCGCGAACGCGCTCGTTGTAGTTGCCGTCCACGCCGAGGAAATGGTCAACCACAGCGGCGAATTCGGCCGCCTGGGCCCGGGCTCGGCGGATGTCCATCCGCAGATCCGAGACGATGTTCTCGAGATCCTTCCGGGTCTCGATGCGGTCGAGCCCGACATCGAGCAGCTGCGCCCAGTTCGAGCGCGCCTCCTGCATCTGATCGCGTTTCAGCGCGCGCTCGAACAACACGCCCTCACGACTGTTCGACAGCTCCTCGCCGTCGACGTCGTCGAAGTGCAGCGCCCACTCGCCGCCGTTGTTGACGCCCACCACGTCGAGGAAGGACGGGCGGGGTTCGCGCGCACGGTATTCCAGGGGCGGATCGTCGTGATCGACGCCGGCCTCCTCGCGGCGGCTCTGCGCCTTCAGCTCCTCGTCCTGCAGGGCCTTGGCGTGCGCGACCTCGCGCATGAAACGGCCCAGCGGATCCTTGTCGAAGATGCTGACCTCGCGGCTGAACGGGATGAACGCGTCCTCGACGATCCAGTTCAGCGCGGCCTCGTGCAGCGCCTCGATCGCGCCGGCGCGGCGCGCGACCCGGTACCTCGCCTCCTGCGCCGCGTAGCGCAGCGCGTCCGCGCCCTCCGCGGTCAGGCGAATGCGATTCTCGCGGGCCGCGCGCACCACCTCCAGCAGCGCGGCATCGCGAGCGTCGACGGCGTCGGCGAGCGGTTGCGGCACATCGGCGCCCCACTCGCGCGGCGGCGGCTCCTTGATCTCCACCTGGTCGATCGGTATGTGCTGCGGCTCCGGCAGTTCCGACTCGATCGTCATCTCCGCCAGGCGCAGCGACTCCTCCACCTCGGCACGCAGCACCGGATCGGCCTCGGTGACGTGCGGACGGTACTCGCCGCCCTCCAGCGTTCGCATGGGGATCATCTGCGGCGAGATGTCAGCGATCCTGCGGGTCAGGTGGTTCACCAGGGGCAGGCGCTCGCGGGCCTGCCAGAACGTGATGATCTCCTTGGCGATGCGGACCGGGTTGAACTTGTCCTTGATCTGGATCAGCGCATCGTCGTGGATCATGTGGCCGAACTCCACGGCCATCGTGGACTGGCCGAAGGAATCCCAGCGCGATCCGGACGGATACTTCGGCGACTGGCCGTGATAGCCGTGCATCATGCGCCGCCACAGCTGGTCCACCCAGCCCGGCGCCACCTTGTCGGAGGCGCGCTGCACGCCCAGGTCGGGCCGCCGCAGCAGCTCGATGCGCTTGCCGTCCGGGTGGTCGACGACACGGGCGTGGACGCGTTCGCCGTCGGCCTCCAGGACCAGGTGCAGGTGCTCGCGAGGTGCGACGTGCAGGGCGGCCACCAGCAGGTCCGCGACATCCATTGCACGGCGCAAGGTTTCGGTGCGCGCCTCGGCCAGCAGCGTGTTGCGCTGTTCGGGAGTGGTGTGCGCGGGATCCAGGGCGGACTCGGGGATGCCGAGCAGGCGCGCCCACTCGTCGCGGACCCGGGCCAGGTTCTCCCGTTCGAGGCCGGTCGCGGTGTCGTGAGCGGCCAGGACATGGTCGAGAGCCTCGAGTCCACCGGCACGCAGCATGTTCCGGAACTGCATGTCGCCCACGTGCTGCGGCAGGTTCGCACGCAGCAGATCGGTCTCCGAGAGGCCGAACTCTGCGGCAAGGCGGGTGCGCAGCTCGTCGAGCGTGTGCACGCGGGGTTCGGCGGCGGCCGGGTCGCGGGGGCGCTGCGACCAGGTCTCCAGCGGGCGTTCCCGGACCGGTGTGCCGTCGGGATGCGCTGCACTCGTGGGCAATTCGCGTGTCGGGCCGGACGGGTCCAGGGCCCTGGCCGGATCACCGGATTCGAGTTCGGCCAGGCGCCGGTCCAGGCCGGATGCCTCGAGCTCGCTTTCGATGGCGCGCAGGGTCTCCGGGTCAGCCTCGGTGCGCCAATACTCTTCGGTGCCGTAGACCTCTTCCGGAGCCAGGGGACGGTAGTCGTCCGCGTCGCGCATCGGACGCGGCCCGGCGGACTGGTCCGGATCCCCGAAGAAGCCGCGCGCCTTGGCCATTTCGGCGATCTCGCGGAAGTGCGCGAGCGGGTCGTGCAGGTGCGCGGCGGCGCCCTCGAGGCCGAGCGCGTCCATCAGCCGCGCGGTGAACACCACCGCATTGACCTCGCGGCCCGGCGCCGTCGGATCGTTGGTCGCCTCCCGCAGGAACTGCGCGACGGCGTTCAGCGCGGGCGAATCCGCCACCGGATCCACCGGCGGCACATCCACTTCCACCCGCGGCAGCTCCAGGGTCGGGGCTTCGCTCGGCTTGGGCAGCTCGACGGTCGGATCCTCGCTGCCCTCCGGCTTCGGCAGCTCGACCGTCGGGTCTTCACTCCCCGGCGGCTTGGCCCCGCTACCCCCCTCCATCTTCACGGTCGGGTCGTCGTTGCCTTCGAACGGCTGCTCGTTCGAGGCGTTCTCGCCGCGCGACATGTTGACCGTGGGGTCGTCGTTGCCCTCGAACATCTTCGGCGTCGACGCTTCACCCGGCGGCGGGTTCTTGATCGTCGGGTCTTCGCTGCCGTCGGGCAGCTTCTTGGTCGATTCCTCGCCACCCGCCGACAGGTTGATCGTCGGGTCCTCACTGCCCTCGGGCAGCTTCGCCGTCTGTCCGTCACCGGGCTTCGAGGGCGGGGTGGAGTTCTGGCCGTTTCGGCCGGAGTTGCCCGGCTCCTCCGGGTCGGGATTCGGTGGGGCGGAGGAGTTTCGGTTCGGGGGCTCCTTGCCGCCGCCCGAACCAGGCGGGGTCGCACCGAGCGGCGGGGTGGCCGCCGACGGGCTGGAGCCGGGCCGAGTCGGGTTGCCCGGGCGCGCGGGGTTGGGGCCCGGATCGCCCTCGTCGCCGGTGCTTCCCTCGTCGGAGGCCCGGGCGTGCCGCTGTACCTCGTCGAAGCGGTCCATCAGGGCGCGGTGCCAGTCGTCGCGGGCCAGGGCGGCGAAGTCGGGAGCCAGGGCCTCCAGGCGGGCACGGATGGCGGACAGGTCCTGGGCGCTCAGATCATGCTCGTGCCAGGTGATTTCGCCGTCGGGGCCCTGGGTCGCGTACTGGCGGGCGAAGAGGCTGGTGGACACTTCGTCACCGCGGCGACCGCCGCCGAAGGCGAGGCTGTGGTCGATGCCGCTGATGTGACCGTCCGCGGTGATCAGCCAGTTGACGAGGTTACGGTCGGGGATGCCGACCAGCACGTCGAGCAGGCCGAGTCGCCGGCCGTCGGGGGTCGCCAGCACCTCGTCCAGACCGGCGTCCATGGTGGTGGTGAAACGGTCCGCCCCGACCTCGCCGGGCATCACCTCCATGTACACCACCCGGTCCTCGACCCGGTGCACCTTCGGCACATTCGCGCCGACAGCCTGACCGACCAGCGAGACCAGCGCCTCGGCATGGGCGTGCTGCGGATTGGTGACGATCTTTCGGATCAGCTGCGTCGGCGGCTCGGTAGCGAACGTGACCAGCTCGACGCGTTCCGCCATCCGCCCCATACCGGTGCTGAGGACCACCACATCGGCCTCACCCGCGGCGATCGCATCCTCCACGCGTCGCGCGAACGATCGGTTGACGTCGGCATCACCGGAGTCGTTGTGAGTCAACGCATTCGAGCCGCCGTCGTGACCGTCGCCTTCCGGATTGCGGGCGGCCGCCGAGGGGTCGGTGTTGGGCTGGGTCGGACCTTGAGGGCGAGTGGGGGCGCCGGAAGCGCCGGGGTCCTCGCCCTCGCGGCCGGTGTGGCCTTCCGGGAAGTGGGCGTCGACCCACTCGGTCAGGGCGTCGGCGCGATGCAGGGCGCGGGCCGCGTTCTCGAGTCGTTCGAAGGCACCGACCACCTCGGGCACGGTGCCGCGCGCCTCGGGGAGCAGGCGGTTGACGGTGTCGCGCAGGTGCTCCGGGGCGAGTTCGGTCTCGGTGACGTCCAGGCCGGTGGTGCGGCGGAAGTCCTCGATAGCCCTGGTGAGGTCGTCGTGCGCGGCGGTGCGGGCGCGGTCGGCGGCCTGGTGCGGGGTCTCGGCCGCGGCAGCGGCGTCGGCCTCGAGGCGACGCTGCTCGGCCTCCCAGCGGGCGATGCGGTCGGCGGCCGCATCGCGCCGTGCGGTATCGCCCTCGGCGGCGGCTGCCGCAAGATCGTCTCGGGCCGTGGCGAGTTCGCGGGCGGCGGTCTGCTCCGGGGTCTCGGCGGCGCGGGCCGCGGCGGCGGCATCGGCTTCGGCGGCGGACAGGAATTCGCGGGCCTGCTCGTAGCGGTGGGCCGCGTCGCGCAGCGGGACCAGTTCGTCGGTGAACACGTCGCCCCACTGCTGGGGCATGCGGGACAGCCGATCCAGGTCCGTCATCACCGCGTCGAAGCCCCGCTGAGCCAGCTTCGGATCGGCGGCGATGAGCTCGTCCAATTCGGCTCGCGCGGTGTCTACTTCGCGCCGCCAGGCGTTGACCGGCGACTCGCCCTGGCGCACGTCGGCGGTGACGGCACGCTGCATCTCGGCTTCGAGATCACGCAGGCGGGTCTGCGCCTGGTCGAATTCGTTTGCGGCAGTGTCCAGGTCGGACAACCGTTGCTCGAGGCCGGGCAGCGTCCCGCCCTCCTCCGCAGGCCGGTTGGCGAGGTAGTCGGCGGTGCCCGGCAGGTGCTCGGGAGTCAGATCGCTCTCGTGCAGCGGCCGGAAGCCCTCGCCCCGTTCGCGATAGACGCGTCCCTGCGCGTAATCGCGCCCTTCGGCGGCGATCTGGAGTTCGTGGCGCGCTGCGGCCAGGTCGGCGGCGACCGCGCGCGGATCACGCGGCGGGCCCTCGGGCGGGCGCGGATTCGTCAGGTCGTAGTGCTCGGCCGCCAGCTTCTTCAGCAGCTTGATGTCGGCGTCGCGGGCCTGCACCTCGGCGCGCAGCGAATGGATCGTGTCGGCCAGGTCCGAGGCGCTGCGCCGCTCGTGCTTCTCGATCTTGCCGTCCCGGTAGGCCTCGTAGACCTCCGCGTACCGCGCGTTGCGGACACCGCGCACCAGGTCCGAGAGCTGTTCCTTGGTAACCACCTTGGCCGGATCGGCGGAGCTGTCGCGGTAGCGCTCCCAGGCCACCGTCGAGTCGCCGGTCTCGCGCAGCGTGGTCAGCACGTCGGCGAACTGCGCCGGGGTCACCCGGTCGTGCAGACCGCCGAGCTGCTCGGCGTAGATCTTCACCGTCTTGGCGAAGTCGTTCATCTGCACGCCCAGCAGACGCGACCACACGCCGGCCGCCGCCGACGGATTGTCGGAAAGCGGTGGCTCGCCGATGTAGTCGTTCATGTACTCGCGCAGCAGCGCGGGCGCGTCACCATCATGGATGGGCAGCTCGCCGTCGACAGCGCGCGGGTCGGTCAGCGGGTCGTAGCGCAGGCCCTCCAGGAACGGGTCCAGATTGCCCAGCACACTGCTGAATTCGGTCAGCGCGGCCAGCAGTTCCGGGCGGGTCCGGGAGTCGTGCAGCAGGTTGTTGATCACGTCCAGCAGCGCGTTCTTGTCGGTGTTCTTCGTGTCGGGCTTGAACCCGACGATCTCACCGTTCTGCTTGTCCGGCTTGGCCGGAGCCAGCTCGTCGGGCTCCACGTCGAGCCGGGCCGCCAGCTCCTTACGGGCCGCCAGCACCGCCTTCTCGTCGATGTTCTCGCGCAGCACCTTCGCGTACTTCACGAGATCGTCGACGGCCTGCAGGCGGCGCACCTTGCGCACATTCGGATCGGCCATCGCCTCGGCCAGCTTCTGCGGCGTCAGCTCATCCGGTTTCAGGCCCAGGCGGTGGGTCAGGTTCTGGAGGGTGCGCTCCAGGTCGTGGAAGTTGTCGATGGCGTCCGAGCTGCGGATGAAATCCGCCATGCCCTCGATCTGGGCGGCGCGCAGGGAGTTGTCGTGTTCCAGGTCGGCGATGGTCCGGGCCAGGTTCTCGCCCAGATCCATGCGGTACACCGACAGTCGCGAGGCGACGTCGTTGCGTTCCCGGCGCACCACATCGGGATCGCGCGGCGCGGCGGGCTCGGCGGGCGGGTCGGCGTGCACGACCGGCTCGACGGTGGGCTGCACGATGCGCCACGGCTCGAGACCGTTGCGCAGCAACGCCACCGGTGTGCGCTCACCGTTCACCTCGACCTCGTGGAACCGGACCTGCGGCGGTTCCACCGGCGCCACCTGGACCCGATCGTTGAGATCCAAGCCCACCACGCGGTAGTCCAGGCTCAGCTCACCGCTGTTGAGCTGCTCGCGGATCTCCGAGTGCGCGGCCAGCGCGTCCACCAGTCGCGCATCGTGATCCGCCTCGCCGCGAATCACCACCAGCCGGCGCGGCTCGCCCGGCAACACGGCCAGACCGCGCTCACGGTCCAGCATGGCGCCGCCGTGCTCGTTCACCCAGTCGTGCGCGGCCGTCTCGGCCAGATCAGCCGCATGCTGCCGGGCGCTCGCGTCCAGATCGAGGAAATGGCTCACGGCCGCATCGAGTTCGAGCAGCCGCCGGCCCTGGTCGCGGGTGGCCATGCGCTCTTCCGCGATGGCCTGCTTCAGGCCGTCCTCGGTTTCGAGCCGCTTCAGATCGACCTCGAGCAGCTGCGACCAGTTCGAGCGCTCGTCCTGAATCTGGTCGCGACGCAACGCGTCCTCGAACAGGCGGCCCTCGCGGCGGTTGGACAGTTCTTCGTCAGCGTCGTCGAAGTGGCGCGGCCATTCACCGCCATTGTTGACGCCCTGCAGATCCAGGAACGACACGCGCGGCCGCCGGGGACGGAACTCCAGCGAATCGTCGTCCGGACCGACACCCGCCTCCTCGCGGCGGCGCGCGGCCTTCTCCTCCTCCGTGCGCAGCGCCTCGGCACGGGCGAATTCACGCAGGTAGCGGCCCAGCGGATCCTTGTCGAAGATGCTGACCTCACGGCTGAACGGGATCTGCGCGTCCTCCATCAGCCAGCGCTCGCTCACATCGCGCAACGCCTCGACCGCGCCCGCGCGGCGCATGAGCTTGTAGATGGCCTCGTCCACCACGCCGCGCAACGTCTTCGGATCGTCGTCGGGGATGCGGATGCCGAGCTCATCGGCCAGGCGCACCAGATCGCCCAGCGCCGCGTCGCGGGTGGTGACGGCGTCGACCAGCGGCTGCGGCAGCTCCGTACCCCATTCGCGGGGAGCCGGAGGTTCCAGGGCGGGGCCGCGGTTTAGCGGTTCGTGTTGCGGCTCCGGCATTTCCGATTCGATCGGCATGTTCGCGCCACGGAGAGTCTTCTCCACGTCCGCGCGGATTCTCGGATCGGCCTCGGAGACCCACGGGCGGTACTCGCCGCCACCGAGCGTGCGCATGGGCCGGAGCTCGGCGGCAACGTCGGCGACACGTGCGGTGAGGCGACGCACCAGCGGCAGGCGCTCGCGCTCCTTCCACAGGGTCGCGGACTCCTTCAGGATGCGCGCGGGGTTGAACTTGTCCTTGAGATGTAGCAGCGCCTCATCGTGGGTGAGGTAGCCGATCTCCATGGCCAGCATGGTCTGGCCCTTGGAGTCATTGCCCGAACCGGACGGGTACTTCGGGGATTGACCTTGGTAGCCGTGCATCATGCGCTGCCACATGCGCTTCAGCCAGCCCGGCTTCTTCTCCGGTTCCTTTGTCTCCGGCGGGGTTTCGCGCGGCAGATCGGGGCGCTGGATGACCTCGGCGCCCTTGTTGCCGTCGGCGTCCTCGGTGATGCGGATGTGGACGCGCTCGCCGTCGGCATCCAGGACCACATGGGTGTGATCGGCGTTCGGGCGATAGAAGGAGGCGACCATGAGGTCCGCGGCATCGCTTGCCCGGCGCAGAGTTTCGGCGCGGAGCTCGTCCAGGACGGCACGGCGCTGCTCGGGGGTGGTGCGTGCCGGATCGAGGAGGGAGTCATCGACGCCGAGCAGGCGGGCCCAACCATCACGGGCGCGGGCGGCGCGGTCACGCTCCGGACCGGTGAGCTCGTCATGCCGGAGTACCGCGTCGCGCAGGGCCTCGATTCCACCCGCGCGCAACAGATTCCGCAGCTGCTCGTCACCGACGATTCGCGGCAGCGCATCGTCGGCCACGGTTTCGGGCAGGCCGAGCCGACGCAGGAGTTCGGTGCGCAGCTCCTCGAGAGTGAGCGTGCGCGGCTCCCCGCCCTCCGGCGCGGGCGGACGGGTGCCCAGACCATTCTCCGGGTCGTGGAAAACACCCTCGGCCGCAGCGGTTTCGGCGAGATGACGCAGCGCGGACAGCGCGTCTGGGCGCTTGGCCAGCGCCTCGACCACGCCGAGCGCGTCGGTGAGGCGCGCGCCGTAAACCTGGTCCTCCAGACTGCGCGGGCGCTCACCGGCGACCGGATCCGCCGCACGCAGACGATCCAGAGCCGCTTGCAATCCGGGTGACGCCTCTGCCGGATCGGCAGGCGGCTTGGGCGACTCCGCCTCCTGACGCGGAATCTCCACGGTGGGAGTCTCATCCGGGTTGGACGGCTCGCGCCGCTTCAGCTCGACGGTCGGCGTCTCATCGGGATTCGACTGCTCCGGCCGCTTGACCTCGACCGTTGGCGTCTCGTCCGGGTTCGACTGCTCCGGCCGCTTCGCTTCGACCGTCGGCGTCTCATCGGGATTCGACTGCTCCGGCCGCTTCACTTCGACCGTCGGCGTCTCGTCCGGGTTCGACTGCTCCGGCCGCTTGACCTCGACCGTCGGTGTCTCGTCCGGGTTCGTGCCCGTTCGCTTCACCTCGACGGTCGGGGTCTCGTTCGGGTTCGTGCCCAGCGGTTTCGACCGCTGGCCGTGCTGGGCGCCGTCCGGCTTGCCCCCGGTGTCGCCGGAGCGCGGCGCGGTGGTTGAGGGGGGCACGGGGGTGGATGCGCCCGGAGCGGTGGGGCGTACCGGCCGGTTGGGATCGCTCGCGCTGCCCGTGGGCGGCTTGCCCGCGGCGTCGCCCGGAGTGGGTTCGGGGCGGCCGCCGGCGAAGTCCCACATGTACTCGGCGCGCAGGGCCGACAGGCGGGCCTCGGCATCGGCCATGCGGGCCTCGAAGCGCGCCTCGCGCTCGGCCGGGCCGCCGGGCTCGAGCATGTCGGCCATGTCGTGGAACCACTGGGCGCGCTTGGCATCCATGTGGGCAACCCAGTCCGCCTGGATGGCGCGCTGTTCGTTGAACCAGGCGTCCGGATCGTCCGGAGTGGCGGCGCGACGCGGCGGCCCATCGTTCGGCGGCTGACCGTCCCCCGCCGCAGCGGTCTCGGGCGCGGGGTTCTGCTCGCTGCGCGGCCCGGTCGCGGGGTCCTGGCCGGTACGCGGTCCCGGCGTGGGGTCCTGGCCGGTACGCGGTCCCGGCGTGGGGTCCTGACCGGTACGCGGTCCCGGCGTGGGGTCCTGACCGGTACGCGGTCCCGGCGTGGGGTCCTGACCGGTACGCGGTCCCGGCGTGGGGTCCTGACCGGTGCGCGACTCCGGCGCAGGGTTCTGCCCGCTGCGCGGTTCGGGCGCTGGGCCGTCCTCGCCGATGGGGCGCGGGGTCGGGGTGGGGTCGGGGCGGCCGCCGAGGTCGGACCAGAGGCGGTCGGCGCGGTCGGCGGAGTTGCGGGCCATCTCGTCGACCTCGCGGGCCTGCTCGCGGAACAATTGTTCCTCGGTGCTGCCGGGAGGCGCGGAATCGGCCATCTCGTGCAGGAAGCGGGCGTGCTTGGCCTCCATGTCCGCTGCGAAGTCAGCGTGCTCGGCCATCCGGCGGTCGAACCAGCGCTCGTCGCCGACCGGCGGTTCCGCTGCGGGAGTGCTGGATTCGGGAGCAGGGCCGTCGGCGCCCGAGGGGACGGGGTCGACCGGGGCCTCCTCGGCGCCGGCGGGCGGCTCATTGGATTCGCGGGGGTCAGGCTGGTTCGCGTCGGGACCGCCCGGCCGTTCGGGTCGCGGGATTCCGACGAATCCCCGGACGAGTCCCAGACCGCAGATCGGCGGCGGTCCGTGCCGAGGTCGCGATCGGCATCGGCAGACCCGGTATCGCGTTCGGCGGGCACAGCCTGGCGCTCGGTGGGCGCAGACCGATCCCTGGTAGGCGCGGACTGACGTTCAGCAGGCCCAGACCGATCCCCGGTAGGTGCCGACTGACGTTCAGCAGGCCCAGACCGATCCCCGGTAGGTGCCGACTGACGTTCAGCAGGCCCAGACCGATCCCCGGCAGCCGCAGACCGATCCCCGCTGGGCGCAGACCGATGTTCGGCAGGCGTGGACCGATCCTCGGTAGGTGTGGACTGGTGGTCCGGTAGGCCATGCGGCTGTAGTACTCCCGAGTCCTGCGCGGCTATGCGCAGCATCTGGTACATCACCTGGGACGGCTCGGCGGCGTTGCGGCCGTTCAGGATGACGTCTCGGAAGCCTTCCGCCAGCGCTTCACCGACGTGGAGTGCGCCGTTCTTGTCGAAGGCGTAGCCCGGCAGCTGGTGCAGCCACTCGGTGAACGCGCCGGCGTCCTGTGGACCGCGGGTGGCTTCGAAGTGCGCCGTGAGAATGTCGAGCAGCGCGTGGCGGGCCTCGCGGCCGCCGGCGAAGTCCAGCACGTGGCCGAACTCGTGCACGATGGCCGAATACATCGGTCGTGCATCGGATCCCGACACGTGTTTGCCCTGCTCGACGTTGGCGCGAATCGCCTCGTCGAGGCCCTCCGGGTGCATCGCGAACCGCTCGTTGAACACGAGGCGGTCCGCGACCAACCGGCCGTTCTCGCGGCCCGGGTAGACGGCGGCGATGGCGTCGGAATCCTCTGGGATGAAGCCGATCTCGACGCTCTTGGGTTTGACGCCCGGGTGCCGGGCCATCATGTCCTCGAGCGCACGGCCGTATTCGCGCAGCGTTTCGACATCGCGCGCGTAATGGAAGCCGGCGGTCGGAATGCCGAGCTCGTTCTGAATGTGGTTGATGACGGCCTGGCGGTCCCGGCCGGTCCAGTCGTCGACAATCGCCGGGGCCTCGGGTGTCTCCGGCGGCGACAGCACCAAATCCGGTTCGCTCGAGGGCTTTCCGCCGTCGTCGGGCCGCATGGGCTCGGGACGATCATCGGCACGAATGGCGTCGGGGCGACCGTCCACAGCCCTGACGTCCGGGCGACCGTCGAGCGCACTGGATCCGGGGTGACCGTCGGCAACCCTGGTGTCGCGGTGCTCGCCGGCGCTCTGAGGCTTGGGCTGGCGGGCTGCTCGGGTTCGCGGACGGCGTGGGCGTTTTCGGCGGCGCGGTCGGTCAGGAGGCGGTGGAGGACCTTGGCGGGTTCGGTGGCGTGATCGAAGTTGAGGGTGACGTCGACGAAGGCTTCCGCCAGCGCCTCGGCATGGTTGAGCGAGCCGTCGGCGTTGAAGCTGTAATCGGACAGTTGCGAGAGCCAGCCGAGATACTCGACGACCGTGGTGTCGCCGTGCGTGCGGATGTAGTGGTCGAGCAGCGCGTTCGCCAGTTCGGAGTGCGAGGCGTGGTTTCCGGCGTAATCGATCGCATGACCGAGCTCGTGCAGCAAGATCGTGTACATCGGGCGCTCGCCGGCGCCCCTCGGGAACCATCCGGTGGCCTCGCCGTTCCGCACGATCTCAGCCAACCGCGCCGGATCCAGCGCGTGTTCCAACCGCAGCACGATCTTCTCGGTGACCGTGTTGCCGTCCGCGGTTCGGACGCCCGTCGCCTCCGCGATGGAGTTCTCGAAGACCGGCTCGCCGATCTCGATGCCCTTTAGGGTGATCTTGTTTCCGGCCGTGACATCGTCGAGCGCGCGGGCGAGCTCGCGCAACACCTCCGGATCGACGGACGTGTTGTCCAGGCCATCGAACCTTTCGATGCCGAACAGGCCCTTCATCTCCTGGATGATCCGGTCGCGGTTCAGCTCCGACCAGAAGTCGTCCGGACGCGGCGACCAATCCGCTGGCGGGTGAGCGGGATCGGAGACGTCGTGCGGCGCCGAGCGTTCCGGATCGGCCGAATCACGATGATCAGCAGGATTTTCCGACGGAACGCCGGATTCGTCGCGGGGCCCGAGACGGTCGAGGCGGTGCTCGCCGGAGCCGTGTTCGGGCGGAGCCACCGGGTGCTGTGCGTGCAGGGGTGCGGCGTCGCGCGCCGCCGCATTCAACCGGTCCACCATCAGCTTCGACAGCTCAGAAGCGTTGTCTCCGTTGAGCTTGACGTCGCGATACGCCTCGGCCAGGGCCTCACCCTCGTTGAGCATGCCGTGCTCGTCGAAGGCGTATCCGGGCAACTCGCTCCGCAGCCAGTTGGTGAACTCGGCGAAGTCGGCGCCGGCATGGGTCTCCACGTACCGGTCGGCCAAGGCGCCCGTCAGACCCTCGCGAGCCGCCATCTGGCCGTAGTGGTCCAGCAGGTGACCGTATTCGTGCACGATCACCGCGTAGACCGGCCGCGCGTCGGCGCCCGGCACGTGGAAGCCGGAGGCCACATCCGCGCGAATCTTCTGCTCGAAGCCTGCGGAATCCATGGCCCATCGGTCGTTGAACACGATCCGGTCCGGCGTCCACGGTCCGCTGCCGTCCTCCGGCCGGGTGCCGATCGCGATGGCGAAAGCGTCGGGATCCTTGGGGATCGCGCCGATTTCGGCGCGGCGCGGCTTGATGCCCGGGTTGTCGGCGATCCCGGCCTCCAAGGCGCGGCCGTACTCACGCAGGATCTCCACGTCGCCGACGTAGTGGAAACCGACCGTCTCGATACCGAGGTCGATATTGATCCGATCCAGCACGCCTTGGCGATCGAGGCCTGTCCAATGGTCGACGACCGCGGGAAGCTCGATCGGCTCCGGCGGCTGCAACACGAATTCCGGTTCGTGCGAGGACTTCTCGCCGTCCTGCAAAGGCGTGTCGCGCGAGATCGGTTCGGGACCATGGCCCTGGTGGCCCGATTCCGGCTCGCGGTCGCGGCGGGCGGCCGGGCCCGGATCGTCGACGGGGCGAGACCGGTGCTCGAGCGATTCGCCCTCGTAAACCGGGTTTTCGGCGGCGTGGTCGCGGTAGGTTCGGACCAGGTGGTCGTGCAGGATCTGGGCGGGCTCACCGGCCAGGTCGCCATTGAGGATGACGTCGGTGAACGCCTCGGCCAGCGCCTCGGCGTGGTCGAACATGCCGTGCTCGTCGAAGCTGTAGCCGCTCAGCTCGTCGTGCAGCCAACCCAGGAAGTCCTCGTGGTCACCGCCATAGGTGCGCTGGAAGTGGCGTTCCAGCGCCTCGAAGCCGTCGAGGCGGGCGTGCATCTGGGTGGTGAAATCGATGACGTGCGCGAACTCGTGCACGATCGTCGAATACAGCGGGCGGTCACCGGAACCCGGGACCAGGTGGCCGTTCTCCTCGCCCAGCCGGACCCGGCGAGCGAGATCGGCGGGGTTGCGGGCGAAATGCTCATTGAGAGTGAGGATGTCGGCGAAGTGGCCGTCCCCGTCACGACCCGGATCCACCTCGGCGAACACGGTGGGGTCGTCGAGAGGTGCGATGCGGACTTCCATCAGCTCGGTGTCCGGGAAGCGGTCGAACATGTCCTCGACGGCGCGGGCGAATTCGCGCATCGCCTCGACATCGACATGCGTGTTGTCGAAGCCGGTGACCACGAGATCCCAGTCTTCGTGCAGCTTCTTAGCAATATGCTCGCCATCCAGGGTCGCCCAGTCGTCCTGGGGGTGCGGCGACCAGTCCGGCGCGTGCCCGTCACCGGAATCGACTGCGCTGGAACCGTTGTCGGCGTCGTGCCGCTGCTGCGGACCCGGGTCCTCGGACGGAGGAATCGGCAAATCCCGCTGCCGCATCCGCAGTCGCCGCGCCCGTACCGACTGCTGCTCCTCTTGACGCGGCGCGTCGGCGCGGGTCCCGGCAGCCGCCTCATGAGGCAGCTTCGGGTGGGTGTCCTCCCGCGTATCTCGCGGCCGCAGCGCATCTTCCCGCGCTTCCTGCGGCTTGACTGCTTCTTCCCGCGCATTCTGCGGACGGACGATGTCCTCGCGGGTGTCGTCCGGACGGCGTGGGGTGTCGGGGCGGGTTTCGTTGGCGGCTGGGCGGTCCGGGCGCGATTCGGGGGTGGCCTCCGCGGCGCGCTGATGTTCGGAGCGTGGAGTGTCGGGGCGGGTGAGGTGGGGACTGGCGGCGGGGTCGATCGGGGCCACGGTGCCGCGGATGCCGTAGTGGCCGGGGCCGCGGGGTTCGACCGAGTCAATGTGGATTTCGAGGCCGTGGGCCATCAGCACCATCGGCAGGTGCTTGCCGTAGCGGGACAGATCACCCAGGTGCAGGGCGGGTGTTCCGGCGGGGACGACCAATTCGATGTGGTGGTGGATGCCGTCGATCGACGGCACCGCGCCGATCAAGGCGTTCGCATATCCCGGCAGGTGCTGAACCGTCCCGGGCAACTCGTGGACCGGCACGCCGAACGGGTTGTCGCCCGCGCTGAGCGTCACCATCACCGGCTCCGGCAACGGCCGCAGCGCGAGCGAGCTGTCGATATCGCGGATGGCCTGGGCGATCTCGGGAGTCATCTCCCGGTGACCGCGTAGCGCCGCCTCGATGTCCGAGGCGCTGGGCCGCGCGGTGTCCTCGCCCAGGTCGTCGCTGTAGGCGCGCAGGGCCGACCGCTGCTCCTCGGTCAGCTGGGCGTGGGCATCCGACCAGACTTCCCGCCCGTACGCGCCCGCCCGCGCGAAATCCGGGACTATCTCGTCGGAGGTGCGCAGGAAACGCACCGGATCGTCAGGACTCGCATCGTCGCCCGGCGGCCGGTGCGCATCACCGACATGCAGCCGCGCATCCACCAGATGCAGCAGCCCGGCCCGCACCGAATCCTTCAGCGGGTGCCAGGCTTTGCCGTCCGCGTCGAACAGGATGGCGTGAACGCCCGCGGTCTCCTTGGGCACCTGCGGCGGGAAACCGTGCTCCAGACCGGCGGCCGGGTCCTTGACCACGATCTCGCCGCCCTCGTTGACCATCAGATAGGCGTGCGCGCCCACCCCGTGCTCGTCGACGGGGCCGGCATAGCGGTCGACGACCAGCGCGGAGGCGCCGTCGCCGAGCTTCAGGAGGCGTTTCGCGATGGCGTCGTGGCCGCCCGGCCGGTTCGGGCGATCGAGATGCTTCGGGAAGTCCTGCAATTTGCCGCCCGCACCGGATACCAGCTCCTCGAGGCTCATTCCCTCCGGGCCGACCCGGCGCTGAGGCGGGCGGACGGATTCGTTGCCGGTGATCTCGCGCAGCAGGCGCAGGGCCAGCTCACCGCAGCGGCCGCGGTTCTTCGCGCGGACCACATCCGGATCATTCGGTGCGGGCTCGGTCGAATCCTCTTCACGGACATGGGTGTTCGAAGGATCGTCGAGAGTGCCGGGATGCGCCTTGTGGCCGTCGGTGCGCTCCGGCGGCGCTCCACGGCGGGAATCGGCGCGGTCGGATGACTCTGGGCGAGCCTTCGCAGCGGACGGAGTTTCGTCGCCACCGTGGCGTTCGCCCGGTGCTCGGTGTTCGCCCTCGTGCGGCCGCGCCTCGGCCCGTCGGCCAGCGGAATCGGGGCGACCACGAAGCCGTCTTCGGGCGTGGCCCCATCTCCTGCGCGCCGGTCCCGATCCGAGGGGCGTGAATCCCGTTCGGAATCAGCGGATTCCGACTGCGGCCGCGCGCCACGATCCTGGCCGTCCGCATCGTGGTGCGCCGGGTCCTCGCGCACCGGCTCGGAGGGGTCGGACCGCGGCTTCTCCCCGGCCGGTCGCGCCTCCTCGGCGGGAACGTCCTCGTGGCGACTCGAATCCGGTTCGCGCACAGGCTCGTCGGCGGCCGGATCCCGGCCATCCCGCAGCGGCCGATCCGCCATCTCCGAGGGCGCGCCCTCATCCCGCGGCGTGGCCGAGTCCTGGCGCGCGTCCTCGTCGCGGGGACGCACATCGTCGACGTCCCGAACCGCCGGATCGTCCTCATGACGTGCGACAGGCTCATCACCGTGAATGGCCTCCGGCTCACCGTCACGCCGGGCCGCAGGGTCCTCACGCCGGGCGGTGGGCTCGTCCTCACGTGGGGTGGTGGGCTCATCTCCACGCCGGGCGGTGGGCTCATCCTCACGTGGGGCGGTCGGCTCATCCTCACGCCTGCCAGTCAGCTCATCCTCACGCGGGGCGGTCGGCTCATCCTCACGCCTGCCAGTCGGCTCATCCTCACGCGGGGCGGTCGACTCGTCCTCACGCCTGCCAGTCGGCTCATCCTCACGCCGCGTACCGGGTGTGTCCTCGTCACGACGCGCACCCGACTGATCGTCGCGATGGCCCTCTGGCGCCTCGTCGGTGGGACGACGCGATTCCGGATGCTCGTCCGGGTGGTCGCGGTCAGCGGACGGGTCGTCAGTGTGTTCGTCGGACGGCTTCCGAGACTCGGGGGGCTCACCGGCGCGGTGATCGTCGGGGGTGTCCGGCTTGCTCGCGGGGCGGTCGGTGCTCGCGTCGGAACCATCGCGGGGCGCGGTGGTGTCGGCGGTCCGCTCGGAAGGATTGCTCGAATCCCGTGTACCACCGGTCTTTTCCGAATCGGATGCGATGTCGTGGTCGCCCGGTCGGGTGGTGGTCGCCTCGGATGACTCGCCATCGGGATGGGTATCCGCGCGGTCGGCGGGACGAGATTCCTCGCCGGTGGACTCGGAACGCGTTGCGGCGGAGTGCGGTTCCGGGGCACCCGTGCGGCCGTCGGAAGCACCGGTGCGGCTGTCGGGCCGCGGGCTGTCGGGCCGGATGGTGTCGGAACGCGGACTTTCCGACCTCGAAGCATCGGGACGCGGGGGTGTCCGACTTCGGAGCCTCGGCACGTTGGGCGTCAGTCTTCGGAGCGTCGGCGCGCGAGGCGTCGGCGGGCTTCGGGGTGGTGGTGGCCTCGCCCGCGCGGGGGGATGCTGCGCGCTGGTCCGGGGTGGCGGATTGGGTTGCGCTGCCGGCGTGCTGGGTTGTGGAGCTGCCGGAGATGCTGGAGCCAGGGGCGGCGTTTGCGCCTGAAGAGGCGGCTACCGGGGAAGAGGGCGAGCCGCCTGCGGCGGTGGCACCGGCGGGAGATGAGGCTGCCGATGCCGAGCCTGGTCCGCCAGGCGTCGTGCCCGGGGCGGCGGCACGGGCACCGCTTGCGGACGTATCGGCCGCTCCTCCGGTCGATCCGGCGCGCGTCGGTGCGTCCGAACCGGTCGAGGAGGTGCCGCCTGCGGTGGAAGCCGCCGGGTGTGTGGCTGCTCCGCTGGCGCCCGGTGACGCGCCGCCACCGGCGTTGGAAGACCCGACACCGGTATTCGATGAACCGCCACCGGTATTCGACGAGCCGCCGGTGTTCGACGGGCTCCCGCCCGTGCTCGACGAACCGCCGGCGTTCGATGAACCGCCGCCCGCACTCGACGAGCCTCCCGTGGTCGACGATGCGGCAGGGGCAGGCGAGCCGCCGTTCGTGGCGGCGGTGGAAGTCGGTGCGGCGGAGGCGGTGTCGTGAGTGCCGCCCTGGATGCCGCTCTGCAGCGGAGCCGTGGAGTCGGGCGCGCCTGCCTGCGGGCGGCTGACCGACTCGCCGCCCGCGCCGGTGGCGTCTATGCCGCCGTGGGTCTGTGGTGTTGATCCGGATGTGTTCGCCGGGCCGGGCTGTGCGTTGCCGCCCTGGTCGGTGGGGGTTGCGCGATCGGTGCCGCGGGAATCGGTGGTGACACCGCCGCCGTTCTGAGCGGTGGTGTCGGGGCGCGAGGTGCTGCCGTCGCCGGTCTGGCGCGCACCGGTGTCGCCGGTCGGGTCACCGCCGGCGGCCGAGGCCGGATGCATGCGGCTGCCGTCGGAACCTGGGCCGGTCTGCGTGTGGGATCCATCGGATCCGTTGGAGCCGTTGTACCCGCTGGAGCCGTTCGTTCCGTTCGAGCCGGTCGTTCCGTTGGTTCCAGGGTCGTGAGTGCCGCCGGTCCCGTTGACGCCCGGGGTGTCGGGGCGCGAACCGACGAGGGTGAGATCGCCGGGGCTGATTCCCGCCGACATCCGCGTGACCTTTGTCTCCCAGACGGTGTGCGCCCCAGTGTGATTCACGCCCGACACTGCGCCCTGGAACATGCCGCCGGTGAGCATGCGGGGGTCGAAGTGGGTGTTCTTCAGGTTCTCGACGGCGTTGTCCCAGCCGTGCTGCGCCACGTCGAAACCGAACTGCGCGGCCGTCGCACCGGCGAAACCCGCAGCGCCGCCTACCAATCCGGCGGAAGTGCCGGTGATCAAGCCGGTGAGATAGCGGTTCACCCCGCGCTGGCCGAGCGAGTTGCCGATCGCGCCGCCGATCGGTCCCGCCACCGCGCCACCCACGCCGGAACTGATCGCGGTCACGCCGACCTGGGTCCAGTTGACGCTCTTCCGGTGCCCGGTATCGACCTGATACTGCTGAATCCCGTAGTCCTGCAACGTCCCGAGCACGGTGTTCATCACCATGTGCTTCATCGCGAACTTCACGACCGCGGTGATGCCCATCCGGGCCGCGATGGCGAGGATTCGGTCGAGCGCCTCGCGGCCGATGATCCGCACCGCGATGCGCGTCATCGTGACGATCACCGCCTCCACCATCGGAGCGGTCGGCGGCCACAGCCACGCGCCGATGATCTCGGCCGCCGCCATCGCGATCGACGAGTAGAACATCAGCTTCGTGTACTGGATCTCGGTGCCGGTCTCCTCGACCGAATCACCCAGCTTCTGGAAATGCTCGGCCAGATCCAGGATCGAGTTGCCCTGGCCGTCGCCACTGGCCGGCGCGGCCAGCTTGTCGAACAGCTGTGCCATCTCGTCGCGCCCGTCGCCGTTCACATAGGCGGCCAGGGTCGCGGACTTGGCATCGGCGATGGACGAGAGCTGATCGCGCAGGCCGGCGGCGGCATTGCGCCAGTCCTCGGCCAGCGCCCACATCTGGTCCTCGTCGCCCTCGGGCCATTCCACGCCCACGAGGTAGCCGAGCCATTCGAGTTCCGAAGGCAGGTGCAGAGTCATGCGCCGCTAACCCACCGATAGAGGTGGAGTCACCATCCGGAATCGGTGGCCCCGCCACGATTTCGCCGCGAGTCATCCGAATCCGGCTCCGCGGCACGACGTTCCGGCGCCTTGGGCGGCGCGGTCGACACCAGCGGCGGTTCCGGAATCCGCAGCGCCTCAGTCAGATCCGGCATGCCCGGCACCAGTTCGGTCAGCCTGGGCAGGCGATTGCGGTTCTGCGACACCGGGGCCATGATCTCCCGGCTGCGCCGCGCCACCTCCGCGGACGCCTGCTGCGCGGCCTCGGTCACCGCCTTGGCGATCTCGGGGTAGTCGAGATCGTCGATGTTCGAGGCGAACTTGGTCTCGATCACCGTGCCATCGGCGTTCACGGTGACGGTCACCCGCTTGCCGCGCACGCTCGCGGACGCGGTGACCGCCGCACGCTGCTGCTGCAACTGGGTGATGGTGCGCATCTGATCGCGGAAATCGTCGAGGATGTCCGTGAAATCGGCCTTGGCCCGCTCGTTCACCATGATCGGCTCACTCGAACCCGTCGCCGTTGTCGTGATCCATCTTCTTCAGCTCCTCGGCGGCCTTCAACTGGCCGTCGGAGAAGTTGCCGAAGGTGCCCGCCATATTGCCCGCGCCCTCGACGATGTTCTTCCGGCTGGCGAGATAGCCCTGATCACCTTCGGCGAAGTTGCTGCCGAGCGTGTCGTTCCCCCACGGCGTCCCCCGACCGTCCGCCGCGGAAGCCAGTGTGCTCACGACCTTTTCGATCCCGTCGCGCACCTTGTCCGTCTTACCGGCCGCCTTGGTCAACAGATCCTCGTAAGCCTCCAGCCGACCGCTCATGGGAAGAGACCTTGTCAGGCGTTGGCAACCAGGTAGTAGCCGGAAGCTGAACGGCGAGTGCCGATTCCGGCGCGGACGCGGCAGTCCGGAACACCGCGCCCCCGCCCGGAATCACACGAATTCGTCCTGTTCACCGCGGGATTCCATGTGCTCCACAATCCGCGCGATGCCGGCATCGATGTGACCGGCCAGCTTTCGGCCGTCCACGCCGATCGCGAACTTCATCTCCTGGTCGTGATCGATCACGTACCGGCCGTCACCGGGCAGGTCCCGCCACTCCAGCCGCGACGTCGCGACGCCACGCGGGCCGTACTTCGAGCGCGCCTGCAGGATCCGGATCCACCCCGCCTGATCGGTCGGGGTGGACAGGAAGCGCAGACCGGGCGTTTCGACGGACTCCTCGAAGCTGTCGAACGCCGAAGCACGCGGCGCCTCATAGAGATCCACGACGGTCGGCTCGTCCACGATCGGGATCGCGGACGACCGGCCCGCCGGCTCCTCCGAGAGCTGCGCCACCAGCACCCGCGCCAATTCCTCCGGCTCACACTCGATCATCGTCACACCGGTGCTGTGCTCGAGCGACTCGCCGGCCTGCTGGACGAGCACGCAGGCCCGACGCCCGCGACGGACCCCGTGCACTCTCAGGTACTCGTCCGGGCTGTCGAGCTTCGCATCGTTCCAGCCGAACACCAGTACGACGATCTCGGGATCGGCGACCGCCTCGAACACCGCCCGAAAGTCGGAATCCAGGCGCTGGTCGAGTTCGTCACCCGCCGCCCAGAGTTGGCGGCGATACTCGTCGGGATCGGGGGTCCGGCAGGTGTACACGAACGGCGCGGGCGTCGAACCCTCCCGATACCGGTTACACAGGACCTTGAACTCGAGGTCGGTGAACTGCCAGGTCACGGCTCGACCACCGGGGTGCCCTCGGCAACCGGCGCGGCCGGATGCGCGATCTCACGGAAGAAGTCCACCACCTCGCGCACCGGATCGGTGGCAACGGTCGCCGCAGCGGACGCGGCCACCGCGCCGTCGGCGGACCCGGCCGCCACACCGGCGTCCGGCATCACCACGCCGGAGTCGACACCGGCCCGCGGCCCGAACAGATTGGTCAGGCCCCCGAACGGATCGGCCATCGCGTGACCGACCATCGGTGCGGCGGCGGCACTTCCCATCCGAGCGGTATCCGCGGGCAACCCCGCCGCCGGCGCCGGCGGCGCGTCCGGGGTGAAGCCGAGCAGATGCGACAGCTGCGACAGCTTCGCCGGATCCTTCTCGATCGCCGCGAACGCGGACGTCACCCGGTCCTCCGGGACACCCAGCAGGTTGGCCAGCGTGGACATGTCGCTCGAATGCACGGCGGCCTGCAACTGCTGCATCAGCTGCGGCAGCTGCTGCGAGAGCGCCGACATGCCCGTGGTCATGCCCGAAACCAGCTGTGTCAGTGCGCTGGTCAGCTGTGAGCTGTCCGAGCTGGTCGAGCCGCTCGGCGAAGTGCCCTGCGGTGTACCGGTATTGGGGTTGCCGGTGTTGCCACCGGAGCCGTTCGGATTGGACCCGTTGGGATTGGACCCGTTCGGGTTCGAACTGTTGGGGTTGGACCCATTCGGGTTCTGATTCTGGTTGGGGTTCTGGTTCTGGTTCGGCTTCTGCTGGTTGTTATTGCCGTTCTTGTTGTGCTGGTCGTTCTTCTTGTCGTGGTTGCCGTTCGCGCCGCCCGGGATGCCGGCACCGTGGTTGCCACCACCCTGGCCGCCACCACCCTGGCCGCCACCGCCCGGGTTGCCGCCGGGCTTCTCACCAGGCTTCTCCCCAGGTTTCTCGCCGGGCTTCTCCCCTGGCTTCTCGCCGGGCTTCTCTCCCGGTTTCTCGCCGGGCTTCTCACCCGGTTTCTCGCCGGGCTTCTCACCCGGTTTCTCACCAGGCTTCTCCCCCGGCTTGTCCACCGGCGGGTTCACGACCGGCCAAGGCCCCGGAACTGTTCTCGGCGAGGGAATACCGGGCATCGACGTGCCCGTGTTGTCATAAGGCGTGGCGTAGTGGAGCGTGTAGAGCTGGCGGTAGTGCTCCAGGCTCTGATCACCGACCGCGTACCTCGGGTCCGGAGCGGTCGGACTCTTCGGCATCACGCCCTGGGTCCAGATCATCCACCGGTTGACGTACCGCATGACCTGGGACGAGTAGTCGAGGGTGTCGATCAGGGGCTGGAAGTCCTCGCAGTAGCGCTGCACCGCATTTCGGGCCTCGGTCGCACCGTCGCTGAACCATTCGTTCTGCAGCGCGGTCACATCGCTCTTGAAGTTGTTGAGCGAGGTCTCGATCCGCTGTTTCACCAACTTGTACAGCTCATAGGCGTTGTTGTACGGGTCCGGGATCATCGACGTACCGAGGTTGTACAACATGTCCCACTGCATGTGGTCCGCGGTCTCGGCCTTGTTCCCCAGCGGGTCCTTGGATTTGCCGTTGTCCTGCGACCACTTCTTCAACGCGCCCGGGTACCCGTCGTCCCCGGAATTGGTGTTGTAGATGGGCGACTTCTTGTGCGGGATGTCGATGCGCACGTCCTTCGACGGATCCTTCGGACCGGTGGGCGCCGTCGTGGCCAGCCGGCTCAGCACTTCCGCCGACAGGTGGTCGGTGTTGACGTAGGCCTTGCCCGCCGCGTTGAAGGTGTCGATCATGTCCCGCAGGATCGCGATGTGGGTGGTCAGCGCGTCCGAGTAGTGCTCGCCCATCTTCCCGAGCGCCGCGGCCATCTTCCGGCCCGAGTCGAGATCGCCGATGCTGCCGACGTATCGGAGATTGCCGTCGATGATCCCCTGGTAGTAGAGCAGCTCCTCGATCAGCTTCGCCGCGGCCTTCGCGCCTTTCTCGGCGGCACCGGGCTCGAACTCCAGCTTCCCGGTGCCGACCTTCTCCCACAGGCTCGGCCAGGCCGTTTGGTCCTTACCCTTGTACTTATCGGTGTTGTCAGGTGCCATCGGTAACTACTGCCGCTCCGCCGAGGTGTGTCAGATGTCTGTGCCAGCACAGCCTACTGCCGTGAACTCTCGGTGGCGCACAAGGAAATTCGGGGCACGCGGGCAACTCCGGGGCCACTCGCGGGCGGCCGCCCGGTCATCTGCGAAGATCGACATCCATGCGAGTACTGGTGCAGCGGGTGACATCGGCGCAGGTGACGGTGGACGACGAGGTGGTCGGGCGGATCGATCCGGCCGCGCACGGCGCGCCACACGGATTGGTGGCGCTGGTGGGTGCGACCCACACCGACACCGAAGCCATCGCGAAGGCGCTGGCGGACAAGCTGTTCCGCCTGCGGATCCTGGACGGGGAACGCTCCGCCGCCGACCTGTCCGCACCCATCCTGGTCATCAGTCAGTTCACGCTGTACGCCGACACCACCAAGGGCCGCAGGCCGTCGTGGAACGCGGCAGCGCCGGGCGCGGTCGCCGAACCCCTGGTGGACGCCTTCGCCGCCGCCCTGCGCGAACTCGGCGCGACCGTCGCCACCGGGCGGTTCGGCGCGCACATGCGGGTCGAACTCGTCAACGACGGGCCCGTCACCCTGCTGCTCGAAAGCTGAACCGGGTCAGCGGACCCAGCGCGAGGTCAAGCCCGCCACGATCGAGCCGTCGAGATCCGAGAGGCTGTCGGCGACGAAGGACCGGGCGAAATCCGAGGTCTGCCAACGGAAGACGACCGGGTAGGCGATGAGCGCCTGCATGACGACCTCGGCGACCTGATCGGCGGTCTGCGCGGTGCTGTACGCCCCGCGGGTCCGATTGATGTAAGCCTGCAACGCGGGCGCGTACGGACCGGCGGCGTCGATGGCAGCCGGAATGTCCACACGGGCGTTGTTGACGAATTCCGTTGTCACCGCACCGGGTTCGATGACGCTGACACCGACGCCGACCGTCGCGGCCACCGGCTCCAGGCTCTGCATGAAGCCCTCGACCGCGAACTTCGCCGCACAATACGCTTCATTGAACGGCTGCCCGACCGCGCCGCCGACGCTCGTCACCGTCACCACGCGACCTTTCGACGCGCGCAGGTGCGGCATGGCGGCCTTGGTCACCTCGACCACGCCGAAGAAGTTGACCTCCATGGACCGGCGGATGTCATCCATCGGCAGGTGCTCCACGGTCCCCAGCACTGAAATGCCCGCGTTGTTGACCACCGCGTCGAGGCGGCCGTAGTCGGCGACGACGCCGGCCAGGCAGTCGGCGATCGAAGCGGAGTCCGTGACGTCCAGCTGCCGCACATCGGCCCCGGTCCCCCGGGCCGGACCGGCCTTGCCCGGATTGCGCAGGGTCGCGACGGTTTTGTACCCCGCCCGCACCGCCGCCGCAGCGACGGCCAGCCCGATTCCGGTGGACGTTCCGGTGATGAGGACAACCTTGTCGGCCATGACCTCCATCGAACCAGCAGCGGGCGCGGACACGCGGGAACCACGCCCGGCGGGTCAGCTTTCGCGCGCCGGGGTGACCGAGGCGGAGATCATGCCGATACCGGGAAGCAGCAGGTGAAGGCGGCCGCCCGGGGTCGTGACAGCCCGGACGCGCAAACGACCGCACCCGCCCCGGCGAGGCCGGAGCGGGTGCGGAAGCTGTTGCGGCGGAGGGTTACTCCGGGCGGAGCGTCAGGATGCGCGGACCGTTCTCGGTGACCGCGACCGTGTGCTCCCAGTGGGCGGCGCGAGTGCCGTCATCGGTGACGACGGTCCAATCGTCGTCCAGCGTATGGGTTTCCGTGGTGCCGAGGGTGAGCATGGGCTCGATCGCCAGCACGGAACCGACACGGAGTTCGGGACCCTTGCCGGGAGCTCCCTCATTGGGCAGGAAGGGATCCATGTGCATCTCGCGGCCGATGGCGTGGCCGCCGTACCCGGAGACGATGCCGTACTTGCGGCCGTGCTCCTTCTCGGCGGCGTAGGTGCCCTGCTCGATGGCGTAGGAGACATCCGAGAGGCGGTTGCCGGGAAGCATGGCGGCGATGCCGGCCTCCATCGACAACTTGGTCGCCTCGCTGAGCAGACGGTCCGCCTCGATGATGGTGCCGACGCCGAAGGTCCACGCCGAGTCGCCGTGCCAGCCGTCGAGGATGGCGCCGCAGTCGATGGAGACCAGATCGCCCTCGGACAGGATGTCGTCCTTGGACGGGATGCCGTGCACCACGCGGTCGTTCACCGACGAGCAGATCGAACCCGGGAAACCGTGGTAGCCCTTGAACGACGGGATCGCGTTGGCCTCACGGATGACCTGCTCGGCCACCTCGTCCAGCTCCAGGGTCGAGACCCCGGGCTTCGCGGCAGCGCGCACCGCCACCAGGGCGCGGCCGACGATTGCGCCGGCCGCCGCCATGGCGTCCAGTTCACCGGCGGTGCGGAAGGGCACCACCTTCTTGCTCTTACGGCCGAAGACCATTCAGCGACCCAGGGCCTTGAGTGCGTTCGCGTTGACCTCTTCGATCTCGCCGACGCCCTCGACCGACACGACCTGGCCGTCGTAGTGCTCCAGCAGCGGCTCGGTCTCCTCGCGGTAGACACGCATGCGGTTGCGGATGACCTCTTCGGTGTCGTCGCCACGACCGCGGGCCAGCATGCGCTCGACCACCACGTCCTCGTCGACCACGAAGGAGAGGACCGCGTCGAGCTCCTTGCCGGCGCCCTTCAGCATCTTCTCCAGCGCCTCGGCCTGATCCACGGTGCGCGGGTAGCCGTCCAGGATGAAACCGTTGACGGCGTCCGGCTCGGCGATGCGGGCCTCGACCATACGGTTGGTCACGTCCGACGGAACCAGGTCACCGGCGTCGAGGTACTGCTGCGCCTCGCGGCCCAGCGCAGTCTGCTCCGCGATGTTGGTGCGGAAAAGGTTCCCGGTGGAGATGTGCGGAACACCGAGCTTTTCGGACAACAGTTCGGCCTGGGTGCCCTTGCCAGCGCCGGGCGGTCCGAGCAGTACGAGTCTCACTTCAGGAACCTTCGTAGTTTCGGTTCATCAACTGGCTCTCGATTTGTTTCACGGTATCGAGGCCGACGCTCACAATGATCAGCACCGCGGTACCACCGAACGGCAGGTTGGTCACACCGCCCGAGGCCCCGATCCCGAGGAGCAGGTTCGGCAGAACAGCGACAGCACCGAGGTAGATGGAGCCGGGGAGGGTGATCCGGCTCAGGACATAGTTCAGGTAATCGGCGGTCGGCTTGCCCGGGCGGTAGCCCGGGATGAAGCCGCCGAACTTCTTCATCTCGTCCGCGCGCTCCTCCGGATTGAAGGTGATCGCGACGTAGAAGTAGGTGAAGAACACGATCAGGGCGAAGTAGATGCCCACGTAGACCGGGTTGCTCGGGTTCACCAGATACTTCTGGATCAGCTCCTGCCACTTGGCCGGATTACCCGTGTTCTTCTGGGTCAACTGCGCCAGCAGGTTCGGCAGGTACAGCAGCGAGGACGCGAAGATGACCGGGATGACACCCGCCTGGTTCACCTTCAACGGAAGATAGGTCGAGGAGCCGCCGTACATCTTGCGGCCGACCACGCGCTTGGCGTACTGCACCGGAATCCGGCGCTGGCCCTGCTCGACGAAGATGACGCCGACGATGACCACCAGGGCCGCCGCGCAGACCAGGGCGAAGATGCCCACGCCGCGCGAGTCCCAGATCATCTTGCCCTCGGAAGGGATGCGGGCGGCGATACCCGCGAAGATCAGCAGCGACATGCCGTTACCGACACCGCGCTCGGTGATCTGCTCGCCGAACCACATGACCAGGGCCGGCCCGCGGTCATGACCAGCACGATGATGATCATGCCGAAGATGGAGGTGTCGTCGAGAATGTCCTTGGGGCAGCCCCGCAGCAGCTGGCCACGGGAGGCGAGCGCGACCAGACCGGTCGACTGCAGGATCGCCAGGGCAACAGACAGATAGCGGGTGTACTGGGTCATCTTGTTCTGACCCGCTTGACCCTCTTTTCGCAGTTCCTCGAACCGCGGAATCACGACGGTCAACAGCTGGATGATGATGCTGGCCGTGATGTACGGCATGATGCCGATCGCAAACACGGACAGCTGCAACAGCGCGCCGCCGGAGAAGAGGTTGATCAGCTGGTAGATACCGGCGGAATCACCACCGTTGACCAGATTGACGCACTCTTGAACGTTCTTGTAACTGACGCCCGGCGAAGGCAGTGACGCACCGAGCCGGTAGAGCGCGATCAGTCCCAGCGTGAAGAGAATCTTCCGCCGTAAGTCCGGGGTCCGGAAAGCCGACACGAAGGCGGAAAGCACAGATCCTCCTGGCTAACGACATAGGTCAGGCCACGGATTCAGCGAAGAGAACGCCGAGAACCATGACGGTGTTGGCAGACAACAACTTGAACTTTAACAGCGACACCGGGCGAGCTCGCGACTCGCCCGGTGCCATTGCTACTTCAGGTTACCGTCAGGCCAGCTCGGTGGCAGTGCCACCCGCTGCGGCGATCTTCTCCTTGGCGGAGCCGGAGAACTTGTCGGCCGAAACCTGCACGGCCACACCGATTTCGCCCTCGCCGAGCACCTTCACGAGCTCGTTCTTGCGAACGAGGCCGTTGGCGACCAGCTCAGCCTTGCCGATGGTTCCGCCCTGAGGGAACACGCGGGCGATGTCACCGACGTTCACGACCTGGTACTCGGTGCGGAACGGGTTGGTGAAGCCCTTGAGCTTGGGCAGACGCATGTGAATCGGCATCTGACCGCCCTCGAAGCGGACGGGGACATTCTTGCGAGCCTTCGTACCCTTGGTACCGCGGCCCGCGGTCTTACCCTTGGAACCCTCACCGCGACCCACACGGGTCTTCTCGGTCTTGGCACCCGGGGCAGGACGCAGGTGGTGCAACTTGATGGTCATGCTTAGACCTCCTCAACCTGAACGAGGTGGCGCACGACGTTGATCAGGCCACGGTTCTGCGGGTTGTCCTCGCGCACCACGGACTTGCGGATCCCGCGCAGCCCGAGGGTGCGCAGCGACTCGCGCTGATTAGCCTTGCCGCCGATGCTGGACTTGATCTGGGTCACTTTCAGCTGTGCCATGTCAGGCTCCCTGTCCCGCGCGCGCACGCAGCATGCCGGCCGGGGCGACGTCCTCGATCGGCAGACCGCGGCGAGCGGCAACCTCTTCGGGACGCTGCAGCATCTTGAGAGCCGCAACGGTGGCGTGCACGACGTTGATGGCGTTGTCGCTACCGAGCGACTTCGCCAGAACATCATGGATGCCCGCGCATTCGAGGACGGCACGGCACGCGCCACCGGCGATCACACCGGTACCGGGCGAAGCCGGACGCAGCATGACGACACCGGCAGCCGCCTCACCCTGAACCGGGTGGGTGACCGTGGAGCCGATCATCGGAACGCGGAAGAAGTTCTTGCGAGCTTCCTCGACACCCTTCTGAATGGCCGCAGGAACTTCCTTGGCCTTGCCGTAGCCGACGCCGACGAGACCGTTGCCGTCACCGACGATCACGAGGGCGGTGAAGCTGAAGCGACGACCACCCTTCACGACCTTGGAGACGCGGTTGATCGCGACGACGCGCTCGAGCTGGTTCTTCTCGGCGGCATTGTCCCGACGATTGTCGTCGCGACGGCCACGGCCGCCACCACGCTGATCGCGGTTGTCTCCAGTGCCACTGTTCTGTCCGGCGGGACCGTTGTTTCCGCCGTCACGCCGCTGACGTCCCGGCATCAGACGTTCCCTTCATTCGCAGTGTTGATCATCAGAACTTCAGCCCACCTTCACGGGCGGCGTCGGCGAGAGCCGCGATACGGCCGTGGTAGTCGTGACCACCACGGTCGAACACGACCGCCTCGACGCCGGCAGCCTTGGCGCGGGCGGCGATGAGCTCGCCGACCTTGGCGCCCTTGGCGGACTTGTCACCCTCGAACGCACGCACATCGGCCTCGATGGTCGACGCGGCGGCAATGGTCTTGCCGGCCGAATCGTCGATCAGCTGGGCGTGCAGGTGGCGCGCGGAGCGGTTGACCACCAGGCGCGGACGCTCGGTGGTGCCGACGACCTTCTTGCGCAGACGGAAGTGACGACGCGTCTTCGACAGGCGGCGCGAGGTCGAGGCGTCCTTGCCGATCGGCTTACGAGCGGCCTTCTGCTTTTCGGTTTGTGCCATGGCTTACTTACCCGTCTTTCCGACCTTGCGGCGAACGACCTCGCCGGCGTAGCGGATGCCCTTGCCCTTGTACGGATCGGGCTTACGCAGGCCGTGGATCACCGCGGCGATCTGGCCGACCTTCTGCTTGTCGATGCCGGACACCGAGAACTTGGTCGGGGACTCCACCGCGAAGGTGATGCCCTCGGGGGCGTCGACCGGAACCGGGTGGCTGTAGCCCAGGGCGAACTCGAGGTTCGAGCCCTTGGCCTGCACGCGGTAACCGACGCCGAAGATTTCCATCTTCTTCTCGTAACCCTTGGTCACGCCCTCGATCATGTTGTTGATCAGGGTGCGGGTCAGGCCGTGCAGCGAGCGGTTCTGACGCTCGTCGTTCGGACGAACGACCTCGAGCTCACCGGACTCCGCCTTGACGACGGTGATCGGCTCGGCGACAACGTGGGACAGGGTGCCCTTGGAACCCTTGACCGACACGTTCTGGCCGTCGATGGTCACCTCGACGCCGGCGGGAACCGGGATCGGCTTCTTACCGATACGCGACATTGTTCCTACCTCCCTTACCAGACGTAGGCGAGGACTTCGCCGCCCACGCCTTGCTGCTTGGCCTGACGGTCGGTGAGAAGACCCGAGGACGTGGAGATGATCGCCACGCCCAGGCCGCCGAGCACCTTGGGCAGGTTGGTGGACTTCGCGTAAACCCGGAGGCCCGGCTTCGACACGCGGCGCACACCCTGGAGGGAGCGCTCACGGCTCGGGCCGTACTTCAGGTCGACGATCAGGTTCTTGCCGACGGGCGCATCTTCGACGCGGAAGTCGGCGATGTAGCCCTCGCGCTTGAGGATCTCGGCGATGTTCACCTTGAGCTTCGAGTGCGGCGCCTTCACCTGATCGTGGTACGCCGAGTTGGCGTTGCGCAGACGGGTCAAGAAGTCTGCGATGGGATCAGTCATGGTCATGTGTTTGACCGGTACCTTCCTGCCGCGGTTCCCATTCAGCACCGTCTGAGATCGGCGGTCGTGGGCCTACGACAATTCGGGGCGGTCCAGCCGGGAAAGCCCGACCGGATGATTCGCTTGTGCTGCGGAGCAACGGCCACACGCGAGGACGCGTGCGGACACAGCTGTGCCCGAGCAACCGGTCTAGTGTAGACACCCCCTGATCAGCGACCAAATCGAGGTCCATGTCACACCGGGATTCAGTGCGGCGAACCGAGGCAGTAGACCTTCGGCATGATCTCGCCGGCCTGCTGATAGGAGTAGCTGGCGATGGAACCCGCGACACGGTCGCAGAGGGATTTGTCGAAGACGGAGCTCAGGATCTTGTACTTGGCGTCGGGGGCGGTGCAGCCGGTGATCTCGACGTCGTTGGCGCCGGTCTTCTTCAGGCAGTCGCCGACCTTCGCGTTGTCGATCGTGCGGGTCGCGTCGGAATCCTTTGCGATCAAACAGAATACGATGCCGGTTCCGAACGCGCCGATGCCCTTCTTGGCCTTGAGCAGGTAGCTGTAGGTGGTCTGGGTGCCCGCGACGTTCTTGCACGCCGAATCCGTCATGAACTCGGAGCCGTCGGGGCGGGCCAGGACGCGGTAGACGGCGGTCGGGTCGGTGCACGGCGCCTTCTGCACGGCGCCGCCCTTGGTGTCGGTGAGGCAGTCACCCTTCTGAGCCGCGTTCGCCGCGCGCGCCGGGTCGGCGCCCTTGATCCCGACGCAGATCGAGCCGCTGCCCTTGTCCGTATATACGTACTCGGTACCCGGCACAT
Organism: Nocardia tengchongensis; assembly: GCF_018362975.1. Lineage (NCBI taxonomy): Bacteria > Bacillati > Actinomycetota > Actinomycetes > Mycobacteriales > Nocardiaceae > Nocardia > Nocardia tengchongensis. The sequence goes on from NZ_CP074371.1 coordinate 414,005, forward strand.
CCACGCACCGGTCGTGGGCCTTGCCGCTGCCCGCGCGGTCGAGCACCACGAAGCCCGCGTCCGACGCCGAGCACGACACCTTGTCGAAGCCTTCGTCGCCGCTCTTCTTCAGGCAGTCGCCCTGTCCGACATTGTTCGCGGAACCATCGATCAGCCCACAGCCGGTTGTGAACAGAGCCAACAACACCGCCGCCACGGCCAGCACCCAGCGCATACGGAACCCACCCCCGATTAGAAACCGTCATTTCCGACGAATCGTCACGCTAGCGTGCCGGTGCGCCAACGGCCAACCGCCGCGGCGTCTTTCAGCTTTCCTCACCGGACGGGAAACACATGGCCAGCCAGCCCGAGGCGGCGGGGATCAGGGATTCGCGCCAGACCGTCATCGTGGCGTCCGCCGGGGTCCAGACCCGGCGATCGCTCTCGGGGCGGCGGACGTAGACGTCGCCGGTGGCCCAGAAGCGGCGGAAGTCCGGGTGGCGGGCCGCCAACTCACGGACGATGCGCGCGGTGACGGCGGTGTCGTCGGTGGCTCCGACACTCGGTGCGGCGACGTAGTAGTGACGCAGGATGCCCACCATGTACGCGGCCTCGGTCTGCCAGTCCGGCAGCGTCATTCGCGAACGCGGGTCCCCGAACAGCCAGTGGGCGATGCTGGGCGCCTCGGCGATTCCGGGCATCAGGCGGCGATAGCGGTCGTTCGCGGCGGCCACGCCCCAATCCACCACCCACGCAGCGGGAATCGAGGTGAGCTGGTCGAGCAGCGCCGACATGTCGGCGGCCGAGGCGGCCCCGCCCAGCGCGAAACCGGGGCGACCGCCCAAGGCCCGCAAATGCTCCCGCTCGTGCTCGTTGTCGCAGACGGCGTCGGCCAGCGCCGACAGCGCGCGATCCCCCACACTGACCTTGTCGCCCTGCTCGAGCTTCTGCACGGTGCCGATACCGAGGTGGGCGTGCTGCGCGAACTCGCGCTGGGTCCAGGCGCGGCGCAGCCGCAGACGCTTCACGAACGCCGCCAGCGTGGGCATTTCGACGTCTACCTCGGTGCCGAAGTGCATGTGTGAACCCTTTGCGGCCGTGCGTGATCGAGCTCCCCCACACCGGGGGTAGAGCGCTCGACGCTACCACCAGGTTGGGATACCTCCTGATCTTGCTCCCGGGATCGGCCGATTGACAGGATTGACCCCCGGTGGCGCCCTGGCCGTCATTGGAGGGGAGGGTCAGGTCGTCCCCGAATTGTGCGGGTCAACGGGGACCTGAACGCCGCAGGCCCCCATCGGGACGAATCCCGGTGGGAGGCTTGCGGTCGAGTCTCGGGCAGATCGAAAGTAGCCGCACCGGCGCCCGATTCGAATCGGCCGGGCAATCGGTCATCAGGGGCCGGTGTCCGCCGGAATCGATCAGCGACCGCCCAGCACTGCTAGGCTCCCCCGTCTGACCATGGGGGAAGGACCGGCTCATGCCCGGAAAGAGTGGGACGCCAACCGACAGACCGCGCAAGCGCTCACTTCGAGTGTCATATCTGCTGCCGGCGACAGTAGCGGCCGCGCTGGTATCGAGCGGGTGCGTCGCAACCCCCTCGGAGCGCGCGGCCCCGAGCACCTCCCTGCCGCCGACCGCCCTCGCGACCCTGCGGCCGACGACCACCACACCAGCGCCGACCACTACAGTCCCGCCGACCACCACACCGGCCCCGACCACCACCTACGCGGACACCGAGCCGACCGACGTGGCGATCTGCGTGGATCCGGAAACCAACGTCCGGGTCGATGATGACCTGTGCGACACCGATGAGGACACGTATTCACGCTTCTGGCTGCATCATTCCTCGGCGCTGATCTACCCCGCCGTCGGCGCGGTCGTGGGCCTGACGCTGGGCAGCTTCATCCGGCCCGCCACCAGCCGTGTCCTCGACCGCGGCGCCCCCACGTCCGGCGGACGGGTGCTGCGCGGCGGATTCGGCGGGCATCTCCCCAGCGGCGGCAGCTGAAGCGATTGATTCGAGGGGTTCGCGTCGTCTATACGCGCCTACTCGAGTGGTGTGGTGGGCGCGCAGGTGCGGTCTTCCGCCGGGAAGGTTCCATCGCCGAAGTAGCGGTTGGTGGTGTCGAGGATGCAGGTGCTCAGACCCGGGCGCAGCACCATGTGGATCCTGGTGTCGGTCAAGGTGATCAAGCGTGACCCCGACATTTGCTGGTGGAGCGCTAAGGCATGGGGGTAGGGCGTCCGGTTGTCGCCGGTGGCCTGCAGGATCAGTGCGGGCACGGCGTTGTCGACCACGGTGGGCGGTTCCAGGGGCGGTGACCAGAATGCGCAGGGTTGAATATTGTTGGCCAGTGCGGCGAAGATCGGCTGGCTCGGACGCGCCGCCTGGATCGCGTTCCAATACCAGGCGGGGTCGGCGGGCATCGGTGCGTCCGCACACCAGATCTGCACCATAACCGAATCTTCACCTTGCTTCTCGGCCTCGATCTGCTGGTGCAGCTGTGGGGGCACCTGCGGCGTGCGTCCGTCGGCCGCGTCGGTGACGGCCCGTACCGATGACGCCAGAGCCTCGTTCAATCGCGCGTCCCGCAACATCGTCCACAGCAGGTTCGGCAGGAGATGATCGTCGAAACCGAAGCCCTCGACCACGATCGGCGAGCGCGACGCGCGGTCGATCAGGTCCTCGACTCCACGACGTACCGCGGTCGCGGAGTCGCCGAGGTGGTACTGCTGGTCACGAGCGGCGGCCCAGTCGGCCCAGTCGTCGAAGGCCGCTTCCACCGCCGGCCCCCAGTCCTGCTGCAACCCCAGCCAGTAGCGCGCGGATCGATGACACTGTCGAGCACCATGCGATCGGATCGATCGGGGAACAGCTGGGCGTAGACCGCACCCAGATAGGTCCCGTATGACACGCCGTAATAGCTGATGCGGTCCGCACTCAGTGCGGCACGGATCACGTCCATGTCGCGGGCGGTGTTGCGAGTGCTGAGCTGCCGCATCCAGTCCCGATCGCCCACCAGGCAATCGGCGGCCAGCTGTGCCTGCAGGACTGTTTCGGCGACGAATCCGGGAAACCCGACACCGGCCGAGCGGATCGAGCTGGCGACCGGCCATCCGCACCGCTGGTGCCGCCCGGAACGGGCGACTCCCCGCGGGTCGAATCCGATCAGGTCATAGCGGCTCAGCACATCCGGTTCGAGAACATCACCGACGAGATCGAACGCATCGAGCCCAGGCGTGCCCGGTCCGCCCGAGTTGGTCAGCAGCACACCGCGACGGTGTGCCACGTCGCGGGCCGGGATCCGCGAGACCGCAATGGTGATGCTCGTCCCGTCCGGCCTGCCGTAATCGAGTGGCACGGTGACATCCGTGCAGGCCGCGCCCTCCGCCGTCAGGGCCGCATCCTCGCATGTACGCCAGTCGAGATGTTGCTGATGAAAGCGCGCCAACGGATCTCCGGATTCAGCGCCCGCAACACCCGAAGCAGAGGCGACCGTGACCGCGAGTACGGCGACGATCACCGTCGCGACACCACCCCACACATCATTCAGCGAACTTCGGGGGCGACGCGCAGGGGACGTGATCGAGTACGGATCTCCAACACCCACGAGGACAAGACCTTTCAGCAAGTCGAGATCGAATCGCACCGGAGCCACCGCCCCAACCACCCAGCCGTGCAGAAATCAGTCCGGGTCAACCGCAAATCCGGGCAATTCCTGGAAACCCCAGGAATTCTGCGGCCGCGGCCACGTATTTCGCGGTGGGTTGGCGAACCGAGTTTAGCGTCCGATCACGGGATGGCCGGCCAGGCGAAAAGTCGCGCCGAAAAAGGCACCACTCCCCAACACATCCGAAACCCGGCCCTTAACCACTCTTTTCGGATAAATCGTCACATTTGGTGCGCCACGCGCGGCAACGACCAAATCCGAGCGGTTCAGTATTTCCGGACACCGCCGGCGAGTAAGGTGCCCCACTGCGTGTGGCGTACCACACACCGGCGAATTCGACGCCTAAGGTCTGGTGCGTTCTGCCCATCAGGGGCAGCTGAGTGGAGGGATTCGAAGAGTGCAGTTCGAGAAGATCACCGCTGTCGTTTTCATGGCCATCTCGGCCGTGGGCATTACTGCGGCAACCGCCCATGCAGAGCCGGCCGTCGCCGAGCAGCCGGCTGCGGCGGACATCATTTCCGGTCTGGATCACGAAATCGGCTACCAGATCACCATTTCGCCAGTCGACAAGGTCATCACGACCACCGTTCAGAATGGCAAGTTCGAGATGGCACGGAACGGCGCGGTGGTGCTCGAGTCCGGCAACGGAGCGGCGAAGACCGAAATGCCGCAACGGTTCGCCGTCGACGGGCGTTCGATTCCGCTCGTGCAGCACATCGGTGCGGACGGCCGCACCTTGACGCTGACACCGACCCCAACGGCGGAAGATACTGCGCAACTGAAGAACATCAGCTCCTACGACCGACTGAAGGAACAGATCGACAAAAACCTGCCCGGCGTCGTCACCGGCGCCATTGTGGGCGGCCTCCTCGGGGCGTGCGTGTTCTTGTTGTGGGGGCTCAGCATTCCCGTGGGTGCGGTGATCGGTGGAACCATCGGCGGATACGTCACGGGCGGCCCGGAGTTCCTCGACGCCGTAACGGCGTGGGTCACCGCCCAGCCGTGATCACTGGCAGGTGAGTAGGGGGTCGGGGAACAGCTGCGAGAAATCGGGGTCGACAACAATGCCGAAGGCCCCCACCGAGACGAATCACGGTGGGGGCCTTCGGGTGTGAAGGTGTCAGCTCACGAGGAGCTGTGGCTCACCAGGACGACTTGTGGACGCCCGGCAGCTCGCCGCGGTGGGCCATCTCGCGCAGGCACACGCGGCACAGGCCGAACTTGCGGTAGACAGCGTGCGGACGACCGCAGCGCTGGCAACGGGTGTAGGCGCGCACCGCGAACTTCGGCTTGGCGTTGGCCTTGTTGATCAGAGCCTTCTTAGCCATGGATCAGTTCTCCTTGAACGGGAAGCCGAGGGCCTTCAGCAGGGCGCGGCCTTCTTCGTTGTTGGTCGCGGTGGTCACCACGGTGATGTCCATACCACGGGGACGGTCGATCTTGTCGACGTCGATCTCGTGGAACATGGACTGCTCCGAGAGGCCGAAGGTGTAGTTGCCGTGGCCGTCGAACTGCTTGGGCGAGAGACCGCGGAAGTCGCGGATACGCGGCAGCGCGATCGAGATCAGACGGTCCAGGAACTCCCACATCCGGTCGCCGCGCAGGGTGACCTTCGCGCCGATCGGCATGCCCTCACGCAGCTTGAACTGCGCGATGGACTTGGTGGCCTTGCGGATCTCGGGCTTCTGGCCGGTGATCAGGGTGAGGTCGGCGACCGCACCGTTGATCAGCTTCGCGTCACGGGCGGCGTCGCCGACACCCATGTTCACGACGACCTTCACGACGCCCGGGATCTGCATCACGTTGGCGTAGTTGAACTCGCTGTTCAGAGCCGGCTTGATTTCCTCGCGGTAGCGGGTCTTCAGGCGGGGCTGAACCTTGTTCTCGGTAGAAGTCATCTCAGATGTCCTTCCCGTTGCGACGGGAGATGCGGACCCGCTTGCCGTTCTCATCGGTGCGGTAGCCCACGCGGGTCGGCTTGCCGTCGGAGTCGACGACCATCACGTTGGAGGCCTGGATCGGCGCTTCCTGAGTGACGATGCCGCCCGAGCTGGCGCCACGCTGGTTCGCGGAATCCGCGACATGCTTCTTGATCCGGTTCACGCCCTCGACCAGGACCTTGCCGGTCGCCGGGAAGGCCTGGATGACCTTGCCCTTGGCGCCCTTGTCCTTGCCCGAGACCACGATGACGGTGTCGCCCTTGTGCACCTTCATGGTTACAGCACCTCCGGGGCCAGCGAGACGATCTTCATGAAGCGCTTCTCACGCAGCTCACGGCCGACCGGGCCGAAGATGCGGGTGCCGCGCGGATCGTTGTCCGCCTTGATCAGCACCGCAGCGTTCTCGTCGAAACGGATGTACGAGCCATCCGGGCGACGACGCTCCTTGGTGGTGCGAACGACGACGGCCTTGACGACCTCGCCCTTCTTGACGTTGCCACCGGGGATCGCATCCTTGACGGTGGCGACGATGATGTCGCCGATGCCGGCATAGCGACGCGACGAACCACCGAGAACGCGGATGCAGAGAATCTCCTTGGCACCCGTGTTGTCGGCGACGCGCAGTCGCGACTCCTGCTGAATCACTTCAGCTCCTCCTAGACCTGGACGAAATGCACGCCGGATTGCCGACCCGACGGGCATGGTCAGTTGCCCTTCAAACGCACGCCTGCCAGCGGTTTTTCACCAGACTGGAGATCAACCACTGTGGGTTCGCGGCCGAAGCGCGGGGCAGAGCTCCCGCAGGCAACCGGTCAAGTGTAGCGAAGCCCCAGGTCCAGCCCAAATCGGGGTGGCCGGGCGCACACCGGCACGGATCCGGACACACACCCGCGCGCGGATTCAGGGGATCCACAGGAGGGTCCACTAGCGTCGGCGCGAGCAAGGTTCGAGCAATTCCGATCGTCCCGTAGAGGAGATTCGCGTTGACCTCCGAGCGTCCTGCTCTCGACCGCCGGCACTTCCTGCTCGCGCTGGGCCTGGTGCCCGCCGCGGCCGTGCTGGCCTCCTGCAACAAGAACGACGCCAAGACGGGCAAGCCGACCCAGCTGATCGGACCGGACATGTCCGGCTCGGATCCGGCGATCCGCCCGCAGGACGACCTCTACCGATTCGTCAACGGGAAATGGCTGCGCGAGTACCAGCTGCCGCCGGACAAGGTGTCCTTCGGAACCTTCGACGAGGTGCAGGAACGGGTGGAACTGCAGCTCAAGGAGATCATCGAGGGCATCCACGACCCCCAGAGCGGATCCGACGCGCAGCGGGTCCGCGACCTCTACGACGCGCGCATCGACAAGGACACGATCGAGAAGCTCGGCATCACCCCGCTGCGGGACCTCTTCGACCAGATCGACAAGGCCGCGACCAAGCCCGAGCTGGCGAAGGTCATGGGCGGGCTGCCCGGGGTGGGATTGATCGGACTGGGGGTGGGGCCCGACCCCAAGGACTCCAACGCCTATCTGCCGTCGGTCAGCCAGTCGGGGCTCGGACTCGACGAGCAGTACTACCGCAAGCCCGAGAACGCCGACAAGCTCGCCAAGTACCGGACCTACATGCAGCGCATCGCCGCCGGGGCCGGCTTCCCGGACCCGACCGCCATGGCCGACCGGGTGGTGGACCTGGAGAAGCGGATCGCCGGATTCCATTGGGACAATGTGAAACTGCGCGACACCGATGCCACCTACAACCTGAAGACCTGGGCCGAACTGACCGCGCTGGGTCCGCAATTCGATTGGGATCCCTGGCTTTCCGGCAACACCGACCGCTCCAAGGAGCTGTTCGGCAAGGTCGACGTGGGCGAGCCGTCGTTCGTCACGGGGGCCGCGCAGCTGTGGGCCGACGTCGACATCGCGGCCTGGCGTGAGTATTTGAAGCTGGCGCTGGTGCGCGGCTTCGCCGCCTACCTGCCCGCGGCCATCGCCGACCCCAACTTCGACTTCTTCGGCAAGGAGATGGCGGGGCTGCAGCAGCGGCCGGAACCGTGGAAGGCGGCGGTGTCCACGGTCAACGAGGTCGTCGGCGAGGCGCTCGGAAAACAGTACGTGGACAAGCACTTCCCGCCCGAGGCAAAGAAGCGGGCACTCGAGATGGTCGACGATCTGCGGGCGGCCTACCGGGACAACTTCAAGAATTCGACCTGGATGTCGCCGCCCACCCGGGAGGCGGCCATCGCCAAGCTCGAGAAGATCAACGCCAAGATCGGCTACCCCGACAAGTGGGAGGACTACGGCAAGCTCACCATCACCCGCGGCAAGCTCGTCGAATCCCTGCGCGCCTCCCAGATTTTCGAGGCCAACCGGATGTTCGACCGGCTGGGGACGCCGGTGGACAAGTCGGAGTGGGGCATGCCGCCGCAGACGGTGAACGCCTACTACAACCCCAGCGGCAATGAGATCGTCTTCCCGGCCGCGTTCCTGCAGCCGCCGTTCTTCGACCCCGCCGCCGCGCCCGCCGTGAACTACGGCGCGGGCGGCGCGGTCATCGGCCACGAGATCGGGCACGGATTCGACGACCAGGGCTCGAAGTACGACGGCGACGGCAACCTGAAGGATTGGTGGACGCCCGCGGACAAGGCGGCGTTCCAGGCCAAGACCGACCAGCTCATCAAGCAGTACAACGCGCTGGTACCGGAGGGCCTGCCCGCCGACCGGCATGTGAACGGCGAGCTCACCGTCGGCGAGAACCTGGCCGACCTGCGCGGACTCGAGATCTCGCTGGCCGCCTACCGAATGGTGCAGCAGCGCAACGGCACCGCGACCCCGGACTACAAGCCGATGTTCGAATCCTGGGGCCGGACCTGGCGGACCAAGATGACCGACCAGCAACTCGAGCAGCAAATGGCCAACGATCCGCATTCCCCCGCCGAATTCCGCTGCAACCAGGTGGTGCGGAATCTGGGCGAGTTCTACAGCACCTACGACGTGAAGGAAGGCGACAAGGAATACCTGCCGCCGGATCAGCGCGTCACGCTCTGAACCCGCGCGTCACGCGTTGCGGCTGCGACGCCCCGCGCGAGGCTGCCATCCCCGGTAGCCTCGCGTCGGTATCGCAGCTTCACGAGAGGTAGTGCCTGTGACATCGTCGGGTTCGGCGCGCTTGGATCGCCGTGCATTCCTGATCGCCCTGGGGCTGGTGCCCGCCGCGGCCGCGCTCGCCGCCTGCGGCACTGCCGATTCGACACCGAAAGCGCTGACCGGACCGGATCTCGCGGGAGTCGACGACGCGGTGCGCGTGCAGGACGATCTGTACCGGCACGTCAACGGCAAGTGGCTGAAGGAATACCAGCTGCCGCCGGACAAGCCGGCGTTCGGCGCGATCAGCGAGGCCAATGAGCGCACGCTGAACCAGCTGCGCGAGATCATCGACGGCATCAAGGACCCGAAGCCGGGTTCGGACGCGCAGAAGATCCGGGATCTGTACGACGCGCGCGTCGATTGGGACACCGTCGAGAAGCTCGGCATGACGCCGTTGCAGGAGCTGTTCGATCAGGTCGACAAGGCCGCGACCAAGGCCGACCTCGCGAAGGTGATGGGCGCGTTGCCGATCGGCGGGCTGATCGGGATCGGTGTGAGCATCGATCGCAAGAACTCCAACGTCTACATCCCCGGGGTCTCGCAGTCCGGTATCGGGCTGGAGGAGGACTACTACAGCAAGCCGCAGTACGCCGACAAGCTGGCGGCCTACCGGGTGTACCTGGAGTCGATCGCCAAGGGCGCGGGGTTCGCAGATCCGGCCGGGATGGCGCAGCGAATGCTCGACCTGGAGACTCGCATCGCGTCCGTGTTCTGGGACAAGGTCCGGCGGCGCGACGCCGACGCCTCCTACAACCGCATGACCTGGGCGCAATTGACCGAGCTCGGTAAGGGATTCGACTTCGAGCCGTGGCTGGCGGGCTGCACCGATCGACCCAAGGACCTGTTCGCGGAAGTGGTGGTCGCGCAGCCGTCCTACATCACCGCGGCGGGGCAGATCTGGGCCGACACCGATATCGCGATCTGGCGGGACTACCTGAAGCTGTCGGTGGTCCGCGCCTACGCCCCCTACCTGCCGATCGCGATCAACGACGCCTACTTCCAATTCGCCGGGCGGGTCATGCGCGGCCAACAAGAACGCCAGGAACGCTGGAAGTACGGGGTCAACCTGGTCAATTCCTCGCTTCCCGAATCCATGGGAAAGCTGTACGTGGACAAGCACTTCCCGGCCTCGTCCAAGGACGAGGTCAAGCGGATGGTGGACGATCTGCTGGCCGCCTACCGCGAGAATTTCCGCACCTCGAGCTGGATGACGCAGCCCACGCGGGACGCGGCGCTGACCAAGCTGGACAAGATGCGGGTCAAGATCGGGTACCCGGACAAGTGGGACGACTACTCGAAGCTCACGATCACCCGCGGCCAACTCGTCCAATCCCTGCTCGCCATCAACGCTTTCAACAACAAGAAGGACTGGGATCGGCTCGGTGGGCCGGTCGACAAGTCCGAATGGGGCATGAGCCCGCAGACCGTCAACGCGTACTACTCGCCGCCGAACAATGAGATCGTCTTCCCCGCGGCGTATCTACAGCCGCCGTACTTCGACTCCAACGCGCAGCTCGCCGTGAACTTCGGTGCGGTGGGTGCGACCATCGGCCACGAGATCGGGCACGGCTTCGACGATCAGGGCCGCAAATACGACAGCGACGGCAATCTGCGGGATTGGTGGACACCGGAGGACAAGGCCGCCTTCGAAGCCCGGGCGGCGAAGGTGGTCGCCCAATACGACGGCCTCGTCCCCGAAGGGGTTTCGCCGCAGAACACGGTCAACGGCAAACTCACCCTCGGTGAGAACCTGGCCGACCTGCGTGGGTTCCAGATCGCGCTGGCCGCGTACCGGCTCGCCGAAAAGCGCGCCGGCAACGACAATCCGGATTTCCAGTCCATGTTCTTGTCGTGGGCGCGCGGCTGGCGGTCGAAGCAGACTCCGGAACTCACCGCCGAAGGACTCTCCGACCCGCACTCCCCCGACGAATTCCGCTGCAACGAGGTCGTCCGCAACCTGCCGGAGTTCTACGGCACCTTCGGGGTCAAGCCCGAGGACAAACTCTTCCTCGCCGAGGACAAGCGCGTCACCTTCTGACCCGGCCGGCGCAGGTGGGTCCGGCGGCTCAGGCCGGATCCACCAATTCGCGCGGCGCGGCCTGCCGCCAGGAGTCGGCGACGATGGCCGCCAGCTCGTCGAGGTCGTCGAGAGCGGCCAGCCGCACCCGGACCCAGGCATTGCCCGCTTCGTGCGGGGCGATCCAGAACTTATCCGGTTCGGCCTGGACCAGTTCGTCGCGGTCGACGATGGGGCACCGCACGGCCATCGAGGTCTCGTGCTCGGGGAGCGTCAGGAACAGTTTGCCCGCCACCCGGAAGGTGGGCATCTGCCATTCGAACTGCTCGGTGGTGCGGGCCAGCGAAAGAGCCGCCGCCCGCACCTGATCCCCGGTCACCGTCATGGGTGCATCCTTCCAGCCGGGTACGACAACCGGGTCAGCCGGCGGGCGTCCCGATGACGATGCTGCCCACGTTGCATTCCTCCAGTTCGTCGACGCCGGTCGCGGTGGTGAAGGCGGCGGTGTCGGAGAAGCCCTGGGCGACCGCGCCCAGGCCCATGGCGGTGGCGGCCAGGTAGAGGGTTTGCATGAGGACGCCCACGTGTTTGAGGGTGTTGGCGTAGGCGACGGACTCGTAGGACCACATGACCCGGCCCGCCCGGGCCGAGATCAACAGGAGCAGTTGCGGTTCGGCGGCGTCGGCCAGGGTCGCGGTGGTGGTGCGCAGCAGCCGCTGGACCGCGGGGGAATCGGCGTCGGCGACCGGGCGCAGAACATGCTCGAAGGAGTCGTAGTGGTACATGCCGGGGGCCAGGCCCTCGACATTGCGGGCCACCGGGTAGAGCTCCAGTTCGTGCACGCCGCCGCCGGAAGGGTAAGGGCGGGAGGGGAGTTCGTCGCCGTCGGGGGTCGACTCGACGGCGCGGGTGCGCGCGGTGCGGTAGAGCAGCTCCGCCAGTCGAGCGAGACTGACCGGGTGGGCGTCGTCGAAGGCGCGGCAGGAGCGGCGGTCCTCGAGGACGGCGGTCAGGCTCGGGTCACCCGTACGCAGGGATTCGAGGTCCGGGACCGGGAGGGCGATCGGGGCGCCGGGGTAGGCCGGGCGCTGCGCCGGGAGTTGCGGGAACTCGTCTTTCGCCCATTTCGTCGGGCCGAAACCGTCCCAGGTGACGGTGCGGGAGCCGAGCGTGCTGCGGCGATGGAACCAGAGGTCCGGGGCGCTCCAGCTGCGGGTGGTGAAGTCGCCGGATTCGACGGCGGGGTCGGCGGTGAAGCCGCCCCAGGCCAGATCGGCGGCCAGCTGCGACGAAAGGTGTTCGGGGAGGCCGAGTTCGGCGGGATCCGCCCCGGCGGCCAGGGCCAGCAGGCGCGGATCGTGGATGCGCAGGTCGCACCAGGACGTGGCGTGTTCGAGCACCAGGCCCTCCGAATCACGGTGGATGACCGTGAATTTCGAGAGGGGACGCGCCGCCGCGCCGCCCGCGGTCCGGGCGGGCGGGGTGGCGAAGGGGCGCAGCGTGTAGAAGTCGCGGTCGCCGTCGCGGACGGTGACCTGCAGCCAGCCCGCATCGGTCAGCCGGTCGAGCAGCGGTGCGACCGAATCGGATTCGGCGCCCAGCTCCGTGCCCGTCGCCGGACCGCGGTTGAGCGTTTTCAACGCGGCGCTCTGCGGTGCGGTCAGGCCGGTCAGCTTCTCGTTGTGCGGCGGGTTCAGCAGGACCGCGCCGCCGGGGACGGTGAGGCAGGTGACGCCGGTGCGCAGGGCGTAGCGGTGGTCGGCGCGGGTCATTTGGCGGCGGCGGTCAGCGCCGGTTCGAGCTTGTCGAGCAGGTAGGGCAGGGCCAGCGGGGTGGGCTGGTTGACGGCGCTGATCTCCTGAACGGTGAGGAAGACGACGGCGTTCTTCTTGACCGCGGGCAGGTCGTTGAATCCCGGCAGGGCGCGGTACTTCTCGTCCAGGCCCGGCGAGTAGCCGGCCAGCAGCAGGTCGGAGTTCAGTTCGTCGAGGCGTTCGGGCGAGAGCGCCAGGCGGCCGCCGGTTCCGCCCTGGTCCACCAGGCGCTGCGGGATGGTCATGCCGAGCTGGGTGAACAGGCGGCTGGAACCGTCCTTGGGGTCGGTGAGGGCCATCAGCTGGGTGGGGCCGGCCAGCCAGGAGCTGATGAAGGTCTTGCCCTTCAGGCCCGGATTGCGCTGCGCGATACCGTCGATGCGGCCGTTGAGGTCGGCGACGAGCTTGTCGGCGGCCGCGGTCTTGTGCAGCACCTGCCCGAGCGCGTGCACCTGGTCGGCCCACGGAGTGACGGCTTCCTTGCTCAGGCCCGGCAGGGTGGGCGCGACCTTGGACAGGTCGGCGTAGGTCTTGGCGTCGGCGATGAAGGAGTCGGCCAGGATCAGGTCCGGGTTCAGCGCGGCCACCTGTTCGGCGAGACTGCCGGCGGTGGACAGCGCCTTGGACTGCGACAGGGCGGCCGGCTCCCACGGCGGCGCGCCCTTGCTGAGCACCGCGATGTTGTCGATGTAGCCGACGGGGGTGACGCCGAGCGCCTGGGTGGTGTCGAGCCACTGGTTGCCCAGGGCGACGATGCGCGTGGGCGTCCCGTTGACCGTGGTCTGGCCCTGGGCGTGGGTGATGGAGACCGGCTCGCCACCGCCGGCGGTGTCGTCCGAGCTGGATCCGCAGGCCGTGAGCCCGAGCGCGAGCAGGCCCGCGACCGCCGCCAGTGCGGCCCGGGCGGTGATCGATCCCGACTTCATCGTGACTCTCCTGTCTGCCGTACCCGCCCATATCGGCCGAGCAGTAGGTGAGCCTAGCCTAATTTTCTACGGAGTTGGAGACCGTTGTCACCGATTCGATCCCCGAAGGGGTGGCCGATCGTGCCCTTCATCCATTAGGTTAGGGTTGCATAAGTTTTTACCCGGGGTTTGGAACGATGGAGCGTGCGGTGCGGGAAACTTTGTCCGCCGTGGAGCGTCACCGCCTCGCGGACGAATGGGCCAATGGCGTCGAACTTTACGACGTGCCGTCGGTCTCGATGCTGATCGAGTGCGGCCGCCGCGTGCCGTCCCTGCGCACCGCCGTCCGCTGCGGCGACCACATCCTCACCTACGCCGAACTGTACGAACGCCTCGACGGCGGCGTCACCGGCACCGCCGGACCCACCCTCGACGATCTGGCCCGCATCCTCTGCGACATCGCCACCGCCGCCGAATTCGGCGCGGTACTGACCGAACTGGGCCCGGCGGGCACCGGCCTGAAGCCGGTCGCGGTGGCCGCCGCCGCCGACGACCGCCGCGCCGTGGCCGCCGACCAGCGCGCGTGCACCATCGACCGCGCTTACGGTTCGCCCGACTCCCGGCTGCTGGCCACCCACTGGGACACCACCGAAGCCGCGGTGGAACTACTGGCCGCCCTCGCCGACGGCGCGACCCTGGTGCTGGCCACCGCCCCGCAGCGGATCGACGCGGGCGCCCTGGCCGAACTCATCGCGCTCAGCGCCGCGACGCACGTGGTCGCCGAGGCGGACACCCTCGCGCGACTGGCCTTCCTGCCCTCCCCCGCGCTGCCCAGCGTGCGCCGCTGGGACGTGTTCGGAAGCGACTGCCCCGCAGCGCTGTCCACGCTGCTGCACGAGCTCGCGCCGGGATCCTGCACTGGATTCGCCTTCACCACAGCGGAATACGCGGGCGTGGCAGCCCGAGGACCGCTGGACGGTTCGGGCCGGGTTCGGCCGATTCCAGGAGCGCGGCTGCTGGTGCTGGACGACAGGCTGCGACTGGTGCCGCCGGGACATTCGGGGCGCGTGTACCTGGGCGGTTCGGCGCTGGCGCTCGAATTGGACGGCGCCGCCGAGGGATTCGTCGACGATCCGTTCGTGCCGGGCGGACGCCTGGTGTGCACCGATATTCACGGCGGCTGGACCACCGACGGCTGGCTGTTGCTCGACCTGATCGAATCCGACGCTCCCGCAGCGCCCTCGACCATCGAGCCGATGCACGCGCCGAAACCGGTCCACCGCGGCGAATCCGCCGCTGCCTGAAAGCTTCGACCAAGAAATCGGCCGCCGACCTGATCGAGGTCGGCGGCCGATGTTCGTAATGGCCCTCAGTCCATCGCGCCCGCGAGCGCGGCCAGGCTGCGCTGCCACAGTTCGGTGAGGCGGGTGGCTTCCGCCTCGGTGAACAGGGTGTCGCTCCAGCGCCAATTCGTGGTCAGCTGCGGGCCTTCCGGGGTCGCGCCGATACCCGCGATCACGTCGAGGGCGTAGCGCAGCGGCAGGTCGGGCTCGGGGTCCAGCGGCAGGGCCTCGTTGAGCGGGCCGGTGAGCAGGGACCACGAGTCGGCGGCCTGACCGCTGAGGTCCACGCGGCCCAGGTAGTTGAACTCGACCTGGGGGTGGCGCGCGGTGGCCAGCTCGGGCACCCGGGTGGTGTAGCGCAGCAGGCCGTAGTCCAGGCCGCCGTTCGGGACGGCGGACAGGTGCTCGGTCACCGCCTCCAGCAGGGCGCGGGCCGCGGCCGGATCCTGTTCGGCGCGTTCGATGTCCACCGTCATACCCGCGCCGAGGCGGACCGGGAAGACGGTGGTGAACCAGCCCAGGGTGTTGCTGGTGTCGGTGCCGAGCAGGTCGTCGGCGCGGCCGTGCCCTTCGAGTGCGATGAGCGCGCCGTGCGCGGGGTCCTGGGCGCGTTCGCGCCGCCAGCTCGCCAGGGTGACGGTCAGGGCGGTGAGCAGGAATTCGCGGACGCCCTCGTCGCGGGTCAGGGACGCCAGCACGCGCTCGGTCACCGGGACCGGGGTCACGGCGGTGGCGACCCGCAGCGAGGACCAGGTGTCGGTGTCCGGGAACGGGATGCGGCGGCCGATGGCCGGGTCCGGGGCGGTCAGCTGGTCGCGCCAATAGTCGCGCTGGGCCAGGATTTCCGTGGTCTCGGCGCGCTCCCCCATCCGGCGGGCGAACTCGCGGTAGGAGGTGGATTCCGGGAGCGCGCCGCCCTCGCCGAGGGCGGCGATCAGCAGGTGCCAGGACACCACGTCGACGGCCAGGTGGTGGATGGTGAGCAGCAGGATGTCGCCGTGCTCGGTGCCGGAGAACCAGGCCGCCCGCACCATATCGCCGGTGCGCGGGTCGATTTCGTCCATGAGGACCCGCGCCACGCTGTGCACGGCCTTGGCGGTGTCGGCGGGATCGGAGATGTGGGTGAGGATGTCGCTCGCCCGCACCGTGCCGGGCGGCGCGGTGACCAGGCGCGGGCCGTCCTCGGTGTCGGACAGCTGGGACCGCAGCGTGTCGTAGCCGTCGAGGACGCCCTGGAGCGAGGCCTCGATGGCCGGGCGGTCGATGCCGGTGGGCAGGCGCAGCAGGGCGGTCTGGGTGAAGCGGCGGTAGTTGCCGTACTCGTACATCCACGACACCACCGGAAGCGGCTGCACCGCACCGTAATCCGCGGTCCGCTCGGTGACCGCGGCGTCGGCCGCGTCGAGGGTGGCGGCCAGTTCCCGGATGGTGGGCGTGGCCAGCACCATGCGCGGGGTGAGGGTCAGGCCGCGGCGGCGGGCCCTGTTGACCAGGGAGATGGCCACGATGCTGTCCACGCCGAGGGCGAAGAAGTCGTCGTCCAGGCCGGGGGTGCGGCCGTCGAAGAGCTCGGCCAGGAGTTCGGCGAGTTCCTTCTCGGTGGCGGTGCTCGGCGCGGTGCCGGAGCCGGTGTCGGCGAGGGCCGCCTCGGCCAGCCGGGTCAGTTCGGGTCCGTCGAGTTTGCCGTTGGCGTTGACCGGAAGCTGCGGCAGGGCGAGCACTCGGGCGGGAATCATGTAGGCGGGCAGGCAGTCCGAGAGCTGGGCGCGGGTGCGCACCGGGTCGAGCGCGCGATCGGCCTCGGCGACCACGAATCCCACCAGGCTCGCCCCACCGGCGCGGCGCACCACCGTGACGGCCGCGGTGTCCACGCCGGGCAGTCGCCGCAGCGCGGTCTCGATCTCGCCGACCTCGATGCGGTAGCCGCGTACCTTGACCTGGGCGTCGGCCCGGCCGAGGTAGCCGAGGCCGCCGTGCGGCAGGCGGCGGACCAGGTCGCCGGTGCGGTACATGCGGCGGCCCGAGCAGAAGGGGTCGGCCACGAACCGGTTCGAAGTCGTTGCGGCCCGGCCGATGTAGCCGCGCGCCAGCTGCGGTCCCGACAGATACAGCTCGCCGACGACGCCGCCGGGCACCGGGCGCAGCATCGAATCGAGGACATAGACCGACGTTCCGGCGTTCGGGGTGCCGATGGTCGGGGTGTCGAAGTCGGCGATGGGAGCGACCACGGCCTCGACGGTGGTCTCGGTGGGTCCGTAGCAGTTGTAGACGGCGGTGCCGCGGCGTCCGCCGGCCGCGCCGCCCTCGCTCGGGGCGAGTTCGCGCAGTCTGGCCCACAGCGCGGCGTCGATGGCCTCGCCGCCGAGCGCCAGCACGGGCAGTTCACGGTCGACCAGGCCAGCGGCATTGAGCTGCGCGAACATCGACGGCGTGGTGTCGATCATGTCGATGTCGGCCGCGATCATGCCCGCGCACAGCCGGTGCGCGTCACGCATTTCCTCGGCGTCGAACAGGTGGATGGTCTGCCCGGCGAGCAGCCCGACCATGGGCTGCCAGGAGGCGTCGAAGCTGAGCGACCAGGCGTGGGCGATGCGCAGCGGGCGGCCCAGGCGCGCCATGGCGGGACGGTAGACGCGCTCGCGGTGGTCGGCGAAGTAGGCCAGCAGCGCGGCATTGGTGCCGGCGACGCCCTTGGGTTCGCCGGTCGAGCCCGAGGTGAAGATGAGGTACGCCAGCTGGTCGGGATGCCGTGTCACCCGCGGGCATTCGACGCCGTCCGGCGGGGCGCCGACGGTGGTCACCGCGTCGTCCAGGTTCAGCACCGGCACCGGGCGGCCGTCGATGAGCACCGCGTCACCCGCATCGGGCCGCGCGGATTCGCCGGAATCCAGCAGGGCGCGGGTGCCGGGGTCGGCCAGCACCAGGGTCGGACGGGCCTGCCGCAGGATCGAGTCGATCCGCGCACCGGGCAGCGTGATGTCCACCGGCACATAGGCTCCGCCCGCGGCGAAGACGGCCAGCAGCGCCGCGATCGATCGGACGGTTCGCGGTAGCAGCAGCGCGACCACGGTGTCGGGGCCCACGCCGCTCGCGGCGAACTCACCGGCCAGCGCCGCGGCCAGGTTCCGCAGCTCGCGATAGGTGTAGGTGGCACCCGAGCTGTCCTGCAGCGCAATGGCTTCCGGTGTCGCGCGGGCCTGGCGCTCGAACATCCGCCACACCGAGTCGGTGTCGTCGGCCGCGTCGGCGGGAACGACCGTGGAGTAGGCCGCGCGCTCGGCTTCGGTGACCACGCTGAGCGCATCCGGTGTGGCCGAACCGATTCCGGGCAGCTGCCGAAGTACCGCCAGCAGTCGCTCGCCGAGGCCGTCGGCGGGCAGGTATGGCAGGGCGGCGGGCATGGCCTCGAGCTGGACCAGCAGTTCGTCGCCGCTCATGTGGGCGACCACGGTGAGCGGGTAGTGCGCGAGGCTTTCCATCTCGATCGGCCGGAACCGGGCCCCGTCGGGGGCGGTGACGGTGCGGATGGCGTCGTCGATCGGCGCGTTCTCGAAGACGAACAGGGTGTCGAAGAGGGTGCCGTGGCCGGCGGCGCGCTGCACCGACGACAGGCTCACATGTCCGATGTCCCGCATGGCGGCGCACTCGCGTTGCAGGCGTGCGCACTGTTCGACCACGGGCAGGTCGCGGTCGAGCCGGTGGGTGACCGGCACGGTGTTGATGAACAGCCCGACCATGCCCTCCACACCCGGAAGCTGTTCGGGGCGACCGGAGATGGTGGTTCCGTACACGACGTCACGGCGGTCGGTGAGGCGGCCGAGCAGGACGGTCCAGGCGAACTGCACCGCGGTGTTGAGGGTCAGGCCGTTGGCGGCAGCCCAGGCGCGCACGGCCTCGGTGTCGGCGGCGGACAGCAGCAGCCGGGTCTTCTCCGGCACGGCGTCGGCGGCGATCGGCGCGCCGCCCGCCAGCAGCAGCGGCCCGGTCAGGCCGGCCAGGTAGTCGGTCCAGCGGCCGGTGACGGCGGCGGTGTCCTGTGCGCCGAGCCAGGCGATGTAGTCGCGGTAGGGACGCGGTTTCGGTAGGGCCGCAACGGATCCACCCGCCTGGTAGACGGCCAGCAGCTCGGTGAAGAACACCGCCACCGCCCAGCCGTCCATCAGGATGTGGTGCGCGGTCAGGATCATGCGGCGGGTGCCGGACTCGGGCACGCTCAGCAGCAGGACCCGCAGCGCGGGGCCGCGTCCCAGGTCGAACGGCGTGTGCCGTTCGGTCTCGGCGATGGCGTCGAATTCCTCGGGCCGCGCGTCCCTTTCGGTCCACGGCAGTTCGGCGTAGGCGGGCACGATCTGCACCGGCCGCGGCACGTTCTCGTCCCAGAACGCGGCGCGCAGGTTGGGATGCCGGCCCAGCATGGCCTGCGCGCTGCGGCGCAGCAGGGCGGCGTCGAGCGGGCCGTCGATGTCCACCACGAATTGCATGGTGTACAGGTCGATTCCGTCGCCGCTGAGCCGCGACAGCGAGAACAGGCCCTCCTGGAGCGGGCTCAGCGCGAGCACGTCCTCGATCCGCGGCGGGGCGGTGTCGGCGGCGGTCATCGCGCGGTCCACGAGGCGGTGAGGGCGGCCAGGGCGTCGGCGTCGAGGCCGGAGGCGCTCATGGGTGCGGATTCCTCCTGTGGAATCGACTCCGCGTGCGGGGCAGCGGGTTCGGCGGCGTCGACCGCGGCGGCGAGCTCGGCGATGGTGAGGTGCTCGAACACCAGTTGCGGGGTGAGCGGCAGGCCGAGCGCGGTGGCGCGGGCCGACCATTGGATGGAGATGACGCTGTCGCCGCCGAGGGCGAAGAAATTGTCGTCGGCCTCGACGTCGTCGATCTCGAGCAGTTCCTCGATCAGTTCGATGAGCACGCGTTCGGTGGCGCTGTGGTCGCCGGTGTCGACCGCGAGCGCCCGCGCGGCGGGTGCGGGCGGGGCGAGCAGCCGGTCCAGGTCGGCGACCGGCAGCACCTCGAGCTCGGCCACGGCGCGGTCCGGCGCGGCGGCGTACGCCTCCAGGGTGGTGACCAGCGCGGTCGCGATGTGCCGCACGGTGTCCGGCTCGTACAGGTCGGCGTTGGCGACCACGCGCACCGCCAGACCGCCGTCGCCGGTGACGTTCACCGAGATGTTGAGGTCCAGGAACGAGACGTCGAAGTCGACGGGCAGCACGGTGGCGGTGGTGTCGCCCGCCACCGGCGTGGTGGCCGGGGCCCAGTCCGCGCCGCGGAAGTGCAGCATGCTCTGGAACAGCGGATTACGCGACCGCGAACGAGCCGGGTTGAGCGCCTCCACCAGGCGTTCGATCGGAAGTTCCTGGTGCGCATGGGCATCCAGCACCACCTCGCGGCCACGCCGCACGGTGTCGCGCAGCGTGGGGGCGCCCGACAGGTCGTTGCGCAGCACCGCCATATTGGCGAACAGGCCGACCAGCGGCGCGGTGGCCGGGTCGACGCGGGCGGCCACGGGGGTGCCGAGGGTGATGTCCGCGCCGCCGCCCAGCTTGTGCAGCAGGGTCGCGACGGCGGCCTGGTAGACCATGAATTCGGTGGCGCCACAGGATTCCGCGAGCGCCGCGAGTCCGGTACGCAGGGCGGCCGGGGCCGCGAAGGTGGCGACCTCGCCGCGCTTGCCGAGCACCGCCGGGCGGGCGCGGTCCGGTGCGACGTCGATCTGATCGGGCAGGCCGGTGAGGGCCGCGCGCCAGTAGTCGAGCTGGGCGCGGCCGTAGTCACCGGCCGCGCCGTCTGCGGCCGCACCGAAGATGTCGTGCTGCCACAGCACGTAATCCGGGTATTGCACGGCGAGTGGCGTCCACTCCGGCGCGCGTCCGTCCGCGACGCGGGAGCGGTAGGCGGCGATCAGGTCCTCGAGCAGGATGCCCAGCGAGGCGTGGTCGGCCACGATGTGGTGCACCAGCAGCGACAGCACCTGCGTGCCCGGGTCCAGCACCAGCAGCCGGGCCCGCAGCAGCGGCTCGGATTCGACGGTGAAGGCGTAGCGGCCGATCTCTGCGAGTTCGTCCGCCAGCAGCTCAGCGTCGACGCCGATGACCTCGAGCGCGACCTCCTCGGCGGCCCGCACCACCTGGTACGGAACACCGTCCTGCTCACCGAAACCGGTGCGCAGCGCCTCGTGCCGGGCCACCACGTCGGTGAGCGCGGCGCGCAGCGCGGCGACGTCGAGGCCGCCGTCGAAACGGACCGCGAAGGGCAGGTTGCCGACCGCGCTCGGGCCCTCCATGCGGTACTGGAACCACATGGCCAGCTGCGAGTAGGACAGCGGCAGCCGGTCGGGGCGCTGCCGCTCGGTGACCGGCGGGCGGCCGGAAACTGGTGCGGGGACGGCGGTTTCGACGGTGTCGGCGGTGTCGCCGTCGTCGTCCATGGCGTCGAGATCGATGCCGAACTCATCGCGGAAGCGCGTCACCAGGCCCGCCGCCAGTCCGGCCGGGGTCGGGGTGTCGAACACGATCCGGACATCCAGTTCGACGCCGAACTCGGCGCGGATCTGCGCGACCAGCCGCGCGGCCAGCAGCGAGTGGCCACCGAGTTCGAAGAACGAATCGTCCGCGCCGACCATCGGCACCGCGAACAGGTGCGAGTAGATCCCGCACAGGCGGCGTTCGGTGGCGGTGGCGGGCGCGCGGTGCACGCGCTCGACGGCGGGGGCCGGGGCGGGCAGGGCGCGCTTGTCCAGCTTGCCGTTGACGGTCAGCGGGATCTCGTCGATCACCGCGAAAGCGCTGGGCACCATGTACTCCGGGAGCGCGGCGGCGGCCTGGGCGCGCACCAGCTCCACGTCCACGACCTGGCCGGCGGCGGGCACCAGGTAGGCGGCCAGCTGCGCGCCCACGGCCGGATCCTCGGTCACGACGACCACGCAGTGCCCGACGCTCGGGTGCGCGGCGAGCGCGGATTCCACCTCGCCCAGTTCGATCCGGAAGCCGCGCACCTTCACCTGCTCGTCGGCGCGGCCGACGAAGTCGATCTCACCGAACTCGTTGCGGCGAGCCAGATCTCCGGTGCGGTACAGGCGCGCGCCGGAGGTGAACGGGTCGGCGACGAAGCGGGCCGCGGTGAGCGCGGGGCGGCCCAGGTAGCCACGCGCCAATTGCGCGCCGCCCAGGTAGATCTCGCCGACCACGCCCGCGGGCACCAGCTGCAGGGCGTCGTCGAGCAGGTAGGCGTGCACGTTCTGGTTCGGGACGCCGATGGGCACGATCCCGGTGCCCTGCGGGCCCTCGACCGGCTGATGGGTGGCGCACACGACGGCCTCGGTGGGCCCGTAGTGATTGCGCAGTTCGGCGTCGAAGACGGTGGCGAACTTGTCGGCCACCTCGCCCGGCAGCGCCTCGCCGCCCACCGGGACGTGGCGCAGCGCGCGCCATTCGCTCACCTCGGGCAGCAGCAGGAAGGTGCTGAGCATGGACGGCACCATGTGCAGCACGGTGACGCCGCGGCGGGTGATCAGATCGGCGACGTAGCGGATGTCGCGGAACGCCTCGGGCTTGGGGACGATCAGCCGCGCGCCCAGCGCCAGGGTGACGAAGATGTCCAGCAGGGAGGCGTCGAAGCTCACCGAGGACGACTGCAGCAGGCGGTCTTCGGAGGTCATGCCCCATTCGGCGGTGAAGCTCAGCACGTGCTCGGCGATCGCGGCGTGCGAGACGGGCACGCCCTTGGGCTTGCCGGTCGAACCCGAGGTGTAGATGACGTAGGCCAGGTTGTCCGGGAGCAGCGGGCGGACCCGATCGGCGTCGACGGGGTCGGTCTCGGGCAGCCCGGCGGCGGCCTCCTCGGCGGCGTCGAGTTCGACGCGGCCGAGCACCAGCCGCGGGCGGGCGTCGGCGACCAGGTAGTCGATGCGGTCGTCCGGGTAGGCGGGATCGACGGGCAGGTAGGCCGCGCCCGCCTTGAGCACGCCGTAGACGGCCACGATGAACTCGACCGAATTGCTCATGCGCAGCGCGACGATGTCCTCGCCGCCCAGGCCCTCGCGAATCAGCCAGTGCGCCAGCCGGTTCGCACGGCGGTTCAGTTCGGCGTAGGTGAGTTCGACGTCGTCGGAGACCAGGGCGAGGGTCTCGGGCCCGGCGGCGACGGCGGCCTCGAACAGGCCGACCATGGTGGCCGGATCCGAGGGAACCTCCACACCGCGCGACTGCGCCAGGATGACGGCGCGGTCGTCGCCGCCCAGCATGTCGAGATCCGCGAGGCGGGCTGCGGGGACGCTCAGCGCGCGATCCAGCAGTCGCACGAAGTGTTCCAGCATGCGCCGCACCAGCTCCGGGGACAGCACGTCGACCTGATACTCGGCCTCGAGCACAGCGCCGTGCGCGCTCTCGGTGACGACCGCCAGGGCCAGCGGGACCTGCGCGGTCGGCGCGCCGAGTTCGTCGAGCTGGGTGGAGTCGACCTCGCGCAGCGCGAAGCCGTCGGCGCTCTTGCGGACGCTGAAGCCCAGGCGCACCAGCTGATCCATGCCGTCGCGCCCGGCGACCCGCTCCGGGTTGACCTCGCGCACGACGCGGTCGATGCCCACGGCCTGATGCGCGAACCCGTCCAGGCAGGTGCGCTTGGTGGATTCGACCAGACCGGCGAACGTCTCGGTGCGGGAGAAGGTTTCGCGCAGCAGCAGGGTGTTGCCGAAGTAGCCGATGAGCTGTTCGGCGGCGGCCGAGCGGCGGTTGGTGACCGGGATGGACACCAGGAAGTCCTCGGCGGCGGTGTAGCGCTGGATCAGCGCGGCGTAGCCGGCGAGCAGCACCATGAAGGGGCTGGCCGCACGCTCGCGGGCGAAGGCGTCCACGCGGTCGAGCAGATCGGCGGGCAGCGCCACCGTGCAGCGGTCGGCGTGCTTGGAGGGTGCGGCCACGGCCGCGCCGGGTAGCTCCAGGGGTTCGGGCAAGGGGCGCAGGGTGTTTCGCCAGTACGCGATGTCCGCTGCGTCGTCGGCGGGCGCGTCGAGGACCTCGAGGTCGACGAACTGCGCGGCCGGGGTGGTCTGCGCGGAACCGTTGTAGGCGGCGTTGAGGTCGGTGAAGAAAACGCCCCAGGCGTCGTCGTCCCAGCAGCCGTGATGCGCCGACAGCAGCAGCACCCACTCGGCGGTTCCGGTGCGCGCCAGCGTGATCCGCAGCGGCAGTTCGGTCGCCAGATCGAAGGGGCGGGCGAACTCGCGGCGGGCCAGCACCTCCACCCGCACCTCGCGGGCGGACTCGGCCAGCTCGGTCAGATCGTGCGACTGCCACGGCAGGGTGATCTCGTCGGTGAACACCTGGAAGGGCTCGCCGGTCTCGTCCACACCGAAGGTGGTGCGCAGCACGTCGTGCCGGGCGAACACCGACGCCACCGCCTGCCGCAGCCGCTCCTCGTCCAGCGCGCCGGTCAACCGGTACGCCACGCAGATGTTCAGCGTGGTGTCCTCGGGATCGCGGGTCTGCAGGAACCACATGCGGCGCTGACCGGCCGACAGCGGCCGCCGCTCCCCCGCCGCGGTGCGGCGCGCCTGGGCGGCGGTGTCGACGGCCAGGCCCTGCTCGGCCAGCTTGCGCCGCAGCAGTTCCCGGCGGCGGTCGGCGACGGAGATTCCGGCCACGGTCACGGTGGCATCGGTGTCTGACATGAAATCTGGCCCCTAGCCCTTAGTTGGTGTTCGCTGCCATGAGCAGCACGACATCGTCGAGAGACGCACCGCCGAGAATCGCGGCGACCGGCAGATCCCGGTCCAGTGACGCCTGCACGCGCTTGCGGAAGTCCAAGGCCTGCAGGGAATCCAGGCCCAGGGCGACCAGCGGCACCGAACGGTCGATGCTGTCGCCGGTGTCGATGCCCATGACGCGTTCGAGCTCGGCGAGCACCTGGTCCGCCAGCGGGCGATCGGCGACGACGGGCGCGGGTGCGGCCGGAGCGGCGGGCTCCGGCACGACGACCTCGGCCACGGCAGGCGCCGCCGGTTCAGCGGCGAGGACCGCCGGGACCCGTTCCGGCTCCGGCACTTCCGACAGCACCGACGCCTGACCGAACGCGCCCATGACATCGCGCAGGAACGGCCAGTCCGCGGAGATGACGATGGCGTCCGTCGGCTGCCCGGTGAATCCGGCGGCGATGGCGTCGGCGGGATGCATCGGGAACACCCCGGCGCCCTCGACCCGAGCCATGCCCGCCGCGTCCAGCGGTCCCGCGACACTCCACAGGCCCCACTCCAGCGACGAGCAGTCGATGCCCCGTTCCCGCAAACGGCGGGCGAGCACATCCAGCATCCGGTTGGTGACCGCGTACAGAATCTGCCCGCGCCCACCGAGGGTCGCGGCCATGGACGAGCACAGCAGCACCCGGCCGGTCGCGCTCAGCGGCACCGCGTCCAGCACGGCCTCGAGGCCCAGCACCTTCGACGCGGCGGCGGTGGCCACCAGGTCGGCGGTGATCTCCTCGATGCCCGCGTCCACATAGTTGACGGCGGCGTGGACGAGCAGGCTCACCGGCCGCTCGCCCAACCCCGACGCCAGGCGCGCCACCTCCTCGGCGGCATTCACATCGCAGGCTTCGACCACGATCTCGGTGACTCCGGCGGCCCGCACCCGCGCCAATTCCGCGGCGGCCGCGCCGGATTCGCCGGACCGGCTCACCAGCGTGATCCGGCCGGCACCCTGCCGGGCGAAGTGCTCGGCGAACAGCAGCCCGAGTTTGCCGGTGCCACCGACGATCAGCACGTGATCGAGATCGGCGGCCGGGCTCGGCTCGGACTCGTCGGCGACGAGTCGCTTGACGAACACCTGGCTGCCGCGCAACGCCACCTCCGGCTCACCGGCCGTGTGCAGCGCCGCGACCAGGCGCTTGGCCTCCGCCGCTCCGGCGTCGGCCGGGAGATCCAGGTGCCGGAACAGCAGTCCGGGCTTCTCCACACCGACACAACGGAATCCGGAGGCGACCGCGCCGTGGAACAGGTGCGGCACGGCGTCACCGGGCACGACGGCCTCGCCACCGGTCGTCACGAGCCAGCACTCGCCGCCCGGCCGCAGCCCGGCCAGCGCGGGCAGCCACGCCCGCCCCGCGAAGAACTCGCTCAGTTCGGCGATCGCGTCCGCCGAGGTGTCGTCGGGCAACGCGGGCCACAGCACCACGACGCTGTCGTATGCCTCCGCGGCCGGCGCGGCGAGCAGTTCGCCGAGCTCACCCGAGTTCGACTCGGCCGGAACCGAGTCCGGGTGGATCGACATGCCGCCGTCGGACACCAGCGCGGTCGCGGTCGCGCCGTAGCGGTCGGCGGCGGCCAGGAGCGCGGCGAGCTGGTCGGCGCAGCGGCCGGTGGGGTCGAGGAAGGCCAGGCGGCGGGGCGGAGTGAGGGAGCGGCGCTCCCACGGCGTCCACTGTTCCACCAGGCGTTGCGGTTTCGGAACGGCCGGGGCCGGGGCAGTCACCTTGTCCGGGGCGTAGCCCGGGTTCGCCCACAGGCGCTTGGGATTCATCACCGTGTGCGGGAAGTCGCGCAGCGGCAGGGCCGGGGCCGCATCCGTGCGCAGGGCGTCCCAGTCGTAGCCGAGGTCGGCGACCGCGACGGCGGCCAGGTTGCGGGTGAATTCGCGCAGGCCGGTCGCGGTGCGCAGGGAGGTGCCCAGGACCTTGAAGTCGCGGGGTCCGCGGGCGGGGTCCGGCGGGACCAGGGTGAGGTTCTCCTGCAGGGCGAGCTGCAGGACGGGGTGTTCGACGACCTCGATGAGGGTGTCGATGCCGTCGCGGGCGGCGGCGACCACGGCGCGGTCGAAGCGGACCCGGTTGCGCAGGTTCCAGTACCAGTACTGTTCCTGGATCAGGTCGGCGGTGATGGGCGCTCCCAAAGTCGCGCCGTAGCAAGGGATCTCGGTGTCGAGGAAGGTCGGGTTGCTCATCTCGCCGCCGAGGAAGCCCGCGAAGTCCTCGCGCAGTTCGGCCACGATCGAGGTGTGGGCCGGGTAGGCGACACCGATCTCGCGCGCGAACTGACCCTGGGCGGTCGCGGCGGCGACCATGTCGGCGATGGTCTCCCGGTCGCCCGAGATGGCCATGATGTGCGGGGCGTTCACCACCGCCAGCTCGGCCCAGCCGGAGTGGCGGGCCAGCAGCGCCTCACAGTCCTCGCGATCCATGGCCAGCACCGCCATCGAGTAGCCGCGAGGGGAGAGCCGCTCGACCAGATGCGCGCGGTGGGTGACGACCAGGACGGCGTCGCGGACCGACATCACCCGCGAGACCGCGCCCGCGGCCAGTTCACCCTGGCTGTGGCCGATGGTGGCGGCCGGCTCGACACCGGCGGCCCGCCACATGGCGGCCAGACCGGCCATGTGGAACATCAAGGCGGGCTGCACTTCCCACACCGTGTCCTGGTACTGCCCCTCGGCGCCGAGCAGGTAGTGCAGCGGCTGGTCGTGGCCGAAGCGCTCGGCGTGCACGCCGGCGCATTCGTCGACGGCGGCCCGGTAGGCCGGGGACAGCTCGTAGTACAGCTTGCCCATGCCCGGGCGCTGACTGCCCTGGCCGGGGAAGACGAAACCGATGCGGCGGGCGGTGGCGGGACCGTCCCCGGCCACGACCGCCGCATGCGCGGCCCCGTCTGCGACGGCGCGCAGCGCGTCGAGCAGCTCCTCGCGCCCGGTGACCATGGCCAGCGCCCGGTGGCGGCGGGCGGTCCGGGTGCGGAACAGCATGTCCGCCACCCGATCCGGGGTGACGGCGGGCCGCTCGGCCAGGTAGGCCAGCAGGCCCGCGGCCTCGGCACGCACACCGTCGGCGGTGTCGGAGGAGAGCAGGACGGGGATGCTGCCATCGGGCAGCCGGTGGCTAGACATCGCTTTCCTCCAGCTCGGGCAGGGCGACCAGGGCGTGCGCATTGGTGCCGGCGACACCGAACGAGGACACGGCCGCGTAGCGCAGTCCGTCCACGGCGGGCCAGGGTTCGAGCTCGGTCGCGAGCCGCAGACTCGTGGCCGCCCAATCGATTTCGGCGGTGGGGTGCTCGGCGTGCAGGGTCGGCGGGATCTGCCCGTGCATCCCGGCCAGCAGCACCTTGATCAGCGCCAGCAGACCCGAGGCCGCCTGCGCGTGACCGGTATTGGACTTCACCGAACCCAGGCGCGGTCCGTCGGCGCGGGGCACGCCGTACGTCGCGGCGAGCGCGGCCAATTCCAGCGGATCACCGACGGGGGTGCCGGTGCCGTGACCCTCGATGAGCCCGACCTGCTCCGCGTCGATGCCGGACACCGCCAGGGTGTCGCGGATCAGTCGTTCCTGCGCGGCCGCACTGGGCACCGCGATCGGCGCGCCCTTGCCGTTGTGGTTCACGCGCGACCCCAGCAGCCGCCCGTACACGCGGTGGCCCAACTCGCGGGCCCGCGATTCCCGTTCCAGCACAACCACTCCCGCGCCCTCACCCCACAGGGTGCCGGTGGCGTCGGCGGCGTAGGAACGGCAGTGACCGTCGGAGGCCAGGGCGTTGTTCTTGGAGAACTCGTAGAACGCGCCCGGCGAACCCATGACACACACGCCGCCCGCGAGCGCCCACTCGCACTCCCCCGCCCGGATGGCGGCGGCGGCCTGATGCACGGCGGTGAGCGCGGACGCGCACGCGGTGTCGACACTGATCGAGGGCCCGGTCAGGCCCAGCCCGTGCGAGATGCGCCCGGCCACCGCGCCCAGGGCGGTCCCGGTGACCCGGTATCCGCTGTGCTCGTTGACCGAGGCCACCCGGGGCCCGTACTCCATGACCGAGACGCCCATCCAGCAGCCGGCCGAATCGCCTTCCACCGCGGCGGGATTGATCCCGGCCTGCTCGAGCGCCCGCCAGGCCACCCGCATCCCGGCCCGCTGCTGCGGATCCATGGCGACGGCCTCGCGCGGGGTGATGCCGAAGAAGAGCGGATCGAACTCGGTGGCGCCGGTGAGGAAGCCGCCCGCGTCGGGGACCGCGCCCCAGCCGTCCTGGCTGCCCAGGCTCAGCAGTTCCGCCAGCGGCCATTCCCGATCGCGGGGAAAGGGGGCCAGCAGTTCGCGGCCGGAGACCAGCGCGGACCAGAAGTCCGCGAGGGTGTCGATGCCGCCGGGCGCTTCCACGCCCATGCCGACGATCACGATGGGATCGCCGGAATCCGATCCGCTCATGCGACGACGCTCTTCTCCGCGATCAGCAGTTCGGCGATGCCGTCGACGTGCTGGTCGAGATAGAAGTGGCCGCCCGCGAACATGGTCACCCGGATGCCGGCGCGGCTGTGGCCCTCCCACGCGAACAGGTCACGCGGCGCGACGAATTCGTCCTCGTCGCCGCCGAGCACGTGAATCGGGGTCTCCACCGCGATGTCGGCGGCGCAGGAGTACGCATCGAAGGCGCGATAGTCGGCCTTCATCACCGGCAACGCCATGCGCAGGACCTCGCGGCTGCCCAGCACTTCCGCGCCGGTCCCGTTGAGCGCCGACATGTGGTCGAGCAGGGCATCGTCGTCAGTGGGGTGGCCCGGCAATGCGGCGATCCGCGCGGGCGCGGCGACCGAGGAGGCGGCCAGCAACCGCACGGTCAACCCGGCGGCCTCGGCCAGGCGGGCGAATTCGAAGGCGACGATCGCGCCCATGCTGTGGCCGAAGATGGTGAGCGGCGCACCGGATTCGTGCGCGGAGGCCCGGAACACCTCGAAAGCGCCCGCGGCCAGCTCCTGCAGGGTTTCGGCGGCGGCCTCCCGAGCCCGGTCCTGACGGCCCGGGTATTGGAACACCACGACGTCGAATTCGGCGGCCAGCGTCTTGGCGAAGACCCGATAGGCCGAAGCGCCGGCGCCCGCGTGCGGGAAGACCAGCAGCGGTGGCGCGGATTCCGCACTCGGCGCCTGAAATTGCCTGATCCAGCCGAGTTTCCGTGCCATTTTCCGCATCTCTCCTACGCCCTGCCCGACCGCGTGAGCGTCGGTTCCGCTTGTCCCCCTTGCAATGTCCGGGCAACCGTAACACCGCCTAGTTAGTATAGGCTAGCCTTACCAATCAGGGTGATCAAGCTAACCGACGAACGGAGCGCCACAACGATGAACCGGACGACCTACGTCCTCGCGCGCGAACTCACGGACCTTCCCGACCACATCCGCCGCGCACCCGCACCCGTGGTGCCCGAGTTCGCCGCGCCGTTCACGCTGCGGCTGGTGGACGTCGAGTCGAACGATCCGGAGACCATCACCGAGTGGATGCACCGGCCGCACCTGCTCGAGACCTGGGAACAAGCCTGGGACGCCGACCGCCGCCGCCTCGACTGCGCCGCACAGCTGGCCGGAAGCTTCTCGCGCCCCGGCATTCTCGAATACGACTTCACCGCACTCGATCGTCCCGACCTGGGCCGTCGCGAGGTCGCCTATGTGGAGTTGTACCGTCCCGCCAAGGACGAGATCGCCCGCCTCTACGACGCCGACGCCCACGACATGGGCTTCCACATCGCCACCGCCGACACCGAACTGCTGGGCCGCGGCGTCATGTCGGGCTGGATGCGGCAGCTCGGGCAGGCGATCCTGGCGGCCGAACCCGAATGCCGCCGGCTGCTGTGCGAACCCGATCACCGCAACACCCCCATGCGGAAGGCGTTGGAGAAGATCGGGTGGCAGCACCTCGGCGACTTCGACATTCGGCCGGACCGTCGGATCTCGCTCTACGCGCTGCCGCGCACCGCGGCGGACCTGCCCGAAATCCGATAGCGCGGGGCGGGATTCACCGCCGGCTGCAGGATCCGGTCCGACAGCTCGCCCAGGCAGCTGAGATTCGGGAAACCCGGACCCTGCGCCATCGCGGCCATATTCGGCAGATACAGCTTCGCGTCCAGCCCGGACACCGCCAGGTCGTAGCCGATGGCCGACTCCACCCGCGACTGCTCCAACGGACCGCCGACCGCCAGCTCGAGCAGATCGGTTGCGGCGGAATCGAACAGATCCAGGAACCACAGCGGCTGCCCGCCGGTCGCGTCCACCACCAGGTCGAAGGTGTGCACCTGATCCGGGCGCAGGTCATTGCGCAGGGTCAAGGCGACCCGGTCGTCCTGATCGGCGAGACTCACCACCCGGCCCTGCAGATGATGAACCCGGTTGTCGCCCAACAGGCTTTCCTGCACCCGCACCGAGAACACCCCGCGGTCGGTGCGGCGGATGACATCCCGGCGCTCGGCCATGCCCAGCCCGGCCCACTTGGTCGGATCGCTGTAGAGCGAGTTCTCGAAATAGCTTTCACCGCGCGTGTACAGCGTGGCCTTCGGCGAGATAACCGAGACGGTCAGCATGTCGTGGCGGACCAGCTCGTCCAGTGCCGAACCGGCCGTCTCACCGCCGCCGATCACCGCGACGCGCGAGGCCGGCGGCAACCCGTTGCGGCCCGCCAGCTCCCAGAAATCGGAGATGCTGAGCACCTTCGGATGCTCGGCCAGGGCACGGTCGCTGCGGCCGGGACCGGTGATCATGACGGCGTCGCAATCGATCTCGGCCATTCCGCCGTCGGCGTCGGCGACCGAGACCAGCCAGCCGTCGGCCGCGGCGGCGATGCCGGTGACGGTGCCCCGCACCAGGTCCATCTCACTGCGCTTGGCCACCCACTGCAGGTACTTGGCCCACACGTGATGCTGCGGGCTGGGCCGGCCGCGGTCGATCCACTCGGCGTAGGTGCCGTGCTCGACCAGGAAGGCGGTCCAGCTGAACGCTCGCATGGCCTCGTCGATTTCGCGGTTGCGGCCTCGGGCCCAGGTGGAGTGGTAGGGGAAGCCGACATCCTTCTCCGGGCTGGTGCCCAGGCGGTGCCGGCCGTCGGTCCAGCCACCGGTCGGCAGCCAATTGCCGCCCACCGTCTGCGCTTCGACCACCGTCACCCGTGGCGCGGGCAGGCCCAGGTCACGCAGCACCCGCGACTTGGCCGCTACCGCCAGGGCTTTCGGCCCCGCACCGACCACCAGAAGTGTTTCCACCGGTTCTCCGTCCCAGTTGCTCAACTGTCGCCTGCCTCGCACAACCCGCCAACCCCTTAGGTTTGCATAGCCTTACCTTATCTTGCTAGGCGGCGCTTGCGAAGCGCTCGGGACGAAAAGACCGGACAGAACACAATGCCCCGCACTTCGACCCCGAACGGCCCCGGACCCCAACGGAATCCGAGGCCGTTCGACTAGGCGGAGACCGGAGCCAGACGCCAGCCCGACGCGCGGGCGCGCTCGTTCCAGAAGGCCGCGTAGCGACCATCCAGCGCCAGCAGTTCCGCGTGCGTCCCGCGCTCGACGATGCGACCGGCATCCATGAACAGGATCTGATCGGCGTGCGCGATGGTCGCCAGCCGGTGCGCCACCACGAGCACGGTGCGGCCGCGGGTGAGTTCATGCACACCACGCACCACAGCCGCCTCGTTGTGCGGATCCAGCGCACTGGTGGCCTCGTCCAGCAGCACGATCGGGGCGTCCTTGACCAGGGCGCGGGCGATCGAAACCCGCTGCCGCTCACCACCGGACAAGGCCGAACCACCCTCGCCGACCGCCGTCTGCCAGCCGTCGGGCAGGCGCTCGGCGATCTCGTCCACCCGCGCGATACGCGCGGCTGCCAGCACCTCCGCATCGGTGGCGTCCGGACGGCCCGCCCGAATGTTCTCCAGCACCGAACGATCGAAGAGATAGACGTTCTGGAAGACCAGCGCCAGGCCATTCAGCAGGGACTCCGCCGGCTGTTCCCGAACATCGTGGCCACCCACCGAGACACGACCGGAATCGGTGTCGTGGAAGCGGGCCGCCAACCGCAGCAGCGTGGACTTGCCCGCCCCACTGGGACCGACGATCGCCGTGGTGGTGCCGGGCGCGGCGGTGAACGAGATGTCCTCCAGCACGGTCTTTCCCGGACCGTAGCCGAAGGTGACACCGTCGAACTCCACCTGTGGGGCACCGGCCTCGACCGATGAATCAGGTTGCGCCAACGCCGGTTCCGCCAGCAAGGCGCTCACCCGATCGGCGGCAGCCGCGGCCGTGCGCAGGGCGCCACCCAGCTGGGCGGCCTGGGTCAACGGCTCGATGAAGCGGGAACTCACCGCGATCAAGGCGATGGCCGCCGCGGCCGAGATCGCGCCGTCGGTGGCCCGGCCCACCACCAGGTACACCAGCACCAGGAAGACCGCCTGCACCACCAGCGTGAACCCGATCAGACCGGGCACGGCCGCGACCAGCAGGCCGTTGGCGGCCGTGCGCTGACGCGCGAGCGCCGCATCCAGCGCCCGATTGCCCGCGCCGACCGCACCCAGCGAACGCAGCATCGGCTGCGCCTGAGCGAATTCCAGCACCCGGGCGTTGGCCTCGGTGGCGGCCTCGTGCATGCGCTCGTCGGCGGCCACATAGGAACGGTTGGCCCACAGGTTCACCAGGAACAGCACCGGCGCGGTCACCAGCATGGCCAGCGAGATACGCCAGTCGACGAACACCATGCCCACCGCGACCCCGAGCGGAACCAGCACGCCTGTCAGCATCTTCGCCAGCAGGTAGGCGATCAGGCCCTGCACCTCGCGGACGTTCTCGACCATCACCCGCGACAGCTCACCCGCGTGCCGATCGTCGAACCAGCCCAGCGGCAAGGCATTCAGATGATCGCCGAGCCGGTTCTGCAGACCGTGCTGCATCCCCACACCGACCCGCAGGCCGAGCACCGACTGCAGGTAGCCGAACACCACGACCCCGGCCACGGCCAGCGCCAGCCACAGCGTCCACCACCAGGCGCGACTCAGTTCCTGGTCGAACAGCGCCCGCAGCACGGGCACCAGCAGCACATAGGCCGCCGCCTGCGACAACGCCTGGGCCACGATGGCCAGCAGCAATCGCGGTGTCAGCCTCGCGAATTCGGCCGGAACGAGGCCGAGCACCTTGCGGATCATCGAGTCTCCTCCTCGGCGCCGGCGACGCTGTGCAGCGCGGCCGCGTTGATTTCCCAGAGCCGCTGATACAGGCCGCCCGCGGCGTGCAGGCTCGCGTGATCGCCCTGTTCGACCAGGGTTCCGTTGTCGAGCACCAGGATTCGATCCACACCGGTGATGGTGTGCAGCCGGTGCGCGATCACCAGGACGGTGCGGCCGGCCACCAGTTCGGCCAGCGCGTCCTGCACCGCCGCCTCGGATTCGGGGTCGGCGAACGCGGTCGCCTCGTCCAGCACCAGCACCGGAGTGTCGGCCAGCAGGGTGCGGGCGATCGAAAGCCGTTGCGCCTCACCACCGGACAGCACGACATCCACGCCGATCTCGGAGTCGTAGCCGCGGGGCAGCGCCAAAATGCGGTCGTGGATGCGGGCCGCGCGGGCCGCGCGCTCCAGGTCCGCGAGCTCGGCATCCGGGCGAGCCAGGCGCAGGTTGTCGGCGATGGTGCCGCGGATCAGGCGCACATCCTGGAAGACGAACCCGACCGTGCGATACAGCTCCGCGCTCGGGATGTCACGAATATCGGTACCGCCGATGGTGATCCGGCCCGCGTCCACGTCGTAGAAGCGGGGCAGCAGCTTGGCCAGCGTCGACTTGCCGGAGCCGCTGGGACCCACCAGGGCGGTCATGGTGCCGGGCGCGAGCTCGAGGTCGACGCCGCGCAGCACCTCGTGGTCGGCGCGGTAGCCGAAGCTCACGCCCTCGAAGCGGATCAGTCCGGCGGGATCCTCCCCCGCCGCGGAATCACCCGCGCCGGAAGCCAATTCCGGGGTCTGCATCAATTCGTGCAGGCGCAGCGCGGCATCGCCGGCCGTGCGCAGGGCCTGGGTGCCGTAGCCCAGGCCCAGCAGCGAACTGCCCAGCCCGAGCCCGACCAGCAGGAACGGCAGCAGATCCAGCGGCTCCAGCCAGTCCAGGCCGACGCCCGCCAGCCCGGCCACCACGATCAGCAGCATGACGAACACCGGGGAGACCACGGTGTCCGAGATCGACTGCACCGTCATGACGGGCAGCTTCAGCCGTCGCAGCCGGTCGGTCTGCTCCTCGACGGCGCTGCGGAACTCGGTGTGCGCCTTGCCCGCTCGCCCGAAGGCCCGGACCACCTGGATGCCGTCCACGAATTCGACGGTCGCGGCGCGGGTGCGCTGTTCGGCGGCGTTGTAGGCGAGCAGGCGTTCGCGGCCGGGCTCGTCGAGCATGGCGCGCATGCACAGCGCGTACACGATCAGGGGCAGCAGCAGGACCAGCGTCAGCCGCCAGTCCACCGTCGCCAGATAGACGAGGGTGACCAGCGGCGCGGTCACCGAACCGATGAAGTCCAGGCGCGCGTGCGCCACCAGGTAGTGCAGGGCCTCGACATCGTCCTGCAGGTACTTCTTCACGTCGGCGGAGGCGCGGGCGCCGAACCAGCCCAGCGGCACCCGGGTCAGCTTGTCGGCCAGCAGGCGGCGCAGCGTCAGCTGATAGCGCGCGTCCACAGCGTGCGACCAGGTGAGCGCGACCGTCTGCAGGATCGCGCGGGCCACCAGGACCAGCACCGCGATCAGCAGCAGCCGCCACAACCCGATCGGCATCGGGGGTGTCGCGCAGCAGTTCCCGGCAGGCGGACACGATCAGCAGGAACGGGACCACCGAGCAGACCGCGGCCACCGCCACGATCAGCCCGGCCGCGGTGAGCGGCCCGGCCACCGGGGCGAGGATCTCCTTGCGCGCGGCGGCTTCGCGCCGCCGCCGCGCCTTCGCCTCGGCCTTCGCGTCGGAGCCGCTCGGCTCGGGGCCCTCGGGTCCACGACTGTCCGCGCCGGAGGCGTCCGCCTCGACCGCGGGCGGTGACTCGACCGTCATCAGTCCGCCTTCCACCTTCGTCACTCCGGCGTTCCCACGAACACCGGCGAGAAGATAGGTTAGGCTAACTTTTGCTGAACGACCATACCGAGGCTCAGCGCGGCACCTTCGCGGTCAGCTTCTGACCATCGGCGTTGTGCACCATGCAGGTCGCGCGGCCATTGGACTTGTTCCACTGGACCTCGTTGGCCGGATACAGGATGAACGACTCCAGCTTGTCGACCACCGGGCTCGACGCGAGCAGCTTGTCCAACTGCACCTGGCAGGCCTCACTGGCCTTGTCGAAGGACGCGTCGCCCGAACCCGGCCACGAACCGGGCAGGTGCACCTGGGTGATCACCTCGCCGTCGTGCGGCGAATCACACGGCAGCACGGTCACCTTGCGGATGTGGTTGTTCTCCTCGACCGTCTGCACGCAGTCGCCGGTCTTCACCTCGTCGATGGAGATCGAGGTCGGCGAATCCGACAGGGCCGAGGTGCGGGTCGTATTGTCCGACGACGCGGTCGTACTCGAATCGGTCACCGCGGCGATGGCGAACACCACGACGAACAGCAGCACCCACAGGCCCGACGCGATCAGACCGACGATCGCCAACCCCCGGCCGGCCTGATTGCGCTGCTTCGTCTGATTGAGCGCGATGAAGCCGAACGGGACGGCGAGCAGGCAGGCCCCGAGCAGACCGAGGATCAGCGTGGCGATGGCGAATCCATTGGTGCCCTGCGCGGGCGGCGGGCCCATCGGATAGGCCGGCGGCATCGGCTGGAAACCGGGCTGGCCGTACTCCGGTTGGCCGTACGCGGGCTGCTGCGCCTGGCCGTAATCCTGCTGACCATAGGCGGGCGGAACCTGCCCGTAGTCCGGCTGACCATAGGCCGGCTGCTGCGGATAGCCGTACTGGCCCGGCTGCGGCTGACCGGGCTGGCCCGGCATACCTTGAGGCTGTTGGTCATTCGGATACACGAGACCCCCGATCATTCCGCTGACCCGGGCAATCCGGGCGTCGGCCCACCGTACCCCGCAAACCGGACATACCCGGGGGCTAGGGTTTGACGGGTGAGACGCAGGCAGCAACCGCCGCTACCGAAGCGGCACGGACTCGATCCGGCCCGGTTGCGACTACCCGAGGACGGGGACTGGGCGACCATCCGCGACCACCTCGTGGAACGCCTGCCCCGGGTCCGGCCCGAACGCATCGACGAACTGCTGCACGAGGGCGGCATCGTGGATCTGGCCGGACCGATCACCCGCGAAACGCCCTACGCGCCCGGCACCGCGGTGTGGTTCCACCGCGATCTGCCCGACGAGACCGAGGTGCCGTTCCCGATCGACATCGTCCACCGGGACGACGACATCCTGATCGTGGACAAGCCGCACTTCCTCTCGACCATCCCGCGCGGACAGCACATCCTGCAGACCGCGCTGGTGAAGCTGCGCCGCGAACTGGACCTGCCGGACCTGGTGCCCGCGCATCGACTCGACCGGGTAACCGCCGGACTGGTCCTGTTCATCGTGAACCCGGCGCGGCGCGGGGCCTATCAGACGATGTTCCATAAGCGACTGGTCCACAAGGAGTACGAGGCCATCGCCCGGGTCGATCCCGACCTGGAACTGCCGCGCACGGTGATCAGCCGCATCGTCAAGGAACGCCAGGTGCTCAAGGCCTACGAGACCGACGGCGAACCCAATGCCGAGACCGTCGTCGACCTGCTCGAACAGCGCGACGGACTGGGCCGCTACCGGCTGCGGCCGCGGACCGGGCGCACCCATCAGATCCGCATCCACATGAACAGCCTCGGCGTCCCGATCCTGGGTGACGACTTCTATCCGGAGCTCACCGACAAACCGGTCGACGATTACACCCGGCCGCTGCAATTGCTGGCCTCGGCGCTGGAGTTCCCCGATCCGGTCACCCGGCAGCAGCGTCGCTTCGAAACCACGCGCACGCTGCAGGCTTGGAACGATCCCGAGGGCTGGGCGAGCGGCCGGGTCGCGGCCGCGGAGTATTCCGCGCAGCGGGATTAACCACATTCGAAGCGGATTCCAAGAATTCGCTCGTACACTGGCCTGGATGTCTCGAAACGATAACGGCGCGGTGGCGGTGCTGGGCGAAAGCCCAGCGGAGCTGCCCGAATCGCCCACGCTGCCCGGCCGCAAGCTGCATGCCTACGTGGATGTCGCCGTCGTTGTCGTCGTCTTGATCTGTACGAATCTCATCGCGCACTTCACCAACCAGTGGGCGAGCATCGTCTCGGTGCCGATTGCCGCGGTGGTGCTGGTGGCCCTGGTCCGGCGGCGCGGACTCGGCTGGGCGGAATTGGGACTCTCGCCGCGGCAGTGGCGACGGGGATCGGTGTGGGCGCTCGCGGCGGTGGGCGTGGTGCTCGCGGCCGTCGCTATCGGCGCGGCCCTGCCCATCACCCGGCCGTTCTTCCTGAACGACCGCTATGCAGCGGTGTCGGGCGCGCTCATCGCGTCCATGATCGTCATCCCGTTGCAGACCGCGATTCCCGAGGAACTGGCCTTCCGCGGCGTCCTGCACGGCACCCTGGATCGCGTGGTCGGGGCGCGCGGCGTCTTTGCGGCCGGCTCGATGTTGTTCGGGCTCTGGCACATTGCCTCGTCACTCGGATTGACCAGCGGCAACAAGGGATTGACCGGATTCCTCGGGGGCGGCCCGGCCGGGCAGATCCTCGGTATCGCGCTCGCGGTGCTGGCGACCGCCGGGGCCGGGGTGGTCTTCACCTGGCTGCGCCGGCGCAGTGGCAGCCTGCTCGCGCCGATCGCGTTGCACTGGGCGGTGAATGGCGCGGGCGCGCTGGCCGCGGCCGTGGTCTGGCACGTCACCGTGCACTAGAGCCCCAGAGGGGGCCGACTGACCTGGGAACAGAGGATTATGGTCAGCCGGCCCGGGGTCGGTTCGGCGGGTTGGGCCACGCCGAACCGAATCTGTGGGTACCGCGCCCCGTAGTGCGCGGACTGGCGAACTGTATCCAGTGTCCAGTCCACCCCGTGGCACTTTCGCGAAAAAACTGAAACATGTTTCGTTCAGATGGTGTTCCGGCCGTCTCAGCGGACTGGCCCGCCTCTCCGAAGGAGAAGCGGGCCAGCCGGATTCAGGGTACCTGTTCGAACGTCAGCGGCGAACGGCGTCGCTCACCTCTGCGGAGTCCGACAACTCGGCATCCCACTCCACATGCTTCGTGGCATCCCCACCATGGCCCGGCCACCACGCGAAACGGCCGACCAGAGCGGTCACCGCCGGCGTGAAGAACATCGCCATGACGAAGGCCGCGATGGTGATGCCCAGCGAGATGGCGAAACCCATCTGGGAGAGCACCGAATTGCCCGCCAGCATCATGGAGGCGAAGGTGCCCGCCAGGATGACACCGGCCGCCGCCACCGTCGGACCCGTGTGCCGCACGGCCAGCGCCGCGGAGCGATGCGGATCGTTGCCCTCACGGGCCTCCTCCCGCAATCGGGCGACCATGAGGATGTTGTAGTCGGTGCCCAGCGCCACCACGAACAGATACATGATCAACGGCAACTGGAAGATCAGACCCTGCTCGCCCCGGATGTGCTGGAAGACCAGCACCGCGGAGCCGAGCGTCGCCGCGAAGCCGAGGAACACCGAGGCCATCAGATACCAGGGCGCGACCACGCTGCGCAGCAGCAAGGCCAGCACGATCATGATCAGCACCGCGGCCACCGGGAACACCACCGTGTAGTCACGGTTCATGGCGTGCTGGAAGTCGACGAACACCGAGGTCATACCGCCCACCACCGCGGTGGTGCCGGCCGGGGCCGAGGCATGCGCGGTGTCGCGCAACGGTCCCTTCACGGTGTCCAGCGCGGCATCCGATTCGGGCTTGTCGGTGAGCGTCACCTGGAATTCGGCCACCGCGTTGTCCTTCGACAACGTCGGCTGCGACACCTCGCCCACGCCGCCGATACCGGTCAGCGCCGTACGGAAGGTGTTCAACTCGTCCTTGTTCAGCGTCCCCTGGTCGGCGCGCAGGTAGACCTGCGACGGCTGGGTGCTGCCCGCGGGCATGCCCTTGAGCAGTTCCTTGCCGTACACCGTCGACTCGGAGGCGTCCGAGGTCGAGCCGGCGCTCAGATCGAAGGTCGGGTTGAAGCCCAGCGCGAAGATGCCCAGCACCAGCAGCACGCCGCCCGACGCCGCGGCGAACAACGCCGGACGCTTGCCCAGCGCATTGCCGACCGCACCGAAACGCGCACCCTCGGGCTCGGTCCGCCACGCCTTCGACGGCCAGAACACCTTGGTGCCCAACAGCGAGACGATGGCGGGGACCAGGGTCAGACCGGCCAGCAGCGCCACCGCGACCGCGATGGCCAGGGCGATGCCCATGGACCGGAACATCCCCAGGGTGGACAGGGTGAGCGCACCGAAGGCGATGATCACCGCCGCCGCGGCCGAAGTGATGGCCTCGCCGACTCGTTCCACCGAGCTGACCATGGCCGTCTTCGGGTCCTCACCGGCGCGCAGGCGCTCCCGGTAGCGGAACATCAGGAACAGGATGTAGTCGGTGCCGACGCCGAAAAGCACGACGACCAGCAGCGATTGCACCGAGTTGTCGATCTTCAGGTCGAATGCCGAACTGGCCGAGGCGATCACGCCGTTGGCCAGCGCCGACACCATGCCGATCACGATGATCGGCAGTAGCGCGATGATCGGACTGCGGAAGATGACCAGCAGCAGCACCAGGATGAGCACCACGGTCGCGATGCCGATGATGGCCAGGCCCTTCTGGCTGGAATCCTGCTGATCCAGCATCTGGGCCGCGGTGCCGGTGACACCGGCCTTCAGATCGGTGCCGGAGACCTGTTCCTTCAGGGCGTCACGCAGCGCCTTGACCGCGTCGGTCTGGTTCTTGGCCGCCTGGTCGGTCGCCTTGGTCATCGCGACCGCGACCACACCGATGGCCTTGGTCTCCGACGGCGGCAGCGCCTGAACGGCGGTGACGTCCTTGATCTTCTGTTCGGACAGCTTCGTCGCGGCCGCGGAGACGGCCGCCGCGTCCTGATCGGTCAGCGGAGCACCGTCGGAGCGCTCGAAGACGATCAGCGCGGCCGGGGTGTTGCTGTTGGGGAATGCCTTCTGCTGCAGCTCCATCGCCTGGACGGATTCGTAGTGGGAAGGCAGGAAGTCGGATTGCTCGGTGGTGGCCGTGAGCTTGGGCGCCGTGGCGACGACCGCCACGATCGCGATCAGCCAGGCGCCGATCACCAGCCACGGGAAGCGGACGACCAGTCGTCCTAGTCCAGAGAACATGCGGGAGAAGTCCTTTCGGGGTTCGGCCGCGCGCTATTCAGATGTCGAGGACCTGGGCAGCCGGGTTCTCCAGCGCATCGGCGACGATCCGGTAGACCTTCGCCGGAACAAGATCACGCAATTCCCCCGGCGAGTCCACGATGTCGACGGTGAAGTCGCCGTATCCATCCTTACCCAAGTGCAGGAATTCGCGCCACCCCCCAAATCCCTTGAGCCATTCCGTCATCAGCGAGAGGTCAGACTGATCGGAGCCCTTCCGGACGGTCAGGTACTCGTCTTTCCGCTCCTCGGCGGCATTCCGGGTGGCCCGCGCGAAGTCCGTCCAGTCCAGGAAATGCCGGTGGACGACCAGCTTGCCCTTGCGGCTCAGGAAGACCTGGACCGATTCACTCCCCTCCGAGGTGACCTTGCGGCCGTCCGCCAGCGGGCGGCCGACGAAACGCTGGGTGCGGCCGCCGCCGGGGCCGACTCGCAGGGTGATCTCACGCATGCCCTCGGGGAGGGGATCCGGGACCAGATCGGTGGCGGGCTTGTCCATTTCGAGGGCCATGAGATGCTCCGAATCATTCGTTGATGCGTATATGGGCATGCGTGTACGACACGAGACCGCGGGTGCGATACCCGCTGCGCCGCAGTCGATCTCAGCGATTCCCGACGGCGGAACACCGTCTTCAGTCACTATAAGTAGACGTATACGTATAGAGCAACCCTGATTTGACCCTGAAGTTTCTCCAGACCGATCCCTGACCCCGGAGACGCGAACGGGCCCGTCCCCTCGATCGGGAGACGGGCCCGCACAGCAGGATTCAGCGACCGCGCCGCTTGCCCGGCTTCTTCGCGCCGCCCTGCTTCGACTTCGCCGCGGCCGCGGGCTTTTTCGCCGGAGCGGGCTTGCGCTTGGCCGGCGACTGCTGCTTGGCCGGCTTGTTCGCCTGCTGCCCCGACGGCGAACGGGTACTGCGCTGCGAACGGCCGCGCACCACACCCACGAACTCCTCCACCAATTCGGTAGTCCGGTCGACCAACCAGGCCAGCGCGACCTCGGTCTCGGGCACATCGGTGACCAGGCGGTAGACCAGGTCCTTGCGGTGGTGCAGGCGGGCGATCGAATGCGGGACGATGGCGGCGCCGCTCACCGCGGCCACCAGCTCCATGGTCATGGCGGCCTCGTCCAGGTCGGTGGCGTCCTGCATGCGCTCATCGGCCAGATCGACCGTGGCGACCTGCTCGAACAGGGCGATCGGATGATCCTTGGGCACCACGACCACCGGCACCTCGCGATACAGCGGAATCGCGCTCATGCCGTCACTGTCGATGGGCAGGCGCACGAAGCACATGTCGACCGCGTCCGTGCGCAGCGCCGACTCCTGCTCCTTCATCGGGACCGGGATCAGTTCCAGCCGGATGTCGGGGAATCGGTCGGCCCAGATGCGCTCCCACTTGGTGACGGTCACGCCCGGGACGAACCCGACGCGCAGGCGATCCACCGCCTCCGTCGCCGTGACCGGCTCCGCCGGGGCGGCCGCGATCAGCGCACGAGCCTCTTCGAGCACCGCCTGTCCGTCCTCGCTCAGCTGGGTCGGCTGCGCGCCGGGCACGAACAGCTTGGTATCGAGCTCTTCCTCCAGCTCGATGACCGTGCCACTCAATCGCTGCCGCGAAATGCCCAGTCCACGTGCCGCCCGGGCGAAGTGCAATTCCTCGGCTACCGCGACGAACCAGCGCAGGCGCGTGATGTCGATGGACTCCAACCGGCCCTGACCTGTCATGGGGTCCAGGTTATTGCACCGGCCAGCAGGTTCTGCCCACCCGCCCGATACCCTTGACAGGTGAGCCCGGACAAGAACACCCAAACCATGAAGCCGCTCACCGCGGCGAACAAACTCGGCATCTACCTCCCGGCTACACCGGCCGAGTTCCAGAGCTCACCCATCACCCGCGCCCAGCTCGAAGAGCTGCGGGTGAACCCGCCGCAGTGGCTCACCGACCTGTACGCCAACGGGCCGTTCCCGCGTGACGTGGTGGCCCGCAAACTCGGCATCTCCAACTCCGGCCTGGCTCGCAACGGCGTCAACGACGCGCTCACCCACGACGAGATCACCGCCCTGCTCGCCGACCCGCCCGAATGGCTGGTCCGTGAACGCGACAACCTGGTCGCCGTCCGCAAGGAAGCCGAGCGGGTCAAGGAGAAGGAGGCCGCGCGCCGCGCCGCCACGAACCGTCCGGCAAAGAACCTGTTCGGACCCAAGTAGCACGTCACAGCCTGCGCAGCACCCGGCCCACCAGGTCCGGGGCCGCGCAGCCGTTCGCCGGTGCTGAGCTCCAGCTCCTGGAAGCCGGCGGGGCCGTCACGCAGATCCACGACTGATCGGTCCGCCAGACCGAGCCGGTGCCGACCCGATTCGAGTCGATGACCACCAGCTCGACCCCGGCGGCGATATCTAATTGACGCGCATTGGCGCAAATATGTTCGAAGACATTCAGGCCCCTGGGACCGACGCCGACCATAGCGATCCGTAAAACATTGTCGAGCATGCAAACTCACCGATCGCGCTCGATTAGCCGTACCCGAAT
Organism: Nocardia tengchongensis; assembly: GCF_018362975.1. NCBI lineage: Bacteria > Bacillati > Actinomycetota > Actinomycetes > Mycobacteriales > Nocardiaceae > Nocardia > Nocardia tengchongensis. Next base: position 457,475 of record NZ_CP074371.1, read on the forward strand.
CCGGATACGCCGCCGAGGCTGGCAGCGGGTCGAACGAGCCCTCGAGAATGCGCGGTACGGTAAGTCTGCTTCGCCGGAAATGTCAGCCGTGCCGGATTGTCAGCAGTAGTAGCAGACGCCATTCGCGGGCAGCTCGGTGAAACAGTTGACGCACACGGCCTTCCGCGCCTCCGGTTCCGGCTTCGCGACCGGCGCCGGACCGGCGGCGGTGACCCGGCGCGGCGCGCCACCGTTGCGCGGAATCAGCGGCGGGATGCCACCGTCGGTCGGGATCTCCGCGCCGTAGGCGGCGTAGCACTGCCAGCGGGCGTAGGCCGCGTGCACCTCGAGGTCGGCCGGGACGGGTAGGTGCGCCAGCTCCAGCACGTACTTGTAGCTGTCGCTGACCTTGTGATTCTGCTTGACGCACAGCGCGGTCAGCGGCGGTTCGCCGGCATTGTGGCAGCGGCGCGCGACCTTGCGCAGGATGGCGTCCATCCAGGTGCGGGTCGGCGCGTCGGTGCGAATGCCCGACATCTCCTGCACGCGCTCGGCCAGTTCGTTCACAGTGACGAAATGACCGTAGCCTGAAGCACATTCGGCCAGCACTTCGTGGGCGGCCAGAGACCACGCCACCGCCGCATCGCGGAAAGTCACCGCGGTCCGGTCGTCGATCCGCCAAGCCCCGGAAGTTGTTGTCGCAGCATCCCTCATAGCCTGTACACGCTAACGCTTTCGCCCGGCGACACGCCAATTCCGTTTGGACATATGGGGTTTCAGTTTGGTCACACTCGTCCAGATTTGGCATTACCGGCCAGTATCCGGACAAAAAGAAAAGGCCCGCTTCCCAAATGGGCAGCGGGCCGGGCACTCTCGCCCCAAAACACACCGGTCCGCTTCCCAACGGGAAGCGGACCGGTGATCAATGACTTGGTTCAAGTCATGGAGCAGGCTACTTGGCCTTCTCCAGGACCTCGACCAGACGCCACCGCTTGGTGGCGGACAGCGGACGGGTCTCCATCAGCTGCACGCGGTCGCCGATGCCGGCGATCTCGTTCTCGTCGTGAGCCTTCACCTTCGAGGTGGTGCGGATGATCTTGCCGTAAAGCTTGTGCTTCACGCGATCTTCCAGCTCGACCACGATGGTCTTGGTCATCTTGTCGGAGACGACGTAGCCGATGCGCGTCTTGCGCTGGCCCCGCTCCTCCTGGTTGGCCGGCGTCTTGGCCGGGCCCTTTACGTCGCTCATGCGGCGTCTCCCTTGCCTTCAGGACCGGAGGCCAGGCCGAGCTCGCGCTCACGCATGACCGTGTAGATGCGCGCGATCTCGTGGCGGACCACGCGCAGGCGGCGGTTGTTCTGCAACTGACCGGTCGCCATCTGGAAGCGCAGGTTGAACAGCTCTTCCTTGGACTCGCGCAGCTTGGCGACGAGCGCCTCGTTGTCGAGCTCGCGGAGCTCGGCAGTCGGATTAGCGGTAGCCATCAGAACTGCTCCTCCCGGGTCACGATGCGGCACTTCATCGGGAGCTTGTGCATCGCGCGGCGCAGGGCCTCACGAGCGATCTCCTCGGTCGGGTACGACAGCTCGAACATGACGCGTCCGGGCTTGACGTTCGCGATCCACCACTCCGGCGAACCCTTACCGGAACCCATGCGGGTTTCGGCCGGCTTCTTGGTGAGCGGGCGGTCCGGGTAGATGTTGATCCAGACCTTGCCGCCACGCTTGATGTGGCGGGTCATCGCGATACGAGCCGACTCGATCTGACGGTTGGTGACGTAGGCCGGCTCGAGAGCCTGAATGCCGTACTCACCGAACGTCACCGCGGTGCCGCCCTTCGCCATGCCGGAACGGCCGGGGTGGTGCTGCTTACGGTGCTTGACCTTGCGGGGCATCAACATAGGTCAGCCCTCCTGATTCTCTGCCGGTGCCTCCGCGACTGCAGTCGCGGCGCGTCCGGCCTCAGTGCTGGTCGCGGTGGTGCCCTGTGCACCGCTACGACGCGGACGGCTCGGCCGTTCGCGGCGCGGGCGGTCGTCACGGTCACGGCCGGACGGGGCCACAGCGGTGACCTCGCGCTTGCCGCCGACGATGTCGCCCTTGTAGATCCAGACCTTCACGCCGATGCGGCCGAAGGTGGTCTTCGCCTCGTACAGGCCGTAATCGATGTCGGCGCGCAGCGTGTGCAGCGGCACCCGACCCTCACGGTAGAACTCCGAGCGCGACATTTCGGCGCCGCCGAGGCGGCCCGAGCACTGCACACGGATGCCCTTGACGTTCGGCGAACGCATGGCCGACTGGATGGCCTTGCGCATCGCGCGACGGAACGCCACACGGTTCGACAGCTGCTCGGCAACACCCTGAGCAACCAGCTGCGCATCCGACTCGGGGTTCTTGACCTCGAGGATGTTCAGCTGAACCTGCTTCTTGGTGAGCTTCTCCAGCTCGGCGCGAATCCGATCGGCCTCGGCGCCACGACGGCCGATCACGATGCCCGGACGCGCGGTGTGGATGTCCACACGCACGCGGTCACGGGTGCGCTCGATCTCGACCTTCGAGATGCCGGCCCGCTCCATGCCGGTGGCGAGGAGCTTGCGGATCGCGACGTCTTCCTTCACGTAGTCCGCGTACTGCTTGTCCGCGTACCAACGCGACTTCCAGTCGGTGGTGATACCGAGGCGGAAGCCATGGGGATTGATCTTCTGTCCCATTTACTTTGCCCCTCCCTTCCGGCGGCTACGAGTGGCAGCGCCGGCGGTGGGCACGCTCTCGACCTCGATGGTGATGTGGCTGGTGCGCTTGCGGATCCGGAACGCACGGCCCTGGGCCCGCGGCTGGAAACGCTTCATGGTCGCGCCCTCGTCGACGAAAGCCGTCGAGATGACGAGGGTGGCCGGGTTGAGGCCGAGGTTGTTCTCGGCGTTGGCGGCCGCCGAGGCGACAACCTTCGCAACCGGCTCGCTCGCGGCCTGCGGCGCGAACTTCAGGATGTTCAGCGCGTCCTGCACGCTGCGGCCACGGACCAGGTCCACGACGCGACGCGCCTTCATCGGCGTCACGCGAACGTGCTTGGCGGTCGCGCGCGCGGTCGGGTTCTGAGTTTCAGTGCTCATCGCCGCTTGCTCTTCCGATCTTCCTTGACGTGGCTCTTGAACGTGCGGGTCGGCGCGAATTCACCGAGCTTGTGTCCAACCATGTTCTCCGACACGAACACCGGCACGTGCTTACGGCCGTCGTGCACCGAGAACGTGTGACCGATGAAATCGGGAATGATGGTGGAACGACGCGACCAGGTCTTGATGACCTGCTTCGTGCCCTTCTCGTTCTGGACGTCCACCTTCTTGAGGAGGTGTCCGTCGACGAACGGGCCCTTCTTCAGGCTACGTGGCATCTTTAACCTCCTCCTTAACGCTTCTTGCCGCGGCGGCGGACGATGAGCTTGTCGCTGGGACGGTTGGGCTTACGGGTGCGGCCCTCGGGCTTGCCCCACGGGGAGACCGGGTGGCGACCACCGGAGGTCTTACCCTCACCACCACCGTGCGGGTGGTCGACCGGGTTCATGACCACACCACGGACGGTCGGGCGAACGCCCTTCCACCGCATACGGCCGGCCTTACCCCAGTTGATGTTCGACTGCTCGGCGTTGCCGACCTCGCCGATGGTGGCGCGGCAGCGCACATCGACGCGACGGATCTCACCGGAGGGCATACGCAGGACGGCGTAGGCGCCTTCCTTACCCAGCAGCTGGATGCTCATGCCCGCGGCGCGAGCCAGCTTGGCGCCACCACCCGGACGCAGCTCCACCGCGTGCACGGTGGTACCGGTCGGGATCGAGCGCAGCGGCAGGTTGTTGCCGGGCTTGATGTCGGCGCCGGGGCCCGACTCGATCTTCGTGCCCTGGGCGATGCCCTTGGGCGCGATGATGTAGCGCTTCTCACCGTCAGCGAAGTGCAGCAGCGCGATGTTGGCGGTGCGGTTCGGGTCGTACTCGATGTGAGCGACCTTGGCCGGGATGCCGTCCTTGTCCAGGCGACGGAAGTCGATCAGACGGTAGGCACGCTTGTGGCCACCACCCTTGTGACGGGTGGTGATGCGGCCCTGCGCGTTACGGCCACCGGTCTTGCTCAGCGGACGCAGCAGCGACTTCTCGGGGGTCGAGCGGGTGATCTCGGCGAAGTCCGAGACCGAGGCACCGCGGCGACCCGGGGTAGTCGGCTTGTATTTACGAATTGCCATGAGTTCTTCTGCCTTCCTGAAGTCCCCGCCGCTTACGCGACCGGGCCTCCGAAGATCTCGATGGGCTTGCTGTCGGCCGAGATGGTCACGAGCGCGCGCTTGGTGCTCTTACGCGTGCCGTAACCGAAGCGGGTCCGCTTGCGCTTGCCCTGACGGTTGGCGGTGTTGACGCTGGTCACCTTGACGCCGAAAACCTTCTCGACGGCAATCTTGATCTGCGTCTTGTTGGAGTCCGGGTGCACGATGAAGGTGTAGGTGCCCTCTTCGATCAGTCCGTAGGACTTCTCGGAGATCACCGGCGCCAGCAGAATGTCGCGGGGATCGGCGATGGTGGTCACTTGCTCTCCTCCTGTGCAGCTTCGGCGGGGCCGTGCACGAAGGCGTTGAGCGCCTCGACCGAGAACACGATCTCGTCCGACTTCAGGACGTCGTAGGTGTTCAGCTGGTCCGGGGCGATGGGGTGCACGCCCTGCAGGTTCGCCACGCTCTTCCACGCGGTGACATCTTCACGACCGACGACGACCAGGATGTTCTTCCGCTCCGACAGCTCGGCGAGGAAGGACTTGGCCACCTTGGTCGACGGGGTCTGACCCGACACCAGTTCGGTGATCACGTGGATGCGCTCGTTGCGAGCCCGGTCCGACAGCGCGCCACGCAGTGCGGCGACCTTCATCTTCTTGGGCAGACGCTGGGTGTAGTCACGCGGCTGCGGGCCGTGGACGGTGCCACCGCCGGCGAACTGCGGCGCACGGGTCGAACCCTGGCGCGCACGGCCGGTGCCCTTCTGGCGGTACGGCTTCTTGCCACCACCGCGGACCATGCCGCGGGTCTTGGTGGCGTGCGTGCCCTGGCGAGCCGCGGCCTGCTGGGCCACGACGACCTGGTGCATCAGCGCGATGTTCGCGGTCGCGTCGAAGATCTCCGCGGGGAGCTCGACGGTGCCCTCGGTCTTGCCGCCAGCGGCCTTGACCGTGAGCGTCAGGTTGGTCTTGGTCTCGGTGCTCATGCCCGGGCACCACCCTTCACTGCACTCTTGACGATCACGATGCCGCCGGTGCGGCCCGGGATCGCGCCCTTGATCAGCAGCAGGCCGTTCTCGGCATCCACCTTGTGGACCGAGAGGTTCTGCGTGGTGACGCGGTCGTTACCCATGCGGCCCGACATGCGCATGCCCTTGAAGACACGGCCCGGGGTGGAGCAACCACCGATGGAACCCGGACGACGGTGCACGGCCTGCGCACCGTGCGAGGCACCCTGACCACGGAAACCGTGGCGCTTCATGGTGCCCGCGAAGCCCTTGCCCTTGGAAGTGCCGGTCACATCGACGTAGCTGCCCTCTTCGAAGGCCTCCGCGCTGATCTCCTGGCCGACCTCGAAGGCGGCGGCGTCGGCGACGCGCAGCTCGGCGATGTGGCGGCGAGGGGTGACACCGGCCTTGGCGAACTGGCCGGAGACCGGCTTGTTCACCTTGCGGGGGTCGATGGCGCCGTAGGCGACCTGAACGGCGGAGTAGCCGTCGCGCTCAACGGTGCGGATCTGGGTAACGACGTTCGGGCCCGCCTTGACGACGGTCACGGGAACGACGCGGTTCTTCTCGTCGAAGACCTGGGTCATGCCGAGCTTGGTGCCCAGGATGCCCGCGGCCGGACGGTTCTTGTTGTCAGTCATATTCGAGGTCCCCGTCACTGAATGTTGACGTCGACGCTGGCCGGCAGGTCGATGCGCATCAGGGCGTCAACCGTCTTCGGCGTCGGGTCGAGGATGTCGATAAGCCGCTTGTGCGTACGCATCTCGAAGTGCTCGCGCGAGTCCTTGTACTTGTGCGGCGACCGGATGACGCAGTAGATGTTCTTTTCGGTGGGCAACGGCACCGGGCCAACGACGCGGGCACCGGTACGGGTCACCGTCTCGACGATCTTGCGCGCGGACGCGTCGATCGCCTCATGGTCGTAGGCCTTGAGCCTGATGCGGATCTTCTGTCCCGCCACGCTGAGTGTCCTTTTCTCCGCTTGCGTTGTGGCCCAGGAGCTTTCACTCCCGAACCACCCTCATTTGCACTGCCGAACACACGAAGACGCATCAGCCACCACACGACCGAGGCCCTCGGGCCCGATCCATCGCCGCTGTTCATCTGTCATGGTTCATCCGGTCCACGCGGTCGGGCGTGTCGCTCCGCCGCTCATTCCTCGGCCCCGGACCAAAATCCTTACAAGCCTCGGAACATTGTTCCGGACGCACCCACGCCGCAAATCAGCGGGGTGCAAAATTGGGTCTTGCTCGCCCACCACCAGCGCCGATCCAACGGAAAAGACGCAACCCGGTGTGGGCAACCCGAACAGTATGCCTCGAGCCCCCGCCCCACTTCAAATCGCCCCCTCCCCCACCCCCGCGCCAATGGCCCTGGTCACACCCGGTCGAGCCCCCCGGCTCCGGCCGTGTGCCGGCCGGTGCGGAATTCGACTCTCGCACCGGCCATTTCACACTCAGTTGTCGTGCATGTGGCGCAGGTAATAGTCCCAGCCGCCCAGATCCTGGATCAACAGGAAGTTGCCGCCCTGGAACCGGGAGGGGTCGACCAGGTACAGGCCGACCTGCCCGTCCGGAACTTCGGCGGCCTCGCCGACGACCTGGGTCAGGTTGCCGTGCGGGCGGCCGTCGATCACCAGATCGGAGTAGTACGGGTCGGGGGCGATCATGTTGTGACCGCCGTTGATCTGGGTGATGGCCGCCGGGATCCAGGTGTTGGACAGGGCCACGGTCTCGTCGTGGGTCAGGTCCACGCCGACGATGACGCCCCCGCCCGGGTTGACGTGCGGCGTGAAGGCGGCGGCCGAGCCGGCGGACGCGGTGACGGCGGCCGCCCCGCGAGTGCGATGCCGACGGTGGCCATCGCGGTACGAATACGCATGATTTCGGAAACTCCTATTTCCCCGATAGCCGGCCCGAGTGGCCCGGCTCCCTGCTACGCGCTGGGCGCAGCCCTCTCAGATAACTGGGAACCGGTTGGTTTTGCGCGCCGAGGCAAGCCGCCGACCGATTCGGCGACCGATACGGCGCGAGGGTTTCGCAGAACTTACTTTTGAGTAAGATACCGGTATGGGTAAAGAGACCGCTACGTATCGCGGGTGGAAGAAGCTTCCGGACAACCGCATCGGGCACACCTTGTTCTCGCTCGGCATGGTGGCCCGGGTGCCGTACTTCGGGACCGTGCTGCCCAGCGTGGTGCGGCTGGAGCCGGGCCTGTGCGAGGTGACCGCGCCCAAGTGGTTCGGCATCCACAATCACCTGGGGACCTTCCACGCCATCGCGGCCTGCAATCTGGCCGAGGTCGCGATGGGCATGCTGTCGGAGGCGACCGTGCCCGAGACGCACCGGTGGATCCCGAAGGCCATGAACGTGCAGTACCTGGCCAAGGCCAACTCGGGACTGCGGGCCGTCGCGAAACTGGCCGAGGTGCCCGACTTCTCGCAGATCACCGAGGGCCAGGAGCTGGTGGTGCCGGTGTCGATCTACGACCGGTCCGGGCTCGAGGTCGTGCACGCCGACATCACCACCTGGGTGACCCCGAAGTAGTCACACCCGGCTGGAAGTGACTCACCAGCCGACACCGAGCAAGCTCACAGCCACCGTCAATAGCGTTGCGGCCATGACAGATTCACTCTCCGCCGCAGCCCCTTCCCACCTCGCTCCCGGACGCCGCCGCCCCGGCCGGCGCGCCCGCGGCGCGGCCGCCGCGGCGCTGGCCCTGGCGGCCACGCTGGGGCTGGCCGCTTGCGGGTCCAGCGATCACAACGCCTCGGGCGGCGATCAACATCAAGGTCAGGGTGGCCGGCACGGCGACGGCCAGGGCGGTCCGGGCGGCCGGGGCGTCGGCGGCAAGATCACCACCGAGGGCGCGGGCTCCTGGCAGATCACCAAGCAGGACGGCAGCACCGAGACCGTGGCGATCTCCGCCACCACGGAATTCGGGTCCAAGGCCAAGAGCGAGACCGCCGCGCAGTTCGCGGTCGGCGACCAGATCATGGTGCAGGGCCAGGAAACCGACGGCACCATTGCCGCGACCCGCATCCTCCACGCCCGCGACCACGGCACTCCGAACGGCACGCCGCCGAGCTCCCCCGCCGGCACCCCGCCCGCCTCGCCGTCCTCGACTCCGCCGACGAAGTGACCTGCGCGCCAGTCCCTTATCGATGTGCCGGCCGGCAGCACGGGCGAACCCACACCGGCACGGCCGGCACGATCCGAACCCCCCGCGGCGCGCGGTAGGCGGACAGCGGTGCGGTCGCCACCGGAGCGTGAGCGGCCGGGGTGCGAAGTGGGACTGGGCCTGGCGTGGGGGTGGCCGGGGCTGTTTGAATGCGGGTATGAGTGGCCGGGAGGTCGGCAGGGCCGCCGACGTGTGTGTGGTGGGGCTCGGTCCCACGGGGCGGGCGTTGGCGCATCGGGCCATGGCGGCGGGGATGCGGGTGGTCGCGGTGGATCCGCGGCCGCACCGCCTGTGGGCGCCGACCTTCTCGTGCTGGGTGGACGAGCTGCCGCAGTGGCTGGGGCACGGCGCGATCGCCAGCCGGATCGAGGCGCCCGCGGTGTGGACCACCACCGAGCACCGCATTCCACGGCCGTACTGCGTGCTGTCGAAACAGGGCCTGTTCGACGCGCTGCCCCTGGACGACGCCACCGTGATCGCCGGGCGCGCCCGCACCGTGGAGGCGCACCGGGTGGAGCTGGCCGACGGCACCGAGGTGCGGGCCGCCACCGTCTTCGACACCCGCGGCCAGGCCACCCCGGGTGCGCGGCGCACGGCCAGCGCGCACGGCATCTTCGTGGACGAGGACATCGCCGCCCCGATGGTGACCGCGGGCGAAGGGCTGCTGCTGGACTGGCGCGACGAGAACGGCGCGGGCCCGGACGATCCGCCGTCGTTCCTGTACTCGGTGCCGCTGGGCGACGGCACGGTCATCTTCGAGGAGACCAGCCTGGGCCTGCGCGGCGGGATGCCGCAGCACGAGCTCCGCCGCCGCACCCTGAATCGGCTGGCGGCGCACGGTATTCGACTACGTGGCGACGAGCCGACCGAGGCCGCCCACTATCCGCTCGACGAGATGCCGCCGAAAGCCGGTCGCGGCGCGGTGATTCCGTTCGGCTCGCGCGGCGGCATGATGCATCCGATCACCGGGTACTGCGTGGCGGATTCGCTGGCACTGGTGGACACCGCCCTGGACGCGGTGCAGCGCGGCACCGATCCGATCGAGGCGCTGTGGCCGTGGCAGGCGCGGCTGGTCTATTGGATGCGCATGCGCGGGGTGTACGGCCTGGGCCGGTTGACAACGGCCCAGTCGATCGCCATGTTCGACGCGTTCTTCACCCGTCCGCCCCGGCAGCAGCGGGCGCTGCTGTCGGCGCACGACGATTACGCGGCCCTGGGCACGGCGCTGTTCATGACGGTCGGCACCACATGGCCGTTCCGGTGGCGCTACGACCTGATGGGCTGGACCAACCGGAATCGCTGGGTCGGTTGGGATTACGGCCGTCCCCGCAGCTTGGAGGACCTGCTGCTGTCCCCGGACAGCGTGTTCCCCGGGGACAGCCCGTCCTGAGTCTCAGACCCAGTTCTCGATCCAGTACTTCCAGACGACCGAGGCGTAGGCGGCCAGCGGCGGCACCTTGATGTCGGTGCCGGCCAGAGCCGCGGCGGTATGGCGGGAGTCGAAGCGGCAGGCGAATTCGGAGTCCGCGATGACGTCCATCGGGATGCCGATCTGGCGCAGCGCCCAGCCCATCCCGGGCACCCGCAGCGTGACGTCGAGGGTCTGCTTGGGCATCACCTCGATCAGGTGCGGCGCCCCGGCCTCGTCGGCGAAGAGGTTGAACGCCTCCGCGACGCTCTGTTCGCGCGGGTCCGCCAGGTGATAGGTGCTCGGCTCGTCGCCGGGCAGGTGCGCGATGTGGTCCAGGGCGCGGGCCACGAAATCGACCGGCACCATATTGGTTTCGCCGAGCTCGGGTGCGACCACGGGCAGGATGCGCGGCAGCTGCGCGGCCATGCGCAGTAGCCGGAAGAAGTAGTACGGGCCGTCGATGCGGTCGATCTCGCCGGTGCGGGAGTCGCCGATGACGATGGCGGGCCGGTAGACGCGCCACGGCACGGCGGTCTGCTCGCGCACCACCTGCTCGGCTCGCAGCATGGCGCGCTGATACGGCGTGGGCAGCAGTTGCCCGACGTCGGTCATGTCCTCGGTGAACACGCCTTCCCAGGCCCCCGCGATGCGCAGGGTCGAAACATGGTGCAGCCGTCCCGCTTCCAGCGCGGCCGCGAGCTCGGTCACCCGGCGGGTGCCGCCGCCCGCGCCGACGCTGTCGAAGCCGGCGGCGAGGTGGAAGACGTGGTCGATGGAACCGCGGTGCGCGGCGAGCCAGCCCGGGTCGACGCCGAGTCCGGGCGCGCCGAGGTCGCCGCGGACCGGGTGCATCCGGTCGCTCACGCCCCAGTCGCGTAGGCAGCGGTTGTAGCGCAGCACGGAGTCTTCGCCGGGCCGGACCAGGATGTGGATGTCCGCGCCACGCTTCAGGAGTTCGGGCACCAGAAACCGCCCGAGAAACCCGGTTGCCCCAATAACCAGGTAAGACATGGGGGCAACCTTAACGTGACGCAGACCACTCGATTTTCCAGGGCCGCACCGGGGAAACCGGTCGGGCGTGTCCGCCCGCCGGTTTCCACCGTGTCTACGCTCCGGTTTCGGCGGCGCGGCGGTATCCGCGCACCGCCGGGTAGGCGAACACCACGATCATGCCGATCGCCCACGCGGCCGTCTTCCACAGCGGCGTCGCGATGGGACCGTCGTAGGACAGCCCGCGCATGGCGTCGATGGCCGTGCTCATGGGCTGGTTCTCGACGGTCTTCTGCAACCAGACCGGATAGGCGAACACCGGCACGAAGCCGGAGTTGAAGAACATCAGCAGGGTGTTGATGATGCCGACCAGCGACACCAGCATGACGCCCTCGGTGAGCGTGGCCAGTGCCGTCACCAGCACCGCGAATCCGAGCGCGAACAGCACCGGAATGGCCAGCATGGCAATCGAAGCCGCGGGCCCGTACCAGAACCGGAAGCCCAGGGCGACACCCACCGCGAGCACGAACAGCGAGGTGATCACCACGCGGAGGGCCTCGGCCAGCAGTCGCCCGGTGAGTCCGGCGGCGCGATGGATGGGCATGGTGTAGAACCGCCCGAGCAGTCCGGTGGCCTTCTCGACCTTGAACCCGAGGGCGCTCACCACCGACCCGGACATGGCCGCGACCAGCATGACCATCGGCACGGTGCCGTAGATGCTGGGCATGTCGGTGGCCTTGGTGATGGAGTCACCGAGCACGATCCGGAACATGATCAGCGTGGCGGCCGGATAGACCAGGGTCTGAATGGTGGTCGCGGGGTCGCGCATCCAGCCGATGAGCATGCGCTTGCACTGGATCACGCTCTGCTGCGCCCAGACCGAGAGCGCGCGCTCCGACCGGGGTTTCACCACGGGCAGCGGCTGACGCCCCGCCCACGAATCCTGTTCGGCCACCGCATTGCCGGCGGGCGCCGCCGCGGTGTCCTTGCCGGGCATCGAATCCTTGTCGGCCGTATCGGCCGTGGTCGCCGTGCTCATGACCGCCTCACGCTCGCCCAGACCGCCAGCGGCAGGAAGCCGACCAGCATGCACCCCAGCCACACCAGCGGCACCCACAACACATTCCAGGTCACTCCGTGCTGGGCCATGTCGCGCAGTGCGAAGGAGAACTGCGAGATGGGCTGATTGCGCACGAACGGCCGCACCCACACCGGGAATCCGGTTTCGGGCACGAAGCCGCAGGACAGCATGCCGAAGATGAGGGTCGGCAGGGTCAGGGCCTGGCTCAGCGATTCGGGGCTCTTGGTCAGTGACCCGAGCCCGTCCGCGCCGATGGCCAGCACGGTTCCGACGGCGAGGGAGAACGCGCAGAACAGCGCGGCCTGTCCCCAGCCGGCGACGAAGTGGAAGCCGATGAGGTGTCCCCAGACCAGCGCGGCGATCAGCGAGACCACCGATCGCACGAAGCCCGCGGACAGCCGCGACACCAGCGGCACCATCTTGCCGATGGGCATGGTCTGCATGCGGGTGTTGAGTCCGGTCATGGCTTCGAAGGCGGCCAGCTGCGCGTTCGACATCATGGTGAAGGACATGGTCTGCAGCACGATGATCGGCATGACGAACTGCGCGTAGTCGATGCCCTGGAACTTCATCACGTACCGCAGCGGCAGGTAGAAGCCGAGGGTGAAGACCAGCGGCACGATCACCGCGATGAGCATCTCGCCCTTGGTGAACATCACCCAGACCACGCGTCCGGTCAGGGCCCGCCACTGCGCGAAGCTGTTGGGCCGGGCCGGGGGTACCCCGGCGAACAGATCGGCGGCGTCGGCCGCGGGGGCGGTCATGCGGCGCCTTCCGCGTCGACCGTTTCCTTGGTGCCGGAGTGTCCGGTGAGGGTGAGGAAGACGTCGTCGAGCGAGGGGCGGCGCAGGCCGATGTCGGCGAGCTGGACTCCGGCGCCGTCGAGCCGGCGCAGCGCCTCGGCGAGGGTGGCCGCGCCTTCGGGGGCGGGGATCGAGAGCCGGTCGCCGGAGAGTTCGGCGCGGACCGCGGCCGGCACCAGCTCGCCGAGCGCGTCGGCGACCTTGCCGAGCTGGGTCGGATCCAGCGGCACGACCTCGCAGTAGCTGCCGCCGGTCTTCTCCTTGAGGGCGTCGGCGGTGCCTTCGGCGATGACGGTGCCCTTGTCGATGACGATGATGTTGTCGCTGAGCACGTCGGCCTCTTCGAGGTACTGCGTGGTCAGCAGGACGGTGATGCCCTGGGTCTTGAGCGCGGTGACGAGGTCCCAGACGCCCTGGCGGGAGCGGGGGTCCAGGCCGGTGGTGGGTTCGTCGAGGAACACCACTTCGGGCCGGACCACGAGGCCGCAGGCGATGTCGACGCGGCGGCGCATGCCGCCGGAGTAGTGCCGGACCGCGCGGCGGCCGGCGCCGGTGAGGTCGAATTCCTCGAGCAGGGTGTCGGCGCGCTGGCGGGCGGCCTTGCGCGGCAGGCCCATGAGGCGGCCGAAGAGTTCGAGGTTCTCGCGGCCGGAGAGGTTCTCGTCGAGGGCCGCGTACTGTCCGGTCATCATGATGGACCGGCGCACCGCGGCGGGGTCGGAGCGGACGTCGTGCCCGGCGATGCGGGCGATGCCGGAGTCCGGGCGCAGCAGAGTGGACAGGATCTTGACCGTGGTGGTCTTGCCCGCACCGTTGGGGCCGAGGATGCCGAGTACCTGTCCGCGGGCGGCGGTGAAGCTGACGCCTTGCAGCGCGTGCACATCGCCGAAGGACTTGCGGACGTCTTCGACGTAAACGGCCGGATCGTCGGGTGCTACGGGTTCCGGTCTGTCCAAGCTGGGCATCAACTCTCCACTATCGGCTGGTCGGGCTGAACATTGTCGCCCCCGGGGCGGCGGGTCCCCACATCCCGCGGGGATTGCGTAGTTGCCGTCCGCCGGGATGATCCACACCGCCGGCCGTGATGTTACCGGCGCACCGGGAAGCAGGCCGTTTCTTTGCCGAAGCAGCGAATATCAAACTGTGCCCTTGGTCACAAACCGAGGGGTCGCCGAATAGCCGCTGATCCAGGCGCAGACCGGGCGGTATGCGTCGATTTCGCAACCTTGTCGCATCTGCGCCTCGAACCATAGTCTGGCCTTGGGGGGAGAGACATTCACAGGCCACGAGAGGTTGACCATGGCCGAGTCGGCGCAGCCGGCAGCGGGACGCGCCGGCGCGCGCAGATCCAAGGTACTGACGTCCTACGACCCGAGAACCGGGGAAGTCGTGGGCGAATACGCGGGCATGGGCGCAGGCGAACTCACCCGCACCGTCCGCTCCGCCCGCAGCGCCGAACAATGGTGGGCGGCACTGGGATTCGACGCCCGCAAACGCTGGCTGCTGGATTGGAAACGCAGTCTCGCCCGCGGCACCCGCGACCTGGTGGAACTCATCAGCCGCGAGACCGGCAAGCCGCGCATCGACGCCGCCATCGAGGTGACCCTGGCCGTCGAGCACCTGGATTGGGTTGCGCGCCACGCCGAACGGACGCTCGGCCGCACCACCCGGCTGGGCGCGTCGCTGCGCCGGGAATCGACCGGCACCATCGGCTATCTGCCGCTGGGCGTCGTCGGTGTGCTGGGCCCCTGGCACAATCCCGTTCTCACCCCGATGAATTCGATCGCCAGCGCGATGGCGTCGGGCAACGCGGTGGTGTTCAAACCCAGCGAGCTGACCCCCGGCGTGGGCGCCTGGCTGGCCGACACCTGGAACCACCTGGCCCCGAATCAGCCTGTGCTGCAGGTGGTCACCGGTGACAGCGGCACCGCCGCCGCGCTGTGCCGCGCGGCCGTGGACAAGCTCGCCTACGCCGGCTCCGGGGCGGGTGCGCGCGAGGTGGCCGCGCTGGCCGCGGAGGCGTCCACTCCCCTGGTCATCGAGCCGGGCGGGCGGGGTTCGATGGTGGTCCAGGTCGACGCCAAACTCGATGCCGCCGCCGCGGCCGCGGTGTACGGCGCGATGGCCAATTCCGGTCAGCAGCCCGCCGGGGTGCAGTGCGTGTACGTCGCCGATTCGGTGTACGAGCCGTTCCTGGAGCTGGTCGCCGATCAGGCCCGGCGTTTGCGGCCGGGCGCGGACCGGCGGGCCTCCTACGGCCCGATGATCGTCGACGCCCAGATCGAGCTGGTGCGCCGGCAGGTGCGCGACGCCGTCACCCGGGGTGCGCGACTGGTGGTCGGCAGTCTGGAATCGATTCGCGAGCCCTACATCGAGCCGATCGTGCTGACCGAGGTGCCGCAGGTCAGCGCCGCGGTCACGGGTGAGGCCGTGGGGCCGGTGCTGGTGGTGAATCGGGTGACCGGCATGGACGAGGCCGCCGACCGGGTGAACGCCGCCGAGAAGCCGCGCACCGTCTCGGTTTTCACCCGCGATGTCCGTTCGGTCCCGGAGTTCGCGGCGCGGCTGCGCAGTGAGCTGATCACCGTGAACGCGGCCCCGGTCTACGGCGTCAACGGGCCCGGCCGGATTCGCGATCCGCGCACGCTGCGCGAATTCACCCGGCCGCAGACCATCACCGAGAAGCATCCGCCGGACCAGATCACCTCGGGCACCTTCGAGAAGCATCCGCGCCGGTTGCGGGTGGCCCGGGCGCTGTTCCGGATGCGGCACCGGGTCTGAGGCGAGAGCGCCTGCCGCCGAGGACTATTCGGCGGCGGGCACGCCCAGCAGCACCGCCCGCATGAGCGCGCTGACCCGGGCCAGGTTCTCCGGCCGCCCGTCGAAGCGGATGCGCCGGCCCACATCGATGACCTGCGCGATGGCGGCGTGCACCCGGAACCGGGCCTCGACCTGATCGCCGTCGAGCAGATTGGCCCATTCGAGCACGTTCTGCCGCTGCACCGAGCGCAGCCGATGCTGTTCGGAGGCGGGCAGATTGGAGAATTCGGAGAAGTAGACGGGCAGGATCTCCGGCATGGCGAAGGTCATGCGGGAGAAGCGGTCCGCGATCCGCACGGCCGCGTCGGCCCGGCTGGTGGCCTCGGCCAGCGCCTCGTTGTTGGCGATGGCGACGCGTTCGCCGGTGCGGTGGAAGGCGGCGGCGAGCAAGTCGGCCTTGCTGGCGAAGTAGCGGTAGACGCTGGAGGCGTTGATGCCGGCGGCCGCGCCGATCTCTTCGATGCTGGCCTCGTGGTAGCCCTGCCGGCCGAAGATGCGGATGGCCTCGGTGAGCAGCTGTTCCCGTTTGGAGATGACCGGCAGTCCGCGCACCAGCGGATCGCCGGTGGCCGGGGCGGGCGCTGGCGGCAGCTCGCAGCGCAGGATGTCCCAGCACACCTCGGTGAGCAGATTGATCAGCCGGGTGGTGGACAACGCGGTGCGGTGCGCGGTGATCGATCCGATGGCGCTGAGCAGGGCGGCGGCCCGCAGCTGGGTGTCGGCGGGGTCGGCGTCGGGGTACAGCGCGGCGATGGCGGCGGCGACGGTGTCGTGCAGTTCGGTGTAGACGACGCGGATGCGGGCGCGGTCCTCGCGTTCCAGGTAGCGGCGTTCCCAGCGGTACAGCCCGCCTTCGCGGCGCACGTCGATGGTGTACTCGGCGATGCCGCGGATCAGCGCGGTGAGTCGTGGTTCCGGTTCCAGGGCGGGATTGTCGGCGGCCTGGGCGGCGTCGAGCAATTGCTGCGCGCCCATTTCGGCGGCGGCGACCAGCAGCGCGTACTTGTTCCGGAAGTGGCGGTAGAGCGCGGGGCCGGAGATGCCGACCTCGGCGGCGATCTCGTCCACACCGACCGGGTGGTAGCCGCGTTCGGCGAAGGCCCGGGCCGCTACCCGGACGATTTGCGCCTTGCGGTTCTTGGGGCGGCGGCGGGGGCCGGACTCCGCTCCGCCTCCCCGCGCTTCCTCGGGAGTAGCGGCCGGTCGCCCGGTAGCGAGGGCGGCCTCGCTGCGATCGGCGACCATACAGTTTCTCCTTCTCGATGACACCGGCTGTTGACAGTGCCGGACGAACGCTCCTAAGTTAACCACAATTCGCAAAGGCGGATACACAGCCTGCGGCAACGCGGCCGCATACATATCTGGGGAGCGCCCGATGACCACGACCACGCCGGGGTACACCGCCATCAGGGACGGGCGTGTCCTGCGCATCACCATCACCAATCCCGCACGCAAGAACGCGCTCAGCTACGACACCATGGCCGGCCTGGGCGACACCGTGCTCGCGGCGTCCGCCGACCCGGCCGTCCGGGTCATCGTGCTGACCGGCGAAGGCGGCGACTTCTGCACCGGCGCGGACCTGGCCTCCGCCCCCGGCGAGAAGGAACGCGGCATCACCGCCGAGATGACCATGGACGTCGCCAACCGGATGATCAAGGCCATTGTCGACGCCCCGATTCCGGTCATCGCGCGGGTCAAGGGCGCGGCCGCCGGGGTGGGCGTGGCCTTCGCGCTGGCCGCCGACCTCACCTACGCGGCCGAGGATTCCTACCTGCTGCTGGCGTTCATCAATATCGGCCTGATGCCCGACGGCGGGGCGGCGGCCATGGTGGCGGCCGCGGCCGGGCGACCGCTGGCGGCCGAGATGGCGTTGCTGGGTGAGCGGCTCCCGGCACGAAAGGCCCTCGAGCACAGCTTGATCGCGGGCGTGTACGCCGACGCGGAGCTGGACGCGAAGGTGGAGGCGGTGGTCGCCAAGCTGGCGCACGGCCCGCGGCGGGCGCTGGAACTCACCAAGCAGGCCCTCAACGCGGCGGCCCTGACCTCACTCGATGCCGCGCTGGCCGCCGAGAAGACCGGGCAGTGTGAACTGCTGGGCTCGGCCGATTTCGCGGAGGGCGCGACGGCCATGCTGCAGAAGCGCAAGGCCGTCTTCGCCGAATAGCGTCCGGCGTCAGCCCTTTCCGGTGGCCGTCAGGTAGATCAGCACCACGTTCAGGGTGGTGATGATGGCGGCCACCAGCCAGGCCAGTCCGGTGGTGACGCGGTGATTGACGTTCTCGCCCATGAGTTCCGGGTCGCTGGTGAAGCGGACCAGCGGGATGAGCGCGAACGGGATCCCGAACGACAGCACCACCTGCGAGATGATCAGCGCCCGGGTGGGATCGACGCCGAGCGCGAGGACCACCAGCGCGGGAATCAGCGTGACCACCCGGCGCACCACCAGTGGAATGCGGCGGTGCAGCAGACCCTGCATGATCATGGCGCCCGCGTAGGCCCCGACCGAGGTGGAGGCCAGTCCGGAGGCCAGTAGCCCGACCGCGAGCAGCAGCCCCGCCACCGGGCCGAGCACGTCCTGCACCGCGGCGTGCGCGCCCTCGATGGTGTCGACGCCCTCGCGACCGCGCAGCGTCTTGGCAGCCATCAGCAGCATGGCCAGGTTCACGGTGCCGGCGAGCAGCATGGCCAGGGCCACGTCGTAGCGGGTGATGCGCAGCAGGCGGTTTCGCACCGCACCGACCTCGGGGTGCCCGTGCCGGTCGCGGGCCATGCCGGAGTGCAGGTAGACCACGTGCGGCATGACGGTCGCGCCGATCATGGCGGCGGCCAGCAGCACGCTGCCCGAGCCGTCGAAGCGGGGTATCAGACCGGCGGCGGTGCCCGATGCCGAGGGCGGTGAGATCACCACGGAGGCAAGGAATCCGATGGCGATGATGCCGAGCAGTCCGGTGATGACCCGTTCGAAGGGCCGCTGTCCGCGGTGGTTCTGGATGAGCAGCAGGATCATCGAGACGAAGCCGGTGACGATGCCGCCGGCCATGAGCGGCAGCCCGAAGAGCAGGTTCAGCGCGATGGCGCCGCCGACGACCTCGGCGAGATCGGTTGCCACGGCCACGGTCTCGGCCTGCGCCCAGTAGCCGATCCGGATCGGGCGGCTCGCCTTGGCCCGCACCACCTCCGGCAGCGAACTGCCGGTCACCAGGCCCAGTTTGGCGGACAGGAACTGCACCAGGCCGGCCATGATGTTGGCCATCACCACGACCCACACCAGCAGGTAGCCGTATTGCGCGCCGGCGCTGATGTTGGAGGCGACATTGCCGGGATCGACGTAGGCGATGGCGGCGACGAAGGCGGGGCCCAGGAGCACCGACACCGACCGCGCTCGCTGGAACTTACTGCCGCGCTGATCGGCCACACCGGTACTCACAGGAAGAGTTTAAGGGTTCCCGAACTTTTTGTTTAGCCCATCCGACCAAGTTGTGACCGCAGCCATAACGGCAACAGCCCGGCACCTTTCGGTGCCGGGCTGTATCGCTTTGTCCGCGTGGGCTTTCGGCTAGATGCCGAGGCCCTGGGCCAGCAGCGGCCAGGAGGTGATGAACTCGTCATTCCAGTAGCCCCACGAGTGGGTACCGGTCGGCCGGAAGTTGTAGGTGGCCGGGATGCCCAGCGAGTTCAGCTTGTTCGCGAGGTTGTGGCTGCAGAAGTTGGTGCCCGCCTCGATGACGCCACCGATGATCATCTGGTTCGCCAGGCCGTAGGCGCCGGGCAGCGCGTACTGGCCGTTGAGGGTGTCGTACTGGCCGGGCAGACCGCTACCGGAGGAGATGTAGAGGTTGATGCCACGCAGCTTGTCGGCGTTGAGGACCGGGTCGTGCGCCGCCCAGTCGGGCGAGTTCGCCGGGCCGTACATGTTCTCCAGCTTGCCGCCGCCCCAGGTCTCGACGGTCAGGCGCATGAACTCCTGCCCCTGCGGGTCGGCCATCTGCGCGCAGCCGGAGTAGGCGGCGACGGACTTGTACAGGTCCGGCTTGGCCTCGGCCAGGGTGAGCACGGTGGTGCCGGAGGTGGAGATGCCGGCGATGGCGTTGACGCCGTTGGTGCCGAGCGCGGCGTCGATCAGCGGGGGCAGTTCCTCGCTGAAGAAGGTGGTCCACTTGTTGCGGCCCAGGGTCGGGTCGTCGTTGTTCCAGTCCTGGTAGTAGGACCACTTGCCGCCGATCGGCTGGACCACGTTGACGTTCTTGTCATTGAGGAAGCCGTTGACGATATTGGTCTTCTTCACCCAGGAGGCATCGTCCTGTCCGCCGCCCGCGCCGTTGAGCAGGTAGAGGACCGGGCGCGGCGCCGAGGTGTCGGCGGGCCGCTGCACGTCGACCGGGTAGGTGGCGCCCATGGCCGCGGAGTAGACGTAGAGCCGGATGTTCCGGTCGTCCTTCATCTCGGCCTTGGTGATCTTGGAGCCGTCCGCCGAGACCGGATCGGCCAACAGCTTCTTGCCGTCGATGATCGGGTCAGCGGAGGCCGCACCCCCACCGACACCGGTCATGAGACCGGTGAGAACCGCTGTGGCAGCTAGGAAGGCCGCGGCTCGTGCCCCGCGCCGCCCGTTCCGGACATGTCGACGAATCAATGTTTCGCACCTTCAGCTCGTGTCGCATCTTTGAATGCCGTGCTGGTCGGAGACCACGCGGTCCGGGATTCCGGTTGTCTCGACCCCCGACAGACCATACGGCTTATCCCATCGCCGCAACAGCCGCAATGTTACGGGCGGGTCGCGCGGCGGTACCCATCGGCCCGCCGCGCGTCACCCGTTCGTTTCCCTGCCGTGTCCCGGTCAGCGCCCGTGCTCGGCGAGTCCCGCCAGCGCCTGCACCCAGCCCTCGACGAGCTGTTTGACCTGGTCGAGGGTCAGCACCGCGCCGACGAAATCGAAGCGGGCCACCAGTCCGTCCTGGCTGGTGTCGACGGTGACGTCCAGGTACAGGTCGGCGGCGACCGGTTCCGGGTAGACCTCGGCGGGCCGCAGGTCGCGGTAGCGGAAGCCGATGCGGCCCAACGGGAGCACCGCGATCTCCGCGACCGTCTCCGGGTTCAGGTACCGCAGCAGCCCGAAACCGACACCCCGCGAAGGCACCTCGCGCGAGAGGTCACGGATCTGCTCGATGATCGAACCCGCATTGGGCCCGCCCGACCGCACCTGGGCGAGGTCGAGACCCTCGAGGCGCAGCGGGAACGGGTAGTTGGTGCTGAACGCGCCGACCGTGCGCACCCCGTCGCCGCCGGCGGGGATGCGGCCGTCGGCGATCAACCGCACCACCGAACCCAATGTGTCCCGCAGTGTTTCGGACTCCGGGTCGAGCAGGGTGGCGGCCAGCGCGGTCAGCAGCACATCGTCGATGCTGGCGCCGTAGCGGCGGGCGACGGCATCGACGGCCGCCGCGCCGTCACCGGTGATGGCGACCGAGACCCGGCCGCGGCTGCCGGAGTCGGCTTCGCCGAGCACCATGTCCGGAGACACGCCCTCGGACACATTCGCGAGGGCCTCACGCCACCAGTCCAGTTCGTCGACGGTGACCGGGTCCACGGCCCGCTCGGCGAGCGCGCGGGCGATGCCGTGCGGGTGCGCGTCCGCGCTGGGCGGGGTCGCGTGACCGCCGGACCAGGACGCGGTGAGGTCCTCGATGACGGTGCGCCACGACGCGTCGTCCACGACCAGGCCGTTGGCGACCACCACCAGCACGGCGGCGGGCCGGTCCTGCGGGTTACCGGCCGCGCCCGCGCCCTCGACCAGCACGAACCGCATGTTGTAGCCGCGCTCGGGGTCCAATTCGGCCGCGGCGGCGTGGATCACGGCCTCGATCGGGTCGCCGACCGCCTCCACGTTCGGATCGATCTGCCACACCACCGCGGCGCCGCGCGGCTGCACCGGCGGAATGTCCAGCGCCACCGTGTCGCCGTCACGGCGCATGCGCGCCCACAGGCCCGGATGCCGGTCCAGCAGGCCCGCGACCGAACGCCGGACCCGGGTGCCGGAGGTGCCGGCGGCGATGTCGAGGGTGATGGCCCGGACCCAGATACCGGACGGCTCCACCTCGAGCAGGCCGATGGCTCCGGCCGGCAGCGGCGACACGTCGCCCACCGCGCTGAGCGCGGGGCCGGTGGGCCTGGTGACCGGGGTCCCGGCCGGGTTGGCCGGCTCCCCCACCGGGGCGGCGGGCGTACCGATGCTCGAATCCGGTTCGACCGCAGGCTGATCCGACGCGCTCGCGTCCTGCGTTGCGGCGGAGTCCATTTCGGCCGCCACCGGCGCATCGTCGCGCGTCGAGGCGGACTCGCTGTCCCCGCCGAGGCGGAAGGCCACGTCGGGCTCGGGTGCGGCGTCGGGCTCCGGCGCTGCCGGACTCTTGGGCGCCACCGGATCGTGCAGCTTGACCGGCGGCGCGAGGTCTTCGGGCCGGATGATCGGCAGCACCTGGGTGATGGCCCAGTCGTCGCCGCTGTCGAACGGTTCGGCACGGTCCACCGGTTCGGGGCGGGCCACCGGCTCCGAACTGTCCAGAGCCGCACTGCTGTCCAGGGACTCACGGCCGACCACCGGTTCAGCGCGGTGCGCGGCGGCGACGTCCGCCGGTTCACCTCGGTCGGCCTGCTCGATGAGTTCGGCCAGGCGCGGGCCGATGACGGCGAACGCTTCCGGGGTGCACATGAGCTGGTGGCGTACCGGCACCACGTGTTCGGCGATGCGTCCGGTGACGTAGGGCCGCCAGTCCTCGGCGCTGTGCGGTTCGCCGTCCTCGCGGCCGAATTCGGCGGCGAAGAGGTCCATGCGGGCGTCGAGCACCGAATGCCGGTAGCTCGCACCGAGTTCCACGGTGCGGACCGCGCCGCGGTACATGCGGCGCAGCCGGTCGACGGTGAGCACGGCCAGTTCGGCGGGGATGGCGGCGTGCAGCGCGTGCAGCGCCTCGTCGCTGAGGTCCTGCAGGTCGCCGGCGGGCAGTGCGTCCTCGCCGACGCCGAATTCGGCGAACTGCGCGCGCAGATCGTCACGGAAGCTGTCGAATTCGGCGCCCGGGTAGGCGTCGAGGACGGCCACCAGGTCGACTTGCTGTCCGGCGGCCCGCAGTTCGGTGGCGATGGCGTGCGCGAGCACGCCGCCGAGGGAGTAGCCGAGCACCCGGTACGGGCCCTCGGGCTGGACCTCGCGCATGGCCTCGATGTAGCGCTGCGCGACCTCGCTCAGCGATGCGGGCCGGTAGTCGTCCTCGGTGAGGGCCGGTGACTGCAGGCCGTAGATGGGCTGGTCGTCGGGCAGGAATCGGGACAGTCCGGCGTAGGGCCAGGCCATGCCGACCATGGGCGGCGCGCAGAACAGCGGGGTGCGGGTGCCGGTGGCCCGGATGGGCAGCAGCACGCCGAGCGCCGAGTCGGCCGCGGCGTCGTAGTCGTGTTCGTCCTCGAGCGCCGCGGTGATGCGGGCGCTGAGCCCGGCGACCGTGGGTTCGGTGAAGAACCAGGAGACCAGCACCTGGGCCCCGGTCAGTTCGCGCAGCTTGGCGACGATGCCGGTGGCCAGCAGCGAGTTGCCGCCGATGGTGAAGAAGTCGTCGTCGACGCCGACTCGTTCGAGTCCGATCGCCTCGGCGAAGGCCGTGGCCACCGTCGCCTCGAGCGGGTTGCTCGGGGCGCGGTATTCGCCTTGCCGCAGTTCGGGTTCCGGCAGGGCCTTGCGGTCCAGTTTGCCGACCGGGGTGAGCGGCAGTTCGTCGAGGACCACGATGGCGGCGGGCACCATGTGCGGTGGCAGGGTGCGTGCCGTGTGCTCGGTGAGCAGGTCCGGGTCGGGCGAGTGGCCGGGTGCGGCCAGCACGTAGGAGACCAGGACGGTGACGCCCGCGTGGTTCTTGCGGCCGACGGTGACGGCGAAGTCGACGCCCGGGTGGGTGGCGAGCACGGCGTCGATCTCGCCGAGTTCGATGCGGAAGCCGCGCACCTTGACCTGGAAGTCGGAGCGGCCGACGTAGTCGAGTTCCCACTTGGTCTGCGGGCCGGCGATATTGCCGTCGCGCAGGTCGGGTTCGGCGTACCAGCGGACCACGTCGCCGGTGCGGTACATGCGCGCACCGGGTTCGCCCCACGGGTTCGCGACGAACCGTTCGGCGGACAGCGCGGCCCGGTTGCGGTACCCGCGCGCCAGCGCGCCGCCCTGAGGTACAGCTCGCCCGCGACGCCCGGCGGCACCGGGTTCAGGCGCGAGTCCAGGACCAGCGCCGACATGCCGTGCACCGGCGAGCCGATGGTGATCTGGCGGCCCGGCTCCAGCTGCGCGTAGGTGGAGATGATCGTGGTCTCGGTGGGCCCGTACGCGTTGTGGTAGACGCGATCTCCGGTCTTCCACTTGGTCACCAGTTCCGGCGGCGTCACGTCGCCGCCGACCGACACCACTTCCAGCTGCGGCTGGCCGGCCGGGTCGACGGTGCCGAGCACGGCGGGGGTGACGATCGTGTGAGTGACGTTCTCGCGGCGCATGAGTTCGGCGAGTTCGGGTCCGCCGAGGATCTCCCGGGGCACGATCACCAGGGTCGCACCGGTGGAGAACGCGCAGATCCATTCCAGCACCGAGGGATCGAAGCTGGGCGAGCAGATGTGCAGCATCCGGTGCTCGGGATCGAGGCCGTAGAGGTCGGTCGCGTAGTCGCGCAGACCGCCCAGCCCCGAGTGGGTCACGGTGACGCCCTTGGCATTCCGGTGGAGCCCGAGGTGTAGATGACGTAGGCCGGGTTGGCCATGCGGATCGAGTCGATGCGATCGGCGTCGGTCAGCGGATCGGGTGATTCGGCCGCGCACCGGCGGTCGGTGGCGGCGTCGTCGAGACACAGCCATTCGACGTCACCGGGCAGTGCGGGCTGGAAGGCCTTGCTGGTGATGCCGATGACCGCGCCGGAGTCGGACACCATGTGCCGCACTCGATCCGGTGGGTACGCCGGATCGACGGGTACGTGGGCGCCGCCGGCCTTGGCCACCGCGAGCACCGCGGCAACCATCTCGAAAGAGCGCGGGAACGCCACCGCGACCAGCTTCTCGGGGCCGACACCGTGCTGGATGAGCACCCGCGCCAGCTGCGAGGAGTAATCGTCGAGCTCGCCGTAAGTGATCGAGTGCCCGCGGTAGCGGATGGCGATGCGGTCGCGGCCCTGGGCGACGCCGCGGGTGAGCAGGTCGGGCAGCAGCGCGGTGGCCATCACCTCGTCGCCGTGCACATGGGTGAG
Organism: Nocardia tengchongensis; assembly: GCF_018362975.1. Lineage (NCBI taxonomy): Bacteria > Bacillati > Actinomycetota > Actinomycetes > Mycobacteriales > Nocardiaceae > Nocardia > Nocardia tengchongensis. Next base: position 482,274 of record NZ_CP074371.1, read on the forward strand.
CCGGTTGTACTCGTCGGCGTCGAGCAGCGGCAGATCGCCGATGGCGGCGACCGGCCGATCCACGATCGCTTCGAGCAACCGGACGAACCGCTGCGCGAAGACCTCCACCGTGCGCTCGTCGAAAAGGTCACGCGCGTAGGTGAATACCGCGTGCAAACCGCTCTCGTCGGTGCTCTCCCGCACCGTCAGCGAGAGGTCGAACTGTGAGGTCTGAATGCCGGAATCGAGGGCGGAGATCCGCAATCCGGGCAGCTCGAAATTACTGTCGGGGGTGTTCTGGAAGGCCAGCATGACCTGGAACAGCGGGTTGCGGGCGGTCGACCGCTCCGGGTTGATGACCTCGACCAGCCGCTCGAACGGCAGGTCGGCGTGAGCGAAGGCCTGCAGATCGGCTTCCTTGGTGGCCGCGAGCAATTCATGGAAGCGGTGTCCGCCATCGACGTGTGAGCGCAGCACCAGCGTGTTGACGAACATGCCGATGACGTCGTCCAGGGCGGCCTCGCCGCGGCCCGCCACCGGCGTGCCGATGGCGATGTCGTCGGCGCCCGACAGCCTCGCCAGGAAGAGGGCGAGGGCGGAGTGCACGACCATGAACAGCGTGGCGTTCTGCTCCCGGGCGATGCGCTGCAGGCCCTGCTGCAGCACAGCGTCGATGTGGAAAGGCACGAGTCCGCCGCGGAAGCTCGGCACCGGGGGGCGCGGATGATCGGCGGGCAGGTTGAGCTCGTCCGGCAGTCCGGCCAGAGCGGTGCGCCAGTAGGCGGCCTGTTCCGAGATCAGGCTCTGCTCATCGGTTTCCGACCCGAGTACGGTGCGCTGCCACAGGCTGTAGTCGGCGTACTGGATGGGCAGCGGCGACCAGGCCGGCGCGGACCCTGCCGAACGGGCGATGTAGGCGGTCATCAGGTCGCGGGCGAGCGGGCCCATGGACCAGCCGTCGGCGCTGATGTGATGGGCGACCAGCACGATCACGTGCACTTCCGGTTCCAGCTCGAAAAGCCGTACGCGCAGCGGGATCTCGCGGGTCACATCGAAGCCGGTGGTCAGCAGCGCGCCGATCAGTTCCGGCAGATCGGCGACCGCGGCGAGCTCAGCGTGCAGTTCCGGCACGGCCTGTCCGGCGGGCAGTACCACCTGGTGAGCCGCACCGCCGGTCTGCGGGTAGACCGTCCGCAGCGTCTCGTGGCGGGCCACCAGGTCCGCGACGGCTTGCCGGAGGGCCTGGACGTTCAGTTCGCCGTCCAGTCGCAGGGCCATCGGGATGTTGTATGCCGTTGCGGCGGTGTCGAACTGGTTGAGGAACCACATCCGCTGCTGGGCCAATGACAGAGGCACGAGCTCGGGACGCGGCCCCGCGACCAGCGGTGGGCGGCGGCGGCCACCCGAGGTCGAGACGCGGCGCGCCAGTTCGGCGACGGTGGTCGCCTCGAAAAGGTCACGCACCCCCAGGCCCGACTCGAGCGCGGTGTTGATGCGTGCCACGACCTGGGTCGCGACCAGGGAGTTGCCACCCAGACGGAAGAAGTCGTCATCGGCGCCGACGCTGTCGACTCCGAGGACCTCGGCGAAGACCTGCGCCACCGCCTCCTCCTCGCCGGTTGCGGGTGCGCGGAATTCGGCCGACGCGCGCGGCCGCGGCGCGGGCAGTGCGCGGCGGTCGAGCTTGCCGTTGCCGGTGAGCGGCAGTGCGTCCAGCACACCGATCGCGTCGGGAACCATGTAGCTGGTGAGAAATTCCGAGACGGCGTTTCGCACGGTGTCGGGATCGAGAACAGCGTCCCGCTCGGCGACCACATAGCCGATCAGCCGATCGCCGACATGCTCGTCACGATGGACGGTCACGGCGGCCTGGCTGACGCCCGGGCATCGGAGCAACGCGGCCTCGATCTCGCCGAGTTCGATGCGGAAGCCGCGCAGCTGGACCTGCTGGTCACTGCGGCCCGCGTACTCGAGCACCGGATCGGCGCCGGCCCAGCGGCCGACGTCGCCGGAGCGGTACATGCGAGAACCGGGCGGGCCGAACGGGTTCGCCACGAATCGGGCCGCGGTGAGGCCCGGGCGCCCCAGGTAGCCGCGGGTGACCTGGTCGCCCGCGATGTAGAGCTCGCCGCTCACCCCGAACGCCGCCGGATGCAGACGGCCATCGAGCACGTAGGTCCGCAGGCCGGGCAGCGCGCGGCCGATCACGCTGGCCGAATTGCCGGTCACGGAATCATCGAGAGCAAGGAACGAGACGTGCACCGTGGTCTCGGTGATTCCGTACATGTTGACCAGGCGTGGAGCGTTGTCCGGGTGCCGGTCGTACCAGCGCCGCAGTCGGCGCAGGTCGAGGGCCTCGCCGCCGAAAATGACCTGACGCAACGCGAATTCGCGGTCGTCGGACGCGGCGCGGTCCGCCTCGATGAGCTGGTAGAAGGCCGACGGCGTCTGGTTGAGGACCGTGACGTCCTCCCGGATCAACAGCTCCCGGAACTGTTCGGGCGACCGCGAGGTGAGGTAGTCGACCACGACCACGCGCCCGCCGGTCGCCAGCGCGCACCACAGCTCCCAGACCGAGAAGTCGAAGGCGAAGGAATGGAACAAGGTCCAGACGTCGGTGTGATCGAACCCGAACAGCGGTTCGGCGTTCGCGAACAGCTGCACCACATTCCGGTGTGTAACGCCGACGCCCTTCGGGACGCCGGTGGAGCCCGAGGTGTAGATGACATAGGCCAGCTGGTCGGGCGACAGCGGAGCGACGCGCTCGACGTCCGCCACCATGGTGTCTGCGTAGCCGACGGCCTCGTCCAGCAAGACGATCGGAAGGTCGGTGCCGGGCAGTAGATCCTGTTCGGCCGCAGTGGTCAGCACACAGACCGGGGCGCCGTCGGAGAGCACGAATTCGAGCCGCTGCCGAGGGTAAGTGGTGTCGATCGGCAGATAGGCGGCGCCGGCGGTGAGCACCGCGAGCAGAGCGACCGGCAGTTCCTCGGTCCGCGGAATCGCCACCGCCACCAGGCTTTCCGGCCCGGCTCCACGCGCGATGAGCGCCCGCGCCAGCCGGTTCGCCCGACGCTGCAGCTCACCGTAGGTCAGTTCGGACTCACCCGCGCGGACGGCGATGGCATCCGGCGAGCGCCGGGCCTGCTCGGCGACGAGCTGAGCCAGTGTTGCCGCCGGAACCGGGCCTCCCCGGAGCTGCAAAGACTCCAGCAGCAGCTCCCGTTCACCGACCGCGAGCAGGTCGATATCGCCGACCACGACATCCGGGTGGGAGGCGATCGCGACCAGCAGTCGCCGGAAGCGGTCCGCGAAACTGCGCACCGTCGCCACATCGAAGAGGTCGGTGGCGTACGTGAACAGGGCCGTCAGGCCACCCGCCGCACCGGTCTTCTCGGACAACGTGAGCTGGAGGTCGAACTTGGCGATCGGGACCTCGAGGTCCACGGCGGAGACCGCGAGGCCGGGCAGTTCCAGTGCGGCAGGGCCGGTGTTCTGGAAGGTCAGCATGGCCTGGAACAGCGGGTGGCGGGCCTGCGAGCGGGACGGTTCGAGCACCTCGACCAGGCGCTCGAACGGCGCGTCGGCGTGCTCGAAGGCGGCGAGGTCGGTGGCGCGGGTTCGCGCCAGCAGCTCGGTGAAGGAACCCGCCGGATCCACGTCGGTGCGCAGCACCAGGGTGTTGACGAACATGCCGATGAGATCGTCGAGTTCGGCCTCGCCGCGACCGGCCACCGCCGTGCCGACGGCAATGTCGCGGGTGCCCGACAACCGGGCCAGCAGGGCCGCGTAGGCAGCGTGCACGACCATGAACAGGGTCGCATTGTTCGCCTGCGCGACGCGGTTCAGCGCCGCGTGCACATGCTGGTCGATCTCGAAGGCGACGTCCGAGCCGCGACCGGAGGCGACGGCGGGCCGCGGCCGGTCGGCGGGCAGATCCAACTGGTCTGCCAGCCCGGCCAATTCGCTACGCCAGTAGGCGATCTGCCGGGCCAGCGGCGATGCCGGATCGGACTCCTCGCCGAGCGCTTCACGCTGCCACAGCGTGTAGTCCGCGTACTGCACGGCCAACGGCGCCCACCCGGGCGCATCGCCGCGCAAGCGATGGAAGTACGCGGTCATCAGGTCGCGGGTCAGCGGGCCCATCGAGAAGCCGTCACCGGCGATGTGGTGGACCACGCAGACCAGTACGTGATCATCCTCGGCAAGGCGCAACAGCCGTATACGCAGCGGGGGTTCGGCAGTCACGTCGAACGGGGCCAGAGCGGCTTCAGCGACGGCCGCCGGGAGATCCGCCTCGGCGACGGCCTGCACCGGCAACGCCGGTACCGCGTCGACCGCGTCGGCGTCCAGCACACGTTGGTAGCCAACGCCCACGTGCTCTGGGTACACCGTCCGCAGCACCTCGTGCCGCTCGACCAGGTCCCGGACCGCGGCACGTAGCGCGAACACGTCCAGCGGGCCGGTGACGCGCAGGGCCGCGGGCAGGTTGTAGGTTGCCGCGGCGGTATCGAAGCGGTTCAGGAACCACATGCGCTGCTGCGCGTAGGACAGCGGGATCAGCTCGGGCCGCGGCATCGGGCGCAGCGGCGCCACCTCGATGGCCGAATCGGCCAGGGCGGCCAGCGAATTCGCGAGCTCGGCGACGGTGGGGTGCTCGAACAGGGCGCGCACCGGCACCCGGGCGCCGATGGCGGCGCCCAGGCGGGCCACCACCTGGGTGGCGTTGAGCGAGTTGCCGCCCAGTTCGAAGAAGTCGTCGTCGGCGCCGACGCGCTCGGCGCGCAGCACGGTCGCGAAGATCTCGGCCACGGTGCGCTCCGCGTCGGTGGCGGGCTCGCGGTACTCGCGGGCCTGGAACTCCGGCGCGGGCAGCGCCTTGCGGTCCAGCTTCCCGGAGGCGTTGAGCGGCATGGCCTCGAGCCGCACCACGGCGGAGGGCACCATGTAGGACGGCACGGATTCGCGGGTATGCGCGAGCAGTTCGGCATCGGTGACCTGGGCGTCGCCCTCGGGGACGATGTAGGCGACCAGCCGGTCGCCGGTCTCGGCGCGGACCAGCGAGACGGCGGCGCGGTGCACGGCCGGATGGCCGAGCAGCACGGTCTCGATCTCGCCGAGTTCGATGCGCTGGCCGCGCAGCTTGATCTGGAAGTCGCTGCGGCCCAGGTATTCCAGAGCGTGACCGGCGCCGGAGGAGACCCAGCGGACCACGTCGCCGGTGCGGTAGAGCCGCTGCCCGTCCTGGTGCGCGACGAAACGCTCGGCGGTCAGCGCGGGCGCGCCGAGGTAGCCGCGCGCCAATTGCACACCGGCCACATAGAGTTCACCGGCCGCGCCGAACGGCACCGGCCGCAGCTGCCGGTCCAGCACCAGCACGCGGGTGTTGGCGACGGGCTGCCGATCGGCACCGCGACGCCGTGGGCGTGCTCGCCCGGGTGCGCGGTGACCACGGTGGCCTCGGCCGGGCCGTACCAGTTCACCAGCTGCGTATCCGGCAGCGCGGCGGCGAAGGTCGCGGCGCTCTCCGCGGTGAGCGCCTCACCGGCGGCGAACACCCAGCGCAGCGAGGGATGCCGCCGGTCCGCCGCATCGAGGTAGGCGTCGAGCATGGACGGCACGAAATGCACCGAGGTGACGGCGTATTCGTCGATCGTGCGCGCAATGTAGGCCGGGTCGCGGTGCCCGTCCGGTTCGGCCACCACGACGGCCGCACCGGTCTGCAAGGGCCAGAACAGCTCCCAGGTGGAGATGTCGAAGGTGATCGGCGTCTTGTGCAACACCACGTCGCCGGGGCGATGCGGGTAGGTGCGCTGGGCCCAGCGGAACTGGTTGGCCATCTGCCGGTGCGTGATCATCACGCCCTTGGGGCGGCCGGTGGAGCCGGAGGTGTAGATGACGTAGGCGGCGTTGTCCGCGCGCACCGGCGCGGGGGCCACCTCGACGAACTGGTCCGCGCCCGCGAGCGCGTCCACGAAGAACAGCGGTACGCCCGAAGCGGTTTCGAAGTCGTCGGCGGCGCGGGTCAGCACGCACACCGGCGCGGAACCGGCCAGCACATATTCGTTGCGCTCGGCCGGGTGATCGGGATCCACCGGCACGTACGCGCCGCCGGACCGCAGCACCGCGTAGACGGCCACCACCAGGTCGAGGCTGCGCCGCATGGCCACGGCCACCCGGGATTCCGCGCGCACGCCGCGCAGGGTGAGTTCCTGCGCGAGACGGCGCGAGCGGGCGTCCAGCTCGGCGTAGGTCAGGGTGGTGCGGTCGTAGATGACGGCCGGGGCGTCCGGGGTCTTCGCCACCTGGGCGTCGAACAGCGTGAGCAGCGTCGAATCGTCCAGCAGCGCGGGCACTTCGGTGGCGTTGACGGCGGCCAGTTCGCGGCGTTCACCGTCGAGCAGCGCGTCGATCTGCGACACCCGGGCGCGCGGATCGGCGGCGATACGGGTGAGCAGCGCCGACAGGCGGTCGGCGATGGCCTGGGCGGCCTCGGGTTCGAACAGGTCGCGCAGGTACTTCACGCCGAAGCTGAGACCCTTGCCGCGCGGCTGCACCATGACGGTGAGCGGGTAGTGGGTGCCGTTGACCGCGGACGCGCCGAGAATGCCGGCGCCGTCGATGGGCGCGGCGGCGTCGTCGAGGGATTCCTCGTCCACCGGGAACGACGCGAACACCACGATCGAGTCGAAAAGCCCGTCGACTCCGGCGATCTCCTGGATCTCGCCGAGCCCGACGTAGTGGTGGTCGAGCAGGGCCGCCTGCTCGTCCTGCAATCCGCGCAGCACCTGGGCGAGGGTGTCGCCGGCATTGAGCCGCACCCGCACCGGAATGGCGTTGAGGAACAGGCCGATCATGGTCTCGATGCCCGCCAGCTGCGGCGGCCGGCCGGACACGGTGGCGCCGAAGACCACGTCGTCGCGGTCGGTGCTGCGGCCGATGAGCAGACCCCACGCGGCCTGCACGACGGTGTTGAGGGTGACGCCCGCGTCGTGGGCGACCTTGGTCAGGGTGGCGGTGTCCGCCTCCGACAGCGCGAAGGTGACTTCGCCGATGCCCGAGGTGATCTCGCGGGACGGATCGACCGCGGCCAGCGGGGTCGGCTCGTCGAATCCGGCCAGCGTCTCGCGCCAGGCGTCACGGGCCGCGCCGTGGTCGCGGGCGGCCAGCCAGGCCAGGTAGTCGCGGTAGGGGCGCACCGCCGGAATCCGCGAGGCGTCGCCGTCGGCCGCGTACAGCAGCAGCATGTCCTGCACCAGCAGCGGCATGGACCAGCCGTCGATGAGGATGTGGTGGCTGGTGACGCACACCCGGTACCGGTCCGCGGCGGTGCGGAACAGGGTGATGCGCAGCAGCGGGCCCGCGCCCATGTCGAAGTGGCGGGCCACGTCGAGGGCCATCAGCCGGTCGGTCTCGGCCAGCGCCTCGGCGGGCTCCCGGTCGCTGAGATCCAGGTACTGCCACGGCAATTCGACATCGTCGAGAATGATCTGCAGCGGATTGCCGACGCCGTCCTCGGCGAACACGGCCCGCAGGTTCACGTGCCGTTCCAGCATGGCGCGGGCGGCGGCGTGCACCCGCTCGACGTCGATCTCGCCGGCCACGTCGAGGGCGAACTGCACCATGTAGGCGTCGACCGAGGACTCGGCCAGCCGCGCGTGGAACAGCATGCCCGACTGCAACGGCGTCAGCGGCCACACCTCGGCCAGGTTCGGGTACTGCTCGCGCAGCCGCGCCTCGTCGGCGGCGTCCAGTTCGACCAGCGGTCCGGTGGCGAGTTCCTCGGTGGCGGAGGCGTTCTCGACCGGCACCGCGACCTCGGCCAGCGCGGCCACGGTGCGGGCGGCGAACATCTCGCGCGGCTTGAAGCCCAGGCCCGGGCGCGGGCCCGCGACACGATCTGGATGGCGGTGATGGAATCCACGCCGAGACTGAAGAAGTCGTCGTCGAGGCCGACCCGATCCAGGTGCAGCACCTCGGCGATGACCTCGGCCACGGCCTGCTGCGCGGGGGTTTCCGGCGCGCGGTATTCGCCGATCGCGAGCTGCGGTTCGGGCAGTGCGCGGCGGTCCAGCTTGCCCGCGGGGGTCAGCGGGATCTCGTCGAGCTCGATGATGGTGGCGGGCACCATGTGCGCGGGCAGCGCCCGCTCGGCCAGCTCGTCGAGCTGCGCGGTGTCGATCGAATAGCCCGGGGCGGCATGCACGTACGAGACCAGTGCGGTGGCGCGGCCGTTCACCTCGTGGCCGACGGTGACGGCGAAGTCGACCGACTCGTCGCCGGCCAGCACGGCGTCGATCTCGCCCAGCTCGATCCGCAGGCCGCGGATCTTGACCTGGAAGTCGTTGCGGCCCAGGTACTCCAGCTCACCGGCGGCATTGGCGCGCACCAGGTCGCCGGTGCGGTAGAGCCGGGAGCCGTTGTCCTCGAACGGGTTCGCGACGAAGCGGGACGAGGTCAGTTCGGGGCGGGCGTGGTACCCGCGGGCCAGCAGCGCGCCGGCGATATAGAGCTCACCGGGGGCGCCGGCCGGGACCGGCCGCAGCCGCTCGTCCAGCACGTGCGCGGTGGCACCGCGGATGGTTGCGCCGATAGTGACCGTCCGGTCCGCGACCAGCGGATCGGAGATATTGGTCGCGATGGTGGCCTCGGTCGGGCCGTACGCGTTGTGGAAGCGACGCCGCACCGCGGGGCTCGACGACCAGCGGCGCACCAGTTCGGGCGACACCGCCTCGCCGCCGCCGACGATGGCCTCCATGCCCGCCAGCTGCTCGGGGTCCAGCGAGGCCAGCACCGACGGCGTGATCAGTCCGTGCGTAACGCCTTCGCGCGCGATCAGCGCGCCCAGTTCCGGACCGCCGTACACGTCGGGCACGGTGACCACCAGGGTCGCGGCCGCGCCGAGGGCCATCAGCAGTTCCATGATCGAGGCGTCGAACGACGGGGTGGCGACGTGCAGCACCCGCGACTCGGGGCCGATCCCGAACCGGTCGCGCATCTCGGCGGTCAGTGCGGCCAGGCCGGTGTGGGTGACCACGACGCCCTTGGGCAGACCGGTGGAACCCGAGGTGTAGATGGCGTAGGCGGGGTGCTCGGCGCGCAGCGGGCGCACCCGGTCGGCGTTGGTGACCGGTTCGGCGGAGTAGGTGCCGGCGGCGGCGAGGAATTCGTCGGTGTCGATGTCGAGCCACGGCACCGCCGCGGGCAGCCCGGACCGGGTGTCGGCGACGGTGAGGCCGAGCACCGCCCCGGAGTCGGTGACCATGTGCAGGACGCGGTCGGCCGGGTAGCTGGGGTCGACGGGGACGAAAGCGGCGCCGGTCTTGGCGACCGCCCAGACCGCCACCACGGACTCGATCGAGCGGCGGATGCCGACCGCGACCAGGTCCTCGGCGCCGATGCCGCGGGCGATCAGCAGCCGGGCCAGCCGGTTCGAGCGTTCGTCGAGTTCGCCGTAGCCGAGCGCGCCCAGTGCGGCGTCGGCGTCGGCGAGGACGATGGCGGTGCCGCCCGGGTTGGCCTCGACCGCGGTAGCCATGAGTTGCGGCAGGGTCGGGGTGTGCGGTCCGCGGCGGGTCCGGGTGGGGCGTACGCGAGCGGTGCGGGTCATGCCACGACCACCGAGAGCTCGTTCTTCCGGTCCCCGACCACCCGAATCATGCAGCTTGTCCTCATCCTGTCCGTGTTGCTCTACCGCCGTGTGCACCGAAGAAGTTCATCGGATCCACACAGGCCTCGTTACTCGGCCACCAAGGAGTATTCAGCCCTGCGAGCGGGACGGCCACTCCGGGAGGTCAGCCGGTGCGCATCACACGCTACCGGCCCCGGGAAGAGCGATAACGGTGTGACCGGACCACTGCGCGGGCACCGGAAGCGCCTCCACCACGACGGCCCGCAGATCCTCCAGATCGGCGGGGTCCACCCGGCCCAGGCTGTCGCGTTCGGCGAACAGATGGGTGACCCACTCGTCGGCGAGCGTTCCCGCCAGATCGGCGCCCGCGGCCAGCACCATCGACGCGCCGACGCCGCCGGCGGCGATCACCTCGAGCACCGCGAACGGATGGTCGACGGCGCCCGCCCGGAAGGTCCGGGATTCGAAGGTCAGCTCCGACTCCTGACGGACGCGGTTCACCAGGGCCGCCACCGCGTCGTAGCCGAGCGCGGTCCGGCCGGGCGCGGCGAAGGCGGTGTCGTCGCCGCGCAGCGCCCGGGTGCGGTGCGCGTAGGTGACCGGCCGGGCGGATTCGACGGCGATCTCGGCGACCACGGCCGCATCGTCGAGAGCCAGCCAGTCGATGCCGGACATGGCCATCGGCGTGCCGGTGGTGAGACCGACCTTCATGTCCAGTCCGGCCGGGGGCAGCCGGTCGAGGGAGGCCAGTGGCACTATGGCGGCGCCCGCCTTGAGCACGGCCCAGGTGGCCACGGCGAGGTCGACGCCGCGATCCAGTCGCAGCCCCACGCCGGTGCCAGGGCCGCAGCCGCGGCCGATGAGGACGCGGGCCAGCCGCGAGGAGCGGGCGTCGAGATCGCGGTAGGTGACCGACTCCTCGCCCCAGACCAGAGCCGGGCCGTCCGGGTCGTCCTCGACGGTCAGCGAGAGCGACTGCGGCAGCGCGGCGCCGTGCGCGGTGGTGGCGACCACCGGTGCGGGCGCGGGCGCGGCCTGGACGCGGGGCCGTTCGGCGGCGTCGAGCAGGTCGATGTCGCCGACCGGCATGTGCGAGTCGGCGGTGACGGCGGCCAGCACGCGCAGCAGCCGGGCGCCCAGCACCTCGATGGTGGCCTCGTCGAAAAGGTCGGTGGCGTAGGAGAATACGACGGCCAGGTCGCCGGGGGTGCCGTCGGCGGCGGGCGGGTGCGCTTCGACGCCGATCTGCAGATCGAACTTGGCGGCGGTCAGGTCGGCGTCGACCCCGGAGACGGTCAGTCCCGGGAGCGCGAGTTCGGCGACCTCGTTGTTCTGCAGCGCCAGCACCACCTGCAGCAGCGGGCCCGCGCCGGGCGCGACCGCTTCCACCACTCGCTCGAAGGGCAGGTCGGCGTGCGCGAAGGCGGACAGGTCGGTTTCGCGGGCGGCGGCCACCAGGTCGTCGAAGGAGGCGGCGGGATCCACGGCGGTGCGCAGCGTGAGGGTATTGACGAACATGCCGACCAGGCCGTCCAGCGCCCGCTCGCCGCGACCCGCCACCGCGGTGCCGACCACGATGTCGGAGTTCCCCGACACGCGGGCCAGCAGCACCGCGAGGGCCGCGTGCATCACCATGAACAGCGAGGCGTTGTGGCGGCGCGCGATGCGATTCAGTTCGGCGTGGATCTCGGCGGGCACCACGTAGTCGACCAGCGCGGCTGCCATGGACGGCGCGGCCGGGCGCGGGCGGTCCAGCGCCAGCGGCTGCCGGGTCGGCAGCTCGGCGAGCTGGTTCCGCCAGTACGCCAATTGTGCTGCGGCGATGGAGTTCTCGTCGGTGTCCGAGCCGATCATGGCCCGCTGCCAGAGCGCGAAGTCGGCGTACTGCACGGGCAGCGGCGCCCAGCCGGGCGTCTCGCCCTGGGCCCGCGACACGTAGGCGGTCATCAGGTCGCGGGCCAGCGGCGCGAAGGACGCGCCGTCGGCGGCAATGTGGTGGGCCACCAGGATCAGCAGGTAGTCGTCGGGCGCGTCGCCGACGAGCAGGCTCAGGCGCACCGGAACTTCCCGCGCCACATCGAATCCGGTGGCGACCAGCTCGCGCACGCGCGCACCGATGTCGCGGGCGGGCGTCAGCGCGAGACCGCCGGGCAGCGCGTCGGCGACCGAGAGCACCTCCTGGAACGGGGCGCCGCCCGGCTCGGATTCCGGGTAGCGGGTGCGCAGGATCTCGTGCCGGGTCAGCACGTCCTCGGCGGCGAGGATCAGCGCCGGGACGTCGAGCGCGCCGGTGAGGCGGATGACCATGGGGATGTTGTAGGCCGCGGACTCCGGGTCCAGCTGGTTGAGCACCCACATGCGCTGTTGCGCCAGCGACAGCGGCACCCGCGCGGGCCGCTCCCCCGCCACCAGCGCCGGTCGGGTGCCCGCCGCCGCGCCCGGCACGATGCGGGCGGCCAGGCCGGAAACCGTTGCGGTCTCGAAGAGTTCGCGCACCGAGACGGCGGCGCCGAGCGCCTCGTTGATCCGCGAGACGGCCCGGGTCGCGATCAGCGAATTGCCGCCCAGTTCGAAGAAGTCGTCGTCCGCGCCGACGCCGTCGACGCCGAGTAGATCCGCGAAGACGCCCGCCACGATCTCCTCGATCGGGGTCGAGGGGGTACGGAAACGGCGGGCCTGTATCTGCGGCGCGGGCAGTGCCCGGCGATCGAGTTTGCCGGAGGCGTTGAGCGGGAAGGACTCCATCACCGCGACGGCCGACGGCACCATGTAGGCCGGAAGCAGCTGCGCGACAGCCGATCTCACCTCGCCAGGATCGACCGTGACGCCGGGTTCCCGGACCACGTAGCCGATCAGCTGGTCGCCGAGGCTCGCATCGGATCGCACCACCACGACCGACTGCGCGACACCCGGCTGGGCCAGCAGCGCGGCCTCGATCTCGCCGAGCTCGATGCGCAATCCGCGCAGCTTCACCTGGAAGTCGGTGCGGCCCAGGTATTCGACCTCACCGTCGGTGGTCCACTTCACCAGGTCGCCGGTGCGGTACATGCGTTCGCCGTGGCCGAACGGGTCGGCGACGAAGCGGTCGGCGGTCAGATCCGGGCGGGCCACGTAGCCGATGGCCAGCTGGTCACCGGCCAGGTACAACTCACCCGCGACGCCGGGCGCGACCGGCCGGAGTCGCGAATCCAGCACGTACAGACGGGTATTGAAGACAGGACGACCGATCGGCACCGAGACCGTGTCGGCGTCGGTCACCTCGTGATAGCTGACGTCGACGGCGGCTTCGGTGGGACCGTAAAGATTGTGCAGCCGGGCGCCGGTCAGCTCCCGTAGTCGCTGCGCGGTGGGGGCGGGTAACGCCTCGCCGGAGGCGAACACCTGACGCAGCGTCGTGCCGTCGAAGGTGCCTTCGGCGCCGAGCGTGGACAGGAACATCGACAGCATCGAGGGCACGAAATGCGCTGTGGTGACGCCGTGTTCGGCGATCACCTCGGCCAGGTACACCGGGTCTCGGTGCCCGTCGGGCTTGGCGACCACCAGGCGCGCGCCGGTCTGCAAGGGCCAGAAGAACTCCCACACCGACACGTCGAAGGTGGCCGGGGTCTTCTGCAGCACCACGTCGGCGTAGCCGGTCCGGTACTGCGCCTGCATCCAGACCAGGCGGTTGACGATGGCGTGGTGGCTCACCGCGACGCCCTTCGGCCGTCCGGTCGAGCCGGAGGTGAAGATGGCGTATGCGGGGTGCGCGGGCCGCAGCGGCCGCGCTCGTTCGAACTCGGCGATGGGGTCGGCCGAGCGGGTCCGCGCCCGCTCCTCGGCCTCTTCGACCAGGACTGCGGGAATGCCGGTGCCGCCGCCGAAGCCGTCGGCCCGGGTGGTGAGCACCAGGCGCGGGCGGGCGGTGTCGAGAATGTGCGCGGTGCGGTCGAACGGCTGTTCCGGGTCCAGCGGCACGTACGCCGCGCCCGCCTCGACGATGGCGTACATGGCCACCACGAGTTCGGTGGACCGCCGGATGGACAGGGCGACAAGCGTTTCCGGTCCGATGCCGTAGTCGGCGACGAGCTGGCGGGCCAGCCTTCGCGCACGCTGCGCGAGTTCGCGATAGGTGAGGCGCTCGCCTTCGAAGACCAGGGCCACGGCATCGGGGCTGCTCGCGACCTGCGCCTCGAACAGCGAGACCAGGGTCGGCGCGGTGCCGCGCGGCAGTCCCACGGTGGCGTCCACGTCGAAGTCGGTGGCATTCCAGTCGGTGAGTACGCGGCGCTGTTCGTCGGCGGACAGCAGGGCCAGGTCACCGACCGCGGCGCCCGGGTCCGCCCCGACCTGTTCGAGCACCGAGGCGAACCGGCGCGCGAAGGAGGCGATGGTGGCTTCGTCGAAAAGGTCCAGCGCATAGGAGAATTCGGCCGCCATGCCGGTGCCGTCGCCGCGCTCGTCGACGCGTTCCTGCACGGTCAGCTGCAGATCGAATTTGGCGAACGGCACTTCGAGGTCGGCCCCGGACACGGTGAGGCCGGGCAGCCGCAGATCGGTGGGCGGCAGGTTCTGGAACGACAGCATGACCTGGAACAGCGGATTGCGGGCCTGCGAGCGGGCCGGCGCGAGCAGGTCCACCAGTCGTTCGAAGGGCACGTCGGCGTGGCCGAAGGCGCGCACGTCGGATTCGCGGACCCGGCCCAGCAATTCGGCGAAGCCGAGCGCCGGGTCGACGTCGGTGCGCAGCACCAGGGTGTTGACGAACATGCCGATCAGGTCGTCGAGCGCGGCGTCGCCGCGGCCCGCGACCGGGGTGCCGACGGCGATGTCGCGGGTGCCCGACAGCCGGGCCAGCAGTACCGCCAGGGCCGCGTGCACGACCATGAAGGTGGTGCCGCCGCCGGCGCGGGCGAGCCGCCGGACGCCCGCGTACACGTCGTCGGCCAGCTCGAAGCGGAAGGTGCCGCCGCGGTAGGACGCGACCGGCGGCCGCGGCCGATCCGAGGGCAGCACCAGTTCGTCGGGGAGCTCGGCCAAAGCGTCACGCCAGTACGCGATCTGCGCGGCCTGCGCGGAGTTCTCGTCGTCCTCCGCGCCCAGGACCGCGCGCTGCCAGAGCGTGTAGTCGGCGTACTGGACGGGCAGCGGCTGCCACTGCGGCACCGCGCCGGCGCTGCGAGACACGTACGCGGTCACCAGGTCCCGGATCAGCGGGCCCATGGAGAAGCCGTCGGCGGCGATGTGGTGCACCACGCAGACCAGCACGTGTTCGGCGGGTCCGAGGCGCAGCACGCGCAGCCGGATCGGCGGTTGCGCGGTGACGTCGAAGCCGGTGCCGCCGAGTTCCATGACCCGCGCGGTCAGGCTGCTCGCGTCGATGTCGTCGACCGCGAATTCGGGGACCGCGCGAGCATCGGTGAGCGGCAGCACCTGCTGGTAGCCCTCGCCGTCCACCTCGGGGTAGATGGTGCGCAGCACTTCGTGCCGTTCCACCAGGTCCCGGACCGCGGCGCGGATGGCGTCGAGGTCCAGGCGGCCGGAGAGCCGCACCGCGAGAGGGACATTGTCGACCGCGCTCGTGGCGTCGAACCGGTTGAGGAACCACATGCGCTGCTGCGCGTAGGACAGCGGCACCCGATCCGGTCGCGGGCCGGGAACCAGAGCGGGCGCGGCGCTTTCGAGCCCGTCCTCCAGCAGCCGGGCCAGCCCGGACACGCTGGAGGCGTCGAAGAGCACCCGGACCGGCACGCGCCGGTCCAGTGCGGTCCCGATCCGGGCGGCGGCCTGCGCGGCGAGCAGCGAATTGCCGCCCAGTTCGAAGAAGTCGTCGTCGGAGCCGACGCGCAGCGGTTCCGCGCCGGGCGGGGTGAGCAGTCCGGAGTAGACCTCGGCGATGGCGCGTTCGGCGGGGGTGGCCGGGGTCCGGAATTCGCGGACGGCGAACACCGGTTCCGGCAGGCGGGCGCGGTCGACCTTGCCGACCGGGGTCAGCGGGATCTCGTCCAGCGGCATGATGGCGGCGGGAACCATGTAGGCGGGCAGTGATTCTCCCGCGAAGGCGGCCAGCGCCGTGACGTCCACGGTCCGGCCGGGGGCGGGCAGCACATAGGTGACCAGCGCGGCCGCTCCGGTCGGCAGGGTGGTGCCGAGGGTGACGGCGAAGTCCACGTCCGGGTGGGCGGTCACCGCGCTGTCGATCTCGCCTAGTTCGATGCGCAGGCCGCGGATCTTGACCTGGAAGTCGGTGCGGCCGTGGTGTTCGAAATTGCCGTTCTCCAGGCGTTTCACCAGATCGCCGGTGCGGTAGAGCCGTTGGCCGGGCTCGCCGTAGGGGCTCGCGACGAAGCGTTCCGCGGTCTGGGTGGGCCGGTTCAGGTAGCCCATGGCCAGGGCTTGACCCGCCAGATACAGCTCGCCGACCACGCCGGGCGGGACCGGCCGCAGTCCGGCGTCCAGCACGTAGGCGCCGATGCCGGGGAGCAGCGATCCGATGTGGGTGCCGCCGCCGGGCGCGAGCGCGTCGGTGCTGGTGGCGATGGCGGTGACCTCGCTGGGCCCGTATTCGATGAAGAACTCGCGCTCGGCGGTGACCCAGCGGTCCACCAGGGCCGAGGGCACGCGCTCACCGCCGCACATAACCGCCCGAAGTTCCGGTGTCCCCGCCGGATCCAGCGATTCCAGTACGGCCGGGGTGATGCACAGGTGGGTGACTCGTTCGCGGCGCAGCAGGTCGGTCAGTTCGGGACCGCCGATGACCTGCGGCGGCACCACCACCAGGGTCGCGCCCGCGGAGAATGCCCACAGCAGTTCGACGATGGAGAAGTCGAAGCTCGGGGTGATCAGATGGGTGAGGCGGGAGTCCTCGGTGATCCCACGCTGTTCCCGGCGGGCGGCCAGCACCGCCAGGCCGGCGTGGTCGATGGCCACGCCCTTGGGTTTTCCGGTGGATCCGGAGGTGTAGATGACGTACGCGAGGTGCTGTTCGGTCAGCGGCCGGGTGCGGTCGGCGTAGGAGATCGGGTGCGCGGGCCGGGCGGCGATGCGTTCGGCGCGGGCCGGGTCGTCGAGTTCGACCCAGTAGGCGTGGGTGCCGAGGCCGCGGCGATGGGCGGCCACGGTGACACCGAATTTCGCGCCGGAGTCGGTGAGCATGTGCTCGATCCGGTCGGCCGGGTACTTGGGGTCCACCGGCAGGTAGGCCGCGCCGGTTTTGACGATGGCCCACATGGCCAGCACCGATTCGACCGAGCGTGCGATGGCCATGGCGACCACGTCGCCGGGGCCGACGCCCAGGGCGATGAGTTCGCGGGCGACCTGGGAGGACTGCTCGTCGAGCTCCCGGTAGGTGAGCTCGACCAGGTCCGCGGGATCGCCGGTGGGGTTGTAGCTGACGGCGACGGCGTCGCCACCGGATTCGACCGCGGCGGTAAGCAATTGCCCCAGGAAAGGGCTGCCGGAGCGGCGGCGTCGGTTACCACGAGCTGTTCTGCGGGCAGTTTCCATCCGAGTTGTTCACCTCACAGATACAGCAATCCACACACGTCGAAGGTCTTCGACAGTCCGGGCCGGCAGCGCCTGCGCAGCCGGGCGAACCGGCACAGCATAGCCGCGCACGGCTGGTCCGACCGCTCGAACTGGAAGGACTATCGACGGTAGCGACACGGCGTTGCATGATGTGATCTGCGCCATAGCCATTCACGATGGCTACCGAAGCGCCGCCGGGAGGTGAATTCCGGCGGCGCCGACACGGTCCCGAGGGGACCGCTCTCCGCGGTGGCTACGCCGCCGCAATCGCGGCAGCATCACCCCCGCTACTCGGGTGACCCGACTTCGCTACTCCGGCAGCACCGCCACGGTCGTGGCTTGCGTCCACGGCTCGGCGGCCGCGGTCGGGGCGTCGAGCAGGACGGCCCGAAGGTCCTCGAGCGGAGCCGGATCCAGTTCGCCGAGGCGATCGGCGGCGGCGAAGACGTGGGTGACCCATTCGTCGGCGAGGGCGTCCGACAGTTCCGCGCCGGGCTCGGCGGGCACCAGCACCACCGATGCGCCGACGGCGCCGGCGGCCACCACCTCGACCATGGCCAGCGCCGAATCCGCGGCGCCGTGGTGGAAGGTGCGCGACTCGAAGGTGAGATCCAGACCCCGCGCGCGCTCCACCGCGTGTGCCAGGCCGTCGTAGGTGATCGCCCCGTCCGCCGATACCCGGGCCAGGTCGTCGCCGCGCAGTGCGCGAATCCGGTTGGCGTAGGTGACCGGTCGCGCCGATTCGGCCGCGATCACGGCCGCGGTCTCGGGTTCGTCGAGCACCAGCCAGTCGATGCCGCGCACGCCTTCGGGTGCGGCGCCGACGGTGATGCCGACCTTCACGTCGTGCCCGGGCGTCTCGGCGGCGGCGAACGGGACCAGCATGGTGCCGGCCTTGAGCACCGCCCACACCGCGACCACCTGGTCCACGCCGCGGTCCAGGCGCAGCACCACGCCGGTGCCGGGGCCGCTGCCGCGGGCGATCAGCACTCGGGCCAGGCGCGAGGAGCGGGCGTCGAGTTCCTGGTAGGTGAGCGCGTCGTCGCCCCACACCAGCGCCGGGCCGTCCGGGTCGTCCTCGGCAGCGGTGGTGAGCAGCTGGGACAGGGCGGCGCCGCGGATGCCGATACCGACAGGTTCGGGGGTGGGGCGCGAGACTTCCTGCACCGCAGCCGATTCGGTGGCGTCGAGCAGTTCGATGTCGGCGACCGCCAGCTGCGAGTCGGCGGCGACCGCGGTGAGCACCCGTTCGAGGGCGCGACCGAAGGACGCCATCGAGAATTCCTCGAACAGCTCGGTGTCGTAGTTGAGAATCACGGCCAGTTCACCGGCCGCGCCGTCCACGCCGGGCCGCGGTTCCACGCTGATCTGCAGGTCGAATTTGGCCGTGGCCAGGTCGGTTTCGACCGCGGCGACGGTGAGCGCCGGCAGTTCCAGCACCGGAGTCTCGGTGTTCTGCAGCGAAAGCACCACCTGCAGTAGCGGATTCGCGGTGGTGCGGGCGGCGAGTTCGGAGACCCGCTCGAACGGGATGTCGGCGTGCGCGAAGGCCGACAGGTCTGTCTCACGAGCGCGTTCGACCAGTTCGTCGAACGGTGCAGCCGGGTCGACCGTGGTGCGCAGGGTGAGGGTGTTGACGAACATGCCGACCAGATCGTCGAGCGCGCGTTCGCCGCGGCCCGCGACCGCGGTGCCGAGCACGATGTCGGTGCTGCCCGACAGCCGCGACAGCCAGGCCGCCACCGCCGCGTGCACCACCATGAACAGCGACGCGTTGTGCCTGCGCGCCAGGCGATTCAGGCCCGTGTGCACCTGCGGCGACAGCGTGAAGTCGAGCAGCGCGCCGCGCATGGACGTCACCGCGGGGCGCGGCCGGTCCAGCGGCAGCATCGGGCGATCCGGCAGTCCGGCCAGCTGGTCGCGCCAGTACCCGATCTGTGCCGCGGCCGCCGAGTCGACGTCGTCCTCGACGCCCAGCGCCGCGCGCTGCCACACCGCGTAGTCGGCGTACTGCACCGCGAGCGGCTGCCACACCGGAGCCTCGCCCGCGGCGTGCGCCAGGTAGGCGGTCATCAGGTCGCGGGCCAGCGGGGCCATGGACGCGCCGTCGGCGGCGATGTGGTGGGCCACCAGGACCAGCAGGTAGTCGTCCGGGTCGTCGCCGGTGATCAGGCGGACCCGCACCGGAACCTGCTGGGCCACATCGAATCCGGTGCCGACCAGGGCGCCGATCCGGGCGCCGATGTCGGCGGCGCGCTCCACCTCGAGACCGTGCGGCAGCACGTCGGCGACCGAGCGGATCTCCTGGTAAGCGGGTGCGCCCGGAGCCGTCTCCGGGTAGCGGGTGCGCAGCACCTCGTGGCGGGTGAGCACGTCCTCGACGGCATGCCGCAGGGCGGGTACGTCGAGGGTTCCGGTGAGCCGGATGACCATGGGGATGTTGTAGACCGGGGAATCCGGGTCGAGCTGGTTGAGCACCCACATGCGCTGCTGCGCCAGCGACAGCGGGACGCGGGCGGGCCGCTCCCCCGCCACCAGCGGCGGCCGCGCGCCGGTGCCGGCGCCGGGCACGATGCGGGCGGCGAGCCCGGAAACCGTTGCGGTCTCGAAGATCTCGCGCACGGCCACGGTGGTGTCGAGGGCGGCGTTGATCCGTGCGACGGCGCGGGTGGCGATCAGCGAGTTGCCGCCGAGTTCGAAGAAGTCGTCGTCGGCGCCCACCCGGTCGGTGCCGAGCAGCTCGCCGAACACGCCGGCCACGATCTCCTCGATCGGGGTCGAGGGCGCGCGGAAGCTCTTGGCCTCGAACACCGGGGCCGGGAGCGCCTTGCGGTCCAGCTTGCCCGAGGCGTTGAGCGGGAACTCCGCGAGCACCACCACGGCGCTGGGCACCATGTAGGCCGGAAGCGACCGGGCCAGACCGGCTTTCAGCTCCTCGGGGGTGGCATCCGCGCTGACCGCGTAGCCGACCAGCTGGTCGCCGGTGTGCGCGTCGGCGCGCACCACGACCACCGACTGCGTGACGCCCGGCTGCGCCAGCAGCGCGGCCTCGATCTCGCCCAGTTCGATGCGCAGGCCGCGCAGTTTCACCTGGAAGTCGGTGCGGCCCAGGTATTCCAGTTCACCGTCGGCGTTCCATTTCACGAGATCGCCGGTGCGGTAGAGGCGTTCGCCGGTACCGAAGGGGTCGGCGACGAAGCGGTCCGCGGTCAGGTCGGGGCGCTCGACGTAGCCGCGCGCCAGCTGCACACCGGCCAGGTACAGGTCGCCCGCGACGCCCACCGGGACCGGGTTGAGGCGGGAATCCAGCACGTAGACACGGGTATTGAAGACCGGTCGACCGATCGGCATCGACACGGTGTCGGCGTCGACGGCCTCGTGGTAGGTGACGTCGACCGCGGCCTCGGTGGGCCCGTACAGGTTGTGCAGGCGGGCGCCGGTCAGCTCGCGCAGCTGCCGCGCGGTGGGCGCGGGCAGCGCCTCGCCGGAGGCGAACACCTGACGCAGACCGCGGCCGGCGTGCGCCAGTTCGCTGTCGTTGTCCAGGGTGGCCACGAACGCCGACAGCATCGACGGCACGAAATGCGCGGTGGTGATGCGCTGTTCGGCGATGACCTGCGCCAGGTACACCGGGTCTCGATGGCCGTCGGGCTTGGCGACCACCAGGCGCGCGCCGGTCTGCAAGGGCCAGAAGAACTCCCACACCGACACGTCGAAGGTGGACGGAGTCTTCTGCAACACCGCGTCGTCCGCGGTGAGCGCGTACTCGTGCTGCATCCACACCAGGCGATTCACGATCGCGCCGTGCTCGACGGCCACACCCTTGGGGCGGCCGGTCGAGCCGGAGGTGAAGATGACGTAGGCGGCATGGCCGGGCCGCAGCGGCCGGACGCGCTCGGCGTCGGTGATCGGCGCGCCGCTGTGCGCCCGCGCGGTCGCCTCGGCCCGTTCGACGGCGAGGGTCACCACATTCCGTGTGCCGGGCTCGAATTCGTCGGCCGCGGCGGTGAGCAGCAGTCGCGGCCGGGCGGTGTCGAGAATGTGGCCGATGCGGTCGGCGGGCTGGTCGGGGTCCAGCGGCACGTATGCCGCACCGGTCTGCAGCACCGCGTACATGGCCACGACCAGTTCGGTGGAGCGCCGCAGGGCAAGGGCCACCAGCGTTTCCGGTCCGGCGCCCTCGGCGATGAGCAGCCGCGCGAGCCGGTTGGATCGCTTGGCCAGCTGCCGGTAGGTGAGCGTCTCGTCCGCGAAGACCAGCGCGACGGCGTCGGGAGTGGCCGCGACCTGGGCGGCGAAGCGCGAAACCAGGGTCGCCGCAGCGCCTTCGGGCAGCGTCGCGGCCACGTCGAAGGCGGTGGCGTTCCAGTCGTTCAGCACCCGCTGCCGCTCGCCGGCGGAGAAGAGCGCGAGGTCGCCGACCGGCGCGGCCGGGTCGGCGGTCACCGCGGCCAGCACCCGCTGGAAGCGGGCGGCCAGCTCGGCGACGGTGGCGGCGTCGAAAAGGTCCATGGCGTAGGAGAATTCGGCGGCCATGCCGGTCGCGTCGCCCTGCTCGTCGTGCGATTCCTGCAGGGTGAGCTGCAGATCGAACTTGGCGAACGGGATCTCCAGGTCCGCACCGGCCACCGTGAGCCCGGGCAGTTCCAGGCGGGTGGGGGCCATGTTCTGGAAGGTCAGCATGACCTGGAACAGCGGGTTGCGGGCCTGCGAGCGGGCCGGGTCCAGCAGTTCCACCAGGCGCTCGAAGGGCACGTCGGCGTGGCCGAAGGCGCGCACGTCCTGTTCGCGCACCGTGGCCACCAGGTCGGTGAAGGACGCGGCGGGGTCGATGTCGCTGCGCAGCACCAGGGTGTTGACGAACATGCCGATCAGGTCGTCGAGTTCGGCTTCACCGCGCCCGGCGACCGGGGTGCCGATAGCGATGTCGCGGGTGCCCGACAGCCGGGCCAGCAGCACGGCAAGCGCGGTGTGCACCACCATGAACAGGGTGGTGTTGTGGGCTTCGGCGAATCGCCGGGCGGCCGTGTAGATCTCGTCGTCGAGGCGGAAGGCGTGGTTGCCGCCGCGGTAGGAGGCGACGGCCGGGCGCGGGCGGTCCCACGGCAGCACCAGTTCGTCGGGCAGGTCCGCGAGGGTGTCGCGCCAGTAGGCGATCTGGCGGGCCAGCGGCGAGTCCGGATCGTCCTCGCTGCCCAGCGCCGCGCGCTGCCACACCGCGTAGTCGGCGTACTGCACCGGCAGCGGCGCCCACTGCGGCGCGGCGCCGTTCATCCGCTGCGCGTAGGCGGTCACCAGGTCGCGGGCCAGCACGCCGATCGAAACACCGTCGGCGGCAATGTGATAGATCGCGGCGACCAGCACGTGCTCGTCGGGCGCGAGTCGCAGCAGGCGCAGGCGCAGCGGCGGCGCGGCGGTGACATCGAAGCCCGCGCCGACCACCTCGGCCACGGCGGTCGCGATGTCGGCGGCGGCGATGTCGGTGACCGGCAGTTCGGGCAACGCGCGCGGATCCGCGGCGGGCAGCACCAGCTGGAAGCCTTCGCCGTCCACCTCGGGGTAGATGGTGCGCAGCACTTCATGGCGAGCGACCAGGTCCGCGGCGGCGGCGCGCATGGCGTCCACGTCGAGCGTGCCGGTGAGCCGGACGGCCAGCGGCATATTGTCGACCGCGCTGGCGGGGTCGAACCGGTTGAGGAACCACATGCGCTGCTGCGCGAAGGACAGCGGCACCCGGTCCGGGCGGGGCAGCGAGCCGAGCGCGGGTCCGGTGGCGTCGGGGGCGGCCGCACCGTCGAGGTGCGCGGCCAGTCCGGCGACGGTCGCGCCGTCGAACAGCACGTGCACGGGGACGCGCACGCCCAGTGCGGCGCCGATACGCGCGGCGGCCTGGGCGGCCAGCAGCGAGTTGCCGCCGAGTTCGAAGAAGTCGTCGTCCGCACCGACCCGAGCGTCCGGATTGTCCGGAATCAGCAAGGCGGCGAACACTTCCGCGATGATTTCCTCGGCGCGGGTCGTCGGGGCGCGGAACGCCCGGGCCGCGAACACGGGCTCCGGCAGCGCATTCCGGTCCAACTTGCCGACCGGGGTCAGCGGGATCTCGTCCAGCACCACCAGCGCGGTGGGCACCATGTAGGCGGGCAGCGACGCGCCGACATGCTCGGCCAGCGCCGCGGTGTCGAGGGTCGCGCCGGGCCGGGGCAGCACGTAGGAGACCAGCGCGGTCGCGCCCGACGGCAGCGTCTTGCCCAGGGTCGCAGCGAAATCCACGTCCGGGTGCGCGCTCAGCGCGTTGTCGATCTCGCCGAGTTCGATGCGCAGGCCGCGGATCTTGACCTGGAAGTCGGAGCGGCCGAGGTATTCGATGACACCCGGCTGCTCGGAGTCGGCGGAGTTGCGACGCACCAGGTCGCCGGTGCGGTACAGCCGTGCCCCCGGCGTCTCGGCGGCCTCGCCGAACGGGCTGGCCACGAAGCGTTCCGAGGTCAGGCCGGGTCGCCCCTTGTATCCCTGTGCCAGTGCGGGACCCGACAGGTACAGCTCGCCGATCACGCCGTCCGGCACCGGGCGCAGCCGCGAATCCAGCACGTACGCACCGACACCCGCGATGGCGGCGCCGATGGTGATGGGCTCGCCGGGCAGCAGCGGGGCGCTGGAGGTGGCGAGGATGGTGGCCTCGGTGGGGCCGTATCCGTTGTAGAAGGAGCGCTCGCCGGTGGCCCAGCGCGACACCAGTTCCGGGCCGAACTTGTCGCCGGCCACCACCACGGTGGTCAGCTCGGTCAGCCCGGACGGATCCACCGACTCCAGCGCGCCCGGCGTGATCAGCACGTGGGTGACGGCCTCGCGGCCCAGCAGTTCGGCCAGTTCCACGCCACCGAAGACACCGGCGGGCGCGATGACGAGGGTCGCGCCGGCGGTGAAGGTGAGCAGCAGTTCCAGCACCGAGACGTCGAAGCTCGGCGAACAGACGTGCAGCACTCGGGCGTCCGCGGTGACGCCGTAGTGCTCGCGTTCGGCGGCCACCAGCCCGGCCAGGCCGGTGTGGGTGACCACCACGCCCTTGGGCTTGCCGGTGGAACCGGAGGTGTAGATGACGTAGGCGGGATGCTGCTCGGTGAGCGTGCCCGGCCGGTCGGCGTAGGAGATGGGGTGGTCGGGGTGCGCGGCCACGCGCTGCGCCTGCGCGGGATCGTCGAGTTCGATCCAGGTGGCGGCGGTGCCGAGCGCGGCGCGGTACTCCCGGGTGGTGAGGCCCAGGACCGCGCCGGAGTCGGTGAGCAGGTGTTCGATGCGGTCGGCCGGGTAGGCGGGGTCGACGGGCACGTAGGCGGCGCCGGTCTTGGCGATGGCCCAGACCGAGAGCACGGACTCGATGGAGCGGGTGATGCCGATGGCGACCATGTCGCCCGGGCCGATGCCGCGGGCGATCAGCTCGCGCGCCAGCTGCGAGGACCGGGCGTCGAGGTCGCGGTAGCTGATTTCGCGCTGGTCGGCGGGATCGCCGGTCGGGTTGAACCGGATGGCGACGGCGTCACCCGCGGATTCGACCGCCGCGGTGAGCAACTGTCCGAAAAGTGGGCTGCCGGACCGACGCCGACGAGTACCGCGAGCTGTACGACGGACAGTATCCATACGTGTGCATTCACCTCTCGGGTTGGTCTTTTCCGCAGCCGAAGACACTCGGCGGACCCACGAAAACTGACGTCTGTTCCCGGGACGTCAAAAGGTCAAGCGGATGCGGTCAATCATATCGATGCTCGCGAAGTGCCCCGAGCAGCCATGCACGATGAATATCGCTGACCAGCGACAAGTGTTGCTATGAGGTGACTTGCGCCACAAACCCCTACAGCCAGCCGCGGCGTGTCGCCTGCACACCGGCCTGGAATCGGGTGCTCGCGCCGAGTCGTTCGAGCAGACTCGCGGTGCGGCGCACCACCGTTCGGCGCGACAGGCCCAGCCGGCGCGCGATGGTGTCGTCGGTGGCGCCCATGCTCATCAGGGTGAGGATGGCCTTGTCGCGATCGTCGAGCGCCTCGGCCGGATTCACCGAGATCGGCGTGGCGGTCAGCCACAGCGCGTCGAACGTCTTGACCAGCAGGTCCAGGGTGGGCGACGGGCCGACCCGCACGCCCATGGGGTCGCCGCGGCGTTCGTCGGTGTGCAGGACCAGCACGGCGCGGCGGTCGTCGGCGACGATCAGTTTCATCGGCGGGTCGGCGAGTGTACGGGCCTGCGCGCCAACCGCATTGGAGGCCAGCACGTGGCGCAGCCGCTCCGGGTCCTGGTAGATGGTCTCCTGGTACAGGGTCCGGTAGTCGATGCCGGCGGCGATGCGCGAGGTCTTGAGCTCGAACATCCGCTCCTCGGTCTCCACATCGGAGAGGAACGGGCCGCGTTCCACCACTTTCACGTTGGTGTGCGCGGTGTGCTGCAGGTCCTCGAAGTCGGCCAGCAGCTGGCGGCGCTCGTAGACGGCGACCACGGCGCCGTCGGCGTCGGTGGTCCGGCGCACCGAGCGGAAGGTCTCACCCAGGCGGGCGGCGGCCGACTGCATCCGCAGCATGTCCTGATTGCGGCGGCGAGTCTCGGCCTCCGACAAGGCTTCCGGCGCGTGCGCGTCGAAACGCACCACACCCTTGCCGTCGGTGAGCCGCACCACGGCCTCGAGCTGGCACAGCGCTTCCAGCGCGGACTCGGCCACCCGCGGCGGCACGGTCAGTCGCTCGGCGACCTCGAGCACGGTCGAGCGCGGGTGTTGCACGAGCACCGCGTAGGAGCGGCCGTGCACGGAGGCAGGGTCGAAGAGTTCGTCCAGTGTCGTCACCGCCCCCACCGGCAGTCGCCGGTCCGGGAAACGCCCGGTCGCTGGAGCCGGCGAACGATCTACTGGTCCGGTCCCCACTGCTGCTGCATGAGAACGCCCTTGCTGGCTAGCCATGGCAGCGGATCCATCTTGTTGTCGGCGGCGTCCCAGATCTCGAGGTGCAGATGGGGACCGGTGGAGTTGCCGCGGTTACCCACGGAGGCGATGACATCGCCGGTGTTCACGCGCTGGCCGACATTGACGTACATGTCGTTGACGTGGCCGTAGACCGCGGTGGTGCCGTCGTCCTGCTTGACGCGCACCCAGAGGCCGAAACCCGAGGCCGGGCCGGCGTCGATGACCGTGCCGCCCATCACCGAGTGGATGGGGGTGCCGATCGGGTCGGCGAAGTCGATGCCGTAATGCATTGCGCCCCAGCGCATGCCGAAGCCGGAGGAGAGCTGGCCGTCGACCGGCTTCACCACGCCCGGGGCGGGGGCCAGCTGCTGCTGGAGGTTCTTGAGGGTCTGCTCGGCCTGCGCGAGCGGCGCGGAGATCTCCGGCGGCAGGTTCTGCAGGCCGAAGGGGGCCGGGTTCGGCGCGGGGGCCGCGACCGGGACCTCGGGGGCGGCCTCGGCGATGGGGGCCGCGATCTCCTTGGCCTGCTTCAGCTCGGTGGAGTCGGCCATGGGGACGACGTCCTCGCCGATGGCGGCGGTCTTCTCGTCGTGCGTGGGGAGCAGCGGGGCGGCGTGCGCGAGAGCGGGGACCAACTGGGTCGCGGTGCCGATCAGGGCGCCCGCGGCGACGGCCACACCCGCGGCGTTCTTCACGCGGTCGCCGGTGGAGGACTCGGCCCGGTGCCGCCTGCGCGAGGTGGTGCCAGTGCGGACAGCACCGGAATCACCAAGCAAATCCATGACAGTTACGGAGTTCGCGGTCGTTCGGTGATGCGGCACTGCAAGTCCTAGCGCTCGGAGGGTCCGGTAACGATTCGGCATCGCTGTGATGGAAACAGTACTCGCTCGTGACCATTTCGCAACCTTTTGTGCGATAACGCCAGCTCGAGTCGTCGAACCCTTGATCACAAACCGTAACCGAAAGCGCACACTGGTGAGATGGTTCTCGACGAGTTGCGTACGCCGATCGTCCTTGCGCCCATGGCCGGTGGGCCGTCCACCCCGGAACTGGCCGCCGCCGTGACCGATGCGGGTGGTCTCGGGTTCGTTGCCGCGGGGTATCTGTCCGCGAGCGACCTGGCCGCGCGGATCGCGGCCACCCGGGCGCTGACCACGGGCGCGTTCGGGGTGAACCTCTTCTATCCGTCCGAACCGAGTCCGACCGATCGGTTCGATACATATGTGCGGGAACTGGCCGCGGACTTCCCCGTCGGCGACGCGCGCTACGACAGCGACGACTGGGACGCCAAGGTCGAGCTGCTGGTCGCCGACCCGGTCGCCGTGGTGTCCACCACCTTCGGCTGCCCATCGAGCGCGGAGATCGCGCGGCTGCACGCGGCCGGGACCGAGGTGTGGGTGACGGTCACGTCGGTCACCGAGGCCCGGCACGCCGTGGCCGCCGGCGCGGACGCGCTGATCGCGCAGGGCGCGGAGGCCGGCGGGCACCGCGGGGTCTTCGTCGACGATCCCGCCGACGATGCCGCCGACCCGCTGGGGCTGCTGGCCCTGCTGCAACTTCTGCGCGCCGCCGTCGACGCACCGATCGTGGCGGCGGGCGGCATCGCGACCGGAGCCGGGGTCGCGGCGGCGCTGTCCGCGGGCGCGGCGGCGGCGCAGCTCGGCACCGCGTTCCTGCGCTGCCCCGAGGCCGGGACCGCGCCGCTGATCCGCCAGGCCATCACCGCCGACACCCCGACCATGCTGACCCGCGCCTTCACCGGCCGGCGGGCGCGCGGGCTGCGGAACCGATTCATGCTGGAGCACCCCGACGCTCCGGTCGCCTATCCCGAGATCCATTACGCCACCGGGCCTTTGCGGGCCGCCGCGCGCACCGAGGGCAATGCCGACGCGGTGAACCTCTGGGCAGGTCAAGCGCACGCGCTGGCGCCGGAGCTACCGGCGGGCGAGCTGGTGCGAACCCTGACCGCGGACGCGAAAAAGGCTCTGGAACGGGCACTTTCGTCGCGAATCCAGACTTATTGACAACGGATTCCATCTACAATCGGCTGACACCTTCCGCCATCCCATGAGGAGAGCGATATGTCACTCGACGTACCCACCGCACTACTCGAGCGTGCCGAACGCGGTGAAGTCAGCGACGCAGAGTTCGTCGAATGCGTCCGCAACTCGCTGCCCTACGCCTATGAGGTGGTCAGCCGGGTAGCGGCCGATCTGCGTTCCGGCACGGCGGAATACGCCGACAACACCATTCCGCCGCCGGACGAGACCGCCCGCGGCCAGCTGCTGCGCGCCATGGCCTCCGACGCCATCCGCGGCGGTCTGGAACGCCACTTCGGCATCAAGCTCGCCTTCCAGAACTGCCACCGGGTCGCGGCTTTCCCGCTCGCCTCGGTCGGCGGCGACACCTACTCCACCTTCATCTCCACCCGCGCCCAGCTGCTCAACCAGAGCCCGGAACTGCGCAACTGCTGAGTGCCCCCAACCCGATTCGGCGCGGCCGCGACCCGGCCGCGCCGAATCGCGTGGACCATGCCGATGTACTACCGCCCGCGGGCGCGGAACCTGCGGACTTCCAGCACCGTGACCCAGATCAACGCCAGCAGCGGCCCGACGAAGATCACGTAGGCGATTACCGTCGTGCCCACGTCCCCGAACCCCTCGGCGAAGGTCACCGCCAGCACGCCGGCGCTCATGATCGCGAAGAACAGCAAGCACAGCCCCAGCACCGCCCACCACACGGGCTGCCACGGCCGAATCCCGCGCCGCCGCACCGGCTTCGCGGCCATTGCGGCGTATCCCGGCGCGTACTGCGACACGAAACCCATGCCGCCCGGCTGATTCGGCATACCCGCGGACATGCCGCCGGGTGGCGGTGCCGCACCCGCTGCCATGCTGCCGAGCGGCGGAGTGGCACTCGCCCTTCCGCCAGGTTGTGGGATAGCGCTCGCCATTCCACCAGGTAGTGGAGTGACGCTCGCTTTTCCGCCGGGTTGCGGAGTAGCGCCCGCCATTCCACCGGGTAGTGGAGTAGCGCCGGCCGACATTCCGGTCGGCGACGGTGTCGCTCCCGCACCCGGGCCCGTCGGCGCAGGTGTCGCGCCCATACCCATTCGGTTCGGCGGCGGTGTCGTGCCTGCGCCGAACCGGCTCGGTGGCGGGGTGTAGGGCGAATACTGCGCGCCGGGCATCGAACCGTGGCTCGGGAAGCGGTCTCCGTCATCCCATTTCGTGGTCGGGTCGGATCGGCGGGGCGGGCCCGGGCGCACGGCGGGCGCGGCTTCCATGGCGGCGCGGGCGGCGGCGGCCAGGGCGCCTGCGCTGGGGTGGCGCCGGTCCGGGTCCTTGGCCATGCCGCGGATGATGACGGCGTCGAGGGCGGCGGGGACCAGGGAGTTGCGGTCGCTGGCCCGGGGTGGTTCGGACGTTACGTGCGCGGCCATCTGCTGGACCGGGTCGGCGTGGGCGAAAGGTTTCGCGCCGGTGAGGGTTTCGTACAGCAAGCAGGCCAGCGAGTAGACGTCCGAGCGTAGGTCCTCGGTGCCGGAGTAGCGTTCGGGCGCCATGTAGGCCCAGGTGCCCACGGCCACACCGGTGCCGGTGATGGTGGCCTGGCCGACGGCGCGGGCGATGCCGAAGTCGATGAGGTAGGCGAATCCGCTGGGCAGGGTGATGACGTTGGAGGGCTTCACGTCCCGGTGCACCAGTCCGGCCTGGTGCGCGATGTCGAGGGCCGCGGCGACCTGGGAGACCAGGTCGACGGCCCGCGCGGGCGGCAGCGAACCTTCCTCGCGCAGTGTCTTTCCCAGGTCGGAGCCTTCGATCAGCTCCATGTCGATGTAGAGGCGGCCGTCGAGTTCACCGAAGGCGTGGATGGGCACCACGTGCGGTCCGCGCAGCCGGGCGGCCAGCCGGGCCTCGCGTTCGAATCGCCGCCGGTAGTCCTCGTCCTCGGCGAGTTCGGCCGGTAGCAGTTTCAGGGCCACTTCCCGCTCGAGGCGGGTGTCCTCGGCGAGCCAGACTTGACCCATACCGCCCCGCCCGAGTAGCTCGACGAGCCGATAGTGGCCGAGATTGCCTGCCCCCGGCACCTGTTCCTCCCCTTGCTCGACCGCGTACTGCGATGCTCAGCATACGGCCCGGGCGCCTCAGACCTCCTGGAGTTTGCGCTTGAGCACCTTGCCGGTGGGGTTGCGGGGCAGTTCGTTCAGGAAGACCACCTCGCGCGGCACCTTGTAGCGCGCCAGGTTGTCCTTCACGAATTCCTTGACCTGCGTCTCGGTGCAGGATTGCCCGTCGTGGACGACGACGAAAGCTTTGAGGCGCGCGCCGAACTGCTCGTCGGCGACGCCGATGACGGCCGCTTCCCGGACTGCCGGATGCGTGTACAGCAGTTCCTCGACCTCGGCGGGGAAGACGTTCTCGCCGCCGGAGACGATCATGTCGTCGTCGCGTCCGTCGATGAAAAGCCGTCCTGCGCTGTCGAAGTGGCCGACGTCGCCGGAGGACATCAGGCCGCGGACGAATTCCTTGGTGCCGCCGCCGGTGTAGCCCTCGAACTGGATGCTGTTGCCGACGAAGATGCGTCCGGTCGCGCCGTTGGGCACCGTCCGTCCCTGGTCGTCGAGGATCTCGACTCGCGCCCCGAGGACCGGTTTGCCCACGCAGCCTGGCTCTTCGGCGAGATCGGCGGGGGTGGCGATGGTGGCGTAGGCGACCTCGGTCGACCCGTACAGGTTGTAGACGACCGGCCCGAAGGCGGCGGTCACCTCGGTGCAGAGTTGCGCGCCGAGCTGGGATCCGGCGACGAACACGATGCGCAGTGCGGACAGGTCCCGCCCGGCCAGCGCCTGCCCGCCCAGGTCCATCATGCGGGCGAGCATGACCGGCACCGCGATGACGGTGGTGGCCCGATGCCGGGCGATCGAGTCGATGGCGGCCTGCGGGTCGAAGCGGCGGCGGATCACCAGGGTGGAGCCGAAGCCGAGGGTCAATACGGCGCAGGCGAATCCGAGGGTGTGGAACATGGGGGCGCAGCATTCGGTCACCTCGTTCACCCGAAACGGGACCTTCGACAGCAGACCGCCCAGCGAGAGCAGCGATTTCGGTTCCGCGCGCGGCGCGCCCTTCGGGGTGCCGGTGGTGCCGCTGGTCAGCAGGATGATCTTGGGTTCGGCGCCGGGCGCGGGCGGCGCGTCGGGTGAGCCGGTGGCGATGAGGAATTCGAGGCTGTCCTCGCGCGGCTGCTCGGTCCAGGCCCGGTAGCTGCCGCGCTTGGGGCGCACCTCGCCGAGCAGGTCGGCGTACTCGTCGTCGTAGACGAGCAGGTCGGTGCCTTCCCGGGACGCGACGTCGCGGATCTGCGGCGCCGCGAAATCGGTGTTGAGCAGGATGATCCGGGCCCCGCACTTGGCGGCGGCGAAGATGGCGTCGAGCAGGCCGCGATGATTGCGGGCCAGCACGGCCACGCCCTCCCGGGGCTTCAGCCCGCGTTCGCGCCACGCGTTGGCCAGCCGATTCGAGCGGTCCTCGAGCTCGGCGAAGGTCAATTCCCCCAACTCGTCGATCACCGCGGTGCGGCCGCCGAATCGCGCGGCCGACAACCGCAGCCCGGCCGCCAGCGTCCCGTACCGCAGCATCGCGGTGGCCGCCACCACCAGCGCCACCGGCGATTCCACCCGCGCGAGCCCGGCCCCCACGGCCAGCCGAGCCGACTCCGCCTCCAGGTAGGCCCGCTCCCCCACCGATTTGATCAGCCCGAATGTCATGCGCGACCACCCTGTTTCGATTCCACCCCGGACCTCCTCGTCCGCCCCCGCAGATTGCGGGCACCTGCCCTCAAACTAACGCTACGGCCCCGAACCCGCGACCGGAACTGTCGGGCGAAGCCGAATCAGGCCCTGCGGCCAGGCGCGCCCGACCGGAACCGTCGGGACACGAAAATGCCGGTGCGCCCGCCAGTTTCGGCGGGCGCACCGGCCGACAGTAGATCAGGCCAGCGTGACGACGGTCAGGGAGCCGTCGGCGTGCTGGGCGCGCAGCCGCTTCTTGTCGAATTTCCCGACACTGGTCTTGGGGACCTCGGCGATGAAGGTCCAGTGTTCGGGCAGCTGCCACTTGGCGAACTTGGGGGCGATGAAGTCGCGCAGCTCTTCGGGTTTGGCCGCGGAGCCGTCGATCAGCACGATGGCGACCAGGGGGCGCTCGTCCCACTTCTCGTCGGGGATGCCGATGACGGCGGCCTCGGCGACGGCCGGGTGGCCCATGACGGCGTTCTCCAGGTCCACCGAGGAGATCCATTCGCCGCCGGACTTGATGACGTCCTTGGAGCGGTCGACCAGGGTGAGGTAGCCGTTGGGGCTGATCTTGCCGACGTCACCGGTGCGCAGCCAGCCGTCGTGGAACTTGTCGGGGTCGACCTCGCCGCCCGAGGGCGAGTAGTAGGCGCCGGTGATCCACGGGCCGCGAACCTCCAACTCGCCCAGCGATTCCCCGTCGTTGGGCAGCACCGAACCGTCGTCGGCGACCAGGCGGGCCTGCACGCCGGCCGGGAAGCGGCCCTGGGTGTAGCGGTAACTCCAGGCCTCGTCGCCCTCGGCGCCGGCGGGCGGGTGCGCGACCGAACCCAGCGGGGAGGTCTCGGTCATGCCCCAGGCGTGCAGCAGCTTGACGCCGTGCCGCTCCTGGAAGGCCTGCATCATCGACGGCGGCACGGCCGCGCCGCCCACCACGCACGTGCGCAGGTGCGAGATGTCCTGCGGTTGCGCCTGCAGTCCGGCGAGCACGCCGCCCCAGATGGTGGGGACGGCGGCGGCGAAGGTCGGCTTGGCGGCGGCCATCATCTCCAGCAGCGGGGCGGGCTGCAGGAAGCGGTCGGGCATCAGCACATTCGCGCCCGACATCATGGCGGCGTACGGGATGCCCCAGGCGTTGGCGTGGAACAGCGGCACGATGGCGAGCACCGTGTCGGCGGCGTCGAAGCCCATGCCGTTGGGCGAGATCACCTGCATGGCGTGCAGCCAGTTGGAGCGGTGCGAGTAGACGACGCCCTTGGGGTCGCCGGTGGTGCCGGAGGTGTAGCACATGCCGGCCGCGGAACGCTCGTCGATGACCGGGAAGTCGTAGCTGTCGGACTGGGCGTCGAGCAGCTCGCGGTAGGAGTGCACGGTGACGCCCTCGGGTGCCTGCAGTGCGGCCGCGTCGCCATTGGCGACGATCACGTGGCGGACCGTCTTCAGGTTGGGCAGGTACTGGGCGAACATCGGCAGCAGGGAGCCGTCGACGATCACGACCTGGTCCTCGGCGTGGTTGGCCACGAATACCAGCTGTTCGGGGAACAGGCGGATGTTCAGGGCGTGCAGCACCGCGCCCATCGCGGGCACCGCGATGTAGGCGACCATGTGCTCGTTGTTGTTCCACATGAAGGTGCCGACTCGGTCGCCGACGCCGATGCCCAGGTCACGCAGGGCATTGGCGAGCCGGGCCGCGTCCTGGCCGACCTCACGATAGGTCTGGGTGCGCAAGCCGTCCCCGGTCCAGGTGGAGACATGACTGTCGCCCTGGAAGGTGGAGGCGTAGCGCAGCAGTGTCGCGAGTGACAGCTGCTCGTCCTGCATGGTGCTCAACATTTCCCAACCGCTCCTTGCACGTACCTACGAGTCACGTGAACTGAGTCACTTCCGGGAGCCTAGCCGAATTCGGACATGCGTGAACGGGCCCCGCGAGAAGACTCGGGCTGCGGACGACGAACCCCACCCTCGCCGTCCGCAGCCCGTTACCGACCGCCCGCCGCCCAACACGACGACCAGCCGGTTCCGCGGTCCTGATCAGCGACTTCGACCCGCTGACGACGCCCCCTGCGGCGGCGCAGAATAGCCAATCACTAACCAGGACAAGCAAATTGGAGCAAGAACTTCCGTGAATATAGGGAGTGTGACACCGGGCTGTCCAGTCGGCGACAGCGTCGCAGGTCAGACGGCGCTCACTGACCCGGACAGTGGGCAGTGAGCCGAGTCCGTGGGCAACGATTGACATCCCGGACCCGACCGGCAACCCGATGTGGCCGAAAATACCGATTCACTGACCGGCGATGTCTGCATGACCAGCGGGAATGCGCCCTACCGTTGCTGATATGCAGCGAGAGCCGTCCATTCTGATCATCGGTGCCGGATTCGCCGGACTCGGCATGGCGCTGGAATTGCAGCGCCACGGCCTGACCAACTTCACGATTCTGGAGAAGGCCGCCGACCTGGGCGGGGTGTGGCGGGAGAACACCTATCCGGGTGCGGCCTGCGATGTGCCGTCGCCGCTGTACTCGTGGTCGTTCGAGCCCAAGTCCGATTGGCCGCGCCGGTTCTCGCAGCAGCGCGACATCCACGAGTACATGCGGACGGTCGCCGAGAAGCACGATCTGCCGTCCAAGATCGAATTCGGGACCGAGGTGGTGGACGCCGAGTTCGACGAGGCGGGCAGCCTGTGGCGGGTGCGCACCGCCGACGGCGTCACCCGGGTGGCCGACGTGCTGATCCCCGCGGTCGGTCAGCTGTCCCGTCCCGCCATGCCGAATCTGCCCGGCATCGACTCCTTCACCGGTGCGGCGTTCCACTCCGCCGAATGGGATCATTCGGTGGATCTGACCGGCAAGCGGGTCGCCTGTATCGGCACGGGAGCCAGTGCCATCCAATACATTCCGGCGATTCAGCCGAAGGTCGAGCACCTGACCCTGTTCCAGCGGTCGGCCGCCTGGGTGCTGCCCAAGTTCGACGTCGAGTACACGCCGGTGCATCACGCCCTGTTCGAGCACGTGCCCGGCGCGCGGCTGGCGGAACGCTTCGCCATCTGGGCGTTCTTCGAGGTGATGGCGTTGGCGCTCACCGATATCCCGGCCATCAAGACCCCGGTGATCGCGATCGCGGACCGGCACCGCGACAAGCAGGTGCCCGATGCGGCGTTGCGCGCCAAGCTGACTCCGGATTACGCGGCCGGCTGCAAGCGCGGACTGTTCTCCAACGAGTACTTCCCCGCCTTGTCGCAGCCAAATGTGAGCGTGGAGACCACGGCGATCGAAGCCGTGACCCCCAACGGGATTCGCACCGCGGACGGCGTGGAGCATCCGGTCGACGTCATCGTCTACGGCACCGGTTTCAAGGGCACGGAATTCCTGGCCCCCATGAATATCTATGGCCTGCAGGGCCGCAAGCTGGCCGACGAGTGGTCCCCCGAGGGCGCCCGCGCCTTCCTGGGCATGTCGGTCCCCGGCTTCCCGAACCTGTTCCTCATGTACGGCCCGAACACCAACGTCGGTTCCGGCTCGATCATCTACATGCTCGAGTCCCAGTCCCGCTACATCCGCCAGGTAGTCGAGTACCTGTCCCGCCGCCCCGGCCTGGCCCTGGCCGCCACCCCCGAGGCCGACGAGTCCTGGGACGCCTGGCTCCAGCGCCGCCTGAAGGACACCCCCTGGAACTTCTGCTCCAGCTGGTACCGCAACGCCTCGGGCCGCATCACCAACAACTGGCCCGGCGCCACCCTCCTCTACCGCTGGAAGACAACCAAATTCACCCCCTCCGCCTACCAGGAATCCCACCCCACCGGCCGCTGACCCACCCCACCCCCGCTCACACCCACCATTCCCGAGCGGATGCGCCCCTCCGCCACCCCACCAGGTAGACTCCCCACGACCCGGCCACCGCCGGGCCGTCAGCCCTCGTAGCTCAGGGGATAGAGCACCGCTCTCCTAAAGCGGGTGTCGCAGGTTCGAATCCTGCCGAGGGCACACTTTCCACCAGCGTGACTGGTCGCTTCGAGATCACCCGCAGGGCGCCGCTACTCGCCACGGAACAGTTCCATCAACTCATCTGTGCTCATCGACGTAGTCGCCCGCCCGCGCATATGCCCCGTCAGACGCTTACCCCGCCGCTGCACCCCTTCCCGGCGCACGATCCGCAACGTGTTGCCGACCTCGACAACCTCGACCTCGTCCCCTTCCTCCAGCGCGTACTTCCGGCGCAATTCGGCGGGAATGGTCACCTGCCCCTTGCTGTTGAGCCGCATCGGACACCCCATCTCGTACGGACTACATCAGATACGTAATAGCACCCGGCCAGGGCGGCAGGGACCGGGATCGAGGGGTCGATCAGGCTGCGCTGCGGTGTGACGGCGGCCTTCGGGCGGGCCTTGTGCCCGTCGCTGGCCGCGGTCGTATCGCGCCGGCAGCAGCGGCCCATCGCTCCCGTTCGATCCGCGCTCTGATCGCGCCCACGCTGTTCTCCGGGGGTATTCGCTGCGGCCAGAGCGCGACCCGGAGCAGTGCGCCGCCGGGGACCAGGAACGCCAACATCCATCCCAAGAACAGGGCAGCCTCATGGTGGGCCAGGTAATTCATCATCGCTCCAGTTCCTCCTGTTCGACATCTGCTGGACTCCAGCTCTTTTCAAGGACGACCGGTGGAGCCGCATCGATGACGGTCACGCCCAGCGATTCGAGGGCCGAGACGTCGACCTCCAGCTCGCGCAGCTGCGCCAGGTACTCATCCATCGGCACGGGCCACCCGTCCGCCCCAACCACCGACCACGACCCATCCGAGCCCTGGAGGTAGCGACCTCCGGACTCGATACCGGGCGGCGCAGATTGTCTTGCGGGCCACGGCCTTCGGCGGCTCATCGGGCGTACCTCCTGACCTGCACGACGACCCCCTAGTCAACGCTTCATCTGTTTATGCCCCCTAAACTCACCAATCAGACAGTTGGAGGTGCGGTTTAGAGGGGGTAAACAAGAGCATACGCTGAACGGGTGTCCGCCGTAAAGGGCCTCTAAACTCGTACGCGTGGCTACCGCTGAGGAGTTCGAACAGGTCCGGAACGACCCGGACCCCATTCGACGTGGTCAACGAGCCGCCGAGCTCATGATCATCTACCAACAGCGCGCTACCGAACTTGCCCGCCTACGAAAGGCCGCCATCGAGGAAGCCCATCGAAATGGCTTGAGCTACACAGAGATTGCCGATCAACTCGGCATCACCAAAGGGCGCATCAGCCAGATTCGATCTACCGCGCCCGGACCTGAACGCGCCTTCTTCGGGGTTGGCCCCGTGGCCGTGGGAATCCCCCGGCGATTCGGATTCGAGGAGGGACGTGAGCGCCCCTTCTTCGATGCGAACGATGAGGCCACCCGCGAAGCCATCGAGGGCACGCTCACACGGCTTTCGCTGGCCAACAGCCGGTTCGCGATCGATCCGGACATGTCCGAGCCGCCGGCGGGTGACTCGGTGATCATCTGTGGGCCGAAGTCGGCGCCCATCGGACGACATCTGCTCGATGCCGATCCGGTGCTCGACTTCGAGCGCACCGAGGAAGCTTGGGGGATAACCGATTCCCGGAGCGGCCACCGCCACCGCTCTCCGTACCGCCTCGATAGCTCGGTTCGAACCGACCTCGGCTACTTCTCCCGGCGACGAGAGGCGGGCCGGGTACTCGTTCATATCGCAGGCATCACCAGCATTGGCTCGCTGGGCGTGGCGCACTGGCTGGATCGGAATCTCAACGAGGTATTCAGCGCATCTTCGACCTTCATCAGCGGGGTCGTCGAATGCGACTTCGATGCTGACTTCGCCGTCACCGACAGTCGCATGGTCGCCGGTCCGTACTCGGAAAACCCGTGAAGGTCACCACGGCTCAGCTACCCGCCGAAGCGGACGAAGATCGAGTACTCGTCACCGATCATGCCGTGATCATGCTCGACGGCGCCACCGCCCATGACCCAGCCATGCCGGCAGCTCGCGAATACGTAGACACTCTCGGCACCGAGCTCCACAGTCGAATCGAGCACCCCGGCGATCTACGAGACATCCTCGCCGAGGCCATTTCTGCCACCGCGGATCACCTCCGGTTGCATGCCGGCGGCGCACCATCGAGCACTGTCGCACTGCTCCGCGTCTCCGAGGATCTGGCCGAGATCCTCACTCTCGGTGATTCTCCGGTGGTCGTCGGCCGAGCGGACAACGACTTCGACATCGTGACCGACACCCGCCTCGTCGACCTCCATCTGCCGGAGTCCAGGCAGTACCGAAGCAGGCTTGCATCCGGTACCGGCTACGACGAGACCCACTACGGCCTACTGCGATCACTCCAGCGCAAGCAGCGCGAACACCGAAACCGAGACGGTGGCTACTGGATCGCCGAGACCGAACCCGATGCCGCCTATCGCGCCGTCACCGCGAGCTACCCCGTCGAATCTGTCCCATGGGTCGTGCTTGCTACAGACGGAGCCGCGAGCCCCCTTGCGCCGCTGAAGACCTCGTGGCCGGACATCGCGAAGATGGACGCAACCGGACTCCGCCAACTTCTCGAACGTGGTCGGCATTGGGAAGCCGCCCACGATCCAGATGGCCAACTCCAGCCACGTTCCAAGCGCCACGACGACATGACCATCGCCGTCGCCTTGCCGTAACCCCTTGCGGCCGCCCCGTCTCCCCCGCATCTCTGGTCGCGATCCCGTTCGTTGCCAAATTTGGCTATACAGACTCGAGGGCGGCGCGCGGAGCGCGCCGCCCCGCGCTACGACCCGCGACGGGCGTCAGGTGACGACGAGTCCTGACAGCGACTACCGGCGCACCCACCCCTGGGCGACATCGGAGAGATTCCACCATGAAACATATTGGAGTGGAGTAGATTTCAGCTCCCAACCTTCCGCCAGGGCATCGAAGAAGGCGTCATCACCGGTCTTGCCGCCCTTGGGTTCACCGATGAAGATCAGCCGCTGACCTCCGTGCGCCGCAAATCGCGCAAGGGCCTCGGAGGCCATCGGACTGCCCCATCCGGGCGGCCAGCACATCAGTAGCGTGTGATCGGCGTTCCCCGCGGTCCGGGCCGAGTACTGCTCCAAGTCGCCGACACTGTGCCAGATGTCGCGCTGACCGGCAGCGCCAGGGAACGAGATGTTGTCGGTGATATCCGGCGGCTCCGAGTCATAGGCGTCTACCTTCACCCCCGCGTGCTCCAGCTGCGCCGCCCAATACCCGCGTCCTGCACCGAGTTCCACTACCGGACCGGCTTCACAGAACTCCCGGACCCACGCGATCGTTTCGGGCGAGGGTATGGCGTACGCGTATCCGGCCTGGAGGATTGTCTGCGCGAACGCGAGCCGGGCGCTCCCGGACGGTTTGCCGCCGTCCACGACCCATCGCCCATCTCGCTCTGAGACTGCCGACTCCACGATGTCCCAGTATGGATTTCCACTCGAAGACTCGCCGCCCGTCATGTAGTGCACGAACTTCAGGTCGAATGCTGCGTCGGCTTGCTGATCACCCGTGCCTGGCAGCATCGGTGCCGTCTCCAGGTACTCCGCGACCTTTGGATACTGAGCGCGCAATCGCTGCTCGTCACCGAGTAGAGCGGCGAGCTCGCTCCGCCGCTCCGGAGTCAGCGTGAGATCAGCCATGCATCAATTCTGCCTCTTTGCTGATCGATCTTGGCTCCCTTCAACAGGGATCGGCCAAATCCGTTGCTGCACACCAGAGCTCCACCATCCCTGACTCGCCCTCCCTCCGCTGAGACCGCCAATATGAGGAGGTTGAGAGGACTAAGCAGGCAGCCAGGTCGAGCGATCAGCGGCATGAGCGTGTATAGCCGCAATTTGCCAGCTCGAAGTGATCATGGGCCCAAACGTGCACTAAGGCAACCGAATTGGCGAAGACTGCCTTCCAGAGGCGATAGGTGCATGAATAGGCCCATCACACTCAACTCGGCAGAAGCGGACGATCTGCACGGCACCTGGTTCCGGCCGCCGGCGCCCCGCGCTGGCCGGTTCGGTCAGCGCGGTATGCGGCATTACAGGATGTGCTGCCAGAATTACTGCTGTTCAGCTAGTCGACGCGCTCTTCGAACGCGGTCCGCCGCGGCTTCGCAGTGCCTTGAATGCTCCCGAAACCGTTTCCCAGAGACGTTCTCGCATGGAGGGGGTCAGACCCGGTCCGCGGCCCCCAAGACTCCACAGCAGTTCGCCGGACGCACCCCAGAAACCGATCAGATCCTTGTTCGCCTTCTTGGATGCTCGCAGCCACTCCAGCCGCAGCTCAGCGTATTCGTCTTCGTACTCGTCGTCGTCTTCGTACTCGTCGTCGTCTTCGTACTCGTCGTCGTCTTCGTAGGCCTCGTCGTCTTCGTCTTTGTCTTCTCCGAGCAGCTCCGCGAGCAACTCGGCGCAACTTTCCTTGTCCCAGGATCCCCAGCCAGCCCCATCGGATTCGGGCCACGGTCCGGCATCACACCGTTTTTGAGCCAACTCGAGAATGTCGTCGGGCGCACTGCTGAACCGGAAATCTGTGTCACCGACGAACCGCCCGAGTTCGCCGCAGATCAGTTCCAGCGCTTCGACGTAGAGCTTGGCGCGCTCCGGCTGGAAAGGGCCGCCCTCGAAGATCTCACGGACCAGGGCAGGTCCCAGTCCGGCCTGGTCGGGAACTTCGCCAGAACCCGACGCAAGAGCTTCTCATCCTTAGAGCCGATCACAGCGGTGAGTACGTCCACATCGACCAGATACACATGCAACATATGTGACACGACAGGAATCCTAATCAGCCACAACGACATTCCGACCAGCGAAGCCACACGGCCGATAGTGCGGAAGGTCCTCAACTCGGCAGTAGCGGACGTATTGCATCGCATCAGGTTCCGGCCGCCGGCGCCCCGCGCTGGCCGGTTCGGTCAGCGCGGTATGCGGCAATGTAGTGCGTTCCTGACTTCCAAGTTTCGTGGTCACCGTTGTGCGGATGAACTGGTTCGGGTCGCGAGAACCGTTGCGGCGAAGCCTCAGGATTCGCTCTTCCGGATCAGAAACGGGCGCGACAGAACAGAAAACAGCGGGCCGGTGAAACGGGCCCGCAGGGGATGCAGCGACTGCTGCGTGCTGCGGACTGGGATATCGGCAGGGTTCGTGATGATGTACGCGACTACGTGATCGAGCACCTGGGTGACCCCGAGGCCCGTGCTGGCCGGGGACGAGACCGGTTTCCTGAAGATGGGCGTGAAATCGGCTGGGGTGCAACGTCAGTACTCGGCACGGCCGGGCGTACGGAGAACTGCCAGATCGAGGTGTTCTTGACGTATGCGTCCCAGCACGGGCACGCTCTGATCGACCGGGAACCCTATCCCCCGCAGTCGTGGACCAGTGACCGCGACCGTTGCCGCGATGGCGGGAAGCCGCCGGTAATGTCGGGCGTCATGAGCACGTCAGCGGTTCCACCGGACCGTCAACAATTGATAGACGACGTCGCACTGTCGAAATACATGATGGACGACCTGGACCCCGATGACCCGAAGTGGGACGAACACTATTCAGGGTTGCGGGACTGGCTTCACGCCACGTTCGCGGTGGGGGCCATGACGGGAGTCGTTTTCGGCGATGATGACGTTGTGGCCGAAGTGTTCAGGGCATACAACGCTCTGGTCGAAGACCGGGCCCACGCCCCCTCAGTGCGCTACACCAACGAGTATCTCGCGGCCGGTATCGCCAGGGCACGGGCCCTGATGGACGCCTGCCCGGACCCAGGGTGCGAGTCGCTGTGCCATCGTTTGCAGGGGCGTGTCGACCTGCTGATGGCGATGCAACGCGCCCGGGCGATCCCCTAACTAAAGCCCGGACAACCCGGTGAAGTGGCCGATACATGGGTGACACCCATACCGGCGACAAGGGGATCTCGACCCCAATAGGTACGTCCAGCATTCGCGGTTGCTGGCAGTTCCACGGACGCGTAGGTGAAGCACTCGGTCGCGTGACTCGTCCAGCCGAACACGCCATTTAGCGGTTTCGGACGGCTGCAGCGGTCCTGCCGTGGCCTGTAGGACTGGGGATGCTGCAGCTGCCGGCTGACAGTTTCGGATGGATTCTGGCCAGCCCTCTCCGCGCGGTATGCGGCAAAGTAGTGCGTTCGGCCGTCTGCGGAAGAGCAGGGTCCGCACCTGGATCATCTTGTGAGCGTGATCGCCCATTCAGGTAGCGGTTCGCAACGTTCGAGCCAGTCGAGCGGTATGCCATCGGAGGTTGCGCGGGCACCGAGGATCCCGCCGATGATCGCACAGGTGGTATCGATATCACCGCCGGCGGCAACGGCCGTCCAGCATGCGTCGGCGAAATCATGCCCGTGGTGGGCGACGACCCAGAGGCCGAAGGGCACGGTATCGAGCGCAGAGGTGTCGTGGCCGACGCCCAATTCCTCAGCGGCAGTGCCAGAATCGTCGATGGACTCCGCATGCCTGAGCCTGTCTCGGACAGGCCCGTCGGGCATGTGAGCGGCGACCGTATCGAGGAGTTCGGCACCATGTAGTTGCGGTTTCGCCGCGGATAAGGCGGCAGCAATTGCCACCGCGACTGCCCCGGCCACGGCATCGGGGTGGGCATGAGTGACCTCCGCCGAAGCCCTAGCCTCAATGACAACCCGATCGATGTCGTCGGCGAACCACGCGCCCAGCGGCGCTACCCGCATCGCGGCACCATTTCCCCAGGACCCGCGGCCGTCGCGCGCTTGTTGGGCGAGTTCGCGCCAGTGATAACCCTTTTGGCGGATCAGCCGCAGGATCCGACTCGTTCCGGGGCCGTATCGGCGATAGATGTCGTAGTGCTCGGCGAACGATTGGGCCAACGCGTCCTGACCGATTCGGCCGTGTTCACTCAGGACTGCGAAGATCGAACACGCCATCTGAGTGTCGTCGGTCCACAACCACGGACCGGGCAGCACTCTCCGCTCCCCAAGCGCGCCATAGTTGATCGGATCGTCGAAACACGACCCGAACGCGTCCCCCACCGCCAGGCCCCGCAGCGACATCAGCGCCAGTGATCGGCCATCAAAGCTCATCCGACGAGTCTGGCAGGAACCATGATCCTCACCGCAGAATCGATCTCGAGGTAAACGCAACATAATCGGCAGTAGTGGACGTTCCGCCGGCGTCGGATCCACACGGCCAGTTGATCTTCCGATGCCCGGCGCTGGCCGGTTCGGTCAGCGCGGTATGCGGCAAAGGAGTGCATTCGGTTGGGTGCTGTCTGCGATCGGACAGCAGACGACGGAAGTCGTCCTCCAACGACTTCCGCCCCTTACATGCTATCGAGCGTTCGAGGTGCAGCCCGACCGGACGACGGAACCGGTTTCGAGCGTGCCGCTCAGCGACGACAGCGGCTCATCGGGACCGAGCGAACCGAATGCGTTCTTTTCCGCCTGGACCTGACTCGGCGCGATAGCCCAGCCGGGCCGTCCTGTGCGCTTCACCAGAGCTGCGCAGGTGTTCTGGAATGTCAGGACAACAGTGCACTTGGAGGTACCGCACGCGTCGAGCGCAGCAGCTTCCGCAGAAGCCGCGTCCGGGAAGTTGGTCGCCCACCCGCTCTTGTCGAGTTGCAGAACGGCGTTCTTGGAAATCGCGATAGCGCCGTAGAGGTCGTCGCCTTCGGCGCTGGCGGTGCCGCCGCCGACGATGGAAAGCGTGGCAGCCGCTGACAGCACACTCGCGAGTGCCATCTTGCGCGAAATTGTCATCTGAAATCTCCCCGTGTGAAACATCTTGATCACGAAGATCATCGCCGACAGTGTGCGAGGTTTCAAATCACCAATCTGCCTGCGGCCAAACCACTTACATCGATACGGGTCAGGCGAAGGACGGCGCGAACCGCTGTGGCCGGAGAGTTGTCAAACCGCACAATCCCGCAGGATCTGACGAAGACTCATGCGACTGCGGTCGTCCATCCTGATAAGACGGCCCCATATCGTCGCGGCCGCCATGCCTCTCGCCAGCAGTGGCCCGCTCATCGGCTAGTTAGAGACTGGTGTCAGGATCGGATCCCGGCCAGGATTTGATCCAGGTGCCTGGTGGGATGCTCCCTATATTCGGCTGCCCGCCGTCTGTTTTGGTGTGGCTCTCTATTGGCTTGCCTCCCATCGGGTGCCGTGTAGGGAGTGGCTGAAGAGGGGCCTGCCCCATGCTCGAACTAGCGGTGCCCTCCCGCACGGACACCACGATGTCGACCACGGGAGGAACCGGCGATGACCATCATCATCGGAATGGATCCACACAAACGCTCGGCCACCATCGAAATCATCGACACGACCGGAAGGGTCCTGACCGGCGGCCGGTATGCCACCGACACCGCCGGATACACCGAAATGCTCTCTGCGGGAAGGATGTTCGTCGATCGGGTCTGGGCTGTCGAGGGTTGCAACGGCATCGGGCGCCACCTGGCGCATCGGCTGGTCCACGACGGTGAGACCGTGATCGACGTGCCCGCGAAACTGTCGGCGCAGGTGAGGGTGTTCGCGACCGGCAACGGCCGCAAAACCGATACGGTCGACGCCCACTCGGTCGCGCTCGCCGCACTGCACGCACGGAATCTGCGACGGGTCGAAGCCGATCCGGATCTGATCGTGCTGGGTATGCTCGCCGATCGTCGCGACGAACTCGGTCGTGCCCGCACCGAAACTCTGTGCCGACTCCACCGGCTGCTGCTGGAGCTGATTCCCGGTGGCGCCAAGACCTTCCTGTCATCGCGGCAGGCCCGCGACCTGATCGCCCCGATCACGCCGCTGGATGCCGCAACAAGGGTCCGGCTGCGGTTGGTCGTGGAGTTGATCGAGGATCTGGAAACCATCGACCGCAAGACCAGGGCCGCGGACAAGGAGTTGCGGCAGCTGGTCACCGACCGCGGTTCGGCCTTGATGGAGTTACACGGGATCGGACCGTCCTCGGCGGCGCGGCTGTTGGCCGACACCGGCGACATCCGCCGCTTCCGGGACCGGGACCGATTCGCGTCCTGGAACGGCACCGCACCACTGGATGCGTCTTCGGGAGATCAACAGCGACACCGGCTTTCCCGAGCTGGAAACCGCAAGATCAACCGAGTGTT
This sequence comes from Nocardia tengchongensis, assembly GCF_018362975.1. Taxonomy (NCBI): domain Bacteria; kingdom Bacillati; phylum Actinomycetota; class Actinomycetes; order Mycobacteriales; family Nocardiaceae; genus Nocardia; species Nocardia tengchongensis. Next base: position 527,221 of record NZ_CP074371.1, read on the forward strand.
GCACATCATGGCTATTGTCCAACTCCGCAACCGCACTGCAGGCCGGCTCTATTACGACGGCCGCAAAGCGGGTGGGAAGACCTCGATGGAAGCGCTGCGCGCCCTCAAACGACGACTGTCGAACGTCGTCTACGCGCGGATGCTCGCTGATCAGCGGCGGCGTGAATGGGCAGGCCCGGGAGGGTAATCGGGAACGACTACTGACTCCAGCGCGACCGGCTTCAACCCGCACACCGACCCTTCGGACAAGCCACATCCCGGACCCGAGATTCAGGTTAACCCCACACCCACACCGAAGTCTTGACATAGAGGGGTGCCAGTAGCGGACGTTCTGGGCATTCAGATCGGCACGGCGGGTTGATCTTCCGTCAGGCCGCGCTGGCCGGTTGGGTCAGCGTGCGATACGGCATGACCTGTCGGCCGGTCGTGGTTGGCGGACGTTCGGAACGGAACGAACGCGGTCGCTCACATAATCCTCACAATTCCGGCGCATACCGTGCATAACAGCGACATAGGCTGCTGTCGTGGTCATCAAAGCCTTTCGATCCTCCGATGCACCCCTGTGCGCCGTGGTCGCGGCCACGATTGTGCTCGGCGTGACGCTGCATCGCGGTTGGATAGTCACCAAGCTCTGGATTCTCGCCTTGCCGTTGCTGCTGGGAGTGTTCGTGGCTGCCTTGGCCTGCTTCGTGCTGATGCTGTTTCTGGCCGGCCGCGATACGCGACGGTGGCCTCTGACGGCAACTGCGATGCTCGCACTGATCGGGATCGGCGGGTCGGTCTTTCTCTTCGTCGACTCGAACGCTAATGCGCGGACCAGGTTTTGGGTCGAGCGACCGGCATTCGCCGCTATCGCAGCGATGGAACTGCCGGATGGCAAGATCGACTTCTACGGTGTCGAGCTGCCTCCGCACCTGTGTCTCGCTTCGGCGAACTGCCGAGTGGCAGTGATCGGCACCAGTGGTGGGCAGCCAGTGCTGTTCGTACCCGACTACATCGGGATCCCCGACGATGCGCTCGGCTACGGGCATTTCGTCGGAACACCCGAGCCTGGACCGCACAACGGGTTCGGCGAACCTGTCTGCCCCACCATGGAGCTGGCGGGGGGTTGGTGGTGGCTCGACTCTTGCTGGAACGCTACCTAGGGCGTGTCTGACAAAGCGAGAGACACCGGCTGCACCGCACCGCACCGGAATCCGGGTTCCGCAGCCCCACGCCGGCCGGTTCGGTCAGCGCGGTATGCGGCAGGATAGTGCGTTGATCGCGCAGATCACCGGCTGGCGGCCCGGCGTGCAGTTCGTCCGTCACCTGTTGGTGGTCGGGGCCCAGCCGCCTGCGGTCGGCATGGCATCGGTGGCCTGCACCCGCCGCCAACACCTGCCGGCCCGGCACCACCCGTGCTTACTCTCGGTGCCGGGCCGGGTGCACGCTCCCGACGATCATGGATTCAAGGGATCCGGTGAACTCTCCGGTGCGTGATGACGTGGGTCGGGCGTCAGTCGGCGGGCGGGGTGTCGGCGGGCGCCGGCTCCTCGGCGTGGTCGGGTTGATCCAGTGACAGCCCGACGCCTTTGCTGCCGGTGCCGCGGTGCAGGCACATCAGTTGATCGCTGGTGCTGTTGCTGTCGCGGTAGTGGATCAGTGCCGGTCCGTGGCCGCTGTTGTTATTGGAGTTGAAGCGGATGTACGGGCCCCAGCTCGATCCGTTGTATCTGGTCCACCACAGGTTCTGGTTGCCGGATCCTCGTGCCGCGCAATACAAATGGTTCCTGTAGACGGCCAGCGCGACACCCAGGTCGCTGCGCTTCTCGTATAGGCGGGTGTTGCTGTGCCAGGTGTTGCCGTTGAATCGCATGTGCCAAAGATCCCGCACGTCCTCGGTGCCGACCTGTACGCAGTGCAATTCGTTGCCGAAGACGGCGAGTGCGGGGTAGGTGATGGTGTAGGCGCCCGGGATCTGCTTGCCGTCGAACCATTTCGAGCCGTCGTACCGCAGGTACCACATGCTGCTGTCGGCGCCCTTGTGCACCAGAACCAGCTGATTCTGGAACACCGCGAGCGCCGGTGACGCCGTGCTGTTGGTGCCGAGCGGGACACTCGGTTGCCAGCGGGTGCCGTCGAAGCTGGTGTGCCAGAGCATATTGTCCGTACGCGCTCGGTGCACCATATGCAACCTGTCCTGGAACGCCGCGAGTGCGGGTCCGGTGCTGCTGCGCGCGCCTTCTATCTTGATGCTGGGTCCCCACCCGTGTTCGCGGTCGTAGCGGATCCACCAGCAGTACTGATCGCCGCCGCCGACGTGCGCTGCGTACAGGTCGCCGCGGAATTCGGCCAGCGCCGGGTTGGAGGTGGTGAAGTTCTCCTGGAACTGCTCACTGGGACTCCACTGATCGGGCTCGAAGACGGTCCAGTACAGGTTGCGATCGACCGGCGCGTTGAGCGCGGTCGGGACCAGCGCGGTCCACATGATCCACGGCGAGGTCAGTTTGACCCCGTATCCCCGGTCGACGTGCTTGACCACTTCGAGGTAGACCATCATGTAGTGGCCTACAACGGTGGAGACCGCCGACGGCAGGAATTCGCAGAGCATATCGACGAATAAGGGTGCAAGCTCCAGACCGAGGTCGAGCGCGGGCTTGTTGAGGTACACGTGGAAGCCCCACCACTTCGACTCCGCCCACACCTGCGGTTTGCCGTTGCGGGTGCTCATCTGCTCCAACTGTTTACGCGCCCGCGCCGCGGCCTCCAGCGCTTCGGCTGTGGGCGCGGTCAACCCCTCGGGTACATAGATCGATGGTGAGTTCTGATCGACAGACATCATGACTCCCTGTTGCCAGATCCGGGACGACGGGCACACTCGCCGCCCCTGCTGTACAGATCCGCGCGGGCCGATATGCCACGGTCAGCGAACCGGCCCACGAAACACGCTGGCCCCGAACAGATTCGGGGCGTCGACACCGCGGTGCGACCGACCGACTGCGCACCTGACAGGTACCTTCCCCGACCAAGTGCTAACTCGAGATTAGCGGTGCGAGGATCCCGGATCGACGAAAATACACGGTACTTCGCATCATTCGCTACCTCGTGTGGGCACCCCTGGGCAATCGGCGACGGTCCTGTGAGGAGCCGAGAAAACCTTTGTGCACGGCAATGCGAGCACTGCCGACGGTCGTGCGATGGTCCGCCTGTTGATCTTCCGATGTACCTCGCTGGCCGCATCAAATCGAGCGATCAGCGGCAGGAGAGTGCGTTCTTCCGCCCATCTCCCGCCTTGCGGTGGCAACGACTGTGTCGGAGGTTTCAGCTATCGTTCGGCTCGCTGTTGATCACGATGGGCGGGGATGGAGTTCGGCGTGGGTTGGAAAGTGAACGGGCTGATTGTTGAAGGATCGGTGGATCCAGCTCGGCTTCCAGGTCGACCGCGCGACACGGGCGAGACCGTCGATATCGACGCCGTGTACGAACGTCCCTGCGGCTATGGCATTGCCGTGGTCGGCCGATGGACCTTTATCGCCGACCCCGAGTTTCGGGTGAGCTTCAACGATGTTGCGGTGCTCGAGAGTTCAGATAAGGGTCGAGCTCTGGCATGGGTGACCAACAGCGTTTCGACGCTGCACGGGTTCGCGTGGTACGTCGACGGAGTCCCGGTGCGTCGTGTCGTCTATGCGGAGGGCGAAGTTGTCGATGAGAGCGGGGAGCGACTTCCCGAGGAAGCAGCGGCGCCGGAACCTCTGAGTGAGGACTATGTCTTCGAGATGATCGGGCGGTTGACCGGAAAGGACTGGGGCGAGGGTGCCGAGGCTCTATATCGCATCTGGACGTGCACTGAACAGGTCACTGCTGGGGACTGAGGTCTCTGACGAACCTTTCTGCTGTTGACACGCTCGTCGGCATGAGGCTGCGTTCAGCCGACTGCGGCCCAGCCGGTCCAAGTCGCCCCGTGAGGGGCAGAATAGTGCGATCACACGAAGGCTCGCCCGCGGAGCGCTAGGGCAGAGGCCGGATCGAGCGATCAGCGGAACTTCACCGACGCACAGCACTAGTCGCAGTTCAACCCGCCCCAGAAGAAGAAAAGATCCTTGCCTGCCACCTTGGATTGGTTCGCCCACCAGGTGTCCTGGCTGACCTCGTCCCAATCCATTTCGCCGCTGTCCTGGTCGATGAAGTCAGCACCGCTGTCTTCCAGCCACTCATCCAGATGCTCGGCCGCGCTCTCCTTGCTCCAACTGCCACAACCAGACGATTCAGGTTCGGGCAGCTGGTCTTCGAAAGCCCAGTCGTAGAAGAGGTCTGTGATGTCAGGATCGTCCCCGAACGAAAACTCCACGGAGGCGATGTTCTCGCCACCGAGATGTAGGCACAGGAACTCCATGGCTGCGGTGTAGTCGTCCGCGTCGTCCTCGGTGAACGGTCCGCCATTGACAATCGCCCGGAATATCTCCGGCTCGACCCCGCCACCACCAGCTTCGAGGATCCGACTCAGCAGCGCGTCATCCTTGGATCCAATCACCGCCTCGAGCTGCGCCATGTCACCGAGATAAACTTCCATCACGTACCCCACGCCGGCACACTAGCGCCTCACCGAACAACGTTCAGCGATCAGAGGTTTGGTACGCACCCGCCGCCATGCTCCCGACCGGATCTCACCAACGATCCCAACAATGAATCGCCCGGTCACGCTACCGCAGCCAACCCTGCCTAGGGCACAGCAGGGAAACTCTTTTCAAAATGTGGTGTCACATGATTGACGCGGCGATCAGGCTGCAATGCGCCTGTGCGCCGGCCTTCGGGCGGGCTGCGGGCCCGTCACCGGCCGCAGCCTCATCATGTCGGCAGCGGCGGCCCGGCGCTCCCGTTCGATCCTGGCTCTGATCGCACCCACACTGTTCTGGGGCGGTATCCGATCGAACCAGAGCGCGAGCCGCAAAAGAACGACCGTGGGAACAATCATGGCCAGGACCCACCCCCAGAACAGCGAGGTCTCGTAGTGGGCCAGGTGGGTGATCATCTGTCCAGCTCCCTTCGCTCGGAATCCGTTGTATTCCAGTGGATTTCATGGGCGCTCGCGGGATCCACGTCGATCACGACCAGGCCCAGCGCCTTCAGGTCGGACACGTCGGCCTCGAACTCGCACAGCTGAATGCGGTATTCGTCCATCGGGATCGGCCACCCGTCCGCGCCGACCACCGACCAGGAGCCATCGGCGTGGTGGAGGTAGCCGAGACTGGAACGCCTTGTGGGCCGGGGATTTCGGCGGGTCATTGCGCGTACCGCCTGAACTTCGTGGCCCAGGCCGCGCGGCCTCGGGGAGTGATCGACCAGCGGGAGGCGTGCGGCGAGGGCACCACCAGGCCTCGTGACTCCAGTTGCCCGATTGCCCGGCGGGTGGACCACCCGGCGATCTGGGCCCGTTCGCTGATCTGGGATGCGGTCAGCATCCCGCCGGACGCGAGCACGCCCAGCACCGCCGCCTCCGCCATGGACCCGGTTGCCATCGTTACCCCCTTGGTCGCCGATGCGTTTGTGGTCGGGTACCGAGCGCCCGGTGGACCGGCGGCAGATACCCGCTACCTGACCTTCGCAGCGCGGGCATGGAACTTTGTTCCCACCGGGAACACAAGGCACGTAACCTTTGCGTTGTCAGGGCGCATCGGAGGGAGCGGCTCATGATCGACGAACAGGACACCTACATCGGGCAGAGGGTCCGCGAGATCAGGGCGCGGCGGGGGATCTCGCAACAGGTACTGGCCGACCGCTCCGGGATCAGCCGATCGGTGATCGCGAAGTATGAGACCGGACTACGGCCCGTGGACTCACGCCGCACTCTGCTGGCTCTCGCCGAAGCGCTCGGCTGCACACTCGGCGACCTGACCGGCAGCGAGGACCGGATCGACCCATCCACCAGCGCATTCCACCGTGCAGTGCCGGCGATAGAAACGGCGTTGTGGACCCGCGGCGACGTGACCGACATCCACCCGCCGCGCACCTTGGACGAACTGAGCGTCGCCGTTGAGCACGCATCACGGCTGCGGCAGGGCGGTGACTACGCCGCACTCGGCCCGCTGCTGCCCGATCTCCTCAACGACGCCTATCACCTCACCGAGACCGGCGGCACTGCGGCGTGGGACCTGTTGGCCACCGCGGCTTACGGTGTGTCCTCCGCACTCCGGCAGCGCGGCCACGATGCCCTGGCATGGACGGCGGTGCAGGAGTCCGAACGTGCTGCGGCGCATGCTGATTCGCTGGCCCCGATCGCCGCCGCCCAGTTCCTGAAGTCCCAAGTTCTCGCAGCCCGCCCTGGCGCTCTGTCGGCCGCGTTGACGGTGGCGACCGGCGTAGCCGATCAGCTGACGCCCGATGCGAGGACGCGCGGCGAGCTGGAGACGGTGGGGATGACACGCCTCCAGGCCGGGTTCGTCGAGACCCTGGCCGGGGGCGACCCGCAACCCCATCTGGATGCAGCGGCCGAGATGGCGACCAGGCTCACCGACGCTCCGACCGGCCACAGCACCGCGCGCAATCGAACCTTCGGCCCGGCCAACGTCGCACTGTGGCAGCTGAGTTCGGCCGTGGAACGCCGCGAACCCGGCCAGGCGCTGCGTATCGCGGAGACCCTGAACCCGGCGGACCTGCCCAAGGGTTCGCGTCACGCCCTCTACTTCGTGGAGGTCGGCCGGGCGCACGCGATGAAGCGCGACCACCGCGCGACACTTCACGCCCTGTTGAGGGCCGAACACGCCGCGCCCCAACACGTTCGCGGGCTGGCCCCGGTGCGCGAACTGGTCGGCGCGATGCTGCGGGAAGCGCGGCGGGATCTCGCCACCGGGGAACTGGGCAAGCTGGCACAGCGCGTAGGCGTCGTACCCGCCTGACTTCCAGCTCGACCTCTCCCGAAGAGGCTGCGATTCAGCGGCCGCATCGGGCGTAGATCACGTTCGCGAGCATGGTGTCGCACGAGTTGACCGTGCACCCCGCATGTGACCATTCTGGATATGCGGCTGCTCGATGGAGCGCATCACGCGGAAACTAGTTGCGACCATCGAAACTTGAACCGGTACAGCGGCTTTGCTCAGGCCACGCGGTTCGAGGCCGATAGCGGAGCGCCCGTGTAGGTCCACACGACCGGCAGCAGCACGCCGACGTCGAGCTCGTCCGCCAATCGCTGCCTGGCCAGGCGTTCGCTCAGCTCCGGCATCGCACCGACCGGACTGCCCGCCAGATCGGTCAGGCACCTTCGCAGTACCGACTCCACCTGCCGCCGCGATACCTCGCCGCCGAACTCCGCGGATAGCCGCGCCACCGTCTGCTCGTACATTCCGAGAACCATCGTGTGCCGCGACTGCGTGGTATCGAGAACCGTGATCACGGCTACCAGGCTGCAGTGTGCGCCGGCGCCACAGCAGGGCCGAAAGGCTCCTCCCGATGTGCCTTGGCCACCAACGGTTGTGTACGGCATCCAGGACCGACGGCTCGGTGGCGGCAACAGTGATGTGCCCTTCGGGACCCCGACAGCTGACTTTCGGCCCCTGCGGTGAGCCGGCGTGGCGGGCGATCTTGGATCAGGCAGCGCCAACGCAGTCGCTGCCACTTCCGGAATGTTCGTGCACCTCAGGAGAATCGCATGAGCGACACCACCGCCCTGCTCACCATCGGCCGCGTTCGGAACTCGGTAGTCTGGCCCGACCCCAGCCCCTTGGACTCATGGTGGCACAGGGTGATGTACACCGAATCCAGCTCGGCCCCGCAGACACTCCGAACAGCGCCCTGACCAGCACCCCCTACGCATGCGGAATCGACACCTCGAGCCGAACAAGGAGAATCGGAGATGGTCCGAAAGCAGTGGAAAGATCTGAATCCGCGCACTCGCAAGCTAATCGTGGGCGCGGGGGTGATCGACGGCATCGCGAAGATCGCGGCTCTGCTGGATCTGCTTCAACGGCCACCCGAGCAGATCCGCGGCTCCAAACGCGTATGGGCGATCTCGATCGTGCTGGTGAACTCGATAGGCGCCCTCCCCGTCGCATATTTCCTCCTCGGACGTCAACGTCCGTATCGGGTGTAGATCGCGTTCGCGAGCACGGTGTCGCCCTCGGTCGACGGGTGGAAGGGCAGGCCATCGATCCCGGTGCGGGGGTCGAGGATTCCGTTGAGCCACGGCTGCGGGGAACAGAGTCCATGACCGGCGGTGAGGGCTCGCGCGTCGAAGAAATCGATGCCCAGCAGCTGGGCGGCTTCGCGCTGCGCCAGATCGATCCGGTCGAGGTACTCCACCAGCGCGCGGCCTCGCGGATTGATGAACGGCGTAGCCCCCATGATGCTGAGACAGACGGTGCTTGTTCCCGGGGTGAACAGCTCCGGGTAGCCGACGAATACGATGCGCGCGTTCGGCGCGTAGTACTTGATGTAGGTGACCGTATTGCTCATTCGCATGGCCATCAGCGCACCGGACACACCGGTGTAGTCCGTCATCCGGCCCTGATCGACAGCCTCCGGATCACAACCCAGTTCGACGTTGAGCACGCAGGACGCCAAGGAATCCCACAGCGACCGATCTGATTTTCCCCATTTGTCGTTCATCCCGAACTGCACTGTCACCAGCTTGGTGTTCGGTCCGAACGCGCCTTCTTTATCCGCCCGCAGCGCCTGCTGGCTCATGGTCCATCCGGGCCCGCTGTCGATCGACGCACCCGGGCACGAAGGGTCGGACACAGCTTCGGTCCCGTACACGCCCATCAGCTTGGCCAGCTGGACCGGCCAGGCCGTGGGCCCATGATGATTGCAGTTCCTCTCGGATTCGAAATGGTTCCAGTCATTGGCGGAGTACGAATCACCGAGCACCACAAGCTCTTTGCCCGCCGGAGCGGGATCCGCAACCGCACTGCCCGTCGTGACCGCGAGCGCCGCGATGGTGGCGCACAACCAACGCATGCCATTGCCCAACGACACAACAGACATCGTCCCACCCCGAATCCACACCGAAGCGTGTTCTTTTCACTATGAACGGGCAGCGTATCCGGTCAACGAGATTCAGCGGCCGTAGCGGTCGTAGATCGCGTTCGCGAGCACAGTGTCGCCCTCGGTCGACGGGTGGAAGGGCAGGCCGTCGATGCCGGTGCGGAAGTCGAGGATTCCGTTCAGCCATGGCTGCGGGGAGCAGAGGCCGTGGCCGGCGGTGAGGGCTCGGGCGTCGAAGAAGTCGATGCCCAGTAATTGGGCGGCTTCGCGCTGCGCCAGGTCGATACGGTCGAGGAATTCCACCAATGCGCGACCGCGCGGATTGATGAACGGCGCGACCCCCAGGATGCTGAGGCAGATGGCGTTGCTTCCGGGGGTGAGGAGTTCCGGGTAGCCGACGAATACGATGCGCGCGTTCGGTGCGTAGTACTTGATGTAGGTGATCGCGTTGCTCATACGCTTGGCCATCAGAGCACCGGACACACCGGTGTAGTCCGTCATCCGGCCTTGGTCGACAGCCTCCGGGTCACATCCGAGTTCGAGGTTGAACAGGCAGGACTGCAAGGAACTGAACAGCGTCTGATCCGATGTTCCCCATTTGTCGTTCATCCCGAACTGCACTGTCACCAGCTTGGTGTTCGGTCCGAACGCGCCCTCTTTGTCCGCACGCTGCGCCTGCTGGCTCATGGTCCATCCGGGCCCGCTGTCGATCGACGCACCCGGACACGACGGGTCGGACACGCCCTCGGTGTCGTACACGCCCATCCGTTTGGCCAGCTGGACCGGCCAAGCCGTGGCCCCGTGCCGATTGCAGTCGTTCTTGCCTTCGAAATGATCCCAATCGTTCGCGGAGAATGAATCACCCAGCACGACAAGATCTTTGCCCGCCGGAGCCGGATCCGCGACCACGCTGCCCGCCGTCGCCGTCGTGACCGCGAGCGCCGCGATGGTGGCGCCCAGCCACCGCTTGCCATTGCCCAGCGGTACAACAGACATCATCGACACCCCGACTCCACATTGAAGCGTGATCTTTTCATTCCGATTGGCAGCGTATTCGACTCAGCGGCGTTGGGAAGTGACATGAGGACATTCGGCATCGAGTTCACCGATCCGGGTGCGCAGCGCGATCCGGCGATGGCGTCCGGCCTGATCCGGCTGGGCGACGACACGGAGTATTTCGGGGCGCCGATCGGCTACTGGGCGACGCGATCTCGGAGTGGACCCTGCAGGTCGCCGCTATCGAGGAGTTCGTCGACAGCGGTGCAGGGCGGTAGCCACGGACTATTGGGCGGCTCGGAGGTCGGCGGCGAAGGCGTAGTCGCGTCGCCAATCCTGGCCTGTGGGGGCCAGGATCACGCGCTCGACGCCCGCGGACTCGTAGGCGGCCAGGGCGGCGGCCGCCTGGTGCGGATCCGCGGGCAAGGCCGGGGCGACGACTGTCACCGTGGGGGTCGGGCGGTGATGGCGGGCGGCGAGGTCGCGCAGCTCGGTGAGCAGGGCGGGTAGCTCGTCGAGGGCGGGGTTGATGGGCATCCAGGCGTCTCCGAAGGCGGCGGCCCGGCGACGAGCTCGGGCACTGTTGCCCGCGACCAGGATCGGCGGCATCGGAGCGGCCGGGGACAGCGTGACTTCGAGGCCATCGTCGAGCGTGGCTGGTTCGCCGGTGATCAGTTTCGGGAGCACCGACAGTGCGCGGTCGGTACGGACTCCGCGTTCGCCGAACGGGACACCTGCTGCGCGCCAGCCGATATCGCCATGGGCCGGGTTTCCGGTACCGACGCCCAGCAAAGTTCGGCCGTCCGAGAGTTGTTGCAGGGTAGCGATTTCCTTCGCGGCCCAGGCGATCGGGCGCAGGGCCAGCAGCATGGCACCGAAGCCGATCCGGATTCGATCGGTGACCGCCGCGGCGGTGGTGAGGGCGACGGTACTGTCGAGCATGGGTTGACTGGCGATGAGATGGTCTGTCGCCCATAGTGATTCCAGGCCAGCGGCCTCCGCGGTCCGCGCGCTGTCCCGTATCTCCCCGGCCCCGAATCCGGCCTCGCGCGGCCCGGAAGTGGGTAGAAATACGCCGATCTGAACAGCCACCGGTCTGCCTCCGATTTCGTGAGCGATTGTGCCGCAACCGACGTTAGGTCCCCGAACCAGACGTTCCAAGGTGTGATCCGCTCGAGCGCATGCTCGATACGCGCAGACCAGCACCGCCGGCGAAGAATTCTCGACAACCGCACCGGAAATTCCGAGTGGGGACCAGCAGGGCTTGTACGGTTTTTGCAGGTAGCCAATTATTCGCTGACTGCCGGTGTGAAATCCCTTGCCCGAGAGGTTCGAATGCGCAGATCTATCGTGGCCGCGACGGTCGCGGCGGTGGCCTGGCTGCCGCTCGCTGTCGGCCAGGCCGCTGCTCAGCCACTTTTCACCCCTGAACCCGACGGCGTGATCCGCGTCGATTCATCTCCCGGCGAATGGTGGAAATGCGGCCTCTACAGCATCGATCCACCCACCGCGAAGGGTTTGCCACCGGTGGTCAACTACTCCCCCGGCACCTGGTCGAACCCGACCGGGCAACTACCCACCGACACACCGCTACCCGACTTCGCGACACCACCGGCCTACGCCAAATTCACGCCCGGAACGCAGGTACTGGCCGACTGCATCAGCCAATACGCACCGATCTTCTGGCTCCAGGTAATCCAGACCCAACCCTGACCACCGACGTGCGGAGACCCCTTTCATGCTCGTTCTCCTCGGCATCATCCTGTCCCCGGTGATCGCTCTCACCGCCCCGATCTGGGCCCCGATCTGGCTCGGAACCCAACTCGGAGGAGCACTCCTCGTCACCCCCTGACCGGCTACCACTGGCCGGGGGTGTACTCCCCACCCACCATGCCCGCCAGCACATTCAGGCGGTTCCAGGCATTGATGGTGGCGATCAGGGAGATGAGTGCACCGATCTGGTCGTCGTCGTAATGCTTGCGGACCTGGGCCCAGGTGTCGTCGGAGATGCCGCCACCATCGGCGAGGCGGGTGCCCTCCTCCGTCAGCGCCAGCGCGGCGCGCTCCGGATCGGTGAAGACAGTGGATTCCTTCCACGCCGCGACCATGGCCAGACGAACCGGGGTCTCACCGGCGTGGGCAGCATCCTTGGTGTGCATGTCCAGGCACATCCCGCAGCTGTTGATCTGCGAGGAACGGATCTTCACCAGTTCTTGGGTCACCTTGGGCAGCGTCGACTCGTCGACCACACGGGCGGCGGTGACCAGGCGCTTGTTGAACTTGGCGGCAATGTCGTTGGCGTAGAGGTTGAAACGCGGTTCCATGATCTTCTCTTCTCTGCGAGGACGTTCGGTCAGGGCTGGGACGCTGTGTCTCAGCGGGCTTCGTCAAGGTGACGACGCAGCCCGGCAAGGTGTGACACGGCCCAGCGTTCGTCCCTGGAACCAGCCGATCCCGATCCGCTCACCTCCCCGTATGGGGTAGGAGGGCGGCGACTCTGGCCCGGTAGGCCTCGACGTTCGCGACTTTGATGGACTCGTAGCCGCGGATCATGTCGGGGAGGTCGGCGATTTCGATGGCCAGTGGGTGAGTGTCGAGGTGCAGGGTGTCGAGGAGTTCGGTGACGATGGCCCGGTATTCGGTGATCAGGGTGCGTTCGGTTCTGCGGACCGCGGCGTAGCCGAAGAGATCGAGGCGGGTCCCGCGGAGGCGACGGAGAGCGACCAGCGCGCGGTAGGCGGGGCGGAACCACGGGCCCAGTTGGAGTTTGTTCTTCATGCCGAGGGCGCGCAGGGCGGGCGGATGCAGGCGGTAGGAGATGCGGGCGCCGGGGCCGAATTCGGCTTCGACGGCTCGGCGGACTTCGGGGTCCAAGGAGAGACGGGCTACCTCGTATTCGTCCTTGTAGGCCATGAGTTTGTACAGGTTTCGGGCGACGGACTCGGTGAAGGCGGTCGAGCCGGGGATTCGTTCGGATTCGACACGGAGGACCTGGGCGATGAAGGTGCTGTATTGCCTTGCGTAGGCCAGGTTCTGGTACTCGATCAGGTCGGGGACGCGGATGCCGAGTAGGCGGTGGAGTTCCGATGCGGGATCGACGGGGACGATCGCGATGAGGTTCGCGGCCGCATTCGACAGTGGGCGAACGGTTTCGACCGGTCCGCCGGCCGGCTCCAGGGCAGCGGCGAAGGTGGCCGGATCAGCGACCGACAGCCGGCCGTAGCGAAACGCGGACGTATTCGCCTCGACTTGAACGCCGTTGAGGACGATGGCCTCCTCGATGAAGGCCGGTGCCAGCGGTAGCGCCCCGGACTGCACGGCCGCTCCCGCGAGCAGCAGATTCGCGAACTGATCCGCGCCGAGCAAGGCACTCGCCGCGCTGCGAGCATCGAGGAAGAAGGTGTCGTCGGCGGCGGCCCGGATGCTGTCCAGGATCGGCCCGGACGCGGGGAAGGACACGGTCGGGTCGATGACCATCTGCCCGGTCGGGACTTCACTGGTGGACACCACTGCGACCGTGCGACCCGGATCGACGGCCGCGAGGTAGCGGGGTTCCGCCGCGACGAGCAGGTCACAGCCGAGATAGAGGTCGCATTCGTCGGCAGTCGCCTTGCTGCCCTGTTCGATCGGCTCGTCGGAGAACTTGAGGTCCGAGACGACGGCGCCGCCCTTCTGCGCGAGCCCGGTCTGATCGAGCGCGTGGACCCGATGCCCGGCCAGCGTGGCCGCGGTGCTGAGCAGCTGGGCCAACGTCACCACGCCGGACCCGCCGACACCGGTGATGCGCGTGGTGTGGGTGCCGGCAAACGTCCCGGGCGGGGCCGGAAGGTCGTTGGGGTCGAGGGTCGCCGCGGCGCGCCGGGCACGCTTCCCGGCCGGGACGACGGACAGGAACGACGGGCAGTCCCCCGCCAGGCAGGATCGGTCGATATTGCAGGAGGACTGGTCGATGCGGGTCTTGCGGCCGAATTCGGTGTCGAACGGTTGCACCGAAAGACAATTCGACTTCTGCCCACAGTCGCCACAGCCCTCGCAGACGCGTTCATTGATGACGATGCGTTCCACGGGCGTGGGCGCGAGTCCACGTTTGCGTTTCCGCCGCAGTTCGGTTGCGCACTCCTGATCGTGGATCAACAGTGTGACACCGGCGGTGCGGGACAGGGTTTCCTGCGCCTCGATCAACCGGTCGCGGTGCCAGACCTGAACACCTTTGGGCAGCCGGACCTTTCGATACCGCTTCACCTCGTCGGTCGTCACGATGATCCGCGCGACGCCTTCGGCGAGCATGGCGGTGCAGATCGCGGATACCGGCATGACCCCGACGGCCTGCTGGCCGCCGGTCATCGCCACCGCCGAGTTGTAGAGCAGCTTGTAGGTGATGTGACTGCCCGCGGCGACCGCGGCACGCACGGCCAGGCTGCCCGAATGGTGGAAGGTGCCGTCTCCGAGGTTCTGGATCATGTGAGTGCGGGCGAGGAAGGGCGCCATCCCGATCCACTGTGTTCCCTCACCGCCCATCTGGGTGAGGCCGGTGACGTTGCCGACCTGGTCGGAGCTCATCAGCGACACCATGCCGTGACAGCCGATGCCCGCGCCGACGGTGGCCCCGTCCGGCGTCTTGGTGGAGATGTTGTGCGGGCAGCCCGAGCAGAAGTACGGCGTCCTGGTGACGAGTGGCAGTGCGCGCGAGGCGATTCCGGTGCGGCGGCGGCCTCGCCACTGCTCCGCGGACGGGAATCCGCCGATCACGGACAACCGTGCGGCCAGCTTCGTGGCGATGATGTCCGGGTCGAGTTCGCCGTCCACGGGCATGAATACCGTGCCGTCGGGCAGCCGCTTGCCGTGGACGGCGGGAGCCCCGGGGCTGCCGTACAGCAGATCCTTGACCGCGGTTTCGAGGAACGGCCGCTTCTCCTCGATCACCAGGATTTCGTCGAGGCCCTCGGCGAATCGCTGCACGATGGTGGGCTCGAGCGGATGAATCATCCCGAGTCGCAACAGCCGGACCCCGCGGCGCGCCAGCTCTGCGTCGTCGAGCCCGAGCATCCGCAAGGCTTGCCGCACATCGAGATACGTCTTGCCCGCCGCGACGATCCCCAGCCGGTCACCGGCGCCGGAGTGGGTAATCCGGTTGAGGTCGTTGGCGACCGCGTACCGTCGCGCGATCTCGAGCCGCGCACCCTCCCGGCTGCGTTCGAGCACACCGAGCGTCGGCTGCAGCACCTGCGCGGTCACCTCATGCCGGTAGACGGCGCCGTCGACGGTCAGGTCGGGCACGACGGGCCGCACCCGATCGGGGTCCAGGTCCACTGTCCCCGAACCGTCCGCCACATTGGTGGCGATCTTCAAGGCCACCCACAGTCCGCAGGCCCGCGACATCGCCACGCCGTGCAGCCCGAAGTCCAAGGCCTCCTGCGGATCCGCCGGATACAGGGTGGGCAGTCCGAGATCGGCGAGCAGCCCCTCGGACGCGCCGGGCACGGTGGAGGATTTGGCGGCGGGGTCGTCGCCGACCAGCGCCAGCACCCCGCCGTCCGGGTGCGTGCCCATCAGGTTCGCGTGCCGGATGGCGTCGGAGGCGCGATCCAGGCCCGGTGACTTGCCGTACCAGAGCGCGAGGACGCCGTCGACCCGCTTGTCGTCCTGGGTCGCCGCCCATTGCGTGCCCTGCACGGCGGTCGCCGCCAGTTCTTCGTTGACGCCGGGGCGGAACACGATGTCGTGCTCGTCGAGCAGGGCGGCGTTGCGGGCGAGTTCGGTGTCGTAGCCGGCGAGCGGTGAGCCTTCGTAGCCGGAGATGAAGGCCGCGGTGCGCCGACCGGCGCGCACGTCCGCGCGCCGCAGCTCCAGTGGCAGCCGGGCCAGGGCCTGGATACCGGTGAGGTGAACGGCGCCGACCTGCCGGGTGTACCGGTCCGACAGGGTGACCGGTGCGATCTGATTCGTCATGGGGTCGGCTTTCTGCCGCAGGCGGTTCGGAGTGCGGCGGTGAGATCGGCGGCGGGTGTGCCGGAGCCCTGATCGGTCGACCAGGCGATATGCCCGTCCGGCCGGACCAGGATGGCTCCGGCCGCGCCGATGCCGAAGCGGTCGGTGTCGAGTTCGAAATCGTGTCCGACGATGAAGGCCCGGCACGGGATCTCGTCCGCCGTTTCGGAAAGTGCTGTCGCCCAGTTGGATCCGGATGGACCCGCGATCAGGGTGAACCACGGCCCCAGCAAATCGAGGGTCGACACCGTGGCACCCTCGTGGACGATCCACGCATGCGGTAGCCGCGCACCGAGGACGGCCATGGCGATCGGATCGGCGGTGACCTCGGCGCCGCCGTAGACGTAGCCCAATTCCTGATCGAGATCGTCGAAGTGCTCGCGGTGCCGCGGGATCGCCGCGGCCAGCAGCTCGCGCTCACGCTGCGCGATCGAGGGTTCCGCGCTGTCGAGCCGCTCGGCGATCTGAACGGTGAGCGGCCCGATTCCGGCGTCGAACATCTTCAGGGCATTGGCGACACTGCGCTCGGCATTGCTGAGCGCGACCGCACTGCGCTCGGTTCCATAGGTGTCGAGCAGGGATTCGGGAGCCCAGCCCCCGAGCACGGCGGCCAGCTTCCAGCCGAGGTTGTCGGCGTCGGCGAACCCGGTGTTCATGCCGAGCCCACCGGTCGGCGGGAATTGGTGCGCACTGTCACCGGCGAGCAGCACCCGGCCGATGCGATAGGTTTCCGCCGTGCTGGCCGCCATGGTCCAAGTACCGACCGAGCGGACGTCGACGGCGAGGTCCGCGCTACCGACGGCGGTGCGCACCAGGTCGATACAGCGCTCCGGGGTGTAGTAAGACAGTGATTCCAGGGCCGGGTCGAACGGCCGGTTCAGCGTCCATCGATGCTTGCCGTCCATTCCGATGAACACACCCGGTGATTCGGCGTTGATCATCCAGATCAGCAGGGCCGGATCGGTTTCGGTCCAGGGCGACAGGTCGGCGTGGAAGTAGATGTTCACCTGCTGCCCCAGCTCGGGCAGTCCCGCCATGCCGATTCCGAGGTCGGCGCGCAGCGTGCCCGCCGCGCCGTCCGCCGCGACGACATATTGCGCCGCGATATTTCTTGTCGCACCGCCGGATTCGACGACCACGTCGACCTGATCACCGGTGTCGGTGACGCGGACGACGGTGGTGTCGAAGTGGATGGTGGCCATGGCCTGCGCGCGCAGCGCATCGAGCAGCCGCTGCTGTACGCGATCCTGCGCGCACGAGGTGATCAGCTCGGGAGAGGCGGTGCCGCGGCGCGTGATTCGCTCCGTGCCGCCGTCGGCCAGATTGATCCGGCCGAGCGGCTCCCCCGCGAGGGTCTGCTTCCACACGATATTGAGCATCCACTCCGGGGCCACCGCGTCACCGGTGACGGCCTCGGCGATGCCCCAGGCCCGCAGCAGTTCCATCGAGCGCGTATTGACCACGTGCGCGCGGGGATGCGGATTGACCGCTCCGTAGCGCTCGCAGACGATGCTCGGAATGCCATGTCGCCCGAGCACATACGCGGTGGCGAGGCCGACCGGGCCCGCGCCGGCGATGAGCACCGGGGTCTGTTCGGCCGCGCTCACGGCCGCCGCACCAGATCGGCCAGGGGCTCGCCCGCTTCGAATCGGGCGACGAGTTCATCGGCATCGAATTCGACGCCGATGGGATTGGCGTCGAACGCGCCGGAGTCGAAGAAGTCCGTCAGCTCCGCGTCGGTGGCGAAGTTGTCGATCTGCAATTCGATGTGATTGCCCTCCGGGTCCTCGTAGTACAGCGAGGTGGTGGGGCCGTGATTGATGGTCCAGAACGGTTGCACGCCAACGCTCTTCAGGCGCTGATAGGTGCCGAGCAGGTCACCGAGCGAGTCGTAGGTGAAGGCGACGTGGTGCAGTCCCGAGTGCGCGTCGGTGGGCCGCTGGGAGGCGCCGGTGGCCAGGAACGCGACGCGATGATGCTCGTCGTCGTAGGTCATGAAGGCCAGCATGTCGTTGCCGAACACGAGGCGACCCTCGAGCACCTGCACGTACCAGTCGACCATCTCCGGCAGCCGACCGGTGCGCAGGACGACGTGGGCGAGTTTTGCGGGTGATGCCATGAGCGGACTCTCCTTTGAGCCGAGAACATCTCTTGAATACGATACAAGAGAAGCTAGGCCCGCTCATGAATGGAAGTCAAGAGGTGCTTATCGACTCGCCTCCGCGGTGGCCACCAGCGAGGTGATGAGCAGGTCGACCAGCTCCCCCGTCGGCCGATCCAGCCGGCGCACGCTGATCAGCAACCCCTCGAACAGCACATGCGCGAGATCGGTGATCGACGCCAGATCCGCACCCGCGGCGGCCCGCTGCGAGATCGCGGCCAGCAGCCGCTCCTCGAGCCAGTCCTGCATCCGCCCGTAGACCGCGCGCAGCGTCTCGGTCTCGTCCATGCGCTCGTAGGCGACGCGATGCAGCCCCCGATAGGGCTCCAATACGC
The DNA here is from genome assembly GCF_018362975.1 of Nocardia tengchongensis. Lineage (NCBI taxonomy): Bacteria > Bacillati > Actinomycetota > Actinomycetes > Mycobacteriales > Nocardiaceae > Nocardia > Nocardia tengchongensis. The sequence goes on from NZ_CP074371.1 coordinate 545,656, forward strand.
ACCAGCAGGTCGACCAATTCGTCCCGCGGATCACCCGCCGGTTCGGCCTCGACGAGTGCACGCGTCTCACTGAAGATCGAATCGACGACGGCGGCGAAAAGGTCGTCCTTGGTGGGGAAATACCAGTGCACCGCCGCGGGCGCGATACCGGCGGCCCGGCCGACCGCCGCCACACTGGTGCCGCGATAGCCGTTCTCGGCGAAGAGTTCGCGAGCATGCGCGACCAGTTCGGCTTGACGCTCGGCCTTGGGGATGTCCTGGCGATTCTTGGGCATGGGCCAACTCTAGGCCCGCTCTTGACTGAGAGCTAAGACGTGCTCTTAACTATGAATCAAGAGAAGGCCGGCGCGGTGCCGGTGCACAAGGAGGTTCGGCATGCGTCTCTACTCGACCGACGACGGGCTCGCGCGAGAAGACCGCGCCGGCGTGCTCTCGCTACTCGACCTGCCTTACGCCGAGGTCGGCGCACTGCTACGCGGTCCGGGACTCGACGCCGCCCGCACCGCGACGGTGCTGCGCGAACAGGCCCTCGAGCAGGCGGTGCTGCGGCCGCCGGTGGCGCGGCCGGGGAAAGTGCTGATCATCGGATTGAACTACGGGAGCCACGCGACCGAGGCCCTGGACATGTTCACGGCGCTGGGAAAGACCGACATCGCGGTGCCCACCGAACCGAACATGCAAGTCACGGCCGGGTCAGCGGTCGTCGGGCCCGGCGATCCGATCGTGCTGCCGGAGGTCGCGGCGGAACAGGTCGACTACGAGGGTGAGGTCGCGGTCGTCATCGGCACACCCGCCCGCGGTGTGTCCATCGACGCGGCCTGGCGTCATGTGGCCGGGCTGACCATCGTCAACGATGCCTCCGCGCGCGATATCCAGCTGCGCGCGATGACCGGCGACCCCACCGCCTCCATCGGCGTCGCCAAGAGCTTCGACACCTTCAAACCGCTCGGCCCCTGTCTGGTGACGGCTGACGAATTCACCGAGACACCCGACCTCGCGCTGCGGACCCGCGTGAACGGGGAACTGCGCCAGGAGGATCGGACCAGCGGCTTCATCCACTCCATACCGGAGTTGATCGCGCACGTGTCGCGGTACCAGACCCTCGAACCCGGTGACGTGATCTGCACCGGCACTCCGCGCGGGGCCGGCGTGTTCTCCGGGAGATACCTGCGGGCGGGCGATCTGGTCGAGGTGGAGGTAGAGGGCATCGGGGTGCTCGCGAATCCGGTGGTGCGCGCGTGAACACGCGGCTCGAACCGGACTTCGCCGGCGAACTCACGCGCCTCGAATCGATTCCGCTCAGCGACCGGGACCTGCCGGGCAGCACCTACGAGCTGATCGCACGGACCGCTCGCCGCCATCAGGACCGGCCCGCACTGCATCTGCTGCCCGGCGGAACGGACTGGGACAAGCCCGAAACCTGGTCGTACGGTGAACTTTTGCGGCGCATCCACCAGGCCGCGAATCTGTATGCCGCACTGGGGGTCGAGCCCGGCGGCGTCGTCGGGCTGATGCTCCCCAATACCGGGACCACCTACGCCGCATTGTTCGGCGCGCAGGTGATCGGCGTCGCCAATCCCGTCAATCCGATGCTCGCTACGGAACACATCGTCGACATCTTCCGGCTCACCGGCGCGCGTGTACTGGTCGCTCCCGCACCGGAACTCGATGCCGCGGTCTGGCGTACGGCGTGTGCGGTCGCCGCGGCGCTGCCCGGACTGCGTGCGCTGATCTCGGTCGGCGGTTCGGTCGACGACGCGCCGCCGCAATGGGCCGGAGACTTCGACGAACTGGCCGCGGCCCAGCCTCCGGAGCTCACCGTCGACCGGCGGCCCGGGCCCGCGGATATGGCCGCGTACTTCCACACCGGCGGCACCACGGGCACACCGAAGGTCGCGCCGCAGACGCACGCGAATCAGGTGTACGTCGCCTGGGCTGTCGCCCGGCACGCGCTGTTCGCCGGAGAATCGGTCACGCTGGCGGGCCTGCCGCTGTTCCATGTCAACGCGGTGCACATCACCGCGCTCGCGCCGTTCCATGCGGGGGGATCCGCCGTCTCGCTCGGGCCCCTCGGCTATCGCGACCGGGCCGCGATGGCCGACTTCTGGCGGATCGTGGAACGCTATGGCATCACCGGATTCTCCGCGGTGCCGACCGTCTACGCCGCCTTGCCCGCCGTCCCGGACGGAGTCGACATCTCCAGCCTGCGCGCCGGAATCGTCGGGGCCGCACCGCTTCCCGGCCGGGTCCGCGCAGACTTCGAATCCGCCAGCGGGATACCGATGCTCGAGGGATACGGCCTCACCGAGGCCACCTGCGTCAGCGTGCTCGCACCGGAGACCGGCAATCGGCCGGGCGCGGTCGGACTGCGACTGCCGTACCAGCGGATCAAAGCCGTGCGGGTCGACGACGATGGACTACCCCGCGGCGATTGCAGACCCGGCGAAGATGGTGTGCTCGCCATCCAGGGCCCCAATGTCTTTCCCGGATATCTCCGGGCCGGACCCGCCGGTCCGGCACCCGACCCCACCGGAATCGTCATCGATGACTGGTTGATCACCGGCGACCTGGGCCGAGTCGACGCGGCGGGATTCGTCACCCTGACCGGCCGGGCCCGCGACGTCATCATCCGCGGCGGCCACAATATCGACCCCCGGCTGGTCGAGGAGTCACTGCTCCAGCATCCGGATATCTCTGCCGCCGCAGTGGTTCCGAGACCCGACGCGCATGCCGGAGAAGTCCCCGCGGCCTATGTGGTCCTGCGCCCCGGCGCTGCGGTACCGGCCGCCGAGCTGCTGACCTGGGCCGCCGCGCACGCCCCCGAACCGGCCGCCGCCCCGAAGTTCATCGACCTCATCGCGGCGATACCCCTCACCGCTGTCGGCAAGGTACACAAGGTGCCGCTGCTTCACGACGCGATGCACCAGGTCGTGGCCCGGGAACTGCGGGCGGCCGGGCTGCTCGGCGACATCACCGTCTCGCCGCGGAACGGCCGACCGCACGCGCACATCGACGTGGCGTGCGGCGCATCCGATGACCTGATCGGCGTCCTCACCGAACGGCTCGACGCGTACTCGTTCTCCTACGACGTCGATCGCGCCTAGACAGTCGTGAAATACGAGCGAACGCAGATCCGGGATCTGCGGTTCGCTCGTATTCAGGAAGGCAGTTCACTGGCCGGGGTGATCAGGCGGCGAAGCCCAGGCCCATGGCTACGGCCACGGGGACCAGGTACAGCAGCGGGAAGGGGATGCTGCCGTAGGCGCGGGCCCGGATGATGGTGATGATCGCGCCGGCGAAGTACAGGATCAGGCCGATCGCGGCGGCCACTCCCACGAACGAGATGAACAGTCCGGCAATCAAACCCATCGCGCCCGCGCCCTTGGCCAGGGCCAGCGGCGTCCACCACGCCTCCGGGACCGAGTACTCACGCAGCGGGCCGACCACGAACTCGGCCCGTCGGTACAGCGAGAACGCCGAGAATCCCACCCAGGCGGCGGCGACAACGGTGACGATGACATAGGCGATCGACATGACAGACTCCAATTTCCTTGCGGGAGAAGGCGACAACCGCCATCTGCGAGACGTTCAGCCGAGGCTGGGACGGTGCGTCTCAGCGGGCTTCGTCAAGGTGACGACGCAGCCCCGCAAGGTGTGACATGACCCAGCTTTCGCTGGGTCGCGTCCGTCAATTCGGCAGGCCCATGCCCTGCGCCAGGATGGGCCAGGAGTCGCGGAGGGCCTGCTCCCAGTAGGGCCAGTAGTGGGTGCCTACCGGGGTGAATTGGTAGGTCGCGGGGATGTTCAGGCCGTCGAGGCGGTCTTTCAGGTTGTGGGAGCACTGGTTGGTGGCGGCCTCGATGATGATGCCGAGCGCCAAGCTCGCCGCGCCGTCGACGTCGGGTGAGCTGAGGTAGTAGTCGACGTCGTCCATGACCGGGATGCCGCTGCCGCTGGAGACGTAGAGCAGTGTGCCGCGCAGTTTTTTCGGCGTTGATGATCGGGTCGTTGGCGGACCAGGCGGGGCTGTTGTCGGGGCCGTACATGTTCTCGGGGTTGCCGCCGCTGCGGCCGACGGCGAGCTTGATGTACCCCTGGCCGACCGGGTCGGCGACCTGAGCGCAGCCGCTGTAGGCGGCGACGGACTTCCACAGGCCGGGTTTCGCCTCGGCCAGCTGCAGCACCGAGGTGCCGGAGGTGGACAAGCCGGTCAGGGCGTTGACGCCGGTGGATTGCAGGGTCTGATCCAGCAGTGGGGGAAGTTCCTCGGTGTAGAACGTCCGCCACTTGTTGACGCCGAGTTTGGGATCCGGCTGCTGCCAGTCGGTGTAATAGCTGGCGTAGCCACCGATCGGCTGGATGACGTTGACCGGTTTGTCGGCCAGCCATTCCAGGGCGTGGGTGCGGGCCTTCCAGTTCGCGGTGCCGTAGCCGCCATCCAAACCGTTGAGCATGTACAGGTTCGGCGCGGGCTGGGATTCGTCGGCCGGACGCTGGACGTCGACCGTGACGTCCTTGTCCATGGCCGCCGAGTACACCGTCAGGTGCCAGGTGCGGCCGTCTTTCACGATCGAGGTGATCGACGACGGCTTCGGCGGTTCGGGCGCGGCCGCGCCGGTGGCCAGCGTCGCCGAAACCGCGGCCGCGACCACGAACGTCACGGCGCGCCTGAATGATTGGTGTATCACGATAGAACCCCCGAAAGAGAAGGTGGTCAGAATGCCCAGGCCCGCGATGAGGCTAACCCGCCCGGGCATTGAGCGGTACACACCATTTCGAGGGGCTACATCGGATAGATCGGGTGCTTGCGCGGGTTGAACTCCGGCTTGACGCGCGGCTTGTCGCGGAGCAGGCGCAGCGCGTGGCGGATTTCCAGGCGGGTGCGGGAGGGTTCGATGACGGCGTCGATGTAGCCACGCTCGGCGGCGACCCACGGGGTGGCGACCGTCTCGTTGTAGGTGTTGACCATGAATTCGCGTGCCGCGGCACGGTGTTCTTCCGGCACCGCCGCCAGCTGGCGCTTGCCGAGCAGGTCGACCGCGCTCTCCGCGCCGATCACCGCGATCCGGGCGGTCGGCCAGGCTAGGCTGATGTCCGCGCCGACCTGACGCGCGGCCATCATGCCGTACGCGCCACCGTAGGACTTGCGGACCACCAGGTTGATGATCGGCACCGTGGCCTCGATGATGGCGCGCGGAACGCGGCCGCCGCGGATGATGACGCCGTTGGCTTCCTCGGTGAGACCCGGGAGCACGCCGGGGGTGTCGGCGATGAACACCAGCGGGATGTTGAAGGCGTCGCACAGGCGGATGAAGTAGGTCGACTTGTCCGAGCAGGCGGCGTCGATGGAACCGCCCAGCACCAGTGGCTGATTGGCGATCACGCCGACCGGGTAGCCGTCGACGCGGGCGAAGCCGGTGATCAGGTTCGGCGCGAAAGCGGCTCGGATCTCGTGGAATTCGCCGTCGTCGAAGATGCGCAGCAGGATCTCGTGCATGTCGTAGCCGGCCCGGTCGGAGTCCGGGATGATGCTGTCGAGCTCGAGGTCGTGGGCCGTGAGCTCCGGTTCCAGGCCGGGATTCACGATCGGCGGCTGTTCGACGCAGCTGGTCGGCATGTAGCTGAGGTAGTTGCGGGCCCAGTCGTAGGCGTCCTGCTCGGTGTCGGCCACGTGGTGCAGGGTGCCACGTTCGGCCTGCACCTGCGCGCCGCCGAGCTGTTCGGCGGTGACGTCCTCGCCGTTGACGGCCTTGATCACGTCCGGCCCGGTGACGAACATGTACGAGTCCTTGGTGCCGATCAGCACGTCGGTGTTGATCGGCCCGTACACCGAACCGGCGGCGCACTTTCCGAGAATGATCGACACCTGCGGCACGTACCCGGACAGCTTCTCCAGCACCCGGGAGATGTCGCCGAACGAGGCGATGGAACCGACCGCGTCCTGAATGCGCGCTCCGCCGGAATCATTGATCGTCACCACCGGGCACGCGTTGTCGAACGCGAACTTCAACGCCCGCATGAACTTCTGCGCGGAGGTGACGCCGACCGATCCGCCGTACACGGTCTGATCGTGGGAGATCACCACCACCGGCCGGCCGCCGATCAGCCCGCGCCCGGTGACCAGTCCGTCGCCGTACAGCGCGTCCGATTGCCCGGGCTGCCGGGCCAGCGCCCCCGTCTCGATGAACGTCCCCGGATCCAGCAGCATGTGCACCCGCTGCCGCACACTGGGAATCCCCTTCTTCGCCCGCTTGGCGATCGCGGCCTCGCCTGCGGGCTCCGCGGCGATCTCCAGCATCTTCGCCAATTCATCGAGCTTCGCCCGTGTACCGATCACGCCCGGTCCAACCTTCCCAGCCAAATCATGTGCCCTGCGCACGTTAGGCGGTATCGCCCCCGAACGTGACACCGAACCAGATAAACGGGACGAATCACAACCTCGGTCGAAAACCCGCCTCGCATTCGCGAGGCGGCGCAACGCTTCCGCGCCGGTCCGCGAATAACTCGGTAGCACCCAGGGGAGAGGACATTTCATGAAGAAGCTCGCGGGGATCGTCGCGCTGGCCGCCGCGCTGGCGTTGACGACGGCATGTCAGGACGAGACGACGCCGAGGCCCGGAGGTACGCCGACCACGGCGGCGCCGGCCGCGCCGGGGTCGGCGCAGCCGTCCGACACCCAGCAGCCGCCCGGCACCACGCAGGCCGCCGGTGGCGGCGCTCCCGCCACCGCGGGCAACGGCAAGTGCGTGGATCTGAAGTCGCCGGTGGTCACCGCCGCGCTCGGCAAGATCGGACCGAGCGTGAGCGACGCGAAGTTCGTCGCGTACAGCGGCACCGAAGCCGCCGTCGGCTCGTGTCCGGCGCTGCTGTGGGTGCTCGCCGATACCGAGGGCGGCACCGCCAGCTCGCCGTGGCATGTGCTGCTGTTCAACCACGCGGGTTTCCTGGGCACCGCGACCAAGAAGTGGACGTCCTACACCTCGGTGGTCGGGTCCACCGATCGCAGCGTCCGGGTCGAATACCGCTGGCTGGCACACAGCGACGCCAGCTGCTGCCCCACCGGCGGACCGGTCGACGTGACGCTCACGCTGGGCGCGGACGGTCACACCGTCACCCCGGACCGTGACTTCCCCAGCGAGGTAACCAATCCGAAGTAGGCCGCAAGCGTCGATTGCCATCGCATCGCCCGCGAATGGCTCTACCCCCGGCGACCGCTGTCGGCCGGGCCCACGGTCGAATGGCGAACGGCGGGAGTGGGATTCACCGCTCGTCGGCGATAGCCGGGTTGTCGCGGTAGCGGTCGGCGCGGTGGGACAGGCGCTCGGAGAACGTCTCCGCCCAGGCCACCGACTCCGATTCGTCGATGATCGCCGACGCGCGCCGGGCCGCCGCCGGAGACCCGGTGCCCGCGCGCCGCTTCGAGCCGCCGGGCCGGGCTTGAAAGGCCAGCACGCGCACACTCCAGGCGACGTAGGCCTCCACGCTCATCCCCGCGCATTCGGCGGCATCACTGAGGGTCAGCCAGTCGGCCTCGCCCACAGTCACAACGATCTCCCGGCTCGTCATGGGTGAACGGTAGTACGCGGGCGGTGTCACCGCTGGTCGACCCGCCCGAATCGTGCGCGACGCGCAGCGCGAATTCGCCGCTCAGGCCCGTTTTCGTGGCGTCACACACCGGGTGATACCCACGTCAGGGGACGTGTCAGGTCGCTGTCAGGTCGATATCAGGCCGGATCGCGACAGTAGTCCACATGAACGACACAGCGATCGCGGCTTCGGGGCTGCGGAAGGCGTACGGGGACAAGACGATCCTCGATGGCATCGATCTGAACATCGGCTCGGGCACCATCTTCTCGCTGCTCGGCCCCAACGGGGCGGGCAAGACGACGATGGTCAACGTGCTCACCACCCTGCTGAAGGCGGACGGCGGCACCGCCCGCGTCGCCGGATACGACATCGCCAGCCAGACCCGGGCGGTGCGCGCCGCGATCGGCGTCACCGGCCAGTTCGCGGCGGTCGACGACCTGCTCACCGGCGAGGAGAACCTGCGGCTGATGGCCGACCTGCACCGGCTGCGCGGCAACGAGAGCAAGCGAGTGGTGGCCGCGCTACTGGATCGATTCGAACTGACCGAGTCGGCGCGCAAACCGGCCTCGACCTACTCCGGCGGCATGCGCCGCAAACTGGACCTGGCCATGACCCTGGTGACCAAGCCGGACATCGTCTTCCTCGACGAGCCGACCACCGGACTGGACCCGCGCAGCCGCCGCACCATGTGGGACATCGTGCGGGAACTGACCTCCGACGGCGTCACCATCTTCCTCACCACCCAGTACCTCGAGGAAGCCGATCAGCTCGCCGACCGGATCGCGGTGCTCGACGGCGGCCGCATCGTCGCCGAGGGCACACCGGACGAACTCAAGCGCCGGGTGCCCGGCAGCTACCTGCAGCTCCGATTCCGCGACAGCGCGCAGCTGGACGCGGCCGCCCGGATCCTGCCCGGCAGCACCCCCGACCCCGACGCCCTGACCCTGCAGGTGCCGGGCGACGGCGGCTCGAATGCCCTGCGCGCCTTGCTGAACCGGCTCGCCGACCACTCGGTCGAGGCCGAGGACGTTTCCATCCACACCCCCGATCTCGACGACGTTTTCCTTGCCCTGACCGGGCACGCCACCACGGAGGCCGACGCAGCATGAGCACCATCACTTCCACCAAGACCACCACCGCCGCCGGCACTTCCGCCGCGGGCGGACTGTCCGCCTCGCTCGGCGACTCCGCGATCATGTTGCGCCGCAACTTCAAACACATCGCCCGCAACCCGGTCGCCATCTTCAACGCCGCGCTGATGCCGGTGATGATGCTGCTGATCTTCGTCTACGTGTTCGGCAGCGCCTTCAACGTCGGCGAGGACTACATCAACTACTCGACACCCGGCATGATCCTGCTGGCCATCAGCTACGGACTCTCCGGCACCGCGGTGTCGGTCAGCTCGGACATGGCCAAGGGCATCATCAACCGGTTCAAGGTCATGGACGTCGCCCGCGGCGCGGTGCTGACCGGGCACGTGGCGGCGACCATGCTCACCAACCTGATCGCCATCGCCGCCGTGCTCGGCGTCGCCCTCGCGCTCGGCTTCCGCTCCCCGGCCTCGGCCACCGAATGGCTCGGCGCGATCGGCGTCATGGTGGCGACCTCGTTCGCGGCCTCCTGGCTCACCGTCGCGCTCGGCATGGCGGCCAAGACCCCGGAGTCGGCGGGCATGTCGGTGGTGCCGCTGATCATGCTGCCCTTCGTCAGCAGCGCGATCGTGCCGGCCGAGCAGATGGGCCAGGGCGTCCGCCAGTTCGCCCAGTACCAGCCCTTCACCCCGATCATCGAATCCCTGCGCGGCTTCCTGACCGGTCACCCGTCGGGCGGCTACACCGCCGCCGCGCTGGCCTGGTGCGCCGGGTTCGCCATCGTCGGATACCTGTGGTCGCGAGCCACGTTCAGCAAGCGAGCGTGACCTGGGCCAGCTCGTGCCAGTCCGCCCGCGTCCCCTCCCCCGCCGCCTCGGTGAAGCCGTCTTCACCGAGGCGGCTTCGTGTCGTCTGCTCGATCCGGGCCACATCCGGATGCGAGCGATCGGCCAGTCCGCGCACCGCGTCACCGGCCGCCAGCAGCCGCACCGCCTGCTCGTCCTGACCGTCCCGCAACGCCAGATCCGCGATGCCCACGATGATCCGGGCCAGCAGCGGCGCGTGCCCGCCGGCGGTCGCCGCCGCGAAGGCCGCGGCGCGTTCGGTTCTGGCCTCGCCCGGATCCTCGGCCAGATAGCCGCGCAGATCGTGGATCAACGCGCTGATGAACGGCTGCCCGGCCTCCTCACCCAGCATCGCGGTGGCGACGGCGATCTGGCGCCTGGTCTCCGCGCCGTCACCATTCCAGCGCGCCAATTCCGCTTTCACCAAAGCCAATTCGGCCAGACCGCTCGGCCAGGCCGCCTGATCCGCGTACCGCTGCGCCTCGGCCAGCGCGACCGCACTGGCATCGAAATCACCCAGCAGCCAATACAACTGGGCCTGGCGGGCGCGCATCCGGACGGCGTCCTCGACAGCGCCGACCTCGGTGGCCGCCGCCACCGCCTGTTCGAAATACGCGCACGCCCGGCCGAATTCACCGCGCATGGCGATCCGATCGGCCAGCTCGGTCAACGCGAACGACATCCCCCAGCGCTCACCGATCGCCCGGAACTCGGCCAGCGCCAGCTCCAGCTGCTCGTCCGCCGCCTCCCCGTCCTGACCGAGCACGACCCGCAACTTTCCGGTCTGCAGCCTGGCCAGGGCCCGCACCCACGGGTCCTCGTCATCGAGCAACGCTTCGAAGGCGGGCAGAAACTGGTCGGGCCCCTGCAACATCCGCTCCAGCGCGCCCAAGAAGGCCAGCGCCGGATGGCTGGTGCGGATGCCCTGACTTACCCGGCTCGCCTTGTGGATCCACTCCTCCACCTGATGCTGATCACCGGGCCCGGAGGTCACGAAGTGCACGACCAGCCCGTACACGGTGGCCCGGGTCTCGGCGTCCACCGTCTCGTCGGGCAGGGCCGCGGCGGCGCTGACCAGCTCCAGGCCCTCGGCCTTGTGCCCGCTCAACCACCAGTACCAACCGGCCGCCGCGGCCAGCCCCAACGCGCCGGGCGCGTCACCGGCGGCTAGCGCGCCACGCATGGCGGCCGCGATGTTGTCGTGCTCGGCGTCCAGGACCGCCAGCCACTGAACCTGTTCGGCGCGGCGCAGATGCGGTTCCGCGGTCGCGGCCAGACCGGTGACGTAGGCCAGGTGCGCCCGGCGCGCGGCGTCGGACTCCCCCGCCTCCACCAGGCGATCGTGGGCGTACTGCTTGATGGTGTCGAGCATGCGATAGCGCGGCTCGTCGTCGCCGGCGGTGCGCAACAGCGACTTCTCGGTCAGCGCGGTCAGCAGTTCGAGCACCTCCCACTGCTCGACCGCGGCGTCCGCACCGAACTCGGCGGCCGCGCAAACCTGTTCGGCCGCTTCCAGACTCGCGCCGCCGGAGAACACGGCGAGCCGGCGCAACACCCGGCGCTCGGCGTCGGTGAGCAGCTCCCAGCTCCAGTCGACCACCGCGCGCAGGGTGCGGTGCTGCGGGATCGCGGTGCGGCTGCCGCCGGTCAGCAGCCGGAACCGGTCGTCGAGGCGGTCGGCCAGCTGCTCGAGGGACATGGTGCGCAACCGCGCCGCGGCCAATTCGATGGCCAGCGGGATCCCGTCCAGCGCCCGGCACACCCGGGCCATGGTCGCCAGTGAGCGGGCATCGGAGGCGAGGTCCTTGCGCACCGCGCTCGCCCGGTCGCGCAGCAGCTGGACGGCCGGGGAGGATTCGATCTCCGCGGCATCCGCGTTCCCGGCGGGCAGGGCCAGCGGCTCCACCTGCCACAGCGCCTCGCCCGTGATGCCCAGCGGTTCCCGGCTGGTGGCCAGGATTCGCAGCCGCCGGCACTCGCCGAGCATGCGGTGAGCGAAGGCGGCCGCGGACTCGATCACGTGCTCGCAGTTGTCGAGGATCAACAGCATGTCGCGCTCGCGGACGGCCGCGATGAGCCGGTCGATGGGTTCCGCGTTGGGCGCGCCGCCGAGCAGCGCGTCCCGCAGGCCGAGCGCGGCCAGCGCGGACTGCGCGAGGTCGCCGCTCGAACCGGTGGCGGCCAGCTCCACCAGCCACGCCCCGTCCGGCAGCTCGGCGAGCAGGGCGCGGCCGGTCTCGGTGGCCAGCCGGGTCTTGCCGGAGCCGCCCGGCCCGGTCACCGTCGTGAGCCGGTGGGCCGCAACGAGTTCGCGCACCGCGGCGATATCGGCGCGCTTGCCGACGAAGCTGGTCAGCTCGGCGCGCAGGTTGGTGCGGCGGTCCTCCTCACGCTGCGCACCCACCTCGCCGCGCAGCAGCGCCACATGCAGTGCGGACAGTTCCGGCGAGGGGTCAACACCCAGCTCGTCGGCGAGGGCTTCGCGGGTCCGCTGGTAGACGGTCAGCGCTTCCGCGCCCCGGCCCGCGGCGGCGAGCGCGCGCATCAGCGCGTCGGCGAGCCGCTCCCGCACCGGGTTCCGATCCACCAGCTCGGTCAGTTCGGCGACCAGGGCCGCGCCCCGGCCGAGGCGGATCTCGGTTTCGTAGAGATCCTCGGCGGCGGCCAGGCGCAGGCCCTCGAAGCGGGTGATCACCGCGTCGATGGCCGCGTTCTCCTGGGCGCCGATGTCCTGCAACGGCGCGCCGCGCCACAGTTCCAGGGCCTCGCGCAGAGGCTGCACCCGCTGCGCCTCCGCGCCGCCACGGGCCGCTTCCAGCAGCTGCTCGAACCGGACGGCGTCCACGGCGCGGGGTTCCACCGCCAGCCGGTAGCCGCCGGGCTGCACGTCGATCACCCCGTCCGGCAGCACCTTTCGCAGCCGGGAGACGAGCGCCTGCAGCGCGTTCGCCGCGTCCGCGGGCGGGCGCTCACCCCAGATCCAGTCGACCAGCGTGGTTTTCGCGACCGCGCGGCCGGGTTCGAGCGCGAGCGCGATCAACAACGCCCGCAACCGGACACCCGGCACGTCCAGCGATCCACCGTCCTCGGTTCGGATCTCGAGCGGTCCAAGCATCCTGATCTGCACCGGACCATTGTGCCGTCAACCCGCGACCAGGGCCGAACGTATGTCAGCGGACGTGTCAGGCCGGCGTCAGCCCGCTGTCAGCGGGGGCGATCAAAGTAGCTCTCATCAGCGAGGTTCCACCCCGGAATCGCAGACAGAGGAGCACATCATGACCGCCTTCGAGACCCCCGCCCCGATCGCCGTCGCCGTCGCCGTGGCCGCCGGAAACGTCACCGTCAACGCCTCCGACCGCACCGACACCACCGTCGACGTCCGGCCCGCGAACGCCGCCAAGAAGGAGGACGTGCGCGCCGCCGAGCAGGTCCGCATCGACTTCATCGACGGCGTCCTCACCGTGCAGACCCCCACCGGCTGGCGCGCCCACAACCCGTTCACCACCGTCGGGACGATCGCGGTCACCATCGCCGTCCCCGCCGGCTCCCGCCTCACCGGCACCGTCGGCCTGGGCAGCCTGCGCGGCGCCGGCGGCCTCGGCGAATGCGAGCTGGAGGTGTCCGCCGGCGACATCACCGTCGAGCGCCCGCAGGGCTCGGTGACCGCGAAGGCCGCCAAGGGCGACATCCACATCACCGAGGCCGCCCGCGGCGTGCTGCGCCTGGAAACCTCCATGGGCGACCTCAGCGTCGGCATCAAGCCCGGCAGCGCCGCCCAGCTGGAGTCCAACACCAAGAGCGGCTCGGTGCAGAACCGGCTGGCCGCCGTCGACCAGCCGCAGGACGTCGTCCAGGTGTTCGCGCACACCTCCTTCGGCAATGTCAGCATCGGCCAGGAAACCGCCGCCTGATTCCTCCGACCACGTCGACCGGCCCGGTCCCCGCCCATGCGCAGGCGGGGTAGCGGCCGGCGGAGGCGGCGGTATCGTGGCGATCGTGGATGGTGGTGTCGCCGAAGTCGGCTTGCCCGATGTGGGTCAGGTGCGGGAATGGCTGGCCGAGGCGGAGCGGGACCCGGCGGGGCTGCCGGACCCGGGGTATCTCGCGTTGCTGGCGGCCGACGGTGCCGAGCTGGAGCGGCTGTGCGGGCTGGCGGACGGGCTGCGGGAGCGGACCGTCGGCGATGCGCTGACCTTCGTCGTGAACCGGAATCTGGACACCGCCGCGGTGTCGGGCTCGGCCGCGCGCGAGCGGCTCGCCGCGCTGGTCGCCGAGGCGCACCAGCTCGGCGCCACCGAGATCTGCATGCAAGGACCACTGCCCGCGGACAGCGATGACGACTACCTGGCGTTGATCGCCGCGATCACCGACAGCGCACCCCTGCATCTGCATGCCTTCCGCCCCGAGGAACTGCTCGACGGCGCGGCCCGGGTCGGGGTGCCGCTGCCGGAATTCCTGGTGCGGGCCAAGGCTTCCGGGCTCGGTTCGGTGCCCGGGACCGGCGCCCGCATTCTCGACGACGAGGTCCGCGCCCGGCTCCGGGGCGGACCGGATCTGCCGGTGCACAGCTGGGTCGAGGTGATCGAGGCGGCGCACCGCGCGGGGCTGACCTCCACCGCGACCATGGTGTACGGGCACCTCGAGACGCCGGCGCAGCAGATCGCCCACCTGCGACTGCTCGCCGACATTCAGGACCGCACCGGCGGCTTCACCGAATTCATCGCCATGCCGATGGATCCGGTCACCGCCGCCGCCGGATTCCGCACGCCCGCCGTCCCGGAACGACTCCGGCGGCAGTCCCGGGCGATCCACGCCGTCGCGCGGCTGCTGCTGCACGGGCGCATCGACAATATCCAGGCGGCCTGGCCGCGGCTGGGTGTGACCGCGGCGGTCGAGCTGCTGCACTGTGGCGCAAACGATTTCGGCGGCCTACTGCTCGACGGCCGGCTCGCCCCGGAATCCGGTCCCGAAGCCGGGCTGACCCTCACCGTCGCCGACGTCGAGCAGATCGCCGCCGAACACGGCCGCTCACTGTGCCAGCGCACCACCCAATACGGCCGGATCTGACGCCATGGCTCCGAATTCCACTGCGGCACACGCACACAACCGCCCCGAACTGGTCGACGTCCTGATCGTCGGCGCGGGATTCGCCGGCATCGGCATGGGCATTCAGCTGGCCCGCCGCGGCCGGGAATCGTTCGTGATCATCGAACAGGCCGAGGACGTGGGCGGCACCTGGCGCGACAACCGCTATCCCGGTGTGGCCTGCGATATTCCGGCCCACCTCTATTCCTTCTCGTTCCTGCCGAACCCGCACTGGTCGCGAGTGTTCGCGGAGGGCGCGGAGATCCACGACTACCTGCGCTCGTGCATCCGGCAGGAGCGGCTGGAACCATATCTGCGGCTGAATTGCGCACTGGAACACGCGGAATGGAGCGAAGCCGACGGGCGCTGGCTGGTGCGGACCGCGCAGGGCGAGTTCTCGGCCGGCAATCTCGTCATCGCCACCGGGCGGCTGACCGAGCCCAAGATCCCTCCCGTCCAGAACCTCGCCGAATTCCGCGGCCGCCGTTGGCATTCGGCGCGCTGGAACCCGAAGGTCTCCCTGGTCGGCAAGCGCGTCGGACTGGTGGGCACCGGCGCGTCCGCGGTGCAGATCCTGCCGCGACTGGCGAGCGAGGCCAGCGAGGTCGTGGTGTTCCAGCGCTCGGCCCCCTACGTGCTGCCCCGCGGCGACCGCTTCTACACCCCCGACGAGCTGGCCGATTTCGCCGCCGACCCGGGCACCATCACCGCGCTGCGGGACGAACTGTTCGCCGAGGCGGAACTCAGCATCGCCGCCCGCCGGCGCCGCCACCCCGAGATCGATCTGCTCAGCCGCCGCGCGCTCGACCATCTGGCGACCCAGGTCCGCGACCCGCGGCTGCGGCAACAGCTGACCCCGGACTACGAGATCGGCTGCAAGCGGATCCTGTTCTCCGACGACTACTACGCGTCCCTGCAGCTGGACAGCGTCACCCTGGAACCGACCGAACTGACCCGGACCAGCGACGGCATGGCCATCGCGGCCAGCGAGCAGGTCTACGACCTGGAAGTACTGGTCTTCGCGACCGGGTTCAACGCCACCCGCCCGTCGATCGCCAAGCACATCCGGGGCCGCACCTCGCTGCTGTCCGAACGCTGGAGCAACGGCATGGCCGCACACGCCTCGACCGCGGTCGACGGCTTCCCCAACATGTACGTGCTGGACGGCCCGAACGCGGCACTGGGCCACAACTCCGCGATCTACGTGATCGAAACCCAGATCGACTATGTGCTCAGTGCTTTCGACCACCTCGCCACCAGCCCGGAGACGGTCCTGGAGGTGACCCCCGAGGCGGTGCACTCCTCCATGCTCGACATCGAGGAACGCGCCCGCGACACGGTCTGGACCCAGGGCCGCTGCACCAGCTGGTACCGCGACGAGCAGACCGGGCGGGTGACGCTGCTGTGGCCCGACTCCGCCGAGTCGTTCCGCCGCAGCAACGGCGCGTTCGACATCACCGCCTACCGGTGACCTGCTGTCCCGGGGTGAACACTCGGGGCCTCGAGCATTTCCACAGCGTTGTCCCCGGGAACCGGAACGGGTCCCTCGGCCTAGGCTGAGGGCATGACGCCGCTGCAGCGCTATATCGCAGAGGAAATCGCCACCGACCACGTCGAGGGCCTGCTCAGCCGCCGCGAGGCACTGCGACGGTTGGGTCTGCTCGGGATGGGGGCGCCCGCCGCGGTGGCGCTGCTGGCCTCCTGTGCCGAGTCGGCCCAGCAGTCGCCTCCCGCCACGTCCGTCTCGACCACCGCCGGCTCGGCGGTGAGCCCGTCGTCTCCGCCGCCCGGGACCGCGAACGCGGTAGCGGCCACATCCATCTCCTTCCCCGGACCCGAGGGCCGCACCCTGCAGGCCGCCTGGGCCGAGGCCGCCCAGCCCCGGGGCGGGGTCCTGGTCATCCACGAGAACCGTGGCCTCACCGACCACATCCGTTCGGTGACAGGCCGTTTCGCGGGCGCCGGGTATTCGGCGCTGGCGGTGGATCTGCTCTCCGAGGAGGGCGGCACCGCGACCTTCACCGATCAGGCCGCCGCCACCGCCGCCCTGAGCAAGATTCCCCAGGACCGCTTCGTCGCCGATCTGCGCGCCGGTCTGACCGAACTGGGCCGCCGGGTGCCCGGAAAACGGCTGGGCGCCACCGGTTTCTGCTTCGGCGGCGGCCTGACCTGGCTGCTGCTCACCTCCGGCACGCCCGAACTGGCCGCCGCCACCCCGTTCTACGGCCCCTTCCCCGACGGCGGCCAGGTCACCGGCTCCAAGGCCGCGGTCCTGGCGGTCTACGGTGCTCTCGACGCCCGGGTCGACGCGTCCCGGCCCGCCGCCGAAGCGGCCTTGGACCAGGCGGGCCTGCCTCACGAGAGCTACGTCGCCGACAATGCCGACCACGCCTTCTTCAATGACACCGGCCCCCGCTACCAGCCCACCGCCGCCGCCGAAGCCTGGCGGCGCGTCATCGATTGGTACGGCCGCTACTTGGGATGACCCCTTACCTAATCGACTGGGGCACATCCGAACCGACCCGCCGGTACTGCCAGATGTCGGAGCCGTGACAACCTGGCATCGACTGCGCATGACCGCAGGTAGGCACCTGTTTTGGTGATACAACGGCAAGCATGACGGAGGATGTCGGACCCGAGGCTGTCGCGACGACGGCGGGTCGCTCGGTGGAATTCTGGGGCTATTGCATGTGGGGCCTGGCGGCACTGGCCATCGCGGTGTCGGAGCTGGCCTCGGTGTTCGGACTGGCCGGCTGGCCGACCATTTCGAACACTGTCGGGCATCTGGAGACCCAGCATTCGTTCGTGCGGCTGATCGTGGTGTCGGTGATCGTGCTGCTCGCCTATTACGCGATGCCGCAGCTGACCGTCGCGCCCGAACCCGTCGTGCAACAGGTGGCGGGGCGCACCATCACCGTGAACGGCCGTGTCACCAAAACGGATTCGGTGATCACGCTGCTGGGCGCGGGCTATCTGACGGCGGCCTTCGCCACCTATGCCTTCGGTGTCCTGTTCGCCATCACCGACCGCGGCATGCACCCGCACTCCTACCTGGGCGCGTACGTCCTCTACGGCTTGATCGCCCTGATGTGGGTGATCCTGCCCAGCGTGCTGGCCATGGTCTTCAGCCGAGACGTCCCGTTCCCCACACTGTTTCGCACCATCGGCTATCTGGAGCGCCGGGCACACCCGGTCGCCGCGATCCTGCTCGCCGGACTCGTGGTGCTGCTCATCCACCTGGCCTTCTACCCCTGGCCGCGAGTGGAGAATTGATCGGCGGGCAACGTGAAAGCCGTTGCCACCGAACTATTTACGCCCCCGTAGCAGTAGGAACGCCGCATAGGCTGCCCCCGAGAGACCGACGACCGCGACCACACCGATGGTTGTCAGGATTGCGTCCACCCTGCCGATTTTAGGGATCCGGCGTGCCACGCATGCCCGATCCAGGGAAAAGGCGTATGCAGGAGTTATGGGTCGCCATCCGCAGCGGACCCCCCTCTATGGGGCGTTGATGCTGGTCGGGGTCATGCTCACCGGACTGTGGGTCCGGGACTGGCCTTGGCTGTGGCTGCGGGCGCTGGGTTTCATCGCGAAGCGCGGGGAGGCGGAGCGGTCGTGACCGCCTTCGCCGGGTTCCTCATGACTTTCCGCGACCTCTCATGACCAGCTCGGAGCATATTTCAGGCAATCCCCCAGGATCGAACGCGTCACAAACATTGCATACATAGCGATTCATGCATATGGTCTTGTTCGAGCAGCAACGGAGGAGGGTTATGAGCGACCACGGGCATTCACACGGACACGACCACGCCGGGCATTCACACGGCGCGACCGCCGACAGCGACAAACGCTGGCTGGCCGGCGCGCTCGCCGTCATCGTCGTGTTCCTGCTCGGCGAGGTCGTGGTCGGCCTGCTCGCCCAGTCGCTGGCGCTGCTCTCCGACGCCGCGCACATGCTCACCGACGCCGCCTCGATCGTGCTGGCGCTGTGGGCGATCCGCCTGGCCGCCCGGCCCGCCGCGGGCCGCATGACCTACGGCTGGAAGCGCGCCGAAATCCTCTCCGCCCAGGCCAACGGCCTGACCCTGCTGGGGTTGGCAGCCTGGCTCACCTACGAGGCCATCCGCCGCCTCATCGACCCGCCCGACGTGACCGGTGGCCTGGTGCTGGTCACCGCGCTGGTCGGCATCGCGGTGAACGTGCTGGCCAGTTGGATGATCAGCCGCGCCAACCGGACCAGCCTCAATGTCGAAGGCGCGTACCAGCACATCCTCAACGATCTGTTCGCGTTCATCGCCACCGCGGTCGCCGGTCTGATCATCATGCTCACCGGCTTCACCCGCGCCGACGGCATCGCCACCCTGATCGTGGTGGTGCTCATGGTGAAGGCGGGCGTGAGCCTGGTCCGGGCCTCGGGCCGGATCTTCCTCGAGGCCGCCCCCGCCTACCTCGACCCGGTCGAGATCGGCAGTGAGATGGCCGCCGTCGACTCCGTCATCGAAGTGCACGACCTGCACATCTGGGAGATCACGTCCGGAACGCCGTCACTGTCGGCGCACATCCTGGTCGCCGAGAACGCGGACAGTCACGCGGTGCGCGCGGCGGTCGCGACCATGCTGGCCGAGAAGCACCACATCGACCACACCGTGCTGCAGGTCGACTACACCGACCACGACGAATGCCCCGACACCGACCACGAGCACATCCCGCACTGCCAGGACGCGCACGGGCCGGTGCACCGGAAAACCACTGCGTCGAACTGAGATCCGGCCCGGCCGCGTGCGGTCAGACGCCGACCGAGCGCCGTGACGCCAGCCGGGCCAGCGCGGCCGCGGTCGTCGACTCCGGCTCGGCGGTGTAGACGACCAGCAGCTGATCGGGATCGGCCGGCAGCGCCAGGGTCTCGTATCCGAGCTCGAGTCGGCCCGCCTCCGGATGCTGAATCAGCTTGGCCCCGCGCGTCTTCTCCTTGACCGGATGCGAGGCCCACAGCCGCGCGAAGTCCGCGCTGCGGGCCGAGAGCTCCTCGACCAGGGCGGCCAGCTTCGGGTCGTCCGGGTGCAGGCCCGCGTCGCGGCGCAGGAACGCGACGGTCTCCCCGGCCACCGTCTCCCACTCCGGATAAAAGACCGGCGCGACGGGTTCGAGGAACAGGTAGCGGGCCTGATTGCGCTCCGCCGCGGGGACCCGCGAGAAGCCGGAAACCAAGTCGCCCAAGGCATTCCAGGCCAGCACGTCCATTCTCCTGCCCAGCACGAAGGCGGGCGCGGTGAGGGCGTCGAGCACCAGGCGCACGCCCGGGTGCACGGTGCCGCTGTACACGCCCGACGCCGTGGCAGGGTGGGCGTCCACGGTGCCGCCGGGCCGCGCCAGTGCGTACAGGTGCAGCCGTTCCGGCTCGGTCAGCCGCAGCGCGCGGGCGACCGCGTCGAGCACGGCGTCCGAGACATGTTTGCCGCGGCCCTGTTCCAGGCGGATGTAGTAGTCGACGCTGACCCCGGCGAGTTGCGCCACCTCCTCGCGGCGCAGGCCCGGCACCCGGCGGCGGCCGTATTCGCGGAGTCCGGCATCCGCGGGCTGGATGCGGGAGCGGCGCGAGCGCAGGAAGTCGCCCAGATCGTTCTGCATGGGATCCAGCCTACGAACCCATCCTGGTACCGGCAGACCCAGGAAAACCGCAACCCTCGTCGAACCCGGCGCGCGCTCGCAGGATGAATGCACACGCAGAAGCGAAGGAGCATTCGAAATGAGCTACGAGAACCTGGCCGGACGGACCGCCGTGATCGCCGGAGCCGCCAGCGGCATGGGCGAGGCCACCGCACTGCTGCTGGCCCGCAACGGCGCTCGCGTCGCATTGCTGGCGCGGCGCGCGGATCGGCTGGAGACGCTGGCCGCCAAGATCGCGGCCGAGGGCGGGACCGCGCTGGCGGTCGCGGTGGACGTCACCGATTCGGCGAGCGTGACCGCGGCTGCCGAAGCCGTGCACGCGGCGTTCGGGACCGTCGACCTGGTGGTGAACTCGGCGGGCGTCATGCTGCCCAACCCGATCACCGAGGGCCGCGAGGACGAATGGACCCGCATGCTGGACACCAATGTGGCCGGACGCCTGCGCGTCATCCGCGCCTTCCTGCCCGGCCTGCTGGCCGCCGCCGACGCGGGCCGCCCCGCCGACCTGGTCAACATCTCCTCCATCGGCGCGCACGTGCCCTTCCCCAGCTACGCCGTCTACGCGGCCACGCAGGCCGCCATCACCCAGCTCTCGGCGACCCTGCGCACCGAGCTGGGCGCCCGCAAGGTCCGCGTCACCAATATCGAGCCCGGCCTCACCGACACCGAATTGGGCAGCCACATCGACAATCCGGAGATCAGCGGCCAGCTCGAGGGCATGTTCGGCTTCATCGAATCCCTGCGCGCCGACGACATCGCCGACCTGATCGCCTACACCACCAGCCGCCCCGCCCACGTCAACCTGCGCCAGGCCGTCATCCTGCCCACTCAGCAGGCCTGAACCCGAACGACCGCGCTCAGTGCCGGGCGGCGGTGGAGTTGTTGAGGATGGTGGCGTCGCCGTAGCCGACGAGGCGGCCGATGGGGAGGGTGCCGACGCGGCCGTGGTGGTCGAGTTCGCCGTCGCCGCGCCAGCAGCCCAGTTCGCCGGTGCGGAACATGCGGTCGCCGTGCTCACTGAAGGGGTCGGCGACCAGGCGCAGGCCGGTGGTGGCGGGGCGGCGGTGATAGCCGCGGGCCAAACCCGCACCGGCGATGTAGATTTCGCCGACCACGCCGGGCGGGAGCGGGTTCAGTTTCTCGTCGAGGACGTAGCAGCGGGTGCCGACGACCGGGCCGCCGATGGAGACCGCCACGTGCGGGGCGACCGGGTGGTGCGGGCGGCTCATGGTGGCGTGCAGGCCGGTCTCGGCCCAGCCGTAGCCGCTCACGAACGACCTTCCGGCCGACCAGATTCCGGTCAGCTTGGCCGGGCAGGCCGTCCCCGTGGTGGCCAGCAGCCGCAGGCGCGGCAGCGGTTCGGCGCCGGGCAGGGTGGTCAGGATGTACGGGGTGAGCACGGCATGGGTGATATCCGCGTCCAGCATGAGTTCGTACAGGTCCGCGCCCGCGTAGGGACCGGCCGGTGCCAGCACCAGGGTGGCCCCGGAAGCCAAGGCCAGCAACAGTTCCCACACCGCGGTGTCGCGTCCCGGCGTGGCCGCGGCCAGCACCCGGGCATCGGGATCGGAGTCGCAGCGTTGCGCCTGGGTGACCACCAGATTGGCGAGCCCGGCGTGGGTGAGGGTCGCGCCCCGCACGACACCGCTCGATTCGAGCGGGTAGACAACGTAGGCCGGATGCTGCAGGTGCAGCGGCCGCACCCGCTCGGCGTCGGTGATCAGGTCGGTGATGGGCTCCGACCAGACCCCGGCCGGGCCGGGCGCGCTCTCACCGCTGCTGCGACGCAAGGGCCGGGCCGCGCCCTCGGCGAGCAGTTCCCGAGCCCGCGCGTCGAGCACTTCGAGCGTGTCGCCGTCCTCGGCGTCCAGGGGGGTGATCCGGTCGAGGTGCAGCCACGGCCCGGTCGTCAAGGCGGGCAGCACGTCCCGCCGGTAGTCGGCCGTAATCCCGGCGACCGCACCGGAATCGGCGAGGATCGGGGCAATCCGGGCGATCGGCGCGTCCGGGTCGACCGAGAGGAACGCGGCCCCGGCGTGGGCGACCGCGCACACCGCCACCACCCACTCCGGCGAGCGCGGCAGCGCCACCGCCACCACGTCCTCCGGGCCGATGCCCGCCCCGATCAGCTTGCGCGCCAATCGGTTCGAGTGTGTGACCAGCTCGCGATAGGTGAGGGTGAGACTCCCGCACACCACGGCCGGGGCTTCCGGAGCGTAGGACGCGGCCCGGGTGAGCAGCCGGGGCAGGGTCAGCGGGACGGCCGCGCTGGTGTCGTTCCGCCGGCGCAGCTGCCGCTGCCAGTCGTAGGGCGAGTCGGCGGATTCGGCGGTGCGGCCGGCGAATGCCGGTGCGGTGTCGCAAACATCCGGAGAATCGGCGAGCATTGTCCCTCCCGAAGTCGAGACCTGCGGATTGCGCCGGAGCGCGGCGGTTTCGCGCTCCGACTGCGGACAGTACAGCACCGAAGCAGCAAGTCAGCTGCCATTCCATTCGTGCCGCAAATGGACGGATGATCAGGCGTTATATGGACACTCGATCAATCCGCGACCACCGCCCCGCGCTCAGGCCGCGACCGCCGCCGTGGGCTCACCCGCCGGCTCCGAACCGGTACCGGAATCACCCGTCGGGATGAACGACGCGATCGCAGCCGACGCCAAAGCCATCGCACAGCCGATGAAAAGCCCGGTGCGGAAACCACTTTCACTCGGCAGCTCATGCCCGCCCAGGCTGATCGTCATCTGGGACAGCACCGCGCCGACCACCGCCGCCGCGAACGACGTGCCGATGGAACGCATCACCGTGTTGAAACCGTTGGCCGCGGCGGTCTCCGACAGCGGCACCGCGCCCATGATCAGCGCCGGCATGGCGCCGTAGGCCAGCGCCACCCCGATACTGCACACGCAGTAGGCCAGCACCAGCCCGGCCACCGATCCCATCAGCAGCGTGGAGAGCCCGTACCCGGCCGCCAGCACCAGCCCGCCCGCGACCAGCGTCACCTTCGGCCCGCGCAGCGCCGACAGTTTCGCGCCCAGCGGCGAGACCAGCATCATCATCAGGCCGCCGGGCGCCATCAGCAGGCCCATCGCCAGCATGGACTGCCCGAGCCCGTAGCCGGTGGCCTTCGGCAGCTGCAGCAGCTGCGGCACGATCAGCGAGGACGCGTACATGCCGAAGCCCAGCACCAGCGAGGAAGCGTTGGTGAGCAGCACTTTCGGTCGCGCGGTGACGCGCAGGTCGACCATCGGATCGGTGGTCCGCAGTTCCCACCAGCCCCACAGCGCCAGGATCACCACCGCCGCGGCGAACAGGCCCACGATGGCGCCGCTCCCCCAGCCCCAGGTCGCCCCCTTGGATACCGCCAGCAGCAGGCAGATCAGACCCGAACCCAAGCCCAGGGCCCCGACGCCGTCGAAGCGACCCGAGGCACGCACCGGCACCGCGGGGATCACGAGGTAGAGCAGGACGGCGATGAGCACGCTGAGCCCGGTGGCCGCCCAGAACAGCACGTGCCAGTCCGTGTGCTGCGCGACGGCCGCGGCGATCGGCAGTCCGAGCGCGCCGCCGATGCCCATGGAGGCGCTCACCAGGGCGATGGCCGAGCCCAGCCGTTCGGCCGGGACGAGATCGCGCAGCGCCGAAATGCCAAGGGGCAGAATGCCCATGCCCATGCCTTGCAGACCGCGGCCGATGATCATGGGCGCGACCGAGTCGGCGAGGGCGCACAGCAGCGAGCCCGCGATCAGCGGCACGGTGGAGACCAGCAGCATGAGCCGTTTGCCGTAGAGGTCGCCGAGCCGGCCGGCGACCGGCGTGGTGACCGAACCGGCGAGCAGGGTCGCGGTCACCACCCAGGAGGCGTTGGACCCGGAGGTGTGCAGGAGTTCCGGCAGCCGGCCGAGCAGCGGGACCACCAGGGTCTGCATGATGGCGGCGATGGTGCCGGCCAGGGCCAGGACGGGCACGATGCCGCCCGCTCCCGGCCGGTCTTCGTGATGGGAGGACACGCGCTTCTCCTGGGTCGTCGGGATCAACGCATGTGTACGATACACAGCATGTGCATAATGCACATAGATGCTGTGACTCAGCTCACTTGTGATAGACAGATCGCGCAGCAGACATCGAGAGGACGGCATGGACCAGCCCGCCCAGACGCCCGAAAAGCCCACGGCCCGCGTGGAATTCGAAACCATGCTGCTCGGCCGCTACACCATCGCCGCCCGCTACCGCCGCGACGGCACCCGCCTGGACCGCAGCGCCTACGTGCTGCTCAGCCGCCTCAGCGCCGAAGGACCGATGTCCATCGGCCAGCTCACCGAGGCCTTCGGACTCGACGCCTCCACCCTCAATCGCCAGACCGCCGCCCTGCTGCGCACCGGACTCGTCGACCGGATCCCCGACCCCGTCGGCGGCATCGCCCGCAAGTTCCGCATCACCGAAGCCGGCGAACAAGCCATGAAGGACGAGCACCTCGCCAATACCGAAGGCCTCGACCGCGTCATGGTGAACTGGTCCGCCGACGATGTGGCCGCCTTCGCGAACTACCTCGAACGCTTCAACACCGATATCGAGCGCCTCGACGGCCGGCCCTGGCCCCGACCCTGACCGACCCCGGATTCCCGCCCCGCACAAGCGAAAACGCGGCGGCCGTCCGGAGACGACCGCCGCGTTCGGGAAGCGGTTCGAACTAGGTGGAGGCCTTCTCGGTCGCATGCACCGCGTGGGCGCCCGAGCCCCAGCCCACGTGCGCCTCCGCCCGCATGCGGTCCACCATGTGCGGGTAGTGCAGCTCGAAAGCCGGTCGCTCCGAACGGATTCGGGGCAGCTCGTAGAAGTTGTGCCGCGGCGGCGGGCAGGAGGTCGCCCACTCCAGGGAGTTGCCGTAGCCCCACGGGTCGTCCACGGTGACCACCTCGCCGTAGCGGTAGGACTTGAAGACGTTCCACACGAACGGCAGCATCGACGCGCCCAGGATGAACGAGCCGATGGTGGAAATGGTGTTGAGCGTGGTGAATCCGTCACTCGGCAGGTAGTCGGCGTAGCGGCGCGGCATACCCATGTTGCCCAGCCAGTGCTGCACCAGGAACGTGGTGTGGAAGCCGATGAACGTGGTCCAGAAGTGCCACTTGCCCAGGCGCTCGTCGAGCATGCGGCCGGTCATCTTCGGGAACCAGAAGTAGATACCCGCGAAGGTGGCGAACGCGATGGTGCCGAAGAGCACGTAGTGGAAGTGCGCCACCACGAAATAGGTGTCGGACACGTGGAAGTCCAGCGGCGGGCTCGCGAGGATGACACCCGACAGGCCACCGAAGAGGAACGTCACGATGAAGCCTAGCGACCACAGCATCGGTGTCTCGAAAGTGAGCTGACCGCGCCACATGGTGCCGATCCAGTTGAAGAACTTCACCCCGGTCGGGACCGCGATGAGGAACGTCATGAACGAGAAGTACGGCAGCAGCACCGCACCGGTCGCGTACATGTGGTGCGCCCACACCGCGATCGAGAGCGCCGCGATCGCGATCGTCGCGTACACCAGCGTGGTGTAGCCGAAGATCGGCTTGCGACTGAAGACCGGGTAGATCTCCGAGACGATGCCGAAGAACGGCAGCGCGATGATGTACACCTCGGGGTGGCCGAAGTACCAGAACAGGTGCTGCCACAACAGGCTGCCACCGCTGGCCGGATCGTAGATGTGGCCGCCCAGGTGCCGGTCGTAGAACAGGGCCAGCGCGGCCGAGGTCAGGATCGGGAAGGCCAGCAGGATAAGCAGACTGGTGATGAGGATGTTCCAGGTGAAGATCGGCATCCGGAACATGGTCATGCCGGGGCAGCGCAGGCACACGATGGTGGTGATGAAGTTGACGCCGCCGAGGATGGTGCCCAGACCGGAAACGGCGACGCCCAGGATCCACAGGTCACCGCCCACGCCCGGAGCGTGCACGATGTCCGAGAGCGGGGTGTAGGCGGTCCAGCCGAAGTCGGCCGCGCCGCCGGGGGTGACGAAACCCGCGGTCGCCATGCTCGCGCCGAACAGGTACAGCCAGTAGCTCAGCGCGTTCAGTCGCGGGAAGGCGACGTCGGGCGCGCCGATCTGCAGCGGCACAATGATATTGGCGAAGGCGAACACCACGGCGGTCGCGTAGAACAGCAGCATGATGGTGCCGTGCATGGTGAACAGCTGGTTGAACTGTTCCGCGGAGAGGAACTGCAAGCCCGGGCGGGCCAGCTCACCGCGCATCAGCAGCGCCATCAGGCCGCCGATCAGGAAGAACGAGATCGAGGTGAACAGGTACATCTGACCGAGCATCTTGGGGTCGGTCGTCGTGACCAGATCATGGATGAACGCACCTTTGGAGCGTCTCCGGGGTGGGTAGGGCCGGACCGGCTCGAGGTCCTGTTCGGGCTTTGGAGATACCGCAGTCACCACATCCTCCTCGGGAGGGTTCCGTCCAGCTCTACCAATCGGGGCACATAGAACGGCGCACAGCGTACCGACAGCAATTAGATCTTCGCCGAAAACACTCCGGTCGGCACGAATAGCGATCGAAATGCAAGATACTGCAGGGCAACCGTGGACCTCACGGCGGCCGGCCACACAGGTTTGGCATGTTGTTCACCAGCGATTCACGCCGCTACATCATCAAAAGCTCATGTGGCGCGGTCCAATATCAGTGTTATGTCTCGATCGCTGCGCAACCGCGTTCTCACCGTCGCCGTGGTCGGCAGCCTCGGCACCCTGCTCGCCGTGGGGGCCGCCACCACCGCCAATGGCGAACCCCGGGCCGTCATCCAGGGCCGCACCGAGGTGACCGCCCACGTCACCGGCGAGAAGCCGAACAACAAGTGCCAGATCGCGGGCCACGACGTGAGCGGGCCGTGGGGTGTCGTCGACGCCGACGGGACGGTCACCCTCACCCTGGGCTCGGCGTACCACGGCGGCAAACGACTTCGGGTCATCTGCGAGGACCCCAAACGCGGCGACGCCAGCCTGCACACCGTGAAATCCGACCGCGTGGCATTCGACGGGTTGCTCTCCCCCATCCGCCAGATCATGCACAACCGCTTCTTCGCGGCCTGACCCCCCGAATCGCTAGAGCCGCGGACGGCCCGAACGGGCACCGGCGACCGCCGCGCGGACCGCGGGCGCGGTGTCGGCGGCGAAATGGTGGGTGGCGCGCTCGGCTTCCGGATTCACCGGGAGCAGGAATTCGCTGATGCCCTGGGTCAGCGCCACTTCCGTGATCTGATCCGGCGACATCGTCGGGTCGATGACATAGGCGCGGCGAATCAGGGCGGGGACGCGGCCGGCGGCGCGGGCGGCCTCGTCGATGGCGGCCATGCGGGCGGGCAGGGTCGGCGGCGGCGCGTAGGCGTAGCTGCCGAGCCAGCCGTCGGCGAGCTCGCCGGTCAGCCGGAGCGCGCGGGGACCGTAGACACCCAGCCAGATGCCGATCGGATGCGCCGGGAGCGGGCCGGGTTTCGCGCCGCGCAGCGGATAGAAGTCACCAGGCAGGCGGGAGCGGTCCGCCTCACCCCAGAGCGCGCGCAGCACGCCGATGGCCTCGCGCACCGCGGCCAGGGCCTGCCCGGGGGTGCGGCGCTGGCCGCCCATGGCCTCGATGGCGTCCCAGAACGCGCCCGCGCCCAGGCCCAGTTCGACGCGGCCACCACTGAGCAGGTCGAGGCTGGCGGCGCTGCGCGCCAGGACCGCGGGCGGGCGCAGCGGCAGGTTGGCGACGGCGGGCATCAGGGTCAGGGTGCGGGTGATGCCGGCCAGGTAGGACAGCAGGGTCCAGGTGTCGAGGAAGGCGGGTTGATACGGATGATCTTGGACGGCCAGCACTTCCAGGCCGGAGTCATCTGCCTGCCGGACCAGGCGCAGCAGGGCACGCCCGCGCGCCGCCTCGGGCGGCACGAAGATCCCGAACCTGAGCTCATGCCCGTAATCCGCCATAGCAATCCTCAAGCTACCGCGCGGTCGGGGAGCGCGGGTGATATCCACCCGATTCGGCGAGTCCGGGACGGGGTCGTTTCAGATCGTGTCCGAGTTGCAACCAGACTCCATAGCCGTTGCCGCACAACAGAAAACAATTGCGGCGACGGCTCCCCTATATCGCGTGCATTCCCCCGCTCCACGACCGTGAACCCTTGCGGCACAGCCTTTCCGTGGTCGCCACGCACCGGCATCGTCCCAACCTTCGCGACGCGCCCGAGAACCGGCGCCGGACGTTTGCCAGGCCCTTCACCAGGAGCCGAATCCTTTACAGTGATAGCCTGATTCACAGTTAACGCAGCGGGGGGCAGCGTCGCCGCACCGTTACCGCTCCAGGCAGTTCTGCCCATCCGGCTTAGGCGACCACCATGGACCTTCTCAACCCGATCGACGCCATCTTCCTGGCCATCGAATCCCGTGAACACCCCATGCACGTGGGCGGCTTGCAACTGTTCGAGCCGCCCGCGGACGCGGGGCCCGAATACACCCACGAGCTGTTCGAGGCGATGTCCGCGCGGACCGAGGTGCGCACCCGCTTCCGCCGCAAACCCAGTCGGCGGCTCGGCGGCTTCTCCAGCCTCACCTGGTCCCACGCCGACACCGTGGATCTCGGCTACCACCTGCGGCGATCCGCGCTACCCGGGCCCGGCGGCATGGACGATCTGCTGGATCTCACCGAACGCCTGCACGGCATCCTGCTGGATCGGCACCGGCCGCTCTGGGAAGCCCGGCTCATCGAGGGCCTGTCCGACGGCCGGTTCGCGATCTACATGAAGATGCACCACGCCCTCATCGACGGTGTCTCCGCCATGCGGCTGCTGCAGCGCACCCTCACCGACGATCCGCTCGACAGCCGGCTCAACGTCCCGTGGGGCACGCCGCCGGTGCCGCGCGACGACAGCGCCGAATCCGAAAGTCCTTGGGCGCAGGCGC
The DNA here is from genome assembly GCF_018362975.1 of Nocardia tengchongensis. Lineage (NCBI taxonomy): Bacteria > Bacillati > Actinomycetota > Actinomycetes > Mycobacteriales > Nocardiaceae > Nocardia > Nocardia tengchongensis. The sequence continues at coordinate 574,857 of NZ_CP074371.1, forward strand.
GGCACGCGGTGCCGCGGCTGCTGCGGGCCGGCGGCTCGATCGCCGCGCCGTTGCGGGGCGCCCTCGACGGGCGGCTCACCCTGCCCATGACCGCGCCGCGCACCCTGCTCAACACCTCCATCGGCGGGGCCCGCCGGATCGCGGTGCGGTCCTGGCCGCTGGAACGGATCAACGCGGTCCGGATGGCCACCGGGGCCACCGTCAACGACGTGGTGCTGGCCATGAGCTCCGCCGCGCTGCGCGCCTACCTGCTCGAACGCGACGCGCTGCCCGACGAGCCGCTGATCGCCATGGTGCCGGTCAATATCCGCAGCGCCGCCGAGGCCGACACCTCCGAAGGCAATATGGTCGCGGCCTGCCTGGCGAACCTCGGCACCCACCTCGCCGACCCCGTCGACCGGCTGACCGCGATCAGCACCTCCATGCGCGACGCCAAGCAGGTGTTCACGCAACTGCCGAAGCTGGAAGCCATGCTGCTGTCGGCGGCGCTGATGACCCCGCTCGGGGTGTCGCTGCTCCCCGGCTTCGAAGCCCTGCCGCGAATGCCGTTCAACCTGGTGATCTCCAATGTGCCGGGCCCGCGGAAACCGGTCTACATGCAGGGCGCGCGCCTGGACGCCAACTATCCGCTGTCGATTCCCTTCGAATCGCAGGCCATGAACATCACCCTCACCACCAACGGCGACAACCTCGACTTCGGACTGGTCGGCTGCCGCCGCACCGTGCCCGACCTGGATCGCATGATCGACCACCTGGAGCACGGTCTGGCCGAGCTCGAACAAGCGGTCGCCTGACACCTCATTACCCTGGACGGGTGATGTCGTGGCCCGAACTGCGCAAAGAGTGCCTGATCCTCGAGGACGAGGCGATCCTCGCCCTGAACAAGCCCGCCGGAATCTCGGTGACCGGCGAACGCCACGACACCGACATCGTGGAAATGGCGGCTGCGCAGGGCGAGACGCTGTACCCGGTGCACCGCATCGACAAGGTCACCTCGGGGCTGGTGCTGCTCGCCAAGCAGTTGCCCGCGCACGGGGAACTCACCCGCCAGTTCAACAAGCGGACGGTGGAGAAGGCGTACCTCGCCGTCACCGCCTCCACCGGCCTGCCCGACCGCGGCGTCATCGATCTGCCGCTGAGCGTGGGCCGCAAGAACCGGGTGCGGATCGCCGCGCCGCGCGAGAGCATTCGCCGCGACGGCGACACCTGGCTGGTGTCCGAGCAGGATGTGCTGGCGGGCAAGAATTATCCGTCGGTCACCGAATTCACCACACTGGCCCGCACCGACTCCAGCACCGTGCTGGCACTGCGGCCGATCACCGGGCGACGGCATCAGATTCGCGTGCACCTGGCCTGGATCGGCCACCCCATCGTCGGCGACCCGCTCTTCGACAAGTCCGGCGCGTTCGCCCGCACCCACCTGCACTCCTGGCGGCTGACCCTGGACGCGTCGTGGCGGCCGGGCGGCCGCCTGGAGCTGGAAGCCGAGCCGGGCGCCGACTTCTGGCAGGCCGGCGACGACGTGGTCACCGAGGACCCGCGGCAACTGCTGAGCAGCGCAAGCGAACTCATGGCCCGCACCACATCGCCCGGTCACTGATTCGCGTTCGCTATATTGGGTGGCGGGTCTCACCGAGGCCATATCCGGCCAGGTCAATTAGCCTGAATGGGGTGACCGCGGTGCGGCGGCACGGCCGGGCGCGATGCTGCGACCCATGACAGAAAGCGAACGCCGATGGTTCTGCTTGCTCAGCTCAGCGACACCCACTTCAATATGGGCGCACGCAATGTCGAACGCGCCGAACGGGTGATGGCCTTCCTCGCCGAGCTGCCGCAGCGACCCGACGTCATCATCGTCACCGGCGACATCGCCGACGAAGGCGACGTCGAGGAGTACCAGCAGGCCCGCGCCGCCCTGACCGCCGACCTGCCCGTGCTGATCCTGCCCGGCAATCACGACGACCGCGCCAACATGCGCAGCGTGCTGTTCCCCGGCAGCGCGGGCACCGCCCCGATCAACCAGTCGTACAGCGTCAACGGCGTCACCCTGGCCCTGCTCGACTCGAGCATCCCCGGCAAGCCGGAAGGACTGCTCGAAGACGAGACCTACGAGTTCCTCACCGACCTGCTCGCCGCCGCCCCCGCCGACGAAGTGGTGCTGATCGCCATGCACCATCCGCCGGTGCCGGTGCAGTCCACCGTCGTCGACCCGATCCGCCTCACCAATCCGGAACGGCTCGCCGAGATCGTGGCGGGCGACGACCGCATCGCGGCCGTCCTCACCGGCCACGTGCACGCCGGGCTGATGACCCAGTTCGCGGGCAAACCGCTGATCGTGGCGCCCAGCGTCTCCTCCACCATCGGCTGCGAATGGGAAACGGCCGCACCGGGACACGTGCCCATCGACTTCGCACCCGACCCGTCGCTGATCTTCCACTCCATCGTGGACGGCCGGCTGCTGTCCATGTTCCGGCCCATCGCCATGGGCGGCTGGCTCAGCGAACCGGCAGACTGACCGCGCCGCGCCGGTACGCCGAAGGCGTGGTGCCGGTCCAGCGTTTGAAGGCGTGGATGAAGGTGGACGCCTCCGCGTAGCCGAGACGGATCGCCACATCGCTCACCGACAACGGGGTGGCGGTCAGCATCTCCTCCGCCAGCGCGCGCCGCACCTCGTCCAGCAGCTGCCGGTAGCTGGTGCCCGCCGCGTCCAGGTGGCGGCGCAGCGTACGGGTGCTCATGTTCAGATCCCTTGCCACCGAATCGATTCCGGGCGGCACCGCGAAACCGTCCAGGCCGCCGCGCGGCACCAGCCGCTCCCGCACCTCGGCGCCGATGCCGGTACGGGCGCGGCGACGCGACACCAGGTCCCGGCATTGCGCCAGGCACATGGCCCAGGTGTGCTCGTTGGCCTGCGGCAGGGGTCGATCCAGGACCGCCGGATCCAGGCTGAACAGGTTGTGGTCGGATTCGAAATTCGGTGTCACGCCGTAGATCTCGGTGTACAGGCCGAGGTCGGCGGGGGCCGGGAAGTCGAAGTCGGCGCGCAGCAGGTGGATCCGGTGGCCGGTGAGGTCCGACATCATCTGGTGCATGGCGGTGACGTCGCGTTCCACCAGGAAGCGGCGGACGTCGGCGGGCACTCCTTCGTCGTGGATGCGGGCCACGAACTCGCCCGGGCGGAAGCGGGCCGCCGGGATGCAGAAGGTGAAGCTCAATTCCAGGTAGCGCAGCGCGAACGCGATGGCCTCACCCAGGGTGGGACTGCTGACGCAGGCGAAACCGAAGATGCCGAAGGTGGTGATCCGATACCGCCGGCCCACCTCCAGCCCCAGGTTCGGGCGCGCGCCCAGCTCACGCACCAGATTGCGGATCACCGCCAGCTCGGTGCGGGCGTCGATCTGCTCGTCCGGGTTGGCCAGTTGCCGCTCGTTGAGCCCGCTGCCCTGCAGCATGCGGGCGGGCGGCACCCCGTGCTCGCGCGCGAATCCGACCATGAGCGCGACGCTCGCCACGCCACGCGGGAAGTCCCAGTCGCGGATTCCCGCCTCCTGCACCGTGCCCATGACCTGATTATGGCCGAAATTCTCGATCCAGTCGCCCACTAAATTCGGCGCCCACTCCTACCCTGAGAAGAGGCTTCGATGTGTGAGGAGCACCACAATGCCGAAGATCATCATCATCGGCGCGGGTTTCGGCGGACTCGGCATGGCGATCGAGTTGCAGCGCAACGGCTTCCGCGAATTCACCATTCTGGAAAAGGCCGCTGACCTGGGCGGGGTGTGGCGGGAGAACACCTACCCCGGCGCGGCCTGCGACGTACCGTCCCCGCTGTACTCCTTCGCCCACGAACCCAAACCGAGGTGGCGGCAGCGATATTCGACGCGCGAGGACATCTGTGAGTACATGCACGGAGTCGCCGATCGGCACGGGCTGCGCGAGCACATCGTGTTCGGGGCCGAGGTCACCGAGGCGGAATTCGACGAGATGACCGGGCAGTGGACCGTCCACACCGCCGGCGGGGTCGCACGGACCGCCGACGTGCTGATCTCGGCGGTCGGGCAGCTGTCCCGACCGGCCCTGCCACCGATACCCGGCATCGAACGGTTCGCAGGGGAGTCCTTCCACTCCGCGCAGTGGGATCACAAGGTGGAATTGGCCGGCAAGCGGGTGGCCTGCATCGGGACCGGGGCCAGCGCCATCCAATACATTCCCGAGATTCAGCCGAAGGCCGCGCACCTGACGGTGTTCCAGCGCACCGCGGCCTGGGTGCTGCCCAAGTTCGACACCGACTACAAGCCGGTGCATCAGCGCGTACTGGTCTCGATTCCGGGAATGCCGGTGGCCGAACGGCTTACGTGGTGGCTGCTCGCCGAGTTCGTGGCCTTGGGTTTGGTGGAGTTCCCCGGCATCGTGCGTGGGGTGTCGCGGATCGCGGAGCACCATCTCGAGGAGCAGGTCAGCGACCCGGTGTTGCGCGCCAAACTCACCCCCGACTATCCGATCGGGTGCAAACGCGGACTGTTCTCCAACGACTACTACCCCGCCATGTGCGAACCCAATGTCACCCTGGAGACCACCGCGATCAGCGAGATCGTCCCCGAGGGCATCCGGACCGCCGACGGCGTACTGCACGAGGCCGACGTGATCATCTACGGCACCGGCTTCAAGGGCACGGAATTCCTGTGGCCCATGAAGATTCGCGGCCGCGGCGCCCGCAACCTCGACGACGCCTGGGACGGCGGCGCGCACGCCTACCTCGGCATCACCGTCCCCGAATTCCCCAACCTGTTCCTGGTCTACGGCCCCAACACCAACCTCGGCGTCGGCTCCATCATCTACATGATCGAATCCCAGACCCACTACATCCGCCGCGCCCTGCAACTACTCGGCGAACACCCCCGCACCTACCTGGAAGTCCGCCCCGACCCCGAACACTCCTACAACAACGCCCTCCAACACCGCCTGGCCCGCACCCCCTGGAACTTCTGCACCAGCTGGTACCGCACCCCCTCCGGCCGGATCACCAACAACTGGCCCGGCACCACCCGCAGCTACCGCCGCCGCACCCGCGACCTCCACCTCCCCGACTACACCTTCACGCAGATTCGCCGCTAGCCAGCAACCCTGTGGCATCGACGGCTTCGACTACGAACCCGGCTACACCTACCACCTCACCATCGAACAACGCCCCTGGCCCAACCCACCCGCCGACGCCCCCTCGGTCACCTGGCATCTGGTCAGACAGATATCGAAGGATCCGGCGTAGCCGACAGAGCCTCGGAGGCTGGGCGTCGAGGGCTGGTCAGGCGGGCATCGACTCCGATTCGGGCGCGGTCGCAATCTCGGTGTCCGGCTCCTGGAAGCCCGGCAGGTAGCGGTTCACGTACGGGATCATGAGTTGGATCAGGGGGCCGATGCCGAAGGCGTAGACCAGGGTGCCGATACCGACGCTGCCGCCCAGGAGCCAACCTACGGACAACACGGTCGCCTCCAAGCCTGTCCGCACTACCCAAACCGGGCGGGCTGTGCGGCGGACCAGGCCAGTCATCAGGCCATCGCGGGGGCCCGGGCCCATGCCTGCGCCGATGTAGAGGACTGTTGCTATCGCGTTGAGGACCACCGCTGCGCCCATGGCACCGATTCGGAGGGGTAGGCCCGGTAGTTCGGGCAGTAGCCATAGGCCGACATCTACCGAGATGCCGATCACCACGACGTTGCTGACCGTGCCGAGACCTGGCCACTGCCGCAAGGGAATCCAGGCCAGCAGGACCGCGGCGCCGGTGATCGCCACGACCGTGCCGAAACTCAGCGGCACGTGATCGGCTACGCCCTGGTGGAAAACGTCCCACGGGTCCAGGCCGAGTGCGGCGCGGATCATGACGGCCATCGACAGGCCGTACAACCAGAGTCCGACGTAGAGGGCGAGGAGGCGGCGCAGCAGCATGCGTCGAGCATGACGGCAACTGGCTTGCAATCGGTAGATCCAGTTGGGAATATCTGGACTTCTATCTGGATATATGTTTTCGTGCAAGAAACCGCGCAACGCCGTAGTTACGACGCGCGGGACGCCGTTGACCGGGCCGAATGCCGGCAGTACCTTGTGGTATCCGATGCGCTGGAGTTCTGATCGGCGCGAACAACGGGTCCGTGGTGTCTGGAGCGTCGGGTGATGCGACGCGGGAGGCGTGATGCGGCGGGATGGCGCATGGTTCCGACATTGGTGGCGCGTCGGCCTGATCGGGGCGGTGACCCTGCTGGCGGCGGCGATCGCCGTCCCGGGCACGCGAGCCGACCTCCCGGTTCCCGACGACGACCCGTTCTATGCGATGCCGATCGACTTGGGCGAGTACGGAAATGGGGCGATCCTCGATTCCCGGCCGATCTCCGTCTTCGGACTGCCGCTACCGATCGCGGGCTGGCAGGTGAAGTACCGCACCACCGACTCCGCCGGGGAGGGCGCCGCCGACGTGGCCACCGTCATGACACCCCTCATCCCCTGGAACGGCCCCGGCGATCGGCCACTGCTGTCGTATCAGATCGCCGAGGACAGCCTCGGAACCCGTTGCGCCCCATCGTTCGCGCTCCGCGGCGCCCGCGACACCGCGATCACCAACACCGTGCTCGACGTACCGTTCCTGATCGAGGCGCTCCGCCGCGGCTGGGCGGTGGTGGTGCCCGATTACGAGGGCGCGCAGTCCCGATTCTTCGACGGCGTGAACTCCGGCCGCGGCGTGCTCGACGGCGTCCGGGCCGCCAAAGCCTTTGCGCCACTCGGCATCACCGACGCCAGCCCGCTCGGCGCCTGGGGCTATTCGGGCGGCGCCTTCGCCACCTTGTGGGCCATGCAGTTGCGGGCGAGCTACGCGCCCGAAGTCTGGTTCGCCGGAGTGACATCCGGCGGCGTTCCCGCCGATATCCCCGCCATCGCGCGCGGCGTCGACGGCGGCGTCCGGGCCGGACTCGGAATCCTGATTCTGATTGCCATGACGCGCAACGATCCACGGCTGGCGGACGCGCTCGACGACAGCGGTCGCGCACTGCTCGATCAGGAAGCCGCGGCCTGCGGCAGCGACCTCGTGGTCCACCACCTCTACGGGCACCTGGACGACTACTCGGCGGCGCCGGATCTGGTCGACAGCCGGGAATTCCGCTCGGCGACCGACCATCAGGAGCTGGGTGGCTGGGCGCCCGACGTGCCGCTGTACCTGTACCACAGCAATTCCGACGACGTGATCCCGTCCGCCGGATTCAGCGCTCTCGTCGACCGCTACTGCGCGCTGGGCGCGACCCTCACCGCGGTGCATTCCACGATCCCGGGCCACAATCCGGCCGCGATCGGAGAAGCCTTGGGGGCCATGAACTTTCTGTCCGACCGCTTCGCGGGCGAGCCGGTGGCCGCCGGGTGCACCGTGCGCTGACACGGCACACCCGGCGTTCGCACGACTAGGCGCCGGGGTTCGCCCACTTGGTGGTGCCGGGCGCCGCGGTCAGCGTGCCGATCAGATCCACACCCGCGACGACCAGGGCCGGGCCGCCCACCACCAGGCTGCCGATGATCGCGCCGACCGTCGCGGCGAGCGGCACCGTCGCGAAACCGAAAGCGCCACCGAGGAATCCGATGAGACCGATGGCGCCGCCGACCGCCAGGCCGACGAAGCTGCCGATGGCGGTGGCGATGCCGAACTGGCTGCTGAAGTTCTGCATGGCCAGCTGGTTCTCGGTGAGCGAGGCCACCGGGTGCAGCACCGGGGTGGCCGCCGCGACGTCCTTGACCGCGGTCAGGCTCAGGGTGGCGCCGTCCGCGCTGACCGCGGCCGGCATCGGGAAGCTCAGCCCGTCCTGCGCGAAGGCCAGCGGCAACTCCACCACGGTCGAGCCCGCGGCGTCCTTGATGTCCACCGCCCCACCGGCCAGTTCGAAGGTGCCGTTGGTGAGCGTGGTGACGACGGTGTCGCCGACCAGCTGGGTCTGGTAGCCGATATCGGGCACCGTGGCGTCGGCGTGGGCCACACCGGCTCCGGCGATGGCGACAGCCGTGACAACCGGCGCGGCGACAGCGGTGATCTTGCGCAGCATCATGGGTCTTCCAATCTTCATCAGGTTTTTGTGGCAACACACGGCTCAGGCCCGAGAATTCCCCCCTTGCATGTACCGCTGAGCCCGGCTGCCTTTCGGCAACGCGTTCTACCGGCATCACGGTAGCGTGCGGGACCGACAAACCCCGATCATTTTCGGCTCGAGTCTTGCTATAAGACCAGTTCGACCACTATGCCGAGAGCGCACACCAGACAAACCACCAGTAACGCCACCGCATCGGCCCGGCCCGGCGAGCTCGGCCGGGCGGTCAACTCGCCGGTGCCGCCGCGGGTCGTGATGGCCTCGCCGAGCTCGCTCGCGCGGCGGCTGGAGACCGCCATGCTCGCGGTCAGAATGTCGACCAACGGGTTCTCCGACGCCCGGTGCAACAGCGAATCCTTTGGCCGCAGCCGCCGCGCCGCGCGCAGCAACCGCATCTCCTCGAGCAGCAGCGGCAGGCCGCGCAGCGTCAGCGCCACGACCACCGCCCACTCGTCCACCGGAACGGCGTGGCGAACACCGTTGCGAGTCCACCCGATTCGCTTGAGCGGCGCGCCGAGTTTGGCCAGGGCGGGCGCGACCTCACCCATCGGGGTGGTCCAGGCGACCAGGAACGACGCGCCCAGCAGCAGGAATCCGAACACGACCACCTGCGCGTACCGCAGCAGCGCCGACGCCCCGACGGGCGCGTTGATGGCCGCGCCGATCAGCACACCCGCCCACAGCAGCCACGGGAATCGGGGCAGCGTGCCCAACGGCAGCCGCGCCAGCAGGAACACCGCCACCAGGAACACGGCCGCCACCCCGAGCAGCGACCAGGAGGGAATGAACATGAGCAGCAGGCTGACCGCGAAGACGGCGATCATCTTGGTACCGGCCCACAGTCGATGCACGGGGCTGTCGACAGGGACCTCGCGGAGGATGACGCTGCTCATCGGAAACCTCCCGTGAAGTGGCGCGCCGGTGCGTAGTGCACTGCGGCGGACGGATTTTCGACGAGGCGGCCGTCGCGCAGGTGGACGGTGCGGTCACACACCGCGGTCATGTCGGCCACGTCGTGCGAGATGACGATCAAGGTCAGACCCGAATCACGCAGGCGGGCAAGCAGTTCCACCACGCCGGCGCGACCCTCGGGATCCAATCCGGCGAGTGGTTCGTCGAGCACCACCACCTGGGGATGACTGGCGACGATAGCCGCCAGCACCACCCGTTTGGCCTGACCGCCGCTGAGTTCCTCGATCGATCGGGTGACCAGGGTCCGGTCCAGGCCCACCTGGTCCAGGGCGCGGGCCACCGCGTAACTGCCGCGGCCACCCCAATCCTCGATCTCGGTGCCCACGTCCTGCCGCTGAAGTTGCAGCCGGGAATGCTGGAAAGCGAGCTGCACGGCCCCGATTCGCTTGTGCACGGGGCGGGTCGTGCCCATGGGTTCGCGCAGCACGCAGGTGCCGGAGGTGGGCATGGTCAGCCCGGCCATGATCCACGCGAGCGTCGACTTGCCGGAGCCGTTGCCGCCCACGACGAGCAGGGCCTCGCCGCGACGGACGCTCAGGTCGATGTCGTGCAGAGCCGGGGCTTCCCACGGGGTGCCGCGGTTGTAGGTGTGGCCGACACCGGTCAGTTCGAGCACGGGTTCGCCCATGGGCCGACGGCGCAGGTCGCGCACCGGGCGAGGCCAGGCGGGCAGGTGCGCCACCGAGCGGCCCTGCTCCAAGTGGATGACGCGGTCCGCGGCGGCCGCGTCCGCTTCGTGATGGGTCACCAGGACGACGGCCATCGGATGCCGGCGCGGCAGCCGGGCCAGCAGTGCGACCAGGTCGCGCCGGCCTTCCGGGTCGATCATGGAGGTCGCTTCGTCGGCGATGAGCAGGGTGGGCTGCCGGGCCAGGGCGGCGGCCACGGCGAGCCGCTGCTGCTGCCCGCCGGACAGAGTCGCGGTCTCGCGGCCGCCCATCCCGGTCAGGCCGACCTCGGCGAGCAGTCCGTCGATGTCGACGGCCGCCGCGTCCGCGGTGGGCAGTCCCCACACCACGTCGTCGGCGACGAGCACGCCCAGGGTCTGGCTTTCGGGGCGTTGCAGGACCATGGCGGTGCCGCCGCGCACACCGAGACCCGCCGAGCCGGGCCGGGTGACGGTGCCTGAGGTCGGTGGGCGGCCCGCGAGAATCCTGGTGAGCGTGGACTTTCCGGATCCGTTGTGCCCGACCACCGCCACGAATTCACCGACGTGGACAGTCAGCTCGATGCGGTGCAGCGCGTCGGTCCGCGCACCCTGGTAGCGGAAGGTGACGTCGCGCAACGTGACCGGCAGCGGCGCGACCGGACGCGGGTCGGCGGGCGCGTCCAGCAGGCTGTCGCGCCCCGGCAGCCAGGCCAGTCGATCCAGCACCCGGCCGAGCACGAACCACGAGACCAATCCGCTGATCAGCATGGCCGCGACGATGCCGCCGCCCACGAACGCCCACCACCAGTGCAGGACGGTGTCGGTGTAGCCGGCGACGGCCCGGCCGACCGGTTCCAGCCAGGACTGTTTCGCCGCAAGGCTTTCGATGCCCTGCGCGGAGTTGCGGATGCTGTCGAACAGCAGGGCCCGGGACCGCGCGAAGACCAGCAGCATCCCGACCGTCGCGGTCGCCATCACGAATCCGGCCACCGTCGACAGCACCGCCACCGCGGGCAGCCCACCGCCCCGGCGCTTGACGGTCCCGATGATCCCGCCGATCACCGCGACACCGATCAGGTTCTCCGCGGGCAGCAGCCCCGCCGCCACGAACGTCACCAGCGTCCCCGCGATGGTGGTCGCCAATTGCGCGCGGAACCGGTGCCGATGCGCGAGCAGTCCCATCGGCACCGCCGCCACCAGTTGCAGCGCCGCCGCGAACGGCAGCAGCGCCCCCACGGTCACCAGCCCCACGGTGGCCCCGCCCAGCACAGCCCCCGCCGCCAGCTCGATCGGCCGCAACGCTCCGGCAGGCAGCGTCACCCCATCACTTCTCCCGGCGCTCGCCACGCCGACCGGCTCAGCCAGGTCGCCGCGCATCCGGTACGAATCGGTCACGCCTTCCAGTCTGCCGTGTCCGGACCCCGACCCCCCTCGACCTCTCAATATCTCCACAGACTCCGGGCACGAGATCCACAACCCGGCGCTTCGCGATCTTTTTTCGCACGCCGTGTCGATTTCCCTGGGTCGCCGTTCGACCTTGGCGTGAGAGGGTCGGACAGCGACCCGCGACAAGGAGGACCAACGTGAAGTACATGCTCATCTGGCGCGCCACCGACGAGGGCAATGCGGCCATGGCCGAGGCCGACTTCGAGAAGATGATCGAAACCGTGGGGCGCTTCAACGACGAGCTGATCCGGGCCGGGGTGCTGCTGGCGGCGGAGGGCCTCGACAGCCCGGAAGACAGCGTGGTGGTGGACTTCTCGTCCGAGCCGCCGCTGGTCACCGACGGACCGTACGGCGAGACCAAGGAGCTGTTCGGCGGCTTCTACATCTTGAACGTCGCGTCCAAGGAGGAGGCCGTCGAATGGGCCAAGCGGGCGCCGTCCCTGGGCGCGGGATTCAAGACCGAGATCCGGCGGGTCACCACCATCGACGAGTTCCCGCAGGACAACGAGTGGATCCGCAAGGAACGCGCCTGGCGCGAAAAGACCGGACAGCTGTGAGCTGCTGAGGGATGGCCGTCGCTACCGGTCGTGAGGCCGTCGCCGCGGTGTGGCGCATCGAATCCGCCCGCATCGTCGGCGCACTGGCCCGATACACCGGCGATTTCGCGCTCGCCGAAGACCTGGCCCAGGAAGCACTGGCGGAAGCCTTGGTGACCTGGCCGCGGGACGGCGTGCCGCGCAACCCGTCCGGTTGGTTGCTCACGGTCGGCCGGCGACGGGCCATCGATGCCTTCCGCCGTCGCGCCATCCGTGACGATCGGTACGCCGCCCTCGCCCGCGAACTCGGCGAGGGCGGCACTGCGACCGGCGGGCCGGGCCCGGAGGCTCCCGATTCGGAACCGCTCTGGGACCCGGATCAGATCGACGACGACGTGCTCGCCCTGATGTTCGTGTCGTGCCACCCGGTCCTGTCGCGGGAGGCCCGGGTGGCGTTGACCCTGCGTGTGGTCGGCGGCCTGACCAGCGACGAGATCGCCAAAGCCTGCCTGGTCCCGACGGCGACCGTGCAGGCCCGGATCACCCGCGCCAAGAAGACCCTCGCGGCGGCGCGAGTTCCGTTCGGGGTACCGCCCGAGAACGAGCGTGGGGCGCGGCTCGGCTCGGTGCTCAATGTCATCTACGTGATCTTCACCGAAGGCTCCTCGGCCACCTCCGGATCCGACCTCATCCGTCTGGACCTCGCCGGCGAGGCCCAGCGGCTCGCTCGGGTGCTGGCGCACCTCATGCCGGCCGAACCCGAAGTCCACGGCCTGCTGGCCCTGCTCGAGCTGACCGCCGCCCGCTTTCCCGCCCGAGTCGATGCGAAGGGACACCCGGTTCTGCTGGAACAACAGAATCGAATGCGCTGGGATCGGACCGCGATACGGCGCGGCCGGGCCGCACTGCAGCAGGCGGCCCGAGCCGGGCGCGGGCTCGGCGCGTACGGTCTGCAGGCCGCGATCGCCGAATGCCATGCGATCGCCGACTCGGTGGACGACACCGACTGGGATCGCATCGTGCTGCTCTACGAAGCGCTCGGCCGGCTCGCCCCGTCCCCGATCGTGGACCTCAACCGTGCGGTCGCAGTCTGCATGGCACAGGGCCCCGCGGCCGCACTGACCATCGTCGACGAGCTCGACGCCGCCGCGGAGCTCGCGGACTCGCATCTGCTGGCGAGCGTCCGCGGCGAGCTGCTCGCCAAACTGGGCCGGCGAGACGAAGCCCGGGCGGCCTTCGCACGCGCGATCGACCGGTGCCGCAACGACCGCGAACGCGCCCTGCTCGAAGGCAAGCTGGCCGAACTCGGGTGAGGCGTAGGGTGGCGAAAGAGGGTGGGGCACTGGGCTATTGCGGAGGGCTTATGCGGCGCGGGAATGGGCTGGAGATACCGGAGACGCTCGAGGACGTCTGTGCACCGGAGAGCATGGCGGTCGTCGTGTACGACATGCAGGTCGGGGTGCTGGGGCAGCTCGAGGACGGACCGGCGATCACCGAGCGGGTGGTGCGGGTCGTCGAGGCCGCGCGGCGCGGCGGCTATCCCGTGATCTTCCTGCGGCACTTCTTCCTGCCGAAGCGGCTGATGGGGAAGTTCGCGCTGCGGATGGCGATGAGCTGGCAGGGTGCGGAATCAGCGGAGGACGTGGTGCCGATCCTGCAGCGGGATACGCCGGCCTTCCAGCTGGTGCCCGAACTGCAGCCGCGCGAGGGCGAAGTGGTGTTCGACAAGACGTCGATGTCGGCGTTCGAGGGCACTCCCCTGGCGTCCACCCTGCGGGATCTCGGAATCGGGGCGTACGCGATCGTCGGGGTCGCGCTGGAGATCGGGATCGCGCCGACCGTGAGCCACTCCACCGACCTGGGGTTCGTGCCGATCGTGATCCGGGACGGGGTCGGCGGGCGCGACACGGCGGGGCTACAGCGGGCCTGGGACGACTTCGCGTTCCAGGGGCACGCCATCGTCACCGATTCCGACACCATCGTGCCGCTGCTGGAGAAGACGAGTTAGTCGGAGCCGGGGATCCAGGCCGGATGCCACAGGCGTCCGGTCTCGGTCCAGTTCTGGAAGCGGACCGTGCCGGTGAGCTTCGGCGTCACCCACACGGCGTCACGGCGTTCGTCGGCGGTGAGGTCGTTGCCGAACGGGCTGGTCTTGCGTTCCAGCCGGTGCAGGCGGTCGGCGAGATCGCTCATCTCCTGCTCGCTGAAACCGGTGCCGACCCGGCCGAGGTAGTACAGCTCGCCCTGATGCCGGACGCCGACCAGCAGGGACGCGAATTGCCGTGCCGCCGAACGCCGATAGCCGCCGACCACCACCGACAGCGTCCGCCAGTTGCGGGTCTTGATCCAGGACTGGCCGCGGCGGCCGGGCAGGTAGACCGAGTCGCGGCGTTTGGCGACCACCCCCTCCATGCCGTGCTCCTGGCTGTAGCGCAGCGCATCCGCGCCCGAACCCCGCAGCTGCGGCGGCACGATCAGCGAACGTGCCTGCCCGGCAAGAGCTTCCAGGACGCGCCGCCGATCGTCGTAGCGTTTGCGGACCAGCGAGGTGCCGTCCAGGTACAGCAGGTCGAAGGCCAGGAAGACGGCGCGACCCGAATCGGCGCGCAGCAGGCCGAGATTCGCGCCGCCGTGCTCGTCGAAGACCACCGCCTCGCCGTCCAGCACGGCGGCATGGCCGGACAGTTCCGCACCCAGCACCGCCAGGCCCGCATACTTCCCGGTGACATCGTGACCGGCGCGGCTGCGCAAGGTCACCGCGCCGTCCTCGATCTCGGCGATCAACCGGAAGCCGTCCCATTTGGTCTCGAACGCCCACTGCCCGGCGTCCAGGGTCGTCACGTCACCGGCCGTGGCCAGCATCGGCTCGAGCCCGCGCGGCATCGGCGCGGGCGGCCGCGGCACCGAGACAGGTTGCGCCCCATTGCCTTCCGGCGGCGTCTGATCCTTCATCAGATGCATGAGCCACTGATTGCCGCTGGTCTGGATCAGCGCGTACCGCCCGGTCAGGCGCTGCCCGTGCAACCAGACGATGACCTCGTCGTCCCGCCACTTCTCGGTCTCGTAGGTGCCGGAATCCCAGATGGTCATCTCGCCGCCGCCGTACTCACCCTTGGGGATGGTCCCGTGGAAGGTGAGGTACTCGATCGGATGGTCCTCGGTGTGCACGGCCAGCCGGTTCTCGCCGGTGTCGGTGGGCGGGCCCTTGGGGACCGCCCAGGACGCGAGGACGCCGTCGCGTTCCAGCCGGACATCCCAGTGCAGCCGGCGGGCGTGATGCTCCTGCACCACGAATCGATCCCCCGGCCCGGCGTCGGGCCGGCCGGGCGGCACCGGTTCGGGGGTGCGGCCGGGATCGCGCAGGGACCGGTAGGTGTCGAGCCGATCCGGTTCCGGCAGCGGGTCGTCCAATCCCGCCAGCAGGTCGCCCTGCTCCTCGAATCGACGTAGTACTTCACCGAAGGTCAAGTGCCGCAGCCGCTTCGGCTGTTCGATCTCCGACCAGTCGCGCGGCGCGGCCACCCACGGCTCGGCGCGGCCGCGCAGCGAATACGGCGCGATGGTGGTCTTGGCGGGATTGTTCTGGCTCCAGTCCAGGAACACCTTGCCCGCCCGCGCAGACTTGGCCATGACGGCCGTCACCAGCTCCGGCCGCAGCTGCTGCAGATTGGTGGCGACCTGTTTGGCGACCGCCGACGCCCCGTTCGGGCCGAGCCTGCGGTCCAGCGGCACATAGATGTGAATTCCC
Source organism: Nocardia tengchongensis (assembly GCF_018362975.1). Taxonomy (NCBI): domain Bacteria; kingdom Bacillati; phylum Actinomycetota; class Actinomycetes; order Mycobacteriales; family Nocardiaceae; genus Nocardia; species Nocardia tengchongensis. Next base: position 590,326 of record NZ_CP074371.1, read on the forward strand.
TTGGAGCCGCTGGTAACCGGGTACGCCTGCAAACCCACCTCACGCACCACATCGCGCAGGATCAAAGCGACCTCGGCGCATTGGTCGAGCCCCGCGCCCGGCCCGGGATCCAGATCGAACACCAGGCGGGTGACGTCACCGACCTCGGCGCCGTCGAAACGCCATTGCGGCACATGCAATTCCAGGGCGGCCTGCTGCCCGAGCCAGGCCATGCCGGCCACCGAGTCGATGAGCGGATAGGTGACCGGCCGATCGGAATGGCGAACGGTGCGCCGTTCCAACCACTTCGGCGCGTGCTCGGCCAGGTTCTTCTCGAAGAACGACGGCTCGTCCACCCCGTTCGGCCACCGCTTACGGGTCACCGGGCGGTCCGCAATATGCGGCAGCAGAGCCGGGGCGATGGCCGTGAAATAGTCGATGACCGCACCCTTGGTGGTCCCGGTGGCCGGGTACAGCACCTTGTCGAGGTTGGTCAGCCCAACCTCGATGCCCCCGAAATCCCGGCGGGACCCCATGACAGCAGTTTAGGGCCGGGTCCCGCCCGAAACCCGCAGCCCACGCACGGCCGTGAAAAGCCAACGGGCCGTTCGGGTCAAGCGGCGGAGCTCCCCCGCCACTCCCGAACAGCCCGTGGAGAGACCGGTACGGACTAGGCCGGAGGCTGTTCGCCTGCCGCGGGCTCCGGGGCCGGTTCGGCCGCCGGCTCGGCGGGGGCGGGCTCGGCGGGAGCGGGCTCAGCGGGGGCGGGCTCGGCGGCCGCCTCGGCGGGCGCTTCCGCCGCAGCCGTGTCGGTCGGGATGGCGTTCTTGACCGCCTCCGCGCCCTTGTCGATCTGGGAGGAGAACTTCCCCCCGGTCTTCTCGTCGATCATGTGACCGGCCTTGTCGACCGCCTGCTCGATCTTCGCGGCGTTCTGGGCCGCCACTTCCTTGCCCTTGCCGACCAAGCCCTTGAGCGTGTCCATGAGACTCACAGCCCTGCTCCTTCAATCTCGGTCCGTTATTGGCGAATATCCTCCCACCACGAATCCCGTGGTGGCAGGCCAATCGGGTCGATCCGCTGGCCCGGCTTCGGCACGGCGACGTGTGTCCCGGCCGCCTCCGCCGCCTCGACCAACCGCTGCACCGGCTCCGACCAGCCGTGGAAGGCCAGATTGAAGGTGGCCCAGTGAATCGGCACCAGCAGCCCGAACCCCGCGTCGCCGATACACAGATCGGCATGGGCGGACACCGCCTCCTCCGGGTTCATGTGCACGTCCGGCCAGTGCCGGTCGTAGGCGCCGATGGGCAGCAGGGTCAGGTCGAACGGGCCCAGCCGGGCGCCCGCCTCCGCGAACGCCTTGGTGTAGCCGGTGTCGCCGCCGAAATAGACGCGCCGGGTCGGACCCGCGATGGACCACGACGCCCACAGGGTGGTGTTGCGCACCAGGCCGCGACCGGAGAAGTGCCGCGCCTCCGAACAGGTGATCACCAGATCCGTGCCGTCACCGCGATCACGCTTCAGCTCCGACAGCGAAACCGAAGCGGTCCAATCCAATTCGACGACCCGTTCGTCCGGCACCGACCAGTGCCGCAGGTGCGCGCCGATGCCGACCGGCACGATGAACACGCAATCCTGGCTCTCGACCAGCGCGGTCACCGTGTCGCGGTCGAGGTGGTCGTAATGGTCGTGGGAGATGAGCACGGCGTCCAGCGCCGGGAGCTCGGACAACGGCGACGGCACCGGATGCAGGCGGGCCGGGCCCACCAGCGGCGACGGCGACACCCGCTCGCTCCACACCGGATCGGTCAGCACCCGATAGCCGTCCACCTCGACCAGGCAGGTGGCGTGCCCGTACCAGGTCACCCCCAGCTCGCCGGCCTGCTCCGGCAGCTCAGGCGTCACCAGCGGGATGGTCCCCGGCGGGCGGCCGTTATTGCGCTGCGTGGCCAACTGGTACAGCAACTCCAGCCCGGAACCGGTGAGCTGACTGCTCGGCTCGGTGTTGTGGAACTGCCGATTGCGATAGGTGGTCGCCCCGCGCGCGGTCGGCGCGATCGCCGAAATCGACGCGCCCATGGCCGAGGGAATCCCCCAAGCCGCCCGCACCACCCAGGAAAGACCGAAAGCGCCCGCTGCCATACCCACCAGTCTCCGCGCATTCTCCCCCGCGCGCTGCCCGTTCATCGACCCTCGAACTTCGCGGTCCGCTTCTCCTGGCGCGCCACCCGGGCTTCCTGCGCGTCGTCGCTCCGCCACGCCGCGTCCAGGGCCGCGCTCTGCGCGGCGGTGTCGGGGCCACGGGAGTCGTCGTCGTTGAAGACCAGCTTCAGATGCCGCAGCGACAGCGGCGCGAGCTCGGCGATCTGCTTGGCCCAGGCCTGCGCGTCGGCCAAGGTCCCGATCTTGTTGGCGAAACCGAACGCGTAGGCGTCCGCGGCGGACACCCGCTCGGCGCCCATCAGAATGGTCCGGGCCGGACCGGAACCGATCAGCGACGACAGCCGCCGCACGGTCCAACGGTCAACGGAGATACCGAGTTTCGCAGCCGGGACCGCGATGAAGGAATCGGGCGACATCACCCGCAGGTCCGAAGCCAGGGCCAGTTGCACCCCCGCACCCAGCGCCCCGCCGTTGATGGCGGCGATCACCGGCACCGGAATGGTTTCGATGGTGCGCAGCATGGACAGCAGACCGTTCAGGAAGCTGTCCGAATACACGCCGTCCAGATCCGCACCCGCACTGAAGATCGGGCCCTGACCGGTCAACACGATCACCCGGGCCGACGACGCGGCCTCTTCTAGCGCGGCATGCAAGCGGCCGATCAGTTCCTCGTTGAGGGCGTTCCGGCGATCCGGACGCTGCAGTTCGATGGTCACGACCTCGCCATCGCGGCTGACTCCGAGCATCTGTCCCTTCCCCACTATCCAAACTCACCAGGTGCCTGACCCATGATCGGCTTTCACTCTAGGTGCGCGTACCGTCGGGTCCGTGACCGCAACACCCGATGTCGACATCCTTGTCATCGGCGCGGGGCAGGCCGGATTATCGGTCGGCTACCACCTGCGCAGGCTCGGATTGCGGCCCGAACAGGACTTCCTCATCGTCGACCACTCCCCCGCCGCGGGCGGAGCCTGGCAATTCCGGTGGCCGTCACTGACATTGAGCACCGTCAACCGGGTGCACGACCTGCCGGGGATGTCCTTCGAGGAAACTCTGCCCGCGGGCTCGGACAACGCACAGGCCGCCACCGCCGTGCCGCACTACTTCGAGCTCTACGAGAAACGCTTCGACCTGCGCGTGCACCGGCCGATATCGGTGACCGTGGTCTGCGACCGCGCCACCGCCGCCACCTGCCCGAACCAGCAGGTCGACGGGCTGCTGCACGCGGAGTTGAAACCCGGCGCGACCGTGCGGACGCGCGGGCTGGTCAACGCCACCGGCACCTGGGACAAGCCGTTCATCCCCTACTACCGGGGCGCGGAAACCTTCGCCGGACGGCAGTTGCACGCCCACGATTACCGGGCCGCAACGGAATTCGAGGGCAAGCACGTCGTCGTGGTCGGCGCCGGGATCACCGCGGTGCAACTGCTCGACGAGATCTCGCAGGTCACCACCACGACCTGGGTGACCCGCCGCGAACCCGTCTTCCGCACAGCACAATTCGCGCCCGAGGACGGGCGCGCCGCGGTGGCGATGGTGGAAGACCGGGTCCGGCGCGGACTTCCACCCGGATCGGTGGTATCGGTGACCGGCCTGCCCGAGGACGCCCGGGTCCGGGCCATGCGCGCCCGCGGCGCGCTCGACCGGCGACCCATGTTCGACCACATCGAACCCGACGGCATCCGCTGGGCCGACGGCGGCTTCCAACGCGCCGACGTCATCCTGTGGGCCACCGGATTCCGCAGCGCCCTCGACCATCTGGCCCCGCTGCGACTGCGCGGACCCGGCGGCGGCATCACCATGGGCGGACGCCTGGCCACCCGGGTCGAATCCGATCCCCGCATCCACCTGATCGGCTACGGGCCGTCGGCCAGCACCATCGGCGCCAACCGGGCCGGACGGGCCGCCGCGGTCGAATTGACCTCGTACCTGGGCATTCCCACCCACCCTAACCGGCCGGAGGACTGAGCTCGGCTCAGGCGGGGGCGTCCATGTCGAACAGGTCGGGGTCGGCGCCCTGCCGCGCACCCTTGTCGATCCCGGCGATCTGCGTCATCTCCCGGCCGGTGAGCTCGAAATCGAAGATCGCCAGGTTCTCCGCCATCCGTTTCGGGTCACCGGACTTCGGGATGGCCACGTTCCCCAACTGCATGTGCCAGCGCAGAATGACCTGCGCCGGCGTGCGGCCCAGCTTGTCGGCCAGCGCGATGATCACCGAATCGTTGAATTCCGCGCCGCGGCCCAACGGGCTCCACGCCTCGGTCACGATGCCGTGCGCGGCGTGGAACGCCCGCAGCTCCGACTGCGCGTAATACGGGTGCAGCTCAACCTGATTGATGGCCGGCACCTCACCGGTCTCCCCGATCACCCGCTCCAGGTGCGCGCGGGTGAAGTTCGAGACACCGATCGACACCACCCGGCCCTGCCGCTTGAGCGACTGCATCGCCCGGAAGGTGTCGACATACCGATCCGCCGCGGGCACCGGCCAATGAATCAGGAACAGGTCCAGGCGGTCCAGGCCCAGCCGCTTCAAACTGGCGTCGCAGGCGCGCATCGTCGCGTCGTACCCGTGGTCGGCGTTCCACAGCTTGGTGGTGACGAACACCTCGTCGCGCGGCAGCCCCGAGTCATGGATCGCGCGACCCACTTCCTCCTCGTTGCCGTAGAAGGCGGCGGTGTCGATACTCCGGTAACCGAGCTCCAGGGCCGACACGATGGTGCCGACCGCGTCACCCCCATCGACCTTGTAGGCCCCGAACCCCAGTTTCGGCATCACCTGCCCATCGCTGAGCACGATCGCTGGAATGTCGCTGGCCTCGAACCGGTACGTCACCATGTCGAAGTTAGAAGCGCAGGTCCGTGCCGTCAACTGAGTGCTGCATCCGGAAAACCGCGTGTCGAGTCCCCACGGCAGCAAATAGACAGCTTCAGAGCAGCGGGACGTGACGAGAACTATGCTCCGAGGCCCAGGCGGCGATAGCGCAGGTGGCGGGCGGCGCGGAGGGCGTCCAGGGGGCGGGCGGTGAGGGCGGCCAGCTCCTCGGCGATGGTCTCGACCATGCGCATGGCGAAGTCCACCGGCTCCTCGGCGGCGTCCGGGTACTCGTGCACGATGCGGTCGACGATGCCGTCGGCCTCCAGATCCACCGCGCGGATACGTTGCGCGGCAGCCAATCCGGGGGCGTGCCAGGTGTCGCGGTGGATGATCGCGCTGGCGCCCTCCGGGGGCAGCGGGGCCAGCCAGCCGTTGGCGGCGGCCAGCACGCGGTCGGCGGGGAGCAGGGCCAGCGCGCCGCCACCACTGCCCTGACCCAGCAGCACCGACACCGTGGGCGTGTCCAGGGTGACGAGATCGGCCAGGCAGCGGGCGATCTCCGGAGCCAGACCGCGTTCCTCGGCCTCGCGGGACAAGGAGGCGCCGGCGGTATCGATCACCAGCACCAAAGGCACACGCAACTCCGCGGCCAGGTGCATGCTGCGGCGGGCCTCCCGCAAGGCTGCGGGGCCCATGGTGTTGTCGGGAGACTGACCGGCGCGGTCATGGCCGAAAACGATGCACGGCTGGCCGCGGAAACGGGCCAGCGCGTGCACGACCGTACGATCCAGCTCGCCCTGACCGGTGCCGGACAACGGGACCCGGTCGGTGACATGGCGCAGCAACTCGCGGATACCCGGACGGTCCCCGCGCCGCGAGATCAGCACCGACTGCCAGGCATGCACCTCGGCCGTATCCAGCACGGCCAGGCCACCCCGCTCCTGTGGGCCCGCCAGGAACTCACCCACCCCGGCCGCGGGCGGCGGCACGTCACCGCCCTTGCCGGGCAACGGAATCGGGCCGTCACACAACACCACCAGGGTCCGATGCGCGATACGGCGGAAGACCGAAACCGGCACCACGCCGTCGATAACACCGTTGTGGTAAAGGTTTTCGGCCGTCTGCACACCCTCAGGAAACTGTTTCCCGTAGAGCGCCTGGTAAACCCGAGGACCGAGGAACCCGACCAGAGCCCCCGGTTCGGCGAAAGTCATGTGCCCCAACGAACCCCACGAGGCGAACACCCCGCCCATGGTCGGATCACGCAGGTACACCAGATACGGATGACCGGCGGCCTTGTGCACCGCCAGCGCCCCCGCCACCTTCACCATCTGCACAAAAGCTACTGTGCCCTCCTGCATTCGGGTGCCACCCGAGGTCGGCGAGGCGAGCAGCGGCAACCCCAGTTCGGTGGCGCGCTCGACGGCCGTCACGATGCGTTCGGCCGCGGCCACCCCGATGGACCCCGCCAGAAACGCGAACTCGCACGCGATCACGGCGACCCGTCGTCCGCGCAGCAACCCCTCCCCGGTGAGCACCGCTTCATCGGTACCCGCCGTTGCCGCGGCAGCCGACAACTCCTTGCGATACTCCGGCGACGCATCCACCGGAACCGGTGGCCGATCCCAGCTCACGAAGGAACCGGGATCCAGCAATCCGCCGAGCAACTCCCGCGCTGTGCCCAATCTGCCCTCCGCTTCGCTCCGGGCGGGTTCGCGGCGCTGGAGGTCTCGTTCTTCCCTCCCTCCGCTCCTCCGCTTCGCTCCCCCGCTCCACTCAGTCCAGAACGAGACGCGCCGCGAACCAGAGGGTGGTCTGGGCGAGCATATCGATAGTCGGCGTCGTTAGGTTCGACGCCGATTACCGCGTGTCAGTAGCCCTGAACGACCTTGCGCAGGGCGTACTCGGTGACCGCGACCAGGGCCTGCTTGACCGGCTCCCGGCGACGGGCGTCGATCGAGAGGATCGGCACGTCGGCGGGCACCGCCAGGGCCTGGCGGATGTCCTCCACCGGATACCGTGGCGCATCATCGAATTCGTTGATGGCGACCAGGAAGGGTAGGTTACGCGCCTCGAAGTAGTCGACGGCGGCGAAACTGTCCTCCAACCGGCGGGTGTCGACCAGCACCACGGCGCCGATGGCGCCCTTGATCAGGTCGTCCCACATGAACCAGAAGCGGTACTGGCCGGGCGTGCCGAACAGGTACAGCACCAGGTCGTCGGCCAGGCTGATCCGGCCGAAGTCCATGGCCACCGTGGTGGTGGCCTTCGACGGGACCCCGGTCAGGGAGTCCACGCCGACACTGGCATTGGTCACCAAAGCCTCGGTGCGCAGCGGAACGATCTCCGACACGGCACCGACCAGGGTGGTCTTGCCGACACCGAAACCACCGGCCACGACGATCTTGGCCGACGTGGGCTTGCTGGTGCGCGTGTCGACCTGTGTCGTCGAATCAAATACGCCGGAGTCCACTGAGAACCCTTTCGATCAGCTCGCGACGTTCATCGTCGCTGGAATCGTCTTTCAATGTCGCCGATACCCGCACATGGCCTGCATCGATGAGGTCGGCAACCAGCACCCGCGCGACCCCGAGCGGGATGCCCAGGCGCGCGGCTACTTCGGCAACCGACGGCGATTCTCTGCACAACTCCACGATTGACGTCTCGATATTGGTGAGTTCGAACTGCCGCTCGAGGGCGACCGGATGCGATGCGACGAGCGCCTCCAAGGCGAGCTCCACCTTCGGCCGGGTGCGACCGGCCGTCAGTGAATACGGACGAACCAAGCTCGGTTCGGCGCTCCCAACGCGTTCGTTGTCTATGTCCATCCCGCCATCAGGAACCCATCGTGACGCGAGGTGTGGCCTGAACCGTCTGGCCCACTCGCTCGACCAACAAAGCCATCTCGTATCCGACCTGACCGATGTCACACGACGTATTCGTCAGGACCGCCAGATACGAGCCGTCACCGACAGCCATGAGCAGCAGGTAGCCGTGTTCCATCTCGACCACCGACTGCAACACGGTGCCGCCCTCGAACAAGTTCGACACACCCACCGAGAGGCTCGCGAGCCCCGCGGTCACAGCGGACAGCTGTTCGGCACGGTCCACGGGCAGCTGCGCGCTCGCGGCCATCAGCAGGCCGTCAGCGGATACCAGGACCGCGTGCGCAACGCCGGGAACCTCATTGGCGAAGTTCGAAACCAGCCAATCCAGCTGTCGCTTCGTACCACCTAGATCGGGGTTCATCGGTCTCCTTTATCTCCGGTTAGGTTCATAGCTTGCATGGCACGGCCATCCCGGACGCCCTGCTGGTGACGACTCAGACTTGACCTGATGGATTCTGGGTCTCGGTGGGCCGCCTTGTCAGCGTTTCCGTTCACACCACCGGGCACAAGTCGGTTACCCGGATCACGTTGCGGCAGACCGGCGGCCGTCCGCTTGTCCGGCGCGGCCTGACTGACCCGCTGCGCGGCCTGCCAGCCCTCGTCACCCGGTGATTCGAACGACGAGGCCACCTGGGACCGGTCGGCACTCGGATCGGAGAGCCACGCCGACATCATCTCCGCGAAGATCGGCGTGCCGCCCATGATCGAGTCACCGGGCGCATCCGCCGGCTGCAAACGCGTCTGGAAGAACGAGGCCGCCTTCGCCGGGTTGGACCGGAAGCTGTGCCGTCCGGGCTCCTTGACGCCGTCGTCACCGCTCTGCGGCAGACCGATGCCCGGAATCGGAGCGGGACGCTGCGGCAGCACCGCACCCGGATCACGCTGCGGCAGACCGGTCGCACCGCGCTGCGGCAGACCGATACCCCGATCCGCGCCCTGCTCCTGGTGCGGCAGTGGATCGTTGAGCGGATCACGCTTCGGCAGCGGACCACTCAGCGGATCACGCTGAGTCAGACCACCCGAGAGCGAATCGGCGCCCGGCGCACCGCGCTGCGGCAGGCCGGTGCCCGGACCACGCTGCGGCAAGCCATTACCGGCATCACGCTGCGGGAGACCGTTCGAACCACGCTGCGGGAGACCACCATCGGCGGGACCACGCTGGGGCAGACCGCCATCGGACGGACCACGCTGTGGGAGACCGCCATCGGCGGGACCACGCTGGGGCAGACCACCGTCGGACGGACCACGCTGCGGCAGACCACCCTCAGCCGGACCACGCTGCGGCAGACCACCCTCAGCCGGACCACGCTGCGGCAGACCACCCTCAGCCGGACCACGCTGCGGCAGACCACCATCGGACGGACCACGCTGCGGCAGACCACCATCGGACGGACCACGCTGCGGCAGACCACCCTCAGCCGGACCACGCTGCGGCAGACCACCATCGGACGGACCACGCTGCGGCAGGCTACCGCCGGCGGGACCACGCTGCGGGAGACCACCGGCGGCGGAGTCGCGCTGCGGCAGACCACCGTCGCGCGGGGGCAACGCGTCACGCTGTGCGGCGGGGCCGCGCTGGGGCGCGCCCGGCGCTCCCGGACCCCGCTGCCCCGGAGCGCCATTGGCGCCCGGCTGACGGGTCGGCAGACCACCGGCGGCCGAATCCCGCTGCGGCTGAGCATCGGCGGCCGGCTCACGACGAGTCGGACCCGAATCGGCTCCGCCACGCGGCTGCGGCGCGCCGTTCGCACCCGGATCCCGCTGCGGCATGCCGCCGGGGGCGGGACGCTGCGGCTGTCCGAGTCCGGCCTCACGGCCGGGGGCGCCATTGGCGCCCGGCTGCCGGGTCGGCAGACCGGTCGGCCCGGCCGGAGCGGCATCCGCTCCGCGCTGCGGCGGCAGACCCACGGACGGATTGCGTTGCGGCATGGACCCGGACTGGCCCGGCTGCGGCATCGCACCGGTCTGACCCGGCTGCGACGCACCTCCCGGCGCTCCCGGTCCGCGCGGCGCGGCGCCCGGCTCCCCCGGTGCACCCGGTCGCGGCGGCATGCCGCCCGGAGCACCTTGACGCTTGAGCATGTTGGCGGCGAGGCCGCCCCGCGGCTGCGCCGGGGGCTCGCCCTGGCCACGCTGCGGCAGAGCGGCGCCCGGCTGGGCGGCGGGCGCGGACGGACCGTTCACACCCGGATCCCGCTGGGGTAGGCCGGGTCTCGCGCCGCCCGGCGCGGACACCGTGTGCTTGACGGTCGGACCGTTCACACCCGGCTGACGGGTCGGCAGACCACCGGGCACCTGCGCGCCCGGCTGCCGGGTGGGCAGACCGGTCGCGGCGCTCGCCGCGGCCGGAGCCGGAGCGGGAGCCGGGCTCGGGGCGGCGCCCGCGGGCGCGCCCGCCGGAATCGGCCCGCTCACACCCGGATCCACGGTGACCATGACATTGCCGGTCGCCGTGCGGGTGACCGCACGCATCTGCATGGAGGCCGGAGTACCGGCCTGGTTGCCCGCACCCTGCGGCGCGGCAGCCGACGGAGTCGGAGCCGGAGGCTGCTGGCCCGGCTGCTGCGGCGGCACCGAGATGGCACCGCCCACCGCCACGATCAGCGGCTTGGGCACGTGCACGGTGACGGTCACACCCGGATCCCGGGCGGTGTCGAAGGTCGGGCGCAGGCGCACGGTCAGGCCGTGGCGCTCGGCCAGGCGGCCGACCACGAACAGACCCATGTGGCGCGCGGTGTCCGGGCCGACCTCGGCCACGGCCTCCAGTCGCCGGTTGATCTCGGCCATCTCGGCCGGGGGCATACCGATACCGCGGTCGGCGACCTCGATCAGCAGACCCTGGTCGTGGGCCTGGGCGAAGGTGAACTTGACGTCGGTCTCCGGCGGAGACGCGCGCAGCGCGTTGTCCAGGAGCTCGGCGAACAGGTGCGCGAGGTCGGAGGCGGCGGGCTCGACCAGCGAACCGCGCGGGGTCGCGCCCAGCTTGACGCGTTCGTAGTCCTCCACCTCGGAGATGGCGGCGCGCAGCACGTCGGCGATCTCGACCGGCGCGGACTTGGTCCGGCGCTGCTTGGTGCCGGCCAGAATCAGCAGGTTGTCGCCGTTTCGCCGCATACGGGCGGCGAGGTGGTCGAGGCGGAAGAGGTTCTCGAGCAGGCGCGGGTCCTTCTCGTCGTACTCCATCGCCTCGATGAGCGAGAGCTGATGGTCGACAAGGGACTTGGAGCGTCGCGCCAGGGTCTCGAACATGTCGTTGACCTGGGTACGCATGGCGGCCTGGTCGGCGGCCAGGCGCAGCGCCTGACCGTGGATGTCGTCGACGGCGCGAGCCAGCTGGCCGACCTCTTCGTCGGTGTGCACCGGCATCGGTTCCAGCGGCACGTCTTCGGGGTCGGCGCCCTCACGCAGCGCGGAGACTTCCTGGCCGAGGTCGTATTCGGCGACGCGCAGGGCGGCCAGGCGCAGACGGCGCAGCGGGACGATCATCGCGCGCGCGATCAGCACGGCCAGCGCCATGGCGCCGAGGATGGTGGCGATGACGATGATCGAGTAGCGGATCGCGTCGGAACGCGCCGCGGCCGACAGATCATCGACTCGGGAAACGATGTCCTTGGTCGCGCCGGACGCGATGGACTGATAGCCGTTGATGCTCGAGACCAGCGAGTCCTTCAGCTCGGCCACCGGCAGCTGACCGGCCAGCGCCTGCGGGCCGTTGACCAGCTGGACGCGGGTGTCGGCGCCACGCTGCAGATCGGCGATGGTCGCATCGCCGTCCGGGAAGCGGTGGGCGAGCACGGCCAGCATCTGCCGCTCGGTGCTGACACTGATCTGGATGTCCTTGAGGCCATCCTTCGGGTTGCTGCGTAGCGCTTCCGCCATGCCGGCGACCTCGTTGAACAGCATCCATCGGGTGTTCAGCGAGTCGACCAGGCGCAGCTTGGACTGGTCCACGGTCCGGTCGGCGACGGTCGACACGATGCTTTCCACCGTGCGCACGCTGTCGCCGCGAATCCGCTCGACCTGGGCGACGGTGTCGGGAATCGACTTCGAGGGCGCCAGGCCCTGAGCGCGGATCGCCTTGGCGCCCACGATCATCTCGTCCAGCGCCGAACGGGCGGTCGGGAGGTCACTCAGCCGGGCCGCGGCCTTCTCGGCGAACGAGATCGCCGTATCCAATTGAGTGAGTTCCGGATCGGAGGTCAAGGACTGGGTCGGGCCCAGCATGACCATCTGCCCACTGGCCACCTGCGCTGCGTCGGCGCTGAGCCCGGTGATCGCGGGGATCACCCCGACGTGGTCGGTGGCCGTCGAGAGCCGACTCGAATCGGCGAACTCGGCCGAGATCCTGGACGCACCCAGCACAACAGCGACCAACAGCGGCACGGCGAGCACCGCCGTGACCTTCCAGCGCAGGTCCCAGTTGCTCAGCGCCCAGCGCTTATTGCTGCCGGACCTAGCGGCGTCACGCATCTCCCACTCACTTTCCAAACTGGCCCCAGCCACGCGCCATCAGCGAGCCTCCGAGCGATCGCACGCTTGGCTCGACAGACGATGCTGACCGAGAACGGCGGCTGGCCGAGAAATTGCGTCCATGACGGCCGAAATATGTGACATGCGATTCTAACGGATCAATAACTTCTTGTGTGACCTCTTGGCAACCACCGGTCTCTGACCAGCCGTTTGCAGGCAAAATCAAAGGTCGCGGCGCCCGCCCGGACGTCGCGTGAAGTCTGCCACAATCAGGCTGATCTATCGAGGCGGGCATCTTCAGCGCTTCTCAGGACACAAGTCGGAGCTAGGGAGTCACCGGGTTGAACGCTAAGCAGGAGTACCGACCGGCGTATCAGCTGAGCCTGGTCGACCCCTCGGAGTTCTGGCGCACCGCGGCCGAATCCATCAGCTGGGATGTGCCTCCCACCCAGATTCTCGATACCGCGGCCCGCCCGACGGCGCGGTGGTTTCCCGACGCTCGCCTCAACACCTCCTACAACGCGCTGGATCGTCATGTGCGCGAGATCACAACTCCGGACGGGTCTTTCGAGGGCCAGGAGGGGGGTCGCGCCCAGCAACCGGCCCTAATATACGACTCGGCTATGACCGGGTCCAGGCGGATCTACACATATCGGGAACTGCTCGACGAAGTCGCACGATTTGCCGGATCCATGCTGCGACTGGGCGTCAAGACCGGTGACCGCGTTGTCATCTATATGCCGATGATTCCCGAAGCCGTGGTGGCCATGCTCGCCTGCGCCCGAATCGGCGCGGTGCACTCGGTGGTCTTCGGCGGCTTCGCCGCCCACGAACTCGCGGCCCGCATCGACGACGCCGAACCTGTGCTGATCATCACGGCCTCCGGCGGCCTGGAACCCGGCCGCCGCATCGAATACCCGCCCATCGTGCTGGCCGCCCTCGACCTCGCGCTGACCACCGCCCCGCGCACGGTGCTGGTCAAGCAGCGAGAAGGCTTCCCCACCATTCGTTTCCCCGCCGAGCAGGCCGCCACCGACTCGCTGCCCGCCTCCTCCGAGACCGTGGCCGCCCGCTGGCTGGACTGGGACGAAGCGCAGATCGGCGCCGAACCGGCCGAACCGGTCTCCCTGGCCGCGACCGATCCCCTCTATATCCTCTACACCTCCGGCACCACCGGGAAACCCAAGGGCGTGGTGCGCGACAACGGCGGGCACGCGGTCGCCATGGCCTGGTCGATGCGCAACATCTACGAGCTCGGCGCGGGGCAGACCATGCTCACCACCTCCGATATCGGCTGGGTGGTCGGGCACTCCTACATCGTCTACGCGCCACTGCTGGTCGGGGCCACCACGATCCTCTTCGAGGGCAAGCCGATCGGAACCCCCGACGCGGGCACGTTCTGGCGTCTGGTGGACGAATACAAGGTGGATGTGATGTTCACCGCACCGACCGCGCTGCGGGCCATCCGCCGCGCCGATCCCGAGGCCGCGCTCGCCCACCAGCACGATCTGTCCCGGCTGCGGGCGCTGTTCTGCGCGGGTGAACGACTGGATCCGGCCACCTACGAATGGACCGTCGACACCCTGCTCGCCGATCGCCCCGACTGCCCGGTGGTGGATCACTGGTGGCAGACCGAGACCGGCTGGCCGATCTGCGCGAATCCGCTCGGACTCCAGCAGCTTCCGATCAAGCCGGGTTCGGCGTCGGTGCCGGTGCCCGGGTACCGGCTGCGGGTCCTCGACTCCGAGGGCAACGCGGTCGCCCCGAACACCGAGGGCAATATCGTCATCGGGCTGCCGCTGCCGCCCGGCACCCTGACCACGCTGTGGAAGGACGACGAGCGCTACGAGCGCTCCTATCTCTCCGCCTACCCCGGCCACTATCTGACCGGGGACTCCGGCTTCTTCGACGAGGACGGCTACCTGTTCGTCCTGGGCCGCAGTGACGACGTCATCAATATGGCCGGGCACCGGCTGTCCGCGGGCGGGATCGAGGCGGCCATCGCCGGGCATCCGGCCGTGGCCGAGACCGCGGTGGTCGGCATTCCGGACGAGCTCAAGGGCCAGCGGCCGATCGGGTACGTGGTGCTCAAGACCGGCGTCGACATCGAGCCCGAACGGCTGCGCGCCGAGATCATCGACCGGGTGCGGGAGCGGGTCGGCGCCATCGCCACCCTCTACGACGTGGTCGCGCTGTCCTCGCTGCCCAAGACCCGCTCCGGAAAGATCCTGCGCCGCACCATGCGTCAGATCGCGGCGGGCGAATCCTTCGAGGTGCCGCCCACCATCGACGACGCCGCCATGCTGCCGACCCTGGAGAAGCAGATCCGCAACGCGGTGACGCTGATGGAGGACAAGGAGCGGATCGCCGCCGCCGAGGCCGCCGCGGTCGCCACCACCCCGATCCGCCGGCCCGACCCGAACGCTGCCGATCCGGCCGCGCCGACCGGCGACACCGCCGTCTCGGGCTAGCCTCAGAGTCTTTTCAGAATTGGTTAATCGGCCTCCTAGTTGAAGCGTTTAGCGTCGGGCGGGCGTGCGGGAGTCGCACGCGACTGTCGCTGTGCCTACTGCAAAGAAGGTCGCTGAATGAGCTTCGTCCGTAATCGTCGTGCCGGTGTGCTCCTCGGAGCCGGCGCGGTCGCCGCCGTCGCCCTCGCCCTCGCGCCCGCCACCGCCTCCGCATCCCCGGCGGATCTGGTTGCGCCGCTCCTGAACTCGACCTGCTCGTTCGCCCAGGTGGACGCGGCGCTGCACGACAAGTCCCCGGCCCTGGCCCAGTTCCTGGACCAGAACCCCGGCTACAAGGCCGAATTGAAGGCCAAGTTCGACCTGTCCCCGGCCGAGCGACAGGCCGAACTCGACCAGTACCTGCGCGACAACCCGGACGCCGCCAACCAGGCCGCCGCCGACCCGCGCGCCGGTGGAATCGCCGCCTCCATCCAGCAGGTCGCCGACTCTTGCCACAACTACTGACCTAGCGGCTGCCAGAATGGAGCCCGTGGTCGAACGCGGTGAGGTACCTACAGTCCTGGTCGTCGACGACGACGAAGATGTGCTCGCATCGGTCGAGCGCGGGCTCCGGCTGTCCGGGTTCCGGGTGGTCATCGCCCGGGACGGGGCGGCGGCGCTGCGCAGCGTGAACGAATTCGCCCCGGACGCGATCGTGCTGGACATGAACATGCCGATCCTGGACGGGGCGGGCGTGGTGACCGCGCTGCGGGCCATGGGCAACGAGGTGCCGATCTGCGTGCTGTCCGCGCGCAGTTCGGTCGACGACCGCATCGCCGGGCTGGAGTCGGGGGCCGACGATTACCTGGTCAAGCCGTTCGTGCTGGCCGAGCTGGTGGCGCGGATCAAGGCGCTGCTGCGGCGGCGCAGTGACGTGCCCGCCTCGGCGATCCCGGGCGCGATCACGGTGGGGCCCTTGGAGGTCGACGTCGCCGGGTATCGGGCGCTGCTGCACGGCGCCGAGATCGAGCTCACCAAGCGGGAATTCGAGCTGCTGTCCACGCTGGCCCGCAGCGCCGGCGTGGTGCTGAGCCGGGAACGGCTGCTGGAGCTGGTGTGGGGCTACGACTTCGCGGCCGACACCAATGTCGTCGACGTCTTCGTCGGCTATCTGCGCCGCAAACTCGAGGTGGAGGACACCCCGCGGCTGCTGCACACCATCCGCGGCGTCGGGTTCGTGCTGCGGGCACCCAAATGACCGGGGCGGCAGGCCCTTTCGCGCCCGTGGGCAAGCGCGCCGGCCGCCGCTGGTCCTACACGCTGCGTCTGCGCGTCGCCGCGGCGGCCGCGCTGGGCGCGACCATCATCGTGGCGATCCTGAGCTGGATCACCATCTACGCGATCGGCCGCAGCAATATGGCGCAGGCCGATCAGCAGCTGTCGATGGTGTCGCGGCTGGTGCTCATCCAGCCCGTCTTCGCCGTCAATGTGGTCGACATCCTCGCACCCAACAAGGAAATGGCGCTGACCGTGCGCATGGCGGACGGCTCGCTGGCCAGCACGCCGGTGCGACTGCCCGAGCTGCCGGTCGGCAATGCCACCGTCATCGTCGACGGCAGCACCTACCGCGTGCTCACCACGACCGAGGCGCAGCCTGCGGGACGCGTTGTCTCCCTGGGCATTCCGACCAACCAGACCGAGAAGACGATCAACGAGCAGCGCCGCTGGGTGTACCTGGCCGCGGCGCTGGCGGTGACAGCCTCGGCCGGGCTGGGCTGGCTGCTGGGCGGGCGCGCGGTGCGGCCCATCGTGAAACTCACCCGCGCGCTCGACGAGCGCAGCCCCAGCGGCGAACCGGGCATCCCGCTGGACGGTTCGGGGGTGAAGGAGGCCGACAAGCTCGCCGAGGCGGTCAACACCCTGCTGGAACGCGTGGACCGGGCGCAGCAGGAGACCGCCACCGCACTCGAGACCGCACGCGATTTCGCCGCGGTGTCCGCGCACGAACTGCGCACCCCGCTCACCGCCATGCGCACCGACCTCGAGGTGCTCAGCACCCTCGACCTGAACGAGGAACAGCGGCGCGAAATCCTGACCGACCTGCAGCGCGGCCAGAATCGGGTGGAGACCACCCTGGCCGCGCTGGAACGGCTGGCCGCGGGTGATCTCACCAATGACGGAGACCACGTGGTCACCGATGTGGGCGAACTCTGCGACGCCGCAGCGCAGTACGCCATGCGGCACTTCCCGCAGTTGACGGTGCGGATCGACACCGACGCCGAGCTGGTCACCCGGGGCCTGCCCACCGGGCTGCGACTGGCCGTGGACAACGCCCTCACCAATTCGGCGCGGCACGGCGGGGCGACCCAGGCGCTGGTGTCGGCGCATCGCGCGCGCGACGGGCGCATCGTCATCACCGTCGACGACAACGGGCGCGGGCTGCCGGTCGCCGAGCGCGAGCAGGTGTTCGCGCGTTTCTTCCGGGGCAGTCAGGCCACCAAGGGCGGCTCCGGGCTGGGGCTGGCGCTGGTCGCGCAGCAGGCCCAATTGCACGGCGGCCGAGCATATTTCGATGATGGACTGCTGGGCGGGGTGCGCCTGGTGCTGGAGATTCCCGACCGCGGCGCGTGGTGGCCGCCGTCGGCCCCGGCGTGAGCGCACCGGTCTTTACCGAACTCTCAGACAACCGACAGAGCTGCGGGCATACCGGACCCGTACGGTCTGAACAGTGTTCGGAAAACGATCTCGCTGGGTCCTCGTCGTCCTGCTGCTCGCCGCCGCCGTCGCCGCGGGCGCGGTGGGCATCACCCGGTTGCGTTCCGCGCCGACCGCGGTCGCGCTGATCAACGACGACTCCGGCCCGTTGGGCGCGCGCATCGCGAAGGGTCTGCAGGACAGCGGAACCCGGCACTGGGACGTGGTCGACGAGGCGAGCACCGCGGACTACGCGGCCGTGGTCACGTTGCCCGCCGACCTGAGCGCCGATATCAATTCCCTGGTCACCGACAAGCCGAAGAAGGCGCAGGTCACCGTGACCACCCACGATCGGGCCGACCCGAATCTGGTCAATGACGCGGTGACCGAGGTGACCAAGAAGGTCAGCGCGGCCGGGCTGGACACCCTGTTCTCGACCATGAACACGGCGCGACTGCAGGTCTCGCAGATCTCCGGGACCTCGGGGCTGCTCAGCGCGGGCGTGCAGGCGGCGGCCGACGGCGCGCAGCAGTTCTCGGGCGGGGCCGATCAGCTGACCGGTTTCCTGGCGCAGGCGAAAGCCGGTGCGGGACAGCTGACCTCGGGGATCGACGCGCTGAACGCGACCTTGTCGGCGGCCACCACGCAGGCGAATCAGCTTGCCACTGCGCTGGATTCGACCGGGGTCACCATGTGGCAGGTCTCGCAGGCGGCGAGCACGCTCTCCGGCGGCCTCAATCTCGTGGTGCCGTTGCTACAGGCGCTGCCGTTCGCCGGGGATCCGCAGCTGGCGAGTGTCATCACCCAGCTCCAGGGTTTGCAGAACGTGGCGAATCAGGCGGATGTCCAGCTCAGCGGCTTCGCCAAGCTGACCGGTACCCAGGTCACTCCGGATACCAAGGTCGGGCAGCTGCTGCGCGACGCGGCCGGACGGCTGAATGACGCAAGCGCCCAGTTGAATCAGGGTGCGTCGCTGGCGCAGAGCATTCCGGCGATCGCCGATCAGGCCGGCGCGCAGCTGGTGACCGCGATGGACGCACTGACCGGCGGAGTCGCCCAATTGCAGTCCGTCACCAAGCTTCTGAGCAATCAGACGAACCAGGCCATGGGCTCGCTCCCCCAGCTCGGCGTCCCCCAGCAGACCGTGATCGCGGCCGCCCTGACCGACCCGGTCGACATCGTTCGCAAATAACGTTCGCAAACAATCAGCAACGATCGGCGGTTCGCGGGAGTACACTGTGCCCGGATTGCTCTAATCGAGACGTTTCATCAGCTCGTCTGCTCGTTCCGCACCTTGGCTCCACCCAGCGCCCGGTACCGGAGAGGAAACGATCGTGAGCATGTTGATGGCCGCGCACGACATGTACGGCACGGTTCTGGCCCAGATGGGCAATCCCACCGCGGAAACCCCGCCGATGGCCGACAAAATGATGAAGATGTTCCGCTACTTCACCTGGTTCACCCAGATGTCGGGCATCGCCGCCATCACCTACGGCGGCGGACGTTTCGCCTGGGAGAAGTGGGGCGGCGGCTCGGCCTCCCCCAAGATGGTCGCCAACGCCATGCTCGGCGGCGCGACGGCCACCAGCGCGGGAACCATCATGAATGCCATCGTCGGGTAGCGATTCGGGAGACAATGCGGGGGCCATACCCCCGCATCCCTCTGGGGAGGAACCGATGACCTACGGCAACGATCCCTACTCGCAGCAACCGCAGCAGCCCGGATACGGGCAGCAGCCACCCGGGTACGGGCAGCAGCCGCCTCCCGGATACGGTCAGCAACCACCCGGCGGCTACCCCGGACAGCCCCAGGACTACGGGTACCAGCCCGCCCCCGGCTATGCCGCCTACCCGGCACCGCCCTACGCCAGCTGGGGCGCGCGCGTCGGCGCGTACCTGATCGACCGGCTGATCGTCTTCGTTCCCGCCGCGATCTTCTACGGCCTGGATTCCTCATCGGTTTTCAAGGACGCCGACTGCGTCACCGAGCAGACCGACACCTCCTACAGCACCAACTGTTCGGGTGGGCTGTCCGGGGCGGGCGTCGCGCTCATCGTCGTCGGCGCCCTGATCGCCCTGGTCGGCGGCCTCTGGCTGATCTACCGGGAGGGCACCACCGGCCAGACCCCCGGCCGGAAGATGCTCAACATCAAGCTGATTCGCGAAGCCGACGGCCAGGTGCTCGGCTTCGGGATGGCCTTCGTCCGCCAGCTCTGCCACGCGGTGGACAGTCTCGCCTGCTACCTCGGCTGGCTCTGGCCGATCTGGGACGCCAAGCGGCAGACCTTCGCCGACAAGATCATCAGCAGCATCGTCGTCAAGGTGTAGCGGTCCGAACACAACAGTGCCCGCCGCGCGGAATGCGCGGCGGGCACTGGTCTTTCGACGACCGGCGCGTCAGTTGACGACGTCCAGCAGGTCGATGACGAAGACCAGGGTCTTGCCGGAGAGGTGGTGGCCGGCGCCCGCGGGGCCGTAGGCCAGGGTCGGCGGAATGGTGAGCTGACGACGGCCGCCGACCTTCATGCCGGGGATGCCGTCCTGCCAGCCCTGGATCAGGCCGCGCAGCGGGAAGACGATCGACTCGCCGCGGTCCCAGGAGGCGTCGAACTGCTCGCCCGAGTCGTACTCGACGCCCACGTAGTGGACATCGACGGTATCGCCGGGCTTGGCTTCGCTGCCGGCGCCCACAACGAGGTCCTTGATCACGAGTTCGGCGGGGGCGGGGCCGTCCTGGAACTCGATTTCCGGCTTGCTGCTCATGGGCTGTCCTCTTCGATTAGGGGATCGGAACGTTGACCACCCTATGCCCCGCGCATTCGGCCGCCCCCGGCGGAGGCGAAAATGGGCCGGTGGCCGAAGTAATCGATATCGACGATCCAGCAGATCCGCGGGTCGCCGATTTCCGCGACCTCAATAACGCCGATCGACGGCCCGACCTGCCCGGGGGCAAGGGTTTGGTGATCGCGGAGGGTGTCGTGGTGGTGCAGCGGATGCTGGCCTCGCGGTTCACGCCGTTCGCATTGTTCGGGGTCGCCAACCGATATGAGCAGCTGCGCGAGGATCTCGCGGCGGTGGATATTCCGTATTACCGGACCAGTGCCGACGTGATGGCGCAGGTGGTCGGATTCCATTTGAATCGGGGCGTGCTCGCGGGGGCGTATCGGCCGCGGGAACTCACCGCCGCGGAAGTGGTCGCGCAGGCGCGCACGGTGGCGGTGCTCGAGGGCGTGAACGACCACGAGAACATCGGATCCATCTTCCGCAATGCCGCCGGACTCGGCGCGGACGCGGTGCTGTTCGGGGACCGGTGCTCGGATCCGCTGTACCGGCGGGCCGTGCGGGTGTCGATGGGGCACGTGCTGCGGGTCCCGTTCGCGCAGCTGCCGCCGTTCCCGGCGGGGCTGGACGTGCTGCGCGACAACGGTTTCCAGATCGTGGCGCTGACCCCGAATCCGAAGGCGGACACCCTCGCCACCGCCATGACCGGCGACAAGGTCGCGCTGCTGCTGGGTGCGGAAGGGCCCGGGCTGACCGAGGAGACCATGCGGGCCAGCGACATCCGGGCCCGCATCCCTATGACTCCGGGGACCGATTCGCTTAATGTGGCGACAGCGGCCGCCATGGCCTTCTACGAGAGAGTGCGAACCCAGTGAGTCATCCGCCCGACGGACCCTACGGATACGGGTATTCCGAACCGACCCCGTGGGCCAGCGGCATCGCCGTGGTCGTGCTGGTGACGGCGTTGACCGCCACGGGCGTGTACGCGTTCGGCGCCGCGCTGGCGCAGATCCATTGGCTGCTCGCGGTGGTGGTCAATCTGATCGCGGTCGGCGGGGCCGCGCCGACCGCCTGGCGCTGGCGGTACGCACCGGTGACCCGGTGGGTGATCGCGGGCCTGGGCGCGGGCGTGCTGGTGGCCTGGCTGAGCCTGCTGCTGTTCTGATCTCGCGGCGCCGAGGCCTGGTGTGTCAGGAGACGCGGTCGCGGCCGCGCAGCCAGCGCAGCAGGCCGCGTTTCCCATTGTGCTCGACCGGCGGTTCCGGCTCGCTGTCCAGTGCGGGCGCTTCCCCCTTGGGGTACAGCGAGAATCCGCAGATCTGGATCTGGTCGGGGGTCAGGTCGTCCTCGGAAACCTGGTCCCGGTACCGGAATCCGAGCCACTCCTGATTGGCGGCATCGGCGAAGTCCGGCGGTTCGAAGGGCAGCAGCTGCGGGTCGGGCAGTTCTCCGGGGACCAGCCGGATGGGATGCTCGCCCGCCCAGTAGGGCCGCTCCCAGACCCGCGGCATGCCCTCGTCCTCGAGGATGTTGACCCGGGTCGCGCTGAAGGAGCGGCGGAATTCGCCGCGCTCCCAATACGCGAACGCGCCCCAGCCCAGCGACAGGTCGTAGGAGATCAGGAAGGTCTGCTCGGAGGCGAGCGGGCGGACCAGCAGCTCCGGCAGCCGGGTGGGCCGCGGCAGCGCGGCCTGGGTCGAGCACACGACGGTGACGCCGGGATAGCAACCGATATAGACGGATTCGGGGTCCGGGCCCGCCCAGACCTTCATGGTGCCGGAGGCGGCCGGCACCACGTCCCGGCCCGGATTGAGCTGTTTGGCGAGTGCGAAGGCGGCATCGGGGTCGGGTCCCGGATGCGCGCGCAGCACGGCCACCGGATCGGGGGCGTCGACGTACCAGAGGGATGAGACCGTTGATGGCACCGACATCACCTCCCTCGCACGCGAGCTACCTTTTAGCAACACATAGCGGCCGGGTCGGAACCGACGCCGATCGGCCGGGACCGACCGCCAACAGGATTGAATCTACCCCCGCGACAGCCCGAAATGCGGCTGTTGCCAACGCCGTTTCGCGGCGCGGCGACGAACGACATGCCGGAAGGTTAGTTACCCTCCGGCATTCGTGAAGATCGAAATAGCGTCAGTGACCCGAGCTGCGCACGCCTAGGAGCACGTCCTCCCAGGACGGCATCGGAGCCTTGCCGCCACGCTTGGCCCGATTCGGCTTCTGCGCGTTGGCTTTCGCGGCGGGCTGTGCCGGGGCGGGCGCCGGTTCCGGAGTGGCCTCGGCGGCCGGAGCCGGAGCGGGCGGCGTAGCGGGCAGTGCGGGGGCCGCCGCGGTCGCGGCCGGAGCAGCGGGCTGCACCGGAGCCGCCGGTTCCACCGGAGCCGGAGCCGGAGCGGGTGCGGGCGCCGGAGCGGCGGCCGTGGTCACCGGGACCGTGCCGTCGCCGACGGCGGCGCGCTGCTCGTAGTAGTCATCCACGTTCTGCTGCTGGGCGACTCGCGCCGGCGCGGGTTCGTACTCGACGGTCCGTTCCTCGCGCGGGGCGGGAGCGGGCGCGGCCACCGGAACCTCCGCCAGGACCGGGTCGGTCTGGTCCGGCAGGATGGTCACCAGACCCCGCAGGGCCCGGCCGAAGTCGGGATCGATGAGGTCCGAGGCCGGATCGTCGAGCGGCACCACGGAACCGCCGTGCGCGTCGGGCTGGTAGCGCCAATGGGCGGCGATCACCGAACGGCCCGCCTGCCACTGCAATTGGGCGACCCAGTAGCCCTTCTCGTCCTTCCAGGCATCCCATTCGGCGACCTCGATATTGTGGCCGCGCTCGGCGAAGGCGGCCGACACGATCTCGATCAGGGTCTCGATGGCGGGACCGTCATTGCGGACGGGGTGCGCCTTCTGCGCCAGCTCGGCGGCCCGGGCGCGTTCCAGCAGAACGGGATACGCGAAACGTTCGACGCGCGAGAGCGGCATGCCCGACTCTTCGGTGACCTGCTCCACCGAGGCGCCGGCACGGATACGAGCCTGGATATCGCGAGGGCGCATCGTGGCTTCCGTTTCGATCTCGATTTGGCCGAATCGGGCAAGATCTCCGCGGGCAGCGGCGCGCAACTTATCGTCGGCGGCGAGGCGGTACTTCTGACCGCTCTCGGTGTCGATGCATACGATATGCGTGGAATCGGGCGTCAATCCGATTACTCGAAGTTCACGCACCGTTACCTCCTGTTCGCTGCGCAACTCACAGCTATAGCTAGGCTCGCGACACCGCCCACGTTCTGGAACAGTAGTGCACTTCTGTGAATCATGGGGCAAGACACGCGGCGCGGAAATCTGTTCCCAGACTTCCGCGCCGCATTAGTGTGATCGATTCGCCTCAGCTCCGAAACCGGGTTTCGCGTGGCGCGTTCACCGGTCAGATGCCATTTCTACTGATCAGCCGAGCTTTTCGACGACCCAGTCGATGGCGCGGGTCAGCTGCGACACATCTTCGGGGTCGATGGCCGGGAACATGCCGATACGCAGCTGGTTACGGCCCAGCTTCCGGTACGGCTCGGTGTCCACGATGCCGTTGGCCCGCAGCACCTTCGCGACCTGCGCGGCGTCGACGGTGTCGGCGAAGTCGATGGTGCCGACAACCTGCGAGCGCAGCGCCGGGTTCTGTACGAACGGCGTGGCGTACGCGCTGGTCTCGGCCCACGAGTACAGGCGCGAGGACGAGTCGGCGGTGCGCTTCACGGCCCAGTCCAGACCGCCATTGCCGTTCATCCACTCGATCTGGTTGGCGAACAGCAACATCGTGGCAAGCGCCGGCGTGTTGTAGGTCTGATCCTTGGTCGAGTTGTCGATCGCGATCGGCAGCGACAGGAACTCCGGGGTCCAGCGACCCGAGTTCTTGATCTCCTCCACCCGCTCCAGCGCCTTCGGGCTCATCAGCGCGATCCACAGGCCGCCGTCGGAGGCGAAGCACTTCTGCGGAGCGAAGTAGTACACGTCGGTGTCGGCGATGTTCACCGGCAGACCGCCCGCACCCGAGGTGGCGTCGATGGCGACCAGGGCGTGCTCGGAACCGGCCGGACGCGACACCGGGATGGCGACACCGGTCGAGGTCTCGTTGTGGGCCCAGCCGATCAGGTCGACCGACGGGTCGGAGGTCGGCTCGGGGGCGTCGCCCGGCTCCGACTTCACCACAATCGGGTCACCGATGAACGGGTTGCCCTTGGCGACCGAGGCGAACTTCGAGGAGAACTCGCCGTTGCTCAGGTGCAGCGACTTCTCGCGGATCAGGCCGAAGGCGGCGGCGTCCCAGAACGCCGTGGTGCCACCGTTGCCCAGCACGACCTCGTAACCATCGGGCAGGGAGAACAAATCGCGCAGACCCGAGCGCACCCGTGCCACCACGTCCTTGACCGGCTTCTGCCGGTGCGAGGTACCGAACACCGAAGCGCCGGTATCCACCAGGGACTGCAGCTGTTCGGGACGCACCTTGGAAGGTCCGCAGCCGAACCGTCCGTCGGCGGGCTTGAGATCGTCGGGGATGGTCGGGAACGCAGAGGTCATGGCCACCAGGGTAGTAGTGCTATCACCCGCGCTCACGGCCGGGTCCGGTCGGAAAAACAATTCCGCGGGCGGGTGCCCAATCCAGTGGTAAGCCCGGGGTCAAAACTGTGGACTGATCACCTCGGCATGCGCGTATGGCTGTGTTCGGCACCACACAGCCGTTACGGTTTACCGCCATGGACATGGCCGCAGAGCAGCGACCGAGCACCACATCCGACCAGCCGCCCGCTTCCACCCTGGCGCCACCCCCGGATTCGGACCGGCCGCAATCGCCACCGGATGCGACACCGGTCCGGCCCGATGCCGTGCGCCCCCAGCCCGATCCTGCACGCCCCCGGCCCGGCGAAGTCCCCCGCCTCGGCCTGCTGGCCCGGCTGTCCTCGCAATTCGGCTCCCGCGGCCTGACCCGCCGCGGCCCGCTCCTCGGCGACGCCGCCCGCCGCGTGCTGCTGCTGCACGGCCTCGAGGGCACCGCCACCGTGCTGAGTGTGCGCGCCGACGCCGAGACCGGCCCGGAGTTCTGGGTGCGCGTCCAACTCGAGGACCGGCACGCCTACGAGACCCGGGTCCGCCAGCGCGCCAGCACCGCCGACCGGGAGTGGATGCAGCCCGGCGACATCGTCTGCTGCCGGGTCGATCCGGGCGATCACGATCGGGTGGTGCTGTATCTGCCCGCACCCGAGGAGACTTCGCGCACCAATATCGCCAAGATCCTGGCCGACGGCCGCCGCGCCCGCGCCACCGTGCTGGCCACCACCCCCGTGGCGGCGGATTACACCGGCCGCGACGACCCGGTCCTGCGCCTGGACCTGGAACTGCGCGCCTGGGACGAACCGAGCCCGTGGCGGGTGCGGGTGGTGCAGCCGGTCCCGCTGTCCGCCCTGGAGCTGGTCGATCTGGGCCGGCGTCTGGATGTGGCGTTCTTCACGGTCGACCGCGGTGAATCGGTCGCGGTCGACTGGGCCGCTTCCCGGCGCGACGACTAGGGCAGATGCACGAATTCGAAGCCGCTGGCCCGCAGCGCCGGGAGCGCGGCCAGCATGCCCGGGCCGGTGCCCGACTTGGGGCGATGCATGTGGGCCAGTGAGATGCCGCCGGACTTGGCCGCCGACATCGCGGACTGCACCTGGCCAGCGGAGGCCGTCGCGCCGAAATCGGCGTTGACCGAATAGCCGACCGGGGTTTCGCCCAGTTCCTGCACGATCGACACCGCCACCTCGTCGTAGTGGGCGGTGCCGGCCCGGAAGAACCGCGGACCGTGCCCGGTCAGGGCGGCGATGCGCTGATGATTACCCCACACCTCGTCCACCGCGGCCTGGGCCGAGGCGGTGCCCTTGATCTCGTAGGCCGCGCGGCCGTTCACCGACAGCGGGCAGTGCGCGGTGCCGTGATTGCCGATCTCGAACAGCGGGTTACCGGCCAGCTGCCCGGCGCGGGCCGGGTTGGCGTCGATCCAGCGCTTGTTCAGGAACAGGGTGGCCGGAATCCGCTGCGCCTGCAGGAAGGCCAGCAGGTTCTCGTCGATGTCGTTGTTGCCGGGGCCGCCGCAGGCGTCGAAGGTGACCGCGAACTGCTTGCCGGCCGGGTTGAACCCGGTGAGGATGCCGTCGAGGTCGACGCCCCACGCCTTCGGGGTCTGACCTGCGTGCTTGGCCGCCACCGCGTCCGGGGACACCGTGGAGACCGGTAGCCGCGCCGGCGCACCGGCCGGATCCGCCGCGCCACGGGGCGGTTCGAGGATGCGGTCGGACGAGTTGCCGTTCGCCACACCGCATCCGGCGGTGGCGAAACCAGCGGCCAGTGCCGCACCCACGGCGAAGAAGCCGCGCCTGGACAGTCCTGCGTCGAGCACCGATGCAGGTTATGTGAATCCTGGGCCGCTAGCCACAACCAGAATCACGATTCTTCCAATCGTCGCGGCCTGGCAACCAATTCGCCACCGCAGTTGGGACAGACGTAATCCATTGTTCGACCACACGATTCACAGAAGGTGCACTCGTATGAGCAGATGAGTGCGGGACCCCCATAGGTAAATCCGCAATCTCGCAGCGCTCACAGCGTGTCCGCATTTCCAGCGCCATCCGGTCTCCTCGTCCGCACGCCACCGACCGCGGGGCAGCGGTGTGATCGATTTCCTTTTCATATCGGGGCCCCGAGTGCCCCAGACTGTAGCCTGCCCGACCGAAACAACCCTTTTGCAAGGAAGCGCATTGACTTACCCGAACAACCCGTACCCGCAGCAACAGCCGGGGTACGGCTACCCGCCCGCCGACCAGCCCGCCCCGGGCTACGGCGCGCCCCAGCCCGGTTACGCGGCCCCGCCGCCCGGCTACGGGGCTCCCCAGTCGCCTTACGGCGCACCGCAACCCGCGTACGGGGCGCCCCAGCAGCCGGCCTACGACGCACCGCAGCCTGCCTACGGCGCTCCGCAGCCCGGTTACGGCGCGCCGCAACCCGCGTACGGCGCTCCGCAGCCCGGATACGGTGCGCCCCAAACTCCTTATGGCGCACCGCAACCCGCGTATGGCGCACCCCAGCCCGGCTATGCTCCGTTCGGGGGATACGGGGCACAGTATGCGAGCTGGGGAGCACGGGTCGGCGCGACCATCATCGACGGGCTGATCTTCGCAGTGCCGTCCTGGATCCTGCAGATCGTCGCGGGCGCCGCGGGACGGTCGAAGCCGGATTGCACCGTCACCAGCACGTACCACACGTACTGCACGGGCGGCGGCTACAACGCCTTCGGCTGGATCCTGATGCTGCTGGCCACGGCCGTCGGCTTCGGCGGGTGGCTGTACATGCGCTACCTGGAGGGCACCACCGGCCAGACCATCGGCAAGAAGGTCGTCGGCATCCGCGTGATCCGCGAAAGCGATGGTCAGCCGACCGGTTTCGGCCTGGCGGTCGGCCGGGGATTCGCGCACTTCGCGGACATGCTGACCTGCTACCTCGGTTACCTCTGGCCGTTGTGGGATGAGAAGAAGCAGACCTTCGCCGACAAGATCGTGAGCACGATCGTCGTCAAGGCTTAACCCACCTTCGGGGCTCCGCCCCACCCCGTCCGAAAACAATGGCCCCGCAGCGGATCCGCTGCGGGGCCATTGTTCGTTCGAGGCACTCTAGTTGTGCGACACCAGGTCCCACCCGGTGACCGTCTCCGGCTTGCGCGGGGCCGGGCCGGTGTAGATGGCGGCCGGGCGGACCAGCTTGCCGAGCTGCTTCTGTTCGAGGATGTGGGCGCACCAGCCGGCGGTGCGGCCACAGGTGAACATGGCGGGCATCATGTGCGCCGGGACCTCGGCGAAGTCCAGGATCACGGCGGCCCAGAACTCGACGTTGGTCTCGATGGCGCGGTCGGGGCGGCGTTCCCGCAGTTCGGCCAGGGCGGCCTGCTCCAGGGCGGCGGCGACCTCGTAGCGCGGGGCGTCCAGGCGCTTGGCGGTGGCGCGCAGCACGCGGGCGCGGGGGTCCTCGGCGCGGTAGACGCGGTGGCCGAAGCCCATCAGCTTTTCCTTGCGGTCCAGGATGCCCTTGACCAGGGCCCGTGCGTCGCCCGACTTCTCGACGGCTTCGATCATCGGCAGCACACGGGCGGGGGCGCCGCCGTGCAGCGGGCCGGACATGGCGCCGATGGCGCCGGACAGCGAGGCCGCCACGTCGGCGCCGGTGGAGGCGATGACGCGGGCGGTGAAGGTGGAGGCGTTCATGCCGTGCTCGGCGGCCGAGACCCAGTAGGCGTCGATGGCCGCGGTGTGGCGCGGGTCCGGGTCACCCTTCCAGCGGGTCATGAACCGCTCGGTGATGGTGGTGCACTCGTCGATCTTCTTCTGCGAGACGGCCGGCTGGTAGATGCCGCGCGCCGACTGGGCGACGTACGACAGCGCCATCACCGAGGCCCGGGCGAGATTCTCGCGGGCGGTGTCGTCGTCGATGTCGAGCAGCGGCTCGTAGCCCCAGATGGGGGCCAGCATGGCCAGCCCGGCCTGCACGTCGACGCGGACGTCGCCGGTGTGGATGGGCAGCGGGAACGGCTCGGCGGGCGGTAGGCCGCGACCGAATTCGCCGTCCACGAGGAGCGCCCACACGTCACCGAAGGTGACCCGGTTGGCGACCAGGTCCTCGATGTCGACGCCGCGGTACCGGAGCGCACCGCCGTCCTTGTCGGGTTCGGCGATGTCGGTGGTGAAGGCCACCACTCCTTCGAGACCGCTGACGAAACCGTCGGGGACGACGGAGCTGGGTACCGCAGCGCTGGCAGTCATGTTGTGACTCTCCTTGCAAATGGTGCTGCCCGATCGATGGGCAGCCACGCCGATCAACTGGAGCTTAACCCCAGCATTACTCCGGAGTAACGTCTGGCCCATGGTTGACCAGGAGAAATTGGCCACTGGGCCGATGGCGCACGAAGTCCCGGTGGATATCGATATCGCGGCTTTGCGTGTCGAGTACGGGGTCGATCAGGGCGACAATCATCCGCACCGCGACACCGACCTGGACGAGACCTGGTTGACCGACGGCTGGGAGCCGTTGCTGCGCAATTGGATCGAGGACGCCACCAGCGCGGGCATGACCGACCCGAATTCCATGGTGCTCAGCACCGTGGAGATCACCGAGACGGGTCCGCGCCCGTCCTCGCGAACCGTGTTGTGCAAGGGGCTTTCTCCCGAAGGTGTGACTTTTTACACGAATTACGACTCGTTCAAGGGCCGCCAGCTGACCCAAACCCCGTACGCGTCGGCCACTTTCGTCTGGCCCGCCATGGGGCGGCAGGTGACGGTGCGCGGTCCGGTGCGGCGGGTGTCCGCCGAGGCCACCGCGGTGTACTGGCAGTCCCGCCCGCGCGGGTCGCGGCTGGGGGCGTGGGCCTCGGAGCAGTCGCGGACCATCGCCTCGCGGGCAGATCTGGACGAGCGCATGAACCAGACCCGGGCTCGCTTCGCCGAGGTGGACGACGTTCCGGTGCCGCCATTCTGGGGTGGTTTCCAGATCCGGCCGGAGACCGTCGAGTTCTGGCAGGGCCGTCGCAGCCGCATGCACAACCGCATCCGGGTCACCGCCGAGCCGGGCAATACCGATGTGTCGGCCATGAAAGTCGAACGTCTCCAGCCGTGAACGAACCTTTTCGCTCACCCGGAAGAGTTGGATATCTCACGCTCAAATGATGGGATCATCGGTCCAAATTTACTGGCCAAGCGCACTTTGACCTGGCTAGGTTGAGTCGGTGAAGCTGCTCGCCGACATAACTCCATTACGGAATCCCGACTACCGGAGGCTCTGGACCACCGGCATCGTCACCGTGATCGGCGCGCAGCTGTCCGTCGTAGCCGTCCCCAAACAGCTCTACGACATCACCCACAGTTCGTCCTACGTGGGCCTGGCCGGCCTGTTCGGCCTGATCCCGCTCATCGTCTTCGGGCTCTGGGGTGGCGCGCTCGCCGACGCCATGGACCGCCGCAAGATGCTGCTCATCACCTCCGCCGGCACCGGCCTGACCGCGCTGGCCTTCTGGGCGCAGGCCGCGGCCGGCCTGAACAACGTGTGGCTGGTGCTGCTCCTGTTCTCGGCCCAGCAGGCGTTCTTCGCCATGAACCAGCCCGCCCGCAGCGCCATCTACCCGCGGCTGCTGCCGCCCGAGCAGCTGCCGGCGGCCAATTCGCTGAGCATGACGGTCATGCAGTTCGGCGCCATCGCGGGACCGGTGCTGGCGGGCATGCTGATTCCGTTCGCGGGCCTGTCCACGCTCTACCTGCTCGACGCCATCGCCCTGCTGGCCACGCTGTGGGCCTCCTGGAAGCTGCCGCCCATCCCGCCGCACGGCGAGTCCCGGCGCGCGGGCCTGCGCGAGGTTTCGACGGCTTCGCCTACCTGGCCACCCAGCGGATTCTGCTGGCCTCCTTCGCGGTGGACGTGGTGGCCATGGTGTTCGGTATGCCGCGCGCCCTGTTCCCGCAGATGGCGCAGGACAGTTTCGGCGATTCCGCTTCCGGTGGAACGGCTCTGGGCCTGCTGTTCGCGGCCATGTCGGTGGGCGCGGTGCTGGGCGGGGTGTTCTCCGGCTGGCTGTCGCGGGTGCGGCGGCAGGGCTTGGCCGTGGTGGTCTGCATCGTGCTGTGGGGGCTCGGCATGGTCGGTTTCGGCCTGGCCGTGGGCCTGATCGGGCACGGACTGAGCATGACGCTCGCGCTCTGGATCGCGCTGGCCTGCCTGGCCTTCGGCGGCGCGGTGGACATGTTCTCGGCGGCGCTGCGCACCACCATGCTGCAGTCGGTGGCGACCGACGAGATGCGCGGCCGGCTGCAGGGCGTGTTCATCGTTGTCGTGGCGGGTGGACCGCGCATCGGTGATGTTGCGCACGGTTTCGCGGCCGCGGCGGTGGGTACCGCGACGGCCGCCGCGGGCGGCGGCGTGCTCGTCGTGATCGGCATGATGGCGGCGGCCGTGGTGTTTCCCGCGTTCGTGCGATACCGGGTGGCACGTGCCCATTCCGAGGTTCCGGTGGCCTGACGTCCGGCCTTCATGCACATAGCACATGACCGCCGCTCGCCTCACCTGCGAACGATGTGACTGTGAGGTAGTCAAGGGACACCCTCATTACTCAGGCGTAGTGGACAGCGGCTAGCGTTGAGGCAAGCGCATCGTGTGTCACCCGCGTCGATGCCTACGGTTTCAAGCCTGAGAGGGATCCTTCCGTGCCCGCTGAGAACATCATCAACGTCGACGACGACGCCAAGCCGGTACTCCAATACCCGGGCGGCGAGTACCCGATGACCGTCGCCAAGGCTGTCGAGGGCAATGACGGGATCGACCTGGGCAAGCTGCTCGCCAGCACCGGGTACACCACCTACGACCCCGGTTTCATGAACACCGCGTCGACCAAGTCGGCCATCACCTACATCGACGGTGAAGCGGGCATCCTGCGCTACCGCGGGTACCCGATCGAGCAGCTGGCGGGCAAGGCGACCTTCATCGAGGTCAGCTACCTGCTCATCTACGGTGAGCTGCCGACCCCGACCCAGCTCGACGACTTCACCGACCGGATCCGCCGGCACACCCTGCTGCACGAGGACCTGAAGCGGTTCTTCGACGGCTTCCCGCGCAACGCGCACCCGATGCCGGTGCTGTCCTCGGCGGTCAACGCGCTGTCGGCCTACTACCAGGACTCGCTGGACCCGCGCGACCCCGAGCAGGTCGAGCTGTCCACCATCCGACTACTCGCCAAGCTGCCGACCATCGCGGCCTACGCGTACAAGAAGTCGGTCGGCCAGCCGTTCCTGTACCCGGACAACTCGCTGTCGCTGGTGGAGAACTTCCTGCGGATGACCTTCGGCTTCCCGGCCGAGCCCTACGAGGTCGACCCGGAGATCGCCGCCGCGCTGGACATGCTGCTCGTCCTGCACGCCGACCACGAGCAGAACTGCTCGACTTCGACTGTGCGCCTGGTGGGTTCGTCCGACGCCAACCTGTTCACCTCGGTGTCCGGCGGCATCAACGCGCTCTGGGGCCCGCTGCACGGCGGCGCCAACCAGGCCGTGCTGGAAATGCTCGACGAGATCAAGGCCAACGGCGGCGACGTCAAGGAGTTCGTCCGCAAGGTCAAGAACAAGGAAGACGGCGTGAAGCTCATGGGCTTCGGGCACCGCGTCTACCGCAACTACGACCCGCGCGCGACGCTGGTCAAGAAGGTCGCGGACAACATCCTGGCCAAGATCGGCGGCGACGACCAGCTGCTCGACATCGCCAAGGCGCTGGAAGAGGCCGCGCTCACCGACGATTACTTCATCGAGCGTCGCCTGTACCCGAACGTCGACTTCTACACCGGCGTCATCTACCGGGCCATGGGCTTCCCGACCCGCATGTTCACCGTGCTGTTCGCCATGGGCCGGCTGCCGGGCTGGATCGCGCACTGGCGCGAGATGCACAGCGAGCCGCTGAAGATCGGCCGTCCGCGCCAGATCTACACCGGTTACGGTGAGCGCGACTACGTGGAGATCAACGCCCGTTGATCTCTTCGGGCCTGCGCCCGAACGCTTTTCGCGGAATCCCCGCCGCCACGCATCGTGGCGGCGGGGATTTTCGTTTCGAAGACACCGTGTTTACAAGGACTTGTTAAGGATCTTGCTGGAGCGGGGCGGCAATCTTGTTCTCGGGAGCGGGAAACCAGCTCACAGAACACGAAACAGATTGTGCCGCAAGCACAAACGGATGAATGAGGGAACACATGAACCCGCTGTACCTGCTCAACGCCGGATCCTCGATCGCCGCCAACGCGACGGCCGCCATCGGCAATCTGATCAACATCGTCAACGCACTGACCCACCCGCACCCCTGAGCCGACGCTGAGGGACAGCGCCGGGGGGCGAGGTTCCGGGGGTGACGTCGGGGGGCGACACCCGGGGGGACGACAGGTTCCGGGGGGAATCGGGGGATCGCAGTTGGGGGCTGCACTCGGGGGATCGCAGTCGGGGGGCTGCACTCCGGGGGGGGGAATCGCAGTCAGGGGGGCTGCATCAGGGGGAATGTCGGCCGGGGGGCCGATCGGGGGGATCCGTTCTCAGGGGTGAGCTGCCGCGGCGGGGGCCGCAGCTCACCCCTGAGAATTCGGATGCGCCGGACGAGAAATCCTGGGATGTTCGAGTCATGGCATCGACGAATGGCATTACCGTGCGTTCGGCACGAGCTGAGGAACGACCGGAGGTCATCCGGCTCCAGGACATGGGCTTCGGCATGCGCGGCAGCCCTGCGGACGCCGAATTCGGGCCGCAGGTCTTCGACATCGAACGAGCCCTGGTGGCCGTCGACGGCGACCGCCTGGTCGGGCACGCCAACGACCGAGTCATGACCGTCACCGTGCCCGGCGGGAACACCGTTCAGGCGAGTGGCGTCACCGGCGTCGTGGTCACGCCCACGCATCGGCGGCGCGGCATCCTGCGGGCCCTCTACACCGAACTGCATCGGCGCATCGAGTCGGAGGGGCAGCCGCTCACCATCTTCTACGCCAGCGAGGGCGCCATCTACGGCCGTTTCGGCTACGGCCCGTCCATCGCCGAGGTGGACGTGTCGATCCAGGGGCGCACCGCCGAATTCCGTTCCACCACACCCGATCCCGGCGGGGTGCGGGTCGCCTCGCTCACCGAGGCCGAGCTCGCTCTGCCCGAGATCTACGACCGCTGGCGGCGGCTCACCCCCGGCGCCCAGGATCGCCCCGAAGCCCGCTGGCGGCAGCGGGTTTTCGCCGAATCGATCCAGCACCAGGACGGTGCGGTCCAGTTCTTCCTGATCCACCCGGACGGGTACGTCATCCTGCGCCGCGCCTGGGCCGACAACAAGAACACCGCCACGGTCCACGAACTGCGCGCGGTCACGGCCGAAGCCCATGTCGCGCTGTGGCGGGTGCTGTTGAGCATGGATCTGGTCCACACCGTAGAAGCGAACCTGTCCGATAACGACCCGCTCCCCTACCTGGTCACCGATCCCCGGCTGGTGCGTGTCACCGGTCGCCACGACACCCTGTGGACCCGCGTCATGGATGTGCCCGCCGCCCTCACCGCCCGCTCCTACCAGCAGGACCTGGATGTGGTGCTGTCCGTGGACGATCCGTTCCGGAACGCGGGCGGCGTCTTCGCGCTGCGGGTGCGGGACGGCGTCGCCGAATGCGAGCGCACCGACCGCACGCCGGACCTGGAACTCGGCATCGACGTGCTGGGCAGCCTCTACTTCGGCACCTACCGGGCCCGGGTCTACGCCGCCGCCAACCGGATTCAGGCCAAGGACCCGGCGGTGCTGCGGGCGTTCGACGAGGCGTTCACCGGCGATCGCGACGCCGAACTGGGCTGGTTCTTCTGAAACAGGCTGGTTCTTCTACAGGAAGTGGCCGGGCAGCACCCGAGGGTGCCGTCCGGCCACTGACCCCACCCGGCCCTGGGACGGAGCCGGAGGTCCTTACTTCCCGGCGATCTTCGCCCGGAACGGTCCGCCGACGCTGTTGAACAGGATGTCGCCGTTGGGCAGGCCCTCCACGATGGCGTACGCGCCGTTGCCGAGGTTGGATTGCCCGAAGATGGTGCGGTGCACGGTTTCTCCGGTCTTCCAGTCCAGGCCGGTGACCTCCCAGCCGTCGGCCTTGCTGTAGCCGTTGACGAAGACGATCCCGGTGTCGGTGGAGGTGGCCGGAACCATGGAGGTGGAGACCACGTCACCGCGCTCCCACACCGAATTCCACTTGTGCGCCTTCGGATCCCATTCGAAGCGCTGCATGCCGTGCGGCGGGGCGTCGACCGGGCCGTTGGCCAGCACGTCCACCAGGCGGTCGGGTTCGCCGCCCGCGCCGATGTTCTGCACCACGAACGCGCCGTAGCCGTTGACCACCACCGACTGCTCGGACTGGATGAACTCCGGCTTGTCGGTCTCTCCGGCGGTCACCTCGATCTGGTCGGCGATGCGATTCGACTTGGCGCCCGGCTTCTGGGCGAAGCCCTCCGGAATCTTGTTGCGCCAGAACGCGACCAGCTTCATGTGGTCGGCGCCGTCGGTGATCACGACCAGCTCGTCGTTGTCCTTGCCGTAGCCCATCAGGGTCGGCGTGGACCCGGTGCCGATGCCGAACTTCACCGCCGGGGGCTGGCGGCCGAAGTCGTAGGGCGAGGACCAGGCGCCGTCGCTCTCCTCGGTCGAGAGTTCGCTGCCGGTCCACACCACCTTGCGCATGACCTTGTCGCTGGCGATGTAGATGCCGCCGTGCTCGTCGTTGGCCATGGAGTTCGAGACGGTCTCATCGCCGCCGAAGCGCACCTGTTGGGGCGTGCCGTCCAGGTCGCGGTCGAAGACGAGCAGGCCGCGCGAGTAGGCCACGACGACGTGGCCGTCGTAGGTCATGCTGACGCCGACGACGTTCTCGGGCGTACCCAGCGTGGTGAGCTCGTTGCCCATGTACTGCTTCAGGTCGATGTGCTTGACGACCTCGATGCCGTCCTCGGGCTTGTCCTTGTTCTTCAGGCCGAAGATGTACAGCTGCGAGTCGAAGGTGTTGAAGTAGACCCGGTTGTCCTTGTCGACCAGGCCGTAGACGCCGTTGGCGATGCGCGTCCAGTCGGCGCCGCCCCAGTCCTCGGCGATGGCGTTCTTGATCTGCCCGGCGTCGGTGAAGTTCTGGTCCAGCACCCGGTCCAGGGCCTGCGGGGAGATGGGCGCGACACCCGGCGTGTCCAGGGCCGCGACCTCTTTGAACCCGCCGTCGGAGACGTCGACGTAGCGGACGCCGGCGGTGGAGGAGATCCAGCGGTATTTGTCGGAGGTCGAGGCCAGGGTCATGATGCTGACCGGGCCGACCGGCACCCGCGGCATGGCCTTGGGGTCGATGTGGAAGGTGCCGCGCGGGATCGGGTCGGGGAAGCTGTCGGACTGCGCGGAGTCCAGGTGGGTGATGGCGTAGTGGTCGGCGGCGAGGTAGGGGTTGCGCGCCGGGCCCGACCCGGAGGACGAATCGCCGCCCTCGGCTTTCGTGCTGGACGCCGCGCCCGAACTCGAGGAATCAGCGTTACTGCATGCCGCCAGGGTGCCGGTGGCGGCGAGCGTCAGGGCCGTAAGGCCGATCGATAGTCGCTTTACTTTGCTCAAAGTGTGCCCATACTTTCTCCCGATACCATCAAAATGCGATTGAGCTGGTCAGAGCCTAGATAGCGTGAGATTAGCAGTGGAGAGTTTCCGGAAGCGGAATGCGCACGCCTTTTCAGCTACCACTGACGAGTGCCCCCACTCGGAATCGGGGTTTTCCCGGTGGTGCGGGGCCGGTGCGCGCTGGCATGCTGGAATCGTGAAACCGATCCAGCTGATTCTGAACATCCTGTGGCTAGTACTGGTCGGATTCTGGATGGCGCTCGGCTATGTGGTCGCCGGACTCATCTGCTGCATCCTGATCATCACCATCCCCTGGGGGATCGCGTCGTTCCGGATCGCCTATTTCGTGCTCTGGCCCTTCGGCCGGGAAGCCGTGGAGAAGCCCGGCGCGGGCGTGGGCTCGATGCTGGGCAATATCATCTGGATCATCGTGGCCGGCTGGTGGCTGGCCCTGGGGCA
Source organism: Nocardia tengchongensis (assembly GCF_018362975.1). Classification (NCBI taxonomy): domain Bacteria; kingdom Bacillati; phylum Actinomycetota; class Actinomycetes; order Mycobacteriales; family Nocardiaceae; genus Nocardia; species Nocardia tengchongensis. Next base: position 627,201 of record NZ_CP074371.1, read on the forward strand.
CCTGATGACCAGCATCGCGCTGGCCGTCACCATCATCGGAATCCCGTTCGCCTGGGCGAATCTCAAGCTGATCCCGGTCTCACTGTTCCCACTGGGGCGCGAAATCGTCGACAGCGACCGACCTTTCAGTTGATCGGATACAGCGGGTACTGAACGCCGGCTACTCCGACTCGTCCACGATCTGCTTCATGATGCCGACCGCTTCCACCAGCACCCCGACCTGGCCGGGCGACAGCTGCGACAGCTGATCGGTCATCCACGCCTCGCGCGCCTGGTTCTCGTCGGCGATCAGCGCGCGGCCCGCGTCGGACAGCGACACGATGATCTGGCGGCCGTCGGTGGGGTGCGGATTGCGTTCCACCAGATCCATTTCCGACAGCGACGCGATGACCCGGGTCATCGACGGCGGCTGCACCCGCTCCTTGGCGGCCAGCGCGCCCGGCGTCATGGCGCCTTCCCGATTCAGCGTGGCGAGCGCGGACAGCTGCGTCAGCGAAATCTGGGCATCGGCCCGCCGGCCGCGCAGATGCCGAGTCAAGCGCACCACCGCCAGCGAGAGTTCACCGGCGAGCGCTCGAATATCGGAAGGCGTTGTCACAGAGGCAAACGATACGGGAACGCCCGCGCGGGGGTCGGCTGTTCGCCTGCTCCGTGACCTGCCGCCCCGGCGCGCCACCCGAACCGCGCTCGCCCTCTAGTCTGGTGAGGTGACCCCGCCGACCGTTCCGGAGATTCCGCCGCGCTTCACCGATCCGCGTCCTGTGCTGGCGGTGGGCGCCTTCGTCTTCCTGATCGCGACCGTGGCGGTGTGGCTGAACGACGCGTGGGCCACCGCGCGGCCGGTGTGCCTGATGGGTCTGGGCGTAGGACTGCTGGCATACACCATCTTCGCGATTCAGCGCCGAAGTGCACGGCGCGGTGATAAAGGCGCACAACGCGGTCTGGATTAGCCCGGGGAAGCGACTGGTCATCTGACCAACAGGGGTACCGGGCAACCTTGTGGAGCGTGCGAATTGACTGCACGCGTCCCGGGCGCTTAACTCCCTGGAGTGTCCTCCCGATTGAGCGTCGAAGAACGACGGGCCCACCTTATCGAGGCAGCCATCGGCCTTGCCGAAAAAAAGGGCGTGGCCGGGGTTACCACCCGCGATGTCGCGCAGGCAGCCGGTGTTTCCCTCGGTGTGGTGCATTACTGTTTCGAAAACAAAGATCAGCTGATGACCGAGCTGGTCAAGGCGCTTTCGATGGAATTGCGTGATTCCGTCGACGCCAACGAAACCGTATGGCAGGACGTCGGCACCGGAAAAGCCGCACTGCAACAATTGGTGCGCGCGGGCCTGGAACTCATGTGGCTCAACATCGAAGCCACACCCGAACGCCAACTACTCACCTACGAAACCACCACCTACGCGCTACGCGAAGGCGAGCAGACCCCCGCGAAACTCGCGATCGCGCGCGAGCAGTACACCTTCAACGACTCCACGGTCGCCGACATCTTCGAGCACGCACGCGAAGCCACCGACTGCCAGTGGACCGTTCCGGTCGGCACCCTGAGCCGCTTCATCCTCGCCACCATCGACGGCATCGTGCTGCGCTGGCTGGTCGACAACGACAGCGCCGCCGTCCGTGACCAACTGGACGTCCTCGCCACCACCGTGGCAGCCCACGCGGCCTGACCCGGCCCCCACCCCTCCGGCGCGGGCAGCGGAAACGCCCGCGCCGGACCTGATTCCCGTCCGCCGCAGGCGATCTCGCTCCCACCCGGCACCCGGTGGGCGAATTCTCAACGCCGCGCGAAGTTCTGGGGCTGCCCCTGCACGTGGGTGACATCGCCCTCGCGCCACCACGCCACCACCACCGTGGCCTCGAACGCGCCCGACAAGCGGACCCGCAATTCGTCGTGCACCACGAGATCGCCTGCGAGCAGCGGCAAATCGAACTGCAAGCGCAGCAGGACACCCAGCGGATCGGCGGTCCAGCTGGTCTCCCGGCCCTTGCTCACCACCTCCGCCGTCACCGCCTCCGAGGCCAGCGGCAGATCCAGCAGCGTCGCCAGCGGACGCGCGCACGCCAGGTCACCGACCACCAGGCGATCGGGGGGCAGCGCCGGGCCGAACCACGGGCGGTCCAGCACCAACGCGTCGGCGGCCGGGATCACCTCGCCGGTCAGCGCCCGCACCTGACCCGGCAGCACCAGGTCCGCGGTGTCCAGGCGACCCGCGTCGAGCGCCTCCGCCAGGCGGCGGTAGGTCTGCGAAATCGATTCGGGGGTGGGCATTCTCGCCGGATCGGCGAGCGCGTCGAGGAGTTCCTCGGCGAGCGCGGGCGTCAGCACCTCCGGGTCGGCGAGCACACTGCGCAGCACCCGCAGATCATTCGCGTCGAAACCCGGCAGCTGCGGCAGCAGGCCCGTGAACAAGGTGTCGTCCGGGTGGCGCAGCAGGCCCAGGGGGATGCCGTCGATGTGCGCGTGCTGCCGCAGCCACCACGCGGTGTAGCCGTCGCGGTCGGCGACCAGGCGGCGGGTGGACTCCTCGGACAGCAACAGCCGCAGGGCTTCCGGCCACTCGGCGTCGTCGACCAGGTCCAGGTCGCGGACGGCCACCAGCTCCGCCGGATCCTCGACCAGGCTCTCCCACCAGGACTCCTCGTCGTCGAGGTGATGGTCGGGGCCGGTCGGATCCGACTCCGCCACCAGGGTGAAACCCCAGCCGACACCGATGGCGCGCAACGCCTCCGGGCCGTACCGCTCCAGCACGGCGGCGTCCACGGTGGTGAACGGCGAATCCTCGACCAGCACCCGGCCCAGCGGCGCACCCGGCAGCAGCAATTCGTCGGCGGGTGTCAATTCGCCTTCGATATCAGGCAATTCGACCAGACCCAGCCAGGACGGCAGCACGCCCGGCGCGGCCAGGGAGTGGGCCGCCAGAGACAGCACCGCGTCCACCGTGTCCGGATCGCTCGGGTCGTCCTCCAGCGCCGCCTGCAAGCCCGGATCGTTCAGCAGATCCTCCGGCGTGGCCGGGCGCGCACCCAACCGGCCCAGCAGCTCGTGTGCCGCCTCCGGATGCGCCAGCCGGGCCCAATGCACCGGAATCGCCTGCTCCAGCTGATCATCCAGCACCACCGTGCGCGGCCCGGTCACCAGCCGGCCGTCCACCAGCGGCACCGCCAGCGCCCCCAGCTCCTCCACCGACAGCGGATCCACCGCGAACGACTCCAGCGCGTCGTACAGCGAATACCACCACTGCGGTTCCCGCTCCAGACTCGCCGACAACTCCGCGATCCGGGCCAGCCCGACCCTGTGCACATCCAGCACGGCGAGGGCCTCGGTATGCATCCGGCCCGACAACTCCGGAATCACCAGCGGCCCCACCATCTCCGCCAGCAGATCCGCCAACTCCGTGGTCGCACCGGTGAATACCGTGGCCCGCCGCGGCGAGGCCACCCCAACCCTCGAATCCGCCGCCGCCGGATTTCCGGCGGTGCGCGATTCATCCACAACCGTCCCCAGCCCGAACGAGCCCGGCTCCGCGGCGTGCGCCAGGTCGTCATCGGCCAGGTCCGCGACATGGTCCAAGTCGGCGGCCCGCGCCAGATCAGCGGCAGCGGCCAGATCGCCCGACTCGGCCGCGACCACATCGTGCGGCCCGATGGCGTCATGGGGTTCGACAGCGTCGGAAGGCGATTCGTCCTCAGGCAGTTCCCACAGCGGCAGCGTCTCCGGCTCGGCCGCGCGGGTGGCGCGCGCCTTGACGGTCGGCGCCGCGGCCTCCCGGCCGGCGGCAGCCCGAGTTCCAGCGGGACCGGACTCCCCACCCTGGTTTTCGACAGCACCCTGATCCCCGCCCGCGGCACCGCTATCCACAGGGGCCTGCGCGAAATCGGGGCCCACCGATGCGTCCGAAGACCTGTCGGCGAGCGGGACCGCGCCCGACTCCAGGCCACCGGCGGCGCTGGGGCCTGGAGTGGGTTCGGCGAGGGCGGCGTCGAAATCCGCCGGGGCGAGTGCGGGTTCGAGGTCCTGTCGGACCGTGAGGACCGGGAGCCACTCGTTGTCGCGGAGTTCGGTGATCAGGGCTTCGCGGAGCAGGGTGTCGGCCTCGCTGCGGGCGAAGCCGGGGGTCGGGACCAGGACCAGACGGTCGCGGGGCGGAAGGGCGCGGGCGAAATCGGCGTAGCCGGCGGCCAGGGCGGCCAGGGGCGCGCCGGGGAGCAGGCGGCGGCGGTCGGGCTGCATGGGGACGTCGGCGATGAGGACGGCCGGGATGGACAGTTCCTCGTCGGAGCGGGTGGGGGCGCGCAGCACGTCGGGGCGGGCTGCGACCGGGCGGCCGTCGCGCACCGGCAGCAGCCAGCGTGCGCGATCGGTGCGGTACTGCCACCACCGGGTCTCTTCCGAATTCGGGCCGGTGACAACGAGTTCGGAGATTCCGTCGCCGAGATCACGCCGGGTGCCGCTGATCTCGTCGTCGCCGATGCGAATGTTGCTCAGGGCGGGCAGTTCCAGCAGCAGGTCGGCGGCCTCGGCGCGCATCTCGGTGAGCAGTTCGACCGTGCTCACCGATTCGCGCAGGCGCAGCACGATCTCGCTGTCGAACCCGTTCGCGGGCCGCTCCTCGATCGCCCACGCCAGCCGCAGCGCGGGCGGCTCGAAATCGCCGGGCTCGCCCGGGATCTCGATGCCCTGCACGCCGAGCAGCGCCCAGGTCTCGGCCCGCGAGAAACGCACCGAGCCACTCGTGGACCGGAAATCCACCTCGTCCGACACCGTCAGCACCGCGGTGAAGCCCACCCCGAACCGGCCGACGGTCGCGCCCTCGGTCTTGCCCGAGGCGCGCAGCGCGGTCAGCGCGTGAACACCCGAAACATCCAGTGGGGCACCACTATTGGCGATATGCAGGGTGCGGCCGTCCAGCCACACGGCGATCCGCCCGGCGACGCCGGCCTTCGCCGCGGCGTCGGCGGCGTTCTGCGCCAGCTCGGTCAGCAGCCGGTCCCGGTATCCGGCGCGCACCAGGTCCGCCTCGGTGGCGGCGTCCTCCCGCAACCGGGTGGGCGAGCCGCGCCAGGCGGCCACCACCCCGGCCCGCAGTTCCGCCGTTCCGAACGGATCGGTGATTTCGGTCGCGACCACGGCTTACGCCCTTTCCCGAAAAACGGTTGTTGGCACGACAAGGCCAAGCATCCGGGGTATTACACAGGATCCGGCGCGATCCACCGAATTCCGCGTTCGTCACGGTGCACCCGGCGGCACCGCCGGGGTGAATCCGGCGGCGCTACCGGCGGTTCGGCGAACGGCTCAGTTCAGCTCGGGCGACCCGGCCTCGGGTTCCACCGCGACCGCGTTCACCGCCCAGGCGTCGTCGTACACCGCGTCCGGGTCGGCCACACCGGCGACGGCGGCGCTCTCGGTGGCGTCGACCGCGACGGCGGTCATCTCGACGTCCGCGTCGACGACACCGGCCTGCACGTCGGCGGCGTCGACCGAATCAGCGACGGCCGCAGCCGGTTCCACGACCGCCCCCGCGCCGGATTCATCCGTTTCGCGAGCTTCTTCACCCTCGGTCGCGGCGGTTTCCGGACGCAGTTCCGCGATCGGGATCAGTTCCACGGCCGCGTCGTCGTACGCCTCGTACAGCGGAGAGCCGTTGCCGGTGGGGAGTTCGACGTCCGAATGCGCGCCACAGCCGTAGGCCATGTGCACGACCCGCCCGTCCGCGCCCATGGCATTGCCGCACACGCCGAACGCGGCCCGCAGCGCGCCCGCGAGCGGAAGGTAGAAGCCGCAGCGGCCGCAGGTCGACGGTGCGGCGCGAGCCATGTCGGTGTCGGGGCCGAACTCGGAGAACCAGCGGTCGGCCGCCTCCTCGCGGCCCTCACGGGACAGCACCCGGGTGCGGCCGAGGCCGATCTCCAGCGCGACCTCGTCGACGGCCGGGTCGCCGCTGGCGACGTAGCCGGGCACCAGGCGCGGGTCGCCGAGCGGCGGGGCCAGCAGGTCGCCGGGCGCCAGATCGCCGGGGCGGATGCGCTGATCCCACGGAATGAAGTCGGGGGCCACCAGGGCGTCGGGGCCGGGCAGCAGCGCCGACTCGCTGACGGTGGCGACGGTCGCCTCCGGCGGGGCCGCCACCACGACCGCCCACTGCCAGCCGTGATAGCCGGGCAGCGTGGCCTCGAAGTGGTGGGTGGCCGAGGATTCGTCCTCGCCGGTCACGCCCAGATGCGCGCCCACGCCGATCGGTTCCAGATCCAGGAGCGCACGGCGGGCCAGCTGGACCGCCTCCGCCAGGATCGGCCGCACACCGGACTCGGATACTCCTACCGCGCTCACGCCCTACATTTTGCCGTATGGAGCGCAAACACCGTGCACCGGTAGCGGCCGTCACGATCACGCTGTCCACGGCCCTGGCCCTGGCCGGGACCATCAGCGGCTGCACCAGCGCCGACAACACGCCGAAGTGGCGTGCCGAAGTGGTCGCGACTCGGCCGCACGACCCGGGCGCGTTCACCGAGGGACTAGAAGCCGACGGGTCGGTCCTCTATGAGAGCACCGGACTCAACGGCCGTTCCTCCGTCCGGTCCACCGACCTGAACACCGGCGCCGAGATCGCGCGCGCCGACCTGCCCGCCACCCTGTTCGGCGAGGGCATCACCCGGGCCGGGGACCTGCTCTGGCAGCTCACCTGGAAGGACGGCATCGCCATCGCCCGAAACCCGGCCACGCTGGCCGAGATTCGCACGGTCCACATCGACGGCGAGGGCTGGGGGCTGTGCACGCGGGGCGACCGCGTGATCATGAGCAACGGCGGCGCGACGCTGACCTTCCGCGACCCGCAGACCTTCGCGGTCACCGGCACAGTGACGCTGACCAGCCACAAGAACGTCAAACTCAACGAACTGGACTGCGCGCCGGACGGTTCCGTCTACGCCAACACCTGGGCCACCGACACCATCCTGCGCATCGACCCGGACACCGGTGCGGTGCTGGCCGCCATCGACGCCTCCGGCCTGCTCCCCGGCAGCGCCCGCACCCCGGACACCGATGTCCTCAACGGCATCGCCCATCTGCCCGGCACCGATCATTTCCTGCTCACCGGCAAAAAGTGGCCGACGTCCTACGAAGTGCGCTTCGTCCCTGCCTGATCCGGCCCGAAACGACCGGTCTCTCCGAACTTGTGGCGGCCCACACCGGCGGTAGTGCAGCCGCCGGACCGCGGCACTGCAAGAATTGGGGGCGTGACTGCTCCCCGTGACCCCGGTACCGATCCCGGTCGCTGGGGCGACGAGGACTCCCCCTTGATCGAACGGCATCCGGGGTACGACCGCTATCCGCCCGCGAACACCGCGGGCCGCCGCCCCCTGCCGCCGCGCGGCGATGACGACATGCCGGAATTCCTCGCCCGGCGCGCACCCACGCGTCCCGCCGACCCGCCCGAGGGGTCGCGGGGCAAACCCCCTGGCGAAGCACCGCGCGTACCGGAGGAGCACACCTCACGCTGGGCCCGCCGCCGCCACGGCAAGGCGGACGCCCGGGACACGCCCGGGGACAACCCGCCGACCCGGCCGTACGAGACCCGGCCGGCCAACGGAACCGCGAGCGAGCCGGAAGCCTGGCAGCAGCCGCACGACTTCAACACGACCCGGAAAGTGCGCTACGACTCGGCGTCCGGACACCCCCACGAGCCCGAGGACGCATCCCGGCGCGGGCAGGCGCCACGGCGCCACGCCTCGAAGCCTCCGCATCCGTCCGGCCCCGAGCGGTATGACGCGGAGTCGTCGCCCGCCGACCGGGGCCATACGACACGCCCCGAGCACACCCGGCCGGCGGACACCGAACCCCCGGAAACGGCTCATACCCAGGCGTTCTCGTCCGAGGCCGGCGACCAGGACAGCGGCGGGCTGCACAAGCCGCCCCGGAAACTGACCGTCACCCGGGTCGCGGCGCGCCGCAGCATCGAACTGACGCAGAGCGGTTTCGCCACCTTCCAGCGGGCGGCCAAGGCCGACGGCGCCGAGGAATCGGGGCTGACCGCGCTCGTCTACGCCACCATGGCGAACTTCGCGACCGACGCGGCGATCGCGGTGGCCCTGGCCAATACGTTGTTCTTCGCCAGCGCGACCGCGGAATCGGTCACCAAGGTGGCGCTGTACCTGGTGATCACCATCGCGCCGTTCGCGGTGATCGCACCGGTCATCGGGCCCATGCTGGACCGGCTGCAACACGGCCGCCGGGTCGCGCTGGCCGGATCGTTCGCGATCCGCGTGCTGGTGGCCGGACTGTTGATCTTCAACATCGACAACTGGGCGCTGTACCCGCTGGCGCTGTGCATGATGGTGCTCAGCAAATCCTTCTCGGTGCTGAAGTCCGCGGTCACCCCGCGCGTGCTGCCACCGGGAATCGACCTGGTGCGCACCAACTCTCGACTCACCGTCTTCGGGCTGGTCGGCGGCACCCTGTGCGCGGGCGGCGTGGCCGCGCTGATCGCCAAGGTCACCGGCTCGACCGGCGCGCTGCTCTTCGCCGCCGCGCTCGCCGCCGCGGGCGCGTTCCTGAGCCTGCGCATTCCGGCCTGGGTGGAGAACACCGAGGGCGAGGTGCCCGCCACCCTCGGCTATCACGGCGGCGATTCCCGCACCGAGGTGCTGGACCCGAGCCGGGCCGGCGACGTGCCGCCCACCAAACGCCGTCAGCCGCTGGGCCGTTCGGTGGTGACGGGCCTGTGGGGCAACAGCACGGTGCGCGTGCTGACCGGCTTCCTCACCTTCTACGTCGCGTTCGTGGTGAAGACCACCGGCCATCACGGCGTGCAGCAGATCGCCATGCTGGGCATCGTGGGCGCGGCCGCCGCGATCGGCAACTTCGCCGGCAACGCCACCGGCGCGCGCATGAAACTCGGCCGCCCGCAACTGATCGTGCTGCTCTGCACCCTCGCCTGTGTCGCCGCCGCGATCGCCGCGGCGATCCTCAACAGTCTGATGGGCGCGGCCATCGCCACCCTGATCGCGGCGGGGGCGAGCGCCCTGGCCAAGGTGTCGCTGGACGCCTCCATCCAGGACGACCTGCCGCCCGAATCCGTCGCCTCGGGCTTCGGCCGCTCCGAGACCGTGCTGCAGCTGGCGTGGGTGCTGGGCGGCGCGCTGGGCGTGCTGCTGCCCACGCTGTGGATGCCGACCATGTGGTGGAAGGGCTTCGCCGTGGTCTGCGTCATCATGGCGCTGGGCTTGATCCAGACGGTGGTCAGCTACCGTGGTCATTCGCTGCTGCCCGGTTTGGGCGGTAACCGACCTCAGCACGCCAAGCAGGAGATCCCCGCCGCGCACGGCGCGGGGGGAACCCAACCCGTAAACGGACAGGAAACCCGGTGAGCCAACCCAAAGCCCGCACGATCATCGCGCTGCTGGCGGTTCTAGTCGTGGTGGCCGTGGCCTATTTCGCCGCGATCGTGGTCATCGCCCGCCATACCGACAAGTCCGATCCGGAGATCACGGCGTACGCGCACGGGAAGTCCGTGACGGTGAATCCGTTCCTGTACTGCGACCTCGAGATCTCCAAGGAACACCTCTCGATGGGCAAGTGCAACACCACCGAGGCCGTCTCCAACCTCGACGTGCCGCCCGGTTCCACGATCCAGCTGTCGCTGCCCAAGGAGATCGCCGACGCGCCCTGGGAACTGCTGATCGGGTACCGCCTGGCCAACAACAAGGCCGACGCTGAGATCCTCACCTACAAGGAGCCCTGGAAGCTGTCCGGCAAGCCGGAACGCGACAAGGACGCCAAGTGGGACCACCCGCGCACGCTGACCATCAAGACCCCCGCCAACGAGCATGTGCAGCTGGCCATCATGGAGATGCACCTGCCCGTCCCGGCCCGTGACGAGGCCGGCAACGAAGGCATCATCTCCCGCGGCATCTGGGCGGTGCACACGCCCGCGTTCGACCCCCGCGCTGTTCAGCTGAGACGCGGACCCTGCCGAGACAGGGTCCGCCCCAACACGAAACGGGCCCCGGTGATCGAATCACCGGGGCCCGCTCGCTGTTTCGAGCCGTGCGGTCGACCTAGTGGTCGAGCTCCCGCGCGACGCCGCGCACCACTTCGGCGATGCGCTGGGCGGTCTTGCGGTCGGAGTACTTGCCGCGCCGCAGATCCGGCTGCACCTTGGTCTCCAGCAGCGTGATCATGTCCTCGATGAGGCCGTGCAGCTCGTCCGGGGACTTGCGCTCGATCGGGGCGCCGTCGGTGCGCCCACCGCGGCCACCGCGCTCACCCCGGCCGCCGCGCTCCTCGCGCAGGGTGGGGGTCTCCAGCAGCTTCAGCGAAAGCGCCTGCGGGCCACGGCGACCCGCGGCCATACCGAACTCGACACGCTGGCCGGGCTTGAGCGCCTCGACACCGTCGGGCAGCGCCGACGATCGAACATAGACGTCTTCTCCCTCATCCTGGGACAGGAAGCCGAAGCCCTTTTCGACGTCGTACCACTTCACCTTGCCGGTCGGCACTGCGCTCACCCGTTCGTCATTCCAGCCCGGCGTGACCGGGCAAAAGAACGCGCCCCACACAGCTATGCAGGACGCGACTGAGCTTCGAGTCTACCCCGGTGCGAATAGCCCGAGCACATCAGTTTTACGGTCTCGAGGTGTCCAATACTTCTTCCGAGCAGACCCCTCGCCGTTCCGCGAGCTGGCTGCTCTATGTCCCCATGGGGTTGTTCGCGATCGGATTGCTGGCGGTTTTCGCGATCTTCGGCGTCGGGCTGCTGACCGATTCGAAGCCGGGGGTGTGGCTGTACCTGCTGGCGATGTGCGCGCCGCTGGGCTTCCTGCTGTCGATCGTCTACGCGCTGTGGTCGGGCCGCCGGGCGCGCTGAGATTGCCCAGTTCGTTACCCGGCCACACATGTGATCTTCGTCACATAACAGAAGGGTCACAGACTGGTGACGGACGCCTATCGGCCGAGACTCGCCGCAACCACCTGCACAGACGCCCCACGGAACCCGTTGTGCCGGTATGTGACCCGGACGGACACGACGGTTACCAAATGGTGATTTTTCCCGGCGGGCGTCGTAATGTTCTCCACCAGCCGGGTCAGCCCGGCGCCACCGGCCCGCCGCACCGAACTTCGCCCCGCGGGTACGGACCCCCAACTGGAACGAGGGGCGAAGACGAGGCATAGCGCACGCTTTGTGCGCCGGGCCGGACGACCTCTCAGTCCGACCCCGGTAGTCGGCCTCGCAGGCGCGTACGAGAGGAAAGACCCGAAAATGAGTGGACGCCATCGCAAGCCGACCAACACCGGCCGCACCGTCGCCAAGGTTGCCCTGACCGGCATCGCCCTGGGTGGCGCAGGAGTGGCCATGGCAGGGAACGCCAGCGCGGCACCCGACTCCGACTGGGATCGCCTCGCACAGTGCGAAGCCGGCGGCAACTGGGGTATCAACACCGGCAATGGTTTCCAGGGCGGACTGCAGTTCTCCCCCGGCACCTGGACCGCCCACGGCGGCGGCGAATACGCCCCGACCGCCAACCAGGCCACCCGCGACCAGCAGATCGCGGTCGCCGAGAAGGTGCTCGCCACGCAGGGCTGGGGCGCCTGGCCCGCCTGCTCCTCGAGCCTCGGCCTCTCCAGCTCCGCCACCCCCCGCCAGGCCCCCGCGCCGGCCGCGTCCGATGTCCCGCAGTGGGCTCCGCAGCAGGCGGGTCCCGGCGCCGGCGCCAACGGCACGCAGGAGGTCTTCCAGGCCGTGGACCGCGCCATCGCGGTCGCCCAGCAGCAGGGCATCCAGATCCCGCAGCCCGCACTGGATTTCCTCAACGCCACCAAGGCCAACGGCACCCAGCTCGACCCGACGGTCGTGAACTTCTTCCAGGCGAACAAGGGCCTGCTGCCCCAGTAGCAGCCCAGCGCTTCCCCGAATGCCCCGCATCGACGATGCGGGGCATTCGTCATTTCCGGGGCATTCGCGAGCATTGACCGCAGGTTGCTGACGGAACGCCATGATGGGCGCGAACTTCCGGGTGCCGGGGCGGGCGCTCGGTACGGGCGCATGCCAGAATGACTTCGTGGTGAACAAATCGAACAAGCCCTATGTGGACAATGGCTGGCCGGAGACCAACGGCGATCACGCGGTCACCGAGCTCTCCTCGACGCGCTCCGGTGGACTCTCGCCCTACGGCGAGGACATGGAGTTCCCGCTCCCGGTCGAGCAGCTGCCCTACGTGCACCCGCACACCATCGTCAACCGCTGATCCGAGGTTCGACCGACAACCATGCGGTTAACGGCGCTCGTTCCCGGGCGGCCGCCGCGCCCACGATTCCAGGCCCTGCCTACCGCCTGGTCGCCGCGGCGGTCGCTGAACCGCGCCCGCACTCCCCGACGGATCGGGTGAAGTGACCGAAACCCCCACCCCGACGGGCGCCACCGACGCGCCCGCCGATTCCGAGGCCACGCCCGCCGATTCCGCGGATGCCACGTCGGCCGAGGCCGCCGATGCCACCTCGAATCCGGCCGCTCGCCCCGCCAAGAAGGCGGCCGCCGCCCGCGCGGATCTGACGCTGGCCGAGTGGCTCGCCAAGCGCGCCGACGACGAACTCGTGACCCTGCTGGAGCTGCGCCCCGATCTGGCCGTGCCGCTGCCCGCCTCGATGGCCGTGCTGGCCGCCCGGACCGAGCAGCGCGCCTCCGTGCTGCGGGCGGGCGACGAGCTGAACACCCTCGACTTCGCCGTCATCGAAACCCTGATCGTGCAGGGCGCCGGAGACGGCCGCCACGGCGCGCCCCTGCCCGCCAAGACCCTGCGCAAGCTGCTCTCGGACCGAGTGCCCGCCACGCCCGTGAACGCGGCGCTGGCCAAGCTGCGCGCCCGGGCCCTGGTGTGGGGCCCCGACACCGCCCTGCGCGTGACGCCCGCCGCGCAGGAGGCGCTGCCGTGGCCGCTGGGCAGCACCACCGAACTACCGGACGCGCTCACCGAACCCGAGATCACCGCGGCCCTGGCCGCGGCCACGCCGCAGGAACGCGCCCTGCTGGAGAAGCTGGCCGGCACCGGCCCGCGCGGGCGCACCCGCGACGCCGCGCCCGGCACCCCGGCCGAGCGGCCGGTGCAGCGGCTGCTGGCGCAGCGACTGCTGAACTGGATCGACGACGAGACCGTGGAGCTGCCGATCCCGGTGGGCCAGGTGCTGCGCAACGAGCCGGTCACCGATCCGCACGCGCTGGCCGCCCCGCACCCCGACACCGTCAAGCACGCCCCCGCCGACACTCAACGCGGTGGCCGCGGGCGAGGTGGGAGAACTGTTGCGGCACAGCGCCTCCGTGCTGGAGGTGCTGGGTCGCGCGCCCGCGCCCGTGCTGCGCTCCGGCGGCCTCGGGGTGCGCGAACTGCGCCGCGTCGCCAAGCAGACCGGCATCGACGAGGACCGCCTCGGCCTGCTGGCCGAGCTGCTGGCCGCGGCCCGGCTGATCGACAAGGGCACGCCCGAACCCGCCCCCGAGGGCGACGGCACCGACGACTTCTGGACCCCCACCACCACCTCCGACGCCTGGCTCGCCGTGGTGCCGCCGCGCCGCTGGACGGTGCTGGCGCAGGCCTGGCTGGAACTGGACCGGCTGCCGTGGATGATCGGGCTGCGCGACGCCAATGACAAGCCCCTGGCGGCGCTGTCGGCGGAACTGCGCACCGTCTACGCCGTCCGCGACCGGCACGCCGTACTGAGCCTGCTGGCCGAATTCCCGCCCGGCACCGAGGTTTCCGCCGCCGACCTGGGCCGCATCCTGGCCTGGCGGGAGCCCCGCCGCCGCCGGCACTACCGGCTGGAGGCGGTGCGCAGCACCCTCGCCGAGGCCGAGGCGCTCGGGCTGATGGCGCGCGGAGCGGTCACCTCCGCGGGCCGTGCGCTACTGCACGGCAGCCCCGAGGACGCCGAATCGGAGATGGCGAACGCGCTGCCCGCGCCGGTGGATCACGTACTGGTGCAGGCGGATCTGACGGTGATCGCGCCGGGCCCGCTGGTGCCGGAACTCCAGGACCGGATCGCCATGGTCGCCGACGTCGAATCCGCGGGCGCGGCAACGGTTTACCGTATCGGCGAGACGTCGGTGCGCCGCGCCCTGGACGCCGGAGCGACAGCCGCCGAACTGCATCACCTGTTCACCACCCACTCCCGCACCCCGGTCCCCCAGTCGCTGACCTACCTGATCGACGACGTGGCCCGCCGGCACGGCCGGCTGCGTGCGGGCATGGCCCAGAGTTTCGTGCGCAGCGAGGATCCGGCGCTGCTGGCCGAGGTGCTGGCCGCCCCGGTCGCCGGTGAACTGGCCCTGCGCGCGGTGGCCCCGACGGTCGCCATCTCCCAGGCCCCGCTGGGCGAGGTGCTGGAACGCTTGCGCGCGGCCGGTTTCAGCCCGGCGGGCGAGGATTCCGCGGGCACCATCGTCGACCTGCGGCCGCGCGGCGCCCGGCTGCCCGCCCGGCAGCGCCCGCATCCGAACTGGCGGCCCAACCCGCCCAGCACCGAGCAACTGCAGTCGCTGGTGGCCGAACTCCGCGCCGGGGAACGCGCCGCGCACGCCCGGGCCGGGCAGGCGGTCCGCTCCGACGGCTCCCGCACCAGCACCCAGGCCACGCTCAACCTGCTGCAACTGGCCGCCCGCACCCGCCGCCGCGTCCACATCGGCTACGTGGACGCCCAGGGCGTCGCCTCCCAGCGCGTGGTCGAACCGCTCAAGGTCGGCGGCGGCCAGCTCGACGCCCTGGACCCCGTCACCGGCGCGGTCCGCCACTTCACCCTGCACCGCATCGCCTCGGTCGCCCTGGTCGAATAGGAAAAGCCCGGCACCCGAACGGCATTCGTCATGCCGTCCGCGCACCGGGCTCCGAGAGTCGGGCTACTTACCCTTTGGGGTTGCCCAGGCAGAACGTGGTCTTCGGGTCGGGGATGATGCGGAAGCCGATGGCGGTGCTCGCATCACAGGCGAATTCGTCGGCCTGTCCGTCGATCCGGTCGATCACCTTGAACGACGCTTCGGGGGCGGTGCAGGCCACGAACTTGTAGCCGGTGGTCTGGCTCTCGTTGTAGCAGGCGCCCTTCTTGAAGTTGGGGCTCAGGCATAGGAAGGCGGTGGTTCCGCCGTTGAGGGTCTCCTCGTAGGAGGTCTGCTCTTCCTTGCAGTCGGCCTTCTTGTCCGAGACCGCGGCGACCTTGTAGACGGCCTTCTGGTCGGAGCAGTCGACGGGCGCGGTCTTGGAGTCGGTGGCCGAGCCCTCGATCACGTTGATGCAGTCGCCCACCTTGGATTTGGCGGTGTCGGACTTGCTGGCGTTTTGGAGCATCGAACAGCCGGAGACGGCCAGTACGGCTACGGCCACCGCCACGAGGGCGAGCACGAGGCGCACCAGCGTCCTCGTTCCTGCGAACTTCACTAGCGAAAACCTTTCTCACCGAACCGTTCACGGCTGTGAACGCGGTGAGAATACCTGTGTGCCGCCCGGACCCGCATCAGACAGCGGGTTATGTCCGGACGACATCACCGATTCAGTGGTGCGGAAGCATCGACAGGCCGTGCATGCCCAGCCACGAGAGGTTGATGAGCAGGGTGGGGAGGGTACTGAGCATCGGCAGGCCGAAGTACAACACGATTGGTTACCTCTCGAGAGAACAAACTGGGCGCGTGACCAATAGCGCCCCTTTCCCGGGGTGTCGGTTCCCGCGCCCCGCTCGTTACACAAGCGCGGCAATAGCTTTCACGCATTACCGGGCCGAACCGGTCCCCGAACCACTCCCGGAACCCGAATCCGCCGACCCGCTCGCCGAGCCGCTACCGGCCGACCCGCTCGCCGAACCACTGGCCGAGCCCGTCCCGATCGGACCGCTGGGCACGGTCGCGCCCTTCGAGCCCGGCCGGTTGACGTAGACCGTGACCGGCGTCGAGGCGTCCGCGTCCACCGTCACCACCCGCGCGCCCGCCGCGGAGGTCACGTGGCCGCCGTCCACCCGCACCGCGTACCCGTCCGGGTAGTGCACATCGGAGGTGTAGATCTCGGTCGGCCCCGACCCCGCGCGCGGGGTGTAGCGGTAGGCGAAGTCGCCGGTGTCGGGGTCGAAGATCATCCGGCCCGGCGTGCCCGCGGTCGCGCGCGGATAGGTGCGTACCAGCTGCTTGCCGATATCCCCGAGGAACGGGTCCGGCTTGGGCCCGCCGGCCCCGAACCGCGAGGTGTAGGTCCAGTACTGCCAGCTCACGAAGCGGTCGTCGGCGCGGATCAGGGTATTGCGCAGCACGGTCGCGTCGCCGTCGCCGAATTCGGTGACCAGGGTCGGCAGCTGAGTGTGCGCGGTGAGGGCGTCGATATTGCCCCAGGTCTTGTCCTGTTGCATCGGGCACAGCCCGCGCAGGAAGGTCGGCAGGTTCATGTAGATGGCCAGCTGACTGGGCACGCAGTAGTCGTGCGGCGCGAACGCGATGTCGGGCGCGCTGATCGGCGGGTTCTTGCCCAGGTTGCTGGGCATGGTCTCGTTCCAGGTGACGTTGGGTTCCCACAGCACCATGAGGTCGCCGTTGCGGCCGCGCACGGCGTCGGTCAGCTTCTGCATGGCCGCTTGATATTTGACGTCGAAGCCCGGGCAGCCATTGGGGAAGCAGGACAGGAACGCCGTGCCCGGCCAGGGTTCGTTGAGCAGTTCGATGCCCATCGCGCCGGGGTGGCCGCTCATCTTCGCGGCGAGCGCCCCGAGCGCGTCACCGAGGTAGTCGAGCGCGCCGTAGGAGTTGTTCCACACCTCGTCCCAGCCCGCGTTCATGCTGGGCATCAGGTAGAACAGCGGGAAGCCGACATTCGGTTCACCGGCGCCGGGCCGGGCGTGGATGGCCCATTCCGGAAAACCGTTGCCGCCCCACACCTTCGACAGCCCGTCCTGGTGGTTGTCGAGCACGGTGTGGATCCCGTATTCGGCCAAGGTGTCCACGACACCGGCGACCCGATCGAGATACGCGGTGTCGACCACGCCCTTGGTGGGCATCAGCGCGTCGAAGGACACGCCCAGCCGGACGGTGTTGAAGCCGTGTCCGGCCAGCAGCGCGGCATCGTCGGCGGTGACGGTGAGCCCGTCTCCCGCGTTGAGGTACGGCGGCTCCTTGTCGACATTGTTGACCCCGTGCAGCAGCACGACCCGGCCACTGTCGTCCACGAAGCGCACGCCGTCGGTGTGAATCCGCGTAACGGGCGCGGCGGCGGGCGCGGCGTCGGCGACGGCGGCGGGCGCCATCACCCCGCCCGCGAGGGCTGCGGCGAGCAGCCCGCGCATCCAGCGTCTCTGCATCTTTTTCAGTTCTTTCAGGTCAAATCAGCCATATGGACAAGCGTCCAAGTTTCGAGTGATCGTAGCCACCAAAACTCTGGTCTTGACCGTTTTGCGGGAATCACCCCGGTTTCTCCGCGGCGTCCCCACCCGATCCCGGGGCACAGGACGCAGGTCACGTGGCATTGTCGGTGGGTTCCTGGAGAATGGTTGAGGCCCGTTTCGGGCCCGGACTCACCCAGGAGGTGTCGTGACCGACGGTCCACTCATCGTGCAGAGTGACAAGACGCTGCTGTTGGAGGTCGATCATGAGTCGGCCGGAGCAGCGCGGCAGGCCATCGCGCCGTTCGCGGAACTGGAACGCGCGCCCGAGCACGTGCACACCTATCGGGTGACACCGCTCGCCCTGTGGAACGCGCGGGCCGCCGGCCACGACGCCGAGCAGGTGGTGGACGCTCTCGTCAGCTTCAGCCGGTACGCGGTGCCGCAGCCGCTGCTGGTCGACATCGTCGACACCATGGCCCGCTACGGGCGGCTGCAGTTGATGAAGCATCCGGCGCACGGGCTGGTACTGGTCAGCCTGGATCGCGCGGTGCTGGAGGAAATCCTGCGGCACAAGAAAATTCAGCCGATGCTGGGCGCGCGCATCGACGACGACACGGTGATCGTGCACCCGTCCGAGCGCGGCCGCATCAAGCAGATGCTGCTCAAGGTCGGCTGGCCCGCGGAGGATCTCGCCGGGTACGTGGACGGCGAGGCGCACCAGATCGACCTGGACTTCGAGACCGGCAACTGGCATCTGCGCGACTATCAGGAACTGGCCGCGGACTCGTTCTGGGCCGGCGGCTCCGGCGTGGTGGTGCTGCCCTGCGGCGCGGGCAAGACCATGGTGGGCGCGGCGGCCATGGCGAAGGCCAAGGCGACCACGCTGATCCTGGTCACCAACACCGTGGCCGGCCGGCAGTGGCGGCGCGAACTGCTCGCCCGCACCTCGCTGACCGAGGACGAGATCGGCGAATACTCCGGCGAGCGCAAGGAGATCCGCCCGGTCACCATCGCCACCTATCAGGTGATCACGCGCAAGACCAAGGGCGAGTACCGGCATCTGGAGCTGTTCGACAGCCGCGACTGGGGCCTGGTCATCTACGACGAGGTGCACCTGCTGCCCGCGCCGGTCTTCCGGATGACCGCGGACCTGCAGTCGCGCCGCCGGCTCGGGCTGACCGCCACCCTGGTGCGCGAGGACGGCCGCGAGGGCGACGTGTTCTCGCTGATCGGCCCCAAGCGTTATGACGCGCCGTGGAAGGACATCGAGTCGCAGGGCTGGATCGCGCCCGCGGACTGCGTCGAGGTGCGGGTCACCCTGACCGATGCCGAGCGCATGGCCTACGCCACCGCCGAGCCGGAGGAGCGCTACAAGCTGTGCTCCACCGCGCGCACCAAACTGCCGGTGGTGGAGTCGATTCTGGCCCGGCACAAGGATGCGCCGAGCCTGGTGATCGGGGCGTACCTGGATCAATTGGACGAGCTGGGCGAGCATTTGAACGCGCCGGTCATCCAGGGTTCCACCCGCACCAAGGAGCGCGAGGAGCTGTTCGACGCCTTCCGCCGCGGGGAGATTCCGGTGCTGGTGGTGTCGAAGGTGGCCAACTTCTCCATCGACCTGCCGGAAGCCTCGGTGGCCGTACAGGTTTCGGGCACCTTCGGGTCCCGGCAGGAGGAAGCGCAGCGGCTGGGGCGGCTGCTACGCCCGAAACACGACGGCGGCCAGGCTCACTTCTATTCGGTGGTCGCGCGTGACACGCTGGACGCCGAGTACGCCGCGCACCGGCAGCGTTTCCTGGCCGAGCAGGGGTACGCCTATCGCATCACCGATGCGGACGACCTGCTGGGGCCGACGATAGGATAAGTGGAGGAAGAGCCTCCATAAGGCGGGAGGGACGTACGTGCGGCGCTTCGAATTCGCGGTGGACCGCGACCATGCCCGGGCGGTCAACGAGGTCGTCGCGTACCTGCGACGACTACGCATCTGGGCGTACACGGCCGCGGCCGGGCTGGGACTGGGCACCGCGTTTCTGATCTGGGTGAACCACCCGTGGTCCTGGCTGCTGGCGGTGGCGTTCCTGGCCGCCGCGGTGACCGCGGCGTTCATCGGATACTGGATGCCGCATCGCGGCCGGGTGGACAAGCTGTACGCGGCCGGCGCCCTGGTGCCCGCGGTGGTGTCGGAGACCCACGGGAACGGGGCCACCCTGCTGGCGCTGGTCGATCTGGCCAAGCCCAACACGCCCGGCCCCCGGTACGCGCTGGTGACCCGTACGGTCCGGTCCCTGCCCGGGCACCGGGCCCGCGCCGGGGAGCGGGTGCCCGCCGTCACCGTGCGCGTGGATCGCGCACCCGGCCCGGTCGGCGACCTGTGGCAGACGGTGAGCGCCATGCCGATCGCGTGGGGTACCCGGGACCTGAACATCATCGAACGCGCCCGCGAGGCCATCCACGAGGTCGAGTGGAAACTGCTCACCGACAACCTGGACCTGGCCACCAAGGTGCGCGGGGCCGACGCCAAGCGCCTGCTGCTGGACCCCCGGCAACTGCCGGAGGAGTTGCGCGGCTGAACGATCCACGCCGGAGGAGCCGATTACCATCGACGGGTCGGGTTTTCCTGCGGAGCAAGGGGCGGCTGGAGCGCATGGCTTGGAACTGGCGGTACGCGGTAGCGGGGGCGGTACTGCTCGCGGGCTCGAATGCGATTCCCGCGCAGGCGGATTCGAGCGATCCACTGGCTGGTGCGCCCGGCGCGGGCGACCCCTACTACCCGATGGACGGCAACGGCGGCTACGACGTCGGCCACTACGACGTCACCCTGTCCTACGATCCCCCGTCCCATCAGCTGGCCGGGTCCACCCGCATCGACGCCATCGCGACCCAGGCGCTGCGGGTGTTCGACCTCGATTACAGCGGTCCCGCCGTCTCCAAGGTGACGGTCAACAACCTGCCCGCCTGGTTCGACCGCAGCGGTGAGCACGAACTGGTCGTCACCCCCCTGATTCCGCTGCTCCCGGGCCTGCCGTTCACCGTGCAGGTGGAGTACGCCGGTGAGGTGACCGGCACCGAGGGCGAGGGCTGGGTGTTCTCGCCCAGCGGCGGCGCTTTCGTTGCGGGCGAACCGCATTCGGCGAGCAGCTGGTACCCGCTCAACGACACGCCGCTGGACAAGGCGACTTTCACGCTGCACGCCACGGTGCCGCAGGAGTGGGAGGTGATGTCGATCGGCGACAAGGTGTCCGACACCGTGCAGGGCGCGAACCGGACCGTGTCCTGGGAGATGCGCCAGCCGGTGGTCGGCTATCTGACCACCATCGCCGTCGACCGGTTCGAGTTCCTGGAACAGCGGCGCGCCAATGGAACTCCGCTGCTGAGCGCCTTCGCGCCGAACGCCGCCAAGGGGCGCGACCTGGAGGCCCGGCTGCCCGAGATCCTGGACTTCCAGGAGCAGCTGTACGGCCCGTACCCATTCGACACCGCGGGCGGCCTCTACGTCGACACCGGACTGCAGTTCTCGCTGGAGACGCAGTCGCGCCCGATCTACGCGCCCTGGACCGACCTGGGCACCGTGGTGCACGAGATCACCCACCAGTGGTGGGGCGATTCCATGTCGGTGAAGCAGTGGTCCGACGTCTGCCTGAACGAGTGCTTCGCCAGCTACACCGCCGACTACCTGTGGCCGGAACGCAAGGACGGCAAGGACGTCGACGCCGACTACCGCGACACCGTCGCGAAATACCGTGACAACCCGAAGTTCTGGGAGATCGCGCTCCAGAACCCGGGCGAGGGCAGCGAATTCACCGCGGTCTACTACCGGGGGCCGCTGTTCCTGCACGCGCTGCGCCGGACCATGGGCGACGCCGCCTTCTTCCCCGCGGTCCGTGATTTCGTCATGGCGCACCAGTACGGCAACGCGTCCATGCCGGAGTTCCGGACCTTCCTGCGATCGCGGTCGCCGGTCGATCTGACCGGGTTCCTGGCCGCCTGGCTGGAGCGCACCGACCGGCCGGCCGACGAGTTCCTCTACCCCGGCCCGCTGCGCGCCTGACCCGGCGCCCACGGAGAGCCCGCCGGTATTCGCGGCGGGCGATCGGTTCAGGCGGGCAGCGGCCGGGTGCGGTCGGACAGCACCAGCGCGGCCATGGCGCCCAGCACGGTGCCGGTGACGTACCGCTGCGCGCGCAGCCACAGCGGCCGTCGCGCCAGGAAGGTCGAGACCGCGCCGGCGCTGAGCACGATCAGCCCGTTCACGGTGACCGCGATGGCGATCTGCACCGCGCCCAGCGACAGGCTCTGCAACCACACCCGCCCGTGCGCGGGCACCACGAACTGCGGGATCAGCGCCATGTACAGGATGGCGATCTTGGGATTGAGCAGATTGGTCACCAGCCCCATGGCGAACAGCCGGCGGGCCGGATCCGCGGGGAGCTCGGTTGGTGCGAACAGCGCGACCCCGCCCGGCCGCAGCGTCTTCCAGGCCAGATAGACCAGGTACAGCGCGCCCGCCACCTTCAAAGCCAGGTACAGCGCGGGCACCATGGCGAAGACCGCGGTGATCCCGGCCGTCGCGGCCGCCAGGTACACCCCGAATCCGACCGCCACGCCGCCCAGCGACACCAGCCCGGCCCGCCGCCCCTGCGATACGGTCCGCGACACCAGATACATCATGTTCGGCCCCGGCGTGAGCACCAGCCCCAGCGCCGCGGCCGCCACTCCCAGTACCGCACTCGTCTCGATCACGTGACCGATTCTCCGGCCCCGCCGCACCGCTGTCGCGGGCCACTCGTCACCGACTGGACCGCGAACAGCAGGCCACGAACCCTCAGCCCGGACGCGGACCGCGGGTTATCGGACCGCGTCCGCGCGGTGTCCGGCGCGCAGGCGGCGGACGCCCTCGGCGATGGTTTCTTCCTTCTTGCAGAAGGTGAAGCGGACCAAGTGGTTCCAGGCAGGCTTGTCATCGGCGAAGACACTGACCGGGACGGCGGCCACGCCCAGGCGTTCGGGGAGTTCGCGACAGAAGTCGTAGGCGTCGGAGGCGCCGAGCGGGGTGATGTCGGCGCAGACGAAATAGGTTCCGTCGCTGCGTTTCACGCCGAACCCGGCCTCGGCGAGCGCAGCGGAGAGGCGGAGTCGCTTCTCGGACAGGGTGTCCCGCAGCGCGGCCACCCAGGGCTGCTCGTTGTTCAGGGCGTGCGCGACGGCGGGCTGGAAGGGTCCGCCGCCGACGAAGGTGAGGAACTGTTTGGCGGCCAGGACGGCGTCCAGCAGCGGGGCGGGCGCGCAGGCCCAGCCGATCTTCCAGCCGGTGACGCTGAAAGTCTTGGCGGCGCTGGAGATCACGATGGTGCGCTCGAACATGCCGGGCAGCGTGGACAGGCTGATGTGCTCGTGCCCGTCGAAGTACAGGTGCTCGTACGCCTCGTCCGACATGACGTACAGATCGTGTTCGATGGCGAGTTCGGCGATGGCGGTGAGATCGGCGCGGGAGAGCACGGTGCCGGTCGGGTTGTGCGGTGAATTCACCAGCAGCAGGCGGGTTTTCGGGGTGATGGCGGCGCGCAGGCTGTCCAGGTCGAGGGCGAAGCCGTCGCCGTCGGGCACCAGCCGGGCGGTGCGGCGGCGCGCGCCCGCCAGCGCGATGGCGGCCGCGTAGGAGTCGTAGTAGGGCTCGATCAGCACCACGTCGTCGCCGGGCTCGACCAGGCCGAGCACGGTCGCCGCGATGGCCTCGGTGGCGCCCACGGTGACCAGCACCTGGGTGTCGGGGTCGTAGTGGGTGCCGTAGCGGCGGGCCCGGTCGGCGGCGATGGCCTGCCGCAGGGCGGGCACGCCGCGCCCGGGCGGGTACTGGTTGAAGCCGTCGGCGATGGCCTGCCGGGCCACCTCGAGCATGCCGGCGGGGCCGTCGCTGTCCGGAAACCCCTGGCCCAGGTTGACCGCGCCGTGGCGGACGGCCAGCTCGGTCATCTCGGCGAAGATCGTCGAAGCGAACGGCTGCAGACGGGCGACGGTCGGAATGCGCGGCATGTCCGGAGCCTAATCCATGGCCGGAAACGGCCGTCCGCGGTGATTCAGCCCACAGGCGACAGCCGCAGTCCGGCCATCTTGTCCGGGTTGACCACGTCGTAGACGCCCCACACCCGGCCGTCGCGCACGGTGAAGGCGTACACCCGCTGCGGGCTGCCGGCGTCGCCGTCGCGCGCCGGGACGGCCCGCGCGAGGATGCCGAACTGCCCGTTGACCAAGACCGGTTCCAGCTCGCGGCCGGGGGTGACGTTGCCGGTGAGCTGGAAGCGGCGCCACAGTCCGAGCCACAGGCGCACGTTCTTGTCCACGCCCGCAACCACATTGACGGCCGTGGACACCTTGCCGCCGCCGTCCCCGACGGTGCGCACGTCCGGGTGCAGCGCGGCCACCACAGCCTCGATGTCCCCGGCGGCCAGCGCCGACAGCAGTTGCCGCACAGCGGCTTCGTGCTCGGCGTCGGCGACCGGTTCCGGCGCGGCCGCCACCGCCTTGCGGGCGCGGGTGGCCAGCTGCCGCGCGGCGTCCACGGAAACGTCCAGGATGTCGGCGATTTCGGTGAACGGCACCGAGAAGCCGTCGTGCAGTACGAAAGCCACGCGCTGCGGCGGCGTCAGCGTGTCCAGCACCACCAGGGCGGCGAAGCGGAACTCCTGTTTGCGCACCACGACGGCCAGCGGATCGGGGGTGCTGGAGGGTGTCACGGCGGAGACGACCGGCTCCGGGAGCCATTGCCCCGGATAGGTTTCCCGCCGGACGGCCGCGCTGCGCAGCCGGTCCAGGCACAGTCGGCTGACCACGGTGGTGAGCCAGGCGCGCAGGTCGTGGATCTCGGATTGCCGGGCCACCGCGAGCCGTAACCAGCTCTCCTGCACCGCGTCCTCGGCATCGCTGACACTGCCGGTGAGCCGGTAGGCCACCGAGACCAGATGCGGCCGATGCGTTTCGAACAAGTCGGCGAGGAGAGCGGCAACCATCTCTTCGATGCTACGGCCGGGCACCGACAGCCCCGCCACCGACCTGTCTGTACCCGCGAATTCCCGAACGCCCGTGCCCGATTCCGTGACAGCATGGCCGGATGGACGCGGAATTCCTCTCGGACGGCACGGTCTGGTTGTCGCCGCCCGCCGTCTCCGACATCGACGCCATCACCGCCCTCTGCCAGGAACCCTCGATCGGCGCCTGGACCACCATGCCGGTCCCCTATCACCGCGCCGACGCGGAGAAATTCGTCTACGACATCGTCGGCCCGGGCTGGGCCGCCCGCAGCCCCACCTGGGCGTTGCGCGGGGCGGCGGGTGGCTCGGTGGTCGGCATGATCGGCCTGAGCCCGCTCTATCCGCGTCGCGACGACGAGACCGCGGAGATCGGTTTCTGGCTCTCCCGCAGCGCGCGCGGCGCGGGCCTGATGACGCGAGCGGCCCGGCTGGTCGCGGCGGCCGGTCTGGATCCGGCCGAGCTGGGCTTCGAGCGCCTGGAGTGGCGGGCCTTCACCGGCAACCATCCGTCCGCCGCCGTGGCGCGCCGCGCGGGCTTCCGATACGAAGGCCTGATCCGCGGCGGCGGCGTGCAGCGTGGCGTGCGCCGCGACATCTGGCTCGCGGGCCGGCTGCGCTCGGATCCGCCCACCCCGAGCCCCGACTGGCCCGCGGACGTCTGACCCGGAAAAGCGTTCGGCCCACACCCGCCGGACTGGGTGTGGGCCGAACTCAGTGTGCACGCCGGACTCGTTCAGCGCGAGGCGAAATCGCTACGGGCCGGGTGCGGGTCTGCGCGCCGCCGGACTACGCGCGACCCACGCGGCGCTGGGCGACCGCGTCGGCGAGGCGCTCGAGCTGGGCGACGGTGGTGTCCCAGTCGATGCAGGCGTCGGTGATGGACTGGCCGTAGGTGAGCTCCTCCGGCTTGCCCAGGGTCAGGTCCTGGCGGCCCGCGATGATGAAGGACTCCATCATCAGGCCGACCACGGTGCCCTCACCGCCGGCGATGCGCTCGGCCAGATCGGTGACGACGTCGACCTGCTTGTTGTGGTCCTTGTTGGAGTTGCCGTGCGAGGCGTCCACCACCAGGCGCTGGGGCAGCGCCGACTTCTCCAGCCGCAGCAGGGCTTCCGAGCAGGAGGCGGCATCGAAGTTGGGGCCGTTGCTGCCGCCGCGCAGGATGACGTGGCAGTCCGGGTTGCCCGCGGTGCGGATCAGCGCGGAACGCCCGTCCAGGTCGGTGCCGGGGAAGACGTGGGAGGCGGCCGCGGCGCGCACGCCGTCCACCGCGACCTGCACGTCGCCGTCGGTGCCGTTCTTGATGCCGACCGGCATGGACAGCGCCGAGGACAGCTGCCGGTGCACCTGGCTGGCCGCGGTGCGGGCGCCGATCGCGCCGTAGGCGACCAGGTCGGCGATGTACTGCGGGGTGATCGGGTCCAGGAACTCGCACGCCACCGGCAGTCCGAGCGCGGTGATGTCGACCAGCAGGCGGCGGCCCAGGTCCAGGCCGGTGTTGATGTCGAAGCTGCCGTCCAGGTGCGGGTCGTTGATCAGACCCTTCCAGCCCAGCGTGGTGCGCGGCTTCTCGAAGTAGACGCGCATCACCACGTGCAGGCGGTCGTCCAGCTCGGCGGCCTTGGCGGCCAGCCGGCGGGCGTAGTCCATGGCGGCTTCGGGATCGTGGACCGAACACGGGCCGACGATCACCATGAGGCGGTCGTCGCTGCCGTTGAGCACGTCGACGGTGGCCTTGCGGCCGGCGCGCACGGTGTCGGCGAGGGTGTCGTCGATCGGGTGGGCGGCACGGACCTCGCGCGGCGAGCTCAGCGGGCTGACGCTGAGCGTGCGCTGGTCATCGAGATCGGCGTGCCGTTCGAGATCGGCGGTGGTGGTCATGGGTGGTTTCCTTGTCCCAGGCCGACCCACGGAGAAACTGCGAAACCCCTTGGAGCCGGTCTGATTTCGTCCGGCTCGGGGTGGAGGATGTCAGCGCGAGGTCACGCCGCACGACCCACCCGGGGCCGGCTGGCTAAACCAGAAATACTGACGCTGCATGCCTGGGACTGTACCAGAGATCCGAATTCGTGCGTGTGGCGTAGAACACGGTTGCTGGGATGGGCTTCCCACCAGTTGGGAAAGCCCCGGATCACACCGGACGCCCCCCGGTCAGCGCAGGATGTAATGCAGGATCACGTCGTGCACGTGCCGCGTCTTGTCGTCGCCGCGGAACTCCACCTCGTAGGTGTGGTGCCCGGTGCTGATCGCGATGTGGCCGGAGGAGAAGAACTGGCCCGCGAACGACTTGTTGGTCAGGATGCTGACGCTCGAGATCCGCCCGTAGGGAATGCTCGTGATCGCGATCTTCTTCCCGACGAACGAGTTGTCCTGGATGACGACCCGCCGGTCGGTGAGCCCCAGGAATCCGGTGCCCACCCCGATGGCGTCGTACACGGCCAGGATCTGCTCACCCTGCAGCAGACCCTGCTGGATCTTCTCGAACTGATCCCGTCGATCGATTGGAATGCTCACCAACCCGCGCCTTTCGACTCAGCGATGCTCCCGGATTCCAGTTCAGCGACGCGTGAACGGGTATGTGACCTTGGTCAGCTGCTCGGACAGCTCCCACAGCCGGCGCGCGGTCACCTCGTCCTTGGAGGCGGCGCTGGACGTACTCGGCCCGGGATAGCCGCGCATGCCGCGCAGCCCGGTCGGGCCGTAGAAACCGCCCGGCTCGACCTCGGCGGTGGCGGCGAACAACGATGGCAGCGCACCCATTTCGGCGCTCTGCGCGAAGAGCCGGTTGCCGATCGACATCAGGGTGTCGTACAGCGACTCGGTGTGCCCCTGCAGATCGGTGGCGGCGTAGCCGGGGTGCGCCGCGACCGAGATCTTGCTCGACCCCGCGGCGGTCAAGCGGCGCTGCAGTTCCCGCGCGAACATCAGGTTGGCCAGCTTGGACTGCCCGTAGGCGGCCCAGCGCTGATAGGAGCGGCGCTCCCAGTCCAGGTCCTCGAGATCGATGCGGCCGATGGCGTGCATGCCGCTCGACAGCGTGACCACCCGATCGCGAATCTTGTCCAGCAGCAGCCCGGTCAGCGCGAAATGTCCGAGATGGTTTGTGCCGATCTGCATTTCGAAGCCCTCGGCGGTGCGCTTGAGCGGCACCGCCATCACGCCCGCGTTGTTGATCAGCACGTCGGCGCCCTCGATCGAATCCGCGAATTCGTGGATCGAGGCCAGATCGGCCAGATCGAGCCGGCGCACCTGGGCGTTCGGGCCGATCCGATCGGCCACCGCCCGCGCCTTCACCTCATTGCGGCACGCCATGATCACCTTCGCGCCGGCGCCCGCGAGCGCCCGCGCGGTGACCGCGCCCAGCCCGCTGTTGGCGCCGGTCACGATGACGGTCCGGCCCGCTTGATCGGGGATGTCGGAGATGTCCCAGCCGCTCACGGGGTCGAGTCTAGGGGCGCGGAGCCGCGCCCGTCTGATGTCGGCGCGAACCGTTCCGGCGCTTCCTATTTGCCCCCTACCAAGCAAGCAACCGTGCGCGGCTTGTCCAACCCACTTAAAACCCTTTTGACCTGCGCAAACTGTAGCGTCCGCGCCATGGACACGCTGATACTCGGGGGTTTGCTGGGCATTCTGGCCCTGATCTGGAAACAGGGCTCTCACCCTTATTCAGGACAGGGCGAGCACCTCGTCGTCGGACATGGCGGCGACCTCCAGGTAGAGGCGCGCCACCTCGTCGAGCCGGCCGGTCGCGCCGGCCCGCTGCTCCCGGTCCAGCAAACGGGCGCTCAGGCCCGCCACGGTCCGGGCCGCGAAGAAGTCGGCGACCACCGTGTCCGGCGAGTCCAGCCAGTCCCGCACACGGGCGATCACCGCGGTGGCCAGCACCGAATCGCCGCCCAGGGCGAAGAAGTCGTCGGTCACGCCGACGCTCTCGCGGCCCAGCACCGTCGCGACGATATCGGCCACGGCACGCTCGACATCGCCTCGGGGAGCGACGAATTCACCGGCCCGCTCCCCCGCCGCGAGCAGCGCACCGATGGCCTTGCGATCGGGCTTGCCGTTCGAGGTGAACGGCAGCTCGGCCAGCGACTCGACCCGATCCGGAATCATGTACGCGGGCAACAGGTTCGCGGCGGCCTCCAGCAGCACCGGCACGTCCAGGGCGACGCCGTCATCGGCCACCAGCACCGCCGCGAGTTTCGGCGCGGCCGCGCCCACCACCGCGGCGATCGCGTGCCGCACGCCCGGCAGGCCGCGCAGCACACTCTCGACCTCACCGAGTTCCACCCGGTAGCCGCGGATCTTGACCTGATGATCGGCGCGGCCCAGGAATTCCAGGCAGCCGTCCGGCAGGTACCGCGCCAGATCGCCGGTGCGATACCACCGCACGCCCTCGTGGGTGACGAACCGGTCGGCGGTGCGCTCCGGATCGCCGCGATACCCGGCGGCCACCCCCTCGCCGCCGATCCACAGCTCGCCGGTGACCCAGTCCGGGCAGTCCTGACCCGAGGGGCCCACCACCCGGCAGCGCACATTGCGCAGCGGCGTGCCGTACGGGACCGCCGACCACTCCTGCGGCACTTCGGCATTCACCACCTCGCGGATGGTGGAGTGGATGGCCGTCTCGGTGGCGCCGCCCAGGCCCGCGAACCGGCAGTCCGGGGCGACCGCGGCGAGGCGGCCCGGCAGCGCCACATCGACCCAGTCGCCGCCGAGAATCACCATGCGCAAACTATCCACAGGTTTCCCGGCCGCGGCTTCCAGCAGCATGTCCAGCAGGCTGGGCACGCAGTTGACCACCGACACCCGGTGCCGCCGAATCAGTTCCACCCAGCGTCCCGGCTCCCCGCGCTGTCCCTCATCCAGCGCGATCACCGCACCTCCGGCGCTCAGCAGGCCGAAGATGTCGTAGACGGACAGGTCGAACTCGAGCGCCGACAGGGCCAGCGCCCGATCATCCACACCGATCCCGAAGCGCTCGTTCAGATCGTCGATGGTGTTCATGGCCGCCCGATGCGGCACCTCCACACCCTTGGGCCGGCCCGTCGAGCCCGACGTGAACAGCACGTAGGCGATGGCCTCCGGATCCGGGAGCACGGGTTGCGACAGCGGCTCCGGATACAACCGCGCCGCGCTCAGTGCCAGCGTCGGCAACCCGGGCACGTCGCCGCCGGCCGTCACCGCGGCCACCACCTCACCGGTCCGCAGAATCTCGGCCCGCCGCCCCTCGGGCTGATCGAAACCGATCGGCACGTACACCGCTCCCGCGGCCAGCACGCCCACGGTAGCCAGGATCTGATCCGGCCCCTTCGGCAACTGCACAGCGACCGCGTCGCCCGGCCGAACCCCCGCCGCCCGCAACGCGCCCGCCACCGCCAGCGCCTGCGCGGCCAGCTCGCGGTAGGTGAGAACACTTGCCGCCGAACCGAATTCCGGCTCCCAGAGCACCGCGGGCGCGTCCGGAGTGGTGGCGGCGAACTCGAACAGGCCGGTGTGCAGCGCACGACCGGCCACCGGACCATCCGTTGCGTTCACGCGAGTACGAACCACCGCCTGCTCCACGGGAATCCGCACCGCGGCCTCGGCCTCCCAGCCCGCACCACCGGGTGCCCCGGCCGCAGCCGACACCGCGGGCGCCTCGCCGGTGCGGTCCTCCGCCGCGACGGCACCCGCCGAATCCGCAGTGCCGTGGCCGGGTTCCGCGGAGCCGTCCGCGGGCTCATCGCCGCCCGCGAGCCGCAGGACGGCGTCGATGTAGCGGGTGAACATGGTCTCGACCATGGCCGCGGGGAAGGCGTCGGCGCGGACGTCCCAGTTCAGCAGCAGGCCGCCGCGAACCTCGGTGACCTGCGCGTCGAGCAGCACCTGCGGGCCCTGGGAGATGATCCACACCGGGTCGCCGAAGGTCTCGGTGACCCGGTCGGCGAACAGTTCGCCCAGGTTGATGGCACTGGTGTAGACGATCGGGGCCAGCACCGGTTCGGCACGCAGGCGACCCAGGTCGCGCAGCACCTCGAGGCCGGTGTAGCCGGAATGGGCTCCGGCGGCGTGCAATTCCCGCTGCAGCGCGCGGGCGCGGTCGGTGACCGTGGCGGGCTCGGTGACATCGACCTCGAGCAGCACCGAGGACGTGAAGTCGCCGACCACCCCGTCGACCTGCGGATGCACCGGCTCCCGGTGGAACAGCGGCAGATTCAACAGGAACCGGCGCTGCGCCGACCAGCCGCCGATGGTCTCGGCAAACACCGACGCCAACGCCATCGCCGGGGTGATCCCGCGGGCATGCGCCGCGGCGAACATGCGCCCCTTGGCTTCCGGCGACAACCACCGATGCAACCGCACGGTTCGCGCCGCCCGCTCCCCCGCTTCGGACGAGGCGCTCGACTCCGGGTTCACCGTCGAGCCAGGCGCACCATCGCGCTCCGTAGGATTCGGGCGGGTGATGACGTCGGTGGCGCGCGGCAGCTCGGGCGCGCCCGGCAGTTCCGGTAGCCGCTGCTGCCACCAGTCACGGTCGGCGGCGCGTTCCGGTGCGGGAGCGGCGTGTTCGGCCAGGTACTGCCGGAACGTGTAGTCCTGCGGGGGCAGCTGCTCGCCGTGGTAGAGCCGGGCCAGGTCCGCGACCAGGATGCGGTAGCTCATGGCGTCGGCCGCGAGCATGTCCACGTCCAGGTGCAGGCGCGTGCGCCCCTCCGGCAGCAGGGTCAGCGCGATGTCGACGACCTGGCCGTCCTGCACCGCCATCAGCTGGTGAGTCCGCTTGTCCCGCAGTTCTTCCAGCGCCCGCTCCGCCGACTCGGCATCGGCGTCCCGCAGATCGGTGACGCTCCACACCTCCCGGCCCGGTCGCTCCAGCGTCTGCTGCGTCCCGTCCGGCAGGAACCGGGTCCGCAGCATGGGATGCCGCCGCACCAGCGCCGCGACCGCCGTCCCCAACCGCTCCGGATCGACTCCGGCCCCGTCGAATTCGACGTAGAGGTGCGCCGCGACGGCCCCCAGCTCCTGCCCGTCCGACCGCCCTACCCAGTACGCGTGCTGCATCGGAGCGAGCGCGAAGGGTGTCCCGTCGTCGAGCGAGTCGTCAGCGCCGAGACCGGTTTCCGCATCCCGCACCGCTTGCGGCGCGACCGGCTCGACCGTAGGCACGGCCGACTCCGTCGCCGGTGCGGCCGATTCCGCGTCCGTGCCGCCGAGCAGCAGGTGCCAGGCCGCGACCGTGGGTTCGGCGGCGAGCTGGGCGAAGTTGACGGCCAGGCCGCGTTTGCGCCAGGAGCCCGCGAGTTTCATGGTGCGGATGGAGTCCAGGCCGAGCTGAATGAGGTCGTCGTGGTCGGCGATGGCGGCGGGGTCGAGGTCGAGGTGACCGGCGATGGCGGTGCGGATCTCGTCCCGGGCGATGCTCGCCGACGGCCCCTGAGGTGACTCCATTTCCGCTGGTACTCCTTGTTCGAGGGGTTGGGTGGGCACGGCCGATCCGGGGATTCGGATGTCGTTCGGCAGAAGCGTAACCCATAGAGATAGGGTTGCCTAACCTATGCAAGGACACCCTTACCAGCAAGAGGTCAGAGCAGTGACAAGCACCGCACCCGCGGACCATCGCGACGGATTCGTCCCCTTCCCCGCCGACCTCGCCGAGCGGTACCGGCGAGAGGGCTACTGGGCGGGCAGGCCACTGGGGGAACTCCTGCGCGACGCCGCCCGGCAGTGGCCCGCCCGGCCCGCCCTGCTGAGCGACCAGCCCGCCGCGACCACCTACGCCGAACTCGACCACGCCGCCGACCGGATGGCACACGGATTCCTGGCGCTGGGCGTACATCCCGGTGACCGCGTCGTACTCCAGCTGCCCAACACCCCGGAATTCCTGCCGCTGCTGTTCGGACTGCTGCGCGCCGGCATCATCCCGGTGCTCACCCTGCCCGCGCACCGCCGCGCCGAGATCGAGCACCTGACCCGGCTGTCCAACGCGGTCGCGTACGTCATCGCCGACCGCCTGGGCGACTTCGACTACCGCACCCTGGCCGCCGAGGTCCGCGCGCACGTCCCGGACCTGCGCCACGTCCTGGTACTCGGCGATCCCGGCCCCTTCACCGACCTGAATTCGATTCCTGCCGATGGCGATTCACTCCCCGAGGTCGACGCCTCGGACATCGCGCTGATGCTGGTGTCCGGCGGCACCACGGGCCTGCCCAAGCTGATCGCCCGCACCCACGACGACTACGTCTACAACGCCACCGCCAGCGCCGAGGTCTGCGAGCTCGGCCCCGAGGACGTGTATCTCGCGACCCTGCCTGTCGCCCACAACTTCCCGCTGGCCTGCCCCGGCGTGCTGGGCACCGTGGCCACCGGCGGGTCCATGGCCTTCGTCACCGACCCCAGCCCGGAGAGCGCCTTCGCCGCCATCGAACGCCACCGGGTGACGGTCACCGCCGTGGTGCCGCCGCTGGCCCAATTGTGGTGCGCGGCAGTGGAATGGGAGGACGCCGACCTGTCGTCGCTGCGCCTGCTCCAGGTCGGCGGCGCGAAACTGGCCGAGGTCAACGCCCGCGAGGTGGCGCCCGCGCTGGGCGTCCGGCTGCAGCAGGTGTTCGGCATGGCGGAGGGCCTGCTCAACTACACCCGCGCCGAGGATTCCGACGATCTGGTGTGCACCACCCAGGGCCGCCCCCTCGCCCCCGCCGACGAGGTGCGGGTGGTGGACGAGCAGGGCCGCGACGTCGCCGACGGCGAGGAGGGCGAACTGCTCACCCGCGGCCCCTACACGCTGCGCGGCTACTACCGCGCCCCCGAACACAACGCGCGCGCCTTCACCCCCGACGGCTTCTACCGCAGCGGCGACCTGGTGCGCCGGCTGCCCAGCGGCCACCTGATCGTGTCGGGCCGCATCAAGGACGTGATCAACCGGGGCGGCGAGAACATCTCCTGCGACGAGCTCGAGGAGCACCTGCTCGCCTATCCAGGCGTCCGGCACGCGGCCGCCGTCGGCCTGCCCGACCCGGGCCTGGGCGAGAAGGTGGGCGTGGTCCTGGTGACCGAGGGCGAACTGCCGTCGCTGCCCGACATCAAGGCCTTCCTGACCGACCGCGGCCTGGCCACCTACAAACTCCCGGATATGTTGCGGCAGGCCGATTCCCTGCCCGTCACCGCCGTCGGCAAAATCGACAAAAAAGCCCTTGCCGCGCGCCACTGACCGTTCCGTCATAGAGTTCATCTATGGGCGGGTGGAGCGCAGCGGATATTCCTGACCAGAGCGGCCGGATCGTCATCGTGACCGGCGCGACCAGCGGACTGGGCGAGGCCACCGCCCGGGCCCTGGCCGCCGCCGGGGCACAGGTGATCATGGCCTGCCGCAATGAGATCAAGGCGCGGGCGGTGGCCGCGACCATGACCGGGAACGTCCAGATCCGCGCCTGGATCTGGCCGACCTGGCCTCGGTGCGCGCCTTCGCCGGCACCGTCGAGCGGGCCGATGTGCTGGTGAACAACGCGGGCGTGATGGCGGTGCCGAAACGCGCCACCGCCGACGGCTTCGAATTGCAGATCGGCACCAACTATCTCGGCCACTTCGCGCTGACCGGCCTACTGCTGGACCGGATTTCGGAGCGGGTGGTGAACACCTCCAGCCTCACCCACCTGATCGGCCGCATCGATCTGGAGGACCTGAACTGGGAGCGGCGCGCCTACTCCCGCTTCGGCGCGTACGCGCAATCCAAACTGGCGATGCTGCTGTTCACCTACGAACTGCAGCGGCGGCTGACGGTCACCGGCGCACCGAAACTGTCGGTGGCCGCGCACCCCGGCTACGCCGCCACCGAGATCAGCGGCGAGACCCAGAACGTGCTCGAGCAGCTGGTCGGACTCGGCAACCGGCTGGTGGCGCAGAGCGCCGAGATGGGCGCGCTGCCAACGCTGTACGCGGCGACCGCCGACGTCGAGCCGGGCGCCTACTACGGGCCGAACCGGTTCAACTGGCGCGGCCACCCCACCCGGGTGGATTCCAACGCCGCCTCCCACGACGAGAAGACCGCCCGGCAGCTCTGGGAGCTGTCCGAGCGGTTGACGGGCGTCGACTTCCCGATCTGAGGGTCAGGCGCGCACCACGTACGGCGCGACGCTGCCGAGCTTCTCGCAGGTCTCCTCGAATTCCCGCTCCGGCCGCGACTGCCCGACCACACCCGCGCCCGCGCGCAGCCACGCGCCCGCACCGGTCTGGTAGACCGCGCGCAGCACCAGCGTCGCCTCCAGCGCGCCGTCCGGCGAGACCGTCACCACCGCACCGGAATACAGTCCGCGCGGGTCGTGGTCGAGGCGGAACACCGCGTCCACGCCCTCGGCCTTGGGGATGCCGGAGGCGGTGACGGACGGGAACAGCATTTCCAGCGCGTCCCATGGGCTGCGGTCGGCGGCCAGCTGTCCGCGCACCGTGGAGGCCAGGTGCTGCACGCTGCCGCGCTCGCGGACCGCCATGAAGTCGGAGACCGCGGTGGTGTCCGGCTCGGCGACGGCCGCGATCTCGGCGAAGGAGGTCTGCACCGAAATGGCGTGCTCGACAATCTCCTTCGGGTCGCGCACCAGGTCGGCGCGGGCCGCCAGGTCGATGTCGTCGCCGCGGCCGAAGGCCCGGGTGCCGGCCAGCGGCTCGGTGGTGACCACCCGGTCGTGGTCCACGGCCGCAACCAGTTCGGGGCTGAAGCCCGCGGCTTCGAGGCCACCCAGGCGCAGCAGGAACGAGCGGGCCGGGGTGTTGTGCGCGCGGCCGAGGCGGTAGGTGGCGGGCACGTTGACCGCGAAGGGCAGGTCGACCTTCCGCGACAGGATCACCTTCTGGTACTTGCCGTCCCGGATCTCGGCGACGCCGGCGGCGACGCGGTCCTGATAGCCGGTGGGGTCCGGGGTGACGTCGACGGGGTGCGAGACGGGCAGCGCGGTGCCCTGGGCGGCGGCGATCAGCTCGTGGATGTCGCCGGTGTCGCCGGGGTCGCGCCCGACACCCGCACGCCGGTGGCGTCGATGCGCACCTCGATGCGCGGAATCATCAAGTGCGCCAGCGTCGCCCGCGGGTGCACGTGCTCGGTCGCGCCCAGCGACCAGGCGCAGAACTCGAATCCGATCCAGCCGAACGCGTTGCGGCCGTCGAGGGGCAGTCCGGCCAGCGCGCGGTCGATCGCCTGCGCGGGGTTGCCGGTCCACGGTCCGGCCGTGGTGCGGCCGTCCCAGCTGACCCGCAGTTCGCCCGCGTCCAGTTCGACGCCGCCCAGCGGGTCGGCCGCGAAGACCCATTCGCCGGGTCGTTCGTACACCACGTACTCACCGAAACGATCCGCCGCCGCCAGGGCGGAGACCGCCGCGACCGGATCGGTGACGTGCTCTCCCCACCGCTGCTCCCCCTCGAGCCGTACCCGTTCGTCAGCGACCGACACCAGACCTCCAAGGTTATGCTTACCTAACTCGAAAGTGAGGTTAGCATTACCTTCCCGTGGATGGGGAGGGCTGCCGAGCGAGATCGATCACGACGCCCCCGAAACCCCGGGTCCGACCGGCTAATTGCCCGACCTCCCGACCCTGCGCCCCGGATTGGGATTCAATGGATCGCAGCGGCCCATGCGGAGGGAACGAAGATGCTCGATCATGACAGCCGGCTCCCCGAAGCCGCGCTCAGCTCCCCGCAGTCCGTGGTCGCCCTGGTCGACGCCACCTCCCGGGTGGAGCGCGAACTCATCGGGCACTGGCTCGCCGAAGGCGGCATCACCCAGGAGTTCGGCACCTCCGCCCCCGTCACCCAGATCGACCTCGACCCGGCCGCCGTCACCGACCGGCTCGTCCGGCGCGGCGACGACCCGCTGGTGGTACCGGTCCGCGTGCTGTGGCTGCCGCCCGAACGAGACGGCGTGCGCCGCACCACCTTCAGCGATCTGCTCACCATGTCCAACCCGCGCAAACCGCACCGGTTCATGCAGCGGCGACTGCTCGGCAAGGCCCCCGACCGGCACCTGGTCCTCACCGGGCAACCCGCCCGGCTCAGCGAACTGCGCGCCAACAACCCCGCATCCGCGATCGTGCCCGACGCCTTCGGGCGGGCCATCGTGCGCGCCGGCATCGTCGCCCTCGAACGCGCCGAACGCGCCGTCATCGGCGACCGGTACAAGGTGCCGCGCCTGGTGGTCGAGGAGATCCTCGACTCCCCCGAATTCCTGCGGCGACTCGACACCATCGCCGTGGAGGCCGGGCTCCCGCCCCGCGAGGTGTACCGGCGCGCCGAGAAGGGCCTGCGCGAACTCGTCGCCGCGCAGAGCCGCCTGGTCTCGGACCTGTTCACCCAGGCCATGCGACCCGTGCACGCCTCCACCTGGAACGTCGACGCCGACGAAACCGGGCTGGACCGGCTGCGCTCGCTCAACCGGCGCTACCCGCTGGTCTTCCTGCCCTCACACCGCTCCTACGTCGACGCCTTCGTGCTCGGGGACATCCTGGCGCGCAACGACTTCCCGCCCAACCACGTCGTCGGCGGCGCCAACCTCAAGTTCTGGCCGATCGGGCCCATCGCCCGGCGCACCGGAACCGTGTTCATCCGCCGCAGTTTCGGCGACGACGAGGTCTACAAGGCCGTCGTCGAGGAATACTTCGCCTACCTGCTCTCCAAACGCTTCAACCTGGAGTGGTACTTCGAAGGCGGCCGCACCCGCACCGGCAAACTCCGCCCGCCCCGCTACGGCCTGCTGAATTACCTTGCGGCGGCGCTGCGTTCGAAACGCATCGACGACGTCATGCTGGTGCCGGTCTCCATCACCTACGAACGGCTCAACGAGATCGGGGCCATCGCGGTCGAACAGACCGGCGGCGGCAAACAGGCCGAAGGCCTCACCTGGCTGGCCCGCTACGTCCGCAACCAGCAGCACTCCGCCGGGCACGTGTACGTGCGCTTCGGCACCCCGCTCTCGGCCCGCGAACGGCTCGCCGTCTACGGAGATCCGCTGACGGCACACCCGAATTCGACCGACGACGACGCCGTCGAAGCCGAACACCTGGCGGTGCAGCGACTCGCCTTCGAAGTGGCCGTCGGCATCAACGAGGTCACCCCCATCACCGTCAACGCCCTCACCGCCCTGGTGCTGCTCGGCGTCCACGAACGCGCCCTCACCCGCACCGAACTGCGCACCGCCATCGCCCCCGTACTCGGCTACATCGAGAGCCGCGGCCTGCCCGGCGGCGAACTCGACACCCTGCGCGACGACCACGGACTCGCCGTGGTGCTCGAACAACTCGCCGTCGCCACCGTCGTCACCGTGTACCGCGCCGGACTGGAACCGGTGTACGCCATCCACGCCGGCGCCCACCTCGAGGCCGCCTTCTACCGCAACAGCGCCGTGCACTGGTTCGTCAACCGCGCCATCCTCGAACTCGCCGTGCTCACCGGCGTCGAAGCCCCCGAAGGCGATCAGCTGCGGGCCGGCTGGGACGCCGCCTACCGGCTGCGCGACCTGCTCAAATTCGAATTCTTCTTCCCCGAACGCGCCGAATTCACCAGCCAGCTCAACGCCGAGATGCTGCGCGTCGACCCCGAATGGCACAGCCGCACCGCCGCCGGCACCCTCGGCTCCGAAATCCTGGCCCGGCTCGCCGACTCCGGCTTCATGATGGCGCACCGCGTCCTGCGCTCCTTCTTCGACTCGCAGCTGGTGGTCGCCGAACGACTCGCCGCCCGCGACCCCGTCATCGACGTCGACCGCAAGGCCCTCATCGACGAATGCCTGCAGGTGGGCAAACAGATGCTGCTGCAACAACGCCTGCACAGCCCCGAATCGGTGTCCTCCGAATTGTTCGGCAGCGCCGTCAAACTCGCCGACAACCACGGCCTGCTCACCCCCGCCGGCGATCCCGCCGACCTGGCCGCCCGCCGCAGCGCCTTCGCCGCCGAACTGCGCGCCATCGGACAACGCATCTCCCGCGCCGCCACCCTCGACCCCTCCAACCGCCGGGAAGCACTATGACGCACCGGGTCCGGGGCCGCGCGGCGGGCCGCCCCACCCTGCCGCCGCGCCCCGGCGTCGGCGTCACCCAGCGCCCCGTCGGCGCACAAGATCTCGGCGCCGCCCTCGCCGCCGTCCGCACCGGCCCGCAGGGACCCCGCGTCGCCGCCATCTTCGACTTCGGCGGCACCGTCGTGCACGGCTTCAACCCGCCCCCGCTCGCCCGCCGGATGCTGCGGCGCGGCAGCGCCCGCGGCGCGCTCACCGCCAGCCTGCTCGGCAGCATCCGCGGCGCCCGCAGCGAAGGCGAATACGAACGCTTCCTGCAAGCCGCCATGTACGACTGGGCCGGAGTCCCCGAAACCGAACTCGCCGAACTCGGGCGGCAGACCTTCGCCCGCAACGTGTACGGGCACATCTACCCCGAATCATGGCGGCTGGTCCGCGAACACGAAGCCGCCGGGCACACCCTGGTCCTGATCAGCTCGATCAGCCGCTACCAGGTGGAACCGGTCGCCGAGGAACTCGGCATCCCGCACGTGCTGTGCACCGGCATGGCCGTCCAGGACGGCGTGCTCACCGGGCACGTCGAGGGAAAACCGCTGTGGCGCAACGGCAAGGCCGACGCCGTCCGCCGCTTCGCCATCGCCCACGACCTCGACCTCACCCAGAGCTGGGCCTACGCCGACAGCGCCGCCGACCTGCCGCTACTGCAGACCGCCGGACACCCGGTGGCGGTCAACCCGGACCCGCGCGTGGTGCTGGAAGCCGCCGAAAAGGATTGGCCGGTCCTGCATTTCCGGCCCCGGCAAGCGCCCAAGGCCACCGACTACGCCCGCACCCTGGCCGGCTTCACCGGATTGCTGGGCGGGGCGCTGTTCGGCGTCGCGGCCAAGGCGCACACCAAACAACGCCGCCAGATGGCGGATTCGATGATGACCTACGCCGCGGACTCGACCCTGCGCGGCACCGGCGTGAAGGTCCGGGTCACCGGCGCGGAATACGCGCGCTCCCCGCGCCCGGCCGTGTTCATCTTCAACCACCAGAGCCAGTTCGACATCGTGGTGCTCGCGGAGGTCCTGGGCACCGGCTTCACCGGCGTCGCCAAACGGGAGATCACCAAGAACCCGGTCTTCGGTCCCCTCATGCGCTTCGTGGAAGTGACCTTCATCGACCGCGGGGACACCGTCGCCGCCAAGGCCGCGCTGGAACCGGTCGTCGAAACCCTGCGCGGCGGACTGTCGGTGGTGATCGCCCCGGAAGGCACCCGCTCGCTGACACCGCGCGTCGGCGCGTTCAAGAAGGGCGCGTTCCACATCGCACGGCAGGCGGGCGTCCCGATCATCCCGGTGGTGATCCGCAATGCCGGCGAGATCGCCTGGCGAAACTCCGCCGTCGTGCGCAAGGGCGTGGTCGACGTGGCCGTGCTACCGCCGATCGACGTCGGCGGCTGGGACCCGGCCCGGATGGACAGCGAAGTGGAGCAGGTCCGACAACTGTTCGTCGAAACCCTGCTCCACTGGCCGGAAAATTAGACCGAGCGCCCGAAGAGCAGTTTCCACGGCATCGCCGCGGACTCCAGCTGCACCTTGAGGCTCATCTTCGACGCGCCGAGGGTGCGCTCCTCGAACCGGATCGGGACCTCGGCGATCGAGATGCCCTTCTTCACGGTCCGGTAGTTCATCTCGACCTGGAACGAGTAACCGTTCGACTTGATCGAGGCCACGTCGATGGCGCGCAGCGTGTCCGCCTTCCACGCCTTGAAACCGGCGGTGGCGTCCTTGACGCCCAGGCGCAGGATCATGTTCACGTAGAAGTTGGCCCAGGCCGAGAGCGCCTTGCGGTACCACTTCCACTCCGCGGCGGTGGAACCACCGGGGACGTAACGGGATCCGAGCACCACGCCGGCGTCGGTGGTCTGCAGCTTGTCCAGCATGGCCGGAATGACCTCGGCCGGGTGCGACAAGTCGGCGTCCATCTGGATCACCACGTCCGCGCCGTCGGCGAGCGCCTGGGTGATGCCGGCGATGTAGGCGCGGCCCAGGCCGTCCTTCTCCGTCCGGTGCAGCACGCTCACCACGTTCGGCAGATCGGCGGCCAGCTTGTCCGCGACCTCGCCGGTGCCGTCGGGCGAATTGTCGTCGACCACCAGCACATGCAGGTCGTCCACCGGCAGTGCGGTCAGCCGCTCCACCGCAACGGGCAGGTTCTCCCGCTCGTTGTAGGTCGGCACCACCACGGTGACCTTCAAGGTACGCCCTCCCGATCGGTCGTCTTCTGGCTCAGAAACCGTACCTGGTCCGCTCGAGTGCCTCGTGAGCGCACCGTGTAGGCGCGCTCACCCCCGTCACTCGAGCGTCAGTCGTCCTCTTGGTCGGCACGCCGGTTTCGTTCTCGCACAATATCCAACGCCCGCTCGGCTGTCGCCTGATCCGGGTACGGTCCCATCCGATCCCCGACCCAGCAGGACTTCCCCTGCTCCGCCTTGTGGTGGGAGATGCAGTAATACCACTGGTTGTCCTCGGCCATACATCCCAGCATTCCACCAAGATCGGACCCGGGGACGAAAAAACACGCGGAAACGAAGAGAGCCCCCGCTCGCGTTGTCCGCGAGCAGGGGCTCCCTGCGATGAAGTGGCCAGAGCCGGGATTGAACCGGCGACCTTCCGCTTTTCAGGCGGACGCTCGTACCAACTGAGCTACCTGGCCGAAAGGCACCCGATTCGAATGCCAAGCTTCGTGCGTTTCTTGCTGGTCGCAAAAACTTCTTGCGACCCTGACGGGACTCGAACCCGCGACCTCCGCCGTGACAGGGCGGCGCGCTAACCAACTGCGCCACAGGGCCTTGCTTGTGCTCCGACAACGATGTTGCCATCGTTGTACCCCCTACGGGATTCGAACCCGCGCTACCGCCTTGAAAGGGCGGCGTCCTAGGCCGCTAGACGAAGGGGGCCCGCCGGATTTCTCCGGACCGTTTGCTCAACGGCTTCCGTTGGGAGCGGAGATAGCTTATGACAGGCTCCGCGTGATTCCCAAATCAGCTGGTCAGAGTCCCAAGTTGAGATCTTCGAGCCGGGCGGACACCCGCCAGCCGATGCGGCGGAACTCCTCGGTCCACTCCGGTGTCGCGGTGGCGTCCACGATCACCTCGAGCGCCTCGGCGAACCGGGCCCGCAGATCCGCCGGACCGGTGAGCACATCAGCGATGTAGCGCTGGCCCGCGAGGGCCGCCGCCAGCGTGCGGGTGAACCGGTCCGGATCCGCGTCCGGGCGCAGCTGTTTGTGCTCGGTGGCCTTCACCGCGAGCTGCCGGATGGCGCGCCCGAGGATGCGGCCGCCGCCGGCCTGGATGTCGCGATAGAACTCCGGCTCGATGATGAGCCGGAACTCGGCCTGGATGATGATGTCGTTCTCCAGCCGCAGCGCGATCTCGTCGATCATGCCGTGCAGCACGTCGAGGGGACCGAGATCAGTTCTGGTGAGCCACCTTTCGGTCGATGTCCGGTAGCGGTCGACCGCCGCTTCCAGCACCGCGCGGGCCAGATCCTCCTTGGAGTCGAAGTGAAAGTACATGGCCCCCTTGGTCGCCCGGGAACCTTCCAATATGCGGTTGAGCGATGCAGCGGCATAGCCGCTCTTCCCGAACTCAACGGCGGCGGACCTGATGATCGCCGCGCGTGTCCGGCGGGCCCGCTCTTGTTGCCGTGCCATGCTCGAAACGCCTCCGAAGCTAGCTAACCGTCGCAGACCGCGGTACGGCCTCGACGCGAAGTTACGTGTCTTTCAAATACTTCAAATCGGGCTACGCCCGGAATTACCAAACTTTTGGTACGGAAATGCGCGAGAAACTTGAAACACACCAACTGGTATAGTTTTTCCCGCCCGGGTGCACCGCAGGGGGTGCGCACCCGGGTGTTTCACGTCGTCCTGGTCCGCCTCCCCGCAGCTTCATCTATTGGAGCCGCGATCGGATGAGCCGGTCGCGACACGTTCGGGCACATCAACGATAAGCCGAATCCCGTGCCGCCGGGGCAATCCCAGCCCCTCCGGAATTCACCAGTCGGTCACCGTACCCGGAAAGTTCACCCAGCGTGACGTGTACCGGAAAGTCAGTTAGCCAGCACATCTCCTTTCCGAAACCGCAATTCCGCAGCAATCGTGTGGACGATTGGTCCGAAACGACGAATTCGCCCATATCTCACCGAAGTTCGACCGCCGATCACCGCCGCACGCACCGGCTCCCGACGGCGCGCAGCGTCGCGCGGCCACCACCCCCGTGCTCGCACGGGCCCCGGCCGGAAGCGACCACCCGACCCAAAAAGCTTGCCACGCATCACCATTGGATGATATTCACACTCTGGGTGAACCAAACAAACTGAGTGGCAAGGTGATTACCGGACCCGTGGTCAACCGTGATCAGCGCCCGCTCACCGGACCGGACCCGGGCGCGACGAGACCGCGCCGCCACTCCGCCCCCATATTCCGCGCCGACCCCCGCAGCACCCCGGCTCTGCTCCGTCGCGGTGACGCACCGACCGGTCCGCACCCTCACAGCGCCACATCGTCCCCCCAACACGCGCCCGCGGCGCACCGAGCCCCGGCGATCGGCACGGCCCGTCACCCGATCGGCACACCCCGTCATCACTCGCCGGCCGCCCCGGGATGCGCAACGGGCCGCCACACGCCGCGCCGCGCACTCCTCCCCGGCACCATGACCTGCGCAAATACCGTCTGCCAGACCACAATCGGATACTCGTTTAACACTTGCGGGGTCCGCACATTAAACTGACGTCCCGCACGCCCCTATAGCTCAGTTGGTAGAGCTACGGACTTTTAATCCGCAGGTCCCAGGTTCGAGCCCTGGTGGGGGCACAGTCGCGAGGGGTCCGGGACACGTCCCGGACCCCTCGCCACATCCGCGAATCTGTGGCAATCTGTCCGGATTTCACCTACCGTGACCCGAGTAGGGCTTTTCCCCGGGAATCCATCACCACAGGCGGAGTTCATGACTTCCTTCGATGACCTGCTCTCCAATGTTCCAGTCGCCCAGATCGCCGAACAGCTCGGCGTCGACGAGGCGACCGCGAAGACCGCGATCGACGCGGCCGTCCCCGTACTGCTCGGCGGTTTCCAGGCACAGGCCGGCAACCCCGAGGTCGGTCTGAATCTGGAGAACGAAGTCGCCAACCAGCCGCTCGGTCTGCTCGACGGTGGCGTCGATATCAACCAGGTGGATGTCTCCAACGGCAGCCAGATCGTCGACCAGACCTTCGGCGCCGAAAAGAACACGGTGATCAGCGCTCTCGGCAATGTCGGCGGCAGCAACATCAGCCAAGACCTGATGAGCAAGCTGCTCCCGATGCTCGCCCCGATCGTGCTCGCCTACCTCGGCAAGAAGATGCTCGGCGGTGGCGGCACGACCGCCCAGCCCAGCGCGGCCGGCGGGGGCGGCATCGGCGATATCCTCGGCAGCCTGCTCGGCGGGGCCACCGGCGGACAGGGCGGCGGCGGTCTGGCCGACGTGCTGGGCAAGGCCATGGGCCAGAACGCGGGTGGCGTACTCGGCAGCGTCCTGGGCGGTCTACTGGGAAAGAAGTAAGTGATCTCGCATCCAATCCCGATGCGGAGCTAACGAAGCGCGGCCCACAGCGATAGACCACACGCTGTGGGCCGTTTCCTTATGACATCTCTCACCTACCCCGCAATGGCGCACAGATGAGTTTCACATCACCCTACGGTCACGTAAGGTATGGGCGCGGCGGCAGGCCGGCGAGGGCATGACAGCACGACGCACGACACGAAGGGCACATGTAT
The DNA here is from genome assembly GCF_018362975.1 of Nocardia tengchongensis. Taxonomy (NCBI): domain Bacteria; kingdom Bacillati; phylum Actinomycetota; class Actinomycetes; order Mycobacteriales; family Nocardiaceae; genus Nocardia; species Nocardia tengchongensis. The sequence goes on from NZ_CP074371.1 coordinate 671,347, forward strand.
GGCAAAGGATCTGACTCAACTCGAGCTGCTGACGGAGTTGGAGCCGGTTGCCGCAGAGAACGTCAACCGCCACCTCTCCCTGGCCAAGGAATGGCACCCGCACGACTACGTGCCGTGGGACGAGGGCCGCAACTTCGCCGCCATGGGCGGCATCGACTGGGATCCCGAACAGTCGCGACTGAGTGAACTGGCCAAGGCGGCCATGATCACCAACCTGCTCACCGAGGACAACCTGCCCTCCTACCACCGGGAGATCGCGGAGAACTTCTCGCAGGACGGTGCCTGGGGCACCTGGGTCGGCCGCTGGACCGCCGAGGAGAACCGCCACGGCATCGCGATGCGCGACTACCTGGTCGTCACTCGCGGCGTCGACCCGGTTGCCCTCGAGCAGGCCCGCATGATCCACATGACCAACGGGTTCGCCTCCCCCACCGAGCAGTTGGAAGCGACCGGCAGCGCCGGCTTCCTGCACTCCGTGGCGTACGTGACCTTCCAGGAGCTGGCCACCCGCGTCTCACACCGCAACACCGGCCGCGTCTGCGACGACCCGATCGCCGACCGCATGCTGCAGCGCATCGCCGCCGACGAGAACCTGCACATGATCTTCTACCGCAACCTGTGCAGCGCGGCCCTGGACCTCTCCCCGGACCAGGCCCTCGACGCGATCACCATGATCCTGGAGAACTTCCAGATGCCGGGCGCGGGCATGCCCAACTTCCGCCGCAACGGCGTGCTGATGGCCAAGCACGGCATCTACGACCTGCGTCAGCACCTCGAAGAGGTGGTGAACCCGGTGCTCAAGAAGTGGCGCATCTTCGAGCGCGACGACTTCACCGTGCGCGGCGAGGAGACCCGCGAGCGTCTGGGCCTCTTCCTGGAGCGGCTCGGCAAGGACGTCATCAAGTTCGAGGAGCAGCGCGACAAGATGCTGGCCCGCGAGGCCGCCAAGCGCGACAAGGACCTGGCCGCGGCCAACGCCTGATCGAGCTCGAATTCGACACGGCCCCTCGGGATTCAGATCCCGGGGGGCCGTTGTCGTACGAGTAGCCCAGCGGCTCACTCGATTTCGTCGACTGCCTCCTGGAACGCGATGCCCGCGCGCTCGAAGTAGTCGAACAGGACTTCCTGCTGTTCGGGGGTGTAGCCGAGCAGGATCTCACCCACCTTGCGGCGCGCGGGGGCGAGCACCCGTTCCAGCTCGCCGGGCTGCGCGATCGGCTCGATCAGCACCTTGCGCCGATCGGCGGCGTCGGGAACGCGGCGGACATGCCCCGCCTGCTCCAAACGATCGATGAGGCGGGTGGTCGGGCCGGTGGTGAGTCCGGTGCGCGCGGACAGCTCGCCGGGGGTCATCGCGCCGTTCAGCTCGAGGATGTTGAGGGCGTACAGATCGGTCGCGCCGAGTCCGACGGCCCGGGCCCCGGCCTGGGCGTGCAGCACCAGGGCACTGAGGTAGCGGCGATAGATCGCACTGGCCCGCGCGGGGTCCGACAGCATGGGACGCCTCCGATTCAATTCTCTTCTTGTAGGAAGATACTTCTCGTGAGAAGATACTTTCCAGGAGCAGCTAGCATCTGAAGGGGATTGAACCATGACCACCAGCACCGACCTCGACGCCATCCGCGCCCTCCTCGACCGCAGCGCCGAAGCCTGGAACAACGGCGACGGCGCCGCCTACGGCGCCTGCTTCACCGCCGACGCCACCGACGTGACCTTCGCCGGCACCGTCTACCACGGCGGCGACGAGATCGGCCGCGCCCACCAGGCGCTGTTCGACTCCTTCCTGAAGGGCACCCGGATGTGGGGCGAGACCCTCGACATCCGCCGCTACGGCAACGACACCGCCGTCGTCGTGTCCGCCGGGGACGTGGGCAAGAAGCAGCCCAAGAAGCTCGGCAAACTGGCCACCTACACGGTCGTGCACGACACCGACGGGGAGTGGCGGATCGCCGCCATTCAGAAGACCCAGCGCAAGCCGCTGATGGAGGCCATCAGCTTCCTGTTCCAGCCCGGCACCCGGCCCGCCGCCGGCTGACACCGGAGCGCCGCCCGAACTCACAGGAACCTCCCCGGGATTCACCAGCCCCACCGAGCCCGCGGGGACCACCATGACCGGATGAGCCTCGACACCCGGGTCCGCACCACGAATGTGGTGCTGCTGCACGGGCAGCCGGGCGATCGATCCGACTGGGACGCGGTGACCGCACTACTGCCCGGATCGATCCAGGCGCTCGCCCTCGACCGGCCCGGCTACGGCGACAATCCGGAACCGGCCGGAACCATCGAGGACAACGCCCGCTGGCTGCTCGACCGGCTGGACCGCGAAGGCATCGACAGCACCGTGCTGGCCGGGCATTCGTACGGCGGCGCGATAGCGCTCGCGGCCGCGACACTGGCGCCGCGACGGGTCCGCGGACTGGTCCTCGTCGCGAGCGTGGGACCCGGCTGCCTGACCCGCTGGGACGAACTGCTCGCCGCACCGGTCGCCGGCGCCGCCCTCGCGGTGACCGCGTGGTCGGTGCTGCCGTGGCTGGCGCGAAAGAGCCTCGACCACAGCCACTCCCGCACCGGCACACCGAACACCCTCCACCTGCTCGGCGGCATCCGCCACCGGCACGGCGCGGTGTGGCGCAGCTTTCTGTCCGAACAACGCGAACTGTTCGACGGACTCGACCGGTGGACCGAGCGGCTCTCCGACATCCCGATCCCGGCCTTGATCCTCGCCGACCCGGCCGATAAGGTCGTGCCGATCTCCACCTCCCACGCGCTCTGCGAGCAGTTGCCCTGCGCCCGAATCGAACTGGTCAACGGGGGTGGTCACCATCTGCCACGACGACTGCCCGGCGCCGTGGCCGCCCGGATAGGCGAATTCGTCGACTCGTTGGAGTGAACCGATGCGCGGCACCATGCTCGCCCTGCGCGACCGCGCACTCACCCAATTCCACACCGAGCGCCGCCATCCGGCCCCCCACCCGATCCAACCCGGACAACCGCTGTGGCGGCAGGTCGCCGGCGAGGTGCGCTGGTCGTTCACCCCACCCGCGCTGTGGCTGGAGGGCGTCGGCGCGAACGTGCTGCTGTCGGGACTGTTCCTGCTGATCTCGCCACTCACCCTGCACAAACACGGCTGGGTGGTACTCGTCGGCATCTACTTCGCGACATTCGTGCTGGCCGACGTCACCACCACCAATGTGCTGGGTGTGGACGCCGACCGGACCCGGCTGAGCCTGGCCACCGGAGTGCCGGTGCAGCGCATCCTGATCATCAAGAACCTGGCCCTGCTGATCATCGTGGGACTGCCGACGCTGCTGGCCACCGCCGTCCTCACCGCGACCACCAGCACCCACCCGATGCAGCGAACCGGGATCTCGGTCACCGATGTCGCACTGCCGATCCTGGCCTGGCTCGGCGTGGGCAATCTGGTGTCGGCGCTGCTCGCGGTGCCGCCCCGCGCCCTCGGGCAACGCTGGGCCGCGCGCCGCGACCTGCCCAGCACCGTGCCCTGGCTGCTCCACCTGGTGCTTCCGTACGGGCTCTACTACTTCGTCGCGCCGATCGACGGCGAGCAGCGCGCCATCCTCGGCCATCACCTGGGCCGTTCGATGTCGGGCGCGGCCCGCGGCGCGATCCACCTCGGGATCGGGGTCACGGTGTGGGCCGCCGGCACGGCGCTGGCGGTGGCCGTGGTGCGCAGGCGCGGCCTGCGGATGTGGTGAGCGGTGTGGCCGGAGGCACTGCGCGCAGGATGCGGCTCTGGCCACCGTCGCGCGGATGAGAGACTGGAAGGCGTGACTGCCTCGCTCGAAGCCCCCAAGACCGAGCTGCGGATCGGGCCCTACCCGCTCGATCCGCCGGTCGTGCTGGCCCCGATGGCGGGCATCACCAATGTCGCCTTCCGCACCCTGTGCCGCGAATTCGGCAGCGCCACATCGCTGTACGTGTGCGAGATGATCACCGCGCGGGCCATCGTGGAACGCAACGAGAAGACCCTCAACATGATGGCCTTCGGACCCGACGAGTCCCCGCGCTCCATGCAGCTCTACGGCGTCGACCCCAAGACCCTCGGCGAAGCCGTGCGCATCGTCGTCGGCGAGGGCTGGGCCGACCACATCGACATGAACCTGGGCTGCCCGGTCCGCAAGGTCACCCGCCTCGGCGGCGGCTCCGCCCTCCCCTACAAGCGGCGGCTGTTCCGCGAGATCGTGCGCGAAATGGTCGCGGCCGCAGGCGATGTGCCGGTCACCTTCAAATTCCGGATCGGCATCGACGACGACCACCTCACCTACCTCGACACCGGCCGGATCGCCGAAGAGGAAGGCGCGGCGGCGGTTTCACTGCACGCCCGCACCGCCGCCCAGCTCTACTCCGGGCAGGCCGACTGGACCGCCATCGCGCGGCTCAAGGAAACCGTCACCACCATCCCGGTGCTCGGCAACGGCGACATCTTCAGCGCCGACGACGCCCTGCGCATGATGGCCGAAACCGGCTGCGACGGCGTCGTGGTGGGCCGCGGCTGCCTCGGCCGCCCGTGGCTGTTCGGCGAACTCAGCGCCGCCCTGCGCGGCGAACCGATCCCGGCGGGACCCACCCTCGGCAAGGTCGGCGAAATCCTCTACCGGCACGCCGCGCTGCTCGTCGAACACGACGGCGAGGACAAGGCCATGCGCGACATCCGCAAGCACATGGCCTGGTACCTGATGGGCTTCCCGGTCGGCTCCGCGCTGCGCCGGCAGTTCGCCACCGTCACCAGCCTCACCCAGATCGGCGACCTGGTCGGGCAGCTCGATCCCGACGTGCCGTTCCCCGAGGACGCGCTCGGCCCGCGCGGCCGCCAGGGCTCCCCGCAGACCAAGGTCGCCCTGCCCGACGGCTGGCTCGACGATCCCGAGGACGCCACCGTGCCCACGGCCGCCGACGTCATGCACAGCGGCGGCTAGTAGGCCCCGGGCTCAGCGGAGACCCGTCACCCGAGGGCCCACTGCCACATCCGCCGACACCGTGTCGCCCGAAATGTCTTCGGGCGAAACGGTGTCGCCTGTCGGCATGGCCGGCGAAATGGGAATAGCGGGCACGATCCGGTCAATGTCCGGCCCAGCTCCCCGGCGTTGCGCCGACGCCCTGGCACACTTTGCGAACGCGCCCATCCGAGCGGGCGAAGCATTCCGACATAGCGGAAAAAACGGATCTACCTCGGTGGACAGATGTTCGAGTGGTTCACCGTGGCGAAATCGTTATCATGGCCCCCGAGCATCAAAAGCAAAGTGAGGTTCGTTGGTGGGTGACGATCGGTACGGGCGTACGCCACGGCCCGGAGGTCGCGCACCTTGGGAGCGCTACTCCGAGGACGCGGACGACCCGGCGCGCGCCGGCCGCCGCTCCCGGCACACCGACGACGCCGAGTCCGCCGCCGCCCCGATCTCCGTGCAGGACCTCGTCGAGCGGGTGGACAGCGAGCGGCTCTCCCGCCGCCGGCCCCGCCCCGAATCCGGCGACCCGGCCACCGGCAGCACCGCCGAGCGCTCGACAGCCGGACCGGTCACGCAGGCCCCGGCCCCGAACGCCGCACCCGCCGCCGGATCCCGGCCCGCCGGAACCCAGCCGGCCCCGGCCACGCCACCCCAGCCGGAATCGAACGCCGGCTCCCAGCGGACCCCCCGCGACGACAGTCACCTCCGACGCGTGGCCGCGCCCGGCAACAATCGGAAGGTGCGGCGCGCCGACCCGACGGCCGATCTCGTCACCGACGAACTGCCCCCGATCACCGAGGCCATCCCCGCGCCGACCGTCGCCGGCCGCACCCGCGCCCTGTTCAGCCGCCCGGTCGCCTCACCCGCCGACTACCCGACCACCGCGCTCCCGGCCTCCGTGGGATCCGCAGGGGCCGGCTGGGCTTCGAGTCCGCGCCGGCACCGCAACCGGCGGCTGTACCTGGCCCTGCGCGGCACCCTGGCCACGTTCGCGGTGCTCGCGCTGCTGGTGACCGCCGGTGGCTGGAGCTATCTGCGCGCCAAGGACAACAACTTCCAGCAGGTCGTCGCGCTCGACCCCAACAGCGCCGATGTGGTCGACGCCGACGGGCAGACCGGTGACGAGAACTTCCTGATCGTCGGCACCGACACCCGGGCCGGCACCAACAGCACGCTCGGCGCGGGCAGCGTGGACGACGCCGAGGGCGCGCGCTCCGACACCGTCATGCTGGTCAACATCCCGGCCAACCGGTCCCGCGTGGTCGCCGTGTCCTTCCCCCGCGACCTGGACGTGTCCCGTCCGATCTGCGAGGGCTGGGACAACGACAAGGCCGCCTACACCGGCCAGAAGTTCCCGGCCGCGGACGGCGACAAGCTCAATGCCACCTACGCGCTGGGCGGGCCGAAATGCCTGACCAAGGTGATCACCAAACTTTCGGGCTTGAAGATCAACCACTTCGTCGGCATCGACTTCGCCGGGTTCGAGTCCATGGTCGACGTGGTCGGCGGCGTCGAGGTGTGCACCACCAAGCCGCTGGTCGACGAGGTCCTCGGCACCGTGCTCACCACCCCGGGCAAGCAGACGGTGAACGGTTCCACCGCACTGGACTACGTGCGCGCCCGCCACGTCTACGGCGAGGAGCGCAGCGACTACGACCGCATCAACCGGCAGCAACGGTTCCTGTCCTCGCTGCTGCGCAGCGCGCTGTCGAGCAAGGTGCTGTTCGACCCGGGCAAGCTCAACGGGTTCATCGACGCCTTCGCCAAGCACTCCTTCATGGACAGCGTCACCACGAAAGACCTGCTGACCCTGGGTCGTTCGATGCAGAAGATGCAGGCCGGTGCCATCACCTTCCTGACCGTCCCGACCGCGGGCACCACCTCCTACGGCAACGAGATTCCGCGGGAGTCGGATATCAAGGCCATCTTCCGCGCCGTCATCGACGATCAGCCGCTGCCCGGTGAGAAGAAAACCGAGGCCCCCGCGACCACCACCAGCCCACCCGCGGCCAAACCCAAACCGGCGGCGGTCGAGCCGAGCACCGTCTCGGTGCAGGTGTCGAACGGGTCGGGTCAGGGCGGCCTGGCGGGCAGCACCGCGACCAAGCTGGCCGCGCAGGGCTTCCGGATCTACAGCACCGGCAATTACTCCGACGGCGTCTCCGCCAAGACCATGGTCCGCTACTCCAGCGGCCACGAGGCCGACGCCGGGACGGTGGCCAGCGCCATTCCCGGCGCGATCCTGGAACCGGCGAGCGGGCTGGGCAGCATTGTCGAGGTCGTGGTGGGTTCCGATTTCGCGGGCGCCGTCAAAACGCCGACCGGCTTCGGGCAGGCCCTGCCGGACACGCCGAGCGATACCGGCGGTCCCAGTGCGGCTCCGGTCACACTTCCCTCCGATCTCGAGCACGTGAACGCGGCCGACGACCTATGTAAGTAGTGCGTCCGCCCGACCTGCGGGAACTGCGACGACTTTGCCGGGACCGACCGGCACCCAGGTTTTACCCACCGTTGGTGACTTGGTCAGCGACGCGCACTAATGTCTTGACTCATGCGTGTCATCTACAACGAACAAATGGCCGAGCTCGCCGATCTGCTCGGCGGCATGGCCGGGCTCGCCGGATCGGCGATGGAGCGGGCCACCCAGTCCCTGCTCACCGCCGATCTCGAGCTCGCGGAGCAGGTGATCAGCGAGTACGACCGTATTGCCGAGATGATCCAGCTGGCCGAGGAGAAGGCGTTCGCGCTGCTCGCCCTGCAGGCCCCGGTCGCCGGAGATTTGCGGCAGGTCGTCAGCGCCATCCAGATCGTCTCCGATGTGAACCGGATGGGCGTGCTGTCGCTGCACGTGGCCAAGATGACCCGGCGCCGCTTCCCGGCCCACGCCGTGCCCGAGGCCGTCAACAGCTACTTCGCCGAGATGGGCCGCGTCGCGGTCAAGATGGGCGCCACCGCCAAGGAGGTGCTGGAGACCCGCGATCCCGAGCGGGCCGCCAAGCTCACCGACGACGACGAGGCGATGGACGACCTGCGCAAGCACCTGTTCACGCTGATCATGGACCGCGACTGGCAGTTCGGTGTCGCCGCGGCCGTGGACGTGGCGCTGCTGGGCCGCTACTACGAGCGCTTCGCCGACCACGCCGTGGAGATCGGCCGCCGCGTCGTCTTCCTGGTCACCGGCGTGCTGCCGCCGGACCCGGATTCGGAGAAGGAAAGCATCTAACTCACGAAACGACACGCAGGTGCCGGTCCGACATCGGACCGGCACCGAGTCGTATCAGTGGTCCGATTCCGCTGTCCCGGAATCACTCTCACGCCAGCCCAGCAGTACCGAACGGCCCCGCTCCGGCCGCCACGGCAGCGCCAGCGCGACGATGATCGCGCACCCCACCAGCGTGCCGACCGCGATGTAGGAGGCCGTCTCCGAGCCCTGCATGGCCGCCACCTTCATGGCGTGGATCAGGTCCGCCTTCGCCGGCGCGAACATCGGATTCACCGGCGCCTTGACGATCTCGAGCACGCTGATCGGCGTATTGCTCGCCAGTTCCTTCTGCTGCGAGTTCATGATCTGGCCCGGGATCCCGGCGATCCGGTTGCCGATGTGGTTCGCGTAGACCGATGTCATCACCGAGCCCAGCACCGCCACCCCGAGCGCGCCGCCCACCTCGCGCGTGGTGTCGTTGACCGCCGAACCCGCGCCCGCTTCCGCCAAAGGCACCGCGCCCATGATGGATTCGGTCGCCGGACCCTGAACGATGGCGAATCCCAGGCCCATCAGGATCATGGACACCACAACCGGTCCCAGATAAGGGGTTTCGACCGTGGTGCGGCCCGCGATGTACATGGCCACGGCCAGGGTCAGCAGTCCGGACACCACCATGGCCGTGGTGCCCAGCCGCTGCGCCAGCAGGGTCGCGATGGGCGCGCCGAATCCGACCGCCACCGCGAACGGCAGTGAGTGGATGCCGAATTCGAGCGGCGACAGTTCCTTCACGCCCTGGAAGTACTGGGTGATCAGGAACAGGAATCCGAACGCCGCGAAGTAGGACACCGTGATGGCCAGCGAGGGCAGCGCGAAGCGGCGGTTGCGGAACAGTCGCATGTTCAGCACCGGCGCGGGCACCCGCAGTTCCCAGGCCACGAACGCGGCCAGCAGCGCGGCCGAGAGCAGGTAGCCCGCCAGGCTTTCGGTGGCGAGCCAGCCGTGCTTGGGGGCCTCGATGATGGACCACACCAGCGCGGTCACGCCGGCCAGGGACAGCAGGATGCCGATCCGGTCGAGCCGATCCACGTGCGGTGCACGGGATTCCGGCACGGTGACCAGGACCGCGATGATGGCCACCAGCGCCACCGGGACATTGATCCAGAACACCGAGTGCCAGGAGTAGTACTCGAGCAGCCAGCCGCCGACGGTCGGTCCGATGGCGATCGCGATACCGGCCATGGCGGTCCACAGCGCGATGGCGGCCGCGCGCTCGCGGGCTCCGGTGAAGATATTGGTGAGCAGCGCCAGGGTGGCCGGGAAGACCACGGCCGCGAAGACGCCCATGCCCGCGCGGGCGGCGATGACCTGGCCGAGTCCGGAGGACAGCGCGCCGGCCGCGGACATGACGGCCACGCCGCTCAGGCCGATGATCATGAACAGGCGTCGCCCGTACCGGTCGCCGAGGTGTCCCATGGCGAGCAGCAGGCCGGAGAAGGCCAGGGTGAACGCGTCGACGATCCATTGCAGGCCGCTCATGTCGGCGCGCAGCTGTACGGCCATGGACGGCAGGGCCACATTGACCAGTGTGTTGTCCAGGACCACCAGCAGTTCCGCGAGGCAGATGGCGATCAGGGCCGCCCATTTGGCTCGTTGCGGCAATCCCGCCGCGGCTGGTCCGGATTCCAAGCTCGCCGTTGAGACGGTCATCCGCATCTCCTTACTAAACCGATCGGTTTACCAACGGAGTCAGACTAACTGTGACCGACGGTTGCACACAATCCCCCGGGCCACCTATGACGGACGCCACAAAGCAGCCGCTCACACGGCCGCTACCTGCACCAATGAAACGACCCCTGCCATAAGGCAGGGGTCGTAGACGCCGGAAGGTCTGTTTTTAGCCGAAACGACCCGAGATGTAGTCCTCGGTCTGCTTCTGCGACGGGTTCGAGAAGATCTTCTCGGTCTCGTCGATCTCGATCAGCTTGCCGGGCTTGCCCTGCGCCTCCAGGTTGAAGAAGGCGGTCTGGTCACTCACACGCGCGGCCTGCTGCATGTTGTGGGTGACGATGACGATGGTGAACTCCTTCTTCAGCTCGGTGATCAGATCCTCGATCGCGAGCGTGGAGATGGGGTCCAGCGCCGAACACGGCTCGTCCATGAGCAGCACGTCCGGCGACACCGCGATGGCGCGGGCGATGCACAGACGCTGCTGCTGACCACCGGAGAGGCCGCCGCCCGGCTTGTCGAGGCGGTCCTTGACCTCGTTCCAGAGGTTGGCGCCGCGCAGCGACTGCTCGGCCACCTCGTCGAGCTGACCCTTGTTGCGCACACCCTGCAGCTTCAGCCCGGCCACCACATTGTCGCGAATCGACATGGTGGGGAACGGGTTCGGCCGCTGGAACACCATGCCGATGGTGCGGCGCACACCGACCGGATCGACCTGGGCGCCGTAGATGTCCTCGCCGTCGAGCAGCACCGCGCCCTCGACGCGGGCCTCCGGGGTCACCTCGTGCATGCGGTTCAGGGCGCGCAGCACGGTCGACTTGCCGCAACCGGACGGACCGATGAACGCGGTCACGCTGCGCGGCAGCACCGTCAGCCCGACATTGGCGACCGCGTGGAACTTGCCGTAGTAGATATTGAGGTCTTTGACGTCAATTCGCTTGGCCATCAGTCTTTCCTTCTATCGGTTCCGCGTCAGCAGCTTCTTGACCGCCGCGGCGGCGACGTACAACAGCGCGATGATCAGGATCAGGGTCAGCGCGGCACCCCAGATACGCTCGCGGCCGGCGGGCTCGGGGTTCGACAGCTCCTGGTACATCAGCAGCGGAAGCGAGGCCATATTGCCGTTGAAGACATCCATGTTGATGGCCTTCGAGTATCCCACCAGCACCAGCACCGGCGCGGTCTCACCCATGACACGGGCGACGGCCAGCAGCATGCCGGAGATCATGCCCGGCAGGGCGGTCGGAATCACGATCCGCACAATGGTTTTCCACTTCGGGATACCGAGTGCGTAAGAGGCTTCCCGCAATTCGTCGGGCACCAGCTTGAGCATCTCCTCGGTGCTGCGCACCACCACCGGCAGCATCAGCAGCACCAGGGCCAGCGACACCGCGAAGGCGCTCTGCGGGTTACCGAAGGTGGCGATCCACAGCGCGAAGATGAACAGCGCCGCCACGATCGAGGGCACACCCGCGAGGATGTCGACCATGAAGGTGGTGGTCTTGGCCAGCCAGCCCCGGCCGTACTCGACCAGGTACACCGCGGCCATGATGCCCAGCGGCACCGCGATCACCGCGGCCATGCCGGACTGCACGATGGTGCCGTAGATCGCGTGATAGACACCGCCGGTGCGCTGTTCGGGCAGCACGCCGTTCTGCGACTTGGTCCACCAGTCCAGCGAGGCGACGATGGCCCCGCCCTTCTGGAGCACCACGAACAGCACCCACAGCAGCGGCACCAGCGCGAGGCCGAAGCACAGCCACACCAGGCCGGTGGCGATGTTGTTCTTGAGCCGGCGAGCCGGGCTGACGTGCCGGAAGGTCGGCGCCTTGATCGGCTTGTCCAGTGTGGTGGTCATCCGTTGACCTTCCCGCCGGCGGCCAGCCGAGCCAGTGCGTTGACGACGAACGTCAGTGCGAACAACACGAAACCGGCGGCGATGTAGGCGCCGGTCGGCAACTTCGAGCTGAATTCGGAAGCCGCGGAAGCGATCTTGGAGGCGAAGGTGTAGCCGCCGTCGAACAGCGACCAGCTACCGGCCTTGGTCGAGGTGCGCAGCACGATGAGGACCGCGATGGTCTCACCGAGCGCGCGGCCCAGGCCCAGCATGGATCCGGCGATGACGCCCGAGCGGCCGAACGGCAGCACGGTCAGGCGCACCACTTCCCACTTGGTGGCGCCCAGCGCCTGCGCCGCCTCGATGTGCGGGCGCGGGGTCAGGCCGAAGACCTCACGGCTGACCGAGGTGATGATCGGCAGGATCATCACCGCGAGCACCACGCCCGCGGTGAAGATGGTGCCGCCGCCGGCAATGCTGACATTGCCGTTGGAGAACAGGAACAGCCAGCCCAGGTGCTGGTTCAGGAAGTCCTGGAAGGGCCCCAGCTTGGGCGCCACGACCAGGAGTCCCCACAGACCGAACACGATCGACGGCACGGCCGCCAGCAGATCCACGATGACCGAGAACGGCCGCGCCAGCGCCTTCGGCGAATACTGCGTCAGGAACAGCGCGATACCCACACCGATCGGCACCGCGATCGCCAGGGCGAACAACGAGCTCAGCACCGTGACCATGAACAGGTCCTTGATGCCGAAGCGCAGGTTGTGGTCGTCCTTGACGTTGAACTCGGTGGTGGTGAAGAAGTTCGCCTTGTTCGCCATGATCGAGGGCCAGGCCCGGATCAGCAGGAACAAAGCGATCAGGGCGATGGCGGCGACGATGATTCCGCCGGCGGCCGTGGCCGCCGAGCGGAAAGCGAACTCCGCGCCGAACTTCTTGGGTGCGCCGCGCCCCGCGGCCGGTGGGATGCTGGGTTCGGTCGGCATGAGCGCAGTATCCCCCGGCAGTTGGGCACGGTCTTCCCGCGGGTCGGTCGAAACGGACAGACCCGTGGATGCAGTGTGGTCGTGCACGGTCATCGTCGTTTTTTCGATCAGGCGATCAGGAAATGGCGTTGATCGCGGTCGCCAGCTTGGTCTTGAAAGCGTCCGGCAGCGGCACGTAGCCGGCGTCGGCGAGACCGGTCTGGCCGTTGCCGACCGCCGAGGTCAGGAACGCCTTGACAGCCTTGGCGGTGTCGGCGTCGCTGTACTTCGAGCAGACGATCTCGTAGGTGGCCAGCATGATCGGGTACGCACCCGCGGCGGCGGGCTTGTAGATCGAGCTGTTGTCCAGCACCAGGTCGTTGCCCTCGCCCTTGATCTTGGCGGCGTCGACGGCCTTGGCGGCGGACTCGGCGGTCAGCTCGACCGGCTTCGGGTCGTTCGAGGTGGCGGTGGTCAGCACGCGCACCGAGGACAGCTTCTGCGCCTTGGCGAAGGACCACTCGGTGTAGGTGATGGTGAACTTGGTGTTCGCGACCGCGGCCGAGGTGCCGTCCGAGCCCTTGGCGCCCTCGCCGACGCCACCGTTGAACGCCTTGCCGGCGCCCTTGGTGTAGCCACCGGCGGTGGTCAGGTACTTCTGGAAGTTGTCGGTGGTGCCCGACTCGTCGGAGCGGAAGATCACGCCGATCTTGTCCGAGGGCAGCTTGTCGGCCTTGTTGGTGTTCAGGGCCCGGATCGCCTGGTCGTTCCACGCGGTGATGTCACCGGAGAAGATCTTGGCGATGGTCGGCGGGTCCAGGACCAGGTCCTCGATACCGGGCAGGTTGTAGGCCACGGAGATCGGGCCGAAGACGGCCGGCAGGTTCCAGGCCGGGCTGGCGCAACGCGCGGCGGCCTTGTCGGTCTCGCCCTTCTCGGCGTTCAGCGGCGAGTCCGAGCCCGCGAAATCGGTCTGGTTGCCGATGAACTCGTTGACGCCGGCACCCGAACCCGAACCCGTGTAGTCGAGCTTCGCGCCCGAGCAGTTGGTCTGGTACGCGGCGACGAAACGGTCCATCGCGTTCTTCTGGGCGGTGGAGCCACTGGCCTTCAGCGAAGTCTTGCCGCCACAGGCGACATCGATCTTGGCGCCGCCGCCGGTGGCGTTGTTGTCACTGCCACAAGCCGACAGGGTCAGGGCGCCGGCCGCGGCCAACACACCGAGCAGGGCGCTGCTGCGCTTGAGATTCACCAATTCCTCCGGGGAATCACTTGCACGTCCAACCCCTCAACGGTCGGACGGGCGCGATTGGCGGCTGTTCGCTGCGAACTAGCGCACCGGGCAGCGGTCTGCGGCCCACTTGCAACGTAAGGGCACGTGGTTGACAGTTAGACCAGCGCAGGTGAACGAGAGATGAACAACCCACCCCGATTGCGGCGCACTGCATGTGACATTAGCCGCACTGTTGCCGAGCGTAATTCAGGACACGCTGGAGTAGGCGACGTCGATGTGAAAGCGCGTGAACCCGAGCCGGGTGTAGGTGTGCACGGCCGCGGTGTTGTCGCCCTCGGTGTAGAGCAGCACCGCGCCGAGACCACGGTCCTTCAGGTAGTGCAGACCCGCCAGGGTCAGCAGCCGGCCGAGGCCGCGCCCCTGCGCCGCGGGGTCGATGCCGACCACGTAGACCTCGCCGATCGGCGGCGTCTCGTCGGAATGCACCTTGGTCCAGTGGAATCCGAGGATGCGCTCGGGCCGGGCCGGGTCCACGGCGATGAAAAGCCCCTTGGGGTCGAACCAGGATTCGTCGCGGCGGGCCTCGATATCGCGCTCGTTCCAACCGCCCTGTTCGGGATGCCAGGAGAAGGCCGAGGCGTTGACGCGCAGCAGTTCGGCGTCGTCGGAAGGCCCGGCGTAGGTGCGGAGTTCGATCTCCGGCGGCACCGTGAGCTCGGGTAGCTCCGAATTAGCCAGTTCCCTTCGCATTTGCCACAATTCGCGCGAAACGGACAAGCCCAACCGAGCCGCCACGGCCCGCGCGGGCGGCAGATCGCCATGCGCCCAGACCCGCGCGCCCGCACCCCCGGCCGCGAGCGCCGCGGCCACCAGACCTGCGCCGATCCCCCGGCCGCGAGCCGCCGGATCCACCGCGACCTCCGCCATGGCCGGGTGCTCACCGTGCGCCGGCATCAGATTCGCGTACCCCGCGACCACACCGTCCCGGATGTCCACCAGATGTCTTGCGGGCGAATCACTTCCGGCGAGCGAGAGCACGGCCTGCTCCGACACCGGAGCCACCCCGTCGGCGGCGGTCGCCCGCTCCAGCAGCGCCCGCACCTGCCCGGCGGTCTCGGTGGCGGGCCGGTCGGTCCAGGAAGCCATCAGATGGTGCCGTTCGCCGTGGTCAGTTCGGAGTCGTCGGTGCCGTCGGAGTCGGGAAAGGTGACCGCCTCGCCCTTGCCCGCCGTGCGCGCCGGGCGCACCGCCTTGTAGCCGACATTGCGGACCGTGCCGATCAGCGACTCGTACTCGCTGCCCAGCTTGGCGCGCAGGCGTCGCACGTGCACGTCCACGGTGCGGGTGCCGCCGAAGAAGTCGTAGCCCCAGACCTCCTGGAGCAGCTGGGCGCGGGTGAACACCCGGCCGGCGTGCTGCGCCAGGTACTTGAGGAGTTCGAACTCCTTGTAGGTCAGGTCGAGCGGGCGGCCGCGCAGCCGGGCGGTATAGGTGCCCTCGTCGATCACCAGCTCACCGAGAGTGATCTTGCCGGTGTTCTCCGGACTCGCGACACCGCCGTTGCGCGCCACCAGTAGTCGGAGCCGGGCGTCGAGCTCGGCGGGCCCGGTGCCGGGCAGCAGGATGTCGTCCAGTCCCCAGTCCGCGTTCACCGCGACCAGGCCGCCCTCGGTCAGCACGGCCACCACCGGCACCGACGAGCCGGTGGAACCCAGCAATCGGCACAGGCCGCGCGCGGCGGCCAGATCGGTGCGCGCGTCGACCAGCGCCACGTCGGCGGAACCCGCCTCGAGCAGCGACGCCACCTCGGTTGGAGCGGGTCGCACGTGGTGCGGCAGCAACGCGAGCGAAGGCAGCACCGCCTCGGGGTTGGGGTCGGAGGTCAGCAGGAGCAGCTCCATCGGGGCCCTCCATCCCATCTGGCATGTGTGTGGCTACCGCACTGTCGGCCACTACCTCATGCAGGTCATCACAGGTAATCGCTGCCTACATTAGCCTGTGGACTGCCGTAATCGCCCCCCGCTGTCGCTACGGGCGGGTTGACGGCGCGAACGACCAGCGTCCGCGCCCGCGAACGGAGCCCCGGTAAGTGGATCCGAAGCGGATCGGCGGCGGTCCCCCATTAGGGTGCAGCTATGCGTTTCCGGAGGCTGCTCATCGGATTGCTCTGCCTGGCAGGGCTGGTCGTGCTGCTCGATTTCGGGGTCGCGGCCTACTCCGAGTACCGGGTCTCGCGGCTACTGCGCACCGGCTCGGATCTGAGCGCCGATCCGGAGATCACCTTCCACGAGTCGCTGCGGCATCCGTTCGTCGCGCAGGCGCTGGACGGGCAGTACAGCAACATGGACATCCGCGCCCGCGCCATGCGCCCGGACATCCCCGGCAAGATCATCGTCGAAGCCAATCTGAAGGGCGTCCACCTGCCCATGCGGCAGCTGATCGACGGCGAAGTGGCCCAGGTGCCGGTGGACGAGGTGCAGGCGCGCATGCGGATCGAGCCCAACGAGCTGGGCCGCTTGTTCAAGATTCCGGACCTGCAGGTCTTCGGCCCGCCCACCGACAAGTCCGACGACTCCGGCAACGCCGGCAGCACCGGCCCGAAGACCACCGGCATCATCATCCTCGAGGGCACCGTGCCGCTGGGCCCGAACGCCGACGCCGTCGCGGTCACCGACCCGCGCAGCGATACCGCGCAGAAGGTCACCAAGAAGAAGGTGCACGTGATCGCCGAGCTGCGACTGGAAGGCACCGAGGTCCGGATCACCGCGATGTCCATCGCCGGGCGGGATCTGCAGGCCGACTCCGATTCGGTGCTGCCCGAACAGGATCGGACCGTCATCTCCGAGCAGGACAAGCCCGCCATCCTGGCCCGCTTCACCCACACCATCGACACCCGGAACATGCCGTTCGGTATCGCCCCGACCTCGGTGGAGGCGATCGCCGGGCAGATCGTGGTGGAGGGCACCGGTCGCGCCGTGACCGTCGATCTGGATCGGCTGCAGCGATGATCGCCCTCGCGATTCTGGGCGTCATGCTGGCCGCGGCGATCGCCGTGGGAATCCTGCTGCGCCGCAACGAGGGCCGGGTGCGGGCCACTGCGGCCGAACATCCGCCGACCCTCGAATCGACTCGCGCGGCGCTGCTGGCCGCGGCCGGGGTACTGCCCGGCAGACCCACCGTGCTGCATTTCTCCGCCGACTGGTGCGGCCCTTGCGCGGCCGTGCGGCGCGTGGTCGCCGGTGTCGTCGCCGAACTGGCCGGCGCCGAGCTGCCGCCGCTGGATCTGGAGATCGACATCGACGAGTTCGCGGAGCTCGCGCGCGAGCTGAACGTACTCTCGCTGCCCACCACTTTCGGATTGGATTCTCGAGGATTGGAACGCTTCCGGATCTCCGGCGTTCCGAAGGCCGCGGATCTGCGCACGTCAACGGCCGCTTTGACGGTCGCCGCCGCCGATGAGTGACCAGCATTACGGACCCCGGGTCCAATTTCCCCCGAAAATTGGGTAAACTCCCTCTCGTGCAATCCAACCGCGAGCTGATGCTCACCCGACGCCGCACGGTAGACCTGTGCCGGCTCGGTGGTTGTTGCTGCCTGTGCCGCTAGCCGGTCGGCCTTTCTATACCTCTGTCGCCGACCGGTTTGTATACCCCCGCTGTTGAGAGATCCTGTCGATCCTCCGGCGATCCGGCCAATACACCCCTCGAGCGCAGGAGTACCTCTTCCATGTCGAACACCACTACGAGCGCACCGCCCGTCGACCAGGTCGACGTCCGAGGCCCCCGCTTCGCCGCCTGGATCACCACCGCGGTGCTCGCTCTCGTTCTGATTCTCGCCTCCGTGTCGGTCCCCGCGTCCGCCGTGCTGCTGGCCGCGCAGGCCGTGGTGTTCGGCCTGGGCGCCGCCAACGGTCCGAAGCGCAGCCCCTACGGTCGCGTGTACGCCGCCCTGGTCGCGCCGCGCAACGGCGCGCCGACCGAGCTGGAACCCGTTGCGCCGCTGCGGTTCGCGCAGCTGGTGGGTCTGGTCTTCGCGGTGCTCGGTGTCATCGGCTTCGCGGCCGGCAGCACCGTGGTGGGCGCGATCTTCGCCGGTTTCGCACTGTTCGCGGCGTTCCTGAACGCGGCGTTCGGCATCTGCCTGGGCTGCCAGATCTATCCGCTGGTGCACCGCATCCGCCCCTGACCACCGATATCCCTCAAACCATCCCGATTACTTCAGCCACACGAACGCAACGCCTGAACACGGCACCGCACCGAAAGGAACAACATGGCTCGCTCCGATGTCCTGGTCTCCGCAGACTGGGTCGAAGAGAACCTGAACACCCCGGGCGTCGTCCTGGTCGAGGTCGACGAGGACACCTCGGCTTACGACCTGGGGCACATCGAGGGCGCCGTGCGTCTCGACTGGAAGAAGGACCTGCAGGACCAGGTCCGCCGCGACTTCGTGAGCCAGGAGCAGTTCTCGGCTCTGCTGTCCGAGCGCGGTATCTCCAACGACGACACCGTGGTGCTGTACGGCGGCAACAACAACTGGTTCGCGGCCTACGCCTACTGGTACTTCAAGCTGTACGGCCACCAGGACGTGAAGCTGCTCGACGGCGGCCGCAAGAAGTGGGAGCTGGACGGCCGTGAGCTGACCAAGGAGGTCCGGGTCCGCCCGGCCACCGACTACAAGGCCGCCGCGCAGGACCTGTCGATCCGCGCCTTCCGCGACGAGGTCATCGAGGCCATCGGCGCCAAGAACCTGGTCGACGTGCGTTCCCCCGACGAGTTCTCGGGCAAGATCCTGGCTCCCGCGCACCTGCCGCAGGAGCAGTCGCAGCGTCCGGGCCACATCCCGACCGCCATCAACGTGCCGTGGTCCAAGGCCGCGAACGAGGACGGCACCTTCAAGAGCGACGCCGACCTGGCGGAGATCTACAAGGAGGCCGGGCTGGACGGCGACAAGCTGACCATCGCCTACTGCCGCATCGGTGAGCGTTCCTCGCACACCTGGTTCGTGCTGCAGGAGCTGCTGGGCCACCAGAACGTCAAGAACTACGACGGGTCCTGGACCGAATACGGTTCCCTCGTCGGTGCACCGATCGAGTTGGGAGCGTAATCAATATGTGTGCAGCACCTACCCAGGGACAGGCCATCCCCGCCGGCGTCGACGTGGAGAAGGAGACGGTCATCACCGGCCGCGTCCTGACCGCTGACGGCCAGACCGTCGGTGGCGCGTTCGTCCGCCTGCTGGACGGCAACGGCGACTTCACCGCCGAGGTCGTGGCCTCGGGCACCGGCGACTTCCGCTTCTTCGCCGCGCCGGGCACGTGGACCCTGCGCGCGCTGTCGGCGTCCGGCAACGGCACCGCCGAGGTGTCGCCGGAGGGCAACGGAATCCACAACGTGGACGTCACCGTCGCCAAGTAAGGTCGAATCATCAAGAACGGCCCCGGGATTCATGATCCCGGGGCCGTTCTGGTGTGTCGCGGAACTTTTCCCGGGGTCGTTTTCACCTGATCGCGGCGGTGGGATTAGAATCCGAGACGTGGTGCTTACCTTCGAGATTCTGCTGGTACTCGTGTCCGTGCTGATCGCCTGGTTCGGTCTGTACGTCCTCTACCGGCTGTTCACCGAGTCGTGACAGATCCGGCCCACGAGAACACCGAAAACGGAACGGCCAACGGCACGGCGTCGTCCAGCGATGCCGCCGCACGCCGCAGCGGCGACCAGGCGGTCGCGGAGGCGGTCGAGCGGGCCAAGTCGACCGGGGCGATGAACGTTCCGACGCTCCCCGATCTGCCGTTGCCCGTGGATACCGCCAACCTGCGGCTGGGCCCGGATCTGAGTTCGTCCATGCTCGCGCTGCTGCCGCTGGTCGGTGTGTGGCGCGGTGAGGGCGAGGGCAACGAGCCCGATACCGGCGACTACCGCTTCGGTCAGCAGATCATCGTCGCCCACGACGGCGGCGACTATCTGACCTGGGAGTCGCGGTCCTGGAAGCTGAACGCGCAGGGCGAGTACGACGGCCCTGATCTGCGCGAGAGCGGCTTCTGGCGGGTCGGCATCGATGGTGACGACGAGGTGCTGGAACTGCTGCTGACGCACTCCACCGGCATCGTCGAGCTGTTCTACGGCCAGGCGCTGACCCAGTCGTCCTGGGAGCTGGCCACCGACGTGGTGATCCGCAGCCAGTCCGGCATCGTGGTGGGCGGCGCGAAGCGGCTCTACGGCATTGTCGAGGGCGGCGACCTGGGCTACGTCGAGGAGCGCATCGCGGCCGACGGCGCGTTGGAGCCGCGGCTCTCGGCGCGGTTGAAGCGCTACATCGGCTAGAGACTTCGGCGAAAAGCCCCGTCAGTTCGACTGACGGGGCTTTTCCGTGTCCGGGGGTGTGCTGCCCCGGAGACGGGTACGGCCCCCGAGTTGTATCGGCGGAAGGATGCAACATCTTCACGCTGATCCGGTCGGACGGACCGTAACTCGGGGGCCGGGTGACTGCCGTGGATTCGCGAGGGCTCGCGCGATCGGAATCCGATTGCAGCGGTAGCGCCTAGCTGGCAGCCACCTCACGCGTCCTAGAAATCATTCTCGAACCACCTCCTTCCTGTGTACCGACGAAATTAGTCGGATCCGGCGGAGGCGGCAACGTATTTTCGCGGACTGCGAAAACGCAGGTCAGGCCGTCGCTTCGGGAATATGCCGGGCGATGTCCACCGACCCGCCGGGCCCGACCCGAACGATGGTGTCGGCCTTGGTGTCCGGCGGCAGCTGATGGGTGACCACCACCACGGTCCGGTCGCGATCGACCAGTCCGCTCGACTCGTCCAGCAGCCTGCGCAGCAGTTCGGCTCCGGCCGCCGCCTCCAGATGCTCGGTGGGCTCGTCGAGCAGCAGCACCCGCGCCGGCGAGAGCAGGGCCCGGGCCAGCAGTATCTGGCGCCGCTGCCCACCCGACACCGCGGCCGCGCCACCCACCAGATCGGTGTCGACACCCTCGGGGAGCGAGTCCAGCCACTCCCCCGCTCCGACTGCCCGCAGCGCGTTTTCGGCCTCGGTCGCGGTGATGTCGCCACGCGCCACCCGCAGGTTCTCCAGCACGGTGGTGCCGAACAGGTGCGCGTCCTCGGCGAAGAAGGTGACGCCGGGCGCGGGTGCATCGAACAGTCCGGCCCAGGCCATCAGCAGCGTGGTCTTCCCCGCCCCGCTGGGGCCGACCACCGCGATCCGGCGGCCGTCGGGCAGCCCGGGGAAGGTCGGTGTGGCGGTGCCGGATTCGGGATCGTCGGATTCGAGCCGGTCCAGCCGGTGGAGGGCGGCGCGGCCGGTGGTCAGCGCCTGCGCGGCCGCAGGCAGCACCGCCACCGCCTCGAAGGCCGACAGCGGCACCAGCACCAGCACCGCGAATGCCATCGGCGTGATGCCGCCGGGCGCGACGGTCTGGAAGCCCGCGGTCGGGATGGGAGAGCCGCTGCCGTAGAGCACGATTCCGATGAGCAGCGCACCGAGCACGCTCGCCCCGATCGACAGCGGCAGCACCGCCGCCGCCCACGCGCTGCGCGCCGCCGCCCGGTCCTCGGCGGCGACGGCCCGCTGTCCCGCCGCCGTCGCGGTACCGACCGCCTCGGAAAGCCGGCCCGCCACCCGCAATTCGGGCGCGTGATCGAGCACCGTCAACGCCTCGGCCGTGAACTCGGTCCGATCCGCGCGCACCGCCAGCTCGGCTTCGCGGGCCGCCCGCGCCGACAGCCACGGCGCGAGGATCCCCGAAACCGCCAGCGCCAGCGCCAGAATCACCGCCGCGAGCACGGAGATACTCGCCAACAACCCCACCGCGAGCAGCGACAGGATCAACGCCACCGCGATCGGCACGAACGCCCGCACCACCACGGCCCCGAGATCGTCGATATCGCTCATCACCCGCCCGAGCAGCTCCCCACGCCGCAGTGCGGTCGGATCCGCGTGCCGCGCTTCGCCGTCCGCCCCCGTGAACCCGTCGTGCTCCGATCCTGAGTCCATGGACAGGCCGCCAGCCGACTCAGCCGCCAACGCGCCGCCCGTGCGGCGCGGCCGCCAGATATCCGCGCCCGCCAACGTCCGATACGTCGTCGTCCGTGCCGTGCTCATGGCCCGCAACGCCACATCATGGGTGGCCAGCCGCTCCAGATACCGGCACAACCCACGCGAAATACCCAGCGCCCGAACGGTCACCACGGCCAGGCTCAAATCCAGCACCGGCGGCATCTGCCACGCCCGCGCAATCAGCCACGCCGCCCAACGCCGCCAGCCCGAGCCCGCTCCCGAGCGCCAGCACCCCCCACCCGATCGAGAGCGCCATCCGCGCCCGCGACAACTCCAGCAGTTCCCGAATCCGCCGAAAATCGGCCAGTATCGCCCTCATCGCGCCGCCACCTCCGCATCCACCATGGGCCACCCGCCCGGCTTCGAGGCCCCGCTCGCATCCCGGGGCACAGATCCCGGTGCGGAATCCGCGTGCACCTCGACGACATGATCGGCGATCGCGAGCACCGAGGGGCGGTGGGCGACCACGACGACGGTGGCGCCGGCGTGGGCACGGTTCACCAGGGCCGCGAGGACCGTCGCCTCGGCGGTGTCGTCGAGGTGCGCGGTGGGCTCGTCGAGCAGGAGGATCGAGCGGGGGGCCGCGAGGGTGCGGGTCAGGGCCAGGCGCTGGCGCTGACCGAGCGACAGGCCGATGCCACCCGTGCCGACCACGGTGTCCCAGCGGTCGGGCAGGGTGTCGAGGACGGCGTCGAAACCGGTGGCGGCGCAGGCGGCTTCGATCTGGTCGGTGCCGGACGGAGGGCCGAGGAGTTCGAGGTTGGCGCGCAGGGTGCCGGGGATCAGGACCGGGCGCTGCGGGAGCCAGGCGACGCAGGACCAGAATTCGTCGGGGTCCAGATCCCGGACCGGGGTGCCGTCGACCGTCACCGTGCCGGTATCCGGGGTGATGAGGCCGAGAACCGCTTGCAGAGCGGTCGATTTGCCGCAGCCGTTGGGCCCGGTGAGGACGGTGACCGCGCCGGGCCGGAGCACCGCCGACAGGTCGCGGGGCGCGTACCCGTCGCGGGCGGCGACGCTGACACCACGGATCTCGATCCGGCCGTGCAGGTTTCGACGCGGCGATGATGGCGGCGAGGCTGCCGTCGAACGCGTCGCGGCCGCCGGTCCGGAATCCGGCTCGAGGATCGCGAACGCTCGTTCCGCGGCGGCCATTCCGTCCTGGGCAGCGTGGAAGCGTTCGCCGACGGCGCGCAGCGGGAGGTAGACCTCCGGGGCGAGGATCAGGGCGAGCAGTCCGGCGTGCAGGCCCATGTGTCCGAAGACCAGCCGCATGCCGATGGATACGGCCACCAGAGCCACGCACAGGGTGGCGAGCATTTCCAGCACCATCGAGGACAGGAAGGCCAGCCGCAGCGCCGACATGGTGCGGTGGTGCAGGGCGTCACCGAGCTCGCGAACCCGGCCCGCCATGCTGCGCGCCGGATCGCCGGGCTCCGCAGCAGGATTCGGGTCGGCCGCGGCGCGGCTCGTCTCGCGGCCGAGGGCGCGCAGTGTCGGCATGCCCGCGAAGAGGTCCAGCAGCTGGTCCGACAGGCGGGTGGTGGCGGTCAGGGTATCGGCGGATTTTCCCTGGGTGAGCAGGCCGATGAGGATCATGAAGATCGGGATCAGGGGCAGGGTGACGGCGATGATGGCGCCGGACACCCAGTCGTGGACGGCGATGACGGCCAGCACCACCGGCGGCACGAGGCAGGCCAGGATCAGGGCGGGCAGGTACCCGGCGAGGTAGGCACGCAGTCCGCTGAGTCCGGAGCCGACGACGACCGCGAGTTCGGTGCGGTGGCTCTCCAATTCGCGGGGCGGGAGCTGGGCTCCGGCGGCCAGCGCGGCGGTCTCGAGCTCGGCGACGACCTGAGCTCCGGCCCGGTGCGCGAGCCGCGACTGCCACCAGGTTGCGGTCACCCGGCACAGGACGGCGAGCGCGAACACCACCAGCTCCGCGGTCCACGACCCGATCGTCCGCTGCCCGGGTTCGGTGATGACGCCCGCGAGCACCCGGGCCAGGGCGAGCGCCCCGACCACGATGCAGCCGGTGGTGAGCAGGGAAAGTCCCACGCTCAGGCCGAGATACCGGCGTGCGGAACGGGCGTGCCGCCACAGTCGCGGGTCCACCGGTCGTGCCATGGTCGATCTCCTCTGTGAAACGAACGCGCCGCCCGGCCGGCCGGGGCCGGTCCGGGCGGCGTGCCCCGTTGTTCAGCTGGTCGCGGATGCCGTGGTCAGCTCTTCGCGGACTCCATGGGCAGCCCGATGGGCGCCGGGATGTGGTCCGTGGTGAGCCGTTTGCGGAACACCCAGTACGTCCAGGTCTGGTAGACCAGCACGACCGGGACCAGTGCGACCGCGACCCAGCTCATCACGACCAGCGTGTAGTGGGTGGAGGACGCGGACTTGGTGCCGTCGCGCCCGTCCACCGTGAGGCTGAAGGCGTCATTGATGGTGGACGGCAGCACATTCGGGAACAGCGACCCGAACAGCAGCACGGTGGCGGCGGCGATGGTGAGCGCGGTGCCGGTGAACGCCCAGCCGTCGCGACCCTGGCTCGCGGCGAAGCCCGCCACCAGCAGCCCGATCACGGCCAGGGCCAAAGGAATCCAGGTCCAGCCGTGCCCGTGAGCGAGCTGGGTCCAGATACCGAAGGCGGCCACCACGACGGCCGTGGGCACGAACAGCACCCGGATGATGCGCTGGGCGTCGTCGCGGACGTCGTTGCCGGTCTTGAGTGCGATGAACATCGCGCCGTGCAGCATGAACAGCAGCAGCGTGGTGAGCCCGCCGAGCAGCGCGTACGGGTTGAGCAGGTCGAGGAAGTTGCCTTCGATCTGCTTGCGCTCGTTGAGTTTCACCCCGTGCACGATGTTGGCGAAGGCCAGGCCCCAGGCCAGGGCGGGGATCCAGGAGCCGAGACCGATGCCGATGTCGCACCAGGTGCGCCAGCGCGGGTCGTTGATCTTGCCGCGCCATTCGATGGCGCAGGCCCGCGCGATCAGTCCGACCAGGATGAGCAGCAGCGCCAGGTAGAACCCGGAGAACAGGCTGGCGTACCACTCGGGGAAGGCCGCGAACATGGCGCCGCCGCCGGTGAGCAGCCACACCTCGTTGCCGTCCCACACCGGTCCGATGGTGTTGAGCACGGTCCGCTTCTTCTTCTCGTCGCCGCGTCCGATGATCGGCATCAGCATGCCGACGCCGAAGTCGAAGCCCTCGAGCACGAAGTAGCCGGTGAACAGGACCGCGATCAGGAGAAACCAGAATTCAGGGAGACTCATCCTCGGCTCCTAGTAGGCGAAGGAAAGCTTCTCGACGGGCTCCCCGGTCATCTTGGGGGTGCCGTCGTCGGTGGACGGCTTTTCCGGTCCGGCGATCACATAGCGGCGCATCAGGTAGAACCAGCCGATGGCCAGCAGGCCGTACAGCGCCGTGAATACGATCAGCGAGGTGAGGATCGTGCCGGGCGAGACGCCGGAGACGCCCTGCTGCACGGTCATTCGAATGTGCTGATCCCCGGTCGGGTTGGGTGCGACGACCCAGGGCTGGCGGCCCATCTCGGTGAAGATCCAGCCGGAGATGTTGCCCAGGAACGGGGTGGCGATGGCGAGCAGCGAAAGCCATTTGAACCAGGGCTGATCGGGGATGCGGCCGCCGCGGGTGACCCAGAATCCGGCCAGCGCCAACAGGATCGAGCCGGCCATCCAGGTGATCATGGCGCGGAAGGACCAGTAGGTGACGAACAGGTTGGGCCGGTAGTCGCCGACGCCGTACTTCTGGTTGTACTCGACCTGGAGGTCCTTGACGCCCTTCAGGGTGACGTCGCTGAACTTGCCCTCGGCCAGGAACGGCAGCACGTACGGCACCTTGATGACGTGGTCGACGCTGTCGCAGTTGTTGTGGGTGCCGATGGTCAGCACCGAGAAGTCCGGATCGGTTTCGGTGTGGCACAGCGATTCCGCCGAGGCCATCTTCATGGGCTGCTGCTTGAACATCAGCTTGCCCTGGATGTCACCGGTGAAGATCAGCGCACCGCGGCGATGAGGATGACGTACAGGCCCATGCGCGCGCTCGGCCGCCACATGGTGCGGGCGTCCTCGAGCAGGGCGTCGTTCCCCTCGGCCTTGGCCTTGTGGGCGTTGCGCACCATCCACCAGCCGGCGATGCCCGCGACGAAGGTGCCCGCGGTGAGGAAGGCTCCGGCGATCACGTGCGGGAACGCGGCGAGGGTGGTGTTGTTGGTGAGGACCGCCCAGATGCTGTGCAGTTCGGCGCGACCGGTCTCCGGGTTGTATTCGGCGCCGACCGGGTGCTGCATGAACGAGTTGGCGGCGATGATGAAGTAGGCGGAGGCGTTGGTGCCGATGGCGACCAGCCAGATGCAGGCCAGGTGCACCTTTTTCGGCAGCCGGGTCCAGCCGAAGATCCACAGGCCCAGGAAGGTCGATTCCATGAAGAAGGCGACCAGCGCCTCCATGGCCAGCGGTGCGCCGAAGACGTCGCCGACGAAGCGGGAGTATTCGCTCCAGCCCATGCCGAACTGGAATTCCTGCACGATGCCGGTGGCGACGCCGAGGGCGAAGTTGATCAGGAACAGCTTGCCGAAAAACTTTGTGAGCCTGAGCCACTGCTCCTTACCGGTGATCACCCAGACGGTCTGCATACCCGCGACGAGCGGGGCGAGGCCGATGGTGAGCGGCACCAGGATGAAGTGATAGACGGTGGTAATTCCGAACTGCCAGCGCGCCAGATCTACGACGCTCATCCGACCTCCCTGCCGATCTACGACATGACGTAGTAAGAGACACTACGCCGACTGGTCTTCAGATCAACATGCGCCGCGCCACAGTGCGCCGGAAATTTGCCGGTACGTGACATTTTGCTCGCCAAGGCCCCCGCTCCACCGGGGCGAAGCAGGGACCAAACCGGACAAAAGACCCTTGAGTCGGATTACCAGTCCGCGAGGCTGCCCGGCAGCGCGATCCCTCGATTCACCATCTCGATGATCTCGCCCGCGTTCTCCGGCGCCGACATGCGCAGACCGTCCAGCGAATTCACCCGCGCGGCCAGCGTGATCGAGGACAGCATCCACACGGCGTCGGCGGTGATCAGGTCGGCCGTGAACAACGGCTCGTACCGGCACTCCCAGCCCGCCTTCTCCGCCTGCGTGAACAGCGCCCGCTGCGTGGTGCCGGGCAGCACGCCGTTGCGGGCGGGCGGGGTGATCAGCTGATTGTCGCGCTGCACAACGACTGTCGAGCGCGGCCCCTCCAGCACCCGATGCTCGGTACTGGTGAAGATGACATCGTCGGCGCCCATCCGCTGGGCGAACCGCAGCGCGGCCATATTCGTCGCGTACGACAGGGTTTTCGCGCCCAGCAGCAGCCACGGCGCGGTCTGCGCCACATCGACGGAGATGCCGCGCGACAGTGTGATCACCGAAACACCCTCGGTGCGAGCCTTTTCCACACGCTCGGGCACCGGGACCACGAAAACGTAACCGGTGGTGGCGGGTTCGCCGCCGGACAGCGCCCCACCCTTGTTCGCCACCCGTTCGCCAGCCCCGGCGTGATCGCTGTCACGTCCGCGGGTGAGCACCATCCGCAGCGTTCCGTCGCGGTCCTTGCCCCATTCCTCGGCGGCCAGCTCGACCGCGAACCGCCACGCCTCCAGCTCCGGCGCGGGCAGATCCAGCGCCTCCGCCGAACGCCGCAGTCGCGCCAGATGCAATTCGAGCGCGCACGGCACGCCGTCGCGCACCAGCACCGTCTCGAAGATGCCGTCGCCCCGCAGCGCCCCGATATCGTCCGCATACAACAACGGCGCGTCCGGATCCCGGATCGCGCCGTCGAGTGTCACCAGAACCCGTTCCACCATGTGCCAACCCTAGGGGAGTTGCCCCGCCCCGGGCGCCATACCGCGCCGCCGAATCCGTCAACCCGCCTGTTCGAAGCCCAGATCGACCCAAATACGCCACTGTCTCCCGCTCACCCACCGTTCTTGATCTTTCGTCGCCCAGCGTGCCGACTGATCTCGTACCGACCGGGGTAACTCCCCGGGTACCCCCAAAATCGGTTCGGCACCCGACCGCCGGCCCGCATGCGAAATTGGCAACGGCTCCCGAGCCGTGCGCTAAAGGCTCGGGGAGGCGGGGGAGTTAGGGTGGGTGTGTGTCCTCCTCGGTTGCCAGTCCGATCTTGCAGGTTCCAGGGGCTGTCGCGGGGCTGCCGGAGTCACCGGATGCCGCGGTCGCGTGGCATTACGGCGACCCCTTCGGGGAGCAGCGCGCGGCGATCCAGGGGGTCGCGGTGGTCGATCGCTCCCACCGGTTCGTGCTCTCCATCACCGGCAAGGAACGGCTGAGCTGGCTCAACACCATCTCCAGCCAGGCCGTCGCCGATCTGGGCGACGGGGAGTCCGCGGAGGATCTGGATCTGGATCTCAACGGCCGGGTGCTCAATCACTTCGTCCTCACCGACCTGGACGGCACGGTGTGGATCGACACCGAGGGCGCGCGCGGACCCGATCTGCTGAACTTCCTGCAGAAGATGGTCTTCTGGGCCGACGCCAAGCCCGTCGACGCCAATGACCATGCGGTGCTGAGCCTGCTGGGCCCCGGCGTGGCCGGACTCACCGAAACCCTGGGAGTGCCCGCCCTTCCCGACACCTACCGCGCGGTGCCGCTGCCCGGCGGCGGCTTCCTGCGCCGCATGCCGTGGCCGACCGCCGACTCCTTCGACCTGCTGGTCCCCCGCGACCAGCTCGCCGCCTGGTGGACCAAGCTGCGCGACGCGGGCGCGGCGGCCGCGGGCCTGTGGACGTTCGAGGCGCTGCGGGTGGCCGCGCTGCGCCCGCGCCTGGGCCTCGACACCGACGACCGCACCATCCCGCACGAGGTGAACTGGATCGGCGGCCCCGCCGAACACGGTGCCGTGCACCTGAACAAGGGCTGCTACCGCGGTCAGGAGACGGTCGCGCGGGTGCACAATCTCGGCAAGCCGCCCCGGCATCTGGTGCTGCTGCACCTGGACGGTTCCGCGGATTCCCGCCCGGCGACCGGTGATCCGGTGACCGCGGGCGGCCGCGCGGTCGGCACACTGGGCACCATCGTCGACCACTACGAGCTCGGCCCGATCGCGCTGGCCCTGATCAAACGCACCATCCCGGTCGACACCGAGCTGGTGGCGGGCCCGTGCGCGGCGGCCATCGACGCGGATTCGTTTCCGTCGCACGACGAACCGCAGGCCGGCCGGCTCGCCGTCGACAAGCTGCGCGGCCGGTGACCGGCGCCGTCGGCCGGGTGCTGGCCGTCTGCGTGGTGCACGCCGAGCTCGAGGTGCCCGCCAAGTCCTCGAAGGTGGGTCGCACCGCCATCGACAAACGTCCGGTGCCGCACCGGGTTCCGGTGCGGGCGCTGGGCCTGGACGGTGACCACGTGTGCGACACCGCGCATCACGGCGGCACCCATCAGGCCGTCTACGCCTACGCCGAAGAGGATGCCCAGCGCTGGTCCGCCGAACTGAACCGCGACCTCGCGGCGGGCTGGTTCGGCGAGAACCTGCGGCTGGCGGGCCTTCCGGTCAGCGATGCCGTGATCGGTGAACGCTGGACGATCGGCGACACGCTCCTGGAGGTGTCCGCGCCGCGCGTCCCGTGCTCCACCTTCCAGTGGCACGCCAACGAGCAGCAGTGGGTGAAACGCTTCACGGCACAGGCGAATACGGGTGCTTACCTGCGGGTGCTGACCGAGGGCACGATCGGCGCGGGCGACGAGGTGCGGGTGGTGTACGTCCCCGAGCACGGGGTCACCGTGCGCGAGTTGTTCACCGGCGCGGACCCCGATCGCCTGGATCTGCTGGCCGCGGTCGAGCCGACCATCTCCGACGATGTCCGCATGCAGATCGACCGTCACCGTCGCCGCCATGCCGCGGCGGCCCGCCGATGAAGGGGACCCGATGAGCGTCGATCTGGTCGAGGTGGTGCGGTCCGGTTTCCGCGAGTGCGTGCACCGCGGTTCCGCGGTGGTGCTGCGCCCGGACGGTGAACCGCTGGTGGAGGTGGGCGCGGTGCACGGCCCGATCTTCCCGCGCTCCACCAACAAGCCGCTGCAGGCGCTCACCCTGCTGCGCAACGGTTTCGAACCGGTCGACGACGCCGAGCTGGCCATCGCCACCGCCTCGCATTTCGGCGAACCGGATCACGTGCAGCTGGTGCACCGGCTGCTGGACCGCTTCGGTTTCACCGAGAACGACCTCGAGTGCCCGCCGGATCTGCCGTTCGAGGATCAGGCCCGCGCCCACGCGCTGGCCGGCGGTGACCGCGGGCAGGCGGCCCGCCGAATCTTCATGAACTGCTCCGGCAAACATGCCGCCATGCTCGCGACCTGCGTGATCAACGACTGGCCGACCCGCGGCTATCTGGAGGTCGGGCATCCGCTGCAGCAGGCGGTGCTGGCGACGGTGGCCGATGTGACCGGGGAACCGGAGACCGATCTCGGTATCGACGGGTGCGGCCTGCCCATCGTGCCGGTATCGCTGGTGAATCTGGCCCGCGCCTACGCGGCCTTCGCGACCGCACCCGTCGATACCCCGGAACGCCGGGTCGCGGACGCGATTCGCGCGCATCCGCGAGTGATTTCCGGCACGGACGGCCCCGATTTCCGGGTGATGACGGCGACGCCGGGACTGGTGTGCAAGATCGGCGCGGATGGGGTGCACGCCGGTGCGCTGCCGGACGGTTCGGCGTTCGCGTACAAAATCGACGACGGCGCCGATCGTGCGCGACTTCCACTGACGCTGGCCATTCTCCAGCGTATGGGCATCGAGTGGACAGATGCGCACGCTGAGCTGGCGACGCCCGCGGTGCTGGGCGGCGGCGCTCGCGTGGGCATCATTCGAGCGATTCCCGGCGTCCTGTAGTCGCCGGTCGGCACGGTTTTCAGGATCGCCCGGTCGTCGCCGGTCCCGGCCCCGGGACGTTTATCCCCCACTCCTGGAAGCGCGACCGCCTGACACACGCTAAAGTGTTCGTCAGGAAGAGTATTAATTCGAACGGGGCCGCCAAACCCACCCCAGGCCGCCCCGCAGTGACGCGAGGGGGTCAGCCATGGGCCGTGGCCGGGCTAAGGCAAAGCAGACCAAGGTTGCACGTGAGCTCAAGTACAGCTCACCGTCGACCGACTTCACGAGCCTTCAGCGCGAACTGTCGGGGAGTCCCTCCGACACGCAGCTGAGTGGTGCTGTGCTTTCCGACGAGCACGACGCGAAGGACTCGCGTGCGGGCTGGGACGAAGACGACTACGACGACTGGCGTCGCTGACCTCGGATTTTCGCCGTGTAAGGGAAGGCCTAGTGGGCCTTCCCCTTTAGCACGTCGATTTGACCCGAGGTCAGAGCCGATCGCTGAAGTTTCCGCGGCGAAATAACAACTGCCGGTTCCCCCTTCCTACCGGCGAAAAGACAAACGGCCCCGGCACTCTCACGAGCGCCGGGGCCGTCTCCGTCTTGCGGGGCCGAACTAGAACCGCGGGTGGTCTCCCACCAGCGCGACGCGGGCGGCGTCGGCGTCCTTGGCCTTCTTCACCGTGCCGAGGGTCCAGCAGTCGATGTGGCGGGCGGTGAGGACCGCCAGCGCGCGGTCGGCGTCCTCGGGGGCGACGACGGCGACCATGCCGACGCCCATGTTGAAGGTCTTCTCCATCTCCAGGCGCTCGACGCGGCCGCGCTGGGCGATCATCTTGAAGACGGGGGCCGGGTTCCAGGTGCCGCGATCGAGCTCGGCGACGAGTCCGGCGGGGAGCACGCGGGCCAGGTTCTGAGCCAGGCCGCCGCCCGTCACGTGGCAGAAGGTGCGCACGTCGGTTTCGGCGATCAGGGCCAGGCAGTCCTTGGCGTAGATCTTGGTCGGCTCCAGCAATTCCTCGCCGAGGGTGCGGCCGAACTCCTCGACGTGCCCGGTGAGGGACATGCGGTCGATGTCGAGCAGCACCTTGCGGGCCAGCGAGTAGCCGTTGGAGTGCAGGCCGGAGGCGCCCATGCCGATCACCACGTCGCCGGGGCGGACGCGGTCGGGCCGAGCACGGCGTCGGCTTCGACGACGCCGACACCGGTGCCGGAGATGTCGTAGTCGTCGGCGCCCATCAGGCCGGGGTGCTCGGCGGTCTCGCCACCGAGCAGCGCGCACCCGGCGATGACGCAGCCCTCGGCGATGCCGGAGACGATCTGCGCGACGCGCTCGGGCACCACCTTGCCGACGGCGATGTAGTCCTGCAGGAACAGCGGTTCGGCGCCGCAGACCACCAGGTCGTCGACGACCATGGCGACCAGGTCGAGGCCGATGGTGTCGTGCTTGTCCAGAGCCTGCGCGACCGCGATCTTGGTGCCGACGCCGTCGGTGGAGGCGGCGAGCAGGGGCTCCTTGTAGCCGCCCTTCAGTGCGAACAGTCCTGCGAAGCCGCCGAGTCCGCCCTGCACTTCGGGGCGGCTGGCCTTCTTGGCCAGGGCGCGAACAGCTCGACTGCGCGGTCACCGGCTTCGATATCGACGCCGGCCGCCGCATACGAGGCACCGGCACCACTGGGGGTCTGTTCAGTCATTGTGGGGGAGAGCTCCAAGCCGATTCGTCGGATAGATGCCTGCTCACGGTACAGGACCGCGGCTGCGCGCCTCGCCGGGCCTGCGGCGAGGCGGGCGTGGGCGGGGCGGTTTCCACACCCGTACGGGCGAGAAAAGGGCGGTGCCCGTTCGCTATTGCGCGAACGGGCACCGGGGCCGTCTTGCGCTACGGGCGGCTCAGGGCCGAAGCGTTGGCGTTGTCGGCCAGGAGTTCGGTTTCGGTGGTCCCGGACAGGATGCCCTCGAGCACGTTCTTGCCGATGGCGTTCTCGGCCGGCAGCGCGATCGGGTACTCGCCGTCGAAGCAGGCGCAGCACAGCCGCGAGCGCGGCTGTTCGGTGGCGGCGACCATGCTGTCGAGGGAGATGTAACCGAGGCTGTCGGCGCCGATGGAGCGGCGCACGCCCTCCACCATGTCGTCGAGGCTCTCGCCGGCAATGCCTTCGGGGCCCGCGCCGTTGGCGATCAGCTCCGCGCGGGAGGCGAAGTCGATGCCGTAGAAGCAGGGCCACTTGACCGGCGGGGAGGCGATCCGGACGTGGATCTCCAGGGCGCCCGCCTCGCGCAGCATGCGGATCAACGCGCGCTGGGTGTTGCCGCGCACGATGGAGTCGTCGACCACGATGAGCCGCTTGCCGCGGATCACCTCGCGAAGCGGGTTGAGCTTCAACCGGATTCCGAGCTGGCGGATGGTCTGGCTGGGCTGGATGAAGGTGCGGCCCACGTAGGCGTTCTTCATCAGGCCCTGGCCGTAGGGCACGCCGGAGCCCTGCGCGTAGCCGACGGCGGCCGGGGTGCCGGATTCCGGCACCGGGATGACCAGGTCGGCTTCCACCGGGTGCTCGGCGGCCAGTCGGCGGCCGATGTCTACGCGGGTGGCGTGCACGGAGCGACCCGAGATGGTGGAGTCGGGGCGGGCCAGGTACACGAATTCGAAGACGCAGCCCTTGGGGGTGGGGTTGGCGAAGCGCAGCGAGCGCACGCCGTCGGCGTCGATGGCGAGCAGTTCACCGGGCTCGATCTCGCGGACGAACGAGGCGCCCACGATGTCGAGGGCGGCGGTCTCGCTGGCGACCACCCAGCCGCGGTCCAGGCGGCCCAGGCACAGCGGCCGCACTCCGTGCGGGTCGCGGGCGGCGTAGAGGGTGTGCTCGTCCATGAAGGTGAGACAGAACGCGCCCTGCAGCGTCGGCAGCAGCTCCATGGCGGCCTGCTCGATGCTCTTGTCGGCGGCGGCGTGCGCGAGCAGCGCGGTCATCACGTCCGAGTCGGAGGTGGCGGCCATACCGCCGGCCAGCCGGCCGGTGACCAGACCGAGTTCCCGTGCGCGGGCGCTCAATTCGGCGGTGTTGACCAGGTTTCCGTTGTGGCCCAACGCGATTCCGGTGCCCACCGCGGTGGTGCGGAAGATCGGCTGCGCGTTCTCCCAGGTGGTGGACCCGGTGGTGGAGTAGCGGCAGTGGCCGACGGCCACATGGCCGGGCATGGCTGCCAGAGTTTGTTCGTCGAAGACCTGGCTCACCAGGCCGAGATCCTTGAAGACCAGCACTTGCGAGCCGTCGGCGACCGCGATGCCCGCCGCCTCCTGACCGCGATGCTGCAATGCGTATAGTCCGTAATACGTGAGCTTTGCCACATCTTCGCCCGGCGCCCAGACACCGAACACACCGCACTCTTCGCGCGGTTCGTTCTCGTCCTGGTCGGGGGTAGTGACTGCGGAGGGGAGAGACACCGTTTGCTCCCTGTTCGGCGGGCTGGGGGCGAGAGCCATTCTACGGGTAACCGCAAGGCAACCCGCCGTTGGGATAACCGGGATGGCAGGGCGTTTGCTGTTAGCGTGCGACGGTGGCGAGCACCGACAGCACCGGTAGTGCGGAAACCGGTCCACGACGCAGGCATCTGAGCCCTTTCCGGTGGGCGTTCCCGATCGTGGTGGTCACCCTGCTGGCCTCGCTACTGGGCGTGATGTACCTCGATTACGTGGTCGATCCGGAGAAGAATCTGCACGACTTCCCGATCGCGTTGGTGAATCAGGATGTCGGCGACGATCTGAAGACCGGCGATCAGGTTCAGCACGTCAACTTCGGCGATCAGGTCGCCGACGGGCTGCGCGCGGCGGTCCCGTCCGATCAGATCGATCTGCGCGTGCTCGGCATCAACGAGGCGCAGCTGCAGATGCAGTCGGCGCGGGTGTACGGCACCATCATCATTCCGAGCGACTTCTCCAAGCGGCTCGGCATTCTCGGGGTCGGCAGTGTGGTGCCGGGCGAGATCTCCAAGCCGGTGCTCACCTTGCAGACCAATCCGCGCACCGGCGCGTTCGCGACCGCGGTGGTGCAGAAGTTCGGCGAGCAGGCGCTCACGCAGGTCAACGATCAGGTCGGCAAGCAGCTGACCGATCAGGTGACCAAGCAGCTGACCCCGCCGCCCGGCGCGCCCCCGACCGAGTTGTCCGGGGCCACCCGGTTGGTGCTGGCGCAACCGCTGAACATCGTGACCGAGCAGTTCCGGCCGTTACCGGGCGGTTCCGGGGAGGGCCTGACCGCGTTCTTCTACAGTCTGTTGCTCCTGCTGGTCGGCATGGTCGGGGCGATGATCATCCACCAGCTCATCGACTCGGCTCTCGGTTTCCTGCCGACCGAATGGGGTCCCTGGTACGTGCACTTCCCGCGGGCTTCGATTTCCCGGCTGAGCACGCTGCTGCTCAAATGGTCGGCGATCGCGGTGATGGCGGTGGTGGTGTCGGCGGTGCTGGAGGGCATCGCGTCCCTGCTCGGCATGCCGATCGACCGGCCGCTGCTGTTGTTCCTCTACGGCGCGCTGGTGATCGTCGCGGTCGGCTTCACCTGTGCCTCGACGCTGGCCGCGGTCGGCACCGCGGTTTGATCATCAACTTGATCGTGTTCATCATCCTGGGCCTGCCGTCCTCGGGCGGCACCATCCCGATCGAGGCGACGCCCAAGTACTTCGGCTGGCTGGCCAAGTTCGAGCCCATGCACCAGGTCTTCCTGGGCACCCGCTCGATCCTCTACTTCTTCGGCGACGGCCAGGCGGGCCTGACCCGCGGCGTCTGGATGGCGGTCCTGGGCCTGGTGATCGGCGTCGTGTTCGGCCTGTTCATCACCCGCTTCTACGACCGGAAGGGCTTGGAACGCAAGCCCGCGGCCGCGCCGGAACCGGCGGCGTAGCGATCAGAGCGGCACGACCGGCAGCCAGCGCGCCACCTCGCCCGCGCGGCTGCCGGAGGCGGTGACCACCGCCGATTCCACCGCCTCGGTGAAGTCCAGTAGTCCGGTCGCCAGCAACAGCCAAGTCCGAGCATCGGTCTCGACAACATTCGGCGGATTGCCCCGGGTGTGCCGCGGCCCCTCGATGCATTGCACCGCCACGAACGGCGGCACCCGCACCTCCACCGAATGCCCGGGCGCGTCCGCGGCCATCGCTCGCGCGGTGCCCCGAACCGCCGCAGCGATCTCGGTGCGCGCAGGGGTTGGCACGGACTCGTCGCGCAGCCACTCCCCCACCGCGGCCACCGCCGCCCGCACCTCCGCCGGATCCACCGCACCTCGTCGCGCCATGCCGCGAGGCTACTGCCGCCGGCCGACACCCGCGGGCGGCACCCGGCCGTCGATTGTCAGTGCGCCTCGCGCAGCAGGCGACGCGCGAGGCGCGGGGCGAGCGCGCCGCCCGCGTTGAGGGCCAGGTGCAGCAGGGCCGGGGCGGTGGCGCTGCCGGTGTGGCGGCGCAGTAGATCGAACAGCAGGCCCGCCCCGGTGGTGAGGGCGACGGTGCCGGTGATCGGATCGGCGGCGGCGCGGGCGGGCTGGATGTGGGAGAGGCCGAAAACCAGTGCGCCCACACCGGTTCCGAGCTCGCCGGCCGTGCGTTCCAGCAGCGGTGTCAGGGTGGAGCGGTAGACGAGTTCCTCGGTCAGGACGGTGCCGCCGGGAATGTGCAGGGCGGTCCATTCCAGAGTGGAGACGCCCGGGCCGCGGTCGGCGAGTCCGGCCAGGTGACGGCGGGTGGCCGGAATGGCAAGGGCCGCAGCGTAGCCGGACAGCACGGTGGCCGCGGCGACGGCTCCGGCCCGAAGGCCGCGGCGGGACAGGAGGTTCGGGTCTCCGCCGAAGGCGACGGCGTACGCGAGCGCGTAGCCGGTGTTGGCGGCGGTGCGGCCGCGCACGTCCAGGTTCAGCGCCGGGAGCAGGTGATTGCTCCAGATCAGCGGTATTGCCAGGGCGGCCAGGGTTTTCGGGTGCGGCAGCGCGCGGACCCGGGTGCGCGGCCGATCGCGCACGCTACTTGACCGCCCGCTCGTACGCCTCCGCGAGTTCGATCTGGGTGCGGATGCGTTCGCCGAGTTCGGGGGTCCAGTCCGGTGGGGCGGCGACGGCGGCCCAGCCGTCGAGGACCAGGGAGCCGTAGCGGTGGCCGTGGCCGTCGCTGACGCCCTGGGCGTTGGTGAGGTCGGCGACCACCTGCCAGAAGGTGACGAAGGGCCACCAGCGCATCTGGGGTGAGACGTCGGCGCCGCGCGGTTCGGACAGCCAATCCGGTTGGGAGAAGATGAGATCCGAGGACCACCAGACGATCGGGTCGGACGGATGCTGCAGGTAGGCGATGCGCGGCTTACGCCATTCGGGCGAGGGTTTGTTCAAATCGGCAGCGGTGGCGGCGAATCGGACCACCAGGCCGTCGGCGTAGATCGGGTCGACCTCGCGGGTGCCGAGGTCACGGCGTTGTACGAACTGGCGCCACAGGTGATTCGAGTTGGGTGGGCCCACCCAGAGCGCGCCGTCGACCTTGGAGCGCAGGTCGGCCAGTCCGTCGAAGGCGGATTCGGAGCCCTGCGAGCCGAGGCTCTCGCCGTACACGAGCAGTTTGGGGCGGTGCTCGGCCGGTCGTTGCGACCAGGCCCGGTACACCGCGTCGAACATGGTGCGCCCGTTGGCCGCGACCTTCTCGCGGTCCGCCAGGAACGACAGCACGCTGGGCAGATACGAGTACTGGGAGGCCACGATCGCGGTGTCGCCGCCCCACATGTATTCGAGTGCGGCGGCCGCCTCCCCGTTCACCCAGCCGGTCCCGGTGGTGGTGGCCAGCACCAGCACCTTGCGATCGAAGGCCCCGGTGCGCTCGAGTTCGGCGACGGCCATGTCCTCCTCGCGCATGTCCTGGGTCGCCGATTTCAGGCCCACGTACACCCGAATCGGTTCGCGCGCGGGCTTTCCGGTGACGGCACTGATCAATACCGGATCGGGTCCGTGCGAAACGAACCACCGCCCCTCCGACCCCAGCGTCTCCCACTTGGCCAGCGAGGCCGGGCTCCCCGAGCGTTCGGGTTTCACCGGCTGCACCGCGAAGTCGGTCATCTTGTCGTTGCGCACGCTGAACGCCGAGTTGGCGACCGCGAAGAAGGCGCGGGTGGCGACGCCGTTGAACAGGGTCACGATGAGCACGGTGAGCAGCAGTACGCCGAGGGCGGGCGCGAGCGCGGGCGGCACCTTCACCCAGCGGCTGAGCAGCCGGGCCAGGAAACGCACGGCTTCCCGCAGCGTGCGGTAGCCGGCGACGACGAGTGCGCCGACCGCGAAACTCAGCCCGCCCGTTCGCAGATACGCGGCGCGGGTGGTGCCTTCCATGCCCATCAGCGTGGTGATCTCGCGCTGCCAGTCGGCCGACAGCACCAGCATGTAGGCGGCCACCGCCATACACGCCACGACGATGCCGACCTTCACCAGATAGCGCACCCATTCGGGCGGCGTCTCGAGCGGGATGCGTGGCCGGATCCAGCGCCGGAACGCCCATTGCAGGATGCAGCCGACGCCGTAGCCGATGGCGGCGTTGAGCCCGGTGATGAGTCCTTGGAACAGCCAGTCGCGCGGCACCAGTGAGGGTGTCACCGACCAGGCGAAGAAGATGGTCGCGACCACCAGCCCCGTGTGGTTGAGATCGATGATGTCCTCCACCCGCCGCGCGACCACCACTGCGCGCGTGCGCAGCCGGGTGAGAGCGTGGGCGGAGTCCAGCACCCGTCAAGTATGGCCGCACCCGGCCGGATTCCGGGGAGCCCCGCATGTGAGAGACACCATCACACGGGCGTGTCGACCACGACTTCTACCGGGGTGCACTCGAGTAGATGTACTCGGTCGATTCGACGGTGAGCCGGCCAAACTCGGATTCATGAGCAACCCGAGCGCACAGACCAAGAGCACCACGGCGTTTCTGGCGCAGGCCGCGATCGCCTTCGGAATCAGCTTCTGCGCCTTGATCATCGGCATCGCCTACCTCCCCCTCGACATCTGGCAGCGCGGCTTCCTCCTGATGGCCATGCTGTTCCTGGTCAGCAGCAGCTTCACCCTCGCGAAAGTGATTCGCGACCAGCATGAATCGTCGAAGGTCCACCACCGCATCGACGAGGCCCGGATGGAAAAGCTGATGGCCGAACACGACCCGTTCAAGATCAATTGAGCGGTAGGCTCGGCTGTCCCTCTTGATGGACAAGGGGCTTCTGTATGGGGAGATACACAGTATGAAGAAGTCGGTCCTCGGTCGCTCGAGCGTCGGATTCGCTGCCATGGCAGCGGTGGGGGCGGCCGCGATCGCGACAGCCACGACCGCGTCCGCGGGTGTCGTGAACACCTTGCAGCTGCAGGCCTCGACGGCCTACTGCGTCGGCACCACGTACACGGTCAGCCTGTCCGCCGCCGATGCCACGGCGCTGATGGCGCAGGCCACGGGTTACTCGGACATCCAGGTCGGTTTTGCTCCCGCTCCGCAGGGACAGGTCATCATCATCGGGACGGTGCCGTACGTCGTCGGCCAAGGTGTAGTCGTGAATTGGACGCCGCCCTCCGCGGGAGCCTTCAGCCTCTCGGCGTACGCCTATGACTCGGCGCTCGGCCCCAACGCGATCATCGATTCCATGATCCCGAACGTCAACGTGGTCCAGAGCGCCCCGGCCGGCGCCAGCTGCACACCGGGCACGACGACTCCGCCCACGACCACTCCGCCGACCTCGAACACCGGTAGCGCCAACTCGATTCCGGTGATCGGCCCGCTGCTGAGCAGCCTGTTCCACTAAGCACGCGGCGCGGCGGCAACTCGATCGAGCTGTCCCGCACGGGAAATGGCGAGAGCCCGCCGGATCGGACCGGCGGGCTCTCGTTCATGTTCACGGCCTCATGGCCGTTTCGGTTCAGCGCTCAGTGGTCGGAGTTGCCGAACAGGGCGGGGAGGGTGGCCTCGTGGGCGGCGCGAAGCTCGTCCAGGGTGGCCTTGAACAGGCCCTGCACCTCGACCGAGTCGGAGCCGTCGTCGACGACGCCGATGCGGACCCACGGCAGGCCGCGGGCGTCGCACATCTTGGTGAAGCGGGTCTCCTCCGAGCGGGGGACGGCGACCAGGACGCGGCCGGCCGACTCGGAGAAGAGGGTGACGAACGGGTCGGCGCCCTCGGGAAGGATGATGCGGCAGGCGGTTTCGCCGGCCAGCGCGGCCTCCACGACGGTCTGGATCAGGCCGCCCTCGGAGATGTCGTGGGCGGCGGAGACCATGCCGTCGCGCGAACCCGACACCAGGATCTCGGAGATCAACTGTTCGCGGGCGAAGTCGACCTTCGGGGGCAGGCCGCCGAGGTGGTCGTGCTCGACCTGCGCCCAGATGGAGCCGTCGAGTTCGTCGCGGGTCTCGCCGAGCAGGATGAGGGTTTCGCCCGGCTCGGTGCCCAGGCCGGTCGGGATGCGGCGGTGCACATCGTCGATGACGCCGAGCACGCCGACCACGGGGTCGGCAGGATGGCGGTCTGACCGGTCTGGTTGTAGAAGGACACGTTGCCGCCGGTGACCGGAATGCCCAGCGCCGCACAGCCGTCCGCGAGACCGCGCACGGCCTGCTGGAACTGCCACATGACGCCCGGGTCCTCCGGCGAACCGAAGTTGAGGCAGTTGGTGACGGCCTTCGGGACGGCGCCGGTGACGGCGACATTGCGGAAGGCCTCGGCCAGCGCCAGCTGCGCGCCGGTGTACGGGTCCAGCTTGGTGTAGCGGCCGGAAGCGTCGGTGGCCAGGGCGATGCCGCGGCCGGACTCCTCGTCGATGCGGATGACACCGGCGTCGGCGTTCTCGGCGAGCACGGTGTTGCCGCGCACGTAGCGGTCGTACTGCTCGGTGATCCACTTGCGCGAGCACAGCTGCGGGCTGGCCAGCATCTTCATCAGGGTGGCGCGCAGTTCGTCGCCGGTCTGCGGGCGGTTCAGGCGGGTGGCCGAATCCGCGTTCAGCGCATCCTGATCCGCGGGCCGCTGCACCGGGCGCTCGTAGACGGGGCCCTGGTGGGCGACGGTGCGCGGCGGCACGTCGACCACGGTCTCGCCGTGCCAGGTGATGACCAGACGGTCGCCGTCGGTGACCTCACCGATGACGTTGGCGTTGACGTCCCACTTCTTGCAGACGGCCATGAAGGCGTCCACGTTCTCGGGGGTGACGACCGCGCACATGCGCTCCTGCGATTCGCTCGACAGGATCTCGGCGGCGGTCATGCCGGCGGCGCGCAGCGGCACCTGGTCCAGGTCGACGAGCATGCCGCCGTCGCCGGCCGCGGCCAGTTCCGAGGTGGCGCAGGACAGTCCGGCGCCGCCGAGGTCCTGGATGCCGACCACGAGGCCGGCGTGGTACAGCTCGAGACAGCACTCGATGAGCACCTTCTCGGCGAACGGGTCGCCGACCTGGACGCTCGGGAGCTTCTTACGGCCGGAACCGGATTCGTCGCCGGAGAAGCTGTCCGAGGCGAGCACGGACACGCCGCCGATGCCGTCGAGGCCGGTGCGCGCGCCGAACAGGATGATCTTGTTGCCCTGGCCGGAGGCGAAAGCCAGGTGCAGGTCCTCGACCCGCATGACGCCCGCGCACAGCGCGTTGACGAGCGGGTTGCCCTGGTAGGACGGGTCGAACACGGTCTCGCCGCCCACGTTCGGCAGGCCCAGCGAGTTGCCGTAACCGCCGACACCGCGCACCACGCCGTCGACGACGCGACGGGTGTCGGGGTGGTCGGCCGCACCGAAGCGCAGCTGGTCCATCACCGCGATCGGGCGCGCGCCCATGGCCATGATGTCGCGCACGATGCCGCCGACGCCGGTGGCCGCACCCTGGTAGGGCTCCACATAGGAGGGGTGGTTGTGCGATTCGACCTTGAAGGTGACCGCCCAGCCGTCGCCGATGTCGACCACGCCCGCGTTCTCGCCGATGCCCGCGAGCATCGACTTCTTCATCTCGTCGGTGGTGGTCTCACCGAAGTAGCGCAGGTGCACCTTGGAGGACTTGTAGGAGCAGTGCTCCGACCACATCACCGAGTACATGGCGAGCTCGGCGTCGGTGGGACGGCGCCCGAGGATCTCCTTGATCCGGGCGTACTCGTCGTCCTTGAGGCCGAGTTCCTTGTAGGGCTGCGGGTGGTCCGAGGTGGCCGCGGCGTTGCTGACGGTATCGACGTGGCTGGTCACGGGAATACCAGAGTCCTTTCGGCCGGGCAGGTCGGAAGCGAATGCCCGCGTTGCTGGATGTCGGCGAGATACCAGCCGAGTCTATTGCCTGGGTTTTCCGCGCTTTACGCCGCCTCCTCCGCCTCCCCGAGACTTCAGCGCCCGGCGAACGAGCCGTAACCGGTCCCGCATGCGGACCTGCGGTCGATTACCGAACCGATTCTGGGCGTTCCCAGGGAGTTACCCGCATCGGCACGAAATCAGTTGTCGCCTCGGCGGACGAGAACAACTCGGCCATATCTGTGACCACCGCCACTTTCAGGCCCTGGACCGCTGCCCGAGGCGCGAGCGGTCACCCGTTACTCTGTGGCGGTGAACGATCGATCCGGGGTCGCGGATCCGACCGAACAACCCGTGACCACGCCTGCAGGGCTGACTCGACGGCAGGGAGAGCTGCTCCTGGTCGCGGTCGCACTGTTCGCGGTGTCCGCCTTCATCAGCTATCAGGCCAAGCTCTGGCACGGGTACATCGACCTGCAGGTGTATCGGAACGGTGCGCGGGCCTGGCTGGACGGCAAGGATCTGTACGGGCCGATGCCGCCGGTTTTCGGGCTCGGACTGCCGTTCACCTATCCCCCGCTGGCCGCGTTGTTCTTCGCGCCGCTGGCCCTGATGCCCCTGGCGATCGCGGAGTGGGCGGTGCTCGCGGTGTCGATCGCCTCGCTGGGCGTGACCCTGTGGGTGGTGCTGGACCGGATCCGGCCGACCCTGGCCTGGCAGACCCGCGTGGCCATCGTGATCGGCGCGGTCGCCGTGCTGCAGCTGCTGGAACCGATCCGCCAGACCTACGGGTTCGGGCAGATCAACCTGGTGTTGATGGCCGCGGTCGCACTGGACTGCCTGGCGCGCAAGACCTTCTGGCCGCGCGGCATGCTGATCGGTATCGCGGTGTCGGTGAAGCTGACGCCGGGCGGCTATCTCCTCTACTTCCTGCTGCGTAAGGACTGGAGGGGCGCGATCACCCTGGTGGTGTCCGCCATCGGTGCGGTCGCGGTGGGTTTCGTGCTGTTCCCGCACGATTCGCCGGAGTACTGGTTCCACACGCTGGCCGACACCGGTCGCATCGGCCCGCCCTGGTACGCGGGTAATCAGTCGATCAAGGGTTTCGTGTTCCGGCTCGGCTATTCGACGTCGGTGTCCACGCTGCTGTGGCTGGTGTTGTCGGTGGCCGCGGTGGCCTTGGCTGCACTGTGGATGAAGCGGCTGCTGGACTCGGGCGCGAATGTGGCCGCGCTGATGGTGAACGCGGCCGCGGTGCTGCTGGTTTCGCCGGTGTCCTGGTCGCATCACTGGGTGTGGATCGCGCCCGCGCTGCTGGTGGCCGCCGACGCGATCGCCCGCGGCCGCCGCAATCCGTGGTTCCTGGGCGCGGTCGGCGCGGCCGTGGTCATGTTCGCGATCGGGCCGATGTGGCTGCTCCCGCACGATCATGATCGGGAACTCACCTGGAACTGGTGGCAGCAGCTGGTCGGCAACAGCTACGTGTTGTTCACGCTGGCCGTCTTCGTGGTGGCCGCGCTGACTTACCACCCGAAGCCCGCCGCGGCGGAAGCCGAACTGTCCAAGGCTTAGTCACGCATACCTACCGCGTCAGTCACGGCGAGACGAGAAAGGGCCGCCCGCACAGATTGTGCGGGCGGCCCTTTCGTCGTCGAGGCGTCGGGTCAGCGCACAGGTTCCGGCGTGAGGAACGCGGCGAGCGCCGCGGCGTAGGTGGCGACGTCGGCCGCGCCCATCATTTCCCGCGCCGAGTGCATGGCCAGCTGGGCCGCGCCGACGTCGGCGGTGGGCATGCCGGTGCGGGCCGCGGTCATCGGCCCGATGGTGGAGCCGCACGGCAGGTCGGCGCGGTGCACGTAGCGCTGCAACGGCACGGCGGCCTGTGCGCAGGCGAGGGCGAAGGCGCCCGCGCCGGTGGCGTCGGTGGCGTAGCGCAGGTTCTGGTTGACCTTGAGCACCGGGCCGCCGTTCACTTCGATGCGGTGGGCGGGCTCGTGCCGGTCCTGGTAGTTGGGGTGGGTCGCGTGCGCCATGTCGCCGGAGGCGCACACCGATCCGGCCAGGGCCGCCAGGTATTCGGCGCGCCCGCCGCCGCGGGTGAGCACGATGCGTTCCAGCACGGTGGGCAGCAGGTCGGATTGGGCGCCGCGGTCGGATTGGCTGCCGACCTCCTCGTGGTCGAACATGGCCAGCACCGGGACCGCCGCGCCGGGTGCGGCGATGGCGGCGAGGAAGGCGCGCAGTCCGGCGTAGCAGGTGCCCTGGTTGTCGAGCCGGGGCGCGCTCACCAGGTCCCGGTCGCGTCCGATCAGGCTGGACGGCACCAGGTCGTGGGTCATGAGTTCCCAGCCGAGCACGGTGTCGGCCGCGATGCCGGAGCGTTCGGCAAGGAACGCCAGGAACGAGCGCGGTTCGCCGCCGATCCCCCACACCGCGTTCACGTGCCGCTGCGGATCGAGTTGCACGCCGCGCCGGTCCTCGGAGAGGTGGATGGCCAGTTGCGGCACCCGCAGGATCGGTTCGTCGATGCGAATCAGCTGCTCCCGCACCGTGTTTCCGTCGCGGATCGAGAGTCGTCCGGAGATGCCGAGGTCGCGGTCGAGCCAGGAGTTGAGCCAGGCGCCGCCGTAGGGTTCGAGCCCGACCATCTGCCAGCCCGCGACGGCGCTGTCGGGGTGTT
The DNA here is from genome assembly GCF_018362975.1 of Nocardia tengchongensis. Classification (NCBI taxonomy): domain Bacteria; kingdom Bacillati; phylum Actinomycetota; class Actinomycetes; order Mycobacteriales; family Nocardiaceae; genus Nocardia; species Nocardia tengchongensis. The sequence continues at coordinate 716,171 of NZ_CP074371.1, forward strand.
GTTTGACGCGCAGGTTGGGGCTGTCGGTGTGGGCGCCGATCACGCGGAAGGGTGTGGCCTGTCCGGCGTGGAAGCCGGTGGGTGCACCGGTCCCGCTGTCCGCCCAGGCGACCAGCGAGCCGCCGCGCACCACGTAGTGGCGGCCCGCGCTTTCGGCGGGCCAGGGCGCCGATTCGGCCAGCCGGGTGAAGCCGTGATCGTCGAGTTCCGCTGCGACGGTGCGGCAGACGTGGAACGGCGACGGGGAGGCATCGATGAATTCACACAGGCCGGTGGCGGTCGCAGTGGTCTCGGCTACAGGCATCCCCGATCCTAAGGAACCCTGATTCAGTTTCCCGGGAGTGGGGCTTCCGCGACGCGGCCCAGCAGCCGGACCAGCTCGAGATAGTCGTCGCTGCCGAGGCTGCGGCGCATCTCGGCTTCGGCCCGGGCTTCCTCGGCGCGGACGTCGGCGACCAGTTCCTCGCCGCGTCGGCTCAAACCGATGAGGATGCGGCGGCGGTCGTCGGCGGCAGCGACCCGGAAGATGAGTCCGCGCTCGGCGAGGTGGTCGGCGTGCCGGGTGGCCGAGGAGGGCGGTAGCTGCGCCCGCGTGGCCAGCTCACTCATGGTGATGCCGACCTCGGCGGACAGATTTGTGAGCATGCACCATTGATCGGCGGTGAGCCGCCGCGCACACAGCGCTGCGTCCAGGTGACGAAGCCAACTCCGCTCGGCAGCTCGGAGGGCTCCATGCAAGGTGGAAAATCCACCTAGAATTGTCGCCATATTTCCCGCCCGTCAGAAAACCGCTTGAACGAGGGGAAGGGTAACCGATGTCCCCGTTCGACGGGAATCCCGAGAACATCTTCGAGATCATCAACATAGTTCCGCAGCAGGGTCCCGGCGGTATCTTCGGGCCTTCCTGCGAGGCGGCCATTTCACTGGCGTTGGAAGAAATCAACTCCGGTACCGGAATTCTGGGAAGAGAATTGCGGGTCACCCACATTGACGGCGGCCGGGAACCGGCGGTGGTCGCGGCGGAGGTGGCGGCGCTGCTGGCCACCGGCATGGTGCACGCGGTCACCGGGTGGCACACCTCGGCAGTGCGGCGCGCGGTGGAGCAGGTCACGGCCGGTCGGGTGCCGTATCTGTTCGCCACCGATCACGAGGGCCTGACGGCGCGTTCGGCCCCGGCCGGGTTGTTCATGATCGGCGCGGATCCCAAGCATCAGATCCTGCCGGCCCTGGACTGGTTGCGGCGTTCCTTCGACGCCCGGCGCTGGGCGATCATCGGCAACGACTACGTGTGGCCGCGGCGGACCGCGCAGGCGGTGCGGGCCGAGCTGGCGGATCCGTCGCTGATTCCGCTGGAGGTGTTCGTGCCCATGGACACTCGGGATTTCCGGGGTTTCCTCGACGATCCGCGGCTGGATCTGGCCGACGGTGTGATCGTGCTGCTGGTCGGCGCGGACGTGGCCCGTTTCAATGTGCAGTTCACCCGTACCGGGCGTTCGGCGCAGCAGGTCCGGGTGAGCCCAGCGGTGGACGAGAACGTGCTGCTGGCGGCCGGCGAGGGCGCGAATCACAATCTGTTCGTGCCGTCGGGCTTCTTCGTGAACGGACCGCGCGATCGGGAGCGGCTGGAGCGCTATCACCGACTACACGGGGGCTTCGCGCCCTCACTCACGAATTTCAGCAATACCAGTTACGAGGCCATCCACACCTTGCGCGGCATGGCGGAGCTGGCCGGATCCTTGGAGGTGGGGCGGATTCAGGCCGCGATCGCGGACTGTCCGGTCATCGAAACCCCGTGGGGTGAGCTCGGTTTCGAGGGCCGACAAGCGATCCGCCCGACCTGGCTGGCCAGGGCGGGCGGCATCGACTTCGAGATCCTGGATGGGATCTGATCTATTCGTTTGTGCGCCTGATTACGCGCTGACCAGGCTGTCCAGCACGGACAGGAACAGGCCGAGGCCGTCGTCGCTGGGGCCGGTGAGCGGCTCGGTGGCGTGCTCGGGGTGCGGCATCAGGCCGACGATGCGGCGGTTCGCCGAGGTGATTCCGGCGATGTCGCGCTGCGACCCGTTGGGGTTGCCGCCCGCGTAGCGGAAGACCACGCGGCCCTCGCCCTCGAGCTCGTCGAGCACCTCGGCGGACGCCTGGAAGCGGCCTTCGGCGTTCTTGACGGGGATGAGGATCTGGGCGCCGGTCTCGTAACGGCTGGTCCAGGCGGTGTCGGTCTGCTCGACGGTCAGCCACTGGTCGCGGCAGACGAAGTGCAGGCCCTCGTTGCGGGTCAGCGCGCCCGGCAGCAGACCCGCCTCGCACAGGATCTGGAAACCGTTGCAGATGCCCAGGATCGGCATGCCCTGCTCGGCGGCCTTGATGACCTCGCCCATGACGGGGGCCATGGAGGCGATGGCGCCGGCGCGCAGGTAGTCGCCGTAGGAGAAGCCGCCGGGGACGACGACCGCGTCGACCTGCTTGAGGTCGGCATCGGCGTGCCACAGCGAAACGGGCTCGGATCCGGCCAGTTTCACCGCCCGGGCGGCGTCGACGTCGTCGAGCGTGCCGGGGAAGGTGATGACACCGATGCGGGCGCTCACAGCCGGACGACCTTCCAGTCCTCGATCACGACGTTGGCCAGCAGCGATTCGGCGATCTGCTCGAGGTCGGCGTCGCTGACGTTGTCGTCGACGTCCAGTTCGAATCGCTTGCCCTGCCGCACATCCGAGATCCCGGGGTGCCCGAGACGCCCCAGCGCTCCGACAATGGCCTGTCCCTGCGGATCCAGGATCTCGGCCTTCGGCATCACCTCGACCACGACACGTGCCACGCGTTGCTCCTCAGCTGGTGGGGCGGCGCTCGGACATCGGTGCTGACCGAGCGGGGGTATCGCTGATCAGCGTAGTTGGCGGGGGTGGCGGGGGCCGCGCCGGGTCGTGCCGGTCGTGGCCTGCGCCACAGTCGCCCGGAGTGATCGCAACGGCCTGTGACACTTCGTGCCATCGGGGACCGGGCGCTACCGTTGTTCCATGCGCATAGCCCATTTCGGACATTCATGCATTCTGGTGGAACTGAACGGCGCGAAGATCCTATTCGATCCGGGCAATTTCTCGCACGGATTCGAGGGCATCACCGGATTGGACGCGATCGCGGTGACGCATCAGCACCCCGATCACATCGACTCCAACCGGATCGGGGCGCTGATCGAGGCGAATCCGCAGGCCCGGCTGCTGTCGGACCCGCAAACCGCGCTGCAGCGGGGTGAGCCCTGGGAGGCGGTGCACGCCGGAAATGTACTGAAAGTCGGTGACGTCCAAATAACCGGTGGCGGCGGCCGGCACGCGGTCATCCATCCCGAGATCCCGGTAATAGACAACACTGTCTTCCAACTCGGCAGCCCGGAAGAACCGGCCCAGTTCGTCCATCCCGGTGATTCACTGTGGGTTCCGCCGACACCGGTCGGGGTTCTCGCCATTCCCGCGGTCGCACCGTGGATGCGCATCAGTGAGGCCGTCGATTACCTGCGGGCGGTAAATCCCCGCACCGCCTTCCCCATCCACTACGGGATCATCGAACCGGCGGCACAGGGCATCTATTTCGGTCGTCTGAACGAAATGGGTCCGGCCAATACCGAATTCCGGGTCGTGGAACCCGAGGATCACGCGGAATTCTGATTCCGCGCCGCCGGGCAGGAGCGGCCACCGCCCGACGGCGCGAGCTGTGGAAACTACTGTGGCGGAGGTGGATTCGTGGTGAGGAACATGACCGCGGTGCTGCCGTGCTGCATGCTGGCTCCCTCGCGTCGACGAACCTTCCCTTCCATGACCGAAATGACTGGTTCAGTCTTCACCGGTTCCGGCCCGCGCACGGCAGAACGCGAAAAAAACATCTCCGACCTGCCCTAACGGTAAGACGCCAGGAACAGCGCCTCGGCGAGAGCCATGTTCTCGATCTCCGTCGGATCGACGCTCTCGTTGGGCGCGTGGATCAGGCACTTGGGCTCCTCGACCCCCATGAGCATGATCTCCGCCCCCGGATAGGTGTCGGCGAAGACATTGCACAGCGGAATCGAGCCGCCCTGCCCCTCGGTGGTCGCGGGCCGCCCGTACGCGGCCTCCAGCGCCGCGGACATGGCCTGCCGCGCCGGGCCGTCGGTGCTGCCCACGAACGGCGAGCCGGTGGCCTCGGTCTCCACGGTGACCTTCGCGTGCCACGGCGCATGCGACTTCAGGTGGGCGGTGAGCGCTTTCAGCGCCTCGTCCGGCTTGGTGCCCGGCGGGATCCGCAGGTTGAGTCGCGCCCGTGTCTTGGGCTGGATGGCCGCCGAGGAACCGACCACGGCCGGCACGTCCATGCCGAGCACGGTCAAAGCCGGTCGCGCCCACAGCATGTCGGCCACCTTGCCACCGCCCACCAGGTCGACGCCGTCGAGAACGCCCGCGTCGGACCGGAATTGGTCCACCGGGTACTCGTGGCCCTCCCACACCTGATCGTTGCGCAGGCCGTCGACGGTGGTGTTGCCGTCCGCGTCGCGCAGCGTGCCCAGCAGGTGGATCATGGCCGCGAGCGCGTCGGGGACCGGGCCGCCGAACATGCCGGAATGCATGGGGCCGGACAGGGTTTCGACGGTGACGATCACGTTCACGTTGCCGCGCAGGGTCTGGGTGAAGGTGGGGACGCCGACCGCGAAATTGCCGCAGTCGGCGATCAGCAGGGTGTCGGCGCGCAGCAGCTCGACATTGCCGGGCACGAATTCCTCCAGGCCGCCGGTGCCCTGCTCCTCGGAGCCCTCCGAGACCAGCACCAGCCCGACCGGGAAGTCGTCGCCGTACACCTTGCGCAGCGCCCGCAGCGCGGTCAGGTGCATGACGATATTGCCCTTGCAGTCGGCCGCGCCGCGGCCGTACCAGCGGCCGTTCTTCTCGGTCAGCTGCCAGACCGGGGTCTGCCAGGCGGCGTCGTCGAGCGGCGGCTGCACGTCGTAGTGGCAGTACAGCATGATGGTGGGCGCACCGGCCGGGGTCTTGCTGCGGGCCACCACGGCCTTGCTGCCGTCCGGGGTCTTGTGCAGGCCTACATCGGTGAGGCCTTCGGCCTGGAAGGCGTCGGCCACCCACCGCGCGGTCTTCTCGCATTCCTCGATCGGGAACTGCCGGGCGTCGTACACCGACTTGAACGAGACGAGCTGGGCGAGATCGCTTTTCGCCCGCGGCATCAGTTCTTTCACGGCCGCGCGTAAGGCGACGGTGGTCGAATCGTCCTCGGTTTCAACGGTACTGGTCATGGGCGTCCTCCCGGGGTCAGTTGTGGTCGTCGGGGTCGACCGTGTCACCAGTCTTCAGGTCGCCGACGTTCTTCAGGTAGGAAGCGAGCTCATCGGGGCAATAGGTGGCGATGGCCAGCGCGGTCGCCTTCAGCACGTCGTCGTCGGCGATGACCGGCCGACTACCGGGCCCGGTCGCGCCGTTGCTGATCGACGCCCGGTAGCGGGCCTTGATCAACGGTGACGACGGGTCCTGGCACACCAGTCCGCCGTCGGCGCCGAGCGAATCGGCGATGGTCGTCGGGTCCGGGGCGGCCAGCCCGGCGGCCTCCAGCCGCGAACTCAGTTCGCGGGCTTTGGATGCCGCCCAGCGCCGCGGCCACCAGCATGACGCCCAGGATCGGGGTCAGGAAACCAATATCGAAGTGGTTGAAGAACCCGTCGAAGGCCTGCATGACGCCGGCGGTGAGGCTCAGGTTCTTCGACGGCACCACCCAGCTGATCACCACGGCGGGCACGATGAAGATGGTCAGCACCAGTCCGACGGCCATGGCCATCGCCTTCGGATACTCCTTGCCCGGATCCTGCAGCGAGGACACGTGCACGGCGTTCATCTCCATGCCCGCGTAGGACAGGAAGTTGTTGACGATCAGCACCAGGCTGGCCAGACCGGTCCAGGCCGGGAGCAGATGCTGGGAGTCCATCGGCGCGGCGGAGGCATTACCTTGCCCCAGGAACACGAAGCCGAGCACCACCAGCAGTGCGCCCGGAATCAAGGTGCCGATGATCAGGCCCATACTCGACAGTCCCGCAACGGTTTTGGTGCCCTGCGAGGACACGAACACCGCGACCCAGTAGATGGTGATGATGACTATCGCCACGTACAGGCCGTTGGACGCCAGCGACGGATTGATGATGTACGCGAAAGTGCTTGCCACATAGGCCAACAGGCTCGGGTAGTAGAAGATCGTCATGGCGAACTGGCACCACACGGCCAGAAATCCCAGCGGTTGCGATAGCCCCTCCCCCACCCATTTGTAGACGCCGCCGGTCCAGCCCGAGGCCAGTTCCGCGGCCACGAACGCGGTCGGCAGCAGGAACAGCAGCGCGGGCAGCAGGTAGAGGAACACGCAGGCCAGGCCGTAGACCGCCATGGTCGGCGCGGCGCGCAGGCTGGCCACCGAACTGGTCGTCATGAGCGCCAGCGTCACCCAGGACATATATTTGGTGGCCGTGGCCCCCTTGGTCACCGTGCCGGTCATCGCTGGTCCTCTCCAGACAGAACACCGAACCCGTTCCCCGCCACAAAGCTGAATAGTAACCGTTCAGCAACTATCTCTCGATTACGAAACGGTAGCTTGCAGAACCAGTTTCGATGAGGCGGTCTGGCTACCATCGATGTGGCAAACTTCGGCACGCGCGAGATCGGAGCCTCATGACCGGCATTCTGGAACCCGACGACGTCTTCGCGATGCCCGGCATCAAGCACGCCGCGCCGAAACGGGGCTTCCCCGAACACGAGATCTTCCCGCAGGTCGCCTACCAGATCGTGCACGACGAACTGCTGCTCGACGGCGTCGCCCGGATGAACCTGGCCACCTTCTGCACCACCTGGGTCGACGACCAGGCGCGGCGGCTGATGAACGAATGCCTCGACAAGAACATCGTCGACAAGGACGAGTACCCGCAGACCGCCGAACTCGAGCAGCGCTGCGTGCACATGCTCGCCGATCTGTGGAACTCCCCCGACGCGATGGGCACCCTCGGCACCTCCACCACCGGTTCCAGCGAGGCCGCCATGCTGGGCGGGCTGGCCGCGAAGTTCCGCTGGCGCAAGCGGGGCGGCACCGGCATCCCCAACTTCGTGTGCGGCCCGGTGCAGGTCTGCTGGGAGAAGTTCGCCCGCTACTTCGACGTGGAGATCCGTCAGATCCCGCTGCGCGGCGACCGCTACACCATGAACCCGGATGACATCGCCGCCCACTGCGACGAGAACACCATCATGGTGGTGCCCACCTTCGGTCAGACCTTCACCGGCCTGTTCGAGGACGTCGAGGGCATCAGCAAGGCGCTCGACGAACTCCAGGCCACGACGGGACTCGACATTCCCATCCACGTCGACGCGGCCAGCGGCGGCTTCCTCGCGCCCTTCTGCGCACCCGAGATCTGCTGGGATTTCCGGCTGCCCCGGGTCAAGTCGATCAACGCCTCCGGCCACAAGACCGGTCTCGCCCCGCTGGGCGCGGGCTGGGCCATCTGGCGCACCGCCGAGGACCTGCCCGAGGAACTCATCTTCAATGTCGACTACCTCGGCGGCAATATGCCCACCTTCAACCTGAACTTCTCCCGGCCCGGCGGGCAGGCCATCACCCAGTACTACGACTTCATCCGGCTCGGGCGGGTCGGGTATCGCAATGTGCAGAACGCCATCTACACCGCCGGACAGCATCTGGCCAAGGGGCTCACCGAGTCCGGACCGTTCGAACTCATCCACGATTCCGATCCGAAGCACGGCATCACCGCCGTCTCCTGGAAGGTATACGGCAAGTCCAAGCTCAACCTGTACGACCTGTCCGACCGGCTGCGCACCCGGGGCTGGCTGATCGCGGCCTATCCGCTGCCCGCCGACCGCGAGGACGTGACCATCATGCGGGCCGTGCTGCGGCACGGCTTCACCCATGACATGGCCGACCTGCTGATCGCCGACCTGAACCGCAGCATGAAGGTGCTCGACAAGCACCCGCTGAAGACCTCGCTGACCCGCGAGGACGCGGGCGGATTCACCCACAACGCGAACGCGCTGGTGTCGACCGCGGACCTCCAGGCGAAGGTGAAGGCCCAGCTCGACGGACACGCCAAGAGCAGCAGTAAGAAGGCCAAACCCGCCAAATCCAAGTCGGGCAAAAAGTAACGGCGGCGGGAATCTCCCGCCGCCGCTTCATCTTGCGTCTAGTTGCCGGCCGCGGCCCGCGGTGTCGAGCACCCAGGCGAATTCGAAGGCGACTTCCTTCCACTTCTCGTAGCGGCCGCTCACGCCACCGTGACCCGCGCTCATCTCGGTCTTCAGCAGCAGCTGGGCGTCACCGGTCCTGGTGGCGCGCAGTTTGGCCACCCACTTGGCGGGCTCGACGTAGAGCACGCGGGTGTCGTTGAGGCCGGTGATGGCCAGCATCGCCGGATAGTCCTGGGCCGTGACGTTCTCGTACGGCGAGTAGGACTTCATGTAGTCGTAGACTTCCTTGTCCTCCAGCGGGTTTCCCCACTCGTCCCACTCGGTGACGGTGAGCGGCAGGGACGGGTCCAGGATGGAGGTCAGGGGGTCCACGAAGGGGACGTTGGACAGGATGCCCGCGAACAGTTCCGGCGCCATGTTCGCGACCGCGCCCATGAGCAGGCCGCCCGCGCTGCCGCCGTCGGCCACCATGCGATCCGGCGCGGTCACCCCGCTGTCCACCAGATGCCGTGCGACCGAGACGAAGTCGGTGAAGGTGTTCTTCTTGGTGAGCGTCTTGCCGTGCTCGTACCAGAGCCGGCCCATCTCGCCGCCGCCGCGCACATGCGCCACCGCGAACACCATGCTGCGATCCAGCAGCGACAACCGCGCCACCGAGAAGTACGGGTCGATGGCGGCCTCGTAGGAGCCGTAACCGTAGAGCAGCAGCGGCTTCGGCTCGGCCACCGCGTCCCGGCGCATCACCAGCGAGATCGGCACCCGGGTGCCGTCCGCGGCCACCGCCCAGTCCCGTTGCTGCACATACTCGCCGGCGTCGTAGCCGCCCAGCACCACCTGCTCCTTGCGCAGCAGCAGTTCACCGGTCTCGGGCACGTAGTCGAAGACCTGGGTGGGGGTGATGAAGGAGGTGAGCCCGATGCGCAGCATGGGCTGCTCCCACTCCGGGTTCGCGCTCAGCCCGGCCGAGAACAGCGCCAGATCGAACTCGATGTCCTTCAGCTCGCCGTAGCCGTCGGCGGTCAACGGCCACACCGCGACGCGCGGCAGCGCCTCGCGCCGGTAGCTGAGCACCAGCTTGTCGGCGAACGCGTCGATGTCCTCGAGCCGCACGTCGTCGCGGTGCGGGATCAGGATCGTCATCGCGGCCGGATCGGCCAGCGGGGCCTCGGCCAGCACGAAGTTGACCGCCTTCACGCCGTCCACCACGTCGTTGTGCAGGATGAGCAGCTTGTCCTCGCCGCCGATGACGGCGTGCTCGGCCGAGTACTCGACGCCCTCACGACGCGGCATGAGCACCCGGAACTCGCCCTCGGGGTTGTTCGCCTCCAGGATCCAGTTCTCACTGGTGATCTTGGAGCCGGTCATGATGACCAGGAACTGCTCCGAACGGGTCGCGCCGATGCTGACCCAGAAGCTCTCGTCCGGCTCGTGGAAGACCCGGACGTCCGCGGCCTGCTCGGTGCCCAGCTTGTGCCGCCACACACTGTCGGGCCGCCACGATTCGTCGAGGGTCTGATAGAAGAGGTGGGTGCCGTCCAGCGACCAGGTCGCGCCCGGCGCGATGTTCGGGATCTCGTCGGACAGCAGCTCACCGGTGCGCAGATTCTTGACGCGCAGCGTGTACCGCTCGTTGCCGACGGTGTCGGCCGAATAGGCGAGCATGTCGCCGGCGTGGCTCAGCGAGTACGCGCCGAGCGCGAAGAAGTCGTGGCCCTCGGCCAGCTCGTTGGAGTCGAGGACGATCTCCTCCCCCGGAATCTCGACGTCGGCCTCCAACTTGGGCGGAGTCCAGTCGTCCGGGTCGGCGATCGGGCAGCGGCAGTGCACGCCGTGCTGCTTGCCCTCGAAGGTGCGCGAGTAGTACCAGTAGTCGCCCATCCGGGTCGGCAGCGACAGGTCGGTCTCCTGGGTCCGGCCCTTGATCTCCTCGAAGATCTTCTCCCGGAGCGGGCCCAGCTTCGCGGTCTGCGCCTCGGTGTAGGCGTTCTCCGCCTCCAGATAGGCGATGACCTCGGGATTCTCCTTGTCCCGGAGCCACTCGTACTCTTCGATGAAGACATCACCGTGGTGCACGCGCTCCGTCGGCACCCGCTTGGCGATCGGCGCCACCACCGCGCCGCTGACTGACGTCGTGCTACCACTGTCCAAAGCCATGGCACCAACTTAGTGGTGCACCCTGAGCTGGGGGTCAACGGGCGCGGCGGCGCCGCGGCAGAGCGGTCATGCGCTGCTCGTAGAGGAAGAAGACGGCTGCCTTCCGGCGCGCGCACTGATCGGTCGGGCAACTGCGGTGGATCAGCAGAATGCTGTGGGCCAGATCCTCCGTGAAGCGCTCGGGAACCATCGCGCAGCTGTCGGAGACCGGGGCGGCGCGTTGCGGGGACCATGGCGTGCGCACCACGTACCTCCTTCCACTGACAGAAGATGGAATATCCGATCCGAAGCCCTCACAAACACTGGCATGATGGGTGCGATCTACATCACCGACCAGTACCGCTGGTTATGCGCGCAGGGGAGGCCGACAGTGGAAGCGAAGAACCGCGTAATCGAAGCCGACGTGGTGTGGCGACGGGGCGACGATCGCGAAGACGGCGTCGAAATCGCCTTTCTGGCCAGCGGCAACATCGCGCTACGGGATTCCCGCACTCCGGACGGCCCGGTCCTGATCTTCACTCCCGGCGAGTGGGAGGCCTTCGTCGCCGGCGCCAAGGACGGCGAATTCAACCGTCCCGGAGTCTGATTCAGGCCCCTATCGCCCCGCCGATGGTGGGCCAGGACGAATGCAACGTGTCCTGCCAGTACGACCAAGAATGCGTGCCCACCGGCGAATGCTCCACTCGCGCCGGAATATTGAGCGACCGCAGCCGCTGCTCGAACGCGGTGACGCAGGCGTCCACCCCGAATTCGATGGGACCGCCGAAGAAGATGTTCTCCGGCAGCTGCGGTTTGATCTCCAGCTCGTGCGGACCGGGCAGGCCGGTGCCGGTGGACAGGAACAGGGTCTTGCCGCGCAATGCCTCGGTCAGTACCGCCGGATTGTGTTCCGTCCACGCCGGACCGCCCGGCGCGCCCCACATGTTCAGCGGATTGCCACCACGATTCGCGACCGAGAACATCATCGCGCCCTCGGCGATGGTGGTGTCCGGGCAGGCGCTGTAACCCGCCACCGCCAGGTACATCTCCGGATGCCGCACCGCGAGCACGAACGCCGCGATGCCGCCCATCGACAGACCGCCGATGGCATTCACGCCGTTACCGGAGAAATAGTCGTCGATGATGGGCGGAAGTTCCTGCGTCAGAAAGGTTTCCCACTTGTAGCGGCCGAAGCGCGGATCGTCGGACACCCAGTCGGTGTAGTAGCTGGCCTGGCCGCCCATGGGCAGCACCACGTTGACGTTCTTGCCCTGGAAGAAGGGTTCCGCGTCGGTGGCATTGGTCCAGGCGCTCTGGACCGCGCCCGGGTCGAGGCCGTCGAGCAGGTAGTAGGTGGGGCGGTCGCCGCCGGCGGCGGGATGCAGTACCTGCACCTGGATGGTGCGGCCCATGGCCGCGGAGTCGATGAACAGGGCCGAGCGGGTGGCGCTCAGTTCGTCGACCCGGACCACCTGGGCCGCGCCGGCGATCGCCGGTGGCGCGGCCACCGGATGCAGCAAACATGCAGCAATCGCCAGAACGGCGGCGGCAACGGCTCCCTTGCGCATGTCCCCACCTCCATCAGCCCACCACAATCACGTTCCAACGTAACTCGAGCGACTCGCGGGATGTCGAGGAACGCAATTTTGGCGTGTCCTTGGCAAACCAGACGGTTCAGATATGCTAATGCACTTCCGCTATGAAACGGTGCCGATTCGAGTTAGCGCACCCTTGATAGATCCCGCCAGATAATCCAGGTCGGCCCGCGCCGGAGTGGTCGGCCGCGCCCGCAACCCGAACCCGTCCCCCGGAGTGCGCGGGATCACGTGCAAATGCACATGGAACACCTCCTGCCCCGCCGTCACCCCGTCGGCCAGGAAGAAATTCACCCCGTCACACCCCACCTCCGAGGCCCGCAGCCCCGCCGCGATCCGCTGCCCCACCTGAAAGAGCTTGCCGCCCATCGCCGGATCCAGCTCCGCCAGACTCCGCGCCGGAACCTTCGGAATCACCAGCACATGCCCGGGCGTCACCGGCCGAATATCCATGAACGCCAAGACATCCTCGTCCTCGTACACCTTCGAGGACGGGGCCCGGCCGGCGACGATGTCGGAGAAGATCGTGTAAGGATTCATGCCCGCAGCTTAGGGCCACCGACGAAATCGCCCCCGGCTCCGTTCAGGAGCCGGGGCGAGATTCGAGAGTCGTTGTATCCCTAGAGGATCGGGGACGGGGTGTAGCGGGCGGCCTCCGGGTCGGCATCCACCAGCTTCTGCACCTGGGCGATCACCTCGGCGGTCTGCGCCTCGGCCGCGCCGATGAACGCGGACCGATCGGCCAGCGCCGCGTCCAGGGCGGCCCGGTCCAGCGGCATCCGGTCGTCGCCGGCCAGCCGGTCCAGCAGATCGGGCTCGCGGCCCTGCTCCCGCATGGCCAGCGCCACCGCCACCGCGTGCTCCTTGATGACCTCGTGCGCGGTCTCGCGGCCCACGCCCGCGCGCACCGCCGCCATCAGGATGCGGGTGGTGGCCAGGAACGGCAGGTAGCGGTTCAGCTCGCGGTCGACCACGGCCGGGTAGGCGCCGAACTCGGCCAGCACGGTCAGGAAGGTCTCCATCATGCCGTCGATGGCGAAGAAGGCGTCCGGCAGCGCGACGCGGCGCACCACCGAGCAGAACACGTCGCCCTCGTTCCACTGCGCGCCCGCCAGCTCGGCCGCCATCGAGCCGTAGCCGCGCAGCACCACCTGCAGGCCGTTGACGCGCTCACACGAACGGGTGTTCATCTTGTGCGGCATCGCCGAGGAGCCCACCTGGCCGGGCTGGAAGCCCTCGGTGACCAGCTCGTGGCCCGCCATCAGGCGAATGGTGTGCGCGAACGAGGACGGGCCCGCACCGACCTGCACCAGCGCCGAGATCACGTCGTGGTCCAGCGAGCGCGGGTAGATCTGGCCGACGCTGGTGAACACGTTCGCGAAGCCCAGGTGCCGCGACACCTTCTGCTCCAGCTCCGCCAGCTTGGCCGCGTCGCCGCCGAGCAGGTCCAGCATGTCCTGGGCGGTACCCATCGGGCCCTTGATGCCGCGCAACGGGTAACGGTCGATGAGCTCCCGCAGCCGGGTCAGCGCGATGAGCAATTCGTCTGCGGCGGAAGCGAACCGCTTGCCGAGGGTGGTGGCCTGCGCCGCCACGTTGTGCGAGCGTCCCGCCATCACCAGCGTCTGATACTGCGCCGCGCGCTCCGCCAGCCGCGCCGCGATGGCCACGCCGTGGCCGTACACGTGCTGCAGCGAGAGACGGATCTGCAGCTGCTCCACGTTCTCGGTGAGATCCCGGGAGGTCATGCCCTTGTGCACGTGCTCGTGTCCGGCGAGCGCGTTGAACTCCTCGATCCGGGCCTTCACGTCGTGCCGCGTGACCCGCTCGCGCTCGGCGATGGACTTCAGATCGACCTGATCGATGACCCGCTCGTAGTCTTCGACCACACCGGCCGGAACATCGATCCCGAGTTCGGCCTGAGCGCGCAGCACCTCCAGCCACAGCCGCCGCTCGAGCACAATTTTGTTCTCGGGCGACCACAGGTGAACCAGCTCGGGGCTGGCGTAACGGGTGGCGAGGACGTTCGGCACAAGACTCACGTCTTCGCAGTTTACCGGCAGGCATCATCTGCCCTCCGCTCCGCTCCGGGCGGGTTCGAGCGGGTCCCGAAGGAGTTGCGGGACCGGGTACTTCTATGTCGGTGGGGCGACGATGTCGATGATCTCCAGGAGCGCGCCCCGCGCCATGCGGCGGGGTTGCGGGTCGAATTCACCGAGCGCGGTCACCACCGCCCCATCGACCACCGCCACCAGACGGCGGGTCTGTTCGGCGCGCACGACGCGGTCGGAGCGACGCAGCACGTCGGCGAGCAGTTCGTCCAGCTGGGCGCGTAGTCGCAGCTGGACCTCTCGTAGTTCCGGGTGGCGGGCGGAGGCGACCGTCCGCTCGTAGCGGGCGATCAGCTGACCGCGCGCGTCCTCGTCCTGAATCTCCGGGCCCACCAACAGATCCAGCACCAGTTCGACGGTGGCTTCCGCGGCGCGGCGGCGGTGGGTCACCTCGCCGACTCGGCGGCGCATGGCCTCGAGTTCGGCGGTGCCGGAGAATTCGACCGCGCGCGCGATCAGATCCTCCAGCGATTCGAAGTAGTAGGTGGTCGACGCGAGCGGCAGGTCCGCCCGGGTCGCCACCGAGCGGTGACGCACCGCCTCGAAGCCGCCTTCGAGCAGTAGCTCGGCGGCGGCACAAACCAGTGCATGGCGACGCCGTTCGCCTTTCGGAGTCGTCGCAGTGGTCACGATGCAATCGTGCCAGTCATCAGCGGCGCTGTGTTCATTTTGCCCACCGCGCTCAATCTCCTTGGCAGATCAGGCCAAATACCGTTCCAACCGGTCCAGTGCCGCTTCGATGTCGGCGGCGGCTCCGGCGAACGAGAAGCGAACGGTGTGATGACCGTGCCGGGTGTCGAAGTCGATGCCGGGGGCCAGCGCCACACCGGTGGCGTCGAGCACCTCGGTGCACCAGCGCATCGAATCATCGGTCAGGTGAGCGATATCCGCGTAGACGTAGAACGCGCCGTCGGCGGGGGCGAGGTCGGTGATGCCGAGCTTCGTCAGGCCGGACAGCAGCAGCTGGCGATTTGCCGCATAACGTTCCACATGACCGTCCAGTTCGGCTTTGGCTTCCGGGCCGAACGCGTGCACGGCCGCGAACTGGGAAATAGCCGGCGGACACACCGTCATGTTCGACGCCAGCCGCTGCAAGGCCGGGCGCAACGCTTCCGGCACCAGCATCCAGCCCAGCCGCCAGCCGGTCATGGAGAAGTACTTCGACACCGAGCCGATGACTACCGAGTTCCGGGAGGTCTCCCACGCCGAGGAGGTCGGTTCCGTGTCGTCGTAGACGATGCCGTGATAGATCTCGTCGGAGATGAGCAGCGTCCCGTGCTCGTCGCACCAGCGGGCCAGCGCCGCCAGCTCCTCCGGCGCGATCATCGTCCCGGTCGGGTTGGCCGGGCTGGCCACGATCAAGCCCGCGGGCGGCTCCGGCAGCGCCTCCAGCATGGCCACGGTCGGCTGGAACCGGGTCTCGGGCCCGCAGTCCAGCTCCACCACCTCGCAGCCCAGCGCGGTCAGCGTGTTCCGGTAGGCCGGATACCCCGGCCGCGCCACCACCACGGTGTCGCCGGGATCGAACGCGGCCAGGAACAGCAGCGTGAACGCGCCGGACGACCCGGTCGTGACCACGACATCGTCCGCCTCCACCCGCACCCCGTAGGTGCTGCGATGGTGCTCGGCGATGGCCTCCCGCAACGCCAGAATCCCGAATGTCTCGGTATAACCCAGCAATTCGGAATCCATGGCCGCCTTGGTGGCCCGCAAAACCGCCTCCGGAGCGGGCGTGGAAGGCTGCCCCGCGGCCAGCACCAGCACATCGCCGTGTGTCCGGGCCCGTTCAGCAGCTGCTTTCCAGACGTCCATCACGTAAAAAGGTGGAATGGTCGACCGGCGAGATTCGATACGCACCCGACAGACGGTAGAGCACCCGCTCCCCCGCCTGTCCGGGAACGGTCGTGCGAATGCCTGAGGAGGCCGCTGTGCAGGGGGGACCAGCAACCACCGGGAACACTCCGGACACCGACCCACACCCACCCCTTGCAGCCCCCGCCCCACCCAGCGGCCGCACTTCGCGGCGCGGCGGTTTCGGAGCGGCGGACAGCTATACGCCCGGCATCCGATCTCGGCTCGGCGTCGAAGACAAGCCGTCACGGCTCGGAGCGACGCTGAAACGGGCCGCGCTGTTGGTGGCCGGACTGCTCGGGCAGGTGGCCGACCAGCTGCGGACTCATGCACCGATCGTGCGAGACCGGGCCGTCGAGCTGTGGGCGCGGCGGCCGCGGTCGCGGGACGAGGCCGCGGAGCTGGCGCAGCGGGGGCGCGCGGAGGCGCGTCGGCAGTGGCCTGTGGTGCGGGCGTGGAGCATTCGGCATCGGGTGCTGATCGGAGGCGTGGCCGCGGTACTGGTGTTCGCGAGCGCGGACGGGGCACTGGGGTTGATCCCGACCGACGCCACTGTGGGTCCCGGTGTGGCGGTTCGTATTCCGGTGCAATATCCGCTGCAGATCCAGGCCACGCAGGAATCCTCGAAGCGGTATCTGGACGCCATCAACAACGGTGAGCACCTGCGTGAGCAGGCCGTGGTCTCGGCCGCCGCGGCGGCCACCTTGGAACGCGCGAAGGCAGAGGCCGCAGCGGCCGTGGCCGGGCAGCCGCAGCCATGGCTCACCCCGTCCCCTGACGCCGCCCTCCCTCCCGGATTCGTCCTCCCCGGCGTCGGCGGTTTCGCGCTGCCCGCGAAGGGCCTGTTCACCTCCGGATTCGGTGCGCGCTGGGGCACTTTCCACGCGGGCATCGACATCGCCGCCCCGCTGGGTTCACCGATCTACGCGGTGGCCGCGGGCACGGTCATCGACGCGGGCCCGGCCCAGGGCTTCGGCTTGTGGGTCCGCATCCGCCACGACGATGGCGCCATCTCCGTTTACGGCCACATGTACGACTTCTCGGTCTCGGTCGGCGAACGCGTCCCCGCGGGCCTCCAGATCGCCCGCATCGGCAACCGCGGCGACTCCACCGGCCCCCACCTGCATTTCGAGATCATCATCAACGGCCAGCACGTCGACCCCCAACCCTGGCTCGCCCAGCGCGGCATCGTCCTCGGCTGATCCGCCCCCGAATCCGGCGGTGCCGAACCGGAACACGACAACGCCCGCCCGAATCGGATTCGGGCGGGCGTTGTTTCGTCGGTGACTCAGCCCGCGGTGGGGATGGTGATGCGGCCTTCGGTGGCGGCCAGGGCGATGTCGGTGCGGAAGTGGCCGCCCGACAGCTTGATTCCGGCCAGGCGGTCGTAGGCGTTCTTGCGGGCGGCGACGAGGTCCGCGCCCTGGCCGACGATGGCGAGGACGCGGCCGCCGGCGGAGATCAGGGCGCCGTCCTCACGCTGGGCGGTGCCGGCGTGCAGGACCTCGGATTCGATTCCGGTGCCGGTGGATTCGGCGCCGGTGATGACGTCGCCGCTGCGCGGGCGGGCCGGGTAGTTCTCGGCGGCCAGCACGACGGTGACGGCGGCGCCGTCCTTCCAGCGCGGCGCGGCGACCTGGTCGAGGGTGCCGGTGGCGGTGGCGTACAGCAGTTCGCCGAGCGGGCTGTCCAGCATGGCCAGCACGGCCTGGGTCTCGGGATCGCCGAAGCGGCAGTTGAATTCGACGACGGCGGGACCGGCCTGGCCCATGGCGAGACCGGCGTAGAGCAGGCCGCTGAACGGCACCCCGCGCTTCACCATCTCGGCGGCGACGGGCTTCACCACGTCGTCGACGATGGCCTGCAGGGATTCCGCGGGCAGCCACGGCAGCGGCGTGTACGCGCCCATGCCGCCGGTGTTGGGCCCGGTGTCGCCGTCGCCGACGCGCTTGTGGTCCTGGGCGGGCAGCAGCGGCACCACGGTCTCGCCGTCGACCAGACAGAACAGCGACACCTCGGGGCCGTCGAGGAAGGATTCCAGCAGCACCGGGTGGCCCAGCTCGAGCAGTTCCGCGCCGTGCTCCCGCGCGACCGACCGGTCCGGGGTCACCACGACGCCCTTGCCCGCGGCCAGCCCGTCGTCCTTGACCACCCAGGTCGGGCCGAAACGGTCCAGCGCCGCATCCAATTCGCCCGGGCGATCCACGATCTCGCTGTGCGCGGTGCGCACCCCGGCCGCGTTCATGACGTCCTTGGCGAAAGCCTTGGAGCCCTCGATCCGCGCAGCGTCGGCCGACGGGCCGAACACCGGGATCCCGGCCGCGCGCACCGCGTCGGCCACCCCGAGCACCAGCGGCACCTCGGGCCCGACCACGACGAGATCGGCGGCCAGCTCCCGAGCCAGCGCCACCACTTCCTCGCCGGAGGTGGCGTCGACGGCCCGCACCTCGGCATGCTGGGCGATGCCCGCATTGCCGGGCGCCGCGTAGACCGCGGTCACCGCCGGGTCCTTGCGCAGTGCCAGGACGAGGGCATGTTCACGGGCTCCGGAACCGATGACGAGTACGCGCACGGCGAACAGCTTAGAGGGCTCCGCCCACCCACCGAAGAGCGGTCCAGCGACGCGACGGCGCAGCACCAGCGACACACCACCGGCGAGCGCTGGCGCCGCCGGCAGCGCAGCGGGCGGGGTGCCCAAGCCGTGCGCGAACGCATGCGGTCACGAGTCCAGACCCGCGCCCAGAGGTTCGGGGCGCGTCTCGTTCTGGACTGAGCGGAGCGGAGGAGCGAAGCGGGGGAGCGGAGGGAGGGAAGAACGAGACCTCCAGCGCCCCGAACCCGCCCGCAGCGAAGCGGAGGGCAAACTATCCAGCATGGCTTCTGTTTTCTCCGCAATCATCGAAGGTCAGCTGCCGGGGCGGTTCGTCTGGGAGGACGACGAATTCGTCGCCTTCCTCACCATCGCGCCGGTGACTCCGGGGCACACGCTGGTGGTGCCGCGCAAGGAGATCGATCAGTGGCAGGACGTCGATGCGGGCACCATGGCGCGCCTGACCGGTGTCGCCCAGGTGATCGGTCAGGCGGTGCGCGCCGCGTGGGACGCCCCGCGCGCGGGCCTGCTGATCGCCGGCCTCGAGGTGCCGCACCTGCACGTGCACGTGTTCCCGGCCTTCCACATGGGTGACTTCGATATCAGCGGCGCCGACACCTCGCCGAGCCCGGAGTCCCTGGACGAGGCGCAGTCCAAGATCAAGCAGGCCCTGCGCGACCTCGGCCACGGCGCGAACGTCCCGGAGTAGCGGTCCCGTGCGCACCCGACCGGGTGCGCATCCGGCTCACCCCTGTTCGCGGGGCAGCCGCACCGTGAAGGTGGCGCCCTCCCCCGGCACGCTGGTCACCGACACCGTGCCGCCGTGGGCGTCGACCAGCGCCTGCACGATCGAAAGTCCCAGTCCGGTACCGCCGCTGTCCCGGCTGCGGGACACGTCGGTGCGATAGAAGCGTTCGAAGACCCGCTCGGCTTGTTCGCCGGAGAGCCCGGGCCCGGTGTCGGAGACCTCGATCAGTACGTCGCGGTCCTCGGGGGTCAGCCGCAACACCACCTGCGCCTCGGACGGCGTGTGCACGAGCGCGTTGTTGATCAGATTGGCCAGCACCTGCCGCAGCCGCGTCTCGTCGCCGATCAGCTCCAATGTGCCGGGGCCGGGCCGGATTTCGAGGTCGATCTTACGTTCGGGGCCTTCCTGATGCTGGGCCGCGGCCAGGGCGCGCGCACTGTGCACGGCATCGCTGGCCAGCATGAGCAGGTCCACCGACCGTCGTTCCACGGGCCGTTGCGCGTCCAGCCGGGCCAGCATGAGCAGGTCCTCGACGAGCAGCCCCATCCGCTTGGATTCGCGTTCGATACGGTCCATCAGCAGGTCCGGGTCGGTGATCGCGCCCTGCCGGTACAGCTCGGAGAAGCCTTTGATGGTGGTCAGCGGGGTGCGCAGTTCGTGGCTGGCGTCGGCGACGAAGCGCCGCATCTTGGCCTCGGAGCGCAGCGCGCCTTCCTCGGACGCCTCGGTGGCGGCGAAGGCCTGCTGGATCTGGGTGAGCATGGTGTTGAGCGACTGCGACAGGTGATCGACCTCGGTGTCGGTGCCGCGCACCGGAACTCGCCGATGCAGGTCGCCGCCCGCGATGGCGGCCGCGGTGCCCTCGACTTCCCGTAGCGGGCGCAGACTGCGCCGGATCACCATGCGCGCCACCGCGGCCAGCGCCGCCAGCACCAGCGCGCCGATCACCAGTTGCAGCACGATCAGCTTGTCGAGCAGCGAGTTCGTCTCGTCCATGCGCAGCGCGATGATGCTGGTGCCGTGGTCGTTGATGGTCTTGAGGACCCGCCATTCCTCGCCGGACGCACCGATCGAGCCGACGGTCTCGGGCCGGCTGCCCAGGTCGTCGGGCACCTCCGGTTCCTGCACCCCGGCGGTGAGGATCAGCGTCGGCTGCCCGGCCGGGTCGCGCACCTGCACCCAGTACAGGTGTGGCGGTCGTTCCCGCCCGCGCACGGTGGGCAGTGGTTCGGGTCGTTGCGCGCCGGGCGCGGCCCAGCTGTGGGCGGCGTCGGACAGCTGCCGGTCGATCCGTTCGACCAGCACATTGCGCATCAGGGAGGTGACGGCGATGCCGGAGGCCAGCAGCCCGAGCCCGGCCAGCGACACCAGCGCCAGCACCAGCGTGGTGCGCAGCGGCACCGCGGCGAGCCGATCGGCGATCTTGCGGCGGATTCCGCGGGCCGCCTCGGCGGCGTTCACTGCACCGCCGTGCGACCGCGCGGCTCCCGCATCACGTAGCCGACCCCGCGCAGCGTGTGGATCAGCCGATCGGGCCCGGTGTCGACCTTCTTGCGCAGGTAGGACACGTACGTTTCGACCACGCCGACCTCGCCGCCGAAGTCGTAGCGCCACACGTGGTCCAGGATCCGCGGCTTGCTCAGTACGGTGCCGGCGTTGACCAGGAAGTACCGCAGCAGCGTGAATTCGGTGGGTGACAGGGCGACCGGTTCGCCCGCCTTCCACACCTCGTGGGTGTCGTCGTCGAGTTCGATGTCGGCGAACCGCAGCCGCGACGACTTGGTTTCGGGCGCTGCCCGCCCGGATCGGCGCAGGATGACCCGCAGCCGGGCCACCACTTCCTCGAGGCTGAACGGCTTGGTGACGTAGTCGTCGGCGCCGAGGGTGAGCCCGGTGATCTTGTCGTCGACGTCGTCGCGCGCGGTCAGGAACAGCACGGGCGCGTCGATCCCGTCGGCCCGCAGCCGCCGCAGCAGCCCGAAGCCGTCCATGCCGGGCATCATCACGTCGATGATCATGGCGTCGGGCCGGAAGGTCTTGGCCCGGTCGAGTCCCTCGGTGCCGCTGGCGGCGCTGGCCACCTCGAACCCTTGATACCGCAGGCTCACGGACAGCAACTCGACGATCATCGGCTCGTCGTCGACGACGAGCACTTTGGCCTCGGGTTCGCGTCCTTGCGCAGGCACACCGGTCATGACCTCATATTCTGCGCTGCCCCCGCGAGAACCCTGGCCAATCCCTGGGAGTTTCCTGCGAACGCCGCGGAACCCCGGAAACGACGAACGCCGGTCGATTCCTCGACCGGCGTTGTCCAACCGAGCCCCCTGTCAGGATTGAACTGACGACCTTCGCTTTACAAGAGCGGTGCTCTACCACTGAGCTAAGGAGGCGGAAAGCGGTGCCATCATAACCGGGGTGGCCGGCTGCGCGGAAAAGCCGGCTTCCCGGTCGGAGCGATGCCGCGGCGAACACCGGGACGCGGCCGTGCGACGCTCGTGGCGTCGCCGGCCGCGTTCGGAAGTCGTTCGCGCAGTATCGGCCTAACCGCAGAGTGTCAGGACTGGGCCGCCTGACGAGCCGCGTCGTCCGCCGCCATGGCGTCACGCAGGCTCTTCGGACGCATGTCCGTCCAGTTCTTCTCTACGTACTCGACGCATGCGGCGCGGGAGTCCTCGCCGAACACGACTCGCCAACCCGCCGGGACCTCGGCGAAAGCCGGCCACAGAGAGTGCTGTTCCTCATCGTTGACCAGGACGAAGAACCGGCCGTCTTCGTCATCGAAGGGATTGGTGCTCATTTCACCTCACTGGATACTGGCGCTGTGTACGGGTACGTAGCGGATCGTTTCAGCCACCGCAGTGTTGGAACGAGCCCCCGACGTTGATTCGACCCTAGCAAGGCAGGCGTTACCGCTGGGCGGTTACCTACACTTCGTTCAGGCCACGAAGAATTCGACAAGGATCTTATTGACGACCTCCGGTTGTTCCAGGTAACCGAAGTGCCCGGCGTCGGGAACCTCCTGGTAGCGCGCACCCGGAATGATATCGGCGACCTCGCGCGAAAGGTAGGGCGGGATCATCCGATCGTCGGCGAAGCCCAGCGCCAGGCAGGGCACCCGGATCGCCCGGTAGGCGACCCGGCGGTCGAAGTCGTGGTCCATGCGGCGCTGCGCCCGCACGCCGGGAGTGGCTGGGCCGCCGGTGAATTCGAACAGGTCGAGCCAGTCCCGGGCGGTGTGCGGGTCGGCCATGCTGGCCGGGGAGAGGTTCATCAGGGCGGTCATCGCCGCCTCGAATTTCGCGGGCAGCTTGGTGCCGGTGTCGTCGAGTTCCTGCTCGCCCAGTCCGAGGGTCTGCTGGAACTGGTCGAGCCGCGCGTGCCCGGCCATGAAGACGGCCTTGCGCACCAGGTCGGGCCGGGCCAGCGCGACTTCCTGCGCCACCCGTGAGCCCATCGACTGGCCGACCAGCAGAACCGGGCCTTCGCCGAGGAATTCGATGAGGGCGATGGTGTCGCGGACCAGGTCCTCGATGGTGATCCCGGCCGGCGATTCGAAGGAGGGCGCGATGCCGCGGTTGTCGAAGGTGCAGACCCGGTATCCGGCCGAGACCAGGGCCGGCACCTGGTGAAGTTCCCAGACGCGGCCGCCGCTGCCGGTACCCATGACCATCACGACCAGCGGCGCTGATCCCTTGACGTCGGTGCCTTTGGACCGGTCTCCCTTGACCTGGTAGTTCAGCGAGATTCCGTTCACCGTCGCCAACGGCATGCTTGCGACCCCTTACATCAGATGTGCCACGCGTTCGTCCGTCCACCGTATAGGTCGCGCGCCCACGATCGTTTCGCTCGGGCGCTCGCGCCGGTCACCATTGCGGTTAGGGCTCGCAATGCACGCAGCGGTCGGACTCGACTTTCCTGGCAGATACGATGGACTCCTCGCACCGAGCAGACTTCTCCGAGAGGACATGAGATGGCCGCGAAGACCGGCGCAAACGACATCGCGGACGACGATCTGGAACCGCTCGCCGACGAGACCGCACGCCAGGCCCAGCGTGTCGTGGCCGCCTACGCCACCGACGCTGACGAGTGCCGCATGCTGCTGTCGATGCTGGGCATCGCTCCGACGCGAGGCGAATAGGCTCGTGCACCCGGATAGCTCCGGCTCCGGTTTCGTCGTCGTCGCCAACCGGCTTCCGGTAGACCTGGAGCGACTGCCCGACGGCACCACCCGCTGGAAGCGCAGCCCCGGCGGACTGGTCACCGCACTGGAACCGGTACTGCGCAATAACAAGGGCGCCTGGGTCGGCTGGGCCGGCGTCCCGGACGTGGAACTCGATCCGATCGTCGAGGACGGTCTGGAACTGCATCCCGTCCCGTTGTCCGGCAACGAGGTCGCCGACTACTACGAGGGCTTCTCCAATGCCACCCTGTGGCCGCTGTATCACGACGTGATCGTGCGGCCGGTCTACGACCGCCAGTGGTGGCAGGCGTACGTGCAGGTGAACCGCCGCTTCGCCGAGTACACCGCCAAGGTGGCCGCCGAGGGCGCGACCGTGTGGGTGCAGGACTACCAGCTGCAGCTGGTGCCCAAGATGCTGCGCATGCTCCGCCCCGACCTGACCATCGGCTTCTTCCTGCACATCCCGTTCCCGCCGGTGGAACTGTTCATGCAGATGCCGTGGCGCACCGAGATCGTCGAGGGCCTGCTGGGCGCCGACCTGATCGGCTTCCATCTGCCCGGCGGCGCGCAGAACTTCCTGTATCTGGCCAGAAGGCTGGCCGGACAACCGACTTCGCGCGGCAATGTGGGTGTGCGCTCGAAACTCGGTGTGGTGCAGGTGGGTTTCCGCACCGTGCG
This sequence comes from Nocardia tengchongensis, assembly GCF_018362975.1. Lineage (NCBI taxonomy): Bacteria > Bacillati > Actinomycetota > Actinomycetes > Mycobacteriales > Nocardiaceae > Nocardia > Nocardia tengchongensis. The sequence goes on from NZ_CP074371.1 coordinate 740,261, forward strand.
GGTGGGCGCGTTCCCCATCTCCATCACCTCGACCGAACTGGACGAGTATTCGCGCCGCCGCGACGTTCGGGAGCGGGCCGCGAAAATCCGTGCGGAACTGGGCAATCCGAAGACGATCCTGCTGGGCGTCGACCGCCTCGACTACACCAAGGGCATCGACATCCGGCTGGCCGCGCTCGAGGAGCTGCTGCACGACGGGCGCATCGACCCCGCGGACACGGTGATGGTGCAGCTGGCCACGCCGAGCCGCGAACGCGTCGAGTCCTACATCCAGATGCGTGGCGATATCGAACGCCAAGTGGGCCGCATCAACGGCGAGTTCGCCCGGGTGGGTTACCCGGTGGTGCACTACCTGCACGCCCCATCCCGCGCGAGGAGCTGATCGCGTTCTTCGTGGCCGCCGACGTCATGGTGGTGACACCGTTGCGCGACGGCATGAACCTGGTCGCCAAGGAGTACGTGGCCTGCCAGGGCAGCCTCAACGGCGCCCTGGTGCTGAGCGAATTCACCGGTGCGGCAGCGGAATTGCGGCAGGCATACCTGTGCAACCCGCACGACCTGGACAGCGTCAAGGACGCGCTGCTCGGCGCGATCGACGACGACCGCGACACCCGCCGCCGGCGCATGCGCTCGCTGCGCCGTCAGGTCCTCACCCATGACGTCGACCGGTGGGCCCGCGCCTTCCTCGACGCCCTGGCCACCGATCGCGTCGCGGGCAGCGCACTGCTCACCGACGACGACGTGGATCCGGACCTGATCCGCTGAACACGGAAACCGAACGCCCCCTGGATCTTCCAGGGGGCGTTCGTCGTTCTACAGCGCGTAGGCGACTCCGGTGAGCCGCTCCGACGCTTCCCATACCCGCGCCGCCAGTTCCGGATCGAGCGCCTGCGCACTGGGCTCGTTCAGGATCGGGTAGCCCTTGGTGAAGCCGCTCGGCCCGAAGAGATCTCCGGGCCGGACGGCGGGATCGGTGGCCGCCCGCAACGTCGGGAGCGCACCCATTTCGACGGTCTGCATGGCGAACCGGAACACCCAGCGCAGCGACGGACGCGACAGGAAGGTGAGGACTGGCCCGAGGTTCTGAGCGAAATCCGATTCGGCCGCCCCCGGATGCGCGGCGACCGACTTCACCTCGGTATCGGTGCCGTTGAGCCGCCGCTGCAACTCGAACGCGGTCAGCACATTGGCCAACTTGGACTGCGCGTAGGCCTGGAATCCCTTGTAGGTCCGGCGTTCGAAGAACAGATCATCGAGATCGATCGGGGCCTCCTTCTTGGAGGCGAACCCGGTGGTCACGGCCACCACCCGCCCCGCCGGCGCGGCCCGCAACAGATCCAGCACCTGCCCGGTGAACGCGAACGGCCCGAGATGATTCGTCGCGAACGTCGTCTCGAACCCGTCCTCGGTGAGGCTCCGCACCCGGCTCAGCATCCCAGCGTTGTTGACCAGCAGATCAACCCGCTCGACCTCGTCGTGCACCCGCACCGCGGCCTTGCCGACCGACTCCAGCGAGGCCAAATCGAGCTCCACGAACAACAATTCGGCCGTCGGCACCTTGGCACGGATGAGATCGGCTGCCGCCCCGGCCTTCTCCGCACTGCGGCAGGCCATGACCACCCGCGCACCGTGTTCCGCGAGCTGCAGCGCCGTCTCCAGCCCGAGCCCGCCACTGGCCCCGGTGACAATCGCGGTGCGCCCGTTCAGATCCGGAATGTCGGCGGCAGTCCAGGGCGTCTTCTTCGTTCCCATGCACTACATCCTGAACGGTCGGCTTCCACTTTGCCCACCGAGCACGACCGCCCGACCGAAAAGCGCGCAGCCCCGGGAAATCCGGAGCTGCGCGCTTGGTGTCGTGCTGGATGATCCGTGATCAGATCGGAGTGACCTCGGAGACGAGCCAGCGGTCGCCGCTCTTGTCGAGGTCCACCCGGACTCGGCTACCGCTGGCGGTGGCCTGAGGGTTGTCCTTGCTGGTGGTCATCTGGTTGAGGAACAGCAGCACCTTGGCGTGCTTGGTGTCGACGTCGATGACGCCGCCCGCCTGGGTGGAGGCGATGACGGTGAGCTGCTTCTCCTTGGCGCCGGGCGCGATGGATTCGTTGACGAGCTTGAGGTAGTCGTCCTTGAAGCCACCGGAGAGGTCGTCGGCGACCTTGGGCAGCGCCTTGTCGACGGAGTTGAAGTCGTAGCTGAACATCGACTCGACCGTCTTGCGGGCCGCGGCCACCGAATCGGTGCGCGCGTGATCGAGCTGCTTCAGATGCCAGGCGTCGTAGCCGAACCAGCCGGCCGCCCCCAGCATGGCCACCATGACGGCCGCGATGGCCGAGATCCGGATGCGGTTCTTGGTCACGAGACGAACTCCAGCTTCGAGGCGGTGAAATGGTCACCGTCGTGGGTGATCGTCACCCGGAATCGGTAGACGCGCTGCTGCGGCTGATCCGAGCCGGCGTTGGTGAGGTTCTGCTTGGCTGCGACGAGGATCTGGGCCGAGTGGTCGTCGTAGGACTCGACGGCGGTCTCCACGACCTGGCCGCTGGCCTTCACGTTCGCCTGCTTGATGACATCGGCGTAGGCGTCGCTGCGGGAGGAGTACTCGTCCTTGAGCTGACCCGAGGCCACCGAGAGCACCCGGTTGATGTCGTCCTTGACGGTGTCCACCTTGATGGTGGTGATGTTCAGGACGGCCTGCTTGGCGGTCTGGGTGTAGTCCGCGCGCAGCTGCTCGTTCTTGTCCGCGGCGTTGTGCGCCGGAATCCAGAAGATCAGGCTGGTCGCCAGCGCGACCAGGCACAGCACCGCCGCCGCGCCGAACAGCAAGACCGGCCACTTGCGGCCGTCCTTCGACGCGTCGGCGTCGGCGTCGGCTTCGGAGTCCTCGGCGTCGGCCGCGACCGCCGGAGCGCCCTCGACCACCTCGAGCGACTCGTCCGCCGGCTCAGCCGATTCCGCCGCGTCCGAAGCGTCCGCGGCGGCCCCCGCATCCTCGCCGGCTTCCGGCGTCACGACCGTCTGCACGGTCGTGGCGTCGGTTTCGGCGACCTCGGGGGTCTCGGCCTCGGGCGTCTCGGCAGCTGCCTCGACACCCGTGACCTTCACGGTGGTGACATCCGCTATGGGTGCATCCCCGTCCTGGACCGGCGGTCCTTCTGACCGCACGGCCTTCCGCCGGGTCTTGCTGTTCACCACCGTGGGATCACTCATCGTTGTTGCTCCTGAAGCATTGTTTGCCAGTTAGCCGGCACGATGCCGGAACCATCGGGCCCGATATCGGCCTGGCGGGTGAGTACACCGTCCGGCCCGAGATACGTGCCACTCTTCGGATCGTACGTTCTCGTCGTCACACTCGCAGGCGCGGCTCCCGGTTGCCCGCCGGTCTCCAGCGAACTCGGGGTGAACGTGGGCTTGCCGTTGTTGTCCACCGGGTTCGGCTTACCGAAGGCCGGGTTGTCACCGAGCGGCTGGTAGCCCTCGGCGGAGTGGCACTGTTCCACGGTGGCCGCACGCTTGCCCGGCACGTCCATACAGGGGTTGTTGCGGACACCGCGGACCACGTCCGGGGAGTTCTGCGGAATCTTGCAGTACAGCCCCTTCGGGGTCTCCGGAGTCGGCCCCGTGTAGTCGTTGGGCGAGCGCCGGTCCTCCGGTGACAGGAAGCCCGTGGTGCAACCCTTCGGGTCATTGAGACCGATCTTGAAGTCGACCTTGCCGCCGTACTCCGTCGGGCTGCCCTTGGCGAGCGTCATCAGCGCACCGATCAGCGGCGGGAAAATAACCAGCAACTGCTCCACGCTGGCGTGATAGGTGACGCCGACCTGACCGAGACTGACCAGATTCTGCGCCAGCAGCGGCACGGTGGGCTTCAGGTCCTCGAACAGCTTGGTCGCCTTGTTGAGGGCGCCCGGGCCGTGGTCGATCACGTTGCGCAGCGCCGGATCGTGTTCGCGCAGTTGGTCGGTCACCGTCGCCAGATCCTTGGTCCACCCGCGGATGGCGGAGTCGGACTCGATCTGGGTGTCGAGCAGCGGGCCGATCTTGTCGATCAGATCCTTGGTGGCGTCGGTGTTGTTCTTGGCCTCCTGGACCAGCAGCGACGCGGAGTCGAGCAGCCGTTCCAGATCGGGGCCGGCGCCGTTGAAGGCGAGGAACGCCTCCTCGATCACCTGCTGCAGGCGGGTGTCGGCGACGCTGGAGAGCAGCCGGTCGGTGCGGTCCAGGATGCCGCCGATGTCCATCGGCAGCTTGGTGCGGTCGACCGGAATGACCGAACCGTCGCGCAGGTTACCGCCCTGCGGGTTGTCCTTGGGCACCAGATCCACGTACTGCTCACCGATGGCCGACACCGATTTGACCCAGGCGTCCACATCGGACGGGATCTTGAAGTCGGAGTCGATCGACAACTTGGCGTCGACACCCTGCCGGGTCAGCACCACCGAATTCACCTTGCCCACATTGGTTCCGCGGTAGGCGACATTGGCATGCTCGTACAGACCGCCGGTAGCGGCCAGCTGCACCGTCACGTCATACCGGCCGATGCCGAACATGGCGGGCAGCTTCACGTACTCCCCACCCATCACCGTGATACCGATGACGGTCAGCACGGTGAAGATGGCGAGCTGAATCTTGACGAAGCGACTCAGTTTCATTTGCCCGGGTCCCCTTGCGGCACGGTGATTCCGGGAATGGAGGGCAGGCCCGGAATGTTCAGGCCCGGCAGGCCGGGCACGGTCGGCGACGGCTGGGTCGAGGACGGTTGTTGTTGCTGCAGCGGAGTCTTGGCGGGATCGCCCTGATCGCCGGCCACGCCGGCCCCTTGGCCGAGCGCACCCTCCACACCGCCGAACCGTCCACCCAGCGGGGTTCCGGTCAGGAAGTTGGAATCCAGGCGAGCCGCGGTCAGATCGAAGGTGATCTTCACGTTCATGTAGTCACCGCGGATGTACCGGTCGATGTACTTGAAGGGGAACGGGAAGGTCAGCATCATGTTCAGCGACCTGCTGAAGTTGTCGCTGGTGTTGGCGATCTGTTCCAGAGTCGGTCCCAGATCGGCGATCTCGGCCTTCAGATCGTCACCGGCATTGTCGATGATCCGCTTGACCACATCACTGAGGTCACCCGCCGCGGTCAGCGCGTTGGTGATCTGCTCCCGCTTGTTCGCGAGCACGGTCAGCGCGGGATGGATGTTGTCGATGGCGCCGGCCAACCGATCCTTCTCCTGCGCAAGCGTTCCCGACACCCGGTCGAGCCCGCTCATGGCGTTGATGATGTCGGCGGTCTGGGCGTTGAGCGTCCCGACCATCTGGTTCAGCTGCGGCAGCAGGTCGCGAATCGCATCGGTGCGACCGGTGAAGGCGGTGTTCAGCTCGTGGGTGATGTTCTCCAGCTGGCTGATACCGCCGCCGTTGAGCACCACCGACAGCGAGGACAGCGTCTGCTCGGTGGTCGGGTACACGCCCGCCCGATCCAGCGTGATGGTGTCACCGTCGTGCAGTTCACCGGTGGCGGGAACGTCTGTGGGCGCGGCCAATTCGACGTGATTGGAGCCGAGCAGCGAGGTCTGCCCGATCTTCGCGATGGCGTTGGCCGGCAGCTTCACATTCTTGTCCAGCCCGATGGTGACCAGCGCGTGCCAGTTCTCCACATCGATCCCGGTGACGGTGCCGACGGTCACGTCGTTCACCAGCACCGGCGAATTGCGGCTCAGGGTGGTGACATTCGGCATCTGCACCTTGATGTGCCAAGCGTCGGAACCTGTTCCGGCGGAACCCGGCATGGAGACGGTGTTGAGGCCGTCCCAATCACATCCGGTGGCGCTCAGAGCGACCGCGACACCGATCGCCAGGCCCGCCACCTTGCGGCGACGAGTATTCATCAGTTCCCTCCCGGAATGGCGAGACCCGACAGCCCGTTCGGGATCCCGACCGGCGCCCGTTCACCCTGCGCGGCATAGCGAGCGGCGACGTCGGGCGTGCTGGGCACCAGCTGGTTCGGCAGCGCTGTCGCACCCGTGCCGTCGTTGAACAGCAGCGGTGGGTAGTTCATCGCCAGGTTCTGGATCACCGGGGCCAGGTACTGCGCGCACATCTTGGCACTCTCCTGGCCGTTGCCGGTGGAGAGCGTGTCGATGGAGCCACAGATGAAGCTCATGGGTGAGTTGAAGCCGGCGAACACCGGATAGCCGGCGACGGTGCCCTGCGCGGGGTTGTACAGCTGATAGAAGTTCACCAGAGCGGTCGGCGCGGTGTGCAGCACCTGTTCGATCTGCGGCCGCTTTTCCACCAGCGTGCTGGTGACGTCGGCGAGCTGCGCCAGGTCGGTGCTCAGCGCCGTGCCGTGCGAGTCGAGGAACTTCTTCACGTCGGAGACCGCGGAGTCCAGATTGTCCAAACCCGCTCCGAGATCACCGGATACGCCCGCCAGCACCTGTGACACCGACGCCAGCCGACCGCCGAACTGCACGATCTGGTCGTTGCTCTTGGAGAGCACGTCCACGAACTGCTGCAGGTTCTTGATGGTGCCGAACAGGTCGGTGCGACCGTCCGACAGCGTGGTCAGCGTGGCCGACAGCTCCTTGAGGGTGTCGCGGAAGGCCTGGCCGTTGCCGTCGAGGTTGTCGGCGGCGGTATTGACGAAGCGTCCGAACGTGCCCTGCTTGTCCTCGCCCACCGGGCCGAGAGACGTTGCCAGCTTGTTCAATTCGACCTTGATGTCGTCCCATTCGACCGGGACGGCGGTGCGCTCGAGCGGAATCACCGAGCCGTCGTGCATCTTGGCGCCGCCGGTGTAGGCCGGGGCCAGCTGGATGAACCGGGCCGACACCACCGACGGGGAGACCAGCACGGCCTTGGCGTCGGCGGGGATGTCGATGCCGCGGTCGATGGTCATCTTGACCGTGGCCTTGTCCTTGCCCGGATCCACGGAGTCGATGGTGCCCACGCGGACACCGAGGATTCGCACCTCGTCGCCCTTGTACAGGCCGACGGTGGACGGGAAGTAGGCGGTGATCTGCGGCTTGCCGATCCGGGAGACCCCGGTGTACACACCCCCGGCCACGATCGCGACCAACGTCACGATCGCCGCCACGCGGGTCCAGCGCGGCAGACCGCGGATTTTAGCGAGCAAAGTCGTCATTTCGGCAGCTCCGTGATCAGCGGGCGAGGCTGGAGGCCGCCGCTTTGCATGTTCTTGAACGCCTCGGGCAAGTTCTGCGGCCAGACCAGCGCGTCCGAAAGGGCCTGCAGCGCCGGGCTGTTCCAGTTGACGATGTACGCCTGGAAGTACGGGCCGCTGCCGACCTGCTCACCGAGCGCACCGGCGTAGGGGCCGAGTGCGTCGAGCGCGTCGGAGATGTTCTGCTTGTTCTTCTGCAGCAGCGCCAGCACCGAGTTCAACTTGTCCAGCGCCGGCTTCAGCGCCGCGTCGTTGTCGTTGACGAATCCGCTGAGCTGTTTGGCCAGGCCGTTGATGTAGGTGATCAGCTGAGTGATGGCGCCGCGGCGCGCATCCAGCTCACCGAGCAGTTGGTTGCCGTCCACGAGCAGCGAATTGATCTTCGCCGCCCGATCCGACAGCACCTTGGTGACGCCCTGCGCCTTGGACAGCAGGTCCGTCAGCGCCTTGTCGCGGGTGTTGATGCTCTTGGACAGCTGGGTGATGCCGTCCAGCGCCGAGCGCAGCGGAGCCGGCGTGTCCTTGAAGGTGCTCGACAACGCGTCCAGGGTCTGGTTGACCCGGTCCATGTCGAGGTCCTTCACGGTGCCGGACAGATCCTGCAAGGCGTCGTTGAGCGAGTACGGAGACGTGGTGCGCTCCAAGGGAATCGGCTGATCGCGCTTCATAGCGCCGTCCCCGTCCGGAGCCACCTCGAGCGACTTGCGGCCCAGCACCGTGTTGGTCTTGATCGCGGCGGTGGTCTTGGTGCCCAGCACGATCGACTCGTCGAGGGTGAAGGAGACCTTCACCTTCGGGCCGTCCAACGCCACCTTGTCCACCCGGCCGGACTTCACGCCGGCCACCTGGACCTGATCACCGGGCAGCAGCCCGCCCGCGTCGGCGAAGTACGCGCTGAACTGCGCGCCCGAGCGGATGAACGGCAGCCGGTCGAATTGCAGGGCGGTGAGGCAGATGCTCACGACCACGACGATGCCGATGACGCCGATATTGATGACGCGTTGTCCCATGACTATCCACACCTCCCGTCGAACTGGCTGCCAGGCAGGGCGAGACGCACGTCCTTGCCGTCGGGCCCAGTGAACATGATGTCGGTGCTGCACGCGTAGATGTTCAGGAACGATCCGTAGGCACCGATGCGAGTCAGCTTCTTGTAGGTACTCGGCAGCGCCGAGAGCACCGTCTGGAACTCGTCGCGGCTGTCGTCGAGAGTCTTTGCCGCGCGGCCCAACTGGTCCACCGTGTTCCGCAGGTCCGGCCGGACCGCCTTGAGCAGTTCGGTGAGATCACCGGTGGCTCCGGCGATCCGGGGCAGGGCGGCGCCGATCGGGTCCTTGTCCGCGGCCAATCCACTGACCAGACGCTGCAATTCGTCCAGGGTGGTCCCGAATGCCTGGTCGCGGTCGTCGATGGTGGCCAGCACCGTCTTCAGGTTCTCGATCACGCTGCCGATCAGGGCGTCGCGCGAGGCGAGGGTCTTGCCGAAGTCGCCGCCGCTGTTCAGCAACGCGACCAGCGTGCCGCCCTGGCCCTGGAAGACCTGCAACAGCGCCTCGGTCAGGTTGTTGACCTGAGTCGGATCCAGGCCGCGCAGCAGCGGTTTGAACCCGCCCAGCAGCATGTCCAGATCCAGCGCGGGCTGGGCGTGGTCGAGATCGATGGTGGCGCCGGAGCGCAGCGGGGTCGCCGTGCCCGGGCCGTCCATGAGTTCCAGGTAGCGGTCGCCGACGAGGTTCTCGTAGCGGATGGCCACCTTGGTGCTGGCGTAGAGCCGGTACTTGCGGTCCACGTCGAAGTCGACGTGCGCCTTCTTGTCCTTGCCGACGTACACCCGGCTCACCGAACCGACCGGCACGCCCGCGATGCGCACCTTCGACCCGGGCAGCATGCCCGAGGACGAGGTGAACACCGCGTGATAACCGTTCTCGCGGGCGAACCGCATCTGGCCGAAGACGACGACCAGCAGCGCCAGGATCGCCAGCATGGCGACCCCGAAGATACTGAGCTTGACTGTGGTGGCGTGTGGTCTGAATTTCACTTCTTCGCCCCCGGCAGCTGGTCGAACAGAATCTCGAAGACGGTCTTGCTCGGGCGCGGCTGGGTCAGCGGCGCCCAGATGTGACCCTCCGAGGTATCGGTCATCAGGTAGTTGGCCTTCTGGCCGCCCGTCAGATCAACGGTGTTCTCGCAGTGCGGGCCGCCGGTGGCGTTCACCTTCGGCAGGTCCTCGGGGAACGAGTACGGCGTACCGCTGGGCATGATGCCGGCGTTCATGGAGAAGGCCGGATTCTTGCCGCCGATCAGCTCGTCCATCAGCGGCACGTTCTCACCGAAGGTCATGATCGTGCAGTACAGCGCCGACCGGTATTCGAACAGCAGATCCGTGGTGGGCCGCAACAGGTTCAGCGACTTGGTCAGATCGTTCTCGTTCGGCTTGAGCACCGAGTTCGCGGTGTCGGCCAGCCCGATCAGGTTGGTCAGCAGATCGTCCACGCGAGCCTGCTCATCGGTGATGGTCTTGCCGGTCACCTGCATGTTGTCGGTGATGCGCAGCAGATCCGGCACGGTGTCGGCGTAGGTGCCGGTGACCGAGGCGGTCTTGCGCAGATCGTCCTGCAGCGTCGGCAGCGAGGGGTTGATCTGCTTGAGGAACTCGTCGCTGTCCGAGAGCAGCAGGCCCAGCTTCTCGCCGCGACCCTGCAGGGCGGTGCCCAGCGCGGTCAGCGTGGCGTTCAGCTTCTCCGGCTGCACCTTGTTGAGCACGTCGCTCAAATGCTGGAAGAGCGTATTGAATTCGACAGTCACGCCCTCGGCCTGCACCACGGCTCCCGCGTGCAGCGAACCCGACGGGTTCTGCGGCTCGATGAAGTTGATGTACTTCGCGCCGAAGACGGTGGTGGAGTTGATGTCCACGGTCGCGTTGGCCGGCACCAGCTTCAGCTTGTCCGGATCCATGGCGAGTTCGATGCGCGCGCCCTCGGGCGTCTCGTCGATCGACTTGACGCGGCCGATCTCGACACCGCGGATCTTCACCTTGGCGTCGCGATCCATGACCAGACCCGCGCGCGGCGAATTGACGGTCACCTGCGCGGTATTCGTGAAACCACCGAAGAAGCTCACCATGCAGAACGTGACCACGGCGACGAGGCCGAGCACGAGGCCCGCACCGGCCAGCCGGATCACCCACCCCTGGTCGAGGTAGCGCTTCGGCGCCGGCTTCTGGACGAACGGCGAGCCGATCGGGCTCGGCATTCCGCCTTGTTGTTGAACCATTTCGTCCCGCCCTACCCGGAGAGATGGAAATTGCCGGAGGTGCCGTAGATGGCCAGCGACATCAGCAGCGTCACCATGACGACCGCGATCAGCGAGGCCCGCACCGCATTACCTACCGCCACGCCGACGCCGACCGGTCCGCCCGCGGCGTGATAGCCGTAGTAGGTGTGGATCAGCATGACCGCCATGGCCATGAAGATCGCCTGTGCGAAGGACCAGAGGATGTCGCTGGGGATCAGGAAGGTCGAGAAGTAGTGGTCGTACACACCGGCCGACTGGCCGTAGATCACCACGGTCGCAAAGCGACTCGCGATGAACGAGGCGATGACCGCCAGTGAGTACAACGGGATGATGGCGAGCATGCCCGCGAGCATGCGAGTGCCCACCAGGAAGGGGATCGGCCGGATGGCCATCACCTCGAGGGCGTCGATCTCTTCGGAGACGCGCATGGCCCCCAATTGTGCCGTGGTACCCGCGCCCAGCGTCGCCGCCAGGCCGATACCCGAAATAACCGGAGCCGCGATGCGAACGTTGATGAACGCGGCGAAGAAGCCGGTGAGGGCCTCGACACCGATATTGCCGAGCGAGCTGTAGCCCTGCACCGCGATGACGCCACCGGCGGCGAGGGTGAGGAAGCCGACGATGATGACGGTGCCGCCGATGACGGCCAGGGCACCCGTGCCCATCGAGATCTCGGCGATCAGCCGGATGGTCTCGGTGCGGTAGTGCACCAGCGCCTTGGGCACCGATCCGATCGAGCGCGCGTAGAACACCGCGTGCTTGCCGACCGAATCGAGCGCCTCGGTGAAGCGCTGAAAGCGCTTGGTCACCTTGGGAAAACGAGACTGGATCACGAAAGCCATCGGGTCACCGCGCCGTGAACTTGATGCTGATCGCGGTCATCACGACGTTGATGACGAACAACGCCATGAAGGCGAAGACGACGGTCTGGTTGACGGCGTCGCCGACACTCTTGGGACCACCCTTGACGTTCAGACCCAGGTAGCAGGCGACCAGTCCGGCGACGAGACCGAACAGCATGGCCTTCACCTCGGAGATGACGAGCTCCGGCAGGTGGGTCAGCAGGGTGATGCCGTTGACGAACGCACCCGCGTTCACGCCCTGCAGGTAAACCGAGAAGACGAAGCCGCCGAGGATACCGATCGCGGCCACCAGGCCGTTGAGCAGGAAGGCCACGAACATCGAGGCCAGCACGCGCGGAACCACAAGGCGCTGAATCGGATCGATGCCGAGCACCTTCATGGCGTCGATCTCTTCGCGGATGGTGCGCGCGCCGAGGTCGGCGCAGATGGCCGTCGCGCCCGCGCCGGCCACGATGAGCACCGTGACCATCGGGCCGATCTGGGTGATCGCGCCGAAAGCCGCGCCCGCGCCGGAAAGGTCGGCCGCGCCGATCTCCCGCAAAAGAATATTGAGGGTGAAGACCACGAGCACGGTGAACGGAATCGCCACCATCAGCGTGGGAAACATGGAGACCCTGGCGATGAACCAGGACTGTTCGATGAATTCCCGTCGCTGGAACGGGGGCCGTACCACGGCGCGAGCGACCGCGCCGGCGAGTTCGAAGAACCCTCCGACCGCCCGCAGCGGTACGGCAAGGACTTCATTCATTCCCGCTATTCCTCCTGCCCCTGCCTAGCGATAGCAACCGAGATCTGACTGTGATCTCGGTCCCGCCGAAGATTAGAACACGTTCTCATACAGTTCGGGAAGGTTTCCATTGGTTTGAACAGGCACTCTTTCTGAACCGGTGTCCAGTTTCGAGAACGTGTTCAGGTGAGCCTAACCGTCAGAGGTGTGCCGCATTGTGAGGCGACACACATAGTTGATCCCCATTCCTACCAATGATCGATCTCACGATCAACTGCAGGGTCGGGGGCCGGGTCCGTCAAGCGGACGCGCGGCCCCCACACCGGGAAATCGAGGTGAAAACCTCAGCCCAAGTCCTTCAGGGACGAGGCGGAGAAGGTTGCGTCCGAACCACGTTCGGCGAAGTAGCCGCCCAGGCTCGCGGCCAGGCCCTCACGGGTGAACTCACCCACCGCGTCGAAGCGCTGCTCGACGACCGGAGCCGCCATCAGGGCCACCATCGGGCCGTAGACGACGAACAGCTGGCCGGTGATGGCCTCGGCCGCCGGAGAGGCCAGGAAGGCCACCAGGCGGGCGACGTGATCGGGCGAGAGCGGGTCCGGGCCCTCGTCGGGAGCCGCGGAGAAGACGTTCTCGGTCATTGCGGTCCGCGCGCGCGGCGCGATCGCGTTGGCGCGCACGCCGACCTGCTCCAGGGCACGGGCGGCCGACAGGGTCAGGGCGGTGATACCGGCCTTGGCCGCACCGTAGTTCGCCTGGCCGGCGGGACCGAGCAGACCGGCCTCGGAGGAGGTGTTGATGATGCGCCCGTAGACGGGGGCACCGGTCTCCTTGAACTTCGCGCGCCAGTAGGCGGCCGCATTGCGGGTCAGCAGGAAGTGACCGCGCAGGTGCACGGCGACGACCGCGTCGAAGTCCTCGTCGGACATGTTGAACAACATCTTGTCCCGGGTGATCCCGGCATTGTTCACCACGATGTCCAGACCACCGAGGGACTCCTCGGCGGTACGGATGATGGCGTCGGCGGTGGACCGCTCGGCGATACTGCCGCCGACGAACTCCGCCTTCACACCCAGCGCCCGGATATCGGCGAGGGTTGCGCTGACCGCGTCGTTTTCGGCAAGGTCGTTGACAATGACCGACGCGCCCGCGCGGGCCAGCTCCAGGGCTTCGGCCCGGCCGAGCCCGGCGCCGGCGCCGGTGACCACGGCAACCCGGCCGGAAAGACTCACATCAGATTCGCTCACGAGGGCGACTCTAGAACGTGTTCCACCCGCCGGGCAAGGACCGGCCCCGGCGGGCGGTGCCGGCCTCAGACCAGCTTCAGCGCCGCCTTGGGGCACTGCGCCACCGACGACTCGATGTCCTTGCGGTTGTCCTCGGTGACCGCGACCTCGTTGACGTGCAAGTTGTCGTCGTCATCGAGATCGAACACGTCAGGGGCGATTCCGACGCAGATACCGTTCGCTTCGCACTGATCGAAATCGACGATCACCTTCATAGTTCTCTCCTTCAACACAGGTTCCACCCGAGCCTAACAAGCAGACCCGTGCTCGGAACAGCAAAGTAGCCCTAACCGGAACCAATACTGGAACATGTTTCACTTGCGTGCGATGATCGGCTGAACCGAGAAACGAAGGCTAGAGGTACTGCTATGCGTATCGCCTACACGCCGCAACAGGAACAGCTGCGTGCCGAGCTGCGTGACTATTTCACCAAGCTCATCACTCCCGAACGGCGGCAAGCGCTTTCGGCCCAGACCGGCGAGTACGGCGAGGGCAACGTCTACCGCGAGGTCGTCGAGGAGATGGGCCGCGACGGCTGGCTCGCCCTGGGCTGGCCCAAGGAGTACGGCGGCCAGGACCGGTCCACCATGGATCAGCTGATCTTCACCGACGAGGCCGCCATCGCCGGCGCCCCGGTGCCGTTCCTGACCATCAACTCGGTCGCGCCGACCATCATGCACTACGGCACCGAAGAGCAGAAGAAGTTCTTCCTGCCCAAGATCGCCGCCGGTCAGCTGCACTTCGCCATCGGCTATTCGGAGCCGGGCGCCGGCACCGACCTGGCCTCGCTGCGCACCTCCGCGGTCCGCGACGGCGACGACTGGATCATCAACGGCCAGAAGATGTGGACCTCCCTCATCGCCTACGCCGACTACGTGTGGCTGGCCGCCCGGACCGACCCGAGCGCCAAGAAGCACAAGGGCATCTCGATGTTCATCATGCCGACCGACGCCGAGGGCTTCTCCTGGACGCCCGTGCACACCATGGCCGGCCCGGACACCAGCGCCACCTACTACCAGGACGTGCGGGTCAAGCACTCCGACATGGTGGGCCCGGAGAACGGCGGCTGGGCGCTGGTCACCAACCAGCTCAACCACGAGCGGGTCGCGCTGACCTCCTCGGCGCCGCTGGCCCTGGCCGTCGCGCAGGTCACCGAGTGGGCGCGCAACACCAAGACCGCCAACGGCTCCCGCGTCATCGACCAGGAATGGGTACAGGTCAGCCTGGCCCGCATCCACTCGAAGGTCGAATACCTGAAGCTCACCAACTGGGAGATCGCCTCGCGCGCCGACCAGGGCGGCGACGCCGCCCCGCGCCCGTGGGACGCCTCCGCCACCAAGGTCTACGGCACCGAACTGGCCACCGAGGCCTACCGGGCGCTGATGGAGATCCTCGGCCCGCAGGCCTACCTGCGCCAGGACTCGGCCGGCTCGCAGCTGCGCGGCCGCCTCGAGCGCATGCACCGCGCTTGCCTGATCCTCACCTTCGGCGGCGGCACCAACGAGGTGCAGCGCGACATCATCGCCATGACCGCCCTCAAGCAGCCCGCCGCCGCGCGCTAACTCGAAACCAAGGTACCCATCATGGATTTCACCCTCACCGAGGCGCAGCAGGATCTGGCCCGCCTCACCGCCGAGGTCACCGGCAAGCTCGTCACCGCCGACCGGCTGCGTGAACTCGACAAGAACACCGACGCGGCGGGCGACCGCACCGTGCGCTTCGACGACTCGCTGTGGAGCTCGCTCGCCGAGACCGGCGTGCTGGCCGCGGCCCTGCCGGAGACGGTGGGCGGCAGCGACTTCGGCGTGCTGGAGCAGACCGCCATCCTGCGCGAGATCGGCAAGTCCGTCGCCCCCGTGCCGTACCTGTGGTCGATCGTGCTCGGCGCGGGCGCGCTGGCCCAGTTCGGTTCCACCGCCCAGCGGGAGCTGGCCGCGCAGGCCGCGACCGGCGAGATCATCCTCACCGCGGCGCTGAGCGAGGAGCGCAACTGGGAGCTCGACAAGCCGGTCACCACCGCGATCGCGGGTGACGGCTGGCAGCTGACGGGTCTCAAGACCACCGTGCCCTTCGCCCGCCAGGCGGCCCGAATCCTGGTGTCCGCCAGCGTCGACGGCGCCCCCGCCGTCTTCCTGGTCGACCCGTCGCACGCCTCGGTGCGCGTCGAGGACCAGATCGTCACCGACCGCTCCCCCGAGGCCGAGGTCGAATTCGCCGGCACCCCCGCCGAACTGGTGGGCACCGTCGAGCAGGGCGCCGAGATCCTGACCTGGCTGCTGGAGCGGGCCTGGCTCGGCCTGGCCGCCACCCAGCTCGGCGTGGTCGAGAAGGGCCTGGAACTGGTCGCCGACTACGCCCGCGAGCGCGAGCAGTTCAACCGCAAGATCGGTAGCTTCCAGGCCGTGGCCCAGCGCCTCGCCGACGGCTACATCGACGTGCAGGGCGTGCGCCTGGCCGTGCAGCAGGCCGCCTGGCTGCTGTCCGAGGGCCACCCGGCCACCGCCGAGGTGCACACCGCCAAGTTCTGGGCCGCCGAGGCCGGTCACCGCGTCGCCCACACCGTGGTGCACGTGCACGGCGGCGTCGGCATCGACCGCGACCACATCGTGAACCAGTACTTCACCGCGGCCAAGCACAACGAGTTCGCGCTCGGCGGCGCGACCGATCACCTGCGCGCCCTGGGCGCGATGCTCGCCGACGCGCAGTAAGTAAGAACTCCACGCCCCTGTGGGCTGGTGAGACGCGGCCGACCCTGCAAAAGCGGCCGACGGCGAGGTAGTGGCTCCCATACCGGCCACCGCCTCGCCGTTTTTCATCTCCGACGAACAGCGAACAGACTGTCCGCGAACGGTTTACGCGGTCACGGCACCAGCGGGCCGACGAGCACCCGCTCGCCCTCCGCCCAGTTGCCCTGCCAGCTGAACGCGCTGTCCTTCAGCTCCTTGCGCTGCCACAGCGCCAGCAGCAGATCCGATGCGGCGCCGGAGATCTCGGCCACCGGCGTCCCCGGACCGTAGGTCCAGCTGTCGCCGGTGTCGGTGGCGCGCAGGCCGACCGCCGCGGTCGACTCGCTCGCCAGGCCGCGCAGCACCATGCGCGGCGCGAACAGTTCGAACACCTCGGTGACGCCGTCGGCCGCGAGCGCCGGCTCGAAAGCCTCCGCGACGCCCAGCGCGTCCTGCGCGTCCCACAGATGCATGAGGGTTTCCTGCGCCCGGCGGCGCTGCCAGAACCCGACCTTGCGCGGCATCTGCGAGGTGAAGGTCCAGGCCGGCGTCTCGGAATCCACCGACACGGCCGCGAGGATCGACTTCACTGTGCCGTCGTACCAGGCCCGCAACTCCACCGGATCCTTGGGCGCGGGGTCGCCCTGAAAGTCTCCCCGCTGCTCCAGGACGGCCGTGGTGACCCACAGATTTCCCTGCCCGACATGGTCGACCAGGTCATAGAAGGTCCAGTCCCCGCAACTGGGAACGGGTGCGCTCGGATCGACCCCGGGGGTGATCAACTCCCCGAACTCGTCCAACTTCTCACGCAGAACCGCCACAAAATCCATGCGGCCCACGCTAACCCTCAGGATTCGAGTTCGCGCACCGAGTAGATCCGCTCCCCCACCTGGTCCGGACGCTCCGGCGAGGGTTCCAGCTCACGCAGCAGCGCCTGGCCCCGCCCGTCCTGACGGATGGCGCGGCCGAGTTCGGCGGCGGCGCGATAGTGGGCCGGGGTGCGCAGGGTGTGGCGGACCGCGCGGGCGATGCGCTGCGGAGTCGCGGTGCGCGGCAACACGATTCCGGCGCGATGCGCGCGGACCCGGGCGGCGTTGTCGGCGGTGTCGCGGCCGTGCGGGAGCACCACAACCGGCAGATCGGCGGCGAAGGACTTCATGAGGGTGCCATGCCCGCCGTGGGTGATCACCAGGCCGGCGTGCCGCATGATCTCGCGGTGCGGGGCCGCGCGCAGCACCGTCACATTCGGGGGCGCGTGGATCTCGGCCGGATCGACGGCGGGGCCGGTGGTGATGACGCCGCGCACCGGAAGCTGGCCCAGGGCCTCGGAAATCCTTTGCAGGCAGTCGGTTTGCCGCTGGAAGGTGGTCGACAGCGCGACCAGGACGAGCGGATCGCCGCCGTCGGTCTGGGTCCAGGAGGTGTCCGCGACCCAGTCGGGTTCGTCCAGGATCGGGCCCACCCAGCGCACCCCGTCGGGGCCCTGCCCTGGGAAATCGAAAGCGGCACTGGACAACACCAGCTGCCGGCGGGCCAGTCGCGCCTGATCCTGATAGTGGGCCAGCCGATCCAGCCCGAAATCCGCGCGCAGGGCATTGAGCTTGGGTAGTAGCTCCTCGTCCCAGCGCCGCTGCACCAGCGAACCCACCAGCCGATCCCGCAGCCGCCCCACCGGCCCGTGCGCCCGGCCGAAACCGGTGCCCGGCGGCGGTTCGCCCTCCACGGGTAGCGGATAGACGCCCGGGATCAGCACCGAGAACGGCACCTCGCAGGCCTGCGCCGCGACCATGGCCCCGAACGCGAAGAAGGAGGCCAGCACCAGGTCGGGGCGTTCGGCATCGATCTCGTCGGCGGTGTCACGGGCGAATCCGGCCCCGGCCCGCGGGCGTAGCCGGGCGCCCGTCGCGGCCACCGCCTCGGCCAGGCTTTCTTCCGCGAGCACCGTCACCCGATGGCCCCGCCGCACCAGCCGCCGCACCACCCCCAGCTCCGGCGGAACAGTTCCGCCGCTGCCGGTGAGGGCGACCAGGTAGCTGTAGTTCATCGGATACCTCCACCGGCCACTCTCGCACGACCGATGAGTTTCGCGCACCCGCTTCGTCTCATCAGTACATCGAATGAGAGGGGACGCGCCACCATGCCGAGCAAGATGATCTTCATCAATCTGCCCGTCGCCGACCTGGACCGGTCCAAGCGCTTCTACGAGTCCATCGGCTGGAAGGTGAATCCGGACTTCACCGACGGCAATGCCGCGTGCATCGTGGTCGACGACAACATCTGCGTCATGCTGCTGACGCACGAGTTCTTCACCACCTTCGGCCGCCGTCCGCTCGGCGACACCCGCGGCACCATCGGCAGCGTCTACGCGCTCGCGCTGGGCAGCAATCACGAGGTCGACGCCCTGCTGGAGGCGGCGATCGCCGAGGGCGCCGTGGAGGAGGTCAACTCCGACCGCCGGGCCCAGGAGGCCGAGGTCGGCATGTACAGCCGCACCTTCCTCGACCCCGACGGTCACCAGTGGGAGCCCTTCTACATGGCTTATCCTGTGTGATCGATGCGCGCCGACAGTCCTGAGTTCGAAGGCCCCCACGGGATATCACTGGGCGCGTACATCAAACGGGAACGACTCCGCCTCGGCATGACCCAGCGCGCCGTCGCCGAGGCGCTGCACATGTCCCGCAGCGGCTACGAGAAGATCGAGAACGGACAGCGCCTCCCGCATCCCAGCATGCTCAACGCGCTGGCCGTGCTCTTCGAGATACCGGTGAACCGGCGGCGGGTGCTGTGGTCGATCGCCACCGGCGACGACCTGTCGGTGTCGGCCGCGGCCGAGGGCTCGGTGACCGCCGGCATGCTGGCCTTCATGCGCAACCTGCGCGGCCCCGCCTCCCTGCACCAGGTTCCCGAGAACAATATTCTGGCGGCCAATGCGGTGGCCTGCCGACTGTTCCCGTGGCTGGATCCGCGGCTCGGCGCTCCCGACCGCCCCCTCAACGTCATCGTCGCCACGATGAACGAACCTCGGGCAGCCGAATACCTGGTCAACTGGGCCGATTTCGTTCACCGCCTGGTCTGGGCTCTCACGGAGTACTCCCTGGCGCACACCCCGGTCGAACGCGTCCGCGAGATCCGCGAAGCCTGCCGGTCGAGCCCCGAATTCGACCGCGTCTGGAACACCCCGTGCCCACGCCGGATCCTCGACGACGATTCCCTCCTGCTCCGCGACCCCGCCACCGGAGTCGTCACCGAATACCAAATGGACTGCCTGCGCTGGGCGTTCCCGAACCGCGACGTGGAGCTCTTCAGCCTCACGCCCCGTCACCCCGACCCCGCCACGGCCGATCCCGACACCTCGGACATCGCCCTCTGGTAATCCGCAAATCCGGCTGCCACCCAATACGGGTGGGTTGCCGATCTTGATCATGGTCGGCCCGGCGGCGAGGGTAGAGGAACCGCGGGCCGGGTTCATGTCTACATCTGGACAGGAGGGGATCGGCCCGCGGAACACCCCCGCGCGGGCGGCCGTGACAGCTTCCTGCCAACCGATGAACCGGCGCTCCACTCCCGCGAAAACCAGGGTGGATCCATGGCTTTCAACGTTGCAGACCTGTTCGAGCACGCGGTCGACGCGGTCCCGGAGCGGACCGCCCTCATCTGCGAGGAGCGCCGCCTCACCTACCGCGAACTCGACGAGCGGGCCAATCGGCTCGCCCACCACCTGGCCGCCCGCGGCATCGGCGTCGGCGATCACGTCGGCGTCTACTCCCGCAATTCCATCGAAGCGCTGGAAACGATGCTGGCGACCTACAAACTGCGCGCCGTATCCGTGAGCGTGAATTATCGGTATGTGGCCGACGAGGTCCGCTACATCGTCGAGAACGCGGATTTGAAAGCAATTATCCACGAAGCGGAATTCACCGAAATCGTCGCCGAGGTCCGCGACTCCGCTCCGGGCCTGACCGAAACACTCTCCATCGGAACCGAATACGACGCCGCGCTCGCCGCACAATCCCCGGAACGCGATTTCGGACCGCGCAGCAGCGACGATCTGTACATCCTCTACACCGGCGGCACCACGGGCATGCCCAAGGGCGTCATGTGGCGGCACGAGGACGTCTGGCGGGCGCTGGGCGGCGGCATCAATCACGTGACCGGCGAATACGTCTCGGACGAATGGGAATTGGCGAAGAACGCCGCCGCCGCACCCGAGGGGATCGTGATGGCCCCGCTCTCCCCGCTCATCCACGGCGCGGCGCAGTGGGCGGCCTTCATGGGCCTGAACGTCGGCGGCACAGTCGTTTTCGTCCCGCAGTTCGACGCGCACGAGGTCTGGCGGACCGTGCGGCGGCACGGCGTCCACATACTCACCGTGGTCGGGGACGCCATGGCCAAACCGCTGCTGGAGGCCTACCACACGGGGCGGTACGAGGTTCCGACCCTCTGGGCGTTCAGCAGCCACGCCGCACTGTTCTCGCACTCGCTCAAACAGCAGTACCTCGAGGCCTTCCCCAACCTGTTCATCACCGACGTGATCGGGTCCTCGGAGAGCGGCAGCACCGGATTGTCCACGGTCACCAAGGATTCCGACCACACCCAGGGACCGCGGGTGCGGTTCGGCGCGCAGTCCGCCCTGCTGGACGACGACGGGCGGCTCGTCGAGCCCGTGCCCGGCGCGGTGGGCCGGATGGCGCGGACCGGGCACGTTCCGCTCGGCTACTACAAGGACCCGGAGAAGACGAAGACGATCTTCTTCGAGATCGACGGCACACGGTATGTGGCGCCGGGCGATTACGCGCGCTACGAGGCCGACGGCACCGTCACGCTGCTCGGACGCGGCTCGGAATGCATCAATACCGGTGGCGAGAAAGTCTTCCCGGAGGAGGTCGAGACGGCGCTGAAGTCCCATCCGGACGTCTTCGACGCGCTGGTCATCGGCATTCCGGACGAGCGGTTCGGGCAGGCCGTGGCCGCGGTGGCGCAACCGCGACCCGGTGCGGTGATCGACCTCGCCGAACTGGACGCGCACCTGCGCACCAAGGTGGCGGGATACAAAGCGCCGCGCGGATATTGGCTGGTCGACACGGTCATGCGGCAGCCGAGCGGCAAGGCCAACTACCCCGCTGCCAAGCGCTACGCGAGCGAGCAGGCGGACGAGATGCGCTCGCCTCGCTGACGATCGAGCGGGGACGACACGGTCCGCCGGTGTCGCTCAGCTCAACAGCCCGAGTTCACGCACCCGCACCCCGAGCTGGAAGCGGGTGCTGACCTCGAACCGGGCCATGAGCTGGGCGACATAGCGCCGATAAGTGCGCAGCGACACCCCGAGCGCCCGCGCCGCCGTCTCGTCCTTGGCCCCGGAGTGGAGCTGCTCGACCACCGCCAAGGCGACCGAGTCCAGGCCGTCCCGCAGCTCCAGGTGGTCCCGCAACCTCCGCGCCGAATGCCAGGTGCTGGTGGCGAACTGGTGCACCACCCCGAGCAAGGCGGGCTCGGCCACCAGATACCCGCGCGGCTGCTGCCCCGGCGCGGCCGCCCACAGCGCCGCCCGCTCCCGATCGACGATCAAGGCATTGCAGAAGTCCGTATCGGTGACCCGGATCTGCGAGCCGAGCGTGAACTGCCGCAGCACCGACTGCCGGCCCCGGCTACCCACGTAGGCCGTCGACAACAGCAGCCGCACCTTCTTCCCGGCCTCGTGCAACTGCCGGAAAACCGTGTCCTCCGCACCGTATTCGGTCTCCGGCCGCACCGGCCGGGCGATGGCCATGACGGCTTCGTGGCGCACTCCCACCAGCATGCGGCGCAGATTCTCCGCCCACTGCTCGTCCGCGTTCAGCTCGACGGTCACGACGCCCCTCCCCCGGGCTGCGGCGCCCGTGAACTCCCGTGCCGGAGAGCCTAGTTCGGGCGCAGCTCCGGGGGGAGACCGAAGAGCGGGAACAGCTTCTCGGTGTCGAGGAAGAAGGTGAGACCGGAGATGCGGTCGCCGTCCAGCTCGAGGGTCGTGATGGACCACGGGATCCAGACGCCGGGCTCGTCGCCGGGCTTGTAGTGGCCGAAGGCGGGCAGGCCGTTGGCGCCGCCGAGCGGGACCAGGCGGGAATCGCGGCAGGCCTGACCGGTGCCCAGCATGAAGGCCGCCACGTTCTCCGGACCCGAGACCCACAGCGAGAACGGCGGCATGGACAGCGCCACATCGGCTTTCAGCAGTTCGGTGAGCGCGCCCATGTCGTAGGCCTCGAAGGCCTTCACGAAATCGTCGACCAGCTTGCGCTGCTGCTCGTTGCGCTCGTCGAACGGATCGGAGACCGTCGCGGTCTCCTGCACCTTCGACATGGTGGCGCGGGCGCGCTGCAGGGCGCTGTTCACCGAGGCGGGCGAGACGTTCAGCATGTCCGCGGTCTCACCGGCGGAGAAACGCAGCACCTCGCGCATGATCAGGATGGCGCGCTGGCTGGCGGGCAGATGCTGCACCGCGGCGACGAAGGCCAGGCGCAGGGTGTCCTTGGTGCTGGCGGCCTCGGCCGGGTCGGCGCCGAAGGCCAGCGCGTTCGGAATCGGTTCCACCCACACGTAATCCGGCTCCGGCGGGGGCAGTTGCGAATCGGGCGTGGAGGGGCCGTTGAGGTCCATCGGCCGGGCCCGCCGCTGCGGCCCGTCGAGCATATCGAGACAGACATTGGTGGCGATCTTGTACAGCCAGGACCGCACGCTGGCGCGACCCTCGAACGAGTCGTAGGACTTCCACGCCCGGGTGAAGGTCTCCTGCACCGCGTCCTCGGCCTCGAACGAGGACCCGAGCATTCGATACGCGTACGCGCACAACTCGCGCCGATGCGACTCGAAAGACCGCAGTACATCATCCGATACGGCGCCGCCTGCCTTCTCGCTCATGCCTGACAGCCTCGCACAGCCCACCGACAAGAAACAGTCGTCGAACGACCGATGCCCGCCTGCGGTGCGCAGGCGGGCATCGGCTTTCAGCACTTACTTGGAGGAAGCCTGGGCGTGGTTGTCGGCCTCGCGGGCTTCGGTCTCGGACTTGGCCCACTTGTAGTCCGGCTTGCCGGCGGGCGAGCGCTTGATCTCGTCCACGTACCACAGGCTGCGCGGCATCTTGTAGGAGGAGATCTCCTTGACCAGGGTCGGGCGCAGCTCCTCGAGGGTCGGGCGGGCCTCGCCGCGGCAGGCCACGACCGCGACCACGCGGTTGCCCCAACGCTCGTCCGGCACACCGACGACCAGCGCGTCGAACACGTCCGGGTGCGCCTTGAGCGCGCCCTCGACCTCCTCGGGGAAGATCTTCTCGCCACCGGAGTTGATCGACACCGAACCGCGGCCGAGCATGGTGACGGTGCCGTCCTCCTCCACCCGGGCGAAGTCGCCGGGGATGGAGTAGCGCTTGCCGTTGAAGGTCTTGAAGGTCTCGGCGGTCTTCACCGGGTCGTTGTAGTAACCGATCGGGATGTTGCCGGTGCGGGCGATCATGCCGACCTGGCCGGAGCCGGGGGCGACCTCGTTGCCCTCCTCGTCGATGACCTTGGTAGAGCCGTCGATCTTCACGCGCGGGCCGCCGGTGTGGGTGGCGCCCTTGGTGGCCACGGCCAGACCGCCGAAGCCGGTCTCGGACGCGCCGATGGAGTCGGTGATCAGCGCGTTCGGGAAGCGCTCGATGAACTCGTCCTTGAGCACGGGCGAGAACAGCGCCGCGCTGCTGGCCAGCACCCACAGCGCCGAATGGTCGTAGGGCGCACCGGTTTCCGGGTTGCCCTCGGCGAGCGCGTCCAGGATCGGGCGGGCCATGGCGTCGCCGGTAATGAAGATCATGTTGACGCCGTGGTTCTGGACCGCGCGGCAGACGCCGTGGCCGCTGAACTCGGGCAGCATGACGGCCTTGCCGCCGTCGAAGAGGCTGTGCAGGGTCGCGGTGAACGCGCCGCCGTGGATCAGCGGCGGGATCGGGTAGCGCACCATGGGCGCGTTGCCGCTGGCGCCGCCCTTGGACTGCTGCCACTCGTCCTCGACGAATTCACCGGTGTAGAAGTTGATGCCGCCGCCGAGCACGCGCCACCAGTCCTCCTGCCGCCACATGACGCCCTTGGGCATGCCGGTGGTGCCACCGGTGTAGATCATCATGATGTCGTCGGAGGTGCGGTCCTCGAAGTCGCGTTCGCCGTGCGAGGAGGCCAGGGCCGCCTCGTATTCGACGGCGCTCGGGGGCAGCGGCAGGTCGGTGCCGTCCTCGACGGTGAGGACCGTCTTGATCGCGGGCACGTTCGGCAGCACGTTGGCCACCTTGTCGCTGTAGCGACGCTCGTGCAGCAGCGCGACCATGTCCGAGTTCTCGAAGATGTACTGCAACTCGTTCTCAACGTAGCGGTAGTTCACGTTGATCATGACTGCCCGCGCCTTGAAGATCGCCACCATGGCCTCCACGGCCTCGATGGTGTTGCGCGAGTAGACGCCGACCTTGTCACCGGCTGCACGCCCTGTTCCCGCAGGTAGTGCGCCAGACGGTTGGCCCGGTCCTCCAGCTCGGCGTAGGTGACCGAGCGGGTGTCGTCAACCAGTGCGACACGTTCGGGCATGAGGTCGATGGTGTGCTCGACAAGGTCCGCAATGTTGTAGCTCACAGGGACCAAAATAGAACGTGTTCTTGTGTGTGACAAGCCACTGTTTTCGCACCCGTCCCACTGAGCGGGCGTGCCCCCGGTCACAGAGTACGGCGACGTACTCCCGGAAGGGAACAATCCGGAAGAGTGCGCCCCGCTCAGCGGGGCGCACTCGGGCCGATCACGCCTCGTCAGGACTCGATGAGCGGACGCAGCTTCTCGAACTGCTCCATATCGCGAACGCCGACCAGCATCATGGTGACCCCGGCCTGCTCCCACACCTTCAACTGCTCGCGCACCTGCGCCTCGTTGCCGATGATCGTGGTGTCGAGGATCAGCTCGTCGGGCACCACCGCGGCCGCCTCGTCCTTGCGGCCGGTGCGGAACAGTCGGGTGATCTCGTCGACCTGCTCGCCGTAACCCATGCGGCGATACACCTCGGCGTGGAAGTTGAGTTCCTCCGCGCCCATGCCGCCGATGTAGAGCGCCATGAACGGCCGCAGCCGATCCAGTTCGGCCTTGGGATCGTCGGTGAGGATCACCTGGGCGGTGGCGGCGATCTCGAAGTCCTCGCGCGAACGCCGCGCGCCCGGACGCGAGAAGCCCTCGTCGAGCCATTCGTTGTACATGTCGGCCAGGCGCGGCGTGTAGTAGATGGCCAGCCAGCCGTCCGCGATCTCCGCGGTCATCGCGACGTTCTTGGGGCCCTCTGCGCCGAGCCAGATCGGGATGTCCGAGCGCAGCGGGTGGGTGATCGACTTGAGCGGCTTGCCGAATCCGGTGGCGCCGGGACCGGCGTAGGGCAGCGGGTAGTGCGGGCCCGCGCTGGTCACCTTGTCCTCCCGGGCCAGCACCTGCCGCACGATCGAGACGTATTCACGGGTGCGGGCGAGCGGCTTGGCGAAGGGCTGGCCGTACCAGCCCTCGACCACCTGCGGCCCGGAGACGCCGAGGCCGAGGATATGCCGGCCGCCGCTGAGGTGATCGATGGTCAGCGCGGCCATGGCGGTCGCGGTGGGGGTGCGGGCCGACATCTGCACGACCGAGGTGCCCAGCCGCACCCGGCTGGTGTCGGAGCCGTACCAGGCCAGCGGAGTGAAGGCGTCCGAGCCCCACGACTCGGCGGTGAAGACGGCGTCGAAGCCGGTCTCCTCCGCGGCCGCGATCAGCTCCCGCGTATTGGCGGGCGGCTGCGCGCCCCAATATCCCAGTTGCAAGCCAAAGCGCATTTCCGTGTTCCTTCCTAGAACATTCGGGACCGGTCGTCAGGGCCGCAGCCCGTACTCTTGCCACCGTCACTAGAACCTGTTCTACTCGATCTCGTGACTCTGGGGAACACCGAAGTACTGTCCGCACCGCTGCGGATGCAATTCGACTACACCCGCTCCACCGGTCCGACCATCGGGCGCTTCCTCACGGAACTGCGCGCCGGCAAGGTCATCGGGGTGCGGGGTTCCGACGGGCGCGTCATCGTGCCGCCCGCGGAATACGATCCGAAGACCGCGGAACCGCTGACGGAATTCGTCGACGTCTCCGACGTCGGCACCGTGCAGACCTGGTCCTGGGTGGCCGAACCGCTGCCGAGCCAGCCGTTCGACCGGCCCTTCGCCTACGCGCTGATCAAGCTGGACGGCGCCGACACCGCCATCCTGCACGCGGTGGATGTGGCGAGCCCCGCCGACATCTCGACCGGCATGCGCGTGCGCGCCCGCTGGGCCGCCGAGCGCACCGGGCACATCCACGACATCGTGGCCTTCGAACCGGGTGACACCTCCAACGCGCCGGCGGCTGCCGCCGACGACGCAGAGCCTGTCACCGGCATCGTGACCCCGGTCGACTTCTCGATCAAGCACACCGCCGCACCGCAGGAAGCCGTCTTCCTGAAGGGCCTGATGGAGGGCAAGCTGCTCGGCGCGCGCGCCAAGCTCGACGGCAAGGTGTACTTCCCGCCGCGTGGCGCCGACCCGCGCGACGGCTCGCCGACCGACGACTTCGTCGAGGTGTCCGACAAGGGCATCGTGACCACCTTCTGCATCGTGAACGTGCCGTTCATGGGCCAGCGCCTCAAGCCCCCGTACGTCGCCGCATACGTGCTGCTCGACGGCGCGGACATCCCCTTCCTGCACCTGGTGCTCGGCGTCGACGCGAGCGAGGTCCGGATGGGCATGCGAATCGAGGCGGTGTGGAAGCCGCGCGAGGAGTGGGGCCTGTCCATGGCCAATATCGACCACTTCCGGCCGACCGGCGAGCCCGACGCCGACTACGACAGCTTCGCGCACCACCTGTAGAGAGGCGCTGAATACCTTGAGTAACACAGCAACTGACATCGCGGTGGTGGGATTCGCCCACGCACCGCACGTGCCGGAGACCTTTGGCACCACCAATGGCGTGGAGATGCTCGCGCCGTGCTTCCGGGAGCTCGAGCAGAAGCTGGGCGTCGGCGTCGCCGATATCGACTTCTGGTGCTCGGGCTCCTCGGATTACCTTGCGGGCCGCGCGTTCTCGTTCATCTCGGCGATCGACTCCATTGGCGCGGTGCCGCCGATCAACGAGTCGCACGTGGAGATGGACGCGGCCTGGGCGCTGTACGAGGCCTGGGTGAAACTCCGCTCCGGACAGGCGAAGACGGCGCTGGTCTACGGTTTCGGCAAGTCGTCGGCCGGCACCCTGCGCCAGATCCTGGGTCTGCAGACCGACCCGTACCTGGTCGCGCCGCTGGGCGTGGACTCGCTGTCCATGGCCGGACTGCAGGCTCGCGCGGGCCTGGACGCGGGCCGCTGGACCGAGGCCGACATGGCCGCCGTCGCCGCCCGCACCACCGGCGGTGACATCGACAAGCTGCTGGCCGCACCGAAGATCAACGATCCGCTGCGCGCCCACGACATCGCGCCCATCACCGACGGCGCCGCCGCCATCGTGCTGGCCGTCGGCGACCGGGCCCGCGAACTGTGCGAGCGTCCGGCCTGGCTGACCGGCATGGCGCACTACATCGACTCCCCCGTGCTGGGCGCCCGCGACCTCACCGTCTCGGAGTCCGCTGCCAAGGCGGCGAACGCCGTAACCGGCGGCGACACAAGCGGTTTCGATATCGCCGAGCTGCACGCGCAGTTCACCCACGAAGAGCTGATCCTGAAGCAGGCCATCGGCCTGAACGGAGACACCCGGATCAACCCGTCCGGCGGCGCGCTGTCGGGCAACCCCATGTTCGCGGCCGGCCTGGAGCGCATCGGCTTCGCCGCCCGCGAAATCATCAATGGCACCGCGAATCGTGCACTGGCGCATGCCGCCAGCGGCCCCGCGTTGCAGCAGAACCTGGTGGCCACCCTGGAGGCACGTTCATGAGCTACGCAGCTGCCGTCCTCGGCACCGGTCAGACCCATCACGTGACCAAACGGTCCGATGTATCGATGGCCGGGATGATCCGCGAGGCCATCGACCGGGCGCTCACGGACTCCGGCCTGACCATGGCCGATATCGATGCCGTCGTCATCGGCAAGGCCCCCGACTTCTTCGAGGGCTCCATGATGCCGGAGCTGTTCCTCTCGGATGCCCTGGGCGCCACCGGAA
Source organism: Nocardia tengchongensis (assembly GCF_018362975.1). Classification (NCBI taxonomy): domain Bacteria; kingdom Bacillati; phylum Actinomycetota; class Actinomycetes; order Mycobacteriales; family Nocardiaceae; genus Nocardia; species Nocardia tengchongensis. Next base: position 768,509 of record NZ_CP074371.1, read on the forward strand.
AACCGCTGCTCCGCGTGCACACCGCCGGTTCCGTCGGCGGCTCCACCGCCGTCGTCGCGGCCAACCAGGTGCAGGCCGGCGTGCATCGCCGGGTGCTGGCCGTCGCGTGGGAGAAGCAGTCCGAGTCCAACGCCATGTGGGCGCTGTCGAACCCGGTGCCGTTCACCATGCCGGTCGGCGCGGGCGCGGGCGGCTACTTCGCCCCGCACGTGCGCGCCTACATCCGCCGCTCCAACGCGCCGCTGCACGTGGGCGCCATGGTCGCGGTGAAGGATCGCCGCAACGGCGCGCGCAACCCGTTCGCGCACCTGCACCAGCCCGATATCACCGTGGAATCGGTGATGGCGTCCCAGATGCTGTGGGACCCCATCCGTTTCGACGAGACCTGCCCGTCCTCGGACGGCGCCTGCGCCATCGTGATCGGTGACGAGGAATCCGCCAAGGCCGTCGAAGCGCAGGGCAAGAAGGTGGCGTGGGTGCACGGCACCGCGATGCGCACCGAGCCGCTGGCCTACGCGGGCCGCGACCAGGTGAACCCGCAGGCCGGTCAGGCCGCGGCGAAGGCGCTGTGGCAGCAGGCCGGGATCACCAACCCGCTCGACGAGATCGACGCCGCCGAAATCTATGTCCCCTTCTCGTGGTTCGAGCCCATGTGGCTGGAGAACCTGGGCTTCATGCCCGAGGGTGAGGGCTGGAAGCTCACCGACGCCGGCGAGACCGCCATCGGCGGAAAGCTGCCGGTCAACCCGTCGGGCGGCGTGCTGTCCTCCAACCCGATCGGCGCGTCCGGCATGATCCGCTTCGCCGAGGCCGCCAAGCAGGTCATGGGCCGCGCGGGCGACTACCAGGTGGAGAACGCGCGCAAGGCCTTCGGCCACGCGTACGGCGGTGGCTCGCAGTACTTCTCGATGTGGGTCGTGGGAAGCGAACAGCGATGACCACCACCACCGAGCACCCCGCGCGGGTGGCGGGCGCGGCTTCGCAGGCCGCGGTCCGCGCCAAGGACAAGGCCGCCTGGGTGGCCTTGTTCGCCGCCGACGGGATCGTGGAGGACCCGGTCGGTCCGTCGTTCTTCGATCCCGATGGCGTGGGACACCGTGGCGCGGAAGCGATCGCGGCGTTCTGGGACAAGGCGATCGCCCAGACCGAGTCGATCGAGTTCCTCTTCGACGACTCGTTCGCGTGCGGGCGTGAGGTGGCCTACACCGGCCGCATCCGCACCACCATGGGCGGGCACATCATCGATGCCGAAGGCGTCTTCACCTACAAGGTGGACGAGGACGGCAAAATCCTTGCCCTGCGCGCGTTCTGGGAAACCGACCGCGCCATGGCAACTCTCAAACCTCGCTGAATCTCCCGTGCCCCGCATGCTTTCGCATGCGGGGCACGGTTTGGTTCGGTATCCATCAAGAACGAAGCGGGCGACTGGATGAGATCCAGTCGCCCGCTTCTGTTTTGTCTCCGCCCTGAGGAGTGAGAGGGGTACAGGGCGGATCAAATCGTCGGTCGCTCAGTGCTTTACGGGGCAGCCGCCGTTGTAGTCGACCTGGAATTCCTTGATGCCGTTGAGCCAGCCCGAGCGCAGACGCTTGGGGTCGCCCAGCTTGGTGATGTCGGGCATGTGGTCGGCGATGGCGTTGAAGATGATCTCGATCTCGAGTCGAGCCAGGTTCGCGCCGATGCAGAAGTGCGCGCCGGTGCCGCCGAAGGACAGGTGCGGGTTCGGGTCGCGCAGGATGTTGAAGGTGTACGGGTCCTCGAACACCTCTTCATCGAAGTTGGCCGAGCGGTAGGACAGGATGACCCGCTGGCCCTTCTTGATCTCCACGCCGCCGACCTCGACGTCCTCCAGCGCGGTGCGCTGGAAGGAGCTGACCGGGGTGGCCCAGCGGATGATCTCGTCGGCGGCGGTCTTGGGCCGCTCCTTCTTGAAGAGCTCCCACTGGTCGGGGTTCTCCATGAAGGCGATCATGCCGTGGGTGGTGGCGTTGCGGGTGGTCTCGTTGCCCGCGACCGCCAGCATCATGACGAAGAAGCCGAATTCCTCCGGCAGCAGCGCCTCGCCGTCCATGTCGGCTTCGATCAGCTGGGTGACGATGTCGTCGGCCGGGCAGGCGCGACGGGCTTCGGCCATCTGGTACGAGTAGCCGAGGATCTCGGTGGAGGCGACGACCGGGTCGGCGTCGGAGTCCGGATCGTCGTAGCTGGTCATGTCGTTGGACCACTGGAAGAGCTTCATGCGGTCTTCCTGCGGCACCCCGATCAGTTCGGCGATGGCCTGCAGCGGCAGCTCGGCGGCCACCTGCTCGACGAAGTCGCCGGTGCCACCCTCGACGGCGGCCTTCACGATGGACTCCGCGCGGGCGGTCAACTCGGCGCGCAGGCCGTTGATGACGCGCGGGGTGAAGCCCTTGGAGATGATCTTGCGGAGCTTGGTGTGCTCCGGGGCGTCCTTGTTCAGGAGGACGAACCGCTGCAGGTCGATCTGCTCGCGGGTGATGTCATCCTGGAACCGCGGGATGGCAGTGTTCTCATAGGTGGAGAACACGTCGTCGCGGCGCGAGACGGTCTTCACATCGGCATGCTTGCTCAGCACCCAGAAGCCGTCGTCGGTGAACCCACCGACCTCGGGCGACTTGGGGTTCCACCAGATAGGTGCGGTTTTGCGTAGTTCGGCGAGCTCCTCGGCCGGCACCCGCTTCGCCCAGATTTCGGGGTCGGTGACGTCGAATCCATCCGGCACTCCGGGCCGGGCCGCAGTGTCAACCACCAGGGGTCTCCTTTGACCAACTGAAACACGTTCTACCGCTATTGAAGCACAGGGGGTAGAACAAGAGAAGGGACTAGGTAATAGTCCGGAACAGACTTACGTTACTGGTCGTGAACTCGTTGCAGTTCTGATCCGGAAGGAAAAGCACATGGGTACCCCCGTCATCGTCGAGGCCGCTCGCACCCCCATCGGCAAGCGCAACGGCTGGCTCGCCGGCCTGCACGCCGCTGAGGTGCTGGGTGCGGCACAGAAAGGCGTGCTCGAGCGCGCGCAGCTGAACCCCGCGCTGGTCGAGCAGGTTGTCGGCGGCTGCGTCATGCAGGTGGGCGAGCAGGGCAACAACGTCACCCGCACCGCGTGGCTGCACGCGGGACTGCCGTGGCAGACCGGTGCCGTCACCATCGACAACCAGTGCGGTTCGGCGCAGCAGGCCGCGGGCCTGGTGGCCGGTCTGATCTCCACCGGCGCCATCGAGGTCGGTCTGGCCTGCGGCGTCGAGTCCATGAGCCATGTTCCGTTGGGCGCCAACGTCGGAACCGAAGCCGGTCCTCGCCGCCCCGCGTCCTGGGACATCGACATGCCCAATCAGTTCGAGGCCGCCGAGCGAATCGCCAAGCGGCGCGGCATCACTCGCGACGATGTCGACGCGGTCGGCGAGCGTTCGCAGCGGTTGGCCGCGCAGGCGTGGGCGGAGGGTCGCTTCGACCGCGAGGTGCTGACGATCAAGAACGCGCCGCAGGTCGACAAGCAGGGCGTCCTCACCGGTGAGTTCGCCGACATCAGCCGCGACCAGGGTCTGCGCGAGACCACCCGGGAGGGCCTCGCGAAGCTGAAGCCGGTGCTGGAGGGCGGAATTCACACCGCCGGCACCTCCTCGCAGATCTCCGACGGCGCCGCCGCGGTGCTGCTGATGGACGAAAAGGCCGCGCAGCGTGAGGGATTGCGTCCGCGCGCCCGCATCGTGTCGCAGTGCCTGGTCGGTGGCGAGCCCGAATTCCACCTCGACGGTCCGGTCCAGGCCTGCGAGCGGCTGCTGGAGCGCTCCGGCATGAGCATCTCGGATATCGATTTGTTCGAGATCAATGAGGCTTTCGCGTCCGTGATGCTGTCGTGGGCCTCGGTGCACAAGCCCGATTTCGATCGCGTGAACGTCAACGGCGGCGCCATCGCGCTGGGCCACCCGGTCGGCAGCACCGGATCCCGCTTGATCACAACGGCTTTGCACGAGCTGGAGCGCACCGGCAAGAGCACCGCCATGATCCTGATGTGCTGTGGCGGGCCCTCGCGACGGGCACGATCATCGAACGGATCTAGTCTCTCAACGATTTTCGGCCAGGTTGAACGTTCATCCGTCTTGTCGCGAGACGTGGCGTACGCCACACAAAATCCGATACAGACAAGAAGATGATCCGTCAGCTATCTTATGGCTACCCGAGGCCCGTCCGGGAAGACCCTCGCGACGGGCCAGAACCGGGGCTCTTAAGCCCTTGGCAAGAACCGTGGGGTGACCCCGCAAACGCCCAAGCCACAGCGGGTGAACCGGATCACCGCCTAGAAGCTTCAAGGAAATCGCGAATCAGGCGTAGGTTTTCAGTTACTGAGCCGCTAATATCAATGATACGTATCCGAGATAACGACTGTTAGTACAGCGAAGGGAATTGGGCGGCTCACAATGGCTGATTTCGCGGCGCGGCTGAACAAGCTGTTCGAAACCGTGCATCCCCCGGGGCGTAAGCCGCACACGAACGCAGAGGTGGCGGCCGCCTTGACGGCATCCGGCCATCCGATCTCGAAACCGTATCTGTCGCAGTTGCGGTCGGGACAGCGCACGAACCCGTCGGATGAGACGGTGGCTGCTCTGGCAAAGTTCTTCAAGGTCAAACCGGACTACTTCTTCAACGACATCTACGCGGCGAAGATCGATCATGATCTCGAGCTGCTGTCCCAGCTGCAGGGCTATGGACTCCGTCGTCTGTCGAGCAGGGCGTTCGACCTGTCCGAAGAATCTCAGAATCTCCTCACGTCTATGGCGGAGAAATTGCGGGCAAGCGAAGGTTTGCCCGAAATTCCTCCGGATGGCACGGAATAAGCACTGCCACAGAGCAACACAGTGCGGCTAGCTCGGAGGCCGCACTGTGTTGGTTTGTTACAGGGCTCGCTCCAGACCGGACATAAGGCTGACGCCGGTACTGCTTGCAGGGCAGTGCCGGCGTCCTGCCGGACCCATGCGGTCCACGTGAAGGATGTTGCACCGGCCTCAGCCCGCTGAGGCCATGTGGCGTAGACCTCTGCGCTGGTGCACTATGCACAAACCTGGCATAACACTGTCCTGGTACTCCCGGGCGGTCGAATCAGTTGTTTTGTGCACTATGTCGTTTTGTGCTCTGCGAGTGTTTCGCCCCATTGCACCAACCGCGACAAGCACGACTGACAACTACAAGTGACAAGCAAAGTCCCGTACCACGCACGGCGGGTTCGATGAGACGAAACCTCGGATACGAAGTCTCCTCGCGAAGGCCCGCCGGAATGCCGCGCCCATGGCAATCACGCGAGGTACGGGACTTGCGCATTTGCGACAAGATCACAAAAGCGTCGGTGATCTCCGCGTGATCAACTTCGAGCCCTTCCGGACGGTAATGTCCAACTCGGTCGAATAGTAATGAGAGAGTAAATAGCTCAGCGTGGCCGCGCGGCCGATTACCGCTTCCCCGAGCCCTGGACCACGGCCGACGCGGGCGCCGCGTCATAGGCGCGGGCGATCGCCTGCACCCAGCCGCGCGGACTGACACCGGCGGGCGGCGAGATCCAGCGACCGTCGATCACCACCTCGCCGAACGGATTCCGAGCCCACTCGGCCACCCGCCGCGCTCGCTCGGATACCGAAACCGGCGGCAGGCCCGCCGCGGTCAACTCCACTCCGCCACCGGACTGCAAGTAGAGCGCGTCCATGATCTGCGCGACCTGGTCGGAAGCCTTGAGCTGCGTGCCCGTCCCGGTCTGTTCGTGCGCCACCACCTCCGGGAACCGCGCGATCAGCACCCGATGCAGGGTGCGAATCTGCTTGAGCAGCGCCCTTGCCCGCCACCACAGCTCGATCACGATCCACACCGCGCCGATCGCGATGAGCAGCGCCGCGATCTGCCATACCGGCCAGAACCAGCCCTCATCACCCGGTTTCGGCATCGGCTCGTCGCGCACCGCACGCCGGATGGACAACGCGGCAAGCAGTCCGACCACCGCGGTACCGGTGGTATAGAGCGCGATCCCGCGACCCAAGGTGGTCCAATCCAGGTTGCGCACACCGGTGATCACGATGAACACACACTCCAGCAGCACGATCGCCCAGCCGAAGGTGACCGACCAGGCCAGCGTCAGGATCATCGCGATCGCCCCGCCGGAGTAGATCATCATGGCGATCTGCCGCAGGTTGCGGCGCGACACCACCGGCCACGCGGCCGAGGCCACCACCGAGGTGGCGGTCGCGAAACATGATCCAGGCCGCCGTCACCACCCGGTCGCCGAGCCACATGCCGTGCACGCCGCCCGGGATCAGATGGTCAACGGCCAGACCGATTTCCGGCACCCCGACCGTCGCGGCCAAGGCCACCGCGGCCACCGCGATCACGATCGCGACCCTTGCGGTGGTCGCCGGTTTCACCAGCACGCGACCCACGCGCGCCCCCGAGGCCATCCAGACCAGCATGGCAACCAACCAAAAGGTCATCCGAGTGCCTCATCGAATCGAAGGACCGAGACGCCCGCGCCCCGGCTGTTGAAGACCCGCAGACGTGTCATGAGCATGCTCGCGAAAGTCTCGGCCTCCCACTCGCACTGCTCGTCGTCGCCCAGCTCGATGGTCTTCTGGTGCGCGCGCTGGCTGAGCATGTAGGCGATCAGATCGTCGCTGGCCTCCAGCACCACCTCGGTCGCGGCCTCACCCGGATGGTCGAAGACGATGTGCCCGAGCTCGTGCGCGAGGGTGTGCTCGCGACTGGGCAGCGCCTGCGCCAGCACGATCACATCCCGGTCCGGGTAGCTGCGACGCTGGCCGCAGACGCCGGGACCCAGTGTGGCGCTGGCGATCTCGATGGGACGGCGGCGCTCCGCCGAGATGGCGAGCACCACTTCCTCGAGGTCGGTGGCGTCGAAGTCGGCCGCCACCGCGCACACCGCGTCCACCGCGGCGGCCACCCGGCGGTAGGACCCGATGCTATGAGCCTTGCTCTCGGTCATCGCGGTCCCCTCATGCCCTCGGTCCGAAGAATGCCGCGCGCGCGGCGTCGACCCGGCCCTGCGCCGCGCCCGCGCTCTGGAAGCTCACCGCACCCGAGCCGGTGCCCGCCAGCGCCATCGCGATCAGCCCGCCGATCACCGACAGCGGTTTCCACGGCGGCAGCGGGGAGTTGTGTGAGGTCGGCTTCACATCCGGATCCGGTTGGGCCAGAACGGGAGCGGGCTTCGGCGCGGGCGGCGTCGGCGCGGCCGGTTCAGCTTCGGGCTCGGGCAGCGCGGCCACCATCGCGGGCAGCGCGGGGACGGCCGGGGGCTGCGGAATCTCCAGCGGCACCGGCGGCGGCCCGGGCACGGCGGGCGGCGGAATCAGCAACAGCAGCAGCGGCGAAGCACAGACGGCGGCGGACCCGAGACCCGCCGAACCCAGGGCCGCGGAACCCACGGCCGCCGAACCCAGCTCGGCCGAGCCCGAACCCAGGCCTCCGACACTGGCGGACCCGAGAGCGGCGGAACCGGCGCCGGTCGAACCGCCGGCCGCCGAACCCACCCCCGAACCCGCACCGGCCGAACCAACCGCGGAGCCCATACCGGCCGAACCGGCACCCGCGCCGAGACCGGCACCCAGACCGGCCGAGCCCGCGAGCGCGGAACCCACACCGGCGGAACCGATTCCGGCCGAACCGACGGCGGCGGAGCCGGTGCACAGGGCGGCCAATCCGGCCGAGCCGACGGCCGCGGAGCCGACCGCGGCGGAACCCGTTGCGGCCGAGCCGGTGCCGAGCAGCAGTCCGAGCAGCGCGGATCCGGTGCCGAGGCCCGCCGAGCCGACGGCCGCGGAACCCAGGCCGAGCACCCCGGCGGTACCGAGTCCGGCGGAACCGACGGCGGCGGAACCGGTGCCCAGCACGGCCGAACCGGTGGCGGCTCCCGCCGAACCGGTGCCCGCCACGGCGGAACCCAATCCCGCACCGGCGGAACCGGTTACCGCCGAACCGGAGCCCAGGGCGGCCGAACCGGTGCCACCGAGCACGGCGCCCAGACCGGCGGAACCGACAGCGGCCGAACCGACGGCGGCGCCGGCCGAACCCGTGCCGAGCCCGAAAAGAATGGCGAGCAGATCCTGCGGCCCGGCCACCGGGGTGACGGCCACGGCCTGCGACTGCGGAGTCCCCGGCGGCGATTGCGAGGCGACGGGCTGAGAATGCGGGGCGGGCAACACCGGATCCTGCCCGGCGGGCGCGGGGTCGAGTGGGAGGCCCGGCTGCGCGTCAGCGGCAGCGGGCCCGAGCAGTGCCGAACCGGCGACAGCTGCGATCACTGCCACCAGTCGCATTGCACGATCGACGATCATGCGCCAGCCATCCCCTCATCGATACCGCGCGCTTGGCTTGTCTCCGCACCGGGGGTACGAAATCCCGTTCCTCGGCAGGCGGTTCGGGACAGGTTTCGAGCTCACACTGTCGCCCCGATTGCCGGGCCGTTGCGGAACGCGGTCATCGTACCGGTCACCATGTCCTTCCGCACAAGTCCCGATTGCATTAGGGGTGCTCACAAACCGTACGCCTGCGCTAACCCCCACGTATCCAATATCACCAAGCGCCCCAGGCCAATTGACCCGAACGGGCCCGCCACCCGCACACCTCACCGCCGGACCGCACGGACCGAGAGGTTTCACTGCCGTTCAGATAGCCGACAATTCAGACATATCGCAGCAACCGCCGGAACGCCGGTCACAGGTACCCCGGAATGCGCGAAGCCGCCCCCGGGCGAGAGGTTCCGGGAGCGGCTCGGTGCGCCGAACATGCGGCGCGCGGTGGATCCGATGGTGTGCGGATCCGGAGTGCGCGGCCGGGCTGTGGTGGCCGCGCACGTGCGGGGGCGTCAGGCCGAAGTGGTGACGCGGTACTGGTTGAGGCTGTCGATGCGCTCGATGGCCTCGGTGATGATGTGCTCCATCAGGTCCTGCACGGTCGGCAGGTCCTCGATGATGCCCGCGACCTGACCCGAGGCGAGGACACCGGCTTCGGTATTGCCCTCGACCAGGCCGGCCTTCAGGTACATGGCGGTGTTCGCGCCCATGATGACCTGGGACCAGGTGAGGTCCTTGTGCTTGCGGGTGTTGAGGCCTTCCTTGGCCAGGGTCGTCCACTTCATGCCGGTCATCGACTTGAACTTGGCGGCATTGACCAGCGCGGCGTACAGGCCACGGATATTGCCCGAGTGCTCGAGCTTCTCGACCAACTCGGTCTTCAGCACCCGGTGCGGCATGCCGTCGACCTTGAGCGAGACCACGGTGTCCTGCAGTCCGCGCTTGAGGTACTCCTGCTTCACCGAGTCCGGCACGCTGGAGTCCTGGGTCAGCAGGAATCGGGTGCCCATGGCGACACCGGCCGCGCCGTAGGACAGCGCGGCGGCCAGGCCGCGGCCGTCGAAGAAACCGCCACCGGCCACGACCGGGATGTCGACGGCGTCCAGCACGGACGGCAGCAGCAGCGTGGTGGCGACGGAACCGGTGTGGCCACCGCCCTCACCGCCCTGCACGATCACCGCGTCCGCGCCCCAGGAGGCGACCTTCACCGCGTGCTTGGCCGCGCCGATGGACGGCATCACCACGACGCCGTTGTCCTTCAGCTTCGCGATCAGCTCCTTCTTGGGAGCCAGCGCGAAAGAGGCCACCTTGACGCCGTCGCGGATCATCATGTCGATGCGGTCCGGGGCGTCCGACAGGTCGGCGCGGATGTTCACGCCGAACGGCTTGTCGGTCTTGGCCTTCGTCTTGGCGATGGCCACCTCGAGCTCGTCGAGGTCCATGGTGGCCGAGGCCAGGATGCCGAGGCCGCCCGCGTTCGCGGTGGCCGCGACCAGGCCGGGTCCGGCGACCCAGCCCATGCCGGTCTGGACGACCGGGTGCTCGATGCCGACCAGTTCGGTCAGCGGCGTCTTCAAACGCTGAGCGGTCATGCTGTCACTTCCTTCTCGCGGAAACCCTTCGGGTCCAGCACGGTCCGGATGATGGTGAGCTCTTCCTCGGTCGGCAGCCGGGTCTCGCCCGCCTCGGCCAGACCCGCGACCTCGAACGAAGTGTTCTCCGCGACCTCGTCCGCGGTCACACCGGGGTGCAGCGAGAGCGCGCGCAGGGTGTGGTCCGGGCCGTTGAAGTCGAACACGCCCAGGTTCGAGACCACCCGGTGCAGGTGGTGGAACCGGTAGGCCGGGTTCTCCGGATCGATCTTGTCGTAACCGATGCCGGAGACGATGTCGACCTGGTCCACGAACACCCGCTTGTTGTGCTTGGGCACGAAGTAGCTGGTGGCGTGGTTGATGGTGTTGCCCGGCGCGCCGCGCACACCGAACATCTGGCGGGTCGGCTGCTGCAGCGGGCCGAACGCGGAGAGGTTCTGGTTGCCGAAGCGGTCGATCTGGTTGGCGCCCATGACCACATGGCGGCGACCGGACTGCACCACGTCGAAGACCTTCGAGAACGGGAACCAGCCCTCGAGGGGTGCCTGGCCGCCGATCGGCGGGACCTCGGCGAACAGTCGCGCCTCACCGTCGGAGAGCACCAGGTCGGGCTCGAAGGTGAGCCGCGCCAGCCGCGCGCCGATGGTGGTGACGGTGGACATCGGGGAGGCCACGATCTCGCCTGCGCCCCGGAAGATCTCGGCGGACGCGACGACACAGATCTCGGCGCGAGTAACCACGGTGGTGTCGGTCATTACTTCTGCTCCTCGGCGAAAGCCTTGACGGCGGCCTGGTATTCGGCCTCGGACACGTCCAGGAAACGGGCCTTGAACTCGGCCCACGACTCGGGGGTCTTGGCGGCCTCGACGTAGTGGCGCTGGAACTTCTCGTCGCGGCCGTAGCCGCCGGCGAAGGTGAAGTGCGCGCCGCCGGGGGCCTCGACCACACCGTCGACCATCAGGCGGTTGAGGATGAGGGACTGCAGGGGAACGGTTTTCACCAGTTCCTCGGTCTCGACCAGGCGGTCGACCGACAGGTAGCGCTTCTCGGCGGCGAGGGCGTACAGGTCGTCCATGTACGGGTCGATGCCGGTGTAGGCGGCATTGCCGTGCTTGTCACCCAGGTCCAGGTGCATGAACGCGGCGTCCAGGTTCAGCGCAGGCATGGCGATGAGGGTCTCGGTCTTGCCATCGGTCTGATAAGGCGACTGAACAGTCTTCAGCTCGCCCTCCCAGAAATCGACCACGGCAGAACCCAGTCCGGCGCGGATCGGCAGGAACGGCAGCCGGGCCGCGGCGGCCTGCAGGCCACACTTGACCATGCCTTCGTCCATCTCACGCACGGTGATCTCGCCACCGGTGCGCGCCTTGGCGAACCACGGATCGTAGAACGGCGCGGAGTCCAGGGACACGAAGCCGTAGTACGCCTTGCGCACCTTGCCCGCCGAGCACAGCAGACCCAGATCCGGACCACCGTAGGTGACCACGGTCAGATCCTTGATGTCCGAACGCAGGATGGCCCGGACGAACGCCATCGGCTTGCGCCGGGAACCCCAGCCGCCGATGCCGATGGTCATGCCGCTGCGCAGCTCACCGACGACCTCGTCGAGGTTCATTCGCTTGTCGCGCATGGCTTTACTTCCCCTTCTTCTGAGCGGCCAGGTCGTCGTCGAAGCGCGCCCGGATCTCGTCGGCCACACCGGCGAGGTTCAGCTCCATGGTGAAGCCCTGCTCGAAGCGGTAGGAGCGGTGCACGTCCTGCACGTCGATGCCGTTGAGCGCCTTCTTGGCGGCGCGGATCACGCGGCCGTCCTTGTTGGCGATGTTCTTGGCGACCTCCATGGCGGCGGCGTCCAGTTCGGGCGCGCGGCACCACCTTGAAGACCGAGCCGTAGTGGTGCAGCTGCTGCGCGGTGAGGGTGCCCGCGGTGTAGAACATGGTCCGCATCAGGTGCTGGGGGACCAGTCGCGACAGGTGGGTGGCCGCACCGAGCGCGCCGCGGTCGACCTCGGGGAGGCCGAAGGTCGCGTCGTCGGAGGCGATGATGACGTCGGAGTTGCCGACCAGGCCGATGCCGCCGCCGAGGCAGAAGCCGTTCACGGCGGTGACGACCGGGACCTCACAGTCGTAGATCGCGGCGAAGGCGGCGAAGCAGCCGTGGTTCGCGCGGATCAGGGCGGTGTGGCCGGTGTCGGCGTTCATCTCCTTGATGTCCACGCCGGCGTTGAAGCCGCGGCCCTCGGCGCGCAGCACCACGACCCGGGTCTCCGGGTTCTTACCGGCCTGGGTGACGGCGTCGGCCAGGGCGAACCAGCCGTCGGAAGGCAGAGCGTTGACCGGGGCGTAGTCGACAGTGACGACTTCGACGCCCTCGGTTTCGGTGTGACGGTTGATCCCCATCGCGAGTCCCATCGTTGGCAAAACAAGCAAGTGCTTGGTAGGTTAGCACGGTGGGAATCGAAGTAAACCTGTCCGGCTCGGTCGTCTTGGTCACCGGCGGTGTGCGCGGCGTCGGAGCCGGCATCAGCCGGGTCTTCCTCGACGCGGGCGCGACCGTGGTGGCCTGTGCCCGACGGCCCGGCGACACCCCCGTCGAGAGCAATGGCCGCACCATCGACTTCCTGCCGTGCGACGTGCGCGATACGGATTCGGTGCGCGGGCTCATCGAGACGATCGTCGAGAAGTACGGGCGCCTGGACACCGTGGTGAACAACGCCGGTGGCGCGCCCTTCGCCCTGGCCGCCGACGCCAGCGCCAACTTCCACTCGAAGATCGTGCAGCTGAACCTGCTCGCGCCGCTGCTGGTTTCGCAGATCGCCAACGAGGTCATGCAGAAGCAGGACACCGGCGGCTCGATCGTGATGATCTCCAGCGTCTCCGGGCACCGGCCCTCCCCCGGCACCGCCGCCTACGGCGCGGCGAAAGCCGGTGTGGACAGCCTGGTCTCGTCGCTCGCGGTGGAATGGGCGCCCAAGGTGCGGATGAACTCCGTCATCTGCGGCCTGGTCAACACCGAGTCCTCGCACCTGCACTACGGCGACGAGGACGGCATCGCCTCGGTCAGCCGCACGGTTCCCATGCAGCGCATGGCGACCCCCGAGGACATCGGCCGCACGGCCGCCTTCCTGGCCTCCCCGCTCGCCTCGTATGTGACCGGCAGCGCGCTGCTGGTGCACGGCGGCGGCGAGAAGCCCGCCTTCCTCGAAGCTTCCACCGCAGACGTCCCCGCCGTCGCGGGCCACTAGACCCACCGACTACGCAGCAACATCCACAAGCAGAGGTAATCGATATGACCGACAACAAGATCTGTGACGGCCGCGTCGTCATCGTCACCGGCGCCGGCCAGGGCATCGGCCGCGCCCACGCGCTGGCCTTCGCCGCCGCCGGAGCCAAGGTCGTCGTCAACGACCTCGGCGCTGAACTCGACGGCACCCCCAAGCCCGACTCCGGTGCCGCCAAGGTGGTCGAGGAAATCCGTGCCGCCGGTGGCGAGGCCGTCGTGAACGGCGACGACGTCTCCGACTGGGAGGGTGCGCGCCGCCTGGTCGCCACCGCCATCGAAACCTTCGGCGGCCTGGACGTATTGGTCAACAATGCCGGAATCGTCCGCGACCGCATGCTGGTCAACCTCGGTGAGGACGAGTGGGACGCCGTCATCAAGGTGCACCTCAAGGGCCACTTCGCGCCCATGCGCCACGCCGCCGAATACTGGCGCAATGAGTCCAAGGCCGGCCGTCAGCCCGACGCTCGGGTCATCAACACCAGTTCCGGTGCGGGCCTGCTCGGTTCGGTCGGCCAGGGCAACTACTCCGCCGCCAAGGCGGGTATCGCCGGCCTGACCATTACCGCCGCCGCCGAGTTCGCGCGCTACGGCATCACCGTGAACGCCATCGCCCCGGCCGCCCGCACCCGTATGACCGAAACCGTCTTCGCCGAGACCATGGCCGCCCCCGAGGACGGCGGCTTCGACGCCATGGCCCCGGAAAACGTCTCCCCCGTGGTGGTTTGGCTCGGCTCCGCCGACTCCGCCGCTGTCACCGGCCGCATGTTCGAGGTCGAGGCCGGCAAGGTCACCATCGTCGACGGCCACCGCCACGGTGCCTCCGTAGACCGCGGTGCCCGCTGGAACCCCGCCGACCTCGGCCCCGCCGTCCGCGACCTGCTCGCCAAGTCCGTCACCCCGGAGCCCGTCTACGGCGCGTAATACGCACCGCCCGAGGCACTTCCACCGCCGGTACCCAGCTCGATGGGTACCGGCGGTTCTGTTTTCAGACCGGGCCGCTACTTCTTGCGGATACCCGACACCAGGGCGAAGAGGGTGTCCAGGACCGGGGTCGGCGTCAGGCCGGTGGCGATGACCTGGATCTTTCCGGCGATCCCCGGGACGTAGCGGGCGCTGGACGCTTTGCGGTGAGCGCCTTTTCGACCTCCTTGACCACCGAACCCACGGGGGCGGCGATCTTGGGGACCTGCTGCGACATCTTGCGCAGGCCCGCGAGGTGCGCGGCGTAGAGGGTGCGCTGCTCGTCGGTCAGATGGGAGGTGGTGGCGTCGACCATGTCCGTCGCGCCGAACCAGAGGTCGGTGGCGATCGGGCCCGGCTCGATGAGGGAGGTGTGGATTCCCCAGGGGCGCAGTTCCACTCGCAGGGCGTCGACCAAACCCTCGAGGGCGAACTTGGACGAGTTGTAGGCGCCGGTGCCGGGGGTGGAGATGCGGCCGCTCAGCGACGAGATGAACACCACCCGGCCGCGGGTGGCGCGCAGCCGCGGGAGGACCGCCTGGGTGACAGCGACCGCGCCGAAGACGTTGACTTCGAACTGGTTTCGGAGCTCCTCCGGGGTGAGGAGTTCGACGGGCCCGTCGACGACGATGCCCGCGTTGTTGACCACGGCGGTCAGGTCGGCGGGCAGCACCGCGTCGAGCTCCGCGATCTGGTCGGGGTTGGTGACGTCGAGGACGATCGGGGTGATGGCGGGGTTCTGGGCGGTCAGCGCCTCGCCGTCGGACAGTTTGCGGACGCCCGCGTAAACGTGCCAGCCCTGCTGTGCCATCCGCAGGCAGATGGCTTTTCCGATACCGCGGGCCGCGCCGGTGACCAACACAGAATTCATGTGGTCAGCCTAATTCGAGCATGCCACCATGTGGCGATGGGGAATGTCCTGATTGTCGGTGACCTGCACGGAAACGCCGAGCACGCGCTGAACCTGGTGCGGGTCGCAGCGCGCAACGACTGCGACAAGGTGTTCGCGGTCGGCGACTTCGGGGCCTGGGAGCACATGGCGTCCGGCCGGCGGTACTTCGACGTCGTGAACAAGGCGGCCAAGCGGGCCGGGGTGACCGTGTACTTCCTCGACGGCAATCACGACAAGACCTCGCTGCTGCACGAGCTCTACGCCGAGCAGCGCGACGACGAGGGCTTCCTGATGTGCCGCAAACACCTTCGGTACGCGCCCGCGGGACACCGCTGGACCTGGGACGGCACCACCTTCGCCGCCTTCGGCGGGGCCCGCTCCACCGACAAGGGCCGGCGGCTGGCCTGGGAGGCGCGCAAGGCCGAACAGCTCCGCAAACGCCGCCGCTACGGCTCCTCCAAATCGGCGGACACCACGG
Organism: Nocardia tengchongensis; assembly: GCF_018362975.1. Taxonomy (NCBI): domain Bacteria; kingdom Bacillati; phylum Actinomycetota; class Actinomycetes; order Mycobacteriales; family Nocardiaceae; genus Nocardia; species Nocardia tengchongensis. The sequence goes on from NZ_CP074371.1 coordinate 784,086, forward strand.
GCACGCTGTGGTTCCCGGAGGAGGAGATGACCGACGACGAGCTGTCTGAGCTGCTCGCGGCCGACGGCTCGCCGGTGGACGTGCTGCTCACCCACGACAAACCCCGCGCCTCGCAGCCGAAGTGGAATCGCAAGGACAAGCCGGAGTGCTATCCCAACCAGGACCGCATCCAGACGGTGGTGCAGACCCTGCGGCCGGGCCTGCTCTTCCACGGCCACCTGCACGTCCGCTACACCGGCACCATCGCCGCCGGTGACGGGCACTGGACCCGGGTCGAGGGCCTGGCCTGCGATCCGGACGCCTCGCAGTATCTGGAGTACTCGACCGACCACACCTGGTACGTCCTGCAACTCCCCTGCGCCGCGGATGCGATGACCGAGTCCGAATCCCGTTCCCTACCCGCCTGATTCGTCGTACGAGGAGGTGCCCTCGTCGAGCAGCGGCTCCTCCCCCTTGAAATGCGCGGGGGCGAACACACGCAGCACGTGATAGCCGGTGATGACGACCAGCGTGCCCAGCGCGATGCCGCTCAGGGTGAAGGTGTCGGTGAACTTCATGCTCACGTTGCCGATACCGATGATCAGGCCCGCCGCCGCAGGCACCAGGTTCAGCGGATTGCGCAGATCGACCCGGGCATTGGTCCAGATCTGCGCCCCCAGTAGGCCTATCATGCCGTAGAGGATGACGGTGATCCCGCCGAGCACGCCGCCGGGAATGGCCGCCACGATCGCGCCGAACTTGGGGCACAGGCCGAACAGCAGCGCGAAGAACGCGGCGGCCCAGTAGGCGGCCGTCGAGTACACGCGGGTGGCGGCCATGACGCCGATGTTCTCGGAGTAGGTGGTGTTGGGCGGGCCGCCGACCGCGGTGGACAGCATGGACGCCGCGCCGTCGGCGGCGATGGCGGCGCCCAGCTTGTCGTCCAGGTCGCTGCCGGTCATCTCGCCGACCGCCTTCACGTGCCCGGCGTTCTCGGCGACCAGCGCGATCACCACCGGCAGCGCGACCAGCACCGCCGACCATTGGAAGGCCGGGGCATGGAAGCTGGGCAGGCCGATCCAATCCGCCTGCGCCACCCGGGACAGGTCGAGCCGCCAATGGTCGGTGACGGTGCCGCTGCCGTCGGCCGAGTGGATCCGCCCGAACACCCGGTCCAGCACCCAGGACAGGCCGTAGCCGAAGACCAGGCCCAGGAAGATGGCGATGCGCGAGAAGAATCCGCGCAGGCCCACCACCGCCAGGCCGGTGAACAGCATGACCAGCAGCGCGGTCCACTGGTCCTGCGGCCAGTAGGTCGCGGCGGTAACCGGGGCCAGGTTGAAGCCGATGAGCATGACCACCGCGCCGGTCACCACGGGCGGCATGGCGGCGTGAATGATGCGCGCGCCGAAACGCTGTACGGCCAAACCGATCAGGAACAGCGCCGCGCCCACCACCAGGCAGGCTCCGGTAACCGTCGCGCTGTTGCCGCCCTGCGCCCGGATCACGGCCGCCACGCCCACGAAGGACAGCGAGCAGCCCAGATAGCTGGGCACCCGGCCGCGAGTGGCCAGCAGGAACAGGGCGGTCGCGACGCCGGACATCATGATGGCGAGGTTGGGGTCGAGGCCCATCAGGACCGGCGCGACGAAGCTCGCGCCGAACATGGCGACCACGTGCTGGGCGCCCAGGCCGAAGGTCCGCGGCCACGACAGCCGCTCGTCGGGCCGCACCACGGCCCCGGGCGCGGGCGTGCGCCCGTCGCCGTGCATCGTCCAGCGGACACCCAAATCCATGAATTGCCCGCTTTCTCCCGAAGGCCTGAAATACGTCCGCGGCCATCCTAATCCGAGCAAACTTGCAGCTCACACCCCTGCTCGACCCGGTCTATTGCCGACCGTCAGGGCTTCAAGATCATTGCCAGGCGAATGACGAGGCCGCATCCACCCCGGAGACAATGCCCCGCAACCTTCGAGCCTGTCAATCCATCCCGTAGCGCCGCCGGATGGCGCACGGCAGCGCATACGGGTTCGGGGCATCCGCACAGCCGGCGTCGGAAATATTCCGCGGCACACAGATATTCGACGCCTCCGAGGCGGAGGCTAGCAGTCGGCGCACTGCGTCCGCCACCGCCGCATCATCGCTCAGCTCCCGGCGCAGCGCGGCGGCCCGCTCCAGCGCGCGGATCCGAGCCCGCTCGTGCGCGGTCGAAACCGACTGTGCCATACCGGCATCCGGTAGCGCGAGCGCGGTGATCCGCCCGTCCGCGGCCACCTCGATCCGCACCTGGTCCACCACGGCGCGAGCGCGCACCCGCTCCACCGCGTCCTGGACGCGGCGGGCCGCGCGTGCCACCTTCTCGAACCGGGCCTCCACCGAATTCGGCATGCGAGAAGCCTAGGAGGACACACCGAGATGCCGTGCGGCATCGGAAACTTCGCGCACCGGCGTCAGGGCTGGACGCGAATCCGCTGCATCATGTCGTGATCGGCGTGATCGAGATTGTGGCAGTGCCAGACATAGCCGCGGATCTCCCCGGGTTCGGCCATGCCATCCGTCATCTCGTCGTCCGAGCCCGGCGATACTGCCACCGCGCCGGGCGGCACCGGAATCACCGCGTCGGGATCGAATCCGAGCTCCGCCACCGCAGGCCACCGCACCAGCACCCGGGTGATGGTGTCGGTCGGGCACTCGACGGTGTCCTTCCAGCCGGCTTCCCACGGCGGCGGCCCCTGTTCGGGACCGAGGGCGAAGGCGTCGGCCGAGGGCGCCCAGCGAATGCCGAACCTCGGCGGATGGTTCGCGGCGAAGTAGGCCGAGGTCAGGATGGGCTGGCGGCCGATCACCCGCAGCCGCGCGAGATGCAGGTGGATGGGGTGGTCGAACGGTGTGGTGTTGACGATGTCCCACTGCTCGACGGTCCCGGCCCGGGCCAGGTCGATGTCCGAGCTCAGGAAGGCCAGGTTGTTCAGCGACATCATGGTGGAGAAGGGCACCGGCCGGGAGGTGTCGTTGAGGCCCATCAGCGTCACGGTCCGCACCGAGTCCGGCCGCGGGGGCGGTTCCAGCGGGTCGGGGTGGCCGGGCCCGTCGCGCAGCACGGGTGGCAGTTCGGCGGCCGGTCCGTCGCCCGCGCCGGTGAAGCGCATGACCGAGCGCAGTTCGGGGGCCATGAACACGGTGTTTCCGAGATCGTTGAGGGCGGTATTGACGAGGTCGACGGTCTCGCCGTCGCGGATCCCGCGGAAGTCGACGAGCAGGTCCACCCGCTCCCCCGGGCTCACCCGTACCCACGGCGCGGTCGCCGGTGCGTCGAGCAGTCCCAGGTCGCCGCCGATGACGAAGAACGGCTGGGCATTGGAGAACTCGAAAATGTAGGGGCGCGAGTTGGATCCGTTGAGCAGCCGGAACCGGTAAAGCGTGCGCCGCACCTCGAGTCGCGGCCACGCCACCCCGTTCACGCAGCAGACGTCGCCGAGCTGCCCGGATTGGTTGTAGCCCTGCGGAATATAGGTGGCGACCATGGGTTGCACGCTGCCGTCGGCATCGAAGGTGCGGTCCTGCACGATGAGCGGGATCTCGAATTCGCCGCTGGGCAGTCCGAGCGGGTTGTCGGCGCGGCCGGTGTCGAATTCGTCGCGCAGGTAATAATTCCGGCCAGTCCGGCCTGGATGTCCAGTCTGGTTAACCCCATGGCGTGGTCGTGATACCAGAGCGTGGCCGCCTCCTGCCGGTTCCCGTAGGCGAAGCTGGGGCCGCCGCCATTACGCCAGCCGATCAGCGGATGCCCGTCGGCGTCGGGAGAATTCGCGCCGCCGTGCAGATGCACGGTGAACCGCGGATCGGTGCGGTCCTCCTCGGTGACGCCGTGCATGGTGACGTCCACGTGCGGGGCCAGCACGTGGGGACCCAGCTCGTTGCGAAAACCGATGCGTGGCAACCGGTCCCGGAACGCTTCGAGGTTCGGCCCGAGGACCGGCCGCTCGAATCCCCAGCTCCGGGTTTCCGGCAGGTCGCGGTGGTAGCGATGGACTCCGGAGGTGGCGGCCAATTCTCCTGTCGCCGCGCGGGTTTCCGGGATGGGCAGCTCGTCGACGAAGGGCTGCAGCGGCGGCGAGTGATAGTTGAACGGCGTCAGCGAGGGGGCCGGAATCGCCGGAACCGGCACCGGCGGTGGCGGCAGGGGTGACGGTTCGGCCGCGGCCGAGGCCAGGTAGCCCATGCCCGCGATACCGAAGGCTCCCAACAGGAACCCCTTCTCGGCAGGTTCTCGTTCGCCATCGCGTTCAACCCCCGGACCAGCCCGACTGTCAACCGGTCCATCGTCCGCCCGAAGCGGACACTTCGGACCTGGAACGCCGAAAGCCGCACACCGTAATCCGGTGTGCGGCTTTCGAAAAGGTAAAGGTCCGGACTAGCCCAGACGCTCGATGATGGTGACGTTGGCGGTGCCGCCACCCTCACAGATGGTGAGCAGACCGTAGCGGCCGTTGACCCGCTCCAGCTCGTTGAGCAGGGTGGAGAACAGCTTGGCGCCGGTGGCGCCCAGCGGGTGGCCCAGCGCGATCGCGCCACCGTTGACGTTCACCTTGTCGGGGTCGGCGCCGGTCTCCTTGATCCAGGCCAGCACCACCGAGGCGAAGGCCTCGTTGATCTCGATGACATCCATGTCGTGGATGGTGAGACCGGTCTTCTCCAGCGCCCACTGGGTGGCCGGGATCGGCGCGGTGAGCATGAAGATCGGGTCCGCGCCGCGGGCGCTCACGTGGTGGATGCGGGCGCGCGGGGTGAGGCCGTACTCCTGGACCGCCCACTCCGAGGCCAGCAGGGTGGCACTGGAGCCGTCGGAGATCTGGCTGGCCAGGGCGGCGGTGATGCGGCTGCCCTCGGCGAGCGGCTGCAGACCGGCCATCTTCTCCATGGTGGTCTCGCGCGGGCACTCGTCGATCGCGAACTCGCCGACCGGGATGATCTCGCGATCGAACTTGCCGTCCACGATGGCCTTGCGGGCGCGGTCGTGGCTACGCAGCGCCCACTCCTCCATCTCCTTGCGGGAGATGTCCCACTTCTCGGCGATCATGGTGGCCGAATTGAACTGCGACACTTCACCGGTGCCGTAGCGGTGGTCCCAGCCCTCGGCGCCGACGAACGGCGACTCGAAGCCGTACTGCTGCCCGGCCAGCATGGCGGCCGAGATCGGGATGGCGCTCATGTTCTGCACGCCGCCGGCCACGATCACCTCGGCGGTGCCGGACATGATGGCCTGCGCGCCGAAGGTGATGGCCTGCTGCGAGGAACCGCACTGACGGTCCACGGTGACGCCCGGCACCGACTCCGGGTAACCGGCGGCCAGCCACGAGGAGCGCGCGATATTGCCGGCCTGCGGGCCGATGGTGTCGCAGCAGCCGAACACCACGTCGTCCACGGCGGCCGGGTCCAGGTTGTGGCGCTCGAGCAGGCCCTTGATGGCGGCCGCGCCGAGGTCGGCCGGGTGCACGGCGGCCAGCGAGCCACCCCGCCGGCCGACCGGGGTACGCACGGCGTCGATCACGTACGCCTCACGCATCGGCGAATACTGGCGGCGGGACGGTGCTGACATCCGAATCTCCTACTACTGCTGGGCACGCTGGTCGGGGCTGGTGAGCCCGTCGAGCACGATGGTCAGGTACTGCTTGGCGAGGTTGTCCACGGTGATCCGGCCGCCGGGCTGGTACCAGCGCACCGACACCCACACGGTGTCGCGCAGGAACCGGTAGGCCAGTTCGATGTCCATCTCCGGGCGGAAGCTGCCGTCGGCGACGCCCTTGGCGAGCACCTGGTGCCAGAGCTCGCGGAACTCCTTGTTGTATTCGGCGATGTAGTCGAATCGCGGAGTGCCACTGAGGCGTTTGGCCTCGGCCTGGTAGATGGCCACGGCGGCGTGGAACTGGTCGAAGGATTCGTAGGACGCGGTGACCAGGGCCTCGAGGGTGTCGCGCGCGGGCACGCCGGCGGACACGATCTCGCGGTAGCGCCCGAAGAGATCGTCGAGGAACCCGCGCAGGATTTCGTCCACCATGGCTTCTTTGGAATCGAAGTGGTGGTACAGACTCCCGGATAGAATCCCCGCCGCGTCGGCAATATCGCGCACCGTGGTCGCGCGCAGGCCGCGCTCCGCGAATAGGTTCGCGGCGAGGCCGAGCAGCTCGGTGCGACGTGCCGATTTGGACGGGTCAGGTTGGGTCACCCCGTCAATATACAACCAAGCATTTGCTTGGTCCAGGGCGCTCCCATTCAGCGCATCGAGAAGCGCAGTGGTGACGACACCGACAGATCGGCCAGCAGCCGGTCACAGATGATGACCGGCGAGATGCCCGCCCGGGCCATTCGCGCCACCAACGCCAATCGCCGCTCGGGACTGTCCCATTCGACCGTGAGCGGATCCCGGCCCGGCCCAGCGTCCACCGTGGCCATCACGCGCGGCGGGGCGCCACCCCGCGCGGGTTCCTCGATGAGCTTCAGGACCATTCCCCGCTGCCACGCGCGATAGGTCTCCATATCCGCGCCCAGCACCAATTTGTCTGTGGCAGCGCACAATCCCTGGGCGATGCCGTCGACGAAGGCCACCTGGTCGTAGCGCAGGCGGCGGCAGGTGCGCACCACCTCCAGCAGATCGGCCCGCACCTCGCACAACAGGGCCGTTCGTTTTCGGCGGCGCTGATCGGCCTCACTGTCCAGGTGCCCGGCGGCCCGGGACAAGCCGAGGCGGCGAGCGCGATCCCGATCGCGAATCATGTCCTGCCGCAACGCGGCGCGCGGATCACGCGTCACGTCGGATTCGTCCACGGCGTGTTGTTCGAGAATCTGCGCCGCCCGCATGGCGGTGGCGCACTCCGAGTCGTGCTCGAGTAATTCCGCGCCCAAAGTCAGTGCGGCCAGAACGACATTGTCGAGCCTGCGGCGCGCCAGGACGACCTCACGCACCAGCTCGAGTTCCATTTCCGCGTGGGCTTGTTCAGGAGCTGCTTGTTGACGGCGATCCGGACCCATGGGTCGTGCCCTTCGACTAGCGGTACCGGCCTAAACCAGGATTGCACAACGACAGGGTCGGCGCGCCAGCCATTTGTTTCTCGGGCGAAAACGGACACTGCCGCGCCCCCGAAGGGAACGCGGCAGTGAGAAAAGCTGCGACCGTACGCCACAGCATTTCGTATCGGCCGAACGCACTAATTCGGCCGAACCCGAATCGAATTACGCCCGCTGGCTCGAAATGGAGACGACCTCACCGGTCAGGTAGGTGGTGTAGTCGCTGGCGAGCATGGCGATGGTGGCGGCCACCTCCCACGGCTCGGCGGCGCGGCCGAAGGCCTCACCCGCGGCCAGGCGGTCGAGCAGATCGCCCGAGGTGACCTTGTCCAGGAAGGCGTGGCGGGCGATGGACGGGGCCACCGCGTTGATCCGCACGCCGTACTCGGCGGCCTCGACGGCCGAGCAGCGGGTCAGCGCCATCACGCCGGCCTTGGCGGCGGCGTAGTGGGCCTGGCCGTGCTGGGCACGCCAGCCGAGCACCGAGGCGTTGTTCACGACGACGCCGCCGTGACCGGCCTCGCGGAAGTACTTCAGCACCGCGCGGGTGGCGCGGAAGGTGCCGTTGAGGGTGATGTCGAGGACCTTGTCCCACTGCTCGTCGGTCATGTCGACGACCGGGACCTCGCCGCCGAGACCGGCGTTGTTGACCATGACGTCGATGCGGCCGAACGCGGCGACGGCACCCGCGATCAGGGCGTCGACCTGCTCGGTGGAGCTGACGTCGCAGGGCACCGAGGCGACCCGGCGGTCCGGGAACTCGGCCTGCAGCGCCTCTTCGGTCTCCTTCAGGCGACGCTCGTGCCAGTCGGAGACGACCACGTCCGCGCCCTCGGAGAGCAGGCGGCGCGCGGTGGCCGAACCGATGCCGGTGCCCGCGGCGGCGGTCACGACCGCGATCTTGCCCGCGAGCAGGTTGTGGCCGGGGGTGATTTCGGGGGCGGTGGACAGGTCGGTCACGGTCGAGCCTCTCGGGGAAGTCCGAGCACGCGCTCGGAGATGATATTGCGCTGCACTTCGTTCGAACCGCCGTAGATGGTGTCCGCGCGAGTGAAGAGGAACATGCGCTGCCAGGCGTTCAGGTCATCGCCCTCACCGTCGGCGATCAGGCCGGGCGCGCCGAGCACGTCCATGGCCAGCTCACCCAGGTCGCGGTGCCAGTTGGCCCACAGCAGCTTGGTGACCGACGCCTGACCGGCGGCGGTGCGAGCATCCACCGATGCCCCGTCGTGGCCGGATTCCAGGGTGCGCAGCACGTGTGCGCGCAGCACCCGCAGGCCGACCCACGCCTTGTCGAGGCGATCGGCGATGACCGGGTTCTCGATGGCGCCGTTCTCCTTGGCCACGGCCTCCAGATCGGCAAGCTCCCGCGCGTAGCGGATCTGCTGGCCTACCGTGGAGATGCCGCGCTCGAAGGTGAGCGTGCCCATGGCGACCTTCCAGCCGTCGCCGGGCTGCCCGACCACCAGATCGGCGGCGGTGCGGGCGTTCTCGAAGAAGACCTCGTTGAATTCCGCGGTCCCGGTGAGCTGGATGATGGGCCGCACCTCGACGCCCGGCTGCTTCATGGGCACGAGCAGATAGGACAGGCCGTGATGGCGGGTCGAGCCCTTCTCGGTGCGGGCGACCACGAAGCACCAGTCCGACAGATGCGCGAGCGAGGTCCACACCTTCTGGCCGTTGATGACCCACTCATCGCCCTCGAGCTGGGCGGAGGTGGTGACGGCGGCCAGGTCCGAACCGGCGCCCGGCTCCGAATAGCCCTGGCACCACAGTTCGGTGACGTTGCGGATGCCCGGCAGGAAGCGCTGCTTCTGCTCTTCGGTGCCGAAGGCCAGGACGGTGGGGCCGAGCAGTTCCTCACCCAGGTGCGAGACCCGGGCCGGGGCGTCGGCCTTGGCGTATTCCTCGTGGAAGATGACCTGCTGGCGCAGGGTGGCGTCGCGGCCGCCCCACTCCTTGGGCCAGCCCAGGCAGGTGAGGCCGGCGGCGGCGAGGGCGCGGTCCCACTCGAGCCGCTCCTCGAAAGCCTCGTGCTCGCGCCCGGGACCACCCAGACCGCGCAGCTCGCGGAACTGGCCGTTCAGGTTCTCGGCCAGCCATTCACGCACCTCAGCACGGAATTCGGCGTCCTCGGGGGGCTCAATCCCGCTGGCCGGTTCGGGGGTCTGGATCATGCTCACGTCGGTAGAGTAACCTACCAAGCACTTGCTTTGTTAGACCCATTCCCGGACAGCGAGGAAGCCCTGTGACATCTCCTCCGCAGACCACGCCACTTGCTCTGCACGCGGCCGCGCACGCCTACGGTGACGCGCCCGCCGTGGCAGACGGCGCCGTGCGCCTGAGCTGGTCGCAACTGCTGGACTCGGTCCGTGAGACCGCCCGCGCGCTCATGGCCCGCGGCATCCAGCGCGGCGACCGCATCGGCATCTGGGCGCCCAACACCCACCACTGGGTGAGCGCGGTGCTGGCCACCCACTACGTGGGCGCGACCATCGTGCCGCTGAACACCCGGTACGTGGCCGACGAGGCGGCGGACACGCTGTCGCGGGTGCACGCCAAGGCGCTGTTCATCGCGGGTGAATTCCTCGGCCGCGACCGGCTGGCCGAATTGCGCGCGCACGCACCGGAACTGGGCATCGAGACGGTCGTCGTCATCCCGGTCGAGGGCGAAGCGCCCGTCGAGAACGCCATCGCCTGGTCCGACCTGGGCAAGGTGGCCGAGACCGTGAGCCTCGACGAGGTCGTCGCACGCGCGGAATCGGTATCGCCGGACGACCTGTCCGACATCCTGTTCACCTCCGGCACCACCGGCCGCAGCAAGGGAGCGCTCATCGCGCACCGGCAGCTGCTGACCAGTGCCCGCGCGTGGGCCGACTGCGCGACTCTGAACAGCGACGACCGCTATCTGGTGGTGCCGCCGTTCTTCCACAGCTTCGGCTACAAGGCGGGCATCATCACCTGCCTGGCCACCGGCGCGACCATCGTGCCGCAGGCCGTCTTCGACGTGCCCGAGACCATGCGGTTGATCAGCACCGAGCGCATCACCGTGCTCACCGGTCCGCCCACCATTCACCAGACCATCCTCGATCACCCCGAGCGGGACGGGGCGGATCTGTCCAGCCTGCGCGTCGCGGTCACCGGTGCGGCCACGGTGCCGGTCGTGCTCATCGAAAGACTGCGCTCGGAGCTGACTTTCGATGTGGTGCTGACCGCCTACGGCCAGACCGAGTCCGGCGGCTTCGGCACCATGTGCCGGCCCGAGGACTCCAGCGAGACCATCGCCAACACCTGCGGCCGCACCATCGACGGCTTCGAGATGAAGCTGGCCGACAACGGCGAGCTGCTGCTGCGCAGCGACCAGGTGATGCGCGGCTACCTCGACGACCCGCAGGCCACCGCCGCCACCATCGACCCGGACGGCTGGCTGCACACCGGCGATGTCGCCGTCATCGACGAGCGCGGCTACATGAAGGTCACCGACCGGCTCAAGGACATGTACATCTCCGGCGGCTTCAATGTGTATCCCGCCGAGGTGGAACAGGCCATGGCCCGCATCGAGGGCGTCGCCGAGACCGCGGTCATCGGCGTGCCGGACGAGCGTATGGGCGAGGTCGGCAAGGTGTACGTGGTGCGCCGGGCCGGGTCGGAGCTGACCGCCGAGGACGTGATCGCGAAGGCCAAGACCATGCTGGCCAACTTCAAGGTGCCGCGGTTCGTGGAATTCCGCGACGCGCTGCCGTACAACGCCGCAGGCAAGGTGCTGAAGCGCAACCTACGTGATGAGGAGAAGGCGTGAGCCAGGAATTGGGGCCCATCCCCGATGAGGGCGAAGTCGTCCTCTACGAGAAGCGCGGCCCGATCGCGGTCGTCACGCTGAACCGGCCGGACTTCCGCAATGCGCAGAACTCGGTCATGACCTACGCCCTCGACGCCGCCTTCACCAAGGCCGTCGAGGACGCCGAGGTCAAGGTGATCGTCCTGGCCGGCGCCGGAAAGCATTTCAGCGCCGGGCACGACATCGGCACGCAGGGCCGCGATCATCACATCTCCTACGAGAACCAGGCCGTCATGTGGTGGGACCACGTGGACCGGCCGGGCGGCGATCAGCGGTTCGCGCGCGAGTCCGAGGTGTACCTGGGCATGTGCCGGCGTTGGCGGGAGATCCCCAAGCGCACCATCGCCATGGTGCAAGGCGCGTGCATCGCAGGTGCCCTCATGCTGGCGTGGGCCTGCGACATGATCGTGGCCTCCGAGGACGCGTTCTTCTCCGATCCGGTGGTCCGCATGGGCATTCCGGGCGTCGAGTACTTCGCGCACCCGTGGGTGCTGGGACCGCGCCGCGCCAAGGAGGTGCTGTTCACCGGTGAGCGCTTCACCGCGGCACAGGCTTACGAGTGGGGCATGCTGAATCGCGTTGTCCCGCGCGAGGAGCTGGAGGCGCAGACCATCGCGCTCGCCGAGAAGATCGCGGAGATGCCGCAGTTCGGGCTGGCGCTCACCAAGAAGGCCGTCAACCAGTGCGAGGACCTGATGGGGATGCGCGCGGGCATGGATTCCGTGTTCGGCCTGCATCACTTCGCGCACGCCCACAATGCCGAGGTCGGCCAGGGCTCATTGGGCGGTATGGACGCGAAGTCCATGAAAGCGGCCGCGGCCACGGCGAGCCGTGCATCGGACACTACGAACGACGGGGCAAAGTAAGTGGATCTCGAATTCGACAGCAAGACCGAGGAATTCCGCGCCGAGGTGCGCGACTTCCTGGCGGCGAACATGCCCGCCGCTCCCCTGCCGTCCATGGACACCAAGGCGGGTTTCGAGCTGCACCGCGAGTGGGAGGCCAAGCTGGCCGACGCCCGCCTGTCGTGTGTGGCCTGGCCCGCCGAGTACGGCGGCCGTGACGCCTCGCTGACCGAATGGGTCATCTTCGAGGAGGAGTACTACGCCGCGGGCGCGCCCGGTCGCGTCTCGCAGAACGGCATCTTCCTGCTCGCGCCGACCCTGTTCGAGCACGGCTCCCCCGAGCAGCTGGCCCGCATCCTGCCGAGAATGGCGCGCGCGGACGATATCTGGGCGCAGGCCTGGTCCGAGCCGGAGGCCGGTTCCGACCTGGCCGGTATCCGCTCCACCGCCAAGCGCACCGAGGGCGGCTGGATCCTCAACGGCCAGAAGACCTGGAGCTCGCGGGCCTCGTTCGCGGACTGGGGTTTCGGCCTGTTCCGCAGTGACCCGGAGGCGCAGCGCCACAAGGGCCTCACCTACCTGATGTTCCCGCTCACCGCGGACGGCGTCACGGTGCGGCCGATTCCGCAGCTGGACGGCGAGCCGGGCTTCGCGGAGATCTTCCTGGACAACGTGTTCGTGCCCGATCAGGACGTGATCGGTGAGGCGAACAACGGCTGGAAGGTCGCGATGGCGACCTCCAGCAACGAGCGTGGTCTGTCGCTGCGCGCGCCGGGCCGGTTCAACGCCACCGCCCGCAAGCTGATCGAGCTGTGGAAGGACTCGGCCGCCGAGTCCGACACCGCCGCCGCCGACCGCGTGGTCGACGCGTGGGTGGGCGCGGAGGCGTACCGCCTCAACACCTGGGCCACCGTGACCCGCCTGGCCGACGGTGGCCAGCTGGGCGCGGAGTCCTCGGTGAACAAGGTGTTCTGGTCGGATCTGGACATCGCCATGCACGAGACCGCGCTCGATCTGCACGGCGCGGCCGCGGAGCAGGAGTCGGCCTGGACCGACGGTTACCTGTTCTCGCTGGCGGGCCCGATCTACGCCGGCACCAACGAGATCCAGCGCAACATCATCGCCGAACGCCTGCTCGGCCTGCCGCGATAGCCACAGGGAGGACGACGACATGCGATTCGCATTGACCGCAGAACAGAACGATTTCGCCGCCAGCCTGCGCAAGATGGGCGAGGCCGCCAAGACTCCCGGCGTGGTCCGGGCGTGGGGCGAGGGCGAGGCCGCCGCCGGGCGCGCGCTGATCGGCCAGCTGGCCGAGGCGGGCGCGCTGGGGCTGACCATTTCCGAGGACAACGGCGGCTTCGGCGCGGGCCCGGTCGAGATGATCGTGGCCTTCACCGAGCTCGGCCGGGCCGCCGTGCCGGGTCCGCTGGTGGAGAGCGCCGCCGCGATTCCCGCACTGCTGCAGGCGCTTCCGGACTCGGCGCTCGCCGCCGAGCGGCTGCCGGAGCTGGCCGAGGGCGCGAAGCTGGGCACCCTCGCGGTGACCGCGTCGGCCGGCGCCAACGCGGGCCGCTCCGCGGGTTCGGCGCTGGCGCTGGACGCCGATGTCGCCGACCTGGTGCTGATCGCCGAGGGCAACCGCATCGCGGTGGGCACCGCCGGTGATCTGGTGACGTCGGTGGACGCCGCGCGCCGCCTGTTCACCGTGGCCGCGGGCGAGACCCTCGCCGAGGGCGAAGGCGTCAGTGAGGCAATCGATCTCGCCTTCGACACCGCCGCGCTGGCCGCCGCCGCGCAGCTGCTCGGCGCGGGCCGGGCCATGCTGGACACCAGCGTCGAGTACGTGAAGCAGCGCCAGCAGTTCGGTACCCCGATCGGCCGCAACCAGGCGATCAAGCACCACCTGGCCAATGCCCACATCGGCCTGGAGATGGCGCTGCCGCTGCTCTACCGGGCCGCCCTGACCCTGGAGTCGGGCGCGGACGCGCAGACCCGTGGTCGCGACATCTCCGCGGCCAAGCTGGCCTGCGGTGAGGCCGCGTACCAGACCGCGCGCATCGCGCTGCAGGTGCACGGCGCGATCGGCTACACCGCCGAATGCGATCTGTCGCTGTGGCTGACCAAGGTCACCGCCCTGCGTTCGGCCTGGGGCACCCCGGCCGAGCACCGCGCCCGCATCGCCGCCGCCCTGCGCGCCGGCAACGTGGCATGAGCGAGTCAGGCCCGGAGGCGGTAGCGCAGCGTAACCACGCAGGGCCCTCGCTCATGCCGAATAAGCACAGCATGAGCATCTACCCGTTGGGAGCGAACGCATGAGCCTCACGGCCGAACAGCAAGAACTCGTCACCACCGTGCGCGCGGTGCTGACCAAGCACGGTGACAGCGCGGCCATGCGGCGCGGGCTGGAGTCCGACCGCGGCTACGACGAACAGCTGTGGAAGCTGCTGTGCGAGCAGGTCGGCGTCGCGGCCCTGGCCATTCCGGAGGAATTCGGCGGCATCGGGGTCGGCCTGGTCGAATCGCTGCTGGTGGTCGAGGAACTCGGCCGCACACTGTCCGCGCCGCCGATGCTCGGCTCGGCCGTGCTGGGTGTGCAGGCGCTGCTGCTGGCCGGGAACACCGAGGCCAACGAGCGGCTGTTGCCCGAGGTCGCCGAGGGCGCGCGGACGCTGGCGCTGTGCTGGGCCGGGGTGTCGGGCTGGGACTCCTTCGGGGTTCAGGCCACCGGTGAAACCCTGTCCGGCTCCGCGCATTACGTGCTCGACGGCGCGTTCGCGGACACCCTGCTGGTGCTCACCGCCGACGGCCTGTTCGAGGTCGCCGCGGACGCGGCGGGTGTCACCCGCACCGCCGTGGTCACCCAGGACCCGACCCGCAAGCTGGCCCGCGTCGACTTCGACGCGGTCGCGGCCGCTCCGCTGGGGCAGCTCGACGTCACCCGCCTGCGCGAGATCTCCTGGGCGGCAATGGTCGCCGAGCAGATCGGCGCGGCCGAGCAGTGCCTCGACATGACCGTCGAGTACTCGAAGTCGCGGGTGCAGTTCGGTCGCCCGATCGGCAGCTTCCAGGCCCTCAAGCACCGCATGGCCGACATGTACGTGCTGGTGGAATCGGCTCGCTCGCTGGGCTACCTGGCGATCGCCGGCCTCGCCGAGGGCGCGGTCGACCCGATCGACATCCAGGCCGCCCGCCTGCACGCCATCGACACCTTCAACCAGGTGGTGTCCGAGACCGTGCAGATGCACGGCGGCATCGCCATCACCTGGGAGCACGACGCGCACCTGTTCTTCAAGCGCGCTCACGCCGACGCCCAGCTCTTCGGCACTCCCGCGCGTCCGCTGGCCCGCCCGGCCTAGCGGCGAGTTCTTCCGGGAAACGGCCCGTGCGCAGTTCGCTGCGCACGGGCCGTTCGTGTTGTGCGGCATCTCACCGGACCAAATATCGTTAGCCTATGTAAATACATAGTTAGCTTATGCAACAATCTAGGGGTGCAGCTGAGACAGGCAACCGAACCCACCCCGGACGACACCGGGAACCGGCTGGTCGACATCGTCGTCGCCACCACACGGCTCAACCGCCTGGCCGGAGTTCTCGGCGGCATCGATGTTCCGCACGCCGTCATGCGGGCCCTCGGGACCCTCGACGAGTACGGCCCCCTGCGGATCAGCGAGTTCGCTCGCATCGACCGATGCTCGCAACCATCAGCAACGGCGCTGATCGGACGGCTGACCGAGGCCGGTCTCGCCACGCGGACCAAAGATCCCGACGACTCCAGAGCCGTGGTCGTCGAGCTCACCTCCGCGGGACGAGACCGGCTCGCCGCCGCCCGCGACCAGCTCGGAAACTCCCTCGCCGCACGGCTTCCCGACCTCGACCCCGCCCTGCTCACCCGCCTGAGCCGGGACCTGGACGAGCTCGCCGCAGCCTTCAGGGCCGCCGGAGCCTGAACCCGGCACCTCGCAACTCGAACGAAAGCAGCTGCGAATCAGCATCATTCGTAGATGAGGACTCACCCGTGACCACCAGCGCCCCGATCACCAGGCCCGCCTTCCCCGCCGCTCTCGGCCCCGACAACGCCGCGGTATCCAAACCCGGACAACCCAAATCGGTATGGGCCGTCGCTTTCGCCTCGGTCATCGCGTTCATGGGCATCGGCCTGGTCGATCCGATCCTGAAGCCGATCGGCGAGCAGCTGCACGCCTCACCGTCCCAGGTGACGCTGCTGTTCACCAGCTACATGCTGGTCACGGGCGTGGCCATGCTGATCACCGGAGTCGTCTCCTGCCGCTTCGGCGCCAAGAAGACACTGCTGGCGGGCCTGAGCATCATCGTCGTCTTCGCCGCTCTCGCAGGCAGTTCCAACACGGTCGGGCAGATCGTCGGCTTCCGCGCGGGCTGGGGTCTGGGCAACGCGCTGTTCATCGCCACCGCGCTGGCCACCATCGTGGGCGCGGCCTCCGGCGGCGTCGCCCGCGCCATCGTCCTCTACGAGGCGGCGCTGGGCATCGGTATCGCGGCGGGCCCCCTGGTCGGCGGGTTCCTCGGCCACTTCAGCTGGCGCGCACCGTTCTTCGGCGTCTCGGCGCTGATGGCCATCGCCTTCATCGCCCTGGTCGTGCTGCTGCCCGAGTCGCCGAAACCGGCGCACTCCACCTCGATCACCGCCCCGTTCAAGGCCCTCACCTTCCCCGGGCTGCTGCTGGTGAGCGCGACCGCCCTGCTCTACAACTACGGCTTCTTCACACTCCTCGCCTACACCCCCTTCCCCCTGAACATGGGCACCTATTCGATCGGCTTCATCTTCTTCGGCTGGGGCCTGATGCTCGCCCTGTCCTCGGTGGTCATCGCCCCGAAACTGCAGCGCCGCTTCGGAACCGTGCCCATGATGGCCCTCGCGCTGTCCCTGTTCGCGGCGGATCTGGCGGTCATGGCCGTATTCACCGACCACAAGCCGGTTCTCGTCATCGGCACGGTCATCTCCGGCCTGTTCCTCGGCGTCAACAACACCCTGATCACCGAGGCCGTCATGGAGGCCGCCCCCGTCGAACGCTCCACCGCCTCCGCCGCCTACAGCTTCGTTCGCTTCGCCGGCGGCGCCGCCGCCCCCTACCTCGCGGGCAAACTCGGTGAACACCAAGCCTCCCTCCCCTTCTGGGTAGGCGCCGCCTGCACCGCCGCCGCCGTAGCCGTCCTGTTCTCCGGTCGAAAGCTCCTGTCCCACATGGACGATCACGCCCCCGCCGCCCACACTCCCGCCGAGGCTCGAGCCATCACCCTCGGCGACGACTGATCGCCCACCGTTCGCGGACCGCACCCACAGGGTGCGGTCCGTATTCGATTCCACCCCGTACCATCCGGCTCATGAACCAACCCATGCCGCCACCGGGGCAGTACCCGTATCCGCAGCAAGGTCAGTCCCAGCCCGCGTACCCGCAGCAGGGCCAGCAGCCGTATCCGCCGCAGGGCCAAGCGCCCCACCCGCAGCAGGGTCAGCCGCAGCAGCCTCCGGCCCCGCAATTCCCGATCCTGGTGTCCACCATGAACGATGTGCCGGGCCAGGAGATCGTCCAGGTGATCGGCGAGGTCGCGGGCCTGACCGTGCGCAGCCGCGGCCTGGGCGCGAACTTCGCGGCCGGGTTCCGGGCGTTGGGCGGCGGCGAGATTCACGAGTACACACAGCTGCTGTACCAGTCCCGGCACGAGGCGATCATGCGAATGTGTCAACACGCCATGGCTTATGGCGCGAACGCCGTCATCGCCATGCGCTTCGACTGCAACGAGATCGCCAACACCATGAGCGAGGTCGCCGCCTACGGCACCGCGGTCGTGGTCAAGCCCGTCGAGAAGTAGTTCGTCCGGTCAGTGGTGGAGCACCTCGACCTCGCGGACCGGCGGCTTGCGGCCGAACCTGGCGCGCAAGGGGTAGGCGGCCATGACCACCAGCAGGCTGACGGAGGAGGCGATCAGCTGGTTGCGTTGGTCGGGGTTGCGGGCCATGGCGACGAAGACGGCGAAGAGGGCGATGATGACGGCCCAGCTGAGGTAGGGGTAGCCCCACATGCGGTAGGTGAGGGCGGCCGGGTCTTCGCGGCGGAGGCGGGCGCGCAGGCGTAGCTGGGAGAACATGATCGCCACGTAGACGAAGGCCAGGACCACGCCGATGGAGTTCACCAGAAAGGTGAAGACCTTGTCGGGGGAGATGTAGGAGGCGATGACCGCGGCCCAGGCGGCGACCGTGCCGAGCAGGACGGCTCGGGCGGGGACGCCGCGCTTGTTGAGTTTCACCAGGGCGGCGGGGGCGTCGCCGTCGCGGGTGAGGACGTAGAGCATGCGGGAGGAGACGTAGATGGCCGAGTTCAGCACCGACAGCACCGCGGTCAGGATGACGACCTGCATGATGGTGCCCGCGGCGGGGATGCCGATGTGGTCGAGGGCGCTGACGAAGGGGCTCTGCAGCACCTTGGCGTCGTTCCACGGCAGGATCGTCACCACCAGGAAGATCGAGGCCACGTAGAACAGGCCGACCCGCCACAGCACCGAGTTGGTGGCGCGGGTGACCGCCTTGGCGGGTTCGGTGGTCTCGGCGGCCGCGACCGTGACAATCTCGGTGCCGCCGAACGCGAACATCACCACCACGATCGCCGAGAAGATGCCGGTGACCCCGTTGGGTGCGAAACCGCCGTGCCCGGTGAGGTTCCCGAATCCGGCCTCCGACCCGGGCCACAGGCCGAAGATCCAGGCCAGGCCGACGGCCAGGAAGCCGACGATCGCCACCACCTTGATCGAGGCGAACCAGAATTCGAATTCGCCGAACGACTTCACCGACAGCAGGTTGACCGCGGTCATGATGACCAGCAGCCCGGCCGACAGCACCCACTGGTCCAGGTCGATCCAGGCGCCCAGGATGGCCGCGCCGGCCACCGCCTCGGCCCCGACCAGGATGACGTACAGGTACCAGTACAGCCAGCCGACGGTGAACCCGGCGAACGGTCCCATGGCCAGGCGCGCGTACTCGCCCATCGACCCGGCGACCGGGCGGGCGACGACCATTTCCCCGAGGGCCCGCAGCACGCACAGCACCACCAGCCCGGCGGCCGTGTAGGAGAGCACGGCCGCGGGTCCCGCGGTCCGGATGACCGAGCCGCTGCCGACGAACAGGCCCGCGCCGATCGCGCCGCCGATGCCGATCATGGTCATGTGCCGACGTCGGAGCCCGGTTCGCAGACCCTGCGGCGGCTCGGGTGTTACGCCGGTCTCCGATACCTTCGCGCCGACCGGTTCCGACATCTGACCGCCACCTTCATATGTTGCCCATAAATTGCCAGACCACCCTATCGGGCCTGGTCAGCCGGGGAAAATCGCCTCCGTGACCCCCGGGTCCGGCAATCGGACAGGGCGGTGAATCCGCTTCGCCGCCAGCCGTTTCCATGGCGGGCGTACCGTCGGACGGTATGACCGAGACTCAGCGCGGCCGAGTACGCGTCGAACCGAGCGCCAAGCGAGTACGCGCCTACCTCGGCGGTCAACTGGCCGCGGACACCGTGCATCCGACCCTGGTGTGGGAATCCCCGCACTACCCCACCTACTACCTGCCCGTCGCCGACCTGCGGGCGAAGCTGGAACCGAACGGCAATACCCGCCCCTCCCCCAGCCGCGGGCCCGGCACCGAGTTCGATGTGGTGGCCGACGGCGTCATCGCGGCGGGCGCGGCCGTACGCCACCTCGACTCCCCGATCCCGGAACTGCGCGACCTGGTGAAACTCGATTTCCAGGCGATGACGGAGTGGTTCGAGGAGGACGAGCCGATCTACGTGCACCCGCGCGACCCCTACACCCGGGTGGACATCCTGGGCAGCTCGCGGCACGTGCGCGTGGAGTTGAACGGCGTGGTGCTGGCCGACTCGCACAGCCCGCGCATCCTGTTCGAGACCGGGCTGCCGGCGCGCTACTACCTGCCGCTCACCGATCTCCGCCTGGACCTGCTGACGCCGTCGGACACCCAGACGCACTGCCCGTACAAGGGCACCGCCGAATACCGGTCGGTCCTGCTGGGTACGGAGGAATTCCGGGACCTGGTCTGGATCTACCGCACCCCGCTACCGGAAAGCCAGAAGATAGCCGGAATGGCGTGCTTCTACAACGAGAAGGTCGACATCTGGATCGACGGCGAACTCCAGGCCCGCCCGCACTCCCCGTTCAGCTGAAACCCTCAGTCCCCCAGGATCTCCGACACCAGCCGCGGTAGCGCGACCCCGATCGGGTCGCGCACGATCTCGGCGGCGTACTCGTCGTAGGGGGTCGGTTCGGCGTTCACCACGACCAGGTCCGCGCCCGCGTCCACCGCCACCGCGCACATCGAGGCCGCGGGCTCGACCTGGAGCGAACTGCCCACGGCCAGAAAGATCTCCGCGGTCTCCGCGATCTGCACCGCCGCGCGAATCGCGTCGGAGTCCAGGTGCTGCCCGAACATGATGGTGGCGGCCTTGAGAATCCCGCCGCACTCCGGGCAGGCGGGGTCCGGATCCCCGGCCGCGACCCGTTCCAGCGTGGCTGCCATGGAATCGGTGAATTCGCAGTCGATGCAGACGACTTCGAACATATTGCCGTGAATCTCCACCACCGAGTCCGAGCCGGCCCGCTGATGCAGCCGATCGATGTTCTGCGTGATGATCCCGACCTGCCGCGCCGACGCCAGCCGCGCCAGCGCCAGATGGGCGTCGTTCGGTGTCGCCTTCCAGGCCGGATTGTCGCGCCGCGCCAGCCAGGCCCGCTGCCGCAGCTCCGGATCGGCCACGTAGTTCTGGTAGGTGGAGAGCAGTTCCGCGATCGGATCCTCGGTCCAGACTCCGCGCGGCCCACGGAAATCCGGAATCCCGGATTCGGTGGAGATGCCCGCGCCAGTCAGTACCCCGATCGGCCCCTTGCGTGCACGCCAGTCCGTCACACCTGCCAGCCTATGCCGACCCGCCGCCTCCCCGCTTCCGGTTTACCGGCCGTTCGAGGCGAGGCCACCCCGGGCCCGGTCCTGCGGCCTCAGACCGCGACCACTTCCGGCGGCTCCTCGGCGCGCCGGTATTGCCCTGGAGCCAGCCCGTATTCGCGCTTGAAGGCCTTGGCGAACGCGAATTCCGACTGGTAGCCGACCTTGCGGGCGACACCCGCCAACGGGGTGTCGCTCTCGCGCAGCAGCCGGGCGGCGGTGAGCATGCGCCAGCGGGTGAGATAGGCCAGCGGCGGTTCGCCCACGGTGGCGGTGAAGCGGCGGGCCAGGGTGGCGCGGGAGACTCCGGCCAGCGCACTGAGCTCGGGCACGGTCCAGGCCCGGTCCGGCGCGTCGTGAATGGCGTGCAGGGCGGCCGCGACCGCCGAGTCGCCGAACACGCCCGCCCAGCCGGTCCGGTCGTCGCCCTGCTCGTCGAACCAGGCGCGCAGCAGGAACAGCAGCAGGGTGTCGAGCAGCGCCGGAATGGCGGCATCGGCCCCCGGACGGGGTTCGGCGATCTCCCCCGCGAGCAGGTCCACCGCGGCGCGCAAGGCCGGGTGCCGGCCGGGACGGGCTGGGAGGTGGATGAATTCGGGTAGTTCGTCGAGGAGCGGGTGGCTGCGGCGGCGGCCCAGCTCGTAGGCCCCGCACACCAGGGCGGTGCGCACGCCCGGCCCGGGGATCTCGCGCGGCTCCCCGGGTTCGGCGACCTCGGTGATCGGACTGCCGAGCGTATCGACGATGTCGTGATCGGCGCCGCGCGGCATGAACAGCACATCCCCGGCGCCCAGGGCGATGGGTTCCCCGCCCGGCGCCAGCACCCAGCACGAACCTTGCAGCACCACATGGAAACTCGCGCCCGGCACGCGCGGATACCGGCGGCCCCAGGGCGCGTGCCGGACGAACAATCCCGATCCGGGATTGCCGGTGCGAATGGCGGCGATGGTCTCGCTGAGGATGTCCACGCTACGACCGTATCACTCGCCTAATGAGCGTTTCCAACATCTTCATGAGCAATACAGCCATTAATTCACTCATCGATTCCGAATATTGTTTGGTTCATGACGAACACGGACCGCACCCCTGCCATCGCCCTCTACGGCGCCACCGGCCACACCGGCGGGTACATCCTCGCCGAGCTGCGCCGCCGCGGTCTCACCCCGATCCTGGTGGGCCGCAATGCCGAACGCCTGCGCGCCGCCGCCGACGCGGCCGGACTGCCCGAGGCCGAGATCCGGATCGCGGACCTCGACGATCACGCCGCCCTGGTCGCCGCCTTCACCGGCGCAGACGTGGTGATCAGCAGCCTGGTCGCCTTCGTCGACCTCGGCGGCGCGGTGCTGGCCGCGGCCATCGAGGCGGGCGCGCACTACACCGACACCTCCGGCGAGCAGCAGTTCCTGCGCCGGGTGCTGGACGAGTACGGGCCGCAGGCCGAAAAAGCCGGGGTCACGGTGATCTCCGGGGTCACCGACAACAACCTGGCCGCCGACCTGCTGGCCGATCTGACCGTGCCCCGGCTGGACGGGCCGGTCGAACTGGTGGTCACCCACCGCAGCCGCAGCGGCGGCAATGGTTCCAAGGGCAGCGCGAAAACCGTACTGGCCAACCTGGATTGGTTCCGCAACGGCGGCTGGCACTACGAGACCGGCGAGCTGCGCACCGGCGCGGCCGCGCGGCATCGGGAACTGACCTTCCCCGGCGACGCCACCCCAACCGCCGTCCACCAAGTCCCCGCAGTCGGCGGTGCTCACCATTCCGCGCCACACCGACGTGACCTACGTGGCGGGTGCGATCGAACTGGCGTATCACGCGAACCTGAGCGGATTCACTTCCGACGCACTGGATCTCATTCCCGACGCCCCCGACTCGGATCTGCGCTACGACGTGATCGTCGACGCCTTCGGCCCGGCAGGCGCCCGCGCTCAGGCCGTGGTCAGCGGCGGTGATTCCTACCGGGATTCGGCGCTGCTCACCGTCGAGGTGGCCACCCGGCTCGCCGCGGGCGGCGCCCGGGCGGGCGCGCTGGCCCCGGCCGAGGCCTTCGATGCCGCGGAGTTCCTGGACGCGCTCGCGCCGCACGGCATCACCTGGAGCATCGCCCTACAGTGAATCGATGAGCGACGACCGCCCGGCACTGGCCGCAGAGTTGGATCTTCAGCCGCACCCCGAGGGCGGCTGGTATCGCGAAACCTGGCGCAGCGAGGTGGAATTCACACCGCCGGACTATCCGGGCCCGCGCGCGAGCGCGACCGCGATCTACTTCCTGCTGCTGCCGGGTGAGCGGTCCGCGCCGCACACGGTCACCTCGGACGAGATCTGGTTCTGGCATCGGGGCGGGCCGCTGCTGCTGAACATCGGCGGCGAGGAGGTCGTCCTCGGGCCCGACGCGGAGCGGGGGCAGCGCCCGCAGGCGGTGGTTCCCGGCGGCGTCAGCCAGGCCGCCCGCCCGGCGGGAGACGACTATGTGCTGGTGAGTTGTGTCGTCGCGCCCGGATTCGACTTCGCCGACTTCCGGCTCGACTGAACCGATTTCCACGCTCGACGCACTGTGCCCGCCGCGCTGTGGCGCGGCGGGCACGAGTACGAGTGACCCGGTCGGTCGATCGACGTCAGCGGTCGATCTCGAGAATTCCCTCGGCGACCGCGTGGTCGATGGTCTTCTCGAGGTTCGGGCAGGAGTCCGGCTTCCCGGTGGTGGGACCGGCCTCGGCCAGCTTGCGGAAGACCGGGCAGTGGGTGGCCGGGTCGGCCGTCCACTGCACCGTCTTCTGGTTGTGGCTGTGCTTGCGCACGAGCACCTCGGTACCGCAGGACTGGCACGCGATCGGCGTGAGTCCGGCCTCCATGTAGTGCTCTTTGTCGACGACCGTCTGGGCGCGCACCTGCGCTCGCTGTTCCGGCCGGTCCGCGAAATCGGGTGCCTTCGCCCAGGTGGTCATCAGGCGTTCGCCTCCTGCGCGGCGGCCTCGGCCTCCGCCTTCTTGCGCAGGTTCTCCTCGACCTCGAGACCCCACTGCTCATTGGCCTTGGAGGTGTCGATCTCGAATTCGAAGCGCTGCGTCATCTTCGGGTCGATGTCGGCGACGTCGACGTAGAACTGCTCGTACCAGCGGCGCAGCTGGTAGACCGGGCCGTCTTCCTCGGTCAGCAGCGGGTTGTCGATCTTGGACTTGTGCTTCCAGATCTCGACGTCCTGCAGGAAGCCCTCGGACACGCCCTCGGTCATCTTGGCGGCGAACTTCTCCGCCTGCTCCTCCGGCAGACCCTTCGGCTTCTCCAGCGACACACCCCACTGCAGCACGAACGAGTCCTGCGAGACCGGGTAGTGGCAGTTGATGAGGACCGTCTTGACCTCGAAGCCGCTGTAGATGTTGAGCAGCGGGTTGATCATGTACGACGGGCCGAAGTACGACGCCTCGGACTTCAGCAGCACGTCGATGCCGCTCTCGGCCGCCTGGCCGACGTCCGGGCGGCCCTTGGTCTCGAGGTACTGGGTGGCGACGTGACCCTCGAGGACGTTCTTGAAGTACGTCGGGAAGGCGTAGTGGATATAGAAGAAGTGCGCCATATCCACGACGTTGTCGATGATCTCGCGGCAGTTGGAGCCCTCGATCAGCAGCGAGTGCCAGGTCCAGTCGGTCCAGCCCTCGTTGAGGGTGTCCGAGCCGGTGCCGTCGGCGTTGGTGAAGGGACCCTCGATGTACGGGATGGTCACCTCGTCCGACGGCGGGTTGCCCTCGTGGTCGTGCCACACGTAGAGCTGGCCGTTGCGCTCGAGCGTGGTCCACGCGCGGGTGCGGGCCAGCGGGGGCACGCGCCGGGCATACGGGATGCCGGTGCACTTGCCGTCGCCGCCCCAGCGCCAGTCGTGGAACGGGCACGCGATGGAGTCGCCCTTGACCTCACCCATGGAGAGGTCGCCGCCGAGGTGCCGGCAATAGGAGTCCAGTACCTTCAGCTCGTCCTTGCTGTTCATGAAAACGACCAGCTTGGTGCCGAAGATATTGACCGAGTGCGGCTTGCCGTCGCGGAAGTCCTTGGCAAGGCCCAAGCAGTGCCAGCCCCGGGCGAAGCGGGTGGGCGCGCTGCCCACATCGATCTCGCGGACCTTCCCGCGGGGCCCTTGGGGGGTTGTCGCCATTTCCTGATCCTCCTATGGATGTACTAGAACACGTTACAAAATCGGCTGGCCGTTTGCCAGCGATAGGAGCAACTACCAGGATGGGGGCGCTCTGAGCTGGGCGTGAACCGCGTTCTCGACAGGAATAAGAACGTGTTCTACTCTCAGGGGCAAACGAAGACCGCTTCCGGTCTCAGCACCAGGCAGGAGCAACTGGCGAGATGACGCAAGAAGTAGTTGAGCGGGTAGAGGCGCTGCTGCCGACCCTGCGTGAACGCGCCCAGGAGACCGAGGATCTGCGCCGCCTTCCGGACCAGACCGTCAAGGATCTGCAGGCGACCGGCTTCTTCAAGCTCGTGCAGCCCAAGCAGTGGGGTGGCTACGCCGCGGATCCGGTGATCTTCTACGACACCGTCCGCAAGCTCGCGAGCGCGTGTGGTTCCACCGGCTGGTGTGCCGGCATCCTCGGCATCCACAACTGGCACCTGGCCCTGTTCGACCAGAAGGCCCAGGAAGAGGTCTGGGGCAACGACACCGAGGTCCGGATCTCCTCCTCCTACGCCCCGATGGGCGCGGGTGTGGTGACCGAGGACGGCTCGGGCTACACCGTCAACGGTTCGTGGGCCTGGTCCTCGGGTTCCGATCACGCCGACTGGGTCTTCGTCGGTGGCCCGGTCATCAAGAACGGCAAGCCGGTCGACTTCGGCTCGTTCCTGATCCCCCGCAGCGAGTACGTCGTCAACGACGTGTGGCACGTCGTCGGCCTGCGCGGCACCGGCTCCAACACCGTTGTGGTCAAGGATGTCTTCGTCCCCAAGCACCGCTTCCTGAGCATGCGGACCATGGGCGAACTGAAGTCGCCCGGCCTGGAGCAGAACACCGACCCGCTGTACAAGATGCCGTGGGGCAGCATCCACCCCGCCACCATCACCGCGCCGATCATCGGTATGGGTTACGGCGCCTACGAGGCCCACGTCGAGCACCAGGGCAAGCGCGTGCGCGCCGCCTTCGCCGGCGAGAACGCCAAGGACGACCCGTTCGCCAAGGTCCGCATCGCCGAGGCCGCCAGTGACATCGACGCCGCCTGGCGTCAGCTGTCGGGCAACATCGCCGACGAGTACGCGTGCATCGTGGCGGGCAAGGACGTCCCGTTCGAGATGCGTGCCGCCGCCCGTCGCGACCAGGTGCGCGCCACCGGCCGCGTGATCGCCTCCGTCGACCGCCTCTTCGAGGCCGCCGGCGCCACCGCCCTGGTGGAAGGCACTCCGCTGCAGCGCTTCTGGCGTGACGCCCACGCCGGCCGCGTGCACGCCTCGCAGGATCCCGAGCGCGCCTACGTCATGTACGGCACCCACGCGTTCGGCCTGCCGGTCACCGACGGAATGGTGTAATCCGTGACCGCCGTAGAGGAAATCACCTACGAGTCCACCTCGCGCTTCGCGCAGGTGCGTCCGGGACCTGAAGCTGCACTACCACGAGGCGGGCGTCGGCAACGGCCCCACCATCGTGCTGCTGCACGGCGGCGGTCCGGGCGCGAGTTCCTGGTCGAACTTCGCCAAGAACATTCCGGTGCTGGCCAAGGACTTCCACGTCCTCGCCGTCGACCAGCCCGGTTTCGGCCAGTCCGACAAGCCGACCGAGCACCCGCAGTACTTCGTGCACTCGTCCTCGGCGCTCAAGGACCTGCTCGACACCCTCGGCATCACCGATCGCGTGCACCTGCTGGGCAATTCGCTCGGCGGCGGCGCGGCCACCCGCTTCGCGCTGGACTACCCGGACCGCGCCGGCAAGCTGGTGCTGATGGGCCCCGGTGGCCTGTCCACCAACCTGTTCGCGCCGGACCCCACCGAGGGCGTCAAGCTGCTGTCCAAGTTCAACTTCGAACCCACGAAGGAGAACCTGGAGGCGTTCCTGCGGATCATGGTCTTCGACCAGAAGCTGATCACGCCGGAACTCGTCGAGGAGCGTTTCGCCTCGGCCTCGCAGCCGGAATCCCTGGCCGCCACCCGCGCCATGGGCAAGTCCTTCGCCGGCGCCGACTTCGCCAAGGGCATGATCTGGCGGGACGCGTTCAAGCTGCGTCAGCCGGTGCTGATGATCTGGGGCCGCGAGGATCGCGTGAACCCGATCGACGGCGCGCTCGTGGCCCTGAAGATGGTGCCGCGCGTGCAGCTGCACGTGTTCGGCGGCTGCGGCCACTGGGCGCAGCTGGAGAAGTTCGACGAGTTCAACCGCCTGGCAACCGACTTCCTGCTCGGCGTCAAGGAGAAGTGACCATGAGTATCAAGGCGCTCGGGTACATGCGCATCGAGGCCACCGACATGGCGGCCTGGCGCGAGTACGGCCTCAAGGTGCTCGGCATGATGGAGGGCAGCGGGCTCAACCCCGACGCGCTCTACCTGCGCATGGACGACTTCGCGGCCCGCCTGGTGATCGTGCCCGGCGAGCAGGACCGGCTGCTGGTCTCCGGCTGGGAGGTCACCGACGCCAAGGGCCTGCAGGAGCTGCGCGAAACCCTGGCCAAGGCCGGGGTCGCCTACACCGAGGGCACCAAGGAAGAACTCGGTGAGCGTCGCGTCGAGGGCATGATCCGCTTCCAGGATCCCTCCGGCAACACGCTGGAGGCGTTCTACGGTGCGCAGTACCTGGGCCGGCGTTTCGTCAGCCCGTACGGCCACAAGTTCGTGACCGCCGAGCAGGGTCTGGGCCACGTGGTCCTCACCTGCACCGACGACGCTGCGGCGCAGGCGTTCTACCAGGACGTGCTGGGCTTCCGGCTGCGTGACTCCATGCGTCTGCCCCCGCAGATCGTGGGCCGTCCCGCCGACGGCGACCCGGCCTGGCTGCGCTTCTACGGCTGCAACCCGCGCCACCACGCGCTGGCGTTCCTGCCGCTGCCCAACCCGACCGGCATCGTGCACCTGATGCTCGAGGTGGAGAACTCCGACGACGTCGGCCTCTGCCTGGACCGCGCGAACCGCAAGAAGGTCAAGATGTCGGCCACCCTGGGTCGCCACATCAACGACAAGATGCTCTCCTTCTACATGAAGACGCCGGGCGGATTCGACATCGAATTCGGCTGTGAGGGACTCGAAGTCGACGACCACTCGTGGATCGCGCGTGAATCCACCGCGGTCAGCCTGTGGGGCCACGACTTCACCGTCGGTTTCAAGTAGCGAGCACGGACTAGGGGCGGCAGAACATTGACCGAGGCTGAATTGACCAAGGAAGCGACCATCGACGCGCCCGTCATCGACGGCCGTCAGTTCCGGAATGTGCTGGGGCAGTTCTGCACCGGCATCACCGTCATCACCACCTTCGAGGGTGAGGGCGAGGAGAAGGCGCCGATCGGCTTCGCCTGTCAGTCGTTCGCCGCCCTGTCCCTCGATCCGCCGCTGGTGCTGTTCTGCCCCACCAAGGAGTCCCGCTCCTGGAAGGCGATCGAACGCAACGGCTCTTTCGCCGTGAACATGCTGGCCGAGGAGCAACAGCCGGTGTGTGCCCGCTTCGGATCCCGCGAACCCGACAAGTTCGCCGGAATCGACTGGCACACGTCGGAACTGGACCTCCCGGTTTTGGACGGCGCGTTGGCCACGATCCAGTGCACTGTGGACAACGTGCTCGACGGCGGCGATCACTACATCGTGATCGGCCGGGTACAGGCCCTGTCGGAGTCCACCGACTCCGGCAGGCCGCTGCTCTTCTACCGCGGCCAGTACACGGCCATCGAACCGGAGAAGACGACCCCCGCCCCCTGGCGCGCGGACCTCGAACACTTCCTCACCACCACCACGCTCGATACGTGGCTCTGAGGCGGGTTCCTCCAGAACCCTGGCGATAGAAAAGTGCCCCTGCGGATTTCATCCACAGGGGCCTTTCTTGTTGAGGACGGTTGTGGATAACTCTCAGGCGGCGGCTCGGGCCTGGCGGCGATACCGCCCAGGAGCGAGACCGTATTCGCGCTTGAACGCCTTCCCGAAAGCGAACTCCGAGCTGTAACCGGCTCGGGCCGCGACCTTTTCGATGGCCAGATCATCCTCGCGGAGCAGGCGCGCAGCGGTCGTCAGCCGCCAGCGGGTCAGGTACGCCAGCGGCGGTTCGCCGACCATGGCGTTGAACCTGCGAGCGAAGGCGGCGCGGGACAGGCCCGCGTGGTCGGCGAGGGATTGGACCGTCCAGGGCGCGGCCGGGTCGCCGTGCATGGCGTCCAGGGCCGGAGCGACGGCCGGATCCCGCAGCGCCGCGGCCCAGCCCGTGGCTTCGGCCCGCGGCTGGTCCTCGACCCAGGCCCGCAGGATGTACAGCAGCAGCGAATCGATGAGCGCCGGCACGATGCCGTGCGAACCGATGCGCGGATTGTCCAGCTCCGCCCGCAGCAGCTGAACAGCCGCGGCCAGTTCCGGATACCGGTCGGGCCGGGCGGGCAGGTGGATCACCTCGGGCAGCTGCCGCAGCAGCGGATGCGGCCGCTGCCCGTCGAGGTGATAGTTGCCGCAGAGCAGGCTGGCGGCCGGACCGTCGCCGCCGAGCCGGAGCGCGCCGACCGGCGGGCAGGTGATGAACTGCTCGGGGCGGGGAATCTCGGGATCGGTGTCGGGATGGTCGGCGAGCACGTGACCGGCCCCGTCGCGCACGAAGACCACATCACCGGACCCCAGCTCGATCGGCCGCGTGCCGTTGTCGAACGGGTAGAACCAGCAGGTGCCGTGCAGCACCACGTGGAATCCCGCGCCGACCGTGGGCGGCAACCGCATCGCCCACGGCGCGTGGCCGTCGGTCCGCACCGAGTGCGGGGCGCCGGTCCGCATCGAGGCCAGCGCCTCACTCAGCACATCCATCGCCGCTCTCCTTCACTCGACGGTCAGCACCACTTTGCCCACGGTCTGCCCCGATGCGACGATCTCATGCGCCTTCCCGGCCTGCTCCAGCGGCAGCGCCTCGGCGATGGTCGGCCGCAGCAGACCCGCGTCCACCAACTCCGCGATCTGCTCCAGCGCAGCGTAATCCGGCTCCACCGAGACACCGGCGAGCCGCCGACCGGCCGCCTTGACGGTGGCCGCCAACGCCGGATTCGCATGCTCGAGGATGGTCACCAGCACACCGCCCGGCCGCAGCACCGACAGCGACCGCTCCCCGTCGGCGACGGAGTCGAAGACGATGTCGACATCGGACACCGCCTCGGTGAAATCCGTTGTCTGGTAATCGATCACCTCATCGGCGCCGAGTCCCCGCACGAACTCGTGCTTGCCGGCGCTGGCGAGCGCGATCACGTACGCGCCCTTCGCCTTCGCGATCTGCACGGCCAGATGCCCGACCCCGCCCGCGGCCCGGTGGATCAGCACCCGATCCCCGGCCTGCACCCCCGCCTTGTCCACCAGTCCCTGCCACGCCGTCAACGCGGCCAACGGCAACGCGGCCGCTTCGACGTGATCGAGCGACTCGGGCTTCCGCGCCACCTGACGGGAGGGAGTGGCCACATACTCCGCGTATCCCGTTGCGGCACGCGGGAAGAACGGCATCCCGAAGACTTCTTCGCCGACCTCGTACCGCGCGCCGGGCCCCGCCGCCTCGACCACCCCCGAGATGTCCCACCCGACACCGAAAGGCGGCTGTCCCAGCAACGGGAAGGCTCCCGACCGCACCGCCACGTCGACGGGATTGACCCCACTGGCCCGCACCCGGACCAGCACCTCGCCCGACAACAGCTCCGGCTTGTCGATCTCCACGACCTCCAAGACCTCGGGCCCACCCAAGCTCTGCTGAATCACCGCACGCATGACCGTCTCCTCCGATGCTGTCTCCGGTTCGTCCGTCGAACCGAACATCGACAACGTTAGGCAGCATCACGAAGACTCTGAATAGCCTGGAATCTCCGTTTTTTATCCATTCGTATCGCGCCAGCAGATACAAAACAGGGCCGAGGATTTCTCCCCGGCCCTGTTCGCGAGCGGTGGATCGTCAGGCGTTGGCGGCCGACTTCTCCTTTTCGCGCTGGAGCTCCAGCGCGATGTCGATCAGCTGGTCTTCCTGGCCACCGACGAGCTTGCGCTGGCCGGCGCGGACGAGCATCTCGGCAGCCGAGACGCCGTAGCGCTCGGCCTGACGCTCGGCGTGGCGGAGGAAGGAGGAGTAGACGCCCGCGTAACCCATCATCAGGGCCTGGCGGTCGAGGAGGCACTCGCTCGGCATGGCCGGGCGGACGACATCCTCGGCGGCGTCGGTGATGGCGAAGAAGTCGACGCCGGTCTTGATGCCGAGCTTGTCGCACACGCCGATGAACGCCTCGACGGGCAGGTTGCCCGCGCCCGCGCCGAAACGGCGTGCGCTGCCGTCGATCTGGGTGGCGCCCGCGCGCACGGCGTACACCGAGTTCGCGACCGCGAGGCCCAGGTTCTCGTGGCCGTGGAAGCCGACCTGCGCGTCGTTGCCGAGCTCGGCGACCAGGGCGGAGACGCGGTCGGAGACCTGCTCCAGCACCAGCGCGCCGGCGGAGTCGACGACGTAGATGCACTGGCAGCCCGCGTCGGCCATGATGCGGGCCTGCTTGGCGAGGTTCTCCGGGGTGGTGGAGTGCGCCATCATCAGGAAGCCCACGGTCTCGAGGCCGAGGTCGCGCGCCATGTTGAAGTGCTGGATCGAGACGTCGGCCTCGGTGCAGTGGGTGGCGATGCGGCAGATCGACGCACCGTTGTCCTGCGAGATCTTGATGTCTTCCTTGACGCCGACGCCCGGCAGCATCAGGAAGGCGATCTTGGCCTGCTTGGCGGTCTCGGCCGCGACCTTGATCAGTTCCTGCTCAGGGGTCTTCGAGAAACCGTAGTTGAACGAGGAACCGCCGAGGCCGTCACCGTGGGTGACCTCGATGACCGGCACGCCGGAGTTGTCGAGGGCGGCGACGATGTCGCGGACCTCTTCGACGACGAACTGGTGGCGCTTGTGGTGCGAGCCGTCACGCAGCGACGTGTCGGTGACCCGGACGTCGAGGTCCGCGGAGAACGGCTTCAGAATGTTCGAATTGCTCACTGTCGGTTCTCCTTACACCCGAGCCGAGATGATCTGGTCGGCCAGCACATTGCCCACCTGGGTGGCGGCGGCCGTCATGATGTCGAGGTTGCCCGAGTACGGCGGCAGGAAGTCGCCCGCGCCCTCGACCTCGACGAAGATCGAAACCTTCGCCATGCCACCGGAAACCAGCGACGGCTCGTCGAACTGCGGCTCGTTGAGCAGACGGTAACCGGGCACGTACTCCTGGATGGCCTTCTCCATGCGGTGCACCGACTCGGTGATCGCGTCGCGGTCGGCATCCTCGGGGATGGAGCAGAAGATGGTGTCGCGCATGATCATCGGCGGCTCGGCCGGGTTCAGGATGATGATCGCCTTGCCGCGCTTGGCGCCACCGATGTTCATGACGCCCGCGGAGGTGGTCTTGGTGAACTCGTCGATGTTGGCGCGAGTACCCGGACCGGCGGACACCGAGGACACCGACGCCACGATCTCGGCGTAGTCGACCGGCACGACGCGCGAAACCGCGTGCACCATCGGGATCGTGGCCTGGCCACCGCAGGTGATCATGTTGACGTTCATCTCGTCACGCAGGGTGTCGAGGTTGACCGGCGGGATGACGGCGGGGCCGACGGCGGCCGGGGTGAGGTCGATGGCACGGATGCCGGCCTCGGCGTACTTCGGCGCGTAAGCGCGGTGCACGTAGGCGGAGGTGGCCTCGAACAGCAGGTCCGGCTTCTCCGGCAGCGCCAGCAGCCAGTCCGCGCCCTCGGCGGAGGTCTCCAGGCCCAGGCCGCGGGCGCGCTTGAGGCCCTCGGAATCGGGGTCGATGCCGATCATCCAGCGCGGCTCGATCTTGTCCGAACGCAGCAGCTTGTACAGCAGATCGGTGCTGATGTTGCCGGACCCGACGATCGCGGCGGTGACTTTGCTTGCAGTCACGGCTTTCTCCTACTCAGGTGAGGTCTGTGTCAGTCGGGGCGGCGCTTACGCGAAACCCAGGTGGACGGAACCGAGTCCGGCGAACTCGGCGATGAACTCGTCGCCCGGGCGGGCGTCGATGGCACGGGTGCAGGAGCCGGGCAGCACGATGTCGCCCGCCTTCAACCGCACGCCGAACGAGGCGACCTTGCGGGCCAGCCACGCCACGGCGATGGTGGGGTCGCCGAGCACGGCGTCGGAGCGACCCTCGGCGATGACCTCGCCGTTGCGGGTCAGCACGGCGTCGATGGCCTTGATGTCCAGCAGTTCCGGCGCGACGCGGGCCTGGCCGAGCACGTAGCCGGCGGAGGAGGCGTTGTCGGCGATGGTGTCGCAGAGGCCGATCTTCCACTCCTTGATGCGGGTGTCGATCAGCTCGATGGAGGGCGCGTAGGCGACGGTGGCCTTGCGGACGTCCTCTTCTGTGCAGTCCTCGCCGGGCAGGTCGGCGCCCAGGATGAACCCGACCTCGACCTCGACCCGGGGGTACAGGTACTTGGAGGTGTCGACCGGAACGTCTTCGTAGACTTCCATTTCCGCGAGCAGGTGCCCGTAGTCGGGTTCGTCGACGCCCATCATCTGCTGCATGGCGAGCGAGGACAGGCCGACCTTGTGGCCCACCACCTTCGCGCCGCCGGCGAACCGCTGCCGCATGTTGATGAGCTGGATCTCGTAGGCATCGACCACGTCGATCTCGGGGTAGCGCGCGACCAGCGGGTCGATCGGAGTCCGATCCCGTTCGGCCGCCGCGAGCTCGTCAGCCAGTTCCTTGCGAAGCGCGTCGGTCAGCACGCTGTGTTCCTTCCATCGGGGGTACCGGCCGGTGGCCCTACGGTAACGAGACTAGAAATTGAAACGAGTTTTTGTGAAGAACATCGCTTCAGCAGTCCCATCTGCCAGACCAACATAGACCAAACCAGGATTGATTCTATAACGTGTTCTACATGACTGATCGGGATTACGACGTGGTGGTGGTCGGCAGCGGTGCCGCCGGTATGTCCGCCGCCCTCACCGCTGCGCACCACGGTCTGCGCACGGTGCTCATCGAAAAAGCCGCTCATTACGGCGGTTCTACCGCGCGTTCGGGCGGTGGCGTCTGGATTCCCGGCAACAAGGTGCTGAAGGCGGCGGGTAAGGGCAACGACCTCGACGAGGCGCGGACCTACCTCTACAGCATCATCGGCGACGTGGTGCCCAAGGAGAAGATCGATACCTACATCGATCGCGGCGCCGAGGCGTTCGACTACGTCCTGGACCACTCCGCGCTGAAGATGACCTGGGTGCCGGGCTACTCCGACTACTACCCGGAGGCCCCGGGCGGCAAGGCGGACGGCCGCTCCTGCGAGCCCAAGCCGTTCAACCTGAAGGTGCTGGGCGCCGAGCGCTTCAACCTGGAGCCCCCCTACAGCAAGGCGCCGCTGAACGTGGTCGTCATGCAGGCCGACTACAAGAAGCTCAACCTGATCCGCCGCCACCCGAGCGGCATCCTGCGCGTGCTGCGCGTCGGCACCCGCTGGGCGTGGGCAAGGCCACCGGCAAGGCGCTGGTCGGCATGGGCCAGGCGATCATCGCGGGTCTCGCGGGCCAAGGGCCTGCTGGACGCGAACGTGCCGGTGCTGCTGAACACTCCGCTGACCGGTCTGGTCATCGAGAACGGCGTGGTCACCGGCGTCGAGGCCACCGAGAACGGCGAGACCGTGCGGTTCAACGCCAAGTACGGCGTGATCCTGGGCAGCGGCGGCTTCGAGCGCAACGCCGACATGCGGCACAAGTACCAGCGTGAGCCCATCACCACCGAGTGGACCACCGGCGCCGAGGCCAACACCGGCGACGGCATCCGCGCGGGCATCGAAGCGGGCGGCGCGATCGACTTCATGGACGACTCGTGGTGGGGTCCGACGACGTTCCGCGGTGAAGGCAAGCCGTGGTTCTGCCTCGCGGAGCGCAACCTGCCCGGATCGATCATGATCAACACGCAAGGTCAGCGATTCGGTAATGAGTCCGCTCCTTACGTCGAGGCAGTGCACACCATGTACGGCGGCGAATACGGGCAGGGTGAGGGTCCGGGCGAGAACGTGCCCTGCTGGCTCGTGTTCGACAATCGCTACCGGTCTCGCTACATCTTCGCCGGATTGCAGCCTGGCCAGCGGATTCCGTCCCGCTGGATGGAAAACGACCTGATCGTCGTCGCCCCCACGGCAGCCGAGCTGGCCGAGAAGATCGGTGTCCCCGCCGACAACCTGGCCGCCACCATCGAGCGCTTCAACGGCTTCGCCGAGACCGGCAAGGATCTCGACTACCAGCGCGGCGACAGTGCCTACGACCGCTACTACGGCGACGAGACCATCAAGCCGAACCCGTGCCTCAACAAGCTCGAGGTCGGCCCGTTCTACGCGGTCAAGATGGTCCCCGGCGACCTCGGCACCAAGGGCGGTCTGGTCACCGACAACGACGCCCGCGTGCTGCGCGAGGACGGCAGTGTCATCGACGGCCTCTACGCCGCCGGCAACACCTCCTCCCCCGTGATGGGCCACACCTACGCCGGTCCCGGCGCGACCATCGGACCCGCGATCACCTTCGGCTACCTGGCCGCCCTCGATATCGCCGCCAAGGCGAAGAACGGCGCGCCGGTCACGGCCGACAAGGCGTCCTGAACCGTCCCAACCCGGTTCAGGATCGGGTTGGGCGCGAGTCGGGTCACGTCGAGTCCGCGCCCAACCCACCCACACACCCCGTCGTACCGCTCTATCCCGGCGGAGTGTGTGACCACAACTGAAGAACCCGGATCCGCCACCGCGAACGCTCTTTCCGGTGGCGGGTCCGGCGTATAACCACACGTAGAAGTGGAGCCGAGCGCGGTGAACGCGCTACCCGGTCAGCGGGCGCAGGCTTGCGGACTCGGCGGCCGCGTTGAACCATCGGATCCCGAGTGGGGTCGCGATCACGAGGAGAACTTTTCATGCCCATCGACTTGAGCGTGGCGCTCGGCGCGCAGATCCCGGCGCGCGAATTCAGCTGGTCGGCCAGTGACGTGCAGACCTACAACCTGGCGCTGGGCGCCGGCAACCGCTGGACCGACGCCGCCGAGCTGGCCTACCTCGACGACCGCGAGCCGGCCGTGCTGCCGTCCTTCGCGACCGTCGCGCCGTCCTTCCACGAGACCGAGCCGCCGAAGGTGAAGTTCGACGGCATCGACATCGACCTGGCCAAGGTCGTGCACGGCAGCCAGGAGACCATCGTGCACCGGCCGATCCCGGCCTCGGGCAAGGGCTCCATCTCCGGCCGCATCACCGAGATCTGGGACAAGGGCTCCAACGCCGTCATCTGGCGTGAGGACACCGCGGTCGGCTCCGACGGCGAGCCGCTGTGGACCTCGCGTTCCTCCATCTTCGCCAAGGGCGAGGGCGGCTTCGGCGGCGAGCGCGGCCCGAGCGCCAAGGCCGAACTGCCGGACCGGGCCCCGGATTTCGAGGTCCTCACCCCGACCCTGCCGCAGCAGGCGCTGCTCTACCGCATGTGCGGCGACCGCAACCCGCTGCACTCGGACCCGGAGTTCGCCCGCAACGCCGGCTTCCCGAACCCGATCCTGCACGGCCTGTGCACCTACGGCCTGGTCCTCAAGACCGCCACCGACACCGCGCTGGCCTCGGATGTCTCGCGCGTCAAGGGTTTCCGCGCCCGCTTCGCCGGCGTCATGTACCCGGGTGAGACGCTGCGCTCGCGCATCTGGCAGCAGGACGGCGAGCTGGTCATCGCGGTGACCGTGGTCGAGCGCGACGACGCCCCCGTTCTCGCGGACGTGGTGCTCACGCACTCCTGATCCCACCGAGCTCGAGGCGGGCCGCAACCGATATCGGTTGCGGCCCGTTGTCGTTCCGCGAGGGTCCGAAGAACGGTCAGGGCCCGGGGTTTTCGATCAACGCGGCCAGACCGTCGAGGACCCGGGCGAGGCCGAATTCGTAGGCGTGGTCGGCGCTGTAGGCGCTGTCGTGCGCCTGCCCCGCGGCCTCGCCGACCCGGGCCGCCAGCGGGTAGCGGTCGGCGTCGAAGACGCGGGCCAGCAGCGGGGCCGCGCGTTCCCACCAATCATGGTCGGATCGGCCGCTTTCCGCCGCGGCCGCGGCGCTGTCGATGGCCAGTTGAGCGGTCGAGGTGACGAAGCCCAATACGTAGGTGAGGGCCGCGTCCATATCGAGGTCGGACAGGCCGAGACCGTCGAAGGCGCGCAGTTCGTGGTCGTATTTCGCGGCCACGCCGGGACCCAGGGGCGGCCGGGTGGTCGGCAGATAGGCGACCCACGGGTGGGCGCTCAGCATTTCGCGGTTCTCCGCCGCGATCGCGGAAACCCTTTCCCGCCATGCCATTCCGGCCAGATCGTGGCGATTCATGCGCTGGTAGACCGTATCGAGCATGAGGTCCAGCAGTTCCGCCTTGCCCGGCACGTAGGTGTAGGTGGCCATGGGCGTGATGCCGAGTTTCGCGGCGACCGACCGCATGGTGAGGGCGGCCAGGCCCTCGGTGTCGGCGATCTCGAGGGCGGCCGCGATGACGGCCTCGATCGTGGTGCGTTGCTTGGGCCCGCGCCCGGAACCGCCGGATCCCGGCTCGCGCCACAGTAGTTCCAGCGTGCGCACCGGGTCCCCCGCACTGCTGCGTTCCCCGCTTCGTGCGGCCATTCGCGTCACCTCCGTCGCCGATCGTATCGATGTGATGGTCATCACTTTGCGGCCCGTCCGGAATTTCCGTACAAAGTACAGCGTACTTAGTACAGAGATTATCGGCACCACCCAGGAGGACTCTTGAACATCACCGCTTCCGCGATCTCCCTGAACGTGCCCGACCCGGCCACCTCCGCGCGGTTCCTCATCGACCACTTCGGCTTCACCGAGAAGATGTCGGCCGACGGCTTCGTGAACCTGACCCGGCCCGATGCCGGATTCGACGTCATCTACCTGCGCACCGGCCTGGGCAGCTTCAAACCCGACCGCATCGCGGGCAGTGCCGGCGAGGGCCTGCTGGTGGTCTTCGTGGTCGACGACATCGACGCCGAATACGCTCGCGTCCAGGGCGAGGGCGTGCCCATCGTGACGCCCGTCGAGACCGAGCCGTGGGGTGAGCGGTACTTCCAGGCGCTGGATCCCAACGGAATCGTCATCCAACTGGTTCAGTGGGTCTGATCCGTGTCGATTCCGGCCCACCCCGATCGAGGAGTAGTCGAGGGACCGAAAACAGGGCCCGCTACCCGAGAAGGAGATTCGACCATGCGAAGCCTCATCCTGATCCGCCTCGACCCCGCCGCGGCCCCGGAGGGCGGCCCCGATGACCAGCTCATGAAGGACATGAACGAGCTCATCGAGGAGATGACCAAGGCCGGGGTGCTGCTCGACACCGCCGGGCTGCGTCCCATCGAAGAGGGCACCCGGATCCGGCAGGCCGGCGGCACGCAGACCGTCATCGACGGCCCATTCACCGAATCCAAGGAGATCGTCGGCGGCTACTGCCTGCTGCAGACCCGCACCAATGAGGAGGCGGTGGAATGGGCGCGCCGATTCCTGCGCGTGCACGGACCGGAGTGGGAGATCGGCGTGGAGGTCCGGCAGCTCGACGGCGAGGGCTGACCCCGCCATGACCCGCGAACTGCCGGCATGACCGGCGCGGACGCACCCGGGCACGCGGCGCGTCAGGCCGTCGAGGCGGCCTGGCGCATCGAGTGGCCGCGCCTGGTCGCCGCCCTGACCCGGCTGGCCGGTGACATCGCCACCGCCGAGGAACTCGCCCAGGACGCACTGGTCGCGGCGCTGGAACAGTGGCCCCGCGACGGCGTCCCGCCGAATCCCGGCGGCTGGCTCATGGTGACCGCCAAACACCGTGCGGTGGACCGCATCCGGCGGGACGCGAACTTCGCGCGCAAACTGGAGCTGCTCGGCCGGGAGGCGATCACGGCCGAGCAGCCGGTCGGCGAGCCGGATTCGGCCATCACCGACGACCTGCTGCGCATGATCTTCACCGCCTGCCATCCGGTCCTGACGCCCCCGGCGCGGGCGGCGCTCACCCTGCGCATGGTGGGCGGCCTGACCACCGCCGAGATCGCGCGCGCCTATCTGGTCCCGGAATCGACTGTGGCGCAGCGCATCGTGCGCGCCAAACGCACCATCGCGACCAAACGGATCCCGTACGAGGTGCCGGCGGGCCCGGAACTGACGCAGCGCCTGGACTCGGTGCTCGAGGTGATCTACCTGATCTTCAACGAGGGCTACGCCGCCACCTCCGGCGACCGCTGGGTGCGAGCCGAATTGTGCGAGGACGCAGTGCGATTGGCGCGCATCCTGACCGGGCTGCTGCCCGAGGAACCGGAGGCGCACGGGCTGGCCGCGCTGCTGGAACTGCAGGCGTCGCGAACCCCGGCCCGCAGCGATGCGGACAACGGATTGGTCTTGCTCGCGGATCAGGACCGGTCGCGGTGGAATCGGCTCTACATCCGGCGCGGATTCGCGGCGCTCGGCCGGGCGCACACGCTCGAGCGCGGCCGGGGGCGAGCGCCGGGCAGGTATGCGTTGCAAGCCGCGATCGCGGCCGTTCACGCGATGGCCCCGACCGCCGCGGACACCGATTGGCGGCGCATCGCCGGACTGTATGCGCTACTGGCCGAACGGTTTCCGTCGCCGATCGTGGAGTTGAATCGGGCGGTGGCGGTGTCCATGGTGCACGGGCCGGGCGCGGGGCTGGATCTGGTGGACAAGATCGCCGGGTCGGGTGCGCTGGCGGACTATCACCTGCTGCACGCGGTCCGCGGGGATCTGCTGGAACGGCTGGGCCGGGCCGCGGAGGCGCGGGCCGCCTTCGAGCGGGCCGCCGAACTCACCGGCAATGAGATCGAGCGCGAATTACTGCTTCGCCGAGCCGATTCTGGGAGCAACCCGGCCGGCTGACCGGCGAATCGCCTCTGATCAGGTATCTCACCGCGTGTCGCTCACCCTTCCGGCCATACCCGAGGGCGTACGGTCGATTTCTGCTCGGAAGACGGATTGGTCTGTTTTTTCGTGAACGACACGGAAGGACCGAGCGTTGCCTGCTTTCCAGAACTCCCGCGGCCGCAAGCATCCCATCCGGGTCACCGCGCTCGGACTGCTGGTGGCGGCCCTCACGCCGCTCACCGTCGGCGTCGGCCAGGCCGACGCGCGCACCGAAGTCGCCAACCCCATCTCGGACACCGGCATTCCCGCCGCGCTCCCGGTGGATCCGGCCTCCCTGCTGCAACTGGTCGGCGCGGCCACCCGGTACTCCAAGCCGGCCCTGCAGACCATGTCCCGCTTCATGGTCCCGTTCAACCAATGGGATTCGTTCAACCAGATCATCACGCACGAGAGCGACTGGCAGGTCTTCGCGATCAACCCGACCTCCGGCGCCTACGGCCTCCCCCAGGCCCTCCCCGCGCACAAGATGTTCAGCGAGGGCCCGGACTGGATGTTCAACCCGCTCACCCAGCTGCGCTGGGCCTATCGCTACATGGTCGATCGCTACGGCAGCCCGAACGCCGCGTGGGCGTTCTGGCAGGCCCACAACTGGTACTGAGCCTGCCCGTCCGCTGCTTCAGCTCAGCGCGGCCCGGAAGACCTCGGCCACCAGGGTGGTCGGGCGGCCCAGCAGCCGCTGCAGGTCACCGGAATCGACAGCCAGGATGCCGTTCGCGATCCCGGCATCGGCGTCGGCCAGCGCCGCGGCGTACCCGGCGTCCAGACCCGCGCCCTGCAGGGCGGCGGCGTAGTCGGCCTGCGGCAGGTCCTGGTAGCGCACCGGCTTGCCGGACACCTCCGAGATCACCTGCGCCAGTTCGGCATACGAGAGCGTCTCGTCGCCGCCGAGTTCGTAGACCTTGCCCTCGTGGCCGTCGGTGGTGAGCACGCGGGCGGCGGCCTCGGCGTAGTCGGCGCGGGCCGCGCCCGATACCTTGCCGTCCCCGGCCGCGCCGTGCAGCACGCCGCCCTCGACGGCGTGGGCCAGGCCGCCGGCGTAGTTCTCCCAGTACCAGCCGTTGCGCAGCAGGGTGGTCGGGATGGCGGCTCCGGCCAGCACCGCCTCGGTGCCGGTGTGCTCCTGCGCGAGGATCAGCGGATTGCGGTCGGCCTGCGGAATGCTGGTGTAGGCGAGCAGTCGCACGCCCGCGGCCTCGGCGGCGCGCAGCACGTTGGTGTGCTGGGCGACGCGCTTGCCGAACTCGTTGCCCGAGATCAGCAGGACGCGGTCGACGCCCGCGAAGGCGCGCTCGAGCGCCGCCGGATCATCGAAGCTCGCGACCCGCACCTCGACGCCGCGCGCGGCCAGATCGGCCACCTTGGCGGGATCGCGGACCACGGCGACCACGGGCTGCGACCCGTCCTTCAACAGCGCCTCGACGACCAGGCGACCCAGCTGACCACTTGCTCCGGTGACTGCGACGGTCATGACTACCTCCAAGGTGGATGGAATGAACTGCTCTCTCGACGTGTACTAACTAATAGTAAGCACATCCCATTCCCGCACCGCTACCCGAATGGCAGGTAATCTGAATCTCATGACCGCACGGCCTCCCGAACAGTCCTTCACGGACGACCCGACCCTGGAAGCCGACGTCTTCGCCCGCAACTGCGCCTCCCGCCCGGTCCTGCAGGACGTCGCCAGCCGCTGGGGCGTGCTCGCCCTGGCCGCCCTGCGCGAGGGCCCCTACCGGTTCTCGGCGCTGCGCCGGCGCGTGGACGGCATCTCCGAGCGCATGCTCTCCCAGACCCTGCAGACCCTGGAACGCGACGGCATGGTCAATCGCGAAGTCCAGCAGTCCATCCCGCCGGTCGTCGAGTACACCCTCACCGACCTGGGCGCGCAGGTCGCCGACCAGCTGTTCGGCCTGATCGACATCCTCGAGTCCAATATCGCGAAGATCGAAGCGGCCCAGGCCGCTTACCACCGCCAGTAGGGAGCCGCATGTCCGCCGATACCGATCTGCACTACCTGGAACGTTGCGTGGAGCTGGCCGAGGAGGCCCTCGACGCCGGCGACGAGCCCTTCGGGTCACTGCTGGTCGACGCCGACGGGAAAGTCCTGACCGAGGACCGCAATCGCGTCTCCGGCGGCGACGCCACCCGCCACCCCGAATTCGAGCTGGCCCGCTGGGCCGCCGACCACCTCACCCCCGAACAGCGCGCGACCGCCACCGTCTACACCTCCGGCGAACACTGCGCCATGTGCTCGGCCGCCCACGCCTGGGTCGGCCTGGGCCGCATCGTCTACGCCGCCTCCACCGCCCAGCTCACCGACTGGCTCAACGAGTTCGGCGTCCCCGCGGGCCCGATCCGCCCCCTCGCCATCCAAGAGGTCGCCCCCGGCATCCCGGTCTCCGGCCCCTTCCCCGAAC
The DNA here is from genome assembly GCF_018362975.1 of Nocardia tengchongensis. Lineage (NCBI taxonomy): Bacteria > Bacillati > Actinomycetota > Actinomycetes > Mycobacteriales > Nocardiaceae > Nocardia > Nocardia tengchongensis. The sequence goes on from NZ_CP074371.1 coordinate 826,293, forward strand.
TCACCGACCGCGTCTACGCCCTCCACCGCCGCCTCCACCTGGCGAACTGACCACGAAATACGAAAAAGGCCCGGTGCCAGCGTTTTTCGCTGGCACCGGGCCTTTTCTTCGAGATCAGAAGTTGATCATGTGGCCGGCGAGGCCGTGGATCGCTTCCTGGAGGGCTTCCGACAAAGTCGGGTGGGTGTGGACGTTGCGGGCCAGCTCGTTGACCGTCAGGTCCCACTTCTGGGCCAGGGTCAGTTCCGGCAGCAGTTCGGAGACGTCGGGGCCGATGAGGTGGCCGCCGATGAGTTCGCCGTACTTGTTGTCGGAGATCAGCTTCACGAAGCCCTGCGCATCGCCGAGGCCGTGCGCCTTGCCGTTGGCGGTGAACGGGAAGGTGGCGACCTTCACGTCATAGCCCTCGGCGCGGGCCTGCTCTTCGGTGAGACCGAAGGAGGCGACCTGCGGCTGGCAGAAGGTGGCGCGCGGCATCATCCGGTAGTCGCCCAGTGCCTGGGTCTCGGCGCCCGCGATGGTCTCCGCGGCCACCACGCCCTGCGCCTCGGCGACGTGCGCGAGTTGCAGCATGGCGGTGACGTCGCCGATGGCGTAGATGCCGGGGACGTTGGTGCGCATGAAGTCGTCGATGGCGATGGCGCCACGGTCGGTGAGCGCGACACCGGTGCTCTCCAGGCCGTAGCCCTGCACGCGCGGCGCGAAGCCGACGGCCTGCAGCACCTTGTCGACGGTGACGGTCTCGATGGCGCCGGACTTGTTGTCCTTGATGGCGACGGTCACCTTGGAGCCGTCGTCGTCGATGGACTGCACGGCGGCACCGGTGGTGATGGTGATGCCGAGCTTCTTGTACGCCTTGGTGATCTCCTTGGAGACGTCGGCGTCCTCGTTGGGCAGTGCGCGGTCGAGGAACTCGACGATGCGGACGTCCACGCCGTAGTTCTTGAGGACGTAGCCGAACTCCATGCCGATGGCGCCCGCACCCACGATGAGGATGGAGCCCGGCAGGTCACGGGTGAGGATCTGCTCCTCGTAGGTGACCACGTTCGCGGACAGCGAGGTACCCGGCAGCAGCTTGGTCTCGGTACCGGTCGCGATGATCACGTTGTCGTACGTGATCTCCTCGGTGCCGCCCTTGGTCAGCGCGACCGAGAGCGACTTCGGACCGGTGAACGTGCCCGTCCCGTCGAACTCGTCGATCTTGTTCTTCTTCATCAGGAAGTGGACGCCCTTGACCCGGCCGTCCGCGACCTTGCGGCTGCGGTCGAACGCCGCGCCGAAGTCGAAGGTCGCGTTACCCGAGATACCGAAGGTCTTCGCTTCCTTGGTGAAGATATGAGCCAGCTCCGCGTTGCGCAGCAGTGCCTTGGACGGAATGCAGCCCACGTTCAGGCACACGCCACCCCAGTATTTCTGCTCGACGATCGCTGTTCGCAGGCCGAGTTGAGCGGCGCGAATCGCGGCGACATAACCGCCGGGACCAGCGCCGAGAACGACGACATCGTAGTGGGAAGTCACGGGTTCGAGACTAGACCTGTTGCCGGGTGCTCACTCAGCCATCCCCCGCCCGGGTGAGACGCGGGCCACGTGAAAGCGGTCACTCCCAGGGTCCAGAAGCGACCGATCAGTTCGTCATGCTGGGCGAATCACCCGCGCCAGACCTGCCGGGCCACGCGCGCGAAATTGCCGCCGAAGACGGCCGCGCGGTCGTTGTCGGAGAACCCGCGGGCGGCGAGCGCCGCGTCCAGTCCGCGCACGCCCGAGGTGCCGAGCAGATCTTCCGGTGGCGTCCACTGCAATTGGCCGTACCGGGTGTACTCCTCGGAGTAGCTCTCCGGGTTGGTGGCCAGCTCGTTGTTGAAGTCGTCGGCGTCGAAGGAGTAGTCGGAGCCGACACCGATGTGCTCGATACCGACCAGTTCCGCCCCGTAGGCGATGTGGTCCGCCATCGCCTCCACCCGCCCGGCATGGTCGTCGGGCTCGTTGCGACCCAGGAAGATGCCGACGCCGTTGATGCCGATCACGCCGCCGGTGGCCGCGCACGCCTTGGCCTGCTCGTCGCCGATATTGCGCGGATGTGCCCACAGCGCCGCGAGATTCGAGTGGCTGTAGATCATCGGGACGCTGGTGGTCTCGGCGATATCCAGGCCGGTGCGGCGCGAGCAGTGCGAGCCGTCGGCGAACACGCCCACCTCGTTGAGGGTGCGGATCAGATCGCGCCCGTAGCCGGTGAGACCGGTGTCCTCGGTGTCGAGGCAGCCGCAGCCGGCGGCATTGGCGTGGTTGTAGGTGGGCAGCAGTGAACGCAGGCCGAGTTCGTGGAACAGCTCGACATTGCCGAGATCGCCTTCCAGCGGCCCGGCGTCCTCGAGGTCGAAGGCCAGCGCGATGGTGGCCTCGCTCTCGGCGGTGGGCGTGACCGGCCAGGCGTCCTCGACGCTGTGCACCAGGCGGAACCGGCCGTCGGTCAACGCATCTCGCCGGAACTGGGTGACGAGTTCCAGCGACTCGCGCGTGGATTGCGGCGAATACCCGATATTCAGCGACAGATACGAGCCCAGCGGATACCGCGTCAGCTCGGTCACGTCCGCGATCGGCAGCAGCGGCAGGCAGCAGTGTTGTTCCCACAACCGGGGCTCAGGCGACACGCCGCAATCCTACTGACGAGGCGCGGCGGTCACCGGCAACACGTTCGCGACCGGCGAACACCGCCCTGGGCAACAATGAGGGCATGACCGGTGTTGAAGCGGGCGTGACTGATCCCTACCTGTGGCTCGAAGAAGTCGAGAGCGAACGCGCGCTGAGTTGGGCGCAAGCGCGGAACGCGGTGTCGAAGGAGCGTTTCGCGTGCACCGAGCGCTTCGGCGAACTCGAGGCGCGGGTGCTGGCCATGCTCGACACCGACACCCGCATCGCCTATCCGAGCCGGCGCGGCCCGTGGCTCTACAACTACTGGCGCGACCGCGAGCACCCGAAGGGGCTGTGGCGGCGCACCACCTTCGCCGAGTACGCGAAGGCCGAGCCGGACTGGGAGATCCTCATCGACCTGGACGCGCTCTCGGCGGCCGAGGGCGAGAACTGGGTGTGGGGCGGCGCGGCGGTGAAGCGGCCGGAGCAGCGGCGCGCCCTGATCAGCCTGTCCCGGGGCGGCGCGGACGCCAAGGTGGTCCGCGAATTCGACATCGAGGCAAAGGCTTTCATCGAGCCAGCGGACGGCGCTTCCATCTACCCGAAGCCAAATCCGATTTCGCGTGGATCGATCACGACACCCTGTACGTGGGCACGGATTTCGGTCCGGGCTCGCTCACCGACTCCGGTTACCCGCGGGTGGTGAAGCGCTGGCGGCGCGGAACCCCGTTGGCGGAGGCCGAATTCGTGTACGAAGGGCTGGCCGGTGACGTGGCCGTCTCGGCGGGCTACGACCGCACGCCCGGCTACGAACGGCACTACCTGAGCCGCGCCACCGACTTCTTCAACGAAGAGGTCTACCTGCTCGAGTCCGGCGACAGCCGACGTTTGATCGAGGCGCCCACCGACGCCACCGTGTCCTGGTTCCGGGACTGGCTGCTGGTGCGCCTGAAGACGGCGTGGGAGGTGAACGGAATCACCCACCCGGCCGGCGCGCTGCTGGCCGCGAATTTCGAGGAATTCCTGTCCGGTGCACGCGATTTCGACGTGCTGTTCACCCCGGACCCGCACACCGCGCTGCACGGCTACAGCTGGACCGAGCATCATCTGCTGCTGGCCACCCTGCGCGACGTGCAGACCGAACTGCACGTGCTCACCCCCGGCCCGGACGGCTGGACCCGCGCCCCGCTGGCGGACGCCCCGTCCATGTCCACCACCACCGTCATGAACCTGGACCGGCTGGAGGGCGGCGACGAGTTCATGCTGTCCACCAGTAGTTTCACCAGTCCGGCCACGCTCATGTCGAGTTCGGTGGGCGGCGCGGTGGAGGTGCTGAAGCAGGAGCCCGCGTTCTTCGACGCCGACGGCATGGAGACCGAGCAGTTCTTCGCCCGTTCCGACGACGGCACCGAGATCCCGTATTTCGTGATCCGCCACCGTGATCGCCGGGGCACCCCGGGACCGACCGTGATGTCCGGCTACGGCGGTTTCGAGGTCTCCCGTCGTCCCGCCTACAGCGGCGCGGCCGGCATGGGCTGGCTGGAACGCGGCGGCACCTACGTGATGACCAATATCCGCGGCGGCGGCGAGTACGGCCCGGAATGGCACACCTCGGTGCTGAAGGCCAACCGGCACAAGGCGTACGAGGATTTCGCGGCCGTCGCCCGGGATCTGGTGGCGCGCGGCATCACCACCCACGACCAGCTGGGCGCGGTCGGCGGCAGCAATGGCGGCCTGCTGATGGGCGTCATGCTGACCCGGTATCCGGAGTTGTTCGGGGCCATCGTGTGCCAGGTGCCGCTGCTGGACATGAAGCGCTATCACCTGCTGCTGGCGGGCGCGTCCTGGATCGCGGAGTACGGCGACCCGGACAAGCCCGAGGAGTGGGAGTACATCTCGAAGTACTCGCCGTACCAGAACACCAGCGCGGACCGGACCTATCCGCCGATCCTGCTGGCCACCTCCACCCGCGACGACCGCGTGCACCCCGGTCACGCGCGAAAGATGGCCGCGCTGCTGGAATCCGAGGGCCACGACGTCTGGTACTACGAGAACATCGAGGGCGGCCACGGCGGCGCGGCCGACAACAAGCAGTCGGCGTTCCAGGCCGCGCTGATCTACGAGTTCTTCCTCCAGCAGCTGATGGACGGTGCCGCCGGCGGCGCGTGATCGCCACTAGGATTGCGACTTGTTGCTTAGGTCGGGTTCGACCATTCGAGCAAGGAGTCGACGTGGGCACATTGGACGAGCTGATCGACAGCACCGCCTCGGCCACCGGGCTCGACCCCGAGGACGTCCGCGCCTTCGCCGCCACCGCGGAACGGCGCGAATACCCGGCCGGGGCGGTGCTGTTCCACGAATCCACCCCGCGCGAGTGGGCGGGCATCGTGGTCGAGGGCCAGATCCGGATCACCTCCGGCCTCACCGGCCACATGACCGAGCTGGCCCTGCTCGGCCCCGGCAGCCTGATCTCGGAGCTCGCGCTCGTCGACGACACCCCGCACACCGCGACCGCGCGCAGCGTCACCGGCGCGGTGGTGCTCACGGTTCCCAAGGCGTCGCTGCGGGAACTCGCCGTCGCGCACCCGGATCGCTACTACCGCATGGTCTCCCGGGTCGCCCAGCTGGTCGCGCACCGCATGCGCAGCGTCTCGGCCCAGCTGTCGGCGACCATCGCGGCACAGCGGCAGCTGGGCGGCATTCGCACCGAACACGATTCGCTGGGCGCCCGGGAACTGCCCGCGGAGGCCTACTACGGCGTGCAGACCCTGCGCGCGGTGGAGAACTTCCAGATCTCGGGTGTCAAGCTGCGCCGGTTCGGGCACCTGATCAACGCGCTGGCGCACGTGAAAAAGGCTGCCGCGCTGGCCAACGCGGAACTCGGCTCGATCACCCGGCCCAAGGCCGACGCCATCGTGGCGGCCTGCGACGAGCTGCTGGTGGGCCGGCTGCGCGAGGACTTCATCGTCGACATGGTGCAGGGCGGGGCGGGCACCTCGACCAATATGAACGCCAACGAGGTGATCGCCAACCGCGGCCTCGAACTCATGGGGCACCGTAAGGGCGAATACCAGTTCCTGCACCCCAACGACGACGTGAACCGCTCGCAGTCCACCAATGACGTCTACCCCACCGCGGTGAAGCTCGGCGTCTACCTGTCGCTGCAGGACGCCTCCGCGGCGCTGGGCGAACTGCAGAACGCGCTGCGCGCCAAGGCCGTCGAATTCGGCGACGTGATCAAGATGGGCCGCACCCAGCTGCAGGACGCGGTCCCGATGACCCTGGGCCAGGAATTCGGCGCGTACGCGGTGATGATCGGCGAGGTGATCAATCACCTGCGGCGCATCGGCGGGGACCTGCTCGCGGTGAACATGGGCGGCACCGCCATCGGCACCGGCATCACCAGCCCGCCCGGCTACGCGGAGCTGGTCACCGTCAAGCTGGCCGAGATCACCGGGCTGCCCATCACCCAGGCCGAGAACCTGGTCGAGGCCACCCAGGACTCCGGCGATTTCGTGGCCGTCTCGGCCACCCTCAAACGCGCCGCGGTGCAGCTGTCCAAGATCTGCAACGATCTGCGGCTGCTGTCCAGCGGTCCGCGCGCGGGCCTGGGCGAGATCAATCTGCCCGCCATGCAACCGGGTTCGTCGATCATGCCGGGCAAGGTCAATCCGGTGATCCCGGAGGTGGTGAACCAGGTCTGCTTCCAGCTCATCGGCTTCGACATGACCGTCACCATGGCCGCCGAGGCCAGCCAGCTGGAACTGAACATGGCCGAGCCGATCATGGCCTACGACCTCATGATGGGCACCATGATGCTGCGCAATGCCGCGGTTACCCTGACCAGCCGCTGCATCACCGGCATCACCGCGAACCGGGAGCACTGCCGGGATCTGGTGGCGCACAGCATCGGCCTGGTGACCGCGCTGGTGCCCAAGCTGGGCTACGAGCAGTCGGCGGCCATCGCGGAGGAGGCGTTGCACACCGGCGCCAGCGTCTACGACCTGGTGCTCGAGCGCGGGGCGATGACCAAGGCCGAGCTCGACGATCTGCTCAGCCCGGAGAACATGACCGCGCCGCGCGCGCGAACCAGCTGACCGGGTCCCGGTCGCCGCGCGGTCGGATCAGCGGTCCCGGAGCCATTTTTCGACGTAGTCGATGGTGGAACCCGGATCGCTGATCCAGCCGTTGTGTCCGAGCGGGGCCGGATTGTGCCAGGTGGTGATGTCGGCTTCGGGCAGCTTGGCGAGCAATTGGCGGGCCGAGCCGCGCGGGGTCAGTTCGTCGCCGGTCATGGTGATCGACAGCACCGGCAGTTTCAGCCGCCCGATGCGCTCCTCGTAGTCGATATCGGCTCCGGCGGGCTGGAATCGGCCGGTGCGGGCCAGGCGCGCCCAATCGGCGATGAGCGCCTTGGACTGCCGCCCGAAGCCGCCCGCGGTGATGATGTCGCCCGGCCAGAACCCGGCCAGGTTGGCGGTCAGCGACAGCGCCGCGCTGCCGACCGCGGCCAGCCCCGAGTAGCCGCGGAAATGCGGTGTGCCGGACGCGATGAGGATGAGCCCGCCCAGCCGGCCCCGGATCCGGGAGGCGTACATGACACCGAGCTGGCCACCCATGCTGTGGCCCAGCAGGTACGGGGTGCTGTCGGGGAAGCGCAGGCGCACGGCCTCGAACATGGCGGGGAAGTCCACCGCGACCAGTTCCTGATAGCCGTAGCCGGCCGGGCCGGGCGCCGGCTGACTGCCGTTGCCGCGGACCTCCAGTAGCGCCACGTCGAACCCGCGTTCCGCCAACGGCATTCCGAACAGCGAGTAGTACTCCCCCGGTACGCCCAGGCCGGGCGCGATCACCACCACCGGGCGCGGCGTGTCGGCGGTGATCGGATGCCGGTGCGCGCCCTTGGCGGGGATCAGCCGCACCGGCACCGTGGTCCCGTCGGGCAGCTGGATCGGCACCGTCTCCATGATCGGCACGCTACCCGCAAAGTTCGCGCCCGTCCGCGAGGCAGCGGACGGGCGCGAAAGGTCGTCGGAAGGTGGGTGTTCGGGTCAGGCGCTGACCGCGCCCATGATGATGCGGCGCAGCACCCGGATGACGTCGTCGAGCGGCTGCCGCGGCTCCGAACCGCTCCAGGCGTCGACCACGTAGTTCACCGCGCCGATGATGGCGAGCACGCGCATTTCGTAGTCCCCGGGCGGGATCTCGCCGTGCAGGGCGGCGTCCTCGGCGGCGCTGGCCAGCAGCGCACCCCAGGCGCGGCGCAGTTCCAGGCGGAATTTCTCCACCTTGGGTCCCGCCCCGACGACTTCGACGAGCGCGACTCTGGCCTTGCGCGGGTCGCGTCCGATGGACTCGATGTAGGCGCGGACCGCCGCGTCGATGATCTCGATGGCGCTGGCGTCGGAGTGCTCGGCGATGGTGGCCGCCACGGCTTCCCGGGATTCGCGATCGATGTGCTCGTAGAGCTCGAGCAGCAGCGACTCACGACCCGTGAACTCCTCGTAGAACTGTCTGGAGGAGAGACCGGCGTCCTTGCAGATGGCCCCGACGGAACTGTTGGCGTATCCGTCGCGCGCGAACACCGTGAGCCCGGACTCCAGAAAACGCGCACGACGCTGCCGCTGCCGGTCTTCTACGGGCTGCCCGGCGTACATTCTTCCCGCGTTCGTTTCCTGTGACATTGCGCCAGACAATACCGAAGGGCCCGATCCCCTCGTCATGGATCGGGCCCTTCGTTTGAACCTTCGACTTACCGCGCGTTAGCCGAAAGTTGGCTCAGTGACTTCGGGTCGTGCGACGCACCCGGGACGGTGGGTATAGGCAGGGGAACCGTCCCGAGTTCGGTACGCGGGTCCGGGGGGAGGAACTCGCGGGCCGATGTCGCATTGACCCGAAAGTCACTGATCGTTTGCCGTTCATCACGATACAGAGCAGGCGAACTGGACGGAATACTTTTGGAGGATCTTTTTAGTTTTTATTTGACCGACCCTCGCGACGCGCCGCCGGACCAGGGCGGGAGCTTACGCAGGGGCGGAGTACCCCGCGGCCCGCAGGCTAATCCGGACACGAAAAAAGGGCCCGAACCTCGCATACGAGGCCGAGCCCTTCCGCATCGCTCCGACACCCGTTCAGTTGCCGAAAGATGGCGCTCGCGTGGCTACTTGGCAGAAAGGCTCGCCGAGCCGGTAGCCAGGAGCTTCAGAAGCGTCTGAGAAAGAACATCCGAAAGGAAGTTCGCCATGGTGGTGCTCCGATCCGAACGGTTGCCAGTGCCGTCACTGACTGTTTGCCACCCGGACGATACCGAGCCGGCACCCGCCGAGGGAAGTTTTCGGACGAACTTTCTAGAACCAAGCCGAGAGAGCGCTAGATTACGCGGGAACCTCCGGCTCGCCGAGGGTGAGCATCAGGCGGTTGGCCCACGAGAACGACGCCGCCGACAACACCAGATCGTGCAGCTCATCGGCACCGAACCCCAACTGCCGCAAGCGGTTCAGCTGTTCATCGGTGGCGCGGGGCGGGTTCGCGGCGAGCGCGTCCACGAAATCGATGACAGCGTCCCACCTCTCGTCGATCCGCACCTCGTTGCCTTCGTCCAGCAACCGCTGCACATCGTTGGGCCGCTTGGACAACGCAGATGTGAAACGCGAATGAACGGAGGCGCAGTACTCGCACCCGTTGTGCCGGGAGGTAACGGTCGCCGCGAGTTCGCGCTCGGCGCGGGTCAATCCCCCTCGACCGTAGAAGATCTCTTTGTCGTTGGCGCTGCGATGCGCCAGCACCTCAGGGTTGCGAGCAAGTAGCCGAAAATAGGGGCCGATCCCCCGATCGCCCTCGAGCAGGGGTTTCTGCAACTCGTCGGCATCGCCCAATCGGATGGGTTCGACCCACGGCACCCAGTCCAGCTGTTCCTGCGTGAATCCCTTTGGGCGGAGCGTGGTTTCGACGCTGCGCACCTCGCTCACGACCTGTTCACCCATGCTCCGCTCCGATCAGTGTGAGACCGGCCAGCAGCCGGACCTGGTAGTGCACGAACCCGATGAGCTGGGCAACCGTCACGATGTCGCGCTCGGACAGCCCCACCGCAGACAGCGCATCGATATCCGCGCGGGTGATGGCCGCGGGCGCGCTGGTCACCCGGGCCGCGTGCCGCAGAATCGCGGCCAGCACCGGATCGCCCTCCGCCGGCACGGTTCCCAGCCCCGAATAATGCGCCGCGAGCTCCGGCGCGCCCGCCAGCTCCGCCACCGCGACCGCCGCCGCGATCAGCCGCTCCCGGCCGACGGCCGCAGCGCCCGGACCATTCAGCAGGGCCTCGTAGACACCTTGCGTGTGCTCCACAACCGCCGGGCGTGTCGCCCGCAGCGCCCGCACCTCGTCCGCCCGCGCGCCGAGCACGGCATCGATGACATCGGCGTGGCGACCGCCAGGTGGCGGATCTTCGAGTGCGGGTGCTTCGGTCACGGGGTGGTCCTTTCGTCGGATCGCCAACCCAGTTGCGGCGCAACCTTGGTGGCGATGAGTTCGATCGAGCGCAGGGTGGCGGCGTGGCCCGGGTCGACCGGGTGCGCCTGCACGATGAAATCGGTGGCGTGCCGCAAGGCGGTGTCGGCGGACAACTGCTCGGCCACCTCGTCGGGGGTGCCGATATAGATGTCGCGCAGCACCTCGTCGACGGAGTTCGCCGCCTCGGGTCCGCCGAGGCCGCGGCCCAGCAGGTTCAGGAACCGGGACGCCCCGCGTTCGGCGAGAGCGCGCGCCTCGTCGTGGTCGTCGGCCACGAAAACGCCTCGGGACGCGCCGATTCGCGGTTTCGTCCCCGATGGCAGGGCATCGAGGTAGGCGTCGACCAGCGGCTGCTGGATCTCCCACAGCGTGGCGTCCGGCGCGGCCGGATCCCGCGGCTGCGCCTTCGACAGCAGCAGTCCGTCGCCGCTCCGGCCGGCCCGCTCCGCACCGCCCGCGGAGAAGGTGGCCTGCCACAGGCGATCCCGCAGTCCCGGCGCGGGCGGGTTCAGCGCGCGCTCCCCGATCAGCGGCGCACCGCCCAATGCCGCGACCACTGTCGCCAGCTTGTCCGCGTACAGCCGCTGCCGGTCGGCATCCGCCGCCTCGAATAGTTCGAAGGCGTGCCGGGACCCGCCCGCGCCGAAGCCGAGTTCGAGTCGGCCGTCGGAGAGCCGGTCCAGCACGGCCGCGTCCTCGGCGACCCGGATCGGATCCTCCAGGGCCAGGGTCACGATGGCCGTGCCGAAGCCGATTCGGGGGAAGCGGGCGGCCGCGTGCGCCAGGAACACGAACGGCGACGGCAGCCCGCCCTCGTCCGGATCCAGGTGATGCTGCGCCACCCAGGCGGTGTCGTAGCCGAGCCGTTCGGCCAGGTCGATCTGTTCCAGGGCCTGCCGGTACACCGTGGCCGCGGCCTCGGCCGGATCGGTGCGGACCAGCCGGGTGAAGAAGCCCAGGCGTCGCGCGGTCATGTCGTCACCTTTCCTAGGTAGGCATCGCGTACGGCCGGATCGCCGACCAGATCCGCCGCCGGACCGTGCAACACGATCCGGCCGCTGCGCAGCACATTGGCGGTGTGCGCGATGCTCAGGGCCAGTTCCGCCTGCTGTTCCACGATCAGGATGGCCAGGCCCAGCTCCCGATTGAGCCGGGCGATCTCGCCCAGCACCCGATCCACGAACAGCGGCGACAATCCCATGGTCGGCTCATCCATGCAGATGAGGCGAGGTTTGCTCATCAATGCGCGGGCGAAGGCCAGCATCTGCTGCTCACCGCCGGACAGGGTGCCCGCCCGCTGCGCGCGCCGCTCGGCCAGCCGCGGGAAATGCTCGAACAGTTCGGCGGCGCGGGCGGCCAGCACGGCGCGCCGCTCCTTGCGGATGTAGCCGCCGACGAACAGGTTCTCCTCGACGGTCATGGCCGGGAACACCCGCCGCGCCTCCGGCACCGAAGCCAGCCCCGCCCGAATCCGCGCGGACGCCGGGGTGCCGCTCACGTCGGCGCCGTCGATGCGGACCGTGCCGGAGGTCGGCTTCAACAACCCGAGCGCGGTCTTCATGGTCGTCGACTTGCCGGACGCATTACCGCCCAGCAGGGACACGATCTCACCGGGACGAACCGTCAGGGAGACCTCGTCGAGCGCCCGCGACGGGCCGTAATGCACCACCACACGGTCGAATTCGAGAATCGGGGTGGCGTGTTCGTCGAACTCAGACATCGACGGCCACCTTTCCCCCGGCCCGGCTGCGGCCCAGATACGCCTCGATGACGCGGGGATCCTCGAGCACCTCGTCCGGGGTGCCCGCGGCGATGATCCGGCCCTCGTCCAGCACCAGCACCCGGTCGGACAGCTCGTGGACCAGGTCCATCTTGTGTTCGACCAGCAGCACCGTCTGCCCCTGCGCCTTCAATTCGGCCAGCTGCCGGCCGATTTCGGCGGTCTCGGTCTGGTTCATGCCCGCGGCCGGTTCGTCCAGCAACAGCAGATCCGGCGTGGAGGCGAGCGCCCGCGCGATCTCGGTGCGGCGGCGGTTGGCGTAGGACAGGGTGTAGGTCGGGTGGTCGGCGCGCGGAACCAGGCGTTCCTCGAAACGCGCCAGCTGAGCGTCGATGCGGGCCGCCGACGCGCGTCGTTCGGCGCGCGCCGCCGGAGTCGGCACCAAGGCCACGCCCAGCTCGGCCAGCAGTGAAATCCACTTGAGCACAGGGATATCGGCCAGTGCACGCAGCGGCCGGGTGGCACGCAAGGTGGGCTGGAGACCGACGTCGACGTTCTCGCGGACGGTCATATTGCCGAACACCCGGCCGTTCTGGAAGGTCCGCGCGATGCCCGCCGCCGCGGCGGCCTCCGGGCGACCCGGTCGAATCCGATTGCCGCGCACCAGCACTTCCCCGGAATCCGGTGTCAGCACACCGGAGATCAGGTTGACCGTCGTCGACTTGCCGGACCCGTTCGGTCCGATGATCGAGACGAATTCGCCGGGCGCGATGGAGAATTCGACTCCATCGACGGCTCGCACGCCACCGAAGGCCCGGCGCAGACCGGTGACCGTCAGCACCGCCTCGGCGGCATCAGACGCCGACCGGGCTGGACTCGTTCGCAGCGCTGTGTTCGCTTCCGGCGCTCTGTTCGTTTCGAGTGACACGATCCCTCCTCACCAGAATTCCCTGCGGCCGGAACCGCACCACCAGCAGCAACACCAAGCCGTACAACACGATTCGCCACGACGGCGCGAGCCGCAGCACCTCCGGCACGCCGATCAGCACCGCCGCGCCCAGCACCGCGCCGTACGGCGACGCCGTGCCGCCCAGCACCAGGATGGTCACCACCAGCAGTGACATCGGCAGGTTGAACACCGTCGGATCGATGTAGGAGTACTGGTGCGCCAGCAGCGCGCCGCCGATGCCGGAGAAGAACGCCGCCACCGCGAACGCCAGCGCCTTGTAGTCGCGCACGGCACACCCGCCGAACGCGCCGCCACCTCGTCGGCCCCGATGGCCCGGATGGCCGTGCCGAGACGGGACCGCTGCACCCCGACGATGACCGCCAGCACGACGGCCAGCACTGCCAGCTCCAGACGGAAAACCTGGGTGTGCGTGGTGAATTCGTAGCCGAACACGCTGGGCGCCGGGATTCCGAAGATGCCGTAGCTGCCGCGGGTCACCGATTCCCAGTTGCGAATGATCGCCACCGTCACGATGCCGATGCCCAGCGTCGCGATGGCCACGTAGTGGCCGCCCAGCCGCCACAGCGGCGCGGCCAGCACCGAGGACGCCACCGCGGCGACCACGCCCGCGGCCACGATGGCCGGCAGGAAGGCCCAGCCGTGCGACACGGTCAGCACCGCGGAGGTGTACGCGCCGATGGCGATCGGACCCGCCTGTCCGATGGCCAGCTGTCCCGCCGACCCGGCCACCAGCGTCATGGAGACCGCGATGATGGCGTAGGCCAGGATCTGGGTGCCCACCGAAATGCCGTAGTCGTCCGCGACCAGCGGAATCGCCACGCCCGCAACGGCGAACGCGATCAACCCGTGCCACCAGCGCACCCGCAGTTCCCGGCCGGAGCCGAGGAAGGTGCCGGTCATGGGCTCGGATTCGATGGCGGGCGGCCGGGCCAGCAGACCGCCGGGCCGCAGCACCAGGAAGATCACCAGCAGGCCGAAGGTGATCAGATCCCGGTAGCCGTCACCGAACCAGTAGATGCCGAACGCCTCCACCAGACCGAGCACGAAACCACCGACCACCGCGCCCGGAATCGAGCCCAGCCCGCCGATGGTGGCGGCCACGAACCCCGTCATGCCGACGATGCCGCCGCTGGTCGGTGAGATGTTCGAGTTGTACAGGCCGACGAAAATACCTGCCAGGCCGCCCAATCCGGAGGCGATGGCGAAGGCCAGCGACTGCACCCGGCCCACCCCGATACCCATCTGCGCGGCCGCGTCCGGATCCTGCGCGGTGGCGCGAATGGCCAGGCCGTGGCGGCTGTAGCGCAGGAACGCCCACAGTCCCGCCATCACCGTGAGGGTGATGGCGAACATGACGACGTCCGAGGTGCCCAGGCGCACGCCGCCGACTCGAATGTTGTTGGTGGGCAGCACCTGCGGGAAGGGCCGGGTGTCCGGGCCGAACACCAGGGCGACCACGTTCTCGATGATCAGCCCCACCGCCACCGTCGCCAGCAGCGCGGCGATGGCGGGGGCGCGGCGCAGCGGCCGCACCGCCAGCACGTCGATGGCCACGCCGACCAGCGCCGTCACCGCCACCACCACGGCCAGCGCCGCCCACCACGGCACTCCGTGCTGGGCGATCAGCCACCAGCCCAGCACCGAACCGAACGCGAAGATCGCGCCGTGCGCGAAGTTGATGACATTGCTGACCCCGAAGATCAGCGTGATGCCCACGGCGATGAGGGCGTACGCATTGCCGTGGACCAGACCCGCGATGAGCGTGTCGAACATCTACTTCTTACTTCCGACCGGCACGAATTTGCCGTTCTGCAGCACCAGTTCGATCGGCTTCACACCGCTCGGGCGGCGGGTCTGCTGATCGAAGGCGAAGGTGCCCAGCCCGATCCCGTCGAAGTCCTTGACCTCGCGCAGGCCTTTCAGCACGCCCTCGCGGGTGGCGCCGCCGGTCTTGGCGGCCTTCACCAGCACGTTGAGGGCGTCGTAGGCGTAGACATTGAAGTCGCCCGGGTCGGTGTTGAACTTGGCCTTGAACTTGGTGACGAAGCTCTGGATCTTCGGGCTCGGATCCGACGGGGTGAACACACCGTTCACGATGTCGCCCTCGGCCGCGCTGCCCGCCAGATCGATGAACTGCGGGGTGTTCTGGCCGCCGAAGAACTGCCCGGTGAATCCGACGTCACGCAGCTGCTTGACCACCAGCGCACCGTCGGGCCCGTAACCCAGGTGCACGAAGGCGTCCGGGTTGGCGTCGCGGCCCTTGATCAGCACCGGCCGGAAGTCCTGCGAGTCCGGCAGAATCGGTGAGGAGTAGGCGATCTCGATGCCCTTCTCCTTCGCGAACTGCTCGAAGAACTTGAAAGCCTGCTTACCCCAGTCGGTTTCGAGGTACACCACCGAAACCTTCTTGGCCTTGGACTTCACCCATTCGGCATTGCGTTCCTGGAACACGTCCAAGGTGATCGACGGGCTCCACGAATAGTCGCCGCCCTTGGTGAAATCCACCGAGGAGTTGGTGAATCCGTACTGCACCAGCTTGCCGCGGTTGTACACCGGCGACGCCGCGATCGAGGCGGGCGAGGAGAAGTCACCCAGCTCGGCGATGATCGACTGGTCACCCACGAACTTGGTGGCGATCGGCACCGTCTGCTTCGGATCCGACTGCGAATCCTCCCACTTCAGCGCGACCTTCTTGCCATCGATCCCGCCCGCCGCGTTGATCTCGTCGAGCGCCAGATCGAACCCCTGCTGCCAGAGCCGGCCGTATTCCGCGGAGCCCCCTGTCTTCGGCCCGGACACCCCGAAATAGACCGTGTCCGAACCACTTCCGGACGATTCGCTATCGCAGGCCGCCGCCAATCCCGCGACCAGCGACACCGCTCCGATACCCACCGCGATCCGGAAGCCAAGCGACCGGGACACCTTCGTGCTCATGTGCAGAAAAGTAGCCAGGGCCACCGGAAACGGACAGCATTGCAATCACCCTGATGGCAACGACCAGCGTTGTCGCCGGGAATGAGTTGCGAGCCAGTCGCTTACGAGGCCAGGTGCGCGCTCAGCCAGGCCGGGAACTCGGTCAGGTCGCGCAGCACCACGTCCGCGCCCGCCGCCGACAACTCCTCGGCCGAGTAGGGCCCGGTGGTCACCGCCACCGAGGTCGCGTCGGCCACCGCGGCCGCCCGCACGTCCCCGAGATGGTCCCCCACATAGATCGAGGCGCCGCGCGCACGCAGTACCTCGCCCTTCTCCTCCGCCCAAGCGCCGCCGACCAATTCGTCGACCGCCAGGCCCAGATGGTCGAGATGCAGCTGCGCGTGCGGGCCGTTCTTGGCCGTGATCACCAGCACCCGGCCACCGGCCCGGTGCACGGCGGCCAGCGCGTCCACCACGCCGGGCAGATGATCCGACGCGTGCACCGCCAGCTCCGGATACATCTCCCGGTACATCGTCACGATCCCCGGCACCTCGTGCTCGGGGAACCACTGCGCCGCCTCGTGGGCCAGCGGCGGGCCCAGCCGTGACACCGCCAGCTCCGAATCGATCGGCACCCCGGTCTTCGCGGCGACCGCGTCCCACACCGCGGCGATCCCCGGCCGCGAGTCGATCAGCGTCATATCCAGGTCGAACCCGACCACGAGACCACCGGCGGAACCGCTCGCATCATCAACAGCCACGCCCCGACCCTACGGCCTGCCGTTTCAGGCTCCACGCCCCGACCAGCGCCCCTGTGACCCGCGCAACCGCACGCCGCCGCACGCGAACCCGGCCGGGCGAAAATCGGGGGCGAAGCCACCGATCCTCGTTTTAGGCTCGACCGCATGCCGAGTGATCAGGGAACGCTGTTCTGTGGAACCGAGCTGGCCGCGCGCATCGAGGGCGTCGAAACCGAGCTGATCGCCAAGGGCAGCGCGGCCGCCGCCGCCCGGCTCGGTCCGGACGCCGGCTTCGTGGTCCCGATCGCGGGTGGGGTGGCGTCCTTCGCCGAGGACGGGTCGCCACTGAACAAGGTGGCCGGGCTCGGCTTCGCGGGGATACCGGACGAGGCCGAGCTCGACGAGATCGAGCGACTGTTCGCGGCCCGCAAGACGCCGGTGCAGGCCGAGGTATCCCAACTCGGCGACCCCGGTATCGGGGAACTGCTCACCGGACGCGGGTATCGGCTGGTGTCGTTCGAGAACGTGCTCGGCCTGGAGCTCGACGGCGAACGCGCCGCGCGGGTGGCGGACGGCGTCGACATCCGCTCCAGCGGCGAGGACGAATTCGATGCCTGGCTCGACGTGGTCGCGACCGGCTTCGCGCATCCCGACACCCAGGGTGTCGCCTCCCACGAGGAATTCCCGGCCGACATCATCGCCCGCGCCATGCGCGACCTGACCGGCGCGGCGGGCGTCCAGCGGTATCTCGCCCGGCGTGCCGGCGACGTGGCGGGCGGCGCGAGCCTGCGCCTGTCCGGCGGTATCGCCCAACTCACCGGCGCGGCAACCCATCCCGCGCAGCGGCGGCACGGCGTGCAATCGTCACTGCTGTCGGTCCGCCTGGCCGAGGCGGCCGCGGCGGGCTGCGACATCGCGGTGGTCACCACCCAGCCCGGGTCGAAATCCCAGCAGAACGTCCAGCGGCAAGGCTTCGCGCTGCTCTACACCCGGGCCATCCTGGTCAAGGGCTGACCACCCGTGCGCGCCGGCCGAGGGCCGCGGCGTCAGTTCGGCAGCCGGTGCGCGGCAATCGGTTTCAGGTGCTCGCGCAGCAGGTCCCCGTCCGCGCCGAAGAGCTGCTCGTCGGTGTCGACGGCGATCCGCACGCCCCGGCTCGCCAATTCCCTTCCCTCGGCGGTGAGTTCGATGCGCAGCACGCGAGCGTCGGCCGGATCGGCGCGCCGCGCCAGCAGGCCGCGCTCCTCCAGGCCGCGAATCACCTTGGACGCCATCATCCGATCCGCGCCCGACATGTCGGCCACCTGCTGCTGGGTCGGCAGCTCCCCCGCCCGGCTCAACCACCCGGCCGAGGCCAGCAGGTTGAACTGGGTGGGGGTGAGCCCGAGCGCGCGCAGATTGCGTTCCAGCGTCGCCCGCCACTCCAGGGCGGCGTGGTGCAGCCAGAAGCCCGGACTCATCAGCGGTCCCCGTGGTTCAGCCACGCCGTAGTGCCTCCTGTTCCAATGCGGCGAAGGTCAGCGGCATATCCGCGCGCATGCCCTTCTCCCAGATCAGCTTGAACAGCGGGCCCATCGGCCCGTGCACCTCGACGTGCTCGGCCACCCGGACCGTGCCGTCGCCGAGCGGCTCGTAGGTGCGGTGCCCGCGCAGCTTCCCGAAGGGGATGCCCGCCTCGCTGGTCCACGACTGTCCCGGCTCCACGGCCACGATAGTGAACGGCCCGGCCGGGGCGCCCTTCGGCTTCACCCAGCCCTTGGTGCCGGCCGCGAACTCGCCGTCGATGCGGGACTTCTCCTCGTGCGGGTCCCATTCCGACCAGCGGTCGACATCGGTGGCGACGGCCCAGATGCGGGCGACATCGCCGGTGATCACGGCCTCTTCGGTGAACGAGTACATCATCGTCGTCTCCTATCGGGGAAATCTGTTGTTGCGACAACAGTAACTGTTGTCGCGACAACAATCAACCCCTCAGGTGTGGACGACTGCCGCCCATGACACGGGGCCCGGCGACGAACGGCATCGAAATGCCGCCGCCACCGGGCCCCGGTCACCCGCCGCTACGGCGCGAGGGCGTAGCCCAGCGGGCGCGTCGTGAACGTGCCCCGGCCCTGGGTGCGGCTACGCAAACGCGTTGCGTAGCCGAACAACTCGGCCAGCGGGACCGTGGCCGTCACGACCACCGTGCCGGTCCGCGAGACCGAACCCGTGACCCGGCCACGCCGGGCCGCGAGGTCGCCGAGCACCGCGCCGACACCGTCCTCCGGCACGGTGACGGTGAGCTCCGCCAGCGGCTCCAGCACGGCCATCGCACTGGCGCGCAAGGCTTCTCGCAGCCCCAGCCGCCCCGCGGTCCGGAAGGCCAGCTCCGACGAATCCTTGGAGTGCGTCGCGCCGTCGGTCAGCGTGACCCGGACACCGGTGACCGGATGACCCGCGAGTGAGCCCTCGGCCAGCGCGTCCCGGCACCCGGCCTCGACCGCGCGCACGAACTCCGCCGGCACCCGGCCGCCCACCACCGTGGACTCGAACTCGAAACCCGTGGCCCCGGGCTCGGATTCGCTGAGCGGCCGCACATCGAACACGATGTGCGCCCACTGTCCCGAACCGCCGTCCTGCTTGGCGTGCCGGTAGGTGAAGCCCCGCACGCCGCGCACCACCGTCTCCCGGTACGCCACCTGCGGCCGCCCGACCGTCACCGCCAGCCCGCGGTCCCGGCGCAGCTTCTCCACCACGACCTCCAGATGCAGCTCGCCCAGTCCGGCCAGCAGCGTCTGCCCGGTCTCCGGATCGGTCCGCACCGTGAGCGACGGATCCTCCTCGGCGAGCCGGGCCAGCGCCACCGCCAGCTTCTCGAGGTCCGCACCGGACTTCACCTCCACCGCCACCGACACCACCGGCTCGGTCGGAGCCGGGGGTTCCAGCAGCACCGGAGCGTCCGGCGCGCACAGAGTCGCGCCGACCCGCACGGCCTTCGGGCCGACCAGCGCGACGATGTCGCCCGCCTGCGCGGACTCCACCTCCGCGTGCCGGTCCGCCTGCACCCGCAGGATGCGCGCGACCCGCTCGCGACGACCGGCGCTCGCGTCCAGCATCGTGTCGCCCTTGCGGAGCACACCGGAGTACACGCGGACGAACGTCAGCCGACCCGTCGACGTGGCATGCACCTTGAACGCCAGGGCCGCGAGCGGTTCCGCCGGATCCGCCGCGCGGACACCGTCAGCACTCCCGACCGCAGGGCGGTCCAGCGGCGACGGCAGGTACGCGGCCACCGCATCGAGCAGGGGCTCGATACCTATATCGCGGTAGGCCGCGCCGCACAGCACCGGCACCACCTCACCGGAGAGCGTGAGCTCCCGCAGCGCGGCGGTCAGGGTATCCGCGGACAGCGCGGAGTGTTCGACGAACTCTTCGAGCGCCGCCGAACTCCGCTCCGCCACCGCCTCTTCCAGCTCCCGGCGAGCCTGGGCCACCGAGTCCGCCAGATGAGCCGGGATCGGCCCCTCCGCGAACCCGTTCTCCCGCCCGAGTTCCCGCAGGCGAACGAGGTCCACCACACCGGCGAAATCTCCACCGGCGAACACCGGCAGCTGAACGAGCAGCGGAACCGGATGCAGCCGTGCACGAATCGAAGCCACCGCGGCCGTCAGGTCCGCCCCGGCACGATCCATCTTGTTGACGAACGCGATCCGCGGCACCCCGTAGCGATCCGCCCGCCGCCACACCGATTCGCTCTGCGGCTCCACTCCCGCGACGGCGTCGAAAACCGCTACGGCGCCATCCAATACCCGCAGCGAACGCTCGACCTCATCGGAGAAGTCGACGTGCCCAGGGGTATCGATGACGGTGAACCGGTACCCGGCCCACTCACAGCTGACTGCCGCCGCGAAGATCGTGATGCCTCGATCCCGTTCCTGCGGATCGAAATCGGTCACGGTGGTGCCGTCGTGCACCTCGCCGCGCTTGTGGGTGATACCGGTGAGGAAGAGCATCCGCTCGGTCACCGTGGTCTTCCCCGCGTCCACATGCGCGAGAATCCCCAGATTGCGAACGACAGCCAGGTCTTGCCGAGAAACATTGGTACGCACGGTCATCCGTCCTTCGTGCTGATCCGGAAGAGAACAGCGCGATTCCCCCTGACGGAGAAGACACTCCCAGGGCTACTCGGTACGGCCGCGCAGCCGGCACCGAGCCGGCAAAGAAATCATGGTGTGACCGTATCGGGGCGATACCCACGGTGTCGCGTGAATTTTCACAGCGACAGATGCCCGAAGTGGATCGCCGCCAGGTTCGCGACCACCAGCAGCGGGAAGGCGACCGCGAGCTTCCGATGCCCCAGCTGCCAGAGCGCGGCAGCCGCACCACCGAAGACCAGAACCTTGGTGGCCACCGCGGCCACCGGCACCGACAAACTCGCCTCCGGCGCCGCGAACAGCCCCCACAGCACCATCGCCGCGACAGCCATGCCGGCGCCCCGGAGGATCTTCGCGACCCGGCTACGGCTGGTCCGCACGCCCCAATAGGCCAGTGCGCCAACGGCAACCAGCTCGAAGACGAAGGCGAGGGTGAAGTTGAGGGTGGACCAGACTGTAGCGATCATTGCGACTACCGAGATCAGTGCTCTTGGTTTTGAACAATGATCACCTACTGGGCGATCCGAGTCAAGAGCACTGCTCTCACAAGCACTCGAACAGGCCATAGATACGCCAAAGGCCCCCAGCATAGCTGGGGGCCTTCGCGAAGGATGTTCCGGCGGTGTCCTACTCTCCCACACCCTGTCGAGTGCAGTACCATCGGCGCAGGTGGCCTTAGCTTCCGGGTTCGGAATGGGACCGGGGCGTTTCCCCACCGCTATAGCCGCCGTAACTCTATGAAACTGTCACACAGAGAGCCAGGTCGCGAATCCCCTTGCGAGGGTTCGGTTCCTGTCTGCCTGTATCTGTGTGTTGTTTCAGATACTGCACAGTGGACGCGTAGCTTCTTTGTTGGTAAGTCCTCGGCCTATTAGTACCAGTCACCTACACCTGTTACCAGGCTTTCCAGTTCTGGCCTATCAACCCAATGGTCTGTTGGGGGCCTTACCCCCTCGAGGGGGTGAGAAACCTCATCTTGGAACAGGCTTCCCGCTTAGATGCTTTCAGCGGTTATCCCTTCCGAACGTGGCCAACCAGCCGTGCTCCTGGCGGAACAACTGGCACACCAGAGGTTCGTCCGTCCCGGTCCTCTCGTACTAGGGACAGCCTTCCTCAAGTTTCTAACGCGCGCGGCGGATAGAGACCGAACTGTCTCACGACGTTCTAAACCCAGCTCGCGTGCCGCTTTAATGGGCGAACAGCCCAACCCTTGGGACCTACTCCAGCCCCAGGATGCGACGAGCCGACATCGAGGTGCCAAACCATCCCGTCGATATGGACTCTTGGGGAAGATCAGCCTGTTATCCCCGGGGTACCTTTTATCCGTTGAGCGACACCGCTTCCACTTGCCGGTGCCGGATCACTAGTCCCGACTTTCGTCCCTGCTCGACCTGTCGGTCTCACAGTCAAGCTCCCTTGTGCACTTGCACTCAACACCTGATTGCCAACCAGGCTGAGGGAACCTTTGGGCGCCTCCGTTACATTTTGGGAGGCAACCGCCCCAGTTAAACTACCCACCAGGCACTGTCCCTGAACCCGATCAGGGTCCGAGGTTAGAGGTCCAATACGATCAGAGTGGTATTTCAACGATGACTCCACAAACACTGGCGTGCCTGCTTCACAGTCTCCCACCTATCCTACACAAACCGTACCGAACACCAATACCAAGCTATAGTGAAGGTCCCGGGGTCTTTTCGTCCTGCCGCGCGTAACGAGCATTCTTTACTCGTACTGCAATTTCGCCGAGTCTGTGGTTGAGACAGCTGAGAAGTCGTTACGCCATTCGTGCAGGTCGGAACTTACCCGACAAGGAATTTCGCTACCTTAGGATGGTTATAGTTACCACCGCCGTTTACCGGGGCTTAAATTCTCAGCTTCGCTCCGAAGAGCTAACCGGTCCTCTTAACCTTCCGGCACCGGGCAGGCGTCAGTCCGTATACATCGTCTTACGACTTCGCACGGACCTGTGTTTTTAGTAAACAGTCGCTTCTCACTGGTCTCTGCGACCCAACCCAGCTCCCACCGCAAGGGTGTTCACCAACCGGGCCCTCCTTCTCCCGAAGTTACGGAGGTATTTTGCCGAGTTCCTTAACCACAGTTATCTCGATCGCCTTAGTATTCTCTACCTGACCACCTGTGTCGGTTTGGGGTACGGGCCGTGTACCAACTCACTAGAGGCTTTTCTCGGCAGCATAGGATCACTGAATTCGCCTCAATCGGCTACGCATCACCTCTCAGGCTATATGCGGTGCGGATTTGCCTACACCACGCCCTACAGGCTTACACCAGGTATTCCATCACCTGGCCCAGCTACCTTCCTGCGTCACCCCATCGCTTACCTACTACAGCCAGGGTCGTATGCAGCCGCAATCCCTCTCGCCCGAAGGCTCGATAAGACCGCTTTTGGATACTTAGCACAACTGATTCGATATTTGGCGCGGATACACGGGTACGGGAATATCAACCCGTTGTCCATCGACTACGCCTGTCGGCCTCGCCTTAGGTCCCGACTCACCCTGGGCGGATTAACCTGGCCCAGGAACCCTTGGTCATTCGGCGGACGAGTTTCTCACTCGTCTTTCGCTACTCATGCCTGCATTCTCACTCGCATGGCCTCCACGGCTGGATCACTCCGCCGCTTCCCTGCCATACGACGCTCCCCTACCCATCCAGACTCCTGGCCCGAAGGCGGGATAATGTCTGAATGCCGCGGCTTCGGCGGTGTACTTGAGCCCCGCTACATTGTCGGCGCAGGATCACTTGACCAGTGAGCTATTACGCACTCTTTCAAGGGTGGCTGCTTCTAAGCCAACCTCCTGGTTGTCTTCGCGACCCCACATCCTTTTCCACTTAGTACACGCTTAGGGGCCTTAGCCGGCGATCTGGGCTGTTTCCCTCTCGACTACGAAGCTTATCCCCCGCAGTCTCACTGCCACGCTCTCACACACCGGCATTCGGAGTTTGGCTGACTTCGGTAAGCTTGTGGGCCCCCTAGGCCATCCAGTAGCTCTACCTCCGGTGTGAAACACGTGACGCTGCACCTAATGCATTTCGGGGAGAACCAGCTATCACGGAGTTTGATTGGCCTTTCACCCCTACCCACAGCTCATCCCCTCAGTTTTCAACCTAAGTGGGTTCGGGCCTCCACGACGTCTTACCGTCGCTTCACCCTGGCCATGGGTAGATCACTCCGCTTCGGGTCCATAGTGTGCGACTCAGGGCGCCCTATTCGGACTCGCTTTCGCTACGGCTCCCCCCACACGGGTTAACCTTGCCACACACCGATGACTCGCAGGCTCATTCTTCAAAAGGCACGCCATCACCCCACAAAGAGGCTCTGACGGATTGTAAGCGCACGGTTTCAGGTACTATTTCACTCCCCTCCCGGGGTACTTTTCACCTTTCCCTCACGGTACTAGTCCGCTATCGGTCACCAGGTAGTATTCAGGCTTATCGGGTGGTCCCGACAGATTCACAGCAGATTTCACGGGCCCGCTGCTACTCGGGTGTCTACTACGACAGCCAGATCGTTTTCGTCTACAGGACCTCACCCTCTACGGTTGGCCGTCCCAGACCAATTCGACTAACGCTCTGGTTTCTTACTGTCGCCTGTTTCGGCAGAAACAGGAAAGTAGATCCCACTACCCCGCATGGACAACGCCTGCCGGCTATCACATCCACACGGTTTAGCCTCTTCCGCTTTCGCTCGCCACTACTCACGGAATCACTGTTGTTTTCTCTTCCTGTGGGTACTGAGATGTTTCACTTCCCCACGTTCCCTCCACACGCCCTATATATTCAGGCGCGGGTAACACGACATCACTCGTGCTGGGTTTCCCCATTCGGAAATCCTCGGATCTCAGCTCGTTTGACAGCTCCCCGAGGCTTATCGCAGCCTACTACGTCCTTCATCGCTCCTGGTGCCAAGGCATCCACCGTACGCTCTTATACACTTACTAACAAAGATGCTCGCGTCCACTGTGCAGTTCTCAAACAACACACCCACTCAAACCTGAATTTCGAAACCAGCCACAGCACGCTGCGCGGTATTTACGAAGATCCGAGCGGATCGTCTGATTTCCTAAAAAGAATCGCTTTCGCGTGTTCTTTCAGGACCCAATAGTGTGTCGGTATATTCACCGCGATTCAGGACATGGCCTGAACCGTAGTGCGATGAAAGTAGTCAGTGTTCCACCCATGAGCGTCCGCCGGCCTACGTGTGAGGCCGAAACGGTCTCTGACACAGTCACATTCGACTCTTCGAACGGTCTGTGTAGAAGTGCTCCTTAGAAAGGAGGTGATCCAGCCGCACCTTCCGGTACGGCTACCTTGTTACGACTTCGTCCCAATCGCCAATCCCACCTTCGACAGCTCCCTCCACAAGGGTTAGGCCACTGGCTTCGGGTGTTACCGACTTTCATGACGTGACGGGCGGTGTGTACAAGGCCCGGGAACGTATTCACCGCAGCGTTGCTGATCTGCGATTACTAGCGACTCCAACTTCACGGGGTCGAGTTGCAGACCCCGATCCGAACTGAGACCGGCTTTAAGGATTCGCTCCACCTCGCGGTATCGCAGCCCTCTGTACCGGCCATTGTAGCATGTGTGAAGCCCTGGACATAAGGGGCATGATGACTTGACGTCGTCCCCACCTTCCTCCGAGTTGACCCCGGCAGTCTCTCACGAGTCCCCGCCATTACGCGCTGGCAACATAAGATAAGGGTTGCGCTCGTTGCGGGACTTAACCCAACATCTCACGACACGAGCTGACGACAGCCATGCACCACCTGTACACCGACCACAAGGGGGGCCATATCTCTATGGCTTTCCGGTGTATGTCAAACCCAGGTAAGGTTCTTCGCGTTGCATCGAATTAATCCACATGCTCCGCCGCTTGTGCGGGCCCCCGTCAATTCCTTTGAGTTTTAGCCTTGCGGCCGTACTCCCCAGGCGGGTACTTAATGCGTTAGCTACGGCACGGATCCCGTGGAAGGAAACCCACACCTAGTACCCACCGTTTACGGCGTGGACTACCAGGGTATCTAATCCTGTTCGCTACCCACGCTTTCGCTTCTCAGCGTCAGTTACTTCCCAGAGACCCGCCTTCGCCACCGGTGTTCCTCCTGATATCTGCGCATTTCACCGCTACACCAGGAATTCCAGTCTCCCCTGAAGTACTCTAGTCTGCCCGTATCGACTGCAAGCTTGCAGTTGAGCTGCAAGTTTTCACAATCGACGTGACAGACCGCCTACAAGCTCTTTACGCCCAGTAATTCCGGACAACGCTCGCACCCTACGTATTACCGCGGCTGCTGGCACGTAGTTGGCCGGTGCTTCTTCTACAGGTACCGTCACTTGCGCTTCGTCCCTGTCAAAAGAGGTTTACAACCCGAAGGCCGTCATCCCTCACGCGGCGTCGCTGCATCAGGCTTTCGCCCATTGTGCAATATTCCCCACTGCTGCCTCCCGTAGGAGTCTGGGCCGTGTCTCAGTCCCAGTGTGGCCGGTCACCCTCTCAGGTCGGCTACCCGTCGTCGCCTTGGTGGGCCGTTACCCCACCAACAAGCTGATAGGCCGCGGGCCCATCTCGCACCAGTAAACCTTTCCAACAGCCCCCATGCAGAGGCTGCTCATATCCGGTATTAGACCCAGTTTCCCAGGCTTATCCCAGAGTGCGAGGCAGATCACCCACGTGTTACTCACCCGTTCGCCGCTCGTGTACCCCGAAGGGCCTTACCGCTCGACTTGCATGTGTTAAGCACGCCGCTAGCGTTCGTCCTGAGCCAGGATCAAACTCTCCGTTGAAGACTCTAGATTTGCCCGAAGGCGAATCAGAAGTATCTCCGAACCAGAGTCCGAAAACCTAGCAAATCAAACGCCAGCAAAAGTATTTGCTGACTAAATGTCCAACCACCCTCACGGGGGTGAGAATGATTGGAACCAAATAAAATATTTGGCACTGACATTCATCGACACACTATTGAGTTCTCAAAGAACACACGCCAACACACCAACATCCCGGAACTTTCGTCCCGCTTGTCGGTGAGGCTGCTGTTGAAGCTTAACTCAGTCCTCGCAGCAGAACCAAATCCGCTGGTCGGTCGAAGCTAATGTGATCATCAGGCGCTCCTCGTACAACCTCGTTTCCCAGGCCCTTGGGGCTCCGGGTCGGTGTCCGTGTCGCTCTGACCTGGACTAAGTTACGTGTTGCTACGAACAGAAGTCAAATCGGCTGGTCAAAGGCATAATTCGCGGGTGTACGTGTGTGGTTGGTCGATTACGAGTGCAGTTGTCGACGAGTTCGCGGAAAGACTGCCCGGGATTGAGGAAACCGACTGGCGCGTTAGTTGGTTACCGGGCCGACTGCTCACTCGCGAGCAAGCGCTGGCGGCCATGGAATTGGCCGAGCTGCTCTTCGATCCCGCCTCCCGCAACGACCCCGGCACCCCCGCGACCGTCGCGGCCGCGGCCGAACTGCTCGGCATCCGGCCCATCGACGCGGCGGCCGCTCTCTCCGCCCGGCACCCCAACCGTTGATTCGAACCCCCACCGAATAGCCGCGCCGTCCCTAGCATCAGTGCGCATGCAAGACATCAGCTCGCTGCTCCACAAGATCAGGCACGGACTCGATACCCAGGTGAGCCTGTCCCGGCTCCGGCGCGACCGCACCCTGGCCGACGCCGTCGCCGGCCGGACCGTGCTGCTCACCGGGGCGTCGTCCGGCATCGGGCGGGTCGCCGCCATTCAGCTCGGCGCGGCCGGGGCCACCGTCCTGCTGGTCGCGCGGCGAGCCGAGGAGCTCGCGCGGGTGGTCGCCGAGATCGAGGCCGAGGGCGGGAAGGCCGTCGCCTATCCCTGCGATCTCAATGATTTCGACGCCCTCGACGCCATGACCGCGCAGGTCCTCGCCGACCACGGCCACGTGGACATACTGGTCAACAATGCCGGGCGCTCGATCCGCCGGTCGCTCGACCAGTCCTACGACCGCTTCCACGACTACGAACGCACCATGCGGCTCAACTACTTCGCCGCGGTCCGCCTCATCCTCGCCTTCGCCCCCGCCATGCGCGACCGCCGCGACGGGCAGATCATCAACATCCTGTCGCTGGCCAACCTCTACGGCGGCCCCGGCTACGCCGCCTATGTCGCCTCGAAAGCCGCGCTCGATTCACTGAGCACCAACCTGCAGGCCGAAACCCAGACCGAGAACCTGCGCTTCACCTCGATCTACCTCCCCCTCGTCCGCACCGACATGATCACCGCCAACCCCGTCTACCAGCAGGCCACCGCCAACGCCCTGACCGCGGACGAAGGCGGCCGGATCATTTGCGACGCCATCATCGACCGACCCCGCCGCCTCGCCCCCGTCATGGGCCGGGTCGCCGCCCTGGTCGACAGCGTCCTCCCCGAGCGCGCGGACACCATCCGCCACGCCCGCTTCCGCCAAGGCATGTGACCGCCGGCCGCCGTCACTCCCGGCGGCGGCCCCACAACACGGCCAGCGCCAGCATCCACCCACTCCACAGCACGTATCCGGCGAAATTCGCCTGCTGGGCGCCCGGCACCCGCCACGGGGCGGCCACGCCGAGCAGAATCAGGGCCGCCGCGACCGTGCCGAGCACGGCGAACCAGCGCGGAAAACCCTTGCGCCACAAGACCGATGCCACCAACACGGTCCACACGGCGGTCAGCGAGTAGCCCAGCGTCTCACCGACGACCGAGCCCAACAGCCTGTTCCAGACCGCGGGTAATCGAAGACCGCGCCCAGACCGGCGAACCCAGCGTTCATGGACATCACCGCCGCGACGATCAGCACGAGCACGGCAGCCCCATCCCCGGTTACGACGCCCCGAAGGACACCGTCGCCCCCGGCGCCACGGTCGTCCTACTGCTCGCCGACATCGCCGGCCAGGGCGCAGCCGCCGACCGCCTCACCCCCGCCGCCCTGCCCACTCCCCTGCCCGCCCCCGTGCGCGCCGACCTGCGCGCCCTCATCGACCAGCAGTCCTCCGAACTCCCCGAAGAGGTCCTCGACCGCGTATTCCTCGGCTGGACACCGCTTTTCGGCCTGGTCACCTTCGAGATCTTCGGCCGCCTGGACGGCACCATCGAAGCCGTCGCCGACTACTTCCACCACCCATGAACCTGATGGCCGACCTCGTCGGCCTCCCTGCCGCCGACTGACTCCCGCCCGCCTCGGAGCGACTCACCAGGTGAGCCTGAGACTCGCCGATTCCGGCCCGGCATCCCCGTTTTCCCACCACCACACAGCACTGGGCCCGGTCACCGTGAGGTGACCGGGCCCAGTTCGATCAATTCCGTTGCCGGAGGCGCGGACTAGAAGTCCATGCCGCCCATGCCACCGGTCGGGTCGCCCGCGGGGGCGGCCTTCTCCGGCTTGTCGGCGACGACGGCCTCGGTGGTGAGGAACAGCGCCGCGATGGAAGCGGCGTTCTGCAGGGCCGAGCGGGTGACCTTGACCGGGTCGGCAACGCCGGCGGCCAGCAGGTCGACGTACTCGCCCGAGTCGGCGTTCAGGCCGTGGCCGGCGGGAAGGTTCGAGACCTTCTCGGCGACGACGCCCGGCTCCAGGCCGGCGTTGAAGGCGATCTGCTTCAGCGGCGCGGACAGCGCGACGCGAACGATGTTCGCGCCGGTGGCCTCGTCACCGGTCAGGGTCAGCGCGTCCAGGGCCGGAGCCGACTGCAGCAGGGCCACGCCACCACCGGCGACGATGCCCTCTTCGACGGCGGCCTTCGCGTTGCGGACGGCGTCCTCGATGCGGTGCTTGCGCTCCTTGAGCTCGACCTCGGTCGCGGCGCCGGCCTTGATGACCGCGACACCGCCGGCCAGCTTGGCCAGACGCTCCTGCAGCTTCTCACGGTCGTAGTCCGAGTCCGAGTTCTCGATCTCGGTGCGGATCTGCTGCACGCGGCCCTTGATGGCCTCCGCGTCGCCCGCGCCCTCGACGATGGTGGTCTCGTCCTTGGTGATGACGACCTTGCGGGCCTGGCCCAGCAGCTCGATGCCGGCGGTCTCCAGCGAGAGGCCGACCTCTTCGCTGATGACCTCGCCACCGGTCAGGATGGCGATGTCGGCCAGCATGGCCTTGCGACGGTCACCGAAGCCCGGCGCCTTGACGGCGATGGACTTGAAGGTGCCACGGATCTTGTTCACGACCAGGGTCGACAGGGCCTCGCCCTCGACGTCCTCGGCGATGATCAGCAGCGGCTTGCCGGCCTGGATGACCTTCTCCAGCAGCGGCAGCAGGTCCTTGACGGTCGAGATCTTCGAACCGACGAGCAGGATGTACGGGTCCTCGAGGACCGCTTCCTGACGCTCGGGGTCGGTCACGAAGTAACCGGAGATGTAGCCCTTGTCGAAGCGCATGCCCTCGGTGAGCTCCAGCTGGAGACCGAAGGTGTTGCTCTCCTCGACGGTGATGACGCCTTCCTTGCCGACCTTGTCCATGGCCTCGGCGATGAGCTCACCGATGGACGAGTCGCCGGCCGAGATACCGGCGGTGGCGGCGATCTGCTCCTTGGTCTCGACCTCCTTGGCGGTGTCGAGCAGCTTGGCGGTGACGGCCTCGACGGCCTTCTCGATGCCGCGCTTCAGGCCGAGCGGGTTGGCGCCGGCGGCCACGTTGCGCAGGCCCTCACGGACCAGCGCCTGGGCCAGCACGGTGGCGGTGGTGGTGCCGTCACCCGCAACGTCGTCGGTCTTCTTGGCAACTTCCTTGACGAGCTCCGCGCCGATCTTCTCGTACGGGTCCTCGAGCTCGATTTCCTTCGCGATGGAGACACCGTCGTTGGTGATGGTGGGGGCGCCCCACTTCTTCTCCAGCACGACGTTGCGGCCCTTGGGGCCCAGGGTCACCTTGACGGCGTCAGCGAGGGCGTTCAGGCCACGCTCGAGTCCGCGGCGAGCCTCTTCGTCGTACGCAATTGTCTTGGCCATTGCGTTGAGATCCTCCAGATCTGGGGATTGACAGTGTTCTGGCCAGGCATGGTGCCCGCGACGGACGACCGAGGAGCTTCGGTTGAAACACAGCCCGGCCTCACCGCCCCGACCTAGCACTCACCGGTAGGGAGTGCCAAAGCCATTTCTAGCACTCACCCAAGACGAGTGCAAGGTTGGGGCGGCGTTCCGAGCCCCGGGTCCGGAGTGGAAACCGCTGATGGCCGCACGAGGCTTCTCGGCGGCCAGGGATCGCGCGAGGACTACCCGAAGTGCGACCGGTCATCCACCCGCAGCAGCAGGGCGATCAGCGCATCGGTGCGGCGCTCCTCGGGTGTGCGGGGTTTCGCCGTGCTCGACGGTGACGAGTTCGGCGTCCTGCAGCAGGAGCTCGGCTTCGATGCGCATGATCGCCCGAATGAACGGAGGCGCCACCTCTGGTGGGAGGTCCCCGTTCACGATGTAGCCGCCGTCGGGCGTGTCCTCGGTGGAGACATAGTTGAGGGCGCGCAGCAGGTCAGCGCGCCGCTCCCCCGCAACTAGGTCGGAACCCTCGTCGTCCGCCATTCCACAATCGTATCTGGCGCAACATGCTCCCCACGGGATCCGGGGCGACGGGAGCGGTGCCGAGTTCTACATCACCAGGTCGGCAGCAGTGTGGAGCGACACGCGGACTACTGCGTGTCCGGTTCGGTCGCCGCGGAACCGGGCAATTGCAGCGACGCCAGCAGGCCCGCGACGTCGGCCTGTACCGCGTCCTTGTCCAGGCCCAGGCCGGACAGGACTCCCGCGCCGTGCTCCAGATCGAGGAGAGCGAGCAGCAGGTGTTCGGTGCCGACGTAGTTGTGGCCGAGTCGCAGCGCCTCGCGGAAGGTGAGTTCGAGGGCCTTGCGGGCCTGCGCGTCGAAGGGGATGAGGGGCGGGACGGGGTCGCCGGTGGCGGCGGGCAGGGCGGCGGTGGCCACCCGGCGGACGGCGTCGGCGGAGATGCCCTTGGCCTCGATGACCTTGACGGCCAGCGACTCCGGTTCCGAGAGCAGGCCCAGGATCAGGTGTTCGGGGCGGGTCTCGAGGTTGCCGACGGCCCGGGCTTCTTCCTGTGCGGCCATCACCACTTGGCGGGCGCGCTGGGTGAAGCGGGCGAATCCGGCGCTGGGGTCGAGGGCGCCCGCCTGGCCGGCGTCGGCGGGGGTCTTGGGGACGAATCGTTTCTGGGCGGCCTGCTTGGTGACGCCCATGCTCTGGCCGATATCGGTCCAGGAGGCGCCGGAGCGGCGGGCCTGGTCGACGAAGTGGCCGATCAGATGGTCGGCCACGTCACCGATGTGGTTGCCGAGGACGACGGCGTCGGAGAGCTGCTCGAGGACGTCGTCGGGGCGAGCCTTCTTGATGCCGTCGATCAGATCGTCGAGGCGAATGGAGTTCGTCATGCGTCAACTCTAGGTTGACCATACGTAGATGGTCAACCATGAGTTGACGATAGTGACGGAAAGGATCAAGGCTTGGCCGCCCGGCCCACCATGGTCACGATCTGCTCCTTGATCCAGACCCCCGTGCGACCGGTCAACACCGTGTTGCCGTTCGAATCGTCGGCCTTCATGAACTGGACGACGGCGTCACGACGACCCAGACTGATGCAGGTCAGCACGAAACGAGCCTGGAACGGCGCCGGCTGCTTGCCGCGCAGCCGGGCGGCGACGGCCGCACCCAGGTACTTGCCCGCGGGCTGCGCCGCCTGGCACGACATCCGCGCCACACGGCCGTTGTGCCCCATCATCACCGCCGCGTCGCCGACCGCGTACACACCCTCGGCCCCGGGCACCCGCAAGTGCTCGTCGACCAGGACGCGGTTGCGCGCGTCCACCGGCAGGCCCGAGCGGGCCGCCACCTCGGGCACCATGAAACCCGTTGTCCAGAGCACGATGTCGGCGTCGATGCGACCGCCGTCGACCAGTTCGAGTCCGGTCGCGGTGACGGCGGCGACCTTGGCCACCTGCACCTCGACGCCCAGACGGTCCAGCACGGTCCGAATGTGTTCGACCGCCTTGGGGATCAGCCAGCCGCCCGGCTCGTCCGAGCTCACCAGCGCGACCTGCAGATCGGGGCGCGATTCGGCCAGTTCCGTCGCGGTCTCCAAACCGGTCGCGCCGGCGCCCACCACGGCCACCCGGCCGGTGAGCTCCGGAATCCGCTGCACGTCTTCGGAAGTCGCCACGGTGTAGGCGTAGTCGGCGGCGCCGGGCACCATCGACAGGTCGGCGCGGCTGCCCAGGGCGTAGATCAGCGAGTCGTATTCGACGGCGTCGCCGGTGGCCAGCTCGACCCGGCGGGCGGCGGTGTCGATGCGCTCGGCGCGGCCGTTGACGAACTCGATGCCCTTGTCCTGCAGGGCCTTCCGTAGTTCCCAGCGCTGCACGTCCTGCCCGGCCACGACCTGGTGCAGGCGCACCCGGTCCACGAATTCGGTGTGCAGGTCGATGACGGTGACACGCGCACCCTTGGCCTTGTTCGCCTGCTGCGCCGCGGCCAGACCCGCGTAGCCCGCGCCCAGAACCACGATTCGATGCTGCTCGGTCATGAGAGTGCTCCTTTTCCGGCCCCGCTCGGTAGCCGACACCCTCTAGACCGGACAGCCCCGCGATCCCTGACAGATTCGGGTCGTGTCCTGCGTCACACGCGTATCCGTGACGCCGATATTGCCGCTAACCAGCGGTTTCGTCCGCGAACTTCTGGTCGTCACGCTGGAAGTAGGCGAGCTTGTCCGGGTTCACCACGAGATGCAGCGAGGCGATCGACTCCCCCGTGAAGCCGACCGAGACGGTGCCCAGCACGGTCTCCCCCGACCGCACCACGAAGGCCGGCGCGGCATTGACCTCTTCGACCACGATGCTGACGTCGGCGCCGAAGCTCGGAATCCTGCCGAACAGGCCCAGCAGGTAGCGGGCCACCTGGGACACACCGACGATGGGCCGCTTGGCCGCGTTGACCTTGGAGCCGCCGTCGGCGACGGCGACGATGTCGGCGCTGAACATGGATTCGAGCGCCGCGATGTCACCGGATTGCGCTGCGCCGAGGAACTTTTCGACCAGCTCGCGGGCGTGCGCCGGGGCGGTGTCGAAGCGCGGCTTCTCCTCCTGCACGCGGTGCGCGGCGCGGCGGTACACCTGTTGCGCGTTGGATTCGGTGATGCCGAGCATGTCGGCGATCTCGCGGTGCGCGTAGCCGAAGGCTTCGCGCAGCACGAAGACGGCGCGTTCGGTCGGGCTGAGCCGTTCGGCCAGCGCCAGGAAGGCCATGGACACCAGGTCGCGCTGTTCGGCCGATTCGAGCGGGCCGAGTTCGCCGTGGCCGGTGGGGACGGGTTCGGGGAGCCAGGGTCCGACGTAGGTTTCGCGGCGGGCCCTGGCCGAGTCCAGCCAGGTGCGGCATTGATTGACCAGGACGGTGGTCAGCCAGGCTTCGATATTGCGGATCTCGGTCTGGTCGGTGCCGTGCCAGCGCAGGTAGGTCTCCTGGACGGCGTCCTCGGCTTCGGCGGCGGATCCGAGCATGCGGTAGGCGAGCGCGAACAGTCTCGGCCGGTGCCGTTCGAATTCGAGCATAGGTACCGCCTCCCCGGAAATTCTCCTGTGAGACTACTTGGGGGCCACCCGGATCGCGACTGCGACCGGAGTGTTGGCGTAGGTTCCGGCCAGGCAGGCGAGCTTGGCGGTGCTGAGGGCGGCGGCGGGGCTGCCGTCCAGGAACGAGCCCGGGTGCGCAGCCAGGACCTGCTGGATGACCTGCTGCTCGGCGTCCTCGGTGAGGTCGCGGAAGTCGGCGCAGGTGGTCTGGGCGCCGTTGGGGGCGCTGGTCTTCTTGACCACGGTCGCGGCGGTGGGGGCCGCGGCGGGTAGGTCTACGGGCGACTCGATGGTCGTGGTGGTGGCGGCCGCGCTGGTGGTTCTGGCCGACGTGGTGGTGGTCCCAGCCTGTTTCAGACTGCCGGCGTCGCCGGATTTGCCCGAACTACAACCAGCGAGGGTCAACACCATCACACCAGCGGCGAGGGCGACCATCGAAAGACGCTTCATACCCTGCTTTCCGAAGTTCCCGAGTGTGCCGGACACGCCGGACCGGCCCGGCGCTCGCAGCAGCGTACCCGGCCTCGGCGACTCCCGAAAGCAGAAGATTCAGACCAGACGGTTGGTCAGTGCAGGTGCTGCTGCCAATCCGCCGGAACCCGCCCGCTCGGCCCCGGCACCGGCTGATCCAGCGGATGCGCGTGCGGCGGCGCCAGCTCCGGGCCGCCCTCGTACATCTCCTCCGAGGTGAAGTTGTAGAACCAGTCCTCACCGGGCTCGAAGCTCTGGATGAACGGGTGCCCGGTGCTCTGGAAATGCTTGGTGCCGTGCTGGTTCGGCGACATGTCGCAACAGCCGACGTGCCCGCACTGCGCGCAGCGGCGCAGGTGCACCCACCAGCCGCCCGCCGCATCGCACTCGACGCAGCCCGATCCGCTGGGCGGAACGGTGATGTCGATGCCCTCGATCTGTCCGGTCATCAGTTGCCTTCCGTAGTCGCTTGCGCTGTCCCGGTTTCCGACGATGCTGCCGCCTCGAGCGGCAGCCGGACGATGAATCGCGTGTTTCCCGGCTCGGATTCGACGCGGATGTCGCCGTGGTGCTTGTTCACCACGATCCGGAAGGAGATGTCGAGCCCCAGACCGGTGCCCTCACCGACCGGCTTGGTGGTGAAGAACGGTTCGAAGATGCGGGTCCGGATCTCGTCGGGGATGCCGGGCCCGGTGTCGCCGATTTCCACTGCGGCGCAGTCGTTCTCCTGATACGTGCGCACCGTGAGCGTGCCGCGGCTGTTCATGGCGGCCACCGCGTTGTCGATCAGATTGGTCCACACCTGGTTGAGTTCGGCGGCGTAGCAGGGCACCGGCGGCAACGCCGGGTCGTACTCCTTGACCACCGTGATGTCGTCACCGATCTTGCGGGCCAGCATGACCAGTGTGCTGTCGAGCAGTTCCCGGATGTCCACCACCTGGAACGGGGCGCGATCCATCTGCGAGTACTGCTTGGCCGCGTGCACCAGCGAGGAGATGCGGTTGGTCGAGTCGGTGATCTCGTTCATCAGCAGCTCGGTCTCGACGGTGTAGTTGAGCCATTTCATGGCCGCCTCGAAAACGTCTGCGCCGCAACCGGAGAGCGTGCCGTGCACCTTCTCCATCCAGTCGATGTCGAACCCGGCCTGCACGAAATTCGGCGCCACATCCCAGCTGTTGGCGACACCGTGCTCCTCGAGCCAGTCGCCCAGCTCGTCCTCGCGGTCGGCGGCCTCCAGCGGCGTCAGCACCGGGGCCTTGGCTACCTGCGCGGCCGCCTCCTCCTGCAGTTGCGCCAGCGCCTCGAGGGTCTCGGAGTTGAACTTGCCGTGCGCCATCATCCGCAGCTTGTGCCGCATCCCGGCCACCCGATCGCGCAGCGAGGAGGTGGCGCGCACCGCGGCGGCGGCCGGATTGTTCAGCTCGTGGGTCAGGCCCGCCGAGAGCGAGCCCAGCGCCAGCAGCCGTTCCCGCTGGCCGATGCGCTCGTTGGCATTGCGGTTGCCGAAGAAGACGCCCTCCAGCAGGTGCAGCGCCATCGGGAACCATTCCTGCATCATCTTCGCGAAGGTGCCGGCGTCGAGGACGAAGAATTTCGACGGCCGGGTCACATAGAAGGACGCGGTGTAGGTCTGTTCGACCTTGTCGCCCATGTAGGCGGTCCACGCGCCCGAGTACGAGCCGACGTGTTCGGTGCGGACGAGTTCGATCTCCTCGCCGCCCGACATCTTGGTCAGCCGCACCTCGCCGTCCATCAGGACGTAGAAGCAGGTGGCGGGGTCACCCTCGCGGAAAACCATTCCGGGCTCGAACATTTCGACGCGACCGTCGCGGCACAGCCAGGCCAGCTGGGTGTCGTCGAGCTTCTCGAACAGGAACAGGTGCCGCAGTTCGTTCGGGTCGCAGATCAATCGGGTGTTGCCCATGTGCGCCTACTCCTACTGTTTCGCGAGCCAGCGGTGGACCAGCATGACGGCCATCGCGCCCTCGCCGACGGCCGAGGCCACCCGCTTCGCCGACTCCGAACGCACGTCGCCGGCGACGAAGACGCCGGGCACGCTGGTCTCCAGATGCTGTGGGGGACGCGGCAGTTCCCAGCCGGCCGGGCGTTCGCCGTCCACCATGAGGTCGGGTCCGGCCAGCACGTAGCCGGCGTCGTCGCGGCGGACGACGCCTTCCAGCCAGTCGGTTTCCGGTGCGGCGCCGATGAACAGGAACAACCGCTCCGCGTCCACTTTTTCTTCCGCGCCGGTGGCGTTGTCGCGCAGCACGATCCGTTCCAGGTGGTCGTCGCCGTCGGCGGCCACCACCTCGGTGTGGGTGTGCACCTTGATGTTCGGGATCTGCGCGATCTGCTGAATCAGGTAGTGCGACATGGACGCTTCCAGCGATTCCCCGCGCACCAGGATGTGCACGGTGCGGGCGCGCCGGGACAGGAACACCGCGGCCTGGCCGGCCGAGTTCGCGCCGCCAACGATGTAGACGTCCTTGTCGGCGCAGTCGCTGGCCTCGGTCATGGCCGAGCCGTAGTAGACGCCGCGGCCGGTGTATTCGTCGACGCCGGGGGCCGGGTGGTGGCGGTAGTTGACGCCGGTGGCGATGAGCACCGAGTGCGCGGCGACGCTGCCGCCGTCGGCGAACTTCACCACGCGCGCGGAACCGCAGGCCTCGAGGCCGACGACCTCGCGGGCGGTGATCAGTTCGGCTCCGAATTTCACGGCCTGCCGCCGGGCCCGGTCGGCCAGTTGCGCGCCGGAGAGTCCGTCGGGGAAGCCGAGGTAGTTCTCGATGCGCGAGCTCTGCCCGGCCTGGCCGCCGGTGGCGGTGCGTTCGACGAGGACGGTGCGCAGGCCCTCTGAGGCGCCGTAGACGGCCGCGCCGAGACCGGCCGGTCCGCCGCCGATCACGATCAGGTCGTAGAAGTCGCTGGAGGCATCGACATTGAGGCCCACGCCCTCGGCCAGCTGCGCGTCCGTCGGCATGATGAGCACGTCACCGCCGGGGTTGATGATGACCGGGCACTGGTCCTCGGTGGCGTTGGCCGCGGTCAGCAGCCGCGCGCCCTCGGGCTCGTCGACCTGGTACCAGCGATACGGCAATTGGTTGCGCGCCAGGAACTCCCGCACCTCCGAGCAGCGGGCCGACCAGCGGTGGCCGACCACCTTGGTCTCGGTCACCGGCTTGTGGTCGTCTCCGCGCCACGCCTCGAGCAGGGCGTCGACGACCGGGTAGAGCTTCTCCTCCGGCGGATCCCACGGCTTGAGCAGGTAGTGGTCGAGGTCGACCACATTGATGGCCTCGATGGCGGCGTTGGTGTCGGCGTACGCGGTGAGCAGCACGCGGCGCGCGTACGGGTGCAGGTCCATGGCCCGTTCGAGGAATTCGACGCCGTTCATGCCGGGCATCCGGTAGTCGGCGATCAGGACCGCGACCGGATGGCCGCGCAGTTTCATCTCACGCAGCGCGTCGAGGGCGTCCGCCCCGGATTCCGCGCGCAGAATCCGGTAGTCGGCCCCGTACCGGCGTCGCAGATCCCGCACGACCGCACGCGAGACGCCCGGGTCGTCGTCGACGCTGAGGATGGCCGGCTTGGCGGCAGCTGGTGAAGTCACCTGACCAGTATCGCGGACTCAAATTCGGTGATGCTGAATGAGATCCATCTCGGTCGGGGTGAGTAATCGCTCGAGTCGTTCCTCGAGCTCACGATCAACCTTCAGGCCCGGTCGGCCGGGTGGTTCAGCGGGATCGGCGGAATCCGCGCCGATTCCGGACCCCTCGGGCTCGGCAGCGGGGAGCAGCGGGACCGTCTTGGTGTCCAGATGCAGAAGCGAACGCAGGTTCACGGCCGATCACCTCACGTTTCCCAATCGGAAGCAGGTGGCAGTGTCTGTAACTTCGTTTATCCGTCATTCTGCTCCGGGCATTACAGTTCGGACATCAACACCCCCAGAATGTGATGTAAGTGATTTTTCGCCCCGGAACGCCTGCGGGACACATCTAATACGCGCAGGTCGGAGAGGGTGATCCACGCCACGGCGACCCGGTGATCCACGCCACTCCAACTAGGATGCGTGCAACCGACCGTTACGTACCAGGGGGCAGTGTTGCCGAACGTACTCGAAGCCAGCATCGACATCGCGGCCGCGCCGGAACAGGTCTGGGGCGTCGTCTCCGATCTCCAGCGCATTCGCGAGTTCAGCCCGAACACCCTGCGCATGCAGCCGCTGGGCCGCACGGTCCGCACCGGCACCTGGACGGTGAACCTCAACAAGGCCGAGGGCTACGTCTACCCGAGCACCTCGCGGATCGTGCGCTTCGAACCCAACCACGCGCTGGCGTTCCGCATGAACGAGAACGGGACGGTCTGGAGCTACACCCTCGAGCCCACCGCCGACGGTGGCACCAAGCTGATCCAGCGCCGCGACGTGCCCAAGGGCAAGCTGCCGGGCTGGCTGCAGTTCACCGTCGACAAGGTCTTCGGCGGCGAAGCCGCCTTCGAGGGCGGGCTCGTGGCGGGCATGAACGAAACCCTCGGCCGGATCAAGGAAACCCTGGAGCGCTGAGCGTAGGTTCGGCCTATGGGACGACTCACAGCGATCTGCGCCGCGACCGCCGGTGTCGCGTTACTGCTGACCGGATGCGGCAGCTCGGACTCCTCGGGCGACCGCACGGTCACGGTGACCGGCACCGGAAAGGTCCAGGGCACGCCGGACGTGCTCAATGCCGATCTCGGCACCGAGGTGAGCGCGGCGGACGTCTCCGCCGCGGTCGACCAGGCCAACGCCAAGGCCAAGGCGATCACCGACGCCATGGTGACGGCCGGCGCCAAGCGCGAGGACATCACTACCAGTGACCTGTCCGTCCAGCCCAGTTACGGGCCGGAGGGACGCCTCATCACCGGCTATCGCGCCACCAACACCATGCACGTGGCCGTGCGGGAACTCCCGAAGGCCTCGGGCATCCTGTCTGCGGCGGTGCAGGCGGGCGGCAACGACACCCGGATCAGCTCGGTCGCGTTCGGGCTGGAGAACAACACCAAGCTGCTCGCCGATGCCCGCGCCCGCGCCTTCGAGGACGCCAAGAGCCGCGCCCAGCAGTACGCGGACCTGTCCGGGCTGAAGCTGAAGAAGGTCAAGACCATCAGCGAGAACGGCAGCGGCACGACGCCCACCCCGACCCCGATGTACCGCGACGCGGTGCCCGGGGGCGCGCCCGCCATCAACCTCGAACCCGGTCAGCAGACGGTCACGTTCACCGTGACCGCCGCCTGGGACATCGGCTGACCGCGGGCGAAAGCCCTTGCGCTACTTCCAGTTCGGTAGGTGGACCACCTGGGCCGCGTAGGACAGGCCCGCGCCGAAGGCGATGAGCAGGGCGGTGCCGCCGGGTTTGGCGTCGCCCTTGCGCATCATGGCCTCCATGGCCAGCGGGACCGAGGCGGCCGAGGTGTTGCCGGTCTCCTCGATGTCGTTGGCCAGCGCGCAGTCCTCGGGCAGTTTCAGCACCCGGGCCATGATCTCGATGATGCGGCCGTTGGCCTGATGCGGGACCATGGCGTCCAGATCCGCGGGAGTCAGGCCGGCGCGGTCGATGGCCTCCCGGCAGACCTTCTCCAAAGAGTGTGCGGCCCAGCGGAAGACGGCCGTGCCCTCCATGGCTAGGTAGGGGCGGACGGCGTCCAGACCCTTCTCGTCGATCTCGCGGAAGAACTCCATCCAGTCCTTGTCCTGACGGATGGCGCGGTGCTGGGTGCCGTCGGAGCCCCACACGGTCGGGCCGATGCCGGCTTCCTCCGACGGACCGATCACCACCGCGCCCGCGCCGTCGGCGAACAGGAACGCGGTGCCGCGGTCGCGCGGATTGAACGTATCGGTCAGCTTCTCCACGCCGATGACCAGGACATTGCGGGCGGTACCCGCCTTGACCAGGTCCGAGCCCATCGCGACGGCGTGACAGAAGCCCGCGCAACCGGCCGAGATGTCGAAGGCGGCCACATTGTTCAGGCCGAGTTCGGTAGCGATCTGCGGAGCCGCGGCGGGCGTCAGCAGTAGCCAGGTGGATGTCGCGACGAGGACACAGTCGATCCGGCTCGGATCGATGTCCGCCGCTTCGATGGCGTCGCGGGCGGCCGCGGCGCTCATGCTGATGATCGTCTCCGCGTCGGAGGCGAAACGGCGGGTGCGGATGCCGGAACGCGTCCGGATCCATTCGTCGCTGGAATCTATCGGCCCTGCCACCTCGTCATTGGTGACGATCCGCTCCGGCCGGTACACGCCGAGCCCGAGCATTGCCGTGTGCTCTGCCCCGCTGATCGAGGCAATTCGAGCAGACATTGGTTCTCTCCTATGTACTGCGTACTGCGCGTCGAACGTGACCTTCATCGAGTTCCCACCCCCGCGGACCAGACGCCGCATACATGAGGCTCCCTCAGCTTAATCGCGTCAGCTTCTCATGGATGTGCTTCGGGTCACAATCGTGGGTGGTTTGCCCGGAACCGCACATCCGGTCCGGAGCCTGACCGCACGGTCTCGGCTACCGAGAACGCGAGCGTCGAACGCACTTCCCGTATCGTGTGACGCGGTCTATGACCGCACCTACCCGCGCATGAAAGAGGAGCTCGTGGCCCGTCGCCCCACCCCGCCCGGCACCCCGGAAACGACCGGACTCGGTCACGTGGCCGACCTGGTCCGATCCTCCATTCCGCCGCTGCATCCGGCCGGCCTGCCCTTCGTGGCGGCCCCGCTGGCAGTGGCGGCGCTGGGCTTCCGGCGAAAGTGGGTGCGCCGCACCGGGCTTGCCGCCGCGGCCGCCTGCGCCACCTTCTTCCGGCACCCGCACCGGGTGCCGCCGAACCGCCCCGGTGTGGTGGTCGCGCCCGCCGACGGCGAGGTGGCCCTGGTCGACACCGCGGTGCCGCCGGCCGAACTCGGCCTGGGTGACACACCGCTGCCGCGGGTGAGCATCTTCCTGTCGGTGCTGGACGTGCACGTGCAGCGGGTGCCGGTGAACGGCCTGGTGGAGCAGATCGCCTACCAGAAGGGCCAGTTCCTGTCGGCCGATCTGCCCGAGGCCAGCGACCGCAACGAGCGCAACAGCATGGTCATCGAGACCGAGTCGGGCCAGCGGATCGTGGTGGTGCAGATCGCCGGTCTGCTGGCGCGCCGCATCGTGTGCGAGGCGAAGGCCGGCGACAAGCTGGGCATCGGCGACACCTACGGCCTGATCCGGTTCGGTTCGCGTGTGGACACCTACTTCCCGGTCGGAACCAAGCCACTGGTGGTTCCCGGACAGCGCACCATCGGTGCGGAAACGGTGCTGGCCGAACTGGATTCATGATGGAGCAACTCGCGCCCGCGCCGCATGCGCGCCGCCGCAATCGCACCATCCGGCTGCTCCCCAGCATGGTCACCGTGCTGGGGTTGTGCTCGGGCCTGTCGGCGGTGAAGTTCGCCATCCAGGGCCAGTTGGGAATCGCGCTGGCGCTGGTCGGCGCGGCCGCCGTCTTCGACATGCTGGACGGCCGGATCGCCCGCATGCTGGACGCCACCTCCAAGATGGGCGCGGAGCTGGATTCGCTGTCGGACGCCATCGCGTTCGGCGTCACCCCCGCGCTGGTGCTGTATGTGACCTTCCTGCACGGGGACAGCATCGGCTGGGTGCTGGCGCTGATGTTCGCCGTCTGCATGGTGCTGCGGCTGGCCCGCTTCAACACCCTGATGGACGACGACAATCGCCCGGATTGGCAGCGGGAGTATTTCGTCGGGGTGCCCGCGCCCGCGGGCGCGCTGATCGTGCTGACCCCCATCGCGTTGTCCGAGCAGTTCGGCGACGGCTGGTGGGTGAGTTTCCCGATGGTCGCGGTGTGGACCGTGCTGACCGGACTGCTGTGTGTGAGCACGCTGCCGACCCTCGCCGTCAAGTCGGTGTCGGTGGCGCCGCGGACCGCGCCGATCCTGCTGGTGCTGGTCGCCCTGGCCGCCGCCCTGCTGGTCACCTACCCGCTCATCCTGATGATGGCGCTGGTCGTGCTGTACCTGGGCCACATTCCGTTCGCGGTGCACTCCGCGCGCTGGGTGGCCGCGCGGCCGGAGACCTGGAACCACAAGCCGGCCGAACGCCGCGCGCAGCGCAAGGCACAGCGCCGGCAGCGGCCATTGGGTAGCCGGGTGCCGAAGGTCTCGACGGCACGGCTGCGATTGCGGCGGCCCGGCCAGCGCGGATGATCGTCCGACGCGGATAGAACACCGGCGACCGGTTCGCCCGGGCAGAATTGACGGGTGCCGGAATTCAAGCTGACCGCGCGCCACAACTCCTCGGGTGGCGACGCCCGCTGGGGGCTGGTGCGACTGCACCCCGAAGTGCTGATGGCGCTGGCCTTGCACCCCGGTCAGGGCGTCACCCTGACCGGCGGGCGGCGCACCACCGCGGTGGTGGGGGCGTTCAAACCGTCGCAGGGTTTCGGCACCGGAGTCGCCTTGCTCGACGAGGTGACCCTGTCGAACGCCAAGGTGCGCGACGG
Organism: Nocardia tengchongensis; assembly: GCF_018362975.1. Lineage (NCBI taxonomy): Bacteria > Bacillati > Actinomycetota > Actinomycetes > Mycobacteriales > Nocardiaceae > Nocardia > Nocardia tengchongensis. The sequence goes on from NZ_CP074371.1 coordinate 869,477, forward strand.
CGGTGACATCACGATCGCTCCGGCGACCGAGACCGATGCCCGTCGCGTCTCGGTGACGGGGTCGTCGCTGGCAATGGCCTCGATTCCGGAGTCGACGCTGCGGCAGGCGCTGCTGGGGAAGATCGTCACCGTCGGCGACACCGTCACCCTGCTGCCCCGGGATCTGCTGCCCGGCGACAATCCGGCCGCGGCCCGAAAGGCACTGAAGGGCTTGGGGATCGCCTGGACCTCGGAGGTGCTGACGGTGGTGTCGACCGAGCCGTATCCGGGGCCGGTCACCATTCTGCCGAGCACCGCGGTGACGCTGGGGTCCAACCTCGGCGCCACCGACGCGCCCCTCGGCCTGCTCGACGATGTCCCGCTGGACATCCCCTCCGCCGTGCCGCAGGAGCATCTGTCCGCGGCGGCGCCCACCTCGGCGGTGGCCGTGGCGGATCTGGCCGGGGTGCAGGCGCAGTCCGCCAAGCTGAGTGAATGGCTGAATCTGGCCTTGGACGAGCCCGAACTGCTGAAGGCGCTGGGGGCCAGTTCGCATCTGGGCGTGCTGATCACGGGTCCGGCGGGGGTCGGGAAGGCGACGCTGGCGCGGGCGGTGGTGGGTTCGCGGCGGCTGGTCGAACTCGACGGCCCGGCGGTCGGCGCCACCGAGAGCGGCAAACGGTTCCGCGATGTCGGGGACAAGGTGCAGGAGATCGGTTCCGGTGCGGGCGGGGTGCTGCTGATCACCGATATCGACGCGCTGCTGCCCGCCGAGCCGGAGCCGGTGGCCACCATGATCCTGGACCAGTTGCGCCGGGCGGTGGCGCTGCCCGCGGTCGCGGTGCTGGCCACCACGTCGAATCCGCTCGGCCTGGACGCGCGGCTGCGCGGCCCCGAGCTGTTCGACCGGCAGGTGTCGCTGCCGCTGCCGACCGCCGCGGTGCGGGCGGCATTACTGGAGCAGCTGTTGCGCAAGGCCCCCACCAAGGGGCTGCAGGTCGACGAGATCGCCTCGCGGACACCGGGATTCGTGGTGTCGGATCTGGCGGCGCTGGTGCGGGAGGCGGCGCTGCAGGCGGCCGTCCGGGCGAGCCGGGAACACCACGACACCGGCGAGGACGTGAATCCGGTACTGCGACAGGAGGATCTGACCGGCGCGCTGGAGGTGATCCGCCCGCTGTCGCGCTCGGGTTCGGAGGAATTGGCCATCGGTCAGCTGAGTCTCGACGACGTCGGCGACATGGTCGAGACCAAGCAGGCGCTGACCGAGGCGGTGCTGTGGCCGTTGCGGCATCCGGATTCGTTCGCACGCTTGGGTATCGAGCCGCCGCGCGGGGTGCTGCTGTACGGGCCGCCCGGTTGCGGCAAGACCTTCCTGGTGCGGGCACTGGCCGGGTCCGGGCAGTTGAGTGTGCACGCGGTGAAGGGCGCGGAGCTGATGGACAAGTGGGTCGGCTCGTCGGAGCGCGCGGTACGCGAGTTGTTCCAGCGCGCACGGGATTCCGCGCCGTCGCTGATCTTCCTCGACGAGGTGGACGCGCTGGCCCCGCAGCGCGGGCAGTCCTCGGATTCGGGGGTGTCGGATCGGGTGGTGGCGGCGTTGCTCACCGAGCTGGACGGGGTGGAGCCGCTGCGCGACGTGGTGGTGGTCGGCGCGACCAACCGCCCGGATCTGATCGATTCGGCGCTCACCCGGCCCGGCCGGTTGGAGCGGCTGGTGTTCGTGCCGCCGCCGGATGCCGAGGCCCGGGTGGAGATCCTGCGCACCGCGGGCAAGTCCGTGCCGCTGGCCAAGGACGTGAATCTGCGGCGGCTGGCGCGTGAGCTGGACGGGTATTCGGCCGCCGACTGTTCGGCCCTGCTGCGGGAGGCCGCGCTGGCTGCCATGCGCCGCGATGTGGATGCCGGGGAGGTGACGGCGGCCGATGTGGCGGCGGCGCGCAAGGCGGTTCGACCCTCGCTGGATCCGGTCCAGGTGGAGTCGCTGCGGTTGTTCGCGGCCAAGCGCGAGCTGCCCGGCCCGGCCGGTGACCCCTCCGGCTATGTCTGAATCATCCCGCCGAGTCCGATCGATGCCAGAAATTCGCCAAATATCCATAAAGTAAGCGAGTCGGACCGATCGACCCGCCACCGGCCGGTACTTTTGCGCAGGTGAGGTCGTATAAGGTCGCCACCGAAACGCTCACTGCGCTGGTCGCAGCGTTGGTTGCTGGCCTGGCGCTGGCCTTGCCGATCAACTTCGGCTGGACCTCACAGACTTCCGCCTTGGAGTTGAATCTGCTGGCCTACAGCCTGCCGCGGGCGATCGCCGCGGGCGTGCTCATCGCCATGATCGTGGCCGTGTTCATCACCACCCTGGGCAATCCGTCGGCGGCGTGGTCGACAACGGTGGGCGGGCTGGTGGCACTGGTGGCCAATCACGTGTTCGGACATACCCACGACCCGAATGCCTCGCTGTCCACCATGAACTTCATCGATTCGCTGGCCGGCGGCGTGATCCTGGGCGCGCTCGGAGCGGCGGTGTTGCATCACCGGCTACCCGCGTTCGCGTGGACGCTGGGCATCCTGATCAGTCTGCTGCTGGGCTCGGTGAATCCGGTGCCACGCGTGGGCGGCGGCATCAACACCGACGTGAGCACCACTTGGCACAGCACCGACCTGCCGCCCATCTGGATGCTCTTGCTGGCCTTCGCGCTGGCCGTGGCGTCGCTGCTGATCAATCGGAAGGGCCCGGTCTCGCAACGTCTGTCGATCGAGCTGCCGCTGGCGCCGATTTTGGCGGGTGTGCTGATGGTGCTGATCACACTGTTCAGTGCGGAATGGCTGGCGCGGCACGGCGGCACGGTCGCGGGCATCGTGCTGGCGGTGCTGACGTCGGTCGGTACCGCGTTGATCGCGTCCATGCTGTTGCCGGGCCGCGACGGGGAGATCGTGCTGGTCGCGGTGGGCATGGGCGCGGTGGGTGCGGCGACGATCGCGGCCGAGCTGCCCGCGTGGTCGATCCCGCTGCTGGTCGCGGTGAGCGCGTTCGGTATGTGGGCGGGCAGCCAGGTGGCCGCGCCGATGCCGGTGCTGTGGCTGGCCATGGCGGTCGGGGTGTCGACGGCGCTCACCAGCGATAGCACCAAGGCGTGGCTGATCGTGGGCAGCGCGGCGGTGGTGTCCTGGCTGCTCGGTTTCGGGCTGCTGGCGACCCGGCCGCGGTATGTGCCGAGCCGGGTGCTGGGCACCCTGGTGTTGTTCGTGCCGTCGGCGGTGCTGGGTATGCGTGATTTCGTGGCGCGTGGCGATTACGCGATGCAGTCGTCCGGCAACGCGCTGATGTGCACGGTGAGTGCGGGTAATACGTCGACCCCGGGGTGGACCTCGGTGATCGTGGCGGGCGGCTGTCTGGCGGGCATGTTCCTGCTGCGGCGCCTGCGTCCGCTGCCGGTTCCGACCTCGGCCGCGCCGGAGTCCCAGTCCGGGACGGGCGCCACCGAATGACGGCGAACGGTCAGGCGCGCGCGGCGATTTCGAGCGGGGCGGCGGGTGCGGTCGCGGGCTCGGCGAACCAGGTGCGGTAGAAGGCCGTCACGAAGGCAACGAACAGGCCCATGACGATGATGCCCGCGGGCACCGGGTGTTCGGCGAACCCGGTCGACAGGTACCGGTAGGACAGCAGCAGCCCGGCGAAGAGCGCGGCTCCCGCGGACACCAGCCGGATGCGGGTGCGGTCCCAGCCGCGTTCCGGTGCGCGCAGCCCGGATTCGATGGTCAGGCACAGCACCGCGCCGGCGACCAGGTCCGCGCCGTAGTGGTAGCCGAAGCCGAGGGTGGCGCCGATGGTGGCGGCGAGCCAGAAGGCTCCGCCCCAGCGCAGCCAGGTGGGTGCGGGCGCGCCGGTCAGGGGGTCGCGCCGGGAGTGGATGAAGATCGACAGCGCCCACGCGGTGTGCAGTGACGGCATGCAGTTGCGCGGGGCGTAGTGGTCGAAGCTGATGGACCCCGGCGAGAGGTCCACCGGCGGCACCACATTCGGCCAGTACTGGCCGAGCGAGAAGGCGTGCCCGTCCGCTCCGTACGCGAAGATCGGTCCGACGACGGGGAACAGCACGTAGAACAGCGGCCCGATCAGACCGAGCACGAGGAAGGTCCGCACCAGATAGTGCCGCGGCCACACCCCGGTCCCGACCACATTGCGCAGCTGCCAGATGGTCACGATCATCGCGCCGACGGGCAGTTCGATGTAAACCCAGTGCAGCACAGCCGAAGCCACGGGTCCCAGCCAGTCGACCAGCTGCCCGGCCATCCAGGAGGGGTCGCCGAGGGCGTGGTCCACCAGCACGATGTGCTCGTCCAGCACGCGCGGCCCGGCGAGCACGGTGATGCCGAGCCAGACGTCGGCGACCTTGCTGGACAGCACCAGCAGGATGCCGAGGGCGGCGGCGTGCAGGGCGTTGGAGCGGTCCTTGCCCTCCCATTTCCAGACCGCGAGGCCCAGGATGGACAGCAGGACCAGGACCGGTCCGTTGCCCATGGCGAGCGGTCCGCCGGACAGGCTGCGCACCGTTTGATACGCGACGTCGATGCCGAGCGCGGCCCCGACGGCCAGGAACCGCCGTCGCCAGCTCAGCCCGATCAGGGCGAGCCCGAGTCCGGCCCACGGCACGGTGAAGGATTTGGCATTGCCGGCGAAGTCGTCCCAGATGCTTTCCAGCGGACCGGTGAAGTGGTGGCGGGAGGCGACGAGCTGCAAGGCGAGCAGCGCGACGGCGCCCACGCTCAGCACGGCCGTCAGCCGGGCGCGCGGCGACGCCATCCACATCCCTGATCGGCGTGCTGCGGCGCCGGTCTGGGAACGCGGATCGTCGAGCAACATCCAGCCATAGTAAACGCCGTGTGAACGCAGCCCCCATGCCCAGTTGAACGCCGCATCCCACCCCGGATGAACAGCCCCCGGTCAGCGTGATATCGCCGCTGGCCACGGCGTACGACGGCCGCATTTCGCCGTAATCGAAATCACACCAGTGCAACTCGCGAAGCGTCGTGCCCGGGAGTCCCGGGCGGCGGGTCCCTACTGCTCGAGTTCGTGGACCAGGGAGTCGACCACCGCGACCAGATCGCCCTGGGCGGCCGCGGCCACCCGGCGCTGCCGCTGATACGACGCGCCCTTCTTCGGGATGTCGGCGACCATGGCGAGCTCGTTCTCGCAGCCGAGGCTCTTGGCGGTGGGTTCGAGCCGGTTCAGCAGGTCCATCAGGTCGTCGGTGACCAGGCGCTCATTGCTGTCGGCGTCGGTGATGATGATGGCGTCGAGCCCGTATCGCGCTGCGCGCCACTTGTTTTCCTGCACGTGCCAGGGCGGCAGGACGGCCGGGAGGGGTTCGCCGTTCTCCACCCGGCGGTCGAGATCGACCACGAGGGAATGGATCAGGGCCACGAGGGCGGCCAGTTCGGCCTTGGTGGGGATGCCGTCGCAGATGCGCACCTCAATGGTGCCCCATTTGGGTGCGGGCCGGATGTCCCAGTGCATGCCGCCGATCTGTTCGATCACACCGGTTTTCAGCTGGTCGTGCACGAAACCTTCGAACTGGCCCCAATTGTCGAATTGGAAGGGCAGTCCGGCGGTGGGCAGCTGCTGGAACATGAGCGCCCGGTTGCTGGCGTAGCCGGTGTCGACGCCCGCCCACATGGGTGAGGAGGCGGACAGCGCCAGCAGGTGCGGGTAGGCCGGCAGCATGGCGTTGAGGATCGGGAAGACCTTGTCCGGGTGCGAGATTCCGACGTGCACGTGCACGCCCCAGATCAGCATCTGGCGGCCCCACCACTGGGTGCGCTCGATCAGTTCGTCGTAATGCGCACTGCGCGTGAGCTGTTGGGTGGACCATTGCGCGAACGGATGGGTGCCGGCGCAGAACAGGTCGACGCCGACCTGGTCGGCGGCGCGCCGCACGGCTTCCTGGGTGGCGCGGAGTTCGTCGACGACTTCGCTCACGGTGTCGTGCTTGCCGGAGACCAGTTCGACGGTGTTCTTCAGTAGTTCCTTGGTGATCTGCGGGGTGCCGTCCCAGGCGCGGAGATCGCCGCAGGCCTCGAAAACGGCTGCGGCGGTGTTGGACAGGTCACGCGTCGTCTTGTCGACGAGCGCGACCTCCCATTCCACGCCGAGCGTGGGCCGGGGCGATGAATTGAAGGGGACCTTCGGAATGCCTGCCCCGGCCATGGCTCACCTCAATGGGTTCAGGCGACGACGCCGCAGGCGACCCGTGCACCCGCGTCGCCGGTCGCGAGGGTGTCCGCATCCGGTGCGGGCGCGTACCGGGTGGGAATGTTGCCGAAGTTGTCGGCGCCGGCGTGGATGATCAGCGCCTTGCCCTTGATGTCGTCCAGGGTCACGGCGTCGGTGGTGGTGACCAGCTTGGCGGTGCCGTCCTTGAGCACCTGGAGCGAGTCCAGGTCGCCGCTGGCGGGGTGCGTGTTCTGGTCGCCGACCTGCAGGTGGCCGCCGGCGGACAGGAAGTCGCCGGGCGCGCCGCCCGAGGGGGCGGTGGAGTTGGTCTCGCACTTGCCGAACTGGTGGATGTGCAGGCCGTGGAAGCCGGGCTTGAGGCCGTGGGCTTCGACGGTGATCTCGAGGTGGTTGCCCACCTTCACGACGGAGGCGGTGCCGACGGTGCCGCCGCTGGGGTCCTTCAGCGTGACGCTGGTGGAGTCCTGCGGGGTGGCGGTGCCGTGCTCGGTGCCGTGCTCGGCGCCGGCGGGCGCGGGCGAGCTGGTGAACACCGGCGGGGTCGTCCCCTTGACGTCACTCGATTCCTGACTGTTGGAGCAGGCGGTGAGGCCGAGGGCCGCGACCGCGAGCACCGGAGCAACAGTCCACCAGGAAGGGCGACGAGTTGAGGACGAGGCCATCGGGGAACTCCTTTACGAGTCCGAGTTTATCGGGAAAGCAGGGTGGACATAGTTCGTACCGGACAAGATGATGCCAGAACCGTGCGTGTGTCCCGTGGAGGGGCCGCACGGTTTCTTTCGCGCGGCGTTGCGACCCCTGGCCGGACAACGATTCAGTTGCCGGTGACGATGACGATGACACCGGTGGGCGAATCCGAGATGCCGGGGAAACGGGGCTCGGCGGAGCAGCCCAGTTCCGCGGCGATGGCCTTCGCGAGCGCCTGCTCCTTGGCCGAACTGCCGTAGTACACCGTGGTTTTCGGGATGACGCCGCCGGGGTAGTTGCCCACCTCGGTGATGTTGTAGCCCTCACCGCTGAGCTGGTCGCCGGTCTTCTTGGCGAGGCCGGCGACGGTGCCGTTGTTGTAGACCCGGACCGGAAGGGACTTGTCGACGCCCGCGGCCGCGGTGGTGGTCGGCGTGGCGGCCGTGGTGGTGGGCGCGGCCGTGGTGGTCGTGGGCGCGAGGGTGCTGGACACCATCGACGGGGTGCCCGCCACGGTCGAATTCTGCTGCGCCGCAGTGCTGGTGGCGGCCTCGGAGGTCGATCCGGCGCTGCTGTCGGAGGAGTCCGAACTCGACAGTGACATCGCGCCGATCCCGGCGAACACGATGGCCAGGGCGATCAGAACCATCGCCAGGGCCCGCAGTGGCGGACCGCCGGCCGGCGAATTCGGGTTGCTCACGGCGTCGAGCCTAATGGGTGCAGGCAGGCGCGCGCGGGATCAAGCGCGGACGGACGCGGGGTGTAGCGCCGGTTCCCGGTCGGGGCGTGGTTCACACCTGGAAACCGAGACGGCGTGCGGCCCTGGTCTTCTGACGGCTGGCGCGCAGCCGGCGCAGGCGCTTGACCAGCATCGGGTCCGCGGCCAGCGCCTCGGGCTTGTCGACGACCGCGTTCAGGACCTGGTAGTAGCGGGTTGCCGAGAGGTCGAACAGTTCGCGGATGGCTTCTTCCTTCGCACCGGCGTACTTCCACCATTTGCGTTCGAAGTCGAGAATCTCGAGCTCACGGCGGGAAAGCCCGTGCGCGCCATCCTCGTCGGAAGGACCGTCCTCGCTTGCGGGAATGTCGCGTGCCGCTGCGCTGTCCATAGAGCTCCCTCGCCGAGTGGTCACCAGACGAATATGGTGCTTGCGTCGGAGCCCATTCAACCACGCGGCACAGACAACGCGATGCGTACCAATCGGCGTGTTTTGTGACAAAGGCCCCGGCGTGTCGGGCAGTTCGGCGGGGCTTCCAGCACTGCTCCGGACCCGTCCCCAGGGTGTGATCTTCGGGGGAAACGCAGCACAGTACGCTGCTCAGCATGGCTATTCTCCCGATTCGCATTGTCGGCGACCCGGTTCTGCACCGCCCGACCACTCCGGTCACGCGGACACCGGAAGAGCTGGCGCAGCTGATCGCGGACATGTACGAGACGATGGACGCCGCGCACGGGGTCGGCTTGGCCGCCAATCAGGTGATCATCGAGGACGAGGACGAGGCGTCGCCGCGCATCTTCGTCTACGACTGCCCCGACGAGACCGCGGACGGCAAGACCGTCCGCCGCCGCGGCTGCGTGATCAATCCGGTGCTGACCACCTCCGAGATCCCGGAGTCCATGCCGGATCCCGACGATGACGACGAGGGCTGCCTGTCGGTCCCGGGCGAGCAGTTCCCGACCGGTCGCGCCGACTGGGCCCAGGTCACCGGCACCGACGAGCGCGGCGAACCGGTCGAGCTGGAGGGCCACGGCTTCTTCGCCCGCATGCTCCAGCACGAGACCGGGCACCTGGACGGCTTCCTGTACGTGGACGTGCTGATCGGCCGCAATGCCCGCGCCGCCAAGAAGTCCATCAAGCGAAACGGCTGGGGCAAGCCGGGTTTGAGCTGGGTCCCGGGCACCGTGCCGGACCCCTTCGGACACGACGACGACGATCTCGACGACTGATCGGGTATGACCGCTTCCGAACTCCCGCCGATCGGTAAGCGGGTGGTGGTTCGATACCGCCTGCCCGCGGGTTATCCACAACCGCTGACGGACGTGATCGGTGAACTCACCGCGACCGACCCGCTGACCGTGCGCACCGCCGACGGCCAGGTGGTGTCGATCGCCTGGGAAGAGGTGGTGGCCTGGAAGCCGCTCGGGCCCCGGCCCATTCGGACCAGTGAGATCCGCTCGCTGGAGGCAGCGGCCGCCGACGGCTGGCCGGGTCTGATGCGGTCCTGGATCGACGGCTGGCTGCTGCGTGCCGGGGACGGCTACACCTATCGCGCGAATTCCGCGGTGCCGCTGGGCGGTACGGACGGCCCGGCGTCGCTGAACACCGACACGCTGCGCCGGATCGGCGAGTGGTACACCGCGCACGGCCTGCCGTTGCAGCTGCAACTGCCCGACCGGCTGGCGTCCGCGCCCGCGGAGTGGCGGCGCTGGCACGAAACCCAGGTGCTGGCCGTCGATATCGAGACGATGGCGCTGCCGTCGGGCCCGTCGATGGTGCGGTTCACGCCCGAACCCGACGGGGCCTGGTTGTCCATGCACCGGCATCGCGGCGGCGATACCGATGTCGGGTCGACGCCGGTGGTGGATGTGCTGACCGCGGTCCGCGACGGCGAAGTCGTCTTCGCCACACTGGGTTTGCCCGCGCCGATCGCGATCGGCCGCGCGGCGGTGACCACGGCTCCGGACGGCCGCCGCTGGGTGGGCCTGACCTGTGTGGCGGTGGCGTCGGGGCATCGGCGGCACGGGCTGGGCGCGCTGGTGTGCGCGGAGATGATCCGCTGGGGCCGCACCCACGGGGCCACGCACGCCTACGTGCAGGTGTCGGACGACAATGAGGCCGCGCTGGCGTTGTACCAGGAGATGGGTTTCGTCGAGCACCACCGTTACCGGTACACCGCGCCCTGATGGCGCGCGCGCCGCTTTCGAAAGACACTAGTTCTGAAAGGTTTACCGCCGTGCGTATCGCGACCTGGAATGTGAACTCGATCCGCACCCGGCAGGATCGGGTGCTGGCGTGGCTGGATCGCGCCGATATCGACGTGCTGGCCATGCAGGAAACCAAGTGCAAGGACGAGCAGTTCCCGTTCGAGGCGTTCGAGGCGGCCGGGTACGAGGTCGCGCATATCGGCCTGAACCAGTGGAACGGCGTGGCCATCGCCTCCCGGGTGGGCCTGGACGATGTCGAGATCCACTTCCCGGATCAGCCCGGATTCGACAAGGACGCCGGCGAGTCCCTGCTCAGCACCCCCGTGGTGGAGGCCCGTGCGATCGGCGCGACCTGCGGCGGTGTGCGGGTGTGGAGCCTGTACGTGCCCAACGGCCGCGCGCTGGACGACCCGCACTACGCCTACAAGCTGGAGTGGCTGGAGCAGCTGCGGGTCGCGGGCGGCAAGTGGCTGTCGGAGGACCCGGAGGCGCAGATCGCGCTGGTGGGCGACTGGAACATCGCCCCGACCGACCTGGACGTGTGGTCGCCGGAGTTCTTCGAGGGCAAGACCCACGTCTCCGAACGGGAACGCGACGCCTTCGACGCGTTCGGCGAGACCGGCTTCACCGATGTGATGCGGCCGTTCCACCCCGGTCCAGGCGTCTACACCTATTGGGATTACACGCAGCTGCGCTTCCCCCGTAAGGAGGGCATGCGCATCGACTACATCCTGGCCTCCCCCGCCCTGGCGGCCCGCGTCACCGAGGCGAACGTGGACCGGGAGGAGCGAAAGGGCAAGGGCGCCAGCGATCACGCGCCCGTGACGGCGGTGCTCGCCGACTAGTGCGGGCGAGGCCCGGCTAGACCGGCCGGGCCTTGATGGCGTCGCGGGAGATGAACACGTCGTAGCTGCCGGCGATGGCGATGACCGCGTTGCCGTTGGCCGAGCGCACGAAAGGCCTGGTGTACCAGGTCTTGTCCTTCATGTCCTGGAAGAAGTCGGCGTCGCTGCCGTTGAGGAAGATCTGGTTCTGTTTGGTGGCGATGCCGTCGAGGCGCTGCCCGTAGAGCCGGGTCACCTTGTATCCGGCATTGAAGCCGAGGGCGTTCACCCACGCCTCGAGTTCCACGATATTGGCTTGCAGCACCCACATGTCGCCCTCGACCTGGTAGGTCTTGTGCTGGTCGCCGTGGTCCTTGTCGCCGTAGAGGGTGAGGTCCACGTTGAGCATGTGTTCTTGCCCCGCAACGGGTTTGGCCTCGATGTGCGCGGCCTTCACTTCGCCGGTGAGGCCGAGGAAGGCCTGCAGCAGCGTGGTGATCCACAGGATCACGACCGCGACGAGCACCAGGCCCATCGCGCCCATGCCGCGTCCGACCAGCACCCGCCAGCCGACCTTGCGCGCTTTCAATACCGCCGTGACCAGCAATCCGATGGCCGCGATGCCCAGCACCAACAGCACCATCTGGATCCAGCCGAAGGAAACCGGGAAGACCATGTCGTAGTTGTACCCGCTGGGCACGACACGTATCGGTGGGTCGGAAATGAAGTGTGCGTGTCCTATCGGTGAGTCTCGGCTCGCCGATCGGACACACCTTCGAGGTGTGTCCCCCGACGAATCCGGCCCCCGCACCACGGGTGCGGGGGCCGGGAGATGCAGCGGGAGTTAGAAAGCCGCTTCGTCGAGCTTCATGATGTCGTTGTCGAGGTTCTCGATGACCGCGCGCGAGGCGCTGAGCAGCGGCAGCTTGTTCTTGGCGAACCAGGAACCGACGCCGACCTTGCCGGTGTAGAAGGTCTTGTCCTTCTCCGCGGCGCCCGCGTCCAGCGCCGCCTGGGCGATGGCGGCGTGCTCGAGTAGTCGCCACGCGATGACGAGATCGCCTACGGCGTACAGGAATCGGACCGAGCCGAGGCCGACCTTGTAGAGCTCGTCGACCTGCTGCTGCGACGCCATCAGGTAGCCGGTGAGCGCGGCCGCCATGGCCTGCACGTCGGCCAGGGCCGCGCCGAGCAGTCCGCGCTCGACCTTGAACTGGTCGGGGCCGCCGTCGACGAACTTCTGGATCAGGCCCGCGACGTGGCCGAGGGCGACGCCCTTGTCACGAATGATCTTGCGGAAGAAGAAGTCCTGCGCCTGGATGGCGGTGGTGCCCTCGTACAGGGAGTCGATCTTGCAGTCGCGGATGTACTGCTCGATCGGGTAGTCCTGCAGGTAGCCGGAGCCGCCCAGGGTCTGCAGCGATTCGGTCAGCGACTCGTAGGCGCGGTCGGAGCCGCAGCCCTTGACCAGTGGCAGCAGCAGGTCGTTGACCCGCTCGGCCAGTTCGGCGTCGACACCGTAATTGGCCTGCGCCACATCGGCGTTCTGGTAGGAGGCGCAGTACATGTAGAGCGCGCGCAGACCCTCCGCGTACCCCTTCTGGGTGGCCAGCGAGCGGCGCACGTCCGGGTGGTGGGTGATGGTGACGCGCGGGGCGGCCTTGTCGGTCATCTGGGTCAGGTCGGCGCCCTGGACGCGCTGCTTGGCGTACTCGAGGGCGTTGAGGTAACCGGTGGACAGCGCGCCGGTGGCCTTGGTGCCCACCATCATCCGCGCGTTCTCGATGACCTTGAACATCTGGGCGATGCCGTTGTGCACGCCGCCGACCAGGTAGCCGACGGCCGGGATGTCGCCGCCGAAGGTGATCTCACAGGTGGGCGAGGACTTGATGCCCATCTTGTGCTCGACGCCGGTGACCAGCGCGCCGTTCTTGGCGCCGATCTCCATGGTCTCGGAGTCGAACAGGAAGCGCGGCACCATGAACAGCGACAGGCCCTTGGTGCCGGGTCCGGCGCCTTCGGGGCGGGCCAGCACCAGGTGGAAGATGTTGTCGGCGGTGTCGCCGACGTCGCCGCCGGAGATGAAGCGCTTCACGCCGTCGATGTGCCAGGTGCCGTCGGGCTGTTCGACGGCCTTGGTGCGGCCCATGCCGACGTCGGAGCCGGCGTCGGGCTCGGTGAGCACCATGGTGCCGCCCCAGCGGTTCTCCCACGCGTGCGCGGCCCAGCGCTGCTGCTCCTCGGTGCCCTCGTCGAAGAGCACCTTGTGCATGAGCGGGCCCATGTTGAAGAAGGAGGCCGCGTTGTTGGCGGCGACCAGCATTTCCTGGATGGACCAGATGAGGGCGTTGGGGGCGGGCACGCCGCCCATCTCCTCGGCCATGCCCAGGCCGGAGTAGCCGGCCTCGTTGACCGCGGCGACGGTCTTCTTCAGCGATTCGGGCACCGTGATGGTGTGCTGCTCGGGGAGGAACTCGACCGGGTTGCGGTCGGCGTCGGCGAAGGAGTCGGCGACCGGCCCTTCGGCGAGGCGCTTGGCCTCGGCGAGCATCTCTCGTGCGGTGTCGGCGTCGAGGTCGCCGTAGGCGCCCCCGTCCAGCAGTTCCCCGATCCCCAGTACTTCGAACAAGTTGAACTCGATGTCTCGCAGGTTCGCCTTGTAGTGGGACACGGAAGGGCCTCCTCGGATGAAGTTTCGACGCATGCTGGGCGATCAAGATCTGGGATCAAGCCGAAGGCTGCCGTACGCCTGTCCGGTTACGCAACCGTAGGCAGACCTCTTAACCCGCCGGGTCTCGTCCGACCCGGCGGAATGCCGAAAAGTTAACCGCGCCGTTATGCGCTCGAGCTGGACTTGCGACCGTATAGCGCCTTGGCCTGCTGCGGAGTCACGGTGACGGGATTCACGGGAACCCCGGCTCGCATATGCTCCGCCAGAAGCCGACCGGTCATCTGACCAATTCCATGGCGGGCGACCGCCAGCTTCAGCCGATCGCTCTTCAGCGCGGACATGGCCGCACGGACCGCCGGCGGGTAGGCGGCGTCGAGCACGGCCGCCTGATCGAAGCCGCCCGTGACGCGCATCCACTCCGGGAGCGTGGCAATGGCTGCAGGCGCCACCAGACGGCTGCCCGCCCACAGCTTCATCCCCTTCTCACTCGGCGTGAAGAGCAGATAGTGCATGCCCTGGCGGGCCCGCTCGGAGCTGCACAGCCGCGGCCGCACCTGCGCGAAGTAGTCCCGGACCTCGGCGCGCGAGGTCGGGACGTCGGACGGCTTGCAGGTCTGCAGTTCGGCCGCGATGACGCATTCGGCCCAGTACCGCCGTTCCTCCGCCGCGCTGAGCGGTCCCGGCCCGTACATCTCGTAGCACTTGAGCACCGAATGCCAGCCGGTGACGTGGATCCACAACTGGGAGTCGGGATTGTTGGCGCTGTAGCGGTTTCCGCTGATCGGCTCGATGCCGGTGGCCTTGGCGTGCACCCGCATCAGGTGTTCGGAGGCCTCGATCGCCATCCGGCTGTCGGCCACGGCCGCGATCAGGAAGTACGCGAAGGTGTGGTCGAGCCGCCCGCGCGGATCGCTGTAGATGCCGCCGACATCGGCGACGGCCGCGGTCAGATCCGGGTCGAAGTGCTCGAGGGTGACCGCGCGCTGGAATCCGATCAGCGCGGTCGGCGCGGTCCACACCTTCCAGGTCGGGGATCCCGGGCCGAAGAAGCCGTAGTCCACCTCGCGGATGGTGCGCGCGGGTGCGTCGAATTGCGGACGCGATGTCGTGGCCGTCATCGTTGCTGCTCCTTTGCAGTATCGGTGCGGTGTCGGTCAGGGGTTCATCTCGTAGGTGCCGGCCAGCGCCCGGACATGCGTGAGCACGTTCTCGAAGCGGGCCGGGTCGGCGGCCGGGCGGCGCACCAGATCCAGAGCGCGGACCTGCTGGGCCTTGGTGGCGGAAGGCTTGGTGTGCAGGGTCAGCGCGTGCTTGGAGAACTCGCGCACGAAAAGATCGAAGAGCTGGTCCAGTACGGCTTCGTCGGCGCCGGCGATCTCGGCCTGCTCGAGGATGAGCTGGGCGTAGGGCAGCGTGGTGAACAGCTCGCCCAGGCCGAAGAGGAAGTCGACGTCCTGCCGCTGTTCGGCGGTCGGGGTGGCGGCGGCCAGCAGGGTCTGCAGGGCGAGAGCCTGTTCCAGGAAGATCGCGACATTCGGGATGTGCGCGAACTTCTCGAAGACCGGACGCCAATCGGCGAAGCGGATCTTGCCCAGGCCACTGCTCGGGCCCTGCCGGAACAGGAATTCGTCGTCGGCGGGATCACGGCGGGTGGGCACGGGAGCGTGTGCGGCACGGGCGAATTCGGTCTTCAGTGCGGGCACGGCCTTGGCGGCGGGACCGGTGGCGTGGCGGCTGGTCCAGCTCAGCGCGCCGGACACCGCGCGCACCGCGCCCTTGGGAGCGACGCCCGCGCCGGGCAGGTAGCGCAGCGCGGCCAGACCCGCGTCGGCGGGATGGAACATGTAGTTGGGCATGAACTTCAGCGACAACGCCATGTTCACGTGGACGGTGCCCTCGAGCCGCGGCAGGCCGAACATGCCGACCATGGCCATCGGGAAGTACATGTCGTTCTCGAAGCCGCGCGCGGCGATCACGTCGGCGAGGTCCTCGTACAGCTTCTGGCCGTGCCTGGTGACCGACATCTTCTCGATGGCGTTGAACAGCAGGTAGCGGCGGTCGTGCTCGTCGGCGGAGCGCATGTAGTCGATGGCGCGCTCGCTGTAGAGCTTCATGCCGATCAGGCGCGCGTAGCTGTCCGCGAGCAGCGACCGCACCTGCGGGAACTCGGTCACGCGGTGCCCGAACAGGATTCGGTTGTGGGCGTGGGTGACGGCTTCGAACATGGCGTGCTCGCAGGCGCCGACCGCACCGAAGCCGAGGTTGAACTTGCCGACATTGACGGTGTTCATGGCGGCGTCGAAGGCGGCGCGGCCGGTGTGCAGGATGTCGGACTCCGCGACCGGGTACCCGTCGAGATCGAAAGCGGCGACGTACATCTGGGAGTCGACGACGTTCTTGCGCAGTTTGTAGTTCTTGTGCCGGGAGTCGGCGGCGAAGAACAGGTAGCCGGAGTACTCCTCGTCGGTCATCTTCCGCAGGAAGTCGGCGGAGTCGATGATCGGCTTGTCGGCGCGGCGGCCGAAGACCGACACCATGCCCGCGAGATTGCCGTTGCCGATGTAGTACTTGCCGCCGGTCGCGGTGTAGCCGCCGCGCGCGTCGGGCTCGAGCACCATGTCGGTGGAGTAGATGTCGGCGCCGTGCTCCTGTTCGGAGAGACCGAACGCGAAGATCTCGCCCGATTCGAGCAGGGCGGCGGCGCGGGACTTGGCTTCCTGGTTGGCGCTCTGCCAGATCGGGCCCAGGCCCAGGATCGTCACCTGCCAGACATACCAGTACTGCATGCCGTAGAAGCCGAGGATCTTGCTCATCATGGCGATGCGCGCGGTGTCCCAGCGCTTGTTCAAGTCGCCGCCGGCTTGCGCGGCCGGGGTCAGGAAGGTCGCGAAGACGCGTTCGCGCTTGCTGAAGTCGAGGAAGTCGGCGTACCAGATCCGGTCCCGGCTCTCGGCCAGCAGCCGGGTTTTGCCGAAGGTCTCGAAGTAGTCGACGGTGGCGCGCAGCAGCCGCCGGGTCTCGGCGTCGAATTCGGTGAATTCGCAGGTCTTCGGGTTGAACAGGGTCTGGCTCATCGGTCTTCGTCTCCTCCGGCCGGGGGCTCACTCGGCTACGCCGGGTGGTTTCATTCGTGAATGTAGCATTTTTATGCACCGTTGTAGGAAGCGTTCTTCGGGACCGCTGCTATCGTCGGTGCGCATGGGCACCGATTCGGCGACGCGACCACGCCAGCGTGCGCGGCATCTGGGTCCGGAACGCCGTCGCCCGCAGGTCCTCGACACCGCGCTGGAGATCGCCGTCGCGGACGGCATCGCGGCGGTGACCATCGCGGCGGTGGCCGACCGCATGAAGGTCACCCGCCCGGTCGTCTACGCCTGCTTCGCCGATCGGGTGGAGTTGCTCGAAGCGCTCATCCGGCGCGAGGAGGACTACCTGATCGAGGGCGTCCTGGAAACGCTGCCCCGCCGCCGGGTGGAGGCCGACGAGGCCGTGTTCGTGGAGGGCTTCCGCGCCCTGCTGCACACCGTGTCCCAGCGGCCCGACACCTGGCGGCTGCTGTACGGCAATCCCGATCCGGCCGTGGCGGATTCGTTCGGCAAGGGCCGGCTGCTGGCGGTGGAACGCTGCGCCCGGCGACTGCGCCCGACCCTGCTGGCCTGGGGCACCGTGGACGCCGAGCACAAACTTCCGGCCCTGGTCGAGTTGTGGGTGTCGGCCGGTGAGGGCGCGGTCCGCACGCTGCTGACCGAGCCGGGCGACTGGACTCCCGACACTCTCGGCGAGTTCGTCGGCGCGGCGGTCTACCGGGCCCTGCGCCACGCCTGAACGGCCCCGCGCCACGCCCGGAATCCGGGCTGCACCGGCTATCCGATGGCTACGATGGAAAGCGACCATCGGTCAGCGGGAGGACGCCATGACGTTCTATCGGCAGGTTGGTTCGGTGCCGCCCAAGCGGCACACGCAGCATCGGGATGAGCGGGGCCGGCTCTATTACGAAGAGCTGATGGGAGAAGAGGGCTTCTCCGGCGATTCCTCGCTGCTCTACCACCGCGGATTGCCTCCGGCCATCGTGGATTCGCGGGTGTGGGTGCTACCCCAGCAGCGACTGATCCCGAATCATCCACTGCAGCACCGGCATTTGAAACTCCACGACCTGTTCCCGGACGACCGGCCGGACGACACCGACGTGGTGACCGGGCGGCGGCTGCTGCTGGGCAATGCCGACGTGCGCATCTCGTATGTGGCGGCGCTGCGCGAGTCGGCGCTGTACCGCAATGCCGTCGGCGACGAGCTGGCCTACATCGAATCCGGTTCGGGGCGCGTGGAAACCGTGTTCGGCACGCTGCCGGTGCGCCAAGGGCATCAGGTGCTGCTGCCGCGCGCCACCACCCACCGCTGGATTCCCGACGGTCCGGAACCGTTGCGCGCCTACCTCATCGAAGGCTCGGGTCACATCACCCCGCCCAAACGGTATCTCTCGAAATTCGGTCAGTTCCTGGAGAATTCGCCCTATTGCGAGCGAGATCTGCACAGCCCGGCAACACCGGCGGAGGAAGCGGGCGAGGATGTTGAGGTGCTGGTCAAGCATCGTCCCGCCGGTGAGATCGTCGGCACCAGCCTGGTTTACGCCACCCACCCCTTCGACGTGGTGGGCTGGGACGGCTGCCTGTACCCGTTCACCTTCGACATCGCCGACTTCGAGCCGATCACCGGC
The DNA here is from genome assembly GCF_018362975.1 of Nocardia tengchongensis. Lineage (NCBI taxonomy): Bacteria > Bacillati > Actinomycetota > Actinomycetes > Mycobacteriales > Nocardiaceae > Nocardia > Nocardia tengchongensis. Next base: position 887,510 of record NZ_CP074371.1, read on the forward strand.
CGGGTACATCAGCCGCCGCCGGCGCATCAGGCGTTCGAGGGCCAGAACTTCGTGATCTGCGATTTCGTGCCGCGCAAGGTGGACTATCACCCGCTCTCGATTCCGGTGCCCTACTACCACTCGAATGTGGACTCCGACGAGATCATGTTCTATTGCGGCGGAAACTACGAGGCGCGCAAGGGATCCGGGATCGGGCCGGGTTCGGTGTCGGTGCATCCGGGCGGGTACGCGCACGGGCCGCAGCCGGGCGCCTACGAGCGCAGCATCGGTCTCGACTTCTTCGACGAACTGGCGGTGATGGTGGACACCTTCCGTCCGCTGCAACTGGGCGAGGGCGCGCTGGCCTGCGAGGACCCCGAGTATGCCTGGACCTGGTCGGGACGGGGCCCGACGGAATGGATCTGACGACGTGAACAGCCGGGTTCGGATCGAAGTTCCCGCGGATTCCGGTTTCGGCCTGGAGCACCTGCCGTACGGCGTCTTCCGCCCCTTGGGCGGTCCGCCCCGGGTGGGTGCGCGGCTGGGTGATTCGGTCATCGATCTGGCGGTGGCGCTGGACGATCCGATGTTCGCCCAGCCCACCCTGAACGCCTTCATGACGCAGGGGCCGCGGTGCTGGCGCGAGATCCGGGAGCGGGTGCGCGACGTGGCCGAGGCGGAGTTGCCGGCGGGCGCGGTGTATCCGCTGCGCGCGGTGCGGCTGGACCTGCCGATCCAGGTCGGCGACTACGTCGACTTCTACGCCAGCCTCGACCACGCCACCGCGCTGGGGCGCATGCTGCGGCCGGATGGTGAACCGCTGCTGCCGAATTGGCGGCATCTGCCGGTGGGGTACCACGGGCGCGCGGGCACGGTGGTGGTGTCGGGGACCGATGTGATCCGCCCGTACGGTCAGCGCCGGTCCGATTCCGGCGCACCGGATTTCGGCCCGACCCGCCGTCTCGACATCGAAGCCGAGCTGGGTTTCGTGGTGGGCGCGGGGTCGGCGCTCGGCCAGCCGATCGGTACCGGCGAATTCGCCGACCACGTCTTCGGGGTGGCGCTGGTGAACGATTGGTCGGCGCGCGACATCCAGGCGTGGGAGGGGCAGCCGCTGGGCCCGTTCCTGGGCAAGTCCTTCGCAACCTCCCTGTCCGCGTGGGTGACTCCGCTCGACGCGCTGTCGCAGGCGCGGATTCCGCTGCCGCCGCAGCATCCCGAGCCGCTGCCGTATCTGCGCGACGCGGCGGGCTGGGGTCTGGACATCGCGGTCCGGGTGGCGTGGAACGGTCAGCTGGTCTCCACTCCCCCGTACCGCCGGATGTACTGGTCACCCGCGCAGATGCTCGCGCATCTGACGGTGAACGGGGCCTCGACCCGGACCGGCGACCTGTTCGCCTCGGGCACCATTTCGGGCGCGGATCGCGGTGAGCGCGGATCGCTGATGGAGATGACCTGGGGTGGTGCCGAGCCGCTCGAGGTGAACGGCGTGCAGCGCACGTTCCTGCAGGACGGCGATGAGATGGTGATCACGGCAACCGCGCCGGCAGTCGGGGGTGGCCGTCTGGAGCTGGGCGAGGTCCGGGGGCGAATCGCGAAAGCTGCGTGATAGCCGGAATGCATCGTCATGAGCATGGTCACTGTCCCTACCGACCGGTAAGTCAGGAACGCTAACGTTCCGAAGGTTTGGACCTTCGGAGGTGGCGTCAATGTTGACCAGTTCTGCCCGGTTCGCCATGGCCCGCCCCCGCGCGGTGCTGGTGGCGGCCCTGCTGCTCATGCTGGTCTGCGGCGGCTTCGGGGCCACCGTGAAATCGCACATGGTCGGCGGCGGTTATCTGACCGGCTCGCTGGAATCGGTGCGCGCCAACGACTTCATCACCGAGAGCTTCCCCGGCGGCAATCCGAACCTGATCGTCATGGTCAGCGGCGACGGCGGCGTCAACAGCCCGGAGGTCCGCGCCGCGGCGCAGCGCATCACCGACGAGTTGAGCCACGACTCGACGGTGACCGGCGTGCAGTCCTATTGGGCCAACAGCGCCACCCGGCCCGATCTGGCCTCCGCGTTGAAGAGCGAGGACGGGCATCGCGGGCTGATCATGGCCACCGTCACCGGCACCGACACCGAGGTGCAGAACCGGGCGGCGGAGCTGTCCAACCAGCTCAACGGCGACCGTGACGGCGTGCAGGTGCGCGTCGGCGGCATGGCCGGATCCTTCGCCGACATCAATCACCAGGTGGAGAAGGATCTGGTGCTGGCCGAGGCGATCGCGGTGCCGGTGTCGGCGCTGCTGCTGGTGCTGGTGTTCGGCAGCGTGATCGCGGCGCTGCTGCCGGTGGGTGTGGGACTGTTCGCGATCGCCGCGACCCTCGGCATTCTGCGGGCGATGACCACGTTCATGGACGTGTCGATCTTCGCGCTGAACATGACCAGCGCGCTGGGTCTGGCGCTGGCCATCGACTACAGCCTGTTCATCGTCAGCCGGTATCGCGAGGAGCTGGCCAATGGCCGCGATACCCGCGCGGCGATCCTGCGGTCGGTGCAGACGGCGGGTCGCACGGTGGTGTTCTCCGGCTTGACCGTCGCGCTGGCGCTGGCCGCGCTGGCGGTGTTCCCGCAGCCGTTCTTCAAGTCCTTCGCCTACGCCGGCGTCGCGGTGGTGGTGGCGGCCGTGGGCGCGTCGGTGCTGTTGCTGCCGGCCGCGCTGATGCTGCTCGGTGATCGGGTGAATGCCTGGGATCTGCGTAAGCCGGTGCGCCGCCTGCTGGGTCGCGGCGAGCCCACACCCAAGCAGCCGGAGGAGACCTTCTGGTACAAGCTGGTCACCGGTGTGATGCGGCGGGCGTTGCCGGTCGCGGCGGTCACCGCGGCGGTGCTGCTGGCCCTCGGATCCCCGTTCCTGAAGGCGCATTTCGGCACCCCCGACGATCGGGTGATCGGCACGTTCGCGTCCAGCCGTCAGGTGGGTGACGCGCTGCGGCACGACTTCAATGCCGATATGGCTGCCAGCGCGGTGGTGGCGCTGCCCGGATTCCACGGCGACGCCAAGGAGATCGGCGCGTACGCGTCCAGGTTGTCGCAGGTGTCGAACGTTCCCGCGGTGCTGTCCAGCGAGGGCGTCTACGTGAACGGCGCGAAGATGGCCGCCGGGGTCCCGCAGATGACCGGCCCCGACGGCGCCTACCTCTCCGTGGGCACCCGCATCGCCCCGTACTCCGCGGAGGGCAAGCAGCAGCTCGCGGACCTGCGCGCGGTGCCCGCCCCCGGTGAGGTGCTCTTCGGCGGCGCGGCGGCCTTGAACGAGGACACCATGGATTCGGTCATCAGCCGACTTCCCTTGGCGGGCGCGATCATCGCGATCATCACCTTGATCCTGTTGTTCCTGTTCACCGGCAGCGTCGTACTCCCCGTGAAGGCCCTGCTGCTGAATCTGCTGTCCCTGACCGCCACGTTCGGCGCCATGATCTGGGTCTTCGAGCAGGGCCACGGCGCGAGCCTGCTCGGCTTCACCTCCACCGGCAGCATCGACCTGTTCATGCCGATCCTGATGATCTGCCTGGCCTTCGGCATGTCCATGGACTACGAGGTCTTCCTCCTCTCCCGCATCCGCGAGGAGTGGCTCGCCTCCGACCGCTCCCCCGAGGCCAACACCCGCTCGGTGGCCCTCGGCGTGGCCCGCACCGGCCGAATCTTCACCGCCGCAGCCGGCCTGATGGCCGTCGTCCTCCTGGCCGTGGCCACCTCCGAGGTAGCCCCCATGAAACTCTTCGGCATCGGCCTGGCCCTGGCCGTAGTCTCCGACGCCACCGTAATCCGCGGCCTCCTGGCCCCCGCCCTCATGCGCCTCATGTCCACCGCCAACTGGTGGTCCCCCAAACCCCTTGCCGCCCTGCACAAGCGGATCGGCTTGGAGGAGGAGTCGAGCGCCGCGGCCGAGGACGACCGCGCGGTCGCTCTGGCGCGCTAACGGATCGCGGCGCGTCCCGCGTCGACGACGGACACGAAGCGCTCGAGGTCCGCGATGAGCGTGTCGACGGATTCCGGGGCGCCGCCGTCGTCGTGGTGATGGAGCCAGTCGGCGACGAGTTCGAACATGCCGCCGATGGTGGCGAGGGCCAGGGGCAGGAGGCGGGGTTCTTCGGTCGGGTCTGCTTGTAGCCATTGGTGTTTCAGGAATTCGGCGGACCAGCGGCGGTTGGAGCGGCGCATGGCTTCTACGGCGGGGGAGATGCCGCCGGCTTCGCCGAAGGTGACCTTGGCGAGGCGGGGGTCGTCGGCGATGGCGTGGACGAAGGCGGCGAGGACGGCGGCGCGGCGGGTGGGCCAGTCGGCGGTGGCGGTGTCGGCGGCGACCTCGGCGACGCGTTGCTGGATGCCGGTGCTGATCTGTTCCAGCAGGGCGGTGTAGCAGGCCTCCTTGCTGTCGAAGTGGTCGTAGAAGCCCTTGGTGCCGACGAACGCCTGCTGGCAGATCTGTTCGATGGAAGTGCCCGAATAGCTCTGGCGGGCAAAGAGTTCGGTGGCGGCGGTGAGGAGTTGTCGGCGACGTTGGGCGCTGCGCTCGTCGGCGTCGAGGCCGCGGATGCGACGCCGCACGGGGGTCCGGTCGGTCGACGCGGCAGATTTGCTGCGGGACATGCCTAAACGATAGCCAAGGTCATTTCAGAAAGACATCTTGTTGGTAACCCGAGGCCGTGCTGTAATCGCTGTCACGTCGAGGAAGGGAACAGAGACGTGGCAATCAGAGGGGATCGCCGGCGGCGAGGGAGGCGGCTGCTCGCGGCCGCCCTCGCGACGGCACTGACGGCGACTTCGGCCGCACTACTATCGTGCGTGACAGCGGGAACAGCTGCCGCGCAACCACTTCCGGTGAATATCGATCCGTTCTACGGCGCGCCCGAAGGGTTCGAATCGGCCGCGCCCGGCACGGTTCTGCGCACCCGCGAAGTGCAGCTGGCGGTGCTCACCGTGCTGCCCGTGCATGTGCGGTCGTGGCAGCTGCTGTATCGCACTACCGACCTGTTCGGTCAGCCCACCGTGGCCGCCACCACCGTCGCGGTTCCCGAGGGCGCCGATACCTCGCACAGCCGCCCGCTGGTCTCGCACCAGTTCTTCTACGACAGCACCTCCCCCGCCTGCGCACCGTCCTACGTGCTCCAGCAGGGCGGCGGGCTGCCCGCGTTGGAGGGCATTCACTCCACCACCGAGTACCTGGAGCTCGCCGCCTCCATCAGCCAGGGCTACGCCGTGAATGTCCCCGACTACGAAGGTGTGCACGGGCATCTCGCGGTCGCCGAGGAGCCCGGCTACATGATTCTCGACAGCGTGCGCGCCGCCGAGAGCTTCGCGCCGCTGGGCCTGGACGGCGCGAATACGCCTGTAGCACTGTGGGGTTACTCCGGCGGCGGCATGGGCAGCGGCTGGGCAGCGGAGATGCATCCGGGCTACGCGCCGGAGCTGAATATCAAGGGCGTCGCTCTGGGTGCGCCGGTCTCGGATGTCGAATCCCTGTTGCACGTCAACGGTTCCATGTTCGCGAGCCTGATCGGCGTCGGCATCGCCTCGCTGCGCAACGCGTACCCGAAGTTCGCGGCGACCACCGAGCAGTACCTGACGCCGGAGGGCCGCGCGCTGATGGACCGCACCGCCGGGCAGTGCCTGGTGCGTAATGCACTGACCCTCATGTTCACCGACTACCAACGCCTGCTGACCATCCCGATCGCGGACTTCCTCGCGCTGCCCGAGATCCGGGAGGTGTTCGATTCGACGGTGCTGGGCAGTCATCCGCCGACCGCGCCGACCATGGTCTATCAGGGCGTCTACGACGAGGCGGTGCCGTGGTTCACCAATGACCGCATGGTCGGGCGCTGGTGCGACGGCGGCGCCTCGGTCTACTACAAGCGCGATCACCTCAGCGAGCATCTGACCTTGACCACCCTCGGCATGGCGGACGCCTTCAACTGGGTGAAGTCGCGCCTGGCTCCCGGCGCGCCCGACCCGTCCGGCTGCCGCACCGAGGACGTGGTCACGATGCTCGGCAGTCCGGACGCGCTGGCCACCCAGACCGAGATCGGCCTCAATGCCGCGTTCGGCGCGCTGGGCTGGCCGATCGGTCCGCGGGAGCACTGAGCGACACACCCGATCGGAGCAGACCGAATCGTATATTCCACGGTCCCGGGGTTGGCGTACCCCGGGGCCGGGTATGGTCGGCTCGGAAAAAGTACGTCTGCCAACGGGGGCTCGCACCAGCGGGCTGAGAGGACGGCTAGTGGGCCGTCGACCGTATGAACCTGACCGGGTAATGCCGGCGTAGGGAGGATCTCCAATGTCATCGAGTCGTGTCTCCAGCTCGGCCGCCCCAGTCGACACCGTCACCACCGGCCCCATCCAGGGCAGCGTCAAGCACTACGAACAGGTCGACGCCGACGGCGCGACCCTGCGGGTTCCGGTGCGGCGCATCAACCTCACCAATGGCGAGCACTTCGACGTGTACGACACCTCGGGTCCGTACACCGACGACACCGCCACCATCGACCTCGAGGCCGGCCTGCCCAAGCTGCGCGACGGCTGGGACAAGCCGCAGGTCGACGGCCCGCCGACGCAGCTGAACTGGGCCCGTCAGGGCATCATCACCAGCGAGATGCGCTACATCGCGGCGCGCGAGGGCGTTTCGGCCGAGCTGGTGCGTGACGAGGTCGCCGCCGGTCGCGCGGTGATCCCCGCCAACCACAAGCACCCCGAGTCCGAGCCGATGATCATCGGCAAGAAGTTCGCGGTGAAGATCAATGCGAATATCGGCAACTCGGCCGTGAGCTCCTCGATCGCCGAGGAGGTGGAGAAGATGGTGTGGGCCACCCGCTGGGGCGCCGACACCATCATGGATCTGTCCACCGGCAAGAACATTCACGAGACCCGCGAGTGGATCCTGCGCAACTCCCCGGTCCCGGTCGGCACCGTGCCGATCTACCAGGCCCTGGAGAAGGTGAACGGCGATCCCACCAAGCTCACCTGGGAGATGTACCGGGACACCGTGATCGAGCAGGCCGAGCAGGGCGTCGACTACATGACGGTGCACGCCGGCGTGCTGCTGCGTTATGTGCCGCTGGCCGCCAAGCGGGTCACCGGCATCGTGTCGCGCGGTGGTTCCATCATGGCGGCGTGGTGCCTGGCGCATCACCAGGAGTCGTTCCTGTACACCAACTTCCGCGAGCTGTGCGAGATCCTGGCGAAGTACGACATCACCTTCTCCCTCGGTGACGGCCTGCGCCCGGGTTCCATCGCGGACGCCAACGACGAGGCCCAGTTCGCCGAGCTGCGCACCTTGGGCGAGCTCACCAAGATCGCGAAATCCTATGGCGTGCAGGTGATGATCGAGGGCCCCGGCCACGTGCCGATGCACAAGATCGTGGAGAACGTGAAGCTGGAGGAGGAGCTCTGCGAGGAGGCTCCCTTCTATACGCTGGGCCCGCTGGCGACCGATATCGCGCCCGCCTACGACCACATCACCTCGGCGATCGGTGCGGCCATCATCGCGCAGGCCGGTACCGCGATGCTCTGCTACGTGACGCCCAAGGAGCACCTGGGTCTGCCCAACCGGGATGACGTGAAGGTCGGCGTGATCACCTACAAGATCGCCGCGCACGCCGCCGACCTGGCCAAGCAGCACCCGCGTGCCCAGGATCGGGACAATGCGCTGTCGAAGGCGCGCTTCGAGTTCCGCTGGACCGACCAGTTCAACCTCGCCCTGGACCCCGACACCGCGCGGGAGTACCACGACGAGACCATGCCGGCCGAGCCCGCCAAGACCGCCCACTTCTGCTCCATGTGCGGCCCGAAGTTCTGCTCCATGCGCATCTCGCAGGACGTGCGCGACTACGCCGAGAAGAACGGCCTCACCGACGTGAGCGCCATCGAGGCGGGCATGGCGGAGAAGTCCACCGAGTTCGCAGAGGCGGGCAACAAGGTGTACCTGCCGGTCGTGTAGTCACGGACGAATCCGGTACGGGGCGGGTGGCTTTCGAGCCGCCCGCCCCGATCCGTCTCAGCCCCGGTTGCTGATCTGCTGCACGGCCCAGCTGTTGCCGTCCGGATCGTCGAAGAAGATGAATCCGGCGTTGTTCAGCGGATCCCCCTCGGTGCTCGGCCCCGGCAGCACCTGCACGTCGCTGACCGCCACGCCCCGCCCGACCAGCTCGGCGTGCGCCCGCCGCACATCGTTGACCACCAATTGCAGCCCTTTGATGCTGCCCGGCTCCATTTTCGGGATCGCACCCTCCCCGATGACGATGGAGCAGCCGGAGCCAGGCGGTGTGAGCTGGCAGATCCGGATTCCCGGTGCGGGCTGCGTGTCGTGGTCGACGTGGAATCCGAGCTTGTTCGCGTAGAAATCCTTGGCGCGATCCACGTCCGACACGGGGACGATGACCACTTCGAGTGTCCAGTTCACGACAGATCCTTCCGATTCGGGTGTTCTCCAGGAAGTCGGAGCGACAGCACGGAATTCATCGTGGAACGCTACCTCCGTTCGAACGGCCGATTCAGGATCCGGACGTGCACCCGTGCACGATCACCTGGGCGCCCGCCCCCGCCCAGTCCAGGGCGACCCGGTCGGCGTACCCGATCGATGATTCGCGCGCCCACCCCCAGTGCCCGCTGGACGAGACAGCAGCGGCGGCGCACTGGTTCATGAAGGTGATGACCCAGCCGCAGTCGGTGTAACCGCAGCGGTTGTTGGCGGCGACCGTGGCTTCCTGCCAGGTCGGGTAGTCCACGACGATGGCCGCGTAGGTTCCGTTGTTGCCGATGGAGATCGCGCCGTGGTTGTAGGTGTAGGCGTTGGCCGGGACAACGGGCCCGAGGAACGCGACCGCGGTCATGGTGAGTGTGGTGACAAGCTTGTACATCGGGATCCTTCACGTGCCGGAGAACCGAGATCGGCTGTGCACCAGTGCTTGCCGATCTGTCCCGACGCTAGGACTCCCCCGCGTGCGAGCCCAGCGCGGACAGCGCCGAATGGGCCTGTCCGCGCTGGTAGATGCGTCGCGTCCGGAATTCCTGACCGGAATTCACTCCGGCGAGTAGAACGTTCCCTTGCCCGCGATGTGCGGCAGGTCGGTGTCGATGGTGACCTCCACCCGTCCGGGGCCGGTGGGCAGCGTCTCGGGCACCCAGAGCGCGTTGGTCGGCCCGAACGGCGTGCCGTCGCCGAGCGGCACCGGCGGGAAGCTGCCGCTCGCACCGGTGTCGAGGTTGCGCCAGCTCAGGGTCGCCGTGGCGCCGCAGCCGGGGTTCGGGATCGGCAGGAACGTGAATTCGGCTCGCACCCAGACGGTTTGCTTGCCGTAGAAGGTGTTCTGGGGGTCGTGGAACGCCTGGATCTGCCCGAAGCAGGGGAAGGCTCCCGAGCCCGCGGTGTAGGCGGGGGTGAAGGTGGTGACCAAGTCGGCGACGGCGGTGCCGGTGGCGGCGAACAGCGCCGCCGCGGCGAGCGGCAGGGCGAGCAGGGGGCGGATCCAGCGCATCGCGACTCCTCGAATCGATTACGGGGACGAACGAATGTCGGCGAGAACGTGGCGAACGCTACCGTTCACTGGTCACGGCGTTGCCAGCGGTGCGCGAATTCGCCTGCGGCGGGCGGCGGTCCGGGGAGGTCGCCGGTGGCGGCGAGACCGTCGGTGAGCAGGGCCAGCACGCGGCGGCGCAGCTGGGTGGTGCGCTCCGGATCCGGGAGCGACACCGCGGCGCAGGCTTCGAGGATCAGGCCCAGGTCGGCGACGGTGACGTCGGGGCGCAGCGTGCCGGATTCCCGTGCGCGGCGCAGGAGTTCGTCGTTGAGTTCGGCGGAGCGCATGACATCGGGGAGGATCGATTCGTCGGCGGTGAAGGTGCCGGCCAGGTGGACCGCCAGTGAGTGGACGTCGGCGTCGACGACGCGTTGCAGGAAGTCCACCAGCGCGGCCCAGCCGTCGGTGTTCTCCAGGGCCGCTTCGGCTTCCGCGTTGTAGCGGCGCAGCCCGCTGTAGCAGAGGGTGCGCAGCAGATCCTCCTTGCCGGGGTAGCGCCGGTAGAGCGCGCTGATGCCGACGCCGGCCCGTTCGGCGACGGCCGAGATGGGGGCCTTGGGTTCGGCGAGGAATACGTCGCGGGCGGCGGCCAGGATGAGCTCGTCATTGCGGGCGGCCTGCGCCTTGCGTCCGGGCAGGGCGCGTTGAGCTGCGGGTTCGGCGGTCTTCGACATGACTTCAGATTACCACTTGAACGGAATGATCCGTTCCGTTATGGTTTAAACAGAACGAAGCATTCCGTTCCAACAAGGAGAGAATGATGAACGCCCAGCAGACCGCCGCCATCCGCCCCTTCCGCATCGACGTCCCGCAGGCCCAGCTGGACGAGCTGGCCGACCGGCTGCGCAAGACGCTGTGGCCCAACGAGCTCCCCGGTGTCGCCGACGCCTACGGCGTCACCAACGACCGCGTCAGCGGCCTGGCGAAGTACTGGCTGGAGGAATTCGACTGGCGGGCGCTCGAGGCCCGGCTCAACGCCTACCCGCAGTTCACCACCGAGATCGACGGCGAGGACATCCACTTCCTGCACGTGCGCTCGTCCCGGGCGGACGCCACCCCGGTCGTCCTCACCCACGGCTGGCCCGGCTCGGTCCTGGAATACCTGGACGTGATCGCCCCGCTCACCGAGCCCGAGGACGCCGCGTCGCCCGCCTTCCACGTGGTCATCCCGTCCCTGCCGGGCTTCGGCTTCTCCGGCCCGACCCGCTCCATGGGCTGGAGCCGCTACCGCACCGCCCGCGCCTGGGTGGAGCTGATGAACCGGCTCGGGTACCAGCGTTTCGGCGCGATCGGCAATGACGGCGGCTCGATGGTCTCCCCGGAGATCGGCCGTATCGCACCTGACCAGGTGCTCGGAGTCCATGTGACGCAGCTGTTCTCGTTCCCGTCCGGCGATCCGTCCGAGATGGCCGGGCTGTCCGAGGAGGACCTGGCCGGGCTGGCTCATCTGCAGTGGTTCTACGAGAACAAGATGGCGTTCAACACCTTGCACAGCCAGCAGCCGCACACCCTCGCCTTCGCGCTCGCGGATTCGCCGGCGGGCCTGCTGGGCTGGAACGCGCAACTCTTCAGCGAGGGCCTGGACGCGGAGTTCGTGATCGGCAATACCGCCATCTACTGGCTGACCGGCACCACCGGATCGGCGCTGCGCTTCTACTACGAGGACGCGCACGCCGAGCAGCCGGAGGGCCCGACCACGGTCCCGACCGGGCTGGCCATGTTCAAGGGCGATTTCCAGTCCATCCGCCGATTCGCGGAGCGGGATCACAAGAACATCGTGAGCTGGCATGCGTACGACGTGAATTCGTCCACGTCGACGAGCGCGAACGACGCGGCCGGGCACTACGCCGCGCACGAGGCGACCGACGTCCTGGTCGCCGACATCCGCGAATTCTTCGCCGGTCTGCGCTGATTCACCGCGTCGGGCCCGCACCCCGTCGGGTTGCGGGCCCGACGCATGCCTGGACCCTCCCGCATGTCCGCGAGACGCGCGGCGATGGTCCGCGGCGGCTCCGGTTGATGTACTGAATTCACCTTCGCAACAACGAATAACACGAGGTGAGAGACATGAACGTCGCCATTTTCGGAGCCACCGGGACCATCGGCCGCCACGTGGTCACGCAGGCCCTCGCGGCCGGCCACCAGGTCACCGTGCTGGTGCGGGACCCCGCCAAACTGACCGTCACGCACGAGCGGCTGCGCGCCGTGACCGGGGACGTGCTGGACCCGGCGGCCGTGGAGCGCACCGTCATCGGACAGGATGCGGTCATCGTGGCGCTGGGCGCGGGCCGCAAGGGCGTGGTGCGCGCCGAGGGCACCCGCCTGATCATCGAGGCCATGAACCGCACCGGGGTGAAGCGGCTGATCTGCCAGTCCACGCTGGGCGTCGGCGACAGCCGCGGCAATCTGAACTTCGTCTGGAAGTACGTCATGTTCGGCATGCTGCTGCGGCCGGCGTTCGCCGATCACGTGCGCCAGGAGGAGTACGTGCTGGCCTGCGACCTGGACTGGACCATCGTGCGGCCCAGCGCCTTCACCGACGGACCGGCCACCGGCGACTACCGCCGGGACTTCCCCGGCACGGAAACCGGTCTGTCGCTGAAGATCTCGCGCGCCGACGTGGCGGGCTTCCTGGTGGAGCAGCTCACCGACGGCACGTATGTGCGTCGCACGCCGGGCATTTCGCACTGACCGGGTCAGGCGTGCTCGTGCGCTGCACCCCACGACGGGAAGGGGTCCGGGTACCGCAGCCACGCCTGCGGCCCGGCCTCCAGTTCGGCATCGGTGAGCAGCGCGGCCGTCAGCAGGTCCCGCACGTGCGGGCGATCGAGCTGCACGCCGATGAAGACGATCTCCTGACCCGGCGCCAGATCCAGGGCGTCCCAATACGCGCCCGCTTCGAAGGTCAGGTTCGGGCCGGCCTGGGACCAGATGGCGGCCAGCTCGGGACGACTGGCCAGCCAGAAGAAGCCCTTGCTGCGCAGCAACCGCTCCAACTGGGACAGGGCCGCGTCGAGGCGCTGCGGATGGAAGGGGCGATCGGCGGTGAAGGTCAGGCTGCCGATGCCGTACTCCTCCGTCTCGGGAGTGTGCCCGCCCGCCAATTCCTCTGCCCACCCGTCGAATTGGGCGGCCAGGTCCGGGTCGTAGCGGCCGGTGCCGAGCACTTCGGCGAGGTCGACCACGCCGTGCGCGGATCGCACGATGCGCGCGCCCGGATTCAATTGCCGGACGGTCGCTTCGACGGTGCCCGCGGCGTTCGCGCTCACCAGGTCGGTCTTGTTGAGCACCAGCACATTCGCGAACTCGACCTGTTCGATGAGCAGGTCGGCGATGGTGCGCACGTCGCCCGCCCCGGCCTGCAGGTTCCGTTCGGCCAGCGCCTGCCCCTTGACCACTTCGGCGAGGAAGGTGGAGCAGTCGACGACGGTCACCATGGTGTCCAGTCGCGCCAGCTCGCCGAGCCGGAAGCCGTCCTCGAACTCCCACTCGAAGGTCGCCGCCACCGGCATGGGTTCGGAGATGCCGGTGGATTCGATGACCAGCTGGTCGAAACGGCCCTCCCGGGCGAGCTTGCCGACCGATTCGATGAGGTCCTCGCGCAGCGTGCAGCAGATGCAGCCGTTGGTGAGTTCGACCAGCTTCTCCTCGGTCCGGTCCAGGTGCCCCTGACCCGCGACCAGGGCCGCGTCGATGTTCACCTCGCTCATGTCGTTGACGATGACCGCCACTCGGCGGCCTTCCCGGTTGGCCAGGATGTGGTTGAGCAGGGTCGTCTTGCCCGCGCCGAGGAAGCCGGACAGCACGGTCACGGGCAGTGGCTGGGTCTGCGGATCCGAAGTCATGGCATTAATGATAACGGTTTTCATTTGCAGACTCGGGTTCGGTGCCCGCGAAATGCGAAACGCCCGGCCGGAAGAGTCCGGCCGGGCGTTTCAGCGTTCACTCATTGATCCCGTTCGATCACTTACCCAGGGAGCCCGTTCCCAGACCGGGCAGGCCGAAGGAGCCGCCGCCACCGCCGGGCGTGGTGGCGTCCTTGACGTTCAGGGTCGACGCCGCCGACGTCGAGCCCTTGTAGCCGGTACCGCCGGTGTAGACGGCGGTGATCACCCGATTGCCGGTCTGACCCACGGTGTACTGCAGGGTCGCCTTGCCGTTGACCACGGTGACCGCGTCGCCGATCGGCGTGCCGCCGTCCATGAATCGCACGGTGCCGGAGGTGACGGCCGCACCCGCATCGGTCTTGACCTCGGCGGTGAAGGCCACCGCGTCACCCTTGGTGGCCGTGGCCGGAACCGTCAGGGTGGTGACCGTGTTCAGCTCGACCGGAGCCGGATCGCTGACGGTGACGGTGGTGGGGCCGCCGGTGGACGGGTTGAAGCCGTCCGCGCCGGAGTACACCGCCGAAATCGCGTGGGAGCCCGCGGCATTGAAGGTGTAGGTCAGCTTCGCGCCGCCGGAGGCGAGGGCGATCGGGCCGCCGATATCGGTGCCGCCGTCCTTGAACTGCACGGTGCCGGCCGTCGCGGGGACATTGCCCGGGCCGTTCACGGTGGCCCACAGATCCACGGACTGACCGGTCGTCGCGGTGCTCGGGATGTTCATCGTGGTGGTGGTGTCGACGATCGCGGCCGTGACGTTGACGACCGAGGCGGCCGACGTGGACGGCTGGTTCTTCGAGTCACCGCTGTAGACGGCGGTGATGGAATGCGCGCCGGCGGTGGTGAAGGTCTGCGAGAGGGTCGCGGTGCCGTTGTTCAGCGGTACGGCCGCACCGAGATCGGTGTTGCCGTCCTTGAACTGGACGGTGCCGGTCGCGGCGGCCGGGGCCACCGCGGCGCTCAGCGTGACGGCCTGACCGGTGGTGGCGGTCGCGGGAGCGGTGAGCGTGGTCGTGGTGTTGTTGTTCACCGGACCGGTGACGGTGATGGTGGCCAGCGGGCCCGCACCGGCATTGAGGGTGCTCTTGTCATCACTGGGGATGCAGCGGGTCGGGGCCCACTGGGTGCCCAGCAGCGAGGCCTTGGCCAGCGAGGTGCTGAAGTTCTGGTCGTTGCCGTAGTTGGCGGCGCTGCCCGCGGTCCGCACCTTCGGGGTGATGACACCGGCCGCGACGGCGGTGACGGTGATGTCGACGGCGGGCAGCCGGTAGAAGGAGTCGCCCGCGGAGTTGGCGCTGCCGTCGATGTTCTTCTTCAGTTTCGGCGCGCGGATGCCACCCTCGGAGTTGGTGCTGCTGGTCGGGCTGTTGCCGACGACCTCGTTGTTGCCCGACAGCCGCACGATCGTGCCCGCCGCGTTGTCCACGGTGCCGGAGTCGTTGACGCGCAGCACGTTCGGGGCCACGTTGTCGATGTTCACGGCGGTGCCGGCACGACGGCCGCGCTCACGAAGACCGTGTTGTCGGGGATGGCGTAGTCGTACTTGATCCGCGACAGGTTCGTGGTGGTCGCGCCGGAGTCCTTGTCCGGGTACGAGGACACGTTGGGCTGGATCCGGTAGGTGAAGGTATCCCCCGCCGCGACCGAGGCGGGTGCGGTGACGCTCATGGTGGCGGCGACGGACTTGTCGACCGTGATGATCGATTTCGCCTGGCACGAGCTGGTGAAGCTGGTGTCGCCGGCGCTCGCCTGGCCGGGGGTGAGCAGTATCCCGGCAATCATGGCCGCGCCGGTGACGGGCGCGACGGCGAGCCGCTTGGTCGAATGGTTCACGGGGACTCCTAACGCCCGGCTACAGCGATGGAACCGGACAAATCGATCGAATCGCCGCCAGTATGCACGGTATGACTAGAACATGTTTCACTTTTGATCATTTCATTCGGAAATAAGTTTCGAGCGCGTCCGAACCCGCCGCGGAGGATGCCCAACCGGGTCGATCCGGCTGTCGGTAGGGTCTGTGACGTGCAGTTCCTACCGCTTGCCCCGAATGGCTCCACCCCGGTTCGCGCCCTCACCATCGCGGGCACCGACTCCGGCGGCGGCGCGGGCATCCAGGCCGACTCCCGCACCATGGCCCTGTGCGGCGTGCACGCCTGCGTCGCGGTGGCCGCGGTGACCGTGCAGAACACCCTCGGCGTCAGCGGCTTCCACGAGATTCCGCCGCAGATCGTGGCCGACCAGGTGCGAACCGTGGTGGGCGACATCGGGATCGGCGCGGCCAAGACCGGCATGCTGGCCTCCACCGCCATCATCGAGGCCGTCGCGGGCGTGTGCCGCGAGGTCGGCATCGGACGCCAGGGCAGCATCCCGCTGGTGGTGGATCCGGTCGCGGCCTCCATGCACGGCGACGCCCTGCTGCACGCCGAGGCCCTGGACGCGGTGCGGCACACCCTGATTCCGCTGGCCACCGTGGTCACCCCGAACCTGGACGAGGTCCGGCTCATCACCGGCATCGACGTGGTCGACGACGGCTCGGCCCGCAAGGCCGCCGAGGCGCTGATCGCGCTGGGCCCGCAGTGGGCCATCGTCAAGGGCGGGCACCTGCGCACCTCCGAGCAGTCCACCGACCTGCTCTTCGACGGCGACACCTTCCACGAGCTCCCGGCCCGGCGACTGACCACCGGCAACGACCACGGCGGCGGCGACACCCTGGCCGCGGCCATCTGCTGCGCGCTCGCCCACAGGTACTCGGTGCCCGACGCGGTCGCCTTCGCCAAGGAGTGGACCTTCCGCTGTCTGGAAGCCTCCTACGACCTGGGCGGGGGACACGGACCGGTCTCCCCGTTGTGGCGGCTGCAACTCGACGGGCAATAGCACACCGGTCACTGCTCCCAGGAACCTCCCAGGCAGGGCGCAGACTGATGTGAGTCTGGTGATCGAGATTGGTCACCATGAACGACACCGTGACCGCCGTCCGGGCGGCGGAATCCGCAAAGGCAGTGACCGCGCCCGTGGTGGACGTGGTCGTTCCGGTCTACAACGAAGAGGTCGACCTCGGCCCGTGCGTGCGCCGGCTGCACGCCTTCCTCACCCTGAGCTTCCCGTTCACGGCGCGGATCACCATCGCCGACAACGCCTCCACCGACTCCACCCTCGAGGTGGCGCGGCAGCTGGCCGCTCAGCTCGACGGCGTCCGGGTGGTGCACCTGGACCGCAAGGGCCGTGGGCGGGCGCTGCGCGAGGTATGGCAGGCCTCCGACGCGCAGGTCGTCGCCTACATGGACGTGGACCTCTCCACCGATCTGAACGCGCTGCTCCCGCTGGTCGCGCCGCTGGTGTCGGGGCACTCCGACGTGGCCATCGGCACCCGGCTGGCCTCCTCCTCGCGAGTGGTGCGCGGACCCAAGCGCGAGATCATCTCCCGCTGCTACAACCTCATCCTGCGCACCTCGCTGCAGGCCAAGTTCTCCGACGCGCAGTGCGGTTTCAAGGCCATGCGCTCGCAGGTGGCGAAGCTGGTGCTGCCGCTGGTCGAGGACGGCGAATGGTTC
Source organism: Nocardia tengchongensis (assembly GCF_018362975.1). Classification (NCBI taxonomy): domain Bacteria; kingdom Bacillati; phylum Actinomycetota; class Actinomycetes; order Mycobacteriales; family Nocardiaceae; genus Nocardia; species Nocardia tengchongensis. The sequence goes on from NZ_CP074371.1 coordinate 904,488, forward strand.
TTCGACACCGAACTGCTGGTGCTGGCCGAACGCATCGGGCTACGCATCCACGAGGTGCCGGTGGACTGGATCGACGACCCGGACTCCCGCGTGGACATCGTCGACACCGCCCGCAAGGACCTGCAGGGCATCTGGCGGGTCGGGCGCGCGCTGACCAGCGGGCGGCTGCCGATCAACGAGCTGCGGGCCGCGATCGGGCGGGAACCGCTGGTCGAGGGCGTGCCGCTGGGCATGGTCGGGCAGCTGGTGCGGTTCGGCATCGTCGGCGTCACCTCGACCCTGGCCTACCTGCTGCTCTACGTTGTGCTGCAAGGGATCACGGGCGCGCAGGCCGCCAACTTCCTGGCGCTGCTGATCACCGCGGTCGGCAATACCGCCGCCAACCGCGCCTTCACCTTCGGGGTGCGCGGGTCCAATCAGGCGGTGTCACACCACTTCCAGGGGCTGATCATCTTCGGCGTCGGACTGGCGCTGACCTCCGGTTCCCTGTTCGCACTGCACCATTGGGCGCCGGATGCGGCCGTCCACCTGGAACTGCTGGTGCTGGTGGTCGCCAATCTGGTCGCCACGCTGCTGCGGTTCGTCGGCCTGCGCTGGGTGTTCCGCAACGCGGGAAAGCATCCCGCTCCCGAGGCTGCCCGGTGACGATCATCGACCCGGCGCCGCAGGCGCTTCCAGGCGACGGCTTCCAGCTCGTAGCGGTCGACTTCCCCGGCCGCTGCCACCTCGAGCACGGTGAGCTGCCCGCCTGGGCCATCCCCTCCGACCATCCGACGGAACGACCCTGCCGAGGAGGCGACCGATGACCGCGACACTGACCGAAACCCGGCCCGTCGCACCTCCGGCCGAACCGCCCGCGGCCCGCACCGATCGCCGGGAGTATCTGGCGCTGGCGGCGCTGCTGATCGGCACCGCGGTCGCCTACCTGTGGAATCTGTCCGCCAACGGCTGGGCCAACTCCTTCTATTCGGCTGCGGTGCAGGCCGGTTCGGTGTCGTGGAAGGCGTTCTTCTTCGGCTCCTCCGACGCCGCCAACTCCATCACCGTCGACAAGACGCCGCTGTCGTTGTGGCCGATGGAGATCTCGGTCCGCCTGTTCGGACTGCACAGCTGGAGCATGCTGCTGCCGCAGGCGCTGCTGGGTGTGGCGTCGGTGGCGCTGCTGTGGGCGATCGTGCGACGGAATTTCGGTGCGAGCGCCGGACTGCTGGCCGGGCTGGTCATGGCGCTGACGCCGATCGCGGCCGTGATGTTCCGGTTCAACAATCCCGACGCCATGCTGGTGTTCCTGATGGTCGCGGCGGCCTGGGCGCTGCTGCGCGGAGTCGAGGACGGGCGCTGGCGTTGGCTGGCGCTGACCGGCGCCTTCATCGGATTGGGCTTCCTGGCCAAGCAATTGCAGGTGCTGCTGGTGGTGCCCGCGCTCGCGCTGACCTACCTGATCGCCGGTCCGCCCGCGCTGGGTAAGCGCGTCGCGCAACTGTTCGCGGCGGGCGCGGCCATGGTGGCGGGTGCGGGCTGGTGGGTACTGCTGGCCGAGCTGTGGCCGGCCGCGGATCGGCCGTACTTCGGTGGCTCGCAGCATAATTCGATCATCGAGCTGACTCTCGGCTACAACGGTCTGGGCCGCCTCAACGGTGAGGAGCGCGGCAGTGTCGGCGGCTTCGGCGGCGGCGATATGCCGACCGGCGGAGGCGGCATGTGGGGCACGCCCGGCATCGGGCGGCTGTTCGAGCCGGCGCAGGCCGGTCAGATCGCCTGGCTCGTCCCGGCCGCGCTGGTGCTGCTGGTGGCGGGACTCCTGCTGCGCGGCAAGCTGACCCGCACCGACCCGCAGCGGGCGACCCTGATCCTGTTCGGTGGCTGGCTGGTCGGTACCGGGCTGGTGTTCAGCTTCATGAAGGGCATCTTCCACCCGTATTACACGGTGGCGCTGGCTCCCGGGGTGGCCGCGCTGATCGGCGCGGGTTCGGTGCTCGCGTGGCAGCATCGCGACCGGGTGTGGGTGCGGCTGTCCATGGCGTTGTCGCTGGGCCTGACCACCTGGACGGCGTGGATCATTCTGTCCCGCAGCGCTTCCTTCACGCCGTGGCTGCGCTGGGTGGTGCTGGTGGGTGGCATCATCGCCACGGTCCTACTGCTGGTCCGGCTGCCCCGCAAGGCTGGTCTGGGTGTCGCGGCGGCCGCGGTGCTGGCCGGTTTGGCCGCGCCCACCGCGTATGCGGCGAACGGCATCACCTCCGCACATCAGGGCCCGATGCCTTCGGCCGGTCCCGCGGTGCGTGGCGGTTGGGGTCCGGGTGGGCCGCGTGGCGGTGACATGCCGAACGGGTTCCCCGGCAACGGTTTCAATGCTCCCGGCGGCACCAATCCCGGCAATGGCACGCGTGGCGGGCAGCCCGGTGGCCAGCACGGCGGGGGCATGAATCACGGTTCCGCCCCGAACGGCGGTCCCGAGGGCGGCTCGGCGGGCAACATGATGATGGCGAGCCGGCCGAGCGCCAAGGTCACCGAGCTGTTGAAGGCCAACGCCTCCGAGTACACCTGGGTGGCCGCGACGGTCAGCTCCAATTCGGCGGCCGGTTTCCAGCTGGCATCCGAGCAGCCGGTGATGCCGATCGGCGGTTTCAATGGCAGCGACCCATCCCCCACGCTGGCTCAGTTCCAGGAGTACGTGCAGGTCGGTCGCATCCACTACTTCATCGCGGGTAGTCAGATGAGTGGCGAGCGGGGCGGGAACGCCAACGGCCCGAGCGCCCAGATCACCGCTTGGGTGAAGGAGCACTTCACTTCTCAGGAGGTGGACGGCATCACCCTGTACGACCTGACGGCCCCGAAGACCAACTGACCGGCGGGCTTGCCACCGCCCCGAAAAGACTGAGCGCTCGTACCCCAATCGGGTCCGAGCGCTCAGTTCTGCTCGATAAACTGGATGCGCCGGCCATCACGATCCAGGGATTCCCCATGAGCACGCCGCACCCTCTCAGCGATGAGCATCGAGAAGCCTTCTGGCGCAGGGCAGGATGGGATCCGTTCCTCCCCGACATCGAACGCGAGCGCATCGAGCGCCGCTGGGACGATGAATCGATCGAGCTGGCAGAAGTTTTCGGCTTCTGATCAGTGCGGGCTGTTCATGTACGCAGACCCGTTGGTCACGATCCCGAACGCCTGTGAGAGCAGCGTGAAGAGAACTCCGAGAACGCCCATGTCGACTTCCGTTTCCTAACTTCCGATGGGCACGAAAAGCTTCCGCCCCCGCGCAATACGTCCGGGCGAGCGTATCGCAGATCGCCGACCATTCCACCGGCAGCACAGCCCACGACCGATACGGCAACCGATCCCGAATGGCGCTCGGCCGCAAGGAATCCGGTCCGGTCGCGGCCAACCGTGAGCGACCAGGATATGAACATGAGTTTTCGGGGCATTAGTTTCGCTACCTCACACCGGTAGGTTTCACGGAGTGACCGAACGGTCGCGAATCTCACCACCAGAGACGAGACCAGCCCATGCCCACCCTCCCGTGGACGACAGTAGGCACCCCCACCACCCCCGAGGTCCAATGCATGGCCTCCCGCCTGGAGGTCAAATCCCTCCGCCACGCCCCCGGCTTCCTCATCTCCTCCCTCTCCCTGTGGTGGCAGGCCCGCCGCTCCCCCGGAGCCCTCGGCGTAGCCCTGAAAGCCGAGATGTTCAAAGGCACCTTCTGGACCTACTCGGCCTGGGACGACAAGTCCGCGATCTACACCTACGCCCGCACCGAACCCCACAAATCCACAGTCGAACGCAAACGGAAGGTCATGCAAGAAGCAACCTTCGTCTTCTTCAAGGCCCCCGCAGACGAACTCCCCCCTCCCCTGGCCCGAAATCCGGCGCCGCATCGCCGAACAACGCGACGCCCCACAATCCGGCCACTGACCGGTAGGCGATCCGCCGGAGAGAACCGCGTGCCGCATCGAGGGCCGCACGATAGGTTCGACGAGCTCATCCGATCGGAGGGGCTACGCACCTACCGCGCCCACCTGCGCCGCGGATGTCTCATCCTTTTGCCCAAGCCCAGGCCCTCAAGCGCCAGGCGGTGCCGACCTTGCCCAGTGCCGCGGTGAAGACCGCGCCGGTTTGCGTGACCTGCTCGCCCTGAAGGTTGTACGAGAAAGTGCACGGAACGACGACATACGCGAAGTCGACGGTGACATCGACATGGCGTGGCTCATCGAGATCGATGCGATAGCCGGAAGCCCCCACGTGCTCACCCTCGGCAAGCGCGGCCCTCCACCAGTCCTCGGCGGCTGTCGGCCCCTGCCACACATGCGGCGACATTCCGTCCAGAATCTGCATCGGGTCAGCACACACCGCTGCCATCGCCTTCTCGTCACCGTTGTTGAAAGCGTCGACATACTGGCGCACAACCGCCATCGGATCGCTGTAGCCAGTCACGGCAGGTCTCCTCTCTCAGGTGCTTTGTTCATTGACCGCTGGAAGTGATTCGTAGCTGCCACGCAGATAGCCGTTCGACATGTCAGTAGCCGGTGAAGTCTTCTCCGGTCTCGATATTGCGATACTGCTCGATGCTTTTCTGATAGTCCGCGACGACTGCGCCGGCCAGGAACAAGATCCAGGTGCAGTCCATTTTGGTATCGACCATGTTGAAGTCTTCGTGCGGATCGCTGCTCAGGTCGAAGACCATGGGAAAGTACGGTTCGACTATGGGTTTATCCATTCCTTCGGTGTAGCGGAACACGACTTTGGCCGAGTCCACCTTCACCGACATCAGCTGGTCGTCGAGCCCGAACAACGAGACGTATCTGCGTGGCGACTTCTCGGTGTGGCTGGTCAGGAACGCCGAAGCATCGAGGCCGTCGATGGGCCGGTCGCGGGGGACGCGGTCGGATTCACCGAGGATCCCGGCGAAGGTCGGCAGCCAGTCGAGGCCGGCCACCATCTCGTTGCTCACGCGCCCGGCAGGCACATGGCCCGGCCAGCGGATAACCGCTGGTACCCGGTAGGAGCCCTCATAGGGTGGGGTGAAGAAATTTCCTCGCCAAGGCCCGTTCGAACCACCTGGGACGCTGACAAGTCCGCCCGTTGCGTTGTCGCTGGAAAGTACGACGATCGTGTCCTCGGCGATCCCCGCGTGATCGATGGCGTCGAGAACCTGACCCACGCGATGGTCTATCTCGGCGATGATGTCGGCGTACTGGCCGAGCCGGTGCGATGCCGTCCGGTCGAAATCGGGGTGCACCCGCTCGGGCGGATGGATGTGTGTGAAGCCGATGTGGGTGAAGAACGGCTGGTTCGCGGCCGCTTGCCGCGCAATGTATTCCGTGGCCCGCTCGACGATTTTCTCGTCGAGAAATGGGCGGATTTCCAGGTCGAGTTCGCCGGTTGCCTCAGCCCTCTCGCCCTTTCTGGCTTCCCAGAGTTTGGGTGATTCGCCGACTCCCATCCCGATCGCCAGGGGCAGGGGAAATCCGCTGTCGAGTAACTCCCGGTAGGCGACGTACCCGGTGTAACCGGCCTCGTCCGTGGTGTTCTTCAGTCCCCACCACTCGTCGAAACCCTGATCGGTCGGCAGCCTGCCCTCGGTCGCTCCGAGATGCCATTTCCCGTACGCGGCCGTCGCATAGCCGGCGTCGGACAGCAGGTTGGCCAGCGTGTATTCCCACGGGCACAGCCCGTAGGGTTTCGGCAGCAACGGCACCTGCGTGGTTCCGGATCGCACCGGCAGGCGTCCGGTGAGGATCGCCGAACGGGTCGGGGTGCATTGCGGTTCGACGGTGTAATTGGTCAGCCTGGTGCCCTCTGCCGCGAGGGCGTCGATACGCGGGGTAGGCGTCTGTCCGCCGTAACACCCCCAATCACCCCAGCCGACGTTGTCCAGCAGCATGAAGACGATATTCGGTCGAGTACGCGGCGCCATGTCGATCAACCCTCTTCCGATAGGTCATCGTCTGGGGTGGGGCAGCGAAACACGAGGCGGCGAACTCCCTCGGCAAGAAAATCCGCGCAGGCACCGCCTGATCAGCATCGTTGTTCTGCGGGCCCGTGCAAACCTCATCAAAGCACACACCAGGTCACATACATGGACTGAGTCCCGCCCGATCCATGCCAGCAGACCAGAAGAGCGGGCAACCCTCCACGCCCTCACCCGCGACCTCAACCAACACCGGTAACCGCAGAGCTCCACACCCGGATCGGCGGACTACTGAACGAGGGAGAACAACCCCCAAGCCCGCCGTTCAGCCTCGTAGACGACCTCACCCCAGTCTTGAAGCAGTGCCGCATATCCATCAAAATCTGTTGTCCAGACATTGATATCTTCATTGCACGACGAGCAACTGACCCTTGAACTGCGGGCAGTAGGAACCGATCGACTCATTCACCAACTTCCTTGCCTGCTGCTCGGTGAAATATGCGAGATCCACCAGGGTCCGACACGCATTCTTACCTCGCACTGAATCGGGATACAAAGCAGCCCGGATCATCTCACGATCAAGCCCTCGAGACCGGACTACATCAAGAGCAACGTAGACACGCTCACCGGCAATAGCGTATGTATCGGCGCTAGTTGCTGCGCGGAATCGTCGTCGTCAGACGTCTGCGCGAGAGAGGGCCTCGGCTTCCATCGCGGCGATGAAATCGGCGACGTTCGAGCCATAAATGCCCCAGCTGTTCACGCCGCCGAGCTCGACGAGGCGGAGTGCGCCGTCGGGGCTTTCGCCGACATCGACGGTGATCATGGTGGCGCCGTGAGTGAGTAGGCGCGCCGCCACGGTTTCCGCGAAGGCACGTACGGGATCGGGGACGGGGAGGAACGGCTCGGTTGGGTAGGAGCTTCCGCAGACGAAACGGCCGTTGCGGCAGAAGCAGCGGTACTCGTGGTCGAAGTTCACGACCTCGGATATGACGACCAGCTCGTCTCGGTACTGGTTGTAAGTCTGGAGCCAGTGGTTCAGGTCCTCGATTGCGTGAACGCCTGCGGGGAACAGTTTGTAGTTCGAATCGCTGCGGATGAAGACCTGGTCACTGTCGAACATGCGGCGGAGCGGTAGGGCGGGGACCGCCGAGAATGGGACGAGGACAGCGGTGCGGCCGAGGAGGTCGTACACGTGGCGGTAGTAGAACGAGCAGCGCAGCATCGTGTAGTCGTCGAACACCGCTTCGCCGAGCTGCCGGACTCGGCGGAGGCTCCGCATCGTTGGCATCGTCCCGTATGCGACGACCGTGCGGCCCTCTTGGACGGCGGGCCAACGCCCTGTCATCACATCACGCGGTTCGACAATCAGGGCATCGTCGAGCGCGGCCGCGACGGCAGCGGTGCCGGGGAATTCGTCGTGGAGATCGATGAGCCATTGCGGTCGCATGACGCGATGCTATTCGCGGCGAGCGATACATCTCCGGCCTATCCGGCGACTTGGCACTCGAATCCCACTGCTACTCAACAACACCGGCAGCAGCCGATAGCCCCCGATCGCAGTCGAACTCGGCGACTACGGAGCAGAGTGAAGGCGGGGGTGTGGCGGGGGCGGACCACTGAGAAGTGCCGGCGGTCGGTGGTTGCTATCTGTTCGAGGTTGCGGCGTTCGGCGGTGGCGATCACCGACGCATCGGCGGTGCCGAGTGGGAGGTCTCGATATTTCGCGACAAGTTCGGCTATGCGGAGCCAGTCGGCTGGGTGTACGGGCTCGATCGTGAACAAGCCCTCGGCCAGATCGCCGAGGAAGCGGACTTCGGCTTCGGTGCCGAGGCGGGTCGCGATGAGGTAGGCGGCTTCGGTGATCACCAGGGTCGGTATCACGAGAGGGCCTCGGTGGGTCTGGAGCAATTCCAGACAGGCTTCGTGGTGCGCGTCGTCGGCGTCGACGTAGGCGTACAGCGGCCCGGCGTCGACGACCAGGGCGCTTATCGGCCCCACTCTCGGTTGAGGATCTCATCGATCCGGCCGGACACGTCGGAACGCCCGCTGCGACCCGCGCCCGCTGCCCCGAACCTTCGGCGTTCGCCGGTCGGCACGCACAGATACTGGGCGATCGCCTCACGAGTGAGCTCGGAGACCGTGACGCCTCGCCGTTCGGCTTCATGCCGTAGGCGCTCGTCGAGTTCGTCAGGCAGTTTCACCGTGGTCCGCTTCATGGTATGCCAGCATACCCTCAGTGTAGCGGCGCAGGCGCCGAGCGACTTCCGCTTCGCCGGAAGTCCTTGCCGGAAAACATGTTTGGCCGAATCAGGAAGCCCGCGAGTCAGAGTGCCTGATGTAGCGCGACATGGAGGGTGGCGGCCCACTGTTGGACGATTTCCTTGCGGCGTAGGGAGTCGTCGGTGAGGACGTCGGCTAGGCCGAGGCCTCGGGCCAGGTCGAGGGTGGCTTGGACGAGGTGGTGGGTTACCGGGTCGGTGTCGTCTACGCCCAGGGCCTCGATGGCCATGCGGTGGGAGATGCGGCCGAAGCGGGCTTCCATGGGGACTATGCGTTCGCGGAGGACGGGGTCGGCGGCGGCGTGGGTCCAGACTTGGAGGGCTGCTTTGAAGATGGGGGCGGTGTAGGACTCGACGAGGCCCGCTACTACTGCTTCGGTGCGGGCTACGCCCTCGGCTACCTCGGCTACCGCCAGGGCGTCGGCTTTGACCTGGTCCATGCGGGTTTCGAACATGAACTCGAGGGCGGCGGTGATCAGGTCCTCGCGGGTGGGGAAATGGTGTTGGGCCGCGCCACGGGACACCCCGGCGCGTTCGGCGACCACGGCGACCGTGGCCGCCGCCCAGCCCATTTCGGCCAGGCATTCGATGGTCGCCTCCAGCAGCCGCTGCCGGGTGGCCCGGCTGCGGTCCTGCTTGGGTTCGTGGGGTGTCGCCATGATGGCTATTCTGCCCAGCTCGGCGGGCGACGCTGCAGGAAGGCCGTCATGCCCTCGATCACCTGGGGGTGCCGAAGAAGCTCGCCGAACGTTTGGCCAGTTCCTCGGCCCGCAGGTCGAACACGGCCAGCAGGTCGGCGTTGACCAGACGCTTGGCCTCGGCCAGGCCCTGCGGGGAACCTTTGCGGAGCTCGGCGCGCAGGCGAGCCACCTCCGCGGCGGGGTCGTCGGCGGCCACGGTGATGAGGCCGTTGCGCTCGGCCTCGGCCGCGTCGAAGGTCTCACCGGTGGAGAAGTAGCGGGCGGCCGCACGGCCGGACATGCGCGGCAGCAGGGTCAGCGAGATCATGAACGGGGCCAGCCCGATCCGCACCTCGGTGAGACCGAAGCTGCTGTCACGGCCCGCGACAGCCAGGTCACACGCGCCGACGATGCCCATGCCGCCCGCGCGCACATTGCCGTTCACCTGCGCCACCACCGGCTTCGGCATGGCCAGGATGGTGCGCAGCACCGAGATCATCCACTGAGTGCGGATCCCGGCGGCGGCCGCCGGGTCGGCGTCCACCGCTTCCTTGAGATCCGCGCCGGCGCAGAACGTATTGCCGGTGTGGGTGAGCACCACGCCGCGCACGTCGTCATCGGTGGCCGCCCGTTCCAGGCCCGCCAGCAGCTCGGTCACCAGCCGCGAGGACAGGGCGTTGCGGTTGTGCGGGGAGTCCAGGGTCACTACCGCGAACCCGTCGCTCACCTCGTAACGCACGAACGGCGCGTCGGCGGTGTCGGTCATCGAATACTCCTGCTGCTGAGAGGCTTTCGGGTGAAGAGATGTTGAGTGGCGGTGGCCGCGCGCACACCGCCACTCGTCGCCTCGGTCAGTACGACCGGGGCAGACCCAGGGAGTGCTGGGAGACGAAGTTGAGGATCATCTCGCGGCTGACCGGCGCCACCCGGGCGATACGGGCGGCGGCCAGCATGCCCGCCAGACCCACGTCGGAGGTCAGGCCGGAACCACCGTGCGTCTGGATGGCCTGATCCAGCGCCTTGATGCTGGCTTCGGCCGCAGCGTACTTCGCCATATTGGCGGCCTCGGCGGCGCCGAAGTCGTCACCGGCGTCGTAGAGAAACGCCGCCTTCTGCATCATCACCTTGGCCAGCTCGAGCTCGATCTTCACCTGCGCCAGCGGATGCGAGATGCCCTGGTGCGCACCGATCGGCACGCCCTTCCACACCGCGCGCTCCTTGGCGTAGGACACCGCCCGGTCGATGGCGTAGCGGCCCATGCCGATCGCCATGGCCGCGCCCATGATGCGCTCCGGGTTCAGGCCCGCGAACAGCTGCGCGATCGCCGCGTCTCTCTGACCGACCAGGGCGGTGGCGGGCAGCCGCACATCGTCGAGGAACAACGTGAACTGGTTGTCCGGCTCGATGATGTCCATCTCCTGCTTCGTCTTCACGAAGCCGGGGGTGTCGACAGGCACGATGAACAGCGCGGGCTGCAGGTTGCCGGTCTTGGCGTTCTCGGTGCGGGCCACGATCAGCACGGCCTCGGCCTGGTCCACGCCGGAGATGAAGATCTTGCGGCCGTTGAGGATCCAGTCCTCGCCGTCGCGGCGGGCGGTGGTGGTGATCTTGTGCGAGTTGGAGCCCGCGTCCGGCTCGGTGATGCCGAACACCATCTTGCCGGTGCCGTCGGCCAGCTTGGTCAGCCAGTGCTGCTTCTGGTCCTCGGTGCCGTACTTGGTGATGATGGTGCCGCAGATGGCGGGCGAGACAACCATCAGCAGCAGGCCGCAACCCTGCGCCGCCAGCTCCTCCTGCACCAGGGCGAGCTCGTAGATGCCCGCGCCACCGCCGCCGTACTCCTCGGGCAGGTTGACGCCCAGGAAGCCGAGCTTGCCGGCCTCGTCCCACAGCTCATCGAACGGCTCGCCCTTGCGCGCCTTGGGCCCGGCGTAGTCGCGGAAGTTGTACTTGGCGGCCAGCTTGGCCACCGCCTCCCGCAGCGCCTTCTGTTCGTCGGTCTCGATGAAACTCATTGCCTACTCCTGATCTTCGCTGTGGACCACGGCGAGCACGGCGCCGACTTCGACCTGCTGGCCGGCGGACACGTTCAATTCGGTGAGCACGCCCGCGGTGGGCGCGGCGATGGTGTGCTCCATCTTCATCGCCTCCAGCCACAGAATGGGCCAGCCCTTCTCGACCTTGTCGCCGACCGCCGCACCGAGACGGATCACCGCGCCCGGCATCGGGGCCAGCAGCGAGCCCTCGGCCACCTGATCGGCCGGATCCTCGAAACGCGGCAGGCGGCGCACCGCCACCGGGCCGAGCGGGGAATCCACCGTCACCAGCTCGCCGTAGCGGGCGATCTCGAAACGACGGCGCACCGGACCGCGGTCACCGGGCACCTGCAGGATCACCAGATCCGTTGTGGCCTCCACCAATTCGAGACCCTCATGCCCCTCGACCTCCAGGCCGGTGCGGGTGAGCCGGTACCGCACATCGTGGCGACCGGTCAGCCGGGACTCGTAGGACTTGGACTGCGCCTGCGACGGCAGATTGCGCCAGCCGCTGGGCAGACCGCCGCCGATCCGGGCCCCGCGCCGGTTGGCGGCGGCGTCGGAGAGCGCGGCCGCCACGATGGAAAGCTGCTCGTCCGCCTCCGAAACCAGTGGCGCGGACAGCTTCTCGAGATCGTGCGTGGCGAAGAAGGCGGTATCGGTGTCACCGGCCAGGAACGCCGGATGCCGAAGCACCCGCACCAGCAGGTCGCGGTTGGTGACCAGGCCGTGAATCTTGGCCCGCTGCAACGCGGAAGCCAGCAGATGCGCCGCCTCGTCGCGGGTCTCGGCGAAGGAGATGACCTTCGACAGCATCGGGTCGTAGTGCACGCCCACCACCGAGCCGTCCACGATGCCGGTGTCCAGGCGCACGCCCGGCTCGGTCAGCACGGTGAATTCGCCCAGGGTGCCGGGGATGTCGAGACGGTGGACGGCGCCGGACTGCGGCTGCCAGTCGTGGGCCGGGTCCTCGGCGTAGAGGCGCACCTCGATGGAGTGACCGCGCATCTCCGGCTGCCGCGCGGGCAGCGGGCGACCGGCCGCCACCTGCAACTGCAGGCGCACCAGGTCCAGCCCGGTGACCTGCTCGGTGACCGGATGCTCCACCTGCAGACGGGTGTTCATCTCCAGGAAGAAGAAGTCGCCCTTCTCGTCGGCGAGGAATTCGACGGTGCCCGCGCCCTCGTAGCCGATCGCCTCCGAGGCCAGCCGGGCCGCCTCGAACAGGCGGGCCCGCATCCCGTCGATCTTCTCGACCAGCGGCGACGGCGCCTCTTCGACGACCTTCTGGTGCCGGCGCTGAATCGAGCACTCGCGCTCGCCGACCGCCCACACGGTGCCGTGGGTGTCGGCCATGACCTGCACCTCGATGTGGCGGCCGGTCTCCAGGTAGCGCTCGCAGAACACAGTCGGATCGCCGAAGGCGGACTGGGCTTCGCGTTGCGCGGCCTCGATCTGACCGGTCAGCTCGGACAGCTCACGCACCACGCGCATGCCGCGACCGCCACCACCGGCGGACGCCTTGATCAGCACCGGCAGCATGTCCGCGGTGACCTCGGCCGGGTCCAACTGCTTCAGGACCGGGACGCCGGCGGCGTCCATCATCTTCTTGGACTCGACCTTGGAGCCCATCTGCTCGATCGCCGCGACCGGCGGGCCGATCCAGGTCAGCCCGGCGGCCTGCACGGCCTTCGCGAATTCGGCGTTCTCGGAGAGGAATCCGTAGCCGGGGTGGATCGCGTCGGCGCCGGCGGCCAGCGCGGCCTCGATGATCAGCTCACTGCGCAGGTAGGTCTCGCCGGGAGTATTGCCGGGCAGGCGAATTGCCGCATCGGCCTCGGCGACGTGAGGCGACCGTGCGTCCGCGTCCGAGTAGACGGCGGTCGTCGCGATACCCATCCGACGACAAGTCGCGAACACGCGCCGCGCGATCTCGCCACGATTGGCGACCAGAACGTTGGTGATTTCCATTTCTGGCCTCACATCCGGAAGACGCCGAAGCCCTCGGCGCCCTTGATCGGGGCATTGTGAATGGCGGACAAGGCCATTCCCAACACCGTGCGGGTGTCGCGGGGGTCGATGACGCCGTCGTCGTAGAGGCGGCCCGACATGAACATGGGCAGCGATTCGGCCTCGATCTGCGCCTCGATCATGGCGCGCAGACCGGCGTCGGCCTCCTCGTTGAACGGGATGCCGCGCGCCTCGTTGGCCGCCCGGCCCACGATGGAGATGACGCCCGCCAGCTGCGCACCACCCATGACGGCGGATTTCGCACTCGGCCAGGCGAACACGAAGCGCGGATCGTAGGCGCGACCGCACATGCCGTAGTGGCCGGCGCCGTAGGACGCGCCCATCAGCACCGAGATGTGCGGCACCTTCGAGTTCGAGACCGCGTTGATCATCATCGCGCCGTGCTTGATGATGCCCTTCTGCTCGTACTCCTTGCCGACCATGTAGCCGGTGGTGTTGTGCAGGAACAGCAGTGGCGTGTTCTTCTGATTGGCCAGCTGGATGAACTGGGTGGCCTTCTGCGACTCCTCGGAGAACAGCACGCCGCGCGCGTTGGCGAGAATGCCGACCGGGTAGCCGTGCAGCTCCGCCCAGCCGGTCACCAGGCTGGAACCGTAGAGTGGCTTGAACTCGTCGAAGTCCGAGCCGTCGACCACGCGGGCGATGACCTCGCGCGGATCGAACGGGATCTTCAGGTCGGTCGGCACGATGCCGAGCAGTTCCTCCGGGTCGTGTAGCGGCTCGATCACCTCGGTGACCGGGCGCGCGGCCGGACCCTGCTTCTGCCAGTTCAGGCGCTTGACGATGGAGCGGCCCAGCCGGATCGCGTCCTGCTCGTCGACGGCCAGGTAGTCGGCCAGACCCGAAGTGCGGGCGTGCATTTCCGCGCCGCCCAGCGACTCGTCGTCGGACTCCTCACCGGTGGCCATCTTCACCAGCGGCGGGCCGCCCAGGAACACCTTGGAGCGCTCCTTGATCATGACCGTGTAGTCGGACATGCCCGGGATGTACGCGCCACCGGCCGTCGAGTTGCCGAAAACCAGTGCGATGGTGGGGATTCCGGCCGCCGAGAGCCGGGTCAGGTCCCGGAACATGCGGCCGCCGGGGACGAAGACCTCTTTCTGCGTCGGCAGATCCGCGCCGCCGGACTCCACCAGGCCGATCACCGGCAGCCGGTTCTCCAGCGCGATGTCGTTCATGCGCAAGGTTTTCCGCAGCGTCCACGGGTTGGAGGTGCCGCCGCGCACGGTCGGATCCGGCGCGGTGATCATGCACTCGACACCCTCCACGATGCCGATGCCCGCGATGACGCTCGCACCCACATGGAAGTCGCTGCCCCAGGCGGCCAGCGGGGCCAGCTCCAGGAACGGCGAATCCTCGTCGAGCAGCAGTTCGATGCGCTCGCGCGCGGTCAGCTTGCCGCGCTTGCGATGCCGCGCCATCTTGTCCGGGCCGCCGCCCGCGATGTTCTTCGCGTATTCGACCTCGACCTCGGCGAGCTTGGCGCTCATCGCCTCGGCGGCGGCTTGATAGTCCGCCGAATTCGGGTCCACGGATGTGCGCAGAATACTCAAGACTGGAACCCCAATCGCTTGGCCGCGAGGCTGGTCAGAATCTCATTGGTGCCGCCGCCGATGCCGAGGATGCGGACATCCCGGTAATGCCGTTCGACCTCGGACTCGCGCATGTAGCCGAGGCCGCCGAACAACTGCACGGCCTGGTGGGCAACCCATTCGGCGGTCTCCACCGCGGTGTTCTTGGCGAAGCAGACCTCGGCGATCAGATCGGTCTCACCCTGCGCGGCGCGCTCGGCCAGCACGTGGGTGTAGACGCGGGCCACATCGATGCGACGGGCCATCTCCGACAGCGTGTTCTGCACGGCCTGCCGGCTGATCAGCGGACGACCGAAGGTCTCCCGATCCCGGGTCCACTGCAGGGTCAGGTCCAGGCAGCGCTGCGCGTGACCGTACGCCTGCACGGCCAGGCCCACCCGCTCGCTCACGAAAGCGTTTGCGATCTGGGCGAATCCGCTGTTCTCCGGGCCCACCAGGTTCGAGACCGGCACCCGCACATCGACATACGACAGCTCGGCGGTGTCCGAGGCCAGCCAGCCCATCTTCTCCAGCTTGCGGCTGACCGTGAAGCCGGGCGTGCCCTTCTCCACCACCAGCAGCGACACACCGGCCGCGCCGGGGCCACCGGTGCGCACCGCGGTCACCACGTAGTCGGCGCGCACACCGGAGGTGATGAACGTCTTGGAACCGTTCACGATGTAGTCGTCGCCGTCGCGCACCGCGGTGGTGCGCAGATGCCCGACATCGGAACCGCCGCCCGGCTCGGTGATGGCCAGCGAACCGATCTTCTCCCCCGCCAGGGTCGGCTTCACCCAGCGGTCGATGTGCTCGGCATTGCCGGAGGCGATGATGTGCGGCACCGCGATACCGCAGGTGAACAGGGAGGCGAACAGGCCGCCCGAGCCACCCGCGTAGTGCATCTCCTCGGCCACCACGGCCGCGTCGATGGCGTCACCGCCGGAACCGCCCGCGGACTCCGGGAACTGGACGCCCAGCAGGCCCAGCGCGCCCGCCTTCTTGTGCAGTTCACGCGGGATCTCGCCGTCGCGCTCCCACTGGTCCAGGTACGGCAGGACCTCGCGCTCGGCGAATCCGCGCACGGTGGAGCGCAATTCGCGGCGCTCGGGGGTGTTCCAGGGACTCACGTGACTCATGGCAGCAGCTCCACAGGGATCTCGATGTGCCGGGCCCGCAGCCATTCCCCGAGCCCCTTGGCCTGCGGGTCGAAACGGGCCTGATAGGCCACGCCCTGACCGAGCAGGCCCTCGACGATGAAGTTCAGCGCCCGCAGGTTCGGCAGCACGTGCCGGGTGACGGGCAGGTCGGCGGTCTCGGGCAGCAGGCGGCGCAGCTCGTCGACGGTCAGCGTGTGCACCAGCCAGCGCCACTGCTCCTCGGTGCGCACCCAGACGCCGATATTGGCGTTGCCGCCCTTGTCGCCACTGCGGGCCAGGGCGATCGTGCCCAGCGGGGCACGCCGGGTCTCGCCCGCCGGAAGCGGCTGCGGCAGTGCCGGTTCCGCGACCACGTCCAGCTCCAGGGTCTCCCCCGCCGGTGCGATCGCCACCTCGGAGCCGTCCGCCAGCACCGCGGTGTGCGGAATCTCCTTGGCGTCCACGTATCCCGGCGTGAAGACCGCGTACGGGCCGCCATTGCCAGGCGGGGCCGTCAGCGAGAAGCCGGGGAAGCTGGCCAGCGCCAATTCCACCGCGACACTGGAGAAGGCGCGACCCACCTTGTTCGGGTCGGGGTCGCGGACCACGCAGCGCAGCAGCGCGCTGGCCTGCTCCTCGGTGTCGGCGTCGGGGCGATCCAGGCGGGCCAGCGTCCAGTCCAGCTCGGCGGGACGCACGGTCAGCCACGACTCCAGCTGCCGCCGCGCCAGTTCCGCCTTCGCCTCGATGTCGAGACCGGTGAGGATGAACTGCATCTCGTTGCGAAAGCCGCCGATGGTGTTGGTGGACACCTTGGTCTGCGGCGGCGGGGCCTCACCGGTCACGCCGCTGATCAGGACGCGGTCGGGAGCCTCCTGGCTCACCTGAATGCTGTCCAGGCGGGTGGTGACGTCCGGACCGGCGTAGCGCGCGCTCTGGATCTCGTACATGAGCTGGGCCTTGACGGTGTCCACGGTGACCGCGCCGCCGGTGCCCTCGTGCTTGGTGATGACGCTGCTGCCGTCGCGGCGCACCTCGGCGATCGGGAAGCCGGGGCGGCCCAGATCGGCGATCTCGGTGAAGAAGGCGAAATTGCCGCCGGTGGCCTGGGTGCTGCACTCGATGACGTGACCCGCCACCACGGCGCCGGCCAGCGCGTCGTAATCGGTTCGGCCCCAGCCGAAGTGCGCGGCCGCGGGGCCGACCACGACCGAGGCGTCGGTGACGCGGCCGGTCACCACGATGTCCGCGCCCGCGGTCAGGCATTCGGCGATGCCCCACGCGCCCAGGTAGGCGTTCGCGGTCAGCGGCGCGCCCAGGCCCAGTTCACCGGCCCGCGCCAGCAGGTCGTCACCGGTCACATACGCGACCTTCGGTGCGAGACCGAGCTTTTCGGCGACTTCGCGCACCCGCTGTGCCAGGCCGGCCGGGTTCAGGCCGCCCGCGTTGGTGACGATCTTGACGCCGGACTCCAGGGCCAGCCCGAGGCTGTCCTCCAGCTGCCGCACAAAGGTTTTGGCGTAGCCCAGGTTCGCGTCCTTCATCCGGTCGCGGCCCAGGATCAGCATGGTGAGCTCGGCCAGATAGTCGCCGGTGAGCACGTCGAGCTGCCCGCCCTCGAGCATCTCGCGCATGGCGCTCATGCGATCGCCGTAGAACCCGGAACAGTTGCCGATCCGGATCAGATCCGGAGTGTCGGCGAGCTGACTCATCGAGGGCCTCCCTGTGCACCAGAGTCCAGCGCAACCTCGGCGCTGCGGTCGGTTACAGGGTCACATCAGCGGCAGAAAAAATCAAGCCCGCGTGCTTGTTATTTGCGGAAACGCCCGGTCAGCACCGGTACGCAGGGTGCCGGCAACCGTCAGGCAGACTGAGCGGGTGTCCACAGACGTCACCACGATCATCCTGCTCGCCCTCGCCGGATTCCTCTTCGGCGGCGCGTACTCGCTGTTCAAGACCTCGCGCCCACTGGCCATCGCACTCGCCGTCTGTGGCGTGCTCGCGGCCGTGGGCGCGATCCTCTACATGATCAAGTAACTCTCGGGCTCTTCACTCGGCTTCGAGGCGGAAGATGCGCAGGTCCTCGGGGACACCGCTGAGCGGGGCGGCAAAGAAGCTGCGGCGGTAGGGCTTCACGCCCAGGCCGAGTTCCTCGAGCGTCTCCGGGTTCAGTGCGTCCAGGGTCACGCCCGAGAGCATGGTGTTGCCATTGCCGCCGGCCTCCATGACGCGAGCGGCGATATTCACGTCGATGCCGAGCCAGTCGCCGCCGATCTCGCGCGGACTGCCGGTATGCAGGCCCAGGCGCATCTGCGGGCGGTAGCCGTCCACCGACACCGTGGACAGGTTCTCCTTGGCGGCGATCGCGGCCCGTACGGCCCGATCCGCGGACGGGAAGACGGCCATCACGCCGTCACCCATGCGTTTGACCACCTGGCCGCCCCGATCCACGATCGGCGGCTCGATGGCCTTGGCGACCCGGCGCAGCAGGTCGAGGGTGACCTCGTCGCCCGCGGCCAGCGACCAACTGGAGAAGGCCACCAGGTCGGTGAACATGATGGTGATCTCGTCGGTGCCGCGGCCCTTGCCGACCCGCTCCAGCATGGCCTGCCACACCTGCAGCGCGCCCAGCCCCAATTCGCGTGCGGCGCTGGGCGAATCGCCGACCAGCTTGTCCGCCGCGCGGGCCACCGCGCGCACACTGCCCGGTCCCGAGACCGAGAGTGGATCACCGAAACCCGGGTCGCCGGGCAGATTCTCGCGCGCCTTGCGGATCGCGCCGATGATGTCGCCGCGCTGATTGGCGGCATTGACCAGGGCCGAGAGCTGGCCCGGGAAGCGGCCGCGGCGGCGCGGCCGACCGTCGAGGTCGTCGGATTCGTCGGACAATTCCGCGTCCGTGTCCTCGGAGAGTTCTGCGGGGATCAAGGGGATGACCAGGTCCGGGTCGATACGCGGTTGGTCTCGCCCCCGGTTCCCGCCCTTGTCTCGCGAACGGCTGCGATCGGTTCCCAGTCCGTCCGTGCGGTTCGCGTCGTTCGCGCGGTCTCCGCCGTCGGAGGGTCGTTCGCTCACGCCCAGAGCGTATCCCAGCGCTCCGTCATGGGATGGATTAATGATGGCCACCGGACACCTCCCGATCGGTGCTAGCGGCCACAACATTGGGCCCGCCGAAGGTTGGAGTGTTTTGGTTGCTGATCCGATGCTACCGACCGTCCAGCACAACGCGCCACATCACCACGGAGGTAATAAAACGTTAACTGGCCCACACTTCGGCCGGGCTATGAACCACCACGCCGAATGACATCGGCCCGATACGGAATCCGTATCGGGCCGATGCGCGCCGCCGTGCCGGGCAGTGGCCGGCGGCTCCCCGGGCAGGGTCTATATCACTCGGAACACGAGCTAGGCGTCACGTTTGTTCACCACGAACAGCGCGGCTCCGAATACCACGGCCACGACGGCCGCGAAGTAGATGAGACCACCCCAAGGGCCCCAATGCCAATACTCGGATTTCTCGTCCACGGTCCCCAGGAACAGGCCCGCGTTCTGGAAGGGCAGCAGCACCTGGATCTGGTGGCCGATCTTGCCGAACGCGCCGACCATCGGCTCCAGGATCACCGGCCACACGATCAGCAGCGACAGCGCGCCCGCCGACTGCCGGATCAGCGTGCCGACTCCTACCGCCAGGAACACGATGAGCACGATGAAGACCGGCACGGCGTAGAAGACGCGCAGGTCACCATTGGTGAGGCTGAGATGGGCGCCCGCGTCGTGGGTGACCATGGCCTTGAAGATGAAGAATCCGAGGAAGGTCAGCACCAGGCTCAGCAAACCCATGGCAACCGCAATGAGACCCGCTTTGGTGAGCAGGACCGTGGTCCGGTTCGGGATCGCCAGGAAGGTGGCCTTGATCGTGCCGAACCGGTACTCACTGGTGACCGCCAGCGCCGCCAAGATCATCACCATCAGGTAGCCGAAGCCCGGCATACCCTGCGCCAGACCCGTGATACCCAGGCCCGCGATCGAGTTCTCCGCGTAAGGCGCATCGGCGGGCTGCATCTTGCCCTCCGCCAGCTGATCCTGGAAGACCCGCCACGACGCGTTCAGTGCCAGACTGAACAGAGCCGCGATACCCAGGCCGAACACCACCAGCAGGACCGTGCACCACACCGGGGACTTGGTCGAGGTGAGCTTGATTCGTTCCGCAGCGAGCACTCCCATCAGAGCCCACCTCCCATCACCTGATCGAAGCCTTCGCCGTGGTACTGCACCGCACCACCGGTCATCCGCATGAACGCCTCCTCCAGCGACGCGCGCTGCGGCGACAGCTCGTAGAGCGTGATGTCATTGGCGCCGGCCAGCTTTCCGACCGCGTCACTGCTCACCCCCGCCACCATCAACGCCGGGCCGTCGGCCTCCGCACCGTCCTCCCGGACCGTCATGCCGTTCGAGGTGAGCAGGCTGCGCAACTGATCCAGCTGCGGACTGCGCACGCGCACAGACTGTTCCGACGCCTTCTCGATGAAATCCTTGGTACTGGTATCGGAGATCAGCCGGCCCCGGCCGATCACCACCAGATGCTCCGCGGTCTGCGCCATCTCCGACAGCAGATGGCTCGACACCAGCACGGTGCGGCCCTCCGCGGCCAGCCGCTGCATGAACCGGCGAATCCACAGGATGCCCTCGGGATCCAGGCCGTTCACCGGCTCGTCGAACAACAGCACCTGCGGATCGCCGAGCAGCGCCCCGGCCAGGCCGAGCCGCTGCGACATGCCGAGCGAGAAGCCGCCCGCGCTCTTCCCGGCCACCTCCGACAGGCCGACCAGGCGCAACACCTCCTCCACCCGGGACTCCGCAATGTCATTGGAGGCGGCCATCCACCGCAGATGCGAACGCGCGGAACGATTGGGGTGCACCCACTTCGCGTCCAGCAGCGCGCCGACGGTGTCGAGGGGACGTTTCAGGTCGTGGTACGGCTTGCCGTCGATGAGCGCGGTCCCGGAGGTCGGGGCGTCCAGCCCCAGGATCATGCGCATGGTGGTCGACTTGCCCGCCCCGTTCGGGCCGAGAAAGCCGGTCACCTGCCCCGGGCGGACCGTGAACGACAGATCCGACACCGCGACGGTCTGGCCGTAATGTTTGGTCAGGCCTCTCAGTTCGATCATGGTGACCAGTCTTCCCCATGTGTGGAGCGCGCACTATCGCCATTTGGTCGCGCGTCGCTCATCCTCGGGGATGACTACGGCCGAACCGGTCTCCGGGTTCAGCCGCCGGGCATCAGAATCCGGGCGAGGAAGCCTGCGCCCAGAACCGCTTCGGAATTCGACCGGCCTGCCGGGCCAGCCAGCCGCCCTCCACCGCGCGCGCCATGGCGGCCGCCATCAGCGCGGGCTGCCGGGCGCGGGTGACCGCGGTCGCCAAAAGGACAGCGGAGCAGCCCAGTTCCATGGCCAGGGCGGCATCGCTGGCGGTGCCGATCCCCGCGTCCAGGATGACCGGCACACCCGCGGCGGCCACGATCATCTCGATATTGTGCGGATTTCCGATGCCCAGACCGGTGCCGATCGGCGAACCCAGCGGCATCACCGCGGCGCAGCCGACATCCTCGAGCCGCTTGGCCAGCACCGGGTCATCGGTGGTGTACGGCAGCACCGTGAAGCCGTCGTCCACCAATTGCTCTGCGGCGGCGACCAATTCGATGGCGTCCGGGAGCAGAGTGCGCTCGTCGGCGATGACTTCCAGCTTCACCCAATCGGTTTCGAGCGCCTCGCGGCCCAGCTGCGCGGTGAGCACGGCCTCGGCGGCGGTCCGGCAGCCCGCGGTATTCGGCAGCGGGGCGATCTCCAGGCGCTTCAGCAGATCCAGCACACCGGTGCCGCCCGCGGCGTCCACCCGGCGCATGGCGACCGTGGTCAGCTCGGTGCCCGACGCCAGCAGGGCCTCCTCCAGCACGGCCAGGTTCTCCGCGCCGCCGGTGCCCATGATGAGCCGCGAACCGAACTCGCGGCCCGCGATGACCAGGGGTTCGACGAGGCTAGCCACCCTGCACCGCCGTCAGCACCTCGATCTCCCAGCCGCGGCCCACCGGCTCGTCCCAGCGGGACTTCGGGAAGACCGCGCCGTCGATGGCCAGCGCCACGCCCTGACACGGCAGGTTCAGGCGCTCCAGCAGCTGGCGGACGGTGAGCTCCTCGGGGAACACGTGGTCCTCACCATTGACGGTGACGCCGACCGGGATTGCGGTCATCGAACTCCTCCTGAGATGAAACGGCGCGGGTCCGCGGACCGCGCTTCGGGCAGCTCGCGGTCGGCGAGCAGGGCCAGCACGGCGTCCGCCGTGACCGGGGTGTCGAGAATGCCGTTGCGGCCGTGGCCCGCGGCCACGATCACCTTGTCGTCCAGGTAACCGATCAACGGCAGATTGTCCGGCGACCCGGGGCGCGACCCCGCGACGGCTTCGGCGAACTCGTACTCGCCCAGGCCCGGCAGCACCGCCTCGGCATCGGTGATCAGGTCACGGACACCGGCGACGGTGACGGCGTTGTCGAACCCGACTTCGTATTGTGTTGCACCCAGAACTATCCCGTCACCCCTGGGCACAAGATATATAGGGCGGCCGTGCACGCGAGCCCGGATCACCCGGGTCGGCGGGGTCGGCGCGCTCGGGCGGCGACGCAGCCGCAGGATCTCGCCCTTCACCGGACGCACGGGCAGACCGGGCCATACCTGGGCGGTGGCGGCGCCGGTGGCCAGCACTACTCGATCGTGCGGCAGCTCGGCGGGGGCCTCGACCCGCTCGGCGCGGAACTCGACCCCGGCCTCGCGGCAGGCGGACTGCAGCGCGTTCACCAAGGCGCGATTGTCGACGGCGGGCTCGGCGGCGGCCAGCAGCCCGGCGCGCACGCCGCGGCCCAGACTCGGTTCGGCCGCACGGACTCCCGCCCGGTCCAGCAGGCTCAGTTCGTGGCCTCGGGCATTCACCCAATCGGCGATGGTGCGCAGGTCAGCGGCATCGGCGGCATCCAGGGCGACGGTCAGGGTGGCATCGGCGACGAAGACATCGACGCCGGTGACCGCCTTCAGCTCGGCGGCGAAAACCGGCCAGCGGGTGAGCGAAGCGGCCCCGAACTCGAGCGCCGCGTCCTCCCCCGGCCACCCTTCCGACAGCGGCGCGAGCATGCCGCCCGCGACCCACGAGGATCCGCTACCCGAGGCCGGGTCGAAGAGGGTGACGGTCCAGCCCGCTCCGGCGGCCCGCCAGGCCGCCGACAGTCCGATCACACCGCCGCCGACGACGGCCAGAGTCCGCATGTGAATCCACCTAACTCGTCCCCGCATCCCGGGGACCTGCATATATACGATGCGAAACAGCAGCCGCGAGGAATGTGTCGCGGGCCGCCACACGGGGCGCTTTCCCTCGGGTCGTTTCGACCTGACAACCGTAGCGCGACTACCGTCGACCCTGTGCAACCCTCCCACCCGAACCGGCCCGCCACCCCCAGGGAACGCCTCGCGACCGCGCGGCTCTACCTGTGCACCGACGCGCGCCGGGACAAGGGCGATCTGGCGCAGTTCGCCGACGCGGCCCTGGCCGGCGGCGTCGACATCATCCAACTGCGCGAGAAGGGTTCGCGCGGGGAGCAGCAGTTCGGCCCGCTCGAGGCCAAGGCCGAGCTGGGCGTACTGGCCGAGCTGAAGGCCGTCGCCCGCCGCCACAACGCGCTGGTCGCCTGCAACGACCGCGCCGACATCGCGCTCGCCGCCGGCGTCGACGTCCTGCACCTGGGCCAGGGCGACCTGCCACCCTGGTATGCCCGCCAGATCCTGGGCCCCGACGTCGTCCTCGGCCGCTCCACCAACAACCGCGCCCAAGCCGGCCTGGCCGCCGTCGACGAACACATCGACTACTTCTGCACCGGCCCGGTCTACGCCACCCCGACCAAACCCGGCCGCACCCCCGCGGGCCTCGAACTGGTCCGCTCCACCGCCGGCTCGCACCCCCACCGCCCCTGGTTCGCCATCGGCGGCATCGACGAAGCCCACCTCCCCGAGGTCCTCGACGCGGGCGCGACCCGAATCGTCGTGGTGCGCGCCATCACCGAGGCCGACGACCCTCGAGCCGCTGCCCGCGCGATCAAACAGCGAATCCTGGAGAACGACCGGTAGTACGGATCCGTCGTGCCATTGGAACTGGCGGCATTTCAAAGATCCGGATATCGCCTAAGTTCGGCTGCGATGGCGATCAGCCCGATTGCCGCATCCTTCGGAGGTTGCCAATGCTCGCAAGTTCTGTGGTACGCAATGGATTCGGCGCGGTACTGCTGACCGCCACCGCGGTCGGCAGTGTCATCACGGCCGCGCCCGCGCAGGCGTCGGTCTCCCGCATCTGGATCCAGCAGATCAGCGACGCCCAATCCAACCTCGCCGCGGACGTTGACAGCACCGCCCCCGTGTACTTCTACGACAACGGCAAACTCATGCCGGGCAGCCCCGCCACCCCCGTCACCATCGACGGCAAGCACTATTGGGCCAGCATCCCCCTCTTCGCGAGCGGCGTCCACAGCGTCACCGTCAAACAGGGCGACTCCCAGCTCTCCGCCACCTTCCTCTCCACCGGCAGCGGCGAACCGAAACAGATCGGCAGCGGCAGCGCCGGCTGACGCGCCGCGACATTCGGCCGCCGGGGAGCGGCGGCGGCAGTCGGGACACCAGGGTCGGTTCACCCGTCGGCGACCGCAACAAACCGGAATTGACCGGGGGCGCTCACTGGACGGCGGATTTCAGTTCCGCCCAGGTCTTTCCGGCCACCATGAAGTGATCGTCGGGCATTTCGTCGAGCATTACCCAGACGTGAGCGGGGTCGTAGCCGAGGTTCTCGGCGACCACCCGGCTCACTTCCCGCATGGTGCGGGCGAGGGCCTCGGGCGTCTGTCCCCGCACCGTCTTGATCGTGACCATCGGCATGTGAATCCTCCAACTCATCCTGGGTCTCAAACTGAGATGCAGCTTGCCCAGGCTGAGTCTCAAAGTCAAACCCTGCTACGGTGGGGTCATGTCGGATAGGCCTGGGCTGCGGATTCCGCTCGACGAGTGCGGGCTGGCGCGCACCGCCGCGCTACTCGGCGACCGGTGGACGTTGCTGGTGCTGCGGGAAGCGCACTACGGCGTCGCGCGATTCGACGATATGCGGGCCGACCTCGACATACCGCGGAACGCGTTGAGCACGCGACTGAAGACGCTCGTCGACACGGGGCTGCTGGCCAAGAGTTCCTACCGAGAACCCGGCGCGCGGACACGCGACGAATACGTACTCACCGCCATGGGTCGCGAACTCCTTCCCGCCCTGATCGCACTGATGCAGTGGGGCGACCGGCATCTGAGCGACGAGGACGGGCCGCTGGAATTCCGCCATGCCGGGTGCGACGGCATCGTCACCGCCCAATTGGCCTGCGAGTGCGGGCAATCGGTGCAACCCACGGAGCTGACACCGCAGGTTCGATAGCCGGCCCTCAGCGCACCGGGTCCAGGCGGACCGGGATTCCGTTCAGGTTCGACATGCCGGCCAGGCGTTCGACGTCGGCGAGGTCGGTGGACATCAGGTCGTTGACGTTCGCGCCGCCCGCGGCGTTCGCGCGCTGCCAGCCACCCTGGTGACCCCAGCCGTGGGGAACGGCGATCGTGCCCGCGATCAGGTCGTCGGTGAGGCGGGCGGTCACCTCGATGGAGCCGTGGGTGGAGGTGACGCGGCAGCGGTCGCCGTCGGAAATGCCGGCTACCGCTGCGTCTTTGGGGTTGATGCGGGCGGCGTGTTCGCGGTTGCCGCGCATCAGGGGCTCGACGTTGTGCATCCAGGAGTTGTGGGATTTGAGTTCTCGGAGGCCAATCACCCGGAGGGGGTAGGTGGGGTCGGCGGGGCGGGCGGTGAGGGTGCGGAGTTCGGTGATGATCTCGTCGGGGGCCAGGTTCACCCGGTTGCCCTTGTGGCGGACCACGTTTCGGAGGACTCCGGTGGCGATGGCCTCGGAGAGGACGATGCCGTGGGGGTGGCGGCGGAGCTTGGACAGGCTGATGCCGTTGCGGCGCAGGCCGAAACGGTCACCGTAGGGGCCGGTGCGGAGAGCGAGGTCGGCGAGCAGGGTGGGGGTGGGGCGGGCCGAGGCGAGGGCGGGGACGCGGCGGCGCAGGGTGCTCAGCAGACGGCCGACGGGGCGGGCGGGGCCTACGGCGAAGGGCTGCACGCCGATTCGGGTCGCGATGGCGTCGATGATCTGCCACTCCTCGCGGGCCTCGCCGTAGGGTTCGACGACCCGCTCGGTGTACTGGGTGTACGGGGTCGGAGACAGCGCCGCGAACGGGAGGGGGATGTCGTCTCGCTCCAGGAACGTGGTCGCCGGGAGGATGTAGTCGGCGATTCGGTTGGTGTCGTTGACATAGAGGTCGATGGAGACGAACAGGTCGAGTTCGGGGAGAGCGGCGGCGAGTTCGCGGCCGTTGGGGACCGAGGAGACGGGGTTGCCGGCCGAGGTGAACAGGGCGCGCAGGCGGCCCGGGCCGGGGGTGGTGATCTCCTTGGCCATGATCGCGGCCGGGAAGGTGCCGAGCACATCCGGGAAGCCGCCGACGCGGGAGTGGTTGCGGGCGTAGCCGGCGAAGCCCAGGCGGGCGCTCAGTTCGGAGACGGCGACCAGTTCCTTGCCGAAGACGCTGCCGCCCGGCTTGTCGAGATTGCCGGTGACCAGGGCCAGCGCGTCGACGAGGAACGCCACCAGGGTGGCGTGGCGACCCAGGCAGGTGCCGGTGCGGCCGTACACGGCGGCGGAATCGGCGCGGGCCAGATCGCGCGCCAGAGTGCGGACCAGATCGGGGTCGAGGCCGGTGATCTCGGCGGTCACCTCGGGGGTGAAACGAGCTACCGCGGAACGTAGTTCGCGGACGCCGGACGCCTGACGGCGCAGGGCCTGTGCGTCCTGGAGGTCCTCCTCGAAGAGGACCTGGAGCAACGCCGCCAGCAGCCAGGCGTCACCGTCCGGCCGGATGCCGACGTGCTCGAACAGTTTGGCCGTCTCCGTGTTTCGCGGATCGACCACCACCACGCGGCCACCGCGCTTGGTGATCCCGGTGAGCTTGTCGCGCACCCGCGGGACGCTCATCGCGCTGCCGTGCGAGACGAGCGGATTCGCGCCCAGCATCAGCAGGAAGTCGGTGCGGTCCAGATCGGGGACCGGCACCGAGGTCGCGGAACCGTAGAGCAGATCGCTGGCGACGAAGCGGTTGTTGATGTCCTGCGAGCCCGCCGAATAGACGTGCTTCAGCCCGGCGGCCAGCTGGAAACCCACCATCCACAGGGTGTGGGAATAGGAGAACGAGGACGGGTTGCCGAAATACCAGCCGAGGCTTTCGATTCCGTGCTCGGCGATCAGCCCGCGCAGCCGCTCCCCGATCTCGTCGAGGGCGGTGTCCCAGGACACCCGCTGCAACTCACCGGATGCCGTGCGGCGCAAGGGATACAGCACGCGGTCGGGATCGTTCTGGATCTCGGTGAACGCGATGCCCTTCGGGCAGGCGTTGCCGCGGGAGAGCGGATGGTCCTTGTCGGCGCGCAGCCGCACCAGCTTCCCGTCCTCGACGGTGGCGATCAGGCCGCAGAGCGGCTCACAGATCCGGCAGTACGTGGGGACCTCGCGCGTGCTCACGCCCTCAAGACAACACCTGATCCAGAGTGAGGAACAACACATTTCCGGCCAAATCGGTCTGTTCCGGGCCGGATGCGGGGGCGCCGATCCGGGCGGTGCGGCCGGTGCCGTCGCCCGAGGAATGCAGCCACAGGAATCCATGCTCGGCCAGATCCAGGGTGCGCGGCAACGCGGCCGCCACCGCGTCGGTGTCGCCGATACCGGCCAGGCTGACGAGAGTGGGCGTGGCACGCAGCGTCGGCCAGGCCACGGCGAAACCGGGGTGCAGCGGCCGGTCCTCGACCTCGTCCTCGGGCACCCACACCAGATCCTGGCTCTCCATATTGCCGCGGGTGCGCAGCCGGTCGGCGGCATCGGCGATGACCGTGGTGTAGGTCCAGCCGCTGGGCGCGGTCGCGGTCACCCGGGAGCCGCGCACGCGGATCGAACCGGACGGGATGCCCGCCTCCTCCTCGGCCTCGCGGACGGCGGCGTGGACGGTGGTCTCGTGCGAGTCGCGGGCGCCGCCGGGCAGCGCCCACGTGCCACCCTGATGGGTCCAGGCGGCCCGGTGATGCAGCAGCACCGCGGACCCGCCACCGGCCAACGGGGCCCGCAGCAACAATCCAGCAGCCCCGAATCGACCCCACTGGCGAGTGCCATCCGGGCTTTCCGCCCACCCGTCCCCGTCACCACGCATCTTCGCAATCCCATCGTCCGACCGCACCGAGAACCACCGCGGGGATTCCCGCGTCACGGCGGCGGTACGTCCACAATAAGCTCATCCGGCAGTAACAAGTCGGTCGTTCGATTTCGGTCAGTGGGAGGTGAGGATGGCTCGAGCCGAGGAACTGAGGCTGAACGAGCTTTCCCCGCGCGCAGCCGCGGCAGCGTGGCGCGAACGGTTCGCTACCACTGAACTGCGCGCCTTCGCCGAATCGTCGCCGGCCAAGCTGATCGCCATCGGGCTGATCCTGCTCAGCCTGTGCGTGTCGGCGGGCATCGTCACCGCCATGGCGGTGACCGACCGGCAACACGCCCTGGACGTGCTGCTCGACGAGTCCGAGCCGGACGCCTATTCCGCGCAACGGCTCTACACCTCGCTGTCGGTGGCCGACGCCTCGGCCGGAACCGCCTTCATCTCCGGCGGACTCGAACCCAAGCCGGTGCGCGACCGCTACAACCAGGCCGTCGGCCAGGCCGCCGCGGAACTGGTGGTGCAGTCCACCGGCGGTGACGCCGACGTCGACGCCGAGCTGCGCACGGGCATCGCGACCGGGCTGCCGGTGTACACCGGCATCATCGAGACCGCCCGCACCAACAATCGCGGCGGGCAGCCCGTCGGCGCGGCCTATCTGAGCGAGGCGTCCAACCTCATGCAGAAGACCGTGCTGCCGATGGCGCAGGAACTGCAGGAGCATCGGGCCGACGCCATCACCGCCACCCAGCGCAATCACGTGCGGCCGCCGTGGCCGGCCATCCTGCTGCCGCTGCTGGTGGTGGCGGCGTTGATCGGGGCGCAGCTGTTCCTGTTCCGGCGCTGGCACCGGGTGCTCAACTTCGGGTTGCTGCTGGCCACCGTGACCATGGTGGCGCTGCTGTCCTGGACGGTCGTCGCGGGCTTCATCTCCGCGGTCGACACCACCCATGCCCGCGACCAGGGCAGCGGGCCGACCGCCGCGCTCACCGAGAGCCGCATCCTGGCCCAGCAGGCCCGCACCGCGGAAACCCTCAAACTGGTACGCCGCGACACCAGCGCCGACTACGACCGCACCTACGACCAGGCCATCGAGAAACTGCGGAACATCCTGTCCGGCTACGCATCCGACGCGCCGGGCGCCGCCGAGGTGAAGACCGCGTCCGCCGCGCTGGACCGCTGGCGGGCCGCCCATCAGCGGATGAACGACGCGCTGTCCAAGGGCGACTTCATCGGTGCGGCCGCCGTGGCCACCGGGCCGGGGGTGGTCGAGGCCACCGCCCAGACCGACGACCTGGATCGGGCGCTCGGCGACGGCATCGCCGACACCCGAAACCAGTTGCGCGCCGACACCTCTCACGCCGCGCGCACCCTGGATCTGCTCGGGCCCGGCGCGCTGGTGCTGAGCACCGCCGCGGCCGTACTGATCGCGTGCGGGCTCTGGCCGCGACTGCGGGAGTACCGATGACCAGCAGACCGGTTCGTTCCCTCGCCGTGGCGGCCCTCGCCGCCACCGTGGCCTGCACCGCCGCCGCCTGCGGCGATAACAGTCCCCCGCCGCCCGCGCCCTCCACCCGGGTGCCCAGCTATGTCGAACCACCCCTGCCCTCGGGAGCCGTTGCGGCACAGACACAGGCCGCGCCGCCGCCCGAGGTGACCGACTGCGGTGACCCACCGCCAGCCTGCGGCCCAACGGAACCCGGAACGGGCCCACCGTCGACGCCATCCGAGCGCGAGGACGACTACTGGTCGGACTCGATCCGGGCAGCAATCTGTTCAGCTTCCGCGACCCCACCAGCGGCGCGCTCGCCGGCTTCGACGTCGAGATCGCCCGCGAACTCGCCCGGGACCTGCTCGGCGACCCCGGCGCGATCGAATACCGCATCCTCGGCTCCGCCGACCGCGAGAAGGCGCTGCAGGAACACACCGTCGACGTGGTGGTCAAGACGATGACCATCAATTGCGCACGGCGGCAACGGGTCACCTTCTCCACCTCCTATCTGCAGGCGCATCAGCGGGTGCTGGCCGTCCGTAATTCCGGCATCAACGGGCTCAACGACCTGGCCGGCAAGCGGCTGTGCGTGGTCAGCGGCACCACCTCGCTGGACCTGATCCGGCGCGCCCAGCCCGCCGCCTCCATCCTCACCGTGCCCAGCTGGGCCGACTGCCTGGTGGTGCTGCAGCAGCGGCAGGTCGACGCGGTCAGCACCGACGACACCGTGCTGGCCGGACTGGCCCAGCAGGATCCGGCCATCGAGGTGGTCGGCCCCAACCTGAGCACCGAGCAGTACGGCATCGGCATCTCCCAGGGCTCCGACGATCTGGTGCGCTTCGTCAACGGCACGCTGGAACGCATTCGCTCCGACGGCACCTGGAACCGGCTCTACCGCCGCTGGCTCAGCGCCGAACTCGGCGACGCCGCCATTCCGCCGCCCCCGAGGTATCAGGACTGACGATGAGCACTCCGTCCGATCCCGACCACGGCGACGCCGGCGGCCCGCCGACCCAGGCGACCGCGGTGGGACCGCACTGGCCGGCGCGCACCGAGGTCACCACCCGCTCCGCACCCGAGCCGGCCGAATCCGGCGGCGGCGCAGCCGAACCCGCCGCCACGCAGGCCACCCAGCGCACCGAGATGACCGCCCGGACGGCCCCCGACTTCTTCGACGACGAGCCGGAAAGCGCGGCGTCGCCGGAGCTTCCAGTCTCCGAAGGCGAACCGCGCACCCCCACCCGGCCCTCCCAGCGCACCGCGCGCATGGCCCGCCCGCGCCCGGTGGTGCGGCGGCTGGGCGCCGGCCTGGTGCCGATCCCCACGGTGGCACCGATCGACCCGGAAGCCGCCGTGCTCGACGATCCCGTGGTCGCCGAGGGCCGGCGGTTCTGCTGGCGCTGCGGCAAGCCGGTCGGGCGGGCCACCCCGGTGCTGCCCTCCACCACCGCGGGCGACTGCCAGACCTGCGGCGCGCCTTACGATTTCCGACCCTCCCTGTATCCGGCCGATCGGGTGGCGGGCCAGTACGAGATCCAGGGCTGTATCGCGCACGGCGGGCTGGGCTGGATCTACCTGGCCATCGACCGCAATGTCAGCGACCGCTGGGTGGTGCTCAAGGGACTGCTCCACGCCGGTGACGCCGAGGCGCAGGCGGTGGCGCTGGCCGAGCGGCAGTTCCTCGCCGAGGTGGTGCACCCGAGCATCGTGAAGATCCACAATTTCGTGGAGCATCCGGGCTCGGACGGGACGCCGATCGGCTACATCGTCATGGAGTACGTGGGCGGGCATTCGCTGCGCCAGCAGCTCGACCACTACGCGCCCGCCCGTATGCCGGTCGCCGAGGCCATCGCGTATCTGCTGGAAATCCTGCCCGCCCTGGACTACCTGCATTCGGTGGGGCTGGCCTACAACGACCTCAAACCCGACAACATCATGATCACCACCGACCGGGTGGAACTCATCGACCTGGGCGCGGTCAGCCAGTTCGAGGCCTACGGAAACCTGTACGGCACCAGGGGATTCCAGGCCCCCGAGATCGCGCACACCGGACCCACCGTGGCGTCGGACATCTACACCGTCGGCCGCACGCTGGCGGTGCTCACCCTGCACCTGCCGATGGAACGCGGCGCCTACGTGGACGGCATCCCCGACCCGAAGGACGAGCCGATCCTGGCCCGGCACCAGTTCCTCTACCGGCTGCTGCTGCGCGCCACCGACCCCGACCCCGACCGCCGCTTCCCGTCCGCGCGGGTGCTGGCCGCCCAGCTCACCGGCGTGCTGCGGGAGATCCTGGCCGTCGAGACCGGCAACGAACACCCGCAGCTGTCCACCCTGTTCAGCCCGCCGCGCACCAGCTTCGGCACCGGCGAACTCATCGCGCAGACCGACGGCGTCATCGACGGCATCGCCCGCGACACCCTGCTGCAGCCCGGCGACGTGGTGGCCGCGCTGCCGGTGCCCATCATCGACCCCGGCGACCCGTCCGCGCCGCTGCTGGCCGGCGCCGCGCACCCCGAACCCCGGCACTCGCTCGAGGAACTGCGGCACGCCCGCCAGCGCGGGGCCGCCGAACCCGGCGGCGCGCCCGAGACCCTCGAGGTGGAGGTCACCCTCGCCGAGGCTCGCGCGCACCTGGATCTGAACGAGCCCGCGGCCGCCCGCATGCTGCTGGCCCGGCTCACCGACGAACCGCTGCCGCCCGCCCCCGACTGGCGCATCGACTGGTACCTGGGCCTGGCCGAACTGCTGGAACTGGAATACGAGCGCGCCTTCGCCCGCTTCGACGCCGTCCTGGAGGCGCTGCCCGGTGAGATCGCGCCCAAGCTGGCGCTCGCCGCCACCGCCGAACTCATTCTCCAGCACTGGGATTCGCCCGACCCGGAGGAATGGCGGGCCTACGCCGAGAACTACTACGCCACCGTGTGGCGCACCGACCGGGGCGTGGTCAGCGCCGCGTTCGGCCTGGCCCGCCAGCTCGCGGCGGCCGGGAACATCACGGCCGCGGTGCACGCCCTCGACCAGGTGCCGCCCGCCTCACGGCATTACGCGGAAGCCCGGATGACGGCCATCCTGATGCTGCTCACCTGCGCCCCGGCCGCGGACCTCGACGAGTCGACGCTGCAGGTGGCGGCGGCGCGAGTGCAGGACCTGCCGCCGGGCGAGGGGCGCGCGGCACAGCTGCGCATCCTGTCGCTGGGTATCGCGCTGGGCTGGGTGCAGGCCGGGAACCAGCCGAAGTCGACCCGTTCCACGCTGTTCGGATCGCCGTTCACCGAACGGGATCTGCGGCGCGGCATCGAGACCGGACTGCGCGGGCTGGCCCGCTCGGCGCCCGAACGCAACCACCGCTACGCGCTGGTCGACCTGGCCAACGCCGTGCGCGCCAAGTCTTGGTTCTGATACAGCGTGGTTCTGACAAGCCTTTTCCGGAAGAACCGGAGGAGTCCCGTGTCGCCCGCGGCGGTCTCGAGGGCAGCCTGAGACCACGCGACCGGCGAGGGAATTTCGGCCGACACCGCGGTTGTGCGTGGTGCGACACGGGTTCCGGTGGACCGGCGGGAACCTGGTCCGGGCACCACTATGCCGATCGCATCATGATGTTTTCGTGAGGAAGTTTCAGCCGACCAAATCCGCGGCCGCGCGGGCGATGGCGAGCTCCTCGTTGGTGGGGACCACCAGCACCGCGATCTCGGAGTCGTCGGCCGAGATGCGCCGGGCCGTGCGGGCTTTGGCGGTATTGCGGTCGGGGTCGACGCGAATGCCGTAGCGCTCCAGGCCCGCCAGCGCCTCCGCGCGCACCCGCGCGTCGTTCTCGCCGACCCCGGCGGTGAAGGTGATGGCGTCCACCTGGCCCAGCTCGATCAAGTACGCGCCGATGTAGCGCCGCAGCCGGTGGATGTAGACGTCGAACGCCAATTTCGCGGTGGGATGGCCGGTTTCGATGAGCCGCCCCAGTTCGCGGAAGTCATTGACCCCCGACAGCCCCTTGATGCCGGAATAGCGGTTGAGCAGGGCGTCCACATCGTCGACGTTCATACCCGCGGTCCGGATCAGGTGGAAGATGATGCCCGGATCCAGATCCCCCGACCGGGTGCCCATGACCAGGCCCTCCAGCGGTGTCAGGCCCATGGAGGTGTCCACCGCCCGCCCCGCCCGAATCGCCGACGCGGACGCGCCGTTGCCCAGGTGCAGCACGATCTGGTTCAGCTCGGCCCGATCCTTGCCGAGGAACGCGGCCGCCTGACCGGACACGTAATCGTGCGAGGTGCCGTGGAAGCCGTACTTGCGAACCCCGTGCGCCGCCGCGGTTTCCGCGTCGATGGCATAGGTCTTGGCCGCGGCGGGCAGATTGTGGAAGAAGGCGGTGTCGAACACCGCGACCTGCGGGACCGTGGGCAGCAGCGCCCGCGCCGACTCGATGCCGATGACATTCGGCGGATTGTGCAGCGGGGCCAGCGCAGACAGGTCGGTGATGGCCTGCACCACGTCGTCGGTGATCAGGGTCGGCTCGTAGAACACCTCGCCGCCGTGCACCACCCGATGCCCGACCGCACCCAGATCGGCGTCCGCCAGATCCTGGCCGCTCGCGATGAACAGGTCGAACGCCACGTGCAGGCCCTGCGCGTGATCGGCGATGGCGCCCCGGTATTCGAAGGTCTTCTCACCGGTGGTGTGCTCGACGGTCACCACGTCCGGCTCCACCGCCTCACCGATGCGCTGCACCACGCCCTGCGCGCACACGTCGGCGGTCGCCGGATCGAGCAGCTGGTACTTGATCGACGAGGAACCGGAATTGATCACCAGGACCTTCATCTACGCCTCCTGCTGAGCCTGAATCGCGGTGATCGCGACGGTGTTCACGATGTCGGCGACCAGCGCGCCCCGCGACAGATCATTGACCGGCTTGTTCAAACCCTGCAGCACCGGGCCGATCGCGACCGCGCCCGCACTGCGCTGCACGGCCTTGTAGGTGTTGTTGCCGGTATTGAGGTCCGGGAAGATGAAGACCGTCGCCTGGCCCGCCACCGCGGAATTCGGCAGCTTGGTCGCGGCCACCGCCGGCTCGATCGCGGCGTCGTACTGAATCGGGCCCTCCACCAGCAACTCCGGCGCGCGGTCGTGCACGAACTTGGTGGCGTCACGCACCTTGTCCACGTCCGCGCCGGTCCCCGATTCGCCCGTGGAGTAGGACAGCATGGCCACCCGCGGGTCGATGCCGAACTGGGCGGCGGTGCGCGCCGAGGAGATGGCGATGTCGGCCAGCTGATCCGAGGTCGGGTCCGGCACCACCGCGCAGTCGCCGTACACCAGCACCCGGTCCGCCAGGCACATCAGGAACACACTCGACACCGTGGATACGCCCGGCTCGGTCTTGATGATCTCGAACGACGGGCGGATGGTGTGCGCGGTGGTGTGCGCCGCACCCGACACCATGCCGTCGGCGACCCCCATGTGCACCATCATGGTGCCGAAATACGAGATGTCACCGATGTATTCACGGGCGCGGTCCACCGTCATGCCCTTGTGGGCACGCAGGCGGGCGTACTCCTCGGCGAATTCGTCACGCAGCGGGCAGGTCTGGGGGTCGAGCACCTCGGCGGCGTCGATGTCGACACCCAGTTCGGCGGCGCGGCCGCGCACCGTGGTCTCGTCGCCGAGAATGGTGAGGTCGGCGATCTTGCGTTGCAGGACCCGGCCGGCGGCGCGCAAGATGCGGTCGTCGTCGCCCTCGGGCAACACGATGCGCTTGCGGTCGTTGCGGGCCCGCTCGATCAGCTGGTACTCGAACATCTGCGGGGTGACGATGTTCGGGATGGGAACCTCGATCTGCCGCAACAACTCTCGCGGATCGACCCGTTCCTCCATGACCGCCAGCGCGGTGTCCACCTTGCGCATGCTGGACAGCGACACCCGGCCCCGGGTCAACGCGGTGGCCTTGGCGGTCTCGTAGGTGCCGAGATCGGTGGACAGGATGGGCAGCCGGGGCTTGAGACCGGCCATCAGCCGGGCGATGGCGGGCTGAGGCCGGATGCCGCCGTTCATGATGATGCCCGCCAGCGACGGAAAGCCCTCCGCCTCATGGGCGTTCACCAGGGCGAGTAGCACGTCGGAGCGGTCACCCGGCGCGATCACGGCCACGCCGTCGGTGAGCCGTTCCAGAATGTTCTCGGCGGTCATGCCGCCAACCATCACGTGCAGCGCCTCACGGTGCATGAGTTCCGGCTCGCCGCTGTAGATCTCGCCGCCGATGGCCTCGCGCAGCTCCTCCATGGTGGGGGCCTGCAGCAACGGCACCTCCGGCAGCGTCCAGGACGGCACCGCGCAGACCTTCGCCAGGGCGGCGGCGTCGGCCTCCAGCTGATCGGGCTCGCAACGGTTGGCGACCACCGCCACCAGCTTGGCGTGCTCGGCCACCAGCTCGCTGCGGCACAGCTCCACCAGCTGGCCCAATTCGTCGGGGGTGCGGCCGATTCCGCGCACCACCAGCAGGACCGGCGCACCGAGGTTCACCGCGATGCGGGCATTGAAGCGCAGCTCACTGGGGCTGGCCACGTCCGTGTAATCGGAGCCGAGGATGAGCACGGCGTCGCACTGTTTGGCGACCGCGTGGTACCGCATCACGATCTCGCTGATCGCCGCGTCCGGGTCCTCGTGCACCTGCTCATAGGTGACGCCGTTGGCCTGGTCGTAGTCGACGTCGGCGGTGGAGTATTCGAGCAGCAGCTCGAGTATGTAGTCCCGCCCGGTCGCGGGACCGGGTGATCGGCCGGAACACGCCCACCCGCGGGGTGGTGGCGGCCAAGGCCTGGAGCACGCCGAGCGCGACCGTGGACTTGCCGGTGTCGCCCTCGGGGGACGCGATGTACACACTGGAGACCGGTGTGGCAGCCATGGGCGAAAGCCTACCGACCGTTATGCGACGTTTTCCGCAGGGACGGACATCCGGATCGGACGCCCGTCCTCAACCGAGCCGCGGAAAACCTCAGAGCGCGCGGAGACGGGGAGCCAGGTCGCGCTGGAACAGGTCCAGGAAACGACGCTGGTCGTGACCCGGGGCGTGGAAGACCAGGTGGTTCAGGCCCGCGTCCAGGTACGGCTTGATCTGCTCGACGGCCTGGTCCGGGTCGCTGGCCACGATCCAGCGCTTGGCGATCTGCTCGATCGGCAGCGCGTCGGCGGCCGCCTCCATCTCCATCGGATCGGTGATCGAGTGCTTCTGCTCCGCGGTCAGCGACAGCGGCGCCCAGAAACGCGTGTTCTCCAGCGCCAGAACCGGATCGGTGTCGTAGGAGATCTTGATCTCGATCATCCGGTCGATGTCCTCGACCGCACGCCCCGCCTTGGCCGCGCCCTCCGCGACCGCCGGCATCAGCTTCTCGGTGTAGAGATCCATGCCCTTGCCCGAGGTGCAGATGAAACCGTCACCCGCGCGACCGGCGTACCGGGCCACCAGCGGACCACCCGCGGCGATGTACACCGGGATGCCGCCCTTGGGGACGTCGTAGATGGAGGCGCCGACGGTCTTGTAGTACTCGCCGTCGAAGTCCACCCGCTCACCGGTCCACAGCGCGCGCATCAAATCCACCGACTCGCGCAGCCGCGCGAAACGCTCCTTGAACTCCGGCCACTCACCCTGG
Source organism: Nocardia tengchongensis (assembly GCF_018362975.1). NCBI lineage: Bacteria > Bacillati > Actinomycetota > Actinomycetes > Mycobacteriales > Nocardiaceae > Nocardia > Nocardia tengchongensis. The sequence goes on from NZ_CP074371.1 coordinate 941,639, forward strand.
AAACCGGTGGCGATCTCGTTGAGCGCCTCACCCGAACCCACACCCAGCATGATGCGATCCGGGTACAGGCAGCCCAGCGTCGCGAACGCCTGCGCGACGACCGCCGGGTTGTAGCGGAAGGTCGGGGTCAGCACCGAGGTGCCGAGCTGGATGCGGCTGGTGCGCTCGCCCACCGCCGCCAGGAAGGCCAGCGAGAACGGGGCGTGCCCGCCATTGTGCCGCCACGGCTGGAAATGATCGGAGACCGTGGCGCTGTCGAGGCCGTGCTCCTCCGCCGCCACCGCCAGCTCCACCAGCTCGCGCGGGCCGAACTGTTCCGCGGATGCCTTGTAACCGAGCTTGAGGTCCTTCACCTGGGCACTCCTGTCGCGATGCTGCGCTCGAGCCCGGGGCGGCGCGAACGGCTTACTTCGCACCCTAGTCAGCGGCCGAAGCCGGTGCGGCAGCGGTCACACCGCAGGAATATATGAGCTTTCGATCCGCCGATAGCGGAGAATGTGCACGTGACCAACTCGAGCCAAGAACCGATCCTCTCCTACCTCACTGACATGGACGGCGTCCTGGTGCACGAGAACCACCTGGTGCCCGGAGCCGACGAGTTCCTCGCCGAACTGCGCGACAACAACATTCCGTTCCTGGTGCTCACCAACAACAGCATCTACACCGCGCGCGACCTGCAGGCCCGGCTCCAGCACACCGGCCTCGACATCCCCGCCGAAGCCATCTGGACCTCCGCGCTGGCCACCGCGACCTTCCTCAAGGATCAGCGACCCGACGGCACCGCCTACGTGGTCGGCGAATCCGGGCTCACCACCGCGCTGCACGAAATCGGTTACGTCCTCACCGATTCCAACCCCGATTACGTGGTGCTCGGCGAAACCCGCACCTACTCCTTCGAGGCCATCACCACCGCCATCCGCCTGATCGCGGCCGGGGCGCGCTTCATCGCCACCAACCCCGACGCCACCGGCCCGTCCCGCGAAGGCATCCTGCCCGCCACCGGTTCGGTCGCGGCCCTCATCACCCAGGCCACCGGCCGGAAGCCGTACTACGTGGGCAAACCCAACCCGCTGATGATGCGCTCGGCGCTGCGCCGCCTGGGCGCGCACTCGCAGTCCACCGTCATGATCGGCGACCGCATGGACACCGACGTCATCTCCGGTCTGGAAGCCGGCATGCGGACCATCCTGGTCACCACCGGTATCTCGACTCCGGCTCTGGTCGAACAGTTCCCGTACCGGCCGACCGCCGTGCTGCCGTCGGTCGCGTCCCTGGTCGGCAAGACCAAGGACCCGTTCGCGCTCTAGTCCGCCGTCGCGTCGCCCTCGAGCGCTTCGAGGGCGGCCGACAGCGTCGTCAGCGCGTCCACCACCCGCGTCAGTTCCGCGGTACCGAGTTGCGCGACAAGACGTTCCGCCATCGCCGCGTGCTGGGGGTCGATCGCGCGGACCGCGTCGTGACCGGCCTCGGTGATGGCCACCAGCTTGGCGCGACGATGCGCCGGATTCGGCCGGTACTCGACGAAACCCTTGCCCGCCAGCACATCCGCGATGCGCTGCACGCTCTGCCGGGTGATGCCCATCTCGCGGGCGATGCCCGCGACCGGCAGCGGCTCATGCAGGATCGCGCCCAGCACCTGCCACCACGCCACGGTGATCCCGGACGGCTTGGCCAATTCCTCGGCGATGGTGAGGAATTGGCCGTTCAGCTTGAACGACGCGACCGCCGCGGCCCCGAACAGCTGCTGGGCGGTGCGCGTCATCGCACCGCCGCCGCCCGCTGCTGCTCGTATTCGAAGAGCGCGTAGAAGCCCGCCGGGTCATTGTTTCCGTAGAGCTTGTCCCAGGCTTCGAGGACGTGCGGTTCGAAGACGCCGAGGCGCTCCAGGACGGCGCGGGCGAAATCGACCGGGCGGGTGCCGGTCGCGGTGATCAGGTCGCCGTCGGCCACCGCCGGTGCGTCGACGAAATGCGCCGCGCCCGAATATCCCGAGTAGGCAAGGTATTCGGCGGCATTGCTGGTGTGCGGCCGCTCGTCGAGCAGGCCCTCCCGCGCCAGCGCGAAGGTCGCACCGCAGATCGCGGCCACCGGCACCCCGGCAGCCAGGAATTCGCGGGCCGTGCGGGCGAAGGCCGTCACCGCGGACGGATCCCGCTCGGTGTCCAGGCCCGGCAGGATCAGCATGGCGCTGTCGGCGGGCTTCAGCTCGTCGAGGGTGAGATCGGGCAGGACGCGCATGCCGCCCATCGAGGTGACCGGTTCGGCGCTGATGGCGACCGTCTTGACCTGCCAGGTGCCCGGTTCGCGGTGCCAGAGTTCGCGGTTGATGTGTGCGGTCGCGTGGCCGACCTCCCAGTCCGAGAAGGTGTCGTAAACGGCCATGTGGACTGTTTTCATCATGACAGCATGCTGTCATGTTTGACAGCATGCTGTCAATGACTCCGAACCCGTCGAATAACGAAAGGGCCGGAACCCAGCGGGTTCCGGCCCTTTCGGAGAGATCGTCGGATCAGCTCAGCGCGTGATCGAGGTCGTTGATCAGGTCCTCGACATCCTCCAGGCCGATGGAGACGCGCAGCACCCCATCGGTAATGCCCACGGCCGCACGGCCTTCCGGGCCCATGGCGCGGTGGGTCGTGGTCGCCGGGTGAGTGATCAGGGTCTTCGCGTCACCGAGGTTGTTCGAGATGTCGATGATCCGCAGCCGGTTCAGCACCTCGAACGCGCGCTTCTTGGCCTCGTTCTCCGGAGCCTTCAGCTCGAAGGTGATCACCGTGCCGCCACCCGACATCTGCCGCTTGGCCAGCTCGTACTGCGGATGCGAGGACAGGAACGGGTACTTCACCCACGCCACCGCCGGATGCGCCTCCAGGAACTCGGCGACCTTCAGGGCGGAATCCACCGACTGACGCAGGCGCAGCGGCATGGTCTCCAGACCCTTCAGCAGGGTCCAGGCGTTGAACGGGCTCATCGCCGGACCCGTGTGCCGCATCAGGTTCTTCACCGGGCCGTCGATGTAGTCCTTCGGACCCAGGATCGCGCCACCGAGCACCCGGCCCTGGCCGTCGATGTGCTTGGTGCCCGAATACACGGTGATGTCGGCGCCCAGATCGAAACCGCGCTGCAGCAGCGGAGTGGCGAAGACGTTGTCCAGCACCACCTTCGCGCCCGCCGCGTGCGCCAGATCGGACACCGCGCGCACATCGGTCAGGGTCTGCATCGGATTGGACGGCGTCTCGAAGAAGACGGCCTGGGTGGGCACCGACAGCGCCTGCTCCCATTGATCCAGATCCTCACCGTCGACGAAGACGGTCTCCACACCCCAGCGCGGCAGGATCTCGTTGGCCACCACGAAGCAGGAACCGAACAGGCTGCGCGCCGCGACCAGGCGGTCACCGGCGCCGAGCAGCGCGCCCAGCGCGGTGAAGACCGCGGACATGCCCGAGGCGGTGGCGAAACAGGCTTCCGCGCCGTCGATCAGGCGCAGCCGCTCCTCGAACATGGCGACGGTCGGGTTGCCGTAGCGGGAGTAGACGAAATGCTGGATATCGCCGGTGAACGAAGCCTCCGCGGCCTCGGCGCTCTCGTAGACGAAACCCGAATTGAGGAACAGCGCCTCGGAGGTCTCGTCGAACCCGGAACGCCGGGTGCCGCCGCGCACCGCCTGGGTGGCGGGGCCGACACCCTCGGGGAGCGGTTTGTCGAAAGAGCCGCCGGTGATCATGACTGCCTCCCAGTGGTCCGGCCGGACACGAAACTCATGGCTGCCGCCCGAGCAGCGCTCATGACTGACGCCAGGGCAGACCGTCGGCGCGCCAACCGGTGCTGCCGCGATGACCCTGACCGTCGAGCGCGCCCTCGAAACCGTCGACCACGTTGTAGGACGGGGTGATGCCGAGGGTGGTGGCGGCGGTCGCCGCGCCGATGGAGCGCTGGCCGGAGCGGCAGATGAAGATGACAGGGGCGTCCGAGTCCGCGGCCCGGTCGGCCAGCGACTGCCGCAGCTGGTCGGTGAACCGCGCATTCGGGGTGCCGGCGGCGCTGACCCATTCGATCAGGGCGGTCGGGCGGCCGATACCGCTGGTGTCGGGCACGCCGACGAACCGCCACTCGGCCTCGGTGCGCACGTCCACCAGGACCGCATCCGGATTGTCGCGCAACAACTCCCACGCCGCCTTCGGCGTGATGTCACCCATGTATTTCCTGTGCGCTGCGCTCACTTGTACCTCCTGAAAATCCGCACTTGCCGCACCGCTCTCCGATGCGAGGCCAGGTCGTCACCCGGAGCACCCCACCGCGGAGGAGGGTTGCCGACCAGCGAGCCGGGGCTTGGCGCTGGCACTCATGACCTGGAAGAAGACTGCCGAAAAAACGGCCTCCCTGTCAAACCCCCGCGGGGCATTCGGCTGTTGTCACGAATTACAGACCAACCAGCGGGAATTCTCTTTCGAGAAGTGCCAGGGCGCGGTGATCGGGGAGCCCGCGACGGTGAAAGAGACCTGCGCGGTTGCCTTGTCGCCGTCGATGGACGCATCGGTCAGCTTGCTGAAGGCAATGGTGCCGCCGCTCTCCACCGCGGCCCGCAACGGTGAGAGCTTCTCGTCGAAACCCTTGCAGGACAGGGTCGGATCGTATTTGCCGGTGTCATTGCGGGACATGATGAAGTTGGTCGCCGACAGCGCCAGCCGATCGGATTCTGTGACATTCTTCTCAACCGGCGAGATCAGCGTCGCGATCACGATGCCCAGGATCACGAAGGCGATGATGCCCGCCGCCACCAGGAACGGCCACATGCTGCGGGTCTCGTTCTGGTCGATCGGGACCGGGGTCTCCTCGACATCGCTCATGGGTAGATCATGCCTGGTCGCCGCCGCGCTCCCGCACCCTGCTGGCAAAGGCGTCCCTGCGCGATCGATAGAATCAGCAGAATTTCCGCCCCAGCGCGGGAATAGCAAGACTACGCAGCAACGCTGCAGCGTCGGGGGCCAACGGAGGTCGCCGAGGTCAGAGCGTCAACTTAGCCTAAGCTAAGAACGACGGCTGAGTTTTGACGGCAAGTTAGTTTCGACCCAAAGAGGGTGCGCGGAAGAATGACCGAACAGAGTGCAGCGACCCGCCCGCTACGCATTGCGATCGTGGGCGCAGGACCGGCCGGCATCTACGCCGCCGACGCGTTGATGAAGTCCGACGCGGACGTGAGCATCGATCTCTACGAGCGCATGCCCGCGCCCTTCGGCCTGATCCGCTACGGCGTCGCGCCCGACCACCCGCGCATCAAGGGCATCATCACCGCGCTGCACAAGGTGCTCGACAAGCCGCAGGTCCGCCTGCTCGGCAATATCGACTACGGCGTCGACATCACCCTCGAGGACCTGCAGCAGTTCTACGACGCGGTCATCTTCTCCACCGGCGCCAACGCCGACCGCGCCCTGGGCGTGCCCGGCATCGACCTGGACGGCTCCTACGGCGCGGCGGACTTCGTGTCCTGGTACGACGGCCACCCCGACGTCGCCCGCACCTGGCCGCTGGACGCGGAGAAGGTCGCCGTGCTCGGCGTCGGCAACGTCGCCCTCGACGTGGCGCGCGTGCTCGCCAAGACCGGCGACGAACTGCTGCCCACCGAGATCCCGCCGAACGTCTACGAGGGCCTGCAGGCCAACAAGGCCCTGGAAGTGCACGTGTTCGGCCGCCGCGGTCCCGCGCAGGCCAAGTTCACCCCGCTCGAGCTGCGCGAGCTCGACCACTCGCCGACCATCGAGGTCATCGTCGACCCCGAAGACATCGACTACGACGAGGGCTCCGAGGCCGCGCGCCGGCACTCCAAGCAGGTCGACATGATCTGCAACACCCTCGAGCAGTGGGCGATCCGCGACGTCGGCAACCGTCCGCACAAGCTGTTCCTGCACTTCTTCGAGAACCCTGCCGAGATCCTCGGCGAGAACGGCAAGGTCGTCGGCCTGCGCACCGAGCGCACCCAGCTCGACGGCACCGGAAACTGCAAGGGCACCGGCGAGTTCAAGGACTGGGACATCCAGGCCGTGTACCGCGCGGTCGGCTACCTGTCGCAGAACATCCCGGCCCTGCCCTTCGACGACCAGGCCGGCACCGTGCCCAACGAGGCCGGTCGCGTGATCATCGACGAGGACGCCGACGGCGCGGCTCGCTACATGCCCGCTACCTACGTCACCGGCTGGATCAAGCGCGGCCCGGTCGGCCTCATCGGCCACACCAAGGGCGACGCCAACGAGACCATCGCCTGCCTGCTCGACGACGCCGCGAACTTCGCCCCGGCCGCCAAGCCGGAACTGGAGGCCGTGACCGAGTTCCTCGAGGGCAAGGGCATCCCGTTCACCACCTGGGCCGGCTGGTACCGCCTCGACGCGCACGAGCGCGCCCTCGGCGAGCCGCAGGGCCGCGAGCGGGTCAAGGTCGTCGAGCGCGACGAGATGCTGGCCGCCTCCGAGCCCGACAAGGCCTGACCGGTCTCAGGCTCGAGGTTCTGACCAGCATGAATCCGCCTGGCGGACAAGGTTGTCCACACTTGTCACCGTTCTGAGGCATGCTGATCACGTGTTCGATGCCCATCTCCACATCTTCGATCCGCGGTTCCCGCTGGTCGAGAACGAGGGCTACCTGCCCGACCCGTACACCATCGCCGACTATCGCAAGCGCATGTCCCGCTTCGATATCGACGGTGGCGCGGTGGTCAGCGGGTCGTTCCAGGGCACCGATCAGAGCTATCTGCTGGCCGCCCTCGCCGAACTCGGCGAGGGCTGGGTCGGCGTCACCAATCTGCACGTCGACGCCACCGACGCGGAGATCCTCGAGCTGAGCCGCGCCGGGGTGCGGGCCATCCGGTTCAACCTCAAGCGCGCCGGCGGCGACATCGTCGGACTGACCATGCTGGCGCTGCGCGCCTACGAGCTGGCCGGCTGGCACGTGGAGCTCTACATCGACGGCTCCATGCTGGGCTCGCTGGAACCGGTCATCACCAAACTGCCCAAGCTGTCCATCGACCATCTGGGCATGTCCGACGACTGCCTGCCCTACCTGCTCAACCTGGTCGACCGCGGCGCCAAGGTGAAGGCCTCCGGATTCGGGCGGGTCGCGATGAATGTGGGTGCGGCCCTGCGCAAGATCCACACCGTCAACCCCGAGGCCCTGATGTTCGGCACCGACCTGCCGGGCACCCGGGCCGGACGGCCCTTCCGCGACGGCGACATCTCGCTGCTCGCCGATTCGGTGGGCTCGGATCTGCACAGGGTGCTGGAGGACAACGCGCGCGCCTTCTACGGCCTGCCCGCCAAGGAACGCGGCTTCGAGGACCCGGCACCGTCCGGGGAGCCGCCGACGCTGCGGCTGCCGCGGTCGGAACTGCCCGCTCCCCCGCATCCGGCCACGCTGCCGCTGCCCAGAATCGATCGCTAGGCCGCGCCCTCGGGTCGCGGGAACGTTCGCGTTATTGTCATAGCGTCAACACCGGCGAGTGGGCCGGTGCGCAGCATTCGACGACGAACCGAGGTAGGGCGTGAGCACTCCATCCACCGCCAAGCAGGGCCCGCTCGCGGGCATCCGGGTTGTTGAACTGGCCGGCATCGGCCCCGGTCCGCACGCGGCACTGCTGCTCGCCGACCTCGGCGCCGACGTGGTCCGGGTCCAGCGGCCCGGCATGCTGCCCGGATTCATGGAACGCCCGCAGTGGCGCGGCCGCACCATCGTCGAGGCGAACCTGAAGGACCCCGCCGACATCGAGAAGGTGCTCGGCCTCATCGAGAAGGCCGACGTGCTGCTCGAGGGCTTCCGCCCCGGCGTCACCGAGCGCATGGGACTGGGCCCCGACGCCGCGCTGGAGCGCAACCCGCGCCTGGTCTACGGCCGGATGACCGGCTGGGGCCAGTACGGCCCGATGGCCGACCGCGCGGGCCACGACATCAACTACATCTCGCTCACCGGTGTGCTGAACGCCATCGGCCGCAAGGGCGAACGGCCGGTCCCGCCGCTGAACATGGTCGGCGACTTCGGCGGCGGCTCCATGTTCCTGGTCTTCGGCATCCTGGCCGCCCTGGTGGAACGTCAGAACTCCGGCAAGGGCCAGGTCATCGACGCCGCCATGATCGACGGCGCGCTGGCGCTCTCGCACATGATCTGGGGCATGAAGGGCGTGGGCCTGTGGTCCGATGAGCGCGGCACCAACCTGCTCGACACCGGCATGGCGTTCTACGACACCTACGAGACCTCCGACGGCAAGTACATGGCCGTCGGCTGCATCGAGCCGCAGTTCTACGCGGAACTGCTCGCGGGCTTGGAGATCTCGCCCGAGGGCCTGCCCAACCAGCTCGACCCCAACGGCCAGGACCAGCTGCGCAAGCTGTTCACCGAGAAGTTCAAGACCAAGACCCGCGACGAGTGGTGGGCGATCTTCGAGCACACCGACGCCTGCACCACCCCGGTGCTGACTTTCACCGAGGCCGAACAGAATCCGCACATCCAGGCCCGCACCGGCCTGGTCGAGATCGACGGCGTCGTGCAGCACGCGCCCGCGCCGCGCTTCTCCCGCACGCCGGCCGCGGTGCCGACCCCGCCGCCGAACGAGGGCACCCCGATCGAGAACGTCTGGGCCGACTAGCCTTTCACTGACAGCCGAACGCCCCCTGCGGAATTCCACAGGGGGCGTTGACTTTTCCGATACGGCAGGCTTTATCGCTGGTACGGGACGGCTACCCGGAATTACGGGGCGACGAGCTGGATGTCGAGCTCGATGGCGATCTTGTCGCTCAGCATGGCGTTGGGCATGCCCGGCGCGACGTCGAACTCGCTGCGCTTGATGGTGCCCGCGGCGGTGAAGCCGGCGTGCTCCTTGTTGTCCTGCGGGAAGACCTGCACGCCGCCCCACTCGACCGCGAGGGTGACGGGCTTGGTGATGCCGCCGATGGTGGCCTCACCGGTGACCTCGAACTCCTCGGCCAGGGCGACCGGCTCGGGCACGCGGAAGGTCAGGTGCGGGCGGTTGGCGACATCCAGGATGTCGGCGCTGCGGACGTGGCCGTCGCGCATCTCGTTGCCGGTGTCGAAGGAGTCGAAGTAGATGGTGGCCTCGATGGCGGCCTCGCCGGCCTCGTTGACCACGAAGCCGGTCTCGAAGCGGTTGAAACGGCCGCGGACCTTGGAGATGCCCAGGTGCTTCACGGTGAAGTTGACCGAGGAGTGGGCGGCGTCCAGGGTCCAGGAGCCGGCGGCGAGGGTGGTCTGCTCGGAAGTAGTCATGTCACCTACCCTAAGTGGACTCCGGTCCGCTTATCCACACCGTGGTTATCCGGGGACTGGCAGGGCTGGGATAACGGAACCCGGACCAGGCAGTATGGAAGAGTGTCCCGTTCCGAATTCGCCGAGTTCCTGATCGCCCGACGCGCCCGCCTGCAGCCCGAGGACGTCGGCCTGCCCAGCGGCCGCCGCCGGCGCACACCCGGCCTGCGGCGCGAAGAGGTGGCCGCGCTCGCCGGAGTCAGCGCAGACTATCTGGCCCGGCTCGAACAGGGACGCGACACCAACCCCTCCACCGCCGTCCTCGCCGCCCTCGCGGAAGCGTTGCGGCTCAACGACGTCGAGAGACACCACTTCGGCAAGCTGGCCCTGGGCCTGGAACAGAAAGCCTCGTGCCCCGCCGCCGGACAGGCCCGCGAACAGGTCTCCGACACCCTCCGGGCGGTCATCGACGCGCTGCAGCCGACCCCCGCCTTCGTGCTCGGCCGCTGGCTGAACCTGCTGGCCTGGAACCCCTCGTTCCGCGACTTCGCCGAACCCCTCGGCGTCTTCGACACCGAGGCGCACAACAACTTCGCCGTCTACGTCTTCGAGCACCCGGCCGCCCAGAAAACCATCCTGAACTGGTCCGATGCCGCCGACATGGCCGCCTCCGCGCTGCGCGCCGCCGTCACCCGATTCCCCGACGACCCCGCACTCGCGAACACCATCGAACAACTCGGCCGGAACCCCGAATTCGAGCGCCGCTGGCGCGAACACCGGCTCACCGACTTCCGGTCGGTGGTGCTGCGCCTGCAGCACCCGCTGCGCGGCGATGTCGAGGTCGAAGTGGAGACCCTGGATCCGGCCGCCGACCAGACCGTCATGATCTGGCTGGTCGACCGCCGCCACGCCCGGACCCCCGGATTGCGGCTGGTCAACGAATAAAAACCGCAGGTTCGCGGGCCTTCGTTCGCATCGCCGAGGACCCTCCGGCGAACTACAGTTGAAGCTATGGCTCGGAATTGGCCGATGGTCGAACGGGAGAACGAGCTCGAAGCGATCCGGTCGGCGCTCTCCGGCGACGACTTCGTCGGGGCGGTACTCACCGGCGACGCGGGGGTCGGCAAGACCACGCTGGCGCGCTTGGCCACCGCCGGCGGCAACGTCCGATGGGTGGCCGGCACCGAATCCGCCCGCAGCATTCCACTCGGCGTCTTCGCGCACATGGTGGGGGTGTACACCGCCCACGACCCGGTGACCTTCATGGCCGCCGCCCGCGAAGCCCTGCTCGCCGACGGGCACACCGTCATCGGCGTCGACGACGCCCACCTGCTCGACCAGCTCTCCGCCACCCTGCTGCTGCAACTGGCCATCGACAAGGCCGCCCACATCGTCGCCACCGTCCGCAGCGGCGTCCAGGTGCCCGACGCGGTCACCTCGCTGTGGAAGGACGGGCACCTGCTGCGCATCGACCTGCGCCCGTTCACCCAGCGACAGAGCGTGGAACTGGTCGAATCCATGCTCGGCGGACATCTCGAGGGCTTCACCGCCAACCTGATGTGGGAATCCTCCGGCGGCAACGCGCTGTTCCTGCGCCACCTCGTCGACGGCGCGCTCGAGGCGGGCACCCTGCGGCAGGTCAACGGGGTGTGGCAGCTGCGCGGACGGGCCGCGGTCACCTCGGAACTGGCCGCGCTGCTGGAGGATCGGGTCGAGCAGTTGCCCGAATCGGTGCTGCGGGTCCTGGAACTGCTCACCTTCTGCGAACCCATCGACCTGGACGTGCTGTCGGAGATCGCGGGCGAGGAAGCCGTCGAATCGGCCGAAACCCGCGGGCTCATCAGGATTGTCGAGAACGGCCACCAGCTGCTGGTGCGGTACAACCACCCGCTCTTCGGCGAGGTGATCCGGCGGCGGCTGGGCATCGCGTCGGCGCGACGACTGCGCGGGCGGCTCTACTCCTCGCTCAAGGACCGGCCCATCAACTCCGCGTCCGAGCGCATCCGGCTCGCCGAATTGGCTTTGGACAGCGACAAATCCGCGGACCTGGAGCTGTTCCAGACCGCCGCGGCCGACGCCATCGGACTGGCGAATCTGCCACTGGGAGAACGCTTCGCGCGCGCCGCCGTGGAACGGCGCGGCGGCGTCGAAGCCGCCGATCTGCTCGCCCGGGCGCTGCTGTGGCAGGGGCATCGCATCGAAGCCGAGCGCACCCTGGCCGGATTCGACCCCGACCAGATGAACGAGGTCCAGCTGGCCCGCTGGGGCAGCACCCGGGTCTCCAATCTGCTGTGGTCCATGGGCGACGCCGACCGCGCCGACGAGGTGCTGGAATCGGTCCGCAGCCGGGTCAGCCACCCGAAAATCATTGCGGCACTGGATGGTCTGGCCTCCGCGTGCGCGGTGAACGAGAACCGGATCGAGGAGGCGTTCACGCTCGCCGAATCGGTGATGTCGACCCCCGAAGCGCCGCCCTGGGCGGTGTACTGGGCCGCGTTCGGCGGCGGGCTCGCCCTGGCGCTGATGGGGCGCGGCGAGGCGGCCCGCCAGTTCACCGAACGCGGGCACGCGGTGGAACCGCACATCGACGGGTTGAACCGGTTCATGTTCACGCACGCGGAAGTGCTGGCGCTCACCTTCACCGGTGAACTCGAGGCCGCGCGGCGGTGCGCCAACCGGCCGTACCCCTTCTCCTCCGCCGGGCAATACCTGGCCTGGGGAATGGCCAAGATCCTGCAGGGCACCGTGGATGTGGCGCAGGGCAAGTTCCTGCAGGGCATCGACAATCTCGAGCAGGCGCTCGCGGCCCTCACGACCGAAGGCGCGGCCGCCTGGATGTTCCCCGCGCAGTTGCGGCTGGCGGAGGCGTATTCGGCGCTCGGCCGGCCCGCCGACGCCGCGGAAGCCATTGCGGCAGCGTCCTTCCGAGGCGGACGGCACAGCGCGGTGTACGGGGCGCTGCTGGCATTGGCGCGCGCCATGCAGGCCGCCGCCGAAGGCACCGCGACACCGGCCGCGCGACTCGCCATCGAGGCCGCCGACCTGGCCGCGCGCTCACACCAGCACGCCGTCGAGGCGATGGCACTGCACACCGCCGCCCGCTTCGGCGACTCCTCCGTGGCGGGGCGGCTCGCCGACCTGGCGGCCCGCGTCGACGGGCGACTGGTGCAGGTGCAGGCCCGGCACGCGGTGGCGGTCTCCGCCCACGACGGACCCGGATTGGACAACGCCGCAGCGGAATTCGAGGACATCGGGGCGATGCTGTCGGCGGCCGACGCCGCCGCGCAGGCCGCGTCCGCGCACGAGCGGGCCGGGGATCGCCGGCGACTGCTGGAATCGGCCGCCACCGCCAACCGGCTGGCCGCCGCGTGCGGTGGAGCGGCCACGCCCGCGTTGCGACAGTCCGCGCAGCCGTTGCCGCTGACCACGCGGGAACGGGAGATCGCGAATCTGGTTGCGGCCGGGCTGTCCAACCGGCAGATCGCCGACCGGCTGACCGTCTCGGTCCGTACGGTCGAGGGCCACCTGTACCGAGCGTGCATCAAACTCGACGTCACCGACCGCGAGGCGCTGGCCGAGCTGATGCGTGGCGGGACACCTTCCGGGAACACCGCTAGCTGAGCCGTGTGAGCCCGTCCGGGATCACACGGGGGAGTCGGGTCCCGGATCCTGCTCGGCCGTCCACGCAGCGCCGTGGCGGCAAACTTCGCACCCCAAATTCGGCGCTCTGACCTGCACGAAGGCGGTCGCATCGAGACGATGGCAACGCTGTGCCGAGGGCGGTCGCGAATCACCGGCATCGATGGGCGGTCCACGGACCGGTGAAACGAAATATGTTCGGAAGGTTGGTGTTTCGGCATGCGTGGTCGGCAGCGTGACAATCGGAATCGGGAAACGGCGGGCAGCGTCGCGCGGCGCGTCATCGTGGTGGGGGCCATTCCGCTGGCACTCGCCGTGGCCTGCTCGAGCACCGGCGACACCAAGATCGCCGACGGTACCGCCACCCAGGCCGGTGTGCCCCTGACCGGCAGCAGCACGTCGCCGGGCGACTTCGACACCCAGCGGGCGGGCACCCCCGGCCTCGACACGCAATCCGGGACCACCAACCTGAACTCGCAGGACATCGAGGCGACCGGCCCCGGCGGCCACCACCCCGGCCCGCGCACCGCATCCGCCCAGCCCGGCGTCGCGCTCCCCGCCGGCGACTCGGACCGCCCCGTCCGCACCGCCACCGTGCAGCCCGGCGTCACCGTCCCGAACCGCCCTGTCCCCCAGCCCATGTCGCCGCAGCCGCAGTCCCAGCTCGCCGACTACCCCGTCCCGGCCAACTTCCGCCCGATCCCGAACACCCGGGACGCGGCCCCCGCCCTCGACGTCCAAACCCTGCACGCCCCCACCCCGGTCACCCCCGTCCTCCCGATCGCCCCGCCCCCGCGCACCGTTCGCATCGGCGACTTCACCACCCCGGCCCCCGACGACCTGCCCGACAACGTCCTCGACGGCGTCAACGGCCTCGCCGCGGACACCGAAGCGGGCCTCGCCACCGGCCTCAACTCCATCGGCGTCAACCCGAGCCGCTCCGACAAGATCGCGGCCGGCACCCTCGCGGGCGCGGCGGCTGGCGCGGGAATCGGCGCGGTCGGGGCGGGAGTCCCCGCCGCGCTGGCCGGCGCGGCCGTGGGCGGGACGGCCGGTGCCGCCATCGGTGCCGCAGTCGGATTCGGGCTCGGCTCGGCCTCCGCGGTGGTCATGCCGGGACTCGCGGCGATCGACGTCCCCGGCGGCATGATCGGCGGCGCACTGATAGGCGGCGGTGTCGGAGCGGCGGCCGGCGCCGCGGCGGCCGGACTCCCTGCGGTCGCCCTCGGCGGAATGGTCGGCGGCGCGGCCGGTGCGACGGTCGGCGGCTTCCTCGGTGGCGCCCTGTAGTTCAGAAGAGAGTGGGTTCGCCGAAGCCCGGGGTGCGCTCGATTTCGAGGAGGCGCTGTTTGGTGGTGAGGCCGCCGGGGGCGGAGAAGCCGTGCAGGGCATGGTCGGCGGCCAGGACCCGGTGGCACGGGATGATCAGGGGGATGGGGTTGCGGCCCAGGGATTGGCCTACGGCTTGGGCGCCGCCGGGGGCGCCGATGCGGTTGGCGACCGCGCCGTAGTTGAGGGTGTGGCCGGGGTCTATGGCTCGGGTGACCTCGTAGACCGCGCGGTCGAAGTCGTTGAAGAGTGTGGGGTCCACCAAAATCCAGCGGAGGTCGTCGAGGTCGCCGGTGAGGTGGGCCTGGATGCGGGTGATGGCCGCGCACATCTCCGGGGTGGGGTCGGCCTCGTGCAGGTCGGCGCGACGGTGGCGGCGCAGGATGTAGGCGCGGGTGGCCGCCGCGTCGCGGTCGGGGAGGGCGAAACGCAGGACGCCGGTGGCGCTCCAGGCGATGGCGCAGACGCCGATCGCGGTATCGAAGAGCGCCGCCGACGCCTGGGGGCGAGCCGGGGCGGACATAAGGCCAGTGTGCACGGTGGCACCGACAAGACGCGGATTCGAGGCCAGTTGGCTAGAACTGGACTGATTCGTTTCGGCAGGGGATGGTGGAGAGGGCCGCCACAGCCGTAGTGCGGCGGCCGAATCTGCGAGGCGGGACCGCCGAGCAGACATCGGGGCGCAGGGCCGCGACGGCGGCGAGGTCCGAATACTGGCGCGCGGCCTCATATTCCGAGACTGACCAGTCCGACATGGGGGCATGCGGGCGATACCGCTCCAAAAGCACACCCCAGCGTTCGCCCGGCTCGGGTGCGTACCGGTACACGAGACCGGCGAAGGCGGCGACAATCACGAGGGAACCGAGTAGAGCGACCATCACCCCATGGTGGACTTTTCGTGGACTTGAAGAAAATATCCAGTACCTGAATACTGGCCTGTATGGCGACACGAGTGATCGGCGCGGCCAGCCTCACGCGCGACCTGGGCCGGTGGCGCAACGACGAACCGGGCACCGCGATCGACAACGGCAAGCGGTCCACCCGGCCCGCGTACGTGGCCCTGGCGGAAAGCATCCGCCTGCTCATTCACGACGGCCGCGCACCCCTCGGCGTGGCCCTGCCCAGCGAACGCGACCTGTCCACCAGCCTCGCGGTCAGCCGCACCACCGTCACCTCCGCGTATTCGCTACTGCGTGAACACGGTTACCTGATCAGCCGCCAGGGCTCCCGCAGCACCGTGGCCCTCCCCTCGACCGTGGTGCACGACGGCGCCAAGCCCGCCCGCAGCATCCTGGCCATGATGGCGCAGCCCGAACTGCCGACCATCGACATGACCTACGCCTCGATGGCCGCCCCGCCGCAGATGACCGAGGCGTACTCCTTTGCCCTGCAAGGTCTTCCGACCTACCTCGGCACGCACGGCATGGACCCGGTGGGCGTGCTCATGCTGCGGGAGGCGCTGGCCCGCCGCTACACCGAGCGCGGCCTGCCCACCGAACCCGACCAGATCCTGATCACCCTGGGCGCACAGCACGGCCTGCGCCTGCTGCTCAATGTGCTCACCACCCCCGCCGAGCGCGTCCTGATCGAGCACCCCACCTACCCGAACGCCATCGAGGCGATTCGCGATGTGGGCGCGCGCCCGGTGCCGGTGCCGATGCGCCCCGACGGCTGGGATCTGGACGGAATCCGCAGTGCCGCACGGCAGACCGCGGCCAGCATGGCCTACCTGATCCCCGACTTCAACAACCCCACCGGCCATCTGCTGGACGCGGAGGGCCGCGCCGAGCTGGCCGCCATCGCCCGCGAAACCCGCATGACGGTGATCGTCGACGAGTCGATGGGCGATCTGAACCTCTCCGATGTCGAATCCCCGCCGCCCGCTGCGGCTTTCGCCCGCGGTTCGGAGATCGTCACCATCGGGTCGGCGTCCAAGTCCTTCTGGGGCGGCCTGCGCGTCGGCTGGGTCCGCGCCAACCAGCCGCTGATCACCAAGCTGCTCGGCACCCGCTCCACCGTCGACCTCGGCACCCCGGTGATGGATCAGCTGGCCACCGTCCACCTGCTCCGCAACGAGGACGAGATCCTCACCACCCGCCGGGCGCAACTCCGCTCCCGCCGCGCGGTGCTGCTGGAAACCCTCGCCGAGGAACTCCCCGACTGGCGCGTCACCCCCGGCGCCGGCGGCATGTCGCTGTGGGCCCAACTCCCGACCCCGGTCTCGACCGCGCTCGCCGCCACCGCCCCCAACCACGGCGTATTGCTCGCCGCCGGACCACGTTTCGGCGTGCAGGGCGCGTTCGAACGCTTCATCCGCCTCCCCTACACCCACGAGGAAGCGGACATCAGGCTCGCGGTGAAGTCGATCGCCGCGGCCTACCAAGGGCTCAACCCGCACGCCGCCGACCCCCTGGCCCCGCTCATCACCTACTGAGAACGGCGGAAAAGACTTCGCCCCCGCCGCATTCGATGCGGCGGGGGCGAAATGCTTTACAGCTCAGAGTCGCGCGTCAGCTCAGGATGTCGTGCCGGACGATCGTCTGGTCGCGGCCCGGGCCGACGCCGATGCACGAAACCCGTGCGCCGGACAGCTCTTCCAGGCGCTTCACGTAGGCCTGCGCGTTGGCCGGGAGCTCCTCGAAGGTGCGGCAGCCGGAGATGTCCTCCCACCAGCCGGGCATCTCTTCGTAGATCGGCTTGGCGTGGTGGAAGTCGGTCTGGGTGGTCGGCATCTGCTCGACGCGCTCACCGTCGATCTCGTAGGCGACGCAGATCGGCACGGTGTCCAGGCTGGAGAGCACGTCCAGCTTGGTGAGGAAGTAGTCGGTGATGCCGTTGACGCGGGTGGCGTAGCGGGCGATCACGGCGTCGAACCAGCCGGTGCGGCGGGCGCGGCCGGTGGTGACGCCGACCTCGCCGCCGGTCTTGGCCAGGTAGGTGCCGGACTCGTCGAAGAGTTCGGTCGGGAACGGGCCGGAGCCGACGCGGGTGGTGTACGCCTTCAGGATGCCGAGCACCGTGGTGATCTTGTTCGGGCCGACGCCCGCACCCACGGCCGCGCCACCGGCGGTCGGGTTGGAGGAGGTGACGTACGGGTAGGTGCCGTGGTCGACGTCGAGCAGGGTGCCCTGCGAGCCCTCCAGCAGCACGATCTCGTCGCGCTCCAGCGCCTCGTTGAGCAGCAGTCGCGAGTCGGCGATGCGGTGCTTGAAGCCCTCGGCCTTCTCCAGCACCTCGTCCACCACCTGCTGCGGGTCCAGCGCGCGGCGGTTGTAGATCTTCACCAGCACCTGGTTCTTGAATTCCAGTGCGGCCTCGACCTTCTGGGTGAGGATCTTCTCGTCCAGCACGTCGGCGACACGGACGCCGACGCGGGCGACCTTGTCCTGGTAGCAGGGGCCGATACCGCGGCCGGTGGTGCCGATCTTCTTGTTGCCCAGGAAGCGTTCGGTGACCTTATCGATGGCCACGTGGTACGGCATGATCAGGTGCGCGTCGGCCGAGAGCAGCAGGCGGGAGGTGTCCACACCGCGCTCTTCCAGACCGGCGAGTTCGGCGAGCAGCACGCCCGGATCGACCACCACGCCATTGCCGATGACGTTGGTCACATCGGGAGTCAGGATGCCGGACGGGATCAGGTGCAGTGCGAAGCTCTCACCATTGGGCAGTACGACGGTGTGCCCGGCGTTGTTGCCGCCCTGGTACCGAACTACCCACTGGACTCGGTCACCGAGCAGATCGGTGGCTTTGCCCTTGCCCTCGTCGCCCCACTGGGCGCCGATCAGCACGATTGCCGGCATGCGAGTGTCTCCTACGGGTTCGACGCGCAGCACCCATGTTGCTGCAGCCACCCGCCATCAGAAGGCGTGGCCGTAGGGACACTTTACGGGATGCCCCGTCAGGCCCCCGGGATGGCTTACCCGCAGTTCGCGCACAGCGAGGACAGCGGCGTCATGGAGACGGGGCTATGGTGGCACGGGGAGAGGGACCGGCAGGGGGTCCATAGGAACCAGCGAGGCGGATAGGTGTTGGCAGGCCAGAGGAGGGTGTTCGGCAGTTGAGTACCCATGTTCTCCGCTGCGACGGCGCCCCCGTTCCCATCGCGCTCGCTTCTTTACCCCTCACTCAGACCGCCGCCATCCCCGACACCGGCACCCTGGACGAACTGCTCCCGGTGATGGCCGCCGACAGTCTGCCCCGGCTCATCGTGCTCGGTGAGGACGCCGGCCTGGCCGCCGTGCTGACCCACCTGATGCGCACCGAACGCCTGCACGTGGAGATCGGCTACGTGCCCATCGACCGCACCTACGGTTCCCGCGCCTACGAGACCGGCACCGGTTCCGCCGCCGCCAAGCGCGCGCTCGAGGGCCGGGCCACCGAGACCCCGCTGATCCGCGACGACACCGGCAAGGTGCTCATCGGCCGCGCCACCATCGTCGGCGAGGGCGGCGGCAAGCTCGAGGGCGAGGCCTACGTCGACGACACCCGGTTGTTCACGGGCAAGGTCTCCACCCTGCACGTCTCCCCCATGCTGGAAATGCCCGGCCTGCACGCCACCGTGCATCGCGGGCTGCGCAAGAAGCGCTGGGTCGCGGGCCGGGCCATGCAGCTCGGCACCCCCGGCGCGCTGGTCACCCGCGACGGCATCACCGCCGATCGAGTGGTGAAGCGCTCCACGTTCTATCGACACCACGAGCCTTGGCTGCTGGTTCGCTGATCCACCCCCAGAATGGGTATCGGCACGACGAAGCAGCCGAGCCAGTTGGGAGTCTCAGGTGAATTACCCGCGCGCGGTCGGACGGAAGTCCGGTGCGGTCCGGCCCAGTCCGGTGTTCCTGGCGGTGGTGGCGGTCGCGGTACTGGGCGGCGTCCTCGCCTGGACCTCCGACTACGGTTCGCGGCAAGCACAATTCGGGGTTTTCATCCTGGTGGTGGCCGGGTGGATCGTGTCGGTCTGCCTGCACGAGTTCGCGCACGCGTTCGTGGCGTGGCGGGCCGGGGACCACGAGGTGGAGATGCGCGGGTACCTCACACTGAATCCGCTCAAGTACAGCCACCCGCTGCTGTCGATCGGGCTGCCGGTGGTGTTCATCGCGCTCGGCGGTTTCGCGCTGCCGGGCGGCGCGGTGTACCTGCAATCGGGCAACTTCAGCCCGCGCACGCAGCGGATGATCAGTGGGGCCGGGCCCGCGGTGAACGCGCTGTGCGCGGCGGTGCTGCTGGTGATCGTGCGGGTGTACGGCAGCCAGCACTCGCACGAGGTGTTCTGGTTCGGTCTGAGTTTCCTTGCGTTCCTGCAGATTTCGGCGACAGTGCTGAACCTGCTGCCGATTCCGGGCACCGACGGGTACGGGATTCTGGAGCCGTCGCTGAGTTATCAGACGCGGCGGGCGCTGGATCAGATCAAGCCGTACGGCATCCTGATCCTGTTCGCGCTGCTGTTCACGCCCGAGCTCAACCGGCTGTTCTTCGACGGCGTCAGCGCGCTGTTCGAGCTGTCCGGTGTGCCGGGCAACTGGTGGCGGTTCGGCAGCGGGCTGACCCGCTTCTGGCTCTGAAGCCGGACCAACCCCTCGCGGATCCGGCTTGCCATGAACGGTAGGCGGGCGCGATCGGACGGGCCCGAGTAGCGGACTACGCGAATCGGGCGGGCCGTGCCCGCAGGTCAGTCGATCGGCGTGACGTAGGGGTGCGGGACGGTCGGGGGCAGCAATGCCATGGCCGACAGCCGGCGCACCCCGCACACCTGCATGAGATCCACCACGATGGACCGCAATTGGGCGAAGACCACGTGTGCGGACAGGCCCGCGCCGTCCACCAGATCCTTGGTCGCGCCCTTGCCGACCGAGCGCAGCGCGCGGGTCGCCTCGGCGGGATCGGGTTTCTCGTCGGGGTCGGCGAGCATCATGCGACGCACCACGTCCACGGCCTGGGCGAGCTTCTCGACCTCCGCGATGAGACCCGAGTCGAGCACCTCGTCGTCGCGGACCGAGGTGAGGGCGCGGCGCAACAGCACGCGGGTATTGCGGACCGCGTTGTCGAGCGGGTCTGCGGCGTCCCGCAGGCGGCTCAGTCGGGTGCGGGAATTCCAGTACAGCGGGGAGATTCGAATGATCTCCTGGCTGCCTTCGAGAGTGTTGCGCAGGGAGTCGATCGCACCCTGGGTGCCGCGCACCGACTCCAGCGCCTGCTTGACCTTCGCGGCGTCCTGCTCGAGCAGGCCGTCCGCGCATTCGGTGAGGGCGGCGCCCATCACCTCGAGGATCCCGGCCGCCTGCTCACGGGCGCGGCGCACCGGATGCAGCGGAATCGCCGCCACCACCACGATGCCGACCAGGCCGCCCACCAGCGCGTCGATCATGCGCAGTGACGCCCCGCCCTGACCGGGCGGGTAGAGGGTCGCCACCAGCACCGCGGAACTGGCCGCCTGCATGGTGATCACCGGGCCGCCGTCGAGGAAGACGGCCGCGCACATGGCCAGCACCACCAGCAGCATGATCTGCCAGCCACCGGTGCCGACCCGGGACACGAACAGGTCCCCGATGCCGATGCCGACGGCCACGCCCACGATCAGCTCGATCGACCGGCGCAGCCGCGCCCCGAACGAGACGCCGATGGAGATCATCGCCGCCATCGGTGCGAAGAACGGACGCTCGTGCCCGATCACGTTGTGGGCGATGAACCAGGCCACGCCCGCGCCGATCGCGCACTGCACGATCGGCAGCAGCGACGAGCGGACCCGGTCGGCGGCCTTGCGCATGCGAGTGACGCCGCTCTCGCGGGCGGCGTCGATGGTTTCGCCTAGGCCACCGCTCAATTCAGTCGAGGCCGAGCTCGGCGGCGGCGCGGGGGTCGCAGTCCTCGAGCAGGTCCAGGCAGCGCGCGTACTCGTCGGTCTCGCCGATGGCGCGGGCGGCCTTGGCCAGTGCGCCGACGCTGCGCAGGAAGCCCTGGTTGGGTTCGTGGCTCCACGGCACCGGGCCGAAGCCCTTCCAGCCGTTGCGGCGCAACAGGTCCAGGCCGCGGTGGTAGCCGGTGCGGGCGAAGGCGTAGGCGGAGATGATGTCGTGGTTGACGTCGGTCCCGGCGGCGGCGCCCCGCTCCAGCGCCGCTTCGGCCAGGTAGGCCCAGGCGATGGAGGCGGTCGGGTGGGCCGCGGCGACCTGCACCGGGTCCTGTTTCTGGAGCAGCGCGTCCTCCGCGTCGGTGTTTTCCGGAAGGAGGACCGGCTGCGGTCCGAGCAGATCGCCGAAGGAGGTCATGCCGATCATTCTGCACCGGTACCCGGAATGCTCAGTAGGCTGACCTTCGAATCACAGTTCCGCCGAAGCGAGGGGTGCAGCGCGTGTCCGACCCGAAAGACGACCAGCAGCAGCAGGGCCCTGCCAACCCGGCTCCCGGTCCCGCCGCAGGCGAACGGGACACCGGCACACCCTCGAACCCGGCCGACCAGTCCGCTGACCGGCCCGAGAACGGCAAGGACGCCGCGGCCGTCGCCGGCCCCGCCGACACCGCACCGCCGACCGCGGCCACCGAGGCCATCCCCTCCCCCAACGCCCGCACCGAGGAAATCCGCACCGGCGCAGGCAAACCCGCCGCCTCCGGCGCACCCGCCGCCAAGTCCGGCCCCTCCGGTTTCGCCACCATCCACTACGAAAACCCCAGGGCCGCAGGCCCCTCGGGCGCGAGCCGCGTGCAGCCGCCGGCCGGCGCGGGCCGCGTCCAGCCCCCGAACGCCGGACCACAAAGCTCGCAGCCGCCCACCGCCGGACCGCAGAACACCCCGGGCGGACAGACACCTTCCGCGGGAGCGCAGCGCGCGCCGGGTGGCCAGGCCCCGGCCGCGGGACCCCAGAACGCACCCGCCGGACAGACCCCAGCCGCAGGACCGCAGGGCACGCCCGGTGGACAGACCCCAGCCGCAGGACCGCAAGGCACGCCCGCCGGACAGACCCCGACCGCGGGACCGCAGAACGCGCCCGGTGGACAGGCCCCAGCCGCAGGACCGCAAGGCACGCCCGGTGGACAGGCCCCGGCTGCCGCGCGACAGGGCTCGGGCGAATTCAAGCCGCAGAACTCTCCGAGCGGGCAGCCCCCGGCCCCCGGTTCAGCGGGGCAGACCGGAGCGCCCGGGCGTCCGGCCGTGGCCGGTCAGCAGCCCGCGTCCGGCGGACGCCCCTCGGGCACAGCACAATCCGAACCGGCCACACCCGCCGGGAGCGGGGCGGACGCCGACAAGTCCGGCACCGCCGGATCCGCCGGAGGCCCGGGTTCCGCCGCGCCGCAGGGCGAGCAGCGCAGTGGCGCAGGGCAATCCGGTCCGGGCGGACAGCAGTCCGGCGCGGGTCGTGGACCGGGTGCCGCGTCGCCCGCCGATGACGCTCCTACCCAGTTCATTCCGATTCAGCGATCGGGTGGCGAGCAGGCCGCACCGGTGGACGCCGGGGCCGACGCCACCACCCAGTTGATCAAGATTCAGCGGCCCGGCCAGGGCGCGAGTGTCGCCGCCGGAGTGGACGGGCCGAGCAGCAAGAGCCAATCCGGTTCTGCCGCCAAGGATTCCGGGCAGGCTGCGGGCAAGGCCGGTGAGCAGGAGAAGTCCGCACCGGAGCAGGTGCCCACCGAGGGCATGCCCGCGGCTTCCGGCGAGAAGTCCGGCGGCACCGGCGATGCCGGCGCGGCGGGCGGCGAGACGCCGGTCCCGCCGTCGGGTGACGCGGAAACCGTTGTGATCAAGAAGGTTCCGAAGGCAGCCGACGCGGCCGCGCCGGCGGGCCCGAATGAGGCCGGCACCGAGAAGATCCGGGTGTCGGGGCCGCAGGGGCGGGCGGTCAGCAAGCCGCCGCAGTCGCCGCGGGTGAATTCGGGGCCGCGGAATGTCGGGCCGAAGGGGAACGCTCCGGCGCAGGACGCCCCGGTCGAGGAGACCCGTCCGTCTCCGCCGCGACCGCCGATGGCTCCGCCGATGGGTCCGCGCCGGACCGGCACCGCGCCGTCCCCGGCGGATATGCAGCCGACCATGCCCGGCCAGCCGATCGGCGGGCCGCGGATCGCGTCGCCGCAGCGGGTCGGAGCGGGTGCGCCACAAGGCCCGCAGGGACCGCGCAGGCCGCAAGGACCGAAGGGGCCGAACGGCCCGCAAGGACCGGGCGCACCCCAGGGATTGGGTGGCGCGCCGGGCCCGAACGCGCCGCAGGGACCGGGTGGACAGCCGGGACCGAACGGACAGCAGAATCTCGGCGCTCCCCAGGGACCCGGCGCACAGCCGGGGACGCGACCGGGTGGACAGCCGGGCATCGGCGCACCCGTGGGAATCGGTGCGCAGGGACTGGCGCAGCCGCAGCGGGTGCCCCCGGCCGACGCGGTCGACGGGGCTCCGAAGGCGTCCGGCGGGTCGAAGAAGATGTGGCTGATCGCGGCCGCGGCGGTGCTCGCGGTGGTCGCGATCGTCGGTGTGGTGCTCGGCGTGAAGAAGAGCAGCGACAGCAATTCGTCCGAAGCGCAGGTGCAGAAGACGATCACGTCGTACACCGATGCGCTGGACAGCGGGAATCTGGAGACGCTGCGGTCGGTGACCTGCGGTGCGCAGCACGACTTCTATCAGAAGATCTCGGCCGACCAGTTCGCGAGCGTCTACAAGACCTCCAAGGAGCAGAAGAGCATTCCGCAGGTGAAGAGCGTGGACGCCATCCAGATCACCGGCGACACCGCGCTCGCACAGGCGACCGTCTTCACCGAGGCCGATCCCGCGAAGACCTCCTCGCGCACGTTCGATCTGCGTAACGAGGGTGGTTCCTGGAAGGTGTGCGAGCCGCAGAACGGGCACTGACACACCGGCCGATCGGCCCCGCTCGCTCCGGGGTCGGTCGGTCCGCATGCTCCCGGCCCGATCGGCCCACGCCCCGGCCGATCGGTTCTGACAAGTGGACCGGTCCGCTCTTCCAGGTGGCCGAATCTGCCCTGACACGTTCTTGCCATCACTCGCGATGAACATCACATAGATCTGGTCACCGGTCCGACACGTCGGTAGGGTGTCTGGGTTGTCTGGGCTGGCCGTTTCGGCATTCGGGCACGTCAGCGGTGTTTGTACACCGTCCACCAGAGCGAATTGCAGGAGCTGAACACCATGCCGAGTACGGCTGAGCACATCGTGCCGGATACGGCAGAGAGCATCGCCCCGCTGACCGCGGAGCCCGCCACCGCCACCGCTGCCGAACTGGTCGGTCGCCACTTCCGCGTCCGCGATCACTACGACGTGGGCCGCGAGAAGGTCCGCGAGTTCGCCCGCGCGGTCCGCAACCAGCACCTCGCCCACTACGCCGAGGCCGACGCCGCCGAGATCGGCTACGCGAGCCTGCTCGCCTCGCCGACCTTCGCATCGGTGATCGGCGCGGCCACCACCCGCTCGCTGATCGGGTCCGTGCTCACCGAGTACGACGTCTCGCAGATCCTGCAGACCGACCAGGTCTTCGAATACCACCGCCCGATCCTGGCCGGCGACCGCCTGGGCGTGGACGTCGTGGTGGAGAGCATCCGCAGCTACGGCGGCAACGACTTCATCACCGTCAAGGTCACCCTGACCGACGACGACATGCGCCCGGTGCTGGTCGCCACCACCACCATCGTGGCCCGCAAGGGCGTCGAGATCGACCCGGTCGCCGTCGAGACGGTGTCCGGCGTGGTCATGCACGGTCACGTGGTGGCCCCCGGTGAGTTCGACAACGACCCGTCCGGCCTGATCCTGCTGGCGCCGGAGGACGTGATCGAGCCGGCCGCCCCCGCCGCGCAGCTCCCGGTCCACACCGTGCCCACCACCGCCGACGTGGCCGCGGGCACCGAACTGCCCGCCGCGAAGGTGCCGGTCACCCGGGGCGACCTGGTCAACTACGCGGGCGTCTCCGGCGACCCGAACCCGATCCACTTCAGCGACGCCGCCGCCACCCTGGTCGGCCTGCCCACCGTGGTGGCGCACGGCATGCTCACCATGGGCCTGACCGCCGGCTACCTGGTGGACTGGCTGGGCGATCCGTCGGCGCTGGGCAAGTTCAGCGTCCGCTTCTCCGGCTATGTGCCGGTGGAGCCGACCGCCCCGACCTTCGTCGAGTTCACCGGCAAGGTGAAGTCGGTGGACGCCTCCACCGGTGCGGCGACCGTCGTGCTGGGCGCGACCTCGGAGGGCAAGAAGCTGTTCGGCCGCGCGATCGCCGAGATCCGGCTGAGCTGAGTCGCAGACGTGAAAGGCGGGCCCGCACAGATTGTGCGGGCCCGCCTTTTTCGCGGTGCTCAGTTCAGCGTCGCGTGCATCAGGTAGACGTTGTAGTCGTTCCAGGTCGACATGGTGAAGTACAGGTCCTGACCGGTCGACCACGGGTGGATGAAACCGCCGTACAGCTCCGGGAATTGGAGCGCGCTCACCGTGACCGCGCTGTCGGACCACACGCCCTGCGGTGAATCCGATTCCCGTACCACCAGACCCGCCTTGGCGGTGTCGAGGTAGCTCATCTGCCACACCTTGCGGTCCTCGTCGTAGCGGACCGACAGTTCCCCGGCGGGCGCGTCGACAATCGGTGTGGCGGTGGCCGTTCCGTTCACAGCGGGCGCCCAGGAGCCGCCCTGCCAGTACTGGTAGGCGGTCGGGTTGAGCACCTGGTCCTTGGGGACCCGGGCGAGCCCGACCCCGCCCAGGCGGGTGTTGGGGATGCCGAACATGTACACCCAGTCGCCCTGCGGCACCATGGCCGCGACCTGGAAGTTGGAGACGCCGAAGATGTTCTCCCACTTGGCGTACGGGTCCTTGGTCCAGTGTTCGCCGTGGTCGTCGGAGTAGGCGAGGCCGCCGTAGTTGGTGTACCAGGTGCCGGGCCCGCTGTTCCAGGTGCGAATCGACATGTAGCTCATGTACTGCCGGTCACCGAGCGCGAACCCCGAGGTGGGGATGGTGGTGATCTCGATATTGTCCATCTTGCGGCTGCTCAGCATTTCCGCGGCGTGGCAGCGGTCGTCGGTGACCATGCGGTCGAAGACCACGCCGTTGGCGAGATCGCGGTTCTTGCTGAACGCCAGCAGGTTCGAGCGCCAATCCTCGCCCATGCCGCCGGGCGGATGGAATTCCCGGCCCACGGTGTCGCCGAAGGCGATGGCGATCTCGTCGGGCGCGCTCTGCCACATGATGCCCAGATCGGTGCCCTGCACCTGCCAGCGCTTGTCGGTGCGGTTGAGCGAGTCGGCGCCGGTCAGCTTGGACACCTCGCGCACGTCGGAGACCTGCGGCGCGGGCCGGGCGGGTGACTGCGCGGCGGGCTCGGTCGCCGGGTGCGCGAGTTCGGGTCCGGGCGGCAGCGCCGGCGGATTCGGGTTGGGCAGTGCGAAATTGAACGGCTGCGGCCGCAGGATCAGCTTCGGCAGGCCGAGCTGTTCACCGAGTCCCGGTGGCGGGGCGGGAGTGTCGGTGAGGTCCGGGCACGGGTTCACGCACGGGTCCGGCGGCAGCTCCATGGTCACCCGCTTGGTGTTCTCCGGCAGCGGCCCGGTGTCGACGGTGACGACCGGATACGCCACCGGCACCTCCACGGTCTTGGGCACCACCGACACGTGTTCGGGCCGGGCGTCGGTCCCACAGGCTCCGATGCCCGGAACCTCCGGCGCCGCACCGGTTTCCGGTTCCGCCGTCGCGACCGGCCGACCCATTCCGACGAGCACTCCCGCCCCGAAGATCACCGCCCCCGCAGCCGCCACGAGCCGCTTGGCCATGCGTTCAACCCTCTCGACAATCGGGTCACCCGGACATCATCCGGGGCGGACCCTACCCGAAAGGTCAGCGCAGAGCCTGGAAGACGATCACGGTGGTGCCGATCCGGATGGCGTCGCCGTCGGCGAGCACCGCCGCGGACTCGATGGACTCCTCGTTGATGTAGATCCCGTTGGCGGAGTGCAGATCCTTGATCAGCAGTCCGGCCCGGCTCGGGGTGATCTGGGCGTGGTACCGGCTGGCTTTGGGGTCGTCGAGGATCAGATCGTTGTCGGTCATCCGACCGATCTTCACGCCGTTGGCGCCGATCGGCACCACCCGCCCGTCGGCCAGGCGCAGCTGTCCGGCGCGGACCGCCCGCGGCATCTCGGTGACGGTCTCGGTCATGGCCTTCGCCATGCGTTCGACCTCGTGAATCTGCCCGGTGCTCAACGGTTCCTGGCGCAGCACCTTCTGTTCCAGCGCGATCAGCGCGGGACCGGGATCGATGCCGAGTTCGTCGGCGAGCACGGTGCGCACCCGGCGGCAGGCGTCGAGCGCGTCGGCTTGGCGGCCGGACAGGTACAGGGCGGTGATGAGCTGCGCCCACAGCGGTTCCCGCAGCGGGTGCGCGCTGGTCATCGACACCAGTTCGCCGACCACGGAAGAGGCGCGGTCCAAGGCGATTTCGGAGTCGATGCGGGCGGAGGCGACCAGCAGCCGCTCCTCGTCCATGGCGGTGGCGAAGCTCTCCGCGAAGCCCAGACCGGACAGGTCGTCGAGCGCACGGCCGCTCCATTCGGCCAGGGCCGCACCGAAGAGCCGGGACGCGGTGGCGGGGTCGCCGATGGCGGCGGCCTCGGAACCTTCGCGGCGCAGCGTCTCGAAACGGCCGAGATCGCACTCGTCGTCCTCGATTTCGAGGCGGTAGCCGGAGGATTCGGTGCGCAGCAACGCGACCGGATCGATGCCGGCGGTGCGCAACGTCTTGCGAATATTGGAGACGAACACCTGCAGGCTCGCCTGATAGGAGTCCGGCGGATCGTCGTTCCAGACGATGTCGGCCAGTGCCTGCGAGGACACCGCCCGCCGCCGGTTCACGGTCAGCGCCGCCAGCAGCGCGCGCGGCTTGGGGCCGCCGACCGGCACGGACCGACCGGCGACCAACAGCTGCACGGGGCCCAGGACCCGTACATCGACAGTCATGCCACCTGCCTCGATAGAGACCGCGGCGCGCCCGCCGCTCGAAAATTGCCCGGGATTCCGCTGCACTGCACGGAATCCCGAGCGTTGAGCTTACTTGGCGCTGATCGAGCGTCCCGCCGAGTTGAGGTCGTTGCAGGCCTCGACGACGCGCGCGGCCATCGAGGTCTCGGCCTTCTTGAGGTAGCTGCGCGGGTCGTAGACCTTCTTGTTGCCGACCTCGCCGTCGATCTTCAGCACGCCGTCGTAGTTGCCGAGCATGTGCCCGGCCACCGGACGGGTGAACGCGTACTGGGTGTCGGTGTCGACGTTCATCTTCACCACACCGAAGCGCAGCGAGTCCTCGATCTCCGACTTCAGCGAGCCCGATCCGCCGTGGAAGACGAAGTCGAACGGCTGCGCGTCCGCGCCCAGACCCAGCTTGGCGGCGGCCACGCGCTGGCCCTCGGCCAGCACCTCGGGCTTGAGCACCACGTTGCCCGGCTTGTAGACGCCGTGCACGTTGCCGAAGGTGGCGGCCAGCAGGTACTGGCCGTTCTCGCCGGAACCGAGCGCGTCGATGGTCTTCTCGAAGTCCTCGGGCGAGGTGTAGAGCTTGTCGTTGATCTCGGCCTCGACGCCGTCCTCTTCACCGCCGACGACGCCGATCTCGACCTCGAGGATGATGTTCGCCGCGTGCGCCTGCTTCAGCAGTTCCTTGGCGATCTCGAGGTTCTCGTCGATCGGGATCGCGGAACCGTCCCACATGTGCGACTGGAACAGCGGGTTCAGACCGTTCTTCACGCGCTCGGCCGAGATGGCCAGCAGCGGGCGCACGAAGGTGTCCAGCTTGTCCTTCGGGCAGTGGTCGGTGTGCAGCGCGATGGTGACGTCGTAGCGCGCGGCCACCACGTTCGCGAACTCGGCCAGCGCGACCGCGCCGGTCACCATGTCCTTCACGCCCAGGCCGGAACCGAATTCCGCACCGCCGGTGGAGAACTGGATGATGCCGTCGGAACCGGCGTCCGCGAAGCCCTTGATGGCCGCGTTGATCGTCTCCGAGGACGTGCAGTTGATGGCGGGGAACGCGAAGGAGTTCTGCTTGGCCCGAGCAATCATCTCGGCGTAGATCTCCGGAGTCGCGATGGGCACGTGGACCTCCGTGGGGTGTGTGCTGCGATACAACAAAATTCTGTCAGCCCACACCATAGGGGAGCGGCTTTTTCCACGGTCCGGGGCCTCGGATACTCGACAACTTTGTGAGCTTGCTTCGACGTTCGGTGTGATGTCCGGGGTACCGGTACTGTGGTGGCCGTGACCTTGCTGGCCGTATCCGATGCCGTGACGACCAACGCCGCGCTGCCCGCGATCTTGGACCCCATGCACCTCCTCACGGAGACGTGGCTGTCCCACGCGGTGCTCCCGGCGATCTTGGCCATCGTCTTCATCGAGACCGGCCTGCTGTTCCCGATCCTCCCCGGCGACTCGCTGCTGTTCACTGGCGGTCTGCTGGCGGCCTCGGCGCACCCGCCGGCCGGTATGAACATCTGGTGGCTGGTTCCGGCCACCGCGTTCGTGGCCTGGCTGGGCGATCAGAGCGGCTACTGGATCGGGCGCAGCATCGGCCCGGCGCTGTTCAAGAAGGAGGACACCCGCTTCTTCAAGCAGCGCTACATCACCGAGACGCACGCCTTCTTCGAGAAGCACGGCCCCAAGACCATCGTGCTGGCCCGCTTCGTGCCCATCGTGCGCACGTTCATGCCGGTGCTGGCCGGTGTGTCGAAGATGGACTACCGCAAGTTCGCCACCGTCGACATCATCGGCGCGGTGCTGTGGGGCGGCGGCGTCACCGTGCTCGGGTACTTCCTGGGCAATGTCGAGTTCATTCGCAAGAACGTCGAGGCGATCTTCCTGCTGATCGTGTTCGTGTCCATTCTCCCGGGCATCATCGCGGTCGGTAAAAATCTGCTGCACCGCGGTTCGCACCCGGAGCAGCAGGAGCTGGCCACCTCGTCGAACGAGTCGACCCGCTGAGCCCTTCGGTGCCGACCACCCCGCTGACTCTCCTCGCTTCCGGTCCCCGGGCGCTCGCCTTCGGCGGGTTCGGCCCGCTCGAGACGGCCGGGCCGGTGCTGGTGTGGACCATCGTCCTCACCTTCGTGTTCCTGGAGTGCGCCCTCATCATCGGGCTCTTCCTCCCCGGTGACTCCATGCTGATCACCGCTGGTGTGGTGCTGGCCTCGCAGGTCAATGGCGAGGGCCACGTGTGGGCGCTGTCGATCGGCACCATGATCGCGGCCATCGCGGGCAATCAGGTGGGGTACGTCTTCGGGCAGCGCACCGGGCACCATCTGGTGGCGCGCAAGAACGGCAAATACATCAACACCCGCAATCTGGCGCGGGTCTCGGAACTGCTGCACCGGCACGGGTTCCTGGCGGTGCTGGTGGCCCGCTGGATTCCGTGGGTGCGCACGCTGTGCCCGCTGGTCGCGGGCGCGGCCGGGATGGATCACCGCAAGTACACCATCGCCTCGTCGGTCGGGGCGGTGATCTGGGCGCCGGTGATCCTGCTGGCCAGTTATTACGCGGGCAGTTTCCTCGAGGGCATTTCCTGGTTGATGCCCGCGGTCATCGGCACGCTGATCGTCGGGTTGATCCTGGGTACGGTGATCGGCGTGCGGCAGTACCGGGCCGAGATGGCTCGGCCCGCCGAGGATTTCGATGTCGATCTGGACGAGCCGGCGACGGTGCCGCTCCCCCGGCAGCACCGGGCCTGATCCCGCGCGATCGCCTGATCCGGCGCTAGAGTCCCGCGGCCGTCACCGTGTGCGCGGCCTCCATCAGCTTCCAGCCCGAAAGCTGCACCGACAGATCGCGTTCGGGGCTGCGTGAGGCGCTGACCGAACCGCCCTCGAAGACGCCCGCGCCCGCGACGCCGGGCAGCCGGGCGGGCTGCCGCCAATCCGCGCCGAAGAGCGGTTCGCCTTCCACATCCAAGCGGTGTTCCCAGGCCGCGGTCGCGGAGGAGCGGACGATGGCGGCGGCCTTGCGGCGCGCGGCGATATGCACGGGCTCGTCGCCGGGGAGCATGAGCGCGGCGAGCGCCAGGTAGCGGATGAGGATGCCGTTGAACAGGCCGCCGTCACCGCCCCCGTCGCCGACCACGATGCCGCGATCGGTCATGTGCTCCTCGACGGCGTCGATCAGCCGGATCGCGCGTTCGGCGTGCCGGGGTTCGCCGGTGTGCACGGCCAGTTCGGTCTCGAGACCGAGGGTGACGCCCTGGCAGTAGCTGTAGACGGGCGTCTCCACCGCACCGGACGGTAGATGGATGCCGTCGAAGATGAGACCGGTCTCCTTGTCGCGCAGGTTGGCGTCGAGGAAGTCGGCCAGTTCCTGCGCCCGCGGGTAGTTGCCCAGCCGGGCCATCGCGATGCCGACCGGTCCGTTGGCGGGGGCGTTGAAGAAGTCCGAGCCCTTGCGCCACGGCACCGCGCCGAACTCCGGCTCGAACCCGTTGACCAGCGCCTTCTCCAGCACCAGCAGTGCGCCGCGGACCTCGGCCACCCCCTGGGTGCGCTCGGCGCGTTCCAAAGAGATGGTCAGCCAGGCCATGTCGTCGTAGTAGTTGTTGGTCCAGCCGGTGATATTGCGCAGTCGCATGGCGTGCGCGATGGACCAGAGCCGGCGCTGCCGGGCGGGGGTGGGCGCGCGATTGGCGGCATCGACCGCGCAGTCGATCAGATGCGCCTGCCACCAGTAGTGCCAGAAGGCGAAGGTGCGCTCGCGTTTGGTGGCGGGCCAGCCCACCACGCCGAGCTGGGTGCCCGGGCAACCCCACAGTTTGCGCAGGTGGCGGGACAGAATCGCGGCCTCGGCGAGATCGGCGCGCTGCGACCAGAGGGCAGCGGTCGGCTCGATGGTGCGTCCCGTCCGCGATGTCATGGGACTAATAATGCCAATCGGACAACCCTGTTCGTGGCTTATTTGTTACCGAGAGTCGTACGCCTCACCACGCCGTGGTGAGGTCCGCGTGCTGCCGGATCCAGGTGTGCATGGCGATCCCCGCCGCCACCCCGGCATTGATGCTGCGGGTGGAGCCGAACTGTGCGATCGAAACGGTCAGCAGTGCGCCCGCTTTCGCAGCCTCGGTCACACCCGGGCCCTCCTGCCCGAACAGCAGCAGGCAGTTCCGCGGCAGGGTCGCGGTCTCGAGCGGCACCGCACCCGGGACATTGTCGACCGCGACCACGCTCAAATCCTCGGCGGCCGCGAAACGCAACAGCTCGCCGGTGTCGGTGTGATGGTGAATGTGCTGGTAGCGGTCGGTGACCATGGCCCCGCGCCGATTCCACCGCTTGCGTCCCACGATGTGCACGGCCGCCGCGGCGAACGCGTTGGCGGTGCGCACCACGGTGCCGATATTGGCGTCGTGCCCGAAGTTCTCGATGGCCACGTGCAGCGGATGCCGGCGGGTGTCGATGTCGGCGACGATCGCCTCCCGCCGCCAATACCGGTAGGCGTCCACCACATTGCGGCGGTCGCCGTGTTCGAGCAGCTCCGGATCCAGGCGCGGGTCCGCGGGCGGCTCGGTGCCGAACTCCGCGCGCCAGGGTCCGACGCCGTGCGGATGCTCACCCCATTCGGTCGGGCCGGGGGTTTCGGACTCTGCGGCGGTCGGGCTGAAACTCACCCGGCGATGGTAGTCGGCTACTGCGAGGCGCCGACCGCGCCCACGATGATGGCGAACACGACGAACAGGATCGCCAGCAGTATCACGGCGGTGGCGACGATGCCGCAGATCCAGCCGGCGGTCACCATGCCGCTACCGCCGATGGCGCCGTTCGACTCGGCGATCTCGCGGCGAGCCTTGCCGCCCATGATCCAGGCCACCGGGCCGAGCAGCTGACAGAACACCAGGCTCATCACGCCGAGGATGAGCACCACGACGGCCTGCGGATGGTCCGGCGCGGGTGCTCCGTAATAGCCCGGCGGGTAGTAGCCGGGCAGCGGCGGCTGATAGCCCGGGTTGTAGCCCGGCTGCTGGTAGTAGTTCGGCTGCTGGCCCTGGGACTGCGGATCCCAGCCCGGCGGGGGCGCGTCGTAGGTCATGCGCTGAATGCTAGGTGGTGGTGCGCCACAACGGGTACGGGCGCTTCGCGATGTAAGGAGTGAAACATCGCTGCGCGGTTGCCGGGCGTGGAAGACTGGGGTGCATGACTCGGTCGAGTTCCGCGGAATTGCTGAAATCGGTTGAATACTGGCCGAATCACTTGCTGTCCATCGCGGAGTGGTCGCTGCTTCCGGAGAACAATCGGCACTGCCGCGAATTGGTGGACGGCGTGCTGGTGGTGGCGCCGCAGCCGCCGCGGCATCAACTCGCGGTGTGGCGCTTGGCAGCTCAGCTCGAGCGCGGGCTGCCCCGCCGGATGGCCGCCATGGCGCGGATCGAATTGCTGATCGACGAGGGCACGCCGCCGACGGTGCGGGTGCCGGATGTGCTGATCGTGGGCGGCGCCGCGGGGGCCGAGCACGCCACCCGGGTGCGGCCGGCGGATGTGCTGGCGGCCATCGAGATCGTGTCGCCGGGGTCGCGGCGGGTGGATCGGGTGATGAAGTTCGCCGAGTACGCGGCGGCCGGGATCGGGCACTACTGGCTGCTGGAGACCGAGGATGCGTTGCGGCTGCTGACTTTTCGGCTGCGGGACGGGCAATACGTACCGACCGGTGAGTACTACGGCCAGGTGACCCTGCAACTCGACGACCTCGGCCTGCCCTTGGACCTGGACGCCCTGACCGCGCTCCGCGCATCCGGCGTCTCGGTTTGATCCCCGACTGCTCTCGATTCGCCGCGCAACCCCTCTGACCTCGCCTGATCGGCCCACACGGGACGAAATTCGGGACTATCCTGGAGTCCCGAAGGCCGTGGTTGGAGGTCTGATGGACCACGCGCGCATCGCCCGAATCGTGCTCGGAGTGACGGCGGCATATCTCGTCGCACTCGGGTTGTGGCTGGGCTGGCTGGCCCCGCTCACCCCGCCCGGCACCCTCCCCGTGCAGGTCGTCACGCTGGTCGGACTGTACGGAACCTTCCTCGGCCTCGGCATGCTCTTCGCCCAGCGGCCCACCCGCTCCGACCGGAAACTGCGGCGGCACGGACTCGAAGGATGGGCGAACATCGAAGGCGTGCATCCGCTGCAACGCACCGACCACTGCACCGAGCTCACCGAACTCGACCTGGAACTGGTGGTGCCGGGCTCGGAAACCTATTACGGCAGCATCGTGTTCGACGTCGAACCGGTGGTGAAACCGAGAATCGCTGTGGGCGGTACGATTTCGATCCGCGTCGATCCCCGCAACCGCGACCGCATCATGCTGTGCCTGTGACCCGGGAGCGCTCGCCGGGACACTCTGCCGGATTCGCCCGATCCTGGCCGTAGCATCCTGACCATGACGATCGCCGACAAACCGGACCGCCGGGAAGCGCCGCTGGTGCTCGACACCGAGCCGCCGCGCAGCCTCGGGTTCACCGATCAGGCGGCGTTCTGGCTGAATCTGGGCGTCAGCCTGATCGGTTTCAGCGGCGCCGCGGTGGTGCTCACCCCCAACGGCTCGCACCTGTCCCTGACGGGGGCGCTGCTGGCGACCGTGGTCGGCACGGTGATCGGCGCGGCCATGGTGGCCGGGCCCGCCGCCATCGGCTCCCGCACCGGCGCGCCCGCCATGGCGGTGCTGCGCGGACTGTTCGGCACCCGGCTGTCGTATGTGCCGACGGTCGCCAACATCGTGCAGTGCATCGGCTGGGGCGTGTACGAACTCACCGTCATCACCCTCGGCGTCTCGGCGCTCACCCACGACCGGGTGCCGCACTGGATCGTCATCATCGGCGCGGGCGTGCTGTCCACCGTGATGGCCATCTGGCCGCTGTCCGCGGTGCGGGCACTGCGCAAATACGTGTCGGTGGCGGTGGCCATCGCACTGATCTACTTCACGATTCAGCTACTGCGCCAACCTGTTCCGCTGCCCACCGATACCAGCTGGAGCGGATTCTGGCCCGCCGTCGACAGCACCCTCGCGGTGTCCATCTCCTTCGTGCCGCTGGCCGCCGACTACACCCGGCACTCCCGTTCGGCGCGCACCGCGGCGGGAGCCACCGTGGTCGGCTACTCCGTCGCGCAGGTCTGGTGCTACCTGCTGGGCATCCTCGCGATCCTGCAGGCGGGGGGCAATGCCGACCACATCTTCGACACCTTCCTCGGCGTCACGCCGGATGGCTGTTCTTCGCGGTGCTGGTGCTGCGCGAATCCGATCAGTCCTTCGCCAATATCTATTCGACCGCCATGTCGATCCAGAACCTGCTGCCGCGGGTGGACCGGCGGCTGCTGGCGTCGCTGGTCGGCCTGATCGTGACGCTGCTGGCCCTGCCGGTGCGCGATTTCAGCAATTACGCCAACTTCCTGGTGCTGATCGGCTCGGTCTTCGTGCCGCTGTGCGCGGTGCTGGTCGTCGACTACTTCTTCGGCCGCGGCCGCACCGGCTGGGACCTCACCGAATCCGCCCCCACCCGGCCGCTCATGCTGCTGCCGTGGGCGATCGGCTTCGTCACCTATCAACTGTTCAACCCCGGCTACATCAGCTGGTGGAGCGAATTCTGGGTCAAGGCGCAGGACCGGCTCGGCATCCATCCGGGCTGGTGGTCCTCGGCCTCGCTGTACTCCTTCCTGGCGGCCGCCGCCGTGACGGCGATCCTGGTGCGGTTCCGCCGGGGATGACCGACGGCCGGGTCTACGGCATGGGGCTCGACCCACTGGTCGAACCCGACTGGCCCGCACTCACTTCCGCCGAGGTAGACGCGGTGCTGGGGCCGCACGCCGCCATCACCTGGCGCAGTCCGCGACCGCTGTCGGCAACCGCGCGGGTCCGGCTGCCCGATGCCCGCGAGGTCATCCTCAAACGCCTGCCCCGCACCCTGCGCGACGCCGCCGCGCTCGGCGAGGAACACCGATTCATGGATCACCTGCGCGGGAACGGAATTCCGTTGCCCGGCGTCCTGCACACCCTCGAAATCGGCGAATTCTCCTACGAGGTGCAGGAACTCGGGGCCGGGACCGATGATTACCGGGGCGTCTTCTCCTGGTCCCCCTACCGCTCCCTCGACGATGCCGCCGCGGCCGGGCGCATGCTGGCCCGGCTGCACCTGGCCGCCGCCGGATACGACGCACCGAACCGACCGCCCCAACCGCTCCAGGCGGGCTTCACCGTGTTCTCCGCCGCCGATCCCCTTGCGGCCGTGGCGCAACGCGCAGTCGAACGCCCCGCGCTGGGAACCTTCCTCGCCGGCCGCGATTGGCGGGGTGACCTGGAACGCGTCCAGCTGCCGGCCTGCGAGCGCCTGCACCCGCTGCTCGCCGACCTGGAACCCCTGTGGACGCACAATGATTGGCACGGCACCAACCTGTTGTGGCGTGACGGCGATGTCGCCACGGTCATCGACTTCGGCCTGTGCGACCGCACCACCGCGGTCCACGATCTCGCCACCGCGATCGAACGCTGCGCGGTGGACTGGATTTCGATCCGCGCGGGTGGTCCCGCACACGTCCGATTCGATCAGGTCCGGGATTTCCTGCGGGCCTACGCATCGGTCCGCCCGCTGACCCCGGCCGAACGCCGCGCCCTCACCGCGCTACTCCCGGTGGTGCACTGCGAATACGAACTCTCCGAGATCGACTACTTCCTGGGCGTGATCCCCGGCGGCAATCGAGAGAATGCCGAAATCGCCTATACCGATTACTTCCTCGGCCATACCGCTTGGTGGCGGGAATCATCGGCGGGGCGGGAACTGCTCACCGCCGTCACCGAAATATCCGACTTGATTCCGTGACGGCGATCCGCTAGAACTTGTTCTGTTGCTTTTCGCAACGCGAATCGTTCTGCACGCCATCTGAGTTCAGCGTGCGTCGGGGGTCGGGAGGATAGGAATAATCATGCGTCGCACCATTCGCAATTTCGGTCGTAAGGCAGTTGTCGCGGCTCTGCCGCTGGCGGTCGCCGCCACCTTCGCCAGCGCGGGAACGGCTTCCGCCACCGCGCCGGTCGAGGCCCCGCAGTCGGCCCCGATCGTGCAGCTCGCCGCGGCTACCCCGGCGGCTCCGGCCGCGGCGGCCATCGCCCAGCCCGTCGCCGCCGAGGCCGCACAGCCCGTGACCCCGGATGTCGCCCCGGTCGCGGCCGAGGTCTCGCAGCCGCAGGACATCGCCACCGACCCGAATGCCCAGAACCACGATCCGATGGCCAATGCCGCCGCCCTCGGCTTCGTCATCGGCGCCGCGACCGGCGCCGTCATCTGTGGCATCACCATTATCGGAATTCCGCTGATCCCGCTCTGCGCCGTCGGCCCCGGCCTGCAGCTCGCGCTGGTCGGCCTGCTCGTCGGCGCTATCGCCCCGAATTCCGTTCCGCAGATCCTGCCCTGATCCTTCGCGGACGAGATACGAAGAACCCCATCCAGAGATTTCTGGATGGGGTTCTTTCATATCGAATTCCGGTGACGGATACGGTGACCTATTCGGTTACCGATATACCTACCGATGCGCGCGCGGATCCGCCAGCAGATATTGCGCGGCCGCATAAGTGCCGAGAATGACACCCTCGGTGATTCGGCGGGACTTCTCACCACGCGCGAAAATGCGGCGCAGCACGATCAATCCGTCCGACATGGTGAACAGCAGTGCGCCCAGGCCCAGCCGGCTGCGCGGATCCACGTTCGGAACGTTCACGCCCGCAATGTTCTTCGCGTCGCGCGCCAGTTCCGGATCCGAGGCCAGCGTGGCCGCGGTGCCCAGCGTCGCGCCGTACACGGTGAGCGGCACCGCCACGGTCGGGGCCTTGAACCGCATCAGCGTCGCCGCACCCAGCCAGGCCGCCAGCCGCTGGCCCGCGATGGCGGGCCGGGGCCGCGCGCCGTGCCGCCACCACAGCCACGAGTATCCGGTCTGCATGACCGCGAAAGACGAAGCGCCCGCGATCAATCGGCGATCGTCGTCGGGGTCGATGAGCAGCACGTCACCCACGGTGGCGGCGGCCAGCGAACCGAGCAGCACGGTGCGATCGGTGGGATGCAGCCGCTTGCCGTTTACCGCCACATCGGCGGCCAGCAGCGGCATCAGCAGGGGCTTCGCCACCCACTGCAGTTTCTCGCGACCGGTGACCGCACCGTAGACGGTGACCGCCGCCGCACCGACGAAGGCGGCACGGAACGGGCGGGCCATCAGAAGCTGGGTTCGGCCGGAGCGGGCGGGAGCACCGCGACCTGGCCGGCGTAGGACAGGCCCGCGCCGAAGCCGAGCAGCAGCGCCAGCTGACCGCCCTTGGCCTTGCCGGTCACCAGCATCTCCTCGATGGCCAGCGGGATCGAGGCGGCGGAGGTGTTGCCGGTGTTCTCGATGTCGTTGGCCATCGGCAGATCGTCGGGGAGGCCGAGGTTCTTCTTCATCAGCTCGTTGATCCGGGCGTTGGCCTGGTGCGGGACGAACACCTCGATGTCGTCCTTGGACACGCCCGACAGCTCGATCGCGCTGGACAGCGCGCGCGGCAGGGTGACGGCGGCCCAGCGGAAGACCTTGGGGCCCTCCATGTGCAGCGACATCCGGCCCACGGACTCCACGGCCGGGTCGGTGCCCTGCAGGCGCTGCGCCTTGTTCATGAACTCCAGGAAGTCCACGTCCTGCGCGATGGCTTCGGCGTTCTCGCCGTCGGAGCCCCACACGGTCGGGGAGATGCCGTTCTCCTCGGCGGGGCCGATCACGACCGCGCCCGCGCCGTCACCGAAGATCATGGCGGTGCCGCGGTCGGTCGGGTCGAGACCGACGGTCATCGTCTCGGCGCCGATGAGCAGGATGTACTCGGCCGAGCCGGAGCGGATCATGTCCGCGGCCACGCCGAGGCCATAGCCGAAACCGCCGCAGCCCGAGACCAGGTCGAAGGCGGGGATGCCGTTCATGCCCAGGTCCGAGGCGACGGTCGGGGCGCCGTGCGGGGTCAGCTTGAGCCAGCTGGAGGAGGCCAGGATCAGCGCGCCGATCTTGGACCGGTCGATGCCGGTGTTCTTCAGCGCCCGCT
Organism: Nocardia tengchongensis; assembly: GCF_018362975.1. Taxonomy (NCBI): domain Bacteria; kingdom Bacillati; phylum Actinomycetota; class Actinomycetes; order Mycobacteriales; family Nocardiaceae; genus Nocardia; species Nocardia tengchongensis. Next base: position 980,877 of record NZ_CP074371.1, read on the forward strand.
CGCCCGCGGCGACCGCCATGCTGCGCAGCGTCTCGTCGCCGGAGATCCAGCGCCGGTTGTGGATGCCGGTGCGCTCGAAGATCCACTCCGGAGTGGAGTCGAGAACCTCGCACACCTCGGCGTTGCTGACGACGCGCTGGGGCCGGTAGGCACCGATGCCGAGCATCGCAATATTCTGCTGACCCTTGTTGATTGCAATGCTCACCACAGGTGACTCACACGACCCTTCGCACAATCATTGTCGACACCGTTGTCGGACGTAAGACCAGGACACAGGCTAACCCAGAGCAAGGTTTCAGCCCAGAGCCAAGTCTTGTTAACCGTCCAGTAAGGACACGCCCTGCCGCCGGGACATCAGTCCTACCCCAACGCGAGGTCCTTCAGGCCCAGAATCGATCGATATTCCAATCCTTCGGCGGCGATGATGCCGTCGGCGCCGGTCTCGCGGTCCACCACGGTGGCCACGCCGACCACGATCGCGCCCGCCTCGCGCAGCGCGCGCACCGCGGTGATCGGGGAGTTACCGGTGGTGGTGGTGTCCTCGACCACCAGCACCCGCTTGCCCACGATGTCGGGGCCCTCGATCTGGCGCTGCATGCCGTGCGTCTTGGCGGCCTTGCGCACCACGAAGGCGTCGACCGGCCGGCCCGGCGCGTGCAGGACCGCGGCCGCCACCGGGTCCGCGCCCATGGTGAGCCCGCCCACCGCGTCGAAGTCCCAGTCCGCCACGAGCTCGCGCAGCAGCTTGCCGATCAGCGGGGCCGCCTCGTGGTGCAGGGTGGCGCGGCGCAGGTCCACGTAGTAGTCGGCTTCCTTGCCCGAGGACAGGGTCACCCGGCCGTGTACGACGGCGAGTTCGCGCACCAGAGCCGCGAGTCTGTCCCGGTCGGTCGTCGTTACCTGCATTGCTGTGTCTATGTCCTTCCGCGTGCGTTGAACAGGCCCCGGTTCAGGCGGGTCACCAGGGTTCGTGGGATGAGCCCGGCGATCGAGACGATCGCTTTGTACTGCAGTCCGGGCACGCTGATCACCCGGTCTTTCTCCAGATCATGCAGCGAACCGGCCACCACCTCGTCCACGCTCAACCACAGGGGTCGCGGTAGCGAGGCCATCTCGATGCCGGCCCGCTCATGGAATTCGGTGCGGACGAATCCCGGGCACAATGCCTGCACCCGGACTCCGGTTCCGGCCAGCCCGCCGGCCAGCCCTTGAGAAAAGGATACGACGTAGGCCTTGGAGGCCGAATAGGTCGAGCCCCGTCCCGGGATCAGGCCCGCGACGCTGGCCACATTCACCACGGTGCCCTTGGCCGCGTGCAGCATGGCCGGCAGCGCCGCCCGGGTGAGCTGCACGACAGCGGTGACGTTCACATCCAGTTGGTGCTGCAGGGCGTCGGGGCCCTGCGTCCAGAATTCGCCCGACATGCCGAATCCCGCGTTGTTGACCAGGAATTCGACGCCCTCGGCGAGGCGGGTGGCCACCCGATCGCGGTCCGCGGAACGGCTCAGATCGGCGGGCAGCGTCTCGGCCCGCGCGGCGAACCGCACCTGGAGATCGTGTGCCAGCGCGGCCAGCCGCTCCTCATCCCGCGCCACCAGCACCAGGTCGTAGCCGAGGGCGGCGAGCCTGGTCGCGTATGCCTTGCCGATGCCGGAGGTCGGCCCGGTGACCAAGGCCACCGGACGGCGCGCCCCCGGCAGGCGCACCTGATCGGGGGAACTCTCGGTCATCGACGGCCCATCACTCGCACGTTCGGGGAGTGGTCGGCGATGACCGGAACTGCGCCCTCATTCTGATCCCTGGCCGACCCACACGCGGCGAATTCGCGCAGACACTGTGTGGCTGCGGCGTGCCGCGCGTGGACACGGCCGGGCGTCACCTCGGGGCTGGTCCCTGGTAGGGGCGGAAGCCCGGATGGAAGGGGCCGCCGGGCGGGGCGCTGCGGCCCTGATCCTTGCGCCAGCCCTCCTCGGGCTCACGGTCCGGATCGGATTCCTCGCGCCATTCGTCGGATTCCGGTTCGTCCCAACGGTCTTCACCCTCGGGGCTGTCCTCGGGGTAGCGGTCCTGCTCGCCCTCGGGGGCGGGCGGCCAGTTGCGGCGCGGGCGGTTGCGCGGATCCGGCACGACTTTCAGTGCGGGCCGCCAGTTTTCGGGCTCGCCGTCCGGTTCGCCGGCACCGGCGATATCGCTGACCAGCGGCGAGTCGTAGTCGTCGGCGTCGCCGCGCGGGCGGGCGTCGCGGGGGCGTTCGGCGCGCGCGGGACGGTCGCCGTCGCCGTAGTCGCCGAATTCGTCGTGGCCGTCGTACTCGTCGTCCTCGGGAACCGGTTGCGAACGACCGGGTTCGGGCAGTTCGTCGCGGCCGCGCTCGGCATTGATGACCGGCGGCAGCACGTGCAGCAGGCCCGACAGTCGCAGCACCGCGTCGATGGCGGTCTCCCAGTCCTTGGCGACCGCGCCGACCGGCAGCATGCCGAGCGTCCAGTTGCCTTCGGACCACAGCTGCTGCACCTCGTCGGGCAGCGACTCGATGAACGCCACCATGCGCTGATCCACCGCGTGCCGCGCGACATCCGGATTGGTCGCGAAGACCACCCGGTCACCGATGGCGCCGAGCAGCTCCAGATCGTGATCCTTCGGCGGCGCCGCGGTTTTCAACCGCAGGTCGATGTCGATGTCCGAGCCGATCTGCCGGCGCACCGCGACCAGGGTGGCGGCGTCCTCCAGATCGAAGAGCACGAACTTCTCACCCTTGCGGTTGCCCGACACCACGTCCACCGCGGACAGGTAGCCGAGTTTGGCCAGCGCGCCGCGCCGCCAGGTGGAGGCCAGCGCGGGCTCCACCGAAACATAGGTGTAGCCCTGGGATTTCGCCCAGACCTGCCGCACATGCCCGGTGCGCTGCCGCTGCAGCCGATCGAAATAGAGCAGCACGATCGCACCTACGAGCGCGATCGCCGCCAGCCCGAACCATATAGCCGTCATCGCCGCCTACCCTATCCAGAGTGAGGGCGTCATGCCCGGCACGCCCACAGCATTCTTGCTCATCGAGTCCCGCTCGGCAGGGACGTGCTGAAGATCAGCTTCGCCTGAATGGATCCGTCGGAGTTCTTGTCGCCCTGAACCATCACCACTTCGCCGACCGGCAAGTCCGCGACTTTGGCACTGCCCAGGGAGATTACCTGCGTCTTGTCGTCGGTCTTCACTGTCACCGTGCTCCCCGACAGCGCCGTGATGGTGAGGGTGGCGCCGTCGTTGGACGCGATGGTCCCCATGTCCGCGCCGAGCTGGTCCAGATCGCCCAGTCCCGGAATCGTGGGCACGCCGCTGGGCAGCGGCAGCGAGGAGGTGTTGCTCGGGAAGGCCGGCATCGGAAGGCGGGAGTTGTTCGGTCCACTCGCGGTATCCGACGAATTACCGGACAGCACCGTTCCCACCACGACCCCGACGATCGCGACCGCGATGATCGCGGCCAGGCCCAGCGCGATCCACATGGTGGTCCGGCGTGGCGGCGGGGGCGGCGCCGGATTCTGCGGGAAGCCGCCCGGCTGATAGCCGCCCGGCGGCTGGCCCGGCCCACCCGGATAACCGGGACCGCCGGGCGCGGCCGGATACATCGGCGCACTGTAGGCCGCCGTGGGCGTATACCCCGGCTGACCCGGATAGACGGCCGTCGGCTGCTCGTACCCGCCGCCGGTGTCGTAGCCACCCCAGCCCGCGTCCGCGGGCGGGAACACCCGGGTCGCCTCGGGGCCGGGCGGCTGCCCGAAATAGTCGGTCGGACCAGCGGGTATGGCTTCGGTGGGCCCGTACGCCGCGGCGCTATCCGAGGTGTGGCCGCCGGGTACGGCCTGCTCGGCGGGTCCCTCCCCAGGGCCCGGTTCCGGCCGCCGCGACCACGGATCGCTCGGATCAGTCATGGCCTCCAGGGTAGGCGGAGTACGGCTACCGAGCCGCGAACTCGACCGGACGGTTCCGAAACGGCGAGGCCCCCGGGCAAACCGAAGTTCACCCGGGGGCCTGCGTTCGCGCTGGTCAGCGCCCGACGATGAGGCTGTCGCCGTCGGGGCTGACGTTCACCTTCACCGTGTCACCGTCCTGCACCTCCCCGGCCAGCAGTTCCTTGGCGAGCGAGTCGCCGATGGACTGCTGGATCAGGCGGCGCAGCGGCCGCGCGCCGTAGGCCGGGTCGTAGCCGCGCACGGCCAGCCAGAAGCGGGCCGAGTCGGACACGTCCAGGCTGAGGCGGCGCTGGGCGAGCCGCTTCTGCAGCTGGTTCAACTGGATGTCGACGATCTGCTCCAGCTGTGCCTCGTCGAGCGGGTGGAACATGACCACGTCGTCGAGCCGGTTCAGGAACTCCGGCTTGAAGGCGCGGCGCACCGCGTTCATGACCGTCTCCCGGTCACCGCCCGCACCCAGATTCGAGGTCAGGATGAGGATGGTGTTGCGGAAGTCGACGGTGCGGCCCTGGCTGTCGGTGAGCCGGCCTTCGTCGAGCACCTGCAGCAGGATGTCGAAGACGTCCGGGTGGGCCTTCTCGATCTCGTCGAACAGCACCACCGTGTACGGGCGTCGCCGCACCGCCTCGGTGAGCTGGCCGCCCTGGTCGTAGCCGACGTAGCCGGGGGGCGCGCCGACCAGGCGGGCCACCGAGTGCTTCTCGGCGTACTCGCTCATGTCGATGCGGACCATGGCGCGTTCGTCGTCGAACAGGAAGTCCGCCAACGCCTTCGCCAGCTCGGTCTTACCGGTGCCGGTGGGTCCCACGAACATGAAGGAACCGGTCGGGCGGTTGGGGTCGGCGACCCCGGCCCGCGCCCGGCGCACGGCATCCGACACCGCTTGCACGGCTTCCTTCTGCCCGATCACCCGGTTGCCCAGCTCGTCCTCCATGCGGAGCAGCTTCTGGGTCTCGCCCTCCATCATCCGGCCCACGGGGACACCGGTCCACGCCGACACCACCTCGGCGATGTCGTCGGGCCCGACCTCCTCCTTGAGCATGACGTCACCGTCGGCGGCGGTCTTCGCCTTGGCCTCGGCCTCGCCGAGTTCCTTCTCCAGCTGGGGGATTCGCCCGTACCGGAGTTCGGCGGCCTTGTTGTAGTCGCCGTCGCGTTCGGCCCGCTCGGATTCGCCCTTGAGCGCCTCGAGCTGTTCCTTCAGCACCGACACCGCGTCGATGGCCTGCTTCTCGTTCTGCCAGCGGGTCATCAACTGGTTGAGCTTCTCGCGGTCGTCGGCGAGTTCGGAGCGCAGCTTCTCCAGTCGCTGCTTGGACGCCTCGTCGGTCTCCTTGGCGAGGGCCACCTCCTCGATCTCGAGCCGTCGCACCACGCGCTCGATCTCGTCGATTTCCACCGGGCGGGAATCGATTTCCATGCGCAGCCGCGAGGCCGACTCGTCGACCAGGTCGATCGCCTTGTCCGGCAGGAACCGGGAGGTGATGTAGCGGTCGGACAGGGTCGCCGCCGCCACCAGCGCGGAGTCGGTGATCCGCACGTGGTGGTGGTTCTCGTAGCGCTCCTTGAGCCCGCGCAGGATGCCGACGGTGTCCTCCACCGACGGCTCGCCCACCAGCACCTGCTGGAACCGGCGCTCCAGGGCCGGGTCCTTCTCGATGTGCTGGCGGTACTCGTCGAGGGTGGTCGCGCCGACCAGGCGCAGTTCACCGCGGGCCAGCATGGGCTTGATCATGTTGCCGGCGTCCATGGCGGATTCGCCGGTCGCGCCCGCGCCGACAATGGTGTGCAGCTCGTCGATGAACGTGATGATCTGCCCCGCAGAGGATTTGATCTCCTCCAGCACGGCCTTCAACCGCTCCTCGAACTCGCCGCGATACTTCGCGCCCGCGACCATCGCGCCCAGATCGAGCGAGACCAGCTTCTTGCCGCGCAGCGATTCCGGGACGTCGCCCTCGATGATGCGCTGGGCCAGGCCCTCCACGATGGCGGTCTTGCCGACACCGGGCTCGCCGATCAGCACCGGGTTGTTCTTGGTGCGGCGGCTGAGCACCTGCACGACCCGGCGAATCTCGGTATCGCGCCCGATGACCGGGTCCAGCTTGCCGTCGCGGGCGGCGGCGGTCAGGTCGGTGGAGTACTTCTCCAGCGCCTGGTACGAGCCCTCCGGATCCGGCGAGGTGACGCGGGCGTTGCCGCGCACGGCGGTGAACGCCTCACGCAGCGCGTCGGCGGTCGCGCCGTACTTCAGCAGCAGTTGCTGCACATCGGAGTCCCCGGCGGCCAGGCCGTAGACCAGGTGCTCGGTGGAGACGTACTCGTCGCCGAGTTCGGTGGCGAGGTGCTGCGCGGAGCTGAGCGCGGCGATGGCCTCGCGGCCCAGATTGGGGGTGGTGGTGGCGCCCGTGGCGCGCGGCAGGCGATCGACGATCTCCTGGGCTTCGCGCCGGACCGCGGCCGGATCGACGGCGACGGCCTTGAGCAGCGGTGCGGCGATGCCGTCGGTCTGATCCAGCAACGCCACCAGCAAGTGAGCCGGACGGATCTCCGGGTTTCCGGCGACGGAGGCCGCCTGTTGCGCGGCCGTCAGGGCCGCCTGGGTCTTGGTGGTGGGATTGAACGAGTCCACTGTCACCTTCCTACTAGTCGTTGCTGTCTACAACGCGGTAGAAGTTGAGTCTGTTCCGCTCAAGTCTGACCAGTTTTCGACGCCGGCGCCAGAGGCACAAAGCCCCTATTACGCTACGCGTACCCGCGGCCTCGGCTATATCCGTGCGACCACCGGGTTTTGAGGGATACTGGTCGCGGAGGCCGTCTGGCAGCAGGCGTTCCGGGGTAGTTGCACAGGAAGGAAAGCTCGACGTCGTGGATGCGCGTTCGGCAGCGCTGGTCCGCACAAACTTTCGGACAGTCGTAGAGGCCCCCAACGGGCCTGAACGGCTGATCAGCGCGTTCTACGGTCATCTTTTCGCGGAGATCCCCGCCCTGCGGGAACTGTTCCCCTCCGCCATGGACATGCAGGCGAAACGGTTGGTCACGGCCATTTCGTTCGTGCTCGACAATCTGGAGGACTGGGACCGCGCACAACGCTTCCTGGAGCAACTCGCGCGCGACCACCGCAAATACGGGGTGGAGGCCGCGCACTACGACATCGCGGGCCGCGCCCTGCTGCATGCCTTCCGCAGCTACAACGGGGTAGCCAACTGGTCGCCGCCGCTCGAGTCCGGCTGGCGCGACATCACCATCCTGATCTCGGCGTCCATGGCCATCGGCGCGAATTCCGATAAGTCGCAGCCCTATTGGGAGGCGACCGTGGTCGGGCACCGGCGCGTCGTCGACGATCTGGCCATCGTGCGCCTGCAGACCGACACCCCGATCCCCTATCAGGCCGGGCAGTACGTGCCGGTCGCGATCCCGCAGCGGCCCCGGATGTGGCGCTACCTGTCCCCCGCCATCCCCACGAACCCGTACGGCGAGATCGAATTCCACGTGCGCAAGGTGCGCACCGGCTGGGTGAGTCCCGGCATCGTGAACGAGACCCAGGTCGGCGACCGCTGGATGATCGCGGCCCCGCTGGGCGGTCTGCACGTGGACCTGAGCCGCCGCAAGGACGTGCTCATGATCGGGTCGGGCACCGGCATCGCGCCGTTGCGCGCGCAGCTGATCGAGATGGGGCGGCGCGGCATCAACCCGCGCGTGCACCTGTTCATGGGCGGCCGCTACCCCTGCGATCTCTACGACGTCGAAAACATGTGGCAGCTCTCGCAATCCAACCCGTGGCTCACGGTGATCCCGGTGTGTGAGAACGAGACCAACCCGTGGTGGCACCCCTACCCGCCCGCCGATCCCCCGTTCGGCATGCACCGCCGCCTGATCGGCAACCTGGGGGCGGTAGTCGCCAGCTTCGGCGCCTGGGCCGACCGCCAGATCCAGATCGCCGGTTCGGCCCGCATGATCGCCGACACCAAACGCGCCCTGCTCGCCGTGGGCGCTCCGGATTCGGCGATAAGCTCGGATCCTGTGTGATTTGCCCTCCGCTTCGCTCCGGGCGGGTTCGCGGCCCCTGGTCCCGATTCTTCCCTCCTCCGCTCCTCCGCTTCGCTCCCCCGCTCCGTCAGTCCAGAATCGGGACGGCCGCGAACACTGGGCGGATCCGTAGGAACCCGGTGCCGAACTGGTAGTGGTGCAAGGCTTTTCGATGAGGAGTTTGTGTTGACGATCGGGCCCGATGAGACCGGCGCCTTGCCATTGGGCGAGCAGACCGAGTGGACCGCCACCGTCGTGGGGGCGCACCGGTTGCGCGATGACACCACGGTGGTGCGGCTGATCGGCGAGTTCGTGCCGTTCGCGGCGGGCCAGTCGGTGGAGGTGCGCACCCCGCAGCACCCGAACATGGTGCGCCGCCTGTATTCCGCGCTGCCGCCGTCGCTGGACGGCAAGCTGGAATTCCATGTGCGGACACTGCCGGGCGGCTGGTGCAGCGGGACCATCGTGTCCGATGCCCATCCCGGCGACGAATGGCGGATCAGCGCGCCCGCGGGCTGGCTGGCCGTGGAACCCGACGCCACCGATGTGGTGATGATCGCCGACGGGGTGGGGCTCGCGCCGATGCGCGCGCTGCTGCTGGACCTGGCGCGCCGGGAGCAGCCGCCGCGCACCCACCTGTTCGTGGGCGGGCGCTACCCGCGCGACCTCTACGCCTCGGACATGCTGTTCCTGCTGGCCGGTGAACTGCCCTGGCTCACAGTCGTTCCCGTGGTGCAGGACGAATACGATCCGGACCTGACCGACCCCTGGTACGAGCAGTGCCGCGTCGACATCGGCTTCCGCCCGGAGGAGATGATGCCGGGCACCATCGCCGACATCCCCGAACGCTTCGGGCCCCTGGACCACCACCAGATCCTGGTCTGCGGCGCCGCGGCTAAGGTGCGCAACACCATCGACCAGCTGGTCGCCATCGGCGCCCCCGCCGAAGCCATTCGCTACGAAGGCTTCTGACGCCGCGCCTCAGAACAGCGGGTCGTGGCGAATGTTCTGGGTGGCGGTGCCGGCGGCCATCAGCCGGAACTTGGTGGTCTGCACCATCGAGGGCGCGCCGACGATCTGGACGTCGCGGTCCTCCCAGGAGCCGTGGCTCGCCACGATCTTGCCGATCTGACCGACCACCCGCGGTTGCAGGCCCGGGTATTCGGGGGCCTCTTCGGAATTGTCGAAGTGCCACCACGGGTTCTCGGTGGACTCGGTGACCGGATGTACGGTGAGCCATTTGTTGGCGCAGGCCAGTTGGCTGAGCACCTCGAGATCGTAGAGGTCGCACGGGTAGTGGCCGCCGACGAACAGATCCACCTTGGGGTTGGAGCGGCGCGCGGTCATGGCCATCAGCTGGGCGCGCAGCGGCGCGATGCCGGTGCCGCAGCCGATCATCAGCATCTTGCGGCGGGTGTTGCGGGGCACGCCGAGACCGCCCAGCGGCGATCCGACCAGCCACTGTTCCCCGACCCGGCTGTGCCCGACCATGGCCGGGCTGACCCAGCCGCCGGTGACGCCGCGAATGTGGAATTCCAGTTCGCCGTTGGCGTTGGCGGGGATGGCCGGGGACAGGTAGCGCCACATCCGCGGGCGGGAGGGAATCTGCACGCTCATGTACTGGCCGGCCGCGTATTGCATGGGCTGGTCCAGCTTGAGGCGCACCACCGCCAGGTTGCGCAGCACCTCCCGGTGCTCGATGACGGTGCCGGTCCACACCGGCGGGGTGGTCTCGCCCTCGGCCGCCTCGATCATGGTGCCGGCGATGACGCCGATGCCCTCGTCCCAGGCGCGCCCGACCTCGTCGGTCCAGATCTCGGTGCCGGCGTAGGCCTCGAGCGCGCTCTTGAGCGAGTTCCCCACGGCTACATAGTGATCGGCCACCACGCCGTACTTGCGGTGGTCACGGCCGAGTTGGGCCAGGAAGGGCAGTAGCCGTTCGGGTTCCTCCAGCCGGTCGATCACGTAGGCGATCGCCTTGACCAGCCGGTCGCGCTGGGCATCCAGGGCGGCGGGAAAGAAGTCTCGCACGTGCGGGTACTCCGTGAAGAGGATGGCGTAGAACGATCGCGCGAGTTTCTCGGGGCCACCTTCTTCCGCAGCAACCGCCTTGAACGTTGTTCTTATCAATGCGACGGTGCGCGAATCCATTTGTGTCACAACCCCATTTCGCAATCGAACGCAGGCGTGACCGGCGAGTGAAGTGCTGCGGGACACTCGACAGCAGCCGTTGCCAAGCAAGTGTAGGCGAGGTTAGCCAGCAACGGAACGGGACGTTTCAATAACACGGCCTTTATTGCGTGAAAACGTGAACGTTGCGGGGTACATGAGCAGAAAACAGACTGATCAACTGGAACACGCCGTGCGACACGGTCTTTCAGTCGCCGATTCTGGCTGATCCGTTTTGCAAGACTCAGGAAAATAGCGATCGCGCCGCAACTGCGTCGGTGATGGAATTCCCTGAAGCATACGGACAAAACTCATGTTCGGCAGCTGACAATAACCTACCGGTCCGTTTGTTATTAACTCCCGCAATGAACTTCGCCAATCCCACAGTCCGCTAACGCAACTCAGCACATAACCCGCAACAATCACAACCGAGCGAACGAAGGAAGGCGGTGTCCCGACCGGGACACCGCCTTCCGACTTGCCTTGCCCTACTGCGGCTTACGCCGATTTCGGGGCTGCCACACCACGAGAGCGGTGCTGCGTTGCGGCGGGGTCAGGTCGGGGCGGTACCCCGACCGGAGCCTTTCCACCTCGGCGGTCAACTCGCTCACCCGCTGCTGCAGCTCGTCCACCTGGTTGGTGAGTTCGATGATCCGTTTGATGCCGGCCAGGTTCACGCCCTCGTCCTGGGACAGGCGCTGCACCTCGCGGAGCAGCTCCACATCCCGGTCCGAGTAGCGTCGTCCGCCGCCCGACGTGCGTTGCGGCGTGACCAGACCCAGCCGGTCATAGGTGCGCAGCGTCTGGGCGTGCATGCCCGCCAGCTGCGCGGCCACCGAGATCAGGAAGTACTGCGCCCCGGTCTGCTTCGGATCCGAACTCATTACGCACCTGCCCATCCCGCACGGGGATCGAACCCACTGGTCTTCTCCGCCTCCGCGTAGCGCCGCAGCGCCTCGGTGGCATCGTCCTCCAGTTTCTGGGGCACCGCGACCTTCACCGTGACCAGCAGGTCACCGGCGGCTCCGTCGCGCTTGGGCACACCGCGCCCGCGCACCCGGAGCGTGCGGCCGTCTGCGGTGCCCGGCGGCACCTTGACGCCCACCCGGCCGTCCAGCGTCGGCACCGACACCGTGGTGCCCAGCACCAGTTCGGCGTAGGACACCGGCAGCACCAGGGTCAGGTCGTCGCCATTACGGCCGAAGACCTTGTCCTGGCTGACGTGCACGGTGACGTACAGGTCGCCCGGAGGCGCGCCACGCAGGCCCGCCTCACCCTGACCGGCCAGCCGGATCCGCTGCCCGTCGCGCACGCCCGGGGGAATGCGTACGGTGATGGTGCGGGTCCGGTTCTGGATGCCCGAGCCACGACAGTCGACGCACGGGTCGTCGATGATCGACCCGGTGCCCCGGCAGTCCTCGCACGGCTCGCTGAAGCCGAACGCGCCCTGGTTGCGGCTGACGACGCCGGAACCGTTGCAGTGCGGGCAGACTCGCGGGCTGGTGCCCGGCTTGGCGCCACTGCCGTGGCAGGTGGTGCAGGCGGCCGGACTGGTCATCCGCAGCGGGACGGTCACGCCCTGGGCGGCCTCGCGGAAGCCGAGGGTCGTCTCGGTCTCCACGTCGGAACCGCGCCGCGGACGCGACGACGCCCGGGTGCCACCCCGATTGAACAATCCGCCCAGCAGGTCACCCAGGCCGCCGTCCGCGCCGCCCGCGCCACCGGCGCCGGCCCCGAAGATGTCACCCAGGTTGAACTCGCCACCGGAGAACCCGCCGCCGGGCTGACCGTAGCCACCCCCGGGCGGGAACCCGCCGCGGCCGAAACCGCCGCCCGCGAACAACTTCCGGGCCTCGTCGTACTCCTTGCGCTTCTCCGGATCCGACAGCACGGCATTCGCCTCGCTGACGGCCTTGAACCGCTCCTCGGCCTGGCTGTCCCCGGGGTTCTTGTCCGGGTGCAGGTCACGGGCCAGCCGGCGGTAGGCCTTCTTGATCTCGTCCTGGGTGGCGCCGGAGGAAACACCCAGATCCTTGTAGAAGTCCTTCTCGAGCCATTCTCGATTCACCGGGCATCTCCTCCTTTCTGTGTTGTCGAGAACGCGGGGTGCGTCCGATTGCTGTTAATCAGTGCCAGCGGCATCGGTGCCAGCGTTCTGCGAATCCGGCTGCGCCGCAGCCAGGTCCGCCACACCGTCGGTGACGCCGACCAGCGCGTGCCGCAGCACGCGATCGCCGAAGCGGTAGCCCTTGCGCATCACCATGCCGAGCACGGGATCCGCGCCGCTGCCCTCGTGCTGCACGGCCTCGTGCAGGGTCGGGTCGAAAGGCTCACCTTCCGAACCGAATTCCTCGAGACCCTGCTTCTGCAGGGCGGTGACCAGCTTGTCCGCGACCGACTTGAGCGGGCCGTTGTCGAGGTCACCGTGCGCGCGAGCGCGATCCAGATCGTCCAGCACGGGCAGCAATTCGCTGACCACCGCGGCCTTGGCGGTGTCGATGGTGACCTTGCGGTCCCGCTCGACCCGGCGACGGTAGTTGGCGTACTCCGCCGTCAGACGCTGCAGATCGGAAGTGCGCTCGGCCAGTTCGGCCGTGATCGCGTCGGCGAGGGCGTCCTCGCTGACCTCGGGAGTCCCCTCGGCCCCCGCGGCCGCGGCGGTATCCGCCGCGGCCTCGAAGACCTCACCCGTGGCCGGATCGACCATGTTGTCCGGGTTCTGGTTCGTCACTTCTTCTCAGGCTCCTCGACGACCTCGGCGTCCACCACGGTGTCATCGGACTCGGGCGCGGCGGCGCCGTTGCCCTGAGCGGCCTGGTCCGCGGCCGAGGCATCGTAGATGGCCTGGCCCAGCGCCTGCGACTCGGTGGCGAGCTTCTCCACCGCGGTCTTGATGACCCCGATGTCGGTGCCCTTCAGCGCGTCGTTGGCTTCGGCGATGGCCGCCTCGACCTTGGTCTTGATATCGGCCGGGACCTTGTCCTCGTTGTCCTTGATGAACTTCTCGGTCTGGTGCACCAGCGACTCGGCCTGGTTGCGGGTCTCCGCCTCCTCGCGACGCTGCTTGTCTTCGGCAGCGTGCGCCTCGGCGTCCTTCACCATGCGGTCGATCTCCTCCTTGGACAGGCCGGAGCCGTCCTGGATCTTGATCGTGTTCTCCTTGCCGGTGCCCTTGTCCTTGGCCGTGACGTGGACGATGCCGTTGGCGTCGATGTCGAAGGTGACCTCGATCTGCGGCACGCCGCGCGGGGCCGGCGGGATGCCGGTCAGCTCGAACGATCCGAGCAGCTTGTTGTGCGAGGCGATCTCGCGCTCACCCTGGAAGACCTGGATCTGCACGGACGGCTGGTTGTCGTCGGCCGTGGTGAAGGTCTCCGAGCGCTTGGTCGGGATCGTGGTGTTGCGCTCGATGAGCTTGGTCATCACGCCGCCCTTGGTCTCGATACCCAGCGACAGCGGGGTGACATCGAGCAGCAGGACGTCCTTGACCTCGCCCTTGAGCACACCGGCCTGCAGGGCGGCGCCGATGGCGACGACCTCGTCCGGGTTCACGCCCTTGTTCGGCTCCTGACCGCCGGTCAGTTCCTTGACCAGGTCGGAGACGGCGGGCATACGGGTCGAACCACCGACGAGCACGACGTGGTCGATGTCGCCGACCGCGATGCCGGCGTCCTTGATGACCGACTGGAACGGCTTGCGGGTGCGGTCCAGCAGATCGGAGGTGATCTTCTGGAACTCGGCGCGGGTCAGCTGCTCGTCGAGGAACAGCGGGTTCTTGTCCGCGTCGACGGTGATGTAGGGCAGGTTGATCGAGGTCGACTGCGAGGACGACAGCTCGATCTTGGCCTTCTCGGCGGCCTCGCGCAGCCGCTGCATGGCCATCTTGTCCTTGGTCAGGTCGATGCCCGAGGTGCCCTTGAACTTGTCGACCAGCCAGCCGACGATGCGCTCGTCCCAGTCGTCGCCACCGAGGTGGTTGTCACCGGAGGTGGCGCGGACCTCGACGACGCCCTCGCCGATCTCCAGCAGGGAGACGTCGAAGGTGCCGCCACCGAGGTCGAAGACCAGGATGGTCTGTTCCTTGTCGCCCTTGTCCAGGCCGTAGGCCAGCGCGGCCGCGGTCGGCTCGTTGACGATGCGCAGGACGTTCAGGCCCGCGATCTGGCCGGCCTCCTTGGTGGCCTGGCGCTGCGCGTCCTCGAAGTAGGCGGGGACGGTGATCACGGCGTCGGTGATCTCTTCACCCAGGTAGGCCTCGGCGTCGCGCTTCAGCTTCATCAGCGTGCGCGCGGAGATCTCCTGCGGGGTGTACTTCTTGCCGTCGATCTCGACCGACCAGTCCTCGCCCATGTGGCGCTTGACGGACCTGATGGTGCGGTCGACATTGGTGACGGCCTGGTTCTTGGCGGGCTGCCCGACGAGCACCTCACCGTTCTTCGCGAACGCGACGACCGACGGGGTGGTCCGCGATCCTTCCGAGTTGGCCACGACGACCGGCTCGCCGCCTTCGAGAACGGCGATGACAGAGTTCGTGGTCCCGAGGTCGATACCGACCGCACGAGCCATGGTGATTCCTCCTACGTTGACGAACATGAGTGCCGACAGCACTACATCTCAGTAACACTGAGCGTGGTCGACTCAATCCTGCACCCGCATCCGGCGGTGTGCAACTTGAACTTGAGTCCAACTCGCTCAACCTTGCTGACCTGTCCCAACCGGAGACGCACGTCATCTATTCCGCGAGCCGAAAAAAAATTCTCGGTGGATTCCGATGGATCAGCCGAGCCGGTTCAGCTGGGCGGATTGATCCGGATCGGCTCACCGGTGGCGGTGACCATGAAGTAGCCGCTCTTGGGACCGTCGGCGACGTACACGGTCACCGTCGGACCGCCGTCCTTGCCGTGCGCGATGATGACGTGGCTGATCCGGCCGTTCGGGACGCCCGCCGACCGCGGGGCCCCCGCGAGCAGGCCCGCGATCTTCTTCAGATCCAGGACCGACAGGTCGATGATATCGGTGCCCGGCGACCGGGGAACATCGCCGGTGGTGCGGAAACTGCCGTCGTAGCGGTAGTACCCGTCGCGCGCCGCGGCCGGGTCGTCCGGCCGCCGCTCGATCACCACATAGGTGGGGAACAGGGTGATCTCGTCGGCCTTGGTGTCGCCGAAGTGGTCCTTTGTAGGCCTCGACGAAACTGGCCAGGCCCTGACCCGTGGTCGGGTCCGGCAGGTCCGGTTTCGGCGCGGCGACCCGGGACACGCAGCCCGCGAACGCGCCCAGCAGGGCCGCGGCCAGCACGATCGCGGCCGCGACCTTCCAGCGGGTGGACGGGCCGCGCCGGCGCGGCCGCACCACCGGCGAATTCACCAGGTTGGCCGGGATCTGGAGGTCCTCCAGCACCGCGTCGAGTTCGCCGAAGGTCTTGGCCGCCAGGGCTTTCGCGGTCCGATCGGCGTGTTCGCCGTCGGTGAGCTCGCCCGCCACGTGGGCGGAGTCGAGCAGGGTGCAGGCGTCCACGCGATCGGTGTCGCGGGCGCGCAGTCCGTGGGAGCGTGCATCGGCCATGGTCTCGCCTATCCCCCGAACGCCACGGTGCGCGTGATCCGGCCGTCGAGGGTCGCCTCGACGAAACCGGATTCATTGGCCTGGTTGCCCACGTAGATGCGGACCACCGGCCCGGCGCCGCTGCCCCCGATATCGAGGTAGTTGACGGCGCCCTGCTCGACCTTGGTGAGGGCGGGAGCCTGCGCCGCGAGCGCCGCGACAGCCGTCGGGTTCAAGGCGGTGAGGTCGACGGACGGCGTTTTCGGGTCCCGGGTCTGGGGTTGGTCGGTCTGCTCGAAGCCGCCGAAGTAGTTGTAGTGCACCTTCCGGTTGGGCTGCGGCGCGCGGGTCACCACCGCGTACCCCGGGTACAGATCGAGCTCGTCGACCAGAGCGTCACCGAACTTGGCGCGGTAGACGTCGCGGAAGTAGGAAATGCCCTCGGCCTCGGTGAGTTTCGGGCGGGGCAGCACCAGCGGCTGGATGATGCCCAGGTCCACCGCGGGCGGTCCGGCGGGCGGGGTGGCCGGGCGGGCGACGGCCACGAAGGTGCCCACCGCCACCGCGATGCTCAGCGCCGCGACGCCCGCGGCGAGCCAGTTCTCCCGCCGCGAGGTGGGCGGGACCGGGTCGGGCCGGGCGTCGGCGGGCCGCTGCAGATCGTCGGTGAGCTGGGCCAGCTCACCCAAAGTGCGTGCCTCACCGGCGAGTTCGGTGAGGGTACGGTGATCGGCGGTGCTGAGCTGGCCGTCGGCGAGGCCGGCGTCGAGCAGGGTGCAGGCGGCCTGCCGGTCGGTATCGCGGGCCCGGGTGCCGGACGGGTAGCCGCCGGCGCCGCGCCGCCGCGGCCGCAGGCCGGTCGGGGTGAGGTCGGCGGTCTTGGCGCTGGGTTGCAGGTCCGCGGTGAGCCGTTGCAGTTCGCCGAGCGTCTGGGCGCTCTGCGCACGCTCGGAGCGCTGGTGATACTCCTCGACCGCGAGCTCGCCCTCCTCGAAGGCGGCGTCCAGCAGCGTGCGCGCGTTGACGCGGTCGATGTCCCGCGCCCGCATGCGCCCGGTGGCGGGCGAATCCCCGGCCGATCCGGACGATTTCGAGCTCACGCGGGGATCGTAGACGGATTCCGGTCTTGTCGCGCGCCTTCTTTCACGCTCGGGGGGTGTGACCTATCGGATTCCCACGTCATCTTTCAGGCCGTGCTCCAGCGTGACGCGGACCAGGGCCGCGGCCAGCTCGGCGACGTGACCGGGCCGAGCGAGGGCGGCGAGCGCCGACGGATCGGCCGGCAGGCCCAGTTCGCTCGCGCCGCGGCGGGCCCGCTCATCGAAATAGGGGCGAATCCAGGTCCAGGTGTCCTGCACCTCGCGCAGGAAGATATCCGCGCCGACGGGACCGATGCCCGCGAAGCGCTGGAGCAGCCGGGCCAGCTCGGCGGGGTCGCGGCCCGATTCGGTTGCGAGCCCGCGCATATCACCGCGCCAGTCCTCGATCAGCTGGGCGGCGTTGGCGATCAGGCGGGTCGCGGTGGATTCGTCGTAGCGGACGTAGTGGGCGCGGCCGAGCGCGGCGACCAGGTCCGACCATTCGGCCTCGGCCACGCGGTGCGGGGTGGTGTAGCCGGCGGCGAGGAGTTCGCGGGCGGCGGCCACCGCGATGCGGGCCGAGATGCGGGTGCTGAGCAGCTGGGCCAGGATCAGCAGCTGGTAGAGCGGCGCGGGCTTGTCGACGAGGCGGATTCCGGCGTCTGCGGCGTAGCCGGACCCGGCCCGGTCCAGCAACGCGCGCACCGTGTCCTGCTCGTTCATCGACCCCGGCCTCCTCTTGCCGTCGGCAATACCAGTGTCTCTCCGCCGGCAATACCCGCGTTCCGCCCCGAGACGTACACACCGGCCGAGGTGCGGCGCAGACACGCCCGGGATGCGTGTAGACGCCCGAAATGCCGGGGTTGCGCCCGGCCGCCCACGAAGATCAGAAGCATCGATTTCCGCTGGTAGAGGAGGTCCGATGAAGGCACGGTTCGGTATTTCGATACCGCCCGTCGCGTCCGCGCTGCCCGATGTCATCGACATGGCCCTGGCCGCCGACGCCGAGGGACTCGACCTGGTCGGCATCCAGGACCACCCCTACAACGCGCAGTTCGGCGACGCCTTCGCGGTGATCGGGGCCTGCCTGGCCGCGACCGGACGGGTCAGCCTCTACCCGGGCGTCGCGAACCTGCCGCTGCGCACCCCCGCCATGATCGCCAAACAAGCCGCCACCTTCGACCTGCTCAGCGGCGGACGCTTCGAATTGGGTTTGGGCACCGGGGCTTTCGAGAGCGGCGTGGTCGCCATGGGCGGGCCCGCCCGCAAGGGCCGGTCCGCGCTCATGGCCATCGCCGAAGGCATGGCGATCATCCGGGCCGAATGGCGCACCGGACAACCGGTTTCGGTGGTGGGCACCGAATACACGGTGCAGGGCATAGACGGCGGGCCCGCGCCCGC
This sequence comes from Nocardia tengchongensis, assembly GCF_018362975.1. Taxonomy (NCBI): domain Bacteria; kingdom Bacillati; phylum Actinomycetota; class Actinomycetes; order Mycobacteriales; family Nocardiaceae; genus Nocardia; species Nocardia tengchongensis. Next base: position 999,061 of record NZ_CP074371.1, read on the forward strand.
CCACCGGATCGAGATCTGGCTCGGCGCCATGGGCCCGCACGCCCTCGACCTGATCGGCGCGGCCGCCGACGGATGGGTTGCGCCACTGCCCAATTGGCTGCCGTGGGACCAGTGGCCCGCCAACGCCCGCATCGACGCCGCGGCCCGCGCCCACGACCGGGACCCGCGTACCATCGCCCGGCTGGCGGCGCTGCCGGGCGTGGTGAGCGACCGGGCGCTGCACCCGGATCCCCACGGCACCGACCCGATTCACGGTTCACCCGAGGAATGGGCGGAGATCATCGTGCGACTGGCCCGCGACGCCGGCTTCGACACCTTCGTCTACTGGCCGCCCGGATTCGACGTCGACCAGGTGCAGCGCTTCGCGCGACTGGTGGTGCCGCTCGCGCGAAAGCTGCTGGACGACCTGTGATTCAACCGCGCGCGGCCGCGGCCTCCGCCTCGATCTGGCCCGGGAACTCGCTGGGCTGGCCGACGCCGGTGGTGACCAGGTCGCGCAGGCTCTCGGTGATGTAGAAGGTCCAGGCCGGGGAACAGGCCGAGTAGCACTCGTAGTCGGGCACCAGGCCCACGTGGGTGAAGGTGAGTTCGGTGCCGCCGTCGGTGGCGGCGATGTCGAAGCGGATCTCGGTGTTCACCCATTCGGTCTGGTCCTGGATGAAGGTCATGTGGTTCTCCTGCACCACCCACACCACCCGCTGGTCCGGCACCACCTCGTCAGTTCGATCTCGCTGCGGTGCACCCCGGGCGCCTCGAAGACGAAGCGGTCGCCCTGCCGCTCGGTGCCGCCGCGGATGCCGGGCGACCACCACCCGCGGGCGTTCAGGACGGCCGCGAAGACTTCGGCGGGGTCTGGTCCACGGTGATGCTCGTGGTGAAGTTCTGATCGGTCATAGCAGTTCCCAGCTCTTTCTGACGGACACGGCAAGGGTCGGAGTTGGCTGTCTCGCGAGAACTTACTTTCATCACGATAGCGACGTTGCTTGCATCACACAAGCAGAGAAGTACCCTGGAGACATGTTGGGACGCATGTACGACGGGGAGGTGTGCTCGGCGGCGCGCACACTGGAGCTGGTGGGCGAGCGCTGGAGCCTGCTGATCGTGCGCAATGCCATGTTCGCCGGCATGACCCGGTTCACCGAGTTCCAGCGCGCGCTCGGCATCGCGCCGAACATCCTCACCAAACGGCTCGCCGAATTCGTCGAGGCCGGAATCTTCGAGCAGCGCGCCGGCACCGCCGGCGGGCACCCCGAATATCTGCTCACCGCCAAGGGACTCGACCTGAAGCCGGTCATCCTCGCGCTCACCGCCTGGGGCGACCGCTGGGCCGCGCCGGACGGCCCGCCGGTCACCTACCGGCACACCGGTTGCGGCGGGAAAGTCGGTGCGCGCCTGGAATGTTCGGACTGCGACGCCATCCCCGGCCTGCCGGACGTGACGGCCGAACTCGCGCCGTGGGCGTACGAACGCAAATACGGGGCCTCCGCGTCACTCCAGTAGCGGGAACCGGCCCGAACGCAGCAGCCCGGCGATGGCCTCCATCTTCGCCTGCGGCGCGGCGTAATCCGGGTGCGCGCCCAGCACGGCCGCGGCGTCGTGCAACCGGATCATCTGCCGCTCGGCCTCGGCCACGCCGCGCCCGCCCGGCGTGATCGGATGCGCGGCGAAGGCCGGGCGGCGCGGATCCACCCGCCCCAGTTCGACCGCCTTCTCCACCCGCCGCGAGCACCGGCAGAAGGCTTCGGGATTGGCCAGTCCGCAGGTCGACTGTAGGAAGTTCCCGAGTCGTTTCTTGGCCCGCTCCACCCGTTTCCGGTACGCGGCGGGCGTCGCGCCGACGATCCAGGCGGCCTCCTCCGAACTGACCTCGAAGACGTCGGAGAGCACATAGGCAACGCGTTCGTCGCGGCCCAGGCACTGCAGCATGGCCTGACTGCAATTGAGCCGGACCTCGTGGGTGAGCAGCGTGGCTTCCGGACCGCGATAGTCCTCCTCCGCCAAACCGTCCCGCAGCCCCTCGCCGAACTGGTCCAGGCTCAGCTGCTGCGCCTCCTGCGGCGTCTGCCGTTTCAGGTTCAGCAGGTAGTTGACGCCGATGCGGTACGCCCAGGTGGTGAGCTTGGCCTCGCCGCGCCAGCTCGCCAGATTGCCGACCGTGCGCAGCAGGATCTCCTGGGTGGCGTCCTCGGCGTCGGCGGGCCGCCACACCATGCGCAGCGCCAGCCGGTAGATCGGATCCTGCAGCAGCCGAACCACATCCGCGACCGCGGCCCGATCGCCGCCGACGGCCCGCGCGACGAGATCGCGCTCGTCGATCTCCGATCCGGTGTCCATACCGCCAGCATAGGGACCGGGTCCGACATCGCGGGGCCGTCAGCGGGACCGCTCAGGCGACGGCCGGCGTGGTGAGCAGCGCGTGCCGGCGCAGCCAGTCCGCGACCGCCCGGCCGATGGCGTCGGGCTGATCCTCCGGGCAGTGATGCCCGGCCGGGCCGATATTCGCCAGCTCGGCCGACGCGAAGGTCCGCATCGCCCAGTCCATCGCCTCCGGGGAGCCGAGGCCGACACCGTCCTGGACGTGCATGACCAGCTTGGGCACCGCCGGGCTGGCGGCCATCCAGGCGTCGTAGTTCTCGATGATGGCGACCACGTCGGCGGGCTCGCCTTCGAGCGGGAACTCCCTGGGCCACACCAGCATCGGCTTGCGCGACTCCGGGGTCGGGTATGGCGCGCGGTAGGCGTCGAGGGCCTCGGGAGTCAGGGTGCGGGTGGAGTTGGGAAGGTTGAATTCGATGAACATATTGCGTTCCAGCACCATCTCCTCGCCCTCGGGGGAACGGAAGCGGCGGAACAGTTCCGCGCCCTGCGGCGGCATCTCCGACCAGGTCATCGGCCGCAGGAAGGTCTCCACCACGGCGATGCCGCGCACCCGTCCGGGATGCCGTGCGGCCCAGTCCATTCCGAGCGCGCCGCCCCAGTCGTGGCCGACGATCACGACCTGCTCCAGGCCCAGCGCCTCGAACCAGGCGTCCAGGTAGCGGGCGTGATCGACGAAGCGGTAGTCGCTGTCGGGCTTGCCGGAGGCGCCCATGCCGATGAGATCCGGTGCCAGGACCCGGTCTCGCCGCTCACGTGCGGGATGACGTTGCGCCAGATGTAGGACGAGGTGGGGTTGCCGTGCAGGAAGACGACGGGGAGCTCCCCGCCGGCGTGCGTGGCGCCGGTGTCGGTGTAGTTGATGAACGAGTCCAGCACGTCGATGGTGGCCATCGTGGTGTCCTTCCGGGTGAGTTGCCTACACCTGGTTGGACACGCGCCGGGACGGCTTGTGACCGGACTCAGCTGTGACCTGGGTCATACATCGGCATGGCGCCCGGGTCCAGCGTGAGGCCCGGATGGACGCCCGGGGTCAGGCCGGTGCCGATGGCGATGCGCTGCAGCATGGCGAGCATCCGCGGCCGGTCCTCGGGCTCCAGCGGGGCGAGCAGTTCGGCGTTCAAGCGATCGGCGAGTTCGGCCGCACGGGCGATGGCCTCGCGGCCGGCGGGCAGCAGGTGCACGGCGTGGGCGCGGCGGTCGGCGGGGTGCCGGCGCCGCTCGACCAGGCCCCGCTTCTCCAAGGCGTCGATCAGGCTGACCATGACGTTGCGATGGATCCCGAGCATGTCGCACAGCTGCTGCTGCGTCCGCCCGTCGTTGGCCTCCAGCAGGCGCAGCGTGCCGTATTGCGGCGGCTTGATCCCCAGCGGCGCGAGTAGCTGGTCGAACCGGTATGCGGAGTGAGATCCCAACTGCCCCAACAGAAATGCGGCACTTTCGAACAGCGGGGAGTTCTTGGGATCAGCGTCGGTCACCCGTACAGCGTACAGCAACGCCCAAGCCATGATTGCCCTATTGCTTGATAATCACTTCAGGTGCATAGTTTGAAGTGGACCTCCACCCCACACCGAATCGAAGAGAGTTCGCAGTGGATACCGACATCACCCCCACCCTCGATCCACGCCGCTGGATCGCCTTCGCCGTCGTGCTGGCCGCCGGATTCATGGACCTGCTCGACGTCACCATCGTCAATGTCGCCGTGCCCAGCGTGCAGAAGGACCTCGGCGCGGCCTACTCCCAGATCGAATGGATCATCGCCGCCTACGTGCTGTCCTTCGCGGCCGTGCTCATCACCGGCGGCCGGCTCGGCGACATCTACGGCCGCAAACGGCTGTTCCTGCTCGGCGTGGCCGGATTCACCGCGGCCTCGCTGGCCTGCGGTCTCGCCTCCTCGCCCGCGATGCTGATCGGATCCCGATTCGTGCAGGGCGCGATGGCCGGGCTCATGGTGCCGCAGATCCTGGCCATCATCCGCGTCACCTTCCCGAAGGAGGAACGGGCCAAGGCGATCGCCGTGTACAGCGGCGTCGGCGGGTCGGCGTCCGCGGTCGGGCTGTCGCTGGGCGGACTGCTGGTCGAATGGAATCTGTTCGACCTGGGCTGGCGGCCCATCTTCCTGGTAAACGTGCCGGTCGGCCTGCTCGCACTGGGCGCGGCCGCGGTGGTCATGCGGGATTCGCGGTCCGCGCACGCGCCGCGGCTGGACATCATCGGCATGGCGCTGGCCATCTCCGCGGTGCTGCTGCTGGTGTATCCGCTCACCGAGGGACGCCGATTGGGCTGGCCCGCCTGGACTTTCGTCATGATCGGCGCCTCGGCCGCGGCGCTCGGCGCCTTCCTGGTCTACGAGCGGTGGCGGGCCCGCACCGCCGGATCCCCGCTGATCGACCTGGACCTGTTCCGGTCGCGGCCGTTCACCATCGGCTTGAGCAGCTGGCTGTTGTTCTGGATCGGGTTCGGCGGGTTCTTCCTGATCTGGACGCTGTTCATGCAGGCCGGGCTCGGGTGGTCGCCCATGCGGGCCGGACTCACCTCGGTGTTCTTCGCGGTCGGCGCGGGCATCGGGGCGGGCGTCTCGGTGAGCGCGCTGGCGCCGCGGTTCGGCAAGTGGGTGCTGCTGGCCGGCGGGCTGGTCACCGCGGGCGGGTTCGCACTGTACGGTGCGCTGGCCACCTACTACGAATCCGATTTCGCCTCATGGCAAATGGTGTTCCCGCTGCTGGTGACCGGCATCGGCTTCGGCATCGTGGTCGCGCCGACCATCGACATGCTGCTCGGGCAGATTCCCGACCGCGAGGCCGGGGCCGCGTCCGGGCTGCTCAACACCGGCCAGCAGCTGGGACTGGCGCTGGGCGTGGCACTGGTCGGGATCCTGTTCTTCGGGCAACTGGATCACGATTCGGCGCGCGGCGTGGATTCCGTTGCGGGGCAGACACGGACCGAACTTGCGGCGGCGGGGCTGCCCGGGTCCGCGCAGGAGCAGATCCTCGCGAACTTCCGGGCGTGCGTACGGGATCGCTCGGGCGAGGTGGATCCGTCGGTGGTTCCGGCGAGCTGCCAGTCGGCTCCGGCGGACCCGGCCGTCGGGCAGATCCTCACGCGGGCGGGCGCAGACGCCAATGCGGTCAACTTCGCGCACACCTTCCAGTACACGCTGTGGTGGGGCATGGGACTGATGACGCTGGTCTGCCTCGGCTTCGTGGCACTGCCCCGCGACACCCGGCTCGAACAGCACGAGATGGCGGACGAGGAGGAGCTCGTCGGCGTCTGAGGAACGACACGGCCGCGGGTTCGGTGAAACCACCGGACCCGCGGCCCGTTCCGGTGAAGAATCCAGACAGATCACCGACTTCCGACAGGAGCCAGTCATGCGCGCGGCCGTGGTCAGCAAGGGCGAATTCCAGGTCGAAGACCTCCCGGCACCCGTCCCGGGGCCCGGCCAAGTGCTCATCTCCGTCACGCGCTGCGGCATCTGCGGCTCCGACCTGCACGCCCGCCTGCACTGCGATGAACTCGCCGACCTGGCCGCCGCCACCGGCTACGACCGGTTCATGCGTTCCGACCAGCGCATCGTCATGGGCCACGAATTCACCGGCGAGATCGCCGAATACGGCCCCGGCACCCGCCGCCGCTGGAAGCCCGGCACCCCGGTGGTCGCCTGCCCATCCTGCGCACCGGCCGCCAGCCCGAACTCACCGGCCTGTCCGCGCACGCCCCCGGCGGCTACGCCGAACAGGTCCTGGTCCAGGAGCCGATGACCTTCCAGGTCCCGAACGGCCTGTCCCCCGACCACGCCGCGCTCACCGAACCCATGGCCGTGGCCTGGCACGCCGTCCGCAAGAGCCGGATCGCCAAGGGCCAGACCGCTTTCGTCATCGGTTGCGGCCCGATCGGCCTCGCCGTCATCTCCATGCTGAAGGCCGCGGGCGTCCGCACCGTCATCGCCAGCGACTTCTCCCCCCGCCGCCGCGAACTCGCGACCGCCTGCGGAGCCGACGTGGTCGTCGACCCGACCACCGAATCCCCCTGGGAAGCCACCCCGAAGAAGTCCCGCATCACCGGCGCCGCCGACATCCTCAACCTCGGCTTCGACGCCATGGAACGCCTCCGCCGGATCCCCAACATCCCCTGGTGGTACCTGTTCCGCGCCGCCCACACCCTCGACCGCGGCCCCTCCGGCCCGGTCGTCTTCGAATGCGTCGGTGTCCCCGGCATCATCGACCAGATCCTCACCGCCGCACCCCCGTTGACCCGCGTCGTGGTCGTCGGCGTCTGCATGCAATCCGACGCCTTCCACCCCGCCACCGCCATCAACAAGGAAATAGAACTCCGCTTCGTCCTCGGCTACGACCCCGGCGAATTCCGCGACACCCTGCACATAATCGCCGACGGCAAGGTGGACCCGTCACCCCTGATCACCGGCACGGTCGGCCTCGAAGGCATCGACACCGCCTTCACCACCCTCGCCTCCCCCGACCACCACGCCAAGATCCTCATCGACCCCCGCAGCGACCGCACCGCGCCCTGACGCGGCGCCCGGTCACGTCAGCGGCCGGGGCGCACCGCCGGGAACGGGGTGGTCGGGGGCTCGTGAAGGATGTCCAGGAGGCCCTCGGCGCTGCGGGCCGCGGTGAGGCAGGCGTTGGCGGTGAACTGGTCCGCGAGGGGGTGGCGGGCTCGGGAGCGCCACTTGTGGACGGCGGCCAGGGCCACGTCGCGTTGGGTGGGTAGGTCGGTGTGGGCGGGTAGGCCCAGGCGGAGGGTGGGGGCCACCCCGGTGCCGCCGATCAGGCGGTTCAGTTCGGCCAGATCGTCAGGGGGGAGCGGCAATTCGTCGGCGCGCAGATGGGCCAGGAGGCGGAGTTCGGCGAAGCCGTGGACGTCGGCCAGGAGCGTGCGGACGCGCGGGAGCAGGGCGTCGGCGGTGGAACCGGGATTCGCGGCGAGGATACGGGCCAGGGCGGTGAGGGCGGAGTGGGCCTTGAGTTCGTCTGCGCGCTGGGCGAATTGGACGTCCAGGACGGTGCGGAGTTCGTCCAGGCCGCTGCGGCTGGAGAGTTCGGCGGCGAGCGCCTGCGAGCCGCGCACACCCAGGCGGATCAGGGTGACGGCCAGGCGGATGCCGAACAGGCCGAAACGCGCCGTCAGATGGGCGCGCAATTCGGCGGGGACCGGCAGCGGCAGGTCGGGGTGGGCGAAACGGTCGGCCGAGAGCAGAGCCGTGGTCAACTCGTCGACCGGGATGGCGGCCAGCGCCTCGAACGCGTCGTACTCGCGTTGCCGGAGCGTGGCGGCGGCGAACGCCAGCAGACCCGCCACCGGAATCACCGACTGGCACAGGCCCGTTCGCTCCAACTCGGTGGCGAAACGGGTGGCCACATCGCGGGCCGAATGCAGGGCGTCGATGCGGCCCGCACCGATCTCGTCGGCCCGCGACACCACGCCCACCACCCCGAGTGGACCCGAGAAACTCTGCGGCACACCGGTACTGCCGCTCTGCCCGCCACCGATCTTCTCCAGGAAGTCGACATCGGCGGCGTCCAGCCGACGCAAGAGATAGAGGACGGCGTCGGCGGGCGGCAGGGCCGGGCCCGGACCGCCGGGCGTCAACAGGCGCGACGTTCGCGCCGACACCTCACGCGACAGCGACGAAATGCCGGGGGGTGTCGATGATGGTGGTCTGCGCCAGCTCCGCCGACGGCCACTCCACCGCCAGCTGATCCACCTCGCGCGGCGTCGGCGAATTCCAGCGCAACGCCGACAGATCGAAGGTGAGGCCGTGCGCGCCGGGCAGGCCCTCGGCCCCGCGACCGCGGCGCACCACCACATCGGCGCGCGCACCGTCGGCGCTGTACGCGGTGACCCGCGGCGCGGTCCCATTGCGGTACCAGGTGACCAGGCGCGTGCACTCGGTCGCGTCGGTCGGCGCGATGTCCTGCCCGACCAGCGCGTTCAACAGGGTCGACTTGCCCGCCTTGAGCTGACCGGCCAAGGCCACCCGCAACGGCTCGTCCAGCCGGCGCGCGCACTCGTCGAGCTGAGCCCGCACTCGCGGCCGCTCCCGAGCGCCCGCCGCGCCGCCGCCACCAGCCCGCGCGTCTCCGGCACCAGCCCGTATCCGACACCGCTCAACACACCGCACCTCCACGCATCCGCAAGGCATTCGCCCGGACACGCGGAATCGTTATCAGACCCCAGCAGGTCTCACAGCCGATTCCCAGTCCCGGGAACCGGCCCGCGCCGACGCCGGCCGCGACTCCGTCCGCCACACCACGATCTTGCCCGGGCCACGGCCGATCACCCCGACCCGACCCCGGTGCGCCGCGCCTGGCTCCCGCCGCCACACACCAAGACCCCCTGCGGCCTGGTGGGCGTGGCTCAGCGGCCGGGCGGGAGTTGCGTGCGGTCGGCCGGGGGCAACGCGTCGTGCGTCTCCGGACCGAGCAGCGCCCCGGCGTGGCGGCGGAGTTCACCGACCACGCGCAGGCGGCGCTCGAGTTCGGCGGCGCGTTCGGTGCGGCGGGCGGCCTCCACGTTGGCGGCCTCCTGGGCGGCGCGCAGCGATTCGTCGATCGAGCGCAGAGTGCGCTCGGCGATGGCGGTGAAATGATCGCGCAGCAGCCGGTGGATCCGGTGCAGACGGTCCTTCGTCTCCTTGCCGCTGTGGAAGGCGATGTCGTCGAGATAGCGGCGCACCGCCAGCTTGGCATCGGCGCGGCGCTTGGCCAGCCGAGCCTTCTTGTCGTCGCTGAACGCCTTGCCGCCCAACAGCACTCCCGCGCCCAGCGACAGCGGGTTGATCAGCGCCATCCCCGCCATGGTGCCGACCATGCCCGCCATTACCACGCCGCCGTACGAGCCGCGCACACCCACCAGCAGCTTGTGGCCCAGACCCAGGTCCGGTTCCAGATCGGCGAGGGTGCAGGACTCGGTGCGGGAGTCGTCGTCGAGGGTGTCGCGCACCTCCGGCAGATCCACCGCGCCCAGATCGGTGAAGTGGGTGGCGACCTGCTCGGCCAGTTTCACCGCGCGGGTGCCGGTCCACACCAGGTTGTCGCCGAGCGCCGAACCCACGGTGGCCGTGAGCCATTCGTCCATGCTGTCCCAGTGCTTGCCGGGATCGTGGTCGTCGATCCAGTCCTCGGCGGTGCGGGCGATATCGCGCAGCCGGTTCCGCAGATCGTGGTCGATGTCGCCGGCCAGGTCGGTGATGCCGTCACCCAACGTCTGCTGCCAGGCGGCGGTGTGGCGGTGCAGCTTCTCCGCCTCGGCCTTGGCGGCGTGCAGTTCCCGGATGGCCGCCGCGCCTCGCGCCGGATCCCGCAACGCCACCAGCTCCGAACCCAGCGCGAGCGCCAGATGCTCTGCGGCGGAGGAGATGTCCAGTGCGACTGCGCGCCGCAGGGCAGCCTGATCCCGTGCCACCACCTGTTCCCGCAGGAACTGGAACACCAGCCCGAAACCGGACTCACGACCCAGGCTCTCGTCCTGCAGGCGCATGGCGTGCGCGCGCAGCAGCGCCGACACCGGCAGCATCGGCAGCTCGATCTCGTTGCCGCGCAGATGCTTCCGGTTCGCCTCGAACACCTGCCGCCAGTGCGGATACAGGTCGATCTTGGTGACCAGCACCGCGACCGCCGGGCACAACTCCCGCACCTGACGCAGGAAATCGACTTCGGGATCGGTGAGTTCGGTGGACGCGTCGGTCAGCACCAGCACCGCGTCCGCGGCCGGCGCCTGCGCGAGCACCCCGGCCGCGCCGGTGGTTCCGTGCACGCCCAGTCCCGGGGTGTCCACCACGACGATGCCGTCGGCGAGCAGCTGACTCGGGGCCTCGAGCTCGAGGCGCAACATCGCCCGGCCCTGCGGGCTGCGCGCGGTGAGGGCCGGGACCGTCTCGAAAGGCACCGGCTCCCGGGTGTTCTCGCCGCCGTCCGCGCCCGCCGCGACCACCGTCGCGCGCGGTTGCGGGCCGTAGGACAGCACGGTGGTCACCGCGGTCGCCACGTCATCGGCGACCGGGCACACGTCCAGGTTGACGAGGGCGTTGACGAATCGGCTCTTGCCCTGATTCCCCAAGCCCGCCACCAGGATCCGGCGCCGCGGATCGCGAACCTTGCCCGCGACCGTCTCCAGCCGGGCGACCAGATCTCCGCGTTCCGCGGCCCGCGCCACCGCGATGGTCTCCGAGACCATCGTCAACAGCGGATTCGCCGCCACCATGCCTGTCATAACTCCCGTCACGAGTGCAGGATGTCGCCGACGATGTCGCCACCGGCGTGCGTCCCGAGATCCACCCCGGTGTGCGCGCCACCGTCGGCGAACAGCGACGCGTCCGGACCGGTGGTGTGCACGCCGCCGCCGAAGGCCTGCGAAACATCCACGCCGGCCCAGGGATTCGCGCCCGCACCGTGCAACCCGGCATCCACCGCGCTGCCACCGTGCACCCCGGCATCCAGGCCGCTGCCGACCTGCGCCGCGCCGCCGACCTGAGTCGCCCCGGTGACCCCGGTATCAAGTCCGCCGCCGATCCCGGCCACCGCGTTCCCGACCCCGGTGAGCCCGGTGTCGAGCCCGGCCCCGACCTGCGTACCCGCGCCGACCGCCGAGTGCACCCCGGCATCCAGGCCCGACCCGAGCTGCGTTCCGGCCCCGACCGCGCCGTGGAGTCCGGCATCGAGCCCGCCACCGACCTGGGTACCGATCCCGGTCGCCGCACCGCCCACGCCGGAAATGCCCGTCTCCAAACCACTTCCGACCTGCGCGCCCAGCCCGGTGCCCACATTCGCGGCACCGCCGAGCCCGGTCTCCAGACCGGCGCCGACCTGAGTACCCGCACCGATCGCACTGTGCAGTCCGGTATCGAGCCCGCCGCCCAACTGCGTTCCCAGATCCGCACCCGTGTGCAAACCGGCGTCGAGGCCCGTCCCGAGCTGCGCGCCCGCACCGACCGCACTGTTCACGCCCGCGCCGAGCCCGCTACCCAGCTGCGCACCCAGGTCCGCACCCGTGTGCAGACCGGCGTCGAGGCCCGTCCCGAGCTGTGCGCCCGCGCCGACGGCGCTGTTCAAGCCCGCCCCCAGCTGCGAGCCGAGATCCGCGCCCGCGTGCAAGCCGGTGTCCAGACCGCCACCGAGCTGTGCGCCCAGTCCGGCTCCCGCGTTGACGGCGGTTCCGAGGCCGGTCTGCAAGCCCGCGCCGATCTGGGTGCCCGCACCGATCGTGGTGCCGAGGCCCGCGTCGAGTCCGCTGCCGAGCTGGGTGCCGAGATCCGCGCCCGCGTGCAGGCCGGTGTCGAGGCCCGCGCCCAGTTGGGTGCCCGCGCCGAGGAGGGCGTCGGCCGCGCCGGACAGTCCGGTCTCCAGGCCGCTGCCGACCTGCGCGCCGAGGCCCGCTCCCGCGTTGGCGGCGGTGCCGAGGCCGGTCTGCACACCGAGGCCAGCGTTGAGCGCGCTGTCGATACCGGTGGCGAGGCCCGTGCCGGAGCCGGTGTTCAGTGCACCCCCGAGGCCGGTCTGCAGGCCCGCGGCGGCGTTGACGGCGGCGTTGATGCCCGCGCCGAGGCCGGTCTCGAGGTCGGCGGCGGTGGTGAGGGCGCCGGTCAGGCCGGTGGTGAGACCCGCGCCGCCCTGGGTGACCACGTTGATAGCGCCTTCGAGGCCGGTTTGCAGGCCCGCGCCCGCGGCCAGGCCGCCGGTGAGGGCGGAAGTCAGGTCCCCGGCGGCCTGGGCGCCGAGGACGCCGCCCAGGTTGGCCTCGACGCCGGTGGCGACGTCACCGGCCACGCCGAGCGCCCCGCCGAGTCCGGCGGTAAGGCCCGCACCCAGGCCGGCGGCCGCGTCCACGACGCCGCCGATGCCATTGGAGATGCCCAGTTCGAGGCCGGTGCCGGCGTCGCCGGTCAGGCACACCTGGGTGGCGGTGACGGTGGCGGCGCCCAGGTTCACGCCCACGTTGTCGCCGACCGCGGCGGTACCGCCGAGGCCCACGTTCGCGCCGGCTCCGGTGGTCGCGCCCAGACCGGCGCCCAGGCCCGCGTCGGCGCCGAGACCGGCGTCCGTGCCGAGGCCCGCGCCCAGGCCGGTGGCGCCGCCCGCGGCGATGATGCTCGACAGCTGCGAACCTCCGGCAACCAGCGCGGATTCGGCCACCATCGGCGCGACGGCCGCGATGTCCTCCGGGGTCACGGTGTCCAGGCCGGCGGCGGTGAGGGCCGCGCCCGGGTTGTTGCAGTAGCTGACGGCGGCTTCGTGGTCGCGCAGCAGGTTGAGGATGAACTCGAGAATCGCGTTGGGGCTCATGTTGAATCGTCTCCCTGGTGGGGCGGGCCCCGCTGACCCGCACTGCTCGAATTGCCTTTCACGTTAGGAAGACGAGTTGTTACGCGTAAGGGGTGAACTCCCCCGATTTCCCCATCGCGGACCTTGGGGGTCAGGCAAACATTAGGGGAATTTCCCCAAACCTGCCGGGGAATCGGTAACGGTTGCCCCCAGCTACCGACAGGCTCGGTGGGCCGCCCGGCCTAACAGAGGGTTTTCAGACATATCGGACCAAGAGCTTTCGAGCGGCACGCGAATCACCCACCGCGTGTCCGGTAATGACAGGGGAACTCGAATGAGTCAGGGGCTGGCGCTCGGCATCACGGTCGGGTCGTCGAACACGGTTGCCGTGACAACTTCGGGGGGACAACACAAGCTCCATACCCGGCCCAGCACGCTGGGCTCGGAGACGGAGCTTCCGGACAGTTTCCTGTCCCGGGTCGGGGATCCCGTGGACATCCGCACCAGCGACGGTTCCGCCGTCCGCGCCGCCGACCTGGTCGCGGGGGTCATCGGCCGCGTGGTGACGGACATGGGCCCGGCGGGCGCCTCGGTCGCCTGCTACCCGGCCTGGTGGTCGCAGCACACCGTGGAGGTGCAGCGGACCGCGCTCGATCGGGCGGGCCTGGAGGACGTGGCCCTGGTCCCGGAACCGGCGGCGGCGATGCGCTGGCTGCAGGACGTTCACGGGTCCAGCCGTGACGGCGCGATGGTGGTGTACGACCTCGGCGCGACCGGACTGACCGTCTCGGTGGCCCGGACGGGCACCATGTCGGGCCTGCTCGGGGAGCCGGTCCGGACCACCGCCGTGGCGGGTTCCGAATTCGATCTGCTGACGATGCGTTATGTCCTCGCCTATGCGGTCGGCGAAAAGGATTTCGATCCTTTCGACCCGGTGGTGGAACAAGAATTGTCGGAGCTCCGGATTCGCTGCAAAATTGCGAAAGAAACTCTTTCCACTAATACGGCAACCATGGTGCCGGTGCGTTTGCCCATGCTCGGTGTCGCCGATGTGCGACTGGTTCGCGACGATATCGAGGAGCTGCTGCGGGGTCCGCTCCTCGGTTCGACCGACCTGGTCCGCGAGGCGCTGCGCCGGGCCGGACTCAGCACCGCCGACCTGGACGGCTTCCTGCTCATCGGCGGCGGCGCGAGCATCCCGCTGGTGACAGAAGTGCTGTCCACCGAATTCGGCGTCCCGGTCGCGGCCGCCGCCGACCCGGCGCACCTGAGCGCGCACGGCGCCGCCCTGCTGGCCGCCGACCTGCTCGCCGACATCACCGAAACCGAGGCGCACCCGGCCATCGCGATCGGCGGCCCGATCCACGCCGAGGCCGACACCGCGCTCGCGCCCTCGCGCACCACGGCGGGCCTGCCCCGCCGCCTCCCGACCGGCTCGCTACCGGAGCCTGCCGCCGAACCGCCGACCGCGGCCCCCCGCGTCGAGCAGACCGCGGAAACCACTGCCGCACCGCGCATTCCGGTGCTACCGGAACTGCCCGAGGCGGAAGCCGAGGGCGGCTTCCGGCACTGGAAGCGGCTGGCCGTGATCGGCGCCGCCGCCATCGCGGTGGCCGCGGTCGCGACCGGCTCGCTGGCCATGGGCACCGGCGCCCAGTCCACGCCCGCGAATACCGGAGGGACGCAATCCCCTTCGACCTCGGCGGTCGCGTTGAACACGCCCGCGCCGAACGGCGGGGTCACCCCCTCCGGCACGCCGGGCACGCCCGCACAGGGCAGTCCGATCGCCGCGGTGAACTCGCCGCAACAGCCGGGGGCCACCCAGCCGGGCGGCACCCAGCCGGGCTCGCCCGCGCAGGCCGCCCCCGCGGGTGCACCGGGCGGACAGTCGGACACCCCTGCCCAGCAACAGAATCCGGCGCCCGAGCAGTCGCCGCAGACCCAGCAGACGCAACCCGCGCCCCAGCCGCAGCAGCCCGCCCCGGCGCAGCAGCAGCCGCCGGTGCAGACCATGCAGCTGCCATCGAACCCGGTCCCCGCCCCCGTGCAGGTGCCGGCGCCCCAGCTCCCCACGGGAGCCTTGAACAACGCCGTTGACGGACTCGGGAACGCGATTCCCCCGATCGTTCCGCATACCGGCCGCTGAGAGTTGGTTCCTCGTGACAGGCGTTACCCCAGTCGCGCTCGATTCCCTTCCGGGCGCGCGAGAGATATTCCGGGACTTGGATTCCGGCGATTCCGGTGCGGTGCTGTATCTGATCCGCGGCCGCTCCGGCACCGGTAAGTCCACCCTGCTGGGCGCGATCCGGGCGCGGTTGCGCGCCCGCGGCGTCGCGCTCACCGACCATCCGGCGCAGGCGCCGCGCCCCTCGGGCGCGGACCGCGCCGAGGACCTCACCGGCCGCCCCCGGATCGCCCTGATCGTCGACGACGCGCACACGCTCGGCCCGGCCGAGTTCGATCAGCTGTGCGCCGCCGCCGAAGCCGGGGAGTTCCCGGTGGTGATCGGACTGCGTCCGCGCCCGCACGACCCGCGCCTGCGCGGGCTCACCGATCTGGTGGCCCGCCGCGGCCGGGTGATCGATCTGCGCGCCCTGGGCGCCACCGAGATCGCGCCATTCGCACGGGAATTGGGCATGATGGTGCCGCGCGGTCTGGCGCAGCACATTCATCGGCAGACCGGCGGCATCCACGGCGGCGTGGTAGCCGCCCTGACCGCCGCCTGCGCGACCCGCCTGGACGCGGGCGTGACCGCCGTCGATCAGGCGGTGACGGCGTGGGCGCGGACCCGGCTCGATGACGCCGACCCCGACCTGCTCGACGCCCTGGTGGTCGCGGCCATCGGCGCGGGCCTGGACACCGGGGAACTGACCGAGGTGCTCGACATCGCCCCGGCCGCCGCGCAGGGTCTGGTGGACCGGGCCCGGGGCAGCGCCCTGGTCACCGACGCCGACCTGCTGCTGGCCCCGGCGGTCGCGCCGCTGCGCACCCTGGTGGGTGACCGCCGCTTCCTGACCGTGGCCCGTCGCCTGCTGCACGCCCGCCTGGACGCCGGACTGCTGCGCGATCACACCGCGCTGCTGCTCGCCGAATCCGGTGTCCGCGACGAGCGGCTGGCCGGGTTCCTGTGCGCCGCCGCGGAACGCGCCGGTGACGAGGCGGTCCGGTATTACGCGGCCGCGGCCGCCGCCGGCGCCGATCCGGAGGGCCTGGCCGTGCGCTGGGCAGACGCCGCCGCCCGCCACGGCGACGGCGACACCGCGCTGCGGCTGGCCGAACCGAGCCTCGCGAATCCGGCGATCGCGCCGGCCGACCTGGCCGTCGCGGTCCGCGTCTGCGCCGGCGTCTGGACCCGGCGCGGCCTGGCCGATCGGGCGGCACAGCTCTACACCTGGCTCGGGCCCGCCCGGGTGGGCGCGGACTGGGCGGTCGCGGCGACCGTGCTCTACCTGTCCGGCGATGCCCGTGGCGCACAGGAGCTCTCGGTCAATGCCGGGCAGTGGCCGCCCACCGAGGCCACCTCGCGGGCCGGGTCCATCGCACACGCGCTGTCCGATTCGATCGGATTGCCCGGCAGTCCGGGGTCGCAGCGGACCGGCGCGACGCAGACCGGTGCGAACGCGCACGGAATCGGCCGCGGCCACAACGGCATCCAGCACCCGACACCGTCCGGTGCTGCGGGCAATGGCCACGGCGGCACCGGATACCCCGCTGCCCCAGGCGCTCTCGACCGCTCCCGGCCCGGGCCGAGCCCGGCTACGACCGGGGCCCTCGGACGAGGAGCCTTCAACGCGGTCGCCGAACGCAATGGCGGTACGGTCGCGACAGGCGGCGACGCGCGCCCCGCGGTCACCGCCGCGCCGCCCACCGCCACCGCGGCGCAGCCCAATGGCTTCGGAACCGTATCGGCCCCAACCGGATTCACCGCCGAGATGCGGGCGGTCCCGCCCGCGACCCTGGCCGGTCAGCGTTTCGCGAACCCGGCACAGGCCCGCCGCGGCGCGGCCGTGTCGGCGGCCTCGGCGCTGATTCACGCCGCGCACTCCGGCCCGGCGCCGGCCGATGACGGCGGCGATCGCTTCCTGCCCTGCTCGGCGGTGTCGATCGCGGTGCTGTTGTGCCTGAGCATGGGTGATCCGCGGCGCGCCGCCGACGCCCTGCGCGGCGCGTCCCGCGATCCGCAGTCCCTGGTGCTGGGCGCGTGGGTCGCCATGCTGGGCGGCGACGAGCACGGTGCGGCGACGCTGGTGTCGGAAGTCCGGGTGGCGGAACTGGATCCGCGGGATCGGCTGCTCGCGCACGGCGTGATCGTCGGTCTGGCCCGGCGCAGCGGCGACCATGCCGCCCTCGCCATGGCCTGGCAGGCGGCGTACCCGCTGTTCGACGAGGTCGGCGCGGACCTGCTGGCGCTGCTGCCCATCGGTGAATTATGGCTGGCCGGAATCCGTTTGCGGGACGAGGCGCGGATGACCGCGCTGGTGACCGCCGCCGACGAACTGCTGCGCCGGCTCGGCGAACCGCCGGTCTGGTCGAATGCCTTCCACTGGTATGCGATTCAGGCGGCCATCGCCCAGGAGAGCCCGGAAGCCCTGCTGCCGCACGCGCATCGGTTGAAGACGGCCGCGTCCGCGGGCGATCCGCAGGCCGCGGTGCTGGCCGACGCGGGCCGCACCTGGGTGCTGGTGTTGCGCGGTCAGGTGGTGCGGGATCGGGTGGAGGGCGCGGTGTCGCGTCTGGCCGGGCTCGGCCTGCGCTGGGATGCCGCCCGGCTGGCCAGTGAGGCCGCGCTGGCGGCCGGCGATTCGGCCACCGCGACCGCGCTGCTCAAGCTGGCCCGCACGGTGCGCGCGCAGTCCCGGCCGTCGGAATCGCCGGTGCGGGTGTCCGAGCCCGCGGCCCCGCAGGCGCGCCCGGAACCGGTCACCGATACCGTGCTGAGCGAACGCGAACGTGAAGTGGCCGAACTGGTGCTGCTCGGTTTGACGTACCGGGAGATCGGGGCTCGGCTCTACATCTCGGCCAAAACCGTGGAACATCACGTGGCCCGGATGCGACGTCGAATCGGTGCGAGCTCGCGTTCGGAGTTATTGTCAATGCTTCGCGCCATGGGTCACGGTTCACTCCTCGTCTGACCTCGGCGCGGAGGACCGGACGCACCGAGTGAGGTAACGACGATGGCGACTGGCGTGGGCCTGCGGATCGCGGACGACGAATCCGTCGTCGCCGTGGTGACGGGCGACGACGCCACGCTCCCGGTGCACTACACCGTCCGCGAATCCGTGCTGCACATGTCCGACGACGGGGACGCCGTGCTCGGCGGCGAGGCGCCGGAGGGCTATACGCACTCCATTCGCGGCTTCGTCGGCGCGGTCGGCGACCCGGCCGGACTGCCGGTCGACGACGGCGAGGCCTACCGCGCCGAGGACCTGATGGCCACCGCGGTCTTCTGCCTCATCAGCCAGGCCGCCGAGCACCTGAACGGTCCCGCCGAGTTCTATCTGGCCCACCCGACCGGCTGGACCGAGGCGCACGCGCGGTCGCTGCGCGAGGCCCTCGACTATCTGGGCCTGAAGTCGGTGGTGCTGGTCAGCGAGCGCGACCTACCGCAGGCGGACGCGGAGACGGGCAAGACCCTCGCCTACAACGCGGCCCGTGCGGCCCTGGCGGCGGTGCTGTCCACCCCGGCCGGGCTGACGCCGCCCGATGCCACCGCGTCCGCCGTCAACGCCGCCGATGTCACCGATGTGCTGCCCGCACTGAAGGCTTCCGACTCGATGGCCCAAGCGTATTCGGCCGCGGTCGCCGCGGTCCCGGCCGCGACCGCCGCCGAACCGGCGGTGACCCGTTCGATTCCGGCGCCCGCGGTCCGGCACGCGCCGCGCGCCGGTCGCGGCCCGTACATCATCGCCGGGATCGCCGCGCTGATCGGTTTGCTGCTCGGTGGCATCGGGGTAGCTGCGGTGTGGCGCCAGGACGACTCGACGCCCGGCCCGCCGCGCGGCGAGGTGCGTTCGGAGCCGGACGCCGCCACCGCGGGGGTGGCGCCGCCGCTGCTGCCGCCCACCGGTTCGCTGCATCCGACCGCGGCCGCGCCCGTCGATCCGGCCGACGCCCCGGCGACCTCCGAAGCGCCGGCCACCACCACGCCGCCGCCGACCACCACACCGGAGCCGACCACCACCCTGCCGCCGGTTCCGGCGACCACGCCGCCCACCACGACCCGTCCGTATCCGCCGGTCTACCAGTACCCGCCGGTGCCGACCTTCGGTCTGCCGCCGGCCCCGGTGCTGCAGGACCCGTGGGGACAGAGTCAGCGCTGATTTCGTAGCGACCTTCCGAGGTTTGTGCCCTAAAGTGGTGCGCTGACCGACCTTCCGGAAGGTAACCGGATCCCGGGCCTGGAACGGTCGGTCTGCTGGGTGCACTACGAAGGGACTCCATGCGCAAGTTCACGGCGCGCCGCGCCACGGTCCGAGCAGCCACCGTCGCCGTTGCCTCGACCGTCCTATTGGGTCCCCTTCTGAGCACCGCCGGCGCCGAGCCGGCGTCCCCGGATCAGCTTGCCGCCGAAAGTCTTCCGGCCGAGCTGGTGACCGCCATCCAGCGCGATCTGAAGATGACGCCCGCCGAATACCTGGACCGGTCGGCCAAGGCCCAGCAGTTGCGGAACTACGCGACCGACTTCCGCACCCAGCGCCCCGATGATTTCGCGGGCGCCTGGATGGGCACCGACGGCAAGCCGGTGCTGGCCGTCACCTCCCTCGACGCCGCCAAGATCGCGGCCGCCGACGGCTACCAGACCCGGCTGGCCCCGATCAGCGCCGACGGCCTGGAGAACTCGGTCGATCAGCTGAACCAGTGGATCACCGGTCTGCCGCGCGAGATCTCCGGCGCCATCAATTCGGTGGCCATCGACTTCCTCAACAGCCAGCTGGTGCTCAGTGTCGCCAACACCCCCGGCGGCCATTTGCTGAATCTGCCCACGCTGATCGCCAATATCAAGGTGATCCTGTCGCCGAACTCGGGCGGACCGGTGGAGCGGCGGCCGATGGGCGGCGACACCTACATCACCGCGCCGACGCCGCTCGACTCGTCGCTGCACGGCGTGGATGTGTGCTCGTTCGGATTCAACAGTGTCGATTCGGCCGGTAATGCCCTGAACATCAGTGCCGGGCATTGCAATCCGAATGTCGACAAGGGCACCGGCGCCGACGTCTATCTGCCGAATGTCAAAAACCTGTTGGCCAGCCCGAAGGTCGGCAGTTTCGTGACCGCGAACCTGGGCGGTCGCAGCGCGCTCGACTATTCGGTGATCAAGCTCAATGACGACGCGGTGCGAGCCGGTATGGATCAGCCGTCGGTGCGCGGCGCCAATGGCACCACCCTCACCATTACCGGTGTGGCCGACCCGATCACCGGCGCCCCGGTCTGCAAGTCGGGCCAGTCGTCCACCTTCACCTGCGGTTTCGTGGTGGCGGATCGGGTGGAGACGCAGCTGTACACCTCCGAGGGCCAGTCGAAGACGATCCGCGGTTTCGCGTCCAGCGCCTGCACTCTGGGCGGCGACAGCGGTGGCGCGATCGTGACCGGCACACTGGCGCTGGGAATCACCAGCGGTTCGAATGCGGCGGACGCTCCGAACTGCAACGAAGCCAACACACAGCTGGCGCAGTACGGCGGCACCGCGTCGCTGGGTATCCCGCTGCGCCCGATTCTGACCGATATCGACGCCAATTCCGGTGGCGGTGTGGGCAGCGGAATTCAGGTGCGCACGCGCTCGCACGAGTGAGTGATCGGCACTGAGTAGCGGATTCGCGGCCCGTGGCGACGGGCCGCGAAAATCGGACATCCATCTCATTGGGTGTCAATCTGACATGCCCGCTGTTTGCCCTGCGAATACCGAAACGTCACCTGGCAATAAGTAGGCATAACGGTCCCGACACCATATAGTCGGGGCCATGCTCCTGCCACGTATGCGCTCCTCCATGCCTGCCGCGGGCCGACGGCCGCGGTCCCTTGTCCGAACTGCGGCGATCGCGGCCACCGCGGTACTCGTCGCCGGACCCCTGGCGGCGAGCGCGCACGCGGAGCCTGAAACCCCCGCGACCCCGAATCTGCCGGCCGAACTGGTGGCCGCGATCACCCGCGATCTCAAGATCTCCCCGCAGGACTACCTGAACCGCGCCGACGTCGCGCAGAAGGTGGCCACCTTCGCCACCACCGCGCAGCGGCAGTTCCCGGATGTCTTCGGTGGCGCCTGGCTGGACGAGACGGGCAAGGCGGTCGTGGCGCTCGCTCCCGGCGATGCGCACGAGCAGGCCCGCAAGGCCGTGCAGGACGCCGGCTTCGTCGCCAAGGACGTCGCCAAGAGCGAGACCACGCTGCGCGGCGAGAAGAACGCCTTCCAGCAGTGGCTGAAGGACCAGCCGGAGTCGGTGTCGAAGTCGATCCGGGGCGTGGCCGTCGACAGCCTGAACAACAGCATCGCGGTGCGGGTCGACAAGGCCGACATCCCGCTCCCCGGTTTCGTGGACCCGGCCCGGGTCATCGTGATGGCCGCCCCGCCGGTCGGCGGCGAGGGCCAGGACGTGCCGAAGGCCGCCGAGATCGCCGGCGCCGGCCCGCGCGCCATGGCCGCCGGTGACGCGTTCGCCTCGGTCGCCGGTCGCATGTCGCTGCGCTGCTCGCTCGGCTTCAACGGCGTGGACGGCAACGGCAACGTCGTGAACATCACCGCGGGCCACTGCAACCCGAACATCCCCGCCACCGGCGGCGCGAACTCCCCGGGCGTGTTCCAGCTGGTCGGCGGCGAGAGCCTGGGCCCGCAGATGGGCTCGTTCCAGAAGTCGGTGCTGGGCAACCAGGACTACTCGATCATCGCCGTCAACGACCAGTTCCGTGACAGCTTCTCCAACCCGCTGGTGACCGTGCCGGGCGCGGCCCCGATCTCGGTGACCGGCGTGGCCGTGCCCGTCGTCGGCGCCCCGGTGTGCAAGTCGGGCGCACGCGCCGGCTTCAGCTGCGGTGTGGTGAACGCCGTCGACCAGTCCGTCCAGGTCGGCGACCGCCTGCTCACCCAGTCCTTCTCCGCCAATATCTGCGCCCTGCCCGGTGATTCGGGCGGCCCGCTGGTGACCGGCACCCTGGCCCTGGGCATCTCCAGCGCCTCCTCGGTCGCCGACTACCCGATCTGCGAGATCCCGAACCTGATCGGTCTGATCACCGGCAACACCCCGCAGCTGTTCGCGCAGCCGGTGAGCACCGTGCTCTCCGACAACCCGGGCCTGCGGGTGCGCACCAGCTAGGCACAGCATCCGCGAAAAGGCCGGTAGCTCAACCGCTACCGGCCTTTTCGCATTCCTGGGTACCAACGGGGTCCCCGGAGGGCAGCGCTGGGGCGGCGGGCAAACAGTGGGACGGGAGTGATCGGGCGTGGTGGCGGCATCATCGGTTCGGGCATTCTGGAGTTATGTGTTTGGCGTTGCTCGGCTGGCGGGCGCATCCGGAGTACCGGTTGATCCTCGCCGCCAATCGGGACGAGTTCTTCACCCGCCCAACGGAATCGCTGCGGCGCTGGGACGAGGTGCCCGGCCTGCTGGCGGGCCGGGACCGGGGCGCGCCGGGTCCGGTACCGGGAACCTGGCTCGGCGTGCTACCCGACCGGCACCGGTTCGCGACCGTCACCAATGTGCGATTGCCCGGCGAATTCCGCACGGACGTCCGCTCGCGGGGCGCACTGCTCATGGACTTCCTGCGCGGCGATCAGGTTCCGGAGAAGTTCGCGCGCGGGATCGCCTCCGCCCCCGACGATTACAACGGCTTCAATCTGCTGGTGTCGGATCTGGAAACGCTGTGGTGGCACAGCAATCGGGGCAACGGACCCCGGGAGCTGCGGCCCGGCTTCCACGGTGTGTCCAACAACGCACTGGTCGGCTCACTGACCCCCGACGGCACCGTGTCGACGGACGCGGCCGGACCGGTGTGGCCCAAGGTCCGCGCGGGCGTGCGCGCCCTGGCCGCGGTCGAGCCCGGGGATGTCGCGGGCTATCTCGCGGTGCTGGCCGACCGCACCGCGGCCCCGGCCGCCGAGTTGCCCCGCACCGGTCTGGACCGGCTCACCGAGCGTTCCGCGTCGGCGCGTTTCGTCAATCATCCGATCCATGGAACCCGCTGCAGCACAGTCCTTCTGGTGCGCGAGGACGGCAGCTACACGATTACCGAGCGCACCTTCGCCCGCTTCGGCCGACGCCGTGACACGGTGTCGCTCGAGGGCCGGATGGAACTCCCGGCCTGATCCTGGAAACGCGCTCGGCCCGCCTCCGACGAGCGAGGCGGGCCGAGCGGGTGGAGCATGCCGGGGTGGATACCCCGGCGATCTATCAGTTCGGCGTGACCGCCGGGGTGGTGGTGGCGGCGGGGGCCCACTTGGTGGTGCCGTCCGGCGCGTTCATGGTGTTCAGCAGGTCGATGCCCGCAGCAAGCAGCGTCGGGCCACCCGCGGCAATGGTGCCGAGGATGCCGCCGATGCCCGCGCCCGCCACCAGGCCGGGAACGCACATCGCGTAGATCGTCACGATGCAGCCGATGATCGCACCGAGGGCGGTGCCCACGAAGCTGCCGATGCCCAGCGCCAGGCTGAACTGGGTGGAGAAGTAGCTCATCGCCTTCTGATTCTCATCAGAGGAGGCGATCGGCTTGGCGGAGGCGATCGGAGCGACGG
Source organism: Nocardia tengchongensis (assembly GCF_018362975.1). Taxonomy (NCBI): domain Bacteria; kingdom Bacillati; phylum Actinomycetota; class Actinomycetes; order Mycobacteriales; family Nocardiaceae; genus Nocardia; species Nocardia tengchongensis. Next base: position 1,022,440 of record NZ_CP074371.1, read on the forward strand.
CGAGCGGCTGGGCGCCCGGGTTGAAGTCGGCCGGCTTCTCCGGAACGACCTCGAGCACCTTGCCGTCTTCCTTGACCTCGGACTTGACCGGGATCGGGGTGCCCGCGGCGGTGAACGCCAACGGGAAGGAGATCACGGTCGCGCCCTGCTGGTCCTTGACGTTGACCACAGTCTGCTTCGGGTCCTCGGGCGTCGCGCCGTCCTGCTGCGCGAGTTCGAAGGTGCCGTTCTTCAGGGTGGAGACGATCGTCTTGCCGTCGACCAGCTTGGTGGAGTAGTTGATTCCAGCAGGCTGTGCGGGAGCATTGTCGGCGTGAGCGGTAGTCATCCCGATGGTCATTGCGCCGATGACCAGGGCAGCAGCCGCAGTGGTACTGCGAAGCTTCATTCGGTTGGTTTCCAATCCGTCATCAGGTATATCCGCTGTGCGCTCTTCGCCACGCGAGGCCCGGCTTCCCTCGGGCCATGCCTACGCGCTAGGACGAGTCCTCCCCGAGCATGTGAAGACGCGCACAGCTGTCGGACAGCGTGAGCCTAGTCGATCACATTACGATTTGCGAGATTCGTTTCTTTCTGCACGCCAGCACGTTTCGAAGTAAGCCTGCCCTTGGTTACGACTGCGATTTGCCGGGATTTACGGTGTGGGAAACCCTGGACAGTTAAGTTACCGGCGGGTAACTTACTGTCCATTAGGATACGAGCAACTCGAGGCGGAACCAGGCTGCCTCGCGAAACGCTCGTAGAACCGTAAGAGAGGTCGCGACATGAATGCCCTGACAGTGACACTGGGCACGATTGGGGCGGTGTTCACAGTCTTCTGTTGGGCATCGTTCATCGGAGGCGTGCGAAATATCGTGCGCACCGTCATGGTCGGGCAGTCCGCGCCCGATCGCTGGCGGCCGTTCTTCCCCCGCTTCAAGACCATGCTCGTGGAGTTCCTCGCGCACACGCGGATGAACAAGTTCCGCACGGTGGGCTGGGCGCACTGGCTGGTCATGATCGGCTTCCTCGCCGGGTTCATCCTGTGGTTCGAGGCCTACGGTCAGACCTTCGACCCCGAATTCCATTGGCCCATCATCGGTTCCTGGGGCATCTACCATCTGGTGGACGAATTCCTCGGCATCGGAACCGTGATCGGCATCGTCGTGCTGATCGTGATCCGCCAGCTGAACCACCCGCGCGTGCCGGCGCGGCTGTCGCGCTTCAGCGGTTCGAAGTTCGCGCCCGCCTATGTGATCGAATCCATCGTCCTCGTCGAGGGCCTGGGCATGGTCTTCGTGAAGGCCGGCAAGATCGCGACCTACCACGAGTCCCACACCTGGAGCGACTTCTTCACCGAGCAGGTCGCCAAGCTGCTGCCCGAGTCGATCGCCATGGTGTCGGTCTTCGCGTTCATCAAGCTGATCTCCGGTGCGACCTTCCTGCTGCTGGTCGGCCGCAATGTCACCTGGGGTGTCGCCTGGCACCGTTTCGCGGCGTTCCCGAACATCTACTTCAAGCGTGAGAACGACGGCGACGTCGCCCTCGGCGCGGCCAAGCCGATGATGTCGAACGGCAAGCCGATCGAGATGGAGACCGCCGATCCGGACAACGACACCTTCGGTGTCGGCAAGTTCGAGGACTTCTCCTGGAAGGACATCCTCGACGTCACCACCTGTACCGAGTGTGGCCGCTGCCAGTCGCAGTGCCCGGCCTGGAACACGGGCAAGCCGCTCTCGCCCAAGCTGCTGATCATGTCGCTGCGTGACCACGGTTACGCCAAGGCCCCGTACCTGCTGGCCGGTGGCCGCAAGGACATGGGCGGCGACGAGATCGGCCTGGTCGACGCCGAGGGCAAGCCGAACGAGCGTGCGCTGGCGCAGATCTCGGAGGCCGCGCGCGCCGAGGCGGAGCGTCCGCTGGTCGGCGGCGAGGACGTCAACGGCATCATCGATCCCGAGGTGCTGTGGTCCTGCACCACCTGTGGCGCCTGCGTCGAGCAGTGCCCGGTGGACATCGAGCACGTCGACCACATCATCGACATGCGCCGCTACCAGGTGCTGATCGAGTCGGAGTTCCCCTCCGAGCTGGCCGGTCTGTTCAAGAACCTGGAGAACAAGGGCAACCCCTGGGGTCAGAACGCCAAGGACCGCCTGAACTGGATCTCCGAGGTCGACTTCGAGGTTCCGGTCTTCGGTAAGGACGCGGACAGCTTCGACGGCTACGAGTACCTGTTCTGGGTCGGTTGCGCCGGCGCCTACGAGGACCGCGCCAAGAAGACCACCAAGGCCGTCGCCGAACTGCTGGCCACCGCGGGCACCAAGTTCATGGTGCTCGGCCAGGAGGAGACCTGCACCGGTGACTCGGCTCGCCGCGCGGGCAACGAGTTCCTGTTCCAGCAGCTGGCCATGCAGAACATCGAACTGCTGAACTCGGTGTTCGAGGGTGTCGAGCAGGCCAAGAAGAAGATCGTCGTCACCTGTGCGCACTGCTTCAACGCGCTCAACAACGAGTACCCGCAGGTGGGCGGCACCTACGAGGTCGTGCACCACACCCAGCTGCTGAACCGCCTGGTGCGCGGCAAGCAGCTGGTGCCGGTGTCGCCGGTCGCGCAGAACGTGACCTACCACGACCCCTGCTACCTGGGCCGGCACAACAAGATCTACAACGCGCCGCGTGAGCTGATGGAGGCCTCGGGCTCGACCCTGGTCGAAATGCCGCGGCACGCCGAGCGTTCCATGTGCTGTGGCGCCGGTGGCGCGCGCATGTGGATGGAAGAGCAGCTCGGCAAGCGCATCAATATCGACCGGGTCGACGAGGCGCTGGACACCCTGAAGGGCGGCAACGAGCCGTCCATGATCGCCACGGGCTGCCCGTTCTGCCGCGTCATGCTGACCGACGGCGTCACCGCCCGCAAGGACGGTGGCGAGGTCGGCCAGGGCGTCGAGGTCGTGGATGTCGCGCAGCTGATGCTGCAGTCCATCGACCGCGTGGATGCCGCGATCCTGACCGAGAACCTGAAGGTCGTCCAGCAGCCCAAGGCCGAACCGGAGCCCGAGCCCACGCCGGAACCGGTCAAGGCCGAGGCCACTGTGGCCGAGGCGCCCGCCGCGGCCGAGCCGAAGGCCGCTCCGGCCGGTGGCGGCCTGGGTATGAAGGGTGGCCTGAAGCCGCCGGGTGGCAAGGGTCTCGCCATGAAGGGCGGGCTGAAGGCTCCCGGCGCGAAGGCTGAAGCTCCGGCCGCCGAGGCCGCTCCGGCCGCGGCCGCGGAAGCCGCCGCACCGGCGCCGGCCAAGGGCCTCGCCATGAAGGGCGGCCTCAAGGCTCCGGGCGGTAAGGGTCTTGCCATGAAGGGCGCCGCCAAGGCTCCCGGAACCAAGGCCGAAACCGCTTCCGCCGCTGCGGCTCCCGCCGAGGCCGCGCCGGCCGAGGCTGCCGCCGCTCCGGAGGCCCCGGCCGCCAAGCCGGGCGGGCTCGCCATGAAGGGCGGCCTGAAGGCTCCCGGTGGCAAGGGTCTGCAGATGAAGGGCGCCGCCAAGGCTCCGGGTGCGAAGCCCGCCGCCGAGGCCGCTCCGGCCGAGGCTCCCGCGGCCGCCGCTCCGGCTCCGGCCGCGGAGGCTCCCGCCGCCGCGGCTCCGGCCGCCGAGGCCAAGCCGTCCATCGCGCCCAAGGGTCTGGCCATGAAGTCGGGCCTGAAGCGCCCCGGCCCGAAGGCTCCGGGCGCCGCGGCTCCGGCCGCCGCTCCGGAAGCGCCTGCGGCTCCGGCCGATTCGGCTCCGGCTCCGGGCGCCGAGCCGGTCGCCCCGGCCGAGCCCGCCGCCTCGGTCGAGCCGGCCGCGTCGGAGAGCAACGGCACGTCGGCAGGCAATGGCGCGACCGAGGCCAACGGCGCCGCCAATCCGCCCGCCGCGAAGCCGGGTGGGCTCGGCTTCAAGTCGGGCATGAAGGCTCCGGGCCGGAAGAACTAGGCTCCCGGCCCGAAACACCGGGCTGCCGAACCTGATTGACCAGGGCGGCGCTACCGATTCGGTAGCGCCGCCCTGGTCGTTTCACCCCGCGGCCGCCGCGGCCGTCGCGGTGATCCACCGCCCGTCGCACGCGAGCGCGGTGTGGCACGGTTCACGCGGCGTTCACCGTCCTGGGGCAAATCTCGGGCAACAAACTTGGCGGGAGTTCGCCATACTGCAAGGTATGACGGATGCGCGGGCGGTGCGGGTCGAGATCGGGGTGGAGTCTCTGGGCGGGGTCCGGATCGCCGAACAGGCGGGGGCGGCGCGCGTGGAGCTGTGTTCGGGTCTCACGGTCGGGGGGCTGACACCGGGTCCCGCGCTCATCGAGGCCGCGGTGGCGGCGGCCGGGCACACGCAGGTGCATGTGCTGATCCGGCCGCGCCCCGGTGATTTCCGTTATACGGCCGACGAGGTGGCGCTCATGCGCGCCGATGTCGAGCGGGTGCGCGCGGCGGGCGCGCACGGCGTGGTGGTCGGCGTCCTCGATGAGGACGGTCACGTCGATCCGGCCGCGAACACCGAACTGCTGGCCGCCGCCGACGACCTGGAGGTCACCTTTCACCGCGCGTTCGACGTGTGCGCGGATCCGTACGCGGGTTTCGACCAGTTGCTGGAGCTGGGTTTCACCCGGCTGCTCACCTCCGGCCGCCAGGAGTCGGTGCTGGACGGCGCGTCGCTGATCGCCCGGATGGTGAGCCTGTCCGACGGCCGCATCGACGTGATGGCCTGCGGCGGCCTGCGCGCCGACAATGCCCGCCGGGTGATCGAGTTGACCGGGACGCGGGATCTGCATGCGGCCGTGCGCATTCCGGTGCCCGGCCGCCCGCAGTCCGATACCGAGGTCTCCTTCGCCGAGTTCGGGGTGCCGACCGGCTTCGATCATTTCGCCACCGACGCAGACGGCGTCGCGGCGCTGTGCGAGGCGGCGCGGACGTCGCTGTAGGAGCGTGCACAACGCCTCCGCCCCTTGACTTTTCCCGCCGATCACCCCTGGAGTTTGCTGGGGAATTGGTGAAGTTTGCTGTGCGAAAGGATAATTCGGTCATCTGAGGTAGGACGCTTGACCAAAGCGTTGCCGGGTCATGTCTTTTTGAGCGCGCTCTTGCTACAAAGTGGTCTGGATCACATCACAGATCCGTCACGGGACAGCACGACGGCCTCCGCTGCCCCACTCTCTCCAGGAGTTTCGCGTGATTGGTAGAAGAAGTCTGTCCCTGCTCGGAGCCGCCGGCCTCGCACCGTTGCTCGTCGCCGTCCTACCCGCCGCCCAGGCGAGCGCCCACGGCTATGTCTCGTCACCGCTCAGCCGCCAGGCGCAGTGCGCGAAAGGTCTATTACCTTGCGGCGACATCCAATACGAGCCGCAGAGCGTGGAAGCGCCCAAGGGCTCGGACAAGTGCAGCGGCGGCAACTCCCGCTTCCCGGAACTGGACGACGACAGCAAGCCGTGGAAGGTCCAATCCGTCGGCAGCACAGTGACTTTCCAGTGGACCTTCACCGCCCTGCACCGAACCCTGAACTGGGAGTACTTCATCGGCGGCACCAGGGTCGCGGTCTTCGACGGCGGCAACAATCCCCCGCCGCAGGACGGCGTCAGCCACACCGTGGATCTGAGCAATCGGCTGGACGCCGACCGCCGCGCCCGCGCTCTGGCAGGCGCTCTAGACCCCCGCCGTCGCGGGTGACGGGCTCGGTTCCCGCCGAATCCGAGCCCCGTGCACTCACGGAGACGGGAGAGGGGCGTGTTTCCTCGGAGCTCAACCGATGGAAACACGCCCCTCACAACATTTCTCGCTCAGGAGTCGGGCCGGGAGTGCCGTCCTCCGCCGCGGGGCGGCTCGGGCGGTCGACGCGGGCCCCGCATCCCCGGATCCGTCCACGGTTCGTCCGGATGGAACCAGGACGAGGTCGTGTACCGCGGATCCTGCTGCGCCCCAGGGTCGAACTGCGCAGGATTCGCCGGTGCGGGCTCGACCGGCGCCGGACCCGGTTGCACCACACTGGTTCTCGGCACGGTCGGCTCGCTGTCCCCGGACCCGGACGATGGCTGGCGCGTCACCGGCTGCGACCCCGTACGCGGATTGCCGGCATCGCCGCCGACCCGCACCACGAACTGCGAGCCGGTGCGCGGACCGTTCGGGTCGCCGCCGCGCCGCGCGGCCGGCTGCGCACCCGTGCGTGGCCCACCCGGTCGGCGTGGCGTATTCCGTTGCGCCCCACCGCCGCGCGGCCGGTTGCCGCCCGCGGCGGCCGCCGCTCGCGCCGTGCGCGGCGGCCGCGCCAGCAGCACCGCGATGGCGGTGGTCAGCGGCACGGACAGGGCCAGCGCGATACCGCCGACCGCGGACCGCGCGATCTCGATGCCCACCGCGTCACCGGTCAGCACGTCCCGCATGGACCGTCCCGCCACGCTGAACAGCATCAGCAGCGGCAGCGCGCCACCGGCGTAGGCGAGCACCAGGGTGTAGACGGTGCTGGCGATGTGGTCGCGCCCGACCCGCATGGCGGCGGCGAAAATGCCGCGCCGGGTGGCCTTCTCATCGAGCTCGGCCAGTTCGAAGGCCGCCGACGCCTGGGTGATGGTCACGTCGTTGAGCACACCGAGGGAGCCGATGATGAACCCGGCGAGCAGCAGCCCGGTGATGCTGACGTGCTGGAGATAGGTCGCGACGTTGGTGTTCTGTTCTTCCGAGAACCCGGTCAGGTGGGTCATCTTCAAGGCCGCCCAGGACAGCACCGCCGCGACGATCATCGCCGACAGCGTGCCCAGCAGCGCCGAACTGGTGCGCAGGTTCACCCCGTGCGCGAGGTACAGCACGGCGTAGAGGATCACCGCGCCGGCGACGAGAGCGGTTGGGATGGCGGGTTTTCCGTCCAGCAGCGCGGGCAGCAGGAATACCACCAGCACACCGAAGGCGACGACGAGGCCGAGCAGCGCCCGCAGTCCGCGCCACCGCGCGACGGCGATGATGACGACGGCGAACACGATGCCGATGATGGTCAGCGGCAGTCCGCGCGCGTAGTCGTCGAACGAGTAGGTGGTGACCAGGCTGGGGTCTGCGTCGGGGGCCGCCTTCGGATCCACCTGTCGCACGATGCGGATCTTGTCGCCCGCGCGCAGGTCGGGCTGTCCCGGCCCGGGTGCGATCTCGAACAGCGTCTTGCTGCCCTGGCTGGGCCCGGAGTCGATGGTGACGATGCTGCGCTGGCAGGTGTAGCCGTTGGCCCGGGGCGCCTGCGGTTCGTCGGCGAATACCCGTCCGTTGGAGGAGCTCCCGCACGGCCCGATGTCTTGCCTGACGACCGTGCCGGCCTCGGTCTGCACGGCTCCGCCGCCGCCGTTCTGCATGGGCAGGGGGATGTCGATGTGCTGAGCGCTCGGCCAGAGCCAGATGAGCCCCGCCACGACCACGACGCCGATCGCCGCCAGTAAGCCGACGACGACCTTGGCCGCGGTGGCGCCGATGGCGATGGGTCCGGAGTGGTCGTGATGGTGGTGATGGTGATCGCTCACGCGGAGAGCCTAAACGAAAACCATTTTTGACATGCTGAGAGGTCTCGGCATTTTGCCAGGTGAGGCGGTCGCGATCGCGAGAATTTTTTAGGGGGCGGCGGAGAGCAGGGGGATGTCTCCGCCGCCCGGGGTCAGCGGCCCAGGGGGGGTAGGCCGACTAACCAGGACCGGACGGCCCAGGGGGGTAGGCGGTCCGGTCGGGCACTCGAAGTGCCGTGGCCTACTGTACACAAAAGTCGGTTCTTTGCGCTAGCTAAGTCTCTAAAAACCCAACTTTTTCGTACCAGCGGTTTGTTTTAGCCAGAGTCTCACCTGCGCCACACCTCGCGAAGGAAGGTGTCCGCTACTGGACAAGACCGTATAGGCGCAGGTCAATAGGGGCCAGGGGAACGTCCCCGAACCCTACCGCCCGATACTTCCGCCCGGAACCTATTGCCGATAGCTGGACAGGAAGTTGCCGAATCGTTCGATGGCGACCGACAGATCACGCGCCCACGGCAGCGTGACGATGCGCAGATGATCGTGGTGCGGCCAGTTGAACCCGGTCCCCTGCACCATCAGGATCTTCTCCTGCAGCAGCAGATCCAGCACCAGCTTCGAATCATCGTGGATCTCATGGACTTCAGGGTCCAGCCGCGGGAACGCGTACAGCGCGCCCTCCGGCTTCACACACGACACACCCGGAATCGTGTTCAACTTCTGCCACGCCACATCTCGCTGCTCGAGCAGCCGGCCGCCGGGCAGCACCAGATCGTCGATGCTCTGATGCCCGCCCAGCGCCACCTGAATGGCGTGCTGCGCGGGCACGTTCGGGCACAAGCGGGTCGAGGCCAGCAGGTCGATGCCCTCGATGAAGCCGCCCGCGTGCTCCTTCGGACCGGTGATGACCAGCCAGCCGGAGCGGTAACCCGCCACCCGGTAGGCCTTGGACAGGCCGTTGAAGGTGAGGCACAGCAGATCCGGGGCCAGCGTGGCCAGCGACACGTGCTTGGCGTCGTCGTAGAGGATCTTGTCGTAGATCTCGTCGGCCAGCAGCAGCAGCTGATGCTTGCGGGCCAGGTCCACCACCTGCTGCAGCACCTCGGCGGAGTACACCGCGCCGGTGGGGTTGTTCGGGTTGATCACGACAATCGCCTTGGTCTTGTCGGTGATCTTGGATTCCATGTCGGCGATGTCCGGCTGCCAGCCGTTGGACTCGTCGCACAGGTAGTGCACCGGGGTGCCGCCAGCCAGCGAAGTCATGGCCGTCCACAGCGGATAGTCCGGCGCGGGGATCAGCACCTCGTCGCCATTGTCGAGCAGCGCCTGCATGACGATGGTGATCAGCTCGGAGACGCCGTTGCCCAGGTAGACGTCGTCCACATCGAATTCCGGGAAGCCCGGCACCACTTCGTAGCGGGTGAAGATGGCCCGGCGCGCCGACAGGATGCCCTTGGACTCGCTGTAGCCCTGCGCGTACGGCAGCGCCGCGATCATGTCGCGCATGATGACGTCGGGCGCGTCGAACCCGAACGGCGCGGGATTGCCGATGTTCAGCTTGAGGATGCGATGCCCCTCGGCCTCCAACCGCGCCGCATGCGCGTGTACCGGCCCCCGGATCTCATAGAGAACGTTCTGGAGCTTGGTGGACTGCTCCAGCATGCGCGGGGACCGATGCGGTGGGTGACTCTGAGGGCTCACCCCGTCAATGGTGCCATTAGCCCGCAACCAGCTTTTTTCACCGCGAGGTATCGGGCGGCAACACGCTGCGGGCGGCGGTGGAGCCGCAGAAGTCCTCGATCCTTTCGTCCAGGTCGTGCGCCTCTCCGGCGTCGCGGAACTCGGGACTGGCCAGTCGCCGGCGCAGCACGGACAGGCGTTCCTCGAGCTGGGCGATGCGCTTGTCCTCGTCCAGTTCCAGGACCGGTTCCAGGGCGGCGGCCGCGCCGTCGAGGCTGCCGTTGATCAGGTGTGCGGCCGCGTTGTCCACCCGGGCCAGCGACTCCGCGCCGTAGGAGCGCTTGTCGATGGGGCCGTTCACGTACAGGTCGATGGCGCGCCGGGTGGCGTCCAGCGCGGGACCGGCCTGGCCGAGATGGATGTAGGTGGCGCCCGCGTAGTAGTGGCTCTTGGGCTGGTCGAAGCCGAAGACGCCGCCGACGTCGTCGTGCAGGGTGTCGCTGGACTCGCCGTCGCGGGCCTCGTCGGCGGCGCGGATGCAGCGTTCGGTGTCGGCGGTGCTGCCCAGCCGCGACCAGATGCGGGCCTCGATGTTCAGCAGCCGCACCTTCGAGGTCGCGGATTCGGTGTAGCGCTGGCCGCTCTGGGCCAGCAGCACCGCCCGGCGCGGCCGCTCGGAACGATATTCGATGAGCGCCTGCATGCCGCGGGTCCAGGCGCGCAGCGGATTGTGCTCGCACAGTTCGGCGTAAGCCCAAGCGGCCCTGGCCTGTTCACCGGCCGCGTCGAAATAGCCCAGATCGGTACTGGCATTCGCCAGCAGACCGGACAAAGTACCCGCCAAGAGGTAGAGGTGCGCGGTATCGGAGGGCCGTTGATGGCCTTCCAGCAACCGGTACACCCGTCGCCGCACCCGCAACATCTCGACCATCATGGGCACCGGCGGCATGTGCACATACTCGTTGGCGATGCGCGTGACATCGGCATCGAGCTGTTCCAGCAGGGTGGCACCCACATTGGTGCCCTCGGCCCGGCCGGCATGCTCGCTGGCTTCATGGGCAGCCGCCATGATCAGATCCCTCTCCGAAATCGCCGCTAACGCATCGCCCCTCATCGCACCCGTATCGACGAGTGCCAGCAGTTCCGCGTCGCTGGAATAACTGGCCTCCGGCGCCGGCCTGCCGCTCCACAACTCGGAACCGCCTTGGCGCACATCGAAACCGGGAACGGCGGGGCCACTCGAGGGCTGGTCGATCAAGGCCGCGAACCGTGCCCGCACCACATCGTCGGACCTGGCAAGGGAAGTATCGAGAGCCGCCTGATTGATGGGACGGGGATGCACCCGATCGCCCCCGGCCTCCCATTTCGAAACCAGCCGCTCGTGCACGCCCAGGTGCGCGGCGAATTCCCGGATACTCATGCGTTTGGCATCGCGGAGGGCACGGGCCTCTTTGCCTGACCAGTGCCGGACCACGGTGCCATCCCTTCCGAACGAACTCCGAACTCCAGGGTACGAGCGGAAGGTGGCCGCGGCCACAGCCGAAACCCACTCGGTACCAGGCGTTATGCGTACCGGTGATAGTGGCGGTGAAAGGGCAGCGGAAGGCGGGTGTGCGGGCGTTCTCCAATCCGCCTTCGGCGCGCGACCCTGGTGACCAGGGGAAGGCGGCGGGGATGTGAACGCGGACAAGCTCAGAACAGTCGACGACTGGGTTTCCTACTACCGGCACGAGTTCGGGCTGCCGGTCACCGAACGCGGCGGATTCGTCATGCTTCCCGTCACCGCCGAGGTCGCGGTCGTGCACCTGCCCGTCGCCCGGGCCGAAAAGGTGCGCAGCGCACTGCAACAGCGCCGCACCGGGGGACCCATGCTGGCCCGGCAGATCCGCTGGAGCTTTCTGGCCGAACCGGATTCACGCCCCGAGGCCCAGATCATGGCGGTCCTGGACCGCCTCGACATCGGTATTCCGTCGGTGGGCAGCGCGGTCATGCTCCCCACCGGTCTCGGCCGCTGGACCCGCGAAGGCTGCCACTGGGTGACGCCACCCGCCCGGGACACCGAACTCCCACCCCTGTCGGCGATCATCACGACAGCTCTGGCGGTGGGAACCGGGAGCGAGGATTGAACGCAGCCATCCTCGCCCACCGAGTCCGCCCCCGCCTGGCAGTCGACGGGGCGGACTCGGTACGTCGGGGCTTGCCGCGCTTACTGCTGCGCGGGCGGCGGCGGGAAGAGCGGCGGCAGCGTGGGAACGACCACCGGCGGCAGGCCGGGGATCAGCGTGATGGTGTTGGGGCCGACGGTGGTGGTCGGCGCCTCGGTGGTGGTCGTCGCGTTCTGCGGCTGCGGCAGGGGGGCCAGCGATTCGTTGGTGGCGTCGGTGGTGCTGGGCGCGGCCGTGACCGGTTCGCTCGGGCGGGTGGTGCTGGTCGGCACCGAGCTGGTGACGGCGTCCTGGCGCTGCGAATCATGGCTCAGCACTTGGGTTCCCCAGCCCAGGGTGATGCCGATGGCGGCCACCACGACGAGGGCGCCCACCGCGACACCGGCCAGGCTGACCTCGCGGCGGCGGCCGAACTTCTCGACCGTGCCCGAACCCAGCGGCCGCGCCGCGGCGGGCTCGGCGGGGTACGGCGCGGTCTCCTCGCGGGGCGCGGCAGGGAACGGGGCGGGCGCCGGGCGCGGCATGACCGGGCGGGCCAGCATGGCGGCGCCGCGGGTCACCACCGTGTCGGGTGCCGCGGGCACGATGACCGGGACCCCCAGCCAACGCCGCAAAACCCTTGCCACCAGCGGAATCTGGGCGCAGCCGCCGAGCAGGGCGACGGCCTGCACGGGCTGCTCGGAGCGCAGGATGACATCGCGGGTCATGCGCGCGGAGGATTCGACCGCCAGCATGATCAGGGCTTCGAAGTTCTCCTGCGACAGCAGCACCAGGCCCTCGGTGGAGGGCAGGGCCACCGCGCTGCTGCCGGACAGCTGTTCCTTGGCCTCGCGGCACAGCTTGTCCAGGGCGACGAGTCCGGTGTGGTCCGGCGGATGGGCGATCCGCCCGGAAGCGATCTGCTGTTCGCGGATCAGCGCGTCCAGGTAGTCGCCACTGATGTCGCTGGTGCGTTCGGTGAAGCAGACCTGGCGGGTGCCGATGTCGACCACCGTCACGGACAGACCGGACGCACCTAGGTCGTAGAGCGCGACGGTGCCGAAACCCTGCAGCTCACCGGAGTATTCGAGAAACTCCAGAGCCGCCACCACGTCCGGCACCAGCTCGTAGTTGGTGAACTGCCGCCGGGCCAGCTCGGCCCGGATGGCGCGCGCGTGATTCTCGTCGCGGTAGGCGATGGCGGTGGCGCTGATGCGCGAGTCGGCGGCCAGCACGGCCCCGACGGCGTCGGCGACCAGCTCGTCGACCCGGCGTTCGCCGACCGGCACGGCCTGCACGTCGAACGCGTCGGGGGGACCGTCGAATCCGCTGCGCGCGCGGGCGTATCGGGGCTGCGCGGCGGCGAAATTCCTGGTGGGATCGGTGGAATCACCGGTGAACGGACGTGCGACGCGAACCGCGCCCGCCCCCACCGACACTCCCAGAACCGAACTCATCCGCAGCCCATCTCGTTCACATACACCTGTCGCCGTCACCTTACGACGTGCCGGGCCATCCGTACACCCGGCGAACCCGCCCACCGGACGGCGTAATAGCGCCATTCCATGACAGTCAACTGTCCAGGCAGCGGCCGATTTCCGCCGGACGCCCGGCCGAAACCACTAGCGGGTAGCGCAACTCACTCTCGCGCGTCTTCCCGGTCTACTGCGGGGTGGCGAAATTCAGGTACGCCTTCGACGGTGTCGGCCCACGCTGCCCCTGATATTTGGAGCCCACGTTCGCGCTGCCGTACGGGTGCTCGGCCGGACTGGTGAGCCGGATCAGGCACAGCTGGCCGATCTTCATGCCCGGCCACAGCGTGATCGGGAGGTTGGCCACATTGGACAACTCCAGCGTGATGTGCCCGCTGAACCCCGGATCGATGAACCCGGCGGTCGAGTGGGTCAGCAGACCGAGGCGGCCCAGGCTGGACTTGCCCTCCAGCCGTCCGGCCAGATCGTCGGGCAGCGAGCACACCTCGAGTGTGGAGCCGAGCACGAACTCGCCCGGATGCAGCACGAACGGCTCGCCGACGGCGGGCTCGACCAGCGAGGTCAGCTCGTCCTGCCGCTGAGCCGGGTCGATATGGGTGTATCGGGTGTTGTTGAACACCCGGAACAAACTGTCCAGCCGGACATCGATGCTGGACGGCTGCACCAGCTTCTCGTCGAACGGCTCGACCCCGAGACGCCCATTGGCGATTTCCTTGCGGATGTCCCGATCACTAAGCAGCACGGACAATAGCGTATGTCAATGGTCGGTCGGCGAGTCGACTGGCCCGGCCTCGGTGACCTGCTTCGGCTTGCGCACTCCCCAGGTGGCGTGGGCCTCGGCGCGCATGCGCGGAACCATGTGCGGGTAGTGCAGCTCGAAGGCCGGGCGTTCGGAGCGGATGCGGGGCAGCTCGTAGAAGTTGTGTCGCGGCGGCGGGCAGGTGGTGGCCCATTCCAGGGAATTGCCGGAGCCCCAGGGATCGTCCACGGTCGCGAGTTCGCCGTAGCGGAAGGATTTGAAGACGTTCCACACGAACGTGATCATCGAGAATCCGAGAATGAACGAGCCGATGGTGGAAATGGTGTTGAGCGTGGTGAATCCATCGCTCGGCAGATAATCCGCGTACCGGCGCGGCATGCCCTGATTCCCGAGCCAGTGCTGCACCAGGAACGTGGTGTGGAAGCCGAGGAACGTGGTCCAGAAATGCAGCTTGCCGAGCCGCTCGTCGAGCATGCGGCCGGTCATCTTCGGGAACCAGAAGTAGATGCCCGCGAAAGTGGCGAACACGATCGTCCCGAACAGCACGTAATGGAAGTGCGCCACAACGAAATACGAGTCCGACACGTGAAAATCCAGCGGCGGCGAGGCCAGGATGACACCCGACAGCCCGCCGAACAGGAAGGTCACCAGGAACCCGACCGAGAACAGCATGGGCGTCTCGAAGGTCAACTGCCCGCGCCACATGGTGCCGATCCAGTTGAAGAACTTCACCCCCGTCGGGACCGCGATCAGGAACGTCATGAACGAGAAGAACGGCAGCAGGACCGATCCCGTCGCGTACATGTGGTGCGCCCACACCGCGATCGACAGCGCGCCGATCGCCAGGGTCGCGTACACCAGGGTGGTGTAACCGAACAGCGGCTTGCGACTGAAGACCGGGAAGATCTCGGTCACGATGCCGAAGAACGGCAGCGCCACGATGTACACCTCGGGATGCCCGAAGTACCAGAACAGGTGCTGATACAGGATGACCCCGCCGGAGGACGAGTCGAAGACGTGCCCGCCCAGGTGCCGGTCGAACTCCAGGCCCATCAGCGCCGCAGTGAGAATCGGAAACGCCAGCAGCACAAGCACACTGGTGACCAGGATGTTCCAGGTGAAGATGGGCATGCGCCACATGGTCATGCCCGGGCAGCGCAGGCAGATGACCGTGGTGACCATATTGACGCCGCCCAGAATGGTGCCGACGCCCGACACCGCCACGCCCATGATCCACAGGTCCGCGCCCATGCCCGGCGCGTGTTCGGCGAGGCTGAGCGGGGTGTAGGCGGTCCAGCCGAAGTCGGCCGCGCCGCCCGGGGTGATGAATCCGGCCGTGGCCATGGTGGCCCCGAACAGGTACAGCCAGTAGCTGAGCGCGTTCAGCCGCGGGAACGCGACGTCCGGGGCGCCGATCTGGAGCGGCAGCACCGCATTGGCGAATCCGAACACGATCGGGGTCGCGTAGAACAGCAGCATGATCGTGCCGTGCATGGTGAACAGCTGATTGAACTGCTCCGGCGACAGGAACTGCATGCCGGGCCGGGCCAGTTCCGTGCGCATCAGCAGCGCCATCAGGCCGCCGATCAGGAAGAACGCCATGGCCGTGAACAAATACATGTTCCCGAGCATTTTGGGATCGGTGGTGGTGATGGCCTTCCACAAATACGAGCCCTGCGGGTTCGTCCGGCGTGGAAATGGCCGCACGGGTTCTAGCTCGGGAACCTCACGAGCGGGCACCGCGGTCATACGTCCTCCTCGACCGCCGAGCAGGACGCACCGAACCAGCGCCAGCTATCGTTCAGCGCATCCAAACTTCCAGTGGTGGACGGGTTTTCGACCCTGCGGGCCAGTGTATGACCGCCGGTGCGCGGAACTCGGTGCTTCGGCGAAAGAGCTCGGCGATCTTCGGCGAGTCGGCGGCGACACGGGCGGGATCGGGCGCGGCCCGCGAATTTGCACCGGCCGAGAAGTGGTCTGATAGAGTCGCGTGCGCAAGCAAGACCGCGCCGGTGTGGTGTAGTGGCAACACGCTACCTTCCCAAGGTCGAATTGCGGGTTCGATTCCCGTCACCGGCTCCACCAGAAAGCCCCGCCCGTTTAGGGCGGGGCTTTCTGCATGTCAGCGCTTTATTTGACGCACTCGGTGGCGATCCGCTTGCCGGCCTTGCCCGCCTTGAGGAGATCGTCGGTGCCGAGGCTGACCTTGGTGGGGTTGGTGCCGTTGGCGCTCTCGATGATCTTCTGGATACCGCTGTCCGACAGGCCTTCCTGCAGGTAGATCCCGGCCACGCAGTCCGCGGTCTGCTGGTTGAGTTTGCCCTTGTCCTGCAAGGCTTTCGAGATCTCGGCGGCGGTCAGGGCGCCGACCGCGCCGCCCGGTGTGGTGGCGCCCGGGGTGAGTCCGGGAATGGTCACGCCCGGCGACAGGCTGGGCAGCCCCGACCCGCTGATCGGCGCGGCCGAGGTCGGCGCGGCCGAGGGGGTGGGCGTGGCCGCCGTCTGGTCGTTGGTGCAGGCGGCGGACAGTAGGGGCAGCGCGAGCAGCGCCACCACGACGACGGATTTCCGCATGATGTGTGATCCCTCCCGGATACCGGGTCGATCCCGGTCGATTCAGAAATCACACACCGGCACCCGAGAGTTAACAAGGGGAGCGCGGAAACCGTACGCCGCCAAGGCCCTTGCGGTCGCGACCGCCGCGGGGAAGCGCGCTACTGCTGCTTGAGGCAGTCGGTCACGATCTTGCTGGTGGCCGCGCGCGCCTTCTCCGCGTCCTCCTTGCTCATGCCGAGCGACTCCGGATCGGTGGCGGCCGCCGACTTGGCGTCGTTCTTGATCATGACGCGCAGACCGGCCTGCGAAATGCCCTGACCCACATAGATCTTCGCGGCGCAGTCGGCGAGCGCGGCGTCCTTGAGGCCACCGTCCTGCAGCGCCTTGGAGACGTCCGCCTGACTTACGTCGGCAGGCTTGTCGTCCCCGCCGCCACAGGCGGCCAGCAGGGGAAGCGCGACAAGCGCGGCGGCCAACAGGGAGATACGCACCGGTGCCTCGACTCTCATGATTCGTTGGGAGAAATACCGCTGGCACCCTCTCACAGATCCATGGCGGCGCGCAGCGCTGTGTCGATTCGCTCGGCGGTCTCGCTGTCCAGCTCCGCGATGCGCTCGGCCAGCCAGCCGCGATAGATGCGGCCCAGATTGCCGGCGTGCACCCAGCCGTGACCGGGAATCGGCACCGCGAGGATGTCCTGCGGGTCGGCCGCCTCGACCTCGGCGGCGATCAGCCAGGGGCGCGGCGACTCGTTGATGCCGTCGCTGGAGATGAGAACGATGGTGCGGGTGCGGGTGGTGCCGTGCGGGTGGTAGACCCAGAGTTCACCCCTGCGCACGCAGCTCCTTCTCGGCGGCCAGCAGTTCCGCCTCGTCGGCCGCGGCGAGTTCGATCGGGTCCGATGCCGGGCCGCATCCCAGCCGCACGGCTTCGCGGCGGGCGGCGCGGGAGATCCACGCCGACGGCGACATGCCCGCGCGGGCGGCGGCATCCTGGGCGTATGACCAGGCGGCCTCGTCCAGCGACAGGGTCACTTTCCGGGTTGCCATACCTTTTATCGTACCGCCGGAGCTGCCATTTCCACCCTGTTGGCGACACGTCAACAACTGTAGGGTGAGCTCCACAATCGGCGCCTGGGGAGTGACAGATGACCACGTTGAACCATCACCGCACCGGCAGCGGCGACCCGCTCGTCCTGGTGCACGGCGTCGGCAGCCGCTGGGAGGTGTGGGAGCCGATCATCGGCGCCCTGGCCGAATCCTTCGACGTGATCGCCGTGGACCTGCCCGGCTTCGGCGGCAGCGCGCCGCTGCCCACCACCACGGTCACCACCCTCGCCGACGCCCTCGCCGACTTCCTCGCCGCCGAACGCCTCGAGCAGCCGCACCTGGCAGGCAATTCCATGGGCGGCGGCATCGTCCTGGAACTGGCCGCGCGCGGCCTGGCCCGGTCGGCCACCGCCTTCTCCCCCATCGGGTACTGGGACACGCCCGGCCGGATCTGGTGCCAGCAGGCGCTGGGCCGGGCCAAACAACTGCTCACCGCACTACGTCCGACCCTGCCCACCGTGCTCGGCACCACCGCCGGCCGGTCCGCCCTCGGCCTGGTGTTCGGCAAGCCGTGGCTGCTCGACACCCGGATGGCCATGGACACCGCGGACGGCCTGCTCGACGCGACGGGTTTCGACGCCGCGCTGGCCTCGTTCACCGACTTCCGGCTGCCCGACCCGAGCGCGCTGGCCGATGTCCCGGTCACGATCGCGTGGGGCAACCGTGACATTCTGCTCACGTACGCCACCCAGGCCCGCCGCGCCCGCACGCTGCTGCCCGGTGCGCGGCACCTCACCCTGCACGGCAGCGGCCACACGCCCTTCTCCGACGATCCGGCCGGCTGCGCCCGCCTGCTCCTGGACCGACTCGGATAAGGAATGACCGTGAGCCACAACGTTTCCCTCACCATCGACGGCGATCGGGCGCACGTGGCCCTGGACCGGACGGACAAGCACAACGGCCTGACCATCGACATGCTGAACGAGCTGGTGCGGGTGGCGGGCGTGATCGGCAAGCGCTCCGACGTCCGCACGGTCATCCTGTCCGGCAACGGGCCGAGTTTCAGCTCCGGCCTGGACGTCGCCAAGGCGATGGGCAATCCGCTGGACGTGGTGCGCAACTTCGTCCCGCTGCCGTGGCGCGGCACCAACACCTTCCAGGAGGCGTGCTGGGCGTGGCGGCGGCTGCCGCAGCCGGTGATCGCCGTGGTCCACGGCCGGTGCTACGGCGGCGGACTGCAGCTCGCGCTGGCCGCCGATTTCCGGTTCGTCACACCGGATTCGGAGTTCTCGGTGATGGAGGCCAAGCACGGGCTGATCCCGGACATGACCGGCGCGGCCACCCTGTCCCGGTTGATCGGCATCGATCAGGCGCTGCTGCTGACCATGACCGCCGACCCGGTGGACGCCGCCTACGCCGAGCGGATCGGACTCGTCACCGCGGTGTCCGCGGACCCGCGCGCCGCCGCCGAGCAGCTGGCCGACCGGATCACCGCCCGCTCACCGCACGCGGTGGCGGCCGCCAAGAAGCTCTTCGACCGCACTTGGCAAACATCGGCGCGGCGAACTCTTTCAATTGAACGCGCGACGCAACTGCCTCTTATCGTTCGACAGGTCCTCGGGCGTGATAGGAATGCCAAGTAAGCCAATTTTCGGCAAACACACTGGCGTGCAAACTCGGACGACCCGGTATCACTGTTAGCATTTTCACACTTTGCCAACGAGTCGAACGCATTGTGCGGCCTGTCACATACCGTTTGGTCCGCGCATTATTCGGCGAGACCCGGAGGACGCAACGCAATTGACCAAGACCGCCCCGCTGCTGCTGTCCGCTGTGGCCGGTGCCACGGCCTTGTTCCTGGCGATGACATCACCGGCCGCAGCCAACCCCAACGCCATCAACCCGATCCCGGTGCTCAACGGCACCAATGGTCTGCCACAGCTACCGGGCCGTACCAAGGCGGTCTTCCAGGTCACCGGTATGGCGAGCCCCAACAACACCCAGGCCTACAACGTGCTCGGCACCGACCTGGGCATCATGTGGGACAACGGCAACGGTGAGATGCTCACCGCGTTCGGTGACACCGCCGGACTGGGCCTGCCGAACCTGCTGGTCGGCAGCACCTGGGCGTGGCGCTCCAACATCCTGGTGCGCTCGCACACCCAGGACCCGACCAACGGCATCTACTTCGACTCGGTGGTGCGCGACATCTTCGGGCAGGCCCGGGACCTGATCCCCAGCCCCAAGATTCCGTTCATCGAGATCAGCCGCATCCCGACCGCCGCCATCTCGGTCGGCGGCACCCAGATCATGAGCCTGATGTCGGTGAAGAGCTGGGACGACGTCGGTCAGTGGACCACCAACTACTCCAGCCTCGCCGTCTCCAACGACAACGGTGAGAACTGGGCCGAACTGCCGGCCACCCGCCGCCCCGACGACGGCGGCAACTCCAATTTCCAGATGAACGCCTTCGTCAAGCGCGGCGGCTTCCTCTACGACTTCGGCACCGACTCCGGGCGCAATCACCCGGCCTACGTGGCCCGCGTCCCCGAGGGAGCGGCGACCGATGTGGGCGCCTACGAGTACTGGGACGGCGGCCGGTGGCAGAAGGACGTCAATGCCGCCCAGCCCGTCGTCGGTGGCGGCGTCTCCGAGATGTCGGTGCAGTGGAACGACTACCTGGGCCAATACATCATGCTCACCACCGACCCGTGGAACTCGGTGGTCATGTACACCTCGCCCAGCCCGGAAGGCCCGTGGAGCCCGCCGTCGGTGCTCATCGACACCCGCGAACTCCCGACGGCCTACGCGCCCTACATCTTCCCGTACCAGACCGGGCGTGACCTGTACTTCCTCACGACGGTGCACAGCCAGTACAACGTGCTGCTCATGCACACCACGCTCTGAGAGCGAGCTCGAGACAGCCGGCCGCGAACGCACAGCGTTCGCGGCCGACTTCGTCTGCGCCGACTTCTAGACTCGTCCCCATGGACGCCGCCGCATGGGACGAGCACTACGCCGCCACCGAACTGGTGTGGGGCGCGCCGCCCAACGACACCGTGGTCGAGCAGGTCTTCGGGCTGGAACGCCGGGTGCCGGTCGGCGGGTTCGGGATCGGCGAGGCGCGGCCGGAGCTGCCGCGGGTGCTGGACCTGGGCTGCGGGGAGGGCCGCAACACGCTGTGGCTGGCCACCCACGGCTGGCAGGTGGACGCGGTCGACTTCTCCCAGACCGGCATCGACAAGGGCCGCACCGTCGCCGCACGGCTGTCCCGCTCGGTGCGCGGCCGTATCCGCTGGGTCCACGCCGACGTCACCGCCCTGGACCGCGCGGGCATCACCGGCCCGTACGAACTGATCCTGGTCGCCTTCCTGCACCTGCCCGCCGCGGAACGCCGCGCGCTGCTGCTGCGCGCCACCGAGATGCTCTCCCCCGAGGGCACCCTGCTGGTCATCGGCAACGACACCCTCAATCTGGTCGAAGGCTATGGCGGCGAACAGGATCCGGCCCTGACCTTCACCCCCGCCGACATCCTCGCCGATCTGGCCCCCGCCGAACCGAACATCCGCGTCCGCATCGCCGACCGGGTGCACCGCCCCACCGAGGACCGCGACGCCATCGATGCCCTGGTGGTCGCCACCCGGCCGCCGCTCGACGCCCCGGAGGAACCGCTCGCCCTCGAGGTTCCCCAGCCCCCGGCGCTGGATCACTACTGAGCGGACCAGCGCTCCAGCCACGGCTCGAGCGTCGCGACGATCTCCTCGAAGCCCGCGCGATACGAATGCGCATGTCCCGCAATGACATGCACCTCGGTCGCGTCGGCGGCGTCCGGAATGCCGAAGGGATCGCGCGCGCCGTTGACCACGACGACCTCGATATCGCCGGGCGCGAGCAGTTCGTCGCGGCGTGACTTCTCCGGCTTACCCGGCGGATGCAGGGGGAACGAGAGCGCGACCACGCCGCGGGCCCCGACCTCGCGGGCGGTCCGGCACGCCACGCGCGCACCATTGCTGCGCCCGCCCTGGATCACGGGGACGCCGCGCACCTTCTTCCGCAGGGCCGCAATGATTTCCAGCCAGGCCGCGTCCTGTACGTCGGCCTTGCCGGGGGCGCGGCGGCCCGCGACGCGGTACGGCTGGGTCACCAATGCCACCGCGCCGCCCATCGCGACGGCCGAATCCCGTACGGCCAGCAAATCTTTCGCATCGACCCCGCCGCCGGAGCCGTGGGTGAGCACCAGCAGGAATCCGGGCTTGCTCCGGCCCCGCCGGTCGATCTCCACCTCCGCCGGTCCGGCACTCGTCTCGATCCGCATGCACGCACCGTAATCACGGTCGCGGGCCGGTTCGGCGCGGCACACCGGAAGGTGTGCGCGGGGGTTGCCCATCCGGCCGACAACCCGCGTGCTTTCGGTCACATTCGGCCTCGATCGGGTTGGCGGGCCCCCTACCGGTCGGTAACATGACGCATAAGTTACCCGCTAGTAGCGCTGCTTTACGGTGTCTACCCGGTGGAGACCTTACGGGCGGGAACGGCACACACCGAACCGCACCCATCTCAATGGAGAGTGAGTACGACCATGGGTCACTACAAGAGCAACGTTCGCGATCTCGAGTTCAACCTCTTCGAGTTCCTGGGCATTCAGCAGCTGCTCGACGCGGGCGCCTACGGCGACCTCGACGCCGACACCGTCAAGGAAATGCTGAGCGAGGTCCGTCGCCTGGCCGAGGGCCCGCTGGCCGAGTCCTTCGCCGATGCCGACCGCAACCCGCCGGTGTTCAACCCCGACACCCACACGGTCACCCTCCCCGAATCCTTCAAGAAGTCCTACCGCGCCCTCGAGGACGGCGGCTGGTCCAAGGTTCCGGTCCGCGAGGAGCTCGGCGGCCTCGGCGCCCCGTCCGTCGTCGGCTGGGCCCTGGGCGAGATGGTGCTCGGCGCCAACCCGGCCGCTCAGATGTACGCCGCCGGTGCGGGTTTCGCGCAGGTCTTCTACAACAACGGCACCGATGAGCAGAAGAAGTGGGCTCAGAAGATCGCCGACCGCAACTGGGGCGCCACCATGGTGCTGACCGAGCCCGACGCGGGCTCCGACGTCGGCGCCGGCCGCACCAAGGCGGTCCAGCAGGAAGACGGCACCTGGCACATCGAGGGCGTCAAGCGCTTCATCACCTCGGGCGACTCCGACGACCTGTTCGAGAACATCATGCACCTGGTGCTGGCCCGCCCCGAGGGCGCCGGCCCGGGCACCAAGGGTCTGTCGCTGTTCTACGTGCCCAAGTTCCACTTCGACTTCGACACCGACACCCTCGGTGAGCGCAACGGCGTGTTCGTCACCAACGTCGAGCACAAGATGGGCATCAAGGTCTCGGCCACCTGTGAGGTCACCTTCGGCGGCCACGGCGTACCCGCCAAGGGCTGGCTGGTCGGCGAGGTCCACAACGGCATCGCGCAGATGTTCGACGTCATCGAGAACGCTCGAATGATGGTGGGCACCAAGGCCATCGCCACCCTGTCGACCGGTTACCTGAACGCGCTGGACTACGCCAAGACCCGCGTGCAGGGCGCCGACCTGACCCAGATGACCGACAAGGCCGCCCCGCGCGTCACCATCACCCACCACCCGGACGTGCGTCGTTCGCTGGCCATGCAGAAGGCGTACGCCGAGGGCCTGCGCGCCGTGTACCTGTACACCGCCGCGCACCAGAACGCCGATGTCGCCGAGCTGGTCTCGGGCGCCGACAAGGACACCGCGTTCCGCGTCAACGACCTGCTGCTGCCGATCGTCAAGGGTGTCGGCTCCGAGCGCGCCTACCAGTACCTGACCGACTCGCTGCAGACCTTCGGTGGCTCCGGCTTCCTGCAGGACTACCCGATCGAGCAGTACATCCGCGACGCCAAGATCGACTCGCTGTACGAGGGCACCACCGCCATCCAGGCGCAGGACTTCTTCTTCCGCAAGATCGCCCGCGACCGCGGTGTGGCGCTGGCCCACGTGGCCGGCCAGATCCAGAAGTTCATCGAGCGCGAGGGTGGCAACGGCCGCCTGAAGGCCGAGCGCAAGCTGCTCGCCACCGCCCTCGAGGACGTGCAGGGCATGGCCGCCACCCTGACCGGGCACCTGATGGGCGCCCAGCAGGACCCGAAGGAGCTCTACAAGGTCGGCCTGGGTTCGGTCCGCTTCCTGCTGGCCGTCGGCGACCTGATCATCGGCTGGCTGCTGCTGGCCCAGGCCGAGGTCGCCATCAACGCCCTCGACAACGGTTCGAACGAGCCCTTCTACCAGGGCAAGATCGCCACCGCGCAGTTCTTCGCCCGCAACGTGCTCCCGGAGCTGACCTCGGTCCGCACCGTCCTGTCCAACCTGGACAACGACATCATGGAGCTCGACGAAGCTGCCTTCTGATAGCTGAATGACCGAAGGGGCCCGGGTGATTCACCCGGGCCCCTTTGCTATGCCGGAATCACTGGCACCGCACGACCGGGATCGGGTCGTATTTCACGGTGCGGGTGTTGCGCGAGATCTCCTTGCCCGACTTGGCATCACGGATGACGCGGGTGTCGGAGGTGGTGAAGCCGGTGCCGCCGCTGGACGGGACGCAGTCCTTGCCCGCGGGGAGCGTGATCGTCTGGGGGTCGGTGTATTTGGAGCGGTCCCCGGTGATCGATTCGACCTCGACGGTCTTGGTGCTCCACATCCGGACCGTGACGTTCGAGTTGTCGGCCGAGGCGTCGACGATCACGCCGTAGGGCGTGTTGTTGCGGAACTTCAGGTCGATCGCCCCGTCGAAGACCGTGGCCTCGCGGGCGGCCGGGTAGCGGGAGATGTAGTAGCTGTGCTCGGTGTGCCCCGCGTCCTCCAGGCCCGCGAAGTAGGCGGCGTTGTAGAGGGTGGTCGCGAACTGGGAGATGCCGCCGCCGACGGCGTTGGCCGGGCGGCCGTTGTTGATGATGCCGGATTCGACATAGCCCTCGGCGAGGCCGCGGGTGCCGGTGAAGCCGTTGAGCGAGAACGTCTCTCCGGGCCGCACCAGCGCGCCGTTCACCTTGCGGGCGACCACGCCGATGTTCACCCCGGACGGTCCGCTGAAGCCGCCGGTGGTGAAGGACCCGACCACCTCGGTGATGCCCAGCTTGCCCGCGTCCTCGGTGCTCAGCTTGGGCTGAACCTCTTTGTAGACCACCGGCTCGACCCGCATACCGGGCGAAGTCAGCACGGCGGGAAGACCTTCCAGGGTCTTGTCCCAGTCGACCAGCAGTCCGGCGATGGCGGGCCGCACGCTCGGGCGGGTTCCGGTCAGGTCGAAGCTCGCGTCCTGCGGCTTGGTCTCGGTGGCCTGCAACTGCGGGGCGAGCACCGCGATCAGGACGTCGTGGTTGATCGAAAGGGCCAGTCCGCCTTGGCCGTCCGGATGAAAGGAGAGGGCGCTCGCGATCTGCTCCGGCTCCACGGTGGCGTCGCCGCCCTGACCGCTGAAGGTGATCGGGGCGCGCACCGCCGGTTCCGCGACCAGTTGCAGGGTGCGGTCGACGCTGTCGGCGCTCACCTTCGCAGGGGTCTGCACCATAGGCAGTTCCAGTGTCGAACCGCCGGACCAGTTTTCGGTGAGGACGGTGCGGGCGGCCGCGGCATCGAGCGTGAGTCCGGGCACCGGGCGAACGGCGACGGGCTGCGCGCCCTCGAAGGCGATGCCGCCCTCGACCGGCCGCCGATCATTGGCGCGCAGGGCTTCCAGTTGCCGGTCCATGGCCGGGTGTCGACGGTGGCGGCGGGCTCCACGTGCCGGGTGGTGAAGAACGACGCCAGCCGGGTGAACGGATTGACCGGTTGACCGCCCACCCGCTCCCAGGTGCCGTCCCAATCCACACCGATACCGGCTGTGCGTGGCGTCACACTCGCGGTCGTGTCGCCGGTGCGGACCGTGAGCGGCTGCGCCGCCCGCCGATCGAGCACGGGCTCCAACCGCGCCCGCGCGGCAGCCCGATCCTGACCGCCTACATCGATGCCGGCAACCTGTGTCCCGCGCGGCAGTTGCCCGGACGTCAGTGACAGATCAACCAGATATCCCACACCCGAGGCGGCTACCAGCACACCCGCGGCGATCCCGGCTCGACGACCCGTCTTCGAGGTCAGAAATTGACGTACGCGTGCGATACCACCGGTCACGAACTATCTCCCCAGCTCTCAGCAAACCTGCCGCAACGATACCGGGAAGGCGCTGCCACCGGGCTGGGGACGCAAAGAGCTCCGTGCGGTTGCCGGGTCGGGGGTCTGGCAACAGCACGGAGCCACCCCGTCTATCGACACCGGTTCCAGGGCGTTACACACCTGTTCCACGAACCCGAAAATTTATCCCGGAGAGCTATCGTCATAGGTGCGAAAGCGACACCTGATCTCGTGAGATGCGGGTAACTCACCGGGTACGCCCAGAATCGGTTCGGCTCTCAGCCGCCGGCACGGGTTGCCCGCAGTGAACGGCTCCCAGCCGCCCGCTGAAGGCGCGGAGAGGCGGTACAGGCATGCAGCTAGGGATGATCGGGCTGGGTCGGATGGGCGCGAACATCGTGCGCCGGATCGTGCGCGACGGGCACACCGCCGTCGGCTACGAACGCCGTACCGAGCACATCGACCAGCTTGCCGCCGAACTCGGCGACAACTTCCAGGGCAGCACCGAACTCCCCAAATTCGTGGCCATGCTCGACACCCCCCGGATCGTGTGGGTGATGATTCCCGCAGGGGCCACCGGCGCGGTCATCGACAGCGTGGCCGACCTGCTGGAACCCGGCGACATCATCATCGACGGCGGCAACAGCCGCTACCACGAGGACATCGCACGCGCGGAGGCACTGCGGCCCAAGGGGATTCACTACGTGGACATCGGCACCTCGGGCGGCGTGTTCGGCCTGAACCGGGGCTTCTGCCTGATGATCGGCGGAGAACCGGGGCCGGTCGCGCACCTGGATCCGCTGCTCAAGTCCATCGCGCCCGGGGTCGACGCCGCGCCGCGCACCCCCGGGCGCACCGGCGCACCCTCCGAAGCCGAGCAGGGCTACCTGCACTGCGGCCCCGCCGCGCCGGGCACTTCGTGAAGATGGTGCACAACGGGATCGAATACGGCGCGATGGCCGCCTACGCCGAGGGCCTCAACATCCTGCACCGGGCGAATATCGGCACTGAGCAGGACGGCGAGCATTCCGCCGAGGTGACCCCGCTCGAACACCCCGAGTACTACCGCTACGACATCGACATCCCCGAGGTGACCGAGGTGTGGCGGCGCGGCTCGGTGGTCGCGTCGTGGCTGCTCGACCTGACCGCCGCCGAGCTGTTCGCCGACCCGAATCTCGATTCCTTCGGCGGCCGCGTCTCCGACTCGGGTGAGGGCCGCTGGACCGTGGACGCCGCCATCGACGAGGGCGTGCCCGCGCCGGTGCTGTCCGCGGCCCTGTTCCAGCGCTTCGCCTCGCGCGGCGAGTCCCTCTATGCGGACAAGACGCTCTCGGCCATGCGGCAGGCCTTCGGCGGGCATCACGAATTGCCGAAGCAGTAGCGGGATACGAAAGGCGACAACCGATTTCGCGAGTTTCGCGGTAGCTCATCGGTTACGTCCGGAATCGGTTCGGCACCCGGCCGCCGGCACCGGCGCGAATCCGGCACCCGGCTCGCGGCCGCCCGCCAAATATTCGGGGAGGCGGAACAGCTACCGTCGAAGACATGCGCCTTGCACCGGGGATCGTAGTCGCGGTAACTGCCCTCGCCCTGACCGCCTGTTCGAGCGGTAAGGACTCCACTGACGCGGCGCCGAGCAGCAGCGCAGCGCCGAGCAGCACCACCGTCGACGCACCGCCGTCGACGACGCCGAAACCGCAGGACTGCGCGGCCGGCTACCTCTCCCAGTTCACGCTGCGGCAGAAGCTGGCACAGCTGCTGACCGTCGGTGTCACCGGTGAGGCCGACGCCGAGAACGTGGTGAAGACCGAGCAGATCGGCGGCATCTTCATCGGCAGCTGGACCGACAAGGCCATGCTGGCGCAGCATCAGGTGGATGGGGCGCAGCAGGCGTCGCGGATCCCGCTGATGGTGACCATCGACGAGGAGGGCGGCCGGGTCTCGCGGGCCAAGGACCTGATCGGGGTCGCGCCCTCTTCCCGGGTGATCGCCCAGACCATGAGCCCGGACGAGTTCTACACCTTCAGTCTGGACCGCGCGAAGAAGCTGAAGGCGCTGGGCGTGACGGTGGACTTCGCACCCGATGTGGACGTGAGCAGCCAGCCCGACGACTCGGTGATCGGCGACCGCTCCTTCTCCGACGATCCGGACGTGGTGACGCAGTACGCGGGCGCGCAGATCCGGGCGATGAAGGAGGCCGGACTGGGCAGCGTGATCAAGCATTTCCCGGGTCACGGCTCGGGTTCGGGCGACTCGCACACCGGCGCGGTGCGCACACCGCCGCTGGATCAGCTGCAGACCAAGGACCTGGTGCCGTACCGCGGCCTGGTGGATTCGGGCGCCGCGGTGATGGTCGGGCACCTGGACGTGCCCGGACTGACCACCCCGAATGTGCCGGCCAGTATCAGCCCGGAGGCGATGGCGCTACTGCGCCAGGGCACCGGTTACGGCGCAGCACCCTTCGAAGGTGTCATCTTCACCGATGATCTGGGCGGCATGGCCGCGATCACCAATCGGATGAGCATCGAGGACGCGGTGGAGGCCGCCCTGATCGCGGGGGCCGACAATGCCCTGTGGATCACCACGGACGCGGTGCCGAAGGTGCTGGACCGGCTGGTGACCGCGGTGAACAGTGGCCGCTTACCGGGATCCCAGGTGGATGCCTCGGTATTGCGCATGGCAAAGTTCAAGGGCTCCGCGCCGCACTGCTGAGTCTCGGCTCGACGCCGCCGCTACGGGCTGGCGAATCACCGGCAATTCACACTGGCGGAACTTACCATGGAGTAAGATAAGGACTTCGGCGCTCGCTATGCGCGCCGACTGTCCGGTCCGAGGAGAGTGAATGGCAGGCGGAACGAAACGGCTTCCTCGCGCGGTGCGCGAGCAGCAGATGCTCGACGCCGCCGTGGAGGTCTTCTCGCGCAAGGGGTATCACGACACCTCGATGGACGCGATCGCCGCCGAGGCGAAGATCTCCAAGCCGATGCTGTACCTCTACTACGGCTCCAAGGACGAACTCTTCCGCGCCTGCATCCTGCGCGAGAGCGCGCGATTCATCGAAGCGGTCGCGGTGGCGGGCAATCCCAAGCTCACCCCGCACGAGCAGCTGCGCGCGGGCCTGGAGGCGTTCCTCGCCTACGTGGACCAGAACCGGCTGTCCTGGCAGGTCCTCTACCGGCAGGCGCTCGGCCAGCAGCCGTTCGCCTCGGAGATCGCCAACAGTCGCGACCGGGTCATCGAGCTCACCGCGAAACTGCTCGAGTCCAGCGCCAAGTACGCCGAACCGGGCACCAACTTCGAGGTGGTGTCGGTAGCCGTGATCGCGCGCGGCGAGGCCATCGCGGACCGGGTCGCCAGCGGGCAGATCGACATGGACGTGGCCGTCGACCTGCTCGACGATCTGGCCTGGCGCGGCCTGTCCGGCAACAAGAAGAAGGCCGAACCCGCCTGAGACTTGCCGTCCCCGCGATCACCTGCGACAGTTCGCAGCGATCGTGTTGCAGGACGGCCCTTCCGGCCGGGGAACGGGGACATCGTGTTCGGGCTGTTGAAGCCGTGCGCGCACAGTGCGGCACGGCACGGTATCGATCCCTCCGCGTGGCAGGCCCATATGTGCGGCCTGTGCCTGGGCCTGCGTGACGGGCACGGTCAACTGGCCCGCGCGGCCACCAACACCGATGCCATCGTGCTCGAAATCCTCACCGAGGCACAGCAATCCCAGCCGTCCGACCGCACCGCCGCCGGCCCCTGCCCGCTGCGCGGCATGCGGCGGGCCGACGTGGTCGCCGCCGACGCGCCGGGCGTGCGGCTGGCCGCCACCGCCTCACTCCTGCTGGGCGCGGCCAAGATTCGCGACCACGTGGACGACGGCGACGCCCACCGGCTGGCCCGCCGCCCGCTCACCCGCGTCTCCACCCGCTGGCACGCCGGGGCCCGCGCCGCCGCCGCACCCCTCGGCCTCGAGGTCGAACCCCTGCTCGCGGCCATCGAATCGCAAGTCCGGCTGGAGAATTCCCCCCGCAGCTCGCTCGCGGAGCTGACCGGACCGACCCAGCTCTGCGCCGCGGAACTGTTCGTGCACACCGCGATCCTGGCCGATCGCCCCGAGAATGCCGGTGCGCTGCGGGAAGCGGGATGGCATTTCGGTCGCATCGCCCATCTCGCCGACGCCCTCGAGGACCTCGACGCCGACCGGGCCGCCGGTCGGTTCAACCCGCTGCTCGCCACCGGCACCACGCCGGCGCAGGCGCATGCCCTGGTGCGCGAATCGAATTCGCTGCTGCGCGCCGCCCTCACCCGGGTCGCGCTGGACCGCACCGCGACGGTTCGCTGGATCCTGCTGGATCCGCTCGGCGGCGTGGTCAACCGGCTGGGCCGGGCGGCGGGCGCCGCCCACGCGTGCGGCACGCGCGCCTGTGGTGGAGGCGCCGCAGAGAAGTCACCGGCATCGACGGTCACCGCACTGGCCGAGACTCGTCCGGGTCTGTTCGAAGGCGGCGATCACGCCGGATCACACCGGCGTTCCCCCGCCGCGTCCTTCACGCCGCAGCCGGGACTGGATCCGCTCGGACCGGGCCTGTCCCCCGACAAACGGCCGAGCCTGCTCGAAGGGCTGGGGATCATCTGCACCCAGTACTGCACCGGGTACGCGTGCTGCGCGGAGCACACCGGCCCGTGCAGCGGCCGCCGCAAAGAGCCGTGGATGAACTGCTGCGACAGTTGCGACGGCTGCGGCTGCGGCGACTGCGACTGCGATTGCGGTGACTGCTGCGACTGTGACTGCGACTGCTGCGATTGCGGCGGCTGCGACTGCAGCTGCTGACGCCCTGACCTGCACGGCCCCGGAAATGCAAGAGCCGCACGCCGTTCCGTCCCGGATGTAGAAACCCCTGCGTGGCGACATCCGAGATAGCGAACAGCGTGCGGCTCCTCACCCCCTTCGGGCGAACCGCGATCCGCGGTCCGGCCCGAGTTCGTGGGTGCCGAGCTCAACACATCCTCACCCGGCGGAGCTGACACCGCCCCGTATTGCGAGAATCAGCGCAGCGTAGCCGTCAGGTGCGGGTAGCCCTTCTTCGGGTTCTTCAAGGACAAGTCCCACCCACCGGACGCCTGGTCGGCGTACACGTTCACGGTGGACGGCAGCAGGATCGGCTTGCCGAATTTCACCGCGTACGTGGTCTGCTCGGGGATCCGGCCCTCGATCGCGCCGAGAATGGCGGCCGCCGACCACATGCCGTGGGCGATGGGCTTCGGGAATCCGAAGGCCTTGGCGCCCAGGGCGGACGTGTGGATCGGGTTGTGGTCGCCCGAGGCGGCGGCGTAGCGGCTGATCATCTTCTGATCGACCCGCAGCGTGCGCAGCGGCGCGGGCGGCACCTCGTCCGGCTTGGGTTCGGGCTTGGGGCCGCCGGACAGCGAGGTGCGCTGCTGGTGCAGGAAGGTGGTGACCTGACGCCACACCAGCTCACGGCCGACGCTCACCTCGGTGATCGCGTCCACGAGCAGGCCCTTCGGGTGCTCGCGCAGGTTTTCGATGTGGGTCTCGAAGTCCAGCGGCTCGGCCACCGAGATGGCGCGGGTGCGCTCGATGACGTTCTCCGCGTGCACCGCGCCGACCGCCACGAACGGGAAGTCGCGGGCGACGACCAG
Source organism: Nocardia tengchongensis (assembly GCF_018362975.1). Classification (NCBI taxonomy): domain Bacteria; kingdom Bacillati; phylum Actinomycetota; class Actinomycetes; order Mycobacteriales; family Nocardiaceae; genus Nocardia; species Nocardia tengchongensis. The sequence continues at coordinate 1,053,423 of NZ_CP074371.1, forward strand.
CTGCATGGCCAGCGGGAAGCTGAGCACGAACGGGTAGGTCAGCGGCAGCGAGTCGCTGAAGCGCAGCCCGGTGGCCCGGCAGTAGGCGGCCAGGTGATCCGGGTTCACCCGGAAGCCCTCGAGCCGGACGCTGCGGTCGGGCAGGGTCGGCTTGCGGGCCGAGAGTCCCGGCACCGGCAGCGCGCCGAGAGCGGCCTTGACGAACAGGCCGCCGTTCTTCGGCACCTCGGACAGGGTGATGGTCTGCGACATCATGCTCCGATCATGGCCTGGCCGCAGACGCGAACGATGTTGCCGTTCACCGCGTTCGAGGCCGGGGAGGCGAAGTAGGCGATGGTCTCGGCGACGTCCACGGTCTGACCGCCCTGCAGCAGGGAGGACAGCAGGCGGCCGCCCTCGCGGGTGGCCAGCGGGATGGCGGCGGTCATGGCGGTCTCGATGAAGCCGGGGGCCACCGCGTTGATGGTGATGCCCTTCTCGGCCAGCTTCGGGGCCTCGGCGTTCACCATGCCGATGACACCGGCCTTGGACGCGCCGTAGTTGGTCTGGCCGCGGTTGCCCGCGATGCCCGCGATCGAGGACACGTCGATGACGCGGCCGCCGGCGCGCAGCGCGCCCGCGGCGACCAGGCCCTCGGTGATCCGGTGCGGCGCGGCCAGGTTCACGTTGATGACCGAGCTCCAGCGACCCTCGTCCATGTTGGCGAGCAGCTTGTCGCGGGTGATGCCGGCGTTGTGGACCACGATGTCGATGCCGCCGAAGCGCTCGGTGGCGAAGGCGGCCAGCTTCTCGGCGGCGTCGGCGGCGGTGACGTCCAGGGCCAGGGCGGTCGCGCCGACCTTGTTGGCGGTCTCCGACAGCGCCTCACCGGCGGCCGGGATGTCGGCGACGATCACGGTGGCGCCGTCCCGGGCGAAGACCTCGGCGATGGTGGCACCGATGCCGCGGGCGGCTCCGGTGACCACGGCGACCTTGCCCTCGAGCGGCTTGTCCCAGGAGGCGGGGGCGACGGCGTCGTCGTTGCCGACGCGGAAGACCTGGCCGTCGACGAAGGCCGACTTGCCCGACAGCACGAAGCGCAGGGTGGACTCCAGACCCGTTGCGGCGGTGGCGGCTTCGGGGTGCAGGTAGACCAGGTTCGAGGTGGCGCCGCGCAGCAGTTCCTTGCCGACCGAGCGGGTGAAGCCCTCGAGCGCGCGCTGCGCGATCTGCCCGTCGACCGAACCGGCCAGCTCCGGGGTGGTGCCGATGACCAGCACGCGGCCGGAGGCGGCGATGCTGCGCATGGCGGGCTGGAAGAACTCGAACAGCTCCTGCAGCTCTTCGATGGTCTTGATGCCGGTGGCGTCGAACACGAGCGCGCCGAACTTCACGCCCGGGGTGACCGCGTCCACGAAGGTGTAGTCGCCCAGCAGGTTTCGCACGGCGTCGGCGACGCGGCCCTTGCCGCCCAGCAGCACCGGGCCGGGAGGGGCGGGCTCGCCGGCCTTGTAGCGACGCAGCGATTCCGGCTGCGGCAGGCCCAGCTTCGAAGCCAGGAACGCGCCGGGGGCGGAGTGAACGAAAGATCCGTAGAGGTTGGGAGCGCCCTTGCTCTTGCTGGCAGCCACGTTTTCGACCTTCTCCTTGTCTCGGCCCGCGGGAAGCGGTCTTGCGCACATCTGCGGGGTACGGTGTCGACAATGAACTTACTCCAGAGTAAGTTTAATGTAAACCGACTGACGTGCGCCCTCCGGGGATGCGCGTGCGGAACCTCCCACCGACGAGACACTGGAGACTCGAGTGACCACCAAAGCCCGTTCGGCGAAGGCCGCGGCCAAGAACACCAAGCAGGCGCGCCCGGTTGCCATCCTCGGCGGTAACCGCATCCCCTTCGCTCGCTCCGACGGCAAGTACGCCCACGCCTCCAACCAGGACATGTTCACCGCCACCCTGAACGGCCTGGTCTCCCGCTTCGGCCTGCAGGGCGAGCGCCTCGGCATGGTCGTCGGCGGCGCGGTGCTCAAGCGCGTCGGTGAGCACGGCATGATCCGCGAGAGCGTGCTCGGCTCGACCCTGTCGCCCTACACCTCGGCCCACGACCTGCAGCTGGCCTGCGGCACCGGCCTGCAGTCGATCGTCACCGTGGCCGACGGCATCGCCCTCGGCCGCATCGAGAACGGTATCGGCGGCGGCACCGACACCACCTCCGACGCGCCGATCGGCGTCAGCGAGGGCATGCGCGAGTGGATGCTCGACGCCAACCGCGCCAAGAAGAACTCCGACTACGTGAAGCTGGTCGGCCGCCTGCGCCCGTCCATGGTCGGCATCGAGATCCCGCGCAACGCCGAGCCGCGCACCGGCCTGTCCATGGGTGACCACGCCGCCATCACCGCCAAGGAATTCGGCATCTCCCGCGAGGCGCAGGACGAGCTGGCCTACCTGTCGCACAAGAACATGGCCGCCGCCTACGACCGCGGCTTCATGGACGACCTGATCACCCCGTTCCTGGGCCTGACCCGCGACGACAACCTGCGTCCCGGCTCCACCCTGGAGAAGCTCGCCACCCTGAAGCCGGTCTTCGGCAACAAGCTGGGCGACGCCACCATGACCGCCGGCAACTCCACCCCGCTCACCGACGGCGCGTCCGCGGTGCTGCTCGGCTCCGAGGAGTGGGCGGCCTCGCGCAACCTGTCGCCGCTGGCCTACCTGGTGGACTCCGAGGTCGCCGCGGTGGACTACATCCACGGCCCCGACGGCCTGCTCATGGCCCCCACCTACGCGGTGCCGCGGATGCTGGCCCGCAACGGCCTGACCCTGCAGGACTTCGACTACTACGAGATCCACGAGGCCTTCGCCTCCGTGGTGCTCGCCACCCTGCAGGCGTGGGAGTCGGACCAGTACTGCAAGGAGCGCCTGGGCCTGGACGGCGCGCTCGGCAAGATCGACCGTTCCAAGCTGAACGTGAACGGCTCCTCGCTCGCCGCGGGCCACCCGTTCGCCGCGACCGGCGGCCGCATCATCGCCCAGACCGCCAAGCAGCTGGCCGAGAAGGGTGGCGGCCGCGCGCTGGTCTCCATCTGTGCCGCGGGCGGCCAGGGCGTCGTCGCCATCGTCGAGCGGTAGTTCGCGGGGGCTGCGCCCCTGAAACTCCACCGAGGCGGTGCTGGTCCGGATCACGGACCGGCACCGCCTTCGTCGTGCCGCCACGAAAATCCCATGCGCCGAGCAGATTCCGCCCGCTAGCCTCTCGGGTGGCCGCGAGGTGGATCAGTGGTAGATCGCCTGGCGACGAGTAGGAGGACGCGGGTTCGATTCCCGCCCTCGCGGCCTCACATCGTGAGTCGCACGGTTCGACGGGCGAGGTCGGCGATGCCGTCGTATTCCGCGGCGGGGAGCCCGGATGCGCCGGCGCGGATGCCCGACACCGAGCCCGCGATCGCGGCGTTGGCGTCGGCGTCCCAGCCGCCGCGCGCGGTCAGGTCGATGGTGCGGGTGAAATCGCCCTCGCCCCAGAGCAATCCGGCAGCGATGAGGCAGGTGTTGCCGATGGCGTGCAGCCGGTTGTAGTGAGCGTGGCGGGTGTGGATGGCGGTCGTCGCCTGCTCCCAGGAGTTGCCGCCGGCGTGGTCGGCGAGGACCTCGGACAGGGCCACGGCGAGACGGGAACGGGCCGGGATGACCGTGGCGGCCGTGGCCAGCGCCGCGGCCGGCGTCGGGTCGGTGAAGGCCGCCGCGGTCAGCGCGGCGGCCCACATGGCCGCCCAGGAACCGTTGCCGGTGTGGGAGATCGAGGCGTCGCGGGCGGCCGCGGCGGCGGCGCGGCGGGGCCGGCCGGGGTGGGTGTAGCCGTGGATGTCGGCGCGCGCGAGCGCACCGATCCACTCGCGGTAGGGGTTTCGGTAAGTGGCGGTGTCGGGCGGGGCGAAACCGTCGATGAGGTTGCGGTAGGCGACGCGTTCGGCGGTGTAGGTCTGCAAAAAGGGCAGGCGTTCGAGCCATTCGGCCGCGACGTCGTCGGGATCGAAGTCGAGACCGCGGCGCTCGAGCAGGTGCAGGCCGAGGACGGCGTAGTCGACCTCGTGATCGGTGGTGCGGCCGATGCGGCGGCCCAGCCAGCCGCCGTGGATGCGATCCAGCAGTTCGTGATCCGGCAGGGTGGCCGAATACTGTTCGCTCGCAGCACCGTTCCCGATGCCCGGTGCGTCTCGCCACTCGGCGTACGGCCAGTCCGCCAGCCTGGGTGCGCGTTCTATCTTGTCCAGGAGTCGCCAGCAGGCCGCCGGAACCGGCCGGTCGGTGCGCGCCAGTTCGTGCACTTCCTCCTCGAAATCGGCTACCGCGTAGCCGGATTCGACGCGCTGACACCACTCGTAGTACAGCAGGGCACGCGGATCGGCCTCATGATGGCCGAAGTGGGCCGCCTCGATCATCACATCCATGCCGCAGGGGTCACAGCACCGCTCGGGTGGCCGCGACCACCTCGGACAGCAGCGGCAGGGATTCGTCGCGCTGCGGCTCCCGCGCCCACCACCGGCCCTCGTGGGTGTGGCGGCCGAAACCGGTGGGCAGGATGACATTACTGCGATGCGGGCCGATGTCGACGCTGTTGCGCTCGAGCACTTCCAGGCATTCGTCGGAGGGATAGCCGTCGAAGACCGCGAGGAAGGTGCGGCGCGGCGGCTTGTCGCGCACCAGCACCGGACCCGCCAGCCCGCGACCGACCAGTTCGTCAAGAATCAAGGCGCCCAACGGTTCCGGCGTGTTCAGGGCCGCGATGGTGTCGTTGAGCGGTAGCACCACGAAACCCGGGGTGGTCACGTGTACGTGGGGGAGACCGAACAGGGAGCGGTAAACACGCGCCCACTCCTGAGGGGTCGTCAGCTCGTCCAACCGCACAATCCACCCCTCGTCCGGGCCCTGCTCCAACGACGGCGATGTCGATCGTCGGCGAGAGCCGACGTTTTCAGTGAAAACCCGTAGCCCCCACCGCACCACCGGTTTGGGTGAATCGTTCGCAAACTGTGGAGAACTTGCGACTGTGTCTAATTGCCCTCCGCTTCGCTCCGGGCGGGTTCGCGGCCCCGAGGTCTCGATTCTTCCCTCCTCCGCTCCTCCAAGGCGCAGGTCTATGGAGCCGTTCGCTCCCCCGCTCCGTCAGTCCAGAATCGAGACGGCCGCGAACACCTGGTTCAGGGTCGACGGGCGGTTTCGGGGGTACTGTCAGGGGACGGAGAGGCGTTCCTACCAGGAGGTTCGTCATGCCCTGCGATTTGATGCTGATCACTTACGACGGGTCCGAGAACGCCCGGCGGGCCGTCGAATACGCGGGACGGTTCCTGGCCGCGAACAGGGCCGTGGTGCTGACGGCGTGGGAGCCGATGATGCGGCAGGCCGCGCGGCTGTCGGGGCTGTCCGGCGTGATGCAGCCGGAGTGGGTGACCGACGACGAAATAGCGGACGTCGCATTCGTGGACGCCCGGAATATCAATGCCGAAGGTGTGCGGCTGGCCAAACTGGCCGGTCTCAACGCTGAGGCGCGCACCGTGGAGTGCACCACCACCATCTGGAACGCCATCGTCGAGACCGCCGACGAACTGGATGTGGACATCATCGTGGCGGGCACCCGCGGAGCCACCGGCATCCGCGCCCTGATGCACTCCAGCGTCGCCGACGCCGTGCTCAAGCACTGTCACCGGCCGGTGCTGATGGTGCCGCCCGGCCGCGAACCCACACCCAAACCCGCCGGTCGGTGAGCTCGGGCCACCGGCCGGACGCCTGCTGCGATACCGCCGAAGCACCGCGTGCGGCACCGCCCGAGCACTGTTTGCGGGAAAGATGCTGGGCCGCAGTGTGATACCCCGCACCACCCGTGCGGGCGGGTGAGAGATGCGTCGCTCTCCGAGGCTCGGCGCCCGGGCGCAGGTCTATGGTCGAACCATCATGGACGGATTTCTGCTCGCGACGCCGGACGGTGTCCTCCGCACCTCCGGCACCCGGGCCGCCTTCGATTCCGCGGCGGCCGCGAGCTCGGCGCTACGATCCGGCACCGCCGACCTGATCGTGGGCGCACTGCCCTTCGATCCGCGTCGCCGCGCCGCGCTGGTGGCGCCCGAACAGGCCCTGCACACCGCCGGAGCCTGGCGTCCGGCGGCGCTGCCGGAACTGCCCGAGGTGCGGATTGTCTCCGAAATACCTAGTGCCGCAGAACATGTCGCGCGAGTCACCAAGCTGGTCGAGCTGCTGAACGATCCCGCGCAGCCAATGCGCAAGGTGGTGGCGGCCCGCTCGCTGCTGGCCGAGGCCCGGGCCCCCCTCGACGCCGAGGTGGTCGCGGCCCACCTGGTGACCGGGCATCCGCGCGCCGCCGTCTACGCCGTCGACCTGACCCCGGCGGGCCGGCCGGGCGAGACCCTGCTCGGCGCGACGCCCGAAACGCTGATCTCCCGGCACGGCCGCACCGTGACCCTGCGCCCGCTGGCCGGCACCGCGCCCCGGCTCGCCGATCCCGCCGCCGACGCCGAGCGAGCCCGGGATTTGCTGGCCAGCACCAAGAATCGCGACGAACACGCCTACGTCATCGACTGGATCCGCGAACTGCTTGGCCCCGTCTGCACCGGCCTGTCCATCCCCGACGGCCCCGAACTACTGGCCACCCCCGAGGTCTGGCATCTGGCCACCCCGATCCGCGGCGAACTCCGCGACCCCGCCACCACCGCCCTCGACCTGGCCGTCCTGCTGCACCCCACCCCGGCGGTCTGCGGCACCCCCACCGATCTGGCGCTGGACGCCATCGCCGAACTCGAGGGCGACCGCGGCTTCTACGGCGGCGCGGTCGGCTGGTGCGACGCCGCCGGCGACGGCGACTGGTTCGTGGCCATCCGCTGCGCCGAACTCGCCGCCGACGCCCGCACCCTGCGCGCCTACGGCGGCGGCGGCATCGTCGCGGCCTCCGACCCGGCCACCGAACTCCGCGAAACCACCGCCAAACTCCGCACTTTCCTGGGCGGACTGCACTGCGCGATTCCGGAATAGTGCGGCGTTTTCCGTATGCCGAGGCGCCAACCGATCTCGCGACGTTCGGGGTAACTCGCCGGGGACAGTCGAAATAGTTTCGGCTCCCAGCGCCAGAACGGGTACGAGACGGACAACGGTGCTCGGCCGTCCGCTAGAGTGCCGGGGAGGCGGGGCCGTTGGCCCAGTTACGCATGCGTCCGATGTTGGGAGTACCGCGATGAAGTTTGCCGTTCCTGGTGCAGCGAGTGCTGTCGGTGGGGCCCTGGTCGGGCTGGCGGCGGTCCTGGTCATCACAATGGCGGCGTCGCAGGACAAGCGGCCCGATATCGACCGCAGCGGCGACGCCTCGTCGTCGCTATTGAACAACGTTGAGTACGGCTCGCGCTGACCGGACGACCTCCGAACCAGGCCAACCCGAAGACGCACAGTCCACCGCGACCGGTCCGGGCGAGGACCGGTCGCCGATAACCGCGCCGCTGGGCCGCCGCTGGCTGCTCGGCAGCGTGCTCGTCGCATTCCTGCTGACCTTTCTGCAGGCACCCGGGCAGACCGTCGCCGATACCAAATACGATCTGGCGCAGAATCCGCTCGGCTTTCTTTCCCGTGCCTCTCATCTGTGGAGTAGCCAGGCCCCGATGGGCCAGGTGCAGAACCAGGCCTACGGGTACTTCTTCCCGCACGGGGCGTTCTTCTCGCTCGGGCACGTGCTGGGGCTGCCCGGCTGGGTGACCCAGCGCATCTGGTGGGCGCTGCTGCTGCTCGCCGGTTTCTGGGGCATCATCCGACTCTGCGAGGCGCTCGGCATCGGCAGTCGGGGATCCCGGGTGATCGCGGCCGTCGCGTTCGCGCTCTCGCCGCGCGTGCTCACCACCCTCGGTTCGATCTCCTCGGAGACGCTGCCGATGATGCTCGCCCCCTGGGTACTGCTGGCGCCCGCCGCGCTCGGCGTGGCGATGAAGCGCCCGAACGGCGGGAATTCGACCGCCGCCGACCAGGACTCCGCAAGACCCGCGCGGCAGGGAATGGCGACGCCGGCGGGCAACACCCTCGCCCTCGCCTTGATGGGTTCCGTGAACGCGGTGGCCACGGCCGCGGCCTTCCTGCCCGCGGCACTGTGGTGGATCTCGTACAAGCCGAATCGCGCGTGGTGGCGGTTCACCCGCGCCTGGATTCCGTTGCTGGCGCTGGGCACCTTCTGGTGGGTGGTGCCGCTGCTGTTGCTGGGCAAGGTGAGTCCGCCGTTCCTGGATTACATCGAATCCTCCGGCGTGACCACGCAGTGGGCGTCGCTGGGCGAGGTGCTGCGCGGCACCGACAGCTGGACGCCGTTCGTGTCGCCGGAGCGGATCGCGGGCGCGGTGCTGGTCACCCAGCCCGCTGCGGTGCTGGCCACGGGTCTGCTGGCGGCGGCGGGCATGGCCGGTCTGGCCATGCGGTCCATGCCGCATCGCGGCCGGCTCGCCTTGATCCTGCTCGTCGGATTGACCGGCATCTGCGCGGGCTACGCGGGTGAGCTGGGCGGCCCGTTCGCCGAACAGGTGCGGTTGTTCCTGGATTCCGGCGGCGCGCCGCTGCGGAACGTGCACAAGCTGGAGCCGCTGATCCGGTTGCCGCTGATGCTCGGGCTGGCGCAGTTGCTGGCCCGGGTGCCGCTGCCGGCTTCGGTGCCGATGCCGGTGTGGCGCAGGGCCTTCGCGCATCCCGAACGGGATCGCATGGTGGCGGTGGGCGCGCTCATCCTGACGGCGCTGGCCCTGTCCACGTCGCTGGCCTGGACCGGCAAGCTGGCGCCGCGCGGCAGCTACCGCGAGGTCCCCGCTTATTGGCAGCAGACCGCGGACTGGCTGGCGCACAACGCGTCCGACACCCGGGCGCTGATCGTGCCGGGCGCGCCGTTCGCCTCCCAGGTGTGGGGGCTGACCCGCGACGAGCCGATGCAGGCGCTGGCGAGCACGCCGTGGGCGGTGCGCGACGCGGTGCCGCTGAACCCGCCCGGCGCGATCCGGGCCATGGATTCGGTGCAACGGCTGATCGCCGACGGGCGGCCGTCGGCGGGCCTCGCGGCCACGCTGGCCGGGCAGGGCATCGGAATCCTGGTGCTGCGCAACGATCTCGACCCGGAGACGTCCCGGTCCACCCGGCCGATGCTGGCTCATCGCGCGCTCGAGGGTTCGCCGGGCATCCGGAAGGTCACCGAATTCGGGGATCAGATCGCCACCGGCAAGGTGGAGGGCCTGGTCGCGGACGGGGATCTGCGACCCGGTTATCCGGCCGTCGAGATCTATCGCGTCGAATCCCCCGCGCCCGGCACGCCCGCACTGGTGCGCGGTGGCGTCGGCGCGCCGGATGCGTTCCCGGGCGCGTTCACGGTTCCCCTGGCGGGCCTGCCCGTGATCCAGGGCGGACCTGAAGTGGTGGAACGGTTGCGGCGCAATCCGAACGCGCCCGCCGGACCGGTCCTGCTCGCCGCCGACGCGGTCACCGCGGGCCTGCCGCAGGACGGCGTCACGATCACGGACACGCCGATGGACCGCGAGGCCGACTTCGGGCGCGTCGACAACCACAACTCGGCGGTGCGCGCCCCCGGCGACGCCCGCCGCACCCACAATCTGGTGCCCGACTATCCGGTGCCCGGCGCGCCCCTGGTGGAAGGCGAATGGTCCGGCGCGACCATCACCGCCTCCAGCTCCGCCGGCGACGCCACCCAGCTGGGCGGGGCCGCACCTGGCAGCTCCACCGCCGCCCTGGTGGACGGCGACACCGCCACCGCCTGGATCAGCAACGGCGCCGAACACGCTGTCGGCCAATGGCTCCGGCTCGACCTGGACAAGCCGATCAGCTCCGCGGTGTTGCGCCTGACCACCAGTGCGGCCGCGATCGGCAGCCCGATCAAATGGGTGGAGGCGGAGACCGCGAAGGGCACGGTCGCGGCGCGCATCACCGAACCCGGTGCACCCGTGGCGATCTCGTTGCCGCCGGGCCGCACCGACTGGATCAAGATCACCGCCGTGCACACCGAGGACGGCAGCGCCGGTGGGCAATTCGGGGTCAGCGAGCTGAGCCTGGACGACTACGCCGACCGCGAGAACCCGGTCACCGTCGATATCCGGCACCGCACCGTGCTGCCCGCCGCCCCCGCCGGCGCCGCGGTGCAGGGCTGGGACCTCGGACAGGAATTCCCCGGCCGCAGCGCCTGTTTCGACTCCCCCGACCGGATCCGCTGCAGCAAGGGCCTCGCACTGGCCGCCGAGGAGCCGAGCCTGTTCGAACGCACCCTCCAGGTGCCGCAACCGATCACGGTGGCCCCCGGCCTGACCGTGCACACCCGCCCCGGTCCCGCGCTGGAGGCCCTGCTCACCGACCCGGACCGGCCCATCGCCCGCGGCCGCGCCGACGTCGCCGACCCGCGCGGCTCCGCCCTCGCCGCCACCGACGGCGACCCGCTCACCAGCTGGACCGCCCCCGAGACCATCGTGCGCAACCCGGCGGGCCCCAAACCCACACTCACCATCGAACTTCCGGCCCCGACCCTGGTGACCGGGCTGACCGTGACGCCCTCCCGCGGCGACCTGCCCGCCCATCCCACCGCCCTCACCATCAACCTGGGTGACGGCCCGCAGGTGCGCGAGGTGAACCCCGACTCCGGCGTCACCAGCACCCTGGAGCTGCACCCCGCGGTCACCAGCCGCATCGAGATCTCCCTGCAGAGCTGGGACGGCGTACTCGACCGCACCGCACTGGGTTTCGCGCAGGAGCAGCCGCCCGGCCTGGCCGAGGTGACGGTGCTCGGCCCCGACTATCCCGCCCCCGCCGATCCGGACCGGCTCATCACCGTCGACTGCGCGCACGGGCCCACCATCGCCGCCGCGGGCCGCACCGTGCACACCACCGTCACCGGCACCGCCGCCGAATTGCGGTCCGGCGCACCGCTGCCCGCCACCGTGTGCGCGGTCGACGACAACGGCGGCGGGGCCGAGGACGACGGCTTCGAATTCCCCTCCGGGCGAGTGGATGTCGCGGTCGCGCCGACCGACCTGTTCACGGTCGACGAATTGCGCCTCGACCGCACCACTACGCTGCCCCCGGCCTCCGACGCGAGCGGCACGCAGGTGCTGGTGGTGCCGCTCAGCACGAATGTCGGCTGGCAGGCGAAGACCGCCGACGGGACCGTGCTGAAGCCCGTGGTGATCAACGGATGGCAGCAGGCCTGGCTGGTGCCGGCTGGGTCCAACGGGCCGATCACCGTGGAGTTCCCCACCGACCGCTGGTACCGGCTCGCCATCTTCGGCGGTCTGCTACTGCTGATCCCGTTGCTGGTGCTGGCATTCCGGGGCGCGCGCTCCCCCGTCCGCGACGACGGACCGCCGCCGCGCACCTGGCACAGCCGCACCGTCGCCGGGCTGGGTCTGGCCGCCGCGGCCGGACTCATCGCGGGCCCGGTCGCGTTGGTGCTCACCGTGTTCGGCTTGGTGGGCGATCATCTGCGGCCGCGCGGATGGTCGCGCATTCTGGTGGCGCTGGCGGGCGGCGGCACGGCCGTCTGCGCGGCCGCGCTGTCCACCGGACCCTGGCGCTCGTTCGAGGGCTATGTGGGCGGTTCGCTGTGGGTGCAGTTCCCGGCGCTGGTCGCGATCATCGCGGTCGGGATCGCCGCGCTGCCCCAGCGACGCTGAATCAGGCTGCCGCTCAGCCGAAGCGGCGGCGCGTCCACTGCCGGACCGGCTCCTCCACGAGGGCGAAACTGGCCGCGGCCAAGGGCAGCGTGAACACCACCGTCAGCAGGTAGACCACGACGAAATGGCCCCGGAACGGGATGATGCCGAACACCGGGAAGACGATCGAGAGCACGGCCAGGTGCCAGATGAAGATGCCGTACGACCAACGCCCGAGGGTGGCCGCGACCCGGCTCTGCAACCAGCGGTGCGGCCGGTCCGGCCGCAGCGCCAGCGGGGCCAGCAGCCCGAAGCCGACGATCGCGCCGAGCGCCATCTTGGCGGCGTACTGCCAGGGCTGCCCGTGCACCAGCCCGCGCGGCCCGGCCAGGTCGGTGGTCGCGGCCAGCATGGCGACCGCCGCGAGCGGCCACATCAGCCACTGGTTTCCGGCGATCCGCCGCCACCGCGGGGACGGCTGGTCGGCGAGTTCGGCCAGCAGCATGCCGACCGCGAACCAGGGCAGATAGCCCGGCAGCCAGTTGTCGGAGTGAATGCCGTCCGGGGTGGGGACGGGCAGGAAGTTCCAGCCCAGGCTCAGCAGTCCGAGGCCGAGCACCACCGGCACCCGCAGTCGCGCCCGCTGCCCGCGCAACCACACCAGCGCGACCGCCAGCAATGGAAGCACCAGGTAGAAGGCCACTTCCACCGAAAGACTCCACATCTGGGTGAGACCGTCGGTGAGGGTGAACGGCACGAACACTTGCAGCAGACCCAGATTCGACAGCCACACCCGCAGTCCCGCGGTGTGCGCCGCGCTGGGCAGCAGGATCAGTACCGCGCACACCACCACCCAGTAGGCGGGCAGGATGCGGGCCGCGCGATGCAGCAGATACCGTCCGGCGCTCGGTGCCACCCCCAGGCCGCGGGCCGCGGCGGCGTGCGGCCGCCACAGCAGGAATCCGGACAGCGCGAAGAACACCGCGACCGCCAGATCGAATCGCTCCCACACCCGGCCCAGCACCGGCTGCCCGGTCGCGCCCGTCTGGAAGGCCACGTGGGTGAGCACCACCCCCAGCGCCGCGAGCGCGCGCATGCCCTCGAGTGCCGGGACGAAGCGGCCGGGACGGAGTGGTGTCCGGTCCGGGTCGGCCGTCCCCGCGGTGGTGAGGGTGGTGGTCGTCATCGGGTCCCAGTCTGCCTTGCGGCCCATCGCTGGATCACCCGGCTTTTGAATTGGGGGTGTTTCGGGAGGTTTTCCTGCCTCGGCCGCACTCAGGGACCGCTCGGACTGTTAGTGTCTGGGCTCACGAGTGCTGCGCGGCGACCGCAGTACGGGACGAAACACGCGTTCGACGACGAGGAGAACCTGCATGGCACTCAGTGCCGGTACCAGAAGGACGGTTGCCTGCGTACTCGTGGGGCTCGGCGCGATGTTGCTCGTCGCCGCCATCATGATTCCCACGTACACGGTCAGCCGCCTCGCGAAGACGCCGTTGGATCTGGAGATCACGACCGTCGCGAGCAACCCGCAGACCGGAGCGCCCAGCGAGGTGCTGGACTCGAAGTCGCTGACTTCGGCGACCGGTTCGGCGAAGGTGGACCAGAACGTCCCGCTCGTCTCGCAGCGCTTCCTCACCGTCGAAAACCCGTCCGACGCCTCGGAAATGACCATTCAGGCCGGTCAGACCCTGCGCCGCACCGACAAGCAGGGCGACACCGGCCTGCTGACCGCGACCATCGACCGGGTCACCGTGGACCGCAAGACCGGTCACCCGGTGGACGCGGTGGACGGCGGCCCCAACGGCTCGATCGCCGTGACGGTCGACAAGAAGGGTGAGGCGGTCATGGACCCGGTGCAGCACACCGGTCTGCAGTACCGCTTCCCGATCGGGACCGAGAAGAAGACGTACCCGTACTTCGACCTCAACACCCGTAAGTCCTACGACATCAACTATGTCGACGAGGCCGAGATCAACAGCCTCAAGACCTACCACTTCCAGATGACGGCGCCGGTCACCGACCTGTCCACGGTCGCGAACTCGCCGACCAACAAACTCACCCTGCCCGCCGCCAAGTGGGGCGTGGAGGGCGACGGCGACATCACCATGCCGCGCTTCTACACCAACGTGCGCGACCTGTGGATCGAGCCGGACACCGGCACGGTCATCAAGGGCCAGGAGCAGATTCACCTGTACTACGCCCGCAGCGGCGACAAGCCCGAGGTGACCGCCCTCAAGGCGACCCTGGTGTTCGACGAGCCCACCATCGAGTCGCAGATCTCGGTGGCCAAGGAGAACATCGACAAGCTGTCGCTCTATGGGCGCACGCTGCCGATCATCTTCGGCGTCCTGGGCCTGCTGTTCCTGATCGCCGGCATCGTGCTCGGCCTGCTCGGCAAGAACGGCAACGGCCAGCCCGCGTTCCGCCGCACCCCCGCCCCCGCGGGCGGCCCGGCCCCCGGCGGCTTCGACGCCCCGACCCAGCAGATCGACATGAACAAGCGCCCCTGACGGCACCGGTTCCGCACAGCGGCCCAGCATCTCTCGAAGATGCTGGGCCGTTGTCGTTTCCCGGGCTGGTCTGACCAGCGAAGGGGCTGTACCGCGCGGGCGGCAGGGGTGCGCAGGCGGGGTGGTCGGCGCGGATGGGAGCATTGCGGGCGTGTCTGTTGTACGCCGTCTGCCCGTGGTCAAGGACCTGACCTTGGTGACGGCGGGGGCGATGACCGCGAATGTGGCGGGCTATCTGCTGCAACTGTTCGCGAGCCGGTGGCTGGGCGTGGCGGGATACAGCTCGTTCGCGAGCCTGCTGGCCGTGCAGATGCTGTGCGCGGTCCCCGCCCTGGCGCTGCAGAACGTGATCGCGCGCGAGGTGGTGCGCGGCGCGCCCGCCGCGGCCGCGCGGACGCTGGCGTTGCGCTGCGCGGGCTGGGTGACCGCGGCGGCGCTGATACTGGTGCCGCTGGTCAGCTCGGTGCTGAAGGTGGGCTTCGCCGCGTCGGCGGGAGCCATGTGCACGGCGCCGATGCTGGTGTTGCTCGCCGGTGAACAAGGGATCGTGCAGGGGCGCAGCAGGTTCCGGGAACTCGCGACGGTACTGGGCGGGGCGGCGATCCTGCGGATCGCTCCGGCCTTGATCGTGCTGGCCTGCGGTTTCGGTCCCGCGCCCGCACTGTGGGCCGGGGCGGCAGGCACCGCGCTCGCGGTGGTGGCGGCCCGCTGGATCGCCGAAGGAACGGTCGCGGACCGCAGCCGAACCACTGGCGAGACTCGAACATTCGACGGCGACACCGACTCGACATCACTGATGCCCGATGCCACCGACCGGACTCCGACCGGAACCCGGCCCGCGCGAACGGCTTCCACCGCACAGCAGGGGACCGATGCGTGGGGCCTCGGGGTGGCCGCCGTGTTCCGGGCGGTGCAGGTGCAAGCGGCCTTGACCGCGTTGTCGGCCGCGGATCTGCTCGTGTCGCGAATTGTGCTCGACGAGAACGATGCCGGGCGGTACGCACTGGGGGCGATCGCGGCGAAGATCGCGTTCTGGCTGCCCCAGGCGGTGGGCGTGGTCCTGTATCCGAAGATGGCGCAGCCACAGCACTCCGCGCGCGCCATGCGATCGGCGCTGGCGGTGCTGGTCGGAATCGGGGCGGTCACCGTTGCCGGGCCGCGGTGGCGGCGCCGCTGGCGCCCCTGTTCGCGGGCCGCGATTACGCGCCGATCCAAGGGCTGCTGTGGCTGTTCGCGCTCGAAGGCGCGCTGCTGGCGGTCCTGCAGGTCACGTTGTTGTCGGCGATCGCGGCGGATCGGACCGCACCGGCGGCGATCACCTGGATCGGATTGGCGGCGGGCGTCGCGGTCATGCTGACGTGCGCCCACTCGGTGCTGTCGCTGATCGTCATCGCCACCGTCACCGCGGCCGGCACCACCCTGGTGATCACCGGCGTCGCGCTGCGCACGGCCCGCGCTGCGGGCGAGAGTCCGTCGCGCGTCCCCGATCTCGGGGCGAGCGGAACGTAGGGTGCCGGTGTGAACGAGCAGGCCCCGCAGCGCGACCGGCGCCGGCTGATCCCGGCCGGGTACAGCCTGCTCCTGTCCGCGATCGTCCTGGGCCCACTACTCGGCCCCGGCTACCTCCTTCTGCGTGACGCCGTCAGCACCCCCCGCTCCTACCTCACCGATTCCGCCCTCGGCCTCGGTGACGCCGCCCCCCGCGCGGTCCCCCAGGACGCCTTGATCGCCACCCTGTCGACCGTCATCGACGGCGGCCTCATCGTCAAAGCGATTCTGCTGACCGCACTTTGCCTGTCCGGCTGGGGCGCCGCCACCCTGACCCGCGACCTACTGCACGCGTCACTGGGGCCGCAGCTGGTCGCCGCGACCGTGACCATCTGGAACCCGTACGTCGCCGAACGCCTGCTGCAGGGCCATTGGAGCCTGCTCACCGGCTACGCCGCCCTCCCCTGGATCGCCCTGTTCGCCTGGCGATTACGCGCCAACGCTTCCGAATCGCCCGACGGCGAGCGACGTGCGCGCGCGTGGGGAACCTGGGCGGCGCTCGTGGGCTGTCTGGCGGCGGCCGGTCTCACTCCCACCGGGTCCCTGCTCGCGGGCACAGTGGCGATACTGCTGGTCGGTAAGTGGAATTGGCTTGCCACCGGGGCACTCTGGATCCTCTCGGCGGCCCCGTGGCTGACCGCGACCACGTTGTCGGGTGCGGGTGCGGAGCCGTCGGATCCGGCCGGTGTCGCGGCGTTCGCGGCGCGGGCGGAACCGTGGCTCGGCACCCTGGGCAGCCTCGCCGGATTGGGCGGTATCTGGAACGGCACCGCCGTTCCCGGCTCGCGGACAACCTTTTTCGCGCTGGTGGGGACGGTGCTGCTACTCGCACTGGTGGCGTCGGGCGTGCGCACGGTGCTCGTGGAGACCGGCACGGACTCCGGACGCACCGTCCGGCGTCGGCTGGTCGGGCTGGGGATCGCCGCGATCGTCGTGCCTGCGCTCGGGGCTACCGGGTGGGGGCTGGCGGTGGGTGAGTTCCTGGTGCGCGGGGTGCCGGGAGCGGGGCTGCTGCGGGATACGCAGAAGTTCGTGGCGCTGGCGGTTCCCGGGTACGCGTTGTGCGCGGCGGCGGGGTGCGTGGCGGTCGGAGGGTGGATCTCGGCCCGGATGGCAGACGGGTCGAGCGGTACCCCCGGGCGGGTTCGGACCAGCGGGGCCGCAGTGCTTTTCCTGGCGATCGTGTTCTTGGCGCTGCCGGATTTGGCGTGGGGTGTCGGGGGCGCGTTGCGGCCGGTGCACTATCCGGCGGGTTGGGAGCGGGTGGCGGCCGCGGTCGAGGCGCCGGGCGATGTCGCGGTGCTGCCGGGCGGGATGTTCCGGAAGTTCCGGTACTCGGGTAGCGCGCCGGTGCTGGATCCGGCGCCGCGCATGCTGCCGCGGGATGTGTTGCAGACCGGGAGTTGCCCGTGCGCGGCGGCAATGTGGCCGGGGAGGGCGAACGGGCCCGGAAGGTCGAGAACCTGCTGCTGCACGGCGGTTCCGTGCAGGACCTGGGCGGGCTCGGAGTGGGCTGGGTGCTGGTGGAGGGTGGCACGCCGGGACCGCTGGGGGAATCGAAAACTGTTCTGGCCCAGCTGACGCCGGTTTACGCCGATCGGGACGTGCAGCTGTTCCGGGGTGCCCGGACAGATCGCCGTCCATGACGCTACCGCGGGCAGCCGTCGTGTCGCCGGGGCTGCGCATCTGTTGTGGGCAGCGCTGCTCCTCGGCGGATTCCTCACCGCCGCAAGCTGTTCGGTGCGGGCCGGGTCAGTCCTTCGGAAAGCCGAGCGCGAACCCCGCAGCGATCACGACAACGCTGATTAGCGCGATGACGACGATGATCCACATCCGTCGATGCTAGGAATCGCGACGCATCGGTGTCGGCGCTTCGCCGAATTCGCGCGTCAGACTCGGGTGGGCGCGATGAGTCCGCTGACCCGGTCGCCGCGGGTCACCGCGGACAGCACCTCGTAGACGCCGTTTCCGGTTTGCTCCCAGGAGAATTCGCGAGCCCGGGCCCGTGCCTTCTCCCCCAGCACGGTGCGCGCTTCGCCGTCGCGGAGCAATTCGCCCACCGCCGCGGTCAATTGGGCGGAGTTGTCGACGAGCAGTCCGGTGACGCCGTCCACGACGGAATCGGTGAGCCCGCGCGAACTGCGGTAGCCGACCGTGGGCACCCCGTGCTGGGCGGCCTCGATGACCGCCAGCCCCCAGCCCTCTTTGCGGGAGGGCAGCACGTGCACCCAGGCGCGGGCCAGCAGCCGATGCTTCTCGTCCTCGTCGACGTGCCCGTGGAAGGTGACCGCGTCGGCGATGCCCAGGTCCCGGGCGTGCGCGCGCAGGTTCTCGGCCCACCAGCCGTCGCCGACCACGTCGAGGTGCAGGCCGGGGATCTGGTCGCGCAGCCCGGCCACCGCGGCCATGGCGTCCTCGATCTGCTTGTGCGGCACCAGCCGCGAGAGCACCACGATGCTCGGGTGCGCGGTGCGGGCGGCGGCGTCGCCGGCGCGAACCTGGTCCGGGATGGGTTCGGCGCCATTGCGCACCACCGCGATTCGCGGCGCGTCCACTCCGAGCGCGGTGAGCTCCTCGGCCGACGGCAGCGAAACCGTCAGATACTGATCGCCCCGATGCACGCGCGGTGACAGCCGCGATTCGATCCACCAGCCGATCCGGCCGACCAACCGCCCGGCCACCGGCCACTGCTCGCGATGCCCGTGATGGACCAGCACCACGGTCGGCGCGGCGGTGACGGCGCGGGCGAAGAAGGGGATGCCGTTCTGGGTGTCGATGACCGCGTCGGGGCGCAGCCCTTTGAACGGTCCGATCCCGGCCCGGCCGAGCGCGATGGCTGCCAGCGCCCGCGGGTACACCGTGAACCGGCCCCCGCCGCGGCTGATCTCGATCCCGTTCACCGATTCCCGCCGGGCCGCGCCCGGATATCCGGCGGTGCGCAGGGTGACCTTGACGCCCCGGGCGGCCAGCTGCGCGCCGACCTGCTCCAGATACCGCTCACTCCCGCCGCCCTGCGGATGCCCGGTGTCGCGCCAGCACAGCAGCAGCACTTCACGCACGGGCGAATCTCCATGGGGACGGTCGGAGGCGGACAGACAATGGGCTCCACCATATAGCGAGCCGACCGGTCTCGGGCCAGCAGTGCCGATCCGACCTGCGCCGGGTCGCGATTCGGCGCGTGAGAGACTGACCGCCGTGCTTCGAGCCCTGCAGCCCACTCCCCGCCGGCCGCGCTTCGCCCGCCGGGCGACGTTGCGGCGGTCGCTGCGGCTGCTGGGGAGTTTCCGGTTCGAGCAGACCGATCCGGCCGTGTTCTACGGCGGCGTGGCGACCGATACCGCCGAGCTGGTGTCCGACTTCTACCGGGATCTGACCGGGGAGTCGCTGCGCGGCGCCATCGTGCTGGACGTGGGCGGCGGTCCCGGCTATTTCGCGGACGAGTTCGCGCGGGCGGGTGCGCGCTATCTGCCGGTGGAGCCCGATCCGTCGGAGATGCACGCGGCCGGGTTGCGGGTGGCGGGCGCGGTGCGCGGGTCGGGGATGGCGCTGCCGTTTCGTGATGACGCGGTGCAGGTCTGCATCTCCTCGAATGTGGCCGAGCATGTGCCGCAGCCGTGGGTGATGGCGGCGGAGATGCTGCGGGTGCTGAAACCCGGTGGCCTCATGGTCTTTTCGTACACGGTGTGGCACGGGCCGTTCGGCGGGCACGAGACCGGGCCGTGGCATTACCTGGGCGGGGAGTACGCGGCGCGGCGATATCGGCGCAAGCACGGGCGGGAGCCGAAGAACCGTTTCGGGCGTTCGCTGTTCGCGGTGCGCGCGTCGGAGGGCGTGCGCTGGGCGCGGGCGACGCCGGCGGATGTCGAGGTCCTGGCGGTGTTCCCGCGGTATCACCCACGCTGGGCCTGGTGGATGGTGCGGGTGCCGGTGCTGCGGGAGCTGCTGGTCAGCAACCTGGTGGTGGTGGCGACCAAGCGGGCCTGATCAGCGGACGGAGAATCCGCGCCGCCACACCCGGCGGAAGCCGCCGCAGGCTTCGGGTTCGCTCCAGGGTGACTCCTGGATTGCCAATCCGACCGTCTCCATCGCGGTCAGTCCGACCTGGCCGGCGAGGGAGTGCACAGCGGCAACCGCTTCGGCCGCCAGTAATGCGGCGGTGGCTTGCGCGGTGGTGAGGGTCCGGCCCGGCAGGAAGGACACCACCCAACCGCCCGCGCCGACGCTTTTCGCCTGATGCGGCGTGAGATCACTGGTCATCAGCGCTCTACCGACCACTTGCACCGCCATGACTCGGACTCCCCTGTGCGGTAACGATTCCTGTAATGAGCGAGCTATCCGCGATAGCTATAAAGCATGCTCGTTGCGGCTGCCGAATGCAATAGTGCGTTCGGCGAAAACCGAACCGACAGGTCGGAATTCGATTGCGTGGGGTGCTACCGATTTGCCGCGAGTATGCGGAAGCACCTGCGCCACTGTGTTTCCGACGCGGTTCAGTCCGCCGGCATCAGCAGTCGCAGTGCGGGCTGCCCCTTCCGAACGGTCGGATAGGTCGCCTCCACGACCTCGACCCGCCAGCCCGGGGAAGTACCCGCTCCAACTGACCCGCGGCTCGCTGCATGGGAGTGCTGATCACCGGGGCCTCGAAATCGGACAACTCGTCCAACAGGAAGTCATCTACCCGCATGTCGGCCATTCGGGATCTACCTTTCGAAGAGCTATGCGATAGCAACCGACCAAAGTGGTGGAGAAAGGCGTACTCAGCCGAGCATAGGCCACCACCGGGCAACCCAGATTTCAAACCGCGTTTTGCCTCGCGGGTAACAAGGCGACTTAGAAACCGGGGAGTCTGATTTCAAAGAAAATCCCGGTCAGCGGGATGTTCGCGCACCCGGGCGCAGACAACCGGTAAGGCAAAACTGTAACGTGTTCTCATGGAGTACCAGAGTCTGTTCATCGGTGGCCGCTGGACCGCGCCGGCCGGCCCCGACACCCTGCCCGTCATCTCGCCCGCAACCCTGGAAACCGTCGGCAGCGTGCCCGTCGTCACCCGCGCCGACGTCGACGCCGCGGTCGCCGCGGCCCGCCGGGCCTTCGACAGCGGACCCTGGCCCGCCACCCCGCCCGAGGAACGCGCCGCCCTGCTGTCCCGCGCCGTCGCGCTGCTGGACCAGAAGGCCGGCGACCTCGCCAACGCGCTGTCCGCCGAAACCGGTGCGCCCCCGATGGCCGCCAGCACCCTCAACTACGTCTCCGGCCGCGCCACCCTCGACTACTACGCCGGCCTCGGCAAGTCCTTCCCCTGGACCGAGACCCGCACCGGGCTGTTCGGCACCACGCGGGTGTCGCGCGAACCGGTCGGCGTGGTCGCCGCCGTCATCGCCTGGAACGTCCCCATCTTCCTGGCCATCAACAAGCTCGCGCCCGCCCTGCTGGCCGGCTGCAGCGTGGTCCTCAAGCCCGCGCCCGCGACCCCGCTGGCCGCCAACCTGCTGGCCGACATCTTCGCCGAGGCCGGCCTGCCCGAGGGCGTGCTGTCGGTGCTGCCCGCCGACGCCGACGCCTCCGAATACCTGGTCTCGCACCCCGGCGTCGACAAGGTGACCTTCACCGGCAGCTCCGCGGTCGGCCGCAAGATCGCCGCCATCGCGGGCAGCCAGCTCAAGCGCTGCTCCCTGGAGCTCGGCGGCAAGTCGGCCGCGATCCTGCTGCCCGACATGGACATCGCCACCATGCCGCAGCTCGCCTTCGCCGGCCTGATGAACAGCGGCCAGGCCTGCGTCGCCCAGACCCGCATCCTCGCCCCGCGCAGCCGCTACGACGAGATCCTCGAAGCGCTCACCGCCGCGGTGGAACTGTTCCCGGTGGGCCTGCCCGACGACCCGGCCGCCCAGCTCGGCCCGCTCATCTCGCAGGCGCAGCGCGAACGCGTCGAGGGCTACATCGCCAAGGGCAAGGACGAGGGCGCGCGCCTGATCCGCGGCGGCGGCCGCCCCGCCGACCTGCCCGGCTGGTACGTCCAGCCCACCGTCTTCGCCGACGTGAACAACGCCATGACGATCGCCCGCGAGGAGATCTTCGGCCCGGTCCTCTCGGTGCTGCCCTACGACACCGAGGACGAGGCCATCGCGATCGCCAACGACAGCGACTACGGCCTCGCGGGTTCGGTCTGGACCGCCGACGTCGAGCACGGCGCGACCGTCGCGGCGAAGGTCCGCACCGGCACCTACGCCATCAACTGGTACGCCTTCGACGCCTGCGCCCCCTTCGGCGGTTACAAGACCTCCGGCATCGGCCGCGAGAACGGCCCCGAGGGCCTGGACGCCTACTGCGAGACCAAGTCCCTGCTCATGCCGATGGGCTTCGTCGCCGACTGACGACAAAAGGCTCGCCCGCACAATCCCGTGCGGGCGAGCCTTTTCGTCTGTCAGGGGTGTGGGGACATAGCCCCCACGACCTTCCGTCAGCCCAAGCGCTGCTTCAGAGCCTCGAACTCGTCGCGCAGGCCGGAGGGCAGCTTGTCGCCGATGAACTCGAACCACTCCTCGATCGAGGGGATCTCGTTCTTCCACTCCGCGGCGTTGACCGCGAGCGCCTCGTCGACGTCGGCGGCCGACACGTCCAGGCCCTCGAGGTCGAGGTTGGCCGCGACCGGCACATTGCCGATCGGGGTGGCGGTGGCCTCGGAGCGACCCTCGATGCGGCCGACGATCCACTCCAGCACGCGGGAGTTCTCGCCGAATCCGGGCCACAGGAAGCGGCCGTCGTCGCCACGACGGAACCAGTTGACGTAGAAGATCTTCGGCAGCTGCTGCGCGTCGGCGTTCTTGCCGAGGGTGATCCAGTGGTTGAGGTAGTCACCCACGTGGTAGCCCATGAACGGCAGCATGGCCATCGGGTCGCGGCGGACGGTGCCGACCTTGCCCTCGGCGGCGGCGGTCTGCTCGGAGCCGACGGTGGCGCCCATGAACACGCCGTGCTGCCAGTCGAAGGACTCGGTCACCAGCGGGATGGTGGTCTTGCGGCGACCGCCGAACAGGATGGCCGAGATCGGCACGCCCTGCGGGTCGTCCCACTCGGGGGCCAGGGTCGGGCACTGCGCCATCGGGGTGCAGTAGCGCGAGTTCGGGTGCGCGGCGAGGGTTTCCGACTCGCGCTCGAACCAGTCGTTGCCCTTCCAGTCGACGAGGTGGTCGGGGGTGCCTTCCAGGCCCTCCCACCACACGTCGTTGTCGTCGGTGAGGGCGACGTTGGTGTAGACGGTGTTGCCGGCCTCCATGGTGGCCATGGCGTTCGGGTTCGAGCTGTGGTTGGTGCCGGGGGCGACACCGAAGAAGCCGAACTCCGGGTTGACCGCATATAGTCGGCCGTCCTCGCCGAAGCGCATCCACGCGATGTCGTCACCGAGGGTCTCGGCGCGCCAGCCCGGGATGGTCGGCTGGATCATGGCGAGGTTGGTCTTGCCACAGGCCGACGGGAACGCGGCGGCGATGTAGTACGCCTTGTTCTCCGGCGAGATCAGCTTGAGGATCAGCATGTGCTCGGCCAGCCAGCCCTCGTCGTGCGCCATCGCCGAGGCGATGCGCAGCGAGTAGCACTTCTTGCCCAGCAGCGCGTTGCCGCCGTAACCCGAACCGTAGGACCAGATCTCGCGGTCCTCGGGGAAGTGGGTGATGTACTTGGTGTCGTTGCACGGCCACGGCACGTCGGCCTGGCCCTCGGCGAGCGGGGCGCCCACGGAGTGCAGGGCCTTCACGAACTCGCCGTCGGTGCCGAGCTTGGCCAGCGCGGCCGCGCCCATGCGGGTCATGACGCGCATGGAGACCACGACGTACTCGGAGTCGGTGAGCTCGACGCCCAGCTTCGGGTTCTCGGCGCCGAGGGGGCCCATGCAGAAGGGCACCACGTACATGGTGCGGCCCTTCATGGAGCCCTTGTAGAGCTCGGTCATGGTGGCGCGCATCTCGGCCGGGTCGACCCAGTTGTTGGTCGGGCCGGCGTCGGCCTCGGTCTTGGAGCAGATGTAGGTGCGCGATTCGACGCGGGCCACATCGGAGGGGTCGGAGAGCGCCAGGTAGGAGTTGGGCTTCTTCGACTCGTTCAGCTTCTTGAAGGTGCCGGCGGCCACCAGCTGCTCGGAGAGGCGGACCGCTTCCTCCTCGGACCCATCGGCCCAGACCACGCGGTCGGGCTGGGTGAGTTCTGCGACCTCCTGTACCCAGGCAAGCAGTTCCTTGTGCTCGGTGGGCGCGGTGCCATCGTGAAGACCAGGAATGGTCGCTGAGGTCATGAAAACTCTCCTGAGATGGGCGGGCCCCGATGACCATCGAGCCAAGGAGCGCGGCTCGCGACACCGAGTGCCACCAATTGCGGCAAGGCTCCCACTGGTCCCGAACGCTCGTCCATACCGGCTGGACGTGTGTTCAGGAACGCAACGGATGCCCTGGTTCCTGCCATAGAGGTTAACGCCATATATCGCGCTGTACGGAATCGGGTTGTCCAGTCGGTACCGGGTCGAAACCTCGGACCAGCCGCTATCCGAATTCGAGTGCGGCCAGGTCACGTTCACACGCTTGCAGGAGGGCGGGTCGCCGCTGCGCCGCCTGCCGCAATTGCGCCTCCAATTCACCGACCTGTAAGTCGGTTTCGACCATGCGCGCGGCGGCACTGCCGAGCACCTGGTCGGTGAGCCGTTCCTCGGCGTCGACCAGGGCCGTGGCCACCCGCTGTTCCAGGCCCGCCCGGGCGTCGACCAGCGCGTCGGCGACCCATTGCCGCAGGTGGGCGCCGTCGGCGAGCTGCCTGCGGGCGCGCACCACCCAGCCGGCGCCCGCGGCACCGAGGAACAGACTGACCGGCATGATCGCGTAGTCGAACGCCTGCAACAGCGCGAGCGGCGTCACCAGCAGCCGGCCCAGCCCGAAGCCCGCCGACGCCCCGAGCGCGATCACCAGGTGGTCTTCCACGCCGCGCAGCCGCGGCCCCGGCGTCGGGACCGCCCGTGCCACCCGATCCGGCGGGGCCGGAAAAGATATATGCCATTCCTCCGCGACGGATTCCTCGACCTGACGGCACAATTCGCCGATCCGGGAGCGGATCATCCGATCCATCTCTTGTGTGAGCTTTTCCACAGATTCGCTCACTCGTCGCGGAAATTCGGCGTGCGCACCCCGCGGCAACCCGTCGATCTCGTCCCGCAACTCCGTGTGCAACCCCCGAATCCGGGCCCCGACCTCGTGCAACAGATCCACTCGCGCCAATTGCAGCCGATTCCGGACCACGCTCATCCCCGATCCGCGCCCGCCGTCGCCGACCGCCAGCAACCGCGCCCGCTCCTCCCGCAGCGCCGCCACGTCCCCGCCGTCGCGCACCTTGCCCAACTGCTCCCGAATCCGCCGCCGCGTCTCCCCGACCACCCGCTCCCGCACGATCGCCACCTGATCGCGCACCGCTCCCGCCCCGGCCGCCGCCACCAGCCGCGCGTGCAACAACCCCACCCCCGACCGATCCACCAGCGCCGAATCCCCGCTCCCCCGGCCCACCGCCGCCATCCGCGCCGACACCGGCACGATCTCCTCCCCGCCCCCGCCCGCCTCGGCCAGCAGCTCCACATTCCGCTTGCGGACCTCCCGCCAGTCCCGATGCGCGTGAATCCCGTCCAGCGCGAACACGATCCGCGTCCCGTCCGCCCGCAGCCCCCGCACCCGCTCCAGCAGCTCAGCACCGACCAACGCCCCCGCATCCAGCACCACGAGCGCCACCGCCGCCGGGCCGCAGCCGCCGTCCGCCGGGACGACGACGAAGTCGATGCGCGGCCGGAACCGCGCCAATTCGACCCGCAGGGCGGCCGCGTGGGAATCATCGGCACCGACGAGCGCGATCGCCGCGGACCCCACCGGCTCCGGATTCGCCAGCGCGCGCAGCAGCGCCAGCCCGTGGGGATTCCACCGCATGACAACGGCCTCGACCGCTTCCGGCAGCGCGGCGCGATCGGCTGGGCCGTCCGTCGGCGTCTCGCGCCGACACGTCGCGGACGGAGGCGGCGCGGCCCGGTGCGGCGGGAGTTCGAGCCCGCTCGGCCGTACGCCGTCGAGGGGGCGGGGTTCGGGGATCAACACCGCTGATTCGGATCCCACGATGGATTCGGCTTGGCCGCAGGCGAATCCGGGCGAACATCCGGCACTGCCCGTCAGTCGGCGAGGGCGGCCGCGACAGTCTCGTAGCGGCGGTGCAGCTCACGGTGCAGACGATCGATTCCGCTGGCGCAGTGCAGGATTTGGAGCAGGCGTTGCGCGGGAAGCCGCGGATCCCGGTGCAGGGACGCCAGCAGACACGAGACGCCGAAGAGGTCCCAGCGGTCGATGAGGGCCCGGCGGGCGTCGAGGTCGGGGCCGGGGGCGGTGAACAGGTCGTGGGACAGGCACAGCGGCGAGTCGGCGTGCTCGCGGTGGCGGTGCAGGGTGCGGAGGTCGGTGTCGGTGAGGGTGCCCGCGCGGGTGTGGGCGGCCAGGGCGGCGACCACCGGGAAGACGGGGAGGCCGTGGCGGGCGGCGAGGTCCTCGGCGGCGGTGGCGGCGTCGGACCAGCGGACGCCGATGGCGTCGGCCTTGTTGAGGATCACCAGGGTGCGGTCCGGCCGCAGGGCCGCGAGGGCGCGGTGGTCGGCCGGGTCGGCGAGGCCGGGGAGAACATAGAGGACAAGGTCGCCGTCGAGGGCGGGGCTCGGGTGGCCCGGGTGGTCGAGGGGGCGGGTTTCCTCGGCGGTGAGCAGGGTCAGGGCTCGGCGGAGGGTGGTCTTGCCGGCGCGGGCGCGGCCCGTGACCTGGATGCGCGGCGATCGCCCGGGCGGCACGCGGGCAGCCTAGCGAGACGCCGCTGGTGCGGGGGCGGAAAACTCTCATCGAACCCACAACCAAGACCGTTCGGTCCCGGATGTGGTCCGGGGCGGGTCCGCGGCGGCTGGTGGAAATGGCAACTACCGCAAGGTGAGTCACTGTCCGGTTGTCATCGCGGGTGGTCACGGCGGCGTGTCCGGTGTGGCGTCGGGCCTGGCAGCCGGATTGATCTTGGCCGTCGGAACCCGTGGTCGATTGCTGCGCCAAGGATCGAATACTGGACAATGGACGCCGTGAACGACGCCGCGAACCCCTCTGCCGAGCCAGTTCCCGGGCCGCGGTCCGCCGACCCCGCCGGTGACGCCGATCACCCGGAAGCCACCGCCGAACGGACGGATCGGCCCGTGGGTGGCAACCGCCTCTATCCCCGGGTCACCAGTTTCCGCATGCGCCGGGGCGCGGTGTCGCCGTCGCGCCAGGATTCCTGGGATCGGCTGTGGCCGGTCATCGGCAAGGACGTGTCCGACGAAAAGCTGGACGCCGATGCCTGGTTCGGCCGCTCGGCGCCGCTCATCATCGAGATCGGCTGCGGCACCGGCACCGCGACCGCGGCCATGGCGCAGGCCGAGCCGCAGTTCAATCTGATCGGCATCGAGGTCTACAAGCCGGGTCTGGCCCAGTTGGTGCAGCGCGTGGAGCGGGAGGGCATCGAGAACCTCCGGGTGCTGCGCGGTGATGCCGTGGATGTCCTGGAAAACATGATTGCTCCCGAATCGCTGACGGGCGTGCGGGTGTTTTTTCCGGACCCGTGGCCCAAGGCTCGCCACCACAAGCGGCGGCTGCTGCAGCCGGAAACCTTCGCACTCATCGCAAGTCGGCTGATTCCGGGCGGCGTTCTGCATGTCGCGACCGACCACGCGGACTACGCGGAGTGGATCGGCCAGTACGGCAATGCGGAACCCCAGCTCATCGGCATGAACGAGCCGACCGGCGGAGATCCCGAGGCGTATCGAACCAACGCACCGATTGGTTTCGAACGTCCGATTACCAAGTTCGAAAACAAAGGACTCCGCGCGGGTAGCGCCATCACCGAGTTCATCTGGGGGAAGATCGAATCATGAGCGTCAGTGAGATGACCCCGGAGGTCGCGGAAGTTGCCGGAATAATGCACGGCGCCGACTCGACCGGACTACAGGGCACCACCGGGCTCCACGGCAACGCGGCCGTAGCCATTGGCGGCACCGCCACCGACGTGCGGCGCGTGCTGTTGGTCTGGGATGCACCGAATCTCGATATGGGCCTGGGCGCCATCCTCGGTGGCCGCCCGACCGCCGCCTACCGCCCGCGCTTCGACGCGCTGGGCCGCTGGCTGCTGGCCCGCACCGCCGAACTCTCGGTCGGCAGCAAGACCCGGGTCGAACCCGAGGCCACCGTCTTCACCAATATCGCCCCCGGCACCGCCGATGTGGTGCGACCCTGGGTCGAGGCACTGCGCAATGTCGGCTACGCCGTCTTCGCCAAACCGAAGGTCGACGAAGACTCCGATGTGGACAGCGACATGCTCGGCCACATCGAGCTACGCCGTCGCGGCGCCGGACTGGCCGGAATCATGGTGGCCTCCGCCGATGGGCAGGCGTTCCGCGCGCCCCTCGAGGAGATCGCCGCTTCCGGTGTGCCTGTTCAGGTACTGGGTTTTCGCGAGCACGCGAGTTGGGCCGTCACGTCGGATATTCTCGAATTCATCGACCTCGAGGACATCCCGGGCGTGTTCCGTGAACCGCTGCCCAGGGTCAGCCTCGACTCGCTGCCCGACGAGGGTGCATGGCTGCAGCCGTTCCGGCCGCTGTCTGCCCTGCTCACCCTCCCGCCCCGCTCAAGGAGTCGCTTAGTGTTCACCCGCTGGGGCGACCTGGTCTACAAGCTGCGCTACACCGTCCTGGGTGTGGTCGTCGCCGCACTGCTCTCGTTGGGAGCGTTCGGGTTCGGGCTGGAGGACCATCTCAGCTCCAGCGGATGGGACGATCCCACCTCGGAGTCGACCGCGGCCGCGCAACTCAAGGACCAGGTCTACAACCGCGACCACAACAGCGATGTGGTGCTGCTGTACACCGCGCCCGACGGCCGGACCATCGATGATCCGGCCTGGCAGCAAAAGGTCATCGACAGCCTGAACAACCTGCCCAAGCAGCACCCGGAGATCACGCAGGTCAACGCGTCGCCGTGGAAGACGGAGACGGGTCAGCAGCTGGCGCAGGCCGCGAGCCCGGATCGCAAGCATGCTTTCGCGACGGTCGCCATCAAGGGCGACAACGACACCGAGATCATGCGCAACTACCGGAATGTCAAGAACGCCTTCACCGTTCCGGACGTGACGGTCGAGGTCGGCGGTATGCAGCCGATCGCGGGCACGCTGAACGACACCATGGCGCAGGACCAGAAGCGCATGGAGATCATCGCGATCCCGGTGGTCGCGATCCTGCTGTTCTTCATCTTCGGCGGCGTCGTCGCGGCCGCGCTGCCGCTGATCATCGGTGGCCTCACCGTGATCGGCGCGAACGGCATCGTCATGGGGATCACGAAGTTCACCGAGGTGAATTCGTTCGTCTCCCCGGTGGTTTCGATGATCGGCCTGGGTCTGGCCATCGACTACGGCCTGTTCATAGTCAGCCGGTTCCGGGAGGAAGTAGCCGACGGCTACGACACCAAGTCCGCGGTGCGGCGCAGTGTGCAGACGGCCGGCCGCACGGTCATCTTCTCGGCGACCATGATCATCGCCGCCAGCGCCGGCATGCTGCTGTTCCCGCAGGGCTTCCTGAAGTCGGTGGCCTACGGCACCATCGCGACCGTCGCGCTGGCCGCGATCTCGGCGCTCACCGTGCTGCCCGCGCTGCTGTCCATTCTGGGCCCGCGCGTGGATGCCCTGGGTCTCAAGCGTTTCCGCAAGGAGAAGACCACCGAGCAGATCGAGAACGGCTTCTGGGGCAAGATGACCGCGTGGGTCATGAAGCACCCGCTCAAGGTCGCCATCCCGATCACCATCGGCCTGCTGCTGCTCATCATCCCGGTGAAGAACCTGCAGTTCGGCGGTATCTCCGAAACCTATCTGCCGCCGGACAATCCGACCCGGCTGGCGCAGCAGCACTTCGACGAAGTGTTCCCGATGCGCAAGTCCGATCCGCTGCAGCTGGTCATCATCACCGACGAGTCCCGCAATGTCGGTCCGATCATCAGCTCCGCCAACGAGATCACGCCCGGCCTGCTGTCCAACGGCAAGTTCCAGATCCCCTCGCAGAAGCCGCCGAACGGCTCCAACGTGTGGGTCTCCGAGGGCCGGCTGGAGAAGGGCGCGGACAAGACCGCGGCCATCGACGCGCTGCGCTCGATGGAGGTGCCCGACGGCGCCGAGGTGATGATCACCGGTCAGCCCGCGATCGAACAGGATTCGATCAGCGCGCTGCTGGACCGCATGCCGTTGATGATCGCGCTGGTGGTGCTGGTGACCACCATCCTGATGTTCCTCACCTTCGGTTCCCTGGTGCTGCCGATCAAGGCGGCGCTGATGAGCGCGCTCGGCCTGGGTTCCACGCTCGGCATCCTGACCTGGATCTTCATCGACGGTCACGGCGCGGGCCTGTTGAACTTCACGCCGCAGCCGATCATGTCGCCGGTGCTGGTGCTGATCATCTCGGTGGTCTACGGCCTGTCCATCGACTACGAGGTGTTCCTGCTCTCCCGCATGGTGGAGGCCCGCACGCAAGGCGCGAGCACCACCGAGGCGGTGCGGGCGGGCACCGCGCAGACCGGCCGCATCATCACCGCGGCCGCGCTCATCCTGCTGGTCGTCACGGGCGCGTTCGCGTTCTCGGACCTGGTGATGATGCAGTACATCGCCTACGGCATGGTGGCGGCGCTGTTCATCGACGCGACCGTGCTGCGCATGCTGCTGGTGCCGGCCACCATGAAGCTGCTCGGTGACGACTGCTGGTGGGCGCCCAAGTGGATGAAGAAGATCCAGCAGAAGATCGGCCTGGGCGAGCCCATCCTCGACGATGAGCGGCCCGGTGGCGGCGAAGTGGTCGACCTGGTGAAGACCACGCCGATCACCGACCCGGTCACCATGCAGATCCCGATCATCACCGACGGTTCCACGCCCGCCCGGCCGCGCAAGCCGCGCCCGCGACGCACCGTCGAGGTGGACAGCGAGGCTCCGACCCAGCGCATCGACACGGTGACGCCGAGCGAGACCACGCCGCCCACCGACAGCCCGGCGCCGCCCGCGGACGGCAACCAGGCCGCCCCGCTGTCGGACCACGCCGCGCGTGGATTCCCGTCCGCGACCTCGCGTCCCGGATCCGGTGTCACGCCGTCGACCACCGCGTCCCCGGCCTTCGCCAAGCCCACCGGCATCTCGGAGTCCGCCCCGGAGGTCACCTTCGGCGCACCCGCGGAGTCCGTGCCGCCGCTGGCGCCGCGACGCGTGTCCGGCGTGATCAGCGCGGCCGCCGCCGAGGCGCCGACCACCGAACTCGGTTCCGTTCCACCGGTTTCCGCGTCCGGTCCGACCGAGGCCACGCATGCTCCGGTGGCCCCGCTGCCGATCGGCGATTTCGCTTCGCCCACCCGGAGTCCGGCCGGCGGCCTGCCGCAGCGGACACCGAAGCCGATCCCCGCGCCTGCGGAGAACTCCGCGCTCGGCCAGGACGTGGGCTTCACCGCCCCGCCCGCACCGCCGGCAGCGGTCGCGCCGCCGAGTCCGGTGCCGTCGATCTCGCAGCCCGTGCCGCCGGTGACGCCCGCGCCCCCGGTCGCACCGGCACCGCCCGCGCCGCAGGCGGATTCGACGCCGCCCGCGCCCAGCGTCGGTTCGGAGCGGGTGCTGCCGCCGCCCGCGCCGAAGATCGCGCCGCACCCGGCCACCCGGGCCCAGCTGTACCAGCCGCAGGCCGAGCAGCAGCCCGAGCCGGAAGCGCCTGCGGTGGAACACCATCCGACGCACCACGCGGCCGCCGAGCAGGTCGAGGACGGCGCCGGGCGCAGCAGCATCGAACAGTGGATGTCGGATCTGCGCACCTCCCGCCGTCGGCCGGGCAAGCCGGACGAGGACGATGCCAAGCACCGCGGCGGTGAAGGACGTCAGGTGAGCGTCAACGAACTCCTGCGTCGCCAGAACAACGACTGACGCGAGGACACCAGGAAGGCCCGGCCGAATTATCGGCCGGGCCTTCCTTTTTCGGTGCGCTACCTAGCGAGGCGCTATGCGGAGCGCGGGCGCGAGTCCATCTCGGCGAAGACCCGCGCGTAGCGGGTGCCGACCACCAGCAACAGCACACCCACCACCAGGAACGCACCCGCGCGCAGCAGTCCCGACAGGGTGGCCAGGTCGAACAGGAACAGTTTCGCCAGGGCCGCGCCGGTCAGGATCAGCCCCGCCACCAGCGCGACCTTCGCCTGCTGCGACCGGCGGGCCAGCCGGCGCAGGCCGAAGAGCAGGGCCGCGGTGGCCGCGACCATCCAGACGACCGTGGCGATCCCGTGCCCCGCGAGGAAGCCGTCACGGCTGCCGGTGGCCACACCGAGGGACACGGTCAGCGCGGTCACCGCGTACAGGCCGCCGATTCCGGCGAACACCGACAGCACGGTGGCGTCGGATTCCCGATCCAGCAGGCCCAGCCGGCGCGCGGTCCAGGCCGCGACCACCAGGGCCGCCAGCAGAAACACCGCCGACAGCGCGGTCGAAAGACCCAGATGCGCCTCGGCTTCCGGCTGCGCGGCCAGGGTCCCCGGATCGGCCCGGAACAGGAAGCTGAGCGCACCCAGCCCACCGAAGGCCGCGCCTAGGGCCGCCGCGAACCGCGACCGCTGCTGTCCGGCCACCGCCAGGAAGCCCATCGCGACGACGAACAGCGCGGACGGCAGCGTCTGGACCTCCACCGCCCCGACGCACGCCTCGAACAGCGCGACCGCGCCGGCCAGCGCGGAAACCACGGCCAGATGACCCGGGATACGCGCGGCGGCACCGAGTTTCGGCAGCCACGGCACCACCGCGACCAGCAGCAGCACCGCCGCGAAGACACCGGAGACGACGGTCGGGGCGACGCGGCCGGAGAACAGCAGGGGCGCGGCCAGCATCGGGACCGTCGCCGCCCCGAAACTCAGGCTCGCGGTCACGTCGTTCGCCCGGAGCCGTCCGCTGAGCACCGCGCCGGCCAGACCCGCCACCGCGATGACGATCGCCGCGGCGAACACCTCGAAACGCTCGGCCCGCGTGCCCGAGTCGAGGGCGATCCCCACCACCGCGACCAGCGTGGTCAGCACCGCCGGCAGCGTCCGCACCACATGCAGCCACGGCCAGTCGCGCACCAGATGCACCGGCAGCGCGGCGATCTGCAACACGATCAGAAACCCCAGCAGGGCGAGCTCGGTGGTCACGAACGGCGCGAGCAGCGCCGCCCCCACGAGCACCAGCACGGCCAAACCTTGGGAACGCCACCGCATGGCCAGCGCCACACCCCCGGCGGCGATCCCGAACGCCACCACGTAGCCGACGACCGGATCCAGCCACTTGTACAGCGTGGTCATCGCGACGACATCCAGGTATCCCCCGGCGATACCGGTGGCCGCCAATGCGATTCCCCCGACCCGGCCGCCCGCTTTCGCGAACACTCGCGCACCGACTGCGACCAGCGCACCCGAGAACACAGCGCCCGCAACGACTCTGGGCACCGGCCCGAAGAATCCGGCCTGCGCGGCCAGCACCAGCAGCATGACCACACCGATCAGCGTGACCGCCACCCCGGCGACGGCCAGCACGCGGCTGATCACGTCCTCCCGCTGCCACCACGGCGCCCGGACCGGACGTCCCGCCACGACTCGCCGCTGCTGCGGCAGCGACGGCATGGGCTGCTGCGCACCGGGAGCCGTCCAGCCCGGCCACGCCGGCGCGCTGCCCGTGAACATCTGCCCAGCAGGCATTCCCATCGGCGGAACGGTCGTCTGCCCCCGGCCGGACATCGGCGGGACAGGACCGGCGACGGGACGGTACGAAGTGCCCTGTCCGCCGGCCATTCCCGGGCCGGGCACGGACGGTCGGCTCCAACCGCTGGGCGGCGGCACCGGCCCGTAGGCAGGCGCAATCCAGGGCGGAATCCCCTGTTCCGCAACAGCTCCGGTCATGGCGATCGGAGTGGCCGGATCCGATTGCGGGTTGTCCTGCGGAATCGCGCCCTGCACATCGATCTTCTCGGTCGTCCCGGTTGCGGTTCCCGCGGATTCGGCGAGCACCTGGGTGTGCAGGGTGCGGAGGTCGCGGCCGAGGACGTTCAGCTGCTCGCCGAGCGAGGTGAATTCGGTCGACAGCCGCGCGATCAGGCGGGGATCGATGGCGGTATTCATACCGCCAATGCTCCCGACCTGGGCGTTTCACCACATGAGTAGAAACACCCGGGTGGCGGGCGATTACTACCCGACCGACGGTCGGAAGCGGTCAGGCAGGGTGCACAGCGGTGGCGCGGGCGATGGTGGCGAGGATCTCGGCGGTGACCAGGTCCGGAGCTTCCAGCATCGGGACGTGCCCGAGGCCCGGCAGCGCGCGGATCTCGACGGCCGCGGTGGGCGTCAGCGGCGCGTAGACGTGCGGCGGGAGAACGCGATCGTGTTCGGGGAGCAGGATCGTGGTGGGGATCTCGAGTTCGGCGAGGCCGGTGAAGCCGACCGCGAGGTTCGGGTCGGCGGAGAGGTCGTCGACGATGGCGCATTCGGTGATGGCCGCGGTCATGGCCTTGGCCAGCGCGTTCGGCACCGCCGCGGGGCGATCGGCGAGCAGCGGCAGCAGCAGGCTGCGCAGCAGCGAGGGCATGGTCGGCTGCCGGTCGGGTCCCAGCCCGATGAGCGGCCCGAAGGCGCGGAACCGGCGGAGCAGGGAATCCGCGGCGGCGGGGGTGCGCCACAGTCCGGCGGGTGCGATGGCGGTGCAGGAGCGGGCCCGGCCGCGCGCGGCGAGTTCCAGCGCGATCCAGCCGCCCAGCGAGTTGCCCGCGATATGGGCGGTGTCCCAACCGGATTCGTCGAGTAGTCCCTCGCAATGGTCGACCAGGGCGGTGACGGTGGCAGGCCGACCGGCCTCGGGTCCGCCCCAGTGACCGGGCAAAGTGGGGGCGAGCACGGTGTGACCGGTGGCCAGTTCGTCGAGCACGACGCCCCAGGACTGCCAGGTGAGCAGCACGCCGTGCAGCAGGAGCAGCGGCTCCCCGCGGCCGGTTCGATGCACTGCCTCGGGAGCCGGGACGCCATCCACCATGGGCGTGACCCTACCGTCCGGACCAGGCTCGCGCCGACCGCTATCGCGGCTCACGCCCCGTTGAGGAAGCGCTTCCAGCTGGTTCCGAACGGGTGCTTGGCGGTGACCGAGCTGAACCGCAGGCTCCCGTGCACGACGATGTGCAGGGGCCCGATCGGCGGACCGCTGCGGACCTTGGTGTTGACGCTGGACCCCATCAGATCGATGGCGTTCAAGTCCACGGTGGCCTCGGCGGGCAGGATCAGTTCCAGCGAGCTGCAGGTGTCGTCGACGTGGATCTCGACCACCTGGGTGGACATCACGGCCTCGGTGAAGTCCAGGTGCACGCTGCCCATCAGGCTGTTCAGACGCAGGCTGGGCGGCACATGCCACACGCCGTGGCGACGCACACTCGACATGCGCGCGCGAATCACATTGCCGGGCATGGCCACCGGCATCCGCGGCCCGCTCACGTAGCGGGGCTGCGGCGGCAGGTAACGCGGCGCGGCGGGGGCGGGGGCGGGCTGCCCGACCAGCCGGATACCCGGCAGATCGATCAGGACCGCATTGAGTTCGCCGCGGGTCTTGGCCGCGAGCGCGGTGTCCATGCGCTCGGTGAATTCCCCCAGCGACAGCATGCCCAGCCCGACCGCTCGCTGCAGCAGCCGGCCGACATGTTCGCGTTCGACATCAGATACGCGCAGATCCCGGTCGCCGATCACGGTGCCGGTCTCGATCGCGGAAACCGCTTCAGGACCTCCCATACTTCGAGGCTAGCGAGCGCGAGGCGGTCGCCGCATCAGGGCAATCCCTGAACCGGTCCCCTACTCGAGGCCCTGTTCGATGGCGTAGCGGGTCAGTTCCACGCGGTTGCCGAGCTGCAGTTTGCGCAGCGTGGACTGCACGTGGTTCTCGACGGTGCGATGGCTCAGGCTCAGGCGGGTGGCGATCTGCCTGGCGGACAAGCCTTTCGCGACCATCCGCAGCACCTCGGTCTCGCGGTCGGTGAGCGCGGGGCGGTGCGGTTCGTCGCGGTCGGCGGGGGTGTTGGCGATGCGCCGGAATTCGCCGAGGACCAGGCCCGCCAGACCGGGCGTGAAGACGGCTTGGCCCGCCGCGGTGGCGCGCACGGCGTCCAGCAGTTCGGTGGCCGAGGCGCTCTTGACCAGGTAGCCGGTCGCCCCGGCCTTGATGGCGTCGAGCACGTCGTCGCGTTCGGCCGAGGCGGACAGCACCAGGACCCGGGTGCGCGGGGAGACCCGCAGGACCTCGGCGGTGGCGTCGGCGCCGTTGCCGTCGGGGAGCTGCATGTCCATCAGCACCACGACCGGGAGGACGGCGGCGGCGCGGGCTCCGGCCGAGCGCACCGCGTCGGCGGTGGCGACCACGTCGAACCCAGCCTCGGCGAGGTCGCGGGCGACGCCGTCGCGCCAGATCGGGTGGTCGTCGACCACCATCACCGTGATCCTGGACTGTGATTCGCTCATCTGGGCCTCCGCTGTCATTGTCGCCGGTCGAGGGGAATGCGGAACTCCCATTCCGCGCCCGCGCCCTCGTCGGGCGGGCCGTCCGCGGGCGCCGCCTCGAACAGCAAATGGGCGGTGCCGCCCAGGGCCGCGATACGGCCGACGATCGACCGCGAAACACCCATGCGCCCTTGACCTTCGGCTTCGGCGAGGCGACCGGGCGCGATACCGGGACCGTCGTCGCGCACGCTCACGATCAGCTCGTCACCCATGTCTTCCAGCAGCACATAGGCTTTCGCACCCGGCCCGGCATGCTGCACCACATTGGCCAGCGCCGCGGCCACCGCGGCCGCGACCTCGCGGGCCGCCCAGTGACCGAGCAGCACCGGGTCACCGGGGGTGGAGACGAACACCGACGGCGTGGTCTGGGCGGTGAGCAGCGGGCGCAAGTCCTCGTCCACCCCGCCGACATCGGCGGGTTCGCCCTGCTCGGAGATGAGCACCCGCAGCGCGACCTCCTGCTCCCCGGCCCGCTGCGCAGTTCCGCGGTCGGGCCGCCGATCTCGGTGCCGCGCCGCTTGATGTAGCTGAGCACCTGCAGGACTCCGTCGTGCACCTGGCGGGCCAGCCGTTCGCGTTCCTGCGCGGCCGCGGTGAGCCGGATGGCGCGCTGGAGTTGCGCGTGGGCGCGGCGCGCGGTGTTCGAGGCCAGGCCCAGCGCCAGGCCCACCGAGATCAGCACCGGCAGCGTGGCATCCCGCCAGACGTCGAAGTCCCATTGGGCGCGGGCGGTGATGACGGCGGCGGAGACGAGCAGGCCCGAACCGATGCCGCCGAACGGACCCCACAGAATCGCCGCGGAGACAACGGCATTGGCGGCCCACAGCGTGGTGGGCAGGGTTTGATGGCCGTGATACCAGTCGAAGGGCGCGATCAGCCGGGTGGCGAAGATCAGCGCGATCACCACCAGGTGGTCGCCGATCACCACGGCCGTGCGACACCCGGTTCGTGCCGGATCCGCCACTGCGACAACAACACCGCGGAGATGCCCGACCACACCGCCATGACGGCGATCAACGCCCAGCTCAGCCGCTGATTGGTGTAATGCGGCACCGAGGCGATCTGCTGGCCCACCGCGTACAGCAGGGTGACCAGCCGGAAAGCCTGCACGGCCCGCCAAAGCGGCGCGGTGGCGGCCCAGGCGGGATCGGGTTCAGTAACCGAAGCCACGGTCGAGGTCTGGATCGTCGGGTTCGGCGCTGAACATCGGTTTGTCCGGGTCGCCGCTGTGCAGCTCCTGGTAGAGCTCCTGCGGCGAATCCGCGAGCAGCGAGCGCATGGCGGTGTTGAGCACCGCCACGAACGGCACCGCCAGCAGACCGCCCGCGAGTCCGGCCAGCACCACGCCCGAGGCGATGGCCAGCACCACCGCGAGCGGGTGGATACGCACCGCGCGACCCATCAGCAGTGGTTGCAGCACATGGCCTTCCAGCTGCATGACCGCGATGGTGATGCCCAGCACGATGAGCGCGGTGACCAGGCCCTTGGTCATCAGGGCGATGAACACCGCCACCGAGCCGGCGATGAACGAACCGACGATCGGAATGAACGCGCCGATGAAGACCAGCGAGGCCAGCGGAAGCGCCAGCGGCACATTGAGAATGGCCAGGCCCGCCCCGATGCCGACGGCGTCCACCGCCGCCACCAGCACGGTGGCGCGGACGAAGCCGGTCAGGGTGCCGAAGCCGAGCCGTCCCGCCTGCCGCACCTGCGCGCGGTGCGCGGTCGGCACGATCCGGGTGACGAACTCCCAGATCTGGTCGCCGCCGTAGAGGAAGAAGATGAGGATGAACAGCGTCAGGAACGCGCCGGTGAAGAATTCGCCGATGACGGTGGCGGTGGTGAGCGCCCCGTTGGTGAGCGCGTCCTTGTTGGACTCGACGGTCTTGACGATGGTGTCGCCCGCATTGCGGATCTGATCGTTGCTCAGCTGCAGCGGCCCGTTGATCAGCCAGTCCTGCACCTGGTGCACGGAGGTCTTGAATTCGTCGGACAGCTGCGGGACACCGGAGACGAACTGTTCCACGACGAAGGTCATGATTCCGGCGAGGATGCCCAGCGACCCGATCAGCGCCACCAGCACGCCGATGGCCCGCGGCACCCCGAATCGCTGCATCCAATTGACCAGCGGCGCCATCAATGCCGCACCGAGCAGCGCGATCGAGATGGGGATGGTCACCGTGGACAGGCGCCGCGCCAGATACGCGAACGCCAGCACCGCCGCGAAGATGATGAGCAACCGCCAGCACCACTCCGCGGTCTGCCGCACCAGCGGGTGCACGGCCTCCGCGTCGCGCCGCCGTACCGCACTCGTTTCCCCGGACCCGCTGGCCTGCGCCTCACTCACGCAGGCGAGCCTATCGGCCGGAACCTCCGCCGGCATGTATCGCGGACCACAGGGTCCATCGGTTCCCCGGCCGACGTCGCTCGACGCTCCGGGGCGGCGGGCGCCCCCGTGCTCCCACGGTCTCAGCTCCGTGGTGGGTTCCGTGGTCGGCACGGATGTGACCGGGGCCGCCCGTGCCTAGCGTTATGAGCATGGAAATCAACGCGAACATCAGCACCGACATCAACGTTCAGCTCGAGGTGGCCGACCCCCAGGCCGCAGCCGCGACCTACGAGGCCGCGTTCGGACTCGGTGACCGGCTCGGGTTCCGGGCCGCGGCGACGCCGACGACCGGCTTCCGCGGATACATCATGTCCCTGGTCGTGTCGCAGCCCTCCACCGTCGACAGCCTCGTCGGCACCGCCGTCGACGCCGGGTTCACCGTCCTCAAGCCCGCGAAGAAGAGCCTGTGGGGTTACGGCGCGGTGCTGCAGGCGCCGGAGGGAACGATCTGGAAGATTGCCACCTCCAAGAAGAAGGACGTGGGCCCGTTCACCCCGCGAGATCGACGACCTGGTCCTGCTGATGGGCGTGTCGGATGTGAAGGCCAGCAAGCAGTTCTACGTCGATCGCGGCTTGACGGCGTCGAAGAGCTTCGGCGGCAAGTACGCCGAGTTCGCCAAGCCGGGCTCGCCGGTCACCCTGGCGCTGTACCCGCGCAAGGCCGCCGCCAAGGAGGCGGGGGTCGCGCTGGAAGGCAGCGGATCGCACCGCATCGTCATGGACAGTGGCATCGGTTCGTTCGCCGACCCGGACGGGTACGTGTGGGAAGCGACGGCCTGAGCGCGCGATCAGGCCCCGTCCGCGAGCAGGGCGGCGGCCCGCTCGACGATCGGCACGGCCATCGGGTTGCCGGACACCGTGGTCCGAGCCGCGGCAACGAAGCCGCGCGCATCTGGATGCCCTGCCAGCACCGCGGCTTCCGCACGCAGGGCGACATACCAGTGTCGCCAGATCCAGACGGTCTGCTCGTCCAATGCGTCCGGCTCGGTGGCCAGTTCGGCCAGGGCCCGTTCGGGTTGCCCGCGGTCGAGCAGCACCATGGCGTCGAAGACGGCGCGGTAGGCGACCTGACGATCCGATGTGCCGCCCAGGGTGTCCGCGATGGCCAGCCACTCGACGCGGGCGTCGTCGTCACCGCGCAGACCGTGGGCCATCGCGACGGCCGCAGCAGCCGGAGCGAGACTGGGAACGCAGGGACGGCCGGAGAGCTCCCAGGAATCGACGAATCGTCCACTGCCGGCGAGCACTTCGTCGAGATTGCCGAGCAGGGCGTCCACGACCAGCAGCGCGGAGGTGGCGAAATCGCCGCGCTCGGCCAGCAACGGCAGGTCACGCAGCTGTTCGGCCCAGCGATGGGATTCTTCGAGGTCTCCGACTCCGATACCGATATCGGCCGCCTCGGACAATGCGTTGACACGCTCGAGGGCACTGGCGGGCGTCACCGGCATGGAGGTGAGCACGGCGACCCGTCGACGCGTGGTCTCGGCGGCGGCGAAGACATCCCCGGCCCAGCACTGGGCCGCGGTGAGGGCGTCGAGTGCCGCGCTGCGGGCGAGCGGGTCGCCGGTCCGATCGGCCAGTTCCACCGCGTGTTGCGCGAGCGCGATCGCCACGGTGGCAGGCGTTTCCGATTCCGGCAAGTCGGTGTGCGCGGCATCGGAGTGCACACCGCATTCGGCGAGGGCCACGGCGGCCAGGGCGGCCGGGTCCGCATCGGCGAGTTCACGCGCCTGCGACAGCAACGCCGCGGCCTCACCCGCCGCGACCGGCCGCGCGAACGTGTCGGACATGCGGTAAACGGTGATCGCGGCGGTGGCCAGATCCCGGGCCGACGCGGCGGAATCTCCTGTACCGCCGATGGTTTCGGCAGCGGCGCGGTAGAGGCGGTACATGTCCTCGCCCCGCATCCGGCAGCCGGCCGCCTCGGCGGCCCGCCGCAAGGCCGCGGCGGACGCGACCGGGTCATCGGTCAGCGCCGCCGCTTGCTCGTAGCGTCGCTGGGATTCACTGATCAGATTTCGCGCGAAGGTCAACTGCGCCAACATGATCGCCAAATCGTGCGCCTCGGCCCGACGTTCGGGCTGCACCGCCGTCCAGGTCAGTGCCGCGCGGATATCGTCGGCGGCGGCATCGAACGCGGAGCGCCACTCGCGGGTGGCCGACGCGGGATCGGCGAGCAGCCCATCGGCGGTCGCCACGCACCAATTCAGGTGGCGCGCAAGGACTTCGTCG
The DNA here is from genome assembly GCF_018362975.1 of Nocardia tengchongensis. Taxonomy (NCBI): domain Bacteria; kingdom Bacillati; phylum Actinomycetota; class Actinomycetes; order Mycobacteriales; family Nocardiaceae; genus Nocardia; species Nocardia tengchongensis. The sequence goes on from NZ_CP074371.1 coordinate 1,094,386, forward strand.
AGTTCACCGGCGGCGGTCAGTTCTTCGCGTTCGTACTGGCGGATGGTCTCCAGAGCCCGGTACCGGGTGCCGCACGCGGAACGCACCACGGTCAGCAGGCTCTGCTCGGTGAGCCGGGCCAGCCCGTCGGCGACCGCGATCGGATCCAGTTCCGGCGATCCCGCCACCGCCATGGCGTCGGCGGCGGTGAACGGCGCGACGAACACCGCGACCCGGCGCAGCACGCACCGGTCCTCGGCGGTCAGCAGCGCCTGGCTCCAATCCAGCATGGCCCGCACCGACTGATGCCGTTCGTCGGCCCGGCGGCCACCGACCAAGAGCCGCAACGGATCCGCGAGGCTCGCGCCGAGCCCGTCGAGCCCCAGCGTGGGCAGCCGGGCGGCCGCGAGTTCGATGGCCAGCGCCAGCCCGTCGAGCCGTCCGCAGATCTCGTGCACCTGATCCAGCTGCTTGGCGTCCACCGGCCAGCCCAGCGCCGCGGCCCGATCCAGGAACAACGCCACGGCGTCGTCGGCGTCATCGCCGAGCGACAGCGGCGGCACCGTGAAGACCTGCTCGAACGGCACCATGAGCCGCGCCCGGCTGGTGGCCAGCACGGTCACGTTCGCGCACTGCGCGAGCAGGTGTTCGATGAACGGCGCCACCCCGTCGCGCAGATGCTCGCAGTTGTCGAGCACCAGCAGCACCCGGCGCTCGCCCAGCGCGGCCGACACCGAGTCGTCGAGACTGCGCCCCTGCTGCTCCCCGAGCCCCAGCGCCCGCGCCACCGCGGCCCCGGTCATCGCCGGGTCGGTCACCGGCACCAGGTCCACGAACCATGCGCCGCCGGTGAATTCGCCAAAAAGGTCCGCGGCGACGGCCAAGGCCAGCCGCGTCTTGCCGACTCCGCCGGGCCCCAGCGCGGTCACGTGCCGATGCGCCCGCACCGCCTCGCGCAATGCGGAGCGTTCCCGCTCGCGGCCGACGAACGAGGTCAGCGGCGAGGGCAGCACGGCGGCCGGCGTGCCGCTGTCCTCCGCCTGCTCGACCTCGGCCGCCCGGCCGGCCAGCGCCCGCCGGTCCGCGACCCCGACCTTGCGCAGCAGCGAGGACACGTGGGTCTCCACGGTGCGCACGGAAATGAACAGCTGCGCGGCGATTTCGGCATTGCTGCGATGCTGCCCCACCAGCGCGAGCACCTCGGCTTCACGATCCGAGATCCCGGCGGCGAGCTTCGACTTCGACACGCCCCACATTCTCACGTACGGCCGGTCACATGCGCGAGAACACTGCGGCCGGGGCCGCTCCGTGGCGGGATCCGTGGTCAGCACGGATGTCACGCCGGCGCGCCGGAAATACCGTGATTCCCATACCGAACAGCGCAAACGCCGGACATCAGGAGTGCACATGACCGCCACCGCAGCCAAGGGCATCAAGACCGTGCTGCATCCCGTCTCCGACCTGGCCGCGGCCACGGCCCTCTACACCGCCCTGCTGGGCGTACCGCCGCAGATCGAAGGCACCTACTACGTCGGCTTCGAGATCGACGGCCACCACATCGGCCTGGTTCCGGACGGCGGCCCGCAAGCCATCACCACCCCGGTCATCTACTGGGAGGTGCCCGATATCGAGTCCAGACTGGCCGAACTGACCGCCGCCGGCGCCAGGGTGAAACAGGCGTTGCGCGATGTCGGCCAGGGCCGCCGAGTCGCCGAGGTCATCGACCCCGACGGCAATATCCTCGGCCTCCTCCAAGATCGCTGACCACTCGCCCCGACCACCCGCCAGGAGAAAGACCATGAAGTTTCGGACCCACGTCGAGCCGCCCGAGCCCATGCGGGGCCTGGAAGTTCCGCCCGAGGTGGTGGCGGCGCTCGGCGAGGGCGCGCGGCCGCCGGTGACGATCACGATCAACGGGCACACCTGGCAGAGCCGGGTCGCGCTCATGCGCGGCCGCTATCTGCTCGGCCTCAGTCACGCCAACCGGCAGGCCGCGGGTGTCGAGATCGGCGAGGAGATCGAGGTCGAGGTGGAACTCGACACCCGGCCGCGCGTCGTGGTCGAGCCCCCGGACTTCGCCCGAGCCCTGGACGACGACCCCGCCGCCCGCGCCGCCTACGACAACCTCTCCCACAGCCGCAAGCGCGAGCACGTGCACGCCATCGAGAGCGCGAAGAAGCCCGACACGCGTCAACGGCGCATCGAGAAGGCCATCGCTACCCTGCGGGGCTGAAACCCGGGCAGCGCCCGGCGGTCCCGTTCCGCAGCCGCTGCGCGCTGACGCCTCCGAGCGGCGAGGGAGCTAGATTGGAGACCGTGTCAGCGCCCCTGGAAGCGGTCAAACAGACCATGCATACCCGCTGGCCGCTGTACCTGGCTTCGATGCTCGCGGCCAACGCGTTCGGCGCTGTCCTGGTGTGGGCCTTCATCGAGTACGGGTTGCCGGTTCCCGAAGGCGGGACCAGCGCGACCCGGGAGACCGGTCTGCTGGTTCCGGCGCTGGTGTTCGTGATCGGCGGATTCCTGAGCTTGACGGCGTCGGCGCTGATGCTGCGCCCGGTCATGCGCTGGCAGGTGCGGGGCGGGCCGCCGTCGCGGCAGGAACAGATGGCGGCGCTGCACGCACCGTTGCGGCAGGCCATCGTGCATCTGGTGTTGTGGCTGGTCGGCGGCGCGGTGCTGGCCTCGCTCATCATCGTGCGGACCCCGGAGCTGGCCGCGGCGGTGATCGTCACCGAATGTATGGCCGCCACCATCGTTTTCGGCTTCACCTACATGCTGGGGGAACGCATTCTGCGGCCGGTCGCCGCCGAGGCGCTGACCGTGGGGGCCTTCGACCACACGCTGACCGCGGGCGTCGGCACCCGGATGGCGATGACCTGGGGCATGGGCACCTTCGCGCCGACCATCGCCATCGTGCTGCTGTGCGTCACCCAGATTTCTTCTCGCGTCCAGTTTTCCGCGCAGTCGCTGGCGGTCTCGATCCTGCTGTTGTGCGGTGTGGTGATCATGCAGGCGCTGGCGCTGTCGATGCTCACCGGCTCCTCCATTTCCGATCCGATTCGCCAGCTCAGCCAGGCCATCGACCGGGTGCAGGAAGGCGCACGGGATGTGCAGGTGGAGGTTTTCGACGGTTCGGAAATCGGGCTGCTGCAGGTTGGCTTCAACCGCATGATGGGTGAGGCCGCGAAACGCCGGGAACTCCAGGAATTGTTCGGCCAGCACGTCGGCGAGGACGTCGCGCTGCGCGCGCTGGAGTACGGCACCGAACTCGGTGGTGAAACCCGATTCGTGGCGGTCTTGTTCGTCGATATGGTCGGTTCGACGGCTACCGCGGCGGAACGCCCGCCAACCGAAGTGGTCAGTCTGCTCAACGAGTTCTTCCGGGTCGTGGTGGATGTGATCGACCGCCACCACGGGCTCATCAACAAATTCATGGGTGATGCCGCCCTCGCCATCTTCGGCGCCCCGCTGGATCGTCCGGACGCGCCGACCGCCGCCCTGGCCGCGGCCCGGGAACTGCGGGAAGCCCTGCGTGAGGTGGCCGGACTGGATATCGGCATCGGCGTCTCGGCCGGGCTGGCGGTGGCCGGGAATATCGGCGGGGCAAATCGCTTCGAATACACCGTGATCGGCGATCCGGTGAACGAGGCGTCTCGATTGACCGAACTCGCCAAGGACCGTCCCGAACGGGTCCTGACCTCGTCGAGCGCGCTGTTTTTCGCCGACGAGAACGAGCAGCGCCATTGGCAGACCGGGGAGGAAGTGCAACTCCGTGGCCGCCGCCGGAAAACCCGGCTGGCCTGGCCGTTGGAAAGCGCCGATACCGCTGCTGCCGACGAGTCGGCGGCGAGTTCGTTAGGCTGACTGCGTGACGGCCCATGGTGAGCTGGACGGCGAACCTGCGCCGCCCGCGGATAACTCGCACCGTGGCAGATTCTGGTGGGCCAAATGGGTGCTCGGCGCCGCGCTCGTGGGACTGCTGATAACCGAGGGCATATATCTATATCCGCGCCTGCACGAATCCTGGAAGAACCTCACCGAAATCCATTGGGGTTGGGTCGCCGCCTGCATCCTCATGCAGGCGGTTTCCATGAGCGGGTTCGGCCGCATCCAGAAACAGCTGCTGCACGCGGGCGGCGTCGAGGTGAGTCAGCGCAAGTCGGTGTCGGTGGTGTACGGCTCCACCGGCATGTCGCTGACCCTGCCCGCCGGCCAGGTGTTCTCGACCGCCTTCACCTACCGGCAGACCCGGCGCTGGGGCGCCAGCCCGATCGTGGCGTCCTGGCAGCTGGTGATGTCGGGTGTGGTGGCCGCGACCGGGCTGGCGCTGCTCGGCCTGTTCGGCACGGTGCTGGCCGGGGACCGGGTGGGCCCCGCCAAGGTGATCCTGACGCTGGGCACCGTCGGCCTGCTGATCGGGGCGGTGAACTACGTGTCCCGGCACCCGGACGGCGTGCAGGGGCTGTTGCAGCGAATCCTGCACCTGGTCAATCGGATTCGGCACAAGCCCACCGATGCCGGGATGGACAGGGTCGCCGAGATCATGGCCCAGCTGGAGTCGGTGGACCTCGGCAAACGCGACGGCGCGTGGGTGGCGGCGTGGGCGCTGGTGCATCGGCTCGCCGATGTCGCCTGCCTGGGTTTCGCCTGTTACGCGGTGGGTGCGGACCCGCGCTGGGCGGCGCTGATGCTGGCCTTCGCGGCGGGCAAGGCCGTGGGCACCATTCCGCTGGCGCCGGGCGGCATCGTCTATGTGGACGCCACCCTCATCTATTCGCTGACCGCGGCGGCCGGACTGCCCGCGGCGCAGGCGGTGGCGGCCGCGTTCCTGTACCGGCTGGTGAGCTTCATCCTGGTGGCGATCGTCGGCTGGATCGTGTTCCTGTTCCTGTTCCGCAAGCCGCAAGCCGGTGACGCCGAACTGGAGAAGGAGTTCGAGGAGCGTGGCAATTCGCTGGTCACCGACCGTCGCCGCACCAACCCCCCGGACACCCCGGGCTCCCCTGACCGGTAGCGGAGGGTCGCGCCCGATACCCTGTGCGGCGTGAAGAAACTCGGGCCGTTCGTCGTGGATATCGCACTGGTGCTCGTGTTCTGCGCGATCGGGCGGCGCAGTCACGACGAGGCGATCGCCGCGGGTCTGCTGCGCACGTTCTGGCCGTTCGGCACGGGTCTGCTGCTGGGCTGGGTGATCTCGGTGGCGGTGGCGGCGGGCCGGGAAGGCGTCTCGGCGGCACAGCGTTTCGACGGCCGCGCGGTGTGGCCGAGCGGCGTGATCGTCTGGCTGAGCACCCTGGTCGGCGGCATGGCGCTGCGCGCGGTGTCGGGTCAGGGCGTCGCGCTCAGTTTCGTGATCGTGGCCGCGACCTTCCTGGCCCTGTTCCTGATCGGTTGGCGGGCCGCCGTGCGGGTGCTGGTGCGCTAGTCCGGGGTAGCCAACGACTGGAGTAGCCGGGCGGCCACCCGGGCGGTGAGGTCGCCGCTGTCGGGGTCGTCGATGTGGATTGCGAAGGCCAGGTCACCGAGGGTCGCGATGAGCCAGCCGTTGTTGCCGGTGGTGGCGCCGAAGACCTGGACGTCGCGATACCGGTTGAGGGCGGCCATTTCCGGAGCGCCTGCGCCGTCGTGCAGCATGGCGCGCAGCCGGTCGGTGGCCTCGGGCGGCAGCGCCGGGAGATCGGCCTCGGTGGTGGCGGGCTGGCCGATGGCGACCATCGGCTTGGGCACCTGGCCGCGGGCGACCGCGGCGGCGGCGATGGCCATGCCCCAGGGGCTGGCCAGCAGCGAGTCGGCGGCATTGCCGCGCCCGACGTTCTCGGCGCCGTTCTTACCGGTGGGCAGGCGGCCGGTGGTCTCGTCCAGGCCGGGCACCCGGAAGTCGATGCCGATGCCGAGCAGGCTGGCCGCGTCGGCTGCGTCGCCGACCGAGACATCCTGCGGCGCTTTGTGTTTGGTGACGGCGGCGACATTCTTGAACAGCTCGATCATGCCGCCGACCGGATACACCCCGGTGAAGGCGATATTGCCGCGCTCGCTGGCCTGACTGTTCTGGGCGACCGCGACCAGCGCCCCGCTGGAGGGCTGGATGGCCACGATGGAGGTCGGGGAGCCGGTGCTCACCACGGCGTCCTCGGCGGCGCGCTGCAGGTGCTGGTCCATGGTGGCGGGGATGTCGGGTCCGGGCGGCCCCTGCTCACCGGCCAGCTGGGTGACGAGAGCCCCGTTGGGCTCGAACAATTGCACGCCCCAGCCGGAATGCCCGTCGCGGTTGTCCAGCCAGACGTTGGTGAGCGCGTCGAGCATGGGCGACCAGACCCGGCGGTCGGCGGAGATCAGTTTGGGCTGTTTCTCCAGCACCACGCCGGGGATCGGGGCCATCCGGGGTTCGAGGATGGCGAAGTCGCCGTCGCGGAGGTTGACTGCGGTGATGGGTTTGCCCTGTGAGGCCGAAAGCTGTTGCATCAGCTCCGGTCCGTCGATGAGCGGGGCGACGGGGGCGATGGCCGCGGCCAGGGCGTTGGTGGAGGCGACCGGGTCGGTGATCTTGGCCGGGTCCAGTTTGACCACGTTGATGGTCTGCTCGGTCATGAGCGGCTGGCCGATGATGTCGTTCACGCGCGGGGAGGGCTGGGCGTAGGTGCGGACGAGTTTGGCGGTGCGCTTGGCGTCGAGCTGCGGCACGATCAGGGCGGGATCCCACGAAATGCGCCATCCCACACTGAGTTTGCGCACGGTGCCGTTGAGGTCGTACTTCCAGTCCCGTTTGTCGCCGAAGTTCCAGGCGCCGGTCATGGAGAAGAGACCCGTCGTACCGTCCAGTCCGATGAATTGGGTCACGCGGTAGTCCGGCTTACCCGGCGCCAGGCCATCGAAGACTTGCTTCAGCGTTGCCGAAGCCCCTGCCGGGTAGGAGGTCAGCCGCGACGCCCCGTCGTAGTCCTTCTTGTCGATGAGCGCGGTGAACCGCTCGACCACGGCTTCCGCCCCCGTCGATCGATCCCGAATCCCACATGACCCCATCGCGATCGCGATGGCCGCCACACCCGCGAGTGCGATCGCACCTCGAATCCGGAAGCGGCGGGATCCCCACACATCCATATCGCCCACTCTTCACTCTGGCCACATCTGCAACAGGTCCACGGTACCGCTTGCCGGAGGCCCGCGGTCCACCTCATCCACCAGGCGTGCATGTCCTGAGCATCACCATAGTGCCGAAGTCTGTCGGCAGTAACCAATTACATGATCACCGGTCGGTTACAGCACTGGCGTATTCGGGACTCGGCCGACCGTTCGGTTCTCACTGGTGACAGCCCTGCGCGCGATTCGTGACCAACCCCGAGCGCCCCGTTCTCCCAGAGCGGAACCCACGCGCGGTCATTGGACGTAACGTTGTAATCAGCATTACAACTCCATGCCGTTAGTGAGAGTGACCAACATGAGACACGGACATCGTGGACCTGGTTTCGGACGCACCGGCGGTTGGCAGCAAGCCGACCTTCCCGACGCCTCGGACGCTCCCGACTGGTTCGCCGGCAGATTGCCAGCTGACTGGTTCACCGGTCCCGCAACCCTCGAGGTCGATCGCGACGAAATCGTCGTCTTCGGCGAACTCCCCCTCCCCCCAGCCGAACCCGCCCCCGCGACCGAACTCGACGCCGACGTCGCGGATGCCCCGCCCGCCGGCGTCCCGCAGGCCACCCGCGAGGGCCTGCTCGCCCGCTTCCGGGAGACCACCCGGCCTGCCCGCATGCAGATCGCCCAGGAGGCCCAGGCCCGCTACGGCCGCAATGTCGCCTGGGGCGTGCTCGTCGACGGCGAGCGAATCATGTTCACCCACCTGGCCGTTCCGGTGATGACGCGATTGCGCCAGCCCGAGCGCAAGGTGCTCGACACCCTGGTCGACGCCGGCGTCGCCCGCTCCCGCTCCGACGCGCTGGCCTGGACGGTGAAACTGGCCGGCAAACACGCCGAGGAATGGCTCGGGGAATTGCGCACGGCCATGCGCAAAGTCGACGACCTGCGGACGGAGGGACCGCGCGGCCTGTGATCGGGCCTCGGGCCGATACAGTGGGCGCATGGCAGCGACCGGCCCGATCCTGGTGCTCAACGGCCCGAACCTGAACATGCTGGGCACCCGGCAGCCCGAGGTGTACGGGTCCGACACCCTCGACGATGTGGTCGAACTGTGCCGCAAGACCGCGGCCCGGTTCGATCGGGAGATCGTGGCGTTCCAGTCCAATCACGAGGGCGCGCTGATCGACCGGATCCACGCCGCCCGCGGCGTGGAGTCCGGGATCGTCATCAATCCGGGCGGCCTCACCCACACCTCGGTGGCGCTGCGCGACGCGCTGGTGATCCCCGAGGTGCCGATCGTCGAGGTGCACATCAGCAATGTGCACGCCCGCGAGGAGTTCCGGCACCACTCGTTCGTCTCGCCCATCGCGACCGCGGTGATCGCGGGCATGGGCATCCGGGGCTACGCGGCGGCCATCGAGTTCCTCAGCGCCCGCTGATCGCCCGCGTATCGTCCGCGGCGTTTCCCATCAGCGCATAGGTCGACACCGCAGTCCCGGCCTTCAGACTGGCGGCGACGGCCTTGCGCCGGAACGCCTGTGCCGTCCGCGAGAGCGTGGCGTCCACGCCGACCTCCGCGCTGGCGTCGATGATGTGCTGCGCGCCCGGAATCCCCGGGAAGACCGCACCCGGAGGTGCGGTTGCTTACCTGGAGGTTGGAATTCTGGTCAGGAGGGCGCGATGAGTACCGGCGGTGACGCGGATCACGAGGTGTGCGGGATGTCCATCGCCATCGACGCGGTGGGCGGCAAATGGAAGCTGCACCTGATGTGGGTGCTGGCGGAGGGCACCCAGCGGTTCGGGCAGATCCGGCGGCTGCTGACCGGCGTCAGCGAGAAGGTGCTGGCCGAGAATCTGCGGCAGATGGAGGCGAGCGGCCTCGTGCACCGGGAGATCTTCCCGGAAATCCCGCCGCGCGTGGAGTATTCGCTCACCGAGCTGGGCCGCGAGCTCAGCGTGGCGCTGCGGCCGCTGGAGGAGTGGGGGGACCGCAATCGGAACCGGGTTCCCGGCCGCGCGCTCCCCCCGTCCGCCTAGGCCTCGGCGATCCGTTCGCCGATCCGTTCCAGCAGTGCGGCGGCCTCCGTCATGCTGCGGGCCGGGTCGGGCTCAAGTTCCGAGAGCGCGTAGGCGGCGTCGAATCCGGCCTCCCGCACCTGGTCCGGGGTGAGCTGGATCCGCCCCGCGACCGCGATCACCGGCAGGCCCGCCGCCCGCGCGGCCCGGCAGACGCCGATCGGGGCCTTGCCGGACAGGCTCTGCGCGTCGAGCGAGCCCTCCCCGGTGACGACCAGGTCGGCGTTCTTCACCAGGGCGGGAAAGTCGATGAGGTCGAGGATGAGCTCGATGCCCGGACGCAGGTTCGCGCCCAGGGCCGCCAGCGCCCCGAATCCGGTGCCGCCCGCCGCGCCGGCTCCCGGCTTGTCCGCCCATTCCGGACCCAGCACGGCGGCCCAGTTCTTCAGCGCCGCTTCGAGAGTGGCGACCTGCTCGGGGTCCGCGCCCTTCTGCGGGGCGTAGATCGCCGCCGCGCCCTCGGCGCCGAGCAGCGGGTTGTCCACGTCGCTGGCCAGGGTGATGGTGGCATCGGCCAGGCCGGGATGCAGGTCGCTGCGGTCCACCCGCACCGCTCGCACGAGTGCCGCACCGCCGCACGGCAATTCGTTGCCGTCCGCGTCGAGGATGCGCAGGCCGAGGGCTTGCAGCAGCCCGGCGCCGCCGTCGGTCGAGGCGCTGCCGCCCAGTCCGAGCACGATGTCGCGGGCCCCGCGATCGAGCGCGTCCCCGATCACGTCACCCACCCCGTAGGTGCTGGCGTGCAGTGGATCCGGTTGCCCGCCCGGCAGTTTCGTGACGCCGCTGACCGCGGCCAGCTCCACCACGGCGGTCCGGCCGCGCACCGCGTAGCCGGTGGTCACCGGGGCCAGGGTGGGCCCGTAGCTCTCGACCTCCACCCGCTCCCAGCCCGCCGCCACGAAGGCGTCCACGGTGCCGTCGCCGCCGTCGGCCACCGGGGAACGGTGCACCTCGCGGTCGGGTGCGGCGCGGGTGATGCCCGCCGCCAGTGCGTCCGCCACCTGCGCGGCGGTCAGTGAGCCCTTGAATTTGTCCGGGGCGAGCAGCACCCGGCGTGGCCGTGGGTCCGTCATCCCTCCAGTGTGGTCTGCGCGGCGGGAAGCGACACGCCAGGCACCATCGTTCGGCCAATCGGACAAATAGCCGCCGCCGGGGAACTAGCGTCGAACGCATGCCGAGTCAGTCGATCGAGGTCCGCAAGAATTCCGTGCTGGATCGGTTCGAGTTGTATGTCGACGATTTCCTCGCCGGGGTCGCAGCGTATCAGGACACCGCCAATGAGCGGGCCTTCGTGCACACCGAGATCTATCCCCAGTTCGAAGGGCAGGGGTTCGGCCGCAAACTGGTGCAGGGCGCCCTGGATCGGACCCGGGACGAAGGGTTCGGGATTCTGCCGTTGTGCCCGATGGTGCACCATTTCGTCGAATCCCGGCCCGCCTACCTGGCTTTGGTGCCGTACTGGTCGCGGGAACGGCTCAACCTGCCCCAGCACTGAGGCCGGGTCAGTAGGCCTTCACCGCGCCGTCCAGCGCGTCCTGCAGTTCGTCGCGTACCACCCGGGTGATCTCGGCGGGCTTGGCAGGCAGCTCCGCCACCGGCATCCCGAAGTAGAAGCTGGCCGAGTAGGCCTCTTCCTTGGTGGGCTCGACCGCCGGGTCCGGGCGCGGCCCGTAGCTCAGCCCCAGACTCACCAGCGCCGGGTTCGCGCCGAGCTTCTTGGCCCGGAAGGCGATGTGCCCGATGCCGCTTCCGATGGTCTGCACCCGGGTGGGGTCCACGTCGTTGCAGGTGCCCTCGGGGAACACCGCCACCCCGTCGCCGCGGGCCATGCGTTCGGCGCAGATGTCGATCATGCGCTGCCCGGCGGCGTTCACCGCGCGCACGCCGTGGTCCTTGCCCCGGAAGACCGGGATGCCGCCCATCATGTCGATGCGTTCGCGCAGCTTCGGCTCGATGAACAGTTCGTCCTTGGCCAGCACCCGGGCGTGCCCGATGACCGGCCGCAGGGCGCTGCGCCAGGCCGCGGCGGCGACCGTGTACGGGTCCAGCTGGGAGAGGTGGTTCACCGCGATCAGCAACGGCCGCCGCTGGGAGATCAACTCCCGCAACTTCTCCCGCGCCCCGTCCGCGTAGGCGACGCGGGGCCGGTAGCGACGTCCCAGTAGCCAGTAGGCGGCCTTCGCCTTCAGCAGGTTCTGCTGGTGGTCACGGTAGAAGTCGTACACGGTATCGGCGTTCTCGAGGATGACCTCGGGGCGTTCCATAGCGCTCACCCTAGCTACCAACCGCAAGGTATGCGGGACAAGTTTTTCCGGCTCGCCACGGCACAAATGGGTAACCAGCAAATTAAGCAACGCAATTACCGTGTCTCAGTGCGATGATGGCTGAGTGGCACGCGCAGAGGAACACGGTGACCGTTCTCGACGCGAATTCCGGCACGAGGACCAGGGAGTTCGTCCAGGCACCCTGCTGGTGTCCGCAACCGATCTGACCGAGCCGTCCTTCCGTCGCTCGGTGGTCTACATTCTCGAACACAATGACGGCGGTACCTGGGGCGTGGTGCTCAACAAGCCCAGTGACACCGCCCTGCACGACGTGCTCCCGAACTGGTCCGAGCTCGCCGCCGGCCCGCGCGCCCTCTATATCGGCGGCCCGGTGAAACGCGACGCCGCGCTATGCCTGGCCACCATCAAGGTGGGCGCGTCCATTGCCGGTGTGTCGGGCGTGCGCCGGGTGGACGGCCGGGTGGCCCTGGTGGACCTGGATTCCGACCCCGACCACATCGAACCGCTGGTCGACGGCATCCGCGTCTTCGCGGGCTACGCCGGCTGGACCTTCGGCCAGCTGGACGGCGAACTCGAGCGCGGCGACTGGATCGTCCTCTCGGCCCTGCCCACCGACCCGCTGGCGGGCCGCGTCGACCTGTGGGCCCACGTCCTGCGCCGCCAACCCCTCCCGCTGTCCCTGCTGGCCACGCACCCGATCGAGCTCGAGCGCAACTGAACCGCCGGCACGCCTGTGTCGTGGTCGATGCGGAGGTGAGCGATGCCGGACGACCAGGCCGCGTTGTTACGCGCGCTGTACGACGAGCACGCGGCGGCGTTGTGGCGGTACACCTACGGGTTGGTCGGGGATCCGGGCCGGGCCGAGGACATCGTGCAGGAGACCCTGTTGCGGGCATGGCAGCGGCCGAATGTGCTGGATCAGTCGACCAGCTCGGCGCGCGCCTGGCTGTTCACGGTGGCCCGTAATCTGGCGGTGGACGAGCATCGCAGCGCGCGCAGCCGGCGCGAGTTCCGCACCGATCATCCGCCGGAGGTGCCCGAACCGGACAAGACCGATCGGGCGCTGGACGGATGGCTGGTGGCGGACGCGCTGGCGCGGCTGAGCGTCGATCACCGTGACGTGATCGTCCGTGCCTATTACCGGGGCCTGTCCACGCATCAGATCGCGGGGGAACTGGAGATCCCGGAGGGCACGGTCAAGTCCCGGATGCACTACGGCATGCGGGCATTGCGATTGGTGCTGCAGGAAATGGGGGTGACGAGATGACCGAGGGCCATGAGCTGTGCGATGGCTACACCACGTGGGATGGCGCGTATGTGCTCGGAGCTCTCGCCCGGGACGACCGCCGCGAGTACGAGGAGCATCTGACCGGGTGGCGACTCCTGCCGCTCGGCCGTGTCGAAACTGGCGGGGCTGCCCGGCCTGCTGGCCCTGGTGGATCCCGAGACCGCGCTGTCGATTGCGGCGCAAGAGGATCCGCCGGACACCGTGCCGCCGCCGCCCGAGCGGCTGCTGCCCGCCCTGGCCGACCGGGCCCTGGCGCGCCGCCGCCGGGGCCGCTGGTGGTCGATCGGCGGCGCGGTGGCGGCGGCCGCCGCGGCGGTGACCATCGCGGTCCCGGTGACCGCCTCGGTCGCCGGGCACGAGCGGCCCGCGCTGGTGCAGCAGGTGGTGGCGCAGGGACCGTTGAAGCCGCAGACCGACACTCCGATCCAGGCCACCTTCAAGGTGGTGTCGATCAACGGCCAGACCCGGGTCGACATGTGGTGCGCGTACCCGCCCGCCGACGAGAAGGACGAGGTCTACGGAGTGTGGACGTTGTCGATGTGGGTGACCCGCACCGACGGCGTGCAGTCCAAACTCGCCGAGTGGACGGTCAAGTCGGGCCAGACCCTGACCTTGGACGGCACCGCGTCGGCCTCGCCGGAACAGTTGAAGACGGTGGAGATCCGCAACATGTCCGGCAAGGTCCTGCTGGCGGCCGGGCTCTAGGCCGTCTTGCGACGGAAGGTCGTGGTGGCCCAGAAGTATCCGGCGACGGTGATCACCACGCACCAGCCGATGGCGAGGATGCCGTTGTGCCCGATCGGCCCGCCCATCAGCAGCCCGCGCAGGGTTTCGGTGATCGGCGTGAAGGGCTGATACTCCGCGAACTGCTTCACCCCGGCGGGCATGGTGTCGGTGGGCACCAGCCCGCTACCGAGGAACGGCAGCAGCATGATCGGCATGGGCAGGTTGGAGGCGCTCTCCGGGGTCTGGGCGACCAGGCCGAAGCCGGCGCCGAGCCAGTTCACCGCGAACACCATCAGCCCGAGCAGCCCGAAGGCAGCCAGCCATTCCAGCGGGTTCGCGTGCGGCCGGAAGCCGATGGCGAGCGCTGCCAGCGTCATCACGACCACGCCCGCCATGCCCTGGATCCAGGTGCCCACCACGTGCCCGGTCAGCACCGACGGATGCGAGAAGTGCATGGTGCGAAAGCGATTGATGATGCCCTTGGTCATATCGGTGGAGACGCCGACCGCGATGCCCGCGACCATGTAGGCCGGGATCAGCAGCATCATGCCCGGCGTCAGATAGTCGATGTACCGGCCGCCGGTGGCGGACTTCAGCGCGCCGCCGAACACGAAGTTGAACAACAGCAGCAGCACCACCGGCATGATGACCAGCGCGAAGGTCATGCCCGGATACCGCTTGGCGTGCACCAGATTCCGGCGCAGCATGGTTTTCGAATCGGCGAAAGACGTGCTCAGCGTGCTCATTTCAGGTTCTCCTTGACGGGAGCGTGGCCGCCGGTCAGGGCCAGGAAGACGTCGTCGAGGTCGGGGGTGTGCACGGACAGCCCTTCGGGTTCCACCCGTGCCGCGTCCAGCCGGTCGAGCACCTCACGGACCGAGCGCACCCCGCCGTCGCTCGGGATGGCGAGGGTGAGGTCGCCGTTGACCTGGGCCGCGTCGCCGAAAAGCCGGGCGGCGGAATCGAGTTCGCCGCGTTCGGCGAAGTCGAGGCGGATGTAGCCGCCGGGCACCATCCGCTTGAGCTGATCCGCCGTGCCCTCGGCGACCAGGTGGCCCTGGTGCAGGACGGCGATGCGGTCGGCCAGCTGATCGGCCTCCTCCAGGTACTGGGTGGTGAGGAAGATGGTGACGCCCCGCCCGGTGAGGTCGCGGATGATGTCCCACATGGCGCGGCGGCTGCGCGGGTCCAGACCGACGGTGGGTTCGTCGAGGAAGATGATGCGCGGATCGCCGACCAGGGTCATGGCCAGGTCCAGTCGCCGGGTCATGCCGCCGGAGTAGCTGGAGGCGATCTTGTCCGCGGCGTCCGCCAAATCGAAGGTGGCCAGCAGTTCGGCGGCGAGCCTGCGGCTTTCGGCGCGCGGCAGATGATGCAGGTCGCCCATCAGGATGAGGTTCTCGCGCCCGGTGAGCAGTTCGTCCACGGCCGAGAACTGGCCGGTGACGCCGATCGCCGAACGCACTCCGTCGGGGTCGGTGACGGGATCGTGCCCGCCGACGGAGATTTCGCCGCCGTCGGGCCGCTGCAGGGTGGACAGGATCTCCACGGTGGTGGTCTTGCCCGCGCCGTTGGGGCCGAGCAGCGAGAACACGCTGCCCGCGGGAACGGTGAAGTCGATGCGGTCGAGCACGATCTGCTCGCCGAAGGATTTGCACAGGCCGGTGACGCTGATGGCCGCCGCGCCGGGGTCGAGGTTCATGTCTCCCTCTCATCAATGAATAGGCATGTGTGCATGCGTTAGCTACGCCGTGACCGCCGAGGTTTGCGATCAAGGTTGTGGATTTCAGTTATTCAGTTGTGCTACAGCTGGTTTCGAATCAGATGTCGAGATCCTCGACGTTCGGATGCGCGGTGGCGTCGATGACGCGCGCGTAGAGGCGTTCCGGAATCTTGCCCTCGAGGTCCTTGACCGTGTCGAAGACCTCGAGCGTGAAGTCACCCCAATTCTGTTCCCCCACACCGAGGAAGCGCCGCCACTGCCGCCAGTCCTTCAGGATGTTGGTGTCGGTCGGGAACTCCGACCAGTTGGAGAAGTGGCTGTGCACCGCGTACGCGCCCTTGCGAGTGCGGAACACCCGGATGTCCTCGATGCGCTCATTGGTCACCTGATGCCATTCGGTGAGCAGCGTGGCGGAGAATCGAACCTGCCGGATCCCGTCCTTGCCGACCTTCAGCACCACCTCGTCGTAGCCTTGCTGACGTCCCTCCTCGAGCTCGATGAAGCGCCGCAACGCCGTCACGATCGCCCCCGACAGATTGCCCCCGACCAGCTCCTGTGCCCGCTGGAAAAGCTTCAGGTCATCATCGGATACATAGATCGTCTTGTTCGGCATGACCTCACTATACGTAGACGTATACATACACGGCAAGAGGAGGTTCGACTCCAGGACACGCCGAGGTCGGTAGCGGGATTGAACCCCTGGCTACTCGGATTTCGTATCCCGATTTGAAGGCACACGGGCACCGTGGCGGCCGCCTCGACGAGCGGTGGCGCCGCCCGAAAGGAATCGCCCATGCATAGCGGTACACGGGTCGCGGACCAGCTGGTCAAGGCGGTCTCAGCGCTGGGTGTCCGGCACCTGTTCGGGGTCGGCGGCGCGAACATCGAGGATCTGTACGACGCGGCCTTCGACCATCGGGACCTGATCACCGCCGTGGTCGCCAAACACGAATTCGGCGCCGCCACCATGGCCGACGGCTACGCGCGCTCCACCGCCGGCCTCGGGGTCGTCTGCGCCACTTCCGGCGGCGGGGCGGTGAACCTGGTCGCGGGACTGGCCGAATCGTTCGCCTCCCGGGTGCCGGTGCTGGCCCTGATCGGGCAGCCCCCGACCGCCCTCGAAGGCCAGGGCGCTTTCCAGGACTCCAGCGGGCAGGCCGGCGCGTTCGACGCGGTCGCGCTGTACCGGCCGATCTCGCACTACTGCGCGCGGGTCGAGGCTCCCGCCGACCTGCCGGCCCACCTCACCCGCGCCGTCACCGCCGCCCGCCGCGGCGGACCCGCGGTCCTGCTGCTGCCCAAGGACATCCAGCAGGCCGACCTGGTCGCCCCGGAATTCGCGCCGCCCGCGCGCGGCTATCGGCGCGAGATCGAGAGCCTGTGGCGGGTGCTGCACATCGTGCGCGGGGCCCGCGCCCTCGGCAAGATCGTGATCATCGCCGGGGACCAGGTGGCCCGCGACGACGCCCGCGACGAATTGGCCCGCTTCGCCGCGAGACTGGACGCCGCGATCGGGGTCGCCCCCGATGCCAAGGACGTCTACCACCACGCGGACCCGGGCTTCTGCGGCGTCTCGGGCAGCATGGGCCATCAGGAACTGTTCGACGCGCTGCACGGGGCCGCCCTGTGCCTGCTCATCGGCACCCGCATGCCGGTCACCGCGCGGGCCGGGATGGAGGGCGCGCTGGCGGCGGTACCGCTGGCGAGCATCGGCGCGCTGCCGCCGTACCCCGCCGCCGCGCACGCGCACACCAACGACCTGGCCCGGACGCTCACCGAGCTGATCAGCGAATTGGATTCCGGCACACGCGATACCGACGCGGAGATCATCCCGCTGCGACCGCGCCCGCCCGTCGACCCCACCCTGACCCCGATTCCCGTGCCGCCCTCCGACGGCCCCGGACTGCGCTACCGCACGGTGGTCGAGACCATCAACGACGCATTGCCCCCGGAGTCGGACGTCTTCGCCGACGCCGGCAATACCGGTGCGGCCGCGGTGCATCACCTGCGCCTGCCGCGCGGTGGGCGTTTCACCGTGGCACTCGGCATGGGCGGGATGGGCTACGCGTTCGGGGCCGGGATCGGGTCCGCGTTCGCCCGGCAACGACGCGCCGACGGCGGCCCGCGCCGCACCTTCGTCATCGCCGGGGACGGGGCGTTCTTCATGCACGGCATGGAGATTCACACCGCCGTCGAGCACCGGCTGCCGATCACCTTCATCGTGCTCAACAACAACGCGCACGCCATGTGCATCACGCGCGAACAGCTGTACTACGGGGATCGGTACAGCTTCAACAGGTTTCGTCCCGCGTATCCGGGCGCGGGGATGGCCGCCATGTTCCCGGAACTGTGCACCCACGCACCGGAGAACCGGGCCGAGCTCGCCGCGGCATTGCGGCACTGCCTCGACCGCCCGGGACCGTCGTTCGTCGCGATCGACTGCGATCCCGACGAAATCCCGCCGTTCACACCGTTCCTGACGCCACCCAGGAGGTAATCCGTGACAACCAGCGCCCTGCCCGCCCTCAGCGACATCCCCGAAGCCGCCATCCCCGGACTGCTGCGCATCGAGAACTCCGACCGCGACGCCACCACCCCGATCATCCTGGACATGCTGCGGTCGGTGTATCCGCACGACCAGATCTTCGGCGACTTCTGCCCGGTCCAGGGATTCATCGAGGCCCCGCCCCGGGAACTGTACGAATACCTCGCCGACACCCGGTGCCTGGAGGAGTGGACCTACAGCCTGCGGGGATTCACCGAGACCGCGGAGCCGGGACTGTGGGTGTCACACGACCGGCTGGGCGACAACACCAATATCTACACCCGCACGGTCGCCAATCCCGACGCCATGACCGTGGACTACCACTGCGCCTGGGATCAGAGCGAGCATCTGTGGATGATCTACCTGATGCGGGTCGTCGACGCCCAGGTGGTGTTCGACAAGCCGGGATCGGTGGTGCTGTGGACGAATTGCCACCACCCGTTCTACGACCGGAATCCCTACCAGGACACCGCGCCGGACAAGCGCAAGGTGTGGGTGGGTGACTTCTGGGAGATGTTCTCCGCGGGACACCAATTGGAGCTCGACAACCTCCGGGCCATCGCGGAATACCGCGCGGCACACGGCCTGCCCATCAAGCCCGACTGGATGAGTGAGTGACCGCCATGGATTTCACCGACCCCACCCTGCGGACGCCGCCGGTCAGCCTGGCCGACGTCTCCGGTTACCTGCCCGGCGACCCCGTCGGCACCGAATACTTCACCCAGTTCTCGCGCTCGGACCGGATGGCCAAGAACGTCATGTTCCGCGCCCCCAAGGGCCGCCATCACGTCGGCCGCGACGAGACCGCCGTGGACATGGTCGAGCGGGCCGTCGCGCCGCTCGTCGAACGCCATGGGGCCCGGGAGATCTCGAATATCGACGTGCTGCTGACCCACACCCAGTTGCCCGACAATCCGGTGCTGGGCCCCGGCCCCGAGGTGGCGCGCCGCCTGGGCATGAAGCCGCGCTGGGTCTTCGACATCCACAACGGCGGCTGCGCGGCCTTCGTGCACATGATGTGGACGGCGCGGATGATCCTGCAGACCACCGACGCGCGCACCGCGCTCATCGCCTGTACCCAGAACTGCGCGGGACCGGTGTTTACCCAGTCCGATATCCGCGGGCTGGCGCAGGCCCCGGTGCCCGGCGACGGTTGCGGGGTCGGACTGCTGGTGAAGAACAATTCCGCGCCCATCCTCGACATCGAATGCCGGACCTATCCGGAGTTCGCGGGGGACATGGAATTCAGCACCAACGGCGACCGCAAGTACTGGGAGCCCGGCGCGGGCCAGGGCTGCGTCACCTTCACCGAATCCAAGGTGGCCAAGGTGATGACGCGCGGCAACCGGCTGGTGCCGGAGGTCGCGCAGGCGGTGTGCAAGCGGATCGGGGTCAAGTCCAGCGATATCGACACCTTCGTCACCAACCAGCCCAACCGGCTGTTCCTGCGCAACTGGAACGAGGCCATGGAACTGCCACCCGAACGGCATCCGGACACCTTCGACAGCTGCGGAAACCTGTTCGCGGCAGGCATTCCCGTGACCCTGGACGCCGAGAACCGGGCGGGGCGGCTGCGCAACGGGTCGGTCGTGCTGATGGCGGCCTTCGCGCACGCCGGGGATTTCGCGGGCGCGGCGGCCGTCCGCTGGGGAGCCGCCCGATGACGCGCCCCGTGCACTGGCCGACCGGCCTGCGCGGCGACGCCGACACCATCCGCTTCGATCTGAGTCTGAGCGAAAACCCTTTCCCGCCACTGCCTTCCGTTGTGGCCGCGATCGACGACTGCCTGGCCGGAGCCAACCGGTATCCGGAGTTCCTGCCCCGGAGCCTGCCGCGGCTGATCGCCGAGCATCTCGGGATCGGGGCCGAGCACATCGTGGTGGGGTCGGGCGCGACCGGGGTCGCCATGCAGATCATGCAGACCGTTGCCCGCGCCGGGTCCGGATTCGTCTACGCCACACCGACATTCGACGGCTACCCGATCATGGCGCACATGGTCGGGCTGCGACCGGTGGCGGTGCCGCTGGATCCGCACGGCCGCCAGGACCTGTGGGGCATGGCGCGCGCGGTGAACGAGCGCACCGGGTTGATCGCGGTGTGCCGTCCGCACAATCCGACCGGCACCGTGGCCGCGGCCAGCGAACTGAAGGCGTTCCTCTGCTCGGTTCCGGCGCGGGTGCCGGTGATCCTGGACGAGGCCTACGCCGAGTTCCTCGGCGCGAGCGACGCGTTGGACGTTGTCGAACTTATCCACAGGCATCCCAACGTGCTGGTCCTGCGCACTTTCTCCAAGGCGTACGGGCTGGCGGGGCTGCGGATCGGCTATGCCTTCGGCGCGCCGGACCTGGTGCGGAGGGTGCGCCGGCTGCAACTGCCGTTCGGGATGCCCGGCACGGCGGTGGCCGCGGTGCGCGCCTCCTACGCCGCGGAAGCCGAACTGGGCGAGCGGATTCTGCGCATCACCACGCAGCGCGAACTACTGCGGATCGAGTTGCGGCGGGCCGGCATCCGGGTGCCGCGCAGCAGCGCCAACTTCCTGTTCCTGCCCGGCCGCGATATCGCGCCCACGCTGGCGCGTGCCGGGATCGTGGCCAAGCGCTACCCGGACGGCAGCGCCCGCATCGCGGTGGGTGATCCGGGCGCGGATCGCGCCGTCCTGGCCGCCCTGGCCACGCGGTCCCCGGCCGGCGTCACGCGTCCTTTGCGCCGGGAGGACAGTCGGCTGCTGGCGTTGACGGCGCGGTACGAGCCCAGCGCCCTGCGAGGGCCGCGCAGGTGATCAGCTGAATCTGGTGGAACATCATGAGCGGCAACACGATCAGGCCCACCGAGTGACCGGCGAACAGCACCGTCGCCATGGGCAGCCCGGTGGCCAGGCTCTTCTTGGAACCGCAGAACACCACCACGATCCGGTCGGCGCGATCGAAACCCAGCGCCTCGCCCAGGAATCCGGTCGCCACCAGCACGATCGCCAGGATCGCGCAGCACACCAGCGCCAGCCCCAGGATCCGCCACGGCGACATGGCATGCCAGATGCCCTCCACCATGCCCGCGCTGAAAGCGCTGTAGACGACCAGCAGGATGGAACCGCGGTCCACCAGTTTGGTCGGCTCGGCGTAGCGGGACAGGAAGCCCCTCACCTTGGGCCGGATCAGCTGGCCCACGAAGAACGGCACCAGCAGCTGCAGCACGATGTCCACCACCGCCGACGGGTCCACACTGGCCTGTCCGGTGGTGTTCATCAGCAGGATCACCAACGCGGGGGTCAGGAACACGCCCAGCAGGTTCGACACCGTGGCGCTCACGATCGCGCCCGCCACATTGCCCTTGGCGATGGAGGTGAAGGCGATCGAGGACTGCACCGTGGACGGCACCAGGCACAGGAACAGCAGACCGGTGTAGAGATCCTGGGTGAGGATGTGCGGCACCAGCACCCGGGCGGCCAGGCCGATCACGGGGAAGAGGATGAAAGTGCAGGCCAGGACGGTCAGATGGAGTCGCCAGTGCTTGAGGCCCGCGAGCGCCTCCTGCGGAGCCAGCCGGGTGCCGTACAGCAGGAACAGGATCGCGATGGCGATCTTCGTCAGCCAGCTCACCACCTCGGCGGCATCGCCCCGGGCCGGGAGGATGCTGGCCAGCACGACCATGCCGAGGATCGACAGGATGAACCCGTCTATGTAGAACTTGCTGAGAAATCGCACCGAATCAGGCTAGTGACCGCAAGATCCTTCGGATAACACCGCACCCGCGCAGCCGCGATACTGGAGTTGATCGACTGTCACGACGACTCCCGAGGTGGAATCGCCATGGTCCTTCGGACCGACGCGGCCGCGGCCGCAACCAACACGTGGGGGATCTCCGGCCCGGCCTTCCTCTTGTTCTATGTGCTCGCCGGGCTGCTGGCGGTCGTGGCCGCATATGTACTGCGGGCGAGGGTGTTGCGGGGCATCGACCCCGCCTGGCCACCGGCCGGACCCTTGACGCCCAGCGAGACCGCCCTGCTCGTCGACGACCGCCGACCGGTGCTGGCAGCGCTGGCGCAGTTGCGTGGTCACCAGTTCATCGACTCCAGCGGCAAACCCGCCCGCGCCTACTCCAGCACCAGGTCATCGGATCTGGACCCGATCGCCCGCACCCTGTGGGCGAGTCTGAGCCGTTCCACCGACCGGCTGACCATGACCTCGATGCTGGTGGCGACCGCGGGGGCGACCGACCGTATGCGCGCGGACCTCGCCTACCGCGGCTACCTGTTCGGCGACCAGCAGCGAAAAGCCCTGCGGACGGCCAGGTTTCCGCTCTACGCCGTGCTCCTGCTCGGACTGGTCCGGCTGATCGCGGGAGTCGCCACCCATCATTCGGTCGGCTTCCTGGTGGTCGTCATGATCGTGCTGGGCATCGTCACCATGCTGGTGGGCCGCGCGCCGCGGCTGACCCGGCGCGGCCGCGACGCGCTCGACACGACCCGCACCGACAACCTCCACCTGCGTCCCGCCAATGCCCCCGCCTACGCGGCCTACGGCGCCAACAGCGCCGCGCTGGCCGTCGCGCTCTACGGCGGCCTGGCGCTGTGGAGCCTCGACCCGGCGCTCGCGGGGGCGGCCAATGTCGCGGCCGGGGGCGGTGGCAGCAGCGGCAGTTCGTGTAGCAGCGGATCCAGTTGCAGCACCAGCGACAGCGGCGGAAGCAGCTGCGGCGGCGGAAGCAGCTGCGGCGGTGGTGGCTGCGGCGGAGGGTGCGGCGGATGAACGGATCACCGCTTCCGGACGGGTCGCTGGGCATCGGCTGGCGGCGCGAGATCTGCGGCATGGTCGCGGCGCTGGACGGCATCGGCTTCTGTGAGGTCATCGCGGAATCCCTGGCGGCGGGCAATTCCGGCCGCAGGCGACGCGCCGCGGTCACCGTTCCGGAAGAACTCGGCGAACTGGTCGCGCGCGGTATTCCAGCTGTGCCGCATGGTGTTTCACTCTCGCTCGGCGGCGCCGAGGTCGTGGACGATCGCCGGGTGGCGCACCTCGCCGAGTGCGCGCGGGCCCTGGGGTCGCCGATGGTGAGCGAGCACATCGCCTTCGTGCGGCGGGCGGTCTGGAGGCCGGTCACCTGCTGCCGGTGCCGCGCACCCGGGAAGCACTCGATGCCTTGGAGCGCAATATCTTCCGGGCGAGCCGACAATTGGATGTGCCGCTGGCGGTGGAGAACATCGCGGCGTTGTTCGAGTGGCCGGACGCGGAGTACACCGAGGCCGAGTTCCTACAGGAGCTGGTCGAGCGGACCGGCGTCTATCTGCTGCTCGATATCGCGAATGTCTATGCCAATGCCCGCAATACGTCACGTGACCCGCTGACCGAGCTGCTGCGCTTGCCCGCCGAACGCGTGGCCTACTGCCATATCGCGGGTGGCCACGAGTCGGACGGACGCTATATCGACACCCATGTCCACCGGGTCCCGGCCGAGGTCCTGGACCTGGTGGCCGAGTTCGCCACCGGCCGGCCGGTACCGCTCATGCTGGAGCGCGACGGAAACTACCCGCCCGCAACCGAACTCGCCGCCGAACTGAACGCGATCGCCGCCGCCTCCGGCCGGGCGCCGATCACCCTGCGCACGGCGGCGATTCCGGCATGACCACCGAATCGGTCCGGTCCCCGGCCACCCTCGCCGAGCAGCAGGCCGCGATCGTCCGCGCCCTGGTCGCCGGCGCCGAACCACCTCCAGGCTTCGACGCGGACGACCTCGCCGCCACCGCCCACGGCCTGCTGCACAAACGGGTCGACGAAGTGACGCGAAGGTTCCCGGCCCTGGCGATAGCCGCCGGCCCCGACTTCCACGGCCGCTACCTGGAGTGGGCGCGCACCCGCCCGAAGACCACCACCGCCGAGGACGCGGCCGCCTTCGCCGAACACGCCGGTCTGCCCGACCCGCGACCGCGGCGCTCGCGCTGGCCCATCCGCGGTCGGCGGACCCTCGGCAAGTGATCCTGCGCACTGGGGCATGCTGAGCTCATGATCGAAGTGGTCACCGTCAGCACCGAACAGGAACTCGCGGACGCCTACGCCGTGCGGTTGCAGGTCTTCGTCGACGAGCAGGGCGTGCCGGAGGAGATCGAGATCGACGAGCTCGACGAGGTCGCCGATCATTTCCTGGGACGGGTCGACGACAAGCCCGCGGGGGCCGCACGGCTGCTCGTGCGCGACGGGGTCGGGGTGCTCGGGCGGCTGGCCGTGCTGGCCGAGACGCGCGGCACCGGACTCGGCGCGGCCCTGGTCCGGGCCATCGAGGAGCGGGCGCGGGCCCGCGGACTGGCGGCGATCGAGCTGCATTCGCAGACTCACGCGGTCGGCTTCTACGAGAAGCTCGGCTACCGGACGTTCGGCGAGATCGGCATGGACGCGGGCATCCCGCACATCTGGATGCGGCGCTCGCTCACCGAGTGAATCAGGCGGTCTCGCAGGTGTCGCGCAGCGAGCACCCGCCGCAGGCGCTACCGCACCCGCCGACCTTCTCTTCCTCCGGGAACGCGTTCGCGATCGCCTTCTCGGCCGCCGCCGCACCCGCACCCAGCGTGAACAGCGCGATCACCACGGCGATCACCGCGAGCACCAGCGCCGGGACGCCACCGGACACCAGCACCACCGCGCCACTGGCGGCGAGCAGCAGACCGGCCACGACGGAGGTCGGTCCCGCGACCTTGTTGCCAGCTTGAAGGCTTCCTCGGTCTTCAGCGCCGCCTCGGAGTGCACCCCGAAATAGCGGTTGCCGGGCAGGGTGCCGGTCAGTCCGAGCACGCCCGTGACCACGGCCACAGCCGCGAGGACAAAGAGGATCAGCGCCACAACCAACACCCGGTCGAGGCTACACGGTGCATATTTGCCCTCCGCTTCGCTCCGGGCGGGTGGGGTTACGCCAGGGGGATGAACTCAGCGGACCCTTTTTGGGGCCTGGGGTGGGTGACCTTTACCCTGGTGAGCGACCTTTATCGGGGATTGGCTGGACAAGCGAAGGCAGGACCGTGCAGGACACCCGTGCAACCGAAACACCCACCGCGACCGCGGCTGGGGGCGGCGACGTTCCCGCACACCGCTACAACGCCGACCTCGCCGGACGCGTGGAGCAGAAGTGGCAGCGCAACTGGGAGGAGCGCGGCACCTTCTTCGCCCCCAACCCGGTGGGCCCGCTGGCCTCCGGCATTCCCGCCGACAAGCTGTTCATCCAGGACATGTTCCCGTACCCGTCCGGCGCGGGCCTGCACGTCGGGCACCCGCTGGGCTACATCGCCACCGACGTGTTCGCGCGCTACCACCGCATGCACGGCCGGAATGTGCTGCACGCCCTGGGTTATGACGCCTTCGGCCTGCCCGCCGAGCAGTACGCGGTGCAGACCGGCGCGCACCCGCGCGACACCACCATGGCGAACATCGCGACCATGCAGCGGCAGCTGGACCGGCTGGGCCTGGGCCACGACCGCCGGCGCACCTTCGCCACCACCGATCCCGAGTACTACAAGTGGACGCAGTGGATCTTCCTGCGCATCTACAACGCCTGGTACGACGAGGGTCTGAACAAGGCGCGCCCGATCGCCGAGCTGATCGCCGAATTCGATTCCGGCAAGCGGTCGCCCGCGGACGGCCGGGCCTGGGCCGACCTGTCCCCGGTCGAGCGCAATGCCGTCGTCGACTCCTATCGCCTGGTGTACCAGACCGATTCGATGGTCAACTGGTGCCCGGGCCTGGGCACCGTGCTGTCCAACGAGGAGGTCACCGCCGACGGCCGCTCCGAGCGCGGCAACTTCCCAGTGTTCCGTAAGCGCCTGTGGCAGTGGATGATGCGCATCACCGCCTACTCCGATCGCCTGGTCGACGACCTGGACGAGCTGGACTGGCCGGAGAACGTGAAGTCCATGCAGCGCAACTGGATCGGCCGCTCGCGGGGCGCGCAGGTCAAGTTCGAGGCGGGCAGCGACATCATCGAGGTGTTCACCACCCGGCCCGACACCCTGTTCGGCGCCACCTACGTGGTGATCGCGCCCGAGCACGAGCTGGTGGACCGCCTGACCGGCGACACCTGGCCGTCCGGCACCGACGCCCGCTGGACCTTCGGCGGCGCCGACACCCCCGCCGAAGCCGTTGCCGGCTACCGCAAGTCGATCGCCGCCAAGTCGGATCTGGAGCGCCAGGAGAACAAGGAGAAGACCGGCGTCTTCCTGGGCACCTACGCCACCAACCCGGTGAACGGCGCACGCGTGCCGATCTTCATCGCCGACTACGTGCTGTCCGGCTACGGCACCGGCGCCATCATGGCCGTCCCCGGTCACGACCCGCGCGACTGGGAGTTCGCCACCGCCTTCGGCCTGCCCATCGTGGAAGTGGTCGCGGGCGGCGACATCTCGCAGGCCGCCTACGCCGGCGACGGCGCCCTGGTGAACTCCGGTTACCTGGACGGCCTGGACATCGAGACCGCCAAGGCCCGGGTGATCACCCAGCTGGAGACCGACGGCCACGGCCGCGGCACCGTCCAGTACAAGCTGCGCGACTGGCTGTTCGCCCGCCAGCGCTACTGGGGCGAGCCCTTCCCGATCGTCTACGACGAGGACGGCGCGCCGCACGCGCTGCCGGAATCCATGCTGCCGGTGACGCTGCCGGAGATGGAGGACTTCGCGCCGGTCACCTTCGACGCGGACGACGCGAACTCCGAGCCGTCCCCGCCGCTGGCCAAGGCCACCGACTGGGTGCACGTCGAACTGGATCTGGGCGACGGCCCCAAGAAGTACCGCCGCGACACCAATGTGATGCCCAACTGGGCGGGCAGCTCCTGGTACCAGCTGCGCTACGCCGATCCCACCAACACCGAGGCGTTCTGCGCCCCGGAGAACGAGAAGTACTGGCTGGGCCCGCGTACCGCCGAGCACGGTCCGAAGGATCCGGGCGGCGTGGATCTGTACGTCGGCGGCGTGGAGCACGCGGTGCTGCACCTGCTGTACGCGCGGTTCTGGCAGAAGGTGCTGTTCGACCTGGGTGAGGTGTCCGGTTTCGAGCCGTACCGCCGCCTGTTCAACCAGGGCTACATCCAGGGCTTCGCCTACACCGACGCGCGCGGCGCCTACGTGCCGGCCGCCGAGATCGTGGAGCGGGACGGAAAGTTCTTCTGGACCAACGCTTCCGGCACCGAGGAAGAGGTCTTCCAGGAGTACGGCAAGATCGGCAAGTCGCTGAAGAACGCCATCTCCCCGACGAGATGTGCGACCTGTACGGCGCGGACACCTTCCGCTTCTACGAGATGTCGATGGGTCCGCTGGACACCTCACGCCCGTGGGCGACCAAGGACGTCGTCGGCGCGCACCGCTTCCTGCAGCGCGTGTGGCGACTGACCGTGGACGAGGAGACCGGCGCGCTGAAGGTCACCGACACCGAGCCCTCGGCCGAGGCGCTGCGCCTGCTGCACAAGACGATCGCCGGCGTCGACGACGACTACGCCAACCTGCGCGACAACACCGCGGGCGCGAAGCTGATCGAGCTGACCAACTACCTGACCAAGAACTACGGCGACGGTGCGCCGCGCAAGCTGGTCGAGCCGCTGGTCCTGATGCTGGCCCCGATGTCCCCGCACGTGGCCGAGGAACTGTGGGAACGCCTGGGCCACACCACCGCCCTGGCCCACGGCCCCTTTCCGAAGGCGGATCCCGCGCTGCTGGTGGCGGATTCGGTCGAGTACCCGATCCAGGTCAACGGCAAGGTCCGCAGCCGGATCAGCGTCGCCGCCGACGCCGATCAGGCCGCGGTCCAGGCGGCCGCCCTGGCCGACGAGAAGATCGCGGAACTGCTGGGCGGCAACCCGCCTCGCAAGATCATCGTGGTCCCGGGCCGCCTGGTGAACATCGTCGCCTAGCGGACAACCGAATCGGGTCCGGCGTGCACTGCACGCCGGACCCGATTTCCTTTTGCCCCAAGCATTATCGTGGCGGGATGAGCACGTCGTCGAGGGTGACCAGTTGCAGGTTGCGTTCCCGGACGATGTCCATGAGCTGGTCGTAGATGCGGGTGACGGTCGGCCGGTTGGCGTGGCCGATCACGATGGACTGGGCCCGGAACCACTGGTGCGCGGCATCGAGCAGCATGCCCTCGTTGATCACGGTGTTGGTGTCGTTCAAGCTGCCGTACCACATGGTCGGCACGGTGTAGCCGCAGTCGGCGGCCACCGCGTCGACGGCGGCGTTGTGCCGGCCGAAAGGCGGACGGTAGTACGGCGTGCTGTCGACGCCGTACTGATTCCAGAGGAAGTCCTTGCACCGGTTCAGCTGATCGGCGACCGCGCCGCCGGAGATCCGGGTCAGGTCCGGATGATCCCAGGTGTGGTTCCCGAGCTGGATCTGGCCGGAATCGACCATGGGGCGCAACGCATCCCGGTGATCCAGCCAGCCGGGATAGTAGGCGGTCACGAAGAAGGTCAGCCGGGCCCCGGTGGTGCGGGCGAAATCGACGAAACCGCCGATGGTTTCGGAGCTCGCGCCGTCATCGATGGTGAGCGCCATGCGGTTTCCGTCGCCGGGCAGCGCGTTGATGGTGCCCGGTCCAATGGCGGTCTTGGGCCCGTAATCCGGTGTCACGCCGGGCATCGGCGGAATGATCCCGCCCGCAGATCCGGTGTCGAAGGGGAAGTCGGCGTGGGATTCGCCCGCGCCCAGCAAACTCACAGCCCCACCCGCCGCCAGCAGCGCCAGCAGCCGTCGTCTGTCCATGTCGATCGACCTTCAATCCCTCATCAGAACGAAACTTCCACTCCCCCGCCACAACCCGCTCAGGCCGGTGACACCAGCACGTCGTTGAGCGTCACCAGGGAGAGGTTGCGCGCACGGATGATTTCGACCAGGTGGTCGTAGCAGTGCGTCACGGCGGGGTGGTTGGCGTGGCCGATCACGATCGCCTGCGCGGTGAAATACTTTTGCGCGCACTCGATCAGATAGTCCTCGGTGATGACACCGGAATCGGACAGCGAGCCGTACCACATGGTGGGGACGGTGTAACCGAGGTCGGCTGCCACCTTGTCGACGGTAGCATCGTGGCGGCCGAAGGGGGGACGGAAATAGGGTGTCCCGTCCACTCCGAAGTTGTTGTGCAGGAAAGTTTTTGCCTTGGTGAGCTGGGACCCCACCTCGCTCGCGGACAGCTTGGTCAGGTCCGGGTGGTCCCAGGTGTGATTGCCCAGCTGGATCTGCCCGGATTCCACCAGGGGCCGCAGGGCCGCCTTGTGCGTGGTCCAGGAGTCGTAGTACGCGGTGACGAAGAAGGTGAACCGCGCCCCGGTGTCCTTGGCGAATTTGACGTAGGCGCCGACCACCTCGGGACTGGCCCCGTCGTCGACGGTGAGAGCCAGGTTCGTGCCGTGCCCGGGCAGCCCGGTAATGGTGCCCGCGGGAATAGCGGATTTCTGCCCGGCGGGCGGCGTGGCGATCGGCTTCGCCGACGCCGACGGCGTGGGCGTCGCGACCGGTCCGCTGATCCGCGGGGTCACCTTGTGGGAGGGGCCGTCGTCCGAAGAGCACCCGGTCAAGGCGGCCGCGGTGCCCGCGGCGAGCATCGCGAGCAGCTGTCGTCTATCCATCTGAGTCGTTCGCTCCGAAAGGTATATATCGATCTTTGCCATGCCTCCCTCGCAGGCCTACTCGTTATATCTATACGGCGTGAACTGGACACCAATTCTGTGCGAAATGATTGAAATTCAGCGCAGAAATTAAGGCTGCTCTCAGCGGGCGATGGGGCGCAGCACGATTTCCGTGGGATGCGCGTCACGCGGCGTCTCCACGGCATTGCGGACCACGCGGGCGACGGTTTCCGCGGTGAGGAACTCGTCCGGGTCGTAGGCCCGGCCCTCCCCCGCGATGATCTCGCGCTGCATGTCGGTGCCGATCCGGCCCGGGTGCACCGAGGTGACCCGCAGCGCCGGTTCCTCCAGTCGCAGTGCGTCACCGAAGGCGCGCAGCCCGAACTTGCTGGCCGCGTACGCACCCCAGCCCGGATTCGCTCGCAACCCGGCTCCCGAATTGATCAGCACCACATGGCCGTTGGCGGCGCGCAGCGCGGGCAGCAACAATCTGGTCAACTCCGCGACCGCGATCAGGTTGGCTTCCAACGTATTCCGCCACTGCGCCACCGACGAATCGGCTATCGTTCCCAGGTCGGCGATTCCGGCATTGTGGACCAGGACATCCAACCGCTCGATCCCCGCCGCCGCACGCGCCACCGCGTCGTAATCGGTGAGATCGACCGGCCATCCGGCGCTGCCGGGCAGCTCGCGCAGCATCGGTTCCAGGGCCTGCGGTGTGCGCGCGCCCAGCAGGAGCTGGTGCGCCGGAGCCAGTTCCCGCGCGATCGCCGCCCCCAGCCCCCGGCTGGCACCGGTGATCAACGCGGTCGGCCGGTCGGTGTCGGGCTTCGCGGATGTCGCCATGTGATCACCGTAACCGGCTGCCGCGGTCCGGCGATGCTTCGGACGGGCACACCACCGCTAGCTGATTCACGAAAAGGCGAACAGTTGCACTCTGGCGAACCGGCCTATCGCGCATACCTGCGGGTACCGGCGCAGAATAGGGCGATGACACACCCGGGATTCACGCCCACCCAGCTCGCGGCCCGCGCCGCCTACCTGCTGCGCGGCAACGACCTGGGCACCATGACCAGCGCGGCGCCCAGACTGTATCCACACATGTGGAGTTGGGACGCGGCCTTCGTGGCGGTCGGGCTGGCGCCGCTCAGCGTGGAACGCGCAGCGTTGGAACTGGACACCCTGCTGTCGGCGCAGTGGCGCAACGGCATGATTCCGCACATCGTCTTCGCCAACGGGGTGGACGGTTACTTCCCCGGGCCCGCCCGCTGGGAATGCCGCCGCCTCGCCGCCGACGCGCCCGACGGTCCCGACACCTCCGGGATCACCCAGCCGCCCGTGCATGCCATTGCGGTGCAACGGATTCTGGACCACTCCCGCCGGCACGGCCGCAGCACCCGCGCCGTGGCCGAGGACTTCCTGAACCGGCGCTGGCCCGATCTGATGCGCTGGCACCGCTGGCTGGCCTACGCGCGAGACCCCAAGCAGCACGGCCGGATCACGCTGTACCACGGCTGGGAATCGGGCATGGACAACTCGCCGCGCTGGGATCGCGCCTACGAAAACGTGATTCCGGGCCCCGACCTGCCGCCCTACGAGCGCGCCGACACCCAGGTGGTGGGCGATCCCACGCAGCGGCCCTCCGACCGCGAATACGACCGCTACCTGTGGCTGCTCGAACAGATGCGCCGGGCCGGCTACGACGACTACCAGCTCGCCTCCACCATGAGCTTCGCGGTCGAGGACGTGTTCGTGACCGCCATCTTCGCGCTGGCCTGCGATGTGCTGGCCAATATCGGCGAGGACTACAAGCAGCCGCACGCGGACGTGCGCGAGCTCTACGAATGGGCCGACTACTTCCGCGCGGGCGTGGTCGCCACCACCGACGCGCGCAGCGGCGTGGCCCGCGATTTCGATGTGCGCGCGGACAAGTGGATCGACACCGAGACCCTCGCCTGCTTCGCGCCGCTGATCAGCGGCGGGCTGCCGCGCGACGCCGAACGGCGGCTGCTGCGCCTGTTCGAGGGCCCGCGCTGGTGCGGGCACCCGGACCTGCGCTACGCACTGCCGCCCTCGACCTCTCCGGTGTCGCGGGACTTCCGCTCCCGCGAATACTGGCGCGGCCCGGTGTGGCCGGTGATCAGCTGGCTGTTCTCCTGGGTGTTCGCCCGTCGCGGCTGGGCGGAACGCTCGTTCATGCTGCGCGCCGAAGGGCTGCGGCAGGCCAGCGACGGCAGCTTCGCCGAGTACTACGAGCCCTTCACCGGCGAGCCGCTGGGCAGCATGCAGCAGTCCTGGACCGCCGCATCGGTCCTGGACTGGCTTGGCTAACGATTGGCGAATTAACCGGTCGCGCCTTCACCGCTCGGGAGCGGGTTCGGCCTAGCGTTTCAGGGCATGACCGGACGCACACTGAAGAAAGTGCTTACTGTCGCGGCTGCAGGCATCCTGATGGCTACCCCTGCCGGGGTGGCCGCCGCCGATATCGAGGGCCCCGATGTGGCCTCCTGGCAGCATCCCGGCGGCGGCAGCATCAACTGGTTCGGCGTGCGGGCGGCCGGATACTCGTTCGCGATGCTCAAGGCCACCGAGGGCCTCAACTACGTGAACCCGTACTTCGTGCAGGACAGCCTGGCGATGCGGGTGGCCGGAGTCGCGCGCGGCACCTACCATTTCGCGCGCCCCAACCTGCTCCCCGAGGCGCAGGCCGCCTTCTACTCCGCGCTGGTGCTGGGCCAGAACGGGCCGATGGACCTGCCGCCGGTGCTGGACCTCGAGGATTCCGGCGGGCTGCCCCCGGCCGCGCTGATCGACTGGACCCACCGCTACCTGAACACGGTCCGGGCGCTGACCGGGCGCATGCCGATCATCTACACCTATCCCCGCTTCTGGCAGACGGCCATGGCCGACTCCAACGAGTTCACCGCCTACCCGCTGTGGATCGCGGACTATCGCGGCAACGACAACCCCGAGGTCCCCGGCGGCTGGCCGCACTGGACCTTCTGGCAGACCACCGACGCCGGCCGGATCCCCGGCATCGGCGCGGGCGTCGACCTCAATGTCTACAGCGGAGCCCAGGGCGATTTCGCCCGCTACGCCAACCTGCCCTTCGCGGGCAGCAGCTAGAGCACCTGCGAGAGGAACTGGCGCAGCCGAGGGGTTTCCGCGTTCTCGAACAACGCCTCGGGTGTGCCGGTCTCCACCACCTGACCGTGGTCCATGAAGACCACCCGGTCCGATACCGAACGCGCGAAGCTCATCTCGTGGGTGACCACGACCATCGACATGCCGCCGCCCGCCAGCTCCGACATGAGCGCGAGCACGCCCTTGACCAGTTCCGGGTCCAGCGCCGAGGTGGCCTCGTCGAAGAACATGATGTCGGGCTTCATGGCCAGCGCACGCGCGATGGCGACGCGCTGCTGCTGACCGCCGGACAGCGCGGACGGGCGGGCATCCGCCTTCCCGGCCAGGCCGACCGCCTCCAGCTGCTGCACGGCCAGGGTCCGGGCCTGCTCCTTGGACAGGCCGTGCAGTTTGCGCGGGCCCAGCGCCACATTGTCGGCGACGGTCCGGTGCGGGAACAGGTTGAAGTGCTGGAACACCATGCCGATCCGCTGCCGCAGCCGGTCGGGGTTCTCGGCGAGCACCGACTTGCCGTCCAGCAGGATGTCGCCCGAATCGGGTTCGTGCAGGCGGTTGAGCACCCGCAGCAGCGTGGACTTGCCGGAGCCGGACGGGCCGATCACCGTGGTCGTCTTGCCCGCGTCCACGTGCACGTCCACGCCGCGCAGAATCTCGGTGCGGCCCAGCGTCAATCGCAGGCCGGTGCCGGTGAGGGAGGCACTCATGCTCCACGCCCTTCCGTGATGACGGCCTGTTCGACGGGGTCGGCGGGATCGTTCCCGCCCGGGCGGCCGTCGCGCATGCGCTTGTCGATGTAGTTGACCAGGTGCGTGAGCGGCACCGTCAGCAGCAGATACACCAGGCCGGCCGCCACCAGCGGCGACAGATTCCCGGTCTGCGCGTTGAGATCCCGGCCCACCGCGAACAGTTCCCGCTGGCTGGCCAGCAGGCCCAGGAAGTAGATCAGCGAGGAATCCTTGATCAGCGCGATGAACTGGTTCATCAGCGCGGGCAGCACCCGGCGCACGCCCTGCGGGATCACCACCAGGGTCATGGCCTGCCGGTACCCGAACCCGATGGCGCGGGCCGCCTCCAGCTGCCCGGCCTCCACCGACTGGATGCCGGATCGGAAGATCTCGCCGATATAGGCCGAGGCCAGCAGCCCCAGCGCCACCGCGCCCAGCCAGTACGGATTGTTGCCGGTGACGCCCTTGACCACCGGGCCGACACCCAGTCCGATGAGCAGGATGATCACCACGGCGGGCAGACCGCGGAAGATGTCGGTGTAAACCCGTGCGGGCCAGCGCAACCAGCGGGTGCGGGAGATGCCCGCCACCGCCAGCAGCATGCCGAGGACAGTGCCCAGCAAACCCGAAACCAGTGCCAGGATCAAGGTATTGGGCAGACCGGTTTTGATCAGATCCGGGAAAGCCTTGCGGTACAGGGACCAATCGAAGAACGTGTCCTTCAGCTGCCGCAGCGTCGATTTCGGCTGCGCCGCGGCACTGCCCGTCTTGTCCCCCGCATGCTCGGCCGCGATCTTGGCGAAGTCCGGAAGCTGCGGCGGCGCCACGGCTTTGGAGCCGGGCTTCCAGCCCGGCGGCAGCTCGCGCGGCACCCAGTTCTCGTACAGCTTGGCGTAGGTGCCGTCCGCGATCACCGCGTCCAGCCCGGCATTGAGCGCGTCGGTGAGCGGCTGATGGCCCTTGCGCACCGCCCAGGCGGTGAAGTTGTTGACGCTGAAGGTGTTCTGCACGATCGAGGTCGGATCGCCCGGCTTGATCGCGCCGATGGCCTGCTGCGAGGGCGCGACCCAGGCGTCGATCTGCCCGGACTTCAGGTTCGCGTAGGCGGTGTTGTAGTCGGGGAACTTCACCGGGTCCAGGTGCAGTTCGTTGACCACGTACTCGTCCTGCACGGTGCCCTGCACGACGCCGATCCGGTTGCCCCGGTGCAGATCCGGGAAGCCGTGGATGGCGCTGCCGTCGGGCACCACCAGCGAGAAGTAGCCGAAGTCGTAGCCGTTGGTGAAGTCGACCAGCTGCCGGCGGGCATCGGTGGTGGTGATGCTGGAGGAGCCGATGTCGAAGCGGCCGTTGGCGACCTGCGCCAGCAGGCCCGCGAACTCGGTGCCGGTGAACTCCACCTGCAGGCCGAGCTTCGCGCCGATCGCCTCGAGCAGTTCGTTGTCGAACCCGGTGAACACGCCCTTGGAGTTGACGCAGATGCTCGGCGGCGCGTCCGAGAGCGTGCCGACACTCAGCTTGCCGGGCGTGAGCAGCCCCAGCTTGCTGATGTCGATCTTGTCCAGCGGTTCGGTGGCCGCCGTGGTGAACCGGTCCGCGCTGGGGTTCTGCTGTCCCGACGCCAGATTGGTCGGTGCGGCGCTGGCCGCGGCCGGCCCCGGCGGCGAACACAGATCACGGTCGTCGGCCGCGGCGCCGCCCGCCCCGAGGGCGGCGACGCCGAGCAGACCAACCAGCAAAACTCCCGCGAGGGCCAGGATGCGCGGGGGACGACCCGGTCGCTGCCGCAAGGAAACCATGGCAAACCACCCTAGTGGGGTGGGATCGCAATTCCAGGGTTACCCTCAGCCCGATTCGGAAGCCCGCACCGTCCTGGCCTGGGCCTATCCCTGATTCACGCGATCACGCCAGGCCACCGCCTCCTGGACGTGTGCGGTGTCGTAGTCCGGTCCGCCGGTGCCCACCGTGAACAGGGTGACCCCCGCCGCGTGGTAGTCCTCGACCTTGTCCAGACCGGGCCAGGCCACCGACTTCTCGATGGCGGTGGCGTCGGTGCCGACCTCGGCGCAGTGCTCGCCCAGGATGCCGATCTTGCGCCGCAGCACATCGAGGTCGGAGAAGCTGTGCCAGATGTCGGCGTGCTGCGCGACCTGCCGCAGCGTCTTCCTCTCCCCGCCGCCGCCGATCAGGATGGGGATATCACGCACCGGCTGCGGATTCAGCTTGGCCAGCCGATCGGCGATCCGGGTCATCGAGTCCTTGAACAGCGCGAGACGGCTTCCGGCCGTGCCGAATTCGTAGCCGTACTGGTCGTAGTCCTTCTCGAACCAGCCCGCGCCGATGCCCAGGATCAGCCGCCCGTTGCTGATGTGGTCCACGGTGCGCGCCATATCGGCCAGCAGGTCCGGATTGCGATAGCCGCCGCCGGTGACCAGCGCGCCGAGCTGCACCCGCTCGGTCTGTTCGGCGATCGCACCCAGCATGGTCCAGCACTCGAAGTGCGCGCCCTCGGGATCCCCGTACAGCGGATAGAAGTGGTCCCAGTTGAAGACGATGTCCACCCCGATGTCCTCACACCGCCGCACCGCGTCCCGGATCAACCCGTACCCGGGCGCGTGCTGGGGCTGAAGCTGAACGCCGATACGAACAGGTCGAGTCATGACGTACTCCTCGTCGCCGTTAGGAAGTCCGTTTCGAGGCTACCGGTATCGATTCGATCCGGTCCGCCTACGATCGTGCCCGGAACCGCTCCTCGGGCGTTCCGGGGTGAAGCCCCCGGGCGTCCCGAGAGTCGGTTCTAACCCCTGTACTACGGATCGTCCGGCACGTTCCTGCCGGTGAAGGGAAGTGTCAACCATGGCAACGGTCACTTTCGACCAGGCCACCCGGCTGTACCCCGGCTCGGGCACGCCCGCCGTCGACGCACTGAACCTGGAGATCGCCGACGGCGAGTTCCTGGTGCTCGTCGGGCCTTCGGGCTGCGGCAAGTCCACCTCGCTGCGCATGCTCGCGGGGCTCGAGGAGGTGAGCCACGGCCGAATCCTGATCGGGGACTCCGACGTCACGCACGCCGAGCCCAAGGAACGCGATATCGCCATGGTGTTCCAGAACTACGCGCTCTACCCGCACATGAGCGTGGCCGAGAACATGGGCTTCGCACTGAAGATGGCCAAGGTGTCCAAGGAGGAGCGGCAGCAGCGGGTGCTCGAGGCGGCCAAGCTGCTCGACCTGGAGCCCTACCTGGACCGCAAGCCCAAGGCTCTGTCCGGCGGTCAGCGCCAGCGTGTCGCCATGGGCCGCGCCATCGTGCGCTCGCCGCAGGTGTTCCTGATGGACGAGCCGCTGTCCAACCTGGACGCCAAGCTGCGCGTGCAGACCCGCACCCAGATCGCCCAGTTGCAGCGCCGGCTCGGCACCACCACCGTCTACGTCACCCACGACCAGGTCGAGGCCATGACCATGGGCGACCGGGTGGCCGTGCTCAAGGACGGCCTGCTGCAGCAGTGCGCGTCCCCGCGCGACCTGTACCGGAACCCGGCCAACCTGTTCGTCGCCGGCTTCATGGGCTCGCCCGCCATGAACCTGTTCACGCTGCCGGTCGCCGGCGGCTCGGTCACCCTCGGCGGCTGCCCGCTGCCGCTGCCGCGGTCGGTGGCCGCGCAGGCCGGTGAGCGCGTGGTGGTCGGCATCCGGCCCGAGCACCTGGAACTGGTCGGCACCGGCGCCGGGATCGCCATGGAGGTGGATGTGGTCGAGGAGCTCGGCTCCGACGCCTACATCTACGGCCGCACCCTCGGTGACGGGGAAACCATTGTGGCGCGTGCCGATTGGCGCCACCCGCCGGTCAAGGGCGCCCGTCTCGCCCTGGTGGCCGACGCCGAGCACACCTACTTCTTCCACCCGGAGGACGGACGCCGCCTGAACTGACGGGCAGGTCTCACGAATGGCGGCGGGCTTCCCGCCGCCATTCGTCGTTCACCCGGATACGCAGGTTCTCCAAGGGCACCTGGTTTCCCGAGGCGCTGCGCAGTTCCGCGCGGACCGGCTCGCCGGTCGAATCCTCGAGCCGCTCCAGCGGCGCGGGCCCGTCCTGCAGGTACTTGTCGCCCCACTGCCACAGCGCGACGACCGCGGGCAGCAGATCCAGTCCCATCTGCGTGAGCACGTACTCGTTGCGGGTGCGCATGCCCTCTTCCCGATAGGGCCGCTTCTCGAGCAGCCCGGCCTCGACGAGCTTGCGCAGGGCGCTGGAGGCGGCCGCGTCGGTGATCCCCACCCGCGCCGCGAACCCGTCGAAGCGCGTCGTGCCGTAGTACGACTCGCGCAGGATCAGCACGGCCGAGCGGGTGCCGACGATGTCCATCGCCTTGGCGATCGAACAGCCCTGCGGCTTCCACGAGCTCAGGTCGCTGAGTTTTCCTTCCAGTACGGCCGACATGGCGTACATCATACATTGCTGACTTGCCCTCACTATTGCCAGCTCTTACTCTGACTATAGAGCGATCAAGTTAGATGCCTGGAAGGAACGTCAATGAGAGACGCAGTCATCGTCGAGGCCGTCCGCACCCCCATCGGCAAGGGCAAGGCCACCGGCGCCCTGCACGGCGTGCACCCCGCCGACCTGCTCGCCCACAGCCTGCGGGAGGTGGTCCGGCGCAGCGAGATCGATCCGGCGCTGATCGACGACGTGATCGGCGGCGTGGTCACCCAGGTCGGCGAACAGGGCTCCAACCTCACCCGCCGCGCCGCCCTCGCCGCCGGATACCCGGAGTCGGTTCCCGCCACCACGGTGGACCGGCAGTGCGGCAGCAGCCAGCAGGCCATCCACTTCGCCGCCCAGGGCGTCATCGCCGGGGCCTACGACATCGTGGTGGCCGCGGGCGTGGAATCCATGAGCCGGGTTCCCATGGGCGCCAACCTGATCGGCGCCGAGGACATCGCCGGCGTCGGCTTCGCCGAACGGTATCCCGAGGGCCTGGTGCCGCAGGGCATCAGCGCCGAACTCATCGCGGCCAAGTGGGGCCTGACCCGCACCCAGCTCGACGAGTTCGCCCTGGCCAGCCACGAAAAGGCCGCTGCCGCAACCAAGAACGGCGCTTTCGAAGCCCAGCTCTCCCCCTTCAACGGTCTCTCCGAAGACGAGGGCATCCGCGTGGGCAGCACGCTCGAGAGCCTGGCCGCGCTGCGCCCCGCCTTCTACAGCGAGGAGATGGCCGCCCGCTTCCCGCAGATCGGCTGGAACATCACCGCCGCCAATGCCAGCCAGATCAACGACGGCAGCGCCGCCACCCTCATCATGACCAGCGAACGCGCCGCCCAGCTCGGCCTACGCCCGCTGGCCCGGCTGCACAGCTTCGCCGTCGCCGGCGACGACCCGCTGCTGATGCTGACCGCGGTCATCCCCGCGACCCGAAAGGTGTTGCAGCGCTCCGGACTCGACCTCGCCGACATCGACCTCTTCGAAGTCAACGAGGCCTTCTCCTCCGTCGTCCTGGCCTGGGCCCGGGAAACCGGCGCCGACCTGTCCAAGGTCAACGTCAACGGCGGCGCCATCGCCCTCGGCCACCCCCTGGGCGCCTCCGGAGCCCGCCTGGCCACCACCCTCGTCCACGCCATGCACGACCGCGGCGCCCGCTACGGCCTGCAAACCATGTGCGAGGCCGGCGGTCTGGCCAACGCCACCGTCTACGAACGCCTCTGAACCTCAGCCGATGGCGGTGGCGACCAGGACGTGTCCCGCGCCGCCCCGCGACCAGGATCAACGGCAGCGCGATCGCCGTCCAGATCCAGGCGCGGCGACCGGTCATGGCCGCCACCGAGGCGAGCACCATGGCGCCGACCAGCGCCAGAAACATGCCGCCACCGCCGATCAGCAAGCCCCACAGGGCCGAGGCGGGCGGGCGGATGACGATGCACTGCACCGAGAAGTCCTTCTTCGCGGTGCAGCGGTTGTGGACCAGGTCGAACAGCTTCGCGAACAGGTCGTAGGCCCAGCCGAACGCGGCGATCACGCTGAGCAGATAGAGGCCCAGCGAGAGCACGATGTCCTTGCGGTTCAACGACTTACGCTCGCCAGCCGGAACGGGCTGCGCCGGCGCAGCCGCCTCCGCCGGTGGCAAGGTGGCCGGCATGGTCCGATCATCCTCGCCGGGCCGGAACTGCGATGCCACCGGAGCCCATGGCTCCGGCATCATTTCGGTGTTGATCGACTGAGCCGCATCCGCGGGCGACTGCGGCGGACCATAATTCGCGCCCGGAGTGCGCGAGGACTGCCGCTGTTGTCCGAGGGGCGCTCGGCCCTGCGGTCCGGGCCCGCCGGGGAATCGCTGTGTGGGACCGGCTGCGGCCTGGGGCGCGCGCGGGTCCGGGGGCATACCGACCGGACCGCCCGATCGTGGTGGTGCACCGGCATTTCCAGGAGCCTGCCGACCGCCCTTCGGCATGGTCGGCCCGGCCGGATCCATCGCACCGGGCCGTAGCGGCGCTTGCGGTGGCGGCGGTGGCGGGACGCCCTGCCCACCGGGTGGCAGGGTCGGGCCCTCCGGACCGGCCAGGTTCGGCACATCCTGCGGTCCCGGCCGGCCCGGTCCGGGCGGCTGCGGCCCCCGCGACGCCGGGCGGCGGGGCTCGTTGGGCGGGTTCATGATTGCGTTCTCCCCCGAGGCGCAGGTGACTGGAGCCGAAGATAGCTTCCCTCGGCATTGTCGCCGGGACCGGGCCGCGCCGCCACCTCGGGCCGGCCGGGCCGGTGGGTAGGGTGCGGTGGGTGAGCGACAGCGCGGTGGATTTCGACTCGGCGGTGGTCTACGCGATTCCGATGCGAACCCGGTTCCGGGGGATCACGGTGCGCGAGGGCCTGCTGCTCCCCGGCGCCGCCGGATGGGGCGAGTTCTGCGCGTTCCCGGAGTACGACGATCGGGAGGCGGCGGCCTGGCTGGCCACCGCGGTCGAGCAGGCGGCGGTGGGATGGCCGGAGCCGGTGCGGGATCGGGTGCCGGTGAACTGCATCGTGCCCGCGGTCGGGCCGGAGCAGGCGCACCGGATCGTGGCCGAATCGGGCTGCCGGACCGCGAAGGTGAAGGTCGCCGACCACCCGGACTCCCTGGGCGAGGACCTGGAGCGGGTCGCGGCGGTGCGCGACGCGCTGGGGCCGGACGGGGCGGTGCGGGTCGACGCCAACGGCCTCTGGGATGTGGATACCGCCATCGACCGGATCGTGCGGATCGACCGGGCCGCAGGCGGTTTGGAGTACGTCGAGCAGCCGTGCCGGACGATCGAGGAACTCGCGGCCGTGCGCAAACGCGTGGACGTGCGCATCGCGGCCGACGAGTCCATCCGGCGGGCCGAGGATCCGCTGCGCGTGGCGGTGGCGGGCGCGGCGGACGTGGCGGTGCTGAAATGCACTCCGCTGGGCGGGGTCCGGCGGGCGCTCGAGGTCGCCGACGCCGCGGGACTGCCGTGCCTGGTGTCGTCGGCGCTGGAGACCAGCGTCGGGCTGGCCGCGCAGGTCGCCCTCGCCGGGGCCCTCCCCCATCTCGATTTCGCCTGTGGCCTGGACACTTTGTCGCTGCTCACCGGGGATGTGGTGACCACGCCGCTGCGTCCGGTGGACGGCTGGCTGGAGGTGCCCCGCACGCCCCCGGCGCCGGACCCCGAACTGCTCGAGCGCTACCGCCACCCCGACGCCGAGCGCACCCAGTGGTGGCTCCAGCGCCTGGCCCGGGTCCGGAAGCTGCTGCCCTAGTCCGGTCAGGCGATGCGGACTCCACACGAGTACATCGTGGTCCGCAGCAGCAGGGCGGCTTCCGGGCCGATGACACCGTCCACCAATTCCAGGTAGCGGGCACAGAATTGGGGGCCGTG
Organism: Nocardia tengchongensis; assembly: GCF_018362975.1. Taxonomy (NCBI): domain Bacteria; kingdom Bacillati; phylum Actinomycetota; class Actinomycetes; order Mycobacteriales; family Nocardiaceae; genus Nocardia; species Nocardia tengchongensis. Next base: position 1,135,406 of record NZ_CP074371.1, read on the forward strand.
CGGCGCCACCTCGGTCGGTTCCGGATCCAGGTGGTGAGCCAGCTCGTGCAAGATCACCAATTCGCGCAGCGCCCAGGCACTTCCACCGGCGTGTAGCGGAATCGCGAGCACCGCCCCCGCCGATTCGTAGTGGGCGGCCTTCGCCCCGGCCCGCGCCCGCACCGTCACCGGCAGCGCCGCCCGTTCCCACTGCGCGCGCACCCAATTCAGCGCCAGCACCCGTTCGGTGTACGACTGCACCGATTCCACCGACGCGAACCGCCGCTCGACCGGCAAAGTCAGGTGCGAACCGTGCAATTCCACCGTCCGCGTCCCGAATTCGTCGGCGCGCTCGAACATTCCGCGCACCAGCCCCTCGGCGTCGTACACCAGGGACCGTTGCGCATCCCGGACCGCCATGCGCGCGTTCGCTATTCGCCCGGCCCGCGGGTCAACTGCCCGCGCGCACCGCCCAGCTCCGCGGAACTGCCCAGGCGCGCCGCCTTGCCCGCGCGGTCCCCGGCGCGCCGGGCGGCCGCCGAATACCCCGCCGAAGCCTGCGGACCCTGCCAGGTACCGCGCGCCTCGGAGGTGCGGGAGTAGTAGTCGGTCAACTCGAGTTCCTTGTTCCGCAAGGCCAGAGCCGTTCCGGTGGGCGCGGATCCGACGGCGTCGGCGCGCACCGCCGCGCTCTCCACCTCCGCCTTGACCTCCGCCAAGCGGCGGCCGATGCGGGCGGCGAAGGCCATCTGAAAGTTCAGGCGCGCGGTCACCGCGGCGACCGGCACCTCCACGGGCCGCTGCACGGTGCGGCCGTGTCGGCGCTCCACCACCGCCTTCTGCGTGGTGGCCGTCTTGTACGCACCCGATTTGATGTAGTGGTCGGAGGCGCGCACCATCTGCACCAGCAGGCTCGCGTACAGCGCCGCGCAGGTGTCGATATCGGTGTCGAAACCGTAGGCGTACACGGTGGTCGAACTGCGGGCCACATCACAGCGCACGTCATTGGCGGCGGCGATGGCCACGAACAGCTGCACATACGTGCGCAGACCGCGCTTTCCGGGCTCCCCGATCGGGATCACTCGTTGAGCGGGCGTGGGCCGGCGTTCCCGGTTGGCGATATGCGCCCGCGCCACCGCCAGATCCACCGAGGACCCGGTCGCGAGCCGTTGCGCGGCGGCCAGAAAGGCCTCGGCCTCGTGCTCGTTGTCGGTCGATTCGGCCTGCCGCAGCAGCCCCCCGATCCGCGTCAACATCTTGTCCTGAGAAGACATCGCGGCCCAGCCTAGCGGCATCGGTGATCACCGTGGTCACGCGCGCAGAGACCAGGTAGTACCGGCACGGGGAACCACCACCATGTATCTTCCCTTGTGCAACCGGCTGGGTGTGCCGCCGCTCACGTCTCGACCCTGGAGTATCCGCGATGGCTTTGAAGAAGGTGTCCTCTCTACGTTCGACGTTGGTGCCGCGTGCCGTGTTGGCCGTGACCTCGGCGGCGCTGCTGACGGCGACGTTCGCCAGCGGCTGCTCGAGCAGCTCCGGCGGGAACGGCTCGACCGGTGAGAACCTCACCGGCCGTGGCCCGATCACCTATGTGGAGGGCAAGGACACCACCGAGACCGGTGCGGTGAAGCAGCTCGTCGAGCGCTGGAACGCCGCCCACCCGGACGAGAAGGTGACGTTCAAGGAGCAGTCCAACGACGCCTCCCAGCAGTACGACGACCTCAAGCAGCACATGCAGGCCAAGGCGTCGGACTACGACGTGGTCGCCCTGGACGTGCCGTGGACCGCGGAGTTCGCCGCCAAGGGCTGGATCCAGCCGCTGAAGGACTCCTTCGCGATCGACACCTCCACCCTGCTGTCGCCGCCGGTCGCCTCGGCCACCTACAACGGCACCCTCTACGCCGCGCCCCGCAACACCAACGGCGGGCTGCTGTTCTACCGTAAGGACCTGACTCCCGAGCCGCCCAAGACCTGGGCCGAGATGATCTCGATGTGCCCGAAGGCCAAGGAAGCCGGAATCGGCTGCTACGCAGGCCAGTTGGCGCCCTACGAAGGTCTGACCGTGAACACCGCCGAGGTCATCAACGCCTTCGGCGGCAGCTTCGTCGGCGCCGACGGCAAGACCCCGACCGTGAACAGCCCGCAGGCCAAGGCCGGTCTGACCACGCTGGTCGACGCCTACAAGAACGGTGACATCCCGAAGGAAGGCATCTCCTTCAAGGAGCCGGAGTCGCAGAACGCCTTCGTCACCGGCAAGCTCATGTTCATGCGCGGCTGGCCGTCCTCCTACGGTGACGCCGGCTCGGACGCCTCCTCGGTGAAGGACAAGTTCGGGGTCGCCCCGCTGCCCGGCAAGGACGGCGTCGGCGCCTCCACCCTGGGTGGCTACAACGCCGCGATCAGCGCCTTCTCCAAGAACAAGGCCACCGCGCTGGACTTCCTGCGCTTCCTGATCAGCGAGGACGCCCAGCACATCGTGGCCTCAGGCGCACTGCCGTCGGTCCGGGCCTCGGTGTACGACGACCCGGCGCTGATCGCCAAGATGCCGTATCTTCCCGCCCTGAAGGAATCCATCGCCTCCGCGGTGCCGCGGCCGGTGACCCCCTTCTACCCGGCGGTGTCGAAGGCCATCCAGGACAACGCCTATGCTGCGTTGACCGGAAGCAAGTCGGTCGACGATGCCATCGCAGGCATGCAGAAGGGCATCGAGACCGCCGGATCGTAGGGCGTGCTCGACGGCGAAGCCCGGAGAACGATCAAGGGCTGAGTCCCGTAGGAGAAGAGAACAGGTGTCACGTCCTTCGGGAGCGACCGATATCGCGTCGCCCGACCGTACGGAGCCGAGCGTGAAATCCGTAGCGCCACAGAACAAAGCGCCGCAGACCAAACGCCGGGGCGAACGATTGGGCGTCTCAGCCCGCGCCTGGGTGTTCGTCACCCCGGTGCTGCTCGCCCTGGCCGTGGTCATCGGGTACCCGGTGGTCCGGGCCCTGATCATGTCCTTCCAGAAGGACTCCGGCCTGGACAAGGCCACCGGCATGTTCGTCGAGGGCGGCGGCGCGGGCTTCAGCAACTACACCCACTGGCTGCTCGAGCAGTGCACCAACTCACTCGGTGAGACGGTGGACTGCCCGACCGGCAACCTGGGCTCGCAGTTCTGGACCGCCATCGGCGTCACCCTGCTGTTCACCGTGGTGACGGTCGCGCTGGAGGCCACCATCGGCCTCGGCATGGCGGTCATCATGGGCAAGACCTTCAAGGGCCGCGCCCTGCTGCGCGCCGCCGTGCTCATCCCGTGGGCCATCCCGACCGCCGTCACGGCGCGGTTGTGGGAGTTCATGTTCCAGTACGACGGCGTGGTGAACCGCCTGTTCGGCACCCACATCCTGTGGACCGCCGACCCGTGGCCCGCCCGCTTCGCGGTGATCGCCGCCGACGTGTGGAAGACCACCCCGTTCATGGCGCTGCTGATTCTCGCGGGCCTGCAGGTGATTCCGGAGGACGTGTACGAGGCCGCACGCGTCGACGGCGCGTCCGCCTGGCAGCGCTTCTGGAACATCACCATGCCGCTGTTGAAACCCGCTCTGCTGGTGGCGGTTCTGTTCCGCACCATGGACGCGCTGCGCATGTACGACCTGCCCGCGATCATGACCCAGTCCAACCCGGCCACCCGCACCATCTCCATGCTGGTGGTGGATCAGGTGCGCCAGGGCCCCAACAGCGCTTCGGCGTTGTCGGTGATCACCTTCCTGCTCATCTTCACCGTGGCGTTCTTCCTCGTGAAGGTGTTGGGGGCGAACGCCGTTCGCACCCAGGAAGAACAGCGGGAGGCCCACTGATGAGCACGAACGTCATCGAGCAGACCGCGAACCCGCCCGCCCCGCAACCGGTTCCGTGGAGCAAGCGGCTCGCATCCGGCCGCGTCTACCTGGGCGCGCTGATCGTGCTGGTGTGGGGTCTGGGACCGTTCTACTGGATGGTCGTGACCGCGCTGCGCGATCCGGCCTACACCTTCGACAACACGCCGTGGCCCACCCACGTCACGTTCGAGAACTTCCGCAACGCCTTCGACACCAGCCGCGGCAACAACTTCGGCCGGGCCCTGGGCAACAGCGTGATCATCGGCACGGCCACCACCGTGGTGGCGCTGCTGATCGGCATCATGGCCGCCTACGCGCTGGCGCGGCTCACCTTCAAGGGCAAGTACCTGGTGTCCGGACTCATCCTGTCCGCCTCCATGTTCCCCGTGGTGGTGCTGGTGACCCCGCTGTTCCAGCTGTTCACCGACCTCGGCTGGATCGGCCACTACCAGGCCATGATCATCCCGAACATCTCGTTCGTGCTGCCGATGACCGTGTACATCCTGGCGTCCTTCTTCGCCGAACTCCCCTGGGAGCTCGAAGAAGCCGCGCGGATCGACGGCGCGTCGCGGTTCCAGGCGTTCCGCCTGATCATGCTGCCGCTGGCCGCGCCCGCCGTGTTCACCACCGCCATCCTGGCCTTCATCGCCGCGGTGAACGAATACCTGCTGGCACGCCTGCTCTCCAGCGACAAGACCGAACCGGTGACCGTCGCGGTCGCCCGCTTCTCGGGTAACAACCCGCTGGTCCAGCCGTACACCGCGATCATGGCGGCGGGCACCATCGTCACCATCCCACTGGTCATCATGGTGCTGTTGTTCCAGCGCCGCATCATCTCCGGCCTCACCGCGGGCGGCGTCAAGAGCTAGTCAATTGCACGGGCGCGGCGGGACCGTCGATTAACATAGGTCCCGCCGCGGCCGGTGCCGCGGGCTTTCTGTGTGCTCCCCACCCGGGTGGGGTCGATCCGCGCTTTGTCGACGCTCCGGAAGGAGATGCTCGTGAGCTCGTCCCACAGCCGGCACGGCGGAGAACCGGAAGCGTCCCCCACCATGGCCGAGTGGAACGAGCTGGCGGCCGGCGCGACCCGCCGGCAGCGGAACCCCTCGCCCGGTCGCCCGCGCCGGCGCACCAGACCGCCCGCCGACCCCGACCGCCCCGTCACCCCACCGTCGACGCACCGCACCCGCGGGCAACGCATCCGGCGGCTGGCCCTGGCCCTGGTCCTGGTGCTGGTGGTCATGCCGACCACGCTGCTCGGCATCGCCTACTGGAGCGCCGAGATCCCGGACCCGAACGCGGTGCAGACCAACCAGATCGCCACCATCCTCGCCTCCGACGGCAATACTGTGATCGCGAAGGTCGTTCCGCCGGAGGGCAACCGGGTGCCGGTGCCGCTGTCCGATGTCCCGCTACCGGTGCGCCAGGCCGTGCTCTCCGCCGAGGACCGCAACTTCTACACCAATCCCGGCTACTCCACCACGGCGTTCCTGCGCGCGGCCCGCGACAACCTGCTCGGCCGTGACGACGCGGGCGGCGGCTCCACCATCACCCAGCAATATGTGAAGAACGCCTTCCTGAGTTCGGAACGCACGCTGAGCCGGAAGATGCGCGAACTCATCATCTCCGCCAAGATGGCCCGCGAATGGAGCAAGGACGACATCCTCGCCGCCTACCTCAACACCATCTATTACGGTCGCGGCGCGTACGGCATCGCGGCCGCTGCCAAGGCCTACTTCGGCAAACCCGCCCCGGAACTGAGCCCGGCCGAGGGCGCGGTGCTGGCCTCGGTGATCCGCACCCCCTCGCTGCTGGATCCGGAGAACCACCTCGAACAGTTGCGCGCCCGCTGGACCTACGTGCTCGACGGCATGGTCGAGATGGGCACCCTGACCCGCGACGACCGCGCCGCCACCCAGTTCCCGGTCATCATCCCGGCCGCGGCGGTCGACGACAGCACCCCGCACGGCCCCGAGGGGCTGATCCGCACCCAGGTGCTGCGCGAACTGCGCGCCTCGGGCATCAGCGAGCGCGAAGTGAATACCGGTGCGCTGCAGATCTTCACGACCATCGACGCCAAGGCCCAGCAGGGCGCGCTGACCGCGGTCGGCAACGCGATGGGCGGGCAGCCGGGCGAACTACGCTCGGCGGTGGTGTCGATCGATCCGCGGTCGGGCGCGGTGCGCGCCTACTACGGCGGACCCGACGGCATCGGCTTCGACTTCGCGCAGGCCCCGCTGCAAACCGGTTCCGCCTTCAAGACTTTCGCGGTACTGGCGGCGCTGGAACAGGGAATTCCACTGACCTACCAGCTCGACAGCGCGCCGCTGACGGTGAACGGCCAGAAGATCCAGAACGTGGGCGGCGAATCCTGCGGCACCTGCTCGCTGGGCGAGGCGTTCAAACGCTCGCTCAACACCAGCTTCTACCGGCTGTCGGGAACCCTGTTCGAGGGCCCGAAGGCGATCGCGAACGCGGCCCATCAGGCCGGCATCCCGGACCAGATTCCCGGCGTGCCCGGCAAGACGCTGGCCGAGGAGGGCGGCAGCCCGCCGCTGCCCGCCATCGTGCTGGGCGCCTACTCGGTGCGCCCGATCGACATGGCCTCGGCGTACGCCACCCTGGCCGCCTCCGGCACTTACCGCGCACCCTATTTCGTGCAGAAGGTGGTGACCGGCGACGGCCGGGTGCTGCTCGACCGCGACGCCGCGCCCGGCAAGCCGGAGCAGCGTATCCAGGCCGCCGTCGCCGACGCCGTCACCCAGGCCATGCTCCCCATCGCCGCCTACTCCAACGGGCACGCGCTGGCGGGCCGCCCGTCCGCGGCCAAGACCGGCACCACCCAGCTCGGCGAGACCGGCCAGAACAAGGATGCCTGGATGGTCGGCTTCACCCCGGCGCTGTCCACCGCCGTCTGGGTGGGAACCGAACAGCCCCAACCGATCCGGACCGCCCGCGGCGACGCCATCTACGGTTCCGGCATGCCCTCCGACGTCTGGAAGCAGACCATGGACGCCGCGCTGGCCGGAACCCCCGTCGACCAGTTCCCCAGCCCGGAGCCGGTCGCCGGAAATCCCCCGGCCAACAGCAATTACGACATCCTCCAGCCGCCAACCCCGGCCCCGACGCCGGAACCGGTGCTGATCATCCCGCCCGCGCCCACGCCCCGGCAGGTCGAGATCTTCCCCGGCCTCAACGTGCCCGTCCCGGGGTAGCGTTCATAACATTCATGTCCTGTTGATCATGTTTCGTGCCTACTGCTCCATCCGCGCGCGGCCGCGGATATGGTGGAACCCGCCACCGAATTCAGCGACTCCGGATGACGGTGGCAGGATGCGGGTTGGGAGCAGGGTGGGGTCGGAGACAGCACGAGACATAGGGGCGACGCCGGTGGAATTCAATGTTGTTGAACGCCACGAAACGCTGGTAGCCGGAACGGTGCTACGCAGCCCGGCACTCGCGGTCGAAGGGCCGCGCCGCGCGAAGGTCGAGGAGGCCTGGAAACGAACGATCGCTCGCGATCTGCCAGGTCCGCCCGCGACCGCGTATGTGGATCACGCACCCGAGATCGGTTCGTATCTGACCCATATCGTCGGATACGAATGCAAGAAGCCGGACGACCTATTGCCCGGTGATGTACTCGCGCGTATCCCGGGCGGCGTATTCGCCCGCTTCATTCGCAGCGGCGACAATCTCGGTGACGTCATCGTGTCGATCTGGCGCACGGTCTGGGACCTCGAGGCGGCCGGCAGCCTGGTGCGCGCCTATACCGGGGATTTCGAGCACTATCCGGACAACCGGACGGTGGAGGTTTTCGTCGCGCTGGATCCGAGCGCGGAGGGATAGGGGAGCAGTGGACTTCGAAATCGTCACCCTGGAGGAATTCCTGGTGGGCGGGCTGACCATCCCCCTCGCCGGCCGCGAGGTCACCGCCCGCGACCTGGACCTGGTGAACTTCACCTGGGATCGCTACCTGGCCCGCGAGAAGAAGGCCGAACGCGTCGCCGCCTACATCGGACAGAACGATCACGCGGTAGCCGTTCTCGGATACCAGCTTTCGGGCCTGTCCGACCTGGACACCGGCGACGTGATGACCCGCATCCCCTCGGGCCGTTACGCGAAATTCGTTGTCTCGGACAAGCCTTACGATCTGCTGCGCACCGCCTGGGCCCAAGTCGCGAAGGCCGAGAACGCGGGCACCATCACCCGCTCCCACGCCGCGGAGATCGAGCGCTACACCGGTCCCACGTCCGTCGAGGTGTACGTCTCCCTGGACTGACGCAGAACGACGAAGGGCGGCATCGCGATTCGCGATGCCGCCCTTTGCGTTATGGCAGTTGCCTACTCGGCGTCGATGATGAACGCCTCGAGCTGCGCGCGGGCCACGTCGTCGGCCAGCTGCTTCGGCGGGGACTTCATCAGGTAGGCCGAGGCCGGGATGACGGGTCCGCCGATGCCGCGATCCTTGGCGATCTTGGCGGCACGGACGGCGTCGATGATGATGCCGGCCGAGTTCGGCGAGTCCCACACCTCGAGCTTGTACTCCAGGTTCAGCGGCACGTCACCGAAGGCGCGACCCTCGAGCCGGACGTAGGCCCACTTGCGGTCGTCGAGCCACTCGACGTAGTCCGACGGGCCGATGTGCACATTGCGGTCGTGCACCTTGCCGGCCAGCGGGCCCTCGAGGTTGGAGGTGACGGCCTGGGTCTTGGAGACCTTCTTGGACTCCAGGCGCTCACGCTCGAGCATGTTCTTGAAGTCCATGTTGCCGCCGACATTGAGCTGGTAGGTGCGATCCAGCGTGACGCCGCGGTCCTCGAACAGCTTGGCCATCACACGGTGCGTGATGGTCGCGCCGACCTGGGACTTGATGTCGTCGCCGACGATCGGCACGCCGGCGTCGACGAACTTCTGGGCCCAAACCGGGTCGGAGGCGATGAACACGGGCAGGGCGTTGACGAAGGCCACGCCCGCGTCGATGGCGCACTGCGCGTAGAACTTGTCGGCCTCTTCGGAACCGACCGGGAGGTAGGAAACCAGGACGTCGACCTTGGCGTCCTTCAGCGCCTGGACGACGTCGACCGGCTCGGCCTCGGACAGCTCGATGGTCTGCGCGTAGTACTTGCCGATGCCGTCCAGCGTCGGTCCACGCTGCACGGTCAGGCCCGACGGCGGCACGTCGGAGATCTTGATGGTGTTGTTCTCGCTGGCGAAGATCGCGTCGGACAGGTCGAAGCCGACCTTCTTGGCGTCGACGTCGAACGCGGCGACGAACTTCACATCACGGACGTGGTAGGGACCGAACTTCACGTGCATGAGTCCGGGGACGGTCGAATTCTCGTCCGCGTCCTTGTAGTACTGCACGCCCTGAACCAGGGAAGATGCGCAGTTACCCACGCCGACGATGGCCACCCGAACTTCGGTGTTGATCTCACTCATGGCCGATATTTCCCTCTTTCTGTGGTGCCGCCTTCGTCGATTGCTCCGCAGCAATCAACTCGTTGAGCCAGCGCACTTCGCGCTCGCTTGATTCGAGACCGAGTTGATGGAGCTGGCGGGTATAGCGGTCCAGTTGCCCGCTGGCACGCTTTATCGCTTCCCGCAGTCCTTCTCGGCGCTCCTCGACCTGCCTCCGCCGCCCCTCCAGGATTCGCATCCGCGCTTCCGCGGGGGTGCGGCCGAAGAAGGCCAGATGAACGCCGAAGCCGTCGTCGGTGTAGTTCTGTGGCCCGGTGTCGGCGAGCAGTTCGGCGAACCGCTCCCGCCCGGATTCAGTCAGGTTGTAGACCCGCCGCGCACGGCGCGTTGCCAAGCCCTGCGGGCTCTCCTCCGCGATGAGACCGTCGGTCTGCATGCGCCGCAGGGTCGGATACAGCGACCCGTAGGAGAAGGCCCGGAACGGGCCCAGCAGACCGGTGAGCCGCTTGCGCAGCTCGTAGCCGTGCATCGGCGATTCGAGGAGCAGCCCGAGGATTGCCAACTCCAGCACCGGGCTTCACCTCCTGACTGTTGTGTTCAGACCTAACCGATGGATGCAGTTCCAAACTATATCGCGCCGATATAGTTGGCGCACCGTACCGCCGCGTTACGGCGTGTGGTGAATTGATCAGAGTCCGTCCGGGGCGTGCGGGCGCGGGGCAGGCGCAAGTACTCTGGGTCGCGTGCGAATACAGCGGCAGGTAGTGGACTATGCGCTCCGGCGCCGGTCCATGCTGGCCGACGTCTACGCGGGACGGGTGGACGTCGCGGATGTGTGCGATGCCAATCCGTATCTCCTGCGGGCGGCGAAGTTCCACGGGCGGGGGAGCGAGGTCACATGCCCTATCTGCAGGAAAGAGCAGTTGACACTCGTATCGTGGGTCTACGGTGACGGGCTCGGACCCGTCTCGGGTTCCGCCCGCGCCCCGGAGGAACTGGTCCGGTTGGCCGAGACTCGGGAAGAGTTCTCGGTGCATGTGGTCGAGGTGTGCCGGACCTGCAGTTGGAACCATTTGGTGCAGTCCTATGTGCTGGGCCTAGCCCCGGCGCCGACGGGCCGACGCCGCACCGGCACCCGTCGCACGGCCGCCGAGTGAGAGGCCACGTCGACTGCTGATCGCGGGCACGCGCCTGCCCGCCGCGGTGCACCGTGTGACCGCATCGAGCCCTGCCCGGGGACCCGGACCGTATCGAGAAGTTATTGGAGAGCCAGGCTGTGACATCGCCCTATGACGACGGACCGCACGGCGGCCGCCCCCGTGGCGGTTCGCAACCCGGCCCCGGCGGATTTCCGCCGCCGGCCCAGGGTGGGCGGCCCGCGGGCCCGCCGCCCGGGGCGCGTCAGCCCATGGGACGTCCGGCCCCCGGGGCCGGTGGCCCGCAGCGCGGCAACGGCGCCGGTCCCGGCGGGATGCCGCCGCGCGGACCGAACGGGCATCCGCAGCGCGGACCCGCGCCGCAGGGCGGACAGCCGCCGCGGCGACAGGGCTCGCCGGGCGCGCCGCCGCCCAGACCCGGCAATCCGGACGCCACCCGCAAGCTCCCGAATCCCGCCGCCGACCAGCGCGTGAACACCGGCGCCCGGCAGGCGGTTCCGAATCACCCCTCGCGCGCGGCCGCCTCGGACCGCACCCAGCGGGTCGACGATCGCGCCGTGCGCGCCGGAGCCGGCGCGGGCACCCGCACCCGGCCCGCAGACGACCGCGGCACCCGGCCGCCGACCGGCTCGCAGCCCGCGGCCCGGCGACCCCAGGGCGGCACCCCCGCCGGCCCGCCACCGCGGCGGCCGGGCGGCAACGGTTCCGGGGGCGGCAAGGGCGGCGGTAAGGGCTCGCCCCGCAAGACCTCCATCTGGCGACTGCTCCGCCGGACCATCTACGTGGGCATGGCGCTGGTGCTGGGCCTGGGCAGCACGGTCTTCCTGTACGCCTATTCGACGGTGAACGTGCCGCAGCCCGGCGACCTGAAGAACAACCAGGTGGCCACAATCTTCATGGCCGACGGCACCTCCGTCCTGTCGAAAGTCATTCCGCCCGAGGGCAACCGGACCGACGTGACGATCGACCAGATTCCGCCGCACGTCCGCAACGCGGTCATCGCGGCCGAGGACCGGTCGTTCTACACCAATCCGGGCTTCTCGATCCAGGGCTTCGGGCGCGCCTTCCTGGGCCAGCTGACCGGCAAGCAGGACGCCGGTGGTGGTTCGACGATCACCCAGCAGTACGTGAAGAACGCCATGGTCGGCAACGAGCACTCGCTGACCCGAAAGCTTCGTGAGCTGGTGATCTCGGCCAAGATGGCCAAACAGTGGTCCAAGGATCAGATCCTGACCGCGTACCTCAACACCATCTACTTCGGCCGTGGCGCGTACGGCATCGACGCGGCGTCCAAGGCGTACTTCAACAAGCCGGTGCAGGAGCTGTCGGTGGAAGAGGGCGCGGTGCTCGCGGCGACCATTCAGCAGCCGTCGAACCTGGACCCGGAGAAGAACCCGCAGGGCGCGCAGACCCGCTGGAAGTACGTGCTGGACGGCATGGTCGACGGCGGCAACCTGCCCGCGGCCGATCGCGCGAAAATGCAGTATCCGACGGTGATCCCGGCCGCGGAGGCGGCGCACGACAAGACCATGGACTCCGGTCCGGAGGGCCTGATCAAGACCCAGGTGCTCAAGGAGCTGGAGGCCGCGGGCATCTCCGAGCACGACCTGAACACCCAGGGCCTGCAGATCACCACCACGATCGACCAGAAGGCGCAGGACGCCGCGGTCAACGCGGTCACCAAGGTGATGGACGGCGAACCGGAGAAGCTGCGCACCGCGGTGGTGTCGGTGGATCCCAAGACCGGTGCGGTGCGCGCCTACTACGGCGGCACCGATGGCCAAGGCTTCGACTTCGCGAATGCCGGTCTGCAGCCGGGTTCCTCGTTCAAGGTGTTCGGCCTGGCCGAGAACCTGGAGCTGGGCAAGCCGCTGTCGACGATGTACGACAGTTCCTCACCGTTCAAGGTCAACGGCATCGAGATTCACAATGTCGCCGACGAGAACTGCGGCATGTGCACCATCGCCGAGGCCACCAAGCGGTCCTACAACACCAGCTTCTATCGAATGATGCTGGACATGCCGGGCAACGGCCCGCAGAAGATCGCGGACATGGCGCACCGGCTGGGCATCCCCGAGAACGTTCAGGGCATCGGCAAGACCCTGGTGGAACCGGACGGCTCGTCGCCGAACAACGGTATCGTGCTGGGCCAGTACAACGTTCGTGTGCTCGACATGGCCTCGGGCTATGCCACGCTGGCCGCCTCGGGCGTCTACCACGCACCGCATTTCGTCACCAAGGTGGTCGCCTCCGACGGCACGGTGCTGATGGATCGCGGCGACGTCGCCGGTGACCGCAAGGTCTCGGCCGCAGTGGCCGACAACGTGACCGACGCGATGAAGCCGATCGCGCAGTACTCGAACAAGCACCAGCTCGCCGGTGACCGCCAGTCGGCTTCGAAGACCGGTACCGCGCAGCTGGGCGACACCATCGAGAACAAGGACGCCTGGATGGTGGGCTACACGCCGTCGCTGTCCACCGCGGTGTGGGTCGGTACCGCCGCCGGAAACGAGAAGCTGCGCAACGTCAATGGCGGCATGATCTACGGCTCTGGCCTGCCCTCCGACATCTGGAAGTCGACCATGGACGGCGCGCTCAAGGGCACACCGAACGAGACCTTCCCGAAGCCGGGCAATATCGGCAGCTCGCAGGGTGGTGTGCCGTCCTGGTCGGCGCCCTACACCGCGCCGTCGACCACCGAGCAGCCCACGCTGCCGCCGGTGGTGACCACCAGCCAGATGCCGATTCCGGGTCTGCCCGGATTCTCCATCCCGGTCCCGGGTCTGGCGCCGAATCCGCAGAACCAGCGGCAGACCCAGCCCGAGCCCACCCAGGAGCAGCAGGGCGGCGGTACCGGTCCGATGTCCGGGCAGCCGGTCGCGCCGGCGGACGGGGCCACGGTGACTCCAACGCCGAACGGCGGTACCGGCAACGGCAATGGGCGGCCGAATCGGTAGCCTGCTGGCGTGATCGAGCAGGAACTGGCGCACCGGTCGGCCGCCTCGGGTGGAGCGGCCGGTGCCGCGCTGGAGGCGGGGGAGGCAGCAGGAGTGGAAGAGGCTCGCGCGCAGCCTGATACGCCGGTGGTCTACGAGTCACCGGCGCCGCCGGCGGCTGATCTGAGGTCGGTCGACGACCGGGACAAGCCCAGTCGCACCGACACCCTGACCGCGCAGCTGTGCGACCCGATCGGCGGACCGGTGGGCGACCACGCGGTGATCGGCCGGGTGCGCTTCTGGACGCCGATGCGGGTGCTGCTGGCCTTCGCGGTGCTGTTCCTGGCGTTCGGCTGGTTCGGTAAGGCGGGCTGCATCCAGCAGCGGCCGGACGCCTCGGGCGTCATGGGCCTGGATTGGAACAACAGCCGCCAGTACTTGGCCATGTGCTACTCGGACACGGTGCCGCTGTACGGCGCCGAGCATCTCAACGAGGGCGCGTTCCCGTACAAGAAGCAGTGGGTCGAGTTCAGCGACGGCAAGCCGCAGGTCCGGTACATGGAGTATCCGGTGCTGTCGGGGCTCTACCAGTACATCTCCATGGGAATCGCCAAGGCGTGGAAGGTGTCCCCGCTGCCGGGCAGCAGCGCGCTCGAGGTGGTCATCTACTTCGATGTGGTGGCGATCGGGTTGTCGCTGGCCTGGCTGGTGACCATCTGGGCGACCGCGCTTTCGGCCGGGCGCCGGATCTGGGATGCCGCGCTGGTGGCGCTCTCGCCGCTGGTCGTGGTGCACGCCTTCACCAATTTCGATCTGCTGGCAACGGCTTTCGCGGCGGGCGGGCTGCTGGCGTGGGGACGCCGCCGGCCGGTGCTGACGGGCATCCTGCTGGGCCTGGGCGGCGCGGCGAAGCTGTATCCGCTGCTGTTGCTGGGCCCCATCCTGATTCTGTGCCTGCGCGCCGAGCGGCGTGGTGAGGACGATCCGTCCTGGGCCGGCCTGCGGCCGTTGCGGGCGGCGGGCGCGGCGATCGCGTCGGCGGCGATCACCTGGCTGGCGGTGAACGCGCCCATCGCGGCGCTGTACCCGAACGGCTGGTGGGAGTTCTTCCGGCTCAACAGTGAACGGCACGCGGACCCGGATTCGATCTACAACGTGATCACCTCGTTCACCGGCTGGACCGGATTCGACGGGGTGCTCACCGCGCAGGAAGCGCCGACGTGGCTGAACACGGTGTCGCTGCTGCTGTTCCTGGCGGCGTGCGCGGGCATCGGCTGGATCGGCCTGACCGCGGCGCGCCGGCCGCGGCTGGCGCAGCTGGCGTTCCTGGTGGTGGCGGCGTTCCTGCTGACCAACAAGGTGTGGAGCCCGCAGTATTCGATCTGGCTGGTGCCGCTGGCGGTGCTGGCGCTGCCGCACCGGCGAATCCTGTTGGCGTGGATGACGATCGACGCCCTGGTCTGGGTGCCGCGCATGTACTACTACCTGGGCCAGGATCACAAGGGCCTGCCGGAGCAGTGGTTCACCGGCACGGTGGTGCTGCGCGATCTGGCGGTGATCGCCCTGTGCGTGCTGGTGATCCGCCAGATCTACCGTCCCGGCGAGGATTGTGGTGCGCCGGGACGGCGCCGACGATCCGGGCGGCGGCGTGCTCGACCGCGTCCCGGATCCGCAGGATCCCTGGTTGCCGTCCTGGTTGTGGCCGCGGCAGCCGGAACCCGTGCCCTAGGAGCGGTTCAGAGGAAGCGGGCGAGCTGCGGGACCGCCTCGCCCGGGTGCTTGGCCTGGAAGCCCTCGCCGATGGCCTGGAACTTCCAGTCCGCGCCGGGCGCCGGGCGGAACATCTTGCCCATGGCCATGCCGGTGAACGGCATTCCGCCCGCGAGGGTGAAGCGGGCGAGTTCGGCGTTGGTGGCGCTGTCCACCAGCCGGCAGTAGGCATTGGCGAGCTGCTCGAAGGTGTGGCCCTTGTAGGAGGTCACGATGAACAGCAGCGTGGTGACCGACGGGGAGATGCGGGCGAGGTCGACACTGATCTCCTCGTCGTCGCCTTCGCCTTCACCGGTCAGGTTGTCGCCCTGGTGGCGGATGGACCCGTCCTTGGAGTTGAGGCTGCCGTAGTAGACGACATCGACCGGACCGTGCCCGGCGAACAGCACCACCGAGGCGTCCAGATCCACGTCCACGGCCTTGCCGCCGAAGATGCCGCCGCGCTTGACCGGATCCCAGCCGAGGCCCATCTTCACGTAACTCAATGCGGCGCCGCCCTCTTTGCGCAGGTTGATGCGCTGGCCCTTGACCAGGCTGACGGCGTGACCGTTGGGTAGATCGCGATCCGCCTGCGGTGGCGCGTAGCCGGCGGCGGGCTGACCCGGCGGGGGCGGGGGCGGCGGATAGTCGCCGGTGGGCGGCAGCGGCGGCAGGGGCGGCGGGTATCCGCCGGTGGCCGGGGCGAATTGCTCGGGCTGCGGCGCGAACTGCTCGGGCGCGGGCTGGGGTACGAACTGCTCCGGCGCGGGCTGCGGCTCCGGCGCCGCGGGCTGGGGTGCGGCCTGCGGGGCGTCGTCGACGCGGACGCCGTGGTCGGTGACCAGCGCGGCGAACCCGCCCGCGTAGCCCTGGCCGACCGCGCGGGCCTTCCAGCCGCCCTGGCGGCGGTACAACTCCAGTGCGATGACGATGGATTCGGTGCTCAGGCCCTCGATCCGGTACTCGTACAACGCGTTTCCGGCGGCGTCTCCGACCCGGGCGACCGGCGCGGACAACTGCCCGAAACTGCCGTTGGCGTCGTCGAGGGTGATGACGGCTCGAAGCTGTTCGATGTCAGCGGGAATCGCGTCCAGCGCCACGGTCAGCACGGCGGACGCACCGGGCGCGCCCGGGCGCAGCGTGACGCCGGGCCCGGCGGGCTGGTTGAAGAACACGAAGTCGGCGTCGGAGCGCACCGTGCCGGCCGGGGTGACCAGCAGCGCGGACAGGTCGGCCGGTGCGGCCACTTCCACGCTGATCACCAGTTCATTGACACTCAGTGGACCGTTCTGGCCCTTCACCAAAACTGCGGACACGATCGACCCTTCGCTTGACGGTGCGGTCGCTGCCACTCTACGAGAACGCGGCGACACGGGCGGTGGCCGTGGTTTCCGGGGAAGTCCGGACGGCGTGGCAGTATCGGCTTCGTGAGCGACGGTGAGGTGGAACCCGCGGAAGCGCACGACCAGTATCTACGCGCCTTCCGGCACCCGTCCGTGTCCCGTGACCAGCTCCGCGACCTGCTCGACGCGGTGAACGCCTTCCTGGACACCATCACTCCCAAGGAGGGCGAGGTGACTCCGCGCGGCGGCTGGGCCCCGGAATCCACGGCCATGGCCTTCCAGATCGGCCGCGCGGTCGAGCAGGTGCTCTCCGAGCGGGAGGACGCCGATCGGGAGCTGGTGCGCCGCCGCGACATTCGGGACCGCCTGGTGGCGGCGCTGGACGCGGTGCTGGACTGCCTGCGCACCCTGCCCGACCTGGCCGAGGCCGAGGTGGCACTGGGCACCATCTGCGTGAACGAGGGCTTCCAGGTCTACGAGGACGGCTCGGTCCGCAGCACCCCGCAGCAGGAGGCGGGCGCCGACGCGGGCCTGCTGGAGAGACGCAGGGTCGAACTGGACGAGCAGATGACCGCCGCCGTGGCCGCGCGCACCGGCCTGGTGGACGACACGACCGATCTGATCCGGGAGCGGCTGGGGGTGGCCGATGTGGGGATCCCGTGGGTGATCCTGGCCGCCACCCAGGGCGGCCTGGATGTCTCCGAGCCGTTCGAATTCGCCGCCGACCACCTGCCCGACGGTGAGCTGCGGGATCTGATGGTGCAGCTGGTCACCGATATCGAGCTGGCCCGCACGCTCGAGGAACCCGCCCGGCCCCTGCGCTGATCGCCCGAAACCCCGGCAAAGCCGCACGCGCGGTGCGAGTCTGGCTCCCAGGGACCCGAACCGGCCTGCCGAGGGGAGAATTCGGTGAAGAAGCTCATCAACGATCCGGCCGGCGTGGTGGACGCCGCCCTGGCCGGAATGGCCGCGGCGCATCCGGAGCTGCGGGTGGACGCGAAACAACGCATCATCGTGCGCGCCGACGCACCGCGCCCGGGCAAGGTGGGGCTGGTGTCCGGCGGCGGTTCCGGTCACGAACCCTTGCACGGCGGTTTCGTCGGACTCGGCATGCTGGACGCGGCCTGTCCGGGCGAGATCTTCACCTCCCCGGTGCCCGATCAGATCCTGGCCGCGACCGCCGCCGTGGACGCCGGGGCGGGCGTGCTGCACATCGTGAAGAACTACACCGGCGACGTGATGAATTTCGAGATGGCCGCCGAACTGGCAGCCGCCGAATCCGGCGCCGAGGTGCGCGCGGTGGTGGTGAACGACGATGTGGCGGTGCAGGACAGCCTCTACACCGCCGGGCGGCGCGGCGTCGGCGCGACGCTGATCCTGGAGAAGATGGCGGGCGCGGGCGCCGAGCAGGGCCGCCCGCTGGCGGAGGTGGCGCGCATCGCGGAGACGGTGAACGCGCGATCGCGCAGCATGGGCATGGCGCTGACCTCGTGCACGGTCCCGGCGGTCGGGCATCCGACCTTCGAACTCGGGGACGGCGAGATGGAGATCGGCATCGGCATCCACGGCGAGCCCGGCCGGCGCCGGGTGCCGCTGGCGCCCGCGCGCGATGTGGCGGTGCTGCTGCTGGACCCGATCCTCGCGGATCTGCCGTTCGCACAGGGTGATCGGGTGCTGTGCTTCCTCAACGGCATGGGCGGCACCCCGCTCATCGAGCTGTACCTGATGTTCGACGAGGTGTCGCGGATCCTGCGCGGGCACGGTATCCAGATCGAGCGCTCGCTGGTCGGGCCGTACGTGACCTCGCTCGACATGGCGGGCTGCTCGATCACCTTGACCAGGCTGGACGAGGAATTGACCGCACTGTGGGACGCGCCTGTACGAACTCCCGCGCTGCGCTGGGGCATCTGATGGCGGCGGTCGATACGGCCGCGTGGGTGCGCGGCTTCGCGGCGCTGGTCGGCGAGCATGAGGCGGAGTTGACCGCACTGGACGCCGCCATCGGCGATGCCGACCACGGCACCAATATGCGGCGTGGCATGACGGCCGTCGTGGCGGCACTCGATGATTCGCAGCCGGGTACGCCGGGCGAGGTGAGCAAGCAGACCGCGATGGCGCTGATCCGCGCGGTCGGCGGGGCGAGTGGCCCGCTGTTCGGCACCTTCTTCCTGCGTTTCGCGGCGGCCATCGGCAGTGGCATGGACATCGCCGACTTCGCGCGCGCCTTCCGGGCGGGTGTGGACGGAGTGATCGCGCGGGGCAAGGCCGAGCCCGGCGACAAGACCATGGTGGACACGCTGGTTCCCGCCGCGGACGCCCTCGACACGCGCGTGGCGGGCGGCGCGTCGACCGAGGCCGTCCTGGATGCGGCGGTCTCCGCCGCGGCGGCCGGGCGCGATGCCACGACGCCACTGGTCGCGCGCAAGGGCCGGGCGTCCTATCTGGGGGAACGCAGTGCGGGACACCAGGATCCGGGCGCTACCAGCGCCGCGCTGCTGGTGCTCGCCGCGCGGGCGGCGGTGCGGTGATCGGCGTGGTGGTGGTCTCGCACAGCCGGGCGCTGGCCGAGGCCGCGGTGGCGTTGGCGGTCGGGCTGCTGCCCGATCAGGCGGTGTCCGTCCGGATCGCGGCCGGGCTGTCCGCCGCAGAGTTCGGAACCGATGCGGTCGCGGTGGCCGAGGCGATCACCGCGGCCGATTCCGGGGACGGCGTGCTGGTGTTGATGGATCTGGGGAGCGCGGTGCTGTCCGCCGCGACGGCACTGGATCTGCTCGAATCCCCGGTGCGGGTGCGGCTTTCCGCGGCGCCGCTGGTCGAGGGCCTGGTAGCGGCGCTGGCCGCGGCCGTGGGGGAGCCGATCTGGAGACGGTGGCGCGCGAGGCCGAGGGCGCCCTCGCCGCCAAGCAGGCCGGGTTCGCCGATTCTGTGGATGCCGGAGTCGCGAATCATCCACAACCATCCACAGGTACCGCACCTGTGGACAACTCGGCCGTCACCGAGATCTTCGAGGTGACCGGCGAGCACGGCCTGCATGCCCGGCCCGCCGCCGAATTGGTCGCGGCGCTACGCGATTTCGATGCGCGGGTGGAGCTCCGCAACGCGACCACGGGCGTCGGACCGGTGCCGGGCGACAGTCTGACCCGCGTGCTCACGCTCGGCGTCCTCCCCGGCCACCGGCTCGAAGTGCGAGCGACCGGTCCCGACGCGGCACTCGCCGTGTCGAAAGTCCGTTCCCTGACCGAGTATTGACCGCTACCCGTACGCCCGGGCGGCCAGGAAAAAGTCGAGGATCTCGTCCGACGCCTCGATACCCGCCGCCGCGGTGACCGCGACGCCGGGGTGCCGCCAGTTCCGCTGTTCCAGTTCGCCGTGCCGAGGCCGGATGGCGGCGTCGGCGGCGCGCAGCATATCGGCGTCGAGCGAGCCGTCGCCGGCGGCCAGCAGCCGGGATGCCGGATGCAGTTCGCCCGCGTCGAGCATTCGACGTCGAACTTCCAGCACAGCTCGGCTTTTCGACACCGGTGCCGGCATGGCGTAGATCTTGCGGCCTTGCTGGGAGGCCGACCAGCCGCGCGGACGGCACCAGGCGTCCAAGTCGGCGAGGAAGTCCCTGGGCAGTCGCTGCTGGTCCACGACCAGGTAGCAGAACAGGTCGTCGGCTTCACGTAAGCGCAGCGCGAACGATTCGTCCACGCGCGCACGCAGTTCCGCGCGCACTTCGACGAGGGTGGCGCATTCGGCGCGCACCCGCGCGTCGAGGGCCGAGCGCCAGCGCCGGTCCGGCAGGCCGTTGCGCAGGATGCTGCCGCCGTTGCTGGTGACGGCGTAGGGCCACGGTCCGCCGGGCAGCCGGATCCGCTGGAACTGTGCGATCGTGCGGGTGGTGGCCGGTACCACGGCCGCGGTCTCGGCCAGGGCCTTCAGGCGTTCGGCGGCGGTGACCGTCATGTACGAGAGCGGCCGTCCCTCATACTCTTCCACGCACATCGTGTCCGGGTCGGCGTCGCCGAAGGCCGCTCGTGTGTAGATCATCGTGCGATCCAGATCGGTCGCCACCATCAGCCCGCGCTGCTGCACCCGCTACCCCTTCACTTCTTTGATCAAGCCCATACAGGCGTATGCCAAATCCGGAACCACCTCGACGGGCACGCCGCGCGCCGCGGCGAGCAGGCGGATGTGCGCGTGCTCGTCAGCGTCGGCCTCGCGCACCAATACCCGCCACGGCACCCGCCGCAACAGCACCCGGGTCGTCTCTCCCACACCGGGTTTCACGAAGTTCACACTCGATATCCCATACTCCGCGCGTACCCGCTCCACCGATTCCCAGCCCGCCCAGGTGGGCGTGCGGTCGGCGGCCAGCAGCTCACGCACCCGCGCG
The DNA here is from genome assembly GCF_018362975.1 of Nocardia tengchongensis. Lineage (NCBI taxonomy): Bacteria > Bacillati > Actinomycetota > Actinomycetes > Mycobacteriales > Nocardiaceae > Nocardia > Nocardia tengchongensis. The sequence continues at coordinate 1,156,229 of NZ_CP074371.1, forward strand.
TCCACCAACGGCCGCACGCTTTCGAAGCATGCGCTCACGGCGTCGAGCAGCCGGGTGGACACGTCCTGGTCGGCGAGTTCCCGATAGAACTTGGCCCCGTGGAACTGCCCCGGACCGATCAGGTCGGCATTGAGCACCGTCCGCGAAATCAGTCCGGACACAGTCGAATTCAAACACGCGGAGGCGATGAGGAAATCGTCCCGGGTGCCGAAGGTTCGCACGCAGCTGCCCGGATCGGCCAGCACCGCGAGATCACCGTTGAACCGGGCCCCGCCCGCGGCGTGGAACGCGTCCAGCGCGGCACCGAGCTCCCGGGTGATCGCGCCTTTCCCGGTCCAGCCGTCCACGAACACCACCTGCGCCGGATCATGGTGCCGCGCCAGGTATTCCAAGGCCGCGGTGTCGATCCCGCGATCCCGCACGATCGACACCGCGTAATGCGGAACCTCGATCCCCCGGCTCGCCAGCCAGCGCCGCATCAGCACCCCGACCGGTGTCCCGGCGCGGGCCAGTGACGCCAGCACGATCTCGGGCCCGCGCTCGGCGACCACCAGTTCCGCCACCGTCGCCACCGCCAGCGCCAGCCGTTCCGCACTGTCGGCCAGCACTTTGTCGAACAGCTCCCGGTAGGCGGCGTCCGGCTGGTACTCGACGGGCAGCGATTCCGCGTAGTGCGCGACCCCGGCCTGAATCCGCCGTTCCCGCTCGGCCACATCGGCTTCCAGCGCCACCCCCGACAGGTCCGTCACCACCCATGCGACCTCGTCGGGCGCGTAGGACCCGAAGTCCGGCCCGCGCAGCGGTTCCGGCAGTCCGGGTCCGGCCGTCGCCCGGGTGAGCGGTGCGCGCGCGGCAGCCAGCGCGCGCGGGTCCGCGGCGGGCAATACCGCCACCACGACGTCCTCGCCCGCGGCCGTGAGCACGTCGACGAGTCCGCCCGTTGCGGTGAGCTGATCGGTGTCGGCCGGGTGGTCGACCACCACCAGCAGGATCGGATCGACAGCGCGCGGCTCGCGCGCGTCCTGGCTCGGCTCGGACTCCGGCCATCGCGCGTTGTACAGGAACCGGGGTGCTTCCTCGCCGAGTTCCGGTGCGGTGAAGCGGAATCCGCGGCGCAGCGGGTAGCCGGGTCGGTCGATGACGTAGGCGGGCGAGCGGGTCGTCGTCTGGTAGCGGGTGGGAATTCCCTTGTCGACCAGGGCCGCCGCGATGCGCAGCGGTAGATACATGAGTTCTTCATGGGCGATGACGATCACCGGGCGTGGGTCGTCCGCCCGGCGGGCTGCCGGTTCGGGCATCGCGGCCAATTCGAGCGCCAGCGCGTCTGTGACCTGCGCCAGAGCTGCGTCGAACGACGCGGTGTCGGAGACCAGGAAACCGTGGCGGCCGCCCTCAGGGACATCGGCCGGCCAGGGCAGGTCGACGCGGGTGCGGCGGCCGCGCCGGTCGGAGCCGGGGTTCAGCACCGGTTCGGGCAGTGCGCTGACGGCGTCGATCAGGTTCGCCGGGAGCTGCGTGCTGCCGCCGGCCAGGCAGACGGTGTCGATGCGGGCGCCGAGGTCGGCGGCCGCCGCGGCGAAGGCGCGGCGGTCGGCGTCGGTCCGCATGTCCACCAGTGAGGCCAGGACGTAGTGCGTGCGCGGCGAATGCCGGTGCAGGGCGCGAATGGCGTCGAGTGCGGTGGCGCCGGTGGAGATCTCGTCGTCGACCAGCACCATCGGCAGGTCGTTGTGGAAGACCGCGGCGGGCATCGGCTGCAGCAGGTGGGAGGTGGCGTGCGAGTGACCTTCCTCGAAGCCCGCGAGGGTGTCGGCGGTGGGCACGTCCCGGCGGGTGGAGTGCAGGTAGCAATGGGCGCCTAGACGGGCGGCCACGGTGTGGCCGAGGCCGGTCGCCGTTTCGGCGAAGCCCAGCACCACCGCGTCCACCCCGGTCCGATTCCGCTGCGGTGCACTGGTTTCGGGCGCGAGTGTCGCGCGCACCAGGTCGCCGAGCCGGTTGCCCGCGTCGAGGACCCGGTGCGGATCGGTCGGCAGATGCTTGCCGAGGACCGTGGAGACCAGCAGGTGGGCGCGCCGGGGATTGCGACGCAGTCCCGGTTCGACCAGGGCTTCGATCCGCCAATCGGGTTCGGGCAGTGCCGAATCGGTGTGGTGGAGGGTGAGTCCGAGTTCGCGGGTGGCCCAGGGTAGGGCGGGGTCGGCGGTCACGATTCGACCAGGGCCTTGAGCAGGTCCACGAAGGAGACTCCTTGGTTGGCGACGCCGAAGACTCGGGCGCGCAGCATGATCTGGTGCGCCCAGCTGCGGTGCGGGCGCATCTCGTTCATCTTGTTGCGGTACTCGGAGGCGGCGACGCCGCCCGCGCCGGTGCTCAGGATGTCGGCGGCGTCGGCGTACTCCTCGTGGGTGACGATCGACAGCGCGTGCACCACCGCGACGTGGGTCGGGTGGATGACGGTCTTGCCCTGAATCCCGTTGGCGCGGTCCAGGGTGATCTCCCGCAGCAGTCCATCCATATCGCGGCTGACCAGCGACTGCCGGAAGGGGACGGCGTCCACTTCGGCGAAGGGCGCGGTGCGCAGCAGCGGCCGGAACATGCGGGCGTGGTCGGCGAAGTACTCCCACACCGGTCCGGTGATGGTGAAGCCGGTGCCGTCGGCGCGCCCCAGGTAGTTGACGATGTCGGCGATGACGTCGGCGACCACGCGCACGTCGTAGATGGTGAGGTCGCGGTCGCGGCGAATCCCGAAGGTGGAGCACATGTCCGTGGCCCCGATGCGGACGGCCAGAACGCGGTCGCGGTGCCGGGCGAGCTGCTCGCCGATGCGGCGCAGTTCGCGGTCGCGGGTCTCGCGGTGCACCAGTGCGGGGGACTCCAGCACCGGCATGCCGAAGACGGTGCGGCCGAGTCGTTCCGATGCCAGCTCCAGCGCGTGCAGGTAGTCGCTCGCGCAGCCGCTGTCGAATTTGGGCAGTACGAAGCCGGTGAGCGCGCTCGCCCCGGCGCCGAGCCGGCCGGCGATCTCGTCGATGCTCTGCGGGTCGCGGACCCGCACGAACAGCAGCGGATGCGCTTCGCCGCTGCCGGCCAGTTCGTCGAGAGTGGCGGCGGCCTGCCGCTTTCCGAATTCGACATCGTGGTCTGGGACCGCGTCCTCGAGGTCGATGACCATCGAGCACACGCCGCGTTCGGCGCGCTTCAGGATGGTCGCGGTGAGGTCGGGCCGGGTGGCGGGCACGTACAGGGTCGCGCCCAGGGCCATGGCCAGCAGGTCCCGGTCGCGGGAGCCGCCGAAGGCTTCGGGCAGGCGGTGGAACAGCCGCCGCAACTCCGGGCCCGGCACCTGCCGGAAATGCCGCAGCGGGAAGCGCTTCCGCAAGGAGACCGGTGCGACCTCCGTGTCGCTGGTGATCATCGCGGTCATCGTCGCGGCCGTCCTCCTGGTGACTTCGGGTCTATCTGTCGGTATTTCGCATGCGTTCGACGACTCCGGCGACGAACGCGGTGATCGCGTCGAGTTCGGACACGTAGGCCCAATAGTCGGGATGGCGTCCGGTCAGGCCCGCGGCGGCCCGCTCCAGGCGTTCGGCCTGGGCGTCGAGCACCGAACCCCATTGCGGGACGACGCCCTTGTTGACCGCCAGCATCTGCGCGTCGCGGAGTTTGAAGCGAACGGCCTTGGCGCGCTCGGCCGGCTGTTCGCGGACCGCGCGCAGCTGGGCGAGCCGGTCGGTGACGGCCTCGGCGCATTCCTCGGCGGTGGCGAGGCGGGCGCGGGCGGTGGTGGTCAGGTCGAGCGCGTCCTCCGGGTCGTGGGCGGCCAGGGCGGCCCGGGCGCGGGCCAGGTCCGCGTCGGCGGCCTCGACGGCCTCCCGGGCTTGTCGCTCATTGTTGGCCAAATCGTTCGATGACGCAGCCGCGAATTCCCGCAGCAGCGCGGACATGGCGGGCGCGACGCGTTCGAGCCGGTTGCGGGCGGCGTCGAGCCGGGTGGCCGCCGACGCGAGGGCGGTGGTGGCCGAATGCTGTTTGCCGGGAGCGGCTTCCAGGGCACTGGACAGTTCCCGGGTGCGGGCCTCGAGCCGGGTCGCGGCCTCGCGGGCGGGCCCGCCGCCACCGGCGGCCACGGCGGCCTCGAGTGTGAGCAGCGCCTCATCCAGCGCCGCCGCGCATTGCCGGATCGAGGGGTAGGCGGCGTGCGGTGAGGCGTCGGCGGCCGCGCGCACCCGCTGGGCTTCGGCCCGGGTCTGCGAGACCAGTTGCGGCACCGAGCCGAACACCGCGACCGCGTGTTCGAGGTGTGCCTGATCGCCGCGGTAGAACTCGTCGACGGCGCGCGCGGCATCGGTGAGCCGGCGGATGACGGCGTCGATCTCGGGCTGCGGAATCACCCCCGTGCCCTCGCGTTCGACCTGCTCGAGGCGGTCGTTGAGGGCGAGGTAGACCCCGGAGGCGTCATAGCAGCGGGCGCGCACGGGTTCCCAGCGCGCGGCCGCGCCGCGTTCGGGGAACAGCGCCGCGGACGCGGCAACGGCAGCCTCGGCGATGGACTGCCGCCGATCCATATCGAGGAAGGCCGCCGTCAGTACCTGCCGGGCCTGCTGCACCCATTCGTTGTTCCGGGGTGCCCGGAACCATCCGCTTCGACGGCCTGCCACGCCCCGATCGTAGGCAACCGTTGACGAACACGGCGACCGCGGCGATGGAGTGTGTGAATCTGTCATACGACAGGCCGTTGTCGACCGGATGGTCTTGATCCATTCCTACCCTAGGCTTGGGGAAACCATTACTGTCGACACGGCGGAACCTGAACAGTGGGCGAAGCCGTTAAGCAAGAAACGCTTCGAACGCTTCACAACGGAAGGATCCCCGCAATGGGTGTCAGTTTGTCCAAGGGCGGTAACGTTTCACTGACCAAGCAGGCTCCGAACCTGACCCAGGTCGCAGTCGGTCTGGGCTGGGATATCCGGACCACCACCGGCACCGACTTCGACCTGGACGCCAGCGCCATCGCGACCGGTGGCGACAAGAAGGCGCTGTCGGACAAGCACTTCGTGTTCTTCAACAACCTGCAGTCCCCCGAGGGCACCATCGTGCACACCGGCGACAACCTCACCGGTGAGGGCGAGGGCGACGACGAGGTCATCAACATCGACCTGGCCGGCACCCCGCCGGCCGTCGAGTCCATCTTCTTCCCGGTCTCGATCTACGACGCGGACTCGCGCGGCCAAAGCTTCGGTCAGGTCCGCAACGCCTACATCCGAGTCGTGGACCGCGCCAACGGCGCCGAGCTGGCCCGTTACGACCTCTCGGAGGACGCCTCCACCGAAACCGCGATGGTGTTCGGTGAGCTCTACCGCAACAATGGTGAGTGGAAGTTCCGCGCTATCGGCCAGGGCTACGCCTCGGGCCTCTCGGGCATCGCCCGGGACTTCGGCGTCAACGTCTGACGTCGGCGACCACCGTCGTCATCGATCTACCAGCGACACGTTGAGGGCTCGGTCGTACGAGCCCTCTTCGTGTGTCCGGCCCACAACGAAAGGCCCACTGCGGTGCGAATATTCGGCCTCTCCATCCTCGTCACCGTACTGTCGCTGATCGCGGCGCTGGTGTACGGCGGTCCCACGGCCCTGGTGCTGTGCGCCATCCTGGGCATCCTCGAGGTGTCCCTATCCTTCGACAACGCGGTCATCAACGCGAGCATCCTGCAGCGGATGAGCGAGTTCTGGCAGCGCATCTTCCTGACCGTCGGCGTGGTCATCGCCGTCTTCGGTATGCGCCTGGTGTTTCCGCTGGCCATCGTGTGGATCACGGCCGGGCTCAGCCCGACTCGCGCGTTCGACCTGGCCATGAACCCGCCCGCCGACGGCGCGCTCACCTTCCCCGACGGCAGCGCCTCCTACGAGAAGCTGCTCACCGACGCGCACCCGCAGATCGCGGCCTTCGGCGGCGCGTTCCTGCTGCTGCTGTTCTTCAACTTCATCCTCGAGGAGCACGAGGTCACCTGGCTGGGCTGGATCGAACGCCCGCTGGCCCGGCTCGGCAAGCTGGACATGCTCGCGGTGGTGCTCACCCTGGCGGGCATCGTCATCGCGGCCGAGTTCATCGCCCACGACGACGACCGCAGCACCGTGCTGCTGGCCGGCATCCTCGGCGTGATCACCTACATCCTGGTCGACGGGCTCGGATCGCTCTTCCACACCGAGGAGAACTCCGGGGAAGGCGGACCGTCGGAAGTGGTGAAAGCCACCGGCAAGGCGGCGTTCTTCCTGTTCCTGTACCTGGAAGTGCTCGACGCCTCGTTCTCCTTCGACGGCGTGATCGGCGCGTTCGCCATCACCTCCGACCCGATCCTGATCGCCCTGGGCCTGGGCCTGATCGGCGCGATGTTCGTCCGTTCCATCACCGTGTACCTGGTGCGCAAGGGCACGCTCTCGGAGTACGTGTACCTCGAGCACGGCGCGTTCTGGGCCATCGGCGCGCTGGCTGTCATCCTGCTCATCACCATCGGCGTGCACGTCAACGAGGTGATCAGCGGCCTGGTGGGCGTGGCGTTCATCGGCGCGGCGTTCATCACCAGCATCATCCGCAATCGGCGCGAGGAAGCGGAATCCGATGATGCGGAACCCGAACTGGAGAAGTCGCCCAGCCTGAGCTGACCCGCACTCGAAAGACTGAGCCCGCCGTCCGATTCCGGACGGCGGGCTTTTGCGTGACCGGGTTTTCACACCATGCGACGGGGAACCGCCAGGTGTTTGGCCCGCCGCACCGACACTCGCGTCCACAGCACCTGCTGCAGCCACAACGTCAGCCAGCCCGCGATCGCCATGCCCACGATGTTCACCAGCAGCTGCGCGAGACTGCCCCACACCGTCGAGCCGTCGGCGATGGCCACCCCGAGAGCGATATTGCCGGCCGCGGGCACGGTCGTCACCGAGATGAAAACGCCTGCCAGACCGAGAGATTTCGCCGAGGTGATGGACAGCACCCCGGCCGCCCCCGCCACCACCGCGACGATGAACGACCACTTGTCCGGCGTGTAGATGAATGCGGTGGCCGGACGCGGCCCGGTCACCTGCGCTTCGGTGATCCACCCCAGCGCTCGTGCGATCAGCGCCAGCACGATGGTCACGCCGATGGCGGCCACGAAGCCGAACACCAAGGTGCGCAGGGCCAGTCGCAACAGCACGAAGCGCCGCCGGACCAGGGCGACGCCCAGCGCCGCGATCGGACCGAACTCCGGGCCGAGCACCATCGCGCCGACGGTCAGGATCTGGGAGTCGGTGACGATGGCGATGCTCGCGATGACGATCGCCAGCGTCAGGAAGCTGAGGTAAGTCCAGTTGAGTTCGGTTTCCTCGTAGGCCCGCTGCGCCACCTGCGCCCAGACCACGGAGTCCGAACTGCTGCCCGGCGTCCGCACCTCGGCCTCGAAACCGCTGCGCGACAACCAGGTACCCACCTGCTCGATCTCGATGCTGCCCTCCTGATGCACCCGCATCTCGCGCAGCCGCGACACCAGATCGTTGGCGGCCTCGCGGGCGATCTGCGCGGTGATCAGGTCGCCGGGCGGACGCCGCGCCGCGCCACGGACCAGCACCAGTCCGGTGACCGCGTCGTCGGATTCGAGGACCTCGAGGATGTCGTCGGTCATCGCGGCCGGGGAGAGTATCCGCAGGTGCAGCATGGGGACAGTCTGCCCGGGCCGACCGCCGGACGCGCGAAACGGCCGAGGTGTCACGGAATTGACGCTCGTGACACCCGGCCGCTCGCGGATTCACACCCGCAGCGGCTGCGGGCCGACCTCGATGCGGCGCGCGACGGCCGGGCCGGGCCTGGCGACGGCGCGGCGGGAGGCGAGGACCAGGCCCAGCAGCCCGACCCCGAGTCCGGCAATCGTCAAGGGCCGCAAGGGCTGGTCGATGAACAGCCAGGCCATGACCGCGGTGACGGCCGGGATGGCGAAGAAGAAGCGGCTGACCCGGGTGGTGTCCCAGCGCTGCAGCATGGTGTTCAGCAGCAGGAACGCGCCCATGGAGTTGATCAGCACCATCCAGACCATGGAACCGGCGAAGCGAGCCGGATCCGCGATGTGGAATTCGCCGCCCGCCCAGGCCATCACGCCCGCGAAGGGGGCGCTGACCGCCACATGCAGGGCGGTGCCGGCGCGCGGATCGATCGCCGGGGTGAAGCGCTTCTGGTAGACGGTGCCCAGGCTGAGGCCGAGCAGGCCGACCACGCAGAGCAGCAGGCCCGGCAGCGAGAAGGCGGGCTGGTCCAGCACCGCGAGCCCGACGCCCAGGCCGCCCACGCCGAAGCCCAGCCACTGCCGGGCGCTCACGGATTCGCCCAGGCCACCGGCAAATACGGCGATCACCACCGGGCTCAGGCCCTGGACCAGCGAGATGACGGCGGCGGTGACGTGCTCGTGCATGGCGGTGTAGAACGCGCCGAACTGCACCATCTGCATGAGCAGCCCCGCCACCAGGGTGTGGGCGAGGGTCTTGCCGCGCGGCCAGGCGGCACGGGTCACGAGCGCGACGACGATCAGCAGCAGCCCCGCGATGCCGAAGCGGGCGAACAGCACCAGCATCGGCGGCGCCGCACCCACGCCGATGATGCCGGCGATGAACGCACTACTCCACATGAGGATCAGGGCCGGCGGGCCCGCCAGGTCGAGAAGCCGCTTGTCCATGATCCCTCCAGCGCTAACCGGTTTATGTGGTTACTACGGTTGCACCACGCCACATAACCTGTCAAGGGGGTTATGATGAGGGCATGTCCACCTTCGCCGACCCGCACCTGTTCGTCAGCGGCAACCTCGCGCTGAACTTCATCGGCACGGCCCAGGAACGACGCACCACCTACCGCGAACTCCTCGCCGGCACCGACGAACTGGGCGAATGGGTGGTCGCGGCCGGAATTCTCGACACCGCACCGGACTGCGCGGACGCCCTCGAACCCGCGCTACGCCTGCGCGAGGCGGCCTGGCGACTGATGCAGGCCACCCTGCACGGAGACCCCCTCGCCGACGCCGACCGACGGCTCCTCAACCGGCACGCGCACGGCGCCGCGCCCGAACTCACGCTGTGCGCCGATGGTCGGGTACGCCGCGACGGCACCATCGATTCCGCGTTGACCGCGGTCGCCCGCTCGGCCATCGAACTGCTCGCCGGGCCGGAACGCGCCCTGCTCAAGGAATGCGGGCGAGACGCCTGCACCCGCCTCTACCTGGACACCTCACGCGGCGGTTCGCGCCGGTGGTGCGATATGGCGGTCTGCGGAAACCGGGCCAAGGGCAAGGCTTTCCGGGCCCGGAACACCGACGCGACCCACTGACCGCGCCCCGGCGTTGACGAACAGGAAGAAGAACACCGCCAGCAGCACCGCCCGGCCCCACACGCCGACCTGCACCAGATTCTGTTCCAGCAGATAAGGGTTGCCCGCGCCGAGCGCGTAGAAGTAGCGGAAGACGCCGATACCGATGCACAGGTCGGCCATCAGATAGGTGACCACCAGACTCCACGGCACTTCCAGCAGCACCAGGAACGGGATCAGCCACAGCGTGTACTGCGGTGAATGCACCTTGTGGAACAACAGGAATCCACACAGCATGGCGCCGCTGACCCCGATCCACGGATAGACCCCGGACAGCCGATACCGCCGCACCCCCAGCCAGCAGGCCAGCGCGAACGAGGCCAGCACCAGCAGCGGCGAGGCCACCGACACCACGTCCTGGAACGTCGACTCCGCCTCCTGGGTGGGACCGAACAACGGTCGCAATCCCCAGTACCACAGGGAATTCGTGGTGATATCGGCCTGCCGCAACTGCTGGAAGGTGATCGACGCGCGCCAGCCGTCGTAGCCGGCGAGCGCGAACGGCAGATTGATCGCGACCACCGTGCCGATCGCGGTCGCGGCCACCATGAGCGCGCCGCGCACATCGAATCGCTTCTCCCGCAAGGGATGCTCACCGAGCAGCACATAGATCAGCAGCGGCAGCACGAAAATGCCGGGATACAGCTTGAAACAGAATCCGATCGCGAGGAACACCGCCGCGGCGATCGCCCGATCCCGCAGGGAATATCGGGTCAGCACCGTCATCACATAGAACGCGGCGACCGCGGTGGCGACCACCGGCAGTTCCCAATTGTGAAAGGCGTAGAGCACCAGAGGGGGCGCGGCCGCCCACAACAGCGCCGCCGGACCCGCCATCCGCGCCAGCAGGTAGGCGGTCAGCAAGGCGAACGGGGCCAGCAGCAGCGCCGAATGCCACAGGAAGTCCGCGTCGGTGCGGGAGCCGAGGCCGCCGATCCACATGAACAGCCCGCTCAGCACCGGATACTCGACCGCGCCGCCGGTCAACAGGCCGTCGGGGGTGATGCCGCCCGTTATGTAAGGAAAGACGTGGTGATCGATTCCGCGACCCAGCCACAGGTACTGGATATCGGAATAGCAGACGTCCGAGTCCTTGATCACGTCGAAGATCACGCTGCGCCCGGATTCCTCGAACGGGCCGACCGCGCAGCGCGCCTTGTTCACATACGCGAGCAGCAGTGTGACCCCGCACACCAGCGTCGACAGGACCGCGATCATCGACCGGCCGGCATCGCGGCGGCGGGTTGCCGCTGCGCTGACGGCAGGTCGATTCGGCATGCGCATCACCCTAGGTGTCCGGCCGGTATGTTCGCCTGTTCAATCCCGGTAATGGTCCGATTTCGCAGCTCAGAACCGGTCATGTAGCCTTGTCGGGTTGCTGACGCAACGAACCCTCCTGCCCACGGACAGTCCGTGGGCCGTACACAGTCCACAGGAGGTGATGAGGTCCGTGCGTCATTATGAAGTGATGGTTATTCTCGATCCAGCGATGGATGAGCGCACCGTCGGCCCGAACCTGAACAACATGTTGGGTGTTGTCGGGTCCGAGGGCGGCAAGGTCGACAACGTCGACATCTGGGGTCGCCGTCGTCTCGCCTACGAGATCAACAAGCAGGCCGAGGGCATCTACGCGGTTGTCACCCTGACCGCCGAGTCCGCGACCGTGAGTGAGCTCGATCGCCAGCTGGGACTGAACGAGTCGGTGCTGCGCACCAAGGTGCTGCGTACCGACAAGAAGTAAGACCCAGTCCTCCCGCGACGTCGCTCGTAACCGTCGGTCCCTGTCTCTAGGCTGACCGATGAACGCGAGCGCATAGCGGACTGCACCGGAAAGCAGGAGGAACCATGGCCCAGGGCGACACGGTCATCACCGTCATCGGCAATTTGACGGCTGACCCCGAGCTTCGATTCACGCCCGCGGGAGCGGCCGTCGCGAACTTCACCGTCGCGTCGACTCCCCGCGTATTCGACCGTAATACCAATGAATGGAAAGACGGCGAAGCGCTTTTCTTGCGCTGCAATATCTGGCGAGAAGCTGCGGAGAACGTTGCCGAGAGCCTGACCCGTGGCTCGCGAGTGATCGTGAGCGGACGACTGAAGCAGCGCTCCTACGAAACCCGCGAGGGTGAGAAGCGCACGGTCGTCGAACTCGAAGTCGACGAGGTGGGCCCCTCCCTGCGGTACGCGACCGCGAAAGTCAACAAGACCACCCGTGGCGGTGGTGGCGGTGGCTTCGGCGGCGGCCAGGGCGGCGGCGGCCAGCAGAACGCTGGCGGCGGCGGCTTTTCCGGTGTGGCAGTGGCGGGGGTCGTGGCGGCCAGAGCGCCGGCGACGACCCGTGGGGCAGTGCCCCCGCGGCCGGCTCCTTCGGGGGCGGGCCCATGGACGACGAACCGCCGTTCTAGACAACGGCTTTCCCCGGAATCCGCCCCGATGGGCTGGGTTCCCAAAATTACGGAGTTGAAAGACCATGGCCAAAGCACCGGCACGCGAAAAGGTGCTGAAGAAGAAGGCTTGCACCTTCTGCAAGGAAGACAAGGCCGGCAAGAAGAACAACACGGCCGGCGCGAAGATCGACTACAAGGACACCGCGCTGCTGCGCAAGTACGTGTCCGACCGTGGCAAGATCCGCGCGCGCCGGGTGACGGGCAACTGCGTCCAGCACCAGCGCGATATCGCTGTCGCCGTGAAGAACTCGCGTGAGGTCGCTCTGCTGCCTTACGTGTCCACCGCTCGCTGAGAAAGGAAGACACAGCAATGAAGCTCATCCTCACCGCTGATGTCGACAACCTCGGTGCGCCCGGCGACACCGTGGAAGTCAAGGACGGTTACGGCCGTAACTTCCTGCTCCCGCGCGGCCTGGCGATCGTCGCCACCCGTGGCGCGGAGAAGCAGGTCGAGGGCATTCGCCGGGCACAGGATGCCCGTCGCGTGCGCGACCTGGACCACGCCAACGAGCTGAAGCAGGCCATCGAGGGCCTGACCGGCGTGTCGCTCGCGGTCAAGACCGCCGGCACCGGCAAGCTCTTCGGTTCGGTCACCGCGGCCGACGTCGCCTCGGCGATCAAGGTCGCCGGCGGCCCGGTCGTCGACAAGCGCAGCATCGAGCTGCCGAAGGCCCACATCAAGAGCACCGGCAAGCACGGTGTCGTGGTGCATCTGCACCCCGATGTGATCGCCAAGGTCGACCTGCAGGTCACCGCCGCCGAGTAATTCGGTTGATCGGAGGCCACCTCACTTGTGGGGGTGGCCTCCGATTTCTTTGTTTGCCAGGTGTTTTCTGTCTTTGCCTGCGCGCGGGGAGTCCAGGTCTCGAAGGCATCGTGGCGAGGCGACGGCACGCAGGATCCGCGATGTTCGTCCTGGTTGTGGATTGCTCAGCAAACCAACCATTCTCGTTGTGTGTCAGGTCACATGGGCGTGACCGTTCGTTTACCCAACACGCCCGGCCGTTGCCGTCCAACGACACGCCGCACGGGATTGATCCACAGTTGCGAACAATGAGAAATAGGCCACTACCAGTGCATTGAGCAGTCATAACGGCTGTTGTCCCCAAGTTTTCCACAGGGGGTGCACAACAGTTGGTGAACAATACCCACGTTATCCACAGGTGTGTACACAGGCCGGTTTGGCGCGTCCCCACCCGGTCGCCTAGGTTCGCATTCGATGTCGTGACCATAGCCCCGGGACCGCACGACTCCAGGTATCCCACGCCCACCACTACGGGTTTGCCACCGCGCCTTCGTCATTCGAGGGCGACTCCGCGTGGCGGCCCGGACATGTCGGTGCGCTGGCGTACAACAGGTCATGCACGCCGTTCCGGGCGCCAGCAGAGAGGACGGTCGAGCCCATGGCAGTCGTCGACGATCGCGGCCACGACGATCACGGCCCCTCGGATTACCCCGACGCCCCCGCGAGGATTTCGGCCGCCAGCCACCCCATGACATGGTCGCCGAGCAGTCCGTTCTCGGTGGCATGCTGCTGTCCAAGGACGCCATCGCCGATGTCGTGGAGGTCATCCGCCCCGGCGACTTCTACCGCCCCGCACACCAGGCCGTCTACGACGCCATCCTGGACCTCTACGGCCGCGGCGAGCCGGCTGACCCGGTGACGGTATCCGCCACCCTCGACCGCAAGGGCGAACTCAAGCGCATCGGCGGCGCCCCCTACCTGGTCACCCTGACCCAAACGGTCCCCACCGCCGCCAACGCCGGCTACTACGCCGAGATCGTCGCCGAGAAGTCCGTCCTGCGCCGCCTCGTCGAAGCGGGCACCCGCATCGTCCAGTACGGCTACGCCGGCGCCGACGGCCAAGACGTAGCCGAGGTCGTGGACCGAGCCCAGGCCGAGCTCTACGACGTCACCGAACGCCGCTCCAGCGAGGACTTCGCCCCCCTCACCGACATCCTCCAGCCCACGATGGACGAACTCGACTCCATCGCCTCCCGAGGCGGCATCTCCCTCGGCGTACCAACCGGTTTCACCGAACTCGACGAAATCACCAACGGCCTCCACCCCGGCCAGATGGTCATCGTCGCGGCCCGCCCCGGCGTCGGCAAGGCCCTCGCGCTCGACACACTCCTGCCGACGCCGGACGGCTGGATCACCATGGGTGAGGTCGAGGTCGGCGACGAATTGCTGGACGCGCAGGGAAAGCCCACGCGTGTCGTGGCAGCCACCGAGGTAATGCTGGACCGCCCCTGCTACGAGGTCGAATTCTCGGACGGCACAGTCATAGTCGCGGACGAGCAGCACCAGTGGCTCACCGAGACCCGATCCTCGCGCCGGTCCGCTCAACAGGCCGCCATCGGCTACAACCGATACCGGAATCAGCAGACGTTCGCTCAGGTTCGGACGACCGCCGAGATCGCGGCGACCGTGCGCTGCGAGACTGCCGATCGGCGGCTCAACCACTCCGTGGTCAATGCCGAGGCACTGCAACTGCCCGAGCGCGAATTGCTGATTCCCCCATACACATTGGGTGCATGGCTCGGCGATGGAAGTTCCGCCTGTGCGCAACTGACCACCGCCGACCCCGAGATCCTCTATCGGATCGAGAATGAGGGCATCCTCACGACGCACTCGGATTCCGCCCAGCTGCGCTACAGCCTCAGGCTGCCCGCGGACGCACCCATCGAACCGCGGGACTGCGTCGTCTGCGGTAGCGAGTTCATTCCGTTCACCAGCGAGGTCCGCACCTGCGGCCGCTCCTGTGGCGGCAAGGCTGGTTTCGTCTCCGGTCCGGCCCCTGCCCCGAACTGCCCGCAGTGCGGTGGACCATCCATCGGGCTGCGCCTGTGCCAGGCCTGCCGCAATGCGGTCGGCAGCGTGCAGGCTCGCCTGCGCACCATTGGCGTGCTCGGCAACAAGCACATCCCCGGCGAGTATCTGCGGGCATCCGAGACCCAGCGACGCGCCCTGCTCGCCGGCCTGCTCGACACCGACGGCACCGTCACCAAGGGCGGCTCGGTCCAGTTCTCGGTGACCAACGAACAGCTCGCACGCGACACCGAAGAGCTGATCGTGAGCCTCGGTTACCGCTGCCAGATGTCGACCAAACGCGTCCGTGGCCGGACCGAGGCGTCTTCGACCGCCTACGCTCTGACCTTCGCCACCGAGGACGAGGTCTTCGGCCTGAGCCGAAAAGAGCTGCTGCACAAGCAGCGTCGCGGCGCCACCAACACGTCGCGCTCCGGCTCCCGTTTCATCGTCGATGTCCGCCCGATCGCATCCGTCCCGGTCCGCTGCGTCGAGGTGGACAACGCGGAACACCTCTACCTCGCGGGCCGCGCGATGATCCCGACCCACAATTCCACCCTGGGTATGGATTTCATGCGCAGCTGCTCCATCAAGCACGGCATGGCCAGCGTCATCTTCTCCCTGGAAATGAGCCGCACCGAAATCGTCATGCGCCTCCTATCCGCGGAAGCGAAGATCAAACTGGGCGACATGCGCTCGGGCCGCATGAGCGACGACGACTGGACCAAACTCGCCCGCCGCATGAGCGAAATCAGCGAGGCGCCGCTGTTCGTGGATGATTCGCCGAACCTGACAATGATGGAAATTCGGGCAAAAGCCCGACGCCTCAAGCAGCGCCACGATCTTCGGCTCATTGTCGTGGACTACCTCCAGCTGATGAGCTCGGGCAAAAAGGTCGAATCGCGACAGCAGGAAGTCTCCGAATTCTCCCGAAGCCTCAAGCTGATGGCCAAGGAGTTGGAGGTTCCTGTGATCGCGATTTCGCAGCTCAACCGTGGTCCGGAACAGCGAACCGACAAGCGTCCTATGGTGTCCGATTTGCGTGAATCGGGAAGTTTGGAACAAGATGCCGATATGGTCATTTTGTTACATAGGCCCGATGCTTTCGAGCGCGATGATCCACGCGGCGGCGAGGCTGACTTGATTCTTGGAAAGCACCGAAACGGACCAACCGCAACAATTACCGTTGCACACCAGCTGCATTTGAGCCGGTTCGTCGATATGGCACGCGGTTAAGTTCCATCGAACACAGATTCGAGTTATCGTCGGAGTGTGCAGACTTCGCATGCTCCACAAGAGCCGAACAGCAAGGGCACCAAGAACTTCGGATCCGGCGGACTGGGCAGTCTCCCCGCTTCCGCAGAGGTTCACCGCGCGGACAACGGCGCAGCAGTCTCCCTGAAAGCTTTACTGCACAGCGGTGAACGGCCGCCCGTTTGGTCGCTCAATGAGCGGATGCGGCACATCCCGCGGCCGCTCGCGGATGTATTCGCCTGCGGGCAAGCGGAAGTCACCGAAGTGCGTCTGGCCTCGGGCCGTCTCATCGAAGTGGCCTCAGGTTCACGGATGCTAACGATCGATGGCTGGAGACGCCGGGACGAACTTGCCGTCGACGATCGCATCGCCATACCTCGCTGGATACCTGCGCCCCTAGCGACCGACGAGATGCCCGATCCTGAGGTGATCCTGCTGGCACACATGATCGGTGACGGTTCCTGTGTGAAACGGCAGCCGATCCGCTACGCCAGTATCGACGAAGAGAACCTGTCGGCCGTCGCAACGGCGGCTACGCACTTCGGCATCACAGCCATCCGCGACGAATACGCGGCCGCGCGAGTCACCACACTCCGTCTGCCCGCGCCTTACCGACTGACACATGGGAGGCGCAATCCCGTCGCCGCGTGGCTCGACGGGCTCGGGCTCTTCGGCCTGCGTAGCTACGAGAAGTTCATTCCTGAACGCGTTTTCGCACTACCCACCGCGCAGGTAGCGATCTTCCTCAGACACCTGTGGGCCACCGACGGCTCGATCCGATGGGATGCCCGAGGACACCAGGCGCGCATCTACTATGCGTCTACCAGCTGGCGACTCATCTGCGATGTCGCGAATCTGCTGCTGCGCTTGGAAGTACACGGACGCATCAAGCGTGTCCGCAAACCTGGGTACCGCGACTGCTTTCATTTGACGATCGACGGCGTCGACAATCAGAGCACCTTCCTGTGTGATATCGGTGCTCATGGAGCACGAGGTATTGCGGGAGAAGCGGCCTTGGCTCACCTCAACACGATGGACTCGAACCCCAATGTCGACACGATCCCCAAGGAGATCCGGATCCGGATCAAGTCATTGCTGGAGGCGCGCGGTATGACGCACCGCGAGTTTCAAGCGGCGATGAGCAGCCGGTACTCAGGATCAAATTTCTGGAAGTACTCACCCAGCCGCTGGCGTCTGTCTCGAGCTGCGGACATCCTCGGCGCGCCTGAGCTCGCAGCATTCTGCAACAACGATCTGTTCTGGGATCGG
The DNA here is from genome assembly GCF_018362975.1 of Nocardia tengchongensis. Classification (NCBI taxonomy): domain Bacteria; kingdom Bacillati; phylum Actinomycetota; class Actinomycetes; order Mycobacteriales; family Nocardiaceae; genus Nocardia; species Nocardia tengchongensis. Next base: position 1,173,392 of record NZ_CP074371.1, read on the forward strand.
ATAACAGCCATCACCGATCTGGGCAGGCAAGACGTGTTCGCCGCGTATGTTCCAGGAACCGAGAACCTCGTTGCTCAGGGGGTCTCGGTCTACGCCGGACGCTAGGCCGCTCCATCCGCGAAGAGCAGTTGGTTGAGGCGCCCCGGTCGCAACCGCTCTGGCATCGAAAGTGATGGCACCGCAATGATTCTCACCTGGTGGTGGTGGTGGCGGGGCGTACCCTAGCGGTCGGACGCAACTCGCGTACTCGCTGATGGGGGAGGAATACGATGGCGAGATTCACCAACGCACCCAGTGGGATTCGAATGGGAATGTTCTTGGGGCTGGTCGCGGGCGTGGCTGCTCATAGCCTGGTGCTCGGAATCATTGTCGCGGTGCTGGCCAGTATCGCGGGCTGGTATCTCATCGCCGAGGTCGAGGTCTTCTTCGCGCGCGGTCCGAGGACCGATTCCGAGGCAAACGGGAAATGGGCTCGTGGCCTCGGGGGCAACCGCGACGCCCGGTGATCACCCCGGTGGAATGATCGATTGTCGGTCGGTGGGGGCGGGAAGCGCGCTACCGTCGATTGATGACCCGTAATGGGCGAGGGCCTGGCCGGATCGCGCGGGTGGGGGTGGTGGTCAGCGCGGTTGCGCTGGTTGCTGCCGGGTGCGGTGGGGGTGGGTCGGGGGAGGTCGAGGCGGGGAGTTGGCCGCCGGGTGGTGGGCGCGGAGCATGCGCGGTGGACAAGCAGGAGAATGTGCCCGCGGCGATGCGGGACGGGGTCGTGCTGAAGGCCGACGTTTATCGGCCGAAGACATCGGAGTCGGTACCGGTGATCTTGATGCGGACGCAGTACGGGAAGGCGGCGGCGCAGATTCAGCCTTTCCGGTATCGGACGCCGGAGTGGTTCGCGTCGCAGTGTTATCTGGTTGTGGTGCAGGATATTCGGGGGCAGGGGCAGTCCGGGGGGACGTTCACCGAGTTCGGGAACGACATGAATGACGGGTACGACTCGGTCGAATGGGCGGCGGCGCTGCCGGGGACGAATGGGAAGGTGGGGATGTATGGGTCGTCGTATGTCGGTGCGACGCAATGGCTTGCGGCTGTGGCGGCGCCGCCGCATCTGACCACGATTGTTCCGGCCAATACGGTGTCGGACTATTACGACGGCTGGAATTACGAGGGTGGGGCGTTTCGGCTGGCGTTCGTGGAGCCGTGGGCGATGGAGACCATCGGGGCCGGCGCGGCGGTGAATCGGGGGGATACCGGGACCGCGAAGCAGCTGGCGGCGGATGGGGCGGACTTCACGCGGTGGCTGGGTTTTCGTCCGTATCAGCAGTTTCCGCCGTTGCATCCGGGGGATCCGGTGGTCGCGCCGTGGTTCTACGACTGGGTCTCGCATTCGACGCGGGACGACTACTGGAAGCAGTGGAGCATTCGGGATCGGTACGCGAAGGTCACGGTTCCCGTGCTGAATTTCGAGGGATGGTACGACGCGTTCCTGGCGGGCGGGGTGGAGAACTTCGCGGGCATGGTGGCCGGAGGCGGGTCACCGGAGGCGCGGGCGGGACAGCGGTTGGTGCTGGGGCCCTGGGATCATCTGGGGTGGGGGCGCTCGGGGAGCGGGATCACGACGCCGATGCTGGCGGCCGCCGGTGCGGCGGGGGACAGTCCGATCAACGAGTTGATGCTGGCTTGGTTCGATCATTTCCTGAAGGGCAAGGACAACAAGGTTTCCGGGCAGCCGGTGGTCGATTACTTCCTGATGGGGGCGAACCGGTGGAAGTCGGCGTCGGCGTGGCCGTTGCCGGATACGCGGTGGACCACCTATTACCTGTCGGGGAAGGGCGGCGCTACCGCGCTGGGGCGGGCCGGGGCGTTGAGCACGGAGACGCCGAAGGATCCGCAGGAGCCGGATCGGTACCTCTACGACCCGCTGAATCCGGTGCCGAGCGCGGGCGGGCATTCGTGCTGCGGGGCCTCGTCGGGGCCGCAGGGGCCGGTGGATCAGTTCGTGGTGGAGCAGCGTTCGGATGTGCTGACGTACACGACGCCGCCGATGTCGAGCGATACCGAGATCACCGGGCCGGTGCGAATGACGTTGTGGGCGGCGTCGAGTGCGCCGGATACCGATTTCACGGCGAAGTTGGTGGCGGTGGCGCCGGACGGGTCCACGATGAATCTGAACAATGGGGTCATTCGGGCCGCGTTCCGGGATTCGCTGGAGCATCCGTCGCCGATCGTGCCGGGGCAGCCGTACCGGTACTCGATCGATATCTGGCCGACCAGTTATCTGGTGAAGGCCGGGTACAAGATTCGGGTGGAGGTGTCGAGCAGCGATTTCCCGCAGTTCGCGCCGAATCCGAATACCGGGGATCCGTTCGGGCAGAACGCGAATACGCAGATCGCGGCGCAGACCATCTATCACGACGCGGAGCATCCGTCGGCGCTGGTGTTGCCGATCATCCCGGCCGGTGACGCGGGCAGTGCCCGATTCCCGATGGAGCACTGACAAGACCGTGGCCGGGCTTCCCGTGGATTGTCCGCCCCGTGGGAAGCGCCGGCCTCCTCCATCGTAGTCGGGCGACCGAAGGTCCCCGACAAGGCCGGGTCGGGGTTAGTGTCGCGGGGTGGGTTTCGAGGTGCGGGTCGATATCGCGGGTGCGGTCGAGATCGTCGGTGCGGCAGCGGGGTTCGGCTGGCGTTGGGGTTCCGGCAATGTCGGCGAATTCGCCCGACTGGTCGGTTGGACCAGTCCGCAGCCGGTCGGCACGCTGCGCAACGGCCCGATCTTCTCCCGCACCGGACTACCGGTGTGGTGGGACTCGGCCATGTTCTGGGGCAGCGACCGCGGCCTGGACCATGTGCGGGTGGCCATCTCCGACTGCCCGGACCCCGCCGACCCCGCCGGCCGGGAACTGCTCGCCACCGCCCTGACCCGCGCCACCGCCGAATTCACCGAACGCTGGGGCGACCCCGAGACCACCGCCGCCGGACCCGCCGAGGGCTCGGCCTGGCGTTTCGCGAATGTGTTCGCGGGCCTGACCATCGGCGCGGACACCGTCGACCTGCTGCTGGTGAACCCGACCGCCCAGCGGTATTGGATGGAGCGCCGCCACCGGGCCGCCCGCCGCCGGGCCGCGGCGGGCCCCTGGATCCGGTTCGCCGAGAGCCTGGCCGGTTTCCTCGAGACGCTGCCGGTCGACGGCCGGCTGCTGGTGACCGCGCCCGGCGGACGCTTCGTGCAGTTCGACGCCGGGCCGGAACAGCTGGCCGGAGAGCTGGCCCGAAGCGAGTTCATCGACCCCGGCTGGTATTACGGCCCGGAACTGCACCGACAGCTGATCGAGCTGGGATGGACGCCGCCCCGCGAGGGCAACTGGACCCGCGGGTTGTCGCGGCGGGCGGGCACCGTGGCGATGAGCGGGCTGGCCTTGCGCACCACCGACACCCTGCGTGCGGTCGGGGTCGGCGCGCCGACCGAGCTGGTGGCCGACGCCTGGGTGGAGGGCGGCCCTGATCTGGAGGTGACGGCGCTGGGCATTCCGCCGCATCCCACTTCCCGCACCCAGCGCGCCGAATTCCTGCGCCGCCACGCCGTCTCCGAATTCGATGCCGGACCGCTGCGGGTGGAGGTGCCCGCCGGGATCGGGATCGCCCGCGCCGCCCGCGCCTTCGACTGGACCTGGACCCGCGCCGACCTGGATGGTTTCGCCGCCGTCGTGGGCTGGAAACCGGTGCACGACACCGATGCCGGGGTACGCACCGTGTGGGCCGACACCGAGCTACGCGTGGACGATCCGCGCGCCCGCTTCCTCTTCGACGGCGACCGGCTCGAGGCGGTCTGCGTGACCCTCAGCGACAGCATCGAATCGTTCGTCTACGACGAGGGTCTGCCCGCCGACGTGCTGGCCCAGCGCATCGCCGCCCAGGCCCGCGCGCTGGAGGGCTTCCGCGCCGAGTTCGGTGCGCCCCGGCACGCGGTGCTGGGCCAGGCGCACGGACCGGCCTGGCCGGATGCCCGTCTCACCCTGGGCCTGGTCCCGGAGGCCGACACGGTCGAGCTGTACCTGGTGCCGCCGGGCGAACGCGATCGCCGCCTGATCATCGAGCAGCAGCGGGCCGCGCACCGCGCGCACGATCGCGAATGGTCGCAGTTCTACGAGGAATTGGCGGCCCTGGCCGCCGATCTCGCCGATACCGGCCAGCTCACCGTGGATGCCGGGGACCCGCATCGCGCCCGCATCGACCGCGACGGCGACCTGCTGCGCCTGGAACTGGCCACCGCCACCGCCCGCGAATTGTCGCCGCGGGTGCTGAAATTCATGCTCCGCGACGGCTGGCAGCATCCCGATCACCGATATCCGCTGTGGCACATCGATCTGCGCCTGCCCGCCCTGCCACGTGACCTGCGCAGACTGGCCCGGCTCGCGGTGCTGCCGCTGCGCACCCTGATGCCGCCGCAAACCACCTTGCGGGTGCTGCTGAACGGTGATTATCTGCCGGTGCGCGCACCGTCGACGGGAGTGATCGGGGCGGCGCAGACAACGCCCGACGCCTAGGGTCGAATCATGATCGACAGCGCGGACATCCACCTCACCCGGGACGCTTACGATGCGGTCGCCGAGCAGTACACCAAGCTCGTGCACCGGCAGCTGGCGGACAACCCCTTCGACCGCGTGATGCTGGACGCCTTCGCGCAGACGGTGCGCGAGCACGGGGCGGGTCCGGTCGCCGATATCGGGTGCGGACCGGGCCGGGTCTCCGCGCATCTGGCGGCGGCCGGGCTGGAGATGTCGGGCGTCGATCTGTCGCCGGAGATGATCCGGATCGCCCGGGAGCAGTACCCCGACCTTCCGTTCGAGGTCGGTCCGATGGAGCGGCTCCGGTACGCCGACGGCGAGCTGGCCGGCCTGGTGGCCTGGTACTCGATCATTCACACTCCGCCGCAGCGGGTTCCGGCCGTGCTGAACGAATTCGCGCGAGTGCTGCGGCCGGGCGGGCACGCCCTGTTCGGCTTCCAGGCCGCCGACGAATCGACGGGCGTGCAGGAATACGACCACAAGGTCGCCCTCTCCTACCGGTGGGCCCCGGACACTTTCGCGGAAGTCCTGGCCGCGAACGGCTTCCACGCCGCCGCCACGCTGACCCGGGAGGCCCGCCCCGACGAGCGCACCCCGCAGGCCTCGGTGCTCGCCGTGCGGGTCTGACGGTCCGTCGGACCGGCTCGGTTCTCTGCCCGCTCGAGAACGCCATCCGACCATCGGGACACTTGATGCGCGGGCCATGAGCGGGCGCATACCGTCGCGCAGAGACCACGTCGATCAGGGAGTAAACGGTGACGGACTGGAACGAAGAAGTCGATGTCCTGGTGGCCGGTTCGGGCGGCGGCCTGGCCGGGGCGTACACGGCGGCCCGCGAGGGGCTGACGGTGGCGGTGGTCGAGGCCACCGACAAGTTCGGCGGCACCACCTCGTTCTCGGGTGGCGGCGGCGTGTGGTTCCCGTGCAACCCGGTGCTGCAGCGCGAGGGCGTGGACGACACCGTCGAGGACGCGCTCACCTACTTCAAGGCCGTGGTCGGCGACCGCACGCCGGCGGAGCTGCAGGAGACCTATATCCGCAATGGCGCGAAGGTCATCGAATACCTCGAGCAGGACGACGCCTTCAAGTTCCAGGTGTTCCCGTGGCCGGACTACTTCGGCAAGGCCCCGAAGGCGCGGCTGGACGGCAAGCGCCACATCGTGCCCGCACCGTTGAAGGCGGCGAAGCTGGGTGAGCTGAGCGAGTCGGTGCGCGGGCCGCTGGCCACCGAACGGCACGGCGACCCGCAACCCGACTATCTGATCGGCGGGCGCGCCCTGGTCGGCCGCTTCCTGCTGGGTCTGTCGAAGTACCCGAACGTGGCCCTGCACCTGAACACCGCGCTGGTCGAGCTGGTGGTCGAGGACGGCGCGGTGGTCGGCGCGATCGTGGAGCGCGACGGGCAGCGGATCGCGATCCGGGCCCGCAAGGGCGTGCTGCTGGCGGCGGGCGGTTTCGAGGGCAACGACGAACTGCGGCAACGCTACGGGGTGCCGGGCGTGGCCCGGGACACCATGGGGCCGTGGGGAAATCAGGGCAAGGCACACGAGGCGGGCATCGCCGTCGGCGCGGACACCGATCTGATGGATCAGGCCTGGTGGTCGCCGGGGCTGATCCATCCGGACGGGCGGGCCGCGTTCGCGCTGTGGTTCACCGGCGGCATCTTCGTCAACCAGGCCGGTGAGCGGTTCGTCAACGAGTCCGCGCCCTACGACCGGCTCGGCCGCGACATCATCGAGCACCTGAACGACGGCTCGGCCACCCTCCCGTTCTGGATGGTCTACGACGACGCCGAGGGCGTGGTGCCGCCGATCAAGGCCAGCAACGTGCCGATGGTCGAGGCGGAACGCTTCATCGAGGCGGGCCTGTGGAAGACCGCCGACACCCTCGAGGGGCTGGCCGCCGAGATCGGCGTCCCCGCCGAGGCGCTGACCGCGACGGTGGCCCGCTTCAACGAATTCGTCACCGAGGGTGTGGATCCCGACTTCGGCCGCGGCGACGAGGCCTACGACCGCGCCTTCTCCAATGGCGAACCGCCGCTGGCCCCGATCGTGAAGGGCCCCTTCCACGCGGCCGCCTTCGGCATCTCCGATCTGGGCACCAAGGGCGGACTGCGCACCGACACCGCGCGGCCCGGGTGTTGAACGAGGCGGGCGAGCCCATCCCGGGCCTGTACGCCGCGGGCAACACGATGGCCGCGGTCAGCGGCACCGTCTACCCCGGTGGCGGCAACCCGATCGGCGCATCGGTGCTGTTCAGCTACCTGGCCGCGCTCGACATGAGCACGCGCTGACGGCTTCTCCCGGCCCGAGTGTGATGCGATAGACGCATGACGCGAGCGGGATACGACGTGATCGTGGTCGGCGGCGGCCACAACGGCTTGGTGGCCGCCGCCTACCTGGCCCGGGCGGGACGCTCGGTGCTGGTGCTGGAACGCGCCGACCACACCGGCGGCGCGGCGGTCTCCGAGCGGGTGTTCCCGGGCTTCGACGCCCGGCTGTCGCGCTACTCGTATCTGGTGAGCCTGCTACCGCAGCGCATCGTGCGAGACCTGGATCTGAACTTCGAGACCCGCAAGCGGCGCGTCTCCTCGTACACGCCGATCGGCGATGCGGGTCTGCTGGTGGACAACGGCTCCGAGGTGGCCACCCGCGCCAGCTTCGCGCAGGTCACCGGTTCGGACCGGGACTACCTGGCCTGGCAGCGCTTCTACGCCATGACCGGACGGCTGGCCGAACGCGTCTTCCCAACCCTCACCCAGCCGCTGCCCACCCGCGCCGAACTGCAACGCACGGTGGACGATTCGGCCGCCTGGGAGGCGATCTTCGAACGGCCCCTCGGGGAAACCGTGGACGCGACTTTCACCGACGACACCGTGCGCGGCGTGGTGCTCACCGACGCGCTGATCGGCACCTTCACCCACGCGCACGATCCGTCGCTGCTGCAGAACCGCTGTTTCCTCTATCACGTGATCGGCGGCGGCACCGGCGACTGGAACGTCCCGGTCGGCGGCATGGGCGCGCTGACCGACGCGCTCGCGGCGGCGGCCCGCACCGCGGGCGCGGAGATCCGCACCGGCTGCACCGTGGCCGACATCGAAACCGACGGCGACACAGCCGAAGTGCGCTACCTGCACGACGGTCGTTCGGGCGCGGCGACCGCACGACACGTCCTGGTGAACGCCGCGCCCTATACCCTGGCCGGGCTGCTGGGCGAGTCCGCCGACAAACCCGAAGGCGCGCAGCTGAAGATCAACATGCTGCTGCGCCGGCTGCCGACACTGCGTGACCCGCAGATGGATCCGCGTACCGCCTTCGCCGGCACCTTCCATGTCTCCGAATCGGCCGGGCAGCTCGAACGGGCGTACCGCGAGGCCGCGGCGGGCGAGCTGCCCTCGGCCCCACCCTCGGAGATCTACTGCCACACCCTCACCGATCCGACGATCCTGGCGCCGGAGCTGATCGAACGCGGCTTCCACACCCTCACCCTGTTCGGCATCCACACTCCCGCACGGCTTTTCGCTGCCGACCCGCGCGGCGCGAAGGAGCGCCTGGTGGAGTCCACCCTGGCGCAACTGGATTCGGTGCTGGCCGAGCCGATCCGCGACTGCCTGGCCCTCGACGGCGAGGGCAACCCGTGCCTGGAGGCGCGCACTCCGGTCGAGCTCGAACGCGAGGTCGGCCTGCCCGGCGGCCATATCTTCCACGCGGACTTGAGTTTTCCCTACCGCACGGGCGCCGACGACAGCCCAGCCGCCCGCTGGGGTGTCGCCACCGGGCACCGCAATATCCTGCTGTGCGGCGCGGGCGCGGTGCGCGGCGGCGGGGTCAGCGGCATCGGCGGCCACAATGCCGCCATGGCGGTGCTGGAGCAGGGCTGAACGGCGCCGGTCAGTGCGGCGGCAGCAGCTGGGTGACCCGCCACAGCCGGCGCGGCAGTTCGCCCTCCTCGCAGGAATGCCGGTCGCGCAGTTCCCATCCGGTGGCCAGGGTGTCCACCAGGGCCTCGGAGAAGAAGTGCACCGCGAATCCGCCGTGCTCGTAGATTCGTCGCCCAGCGCCGTACCCGCGCCGAAGTGCGCGTCGTCGGTGTTGCGGACGGTGTAGACGAAGGCGCCGCCGGGCCTGAGCACCCGGCGGATCTCGGCGACCAGGTCCCGCAGTTCCTGGGTACTCAGGTTCATGCACAACAGCATGTGCGCGTACACCGCGTCCACACTGCGGTAGGGCAGTGGAATCGGCTGGCGGACATCGAGTTCCCGGGTGCTGACCCGCCCGCCCATCCCGGCGGCCTCCGCGCCCTCCCGCAGCTGCGCCAGGGCGACGGCGCTGAAATCGGTGGCCGTCACCCGAAAACCCCGGCGCGCCAAGTAGATCGCGTCCCGGCCGTGCCCCGAGCCCAGTTCGAGCACCTCGACGGCCCGGATCTCCCGGAACAGGTCAGCCGCGTACACCGCGGCCTCCGACGGCTGCTCGCCGTACATGGCCGGGTGGGTGCGGTAGGTGCGCTGCCAGTGCTCGTGCTGGTCGCTCATGCTGCGTCCTTTCGGGCATGACCGGAGCGCTGCGTGGTTACGCTCCGCTGCCGCCTCCGCACGTGACCGCTCATGCCCCCATCATGTCCGACCCGGGACGCCGGGGGCGGCTAAGAGGTGCGGCGGCCGTCCGCGCCGTGCTGGCCGCCCATGATGTCGGAACAGCAGCGAATGAAGTACCGCACCACCGGATCGGCCTCGGAGGCGTCGGGCCACACCACCGCCACCCGGGTCGGGCCGATGCCGTGCACGGGCCGGAACACCACGCCCGGGAAATCGGTGCGGGAGGTGGACGCGGGGGTGAAGCTCACGCCGAAGCCGTTGGCGATGGCGCGCAGCCATTCATCGGTGTTGCGGGCGATGGCCCCGATGATGGCGGTGTCCGCGGGCCGCGAGTCCAGTCCCATCCAATAGTCGCGCCACCAGCCGGTTTCGGCGGGTGAGGCGACGTAGGGCTCGTCCCACAGTTCCCGGAAGGCGATGTCGTCGCGGTCGGCGAGCGGATGATCCTCCGGCAGCGCGATCCAGCGCGGTTCGGCGAACAGCTCCCGCAGGTGGTATTCGTCCTGGCCGGGAAAGGGCAAGCGCAGCAAGGCGACATCCACATCGCCCTCGTCGAGTCCGGCGGTCGGATCGGTCCAGCCGCCCTGGTGCAGATCCACCTGCCAGTCCGGATGCAGCCGGTGGAAGACCCGGATGATCTCCGGGATATGGCTGTCGGCGGCACTGTTCACACAGCCCAGCCGCAGCACCCGGGAGGCGCGGCTGGAGTCGCTCTTGGTGTCACGCAGGATCCGGTCCCAGGACGCCAGCAGCGCCGGCAGCTGATCGGAGAGCACCTTGCCGGCCGCGGTCAGGGTCCAGCCCGCGCGGGACCGGATGAACAGCTCCACACCCAGCTGCTGTTCGAGCTGTTTGATCTGGGTCGCCAGCGCGGGCTGCGCGACATGCAGGCGCTGCGCCGCCCGCGGCAGGTTCTCCGCATCCGCGACTGCCAGGAAGTAACGCAGCAGTCGCGTGTCGATATCCATGCCACCAGGTTAGGAACAGGGCAACCGGTAGGCATACCCGATGGCTTGGAAGGTGGGATTCGGGCGGCATGCTAACGGCGGTTCCGTGTCGGAGGGGGCGGCGCGTGGGGAGTGACGGTGCACGCGTCCGGTGATTCAGGGCTTGGCGCGCGCTAGATTCGAATTGCTACGAAGTTGCCCGACTCTGGAGGCGAGGACGACGAGCCAACCCCAGCACCATCCACAGCACCGGCGCGCTCGCGGACAGGCCGCGGTGGCGCGCGGCCTGTACGGGGTCACCCGGAAGGCCGCCGGATCGGTGGACCGCTGGCTGCGGCGGGTCAGCGCCGATCCGGCCGTCGATCAGGCCCCGCCGCCGGTGGAACCGCCGATCTCGGCCGACCTGCTGGATCTGCTGCGGCACATGGGCGTCGCACTCATCCGCTCCGGCGAGACCACCACCATGGTGAAGGACATCCTCGACGATCTGGCTCGCCGCTACCACGCCACCGAGGTGCACTTCTTCGTGCTTCCCACGGGAGTGTTCGTGCGCGTGCAGGACTCACGCGGCTCGGCGGTGGATCTGCTCGAGGCCGACTCCGACACCCTGCGCCTGGACCAGATCTCGGCGCTCTACCGGCTCATCGACCGCATCAAGCAGGAGGCGCCGCCGCCCGCCGACGCCACCGCCGAACTCGCGGAGATCCTCACCTCCCCGCAGCCGACGCCGGTGTGGCGGCTGCTGGTCGGCAATGTGGTGCTGACCGTGGGCCTGGGCCTGATGCTCAACCCCACCTCCACCGCGCTGCTCGGCTACATCGTGCTCGGGCTCACGGTGCAGCTGCTGATCATGGGCGCCGACCGCTTCCGGCTGATGTCGACGGCGCTGCCGGTGCTGGCCGGCGCGGTGGTCACCTTGCTGTCCTTCGGTTTTCCGAACGCGCTGGGCGGCGGCAATCCGTCGCAGCTGCTGGTCCCCTCGGTGTCGAGCTTGCTGCCGGGGGCCATGCTCACCAACGGCTCCATCGAACTGGCCACCGGTTCCATGATCGCGGGGGCCAGCCGCACCATCTACAGCTTCAACAAGCTGATCCTGCTCGCCTTCGGGGTGCTGGTCGGGTTGCAGCTGCTGGGCGACCGGGCCACCTCGGTCGCGCCGCACCCCGGGCACGGATTGGGTTGGTGGACACCGGAGGTCGGCGTGCTGCTGATCGGGCTGGGGCACAGCTGGCGGGCCAGCGCACCACCCAAGTCGCTGCCCTGGCTGTTGGTCGTGCTGTACGCGGCGTTCGCCGGACAGCAGGTGGGAACCCACCTCGGGGGCGGTCTGCTCGGCTCGTTCCTGGGCGGCATGATCGCGGTGCCGGTCGCCTACCTGGTGCAGCGCGCCCGGAACGCGCCGCCGACGCAGGCGGTGTTCCTGCCCGCCTTCTGGATGCTGGTGCCCGGGGGCATGGGCTTGAGCGGGGTGTCGGAGCTGGTCACCAAGAACGATTCCAACAGCCTGCACATCCTGGTCACCGCGGTGCTCACGGTGCTGGCGATCGCGCTGGGGGTGCTGGTCGGCTCCGGACTGGTGGCCTCCACGCGGCAGCCGCGGCTGGAGGGCATGGTCGAGGAGTGGCTGGGCCCCGGCGAGAATCAGCGCACCACAGGCAGTTCCGAGCCCGGATCGGCCAGCCAGAGCAGCCAGTGAGGCGCGAGCAGGGCGGCGAATTCGTCGTAGCCGACCGCGCCGGGGTGGAAGCCGTCGCCGGCGGCGATGTCGCGCATCCAGATCTGGTTCTCACGTAAGGGCTGGTGGGCGCGCAGGTAGGGCGCGTCGGCCTGCTCGCACACGTCGGCGTAGCGGGTGTCGAGGGCTTCGAGGCGGCCATTGTGCGCGTCGTCGACGTTCGGCGGCGGCGCGACCACCATTGCCTGCCAACCCCTTTCCCGCACCCGGCGCAGAATCTCCGCCATATTGGCGACCGACTCGTCGGAATCGACTCGGGGACGGCCGTTCTCGAACTGGGTGTCGTTGACGCCCGTGGAGATCACCACCCGGCAGTCCGCGCCCGCGGGTAGGCGACGCTCGCACTCCGCTTCCCAGCGCGCCCGTAGCTCTGTGCTGTTCTCCCGGCGGATCCCCAGGTTGTAGTAGGTCAGCGGCTGCCCGGCGGCGGTGGCGCGGGCCGCGAGCCGCCCCGCCCACCCCAGGCATTTCGGATCGCCGACGCCCGCGACGAAGGACTCCCCGATGAAACAGACACGCAGATCGAGCACCACGGCCCGATCCTCGCACGAGCCTCCGACAGCACGCCCGACGCAATGAATAAGCCGGAAGAACCGATATTCGCACCGGGCGCGGCGGGGCTTCGGGCCGGGCTTGTCGGGCACTCCCAGCCTCACGGGTTACGGTTAGCGGCGTCAGCCGACCATGGGACCGCAGCCGTTCCCACGATCCGAAAGCGCGAATAGGACATGCGAGTCGACGGGCGGGAGATTCCCGTCTCCGGCAGCCTGCTGCAGCCGCGGATCCGCCGGACCAGCGACATTCTGCGCGTCGTGCTGTCCGCGCTGTCGGTGGCCGTGGTCATCGCGGGGTCGCTGATCACCAGGCCGCAGTGGGAGGCGCTGGAGCGTTCGGTTTCCAACATCGTGGGGTTCCTGACCCCGGAACAGTCCAACCTGGTCTACATCGTCTACGGCATCGCGGTGCTGGTGCTGCCCTTCGCCATCCTGGTGCGGCTGGTGCTGCGCGGGCAGTGGAAGCTGCTGGCGGGCTTCCTGTCCGCGGGCCTGATCGCGCTGGGACTGTTCTCCATCACCGGCAGCGGCTTCTCCGCGCCACGCTGGCATCTGTCCGAACCCGGACAGGTCAACACCTTCCTGTCGCAGTTCCTCGACGACCCGCGCTGGATCGCCATGCTGGCCGCCACGCTCACCGTCGCCAGCCCGTGGCTGCCCGCCCGGGCCCGGCGCTGGTGGTGGACGCTGCTGCTGGCCTTCGTGCCGATCCACCTGTTCGTCTCGCTGGTGGTGCCCGCCCGCGCCGCATTGGGACTGGTGGTGGGCTGGCTGGTGGGCGCGGTGATCGTGCTGGTGGTCGGCACCCCGGCGCTGGAGGTGCCGCTGACCGCGGCGGTGCGACTGCTGGCCCAGCGCGGCTTCCGGGTCACCGCGTTCACGGTGCTGCGCCCGGCCGCCCGTGGGCCACTGGTGCTTTCGGCGTCGACGACGCCGCAGCCGGAACCGATCAACTCGCCCGACGGTGTGGCGGTCACGGCGGAAACCGGCGAATCCGCTTCCCCGGACGATGAATTGATCGTCGAGATGTACGGCGCGAACCAACGCAGCCGCGGCATGCTGCAGCAGTTGCGGCGCTGGCTGACCATTCGCAGCGGCGAGTACCCGGCCCCCTTCGCATCCATGCGGCGCGCGGTCGAACACAAGGCGCTGATGGGTTTCGCCATCGCCGATCTGGGGCTGGCCAGCAACAAGCCACTCACGGTGGCGGCGCTGGACCGCGGCTGGACGGTGTACGCGCACACCCTGCCCCAGGGTCACCCGCTCACCGCCGCCGACGGCGAAGCGACGCTGACCCGGGTGTGGCAGGCGCTGCACCGCATGCACCAGGCCCAGATGTCGCACGGCGACCTGCGCACCGAGGAGATCCGCATCCTCGACGACGAGGTCCTCTTCGGCGGCTTCGTACAATCCGAATTCGGCGCCTACCAGGTGCGTTTCGACTCCGACGTGGCGCAGCTGCTGTTGTCCTCGGCGCACCTGTTCGGCACCGAACCGGCGGTGCGGACCGCGCTCGAGGTGCTCGACAAGCAGGCGGTGCTCGACGCCTCGGCCCGGCTCACCAAGACCGCCATGCCCGGCCACGTCCGCAAGGCCGTACCCGACGCGGGCGATCTGATGAAGGACATCCGCGCCGAGGTAGCCGAGCAGACCGGGCAGGACAAGATCGAGGCCGCGCAGATCAACCGGTTCTCGCGCAACCAGATCATCCAGCTGGTGCTGCTGATCGGCCTGGTGTACGTGGCCTACCCCTACATCAGCGCGGTGCCGACCTTCGCCTCCGAACTGGGCAGCCTGAACTGGTGGTGGGCAGCGCTCGGCCTGACCGTGTCCGCGCTGACCTATGTGGGCGCGGCAATGGCGTTGTGGGCGTGCGCCTCCGAGGCGGTGAAGTTCGGCAACCTGCTGCTCATGCAGATCGCCAACACCTTCGCCGCGACCACCACCCCGGCCGGTGTCGGCGGTCTGGCCTTGAGCGTGCGATTCCTGCAGAAGGGCGGGCTGGGCGCGGTGCGCGCCACCGCCGCGGTCGCCTTGCAGCAGACCGTGCAGGTGGTGACGCACGTGCTGCTGTTGCTGATCTTCGGCGCGCTGGCCGGAACCTCCACCAACCTCTCGCATTTCGTGCCCAGCGCCACCGTGCTGTACCTGGTGGCGGGCGCGCTGCTGGGTCTGCTGGGCGTGACCATGTTCGTGCCCAAGGTCCGCAAATGGCTGCTCAACGAGGTGCGCCCGCAGCTGGCGGAAGTGCTCGGGCAGCTGAAGGATCTGGCCCGGCGGCCCGGCCGGCTGGCCATGATCGTGGGCGGCTGTGCCACCACCACGCTGGGTATGGCGCTGGCGCTGTGGGCCAGCATCGAAGCCTTCGGCGGCAGTACGACTTTCGTGACCGTCACCATCGTCACCATGATCGGCGGCACGCTGGCCTCGGCCGCGCCGACCCCCGGCGGTGTGGGCGCGGTGGAGGCCGCGCTCATCGGTGGTCTGGCCGCGTTCGGAGTGTCGGCGGGGATCGCGGTCCCCGCCGTACTCCTCTACCGGGTGCTGACCTGCTGGCTGCCGGTGTTCTGCGGCTGGCCGATCATGCGCTGGCTCACCGCGAAAGACATGATCTAGGCCGAATACCGGTCGCGCAGTGCGACCTTCACGACCTTGCCGCTGGCATTGCGAGGCAGCTCCGGCACCACGACCAGATGCTTGGGGTGCTTGTAGCGGGCCAGCGATTCGTTGAGGAACGGTTCCAGCTCGTCCAGGGTCAGCTCGTCGATGCCCGCCGCCAGCGCCACCACCGCGACCGGCACCTCGCCCCACTTCTCGTGCGGGCGGCCGACGACGGCGGCCTCGTGGATCTTGGGGTGCGCGAACAGCACGTTCTCGACCTCGGCGCAGTAGATGTTCTCGCCGCCGGAGATGATCATGTCCTTCTTGCGGTCCACCACGTAGACGAAGCCCTCCTCGTCGCGGCGTACCAGGTCACCGGAGTGGAACCAGCCGCCGTGGAACGCCTCCGCGGTGGCCTCGGGCTTGTTCCAGTAGCGCTGCATGAGAGTCGGTCCGCGGTAGACGATCTCGCCGATCTCGCCCGGGGCGACATCGTTCATCTCGTCGTCGACCACACGGGTCTGCAGGGTCGGGATGGGCAGGCCGACCGAGCCGAGCTTGCGCAGCGCGTCCTTGCCCTCCAGCACGCAGGTGATGGGCGACAACTCGGTCTGGCCGAAGACCGCCACATTGAAGGCGTCCGGGAAGCAGTCGGCCATCGCCCGCAGCACGGTGTCCGAGGCCGGGGCCGCGCCCCAGCACAGCGCCCGCAGCGCCAGCTTGCGCTGCTTGACCGTCGGCTCTTCGCAGATCAACTGCCACTGCACGGGGACACAGAACGCGGTGGTGGCCTGCTCGGCCTCGATGGCGTCGAGGAATTCGGTGGCGTCGAACGCGCCCAGCGGGTGCAGCACGGTGATGCCGCCGAGCATGAAATACGGGGTGAGACTGCCCAATCCGGCGATGTGGAACAGCGGTGAGGTGCAGAAGCCGATGGACTCGGGGGTGATCTCCAGGGCCCGGATACAGGTCAGCGCCTGCGCGTTCATGTTCGCGTGGGTCAGCACCGCGCCCTTGGGGCTGCCGGTGGTGCCGGAGGTGTACATGATCAGGCAGGGCGTGTCCTCCGGAATGTCCAGCGGCGCATGGGGTTCGCCCGGCTCGGCGAGCGCGTCGTCGTAGCCGAGGACGCCGTCGCCGGACTGCCCGTTGATCACCACCACGGTGGACAGCTCCGGAATCTGCCCGGCCACGCCCACCGCGAGCGGCTGCAGCACCGAGTCGGTGACGACGGCCTTGGCGCCGGAGTCGGCCACGATGTAGGCGACCTCGGGCGGGGTGAGCCGGAAGTTCACCGGCACCGCGATCGCGCCCAGGGCGTTGATGCCCATGACCGCCTCGATGTACTCGGTGTAGTTCAGCGCCAGCAGCACCACCCGATCGCCGAACCCGACCCCTCGACGGGACAGCGCGCCGGCGAACTTCTCCGACCGTTCGTGCAGCTGCTTCCAGGTGGTCTCCGCGCCCTTGAACTTGAAGGCCACGTGGTCGGGCCGCATGGCCGCGTGCGTGGCGATCTGGTTCACCCAGTGGTTTCGAACCGACCGGATCGGCTCGTCTAGCGGCTGGAAGGTCATGCGGTGTCCTTTCACGCTGATCGACCGTGAGAATACCGCTTAACTTTCTGACGTGACAAGGGTTACAGAGAAGGTTTCATCGATTAGTTCTCACCCAGTCATCCGGCAGTTCAGAGGCAATATTCGTGGGTGCGCTACACCGTGCCCGGCAGGCACTTATCCACAGGCCGACTGGTCACGACACTGTGTTTATGCAAACTCTGACTCACATCAGGGTTGAAGCCCCATATGCAACTATGCGAGTATCGGGTCAGTTGCGAGAGGCAGGGAGAGGACAGCGCCCATGGCACTGAAAACCAGATTCACCGAGACCTTCGGTGTGGAGCACCCGATCGTGCAGGGCGGCATGATGTGGGTCGGCCGCGCCGAACTGGCCGCCGCCGTCTCCGAGGCGGGCGGCCTCGGCATCATCACCGCGCTCACCCAGCCCACCCCCGACGACCTGCGCCGCGAGATCGACCGCGCGCGTGAGCTGACCGACAAGCCCTTCGGCGTGAACGTCACCATCCTGCCGTCGATCAACCCGCCGCCGTACCAGGAGTACGCCAAGGCGATCATCGACTCCGGCGTGAAGATCGTGGAGACCGCCGGCTCCAACCCCGAGCCGTTCCTGCCGTACTACAAGGAAGCCGGGATCAAGGTGCTGCACAAGTGCACCAGCGTCCGGCACGCGCTCAAGGCTCAGAAGATCGGCGTCGACGGCGTCTCCATCGACGGCTTCGAATGCGCCGGACACCCCGGCGAGGACGACGTCCCCGGCCTGATCCTGATCCCGGCCGCCACCCAGGCGCTCGACATCCCGGTCATCGCCTCCGGCGGCATCGCCGACGCGCGCGGCCTGGTCGCGGCGCTGGCGCTGGGCGCGGACGGCGTGAACATGGGCACCCGGTTCATGTGCACCCAGGAGTCGGCGATCCACCAGACGGTCAAGGAGCAGATCGTCGCCAACTCCGAGCGGGCCACCCAGCTCATCTTCCGCACCATGCACAACACCGCGCGTGTGGCCGACAACGAGATCAGCCGCAAGGTCGTCGAAATCGAGAAGGCGGGCGGCAAGTTCGAGGACGTCAAGGATCTGGTCGCGGGCGCGCGCGGCCGCCGGGTCTTCGAAGAGGGCGACCTGGACGCCGGCATCTGGTCGGCCGGTCAGGTGCAGGGCCTCATCGACGACATCCCGACCTGCGGCGAGCTGGTGTCGCGGATGGTGTCCGAGGCCGAGGCGCTGATCGGTCAGCGACTCGCAAGCATGCTCGGCTGAGACCCGCCGGGACGATCGGATAATTCCGGCGAAAGTCCGTACGTCCCAGACAATTACGACAAGAGCCCTTGGCATTTCCTGCCGAGGGCTCTCGTCATTCCGGGTATCCGCGAACGGTGGATCCGTCATGCTTTTCAGTACACGACGGATGCGGCGGAGGTGCCTGAAATGGCAATCACTCGAATCTATCTCGATGACGACGCGCTGCGCCGAGCCATGGCCATCTCGGGTGTGCACACCGAACAGGACGCGGTGAACCTAGCTTTACGGTTCTTCAGCACACACGCCACGGCCGAGGACTTCGACCCGACCTTGCACTCCCGCACCGCCTGACGGACACGGGCGGCGGCGATCCCCGCGCCGGTCGCGGGGATACGACTGTGCGAAAGGTCTTCTGACCGCGAGGAAATCTTGGCAGAATCGCCGGAGATACCTCGACGGCCGACAACGCGCGGACACGGGAGGGCATTCCTGTGCGCCACAGTACGAGAGCATCCACCGATCCAGCGCCCCACCCGCGGGTGTCGATCGTCGGTGTCGGCTGCCGCGCCACCGGCACCGACTTCGACCACGAGTGGTTCGGCATGGACCGGCTCGCGGCCGCGGGCCTCACCCCGCGCCAGCGCACCACCCTGCAGGTGGCAGTGGAGGCGCTCGACGACTCCGGATTGGGCTGCCTGGCAACGGGTTCCCCGGCCGCGGTGGTGTTCGGCGCCATCGGCGGCACCAACAGCGCCCACCATCTGTCGCGTGCGCTGGACCTGCGCGGCCCCAGCCTGACCGTGGACAGTCAGCGCGCCTCGCCACTGGTGGCCGTGGACATGGGCGTACGGCTGCTGGCCGACGAGTCCGTACCGTTCGTCATCGCCGGAGGCGTGGATCTCACCCTGCTCCCGGATATTTCGGATCTGCGCCTGCCGGTATCGCGCGACATCGACGGCGACCCTTCGGCCGGCATAGGCCGGTGCACCGTGCTGGTGTTGCAGCGCACCGCGGATGCCTTGCGCACCCGTACCCGGCGCTACGCCGAAATCGGTGGCCCCGGAATCGGTTTCCGGGAAGCCCGGAGCACGGACGCGCATATCGCCCTCGACGACCCCGCCCGGCCCGGCGGCGCACCCGAATACGATCGCGGCGAGGAACCGCCCGTCCTCATCCCCGTCGCCGGTCTCGACCCGGCCACCATCCACCACCTGGCGCTGCGCTGGGCGGTCGCACTCGGCTCCTACCGCTCGCTGCGCGAATTCGCCGCCGCTACTGCCAGACTCGTACCCGAGCCCACCCGCGCCGCCATCCTTGCCCGCGACTCCGTCGAAGCCGCCGCCCAACTGCGCACCTTGGCGCGACGCATCGCCACCACCTCCGCATCCTTTCCGCCGGGCCATGCCCCGGCTTCATCCTCGCCCCATGGCACCCCGCCGACCCTCACGCTTCCGGGTACATCGGTGACCGATGTCTTCGCCCCGGTCCAGGGCAAGCGCGCGGGCGGCGTTCTGTTCCTGTTCGCCGGCACCGGAGCAAACCGGCGGATGGGCCGCACCCTCGCCGCCCGCTACCCGGTCTTCGCCACGGCCCTCACCGCGGCGGTGGACGCTGTCGCCGCGGCCGGCGGTCCTCGCGTGTGGACGCCCCGGTACGGGTTCGACCACATGGCCGCCGCGGCCACCAGCGATGCGGACAGCATGGCTCCCACTCCCGGCGGACTGCCGGACCGGGGCGAGGTCGTGTTCCGGCAGCTTTCGCTGTTCGTATTTCAGGTAGCCCTGGCGGAATTGCTGGAGTCGTGGGGGATTCGCGCGGACGCGGTGGCCGGACACGGGGCGGGGGAAATCGCGGCGGCGGTCATGTGCGGCGCGCTGTCGCTCGAGGACGCGGCGCGAGTCGCGGTGGCGCGGGCGCGGCTGCTGGCCCGGGCCGGTGGGGGCGGGGCCGGTGCCGTGCTCGAGGCGACGCCCGCAGAGGTGAATCGGCTGGTCGAGCCGATGCGCGCCGAGGTCGCGGTGGACGCGGTGGACGGCTCGAGCATCACCGTGTCGGGTGAACCGCGTTATGTCGACGCGCTGGTGCGGCGGGCCCACCGCCGGGCGATCTTCGCGCAGCGGCTCGCGGACGAGTCCCTGCCGGAACTGTCACATCTGCCGAAGGTCCGCGACCGTGCGGCCGAATTGTGTCGCGAGCTCGGCGATCTCACGCCTGCCATGCCGTGGCGGCCGCTCTACTCGACCACCCGACGCGGCATCGTGCTGGGCGCGGGCGACGGCCTGCGAACCGACGATCAGTACTGGACCGCGAATATCTCGAATGCGACGGAGCTGGTGGCGGCATTGGAAGCCGCAGCCGCCGACGGGGTTTCGACCGTGCTCGAGCTCGGGCCGGCTCCGGTGCTGACGCCCGCGGTCCGGGAGCGGGTCGCGCTGCGGGACGGGGCGCACGCCGTGCTGTCCGTGGACGACGAGGCGGGCAGCTTTCTGCGCACGATCGCACGGCTGTTCCTGGAGGGGCGGACCGTCGATTGGACCGCGCTGGGCCCGCACACGACCGCGCCGCCGCAAAGGCAGTGGCGGAGGCCGGATTCCGTCGATACCGGCGGGTGGCCCCGGGGTGGGTTCGCGGCGGACGGGCATCCGCCGGGGCCGGTGTTTCCCGAGGTGGAGATCCGGGCGGAGGGGACGTATGTGGTGGCGGGTGGGCTGGGCCCGCAGGGGGAGGCGGCGGTGCGGTGGCTGCTGGGGGCGGGGGCCCGGGACGTGGTGGTGCTGACGCGCACGCCGCGGCCGCTGCCGTCCCGGCTGACCGGGATGGAGGACCGGATCGTGATGATGCGGTGCGACTGCGCGGATCGCACCGACCTCGCGACCGCGTTGCAGGACATTCGGGAGTGCGGGTCGGCGGTGCGGGGCGTGGTGCACGCGTCGGGAGCGACGCGTCTGGTGGCGGCGACCAATCTGCTGGAGCTGACCGCGGCGGATCCCACCGACTTCACCGTGCTGCTGACCTCGGCGCCCGGCGCGGCCGAGCCGGCGTCGGTGCGGGAACTGGCGGCCGCGCAGGCGGATCGGCGGGTCATCTGCGTGGAGTGGGAGGTCGGGCCCGCCGCCTGAGGCATGATGACCGGATGGCGGATCCCGAGATCACGGTCCAGTGGAAGAAGGAGCCGGACGAGCACGACTACCCGGCCGCCGCGGACTACCTCGAAATGCTGGCCGAACCGGATGTCATCGAACAGGTGCTCCGGGCGCTGCGGGCCGCGCCCGTGACCCACAAGAAGGCCAAGGATCTGCTGCGCGCCTCGCAGCTCGAGATCCTGCCCAGCTACAACCCCTACGTCCGCCGCGACCTGGCCAAGATCACGAGCGGGAAGGCGCTCTCGCCGATCCTGGTGGTGCGCGGCGACTTCCGCAAGGGTGTGCCCATGCAGATCGTGGACGGCTACCACCGGGTGTGCGCCATCTACTACGCCGACGAGAACATCGCGATCCCGGTGAAGATCGCCTCGCTACCGTGAGCACCGCGTGAACTTCCAGACCCTCACCCTGATCACCGTGCTCGGCCTGGCCGGGCCCTGGCTGGCATGGCGGCAGTCCTGGCATCTGCCGCTCATCCTGGGCGAACTGCTGGCCGGAATCGTCTTCGGCACCACCGGCTTCGGCCTGCTGCATCCCGCCGACCCGACCTTCAACTTCCTCGCGGACGTGGGCTTCGCCGTGGTCATGTTCGTGGCGGGCACCCATGTGCCGGTGCGCGACGCCGCGATCCGCGCGGCGCTCGGGCGGGGCGCGGTGCGCGCGGCGGCGGTGGGCGTGCTGGCCATGCTCGCCGGGCAGGCCATGGCGGTCTGGTTCGATACCGGGCACGGACTGCTCTACGCGGTGCTCATCGCTTCCTCGTCGGCGGCCATCGTGCTGCCCATCATCGATTCCCAGGGCCTGGGCGGAAAGCCGGTCCTGGAGTTGACCGCTCAGGTCGCCATCGCCGACGCGGCGGCGGTGGTGGCGCTGCCGCTGGTGATCGATCCGGGCAATGCAGGGCGGGCCGCCGTCGGCGCGCTGCTGGTGGCCGGGGCCGCGCTGCTCGTCTACTGCTTCCTGCACTGGGTGGAGGAGTCCGGTATCCGGCACCGGCTGCACACGGTGTCCGAGGACCGGAAGTTCGCCCTCGAGCTGCGGGTCAGCCTGGCGTTGCTGTTCGCGCTAGGCGCGCTGGCCACCCGCAGCCATGTGTCGATCATGTTGGCGGGCTTCGCTCTCGGCCTGGCGGTGGCGGCCGTCGGCGAACCGCGTCGGGTGGCCAAGCAGCTCTTCGCTCTCAGCGACGGATTCCTGGCACCGCTGTTCTTCGTGTGGCTGGGCGCGCGCCTGAACCTGCGCGAGTTCGGCGACCACCCGTACCTGATCCTGCTGGGCCTGGCCCTGGGCGCAGGGGCGGTGCTGGCCCACGCGCTGATGCGGTGCCTGGGTCAGCCGGTGCCGTTGGGGGCCATCGCTTCGGCGCAGATCGGCGTGCCGGTCGCCGCCGTCACGGTCGGCACCCAACTGCATGTGCTGAAGCCGGGCGAACCGGCCGCGCTCATGCTCGGGGCCTTGGTGACCATTGCCGCAGCCGCGTGGGGTGCGCGAAGCGCGGCCCGCGGGACAACTGATTTCGCGAGGCGAGGGTAACTCGTCGGGGACGCCCAGAATCGGCTCGGCACCCGGCCGCCGGCCCGCGTGCACAACTGTTTACGGCTCTTAGCCGCGCGCTTAAGTCCCGGGGAGGCGGTGGAGCTTGTCGGTCTCGCGGCGTTCGCGCTTGGTGGGACGGCCCGCACCGCGATCCCGGCGCGGCTGCAGCGCGATCACCTGCGGATCCGGCGGGGGCGGGCTCTTGTCGATCATGCACTGCACGGCCACCGCCGCACCGACCCGCTTGGTGATGAGCTGCTCGACGATGACGATGCGTTCGAGTCCATTGACCCGGACCCGGATCTCGTCGCCGGGCTTCAGCGAATGCGCGGGTTTGACCGGCACGCCGTTGACCCGCACATGCCCGGAACGGCAGGCCGCGGCGGCCGCCGACCGGGTCTTGAAAAGCCGAACAGCCCAGGTCCAAGAATCAACTCGGGCCTGGGCCGTGGTGCTCAGTGGAGCAGAGGTCACGCTTTACAAGATACGGGTCACGCGTTGACGACGCGGCGGGCGGTGACCACCTGGCTCGCGTGCAGCGGCGTGTAGGAGACCGGGGTGCCGGACTGCACCGCGTTCAGCAGCTTGCCGTCGCCGGCGTAGATGCCGACGTGGCCGCCGCCGTTGGTGATGACGATGTCACCGGGCTGCAGGTCGTCGAAGGCCACCGGGGCGCCGACGTTGGACTGCTCGAAGCTGGTGCGGGGCAGCTCGATACCGGCCTGCTTGTAGGCCCACTGGACCAGGCCCGAGCAGTCGAAGCTGTAGGGACCGGTCGCGCCCCAGGAGTACTGGGCGCCGACCTTGGTCTCGGCCGCGTGCAGGGCGATGTCACCCACGGAGCTCGGCTTGTTGAAGATGGTCGGCAGCTGGAACTGCGGAGCGGGCGCGACCGCCGGGGCGCCGACCTGAGCGCCGCCGCCCAGAGCGCCGGGGGTCTGCAGCGCCGTCTCGGCGTCCTTGACCGTCTGGTTGAACTGCTGCACCTGGGGTGCGAATTCGTCCGGCACATCGAAGTTTCCGATGCCGGGGATTTCGACGGTGGCGGCCGTGGCGGTGATCGCCGGGAAGACACCAGTCGTCGTCGCCGCCATCGCACCCATCACGATGGCACCCTTAACGGAAGCCGGAAGCCGAGATTCCTGCTGCAAGCTGTGCTTACCCACTGAGACGCATCTCCGATCGTGCTGCTTGTAACCAAGCGGGCTGCCTCTCCGATGAAGCAACAGACTCCGCTAAGTCACGAGAAGATTACGACTCGGTCGCCCGGTTGTCTACCCGACGCGGGTGGCGTGTCGCATGTTTCCGAAAACGTCCCGCTTAACGGTCATTTCGGTGTAAAGAGCCATGGATCACGAGACGATATAGGTGATCGTTCCGGCCGTTATCAACCCTTCGCCTGGGCGGCCCGCTCCAGCTCGGCAATCCGCCGGCGCGCGTCGGCGAGGTCCACTTCCAACTGACCCAGGGCCATCACCAACGGGCCGACCGCGAGATCGGCCACCAGTTGCGGATCGTCGTACCCGCGCTCGATGGCGACCAGGATGTTGTTGCGGATGCGCGCGGCGACCACCGCCTCGGCGGGCACGTTCCAGGATTCGACCACCTCGGCGACGGTGGGGGGCTGTACGACTTCTTCCGACATGAACCCTCCTGCGCTGGAACCCAACGAATCAGGCATAAGGGTAGAGACCCCGGCGGACACCGCGGGCACATGTGTCGCATGCCGGTTGATAGCTGTCTCTACCGCCCGCCGTAGATACCCGGATATTCGGTGATCCCCGCGCTACGGTTGGGCCGCATGGACCCCGTCAAGAATCCGTACGCGCCCGGCGCGGGGCAACGGCCACCCGAACTCGCGGGCCGGGACCGGCAGCTCGCGGCCTTCGACATCGTGCTGGAACGGGTGGCGCGATCCCGGCCGGAACGCAGCGTGATGCTGACCGGACTGCGCGGCGTCGGAAAGACGGTGCTGCTGAACCAGCTTCGCTCGGCCGCCCGCACCCGCGGCTGGGGCACCGGCAAACTCGAGGCGCGACCGGATCAGGAACTGCGGCGGCCGCTGGCCTCGGCGCTGCACATGGCGGTGCGTTCGCTCGCGGCCGAGCACCGCAATCCGGAGCAGGTGGACGATTTCCTGGGGATCCTCAAGGCTTTCGCGCTGCGGTCCACCGCGGACAAGGGGATGCGGGACCGCTGGAACCCGGGCATCGACGTGCCCGCGGTGACCGGGCGGGCCGACTCCGGGGACATCGAGATCGATCTGGTGGAGCTGCTGATGGAGGCGGCGGCGCTGGTGCGCGACCAGGGCGTCGGGATCTCGGTGTTCATCGACGAGATGCAGGATCTCGGCGCGGCCGACATCTCCGCCATCTGCGGGGCCTGCCACGAATTGAGCCAGGACGCCGCGCCTTTGATCGTGGTCGGGGCGGGGCTGCCGCATCTGCCCGCGGTGCTGACCGCGTCCAAGAGCTACTCGGAGCGGTTGTTCTCCTATCACCGGATCGACCGGCTGGATCGGGAGTCGGCGGATCAGGCGCTGATCGCGCCCGCCGAGCGGGAGAACGTGGAGTACTCCACCGAGGCGCTGGACGCGTTGTACAAGAAGGCCGACGGCTACCCGTATTTCGTGCAGGCGTACGGCAAGGCGGCCTGGGACGCGGCGGCGCGGAGTCCGATCTCGGCGGAGGACGTGGCGGTGGCGTCACCCGCGGCCGAAGAGGAATTAGCGGTCGGCTTCTTCGGATCCCGCTACGAACGAGCAACCCCGGCGGAGCGAGAATATATGCGCGCCATGGCCGATCTGTCCGGCGACGACGGTCCGGTAGCCACCTCCGCGGTCGCGAACGAACTCGGGCGAAAGCCCGCTTCACTGTCCCCGGCGCGCGACGGGCTGATCAAGAAGGGCCTCATCTATTCGGCCGAGCGCGGCACCATCGGATTCACGGTCCCGCATTTCGGCCGCTATCTCCGGGGCGTGCAGTAGAGAGACGATGTGCGATAGATCTACCCCTACCGGTGGGTAACAAAGGCTCCTACACTCGAATGTGATTCTCATCACGGTCGAGGAGGACATCATGGCGACTGTCGCCAAAGTCGACGCCACCGAAGAACAAGCCCGGGCACTGGTCGAAGAATCCCGCGAAACCACTTGGGCCAAGCCATCCTTCGCCAAGGAGATGTTCCTCGGCCGATTCCGGCTCGACCTCATCCATCCCTTCCCGCGCCCCAGCGCCGCGGACGAGGCCAAGATCGAGGCCTACCTGACGCGGCTGCGCGCGTTCTGCGAAACCATCGACGGCCTCCGCATCGAGGCCGAGGGCCGCATCCCCGACGAATACGTGCGCGGACTGGCCGACCTCGGCTGCTTCGGGCTCAAGATTCCCGAGGAGTACGGCGGCGTCGGGCTCTCGCAGGTCGGCTACAACCGGGCGCTCATGCTGGTCGGCTCCGCGCACGCCAGCCTCGGCGTGCTGCTGTCGGCGCACCAGTCCATCGGCGTGCCCGAACCGCTGAAGCTGGCCGGCACGCCCGAGCAGAAGCGAGAGTTCCTGCCGCGCTGCGCCAAAGGCGCGGTCAGCGCGTTCCTGTTGACCGAGCCCGACGTCGGCTCCGACCCGGCGCGGATGGCGTCCACCGCGACCCCGACCGCCGACGGCGAGGCCTACGAGCTCAACGGCGTGAAGTTGTGGACCACCAACGGCGTGGTCGCCGAACGCTGTGTGGTGATGGCGCGGGTGCCCAAGAGCGAGGGCCACCGCGGCGGCATCTCCGCGTTCATCGTGGAGGCCGACAGCCCGGGGATCACCGTGGAGCGGCGCAATGGCTTCATGGGCCTGCGCGGCATCGAGAACGGCGTCACCCGCATGCACAATGTGCGCGTCCCCAAGCGAAACCTGGTGGGCCGCGAGGGCGACGGGCTCAAGATCGCGCTGACCACCCTCAACGCGGGCCGGCTGGCGATTCCCGCCATGTGCACGGCTGCGGCCAAGTGGTCGTTGAAGATCGCGCGGGAATGGTCGGCCACCCGCGTGCAGTGGGGCCGTCCGGTCGGCGAGCACGGCGCGGTGGGCACCAAGCTGTCCTTCATCGCTGCAACGACTTTCGCGTTGGAGTCGGTGCTCGACCTGTCCGCCACCATGTGCGACGAGAACCGCAACGACATCCGCATCGAGGCCGCGCTGGCCAAACTGTGGGCCTCGGAGATGGCGTGCGAGATCGCCGACGAGCTGGTGCAGATCCGCGGCGGGCGCGGCTACGAGACCGCCGCCTCGCTGCGGGCGCGCGGCGAAAGAGCCGTGGCCGCCGAACAATTGATACGCGATCTCCGCATCAACCGGATCTTCGAGGGCTCCAGCGAGATCATGCGCCTGCTCATCGCCCGCGAGATGGCCGATGCCCACATGGCCGCCGCCGGCGCGCTGGTGGACCGCAATGCCGAACTCAAGGACAAGGCCAAGGCGGCGGTCGGGGCGAGCGGGTTCTACGCCAAGTGGTTCCCGCAGTTGACGGTCGGCGCGGGCACCGCTCCGGTGAGCTACGGCGAATTCGGGCCCCTGGCAAGGCATATGCGCTACGTCGAACGCATGTCACGCAAGCAGGCCCGCGCCCTCATGTACGGGATGGCCCGCTGGCAGGCCAAACTCGAATACAAGCAGGGTTTCCTGGGCCGCATCGTCGACATCGGCGCCGAGCTGTTCGCCATGGCGGCGGCGTGCGTGCGCGCCCAGTCGCTGCGCGTCGCGGGCGGCCCGGAGGGCGAGACCGCCGAGGAACTCGCCGAGGTCTTCTGCCGTCAGTCCCGGCTCCGCGTCGAGCGCCTCTTCGACGCGCTGTGGTCCAACACCGACGACGCCGACACCGACCTGACCCGCGGCATCCTCGACGGCCGCTACAGCTGGATCGAATCCGGCGCCCTCGATCCCAGCGAGGGCACCGGACCGTGGATCTCCGAATGGCAGTTCGGGCCGTCGGAGGAGAAGAACCTGCTCCGGCCGTTCCTGCCATCCACCAAGACGGGGGCCACCACTTAACCGAAGGCTGTCGACAGAATTCTGCCGCTATCTAGCGAATCATCTAGATAGCGGCAGATTCTCAGGACGAGGGGTGTGGCGCGAAGGCGCGAGCCCAGATCTCTCGGGCCGCGACGGCGAGCAGCACGATCGCCAGCGCGGGGAAAACCGCCGTATCCGTGTGTCCGCCGCAGCCGCCCGGGGCCACGGACCAGATCACGATGGCGGCCGTGAACGGCACGAATACGGTGACCAGTCCCGGGATCAGGCGGCCCACGGCCGCTGCTTCCACGGTCGCGGCGATGATCAGCACCAGGAAGGCCAGGCCGGCGACGGGAGTCGCCATGCAGAATCCGTCCGAGGGCTGGTAGTCGGCATAGCGGCGCGGCGCCTCGGAGACGCCATAGGCGGTCCAGCCGTATCGGGTGGTCTCGGGCCAGAGGGTTGCGACGACGAAGATCCACCAGCACGCATGGCCGGTGACATGGACGAACCGGAACAATCGGTCTCGTGTCACCGGCTCAACTGTAGTCGTGGCTTATCTACCGATTTCTACTCAATTTGCTAGAGCTTCGTAGATATTCATGAGGTGCAAGTTGCCGAAAGTCGCGGCCCATCTACCGGCAGGCTGTATAGATCAGCGGAGACAGTTGGACAACTTGTGCATAACGCCTGGCGTAGGGGGTTAACGCCGGGGGCATCTATTTCGACAACCGGGCAAGAAGGCGCACTCTTCAGGAGGACGTCATGTCCATGCACAGCCCCCGCGCCGCCGACTACGACGGCCACCACATCACCGTCTCGGCCGACGACGGCGTGCCGCTCGCGGTCCGCGAGTTCGGCGCCACCGACGCTCCGGTCACGGTGGTGTTCGTCCACGGTCACTGTTTGCGCGCCGAATCCTGGGCGTTCATGCGCGGGCATCTGCTGGAGACCTGGGGCGAGGACACCCACATGGTGTTCTACGACCACCGCGGACACGGCGAATCGGGCAATGCCGATCCCTCGACCTACACCATCGAACAGCTGGCCCGGGATCTGGACACGGTGCTGCGGACCGTGGTGCCGACCGGACCCGTTGTGCTGGTCGGACATTCGATGGGCGCGATGACGGTGCTGGCGTACGCGCGGCTGCACCCGGAGACGATCGGGACCCGGATCGTCGGCGTCGGCCTCATCTCCAGCGCCGCCAACGGGGTGACCCGGGTGGGGCTGGGGCGGCTGCTGAGCCCGCCCGCGGTGAGCTCGCTGCGGGCCGCGGTGAAGCGTGCGCCGCGGGCCATGCAGGCCTCGAAACACCTGAGCCGCCGCATCTTCGAGCCGATCATGCGCGACGCCACCCTGGGCACCCGGAAGGTGAGCCCGCGCATGCTGGCGGTCGCCACGGCCATGCTCAACGACACCTCGCTGCTGACCATTGGCCAGCTTCCTGGAGTCGCTGATCGCCTTCGACGAGACCGCGAATCTGCACCGGCTGGGCACGATTCCGGTGCTGGTGCTGGCCGGCTCCGCGGACATCATGATCCCGTTCGCGCATTCGGTGGTGCTGGCCTCCCAGGTCGACGACGCCGAACTGGTGCGGCTGGACGGGGCCGGGCACAGCGTGATCCTGGAGCGGGCCGAGGAGGTGGCCGCGGCGGTGGTGTCGCTGGTGGCCCGGGCGACCGCGGCGATGCGCGGCGAGGGCCCGGATTACGGTCCCGAATGCGGGCCGGAGTACGCGATCGCGGGATAGCCGGAAGTCGGCCCGCGACGGGCCGATCCCTGCAATTTGAAACGCCGCAGACCACGATTTTGCCGTGTTCGACAGGCCCTCGAGCTGCGAATATTCCTGCCGAACGAGACGGATCCCGCATGATCACGTACTGTGTTGTAGATCACGATGTGTGGTCTGTCACACGGGTCGAGGAGGTTTTCGATGACACAGAGCGAGATTGCGGAACTCCGCTACGCGGTGGGCCAGCTCCGGCAGTGCGTGAACTCACTGCGCTCCCACTACGGAGACGCGGGCATGATCCGCCGGCTGGAGAACGATCTGGAGAGGCTCGTCATCGACACCGACGAGTTCGAACAGACCCCGCTGCAGGAGCCCCCCGCCGCGAAGCAGGAGACCATCTACGTCCCCGACGCCAAGCACGACGAGGCGGCCTGGATGGGCGCGCAGGACGAGGGCCTCGGCTTCCACTCCCGCCCCCGCACCAAGTAACCGAACTTTTCGTTTCGAGCAGCGGCAGCGCCCCCTCGGCACTGGCGGCGAGAGCTCAGGGCCGATGACGACCCCGGGTGGAGCGCCTGCCGCCCGAACCCCGGAACCGGGCCCCGCGCGGCGCCTCGGAAACCGGTGTCAGATCCGGTGATTCGAAGACCGCGGCCACCGCGTGGCCGGGTCCGGCCGGGCTCACGGCCATACTCAGCCCGCCGTCGCGGCGGCCCAATTCGTGCAGCATGGTGGTGGTCATGCGCAGGCCCGCGGCGCCACCGGGATCACCGAGGGCGATGGCGCCACCGTGGACGTTGAGGCGCTCGCCCAGGTCGCCGACACCGAGGACGCGCGCCAGGGCGAGCACCTCGACCGCGGAGGTCTCCTCCACTTCGAGCAGTTCCAGATCCGCGAGGGTGGAACCGGTGCGCCACAGGGCCTTGGAGATCGCGGACGTGGCGGCGGGCGCCGTGGTCCCGGCGGGGCGGCGGCGCTCGCCCAATCAACCAGGTAGGCCATGGGGGCCAGACCCAGATCGACCAGCCGGTCCTCGGCCACCACCAAGCAGGCCGAGGCGGCCAGGGCGCGGGTGCTGCGGTTGGCGACCGTGGTGACGCCGCCGGCCCGGATGGGCGCCAGGGCGGCGAACGCGCGGTGCGAGACATCGTCGCGCAGGCCCTCGTCGCGGTCGACCAGGCGCACCACCTCCGAATTCGGGTCGTCCGGCCGCGCGCACACCGCCACCGGTGCGATCTCGGCGCCGAAGATGCCCTGGCGGTGGGCCCGGGCGGCCCGGCGGTGACTCACCGCGGCGAAATCGTCGGCGGCCGCGCGGTTCAAGCCGTGATCGCGGGCCAGTTGTTCGGTGTGCGGCGAATCAGCCTGTCCGCGTGTGGGTTCCGCGGCCCACAGCGCGATCTGCTCGTCGGTGGTGGGTCCGGCGGCCGTCCCGGGCCCGGGTCGGTGCGTCGGCGGCGGAAAGCCGGCCGGTTGCGCTTCGAATGCCGCTGCGGCGCACTCGTATTCGGCGCCGATCGCGAGCACCACATCGGCCGCGCCGGTGCGCACCGTCATGGCGGCGGTGATCAGGGCGCGCAGGCCGCTGCCGGGTCCGGCGCCGAGGGCGAAATCACCGAGTTCGGGGGCGAGTCCGCACCGGGCCAGCGCCGGGCGGATGGCGTCGAGGTCCGGAACCGCGGTGACCAGCTGTTCGACCCGCAGCGGGTCGATGCCGGAGCGGCCGAGCACCGCCGCCATGACCGTGCCGACCAGACGGTTCGGCGGCACGGCGGCGAGCGCGCCCCCGGGCAGTCCCACCGGCGTACGCATCGGCTGGACGATGGCGGCTCGTCTCATCTCCGGCTCCCTTCCGACCCTCATCAGGGGGACAGGCCACCACACCCTTGTTGCTGCCGTGTGACGGTATGTAACCAGCGGAAACGACCGACTGGAACTGCCGAATCGGGGCATATCGAATCCCGGTGACAGCCCACGGAGTTCGCGAGATTGCCGTTTGTTCACTACACGAATGAAATACGGACGCCCACAGGAAATGTGGTGTAGATCACGCGATCACGAAATAGCTGATGCGAGCTCGAGTGATAGCACTCCTGTCGTAGGGTGCTCACCATCACATTCGATGCCGGAGGTAACGATGACGTTCCACGGGGTAGAGCAGCGAGGCAGGTCGCAGTGAGCGCCGCACCAGTCAAGGCTTCTGAATCGATCAGCACCGGGGTTTTCAGCAGGGGTCGCGCCGCCATCGCGGCACGCACGCTCCGTACCGACCGGTGGTGGGTGCCGCCGGCGCTGACGGTGCTCGGGCTGGGCGCCTTCGTCGTCTACGCGACCGTCAGATCCTTTGTGCGGACCGCGTATTGGGTGAACGACTTCCATTATCTGACACCGTTCTATTCGCCCTGTCTGAGCGCTTCGTGCGTCGAGGGCTCCAGCCACTTCGGGACGCCGATCGGCCAGCTGCCGATGTGGATTCCGCTGGGCTTCCTGGTGCTGCCGTTCCTGCTGTTGTTCCGGCTCACCTGCTACTACTACCGCAAGGCCTACTACCGGTCGGTGTGGATGTCCCCGCCGGCCTGCGCGGTGGCCGAGCCGCACGCGAAATACTCCGGGGAGACCAAGCTTCCGCTGATCATCCAGAACGCGCACCGCTACTTCTTCTACGTCGCGGTGATCATCTCGGTGATCAACACCTATGACGCGGTGATCTCCTTCCACGCCAAGGACGGCGGCTTCGGCGTCGGCCTGGGCACCGTGGTCATCACCGCGAACGCGCTGCTGCTGTGGGCGTACACGCTGTCGTGCCACTCCTGCCGCCACATCGCGGGCGGACGGCTCAAGCACTTCTCGCAGCACCCGGTGCGCTACCGCTTCTGGACCGTGGTGTCGAAGCTGAACACCCGGCACATGCAGCTGGCCTGGACCACGCTGGGCACGCTGGTCCTCACCGATTTCTACGTCATGCTGGTCGCGAGCGGAACCATCTCCGATCCTCGCCTCATCGGCTGACAGTCCTCTATTCCTCAGTCTCCCAGGAGTGTTCGGTTCCATGCCTGAAGTAGAGCGGCACAAGTACGACGTCGTCGTGATCGGTGCCGGCGGTGCCGGTCTGCGTGCGGTGATCGAGGCCCGTGAGCACGGGCTGTCGGTGGCGGTGGTCTGCAAGTCCCTGTTCGGCAAGGCGCACACCGTCATGGCCGAGGGCGGCTGCGCGGCCGCCATGGGCAATGCCAACTCCAAGGACAACTGGCAGACCCATTTCAAGGACACCATGCGCGGGGGCAAGTTCCTCAGCAACTGGCGCATGGCCGAGCTGCACGCCCAGGAAGCTCCCGACCGCGTGTGGGAGCTGGAAACCTATGGGGCGCTGTTCGATCGGACCGCGGACGGGCGGATCAGCCAGCGCAACTTCGGCGGCCACACCTATCCGCGGCTGGCGCACGTCGGCGACCGCACCGGGCTCGAGATCATCCGCACCATGCAGCAGAAGATCGTCTCGCTGCAGCAGGAGGATTTCGCGCAGACCGGTGACTACGAGGCGCGCATCAAGATCTTCGCCGAATGCACCATCACCGAACTGCTCAAGGACGGCGACAAAATCGCCGGAGCCTTCGGGTACTGGCGCGAATCCGGGCGCTTCGTCCTGTTCGAGACGCCCGCGGTGGTGATCGCCACCGGCGGTGTCGGCAAGTCCTACAAGGTGACCTCGAACTCCTGGGAGTACACCGGCGACGGGCACGCGCTGGCGCTGCGCGCCGGGGCGTCGCTGATCAATATGGAGTTCCTGCAGTTCCATCCGACCGGCATGGTCTGGCCGCCGTCGGTGAAGGGCATCCTGGTCACCGAGGGCGTGCGCGGTGACGGTGGGGTGCTCACGAACTCCGACGGCAAGCGGTTCATGTTCGACTACATTCCGCCGGTGTTCAAGGGGCAGTATGCCGAGAGCATCGAAGAGGCGGACCAGTGGCTGAAGGACAACGACTCCGCCCGCCGCACCCCGGACCTGCTGCCCCGTGACGAGGTGGCCCGCGCCATCAACGAGGAAGTGAAGGCCGGACGCGGCACCCCGCACGGCGGCGTCTACCTGGACATCTCCTCCCGGCTGCCCGCCGACCAGATCGTCAAGCGGCTGCCGTCCATGCACCACCAGTTCAAGGAGCTGGCGGACGTGGACATCACGAAGGAGCCGATGGAGGTCGGGCCGACCTGCCACTACGTCATGGGCGGCATCGAGGTCGATCCCGACACCCAGGCGGCGAAGGTGCCCGGGTTGTTCGCGGCCGGCGAGTGCGCGGGCGGCCTGCACGGGTCCAACCGGCTGGGCGGCAACTCGCTGTCGGATCTGCTGGTGTTCGGCCGGCGCGCCGGATTGGGCGCGGCCACCTATGTGGAGGAGCTGGCGGCGCGGCCCAAGATCTCCGACACCGATATCGCGGCGGCCGCGAAAGCGGCTGTGACGCCGTTCGATCCGCCGGACGAGGGCCAGGGGGAGAACCCCTACACCCTGCACATGGACCTGCAGCAGACCATGAACGACCTGGTCGGCATCATCCGCAAGGAGGGTGAGCTGAAGCAGGCCATCGAGAAGCTGTCCGAACTGCGCGACCGCTACGACCACGTCACCGTGGAGGGCCACCGGCAGTTCAACCCGGGCTGGCACCTGGCCATCGACATGCGCAACATGCTGCTGATCAGCGAATGCGTTGCGCAGGCGGCGCTGTTGCGCACCGAGAGCCGCGGCGGCCACACCCGCGACGATCACCCGGGGATGGATCCGGCGTGGCGAAACCAGTTGCTGGTCTGCACCATCGGCGAGGACGAGGTCGGCTTCTCGGTGCCCGCGGTCACCGTCACCTCCGAGCCGCAGATCCCCATGCGCGCCGAACTGCTCGCCCTGTTCGACCGGGCGGAGCTCGAAAAGTACTACACCCCCGCCGATCTCGCGGACTTGCGGGACGACGCCGGAAAGGCGGAATAGCCATGAGTTACCAGGCGAAGTTCAAGGTGTGGCGCGGCGATACCGAGGGCGGCGACCTGCACGACTTCACCGTGGAGGTGAACGAGGGCGAGGTGGTGCTCGACATCATCCACCGCCTGCAGGCCACACAGGCGCCGGATCTGGCGGTGCGCTGGAATTGCAAGGCGGGCAAGTGTGGTTCGTGCTCGGCCGAGGTGAACGGCCGGCCGCGGCTGCTGTGCATGACCCGGATGTCGACGTTCACCGAGGACGAAGTGGTGACGGTGACGCCGATGCGCACCTTCCCGGTGATTCGCGACCTGGTCACGGATGTGTCGTTCAACTATCAGAAGGCGCGTGAGGTGCCGTCGTTCACGCCGCCGGTGGATCTGAAACCGGGCGACTACCGGATGCAGCAGGCCGATGTGGAACGGTCGCAGGAATTCCGCAAGTGCATCGAATGCTTCCTGTGTCAGAACACTTGTCACGTGGTGCGTGATCACGAGGAGAACAAGCACGCATTCTCCGGCCCGCGATACCTGATGCGTATTGCAGAACTCGAAATGCATCCTCTCGATGTGGCCGACCGCCGTGAGCTGGCGCAGGAGGACGCGGGGCTGGGCTACTGCAATATCACCAAGTGCTGCACCGAAGTTTGCCCGGAGCACATCAAGATCACCGACAACGCCTTGATTCCGCTCAAGGAACGGGTCGTGGACAGCAAGTACGATCCGATCGTCTGGCTGGGCAACAAGCTCTTCCGGCGTTAGCTGCGAAGATCACGAAACGGCAGCCGTTCGGCAACGGAATCATGTTTACGCGAGCTAAGCATGGGTATCCAACTATTCGTGGACCGAGGACTCAAGAATGCGCGTCCCCGGTACCGGAAAATGGGTCCCGATGACTGGGTCGAACGGCTGATCGTAGGGATGCTCTTCGCGGTATCGGCGATGGGCGTATATGTACTCACCGGCGCTTTGATGCCATCCATCGCGATCGGCGTGCTCGTCGCCGCCGTCGCGATCGGGGTGGTCGCGATCCTATGACGGTGATCGCGCGGAACCGAGATCGAGGTGCGCGGGGCGCAGCACCGAGCAGGTGAGCGGCCCCGCGCACCTCGATCGTTTCGTC
Organism: Nocardia tengchongensis; assembly: GCF_018362975.1. NCBI lineage: Bacteria > Bacillati > Actinomycetota > Actinomycetes > Mycobacteriales > Nocardiaceae > Nocardia > Nocardia tengchongensis. Next base: position 1,208,704 of record NZ_CP074371.1, read on the forward strand.
AGCGGTCGCGAATCACCGGTCGAAGCGGCCGTTTTCGACGCCGGCGGTGAACGACTCCCACTCCTGCGCACCGAACACCAGCGCCGGGCCCAGCGGATTCTTGCTGTCCCGCACGCCGACCCGGCCCGCGGGCAGGAACGCCACCTCGACGCACTCCTTACCGGCCCCGCTGCGGCTGCTCTTGAACCAGCGGGCCCCGGAAAACTCCACACTCATGCCGAATACTCCTTCGCCACCTGCCGCAGCAGGTTTCTGCTGTCCTGGACGTCCAACGCGCAGCGTTCCAGGCCCGCTTGCGCCCGGCGATAACGCTGAACGTCGCCCTGCCTCTCGAGATACAGATCGCCGGTGAACCCCTCCACATAGACCACCGGGGGCTCCACCGGATGCCCCTTGCTGTCGGATCCGAACTCCAGGATCACGAACGGACCGGTCGAAAGTCCCAGCGGGACACCGGCGGCGAAGGGCAGGATACGCAGTGCGACATTGGTTCGGGTGCTCAGTTCCGCCAAGTGCCGCACCTGCGCCGCCATCACCTTTGCACCTCCCACCAGGCGGCGCAATACCGATTCGTGCAACACCATGGCGACGGCCGCCGGATGCATGCGGCGGGTGATCATGGCCTGGCGCTGCATGCGCAGCTTGACGCGCCGATCCACCTCGGCCGCCGTCTCTTCCGGGTAGCCGAGGTGGTTCAGGGCCCTTGCGTACTCGGAGGTCTGCAGCAGGCCGGGCACCAATTCCGATTGGTAGCAGGACAACTGCTGCGCGGATGCCTCCAGACCCACGTAGACGTCGAAGTTCTCCGGAATCAGGTCGCCGTAGGAGTGCCACCAGCTCTTGACCGCGGCCTGCTGCGCCAAACCCTTGAGCCCGTCGGCGATTTCGGCCGGGATGCCGTAGATCCGGCACAGCTCCTGGATGTCGATGGTGCGGATGCGGTCCGCGTTGCCCTTCTCCAGCCGCTGTAGCGTGCTGGCGCCCCACTCCATGAGCTTGGCGGCTTCGGCGATGGTCAATCCGGCCTGGATGCGCCAGTCGCGTAGATAGCGCCCGAGCTGACGGCGCGGCAGGGTGGATGACGCGGGACCTTCTGGCACAACACGCTCCATTCGCGGTCGCGGACATGGATCGGGGTTCGTCCGTAGGCGGGAAGTTCGTCCACTTTGGAGAATCGTCCTCTCCCAAGTGGATTCGCTGCTGGGAATTCGCGCAATTTTGCGTTCTCCTTGTCGAAATTCGCCCGCCTGGCGTCTGCTCGTGGTGTGCTAGATGTGTGCCCGGAGCGGTGTAGCTAGGCCCCTTTCCTTTCCTGAACCTCCGGGCACTTCAGGAACCAGCGGGAACGAGGAGTGGTCTGGACATGCAACTGACATCCCTCAATATGCACATCGCCGTTTTGTCGCGTTGCCGCCGGGATCCGGGGGTGATGACCGCCGAACAAGCCCACGCCGCAATGCAATTGCACCTCGATTGCACGGTGCAGACCTGCAAGGTGCGTCGCCGAGCCCGGGCCACCCTGGTGGAGGAGGGACGGTGCGTGCTCGACGAGCGAGCGTTGCCATGACAGCCCTCGGACCGGCCCGGTCCGGATACGACCGGGCCATGTATCGGCTGCTGTGGCTGCTGCTCGAGTTCCGGGCGGCACGCCATCCCACCGGGCAGTCACGTCCCTACAGGAATTCGCGGCCCGGGACGTACCGGGGAAGGCCTCCGGCCGCGATGAACGCTGCAGCACAGCGCTTTCGAACGCCCCGCGCCTAACCTCCGGGCTGCGGATGCGTAGTCCCCACCGCGTGCAGCAGCGCGGTTCGGCCCGCTCGTTACACAGACGGCGGGCGGGCCGAACCGCACCCAACTTCGAGTGTGACGCTTACCCTGGAATCCATCGCACTTTGTGCCCGGGGTGGAGGGGAACACCGTTGTTGGCCTTCGAAGAGCCGGATAGTCCGGTATGCCGGACCGCGTCGTTGTCGGATCTGGACGCTATCCGGGCACTCGAGGTGGTCGAGTTCGAGCATCTCGCGTATCCGTATTTCGTTCTGCGGCAATTGTTCGAGTTACACGGAGCAAACTGGACGGTTGCTGAAAATGCGGGGGTGGTGTGCGGCTACGTGCTCACTGCCGTCGACGGTGACGGCACCGCCTGGTTTCTCGGCTTCGCCGTGGCCTCCGCCTGCCGGGGCCGCGGTTTCGGCCGCGTCTTACTGGAAGCCGCTCTGGCCCAATGTCGCAAGGTGCACGCCGAGCAGGTCTACGTGACGGTGAAGCCGGGTAATCGCTCCGCCTACCACCTCTACAAGGAGATCGGATTCGCCTGGGTCGATCACGAGGTCGACTACTTCGGCACCGATGAGCCGCGAGATGTGCTGGTGCACAGGATCTATCATTGATCATGCTCGAGCGAAGCGCACCGTCGTCTCCTTTCGTGGCGGATATGAGCATGCGCATCGAGCGCCACGCCGATGCCTACTCCGAGAGCGTGGCCGAATTCCTTTCGCAGCCACACGGTTTGCGACGCCGGGCCACCGAACAACCCCTGCTGGACCTGTTCACCCGGCACACCGAGGCGGTCGTCGCCACCTATGATCCGCCCGGAATCCGCAGGGCCGGTGACAGTCTCGTCTTCGGGCACATCTACGCGCCCGCTTTCGGGCAGCCGGGCGATCCGGACCGACCGGTCGTCCCGGTCAGTCGGTTGATCGCGGCCCTGATCGCCGCGGAAGTGGAGTTCCGCGGCCCACTGCGCTTGAGCCGCACCCAGAATCGGCTGCTCGCCGAGGCCTACGAACGCCTGGGCCGCCCGCTCGTGCAGGCCGGGCTGCCCGCGCACGCGGCCCTGGCCTTCCGTCGCGCCGGCAGTCTCTTTCGCATCGACGAGGACACCGATGCCGAGGACCGGTGCGGGCTCGCCCTCGCCCGGGCCCGCCGGCTGGCGCAACCGGTCGCCTGGCGGCGGATCGGCGGCCTGGTCCCGGATCTGACCTGCGGCTACGGGTATCGACCCTTCCGCATGCTCTGGTTCGTGGCGTTGCAGCTGCTGATCTTCACGGTGGCGGTCGCGCTGCGCGCCGAACAGCCGGTGGCAGTGACCATCTTCCAGGTGCTGATGAACTACCTGAACCCGCTCGGCGTCGGCGACACCGAGAACCTGCGGGTCGGCGGGCGCGCGGTATTCGTGACCGAGGCTTACGCGGGCGCGGTCACCATGTCGGTGTTCTTCGCGCTGCTGGTACGCCGTTGGTTCCGGCTCTGACCGAGGCCGTCACCACTGGACGGTGCTGATCTTCGAACTGCGCAGCGCCTCCAGGGTGGCCACCGCCAGCCGGTCGCGCAGGTGCCCCACCTGGGCGGTCCACTGCCGGGTGAAGCCGGGATCCGATTCCAGCCGGGTCCACAGTTCCCGCAGCCGGGGCGGGGTGTGCGCGCCCGGCATCCACAGGTGCACGAGTTGTTCGAGCAGGGGCGCGAGCTCTTTGGACGAATCGCTTTCCGGCCGGGGCCGGTCGGCGTCCGACAGCGCCGAGGCGAGGGTGGACAGCAGCCAGTCGTGGATCGCCAGGTCCTCGCAGAAGCGTTGCGCCCCAGCGAGATCCCGGACGGTCGGCACCATTATCCGGACCGACCGGGTGTTCTCGTCCTCCAGCCGGAACGCGAACAGGGTCCGGCCCCGCGCACTGCCGTCCACCGGCGGCGCCACCCGCGCGGCCCAGCGCAGTCGCGTCGCACCCGAGTGCACCGGCGGATCCTGATCCAGGCGCGGATCGGTGCGCACCCGGGTGAGCAGCCGTTCGCTGATCGAACCCAGATCCAGGGTGGTGGGGCCCGAGCCCTCCAGGAAGCCCTCGGTCAGATCGACCGCCGTCGAGGTGTCGTCGCCGATCCGGTGCACCAGCTCCACCGTCCCGGCCCGGGTCAGATAGTGCGACCACGGCCGCCGGTGCTGATCGGCCGCCCGCACCACGCTCGAACAGGCCGAACTCTGCAGCACCCGGCCGCCCACCAGGACGGCGTGCGCGGCCACCGTGCCGATGGCGCGGCTCTCCGACCGCGACACCGTGGCCAGCCGGCAGTCCACGCCCACCGGCGAGCTCGGTGAGACCGCCAGCGCCAGTGGACGTTCCCGCATCAGTACCCGCTGTCCGGGCAGCAACGACAGCAGCGCCGACGCCTCCCGGGCCGCCAGTCCCCCCGAATTCGGCAGCAGCGCCGTGCGCACCTCCCCCAGCAGGACCAGCGGATCGCTCATGCCGTGCCGTTCTGCGCAGTGCCTGCGCGGGTCACCTCAGACGTCCCCGAGGAAGATATGGTTCAACCGGCGGGTGGCCTGACGCGGCACCTCCACCGGAATCCGTTCGCCCGCACCGCGTTCGGCGAGCTTGGCCTGCACATCGTCGTCGAGTTGCAGGTGGTCGAGGATCACCCGGACCGCGTGCTCGATGCCCAGATAGCTGTAGGGCAGCACGGACAGCGCGCGGTACGCCGCGAAAGGTTTGGCCTGCGGGTTCAGCTGCACCACCGCGGGCAGCCGCGACCACTCCTCGGGCCACGGATCGTCCCACGGCACCGGCGCGGCCACCATGGCGCCCTCGTCGCGAATCATCCCCAGCCGCAACAACTGCCAGATCGATGCCAGGAACGGGCAGGACCACAGGATGTGTTCCTCGCGCCGCCCGGCCACCTCCTCGAGCTGACGGCTCCACAACTGCACGTCCAGGAAGATGGAGTGATTGCGGGCGCCGAACTCCTCCGGCGGCCGGTAGCGCGCGATCCGCATGGCTTGTCCGGCATCGTATTCCGAGGATCGGCGGCCGTTGCACAGCCAGCCGGATTCGACCGTCGGCGGGCGGCGGCCGGTGCTGTCGCGCTCGGGTTCGGCCACGATGCGGGCCGACATCATCTCCGCCAGCCGCACCGGTTCGCCGACCGGTTCGCCGTCCCGGAACGACGGCACCTCCGCGCACCCCGCCTCGCGCGCCAGATAGTCGATGCGCACCCCGCATTCCTCGGCCGCGGTGAGCAGCTTCTCCAGCACGTGCCGGGGGTCGGCGGTGCGGCGGGCGTCGCGGGATCGGGCCGGGGTGCGGCTCCAGAAGTAGTCGTCGACCAGGAAGCAGGTGCTGACCCGCGCGCCCGGCCCGAATTCGGCCTCGGCCGCCGCGATCTGGGTGTCGACGATCGGGGCCACCTTGCGCAGCTGCGCGCGGATCCGGTCGACGCCGTTGACCAGCTCGTCCATGTAGAAGTGCCCGACCTCGATGGACAGGTGCGAGAGCGGTTGCCCGGCCACCCGATTGCGTTCACCGGCCTCGCTGTAGTCGGTCGCGGAGCTCATCTGCGTACCTCCACCTGTTCCCAGACGGCGTCGTTCATGAGTTTCTCGGTGAGCGTGCGGAACGCGTCCACGGTCTCGACATTGGCCACGTGGGCGGCGACATCCACGTCCAGGATCACCTGCTCCCGGCATTGCAGCATCGGTTCCACCGGGGTCTGACCCAGTATCCCGCTCGGACCCATGCCGTGCCGGTTGGCCGCGCGGGTCAGGGTGTTGTGTTGTTCCTGCAGCCAGGCCGCCTGGGCCGGGCGCAGGCCCGCGGTGTGGTTGAGTTCGGGCACCGCGATGCGGACGAAGCGCAGCGAGTTCAGCAGAGCGGTGCGGTCGTGACCCCACGCTTCGCCGGTGGCCAGTACGCCGTGTTCGTCGTGCACCAGGCCGCGGGCGGCCGCGATGTGCTGGCGGGTCCAGCGGTGGAAGATGAGCCAGCGGCACACCGCCCGGGACAGTTGCGGCTCCCGGGTGGCGCTGAGCGCGAGGGCCAGCGCGATGGACCGGCCCGCGCTCAGATCCACGAAGGTGACGTCGAATTCCTGCTCGCAGGTGGCGAACAGGGCGGCGCAGCGGTCGATCATGCGCTCGTCGAGGGTGGTGAACTCGGAGCCGCCGAGGTCACCGGGGAACAGCACCAGCCGGCCCGACGGATGCCGGGATCGGCTCAGCTCCATGCGGTCGGTCTCCGAGCGCACACTCAGCCGCGCGGGCGAACCGTTCTCGTTGAGCAGGTAGGCGTGCAGGCCCGTCCCGTCCCGGACGCCGTTGTCGATCCGGCTGATCTCGAAAGTGCCGCCCGCGGTGGGGGATCCGAAGTCGAAGTCCAGGTAGGCGACCTTGTGGCCCTTCATGCTCAGCCAGTACGCCATATTGCAGCTGGTCACCGAGCGGCCGGTGCCGCCCTTGTCGGACGCGGAGAACACGAGCACGGTCACACGCTCCTGGTGGCGTCGAACCGGGCGTAGGCGAGCTCGTCCAGTTCCATGAGGGCCTGCGAGGCGAGACTGACGGCGGTGCCCGGGCGTTCGTCGATGAGCTTGCGGGCCCGTTCCAGCCGTTGTTCGGCCAGGGCGAGCGCGGTGCGGCCCGCCGACATGTCGGTTTCGCTGAGTTCCAGCATCTCCCGATTGAGCAGGTGCTCGGCCTCGGTCAGCAGTTCCATCGCCCGGGTCACCGAATTCGGCGACCGCAGCGGCGGTTCCCGGTACATGCGGGCGGCGGTCACCATGCACTCGACCACGCGCTCGGTGAGATACCAGGACGGCAGGTGTGATTCGGTGCCGCCGAAGATGCGACTGGGGTCGTCCCACAGGCCGGTGGCCGGGCCCTCCCGGAAGGCGCGCAGGTCGAGGTGGTCCATGGTGGCCTGGGCCAGCGCCATCAGCTGATCGCGGGTCTCGATGGTGCCGGAGAGTCGCGCGGCCTGCAGGGTACGCTTCAAAAGCACGGTGGCGTAATCGGATACGGTCCACAGCAGCAGCGGGCCGTCGAGTTCCTCACTGCCCAGCAGCCGCAGGCTGATGCCGGGCGTGTGCATGATGCGGGCGGGATCGCCGGCGGTGAAGCGACGGATGATGCGGCCGCGGCGCGCCAGCTCGTCGAAGATGGTCGCCGCGCGATCCAGATCGTCGTCATTGGCCTCGCGGTTGAGCAGGTCCTGCATGAGCACCGCGGACACGATGAGACTGAAGTAGTCCGACTCCTCGCCGTCGGAGGTGCGCCACGGAATGTCCTCCAGCGGCCAGCGCCCGGTGCCGAAGCGCGCCACCGCCGCCCAGTACCGCTGGGCCAGATCCCAGCGCAGCTGCAACGCCTCGGCCAGCCGCCGCTGCTGACCGTCGAGCAGGTCCAGCTCGCGGGTGCGCTGCGAGGTGAGGTCGTTGATGCCGTCCAGCGCCACCACCGTGAAATGCAGGTAGGGCCGGGCGATGGCGTAGCCGGGCTGCTCGGCGATCGGCATGTCCACGAAGTCGATGGCGGCGGCCTTGCGCACGATGGCCCAGCTCCAGCCGCATTCGAAGAGCATGTCGTAGCTGTCCAGGTCGACGCCCTCGACCTGGCTGAGCGTGGCGTCGTTGCGTAGTCGGATCCGGACCCGGTCCAGGCGGTCCTGCACCGCGCGCACCACGGTGTCGGGGGAACTGCCGGTCTGGTTCAGCATCGACAGCATGGCCTGTCCGGCACGGGACTTGGGCTTCACCGTGTTCACCACGAAGCTGCGGATCAGGCCCACCATGGCGGCGGTGAGCCGGGCATTGATCCGGGCGTCGAGCCGTTCGATGCGCGGGCCGAGTTCGACCGCGAGCTTGAGCCGGCGACCCACCGTCATCTCCGCGACGGGTCCGCTGAAGCCGCGCAGGAACTTCAGCGCGGCCAGGCACAGGGTCAGCGACATCGAATAGGAGTCGACCACGTCGAGGGCGCGCTGCGACGGGGTCGGATCGGTGCCGTCGGAGGAGGCCAGATAGCTGCCCGCGGCGAAGTTCGGCAGTTCGGCGCCGGTCTCCGGATTCCGGTCGGTGTGGCGGTCGATGTACTGCTCGAGCAGCCAGACCACCCGTTCGCCGATCCGCAGGCCGTCATCGCCCAGCGGGGACAACACCTGACGGATGTCGGCGGCGATCTCGTCGGGGCGTTCCAGCCCGAAGCCGTCGATCTCGGTGGCCGGGTACAGCAGGCAGAGCAGCTGTTCGGCGTCACTGATGGAGTTGGAGCCGTTGCGGCCGCCCCAGACCCAGGTCTCGTCCTGGTAGCACGCGGTCAGCAGCGACCGCCAGACTCCGAGGATCTGTTCCCGTGGCTTGATTCTCATCGACGCCGTCCCCTGCCCTGTCGTGGCCAGCCTCGCCGCCATCGCAATGTACGAGCGCGGCACAAACTATCATGCGCCGACCACGGGCACCGGGTGGACAGCGGGCTCGAAATCGCGTCGCGCACAGGGCAATATCGGACACCGCACAATATCGGGCAGATCGGGCGTGGGAGAGCGGGTGCGGCGGGGCCGGGCCGGTAGCGTCCCCCGTCATGGACCGGACGGCCCGCCGCACGACGGCCGAGCACAGACAGGCGGCGGTCGGCTACACCCTGCTGCTGCCGAGCCTGATCGGGGTCGGCTGCTTTCTGCTGCTGCCGATCGCGGTGGTGCTGTGGCTGAGCCTGCACAGCTGGAATCTGCTGGGGCCCATCCGATTCACCGGGTGGGACAACTGGCGATCGGTGCTCACGGACCGGCAATTCGGGCATTCGATCCTGGTGACGCTGGCCCTGACCGCCCTGGTGGTGCCCGCCCAGACAGCGCTGGGCTTCGTCGTGGCGGCGCTGCTCGCGCGGCGCGGGCCGGGCGGGACCGTGCTGCGCGTCGTGTACGCCCTGCCGTGGATGTGCGCGCCGGTGGCGGTCGGCGTGGTCTGGCAGTGGATCTTCGCGCCGACCGGCGGGGCGCTGAACGCCGTCCTGGGACGGCGGGTGGAGTGGCTGAGCTCGCCGGCGCTCGCACTGCCGGCGGTCGCGACCGTGATCATCTGGATGAATGTCGGCTATGTGGCACTGTTCTTCGTCGCCGGGATCCGGGCCATCCCGGCCGAGATCCTCGACGCGGGCGCGCTCGACGGCGCCGTGGGCTGGCGGCGGGTGCGCTGGCTGATCCTGCCGCTGCTGCGACCGACCATGTTCTTCGTGCTGGTCACCGGCGTGCTGAGCGTCTTCCAGACCTTCGACGCCGTGTACGCCCTGACCAAGGGCGGCCCCGGGCACAGCACCGATGTCGTTGCCATGCGGATGTATTCGGAGGCGTTCGACGCCGCCCATCCCGGGCGGGCCGCGGTGATGGCGGTGGTGGTGTTCGCGGTCATGTTCGTGATCACGGTGGCGCAGCACCGGTACTTCCGGAATCGGACCAGCTATGAATACTGACAAGCGGGCGGCGGCCCGCGCGGTCGTGGCGTACACCGTGCTGATCCTCGGCGCCCTGCTGACGATCGCGCCACTGGTGTTGAGTGCGATGACGGCGATCAAGACGCCGAAGCAGTTCGCGGGCGAATCCGCTTTGGCCACACCCGATCCGGCGACTGTGGATAACTTCCGCACCGTGCTCGACCAGGGCCTGGGCCGCGCGGTCGCGGTCACCGCACTGATGACGGTGTGCATAACCTGTGGACAACTCGTCATCTCGATCATGGCGGCATACGCGTTCGCGCGCACCAGGTTTCCCGGCCGCGACGTGTTGTTTTGGGTGTACCTCGGGACCATGATGGTGCCCAGCGCCGTCACCCTGGTGCCGATGTATCTGATGTTCGCGAAGCTCGGGTGGCTCAACACCTTCTGGGCGCTGGTGCTGCCGTTCCTGTTCGGGTCGCCCTACGCGATCTTCCTACTGCGCCAGTACTTCCTGGCGATCCCGGGAGAGATCATCGACGCGGCGCGGGTCGACGGCGCCACCACCCTCGACATCCTGATCAGCGTCGTGGTGCCGATGAGCCGGCCGATCCTGGCCACGCTCACCGTCATCACCGTGGTGTCGCAGTGGAACAGCTTCATGTGGCCGCTGGTCGCCGCGTCGGGTGCGAAATGGCAGGTGCTGACCGTGGCCACGGCGAATCTGCAGACCCAGTACAACGCGCAGTGGACGCTGATCATGGCGGCGACCACGCTGGCCATCGCGCCGCTGGTGCTGTTGTTCGTGGTGTTCCAGCGGCAGGTGCTGCGGTCCATCGCGGTCACGGGGCTGAAATGAGGAGCCGCCACCTGAAGGAGTCGACCCGGGCGGTTCTCGGGATCTTGGCCGTCGCGGTGCTGCTGGTGGCCGCGGCGCTGTGGCTGGGGCGCGACGGCGTGAGCGGCGGGCGCACCGTGGTGCGGCTGCGGATCTGGGATCAGAGCTTCGTCACCGCCTACCGTGCCTCGCTCGACGAATTCCAGCGCGCCAATCCCGATGTCGAGGTGCGAATCACGCTGGTGCCGTGGGCTTCCTACGCGCAGAAGCTGCGGCTGGACGTGGCGGGCGGGATCGCCGACGACCTGTTCTGGACCAACCTCTACGAGGATTACGCCGACAGCGGGCACCTGATGGACATCGGTGCGGCGCTCGGATCTGATGCCACGCGGAACTGGGACCCCCAAGCCGTCACCCAGTTCACGCGGGACGGAAAACTGTGGGCGGTACCGCAATTCGTCGACGGCGGCACCGCGGTCTACGTCAACCAGGACCTGCTGGCGCGGGCCGGAGTCGAGCCGGGCGAGCTCGCGGGACTGCGATGGAGTCCGGATCCCGGGCAGGACACGTTCCGTCCGGTACTGCGGCGGCTGGCCACCGTGTCGGCCTGGCCGTACAACGCCGCCAACGACTTCCAGTCGATCTCGCTGCCGTATCTGGGATCTGCGGGCGGACAGCTGCAGCGCGACGGCCGCTTCGCGTTCGACTCACAGCCTGGGCGCGACGCCTACGGCTATACGGTCGGGCTGGTCGCCGACCGGCTCTCACCCTCCGCCGCGGACACCAACACCAGCGGCGACTTCGCCAAGAACGCCTTCCTGCAGGGTCGCATGGCGTTGTTCCAGTCCGGCACCTTCAATCTGGCGACCGTCGCGCAGAACGCCGGATTCCATTGGGGCCTGGCCATGATTCCCGCGGGACCGGCCGGACGGGTCAGCGCCAACAATGCCATCGGAGTCGCGGGCAACGCCGCCACCGCGCACCCGCAGGCGACGCGACGGGTGCTGGCCTGGCTGGGCAGCGCGGCGGGTAATCGCTATCTGGGTCTGGACGGAGCCACGATTCCGGCGGTGGTCTCCGAGCAGCAGGTGTATCGGGACTACTGGGCCCGGCACGGCGTGGATGTGTCGCCATTCTTCGATGTGCTGCGCGGCGCGGCGATCGGCGCGGGCGGCGGAGCGGGACTCCCGGCTGCCCTGCAAGCGATCACGCCGATTCTCGACGAGATGTATCTGGGCCGGATCCCGGTGCCGGAGGCGCTGGCCCGGGCGCAACGGGAGGCGGACGCCGCGGCCGCACAGCGGTGATCGATGCGGCCGCGCAGCGGTGATCGGCGCTCAGATGCGGCTGTGATCGGTGTACGGCGTGCGCGGGCCGAACTTCGGCTTGTGCGCGAACCCGGCCAGACCGAGCAGCCGGACCGCCCGATACCGGTGCGGGCGTAGCGGTTCCAGGTATTCGACCATGGCGTCGTCGTCGATCGGCTCGCCCAGCAGGGTCCAGCCGACGGTGGCGGCCAGGTGGAAGTCGCCCACCGACAGCGCATCCGGATCGCCGAAGGCCCGCTGGGCGATCTCGGCGGCCGTCCAGATCCCGATGCCGGGCACCGTCCGCAGCCGTTGCGCGGCCTCGACGTGGCCCAGAGTGGCCGCTTCCTCCAGCTTCGATGCGATACGCGCGGCCAGCACAATGGTTTTCGACCGTTGCGGCCCCACATTGGCGCGGTGGTACACCCACGACGGAATGTGCCGCCAGGTCTCGGCGTCCGGCATGATCCGCAGCCCCTCCGGGGCCGGACCGGTCGCGGGAGTCCCGTAGCGCCACACCAGTTTCCGCCACGAGTCGTGGGCGGTCTTGGTGTGCACCTTCTGCTCCAGCACCGCGGGGACCAGCGCCTCCCACACCAGACCGGTGCGCAGCATGCGCAGGCCCGGGTGTAGGCGGTGCGCCTCGGCGACCTTGGGATGCTCGGGGGCGAAGTCGCTGACGTCCTCGTCCAGGCACAGCATCGCCGGCAGCCGCTCCAGGAATTCCTCGCCGCCCGGACCCCACGCGCGGGCGTCGACCGTGTGCCGGTCGAGCTGCCGCAGCCGGTAGGTGACCGCGCCCGACGGCATCCGCGAGGCATGCCAGTGCGAACCGTCCGGTGTCTGGCGATGACAGGGATCGCCGAAACCGCGGCGCAGCGGGGAGATGGTCGCGGCCAGATCCAGCGGCCGCTCCGACCGCAGGACGCGGGACCCCTCCCGGGCGACCGCGGCCGACCCCGGAGCGGGCTGGGCGGGCGGCGCTGAGGTCACCGCGCCATTCTAGGGACGCCTCACCGGTCCAGCAGGAACTGGGCGAGATGCCGGGACGACCGCCCGGCCAGCTGCGCGGCCTGGGTCCGGCAGGAGAAACCGTCGGCCAGCACGATCGCCTCCGCGGGCGCGGCCCGCAACGCCGGCAGCAGGCCGCGCTCGGCCACCGCCACCGAGACCTCGTAGTGGCCGCGCTGCATGCCGAAGTTGCCGGCCAGCCCGCAGCAGCCGGTGACCTCGATCAACTCGGCGCCGGTGCGCCGCAGCACCCGGCGGTCGGCGGCGAAACCGAACACGGCGTGCTGATGACAGTGCGGCTGCACCAGCACCGTCTGCCCCGAACGATCCGGGGGCCGCCAGCCGGGCTGGGTCTCCAGGAACTCGGCGAGGGTGTGCACGGCGGCCGCCACGGCGGTGGCGCGCGGATCGTCCGGGAGCAGCCGGGGGAGATCGTCACGCAGGGTCGCGGTGCACGACGGCTCCATGCCGACCACCACGCCGCCGGAGCGGACGTGCGCGTCGAGCGCATCGACGGTGGCACGCAGCCGCTTGCGGGCGCCGTCCAGCTGACCGGTGCTGATCCAGGTGAGACCGCAGCAGACCCGACGGTCGGGGATGTGCACGTGGTGGCCCAGCGATTCGATCAATTCCACCGTGGCAGCGGCTATCTCGGGATCGAAGGCGTCGGTGAAGGTGTCGAGCCACAGCAGTACACCCGGCCCCGTACCCGTCGGGACCGTCGACGAGCGCCGGGAACGACGGAAACTCCGGGCCGCCAGGGTCGGCACCGCGCGCCGCGGATCCATTCCGGCCGTGCGCAATCCGATGCGGCGCAGCGGCGCGGTGGCCCCGATCCGGTTGACCAATCGAGGCAGTCGGCCGGCCGCGCCCAGCCAGCGCGGCAGCTGCCCGAGGGTGTAGTGGTCGATCGGGCGTGGCCTGCGGCGATAACGGCGGTACAGGGTCTCCGACTTGTAGGTCGCCATATCGACGCCGGCGGGGCACTCGGAATGGCAGGCCTTACAGGACAAACAGAGGTCCAGGGACTCCGCGACGGCCGCCGAGCGCCAGTCCAGCTCACCGCGGACGACATCCTGCAGGACGCGGGCACGGCCGCGGGTGCTGTCCTTCTCGTCGGCGGTCGCCAGATACGACGGGCACATAACACCGCCGGGAGTGTCCGCGCGGCACTTGCCGACACCGACGCAGCGGTGCACGGCGGTGGCCAGGTCGCCGTCGGCGGGAAAGGTGAATCCGCCGGTCGTCGGCAACGGTCGCAATCCGGAGAGGCGCAGGTCGGCGTCGAGGGGGCGGGGGTGCACGAGCACACCGGGATTCAGTACACCGTCGGGATCGAACAGGGCCTTGAACTCCGCGAAGGCCGCCAGCGCCGCCGGGGAGTACATGAGCCGCAACAGATCCGAGCGCGCGCGGCCGTCACCGTGCTCACCCGACAACGAGCCGCCGAACCGCACCACCTGCCGGGCCGCGTCCTCGAGGAAGCTCCGGAAGCGTTGCGGCGCATCGGCTATCGGCAGATCCAGGCGCACGTGGATACAGCCGTCGCCGAAATGGCCGTACAGCAGGCCATCCAGATCGTGCTCACGGGTGAGCGCCTCGAATTCCCGCAGGTAGTCGCCCAGGCGCTCGGGCGGCACCGCGGCGTCCTCCCAGCCGGGCCAGGCCGGATGGCCGTCCGGGGTGCGCCCGGCCAGGCCCGCGCCGTCCGCGCGGATGCCCCACAGCGCCCGCGCCTCGGCCGGGTCGGTCACCACCCGCGAATCCACCGCGCCGACGCCGGCGCGCAGCGTCTCCGCCTTCTCGCGTGCGTGTTCCGCTGTGTCACCGTCGATTTCGATCAGCAGCCAGCCGCCGCCGCGCGGCAGGTCGGGCACCGCGCCGCGATGGGCGCGCACCACATCCACCAAGCGGGCGTCCATACCCTCCACGGCGATCGGCCGCACCGCCATGACCGCGGCGATATCGTCCGCGGCCGTGGGCATGTCGGGATAGCCGAGCACCACCAGCACGGTCGCCGCGGGCACCGGAACGAGGTCGACGGTCGCGTCCAGCAGCAGACCGCAGGTGCCCTCGGTGCCGACGAAGGCCTTGGCCACCGACGAACCCCGTTCCGGCAGCAGATGTTCCAGCGCATAGCCGGATGCCTGGCGTTCGAATCTGCCGAGTTCGGTGCGGATGAGCGCCAGCTGCTCGCGGGTGAATTCGGGCAGTCCGGCCAGTACGCCGGGATCGGCGGCGAGCGTCCGCTCCACGCCCACACCGTCCAGAATGCGCAACTCCCGCACCGTATCCGAGGTGCGGCCCCAGGCCACCGCGTGCGGACCGCAGGCATTGTTGCCGATCATGCCGCCCAGCGTGCAGCGGTTCTGGGTGGACGGGTCCGGGCCGAACCGCAGGCCGTACGCACCGGCTTCGCGTTGCAGGGCGGCCAGCACCACCCCGGGCTGCAACCGCGCGATCCGCCGATCGGGATCGAGATCGAGTATTGCGGTCATGTGGCGGCTGAAGTCGAGCACCAGCCCCGGCCCGATGGCATTTCCCGCCACCGAGGTGCCCGCCCCGCGCGCGGTCACGGACAGACCCTCCGCGCGCGCGATATCCAGGGCCGCCGCCACATCGGCCGCGTCGCGAGGGAAGACCACCGCGCGCGGGGGCACCCGATAGTTCGACGCGTCCGAGGCGTACTCGGCCCGCCGGCGCGGACCGGTGTCGACCTCGCCGGTGATCGACCCGCGCAACGCTCGCTCCCAGACTTCGCTCACGACTCGGCCTCGCTCACGTCATCAACCCTATGCGGGTCCCGGATTTCGCTGTCGGCGAACTCCTGACCAGCCCGGAAGCACTTGCTCTCAACCTTTGTTGAGGTCTTAGTGTCGGTGGTGCGGGGTTTGATGGACCCCGGACAGTGGAGGAGCTGGGATGAGTATCGAATCGGTGGCGTGGAATCAGCTCTATCGGCAGATGCACGCGCCCACGGAGCAGCGACCGCTGCGCGTGGCAACTGCCAAGCGGATTCTCGCGTTCGCGCGGCCACACCACCGGCAACTGATCTCGTTCCTCGTGTTCAGCATCGTGTCGGCCCTGCTCGCAGTGGCCACGCCGGTGCTGGCGGGACGCGTGGTCGACGCCATCGTCTCGCACGGCGCGCCACGCACGGTGCTGGTGCTGGCGGCGATCATCGCGGTGGTGGCGGTCCTGGACGCCGGGCTCGGCCTGGTCATCCGGTGGCTGTCGGCGCGTATCGGAGAAGGGCTCATCTTCGATCTGCGCACCGCCGTGTTCGACCACGTTCAGAAGATGCCGATCGCCTTCTTCACGCGTACCCGGACCGGCGCACTGGTGAGCCGGTTGAACAACGACGTCATCGGGGCGCAACGGGCCTTCAGCACCACCCTGTCCGGGGTCGTCACCAACGTGGTGACGCTCGCACTCACACTGGCCGTGATGCTGCGGCTGTCCTGGCAGATCACCCTGCTCGCGCTGGTCCTGCTGCCGGTCTTCGTGCTGCCCGCCCGGCGCATGGGCGAGCGGCTGGCCGGCATCCAGCGCGAGGCGGCCGGGCTCGACGCGGCCATGAGCACCCAGATGACCGAACGCTTCTCCGCACCCGGCGCGACCCTGGTCAAACTGTTCGGCCGGCCGCGGCAGGAGTCCGCGGAGTTCGGGCTGCGGGCCGGGCGAGTGCGCGACATCGGCGTGCGCACCGCCATGCTGCAGACGGTGTTCGTCACCGCGCTCACCCTGGTCTCGGCGCTGGCGCTGGCGCTGGTGTACGGGCTCGGCGGCTACCTGGCGCTGAAAGGGGAGATGGAACCCGGTGCGGTGGTGGCGCTTTCGCTGCTGCTGACCCGGCTGTACTCGCCGCTGACCGCGCTGGCCAGCGCCCGCGTGGACGTGATGTCGGCGCTGGTGAGCTTCGAGCGGGTCTTCGAGGTGCTGGATCTGAAGCCGCTGATCGAGGATTCGCCGCTGGCCGTGCCGGTGCCCGCGGGCCCGGTGGCGGTCGAGCTGGACGGGGTCAGCTTCGGCTATCCGTCGGCCGACAAGGTGTCGCTGGCCTCGCTCGAGGATGTGGCCACCCTCGACACCCGGGGCGGCGAGGAGGTGCTGCACGAAGTGTCGCTGCGCGCCGAGCCGGGGCAGATGGTGGCGCTGGTCGGCTCCTCCGGGGCCGGGAAATCCACCATCGCGCAATTGGTTTCGCGGCTCTACGACGTGGACTCCGGCGCGGTGCTGCTCGGCGGCAAGGACGTGCGGGAACTGACCGGGCAGTCCATTCAGGACACCGTCGGCCTGGTCACCCAGGACGGGCACCTGTTCCACGACAGCATTCGCGCCAACCTGTTGCTCGCCCGCCCCGAGGCCGGCGAGGACGAGCTGTGGGACGCGCTGCGCCGGGCCCGGCTGCGCGACCTCATCGAGTCCCTGCCCGACGGGCTGGACACCGTGGTCGGTGAGCGCGGCTATCGCCTCTCCGGCGGCGAACGCCAGCGCCTCACCATCGCCCGCCTGCTACTCAAGCAGCCGCGCGTGGTGATCCTCGACGAGGCCACCGCCTCCCTGGACTCCACCTCCGAGGCGGCCGTGCAGGAGGCCCTGGCCGAGGCCCTCGACGGCCGCACCGCCCTGGTCATCGCGCACCGGCTGTCCACCATTCGCAATGCCGACCAGATCCTGGTGCTCGAGCACGGCCGCATCGTGGAACGCGGCACCCACACCGAACTGCTCGCCGCGGACGGCCGCTACACCGAGCTCTACCGCACCCAGTTCGCCGACTCGAGCGTGCCGGCGTCGGCCTGATCGGACCGATGGGTTGCCGGATCGGCAAAAGAATTCGAAGTGGGTGCGCACACGCCGATAACGTCGGGGGCATGAGCGCTCACTCACACGATCAGGCAGGCACGCACGGACACCAGCATTCCCACGGCCACGGGCACGGCCACGGGCACACGCACGACGGGATCGACTGGGCGACCATGATCCCCGACCTGCAGCGCGACGACGCCATGTCGGCCGCGGCCCACGCGGAGATCGCGCGCCGGCTGGTCGCCGCGATTCCCGCCGGAACCGAAGCGACCGTGCTGGACATCGGGGCCGGCGCGGGCGGGCAGAGCGTGGCGTTCGCGCGGGAACTGCTCGCCCGCGGCGGCGGCCGGCTGCTGATCGTCGACGCCGTCCCCCCCTGCTCGAGGTCGCGCAGCAGGCGGTGAAGGCCGCGCTCGACGGCGACGACCGGGTCCGGGTCGAGATCGTGACGGCCGATGCCGCCGCCGAGGATTTCGGCGCGGGTCTCCCGGCCGCGGACCTGGTGTGGGCCTCGCGCATGGTGCATCACCTGCCCGATCAGCAGGCGGGCGTGGCGCGCCTGGCCGGGCTGTTGCGTCCCGGCGGCCGGCTGGCGCTGGCCGAGGGCGGCGTGAGCGCGCGGTGCCTGCCGTGGGAACTCGGGGTCGGCGCGCCCGGCCTTCAGGACCGGCTGCTGGGCCTGCGGGACGCGGGATTCGCCCAGATGCGCACCGAGATCACCGGCGCGGTCTCCATGCCCTACGGCTGGAATGTGGCGCTGACCCGGGCCGGGCTGGCCGAGGCGACATCGTTCAGCGTGCTGACCGACCACCCCGCGCCGCCCACCCCGGCCGTGCGCGAAAGCGTGGTGGCGTGGCTGACCGGATTGAGCGAGCGGGTCGGTGAACGCCTCGGCGAACCGGATCGGGCCACCATCGCGGCACTGCTGGATCGGTCCGCCGACACGTATATCGGTGCGCGCGAGGACATTTACATTCTCGGCACCACCACGGTCTTCGTCGGCCGGCGCTGACGGCGCTGCCGCCGCGCCGCGGACACGGCGTCCATCGAGCCGCAGGAGCGGAGTCGATCGGGCACGATCGTGATCTGGCCGTGCCCGAACCGACACCGTGTTGTGGCCGCAGAACCCGCTCCGACCTCCCGAAATGCCCTGCTATGCGGCATAATTCGAGCTCCCATGGCATAACCCAGATGATCGTTTCACATGCCGGGGGAGGAGTTTCGGTGACCCGTACCAAGGAACAGCGGCAGACGGCCGCGACCCGCGTCGACGATATCGAGGGCGCGTTCGGTGCGCGTCGATATCGGCCCTCGCCGGACGCGCAGCCCCTGGAACTCCGGGTGAACGGCGGCACCAAACGCACCGACGAGGACTGGACCGTCCCGAAACAGCTGGTGGCCGAATGCGTCTCGGGCAAGCTGGTGCTGGACTTCACCCAGGCCCGATGCTCCCGGCGCGAGATCGACATCCGGGTCGCGGCGGGCGCGGGGGCGATCGTGCTGATCGTGCCGCGCGGCTGGCGGGTCGATATGGAGGGCGTGCAGCCGGGCAACGGCTCGGTGGCCAACCGCGTCAAACTGCCGCGCTTCCCGGGTGCACCGATGATCCGGGTGACCGGACAGGTCGACTCCGGTGCGGTGCGGGCGCGCTACGCCTACCGTTCACCGCTCGGCCTGTTGCGCCGCACCCGCTAATCCGACACGCCGCTCCGCCGAACCGCACCTGGTTTACCCGCAATTCGGGAGACCATGCGGTATGTGACGGAAGAGGTCGCCGGTTTCGCCCCGGAGAGTCCGGGTTCAATGCTGCGGGAGGGTACGCCGGCATGACGCGCTGGCTGCTGCACGTCGACCTCGACCAATTCCAGGCCGCGGTCGAGTTCCGGCGGCATCCGGAGCTGCGCGGCCAACCCGTCATCGTGGGCGGGAACGGCGATCCCGCCGAACCCCGCAAGGTGGTGTCCTGCGCGTCCTATCCCGCGCGGGCCTTCGGGTGCGGGCCGGCATGCCGCTGCGCACGGCCGCGCGAATCTGCCCCGACGGCGTCTTCCTGCCGCAGGATCTGGCCACCTACGCCGAGGCGTCCGAGGAGATCATGGCGCTGCTGCGCACCTTCCCCGGGCGGGTCGAGGTGCTCGGCTTCGACGAGGCGTTCCTGGCGGTGGACACCGAGGACCCCGAGCAGCTGGCGGGCGAGATCCGCTCCGCCATCGCCGAATTGGACCTGACCTGCGCGGTCGGCATCGGGGACAACAAGACCCGGGCCAAGCTGGCCACCGGATTCGCCAAGGCCGTCGGGAAGTCATTGCCGGCGGCCGACGAGCCGCCGCCCGAGCAGGACGCGGGCACCGGCATCTTCCGGCTGACCTCCGCCAACTGGGTCGAGCTGATGGCGCACCGGCCCACCACCGCCCTGTGGGGCATCGGCGCGCGCATCGCGAAACGGATGAGCGGCTTGGGCATCGAGACCGTAGCCGAGCTGGCCGCTGCCGACCGGAGCGTGCTGGCCGCGGAATTCGGGCCCAATACCGGCCCCTACCTGTGGGTACTGGGACACGGGGCGGGCGACACCGATATCGCCGAACCACGAGAACCGGTGGGCCACAGCCGATCCGAGACCTTCCCCCGCGACCTCACCGAACGCGACGAGATCGATGCCGCGGTGGTGCGGCTGGCCACCCAGGTGGCCGAGGAGACCCTCGCGGCGGGCCGGGCCGTGGGGCGGGTGAGCGTCACGGTCCGCACCAAGACCTTCTTCACCCGCAGCAAGCAGCAGAAACTGCCCGCGCCGACGGTCGACCTCGACGAGATCGTGCAGACCGCCCTGGAGGTGCTGCACGCCTTCGAGCTGGATCGGCCGATCCGGTTGCTCGGGGTCCGTGTCGAGTACGCCATGCTGTGATCAAGTTCCACCGACGGAAGGCACTCCCCGCGATGAGCGACTACGAGAACATCCTGTTCGAGCACGACGGCCCGATCGCCCGCATCACGCTGAACCGGCCGAACGCCGCCAACGGCATCGATCAGGCGCTCGCCGAAGAGCTGGAGCGCGCTGCCACGTACTGCTCGGAAGACCCGGCCGTGAAGGTCGTGGTGCTGACCGGCGCCGGGCGCTTCTTCTCCGCGGGCGGCGACGTGCGGGCGATGGCGGCCAGCGACGACACCGGCGCGTTCATCGCGAAGCTGGCCGACACCCTGCACCGCGCGGTCTCGGCGCTGGCCCGGATGGACGCGCTGCTCATCGTGGGCGTGAACGGCACCGCCGCGGGCGCGGGCATGAGCCTCGCGGTGGCCGGTGACCTGGTGGTGGCCGCCGAGTCCGCCGCCTTCACCATGGCGTACACCAAGATCGGCCTGAGCCCGGACGGCGGCGCGTCCTACTACCTGCCGCGGCTCATCGGCCTGCGCAAGACCCAGGAGCTCATGCTCACCAACCGCACCCTGCGCGCGGCCGAGGCCCTCGACTGGGGTCTGCTGCACCGTGTCGTCGCCGACGACGAACTCACCGGCGCGGTCGAGGCCCTGGCCCAGGAATTCGCCGCCGGACCCAAGGCCTCCAATGCCGCGGTGAAGAAGCTGCTGCTGGTCTCCGGTCAGCACAACCTGGAGGAGCAGCTGAACACCGAGGCTGCGTTCATCACCCGCAACGCGGAGTCGGAGGACGGTCAGGAGGGTATCGCCGCCTTCACCGGGAAGCGCGCGCCGAAGTACGCCTGATCCGAATTCACCTGATACCGGCCGCATCTCTCAATAGACGCAAGCACCGATCCGGCCGGTGTTCCGGCCCTATGCTCTGAGCATGGGTTTCCAGGCGATGGTGGCACACGAAACGGACAGTGGGATCGCCCTCACCCGGGAGGAAGTCGCCGACGACTTCCTCATGCCGGGCGACGTGACGATCAAAGTGCACTTCTCGAGCGCCAACTACAAGGACGGACTGGCCATCACCCCGCGCGGCGGCGTGGTGCGGCAGTATCCGCTCATCCCCGGCATCGACCTCACCGGCGAGGTGGTCAGCTCCACCGATCCGGAATTCGCGCCCGGGGACCTGGTGGTCGCCCACGGCTACGACATCGGCGTCGCGCACCACGGCGGGTTCGCCGAATACGCGCGCGTCCCGGCCGGGTGGGTGGTGAAACTCGACGGCCTGACCCCGCGCGAGGCGGCGGCCATCGGCACCGCGGGCTACACCGCCGCCATGAGCGTGCAGGCCCTGCTCGATCGCGGCGTCACCCCCGAGGCCGGGCCGGTGCTGGTCACCGGCGCGACCGGCGGCGTCGGCAGCGTCGCGGTGGACATCTGTCCGGACTGGGCTTCGAGGTGGTGGCCTCCACCGGCAAACTCGGTGCCGGCGAACTGCTTTCGGCGCTCGGCGCGAGCTCGATCATCGGCCGGCTGCCCGGCGAGGGCGAGAAGCCGCGCGCACTCGGCAAGGCGCAGTGGGCGGCCGCCGTCGACAGCGTCGGCGGCGAATCCCTGGCCCACATCCTGAGCACCGTCAAATACGGTGGCGCGGCGGCGGTTTCGGGCCTCACCGGCGGCGCCGAGCTGCCCACCACGGTGATGCCGTTCATCCTGCGCGGCGTCTCCCTGATCGGCATCGACTCGGCGCACTTCCCGATCGAGCGGCGCCGCGACCTGTGGACTCGCCTGGCGAAAGACCTGAAGCCCCGGCACCTCTCGCTGCTGGAGAACTACGCCCCGATCACCGAGGCGGAGTCGGTGCTGCGCTCCATCCTGGACGGAACCCATTCCGGCCGTACCGTTCTCGGTGTGGCGGGCGAGTTCTAGCCGACGATCGCGCGGACGAGATTGTGGTCGGACAACCCGGCCACATCCTCGACCGTGATGCCGCGCACCGGCAGGCCGCGCGTGGCGATATGGTCGATGAACTGGGATTTCGTCCCCGAGTCGCGGGGGCGAGTAGGCAGGGAATCCGGCGGGAACCAGGCCACGGCGTAGTCGTCGCCCAGGGCCTCGGCCAGCGCGGTCCGATCGATATTGAAGTCGCCGAGCAGCACCGCCGGGCTGGATGCCGTCAGCAGCCGCAGCCGTGCCAGCTGGTCGGCGCGCCGCTGGTCGCCGGTCACGTGGGTGGCGACGATCAGCGTGCCGTCGAGGTCGACGGCCAGCGCGCCCTTGCCCGGATCGAAGAGGAAGGGTTCGGCGGTGACCTGGCGTGCGGAGCCGTCGACCAGGATCACCAGATGCTCGCTCCGGTCGCGCAGGACGTTCGGCAGGCGGCGCGCGTCGGCACCCGCGGGTAGTCGAGCACATGGAATTCCCTGGTGGGCAGCGTGTTTTGCAGGTCGGCCAGCTGGTCGCCACTGACCTCCATCAACGCGACCACGGTTTCGGTGCGGGCCGCGACCGCCGCGGTCACGGCGGCGATGCGGTCGGCCTCGTCCGGCCACTGCCCGGCGATCTCACTGGCCCAGTTGTCGGCGTGGACACGATGCAGGACATTCCAGGTGGCGACGGTGATCACTACCGCACCCTATGAGATCCGAACGGACCGTGGGGCTTTCAATTCACCCTGGCAACAGCGTTTCATGTGAAACAACGAGAATTAGCCTATCGGTTGCCATCTCAGCCAGCATCGGCCAGCACCTCCAGCGCCGCCGACAGATGCGGCAGCGCGGGCGGACCGTACGAGGAGGCGATCTCGGCCAGTGCCCGAGCCAGGTGCGGAGCGATCGTCGCGGCTGGCAGCAGCTCCTCGGCCAGCACGATTCCGCCGACGATGTGCTCCGCGCGGATCCGCTCGTCCCGCGTCACCTGATAACGCCACGAACCGATCTGGACCCGCTCCGGCTCGGAGCGGAACAGCGACTTACGGGGCGGCGTCCGGGTAACTCCGGGGACGCCGGAGAACACCGTGAAGACCAGCCCCAGGCCGCCGGGGCCACCCAGCGCCGCCGAGATGGCGCGGGCGGCGGTGTCGATATCGAAGTCGGTCACGAGTTCATTCCGAGGGTGAACTGCGGAACGATCGGGTCGCCCTCACCGATCCGGCGGACCGCGGTGCCGGAGGCGTAGAACTCGACCGTGTGATAACCCCAGGCGTAGTTGGAGATATCGACGCTGACGCCGGTGACACCGTTCGCGCCATCCCGTTCCGCCTCCGCCTGCATGCGGGACATGGCCAGTTCACGGGCCTGATAGTTGCCCTGCGTCCACTGCGGCATCTCCATATTGCGGCCCATCTGGCTCAGCATCTGGCGGAAACTCTGCACCGCCACGTGGAAGACGCAGTTGCCCATCACGAAAGCGATGGGGGCGTAGCCGGTGCGCATCAGCGTCACCATGTCCTGGCCGGAGAGGTGGCTGGTGAACGCCTGCCCGTTCGGCCGCTTGTAGCTGCCCGGCGCCTTCGCGAACCGGACCGCCGTGCCGACCGCGATGAACTCCAGATGTTCCAGCGATTCGCCGTGCTGACGCCATTCCAGCCGGACGCCCACCACGCCGTCCGCGTTCAGCGAATCGGCCTCGGCCTGCATGCGGGACATGGCATTCCAGCGCGCCCGATAGGTGGCCTCGGTCAGCACGGGCAGTTCCTGCTGCTGGCGGATACCGGTGAACTGGAAGCCGACGTGATAGACCGACACCCCCATCACCAGGTCGATGGGTTCGAAGCCCGCACCGTGCAGCAGTGCGAACTCATTGACCGACAGGTCCGAGGTGAAGATGCGGTTCGCATGGGAGAGGCGCTCTCCCGCGACCTGATCGAGCTGCTGCGGCTGACTCGGCTGGTTCGGTTGCATGGCGTTTCGCCCTCCGTCGGAAGTCTTCTCCGAGAGTACGACCTGGAAACGGAAAGGGCCGTGCGTCTTCACAGAAGACACACGGCCCCTCGCCGTTACCTCACACGCTCACGCCGAGCCCTTACGCCGTCGCACTCAGCTGCCGCCCGTCGTAGGCCGGTTCGGCGACCGGCTCGATGGCGTAGGCCAGGATCTCGGCCACGTCGGCGACCGGGCGGACATCCAGGGCGGCCAGCACCTCGGCCGGGACCTCGTCCAGGTCCGGCTCGTTGCGGGCCGGGATGAACACGGTCTTCAGGCCGGCGCGCTGCGCGGCGAGCAGCTTCTGCTTCACGCCGCCGATCGGCAGCACCCGTCCGTTCAGCGTGACCTCACCGGTCATGCCGACGTCCGCGCGGACCTCGCGGCCCAGGGCCAGCGACACCAGGGCGGTGACCATGGTGACGCCCGCGGACGGTCCGTCCTTCGGCACCGCGCCCCGCCGGGAAGTGGATGTGGATATTGCGATCCAGCACGCTCGGCTCGATGCCGATCTCTTCCAGGTGGGAGCGGACGTAGGTCAGGGCGATCTGCGCGGACTCCTTCATGACGTCGCCCAGCTGACCGGTCAGGGTCAGGGAACGGTCGCCCTCGGCGGCATTGGCCTCGATGTAGAGGACGTCACCGCCGGCGCCGGTCACCGCCAGACCTGTCGCGACACCGGGGACCGCGGTGCGTTCCACCCCGTCGGGGGTGAAGCGCGGCCGGCCCAGGTATTCCTTCAGGTCGCCCAGTCCGATCACCAGCTTGCCGGAAGCCGCCGCGGTCGAACCGGATTCGGTGTCGTAGCCCAGGTTCTTGTCGTAGCCCAGGTCTTCCGGCACGAATTCGCCCTTGCTGACCAGGCTTTCGGTGTCCGCGATATCCGCCGACTCCGACAGCTTGGTGGCCGCCTTGCGCAGCGCCTTCGCGATCAGCCGCTCCATCTGCCGCACCCCGGCTTCCCGGGTGTAGTTGGCGGCGACCTCACGCAGCGCCTCGTCCGTGATCGAGACCTCCTCGGCGGTCAGAGCATTGCGCTCCAGCTGCCGCGGGATCAGGAAGTCGCGGGCGATGGCCACCTTGTCGGCCTCGGTGTAGCCGTCGACGCTGATCAGTTCCATGCGGTCCAGCAGCGGGCCGGGGATCGTCTCCAGGACGTTCGCGGTCGCGATGAACAGCACGTCGGACAGGTCCAGATCCAGGTCCAGGTAGTGGTCTCGGAACGTGTGGTTCTGCGCCGGGTCCAGCACCTCCAGCAGGGCCGCCGCAGGATCGCCGCGGAAGTCGCTGCCGACCTTGTCGATCTCGTCCAGCAGGACAACGGGATTCATCGATCCCGCCTCCTTCATGGCGCGCACGATGCGGCCGGGCAGCGCGCCCACGTAGGTGCGCCGGTGACCGCGGATCTCGGCCTCGTCGCGCACGCCGCCCAGGGCGACGCGAACGAACTTGCGGCCCAAGGCCCGTGCGACCGATTCACCCAGCGAGGTCTTGCCGACGCCGGGCGGACCGACCAGCACCAGCACCGCGCCGGAACCGCGTCCGCCGACGACCTCCAGGCCGCGGGCGGCCCGGCGGGAACGCACGGCCAGGTACTCGACCATGCGGTCCTTGACCTCGTCCAGGCCGTGGTGGTCGGCGTCCAGCACCGCGCGGGCGGCCGAAACATCGGTGGAGTCGGTGGTTTTCACCGTCCACGGCAGTTCCAGGACGGTGTCGAGCCAGGTGCGGATCCAGCCGGTCTCCGGGCTCTGATCACTGGAGCGTTCCAGCCGGCCGACCTCGCGCAGCGCGGCTTCGCGGATGTCGTCGGGCAGGTCGGCGTTCTCGACGCGGGTGCGGTAGTCCTCCGCGCCGTCCGGCTCGTCCTCGCCCAGTTCCTTGCGAATCGCGTTGAGCTGCTGGCGCAGCAGGAATTCGCGCTGGGTCTTCTCCAGCCCCTCCCGCACGTCCTCGCTGATCTTCTCGCTGACCTCGGTCTCGGCGATGTGCTGGGTGGTCCAGTCGATCAGCTTGTTCAGCCGCGCCTGCGTATCCGGGGTGTCGAGGATCTCGCGCTTCTGCTCGTTGCTGAGGTACGAGGCCCATCCGGCCGCGTCGGCCAGCGTGGACGGATCGTTCATCTGATTGACCGCGTCGATCACCTGCCACGCCTCACGACGCTGCAGCACCGACACGACCAGCTTCTTGTATTCGGCCGCAAGCTCTTTGGTGCGTCCGTCGGCCGCCGGAATCTCCACCGGCTCGGCCTCGACCCACAGCGCCGCACCCGGCCCGGTCACACCGTGCCCGATCTTGGCCCGGCTCTCGGCCTTCAACACCGCCGCGGGCGCGCCACCGCGCATCCGGCCGACCTGTTCGATGGTGGCCACCACGCCGTAACTGGCGTACCCCTCGTCGAGCCGAGGCGCGACCAGCACCTGGTTGACCTTGCCCGCGCGGGCGGCATCGATGGCGGCCTGCGACGACTCGTCCAGCTCGATCGGCACGACCATGCCGGGCAGCACGATCGGATCGGTCAGGAACAGGACCGGCAGGTTCTGAGGTGTAGTCACGTCTTCGACCCCTTCCAAGGTTGAGCGTTCCCCAGTCAACCTCGGAGGTATACCGATTGTTCCACCCCGCCGTTCGCCGGGGGCGAACAGGTTCCCGCAGGTTCTCGACCCCGTTGTGGTAGCCGAGGACGTTGGGCTCGGGGGCGAGGTCTTCGGACTCTGCTGGCACCGCGGACGGGCGTGTGATCGTCGAACTCGACACGGTCGGCGATATTCGACGACCCGAGTTCGAGGAGAGATCGATGGACATGAACAACATGGACATGCAGTCGCCGCTGATGCAGGTGTGTCACACGGTCATGATGTGGCTGCACCAGCAGGGCATTCTGCCCCCGATGATGATGTGATCGCCTGCGGGTGAATACGAAACGGCCATCGAACGAGATCGCAGCCGGATAGCGCTGCGGCTCAGTGGGCGTGGCCGGACGGATGCTGCCCGGTGTGGTCGTGGTGGGCGTGCTCGTCGTCGGGCGCGCCGCCCATCATGCGCAGCATGGGGATGCCGCCGGTGCGGACGAAGCGCGTGACGAGCAGCGCGGCGAGGAGGAGGAAGGCGATGTTGAGCCAGGTGGTGTAGTTCCAGTGGATGCCTTCGGCCATCACCATGGCGTTGCGTTCACGCGGGATGAGACCGGTTGCGCCGAAGAGGATCTCGACCAGGTACCCGGCGCCGACCATCGCGGCGTAGAAGGTGCCCAGCAGGGTGAGCATCATGCGGGTGCCGTAGTACTTGCGGTAGATGTTGAGGATCGGCAGGATCAGCAGGTCCGCGTAGATGAACGCGATCACGCCGCCGAAGCTGATGCCGCCGTTCCACAGCACCGCCGCCAACGGCACGTTGCCGATCGAGCAGACGAACGACAGAATCGCCACCAGCGGACCGACGATCGGGCTCCAGATCGCCGAGGCCAGCGGGTGGTCGGTCAGGAAGAACTTCTGCCAGAACGAATCCGGCACCCAGGCGCCGATCGCGCCCGCGATCAGCAGGCCGATGACCAGGTCGCGCAGGATGGCGGCCCACTCCATGACGAAGACGTGGGACAAGGCGGTCAGACCCTGTCGAGAGAAGAGTCGGCGCAGGAACGATCCTTCTGTCGGCACCGACATGTCCATGGCGGCATGGCCTTCCATCGATCCGGCCAGCCCCTTGTCGGCCTGCTCGCGGGCGGCGTCGACCAGCCGGGAGCGCATGAACAGCCGGAACAGCACCGCCAACAGCACGATCATGATGGGTCCGCCGACGAATTCGGCGGCGGTGAACTGCCACCCCAGCAACAGGGCCAGGATGATGCCGAGTTCGACGACCAGGTTGGTCGAGCCGATCTCGAAGGCCATGGCCGCGGTGAAATTCGCACCTTTGCGGAACAACGAACGTGCCAACGCCACAGCGGCATACGAGCACGACGACGACGCCGCACCCAGTCCGGCCGCGACAGCAAGCGTGCGCGGGCGGTCATCACCCAGCAGTCTCACGATCGTCGACTTACGTACGACTGCCTGCACCAGTGCCGACAGTGCGAAACCGAGAATCAGCGCCCAGAGAATCTCCCAGGTCATCGACCCGGCCAACGCCAGCGCGTGTCCGATAGCGTTCATCGCCATCCTCGTCCTGTTCGGCAGTCTTCGAGACTATACCGCCGCCTGTATACCCCAAATGGGTATACAGAGCCCAATGTTCACAGGTGGTGCCGGAGTCGATCGGGCCGACCGATCACCACCCGCGATGCTCAGGCCGCTCGGATGCCGGGCGGGTTCCAGGTGCCGTCGATGATCTTGCTGTCGGGCCAGTACAGCCGCAGCATCAGATTGAACTCACCGGACTCCGGGGCGGGCAGCCAGTTGGCTTCCTTGTCCGGGCCAGGGTTTTCGCGCTGGATGTACACATCGAGTGAGCCGTCGGGATTTCTGTGCATCTGCTCGCCGCGCACCGCATAGCGGTTGATCGGATTGGCGACGAAGAAGCCCTTGTCGTTGTACAACGTCAGCGACCAGAACGCGTGCACCGGCGGGACCTCGTCGGCGGCGAAGTGCAGGACGTAGTTGCGGTCGGAGGTCAGCTTCGCGCCGGTCACGTCGACCCGGGTGTTCGGGTAGATCGCGTCCTCGGGCAGATTCGCGCCCAGGCCGCCGTGGGCGACGACCGCGCGCCGGTCGTAGTCGGTGCCGTAGGCGCCCATGCCCGTGCGGGCGGCGTTCCAGCCGTGCACGGGCTTACCGCCCAGATCCACCTCGATCTTCGACAGCGCCTTGGGCCAGGCAGCGTCCCAAGTCGTGCGATCGGAGTCCGACAGCGTGGCCAGGTCGAGCTTCTTGTCCGGCGCCCACCCGTCCTTGGCCAACTCCGCCAGCAGGTCCTTGTCCTCGGGGCGGGCCTGGTTGTGCGACAAGCTCGAATAGTAGAGGTCCCAGTACTGTTGCGGGCTGAGGTTGTGGATGTAGCCGGCGACCTCCTGGCCGACCGGCCAATCCTGGTGCAGGCCGGTGTTTTCCGGCGGAGTGTAGGCACTGCCGTATGCACTCAGCGGTGCCGCGGTCAGCTGCCGCTGGATAGCGACGACCGCGGGGATGTCGTCGGTCCCATTGACCTGGATACGGCCGATGATCCAGCCGCCGTCGGTCGGCATCCGGTACTCGTGCACGCCCTCGGGCAGGGTGCCGTGCCAATTCGGGCCGGTGATCGCGAACTGATAGGCATGACCCGCGCCGAGCGTGCGGGTTCCCGGTGATGCCTGCACGTTGGTCCACATGTCCATGATCGGGAACAGGTGGAACCGATCGCCCATGTCGGGGACGCTGATCACCAGCGGCTCTTTGGACACGTCGTAGAACATCGACGAGTACAGGGTGTCGACGTTCGCGCGCACCACGCCGGTGAACGAAGCGTCGGGCAGGAACCCCATATTGGCGAACTGGTTCATCGGCGCGGCCCCGCGCCCGTCCGGGCGTGGCACGTTGGTCGACTGCCGCCGTGTCACCTCCACCGATACCAGCGGATAGGTATAGCTGTACGCCTTCATCGCCGTCTCCTCGCTTACACCCGAAACCGACGACGAACTCTTGGAGCACGCGGTCCCGAGCGCGAGTACCGCCGCGCCGACCATCACCGCGAGAATCTTGCCTCGATACGATCTCGAACTCACAGGCCCTCCTAGGGGCTCGCCACGATCGGACCCACATGATTTGCCAACTGATAGCTGGCGGCAAATCGAGGCTAGCGCCATTCGCTCATCCCTCGAACAATCGACACCCGCGTCTCAGAACGGCGAATGCCCGGCGCCACCAGGTCGGGGGCCCGTCAGCGGTCCGGCATTTCTCGCCCGCGTCGGACTGGATCCCACTAAGGGGTGAGGATCGGGACCAGGTAGGTCTTGGCGAAGGCGGTGAGGGCGGGTTCGGAGTCGAGGTCGATGCCGCCGGTGGGCTGGAGGATGACCGAGTGGACTATTCGGCAGGTGATCTCGGTGCGGGTGGAGAGGTCCGGGGGTTCGGGTAGGTCGTTGTCGGCCAGGACTTTTCGGATGAGGTCGGTGGCGGAGACTACGGCTAGGACGAAGGGGGCTGCGCCCTCGGTGGTGAATTGGGGGAGCAGGCGGTCGGGCTCGAGGGTGAGCAGGCGGTCGACCAGGGGGTGGGTGCGCCAGCGGGTGACGACGGTGGAGAAGACTGCGGCTACCGCGTCGGCGAAGGTGTCGGAGCGGGCCGGAATGTCGTTCAGCTCTTCGAGGAGGTTGCGGACCTCGCGGGCGGTGACGGCGCGGACCAATTCGTCGCGGGAGCCGATGCGGCGGTAGACGGTGACGCGGTCGACTTCGGCTTGGCGGGCGACGTCCTCGATGGTGGTTTTCTTCACGCCCACGCGCTCGAACTGGACCAGGGCGGCGTCCAGGATGCGGTCCTCGATGCTGTCGGTTCCGGTCGCGTCTTTCGAGGTGGCGGGAGTGGAAGGCACAGGTCGAGGCTAACAGCCGGGTGTAGCGATGCAACAATTTGTGGCGATTTGTGGCTGCAACATTGCCATGCAGTTTGTTGCTTTGTTACGGTCGGCGCATGGCTGAGGACAGTGCAACGAGGCGCTCCTATCAGGACGAGGCCCACGCGATTCAGGCCCGGGACGTGCACTTCGACTTCTCGTCGGTGCCGATGCACTACATCCCGGGCGAAGTGCTGGCGACGCATGTCGTGAACGTCATGCACCTGGTGCTGCCCGAGGGGGAGCGGGCCATGGCGGCCTGTCTGGCCGAGGCGCTGCCATTGATCGACGACGAGCGGCTGCGGGAGGAAGTCGCGGGGTTCATCGGGCAGGAATCGATGCACGCGAGCAGCCATGAGGGGGCGCGAAAACACCTGCAGGAGATCGGACTCGACGTCGATTCCTACGTCGCCAAGGTCGCGTGGCTGACCGACCGGGTGCTGGGCGACCACGGGCTCAGCGGACGGGCCAAGCAGGAATGGCTGAAGGAGCGGCTGGGACTGTTCGCGGGGATGGAGCATTTCACCGCGGTGATCGGCGAATGGCTGCTGGAAACCGATGCGCTGCAACGGATCGGGATGGACCCCACCATGCTGGACCTGGTGCGGTGGCACGGCGCGGAGGAAGTCGAGCACCGCAGCGTGGTCTTCGACGCGTACATGCACGTCGACGGCGGGTACGGGCGGCGTGCCCGCACCGGACTGCTGGCCAGCTCCGCGCTGCTGACACTGTTCATGATCTCGACGGCCTACCTGTATCGCCGGGACCCGGCCCCGGACAAGGGGCGGTTCTGGGCGGCGCAGTTCGTGAGCGCCACCCGCCGGCACGTGATCCCGAACGCCACCACCTTCGTCACCGAGATGCCGCGCTACCTGAAGCGGAATTTCCATCCCTCCCAATTGGGTTCGATGGACAACGCGCTGCGGTACCTCGCGCACTCCCCGGCGGCCCGGGCATGACGGCCGCGCCCACGATCGGGCTGCGCGCGCTGAACGCCGCGATGGACGCGTACAAGAAGGTGTTCACCACACCATCGCTGTCGCGGCCGGATCCGGTGCGCCACACCGGCTTCGACCTGGACGTCGTCATCGAGGCGGTCACGGTGGAGGCCGACGACGTGGTGAGCCTGACCCTGGTCCGGCCCGGCCGCGAACGACTACCCGCCTGGCGACCCGGATCGCACCTGGACGTCTTCCTGCCCTCGGGGCGGCAACGCCAGTACTCACTGTGCGGCGACCCCGTCGATCAGCACCGTTACCGGATCGCGGTGCGCCGGATTCCCCGCGGCGACGGCGGATCCCTGGAGATGCACGCGCTCCGCCCCGGCGACCCGCTGCGAATCCGCGGTCCCCGCAACGCGTTCACCTTCGTGGAGCGAGCGCCGTCGTATCTGTTCGTGGCCGGCGGCATCGGCATCACACCGATTCTCCCGATGGTGCGCGCGGCCGGAACCCGTGGACGGCTGGTGTATCTGGGGCGTTCCCGCGCGACCATGCCCTTCCTCGACGAACTGCCCGCCGACGCCGACATCCGCGCCGACGCCGAATGCGGCGTGCCCGACATCGAAGCGATCCTGCGCACCGCACCGCCCGGCGCCGCCGTCTATGTCTGTGGTCCGCCGCCGGTCCTGGAGGCCGCGCAGCGCACGCTGTTCACCCTGAATCCGACGGCCTCGCTGCACACCGAGCGCTTCTCCGCGCTCCCGGTACTCGACGGCCGGGAATTCGCTCTGACCTTGGCGCGCACCGGAATCGAGGTCCGCGTCGGCAGCACCGAAACCGCGCTGGACGCCATCCGCCGGGTGCACCCCGACGTCGCCTACTCGTGCCGCCAAGGATTCTGCGGCACCTGCAAGACGCGCGTGCTGTCCGGCGCGGTCGACCACCGCGACCGGCTGCTCACCGATGCCGATCGACCCGGCCACATGCTCACGTGTGTGTCCCGCGCGGTCGACGGTCCGCTCGTTCTCGACCTCTGACCAGTGAAAGGCCCCACGGTCTCATGCCCACCCGCTTCGCGCTCACACCCACCGACGACACCTTCCTGACCACCGCCGCCACCGACCCGGCCAACCGCTACGTCACCAAGCCGATCGCGGCGGAGGTCCGACGATGACCGACTCCATCGAACACCGCAACATCGTCGTCCTCGGGGCGGGCTTCGGCGGCATCGGGATGGCGATCAAGTTGCGGGAGGCCGGGTTCGAGGACCTGGTGCTGCTGGAACGCGCGGACGACCTGGGCGGGACCTGGCAGGCCAACACCTATCCCGGATGCGCGTGCGATGTGCCTTCGCAGCTGTACAGCTACTCGTTCGCGCCCAATCCGAACTGGTCGCGGACCTACGGGCGGCAGGCCGAGATCCTGGCATACCTGCGGGGCGTCGCCACCGAACACGATGTGGTGCGGCATATTCGGCTGAATACCGAACTGCTCGACGCGCGCTGGGACGACGAGGACGCGCTGTGGCGGATCGAGACCTCGCGGGGCCCGCTCACCGCCGACTATTTCATCGCGGCGGCGGGCATCTTCACCGAAGCGAAGTATCCGGCGCTGCCCGGACTGGAAGCCTTCGAAGGCAAGACTTTTCACTCGCTGCACTGGGACCACAACCACGATCTGACCGGGGAGCGGGTCGCGGTGATCGGGACCGGCGCGTCGTCGGTGCAGTTCATCCCCGAGATCCAGCCGGCGGTGGCGGCGCTGACGGTGTTCCAGCGTTCCGCCCCCTGGATCGTGCCGCGCATGGACCGGCCGACCTGGAGTGTGGAGCGGTCGCTGCTGCGTCGGATCCCGGTGGCGCAGAAGCTGGTTCGCGGCACCTGGTACACCCTGATCGAGGGTTTCGGGCTGGTCGGGTTCGTGGACAACCGCTTCCGCCACCCCTACGAGCTGCTGGGCCGATTCCAGCTGCATCGCCAGATCCGCGATCCGCGGCTGCGGGCCAAGGTCACTCCGGACTACATGATCGGCTGCAAGCGCGCCATCTTCGCCGACGCGTATCTCCCGGCGCTGGATCAGGACAATGTCGAGGTCGTCACCGACGGCATCGCCGAGGTCCGGCCGCGATCCATCGTGACCCGCACGGGCGCCGAAATCCCGGTCGACACCATTGTTTTCGGCACCGGCTTCGAACCCGTTCCGGCGGCGTTCGAACGCATCACCGGCCGTGACGGGGTGACGATCGCCGACGTGCACCGCAAGCGACCGCGCACCTACCTGGGGGCGGCTCTCGCGGGATTCCCCAACTTCTTCTGCACGCTGGGGCCGTTCGGCGCGGCCGGGAACCAGTCGGCGATCTACATGATCGAATCGCAGATCGCCTACATCGTCGACGCGCTCACCACCCTGCGCGGCCGCGGCGCGCACCGAGTGGAGGTGCACGCGGCGCGGCAGGACGCGTTCGTGGACGAGATGCACCGCCGCAGCGCCGACACCGTCTGGCTGACCGGCGGCTGCGAGAGCTACTACACCACGCCGGAGGGCGGCAACGCCGGACTGTATCCCGGGTGGAGCTTCGAATACCGCAGGCGCACCAAGCATTTCGATTCCGACGCATACGAGGTGGGCGCCTGATGCGGTACTCCGTCAACGGCAAGGTCGTGCTGATCACCGGCGCGGGCCAGGGGATCGGGCGGGAGCTGGCCGCCATCCTGTCCCGGCGCGGCGCACGCGTGGTCGTCGCCGACATCGACGCCGCCACCGCGAAGAGCACCGCGCTCGAGCTCGGCGCGGACGGGGTGGTCGCCGATGTCGCCGACCGGGATCGGATGGCGGCGGTGGTCGCCGAGGTGGTCGACCGGTACGGCCGGCTGGACGTGGTGGTCGCCAATGCCGGTGTGACACCGGTGCCCGCCACCCTGCGCAC
Organism: Nocardia tengchongensis; assembly: GCF_018362975.1. Taxonomy (NCBI): domain Bacteria; kingdom Bacillati; phylum Actinomycetota; class Actinomycetes; order Mycobacteriales; family Nocardiaceae; genus Nocardia; species Nocardia tengchongensis. Next base: position 1,243,048 of record NZ_CP074371.1, read on the forward strand.
CATGGACCCGCGCGATTTCGACCGCGTCATCGGCATCAACCTGACCGGCGTGTTCAATACCGTGCACCCGGCCCTCGACCACATCGTCCGCGCCCGCGGGCACGTGGTGGTGGTGTCCTCGTGCGCCGCGTTCGCGCCCGGCATGGGCGGCTCGCCGTACATGATGAGCAAGGCCGCGGTCGAACAGTTGGGCCGGGCGCTGCGGGTGGAACTCGCGGCGAGCGGGGCCAGCGCGGGCGTCGCCTACTTCGGCATCGTCGAGACCGCCATGACCCACGACATGCTCGACGCCGACGATCTCGGCCGCCGTCTCGACGCGCTGCTGCCGTGGCCGCTGAATGTGCGCATCACCGCCGCGCAGGCCGCGGGCACCATCGCCGACGGCATCGAGCGCCGGGCGCCGCGCACCATCGCGCCGCGCGGGTGGGAGCCGTATGCCCTGCTGCGGGGCGCGGTCAATGTCGTGGCCGACCGCCTGCTGGCGGCGAATTCCACCGTGCACCAGCTCGTTCACGCCATCGAGGAACGCCGTTGACCTGCGAGATCAGCTCGATCGGTGAGATCTGCTCAGACAAGGGTTGACGGCGTTGGCTAAAGCGATTAGCTTTATGGCTATCGCAGTTAGCTACTCTCAGGGAGCGACAAGACCATGACGCAGTACGTGGACATCGACGGCGGCCGCATCGCATACGACGAGATCGGTACCGGACCCCTGGTGGTCCTGTCCCACGGAATGGGCATCGACCGCACGGTGAACCGGCACCTCGCCCCACTGCTGGCGGCCGCCGGATACCGGGTGGTCAACACCGATATGCGCGGACACGGCGAGTCGAGCCTGGACTGGGCGTCGGAGACCGGCAAGGAAGCCATCAGCCGCACCGACGTGGCCAACGACCTGCTGGCGGTCATCGAGCGACTGGGCGGCGAGCCCGCCATCGTGGTGGGGCACTCGCTCTCGGGCGGCTCGGCCACCATCGCGGCGGCGCTGCGGCCGGACCTGGTGCGGGCCATCGTGGAGATCAACCCCTTCACCCTCACCCAGAAGGCCGACGTGGCAGCGCTTTTCACCAACGCGCACCACCGCAAGGGGATGATCCCGCTGATGAGCACGATGATCTTCAAGAGCATCGGCCAGTGGCTGAAGTACCTGACGGTGGCCATGCCGTCCAAGCCGGACGACCTCGACGAATACCTGGGCGAGGTCGCCGCCAAGCTGCGCGAGCCCGGCCGGATGGCCGAGTTCATGAAGTGCGGCAAGTCCACCCCGGCGGACGCGGAAGCCCAGGTGCCCAACGTGACCCGGCCCGCGCTCGTCATCATGGGCAGCGCCGACCCGGACTTCCCCAGCCCCGAGGCCGAGGGCCGGCGCATCGTCGACGCGCTGCCGGACGGACTGGGCAGCCTGGGCCTGGTCGAGGGCACCGGCCACTACCCGCAGTTCGAGGCCGCCGACCGGACCGCCGAGCTGATCCTGCCGTTCCTGAAGGAACACCATGCCTAGGGTCGGCCTGAACCGGACCGACGTCATCGCCGCCGGAGCCGCCCTCGCCGACGAGGTCGGGTTCGGCGAGCTGGCGCTGGGCACGCTCGCGCAACGGCTCGGGGTGCGCACGCCCTCGCTGTACAAACACATCGAGAGCCTGGCCGACCTGCAACACGGCATCGCCGCGCTGGCCATGGCCGAACTCGACGTCCGGGTGCGCGACGCCATGCACGGGCTCGCGGGCAGCGACGCGCTGACCGCCTTCGCGCAGGCCTTCCGCTCCTACGTGGTCGAACATCCGGCCGCTACGCGGCCACCGTGGGCGCACGCTTCACCGGGCCGGATGATCCACTGCTGCAATCGGGTTCGCGGGTGCTGGAATCCATGGAGGCGGTACTGCGCGGCTACGGCATCGGCGAGCAGGAAATGGTGCACGCGCTGCGCACGCTGCGCTCCACCTTCCACGGTTTCGCCAGCCTGCAGGCCTCCGATGGCTTCCAGTGGAGCGACGACTCCGAGGAGAGCTTCGCCTGGATGATCCGTTTTCTCGACCGTGGACTGACCGACATCGGCCTACGATGAGCCGATGACGATGCTGGCCGCGCGACTGCACCTGGGACCCGAACGCCGACTGGAACTGGACGAGGTGCCGATCCCGGAACCGGGCCCGGACCACGTGCTGGTCAAGGTGGAGGCGGCGGGCGTCTGCCTGTCCGACGTCCACCTCATCGACGGCACCCTGACCCCGCTGTTCCTGCGTGGCGACGTGGTGACGCTCGGCCACGAGGTCGCGGGCACGGTGCACACCCTCGGACCGGGCGTCACCGGCGCCAAGGTCGGTGACCGAGTGCTGTTGCAGGCGGGCGAGCTGCGCGACGGCGCCACCTTCACCCGCGGCGTCGACTACGACGGCGGCTGGGCCGAATACACCCTGGCCCGGATCGACACCCTGGTCCCGATTCCCGACGAGCTGCCGTTCGAACAGGCCTGCTTCATCCCCGACGCGGTATCCACGCCGTGGGCCGCCATCACCGCCACCGCCGAGGTGAAACCCGGTGAAGCCGTGGGTGTCTGGGGCGTGGGCGGGCTGGGCGCGCACGGGGTGCAGCTGCTGCGGATGATCGGCGCGGCGCCGATCATCGCGATCGATCCACTGCCCGCCGCCCGCGAGCGCGCCCTGTCCTTCGGCGCGGACCTGGCCTTCGATCCGGCCGATCCGGACCTGCGGCGCAAGGTGTTCCAGGCCTCGGGCACCGGCCTCGCGGCCGCCTTCGACTTCGCGGGCGTGGCCCCGGTGCGCGAGCAGGCGGTGACCTGCCTGGCGCCGCAGGGCCGCCTGGTGCTGGTCGGCCTGACCGACAAGCCGATCACCATTACCGGCGGCACCGCGTTCAGCTTCTTCCAGCAGCAGTTGCGCGGACACTACGGTTCGCTGCCCGAGCACGTCACCCAGCTGGTGAAACTGCAAGGGCTGCAACGGGTCGACTTCTCCCGTTCGGTGAGCGCCGTGGTGCCGCTGGCCGACGCCGCGAAGGCCGTCCACGCCCTCGAGGCCAAGGAGGGCAACCCGATCCGGATCGTCCTGAAACCATAGTCGACTCAAAGGCTCGCCCCCGGAATCACAAATGATTCCGGGGGCGAAGGAACGATTCGGCAGGTTAACCGAGCTTGCGCTGGAAGACGTTGGCCGACTGGCCATTCGACAGATCGACGGTGTAGACCCCCAGGTCGGCGGACGTGGGGGTCAGGTCCAGGACCATGAAACCGAGATCGTTGTAGTTCTCGTACAGTGCGCCGTTCGGCGTGTTCTTGCTGCCCGAGGACGGTTCCCCGTGCACCGATTTCGCGGCCGCGCCGGAGATGATCTGCCGGGTGCCCTTCGAGGCGGGGGTGGGTTCCAGCACCTGCAGCGAATGATCGTGGCCCGACAACATGAACTGGCAGCGGCCCACCACATGCGCTTCGAAGAAGTCCCGCGCATGCCGGCCGTCGATCGGGTCGATGCTGAATCCGTCGTATTCGCCGGCGTTCCCGTGCGGGCCGTTGTTGCGGTACGGGTGGTGGGTGCAGGCGATCTTCCAGGTGGCGGTGGACTCGTCGAGGGCCCGGTCCAGCCAGGCGGCCTGCTCGGTCATGAACTGGCCGTCGGCCGCCCAGTAGGGCTGGAAGAGCGGGGGCAGGTAGGCGGCGACCGGATTGAGGTCGAGCACGAAGAATTCGACGACCGGTCGCTCCTGCGGAATCCGCACCGAGTAATAGCGAGACGGCATGAACCAGCGGGGCGAGCGCCCGTGATAGGCCACCTCGTGATTGCCGCGCAGCAACCAGCCGCCGTCGCCGGGCAGGATCGAGGAGTTGTCGTGGTTGCCCTGCACCATCAGCCACGGGAAGTCGAGGTCGTGGTTGGGGTCCTCGAACTTGGCGGCGAACTGGGCGTCGTCGTCGGCCCAGGGGCCCTGCTCGTAGACATTGTCGCCGAGGGCCAGGGCCAGGGAGAACGGCTCGCGCGCATGCTGTTCCCGCATGGCGTCGGCGACCTGCCACTGCGGGCGCGCGCCGGTGCCCGCGTCGCCGGTGACGAGCACGCGCAGACGCTCGGTGTCGGGGAAGGCGAATTTGCCGACGGCCGGGGCGTTCTCGGCGCGCCGCGGCGGCGGCGCCCAGCGCCAGTGCGGCGGTGCCGCCCACGGCCGCGGCGGCGGTGCCACCGAGGAATCCCCGACGATCGACGGTCATGCGCTGCTCCCTGCCTGTCACGATGGGCTCCCTGACTGCCACCCTGGTCGATTGACCAGTATTCCGAACTCCCGGACCCGCCGCAGAGTACGTCGCGCGGACCCCGCCCCCGGCGCCGCGACACGACACGTTCTTCCAGGCCAGGAACCTTTTGACAGCGACATCGCCCGATGAGAGTGTTGGGAATCCGTTTTCTCACCCGTGCTCGGCCGTAGGGGGACCCTGCTATGACGACACTGGCCTCGGGCCTGTTCCTCGACTGGGAACAACTGACGGGCCAGTCCAAGCTCGTGGTCGATCTGATCAGCTTCCCCATCTTCAGCGCCATCGCCGGCTGGCTCACCAACTGGACCGGCGTGCTGATGTTGTTCTGGCCGGTCTACTTCAAGGGCTTCCGGGTCCCGGGGCTGGAGATCCTCTACCCCTATCTCCCGCGTCGCGTGCAGGTGCTGCCCACCTTCTCCGGCGACGGCAGGCAACTCGGCTTCCAGGGCTTCATCCCGGCGCGCGCCGAGAAGATGGCCAGCATCTGCGTGGACGTGGCCATCATGCGAATCGGCAGTCCCAAGGACTTCATTCGCGAACTCGACCTCGAGGGCATCGCCGACTACATCGCCGAGGTGGGCCGCAAACAGGTGCCGGGCATGGTCGACGAGATCATGAGCAAGGAGAACCCGGACCTGTGGGGCGCGGTGCCCAAATCGGTGCGCAATGCGCTCTACCAGCGCATCGAACGCGAACTGCCGGCGCTGGCCCGGAACGCCTTCGAGCAGCTCGGCGACAATGTCGACCAGCTGATCGACATCAAGGACTTCGTCATCCGATATCTGCGCGAGAACCCGGAGATCCTCAAGGACCTGACCACCACCATCGCCGCGCCGGAACTGAAGTTCATGGTCCGCATCGGCCTGCTCGGCGCGCCCTTCGGTCTGCTGCTGGCGCTGTACATGCATGTGCACCAGGGCATTCCGGTGCTGGGCTGGATCCCGCCGTGGCTGGTCATCCTGTCCGCGACCGCGACCATCGGCGTGCTGGTCAATGTCATCGCGGTCAAGATGGTGTTCGAGCCGGGCGATCCACAGCCCTGGTACAAGTACCTGTGGAAGCAGGCGCTGCTGGCCAAGCGGCAGCCCGAGGCCGCCGCCGATCTCGCCCACATCCTGGCCTACCAGGTGCTGACCCTGCCGAACCTGGCCGGCGAACTGCTCAACGGCCCGAACGGCGACAAGACCCGGCAGCTGCTGGAACGCCTGATCTCCACGGAGATCCATCGCCAGCTCGGACCGACCCATTCGGTGGTACGGACCATGTTCGGCAAGCGGCAGTTCGACAATCTGAAGATCGGCGCGACCTCCGCCGCGGTGGGACTCGCCCCGAGCCTGGCCGACGATCCGGAGTTCGCGGCCGCGCAGGCCAAGAAGATCGACGAGTTCGCGGCCCGCAAGCTGCAGCAGCTCACGCCGGGCGAATTCATGGAGATGTTCTACGCCTCCGTCGAACAGGACGCGTGGCTGCTGTATCTCCACGGTGCGGCCCTGGGCCTGGTCGTCGGAGCCGTGCATCTGATCATTTTCGGCTGGTAGGAAGCCCTTTTCGCAGCAACCGAACAGCGCACCGGAAATCAAGCACGCGTGCTTGCATTTTTCCGGTGCGACTGCGATGCTGACCGCGTGGCCGATCTCGAGGCATTGCTCGCCGACTTCACCGCCGAATGCGCCGACCTGGATCGGCTGATCGCGGACCTGGATCCGACCGGCTGGGAACGCGACACCCCCGCCGCCGGCTGGACCATCGCGCATCAGATCGCCCACCTGAACTGGACCGATCGGGTCGCCGCGATCGCCGCCACCGACCCGGTGGAATTCGACGAGCTGGTCCAGGCCGCCCTGCCCAAGGCGCTCACCTTCGTCGACGAAGCCGCCGAGGAAGGCGCGAAAACCCCTGCGCCGCAACTGCTCGCCGACTGGCGACGGGACCGCGCGGCCCTGGTGGACGCACTGCGCACGGTCCCGGCCGGCACCAAGCTGCCCTGGTTCGGCCCGCCCATGAGCCCGGCCTCGATGGTCACCGCCCGCCTCATGGAGACCTGGGCGCACGGACAGGACGTGGCCGACACCCTCGGCGTCACCCGGGAGCCCACCGCACGCCTGCGGCACATCGCGCACATCGGAGTGCGGACCCGTAATTTCGCCTACCTGACCCACGGCAAGACCGCGCCCGCCGAGGAGTTCCGGATCGAGCTGAACGCACCCGACGGCGGTCTGTGGACCTGGGGGCCCGAGGACGCCGCGCAGCGGATCAGCGGCCCGGCCTGGGATTTCTGTCAGCTGGTCACCCAGCGTCGCCATCTCGACGATCTGGCGCTCGAGGTCCGGGGCGCGGAGGCGCTGGAATGGCTGGGCCTGGCACAGGCTTTCGCCGGGCCGCCCGGAACCGGCCGAGCGGCGGGCCAGTTCGCCTGACCCGCCGCCGATCCCGGCCTCCGACCAGAATCCCCAATTCCCACCGGGGCTTGTCTCCCAGCCGAGCTGGGGGGGAGCGAGCGAGCGCCAGCCTGGGTGCGCCGTGCCTGGTGCCGACCGGACGCCGTTGGCCGGAGGTCTCTTCGATGGCAGTCGAGTTGGCGCTCGCCGCTATCAGCTTTTTACCCAGGGTTTCGCCGGGGAAAACCTGATGATGCCCAACCTTTTCCGAGAGTGATCCTGGTCTCACCTACGGCATGTGGTACCCGCGGCCACCGTAATCTGGACGAGCGTACGACTTTCAATGGTGCGGGTCTGCGTTGCGCAGGGGGACCCAGGGGAGAGGGAGAGGACGCACCAGTCATGTCGCATCAATTGGCGACGCAGGCCGCCCGGTCGACCCGGCGCGCGGCCCAGGTGATCCGCTACAGCGCCATCGTCACCGCCAGCATGGCCAGCATCGGACTGACCGTCGCGGCGGGCTCGTACATCGCCAACGAGATGGCCCAGCGGCCCGGCAAGCTCGCGACCACCACACCGGCCGACCGCCCGGCGCTCGCCGCGCCCGGCCACGGCGACACCGATCGGCAGGGCCTCCAGATCGCCGCGCCGATCGCCGAGAAGATCTCGCTGACCTCGCTTTTCAGCGGCCGGCCGGTGGAACCGGCGACGGCTCAGGCGATTCCGGCCCACCCGGGCGGGCCTGCCGTCGAAGTACCGCATCCGCTGACCGGTCAGCTCCGGCTCGGCACCACCTATGTGGGCGCGCAGCTGGGCGGAGGCCGGCACGACACGGTGACGCTCACCCTGGACACCAATGTCTTCGCCACGCTGGCCGACGTCCTGCTCAACTCGCCGCTCGGGCACCAGCTGGGGATCACCACCGATCCCAGCGCCAACACCCGGCTGCGCACCGATGTGGACAGCCACGGCGACGTGACGCTGACCCTGTCGGATCCGGCGCTGGGGACCTACGGCCTGCAGATCGCGCGCCACCCGGTCCCCGCGGCGGCGCCCGACACCACCGGCAAGCCCGACGCCACCGTCGCGCCCGATGTGAACGCCGCCCACGGGGCAGACTCGGCCACCGTCACTGTGTGAGACTTCCGGTGTGTACGACTACTGCGTGATCGGCGGGGGCATCGTCGGGGTGGCGACCGCGCACCGCATTCTCGAGCGTCACCCGGGGGCGAGCCTGCTGCTGGTGGAGAAGGCCGGGGAGCTGGGCCTGCATCAGACCGGGCACAACAGCGGGGTCATCCACTCCGGCATCTACTACGAGCCCGGCAGCCTGAAGGCGCGGCTGTGCGTGCGCGGCGCACAGCTCACCAAGGAATTCGCGGCGGCACACCACATTCCGTTCGAGGAGTGCGGAAAACTGCTGGTGGCCACGGATGCCGGCGAGCACGCGCGGATGCTCGCGCTCTACGAGCGGTCGGTCGCCAACGGCGTCGAGGTGGAGCTGCTCGACACCGCCGAGCTGGTGCGGCGGGAACCGCGGATCACCGGGGTCGGGGCGCTGTTCGTGGCGAGCACCGGGATCATCGACTACGGCAAGGTGACCCGGGCGCTGGCCGAGGACGTGCGCGCGGCCGGCGGTGAGATCGTGCTGGGCGCGGAGGTCACCGCCATCAGCGAAACAGACTCAGCGGTAACGATTTCAGGGCCCGACGGCAGCCGGCAGGCCCGGCGGCTCGTGGTGTGCGCGGGGCTGCAGGCCGACCGGATGGCGCGGCTCGCCGGACTGGACATCGACCTGCGCATCGTGCCCTTCCGCGGCGAGTACTACCAGCTGCCGCCGCACCGCAAAGATCTGGTGAACACCCTGATCTATCCGATCCCGGATCCCGAATTGCCGTTCCTGGGCGTGCATCTGAGCCCCACCATCGACGGCGGGCTGACCGTCGGGCCCAATGCCGTGCTGGGGCTGGCCCGCGAGGGCTACGCCAAGGGGAGCGTGAACCTGCGCGACGCCCGGGAGATCCTGGGCTACCGCGGTTTTCACAAGGTGGCCGCCGCCAATGTCCGCACCGGGCTGCGGGAACTGCGCAACTCGCTGTTCAAGCGCGGATACCTGGCCGAATGCCGGCGCTACTGCCCCGAGTTGACGCGTGCGGACCTGTTGCCCCGGGAGGCGGGCATCCGGGCTCAGGCGGTGCTGCGGGACGGTACCCTGGCTCACGACTTCTTGCTCGAGCACACGCCGCGTTCGGTCCACGTGCTCAATGCCCCGTCCCCGGCGGCCACCTCGGCCCTGCCGATCGCCGAATACATCGTGGACCGATTGGACGACTCCGTTCAATAAATAGGATTGCTGTAGTACTTTTAATGGCAGCCGTGGGACAGGGAGCAGCCTATGGGCCATTTCAAGTACGCGAGTGATGTCGGCGCACCGGTGGAAGTCGCGTTCACGTATACGGACAACCATCAGTTCGTGCCGGACTGGGCGTTCGGCGTCGTCGGGTTCGAGCCGGTCGGAGATTCCGACCACGGTCTCGGAGCCGTCTTCGGCGCGACGCTGCGGGTCGGCCTGTGGCATCCCACGATCGAGTGTGAGATCACCGACTACCGCCGCAACGCGGTCATCGAGTACACACTGCGCCGACGCCGGAAGGGGAAGCCGGCGTCGGCGTGCTCCAACTTCTGCGTCATCACCTTGCGTTTCGACCCGCTGGGGTACGGCCGCGCGGTGCTGACCTCGGAGACCGAGTACTGGGCGCCACGCGGCGTCACCGGCAAGTTGCTCTCCGCGGTGCTGGCCGCGTTGGTGCAGGCCACGGTCCGGCGGACCGAATCGCAATTGCGCAGGGAGATAGAGGAATTCCACGGCACCGATCTTGTCGGCCGGATCGCGTAGGGTAGGCCGCATGATCATCGTGAGCACCGACGGATCATGCCTGCGCAATCCGGGCGGGGCGATCGGCTGGGCCTGGGTCAATCACGCGGGCGGCTCAGCCAGCGGCGGCGGGCCCTCGGGCACCAATCAGATCGCGGAGCTACGCGCGCTGCTCGAGGCCGTGCGGGCCCATCCGAGCACCGAACCACTACTCATCGAGAGCGATTCGCTCTACGCCATCAAATGCGCCTCCGAGTGGATCAACGGCTGGCGCAACAACGGCTGGAAGACCTCCACCGGCGCACCGGTCAAGAACGTCGAGCTGATCCAGCAGATCGACCGCGCCATCGCCACCCGCCCCGGCCCGGTCCGGTTCCGCTGGGTGCGCGGGCACGTCGGCAACTACTTCAACGAGCAGGCCGACACCCTGGCCGGGCAGGCCGCCCGCCAGGCCGCCGCCACCGGAGAGACCACCGACTCCGATGCCGGGCAGACGGAACCCTTCGATCCGCCCACCGCGCCCATCCCGATCACGGAGCCCAAGACCGAACCGCTCCCGGTGACCGCGCCCGCGGATCCGGCCGAGAAGATCGGCGCCACCGCGCATTCCGCACCGGCCACCCCGCGCCGCCGGGCCGCGGCCGCCAAAGCGCCTGTCACCGAGGCGCTCACCCTGTTCTGACGCGCCACGCCGAAGCGCTCACACGAAAAGGGCCCGCCCTCCGGATTTCCGGAGGGCGGGCCCTTTCGCTGTTATCGGCTCAGTTGCCGGGCTTGGGAGCCGCGGAGGTCGGCGCGGGCTGCGCCGGCGGAGTCGCCTGACCCGAAGGCTGGATGCCCTGCTTGTCACCACCCGCGCCCGGGATGGCGCTGTCGTCGTTGCCGTAGACCGTGCGGTACTTGGTGACCAGCCACTTGTCGCCCTTCTTCTCGAGCTCGACATAGGACGGCAGCGGCAGCACGACCGGCTGGGCGTGCAGATCGTTGCTGGCGGTCTGCAGCACGTCGACCAGGATGGTGGCCTTGTTCGCGTCGCCGTTCTCGTAGGCACAGCGCAGCATGCTCAGGGTGGCCTTGGCGTGCTGCTTGATCAGCAGGTCCTGCAGATCGGAGGCCACCGGCTCGAAGCTCTGCGCGAACTCGCCGCCGTCGGCGATCTGCGACTTCATCCGGGCGGCGAAGTCGGGCAGCGACTTCTCGTCGTACGCGGTGAGGGTGCGCACGAAACCGCACGCCGCCGAGGTGGCGTTGTCGCGGTTGTCGAGCTGCTGGGCGCGGTCGTGGGACTGCCACCAGAATCCGGCCGCCCCGGCGATCGCGGCCACCGCCACCACACCGAGCGCGCCGAGCGCGACCAGCGGCACCGGCACCGCGGACAGCAGGCCGGACTTGCCGGACTTCGAGTCGGCCGCCGGCTGCTCGGGCTTCGGCTCGGAACCAGCCGCGGCCTCGGCGTCCACACTCGCCTTCGGCTCGGCTTCGGTGGTCACCTTCGGCTCGGCTTCCGTGCTCGCCTCCGGCTCAGCGGCTTCCGGCTCGGTGACCTTCTCGGCGTTGCCCTGGCTATCGGCCTCGGCGATCGAATCGTCTTCGGTTTTCTTGTCCTGGGCAGCGTCGTCCGACATCTATCGATCACTTTCCCGGTGCGCTGCGGACGCACCGTGTTGGTTGAAGGCCCTTACTTGACCGGCGGCAGGGTCCGTTCGTTCGGATCCGCTCCCGCGGGCGGGAGTGCGCCGTTGTTCGGCACATCCGGTCGCGGCGCGTTGCCGGACCCTCGGATCTGCTGGTCCTGCGTCGGGTTCGGGCAGTATCCCGCCCACCTCGGGATGGTGTTCTCGGTCGCCACATCCGGCCGCACCTTCTTGGTGGCGTAGTCACAGAACGCGCGCGGCCAGATATCGATGATCGTGTAGAACTCGCCGTCGTGCGCCGGCACACCCATGGCGGAGGTGCCGATGACCAGCGACGGGAACAGTGCCCGCAGCGCCGGGGCGCGCAGCTGCGCGGCCTTGGTGATGGCCGCGAAGTTGGTGGCCAGACTGGTCATCGGGTCCGCGGTCTTGTCCAGCACCGCGCCGAGGGCTTGCATCTGGCCGGGAGCCTGCTCCAGGATCTTCTGAAGTTCGGCATTCGCGTCGTTGAACTGATTGAACAACACACTCGAATTACGGGTCAGCGTACCCAGATCGGGTTGCGCCAGCGCGGTGGTGCCGGAAATGACCTGCAAATTCTTGAGCAGGTTGGTGGTCTGGGGGAGCAGATTGTCCAGGCCGTTGGTGGCGATGCTGATCGCGTCGATGAGCGAACGCAGCTGGTCCGGACCTCCGGAGAGGGCGGTGTCCAGCTCGGTGAGGATGACGCTGAACTTGTCCGGATCCACCTGGGCGATCAGGGCGCTGGCATTGTCGAGCACCGACCACACCGGGGTCGGCGTCTTGACCTTGGCCGGATCGAACTGCACCAGCGAACCGTTGTGCAGGAAGGGACCCTGCTCGGTGTTCGGGCGGAAGTCGATGTACTGCTCGCCCGCGCCCGAGAGCGCGCCCACCGCGACCACGGTGTCCGCGGGGATGGAGTACTTCTTGTCGATCTCGGCCGTGGCGGCGATGGCCGCGCCGTTGTCGATCAGCGTGATGTCGTTGACCTTGCCGACGCGGTAGCCGCGCAGGGTCACGTCATTGCCGGCCTGCAGACCGCCGGACCGATCCAGATTGACCGTCACCGTGTAGGTCTCGCGCAGCGGGTTCACCCGCATCACGCTGATCGCCAGGTAGGACGCGCCCACCAGCAGGATCAGCACCAGCGCGCCATTGGACACCAGATTCTTGTGTCGCGATACCCAGTTCATCGGTGCCCCCCGTTGATCCTGCCGTAGATGACCTGCAGCACCTGGATCAGGCTGCCCCCGAAGTCGTTGAGGTCCTTCACATCCGGGAACTTGCTGTTGGCCGGGTCGGTGAGCAGGCCGATATCGAGCATGGACAGCACGGCGGCCGGGGCCAGCGTGTCGCCCTTGAACGTGGCATCGACCCGGGGGCGGATGTCGTGCAGTGCGTCGAGCGCCGGTCCGAGCGTCTGATCGGTCCGGGCCAGCGCGGACATCAGCTGGTTCAGATTGTCGAGCAGGCTGCCCAGCGAGTCCGAGGTGGTGTTGGCGTAATCGCCCAGCGCCGCACTGGTTGTCGAGATCTTGTTGAGCAGATCGCCGATGGCCTGGTTGTTCTCGGCGATGGCGCCGATCATGCCGGGCAGGCTGTCGGCCACCTGGCCGAGCTGCTGATGGTTGGCCTCGATGGTGTTGGCCAGTGCGCTGAAACCGGACAGCACATTGTCCACACGCGCGCTGTTCTTGTTCAGACTGGTCATCACGCTGGTCATCTGGGTGAGCACGTGACCGAGCTGTTCACCGCGGCCGCCGACGATGGAGTCCATCTCGGAGGTCAGCTTGGACAGGCTGGCGATGCCGCCGCCGTTGAACAGCAACGAGACCGAGATCAGCAGCTCTTCGACGGTGGCACCGGCCGAGGTGTTCTCGATCCGGCCGCCGTCCTTCAGCATTTCGGTGCCGGGCTGGGTCTTGGGCTTGGACACCGCCACGAACACGTCGCCGAGCGGGGTGGCCTGCCGCAGTTCCGCCGTGCTGCCCTTGGGCAGCTCGATGTCCTTGCGGATGGCCAGGTCCACATTGGCCTTGAAGTCCTTGGTGGTGATCTTGGTGACCACCCCGACGTCCGAACCACCGATCTTGACCTTGGCCTGATCCGGGAGGTTCAGGGCATTGTCGAAGGCCGCGTGAATGGTGTAAGTCTCTTCGCCCGCACCGGGTTTGGGCAGCGGCAGGCTCTCCACCGTGAGGCCGCAGCCCGACGCCACCACGGCGGTCGCGGTCACCGCGACGGCCACGATCACCCGGCGCGCCCGGCGACCGGTGCGCTCACCCCAGGGGCCCGACAGTCGATTACTCATTTGGTCATCCCCAGCGCCGCCGCCATCAGACCGAAGTCGGGTCCGAAGTCCTCCATCTTCCCTGTCCGGCAACCGTCCGCCTTCATCTGGACGCGCTCACAGAACACGCTGATGATCTCGCCGGAGAGCGCGGTGCCGATCAGGCCGTGCAGGCGAATGAAGTTGTCCTGCCGGTTGACCGAGCGGTCCAGGTTCTGCATGAGCAGCGGGGTCACGTCGACCACCTCGGTCACCCCGGCCGCGTTGTCGCGCAGCTGCTTGGTGACCGCGGTGAGACCGGTCAGGGTGCCGTTGAGCTGATCGGAGTACTGCGAGAACGCGCCACTGGTGTTGGCCAGGAAGGCATTCAGCTGATCGAGGGTGCCCTGCAGGCCGGGGGCCTGGTCGGACAGCAGCCCGGTCATCTGGGTGATCTTGTTGCTGAACCCGCGCACCGAATCGTCGTTCTCGGCGAGCATGGTGGTGAGCTCGTTGAGCTTGATGATGATGGTGGAGATGGCGTCCTTGTTGTCCAGGCCCGTCTTCAACGCGCCCGACAGTGAGTTGAGCACGTCGCGCATCTTCTCGCCGTTGCCGTTCATCATCGGGTAGAGCACCCGGCCCGACAGCGGGCCGATGCCGTCCTGTCCCTCTTGGGGTTTCAGCGCGGCGGCGAAACTGTCGATCGTCTTGATCATGGTGTCCAGCTCGACCGGGGTCTTGGTCTGCTGGGTGGTCAGGTGCGCGCCGTCGCGCAGCTTGTCCCCGCCGGTGTAGCGCGGGGTGAGCTCGATGTGGCGGTCGGTGACGATGGACGGTGAAACGAGTGCGGCCTGAACGTTCTTCGGGATGTCCACGCCCTTGTCCACGGTCATGTGGACCTCGACGTACTGACCCTTCGGAATGATCTTGTCGACCCGGCCCACCTCGAGGCCGAGCACCGTGATCGGGTTGCCCTCGAACATGCCCGCGATATTGAGGAAGTCGGCCGTGAAGTGCTGGGTCTGGCCCGCCGCGTCCTTCACCCCGAGCGGCACCAGCGAGCAGGAGCCGACGGCCCCCGCCACGGCACCGATCATGGCGGCCTTGGCGATTCGGCGGAGCAGCCGTGTGCGCTGCGTCGATGTCATTGGTGGCACCCCTCGTTCACCTGCGCGAAGCACAACCAGTTGTCCGGGAACAGCCACGGGAGCGCGACCTCGCCGTAGTTGCCGTTGCCGAAGACATTGTTGAACTGCCGTACGGCCGGCGGCATGATCGACAGCAGCCGATCCAGGTTGTCCTTGTTCTTCTGCAGACCGTCGGCCATGGTGTTGAGCTGCTGCAGGGTCGGGCCGAACCGGTTGTCGTTCTGCGCGCCGATCTGCTGCAGCTGACCGCTGAGCTTGGCGATGTTGTCCAGCAGGCTCTTGAGCAGACCCTGCCGTTCCATCACCCGGTTGGCGATGGCCTCGCCCTGGGTGATCACCAGCAGCACGCTGTTGCGGTTGTCGCCGAGGATCTTGGTGACCTTGTCCAGATCCTTGAGCAGCTGATCGACCTGGTCCTTGCGGTTGTTCATGGTCTTGGCCAGCGCACCGATGGCGTCGAGGGCCTGCACCGTCATCTGGGGGGTGTCACCCATCTGCTGATTGATCAGATTGAGCGAGTCCGCCAGCTTCTTGGTGTCGAGCTCCTCGAACTTCGGCGTGCCCTCCTGCACCACGTCGGCCAGGTTGTAGGGAACCACGGTGTTGGACTTGGGGATCCGGTTGCCCTTCAGCCCCTTGCCGTCGCCCGGGACGAGGTCGACGTAGCGCGGCGCCCAGCAGGGTCGCCATCTTGATCGACGCCTTGGCATCCGGGCCGAGCTTCACATCGTCGTTGACGCTCAAGGTGATCAGCACGTGGTCGCCCTCGAGCTCGGCGCCCGACACGGTGCCGACCGGGACGCCGGAGACGTCCACCTTGTCACCGACCTTGATGCCGGCCGTCTGCACGAACTCCGCCTTGACGGCCTTGGTGCCGATGCCCACCGACTTGTAGATAGTGGAGCCCAGCAGCAGTCCGACGATGACGAGCGTGCCGAGCACGCCGAGCCAGAAGTTGCGATTGGATTGGAAGCGGGACTTGAGTTTCGACATCATGGACGGCACACCGCCGAGTGAGAGTTGCCACCGATCTGCGAGAACAGACCGCGCGGGAAGAGGACTCCGTACAGCGAGACGTCCAGGCTGCACAGGTAAGCATTGGCGTAGGCGCCGTTCTGGGTGAACTTGCCGACGTTGGTGAGGATGCCGGGCAGATCCACCGCGGCCTGATCCAGCTTGGAACCGTTGGCCAGCAACACCGCCAGCGCGGAATTGGTGGAGGCCTGGGCCGCCACCAGCTTCGGCTGGATGGAACCGAACATCCCGACCAGACCCAGGGTGGCGTCGGCGATCTGGACGGTCGACGCCTGCAGCGACTGACCCTGCGCGTACAGGCCGCCGATCAGAGCGCGGGTCTGGGTGACCAGCGTCTCCAGTTCGTCGCCGCGC
Source organism: Nocardia tengchongensis (assembly GCF_018362975.1). Taxonomy (NCBI): domain Bacteria; kingdom Bacillati; phylum Actinomycetota; class Actinomycetes; order Mycobacteriales; family Nocardiaceae; genus Nocardia; species Nocardia tengchongensis. Next base: position 1,259,032 of record NZ_CP074371.1, read on the forward strand.
TTGGCCAGGCCGGACATGACGCTGGACAGGTTGGTGATCACGTCGGACAGGATCCCGTCGCGGCGTTCGAAGTCCGAGGCCACCGCGGCGGCCTGGGTGATGAACGCGCTCAACGAGACATTGTCGCCCTGCAACGCCTGGATGAAGGTGTTGGACAGGTTGTTCACCTGCTCGGGCTGCAGCACCTGGAACAGCGGCTGGAATCCGTTGAGCAGACCGGAGACGTCGAACGACGGCTCGGTGCGCTCGATCGGGATCACGCCATTGTTCTTCAGCGCCACGTGATCACCGGTCTTCGGCTTGCCCGCGACCGGCGGGGTCAGCGCCACATACCGCTGACCGATCAGGTTCTGGTAGCGGACCAGCGCCTTGGTGTCGCCGTAGAGCGTCTGATCACGCTGCACGATGAAGGTCACGTGCGCCTGGTTCTGCTTGTCCAGGGCGATCTTCTCCACCTTGCCGACCCGCACGCCCGCCATCCGGACGTCATCGCCCGGACGCAGGCCGAGCACATCGGTGAAGGTCGCGGAGTAGGTGTTGGTGGACCCCTGCACCGTGCGAGCGAGCGTGTTCCAGATGACCGCGGTCACCAGGACGGACACGATCGCGAAGATGCCGAAGCCGATCAGCGGTTTGCGAATGCTCATCGGCCGGCCTCGCTCTGCGTCAGGTGCACGGTCGCATCCTTCAGAATCGGGCTCAGCAGCAGGTATTCGGCCGCGGTGGGACGCCGGCCCAGCACCGCGGTGATGGCGTCGTCACCGGCGAGGGCGATGTCCTTGCCGGTCGCCGGGGTGGCCGGCTGACTCGCCGGGGCCGCAGGGACCAGGTTCGGGAACATGCCCTGCAGCGGGGTGCCCGCGAGCGGGTCGTTGCCCGGCTTGGGGGCGTCGCCCGGGGTCGTCGACGGCACACCGGTGACGGTCACGCCCGGAATGAGCGGGAAGCCCGGCGGCGGCGCGGTGATCGGCAGACCCGCCGCGGCGTCGATGGACCTGGGCCGCAAGGAATCCGGCAGGGTGCCCGGATCCGAGGTGAGCGGCGCGGTGGCGCAGCTCGGCGCGGCCAGCTCGCCGTAGCGCGGGCAGTCGTCCCGGGTGTACGGCTTGTACGGGGTGAAGGTCAGGCCCAGGTTCCAGATCATCTGGTTCTGCGTGCCCCAGTGGAACGTCGACCCCAGCTTGCGGACCGAGTCGTTGAGGTTCGAGATGGCCTGCGGGATGGCGTCCGGGTTGTCCGACAGCGCGCCGAACAGGGCGCTGGTGCCGGTGGTGACGTCCTTGCCGACATTGGGGTTGCGGGCGAACAGGCCGTTCACCTTGTCGACGGTGTTCGAGGTGCCGGCCAGCAGCGCGGTCAGCTCGGTGCGGCGGTCGGAGATGGTCTGCGCCGTCTTGACCGAATCCTGCAGCACGCCCATCAGTTCCGGCGCCGACTGGTTGAGCGCGCGGAAGGAGGTGGAGAAGTCGTCGAGGAAGCCGCCCACGTCCGGGACCGCCCCGCGCACGCCGGTGAGCCAGGTGTCGACGCGCTCGATGGTGGAGCCGGGCATCCGGCCGCTGCCGTCGAGGGCGTAGGACAGGGTGCCCAGCACCCGGCCCAGCTGCACCGGATCCAGCTTGCCGAGGATGTTGCGGACCGTGGTGAGGGTGTCCTGCAAGGCGATGGTGCCCTTGGAGGTGTCCTCCGCGATCTGCGAGCCCTCCTTGATGTGCGCGGAATCGGTTCCGTTGTAGACCAGTTCGACCGAGGTGACGGCGAACAGGTTGGACGGCACGACACGCGCGGTGACATTGGCCGGGATGCCCGAGGTGTACTCCGGCTTCATCTCGATGTGCACCTGCTGCAGCTCGCCCTTGGCGGCCACCGACACATCCTTGACCGCGCCCACCAGCACGCCGCGGAACTTCACATCCGCGTTGGCCGGCAGGCCGTCACCGGTGGTGGTGAGATTCGCGGTGACGTTGACCTTTTCGACGAAGTAGCCCTTGTAGCGCGCCATCAGGAAGCCCAGGATGACGGCCATGACGGTGAGGCCGCAGACACCGGCGATGAGCAACTGCCGCATCGTCGGTCCGCGCCCGCTCGGATCGATGATCATCTGGTGCGCCCCCTATCCCGAGATCCGGATGCCGGGGTTGACCCCCCAGATCGCCAAGGTCATGAACAGGTCGGCGAAGACGACCGCGATGATGCAGTACTTGATCGCGCGACCAGCGGCCACACCCACGCCCTCCGGGCCGCCCGAGGCGAAATACCCGTAGTAGCACTGGATGAACGTGGTGATCGCGACGAAGATGACCGCCTTCAGCAGTGAGTACAGCACATCGTGCGGTACCAGGAACTGATAGAAGTAGTGCTGGAAGGTGCCTGTCGCGGTGCCGCCCACCAGGGACACGGTCAGCGAGCAGGAGATGTAGGCCAGCGGCAGCGCCACGCAGTACAGCGGCACGATGGCGATCATGGCCGCGATCATGCGGGTGCTGACCAGGTACGGAAGCGGCCGGATGGCAACCGATTCCAGCGCGTCGATCTCCTCGGAGATGCGCATGGCGCCCAGCTGCGCGGTGAACCGGCAACCCGCCTGCGCCGCGAAAGCGAGCGTGGCCAGCATCGGCCCGAGCTCACGCGTGGTGGCGAAGGCCGAGATGGCGCCGGTGAGCGGGCTCAGGCCGAGCAGGTTCAGCGAGGTGTAGCCCTGGATTGCGACGGTCATGCCGCCGAACGCCGACAGGATCAGCACCACGCCGATGGTGCCGCCACCGACGATGAGATTGCCGTTGCCCCAGGTGACGTCGGACAGCAGCCGCCACACCTCTTTGGGGTACTGCTTGAACGCCATCGGCATGGAGCCGAGTGAGCGCAGGAAGAAGAAGACCTGGTGGCCGATGCGTGCCAGCCAGTCGCGCGGCCAGCTCGCCGCACCCTTGATCCGTTGGAGCGGCCGCAGTAGCGGCGGTACGTAGGTAGCTGACACGGCCTCAGACCATCGCTGGGGGGAAGAAGGAGTTGTACAGCTGCGTGATGATCAGGTTGACGCCGAAGAGCATGACGGCCGACATGACCACGGCGGTGTTCACCGCGTTGGCGACACCACCCGGGCCACCCTTGGCGCTGAGTCCGGAGTCGCAGGCGATGACGGCGGCGAGCAGGCCGAAGATGAGGGACTTCAGCAGGGCCGCAACCAGATCCGCCGTGATGGCGAAGGAGGCGAAGGTGCCGATATAGGAGCCCGGCGTGCCGTTCTGGGCGAAGATATTGAAGATGTAGCCGGTCAGGAAGCCGACGAAAATCACGAAGCCGCAGAGCAGCACCGAGACCAGCATGGCCGCGCCCAGGCGCGGCGCCACCAGGCGGCGCATGGGATCGACGCCCATCACCTTCATGGCGTCGATCTCTTCACGGATGGTGCGGGAGCCGAGGTCGGCGCAGATGGCCGAGCCGACCGCACCGGCGATCATCAGCGAGGTGACCAGCGGCGCGCCCTGTTGAATGATGCCCAGGCCGTTGGCCGCACCGATGAACGAGGTGGCGCCGACCTGTCCGGCGACCGAGCCCACCTGGATGGACACGATGACACCGATCGGAATGGCGACCAGCAAGGTGGGAGCGGCCGCGACATTCGCCATGAAAGCGCACTGCCGGATGAACTCGTTGTAAGGGAACCGGCGGCGGAAGATCGCGACGAAAAGCTCGGTTACCGCCGCCACTCCCATCACCATCATGCGTCCGCCGGTTTCCAGCGAGCGTTTCGGATGGTCCTGCCAGTACCCCTTGGCCCAATCCACGGCTGTATTCATCCGTGACGCCGGCGGTGGACTTCCCTGACCCCCCGGGATCGTGGTCGACTGCACTGACTACCCCTCTCGACGCCGGAGTTACCCGCCTCCGGCGACTGTTTGCTTGACGCACCCTACTACGGAGTTAGGAAAAACACACCACCGATTGTGGTTCCGATCATAGAGCCGGATCACATTCACGGTATGGCTGTGAACAGCCACATCAGAGTTGGTTTTCGTGCAAAAGAACCTGGCAGACATCTAGAACTTGTTCTAGTTTTCGACTATCTCCCGGAAGATGTGAACACCTACCGGGTAACAATTTGCAGGACCAAATTTATCGGAATTCGATAGCCATTGCGCATTGTCCCGATATCCCCATCCAACTAGGTATCGAGCCCGAAGCCCAGCAGGACACGGCTCGGCAACATGGGGCAGTACAACCGCCAACCGGGCCCGAATACTGACAGGATGAGTAACCGCAGGTTGCGATTCGTGCGGCTTCAGACGTCTGGAGGGACATGATCAACAAACTGGCCGGGGCGACCGGAGCGTTCGCCATCGCACTGAGCACCGCGCTCCTCGGAGCCGGAGCCGCTCAGGCGGACTCGGCACCCGCGGTCATCGGCGGCGGCTCGGGGATCATCATCGACGATCAGTTCGAATGCACCGTCACCACCATCGGATATGACGGCAGCGGGCGCCTGGTCGGACTCACCGCCGGGCACTGCGGCGACGCCGGAGCCCGGGTCTGGGCCGAGAAGGACCGGGCCGCAGGACAGATCGGGCAGTTCGTCTACTCCAACCACGATCTCGACTACGCCATCATCCAGTTCGATCCGGGCCGCGTCACCCGGTCAACCGGATCGGCGGCGTCACCATCACCGGTATGGGCGGCCCCGCGGGCTTCCCCACCATCGTCTGCAAGGAGGGCCGGACCACCGGCAACACCTGCGGCATCTCGTGGGGCGACGTCTTCGACACCAATGTCGAGACCTGGAGCCAGATGTGCGTCGTGGAAGGCGATTCCGGCGCGCCGGTCGTCGTCGGCACCACCCTGGTCGGGATGGTCAACGCCTACCTGGCGGTGGCCTGTCTCGGCCCGGAGGTCGGCACCAACATAAGCTCGATCATGGACGACATCAACGGGCGCGGCGGCATCGGCGCGGGCTACCGGCCCATCTGAGCCGGGCGTCGGCCCGGCGGACCGAAAGACAGTGAAAGCGGCGGTGATCCGAGAATCACCGCCGCTTTCGCGTGGTCCGCTTCTACAGTGTGTTGACGCAGACGACGAAGTTGCGCTCGTCGTAGACGTAGCCCTGGTCGCCGTCGGGGCAATCGTCGACGCTGGTGCTGTGCTGCACGATCGACACCACCTTCACACCCTCGGTGGCCGTCTTGCTGGTGCAGGGAATGCGGTGGGCGGCGTCATTGCCGACATCCATGCAGTCGCCGACCACCCAGTCGATGGTCAGGCACAGGGCGCCGGTCTCGGTGCCGTTGAGGGTCTCGTAGTAGACCTGGTCGGAGTCCTTGCCGCACTGGGCGTTCTGCGGAGCCTTGCCGGTCACCTTGTAATTGGAGTCCTGGCTGCCGCACGCCGCCTTGTCGATGGTGGCGTTCTCGGTGGTGCCGCCGAGCTTCACGCAATCGCCGATCGAGGCGTGGAAGTCGGTCTTGCCGCCGCGGTCGGCGCGCGGGGTGGTGGTCGGCGAACCGGGCTTGCCCGGCTTGGTGGGCGGGCTTCCGGGAGTCTTGGTCGGGAGCACGACGTCACCGGGGGCGGCCTGGGGATGGCCGGGAACGGTGGTCCCGCAGCCGGCGAGCAGCAGGGCCGCGACGGCGGAGATCGCGGGCACGACGATCCGGACGGAAAGCTGCTGACGCAACACGGGCGAGTCCTATATTTCGAAACAAACAGGTTTGACTTGTTCGCCCATGAGTACACCACGGGCACCAGGAAGATCGAATCAAGGCCGCGAACCATTTCATCCGGGCAGCCGTATACGAAGCCATGAGCACCGACACCCTGGAGCGCGATGCCTGACATGCTCGAGCGCTACGTCTCGTGGCGGCGCGGACGCGACGGCGATCCCTTCCGGGTGCGCCTGCCGACCCTCGGATCCGTGCTCTTCACCGGCACTCCCGAGGGCGCGCGCGAACTGTTCCGGGCGCCGATGGACCTGCTCGAGCCGCCACTGCCCAACCCCATCGAGCCCATGGTCGGAGCCGCCTCGCTCATCCTGGCCCGGGGCGAGCGGCATCGACGCGAGCGGGCCCTGCTCGCGCCCGCGTTCCACCGCAATCGAATCAACGCCTACGCCACCGCCATTCGCGATGCGACGCTCGCCGAGCTGAACGGCGATCGCACCGGGACGCCGTGGCGGCCGGGCACCCGTGTCGACGCCCGCGCGGCGGCGCGAGCACTGACGCTGCGGGTCATCCTGGCGGCGGTGTTCGGCATCGACGAGCCCGCCCGCCGCGCCGAGTACACCGCCGCCACCACGGCGTTCCTGGAGTCCTTCGGCAGCGCGCTGTTCCTGGCTCCCGCATTGCGCCGCACTATGTTCGGACTCTCCGGCTGGGAGCGATTCGCCGCCGCACGGGATCGGCTCGACGAACTCATCGACGCGGAAGTGACCCGGCGGCGCGCGAGCGGGGACGGCGGGACGGATCTGCTGGCGCTGCTGCTCGACGCCCGCTACGAGGACGGGAACGCCATCACCGACACCGATCTGCGCGAGCAACTGCGCACACTGCTGGTGGCGGGGCACGAAACCACCGCGACGGCGCTGGTGTGGGCGCTGTACCGGCTGCACCGCGAACCCGCCACGCTGGCCCGGCTGCGCGACGAATTATCCGGCGCCGGAATAGATCCCGATCCCGCCGAGCTGATGAAGCTGCCCTACCTGGACGCGGTCTGCCAGGAGACGCTGCGACTGCATCCGCCGGTGCCGATCGTCTTACGCAGGCTCACAGGCGATTTCATGCTGCGCGGGACGCCGCTGGTGGCAGGCGACACCATGGGGGTGTCGGTGCATCTATTGCACACCGATCCCGCGGTATGGCCGGAGCCGCAGCGCTTCCGGCCCGAGCGATTCCTCGATCGGCGCTACAGCCCGTTCGAGTACGCCCCGTTCGGCGGCGGGCATCGGCGCTGTATCGGCGCGACTTTGGCCGATTACGAGCTGCGGATCGTGCTGGCGACGGTGGTGACGGGGGTGCGGATGCGGCTCGCGCCACGCTTCGCGCGGGGGGCCACGCCGCTGTCGGTGCCGCACACCATCACGGTCGGGCCGCGGCGCGCCATCACCTTCGACATCGTCGAGTCATGAAGCGGCGTCGGTGATTTCGATCACAAGCAGGTTTCAGGAAGCGATCACTCCGAAAGCGGCCGTACCGGTGTCACTTTCGGGGAATCGCCGCCCCCAACGGCGCATACGCGCCCGGCAGGTAACCGACCTCAGGTCGTGTGACTCAGCGCACACCTAAGGGTCGGTATACATAACTGCGAGAACCCGATTGGCTTGCCCGACAGATCGCTGTAGTAATGAACGCGGGGTTGGGACTACTGCGGGTGAAGTGCGCCCGCGTTCTGCGTTTGGAACGAAGATCTGAGAGGACCAAGCTGTGCGCCATACCCGGTATCGAAAGACGGGACTGATCGCCCTTGCCGCCATCGCGGCAACCGGAGCAGTGGTGGCAGCCCCCGCCTCGGCGACCCCGCTATGGCCGGGCGGCCCGGACATCCCGGGCACCCCCTCCGCCGTCATGCCGCAGCCCGAGCCGGGCTCGCTGCCGACCGACCCGAACGCCAAGGCGCCGGTTCCGCCCGCCAACTTCGCGGCCCCCAACATCAGCCCCGGCGACGGTGACGTGGTCGGCGTGGCCATGCCCATCATCATCAACTTCAAGGACCCGGTCGGCGACCACGCCGCCGCCGAGAAGTCGATCCGCATCACCTCCACCAACAAGGTGAACGGCCACTTCTACTGGATGGGCGACAAGCAGGTGCGCTGGAGGCCCGAGAACTTCTGGCCGTCCGGCTCCAAGGTGACCGTGCAGGCGGGCGGCACCGACGTCGCCTACTCGATCGGCGACGAGTTCATCACCACCGCCGACGACAACACCCACATGATCACCATCACCCGCAACGGCGAGGTCGTGAAGACCATGCCGACGTCGATGGGCAAGAAGGGTCACGAGACCCCGAACGGCACCTACATCATCAGCGAGAAGAACCGCAAGATGATCATGGATTCCTCCACCTACGGCGTGCCGACCACGGCGCCCGAGGGCTACAAGCTCGAGGTCGAGTACGCCACCCGCATGTCCAACAGCGGCATCTTCGTGCACGCCGCCCCGTGGAGCCTGGCGCAGCAGGGCGTCTCGGACTCCTCGCACGGCTGCCTGAACGTCTCCACCGAGGACGCCAAGTGGTTCCAGGAGAACGTGCAGAAGGGTGACCCGGTCATCGTGCAGAACACCGCCGGCGGCACCTTGAACACCAGTGACGGCTGGGGCGACTGGAACTGATCCAGCCCTGACGGCGAGGGCCGCGCTCGATTCGAGCGCGGCCCTCGCTGTTTTCTATTGGCTAACCGTTCATATGGTTTTGGTCTCGAAACATCTTGGGCGGTCGTACGATTCGGCCCATGTCCGCGCCCCTCGGTGGTGTGCCCGGTGAACAGTCGGTGGCTGGTACCGACCGACAGTTCAGCGAGCTACCATCTGGAATTAACCAGACGGTTGCCAAAGGCCGCAAGGCTGCGCGGGTGCGATCTTGGCCCGAACGAGTACTCCCGACGCCCCCCGGGCGCGGGTGGCGCAACAGACCCTGGCGGGACTACGCGCTCTTCACCGTCCTGGTGGCGCCGAACCTGATCCTGTTGGGGCTGTTCGTCTATCGGCCGCTGATCGACAACGTCCGGCTGTCGTTCACCGACTGGAACATCTCGGCGACCACCCTGAGCTGGGTCGGTTTCGACAACTACACCGAATGGTTCGGGCGCGACGACTCCTGGCAGATCGTCGGCAACACCGTGGTGTTCACCCTCGCCGCGGTGCTGGGCAGCATGATCCTGGGCCTGGCGCTGGCGCTGCTGCTGGACCGCAAACTCCTCGGCCGCAATGTGGTTCGGTCCGCCATCTTCGCGCCCTACGTGATCTCCGGCGCGGCCATCGGCGTGGGCTTCCAGTTCATCTTCGACCCGGGCTTCGGGCTGATCCCGGACCTGCTGCAGCGGATGGGAATCCACTCGCCCGACTTCGCGCAGGACCCGCACTGGGCGCTGTTCATGATCACGGTCACCTACATCTGGAAGAACCTGGGCTACAGCTTCGTCATCTATCTGGCGGCGCTGCAAGGAGTTCGGGCCGACCTGATGGAAGCCGCCGAGATCGACGGCGCCAGCCGCTGGACCACCTTCACCCGGGTGTTGCTGCCGCAACTGCGGCCCACCACCTACTTCCTGTCGATCACGGTGCTGCTCAACTCCCTGCAGGTCTTCGACCTGATCAACGTGATGACCCGCGGCGGGCCCATCGGCACCGGCACCACCACCATGATCTACCAGGTCTATCGCGAATCCTGGGTCAACCAGCGGGCCGGCTACGGCGCGGCCGTCGCCACCATCATGTTCCTGGTGCTGCTGATCGTGACGCTGATCCAGGTGCGCGTCATGGACCGAGGAGACGAGAAGTGAACCGGATCGGCGTCAATCGAGAACTGTGGGCCAAGGTGTTCGGCTACGCCGCCATGGCGTGCGTGCTGATCATCATCGGCGTCCCGCTGTACTACATCCTCACGCGCTCGTTCATGGCGCACGCCGAGGTCTACTCCCAGCCGGTCAGCTACTGGCCGAAACAGTGGCTGGCCTCCAACTATCACGACGCCACCACCACGCTGCCGTTCTGGCAGTTCCTGCGCAACTCCATCATCGTGACCAGCATCGTCTCGGCGGTGAAGTTCGTGCTCGGCGTGCTCAGCGCCTACGGGCTGGTGTTCCTGCGCTTCCCCGGCAAGAACATCGTGTTCCTGGTGATCATCGCGGCGCTGATGGTGCCCAACCAGATCACCATCATCTCCAACTACGCGCTCATCGCGCAGCTGGGCTGGCGGAACACCTTCCAGGGCATCATCATCCCGCTCTGCGGCGTCGCCTTCGGCACCTTCCTGATGCGCAACCACTTCCTGTCGCTGCCCTCGGAAGTGATCGAGGCGGCACGGATGGACGGCGCGGGCTGGTGGCGACTGCTCACCCGGGTGGTGCTGCCCATGTCCGGGCCGACCATGGTGGCGTTCGCGGTGGTCACGCTGGTCAACGAGTGGAACGAATACCTGTGGCCGTTCCTGATGGCCGACGACGCGCGGGTCGCCACCCTGCCGGTCGGCCTGACCCTGCTGCAGAACACCGAGAACCCGAGCGTCACCAACTGGGGACCGGTCATGGCCGGGGTCATCCTGACCATGCTCCCCATCCTCGTCGTCTTCCTGGTGCTCCAGCGCCAGATGATCAAGGGCCTCACCTCCGGTGCGGTCAAGGGTTAAGTCCCAGAAGGAGATCCCCGTGTCCGAAACGCGCGCTTTTCAGAAGCACCGTCCCGCGCTGTCGCGTCGCGGCTTCCTCGGCCTCGCCGGTGCGGCCGCGGGCGCGGCGGCCCTGACCGCGTGCGCCGGCTCCGGTGGCGGCGGCACCCAGGGCGGCGACTCGAAGACCATCACCTTCTGGTCCAACCACCCGGGCACCTCCAAGGACCAGGAAACCGAGCTGATCAACCGGTTCCAGGCCAAGTACCCGGATCTGAAGGTCAACCTGGTCGACGCCGGCAAGAACTACGAAGAGGTCGCGACCAAGTTCAATGCCGCGCTCTCCGGCGGCGAACTGCCCCACGTGGTCATCCTGTCCGACGTGTGGTGGTTCAATTACGCCCTCAACGGCACCATCGAGCCGCTGGACAGCCACTTCTCCGCGGCCGGGGTGAACGTGTCCGACTACGTGGACACCTTCATCGGCGACTACAAGTTCAACGGCAAGACCTGGGCACTGCCCTACTCGCGCTCCACCCAGATCTTCTACTACAACAAGGACGTCTGGGCGAAAGCCGGTCTGCCCGACCGCACCCCGGAGAGCTGGGCCGAATTCGACGAGTGGGGCCCCAAGATCCAGAGCGTGCTCGGCGCCGACAAGTGGGCGCACGGCTGGGGCGACGCCAAGAACTACCTGGCCTGGACCTTCCAGGGACCGTGCTGGACCTTCGGCGGCGCCTACTCCGACGACTGGAAGCTGAAGTTCAACGACCCGGCCACCATCAAGGCCGGCCAATACCTGCGCGACGCCATCAACACCAAGAAGTACGCCAGCATCCGGCCCACCTACGCGGTCGACTTCGGCAACGGCATCATCGCCTCCGCCATCGGCTCCACAGGCGACCTCAAGAGCATCAAGACCAACTCCGCCGGCAAGACCGAGTTCGGCACCGGCTTCCTGCCGCACCCGAACGGGCTGGCCGGCGCCACCACCGGCGGTGCGGGCCTGGCCATTCCGTCGCGGATCAGCGACGCCCGCAAGACGAACGCGCTGAAGTTCATCGAGTTCATCACCAATGCCGCCAACACCTCCTACTTCTCGCAGGCCACCGGCTACATCCCGGTGCGCAAGTCGGCGCAGCAGGATCCGAGCATGGCCGACTTCCTGGCCAAGAACCCGAACTTCAAGACCGCCATCGACCAGCTGCCGCTGACCAAGCCGCAGAACAACGCGCGCGTGTTCGTGCCCGGCGGCGACCAGATCATCGGCACCGGGCTCGAGCAGATCGGCCTGCAGAACCGGGATGTGGCAGGGGCTTTCGGTGACATCACCAACCAGCTGCAGACCATCATCGACCGGCAGATCACGCCGAAGCTGCCCAAGTAAGAACTAGCCCTCACGCTGCCGTCAGGGGCCGGAGGCGGCAGCCTGCGTAACCACGTAGGCCCCCGGCAGCGTGAGTATTGGACAAGGAGACCCGCCCGCCATGGCGACTGTGCAGTTCGAGGGTGTTTCCCTCACCTACCCGGGTGCGCCCGGCCCCGCGGTCGACGACCTGAACCTGGAGATCGCCGACGGCGAATTCCTGGTGCTGGTCGGGCCTTCGGGCTGCGGCAAGTCCACCAGTCTGCGCATGCTGGCGGGTCTCGAAGCGGTGACCGCGGGGCGGCTCCGGATCGGCGGACTCGACGTCACCGGGCTGCCGCCGCGCTCACGCGACGTGGCCATGGTGTTCCAGAGCTACGCGCTGTACCCGAACATGACCGTCGCCGACAATATGGGCTTCGCGCTGCGCAATGCCGGAATGAGCAAGGCCGACACCCTGATTCGGGTCAAGGAGGCGGCGGCCATGCTGGAGCTCGAAGAGCTCCTGGACCGCAAACCCGCGCGGCTGTCCGGCGGCCAGCGGCAGCGGGTCGCCATGGGCCGGGCCATCGTGCGGCGACCGCAGGTGTTCTGCATGGACGAGCCGCTGTCGAATCTCGATGCCAAACTGCGGGTCTCGACCCGTTCGCAGATCGCGGCGCTGCAGAAGCGGCTCGGCACCACCACCGTCTACGTCACCCACGACCAGGTCGAGGCCATGACCATGGGGCACCGGGTGGCGGTGATGAAGGACGGGAAGCTGCAGCAGGTCGCCGCGCCCCGCGAGCTCTACGACAATCCGGTCAACACCTTCGTCGCCGGATTCATCGGATCGCCCGGGATGAACCTGCTCACCGCGCCCGTGCGCGAGGGCGCGGCCGTGCTGAACGAGCTGCGAATCCCGCTGCCGCACAGCGTCGACGGAGCGAGCGTCATCGTCGGCATCCGACCCGAATCGTGGGAGGTCACCACCGACCCGGGCGACGCGCTCGCGGTCGAGGTGGAACTGCTCGAGGAACTGGGCTCCGAGTCGTTCGTGTACTCGCACGGCGTGGCCGACGAATGGTCCAGCCGCTCGGGCCGCATCGTGGCCCGCGTCGACCGCCGCTTCCAGGTGGCGCTCGGCGACCGCCTGTACCTGACGCCCAAGCAGGACGAACTGTTCTTCTTCGACGCGGAAACCGAAGAGCGCCTGCGCTGACCCCACGATCTACCTCGCCCTCGAGCCCCGCCCGTCAGGGCGGGGCTCGAGATCTCAGAGGTGAGTGATCACCAGATCTTCACGCGCTCCGCCGGATCCAGGTAGAGGGCGTCGCCGGGAGTGACCTCGAAGGCTTCGTGGAAGCTGTCGAGGTTGCGGACGACGCCGTTGCAACGGAACTCCGGCGGGGAGTGCGGATCCACCGCCAGACGGCGGATCGCCTCCTCCGAGCGAGCCTTGGTGCGCCACACCTGCGCCCAGCCGAAGAACACCCGCTGCAGGCCGGTCATTTCGTCGAGCACCGGGGCGTCCTGGCCCTCGATGGCGATCTTGTAAGCCTCCAGCGCGATCGTGAGGCCGCCCAGATCACCGATGTTCTCGCCGATGGTGAACTCGCCGTTGACCGTGTGATCGTCGGAGAGCTCCTTGGGGGAGAAGGTGTTGTACTGGGCGATCAGCGCCTTGGTGCGCTTACCGAATTCGGTGCGGTCCGACTCGGTCCACCAGTCGATCATGTTGCCGTCGCCGTCGTACTTCGAACCCTGATCGTCGAAGCCGTGGCCGATCTCGTGACCGATGACCGCGCCGATGCCGCCGTAGTTGGCGGCGTCGTCGGCGTTCATGTCGAAGAACGGGGGCTGCAGAATCGCGGCCGGGAAGACGATCTCGTTCATGCCCGGGTTGTAGTAGGCGTTCACCGTCTGCGGGGTCATGAACCATTCACCGCGATCCACCGCGCCACCCAGCTTGTTCAGGTCGCGGTCGTGCTCGGCGGCGTAACCGCTGCGGTAGTTGCCCACCACATCGGCGGGATCCACGGTGACCGCCGCGTAATCGCGCCACTCGTCCGGGTAGCCGATCTTGGGGGTGAACTTCTCCAGCTTGGCCAGCGCGGCCTGGCGGGTGTCGGGGCCCATCCACTCCAGCCGAGAGATATTGCGGCGGTAAGCCTCCTGGAGGTTCTCCACCAGCTCGACCATGCGGGCCTTGGCCTCCGGCGGGAAGTGCCGCGCCACATAGAGTTTGCCGACCGCCTCGCCCAGCAGGTCCTGCACCAGGGACACGCCGCGCTTCCAGCGCTCCCGGTTCTCCTGAGCACCGGTCAGGGTGCGGCCGTAGAAATCGAAATTGGCCTCGACCAGATCCGCGGTGAGATAAGGTGCGCGAGCCTTCACCACCCGCCACGCCGCCCACGCCTTCCAGTCGTCCAGCGACTCGGCGGCCCAGGTCTGGGCGAAGGTGCGCACGTAATCGGGCTGGCGCACCACCAGTTCCGCGAACAGTTCCGCGCCCGAGCGGTCCAGGCCGGCGGCCAGCGCGGACGTCCAGGCGGTCCAGTCGAATTCCGGATTCTCGGCGGTCAGCGCCTCGAAAGTAATGAGGTTGTAGCTCAATTCGGCGTCGCGGCGGCGCACCACGTCCCAATGGCCCGCGGCCAGTTTCGCTTCCAGGTCGAACACGCGCTGTGCGTCGTAGTCCAGGCCCGCCAGTTCGAACATGCGGCGAATGTGGGTGACGTACTTCTCGCGGATCTCGGCGTACTCGTCCTTGTGGTAGTACGACTCGTCCGGCAGTCCGATGCCGGACTGGGTGGCGTGCACCAGGTAGCGGGCGGAGTTCTTGTCGTCGGTGTCGACGTAGAAGGCCAGCGCACCACCGACGCCGGTGCGCTGCAGGCGGCCGATCAGGGCGGCGAATTCCGCGCGATCGGCGACGGCGGCCACGGCGGCCAGCTCCTCGGCGATCGGGGTCAGGCCGGCGGCCTCGATGGCCTCGGCGGCCATGAAGCTGTTGTAGAGGTCGCCGATCTTGCGCTCCTCCGAGCCGGGGGCGGCGTCGGCGGCCGAGGCGTCCTGGATGATCTTCTGCACATCCAGTTCGGCCTGGTCGTAGAGCGTGCGGAAGGCACCGTCGACGGCCCGGTCGGCCGGGATCTCGTAGGTGTCCAGCCACTTGCCGTTGACGTGCGCGAACAGGTCGTCCTGCACCCGAACGTCCGCGTCACGGAAGGACAGGTCGATACCGGAGGGAGGCGTCAGCTGCGAAGTCACGATCCCCAGTATGCCCACTGCGAGGGCATCCGGCCGGGGTGTGTGAACTTCGCGCCACGTGCGTTCACGATCGGTGAACGCAACGGCTCACGCGGTCACGGGAACCCGGTCGAACTCGCCGTCCCGTGCCCCGTCGACGAACGCACGCCATTCGCCGGGGGTGTAGACCAGGGTCGTGACGCCGTGCCGGAGGGTGGTGTGGCCGTCCGCACCGGTCTCCGCGCCGAGCGCGGTGCGGAGCCGGGAGAGCGGGTGGCGGCCCAGCACCGCGGCCAGGAATGTCATCCATTCGGCCGCGGCGACGGTGATGATGGGCTCGTCGTCCAGGCGGTGTTCCGGATTGCGCCGGTACTTGCTGTCGCGGATGAGCACCGCATCACCGTCGAATCGAACCTCCACGCACTGATTTCCGTTATTGGTACGAGTCGACGTGAACCAGCCGGTGGATTCCGGCCGATACTTCGCGGTGGTAAGCATGGGCAGCATTTTACCGTTACGCATGCGTCTCCTACCCTTGCGAATAGCGTTTGATGAGCTCCAAAGATTCTGCGCGACCGAGTGATTGGTCGAGTGCACGCACAAATGCGAACCGCAGATCGCGAATCTGATCCGGATCCTCAACGGCCCCACCGAAAACCGCGTTCTCCACCCAGGCGAAGGTGGGAAGGTTTTCGGAAGCGAAATCCAGCAGATGGAAACTCGAGCCACCGAGTAGCGCGCCCTGGGTGGCGGTGAACGGAATCACCCGCACCGAAATGGAATCCAGTTCGTCCAGCAGTGTTGCCAGATGTTCGAGTTGCCCGCGCAATACTTTCGGGCCGCCGATCTGCTGGAGCAGAGTGGCCTCGCCGATCACGGCGGTGAGCTCCACCCGGTCATCGCCGCGCAGCCGTTCGGCCCGTTTCAGGCGCACCGACACCAGCTGTTCCACCTGGACCGGGCGGATCATGACGTCGGCGCTGATCAGCGCACGCGCGTATTCCTCGGTCTGCAGCAGGCCGGGCACCACCAGACTGTCGTAGCTGCGGATGCTCTCCGCCCCCAGCTCCATGCCGTAATACCGTTGCAGCTCAGGCCCGATCAGCGCCGACGACTTGGCCCACCAGCCGCGCTCCTTGCTGAGCAGCAGCAGCTCCAGCAGTTCCTCGCGCTCCTCACCCTCCACCTCGAGCAGCTCCAGCACCGGGCCGATGGTCTTCGTGGTGAGCACGCGCCGCCCCTTCTCCACATGCGACCAATTGGCCGCCGTGAAGCCGACGCGCTTGGCGAAGGTCGCCGAATCGAAGCCGCGCTGCTCACGCAATTCACGCAGCCGCAGTACCAACTCCCACCGGGCGACGGTGGGCGAGGCGGGGGCCATGACCAGGAAGGCTACGCCGCGAAACTCGCTGGCGTGTGACTATTGTCATAGTGATTGCGGCGGCTTACTGTCGGTAGCAGGAGGTTCGCCATGAGCGCGCTGGACCCGTCCTCGTATACCGCCACCCAGGAGGCGCTGGCTCGGTGCCGGCGCTATCGCAAGGAACACGGCCTATACGGCGTGGTGGACTCGGCGCTGGGCCGAATCATGTTGGAGGTCGGGGCAGTCAGCGCCGTGACCATGCCCGCCGACCTGGGCCACCGGGTCCGCGACCGACTATCCGCGCAGCAGCGCTGCGGACCCGTCATCGGCCACCCGCGCTCGGGCCGCTGGACGTTCCTGACCGGACCCAGCGACGACTCGTACCTCGACATGGCCTTGTTCTCCGACCTTTTCCGCGATTGCGCGTCCGTTGCGCTGCCGGGCAGCAATATCGTGCTGCCGTCGCCGTCCGACGAGCACAGCGCCTACCGCATCTGGATTCACCCGCCGGACGGGGACTTTCGCCCCGATCTGGCGGAAGTGCTGGCCGCCGTGCGCGAATGCCACCCGCACCACCGCACCGCCCGACCCAGCGCGAACGACGTCAGCGCGTCGGAACCGGTGTGAGCGTCACGCTGAACTTGTCCTCCAGGCGCTGGTTGTATTCGCGCTGACACTGGTCGACCTTGGCCGAATCGCCATCGGCCTTGCGGACGCACTCGAGGAAGTCGGTGGTGCCGGTGTCCTTGAACACCGTCCAGACCAGCACGCCGACCACGATGCCGCCGATCACGCTGATCACACCCATGATCAGGCCCGCCACCGCCATGCCCGGGCCGCCGGCCTTGCCGCTGCGCGCCTTCAGCAGGGCCAGTAGTCCCAAGACCGCGGCCAGCAGGCCGCAGAGGACGCCGACGATGGTCAGCAGCACCGTCCAGAAGGTCAGCAGGCCGATGATGCCGAGCACCATCGCCGTGATCGCCATGCCCTTGGGCTGCGGCGACTCCTGCCAGTACTGTCCACCGCCCGGCGGGGGCTGATTGCCCGGCGGGGGATAGTTCCCCGGCGGGTAGCCGCCCGGTGGCGGGTAGTTCCCCGGCGGCGGCCCCTGCGGCGGGTACTGGCCGTACTGGTCCGGCGGCGGGTACTGGTTCATAGCCCGATGCTATTGCCCGCCGAGTCGGGCATGCATCTCCCACACCAGAATCTCGGACGGCAGGTTCGCGGTCACCCGCTGCCCACCGCTGCGCGCCAAACGGACCGCGTCACCCTCGTACAGGGTGCCCGCGCCCTCCATCTCCACCTCGCCGCGCGCGACGAAAACATGCAGGTAGGGGGCCTCGGGTAGGCGGATCTCGGCGCCCTCGCCGGGCATTCGCGCCACGTGCATGGCGGAATGACTGCTGGCGATGGCGATGGCCGTGCGATCCCGGTAGCGGGGCAGCCCCGAGGCCACCGTGATCAGATCACCGGACGCCAGCTCGGTGTCGATCTCCAGCTGCTGGTAGCCGGGGGTCAGCCCGGAGTCGTCGGGCACCACCCACATCTGCACGAAATGCACCGGCTCCTGGTGTTCGGGCGCATTGCTCAGTCGCCAGGAATCGTTCTTCTCCGAATGCAGGATGCCCGAGCCCGCGCTCATCCGCTGGGCCAGACCCGGATAGATGACGCCGCTGTGCCCCAGTGAATCCTGATGCACCAGGCTGCCGCTCAACACCCAGGTGACGATCTCCATGTCCCGGTGCGGATGGGTCTCGAAACCCTCGCCCGGCAGGACGATGTCCTCGTTGTTCACCAGCAGCAGGCCGTGGTGGGTGTTGTCGGGATCGTAGTGTTCTCCGAAGGAGAAAGAATGCTTCGAATCCAGCCACGCCACACGGGTTTTCATGCGGTCGCCGCCACGATGGATATCGATGTGTGGTGTCGTGAGGGTGGACACCGCCGTACTCCTCTCACCGGCGAGCACCGATCGGATTCCAGGGTAGGGGCCGATACACCGGCCCAACTTGAATTCCGGGTTAAATTCTAGCGTGCGGGCAGCGCTGCCCCGCATGCCGCCGACCAGGTACTACGCTTCCGGCAATCGCCCCGGGCAAATGCCCGGCGATGATCCGTGCGCCCGGCCGCCGCGCGCCCGGATCCCGGCGCGACCAGCAACGAATTTCGGTCGGCGACCGTATCATGATGTGCCGCAAGCGAAACGGGAGGGAGAGCAGGGGGATGCGACCCGAGGTACTCGCGGGCATCGAGCGCGAACTCCGGCAGCAGGCCGAAAGCGAGGGGATCGCCCATTTCGTCATGGGCGTGGCCGTCTTCCAGGGCGGCAAACTCCTGGTCGTACGGCGTGTCGAAGCAGGCTCGCACGCGGGGATGTGGGAACTGCCGGGCGGCGGCGTGGAATCGGGGGAGACCTTCGCCGAGTGTGTGGTCCGCGAATTGTTCGAGGAGACCGGGCTGCGGGTCGTGCGCATCACCGACGTCCTCGGTGGATTCGACTACGCGACCCGGACGAAATCCCGGGTCCGCAAATACAGCTTCGTGGTCGAGGCCGAACCCGGGGAAATCCGGCTCGACCCCCTCGAACACGACCACTACCAGTGGATCGACGCCGACTCCGTCGACAACCTGCCCATGGCCGACGATATGCGCGCCGCCGTCTACGCGCTGGTCACCACGCACCCGTCCCGGTGACCGCACCCTCGCCGGCCGGGCCGCACAAACGGCTCGCCGCAGGACCGCGCGCACGGGTAGCGGCGGTGGCGACCGTACTGCGCGAGAATCCCGGCACCCTGCGCCTCACCCTGGTCCGGCTCACCGGCCAGTTCGGCGACGGCATGTTCCAGGCCGCGCTCTCGGGCGCGATCCTGTTCAACCCCGAACGGGAGACCGACCCGCTGGCCATCGCGGGCGGGTTCGCCGCCCTGCTGCTGCCGTATTCGATCATCGGGCCGTACGCGGGCGCGCTGCTCGACCGCTGGGATCGCCGCCGGGTGCTGCTCTACGCGAACCTGCTGCGCGCGGTCCTCATTCTGGCGACCGCGGCGGGTCTGGCGGCCGGGATCCGGGCCACGCCGCTGCTGCTGGGCGCGCTGGCCGTGGTCGGGGTGAGCCGCTTCGTCGGCGCGGGCGTCTCCGCCGCACTGCCCAAGGTGCTGTCGCAACGCTGGCTGGTCCCGATGAACTCGGTGCTGGCGACGGTGGCGTCGGGCTGCGCGATTCTCGGCGCGGGCCTGGGGTTCTCGCTCATCGGCCTGATCGGGGCGGGTGACTTCGCCGCGGCCGTGGCGACGGCGGCCAGCGCCTCGGGGTCGATCGTGAGCGCGCTGGTGGTGGCCGGATTCCGGCCGCGGGCGCTGGGTCCGGACCGCGAGGCGGACGGAACGGCCCCCGTCGGCGGGGTCGGCGTGGTGCGGGCGGTCGCCTCGGGGCTGCGGTCGGGCGCGACCGCGGCCTGGCGGGCGCGCGACGTGACCACTACCTTCCTCGGGATCGGCGCGCACCGCATCGTCTTCGGCGCGGACACCCTGCTGATGGTGCTGGCGCTGCGGCGCGGCGACGAGGCCGCGGTCGGCACCCACCTGGCCAAGTTCAGCGCGGCCATCACCGCGACCGGGGCGGGCCTGGTGACCGCGGCGGTGGTCGCCCCGTTCCTGATTCCCCGGCTGGGGCGGCCGCGCACGGTGGTGGCCTGTCTGGTGGCCGCCACCGTCGTGCAACTGACGCTGGTCACGCCGATCACCATCGCCACCGGGGACACCGAACGACGCGCGGAACTGCTGCTGCTCGCCGCGGCCTACCTGCTCGGGCTGGCCGGCCAGGTCATCAAGCTCACCGGCGACGCGGCCATGCAGATCGAGATCGACGACACCCACCGCGGACAGGTATTCGCGCTGCAGGACACGGTTTTCAACATCACCTTCGTGCTGGCGCTGGCCGGGACGGCGGCGCTGATTCCGGCGGACGGCCGCTCGCCTGCGGCGGTCGTGGCGGCGGCGGGCGTCTATGTGTGCGGGATCGTTGCCATTGCGATCAATTCCCGCCGACAGACCGGTCCGTACGCCCCCTAGGTATCGGCTCGATCACACCGGCCCGGCGACACGCGACAGCTCTGGGTGGAAGCGGCCGGGCCCGATACCGTGGATTCAATGACTGCGCGGCGCTCCGAAGCACCTGCGGCACTGGCACTCTCCAGCCTCGCGATGGCCGGAGTCATGCTGCTGCCCGCCGCGCCCGCCACCGCCGGCGCCCTCGCCCCCTGGGCGCCGCCGCCGCTGAACGCCTGCGGCGAAACGGGATTCGATCCACTGGCGCGCGAACCGAATCCGGACGCCCCGCCCCCGCCGCCCCACCGCCGGGCGACAACACCATCCACATCCAGATCCCGTTCCCGCAGTTCACACCGGTCGAGGTCCCCGGGCCGCGACAGGACAACACCCGCATCGATCCCGCGCCGCTCCCCGAGGACCCGTGCCGGAACCCGTGCCCCGACATTCGCACCGACGGCAGTCCCCGACCCGAAAACCTCCCGCCCGAGACCGATCCGGACACCGCATCGGTCGACACCGAGGACGCCACCGCCGATCCGGGCGCCACCGAACCGGCCCCGGAACCCGCACCGCCGCCCCGCGCCGACAGCGGATCGGGCGGAATCGCGCTGCCGCAGATCCAGATCGACCACCTCCCCGAGACCATCCCGATCCCGGTCCCCGGCGGCGAAGCGCCCCCACCGCAGCAGCAACCCGCACCCGCCGTGCAGCCCCTGGCGCCCGCACCCGTCGCCGCGCCCGTCGCCCCGGTAGCGCTCGATTCACTGACCCTGGTCAACCAGGTCACCGGGCACGGCTCCACCAACCGCACCGACATGCGCTGGTCGGTGGACGGCACCGACCTCGGGCTCATATGGGAGACCGAACCCGGACGGATCGCCGTCGTCTTCGGCGACACCTTCGGCAAGGGGTGGGAACCGGTCGGCGCGGGCAACGGGGACCAGGACTGGCGCAGCAACGCCATCGCCTTCAGCAGCGAACGCGACCTGTCCAAAGGCCTGACGCTGGACAGCTTCGCGCAGAACAGCCGCTGCCACGCGGCCGAGATCCTGGCCAGCCGCAAGGTCGACAACTTCGAGATCACCACCATCCCCACCTCCGGCTTCGCCCTGCACGGGCGGCAATACCTGACCTACATGTCGGTGGCCAGGTGGAGCCGCCACAAGCCCGGCATGTGGTGGACCAATCTGGGCGGGCTGGCCTGGTCCGACGACGGCGGCAACACCTGGACCAAATCCGAATGGGCGCGCTGGGACAACGTTTTCGGACTCGGGCGCTTCCAGGTCATGTCGATGGCCCCGCACGACGGGTACGCCTACATGTTCGGCACGCCCAACGGCCGGTTCGGCACCATCGGACTGGCCCGGGTGGCCACCGACCAGGTGCTCAACAAGTCGGCGTACCAGTACTGGATCGCCGGCCACTGGGTGCCGGCCATCGGGCCCGACGAATTACTCGCCACACCGGTGGTTTCCGGCACCGCGGGCGAGGTGTCGGTGCGCTACGACGCGTCGACGAAGCAGTGGCAGATGCTGTACCTGGATCTCGACCGGCACGCGCTGGTGCTGCGCACCGCCACCGAACCGCAAGGCGCCTGGACCGATCCGGTGCCACTGCTCGATCTCGCCGAATATCCCACCGCCTACGGCGGATTCATCCATCCGTGGTCGACCGGGAAGGACATCTACTTCACCATGTCGGCGTGGAACAGCTACAACGTGTACCTCATGCGCGCGACGCTGAAGTAGCGCAATCGAATCCGGGACGCGTCACTCGATGCGGCGGAAACGCAGCGCCTGACCCGGCCGGGCCTGCGCCACGGTGTCCACATCGGCGTCCACCACCACCGCGATCACCGGATAGCCTCCGGTGATCGGGTGATCCGCGAGGAAGACCACCGGCTGGCCACTGGGCGGAACCTGCACCGAACCCAAAGCCATACCCTCCGTGGGCAACTCGCTCGCAACACAGCGCTGCAGCGCGGGTCCGCGGCGGCGGTCCAGGCGGGCGCCGACCCGGTCGGTATCCGGGGACACCGTCCACTCGCCCGCGAACAACGCCTCGGCATCGGTGAACCAGTCCGCCCGCGGGCCCGGCACCGCCCGCACCGTGAGCAGATCGTTGCCCAGCGCCGGCACCGGCGCGACATCCACGATCGGCAGCGCGCGCGGCGGCGGGCCCACCGGCAGCACGTCACCGGCGCGCAAGGGCTCCGGGCCGATGCCGGAGAGCGTGTCGCGGCTACGCGAACCCAGCACCGGCGACACCTCGATCCCGCCGCGCACCGCCACGTAGCTGCGCAGACCCGAGGCGGCGAAACCGAGCCGAAGCCGTTGCCCCTCCTCGATTTCCAGCACACTGGCCGTGCCCATCGGACGGTCGTCCACGGTGACGGGGGCGGACGCGCCGGTCACCGCCACCGTGACATGCCGTTGTGCGAGCAGTTCCAGCCCGCCCAGCAGCACCTCGATGCCCGCCGCCCCCTCCGCGTTCCCGACCAGCCGATTCGCCAGCCGCAGCGAGGCCCGGTCGGCGGCGCCGGCCGCGCCCACCCCGGAATCGAACCACCCCGGACGGCCCAGATCCTGAATGGTGGCCAGCGGCCCCACCCGATCGACCCGCAATGCGCTCATGACTGCCTCCCCGCGTCCACGAACCGGACCGGCGTCCCCGCGCGCACCAGGGCGGGCGGATCCCGATCCACATCCCACATCGATGCATCGGTGGTACCGATCACCTGCCAGCCCCCCGGACTGCGGCGGGGGTAGACGGCCGAATAGCCGCCCGCGAGCGCCACCGCGCCCGCCGGAATCGCGGTCCGCGCCTGCGTGCGCCGGGGCACGGTCAAACGGGCGTCGGGTGATTCCAGATAGCCGAAGCCGGGGGCGAAACCCACGAAGGCGCAACGCCATACGATGCCGGTGTGTCGGCCGACCACCTCGGCCTCGGAAACGTCCAGCAGGCGCGCCACCTCGGGCAGGTCCTCGCCGCCGTAGCGGACCGGGATAACCACCGGTTCCCGCTCGGAACGCTCGCCGCCCGAGCCGGACACCGCCACGCCGATTCCGACGGGCGACCGGTCCGGCAGTCGCAGATCACCGGCGCTGACCCCGGCTTCCAGCCGGGCCAGCAAGGCCAGCAGCCGCTTTCGCACCGGATCACGCGACTGCGGTGAATCCAGTGTCACCAGTACGGTTTCGGCTGCGGGCAGCAGATCCACCACGCCCCGCGGCCGAGGTTGCAGCGCGGACATCACCGCCTCGATCATGGCGGGCAGCGGCGGAATCACCAGCAGCGCATGGTCACCCGCCGCCCGCACCGAACCGGCGACGTCCAGCTGCTCGGGATCGGTCATCGCGCACCGACCCCGGTCAGGTGAAAGCCTGGACGGGGAGCCCGGAATCGGCGAGCGCCTCGCGAATCCGGCGGGCCATCTCGATGGCCGCCGGGGTGTCGCCGTGCACGCAGATGCTGGCAGCGGACACCGCCACCGTGCCGCCGTCCACGGCGGCGGCCTTCCCTTCACGCGCGATCGACAGCGCCTGCGCCACCGCGGCATCCGCGCCCAGGACCGCGCCGGGCAGCCCGCGCGGGGCGAGCCGGCCCTCCGGCGTGTAGGCGCGGTCGGCGAAACCCTCACCGAAGAACCGTGTTCCAGCGGCGCGGGCGGCGCGCTCCAGCTCGGTGGCGGCCGGACCCAGTAGAGCAAGATCGGTATCGAAGTCCCGCAGGGCCGCGACGATCGCGTCGGCCAGCTCGCGGTCGGCGGCAGCCTGGTGATACAGCGCGCCATGGGGTTTCACGTAACGCACCCGGTCCCCGGCCGCCTGGGCGAAGGCCGCCAGCGCACCGATCTGATGCAGCGTCTCGTCCCGCAGATCAGCCGGGGCGATGGCGATGGCGCGGCGACCGAAACCCCGCAGATCGCGGTGTCCCACGTGCGCGCCGATCCGGACGCCCTTCTCGACGGCCAGCGTGCAGGTCCGCCGCATGATGGCCGGGTCCCCGGCATGGAAACCGCACGCGATGTTCGCGCTGGTGACCACATCCAGCATGGCGGCGTCGTCGCCCATGGCGTAGTCGCCGAAGCCCTCACCGAGATCGCTGTTCAGGTCCAGCAGCATCCGCGTCCTCCCGCTGTGATCCGCCCGCTCTCGTCGTGATCCGATTGTGGGCGCGTCCGTATCCGGCGACAAGAATCTCACGACAGAAACTGTGTCATGGATCACAGGTCCATGCTGCCACTTCCGACAGGCCCGGGCGCCGATCCGCGCACCCGACCTCCGTCAATACGCGTAGACGTCCACCTCGGTCGCCTTCACGGCGAAATACACCTCCATGCCGGGCGCTACCGCGAGCCGGGCCACCGCGGCCGGAGTCAGATCCGCCGCCAGGCCCGCGGCCGCTCCCGGACCGTCCACCGCGCGCACCCGCACGATCCCACCGCGATCCTCCAACTCGGCCAGCCGGACCCGGAACACATTGCGGGGACTGCCCTCCGGATGCTCCAGGTGCACCGCCACCGCGGCCGGGGAGAACACCGCCGCGGCATGACCGCCGGGCGTCCAGTCGTCCTCGGCGCGGCCGAAGACCTCGGTCGTGCCCTCCGCGACGGCGCCCAGACCGGCGCTGCCGCCACTCACCGCGCTACCCAGGATCAGATTCACGCCGGCGATCCGCGCCGCGAACCGGCTGCGCGGGCGCGCGAGTACCTCGGTCACCGAACCGGATTCGATGACCCGGCCGGACTCGATCACGACCACCCGGTCCGCCAGGGTCACCGCGTCGATGATGTCGTGCGTGACCAGGATCGTGGCCGCGGGACGCGCTTCCCGTAGTTCCGCGGAGTCTTCGCCGGGGTGCGCGCGCAGAACTCGGCGCAGCAACGCCCGCATGGCCGGGGCGGCGGTCACGTCCAGCGCGGCCATCGGCTCGTCCAGCAGCAGCACCCGCGGGTGCACGGCCAGCGCCCGGGCCAGCGCCACCCGTTGCGCCTGACCGCCGGACAAGGATCCGGGCGACCGGTTCGCCAGTTCCTCGGCATCCACCGCACGCAACCACTCCCGCGCGAGCCGTACCGCGGCCTTCCCGCGCATGCCCCGGCTCCGCGGCCCGAAGGCGACATTCGCTTCGACCGACAGATGCGGAAACAGTAAGGCGTCCTGCGCGAGCAGCGAGACGCCACGCTGATGCGGAGGCACCGCAACACTTTTCGCGACATCGGTCAGCACCCGGTCATCGAGCCGGACATACCCGACATCCGGAACAGTCAGGCCCGCAACCACATCCAGCAGCGACGACTTGCCCGCACCATTCGGGCCGAGGACCGCGAGCACCTCGCCAACCGGAATCTCCACGTCCACCTGGAAATCCCGGTCCGCCAGGCGCGCGGACACCTCCAGCCCGCTCACCAGCCCGACACTCCCAACAGCGTGTCCAGGTGGCGAGGCGCGGGGGAGCCGTGCGCGAGCAGCGCGTCGTGCCAGTCCCGCAGGGGAGTGGCGGCCGGGCGCGCGGCGGCCAGCTCCGCGACCTCGGTGTAGCCGACGAAATAGGTGGACAGCTGGGTCGACGTGAGCAGGGTACGACGCCACTTGCCGGCGGCCTCACCCTCCTCCTGGAAGCCGCGGTCCAGCATCAGGCGCATGGCCTCCGACTCGGTCATGGCGTCACAGTGAACGGACTGGTCCAGAATCGCGTTGATGGTCATGCGCAGATGCGACTTCAACTGTTGCAGACGGACTGGCAGACCACCGAAACCCGTGTCGGCCATGAGCTTCTCGGTGTACACGGCCCAGCCCTCGATGAACGTCCCGCTCGAACACAACGCGCGCACCGGGGTCGAACCCCGGAATCGGCGGGCCTGCGCCAACTGGAGGTAGTGACCGGGCATGGCCTCGTGCACGGTCAGATTGCGCATCATGTGGTCGTTGTATTCGCGGTAGAACGAGGCCGCCCGCTCGGGCGACCAGTCCGCCGGGGTCGGGGCGATCGCGAAAACCGTGGGAAGCTCCGCGGTTTCCAGCGGACCGGCCGAATCGCAATAGGCCACGGCCACCCCGCGGGCGAACTCCGGCATCTCCTGGATCACCAGCGGATCCTCGACCAGCGAAACCAGCCCGTGCGCGCGGACGAAGGCCGTGGCCTCGGCCAGTGCGTCACCGGCCACGGCGACCACCGTGCCGTTCGACGGGTGATCGGCTGACAACTGCTCCAGCGCGCGGCGGACCGTGTCGTCCCCGGGATTCGCGATACCGAGCAGTTCGCCCGCCGCCGAACGGATTTCATCGGTCAACTGGTCGAGATGACGGAAGGCGCGGTCCAGGATCTCCCGCGAGCCCAGCTCGGTGTCCAAGGTGTGCCAGAGCTTGGCCTCCCACAGCCGACGACCCAGCCGCGGGTCCCGGTCCGCGCCGTCGAGCCGTCCGGTCAGCCAGCCCGCGAACTCCGTCAAGGCCGACATCGCCTCGGCGGCAGCGGTTTCGATGGCCATCGCCGGCGCTTCGGCGGCCAGCACCGGCACCTGATCGCGCACCAGCGCGGCCACACCCTCGAACTGGCCGATCGCGGTCTCGACGTGAACCCGCGGCATGTCACCGAGCACCGCGCGGGCCGTTGCCAGCGCGTCCGGCAACGCGGTGAGCCGGGCGCGCAACGCCTCCAGCCGGACCTCGGCGGGCGCGAACGGTCGGGCCAGCAGGTGGTGCAGCAACGGACCGGGTTGTGCACCAGCGGATTCCACTCGTGCTCACGGATCTCGGTCAGGCCGAAGAGCAGCGCGTCCACCCGCTGCTGCAGCAAGGCCAGATCGACGCCGTCCTCCGGGGCCAGATCGTCGGCATCCACCTCGGCCAGCGCGTGCGAGGCCTCGCGCAGCATGGCGACCTGCCCGGCCACCGCGCCCGCCGACAGATCGGGCAGCCGGTGGTCGGCGCGATGATCACCGACCTCGGCGGCCAGATTCGGATCGGCGGTCAGCAGCGCATCCACGATGCGCTCGGCTCGGGCAGCGAAGATCGGCGACATGACAGCCACGCTAGCTTCCGGCCGACCGGGCAGGCGTGCGCACACGATCGACGGCGAGGCCCGGCCGCCGGTACGCGACCAGCACGATCACCGCGGCCACCAGCACCAGCAACAGGGAAAGCGCCACGGCGGCATCCGGATCGGACTCACGCTGCAGGTAGATCTCCAACGGCAGCGTGCGGGTCCGGCCCTGCAGACTGCCCGCGAAAGTGAGGGTCGCGCCGAACTCGCCCAGCGCCCGCGCGAAGGCCAGGATGACGCCCGACAGCAGGGCCGGACGCAGCAGCGGCAACGTCACCCGCCACCACACGATCGACGGCCGCGCGCCCAGGGTCGCCGCGATCCGCTCGTAACGGTCACCCGCCGTGCGCATCGCGCCCTCCAGCGTGATCACCAGGAACGGCAGCGCGACGAAGGTCTGCGCCAGCACCACCGCGGTCGTACTGAAGGCGATGCGGACGCCGAACGACTCCAGCTCCCGACCCACCAGACCGTGCCGTCCGAACAGGTACAGCAACGCCAGACCGCCCACCACCGGCGGTAATACCAAGGGCAGCAACACCAGTGCGCGCAACACCGGCAGCAGCCGCCAGCGCACCCGGGCCAGCACCGCCGCCATGGGCACGCCCAGCAGGACACACAACACGGCGGCGGCCAGCGAGGTGCGCAGGCTCAGCTCCAGCGCCACCCGCGAGGACTCCGAGGTGATCAGGCCGAAGAAATGCGACCAGTCCACCGCCCCGGTCAGGGCTACCAGCGGGCCGGCCACCAGCACGAAGCCGATGGCCGCCGGCAGGTAGAGCCAGACCGGGGGTCTGATCACGGCTGCCCGAAACCTGCCTGCTGCAGCGCCTTCCGGCCGTCCGGGCCGGTGACCAGGGTGACGAAGTCCTTCGCGGCGTCGGCGTTCTTGGAATCCGCCACCGTGGCGATCGGGTAGGTGTTCACGGCCTTGACCGATTCCGGGAAGTTCACGGTGGTGACCTTGTTACCCGCGCCGGCCGCGTCGGTGACATAGACCAGGCCGGCGTCGGCCTGGCCCGTGGTCACCTTCGCCAGCACGTCGGTCACCGAGTTCTCCTCGCTCACCGGCGAAATCGCCACCCCGGCGTCGGAGGTCACCTTCTTGGTGGCCGAACCACACGGCACCTGCGGGGCGCACACCACCAGCCGCAGACCGGCGTGCGACAGATCGGCCAGCGAATTGACGTGCGCCGGATTGCCCGGCGGCGTCACGATGGTCAGGACATTGGTGGCGAAATTCTGCGGCTTGTCGGTGATCCGGCCGCCCTTCACCGCCTTGTCCATGTTGTTCAGATCGGCGGACGCGAAAACGTCGGCGGGCGCACCCTGATTCAACTGCGCCACCAGATCCGAGGAACCCGCGAACGAGAACGTCACCTTCGTGTTCGGGTGCGCACTCTCGTACTGTGTGCCCAACTGGGTGAACACCTGCTTCAGCGAAGCCGCCGCGAACACCGTGATGGTCTTGGTATCACTGCTGGTCGACGAGGAACCGCACCCCGCGAGCAGGCCCGCGCCGAGGACCGCGGTGGCCGACAGGGCCGCGCCCGAGCGGAAAGCTAGGCTCCGCCGGCGGTTTCGGCCGCCGTCTCGACCACCACCGTGGTGGCCTTCACGCTCGCCCACGCCACGCTCCCGGGCACCAGCCCCAGCTCGCGCACCGACTCGCTGCTCATCAACGACACCACTGTGAACGGTCCGCATTGCATCTCCACCTGTGCCATCACGGTATCGGCCACCACTCTGGTGACCAGTCCCGGAAATCGATTGCGCGCCGAACTGGCGCTACCCATCCGCGTCTGCGGCGTGCGGGCCTGCTCCACGGCCAAGGCCGCGAGCTCCCCGCCATCCACCACCAGACGACCGGACTCGTCCTTCCGGCCGGACAACACGCCGCCGTCGATCCAGCGGCGGACCGTGTCGTCGCTGACGCCGAGCAGCTGCGCGGCGTCACGAATCCGTATTTCGGGCATGACAGGCAGGATATAACCGCGCAAGCGGAGATATCAACGCGAAACATCCGCAAGTACGGATGACAAGAGCTCCCGGAGTGTTCCTGTTCACTTCCGCGACGGTGGCGCGGCCACCCGCGGCCAGTACGCTCGAACGAACTATGGCCACGTATTTCGATCCGAAGGCCTGGTCACCCCTGCGCGCGGTCGACCTGGGCATGGACCTCGGAAGACGCTTGTTCGACCAGGTCTGGGTGGAGCAGTGGACGAGCTTCACCAGCGCCTGGCTCGAACCGGCCGCCGACTTCGGGTCCGGAACCGTCACCGCGCTGATGCCCGACGTCCTCATGACCCTGCTGTCCGAAGGCATCCTGAGCCAGTTCGGCGGACAAGAGGTCAGCGCCACCCTGCTCGGCAGCGACCTCCGAGCCACCCTGCACACGCTCAAGGTGCGGCGGCGCGGCGCGCACTTCCAGGCCAAGACCGTGCTCACCGGACTGCTCTGGAACCGGCATCCGATCGAGGAACTGACCGTCATCGCCCACGGACTGCGACTCGTCCCCGGCGTCCCCACCAAGGTCCGCACCTCACAACTCGACCTCAGCGGCGTGATAACCCTTGCCGCACTGCTGGAATGGATCAACGGCTGGCAGCCCGACTGGGAACTCGAACCCGCCGCCGACGGACTGATCCTCGCCAAGCACCGGCGCCGCAAGATCCGGGCGCTGGCCACCGCGGACGTCGTCGACAACGTCCTGTCCATCACCGTGCACCGCGCGCACTGGCGAAAAGTACGGGCCCCCAAGCGATTCACCACGCTCAACCCGATTCCGCTGACCGGCCTGCCCAGTCAGGCGCGAATCAGCCGCGCCGAACACGTCGACGGGCACGTGTTCTTCAGCGTCGACCTGCCGGGAATCACGGGTTCGTTCGATCTCGCCCAGATCAGATCGGCCATCGTCGCGGGAACGACACTGATCATCTTCTGACCGAACACCTTTACTTCTGGGTCGGCCACCATTCGAGCAGCGCCGCCTCGGCCTCGTCCCGCGACATCGGGCCGCGATCCAGGCGCAATTCCTTCAGGAACCGCCACGCCTTACCGACATCCGGACCAGGCTTCAGATCCAGCAGCTCCATGATCGCGTTGCCGTCCAGATCCGGGCGCACCCGCGCCAGATCCTCCTGCTCGGCCAAGGCCTCGATACGGGTTTCCAACCCGTCGTAGGTCGAACGCAGCGCGGCCGCCCGGCGCTTGTTGCGGGTGGTGCAGTCGGCGCGGACCAGCTTGTGCAGGCGGGGGAGCAGCTCGCCGCCGTCGGTCACGTAGCGGCGCACCGCCGAATCGGTCCACTGCCCCTTGCCGTAGCCGTGGAAACGCAGGTGCAGATACACCAGCCGCGCCACATCCTCGGTGAACTGCTTCGGATACTTCAAGGCGCGCATGCGCTTTCGCACCATCTTCGCGCCCACCACCTCGTGGTGATGGAAGCTGACGCCGCCACCGGGCTCATTGCGCTTGGTCGGCGGCTTGCCGATGTCGTGCAGCAGGGCGGCCCAGCGCAGCACCAGGTCCGGATCGCCGTCCTCCTGGTCGATCGCCTGCCGCAGCACGGTCAGCGAATGCTGGTAGACGTCCTTGTGCTGGTGGTGCTCGTCGATCTCCAGCTGCATGGCCGGCACCTCGGGCAGCACCTGCTCGGCCAGCCCGGTCTCCACCATGATGTCGATGCCGTCGGTCGGGTACTCGCCACCGATCAGCTTGTCCAGCTCGGCGCGCACCCGCTCCGCGGTGATGCGATCGATCTCCGGAGCCATCTCCACGATCGCCGCCCGCACCCGCGGCGCCAGCTCGAAACCCAGCTGCGAGACGAAACGCGCGCCACGCAGCATGCGCAGCGGATCATCGGCGAACGAATCCTGCGGCAGCGCAGGCGTATCCAGGACCCCGGCCAGCAGCGCCTCGACACCGCCCAGCGGATCCACGAACTCCAGCTCACCCAGCGCGCCGATCCGCACCGCCATGGCGTTCACGGTGAAATCGCGGCGCACCAGATCACCCTCGAGGGTGTCGCCGAAGGTGACCTCCGGATTGCGGGAGACCCGGTCGTAGGCGTCGCTGCGGAAAGTGGTGATCTCCAGCTGCTGCCCGTCCTTGGCCGCGCTGACAGTGCCGAAGGCCAGACCGCCGGTGTCCCACAGATGATCGGCCCAGCCGCGCATCAAATCCTGCACCACCTCGGGGCGGGCATCGGTGGTGAAATCCAGATCCGTACCCAACCGGCCCAGCACCGCGTCGCGGACACTGCCGCCGACCAGATACAGGTGATGGCCGTGCGCGGCGAACAACTCGCCCAGCGGCGTCAGCACATCCGAGAGCCGGCCCAGGGTTATCGCCGCCGCCGCCAGCAAACGAGTACGACGATCCTCGACAGCTGCTTCCTCGGACTTCGGCGAAACCACGAAGACGCAGCTTAGTCGCACGACGACCCAATCCCCGAATAGTGTCCCGCCCACCCGGCGCCCCCACCCGGCGTGCCGCGCCGCGACCGGTGTCTACCTGCTATGAGAGCCCCCTATATAGAGGAGCCACCGCGCTGGGGCGGGCAAAGCCGCCCTCCCCTATAGACTGACGCAGTGTCCCCGGCCGATCGCGCGAACAGTCGACGCCGCCAGCCCCGGCGGCGTAGTTCGGCCGGTAATGCGGCGAAAGCCACCGGTGCGGCGAAACCGCGCATGCGCACCGTCCGCGAAACCTCCGCGGGCGGACTCGTGGTGGACGGCCTCGACGGCCCCAGCGAGAAGCGCTGCGCCGCCCTCATCGGACGCACCGACCGGCGTGGACGCCTGCTCTGGTCACTCCCCAAGGGCCACATCGAAGAGGGCGAGACCTCCGAGCAGACCGCCATCCGCGAAGTGCAGGAGGAGACCGGCATCCACGGCACCGTGGTCGCCGAACTCGGCAGCATCGACTACTGGTTCGTCACCGAAGGCCGACGGGTACACAAGACCGTGCACCATTACCTGATGCGTTCACTCGGCGGCGAACTCTCCGACGCCGACGTCGAAGTCACCAAGGTGGCCTGGGTTCCCTTGAGCGAACTAGACTCCCGCCTCGCCTACGCTGACGAGCGCAGGCTGGCCGAGGTCGCCAACCGGCTGATCGACCGGATGGAGAACGGCAGACAATGACGCGTGCGGGATCGCGGCGCACGCTGCTTTCACTCGTCGCGGTAATGCTGGCGGTGCTCACGTCACTGGGAATCAGCCCGGGAACCGGCACGCCCATTGCCGGCGCCGAACCCACCGGCAGCGGTAGCGGACAAACGAGCGGACCGAAATTCCTGAAACTGTCGCTGGATTCGGTGACCCCCACCGCCATCACCAGCAACAGCGACCCCTACTTCGTGGTGTCGGGCACCGTCACCAATATCGGCGACCGGCCGGTCGACGACGTAAGCGTCCGCATCCAGCGCGGCGGGCCCGTCACCAGCCCCAGCGCGCTGCGCACCACGCTGCGGCAGGACCAGGCCAGCTACGACATCACCGGTGAATTCCAGGACGTCGCAGACCAGTTGACCGCCGGACAGCGCAAGCAGTTCAGCGTCAGCGTCGCCCTGCACTCGGGAACCGAACTGCCGGGCGGAGTCTCCTCGCTCGACATCACCGCGCCCGGCGTCTACCCGCTACTGCTCAACGTGAACGGGCAACCGGCCTACGGCGGCCAAGCCCGCCTCGACGACGCCCGCTTCCTGCTGCCCGTACTCGGCGTGCCCGGCAGCGCCGACCCCAAACACGGGCCCGGACAGCCCACCCCGCCCGCCGTCGACGGACCCCCGGTCGCCACCACCCTGCTGTGGCCGCTGGCCGACCGGCCCCGCCTGGTCGCCGGACAGCCCGGCGCACCCGACGCGCAGGCCCTGCTCACCGACGACGACCTCGCCGCCTCCCTCGCCCAGGGCGGACGGCTCGACCAACTGCTGTCCGCACTGGAGAGCGTGGTCAAACCCGACAGCACCCGCGACCGCAGCCTGATCAACGCGGTCTGCCTGGCCATCGACCCCGACCTGCTCATCACCGTGTCCGACATGACCAGGGACTACCGGGTACTGGCCAGCCCGTCGGACCCCGAAGGACCCACCCGGCCCGGCAGCGGCGGCCGCGCCGCCAAGGCCTGGCTGGAACGACTGCGCGCGCTCGCACCCGGAATGTGCGTCACCGCGCTGCCGTTCGCGCAGGTCGACCCGAACGCGCTGGCCGCCGCCGGGGACGTCACCCTCGCCGACCGGGCCCTCAACGCGCCCGCCGACCTGATCGACTCCCTGCTCACGGTGAAATCCGTGCGCGGCGTGGCCATTCCGGACGCGGGCACCATCGACACCGAGGGCGCCACCCTGTTCGCACACCACGGGTTCACCACCACCGTGCTCGCCGACAACGCCGTCGCACCCCTCGACGGACGCTCCAACCTGCTCGCGGCCAAGACCCCGCCGAGCACTCCGCCCGCCACACCCGCGACGCCCGGCAGCACACCGGAACCCGGCACACCCGACATGGTCACCCTGGCCGACGTGGTCGTGCCGCCCGCCACCGGCACCACCACGCAGCCCGCGCCCGCCGCCCCGCACGCCGCCACCTTCGACAGCTGGGCCGCCACCGCCCTGGCCGCCATCGGATCCAACCCGCCGACCCCGGCCTTCACCCCGGACAAGGCCCGCTACGACGTCACCGTCGACTCCCGCGCCGCCCGATTGCAGGACGCGCTCGGCGCCGTCGCCTGGACCGCGCTCAACCCGCAGCCCGGCCGGCCGCGCACCGCGCTGCTGGTACCGCCGCAGCAGTGGGGCGCCAACCGCGACGAGGCCTCCGCCGTGCTCGGGCAACTGGACCTGCAACTGCGCAACAACCTGGCCACCCCGCGGTCGCTCACCGAACTGCTTGCGCAACAGCCGGATCCACAGCCCTACACGCTCGACTATCTCGACCGGGCCGCCGACGACGCCGTCCCCGCGCACTTCGCCGAACCCGTGCACCAGCAGGGACAGCGCATCACCCAACTGATGAGCGCGCTGGTGGACGTGCCGCAGCAGGAACTCAGCCCGCGCGCCTTCCTCACCCCGCTGCGCGACGACCTGATCCGGGTGCTGTCGCTGACCGACCGGCGCGCCGGCGGCGGGGCCGCCGACACCAACGCCCAGCGGCGCTTGGACCAGACCACCAAAACCATGGACAACCTGTACGGATCGGTGACCGTGCTGCCGCCCGGCGGCGTCTACACCCTCGCCTCCGAACAGAGCCCGCTGCTGCTGGTCGCGCGCAACGATCTGCCGGTGGCCATCCGGGTGCGATTCAAGATCGACGCACCGGCCGAGACGAGCATCACCGACATCGGCGAACAGCAGTTGCCCGCCAAGGGAAATCGGTCGTTCCAGATCCCCACCGAGGTCTCCGACAGCCGCAACCTGACCATTCCCATCGGGCTCAGCACGCCGGACGGGGTGCCGCTCGGCAATGCGGTCTCGGTCTCGGTGCGCTCCAACGCCTACGGTCAGGTGTTGGCGATAATGACGGCGAGTGCCTGCGCACTCCTGCTCCTGCTGGTCGGTCGCCGGCTCTGGCACCGCTTCCGCGGGCAGTCCGATCCGGCCGACGAAGAGTTCGACGCGGGGGCTGTGCGCGAGAGCAAGCAGGATCGGCGGACGCGCAAGCGGGACAAGAAACGACAGGAGGCACGATGAGCGAGTACGGCGGGCCACGCTCATCCGGCCGACCAGAGGGCCCATCGGGTCAGCCGCACGGCGGATCCGGCCGACCGGAAGGACCGACCGGACGGCCCGAAGGACCCGACGGGCCGCCGCCGGCGCGGCGCACGCCCTCCGCGCCGTGGGAACGCGGCGCACCCCGGCCGGCTCCGCGCGGACCGCAGGGTCCCGCCTCCGGCGCGCAGTGGGCGGTTCCCGGTAATCCGCAAGGGATCCCCGGGCGCCCCTATCCGGGTCAACCGACCGGTCCTCAACGACAGGCGCCCGCCCCCGGCGAATCCGGGCCCATCATGCGACGCCCCCAACAGGG
Source organism: Nocardia tengchongensis (assembly GCF_018362975.1). Taxonomy (NCBI): domain Bacteria; kingdom Bacillati; phylum Actinomycetota; class Actinomycetes; order Mycobacteriales; family Nocardiaceae; genus Nocardia; species Nocardia tengchongensis. The sequence goes on from NZ_CP074371.1 coordinate 1,294,420, forward strand.
CCGGCCCGACCCCGGACGCGTCCCACCCGAAGAGCGCTACCACTGGGGACACCCCGGCGGCGAGGGCAACCGGCCCCCAGGCGCCGGACCCTCCTCGATGCCGCAGCGCTACCCGACACCGCCGATGTCCAACCCCAGACCGGGGCCGGCGACCGGGCCACAACGCCAAGCCAACTCGGGGCAGCAGCCCGTCGTCACCGCACCGCGGACCGACGAGAAGCTGGACAACTCCAACGCCAAGCTGGTCCGCGACACCAGCTCCCTCGCCGTCGCCACCCTGGTCAGCCGCATCACCGGATTCGCCAAACAGGCGCTGCTGCTGACCGTGCTCGGCCCGGCCATCGCCAGCGCCTTCACCATCGCCAGCTCGATTCCGAACATGATCTCGGAACTGCTGCTCGGCGCGGTGCTCACCGCCATCGTCGTACCCACGCTGGTTCGCGCCGAGCGCGAGGACGCCGACGGCGGCGCCGCCTTCGTGCGGCGACTGTTCACCACCGCGCTCACCGTGCTCGGCACCGGCACCGCCATCGCGCTGATCCTGACACCCGTGCTCACCGAGCACGTCTTCCTCTCCTCCGACAGCAAGGTCAACTCCGCGCTCACCACCGCGCTGACCTTCATGCTGGTCCCCGCGATCCTGCTGTACGGAATGTCGGCGCTGCTCATGGCGATCCTGAACACCCACCAGGTGTTCAAACCCGGCGCCTGGGCACCCGTCCTCAACAACTGCGTCGCCCTGGTGGTGCTCGGGCTCTACGCCCTGCTGCCCGGCGAACTGACGCTCAACCCGGTCCGGATGGGCGAACCGAAACTGCTGCTGCTCGGCATCGGCACCACCGTCGGCGTCGCCGTCCAGGTGGCGACGCTGCTGCCCGCCATCCGGCGCGAAGGCATCGACCTGCGGCCGCTGTGGGGAATCGACGCGCGGCTCAAGCAGTTCGGCGGCATGGCCGCGGCCATCATCCTCTACGTGCTGATCAGCCAGATCGGCTTCAGCTTCACGCTGCGCGTCGCCTCCCACGCCGACGTCGCCGGCCCGACCATCTACCAGAACGCGTGGCTGCTGCTGCAGCTGCCGTGGGGCGTCCTCGGCGTCACCCTGCTGACCGCCATCATGCCGCGCCTGAGCCGCAACGCCGCGGCCGACGACACGCCCGCCGTGGTGGACGATCTGGGCGCGGCCACCCGGCTCACCATGATCGCGCTGATCCCGATCGTCACCTTCCTCACCTTCGCCGGCACCCAGATCGGTGAGGCGATCTTCGGCTACGGGCGATTCGGGCACGACGCGGCCCGACTCGGCGAAGCCGTGTCCTGGTCCGCGTTCAACCTGATCCCGTACGCGCTGGTGCTGATTCACCTGCGCGTGTTCTACGCCCGCGAACAGGCGTGGACACCCACCTGGATCATCCTCGGTATCACCAGCGTGCAGATCACGCTGTCCGCGCTCGCGCCGGTCTTCTTCTCCGCCCACCACGTGGTCATCGCGCTCGGCGTGGCCCGCGGCCTCGGCTTCGTCACCGGCGCCCTGATCGGCGGCTGGCTGCTCCACCGCAGCCTCGGCGACCTGCGCATGGCCAACGTCGGACAGACCATCACCCGCGTCGTGCTGTCCTCGCTCGCCGGCGGCGCGGTACTGCTCATCGTGGACAAAGTCCTCGGCCTGCACCGGCTTTCGGACTCCTTCGGCGGGTTCGGCTCCTTCATCCGGGTCGGCATCACCGCCATCGTCATGTTCGGCGTCGCCTTCGGGCTGATGCGCCTGCTCGGCATCCCCGAGATCGTGGCCATCACCGTCGCCGTGTCGCGGCGCCTCGGCATCACCGCACCCGCACCGGATCTGGAACTCGACGGCACCCTGCTCGAGGACATCCACGAGACCACCCTGCTGCCCAAACCGGACCTGCGCGCCGCGCCGTACTACTACCGCTTCGATCCGTACCTCGACGCGCAGACCATGGTGCTCCCGGTCATCCGACCCGATGCGGTTGAACTCACCGAGAAGAGTGAGTTCCCGTACCCTGTTCGGCAGGCAAGCGCAACTGCTCGGACCGGCCTGCCCGCGGACAGCTCCCGCGGCACGCCGGACGTCGCCCGGAACCCCGACGGCGGCTTCCGCACCACTTCGGAAGCCGCGACCGCGGTTCCGCCGACATATCGGTCTTCAACATATGAGGGCGAAGGAGGAACCAGGGTGAGCGACGACGCGGCGGGCAGTGTCCCGTCCGCCGAATCCGCGACGACCGCGGGCGGCGGGCTCTCCACGGACACCCCTCCGGCCGGCGACGCCGGCGGAAAGCCTGGAGCCCGAGCCGAATCCACGGCCCGAAAGAGCGGGTCCGGCGGACCGGAGAAGCTACCGGAGGAGACGGACCAGGCCGGTCCCGAAACCGGTGTCTACGAGGCCATCTCACCGCAGATGCCGCCCATGCGGGTGGAATCGCCGACCAAGCGGATCCAGCGCGGCCCCAAGCTGACCCCGGGCGCCTCCGTGGCAGGCGGCCGCTACCGGCTGCTCGCCGGACACGGCGGCGCCCGCGGACTCCGGTTCTGGCAGGCCCTCGACGTCAAACTCGACCGCGAGGTGGCACTCACCTTCGTCGACGCCGACCAGGAAGCCACCGAGAACTCCGGACACGACGGACCACAGGCCATCCTGTCCCGCACGCTGCGCCTGGGCCGGATCAACTCGCCCGGCCTGGCCCGCGTGCTCGACGTAGTGCGCGGCTCCTCCGGCGGCATCGTGGTGGCCGAATGGACGCCCGGACGCTCCCTCAAGGAGATGGCCGACACCGTGCCGTCGCCGATCGGCGCGGCCCGCGCCATCCGGGCGCTGGCGGCCGCGGCCGAAATGGCGCACCGCGGCGGCGGCTCGCTGTCCATCGACCACCCCGACCGGGTCCGCATCAGCGCCTCCGGCGACGCGGTCCTGGCCTTCCCCGGCACCCTCTCCGACTCCGACGCGCAATCGGACGTGCGCGGCCTGGGCGCCATGCTCTACGCGCTCATCACCGCCCACTGGCCGATCCGCGTCCCCGGCATCTCCGGCACCGCCGCCACCGTCGGCGGACTGCCGCTGGCCGACTTCGGGCCGGACGGAACCCCGGTGGAGCCCAGGAACATTCGGCCCGAGGTGCCCTTCGAGATCTCCGCGGTCGCGGTCCGCTCGCTGGAGTCCAACAAGGGCGTGCGCACCGCCGCCACCGTCCAGCACGTGCTGGAACAGGCGTCGGTGGTGGACCAGAAGACCGACTTCATCCCCGTGCTCCGGCTCGGGCAGAAGCCGCCCAGCGCACCCGACGAGACCCTCGCCGACCCGGAACTGCTCGCCGCCGAGAAGGAACGCTCGCAGCGGATGATGTGGATCCTGGTCGGACTCGGCGTGCTGGCCGCGCTGGTGGTCGGCGTCATCATCTGGTGGCTGCTCAGCGTCTTCGCGCCCGGCTCCTCCAACGCGCCGCTCAACGAACAGCGCAATATCGGGCTCACCACCTCGGCGACGCCGCCGCCCAGCCCGGGCGCCGGACAGACGCCCGCGAGCCTGCCGCCCACCGGCGGCGTGCCGGTGCCGGTCACCGGCGCCACGGTGTTCTCCCCGGAGGGCACCCCGGACAACGTCGGCAGCGTCGGGGCGGTGCTGGACAACAACCCGGCCACCACCTGGCGCAGCGACGCCTACTTCCAGCAGTTCCCGGCCCTCAAGAAGGGCGTGGGCATCCTGACCACCCTGGGCAGCCCCAGCAAGCTGACCAAGGTGAGCATCGAATCGCCCACGCCCGGAACGCAGGTCGAGATCCGCACCTCGCCGACCGCCTCGCCGACCCTCGACCAGACCCAGCTGGTCGGGTCGGCGGTGCTCGGCGAAGGCACCACCGAGATCCCGGTGCGTGCCGACCAGCCCGCCCGCTACGTGCTGCTGTGGATCACGCAGCTCGCCAACAACGGGGGACAGTTCCAGTCGGCCATCGCCGAAATCCGGTTCGAAGCCAGCGTCTGACCGACGCCGCGGAGGTTCTGAGCGCCGATCACGAATGGGCCGCACGATCCAGACCAAACATCCGCTACCTGCGCTTATTCGCGCAATTCACAGCTGCTGAATCGTTATCCTCGATATGATCTTGCATACTCTCGGCTTGGGGAGCTCGCCGCTCTGAGGGGATGCATTGTCGTCACCGAACGCAGTGTCAGCATCGAATACAGAGTCACCGACGAACGCGCAGCCGCATGCCGCCATCCGGCCACGCCCGCGCACCGTCGACACCCGCGCGCGCCAATCCAGCGACCGTGAACTGCTGGCCGCCCACGCCGGCGGCGCACCACACGCCTTCGCCGAACTCCTGCGCCGCCACCGCGACCACCTCTATCAGACCGCGCTACGCGCCTCCTACAGTCCCGAGGACGCCGCCGACTCACTGCAGGACGCCCTGCTGTCCGCGCACCGCAGCGCGGCCGCCTTCCGCGGCGACGCCGAAGTCCGCAGCTGGCTGCACCGCATCGTGGTCAACGCCTGCCTGGACCGCATCCGCCGCAACAAGCTGCGCCGCACCGAACCGCTCTCCGAGGACACCGCCGACGAACCACCCTGCCCGCGAGACGATTTCGCGGCCCTGGAAGCCAGCCTGCTGGTCGACGCGGCGCTGTTCACCCTGCCCGCCGACCAGCGCACCGCCCTGGTCGCGGTGGAACTGGAGGGCTACTCCATCGCGGATGCCGCTGTCCTGCTGGGCATCCCGGAGGGCACCGTGAAGAGCCGCTGCGCGCGCGGACGGCGGCGACTCGAGACGAAACTTCGCGAATAGGACTTTTGCGAACCGACACAGCCGGGCATGAGAACCTGAATTCCGCTCGAACACCGCACTATTGGGGGAACCTTGTACGGTTCCGATACGTCCGATACGAAGACAGGTTTGTGATTCCCACTCGAGGCCCTGGAGGGGCAATGGAGGACATCGGAGGAGCATTGGCGGGCACCACGGCGCCCACCCCGCCCTTCTCCACCGAACTGCTCGCCGCACTGCACGGCGGCAGCCTGCCGCCGGACGAATCCGAGCGGCTCTGGCCCGCGGTCCGGCGCGACCCCGAGGCCATGCGATACCTGCGTGCCCTCGACGACGTCGACAACCGGCTGCGCGCCCTCGGCCGCGACGAACACATCGCCCACCCCGTGCCCGCCGACGTGGCCGACCGCCTGGAGCGCATGATCGAGAACCTCGCCGCGGGGGAGCAGCAGCCCACCATCACCCGGCTGTCCGTCACCCCGCCGCCGATCGTCCGCTCCACCCACCCCGCGCCCGCCGCCACCACACCGATGCCGATCCTCGACGGCTCCATCTTCGACACCGGCCGCCTCGACCCCAGCGACCTCGAGGACCCCCTCGACCTGCCCGAGCCGGAAGACGACGACCCGGCCGCACCCACCCAGATCACCGAACGCCCCTCCCGCCGCCTGCGCTGGCTCACCGCCGCCGCGGCCACCGCAGCCCTGGCCGCGGGCGCCGTCGTCGCCGTGGACGCGCTGAGCGCCCGGCCCTCCACCCCGGCCGCCCACCCCGCCGAAGCCGACCTCGACCCCGCCCTCCCACCCGGAGCGGTCCTCGCCGCCATGGGCCGCCACGACATCACCGGCCCGCTGGCCGCGGGCACCGCCCTCACCGACTGCCTACGCGCGGCCGGTCTGGACCGCCAGGTCCTCGGCTCCCGCAGCGTCACCTTCTCCGGCGTCCCCGGCGTCCTGGTCCTGCTGACCGGGCCCAAACCGCCGCAGATCACCGCCGCCGTACTCGGCACCGGCTGCACACCGGGCCACCCGCAGGTACTGGGACGCGCCGATATCGGCTGACGGTCGAGGTCAAGAAGTCCCGGGAATGACAGCGTTTAGGCTGTTGTTGACCGGTTCGCTCACGCTCGAGCGATCGAGATTCTGCACAACAGCTTCGGAGGGCCATCTTGAGCACGCCTGTTCGCGACCTGATCATCGTCGGTTCCGGTCCGGCCGGGTACACCGCCGCGGTGTACGCCGCCCGCGCGGAACTGGAACCGCTGCTGTTCGAGGGCACCCAGTTCGGCGGCGCGCTCATGACCACCACCGAGGTCGAGAACTTCCCCGGCTTCCGTGAGGGCATCATGGGCCCCGACCTGATGGAGGAGATGCGGGAGCAGGCCAAGCGCTTCGGCACCGACATCCGCACCGAGGACGTGGACGCCCTCGACCTGTCCGGTCCCATCAAGAAGGTGACCGTCGGCGGCGAGGTCCACGAGGCCCACGCCGTGATCCTCGCCATGGGTTCCGCGGCCCGCTACCTGAACGTCCCCGGCGAGCAAAAGCTGCTCGGCCGCGGCGTCAGCGCCTGCGCCACCTGTGACGGCTTCTTCTTCAAGGGCCAGGACATCGTGGTGGTCGGCGGCGGCGACTCGGCCATGGAGGAGGCGACCTTCCTCACCAAGTTCGCCAGCTCGGTCACCGTCATTCACCGCCGTGAGGAGTTCCGGGCCTCCCGCATCATGCTGGAGCGGGCCAAGAACAACGACAAGATCCGTTTCATCCTGAACACGGAAGTCGCTGCGGTGCACGGTGATTCGGCTGTCACCAGCCTGACCCTGCGCGACACCCGCACCGGCGAGACCTCCGAGCTGGCCGCCACCGGCCTGTTCGTCGCCATCGGCCACGACCCGCGCAGCGAACTGGTGCGCGGCCAGGTCGATCTGGACGACGAGGGCTACGTGCTGGTCCAGGGCCAGAGCACCTATACCTCGGTTCCGGGCGTCTTCGCCGCCGGCGACCTCGTCGACCACACCTACCGGCAGGCCATCACCGCCGCCGGCACCGGTTGCCGCTCGGCCATCGACGCCGAACGTTGGCTGGCCGACCAGGGTGACATCACCAGCAACACCCTCGATCACGCCGGTCAGCCGGTGGAAGTGAACAACTAAGGAGCTAGGCAATGTCCGACGCCAAGACCGGTGCCACCAAGACGGTGACCGACAAGACCTTCGTCGACGAGGTCCTGCTCAGTGAGAAGCCCGTGCTCGTCGACTTCTGGGCGGCCTGGTGCGGCCCGTGCAAGATGGTCGCGCCGGTGCTCGAGGAGATCGCCGCCGCCAACACGGACAAGATCACCATCGCCAAGCTCGACGCCGACAACAATCCGGAGACCTCGAAGCAGTACGGGATCCTGTCGTTGCCTACCATGGTCCTGTTCCAAGGGGGCAAGGAAATCAAGCGGATCGTCGGAGCAAAGGGCAAAGCCGCCCTCTTGCGTGAACTAGAAGAAGTTCTTTAGCGACTCGCCGTAGGATGCCTGCACTCGACAGTTGCCGAAATTCGGTCCGGGTCTGAAACAATCGTTCAACGCTCCGGTCGCGCGGTGGTGTGAACCACCGCGCGAATGGGTACCCGGGTTGGCGGAAGGAAAGGGCTCTCACGCATGCACCGACTTCGTCACGGCGATACAGGACCAGCCGTAGCAGAGGTTCGGAGCACCCTGGCAAGCCTCGGGTTCCTGCACACTCATCCCAACAGCGATCCGGCGAATCTGGACGGGGAGTACTGGAAGGACGCCGACGCCAGCTTCGACCATGATCTGGACTCGGCGGTGCGCGCGTTTCAGCAGCACCGCGGACTCCTGGTCGATGGCGTGGTCGGCCCGGCCACCTACCGCGCACTGAAAGAGGCGTCCTACCGCCTCGGTGCGCGCACTCTCATCTACCAGCTCTCCGCCCCGCTCTACGGCGATGACGTGGCCACCCTGCAGCGGCGTCTGCAGGACCTGGGCTTCTACGTGCACCGGGTGGACGGGTTCTTCGGACCGCACACCCACGACGCGCTCACCGCGTTCCAGCGCGAGATCGGGCTCTCCTCGGACGGCATCTGCGGTCCGGACACCCTGCGCTCACTGGATCTGCTGGGCGCACGCGTCACCGGCGGCAACCCGCACCGCATCGCCGAGGAAGAGGTGGTGCACCGGGCGGGGCCGCAGCTCACCGGTAAGCGCATCGTCATCGATCCGGGTCTCGGTGGGCCGGACAAGGGTTCGCCGGTGCCGACCGAGTTCGGTGACGTCTACGAATCGGAGATCCTCTGGGATCTGGCCAGCCGGCTCGAGGGGCGGATGGCCGCCACCGGTATGGAGACCTTCCTGTCGCGGCCGTGGGGGGCCAACCCCTCCGACGCCGAGCGGGCCGAGACCTCCAATACCTTCGACGCCGATCTGATGATCTCGCTGCGCTGCGCCAGCAGTGACAACGATTCCGCCAGCGGTGTGGCCAGCTTCCACTTCGGCAATTCGCACGGCTCGACCTCCATGATCGGGCAGGTGCTGGCCGGGTTCATTCAGCGGGAGATCGTGGCCCGGACCTCGTTGCAGGACTGCCGGACCCACGCCCGCACCTGGGATCTGCTCCGCCTCACCAAGATGCCGACCGTCCAGGTCGATATCGGCTATCTCACCAGCGATTACGACTCCTCGGTGCTGACCAACCCGCGCATGCGCGACGTGATCGCCGAGGCCATCCTGATCTCGGTGAAGCGGCTGTACCTGCTGGGCCAGGACGACCAGCCCACGGGGACTTACACATTCGCCGAACTGCTCGCCGAAGAGTTGGCGGCCGCAGACCGGCTCTAATGTTTCACATGAAACAACCCCGCCTCCCGAACTTCCGGGAGGCGGGGTTTTTCTTCGGCTGAGATCCCGTGGGGGAGTGGTTCAGCGGGTGGAGATGCGAGTCGGCATGGTGAGCGCCGCCGCCGCGAGGAGCTGATCGAGCGCGCGCTCGACGTCTTCCTTCCACAGGTGCTCGTGATCCAATTCCAGGCGCAGACGCGGGAATCGGTGATGGGACGCGACCACCTTGAAACCGACATCCTCCAGGAAGTCGGCCTCGATCATGCAGTTCTCGGGGGAGCATCCGGACGGGGCCGCCGCGGGGGAGCGCAGCGGCGTACCGATCCGCTCACGCAGCGACATGGACCCGACGGCCGGCATCGAACTCGTCGGCGGATCCTTCCGAATGCCGAACGCCTCGATGGCCCGCACACCACGACGCACCAGATCGCTCACCACAGCCTGGATGAGCTGATTACCCACCTGCTCCCCTTGGAAGGGCATTTCGGCGCTCAGCGTGGTCAGCAGCACCGCATCCGGGCTCACGGGGGACGTGGGGAAGAGACCGGCCCGCGGCACCGCACTCGGCGGCGCGTAGATCGCGCAGCCGGCCGGCTTGTCCTCGACCACGGCGACCTGACCGCACAACCCCCACTGCAACATGACGGTCGACAGCCAGGCCTCCTTCTCGAAGACCGGGTCACTGAAGCTATGGGAATCCGCCGCCACCGCCGGATCGATCTCCCAGAACACGCATCGCCGCGCATGCACCGGAAGTTTGTCGAGTCCGCCGAGGGTAAGTGCGGTCACGCTGGTTGACACCGCTCTGCTCAGCCTCCAGCTGTCCGATTCATCCACACTCACGCCGCATCACACAGTGCTCGCCAGCAAGAATAAGCGATCAACGCTTTACGCCTCTCCAGGGCCATAAACCCGTACGTCACAGTGACGTTTCCACCGTGACCTCCGGGGTAGGCCCTCCTTAGGGCCTGGACTGCTCCATCATGCTGACAATCCGCTCCAGATCGTCGATGGAGCCGAATTCGACAGTGATCTTTCCCTTGCGCTTGCCGAGGCTGACCGTCACGCGCGTGTCGAAGGACTCCGACAAACGCTCCGCCACGTCCTGCAGACCCGGCATCTGAATCGGCTTGCGCTTGGGCGCCGGAGGAGCGGCCGCATCCGGTTCCCGGTTCGCCAGCGTGACGGCTTCCTCGGTGGCCCGGACCGACATACCCTCGGCGACGATCCGCGCGGCCAACGCCTCCTGCGCGTCGGCGCCCGCCTCCAAGGCCAGCAGAGCGCGCGCATGGCCGGCGGACAATACGCCCGCCGCCACCCGGCGCTGCACCGGAATCGGAAGCTTCAGCAGCCGAATCATATTCGTGACGACCGGACGCGAGCGACCGATCCGGGTAGCCAGTTCCTCGTGGGTGACGCCGAACTCCTCCAGCAACTGCTGATAGGCGGCCGCCTCCTCGAGCGGGTTCAGCTGCACGCGATGGATGTTCTCCAGCAACGCGTCCCGCAGCATGGAGTCGTCCGCGGTCTCACGCACGATCGCGGGGATGGCGTCCAGGCCCGCCTCCTGGCTGGCCCGCCAACGCCGCTCACCCATGATGAGCTGATAGCGGGGGACCGGCCCGGACTCGACCTGACGCACCACGATGGGCTGCATCAGACCGAATTCCTTGATGGAGTGCACCAGTTCGGCCAGCGCCTCCTCTTCGAAGACGGAGCGCGGCTGCTTCGGGTTCGGCTCGATCTGCTGCGGCGGGATCTCCCGATACACCGCGCCCGCCGCGTCCAACCCGTCGCCGGCCTCGACCGGATCGGGGACCCGATGCAGGTGCGCCGACGCGGGTTGCGGCCCGGCCGGATCGAGACCGATCACGACATTGGCGGCGGCACTACCGAGCCCGCCGGGTGTGGTCGCCGGGCCGGTCGGGATCAATGCCGCGAGGCCACGCCCCAGTCCGCCCTTCTTCGCCTGACTCATCGGCTTACCGGCCCCTTCCGTTGTTCACCATCACCGCACCGAGATTTGTCTACACACCGGATTGTGCGTCCGAAACGGGCGCCGGTGCCGTCTGGCGCGCCGAGTTACGCGACGCGATCTCACGTCCGGCATCGAGGTAGCTCATCGCACCCCGCGAGCCCGGATCGTAATCGAGCACGGTCATGCCGTAACCGGGAGCCTCCGACACCTTGACGCTGCGGGGGATGACCGCGCGCAGCACGGCGTCACCGAAGTGCGAGCGCACCTCTTCGGCCACCTGGTCGGCGAGCTTGGTGCGGCCGTCGTACATGGTGAGAACGACGGTGGAGACATGCAATCCGGGGTTCAGGTGCGCCTGCACCAGACCGATATTGCGGAGCAGCTGACCCACGCCCTCGAGTGCGTAGTACTCGCACTGGATCGGGATCAGCACCTCCTTGGCGGCGACCATCGCATTGACGGTGAGCAGACCCAGCGACGGCGGGCAGTCGATCATCACGTAGTCGATGTCGTACCCGGCGAGGTTGGCTTCCTGGATGGCGGCCTTGAGGCGACCTTCGCGGGCGACCATGGAGACGAGTTCGATCTCGGCGCCGGCGAGATCGATGGTGGCGGGGATGCACAGCAGTCGCTCATTGTGCGGGCTCTGCTGGATGGCGTCGCTGACCGAGCACTCCCCGATGAGGAGTTCGTAGCTCGACGGAGTGCCCGACTGGTGTGCGATGCCGAGCGCGGTGCTGGCGTTGCCCTGCGGGTCGAGATCGATGACGAGCACCCGCATGCCCTGGATGGCGAGCGCGGCAGCCAGATTCACGGCGGTGGTGGTCTTGCCCACGCCGCCCTTCTGGTTGGCGATGGTGATGACGCGCTGTTCCTTGGGCCGCGGGATGTGCGCGTTGGTGCCCGAGAGCACCTGGCTCGCCCGCTGCGCCTCGGCCGCGATGGGAGTGTCAGCGGAGATGTTCCCAAAGGGGGTGCGGCTGAACTCGTCGGCATCGAAGGGACCACTATCGAGCATGCCGGGAACCCGAGACGTTGTTTCCCGTGAAACATTCGCCGGACCGTTGGACATACAGGCTCCTAACCCCGAGAACTCAAAGACACGTGGCCGAGCAGAATTTCGCGCGCCTGGCAGCAGCAGCCGCGTCACTGCGGTGTCACTGAGGGCTGGCTGGAATCGGCTGGAAGTCGTTCATCGCTCGACGTTCATTAGCTTGCCAGTAGAGGACACAATACGGAAGTTGAACGCACAGCTTCGCACCACGACACACCTCTGACCCACTCAAAGATCGCGAGCTGGTGAATGTTTCACGGGAAACAACGCTTCGTCAGTGACGCTTTGACGGGTGGGTCCCACGACCCCCCGCTTTACGCTCCGCACTCCCGGCTTTGCGTTCCGCGCGGCGCTCGGCGCGCGCCAGACGCTCGGCACTGATGACGAAGGTGGGCGTCTCGAGAACGCCCACACCGCATTCCAGAACTTCGGCGTGACCCGCGCCCGCTTTTGTCAGCTCGTCGCGATCGCGCTCGAGTTCCTCGGCGGCGCTGATTCCCTTGAGCGCCAGCATCCGTCCGTGCTCGTGCACCAGCGGCATGGACCACCCGGCGAGCTTCGCCAGGGGAGCGACCGCGCGGGAGGTGACGATGTCCGCGCCGCCCGCCTCCTTCTTCACGCCCGCCTGCTCGGCCCGGCCGCGCACGATGACGATATTGTCCAGCCCGGCCTCGGCCGCGAACTCGGCGAGGAAGACGGTGCGGCGCAGCAGCGGCTCCACCAAGGTGATCCGGAGATCGGGCCGGGCGATGGCGAGCGGGATGCCGGGCAAGCCGGCACCGCTGCCGATATCGACCACCCGCGCGCCCGGCGCGATGAGGTCACCGATCACCGCGCAGTTGAGGATGTGGCGATCCCAGAGCCGGGGAACCTCTCTGGGCCCGATCAGCCCGCGCTCCACTCCGGCGGTGGCGAGCGCGGTGTAGTACATCTTGGCCTGCTCGAGCCGGTCGCCGAAAACGACCGCGGCCGCGGCCGGGGGGTCGACCGGACCCGGCACGGTCATCTCGGTGTCAGGTTCCACGTGAAACATCCTTCCGAACGAACTTGTCCAACTGTGGGGGACTCTCGGGATCTTGCCCCCGAACCCCCTCGCACAGTGGCGAATTGCGACGGGGGACGACTGAAGATAAGCGTAGGGCCCCCGGGTTTCCGCAACCCGGGGGCCCTACCGCTGTGTGTTCCGCGTGTCAGGCGGGGAGCACCACCACGTGGCGGTTCGGCTCGACGCCTTCGCTCTCGCTGACGACACCGTCGATCGCGGCCACGGCATCGTGGACGATCTTGCGCTCGAACGGGGTCATGGGGGAGAGGGCTTCACGCTCACCCGATTCCAGCACCCGCTTGCCCGCCTCGGCGCCCAGCGCGCTCAGCTCCGAACGACGCGCGGCGCGCCAACCGGCCACATCCAGCATGAGCCGGCTGCGAATGCCGGTCGCCTGCTGCACGGCCAACCGGGTCAGCTCCTGCAGCGCATCGAGCACCTCGCCACGGCGACCCACCAGCTTGTCGAGATCCTTGCCGCCGTCGATGCTCACGATGGCGCGATCGCCCTCGACATCGAGGTCGATATCGCCGTCGAAGTCGAGGACGTCCAGCAACTGCTCGAGGTAGTCGCCGGCGATCTCGCCCTCTTCGATGAGCGCTTCCTCCGCGTCGTTCGCGGCGCCCGGTTCGGCCGTCGCTGCCGTCACAGTGGGATCCCCTCCGTCGGTTTCAACAGTCATGGTTGTTTCCTTCATCTGGAGTTGTAAGTCTCAGCGACGCCGCTTCTGGTTGGCCCGACCACGATTGCCGGACCGCTTCTTACCGGCCGCCGGCTTGGCGCCGGGGCTGGGCTTGGCACCGTTCTGGGAAGACTGCGGAGCATCCTCGACCGACTCGGTGTCGGCATCGTCGACCTTGGTGGCCGACTGCTTCTTCCGGACATCGACCGGCTTCGCGCCCGGCTTCGGGGCATTCTGGGCGCGGCGTTCGAGCGCGGCCTGCTTCTTCTCTTCTTCTTCTTTTTCGATCTTGCCGAAGACGAGGTGCTGCTGACCGTAAGTCCAGATGTTGTTGGAGACCCAGTAGATCAGGATGGCGACGGGCAGGAACGGACCACCCACGAGCACGCCGAGCGGGAACACGTACAGCGCCATCTTGTTCATCATGGCGGCCTGCGGGTTGGCCGCGGCCTCCGCCGACTGACGCTGGACCGAGGCACGCGCGTTCATGTGGGTCGCGACACCGGCGATCACCATGAGCGGAATCGAGACCAGCGCGATGACCAGCTTGCTCGGCACGCCACCGTAATCGGCGAACGACTCCAGCACCTTGGCCGGCTCGGTGATGTACGCCGAGAGGGGAGCGCCGAAGAGCCGTGCGGTCAGGAAGGACTGAACGTCACCCGCGGAGAAGATGTAGTTCGGGGTGTGCGCGTTGTCGTAGGGCGACATGCCCAGCTGCCCGATCCCGGTGCCGGTGCGGTTGAACGACCGCAGCACGTGGAACAGACCCAGGAACACCGGAACCTGCAGCAGCACCGGCAGACAGCCCATGAGCGGGTTGAAGCCGTGTTCCTTCTGCAGCTTCTGCATCTCGACCGTCATCTGCTGACGGTCGTTCTTGTACTTCTTCTGCAGCTCCTTGATCTGGGGCTGCAACTCCTGCATCTGCCGGGTGGTGCGGACCTGCTTCACGAACGGCTTGTAGAGCACGAGCCGCAAAGTGAACACCAGGAACACCACAGCGAGGGCCCAGGCGAATCCGCTGTTCTTGCCCAGCACATACCCGAATGCCTGGTGCCAGAACCACAGAATGGCCGACACCGGGTAATAGATGAAGTCGAGCACGGCGCTATGCACTCCCGTCGTTCGTGTGGCCGGTCACCGCAGGCGATGATCGTTCTGAAGCTGATGCCGCGTGCCGGTGCTTGCGCTCCGGCACGGGGTCCCACCCACCAGGGTGCCAGGGCGCACATTTCGCCAAACGGACGGCTGCCAGTCCGAGTCCGACGAACAGTCCGCGGGTGCGCAACGCCGTCACCGCGTACTCACTGCACGTGGGAGTGAAGCGGCACACCGGCATGCGGGTGGGGGAGATGTAGGTCCGATACAGCTCGATGAGGAATATCAGAGCTTTGGCCGGGAACCGGGCAGCCGCGCGCAAGGCGTTCATGAGAATGAACCGAGCTTGCGCAGCCCACTGTGCAATTGGCGCAGCAGTTCTTCCGAAGGCGCGTCGGCGGCACCCGGCAGGGCGCGAATGACAACATCTGCGCCGGCGGGCAATTCGGCCGTCAGGCTTGCGCAGATATGACGCAGGCGGCGGGCCACCCGGTGGCGTACCACCGCCGGACCCACCGCCTTGCTGACAATCAAGCCGAAACGCGGACCGCCCACCCGGATGTCCGGGGTCGATCCGCTGGCTTGATCGTCGTGTAGCAGTACGTGCACAACGAGGTCCCGTCTCCCGATCCGCCGGCCCTGGCGCACCGTCCGGGAAAAGTCGGTGCGCCGGTGCAGCCGGTAGGGCTCAGGCAGCACCTGAGCGTCCAGCGGAGTGCGGGCGGATGGGGGACCGGAGACCGGACGGCGAGTCGCTCATACGACGCCGCATCCGGGGTTACCGAATCAGGCGGTCAGCTTGGCGCGGCCCTTGCCACGACGAGCCGACACGATGGCGCGGCCCGCACGGGTCCGCATCCGGAGACGGAAGCCGTGGACGCGCGCCCGACGACGGTTGTTCGGCTGGAACGTCCGCTTGCCCTTGGCCACGGTCAACACTCCTCTAGGTGGTGGACGTCCGGTGACGTCCGAAGTTTTGTTCGGTGAAACGGTGCTCTCGACGGACCGGAGTCCTTCGGCGCAATACCCTTGTCGGCACGGGCAGCAGACAGCCGCCACCGCACCATAGGGTGACTGTAGAAGGGTACTTACCCCCTGGACGAGGGTCAAACTCGGGGGTCGAGGCCCGGTTTTGCGTCGATGCGGTGCGATTGGATCGATCGTTCCGCGTGGCGTTCGGTGAGGGTTCGTGTCGGAGCCCGGGCGTCGTGTACGGTCCTTCCCAGTCCCTTCCGGCGACCGCGGATGTCTCGACCTCCCGCCTGCGCAGTGTATTGCCAGCTGATAGCTGCTAACCCGCAGGTACGCGCCGAATCCGAGGAATCAGACACGCGGTCGCGTGTATCCCCAGGTTGTCCACATCTGTGGATAATTGTGTGGAAATACCCCTGGAGTGGCATATTCGTAGGGCCGACGGTACCTCGCCGACGCCCGGTGACTGGGGGAGCCGAGCAGCGCAGACCGTCTGTTGCTATCGACCTACACCCGGGGAGGACTACGTTCGTGGACGACGACCAGAATGTGCTGACAGCTGTCTGGCCGGAGGTGATCGCCGAGTTGGCGAGCGGTTCCGCGGATGGGGAGATCCAACCGGTCAGTAAGGCCCACAAGGCGTGGCTGAACACTATCGAACCGATCACCTTCGCACAGGGATTCGCCCTGCTCTCGGTGCCCGGCACGATGGCGCAGGTGACGGTCGAGCGGGACCTGCGGGAGCTCATTCTCCGCTCCCTCGCCCGTCGTGGACTCCAGGTCGAGGGCCTGGGCGTCCGCATTCGCGCGCAACAGAATCCGCCGGCCGGCCGCTCCGTCAACGCGCCGCGCCACGCGCGCATGACCTCCCGCCCCGAGCGTCCCCGCGAACCCGAGCCGACGCCCCCGGCGTACGCACCGGAGCCGCCCATGGCCGAGCGTCCACAGCCGTCGTACCAGACCCAGCCCGAGTACGCGCCGCGCTACCTGCCTCCCCAGGACTACCCGGCCGACTACGACGAGCGCGACGCTTATCCACCGGTGGAATACGGACAGCCGCCGATGGCCGAAGAATTGCCGATGTCCGGGTCCGACCGTCCCCAGGCCGGTGCCGAACGTTCCGTGCCCGCATCCGAGCGGCCGATGCCCGGTGGCGAGCCCGCCGGCCAGCTGGGACCGCGCCCCGACCGGCGCCGGGAGAACCATCGTGGTGCGCCCATGCCGCCGGGACAGGAATCACTGTTCTCGCCGGACCCCGACGACGAGCCCGTCCGGCCCGCCCCGCAGCGGTACCCCGACGAGCCCGCCCCCCAGCGGTACGCGGACGAACCCGGCTCGCAGCGGTACTCGGATGAACCCGCCGCACAGCGCTACGCCGACGAACCTGCCCCGCAGCGCTACGCCGACGAACCCGCGCCGCCGCGGTATTCGGATGAGCCCGCGCCACAGCGGTATGCCGACGAACCGGCCGCCCGCTATACGGACGAGCCCGCGCCGCGCTACGCCGACGAGCCCGCCGCGCGTCGTCCCGTGGACGAGCCGCACGACGACGAGCCGGTGGTCAATGTCCGCAATTCGTGGCCGACCTACTTCAACCGCCCGCCCGAGCGCGAACGGGAGCCCGCGCCCTCGAACGGCTCGGCCAGCCTGAACGCGAAGTACACCTTCGACACCTTCGTCATCGGTGCGTCCAACCGGTTCGCGCACGCCGCGGCGGTGGCCATCGCGGAGGCTCCGGCCCGCGCCTACAACCCGCTGTTCGTTTGGGGCGCTTCGGGTTTGGGCAAGACGCACCTGTTGCACGCGGCCGGCCACTACGCGCAGCGCCTGTTCCCGGGTATGCGGGTGAAGTACGTGTCGACCGAGGAATTCACCAACGACTTCATCAACTCGCTGCGTGACGACCGGAAGGTGGCGTTCAAGCGCCGCTACCGGGAGACCGACATCCTGCTGGTGGACGACATCCAGTTCATCGAGGGCAAGGAAGGCATCCAGGAGGAGTTCTTCCACACCTTCAACACCCTGCACAACGCGAACAAGCAGATCGTGGTGTCCTCCGACCGGCCGCCCAAGCAGCTGGCGACGCTGGAGGAGCGGCTGCGGACCCGCTTCGAGTGGGGTCTGATCACCGATGTGCAGCCGCCGGAGCTGGAGACCCGCATCGCGATCCTGCGCAAGAAGGCGCGCATGGACCGCCTGGACGTGCCGCACGACGTGCTCGAACTGATCGCCAGCCGGGTGGAGCGCAATATCCGCGAGCTGGAGGGTGCCCTGATCCGCGTCACCGCGTTCGCGTCGCTGAACGGGCAGCCGCTGGATCTGTCGCTGGCCGAGGTGGTGCTGCGGGATCTGATGCCCGACACCGCGACGCTGGAGATCACGGCGGCCACGATCATGGCGGTGACCGCGGAGTACTTCAACACCACGCTGGAGGAGCTGACCGGTCCTGGTAAGGCGCGGCCGCTGGCGCAGGCCCGGCAGATCGCCATGTACCTGTGCCGGGAACTCACCGATCTATCCCTGCCCAAGATCGGTCAGGCCTTCGGGCGCGACCACACCACGGTCATGTACGCGGAGAAGAAGGTGCGCAAGGAGATGACCGAGCGGCGCCGTGTGTACGACCAGGTTCAAGAACTCACAGCCCGAATTAAACAGCGTTCGCGCTGATCCACAGTCCACAGGACCCCACGTCTTCTGACGTGGGGTTCTTTGCTTTCCGGGGTTGTGGATTCCTCGAGGAGTCCTCGAGGAAAGGGTGTGGAGTCCTCGAGGAATCCCACTGTTGTCCACCGGTTTGCGCACAGGTCGCTGCTCACACTCATGCACAGGTGTTGGTCCACAGTTCCCACAGGTGAATTCATCCTCGAGGGCTGAGCTGCGCGGATGGGGTTTTTGCCTTGTGGATTCCTCGAGGAGTCCCTGTCAGGTCCTCGAGGAATCCACGGGGTAGTCCCCGGTTCCATCCTCATGTGGGTATCCGGGCCGGTTTCGGGGGAGCAACTCGAGGATCACTCGAGGATGGCTGGGGAGTTCCGGGCCGAGTCCACAGGCACCGGTTGTTCATCCTCGAGCCACCCCAACGACATCCCCACGCCGCCGCACGGCCGGACCTGCGGAAACAGGCGAAGTCCACAGAACTAACAGGACCTACTACTACTTCAGTTCTTCATCTAGAGAAGGTTCTTCTAAAACAGGGTGTGTGGAAACTCGGGTTGGGAGGGCACGGTGCGATGCGGAGCTCCTCCACACCCGATCGGGCAGCAAGGAGGAGAGGGGAGCAGGAGCGGTCCGCATCGGATGGCTCGGCGGGGTCGGGGCAAAAGCTCGTGGGTCGGCGTAGGCGGGTCTGTCTCGCGCAGGTACGGTTTGGTGTCGGCCCCGTGTGCGAGACTGCCGATTACCGTTTCGAGATCCGAACGACCCCCAGTGGAGAGGACAGGCCGGGCGATGGAGCTTGCAAGCATGAAGTTTCGGGTCGCCCGCGAGGACTTCGCAGAATCCGTAGCCTGGGTGGCCCGCAGCCTGCCGTCGCGGCCTCCGGTTCCCGTGCTCGGTGGCGTACTCCTCGTGGCTGACGAAGACGGCCTGACGGTCTCCGGTTTCGACTACGAGGTCTCCGCGCAGATGCGGGTGGCCGCCGAGGTCGCCGGTCCGGGCCAGGTCCTGGTGTCGGGCCGCCTCTTGGCCGATATCACCAAGGCGCTGTCCAACAAGCCTGTGGACGTGTCGGTGGACGGCACCCGCGTGCTGATCGCCTGTGGCAGCGCCAAGTTCTCGCTGCCGACCATGCCCGTCGAGGACTATCCCCAGCTGCCCGAGCTGCCCCCGCAGACCGGTGAGCTCGCCGTGGATCTGTTCTCCGAGGCCGTCTCCCAGGTGGCCGTGGCCGCCGGCCGGGACGACACCCTCCCCATGCTCACCGGCATCCGGGTGGAGATCGAGGGCCCGAAGGTGGTCCTGGCCGCCACCGACCGTTTCCGGCTCGCTGTGCGCGAACTGGAGTGGCAGCCGGGCCGTGCGGATGTGGAGACCGCGGTGCTGGTCCCGGCCCGCACCCTGTCCGAGTCCGCGAAGACGCTCGGCGCGTCCGATCAGCCGGTGCAGCTGGCGTTCGGTACCGGCACCGACGGCCTGCTGGGCATCGTGAACGGCGGTCGCCGCACCACCACCCGCCTGCTCGACGCCGAATTCCCCAAGTTCCGTCAGTTGCTCCCCAAGGAGCACACCTCGATCGCCACCCTCGCGGTGAACTCGCTGACCGAGGCCATCAAGCGTGTGGCCCTGGTGGCCGAGCGCGGCGCCCAGGTGCGGCTGGAGTTCTCCGAGGAGGGCCTGCTGCTCTCCGCCGGTGGCGACGACGCCGGTCGCGCCGAGGAGTGGCTGGTGGCCGACTTCCGCGGTGAGCCGCTGACCATCGCCTTCAACCCCGGCTACCTGCTCGACGGCCTGTCCGCCGCGCATTCGGACCGGGTGACCTTCGGCTTCACCACTCCCAGCCGTCCGGCGGTGTTCCTGCCGGCGCCGGAGGAGGAGCCCGCGCAGCTGGAGTCGGGTGCGTTCGCGGCGCTGGCCGGGAGCTACATCTACCTGTTGATGCCGGTGCGGTTGCCGGGCTGATCGGGGAACGACACACCTGTGCACAGTGTTGACAAACCTGTGAAAAACGCGGGGATGGTGGACTGACCGGATGCACGTGCGTGCGCTGTCGCTGCGCGATTTCCGGTCCTGGGAGGCCGCCGAACTCGAGCTTTCGCCTGGTGGAACGGTTTTTCTGGGTTCCAACGGGAATGGCAAGACCAACCTGATCGAGGCCATCGGATATTTGTCCACACTGGGCTCACATCGGGTGGCGGCCGATGCTCCGCTGATCCGTCTGGGCGCTCAGAAGGCCCGGATCGGTGCGACGGTGGTGAACACCGGTCGCGAGTTGCGGGTCGACATGGAGCTGAATCAGGGCACGGCGAATCGGGCCCAGATCAATCGCTCACCGGTGCGGCGGCCGCGGGAGATCCTGGGGATACTCCAGACGGTGCTGTTCGCTCCGGAGGATCTGTCGCTGGTGCGCGGGGATCCGGGGGAGCGGCGGAAGTTTCTGGACGAGCTGGCCACGGCCCGGTTGCCGCGGCTGGCCGGGGTGCGCGCGGATTACGAGAAGGTGCTGCGGCAGCGGTCGGCGTTGTTGAAAACGGCCGGGCGCAATGCCCGTTCGGGTGCGCGGGGCGCGGAGCTGGGCACCCTCGACGTGTGGGACGGGCATCTGGCGGCGCACGGCGCGGTGCTGCTGGCGCACCGGCTCCGACTTGTCCACGACCTTTATCCACATCTTGCACAGGCTTATTCGGATATCGCGCCCGAATCCCGGCCCGCGACAATCGGTTACCGCAGCTCCAGCCTGCCGCCGGAGTTTCTCGATTCGGCGCGTTCTCCACAGGACGATGACGAGGAGGCGCTCGAGGCGATCCTGTTGCGGGAGTTGGCCGCCGCGCGTCCCAAGGAGCTGGAGCGCGGGGTGTGCCTGGTCGGTCCGCACCGTGACGATCTGGAATTGATGCTCGGTTCGGCGCCGGCGAAGGGTTTCGCCAGTCACGGCGAGTCCTGGTCGTTCGCGCTGGCGTTGCGGCTCGGGGCGTTCGAGCTGTTGCGTTCGGCCGGAACCGATCCGGTGCTGATCCTCGACGACGTGTTCGCGGAACTGGATCGCCGCCGCCGCAGTGCGCTGGCGACGGTGGCCGCCAGTGCGGAGCAGGTGTTGATCACCGCCGCCGTCCCCGAGGATGTGCCGCCGGAACTCGAGGCCGCGCCGCTGCGGGTGGAGACCACCGGGGAGGCGGACCTGCGAGCCTCCCGGATCGCGGAGTCGAATACCACCGAGTGAGTCGGGCGGGCGGAATCGCCGAGTCGTCGGTGGCATGCGGCAGAATCACGTGACGAACCGAAGGTGATCATCGGGATTCCCAGGTGTGGAAGGAGTTGTGGATGGCTGAGTCGCCGGACACGAACATTCCTGACGCCGCCGGTGGCGACCGCACCCCGAATTCCGGTGCGGCCGGCCCCGAGCCGGAGTTGCGTGGAGTCGACCTGGCTCGGCGCGCGCTCGAGGAGGCGCGTGCCGCCGCGCGGGCGGCCGGGAAGTCGGTGGGGCAGGGGCGGGCCTCGCCGGCCGCGCCGCGCAAGGGCGGCATCCGGGCACTTCGAGGGGGCCGCAGAAGCTGGTCGGGTGCGGGTCCCGACGATCGGGATCCGCAGGCGTTCGCCGCGCTGGCGATGCAGTTGGCGAAGGGACGCGGCTGGTCGGCCAAGGTTGCCGAGGGCACGGTGTTCGGCCGCTGGGCGGCCGTGGTGGGGGAGGATATCGCCTCCCATGCTCAGCCGATCTCACTGGAGAACGGCGTGCTGAGCATTCAAGCGGAGTCCACGGCATGGGCGACCCAGCTGCGCATGTTCCAGTCCCAGATCCTGGCGAAGATCGCCGCGGCGGTCGGGAACGGCGTGGTCAAGCAGCTCAAGATCAATGGTCCGACCGCGCCGAGCTGGCGCAAGGGCGAGCGGCACATCAAGGGCCGGGGCCCGCGCGACACGTACGGGTAGGCCGCGCATCCCGGCCGCCCGGCCCCTGAATCCCCGCGTCGGCGCGCTGGTTTCACGTGGAACGTCGGAAGATCACGGTGAACCCTCGCGCAAACGGTGACGGAGTTGCCCGCGCATCGCCCGCTGAAGCTCCCGGAACCCCCCGCACCCACAACCCGTCATATCGCTGGTCGATTTCATGACCCTACGGCCCACTCAGGGGTGTCATAGGTGGGTTCTCTGTCGGTCGTACCAGTAGGATGGGGGAGTAACTAGCGGCGATACCTCCCGGCGCGTTCCGCAGCGCCCGCGCGTGGGCCCCCGTAATTCTCGAGCAGACGCAGTCTGGCGCTCGAGCAGACAGTGTCTGAGGGCCTCACGTGTGCCACCGCACTGTGCCGGGAGGATCAGCAAGTAAGGAGAGCTACCGACCAGTGGCTGCCATGGACTCCAACGCAGACGGCTCGACCCAGCCCAAGTCAGGCACGCCGACGTCGTACGGTGCCGCCTCCATCACCGTCCTCGAGGGCCTCGAGGCGGTACGCAAGCGCCCCGGTATGTACATCGGTTCCACCGGTGAGCGCGGCTTGCACCACCTGATCTGGGAGGTCGTCGACAACTCGGTCGACGAGGCGATGGCCGGATACGCCTCGCGCGTCGATGTGACCCTGCTGGCCGACGGCGGCGTCGAGGTGGTCGACGACGGCCGCGGTATCCCGGTCGCGATGCACGCTCAGGGTGTGCCCACCATCGAGGTGGTCATGACCCAGCTGCACGCGGGCGGCAAGTTCGACGGCGAATCGTATGCGGTGTCGGGTGGTCTGCACGGCGTCGGCATCTCGGTGGTGAACGCGCTGTCCACCCGGCTGCAGGCCGATGTGGACACCGACGGATACCACTGGACCCAGGAGTACAAGGACTCCAAGCCGGGCAAGCTGGTCCAGGGCAACGCGACCAAGCGCACCGGTACCACCATCAAGTTCTGGCCGGACCCGAACATCTTCGAGACCACCACCTTCAGCTTCGAGACGGTCGCGCGCCGCCTGCAGGAGATGGCGTTCCTGAACAAGGGCCTGACCATCACGCTGACCGATCAGCGGGTGGCCGAGAACGACATCGTCGACGAGGTCGTCAGCGAAACCGCTGAGGCGCCCAAGCATCTCGACGAGAACACGCCGGCCGCTGAGCCCAAGGTGAAGACCCGCACCTACCACTACCCGGGTGGGCTCGAGGATTACGTCAAGCACATCAACCGGACCAAGACGCCGATCCACAACTCGATCGTCGGGTTCACCGGTAAGGGCACCGGCCACGAGGTCGAGGTCGCGATGCAGTGGAACTCGGGTTACTCCGAGTCTGTCCACACCTTCGCCAACACCATCAACACCCATGAGGGTGGTACGCACGAGGAGGGCTTCCGCGCGGCGCTCACCACGGTGGTGAACAAGTACGCGAAGGACAAGAAGCTGCTCAAGGAGAAGGAAGGCAACCTCACCGGTGACGACATCCGTGAGGGTCTCGCCGCCATCGTGAGCGTCAAGATCGCCGACCCGCAGTTCGAGGGCCAGACCAAGACCAAGCTCGGCAATACCGAGGTGAAGTCGTTCGTGCAGCGCACCTGCAACGAGCACATCTCGCACTGGTTCGAGGCCAATCCGGCCGACGCGAAGACCATTGTGCAGAAGGCGGTCTCGTCGGCGCAGGCCCGGGTCGCCGCGCGCAAGGCGCGAGAGCTGGTGCGGCGCAAGTCCGCCACCGATCTGGGTGGCCTGCCGGGCAAGCTGGCCGACTGCCGTTCCAAGGATCCGAGCAAGTCCGAGATCTACATCGTGGAGGGTGACTCCGCCGGTGGCTCGGCCAAGTCGGGTCGTGACTCGATGTACCAGGCGATCCTGCCGCTGCGCGGCAAGATCATCAATGTCGAGAAGGCGCGCATCGACCGCGTGCTGAAGAACACCGAAGTGCAGTCCATCATCACGGCTTTCGGCACCGGTATCCACGACGAGTTCGATATCGCCAAGCTGCGCTATCACAAGATCGTGCTGATGGCCGACGCCGACGTGGACGGCCAGCACATCTCGACGCTGCTGCTCACCCTGCTGTTCCGCTTCATGCGCCCGCTGGTGGAGCACGGTCACGTGTATCTGGCCATGCCGCCGCTGTACAAGCTGAAGTGGCAGCGTTCCGAGCCGGAGTTCGCCTACTCCGACCGCGAGCGCGACGGGCTGCTGGAGCGGGGCCTGGCGGCCGGCAAGAAGATCAACAAGGACGACGGCATCCAGCGCTACAAAGGTCTCGGTGAGATGAACCCGAAGGAGCTGTGGGAGACGACGATGGACCCGAGCGTGCGGGTGCTGCGTCTGGTCACCCTCGACGACGCCGCCGCGGCCGATGAGCTGTTCTCCATCCTGATGGGTGAGGACGTGGAGGCTCGCCGCAGCTTCATCACTCGGAACGCCAAGGACGTCCGGTTCCTCGACGTGTAATTCGCGACAGCGGAGGCCCTTCGGGGCCTCCGCTGCGCGCCGCGAGGACCACCCAACACTTCTGACGGAGACCTATTCATGACTGAGACTTCGCTTCCGCCCTCGGGTGGCGACCGCATCGAGCCGGTCGACATCCAGCAGGAGATGCAGAACTCCTACATCGACTACGCCATGAGCGTGATCGTCGGCCGTGCGCTGCCCGAGGTGCGCGACGGCATGAAGCCGGTGCACCGGCGCATCCTGTACGCGATGTACGACAACGGGTATCGGCCCGACCGCGGCTATGTGAAGTCCGCGCGCCCGGTCGCCGACACCATGGGCAACTATCACCCGCACGGTGACACGGCCATCTACGACACCTTGGTGCGTATGGCGCAGCCGTGGGCGCTGCGGTATCCGCTGGTCGACGGGCAGGGCAACTTCGGTTCGCGCGGTAATGACGGCGCGGCCGCCATGCGTTACACGGAGTGCCGCCTGACGCCGCTGGCGATGGAGATGCTGCGCGAGATCGACCACGAGACGGTCGATTTCGTCCCGAACTACGACGGTAAGACGCAGGAGCCGACCGTCCTGCCGAGCCGGGTGCCCGCCCTGCTCATGAACGGTTCCAACGGCATCGCCGTCGGTATGGCGACGAATATCCCGCCGCACAACCTGAACGAGCTGGCCGAGGCCATCTACTGGGCGCTCGACAATCACGACGCGGACGAGGAGGCCACTCTCGCCGCGTGCATCGAGCGGGTGAAGGGTCCGGACTTCCCGACCGCGGGCCTGATCGTGGGCACCCAGGGCATCCACGACGCCTACACCACCGGCCGCGGTTCGGTCCGGATGCGCGGTGTCGTGGAGATCGAGGAGGACAGCCGCGGTCGCACCACGATCGTCATCACCGAGCTGCCGTACCAGGTCAATACCGACAACTTCATCAATGCCATCGCGGAGCAGGTGAAGGACGGCAAGATCGCGGGTGTCTCCGACATCCACGACGAGTCCTCCGACCGTGTCGGTATGCGCATCGTGGTGACCGTGAAGCGCGACGCCATCGCCAAGGTGGTGCTGAACAACCTCTACAAGCACACCCAGCTGCAGACCTCCTTCGGCTGCAACATGCTGTCGATCGTCGACAAGGTGCCGCGCACGCTGCGCCTGGATCAGATGATCCGGCTGTACGTGAACCACCAGTTGGAAGTCATCATCCGGCGCACCCGTTACCTGCTGCGCAAGGCGGAGGAGCGGGCTCACATCCTGCGCGGTCTGGTGAAGGCGCTGGATCAGCTGGACAAGGTCATCGCCTTGATCCGCCGTTCGGCCGACACCGAGACCGCGCGTACCGGCCTGATGCAGTTGCTGGAGATCGACGAGATCCAGGCGACCGCGATCCTCGACATGCAGCTGCGTCGCCTGTCGGCGTTGGAGCGGCAGAAGATTCTCGACGAGTTGGCCAAGATCGAGGCCGAGATCGCCGATTTGAACGACATTCTGGCCAAGCCGGAGCGGCAGCGCGCCATCGTCCGTGACGAATTGGCGGAGATCGTCGACAAGTACGGCGACGACCGCCGTACCAAGATCATCGCGGCCGACGGCGACGTGCAGGACGAGGATCTGATCGCCCGCGAGGACGTGGTCGTGACGATCACCGAGACCGGCTACGCCAAGCGCACCAAGACCGACCTCTACCGTTCGCAGAAGCGCGGCGGCAAGGGCGTGCAGGGCGCGGGTCTCAAGCAGGACGACATCGTCAAGCACTTCTTCATCACCTCGACCCACGACTGGCTGCTGTTCTTCACCAACAAGGGCCGGGTGTACCGGGCCAAGGCGTACGAGCTGCCCGAGGCCAACCGCACCGCACGCGGCCAGCACGTGGCGAACCTGCTGGCATTCCAGCCGGACGAGAAGATCGCCCAGGTCATCCAGCTGAAGTCGTACGAGGACGCGCCGTACCTGGTGCTGGCCACCCGCAAGGGTCTGGTGAAGAAGTCCAAGCTGACCGACTTCGACTCGAACCGGACCGGCGGCATCGTGGCGGTCAATCTGCGCGACGAGGACGAATTGGTCGGCGCGGCACTGTGTTCGGCCGACGACGATCTGCTCCTGGTGTCGGCGCACGGCCAGTCCATCCGGTTCAACGCCAATGACGAGGTGCTGCGCCCGATGGGCCGCGCCACCTCCGGCGTGCAGGGCATGCGCTTCAATGCCGACGACGAGCTGTTGTCGCTCAACGTGGTTCGTGACGCGGAGGGCATCTATCTGCTTGTCGCGACGGCGGGCGGGTACTCCAAGCGCACGGCCATCGACGAGTACACGGCGCAGGGTCGCGGCGGCAAGGGCGTGCTGACGATTCAGTACGACGAGAAGCGTGGCAGTCTTGTCGGTGCGCTCATCGTCAATGACGACGACGAGCTGTACGCGATCACCTCGGGCGGCGGTGTCATTCGCACGCTGGCGCACCAGGTTCGAAAGGCGGGTCGTCAAACCAAGGGCGTCCGGTTGATGAACCTGGGTGAGGGCGATACTTTGCTCGCGATCGCTCGGAACGCGGATGAGCCCGACCAGCTTGTCGAAGATGACACCAGCGGTTCGGCGAAGC
The DNA here is from genome assembly GCF_018362975.1 of Nocardia tengchongensis. NCBI lineage: Bacteria > Bacillati > Actinomycetota > Actinomycetes > Mycobacteriales > Nocardiaceae > Nocardia > Nocardia tengchongensis. Next base: position 1,321,516 of record NZ_CP074371.1, read on the forward strand.
AGTAGTTTCACCACAGCAGCGGCGGCACAAACGGATCGAAGGATTCACCATTGACCACGAATCAGCCGAATGACCAGCGCGGTCATGCCAATGGCGTGACCGAGAGAATTGCCCCGTCCCCGATTCCGCCGCGGCCTATTCCGCGTCCGGGCGGCCCGGACGGCGGCGCGCCGCAGAATTCCGAATTGTCGGACAAGTCCGGTGATTCGGCCGCCGAGGCCCCCGCGGCCGACGCGGCGTCCGCCGCCCCCGAAGCGGCGGACGGGCAGGGCGGTTCGCCCTTCGCGGAGGGCTGGTCGCAGCTGCCGCAACGGGAGCCGCAGTCCAACCTCTACCGTCCGGGCCAGTCCCCGACGGCCGGTCGGCCGGGTACCAACCCGAGCCTCGGCGGTACCAACCCGAGCCTCGGCGGTGGCGGCCTGGCCGGTGGCGGCGGCCTGAACGCCGGCGTCTCCAATGCCCGCACCACCGCCGACCTGGCGGCCAAGGCGGCGCGCAAGGAGGCGGCCATGGTGAAGTCCGTCGGCATCGACGGACCTACCCGCAGCATCTCCCGTCCGGAACTGGTCAAGGATCTGCCGGATCTGTCCGAGCTGCGGCACCCGCTGCCGCCGCCGGACCCGATCGCGCCGGCCGGTCCGGTGTCGCCGTCCGCCCCCGCGGCGGTGGCGCAGGCCGCGGCCACCGGTGAGCCGCTGCGCGCCACCGTGCAGCTGCGCCACATCGACCCGTGGTCCACGCTGAAGATCTCGCTGGTGATCAGCGTGGCCATGTTCTTCGTGTGGATGCTGGCGGTCGGCCTGCTGTACCTGGTGCTGGAGGGCATGGGCGTCTGGGAGCGCCTGAACTCCACCTTCACCGACATGGTGTCCGACAACTCCAGTTCTGCGCTCATCGACGCGGGCACGGTCTTCGGCTATGCCGGTGTGATCGGCCTGATCAATGTGGTGCTGCTGACCGCGCTGTCCACGGTCGGTGTGTTCGTCTACAACCAGTGCACCGATCTGGTGGGCGGCATCCAGGTCACCCTGTCCGATCCGGACTAGGAAACCGCTCTTTCGATCCGCCGCGACGGCCGGTCAGCCCTGCCTCTTGCAGGCCGCTGACCGGCCGTTTTGGTTATCCGCGCCGAGGTACGGTAATCTTCTGCCTCGTTCGAGTCACACACTTCGAACACCCACTAAGGGCCTATAGCTCAGGCGGTTAGAGCGCTTCGCTGATAACGAAGAGGTCGGAGGTTCAAGTCCTCCTAGGCCCACCCACAGGTAAAGAACGAACTGCCTTCCCAGGGGCCTTAGCTCAATTGGCAGAGCACTGCCTTTGCAAGGCAGGGGTTAGGGGTTCGATTCCCCTAGGCTCCACAATCAAGCCGCAGATCGAGTCCGATCTGCGGCTTGTGTCGTTCGGGGACGGGTTCGGTTCCAGTAGTGTGGGATTCATGAAATTCGTGCTCACGATCGTGGCGATCGCCGCGGTGGCCTTCGGAATCAGCAAGCTGCGGCAGCGCAATGACGCCGATCTCTGGCACGAGGTCACCACTCGCTGAAACGCCGTGACCCGCCGGAAAACGCTGTGACACGGAACAAGCGGCGGTTTTCCATTCGATTCCCGTCGTAAGGTCGAGATATGGCGTCCACTGAGATCTCCCGTCTGGTGCAGTCCGTGGTCGAGCCATATCTGCTGAGCGGACCGCGCCGGTACAACCGGCATCAGGTGGCGGATCTGACGGGGCTGCCCAACAGCGTCACCCGGCGGTTGTGGGTGGCGCTCGGCTTCCCGGCGGATCCGGACGACGAGGCGGTGGAGTACAGCGACTCCGATATCGAGGCCGCGCAGACGTTCGCCAAGCTGCACGTGCTGGCCACCGCCGACACGCACCGTCAGACCACCGCGGCGCGCACGCTGGGCCGGTCGATGGCGCGGCTGGCGGAGTGGCAGGTCGATCTGGTGACCGAGGAGATCCTGGATCGCATCGCGACCATCACCCGTGAGAAGCCGGACACCGATCCGACCGAAGCCGCGCGCATCGCCACCGACGAGGTGGTGACCGAGTTCGAGACGTTGCAGCGCTACGCGTTCCGCCGGCACCTGGACGCCGCGCTGGCGCGGTCGCTGGATGCGGGAGCGGTGGCCGCGGACACGATTCGCACGCTGGCCGTCGGTTTCGCCGACATGGTGGGCTACACCCGCCTGACCCGCCATCTGGAGGCCGATGAGCTGTCGGCCTTGCTGGAGGCTTTCGAGACGGCGACCAGCAACGCCATCGTGGCCAATGGCGGCTGGGTGATCAAGAACGTGGGTGACGAAGTCATGTTCGCGGCCCGCCACCGCGACCGACGGCGCGCGCATCGCGATCGCGGTGCAGGAGGCCGCCATCGCCTCGCACGGCGTCACTCAGGAGCTGCGGATCGGTCTCGCCTACGGCGAGGTGCTGCAACGCTTCGGCGACCTGTACGGCTCGACGGTGAACACCGCGGCGCGGCTCACCGGTGTGGCCCGGCCGGGCACGGTACTGGTCGATGACGGGGCGGCGGAGGCCATCGAGGCGGACACCGATTTCACGCTGCGGCATCTGGCGACGGTGCGGGTGAAGGGCATCAACCGGTTGTACGGGCATGTGCTGCGCCGCAACGAGATTCGGCCGCTGGTCTGACTTTCCCCGGGAATGGGGGCGGGCCTCGGCGAAGGGGGGGAGTTAGCCGAGGCCCGCGTAAGGTCGGCCCGGGGGGGAGGGGCCGACGGGAACGATCCTACGCGACGAATTCGGATTGTGTGGCTATCGGGGCATCGGGTTCAAAGATTTTTTCGAGGATTTCGCGCGGTCACCGGGGGGTAGACGCGGCGGTGTGACCGAATTGCATCCTTCGCCGAATTCGGTTCGAGGGGTGGACGACTCGCGCCCACCCGCCCTCGCACCGTGAAAACGAGATGACTCACTCCGTCGATCCGGGCATACTGACCTGGATCCTCCACTCGTGTTCGACACATCCGTCCAGTTCAGAGCTGTTGCGGCAGTCCAACTACGACAACAGGGAGAAGTATGCCCGACGCCATAGTCGCCGAGGGTCTGGTCAAGAGGTACGGCCACCTGGTCGCGCTCGACGGCCTGGACCTGTCGGTCCCCGAAGGCACCGTGACAGCCCTGCTCGGCCCCAACGGCGCCGGTAAGACCACGGCCGTGCGGGTGCTCACCACCCTGTTGGTCCCCGATGCCGGGCATGCCGTCGTCGCCGGAGTGGACGTCCTGAAGGACCCGCAGCTGCTGCGCTCCCGCATCGGAACCTCCGGCCAGTACGCCGCCGTCGACGAATACCTCACCGGCTTCGAGAATCTGGAGATGGTCGGCCGCCTCTATCACATGGGGGTGCGGCGCAGTAAGGAGCGAGCGCGCGAGCTGCTGGACCGTTTCCGGCTCGCCGACGCCGCCGACCGGCCGGTCAAGGGCTACTCCGGCGGTATGCGCCGGCGCCTGGACCTGGCGGGCGCGCTGGTCGCGAATCCGCCGGTGCTGTTCCTCGACGAACCCACCACCGGCCTGGATCCCCGTGCGCGCCTGGATCTCTGGGACGTCATCGAGGAACTGGTGGCGGGCGGCACCACGCTGCTGCTGACCACCCAGTACCTGGAGGAGGCCGACCGGCTGGCCGACTCGATCGCCGTCATCGACCACGGCCGGGTCATCGCGGAGGGCACTTCCGACGAACTCAAGGCCATGGTCGGCGGCGACCGCATCGAGCTGGTCGTCGATCACGTGGACAACCTGGAGATCGCGCGGCAGGCGCTGGAAGGCTTGGCGGACGGCGAGATTCGGCTGGAGCCGGGACTGCGCCGCATCATCGTGCCGGTCGCGGAAGGGTCGCAGGCGCTGGTGGACGCGATCGGGCAGCTCGGCGAGCACCGGATACAGATCCACGACGTGGGTCTGCGCCGGCCCTCGCTCGACGACGTGTTCCTGGCCCTGACCGGACACCAGGCCGAGGAGCTGATCAACGGCAACCGGTCCGCCGACGAGAAGGAGGGAGCCCGATGAGCGCCATGCTCGCGGTCGCCGAAAAGCCTTCGCTCGCACAGCGACTGGCCATGGTGATCACCGACAGCATCACCGTCACCAAACGCAATGTCATCAAGATCCGGCGGGTGCCCGACGTCCTGGTGTTCTCCACCCTGTCGCCGATCATGTTCGTGCTGTTGTTCGCCTACGTCTTCGGTTCGGCGATCACCTTGCAGGGCACGTCCTATCGCGAGTTCCTGATCGCCGGCATCTTCGCCCAGACCGTGGTGTTCGGGGCCACCTACACGGGTCTGAGCCTGGCCGAGGACATGCAGAAGGGCATCATCGACCGGTTCCGTTCGCTGCCCATGGCGCCGTCGGCGGTGCTGATCGGGCGCACCGTGGCGGACATGGTGATGAATGTGGTGAGCCTGGTCGTCATGTCGCTGACCGGGCTGGTGGTGGGCTGGCGGATTCGCGGCTCGTTCCTCGACGCCGTGCTCGCGTATGCGCTGCTGCTGTTGTTCGCCTACGCGATGTCCTGGATCCTGGCCTTGATCGGACTGATCGTGCGGGCGCCGGAGGTGTACAACAACGCGAACTTCATGGTGATCTTCCCGCTCACGTTCATCGCCAACACCTTCGTGCCGTCCCAGAACCTGCCCACGGTGTTGCGTGTTGTGGCGGAATGGAATCCGGTGTCGGCGGTGACGCAGGCGACGCGCGACCTGTTCGGCAATACCAGTCCGATGGGGCCGAGCGCGGACGTCTGGCCCATGCGGCATCCGGTCGCGACGACCCTGATGTGGGTCGTCGCGATCCTCGCGGTCTTCGTGCCGCTGGCGCTGAAGCAGTATCAGCGGTCGGTGAGTCGCTGACACCGCCGCCCGAACGACAGTGTCAGCGAGTCACCGTGAGATCCGGTGTGGGCGCCGAGCCGTTGCGTGAATAGCCCAGGCGTGGCGGCTCGGCGGCCGGCGCCTGCGGTTGCGGGCGCTTGTTCACGAAGAACGCGATGACACCGCCCGCGATCGCGACGAGGGCGGCCACGATGACCTTGTTACGAACGCTCCCCAGCTCCATCCGACCATGCTGGCACAGCAACGCAATTCGTGCACGGACGGGTGCGCTTCGGAGTTACTCGACGGTAACGCTCTTGGCCAGGTTGCGCGGCTTGTCCACGTCCCGGCCCAGCGCCATGGCCGTGTGATAGGCCAGCAACTGCAACGGAATCGTGAGGATGATCGGGTCCAGTTCCGGGCACACCGCCGGGACCCGAATCACCGCGTCCGCCAGCCCATCCGGCAGATCGGTGTTGGTGACCGCGATGACCGGGCCGCCGCGCGCCTTGATCTGCTCGATGGTGGTGATGTTCTTGGCCAGCAGTTCGTCACCGGGGACCAGCACGATGCTCGGCATCTCGGCGTCGATCAGCGCCAGCGGTCCGTGCTTGAGTTCGGAACCCTGGTACGCCTCGGCGTGGATGTAGGAGATCTCCTTGAGCTTCTGCGCACCCTCGCGGGCCACCGGCCACGCGCGCACCCGGCCGATGAAGAACATGCTGCGCGCCTTGGCGAACTGGGACGCGATATCGGCCACCACGTCCTCGTCGGCCAGCACGGCGTCGATGGCGTCGGGCAGCGCGCGCAGCCCGGACACGATCCGCTCGCCCGCCGCGGCCGACAGATCCCGCACCCGGCCCAGCAGCAGACCCAGCATGGCGAAGGAGACCGTCATGTTGGTGAGCGCCTTGGTCGAGGCCACCGAGACCTCCGGGCCCGCGTGCAGGAACACGCCCGCACCGCACTCCCGCGCGATGGCGCTGCCCACCACGTTCACCGCGCCGATGACGCGGCCGCCCTTGCGCTGCAACTCCTGCACGGCGGCCAGGGTGTCCAGGGTCTCGCCCGACTGGCTGATCGCCACGTAGAGCGCGTCCGGGTCCACCACCGGGTTGCGGTAGCGGAATTCGGAGGCGGGCTCGGCGACGGCCGGAATCCGGGCCAGTTCCTCGACCAGCTGCGCGCCCAGCTGGCCCGCGTAATAGGCCGAGCCGCAGCCCAGGAAGACCACCTTGCTGATGCCGCGCAGTTCGCGTGCGTCCATGTTGAGGCCGCCCAGGTGGGCGGTGGCGAAGCGTTCGTCCAGCCGGCCGCGCAGGGCCCGGCGCACGGCGTCGGGCTGTTCGGCCATCTCCTTGCGCATGAAGTCGGGGTACCCGCCCAGCGCGTAGTCCTCGGCCGCCATGTCGATGGTGGTCGGGGTCTTGTCCGTGCGCCGGGCGTCCAGACCCAGTGTGCTGGTGCGGAATTCGTCGGCGCGCACGGTGGCCAGCTCGCCGTCGTCGAGGAACACCACCCGCTGGGTGTGGTGCACCAGGGCCGCCACATCCGAGGCCACGAACATCTCGCCGTCGCCGACGCCGAGCACGATGGGGGAGCCGTTGCGGGCCACCACCAGTTCGTCGGGGCGGCGGGCGTCGAGCACCAGCAGGCCGTAGGTGCCCTCGACCCGGCGCATGGCGGTGCGGACCGCGTCCTCGAGGGTTTCCGAACCCTCCAGGGCGGCGGCCACCAGGTGCGCGATGGCCTCGGTGTCGGTGTCGGAGACGAATTCGACGCCGTCGGCGGTCAGTGCGGCGCGCAGCACCTCGGCGTTCTCCACGATGCCGTTGTGCACGACCGCGATCCGGCCGGAGCCGTCGGTGTGCGGGTGCGCGTTGGCGTCGGAGGGTTCGCCGTGCGTGGCCCAGCGGGTGTGGGCGATGCCGACATTGCCGCGCAGCCGGGCGGCCTCGGCGTCGACGCGGTTGCGCAGGTCCTGGACCCGGCCCTGGGTCTTGGTGATGCGCAGCCGGCCGCGGTGCGGCACCGCCAGGCCCGCGGAGTCGTAGCCTCGGTACTCCAGCCGGTGCAGGCCCTCCAGCAGGACCGGGACGGCTTCACGATGCCCGATGTAACCGACGATTCCACACATTTGCGGTCGGACTCCTACCCGTAGACGATGCGACGCAGTTGTCGTTCGGTGAAGTCGGGGGCGGCGACCCGGCGCTGCGCGAGCTCGGCCGCCAGGCGCTGCCAGATCTCGGCATTACGGACCTGACGGCTCTGCAGTTCGGCATGTCTGCGGCGCACGAACTGCTCGGCGGTCTCGTCGAAGTATCCGACGACGTCGGCGACCACGCGGGCCGCGACGGCGGGCGGCAGGCCGGTGGAGGCCGCCACATGGCGGACCAGATCGACCGGATCCCCGTCATTCACTCGACCGAACATGCCATGCCGGAGTCGTTTCCGCCACTTCTGTGCCCGAATCCGGGCAGGGAATCACACCCTGACGCGGATTTCACGGACTCATGTGTGCCGTTCCGAGCCGCCACCGAGCCTGCACCTATCCTGGCGGCGTGACCTCACCGAACCAGACCGCAGTGGCGACGTTGCACACGAACCACGGCGACATCAAGATCTCGCTCTTCGGTAACCACGCCCCCGCCACGGTCCGCAATTTCATCGGACTGGCCGACGGCTCCAAGCCGTACAGCGCCCCGAACGCCGCCGGCACCGCCGACGGGCCCTTCTACGACGGCTCGATCTTCCACCGGGTGATCGACGGCTTCATGATCCAGGGCGGCGACCCGACCGGCACCGGCCGCGGCGGCCCGGGCTTCGAATTCAAGGACGAATTCCACCCGGAACTCCGCTTCGACCGCGGCTACCTGCTGGCCATGGCCAACGCCGGGCCCGGCACCAACGGCTCCCAGTTCTTCATCACGGTGGGCGCGCAGCCGCACCTGAACCGCAAACACACCATCTTCGGCGAGGTCCTGGACCCCGACTCCCGCAAGGTGGTCGACACCATCGCCACCATCTCGACCGACCGCAACGACCGTCCCAAGGACGATGTGGTGATCAACAGCGTGACCATCGCCTGAACGGCAGTCGAAGAGGATTCACATGCAGCCCCAGCCGCCCGCACCCGCCTGCTACCGCCACCCCGACCGGGCCACCGGTCTGGCCTGCACCAGGTGCGGGCGTCCGGCCTGCCCCGAATGCCTCACCGCGGCCGCGGTCGGCCAGCACTGCGTGGAATGCGTCCGGCAGGGCCGTGCGGATGTCCGGCCGGTGCGCAATGCCGCCGGGACCACGGTGTCGCGGATACCGCAGCCGTTCGTGACGTACACCCTGATCGCGCTCAACGTGATCGTCTTCGCGGTCACCGCGACCCAGGCGCACAGCGTGATGGACAACAAGCGGTCACAACTGTTCTACGACTGGGTGCTGGTGCCGGGCTTCGTCGGCGAGAGCGGTGGCTGGCTGCGGGTGCTCGGGTCGGGCTTCCTGCACTACGGGCCGATTCACCTGCTGGCCAATATGTTCGCGCTCTACGTGCTCGGCCCCTACTGCGAGGTGGCGCTGGGCCGGGCGCGTTTCGTGGCCGTCTACCTGGTGTCGCTGCTGGGCGGCTCGGCGGCGATCACCGCGCTGTCGGATCCGCTGACGGCGTCGGCGGGCGCGTCGGGCGCGATCTTCGGGATCTTCGGCGCGGTGGCGGTGGTCATGCTGCGCACCCGGCAGAACCTCACCCAGATCGCGGTGCTGCTGGGGATCAACCTGGTGATCACCTTCTCGGTGCCGGGCATCTCGGTGTGGGGACACCTGGGTGGGCTGCTGGCCGGCACGGTCGCCACCGGCGGCATCCTCTATCTGCCGCGCTGGCTCGGAATTCGGGATACCCGCACCGCGCTGACCGTCGGCTGGGCCGCGGTGGCGGTGGTGGCGCTGACCGCGGTCCTGGTGACCGCGGTGGCCGCACCCAGCCTCTAGCGCGCCAAGTGGACCTGCAGCACCTCGAGGACATCCTCGGGGTGCGTGCCCAGATCCCAGCGGCCGAAGATGATCAGCCTCTCCTCGCCGTGCTGGTCCACATCCATCTCCAGCATCGGCATCCGGCGACCCAGCCGCCGGTAGTGCACCACGCGGACCCGCAGCACCTGCTCGGGGGTGTAGCGCTGAGGCCCGGTCAGGCCGCGCACCACGACATGCACGGGGTCACCGGGTTCGACCGCCAGCCGCGGCCGTTGCCGCAGGCCCAGGCCGGTCAGGCCGAGCAGTCCCAGCGCGGCGATCCCGATGAGCAGGCGGCCGGGACCGTCGGTCGAGAGGATCGCGGCCGCGGCCAGCACCAGGCCGCCGATGCCGCAGGCCGCCAGCGCGGCCGGGGGTGTGGACCAGGACAGACGGGAATCGGGGCCGGTAGCGGTCACTGTCCCCACTCTTTCCTCGAGTTGTCCACAGGCTCATCCACAGGTGTGCATGAATGACAATGGTGTAAGCCACATTCCCGGGGGAGCGGGCCACCCGTGCGGGGCATTCAGCGCCAGCGCATGGTCATGATCAGACCGACCACCATCAGGCCGAACCCGATCAGGAAGTTCCACGCACCCAGGTTGCTCATCCAGTGGATCTGCTCGTTGGCCAGGTAGTAGACGAGCAGCCAGACCAGGCCCGCGAGCATGAAGCCGAGCATGATGGCGACGTACCAGACCGGCGACGGACCAGCCGACTTCACCCGCACGGGGGTGCGGCTCGCCGGGTTGATCGTGTAGTCGGTCTTCTTCCGGACCTTTGACTTAGGCATGACGTCCTCGTTTTCGGCGTTCTGTCTGCGTAGACATTATCCCGGGAACCCTGTGGAAAGTGTCGTCGGGGAGGGCCGGGGCGATTGTGGCGACACGGTTCGGTGGTATTGCATGCGACGGCAAGGGTCGCGCCAACTACTCTCGAATCATGCGTGTACTGGTCGTCGACAACTACGACAGCTTCGTGTTCAACCTGGTTCAGTATCTCGGACAGCTGGGTGTGGACGCCGAGGTGTGGCGCAATGACGACCCGCAGCTCGCGGACGTGGACCAGGTCGTGCAGGACTTCGACGGGGTGCTGATCAGCCCCGGACCCGGCAGCCCCGACCGCGCCGGCGCGAGCATTCCGCTGGTCCACGCCGCCGCCCGGCACGCCACCCCGCTGCTCGGCGTGTGCCTGGGCCACCAGGCCATCGGAGAAGCCTTCGGCGCCACCGTGACCCGCGCCCCCGAACTGCTGCACGGCAAGACCAGCTCCGTCTTCCACATCGGCGCGGGCGTGCTGGCCGGTCTGCCGGACCCGTTCACCGCCACCCGCTACCACTCCCTGACCGTCCTCGAGGAAACCATGCCGCCGGAGCTGGAGGTGCTGGGCCGCACCGAATCCGGCATCGTCATGGCTCTGCGGCATCGCGATCTGCCCATCCACGGTGTGCAGTTCCATCCCGAATCCGTGCTCACCCAGGGCGGGCACCGGATGCTCGCCAACTGGCTGGCGTCTGCGGCGAACGGCCGGCGGAGGGATTGGTGCAGACCTTGGAGGCGGAGGTCGCGGCACTCGCGTCATGAGGCCGCACGTCATGCTGTCGGTGGCCGTCAGCATCGACGGCTATATCGACGATGCGAGCCCGGATCGGCTGTTGCTGTCCAACGCGGCCGATTTCGATCGGGTCGACGTTCTGCGCGCCGACTCGGACGCCATCCTGATCGGCGCGGAAACCCTGCGCCGCGACAATCCGCGACTGCTGGTCAACAGCTCGGACCGGCGCCTGCAACGGGTCGCCGCAGGCAAACCGGACTACCCGGTGCGGGTGATCGTCACCGCCGGCGGCGATCTCGACCCGGAGCTGCGGTTCTGGCACAGCGGCGGTGAGCGGCTGGTCTACACCACCGAGGCCGGGGCCGCCCGGATCGGCGATCGCCTGTCCGGCCGGGCCGAGGTCGTATCCCTCGGCGCCGCCATAGATTTCGCGGCCCTGCTCGACGACCTGGGTAAACGCGGCCTGGAACGCCTCATGGTCGAGGGCGGCGGTTCCATCCACACGGCCTTCCTGTCGGGCGGGCTGGTCGACGAGATCTGGATGGCCGTGGCGCCCTTGGTGGTCGGCGACCCGGCCGCCCCGCGCTTCCTGGGGGCCGCCGACTTCCCGGGCGGCTCGAATCACCGCATGCAGCTGGCCGATGTGGCGCGGATCGGTGATATCGCCCTGCTGCATTACCTGCCGAAGGAGGATTCCGATGTCGGATGAGGCACGGCTGGACCGCGGCTGGATGCGGCACGCCATCGGCCTGGCCCGGTTGTGCCCGCACAGTGACACCGCTTTCGCGGTGGGCGCGGTGATCGTGGGCGCGGACGGGGTGGAGATCGAGCACGGCTGGTCGCGGGAGACCGACGACAAGGTGCACGCGGAGGAGTCGGCGCTGAACAAGCTGTCCGCCGACGATCCGCGATTGCGGCACGCCACCCTGTACAGCACCCTGGAACCCTGCTCACAGCGCGCGAGTCAGGATCGGCTGCCGTGCACGGATCGCATTCTGCGGGCCGGGATCCGGCGCGTGGTCATCGCCTGGCGTGAGCCCGCCACCTTCGTGGACAACTGTGTGGGCGTGGAGCGGCTGCGTGAGCACGGCGTCGACGTGGTGGAGCTGCCGGATCTGGCCGATGAGGCCATGTCGATGAACCGGCATCTGCGCCTGTAGTTTTCGCGCGAGGTTTCACATGAAACAAAACAGGGGGTTCGCGGATCGTCCGCGAACCCCCTGTTCTCACAGTGGAATCCCGATCACGGGGGACCGAGCGACAGCACGCCGGTGGTGATGGTGACCGTCTGGGTCTTGCCCAGCGACGAACCCGCGGTCGGCTGCTGGGCCAGGATCCGCCCGACCTCGCCCGCGTTCAGCGTACTCATGGTGTTCTGGTTGACCTGCCCGTTCCAGCCGCTCTTGCGCAGCATGTCCACGGCCTGGGCCGGAGTCATACCGCGCAGGTCGGGCATGGTGATCTGATCGCCGGTCGACACCTGGACGGTCACCGTGGAACCCTTGTCGGCCTGGGTGCCGGCGGACGGGCTGGTGGCGATGACCGTGCCCTTGGGCTGATTGCTCGGCACTTCCTGGACCACGACCTTGAACAGGGCGGTGTCACCGAGCGTCGACTGCGCGACATCGATCGACTGGCCGACCACATTGGGCACCACCACCTTGTCCGGGCCGGAACCCAGGGTGATGGTGACCTGTCCGTCGGTGTCGGTCTTCTGCCCGGCGTCGGGGGTCTGCGCGACGACCTTGTCCTTGTCGTCAGCGCTGGACGCCTCATGTTTCACGTCCGGATTCAGGCGCAGCCCTTGCGAATTCAAGTTCTGTTCGGCCTGCTGCCGGGTCAGACCGGCCAGTTTCGGCACCGCCACCTGCGACGGGCCCGCCGACACCTGCAGCGTGATGGTGCTGCCCTTGTCGACCCGGGATCCGCCCAGCGGCTGGGTGGCGATGACATTGTTCAACGCCACCTTGGGATCGTTCTTCTGCTGGATGGCGACCGTGAAACCGGCCTTCTCCAGATCCCGTTGCGCCAATTGGTAATTCTGATTGGCCACGTCGGGCACCGCGACCTGGTCGGCTCGCGACCCGGGACCGACCAGCCACAGCAGTAGCCCGACCACGGCGACCGCGGCCACCGCGAGAATGCCGAGCAGCGCGGTCCGTCGTCGCGGGCTGGCCTCGACGATCTCCTGTTCGGTGGTGTCGTCGCGGCGTTCGACGGTGCGGTAGCTGCGCGGCGGCGGCAGTTCGTCGTCGAGGCGGTCCTCGTCGGTCATCACCATGGGCGCGGTGGGCTTCTGCCCGCCCAGCACCCGGATCAGGTCGGCGCGCATCTCGGCCGCGGTCTGATACCGGTTGGCCGGGTTCTTGCTCATCGCCTTGAGGATGATCGAGTCCAGTTCGCGCGGCACGCCCGCGTACACGGTCGAGGGCAGCCGCGGGTCCTCACGAACATGCTGGTAGGCGACCGCGACCGGGGAATCACCGGTGAAAGGCGGTTCGCCGGTGAGGATCTCGTAGAGCACGCAGCCCACCGAGTACACGTCCGAGCGCGCGTCCACCTGCTCGCCGCGGGCCTGCTCGGGGGACAGGTACTGGGCGGTGCCGATGACGGCGGCCGTCTGGGTCATGGGGTTGGAGCTGTCGGCGAGGGCGCGGGCGATGCCGAAGTCCATCACCTTCACCGCGCCGGCCCGGTTGATCATGATGTTGGCGGGCTTCATATCCCGGTGCACGATGCCGTTGCGGTGCGAGAAGTCCAGCGCCGCACACACATCGGCGATGACCTCCATGGCCCGCCGCGGCGGCAGCGGTCCCTTGCCGCGCACCAGGTCGCGCAGGGTGTCGCCGTCGACGTACTCCATCACGATGTAGGGCAGCGGCCCGCCGTCGATCTCGGCCTCGCCGGTGTCGTACACCGCGACGATGGCCGGATGGTTGAGGGCGGCCGCGTTCTGCGCCTCACGCTTGAAGCGCAGATAGAACGTGGGGTCGCGGGCGAGGTCGGCGCGTAGCACCTTGATCGCCACATCCCGGCCCAGCCGCAGGTCTCGGGCCTTGTGGACCTCCGACATGCCACCGAACCCGATGATCTCGCCCAGCTCGTAGCGGGAGGAGAGGTTCTTCGGGGTCGTCATGGCAATCCTTGCTGCGCGACTGAGGATGAATTGGGGTCCTGTGCGTACACCGGACTGCGGTCACTGCCGGGACTCACCGCTCCGCCGGAATTCGCGCCGCCGGAATTCGCGCCGGGAGTCACTGGCAACGATGGTAGGTCGCCGCCGCCCTGGCCGGGCCACGGCCACCGGCCGGGCGTGGTGGTCGTGGGTTTCGCCGCGGTGGTGGTCGGCGTGGTGGTCTTGGGCGGCGTCGTGGTGGTCACCGGCGGCGGCGTCGTGGTCGGTTCGACCGTGGTGGTCGGCGCCGGCTCGACGGTCGTCACCGGGGGCGGCGGCACCGGCCGTTCCCGGGTGGTGGTGGTCGGCGGGGCCGTGGTGGTGGTCGGGGTGATCACCGGGGGCGCCACCACCGCGCTGGTGCGGGCGGGCGGCGTGGAGTCGTGCGAGGAACTGCTCATCAGGATGATGGCGACGCCCGCGCCCAGGATCAGCGCGCCGACACCGAGTCCGGCGATGACCTTCTGCCCGTTGGTGAATCGACCGGACTCGGTCTCCTCCACCCCGGGCACCGTCATCGGGCCGACCGGGGTGCGGGGTCCGGACATGACGGTGGTCTGGGCGGCGGGCGGTTCCATCGGCCCGCGCATCGGCTGCGGCTGCGGCACGTACCGGGCGGTGGCCTGATCGGCCCGGGCGCCCGGAATGATCATGGTCGGTCCGGGCGGCAGCACCCGGGTGGCGCCGGTCATGGCCGCGGACGGGATGCCGCCGGGCGGGGTGGGCCGGCGGCCCGAACGCACCGCGGACACCGCGTCGGCGAACTCGCCGCCATTGGCGTAGCGCTGGCCCGGTTCCTTGGCCATGGTGATCTCGATGAGCTCCCGCACGTTCGGCGGCAGGTCGGCGGGCAGCGGCGGCGGGGCCTCGCGCACATGCTTCATGGCAACCGTCAGCGCGCCGTCGCCGGTGAACGGCCGCGCGCCCGCGAGCGCCTCGTAGCCGACCACGCCGAGCGAGTACACGTCCGAGGCGGCGGTGGCGTCCTCACCGGTGGCCTGCTCCGGCGCGATGTACTGGGCGGTGCCCATCACCATGCCGGTCTTGGTCACCGGGGACGCGTCGACGGCCTTGGCGATACCGAAGTCGGTGATCTTCACCTGACCGGTCGGCGTCACCAGGATGTTGCCCGGCTTCACATCCCGGTGCACGACGCCCGCCAGGTGCGCCACCTGCAGCGCGCGCCCGGTCTGCTCCAGCATGTCGAGACCCTGCGCCACCGACAGCCGGTTGAGCCGGGACAGCACCGCGTTCAGCGGCTCACCCTGCACGAATTCCATGACCAGATAGGCGATCTCGCCGCCGGACGGATCCTGCGTCTCGCCGTAGTCGTAAATGCTCGCGATGCCGGGGTGATTCAGCTGCGCGGTGGTCCGCGCCTCGGTACGGAAGCGCTGCCGGAAGGTCGGGTCGGTGGAGAACTCCGCCTTCAAAACCTTCACCGCCACCCGGCGATCCAGCCGGGTGTCCAACGCTTCCCAGACCTGGCCCATGCCGCCGGTGGCGATCAGCCGCTGCAGCCGGTACCGGTCCGCGATCATCGCACCGTTGTTCAGCATTCGTGACCCTGTCTACCTTGCACTCTCATATCGTTCAGCCCCCCAGCCCGGCGTCCAGCACAGCCCGCGCGATCGGTGCGGCCACCGAGCCGCCGGTCGCGGCCAGGGCCCGGTCGCCGCCGTTCTCGACGATCACCGCGATGGCGATCTTCGGGTTCTGCGCCGGCGCGAACGCCAGGTACCAGGCGTGCGGCGGGGTGTTGCGCGGATCGGTTCCATGTTCGGCGGTGCCGGTCTTCGACGCGATCTGATACGGGCGCGGCTGCGACCCTCCCTGCGTGTTCTTCTCCGACTCGAGCATCAGATTGGTGATCTGCGTGGCCACCTGCGGCGTCACCGCCTGACCGACCGACGTCGGCTTGGTGGTGCTCAGCGTACTGAGATCCGGCGCCTGCAACTGGTCGACCAGGTAGGGCTTCATCCGCACGCCGCCGTTGGCGATGGTGGCCGCGATGACCGCGTTGTCCAAGGGCGTCAGGGCCACATCGCGCTGTCCGATGCTGCTCTGTCCCAGCGCCGCGTTGTCCGGAATGTCGCCCACGGTGCTGTCGGTCCACGGAATCGGGATGCTGTTGTGCAGATCCTTGCCGATCCCGAACGCGCTCGCCTCGTCCTTGAGTTTCGCGGTCCCCACCTTGATACCGAGCTCGACGAAGGCGGTGTTACACGAGTACTTGAAAGCGTCTGTCAGCGAAGCGGTTTGGGCGTCGCCGGGGCCGCAGTGGCTGCCCGCGTAATTCTCCAGTGTGGTCTGGGTGCCGGGCAGGGTGATGCGCGGCGCGGCGGTGAACTGGTCCTCGGGCTTGGCGATGCCGTTGGACAGCGCGGCCGCGGTGACCACCACCTTGAAGGTCGAGCCCGGCGGATAGGTCATCGAGACGGCGCGATTGATCAGCGGCCGCCCGGTGTCCTTGTCCAGCTGTTTGTAGGTGTCCTCGACCCGTCCGGCGTCGTGCCCGGCCAGGGTGTTCGGGTCGTAGGACGGCGTCGACACCATGGTGAGGATGCGGCCCGTGCTCGGCTCGATGGCCACCACCGAACCGGTCAGCTTCTTCGCGGTCAGCTGCTCGTAGGCGACCTTCTGCATGATCGGGTTGATGGTGGTCACCACATTCCCGCCGCGCGGGTCCCGCCCGGAGATGAGGTCGATGAGCCGCCGCCCGAACAGCTGGTTGTCGGAACCGTTGAGCACCGAGTCCTCGGCGTGCTCGAGCCCGTTGTTGCCGTTCTGCAGCGAGTAGAAGCCGGTCACCGGCGCGTAGGCCATCGGATCGGTGGGGTAGGTGCGCAGGTACTTGTAGCGGTCGTCGGTGGCCACCGAGCTCGCGAGTACCGTTCCGGCGGCCGAGATCTGGCCGCGCTGGCGGGCGTACTCGTCGAGCAGGACGCGGTCGTTGCGCGGGTCGTTGCGCAGGCTGTCGGCCTTGCCGATGGGGCCGATCTGGACCTGCACGTAGGTGGCGTTGATCAGCAGCGCGACGATCATCGCCATCACCGCCAGCGCCACCCGGCGCAGAGGCGTGTTCACGCCGCACCTCCCTCGACCTTGCGCAGCATTTGCGTCGACGCGTCCGCGATCGGCTCGGCCCGCTTGCGGGCGGGGGCCGGGCGGCGGGCCGCGTCGGAGATCTTGATCAGCACTCCCAGCAGGACGTAGTTCGCCAGCAGGGACGAACCGCCGTACGACATGAACGGGGTGGTCAGACCGGTCAGCGGAATCAGCTTGGTGACCCCGCCGACCACCACGAACACCTGGATGGCGATGGTGAAGGCCAGCCCGGAGGCCAGCAGCTTGCCGAAGCTGTCGCGGATCGCCAGCGCGGTCCGGATGCCGCGCACCGAGAAGATGCAGAACAGCAGCAGGATCACCGTCAGGCCGATCAGGCCCAGCTCCTCACCGATGGCGGCGATGATGAAGTCGGTCTTGGCGAACGGCACCTTCGACGGGTTGCCGCTGCCCAGCCCGGTGCCCGCGAGCCCGCCGGTGGCGAGCCCGAACAGCGACTGCGAGATCTGATAACCGGTGCTCGAGTAGTCGTCGAAGGGGTGCAGCCAGGTCGCGGTCCGCACCCGGACATGCCCGAAGGCGTTGTAGGCGAACACGAATCCGATGGCCAGCAGCACCAGCCCGACCGCCACCCAGCCGACCCGCTCGGTCGCGACGTAGAGCATGCACAGCACGGTGGCGAAGATCAGCAGCGAGGTGCCCAGGTCCTTCTCCACCACGAGCACGCCCACCGACACCACCCACACCAGCAGCACCGGGCCCATGTCGCGCATGCGCGGCAGTTCCATGCCGAACACGTGCTTGCCCGCGCCGGTGAACAGGTCGCGCTTGGACACCAGCACCCCGGCGAAGAACACGATCAGCGCGATCTTGGCGAACTCACCGGGCTGAACGCTGAAGCCCGGCAGCCGAATCCAGATCTTCGCGCCGTTCACCATCGAGTACCGGTCAGGCAGCAGCGCGGGCAGCGCGAGCGCCACCAACCCGGCCAGGCCGACCGTGTAGGAGTAGCGGGCCAGGCTGCGGTAGTCGCGCAGGGCGATCAACAACCCCATGAAGACCACCATCCCCAGCCCCGTCCACAGCACCTGCTGGTTGGCGTCGGGGGAGGGGATGGGCAGGTTGGCGAAGGCGGCGTCCTGGGCTTGCGCTAGGTCGACGCGGTGAATCACCACCAGGCCCAACCCGTTCAGCAGCGCCGCGATCGGTAGTAGGAGCGGATCCGCGAACGCCGCGAACCGCCGCACCGCCAGATGCGCGACACCGAACAGGGCCAGGTACGCGGCACCGAGTTTGGCGATCTCCCAGGTGATCGCCTGCTCCTGACTGGCCTCCACCAGCACCAGCGACACCGTCGTGATGAGGGCCGCCAGCCCCAGCAACAGCAACTCGACATTGCGCCGGGTGGCGGGCGGCGGCGCAGGAGCGAATCCGCCGGGTGGACTGGGGAAGGCCCCAGTGGACGGCGGTGCCGGTGCGGACATCAGTCCGCCGTCCTGCAGTTCTGCCCCGGGTTCTGCGGTGCCGTGGTGGAGGTGGTGGGCGCGGTGGTGGTCGGCGGGTTCGGCTGATCCGACTTGTGCTCGAGCGGGCGGTTCTCGCCGGTGCGTTCGCCGCCGGTGAGGCCACCGGGGACGGCGTTGGGCGCGGCCGGGGTGGTGGTGACCACGGCGCCGGGCTGGTTGGGGTCGGCGGGCGGGGTCGGCGTCGGCGTCGGGTTGCTGGGCGCGGTCTGCGACTTGGCGTCGCAGGGCGGCAGCAGTTCGGTCGACACCAAGTTCCGGATCTGCTTGATGGCGTCGTCGCGGGAGCCCGGCGGCAGGCCCTTGTCGACCGAGTCCCGGCCGCTGGGGCGCAGCGCCTCGCGGGTCAGCGAGACACAGCCGTTCGCGAACTTGTCACCGGGCGCGGCCAGCGTCAATTCGCCGCTGCGCGTGACACATCCGACCTGATCCACTTCGCGGATCGAATAGCCCAGCACCGAACCGGGCAGGCCACGCAGCACGACCACCTTCTCGCCGTCCACGCCGACGTAGTAGTTGCTGCGAATCATGTTGTAGCCCACGGTGAGACCCGCGCCGACGGCCACCAGCAGGGCCAGCGACAGCGCCAGCCAGCGCAGCTTGTGGCTCTTCTTGGGCGGTTCGGGTTCGGGCTGCGGGACCGCGCGGCGCGGGGTGGCGCGCGGCGGGCGCATGGCGGCGGCCCGGCCGGCGGCGGTGTTCGGCGGGGGAGTGTCCTCGTCCTCGCCGGAGGCCGCGCCCGCCACGATGGGATGGCTCTGGCCGTAGTCCAGGTCGATGACGTCGGCGACCACCACGGTCACGTTGTCGGGACCGCCACTGCGCAATGCCAATTCGATGAGCCGGTCGGCCGACTCGTCGGTGGTGCCCTCACGCAGCGTGTTGGCGATGGTCTCGTCGCTGACCACATCGGAGAGGCCGTCGGAGCAGAGCAGGTAGCGGTCCCCGGCGCGAGCCTCCCGCACCACCAGGGTGGGGTCGATCTCGTTGCCGGTGAGCGCCCGCATGATCAGCGAGCGCTGGGGATGCGTGTGGGCCTGTTCCGGGGTGATCCGTCCCTCGTCCACCAGTGACTGCACGAAGGTGTCGTCACGGGTGATCTGGGCCAGCTCACCGCCGCGGAGCAGGTAGGCGCGGGAGTCGCCGATGTGCGCGAGGCCGAGTTTGCGTCCGGCGAACAGGATGGCGGTGAGCGTGGTGCCCATGCCGTCGAGTTCCGGCTCCTCCTCGACCTGGTCGGCGATGGAGGCATTGCCTTCGTGCACGGCGCGATTCAGCTTGCCGAGCAGATCGTCGCCGGGCTCGTCGTCGTCCAGATGCGCCAGCGCGGCGATCATCAGTTGCGAGGCGACCTCACCGGCGGCGTGGCCGCCCATGCCGTCCGCGAGCGCGAGCAGTCGCGCACCTGCGTAGACGGAGTCCTCGTTATTGGCCCGGACGAGACCACGGTCGCTACGCGCTGCGTAGCGGAGAACAAGTGTCACGATCGCAGCTCGATCACTGTCTTGCCGACACGGACCGGTGTGCCGAGCGGAACTCGGACCGGAGTGGTGACCTTCGACCGGTCGAGGTAGGTCCCGTTGGTGGAACCGAGATCCTCGACGTACCAATCCTCACCGCGCGGCGAGAGGCGCGCGTGGCGGGTGGAGGCGTAGTCGTCGGTGAGGACCAGTGTGGAGTCGTCCGCGCGCCCGATCAGCACCGGCTGTTGGCCGAGTGAGATGCGGGTGCCGGCGAGAGAACCCTGAGTCACCACGAGATATTTGGCGCCCTTCTGGCCCCGGCGAAAAGATGGGAGCACCGCGGAACCGCCTGCGGCCCGAGGCGCGACCCGAAGGCCGGAAGCCGCGTAGATATCGCTGCGCAGGGTCCGGAGCACCGCCCACACGAACAGCCACAACAGCAGCAGGAACCCCGCACGGGTCAATTGCAGGATCAATCCCTGCACGGTGCTCCACCTCCTGTTCGACCGTGTCGTAGGTACGGGGCAGTTACGGAGGTATGACTCCGTGACCCCCAACCGGTGTGTTGCGTGTCAGCGCGACCCGAGTCCGCCGCGAGTAATGGCAGCATCATAGGGCCGTCGACCGGTTGCGATCACGATACGACCGAGGAATTCCTAGCCATATCGTGACCTGCACCGCGAGCTTACGGGATCAGACGATCCGGATCAGGATCTCGGAATGTCCGGCGCGGATGACATCCCGTCGGCCAGCTGCCAATCCTGGACGGGTGACCCGTTGACCAGCGTGCCATTGGTCGAACCGAGGTCCGAGAGCATCGCGGTCTGACCGTCCCAGCGAACCTCGATGTGGCGCCGGGAAACACCGGTGTCGGGCAACCGGAAGTGCGCGTCCTGCCCACGGCCGATGATGTTGCTGCCCTCGCGCAACTGGTAGGTGCGGCCCGAGCCGTCGTCCAGCTGCAGCGTGGCCGAGTAGCCCGAGGCGCCGCGCGCGGGCGCCGCGCCGTAGCCCGCCTGCTGCTGGTCGTAGCCCGCCTGGCCGTACCCCTGCTGGTCGCCGTAGCCGGCCTGCTCCGGGTACTGGTCATAGCCCTGCTGGCCGTAACTCTGCTGCTGGCCGTACCCCTGCTCGGCGTAACCGGCCGGCTGCTGGCCGTAGCCGCCGCCCTGCTCGTACCCCTGCTGGCCGTAGCCGGGCTGCTGGCCGTAGGCCGGGTCGGCGTAACTCTGCTGCTGGCCGTAGCCGGCCTGGTCGCCGTAGCCCTGCTCGTAGCCCTGCTGCTGCCCGTAGGCGGGGTCGGCGTAGCCCGGCTGCTGGCCGTAGGCCTGGTCGGGCGCGGCATAGCCCTGCTGTTGCCCGTAGCCCTGTTCGGCGTAACCGCCCGGCTGCTGGGCGCCGTAGCCGCCGCCCTGCTGCTGGTAGTCGTAGCCGTTCTGGTACTCGCCGTAGCCCTGCTCGGACTGGCCGTAGCCGCCCTGCTCGTAGCCCGGCTGCTGCCCGTGGCCGTAGTCGCCGTAACCCTGCTGACCGGGGCGGCCCGCAGGCGGGGGCGCGTACCCGCGATTCCGCGGATCGGACTCCGCGGGCTCACGGCTTGGGTCGTAGCCTGAGTTCTGCGTCATGGGGCCAGCTCCTGGTTGCGGGTTGGGTCGTTGTGGGCGTTCAGGGCCCGCAGACGGGCTGGCCCGCCTGCCCGCGTCCGGATCCACCCGGCCGCGTGTCCTGAACTGTCCGGTGTGCAGCGTAGGGGATGCCTCGAACTCCACGTGCACTTCGCCGTAGGTCTGCCACCCTTGCTCACGGATGTGGTCTTGCAGATGTTTGGCGAAAGCGCGCACCGTGAGCTGGTAATCCTCCGTGGCGACCTGCTGATCCGACTGTCCTTCACCGTGCACGAGTTGCCGGAGATCGGACTCGTTGACGGTGATGACATAACTGTTCGGAGCCAGCAGGTGTCCCCCGCCCAGATCCTGGACATGGTCGCCGGCCTCACGCTGCAGTGCGGCCTCGACCTCTTGGGGAGCGACACTGCCGCCGAAGGCGCGCGCGAAGACGTCGCCGACGGCGCCCTGGAGGCGGCGCTCGAAACGGGAAACAAACCCCATCGCCCCTCCTTCCCGGGTCGTGTCGATTCTGACCTGCCAATAGACATGCGTGGAGCATCCCGGAATGCAACACGCAGGCATGGCGTGTCGCCGGAAGGACACGGTCTTTGCATGATATCCACGATCGTCCACACCTGTAACTCTTGGCGGCGAGCCGAGGTTCCCGCGTCGCGCTCACCTCGTGACGACCCGGTCGCACCCCTGATAACCAGGCGATTTCGTTTTGGTGCAAACCCCGTGATACGTTTCTCTCGTCGCTCGGGCGAGTGGCGGAATGGCAGACGCGCTGGCTTCAGGTGCCAGTGTCCGTAAGGACGTGGGGGTTCAAGTCCCCCCTCGCCCACCACGAAGAAGGCCCCGATCCAACCGGATCGGGGCCTTCTTCTTTGTCTGCACCCGGTTCTCCTGGTTCGGAGTCGACCGCGGTTGGTTCGAAGCCGACCATGGTTGTGGGCGGCCGGATGTGACGAAGGTCGCACACCCTGTTCGGGGATGGTTTCGAGAGGCGTTGCCAGGGGCCGTTTTTGGGCCGCCGCAGGGGCGAAAATCGTTTGCCGGGAGATGCCATCTTGGGTATGCGCCCGATTACTGTCTGGCGTTGCCGGATGATCATGTAGCTAAAACCATTGGAAACAAACTTGAGGATTGTTTGACCCCAAGCGACTGCTTGGCAATCTTGCTGAGCAGTGGAGAAACGCCAGCTTAACGGGGTTGAACCGACGGTGTGTGGCGAATTTGCGACTTTATGGCAAACCGTATGACGGGGTTCCGAACGCATCGCGCGCAATGGGTTGAAACGGGTCTCGAAACACAACCGCGGGGATAGTTTCGGGGCCCTCCGCAGACCGCCCGCAAAGGGTATGCCGGGAATTAGCGATCACCTCGAGTTCCCTACGGAGAAGCGGCATTTCGCCTGGTCGCGTTATGCGCCCGGTGGGCAAGTCGGAGGTTGCGTAGCCATAACGATTGTGTAGAGTCAACGGCAACGCTGGCCGCAGCTGAGCCGGACTCGCTGCGGCCAGTGGAACTCACTTCCGATGGCCTCGCCGCCCCAGCGCCACGGACTCGCGACCTACGAAGTCGCCACTCTCACAACCGCTTCGGGACCGTTTCCGAGCGAATAGCCCGTGATGTGCTCCACGGCATCTCCCGCATCCGCCGCGCGACTCATGCGATCCTGCTCTCGCGCCGCGATCCGGCCGCGCCCGAACACGTAGGCCAGGAAACCCAGTTCGGCCACCGCCCCGATCCCGACCCGCACCGCGGTGGGCAGTCCGCTGGGTGTCACGAACCCTTCCAGGAACCCCGACACCAGCAGCACGCCCGCCAATCCGATCGCGATCACCGCGGTCGCCCGGCCCTGCCGCGCCAGCGCCTGCGGCCGGCTCTCCCGGCCCGGGTCGATCAACGTCCAGCCCAGTTTCAGCCCCGCCCCACCGGCCACGAAAATGGCTGTGAGCTCCAGCATTCCGTGCGGCAGGATCCAGCCGAAGAACGGTCCCAGCCGCCCGGCCTCCGCCATC
The DNA here is from genome assembly GCF_018362975.1 of Nocardia tengchongensis. Lineage (NCBI taxonomy): Bacteria > Bacillati > Actinomycetota > Actinomycetes > Mycobacteriales > Nocardiaceae > Nocardia > Nocardia tengchongensis. The sequence continues at coordinate 1,344,760 of NZ_CP074371.1, forward strand.
AGCCCGGCACTGATCCCGAGGTTGAGGGCGTTCATGAACAACAGGTAGACGGCCGGCAGCACCAGCACACCCATGAACAAGGCCATGGCCGACACCCACGCGTTGTTGGTCCACACCTTCGCGGCGAACGCGTCGTGCGAATGCTCGTAGTAGTAGGTCTCGAATTCGCCGCCGGGTTTGGTCAAGGCGTCTGTATTCATGTCCAGGCCCAGATGCCGCCGCGTCGACTCGGAATTGGCCACCGCCGCCGCCAGCGCGGCCGATCCGAGCAGGAACGCCGCCGCCACCGACAGCCACCACGGCCAGGCCCGGTACACCGCCGCCGGGAAGCGATGGGTGAAGAAGTAGCCGATCTCGCGCGGGGTATCGGTGGGCGCGCTCAGAATCCGCCCCCGGGCCCGGGTCAGCACCGCCGACAGCCCGGCGATCAGCTCCGGATCCGCCTCCCGCGTCTGTAACCGCGCCAACTGCTGCGAGGCCACCCGATACAGGCGCACCAGCTCGTCGGATTCCGCGCCGCTGAGCCGCTTACCCCCGGCCGCCAGCCGATCCAGCCGATCCCAGGAGGGCTTGTGCACAAATGTGTACGCGTCCAGATCCATCAGTACCCCTCCTGCGCCAATGCTGACAAAATGCTAACCACCATGGCTCTTTTCACCACTGGCGAGGCCGTTGCCGTCGAACTGCCCATCGCGCGGATCCCGACGCGGGCCGCGGCGTTCCTGCTGGACCTGATCCTGCAGCTGCTGCTGGCGGTGATGCTGGTCCTTCTCGGGCGGGCGCTGCTGGTGTGGATCGGCGCGGATTCGGCGTGGCGGGACGCGGCGATGCTGGTGGCGCTGGTGTGCGCGTTCATCGGGTATCCGGTGGTGTTCGAGACGTTCTCGCGGGGCCGCTCGATCGGGAAGATGGCGGTCGGGCTGCGGGTGGTGCGGGCCGACGGCGGGCCGATCGATTTCCGGCACGCGGTGACGCGGGGCCTGGCGGGGATCGTGGACTTCTGGATTCTGGGGACCGGGCTGATCGCCATCGTGGTCTCGATGTGCTCGCCGCAGGCCCGCCGGGTCGGGGACGCGCTGGCGGGGACCGTGGTGGTGCACGATCGCAGCCGGTTGCCGTTCGCCGCGCTGGCCGCGCCGCCGCCGTGGCTGACGGGCTGGGCGCGACAGCTCGACCTGTCGGGCCTGTCCGATGCGCAGGCGTTGGCGGTGCGGCAGTACCTGGTGCGGTTCCGCACCCTGACCCCCGAGGTGCAGGATCGGCTGGGCCGGTCCCTCGTCCTGTCGGTCTGCGCGAGCTTGCGCACCGTGCCCCTGCACGGCTATCCGCCGCTGCAGATTCTGGGCGCGGTGCTCGCCGAGCGGCAGCGGCGCGAGATTCCGCCGCCGCCGTTCGCGGTGCGGCGGCCGGCGCCGGTCCCGGTCACAGCGCTCCGGTCCGTTTGAGTTCCAGGTATTCGTCGGCCAGCGCTTCGGGCAGCCGGTCGGGGGCCGCGGCGATGACGCGGACACCCAAGCGACGCAGCGTCTCCCGGGCCACCGCGTGGTCGGCGATCACGTTCTCGGCGGCGGCCGCCGCGTAGAGGTCGCCGGAGCCGGATCGATGCGCGGCGGCGGCCGCCACGTCCGGATCGGTCACCGACACCACCAGCACCCGATGCCGTTCGGCCAGCACCGGCAGTACCGGCAGCAGGCCCTCCTGCAGGGTCGCCGCGTCGAGGTGGGTGAACCAGACCACCAGGCTGCGGCGGCGGGCCCGTTGCAGGGTGGCGCGCAGCATCCCGCGATAGTCGGTGTCGGCCAGTTCGGGGGTGAGCCCGGCGAGTGCGTGCATGAGCTTGAGCTGCAGGCGTTTTCCGCCGATGCCGCGCACCTCGGTGCGCAGGCGGCGGTCGTAGGCCAGCAGGTCGACCGAGTCGCCACCGGAGGCGGCCAGCCCGCCCAGCAGCAGCGTCGCCTCGATGGCGGCGTCGAGCCGGGTGCCGTTCCCGACCCGGCCGGCGCTGACCCGCCCGGTGTCGAGCAGCATGACCACGTGCCGGTTGCGTTCCGGCCGCCAGGTGCGGACCAGGACGTCGTTGGCGCGGGCGGTGGCGCGCCAGTCGATGGTGCGGACGTCGTCGCCCGCGACATATTCACGGAACGAATCGAATTCGGTGCCCTGGCCGCGAATCGTGGTGGTGTTGCGGCCCTCCAGCTGCTGCAACTGCTTGACCTTGGAGGCCAGCAGCCGTTCGCTGCGGAACGGCGGCAGCGCGCGCAACCGGGCCGGAACCTGGTGGCGCACCTGCCGGCCGGCCATGCCGAGCGGGCCCAGCAGGCGCAGTGTCACGGGACCGGCCACCCGGTCGCCGTGATAGTCGGGGGCCAGCTCGGTGCGCAGTCGAATCCTGGTGTTGGGCGGCAGGTTCAGCGCGTGCGTGCGATGCCGGGCGTGCGCGCTCGGCGGCCAGTCGTCCCACAGGGTGCCGCGCGCCGGGCGGGTCCCGCCGTTCAGCACCGCCAGTTCCACCTCGATGCTGCGGCCGGTGCGCACGGTGGTGAGGGGCTCTCGCGAAAGCTCCAGCGCGCCCGGGGATCCCAGGAGCAGCAGGTCGACGCCGATGAGCGCGGCCAGTGCCAGGGTGGCGAGCAGCACGCCGGGCCACGACGGCAGCACCAGCGTGACGAACAGCGCCGCGAGCACCGCGGCGGCGGCCAGCCGGCCGGTGACGACCACCGGCTACACCGGAACCGGGACGGACATCAGCAGCGAGGCCAGCACGCCCCTCGGCGGTGACGCCCTCCACCTCGTGCTCGGGCCGCAGGTGCAGCCGATGCCGGAGTACGGGTGTCGCAACGGCTTTCACGTCGTCGGGCGTGACGTAGGGGCGGCCGTTCAACCAGGCGAAGGCCCGCGCGGCCGCCATCAGCGCGGTCGCGCCGCGGGTGGACGCGCCGTGCGCGACGGCGGGGGAGGTGCGGGTCGCCCGGCACAGGTCCACCGTGTACGCCAGCACCTCGGGGCTGATGGTCACCTGCGCGACCGCGGCGCGGGCGGCCGCGATGTGGGCGGGACCGGCCACCGGCCGCAGTCCGGCCGCGGCCAGGTCCCGGGGGTCGAAGCCCGCGGCGTGCCGTTGCAGGATGCGGAATTCGTCGTCGCGCCCAGGCAATTGGACGTCCACCTTGAACAGGAACCGGTCCAGCTGCGCCTCCGGCAGCGGGTAGGTGCCCTCCTGCTCGATCGGGTTCTGGGTGGCGACCACCACGAACGGGTCGGGCAGCGGCTGCGGGACGCCGTCCACCGAAACCTGGCGTTCCTCCATCGATTCCAGCAGCGAGGACTGGGTTTTCGGCGGGGTGCGGTTGATCTCGTCGGCGAGCAGCAGGTTGGTGAACACCGGGCCGCGGCGGAAGGTGAACTCGGCCGAGTGCGGATCGTAGATCTGGGAGCCGGTGACGTCGCCGGGCATCAGGTCGGGGGTGAACTGGATGCGGGCGTGCTCCAGGTCCAGCGCGGTGGCCAGCGCCCGCACCAGCAGCGTCTTGGCCACGCCCGGAACGCCTTCCAGCAGCACGTGGCCGCGGCACAGCAACGCCAGCACCAGGAACATGACCGCGTGGTCGTTGCCGACGACGGCCTTGCCGATCTCGGTGCGCAGCGCCAGCAGCGCCTGCTGGGCGTCCTGCACCGAGGGCGTGGGCTGTTCATCGATCACGACGGTGCGGTCGTGGTTGGTGTCCACCGCGCCCTTGGAAAGTTCGGTCACAAGACCTCCGCTTCGATCCATTCGAGTTGTGCCGCCACGAGTTCCAGGGTGGCCCGGTCGGTGACCGGGTCGTACAGGGCGGCGCGGAGGACGGCCGGGTCCGCGCCGGTGCGGGCGCCGAGCGCCGCGACGACCAGTTCCGCCGGGGTGTCGGCGGTGACGCCGAGCACCGGCCGCAGCCGGCGCAGCGCCGCCGCCCGCAGTTTCGCGGCCACATGGTCGTGGTCGCGGGATTTCCGGTACAGCCCGGCCTGTCCGGCCAGGAGTTCGTGGGCGGGGGCCTCCACCGGCAGCGGTTCGCTCACGATCGCGCCGCGCCGGCGGCCCCGCCACCACAGCACCGCGATCCAGGCGATCAGGAACTGCAGGCCGCCGAAGGCCAGCCAGTGCGGCATCCGCTGGAAGATGGAATCGTCGCCCGCGCCGAAGTTCGGCGGCGGCAGATCGGGTTCCCGGGTCGGGGTGGGCTGGTGGGTCGGCGGCGTGTTCGGCGGATGCGAGGTCGAGGGCGCGTGCCCGAGATGGGTGAGCACGTACACCAGCGCGATGACGGCGAGCAGTGCGACCAGCGCGGTCCACAGTCGCCAATCCTTCAGCAGCTCAGGCAGTTCCCGCCGCTCGCGCGCGGGCTTGTCCTTACGGGCCTTGGTCTTGCGGGTTTTCCGCTGTTCGGTGATGTCGACCGGGCCGTCCTTGGGCGGCGGCGCGATCGAATACCGGTCGGCCTGCTCGAGCTGCCGGTACTCGGCCTCGGTGGCGTGCCGTCCGCCGTAGACGACCTCGTCGAAACTGTGTGCCGCCGACGGCAGTTCACCCGCGTCCCGCACGGCCGCGGTGGCGTCGCGGGCGGTCTCCCGCGCGGTGCGCGCCCGCTCCTCGTCGAGGATCCCGCGCTGTTCCAGCCCGCGCGTGACCGCCCGATACCGTTCGCGCAGCGCCGCACCGAAATCCCCGCGCCGGGCGGCGTCCTCGGCCGCGGCCAGGTGCGTGGCGGCCGGGCCCAGCGCGGGTTCGGGCGGCGCGCCGGCGGACAGTGTGTCGTGGGTTTCGTTCATCTTGCGCCTCCGGCGGGGACCCGGATGTCCCAGGCTTCGCGGCGGCAGCGCCGGTCGACGTAGGTGACCACCTGGGTGGCGGACTCGACCATCTCGCCGACCGCAACCAGCAGCAGCGCGACCGTGATGATCAGCACCGTCACCGTCCAGCGGTGGGTGCCGGAGAAGTCGCTGATGGTCGAGGGCAGCGCCAGCACCGGCACGATCAGCACCACCAGCAGCGCGCGCAGGTACAGCCACAGTCCGACCAGCTGCCATTCGGTGCCGCCCGCAAGCAGTTTCGCGCGCCGGGCCGCGACACCGTAAGAAGCGGAGCTGTCGAAGATGATGGGCGCCAGGGTGAATCGGCGGGCGCGCAGCCAGGCCAGCCAGATCACCGCGAACGGCGCGGTGAACAGCAGGGGAGTACCCACGACCAGCACCCCGAGACCGATCAGCGTGCACATGGCCTGATAGCCGAGCAGCGGTCCGGAGGCGGAAGTCAGCTGCCGCAACGCGTTTCGCCACGTCGACGGCCTGCGGTACACGACATCGAGTCCGATCGGCACGGTCACGCCGCGCACGAAGAAGCGCAGCGCCCAGGCGCCCAGCAGGCCGGTGAACAACGCGCCCCAGAAGGTGCCGCTGTCGGAATCCCCGGTGACGGCGGCCGCCGCCACGGCGCCCGCGACGGCCAGCGCCGAAGCCGCCAGCCACGCCACCCCGAGCAATGCCGCCAGGGTTTTGATCCGGGCCTGGATCAGCGCGAACGGCAGATCCAGTAGTTCCCGGAACTGCATCGGGCGGATCGGGACGATCGCCGGGTCGGATGAAGTCGGTTCCCCCACCGAGCCGGTCGGCGAACCGACGGAGTCGGCGGCGGACGGCAACACGCGCTCGAGTCTATCCGGACTCGGGGCCCAGCAGCCGGGCGACGACCTGCCGGTACATCTCCGGTTCGATCGGCGGGATGCCCATCAGGGCGCGCAGGTAGACGCCGTCGCCGACGAGTCGCACGATCTCGGCGTGCACGGGGTCGTGGATCTCGTTGTCCAGGGCGGTCTTCCAGGACCGCATCACCTCGTCGATGGCGCGGTCGGTCTCGGCCTGCGTCTCGTCGGGCGGCGCGTCGACGGTGCGCATGGCCGCCAGCATCGAACGGTAGAGGGCGAGTTCGACGGCGTCGGCCTCGTTCTCGGGGTGCGGGGCCTGCAGATACCACTCGGCGACCGAACGACCCTGTTCGATCGTGGTTTTCACCTGCTGGTCGGCGCGATCGGTGACGCGGCGCAGCAGTCCGGCGAGCAGCGCGTCCTTGCTCTTGAAGTGATAGAGGAGTCCGCCCTTGGAGACGCCGGCGGTGGCGGCGACGTTCTCCAGGGTCACCTGGGACAGGCCCTTGTCGAGGAGCAGGTTCTCGAGGGCGTCGAGGATCCGGTCACGTGTGCCGGCGGGGTCGCGGGTGGTCACGGGGGTTGACTGTACCGGCTGGACGGTTCAAGCTGTTACTGTACCGTCTGGACGGTTCATACCCGAAGGAAGAAAGTCGATGAGCACCCAACCGAACGCACGTTCCGGAACCCCTACGACCGACCTGCGCGCTGCGCCCGTGACCACCCACGCCGCGCCCACCGCCGCACCGAAGGCCCGGCCCCGGGATTGGGCCGGGCTCGCCGTACTGGCCCTCGCGCTGCTGCTCATCGCCGTCGACGCCACCGTGCTCGACCTGGCGGTGCCCTCGATCACCGCGGACCTCGCGCCCACCACCCCGCAGCTGCTCTGGATCATCGACGTCTACTCGTTCGTCCTCGCGGGCCTGCTGGTCACCATGGGCACCCTCGGCGACCGCATCGGCCGCCGCCGCCTGCTGCTCATCGGCGCGGCCGGCTTCGCTCTCGCCTCGGCCCTCGCGGCCTGGGCGATCAGCCCCGAAATGCTCATCGCCGCACGCGTGCTGCAGGGTGTCGCCGGTGCGACCCTGATGCCCGCCACCCTGGGCCTGATCCGATCCATGTTCGCCGACGCCCGCCAGCGCACCCTGGCCATCTCGGTCTGGGGCGCGATGGCCGCCTCCGGCGCCGCCTTCGGGCCGCTGCTGGGCGGCTGGATGCTCGAGCACTTCTGGTGGGGTGCGGTGTTCCTGGTGAACCTGCCGGTGATGGCGCTGCTGCTGGTCCTGGCACCGATCCTGGTACCGGAGTCGCGCGACCCGAATCCGGGCCGTTTCGACCTGGTCAGCGCGGGACTGTCGATGTTGGCGCTGATCCCGGTGGTGTACGCGGTCAAGGAGTTCGCGGCCCACGGCCCGAGCTTGAACCTGCTGATCAGCGCCGGTGTCGGTGTGACCGCGGGCGTGTGGTTCGTGCGTCGTCAGCGCGGCCTGGCGGCCCCGCTCATCGACCTGGACCTGTTCCGGCTGCCGGCCTTCCGGGCCGCGGTGTTCACCAACCTGCTGTCGGTGTTCGCGCTGGCCGGTGTGCTGTTCTTCGGCTCGCAGTACCTGCAGCTGGTGCTGGGCAAGTCCCCGCTGCAGGCCGGTCTGCTGCTGATCCCGGGCACGGTCGGCTCCATGCTGGGCGCGCTCGCCGCGGCCTGGCTGGTCCGGTACTGGCGGCCGGCGACGGTGCTCGCGGGTTCGCTGGTGACGGTCGCGCTCGGCGCGGGCCTGTACTGGCTGCTCCCCACCGATCCCTCGGGTTCGGTGACCCCGTTCATCGTCGGCTTCCTGCTGATCGGTTTGGGTGAGGGTGTGGCGCTGACGGTGTCGGCCGACATGATCGTGAGCACCGCGCCGGAAGCCCGCGCGGGCAATGCCGCCGCCATCTCGGAAACCGCGATGGAGATGGGTATCGCCCTGGGTGTGGCGGTGCTGGGCAGTGCCGTGATGGCGGCCTTCCGCGGCGGCCTGGACCTGACCCACGTTCCGTCCGCCCAGGCGGACGCGGCCCGCGAGTCCCTGGGCGGGGCGATCGAAACCGCCCGGGCGCTCCCGGAACCCGCGGCCGGTGAGCTGGTGAGCTCGGCGCATTCCGCCTTCGTCACCGGCATCCACCTGGCGGCCACCTCGACGGCGGTGCTGCTGCTGTTGACCGCGTTCGTCGCCTACCGCGCGGCCACCCGGAAAATGTCCGCGACGGTGTGATCGAAAATGGCTGTGGCCCGGGTGTTTCCGTGTTCAACGTGAAACATCCCGGGCCACAGCCGCGTTCCGGCGCCTACTACTGGCCCTTGCCCGGTGGCAGTTCCCGCTGGGCGCGGTAGTCGAGTTCGGGGTTGCGGCGGCCCGCCAGCGCGTCCTGCTGCGGGGCCGCGGGGAGCGGGTAACCCGGATCCACCACGTGCCCCTGGGGGAGCGGGGCGTAGCCCGGATACGCGGCATACGGCTGGTCCACCACGGTGGATGCCACCCGCTGCGCGTAGACCTGCTGCGGCGCGCCCTGCGGCAGGTATCCGTACTGCTGCGGCTGCGCGTACATCTGCTGCTGATGCTGCTGCGGCTGCGCGGAATCCTCGGAGTCCACCGTCACCTTGCGGGTCCGGCGCAGCGTGAAGGTGATCTCCTCCGCCTCCTCGAAGGCCTGGCGCACCGTGCGCAGCGGATGCGTCGCGGTGTCGATGGCATTAGCCACGAACGACGGCACCAGCGGCCGGATCCAGCGGGCCGCGGTATCGGTGAACGGCACGGTGCCGATGATCGGCAGCTCCAATCCGCGCCCTTGGGGGCGGGCTGCGCCACCGGCACGGCCGGTGCGAGCGCCCCGCCGGGCGGGACGGGTGCCAATGCACCCGAGGTGAGCTGGGCGGGCAGGTTCGGCGACTGTGTCACGATCCCCTCCTGGGACACGGTGCTGTCCTTTCGATCCCCGGCCGCGGTCCCGGCCGGGAGTTCCAGTCTGGTGGCGGAGTCGAATTCGGCCACGGCCCGCTGGGCGGGCTCGGTGATGCCGATCTCGAAATTGCCGATGGCGGCGATGATGCGGGTGCGCTGCCGTTCCCGGTCGATGGCGGTGTCGGCGTGCGCGGCCAGCCGCGCGGCGGTGAGTTGTTGCTCCGCGCGCAGGTTTTCGGTCTCCACCCGCACCTCGGCCTGTTTGACGGCGATGGCGGTGGCGGCGGCCTGGTCGATGCGATCGGTGGCGGTGCTGGTCGCGACGGTGCGGTCGAACGCGGTCTCCCCGCGCCACCAGCGCAGCAGCAGCGGCAGCAGGGCCAGCGTGATCATGAGCAGGGCGGTCGCGAGCCGCAGCACGAAGGCCCCGAAATGCCCTGTGGTGTAGTCGTTCACGGCCACCCAGCGGGCCCCGAGTCCGCGGTCGCCGTCGGTGTAGGCGGCCTTGCGGGCGTCGGCGAGGGCCTGGTCCTTCTCGGTGACCTTGGCGTCGAGCCCGTCCACCTTCGCCTGCGCCGCCTTGAGCTGGGCGCGGGCGTCGTCGAGCATCTGGGCGGCGGTGCGTTCCTCGGGACCGCGTCCGGGCACGCCGGTCTTGGGGACGCCGTCGCAGTCCTGGGCCGGGTTGATCTCGCAGCGCGCGATCTTCAGCGCGGTCGTGACGTCGTTCCCGGCCTTGGTGATCTGCTGGTCCAGGGTGGTGCGCGCGGCCGTCGCCTGCTCCAGGTCGGTGCGGGCGGTGACCACGGCGGGCGCGGATTCGACTGCGTGCTGGGCGTTCTCGTCGAGCAGCCGGTGCACGGTGCCGGAGAACAAGAGGGTGCAGGCCAGTTCGGCGACCACTACTCCGGCGAGCACGGCGACGGCGATGCGCCCGGAGAATTCGGCCACCGCCCGCCGGTTCTCCCGGCGGTCCGGGGTGGCGGCGGTGGCCAGTGCCCGGGACAGCGCGGCGACCAGCAGGGTCGCGATCAGTGCGATCGCCACGACGCCGAGGGCGGGCCAGCCGGCGGCCCCGGTGGCGGCGGCGGTGACGGCCCCCGCGGTGGCCGCGAACAGCGCCACCACCGCGCCCGTGACGGTGTACCCCGCGCGTTCGGGACCGGTGGTGAGCTGCGGTTGTGCGCCGCCCAGCCAGACCAGCAATGCGCCGAGGCCGGTCGACCTGTGGACGTGGGGATCGGTCATGGGAGCTCACATCCTCTACGTCCCAGGTGATTCGGCATAGCGAAACTGTCGCTGATTCGTTGTCTCAGCGTGACAGGAGTCCGGCGGTTCCACCGACCGCGGCGGCTGTGATGTGGCCAGGCTCACATCACCCTGTTTTCGGTGGATTCGGTGGTGTTGATCACCTGCGGGCAGTCTCGGATATCGCTGAAAACCCAGCAGGAAGACGGTCTTACGGTTTGCTGCGTGTGTGCTGAACCCCACATTCAGGAAAAATTCCGTACGGTCCGCACGTTACGAGTCCATGTCTCCCGGGCGGTCGCCGGAGCGACGGAAGTTGTCCGGAAAGTTAGCCGCCTAACGCCCGGTTTGCCGGATCCGCTTGTGGGGAAACCTGATTCATTGCAGGTGGGAGGCAGTCTGGAGCTGCGCTGGACGGTCCGGCCGTCGACCTCGCGCGGGTGCGTCACAGTGGTGAACTCAACTGAAACGAACCTGCACCCCTGCTTTACACTGGAGATCGCGCGTGTGTTGGAGGACCGGATGTAGAAGCCCAGCTAGAAGCTGGAATTAGCCAAACCTAAGTTGGTTGGGCTCCAGTCCTGACTTATCGTTTGCTCTTACGCCGAACTACACAATTCGGCATATCTCCCCATACGGACAGAGGCCCGATCGGTGCTGAGCCTAGCGGGCGAGAACGGCACGGTGTGTAGCGAACGCGTAAGAGTCCCGTTACCACCGAGCACCCGACTAGGTAATCGAAGCGGGTGGACAACTGCAAAGTTGACTGCACGGAGTGACCATCAGCGCCGCTGGTCTCCGAAACGTCCGGACGCAGTCCAGACCGGAGGCGTTCGACGAAGGCCGCATTCTTCGAAGGCCTGTTTTTTGTGAAGGCAGAGGCATGACGCAACTTCCTGGCCACAGGTCCCCTGGACCCATCGGGCTCTATGACCCGGCGAATGAACACGACGCCTGTGGTGTCGCATTCGTCGTCGACATGCACGGCCGCCGCAGCCGCGACATCGTCGACAAGGCTATTACGGCATTGCTGAACCTGGAGCACCGTGGTGCCGCCGGCGCCGAACCCAACTCGGGTGACGGCGCGGGCATCCTGATCCAGCTCCCGGACAAGTTCTTCCGTGCCGTGGTCGACTTCGAGCTCCCCGCCGAAGGTTCCTACGCGACCGGTATCGCTTTCCTGCCGCAGGCTCGCCGCGAGGCCGCCCGCGCCGGGTACGGCGTCGAGAAGATCGTGCGCGAAGAGGGCCTCGAGGTCCTCGGCTGGCGTGAGGTCCCGATCGACGAGTCGTCGCTGGGCGCGCTGTCGCGCGACGCCATGCCGACCTTCCGGCAGATCTTCATCGCTTCGCCCAAGGGCGGCGCCGAGCAGCTCTCCGGCCTGGACCTGGAGCGTCGCGCCTACGTCATCCGCAAGCGCATCGAGCATGAGCTCGGCAAGTCGGGTGCCGGTGAGGGCGCGGTCGGCAAGGAGTCGGTCTACTTCCCGAGCCTGTCCGGCGAGACCTTCGTCTACAAGGGCATGTTCACCACCCCGCAGCTGCGGGCGTTCTACGTGGACCTGCAGGACGACCGGGTCGAGTCGGCGCTGGGCATCGTGCACTCGCGCTTCTCCACCAACACCTTCCCGTCGTGGCCGCTGGCGCACCCCTTCCGGCGCGTCGCCCACAACGGTGAGATCAACACCGTCTCCGGCAACGAGAACTGGATGCGGGCCCGTGAGGCGCTGCTGAACTCCAACGTGTTCGGCACCGACTCCGAGGGCAACAACCGCCTGGAGAAGATCTTCCCGGTCTGCACCCCGGGCGCTTCGGACACCGCGCGTTTCGACGAGGTGCTCGAGCTGCTGCACCTGGGTGGCCGCAGCCTGCCGCACGCCGTGCTCATGATGATTCCGGAGGCGTGGGAGCGCCACGAGTCCATGACCCCGGAGCAGCGCGCGTTCTACCGCTACCACTCCTTCCTCATGGAGCCCTGGGACGGCCCGGCCTCGGTGTGCTTCACCGACGGTTCGGTCGTCGGCGCGGTGCTGGACCGCAACGGTCTGCGCCCCGGCCGCATCTGGGTCACCGAGGACGGCCTGGTCGTGCTGGCCTCCGAGGTCGGCGTGCTCGACATCGACCCGGCCAAGATCGTCTACAAGAAGCGCCTGCAGCCCGGCCACATGTTCCTGGTCGACACCAAGCAGGGCCGCATCATCTCCGATGACGAGGTCAAGTCCTCGCTGGCCGCCGAGTTCCCGTACCAGCAGTGGCTGGACGAGGGCCCGGTCAAGCTGAGCGATCTGCAGGACCGCCCGCACGTGCACATGTCGCACGACCGCGTGCTGATCCGTCAGCAGATCTTCGGGTACTCCACCGAGGAGCTGAACCTGCTGATCTCGCCGATGGCGCAGACCGGTGGCGAGGCGCTCGGCTCGATGGGCACCGACACCCCGATCGCGGTGCTGTCGTCGCGGCCGCGACTGCTGTTCGACTACTTCTCGCAGCTGTTCGCGCAGGTCACCAACCCGCCGCTGGACGCCATCCGCGAAGAGGTCGTCACCTCGCTGCGCAGCATGGTGGGCCCGGAGGCCGACCTGCTGAACCCGGGCCTGGACTCCTGTCGTCAGATCACCCTGACCCAGCCGATCCTGGACAACGACGAGCTGGCCAAGCTGGTCCACATCAACGACGACGGCTCGCGCCCCGAGCTGCGGTCGGTCGTCGTGCACGGCCTGTACTCGGTCAAGAAGGGCGGCAAGGGGCTGCGCAAGGCCATCGAGGCCGTGCAGCGTCAGGTCTCGGCGGCCATCGACGGCGGCGCGCGGATCATCGTGCTGTCCGACCGCGAGTCCAACGAGAAGCTGGCCCCGATCCCGTCGCTGCTGCTGACCGCCGCGGTGCACCACCACCTGGTCCGGGAACGCACCCGCACCAAGGTCGGCCTGGTCATCGAGGCCGGTGACGCCCGCGAGGTGCACCACATGGCCATGCTGGTCGGTTTCGGCGCGGCGGCCATCAACCCGTACATGGCCTTCGAGTCCATCGAGGACATGATGGAGCGCGGCGCGCTGCAGATCCCGGGTAGCACCGGCGATCACGAGGCCGACTTCAAGAAGGCCGTCTACAACTACAACAAGGCCGCCGGCAAGGGTGTGCTGAAGGTGATGTCCAAGATGGGCATCTCCACCATCGCCTCCTACCGTGGCGCGCAGCTGTTCCAGGTCGTGGGCCTGGCGCAGGAGCTGGTGGACGAGTACTTCACCGGTCTGCGTTCACCGCTGGACGGCATCGGCCTCGACGACATCGCCGACGAGGTCGCGCAGCGGCACCGGATCGCGTTCCTGGAGAACCGCAACGAGCGCGCGCACCGCGAGCTCGAGATCGGCGGCGAGTACCAGTGGCGTCGTGAGGGCGAGTACCACCTGTTCAACCCGGACACGGTGTTCAAGCTGCAGCACGCCACCCGCTCGGGCCAGTACAAGGTCTTCAAGGAGTACACGAAGCTGGTCGACGACCAGTCGGAGCGTCTCGCCTCGCTGCGTGGTCTGTTCAAGTTCAAGGACGAGCACCGCAACCCGATCTCGATCGACGAGGTCGAGCCCGCGTCGGAGATCGTGAAGCGTTTCTCCACCGGTGCCATGTCCTACGGCTCGATCTCGGCGGAAGCGCACGAGACCCTGGCCATCGCCATGAACCGGCTCGGCGGCCGCTCCAACTCCGGTGAGGGCGGCGAGCACCCGGCGCGCTTCGAGCCGGAGGAGTCGGGCGACTGGCGCCGGTCGGCGATCAAGCAGGTGGCCTCGGGCCGCTTCGGCGTGACCGCGCACTACCTGACCAACTGCACCGACATCCAGATCAAGATGGCGCAGGGCGCGAAGCCCGGCGAGGGCGGTCAGCTGCCGGCGCACAAGGTGTACCCGTGGGTCGCCGAGGTTCGGCACTCCACCCCGGGTGTCGGCCTGATCTCGCCGCCGCCGCACCACGACATCTACTCGATCGAGGATCTGGCGCAGCTGATCCACGACCTGAAGAACGCGAACCCGCAGGCGCGGATTCACGTGAAGCTGGTCGCGGAGCCGGGCGTCGGCACCGTCGCCGCGGGTGTCTCCAAGGCGCACGCCGACGTGGTGCTCATCTCCGGCCACGACGGTGGTACCGGTGCGTCGCCGCTGACCTCGCTCAAGCACGCGGGTGGCCCCTGGGAGCTCGGCCTGGCCGAGACCCAGCAGACCCTGCTGCTCAACGGTCTGCGCGACCGCATCGTGGTCCAGGTCGACGGTCAGATGAAGACCGGCCGCGACGTCATGATCGCCGCGCTGCTGGGCGCCGAGGAGTACGGTTTCGCGACCGCTCCGCTGGTGGTCTCGGGCTGCATCATGATGCGCGTCTGCCACCTCGACACCTGCCCGGTCGGCGTCGCGACCCAGAACCCCGTGCTGCGTGAGCGTTTCACCGGCAAGCCGGAGTTCGTCGAGAACTTCATGCTCTACATCGCCGAGGAAGTCCGCGAGCTGCTGGCGTCGCTGGGTCTGCGGACCCTGGACGAGGCCATCGGCCGGGTCGACCTGCTCGACACCACCGCCGCCAAGGCGCACTGGAAGGCCGCCAAGCTCGACCTGTCGCCGATCCTGGACGACGTCGAGACCGCGTTCATGTTCCAGGACCGCCGCCGCACCAAGGACCAGGACCACGGCCTGGACAAGGCGCTGGACAACGAGCTGATCGCGCGTTCGGCCGATGCCCTGGAGCTCGGCAAGCCGGTCAAGTTCGACTCCAAGATCACGAACGTGAACCGCACCGTCGGCACCATGCTCGGCCACGAGGTGACCAAGCTGTACGGCGGAGTCGGCCTGCCGGACAACACCATCGACATCACGTTCACCGGTTCCGCCGGTAACTCGTTCGGTGCGTTCGTCCCGGCCGGTATCACCCTGCGGGTGGTCGGCGACGCGAACGACTATGTCGGCAAGGGTCTTTCGGGTGGTCGCATCACGGTGCGCCCGTCCGGTGACGCGCCGTCGGCGTTCGTCGCGGAGCAGAACATCATCGCGGGCAACGTGATCCTGTTCGGCGCCACCAGCGGCCAGGCGTTCCTGCGCGGTGTGGCCGGCGAGCGTTTCGCCGTCCGCAACTCGGGCGCCACCGCGGTCGTCGAGGGTGTGGGCGACCACGCCTGTGAGTACATGACCGGTGGCCGCGTGGTCATCCTCGGTGAGACGGGCCGCAACTTCGGCGCGGGCATGTCGGGCGGTATCGCCTACGTGTACAACCCGAACGGCACCTTCGAGGCCAACCTCAACACCGAGCTGGTCGACCTCGAGCAGCTCTCGGCCGAGGACGTGCAGATCCTGCACGGCATCGTCGAGCAGCACCGCGACGAGACCGGTTCGGCTGTCGCGGAAGGCATCCTGAGCGACTGGTCGCAGCAGGTGACCAAGTTCGCGAAGGTCATGCCGCGCGACTACAAGAAGGTCCTGCTCGCCATCTCCGAGGCCGAGAAGGCCGGCCGGAACGTGGATGAAGCCATCATGGAGGCGGCTCGTGGCTGACCTCACCTTTGCGGTGCAACGCAGCACCATCGTTGTTCCGTGCGCGCAGCGCATTAGTCAGGAGTTCGTAAATGGGTGACGCACAAGGCTTCCTGAAGCACACTTCCCGGGAACTGCCCAAGCGCCGTCCGGTTCCGCTGCGACTGCTGGACTGGAAAGAGGTCTACGAGGAGAAGTTCTCCCACGAGACCCTGCAGAAGCAGGCCAGCCGCTGCATGGACTGCGGTATCCCGTTCTGCCACAACGGCTGTCCGCTGGGGAACCTGATCCCCGAGTGGAACGACCTGGTGTACCGGGGCGCGTGGAAGGAGTCGTTCGATCGGCTGCACGCGACCAACAACTTCCCGGAGTTCACCGGCCGCCTGTGCCCGGCTCCGTGTGAGGCGTCCTGCGTCCTGGGCATCAACCAGGACCCGGTGACCATCAAGCAGGTCGAGGTCGAGATCATCGAGAACGGTTTCGACGAGGGCTGGGTCACCCCGGTCTACCCGACCCGTCTCACCGGCAAGCGCATCGCGGTCGTCGGTTCCGGCCCCGCGGGCCTGGCCGCCGCCCAGCAGCTGACCCGGGCCGGCCACACCGTGACCGTGTTCGAGCGCGACGACCGCATCGGCGGCCTGATGCGCTACGGCATCCCGGAATTCAAGATGGAGAAGCGCTTCATCGACCGCCGCGTGGCGCAGATGGAGGCCGAGGGCACCATCTTCAAGGCCGGCGTGAACGTGGGCGTGGACATCACCGCCGAGCAGCTGCGCGAGCAGTTCGACGCGGTGGTGCTGGCCGGTGGCGCGACCATCGCGCGTGACCTGCCGATCCCGGGTCGCGACTTCGACGGCATCCACCAGGCCATGGAGTTCCTGCCGCTGGCCAACCGCGTGCAGCTGGGTGACCAGATCACCGACGAGGACGGCCTGCCGCGCATCAACGCGCGCGGCAAGAAGGTCGTCATCATCGGTGGCGGTGACACCGGCGCGGACTGCCTGGGCACCTCGCACCGTCAGGGTGCGGAGTCGATCCACCAGTTCGAGATCATGCCGCGTCCGCCGGAGGAGCGCGCCACGTCGACCCCGTGGCCGACCTACCCGCTGATGTACCGCGTCTCCTCGGCACACGAGGAGGGCGGCGAGCGCGTGTTCTCCGTCAACACCGAGCGTTTCGTCGGTGCGGACGGCAAGGTCACCGGGCTGCAGGCGCACGAGGTGTCGATGGTCAACGGCCGCTTCGAGAAGGTCGAGGGCACCGACTTCACCATGGAGGCGGACCTGGTCCTGCTGGCCATGGGCTTCGTCGGCCCGCAGAAGAACGGTCTGCTCGAGGGTCTGGGCGTGGGCTACGACCAGCGTGGCAACGTGATGCGCGACAAGGATTGGGCCACCACGGTTCCCGGCGTCTTCGTCGCCGGTGACATGGGCCGCGGTCAGTCGCTGATCGTGTGGGCAATCGCGGAGGGCCGCGCGGCCGCCGCCGCGGTGGACAAGTACCTGGAGGGTGAGACGGCGCTGCCGTCCCCGATCACCCCGACCATGGTCGCCCAGCGCTGATCCGGCGCCGCCGAGAAAGCTGAAAAGCACCCCCGGACTTCGGTCCGGGGGTGCTTTTTTCATATCAAAAACGTATGTGAAATGTTTACTAGTCAGTAGCTTGGAGTAGTTTTCGCAAACTCTGGACAGGGGACCAGTTACACCTGTTTACTTACTCCCCGTGTGGAGTTCGCCACTACTCCGAGTCGTCCGCAGCGCTCGGTAAGTATGGATCGGTCCCGGAGGATCTCGGGACATCTTGGAGGAGAATAATGTTCCGTAATCGCCGCGCGGCCGCAATCGCGACCTCTACCGCAATGGTTTTCGCCGGTATGGGCGTCGCCGCCCTGGAGACCGGTGTCGCGTCCGCCGATGGCACCTGCGCTATCAGCTCGCACGCCGAGAAGAAGGATGCCAGCACCGTCGGCATCACCATGACCTACGACAAGAAGGTCAACCTCGACTCCATCGGCGTCGGCACCACCGCGACCTACACGGTCGTCATCGGCACCACCGGTATCGGTAACCCGTACGTCAACACCATCACCGACTACCCGCCGGCCGGCTTCACCCCGATCAGCGCCAGCGTCACCGCGTACCACCTGGGCACCGGTCAGCGCACCGAGACCGTCACCCCCGAGCCGAACGCCGGTGGCTTCAAGACCACCAGCACCGGCTGGTTCGTGAACTCCGGCAACCCGGTCACCTACACGGTCACCTACCGCGTGCCCACCAACCTCTCGGCTGGTCAGCAGATCACCTCGGGCGGCATCGGCGTCGCCGGCACCGTCGGCGTCAGCAACGAGCTGCCGAACCTGACCGCCTGCTTCACCGCGCGCGCCAACACCGTCGGTGAGTCCGCGCTGGGCAGCCTGAACAACAACGGCCTCGGCTCGGCCGACGGTCAGACCAGCTCGACCGGCTCGGTCAGCGACATCATCGCGGACGCCATCAAGAAGTACATGGGCAGCTGATCCCCGACCGGGCCGATTGATCGATAGGAACACCCGTACCGATGCGCACGCGTAAGTCACCGGCACTCGCCGCGATTGCGGGCCTGGCGTTTTCGCTGGCCCTCTCGTTGTCGCCCATCGGTACGGCCACGGCCGACCCCGCGGATTCCGCTGGCTCGCACCTCGTTTCGATCGATCGGCCCGGACAGCGGCAGGAAGAGTTCAAGGTATATTCGGCCGCCATGGATCGGGAGATCACCCTTCAGGTCCTCACGGCATTCGATAACAGCGTGCCGCGGCCGACGCTCTATCTGCTGAATGGCGCGGGTGGCGGCGAGGACGCGGCCACCTGGTATCGGCAGACCGATGTTGTCGGATTCTTCTCCGATAAGAACGTGAATGTGGTATCGCCGGTCGGCGGTAAATTCTCGTATTACACCGACTGGCAACAGGATGACCCGTCGCTCGGCCGTCAGAAATGGGAAACCTTCCTGACCTCCGAACTGCCGCCGATCATCGACAAGACGCTCAATACTTCCGGCGTGAACGCGATCGCGGGCGTCTCCATGTCCGCGACCTCCGCGCTGAACCTGGCGATCCTCGCGCCCGATCGCTATCGGGCGGTCGCCGCCTACAGCGGTTGCGCCTCCACCGCCGATGACAACAGCCGCAAGTACATTCAGCTGGTGCTGGACCGCGGCAACGCCGAAGCCCGCAACATGTGGGGTGCGCCCGGCGACCCGGACTGGACTCGGCACGACGCCGTGCTCAATGCCGAGAAGCTGCGTGGCAAGGCACTGTTCATCTCCAGCTCCACCGGACTGCCCGGTCCGCTGGACACGCTGGACTCGCCGTCGATCGGCGGTCGCCCGGCGACGCTGGCCAACCAGATCATCCTGGGCGGCGTGATCGAGGCCGCGACCAACGGCTGCACGCATGCGCTCGCCGACAAGCTCGGCGCGCTCGGCATCCCGCGCAGATCGAATTCCGGCCCTCGGGAACGCATTCCTGGCGGTACTGGGAGGACGCGCTGCACCGCTCGTGGCCGATGCTCGAGGCCGCCCTGCAGGGCTGAGCCCGCACCCGTTGCCGGATGCCGGTGCGCGGGTGAACTTTCGGCTGGAATCGGACTTCTTCGCGCACTCGCTTGGCGCTGCCGGAAAGCCCCCTTTATGCTGGGCGGCGGTGTGTCGCCAATCTCGTTGACCAGTTTGTTTCGGCGAACTCATACGGGGCGGTTACGTGGGTTAACCCGGAGTGCACCGGACTGTCATCCGGCGACCGCACCATGATCGGGAAAACGGGACGCGTGAGATGTCCCGGCACAAGCGTGAACTGGAGCAAGGGTGCGGTTGAAGAATATTGTCGCGGCTGCCGGGGCAGCGGCGAGCGTGCTCATGTCGGGAATCGTCCTGGGCAGCGGTCCCGTTTCAGCGGACCCGGGTTGCCCGAGTCTCTACACGGTGGCCGTCCCCGGCACCTGGGAGACCGGACACGACAAGGACCCCAAGCCCGGCATGCTGGCCGCGGTGACCAATGGGCTACCCGGCGAGGTCGACTACGTGACCTACGCGGCGACCGCTTTCCCGTGGGAGGGCGACATCTACGCCGCCTCCAAGAAGGAAGCCGTCGACAATGCCCGCGGCCTGGTGCAGGCCATGGCCTCGCGCTGCGCCGGCACCCGGATCGCCATCACCGGTTACAGCCAGGGCGCCGACGCCGCGGGTGACCTCGCGGCCGAGATCGGTTCCGGCCGTGGCGTGGTGCCGCCGGACCGGGTCGCGGCCGTCGCCCTGATCTCCGATCCGCGGCGCTCGCCCACCGACGCGCAGATCGGCCCGGTCGCTCCCGGCGCCGGCGCGGGCGGGGCGCGTGCGGGCGGCTTCGGCTGGATCAGCGACAAGGTGCGCACCGTGTGCGCGCTGGGCGACCTGTACTGCTCCACCGAGGAGACCGACTTCGTCACCCGCTTCGCGGGCTTCCTCGCGCAGGCGACCAACCCGAACAACTTCAATCCGTGGCAGACCCAGCTCGAGTTCGGGTCCATCCTCAACGACCTGATGTCCCGCGGCGGTCTCCCGACCCTGCAGGCGCAGCTGGCCGAGGGCCCCGACAGCGAGTACGCCCACCAGCTCGAGCAGTTCTACCGCAGCGGCAAGCACACCAGCTACGGCAGCTACAGCGTCGGCGGCGGGCAGACCGCGCTGACCTGGATGCACAGCTGGATCGCGACCAACGCCTGAGCCTCGGCCGAGAGGTCCTGCGCCGCAGCGTCACACCGCACCGAAAAGGCCGCTCCCGCACCGGGAGCGGCCTTTTCGGCGTTCGAGGCGATTCCTAGCCGAAGGAGCCGGTGGGCGGCAGCACCGGCGCGGGGGCGGGGTTGTTGTTCCAGCCGTTGTCGCCGTTGCCGTTCCAGCCACCGTTGCCGTTCCAGCCGTTCCCGTCGCCGTCGCGATCGTGGTCGTGGCGGTCGCGATCCCGGTCGTGGTCCCGGTCCCCGTTGCCGTGATCGTCGATCTGCTGGGCGACGACGGGGGTCGAGGAGTCACCGGGGGTCGCGGCGTTCGCCGGGAGCGCGACGACGGCGAGCGGGATGGCGGCGAGGAAACCGGCCGCGGCCAGACGCAGGGCGAGACGACGGCGGGGCTTGTTGCTTGCGGACATCGTGGTGCCTTTCTGTCGGGATCGTGTGCCGCGGGGGAGCGGCTCACGACTTCCCATCGAAAGGCCCGGCCCTCTGAGGGATATGGGTTCGGGCTGGGAGTCGGCTGAGCGTCAGGGGGTGCGGCGTTGCGCGCGCGGCAGCAGGTCCCACACGTGCCCGTTCTCGTTGACGGTGGCGGCGGTGCGGCCGCCGGTGCGCGAGTACAGGATTCGGGTGATCGAGCAGTAGTCGATCGGGAAGGTGAGCGGCCGCGCCAGCCCCAGCACGTCCTGCAGCAGGACGTTGATCACACCGCCGTGCGCGAACACGACCACCGTGTCGGCGGGGTCGGCGGCCGCGACGATGCCGGCGACGCTGTCCCGCACCCGGGCGATGAAGGCGTCCCCGTCGATCTGCTCGGGCAGGTGCCCGGCCTTGATCCGCTCGTAGGTCTCCCGGAACTCCTGCTGCGCGTCCTCGATCGGGATGTACATCGGCAGTTCGCGGTCGTATTCGGCGAGCCCGTCGAGGATGTCGATGTCGAGCCCGAGTTTCTCCGCGGTGGGCCGCGCGGTCTCGCGGGCGCGCAGCTGCGGGCTGCTCACCACCCGCGCGATCCGATGCTGGGCCAGCGCGGCCGGCACCCGCCCCGCCTGTTCGACGCCGAGCGCGGTGAGATCCGGGTCGGCGTGGCCGGACTCGGCCTGCACTCGTTGCGGCTGGGCGTGGCGGACGAGGATCAACTGCACGCCCCCACTCTGCCGCACCCGGCCCGCGCCACGGACCCGGGGCTAGTCCTTCTTGCGGCGCATCAGGTAGACGATGCCGAGCACCAGCACCACGATGCCGATGCAGCAGACGCCGAGGAAGCCCCAGAAGCTCATGCCGCGGCGGCTGCTGGAGCGGCGGGCGGCGGTGTTCTCGAGGGCGGCGTTCCAGGTGTCGGGGTGGGTCCACACGTGGTGGTCCAGCAGGGTCGCCTGGGTCATCAGGTCTAGGTAGTGCATGGGGTCCCCAATCGGTGTGACCGGTGGGCCCGTCCCGGGCCGACTCCCAGATTAACCGGGGAGACGGCCGCGGGAATCAGGGTTCTCCCTGGTCCTTTCCGGATCAGCCGCCGGTGCCGCGGGGTTTCACCAGTGGGAAGGGCAGGGTTTCGCGGATGCTGCGGCCGATCAGCAGCATGACCACCCGGTCCACGCCGACGCCGAGGCCTCCGGTGGGTGGCATGGCGTGTTCGAGGGCCTGCAGGAAGTCCTCGTCGAGTTCCATGGCTTCCGGGTCGCCGCCGGCGGCCAGCATGGACTGTTCGGTGAGGCGGCGGCGCTGTTCCACCGGGTCGGTCAATTCGCTGTAGGCGGTGGCCAATTCGACGCCCCACGCGACCAGGTCCCAGCGTTCGGTGACGCCTTCGATGTGCCGGTGCGCGCGGGTGAGCGGGGAGACGGAGGTGGGGAAGTCGATGTAGAAGGTGGGCGCCTCGGTGCTCGACTCCACCAGGTGCTCGTACATTTCGAGCACGAGTTGCCCGGCGTCCCAGCCCAATTGGAAGGGGACGCCCGCTTTCTCGCAGAGCAGCCGCAGTCGGTCGGCGTCGGTGTCGGGGGTGATGGTCTCGCCGAGTGCTTCGGACACGGCGCCGTGCACGGTCTTGACGGTCCAATCGCCGGAGATATCGACCTCGGTGAGGGCGCCGTCGGGTCCGGGTCGCAGGGCCACCATCTTGCCGTTGGCGGCCAGCGCGGCCTCCTGGATGAGCTGGCGGCAGGCGTGCATCATGCGTTCGTAGTCGCTGTGCGCCTCATAGGCTTCCAGGATGGTGAACTCGGGGTTGTGGCTGTAGTCGACGCCCTCGTTGCGGAAGACGCGGCCGAGTTCGAACACCTTCTCCATGCCGCCGACGCACAGCCGCTTGAGGTACAGCTCGGGGCGATGCGCAGGTACAGGTCCAGGTCGTAGGCGTTGATGTGGGTGGTGAACGGCAGGGCGTTGGCGCCGCCGTGCACCTGCTGCAGCACCGGCGTTTCGACTTCGACGAATCCCCAGCCGTGCAAGGTGTCTCGCAGCGACCGCACCACCGCGCTGCGTTTGGCCATCACCTCGCGGATGTCGGTGTTGATGGCCATGTCGACGTAGCGCTGCCGGACCCGGGCTTCCGGATCGGAGAGGCCCTTCCACTTGTCGGGCAGCGGGTGCAGGCATTTGCCGATCATCCGCCAGTCCTGCGCCAGCAGCGACAGTTCGCCGCTGCGGCTGCGGCCGATCTGCCCGCTCACCTCGACCAGGTCGCCCAGATCGAAGAACTCGGTGAACGATTCACTGCGATCCGCGCCGACCCGGCCGCGGTCGATGAGCAGCTGGATGTCGCCGGACCAGTCGCGCAGCACGGCGAAGATGACGCCGCCGTAGTCGCGAATCCGCAACAGCCGCCCGCAGACTCGCACCGTGGTGCCCTGCGGGCAGCCGCGGGCCGCGGCCACCGTGTGGGTGGGCGGGTAGGCCACGGGGTAGGCCTCGACACCGGATTCCTCCAGTTTGGCCAGCTTGTCCATGCGGACCCGCACCTGTTCGGGGCGGCGCGCGCCGTTCTCCTCGAGTTCCTCGGGCTGCAGGTCGGGCGGGCTGCCGTCGGCGTGCAGGCCGTTGACGCAGGCGGGCACCGAGGGCCGCAGACCGGTGTGGGCGGAGGCGTCGTGTTCGCGGCCGAAGCGGGGCAGGAAGCCTTCGGCGAGCGCGCTGGCGGTGGCGACCCGCAGCAGGTGCCGGCGTTCCTCGAACATGGAGAAGCGCGGCACCCAGTCGGGCTGGTATTTCACGTTGGAGCGGTAGAGCGCCTCCAGCTGGTACCAGCGGGAGAAGAACATGAGCACGCCGCGCCACAGCCGCAGCACGGGTCCGGCGCCGATCCGGCCGCCCTCCTCGAAGACCGCGCGGAAGACCGCGAAGTTCAACGAGATCCGGGTGATGCCGTACTGCTCGGAGGTGAGGGCGAGCCGCGAGATCATCAGTTCCATCAGCCCGTTGGGGCCGGTGCGGTCGCGGCGCATCAGGTCGAGGGAGACGCCGGTGCGGCCCCACGGCACGAACGACAGCATGCCGAGCACCTGGCCGTTGGGCGCGACCGCCTCGGCCAGCAGGCAGTCGCCGTCGAGCGGGTCGCCGAGGCGGTCCAGCGCCATGGAGAAGCCGCGTTCGGTCTCGGTGTCGCGCCAGGCGTTGGCGCGGCGCATGACGTCCTGCATCTCCTCGGGGGAGATCTCCTTGTGCCGCCGCACCCGCACCGTGATGCCTTGTTTGGCAAGCCGATTGGCGGCCTGGCGGACCGGCTTCATGTCGGGTCCGGCGAGGGAGAAGGTGCGGGTCTCGAGGATGGCCTCGTCGCCCAGGCGCAGCGCGGACAGTCCGGCCCGCCGGTACGCGGTCGCGCCGAGCTCGCTGGCGCCCATCACCGCGGGCGCCCAGCCGTACTGGTCGGCCAGTCGCAGCCAGGCGTCGATGGCGTGCGACCACGCCTCTTTCGGCCCGATCGGGTCGCCGGAGGCCAGGCAGACGCCGAGTTCGACGCGGTAGGTGATGGCGGCCTTGCCGCTGGGCGCGAACACCACCGCCTTGTCGCGGCGGGTGGCGAAGTAGCCGAGCGAGTCCTCGACGTCGGAGCGGTCGATGAGCCCGCGCAGCGCGGATTCGTCGAGCCCGGTGAGCGCGTTGGAGGAGCGCTGCGACCGGAACAGGGTGATCACCGCGGCCAGCAGCGCGATCGCGCCGAGCAGGCCGAGCAGCAGGTTCACCGGGTGCGGCGGATGGCCGTCGAAGTTCTCGTTGGAGACCAGGATGGTGGCGGTCACCCGGGAGACCGCCCACAGCGCGCGTTCCTCGTGGTCGGGCAGGCTGCCGGGGAACAGTTCGACCAGTCCCCACCCGGCCAGGCTGCCCAGCGCCAGCCCGCCGACCAGCACGCCGAGCGCCTGCCAGACCGCGCCGCGCTGCACGTGGGTGTAGAACTCCGACCACGACGCGATCAGCAGGCCGATGACCACCAGGTGGATGATCAGCGCCACCAGCGCGTTGATGTCGCCCTCGGAGGCGAAGTCGAGGGCGTTGGCGAGGGCGAAGGCCGCCATGTAGCCGACCAGCAGCCACCAGGCGATGCGTTTGCGGCTGGCGGTCGCGCCCGCGAGCAGGCCGATGACCAGCGCCCAGACCAGTGAGGTGTCGGGGGCGTCGAAGTAGTAGGTGTCGACGAAGTGGCGTAGGTGCGAGGTCAGGAAGCGCAGCCCGGGCGAGATGCTCCAGGCGAAACACAGGACCGCGAAGATCCCCAGGGCGGTGCCCGCGATGTGCGGCACCTCCCGCAGCCGGCCGTGCCCGCGGTGCGGCACCTCCGGCGACCGCGGCTCCGGTCTCTGGTCGGAGTCGGGGTGCGGCCGGTCCTGCGTCGAAGTCACCGCACCAGTGTGAATGTTGCCCTTGCCCATGTGCACTCAGAACCCGGTTCGTGTCTCGTCGCCGCGGTGCGGCCGGTGTCGGATACCGCCGTGTGGCGGCCGGTGGTGGGGGCGGCGTTTGGCGTCGGGGCGGCCGCGGGTGAGGATGTATCCCATGTCGGATCCAGTCGATGTCCCGATCGAGGACGATTCCATTCGACTCGGCCAGTTCCTGAAGCTGGCGAACCTCATCGATTCCGGTTCGGAAGCCAAGATGGTGATCGCCGAGGGCCTGGTACGTGTCAACGACGAGGTGGAGCTGCGTCGTGGACGGCAGCTACATGCCGGGGATGTGGTGGTGTTGGCCGGGCACAAGGTCCGGGTCACCAGCGGCTGAAGGCACACGGGTTCCCATTCTCGGGGTTCCCGGCCTCCAGCCGCTGAGAGCTTCCCGTGAGTCGGCCTAGTCTTCGCTGCGAACCACGACGCCGTCGTGGTCGCTGTAGAGCATGTCGCCGGGGACGAAGCTGACGCCGCCGAATTCGACGGTGACGTCCTTCTCCGCGTTCCCTTCCTTCTGGGTGCTCTTGCGCGGGTTGGTGCCGAGCGCCTTGATGCCGATGGGCATGGTGCGCAGCATCGCGGAGTCGCGGACCGCGCCGTTGACGACGACGCCGGCCCAGCCGTTGTCGACGCCGCGTCCGGCGATGATGTCGCCGACCAGCGCGGTGTGGACGCTGCCGCCGCCGTCGACGACCAGCACGCGGCCCGCGCCGGGCTCGCCGAGGGTCTGCTTGACCAGCAGGTTGTCCTGGAAGGTGCGGATGGTCACGATGCGGCCGGCGAAGGTCTCGTGGCCACCGAACTGAATGAACTGGGTGTCGCAGCTTCGGATCTCGGGGCCGATCTCGTCGGCTAGGTCGGCGGTTGCCACTACGTTCGTTGATTCGGTCACGAGAACTATCTTGTCAGGGCGAATATCCGCAAGTCACGGGCGGTGCGGTTGCGGTAGGCGGTGTACGCCTCGGTGGTCTCCTCGAAGCGTTCGAAGATCGCCTGCTTGTGTTGCTCGTCGGCGACGAGAGTGGCGGTGACGGGCAGGTGCTGTCCGGCGATGGCTACTTCGGCGGCCGGGTTGGCGAGCAGGTTGGCGGTCCACGCGGGGTGGTGGGCCTGGCCGAAGTTGGAGCCGATCACATACAGGGTGGCGCCGTCGTGGACGTAGAGCAGCGGGGTGGTGCGGGGTGCGCCGGACTTGCGTCCGATGGTGGTGAGCAGGATGACGGGTGCGCCGATCGGGCCGAGCACGGTGTATTTCCCGCCGGTGCGTTCGAGCATTCTGCGGTCGAGCGGGGTCAGTTTGCGGATGACCAGCGAACCGAGCTTGGTGGCGGCGAAGGGACTGGCCAGCCGGGACAGCAGGTTGGTGCGGGAACCCCAGATCCGTTCCGGGAACTGCTCACTCATACCGCGACTGTAGTGGCCCGTGACCGGCCGTGGCGGGGTCTGCGCCGTGCGCCCGGGGCCCGGCGATGCGCTCCGGGCTTGCTCAGCGATCTATCTAGAGGAATGAATCAACCGCTCAGTCGGATTCTCGGGCGCATACTGGCGACACCCGGTGAGTTCGGATCGGGGGAGGCATGAACGTGGAACCGGCGATCGACTCGGGTGCCGTCGACGAGACCCGCTCCCTGCTGGCGTCGGCCGTCGCCGGTTTCCAGGCCGCCTGGGAGGCCGCCGGAGCCCCGCCGAACCTGGCCGAATACCTGCCGCGCGCCCCGCAACTGCGCCGGGTCGCGTTGATCGAACTGATCAAGGTGGACCTCGAATACCGCTGGATCCGCTACGACTTCCCCAAACGCCTGGCCGAATACCGCGGCGAGTTCGACGAACTTCGGTCCGGCCCACTGCCCCCGGACCTGGCCTACGAGGAGTTCCACGCGCTGCGCCGCTGCGGATTCGCCCTCGACGTCAGCTGCTATCCGACCGAGGCCGCCGCCACCGAATGGGCCGACCGCGACTACCGCAGCACCCTGATCGCCCGCCCGCAGGCCCAGCACGCGCTGGAGGGCATCGAGGTCGGCGATCGGGTCGATGATTTCGACCTGCTGGTGGAGCTGGGCGCGGGCGCCTTCGCCCGGGTCTTCCTGGCCCGGCAGCGGTCCATGCAACGCCTGGTGGCGGTGAAGATCTCGCAGAATCACGGCACCGAGTCCGAGACCCTGGCCCAGCTCGACCACGAGCACATCGTGCGCGTCTTCGACCAGCGGCTGCTCGCCGACCGGGAACTGAAACTGCTGTACATGCAATACCTTCCGGGCGGCACCCTGTCGAAGGTGCTGGCGCTGGTGCGTTCCCGTGCATGGGACGCCCGCGACGGCGGGATCCTGCTGGAGGCCGTGAACTCCGCCATGCGCGACAAGGGCGGCCTGGTCCCCGGCGAATCCGCCACCCGCGCCGCCCACATGGAGCGCAACTGGCCGGAAACCGTTGCGTGGCTGGGCAGCCGGCTGGCCCGGGCACTGGACTACTCGTCCCGCAACGGCGTCCTGCACCGCGATATCAAGCCCGCGAACGTGCTGCTCACCGCGGACGGCAGCCCGAAGCTGGCGGATTTCAACATCAGTTTCAGTCAGCACGTGGCGGGCACCAGTCCGCTGGCCTACTTCGGCGGTTCCCTGGCCTACATGTCCCCGGAGCAGTTGGCGGCCTGCCATCCGCAATTGCCGGAGACGGCGGAGGGGCTCGACGGCCGCAGCGACGTCTACGCGCTGGGGGTGGTGCTGTGGGAGCTGCTGACCGGCCGCCGCCCCTTCGACGACGAGACCCGCGCGGGTGATTCGGAGTCCTCGCTCGAACGCATGCTGCGGCTGCGCCGCCACCAGGTGGACCCCGCCCATCTCGAGGACCTGCCGCCCGACTGCCCGGCCGCGCTGCGCCGGATTCTGCTGAAATGCCTGGCCCCCGACCGCGACCAGCGCTGGGCCGACGGCGCCGCCCTGGCCCAGCAGTTGGAGATGTGCCTGGACGAGCGGGCCCGGGACCTGGTGGATCCGCCGGCGAACAGCTGGCGCGCCCGGGTCGGGCCGTGGTCGCTGCTGGCGTTGATCACGGTGGCCAGCCTGGCCGGCGACGCGCTCGGGATGGCCTACGCCAACCTGCACAACCATCCGCTGTGGGCGTTGTGGTTCACGCCGGAGGAGCGGGCGCGTCTCCAAGTGGTCGGCAACGGTCTGGTGCTGGTCTCCACGCCCGCGGCGATCGCGGTCACGAACTACCTGTGCCGCCGGGCCTTCATCGTGTGGCGCGGGTTGCGGCGCGGCCGCACCTACGATTCGGCGACGCTGTCGGCGGCCCGCCGGGACACCCTGCGCAACGGTGACCGGGTGGCGCTGCTGGCCTTCGCGTGGTGGCTGGTGGCGGCGGTGGTGTCGGCGGTGGCGTTGGTGCTGCTCACGGACCTGGAGCCCGGCCGGATCGTGAATCTGGTGGCGACACTGCTGGTTTCGGGGCGATCGCGGTCGCCTATCCGTTCTTCGTGGTGAATTTCTTCATCGTGCGCTGCTTCTATCCGCGTCTGCTCACGCACGGCGAGACGGCCGCGGATCGGGACGCGTTGCGGGCGCTGCATCGCCGGTGCACCCGCTATCTCGCGGTGGCCGTGGCGATTCCGCTGGTCGGGGTGATCTCCAGTCTGATGTTCCTGGACACCGCGGAGGTGGCGCTGGTGCTGCTCCCGATCTACGGCCTGTGCATCGTGGGCGTGCTCGGTTTCCTCGGCGACTACTGGCTGTTCCGGCAGACCGAGGCCGATCTGCTGGCCTTCGAGCGGGCGGTCAGCTGAAGTACACCCAGCCGAAGATGATCATCCACATCAGCCCCACCGCGAGCCCGGCGACGGCGAACCCGCGGTCGTCGCGGCGTTCGGGTTCGACGGTCAGCGCGACCAGGCCGAGCACCACCGCCGGGACCGCGGTCAGCCCGCAGACGAAGCCGAGCACCCCGAGCACGAACGCGGTGATGCCCATGCCTTTGGAGCGGGGGAGGGGCGGCGCGTAGAAGGCGGGATATCGCGGTGGCGCCGGAGTCACCGGCTGCCACGGCAGTCCGGTCATCACCCGGTCGATTTCGCCGCAGGTCCGGGCATTGAGTGCGTGGCCGATGCGTTCGGACAATTCGTCGACGGTGATCCGCCCGGCCTGAAAGTTCTGTTTCAGCGCTTCGATCGCGTGTTCCCGATCGGCATCACTCGCGAGAAAATGCGCTGCCGCCCATTGAGGTTCCATCTGGTTCTCCATCGAACCCGAAGCCGATTATCACTGGATTCGAGCGTATTCCTCGTTTCCGGTGCGGGGCTCGAATCGAGACGGGGGACACACGGATCGGGCGTGGAGTCCGGAGCACCGCGGGGGGTCGGCGGCTTTGACGACCCGGGGCTGACTAGGCGTTGGTGCGGTCGGAATCCGCGTTCGTGTTCGCGGCGTGGAAGGCCGACACCTGGTTGACCAGGTTGGTGGTGGAGCTCTTCACGGCGAGTTTCACGAACGGCTCGATGGTCTTGCCGAGGATCTTGCCGGCCAGCCCGCCGGGAACCCGGTAGTCGACGATGGCGTCGATGGTGCAGGATTCGGCGCCCTTGTCGTGGAACAGGAAGGTGGATTCGATTTCGAATCCCTTGATGGACTTCACCGCGATGGCGTAGCCGGGCTCGTGCCGCACGATCTTGATCGTGGAATGCAGGGCGATCGGCCCGAGCTGGATGGTGCCGTCGAAAGTGGCGTCCACGCCTTCGATCTGCTCGGTGAGCGGGGTGAAGGCGCTGATCTCATTGATGAATTTCGGCAGGTGCCGGTAATCGTTGACATAGGCGAAGGCGGATTCGGCCGAGGCAGCGCAATCCGCGACGATCTTGACTTCTGTCATGCGCGCAACAGTAACGTGTTCTAGTTTTGTGCGCAGATCTTGTGATGCAAGCCATCTATGAGGCGGCACACCCGAATTCGGGCCCTCGCGACCCAGGTCACGCCGTCACGGCGAGCGTCGCGGCCAATCCGAAGACTAGCGCCATCACCAGCACTTCCACAATCGCCCGCCGCAACGAGCCGTCGGCGGTCATCCGGTGGTCGGCCACCTTCGGCACCCAGCTGCGCCGCCACCACCAGCCCAGCGCGATGAGCGCGCCCACCAGCAGCGTCTTCGCCAGCAGAATCCGCCCGTACCCGGTGGTCACCATCGGGCTCACCCCGCCCAGCCGCACCAGCCCGTTCAACAGACCGGTCACCGTCACCGTCACCACCAGCGGCAGCGCCCACGCCGAATACCGCGGCAGCAGCGCCGCCCATTCGCCGCGGGACCGCACGGTCAGCGCCAGCGCCAGCAGCAGGCCGAACCAGCCGGCCGCCGCCAGCGCGTGCAGCGCCGCCAGCACCGAACCGAACGGCTGCTGCGACATGTGCCCGGTGATCGGCCGCAGCGCCAGCGTGACCGCGGTGAAGACCAGCACCAGATCCGCGGTGGCGCGGTCGGGCTGCCGGAACCCGAACGCGCTGTAGACCGCGACCACCCCGGTCCCGATGAGCAGCGCGATGCCGATCTGCCCGCCGCTCACGTGCGTGAGGTAGTCGCCGAACCCGGTGGCGCTCAGCCGCCGCGCCGGAATGCCCTGCACCTCAGCGGCTTCCAGCACCAGCATGGCGAATTCCATTGCCGCCCAGACCGCGGCGAACACGGTGAGCGCCCGCCACCGCGGCGTCAGCCGGTCCGACAGCCGCGGCAGCGCGGCCAGCCCGAGCACGGTCGCGCCCGCGCAGTCCGCGAGCACCCGGACCGGCGCCTCGGCCTGCACCGGGTCGTCGGCGGCCAGGATCCAGGCCAGTGCCGCACCGTCGAGGGCGACCGGGATGACCAGCAGCAGTAGCCATCTCAGTGAGGAGCTGCTCCCGCCGGTCGTCCCGCGCTCCCGGCGACGATCGGTGCGGTCGGGCCGGTTCACGTGCGCCGCTTGCCCCGTCCGCCGAACAGGGCGAAGGCCAGGCCGCCGCCGAACAGCGCCACCGCGCACGCGATGAAGATCCACAGCGGCACGCCGCCGTCGGACCCGCCGGACTTGGCCCCGGCATCGGACTTCGGGCCCGGAGTTCCGTTGCCTGCCTTGGTGAGCGTGAACGACCGGGTGCCGCTGACCGGGTGCCCGTCGGCCGAGGTGACCCGGTAGGCGATCTTGTACTCACCGACCGGACCCAGCTCGCCGACCTCGACGCTGATGGTCGCGCCGTCGACCTTGGGCTGCCCCTTCTGCCACAGATTGCCATCCGGCCCGACCACCGTCACGGACGGGTAGGCGGGCTGCAGGCTCTCGTTGAAGGTGACGCTGACCGTGGCCGGCGAGGTGTCGATCTGCGCGCCGTTGTCCGGGGTGGAACCCACGACCGCCGAGTGCGCGTCGGCGACACCGCCGCCCAGCAGTGCGAACCCGGTCACCAGCAGGCCGGTGACCAGCCCGGCCAGCAGCTTGCGGGTCACGACCGCCGTCCCCGGATGACGCTGCCCAGGCCGAGGGCCGCACCCAGCGCGCCGAGCGCCAGGCCGACGCCGCCGAGCCAGCGGGCGGTGTTGTCGGTGGCCTTGTCGCCCTTGTCGGCGTCGGCCGCGGCGGGCGCGTCGTCATCGCCGCCGGTGCTCTTGGCCAGGGTGAGGCTGGGGGCCGGGTGCTCGGGCTCGCTGCCGTCGGCGTTCATCGGCTGGTTCCAGTCCACGACCTTGCCGTCGCTGTAGGTCTGGCTGGCGTTGAAGCTGACCTTCGACTGCTCGGGCAGCGGTCCCAGGGAGACCGCGAAGCGCTGGAACTGGCCGGGCGCCACGCCCGGGTTGCCCGGGTCGGCGGTCCAGGTGACCGACACGACCTGGCCCTGCGCGTTCTTCTCGACCTTGGAGCTCCAGCCCGCCAGCGGTTCGGTGCGAGCGCTCTTCAGGTTCGGCATCGTCACCGAAACCTTGGTGGTGGAGGCGGTGTCGGACTCGGTCGGCACCCGGAAGGTCGCGACCGTGTAGCCCTTCTGGGTGGCGCCGGGGGCGTCCACCACCACGTGCGCGGAGGCGACGCCCGCGCCGAACAGCAGCAGCCCGGAGGCGGCCACGGAGGTGACCAGGGCACGCGAAACGGAGGTGTTCATGAATGTATTGCCTTCTCTGACAATGGTTACCGGAAGATAGGGCGCGGAGTTACGCCGTCACCGGTGGCGCGCGCGGTGCGATCGCGCCCAGTGCGAGAAGGGTTTTCGAGACCGGGGAGTGGTGGGCCGGCCGGAGCCGGGCCACCCGGGCGGGCGGACGCGCCGGCCGGGTGAGCGCCACCCGGACCGCCCGCGAGATCAGCCCGTAGAGCCGCTCGGCAACCAGGATCAGGAAGGCGCACCCGGCGCCGGCCGCCGCGTGCGCGAGCAGCATCGGCCCGTGCGCGGTGAATTCCATTGCCCGCGCGGCATGCCCGTGCTGCACCAGGCCGCTCAACGCCACGTGGCAGGCGGGCTGCCCCGCCACCATGAGGATCGGCAGCGCGGCGGGCGGGCGGAGCGCGGCGGCCAGCGCGCCGAGCGCGGCGGCCGCCAGGACCAGCAACATCAGCCCGGAGGTGCCCGGGTAGCCGCCGCCCGCGAACCCGTGCGCGCCGACCGCCAGGGCGGCCATGGCCACCCCGGCGAGTCCGCCGCGCACCGAGCTCATCGGGGAATCAGTTCACGCCGAGCCGGGCGAGCACATCGGCCTCGATGCCGGACAGCTCGTTGGAGATCGAGGCGTGCACGGCGCGGCGGCGCGGCACCGGCATCTGGGCCGCGGTGCGGACCGCCGCGGACAGGCTGTCGAGCCGGTCGCGACTGGCGGCCACGAACTTCTTGGTCTCGGTGTCGGGGGCCTTGGCCTCGATGTCGGTCAGCGTCGACTCCACGCCCGCGATCCGGGCCTGGAGCTTCGCGCCCGGCCCGGCGAACTCGCCGAGCTGGTCCAGCCCGACGCCGAGCTGCTGGGCCCGGCGGGTGTCGAGCTGCCCGCGCACGAAGGTCGCGCCGCGGTAGGCGAGCGGGGCCAGCACCGGCACCAGGATCCGGGCCACGCCCAGGTACTTGCGCACCGAGGCGGCGCTGAAGGGGTCGCGTTCGGCGCGGGCGGCGACCTTCTGGGCCGCCTTCTCCTCGGCCTGCAGCTTGGCGATCTCGGCCTTGGCGACCTGCTTCTGCGTGCGCGCCTCGGTCCGGTTGCGCTTGCGCTCGTTGCGCGCGCCGAGCTTGGCCTCCATGCCGGCCTTGTGCTTGAGGGCTTTCGCCTCGGCTCGGCGGCTGACCCGCTTCTTGCGCTTGGTGAACAACCCCATAGATGGCCTCCGTCATGCTGGTTCGCCATGGCAGTACAGGGCCGGGGGAAATGCCTGTCCGCCCATGAAACGCAGTGTGGGATTCACCCTAACGGGTGGGTTCCCCGCACAGCGAGCGCCTTGCGGTTTCCGGGACCGGTGAGCGACCGAAACAGGGCGGCCCGCCGACCCTGTCGGGGGTGGAGGCCATACTGACTGGCGTGTATTCGGGCATCGGTGACCATGGTGAGCGTGCGGCGTTCGTCGACGCTCGCGCTCTGATCGGGTGCCGGCACCGGCTTTTCCTGGACGCCACCCATCCGGGCGTGTTGACCGGAGTCGCCGAGGACGCCGGCGTGCAGCAGCGACGAGAAGCGGCCGCCGCGCACCGACTTCAGGTGCGGGACACGCTGGTCGCCGCCGCCCCCGAGCGCTGGACCGTGATCGATCCCAAACAGCCCGCCACCGCCCGGGCCGCCGCCACCATGGCCGCCATGGCGGCCGGGGCCGAACGCATCTGGGGCGGGCTGTTGCCGCAGGAGGCCGACACCGGCCGCCGCGGCGGCTGCGAAATCCTGTGGCGCGACGGCGATCGCGGCGGGTATCGCCCGGTCATCGTGGTGAACCACAAGGTGACCGATCCCCGCCAGCCCGACCCGGCCGACCACCACCCGCTGACCAGCGACCTCTACGACTGGAATCCCCAGCGGGACAGGCACGTCCGCACCCGGCCGCAGCCGCGCGACATCCAGCGCCTCGCGCACCTGTACCGCATGCTACAGCGGCACGGCCTGGCCAGCCCGAGCCTGACCGGCGGCGCCATCGGCTACCACTTCGACCGCATCCTGGTCCACGACCTGGCCCCGCTGCTGGACGACTACGACCTGCGCTACGCCGACCGCATCGCGGTGGTGCGCGGCGAACTCCCCACCGTCCCTTCGAAAGTCCCCGAGTGCCGCCAGTGCCCCTGGTTCAACCGGGCCCCCGAGGAGGGCGGCCGCAGCTGTGAGCAGTGGCTGGTCGAGCACCGCGACGTCAGCCTGGTCGCGCCCGGTTCGCGCGCGGAGGTGCTGCGCCGCCACGGCGTCGAGACCATCGACGAGCTGGCCGCCTGGAGCGGCGACGATCCCGACGACTGGCAGTACGAGCCGTTCACCGAGGCCGTGGTCACCGCCCGCGCCTGGGCCACCGGCGCGCCGCTGGTCCGCCGGGTGGAGCGGGTGCGGGTGACCCGCGCCGACGTCGAGGTGGACGTGGACCTGGAGAGCTTCCAGGAGCACGGCGCCTACCTGTGGGGCACCCTGCTCGACGGCGTCTACCGCCCCTTCGTCACCTGGGATCCGCTGCCCACCGAGGACGAGGGCCGCTCCTTCGCCGAGTTCTGGACCTGGCTCATGCAGGTCCGCGCCCAGGCCGCCGCCGACGGCAAAACCTTTGCCGCCTACTGCTATTCGCGCACCGCCGAGGACAAGTGGCTCTACGAGTCGGCGCGCCGGTTCGCGGGCCGCCCCGGCATCCCCACCGAGCGGGAGGTGCAGCGGTTCGTCGACGGCCCGCAGTGGGTGGACATGTTCCAGGCGGTGTCGGAGCAGTTCATCTGCCCGAACGGCAAGGGACTCAAGAAGATCGCACCGGTCGCCGGCTTCCACTGGCGCGACGCCGAGGCCGGGGGCGAGGCGTCGATGGCCTGGTATCGCCTGGCCGTCGCCTACGAGGGCGGCGAGCCCGACCTGTCGCAACGCACCCGCATCTTCGAATACAACGAGGACGACTGCCGCGCCACCCAGGTGCTGCGCGACTGGATGACCGACCGCGCCGAAGCGGAGGTTCCGTCCATCGCCGACTTCGACCGTCGTAATATCGCGTCGTGACCGAACACGTCGAACACCTGGAGTTTCAGGCCGAGACCCATCAGCTCCTGGAGCTGATGATCCACTCGGTGTATTCGAACAAGGACACCTTCCTGCGGGAGTTGGTCTCCAATGCCTCCGACGCGCTGGACAAGCTGCGCCTGGAGACCTTCCGCGACAAGGACCTGCACGCCGACACCTCGGATCTACACATCGAGCTCGAGGTGGATCGCGACAACCGCGTGCTCACCGTGCGTGACAATGGCATCGGCATGTCGCGGGCGGAGGTGGTCGACCTGATCGGCACCCTCGCCAAGTCGGGCACTGCCGCGCTGCGCAAGCAGTTGCTCGAAGCCAAGGCCGGCGACCAGCAGGCCGAGGAGCTGATCGGCCAGTTCGGCATCGGCTTCTACTCGACCTTCATGGTGGCCGACAAGGTCACCCTGACCACCCGCAAGGCGGGGCGAAACCACCGGCACCCGTTGGGAATCCGCGGCCGGCAGCCCCACCTACTCGATCGCGGAACTCGATGACGCCCCGCAGGGCACCGCGGTGTCGCTGCACCTGATGGCGGCCGACGAGGACGATCACCTCTTCGACTACACGCAGGAGTGGAAGCTCCGCGAAATCGTCAAGAAGTACTCGGATTTCATCGCCTGGCCGGTCCGCATGGACGTCGAGCGCACCGTCATGGAGGGTGAGGGCGAGGACAAGGTCGAGAAGACCATTGTCGAGACCCAGACCCTGAACTCCCAGAAGGCGCTGTGGACCCGCCCGCGCAGCGAGGTCACCGACGAGGAGTACAAGGAGTTCTACAAGCACGTCGCGCACGCCTGGGACGATCCGCTCGAGATCATCCCGATGAAGGCCGAGGGCACCTTCGAATATCAAGCGCTGCTGTTCATTCCCTCGCACGCGCCGTTCGACCTGTTCACCCGCGAGCACAAGCGCGGCGTGCAGCTGTACGTGCGCCGGGTGTTCATCATGGACAACTGCGAAGAGCTGATGCCGGAGTATCTGCGCTTCGTCAAGGGCGTGGTGGACGCGCAGGACCTGTCGCTCAATGTGTCCCGCGAGATCCTGCAGCAGGACCGGCAGATCCAGATGATCCGCAAGCGCCTGGTGAAGAAGGTGCTGTCCACGGTCAAGGATCTGAAGAACGCCGAGGATCAGGCCAAGTACCAGGAGTTCTGGCGCGAGTTCGGGCGAGTCCTCAAGGAGGGCCTGCTCTCCGATCAGGACAACCGCGAAACCATCCTGGGTGTCTCGTCGTTCGCGTCCACGCATTCCGACACCGAGCTGACCTCGCTGGCCTCCTATGTCGAGCGGATGCCGGAGACCCAGTCGGCGATCTACTACATGACCGGCGAGTCCCGTCAGCAGATCGAGAACTCGCCGCACATGGAGGCGCTGCTGGCCAAAGGCCTCGAGGTGCTGGTGCTGACCGACCCGGTCGACGAGATGTGGGTCGGTTCGGTCACCGAGTTCGAGGGCAAGCCCATCGTCTCGATCGCCAAGGGCGAGGTCGATCTCGAGACCGAGGACGAGAAGAAGGCGTCCGAGCAGCTGCGCGAACAGCAGGAGAAGGACTTCTCCGGTGTCACCGGCTGGCTGCGGGGCGTTCTCGACGCGGAGGTGAAGGAGGTGCGTCTGACCAACCGGCTCACCACCTCTCCGGCCTGCATCGTCGGTGACGTCTTCGACTTCACGCCGATGCTGGAGCGCATGTATCGCGCCTCCGGACAGGAACTCCCGCACAGCAAGCGCATCCTCGAACTGAACCCGGATCATCCGCTGGTGACGGGTCTGCGCGACGCGTACGCGAAGGTGTCCGGCGACGACGAGAAGCCGGTCGAACTCACCGAGACCGCCGAATTGCTGTACGGCACCGCGGTTCTCGCCGAGGGCGGCGAGCTGAAGGATCCGGCGCATTTCGCCCGGGTGCTCGCGGATCGGCTCACCCGCACGCTCTGACCAGCGGAAATTGGTCATATCGAGGCCGTGCGCGGTGTGATGCCGCGCATGTCTTCGGGAATGTCGGGAACTTGCGGCCGAGACGTGCGTTGAACGTCTTGGTCGTAAGTTTTTCGTGTTCGTGTTCTACATGCTCGCGCGGAACAGTGTGCGGGCGTTGCTTCACCTTGCCAGGCAAGTTGCAAGCCGCCTTCTGATCGACCCCGGGTACCGCAGCCGCGGACCCACGCACCACAAGAAACACCTCGTCAGGAGAAGGTAATGGTTCAGGGCACCGTCAAGTGGTTCAACGCGGAGAAGGGCTACGGCTTCATCGCCCGCGAGGATGGCCCCGATGTGTTCGTCCACTACTCGGAGATCGAAGGCAACGGCTACAAGCAGCTCGAAGAGGGCCAGTCCGTGTCGTTCGAGATCACCGAGGGCAAGAAGGGCCCCCAGGCGGCCGCTGTTCGTCCGCACTAGTAAGGGGCTGCGGGGTTTCCCGCCACTCACTTCGTAATGACAAGGCCCGCACCGGATTCCGGTGCGGGCCTTGTGTCGTTCTGTGCGTGGTTAGCGCGGAGCCATGCGCAGGGCGCCATCCATACGGATGGTCTCGCCGTTCAGGTAGTCGTGCTCGGTGATGTACTGCGCGAGCTGCGCGTACTCGTCCGGGCGGCCCAGGCGGGACGGGAACGGCACGCCGGACTCCAGGCCCTTGCGGTATTCCTCGGTGACGCCGGCGAGCATCGGGGTGTCGATGATGCCGGGGGCGATGGTGTTCACGCCGGATTCCGAACTGCGCGAGGTCACGCGCGGCCGGAATGGTCATGCCCGCGACGCCGCCCTTGGACGCGGAGTAGGCGATCTGCCCGATCTGGCCCTCGAAGGCCGCGACCGAGGCGGTGTTGATGATGACGCCGCGCTGGCCGTACTCGTCGACCGGATCGGTCTTGGCGATGGCGTCGGCGGCCAGGCGCATGACGTTGAAGGAGCCGAGCAGGTTCACGGTGATGACCGTGCGGAACAGCTCGAGGTCGTGCGGGCCGTTCTTGGACAGGATGCGTCCCGCCCAGCCCACACCGGCGCAGTTGACGACAATGCGCAGCGGCACACCGGATTCCACGACCGTGGCGACCGCAGCGGCCACCTCGTCACCACTGGTGACATCGGTCGGGATGAGGGTGACGCCGGCGGGGACGCTGTCGCCCGCACGCTCGATGGACTGAGCCAGATCCAGGCCGAACACGGTCGCGCCGGCGTCGGCGAGACGCTTGGCGGTGGCCGCACCCAGACCGGACGCACCTCCGGTGACGATGGCGGCGGAGCCCGAAATCTCCACGGTTTGGTCCTCTCGACAGTGGACGGCCCTCTCGCTGGCCATCCGTCAATAGGCACCCTAGCGGGACTGTGCGCGGGCCTACACAAGAGGCTCACCAGATTTACGAACATGGGTGTTCGTCTAAGTGGTAGTTTCGCATACATGAATGCCAGCACGGCCGGTCATCGCCGTGGTCTCCGTCGCCGGACCCCGCGCGTAGCCGGCAAACGCATCCTGATCACCGGCGCGGCCCGCGGCATCGGCGCCGCCCTGGCCCGGCAGCTGCACGCGCACGGCGCGCACGTCGCCCTGCTCGGCATCGAGGAGACGCTGCTGGCCCAGGTCGCGGCCGAATGCGGCGACGCACCCTGGCG
This sequence comes from Nocardia tengchongensis, assembly GCF_018362975.1. Classification (NCBI taxonomy): domain Bacteria; kingdom Bacillati; phylum Actinomycetota; class Actinomycetes; order Mycobacteriales; family Nocardiaceae; genus Nocardia; species Nocardia tengchongensis. The sequence continues at coordinate 1,383,544 of NZ_CP074371.1, forward strand.
GTACTGCGACATCGGCGACCCCGCCCAGGTGGAGCGGGTGGTGAACTCGCTGACCGCCGAACTGGGCGGGCTGGACGCGGTGGTCTGTAATGCCGGCATCGCCCGGCAGCTGTCCCTGCTCAGCGGCGACCCGACGGTGCTCGAGGAAACCCTCACCGTCAATGTCCTGGGCGTCTACTACACGCTGCGCGCCGCCGGACCCCACCTCGCGCACGCGAACGGGTACGTGCTGCTGATCTCCTCGCTGGCCGCCGCCATCCACCTGCCCCTGGCCGGGGCCTACAGCGCCTCCAAGGCCGCGGTCGAGGCGCTGGGCGACACCCTGCGCATCGAATTGCGCCACACCGGAGCCAAAGTCGGCATGGCCTACTTCGCCGAACTCGACACCGAGATGACCAGCCGCGGTTTCGGCACCGAGGCCGCCCGCAGCATTCTGGGCCGCTCCACCGTCTCCGGCGTGGCCCCGCTGGGCCCGGCCATCGACGCCTGCGAACGGGCGCTGGCCCGCCGCTCCCGGCGCATCGTCTCGCCCTACTGGGTGAGCATGGCGCTGTGGTGCCGCCCGCTCACCCAGCACCTGATCGACTTCTCACTGCGCCGCGGTGTAGCGGGCGGATTGGCGATCGCCGATACAGAACCGACGGGGTTCACCACCGAGCAACCGGCCCGGCCCCGCAGAATGAGAAAGCTCGCCTGAACGACCGAGGCCACCTGGAGTCCCGCGTATGACCGAATCGGCAACCCGCCAACTGCCCCGCGGCCGGCACGGCCTGCCCCGGGAGACCGTGGTGGCCGCCCAGCGTGACCGCATCCTGGCCGCCATGGCCGAGGCGATGGCCGAGAACGGTTATGTCGGAACGCCGGTGGCCGCGGTCATCAAACGCGCGGGGGTTTCCCGTGAAACCTTCTACGAGCAATTCCGTTCCAAGGAGGACTGTTTCGAGGCCGCCTACGAGCGGGCCGCGGAACTCATGCTGACCGGCATCCTGGCCGCCACGGGCGCCGAGTTCGACGGCGAGACCCGGGCCGAGCGGATGGAACGGCTGCTCGGCGCCTATCTGGAGGCGCTGGCCGCGCAACCCGCGTACGCCCGGGTGTTCCTGGTCGAGGTGTACGCCGTGGGCCCGGAGGCCATCGCGCGGCGCACGCACCTGCAGGAAACCTTCGTGGCCATGGTCGCCGATGTGCTCGGCGCGGAATCCGAGTCGCAGCGCTTCGCCTGTCAGACCCTGGTCGCGGCGCTGAGCTCGATGGTCACCGCCCGCATCGCGGTCGGCGACCCGGACGGGCTGCGCGAATTGCGCGGGCCGCTACTGGACCTCGTGCGGCGCAGCGGGAATCTGTTCGGCGACATAGTGGTCGAGGACTGAAGCCGGGCTCGCGGCGCGACGGCGCAGCAGGAGCAGGACGGCACCGGCGAGCGCGGGCAGCGCCAGCGACAGCAGTGCGGCGAGCGGCGTACCCAGGCCGTGCGCGAACGCCTCCAGCAGGGTGAGCGCACCGAAGTACAGGAACAGCAGGCCCGAGCAGACCGCGATGATCCGCTCCGGAATGTGCTTGCCCACGGTCACGCCGATCACGATGGCCAGCCCGCCCGCGGCCACCATGCCCGCGACCGAGCCGATCCACACCGCGACCCAGTTGTTGTTGGTGGCCAGGGCCATGGTGGCGAACATGGTGCGGTCACCGAGCTCGGCCAGCAGGAACGCGGACAGCACCACCAGGAACGCGGACCGCGACCTGGTCTGCGGCGCGGCCTCGTCACCCTCGTCCGTGGAGTTCGACAGGGATTCGCGCAGCGTCCACAGGCCGACGCCGATCAGCGTGGCGGCCGCGAACAGGGAGATGACTCCGGTCGGCAGGGCCGCGCCGAGGAAATGGCCGACGCCGACCGCGATCAGGTTCACCAGCACGCTCGCGACGGTGATCCCGGACAGCACCACCCACCAGTGGTAGCGCAGCGCGAAGGTCAGGGCCATGAGTTGCGATTTGTCGCCCAGTTCGGCGAGGAACAGCACACCGAAACTCAGCAATACTGTGGCGATCATGAAGGTCAGCTCCCAGGTCTCCGGCCTGTCGGCTGAATGCGGGGACGCTTCAGCCGACACCGCACCGGTAAATCGGTTTGGTTCTTTCGGCCGAAGGTCTCGCCCACCGGGGTTGTGCTCGATGCACGATTCCGGTCCACGCGCCGGATCCGGGAAGGATCAGTATGTCGACGGCGTGATTGGGGGCTACTCCCCTTCGCTCGGGGGCAATGCTACTCCGGCAAACCGGGCGCATGCAAATGACTGTCGCCCAAATCGCAATGCGCACAAGAAGTTTGGCGATACTACCGAAAGGTTTCGGGTACCCTTACGCGGCCAGCAGCATGGCCAGAACCGCAGTGTCGGGATCACTGATCGGATCCACCCCCACCCGCCGAAACCATCGAGGTCACCACGCCGTCGGAGTCGGTCTCCACCCAGGCCGCGCGATGTTCCAGCCCCAGATGCGGCACGCCCGGCAGCAGCAGGCAGCCCGAGGCCGCGCCCGAGCACTCGGGCAGCGAGGGCCGGGTCTCGCGCGGCGGATGCAACATGATCAACGCCGGTGGCACATGTCCGGCAAACATGCCGGGCTGCAACGCTTCCGTCCCCAGGACGGGCCCCTCAGCGATCACCAGCCCCACCATCGCCGGATCCGGGTCCTCGGGCAGCTCCTCGCGCGCCCCGAAGACCGTCGAGGTGGGCAGCAGCCCCGGCAATCCGGCCACCCGCACGGCCAGCACCAGCAACTGCGCCCATTCCTTGGTGGAGTCCGGCCAGCGCCCGGAGATCACGAATCCTTGCAGCGAACCATGGGCCTGGAAGGGCATGACGCCGACCTGACCACTCATGATGTGCCTCCCGAACTTCCAGGGGGCGGCTGTGCCCGGTGTTGCTGTTGGGAACACCAGGTTGTACCCGAAGCCATCTGGCACACAAGTACCAAAGAGTGCTAGCACCCGGCCCCCGGAAATGCGAAAGCCCGCGAACCATCTGGTTCGCGGGCTTCCGGGTACGACAGGTCCCCGCCCAGCGGGGGTGTGGGGGCGTAGCCCCCGGGCATCAGCCGAAGATCAGGCCCTTGCCCTGCGAGACGGCCTTGCCGTAGCGGTCCTGAATCTCGGCCCAGTTGACGACGTTCCAGAACGCCTTCACGTAGTCGGCCTTGACGTTCTTGTACTGCAGGTAGAAGGCGTGCTCCCACATGTCCAGGCCGAGCAGCGGGATGATGCCGAGCGGCACGTTGCCCTGCTGGTCGGTGAGCTGGAAGGTGAGCAGCTTGTTGCCGAGGGTGTCGTAGCCCAGCCAGGCCCAGCCGGAGCCCTGCAGGCCGTTGGCGGCCGCGGAGAACTGCGCGACGAACTTGTCGAAGGAGCCGAACTCCTCGTCGATGGCCGAGGCCAGGTCGCCGACCGGCTTGTCGCCGCCGTCCTTGGACAGGCTCTTCCACCAGATGGAGTGGTTCACGTGGCCACCGAGGTGGAACGCGAGGTTCTTCTCGTTGAGGAAGATGGCGGCGTGGTCGTCCTTGGCCCGCGCCTCTTCCAGCTTCTCGAGGGCGGCGTTGACGCCCGCGACGTAGGCGGCGTGGTGCTTGGTGTGGTGGATCTCGTTGATCTGCCCGGAGATGAAGGGCTCCAGGGCGCTGTAGTCGTAATCGAGTTCTGGCAACGTGTAAACAGCCACGATGTCCCTTTCCGTGTCGGCGGCCGCGTGCCCTCGGCGTGATCCGAGGCGCACCCAACCATCATTCGTACACCCGCCTGTTCGCAACCGGGCTGCGTGCCCCCGCATTCCGGCCCAGATATATGTTCCACGGGTCCCGTAGCATCGAGTCATGTCGTGGTACGACGAGTTCGTCGGTCGCTTGCGACTGCCGGAGCCGACGATGGTGACACCCGAGCAAGCCCTGCCGGGCCGTGCGGAACCGCTGGTCGTCCCCGACAAGCACTATCTCAGTGGGCATCCCCTCAAACCCCCCTTCCCGTCGGACACGCGGTTCGCGGTGCTGGCCATGGGCTGCTTCTGGGGCGCGGAGAAGGGCTTCTGGGAGCTGGAGGGCGTGTACAGCACCGCCGTGGGTTACGCCGGCGGCTACACCCCGAATCCGACGTACGAGGAAGCGTGTTCGGGTCGCACCGGGCATGCCGAATCGGTGCTGGTGGTGTTCGATCCGCAGGTCATCGACTACGCGGGTCTCCTGCGGCAGTTCTGGGAGAACCACGACCCGACCCAGTCCATGCGGCAGGGCAACGACCGCGGCACCCAATACCGTTCGGCCGTCTATACCTTCGACGACGAGCAGTTCGCGGTCGCGGCCGAGACCAAGGGCGTCTATCAGGAACGCTTGAGCGCGGCCGGTTTCGGGGAGATCGTCACCGAGATCGCCCCGCTGCCGGACCTTTCCGCGTTCTTCTACGCCGAGGGCTATCACCAGCAGTACCTGGCGAAGAACCCCGGCGGCTATTGCCCCGACCACGGGACCGGCGTGAGCTGCTGAGCCGCCTCTCCGAGCCTTTGGCGGGCGGCTCAGGTGCCGCTGACACTCCTGCACCCGTCCTGCGATTGTGTGCCGAACCGATTCCGGGCGTACCCGGTGAGTTACTCGGGCCTCACGAAATCAGTTGGCACCTTTCGATCATGGCCTCAGAGCGGCGGGACGACGTCGGGTCGCAGCGTGCGCGGGTCGCCCGCGTCGTGCGCCTGCCACCAGCGCACGCCGCCGGCGATGAACTCCGGCAACGGGATCGGGTTGCCATGCTTGTCGGTGACCTCGGCGTCGTCGAACCACACGCGGACGTCGAGTTCGCGCGGGTCGACGCCTTCCTCCTGGGAGAACTCCATGAGGTGGGCGGCGGGTTCGTCGCGCAGGGTGGTGTCGAAGCTGAGCAGTTTGCGCCACTGGCTCCAGGACGCGTCGCTCAGGTCGAGGAAGTCCCAGCCGTGCAGTGCGCCGCCGCCGAAGCTGTTGACGGCGTCGTGCAGGCCCTCGATGGTGAGCGGGAGCACAACCGGCTCCAGGTCGTCCCAGCGCTGGCGGCGCAGGGAGGCGGCGACCCGGCTGACCCCGAGCAGGGTCAGGTAGATGTCGAAGCGGGCAGGTGGTGGCCCGTCGGCGGGCAGGGTCAGGACGTCCAATTCCAGCCGCAGCGTGGCTGCCGCCGAATCGACGTCGATGCCGAGGCAGGTCGCCTCCGACAGTGCGAAGTTGAGTCCCTTGATATTCAGGCAGTCGAGTAGCCCCCTGCTCACAGTCATAGCGTCAGGCTACCGATCTTGCCTGGCCGGACCCAGGATTTCCGCTTTTCTCTAGTTATGTCGTTTTTTTCCGGTGCGAATGGAACCACGGGCCCACCTGCGCCGTCAGACTGAATGAGGCCTTCTGAGACAGGCCCTCGGGTCGGCCGCTCCGGAACGGGGAGGGGACTTCCGGATCGGCCGACCCGGACGAATCAGTCGTCTATCAACCTGTGGATCAGGTTGTGGATTATGTGGATAACTCCCGAAACCAACCCTGTGCAGGTACGGAACTCCACAGCCCACCCACCCGCGTGGCAGGATCGAAACCGTGACGAACCCCCACGTGCCCTCGGTGCCGATCGACGCGGTGCCGGCGGAATTCGACGCCGCCGACGGCTGGGGTTCCACCGCGCCCGCGCCCGCCCAGCTCCTCGACGTCCGCGAGGACGACGAGTGGCAGCTCGGCCGCGCGCCCGGCGCCCTGCACATCCCCATGACCGATGTCCCCGCCCGGCTCGACGATCTCGACATCGATGCGGAGATCTACGTGATCTGCGCGGCAGGGCGGCCGGTCCATCGCGGTGGTGGAGTTTCTCAACCAGATCGGCTACGAGGCCGTCAATGTCTCGGGAGGCATGGTGGCCTGGCAGCAGACCGGTCGCCCGCTCACCGGTGACGGTCCCGAGCCGAAGATCTACTAGGCGCGGAGAGGTGGAGCGATGAACGGGGGACAGGTGGGCCGATCGCGAACCGCCGTCGTGCAGCCGTGCGCCCGCTGCGGCGCACGCTGGGCGGTCCAGGGCAAACCGCTGCACTGGTGCCCGCGCTGCCACGGCGTGTTGCTCTCGCCCGCCCCGGTCGACGCGCCCGCCGACCGCCGCAACTACCGCTGGGTGGCCCGCCCGCCCGGCCGCAAAGCCTCCGCGTCCCAGCCCGTCCGGCGGACCGGCACCGCGGAGACGCCGCGCTACCACCAGATTCCGCGTTGGGGGCTGCAGGATCGGCCCGCGGCGCCGGCCGCGGAGACCTACCGCCCGCTGGCCGCCTGGACCGACCGCCTCGAGCAGCTGCTGGTCGCGACGGCGGTGGTGTTCCTGGTGGCGGCGGTGGCCGAGCTGGGCCGCTACGGAATCCTGCTGCGCAACCGCACCCGGCTGATCCAGCCCTGGCTGCTGTGGATCTCCGATGCGGCCGTGACTGTTTCGGCGGTGCTGGCGCTGGCGCTGGCCTTGATGTCGGCGGTGGCGCTGGTCGGCTGGCTCGCCGAGACACGCCGCGTCGCGTATGCGAATGTCGGCGAGTCGGATTCGCGGTCGCTGTTCACGCTGGTGCTCGGCTGTGTGGTGCCGATCGCGAACCTGATCTGGCCGGGCATCTTCCTGACCGAGGCGGCGCGCCGGACCGGCGACGGCGATCCGCGGCTGCTGCGGGCGGTCCGAATCTGGTGGGCGGCGTGGCTGCTCAACGCGGTGCTGGTGCTGGTGGCGCTGATCTACCGGTTCGCGAACTCGCTGCAGGTGCAGGCCGACGGCGTACTGGTCGCGATGTGGACGGACGTGGTGGCGGCCGGCGTCGCGGTGGCCTCGCTCGGGCTGGTGCGCGACTTCGCGGGCCTGGACCTGCGCGGCCGTCCGAAGACGCTGCGGCGCTGGGTGATCGCGACCGGCCCGGTGCGCCCGGTGATCGAACCCGTGCGCCGCGCGCCCGCCGCCGCGATCAGGGATGATGCTGTCGTCGGGGCTGATGCTCCGGCTGTGGACGACGCTGCGGTCGAGGACCGGGCAGGGGCGTCCGCGGACGCCGGGCAACAGGAGGTAGTGGCGAAGTGAGCCGGGCCAGTCGCGCGCCGTTCGTGGTAGCGCACCGGGGGGCGTCCGCGGCGCGACCCGAACACACTCTCGCCGCCTACGATCTCGCCCTGCGGGAGGGCGCCGACGGCCTCGAATGCGATATCCGGCTGACCCGTGACGGGCATCTGGTCTGTGTGCACGACCGCATCGTGGACCGCACCTCGAACGGTGTCGGCGCGGTCAGCGAGATGACGCTCGAGGAGCTGAAGGCCCTGAACTTCGGCACCGAGGCCGAACCCGAGGGCGTGCTCACCCTGCGGGAGCTGATCGAGCTGGTGCTGGACTGGAAGAGCCGTCCCACCAAGCTGTTCATCGAAACCAAGCACCCGGTCCGCTACGGCGCGCTGGTGGAGACCACCCTCCTCGAGGAACTCACCCGCTACGGCATCGGCGCCCCCGCCTCCGCGGATCACTCACGCGCCGTGGTCATGTCGTTCGCGGCGACCGCCGTCTGGCGCATCCGTCGCGCGGCCCCGCTGCTCCCGACCGTCCTGCTGGGCGAGTCCTCCCTCTACCTCTCCGGCGGCGCCGCCCACACGGTCGGCGCGACCGCCATCGGCCCGTCCGTCCGCACCCTGCGCGAACACCCCGATCTGGTCGACAAGGCCGCCGCCGCGGGCCGCGCCACCTACGTCTGGACCTGCGACGACCCCGAGGACATCCAACTCTGCGCCGACCTCGGCGTCGACTGGGTCGCCACCAACCACCCCGCCCGCACCAAGGCGGGGCTCACCACGGCGTGAGCGGAGACTCCCTGAACAGCGTTTTCGTACCGACCACCCGGTGGTTCGCGGCGCGTCTCGTTCTGGACTGAGTGGAGCGGGGGAGCGTAGCGGAGGAGCGGAGGGAGGGAAGAACGAGACCTCCAGCGCCGCGAACCCCGCCCGGAGCGAAGCGTAGGGCCATATACACAGTAGGTTTTGCACTCATGGGTAAGAGCAAGCGCAACAGTCCGAAGCCGGACTCCAATCGGGCGCAGAAGCTGGCCGCCCGCCGTGCCGAGCAGGAGGCGGCGGCGCAGGCCGTGACGCGGCCCTTCGAGGGCGTGGCCGCCGAATGCGATCTGGTCGCGCTACGGGAGTTCGTGCCGTCGGCGACCGCGGTCTTGAAGCTGGCGCCGGGTGTCGCCGCCGAGCGCGAGGTCACCCTCGCCACCGTGCTTCCGGGTGCGGTCGCCGCGCTGGTGCGCGCCGGTGACGAGCCGGTCGGTTTCGTTGGCACGCAGGTGCAGTTCCAGTCCGCCGATCCCGCAGCGGATCTGGCCGCCGCCATCCTGTGGACCCAGTCCGCCACCCCGGGCGAGTCGCTCGCCACCGCGAGCGTCGGCGGCGCGCCGCTGACCGAGGTGCTGGATCCGAGTGCGTCCCTGGACATCACCGTGCACCAGGACTTCAACTGGTGGGTGCCCGCGGGCGTCACGCCGGACCCGCAGGTGGCCGCCACCATCGAGCAGGCCAATCAGGCCATCATGCCGTCCGCCCGCCTGGCGCTCGGCGACGCGATCGGCGCGGCCTGGTGGGTCGACGCCGGCGAGAAGGCGCACATCCGCTGGGTGCGGCCCGAGGACGAGGACCAGCTGATGCTGGCGCTGGCCCGCCTGCACGCCGCCGGCGACCTGCACCTGGGTGAGGGCTCCCGCTTCGCGGGCTCGTTCCGCACGCACGGCCTGCTGGTGCCGGTCTTCGACCTGGACCCCGAGCGGCACGCGTCCGAATGGGAAGCTCCCGCACGCGAATTCGGCGCCAAGCTGGAGGCCGCGTTGAAGTCGGACGCCCCGCTGACCTCCGACGAGCGTCGTTCCCGCGACGGCCTGCGGTCGCGCCAGGTCACCCTGCGCTGATCTCAGCCCGGACAGCAACGGGCCCGGTCCTGGGTGAGGACCGGGCCTGTGTCGTCTATCCACCGGACGGGACCGAATCATGGTCGGCCCCACGGGTTATGACAGCGAGCCGCCCGCGGCATGCGGGGCGCCGGAGGCGTCCTTCGGGGCGCTCATCTCACGCTGCACGAAGTTCTCCAGGTCGAACAGGTTCGCGCTGGCCCGCTCGGCGACGGTGAGCAGGGTCTTCATGGTGGCGACCTCTTCGACCTGTTCCTTGAGGAACCACTGCATGAACTGCTCGCCCTGGTAGTCGCCCTCTTCGCGGGCGGTCTTGGCGAGCTGCACGATCTGGTCGGTGACCGCCTGTTCCTGGGCCACGGCCAGGGCGATCGGCTCCTTCGCGTTCGCGAAGTGCGAAGTGGCGGATTCGATTCCGGGCATCTCGACGCTGATGTCCTGATCGATCAGGTACTGCGCGATCATCATCGCGTGATTGCGCTCTTCCACGGCCTGCTTGTAGAAATACTTGGCCAGGACCGGAAGATCGGCATTGTCGAACCACAATGCGACCGCCATGTACTGGTGTTCGGCATTGAATTCGTTGCGGATCTGATCCTGCAGCAGGGCCTGGAACTTGCTGCGCTTGGTCTGGGTTCGGGTGGACATGCGGAAGACATTAATCCTGGTCAAACCACGTGTCATCCAAGTGCAACCTTATTGAGCACAGCCTTATTGAGGCAAGTATTGCCTAATTCGAGCTAGCTTCCGACGGTGGTGATCAAGTCCGCCGGTATCTGCTGATCCTTGGCCAGGGCGTCGAAGAACGCACTCGCTTTCGTCTTGTCCCAGAGCAGCACATTGCCGCTGCCGGAGACATTTTCGAATCCGCCGACCGGCACCGTCGTGGTGATCGGATCACTGTTGAGCGCATTGCCGAGACTCGCCAGATTCCAGACGTGCGCGCCGTTGTCGACCTTCAACGCCGAGGTGAGATCCCGCACCAGCGGCCAGGATCGGAACGGATTGGCCAGGGTGGCCGGACCGGCCGCCTTCTTCAACAGGGCGCTGAGGAATTTGCGCTGGTTGAGCATGCGATCCAGATCGGCGCGCGGGGTGGCGCGGGAACGCACGAAACCCAGTGCGTCCGGGCCGTTCAGCGTCTGGCAGCCGGCCGGCAGATCGATACCCGCCAATGGGTCTTTCATCGGCGCGTCCAGGCACATGTCGATGCCGCCGACCGCGTCGACGATATTGGCGAAGCCGCCGAATCCGATCTGCACGTAGTGGTCGATGTGCACGCCGGTCGCGATTTCCACGGTCTGGGACAGCAATTTCGCGCCGCCGACCGAGAAGGCGGCATTGAGCTTGTCCTTGCCGACGCCCGGGATATTCACATAGGAGTCGCGCGGCAGGCTGACCAGTGTGGGCCGCCCCGATTTCGGGATGTGGACCAGGATGACGGTGTCGGTGCGCTCGCCCTCGACATCGGATCCGGTGGACAGCTGATCTTCCTGGGCCTGGGACAGTCCCGCACGGCTGTCGGAACCGACCAGAAGCCAATTCGTCCCGGGCGTGTCGCCGACCCGGCCGGAGTAGTTCGCGAGCGCGTCGATCCGGGTCAGGTGGGTGTCGACATAGATGGCCGCGGCGATCGGCAGCAGCAGGAGCACCACCAGCAGCGACAGGATCCAGCGGAACCAGTGCCGTTTGCGCCGGGGCCGGGAGCCGCGCGGCGGACGGTCGCCGCCGCCGCGGCGCTTGCCGGGGAGCGGCGGCGGGGGAGTACGGGGCGGTGCTTCCCGGTGCGGGACCGGCTGCTGGGTCGGCGCATGTCCGGTGGGTCCGCCGGGGCGGCCCTGCGGGTTCCCAGAGCGTTCCCGGGCGGGCGGCATCCGATCGCCCTGCGGCGGAACCCGATTGCCCGGCGGCGGCATCCGATTCCCGGGCGGCCGCTGTCGCGGGTCCGGGTTTCGGGACGGCGGCACCTGCGAATACGCCAGGGCCTGACCGGATTCATCGCGTCGGATCACCTGGGTTGGTTCTATCCACGGCCGGTCGTCGTTAACGGGCCGGTCGAAGTCCCGCGACCGATCGGGCGCGGGCTGGCGCGGCGGTGAAGACCGCTGCGGTTGCCCGGGATTCGCCATCGGCTGTTGCGGGTGCGGCGGGCGCTCGCCCCGGTGGCCCGGCGGCGGCTCCCGGCGCATCCGTGCAAAGTGCTGGGGGTCGTCGCCGTTCATTACTGGAAACAGTACCGATCGGGGCGGCGGCGCGCCGCTTTCCGGCCGGATTCACGGCAGCCAGGAGACGTGTCCGCGCAGGAAGGCGTACCCGAGATAGGCGATGGTGTCGATCAGCGCGTGGGCGAGCAGCAGCGGCCAGAGCCGGTTGGTGCGCTGCCAGAAGCGTCCGAAGATCAATCCCATCACCAGGTTTCCGAGTCCGCCGCCCAGGCCTTGATAGAGGTGATAGCTGCCACGCAGGAGCGCGGATGCGAGCAATGACCGATTCTCGGACCAGCCGAGCGCCCGCAGCCGGGAGATGAGGTACGCCACAACGAGCACTTCCTCGGCCGCCGAGTTCGCCCACGCGGCCAGGATCAGCATCGGCAGCCGCCACCAGTGTTCGAGCGAACTGGGCACGATGGTGACGCTCACGCCGAGCGCGTGGGCCGCCAGATACAGCCCCAGCCCGGGGATTCCGATCACCGCGGTGAGCGCCAGAGCGGGCAGTACGTCCGCGCGCCACCGGAGTCGCCGCACCAGCCCGACGGCCTGTGGCGCGATCCCGCTGCGCCACAACAGGTAGATCCCCAGCGCCGCCCACCCGAGTAGTCGGGCCACGCTCAGCAGCTGGAACAGCAGGTCGATGGCCGACTGTGTCGCGCGCGAGGGATTCAGCGCGACGGTCTGCCCGCCCACCCCGCCGGGGGAGAGCGCGCTCTCCAGCAGTGACAACGCGGCATTGGCCCCGCTCAGCCCGAAGGTGACGACCAGGACGACCGCGATCTCGAGTTTGATCGCCCGCCGCCCCTGTTCGGACGATTCGGGCGCGGGCCACGCGGGTGCGGGATCAGCCGAAACCATGTCGCCAATCTAGGCGCGCGGAGCCGGGTCCATCCGTTTCGCGTGTCGGACGCGCGCTGCCCGGAATCGGCTGGTGCGCCGAATCTTCGGCTCGGGCGTTGTCAAATTCGGTGCAGGCCGCCCTGAAAAGGGTTCCCGGCCAAGGCGTGTACGGCGCGGCTGAGTGATTCGATGTCGTGGGCAGGCGCGTCGAAGGGGATGCGGACGTCGTGGTCGGCGTCGATGGCTTCGACGCGGAGGGTGACGCCGTAGCGGTCGATGGCCAGCGGGTGGATGAGCGCGCCGCGGCGCAGGTTGTGCGGGAGCCGGCGGGCGAGGCGGTCCACCACGTCGGGGTGGTCGGCCTGAAGGTGTTGCAGCCAACCGGCTTCCATGGCGCAGAACGGGTCGGGCCGGGCGTCGCGGAGTTGTTCGCGGTCGACCGAGGCGGCGCCGGAGATGTCGGCGACCACGGCGGAGTCGATGACCAGTCGCAGCAGGACGGCGGTGTGCCCGATGTCGAGCAGGTCCGGGTGCGGGTGGTCGGCGGCGATCGCGCCGGCCAGCGCGCGTTGCCGCGGGCGCGGGCACCGTGTGCGCCCAGCCGCGCAGCCAGACCAGGGCGCGGACGCGTTCGCGCAGCGCCAGCGGGGCCTCGTCGGTGAGTTCGAGGACCGCCGGGGAGCCGTTGCCGCCGCAGCCGTGCACGAGTCCGGCGGCGGTGGAGTTCATCGGCACCGCCATCACCATGTCGCCGCACTGCCGCAGCAGGTGGACGGAGGTGGGCACGGGGTCGAGGCCGGGCAGGGCCAGGACCGCGTTCTCGGCGTGCGCGCAGGCGCTGTGCACGCGTTCGGCGGTTGTGGGCGCGACGACCTGGGCCGCGTGCGTCATGGACACCTCCGGGGGATGAATTAGGTAAACCTAAGCTAAGTGACGTGGATCGCTCGCGCAAGACGTTCCCCACAGGCCGGACCGGGCCGGCCGGCGGCGGCCACTACCGTGGGACCGTGCCGCACGATTCATCGCACGCGCCCGAACCGGTCGCGCTGAGCCTGTCCGTCCCGCCCCGCCCGGCGCGCGGACTGACCGAGGACCTGGTCCGCCCGGTCACCGCCGACCCGGGTGTCGAAGTGCTGGACCTGGCGCTCGGCGACGAGGCGGTGTCGGCGTTCCTGGTGCGAATCGTGCACGGCGACAGCGGTTTCGTGGCCCGCGCCGCATCCGGTGAACGCGCGCTCGCGGCTGTCGCGGCGACCGTCGCCGCCCTCTGCGGCGAGGACATCCGCGCCGCGCTGGCCGCGCCGGACCTCGCCTTCCTGACCGGACTGAAGCCGCCCGCGGTGGAGGCGTTCCGCGAGGTGCTGCTGGCCGTCGAGACCGCTGACGTCGCGGCCGTCACCACCGCCCTCGCGGTCCTGAAGAGCTGAAACCGCCCCGCCGGGGGTGCGAAGTTACCCAGGAGTTGGCCAAAGCGGAGGGTGACCGCGCGTACGCAAGTAATGTCGTAATCGTGCCGCGCATCGCCTACTTCGGGCCGTCGGGAACCTTCACCGAGATGGCCCTCGCCAAACTCGAGTCCACCGGAGCCTTCGATGGACCGGTCGAACGTGTCCCGGCCCCGAGTCAGGGCGCGGCCGTCGAGCTGGTCCGGGCGGGCAAGGCGGCGGGTGCGGTGGTGCCGATCGAGAGTTCGGTGGAGGGGTCGATCGCCCCCACCCTGGACGCGCTCGCCGTCGGTCCGCGGCTGCAGATTCTCGCCGAGACCGATCTGGACGTGGCCTTCACGATCGTGGGCCGCCCGGGCATCGCACTGGGGGAGGTGCGGCGCATCGCCGCCTATCCGGTGGCGGCCGCCCAGGTCCGCATGTGGCTGGCCGTGAACATGCCGCTGGCCGAGATGTACACCTCGGCCTCCAACGCCGCCGCGGCCGAGGACGTGGTGGCCGGGCACGCCGAGGCCGCGGTCTCCACCGCGCTGGCGGGGGAGCGCCTGGGGTTGACCACCCTGGCCGACGGCGTCGCCGACGTCGAACACGCCGTCACCCGTTTCGTGCTGGTCGCGGCCCCGCAGCCGGCGCCGCCGCGCACCGGCGCGGACCGCACCTCGATCGTGCTGGAGCTGGCCAACGAGCCGGGTTCGCTGATGCGGGCGTTCGCCGAGTTCGCCACCCGCGGTATCGATCTCACCCGTATCGAGTCCCGGCCGACGCGCACCGGCATGGGCACCTACCGCTTCTATCTGGACTGTGTCGGGCACATCGACGACGCCGCCGTCGCCGAGGCGCTGAAGGCGTTGCACCGCACCGCGGCCCGGATTCGTTTCCTGGGTTCCTGGCCCGCCACGGCGGTCGCCGGCACCCCGCCGCCGCCGGACGCGCCGTCCGCGGCCTGGCTGGCCGATCTGAAGAAGGGGGTGGCCGACCTGTGACCGGCAAACTCATCCTGGTTCGTCACGGGGAGACCGAGGGCAACGTCGGCAAGATTCTCGATACCCGGCTGCCCGGGCTGCCGCTCACCGAACGCGGTGTGGCGCAGGCCAAGAGCTTCGGCGCCAACCTGATCGTGCCGCCGCAGCGGCTGTTCTCCTCGGCCGCGCTGCGCGCCCGCCAGACCGGCGGCTACATCGAGTCCGCCACCGGTGTCGCGCTGGATGTGCTGGAGGATCTGCAGGAGGTGCAGCTGGGCGATCTGGAGGGCCAGACCAGCCGGGAAGCGCACCTGGAATTCCAGAAGGTCTATCACGCCTGGCATTTCGGTGATCTGAGCATCCGGGTCCCCGGCGGTGAATCCGGTGAGGACGTCCTCGCCCGCTACCTGCCCGCCTTGCGGCGACTACGCGACGACTACCTGACCCGGCCCGACGCGCAGGACGTCATCGTGGTCAGCCACGGTGCGGCCATGCGGCTGGTGTCGCGTGAACTGACCGGGGTGCCACGGCTTTTCGCGGCGAACAATCACCTGGACAATACCGAGACCATCGAATTGCAGCCGTTCGAGGACGATCGGTGGGAGTGCACCCGGTGGGGCCGCTATCCCGCGCCGTTCGCCGACGCCTTCGCGGGCGGCGGCGACGATCCGATGGGTTAGGACACGAATTCCGTTCGCAGCGGCAGGGATTCGATCAGATCCCGGAGCGCGATGCGCAGCCGGGCCTGGGTGCCGCTCGCGAAGGACGTCCACTTGGTCCCGTCCTCGGCGGTGGTGGTGATCGCCAGGAATCGGCCGTGGCGGGTGTTGTACACGGCGAGGTGATTGCCGGTCACCTCGCGTGTGCCGTCCCCGTACCGCACGCCGACGATCTCCGCGTGTGAATGCACCTGGACCAGCGCCGAGGCGATGGCCTGCGCGTCGCGCGCCGGATCGCACACCGCGGTCAGCCGTGCCGTCGTGGTGGCGGCGTCGCCCACGTCGTCGAAGATCGGGACGAGATCTGCTGTGGGCGCGTGCATTCCGGACAGTTCCAGCGGTTCGGCGGGACCCAGTGCGGCCAGCACGGTGCCCGGCAGATCGTGGCTCGCCTCGTCGAGGACGAAGGATTCGAGGCCGCGCAGCGCGACTACCTCGAAGTCGTCGCCCTTGGCGACGCAGAGTCGATTGACCTGGCCGTCGACGTACCAGCGCAGGGCCAGCACCCAGTGCGGCCGGTAGAGCACGCGCAGTCGCTCGGCCAGCTCCGGATGCACCCGGTAGTCCTGGCGCGCCGGATCACCCTCGAGCAGTTCGCGTCCGGCGAGTTCGGCGGCCGCAGCGGTCATGGCGGCGTCGTGATCGGCGGCATTGTCATAGCGGCCCATGATGTTCAGCACCACGGGCAGCTCGTCGATCCCCAATGTCTCCTGGAGATACTGCATTTCGTCGAGCGACAACGTGA
This sequence comes from Nocardia tengchongensis, assembly GCF_018362975.1. Taxonomy (NCBI): domain Bacteria; kingdom Bacillati; phylum Actinomycetota; class Actinomycetes; order Mycobacteriales; family Nocardiaceae; genus Nocardia; species Nocardia tengchongensis. The sequence continues at coordinate 1,399,422 of NZ_CP074371.1, forward strand.
CCGCGCGCAGCAGCGACGGCCCCCGGCCCGCGCCGAGCACGGTCACCGGTTCGCTCCGCCGACGGAATCCATCTGGGCGGCATCCGCGTCGACCGGGTCCGCGCCGATGACTGCGGGCGCGACCACTCGGCCGTCCGCGAAAACCTCGACCGAGCGCCCGTAATCGTGACCGCGCCGCGTCTCGTCCTCGTCGCCGCCCTGCTGACCGAGCAGCGACCCGGTGCCGGCGGAACGGACCGGCGCGGTCGATGCCGGCGTGCCGACCACCCCCATCGGCTCGGCGACCGGCGCGGCCGGTCCTGTTGCGCCACCGGGGTTTCCGAGGCCGCCGGTTCCGCCGAGCCCCGAGCTCCAGCCCTCGGGCAGGCGCAGTGTGCCCGCGCCATTGCCGATATTCACCGATCCGCCGCCGACGTAGGACACGGCGTGCGTGGTGAGCGCCGCCCCGCCCGCGCCCGCGGTACCCATGCCGGGGAAACCGGATGTCCCCAGCCCGGGCGACTGTGTCATCGCATTGGCGACGGCCGTAATGGCACTGCTCGCAACGTTTCCCACACTCGTGACACCGTCGGTCGCCACGGTCCCCGCGACCTGCGCGACTTGGGACAGCGCACTGGTGACGGCCGGATTCTGAGCCAGCGTGGCGGCCGCGCCGAGCGCCGCCTGCACCGGATCACCGCCCTCGGCGAAAGCGTCCCCACCGGCCCCCGCCGAGCCCGCACCCATCGCGATCGGCGGCGGCATCAGGAACTGCCCCGGTGTGGTGACCATCAAACTGGTTGCGGCCTCATAGGTTTCCATGACGAGCGCGGCCCGGATGTCGAGCGCCAGCTTGGCCGCTTCGGCGGCTTCGGCGCTGCCGTTGAGCGCGCCGCCGCTGGAGTAGGCGGCCACCCGCGCGGTCTCCACCAGCGCGATCTCCGGCAGGCTCGGCATGGCGATGGAGGCCACGGTGTAGGCGGTGGCATTGGCGTTCGCTTTCCCGGCCATGATGCCCGCCATCACGGCCTGCTGTTCGGCCCAGACGGCGAACCCGCCGAGCCGGGCCAGCACGGTGAGCCCGTTCGAACCTTCGAGTCCGACCCCGATCTCGGCCATCACCCGGGCCACGGTGGTGGTGGCGTCCACCCAGGCGGCGGTGAGTCCGCTCCACGCGCTGCCCGCGGCCGCGATCGGGATGGCGTGCGCGCCGGTATTGAGGGTGACGGAGTTGATCTCGGCCATGCGGGGCAGCCAGCACACCCCGGTGATTCCGAGTGTCATCGCGTGTCCCCCTTACACCTGGATCGCGGCGATCCCGGCCGCCCGCATCGCGTCCTGGGCCAGGTACTGGGCCAGCTGGCTGCGCAGGGTGGCGGCGGCGTGGTGCAGTTCGAGAATGCCCTGGGCGACGGACCGATCGTGGGTCAGCGCCGCGGTATTGAAATGCGCGGCGGCCAGGAACGACACCTCTTCGGTGCCGGAGGGCAGCACGTGGGTGGCCGGCGCGGTCGCGGTCGCGGCGGCGGCCAGGCGTTCGGCGAGCAGGTCGAGTTCCAGGGCGGCCGCGAGGATCACCTCGGGCTGCACGAGGACGTGGCCAACCATGATCGGGCTCCCCCTCTACGTCTTCTTCTCCCGGTTATGAGGATTGGACGCAGAGGTTCGCGGATTGGTTCCCGGCTCCGCGATTCAGCCCCATCCCAGCTGATGGAGTCGCTCGTCATCGATCCCGAAATAGTGCGCTATCTCGTGAATCACCGTGATGGCGACCTCTTCGACCACCTCTTCTTCGCTGTGGCACATGGCCAGGATGGCGTCGCGATAGATGGTGATGGTGTCGGGTAGCGCGCCGCCGTAGTGGCTGAAGTCCCGGTCGGTGAGGGCGATGCCGTGGTAGAGCCCGAGCAGGTGCGGGTCCTCGTCGCTGCGCGGCTCGATGAGAACCACCACATTGTCGATGGCCCGGGCCAGCTCGGGCGGGATCAGGTCGAGCGCATCGCCGACCAGCTCCTCGAAGCGGTCGTCGGACATGGAGACGGACATGGCTGCGGCGGTCTCCGGACTTACCGTGGCTGCGGGATGACCGGCGGGACCGCGCCGGGCAGCGGCGGCGGGGTGTAGCGGCCGTTGTTGGGCGGCGGCACCGGCGCCTGGCCGTCGACCTGGATGTCGCCCTTGGCGGATCCGGTGATGGCGGCGAAGCCCTCCTGGTCGGCGCCCTTGCCGACCAGGCAGTTGAGGCTGCGGCTGCCGGCCATCCAGCTGCGGGTGTCGAGCGCGTCCCAGAACAGGGTGAGGGTCTTGTTGCGCAGTGCGTCGGGGGCGCCGAGGTAGTCGGTGGCGTCCTTGGCGCACTGGTCTTCCATGAACTTGTCCTGATCGTCCTTGGAGGGCGGGCCGCCGGTGAAGTGGGTGGCCAGGTCCACGGTGGAGACGATCTCGAAGGCGTGCGGCTGGGCGCAGTCGACCGGGTCGGTGGGCAGGTTCGATTTGATGCCGATGCAGGTGCCGACGTCGTAGACCTTGGACTGGTTGATGTCGCGCACGCTGCCGGTGATCGGCTTGGTGGCCAGGCCCTGGCTGCCGGAGACCTGCAGGCCGCAGCGCAGCGTGCGCTCGCCCGCCTTCCAGCCCGCCTCGCCCGGATTGATCAGGCCGACAACGAATTTGCCGCGCGGGTCGAGGCGTCCGCCGAGGTATTCCTGGGCGGCGCTGACACAGTGCTCGTCGCGCAGTTCGGAGAAGCGCAGCGAGTCCGGGAAGCGGGAGCCGGGCCCGAATTCCTTGCCCGGGTACTTGCTCAAATCGATGTCGGCGGTCACCTCGAACAGGTGCTTGCTGCCGCACTCGACCTTGCTGAGGTCGCTGGCGTTGGACTTGGTCCAGGTCAGGCAGTCGCCTTCCTTGGCGGTGCCGAAGGCCGCGCCCGCGACCGCGCCGGTGGGCTGCGCGGCCCCCGGCGCGTGCGCCTTCACCCGGTTGGAGTCGAAGCCGTTCGAGACGAACATGGTGATGAGCACGGCCAGCGTGACGCCGCCCGCCATGGCCAGCAGCCCCCACCGCACCGTCGAAGCGGATAGCGGACCGTTCTTGTCCAGCTTGGCTTCCACGGCGCGGAAGGGCGTCAGCAAGTTGTCCAGTGCCGTCGGCTTGCGACGGCGCGGCGGCTCGGAGCCCCGCGAGGACGACGGAGGCGCGGGCCACTGCGAAGGCGTCTTTTGCTCAGGCATCGCGGTCCATCATTGCAGCGCCACCCGGCCGCTGCCACGAACCACCGGCTTCGCACCCCGTGCGCCGCGCTGAACAAGATCAGGTCAGCGTCACGACAAGATCAGGTCTGCAGCCTTCTCGCCGATCATGACCGCGGGGGCGTGGGTGTGGCCGCGGGTGATCACCGGCATCACCGACGTGTCGGCCACGCGCAGGCCTTCGATGCCGCGTACTCGCAGTTGCGGGTCCACCACGCTGGATTCGTCGCGGCTCATCGCGCAGGTGCCGACCGGGTGGTACAGCGTGTGCGAGTGGTCCTCGAGGCAGCGGCGCAGCACTTCGTCCATCGGGGTGTCGGAGGGCACGGCGGGCTGCATGAGCTCGCCGATGTGTTCCTTCAGCGCGGGCTGGTTGGCGATCTCGACGCAGGTGCGCAGACCCGCGAGCAGGGCGGCTCGGTCGGCGGGTTCGGCGCAGTAGCGCGGGTTGATGCGCGGCGCGACGAACGGATCCGGCGAGATGATGGAGACGCTGCCGATGGATTCCGGCTTGAGCAGGACCGCGGCGAAAGTGAGCGCGTGTCCGTCCGGTTCGCCCAGGCCCTCGGCGATGTAGGGGGCGGGCGCGAAGATGAGTTCCAGGTCGGGCAGGTCGAGGTCCTCGCGGCTGCGGGTGAACCCGTACGCCTCGCCGATGTTGGAGGTGAGCTGGCCGCGCCGCAGCAGCAGGTAGTTGGCGAGTTCGAGCAGGTTCTTGTCCGCGCCGTAGAGGCTGCCGCCGGTGGTGCGGTAGACGATGGGAGCGGCCAGGTGGTCGCGCAGGCCGCGCCCGACCTCGGGCAGGTGCCGCACCACGGGGATGCCGAATTCCTGCAGCCGGTCGCCGTCGCCGATGCCGGACAGTTCGAGCAGCTGCGGCGTGTTGATCGCGCCGCCGGACAGGATGACCTCGCGTTTGGCGCTGATCTGCTTGGTCTCGCCGCCGATCCGGAATTCCACGCCGATGGCGCGGGTGCCTTCGAACAGCACCCGGGTGGCGTGCGCGTCGGTGACGACGGTGATGTTGCGGCCCTGCTGGCGGGCGGGCCGCAGGTAGGCGTCGGCGGTGCTCCAGCGCGCGCCGCGCTTCTGGGTCACCATGGTCTGCGAGAACCCTTGCGGCCGATCGCCGTTGGCGCGTTCCACCGGATATCCGGCTTCGGCGGCGGCCTGCAGGTAGGTGTGGGTGAGGGCGCGCGGGCTGCGCTGGCGGGAGATGTGCAGCGGTCCGTTGCGGCCTTCGCCGGGCTCGGCGGCTTCTTCCACGGTCTCGATGCGCTGGAAGTAGGGCAGCACCTGCTCGAAGGACCATTCGGGTCCGGCGTAGCGGGACCATTCGTCGTAGTCGGCGGCGAAGCCGCGCACCCACATCATGGCGTTCATCGAGGAGGATCCGCCGAGCATCTTGCCGCGCGGCCAGTACACGCGCCGGTTGCTGAGTTCGGGTTGGGTCTCGGTGCGGTAGTTCCAGTCGTTGTCGCCTTGGAAGAGCTGGTTGAACGCGGCGGGAATGTGCGCGAATTTGTCGGTGTCCTCGCCGCCGGCCTCCAGGACCACGACGCTGACGCCGGGGCGCTCACTGAGTTTCGCGGCCAGTGCGGCCCCCGCCGATCCGGCTCCGACCACGACGAAATCGGCGGTGTGCGGGGTGTATTGGGGCATGGTGACTCCTCGGAAAGACCACGGCGGAGTCACTGCCGGACTCCTGCCGTCCCATCGGGTCAACCCTATGGCGGAAATCACCCGGTCGTGGGGTGGATGAATTGATCGGACCTACACGAAAACCGGTAGCGCCCTCCCACTAGGCTGAACAGCCATGATCGACCTTCGATTCCTGCGGGAAAACCCGGATGTGGTCCGTGCGTCGCAGCGTGCTCGCGGTGAGGACCCGTCCCTGGTGGATGCCCTGCTCGAGGCGGATGCCGCCCGTCGCGCCGCGGTGGCGACGGCCGACAATCTGCGCGCCGAGCAGAAGGCCTTGGGCAAGAAGGTCGGCAAGGCTTCCCCGGAGGAGCGCCCGGCGCTGCTGCAGGGCGGTCAGGAGTTGTCGGCGAAGGTGAAGGAGGCGGAGGCGGCGGAGAACGCCGCGGACGCCGATCTCGACGCCGTGCAGCGCGCCCTGTCGAATGTGGTGCAGGAGGGTGCGCCCGCCGGCGGCGAGGACGATTACATCGTGCTCGAGACCGTGGGTACGCCGCGTGAGTTCGATTTCGAGCCGAAGGACCACCTGGATCTGGGTGAGTCGCTGGGTGTGATCGACATGGAGCGTGGCGCGAAGGTGTCGGGTTCGCGGTTCTACTTCCTCACCGGGTACGGCGCGCTGCTGCAGCTGGGCCTGCTGCAGCTGGCCGCGCAGAAGGCGACCGCCAACGGTTTCACCATGATGATCCCGCCGGTGCTGGTGCGTCCGGAGATCATGCAGGGCACCGGCTTCCTGGGGCAGCACGCCGCCGAGGTCTACCACCTGGAGGACGACGACCTGTACCTGGTCGGTACCTCGGAGGTGCCGCTGGCGGGTTATCACTCGGGCGAGATCCTGGATCTGAGCGCGGGCCCGAAGCGCTATGCCGGCTGGTCGTCGTGCTTCCGTCGCGAGGCGGGCAGCTACGGCAAGGACACCCGCGGCATCATCCGCGTGCACCAGTTCGACAAGGTGGAGATGTTCGTCTACACCACCCCGGAGCAGGCCGACGCCGAGCACCAGCGGCTGCTGGCCTGGGAGCGGGAGATGCTGGCCGCGATCGAGGTGCCCTACCGGTCATCGATGTGGCGGCGGGTGACCTGGGCAGCTCGGCGGCCCGCAAATTCGATTGCGAGGCTTGGGTTCCCACCCAGCAGACCTACCGCGAACTGACCTCGACCTCGAATTGCACGACGTTCCAGGCCCGTCGCCTGAATGTCCGGTATCGCGACGAGAACGGTAAGCCGCAGATCGCCGCCACGCTGAATGGCACATTGGCGACAACTCGGTGGATTGTCGCGCTGCTGGAAAACCATCAGCAAGCCGACGGTTCGGTGCGAGTGCCCGCTGCGCTGGTGCCTTTCGTCGGCACCGAGGTTTTGGAGCCCCGCTGAGTATTCGCTACTCGGCGTGGCTTATTCCGCCGGATGTGTCTACCGCTGGCTGGGCTTGTGGCTAGGCTGGGCAGCGTGCGAGGAATCGGGTCTCGCGGCGATACCCGAACCCGGGTCCGGGCGGCATCGGCGCTGGCGACGGCAATGGTCATGGCTCGGACCACCGGGGCGTTCTACGTCATGGGTGGCTTGCTGGGTTTGGCCCTGACCGCCGTCGCTCCGGGTGATGAGGGTAATCGGCCGCTGGTGGGCGCGGCGGCGTTCGTGGCGCTGCTGCTGGGTATCAGTCTGCTCATCTGGGGTCCGCGGCTGCCGCATTCGGTGCATCACGCCTACGTGGCGACCGCGACGGTGCTGGTGACCGTTGCGGTGCATTGGTTTCCGAACACGGTCGGTGCGATCAGTCTGGCCGCGTTCTATGTGTTCGTGGCCTGTGACGCCGCGATCTTCTTCTCCTGGCGCTGGCTGGGCGGGCATCTGGCGTTCGCCATCGCCTGCTGCCTGTGGGTGGTGCCGTCGCGCGGGCTGCCGTGGTGGTCGGGCATCATTCCGGCGGGTATCACCTTCGGAATCGGCATCGTGGTCGGCATTTTGACGCGCATGGCGTCGGACGCCGACATCGATGTGCTGACCGGTCTGCTGAATCGCCGCGGTTTCGACCGCGCGCTGAGCAATGCCATCGCGCACGCCACCCGTACCGGTCAGGGTCTGGCCCTGGTGCTGGTGGACCTGGATCGCTTCCAGAAGATCAACGATCATCTGGGTCACCGGGCCGGTGACGCCGTGCTGCAGCGGGTGGGCGACACCTGGTCGAAACTGCTTGCGCCGGATCAGCGTCTGGCCCGTTACGGCGGTGACGCGTTCGCGCTGCTGCTGCCCGGCACCACCGAGCAGGCCGCGATCCTGTTGACCGAGGAGCTGCGGGCCGCCGTCACCACCGGTTGTTCGGCGGGTGTGACGTCGTGGCAGCCGGGTGAGTCCGGTTCGCTGCTGGTGTCGCGCGCGGATGTGGGCCTGTACCGGGCCAAGCAGGCGGGCCGTAATCGCACGGTGCTGGAGTCGTCGCGGCAGTTGCCGTTGGCGGTGGAGCTGCGTGAGGCGATCGACCGCGGCACCTTGGACGTGCAGTATCAGCCGATCGTGAGTCTCTCCGACGGCGACACTCGCGCGGTCGGTGTGGAAGCCTTGCTGCGCTGGTCTTCTCACGCGCAGCCGGAGGTCACCACGGAGGGCCTGATCCGGGTCGCCGAGGAATACGACCTGATCTCCGATCTGGACGAGCTGGTGTTGCGCCGCGCCTGCGCCGACGCCGCCCGACTGCAGGAGACGTTCGCTCAGCTCGACCTGACCCTGAATGTCAATGTGAGCGGCCTGGAGCTGGCCGAGACCGAGTACGCCGCCCGGGTTTCCGGCATTCTCGAGGAAACCGGCTGGCCCGCTGAGCAACTCGTGCTCGAGGTGACCGAGAGCGAGCTGGCCGCCGAATCCGAGACCGCGATCGCGAACCTGCACCGGCTGCGCGAGTTCGGCGTCCGGATCGCCATCGACGATTTCGGCACCGGCTACTCCTCGCTGAGCCGCCTGGCCACGCTGCCGTCGGACATTCTCAAGGTGGATCAGTCCTTCGTGGCGTCCATCCGCTCCGATTCCCCGGCCCCGCCGCTGCTGGGCGTGATCGCGGCGCTGAGCAAGTCTCTCGACTTGCAGGTGATCGCGGAGGGTGTGGAGACCGAATATCAAGCCGCGGTGCTCACCGAGCTCGGTTTCGCGCTGGCTCAGGGCTACCACTACAACGATTCGCATCCGGTCACCGAGCTCATCAACGATCTCAACGACCGCCCCGGCCTGGTCGGCGCCTCGGTCTCGGAGGGCGAGCCTTCCAGCAACGGCTGGATCCCGCTCGATAATCCGGTTGACGGTGGTACGCCCGGCGCGCAGAGTTGATCCCATGCGGATGTTGATCTACTCCTGTTGATTCCTACGTTCCACCGGCGCCCGGCCGTCCTCGACCTGGCCGCTGATCTTCCGGGCAGTGTTGTTCGCGTTCACCGCGGACCTGATCCCGCTGTACGCGATCTACGCCCTGTTGTTCGCCGATCACGGCCTGAACCCCGCGCAGATCTCCTCCCTGTTCGCCATCTGGTCGGCGACCGCCTTCCTCCTGGAGATCCCTTCCGGCGCGTGGGCTGACACCGTCTCGCGCCGCGCTCTCCTGATCCTGTCCGGCGCCCTCCTGACGGCGGGCTTCACGGTCTGGACCCTGTACCCCACCTACCTGGGCTTCGCTGCCGGTTTCGTCTTGTGGGGCACCGCGGGCGCCCTCCGATCGGGCACCTTCGAGGCCCTCCTCTACGACGAACTACACGCCCGCGCCGCGACCGCCGACTACACGCGCACGATGGGCTACGTCCGGACAGCCACCGAATCCGCCGCCCTGATCGGCATTCTCGCCGCCGCCCCCTTGTACGCCTGGGGCGGCTACGCCCTCGTCGCATGTTCCAGTGTCGCCTTGGCGGCACTGCACACCGGCACGGCACTGCTGCTCCCCGCCGCCCCGAAGTCCATATCCGCCAAGGAGATCGAGGAGGACGACCCGCCCGAAGTCGCCGACTTCCACTCGGCAGCTTCGCCCGGTTACGTCGCGATGCTCCGCGCGGGTATACGCGAGGCCTTGCGCGTCAGAATGATCCGCCGAGGCGTGGTCCTGGTGGCCCTGCTCAACGGAGTAACCGCGTTCGACGAATACTTCTCCCTGCTGGCAGGCCACGCCGGCGCCGGACCATCCCTGGCCGCGGTGCTGGTCGCCCTGACCGTGGCGGGTTCCCTGGCTGGTTCGTCCCTGGCAGGCCGTACCGAGGGCATCCGCGCCCGCACCATGTCCTTCGCGCTGGCCGCCGCCGGAGTCCTCTTCATCGCCGGCGCACTGCTCGCGGGCGCGGCCGCCCACCACCCGACCGCCCTGTACGCACTGACAGTGGCCGGCTTCTCGGCCATCGGCGTCGCCTACGGCATCGACTACAACGCCGACGTCCTGGCCTCGGCCCGCCTCCAGGACGCCATCACCGGCCCGGCCCGAGCCACGGTCACCTCGGTCGCAGGCTTCACCACCGAAGTGATCGCTCTCCTGGTCTTCGGTTTCGCAGCCGTCGCCACCACCTGGATCCCGTTGCCGCTCATGGTCGCAGCCCTCGGCACCCCGCTCCTCCTGGCCGCCGCTCTCACCCCCACCTGGCTCCCACGCCGGACCCGCCCCTGATCTCAACGGCCGGTGGCGGCCGCCCGTCGGCTAGTCGTCGGGGGAGGCGCGGCGGTTGCGTTTGGTGTCGCCGCGCCGCTTCTTCGCGGCGAGACGGCGTTCCTTTGCTCCGCGTGAGGGTTTGGTGGCGCGGCGGACGGGTGGCGGGGCGGCAGCGGCGTCACGCAGTAGCGAGGCCAGGCGTTCGCGGGCGGCCGCGCGGTTCTGCAGCTGTGCGCGTTGTTCCGACGCGGAGATCGTGAGCACCCCGTTGACCAGGCGGGTAGCGAGGCGGTCGCGAGCATCCGGGTGCGCAGCCGCTCCGGTACGGAGGGTGAATTGGCGAGGTCGAACGACAGCTCGACCCGGCTGTCGGTGGTGTTGACGTGCTGCCCTCCCGGACCGGACGACCGTGAGAACCGCTCGCGTAACTCGGACGCGGGTATCACCAGCCCCCGAGTCACGGTCAGGTCCTCCGCCATGATCCGAAGCCGCACTTTCCGATTCCGCGAGCCGACTAGCCCCCTCTTCCCGGACCCTACCAGTGGCGTGATCGGTACTCGGTCGCCTGCATCCGGGCGCGCATCGAATCCGAGAACCGGGCCGCCGCGCTCACGATCCGGCCGGTCGGTCGCGTACGCGCACGATGAGAGCAGAATCGGGCGGTGGCGATGCGTCGGTGGGTGGGGTTGGGGTTCGGGGGTTCCATCGGCGCGGCCGTGGCCGTGCAGGCGCGGATCAACGGTGAGCTGGGGCATCGGCTGGGGGACGGGATCGCCGCTGCGACCATCAGTTTCGGTAGCGGGCTGTTGATCCTGGCCGTGGTCTTCGCGGGCAGCGGGCGTTTGCGCGCGGGTGTCGGGAAGGTCCGGGATGCGTTGCGCAGCGGGGAGTTGCACTGGTGGCAGCTGCTGGGCGGGCTGTCGGGCGCGTATTTCGTTGCGTGTCAGGGGCTTACGGTGGCGACCATCGGGGTCACCGCGTTCACCGTGGCCACGGTGGCCGGGCAGTTGGCGAGCAGTTTGGTGGTGGATCGGCTGGGCTGGGGGCCGGGTGGACCGACGCCGGTGACGGCGCTGCGGGTCGGTGCGGCGGTGCTCGGGCTGCTCGCGGTGCTGCTCGCCGTGGTCGGCAGGAGCGGCACGGGGACGGCCGGGCACTCCACGGCGTCGGTGCTTCTGGTGGTGTTGCCGCTGGTCGCGGGTGTGCTGGTGGCGTGGCAGCAGGCGGTGAACGGCCGGGTGGGCGCGGTCGGCGGGCCGTTGTCGGCGACACTGGCCAATTTCGCGACCGGTACCGCCGCGCTGCTCGTCATCGAGGCGGCGGTGCTGGTCCGGCGCGGTGGTCTGCACAGTCCGCCGACCGAGCCCTGGCTGTATCTCGGTGGCCTGATCGGGATTTCGTTCGTGGCGCTGGCCGTGGCCGTGGTGCGCTGGATCGGTGTGCTGCTACTGGGTTTGGCCTCGGTGGCCGGGCAGCTGCTGGCGTCGGTGGTGCTGGATGTGGTCGCGCCCACCGGCGCCGGGGTGTCGGTCCTGGCGGTGGTGGGCTGTGTGCTCACCTTCGCCGCGGTCGCGGTCGCCGCCAGGTCCCGAACGTCGTAGGGTCGAGATTCCTGCTCAGACCAGTTTTTTCGAGCGCAGTTCGTGGCCCTTGGAGGTCTTGCAGCGGCCCGATTCCAGGTCCCACTGCCACCCGTGCAGGTTGCAGGTCAGCGTATTGCCTTCCACCACACCGAATTTCGACAGGTCCGCCTTGAGGTGCGGGCAGCGGCGCTGGACTTCCCAGCCGTCGAGTTCGGTGGAGGTGGTGTCGTCGTGCGCTTCGGAGAACCAGCCGTCGGCGTAGGCGATGCGCTCGTCGGTGAGGCATTTGAAGAAGGTGTAGAGGAATTCGTTGTATCCGCCGATGCGCCAGGTGGTGAAGCGCGTGGACAGGAAGATGGTGTTGACCCAGTCGGGTTCGTCGTCGCGGAGTACGGTGCGGACCAGCTGCGGGGGGATGCGGAATCCGTAGCGGTACTTGCCTTCTCCCTCGATGGGCAGGCGCACTTCGCGTTTGGGGAAGTCGAGGACGACGGTTTCGTCGCCCATGACCAGTCCGACGGGGTAGCCGATGCCGTCGCAGATGAGGTCGCTCTGCTTCATGATCGGCTCGAACTTGGTTTTGAGCGCGGGCAGCAGCGGTTCGCCTTCGGCCGGCGCCCAGGTGGCTTTCTCGGCGGCCAGCACCGGTGCCAGGCGCTGGGCCATGTCCTCGATGTAGGCGGCCTTGTCGCCGTAGATGGTGTCCGGGTCGACGGGGTGGGTGAGCGAAGTGAGTTCCTTGCCACGCACATCCGCGGTGGAGCCGGGGATGAGGAGCAGTCCGCCCTCGTTGCCGTGGATCCGCATCTGATCCAGGAAGGTGATCTGGTCGGGGAAGATGTTGCCTTCGTCGCCGCGATCGTCGTTGAGGTACCGCAGTTCGTCGTCGAGGAAGACGGGCGGTCCGGCGGACGGGACGACCCAGGTGGCGCCGACCTGTTCGATGTAGGAGCGGGCGCGGTCCATGCCGCGCTGGCGCTTCTGCTTGCCGAAGTTGGCCTTGGTCTTGGCCGGAATGTCGTACACCATCGGGTACCAGATGGCCCCGGAGTACTGCAGCAGGTGGATGTCGACGTGCCCGAAGGCGTCGTGCAGCACGTCCATGTCGACGGGTCGCGCGTCGTTCATGTTGAAGCAGACGGTTTCCCCGTCGGCGACGACGAGCGCGGAGTCGCCGATCGGTCCGTCGGCGGGCGCGCGCAGCGCGATGATCATGATGTCGAGGTCGCCGCCGGGACCGGTGACAGTGGTCTTGACCGAATCCTCGGTCTCCACGAACTTGGTGAACCCGAGCGCCTCCAGCTCACGCTTGAGGTCCGGCACCGGGTAGTCGGGGAGCAGGACGGTGGTGTCCTTGTTGATCTTGTCCGCGAGCAGCTTGGCGTCCCAGTGATCGCGGTGCAGATGCGATACGTAGAGGAAATCGCAGTTGCCGAGCTCGTCCCAGTCCAATTGGGTGTTGTCGGGGAACGGGAACCATGATCCGAAGTAGGCCGGATTGACCCACGGATCGCAGAGGATCGTTCCGGCCGCGGTTCGGATGTGGAATCCGGCGTGTCCGACGCTGGTGATCTGCACGAGCTTCATTCCTCCCTGACCGTTACCAGCCACCCACAGTACTGGCTGGCCGGAGGCGTCACCGATGCAGCAACCCTCATCTTCCAGTGTCGGGAAGTCACAGCAATTGCGCCGTTGTTACCTGCATCACTGGATGCCGCGCGAGCAGCGACTACGCTAGCGGAACTGTGGAACCCGTCTACTACCCGATCATCGGGCTGGCCCGCACCGTTTTCGCGCTGCAGGGCCTGAAGTTCGCCATCAAGGGCGACGAGAACATTCCGGCATCCGGTGGTGCGGTGATCGCGATCAACCACACCGGGTACATGGACTTCACCTACGCGGGCCTGCCCGCCCGGACCACGAAGCGCTATGTCCGTTTCATGGCGAAGAAGGAAGTCTTCGACAACGCCATCACCGGCCCGATCATGCGTGCTCTCAAGCACATTCCGGTGGACCGGTCCGCGGGCGCGGATTCCTATCACGAGGCTGTCGCCCGCCTGAAGGCCGGCGAGTTGGTCGGCGTGTACCCCGAGGCCACCATCAGCCGCAGTTTCGAGCTGAAGGACTTCAAGTCCGGCGCGGCCCGCATGGCCTTGGAGGCCGGCGTCCCGATCATCCCGATCGTCATCTGGGGCGCCCAGCGCGTCTGGACGAAGGGCCACCCGAAGCGTCTGGGCCGCACCAACACCCCCATCTCAATCGCGGTGGGCAAGCCGATCCAGCCTTTCGAGCCCGCCTCGGCCCTGACCGAGCAGCTCAAGGCCACCATGTCGGACATGCTCCTGGACCTGCAGAAGGACTACACCCACGAGGCCGGCGCCTACTGGGTCCCGTCCCGCCTGGGCGGCGGCGCCCCCACCCTCGAGGAAGCCAACGAAATGGACCGCGCCGAGGCCGAGCAGAAGGCCGCCCGCCGCGCGCAGCCGACCGCCGACTAGCTCGGGTCCGACCCCCGCACGGCTGACAGCCAGGTGGCCGTGGCCGCCGCCACGATGGTGGCGGCCACGAACGCCACCGACCCGCCGCCCGCCACATACACCCAGAGCAACCCCGCGAACGGCCCCACCACCGCGGACTGCGCATCGAGCAACACCCTGCGCCCCGCCCCGGTCCGCCCGATCGCCTCCGGATCCGGCCGCTCAGGATTATCGACCAGCCGCCCGACCGGCTCCGAATCCCGCACGCGCCCTGACGGATACATCCGCCGCCCATCAACAGATACTGCGCGCCCGTCGATTTCGGCCGTCCGCGGCGTAAGCGTCACCAGCGCCGAATCGAAATACACCGGCAGCCACCGATCCCTACCGTCAACGGTGAACTCCAGCCAAGACCGGCTCTCCAACCGATGCTGCTGCCGCACCCGCCGTACCCCGAGCCGATCCGCCCCGCGCGGTAACCCCGCAGGCAGATACCCGAATGCGACCGCGAACCGGAACCCGGTGTACCCGAGGATGATCACCGCCACAGTCCCCAACATGGCCACCTGCTCCGGATCAGCGAACGGGACCCAGGCGATGGTGATCGCCAGGGTCCCGATCGTCACGAGCGCCGGATAGGCCAGGGGATGGCCCATCCGGGAATTCACTTCAGGAAGCCGATTTTCGTGTAGTCGAGGCTGGCCAGACCGGCGGCGCCAAAGTTGGCGAGGTTGGCGCGGACGGCCACGTTGCCGGGGGACTGCATGAGCGGCAAAGAATGACCTTCCGCGAAGACGGCCTTGTCGACCTGATTGGCCAGTTCGATGGCCTTTTCGGGGTCGAGCTCGGAGACCGTCTTCTCGATCAGATCGTTGAGTTCGGGCGAACCGATGCGACCGTAATTGCCCTGCAGGTCCTTGGCGTCGGGGTGGTAACCCCAGATCTGATCGATGCTGCCGAGCGGGAACAGGTCACCGATCCAGCTCCAGTGCGCCATATCGAAGTCACCGGGCTGGATGACCTTGGTGAAGTAGTCCTGGCCGGGTTTGGTGTCGATGGTGAGTTTCACGCCGATCGAGGCCAGGTTCTGCTGGATGATCTGTGCCATCTGCACCCAGGTGTCGGCCTGGTACATCACATCGCGAATCTCGAGCTTCTTCCCATCCTTCTCGCGAATGCTGCCGCCGGCGGGCACCTTCCAGCCAAGATCGTCGAGTTCCTTGGCGGCTTCGGTCGGATCGAAGGCGGGTGCGTTGTCCTGATAGCCCTTCTGTCCCGCCATGTAGATGTGGTTGTTGAGCGGCTTGGGGTCGATGACCAGACCGGTCTGGATGGCGGTGGCGATGCCCTGCCGGTCGATGGCCTTGCCGATGGCCACGCGCAGCTTGGGGTCGGCGAAGATCGAACCGGGCGCACCGTTGAAGGTGATGTGCGACCACGAGTTGCCGGGCGCGTGGCGAATGACAACGCCCGGAGTGTTTTCGGCGGTTTTGCGGTCGTCACGGGAGCCGATACCGACTACGTCGATCTCGTTGTTCTGCAGGGCAGGCATGGTCGCCGCGTCGTTCAGCACGCTGTAGGTGATGGTGTCCAGCTTGGGTGTGTCACCCCACCATTTCGGGTTGTGGCCCAGCACGATGCGGCCCTGACCACGATCGGTGGACTGGACGATGAACGGTCCCGAAGTCGCGCCGATGGCGTCCACGAAGCCCTTGTTGAAGGACTCCGGCGTGCCGGTCACGGACTTGGGGTAGAGGAAGGAGTTGCCCGCGAACTGCCCCTTCCACTCGGCGAAGTGTTTGTTGAAGGTGAGGACGGCCTGCCGGTCGTCGGTCCCGCGTTCCACCTTCTCGACCCGGTCCCAGCCCGAGTTGTTGGCGATCAGGAATTCCTTGTTGCGCCCGCTGAGCGCGTTGGCCTGAGCGGCGATGTCCTCCCAGGTGATCGGTGATCCGTCGGACCAGATCGCCTTCGGGTTGATCGTGTAGGTGACCTGCTGCGGGTTGGTGTTCGTCAGCTGGACATCGGTGAAGTAATTCGTGTCGATCGAAAGGTTGCCCGACGCATCGGATTTGAAGGCGCGCGGCATCATGGGCCGTTCGACGCCCATGATCTCGGCGTCATTGCCGTCGATGTTCAGCGTGTTCCAGTTCGCCGGAAACGCCGACATCACCAGCCGAAGATTGCCGCCGTCCTTCAGATCCGCGACATCGTGCGGATTGATATCGCTGGTGGTGCCGAGCTCGGCCTTGCCCTGCGGCGCGGTGCCGTCGTCGCTGCCACCGCATCCGGTCGCCACCAGGGCCACGGCGACCAGTGGGACCGCGAGCTTCGTTCCGATCGAGCGAATCCTCACCGGTTGCTCCTTCCGTTGGAGTTCTGCTGGAACAATCTCCGCCCCTATCCCGTAACGGCCGGGACGGGAACGGCGTCGATGAGGGCGCGGGTGTACTCGTGCCGCGGATCGCTGAAGACCTGTTCGGCCGCACCATATTCGACGATCTGACCGCGATACATGACGGCAATGTCGTGGGCAAGATTGCGCACCACCGACAGGTCGTGGGAGACGAACAGGTACGACAGCCCACGTTCGGCCTGCAAGTCGCGCAACAGATTCAGCACCCCGGCCTGAATCGATACATCCAGCGAGGACACCGGCTCGTCGAGCACCAGGATCTCCGGATCCAACGCGAGCGCCCGCGCGATATTGATGCGCTGCTTCTGTCCACCGGAGAAATCGGCCGGGTAGCGGTCCGCGTGCTCGGGGCGCAGGCCCACGAGGCTCAGTAGCTCCTTGACGCGGCGCTGGATCTCGTCCTTCGGTTGGCCGTTGATGCGTAAGGGCTCGGCGAGCGCGTCGGAGATCGGAAGTCGGGGATCCAGGGAGGCCGAAGGATCCTGGAACACGATCTGCAACTTGCGCCGGATCTCCCGCCGCCGGGCCTTGGTGAGCGTGGCGACATCGCTGCCCAGGACCTCGATGCGGCCGCTCTCCGGTGCGACGAGGTCCATGATCTGGGTGAGCGTTGTCGACTTGCCGGAGCCGGACTCGCCAACCAGGGCCAGCGTACGACCCGACTTGATCTCGAAGCTGACATTGTCCACCGCCTTCACCTCGCCGGTGCGGCGTTTGAAGACAACGCCGGAGGTGATCGGAAAGGTCTTCTTCAGGTCCGAAACCCGGAGCACCACTTGCTCATCGGTGCGCACCGGGGTTTCGGCGGGCGAAACCTCGCGGCGGTAGGCGGTGAAGAGGTCTGCGGTGCCGACCTCGGCAACGCGGATACAGGCTGCTCGGTGTCCGGGCTCCGTGTCCTGTAGTGGAGGTTCCGCCGCTCGGCAATCGTCGATCGCGACCGGGCAGCGTGGTTCGAAGGGGCAGCCCGGCGGCAACGCGTGCATGGCCGGCGGGGCGCCGACGATGGGCACCAGCGGCGCCCGTGGCGGACCGTCCAGACGCGGGATGGAACCCAGCAGGCCAACGGTATACGGCATCCGTGGTGCGTTGAAAAGCTCTGTGGTGCGCGCGGTTTCGATGATTCGACCCGCATACATGACCGCAACTCGATCGGCGAGGGTGGCCGCGATGCCCATATCGTGGGTGATGAAAACAACTCCCGCACCGGTGATATCGCGGGCCTTGCGCAGCAGATTCAGGATCTGCTTCTGCACGGTGACGTCGAGTGCGGTGGTCGGCTCATCGCAGATGATCAGTTCGGGATCATTGGCGATGGCGATGGCGATCACCACGCGTTGGCGCATACCGCCGGAGAACTCGTGCGGGAAAGCCTTGGCGCGCAGCGCGGGATCGGGGATACCGACCAGATCCAGCAGTTCCACCGCCTTGTCGGCGGCCTCACGCTTGCTCATCTTGCCGTGTGCCAGTAGCGCTTCGGCGATCTGGTCGCCGACCCGGTACACCGGTGTCAAGGCCGACAGCGGGTCTTGGAAGACCATTGAGATCTTGCTGCCGCGCAGCGTGGACAGCTGCCGGTCGCCCATGCCGACCAGCTCCTGTCCGCGCAGCCGAATGGATCCTTGCACCCGAGCCTGATCCGGGAGCAGCCCCATGACCGCCAGTGAGGACACCGATTTTCCGGAACCGGATTCACCGACAATGGCCAGGACCTCGCCGTCCTGCACGGCGTAATTCACTCCACGCACCGCCTCGACGCGGCCCTCTTCGCTTGGGAAGCTGACCCGCAGATCGGAGACTTCGAGCAGCGGTGCGGTGGTGGTCCGGTTCGTCATGTCGGTCATGCCGCGGCCTTTCCGGCGGATTGCTTACCGGCGACCCGGTTCTTGCGGCGCGATCGCGCACGTCCCGCGCTGGGGTCGAAGGCATCGCGCAGACCGTCGCCGGCAAGGAACGTGCACAGGACGGTCAGGATGAGGAATCCGCCCGAAAAGAGGAACAACCACGGGTACGTGAGGGCCGATTTCGTGCCCGAGGCGATCAGGGTGCCCAGAGAAACGTCGGGCGCCTGCACGCCGAATCCCAGGTAGCTCAACCCGGTTTCGCCCATGATCGCCGCGCCCACTGCCAGAGTGGTGTCGATGATCAGGAAGGACGCGACATTCGGGATGATATGGGTGGTGATGACCGTCCAGGTCGACGCACCCATATAGCGTGCGGCCCGAACGAATTCACGTTCGCGCAGACTCAACGTGAGTCCGCGCACGATGCGTGCGCTGATCATCCAGCCGAAGATGCCGAGCAACACGATAAGCAGCACGATGCTGCCGTTGCCCTTGGTCCGCGGTGCGAAGAGCGCGACGATGATGAAGCTGGGAATGACCAGCAGCAGGTCTACCAGCCACATGATCGCCATATCGATCCAGCCACCCAGCAATCCAGCTACCGAGCCGGCGAAGGCCGCGATCAGGGTCGAGATGAAGGCTACCGCGAAGCCGATCAGCAGTGACTTCTGCAGGCCACGCAGTGTCTGGGCGAGGACGTCCTGGCCTATTTGGTTGGTGCCGAAGGGATGCCGCGAACTCGGGGGCTTGAGTAGCGCCGTGTAGTCGAGCTGCTGATAGTCGTACTTCAGGAAGGGAGGGAGCGTGTAAGCGATGACCAGCATCAGGATCAGGATCGCCAACCCCGCGACGGCTGGTTTGTTTCGCAGGAAGCGCCGCACCACCAGCTTGCGACGGCCTGCGGCCATCGGCTCGGGAGCGCCCTGGACGATGAGTTCGGTTTCGGTCATCACGCACGCACCCTGGGGTCGAGAATGGCGGTGACGACGTCGGACAGCAATCCGGAGAGCAAGATCACCAGCGCGATGAACCCGGTAATGGTCACCACGGGGTACAGGTCCTGGGCGGTGATCGAGTCAACCAGCCACTCTCCGACGCCGTGCCACCCGAAGATCTTCTCCACGAAGGCCGTACCGGTGATGAGCCCGCCGAAGCTGTACGCGAACAGCGTCGCCATCGGGATGAGCGCGGTGCGCAGGCCATGCTTGTACAACGCTCGGGACCGGGTGAGTCCCTTGGCTCGTGCGGTCCGAATGAAGTCGTTCTGGAATACGTCCAGCATGGAGGCGCGCTGGTAGCGGCTGTACCCGGCGACCGCGAAGAGGATCAGGGCGGCCGTGGGAACGATCATGTGCTGCAAGCGGTCGACGAACTGATTCCAGCTGCCGTGCACCGCGTTCGCCGAGGTCTCGCCGGTGTAGTAGAAGATCTGCTGCCCGGTGATCGTATTGATTTCGTACGCACCGTATTTCAACAGCGTCGCGAGCAGGAACACCGGTGTGCTGATGATCAGAAGCGAGAGCACCGTGGAGAGGTAGTCGCTGAACTTGTATTGCCGGATCGCCCCCGCCGCGCCGATCAGCACACCGAGGATCGTGCCGATGATGGAGCCGACCAGGACGAGTCGCAGACTGATCCCGATGCGCCGCGGCAGTTCCTGGTTCACGGGCTGCCCCGCCAGCGTCTTGCCGAAGTCGCCGTGCGTGACGATGCCGCCGACCCATTCCGCGTAGCGCTGCGGGATCGGCAGATCCAGCTTCAGTTCTTCCCGCTTGGCGTCGATCACCGACTGCGGCGGCCTTGGGTTGCGATGCTCGAGACTGTCGAGCGGGCGGAACGTGAGTGACGCGAGCCCGAACGCCAGGAACGACGCCAGCACCAGCAGCACGACATAGTTCAGCGCACGTCGCAGCAGAAAACCGGCCATCATTCCCTTTCGGGGTCGAGTTCTGCCCCAGATCATAAGGAGTGGAGTGCGGAAACGCGGGGTACGGACCGCGGACGCCCCGGCAATCCGTGTGTTAACCGGTCCGGCCAGGGGTGATGCCGGAAAGGTCTCGTTTGTACGGCATCGTCCGTAATCCACGGGCGCACGGGTCGCGGCTCGAGGCAGGATGGAGTAGGTGACGCTCTTTCACCTGCCCAAACCCAAGATGGTCGCCTCCGACGTGGATGGCACGCTCATCGACCACCGTGAGCAGGTGAGCGCCCGCACCAAGGCCGCTATCAATGCGCTCATCGCGGACGGGGTGCCGTTCGTGCTCGCCACCGGCCGGCCGCCGCGCTGGATCGATCCGGTGGTGGACGGGCTCGGTTACGCACCGCTGTGCGTGTGCGGCAACGGTGCGGTCATCTACGACAGCGCCAACGATCGCGTCCTGGACAGCCGCACCCTCGACATCGAAACCCTCACCTGGGCCGCCGATCTGGCCGAGCACCTGCTGCCCGGCTGCGGCTTGGCCGCCGAACGCGTCGGCGCCACCGCCCACGACGCCGCGACCCCCCAGTTCGTGAGCTCCCCCGAATACGAGCACGCCTGGCTCAACCCCGACGACACCCAGGTGTCCCGAGCCGAAGTCATCTCCGCCCCCGCGATCAAGATGCTGATCCGCCTCCCCGGCACCTCCAGCAACGACATGCGCACCGTCCTGGATCCCCACCTCGCCGGCCGCGCCGACCTCACCTATTCCACCGACAACGGCCTGATCGAACTCTCGGCTCCCGGCGTCACCAAGGCCACCGGCCTCGCCGTCATAGCCCAGCGTCTCGGCGTCCAGCACTCCTCCCTCATCGCCTTCGGTGACATGCCGAACGACGTCCCGATGCTCCTGATGGCGGGCCACGGCGTAGCCATGGCAAACGCCCACCCGGAAGCCATCGCCGCCGCCGACGAGGTCGCCCCGTCCAACACCGACGACGGCGTCGCCCGCACTCTCGAACGCTGGTGGTCCTGAACCGGGTGCGATGACCCGCCGCCTAGCGCGTGGCGGGGCGGGTTCGGGGTGTTGCGTTCATGGGGGACGCGGTGACCACCACCGCTACTTCGAGCAGTTCGGCGGGAATGGTGTCGTCGTCGAAATGTGCTGGGCTCGGGACGATTACGGCGTCGACACCCAGACGGTCGATCGCCACGCGCAGGCGATGCAGCCGGTCCTCGGTTCGTTCGTTGAAGACGAGCGTTTTCCGAAGGTCGTATCCAGTTCGCTTGGCGGCCGAGCGAATTCGCCGCTCGTCCTGCGGTTGATGTAAACCTGAGATGTCGCTCCGCAGGAAACCCACCGCCGATGGCAAGAGACCCACAGTCACCACCCCCGGCTGATCGGGACGTATACCCGCGGTGACTCGGCGGCGAGCCTGGCCTGAATGGCTGCAACGGTGAGCGGGGGATCGGTGCGCCGGGTTTCGGCGATCATGGTGCCAACGACGTTGGCGCCGAAGATCAGTAGCGAAGTAAGGACTATCGCGAGGATGATTGCCATGTCGGGTGTTCTCCTGCCTACCTGGTTCCGGCTGCTGATCCATAGATTGACCTGGTCGGGCGCAGCGAACTCTTACAATTTGTGGGAGTCCCGGGTCCGGTAGCCGTGTGGAATTGAGTCCGTGATGATCGATGATTCGGCCGGTGTCGGCGAGCGAGTTGCCGAGGCCCGCAAGCTGAAGGGCTGGACCCAATCGCGTCTGGCTATGGAAACGGGACTGTCGCCTTCCCTGATCAGTGCCGTGGAGCAAGGTAGACGGGCTGCGACCTCCGCCTATGTGTCGGCGTGCGCGAAGGCGCTGATGACCAGCGCGCCCGAGTTGCTGGGTCAGCCTTACGCGCCCACCACGACGGAGGATCGGGAGATTCACGCGGCGATAGCCCTGCTGCGTAATGAGCTCGCGGCATGGGACATGCCGGCCCCGGATGTCCAGGTGCGACCGACTCCTGAGCTGTCCAAGGACGTTCTCGACGCGCGCAGATATCGTCGCGATGCGGCCGCTGCCAAGCTCGCCGCGAAGCTGCCGCCGCTGCTGGTCGAGACGCGAGCGCTCGTGCACCGCAGCGATGGCCGCGCCCGCGAACGAGCCTGCACACTGCTGGCCGAGCTCTACTACAACGCCCGCAGCCTGGCCCACAAACTCGGCTACCAGGACCTCGCCGCGCTGGCAGTTGACCGAATGACCTGGGCTGCCGGCGAATCCGGCGATCCATTGTGGATCGCCGCTGCGCAATTCCACCGTGCCACTCTGTTGACCAACGGTGGCGACTGGAAAACGGCCCTGGCGTTCCTCGAACGTTGCCGTGCTCAGATCGAAGGGCAACTCGGCATCGGCGAGGAGCCGGATCTCATCGCGTGGGGCGGTCTGCATCTACAGTCCGGTCTTGCTGCGGCCCGCGCCGGGAACCGAGCTCAGGCGGACGCCCACCTGGCCGAAGCGGCCGACACCGCACGCCGGATCGGTCACGATCGTGATGAGATCCTCGTGTTCGGCCCGACGAACGTCGGCATCTGGTCGGTAGCGTTGGCCGTCGAAATGGCGGACGGAGCGGTAGCGCTCGAACGTGCCGACGGTTTTGTGATCCCGCACGGCACGCCGAAATCTCGGTCCGGCCACCACTACATCGACGTAGCGCGCGCCTATCTACTGCACGGGAACAGGTCGCTCGTCATGCCCGCCTTGCAGACCGCGAAGGCGATCGCGCCGTCGATGGTGCGCTGGCATCCGATGGTGCACGAAACCGTCCGCGTACTCGCCCGCGAGGAAGCCCGCAGCACCGAATCGGTGCGCGGGTTTGCCTCTTGGTGCGGCATTGCCACCTAGTTGGGGACCACCGCCGGAATGGGTTTGATGGGGTCCTGGACCGCGCCATAGTTCTTCAGCACGGTTGTCACGATTCCGGTGAGCTTGTCGAAAATCAGTGCGCCGTTTTGGAAGTCGGTACGGACGCCGTTCGAGACCGGATATTCGTTGCTCGTGGGTAGTCCGAGAATGCCTGCGCCCGAACCCAATTGCAGGAATCGTTCCAGAATCTTCCCGACCACCGAAACGATTCGGCCGGTGGAATTGGCGTACACGAAGCCATTGGTGAATTCACCGTACTGGCCGCCGTCGGCGAGTGCGATCGGTACCGCTTTCGGTTGTCCCAGTGGGCCTGTCGCGCCGCCCTGCTCGTTCCAGTAGCGGGCGACCGGGCTGCGGTCGAGCATGCTCAGGATCCGCTGGGTGAGGTCGGCGAGCGCGGCCAGGTCCGCCTCGCTGGAGCTGGGTGTGGGTGGCGCGGGGGCCGCCTGGACCTGCGGGTTCGCTCCGGCGTTCTGGCCGGGGTGGACGCGGTTCGGGGTGGTCGGGGCGACGGCGTCGGTGCCGCCGGCCGTGTCGGCGGCGATCTGGCGGATCTTGTCCATCAGGGCGTAGGCGGCGTCGCCGGGGCAGGTGGTGTTGCCGACGTCGCGGTGCGCGAAGATGTTCGGGAGTTTGACCGCCTGTCCGAGAGCGTATTTCGTGTAATCGCTGCCCTCGGAGTACATGGTGGTCGAGCCCTGCGGGTCGAAGCCCGCCAGTTTGGCGCGCCACCCGATGAACTTGCCGAGCGCCTGGATGGACACGTCGGTCGGGTCGTCTTCCTCGTAATCGCCCATCAGCGCGACCCCGGCGGTATCGATATTGAACCCGCCCGCGTGCGCGCCCTCGACGGGGCGGTCCAAACCGCCGTAGCGTCCTTCGAAGATTTGCCCGTACTTGTCGACCAGCGCGTTGTAGCCGATGTCGCACCAGCCCAGCGTCTTCGCGTGATACGAGTAGATGGCGCGCACGATGCCCGCGGACTCGGCCTTGGTGTAGTCGTTGCGGCCCGCGGTGTGGTGCACGGTGATCGCGGAGACACCGTCGTCGTAGGTGGGTTCCTCGCAGCGCAACGATTCGTCGGCGCCCCACTGGGCCCGGGAGATCACCTTCGGCCCGCCGCCGGGCAGCGGCGCGGCCACCGAGGTGAGGTTCTCGTCGATGCTCCCGCGACCCGGATCGATCAGCACCGCGGCCAGCTTCTCCAGGTTGATCTGCGCGGGATCGGCCGAACTGTCGTCCAGCGGAGTGGGTTCGGCGGGCGCGGAGACGGCCTTCGCCTTGGGCGTCACCAGCATCTGCACGGTCTTGGTATTGCCGACGTAGATAGGTTCGGTGCCGTTGCGCTTACCCGGCTTGGACTTGTCCTTGCCCGATTCGGCCTCGGCGTCGTACCAGGGACCCCACGTGCCGTCGGGGCGCTGAGCGCGAATCTTGGTGGTGGCTTTGAGAACATCCGTCGCGGTGACCGCGACCATGCTGAACGGGTGTTCGCGGGTGAGCTCCTTGACCTGCGCGCCGACCTTGTCGACCAGGTCGGTGGGCACCGCGCCGGGGGAGAGGGCGGGGGTGCGCAGGTCGCCGGTGAGGCCGGGCACCGGATGTGGGCCGGGCGCGGCCGGGTTGTCGGCGGTGGGGATCGGTGCCGGGGCGGGCGCTGCCGCGGGTGTCTCACCGCCGGGCGCGGGAACCAGTGGGGCAGCGTGGGTTTCGGCGTTCGGTGCTGCCGGGATCTCGGGCCCCGGTTCGGCGATGAAGCCGGGTGTCCCGGCCGGCTTGACGGCGCCCGGGACGGGGTTGGCGTTGGGGAGTGAGCCCGGCACGGTCGGGCGGGCGGAGCGCGGCGCGGTGGCCGGTCCGGGCCCGACGGGCTGCTGCGGGGAGTTGTTCAGCTTGGGGAGGGGGATCTCGGTGGGTAGCGGCACGCCCGGGATGAGATTCTGCGGAATCTGAATCGAGCTGGGCAGCGGCAACATCCGCAGATCGGACAGGCGTAGGTCGGGCAGATCGAGCCCGGTCAGCTCGTGGAGCGGCAGCACGATGTCGGGCGCCGAGGCCAGGGCGACTTCGGCTATTTGGGCAGGTATAGCTGCCAAATTGCTTTGATCCGCGTTCCGGACATCCCGGGTGTCACTCAGTGCGAGGACGCCGACGGGCACGGCCAGCGCGAGGGCGGTCACTACCGGGAGCGTGTAGGCATGTTTCGGTCTGCGATACGGCACAAGCATCTCCCATTCAGGTAAATCGGTCTAACCGCGCCCCGAGCACAAGCTTGCTACTTGGCGCATCAACGAGCACACTAGTCCCTATTGTCACATTCCCTGAACGTATGGTTGAGGCTTAGCTTTGGGTAACTCGAATGTAGCTTCACACCCTCGAAAGAACGGGTATGACATGCCGAACGGGTACCTAGCCGAGCGCCAGAGACGGCGCGGTCTGCTCACCATGTCCCTCGCAGTCGCCGTCACCACCGGCGGCACCGCCCTGCTGGTCTGGGCCTGGCCCGAGAACGCTCTGCACCTCACCGTCGGCGCCGGTCACGGCCGCGGTCTGAGCCAGAACGGCGCGTTCGAGAAGGCCGCCCAAGGCTGGACCGCCGAGCGCATCCTCGCGAACTATTACGCCGGAGCGAACCTCGCCGACGTCGGTGCGACCTCCGTCCGAGTCCGCCTCATGGACCAGGACGACAAAACCCTCGACGTCGTCTCCGACTCCGTCTTCTACGTCGCCGGCCGCCGTGTCATCCCCGGCCAGGCCGCGCACCTCACCCCCACCGCGAGTGGCGCCGACGTCACCATCACCCAGGGCTGCGACGGAAACAACCTCTGGGAAGGCACAACCGACGACCCCTGGGCCTACCCCGTTACCGACGGCACCGCCCGCCCCGCCGAAGAACAACTCGAAATCTGCGGCGGCAACGCCTTCCGCGGCGTCCTCGGCGTGGCCCTGGACGGCGACGCCTTCCGCACAGTCAACGAGGTAGACCTCGACGACTACCTCAAAGGCGTGGTCCCCGCCGAAATGGTCCCCGGCTGGGCCGACCAGGGCGGCGCCGAAGCCCTCCGCGCCCAGGCCATCGCCGCCCGCTCCTACGCCCTAGCCGAAAACCGCTACACCTACGCCCAAACCTGCGACACCACCGACTGCCAGATGTACCTCGGCACCGACAAAGAGGACTCCCGCACCACAGCCGCCGTAGAGGACACCTCCGGCCGAGTCCTCACCCGCGACAACCGAATCCTCCGAGCCGAATACTCCGCAGCCCCCGACGGCGGCCCCCTAACCCCCGCCTCCGCCATGGAAGTAGGCCCCGCCCTCACCGACTTCCCCGGAGCCAACACCCGGGCCTCCCCAACCTCCTGGCTCCCCAAAACTCGCAAACACTCACCACCCCAACGGAATCCGACCCGGAAACCGCCACAACCCCGGGCTCTGCCACCCCAGGCGCAAGCACGCCGGGTGCCACCGTCCCGGGCGCAACCACTCCGAACGCGGCAACCCCCGACGCGGCAACCCCCGCCTACACGGCCCCGTCCTACGCCACCCCGGCCGTCCCCGGCGCGGAAACCCCCACCGCCCCAAGCAATGTCACCCCCGGCACCCCGGCCTACCCCAACCAGAACCCCGGCAACCGCACCCGCTCCGTAATCCCCGGTCTCCCCAGCCCGGGCAGCGCCGACCCGAACTCGATGCAATCCGACACCCGATTGACCCCTGAAGCGGTGGGCCCCGATGTATCGGTCCGGTCTGTCGTTCCGACCACCACAGCGGCTCCCAGAACCACCTCCATGCCAACATCGCCGACCTCTCCGCTTCCAGCGCCCGCCGCGCCGAAACCATTGCCGTCCTGATACTCGCAGTGTCGGCCATTGTTGGCACAAAAGGTCATAGCCTTCAAATGCGGGTAATGGCAGGCAATTTCACTCGCGTAGTGCCGTCGTGATGTCTGGAGGTCATCGGCTGGGAACTGGGGGAGTTGCTACCCGCTTCGCTTGACGAACTGCACGGCACGGTCCATGACCTCGAGCGGCGAAACGTCGAGTGCATTGCATAGCGCGAACAGCTGATGCATGTCGGGGGAGCGCTCCCCGTTCTCGAAGCGCTGGATCGTGCTCACGGCGACGCCTGAGGCGGCCGAGAGCTCAACCCGGGTGTAACCGCGCCGTGCGCGGGCAGCACGGAGTTCTTCGCCTACTGCGCGGTTGATGCCGTCGTGGAGATCCCGCAGTTCCATATGGACCATCATGAGGTCCGAACGGAATTCTTGCAAACACACCCAGGCTGGAGTATATCCAAACCCGACGGATAGTAACGATTGCATAACAGGTCCGTTCGGACTTGTTTCAGTTCCGTATGGACCATAATGTGGTCCGTATGGACTTCCTGGATCGACATATCGCCGACCGTGTAGCGCTGGCGATGAGTGAGACCGGTGTGGGCTTCGGGCAGATCGTCGCCCGAACCGGGCTCAGTGCCGCCTCTCTGGGTGCCCGAGTGGGTGCCGCCGCGCCCTTCACGGCGGTCGATCTGGTGCTCGTGGCGTGTGCTCTGGGACGTGAGCTCGCCGATCTCCTCCCCGGTCAGGGGCGTGGGGATTCGGGGGCGGCATGATGGCATATGACGAATCGACCCACCTGTACCTCACGGTCGACGCCCTTCGGGAGTTGGCCGAGCTACTCGCCGGGATTCCGAGTCTGGCCGAGGATCTGGAGGATTCGGTCAACGGCCGAGCGCGTCTCGGTGCGGCCAATACCCGGCTCAGCGGCAGGAGTAGTGATCAGCCGCTGCCCTTCAGCGTCGGTGCGGCCAATGTCCGTGACCACCTGCACGCGTGTCTGGTCGGCTGGGTGCGGCTCGTCTGTGAACAGCGCGCTATCGGGTACAGCGGTCCGACTTCTACGGCCGGGCTCGCCGCCTGGCTGCGCACGAATCTGATCGCGCTGGCGATGACCGAAGGCGTCGAATCCGCTCCTGCGGACCTCAGGTCGGCGGTCGAAGCCGCTGAACGTGTGGTCTGTCCGCCGGCGAATCGTTATGTCCTCGATGCCGCAGCCGTCGCCGCCGCCCGCCGCGCCCGTCTCAATGTCTCGGGAATCGTCACCCTCGCGAAAGGATTGGGAGATCCGTTTCGAACGGTCACGGTCCGCCGCATCCAAACCCTGCGTGACGCAGGCAAAGTTGCGCCCGTTCCTGGGCCGTGGGCGCCGGACTGGCCAGAGTTGTTCCTGGTCGGCGACGTCTTGGACGCGCACCTGAATCACCCGATGCGCCGCCGGAAGTCCACCGTGTGATCGCCTGTCCCACCTCAGAATCCCTCGCCACCTGGCCGTCGAACCACTGCTCAGCAGAAGGTTCGACGGCCTTCGTCGTTTCGTCCCAATGGAGGCCTCCCATGCGCTACTCCCTTCTTGACCTGATCGAACTGGCCGCCCACACGGCCCCCGTCACTCCGCTGTCTGCCGACAGCGCCCACGAGGTCATGCGCCTGCATCGTGAATGTCCCGCGCCTGAATGTCCGCGTAAGGCCGCGGCCTTACGGACGTTGGTTGCCGCCGGCTGCATCACCCCCGATTCCGGTCGGCGGCGGTGACGTCGGAAGTGGCTGCTACCAGCATCTTTCGAGAATTTCGGACTGGACTGTTGACTTTCCTCGTCGCTTAAGTGAAGCTGATTGCAGCGCCACAGTTGTGCCTTCCTCCCGAACTTCACGGGAATCATCACTCCAACAGCAGATTCCGTCCATGGAACTGTGTTGATCCGAGATCCATTGCTGCGGACCGGACTTCGTTGGCACACGCGCCTCTCCAAGCCTCATGCGGCAAGCCCCCGAAAACCCTTCGCAGGTAGTAAACGGGTTCAGAGCACGCCGCATGGCCCACCCCTCGTGCGCCCGTCTCCCGCAGGTGGTCCGCGGTCGTAGACGCCGCAGCCGCACAGGGGTGTCCCGGTCCCGCCCTCGGAACCCTCGAAAACCGAGGGCGGGACCCAGACTTCGCCGACACTCTCGGCACCCGACTCGCCCCACCCGCCAGGTCCTCCCGCCACTTCTCCGCTCCCGGGCGGTTGCAGGCAGGTGGAAGCCGGGGCGTCCGACGGCCTCACCCGCACCTCTTCCCGCGGGTGGGGCCGTCCCTTATCCATCTGCCCGAAAGGCGATTTCGCGTGATCTCAGTCCTGACCTGCCGCGGCACCGGGGAGCTGTTCGGTTCACCGGACAACATGCTCAGCGCCGTGACCAGGCAGCTCGACCCGGCGATCTACGAAATCGGCCCGGACATCGACTACCCCGCCGCCATCGGCCCGGCCAACCCGCAGCACAACCCCTTCGGCTGCACCGAACAGCAGTCGATCAGCCAGGGTGTCGCCGCGTTGGTGAAGGCAATCCACGCCACCCCCAACCGGGTCGGCATCCTCGGCTACAGCCTCGGCGCGGAAGTGGTCACCCGCTTCCTCGAAGCGAAGGCGCGCGGCGAATACCCCGACTGCGAAGTCGAATGGGCCGCCACGATCGCCAATCCGATGCGCAGGGAAGGTGATTCGATCGATCCCAACCCCGTCGGATTCGGCATCAGTGGTCAGCACGCCACTTGGCCGGATGAAATCCCGACCTGGGAGGTAGCGCACCCGGCGGACGGCATCACGTCGTGCCCGCCGGATTCACCGCTGCGCAACCTCGCAGACACGGTGTCGGCTTTCGGCTTCGCCGACATGGGCGGCTGGACCGCTGACCTCGCCGAACGCATTCGCCGAAACCGCTGGCAGGCAGCGCGATTCGGGTCCTGGACGCATCCGCTCCGGATCTGGGAGCTGTGGTCACAGGCCGCTGCATTGATGCAGGGCTACCTGACCGGAGGTGCGCATACCACCGCGTATCTCGCCGGCGGCTATTGCGATCGCCTCGCGACCATCCTCAACCGACATCCGGAGAGGGGGTGAACGGAGTGATCACCATTGCCGAAGATCTCATCAAACTGATCGGCGACCTGATTCCGCTGGTCCTGCCGCTGTTCGGGCTGTAGTCGGCCTTCGCCAGGTCGGAGAACCGAATCCCGTCGGCACACAACGCGAGGAGAGCTCTATGACCATTTTCGGGATCGACATCTCCAATAACAACGGTCCGGACATCGACCTGGCGCAGGTAGCCCGCGAAGGTTTCCAGTTCGTCTTCGCCAAGGTCTCCGAGGGCGACGGCTTCGTCGACCACACCTGGCCTGCGTATCGAGATGCGGCTCATGCCAACGGCTTACTAGTAGCGGGCTACCACTATCTCAGGGCAGACGCAGACGTCGACGCTCAGGCCGACCTGTACGTCTCCCATCTCGGCGACGCCGCAACCATGATCGACTTCGAGGCTGATTCCGGCGACTTGTCCACCTTTTGGGCGTTCGTGAATGCGGTGAATACCCGAGGCCGCGAGATCAACCTGTCCTACCTACCGCGCTGGTACTGGCAGCGGATCGGCTCGCCTGACATTTCGAACGTGCCTGGACTGATCCAGTCGAGCTACGTCTACGGCTCGGCTCCCGCTTCGGCGCTGTACCCGGGTGACGGCACCCCGTTCTGGATCGGCTTCGGCGGCAAGAACGTCGACATCCTCCAGTTCACCGACGCGGCCATGGTCGCCGGGCATCGAGTGGACGCGAACGCCTTCCCCGGCACCATCGGCCAACTCCGTGCGCTGCTCGGGTTGGCACCATCAACTACCCAAGGAGTTCTCATGGCGCTCACGGATGCGCAACAGGCCGACCTGTACAAGAAGGTCCAGGAAATCTGGGGTCAGCTCCGCGGCCCCGACGGCCTCGGCTGGCCACAGCTCGGCCAGAACGAGCAGGGACAGAACATGACTCTTGTCGATGCGCTGGCCAAGCTCCAGCACGATCTCGCGCCGAATTCGACTCCGGTCCCGAAGACGGCTTCGTGACCACCCCGGGCGCGTTCGTGGCGCGCAATGCGAAGGCGGTGGTCTCCGCGGTCGGCGGAATCATCAACGTGCTGGCCGTCTCGGCGGCATTGTTCCAGTTCGCGCCACCGCAGTACGCCGGCGTGGGCACCGCTCTACTGGCGGTGATGGAGGCCCTGCGCAGCACCAACGTCTGGATCGTCAGGAACGAACCAGCCCTCGTGGCCGCCATCGACGAGATCGTCGCACCCGAGGCCGGGTGATCGCTTGTTCGAGACGCTGCTACTTTCCGTCGCTACCTTCCTCGGTGGAACAGGTACCTCGGCTTTCTTCTCCTGGCTGCGTGCCCGGCGCATGCAGCCCACGACCAGCCTGCGGCACGAGGTCGCCGCGGCAAAGGACGTGAACGACATCGCGATCAAAACCCTCTCGCGGGTATCGCAGGAGTTGCGCGACGTCACCTGCCGCCTCGATGCGGTCGAGGCGGCCCAGGAAGCTTCCATTCGCGAATTGACCAGAGTGACAGGGCTCTTTCGTGAGGCGCTCGCGGTGTTGCGAGGAGTCATCGAGGCCGCTCAGCACGGCCGCATCCCGGAACTGCACATGTCCAGGGAGTTGATGGACGAAGTCGAATTCAACGGAGCGATCACCTGACGTCAGCGGTTCGATACCGCACAGCCCATGCGGCCGGCCCCCGAAAACCTTCCACCGGTTCATCACCGCGGGTTACGAGCTCGCTGCATACCCGCCCCTCCGCTCCCACGCCTCCCGTCGGTGGTCCCACGGTCGCAGGCTCGGTCGCAGCGCCGGGGCGCAACGGGTCCCGCCCCGGATCACCCCTCTGACACTCCGGGGCGGGACCCACCCAACTTCCCATGCGTGACATCGGCACCGACAGCACGGAGCCGACCGACTAGCGAAAGACGAAGCCATGGAAAAGACAACGGTCCTCGCGTGCAACGGTTTTGGCGCGCAGTTCTATATCCCGGGGTTTGTTCGTATCGACGAGATGCGTCAGATCAGCGAGTACGGCAGTGCCGAGCTCTACGTCGTCTACGACGACACCAAGCTCGGTGAGGTTGCCCAGGTGACCGTGGGTAACTGTTCGGATGGTCCTCCGCCGGAGGGGCAGACGCCTCCGGCCGTCGGTCTGGGCAGGATCCATACCGTCGGCGTGTCGTCATATGTCTACTACCAGGCCGCGCCCGCGCCGAACTGGCACAACGAAAAGACCATGGTGGTCACCGGCCGGCCCTTCAATCTCGAGTTCTACGTCCCCGGCTTCATCGCGATCGACAAGCTTCGGCAGGTCGACGACGGCGGCAGCGTCCAGCTGTTCGTTCGCTACAACACGAACATCAACGAGATTCATCACATCAGCGTCGCCGCAGTGGGCCCGGATAGAGAGCTGCCCGCAGGCGCCGTGGACCTCGGTTTGATTCACCCATACGAGTCGTGGGTGTACGTCCACTACACCGACCAAATCGTCGCAACCCAGCCCTGACGGCCCGCCCGCCCCTATCGGGGGCGGGACCCACCCCATTAATCGATCCCGAGTCCGGAGCGGACCCGGGACTTCGCCATGCCCTCGTCCCGGAAGGTCCTGAAACCCGATGCCAGACAAGGAAGTCGTCGAATCCATCAGCTTCGGCAATCACCAGCCCCCTTCCGAGTACGTGAAAACCGATGCCGGCCAGCTGGTCACCCCCGAATTCCTCGCCCTCATCCAACAGTCCCTCTCCGGCAAGCTCTCCGAGCAGCGCGACGTCGAGGAACTCTCCCCGGAGGTCCGTTCCCTCGCCGAGGAACTCTCCGTCATCCACCTCCCCGAGTGGCAGTCCGGAGTCGGCCGAAAACTGGCCGAGCCCACGGTAACCAGTATCAAACAGGCCGTCCGAGTAGCCGAATACCTCGTCAAACGCGGAGTCCGAGTCCACCCGGACCTCGAAGAAATCCGCTGGACCCCTACCCCCGGCGGCCAGCCCGGCGTCTTCGACACCGGCATCCACATCACCAAGGACGCCACCGGCAACTGGCCCGCCCCCGACCCCGAAGACTTCTACAACCTCGAAGACATCCAGGTCACCAAAACCGACGAGGGCCTCTGGTCCGCCACCCACCCCCGCGGCCTGGCAGCGGAAGCCCCCACCAAAACCGACGCCTACGCCGCCCTGGTCAACCAACTGCGCGCCCGCATCGACCAGGCGCGGCGCATTCGTGAGGAGTGATCATGCCGATCGCTCCGTCCGAGGCAGCCACCGGCAGTGTTTACAACTTCTCGGTCAGATCCAGTGCTGATGCGGCACAGCAGTTCGCGCGGGTAATCCGCGGCCAGGATTTGCTCGCGTCCGCTGAGACACAGCCGTTTCCGGGTCTTCAGCCCGTCAGCGCCCACACCCGCACTGGGTACCCCCCTTCCCGTATAAGGACCCGGACACCGGCCCCCTGGCCTCTGGCCCCGATCCGGCGCGTATCCCTAGTTCAACACCCGAACCGGCCAAACAATCACCTCCGACCCCGCAGCCAGCGCCCAACAGCCACCCTTCCGTGCAACCGGGTGTTACTGCGCAGCCGCAGAATTCGGCACCGAGCTCGACGAAACCGGTGCAGCCAGGCGTCACGGTTCAGCCGAGTCAGCCCGCGCCGGAGCCGGAGCCCGTGCTGAAGGAGGCCACCTACACGGGGCCGACGATGTTCGACATCGGCAACAACGCGCCGCCAGATCAGGCAGAAGGCCAGCCGTGGGTGGTGCAGGATCCGAACCTCGGCAAGATCACCAACACGATCGTGGCCGGTACCGGTGGTCAGACTGTCGATTCGACCATCGAAAAGCCAAACGGCGAGACCGTCACCTTGCGTCGAGTAGCTGATGGTACGGGCGGCTACACGATGTGGATGAACGCCGGCG
This sequence comes from Nocardia tengchongensis, assembly GCF_018362975.1. Classification (NCBI taxonomy): domain Bacteria; kingdom Bacillati; phylum Actinomycetota; class Actinomycetes; order Mycobacteriales; family Nocardiaceae; genus Nocardia; species Nocardia tengchongensis. The sequence continues at coordinate 1,432,917 of NZ_CP074371.1, forward strand.
GCGTCATGTCGGTCTCGTACTCGCCTGGAACCCACGGCGCCGCACCGGGACAAATGCTCCAGTACACGATGGCCGAGGGTGACGACCCCTCGAGTCCGTCGATCATCTCAAACCTGTTGGACGGTGGACAGACCACGGTCAATCTCGATGCGCGCACCGGGACTACGTGGGGCACACAGTATCTGGACAACGGCGAGCAGGAAGTCTCCATCCTGAGCCAAGACCAGGTCCAAAAGATCTTCCGCACCTACCACGACGAGATGCGCAATCCCTATACCGATCAGGTGGGGGAGCTCCGCCCGGACAAGACCGGCTGGTACCTGGGCACCGATGGCCTGAGACGCGACTTCAACCCCGATCACAGCATCGACGTCTCCGGAATGGACAGCACCCGCACGACGGCCCGCCTGCATTACACGCCTTCAGGGCAGGTCAGCGGCACGCTCGCGAACGACGTCGAGGCGCGGACGATCACCATCACGCCGAACGACACCGGTTCGATCCATGTAACCCAGGACTTCCGAGGAAAAACCCTTCATGTCACCCGATACGACCTGAAGGGCAATCCACTCAGAGACTGGGCCCTTGGCTCGGACGGAAAGTGGCTCGACTACACCCGCAACGCGGATGGATCCACAACCTTCAACCAGCTCGACGGTACGAGGCTCCAGGTCAAGGACATCTGGCGCTACACAGTCTGGAGCCCGGACGGATCGCACAAAGACTACGACACCTCACCCAAGATAGACACGAGAAGCCTCACCCAGAAGCTATGGGCCGCAGGCGATAACGCATGGGATGCGGCCTTCGAGAAGGGCCGCGGCCTAGTTATCGGCCTCGGAGCCATGTCAGGCTTCAACAGCCAGTACAACGACTTCGCGAAGTTCATGGGCTGGAATTCCAGGCTCGATACTCAAAAGATCCCTTTCACCAACCAAGATATGAAGCTCGGCCCGCTGGTAGGCCTCACCTATGGCATCGCAACGGGAATTCTCAAAGGTACTTTCGACACGCTGTCCGCAGATTTTAAAACCGCAATTTCAACTGCCGAAGCAACCGGCGATTGGATGCGTGGAAAGGTCAGCTTCAGCGATGCCGCTCTGCGCGTGTGGCAAGAAGCAGCATTCGACAGTATAAACGCCCGATCTCAGTTCTTCTTGATGACCGACCTCCGCGGCGCAACCGAGCATCCATCACAGACATTCGGCGAGCTGGCCTTCGGCGGTGCCACCCTGCTCCTCCCCACAAAGGGAATCGGCCGTGGCATAGGCGCAGCGTCGCGGGCAGGAATCTCAGGGGCGGCGAAGGCTACGGAACTTGCTGATTCGGCAGTCCATGCGTTCAGAAGCTCATCCATTGCCGCTTCCACGGTATTGGGCAAATATGGCAAACAATTCGTTGAGGCAGCTCGTTTGGCTACTCAATCAGCGAGCCTAACCGGTGCGACTGCTGCCCGACTGATAGCCCAAACGCTGGAGCGATTCCGGGCAAACGGATCCCAGCTTCCGAATGGTCTGCCGCCTCGCGACAATATGGCCGAGCCTGAAGGTGGTAAGGGTCTTGTCGATGGCAATAGGGTACCTGTGCGAGCGCGGAGCGCAGAATCTGAACCCAACGGCTCCCGAGATATCAGGGCGACATGGGAAGTAATGCAGATCGGTAGATTTGCACGACGAATTACCTCAATGCCAGAGTGGGCTTTGGCTGGCGGTCCCTTGAGAAATTCTGGGAAGATTCTTCAAGCTCCTACAACGATGTTCACGGCCGTCAGGGCTAGTGGAACTCGTATGTTCCAGCGGTCCGGAATGCAATTGCCCACCTACCGTGCGCCAAGTTCGATAAATGGTTCGGCCAGGCCGCTGAGTCGTTCCGAATACCGGACGCTTGTAAGTCCCTATGATGCCGCAAATAAACGAACCTCGCCGAGGCTGGTTCCAGGGGCGAAGTACGAGCACAGCGTTGGCAATCGGAAGACGACGATTCTGACTAACTTGGATGGAACGCCAGGGTATATAGAGACAAATTGGACTGTCGTCAAGATGCCGGATGGCAGTTTGCTCTATAACGAACTACTAGAGTTTGCTGCGCCAAACACGGTATACAGAGTCAATGGTAACTTCTGGCTGCGTTTCGATGAATATGCGCGGGTAGTCGAGGCATATAGCCCTGACCTCAAGATTCTCCCGGCGAACACACGCCTCCGGGACACTGATATGCAGGATCTTTTCAATAATAGAAAGGATATAATTTCTGGTCCTGGTACAGATGCTGGCCACCTATTCAGGGATCAGTGGGGCTCGCCGGCCAATCTAATATTCTATACGCCGCAGCGATCGGCGATCAATCGCTTCGGTGGGTCCTATTTTAAGCTAGAGAATAAGATATCGACTCTTATCAGGCGCGCTTCAAGGCAGACTCCGCCAGGTCGTGTTGAATATAGCACTCTGGTTGAATATGGCAGTCCGACACCGGTTCCGGGCTACCGAGCGGTCGGAGATGAGTTCACCCCTTATGCTTACAATGTAGGATACAAGAAAAGTACTGAGGTCAGGTGGAGAGAGGCTAGAATTGTCAACCGATAACTTCAATGAGGGAACCTCGGAACCGGATATGAATCGCAAAGCGGAGTTGCTTGGCGAAATCGTCGATAATGCGCGTGATAAGGCTCCGACTGGCTGGACCTGCATTGAATTGACCTACACCATGATTGGTGAGTCGTTCGAACTAGAGGTGGGAATTGATACCCTCGAAGGGCCCTATATGGCGATAGGTGGGCCTATTGGATTTCCTTCGGCTGTTCAGCAGCTTCGAGATTTGATGTATATTCCCGGCCATGGTACGTGGTTTACGCTCCACCTGCGGATCGATATCGCTGGATTCGAGACCCGCTTTGGATACGAGCGGCCAGTTGATGAGTCTTTGCTTGGAATTGATCTAGAGCAAGATCTGCAAATATACCCCCGCGACATCGTGCCCCAATGGATGCTAGAGGAGATAGCCGAATCGCATCGGTTGGCAAGTGAATCTAACGAGCCCGCTGACGACCTCCAGGGTGGTATCGATAATCTAGCGGTACTCGATTATTCCGATGTCTTCGGGTCGGTGCTTACTCGTGATCAGGCAAAGGCCCGTGCATTTGGATTCACACCTACAGAGGACGGGTTGCGGTATATCAGCTTGGTTCGTGAACCTCGAACGGCCGAAGTCCCAGTGGTGACCTACAGTGAAGTTGATGTGGACGGATTTGAGCTGCGGAAAGTAGAAGTGTTCGATGACGGTACTACTGGAATAGCTGGAATGGGCGCGCATACGGCGCGCACAGTGTTGGATCGAAACCCGATTCCATTGGTGGTAGAGCCTTCTCAGCGCGCTGGGTGGATTGCAACTGAAATTTCGCCCAGTGCGTTTCAGGTAGAATGGCTTGCGGCAGGTGGATGGTAGTTCTACTGCAGCTCATTGGCAAAGCGGGACGATACAGAGAAATCGATGTCAACATCTATCTCGAGAATGGTGAGCTTTGGTTGGAAGATAGTGCCACCATCTAGCTTCCGTGGTTGCAGTCGCGGAGGACATACCTTGAGATTGCGGACAAGAAGGTTAGCTATGGCCTCTACGGAATCCAAGGGGGGATGCTCGGTGAGTTCCAGGAGGCGATCGTTCCTTGTTCTGGAAGAGTTATTGAAAAGGGTGGCTCATGACTGCTGAGGAATTGAAGGCCTAGAAGTCACGCGTCTTCTTGAAGCCGATGAATGCACCTCATGGGATGCTGCTCGTGCGGAGCGTATTCAGTCGAGCATATGACCTTGGAGCCAGCTGAAGTATGCGAATCTGAACCTTTGATTGGTATTTTGAATCGGGTGAGAACGGTGTCCGCAGTCAGATTTCGTTGAATGGTGAAATTTTATGGTTGAAACAATTGTATTTCCTGATATCGAGAAGACGCTTGTCGACTTCCTCACTTCGAAGTTCGTTGCCGGTGGGGATTCTTCGAAAGTGTTTACGAAAGTTCCCGATCCGAGACCGGCACGGGCCGTGCGGGTCGTTCGCAACGACCGCAAGGCGCGATTGGACGTCGAAGACCGGGAGGGGCGCCGCGGGGCCCATCTGATCCTGGATCGTCCTCGGGTTGTGTTCGAGTGCACTGACGATGCCGGCGGCGCGGCGGACTTGGCTGCGAAGGTGCGGGGCATCATCAATGCCGCTGCCCCCGGCTATATCGGCGCTGTCTGGTGCGACTACGTCGAGGATGCCGGCGAGGAGAACGATACTGATCCGGTGACTGCCGCTCCGCGGTATACGGTTGTCACCGACCTGATTGTGCGGGGCACTGTTCTCGCCTGACTGCGTGCTAGTTGCAGTCGAAACTGAATGAACCGAATCCCTAGGGCCTGCGCAAATCCCAAGGGAGATAACGAAAATGGCTCTGCCTTCCAGCAAGTACATTGGCGCCGGCACTCCGAACATCGCCGTTACCGGCGGTGTTCTGGTCGCGCCGCTGGCTACCGCGCTGCCGACCGCTGCGGCCGGCTCCATCGATCCCGCGTTCAAGGCGCTGGGTTACGTGTCCGAGGACGGCATCGAATCGATGGGTGAGCGCAAGATCGAGTCCGTGAAGGACTGGAACGCGGACATCATCGCGCAGCTGCAGACTGAGCACTCGGTGCGTTTCGGTCTGACCCTGTACGCGGTGTGGGACAAGGACGTGCTGAGCGAGGTGTTCGGGGCGGGCAATGTCACCCCGACCGCCGCCACCTCCAGCTCCGGTGCGCTGTACCAGGTCAAGGAGACCGGTACGCCGCTGCCGCGTCGCGCCTGGGTCTTCGACATGGTCAACGAGGACAAGAAGCTGCGCATCGTGCTGCCGAACGCCAAGATCACCTCGGTTACCGAGAAGAAGTTCGTGTCGAACGCCCTGGCGGGCTTCACCATCAGCGTCGAGGCATTCAAGGACGACGCCGGTGTGAAGGCGTACCGCTACCTGGACGACGGCATCAAGACCGCCTGATTCCGACGGTATTCACCGTCGAAAACCTCGACAGGGCTCGGCCCCGAGTAGCTCGGGGCTGAGCCCTGCCCTCTGACGGCCTCGAGCCGTCCTGCAAAGCCCCCAACGGCGGCGGTCATTCCAAACCTATGCGCAGGCCCGCCGCCGCCGTTGGGCCTTCCAGATGTACCAACCACCACAGCAAAAGGACGAAAGGGTCCGCGTAACAATGACTTCCCCGAAAGCCCCCATCGCGATCACCACTCCCATGAAGGTGAAGGACAACTTCCACTACCAGGTCGACGGCATCGACATCGAGTTGCCGTCGCTGACCTACCTCAAGCCGGGTCTGGTCCGCCGGATCCGCCGTCTGGGCGATGTGGATGCCATGTACACCCTGCTGGAGCTGGCGGTCTCGCCCGAAGCGCTTGCGGCCCTGGACGATATGGATCCGGATGCCTACCACGAGATGTTGGAGGCCTGGCGCGCGCACTCGGGGATCAGCCTGGGGGAATCCTGAGCCTCGATGCGCTTCTCGAAGAGCATTCCGAGGCAATCGAATACGACCTGATTGCCCTCGGCCTGCGGTTGCGCCGGCTCGGCGGTGAAACGCTGAGCTGGGGCGACCTGAAGGCCATAGTCAAATTCCTGCCGCCCGACTCGGCACTGATGCGCACCATGCACCCCGAAGCCCACCGCTGGCGGCTCGACCAGTACCTGCTCGCGGAGACGGCTGACTGCCTGCGCTGGCTGGTGTGGTCCAAGAGTGACGATGCCCGGCACGGGCGCAACCGTCCCGAGCCTATCGCCCGGCCCGGCCTCGAGTCCGGCCGCGAACGCGTGGGAACGGCGATGGGCGTCGAGCGGATCAACGAATTCCTCGGCTGGAGTGAGTGATTCCTCGCCGGTGGGCGAGCTCGGGCGCAATCGGCCCAGAAAGTGGATGTGAATTGTGGATAAGCAACGCCCACCGGCGATGACACTGCCGGACATTCTCGCGATGACAACCAGCGGGCAGCCCGCCCCGGGCAAGCGGATCACGTTGCCCAGTGGCGCTCTCTGGGAGGGAGGTCCCACCCCGGGCACCTCTCTCGTCACGCTTCCCGACCAGGATCCGATTCTCGTCTCCGACAACGGGTCCGGTGCACCGAACTCTCTCGTCGGCCGGTCCGGTCCGTTCGCGGCGCTGGCCCACGCCTTCGAGGAGGTGCTCGGTCATGTGCCGAACTTCTTCGCGGACCGGGTCGCGTCGCAGGCACTGAACCTGCTGCGAGACACCTCGAAGGGTGACGAGACCGAGACCCGGATCGTCAAATTCAGTGCCAAGACAACGCTGCTCAACCCTGCCAAACGAGGCGGACAGCGAGGGGCGGAAGACCCTGAAGACCAAAGTGATTCGGTCTTCGATCAGAACCCGGTGCGGCGAGCCGGGGGCGGCCTGGTCTACAAGCCGGGCGATACCGTCGCAGATGGCGGCCTGGTCTCGGGCCCCGGCGGCTCCTCCTCCGACCTGGTTCACCTGGCGGCCTCCCGCGGCGAGTACGTGGTCAACGCCGACGCGGCCGCGCGAGCGCTCTCGCTGCTCGATGCGATCAATTCAGGCTGGGTGCCCTCCGCGGACTTCCTGGCGGGCATGCTGCCGAGCCTCGCCGGAGCGGACGCGAGTCGAACCACCGCGCCCAGCAATCCGAACCAATGGCGAGATCTGCTCGGCCAAGGCGTCATCGCGGACACATTGGGCGGCTTGGGAAACGCCGCAGTAGACGCGGCCTCCTGGGCGGGTGCCGCGCTGGGCTCGGCCCTCGCCCCCATGTTGGGGCCGGGCGGCCTGCTCGCGGCTCGTCCCGGATTGCCCGCATCCGCGTCGGTTCGCAACGATTCGGGTCTGACCGACTCCGGTACGGCCGTCCCGATGACGGCCTCGATTCAGGCCACCCCCTCTGCCACACTCGGCTTCCTCGGTACCGCACAACCGAATTCGCCAGCCGGCGCGTCCGGTGAGCTGGGCTCGCTGGCAGCTGCACTCGGTTCCGGAATCAGCGGCGCGGCCACCGCCGCGGGCAGCCGACTGGGTGAAATGCTCGGCGCGGCAATCCAGCCCGCTCTCGGCCCCGCCGGTGAACTCGCACCCGTCATCGGCGAACAGTTGGGCCGATTGATCGGATCCCAGTTCGGCAGTCAGCTGAGTACCTCACTCACCGTGCAGGCCGGACTCGGCGGCGGACAGGCCAGTTCCGGCTCTGGTACCGGAGGTGCTGCCGGTGCCGCACCTGGCGGAGCGGGATCGGATTACATCGAGGGCGGTTCCGCTCCGGAACCGACCAGGGGTGGTGGCACTGTTGTGGAGGCCGCCGGTCCGGCTGCCACCACAGGCGGCAGTGGCAACATCATCGGGCAGACGAATCCGGATGGCAGTCGGTGGGAGTACGTGGCCGCCAACCCGGAACTCGGCACATCGGCAGGTTGGGCGCTCTTCACGCCGAAGCGGTTGGTGCCGAGCGATGCGGTGCCAGACGGTTTCTCGGTGGGCAACTTCATCCCCGATGAGGACGGTGCGCCACGTCGTATGGTGCCGAGTTCTACTGGCCTGAACTGGATCGATGCGCTGACCGGCCGTACGGGTCCATCTGGTTTGCAGGATCCCAAAGAGGAAGTCCACCAGTACAACCCGTACAGCGGTAACTTCACGGATCTCGTGACCGTGGCCGCCGACAAGGTTGGCAGAGATCTGGGCACGCTGCTGGCTCCGGTATTGGGCCCGCAGGCTCCGGAGAACTTCGCCGAGCTGGCAAATACGCTGTTGACGCCAATCGGTCAGGCATACAGTGCCGCCGATCCCGGCAAGAATTGGACCAACACGCTCGGCTACTGGATCAAGAACCTGACCGGTATCGAGTGGAGTCCTACTGGAACATCGGGTTCCCAGTCGGCAACCTCGCTGACCAACGAACAGCAAATCGGTGTCAGCGCATTCTCATCCGCGATCACCGGTGTGCAACAGCACGGCCTGCTGGGCGGGCTCACCGGAGCGATCTCGGGCGCGGCTTCGACCGCGGGCAGCGCGGTCGGCACCGCGATCGGCACCATGATCGCGCCCTTCCTCGGACCTGCCGCCGCACTCGGTCCCGCCGTCGGCTCGATCCTGGGTTCGATGGTCGGCGGTTCGATCGCCGAGGAATTCACCCGTCCCATCGAATGGGCGGGCAATGCGGTGAAAGAGCTGGTGGGAACCGGGTTCGGGCTCACCGATCTGGCTGCGGGCCCGGGCGGGCACACCGCCCGTGGCGATATCTACAACTTCAACGGCATGGACCCGAAGAGCGCCGGAATCGCGGTCGAGCGGGTTCGTCGGCGCCGGGCTGTGGCGCAGCAACGCGGAGGAGGTTTCGGGCGATGACCCACCAACTTTTGGAAACCCACGGCACGAAGGTGGTCGTTTGGGATGTCAACGGACGAGTGTGGCACCTGTCCGGAGTGAACTCCGGCCGGGAGGGCGTGCGCTTGTCCCAGCAGAACGGATTCATGTTCGCACCGGTGCAGTTGCTGGTGTCGGAGGGCGCGCGTCAGGACGGCGCGACGTTCATTCGATCCGTCCGCTCGAAGAAGGAGTGGGACTTCCTGGTCGTCATCTCGACCTCCGCGAAAGACAGCGGGGCCGACCCGATCCGGGACTTCCACGCCGTACACGACGCCTGGTTCCGAGGCTGGTCGACGGACCGGCCGGTGACGGTCGGCTATTACACCCGGCACCAGGGCTGGCGCTTCCAGCAGGCGCAGCTGGACGCCGCACCCGAGCCCGTCGGCGACGTGGATCCCGCGCGAAACGCCATGGCGGTCTACAAGATGTCGGCCACCGCGATGGATCCGCTCGAGCGGCATTTCGACGAGAACTCGGTATGGACCAATTCGGCTGGTATCGGCCAGGGCAGCGTGCGGTTGCGCAATGCCGCCGATCAGCCGGCCTGGCCGCGCTACACGATGAACGGCCCGGGGCGGTGGCAGATCTTGGATCCGGTACCGGGTGATCTGCCTCGGATGGTGCAGACACCGTTGCTGACCGCTACCCAGACGCTGCGGATCGATACGCATCCGCGGCACCGGACCGCGACCGTCTACGACAGCTTGGGTGCGAAACCGGTCAATGTGTGGGCGCAGCTCAGCGGCCGCCGCTGGATGCAGTCGATGGATCCGTGGAGTTCCACCGAGATCACGGTGCAGGTCGACGGCGGTACGACCGCCTCCAGCATCATCGCCTCGGTCACTCCCCGATCCTCGAGGCCGTTCTGATGACCGCGGGCAGCTGGGATCCGTACGACGAATCGCGACGGATGGACGAGCAGTTTCGGGTAGACGGGGACCAGGCACGCAATCCCGATGTGCTGGTTCGCTATTGGAACAAGTTCATGGAAGAGGTGGGGGAGGAGCACAGCTACCTTTCCCTCCAGTTCACTTATCCGCGCAACGCCGCGGGCGGTTTGAAGATGATCTGCCCACGCGACATGGTGCACTTCGACCACCTGTTCAACAATCCGGACGGTGAGGACGCCACCATCCCGATCACCGTGAACACCAAGGGTTTCCGATGGGACGGGTACATCACCAAGGCGTCCATCGTCCGCGACGAGAACGGTGTCGAGACCGTCGACATCGAAGCTATTCACGCCTGGAACCACATCGCCACCATCTGCTGCTGGGCCTCGCCGTTCGCGCCGGTGTTGGCGCAGTTCCCCGCCACCACATTCTGTTCGGACCCGTCCGGACTCTGGTGACCACCTATCTGTCGATGAACCTGATGCGGTTGCAGGCGCCCGGATGGGCGCCCACCGACGGCGAGAACACCCCGAAGTGGAATGCGGGCAACACCCTGTTCCCGATCGCCGTGGTGCCGGTCGACCCGATGCATGACACCAGCAGGTGGAGTGCGGCATCCGCGCGATTCGACATGGCGGACAAGCTGTTTCAGCCGATGTTGGAGGACTCCGGCGTCATGCTGACCGCGCGGTTCTTCCTGCCGGAAGAGGATGAGCAGCCGGCACCGGACTACTTCTATCTCGAACATCCGACCGTCGTGATCGACACCGTCGACAAGTCCGGCGTGACCGGCAGCACCGGCACCCTGCTGGACGGGATCCAGTCCTGGTTCGAGGAATTCGCCGACGACGGCACCACGCCGATGCGCTATCCGAACCTCGACTCCACCACCGACTACGAGACCGTTTACGGGCAGCCGGGCAAGTTCGGCACGACGAGGAACTTCCCGTGGGTCTGGTACTTCGAAGGGGAGTACTCCGGCATCGGCGCATCGGAAGTGGCGCTGCACAAGCCGACCGCGACCGACGTCATCATCGGCGGTCGTTCCCCCGGCTGGGTCAACGCGGGCATCGAGGTCGTCATCAAGGGTCTGCTGTCGCTGATCGGCCTGGGCTGGCTGTATCGCGGCCAGCTCAATGATGTCTTCCTGGCCTGGATGGTGTACCGGGACATGGAACGAGCACGCAAGGCGGGGCCGTACGCCTTCCGTGAGCTGTACATCACCGGCAGCGACAAGGCCTTCAACCTCGACGGCCTGGTCGCCGCACGCCAGGGTCTGCACCTCACCCGCGGCTACACCAGCCACAAGGTGACCATCGAGGACAACGCCCCCTACCTGCTGGGCAGGGATTTCGGGCTCGGCGATCAGATCGGCTTTGCCGTCGGCCAGGCCGTGTTCACCGACTACGTCACCGAACTGACCTTCACCGACGACCGGCAGACCCCGGCCGTCTGGCAGATCACCGTCGGCGACGGCTCCGACGAAGAGGACTCGGTCGTCAAGGCTTGGCAGCGACTCGGTCGCTTCGCGGCGGCCATCAAGGACCTGTCCACCGATGTCGGCGCGGATCTGGACCTGCTCATCTTCTAACCTCGCTGGGAGGAAACATCATGGCGGACATCAGTTTTCCCGCCCGAATCACCATCACCCGGCAGCCGGACGCCGACGGTCTGCCCGTCCTGGACGCGAAACTGGCGGTCTCCGACGAAGTCGCCGGCCTCGCGCTGCCGCCGGGGCCGACCGGCGCGGCGGGTCCGAAAGGACGTCCGCGCAGCACCTTTCGAAAGACAGGCGAGATCCCGGCCGCCGCGGCACGCCCGACCGGCCTCGGCGCGGACGACCGCGGCAAGTGGTGGCATCGCCTCGACGACGGCGGCATGGACGTGTGGGACGGTGCGCAGTGGGTGCACTCACCACACGCGGTGGGTCCGCAGGGGCCGCCGGCCGATGCCAACACGCTCGACGTCGCACCCGCGCTGCACAAGCCCAATCTGACAGTTCCGGCTCTCGACTTCGTCGGTAAGGGTGCGAATCAGCAGGTAAAGGTCACCGCACCGGCCGGTTTCGCCGGGCCGGAGGGGCCCGCGGGCGTTTCGGGCAAGATCGTCGACTCGCCGGACTACGACCACTCGACCAGTCCTGGATCGAACTACGTCTTCGCCTATCACCGTCCTACTCAGAAGTTCCGGCCGTTGCCGCCGCCGATGGGCGTCGGGCCCTGGTCCTGGTTCCAGGAGGACTTCGTCGCGGATCAGGAGATCGACGCGGCGCAGCTGACGGCCGGGACCTTCACCGTTCCCGCGCTGTCGTTTGCGTGGCGGCCGGTTGTGCAGGGGCATGTGTACGTGTACGGCGCCAACTCCGAGGTCGAAGCGACCGTGCGATTGGGCAGCGCCGACGGTGTGATCGTCGCGGCCGCACGTCCGAGTGTGGGCGGCTACCTGTATCTACCGCTGCTCACTACCTATCGCGACGAGGATTCGGTGCCGTCGCTGTCGCCGAGCTCGACCTTCGCGACGTTGCCCGCCGGCCAGCCCGCCACCTTCGTGGTGAGCCTGAGCCGAGCGGGCGGCGGCAGCGGCAAGATCGGCTTCTCGCGCAACCAGGCATCGCTCGTCGTCCACGCCCAGCCCATCTGAATGAGGTGACATGTCAACCGTAGGAGACTATTTCGAGTCCACGCTCATTCGTGGGATCGACGAGGGCGTCGGGACCGCGGGGGTCGTGCAGGCACTGCACGGAACTCCGCGTGACGGATCGCTCGAATTGATGACCGGCACGCCCGGCTCAGTGGGCCGGCAGGGCGAATCCGGCGCGGTCTTTCGCTGGGAAGGCGACATCGCCGACCAGGCCGCGCTGACGGCCCTGTCCGCGAAACTGAACACCGCCCATGCGGGCAAGGCGTGGCGGGTACTCGCCACCAATACCCTGATGTACTGGAACGGAACGAGCTTCGACTCGTTCGCAGATGCGTTCGGTGCCGCCGGGCCGACCGGTGCACCCTGCGATATCTCGATCGGTACCGTCGCGACGGGTCCTGTCGGAACCGATCTGGTCGTGACGGTGACCGGAACTCGTCCGAACTTGGTACTGAATCTGACTGTCCCGCAAGGAGTTCAGGGCGTCAAGGGCCCCGCGGGCGGGCCCGGTCCGATCAGGCAGGCACCCGACTATGCCGCTGGGGCACACGTCGACGGCACCGTTCCGGCATGGAATGCGACCACTCAGCAGTGGACACCCCGTCCCAATCCCGGACTGCGCGGCCCGTGGTCGCTCCAGGGCGCCCTGGCCTGGGACAACGGCCCCGGCTTCGCCGCCTCGCAGAGCAAAGTCGGCACTTCGCCGAATGTCGTGGCACAGCTGAATATTCCGGCACAAGACGTCGATTGGCGTCCCGTGATCGGGGGCGGCACCCTGGTCTTCACCGATGAGGGCATCGGCAGCTTCAACACTCGCATCGATGCCGAGGTCCGCATCGGCTCGGTGATCGGGCAGATCGTTGCGCTCGGAGCCGGATTCCCATTCGGCGCTGACGGATTCTGCTCATTCCAGCCCTATTACGGCACCCGGACAATGACTCCCGACAGCACGGTCGGCGTCGTTCCTGCCGGGCAGGCGGTGACGCTGTTCGTGGTGCTGCGGCGCAACCGCGGCGACTCCAACTATTCCTACCGGCAGAACGATTCGCACATCGTGTGCTGGGCGCGGCCGGTGACGGCCTCGTGAGCGTGGAGAACAGCATGACCGACGAACAGCAGACGGTTTACAACGAGAACATCATGATCACCATGCGGGGTGTTTCCGATTCGGTCGGGCTCCCGTACACGGTGAATCCGCTGGAACTGGTCGACCGCGAGGCGCTCATCGAGCTGCGTGAAGGCCCGGCGGGCGGGCCCGGCCCTGAGGGCGATCCGGCCTGGCCCTGGCAGTGGCGCGGCGACGTCGCGGATGTAGCGGCCTTGAAGTCGCTGAACTTGACTACCGCCGATGCGCGCGGAGCGTGGCGAGTGGTGTCGGAGAACGCCGTCTACTACTGGACGGGACTCGACTTCATCGCGTTCGCCGACGCGTTCGGCCGAGCGGGGAAGCCGGGTCCGCCGAATGCGCTGAGCGGCAGCGCTGTCGCGGGTCCGCCTGGATCGTCGGCTTCAGCGCGGATCCTCGGAACCACCCCGAACCAGCAGCTCGAGGTCACCTTCCCGCGAGGCGTCCAAGGTGCCGCCGGCGACCCGGGTGCCGCCGGTCGTATCCAGGACGCGGCGGATGTTCTCATCGACGCCGATCATCCCGTCGCCCAGGACTATGTCCTCGAGTGGAGCGCGGCGCTCGGCAAGTTCGTCCCGGCTCCCAACCCGAAGCTGGGTGGTCCGTGGGCGATCGGCAAGAGCCAGTTCAACGGCGGTTCGAACCTCAACGATCAGAAGGTGATCGCCGCTATGGCGATTCCGGCGCAGCCGACCGCCTGGCGCCCGCAGGTGCGCGGCTCGGTGCGGGTCATTTCCGCCAACGGCAATGGGTACGGCACCCGCACCGATGTCGAGGTGCGGATCGGCAGCCCATCCGGCGAGCTAATCGGTTACGGCTACGGCTACGACATGAGCAACTGGGACTGGGTGCTGATCGGCCCGAAGTTCGAATTCCCACTCTCGCCGAGCGCGAGCTTCGGGGTGGTGCAGGCGAATCAGACCGTGACGCTCTATGTGATCGCCAGACGTGTCAAGGGCGACCGGTCCTTCTCCGTCGACAACACCGGCGCACAGCTGATCGTCCACGCGGGGCAAGCCTGATGACGACCATCTTCCGGCTTCAGGTCGACGTCGGTGCGGAGTGGACCGACGTCTTGGTCCCGAAGGACGCCGAACTGATCTGGACCAGTACGGAATTCGGCCGATTCGTCACTTTTTGGAGCCACCCCGGGGATATGGCGACCACGGCGGATGAACCCCGCAAGCTCCGGACGGATTCGCTTCCCCTGGCCCCCGGCGCGGATCCGGGCAACACCGTGCGCGGTGTCTCCGGTCTGTCCGGCGCCACCGCATTCATGAAGAACGACAGGCTGCTCTGGGTCTACCGCCCGCCTGCCGAGCCGCCCGCGGGCGACCCGGCACCGGCCGGGTAGAACCACCGAACACGAAAGGCACTGATCGATGGCTGATCTGGCCCCACTGAAGTATGGCAAGGTCGTCGGGCGCTTCCTCGCGAACATCGCCGACGGTCCCGACATCGACGATCTCCCCGAATTCCCGCCCCTCACCGGCACCGTCACCTTCACCGCGGACGCGCCGAAGGTGCTGGTGGCCGGCGCGCAGCCCGCACCGGCCACCTATGTCCAGCTGCCCAACCACTATGTGTGCGAGCTGGATGAGTTCGGCTATCTCACCTGGCGGGGCAAACGAGGCATCCGCCTGGTCGCGCCGAACGCCGACACCAATCCGAGCCAGTGGACCTGGCGGGTCTCGTTCGCGCTCCAGTTCGAGGGCGAGACCGTCGCTCTGGAGCCGTTCAGCTTCACCGTCCCCGAATACGTGGAGGGTCCGGATCCCGCCAATCCCGACACCGGTGCCACCGGCCTGGTCGATCTGACTCTCGTCTCGCCCGTGCCCGCCAGCTCCGGCAACGCCGTGGTGCGGGGCGAGCGCGGTGCCGGTCTGCAGATCGACGGCCAGGCCGCTACCTACGCGGGGTTGCCCACCACGCCGAAGGATGGTGCGCAGTACGTCGTCAAGGCCGATGGGCTGCTGTACGTCTACCGCGCGACGGCGGGAGGATGGACGCCCAATGGGCAGGGCATCGTGATCCGGGGTCCTGCCGGTGCTACCGACTGGGCCGGTGTCACCGGCAAGCCGGCGACCTTCCCGCCCGTGATCGGGTCGACCTCGACAACGGCTGTCGCGGGCGATGATTCGCGCCTCACCGACGCTCGGACCCCTACCTCGCATACGCACATCTCGGCCCACCTCTCGGATGCGAGCACGGTGGGGCGCTCGCTGCTCACCGCCACCGACGCAACTGCGGGCCGCACCACACTCGGCGCGGTGTCGAGCACGGACCCCCGGTTGAGCGATCAGCGCACGCCCACCGCAGCGGGCCAGGTCTATGACATCCCCTTCAAGTCGCACACGGGAAGTCGTGCGGTGGGCACCGGAAATGTGATGCCGGAAGGGCTTCGCATCGAGCGTGCGATCAGCGTCAGCTCGATCACCTTCCGTGGCGAGACCGCGGGCACCGGCAACCTGGTCGTGGAACTGCGCAAGACGAACGGCAGCGGGAACAATGCTGTCGCGGGCACTTCGACGACCATCGCGGCCGCCGCCCACAACACCGACACAGTGATCACAGCGGGCGGTCCGTGGACGTTCGCTGCGGGCGATCGCCTTACGGTGAATATCACTACCGCCGACAGCCCGGCAGGTAAGGGCCTGCAGGTGAGTCTCAAGGGGGTGACGGTCTGATGGCCTTCGTCGTGGTCTCCCCGGGCGCGGTGCTGACACCGATGGGCATGGACAAATCCGGTGATCTCGCCGTCGGCAAGGACACCGCCAATCTGAAGGTGTCCGGGTGGGCCGCACGCAGCGGGTATCCGGACACCGTCATCTCCGCGGTCGATGAAATTCTCATCGGAAGCTCGGGTGCTGGCATCGCGCGGTGCAAGGCGACCCTGACCGTGGCCTGGAGCCCGGGGGCAGGTGGCGGCGGGTTCCATATATCGCTCATGCAGAACAGCACCGAGATCAAAGGGGCGGATTTCGCGAGCGGTGCGACGTTCGTCGCCCTTACCGATACCCCGATCACCGTTCAACCCGGTGATCGACTGTGGCTCGCCGTCACCAACACGACCACCAGCATCTGGGGTGTGACCGCGACATTGAAGGGCGGCTCGGGAACCTACGTCACCTTCGACGCCGTGTAACGGAGGACAGTATGACTTGGACGGGAGACCCGATCTGGCTCGCGGACGTGCTTCGCGACGCCGGGTTGCGGGTGATCGAACATGAGGGCTGGCGCGACCGAGGGCACGGCGACTTCGAAGACCTGCGCGGCGTGCTCTGCCACCACACCGCGGGCGGTGGACCCGACGACTGGCGCACAGTCCAATACGGACGGCCGGGCCTGGAAGGCCCACTGGCCCAACTGGTTCTGGAACGCGACGGCACTTATCGCGTGATCGCCGCAGGCGTTTGCTGGCACGCCGGCAGCGGTTCGTGGCCGGGCTGGCCCACCAATAATGCCAATTACCACGTGATCGGCATCGAAGCCGTGTCCAGTGGTGATGGAACCGATTGGACCCCAGCACAACTCGACGCCTACAAGCGCGGCTGCGCCGCGATCCTGTGCCGCATCGACCGCGCCGCCGACGACTGCGTAGCCCACCGCGAATACAGCACCGAAGGAAAGATCGACCCTGCCGGCATCGACATGGACGAATTCCGCCGCGATGTCCAGGCTTTCATCGACGGAGAGGACGCGCCGATGAGCGCAGCAGAAGTCACCGAACTCAAGGATTTCATCACCGCGTTCTGCGGCCCCATTGGCAGCGACGTGAAAGACATCCGCGAACAACTCTGCGGCGGGGGCCAGCGTGACACCGGCCAATACGCCGGTTGGCCCCAACTGAACAACCGCACCGTCGTTGACGCCCTCGCCGACATCTACGCCCGTCTGGAACGACTCGAATGCTAGGAGGCTCCGATGTCGAATTCGCCCGCACCATCCGCCTTCTCGGTCTCCACCCGGCCTCTCGCCGCCTGGACGCCCGGTGCCGCGAACACCGCGTCGTCCGCGTCGAGTCGTAGGCAGCAGGTCTACAACTTCAACAACCTGAACCAGCAGGACACCGCCCAGCTGATCCAGCGCATCAACCGTGGCCACCGGATGGAAAGGTCCGCCGGCACGTCAACGAGGACGTAGCCGCTCTCGCCGCCGCTCCAGCCCATGTGTAAGGCCCAATCCCGTTACGGGATTGGGCCTTACACATGTCCGCATCACGAAAGGACCGACCTGCCATGCCGTCAGTCCCCGCGGCCGATCCACCAACGGATGCCGGTGTTCGTGTCCACAACCTCTCCGTGTCCTCTCCCATGGACGCGGCCCGAATCTTCAACCGCCTCAAACGTGCCGAGAACCTGACTTTGCCGAGCGGTTTGGGTCCTTCTCCGGTCACTCCTCGACCGTTGTCGGGTCTGCGACCGATCTCCGCGTTTCCGGGTCCCTTCAGTCCGGACTTGGCCACTGAGGCTGAGCGCCGGATGCAACAGCATCCGAGCCCGAATCTCCCCGCGCCCAACGATCCTGTGTCGCCGCCGGCTACCACGACCCCAACCCCCGCCCCGAACACGCCGAAACCGCAACCCACCCAACCGAAGGCGCAGCCGGGTCCGCAGCCAAGGCCGCCGAGCGTGCTCGAGCAGATGTACCTGCCGCCTGATCAAGGCGGCCTGCCCCAGCAGGGCCCTGCTCCGACAACGCTGGCCGAACTGGCGTTGCCGGGAGTCGATCCTAAAGATTACCCGCGGTCACCGACTGCTGCGGCCCTCGATCAAATCGTCGGCGCGATCACTTCGGCCGAGCCAGGTTCGGCAGTCGACAGCGGGCCGAAGTCGTTGTTCCCGGGCATCCTGGTCCAGAATCCGGTCGGCGTTCCGAAGACGACTGATATTCAGGTCACGGCGTCGTGCGTGCTGCCTGTGCCGAGCACTCCCGGTGCGGTTCCAGTCTCTATCTCGAGTCCCAACACGAGATTCCGAACCAATCTCGAGTACACACCGCAACAGCTGGCCGATGATTTGGCGATCCTGAAGGCGGGTCCGACCCCATGGGTCGGACCGGGCAGTCCCTACGACGTGGCTCAACAGCGTTTGGAGGCTGCCAGATACACCATCATCGAACAGCGCAACGATCTCGAACGAGCATTCTTCGAGCCGCGCAACGATGACGAGCGCGCTCTTCAGCAGGCGGCATTCCGCCGTTTGCACGACGCAGGAATCCAATGGAATGACCCTGCGGTCGAGAGGTTTCTGCGGGACGACAAGACCCAGTTTTTGTCCGATCCCACCAAACCTGCGCGGTACACCGCACCACCCAAGTACACACCGGCCGAGATCCGTCAGCAGATTCTGGAAGCCAATCGTCCCGATGTCGACTTCCGGACTGCGGCCGGCAGCTTCCTCGTCGACATGACGATTGGCCCGGCCATCGTCCTGTGGGATGCCGCACACGATCGTGGTGACCACAGCGGCTGGGAAATTGCTGGGGCAGCAGCACAACTCGGCTTGAACGTGCTCATGCTCCCGGGAGTCGGCGGCGCCGCCGCGGCGGGCGCCCGCGCCGGCCTCCGCGCCGTCGCACCGGAACTCATGGCGTCTCTGAAGGCCTCGGACTCCGCACTGGATGCACTCCGGATCAGCCGCGAATTCCAAGGCCAACAGCTCGCGAAGGAAGTCGAGGCGTTCGGCCAACACTCCGAAATCCCACAGTCCCACGTCAGCGCTCCAAACCCAACGGAATCGGGCGTTTCGAACCTGCACCCGGACGCGGTGCCGCAACCGGCGCGTTCGACGCCTCGGAGAGCCGAAAGCGTTGCGGCACAGGATGCCGGAACAGTCCCCGATACTGTGCCGTACGCCGATGCGGCGGCGCGGAGTTCGGTAGCCCAGGAAGTCTCGATCGTGCTCGAGGACATTCCGGTTCTGACGCAGGGAACGCATCCGCTCCTAGATGTTCCCACCGACCTAACGGCGATACCGCGATTCAGTCCATTGCGTCTCGCTGATCCAGCGGAGTTTTCGCACTGGGCTGTTGGGCGTACAGCAGGTGACGAGGCGGTTGCGCTCTATTCTCCCGGTGACCTACGGGTCGCTGGCACGCAACTGGTGCCAGACGCGCAGATGGCACTTGCTCGGGCTTCGTACGATGATCTGCGAGCTGTTCAAGCGATGTTGGACGTGCAGGGCGAGGACGTGGCCGGGCTGCTCAATCAGTATGGAATCAAGGGACGTAAGTCTGTCCCTGGTTTTAGTGGAGTCGACGACGTCGTTTCGCGGTTGAACGAGAGTCTTGTCAATCTGGCGGAGGTTCGTCAACGCGGATTCCCTTACCTTTTCGATTCGAAGGCGCATTTCGAAGAAACTAAGGTCGCAGTTCTTGAGGCTGCTGGCATGCGTGGTATCAATCCCGATGATGTCGAGCTCTTGGTTCAAGGGAGCTCGGTGCACAAACCTCTGGCTGGCGATGTCGATATCGCATTGGTTGTCAGCGCGGCCAAGTTCGATGAGTACAGCCTTCAGTTCCTCCGGTATGCGACTAAAGACAACGCAAAGAAATCCATTTTGAAGGAGATTCCGAAAGGGAAGTTGGCCTATAATCGGTGGATGCCGAGAAGTGGCGGGGATAACATAGGAGCAATAATCCATGAGACACTTCTCGGCGGGCAGAAGATTCAGATATCTCTAATGAAGGAAGGTGGCGAGTACCTCGTTGCTCCCTATTTACGATGATCTTGCGGCCGATCGAGTCGCATATGTCGACGTCGATCTCACGACGGGTGAGTGGTATGAAGTCCTGGACGTCGGCGACAAGCTGAAAACCGGGGTCGTTCTCGCTGCCTTCAAGAAGGACTCGATGGTTCAGAAGGTGATCATCAAAGATGATGCTCCCGAGGCTGTGCAGTATCTGGACGTATCGGATGTAGATCCCCTACTGCGGTGGCACGCAAACAACTATCCAGGCGTGCGCGGCGAGATCTGGTCTAGGGTCGAGCTGGAGGAGTTTGGATCTCTTCGCAAGGGTTTCATTATGAAAACAGGCGATTGTGTGAGCATGGTTATAATCGAGCGATCGGATATCGATGGTGACCTCACATCTGAAGAGCTTTGTGCGCCTGCTGGGATCTGATCGAGCGAGTCGAGTACGGGTATAACTCCGAAAAAGAACTCGTTGAGACCAGGACCTATAATGACCATGGTGAATTGGTGGGAATAGAGCTCGATGATGACGTCTAGTGTATCTTGCCTGAAAAGCGTCGCCTAAGATCCGAGTAAACATAATGCCAAAGTCGAGACCTATGACGCTGGGGTTTTGAAGAGATGAGGCTGTCGATGGTCGAACATCTGGCTGAGATGCAACGCAAGGTTCAGTTGTTGCGGGACATGCGCTCAGCGGATGAAGGACATGTGTGCCAGTCGTCGCCCAAGAGGACTCGTAAAGCTTCGAGCCTCTATCTCGGCGCTCATGGGCGAATCGTTTCCTGCTGGTCTTCGTGAGTTGTACCGTATCGCCGGGAATGCAATTTACGGCGATATCATGTGCGAAATACGCGTGAAGGTACTTCTGTTCAGATCGGATGCGTTGGCGAGCAGACTCTGCTGCTTGTATATGCAATCAGGGGTATTCACTATGACGAATAATATGGATCAACGTTTCTCGGGGCTGGAGCAGAGTATGAACGAGTCCATCGCGCACCTGGAACGGGCAGTAGCAGTTGAGGATGGAACGGGTCGGTGGACCAGGGATTTCTCGTCGTTTCGCGCTGGCATGGCCGGTCTGATCGCAGTTCAAGCTGGTATTTTCTCGGGCGAGACGGTTGACGCGCAGCAGCTGATCGACTTTCGGGCTGGAGTCGTGAAACTCTTACGCCGCAACGAGGATAATCTATGGTCGTACTTGTGCCATGCGCTTGATTCGGCCCTGGCTTCTGCTGAATACGGTTGGTATGAACCATCGATGTATCGATCAGTGATTCAGATTCTAATGGATGAATATCCAGGTGGCGCAGCGATTTTCGAGGATGAAGACCGAGAATACGTGGACAAGATAGATGAATTCATGCGTGCACGTGGACCCCTCACTGAGGCGATCCCAGAGGAGCAGATTCCCCGCTGGGTACCTGAGAGTCACTGGTGGTGGCGCCATGCCAGTTGGGTTCCGGGCGAGTGATGGGGGCCTCTGGTCCGTTCGTGCCGCCAGTCACTGCGCGAGTCTTCCACGGGCTGTCGGCGGTGATCGAGGACGA
The DNA here is from genome assembly GCF_018362975.1 of Nocardia tengchongensis. NCBI lineage: Bacteria > Bacillati > Actinomycetota > Actinomycetes > Mycobacteriales > Nocardiaceae > Nocardia > Nocardia tengchongensis. Next base: position 1,454,220 of record NZ_CP074371.1, read on the forward strand.
TGTGCTGGTGTCGCGCTACTGGCCGTCCATCGCTCGGATGTTGTTGGATCGCAACATCACCTGTCCGGCGACGGTCGAACTTGCCCGGATGGAAGGCGAAGCGGACACCTCCATCGATGCCAAGGTCGCGGAGCTCTCGGCGCAGTTGGACCAGTTGCTCGGCGATTCCCCGCGTCTTGATCCCTGGGACGTGGTCGCCGGCGTATATGGGCGGGCGTGGCGGATGGGGCTGATCGATCCGACGTCCGCTGTGTGGCGGATGAATTCGCTGTGGTCGCACATCCGGGATCTGGATGAGTCCGAAAGCGATGGGCTGCAGATCATCTGGGATGGAATGCAGACCAAGGAGCAGGACGACGGTTCCTTGTCGTCCGAGTGGATCGATCGTAGCGCGGAAGAGCTTCTCGCTCGAGCGGACGAGCTCATTCCACCCGACGCAATCGACCGTTCGCTCTGTGAATCGATCCGAGAAGCGATGTTGGCCAACGGATATTGATGAGGTCTCGCGGAACCTGGCAGCACCCGCGGATCAGGTTGCTGTGCCGGCCGGGATCAGCTGGCAGAGCCACCAGGCCCGTTGCGGATACTCAGGTGAATAGGTGCCCACACGGAAGTGGCGGGTACGTCGGCTGACCGGGTCGCGGATCGCGAGCCCGGCGCCGGTATTTCTCATGGGCTTGCTGTTCCAGAGTTCATCCCACTCCGGGGCCTGACCGCATATCGTCACCAACGCGGATATGCGTGTGTCAGTCGCGGCGTTCGGCGACAGTTGGCGGATGCTGTGGAGGCAACGGCGGGCCTCCTGACGCCAGTCCACGATCACGTCTCGGGCGGCCGGATTCAGGAACAGCCACTCGGGGAAACTCGCGCCAGGGCGCAGGCCCGGGAACATCTGCTGGTGAGCGGAATTGGCTGCGACGATCGTGAAGGTTGGCAGCGTGTAGAAGCACGCGGGGGTTTCGATGCCGGATAGTGCTGCCAGGTCGTCGGCCTTGGGTTCCGGGGTTGTGGTGGGCGGTGGGGGACCCAGGAGGCCGGGGAGGCTGAGGTCGAGCATGTGGCGGCGGTACATGGGGGCCACGTCCAGAGTGTCGAAGAGGATTTGTAAGGCGTGGAGGGTGGGCTGGCGTGTCCCTAGTTCGATCTTTTCGATGAGGGAGACAGACAGGTTTGCCTTCTTCGCGAGTTCGGTTCGGGTGAGCCAGGCGTCCTGGCGGCGTTGGCGGATGTAGTCACCGAATAGGTTGTCGGCCAACTGATTTCACCTCTCGCGACAATTTGTATTGCGCTGTGTGCGGTGGGGGTGTCCCACGGATTGTGCGGGCGGGGTTCGTTGAACTCCGATCTTGGTACCGGGGATAATAGAACACATGTTCGAACGATAGCTCAAATGCTGCCGATGGCTGCGATGGCGGGGCCGGTGGCGGTGTTGGGCGAAGGGGCGGAAGGCGGTCTTGTGGGCTGGATGGACAGGTGTGTCGGGGCGCGGGTTGGGCGGGCCATGAAGGAGGCGGGGGTGAGTGACGTTGACCTGGGGGAACGAGTTGGGATGACGGAGGCTGCGCTCGCCGGCCGGGTGGCTCGGGCCGGCTCGTTCCGGGTCGACGAGTTGATTCTCGTGGCCGCGGCGCTCGGGCATGATGTCCAGGATTTGCTGCCCGCCAATGACTGCTTGCCGGGGGATGGCTGCGTCGTTTGCAGGAATGGAACATGAACTGTGGCCGGATAATTCGGCCTATTGAGGCGGCGCTCTCGTAATGAGGGCGCCGCCTTTTCGTGTTTCAGTCCAGGGAAAGGTCGCCGAGGGATTCGGAGAACTTGCGGAGGAGGGGGATGAGGGTTTCCCGGTCCTCGGGGGTGAGGGCGGTCAGGAGGCGCTGTTCGTTGTCCATGTGTAGGGGGAGGAGTCGGTCGACTAGTTCGCGGCCGGTGTCGGTGAGGTGGACTCGGATGGCGCGGCGGTCGGTGGCGTCGGGGACGCGTTCGACCCAGTCCTTGGCGGCCAGGCGGTCGAGGCGGTTGGTGATGGCGCCGGAGGTGATCATGGCGGCCTTGTTGAGGGCGCCTGCGCTGAGGCCGGTTTCGTTGCCGGAGCGGCGCAGGGTGGCGAGGACATCGAACTCCCAGCGTTCCAGGCCGTGCAGGCGGAAGAAGTCGGTGAGTTCGCGTTCCAGGATCCGGGCCAGGCGGGAGATGCGGCCGAAGATCTGCATGGGGGAGGTGTCGACGTCGGGGCGTTGCACACGCCAGGCGGCGCCGATCTGGTCGACTGCGTCGGGCACTGACCTGCTCCTTTCGGTCTCGGAAATAATCTCAACGTTGAAATACTTGACGCTGAGGTATCCGGGATGGTGTTATCTCAACGTTGAGATTATCAATGAGGAGCTATCGATGACCACCACACGCGCCGGCGCCGCAGGACTTGCGGGAACCCTCGCCGTAACCGCGCTCGCACCGCTGGTCTTTGGATCGACCTACGCGATCACGACGACGTTCCTGCCGCCGGACCGGCCCATGTTCACCGCGCTCATGCGGGCGCTGCCCGCCGGACTGCTGCTGCTCGCCATCACCCGCAAGCTGCCGCACGGGCAGTGGATCGGGCGGGCGGCCGTGCTGGGCGCACTCAACATCGGCATCTTCATGCCACTGCTCTTCCTGGCCGCATACCGGCTGCCGGGCGGCGTCGCCGCCGTACTCGGCGCGGCCGCACCGCTGTTCGCGCTCGGTATCGCGACCGTCGCGCTCGACGAACGGCTCACCGCCCGCAAGGTGCTGGCCGGCGTGATCGGACTGTTCGGCGTCGCACTCGTAGTCCTCAGGGCCACAGCCGTTCTCGACACCGTCGGCATCATCGCCGGACTCCTGGGCGCCGCCTCCATGGCGGGCGGCACCGTGATGACCAAGCGCTGGGGACGCCCCGACGGCGTCAGCCCGCTGGCCATGACCGGCTGGCAGCTGACCGCCGGCGGACTGATGCTGCTGCCGCTGGCCGCCATCGTCGAAGGCGCGCCGCCGGCGCTGGACGCCCGCAATATCGGCGGCTACCTGTACCTGGGCCTGATCGGCACGGCCGCCGCCTACGCCATCTGGTTCCGCGGCATCGCCAAGGCCCCGGCCACCTCGGTCTCGTTCCTCGGCCTGCTCAGCCCGCTGTCGGCGGCCGTCATCGGCTGGGCCGCGCTCGGCCAGTCGCTGGCCCCGCTGCAGATCCTCGGCATGGCGATCGCGCTGGGCGGCACCATCCTCGGCCAGACCGGAACCGCGCCCAAGACCACTGAGCCAGACACCGACGCGGCAACAGCCGCACCCGCCCGCACCGCGGCCTGACCCGACATTCTTGCGAAGGAGCGAAACATCATGCAGATCACAGTGTTCGGAGCCAGTGGGGACACCGGGAGCCGGGTCGTGGCCGAGGCGCTGAGCCGGGGCCACCGGGTGCGCGCCGTCGCCCGCCACGAGGACCGGCTGCGGCACCTGCCCGAACAGGTCGAGGTGTGGACCGGGAATGCGGCCGATCCCGCCGAAGTAGAGAAGGCCAGTGCCGGTAGCGATGTCGTGGTCAGCGCCACCCGCCCGGTCCCGGGCCGCGAGCATGAGCTCGCCGAGGTCGCCACGGCCCTGCTGGAAGGACTGTCGGACAGCGGAATCCGGCTCCTGGTGGTCGGCGGCGCGGGCACTCTGACCGTCGCCGGCACCGGCATCACGCTCGCCGAGCAGCCCGATTTCCCGGCCGAGCTGGGGCCCATCGCCGAAGGCGGTCGCCGCCAGCTCGAGGTGTTCCGGACCACCGCGCACCCGGTGAACTGGACCTACGTCAGCCCGCCCGCCCTGTTCGAGTCGGGGGAGCGGACCGGAGCCTTCCGGCTCGGCCTCGACGAACTGATCGTCGACAAGGCAGGCAATTCCTCGATCTCCATGGAGGACATGGCCATCGCGCTGCTCGACGAGATCGAGAACCCCCGCCACCACCGCACCCGCATCACCGTCGGCTACTGAGAATCCTTCCAGTACAACCAAAAACACCGCGGGGCGTGACCGATGATCCGGTCACGCCCCGCGGTGTCGGCCGGTTCACACCCGGCCCGAATGTCTTACGCGACGCGGAAGCCCGCGCCCGCCCCGCCGTGGCGGTCGATGTCGGCCAGCACGGTGGTGATGTTGGTGGCCAGTTCCGGCTCGTGGATCAGGTTGCCGCCGCCGGTGCACAGCGGCAGTTCGATGCTGATCGGACCGGCCTTGAAGTCGGTGCCCGCCACGACCATGCCGACCAGCTGGTCGCCGCGCAGCACCGGCGCGCCCGAGTCACCGTGGTTGGCGCACACCTGGCTACGGAAGAAGGTGGACCTGGTCTCCCAGACCGGACCACAGGTGAAGCCGGTGGTGCGGCCGTTCTTGCAGACGTTCTCACCGATCTGCGGCGGCGCGCCGACCGAGTTGATGACCGACTGCGCGACCCGGCGGGTCGGGTTCACCTTCTCCGGGTTGAAGACGATGATGGCCCAGTCCATCTCCTCGTCCTTCTCGGTGATGACGCCGATGCCGCCGGAGCGGGTGTACTCGGCGGCGATGCGTGCGCCGACCTCACCGCAGTGGCCGGCGGTCAGGCCGACCAGCTGGTTCTTGTTGTCGTAGCCCATCGCGGTGATGGTGCACTCGCTGACCGAGTTCGGGTCCGTGAGGTCCTCGACATAGACGCCGGAGCCACCGCCGAGCACCACCGGCGCGGCCGCGTTCGCGGGTCCGGAGAACAACAGAGTGGAGCTCACGGCAGCGGCGGCCACGGCCGCCAAGCGCAGAACTCGGGCGCGGCCCGCAGACAGCATCAGGTTTTCCCCATCCCACGAAATATTCGAATCCAGCGCGCCGAAATCGGGAGTCCGGGAGCGCGCGCGTGGAGCATGTCATGCCCGCAAGTGATTGGCAAGCCCCTACTGCGCGAGCTATTCGGAAAAGCTATGCCCGGCACGGTGTTCCGGCGGAAACTGACTTGGTCTTGTCGGTGGCCCGTGATAGAAATCGGGCAGTGGTGATCGCACCACCGAAGGCAGTAGCGGCCCATGCGCAGCGGCCGCTGCGAAATGGGGAGAATTCGAATGGCTTTCTCGGGCAAGCTCGCCCTGACCATGTTCGTTTCCGCGGCGGCCGTACTGGTGACGTCGCTGGGGGCCGGAACCGCCAATGCCGAGCGGGGACCGGACGGTTCGCTGTACGGCACACTCGCATTGAGCACCGACGGCGGCACCTTCTACGGCGCCGCCTGGAACTACCCGAGCTGGGGCGCCTCCGACGCGGCCGCGCTGAACAAGTGCGCCCACCGCGGCTGCAAGGTGATGGTGCAGTTCGCCAACGGCTGCGGCGCCATCGCGGAGAGCGCGGACCACACCTATTACTACGGCGGTTCGGGCCGCAACCGGGCCGAGGCCGAGCGTGACGCCATGGACCGGCTCACCAACTGGCTGCCCCCCCCGCCCGCCATGTTCGGCAGCTCGGCCCCGCCCAAGCAGTCCGTCCACGTGCGCTACAGCGAGTGCACCGCCGGCGCGTAAGCCCTCGAACCAGCCCCGACCGGCGCATACTGGTCGGGGCTTGACCTTGACGCTACGTCAACTTGCATCCTGAATTCGTCGAGGAGAACGAGAGGATACGAAAGGCCGGAACGTGGCAGCCGAATGGTCCATCCAGCAATTGGCGACCGTCGCCCGAACCACCAGCCGCACCCTGCGGCATTACGGTGACCTCGGGTTACTGCCGCCCAGCCGGATCGGGTCGAACGGCTACCGCTATTACGACCAGGAATCCCTCGTACGGCTGCAACGCATCCTTTTACTCCGCGAGCTCGGTCTCGGCCTGCCGGCCATCGCCGAAGTACTCGCGGGCCAAAAGGACACCGCCGCAGCCCTGCGCACCCATCTGGAATTGCTGAAAAACGAGCAGGACCGGATCGCGCGCCAAATCACCTCGGTGCAAACAACATTGCGCAAAACGGAAGCAGGTGAGCAACTGATGGCAGACGAGGTATTCGACGGATTCGACCACGCCCGGTACAAGGACGAGGTCATCGAACGCTGGGGCGAGAACGCCTGGGACAACAGCAACCGCTGGTGGAGCTCCAAAAGCGACGCCGAGAAGCAGGCGTTCCAGCAGACCGCCCTCGATATCGCCGCCGACTACGGCCGCGCCAACATGGCGGGCCTCCCGGTCGACAGCGACGAGGTGCAGGCCATCGTGCAGCGCCACTACGACTGGCTCGCCTCGACGCCCACGAACGGGCCCGTGACCGCCCAGTACTTCAACGGCCTCGGCGATATGTACGTAGCCGACCCGCGGTTCGCGAAGAACTACGACAAGCACGGCGAGGGCACCGCGGAGTACGTCCGCGACGCGATGCGGGTGTACGCCTCGGCGCGACTGTGAACCGAACCCGGATCTAACTCGAAAAGCGAACAGCCGTAGCCTCTTCCAGCTCAGCGCCGGGAGAGGCTACGGCCGTTCCGGCGGTGGCCTCGAAAAACAGCTGGATCGTCCGGGTGCCCGCCGGAGTAAAGTTCGCCGATAGTGGTGAGGGGAGGAACCAGTGAGCTATCCGTATGGTCAGCCGGGTGATCCGAGCGGTGGCTTCGGCCAGGACGCCGGGGGATATCAGCAGGCCGCTTCGGGCCAGCCGCCCCAATACCCGGGACTCTCGGAGCCGTACCCCGGCCAAGCCGGTGTTCCCGCCACGGATTTCGGGCAGCAGCCCAGCGTCTATCCGATGCCCGCATATCCGGCCCCGCCCGCGTATTCGCCGTACGCGCCGCAGCCGACGGCGAGCGGCGGGACCGCCATCACCGCGGGCGTGCTGGCCTGCGTCGCTGCGGTGCTGTCCCTGGTGGGCGGGGTGATCACGCTGGTCGCGTCGAGCATCGTCAGCGGTGGCGACGACTCCTACAGCGGTCACTACCGCCGCGACGACGAGCTCTACGGTCTCCTCCTCGGTCTCGGCGCGCTGGCGCTGCTGATCGGCGTGCTGTGGGCGGTGGGCGGCATCCTGCTGTTCATGCGCAAGCAGGCGGGCCGGGTGATGCTGATCGTTCTGTCCTCGATCGCCGTGGTGCTCGGGCTGATCGGGCTGGCGAACGGCCCGGGCGCGGCCTTCATCAGCCTGATTTTCTCCATCGCGATCCTGGTGCTGGCGGCGGTCCCGCCCACGGGCCGCTGGATCGAGGCCGGGAAGCAGACACCCGCGGTCGTGCAGCCGTACTACCCGTACTACTGAGCCGAAACACACACGGCCGCCCGGTCTTCGGACCGGGCGGCCGTGCCGTCGTCAGCGGCGGATCAGGCCGCGCACACCGACTGCATGACACCGCGCAGGATCGGGCGCGCCATAGGTGGCGGGCGCGAAGGCGATGGTCTCCGCCATACCCAGCGGGGTCAGCACGGTCGAGGCCACGCCGGTGAATCCGGCGATCGTATTGCCGACGGTGAGCAGCAGGCTGGTGGTGTCCAGCGCGAAGGTGATGAGCGAGAAGACGTTCTCCACCTTCACATCCGCGAGCGGCACGGTGTCGAGCGCGCGGCCCTCGTAGATGTCGAAGCCCAGATTGGCCAGGAAGGTCAGCGGCCCGTAATCCAGCGAGTCCACGATCGGGCCGAGCTGCTCGGTGCGGCGCAGCATCATCACGTCGGCGACCCGGTTGTCACGCAGGAAGCCTTGCAGCGCATCGGCATTGGCGTTCACCGCGGCCGGATCCACGGACAGCCCGGCGGCGGTGGTGAGGAACTTGCGGGTGCGTTCGACCAGATCGGCGGTCCTCAGCTCGGCCAGGGGGGTGCAGCTGCCGTCGGCCTTGGTGAGCTGGTTCGCCAGATCGATGAGCGGCTGCGGCACGTCGACGCGCTCGTCGGGCAGCTCGAGCTGCAGCTTCCGGTAGCCGCCGGTGGCGCCACAGCCCACCGACAGCTGCGACTGCACCGACCGCGCCAGCGACTTCACGCCGTTGAACAGCGCGCCCACCACCGGCTTGAGCACGAAGCCGACGGTCGGCACCAGGCTGGCCGCGAACTGCGCGGGGATCTTCACGATCCGGGTGGCGAGGATGAACACCTCGACCACGTCGCGCACCTTCAGCTCCGACAGCGCGATGGTCTGGTGCAGCCGGCCGGTCTTGACGGCGTCCAGGTTGTCGACGATGTACGTGACGATCGGGTCGTCGAGGAATTGGGTGCGGTCATTGACCTCGTCCGGTCCCAGCGGCAGGCCGTTGCGGTGCACATGGATGGAGGCGACGTTCAGCCGGAAGTCCTCGACCGAGCTGTCGTAGGCGGTCTGCTGCTCGGCCGGAACCACCGTGCGGATGGCCGTGGCGGCCGCGGTGATGACATCGTCGAAGGTTGCCGCAGGCTTGCCGCAGACCTCGCCGGCGTCGGCGATCTGGGTTGCCGCCAGCGCGTCGCCCTCGTCGGCGCGTGCGGGCGCCGCACCCGGGACGAGGGCGGCGGTGCCGAGCATGGCGGTGATGGACAGGGCCCCGACGAGCGGGGCGAATCGAGCGAGGCGCATGTAGATGGTCTTTCGAGGGGTTGCGCAATCACGCCGCAACATACTGGTCGGTGTTACAAATCGAGTCGATATGTAATACGGCTCTGATGGCGCAACCGTCACTGGTTTCGTGAACGCTGAGCGAAAACCTCGCGACCAGTCCCGTTTGCGGGAATGACCCACGCCACTCAGCCGACCGGGTTCACGGGCGCTGGTCACGGGTCCGGCAAAGCTGTGGCATCACCGCCGCGCCCACCGCGTCGCCTCGCCCCGCCGGAGCCCAAGCGCGGCTCGCGACCATGCCGGTAGTCTGGGCGACCGTGACCGTCGCATCCCCCTTCGATCTGATCGTTGTCGGCTCCGGCTTCTTCGGGCTGACTATCGCGGAACGCACCGCCAACCTGCTCGGCAAGCGAGTCCTGGTGGTGGAACGCCGCTATCACCTGGGCGGTAACGCCTACTCGGAGGCGGACCCCGAAACCGGCATCGAGATCCACAAGTACGGTGCCCACCTCTTCCACACCTCCAACAAGCGGGTGTGGGACTACGTGAACCAGTTCACCGAGTTCACCAACTACCAGCACCGCGTCTTCGGCCTGCACAAGGGCCAGGCCTACCCGCTGCCCATGGGGCTGGGCATGATCTCCCAGTTCTTCGGCCGCTACTACACCCCGGACGAGGCGCGTGCGCTGATCGCCGAGCAGTCGGCGGAGGTCGCCAGCGACGATGTGACCAATCTCGAGGAGAAGGGCATCTCGCTGATCGGCCGCCCGCTCTACGAGGCGTTCATCCGCGACTACACCGCCAAGCAGTGGCAGACCGACCCCAAGGAACTGCCGGCGAACATCATCACCCGGCTGCCGGTCCGCTACACCTTCGACAGCCGCTACTTCAACGACACCTACGAGGGTCTGCCCAAGGACGGCTACACCGCGTGGCTGACCAAGATGGCCGAGAACCCGAACATCGAGGTGCGCCTGGACACCGACTGGTTCGACGTGCGCGACGAGGTCCGCGCCCAGAGCCCGGACGCCCCGGTCGTCTACACCGGCCCGCTGGACCACTACTTCGACTACAGCGAGGGTGAACTCGGCTGGCGCACCATCGATTTCGAGACCGAGGTGCTGGAAACCGGTGACTTCCAGGGCATCCCGGTAATGAACTACAACGATGCGGACGTCCCCTTCACCCGCATCATCGAGCCGCGCCACTTCCACCCCGAGCGCGACAACTACCCGGCCGACAAGACGGTCATCATGCGCGAGTTCTCGCGCTTCGCCCAGACCGGCGACGAGCCGTACTACCCCATCAACACCCCCGAAGACCGCGCCAAGGTGCTCGCCTACCGCGAGCGCGCCAAGGCCGAAACCGCTTCGGCCAAGGTGCTGTTCGGTGGCCGCCTGGGCACCTACCAGTACCTGGACATGCACATGGCCATCGGCGCCGCGCTCAGCATGTTCGACAACGTGCTGCGCCCGCACCTGGAGTCCGGTGCGCCGCTGGTGGATGAGGCCTGATGACCGCCCAACTCACGCGGGAAGACATGAGCATCGAGACTCGCGCCGTATCCCTGCTCCAGCGCATCATCCTGCCCCGGCCGGGTGAGCCGCTCGACGTCCGCAAGCTGTACCTCGAGGAATCCGAGACCAATTCCCGTCGCGCGCACGCCATCACGCGCACCGCGCTGGCCATCGGCGCCGAGTCGGAGGTCTCGTTCTGCACCTACTTCAACGCGGTCCCGGCCAGCTACTGGCGGCGCTGGAGCGTGCTGAAGACGGTGGTGCTGCGGCTGGAACTGTCCGGCCACGGCCGCGTCGACGTCTACCGCTCCAAGGCCGACGGCTCCCGAATCCACGTGCAGGGCAACGAGTTCAGCACCCCGGGCGAGGGTGCGGCCGCCGCCGACTTCGTCGAGTTCGAGGTGGACCTGGGCCCGTTCGAGGACGGCGGCTGGATCTGGTTCGACATCACCACCGACAGCCACGTCGAAATGCGCAGCGGCGGTTGGTACGCGCCCATCGAGGCGCCCGGTGAGGGCAGCATCGCGGTCGGCATGCCGACCTTCAACCGCCCCACCGACGCGGTGAAGACGCTGACGGCCCTCGGCTCCGATCCACTGGTGCTGGAGAAGATCGAGGCCGTCATCATCCCCGACCAGGGCACCCGCAAGGTGATCGACGAGCCCGGCTTCGCCGAGGCCGCAGCCCGCCTCGGTGGTCGGCTGGCCATTCACGACCAGCCCAACCTCGGCGGCTCCGGCGGCTACAGCCGGGTCATGTACGAGGCGCTCAAGACCACCACCGCCGAGTACATCGTCTACATGGACGACGACATCGAGATCGAGCCGGACTGCATCCTGCGCGCGCTGGCCTTCTCGCGTTTCGCCAAGTCGCCCATCCTGACCGGCGGCCAGATGCTCAACCTGCAGGAGCGCTCGCACCTGCACGTGATGGGCGAGGTGGTGGACCGCTCCATCTTCATGTGGACCGCGGCCCCCAACGTCGAATACGACCACGACTTCGCCAAGAACCCGCTGCGCGACCGCGACAACTCCAAGCTGCTGCACCGGCGCATCGACGTCGACTTCAACGGCTGGTGGACCTGCGTCATCCCGCGCCGGGTGGCCGAGGAGATCGGGCAGCCGCTGCCGCTGTTCCTCAAGTGGGACGACGCCGAATACGGTTTGCGCGCAAGGGAACACGGCTACCCGACGGTCACCCTGCCGGGTGCGGCGGTGTGGCACATGGCCTGGTCCGACAAGGACGACGCCATCGACTGGCAGGCCTACTTCCACCTGCGCAACCGCCTGGTGGTGGCCTCGCTGCACCTGCCCAACGACGGCCGTCCGATGGTGGTCAACACCGTCAAGGCCACGCTGAAACACCTGCTGTGCCTGGAGTATTCGACGGTCGCCATCCAGAACGAGGCGATCCGCGACTACCTGGCGGGCCCGGACAAGCTCTTCGAGCTGCTGCCGACCGCGCTCGGCAAGGTGCACGCCATGCGCAAGGAGTACCCGGACGCCGTCGTGGTGCCGTCCTCCACCGAACTGCCCCTGGCCTCGCGGGCCGAGGTCGGCGCGGTCGGCGAACCGGGCAACCCGCTCGCCAAGGCGGTGCGACTGGGCAAGGGCGTGCTGCACAACTTCCGCAAGGCCAACCCGGCCCACCACGACACCCCGCAGCTGAACGTGCCGACGCTGGACGCGCGCTGGTTCCTGCTCTCGCAGGTGGACGGCGTCACCGTCACCACCGCCGACGGCCGCGGCGTCGTCTACCGTAAGCGGGATCCGCGCAAGGCCAAGGAGCTGTTCACCGAAGCCATGCGCCTGCGCAAGGAGCTGGCCGAACGCTTCCCGGAGGTGCGCGAGCAGTATCGTCGCGCGCACGCGCAGCTCACCAGCAAGGCCGCGTGGGAGAACGTCTTCGGCATCGACGCCGCTCCCGACGCCACCCAGACGAGGAGTGACACCGAATGACGGCTGCACAGCCAGCTTCCGGCGTGGACCGCGGACTGCACGTGGTCCCGGACGCGGCGGCGACTCCGGCCGCCGCCCCGCCCGAGGTGAAGATTCTGAACCTGGTGCAGGGCACCATCGGCCAGAACCCGGCGGTCGTGAAGGCCGCCCGCGGTATGTCCCACTTCGGTGAGCACTCGCTGGGCTGGATCGGCATCGCCACGGTCGGCGCGCTGGTCGACAAGCCGCGCCGCCGTCAGTGGGCGGGCGTCGCGGTCGGCGCGTTCGGCGCACACGCCGCCTCGGTCGTCATCAAGCGCGTGGTCCGCCGCCCCCGCCCGAACCACCCGTCCGTGCAGGTCAACGTGTCGACGCCGTCGAAGCTCAGCTTCCCGTCCTCGCACGCGACCTCGACCACGGCGGCGGCTGTGTTGCTCGGCCGGTTGACCGGGCTACCCTTGCCTGCGGTGCTCGTCCCGCCGATGCTGCTCTCGCGGGTGGTCCTCGGTGTGCATTACCCCTCCGACGTGCTCGCGGGTTCCGCACTGGGCGCAGCATCCGCCGCCGTCGTGCTCGCCGCCGAAAAGAGACTCGCGAAGTGACCGCCCAGGAAGAAGCCATCGTTGACATGAGCGAAGAGCCCACCAGCACCGACCTGGCCGAGGCGGTCATCAAGGGACCCCCGAAGACGTTGGGCGGCGGCTTGATCAAGGCCATGCGCCCGCGGCAGTGGATCAAGAACGTGCTGGTGCTCGCCGCGCCGCTGGCCGCAGGCAAGACCGCCGCGGGCGATCTGGTGATCAGCGATGTGACGGTGCTCGGGCACGTGGCCCTCGCGTTCGTCGTGTTCTGCATGGCAGCGTCGGGCATCTACCTGGTCAACGACGCGCTCGACGTGGAGGCCGACCGGGCACACCCGACCAAGCGTTTCCGGCCCATCGCGGCCGGCGTGGTGCCGGTGAACCTGGCCTACGCGCTGTCGGCGGTGCTGCTGATCGGCTCGATCCTGCTGTCATTCGCCGCGAATTGGCATCTGGCCGTGGTGATGGCGGTGTACATCGCCATTCAGCTGGCGTACTGCTTCGGCCTCAAGCACCAGGCGGTGCTGGACATCTGCATCGTGTCGTCGGGCTTCCTGCTGCGCGCGGTCGCCGGCGGCGTCTCCTCGGATATCCGTCTGTCCCAGTGGTTCCTGCTGATCATGGCGTTCGGCTCGCTGTTCATGGCGGCCGGAAAGCGCTACGCAGAACTGAAGTACGCGCTCGACACGGGCGCCAAGATCCGCAAGTCGCTGGAGTACTACACGCCGACCTACCTGCGTTTCGTCTGGACCCTGTCGGCCACCGCGGTCGTCGTGTTCTACGGTCTGTGGGCGTTCGAGCAGGATCGCGCCAAGGACACCATCTGGTTCGCCATTTCCATGATTCCGTTCGTCATCGCCATCATGCGTTACGCGGTGGATGTCGACGGTGGCGAAGCGGGTGAGCCGGAAGAGATCGCCCTGGGGGACCGTGTCCTCCAGTTCCTCGCAGTCGCCTTGATCGGAGCCCTGGGTGTCGCTGTCTATCTCACCTGACGTGGTAGAGGGAGAAGAGCGAGAGACGGGCGCACCGACGGCACAATTGCCGGTCGGTCGCGCCCGTCGGCGTGCGGATGACTCCGCGCGCGGTTACTCGCGACTATCCCGAGCCACGTTCATCGGTGGGATCGCACTGACCGCGACACTGTTCGCGGCCGGTGCGTGGCAGCGGCGCTGGATCGCCGACGACGGCCTGATCGTCCTGCGCACGGTGCGAAACCTGCTGGCGGGCAACGGTCCGGTCTTCAACGTCGACGAACGCGTCGAGGCCAACACCAGCACGGCCTGGACCTACATCGTCTACTTCTTCAGCTGGCTCACCGAGATCCGGCTGGAATACGTGGTGCTCGGCATCGCGCTCACCCTGTCGGTGCTGGCCATCGTGGTCGCGATGCTCGGCACCGCCCGGCTGTGGGGCGGAACGGGTTCCGCGCTGCTGCTGCCGGCGGGCGTGCTGGTCTACATCGCCTTGCCCCCGGCCCGCGACTATGCCACCTCCGGACTCGAGTCCTGCCTGGTCATCTTCTGGCTGGCGGTGCTCTGGTGGGGGATGGTGCGCTGGAGCCAGGCCGAGAAGGTGCGCCCCGCGGGCTTCCTCGCGCTGGTCTTCTTCGCCGGCCTGGCACCGCTGATCCGGCCGGAGATGACGCTGGTCGGCGCGCTCGCGCTGCTCATGCTGTTCTGCGCCCCGACGCCCGCGACCCGATTGCGGGCGTGGCAGTTCCGGGCGCTGATCGTGGCGGTCGCGGGGCTGCTGCCGATCGCGTACCAGATCTGGCGGATGGGCTACTACGGTCTGCCCTACCCGAATACCGCGGTGGCCAAGGACGCCGGCGGCGCCAAGTGGAACCAGGGCCTGACCTATCTGTGGGATCTGGTCGGGCCGTACTGGCTGTGGCTGCCGCTGCTGATCCTGCTGGTGGCCGGTGTGGTGCTCGCGCGCCAGCGCCGGTCCGAGCTGTCCGGCGGCTCGCACTCGAACGCGGGCGAAACCCGGAAACCCGGATGGCGCGGGCGAATTGACAGTTTCAGCCACCGGCTGCGCACCCCCGCCGCGGTGGTCGCCCTCATGCTGGGCAGCGGTTTCGTGCTGACCGTCTACGAGATTCGCGTCGGCGGCGACTTCATGCACGGCCGCATGCTGCTGCCGCAGGTGTTCTGCCTGATCCTGCCGGTGGCGGTGCTGCCGGTCCGGCTGCCGCGCAAGCTCGCAGCGGGCGCGGCCGGAACCCGCCGGATGGAGTTGGCTTCGGTGGTCGTGCTGGCCGCCTTCGCCGGCGTCGCGGGCTGGGCGCTCTTCGCGGCCGACACCACCGCGATCACCACCGGCACCAAGATTCGCGCCAACGGCATCGTCGACGAGCGCATCTACTACGTGCTCAATACCGGTCACGATCACCCGATCCGCGCCGAGGACTACCTGGACTACCCGCGCATCCGGGCCATGGTCCGCGACATCTCGAACTCGCCGGACGGCGCGTTGCTGTTGAGTTCGCCCTCGTTCACGAACTGGTACCTGGTGCCCGCGCCGGTGCCCGAGGGCAATGGCGAACACGTCGTATTCTTCCTGAATCTCGGCATGACCAGCATGAACGTCCCACTGGACGTGCGGGTCATCGATCAGATGGGCCTGGCCTATCCGCTTGCCTCGCACACCGATCGGCTGACCGACGGCCGCATCGGTCACGACAAGAACCTCTACTCCGACTGGGTGGTCGTGGACACCGGCATGGTGGACAAGCACCCGTGGATGCCGTCGTTCCTGGACGAGAAGTGGACCACGCAGGCGCGAACGGCGCTGTCCTGCCCGGAGACCGAGGCGATGCTGGCCTCGGTGCGCAGCCCGCTGACCTTCGACCGCTGGCGGCACAACGTTATGCAGTCGCTCGATTTCGCGAAGTATCGGATCGACCGGGTGCCGAAGTACGAGATCCAGCGCTGCGGATTGGTCGACCCGACCCAGCAGCCGAAGTAATCGGACAGCCACAAAAGCCCCGTATCCGGATCGGATGCGGGGCTTTTTGCGCTGCACGCCAATCAATTTGGGCGTTTTGTCACGAACAGGGGTAAAAGTTTGAAATTCTGTCTCGATTAGGTAACGCCTGGCAGGTGGTTCCGCGATACGCTACTGGACAGGCCGCTGCCGGTGATCTTCCTATGTGTCACAGCGGATGTCATGAGTTATGGAAGGCCGGAACTAAACGATGCCTAGCGCTGCCACTGCGGGTTGGATACGAGGAGCTCGACCGAGGCCGCGGGCGTGGTTGACGAGGGCGACATTCGGCCTGGCGATGGTGGTCCTGCTGCCGTTCGGGGTGTCGGTGGCGGGCTCCGGCGGCACCGCCCAGGCGGCGCTCAACCCGGCCGGTTTCGACTTCTACGTGGATTCCGCGATGGGCCCGATCAAGTCGCGCGTCTTCCGCGCGGCCGACGGCAACACCAACCGTGTGGTCTACCTGCTCGACGGTATGCGCGCCCGCGAGGACCTCAACGGCTGGGAGATCGAGACCAACGTCGCCAGGCGCTGATGGACGCCAATATCAATGTCGTGATGCCGGTCGGCGGCGCGTCCAGCTTCTACGCCGACTGGAACCAGCCCAGCACCTTCCTCGGCATGAAGGCCGGCACCGCGCCGGGCGACGTGACCGGTTCCGGTGCCACCCAGGCGTTCTCGGGTGGTCCGGGCAAGTCCTACACCTACAAGTGGGAAACCTTCATCACAACCGACCTGCGCAACGCGCTGCGCGATCGGCTGAACTTCAGCCCGAGTCGCAACGGCGTCATCGGCGTCTCCATGAGCGGCAGCGCCGCGCTCATGCTGGCCGCTTTCCACCCGGACCAGTTCAGCTACGCCAGTTCGAATTCGGGTGTGCCCGATATGAGCACGCCCGGGATGAAGCCCGCGATCCGCGCCGCCATGCTGGAATGCGGCGGCTACAACGTGGACGCGATGGCCTCGACCGAAGCCAAATGGCAGCACCTCGACCCGCACGTCTTCGCAACGCGCTTGAAGGCCAACAACACCCGGCTGTGGATCTCGGCGGCCAGCGCCATTCCCGGCGGCGGTGACATCGCCGCGGTCGCGACCGAGGAAGGCATGGGCATCGAGGCGGTCGCGCTGGCGAGCACCCGGATGTTCCAGGCCCGCGCGGCGGTGCTCGGCATCGGAAACGCCGTCTTCGATTTCGCGCCGATCGGCATTCACAATTGGCACACCTGGGAGCCGGAACTCATGAAGCAGTTGCCTGATCTCTCGTCGCATATCGGCTGACCTGCCGGACTTTGTCTCGAGCCCTGTATCAATGCGCAGTTCAGGGCACGTTTCCGGCAAATAGTGGCGCCCGTCACTTCTGTCACGAACCGATAACGAACCGTTAGCTAATGCACGATAGGCTCCCCGAGACCTTCCGCCGGGCGATGACGGACCGGCGGGTTGCACGGAATGAACAGGACACGAAAGGCCGGACAAGTACATGCGAGGCGAGTGGGTTAGACGTCCGGGATCGGGCGGCGGATGGTTGAAGAGATCGGCACTCGGGCTCGCCGCGGCCCTCATGGTTCCCCTGGGCGCCTCGGTGGCCGGGGTCGGCGGTGTCGCGCACGCGGCCTTCAATCCCGACGGGTTCGACTTCTGGGTCGACTCGGCCAGCATGGGACCGGTCAAGACCCGCGTCTTCCGCGCGGCTGACGGCAACACCTCGCGCGTCGTCTACGCCCTGGACGGCATGCGCGCCACCCAGATCCTCAACGGCTGGGAGAACGACACCGAGGTCGTCCGCGCGCTGACCGCCGCGAACATCAACGTCGTGATGCCGGTCGGCGGCGAGTCCAGCTTCTACGCCGACTGGGCCGAGCCCAGCTCCATCCTCGGCATCGGCGGCGGCAGCAGCGGCTCGGCCGGTGGTTCCTCGTCGGGTTCCGCCTCCGGCTCGGCCTCGGGTTCGGGCGCCTTCGGCCTGTTCGCCGGCGGCCCGGGCAAGAGCTACCGCTACACCTGGGAAACCTTCATCACCCAGGACCTGCGCAACGCGCTGCGCGACCGGCTGGGCTTCAACCCCAACCGCAACGGCGTGTTCGGCCTGTCCATGGGTGGTTCGGGCGCGCTGACCCTGGCCGCATACCACCCGGACCAGTTCAGCTACGCCGGTTCGTTCTCCGGCTACCTGAACGTCTCCGCGCCGGGCATGCGTGAGGCCATCCGCGTCGCCATGATCGACGCCGGCGGCTACAACGTGGACTCGATGGCCCCGCCGTGGGGTCAGCAGTGGCTGCGCATGGACCCGTTCGTGTTCGCGCCGCGCCTGATCGCCAACAACACCCGCCTGTGGATCTCCGCCGCCAGCGCCATCCCGGCCGCCGGCGACGTCTCCGGCGTCATGTCGGTGATCCAGGGCATGCCGCTGGAGGCGCTCGCGCTGGCCAACACCCGGGCCTTCCAGGTCCGGATGTCCACCCTGGGCGCGCAGAACGTCACCTACGACTTCCCCGGCACCGGTGTGCACAACTGGCGTAACTGGGAGGCCGAGGTCTACCGCATGATCCCGGATCTCTCCAACAACATCGGCTGACGGCCGCAGCGCGTCGCAGCGCTGAAGATGAACGCGACATGTCCCCCGGGCGAAGGTCAAGATCTGGACTCGCCCGGGGGACTTGTGCGTCGACACGCCCGACACGCCGGAGCGGACGTCCGATACTTGAGCGGTTCCGAAGAGAAGATCGTTCTGCTGGATCGTCTGTGCTCCGATGAGAGGCTGGGTCGATGCGGGTGCGTGGCTTCAAACGAACTGTGCTGGGGATCGCGACGGCGATGCTGCTGCCACTAGGCGCGGGAGCGGTGGTCGCTCCGCCCGTATCGGCCGGTTTCAATCCCTCCGGATTCGACTTCTGGGTCGATTCACCGGAAATGGGGCCGATCAAGTCCCGTGTCTTCCGAGCGAACGACGGCAACACGAACCGCGTCGTCTACGTTCTCGACGGTGAGCGCGCCCAGGGTGATCTGAACGGCTGGGAAATCAACACCAATGTCGCCGAGGTCCTGCAGGGCTGGAACATCAATGTGGTGATGCCGGTCGGCGGCCAGTCCAGCTTCTACGCGGACTGGGATTCGCCGAGTTCGTTCTTCGGCGTCGCGCCCGGCACCGGCTCGTCCGCGAAGAATTCCGGATCCGGCATCAGCGAAGCGCTCGGCGGCGGTGAGGGCAAGAGCTACCGGTACACCTGGGAATCCCTGCTCACCAATCAGCTCCGCTGGGCATTGCGGGATCGACTGGGCTTCAATCCGAATCGCAATGGCGTGTTCGGATTGTCGATGGGCGGCAGTGCCGCGCTCACCCTGTCGGCCTACCATCCCGACCAATTCAGCTTCGCCGGGTCGTTCTCCGGCTACCTGAACATTTCCGCGCCGGGTATGCGCGAGGGCATTCGCGCGGCCATGATGGACGCCGGCGGCTACAACGTGGACTGCATGGCGCCGCCGTGGGGCCCGCAGTGGCTGCGCATGGACCCGTTCGTCTTCGCGCCCACCCTGATCGCCAACAACACCCGGGTCTGGGTCGCGGCCGGCAGCGGTGCGCCGATGCAGCAGGACCTCGCCATCCCGCTCGGCGCGGCCGCCGACCGCATTATCCGCGGTACGCCGCTGGAGGCGCTGGCGCTGGCCAATACCCGCGCATTCCAGGTCCGCATGATGTCGCTCGGCGCGGGCAATGTGGTCTACGACTTCCCGCCGGCCGGTTTGCACGCCTGGACCAACTGGCAGGACAACGCGTACCGGATGATCCCGGATCTCTCCGCGAATATCGGCTGACCACCCGAAAGCCGCACTACCGCACCACGGTTCGTTCCGAGCTCGAACCGGATGTTCGATCAGCGACATGAGACCTCGTCTCATGTCGCTGATTTGTTTCTACGGACCGCCGGGTACGGAGACATTGCCGGCCACCGCGATTCGGCGCTGCCCGTGCCCGGCTGAACAGTCGTAATAGGAATGCCGAATAGATGGCGAGTGACACAGGTCACTGGTCCTGAATCGATGTTTGCGCATAGGCGAAATGCGAGTTCGTGTACGCGTCAGTTGCAGTTCGCGCCAGTAGCGCGACACACGCATGCGACATGTTTCTCATTGTGCTGAAAGATCATTCGGTCCTGTTGCCGAGAGTGGGCTCCGTGACATATTGTCCAGCGGAACCAATCTGATGAGGTTGTCGGGGATCTCGCTGTCCGGTGATGTTGCGGCCGTACTCGGCTGCGCTCATGGGGCGGGTTGGCCGTCAGCAGCGAAGTAGCCGGAGTAATAGAAAGCAGGATTCATGAGGTTCGGCAGGAGTGGGGGGAGTACTGCGGCGCGACCGACACGCGGTGCGGGTACATGGATGAGGCGGACGCTGGTCGCATCGGTCGCCGCTCTCGCACTGCCCGTCGTAGTGGGCGGCGCGCAAGCGCAGGCCCTGCCCGCCCACGGCATCACCCACCGCATGAACCCGGGTGCCACCGAGGACCTGATGGTCCCGTCGAGCATGGGCCCGATCAAGGTCCAGGTCCAGTGGGCCCGCAACGGCGGCAACGGCGCGCTCTACATGCTCGACGGCATGGCCGCGCGCGACGACCGCAATGCGTGGAGCTTCGAGACCAATGCCATGCAGCAGTTCGCGAACGACGACATCACCCTGGTCATGCCGGTCGGCGGACAGTCGAGCTTCTACACCGACTGGCTCGCGCCCAGTAACACCAACGGTCAGAAGTTCACCTACAAGTGGGAGACCTTCCTGACCAAGGAGCTGCCGGCCTTCCTCGAGGGCTACGGCGTCTCCCGCACCAACAACGCGGTGGTCGGTCTGTCGATGAGTGGTGGCGCCGCGCTCGCGCTGGCCGCTTTCCACCGTGACCAGTTCAAGTACGCCGGCTCGTACTCCGGCGCCCTGAACGTCTCCGCTCCCGGTATGCGTGAGGCCCTCCGTGTGGCCGTATTGCGCTGGGGCGCTTACAACATCGACTCGATGGCGCCGCCGTGGAGCCCGCAGTGGCTGCGCATGGACCCGTTCGTGTTCGCCCCGCAGCTGCGCGGCCTGCCGATGCACATCTCGGCCGGTGGCGCGCTGCCCGGTGAGTTCGACCGGCCGAGCAATGTCGGCGCGGTCTTCGACACCGGTGTCGGCATGGGCATCGAGGCGGTCTGCCTGGTGAACACCCGCTCCTTCCAGGCTCGCCTGGCGCAGCTGGGTATTCAGGCGGAGTGGGACTTCCCCGCCACCGGTACCCACTCCTGGAAGTACTGGGAAGCGGAGCTGTGGAAGTCGCGCATCGGGATCCTGACGGCGCTGCACGCCATCTGATTCTTCGATAGCCCGAATGCCGGTCACCCGATGGGGTGGCCGGCATTCGTGTTTCCCGGGCCCGTCCGGGTTGTCAAGGGGCACAGTGCAATCCACGCGCGCCCTGTAGGAAGGTGCCGCAAAAGCTAATGTGGCACAGGTGGTATCGCGGCGACGGCTCACAGGCCGGATCAGGGGGACGGTCGCCATCCTGGCGGCCGTCGCGATAGTTCTCACCAGCGGTTCGTCGGGCGCGGAACCGCCGCCGGCGGCAGCGGCGACAGTTCGTCAGGTGGCGTGGCTGAGCGCGAGACGCGTTGCGCTGTCGGTGGATTCGCCATCCATGGGAGCGCAGGTCCAGGTGCAGCTGTTGCTGCCGCGCGACTGGGACAGTCGGCCCGCGGCGAAGTTCCCGCTGCTGCTCCTGCTGGACGGCACGCGCGCCACCGATCAGGAGAGCGGCTGGACCAAAAATGCTGGGGCGGAAGCATTTTACGCCGACAAGAACGTGGTGGTGGCGCTGCCGGTCGGCGGCGTGGCGAGCTACTACACCGACTGGAAGCAACCTGCGGGCGGAAAGACCAGTCGGTGGGAAACGTTCCTCACCAAGGAATTACCGCCGCTGCTGCAACACGACTGGCGCACCACCGACGCCCGCGGCGTCGCGGGATTGTCGATGGGCGGCGCCGCCGCCATGATGCTGGCCGCCCGCACCAAGGGCTTCGCCCGCTACGCGGCCTCGTTCTCCGGACTGCTCGCGACCACCACTCTCGGTATGCCGCAAGCGATTCAGCTCGCCATGCGACAGGCGGGCGAGGACGACACCGATCACATGTGGGGCCCGCCCGGCGACGCGGAGTGGGCCGCCCACGACCCGTACGAGTTGGCGGAACGGCTCAAGGGCGTCAGTCTCTACATTTCCAGCGGCAGCGGTTTCGGCGGCGCCCGGGACGCGTCGTCTTCGATCCCCGGAGTAAGTACCGACTGGTCGGGTGCGGCGCTGGAGATCCTGGCGCGCTTCTCATCCCAGCAATTCGCGACCAAATTGAACAAGCTCAGCATTCCTGTATCGGTGAACTACCGGCCGGCCGGCACGCATTCCTGGCCGTACTGGGATTTCGAGATGCGTCAGTCCTGGCCGCAGGCCGCGGCGGCGCTCGGGGTGGAGCCGTGATCGGAGCCCTCCGGCGGTAGCGGTAGAGTGCACCGTTGTTCGTGACTCCCGTCACAATCGGTGTGCTTCCCCCTGCGGTTCAGGAGATCGATCTCTATGGCAGTACAGGGCGCTTCGTCATGCCCACGACACGGTTCGGTTCCGATCACCAAGCGCGCTCGCGCCAAACGGTTCTGGCGGCGCACCCTCGTGGTGGCCGCCGCCGTGCTGGCCCTCCCGGCACTGGCCGGACCCGCGCTCGCCATGCCCACGCACCCGTTGCACCGCACCCCCGAGGGCGGCTTCGAGGAGCTGATGGTGCCGTCGAGCATGGGGCCGATCAAGGTGCAGGTGCAGTGGGCCAGGCACGGCGGCAACGCCGCGCTGTATCTGCTCGACGGCCTGCGCGCCCGAAACGACTTCAACGCCTGGACCTTCGAGACCAATGCCCTGCGGCAGTTCGCCGAGGACAACGTCACCCTGGTGATGCCGGTCGGCGGCCAGTCCAGCTTCTACACCGACTGGAGTGCGCCCTCCAGCAGCAACGGCCAGAAGTCCACCTACAAGTGGGAGACCTTCCTGACCGAGGAGCTGCCCGCGTTCCTCGAGGGCTACGGCGTCTCCCGCACCAACAACGCGGTGGCCGGACTGTCCATGGGCGGCTCGGCCGCGCTGGCGCTGGCCGCCTATCACCGCGACCAGTTCAAGCACGCCTCGTCGTTCTCCGGGTATCTGAACATCTCCGCGCCCGGCATGCGCGAGGCCATCCGGGTCGCGATGCTCGACGCGGGCCGGTTCAACGTGGATTCGATGGCCTTGCCGTGGAGTCCGCAGTGGCTGCGCATGGACCCGTTCGTGTTCGCCCCGCAGCTGCGGAACCTGCCCATGTACATCTCGGCGTCATGGGGCGTGCCCGGTCCGCACGATCACCCGGACGGCGCGACCGGCATGTTCAATACCGTCAATGCTGTTGCGCTGGAGGCCTTGTCGATGATGAACACCATGTCGTTCATCGGCCGGATGGATCAGCTGGGCATCGACGCGCACTACAGCCTGCCGGTCGAGGGCACCCATTCGTGGGGTTACTGGCAGGACCAGCTGGCCGATGCCCGGCCCGACATTCTGGCGGCGCTGGGAGCGAATTAGCGGGGTGTCGCAACGCGACACGCCGCAAAACGGGCTAAGACTGGTCGTTTGCTGTGGATTGGCCGGTTTCCGTGTGTCCTACCGGGACTCGCCCGGTTCCGGAGGTACAACACTAGTGTGGCTGGAGTTGTCCGTGGGATCAGACGAGGGCGCGTGCGCCGGATGGCATGCGCCCTGGCGGCGGTTTTCCCGCTGGTCGTAGGCATCTCAGCGATGCCCGGACCGGCGACCGCCGCGCCCGAGGGGCCGGTCGCACCCGCGGCGACCGTCCAGAAGCTGACCTGGCTCAACGACCGCCGGGTGTCGATGTGGGTGAACTCCCCGGCCAGCGGCGCACCGGTCGAGATCCAGTTGCTGCTGCCCCGCGACTGGAACACCAAGCCGGACGCCAAGTTCCCGGTGGTCTACATGCTCGACGGCCTGCGCGCCACCGACGACGAGAACGGCTGGACCAAGGACGCAGGCGCGGCCGGCTTCTACGCCGACAAGAACGCCCTGGTGGTGCTGCCGGTCGGCGGCCAGTCCAGCTTCTACGCCGACTGGCTGGCCCCCGACAACGGGCGCAACTACCAGTGGGAGACCTTCCTGGTCAAGGAACTCCCGCCGCTGCTGGAAAGCCAGTTCCGGGCCACCGATGTGCGTGCGGTCGAGGGACTTTCGATGGGCGGCACCGCGGCCATGATGCTGGCCGGCCGCAACCCCGGCTGGGTCCGCTCGGCCTCCTCGTACTCCGGCTTCCTCACCCTGACCTCGCTGGGCATGCCGCAGGCGGTCAACTTCGCCATGCACGACGCGGGCGGATACGACTCCAGCAAGATGTTCGGGCCGCCGTCGAGTCCGGCCTGGAAGGAACACGACCCGTACGAGCTGGCCGACAAGCTCAAAGGTCTGGCGCTGTACGTCTCCAGCGGCAACGGCGTCGCCGGCGCCTCCGACCCGCTGTCCGACATTCCCGGAATCAGCACCAACTACGCCGGACTCGGCCTCGAGGTGCTGTCCCGGTTGAGCACCCAGAACTTCGTGGCCAAGCTCAACAAGCTGAACATCCCGGTCTCGGTGAACTACCGCGCGTCGGGCACTCACACCTGGCCGTACTGGGACTTCGAGATGCGGCAGGCCTGGGCGCAGACGGCCGCCGCGCTGGGCGTGGACCAGACCCCCGTGGACTGCAAGACCGGCGGCGCGATCGCACCGGTCGTGGCGGGCAACAACTGGCTCGGTGATTGCCTCACCGCCGAATATCAGGTCCCCGGCGGTGTCAGCCAGGACTTCCGCGGCGGCAAGGTGATGTTCTCCCAGGGCACGGGCGCGCAGCCGGTGGCGGGCGCGATCGGCGGCAGCTACGCCGGATCGGGCGGCGCGGCAGGCGCTCTCGGCTTCCCGACCGGCGGCGAGGGCGGACTGCCCGACGGCCGCGGCCGGCTGCAGCACTTCCAGAACGGATCGGTCTACTGGACCCCGCAGACCGGGGCGCAGGCGGTTCGCGGCGCCATCTTCGACGAATGGGCCAGGGCGGGCTTCGAGCGCGGCCCCGCCGGATACCCCAACGGCCAGGAGGTCCGCACGCCCCAGAAGGACGGCGTGGTCCAGGGTTTCGAGAACGGGCCGATGTACTTCAGCGCCAAGACAGGTGCGCACCTGGTGCAGGGTCTGATCCTGGGCAAGTACAGCCAGCTCGGATTCGAGAACAGCCCTTGGGGTTTCCCGATCTCCGATGAGCAGGGGCTGCGCGACTTCGGCCGCTACTCCGCGTTCGAGGGCGGCAACATCTATTGGAGCCCGCTCTCCGGAGCCTGGGGCGTGCGGGCCGGCCAGATCATGGACGCCTGGGGCGCTACCGGATTCGAGAACGGTCCGCTCGGCTACCCGATCTCGGACGAGGGGCAGAGCCCGGGCGGCCTCCAGCAGACCTTCCAGGGCGGCACCATCACCATCCACGACGGCCGTGCCGTCGCCGCCACCCACGACGGGCGGCCCATCGCCATCCCCGGCAGCGAGCAGCCCAAGCCCGAGCCGGCCCAGCCGCAACCCCAGCCCGCCGTGCAGCCGCAGCCCGCGGCCCCCCTGCCGGGCGCGCCCGCAGCGTCCCCCGCGCCGGCCCCGGCTCCCGCGGCCCCCGCCGCGGTGGTTCCCGCTCCTGGTGCTCCGGCCCCGGCGGCAGCCGCTCCGGCTTCGGTGGCCCCGGGCCCCGTGGCTCCGGCTCCCGCGGCTCCGGCTCCGGCCGTGGTTCCCGCCACCGCCCCGGCTCCGGCCGCGGTGCCCGCCCCGGCTCCCGAGCCCGCGCCCGCCGAACCGCCGTCGCCCGCGCCGATCCCTGCGCTGGGCCCCGAGGTCCGTCCCAACTGAGACTTTTCCGGCAAACAGACCCTAATCGGCCCTAAGAAGTGCATGTGGGTCCGTTGTGGTCCGGGCTCTCCGACCGGGTTGCGGCTAGCCTGGGGGCGACCTTTGCCCTTGGACAGAATCAGGAAGCGAATAGATGCACGGAACCCGTGGAAAGGTATTCGGCGTGGTGGCCGCCCTCGCAGCCGTCGGCCTGCTCGCCGCGTGCGGTAGCAACGACTCGACCGCCAAGAGCACGCCCACGCTGACCACCACCAAGACCACGGCCGCCGCCTCCGGTGCCGCCACGCCGTCTTCCGATCAGCAGGCCCCGCAGGCCGCGCCCGACGGGAGCACCTCGACCGAGCGGCCGGCGCCGATCCCGAGCCAGTTCCTCACCACGCCGCCCGGTTCCCCCGCGCTGACGGACAAGGAGAAGGGCTTCCTCGAGGAACTGAAGAAGGCCGGCATCACCCCGGGCTCCACGGACATCGCCATCACCGCGGCGAATCTGGTCTGCCAGGGCAAGGCCGAGAACGCCCCGCAGGATCAGATCATCACCTATGTGACCGCCATCGCCGGCTCCGATCCGGCCTTCGATCCGGCCAAGATGTCGGTCGAGCAGGCGGGTAAGACCTACTTCGACGTCGCCTCGAAGAGCTACTGCAACAAGTGACGACACGACGCCGAACCGGACGACGCCGGAACCGGCCCGCCGGGTGCCTGCTGCTCGCCATCGCCGCGATCGTGATCGTGGTCGTGGTGGCGCTGCTGCTGTGGTACCTGCTGGCCGGCCGGCTGCGGCTGCCCGGTCCCAAGCCACCGGGTCCGCCTCGTCCGAGTTCGCAGCCGGCCACCTGCCCGGACGTGCTGATGCTGTCCGTGCCGGGCACCTGGGAGTCGAATGCCACCGACGACCCCTACAACCCGGCCGCGAACCCGGCGTCGCTGATGTTGAACGTCTCCAACCCGATCCGGGCCAAGTTCCCCAACGAACGGCTCGAGGTCTACACCGTCCCGTACGTCGCGCAGTTCTCCAATCCGGTCGCCATTCCGCCGGACGGGCAGTCGTCGTACAACAACAGCCGCTCCGAGGGCGCCAAGCGGGCCTCGGACAAGCTGGCCAAGACGCACGCGGACTGCCCGCTCACCACCTTCGTGCTGGCGGGCTTCTCCCAGGGCGCGGTGATCGCCGGCGACGTCGCCGCGCAGATCGGCGCGGGCAAGGGCCCGGTGCCCGAGGACCTGGTGCTGGGCGTGACCACCATCGCCGACGGCCGCCGCGATATCGGCGATCCGGGCGAGGCCACCGCGGTCGGCCCGTCCCCGGCGGGCGTCGGCGCGGAGGTGGCGCTGCGGGGCTTGAATGTTCCGGGCATCACCATGACCGGACCGCGCGGCGGCTTCGGCACCCTGTCCAACCGGGCCTTCACCATCTGCGCCCCAGGCGATTTGATCTGTGACTCACCCCGCCAGGCGCTGAACCCCGCCAATATCCTGGGCAGCGTGAACATCCTGGTCAGGGCCGCCGGCAACCCGGTGCACAGCCTCTACAACGGCTATCAGGTGGACGACAACGGGACCACCGCCACCCAGTGGACGGTGAACTGGGCCTCGGGCTTGATCGAAAACGCCCCGCACCCAGCACATTCGTGAGTGAATGGGGACCCCCACCGACCAACCCCCCAGTTTGGGGGTCACCCGGTAAAGTGCTCCGGGTTGCGACACTGCCGAGACCCGGTGGGTGCGGCAACTCACATCCCTGTCCTTGTTGTGTCCTATCCGGGGCGCTCCCCACCCATTTGGAGGCATTCGCGCCGGTGAAGCGATAGTCCAGTGGTGTGAGCTGGGAGATGTTCGGCCGCTCCGAAGCATGGCCGGATCGCTCCTCTGTAACATGTCCCTGGCTCGAGAACATCTAGCCAATAGACGGTCACCGCGCAGACCGCAACGAAATTCTGCAGGTTGGCTCTCCCATGGAGCTCCCGCGGGCGAACACAGTCGGGCCTCACAGGTAACAGCGGCAAAGCAGCCGTTCCATGCCGCGTGTGCCTCGGAGGAGAAGAAGGAATGGACGAGACTTTCGACGATTACCTCGACGAAACGGGGAACATCACGATTCCCGAGGGACGTACCCTCGTCGACTACGTCGAGATGCACACTGCGGGCAATGACGCGAACGACCTTGCCTACCGCTACATCGACTACTCACGCGAGCGCGACGGTGAGTACCAGGATCTCACTTGGAGCCAGTTCGGCACCCGGCTGCGCGCGGTGGCCGCCCGACTGCAGCAGGTGACCAAGCGGGGCGACCGGGTCGCCATCCTGGCCCCGCAGGGCCTGGATTACGTCATCTCCTTCTTCGCGGCGATCTACGCGGGCACCATCTCGGTGCCGCTGTTCGATCCGGACGAGCCGGGCCACACCGACCGGCTGCACGCCGTGCTCGGCGACTGCACGCCCGCCGCGATCCTGACCGCGAGCTCCTCCGCCGCCGGCGTGCGGCAGTTCTTCCGCGCGCTGCCCGCGGCCCAGCGCCCGCGCATCATCGCGGTCGATGCCATCCCGGATAGTGTCGGTGAGTCCTGGATCCGCCCCGACATCCGCGTCGACGACATCGCCTACCTGCAGTACACCTCCGGCTCCACGCGCGTGCCGGCCGGTGTCGAGATCACCCACCGCGGTGTCGGCACCAATGTGCTGCAGATGGTGAACGCGCTGGATCTGAACGAGAACTCGCGCGGTGTGACCTGGCTGCCGCTCTATCACGACATGGGTCTGCTGACGGTGATCCTGCCCGCCGTGGGCGGCAAGTACATCACCATCATGTCCCCGGCCTCCTTCGTGCGCCGCCCCTCGCGGTGGATCAACGAGCTGGCCGCGGTGTCCGACGGCGCCGGAACCTTCGCCGCCGCACCGAACTTCGCGTTCGAGCACGCGGCCGTGCGCGGCCTGCCCAAGGCGGGCGAGTCGCTGGACCTGTCCAACGTGCTCGGCCTGATCAACGGCTCCGAGCCGGTGACCACCACCTCGATGAAGAAGTTCAACGAGGCGTTCGCGCCGTACGGCCTGCCCAAGACCGCCATCAAGCCGTGCTACGGCATGGCCGAGGCCACCCTGTTCGTGTCGGCCACCCGGCACGAGGACGAGGCCAAGGTCATCTACGTGGACCGCACCGAGCTCAACGCCGGTCGCGTGGTGAAGGTCGAGCAGGGCACCGAGAACGCCATCGCGCAGGTCTCCTGCGGTTACGTGGCGCTGTCGCAGTGGGGCGCCATCGTGGACCCGGAGACCGTTGACAATCCCGAGGGTGCGCGTGAGCTCCCCGAGGGCGAGGTCGGCGAGATCTGGTTGCACGGCAACAACATCGGCATCGGCTACTGGGGCCGGGCCGAGGAGACCCAGAAGACCTTCCGGAACCGCCTGACCAACCGGCTGCCCGAGGGCAGCAAGGCGGGCGACGTTCCGCTGGACGGCAACTGGCTGCGCACCGGTGACTACGGCGTCTACGTGGACGGCGAGCTGTACATCACCGGCCGGGTCAAGGACCTGGTCATCGTGGACGGCCGCAACCACTACCCGCAGGATCTCGAGTACTCCGCGGAGGAGGCCTCGACCATGCTGCGCGCCGGTTTCATCGCCGCTTTCGCGGTGCCGGCCAACCAGCTGCCCGCCGAGGTCTTCGCGCAGGACAGCCACTCCGGTCTGAGCTACGACGCCGACGATGCCAGCGAACAGCTGGTGATCGTGGCCGAGCGCGGCCCGGGTGCGGGCAAGGCCGATCCGGGCCCGATCGCGGACGCGGTCCGCGCGGCCATCTCCACCCGGCACGGTGTCACCGCACGTGACATCCTCCTCGTGCCCGCCGGGTCGATTCCGCGCACCTCCAGCGGCAAGATCGCGCGTCGCGCCTGCAAGGCGGAGTACATCGGCGGGACCCTGCGGGGTGGTTACAAGCAGCAGGCTTTCCCCGATGCACCAGACGAGGAGTGAGACGACAGTCTCATAGTTGGATGGCGCGAGCCGCTCGGTTCGCGCCATTCATGCATGAAAACACCGCCGCGCACCGTAAGCAGACAGGTAGCTTGAGGAACTGATGGCTGAGAACGAGGGCACGGACCCCACCCAGACGACCGAGCACGCGCCGACCACGGATGCCGCGAAGCAACCGGCGGTCGCCGACATGTCGGTGCAGGATCTGCGGGAGTGGTTGCGCCGCTGGGTCGCCGATGCGACCGGGCAGCCGCTCGAGAACATCACGGTGGACCGGCCCATGGAGGAATTCGGTCTGGCCTCGCGCGATGCCCTCGCGCTCGGTGGCGACATCGAGGAGCTGACCGGGGTCGTGCTGAACGCGACCATCGTGTACCAGCACCCGACCATCGGTTCGCTGGCGGAGCGAATCATCAACGGTGAGCCCGATCTTCCGGCCGAGGCGGCCGACGACTCGTTCTACACCCGGGGGTTCCAGCCCGGCGAGGCCCACGATATCGCCATCGTCGGCCTGTCCACTCGTTTCCCGAGCGCGGGCGATACGCCCGAATCCACCTGGGACTTCCTGATCGGCCGCGGTGACGCCATCCGCGATCTGCCCGAGGGCCGCTGGTCGGAGTTCCTGACCGATCCCCGGGTCGCCGACCAGGTCGCCAACTCGAACGTCAAGGGCGGTTACCTCGATCAGGAGGTGATCAAGAGCTTCGACGCGGAGTTCTTCGCCACCTCGCCGGTCGAGGTCGAGCGCATGGATCCGCAGCAGCGGCTCGCGCTGGAGCTGACCTGGGAGGCGCTGGAGCACGCCAGGATTCCGGCCAACACCCTCAAGGGCGAGCAGGTCGGCGTCTTCATCGGCTCCACCGGCAACGAGTTCGGGATCATCGCCGGCATGGCGGCCGGAAACGTCGATCCGGGCACGCCGCTCTCCGCCGAGGGCTACGTGATCATGGGCGCCGTTTCGGCCATCATCCCGAACCGCGTCTCCTACTTCTTCGACTTCCGCGGCCCGTCGGTGGCCGTCGACACCGCGTGCTCGTCGTCGCTGGTCGCGGTGCATCAGGCGGTCCGCGCGCTGCGCGGCGGTGAGGCCGATGTGGCGCTGGCCGGCGGCGTGAACGTGCTGCTGTCCCCGGCCGCGACGCTCGCCTTCGACGCCAATGGCGGTGTGTCGAAAGACGGTCACATCAAGGCGTTCTCGTCGGACGCCGACGGCATGGTGCGTTCCGAGGGCGCCGGTCTGGTGGTCCTCAAGCGCCTGGCCGACGCTGAGCGCGACGGCGACACCATCTACGCGGTCGTCAAGGGCTCCGCGATCAACAGCGACGGCCGCTCCAACGGCCTGCTGGCCCCCAACCCGGACGCGCAGGCCGACGTGCTGCGCCGGGCCTACCGCGATGCCGGAATCGCGCCGTCGCAGGTCGATTACCTCGAGGCGCACGGCACCGGCACGCCGATCGGCGACCCGATCGAGGCGGATGCCCTCGGCCGGGTCCTGGGCCGCGGCCGTGAGACGGACAAGCCCTTGCTGCTGGGTTCCGCCAAGACCAACTTCGGTCACCTCGAGGCCGCCGCGGGCGCGGCGAGTCTCGCCAAGGTGATCATGGCGTTGCAGCACAACGTCATTCCGCCGCACATCAACTACGCCGGTCCGAGCCCCTTCATTCCGTTCGACCAGGCGCACCTGAAGATCACCGATCAGCCGACCGAGTTCCCGCGCTACAGCGGTAAGGCCACCATCGGCATCAACGGCTTCGGTTTCGGTGGCACCAACGCGCACGTGGTCGTGCAGGAGTACGTCCCGGCCGCCGCCACCCCCGCGGCGCCGCAGCCCGCCGATCTCGACAACGAGACCACCGACGTGGTCGCCGAGGCCGAGGCCATCGTGGAAGTCGCTGCGCCGGAACCGGAGTGGGGCAATCGCGAAGAGCCGATGCCGCTCATCATTCCGGTGTCGGGCTACCTGCCCTCGCGGCGCAAGCGCGCCGCCAAGGATCTGGCCGACTGGCTGGAATCCGAGGCCGGACAGGCGACTCCGCTGGTGGATGTGGCCCGCGTGCTGGCCAAGCGCAACCACGGCCGCTCCCGCGGTGTGGTCGTCGCCAAGACCCACGAGGAAGCCATCGCGGGCCTGCGCGCCATCGCCGAGGGTAAGCCGGGCAACAGCGTCTACACCGCCGATTCCCCGGCCGCCCGTGGCGCGCTGTGGGTGATGGCCGGTTTCGGTGCGCAGCACCGGAAGATGGGCAAGCAGCTCTACCAGGAGAATTCGATCTTCCGCAAGGCCGTCGACCAGGTCGACGAGCTGGTGGTCGACGAGGCCGGGTACTCGGTCCGGGAGATGATCCTGGACGACGAGCAGGACTGGGACATCGGCACCGGCCAGGTCGGCACCTTCACCATTCAGGTGGGTCTGGCCTCGGTGCTGCGCGCGCACGGCGCGGAACCCGAAGGCGTGGTGGGCCACTCGCAGGGTGAGGTCGCGGGCGCGTACATCTCGGGCGGTCTGCCGCTCGAGGACGCGGTGCGGGTGATCTGCGCGCGGTCGCGGCTGATGGCCGAGGGCGAGGCC
This sequence comes from Nocardia tengchongensis, assembly GCF_018362975.1. Taxonomy (NCBI): domain Bacteria; kingdom Bacillati; phylum Actinomycetota; class Actinomycetes; order Mycobacteriales; family Nocardiaceae; genus Nocardia; species Nocardia tengchongensis. The sequence goes on from NZ_CP074371.1 coordinate 1,486,270, forward strand.
ATGCTGACCGACGACCAGGTCCGCAATATGGCGCTGCTGGAGTACTCCTCCGAAGAGATCGCCAAGCTGATCGAGACCGAATTCCCCGACATCGAGGTCGCGGTCTACGCTGCGCCCAACAACACGGTGATCGGCGGCATGCCGGAACAGGTGCACGCGATCGTGGCGCGCGCCGAGGCCGAGGGCAAGTTCGCCCGCGTGCTGCAGACCCGCGGCGCGGGCCACACCTCGCAGATGGACATGCTGCTGGGCGAACTGTCCGCCGAACTGGCGGGCATCGAGCCCACCAGGCTCAAGCGCGACCTGTACTCGACCGTGCACGCGGCGGCCGTCTACCGCGGCGGCAACGCGCCGGTGCACGACGTGGACTACTGGGTCATGAACATGCGTGGCTCGGTGTACTTCACCAATGCCATCCGCCAGGCCGTGGACAACGGCATCACCACCTACCTGGAGCTGGCGCCGAACTCGGTGGCGCTCATGCAGGTGATGGGCACCACCTTCGCGGCCGGCGTGCACAACGCGGCGCTGATCCCGACGCTCAAGCGCAAGGAGGACGAGGCCGCGGGCGTCGTCTCCGCGCTGGCGCAGCTGTACGTGCAGGGCCACAAGGTGGATCTGTCCTCGCTGCTGCCCGCCGGTGATTTCGCCGCCGTGCCGCGTACCGCGTTCCTGCGTAAGCAGTACTGGCCCAAGGTGACCGGCGGCTTCGGCGGCTCGGGCAATGCCGGGGTCCCGGGTGCGCACGTGGCGCTGCCGGACGGCCGCCACGTCTGGGAGGTGCAGGCCGCGGCCGTCACCGACCTGGCCGCGCTGGTGAATGCCGCTGCCGCGCAGGTGCTCTCGGATGTCACCGTCGGCGCGTCGCTGACCCACGAGGCGATTCCGGCTGACGGCACGCTGACCACGACGCTCACCCCGCATCCGGGTGGCGCGTCGGTATCGGTGCACGCCAAGGCCGGCAACGTCTTCCGCCCGCTGTTCGACGCCGTCGTCACCTCCGGCGCGCCGCTGCCGGAATCGGCGGTGGCGCAGCCGGTCGCGGCCGTCGCCGCGGCTCCGGCCGTGGTCGAGGTGGCCGAGGTCGCCGGTGAGCGCTGGGATCCGAACGGCAAGCAGACCATCGAGGCGCGCCTGGCCATCATCGTGGCCGAGTCCATGGGTTACGCGGTCGAGGACCTGCCGATGGAGATCCCGCTCATGGAGCTGGGTCTGGACTCGCTGATGGCGATGCGCATCAAGAACCGCGTCGAGTACGAGTTCGACATCCCGCAGCTGCAGATCCAGGCGGTGCGCGATGCCAGCCTGCTCGAGGTCGGCAAGGGCTGCGCTACGCCATCGAGCACCGCGATCAGCTCGAGGACATCGCGGCCCGCCAGGCCGCCGGTGAGGACATCGCCGTCGACGCCGACTTCGTCTCCGCCGCGCGCGCCGCGATGGCCGCGGGCGAGGATCCGGCCGCGCTGCTGCCGAAGGTCGAGACCACCTCGCCGGTAGACGAGGCCGAGGCCGTTGTCGCCGAACACGAGGCGTCCGCGCCGATCGCCGAGACCGACGCCGACAATGTGCCCCCGCGCAACGGCGAGGAGCGTCTCGCCTTCGCGACCTGGGCGCTGGTGACCGGTAAGACGGCGGGCGGCATCTTCAACCAGCTGCCCGAGATCGACGACGACACCCTGGCGAAGCTGGTGGCCCGGCTGTCGGAGCGGGTGAAGGCCGAGGTCGATCCGGACCGGGTGCGCGCCTGCAAGACCATCGAGGACCTGTCCCAGGTGGTGGTGGAGTACCAGGGCAAGAGCTCGGATCTGGACGGTTTCGTGCGCACGCTGCGCCCGAAGGAGGCCGGTTCGAACGCGGTGCCGGTCTTCGTGTTCCACGCCTCGGGCGGCAACACCCTGGTCTACGAGCCGCTGCTGAACCGCCTGCCGGCCGGTACCCCGATGTTCGGTCTGGAGCGCGTCGAGGGCACCATCGAAGAGCGTGCGCGCCAGTACATTCCGGAGATTCGCAAGAAGCAGCCGGAGGGCCCGTACATCTTCTACGGCTGGTCGCTGGGCGCGGTGTTCGCATTGAAGGTCGCCGAGATCATGCGGGCCGAGGGCGCGGATGTGCGCGAGGTCGGCCTGATCGATCTGGCCCTGCCGGTCGAGCCCTTCGACGACTCCGCCGCGGAGCGGGTGGAGCGGATTCGCCGCTATCAGACGTTCGCGCAGAAGAACTACGGCTTCGCCGGTGAGCTCGATGAGGAGCAGCTCGAGGAGCTGGCCGCGGCTTCGGACGCGGAGCAGATCGACATCATCATGGAGCTGCTGAAGTTCGCCGGGGTCGATATTCCGGGCGGCGTGATCGAGCATCAGCGCACCTCGTGGATCGACAGCAAGGAACTGAACAAGATCGAGCCGACCAAGTACGACGGTCACGTGACCCTGTACCTGGCGGACCGCTACCACGATGGAATGATCGAGCTGGAACCGCGTTTCGCCGATCGGCGGCCGAACGGCGGCTGGGGCGAGCACATTCCGAATCTGGAGATCATTCACATTCCGGGTGATCACATCCAGATCATCGACGAGCCGCGAATCTCCACCATCGGTGCCGATCTCGCCAAAAAACTTACGGAGATCGACACCACCGGGAAATAGCACCACCGTGACACGGGTTCTGCGAAAGTAGGTTTTTGCCGGAAGGAGTCCAGTGAGCACCACCGCCGATAAACTCGCCGACCTTCGACTCAAGCTCGGCATCGCGAGGGAACCGGCGGGGGAGGCCGGTATCGCCAAGCGGGCGCGGAAATCCATTCCGTCCGCCCGCGAGCGGGTCGACATGCTGCTGGACCCCGGCACTTTCGTGGAAGTCGGTGCGCTGGTGCGCAATCCGGGCGACAAGAGTGCCCTCTACGGCGACGGCGTGGTCACCGGTCACGGCCTGGTGGAGGGCCGGCCGGTGGCGGTCTTCTCGCACGACCAGACCGTGTACGGCGGTTCGGTCGGCGAGATGTTCGGCCGCAAGGTCGCGGGCATCATGGAATTCGCGGCCAAGATGGGCTGTCCGGTGGTCGGCATCAACGACTCCGGCGGCGCCCGCGTGCAGGAGGCGGTGACCTCGCTGGCCTGGTACGCCGAGCTGGGGCGGCGGCAGGAACCGTTGTCCGGCTTGGTGCCTCAGATCTCGATGATTCTGGGCAGTTGCGCGGGCGGCGCGGTGTACGCGCCGATCAACACTGACGTCGTGGTCGCCACCGAAGAGGCGTACATGTTCGTGACCGGTCCCAAGGTGATCCGCGAGGTCACTGGTGAGGACGTGAGTCTAGAGGAGCTCGGCGGCGCGAATTCCCAAGCGCAGTACGGCAATATCCACCATGTGGCGCGGACCGAGAAGGACGCGTTCGAGTGGGTGCGCGACTACCTGAGCTACCTGCCTTCCAGCTGCCAGGAGCTGCCGCCGATCGTGAATCCCGGTCTGGAACCGGAGATCACCGAGTCGGATCGGGAGCTCGAGGCGATCGTGCCCGACGCCGACAACGCCGGCTACGACATGCACGAGATCCTGCTGCGCATCTTCGACGACGGCGCCTTCCACGAATTCGGTGAGGCCTCGGGCCACAATGTGATCTGCGGTTTCGCCCGGGTGGATGGTCGCAGCATCGGCGTGGTGGCCAATCAACCCATGGTCTACGCCGGCGCGCTGGATGCGCGCGCCTCGGACAAGGCCGCCCACTTCGTCCGGCTCTGCGACGCTTTCGAGATTCCGCTGGTCTTCGTGGTCGATACGCCGGGCTTCCTACCCGGGGTGGAGCAGGAGAAGATCGGCGTCATCAAGCGCGGCGGCCGCTTCATCTTCTCGTTCGTGGAGGCGACGGTGCCGAAGGTGACCGTGGTGATCCGCAAGTCCTACGGCGGCGGCTATGCCGTGATGGGTTCCAAGCAGCTGGGCGCGGACGTCAATCTGGCCTGGCCGACGGCGCGGATCGCGGTGATGGGCGCGGAGAGCGCGGTGTCGCTGATCGGTGCGAAGACCCTGGCGGCGGCTCCGGAGGAGCAGCGGGCGGATATGCGCAAGCAGATGATCGACTTCTACAACGCCACGGTGGCGACGCCCTGGGTGGCGGCCGAGCGCGGCTATATCGACGCCGTGATCGAACCGTCGAGTACTCGGCTGGAAATCCGGCGGGCGTTGCGTTTGCTCCGGGACAAGAGAATTCCCCGCAATCCGCGTAAGCATCACCTGCTGCCGTTGTAGGTTTCCGGAACCCGTTGCGGCTCGTCACGAGGTGTGAAAGGCTCGCATTTCATTTTTGAAATGCGAGCTTGGGAGCGAAGCAGTAATGGCTACCCGTCGAATTCGGCAACTCATCATCGGTGGTGCGGCCACCGCCGCCACCGCCCTCGCGGTCATCTCCGCACCGACCGCGTCCGCGGCGACCTACGGAATCACCGGTGTCAACGGCCTGGCGCACGTCGGCACCACCTACACCCTCAGCACTCACGTCGGCGCCCCGAACGCGGGGACGCAGGTGGGCTTCTGGGTCGTGAACCCGGGTAGCAGCACCGTGGTCAGCCTCGGCACCGTTCCGGTCGACGCCTCGGGCAACGCCAGCGTGACCTGGTCCCCGACGGCGGCCGGGCAGTACACCTTCACCGCCAACGACGATCTCACCGTCGGCCCCAATGGCGGCTCGACCCTCGGCTTGCAGGCGACCGCGGTGCCCGAGGGCAGCATGGGCGGCACCGGCAGCTTCAGCGCGATCCCGGTCATCGGCGGGCCGCTGGTGGCCCTGATGAAGCTGATGGGCCTGGTCTAGGCGGCTCGCCGATTGCGCTGAATCTATCGGCTGGCAGGCGCGGATGTGAGAGCCTTCAGCTATGAGTACCTCACCGTTGGCGCTACTCGAAGGCGGGCCGGAAGGCCTCGAAACACGAATCGTTCGGATCACTCCACCGGGCGTCGAACTGCGGGTCGCGTACGGAAACGGGTACGAGCGTTTCAGGGTCACGTCACGGTGGCAGGACACCCCGGACGGTAGCCTGCCCGTCTACGAGTGGGTCGCCCACGTGGACGCCAAGCCGTAGCGACCGGAAACGATAGGGCCCGACAGCGTAAGTGGCCGCCCGCGAGATCACGGGCGGCCACCGATTACCCGGTGTCCCGGGTCAGAACACGCGCATCTTGCCCGGTGACCAGAACCCGGAGCGCGTCACCTCGTGGGTGTCGATCTGCGCGGGCTTGGGGAACTGGCCCTTGGTCGGGTCGGCCGGGTTCGGGTAGTGCGGGACGTATTCCTCCAGCGAACCCCAGTCGCGGTCGTAGTTGTCCTTCAGATAGGTCGGGACGGTCTTCGACGACGCCAGCATCTGCGCCCAGCCCAGCGGCCCGCCGAACTCCTGCGCCTGCCAGGTGTTCGTGGAGCTGATGGCGAGCGGGCGATCGGGCAGGATGCGGTACTTCGGGGCCGCCTCGACCACGCCGTTGCGGTGGTCGAACGGGTGCTGGCAGGGGAACTGCAGGCCCACCGCCCAGTCCAGCAGGATCGGCTGGGTCTCGCCCAGATAGCTGTTGAGCGACACCAGCTTCGGCACCCGCGGCGGGGTGAACGCCAGCCACTGATCGCCGATCAGGATCGGGTCGTTGGCGCGGATGCGCACCACGTTGGCGTCGTCGGACAGCGCCTCGAGCGGGATGCGCAGGTTCCGCCAGGACGGGGCCGGACCGATGTCCAGCGGCCGGTAGGACCGGATCTCACCGAGGGTGCCGTCCGGATTGCGGTGCGCGTACTCCAGGAAGATGTCCTGGCCGTAGGTCATGTTGCCGGTGTCGTCGAAGGACATCACCCGCCCCGCCGCCGAGATGACGATCAGCGGGGTGTCGTCCGAGCGCTGCGGCAGCTGGTACCAGCTGGAGGTCAGCGAGGCGGGCTGCTGCACGCCGTCCTGGTAGCTGCCCATCACCGGCGTGGTGGCCGGATCCAGGCCGAAGGGCAGGGCCACGGTGGACCCGTTGACGCCCTGCGCGCCCTTGCCGCCGCCGGTGCCCGCGTTCTGGCCCTCCTCGAAGGCCGGGCCGACGGTCTGGGTGGAGGTGTTGCCGGTACCCGGCTTCACCTCGACGCTGTCGGCGTCCAGCTTGGCGGCGACGCCGTTGGCGGAGAAGCCGACCGGGTTCTCACCGGCCAGCGGATCACCGTTCTGCGGCGGGTGGGCCGGGTCGATGATCGGGGTCAGGTTGCCGCCGTTGACGTTTCCCTCGACCAGCACGTCATTGGCCAGACCGCAGGTCTTGCCGGTGACCGCGTCGATGTTCGAGCGCGCCAGCGAGTACGCAGGGTACTGCTGTGCCGCGCCCTTGAGCAGCGACACCACCTCGAAGATCACCATGAGCGCCGCGACCACGGTCAGCGGGATGGCGGCGAACTTGCGGATCCGCTTGCCGCGCCGGGTCTTCCCGTTGTCCATCGGCTTGGCGTAGCCCTCACGCAGCGATTGCCAGGCCACCACGGCCAGCGCCAGCCCGAACAGCATGAGCATCAGGGTGTTGGACTGGAAGCCGTGCAGGGAGACGGTCTTGTCGTACCACGGCACGCCGTAGCTGGAGACGTACCAGTAGCCGTTGATGCCGGAGAAGGCGACGGCGAGGGTGAACAGCAGCCCGGCCAGGAAGACCGACCGGTTCTTGCGGGAGCGCAGCGCGGTGGCCGACACCGCGACCGCCGTCACCGCCGCCAGCGAGCCCGCGATGCCCGCGTACGAACCGAAGTGGTGGGTCCACTTGGTCGGGTTGAACATCATGAAGAAGATGGTTCCGAAGACCACGCCCATCAGCCGCCAGGTCGGCGCGCTGGCGATGCCCGGCACCTGCCGCCGGCGCAGCAGCACCAGCATCGTGGTGATCAGGCACAGGATCATGAGCAGGAACGCGAACCGCCGCGCCAGCGAACCGTCCACCGTCTCGACGAACAGGTAGTAGTAGCGCAGGTAGTCCTTGTACCAGGCCAGATTCGGGCCGGTCACCTGCCGCACCCGGTTGGCCTCCATGATCCCGGCGAAGGTCTGGTCGGCGAAAACGACCACCAGCACCAGGGTTCCGGCCGCCGCGATGGGCGAGAGCAGGGCCAGGTCGCCGAACTGCTTGCGCCGCCGCACCACGATCGCGACCAGCGGCCGGATGCCGGCGAGCAGGGCCGCCACACACATCAGGCCGGTCGGTGCGGCCGCCAGCGTGAACGCCGCCACCAGCACCGCGACCGCGGCGGGCAGCAGGCGTGAGGTGGCGATGGCGCGTTCGATGGAGACCCAGGTGAGCAGCGCGCCCAGGGCCACGATCGGTTCCGACCGCAGGCCGTTGTCGTAGGGCAGCCAGAAGGCCAGGAACACCAGGCCGCCGGTCCACAGTGCGACCTGGGACCGCGCGACGGCGTTGCCCAGTCGCGGCACCACTTCGCGGCTGATCACCATCCAGCACAGGATTCCGCAGAGCAGCGCGGGAATTCGCACCCACGGGCTGGCGGTGGAGATCTCGGCGAAGGCCTGGATGACGTAGTAGTACCAGCCGAACGGCGCTTCCGGCACGCCGAACCAGCGGAAGTAGTTGGCCAGGTAGCCCGCATGCGGGGCGACCCGCACCATGCTCAGGATGTAGCCGTCGTCGGAGGTGTTGGCGCCCACGAAATGCCACAGCAGCAGGGTGCCGATGATGCCGCCGTCGGCCCAGGTCGGCTTCAGCCAGTGCGCGGGCAGGATGCGCCGGTGTCCGCGCCCGTCGCTGGTGTCCAGCACCGCGAGCGCGCCCATGGACAGCAGGGTGAGCAGCACGGCGGCGATGACGGCGACCATTTTCAGCACGGTCGGCGAGGAGGAGAACCGGGAGTCGATCGTCATGTGGAACGAAAGGCCGTCCGGCACGCCGCCTTTCATGTCGGTGAAGACGCCCACCACCTGGGGCCGCAGGTCGCCCAGCAGCCGGCCGTCGACGGGGACGGTGACCAGTTCACGGCCGCCGTCGGGGGTGGTCTTCTCGACGGTGCGGGTGACGCCCTCGAAGTTCGCGTAGGTCTGGGTGCTGTCGGAGGTGATGACGAGCTTGGAGCACTCGCTCATCTCCGCGCGGGTGGCGGTGGCCACCACGGCATTCCGGTCCAGCACGTCCACGCTCTCACCGGACACGCGGACGAACATGGCCTCCAGGTCCGCGCCCTTGCCCTGCGGCGGCGCCGTTGCCAGCAGGATGCCGCCGCGCGGATCCAGTTGCCCGACCGCGGAACAGGGGATGGTGACATTCACGTCGATCGGCACCTGCGACACCAGGGCCGCCTGCACCGGATCGAGTGACCCGGCCTGCGGCCAGCTCAGCTCCGCCTGCGTCTGCTGCACCGGCAGGAACGGCGTCGCCAGCGCGAACAGCGCCCCGAGCAGGCCCGCGACAATGGCTATCAGCTTGGCGATCCGGAAATCGCGCGGAGTCGCCGGGTCGGTCGCCGGTGGATTCGGCTTGGTGAGGACTGCGGAGGCGTCTGGCACGGTTGCTGATCGTATCTGCCCTCGCTGAGAGTGGCGGTGTTCACTCCCGTGCCGTGACAGGCATAGTGAAAGTCATCGCAGAAGCCCGCCCGAAGCAGTGCTTCGAGCGGGCTTCTCACAACTCCTACTTGGCCTTGATCGGCGAGTCCTTGGCCAGTCCGGAGCGGGTTTGCACGGTCACGTCCAGGGTCGGGTGGGAATTCGCGCTCGGGGCGTAGGGCGTGAACTGCTCGAGTGCGCCCCAGTCCCGCCGCCAGTCGTGGTTCAGGTACGACGGCCGGGTCTGCGACTGCAGCAGCAGGCCGGTCCAGCCGAGCGGACCGCCGCCGATGTCGTCCTGCCAGGCATTGGAGGCGTCCTGGCCCACCCGGTCGGGCAGGATCCGCCATTCGGGCACCTCGGCGACGCCGTCGTGGTGGTCGAACGGGCGCTGGCAGGGGAAGGCGAGGCCGACGTGCCAGTCCTCGAGCACGGGGGCGTGCTCGCCGACAAGGGAATTCAGCGTCTCCAGCTTGGGCAGCCGGGGCGGGGTGACGGCCAGCCACTGGCGCGGGGTGATGTCGGCGTCGTTGAGCACCAGGCGAATCGCATTCGCGCCCGCGGGGATCTGGTCCAGCGGGATGCGCAGGTTGCGCCAGGACGGGTTGGGGCCGATGTCGATGGGCCGGATCTGGCCGACGTCGCCGACCGCGCCGGAGGCGTCGCGGGTGCCGTATTCGACGATCAGGTCCTGTCCATAGGTCTGGACGCCGTCCTTGTCGAAGGACTTGATCCGGCCCGCGGCCGTCACCACCAGTACCTGGTACGCGGGATCATTGCGCACCCGGCTCAACTGCTCGGCGTTGTACCACTGCGTGGTGAGCTTCGAAACCTGCTGCTCGCCATCGGCGTAACTGCCCAGGACCGGGGTCTTGGCCGGGTCCAGGCCGAACGGCAGGGCGACCGAGCTGCCGTTCACGCCGGCCTGCTCGCTCTTGCCGCCGCCGGTGCCCGCGCCGGTGGTCTTGGAGGTCTTGTTGCCGGACTTGTCGTTCACCGAGTTGGCGCCGCCGGTGACGGTCTCCTCGGCGTCCGCGGTGAGGTCGGAGGCCACGCCGTTGGGGGTGAATCCGGTGTTCTGCGCGGCCAATCCGTCGGCGTCGGAGCCGGTCCACGGATGCAGCAGCGACCCGGCGGTGTCGGTCTCCACCAGCACCTCGTTGGCCAGGGCACACGAATCGCCCTTCAGCGCGCGCAGATTCGACTGCGCGATGGAGTAGGCCGGGTACTGCCCGACCGCCGCCTTGGCCAGCGACAGCACCTCGAACAGCACCAGCGCCGCCGCCGCGATGGTGAGCGGCATGCTGGCGAACTTGTCGAACCCGCGCACCGGGCGCGGCTGCGCGTACGGCTCCCGGAAGTGCTGGTAGGCCGCGATCAGCAGGCACAGCACGGCCAGGCCGAGGAACAGCGTCGAGAAGCCCTTGCCCGCGACCAGCGGGGCCTTGTCGAACCACGGCACGCCGTAGCTGGACACGTACCACCAGCCGTTGGGCCCGGTGAAGGTCATGGCCAGCAGGAAGAACACCGCGGCCGTGAACAGCGTCCGGTTGCGCGGCGAGCGAATCCCGTTGACCCCCACCGCGACCGCGGCCAGCGCCGCCAGCGAGCCCGCCAGCCCCGCGTAGACGCCGAAGTGGTGGGTCCACTTGGTGGGCGTGAACATCATCAGGAACAGCGACATGAACACGATGCCCAGCACTCGCGCCGAGGGCCCGCGCGAGGTGCCCGGGATGCGGCCGTTCTTGCGCAGCATCACCATGACGCACACGCCCAGGCACAGCAGCATGGCCAGGATGCCGAAGCGGCGGGCCAGCGAGCCGTCGGGGGAGAGCATGAGCAGCGAATCCCAGCGCGTGCGCTCGTCGAACCAGGCCACATTGGGCCCGATCAGGGTGCGCACCCGGGTGGCCTCCATGACCGAGGCCAGGGTCTGGTCGCCGAAAACGACCACCAGCACCAGGGTTCCGGCGGCCATGCCCGGCGCCAGCAGCGCCGCGTAGCGCAGCAGCCAGTTGCCCGGCTGATTCTTCGCCCGCTTGATGATGACCATGAGCACCGGTCGCGCGCCCGCGATCATGGCCGCGATGCAGATCAGGCCGGTGGGTCCGGCGGCCAGTGAGAAGGCCGCGATCAGCACGCCGACCGCCGCGGGCAGCAGCCGCCCGGTGGCGACGGCGCGTTCGATGGAGCACCAGGTCAGCAGCGCGCCGGCGGCGATCAGCGGTTCGGGTCGCAGGCCGTTGTCGTAGGGCATCCAGGCGGCCAGGAACACCAGGCCGGCGGTCCAGACGGCGACCTGGTCGCGGCGCACCCGCGATCCCAAGCGCGGCAGCACTTCCCGGCTGATCACCAGCCAGCACACGATGCCGGCCAGCAGCGCGGGCAGTCGCATCCACGGGCTGGAGTCGCTGATCCGGGTCATCCAGGCCAGCACCTCGTACGGCCACCCGAACGGCGCCTCGGCGACTCCGAACCAGCGGTAGTAGTTGGCCATGTACCCCGAATACTTCGAGGCCCGAGCCATATTCAGGATGTAGCCGTCATCGGAGGTGTTCGCCCCGATGAAGTGCCACACCACCAGGGTGCCCAGCACCGCGACGTCGGCGAGCCGGATCCGCCACCAGTGCGCGGGCAGGAAGCGGCGCGGCTTGCGCCCGTCGGAGGTGTCGAGCAGGTGCAGTGCGTAGAGCGCCAGCAGGGTGAACAGCACCGCCCCGATGATCGCCGCGCGCTTGAGCCAGCTCGGACTGGAGGTGAACCGCGCATCGATATCGACGGTGGCCGAGGCGTTCCCGAGCTGATCCCGCTTCAGATCGGTGAACAGGCCCACCACCTGCGGCCGGGTGTCCCCGCCGACCGTGCCGACGAACGGTGTCCCGTCCTTGCGCGTGACCCCGGTGAATTCCACCCGGGTCTGGTTCGCGTCCGAGTGGACCGTAACGGCCCCGCAGTCGCCGATCTCGGCCACCGGCGCGGACAGCAGCGGAATCAGCCGCACCAGCACCGAAACCGTGGGCCCCTTGCCCGGTTCGTCGCTGACCTTGACGACCAGTCCCTTGGTCTCGGCCTGCCCCGACGCGGCCGGCACCGTCGAGAACAGGGTGCCGCTGGGCAGCTCGCGCAGCGTCTGACACGGCAGGGTCAGGTCCAGGCTCAACGGCACATAGGACACCAGGGGAGCGGCCACATCGGCCGTATCCCCTTGTGGCCAATGCAGTGTCGGCCGGTCCTGCTGCACGGGCAGGATCGGCGTGATCACCGCCAGCAGGAATCCGATGAGACCGGATACCAGGGCGAGGATGCGGATGCGGTGGAACGCTCGGGAGTCTGCGCGCACGAAGAACGACTCTATGATGGTTGATATCCGAACTGGGCGTGGGGCCGGGCCGGAAGACAAGAGGAAGCATGACCGAGCTGCGACCTGGCGAAGTTCTCGCCGGGTATGTGATCGCGCGGCGGATCGGGGCCGGGGGATCGGGCGTTGTCTACGCGGCCCGGCATCCGCGGCTACCCCGGCTCACGGCTTTGAAGATCTTGAAGCGCGATGAGGTCGCCGACGACGACGAGGTATGGCAGCGGTTCGAGCGTGAAGCCGATATCGCGGCCCACTTCGACCATCCCAATATCGTGCAGATCTACGATCGCGGCGTCACCGAGGACCGGTTCTGGATCTCCATGCAGTATGTGGATGGATCGGATGCCGCTGAACTGCACCGTGTTTCGCCGGATCGGGCGCTGACCATCGGTGGCGACATCGGGGCCGCGCTGGATTACGCGCACGGCAAGGGTGTGCTGCACCGGGATGTGAAGCCGTCGAACATCTTGATCGCCGATCCCGACAGCGGGCGTCCGGAGCGGGCGCTGCTCACCGATTTCGGCATCGCCCGGCTGCGCGACGAGACCACCAAGCTCACCCAGACCGGAAACATTTCCGCCACTTTCGCTTTCGCCTCACCGGAGCAGGTGAGCGGGAAACCGGTCGGTCCGCGATCGGATCAATACTCGCTGGCCTGCACGCTTTTCGTGCTGCTCACCGACCATCGGCCGTTCAGCGCCGACAATCCGCTGGCCTGGGTGCACGCCCACACCCGGGAACGGCCGCGGCGGGTCAGTGAGCTGAATCCGGCCCTGCCCGCCGCCCTCGACGAGGTCTTCGACCGGGCCTTGGCCAAGGATCCGGAGGACCGCTTCGACAACTGCGCGGACTTCGCCTACGCCGCCGCCGAGGCCTACTACTCCGATCCGGCGCTGGCCGTCACCGCCCGGGCCCGCATGCTGCCGCATCCACCGGCCCGCAGCGTTCGCCGGCGCAAGCGGAAACCGTTGTCGCGGACGCTGACCCAGCGACGCATCCTGATCCCGCTCGCGGTGGCGGCGGTGGCCGCGGGGGCGTGGGCTTCGCGCTCGACCGGGGCGATTCCGCGCCCGTCCACACCGCGGCGGGATTGGTGCCGGACCGTTTCGTCGGCACCTGGCTGGCCACCGAGGGCCAGACCAACTACCGACTCACCGTGCAGCAGGCCAAGATCGGCGATCCCGTGCTGTCCAACCGCGTGGACGGCGTGCTGCCCAACGGTTCTCCGTTCCACTGCGAATTCTCGGCCCCGCTCGACCAGGTGCCCGGTGACGGCGACCGGCTCATCATCGGCACCTCCGAGATCGTGGTGCGGGAGCCGTCGAACGCCTGCCGCGCCAACGGGCCCACCACCCTCACCCTGCTGCCCGACGGCCGGGTCAGCCGCAAAACCGATGTGAGCGGGCTGATCACGTACACCAGCACCGATGCGCTGATCGCCTCCTGGGGGCGGGACGACGCCGCCATCGCGCGCGCCTTCCCCAGCCTGATCGGCCAGCTCTCTGCGGCCGGCACCGCCGTGGGCTGGCAGGGCGGTTCGTGCCGCGCCGCCGATCCCGGCCCGGACGAGGCCGGCCAGGGCGCGCACCGGGTGCGCTGCAATGCCGACGACGCCACCGGCCAGCCCCGCTTCGACCTCCTCGACTTCGACACCCGCCCCGGCAGATCCGTGGCCGCCCTGCTCTTCGGCGGCGACGCCCGCATCACCCCGGTCACCCACCCGGACGTGGCGGGCGAGCTCACCGTCACCACCGCGGCCGCCGTGGACCCGGCCCGCACCCAGGACACCGAGGCGCACCGCGCCCTGGCCGCCGTCTCCTTCCCCGACGGTGATCCGCGCTCCCGCTTCGTCATGGTGCTGCGCTGGCCCGGGCACACGGTGAACAACCTCCTGACCGACTGGCTCGAGAGGGCTCCGCTGAAGTAGGTAGGTGCGACCATGGCCGATCCGCAGCCGGGCGAGGACATCGCCGGATACGTCATCGAACGCTGGATCGGGGCCGGGGGATCGGGCACCGTCTACGCGGCCCGGCATCCGCGCCTGCCGCGCCTGGCCGCGCTCAAGGTCTTCAACCGCGACGAGGTCGACGCCGACACCGAAGGCTGGCGGCGCTTCGAACGGGAGGCCGACATCACCGCCCGCTTCGACCATCCGAACATCGTGTCGGTCTACGACCGCGGCCGTGACGCCGGAAGACTGTGGATCGCCATGCAATTCGTGGCCGGGCCGGACGCCGACGGCCTCACGGGGCTCTCGCCCGAACGCGCCTTGCACATCGGCGGTGGCATCGCCTCGGCCCTCGACTACGCGCACGGCAAGGGCGTGCTGCACCGCGACGTGAAACCCTCCAACATCCTGCTGTCCCCGGCCGAGGACGGCCGGCCCGAGCGCGCGCTGCTCACCGACTTCGGCATCGCCCGCTTGCGCGACGAGACCACGCACGTCACCAAGACCGGCGACATCTCCGCCACCTTCGCCTTCGCGTCGCCCGAACAGGTGTCGGGCCGTTTCCTGGACCCGCGCACCGACCAATACTCGCTGGCCTGCACGCTTTTCGTGTTGCTCACCGGCGCCCGGCCGTTCCTCGCCACCGATCTGGTGGGCTGGATCTACGCCCACACCAGCACCCCGCCCCTGCACGTCACCCAGCTGCGCCCCGACCTGTCCGCGGCCTTCGACCCGGTCTTCGATCGCGCCCTCGCCAAGCATCCGGACGAAAGATTCGCCAGCTGTATCGATTTCGCCGACGCCGCCTGGCACGCCTGGCAGACCGCCTCTGCCCCGACCGTGCTGAATTCCGCTGCGACTCTGCTGAACCCGCGGCCACACGGCTTCGTGACCGACCCGGCCGTGCTGCGCTCCCCGCGCACCGATCCGACCCTGTTGCGTTCCCCGCGTACCGATCCGACCGCCCTGGCCGGGGGCGGATACCGCACCGATCCGGGCGCACCGGTCTACGGCGTGGCGTACGGCGCGCCCGCGGGGTCGTTCGAAGATGCTGTGTCGCACCGGCATCGGACCCCGGAGCCGGTGCGGGCCGGCGCCGGTCGCGGCATGCTCGCCGGTCTGCTGGCCGTCCTGGCCGCCGCGGTGATCGGCGCGGGTGCCGTCGTGGTCACGCTGAACCTGGAAAGTCACGGCAGGTCCAGCGGCACACCGTTGTCCGCCGAGGTCCCCACGGTGGCCACGGCCGTGCCGTCGGCGCGCACCTCCGACGCCGCCGTACCGCCGACCGCGCCCGTGGGCCGCATCCCGGCCGCCTTCGTCGGCGACTGGTCGGGCACCAGCACCGCCAATGCCGACCGCTACCGCCTGACCATCCGCCAGGGCGGCCTGAACGACGTCGTCGTCACCTCCACCGTGCTGCGCGACAACCGCCCGATCTGCGTCTTCGACTACCGCCTGCTGGGTATCCCCGCCACCGGCGACATCACCGTCGGCGCGGGCAGTCTGGTCACCGGCGACGCCGACGGCTGCCTGGTCCAGGGCACCCACGAGCTGGTGCTGAGCGACGGCCTGATCACCCGCGCCCTGTCCCGCAGCGGTTCGGTGACCTACACCCGAAGCAACTGAGAACCGAAAAGTCTTTTATCGGACCCGAATTCGATAGGGTTCGCACGACACGCGCGCGTCGGCGAAGATCGAGATGCTGTCCGATGCGCGGCGTCGGCAATGGGGAAGTGAGTGGGGAGATGGCGGAACTCCGTCCCGGTGAGATCGTGGCCGGGCATGTGATCCAACGGCGGATCGGGACCGGGGGGTCCGGATCGGTCTACGTGGCACGACATCCCAGGTTGCCCCGCATGGTCGCGCTCAAGATCATGCACCACGACGCGGTGATGACCGAGGCCGAGACCTGGCGGCGGTTCCAGCGCGAAGCCGACATCACCGCCCGATTCGACCACCCGCACATCGTCTCCGTCTACGACCGGGGCGTCGCGGACGACCTGCTGTGGATCTCCATGCAGTACGTTGACGGCCCCGACGCGGGCCTGCTGCACGCCACGGAACCGGTTCGCGCACTGCGCATCGCGTCCGAGATCGCGGGCGCGCTGGACTACGCGCACGGCACCGGCGTCCTGCACCGTGACGTCAAACCCTCGAACCTGCTGCTCGCGCCCGCCGACAACGGCCGCAGCGAACGCGCCCTGCTGACCGACTTCGGCATCGCCCGGCTGCGCGACGAATCCACTAAGCTGACCGCCACCGGGGTCATCGCCGCCACCTTCGCCTTCGCCTCGCCGGAGCAGGTGTCGGGCGCGCCGCTCGGACCGCAATCCGACCAATACTCGCTGGCCTGCACACTTTTCGTGCTGCTGACCGACCGCCGGCCCTTCGACGCCGACAACCCGCTCGGCTGGGTGCACGCCCATACCGCCCTCGCCCCGTTGCGGCTGAGCCAGGTCCGGCCGGATCTGCCGCGGGCCCTGGACGACGTGCTGTGCCGCGCGCTGGCCAAGGACCCGGCGCTGCGGTACCCCACCTGTACCGACTTCTTGAACGCGGCGCGCGACGCGGCGGAATCCCGCACCGCCACCACCTTTTTCGTGACGCCGCCGCTGCCGGGCAACCCGATTCGCCCGCTCGCGCCCAGCGCACACCCGACGCCTCCGAACCCGCCCCACCCGGTCCCCGCACGTCCCGCTCCGCGCCGCGGCGCCCTGGTCACCGCGCTCGGCCTGCTGTTCGTGGTCGCCGCCGGCGGGCTCGGCTACGGCCTGTTCCGGTACTTCGCGTCGGCCCCGGAGGTCGCCAACGCGGCCAAAACCCAGGCGTTCTCAACAGTTTCCACGGTCGCACCCACCTCCGCGGCGGGCCGCCCGGCCTCGGACGGGCAGGTGCCCGCGGCGTTCCTGGGCCACTGGGCGGCGCAGACCGGACCCTCGGGAGCCGGCGACTACGCCTTGACGATCACCGGCGGCAATATCGGCGACCAGGTCTTCAGCTTGACCGAGAAGATCGCGCTGCCCGGCGGCGGCCCGGCCACCTGCACGTATACCGCCGTCCTCGAATCGAGCAATCTGGCGACCCGCATCTCGGTCGCCGAGTCCCGGCTCGACACGACCGGCAGCGATCGCCTCTGCCCGGTCTCCGCGCCGCGCACCGACATCGAGTTCCGCAACGGCACCCTGTTCCGCTCCGGCAGCAATTACGCCGGAGCCACGTACACCAGGGCGGCCGCGCAGCCGATCCGCTAGCGCGCCGCCGGGGCTCAGTGCAGGCCGCGCACGTCCCAGAGCCACACGCCGTCAACGTATTTGGCGGGGAAGCCGAGCAGTTGGTCGAGGGTGAGGCGGAGGGTGTCGGCATTGTCGGTGGGCGGCAGCACCACCACGTCGGCCCGCCAGTAGCGCAGGTCGACCAGCGCCTGGATGCGGTTCGCCTCGTCGATCACCGGAATCTTGTTGGACTGCTGGGCTTTCAGCAGCAGGCTCGCGGTGGGACGGTCGTCCGGACCGTAGCGGCCCTTCTTCGAAGATCCGGTCGGACCGACGAAATATCCTCCGGCCAGCGGGAATTCGAATCCGGAATCGACCTGCCAGCGCAGCGCGCGGGCATCGGGCGCGGTGGGCGGCGGGGCGATCACCACCGAACCGCCCGAAACATACTGGCGCACGGAGCCATCGGTGAAGAACGCCGGCGTGGGCGCGCGCTGCACCACGGGCAGGATGGTCGGGGTCAGCGGCAACAGCGCGAAAGCCATCGCGGCGAACAGGGCCAGCGGCCGCCAATCCGTCGCGGAGACGCTCCAATAGTCCAGGGCGCGCTGGGTGGCCAGCACCAGCACCACCGCGATGGCCGGGATGGCGGCCATGGTGAACCGCGACTCCAGCACCGAATTCAGCAGCGGCACGTGGTCGAGCCACTTCCACGGCAGCACGATCCCGGTGTCGCCGAGGCCGATGGTCGCCGACGCGCCCAGCGACAGCACCGTGAACAACGCCATCACGGCCGCGGCGGCGCGCACCGCGCGTTCCCGCCACATCAGCACGATCGCCACCGCCACCACGATCCACAGTGGCCAGCCGAAGTAGGAGTTCTCCTCGGTGGCGTTGATGGCCACGTTCTGGCCGTGCGCGAACAGTCCGCCCAGCGACTCGGACGGGAACTGGAACAGCGCCTTCAGATCGTTCTTCATCGGCCCGTGGTCGATGGAACGGTAGGACTGCGGGCCGAAGAACTGCCACCACAGCGGAATATCGGTGAGCGCCACCGTGATCAGCGCCGCCAGCAGCACCGGCGGGGCGAGGGTGCGCACGATCCGCAGCCCGGTCTTCGGCGCGTGCAGGTGGTAGACCAGCGCGAAGACGCCGAAGGCGAGCGCGAAGATGAGCAGCGGCTCCTCGCCGAGCGCGATCTGCAACGCCACCAGCAGGCCCAGTACGAACGCGTCCTTGTTGCGGCGGCCGCGACTCACCTCGGTGCCGTCGATCGCGCGGCGGGCCATCCGGATGAGCTTCAAACCGATCAGCGGCAACAGCGCCAGCAGCACGAAATTCGGGTGCGCGTTGGCGTGCGAGATCATGGCGGGCGCGAAACCGCAGAACAAACCGCCCACGGCCGCAGCGAATCTGGACGACACCAGTTCCCGCGAGAACAGCCAGTACCAGGCGAACGCGGTGCCGCACAGCCCCAGGGTGAGCACCAGCACGAAGGTGACCGTCGGCCCGAACAGCAGGGTGACCGGGGTGAGCGGCACCCCGACGCCGAACATGGCGGTATTGGCCATCATGTTCACGCCGTCGGGGAAGTTCTGCAGGCTGGATCCCAGCGGATTGTGCAGGTGCGCGACATCGTGGGCGGTGACCGCGAAGAACCACTCCCACATGGTCTGGTCCTGACCGCTCTTGATCAGGTAGCCGCGGTCGGCGTGCAGCCACTGCCCCGAGAGCACCAGCACCGCCAGCGACAGGTACGCGCCCGCGACGATCAGGTCGGCGCGTGCGAGCCGGAGGCGCTCGGCCGTCCGCTGCGTGCGAGTCAGGTTGGGACGGGCCACTTCCGGTGCGACGCGGTCGAGAACCGCCACTGCCGAGTCCGCTTCGTTTCGAAGCAATCCAGCGTTCCCCCGCTCGGTTTCCCGCCCCTGTGTCACGCGATAACTCCTTGTGCCTTGCAATCAGCGGCCCACGCTACAGCTTCCGGCTGAGATTGCACTGGCAAGTGGCAAAGTTATCCACAGACGAGGGGAGTTATCCCCAGAATCCGCCCCATTTTTGGGGATAAGTGATCCTTGTCTCGTCCTTTGGTTCAGACACGCACCATCAGGGTGAACGGTCCGATGTCGGTGATCCGGTAGTGCCCGGCATCGAAGAGCGCCTTGGGGAAGGTCACCGTGATGCGCTTCACATTCGGATCGTTCGGGTAGACGTCCTGCGACAGCCGCAGCGTGTAGTCGTCGCCGGAACGCCGGAACAGGAAGGCATCCGGTGCGCGCCAACGGCAGTGCTCGAGCGCGTCGGTCAACTCCTGCGGCGTCTTCAGGGTGCTCCAGCGCTGGATCTCGGCGGTCCGCGCGCGCGAAGTCGGCCAGCGGGTTCGCGTAATGCGAAGTGAGAGCCTGGAATCCGTAGTACGGGTAGATCGCCAGGAAGCTGGTGTCCGCGGTCAGCACCACACTGCCGTCGCGCGGCCGCCCGGTCTGCTCCAGCAGCTTCGCGTCGATCTCGCGGTAGTACGAGACCGCCGACGGAGCCCGCTGGTCCGCTCGATCCCCATTGCCGTCGGTATCGGTATAGGCCGTGGTGATCTCGGTGGCCAGCACCGTCGGAATGCCCTGGCTGAATCCGATCGCCCCGGCCAGCGCCACCGCGGCCGCCGCGATCCGGAACCGGCTCGGTTCGTTCAAGGCCTGGTAGACGGCCCGCGCGCCTTCCGCGAAGCCGAAGACACCCGCCGCGGCCAGCAGCGCGAGCAACGGCGATTCGAGCCGGAATGACAGCAGCGTGGTGCCGGCCGCCGTCGCGGCCATGGACAGCAGGCACCACAGGTAGATCGCGACGACCCCGATGCCGAGCGCCTGCGCGCGCCGTGAACTGCCCGCCCGCAGCACCAGCCAGATGGTTCCGACCAGGCAGAACACGCCCAGCAGATCGAAGTCGGTCATCGGCAGCGGCAGCCGCGAACCGGTCTCCGGCAGGTAGTGGAAGGCCGAGCCGGAGCCGAGAGATGCCTTGCCGGACAAGAACTTCAGCAGGAACGGCGTCCAGACGGCCAGTGCCAGCACACCCGCGAGGACACCCATTCCGATGAGCCGCACCAGGATCGGCCACACCGCGCGCCAGGTGTGCTGCGCTCGAACCGCGAGGGCCGCGGCGATCACGGCCATCAGGCACACCGCGAAGACCGCGACACCGAAGTAGAGGCTGTAGAAAGTGGCTCCGAGTCCGAGGAACAGTCCGGTGCCCAGCACCGCACCCCAGCCGCCCGCGGTCGGGTCCGAATCGTCGCCGTCGGCCGCGGCGGGCCGATGCAAGGCGCCCCAGGCCAGCACCAGGGTCGGTCCCAGTAGCAGGGTGAGCACCGCGCTGTACGCCTCGGGCGCGCCGTAGGCGAGCGTCACCGCCGTGGTCGCGGCCGCGACCGCCACCGCCCAATCGGCCCGAATCAGCTTGGACCACAGCACCAGAGCGACGACCGCCGCCACCGCCAGGCCCAGGATCGCGAACGGTTTGAACGCCTCCCACCCGGCCATCCCGGTCAGGCTCGCGAACCGGCCGCCGAGCCAGAACCAGCCCGCGGGGTAGAACGGCGGCAGCTCGGCGTAGTTCATATCGTGCAGCGCGGCGCTGTCGGTCAGCCGCGTCAGATACTGCGTCCGGAACTCCTGGTCCACGGACATCCCGAACAGGTACAGCTTCGTCGCGGCCAGCGGCATCCCCAGCGTGACCGTCACGAACGCCGAAAGCCCACCCCAGGACAGCAGTTTCGCCGCCCACCCCCACTTGCGCAGCCGCAGCAGCACCACGGCCGCCACCAGCATGGCCAGTGCGGCCACCTGTCCCACGGTGGTGAGCGCCCGGGTGACGTTGGACGAGTTGAACGCCGGCCAGTGCACGACCGAGAACGCCGCGAGTCCGACGGCGGCCACCACGGCCGCCACCACGGCGGCGAGCGCGGCCTCACCGGCAGCTCCGCCGGCCTGCCGCGCCAGCAGCCCCATCCGTCCGCTCGCTCGCTCGCTCATCCGCACCCAGCCTTCGCATTCGTGTCCAGGACCGCCGGTCAGCCTAACCAGTGCCGGGTTCGGGGACGCGCCGCCGGGGCCGACCCGCCGGAAACGCCGAACGCCGGAAACGAGAAAACGCCGCACCCGGCAACCGGGTGCGGCGTTTTCTCGCGCAGCCGCCTAGATGGGCAGCTTGCGGAAGATCGGGCGCGGAACGTGGCGCAGGATCATCATGACGTACCGGAAAGTGCCCGGGGCCCAGACGATTTCCTTGCCCTTCTCGGAGGCGGCGACCGCGAGCAGGGCCACATCCTCCTTGTTCACGGTGAGGCCGTTCTCCTTGGCGTGCGCAGAGAGCTTGGTGCGCACCATGCCGGGGCGGATGACCGTGACGCGCGGGCCGAACGGGGCGATCGCCTCGCCGAGACCCAGGTAGAAGCCGTCCAGGCCGGCCTTGGTGGAGCCGTAGACGAAGTTGAAGCGGCGCACCCGCTCACCGGCGACCGAGGACATGGCCAGGATGCGGCCGAAGCCCTGCGCCTTCATCTTCTCGCCGAGCAGCACACCGACGGAAACCGCGGCGGTGTAGTTGATCTCGGCCATCATGACGGCCTTGCGCTGGTCCTGCCAGAAGATCTCGCCGTCGCCGTCGATGCCGAACGCGACGATGGCCACGTCGACGTCGTTCTCGGCCCACGCGGCGTCGATCACGGCCGGGTGGCTGCCGGTGTCGAGCGCGTCGAAGTCGATGACCTGGACCTCGGAAGCCCCGGCCGCCTTCATCTGCGACACGGCGTCCTCACGCAGCGGATCGCCCGGCAGGGCGGCCAGGATGATGCGCGCGGGACCCTTCTTCAGGTACTCGGCGCAGATCGCCAAGCCGATCTCCGAGGTGCCGCCCAGCAGCAGAATGGATTGCGGGTTCCCTACCGCATTGATCACTGAAGCTCCAGCCTTCTCGCCATATCGGACATGAAAACGCCTGTGGGGTCGACGCTTCGGCGGATCTTGATCCACTCGTCGATCCGGGGGTACATCTTGTGGAAGGTTTCCGCGTCGGTGCGCGAATCCTTGGCAGTGTAGAGGCGACCGCCGAATTCCAGGACGCGCCGGTCCAGTTCGCGCACGAAGTCGTTGAGACCCGGGCGGACCGGGAAGTCGACGCAGATGTTCCAGCCCTCCATGGGGAAGCTCAGCGGCGCCGGGTTGCCCGGACCGAAGAACTTCAGCACATTGAGCGCCGAGTGGTGACCCGACCGCTGGATATCCGCGATGATCTTGGTGAATTCGTCCAGCGCCTCGGGCGGCAGCACGAATTGGTACTGGATGAACCCGGCCGAGCCATAGGCCCGATTCCACTCCGAGACCACGTCGAGCAGGTGGTAGAACTGCGTCAAGTTCATGATCTTGCCGCTGTAATTGCCGCCGAGCGCGTAATACGCCTCGCCGACCATGCCCAGCGTGAACTTGTTGGCCGCGAAGCTCGGGAAGATATCCGGCACGGTCAGCAGATTCGGCGCATCGAACTTCAGCGGATTCTTACGCAGCTTCTTCGGCAGCTCGTCGATCTTCGCCAGCCGGCCGCGAGACACATTGGCGCGACCCAGCTTCGGCGGCGCGCTGATCGCGTCGAACCAGGTGGAGGAGTAGGTGTAGTTCTCCTCGGACCCGTCCGAGTGCACCCGGATGGTCTCTTCCAGGCTGGTGGTCTTGATGCCGTCGGAGATGAAGTAGGCCGTCTCGGTCGGCGTCATCTCGATGGTGGCGCGCAGCACGATGCCGGTCAGGCCGTTGCCGCCGACGGTGGCCCAGAACAGCTTGGCGTTCTTCTTCGGCCCGATGGTCTGCACCTTGCCGTCGGCGGTGAGCAGATCGATGGACCGCACGTGATTGCCGAAGCTGCCCGCGCTGTGGTGGTTCTTGCCGTGGATGTCGGAGCCGATGGCGCCGCCGACGGTGACCTGCCGGGTGCCCGGAAGCACCGGAACCCACAGGCCGAACGGCAGCGCCGCCTTCATCAGCTGGTCGAGGCTGACGCCCGCGTCCACGTCCACCAGCCGGGAGTCCCGGTCGATGCGGTGGATGCGGTTGAGCGCGGTCATGTCGACGACCAGGCCGCCGGCGTTCTGCGCGTGATCGCCGTAGGAGCGGCCGAGGCCGCGGGCGATGACGCCGCGACGCAGGTGCGCGGGCTTGGCGTCGTTGTCCTCCGCGACCATGGCGACCGCCTTGGCGATCAGCTCGGGGTCACTGGTGGAGAGCACTTCCGACGTGGTGGCCGCGGTGCGACCCCAACCGGTCAAGCGCCGAGTCTGCGTCGGCAGGTCAAAAGAACCCTGCTGTGACACGGTGCCCTCTTTTTCTTTGCCGACTACGGGGCTCTCACCGTTCGAGCTGGGCTCGGCGGCGGCCTCGGTAGTGGTCTGAGCTTTCGTGGACATCGGCATAGAGGCTACAGGCATAACCGTTCCGAGGCTTGTGTCCAATGTCGCGGGCATTACTCTTCTGCGTTGTGACCGCGGAACCCCATCTGCCCCTCCCGCCCGAGCTGCCCTTGGTTGATGAACCGGGCGGTACGGACGTTGATCTCAAGACGCAGATCATCCGTTTCCTGGCGACGGGCATCTTCTCCGCGGTCGTGGACTTCGGGCTGTACACCCTGCTTTTCAAGGTGGCCGGCCTGCCGCTGCCGGTGGCCAAGTCGATCAGCTTCATCGCGGGCACCACCACCGCGTACCTGATCAACCGCCGCTGGACCTTCCAGGCCGAACCCAACCGCAAGCGGTTCCTGGCGGTGATCGCGCTGTACGCGTTGACCTTCGCCCTGCAGGTCGGGATCAACCAGCTCTGCTACTACGCGCTGCCCGATGCGTGGTGGCGGATGGCCCTGGCTTTCTGTGTCGCGCAGGGCACCGCCACCGTGATCAACTTCATCGTGCAGCGCGCGGTGATCTTCAAGATCAACTAGCTGATCGCGGATCAGGACTCGACGAGGGCGCTGGTCTCTTCCTTGGCCCGGAAGTAGTCGCCGCCCTTGGCGCGCATATTGTCGGTGCCCCACTGCCGGGCCTCGCGCTGTGCGGGGACCAGGTGCGGGATGTGCTTGCGACAGTGGATGTAGGCCTCCACCACATCGACCACCACCCCAGCGCTCCGGGACGCGGCCGCGGGTTTCGGCGGGCAGATCGGGGACGCAGCGGCGCATGAGCGCGTCGTCCACGATGCGGGCGGTGCCGTTGATGTGCAGGCCGATCAGGTCCTGCACGAAATCGATCATGAGAATGCCGACGTGCGGATTCTCGAGCACATTGCCGAGGCTGGCCATCACTCCGTTACCGCGGTATTCCGGGTAGGCGACGGTGCGGTCGTCGATCACGTGCAGGAAGCCGGGATTGCCGGCGCGGAAACTGGCGTCGCATTCGCCGTGCTTGTCGGCGGTCGCGATGAAGGCCATATCCATCCGGCCGATGAAGTCGATCATGTGGGTATTGAGCCGATCCCGCACTTGATCGGAGTAGAAGCGCTGTGCCCGATCCTCGGTACCGTATCGCTCCTGCAGTTCCCGCTCGCCGTCGCTGCCGTTTCTGATACCGGGCATCGTGCGACCCCTTTGGTAGCTGAAATACCGGATGGAAGAGGCTCGGCCACGAACTACGGCCATCCGAAATCCTATACGGTTTAACTATTTTCGTCTGGCGAATGCGTGAACCGGCATATCTGCCCTGGTGGGCCCGTTTCGACTGATACCGGACAAACCTTCCCGTTGCGAGGATCCTCCCGAATGAAAGTGCTCACAAGGGACCTTCGTCCCTTAGCTATGGGGATGCTGACGCCCGATTCGGGGTGTAGGCACGCGAGATCCCCAGGGGGCGCGGAGATTTCGCATACCTGTTTTGTCCATTTTGCAGAGTTTCGCGCCGGGCCTGACGGCTTTCATCCCCCTAGGTGGCGCCGATCTTCGGTACTCGAAACATAAATACCGAAGGGTCTTTTCGAAGACATGGCCGAATTCAGGCCCGGGTCAGGATCACCGGCACCCCGTTGAACACCGCGTTCCCCGACGGGACATCCACCAGCGAATCATCGGTCAGCACATTGGCGTTCACCCCGGCATGCGCCCGCGCCACCGCCTGCGCGCTGTCCTCGTGTCCCCAGCCGTGTGGCAGGCTCACCACCCCCGGCATGATGTCCTCGGTCAGCTCCAGCTCCACCGTCACCGCGCCCGCCGCCGACTTCACCACGGCCTGCCCGTTCAACCCCAGCCGCGCCACATCCTCGGGATTGATGTGCAGCGTGCAGCGATTCGAGCCGCCCACCAGCGGCCGCACATTGTGCAGCCAGCTGTTGTTGGACCGCAGCTGCCGCCGGCCCACCAGCACCATCTCCGGCTGCCGGTCACCCGAACGCGCCCGCAGCCGCGCGACATCCGCGAGCAGCTCCGTCGGCGCGAGCTCCACCTTCCGGGACGCGGTCCGCAGCACCCGCGGCAGCCGGGGTCGCAGCGGGCCCAGATCGATGCCGTGCGGATTGTCCAGCAGTACTTGCAGATTCAACCGGCCCGCCCAGTCCTCGGCGGCCGCGTCACCGCCGGCCCCGGCGGGATCGCCCGAACCCGGATGCACCGCAGGGGCGTTCGCCTCGGCCGCCCACTCGCCGAACGGGCCCAGCCGCAGCATCAGGTCCAGCCGCTGCTCGGTGGTGTTCGCGCCGCGCAGCTCCGCGCGCCGATCCGCCATCCCGGCCTTGTGCAGGGTCCCGGCGATGACGATCTCGTCGACCACGGTGAGCGGATCCAGCCCGGGCTGCGGCTCCTGACCGGACACCGCCAGCGCCAGCCGGGCCAGCACCTCCGCCTCGGACAGCTCGTGCTCGCCCAGCGGCGCCGCCGGCGGCGAGTAGCGGGCGTAGTCGCGCACCGCGAAGTTGAGCAGCGCGAAGTCGTAGTGCGGCGACTGCACGACCCGCGGAGGCGGCAGAATCACGTCCGCGTGCCGGGTGGTCTCGTTGAGGTAGCGATCGACGCTCACCATGAACTCCAGGGCCCCGAAAGCGGCATCCAGGCGCGCGCTGCCGGGCGCCGAGAGCACCGGATTGCCGGCCACGGTCACCATGGCCCGGATCCGGCCTTCGCCGGGCGTCAGGATCTCGTCGGCCAGCGTAGCGACCGGCAGCTCACCCATCACCTCGGGCAGGCCGCGCACCCGGCTGCCCCAGCGTCCGGTCCGGAAGGGCCGCGAGCGCACGATGCCCAGCGCCGCGCCCGTCGCGAACATGGCCCCGCCGGGGGTGTCGAGATTGCCGGTCAGCACATTGACGACATCCACCAGCCACTGCGTCACCGTGCCGAATTCGGCCGTGCAGGTGCCGATCCGGGCATAGACGGCGGCCGTGCGGGCGGCGGCCAGTTCGCGCGCGAGGCGCACCACCGTCTCGGCCGCCACCCCGGTGCGCTCGGCGACCAGCTCCGGCGGGAAGTCGGCTGCGGCGGCGCGGATCTCGTCGAGCCCGTTTACCTCCACCCGGATGTCGGTCAGCGCTTCGGCGAACAGCGTGTGCACGATCCCGAACAGCAGATAGGCATCGCTGCCCGGCCGCACGAAGAGGTGCTCGTCGGCCAGCTTGGCGGTGCGGGTGCGGCGCGGGTCCACCACCACGAAACGCCCGCCGCGCTGCCGCAGCGCTTTCAACCGGCCCGGGAAATCCGGTGCGGTACACAGGGACCCGTTGGATTCCAGCGGGTTCGCGCCCAGCATCAGCAGATAGTCGGTGCGGTCCAGGTCCGGCACGGCCACGGTGAGCGGATCGCCGAACATGAGCCCGCTCGACACCTGCTTGGGCATCTGATCGGCGGTGCTGGCGGAGAACAGGCTCCGGGTGCCCAGCGCCCGGATCAGCAGCGGCACGTACAGCGCCCCGGCCACCGTGTGCGCGTTGGGATTACCCAGGTACAGCCCCACGGACTGATTCCCGAAGGCGCCCGACACCTGCGGCAGCCGCCCCCGGATCACCCCGAACGCCTCGTCCCAGCTCGCCGCGCGCCAGGTATCGGTGGCCCGGTCGCGAATCATGGGCCCGGTCAGCCGGTCCGGATCGGCGTCCAGGTGTCCGAGGGTCGCGCCCTTGGGGCAGATGAAGCCCTTGCTGAAGGGATCGGCGTGATCACCGCGCACCGAGACGATGCGGTCGGCGCTGTCGAGGGTGAGTTCGAGGCCGCAGACCGCTTCGCAGAGCGGGCACGTGCGCAGGGCGGTCCGGTGGCTGTCCGTGACGTGGGTCATACCCAATGATCGCCCGGAGCCGGACGGTGTGAAACACCCGCGGAGAAGGAATTACGCGGGGGCGCAGGGGATCGCGGGAGCTGGGCTGATGTCCGTCATCTCTCAATTCGCAACGTTCGGGCCCGGATACGGCGAAACCCGCGAGCGCCGGGGAGCACTCGCGGGTTTCGCGTCGGAATTCGAGCCGGTGTCAGGAGGCGATACGAGCGGCCTGCGGCCGGGCTCCTTTGGCGGCGGCGCGGACGCCCGCGGCGATGGCGACCACCGGCGGGATCCAGCGGGACTCGTGCGGGGCGACGCCCCAGCAGGCCGCACCGGCGGACAGCTTGCTCGGCGGCAGCGGGATGCCCGCGCCGTCGGAGTAGACGACCACGCCGGACTCGCGCAGCGCCTCGATGGCACGCGCGGCCTTGGCCAGGCCGGTGACGAGGTGGATCTCGCGGCGCTCGGCGCCCGGGATCTCGATGACCGGGCCGGTCAGGTCGTTGGCCCGCAGGTACCGGCGCACGAAGGCGGCGGTGTCGCCGGTGACCTCGATGCCCGCGATGTTCTCGTCGGTGACCAGGCAGACGCCATTGGCGGTTTCGGCGACCGTCCAGCCGCGCTGGATGTAGTCCTGCGCAGATTCCGCAACGGCTGACGAAAACGTCGTACGCACTGGTTTCTCCATTCCCCGGTAGATCTAGTTCCTGCTCTGGGTGGCGTATCGGAGCGGGGGGTTGAGGGTGTTACACACCCTTTTTCGCCTCGAGTCCTTTTTTGTCGCAGAACATCCTGTGTCCGGTCCGCTCAGGCGCAGCGGGGACAGCGGCTCATCTGCGACACCCCGGAAGCCGACCGGCTCTGCCTGCGGCGACGCGTCAAGGGCGCTGTCGTCCGGTTCGGAGCCCATCGTCAGCCCTCCGGCGTGACGTGTTCTACAACACACTCTCTCGTCCTGCGCGCCCCCGGCGTTACCGGCGACACTGAATCGGCCGAACAGGTCTGCGGGAGAGGAGATCGTCGGCATGGCCGATCAGTCGGGGGAATTGGAGCTCGAGGAGTTCGACGAACTCATCGAGGAAGGCCGCTGGGCCGCCTTCAAGGAGGCCGCCACCCGCCGCATGTCCCGGCGCCTGGCCGAGGACGGCGAGGTTGAGGAACCCGTCGAACCTTTCACCAGCCCAAGCGCTTTCGGCGCCTGGAGCGTGGATGCCGCCCGCGCCCTGCTGGACCTGCAGTTTCACCGCGCCGCCACGGCGACCCTGCTGCCGCTGGCGTATCTGCTGGGCCTGGCCGGCGCGGTCGCCATCCCGATCGTCGGAACCGTAGGTCTGTGGCGAGTTTCGGCCTGGCTGGGGATCGTGTTCGCGGTGGTGTTCGCGGTGCCCTTGGCCCTGGTGATCGCCGCGGTGGTGCGACTGCTGCTCGAATTCGTGCTCAACGCGTCCCGGCTGGCGGCTCGCGTCGCACACATTTCCGATATGGCCGACGATCTCTTCCAGGCGCTCTCGGACGTGGCGGAACCGGTCAATCAGCTGTCCAAAGATGTTCAGGCAGTGCAATTCTGGCGCTTCCGGCGGCGCTCTTCCCGGAAGTAGCCCGAGTAGCGGCCCGCTGTCGGGGCCCTCCGGAGCGTGCCCCGCGTCCATGGATCGCTGAGTTTTCCTGTGCAACAATGCGATCGCAACACCGTTATAGGGGGACGAATGGCTCTACCGCAGGGGATTACCGGATCGACCGTGCCACGTCGGCAGCTCGGCCGACAGCTGCGCGACCTGCGAAATCGCGCGCGGATGACCACGCGGGTGGCCGCGCAGCGACTGGAATGGTCCGAGGCCAAGATCTGGCGTATCGAAACCGGTCAGACGTCTTTACGCAGCCTGGACGTCGAGGCCATGTGCCGGATCTACGGCGCGCCCGAGGACGCCATCGAGCCGCTCACCACGCTGGCCCGCGAAACCAAGGCCCGCGGCTGGTGGACCGAGTTCAGTGACGTGATCGACGAGGGCTACGAGGTCTACATCGGGCTCGAGGAGGCCGCCGGGAAGCTGGTCAGCTACGAGAACGAGCTGGTCCCGGGGCTTTTGCAGACCGAGCAGTACTACCGGGCGGTGCTGGCGGGAGCCTACCCGGGCATCTCGCCCGAACAGCTGGACCGCCGGGTCCGGGTGCGCACCGCGCGCCAAGCACTGCTCACCCGCGCCGATTCGCCGCTGCAACTGGACGTGGTGATCTCCGAGGCCGTGCTGTGGCACCGCGTCGGCGGCGACGAGGTGACCGCCGGCCAGCTCGACCGGCTACACAAACTCGGTGAGCTGCCCAATGTCCGGCTGCGGCTGCTGCGCGCCGAGTGCGGCTACCACAACGGCATGGACGCGGGCCGCTTCGTGCTGCTCGAATTCCCCACCGCCGCAGGCGAACCCACCGAACCTCCGGTGGTGTACGTGGAATCGCTCACCGGGTCCTCCTATCTCGACAAGGAGCCCGAGGTGGCGCGCTATCGCGAGGCCTTCGCCGGGGTGACTTCCATTGCGGTGGACGCGCTTCCGATCATCGAGTCGGTGCGCGCCGCGCTCTAGGGCGCGGCTCTCTAGCCCAGATTCCGGGCCAGCACCTCGCGGTGCGTGGGCGCGGCCTGCTTGTGCAGTTCGCGCCCTTTCTCCGTGACGCAGACGAAGATCGCCCGCCGATCCTCGGTGCACAGCGTCCGATCCACCAGTCCGTCGCGTTCCAGCCGCGCCACCGTGCGGGAGAGCGCGCTCTGGCTCAGGTAGATGTCATTGGCGAGATCGCTCATCTTGCAGCTGTCGCTGCCGGATTCGACGAGGCGGTCCAGGGTTTCGAATTCGCTGAGCCCGATGTGGTGGCGGCCTTGCAGTTCCTTTTCCAGAGCGCACGAGGTCGTCGCGTGCCGGGCCAGCAGATCACGCCACTCGCCCACCAGCCCTGACGTCTCGAAAGACGTTGTCACAGGCCGGTCGACGGGCGTTGTCGGCTTCGGCATGGGGGTCATCCTAGTCTGTCCCGCCAAAACATGCAAAGGCATTTAATGCTTGTGCATTTGATGCGCATGCATGTACCGTCCTCTCTCGTGACTTCCACCGAGATCCGCCCCGCAGTGAGCACCGCGGCCGACACCACGCAGTGGACCGCCCGCCTCTGGGGCATGCTCATCACCCTGTGCATCGTGCTGTTTCTCGACGGCCTCGACGTGTCGATGATCGGCGTCGCGCTGCCCTCGATCGGCACCGAACTCGACATCCAGACCTCCACCCTGCAGTGGCTGGTCAGCGGCTACGTGCTCGGCTACGGCGGCCTGCTGCTGCTGGGCGGCCGCACCGCCGACCTGCTCGGCCGCCGCAAGGTCTTCCTGATCGCCCTGGCCGTGTTCGCCCTGGCCTCGCTGGCGGGCGCGCTGGTCAGCTCGCCGGCGCTGCTGATCCTGACCCGCTTCGTGAAGGGCCTGGCCGCCGCGTTCACCGCGCCCACCGGTCTGTCCATCATCACCACGAATTTCCAAGAGGGACCGGCCCGTAACAAGGCGCTGTCCATCTACACCGTGTTCGGCGCGGGCGGCTACTCCATGGGCCTGCTGTTCGGCGGCCTGATGACCGGCCTCGGCTGGCGCTGGACTTTCCTGCTGCCCGTCCCCGTCGCGCTGGCCGCGCTGGCCGCCGCCTGGTTCCTGGTCCCCAAGGACAAGCCCGCCGACGAGGGCGGCCACGACCTGCTCGGCGCGCTGCTGTCCACCGCCACCATGCTGCTGCTGGTCTACACCGTCGTCTCCGCGCCGCAGGCCGGCTGGGCCTCGGCCCGCACCATCGGCTCGTTCGTGGCCGTCGCGGCGCTCGCCGCAGCCTTCGTCTACGTCGAGAACAAGGTGCGCTACCCGCTGGTGCGGCTGGGCATCCTGCGCAAGGGCACCCTGGTCCGAGCCAGCCTGGCCATCATCGCGGTCGCCGGTTCGTACTTCAGCTGGCAGTTCATCACCACGCTGTACCTGCAGGACACGCTGGGCTGGTCGCCGCTGAAGCTGTCCATGGCGCTGCTGCCGGTCGGCCTGCTCGTGGTGGCCTCGGCCTTCGTCTCCGACAAGCTCGTCGACCGCTTCGGCACCGGACCGATCATCGCGATCACCATGGTGGTCATGGCCGTCGGCTACCTGCTGTACCTGCGCATCGACACCGCGCCGTCGTACCTGACCGTGCTGCTGCCCGCGGTGCTGCTGGTCGGTATCGGCTGGGTCGGCTTCCCCGCCATCAACATTCAGGCCACCAGCGGCATCGACGACGACGAACAGGGCCTGGCGGCGGGTGTGCTGCAGACCGCCATGCAGGTCGGCGCGGCCATCGTGCTCGCGGTGACCACCGCCATCGTCACCTCGAACGTGCCGGATCACCCGACCCCGCAGGCGATGCTCGACACCTACCGTCCCGGCCTGGAATTCGCCGCCGGCGTCTCGATCGTCGGCGCGCTGGTCGCCCTCACGGTCTTCCTGCCGAAACTGCGGACCCGCCGCGCGGAGGCCCGGAACCCGGAGGTCGAACTGGTCGGCTGAGCCACCCACCGGCCGGGTCCGCCGCTCACACGGGCCGGCCGGTCACCGAAAACAGCCGAGGCGCACCGTAACTCACGGTGCGCCTCGGCTTTTGGGTTCGGTCGCCGAATGTCAGTGCGGCAGTCTCAGATCCGCCAGGCCGGGGGCGGCCGCGTCCTTGTCGGAGCGGGTGAAGGTGAGTGGTTCGCCGTTGCGGCCCACGGTCGGCCAGTCGATGGCCAGGTCCGGATCGAAAGCGTCCAGGTCCCGGTCGAATTCGGGGGAGTACTCCAGCGAGCACAGATAGTTGACGGTGGAGTTGTCCTCCAGCGACAGCAGTGCGTGCCCCAGCCCCTCGGCGAGGAACACCGACTTGCGCTCCACATCGTCGATGACGACCGCGTCCCAGGTCCCGAAGGTGGGGGAGTCCCGGCGCAGGTCCACCACCACGTCCAGGAACGCGCCGCGCACGCAGGTCACGTATTTGGCCTGCCCGGGCGGGGTCTCGGTGTAGTGGATGCCGCGCAGCACGCCCGCGGCCGAGGTGGAGATGTTGACCTGCAGCAGATCGAACGGCCGCCCCACCGCCTTCTCGAACTCCGAGGCCTTGAACGACTCGTAGAAGACGCCGCGGGCGTCTCCGTGCGGCCGGGGCGTGAACTCCCACGCGCCCGGCACCGACAGTTCCCGAATGCGCATGCCTACTCCCAGGTTCGCCCGTGGTCCGGCAGGCCCATCAGGTACTTTCCATAGCCCGAGCGCACCAGGGGTTCGGCCAGGCGGATGAGTTGATCGTCGTCGATGAAGCCGAGCCGCCAGGCCACCTCTTCCGGCACGCCGATCTTGAGGCCCTGCCGCTCCTCGATGGTGCGCACGTAATTGGCGGCGTCCAGCAGCGAGTCGAAGGTGCCGGTGTCGAGCCAGGCGGTGCCGCGGGGCAGCACCTGCACGTGCAGCCGGCCCTGCTCCAGGTAGGTGCGGTTGATGTCGGTGATCTCGTATTCGCCGCGGTCCGAGGGCTTCAGGTCGCGGGCGATGGCGAGCACGTCGTTGTCGTAGAAGTACAGCCCGGGGATGGCGTAGTTGGAGCGCGGCCGGGCGGGCTTCTCCTCGATGGAAATGGCCCGGCCCTGCTCGAATTCGACCACGCCGTAGGCGGAGGGGTCGGAGACCCGGTAGGCGAAGACCGCGCCGCCGTCCAGATCGTGGAAGGTCTGCAGCTGGGTGCCCAGTCCGGGACCGTGGAAGATGTTGTCGCCCAGCACCAGTGCGGCGGACTCGGTGCCGACGTGGTCGGCGCCGAGCACGAAGGCGCGCGCCAGTCCGTCGGGTTCGGGCTGCACCACGTAGGAGATGTTCACGCCGAAGCGGCTGCCGTCGCCGAGCAGCCGGGTGAACGCGTCCGCGTCCTCGGGGGTGGTGATCACCAGGATGTCCCGGATCCCCGCCAGCATCAGGGTGGACAGCGGGTAGTACACCATCGGTTTGTCGTACACCGGGACCAGCTGTTTGCTCACCCCGCGCGTGATCGGGTGCAACCGCGATCCGGTGCCCCCGGCCAGGATGATTCCGCGCATGTCACGACAGTCTGCCAGTTCTGCCGCGAACCGTGGCGGTCAGGTTCCGACTCGACCTCAGATCGATCACGGCTGTTTACCGGCAGACGAATCCGGCGATAACTGTTGCGTAGGTCACGTTCCCATGGTGTTCTGAAACAACGCTATGTGAGATGTCAGCGCCGACTCTCGCGCGCCGGGTGCCGAGCCTTTGAATCGGTCATCCCGGACGAACGGCTCGGCGCGCCAACAACGAGGTAGGTGCGCGATGGCAATGAGCCCTGACGGGACCGCTGCGGCCCGCGACGATGTCGAGAACCCGGACCGTGTCAGCGCCGCCGCGCGCACCCTGACAGTTTTCTCCCGAACCGTGATCCGGCCCGCCGGCGACCGCGCGACGCTCACCGTGGGCTCGATGCCGGTGGTCAACACCGTGATCAACAGCCTGGCCAAACTGCGCCCCACCCCGCGCGGCGTGGAACGGGAAGAAGTGCGGCTCAAAGGCTTCCGCATCGAGATCGTGCGGCCCGCCGGCGCGAGCAAGTCACTGCGCGACGGAGCGATGCTGTACATGCACGGCGGCGGCTTCTTCCTCTGCGGGCTCGACACCCACCGCCCGGTGGTCGCGGCGATGGCCCGGCGCACCGGACTCCCGGTGGTCAGCGTGGAATACCGGCAGCTGCCGAAGACCGACATCAACGGATCCGTCGACGACTGCCTGACCGCCTACAAGTGGCTGCTGGCACACGGCGTCCCGGCCGAACGCGTGGTCTTCGCGGGCGACTCCGCCGGCGGCTACATGACCTTCGCGACCGCCCTGCGCGCCCGCGACACCGGACTCCCGTCCCGGCCGGACTGGTCGGGCTGAGCCCCGCGCTCGACCTGGACTGCACCGAGAAGCGCGCCCACCCCAACTACCGCCGCGACGCGCTGATCCCGTTGTCCGCCCTGGAATCCGTGGTGAAGATCGGCGCGGAGGTCGACGGCCGCCTGGATCCGCGGATGTCGCCGGTCAACCATGTGCTCGCGGGTCTGCCGCCGGCCCTGCTGATCATCGCCGAGGACGAGGTGCTGCGCCGCGACAGCGAGATCATGGCCCAGCGCCTGGCCCAGTCGGGCGTGCCCGCGACCCTCGCGATCTGGCGGGGTCAGGTGCATGCCTTCCCGGCCATCTTCCCGAACATGCCCGAGAGCCGGGCCGCCCTGGCCCATGTGGCGCGGTTCGTCCGTGAACGCATCGAGTCCGGACGCATCGCGCGCACAGCGTGACGCGGTGGGATGCCCCATCGTGAACCGGTGAGGCGCAGAGCGTGATTCGATGATGTGGGGCTCGGGGCGAATGAACCCGGGCCCCACATCTGTTCCCGGGGCAGGGCTGTCCCGGGAACAAGACGAACCCCCCGCCCGGATGGACCCCGGGCGGGGGGTTCGGCCTTCAGCGCGCAGTATTACTTGGCCGGAGCCGGAGCGATGTGCGGGCCGTTGATGGTGGTGAAGTACTGGATCGCGGCGGCGATGGCGACCGGCGCGGTGATGAACAGCTGACCCGCGAGGGTACCCAGGA
Source organism: Nocardia tengchongensis (assembly GCF_018362975.1). Taxonomy (NCBI): domain Bacteria; kingdom Bacillati; phylum Actinomycetota; class Actinomycetes; order Mycobacteriales; family Nocardiaceae; genus Nocardia; species Nocardia tengchongensis. Next base: position 1,521,264 of record NZ_CP074371.1, read on the forward strand.
AGCCGACGGCGGCGGCGCCACCGATGCAACCGGCGATCGGGCCGGCACCGAAGAGGGCGGCCAGCGGAGCGGTCGCGACACCCGCGAGACCGAATCCGGCGATGCAGCCCAGCGCCGCGCCGCTGATGCCGCCGACCAGGGTGCCGATGGTGGCACCGGTGGCGATGGTGTCCTTCATGCGGTTCCAGGCGGCCTGCTCACGGTCGTAGTCCGACTTCCAGGGAGCCTGGTCCTCGTACGGCAGCGCGACGTCCTTGACGTTGGCCGGCGTGTAGGTGGCGTGGTCCATGTCGTACTGCGGGTCAGGGTCGCGGTGTGGTCGGAGATCTCCGCGGCGATCGGGAAGGTGAAGTCATCCACCTGGACCTTCAGCGGCATGCCGGCGACAACGTTGCCGTTGGCGGCCTTGATCTCGAAGTTGCCGTTCTCGACGACCAAGGAGCCGGCATCCGTGCGGATGATGGTGTTGGTCTCGGAGGTGGTGGCGGTGTAGTTGATCGCGCCATTGTCGGCCGCGGCCGGGGCAGCGTTCACGGTGCCGGCGGTGACGCCCAGCGCGGCAACGGCCAGCGCGGCGGTGGCGGCGAATTTCCTCATCAGCATTTGCAGAAACCTCATCGAAGAGCTCGGGGGGACAACACGAATCGAAATGGAGAACAGCTAACGAGCGGTGAACCCGTCGTGACCGTTCGTTCAATTTTTGTTCACCATCACGATCGCGCGGTCCGTAAGGTAGTGGAAAACCCCTGCGTAGGAAAGGGTTTGGCGCAGATATACGATCCGCGCGATCGCCGCCGACCCGCCGCCATGTGATGAAGGTCACACGTGGCGATGCGGAATTCGTGACCTTCCGCACCTGAATGTCACGGCCGGGCCACCGAATTGCGAAATTTAGACCGAACGGCCGCCTTTCTATTTCGTTCATTTGTTTCAGCGGGATGTCCGATTCCGCGCACACGAACGGCCCGAAGGGTGTAGGGGATGGCAACTTCCCAGACCCATCGCGGGCGTTCACCCCGCCCGACGTACTGTTTCCGTGTGCGATTGCTCGTAACCGGCGGGGCCGGCTTCATCGGCGCGAACTTCGTCCACCAGGTGGTGACGCGGCGTGCGGGTGTTCAGGTCACCGTGCTGGACAAACTCACCTACGCGGGCAACCGCGCCTCACTCGACCCGGTCGCGGACCGAATCGAGTTCGTGCACGGCGATATCGCCGATACGGCGCTGGTGGATCGGCTGGTCGGCGGGGTGGACGCGGTGGTGCATTTCGCCGCCGAATCGCACAACGACAATTCGCTGGCCGACCCGTGGCCCTTTGTCCAGACCAATATCGTCGGCACCTATTCGCTGCTCCAGGCCGTGCGCCGGCACCAGGTGCGCTACCACCACATCTCCACCGACGAGGTGTACGGCGACCTGGAACTCGACGACCCCGCGGCATTCGATCAGAACACGCCCTACAACCCGTCGAGTCCCTATTCGGCCACCAAGGCCTCGAGTGACATGCTGGTGCGCGCCTGGGTGCGTTCCTTCGGGGTGCGCGCGACAATCTCCAACTGCTCCAACAACTATGGGCCCTACCAGCATGTGGAGAAGTTCATCCCGCGCCAGATCACCAATCTGATCGACGGTGTCCGCCCCCGGCTCTACGGCGCCGGACATCAGGTGCGGGACTGGATCCACGTCGACGATCACAACAGCGCGGTGTGGGAAATCCTGGAGCGCGGGCGAATCGGGCAGACCTATCTGATCGGCGCGGACGGCGAACGCGACAACAAGTCCGTGGTGGAGCTGATCCTGGAGGGATTCGGCCGTCCCGCAGACGATTTCGATCATGTCACCGATCGGCCGGGCCACGATCTGCGCTATGCCATCGACGCCTCGCTGCTGCGTACCGAACTCGGCTGGGAGCCGGAGTACCGCGACTTCCGCAAGGGCCTGGCGGCCACCATCGACTGGTATCGCGACAACGAATCCTGGTGGCGGCCGCAGAAGGCCGTGACCGAATCCGCGTACGCCGACGCCGGCGAAAAGGTGCTCTAGACCGGCGCTGCCCGCCGAAACAGCAACGCCGGGGCAATCCGCCCCGGCGTCGATGTAGAGCTGTCCCGGGTCAGCCCCAGACCAGGGTCGAGTACTTCACCACCGCCGCGATCAGTGCCACCGAAGTGGCCGCGACCACGGTGAATGCCGCCGCGCGCGCCGGCACCCGGCCCGCGGCGTCGGTGAGCCGCAAGGGCACCCAGCGCAGCAGTACCGCCAGCCCCAGCACCGCCAGCGGCACGAAGTAGCGACCCTGCACGCCGTCGATCATGAAGTAGCCGACCGGGGTGAAGGACATGTACAGCGTCACGTAGATCATGGCCACGCTGGCCGCGATGGTCAGCAGCACCAGCCAGGTCCGCGAACGGCTCGCGCCGCTCGGCGAGAAGCGCTCGGCCACACCGAGACTCATGCCGAAGGCCAGCAGCCCGGCCAGGATGGTCAGGGCGGGCACCTCCACGTAGGAGAAGCCGAGCTGACCGAAGAACTGGGTGAACCAGAGCTGGTCGCGGCGGGCGATGCTGTCGCCGAACACCCGCAGGAAATGGAACGGGTCGCTCAGGATGCCGTGCAGCTGGTCGCCCGGCCGCACCGTGCCCCACTGCTTCTCGGGCCGCATCAGGCTCATGCCGTCGCCGGTCGGGGCGGCGATCTTCATCCACATCGCGAACGCCACCGCGCCGACCCCGGCCGCGGCCCAGGGCAGCACCCGCTGCCACACCGCGACCCGCTCGCCGTCACCGAAACCGAAGCGGCGGGCCGGGATCAGCACGGGCAGCATGGCGATCAGCACGTAGGTCGGCTTGCACACCGGCAGCAGCACGGTGGCGGCCAGCGCGGCCACCGTCTCCGGCTTGGTCAGGCGCTCACCGAGGAACAGGCCCTTCACCACCAGCGCCGACACCAGCAGGGCCAGCGCGTTGGTGACGGTGTCCGCGGTGACGGTGCCGGCCTGGAACAGCGCGATCGGCAGCACCGCGACGGTGAACGCCAGCCACTGCACCCGGTGCCCGCGCAGCACGCGCAGCGCGAAACCGACGATCAGCAGGTAGGCGAGCAGTCCGGCCCAGCGGGTGGCCAGCACCATGCCGCCGACACTCAGGTCGAGGGCCTCGGCGACGCGGATACCGAGCGCGGGCGGGAGGTACGGAACGGGGGAGTAGGCCGCGGTATTGGTGAACCACACCTGCTTGGTCTCGTCGGAGACCGACGCCGCGCCGAGCTGGTCGTAGATGTGCGGGTCCAGCACCATGGGCTCCGGCTCATCCGGATTGTCCTGGTAGTCCTGGAAGGCGTAGTTCATCAGCGCGTCGATGCTGATCGGCACGTCGCCGCCCCACGCGGGCCCGCGGTCGTCGTGGATCTTCTCGGGCAGGAAGCCGCCGTGCGCGACCTGGTAGGCCCGGCTGAACTGGGTGATCTCGTCGTGGCCCCAGAACGGCGGGGTCAGCACCGACCACACCGCGCCGAAGATGCCGGCGAGCAGTACGAAAACCACGGCAGCCGAACCGAATCGACGTTCGACGCCGATCACCGCGCGCCGCAGCCCGGTCGCCGGCGCGGCCGGCTTCGGCTCCGGTGTCGTGACGGTCGTGCTCTCGTTCGCTTCGATAACCACAATGTCCGATTCTGCTGTGCCGTCGGGGTTCTGCCCGGCAAGCCGCACCGTCATCGCAGCGAACCGCCCGGCCGAGCATCGGTTCCTGCTCGCCGACCGCGGCGTACCGCAGGTACATCAGGCGGGCCGCCTCGTGCCGGGAGCGGCGGATGCCGTCCAGGATCAGGCCGGCGGTCCAGGCCAGACTGCCCAGCAGCAGCAGGGTGAAGCCGAGGAACAGGGTCGGGAACCGCGGGACCCGGTGGATCTCGTAGAACTCGATCACTATCGGTGTGATGAGCACCACCGAGACCAGCCAGGCCAGGGTGCCGAACAGGCCGTAGAAGGCGACCGGCCGCTCGTGCCGGGCCAGGCCGACGATCAGGCGCAGGATCTTGAAGCCGTCGCTGTAGGTGCGCAGCTTGGATTCGCTGCCCGCGGGCCGATCCCGGAAGCCGACCGGCACCGCGGTCTGCGGGACGCCCAGGTGCTGCGAGTGCACGGTGAGCTCGGTTTCGATCTCGAACTCGCGCGACACCGCCGGGAACGACTTCACGAAGCGGCGCGAGAAGACCCGGTAGCCGCTGAGCATGTCCTCGACGTTCTCGCCGAAGACCTTGCCCACCACGCCGTTGAGCACCTTGTTGCCGGTCTCGTGCCCGGCCCGGTACGCCGACCCGGCCTCGACCTCGCGGCGCACGCCCAGCACGTGGTCGTATGGGCCTTCGAGCAGGGCGCGGATCATCGCGGGCGCGGCGGCGGCGTCGTAGGTGTCGTCGCCGTCGACCATCAGGTAGACATCGGCCTCGATGTCGGCGAAGGCGCGGCGCACCACATTGCCCTTGCCCTTGCGGTTCTCGGTGCGCACGATCGCACCGGCCGCGCGCGCCTTCTCGGCGGTGGCATCGGTGCTCAGGTTGTCGTAGACGTAGACGACGATGCCGGGGACGGCGGCCTGCAGGTCGGTGACGACCTTCGCGACGGCGGCCTCTTCGTTGTGACACGGCACGATGGCGGCAATACGAAGCTCGGTGGAGTCCACCCGGTCAATCCTCTGATCGGAGGCGAATATGAACACCGGGAGGGTACCCGACCGTCACAGATATAGCGGTGCTGCGGGGTTGGGGTACCGTCGGCCGGTGTCTGCGAACGAGTCCACGGCGGTGAGCGCTTCTGCCGCGAATGTCTCCTTGACCGGCAAGGTCCGGGCGCTGGTGCAGCGCGGCGGGGCATTCCTGGTGGTCGGTGCGATCGGTTTCGTGGTCGACGCGGGCACCTACAACCTGCTGGTCTTCCTCGGCGGGGAGGGGCCGCTGTTCCATGCCCCGCTGGTCGCCAAGATGATCGCGATCGGCGTGGCCACGGTGGTCACCTATTTCGGCAACAAGTGGTGGACGTACTCCGATCACGACGGCGATACCCGGGGCCCGGCACATCCTGACCTATGCCGCGCTGAATGTGATGGCCATCGGACTGCAATTGGGCTGCCTGGGCTTCTCCCGCTATGTGCTGGGGCTGGACAGTCCGTTGGCGGACAACGTTTCCGGCACGCTGATCGGCCAGGCCGTCGCCATGGGCTTCCGTTTCTGGGCCTACGGCAAATTCGTCTTCACCAATCCGGCCTCGGGAACGAATAACGCCTGACACTGATATTGTCGGGCCGCCGAGCGTGACAGTGGCACTGTGTTGAACAGTGCACGGCTCGCCGTGGGACCACGTCGGGATGAGCCGGTGTCTAAGTATTCAAAGGATGTCGAGGGATTCATGGATGCGTCGGCTGGGCAGGCCGTGACCGAAACCGAGGATCGGAAGGCGACCGGGGAGGCCCCCGCCTCCCTGCGCGCGGAACATGCCGCGCCGGATCGGCTGGTGCTGGCCCGCGGAATCTTCTGCGGCCCCGCCCCCAAGATCAGCGACGACCTGTACGCGGTGGCCAAGGGCAAGGTCACCCGGGAACGGCAGACCCTGCGCCTGGAGAAGGGCGCGTCGGTCAATACCAATACCTATTTCGGCCGCTTCGCCGCGGCCTACTGGCAGCGCTGGACCAAGGTCACCGAGGTCGAGGTGGGCATGACCCTCGAGGTGACCGGCAAGGTGCGGGTGCGGCTGGCCGCCTCCGACATCGCCGGACACCGCCGGGTGGTGGACACCGCCGTGGTGAGGGAGACCGGCCGGGTGACGCTGCTCGCCCCGCTGGACATGTACGTCGACGGCGGCGCGATCTGGCTGGAGATCGAGGCGCTCGGCGGTGAGGCCGTGATCACCGATCTGGAGTGGACCGCGGCCGCGCCCGAGCAGGTGCGTCCGGTGGCCATCGCCATCTGCACCTTCAACCGCGCGCAGGACTGCGCCAATACCGTTGCGGCGCTGGCCTCCGATTCGACGGTGCTGTCGCTCATCGACGCCGTGTACGTGGTCGACCAGGGCACCGACCTGGTGCAGGACCAGGCGCTGTTCACCGAGACCCAGCCGAAGTTCGGCGACAAGCTGCGCTACATCCGGCAGCCGAACCTCGGTGGCGCGGGCGGTTTCACCCGCGGCCTCTACGAGGTGTCCGGCGCCAACGAGCACGCCGACGTCATCCTGATGGACGACGACATCCTGTGCGAGCCGGAAACAGTGCTGCGGCTCAACGCCTTCGCCAACCTGACCGTGGAACCCACCCTGGTGGGCGCGCAGATGCTGTTCCTGTTCAACCCCGACTACCTGAATGTCGGTGCGGAAGAGACGAACCTGGGCAAGCTGCGCCACGGCCAGAAGGTGGCCAAGGCACTGCGCAACACCTCCATGCTGAAGAAGCATCAGGAGCGCCGCGTGGACGCCGGCTACCAGGCCTGGTGGACCTGTCTGATCCCGGCCGAGGTGGTCAAGAAGATCGGGCTGCCGGTGCCGATCTTCTTCCAGTGGGACGACGTGGAATACGGCCTGCGCGCGCGGGAGAACGGTTTCGTCACCGTCACCCTGCCCAATGCCGCCGTGTGGCACGCCGACTTCTACTGGAAGGACTTCGACGACTGGGCGCGCTACTTCTCCTCGCGCAACTCGCTGATCGTGTCCTCCCTGCACCACGATCTGGACGGCAAGGCGATCACCCGCCAGCTGTTCCGGGAGATCGCCGAATACCTGGTCGGCATGCAGTACGGCCTGGCGCACACCACCCTGCAGGGCATCGAGGACTACCTGAAGGGCCCGGAGACCCTGCGTGACGGCGGTATCGAGGCGCTGGCCAAGGCCCGCGGCTCGCGCTCCGACTACCCGGAGACCGCCAAGCACCCGGCGGCCACCTCCCCGGTCTCCAACGCGCACCTGCACGTGCGCCGTGCGGGCGGCGAGCCCAGCCACCCGCTGCTGGTGCTCTACAAGCGTGCTCTCAACCAGTGGACCGGCCGCGTCATCCCCGGTCCCGTCGCGGTCACCCGCGAGGACGCGCACTGGTGGCACGTCGGCCTGTTCAACCACGTGGTCGTCACCGACGCTTCCCAGTCCGGTGTCCGAGTTCGCGTGCGCGACAAGGAAACCGCCCGTCGCCTGCTGGTGCGCACCTACCGTGTGCTGCGGCAGCTCCGTAAGGAACTGCCCGAACTGCAGCGGCGCTGGCGGGGCGCGATGCCGGAACTCACCAGTCGTGAGAACTGGGAACGCCTCTACGGAATCGACAAGACTGCTTGATAGTCAGCTGAGCATGGCCCGGGACCTCGTGTCCCGGGCCATGTTTCATTTCCGTGGCAGGCATTTCGCATGTCTACCAACCAAGCTCGTTGGATCATCGCGCGGTCAGCAGGGTGCGGGCAGCGTCGGCGAGGTCGACTTCCAGCCAGTCCGGGAGTTCGGGGGCGTGGCCGTGGCGGCGGAGCGCGGCGTAGGGGAGGTCCACGACGGCGCGGCTGACGGCGTCGACCTCGCGGGGGCCGGCACTGCCGTAGAGGCCGATCGCGATGCGGTGCAGCTGCGCGATCAGGGGTTCGTTCATCCGGGCCAGGCGATCACGGAACTCGGTGTCGGGCGCGCCGTCGAGCAGATCGCTCGGGCGCAACTCGAGCAGCAGTTTGGCGTCGTCGATGCAGTCCCGGCCGAAGCCGACTGCGGCGGCGGTCATGCCGACCGCCGCTTCGAGTGGATCCTCCGCGCCGCCGGCGGCCAGTACGCGGGACTGGAACCGGTCCAGGGCCCGGATCCACGCCTCGGTGAGCACGCCGTTGCGGTTGCCGAACCGGTGGTAGAGCGTGCCCACGGGCGCGCCGCTGGCCTCGGCGATGGCCGCGACCCCGGCCGCGCGGGGGCCGTCGCGCAGCACCAGGGTGCGGGCCGCGTCGAGGATCACATCGGTGTCGTGCTTGCGGGGAGGAGCCATGAACTAGTACGTTCCTTCTATATGGAGCGCTTGCCCTATATCGATGAGTATTCCAGGATAGTGACCGCCGATCGCGCGCAGGCATGGGCCGCCCTACTGCGCACGACCTGCAAGAACCCTGACGATCTCACCACGCTGCCCCGCGGATTCGTGCTCGACGAGGCCGACCCGCCGAACCGATTGGTCACCAAAGGACGCCATTGGTTCTCCCGCTACCGGCTGAGCTTCCGCCTGGACGAGGTCGATCCCACCCACACTCGCGTCACCGCCATCACCCATGCGGTCTTTCCCGGCATCCACGGCCGGATCTATCGCGCACTGGTCATCGGCACCCGCCTGCATCGACTGGTGGTGTGGGACCTGTTGCGCCGCATAGCCGTCGCGGCGGGGAGTCCGGCATGAACCTCCCGGGTCGGCGCTGGGGCGTCACCGATGCCGAGGTATCCATGCGATTGCCCTGTGACAGTGCAGATTCCGGACCCGTGGTGGTCTGCGACCGGGCTGTCTCCGTCGCCGCACCCGCGGCTACGGTCTTCGCGTGGCTGTGCCAGTTGCGGGTCGCGCCCTACAGTTACGACCTGCTCGACAACTTCGGCCGCCGCAGCCCGCGCGAACGCGACGATCGGCTCACCGAACTCGCTGTGGGGCAACGCTTCATGAGCCTGTTCGAGCTGACCGGCTTCACCCCCGGTGCGCAAGTCACCCTGCTAGCCAAGGGGGTGGCGGTCACCTACGCCGTGCACCCGGACGGCGAGTCCAGCAGCCGCCTGCACGCCCGCGTCCGATTCCGTGGTCCGGCCTGGCTGTTGGCCCTGCCGGTCTTCGGTGACTTCCTGATGATGCGCAAGCAACTGCTCACGCTGAAGGAATTCGCCGAGCGCGAGGTGCTCGCGCCCGGCTGAGTCGTCGACAGGGACGGAGTGGGTCTCAGAGGAACAGGTCGGTGGTGAGCGGGGCGTCGCCCGGGGTCACCCGGTACTTGTCGAGGTCCGTGATCCCGTGCGCCGCAAGGACATCATCGTCGATGAAGAAGTTGCCGGTGGTGTCCTTGGCCGGGGAGGTGAGCACCAGGTAGGCGGCATCGGCGTAGATGTCGGGGGTGGCGGAGGTGGCGATCATCTGCTCGCCGCCGAGCAGATTCTTGACCGCCGCGGTGGCGATGGTGGTGCGGGGCCACAGCGAGTTCACGCCGATGCCGTACTTGCGCAGCTCCTCGCTCAAACCCAGTGTGGTGAGCGACATTCCGTACTTGGCGATGGTGTAGCCCAGCGCCATGCCCGCCCACTTCGGATCCAGGTTCAGCGGCGGCGACAGCGTGAGGATATGCGGATTGCGGCCGGCCTGCGCCGACTCCTTCAGGGCCGGGATGCTGAGTTTGGAGAGCAGGAAGCTGCCCCGGCAGTTGATGTCCTGCATGAGGTCGTACTTCTTCATCGGCAGCAGCTCGGTGGGGGAGATGTCGATGGCCGAGGCGTTGTTCACCACCAGGTCGATCCCGCCGAACCGCTCCTGCGTCTGCCGGACCGCGTCCGCGACGGCCTCGTCGTCCCGCACGTCACCGAGGTATTTGAGGACTGTGCCGCCCGCACTCTCCAGTTCCGCCGCCGCGGTGTGAATGGTGCCCGGCAATTTCGGGTGTGGCGCATCGGTTTTCGCGATGAGGGTGATGTTCGCGCCGTCGGCCGCCGCCCGCTTGGCGATCTCCAGCCCGATCCCGCGACTACCACCCGACATGATCATGGTCCGGCCCGCCAGCGGCTTCTGTGCTCCGGTCATGGATCCACTCCTCTTCTGCTGTTGTCGCCCTGAATCCGATCATCCGCGCCTGACTGGGTCAGTGGGGCGGAACTCTCGCATCTCGGGCGGTAGTGCTGGCACTACCCCCACCCGGCTGCCCGCGCGACCGCGATTCGGGTGCTCGGGGCATGGGCTGCACCCGGGCGCGTCCATAGCCTCGAAAGGGCCGGAAAACCCGGCCTGAACAGGAGGAATGTCTTCCATGAGCGCAATGCGGCGGCCACGTGGCCGGGTGCTGCTGGCCGGTGTCGGGGTCCTGGCCGTCCTCGCGGCCCAGGCGTGCGGCACCGACCCCGGGAGCGGCGAACCCGCTCGCAAGGAGTTCTATCGCACCGTCACCGAGGCCCTCGACGGCGTGGTCCGCAGCGGCTTCCCGGGCGCACAGGTCGTGTTCGACGGACCGGACGGTCATCACGTGCTCACCGCGGGCGCGGGTGACCTGAGCACCGGCGCACCCATCCCCGAGGATGCGCGGGTGCGGATCGGCAGCAATACCAAGACCTACGTCGCCACCGTGGTGCTGCAGCTGGTCGGCGAGGGCAAGGTCGAACTGGACGCTCCGATCGAGCGCTATCTGCCGGGCGTGGTGCGAGGCAACGGCAATGACGGCAACCGCGTCACGGTCCGGCAGTTGCTGCAGCACACCAGCGGCCTGCCCGAGTATCTGGCCGGCCGCGACCCCGCCGCACCCAGCTCCGGGCAGTTGACCGCCGATTCCGATCAACTCCGCCGGTCCCATTACGAACCGGCGGACCTGGTCCGCATCGCCATGGCCATGCCACCGCAATTCGAGCCCGGCGCGCGCTCGGTTTACACGAACACCAACTACATCCTGCTCGGCATGCTGATCCAGCAGGTCACCGGCCGCCCGGCCGCGGCCGAGATCGACAGCCGCATCCTGGCGCCGCTGGGCCTGCGCGACACCTACTTCCCCGACTCGCGCGAGACCGGGATTCGCGGACCGCATCCGCGCGGATATCACGAAATCGACGGTCGCCGAGAGGACTTCACCGACCTGGACCCGTCCTGGGCCGATACCGCGGGCGCGATGATCGCCACCCCCGCCGACCTGAATCGCTTCTTCACGGCCCTGCTCGCCGGGAAACTGCTGCCCGCCGCGCAGTTGGCGGAGATGAAGAAGACCGTCCCCTGGGATCGCGGCGAACCCGGCTCCGGCTACGGGCTCGGCCTGATCCGCCACGCGAGCTCGTGCGGCAAGGAGGTGTGGGGCCACGGCGGCAGCATTCCCGGCTTCGGCACCCACACCGGTGTGGCCGCCGACGGCACCGCCGTGGTGGTGACCGTCAATCAGCTGCTGGCCGACCGGGATGCCTCCGAGGTCGTGACCAAGGCCTTCGACTCCGCCTTCTGTTCGTGAGAGGAACCTCCGTGCGTTTTCGCGAGATCGCCCGCACTCGACAAGGTTTGGCCGCGCTGGCGGTGACCGGTCTGGCGGCGGGAGCCGCGCTCATCACCGCCGCCGTCACCGAGCCGCCGGCCACCGCGGCGTCCCTGGACCGCTACTACCACCAGCGACTCGACTGGAAATCCTGTGACATTCCGGGGCTCGACGGCATGGGCGGGCAGTGCGCCGACATCACCGTGCCGTTGAATTACGCCGAGCCGCAGGGCCGCACGACCACTGTCGTCATCTCCCGCATCCCCGCCACCGACCCGGCGCGAAGGCGCGGTGTCATGCTCTCCAATCCGGGCGGCCCCGGCGGCTCGGGCCTGGACTATTTCGTCGACACCAGCAAGGCCATGACGCCCGAGGTCCGCGCCCGCTACGACCTGATCGGCATGGATCCCCGTGGTGTCGGGCGGTCCGCGGCGGTGAACTGCCGCTGGCCGACCGGCTTCGGACTGCAGTTCGCGGGCGTCGACGCCAAGGGTTTCGCCGAATCCGTGGCCACCCAATCCGATCTGGCGGCGCGGTGCGCGGCCGCCGAGGGAGAGCGGCTGCCGCACATGACAACTCGCAATACCGCCCGCGACATGGATGTCATCCGCGCCGTGCTCGGTGAGGACCGGATCAGCTACCTGGGCACCTCGTATGGCACCTATCTGGGTGCGGTGTACATGCAGATGTTCCCGGACCGGGCCGACCGCATGGTGCTCGACGGCAGTGTCGACCCCGACCGCTACGGCGTGGTCGGCATGGTGCAGGACATGGGCGCACCCAATGAGGCCGCGCTCGACGCCTGGGCGGCCTGGACCGCCGAACACGACGGTGAATACCACCTCGGCGCGACCGCGGCCGCCGTCCGCGACCGGGTCCAGCGGCTCATCGCCCGCGCCGCTGCCGAGCCGATCCGGATCGGCGAGTTCGACGTCGACGCGCACTCCCTGCCCCTGGTGCTCTACATCGCCTTCGATTCCCCGCAGAACTACGGCCGTGCCGCTCAACAGATCCGGGAGCTCGCCGACGCCGCCGACGGGAAGCGGATCGAGCCGGACGAGAACCTGGCCGGCAGCCTGGCCGTGATACTGCGTGCCCAGCCGCGCGATATGTCGCCCGCGATGGCGGTCCTCTGCGGGGATGTCGGCGCACCCCGCGATCCGGCGTGGTACTGGCACAATCTCGAGGCCGCCCGCGCCACCCAGCCGGTCTTCGGGGCGCTGGCGAACAACATCACGCCGTGCGCGTTCTGGGCCCCGCCCGCCGAATCACCCACGGCCATCGGCAATTCGGTGCCGAACCTGATCATCCAGGCCACCGGCGACACCCGCACCAACTACGGTGGTGCGCTCGCCATGCACCGCGCGCTGACCGGTTCCCGCATGGTGACGCTGCAGGACGTAGCCGTCCACTCGATCCTGGGCCGCTACCCGAACTCCTGTGTCTACGACGCCGTGAACACCTACCTGGCCGACGGCATCCTGCCCGCCGCCGACCTCAGCTGCCGCGACGAGTGATCAGGCGTTCAGATAGGCGAGGACGGCCAGCACCCGCCGGTGCCCCACCTCGTCGGCGAACAGCCCCAGCTTGGCGAAGATGCTCCGAATGTGTTTGAGCACAGCGCCTTCGGTGACCACGAGGCGCTCGGCAATGGTGGCATTGTCGAGCCCCTCGGCCATGAGCGCCAGCACCTCCCGCTCGCGCGGGGTCAGCGCCGCCAGCGGATCGTCGGTCTTGCGCCGCACCAGCAGTTGCGCGATCACCTCGGGATCCATCGCGGTCCCGCCCTCGGCCACCCGCCGCAGCGAATCCAGGAAGCGATCCACCTTCCCGACCCGCTCCTTGAGCAGATACCCGATTCCGCCCGCCCCGTCGCCGAGCAGTTCGGCCGCGTAGCTGTCCTCGACCCAGGCCGAGAGCACCAGCACCGGCAGTCCCGGATGAATCTGCCTGGCGCGCACCGCCGCCCGCAGCCCGTCATCGGTGAAGGTGGGTGGCATCCGCACATCCACCACCACCGCGTCGGGCCGGTCGGCGGTGACGATCCGCAAGAAGTCGTCGGCATTGTCGACCGCCGCGACCACATCGATGCCGGCGGTCTTCAGCAGCAGCGTCAGACCTTCCCGCAGCAGCGCGTCGTCCTCCGCGATCACCACCCGCATGTCGCCACCCACCTCGTTCACCGGCTCCTTCACGATCGACACGGCAGCTCCACCCGCACCACGGTGGGCCCGCCCGGCGGGCTGCTCAGCAGCATCCGGCCGTCCAGCGCCTCGGCCCGCCGCCGGATTCCGGCCAGCCCGCCGCCCTCGGTCTCGATCGCCGAGCCGACGCCATCGTCGTGAACCTGCACGGTCAGCAGCTCGGCGGTGCCCCCGAGATCCACTCGAAGCTGTTGGGCCCCGGAGTGTTTGGTCGCATTGGTCAGCGCTTCCGCGATCACGAAGTACGCGGCGGCCTCCACCGCCGCCGGGTGCCGCGGGCCGTCCCCCTCGATATCGAGCGTGCAGGGGATCGGCGAACGGGCAGCCAGGGCCGAGACGGCGCTGGTCAGACCACGATCCGCGAGCACCGGCGGATAGATGCCGCGCACTACGTCGCGTAATTCGGTGAGTGCGGCCTCGGCGGTGTCCTGCGCCTTGCGCACGAGCTCGTCCGCCGCGCCTGGATCACGGTGCCGCAGTTGATCAGCCAGCCCCAGTTGCATGATCACCGCCGCGATCCGCGCCTGCGCGCCATCGTGCAGATCCCGTTCGATGCGTCGCAGTTCCGCCCCGTGCGCGTCCAGGGCGGCCGCGCGCGTCGCGGTCAGTTCCGCCACCCGGACCGCCAGCTCGGCCCGCGGGGCCCCGAGCAGTGTCCGCGCCAGCAGCGCCTGCCAGCGGGCCACGACCGGAATCTGGAGCACCAAGGCGGCCAAGGGAATCGCGATGAGGGCGCTGAGCCAGGCCAGCGGCCACGAGTCGACGACGAAACCGAAGCTTTGGATGGTGCCCGGCGGCACGATCTGCCAGTACGCCGGTATCGCCAGCTGATTCAGCAAGCCCCAGGGCAATCCGATCGCGAACAGCGCCACCACCATGCCGGGCACCCCGTGCACGCACAGCCACGCGATATCCCGCGCGTTCGCCGGATCCTGGAAGGCACTCGTCAACCGCTGCCGCAGCCCGCCCGTCATCGGCTGATACTCCGCCCTGACCGGCACGCCCAACCGCTTTCCGGCCCGCCGCCGTTCGAAACCGGTCAGTGGCCGGATCAGCCGCAGAAATTCGGGAACCGCCGGAATACCGACGCCGATCAGACTGGTCGCCGCGACCAGCAGCAAACCGACCGTCGCGAGGGTGGCCGCGGCTCCGGTGGCACCACCGATCAGCAGGTATCCGATGCTGCCCGGCAGTGCCCGCAGCCGATCCACCGCCCACCGTCGGGCGGTCGGCAGGGTGTCGCCGGAATCGCCATTGCCCGGAGTAGTCACTGCCACGCCGCCGGCCCGGTGATCCGGGCCGTGCTCCGGCATCGGGTCGGCAGTCATGCCACCAACCTACTGGCCGCCGGATGGGCCCGGTCGCGGCGTTCCGCCCCGGCACCGACCCGGCTGGATGCGGCGCGCCGCGTGGGGCCACTCGGCGCGCCGCCTCCGGGCCCGGTCAGCGCTGTTTGCCGCCGCGCTCCTTGTACATCCGGCGCTGGCTCTTGTTGATGTCCTTCCACACCTTCTTGCGCTCGGCCTGCAGCCGGGCGTCGGTGCGGGAGGCCAGCCAGTCGTTCTCCCGGCTCAGCTTGCGGAAGCTGTCCAGCCGCCGCTGCGGCAGCTCACCGGATTCGATGGCCGCCAGCACCGCGCACCCCGGTTCGGTCCGGTGGGCGCAATCGGCGAACCGGCACAGTCCGGCCAGGGATTCGACATCGCTGAAGGCGCGGCCGATACCCGTCGCGGCATCCCAGAGCCCGACCGACCGCAGACCGGGCGTATCGATGAGGGTGCCGCCGCCGGGCAGCGGCCGCAGCTCGCGGTGCACGGTGGTGTGCCGACCGCGCTTGTCGC
Organism: Nocardia tengchongensis; assembly: GCF_018362975.1. NCBI lineage: Bacteria > Bacillati > Actinomycetota > Actinomycetes > Mycobacteriales > Nocardiaceae > Nocardia > Nocardia tengchongensis. Next base: position 1,536,496 of record NZ_CP074371.1, read on the forward strand.
CGTCGCGAACCGCCTGGGTGGCGAAGACCTCCGCGCCGAGCAGCGCGTTGGCGAGCGTGGACTTGCCCGCACCCGAGGGACCGATCAGGGCGACCGTCCCGGTCAGCAGGGCGGCCAGCACATCCATGCCGACACCACCGGCGGCGCTGACGGCCAGCACCGTCACCCCGGGTGCGGCGGCCCTGACGTCCTCGATCGGAATATCGTGCGCCAGATCGGCTTTGGTGAGCACCACGATCGGCTGGGCGCCGGATTCCCAGGCCAGCGCGAGCAGCCGCTCGATGCGCCCGAGATCCACGTCCCCGTCACCGGCGGTGCACACCAGCACCGTGTCCACATTCGCGGCCAGCACCTGATGGGCGGATTTGGCGCGGGCATCGGGCTGTCCGGAGACGGCCGCTCGCACGATGGCGGTCCGGCGCGGCAGCAGGGCCCGCACCGTGCGGCCGCGATCGATGGCCACCCAGTCGCCGGTGCACAGTCCGCTGACCTCGGCATCCGAGCGCGGGAGCTGTGCGCGGACCACGGCGGCCGTCAAACGGCTCCGGTAGTCGGCGGTGGGGAGCGGTGCGGCGATATCGCATTCGCTGCGATCCATGCGGATCACGCGGGCGGGAATCAGGTCCGCGCCCAGCAGCGGCAGGTAGTCGGCGGCGAGGGCGGAGTTCCAGCCGTAGGGGGAGAGCAGGTCGAGATCGACCGTAGACATGGGGAGTCCTTCGACGGGCCGAGCCCGGATCATGGACTCAGCGAGGGGAATTCGAGGTGGAGGCGCGCACCGCGCGCGTGTACGCGGGCACGGCAATCCGCACAGTCGTCGTCACGAAACTCCACCTCCCATCTCTCCTCATGCCGTCACTCAGGTGACCGCTACCGACAAGAACGGGAACAAGCTTCGCAGCCTGTCCCCGTCGCGCGCAACGTATTTTCTCGCCTTGTCCCTCGGGGTTTCAGGGGTTTACCCCTGAGAGTCCGAGAGTTGGACTCACCTATGAGGTGGGCTTGTCGAACTGCTCTCGGCGGCCCATCCGCTGCAGGCGTAGCCACTCCATCAGCCCCGCCGGGTCCTTCTGCTGCACCAGGAAGAACCAGCCGAAGCGGGCGACCTCCTGCGGCAACAGCTTTCGCATGCCGGGCTGGGCCATCAGGTAGCCGCGGTTGCGATAGGTGAAGTGCCGCTTGACCGGATCGTCCGGGTACTGGGTGTGCATGCGCCCGCCCAGGATCGGCTTGAACTCCGCCGAGCCGTTCGGGTGCAGGTAGGCGGTCTGCAGGCAGGTGCCGAACGGCAGCCCGGACCGCACCAGCCGCCGGTGCACCTCCACCTCGTCACCGCGCACGAACAGCCGCAGGTCCGGCACGCCGATCTTGTCGACGGCCGTCGCGGACACCAGCGCGCCGTTGAACAGCGAGGCGATACCGGGCAGGAAGTCCTCGTCGCCCAGCTCCGAGCGCAGCCGCCGCCACACCACGCCGCGGCGCAGCGGGAAGGCCAGCCGGTCCGGGTCGTCGATGTCGGCGACCACCGGCGACACCTCGACCAGCGAGTGCCGTTCGGCGCAATCGAAGAGGGTGGCGAGCACGTCGGGGCCTTCGGGGCGGCCGTCGTCGTCGGCCAGCCACACCCAGTCCGCGCCCATGGTGAGCGCGTGCAGCATGCCGAGCGCGAACCCGCCCGCGCCACCGAGGTTGTGCTCCGAACCCAGGTAGGTCGATTCGATCGGCTGCTGCTTGACCAGCTCGCCGACCTCGGCCTCGTTGCCGTTGTCCACCACGATCAGGTGATCGACCGGGCGGGTCTGGCTGCTCAGCACCTTCAGCGACTCGGCCAGCAGTTCCCGGCGTTTGTGCGTGACCACGATGGCGACGATGCGCGCGTCATCGCCATACAGGGGGCTGGACGATTGGTCGGTCATGCGGGATTCCGTTCCGGTTCACGTTCACGTTCCAGATCCCGCAGCACCTGCGCCACGTGATCACCGGCCTCCGGGCCTTCGTAGGCGCGCACCACGTCCTCGATGTCGCCCTGCATGCGCACCTGGCCGTGGTCGATCCACATGGCGTGGTCGCACAGCTGGGCCAGGAATTCGTTGGAGTGACTGGCGAACACCAGAATGCCGGAGCGCGAGACCAATTCCTGCAGGCGCACCCGAGCCTTCTTCATGAATTCCGCGTCGACCGCGCCGATGCCCTCGTCGAGCAGCAGGATCTCCGGGTCGATGGAGGTCACCACACCCATCGCCAGGCGTACCCGCATGCCGGTCGAGTAGGTGCGCAGCGGCATCGCCAAATAGTCGCCCAGTTCGGTGAATTCGGCGATCTCGTCGATCTTGGCCAGCATCTGCTTGCGGGTCTGCCCGAGGAACAGGCCGCGAATGATGATGTTGTCGTAGCCGGAGACCTCGGGGTCCATGCCCACGCCGAGGTCGAAGACCGGCGCCACCCGGCCGCGGATCCGCGCGCTGCCGCGGGTCGGTTCGTAGATGCCCGAAAGCAACCGCAGCAGTGTCGATTTGCCCGCGCCGTTGTGGCCGACCAATCCGACGCGATCGCCTTCCTTCAGCGACAGCGAGATATCCCGCAGCGCCTCGACGACCACCACGTCTGATTGATTGCGCCCGATGGCGCCGCCGGCCGAACCCAGTACCGCCTTCTTCAGCGATCGGGATTTGGCGTCGAAGATGGGGAATTCCACCCACGCGTTCTGGGTCTCGATACTCACACGGTCGGTCATTGAGCCTTCACACCCAGTAGGGGACTCGGGAACGGAACTTCTTCATAGCCAGTATCGCGACAATCCAGCCGACAACGGTGATCGCCACCACCACAATCCAGCTGCGCAGGTGGATCGGGTCGCCGAGCAGGGGCGCGCGCACGATCTCGAGATAGTGGAACGTCGGCACCAGCTCGGCCAGCTTGGCCCGATCGCTGGCCGCGCCCGACAGCGCGGAGGTCTTCCACATGACCGGGGTCAGCACGAACAGCATGAGCGTGGTGCTGCCCAGGATCGGCGCCAGGTCCCGGTAGCGGGTGCTGAAGATGCCGAACACGATCGTCACCCAGATGGCGTTGAGGAACAGCAGCACCAGGCCCGGAATCGCGAGCAGCGCCGTCCAGTGCAGGTGCCGCCAGATGCCGAAGACGGGCACCATCACCACATAGATGATCAGGTTGTGCACGAAGAACAGGAACTGCCGCCACACCAGGCGATACACGTGCACGCTCAGCGCCGACGGCAGCTGTTTGATGAGGCCTTCATTCGCGATGAAGACGTCGGAGCCTTCCAGAATGCTGGCGTTGATCACATTCCAGACGATCAAACCCACTGTCACGTAGGGCAGATACGAACTCAGCGGCTGCCCGAACAGTGTGGCGTAGAGCACGCCCATCGCCGCCGCCTGCAAACCGGTGGCGATGGTGATCCAGAACGGTCCGAGCACGGACCGTCGATAACGCTGCTTGATGTCCTGCCAGCCCAGCGCCAGCCATAGTTCACGCTGGGAGAACCCGTCGCGAAAGTCCTTGAACGCGCGACCGAAGGACTGGGAGTCCGACACGAACGGCACCGGTTCATTGTCCGGGCGCACGTCTATCGTCGCCGAGTCGGGGGGAGCAGCAGAGGGCACAGCACCCGACCCTATCGAATGGCAATTACTTTGCGCGCAGAACCTGCCGCCGACCGCGATGTATCGGCGGCAGGGAGCCGTCAGAGGTACTGGCCGCCGCCGGGGTTCTGCACTCCGCGGGGGTCGCCGGAGCTCATGCCCGGCGGGAGGGCTTGGCGCATCTGCTCGAGCTGGGCGCGGGCCGCCATCTGCTGGGCGAACAGGGCGGTCTGGATGCCGTGGAACAGGCCCTCCAGCCAGCCGACCAGCTGGGCCTGGGCGATGCGGAGTTCCGCGTCGGAGGGGATGGTCTCGTCGGTGAAGGGCAGGGCCAGCCGCTCGAGTTCCTCGCGCAGTTCCGGCGCGAGGCCGGTCTCCAGCTCGCGAATCGAGGTGCGGTGGATCTCGCGCAGCCGGGTGCGGGAGGCGTCGTCCAGCGGTGCGTGCCGGACTTCCTCGAGCAGTTGCTTGATCATGGTGCCGATGCGCATGACCTTGGCGGGCTGCTCCACCATGTCGGCGAGCGACTCCTCTTTCTCGGAGTTGTCCAGAATGCCCGAATGATCGTCACCGACAACCTGTCCGGTGATCTCCACCGGCTCGCCGCCGATCTGGGCCGCCGCCGGGATGAACAGCGGCTTTCCCTCGGGTCCGATTACGACAATGTTCTCCGGAACCCCATCGGATTGCGTCATGTCTCCCATCCTGCCGAATCCCGGCCGAACCGCTAAGTGCCGCCCCAACTTCGTAACGCTCAGATGACCCGCCGCGAAGTTGGACAAGACCGAGCGGTTCGCGGCCGTCCCGATTCTGGACTGCGGCTTGATAGACCTCCGCCTTGGAGCGGGGGAGCGAAGCGGAGGAGCGGAGGAGGGAAGAATCGGGACCTAGGGGCCGCGAACCTGCCCCGGAGCGGAGCGGAGGGGCAATCGAACACCGCGTCCCGTCCAGTTTGTTCGGTAGGCGCTGGTCGTCCTGTTCTCGTGGGTGGCTTCCATCCCTACCGTTACCCAGTCGTGCCCTCTCCCTTTAGAGTGGCCAACATGACTTACGACGTCGCACGGGTGCGGGGCCTCATACCGTCCCTGGGCGACGGCTGGATCCACCTCGACCCCCAAGCGGGCATGCTGGTCCCGGATTCGGTATCCCGGGCCGTCTCAACAGGTTTCCGGACCTCGGCCTTCTCGCACTCCAATCGGCACGGTGCGGCCAAGCGCAGCGCCGCGATCCTGGAGGCCGCGCGGGAGGCCGTCGCCGATCTGGTCGGCGGCGATCCGGCGGGCGTGGTGCTCGGCCCGGATCGCGCGGTCCTGCTGGCCTGGCTGGCCGAATCGCTGAGCTCCCGGCTGGGTCTGGGCACCGGGATCGTGCTGTCGCGCCTGGATGACGAGGCGAATGTCGCGCCGTGGCTGCGCATCGCGAATCGCTATGGGGCGCACGTGCGCTGGGCCGAGGTCGAGATCGAGACCTGCGAGATGCCGGCCTGGCAGTTCGAGGAGCTGATCGGACCCACCGCCCGGCTGGTGGCGCTCACCGCCGCCTCGCCGATCGTGGGTTCCGCGCCCGCGGTCCGGGTGGCCGCGGACCGGGTGCACGAGGTCGGCGGTCTGCTGGTCGCCGACTGCTTCGGCGCCGCGCCCTACGCGCTCATCGACATCGACGAACTCAATGCCGACGTGATCGCGCTGAGCGCACCCGCGTGGGGCGGCCCGCAGATCGGCGCGCTGGTCTTCCGGGATCCCGCGTTCCTGGACCGGATCCCGTCCATGTCGCTGAACCCCTATGCCAAGGGCGCCGAACGGCTCGAGGTGGGCGGCCATCAGTACGCGCTGCTGGCCGGGCTCACCACCTCCATCGACTACCTGGCCGCGCTGGACGAGCGCGCCACCGGCACCCGCCGCGAGCGCCTGGAAATGTCGATCACCTCGCTGCAGGACTATCACGACCAGCTCTTCGAGCACCTGATGGCCGTGCTGGACACCATCCCCAACCTGACCGTCATCGGCCGCGCCTCCACCCGCATCCCGACGGTGAGCTTCACCATCTCGGGCATGCAGGCGGAGAAGGTCTCGGCCAAGCTGGCCGATGCCCGCATCGGCACATTGAGCGGCTCGCACGGCGGCAGCCGCCTGCTCGACGCCCTGGGCGTCAACGACGAGGGCGGCGCCGTGACCATCGGACTCGCGCCCTACACAACGACTTTCGAGATCGACCAGCTGGGCCGAGCGCTGGCCGCGCTCGACACCTAGCCGATTCCGGTCAGACCTCGCGGATCTGCAGGATCACCTTGCCGACCGTCTCGTCGGAGTCCAGCAGCCGATGCGCCCGCGCGGCGTCGGTCACCGGAACCTCGGCCGAGACCACCGGCGCCACGGTGCCGTCGGAGATGAGCGGCCACAGGTGGCGGCGCAGTTCGCTGATGATCTCCGCCTTGGATCCGCGCCCGTGCTCGGGCCGGCGGCGCAGATTGGTGGCGTGAATCGCGCCCCGCTTGCCCAGCAGCACAGCCAGATTCAATTCCGCGGTCACCCCGCCCTGCATGCCGATGATCACCAGATGCCCGTCCTCGGCGAGCGCCGCGACATTGCGTTCCAGGTAGGCCGCGCCCATGTTGTCGAGAATGATGTCCGCGCCGGAATATTCGCTGTGCAGCGTCGTCACGAAATCGTGCTCGCGGTAATTGATCAGCACCGTCGCGCCCAATTCCGCGCACCGGTCCAATTTGAACTGCGATCCCGCGGTCACCGCGACCCGCGCGCCCAGCACCCGCGCCACCTGGATGGCGTGCGTGCCGATACCGCTGCCGCCTCCGTGAATCAGCAGCAACTGCCCGCTGTGCAGGCCCGCGGTCATCACCAGATTGGACCAGACCGTCGCCGCCGCCTCCGGCAGCGCGGCCGCCGCGGCCACATCCAGTCCCTCGGGGATGGGCAGTACCTGGCTCGCGGGCGCGATCACCCGCTCCGCGTACCCGCCGCCGGACAGCAGCGCGCACACCCGATCACCGGGCCGCCAATCCCGTACGCCCGGACCGACTTCCGCGACCAGACCGGACACCTCCAGGCCCAGGACCGCACTCGCCCCGGGCGGCGGGGGATAGAGACCCTGCCGTTGCAGCAGATCCGCGCGGTTCACCCCCGCGGCCACCACGTCGATCGCCACTTCGCCCGGTCCGGGCGCGGGCAGATCGTCCACCTGCGCCCATTTCATGACTTCGGGCCCACCGAAACCGTCAAGTGTCACCGCATACATGAAAACGAGCCTACGACCGCGCCGCACCGATTACTGTCAGGCCACCCTCGGGCGCGGTACAGCATCCTCTCAGCTTCTACCGGCACCGTGGAGTGGACGGATTCGAAAGGAGATTCCATTGATCACCACACTGACCGTCCTCGGCGGCATGATCATCCTGGCCGCCATGGCGATGTCCGGCTTCATCGCGAACGACGCCCCTCGCGCCCTGGTCCGCGTCCGCAACCGCTGACAACCCGTATCTTCGACCCCCTCCGCGGCGAGGTCGAAGGTACTAGCGTTCCCGGGCATGAGCAGTTTCGTCGACTTCCAGAACGAGATCTATCTGGCCGGCCTCGCGGGGATCGTCCCATCGCTTCCGATGACCGCGGCGGGCCTGGAAGAGCGGGCTCGGGAAGAGCTGGATCCGGCGGCCTTCGCTTATGTGGCGGGCAGCGCCTCCGCCGAGCGCACCGCGCACGCCAATCTGAGTGCCTTCGAGAAGTATCGGCTGCTGCCGCGCGTGCTGCGCGGCGCGACCGGGCCGGGGGTGCGTGACCTCTCGGTCGAAGTACTCGGAACCCGTTTGGCCGCACCGATTCTCACCGCCCCGGTCGGTGTGCTCGGCCTGCTGCGGGAACGCGGCGAGACCCTGGTCGCCGAGGTCACCAAGGAACTGGGCATCGGCATGTGCCTGTCCACCGCCGCCTCGTCCACCATCGAGGAGACCGGTGCCCGCGCCGGCGCCTGGTGGTATCAGCTGTACTGGCCCAGCGACATGGAACTGGCCCGCTCCTTCGTCGAGCGCGCCGAGAAGGCCGGAGCCAAGGCCATCGTCGTCACCGCCGACACCCCCGCGCTGGGCTGGCGGCCACGCGACCTGCAGCACGGGCACCTGCCGTTCCTGCACGGCAAGGGCATCGCCAACTATCTCTCCGATCCGGTCTTCCGGGCCAAGCTCAGCGCCCCGCCGGAGGAGAGCGAGGAGGCGATGCGGGCGGCCGTGCTGACCTGGTCGGGGCTGTTCGGCAATCACGCGCTACGCCCGGCCGACATCGCCCGGCTGCGGGACTGGACCGAGCTGCCGATCGCCGTGAAGGGCGTGGTGCACCCCGACGACGCCCGCCAGGTGGTGGACGCGGGCGCGGACGCGGTGATCGTGAGCAATCACGGCGGCCGCCAGGTGGACGGGGCCGTCGGCGCGCTGGACGCGCTGCCCACCATCGTCGCCACCGTCGGCGATCGGGTGGATGTGCTGTTCGACTCCGGGATTCGCACCGGCTCGGACGTGATGATCGCGCTCTCGCTGGGCGCCAAGGCGGTCCTCTACGGCCGCCCCTGGGTGTACGGCCTGGGCCTGGCCGGCATCGACGGCGTGCGGCACGCCCTACGCTGCCTGCTCGCGGATTTCGATGCGGCGATGGGGCTTTCGGGCTGCACGAGTTTGCACGACCTGAGCCGCACCATGATCTCTTCCTACCGCGTTTAGGCCCCGCGACGCGGAGGAATTCAGCTGGGGGCCGTCGGGGGTCGCCGAGCCGAGGAGTTCACGATCACACGCCGTCATAACAACGAGCCGGTGGCCGCCGGCCGGAACGGGCGCGAACCGAGGTGGCTCACCCCGGAGCAGCAGCGTGCCTGGCGGGCCTACACGGACGGCAGCCAGCGCCTCATGACCGAACTCAACCGGCAGCTGCAACGCGACTGCGACCTGTCCTTCGCCGATTACCGCATCCTGGTGAAGCTCTCCGAGGCCCCCGGTCGCGCGCTGCGGATGAGCGACCTCGCCGACGGCGTGCTGTCCTCCCGCAGTCGCCTCACCCATCAGATCCGCCGCATGGAGGCCCAGCGCCTGGTCCGCCGCAGCGCGTGCGAGGACGACGGCCGCGGCGTGCTGGCCCAGCTCACCGACGAGGGCCTGCGCCGCCTGCGGGCGGCTGCTCCCGGGCACGTGGCCGCGGTGCGCCGGTTCTTCGTGGATCTGCTCACACCCGAGCAGCTGGCCGCCGTGGCCGCGGCGCTGGACCTGGTGAACCAGGCCGCCGATCACCGCGCCGAGACCCGCCCAGCCGCCGATCCCGAGTGACCGCCCACCTCGATCCCGAAGTGGGAAGCCGACCGCACGCGCCATCAGTTACCATCAGTCCGCCTGGAAGCATGGCAGAGCGGCCGAATGCACTCGCCTTGAAAGCGAGCGTCGCGAAAGCGACCGGGGGTTCAAATCCCTCTGCTTCCGCTTGAAGATGCTGGTGGACAAGGGTTTTCGAACCCTTGTCCACCAGCATTTCTGCTATGCGGGCAGGCTCGCGAGCCAGTCGAGGATGATCGGGTCGGTGACCTCGGGGTGGGTGTAGGTGACCGCGTGCGCGGCGCCCAGCCCGTCGATGGTCTCGACGCGGGTCGGGCCGCCGAGCTGCCCGGCGAGTTCCTCGGTCTGGCGGCGGGAGTGGATCTGATCCTGTACGCCGTGCATCAGTAGCGCCGGTGCGGTGATGTCCTTGACCAGGTCGACGATGGATTCGCGGTCGATGAGGCAGCGGCCGGCCTGCTGCAGCCGGCGGCGGTCGGAGGCGTTCCATTTGTCGAGCCAGTACCGGCGGTCCTCGCGGGTGCCGCCGATCATCTGCACCGCGATCGGGGTGGCGATCGGCTCGAGCGGGCCGTCGCCCAGGATCCACTGGTTCATGATGATCATCTCGAAGCCAACGGATTCGGCGGCGTCGTAGGCGTCGGCGCGGGTGCCGATCAGGATCAGGCCGCGCACCCGGGAGGGCTGCAGCAGCGCCATCCGCATGCCGATCCACCCGCCCTGCAGCAGGCCGCCGGCGACGACCCGGTCGAGCCCGAGGTGGTCGACCACGGCCCAGGCGTCCCAGGCCAGGCGCCAGTTGTCGAAGGGCGCGTCCGAGTCCTCGGTCAGGCCGTGGCCGCGCGCGTCGATGGTGATCAGCCGATAGTCGGGGGCCAGCGACCGTTCCTGGGCCGCCCACATCTCGGAGTCCTTGAAGAAGCCGTGCATCAGTACCACCGCCGGACCGTCGCCGCCGGTATCCCGGTAGTGGATCCTCGCCCCGTCTTCGGTGGTCACGAACGGCATGGGACAGCGCCCTCCCCTGGTAGGTCTTCGACTGCGCCAGTGTGGATTCGAGGCGCGCGCCCGACCATAACAGGAACGTGTTCTAGAGGAAGCGCGCGATCGTCGCCGGATCGGTGGCGAAGGCCAGGAACGCGTCGTTCTCGTGCGGATCGCCCGCGGTGACGCGCACGCCGTCCACGCCGTAGGGCCGGATGATGACCCCCGCCTCGGTACTGGCCGCACCGTAGTCGGCGCTGCGGTCGCCCAGCGGCAGCCAGAGGAAGTTCGAGTGGCTCACCGGCAGCCGGTAGCCCGCCGCGAGCAGCGCGTCGCGCATGCGATCACGTTCGGCCACAACGGCATCGGTGCGCTCCAGCAGCTCGTGCCGCGCCTCCAACGAGGCGATGGCGGCCGCCTGCGCCACCCGGCTCACGCTGAACGGGATGTGTACCTTCATCAGCGCGGTGATCACCTCGGGCGCGCCGACCGCGTAGCCGACCCGCAGTCCCGCCAGGCCGTAGGCCTTCGAAAACGTGCGCAGCACCAGCACATTCGGTCGATTGCGGCCCAGTTCGACGCCGTCGGGGAAGTCCTCGGCGGGCATACGCAGGTATTCGAAGTACGCCTCGTCCAGCACCACCAGAACGTCGGCGGGCACCTTGTCGAGGAACTCGACGAGTTCGGCCTTGCCGCGCGCGGTGCCGGTCGGATTGTTCGGATTGCACACGAACACCACGCGGGTGCGCGGGGTGATCGCCGCCGCCAAAGCGTCCAGATCGTGGGTGGATTCATCGTCCAGCGGCACCTGGACCGCCTTGGCGCCCGCCACCTGGGTGACGATCGGGTACGCCTCGAACGAGCGCCACGCGAACAGCACCTCGTCCTCGGGGTGCCGGCAGGTGATCTGCACCAGCTCCTGGCACAGCGCGACACTGCCGCAGCCGGCCGCCACGTTCTCCAGCTGCACGCCCAGGAAATCCGCGATGGCGCCGCGCAATTCGATGGCGTGGTTGTCCGGATACCGGTTCGACAGCTCGACCGCCTCGGTGATCGCCTTGGTCACCGACGGCAGCGGCGGGAAGGTGGTCTCGTTGCTGGCCAGCTTCACCGCGCCGGGGTGGGTCTTGCCGGCGACGTACGCGGGGATGGCATCGAGGTCCGGGCGAATGTGCGCGCTCACCCTTCCACCCTATGTCGAGCGTCCGCCGGGCCGACCGCCGGTGCCGTCCGGTTCGACCCGGTTGCTCGAATGCCGCCCGCCGCTCCCGAATCGCGCTCGGCTGGAAAGTCTCCGGATTTCCGGACCGTCGGAAAGATTTATCGCGTTTTTACCTAGCACAACTACAGTGGCCCTATGTCGGGCATCTATCGAGAACTGGCCCCTGTGCACGACACGACCGCGATAGCGCTCACCGTGCTCGAACCCGAGGGACACACGCGCGGCGGCATCGTGGTATTGCACGAATCACGTGAATTCACCGAGCCATTGCTGGAACTCATGCGAGCGCTCGCCGACGACGGCTGGACCGTCCTCGCCCCCGACTTGTTCCACCGCCCGGTCAACGGCAGCGTCGACGAGTGCGTCTTCGGGGAGGACCTCTTCGCCGACTTCGACGCCTGCTTCGAATGGCTCACCCGGCACGGCGTCTTCCGCGACTGCATCGGCGTCCTCGGCTTCGACTCCGCCGGCACCGCCGCCGCCCTGGTCGCCACCAACCGCCGCGTCGGCGCGGCCGTGAGCGTCGCCGCCCGCGGCATCGAGACCCCCATCAGCCCGCAGGCCAGCACCCTGCTCGCCGCCGCCCCCGCCTTCCAGGCCCCCTGGCTCGGCCTCTTCGGCGAGGACGACCCCCTCACTCCGCCCGACCAGGTCGACCGCCTCCGCGAGGCCGCCGCCCGCGCCGACGTCGCCACCCTGGTGGTCACCTACCCCGGTCTCCACCACCGCCCCGACCATCCCGGCTTCGACCCCGCCGCCCTCGAGGACGTATCCGTCCTCGACGCGCAGACCAGAATCTACGAATGGTTCGACTCGCACCTACGCTGACCAGCCGATTTGGCCTATTGGTCACCCGCTGTGTAATCTTCTGTCCCGGCGGTTCGAAAGGAACCGGCGCCCTCGAAGAGGGGCACCAGGAGGCGTGCCAGAGCGGCCGAATGGGACTCACTGCTAATGAGTTGTCCCTTCACGGGGACCGGAGGTTCAAATCCTCTCGCCTCCGCCACCGCCCGGTTCGCCGGGTACTAAAACTTGAATAGCCATGCGCCCGTAGCTCAACGGATAGAGCATCTGACTACGGATCAGAAGGTTGGGAGTTCGAGTCTCTCCGGGCGCACAAACAAAGGCCCCACACCAAACGGTGTGGGGCCTTTGACTTTTGGCAGGCCGGTTACTTCCAGGCGGCGAGGGCGGGGAGATCGCCGGTGAGGCCGGCGCCGGGGGAGCGGCCGATGAGCCAGGCGGCCAGCGCCGCGGCGGGGCCGCTGATTTCGGGGCCCTGGGCGCCCACCGTGCCGGTGTAGCCGGTGTCGGTGGCCAGCACCGTGAAGCCTGCGCCGTCGGCGGGCCTGACCTCGCCCAGGGATTGGGTGAGCAGGCGGGCGGTGAAGTCCTCGGGCCAGTCGGCGGGCGTGTAGCCGATGTTCAGGTCGACGTGGTGGATCTCGACCTCCAGCCGGCGCATCCAGATGACGCGCGTCGCGGGGATCTCGCCGCCCATCCGGTTGCGGACGGTGGCGGCCCAGCGGTCGGCGGGCATCACCCGGGCCAGCGCCAGCCAGCGTTCGGCGGAGGCGGTGAGGTCCTCGAGCTGGTCGCGCAGCGGGCGGGGAGCGCCGGCCTCGATATCGGCGTCGCGCAGGAATTGGCTTGCGTACTGCGGGGTTTCGATGCCGGTGCGGGCCCACAGCAGCAGGTTGACCAGGCTGTCGGCATTGCGGGACAGGTGGGCCAGCACGTGGCCGCGGGTCCAGCCGGGCAGCAGGGAGGGGTCGACGAGATCGGCTTCGCCCAGCGCGGCGACCGCGGGGAGCAGGCGCTCGGTCGCGGCGGCGACGGTGTCGAGCTGGGCGGCGATATCGGCGAGGTGCGCGTCGCTGGTCACGGTCCGACCCTAACCGGTGCGGGCGGTCAGCGGCCGGACGACGAGCTGGTGCGGCGGTGCCGGGTGGGCACCCCGGAATCGCGTTCGGCCACAACGATTTGCACGGCCAGCGCGACCAGCCACAGCGACATGGCTCCGACCTGGATGCGCTGGGCGATGCCGAGACCGTAGTTGCCGGGCAGGTTGTCGGCGATCAGCATCCACGCGGTGACCACCGAGCCGACGATCAGAATCCACAGGCCGGTGTGCCGCAGGATCGGCCAGCGCCGGTACTTGAAGGCCGCCACCGTGAACGCGATCATCGCGATGTAGATGGAAAACACCGCCAGCGTGCTGGTCAGCGCGTGAATCTGATGCAGTTGCGGGAACAGCCCGGTGTCCACATAGCGTTTGGGCCCGTCCGGATCCTCGGGCACGATCGGCCACTGCGCGTCGGCGATGGTGGCGGCGCCGAAGCAGGCCAGGGCCACCCAGCCGATGGTCGAGTAGCGCCGCCGGGAGAACAACAGCACCCCGCCGAGCCCCGCGACCACCAGCAGGGAGCCGGACACGGTGTCGCCGGTGGTGAAGACCCAGCGGAACGGTGCGCCCTTCTCGGCCAGCTGGCTGAGGAACGTGTTGGTGGGGTTGCTCGGGATGGGCAGGATGAATTCCAGGACCCAGGAGGAGTAGCCGAGCCCGGCGATCGCGATCAGGATGGCGATGAACCACCGCAGCACCCGTCGCCATCGCGGCTGGAGTGTTTCCGTGCTCGGAGCCGCCTCGGCTAGTTTCTGCTCGGTTGGCATCACCGCGCTCGCTTTCGCTGGCCTCGCTTACTCGTACTGCCTGCCCGCAGTTTCTGGCGTCGTCCGGACTGGTCGGCTGGTCCGGTCGCTACGTCCATTGTCGCCCATGAGTTAACACGGATGTCACACCCCGCGCGTCAAAGCCCGCATCACCAGGTCGGCAGCCGATTCCGCGGGTTCGTGTTCCCAGACCCGCACCACGGTCCAGCCCGCCGCCGCCAGCCGGGCATCGGTGTCGCGGTCCCGCGCCACGTTCCCGGCCAGCTTCTCGGCCCACCACTGGGCGTTGTTCTTCGGGTGAGTCGCATGCTCGGGGCAGCTGTGCCAGAAGCACCCGTCCACATAGACCGCTACCTTCCGCCGCGGGAACACCAGGTCCGCCCGCCGCCGCAGTCCCGGCAGCGGCGCCCGGTCCACGAAGTAGCGCTCACCGCGCCGATGTAATTCCCGCCGCAGGGCCAGCTCCGGTTTCGTCCCCACCCGGCGCTGCTTGGCCATGCGGGCGCTGGTCGCCGCATCGGTGCCGGGCCGCGCCGCATCGGTCATCGGGCCATCCTCCGCTGGGCCGCGCCCGGCCGGCAAGGCTCACGCGGCCTTGACGGGCGCGCCCCCCATGCGCTCGAGGTGGTTCTCGACATCGTCGAGGAAACCCGCCGGGAAGCGCAGCGAGCCCATCTGGGTGCGGCGCAGGAAACCGGCGGTCGCGCGGGCCGACAGCAGCCGCGGATCGTCGAGGAACCAGCGCAGGTCCTCGTAGGGCGCGTGAACGGGCCAGGTGGACACCGGAACCCGCCGCACCTCCCCCTGACGCCCCCAGGCGGCGGTCGGCCAGCTCTTGCGGGTCAGCGGTTCGCCGTCGGGGATCGGATCGTCGGCCGGGTTGGTGACGCGCTCGGCGATCCAGTCGGCCATGCGCACGCTCACCGCGTTGCCGACCAGCTTCCAGCGATGCCCCGGCCGCACGCCCGGCACGGCCAAAGCCGGTGTCGTCCAATCCCGATCGAAGCCCTGCAGGCGTTCACCGTCGGTGATGCCGGGGGTGACCAGTTCACCAGAGGGCAGCCGGACGGCGGGCGGGCTCGCGATCCCGAGGCCGGAGCCGCCCTTCAGCGTGGGTACCGCGTTCACCGCCCAGCCCAGGCCGCGGTTGCCCTCGGTCCAGTAGAAGCCGCACGGATCGTGGGCCGGATCGCCGACTTCGCGCGGGCCCGCGTCGGCTCCGAACAGGATCGGCCGCGGATCGTCGGTGCGGGAGGCCAGCATGAGCACCCGCTCCCGCCGTTGCGGCAGGCCGAACGCGCGCGCGTCGACCACCCGGTAGGCCCAGGTGTAGCCGAGTTCGGTGAGCGCGTCGGTGATGTGGCGCATGGCCGCGCCGCCGCCGAGCTGCAGCATGAACGGCACGTTCTCGATCAGCAGCCAGCGTGGGCCCTTCTTGCGCTTGACCAGCCGGAACACCTCGTCCACCAAACCCGAACGGGAGCCGGTGATTCCGGCCGTGCGCCCGGCTTGTGACAGGTCCTGGCAGGGGAAGCCGGCCGCGACGAGTTCGATCCCCGCCGGCAGCGACCGCAGCTTGGTCACGTCCGAATGCAGTGGCACACCGGAAAGTGCGCCCCCAGCACCGCCTGCGCCCCGGAGTCGATCTCGCACAGCAGTTCGCTGCGCCAGCCGTGGCCCGCGAGCCCGAGTTCCAGCCCACCGATGCCGGCGAACAGGCCGACCATCCGTGCGCCCGTCACAACAGTCCCTTTCACCCCGGAGTCCCCGTGCCGCAGAGCACGTTACTCGAGTCCCCTCATACCCACCGAGAGCAACACCCTCCGCCCGCTCGGCATGAGAGCCTGTCGCTATCACCCGGGCGCTCGATCAGCAGGCGCTGGCGTGCGCAAACAGCGGGAACGGCGTCGCACCATTGCATGTTGATCACGATGCCCGGTCGCGGGAGTGATACCGGCCGGGGATCGCGGGCCCGCCGCTGCCTGCAACTACGGTTATAGGCGTGACGGATAACGGGAGTGAGGACGCCAAGCCCGGGGCGCCGCGATGGCCGGCCATTCTCACCTGGCGCGCGCACAACGCCTCACGCATGGAGTCGGTGCGGGTGGTGCTGAGCGGCAACCGGATTCGCGCCGCGGGCCGCATCATCGCCGGCGAATGCGAGGACCATCCCGCCTTCAGCGCCTCCTACGACCTGGTCACCGACGAATCCGGGGTCACCAAGCGGCTGTCGCTGCGCAGCACTCTCGCCACCGGCGAACGTCATGCCTCGATCGCCCGCGACGAGGAGAACTACTGGCTGATCGACGCCGGAAACACCCATGTGCGCTCCACCTTCGGCGGCGCGCTGGACGTCGACGTGGTGCTGAGCCCGTTCTTCAACACCTTGCCGATCCGCCGCTACGGGCTGGCCCGGGCCAGCGAGGACGTGCAGGTTCCGGTCGTCTACGTGCGCCTGCCCGACCTGCTGGTGCAGGAAGCCAGCCTGACCTACAGCAGCGGACCGGACGGGATCCACGTCCTGTCACCCGTCTCGTCCGCCACCGTCACCGTCGACCAGGACGGTTTCCTGCTCGACTATCCCGGCCTGGCCGAACGCGTCTAGTCCAGCGAGGTCAGGACGCCGCCGGTGCGGCCGGCGTCGATCAGCTTGGTGAGCCAGTTGTGGTCGCCGAGGCGGACATCGGTGATGACCCAGCGTTCGTGGTCCTCGTATTCGGTGCGGGCGTCGTGACCGGCCTCGGCGAGTTCGGTGATGGTGCCGTTGGCGCGCAGGCTGTCCCGGGCCTGGGTGAGCACTTCGAGGGTGTCGTCGAGGACGTCCAGCAGCGCGGCGGCATTCGGTTCGCAGATGGCGCGGACCAGGTCGGGGGAGGTGGCGGCGACCCGGCTGCCGTCGCGGAAGGAGCCCGCGGCCAGGCCGAGCGCCAGGGGGCCGCCGTTGGAGCCCTCGATGGCCAGCGCCTCGGCCAGCACGTGGGGTAGGTGCGAGATGCGGGCGACCGCGCGGTCGTGTTCCACCGCCAGCACCGGGACCACCACCGCGCCGCAGTCCAGCGCCAGCTGGGCGACACGCCGGAAGTTGTCGGCGTGCACGCCGGGATCGACGCTGACCGCCCAGGCCGCGTTCTTGAACAGGTCGGGAGTGGATGCGGCCCAACCGGATTCGCTGGTCCCGGCCATCGGGTGACCACCCACGTAGCGGGCGCCCAGTTCGTTGCGCTGGACGGCCGCCGCGACCGGGGCCTTCACGCTCACCACGTCGGTGAGCACGCAGTCGGGGGCGAAGGTCTTCACGTCCGACAGCACGGCGTCGATGGCGGGCATGGGCACGCCGACCACGATCAGCGCGTCCCGTTCGGCGGCGCGGGTGAGCACCGCTTCGACATCGCTGATCACGTCGTAGCCGTCCATCCGGGCGGCTTTGGCGCCGACCTCGGACCGGTTGTAGCCGAACGCCTCGTAGCCACCGGCGACGGCGGCGCGCAGCACCGAACCGCCGATCAAACCGGTACCGAGGACGCAGACAGCTGGTTTCGAAGTGCCCGTCATGCGATCAGATTCGCATACGACTTCAACATTTCCCCCGAAGCGGACTACCGTTGCGCGCATGGCAGCACAACGCTCGAGCACGAACAGGGCGGCGTCGGACGACTTCGACGACGTGGAAGGGTTCGCAGTGGCCGTTGTCCGCGAGGAAGCCAACTGGAAAGTGACGCCGCTGAGCGACGCGTCGCTGTCCAGTCTGTCCGCGGCCGAGCACGAGTTGCGCGCGCTGCGAAGTTCCGGCGCGGTGTTCGGCCTGCTCGATGTCGACGACGAGTTCTTCATCATCCTGCGCCCGGGCCCCACCGGCAGCCGCATCCTGCTGTCGGACGCCACGGCCGCCATCGACTACGACATCGCGGCCGACGTGCTGGAGGAACTCAATCTCGAGATCCCCGACATCGACCCCGACGAGCTCGACGACGTCGAACCGTGGGAGGAGGGCGACCTGGGTGTCCTCGCCGACCTCGGCCTGCCCGAGCCGGTGCTGGCAGTCATTCTCGCCGAAACCGATCTGTACCCCGACGAGCAGCTGGGCATGATCGCGCAGCGTCTCGGCTTCGCCAACGAGCTCTCGGCGGTCCTGGACAAGCTCCCGCGTTGATCGGCTCGCTCGCCTCCGACGAGGCGATGATGCGGGCCGCCATCGCCGCCGCGAGCGCCGCCGATCCGCGTGACGTCCCCGTCGGCGCGGTCGTCTTCGACGCCGACGGTCGCGAACTGGCGCGCGCCGCCAACGCCCGTGAGGCCCTGGGCGATCCGACCGCCCACGCCGAGGTTCTGGCGCTGCGCGCCGCCGCCCAGGTGCTCGGCGACGGCTGGCGCCTGGAGGGCACGACCCTGGCCGTCACCCTCGAACCCTGCACCATGTGCGCCGGCGCCCTGGTCCTCTCCCGCGTCTCCCGCGTCGTCTTCGGCGCCTGGGAACCCAAAACCGGCGCCGTCGGCTCCCTCTGGGACGTGGTCCGTGACCGACGTCTCAATCACCGCCCCCAAGTCCGAGCCGGCGTCCTGGAACCCGAATGCGCCGCCCTCCTCGACGCTTTCTTCCAATCCCACCGCCCCTAGCCCCCTCTCCAGTCGATTTCGGATTCGGCAGGGTCCTCAGGTAAAGTCACCACCGGTGGCGTGTCCGAGCGGCCTAAGGAGCACGCCTCGAAAGCGTGTGAGGGGTAACCCCCCTCCGAGGGTTCAAATCCCTCCGCCACCGCTGAGGAGCCCCTCACCTGTTCACACAGGTGGGGGGCTTCTTCTATGTCCTTGTGGGGTCATGTTTTCCGCGCTATCCGGCCCATTTCTGGAACCAGGCGAGCAGGTCTGGTTCGGTGGTGATCGCGGTTTGTGGTGCTCCCGAGGACCGGGCGCAGTACACGCTCATGATGTGCAGGTTGTCGTGAATCGAGATCAGGCACGGGCTGTGGTCGTCCGGGTGGATGGGATCGCCGGGGGACTGGAGGCAGGTGAACCGGCCGATCGGTTGATTCTTTCGGGTCCACGGGCTGTCCTGTCCTGGCCGACCATCACAGGCGTGGCCTGACAGCACGCTGATCTCGGATTGGTACTCCACGTTCGCGGCGGCAGCGGTGGGATGACTCAGGAACGATGCGGTGGGGAAGTTCACCGGTGCGCTGCAGTCGATTTCCGCGTTCGCAGGTTGTGAGGGAGTCCCGTGCCGGCAGTTCATGCGGGTGAAATCGCCGCCGACATGCGCCAGCAGGTCCTTGTCTGCCGAGGTGAATTCATCCGGGTCTTTGGCCTCGTCGGCCGCCAGGAATTGGCGGTAGCCCCGCGCCGCCACGTAGTCGCGCAGCTGTTCGGCCAGCGGCGATGTCCACTCACTCGGCAGGTAGGCGAAAACAGCGATCGCGAGATCGGGTTCGTCGGTCACGACCAGCATCGAAGCAGCCGGGCTGACCGAGGGGTCGACGGCGCATGTCTTGCGGCCCACCAGTTTCCGGAGATGGTCGAACACCGGCGCGTCCGGTCCCGGCGGGTCGCCGGGGCAGCTGCCGGTGTGCATGAATCGACCGTAAGTCTGATAGAAGTCGGTGAGCTTATCGATGTTGGTGAAGCGGTAGAACCTGGCCAGAGGCACGCTGGCGGCCTTGTTGGTATCGCAGACAATGTACGCGACCTGGCCCGTATCCGGGTCCATGTGGTGGCAGGTACTGCGGTAATAGCCTGTTGCGGCAACAAGTTTGAGCAGGTCCACGTCGGGCCCCCGCAAGGCTGTCGAATCGGCGACGGCATGCCCGGCCATGCCGGTAGGTGCGAGATGCCAGCCACCCACCGCGACTACGCAGCCGACCGCCAGGGCGGCTGCCGCCATGGGTATCGCCCACTTTCGATCGCGGAGTCTGCGTCGAGGCGCGGGTTCGCTGAACAGTGTTGCCGGTTCGGTCGTGCGTTCGTCCTCGCTCGGCCCCGGCGGTTCGGCTGGTGGCGGGGTTTCCGCAGGGTCCGGATGCGGTGGTGCTTGGTCGGTCGCGGGCGAGTCTTCGTGTTGCACAGCGTCTTTGCCGCGCTCCGGCGTCTTTGCCGGGATGGTCTCGCGGACCTGGTGGGAGTCGGTTTTCACGGCTGTTCCGGAGCCACCGGCCGACGGCGTTGGCGTGCCGGTGGGGTGGGAGTCGAGCCAGCTGGCGGCCGCGGCGGCGATGGCGCGGCTGTCGTCGTTCACGAGCCGGGTGATGGCGTCGTGGATGCGGGACCGGACGATGGCCCCGCCGGTGCGGTGCAGTTGGTCCAGGTCTTCGAGCGCGTTGCGGCGATCACGGACGGCCGGACTTTCGAGTGCTGTTCGAATATGTTGTGGTACTTGCCAATTGCGGTTGCGGGCCAGGACTGTTCGGCCTTCGATGTTGTCTTGCTTCTTGGGTCGCTGGCGGGGGCGTTCGGCGACGACATGGTCGTGGACGTAGCTGTAGAGCTCGTCGACGGTGATGTCGCCGTCCTGGTCGAGGTCGGCGCCGCCATCGCGCAGGCCGGCGACGAGGTGCCGGGTGAACACCGACTGGGTCGCCTGCCCGTGTGGTGTTTCGCCTTCGAAGGCGAACTGGGTGGCGTCGGAGGCGGTGAGCACGGTGCGGCCGCGGCCGCTGAACGTTTCCAGGGCGTGGACCTGGTCGTCGGCTTTGGCGATGGTGCCGGCGGGGAAGGCGCCGCTGTAGCAGCAGTCCAGGATCAGCACCTGATGGTTGGAGTGGCAGCCGGTCATGGCGTAGTCGATTTGGTCCGCGGCGACCGAGGTGAACAGCGGGGTGAGGGTCCGGGTGTCGGTCATCGCGAGGTAGAGCTTGCCCGCGTCGTCCTTGAGTCCGTGCCCGCTGAAGTACAGCAGGGTCAGGTCATCGCGCCGGCGGTCGGAGAAGAAGTCCCCGATCGCCGCGCCGACCACGTGGTGCGGCTGGTTGATCAGCGTGGTGACCTCGAACCCGCCGATCGCAGGGTCGGCCAGCACTTCGGCGAATGCTTCGGCGTCGTGGACGGGTGCGGTCAGCTGCCGCAGTCCGGGATCGTTGAACGAGTAGGTCGCCACTACCAGGGCGAATCGGCCGGTCATCGCAATCACCCCGCCACGACGCCGCCGTGCCGGCGAATATAGGCGTCGACCAGTGCACGCTGCTGCTCGTCGTTGGCGGCCTCGACGTCGATGCTCTCGCCGTCGATAGTTACCGTCACCCGATGGCTGCCCGGCTGGCGCCCCAGCCAGTCCCGCACGGTCTCGATCAGCGTCGTGAACACCCCTCCGGAGGCGCTCAACGCCAGCACGATCGCACCGAGGGTGATCGGATCAGCCACCTTCGTCCCCGCCGCCGTCCCAGAGCTGTCCCGCCCCAGCGCCGCAGTTTCGACGCCCTCCATCTCGGCCAACTCGGCCCGCAGCATCCGCGTCTGCCGGTCCAACCGCTCATCGTCGATACCCCCGGCGTCCAGCGACACTTCAACTGTCACGCCGCGACGGTCGTTCTGCGCGATACCCATCGGATTCCTCTTTCCCGCCTGGGCGGCCGACGCCGACCAGGATGCGAATCGACAAGATCGATTCTCATCACCCGAACTCGGCACCACACGCGTACGCAACTACCCGAAACCGACGAAGCGGACACTCCGGCTCGCGCAATCCCGCCTCCGGACGGCTGACCATGTCCGATGTCGCACACCGAGTCGTTTGCGGCACAACAAGAACGACATCGAATGCGGTGCGCTCTCGACCGCGCGGTGCGGGTAGTCGACTACTCGCGTACCGCTACTGCAGGGCTGAGCGAGGTTGTCGCTGACGGATGGCACGATCGGGCTATGAATCACCTGAACAGCCGATTCGTGGGCCATGTCGATTTCGCCGACGACTCACTGGCCGGTGCTGTCCTACCTGCTGGAATAGACGGATTCGGGGCCGGTGTCAGGTATTGGATTCACGGCGACGAGACCCTGAGCCAGGGCGAACTCGACAAGGCAGAGGCCGCTCTCCTCGATGCGAAGGATTTGGTCGCTGCCGCCTTCGTCGCTTTCGCCGCTGAGCTGACCGATGCCCGGTCGACGACGTCATTGTTTCGCGACGTTCATCTCGAGGAGATCCCCGAAGAGATGGTGTGCGACTTGTTCGACGTGGACTCCCGCGAGGCTGTCACCGACCAGGTCTTCCTCGACCATTTACTCCTGGTCGGCGTTGCGATCAGCCCAACGGCTACGGAACGTGTCCTGGCCCTCGACTTCGCGATCGGCGCTGACAAGCCCACCGACCAACTGCTTGTCGCCGTATGGGATCGGAACAACAGCGTGACCGTCCACCACGAACGCTGAGCCCGGCGTTCTACCCGTCAGCCGGAATGGATGCCTGACTCAGTTCTGCGGTCGAATGTGTTGGATAGGTCGTCCGATCTGTCGGCGCCTCCCATTCGTAGATGAAATGCACTAGGCTGCAGTCAATTTCGGCTGAAGTGGTCGTTGAAGGGCATTGCCTAAACTTGTCGGTGGGGTGCGGTAGCTTCGCGAACGGGCGTCGATCGTCGGGGCGCCTAATGGACGAAGGGCTGGTTACGTTGAAGAACAATCGAATCCGTCGGGTGGGGCTCGGAATGGCCGGATTCACTGCGGTAGCGGCTGTCTGCTTTATGACCGCGGTGGTCGGTGCGCCTGCGTCGGCTGATGTGATCCAGTGCCCGCAGGGTGTTGCGCCGCAGGTGTCGAGTTCGAAGCTGTCGGTCGGTCAGACCTACACCTTGACGGTGCCGGCTTGCAGTGGGGCGACCACCGCGTGGTTCTCGGTCTTCTCGAAGACCACCAATAAGTGGTTGGATCCCCAGAATGTCTCGATGACGTTGAGCCAGAGCGGCGGAACCGCTGTTTTCACTGCGTCGTGGACGCCGTCTCAGACCGGCGGCAACGAGATTCACGTCATCGAACAGAGCGACGTGAACACCTATATCTCCAATCCGAACACGGTGACCGTCAACGCGGCGCCGGCCACGAGCACAGGCAGCGCCGACTCGATTCCGGTTATCGGCGGCCTGCTGAAGTCGCTCGGACTCTGATCGAAGCTGTACGGGGTATTTCCAGAGGGGTGGATCGGTCGTGATATCGGTCGGTGTATTCGGCGGACTGGCGAACGCCCTTAAACTGCACGAGGTTTCAGTCGACGCGACATCAAGACGTGGTGTGGCCCGTGAGGGTTGAGTCGGCGCCGTTCTTTCGGGGAGTTCTGAGTTACATGAAGAAGTTTGTTGCTGTGGCGTGTTTGGCGGTTGCGGCGAGTGGGGTGTTCGGCGGGGTCGCACAGGCGGCGCCGGGGGCAGCGGGGGATTCCGGTGTGCCGGTGACGGTTCCCGTGCAGGCGGATCCCATCGCGTTGACTCCGGAGCAGCAGAACTATTGCCGGAATATGGCGATGAGCGGGCTGGCCGGGTTCGCGATCGGGTCCGCGGTTGGGCTGCCGCTGTTCATCATCGGGTCGGTTCCGCTGGCGGCGCTCGGCGGGTTCATCGGCATGGGGGCCGGAAGTAGCGCGCCGATGCCCGATGACGGGCAGTCGCCGATCGCCGGGCAGGCGCCGTTCGCGCGTTGCTCGATGGGGATGTAGGCCTCGAATGAATGAAGGGCGAAATACTGTGAAGAGCAGTCGAATCCGTCGGGCGGGGCTCGGGATGGCCGGATGCGCTGTGGTGTTGGCATCGGCGGGGATTGTCTCGCCGGGTGCGTCCGCCGACATTGTCAGCAAGTCCGCGACTCCGGGTGTCGGCGGTGATCCGTCGGTGTACACGTTGAAAGTTGGGCTCGGCGGTTCCGCGGAGGACTCGACCGCGCAGGTCTTCTTCTACGACAAGCAGTTCGACAGCTCGTACAACATCACTCTCGACATCCTGGTCGGTGGCGGACCGCAGCAGGCGTCCGGTGGTGTGGCGCAGGTGACCTGGTATCCGACCACGACCGGCCACCACTACTTCGATGTCTGGGAGCGAACGGCGAGTGGGTGGTACATCCACCGCGACACCATCGAGGCCGATGTCGACAAATTGCCGAAGTCGTCGGGCCCGGCGATCACCGAGACGTCGGGCGGCACCTTGACCGACCAGGGCATCACGGTGAACGGGAAGGTTTTCCATCCCGGCAAGTCCTACACGCTGAGTGCGCAGTTCCCCTCGGTGCCGGCGGGTAGCACGGTGGTCTTCACGAACGCCGGAACCGAAATCGGCCGGGCCGTGGTCACCAATGGTGTTGCCACGCTGACGTTCACATCCGCCTGCCATCGGCCTGTACGCGATCGAGGCCGAGTACGCCAATGCCGACGGGTCGGGGGTCGTCTTCTATGGTCCCTTTTCGCTCGAGGTGACTACCGCGCCCACGGTCGGTGGCGGTAGCACCGGGAGCGCGGATTCGATCCCGGTCATCGGCGGCCTGCTGAAGGCGCTCGGACTCTGATCGAAGAAAAAGGCCCCGCACCGGTAAACCGGTGCGGGGCTTTTCATTTCAGGATCGATCAGCCGATCGTGGCGTGTTCCTTGTCCTCGCTCGGTGCGGAGGACTGCTTCAGCTCGGCGAGCTTGGCGCCTTCCACGTCGATGTCGGGGAGGATGCGGTCCAGCCACTTGGGGATCCACCAGGCCGAGTCGCCGAGCAGGGCGAGCAGGGACGGGATGAGGATCATGCGGACGATGAAGGCGTCGAAGAAGACGCCGGCCGCCATCGCGAAGCCCATGGACTTGGCCACCACGTTGTCCTCCAGCATGAAGGCGCTGAAGACGGAGATCATGATGATGGCGGCGGAGGTCACGACGCGGGCGCCGTGGTGGTAGCCGCTGATCATGGCTTCCTTGGCGGACTTGCCGTGCACGTACTCCTCACGCATGCGGGTGACCAGGAAGACCTGGTAGTCCATGGCGAGGCCGAATACCAAGCCGATCAACATGATCGGCAGGAAGCTGACCAGCGGGTGCGGTTCGACCAGACCGAACTTGCCGTCCTGGAAGATGAGCACGGTCGCACCGAAGGTGGCTGCCATCGAGAGCAGGAAGCCGAGCGCGGCGGTCAGCGGAACCAGGATCGAGCGGAACACCAACAGCAGCAGGATGAATGCCGCGCCGGCGACGATCGCCAGGTACGGGATGATCTTGACCAGCAGGGCCTGTGACACGTCGGCGAAGATGGCGGTGGTGCCGGTGATCCCGTACTCCATGCCGTACTGGGCCTTCAGGTCGGACTCCGCGTTGCGGGCGTCCTTGACCAGGTCCTTGGTCTCCTTGTTGTTGGGCCCGGAGTGCGGGACGCCCATGAACATGGCGGCCTGGCCGTCCTGGCTGTGCTGGGCCACCGTCAGGTAGTCCATGCCCGGGTAGTGGGCCAGCTTGTCGCGCAGCGCGTCGAGCGCCTCGGTGCGCTGATTCTCCGGCGTCTTGCTGAGGTCGACGGCCACCATCAGGGTGCCGTTCGAGCCCTCGCCGAAGCCCGCGGTCTGCAGGTCGTACGCCTTGCGGATGGTGGTGTTCTGCGGCATCGAGTCGCCGCCGGGCAGACCCAGCTGCAGGTTCACCGCGGGGGCGGCGAGCAGGCCCAGCAGCACCACGGAGATGCCGAGGGTGAGGGCGGGCGCCTTGCCGATGAGGCGGGCGAAACGCTGGCCGTTGGTGACCGAGGTGTCGTCCTCGGGATCGTGCTGGGCGACCAGCGGCAGCTTCGGCTTGAACAGGAAGCGGCCGAACGCGCCCATCAGCGCGGGCATCAGGGTGACCGCGACCAGCACCGCCATGGCCGCGGAGACCGCGCCGAAGATACCCATCGAGGTGAGGAAGCTGACCTTCACGAAGGTGAGGCCGGCCAGCGCGATGATGACGGTCAGACCGGCGAAGATGACGGCCGAGCCCGCGGTGCCGACCGCGGTGCCCGCGGCCTCCTCCGGCGAATTCGACACGGCCAGTTCGTGTTTGTACCGGGAGACGATGAACATGGCGTAGTCGATGGACAGCGCCAGGCCGATCATGGACGCCAGGATCGGGGTGAAGGTCGGCACGGTCAGCCAGTGGGTGCCGAACATGATGACGGAGATGGCGGTGCCGACACCGACCAGCGCGGTGAGGATCGGCACGAAGGCCGCCACGATCGCACCGAACGCGATCACCATGACCACCAGCGCCACGGCGATACCGATCATCTCGGAGGCGCCGCTGGAGCCGCCCGGATCCTGGGTGATGGAACCGATGAGTTCGACCTGCAGGCCGGCCGCGCGCGCGTCGTCGCCGACCTTGTAGGCGGCTTCACGGTCTGCCGCGGTGAGGTCGGCGTACTTCGGGATCGTGTACTTGACCTGCATGGTCGCGACCGTGTCCGGGTGCTCCTTATTGAGCACGTTCAACGGTGCGCTCGAGCAGTTCGCGGCGAAGGCCGGGTTGGAGCGATCGCTGGCGAGGCAGTCGATGCCGGCGCGCTCACCGATCTTCTTGGTGATGTCGACCGGATTCATCAGCGGCGTGGTCTTGTCGATGATGTTGAGCTCACCGAGCTTGGTGACGAAGGCTTGCAACGCGGCCGCGTTGCTGGGATCGGTCAGCTTCTCACCGTTCGACGCGGCGATCACATAGGTGCCGTTGACGGCATTCTGGTCGAAGCCCGCGGAGGCGCCCGGGAAGTGCTCGTCGAGGATCTTGGTGGCCCGCTCCGACGGCAGGTCCGGCATCGTGAAGGAGTCCTGGAACGGCTTGGCGAGGGAACCGCCGACACCGCCGATGACGAACAGCGCGATGATCCACGCCGCGATGACGATCCATTTACGGCGGAAGGCGAACTTTCCCCACCGATAGAGGTATACGGACACGAGGGGTTCTCCTGGGGGCGATGGTGTGCGGGCGAATACAGGGGTGCTGGTGTTCGAGCGCGTAGACACTGCCGCCGGGAGCCGCGAGCTCCCCGCCTTCACTGAACGAAATCTGCCTACCGTGCGGTAGGTAGACTACCGAGGGCTTAAGTGGAGGAACAACCTCGACTCTAGGTGGCGTTGATCGCATTCCGAGCGAGGGTGAGAGGATGAGCGTATGGGTGGCCAGATCGGTTCCGCGACAGTTGTCGCAGGTAGAAGCACTAAAGAAGCGATCCGAGATGCCGCTCTGCAGTTGTTCGCCAGCAAAGGGTTCGACCACAGCAGTTTGCGCGAGGTCGCCGATGCGGTGGGAATCACAAAAGCCTCGCTCTACTATCACTATGCCTCGAAGGTCGATCTTCTGGTAGCGATCATCGAGCCGATGTTCGACGAGGTGCGTGATCAGGTCGAGCGGCTCGACGATTTGCCGGCCACTCCCGAGAACGTGCGCGAGGTGATCCGCGAGCGCCTGCATTCGACGCTGGCCAACCGTCAGGTGGGTGCGCTGTGCATGCGCGACACCGTCGCCATCGTCAATGCCCTCGGCAACCGCTATCCCGACATCATCGAACTGCATCACCGCATGTGCCGGTGGATGGCCGGACCCGGCGCCGACGACGACACCCTGCTCCGCGCCGCCGCGGCCATGCAGGTGCTCAGCACCGCGATGATGTCGCAGGAGATCGTCCCCGCCACCGATGTCGATCACGTCGAGACGACATTGTTGAATGCCGCACTCGGTGTGCTGTATCCCCCGCGATAGGGTTTTCCCTTCACCACCGATCGATTTCAGGAGTTTTCGTGCACATCACCGCGAAGGTCGATTACGCGGTGCGCACCCTCGTCGAAATCGCGAAGGCACAACCTGATTCGGTGAAGGCCGACGCCATTGTCTCCGCCCAGGACATTCCGCCGAAGGTGCTGGAATCGGTGGTGGCCGATCTGCGCAAGGGCGAACTGGTGATCAGCCGCCGCGGTCCCGACGGCGGCTACCGGCTGGCCCGCCCGGCCGCCGACATCAGCATCGCGAATGTGATTCGCGCCGTGGAGGGCCCGCTGGCCTCGGTGCGCGGGCAGCGACCGGAGGATGTCGTTTATCCGGGCGCGGCCGAACCGCTGCAGCGGGTGTGGATCGGGCTGCGCGTGAACATCCGTTCGGTGCTGGAACGGGTCACCATCGCCGATATCGCCCACGACCTGCTGCCGTCCTTCCTGGACGAACTGTTGCACGATCCGGACGCCTGGACCCGGCGTCCCCGCCCCGCGGGCGGCTCGGTGGCGGGCGCACCCGCGCGGCCCACCGCGGTGAGTGGCGTGATCTGGATCAGCCCGACATCTAGGTGGTTCCCAGGGCGCTGACCCGGGCGGTCCCGGCAAAGCCGGAAAAAGGTCGCGGCGAGCGCCCGGGTATGGCGGTAGCCTGCCAAGCATCATGTTGATCCGACTTCTACGCACTTCCATGCGGCCCTACCGCACCCAGTTGGCGGGGGTCGTCGTGCTCCAGCTGATCTCGGTCATCGCCATGCTGTATCTGCCCACGCTGAACGCCGACATCATCGACAAGGGCGTCACCAAGGGCGATATCGGCTATATCTGGTCCACGGGCGGATGGATGCTGCTGGTGACAGCCATCCAGATCATCGCCCAGGCCTGCTCCGTGTATCTGGGCGCGCAAGCGGCCATGGGCGCGGGCCGCGACATGCGCGCGGCCCTGCTGCACCGGGTGGGCACCTTCTCGGCGCGGGAGGTCGGCGTGTTCGGCGCGCCGTCGCTGATCACCCGCAATACCAATGACGTCGGCCAGGTGCAGCTGCTGGTGCTGATGAGCGCCACCATCCTGGTGATGGCCCCGATCATGTGCATCGGCGGCATCTTCATGGCGCTGCGCGAGAGCATGCAGCTGTCGTGGCTGTTGCTGATCGCGGTGCCGGCGCTCGCCCTGTCGATGGGCTTCATCATCAGCCGCATGGTGCCGGGCTTCCGGCGCATGCAGGATCGCATCGACGCGGTGAACCGGGTGCTGCGTGAGCAGATCACCGGTATCCGGGTGGTGCGGGCGTTCGTGCGGGAGCGGCAGGAGACCTTGCGTTTCGGTGTCGCCAACAGCGAGCTGACCGAGCAGTCGCTCTACGTCGGTAAGTACATGGCGCTGATGTTCCCGATGGTCATGCTGATCTCGAACGTCACCACGGTCGGCGTCATCTGGTTCGGCGGCCACTCGATCGACAACGGGGACATGCAGATCGGCACGCTGACCGCGATGCTCGCCTACATCATGCAGATCCTGATGGCGGTCATGATGGCCTCCTTCCTGGCCATGATGGCCCCGCGCGCCGCGGTCTCGGCCGAGCGCATCAGCGCGGTGCTCGACACCGAGTCGTCGGTGGCGGAACCGCAAGCGCCGCAGCCGTTCCGGGGCGATCCGGGCGTCGTGGACATGCAGTTCGCCGAGTTCAAGTTCCCCGGCGCGGAGAAGCCGGTGCTGAAGGGCATCCGCTTCCAGACCGCGCCGGGCACCACCACCGCCATCGTGGGCGCGACCGGCTCCGGCAAGACCACGCTGATCAACCTGATCCCGCGGCTGATCGACGTCACCGACGGCGCGGTCCAGGTGGGCGGCACCGATGTGCGGGAGCTGCAGCTGGAGGAGCTGCGCAGCGAGATCGGCCTGGTCCCGCAGAAGGCGTACCTGTTCTCCGGCACCGTGGCCTCGAACCTGCGCTACGGCAAACCCGACGCCACCGACGAGGAACTCTGGCACGCGCTCGAGATCGCGCAGGCTGCCGACTTCGTGCGCGAGATGCCGCAGGGTCTGGAAACTCCTGTGGCGCAAGGCGGTACCACCGTCTCGGGTGGTCAGCGCCAGCGCCTGGCGATCGCTCGCGCACTGGTCCGCAAGCCGCGCGTCTACCTGTTCGACGACTGCTTCTCCGCCCTCGACGTCGCCACCGACGTGCGGGTGCGTGAAGCCCTGCGGCCGGAAACCTCGAACGCGTCGGTCATCATTGTGGCGCAACGGATCTCGACGATCCGCGACGCCGATCAGATCGTAGTGCTGGAGGACGGCGAGATGGCCGGCATCGGCACCCACGAACAGTTGCTGCTCGACTGCAACGAATACCGCGAGATCGTGGAATCGCAGTTCAGCGCGGAGGAGGTGCGATGAGGCCCGGAGCGGTCAATCCCGGTGCGCCGGACGCGAAGGCGAAGTCCTTCGGCCCGTCGCTGAAGCGCCTGCTGCGCATGCTGGCGCCGGATCGGGTCTACCTGATCGTGGTGTTCGTGCTGGCGGTGGGTTCGGTGGTGCTCAACACCCTGGGCCCGCAGATCCTCGGCAAGGCCACCAACCTGATCTTCGACGGCGTGGTCGGCAAGCAGCTGCCCGCCGGGCAGACCAAGGACGAACTGGTCGAGGGACTGCGCGCGGGCGGCAACACCACCTTCGCCGACATGCTCGCCAGCATGGACGTGATCCCCGGCACCGGAATCGATTTCACCGCGGTGGGTCATGTGCTGGCCTGGGTGCTGGCGCTCTACATCGGCTCCTCGGTGTTCGGCTGGCTGCAGGCGCAGCTTCTGATCGTGGTGCTCAACCGCACCGTGAAGCGGATGCGCGCGCAGATCGAGGAGAAGATCCACCGGCTGCCGCTGCGCTACTTCGACTCGATGCCGCGCGGCGATGTGCTCTCGCGCGTCACCAACGACGTCGACAATGTGGCACAGACGTTGCAGCAGACCATGTCTCAGCTGATCATCAACGTGCTGTCGGTGATCGGCATCCTGATCATGATGTTCTGGATCTCCTGGATCCTGGCCCTGATCGCGCTGCTCACCGTGCCGCTGGCGGTCATCGTGACCGCGCAGATCGCCAAGCGCTCAAAGCCGCATTTCGTGGATCAGTGGAAGTTCACCGGCGAGGTGAACGCGCAGGTCGAGGAGGCTTTCACCGGCCACGAGGTGGTCAGCGCGTTCGGTCGGGTGCGCGAGGTGGGGGAGCAGTTCGACGAGACCAATGCCAAGCTCTACAACTCGTCGTTCAAGTCGCAGTTCATCTCCGGGCTGATCATGCCCGCCATCATGTTCCTCGGGAACCTGAACTACGTGCTGATCGCCGTGGTCGGTGGCCTGCGGGTGGCGTCGGGCAATCTGTCGCTGGGTGAGGTGCAGGCGTTCATCCAGTACTCGCGCGGATTCACCCAGCCGCTCACCCAGATCGGTTCGATGATGAACCTGCTGCAGTCGGGTGTCGCGTCGGCGGAACGCATCTTCGAGATCCTCGACGCCAAGGAGCAGTCGCCGGATCCGGATCCGGAGGACTCGCGGCCGCTGGATCGGGGCCGGGTCGCGTTCGAGGACGTGTCCTTCCGCTACGAGGCCGAGACCCCGGTCATCGACGACCTGTCGCTGGTGGCCGAACCTGGGCACGTGGTGGCCATCGTCGGGCCGACCGGTGCGGGCAAGACCACGCTGGTCAACCTGCTCATGCGGTTCTACGAAGTGGATTCCGGCGCCATCACCATCGACGGCGTCGACATCACCGCCATCAGCCGTGACCAGCTGCGCTCGCGCATGGGCATGGTGCTGCAGGACACCTGGTTGTTCGGCGGCACCATCCGGGAGAACATCGCCTACGGCAACCCGAACGCCTCCGAGGAGGACATCCTCGAGGCGGCCCGGGCGGCGTACGTGGACCGGTTCGTGCACGCGCTGCCGATGGGCTACGACACCGTCATCGACGAGGAGGGCTCCGGCGTCAGCGCCGGTGAGAAGCAGCTCATCACGATCGCCCGCGCGTTCCTGGCCAAACCGTCCATCCTGATCCTGGACGAGGCCACCAGCTCGGTCGACACCCGCACCGAGCTGCTGGTGCAGCACGCCATGGCGGCGCTGCGCCGGGACCGCACGAGTTTCGTGATCGCGCACCGGCTTTCGACGATCCGCGACGCCGACACCATCGTGGTGATGGAGAAGGGCAAGATCGTCGAGCAGGGTACGCACGAGAAACTGCTCGCCGCTCGCGGCTTCTACTACCGCCTCTACAGCGCCCAGTTCGCCGCCGCCATCACCGACGGCGAGGGCAACAACGTCGACGATCCGGAATCGGACGCCGTCGTGCTCAGCAAGTAGCTCACGCTCCGACAGCCTGGCCCGCACCCAAAGGTGCGGGCCAGGCCACTTTCGCCGAAGTGAGAGGATGGCTGGGTGTCTGCTGCCTCCGAGTTCTCGTTCAAGGTCGGTACCCGTCTGGAAGGCCGGCACGGCAGGACGGGCCTCATCAGTACGCCACACGGCGATATCGCCACCCCCGCCTTCATCCCGGTCGGCACGAAAGCCACGGTCAAGGCCGTGTTGCCGGAGACCATGAAGGAGATCGGTTCGCAGGCGCTGCTCGCCAACGCGTACCACCTGTACCTGCAGCCCGGCCCGGACATCGTGGACGAGGCCGGGGGCGTGGCCGAGTTCATGAACTGGCACGGCCCCACCTTCACCGACTCCGGCGGCTTCCAGGTCATGTCGCTGGGGGTCGGGTTCAAGAAGGTGCTGGCCATGGAGTCGGTCGGCGTGCAGAACGACGACGTGATCGCCAAGGGCAAGGAGCGGCTGGCGCACGTCGACGACGACGGCGTCACCTTCCGCTCTCACCTGGACGGCTCCAAGCATCGGTTCACGCCCGAGGTGTCCATGGGCATCCAGCACCAGCTGGGCGCGGACGTCATGATGGCCTTCGACGAGCTCACCACGCTCATGAACACCCGCGGCTACCAGGAGGAATCGCTGGAGCGCACGCGCCGCTGGGCGCAGCGTTGCCTCGACGAGCACGAGCGGCTCACTGCCGCGCGCTCGCATCGGCCGTATCAGGCGCTGTTCGGCGTCATCCAGGGCGCGCAGTACGAAGACCTGCGCCGCAAGGCCTGTCGCGACCTCGAGGAGTTGCGTGGCGCGGCCGGAACGGGATTCGACGGCTACGGCATCGGCGGCGCGCTGGAGAAGCACAATCTCGGCACCATCGTCGGCTGGTGCTGCGACGAACTGCCCGAGGGCAAGCCGCGCCACCTGCTCGGCATCAGCGAGCCGGAGGACATCTTCACCGCGGTGGAGAACGGCGCGGACACCTTCGACTGCGTGAATCCCTCACGCGTGGCCCGCAATGCGGCGCTGTACACCGACGAGGGCCGCTTCAATATCAATACCGCGCGGTTCAAGCGGGACTTCACGCCCATCGACGAGAGCTGCGACTGCTACACCTGCGCCAACTACACCCGCGCCTACATCCATCACCTGTTCAAGGCGAAGGAGATCCTGGCGGCCACCCTGTGCACCATTCACAACGAGCGCTTCACGGTGCGCCTGGTGGACCGGGTGCGGGAGAGCATCGACGGCGGCTACTTCGACGAGTACCAGGCCGACTTCCTCGGCCGTTGGCGCGGTCGCATCAAAGCCCCGGGGCTGTAAGGCAATTCGACACGACCGCGCCGGAACCCTCACTCGTAGATGGCCGAGCGCTCGCGCGGGCGGTACGAGGGTTCCCGCTTCTTCAGGAAGGCGATGCAGCGGTAGCTGATCGGCAGCACGCACATCTCGACCAGGGTCTTCCAGACGAAGCCCACGATCGTGTAGTTGAAGTAGTCGCCCCAGGTGTGGATGCCGATGGCGGTGGCGGCGATGGAGCAGAACACGAAGGTGTCGCCGATCTCGCCCGCCACGGTCGAACCCAGCAGCCGGGCCCACAGGTGCTTCTCCTTGGTGCGCTCCTTGATCAGCACCAGGGTGATCGAGTTGAGGAACTGGCCCACGAAGTATCCGGCGATGCCGGCGAAGGCCAGCTGCGGGGTGTGGCCGAGAACGTCGCCGAAGGACGAGCCGTTCTGTTCGAGGTCGCCGGTCGGCAGTTTGATGACCACCTGGAAGCAGATGATCATGAGCAGCAGCGCGCCGAACCCGTAGTAGACGATGCGGCGGGTGGCGCGGAAGCCGTAGACCTCGCTGAGGATGTCGCCGATGACGTAGGCGAGCGGGAAGAGGAAGAACGCGCCGTCCATGGTGATCGGCAGCACGGTGATCGGACCGAGCGACACGTGCTGCCCGGTGAAGAATTGGACGCCCTTGGCGACGCACACATTGGAGATGAGCAGGACGGCGGTGAAGGCGACCGCCACCGGCGTGAAATATCCCCCGGCCGCATCCGCGAAACTCGCGTGATCGGGCGCGGGGTGTCCAGATCGGTCGGTATCGACCGTTTTCGATTCACTCACGTCGAAAGTATCCCTGCCTGGACCGATACGCACCGGAGGCTGGGTGACCTAGGCTGAACGAATGACGAATCCCGGCGATTCCGACGAGTGGTGGAAGCAGTACGGCGGTGAGGGCGTCACGCCCGAAACCCCGCCCGCGGCGCCGCAGCAACCGGCGCCGCCACCGGCCGGGTACAGCTCGGCCCCGCAGTACCAGACGCCGCCGCTGACTCCGCCGCCGCAGCCGGTGTACCCGAGTTATCCACCGCCGCAGTCGAATCCGACGCCCACCTACCCGGCCGGTGGGCAGCAGCCGCCCGCCTACGGGCAGCAGCCGCCGGTTCCGGGGCAGCCGGCCTACGGCGGCTATCCGGGCTACCAGCCCTACGGCTACGCGGCGCCGACGTCGCAGACCAGTCCGCTGGCCATCGCCTCGCTGGTGGTGTCGATCATCGGCCTGCCCGCGATGTTCTTCTGCGCCTTCCTGCCGGTGGTCTCGATCGTCGGGTTGGTGCTGGGGGTCGTGGCGTTGAATCAGCTGAAGTCCAACGGGCAGCAGGGACGTGGGCTGGCGCTGGGCGGAATCTGGGTGGGCGCGATCGGCACCGTGCTGGGGCTCGGCGGCTTCCTGATCTTCATCATCGCCAGCGCGATGGGCTCGAACTGACCGCACCTCGGGTCACCAATGACAATGGGGCGCATCCTTTTCGGATGCGCCCCATTGTTGATTCCGCGTCGGAAGAGCGTCAGCCCTTCAGCACCTGGGTGCCGCCGGCGAACATGTCGTGCCAGCCCTGCTTGGTCGGGCTCTGCTCGATGGTGATCGCGATGTAGATCGCCATACCGAGGCCGACCAGGGTGCCCAGGCACGGGACCAGCTGCACGATGACGAACAGGTTGCGCTTGGCCGAGGTGGCCGGGTCCAGCGGCGCGCCGCCGGGGCCGACCACGCGCAGGCCCAGGATCTTCTTGCCCAGGGTCTGGCCGCCCTGCTGGGTCTCCATGAAGATGAAGTAGCCGAAGAGGATGACCGGGACCAGCACGCTCCACAGCCACGCGATGTTGTTGGGCAGCAGTGCCTCGATGATGCCGGCCGGGATTCCGATGATCAGCGAGTCGATGATGCGGGCCGCGAAGCGGGTCCACAGGTCGCCGGGCTGCGAGCCGCCGTAGCCGCCGCCGAAACCGGGCTGGCCGCCGTCCGGGTACGGCTGGTACGCCGGCTGGCCGTAGGGCTGCTGCTGGCCGTAGGCGTCGGCCGGGGGCTGCTGCTGGCCGTAGGGGTCGGACTGACCGAACGGCTGCTGGCCGTACTGCGGCGGCTGCTGCTGCGCGTACGGGTCGGACTGGCCGTAGGGCTGCTGACCGTAGGGCTGCTGCGGCGGCTGCTGCTGGCCGTAGGGGTCGGGCTGGCCGTAGGGCTGCTGCTGACCGTACGGCTGCTGTGGCTGCTGCGGCTGCCCATACGGCTGCTGCGGCTGCCCGTACGGCTGGCCGCCCTGCGGATACTGGTTGGGGTCGTACCCACCGCTCGTCATTGTTTCCGCCGTCCTCGTCGAATTCGTTCGGGATCTGGTCGAGTGCGTACGTTACGGACATTTGCGGGGTTGCAACAACCCGTCCGGGTCGAGTCTCCACGGTTCTTGCGGCAGGTTTTCCAGGCGGAATCGTTCCAGCAGACCGGAAGGCGTGATTGCGCCGGCGTAGCCGAGCGAGTCCGCGAGCACGCACAGCACGTGTTGCGGGGATTCGCCCAGCGCCGCCCGATCGCGCAGGGTGACCGCGCCGTCGCGCTTCGCGAGCCGTTGCCCGGAGGTGTTCAGGACCAATGGGACATGGGCGTATTCGGGCAGGGGCAGGCCGAGCAGCGTCGCCAGATACGCCTGCCGCGGGGTGGAGGGCAGCAGGTCGTCGCCGCGCACCACCTGATCGATGCCCTGGTCGGCGTCGTCGACCACGACCGCGAGGTTGTAGGCGGGGGTGCCGTCGCCGCGGCGGAGCACGAGATCGTCGACCGCGCCGCGGTATTCGCCGAGCAGGCGGTCGGTGACGGTGAATTCGGTGACGGCCGCGCGCAGCCGCAGCGCGGCGGGCCGGCCTTCGTCACGGCGTTGCCGGATCTCGTGGTCGGTGAGATTCCGGCAGGTGCCGGGGTAGGCGCCCATCGGGCCGTGCGGTGCGGTCACCGCCTGCTGGATTTCCTTACGCGTGCAGAAGCATTCGTAGGTCAGGCCCGCCGCGGTGAGCCGTTCGATGGCGGCTTCGTACAGGGGGAGCCGGCGTGACTGCCACTCCACCGGTCCGTCCCAGTCCAGGCCGAGCGCGGCCAGATCCTCCAGTTGCCGTTCGGCCGCACCCGCTTTCACGCGGTCCAGGTCCTCCATGCGGAGCAGGAATCCGCGCCCGGTGGAGCGGGCGAAGAGCCAAGCCAGCAGTGCGGTTCGCAGATTGCCCAGGTGCAGGTCGCCGGAAGGACTCGGCGCGAAGCGGCCGGACCCGGCCGGGCGTTCGGCTGTTGCTGGGACAAGGTCGGTGGGCACGTTGGTCGATGGTAGTTCGCATCCTTCGCAGTGCTTCCGATCCAACGCATTCCTGCGGGTGCACACAGCGAGTGCGGTGAGACAACGCGGTTGCGAATTCAGTGTGAGATTGTGAGCCGGGCTCGAAGGTCGGTGTCGGAGATGGGTTTTCCCTGCTCGAGCGCCATGAGCAGCGTGTGCGCGCGGTCCACCAGGCCGGGCGAGTCGATGCCGTAGGGGGCGGTTCCGTAGGCGGAGAGGCGATCCGACGCGCGTTTCAGGAGGGTGCGCGCGCCCTTGGCGTTTCCCCGTTGAATGTGGGTGAGCCCAACGGCAAATTGCGCGAGGCCCTGCCACAGCGACTTCTCGGCGAACGGACCGTTCTTCCAGGCGGCCTCGAGTACCTCGTGGGCGTTGAAAGCCAGGCCCTCGTCGAGCAGACGCTGGGCATAGTCGAGGGTTTCGGCGGGCGGCAGGTCGAGGTCCTCGGGGATGCGGGGGACACCGGCGCTGCCGAATGGGAGGGGTCGCCCAAATCGGTCACGAGGACGGGCATTCCGGGCGCGGCCGTCGTCGTCGCGGTCCCGTCCGGTGTCGTCCTGTGTCTGCTCGGGCATGCCCTCCATGATTCCCTATGCGGGGAGCTCCGGGTCCGTCCGGAGCCCTCCGGGGGTCGCGGAGGGGTGGCCAGCGGAATTCCGTCTTCTGAAATTCAATAGACTCAAATTTGGGCTAATTTCTTGCAAATAAATAGCTGGCTAACCTTGCCACATATTTGCTGATTGAAAACGAAAGAATGCGATCTCCTAATGACGAACCCTGCTACTGTTTAGCCCGGGAACGGCCATCGGGGGTGCATTCCCATCGCGAAGTGCAGAGAACAGGTTGTACGGAGCGTTTGCGTGCGACCCGTGGCGTACCGGGGACTTGGGGTTCCCGAGGTCACCCAACGGTCGCCAAGATCGATGCCAGCAGGATTCCAAGCTTGACGCAGAAAAGGAGCTAGTACCGTGAAGGTGGATTTCACCGGCGCCGTTTGGCGCAAGAGCAAACACAGCGGCCCCAACGGCAACTGCGTGGAGGTCGCGTTTCTCGGCGACGGCAATGTCGCGGTCCGGGATACCAAGGACCTCGGCGCCGGGCCGATCCTGGCTTTCACCCCCGGCGAGTGGGATGCCTTCGTGGCCGGCGTCTCCGACGGGGAGTTCAACCGGGCCTGACCCGCCCGCGGGCCGTGCCGCCGCGGCCCCACCGGGAACACAGAGAATCCCCCGAGTCCCGGAGACTCGGGGGATTCGCTCTGTGCAACTCCGGACGCGGGACCGCTAGGTGGTCCGGTGCCCGTCGCCGGATTGCCCGTTGCCGGATTGCCCGTTGCCCGCCACGCGTTCCTGCGCCTTCCGCAGCACCGCCAGCTGGGCGCGCTCGGCCGCATGGTCGTTGGCGGCATTGAGTGCGCGCTCCTCCGGGGGATCGGCCCAGAAGAACGCGCCGGTGCCGGGCTGCCCGGCGACGCCGAGCTGGTTCATCTTCCGGGGTACCCGGGCGCCCTGATATTCCAGGGGAATCGGATGCCCGTGCGCGTCCACCGGCCCCAGCGGCTGATGCACCTCGATGTACTCGCCGTGCGGAAGTCGCCGCACCACACCGGTTTCGATGCCGTGTTCGAGCACGCTGCGGTCGGCGCGCTGCAGGCCCACACACAGCCGGTAGGCGAGGGCGTAGGCCAGCGGCGGGACGAGCAGCAGCCCGATGCGGAAGGCCCAGGTGGTGGCATTGAGCGAGATATCGAACTTGAAGGCGATGATGTCGTTGACGCAGGCCAGCGTGAGGATCAGATAGAAGGCCAGCGACATGGCCCCGATGGCGGTGCGCACCGGCACGTCGCGGGGCCGCTGCAGCAGGTTGTGCCGGGCCCGATCACCGGTGAGCCGCTTCTCGATCCACGGGTAGGCGATGATCAGCGTGAAGATCAGCGGCATGAACAGCGCCACCGAGAACGCGCCGGGGATGGTGTGCCCGAACGGGTACGCCTCCCAGGCCGGGAACAGGCGCAGGAAGCCGTCGGTCCACATCATGTAGAAGTCGGGTTGGGTGCCGGCCGAGACCTGGGAAGGGTTGTAGGGGCCCAGATTCCAGATCGGATTGATCTGCAACAGCCCGCCCATCAGCGCGAGCGCGCCCAGGGTGAAGGCGAAGAACGCGCCCTGGTCCAGCGAGAAGACCGGGACGATGCGGGTGCCGACGACGTTCTTCTCACCGCGTCCGGGGCCCGGGTACTGGGTGTGCTTCTGGTACCAGACCAGCGCGATGTGAACGACGATGAGTGCCAGCATGATTCCGGGCAGCAGTAGCACGTGCGCGATGTAGAGCCGCGGAATGATGATGGTGCCGGGGAAGTCTCCGCCGAACATGAGCCAGTGCAGCCAGGTGCCGATGACCGGGCTGCCCAGGGTGATCCCGGCGAAGGCGGCGCGCAGGCCGGTGCCGGAGAGCAGGTCGTCGGGGAGCGAGTAACCGAAGAAGCCCTCGAACATGGCCATGATCAACAGCAGCGCACCGATCACCCAGTTGGCCTCGCGGGGTTTGCGGAAGGCGCCGGTGAAGAAGATCCGGCACATGTGGACGATCATCGACGCGGTGAACAGCAGCGCTGCCCAATGGTGCACCTGCCGCACGAAGAGTCCGCCGCGTACGTCGAACGAGATGTTGAGCGCGGTCTCGTAGGCGCGCGACATGGTGACGCCGCGCAGCGGCTGATAGGAGCCGTTGTAGGTGACGTCACCCATGGAGGGGTCGAAATACAAGGTCAAATAGACGCCGGAGAGCAGCAGAATGATGAAGCTGTACAGCGCGATTTCACCGAGCAGGAACGACCAGTGGGTCGGAAATACCTTGTTGATCGATCGTTTCAGGAATGCGGCGCCCTGGTACCGCTGATCCATCTCATCGGCTTGTTTGCCAAGTCGACCGGCGATCTTGTTGGTGGTTGCCATAGCGGTCACCCCGCCCCCGGGACAGTGCTAATGCTTCTACTACAAACGGTAGCACTACCGTGTCCGCAGCGCATCGGGTTTTCGTTATGGTCATCGGGTGAATTCCCTGGCCGCCCGGGACGCCACCATGTACTGGCTGTCCGCGCGCACCCGCAACGACCTGTTCCTGCTGTACTGCTTCGCCGACACCGGCCGCGATGCGGAGCAGCTGCGGGCCGCCGTCGCGAAGCGGGTGATCCACATTCCGGATTTGCTGATACGCGTGCTGGATGTTCCTGCGAACATTGCGTATCCGGTATGGGCGACTTGCGAATTCACGAACGATCAATTCGTCGACCACGCCTCCGCCGATGCCACCTGGGCGCTGGTCACCGACGAGCTCGGCGACCTGCTCGGCACCGGCCTGAACGCGAACAACCGCCCCTGGCGGCTGCACGTCTTCCGAAACGTCCGGGGCGTACCAGGATTCGCCACCGGTGAGCACGCCCTGATAGCGGTACTTCAGCTGTCCCACGCCCTGGCCGACGGCCGCCGCGCCGCCGCCATCGCCCGCGCGCTCTTCGGGACGACCGAATTGCCGGCCGCGCCGACTCCGGCGCCCTCCGCGCCGTTCCCGGTTC
The DNA here is from genome assembly GCF_018362975.1 of Nocardia tengchongensis. Taxonomy (NCBI): domain Bacteria; kingdom Bacillati; phylum Actinomycetota; class Actinomycetes; order Mycobacteriales; family Nocardiaceae; genus Nocardia; species Nocardia tengchongensis. The sequence goes on from NZ_CP074371.1 coordinate 1,576,559, forward strand.
GATTCCTACCGGCCCGCCTGCGCGCGGCGGCGACGGGCGCCCTCGCCGCGACCCGCGCGCTCCCCGGTATTCCGATCGGCATGGCACACACTGTGTTTCGAGGTCTGTCCGCCGCCAAGGCGCAGCGGAGCCTCGCCGAACTCACGGCTGCCGGTGAGCTCCCGCCGCCCGCACCCGACACCGACCCGAACCTGTTGAACGGCACCGGCGGCCCCCCGGTCGCGCACGCCGTGCGAATGCTGGTGTGCGACAAGAACCGCCTGCACGCGCCGGACCATTCGGTCACGGTCGTCGCCCTCACCGCCGTCTCGCTCGCGCTGGAGCGCTATCTCCGCGACCGCGGCGCGCCGATCACCGACCTGCACGCCCAGGTGCCCATGGCCGTTGCCCTGACCGGCGCCGGCCGCAACGGTTACCGCGACCTGTCGGTGGATCTGGCCGTCTCCGCACCCGCGGCACGCACCCGCGCCGACCGCATCGCCGCCGAACTGACCGCCCGCCGCACCCGCGCCGCGCATCCGCTCCAGCAGGCGCAGGACGACGTGACCGCCGTCCTCCCCGCCCCGATCCTGCATCGCGACGTGACCCACGCCCCGATCGACGTCCTCCCCGAACGAGTTTCGGGTCACACCGTGCTCTCCAGCGTCGACCGCGGTCCCGCCGATCTCGAGTTCGGCGGCGGTCCGGTCCGTTTCACCGCGGGCTTCCCGGCTCTGGGCACCGTCATGCACCTCACCCACGGCCTGCACGGCCTCGGCGACACCGTCACCCTCTCCGTCCACGCCGACCCCGCCGTAATCCCCGATCCGGACCACTACATCGAGTTGCTGGAGTCGGCGCTGGACGAGGTCGCCCGCGCCTTGCGATAGCCCGCGAACGCGGAAGGCCCCGGCGGACCGAGTCCACCGGGGCCTTCCGCTGGTGAGTTAAACCATTCCGTTGACCAGCGGATGCTCGGACAAGCTATCCGGTACACCCCACTGAGTATGGGTGAGTGCTTCGAAAACACAGATCAACAACAGTTTTCGCGCGCGATGACCGGAGCCGCTTTCGGATTCGCCACCCACGTCCTGGACCCGCATACCGACCGCCGGGCTGCGGCGCGGTGCGGGCTCCGACAGCATCCAGAACATTTCGGGTCCCATCAGGGTCGAGCGCCCGCCCGTCTCGCTGAACCACCGACCGGAGTATTCGATCATCAGATCGGTGAATGATTCGACATTGCTGAACGCATCGGTGAACTGTGTCATCGCACCCGATCGATCCAGACTGTTCTGGATGATCGAAGCCAGCCGGATCGCGATTTCCCGGAACTGGTCCACTCCCTGGTCTTGCCAGTTGTTCATCGCCATACTTCGCTCCAGAAGGGTCGGTGGTGAATGGTGGGGTTGATCGAGCCGTATGCCTGACTACATTTGCGCGGCGGTCATGTAGAACTGGCGCCTTTCGTCGGCGTCCAGCAGAACGGGCCGGGGCTGGGCGCCGATGCCCGCGGTCTGCCCTCGGGAAAATCCGGGTCCCACGGATTCGAGCGGATAGAGCCTCGGCTGAGCCGCGGGAAAGGGGTCCTTGGGGCGCCCCATCTCCTGCGTTTCGAGCGCCACGACCTCGAGCTCGGGTGCGGGCTCCAGGTCGTCGTGCTCAGCTGCGATGTCCACGTCCTCGGGCTCATCCTCGGGATCGTCCTCGAGCTCGGACACCTCGATCTCGTCCTCGAACTCGCAGGCCGCGATCTCGGCCGCGTGTTCCGCCGCGACCTGCTTGCCGCGTTCCCAGAGCATCAACGTGAGGTGTACGGCGAACAGCATGGTCAGCGGCATGCCGGCGTAGAGGCACATCGGCACGACGCTGCCGCCGATCTCGTGGGCGTACTGGATATTCCCGGCAATCGAAACGAGAGTCGAGATAGCGAACAAGGCCGTCGAGTACCACCAGCCGACGCTCCATTGCCGGAATGCGGCGGTGGCGATGATCGAAGCGATCACCAAGCCATCGATGGCGATCGGCACATTCGAAGCGAGATCGGGCGGCACCAGATTGCGCACCGAGAGTTGGTGCAAGGCGGCGAAAGACATCTGAAATGACTTGACTGCCACCACCGATGTCACCACCAGAGAAGCATGTGCCAGCCGGGGTCTGAACGAACTCAATCGACGGAGGATTCCTCCCGTCCCGCGTGACGGGGATACTCGCACTTCGTTATTCGTAGATCCTGCGGTAGTCATCGTCACCATGGCGGGGAGGGTACCGCGCAGTAGGTCATCGATTGCGCATCGTCTCAGTTTCAGATGCGGTCTGCTGCCGAGTTCCTTACTGGGGCGCCTGAAAATTGGCCGACAATTGAATGAAATCCCCTCTACTGCAACATATAACGCTTCGCCGCGCCCGCCGGAAGTGCGTCAATGCTCAGCCTATGGGTGTTTCGTGATAATTATGCCGTTATCCCGTTCTGCCCGTTGTGTTCTGGCGGGGACTCATATGCAACTTGTCACGCACCACACTGGCTCGTAGGCGTTCGGCGTCGAACACCTCGGCATCGGCGATCGGCACATCCCGTCGGACGAGACGCCGACCGCGATCGAGCGCCCGGGTCCTCGAACGTCTCGGAGGTGGCCCGCGAATGCGGAAGGCCCCGGCGGACTGAGTCCGGCCGGGGCCTTCGAAGCGGAGGATAGGGGATTTGAACCCCTGAGGGCTGTTAACCCAACCCGCGTTCCAGGCGAGCGCCATAGGCCACTAGGCGAATCCTCCGTGGAGCAATATACCGGGTACACCCATGGTGGAAGCAAATGCCGTGGTCGGCGGCTACTTCTTCTTCACATTGTCGAGGGCCTTCTGGGCCTGCTCCTTGCAAACCTGGGCGATCTCGTCCTTGGTGACGCTCTGGCCCTTGGCCATGCGTAGGCGGATGTTGACCTTCACCGAGGCGTTGTCGTCCTTGACGGCGACGGTGTAGTCGGTGGTGGTCCAGTAGGTGTAGTCGTCGACCTTCGAGGACCAGTAGCCGGCCTCGCCGATGCCGTTCACGTCGCCCGCGGTGCGGCCGCTGCCGGTGGTGCCGGTGTCGCTGGACTTCCACATCTCGTACTCGGGGCGGTTGTAGGCCGTCGAGGAGCCGCTCAGGAAGGACACGTTGAGGGTGAGGTCGGCGGTGTTGGTGGTGTACTTGTCGGTCTTGGAGGCATCTTCGTTGCCGGCCCGGCAGTCGAAGCGTCCGCCCGAGTAGTCGGTGGGCTTGGTCTCGGTGTGCTCGGGGGTGCCCTTGGAGTTGGCGACCCACTTGTTGAGCACCGAGGTGTCGATCACAGTGCAGCCGTTGGTGACACCGTCCATCGTGTACTTGCCGGAATTCTTCTTCTTGTCGCCGCCCAGCGCCGTGGGCTTGTCACCGCCGCTGAGGGCGACCACGCCGATGATGACGCCGACGATCACCACCAGGCCGATCACACCGCCGACGATCCAGCCGGTTTTGTTGCCGCCGGAGCGCGGCGGCTGCGCCGGGTAGCCGTAGCCCTGTGCGAGCGGCGCGATCGGGGGCTGCGGGGCGTACTGCGACTGCGGGGCGTACTGCGGCTGCGGGTAACCGGGCATGGGCTGCGCGTACGCCTCGGGGCCGGGCTGCCCGTAGCCGCCGGCCATCGGCTGCTGCGGGTAACCGCCCGAGGGCTGGCCACCCGGAAGCGGCTGCGCGGGTGGCGTGTACGGGGGCATGCCGCCGGCGGCGTAGTTGAGCATGGTCGGGTCCGCCCCCTGGACCGGTTGACCGGGCTCGCTTCCGGACGGTGCGGTGGCCCACCATTGCGCGGTTTCCTGGGCTTTCGCCGGATCGTGCGGCGCACCGGCTCCTGGATCGGAACTAGTCATGTCGTCTTTCCCCTCCGGATTTTCGCGAGCATCCCCGCATGTCGCAGGCATCGTATCGACCCGGCGCGGCACGGGGCGCGGTGAGCCGCTACACTGGCCGACGGATCCAGCGCGGCGCGCATCCTGTGAACTCCCCCAGGGCCGGAAGGCAGCAAGGGTCAACGGGCTCTGCCGGGTGCGCTGGGTCCCCTTTCTTTTTCCGGCCCGATCGTGCGGGCGACGGAAGTACAGATATCCCTGCCGAATCGGAGCGGGCGCCTAGTAACCTGGGCGGTTGGGTTCGCATTGCGCGCAACCCTGGACACACATCCCACGCCATTGGAAGGGCGCTCAGATGCCTCGGCAGACGCAATTCGGTTTGATGAGCCATGCGGAACTCGTGACGGAACACGAGACGCAGACCGCGAACTACGCGAAGCTCAAGACCGAGAAGCTGACGCTGGACATTACGAGGGGAAAGCCCTCGCCCGAGCAGCTGGACCTCTCGCAGGGACTCCTCGAGCTGCCGGGCGCCGCCGACTACCGTGACGCCAACGGCACCGACGTCCGCAATTACGGTGGCCTGCACGGCCTGCCGGAGCTGCGTGCGATCTTCTCCGAACTGCTCGGCATTCCCGTGTCGAATCTGCTGGCCGGCAACAACGCCAGCCTGGAGATGATGCACGACCTGCTGGTGTTCGCCATGCTGCACGGCACCGCGGATTCGGCCCGCCGCTGGGCGGACGAGCCGGTGCTCAAGTTCCTGTGCCCGGTACCGGGATACGACCGGCACTTCGCCATCACCGAGTCGCTCGGCTTCGAGATGATCCCGATCCCGATGAAGGGCGACGGCCCCGACACGCACCTGATCGCGGAGCTGGTGGCGTCCGACCCCAGCATCAAGGGTCTGTGGGCGGTCCCCAACTACTCCAACCCGACCGGGGTCACCTTCTCCGAAGCCGTTACCCGCGAACTGGTTTCGATGCCGACGGCGGCGCCGGACTTCCGCCTGTTCTGGGACAACGCGTACGCGGTGCACCCGCTCACCGACACCGCCGAGCCGGTGCTGGACGTGCTGGGTATGGCCGCCGCGGCGGGCCACCCGAACCGGCCGTTCGTGCTGGCCTCGACCTCGAAGATCACCTTCGCGGGTTCGGGCGTGAGCTTCTTCGGTTCCTCCACCGCGAACGTGGAGTGGTACCTGAAGCACCTGGGCAAGAAGACCATCGGCCCGGACAAGGTGAACCAGCTGCGGCACCTGCGCTTCTTCGGCGACGCGGACGGCGTGCGCGAGCACATGCAGAAGCACCGCGCCATCCTGGAGCCGAAATTCAAACTGGTGCTGCGGATTCTGGAGGACCGGCTGGGCGCGTCGAAGGTCGCGTCCTGGACCGAACCCAAGGGCGGCTACTTCATCAGCCTGGACGTGCTGGAGGGCACCGCCGCCAAGGTGGTGGCGCTGGCCAAGGAAGCGGGCATCGCGCTGACCCCGGCGGGTTCGTCCTACCCGTACGGAAAAGACCCGGAGGACAAGAACATTCGCATCGCGCCCAGCTTCCCGTCGCTGGGTGAGCTGGAGCAGGCGATGGACGGCCTGGCCACCTGTGTGCTGCTGGCCGCCTCCGAGAAGCTGATGAGCGTGTAGCACCGACGACAATGCGGCGCGTACCCGAAAGGGTGCGCGCCGCTTGCGTTTCCGGGGTCAGTGCGGCTTGTGCGCCAGCACCGCGAAGATGGTCACCGACAGGTGGATGTCGCCGCTGGCGGCCCCGGCCTCCAGATCGGCGAGCAGCTGCGCCCGCTGCCGCTCGCTGATCGCCCCGCGGGCGACGGCCCGCTCCGCGACCCGGGCGACCAGCGCGCCCGCGCCGACGCCGCCGTCCTGGATCAGGGCGTGCGAGCCGATGTCGTCGACGACCAGTCCGGCCGTGGCCAGCTGCCCGGGCAGGCGGCGGCCCGCGAACGGGTTGGTGGTGCCCGCGATCATGGTCTCGAGCACCTCGTGCACCACGTGCCGGTCGCCCGGGTGCACGATGGCGGAGCCCCAGTCGGTGTCCATCACCACGACCCGGCCGCCGGGCCGCAGCACGCGCGCGATCTCCCCGGCCGCGCGGGCCGGTGCGGTGAGGTGCCCGAAGACCCGCTCACACAGCGCCACGTCGAAGCTCTCGCTGCCGACCGGCAGGCCGTAGGCGTCGCCGCTGACGAAGGTGGCGGTGGAGCCGGCCTGGGCGGCGCGGCGTTCGGCGGCGGCCAGCAGGTTCGGGTCGGGTTCGACGCCGAGCGCGGAGCCGGTCGGCCCGACCAGCTCGGCCAGGGTCAGCACCTCCGAGCCGGTGCCGGACCCGATGTCGACGGCGTTCTCGCCGGGCTGGGTGGCCAGGGCGTCGTGGGCCCAGGCCCGCAGGCGCCGGATGCCCGGCAGCGCTGCCTGTAGATCGTGAACGTCGACGAGCTGATCCTGTCCGTCACGGTCGAAGCGGTCCGGCCGCAGTCCGGACTCCGAAGAAGCCATGGTGTCGGGCATGAGTCCGAGCCTAGCCGTGACCCGCGTCACCGCAACGCAAGATGAATGGGATGATCGACCCATGGTGAGCCGCACGCTGTGTATTGCGCAGGAATCCGATGCCGACGAGCTGCTTTCGACCGATGATTTCGCCCTGTTGGTCGGGATGATGCTGGATCAGCAGTTTCCGATGGAACACGCATTCCGCGGTCCGTGGAAACTGGCCGACCGGATGGGCGGGTTCGATATCCACCGGATCGCCGCCGCCGATCCCGCCGAATTCGAGGAGCTGGCCGCCACCCCGCCGGCCATTCACCGCTACGGCCGTTCGATGGGACGGCGGGTACAGGAGCTGGCCCAGTACATTCTGGACAACTACGGCGGTAATACCGCGGGCCTGTGGACCGAGGGCGATCCGGACGGCAAGGAAGTCCTGAAGCGGCTCAAGAAATTGCCCGGCTTCGGTGACCAGAAGGCGCGGATCTTCCTCGCCCTGCTCGGCAAACAGCGTGGTCTGGCCGCCGCCGGCTGGCGCGAGGCGGCCGGCGCGTACGGCGAGGACGGTTCCCGCCGCTCGGTCGCCGACGTCACCGACGCCGAATCCCTCACGCAGGTACGGGAATTCAAGAAGCAGGCGAAGGCCGCCGCGAAGGCGAAGTAATCTTCCGCACTTCCCCCCGATCGAATCAAGGTGGTTTTTAACCTCCAGAATCACCGGGGGTTCACAGATGCTTGCCGCCGACAGTTCAGTTCTCGGCAGTGGAAGCAGTAAAGACAATGAAGATGAGGGAATTCGCCGGGATCGCGGCAGTGCTGATCGCGGCGACGGGGGTGAGCGCGGGCACCGCGTACGCCGGTCCGGCCAAGACCGATGACGGCACGATCAACTACACCTCCCAGATCACCGAGGCGGGCAGCACCGTCGTTCGGACCGACGCCGGTTCGCTCGTCGTCGAGGACGGTGCGCTGAAGGTCAAGGCGGCCGATGGAACCACGGTCGCGGGCACCGAATTGAAGCTCCGGATCGACGATTTCGAGTTTCCGATCGCGGCGCAGATCAGCGACCGCACCGCCACCCTGACCCCGCAGGTCGACCAGTCGCACGCGGTGTACAAGCCGGTCGCACTGCCCTACGAGGACCAGGCGCCGTGGAAGACCCAGTACGACCGGGAGCAGGCGGCCTGGAACCGCCTGCGTGACACCGTCGGCCTGGGCGCGACCGTGGGCACCCTGGTCGGCGGCCTCGGCGGCGCGGCGCTCGGCTGCGTCCTCGGCGGCGTCGCCTTCGCGACGGCCACGGCTCCGCTCGCGACCCTGTTCGGTGTCGGCCCGCTGGCCGGCTGCTTGATCGGTGCGAGCACGGTCGGCTTCCTGGGCACCATCGCCGGTCAGTTGTTCGTCACCGCGCCCGTCGCGATCGCCGCCGCGGTGCAGTACTTCACCACTATCAATCAGCCGTTTTCCGCCCCTAAATAGGCATTATCGGCAACCGATGGGCAAAGGTTCACCGCGGTGGAACCCGGCTGCCACGTTGCGTTTGTGAAGGCCGGTTTCCATCACTGGGCCCCGGGGGATACACCTGACCTTGTTCCCCCGGGGCGCACCCGCTCATCTCTAGAGGGATTTCGAACACATGCGTCTCAAGAACTTCACCGCGGTTTCCGCGCTGGTTATCGCCGCCATGGGCGTCACCGCCGGCACCGTGAACGCCGCTCCCGCGGCCGACAACAACGGTGCGATCAACTACGCGGTCACCACCACCGACACCAACACGGTCCTGCGCACCGACGCCGGCTCGCTGGTCGCCGACAACGGCAAGCTCGAGATCAAGGCCACCAACGGCACCGTCGTTGCCAGCATGCCACTGAGCTTCCGTGTCGACGACTTCGAGTTTCCGATCGCCGCGGAGATCGCCGACCACACCGCGACCCTGACCCCGCAGTTCGACATGGACCACGCGACCTACAAGCCGGTCGCCGAGGCCAAGGATGTCGCCCTGCCGTACGAGGACCAGGCTCCGTGGAAGTCGGACTACGACCGTGAGCAGGCTGCCTGGAACCGCATGAAGGACACCGTGTCCCTCGGCGCGACCGTCGCGACCCTGGTCGGTGGCCTCGGGGGCGCGGCGCTCGGTTGCGTCGCCGGTATCGGCGTGGGCCTGGTGGCCACCGGTGCGCTGGCGACCCTGTTCGGCCTCGGCCCGATCGGTGGCTGCATCGCCGGTGCCGCTGCTGTCGGCTTCCTGGGCACCATCGCCGGCCAGCTGTTCATCACCGCGCCGGTCTCCATTGCCGCCGCGATCCAGTACTTCACCACGATCAACCAGCCGCATATCGCTCCGGCCCCGGCCAAGTAATACCGCGGTCGTGTAAGAGCAAGGGGATCTATAGATAGCGAACACCTCATCGGGACAGCCCGCTCGGTCGTATGGCCGGGCGGGTTTCCCATTTGAACTGTTCACCGGTTCAGCACTGCCGAGACATACTTCGTTCGCGTCGAGCCGTTTCGATCAGGCGGTCCACCCTGCGGACCGTCTGATGAGGAAACACAAAGAAATGCGCTTCAAGACTTTCGCTGCGACTGCGGCCTTGGTGTCCGCTGCCATGGGCGTCAGCGCCGGTACCGTCAATGCCGCTCCGGCCACTGACAACGGTGTGATCAATTACGCTGCAACCATTTCCGAGACCAACAGCATCATTCGGACGGATGCGGGCTCGATGGTCGTCGAGGATGGCACCTTCAAGATCAAGGCCGCCGACGGCACCGTGGTGGCCGGTATGCCGTTGAAGTTCCACGTGGACGAGTTCGAGTTTCCGATCGCCGCGCAGATCGCCGACCACACCGCCACGCTGACCCCGCAGTTCGACATGGACCACGCGACCTACAAGCCGGTCGCCGAGGCCAAGGATGTGAACCTGCCTTATGAGGACCAGGCTCCGTGGAAGTCAGACTACGACCGTGAGCAGGCTGCCTGGAACCGCATGAAGGACACCGTCGCGCTGGGCGCGACCATCGGCACCCTGGTCGGTGGCCTCGGTGGCGCCGCTGTCGGCTGTGTCGCGGGCATCGGTGTCGGCCTGATCGCTACCGGTGCGCTGGCGACCCTGTTCGGCCTCGGCCCGATCGGTGGCTGCATCGCCGGTGCCGCTGCTGTCGGCTTCCTGGGCGCCATCGCGGGCCAGTTGTTCATCACCGCCCCGGTCGCGATCGCCTCCGCCTACAACTACTTCGTCACCATCAACCAGCCGCACCTGGAAGCGCCGAAGTAAGTCGCACAGCGTCATCGAACCCCCCGTCCGGCACTCGCCGGCGGGGGGTCCGCTTTGTGATCGGCGTGAGCCCAATCCTGTCGCCGCGGCGCGGCCGGTGCTGGAGTTGATAGATGGGTGACCTGACCTCGATTCACGGCGCGGCTGCCGCGCTCACTCCGGTCGACGGGACCGATCTCCGGCGGACCTTCGCGCACTTCCCGAGCGGGGTGGTGGCGGTCTGCGCGCGGCTCGGCGGAACGCCGTACGGCCTGGTGGCGAGCACGTTCGTGCCGGTGTCGCTGGATCCGCCGCTGGTATCGGTGTGCATTCAATATTCGTCCGAGACCTGGCCGCGGCTGAAGAACGCGAGCCGGTTGGGGCTGAGTCTGCTCAGCAGCGAGCAGGAGAGTGCCGCACGCGGGCTGAGTTCCAAGCGCGGCGATCGGTTCCGGGAGGTGGAGCTGCGGGCCGGCAATGGGAATGCCGCGTTCGTGGCGGGCGCGACGGCCTGGCTGGAAACCTCCGTGCACGAACAGGTTCCGGCGGGCGATCACGCGGTGGTGCTGTTGCGGGTGCACCGGGTGAGCGTCAGCCCGGAGTCGGAGCCGCTGGTTTTCCATCGCAGTGATTTCCGCGCACTTTCCGGGAAATCGATTGCCGGCCAATTGAATTCAGCCTGAGTCGGACCGACGACAGCGCCTGCCGGCCTTCGTATCGTCGTTGTCCATGAGCACCCTGGCGGTATCCGCGCAGACGGCGGTGATCGAGGACGAGGACGGCGGCCTGCCCGTCGTCCGCACCCGCCACCCGTGGCGGTGGGTCACGGGTGCGGTCGCACTGGTGCTGGTCGCGCAGTTCGCGCACGGCCTGATCGCCAATCCGGGCTGGGACTGGGGCACCTTCGCGCAGTACATCACCGCGAAATCGGTGCTGTCGGCGCTGAAGGTGACGCTGGAACTCACCTTCTGGGGCACGCTGCTGGGGTTCTTCCTGGGTGTCTGGCTGGCGGTCGGCCGCTTGTCGAAGAACTTGGTGCTGCGGGCGATCGCCTGGACCTATGTCTGGGCGTTCCGGTCGATTCCACTGATCGTGCAGCTGTTGTTCTGGTTCAACCTGGCCTACCTGTACAAGACGCTGTCGCTGGGAATTCCGTTCGGGCCCGAGTTCGCGCGTTTTCAGACCAGTGGTGTGATCAGTGGATTCACCGCGGCCGTCATCGGTTTGGCGCTGCATCAGGCGGCGTATTCGGCGGAGATCATCCGGGCCGGCATCATCTCGGTGGACGCGGGGCAGTGGGAGGCGGCGCGGGCGCTGGGCCTGCCGTGGCGGCGGCAGTTCTTCACCATTGTCGGGCCGCAGGCGATGCGCGGAATTCTGCCCAATGCCGCCAATGAGGTGATCAGTCTTTTCAAGGGCACGTCGATCGTGTCGACCATGGCCATCGCCGAACTCTTCTATCAGGTCCAGGTCATCTACGGCCGCAACGGCCGGGTGGTGCCGCTGCTCATGGTGGCCACGGTCTGGTACATCCTGCTGACCACCGTGCTCAGCGTCATTCAGTTCTATATCGAACGGCGCTTCTCGAGGGGACCGGCGATGAGTGAATTCGCGCTCGAATTACGCGGGATCAGAAAGTCGTTCGGCCGCAACGATGTGCTGTCCGGGATCGATCTGACGGTCCGGCCCGGCGAGGTCACGGTCATTCTGGGCCCCTCGGGTTCGGGCAAGTCGACGTTGCTGCGCACCATCAACCACCTCGAGCAGGTGGACGCCGGCACCGTGCGGGTGGGCGGCGAGCTGGTCGGCTATCGCCGCAAGGGCGGCAAGCTCTACGAGTTGTCCGAGCGCGACATCCTGCGCCAACGGGCGCGCATCGGTTTCGTGTTCCAGAACTTCAATCTCTTTCCGCACCTGACGGTTCGGGAGAACGTGGCGCTCGCGCCGGTGGCCGCGCAGCGGCGCGCCAAGGCCGAGGTGAACGCGGAGGCGCTGGAACTGCTGGCGCGAGTCGGCTTGGCGGACAGGGCGGATGAGTATCCGCGCCGCCTGTCCGGAGGGCAGCAGCAGCGGGTGGCCATCGCGCGGGCACTGGCCCTGCGGCCCGAGGTGGTGCTGTTCGACGAACCCACGTCCGCGCTGGACCCGGAGCTGGTCGGCGAGGTCCTCGAGGTGATCAGGGATCTCGCGCAGGCCGGTTCGACCCTGGTGATCGTCACCCACGAGATCGGTTTCGCCCGCGAGGTGGCCGACACCGTGGTGCTGATGGACGCCGGCCGCATCGTCGAGCAGGGCCCGCCCGCGCAGGTGCTGGACAACCCGTCGCATGCGCGTACCAAAGCTTTTCTCGCACACGTGCTCTGACGCACCCACTAGGTAAGGACCGACCATGTCGCTGGCGAGCCGTCGCCGACGGACCAACACCCTGATCGCCGTCACCTTGCTGAGCCTGCTCGTCGGCGGCTGTGGCACCGGCGATGGCGGCACGCCGGAAACCCGCAGCGTGAACGGCCTGACCTACGACCTGACGCCGGATCAGGCCGGGCGTATTCACGCGGCCAAGGTGGACGCGATCGCCGCGCAGGTCCCGCAGGCCATTCGCGATCGCGGGACCTTGGTGGTGACCGGCACGGTCGGCGCGACGCCGCCGTTGGGCTTCTACGCGACCGACGACCGCACCGTCATCGGGTCGGAAGTGGATGTCGCGGTGCTGATCGCCGACATCCTCGGCCTGAAGGTGGACCGGCGCAACGGCGACTTCGCGCAGAACTTCGTGAAGATCGACTCGGGCGAAGCCGACCTGTTCATCAGCAATGCCACGGTGACCGAGGACCGTAAGGAGAAGTACGACTTCGCCACCTATCGCCTGGACACCATCGCGCTGGAAGTGCCGAAGGACGCGAACTGGACCTATCGGGATCGTAAGTCGCTCGCGGGCAAGAAGATCGGCGTCACTTCGGGCACCAATCAGGAGCAGCTGCTGGTCGGCTGGAACGACCAGAACGTGGCCGAGGGGCTGCCCAAGCTGGAGCTCGCGTACTACCAGCAGACCTCGGACTACTACCTGGCGCTGTCCTCCGGCCGCCTCGACGGCTATGTGGGCCCCAATCCCTCCGCGCAGTATCACGCCGCGACCACGGGCAACAAGGTGCTCACGACCTGGTCCGGTGCGGGCGATGCCCTGCAGGCCGAGATCGGGGTGCTGACGCGCAAGGACAACGGGTTGGTCGGCCCGGTGCACCAGGCCATCCAGTACGCCATCGAGCACGGGACCTACAAGCAGGTGCTGGACCGCTGGGGCCTGGGCGGCGAGGCCGTCACACAGTCGCGGATCAATCCGCCCGGACTGCCCAAGAAGAAGGGATGAGCATGTCGCGCAGGGTCTTCCACGTCGGGCAACACGATCCCCTGGCCGCGCCGCTGCTGGCGGAACTGGCCATCGAATACAGCAGCCGCTACGGCGGCACCCCGGGCGAGGTGCACGCGGATCTGATCGGCTACTCGGCCAGCCACTTCTCCCCACCCCACGGCGACCTGTTGATAGTTGTGGATAACGGGGAACCGGTGGCCGGCGGGGCCTTCCAGCGCTACGACGCGGACACCGCCGAGCTGAAGCGGATCTGGACAGCGGCCGGGCACCGGCGAAAAGGATTGGGCCGCTTCGTGCTCGACCAGCTGGAAGCCGAGATCGCGCGGCGCGGCTATTCGCGCATCTACCTGACCACGGGCCCGCGTCAGCCGGAGGCCGTCGCCCTGTATGCGGCGGCCGGGTACACCGCGCTCCCGCGTGACGTCCGCAAGGCAGTCGGCTACGTGCACCCGTTCGAGAAGTACCTGGCCACCGGAGAGGCGGCGATCCCGGCATGAAATTCCTGCTCCTGACCCTGATCACGCACACCCCCGATCCGGTGACCGGTGGCAGCGAGTCACCCCGGCAGCGGCTGCGCCGGGTCGTCGACAGCGCCCGGCTGGCCGAGGACCTCGGCTACGACGGCTTCGCGGTGGGGGAGCGCCACGAGGACCCGTTCATCTCCGCCGCGCCGCCGGTGGTGTTGAGCCACATCGCCGCCGTCACCGCGCGCCTCTCGCTGTTCACCGGTGTCACCACGTTGAGCCTGCTGGATCCGGTGCGCGCCTTCGAGGACTACTCGACGCTGGACAATCTGTCCGACGGCCGCCTGGAACTCATCATCGGCAAGGGCAACGGCGCCGCGCAGGCCAAACTGTTCCACGTCACCACCGACGACCAGTGGGACCGCAATCGCGAAGGCTACGAACTGTTCCGCAAGCTGTGGGACAGCGACAGCGTCACCTGGACCGGCCGTTTCCGGCCGGCACTGACCGAGGCGAAGGCGCTGCCGCGGCCGTTGCAGCCGCGGCTGCGCATCTGGCACGGCAGCGCCACCAGCCGCGAATCCGCGGATTACGCCGCGCAGCAGGGTGATCCGCTGTTCTCCGCGAACGTCACCTACCCGATCGAGCCGTACGCCGAACTGGTGGACCATTACCGGGAGCGCTGGGCGGCCTACGGTCACGACCCGGCCGAGGCACTGGTCGGCGCAGGCACGGCGGGCTTCCTGGTGACCCGCACCTCGCAGGAAGCCATCGACCTGTACCGCCCCATCTTCGAGGCGCGGCAGCGGGTGGCTCGAAAGTTCGACGTGCCCATCGTGTTCGACTCGGTGGAGGACTTCGTCGACCGCTCCTCGGCACTGATCGGCAGCCCGGAACAGGTGCTGGACAAGGTGAGCCGCTATCACGAGCGGTTCGGCCACGAGGTCATCCACCTGAGCGCGGACGCGGACGGGCGCACCGAGGCCCAGCACCGCGACAGCCTCGAACTCTTCCAATCCGAGGTCGCCCCCGAACTGCGGCGCCGCATTCCGAGCCGCCCGCTCGGCGCCGACCGATACCCCACCGGAGACCCCCGATGAACCGTTTCCCGGCCGCCCGCGCCAAGCGCCCGCTGGCGATGACCGGCGCGCTGGCCGCCGCCCTGACGCTGGCCGCGTGCGGTGGCGGCGATGCCACCGGTACCGGCGAGCCGGCGGGTCCCCCGCAGGCGGGCGGCACCCTGCGCTACGGCTTGTCGTCGGCCCCGACCTGCTCGGATCCCGCGCAGTCCTCGACGAATCAGACCATCTACGTGACTCGGCAGATCGTCGATTCGCTGGTCGATCAAGACCCGGATTCCGGTCAGTTGCGGCCGTGGCTGGCCGACACCTGGTCCGTCTCGCAGGACGCGAAGCAGTTCACCTTCCATCTGAAGGACGGCGTCACCTTCAGCGACGGCACCCCGCTCACCGCGGACTCGGTGCGCCGGAACCTCGACTCCATCGTCGCGCTCGGCGGGGTGAAAGCGCCGCTCGCGGCCAGTTACCTGGCCGGGTACGCGGGCAGCACGGTGCTGGACCCGCGTACGGTGCGCGTGGACTTCGCGGCGCCGAACGCTCAATTCCTGCAGGCGACCTCGACCCCGCAGCTCGGTATCCAGTCCGACGCCACGGTCGCGAAGGCGGCCGACGATCGCTGCCTGGGCGCGAACATCGGCAGCGGTCCGTTCACCTACGCCGAATGGAAGCAGGGCGCCTCCGCGACGCTGACCAAGCGGGCCGGATACGCCTGGGGCTCCGCGGTGTTCGCGACCCAGGGTGAGGCGCACCTGGACAAGATCGTGTTCACCGTGGTCCCCGAATCCGGGGTCCGCACCGGCAGTCTCGCCTCCGGTCAGCTCGACGTCGTCAGTGACGCCCTGCCGCAGGACATTCCGCAGATCGAGGGTGGCGGTGGCCGGGTGCAGTTCACCGCCAACCCGGGCATCCCGTTCGGTCTGCAGGCGAATGTCACCCGCGGCCCGCTGCGTGATCCGGCCGTGCGAGCGGCACTGGTGGCGGCCATCGACCGCAAGGAACTGGTGGACACGGTGCTGGGGCCGCAGTTCAAGCCCGCGAGCAGCGTCCTCGCCTCCAGAACGCCAGGCTACGTGGATCTTTCGGCGCGGGTGAAGTACGACCCCGACGCCGCGAAGAAGCAACTCGAGCAGGCGGGCTGGGCGCCCGGCGCGGACGGCATCCGAGTCAAGGACGGGCAGCGGCTCGGTGCGGGCGTCATCTTCGCCCCTGTCTTCGCGGCCAACCAGCCCATTCTGGAACTCACCCAGCAGCAGCTGCGGGCCGTCGGCTTCGACCTGCGCCTGGAACCGCTGTCGGTCGCGGAGTCGACGGTGCGCCAGAACGCCAAGGACTTCGACTTCAACTACTACAACTCCACCCGCGCCGACGGCGACATCCTGCGCACCACCTTCGCGGTGGATCAGCGCAACCTGAATGCCCGCGGTCCCGCTGAGCCCCTGGACGCCCTGCTCTCCCAGCAGCTCGCGGCCACCGATCCGGCCGCCCGCAGCCGCATCATCGGCGACGCCCAAACCGCGGTCCTCGACCAGGGCCTGTGGATTCCGACCATCGAACTCTCGCAGGCCATCGGCGTCGGCAAGGCCGTCGCCGGGGTGAGGTTCGAGGCGTCCGCGCGGCTGCAATTCCACGACACCTGGCTGAAGCGGTAGATCCATGGGCCGCTACGTGATCGGACGGGTGCTGCAGGCGGTCGGCGTGCTGTGGGCGGCGTTCACGCTGTCGTTCGTCGGGCTCTACCTGCTGCCCGGTGACCCGGTGGCCATGGCGGCCGACGCGGCCACCGGCACCCCCGTCGACGCCGCGGCCATCGCCGAGATGCGGGGCCGCTACGGCCTCGACCAGCCGCTGTGGGCCCAGTATTGGACGGCCTTGTCCCACGCGGTGCGCGGCGACCTCGGCCATTCGATCTCCACCGGTCAGACGGTCACGGGCGCACTGGGCGAGGCACTGCCCTCGACGCTGATGCTGGCGGGCACCGGTCTGCTGCTCGCCGTGGCCGTCGGCGGGGCGCTGGCGCTCGCGGCCGCGTACACCGAGCGTCCGTGGTTGCGCGGACTGCTCACCTCGCTGCCGGCGATCGGGGCGTCGATGCCGGGCTTCTGGGTGGGATTGCTGCTGCTGCAACTGTTCTCGTTCCAGCTGAAGCTGATACCGGCCTTCGGTGGGACCGGCTTCGACGGGACCGTTCTGCCCGCGATCACCTTGGCCATCCCGGTGGCCGCCGTCATCTCCCAGGTCCTCTACGCGAGTCTGGTCGCGACCTGGCGGCAGGCGTTCGTCGAGGTGGCCTTCGCCAAGGGCGCGTCGCGCTGGTGGGTACAACTGCGCCACGTACTGCGCCCGGCCGCCGCTCCCGCCCTCACCGTGGCCGGTCTGTGGACGGGCACCGTGCTGGCCGGGGCGGGTGGTCACCGAGACCGTGTTCTCCCGCCCCGGGATCGGCCGCCTCGCCCAGGAATCGGTGCTGCACCAGGACATTCCGGTGGTCCAAGGCATTGTCGTGTTCGCCGCGCTGGCCTTCGTCACCGTCAACCTGCTCGTGGACCTCGCCTACCCCCTGCTCGACCCCCGTGTGGTGCAAAGGAATTCGACGAAGGAGCGCGCGCATGCCTGACCGTTCGCCGACCCCGTCCCGGCACGTGATCCGAAACCTGCGCGCCCGCCTGCGCTCCGGCTCCGCATCGGGCCCGCGCTCGACGCTGCGCGTCATCACCCTGACCCACCCACTGCTGGACCCGGGCTTCGCCTATTGGGCGATCGACGATGAGTCCCCCGATGCGTGACGGGATGATCCGCGTCGGTGTGGTGGCCGCGGGCATGGTCGTGCTGCTGGTGGTGGCCTGGGCGGTGGCGCCGTCGGTGTTCGCGGGCGGCGATCCGCTGCGCGGCGTGCCCGCGCAGAAGTTGCGGGGGCCGAGTGCGCAACACTGGTTCGGGACGGACAATCTCGGGCGCGATCTCTATACGCGGGTGGTGCACGGTGCGGCGCTGTCGTTGAGCGCGACGGTGTTCGCCGTTCTGATCGGGCTGGTGGCCGGTGCGCTGGTCGGGCTGGTCGCGGGTGCGGCGGGCGGCGTGGTGGACACCGCGATCATGCGGGTCGTCGACGTGGTGCTGTCGATTCCGGACATGCTGCTGGCCCTTGCCACCATCACGGTGCTGGGACTCGGGACCCGCAATGTGGCTATCGCGGTGGGTATTTCGCTGATCGCCAAGTTCGCCCGGGTCATGCGCGGCGAGGTGCTGCGGGTGCGCAACGCCCCCTACGTGGAGGCCGCCTTCGCCTCCGGGGTGCGCTGGCCCATCGTGTTGTTCCGCCACATCTTGCGCAATGCGTATGGGCCGGTGGCCGCGCTCGCCGCCGTCGATTTCGGCGTCGTGACGCTGTTCGTGGCCTCGCTCAGCTTCCTCGGCTATGGCGCGGTGCCGCCCACTCCGGAGTGGGGGTCCCTGGTGTCGGAGGGCCGCGGCTACCTGGCCACGGCCTGGTGGCTGACGACGCTGCCCGGACTGGTGATCGTCGCGCTGGTGCTGTCCACCCAGCGGATCTCCCGTGCTCTCCAGAAGGACGCCTGATGACCGAACTACTGAGCATCGAGGACCTGCGGGTCGAGTACCGGGGGAGCACCGGGACGACTTCGGCCGTGCGCGGTGTCTCGCTCGAGGTGCGGCGCGGCGAGACGGTCGCGCTGGTGGGTGAATCCGGTTCGGGCAAGTCCACGCTCGCGCACGCGGTCATCGGGCTGCTCAACGGCGGGCAGGTCACCGCGGGTGCGATCACCTTCGCGGGCGAGCGGCTCGAGCACGCCTCGCAACGCGTCCTGCGGGGGATTCGCGGGGCCCGCATCGGGCTGGTCCCGCAGGATCCGGGCACCTCGTTGAACCCGGTGCAGCGCATCGGCCGGCAGGTGGGGGAGGTGCTGCGGATCCACGGCCGGGCCGATCGCCGGACGGCCGATATCGAGGCGGTGCGGATTCTGGACCAGGCCGGGCTGGACCGGCCCGAGCTGCGGGCGCGGCAGTATCCGCAGGACCTGTCGGGCGGTCAGCGGCAGCGGGTGCTGATCGGCATCGCGCTGGCCTGCGGGCCGGAACTGGTGATCGCTGACGAACCGACCAGCGCGTTGGACGTCACCGTGCAACGCCGCATTCTCGATCTGCTCGCCGCGCGCACCGCGGAGTCGGGGACGGCGGTCCTGCTCATCACCCATGATCTCGCCGTGGCCGCCGAACGCGCGGATCGGATCGCGGTGATGCGGGACGGCGAGATCGTCGAGACCGGCACGGCCGCAGCGGTACTGGGCGATCCGCAGCACGAGTACACGAAGCGCTTGATCGCCGCCGCCCCGAGCCTGTCCGGGGAGCAGCGGCCGCGCCCGGCCCGGGCATACGGATCGCCGCTGTTGTCCGCGAACGGTCTGCGCAAATCCTTCCGTGTCACCAAGGATTTCACCGTCAACGCGGTGGACGACGTGTCGCTGGACGTGCACCGCGGTGAAACCCTGGCCGTGGTGGGCGAATCCGGTTCGGGGAAGTCCACCACCGCCCGCATCGTCGCCCGGTTGACCGCGCCCGATGCCGGCACGGTCACCTTCGACGGGCAGGACATCACCGCGCTGCGCGGCTCGGCCCTGCGGGCCTTCCGCCGCCGTGTGCAGGTCGTCTACCAGAACCCGTTCGTCTCGCTGAATCCCAAACTGACCGTCGGCAGGATCGTGTCGGAACCCTTGCAGGCGTACGGAATCGGCGACCGCCGCAGCCGTCGGTCGACGGCCGCCGAGCTGCTCGAGCAGGTCGCGCTGCCGTCGTCGTACCTGGATCGCCGTCCCGCCGAACTGTCCGGCGGACAGCGCCAGCGCGTCGCCATCGCCCGCGCACTGGCCCTGCGCCCCGACCTGCTGGTGCTGGACGAACCGGTCTCGGCCCTGGACGTCTCGGTGCAGGCGCAGATCCTCGAGCTGCTCGAACGCCTGCAAGCCGACCTGGACCTGGCGTACCTGTTCATTTCTCACGATCTGGCCGTGGTCCGCCGTCTGGCCGACCGGGTCGCGGTCATGCGTCAGGGCTGTGTGGTCGAAACCGGCTCCACCGCAGCACTGTTCGACGATCCGCAACACGCCTACACGCGTGAGCTGCTCGCGGCCGTCCCCCGGGCGGCCACTCCCGAAGTACCCATTCCGCTCGAAAGGACAGCCTGATGCCGCACCCGACTCCGCTGTTGCTGGGCCTGGAACTGTCCGGCACCGGCGCGCACCCCGCCTCCTGGCGGCGCGCCGACTCCCGCGCCGAGGACCTCTTCGACGCCCGCTACTGGGTGGACGCACTGCGTGCCGCCGAGGACGCGGGCATCGACCTGGCGTTCCTGCCCGACTCCGGCACCCTGCAATCGGCCGGCGCCCTGGGCCGTCTGGACGCGGTGGCGGTGGCCGCGCGGGCCGCCGCCGCGACCCGCCGGATCGGACTGATCCCGCAGGCCTCGGTCACCCACAGCGAGCCCTTCCACCTCTCCAAAGCCATTGCCTCCCTGGACTTCGCGGCCACGGGCCGGGCGGGGTGGGAAGTGTCCGTCGCGGCCGGGGAGGCGAGCCTGTACGGCCGCAAACCCGAGCAGGACGATCGGTCCCGCTGGCAGGAGGCGGACGACGCCGTCGAAGTGGTGGCCCGGTTGTGGGACAGCTGGGAGGACGACGCCGAGATCCGCGACGCCGCCACCGGACGCTTCATCGACCGTGAACGACTGCACTACATCGACTTCGCCGGTGAGCACTTCGCGGTGAAGGGCCCGTCCATCACCCCGCGCCCGCCGCAGGGACAGCCCCCGGTCGCGGTGCGCGCCGCCGACCCGCACAGCACCCGCGTCGCCGTGCGCCGCGCCGACCTGATCCGGATCGCCGCACCGGATCTCGAGACCGCCGCCGCCACCCGCGCCGAACTGCGCTCCGCCATCGCCGCCGCCGGGCGCGACCCGAACCGGGTGCGGGTGCTGCTCGACATCGACATCCATCTGGCGGACACGGCGGATACGGCCGCCCTCGAGGTCGCCCAGCTCGAGGACTGGATCGCGACCCCGGCCCCGGCGACGGTGTTCCACATCGGCACCGCCGCCGGACTCCGCGACATCCTGCGCCGGATCGAAACCGACTGCGCCGCAGACGGTGTCGTGCTGCGGCCGCTCGCGCTGGCCGCCGCCCTGCCGCACCTGCAAGCCCTCACCCCGACCCTGCGCGAGCGCCTGGGCCTGCCCCGTCCCGCCAGCCGCTACGCCCACGCCTGAGGAGTCACGTCATGCCGGATCATCGGATACGCAAGCAGATTCACCTGGCCGCCCACTTCCCGGGCGTCAATCACCACACGGTCTGGACGGACCCGGGCTCGGGCAGTCAGATCGACTTCGACTCGTTCGTGCACCTGGCCCGCACCGCCGAGCGCGGTCTGTTCGACTTCTTCTTCCTGGCCGAGGGCCTGCGCCTGCGCGAGCACCGCGACCGCATCCACGACCTGGACGTGGTGGGCCGGCCCGACACCTTCACCGTGCTCAACGCGCTGGCAGCGGTCACCACCCGGCTCGGCCTGGCCGGGACCATCAACACCACCTTCAACGAACCTTTCGAACTGGCCAAGCAATTCGCGTCCCTGGATCACCTGTCCGGCGGCCGCGCGGCCTGGAACGCGGTCACCTCCTCGGACGCCTTCACCGGTGAGAACTTCCGGCGCGGCGGCTACCTCGAGCACGCCAAGCGGTACACCCGCGCACACGAGGTGGTCGACGCCACCCGCGCGCTGTGGGACAGCTGGCCGGCCGACGCGCTCGTGATCGACCGGGAGCGCGGGATTTTCGCGCAACCGATTCCGCAGGCGCGGTTCGTCAGCGATCAGTTCGACATCGACGGGCAGTTCGTGCTGCCGCGCAGCCCCCAGGGCTACCCCGTGCAGATCCAGGCGGGCGACTCCGACGAGGGCCGCGAATTCGCCGCCGCCAAGGCCGATGTCATCTTCAGCGCCCACGGCGAACTCGAGGACGGCCGGCGCTTCTACCGCGACGTGAAGGACCGGCTGGCCAAATACGGCCGCGCCCGCGACGACCTGAAGATCCTGCCCTCCGCCGGGTTTGTGCTGGGCGACACCGAGGAGGAGGCGGTCGAGCACGCCCGCCACATCCGCCGCCAGCAGGTGACGCCGCAGACGGCGATCACGTTCCTCGAACAGATCTGGGGCCGTGACCTTTCCGCGTACGACCCGGACGGGCCGCTGCCGGACATCGACCCGATCGACGACGCGAACATCACCCGCGGCCGGGTCCGCCACGCGCGGGATCCACGGGCCGTGGCGGAGGCCTGGCGGGCCAAGGCCGCCGCCGAGAATCTCTCGATCCGCGAACTCATCATCGCGACCACCACCCGCCAGCAGTTCGTCGGGACGCCCCGGCAGGTGGCCGTCGAGATCGACCACTACGTGCAATCCGATGCCTCGGACGGTTTCGTCCTGGTCCCGCACCTCACCCCGGCCGGACTCGACGAGTTCGTCGACCGGGTCGTCCCGGAACTGCAGTCCCTGGGCAGCTTCCGCACCGAGTACACCGGCGCGACCCTGCGCGAGCACCTGGGCCTACGCCACCCCCAGCAAGGCACTACCGAAGGAGTCCGCGCCTCATGACCGCCACCGAAACCGCATACGACCAGCAGTGGGCCGCCTTCCGGGCCGAACGCGCCGCCTGGGCCCGCCAGCCGCTGGGCTGGCTCAGCCTGACCGGGCTGCATTGGCTCGGGGACACCGAGGAGACGGTCGACGACCTGCCCGGACGCTGGCGCGCCGACGCCGAGAACGTCTATGTGACAGTCGAACCGGGGCAGCCGGAACTGCTCCGCGACGGCGCCGCACTGACCGGCTCGGCCGTGCTCACCCCCGGTGAAGGCGCTCTGGGACTCCAGGTGCACACCGGTGACCGCATCATCGAGGTGATCCGGCGGACCGGCCAATTCGCGCTGCGCGTGCACGATCCCGCCGCGCCGACCCTGGCCGCCTTCACCGAGATCCCGGTCTACGAACCGCATTCGCGGTGGGTGGTGACCGGTCGCTTCGAACCCTTCGAACAGACGCGCGTGGTGACCACCGGTGCGGTGGTGGCGGGCCTCGAGCACCACCACACCGCCACCGGCACGGTCACTTTCGAGCTGAACGGTGACCAGCGCGAGTTGGTGGTGTTCGGCAGCGAGGCGCTGGGGCTGCACGTGCTGTTCACCGACGCCACCAGCGGCGTCACCACCTACGGCGGCGCGCGGCGGCTGGACCTGCCCCGCCCCGCCGCCGACGGCACCGTCACCCTCGACTTCAATCACGCGGTCAACCTGCCCTGCGCGTTCACCGACTACGCCACCTGCCCGATCGCGCCGGCGGAGAACCGCCTGCCGCTGGCCGTCGAAGCGGGCGAACAGGATCCACGACGGGAGGCCTCGGCATGACCATCCCACTCTCGATCCTGGACCTGGCCCCGATCAGTGCGGGCTCCACACCGCAGCAGGCGATCCGCAACACCATCGACCTGGCCCGGCAGGCGGAAAAGCTGGGCTACCACCGCTTCTGGGTCGCCGAACACCATTTCGTGCGGGTCGCCAGCGCCGCGCCGGCGACGTTGATCGGATTGATCGCCGCCGCCACCGAAGCCATCCGGGTCGGGTCGGCGGCCGTGCAGCTCGGGCACCACACCTCCATCTCGGTGGTGGAGGCCTTCGGCACCATCGACGCCCTGTATCCGGGCCGCCTGGATCTGGGCCTGGGCCGCTCCGGGCAGCGCGCCGAACAGGTGCGGTCGGCCGGCGTGCCACCGGTGCCCGCGCCCGAGCGGCCCACCGAGGTCCGGGACGGCGTGGTGCTCCCGCCGCCCTTCTATCCCGGCCAGCTGCTCGATTTCACCAGGGTGAAGGCGGCATTGGAGACACTGCACCTGCCCGGCGCGCAGCCGCTGCCCTACACCGAGCAGGTCGGGGAGATCCTCGCGCTGCTGGACGGCACCTATGTGACGCCCGAAGGCGTGGAGCTGCACGCGGTTCCGGGTGAGGGCGCGGCGGTGCAGCCGTGGCTGTTCGGGAGCAGTGGTGGCGAAAGCGCCCAGCTGGCAGGACGATCGGGGCTGCCGTTCGCGGCGAACTACCACGTGTCGCCGGGCACCATCGTGGAGACGGTGGAGGCCTACCGGGCGGCCTTCCGTCCGTCCCCGCGCTTTCCGCGCCCCTACTTGGTGGTCTCCGCCGACGTGGTGGTCGCCGAGGACGATGCCGCGGCCCGGCGCCTGGCCGCCAGCTACGGCCACTGGGTCTACAGCATTCGCAGCGGCGCGGGCGCGGCCGACTACCTCGACCCCGATACCGCGCCCCCGCTGTCGGACCAGCAGCGGCGGCTGGTCGATGACCGGGTGACCACACAGTTCGTCGGTTCCCCGGCCACCGTCGCCGAACGCCTCGACGCCCTCCGCAAACTGACCGGCGCCGACGAAATACTGGTCACCAGTGTGGCTTTCGACCACGCGGACCGGGTGAACTCGCACCGCCTGCTGGCCCGTGAGTGGGGACTGACCCCGCAGGTGCGCGCCGCCTGAGACCACCGCCGCCCACCGGGAAGGGGACTCCACGGTGGGCGGCGGTTTCCCGCACCGCGTGAAATGGGCCTCTCGCGCGTGCGGGTCCGGGGGCCGGGCCGGATCGTGGACCGTCCGGCTCGGCCCTCCCTGGCACGAACCGAGATTCGACGGATTCAGGCCGCGGCGAACGCCGGTGCGGCGGCCGGTTCGCGAGGTCGGGACGCGCGCAAGACCTGCAACACACCCTGATTGGCGTCGACCAGCTCGCGCTCGCACGCCTCACCGTCCGCGCCGGCGAGTTCTTCCTCGTGCGCTTGCACGGTCAGGTTCCAGCGGTAGCGAAGCGCCGCGATCAGTCCGCCCGGGTCGCCGAACACCGCGGCGTGTTCCGGGCGCCAGGGCAGCTCGCCGTCTCGTCGGTTCTCGATCTCCGCGGCCACGTCGTGCAGTGCCCGCCACCATGCGTGTGTGCTGTCCCAACTCATTGCTCTCACCTCGATCGATTGTCGATGCCGTCACGATCGCCGGGCTGTGACCGACTCTCCGGATCAGCATCGGTCCGGGCCGCGTCGGACCGCTATTGGGGGAATCACGTACTTCCGGGCGCCGGTGCGGTGCGCGTAAGCTCCGACAGTGACGCCCAGCGATTGGGAGCTCGCTCCTCCGCTGAACAATCTCCCGACGCCGCTGTCGAGCTTTGTCGGACGTCACGCCGATCTCGCGAAGATCCAGGAGCTTTTCCAGACCTATCGGTTCGTCACCATCACGGGGCCGGGTGGCGCCGGTAAGAGCCGACTCGCGCTCGAGGCGGCGCTGGCGCGCAGCGATGACTTCGTTGACGGCTGCTGGCTGGTCGAACTCGCCTCGATCACCGACCCCGCGCTCGTCCCGCACGCCATCGCAGGGGCCGTGGGGGTTCCGGAGCATCGCGAGCGTTCCCGCACCGATTCCCTGGCGATCCGTCTCGAAGCGTCGGCCGCGCTGATCCTGCTCGACAATTGCGAACACGTCGTCGAGTCCGTAGCGAACGTGGTGACAGCGTTGCTCGAGCGCTGCGGCCGGCTGCGGATTCTGGCCACGAGCCGGGAACTCGTCGAGATACCGGGTGAGGGCGTGCTGCGGGTCGGCGGACTCGCGCTGCCGTCGGCGACCAGCGATCCGGATCTCGCGGTGGTGACCGGCGCGGAGAGCGTCGCGCTGTTCTTCGAGCGGGCCCGGGCGGTGCAGCCGAACCTGACGATTACCGCGGCAACCGCCGTCGGAGCCTCGCGGATCTGTCGCTATCTGGACGGCCTCCCACTGGCGATCGAGCTGGCCGCGTCGAGAGCCGCATCGCTGGACGTCGAGCAGATCGCGGCCCACATGGACGGCCAGTTCGGGCTGTTGACCAGCGGGAACAGGGCCGCGATCCGGCACCATCGCACGCTCGTCGCCACCATGGACTGGAGTTATCGACTGCTGAGTCCGGCCGAGCGGCAATTGTTCGACCGACTCGCGATCTTCGCGGGCAGCTTCGGAATCGAGGAGGTGGACGGAGTCGGCTGCGCGCTGTCGGACGGGGACCGCGCGGGACTCCTCGGTGGTCTCGTCGCCAAATCGCTGGTCTCGTTCGACCCCGCCGCGGGGCCGGTGCCCTATCGCCTGCTGGAGACGGTGAAGAGCTACGGCCGCGCGCATCTGCGCGAATCGGGGGAACTGGGCGAATTACGGAATGTCCACGCGTCCTACTTTCGCGATCTCGCCGAGCGCGCCGGGGCCGCCTTCCGGACCTATGCCGAACACGCGTGGGCGAACCGGCTCGAGGCCCAGCACCCCGACCTGCGTGCGGCGCTGTCGCACAGCATCGAGTCCGGCGATGCCGATACGGCGGTCCGCCTGGCCGGCGCGCTGCCGCACTTCTGGCAGCTGCACGGCCACTTCCGAGAGGGATTGCGGTGGCTCGCGACCGCCCTCGCGATGTCCGGTGAGGTCGACCGGTGGTTCACCGCCTGGGCCCACGTCGGGGTCGGGGACCTGGCGATGATCCATGGCGATCGGGCGGCCGCGGCGGCCGCGCTCGACGTCGCGGCGGCGATATTCCGAGGTCTCGGCGACGACCGCGGTCTTGCTCGCGCCTTGCAATATCGAGGGCTCACAGCAGCATTCGACGACGATCTGGCCCCCGCCGCGAGCCTGATCCACGAGTCCCTCGCGCTCATCACCGCGGCCGGTGAGACCGGGTCGCTGGCCCACGGTTGGGGCCTGGTCATGCTCGCGGGCGTCGAGCTCGGGAAGGAAGACTATGCCGCGGCCGCCCGCGACGCCGAGGCGGCCGACCGGATCCTGCGGGTGATCGGGGACCGTGAGGCCCTGGGCTGGGCGGCCCTGATCCGTGCGGTCGCGGCGTGGCGTACCGATCGGATCGACGAGGCCACGACCGATGCCCGGGCCTGCCTGGTCGCCTTTCTCGACGCCGGCGGGCTGTACGGGGCCAGCATCGGTCTGATGGTGGCGTCCGCGGTCGCGTCGAGCGGTTCCAGACTCACCCGCATGGCCGAATTGCTCGGCGCCGCAGAGGCGCTCGCCGCCACGATCGGCGCCATGCCGGTTCCGTTCGGGATGCGTTGGCTGACCGAGGCATTCGGCAACGCGGTCGCCACGCTCGACCCGGCGGCCTTCGAGAGACACCGCCGGATCGGTGCGGATCGGGTGCAATCCGACACCGCCGGATATCTCGCCGAGGTGCTCGACGATCTCGACGTCTCGATTCCGCACCAGGCGGGGAAGCCGCTGCTCACCAGGCGCGAGCGTGAGGTGGCGGCGCTGGTGGCGCGCGGCCGGACGAACCGCCAGATAGCCCGGGCGCTGGGGATCTCCGAGCGGACGGCCGAGGTGCACGTGCACAACATCGCGGGCAAGCTCGGGGCGAGCGGCCGTGCCGAGGTGGCCGTGTGGTTCGCCACGGATCACGCCCTCCACGGCGGGGAATCGACGTAGGTCCCCGCCGGGATCACCCGGCGGGGACTGCGCGCTCGAGGGGCTAGCGGGTCCGCGTCGCCCGGCGCATGGCCGAGAGCGGGTCGGCGTAGAAGGCGCTCACCGAGGTGACCGCCGCCGCGAATTCCTGCACCCGGCCGCCGAATCGGCTGATCCGCAGATCCGCCGCGGGCAGGGTGGTCGACTCGGCGAAGGCCTCGGCGACCCGCTCCATGCCGGGACGCCAGCCGGTGAATGCCTGGCCGCCCAGCACCACCCGGTCCGGGTTGAACATGTCGCGCACCAGAGCCGCTGTGCGGCCCAGGATTTCGGCACGTTCGATGAGCAGGTCGCGGGCATCGGCATTGCCGGCGTCGGCGGCCCGGTACAGGTCGACCACGGCCGGGCGGCGCGGGGCCTCCGGCTTGGGCAGGATGCCCTTGCGCACGGCGCGCTCCAGCAGGGCGCGCTCACCGATGGTGGCCTCCAAGCAGCCACGCCGGCCGCAGGTGCAATCGGCATCCGATCCGGTGGGCAGGTGCGCGATCGAGCCGGGACCGTTCGTGGGAGTGTGCACGCGATCGTGCAAAGTGACTGCGACACCGGCGGTTTCGCGAGCGTACACGAACAGGCTGCTGCCCGGCCGCGTCTCCTCGCCCGGATCGCGCGGGGTGAGCAGCAGTTCCGCCGCGGCCATCGCCTCGACGTGCGCGGACACCGACACCGGCAGGTCCAGCACGCTGCTGAAGACGGCCGCCACAGGCGCGGCCTGCCAGCCCAGGCGCGGATGATCCACCACACCGGCCGCCGGATCCACTCGCCCGGCCAGCGCGACACCGGTCCACAGCGGACGCCGGCGCGGCAGCCGGTCCAGGAACGCCTTGGCGCTGCGGGCCACTATGGTCAGCGCCGCGTCCTGACCCGTTTGGGGCGTGGCGATTTCGAGGCCGCCGAGAATGCGGCCGGACAGATCCGCGGCCACGATGCGGGTCACGGTGAAGCCGATGTGCACGCCCAGCGTCACGTAGGAGTCGGTGTCGACCTCGAACGGCACGCGCGGGCGGCCCACCGCGCCGGACGCGGTCAGATCCGCGCGCTCCCGCAGCAGCCCGGCCGAAAGCAGCGCGGACACTTGGCGATTCACGGTGGCGATGCTCAGACCCGTGGTCTGCGCGGCGATATCACGGAAGATCGGGCCGCGGGTGGCGGCACGCAGCACGGCGGCCGCCGGGTTGTCGGTGATGCGCAGCTCCGGCGGTACGGCCGGGCGGGCCTGGGCCGGGCGCGCGGCCGCGGCGGAGCCGGCGGAAAGGGTGCGTTCGAGCGTGGGGCTGGACACAGTGTGAATCCTTGCTGCGGTCCGCCTGTCGACAGGCGGACGAATGCCTACATGGAGGTTTCAGCGGTGCAGCGGAGGAACCCGGATTACGAGACGGGCGGGAAGCTCGAAACGATCGGGGTCAGAACTCGACTGCGCGACGGCAGGGACAACACAGTTCCCGTTGCCGCGGCAGCCGAACGCCCAGCGCGACGGTCACGTAGGTGACCCGCGGCGCGGAAGAGGGGCGGTTGGCAGACATAGGATCAAAGTATCATTGCGATTACGGCGAATGGAAGGCGTGCGAGACCTTCCCGGCAGCCCCGGGCCTGTCGTGGCGCCGACGCCAGAATCCCTCCGGGCAACCTCCCTCGAGACCGAATCTTTTGTGTTGGTTGACAATTCGCGCCATCCGCGCCGATGTCGGGGCAGTGCGGGTGAAGTGGCGCACGCCACATCGGGTTCCCATATCTCGAGAACCCGGGCGTAGCCCCAGCCCACTCCGGCGCGTCGCCGCGCACACGCATTCCGCTCAGCGTGATTCCAAGATCCCCGCCCCGGGCGCGGGTGGCGCAATACCCCGATTCCCCGCCATTCCGGCAGGCCGGACGCCCGCGGCGGCGGCGTAAAGCCGCACCGTCGCGGTGGTCGCGCAGTGAGTGGCCCGGTGGCCTCCGATTCCGCCGATACAGTTCTGAAACTGCAGGTCAAAGGCGTGGAAAGGAGTCGAGGTGTCGCCGGAACCGGTACCGTTGCGCGCCCCCGGACGCCGGGCGGATCGCGCCCGCCAGGTGGCGGATGTGCTGCGCCAGCAGATCCACGCGGGCGCCTTCGATCAGGCCCTGCCCTCCGAACAGGCGCTGGCCGCGGAATTCGCGGTCTCGCGCAATACCGTTCGCGACGCTCTCGCGCTGCTCAAGGACGAGGGCCTGATCGAGCGCGCCCCCAAGATCGGCACCCATGTCGCCCAACGCAAATACGACCACGGACTCGACGCACTGCTCGGCTTGAAGGAGACCCTGCGCGGGCACGGCGAGGTCCGCAACGAAGTGCGCGCCGCGCGCCGGGTCACCCCGCCGCCCGCGGTCGCCCGCAAACTGCGGCTCGAACCCGGCACGCAGGCCGTGTACATCGAGCGGCTGCGCTATTTCGGCGATCTGCCACTGAGCCTGGACCTGACCTACCTGGTCCCCGACATCGGCGACGAGGTCATCACCCGCGACCTCGAGACCAATGACGTCTTCGCCCTCATCGAGCAGATCAGCGGCGGCCCGCTCGGCTCCGCCGATCTCGCGCTGGAGGCCATCACCGCCGACGCCCACTCGGCCATGACCCTGCACATGCCCGAGGGCGGCGCGCTACTGCTGCTCGAGCGGCTCACCAAACTCGAGGACGGCCGCCCGGTCGACCTGGAATACATCCGCATGCGCGGCGACCGGATCACCATGCGCGGCAGCCTGATCCGGCCGCCCGAGCGCCTGCCGGACACCGACCCGGACACCGACTGGAGATTGATCTAGATGGCATTGGCCGAGCACCGGGCCGACGTCCCGGTGACCATCGACGAATCACTGTGCATCCAAGGCTGCACGCTCTGCGTGGAGATCTGCCCGCTGGACTCGCTGGCGATCAACCCCGACAACGGCAAGGCGTACATGCACGTCGACGAGTGCTGGTACTGCGGCCCCTGCGCGGCCCGCTGTCCCACCGGCGCAGTCACCGTCAACATGCCCTACCTGCTGCGTTGAGCCCAACCCCCGCTGAGGAAACCCCATGCTGTCCACCTTTCGTGAGCACCGCCCCGCCCGCGTCCTTTCGGCGGCTCTCGCCTCCGCCCTCGCCCTGACCGTGTCCGGCTGCTCACTCGACAACACCGGCAACGGTGACACCGTCAAGGTTGTCATCGGCTACCAGTCCAAGACCATCAATACCGTCACCGCCGGAACCCTGTTGAAGGCCAAAGGCTTTCTGGAACAGCGCCTGAACGCGATCGGCGCCAAGGGCGGTGCCAAGTACCAGGTGGAATGGCAGGACTACGACACCGGCGCGCCCATCACCGCGCAGATGGTGGCGGAGAAGATCGACATCGGCTCGATGGGCGACTACCCGCTGCTCATCAACGGCTCCCGCACCCAGGCCAACGAGCGCTCCCGGACCGAGCTGGTGTCCATCACCGGCTACAACTCCAAGGGCGCGCTCAACATGGTGGTCGTCGCGCCCGACTCCAAGGCGCAGTCGATCACTGATCTGGCTGGGCAGAAGATCTCCGCGTCCGTCGGCTCCGCCGGGCACGGCACCCTGGTCCAGGCGCTCACCCGGGCGGGCATCGACCCCAAGTCCGGGGTGGAGGTACTCAACCAGCAGCCCCAGATCGGTTCCTCCGCACTGGAATCCGGACAGGTGGCCGCCCTGTCGCAATTCGTGGCCTGGCCCGGGCTGCTCGTCTTCCAGAACAAGGCCAAACTGCTCTACGACGGCGCGGAGCTGAACGTCCCGACCTTCCACGGCGTGGTCGCCCGCCGCGACTACGCCAAGCAGCACCCGGAGGTGCTCGATGCCTTCCTGCAAGCCCAGCTCGACGCCACCGACTTCATCCACCAGCACCCCCTGGAGGCGGCGCAGACCGTCGCCGACAACGCCGGGCTGGCCCCGGAGGTCGTGTACCTCTACAACGGGCCGGGCGGCACCTCCTTCGACACCACGCTGAAGCCGTCGCTGCTGGCGGCGCTCGAGGGCGATGTGCCGTACCTGAAGTCGATCGGCGACTTCGCCGAACTCGACATCGACAAGTTCGTCGACCCGGCCGCGCTGCGGCAGGCGTACCAGGAACGCGGACTGAACTACGAGGCCGAACTCGCCGACAACGCCAACCCGCTGCCCGGCTCCGGCGGCGAGCTCTGGCTCACCGGACAGGACACCACCCAGTCGGTCGCCGATCCGACCGCCCTGCTGCGCGCCGTCAAACAGGCGCGGGCACAGGGCAAGACGGTGCGCGCCGCCTACGTGCCGGATGCCGAACTCGGCACCCGCTGGTTCGCGGACAAGGCGATCTGGGTGCGGGACGGCGACAACTACCTGCCCTTCATCACCCCGGCGGCGGCACAGCGGTACCTCGCCAAGCACCCCGCCGGCGCGATCGTCGGCTTCGACCAAGCGGTGAACGAGGTCCGGGTATGAGCGCCCCGGCGGTCGCCGCGCCCGCGGCGGCCCCGATCGTCGCCGCCCCCGAACCGCGGGTGTCCCGCCCGCGGGCCGGGCGGGCGGTGTGGCGGTCGCGGACCGTGCGGGCGCTGTCCGTGCTCGCGGCCATCGGCGTCTGGGAATTCCTGACCGCCAACCACATTCGACTCTGGGTGCGATTCGACACGCTCCCGACCGTCACCCAGATCGTGCGGGCCTTCCGGCACCAGCTCGGCACCGACGCCTACTACCTCGACCTCGGGCAATCGCTGATCCGGATCCTCAGCGGATTCGGGCTCGCCGCCGTCGTCGGCGTGACGACCGGTGTGGCACTGGGCCGTTCCCGCTGGTTCGCCGACATCGTGGGCCCGCTCACCGAACTCGCGCGCCCCATCCCGGCCATCGCCATCGTGCCGGTCGCGATCCTGCTGTTCCCCGACGACGAGGCCGGGATCGTGTTCATCACCTTCGTCGCCGCCTTCTTCCCGATCCTGGTCGCCACCCGGCACGCGGTGCGCGCGCTGCCGACCATCTGGGAGGAATCCGTGCGCACCCAGGGCGGCAACCGCTGGGACGTGCTGTGGCGGGTGGTGCTGCCGGGCAGCCTGCCCGGAGTGTTCGGCGGACTGTCCGTCGGCATCGGCGTGGCCTGGATTTGCGTGGTGTCGGCCGAGATGATCTCCGGGCGGCTGGGCGTCGGCTACCGCACCTGGCAGGCGTACACCATCGTCGACTATCCGGGCGTGTTCGTCGGCATCATCACCATCGGCGTACTCGGGTACACCACCTCCGCCGCGGTGGAACTGCTCGGACGGCGGGTCACCCACTGGCTGCCGCGCGGCGACGAGGAGGCGAAATGAGCACCGCCGGAATCGGATTGACCCTCGACCGGGTACGGCTGTCCTACACCGGGGACCCGATCATCGACGAGCTCTCGATCACCGTGCGCCCCGGCGAGATCCTCGTGCTCACCGGACCGTCCGGCTGCGGGAAGTCCACGGTGCTGCGCGCCCTGGCCGGACTGCTGCGCCCCGACGCGGGCCGGGTGCTCGCCGACGGCGACGAGGTCACCGGCACCGACCGCGACCGCGCCGTCGTCTTCCAGGACAACGCCCTGCTGCCCTGGAAGACCGTGCGCGCCAATATCGAACTGGCGCTGCGACTCCGGGGCGTGCCACGCACCGGGCGGCGGGCGCTGGCCGACCGCTGGATCGCCGAGATCGGGCTCACCGGCTTCGCCGACTTCCTGCCGAAATCGCTGTCCGGCGGCATGCGGCAGCGCGTGCAACTCGCGCGCGGCCTGGCCGGCGCACCCCGCGCGGTCATGATGGACGAACCCTTCGGCGCGCTCGACACCCAGACCCGCACCACCATGCAGCGCCTGCTCATCGACACCTGGGACAGCCATCCCACCACCGTCGTCTTCGTCACCCACGACGTGGACGAGGCACTGCTGCTCGGCGACCGCATCGCCGTGCTCGGTCGCGCGGGCGAACCCCTGCGCGCTCTGCTGGAGGTCCCCCGGCCGCGCGAATCCGGCGTCGACCGCTCCACGGTGCGCACTGAAATCATTGCCGCCCTGAACCATTCGGGCGAGCTGACGGAGGCTAGGAAGTAATGGAAATCCCCGATCTCGCCGACACCGTCCGCCTCGACTGCGACGTACTGGTCATCGGTGGCGGCACCGCCGGCACCATGGCCGCCCTCACCGCCGCCGAAGCGGGCGCGAACGTCCTGCTGCTGGAGAAGGCGCACGTCCGCCACTCCGGGGCGCTGGCCATGGGCATGGACGGCGTCAACAACGCCGTCATCCCCGGCAAGGCCGAACCCGAGGACTACGTCGCCGAGATCACCCGCGCCAACGACGGAATCGTCAACCAGCGCACCATCTATCAGACCGCCACCCGCGGCTTCGCCATGGTGCAGCGGCTGGAGCGCTACGGCGTGAAATTCGAGAAGGACGCCTACGGCGAATACGCCGTGCGCCGCGTCCACCGATCCGGGTCCTACGTGCTGCCCATGCCGGAGGGCAAGGACGTCAAGAAGGCGCTCTACCGGGTGCTGCGACAGCGGAAGATGCGCGAACGCATCCGCATCGAGAACCGGCTGATGCCGGTGCGGGTGCTCACCGAGAACGGACGCGCCATCGGCGCGGCCGCATTGAACACGCGCACCGGGGAATTCGTGGCGGTCGGCGCGAAGGCCGTCATCCTGGCCACCGGGCCCTGCGGACGCCTCGGGCTGCCCGCCTCCGGCTACCTGTACGGCACCTACGAGAACCCGACCAACGCGGGCGACGGCTACGCCATGGCCTACCACGCGGGCGCGGAGCTCTCCGGGATCGAATGCTTCCAGATCAACCCGCTCATCAAGGATTACAACGGCCCGGCCTGCGCCTACGTCGCCAATCCGTTCGGCGGCTACCAGGTCAACGCGCTCGGTGAGCGGTTCGTGGACTCCGACTACTGGTCCGGCCAGATGATGGCCGAGGTCAAGCGGGAGATCGAATCCGCGCGCGGGCCCATCTATCTGAAGGTCTCGCACCTGCCCGGCGAGACCCTCGACGCCCTCGAGGACATCCTGCACACCACCGAACGCCCCACCCGCGGCACCTTCCACGCCAATCGCGGCCACGACTACCGCACCCACGACATCGAAATGCACATCTCCGAAATCGGCTTGTGCAGCGGGCATTCCGCGTCCGGAGTCTGGGTCGACGAGAACGCCCGCACCACCGTGCCCGGCCTCTACGCCGCCGGCGACCTGGCCTGCGTCCCGCACAACTACATGATCGGCGCGTTCGTCTACGGCGACCTCGCCGGAGCTCACGCCGCATCCACCCTCGACGAGCTGCCCGCACCCGGCGCACTGCCCGACGATCAGCTGGCCGCCGCGCACGACCTCGTCTACCAGCCGCTGCGCCGGCCCGACGGTCCGCCGCAGCAACAGGTCGAATACAAGCTGCGGCGCTTCGTGAACGACTATGTGGCCCCGCCCAAGACGGCCGCCAAACTGTCCCTCGCCATCGAGACCTTCGAGCGCATGCGCGGCGACCTCACCGCCATGGGCGCGCGCACCCCGCACGAACTCATGCGGTGCGCCGAGGTCAGCTTCATCCGCGACTGCGCGGAAATGGCCGCCCGCTCCTCGCTGACCCGCACCGAATCCCGTTGGGGGCTCTACCACGAGCGCGCCGACCTGCCCGCGCGCGACGACGTCGAATGGCGCTACCACCTCAACCTGCGCAAGACCGCCGACGGGGAGATGGAATTCCTGAAGCGGCCCGTCGCACCGTATTTCGTTCCGGTGCCCGGGCTCGACGAGCTGGCCGGCGCCGATACGACCGCCAGTCCGGTGCAACAGCCCGCCCTCATCGGGACGCCGCCCAACCTCGGCGAGCAGGTGCGCTCCCACGCCCCGGCCGCGCGCACGGCGAAAGAAGTTGTGGCGCCGCAGATCGCACTGCTGTTGAGCCTGGACGCGCCAGGTATCGCGGAGCTGCGGCCCTTCCTGGCCGACCCGGATCCGCGGGTTCGGGCCAACGCGCTCGCCGTTCTCACCGAGCACACCCCCGACGGGTTCGCCGATCAGCTGATCGCCGCCCTCGCCGACGAGGACACCGAGGTGCGGGCCGCCGCCGTCGCGGGCCTGCGGGAACTCGCCGAAATCCTGCCCGCGGCAACGGGACTCGAACAGCACGCCGACTCGCCCGACCCGTTCGTGCGCGCCGCCGTCGTGGACCTGCTGCGCGCACTGCGCGCGGGCACCGCCGAACTGTTCGGCAAAGCCTCCGTCGACCCCGACCACCGGGTGCGCATCCAGGCCGTGCATGCCCTGGTCTCCCTGGACGACTGGCCCACCCTCACCGCGGCCGCCCACGACGACAACCGCGAGGTGCGCATCGCCGCCGCGCGCGGCCTGGCCACCATCGGCCACGGCGGCGCGGACACCGTGCGCGGACTCACCGCCGACCGCGACCCACTGGTCCGCGCGGCCGCGTTCACCGCGCTGGCCCGGCTCGGCGGCGAGGCGGACGCATCGATACTCACTGCCGCGCTCGGGGATTCGGCCTGGCAGATCCGCGAGGGCGCGGCGCGGGGACTGGCCGGGGTCGGGCCGGAGCAGGCCGTGGCGGCCTTGAGCGCGGCGCTCACCGATATTCACCCGGACATCCGGAAGGCCGCGGTCCTGACCCTCAGCGTGTGGCCGGAATCCGCCGCGGCGCGGACCGCCCTCGAACAAGCCCACGCCGACAGCGACGCCGACGTGCGCGCCTACGCCCGCCGGGCGCTGGCGGTGCACGCCGATCGGTGACGGGTCGCCCCGGTCAGGCGACCCGGTGCAGCAACCCGACCGGGAGATACCCGGTGACGACCCCCGGACGCAGGCCCCGATCGACCGCCAGACAGGAGACCGCCAGCAAGGGCCAGGCGATGAAGCCCTCCGGGTCCAGGCATCGTTGCGGGGTGTCCCAGAAGCGGCGATGGAATTCGAGGCCCTCGATCAGCGCGGTCTCGAATTCCGCCGGGTCGCCCCGCAATACCGCGTCCAGCAGGCACAACGCGGAATAGGCGATGGTGAGCGGATAGTCGTCGCCGGCGGCGGACTGGGCGTCCACCGCGGCCTCGATGCCGTCCACGATGACCGTCTCCGTCGCCGGATCCCCGGTCCAGGCCCGCTGCCAGGCATCCGCCCACAGGTACAGGCACTGGTCCACCGGCTGCCCGGTGCGGCTGGTCACGGCCAGCGGATGGCCGGGCTGCGCCGGGCGCGCCGAGCAGATAGGCCAGCAACTCCCGATCACGTCCGATCAGCGCGGCCCACACGCCGTTCAACAGGTCCGTCACCGCCGGGGGTGCGACCAGGCCGCCGCCGGCGGGAACCGTCCAGTCCGATCCGGCCAGCGCCACCGGGATCGGCTCCTGCCCGGCCGGGCGTGCCGCCGAGCGCAGTCGCGCGGTGTCCGCCGCG
The DNA here is from genome assembly GCF_018362975.1 of Nocardia tengchongensis. NCBI lineage: Bacteria > Bacillati > Actinomycetota > Actinomycetes > Mycobacteriales > Nocardiaceae > Nocardia > Nocardia tengchongensis. Next base: position 1,613,067 of record NZ_CP074371.1, read on the forward strand.
GCCGCGTCCGCCACCGCCACCCGCAGGGCGGTGGACTCGCCGCGCGGGTCGTCCAGGCTCAGGTAGCCCGCGATGGCTCGCGAACACCGGGCCACGTCGGCCAGCACCGTCTGCGGTTGCGCCAGTAGGAATTCGGTGCGCAGCGCGGTCGTCCGCACCCGGATGGCCCGGCCGAACCCGGCATCGGTCGTGCGAATAGCTGTTGGATAACTCAATTCTCGAGGGGTGAGTGCGATATGGCGATCGATCATCGGACGTCGATGGTGATCGGTGTGCCCACCAATATTGCCAATTGATTGCTCACGTCGTGACAATAGCGAACCCCGAAGGCCGGTACATCGGTTGGTATATCGGTCGGTCCGGGTGTGTCACCGCTGGTTGCCGGGCCGGAACAAGCCCTCGACCGCGGTGATGAAGTACGGGAAGTGCGCGCCGAAACGCTGCAGATTGCGATCGCCCTCGAAGCCGCCGAACCAGTACAGGCCCGGACTGCCGTCCGCCGTCGGATCCAGCTCGCGGAAGGTGCGAACCCACTGGTCGCCGCGTCGAGCGGCCACCTGGAACGGCAGCGCTCGCGAGAACGCCAGCTCCTGATCCGCCGCCGGAATGCGCTGCGGCGCGAGCGCGTCCAGCCCCCGCTGCATGCCCTGCACCCGGCCGGTCAGCTCGCGGCCCAGCGCCGTCCGCGACGGTAGATAGCGGGGCAGCAGCAGCGCGGCCACACCACCCAGCGCGATCGCGACACCGATCAAGGCGTGCCGCTGCGGGCCCAGCGCCAGCGTCGCCGTCGCGCCCAGACCGAACACGATCAACGCGATCCCGAGCCAGAATTCGAAGCCGCGGCGGGTGCGGTCGATGAACACCCCGGCCGACACCGCGTCGTCGATCAGCGCCGTGCGCACCGCGCGGGCATCCACGTGACCGCGGCGCTCGGACAGCAGCGCCGCTTCCGCACCCTCGGGCAGCAGCGCCGCGTACACCGCGCGCTCATAGGCGGTCAGCTGCCCGTCGGGCGGATTCACCCGGGAGAAGCGCCAATCCGCATCACCGGCGACGCTCACCCACAGATAGTTGCGCACCGCCAGATCCACCACGGTCGACGCCATGTCGGGCACATCGGCATGCCCGTCGAGCAGCAGTCCCGCGGTGCTCGGCAGCACGCCGTCCGGCGAGGCGAACTGGACATGATCGCCCGTGCGCACCAGCGGATCGAGGGCCTCGGCCGCCACCGGAGTCGAACGCCGCGACCACAACACGTACCCGGCCGCCGCGGCCACCGCCGCCAGCAGCGCGCCGAACGCGGCCCACACCGGACCGGTCGGCGAGAAGGCATCGGGCGCATTGTCGTCGCGGACATCGGCATTGGCCCGCACCGTGTCCGGCGGCAACTGCAAGGTCACATCGAGAATGTCGCCCTTGTGTAGATCCGTCTTCTCGAGATGCGCGAAACCGTCCGGCTCCACCCGAATATCGCCGCAGTTCTGCGGATTTCCGGGCGGGCCGACCGTGCACTTGGTGACGCCCATCCGGAAACTCGGACTCGACACCGTCGCATTGATCGACGCCACATCGGTATTCAGCACACCGGTCCACTGGAACACCTGTGCGCCGGTGGCGTCACTGACGGTGTTGTGAACGGTGTACTTGAAGGTGGACGAACCCGGCCGCGCGTCGATGGTGAAACGGTCGTCGGCGACCTTCGCCTCACCGTCCCCCTCGGCGGACACCTCGGTCACCTGGAAATTGCGCTGCACGCCCTCGGCCACCTGCACCCGCAGTGGCAGTACCTGCCGAAACTCCCCGCCCTCGGGGACTTCCACGGTTTCGGTGACCCGCAGCAGACCGTCGTCGCCGAGATTCACCTCCGCAGTGATATCCACTCCGGCCGGCTGCGCCCACGCGGCCGGCGCCGCCACACCCGCCACCGCGAGCAGCAGCGCGACGAGGGCGGCCCCCCGAAAAATCTGCATGACTGGCACTCTAGCCAGCTTGCTATCCTTCCTCAGCGGCAAGCCGCAGGTCGATGGAGCCGGCAGGTTATCTGAGGAACGAGGGGTGGCGGGGGATGACTCGCCCACCGTCCGAACACGGACCGACGCCCCCGGGCCGCCGGCCGGTGCCGCCTCCCGGAAACCCCCAGCACCAAGGCAATCCGCAACAGCCCGTTCAACAGCCCGGATTCCCCGCCGTCCCGCGCCGTCCCGGACCCCAGCCCGGCGGCACGCCCCCACCCGGATATCAACGGCCACCGGGGTATTCACCGCAACCGGGCACCCCGCCGCCCTATCCCGGCTATCCGCAGCAACCCGGCGCACCCCGCCCGAGCTACCCGCCGCCGCCAGGCGCCGGTCAGGCCCGCCCGGGTTATCCACCGCACCAAGGCTTTCCGCCGCCCAGCTACCGGCCGCCCGGCTATCCGGCCACCGGTCAGGGGCGGCCCGCGTACCGCGCACCCATGCCGCCGCCCACCGTCGCACCGCCGACCGGCGCGATTCCGGTGGCCCGCCCCGCGCCGCCGCGCCGCGGCCGGGTCGGCACCCTGGTGGTGATCCTGATCCTGGTGGTGACCGGCGTCCTGCTGCGCACCGCCATCACCACCGGCCTGCACCTCAGCCCGAGCGCCAACGTCAAGACCGGCTATTCCAGCGACGCCGGCGAGAACCACGGTGTCGCTGCCACTTCCGACAATCCGCTGCTCACCAATGCCGACTACGCGCTGCTGCCCGCCAAATGCGCGTACTCGCCGTGGGGCACCCAGGTCGAGGTGGCGCGGAAGTTCTTCGAGACCGCCGCCGACTGCCTGCACGCGGCGTGGAAACCGTTGTTCGACAAGATCAATCTGCCGTTCCAGGCGCCCAACCTGAAGGTCTCGGCCGATACCAACGGCATCACCACGCTGTGCACCGGCAACAGCAGCAACTTCGCGGCCTTCTACTGCTCGGCCGACATGACCATCTATCTGCCGATCAGCCAGCTGCAGACCGACATCTTCGGCAACAACTGGGTCGTCTACCTGTCGGTGTTCGCCCACGAATACGGACATCACGTGCAGGCGCAGTCCGGCATTCTCGGCAAGGTGCACCAGCAGCGCCGCGACGCGGGCTCCCGCAGTGACACCGGACTGGAACTGTCCCGCCGCACCGAGCTGCAGGCCCAGTGCTTCGACGGCATGTACCTCTCCTCCTCCGGCAACGGCGGATCGCTGTCCAGCGCCCAGATCGGGGTGGCCCGCAACGACGCCTACCACCGCGGCGACGCCCCCGGCGACATGCGCGATCACGGCACCGCCCAGAGCATGGGCGGCTGGTTCGAGATCGGCTACGACAAGGACCGCGCCATGCAGTGCAACACCTTCAGCGCCGCCGCGAGCAAAGTGAACTGACCCCCGAACAGCATTCGAGCCCCGCCGCGATCCGCGACGGGGCTCGAAACAGCTACGGCTCAGTGGCCCGGGGTCTTACCGATGCGGTTCGGCGAATGCCCGTGCACGCCCTCGGCGTACGCGGTCTCCGCGTGCAGCGCGAAGTCCACACCGCCCAGCTCGTCCTCCTTGGCGACCCGGAAACCGACGAACCGGTCCAGCACCTTGCCCAGCGCGAACGTCATCCCGAAGGCGAACGCCGCCACCGTCACCACGCCCACCGCCTGCTTGCCGAGCTGACCCAGCCCGCCGCCGTAGAACAGGCCCTCGGGGCCACCGGTCATCACGGCCGAGGCCAGGAAGCCGATCAACAGCGTGCCCACGATGCCGCCCATGAAGTGCACGCCCACGACATCCAGCGAATCGTCGTAGTTGCCCTTGAACTTCCAGCTCACCGCGAACGAACACACCACGCCCGCCACCAGACCCACGACCACCGCGCCGATGGTGTTCACCTCACCGCAGGACGGCGTGATCGCCACCAGACCGGCCACCGCACCCGAGGCCGCACCGAACGTGGTCGGCTTGCCGTCCCGGCGCGCCTCGACCACCAGCCAGCCCAGCATGCCCAGACAGCCCGCCACCAGCGTGTTCAGGAACACCGCCGCCGCAATGCCATTGGCGGACAGCGCCGAACCGGCATTGAAACCGAACCAGCCGAACCACAGCAGGCCCGCGCCCAGCAGCACGAACGGCAGATTGTGCGGCCGCATCGCGTCCACCTTGAAGCCGTGCCGCGGGCCCAGCACGAAGACCATCGCCAATGCCGAAGCGCCCGAGGCGATCTCGACCACCAGGCCGCCCGCGTAATCCAGCGTGCCCAGGTGCGTCAGCCAGCCGTTCGGGGTCCACACCCAGTGCGCGATCGGCGCGTACACGATCAGCGCCCACACCGGCACGAAGATCATCCACGCCGAGAACTTGGTCCGATCGGCGATCGCGCCACTGATCAGGGCGACGGTCAGAATCGCGAAGGTCAGCTGGAAGGTGACGAACAGCAGCTCCGGCACCGCCGCGCCGCTGGCCTTGTCCACCACGTGCAGTGTCTCCGGATTGATCCCGGCGAGCCCGAAGTGCCCGAGATCGCCGATGAATCCGCCGCCCGCGTCGTCACCGAAGGCCATGCTGTACCCGCCCAGCAGCCACGCCACCGTCACCAGCGGAATGGAGATGAAGCTCATCATCAGCATGTTGAGCACACCGCTGGACCGCACCATGCCGCCGTAGAAGATCGCCAGGCCGGGTGTCATCAGCAGCACCAGCGCCGTGGCGGCCAACAGCCAGGCGGTGGCGGCCGGGTCGAGATGGGGTGTCATGCGGTAACTCCTTCTGCGCGTGATCGCGTTGCTGGAAGCGTGATCGCGTTGCGTGGAAGTTACCGAATTCTCACGTTAAGGCGCTGTTACAAAAATGAGGACTTGGATACCTCCCCGTAACAGCCTCAGCTGCGCTGTTCCCTGCTCTTTTTCGCCAGAGCGCGCAATCCGCGCGGGCCGGGCACCGGATTTCCGTCGTCGAGCGCCATCCATTCGGCGGTGATGAGCCACTGCGCCTGCGCGCGGGCGTCGGCTGTGTCGTTGAACACCCGCCGGCCTCGGTCGTCACGCAATTCGTAGGCCAGCACCGACCAGCGCGGCGGGCGCCCGTTCTCGGCCTGCTGGTCGCGCAGATACGCCGCCACCAGGGTGCCGATCGCGTTCACCGGTCGCAGCGAGACCCGGTTGCCGTAGCGCGCCGCGTGGAAACGCCTTCCGGCACATAGGGATCGGGGCGTGGCGTTGTAGGCGATCCAGCCCGACCGCTGCGCGCGCTCGATGAGCCACAGGTGCTTGATGGCGGTCGGCGGAATGTCGCCGACGCGGTCGCGGATCAGGGCGATCACCGGTTCGGTGAGCAGAATGTCGCGCCGGGTCGGGCCGGTGCCGTGCGCGATCCAGTAATCGTCGGTGAGCTTGGCCAGCACCCGCCCGAAGTCGTCGATGCTGCGCTGCGCCCGGCGGCCCAGCCGCTCGATGCGCTCGGCCTCGGCCCGCATGTCGTTCTGCACGAGGTGGGTGCGGATGGCGGCCAGGGTCGGCACCTGGCGGCGCTGTAAGAGCTCCAGGATCGCGCCCGCGGTGGCCGGATCGGCCGCGGCCGACACCGGTAGTGAATCACGCTTGATGTCGAAATCGTGCGGGCTGATGGCGCGGCTGAGCAGTCCGACGGCGGCGGAATCGTCCGCGAATTCGGTGCTGGCGAGCCAAGCGGTGGCGATGTCGTCGTGCGCAGGCACGGAGCATGTCCTCCGGGAGATTTGGTTGTGCCCCGGCCGGGATGAGGGACCGGCCGGGCGACCAACCTGATGAAGGTTTGGCTACCGAAGTTGCCGATGTCCACGGTAGCCAAGCGATTGCGATCTTGCCGCATCGATTCACTGGATCGTTATGTCCGCTGGGCGGAGTTGAAACAGAACGGAAGTCTGTATCTGGTCCTGTTGTCGGAATGCAACGTTCGACTATTACCGTTTCAACAAGACGCCAAGAATTTGCTATCCGGGTTGACGGGGTGTCAGTCCGGGTCGGTCGGTTTTGAGCGGGCCTCGAGATTGAATGTGATCTGCATCACACCGCAGTGGTTCTGCGGGACGGAAGCGACGTATCGGGCGAGCCGCCCGGCCGGTCGCGACCGGCGGCCCGGCCGCATGTCACCTCCTGTCGGGGCACCCCGGTAACCTCTCCCCGTGGCTCTGTACCGGAAGTACCGACCGGCAACGTTCGCTGAAGTGGTGGGTCAGGAGCACGTCACCGATCCGCTGAGTACGGCGCTCGACACCGGGCGGATCAGTCATGCCTACCTGTTCTCGGGACCGCGCGGATGCGGCAAGACCTCTTCGGCGCGCATCCTGGCGCGCTCGCTGAACTGTGTGGAGGGACCGACCTCCACGCCCTGCGGCGTCTGCTCCTCCTGCGTCGCGCTCGGGCCCGGCGGCTCCGGCAACCTCGACGTCATCGAACTCGACGCCGCCAGCCACGGCGGTGTGGACGACACCCGCGAACTGCGCGACCGCGCCTTCTACGCGCCGGCCGAGTCCCGGTACCGCGTCTTCATCGTCGACGAGGCGCACATGGTCACCACGGCGGGCTTCAACGCCCTGCTCAAGATCGTGGAAGAGCCGCCCGCCCACCTGATCTTCGTCTTCGCCACCACCGAGCCGGAGAAGGTGCTGCCGACCATCCGCTCGCGCACGCACCACTATCCCTTCCGGCTGCTTCCGCCCGCCACCATGCGCGGGCTGCTCGGCAAGATCTGCGAGCAGGAGCACGTGCAGGTCGAAGAATCGGTGTACCCCTTGGTGATTCGCGCCGGCGGCGGTTCCCCGCGTGACAGCCTCAGCGTGCTGGACCAGCTGCTGGCGGGCGCGGGCGCCGAGGGCGTCACCTATCCGCGCGCGGTGTCCCTGCTCGGGGTCACCGATGTCGCCCTGATCGACGACGCCGTCGAGGCGCTCGCCACCGCCGACGGGGCCGCCCTGTTCGGTGCCATCGACCGCGTGGTGGAGGCCGGTCACGATCCCCGCCGCTTCGCCACCGACCTGCTCGAACGCCTCCGCGACCTGATCCTGCTGCGCGCCGTTCCCGACGCCACCGACCGCAACCTGGTCACCGGCCCGGGCGACGTCATCGCCCGTATGCGCGCCCAGGCCGACAGCCTCGGCCCCGCCACCCTGGCCCGTCACGCCGAACTCCTGCACGAGGGCCTCGGTGACATGCGCGGCGCCACCAACCCGCGCCTGCTGCTCGAGGTCATCGCCGCCCGCATGCTGCTTCCCGCGGCCTCCGACGCCGAAACCGCCACGCTCCAGCGCCTCGAACTTCTCGAGCGCCGAATCGCGACCGGTGCGATCCCTTCCGCTCCGCAGCAGGGCCAGTCCGCCGCCCCGCAGTCCGCCGCGCCCGCCGCCCCGGCGGCCGGAGCCGGCAACGCTCGCCGTGGAGCCGCGGCCCTGGCCGCCCTGCGTGCCGAAAAGTCCGGCGCCCCTGAGCCTTCCGCCGCCACAGTGCCTGTCACCGCGCCCGATCCGGTTGCCGAAGTCGCGACGACGCAGACCGCGCCCGTCGCTCCCGGCGCCACCGCGGTGCGCCCGCCCGAGCTCGGTCCGGTGAACGCCGTACCGCAGACTCCGCCGGCTCCGGTAGTGGAAAGCCCTGCGCCGCAGCCGGTTCAGGCCGTCGTGGAGGCGACTCCCGAGCCGGACCCGGTCGAATCCGTTGCGCCGGTCGCCGAACCGCTCGCGCCCGAGCCGCCGGTGCCGGCTCCCGCGCCGGTCGTCGAGCCGGAGCCGGTTCCCGCGCCCGATCCCGTCGCTGTGGCCGCACCCGCGCCCGAACCGGTCGAGATCGCGGCACCGGTGGTCGGCGGGCCCGCGGGCGACGATGTGCTGCAGCAGGTCGAGGAAGCCTGGGCGGATATTCGGGCCAAGGTGCGGGAGTTCGGGGCCGCGGTGCATGCGCTGTTGTCCGGGGCGAGTGTGGCTCGGGTCGAGGGGGAGACGATCGTCCTCGCCCATCAGCACGCGCCGCTGGCGCAGCGGTTGTCGCAGCCGCAGTATCTGGAGGCCGTGCAGTCGGCCGTCAAGGCGGTGCTCGGGCGTGAGCACGGGGTGAAGTGGGAAGTCGGGGGTGCGGGGTCGGGTGGCGGCGCCGCCAAGTCCGCGGCGGGCAAGGCTCCCGCGAGCGCGCCCGCGGAACCGAAGAAGGCGGCGCAGAAGTTCTCGCGGCCGAGTCAGGCCAAGGCGGCCGCGGCTCCGGTCGTCGAGGCGGCTCCCTCGACCGGCTGGGGGAGTGTCGCGGCGCCCGCGCCGGCCGCCGCGGCGCCCGCGGATCCGGGTCCGGCGGGCGGGGATTCGTCCGCCGCCGAGAGTGCCCGGTTCGCACCCCCGGAGGACGATATTCCGCTGCCCGACGGGCCGGACCTTCCGGATGATCCGGGGCTGGGTGACTACTCGCCGGTAGGTTATGACGGCGTCCCACCTGCTACTACGCCGGAGGAGGAGCGGGAGATGCTGGAGGAGTCGGCCAAGCCGGTGCCTCCGGAAGAGCGCCGCGACCCGGATGAGGTGGCCCTAGCCCTTTTGGTGTCGGAGTTGGGCGCCACACCTCTGGAGGGTTGACAGTTCCCTCGGGTGCCAACTTAAGTTAACCGGAGTTCGCATAGTTCGGTACTATGATCGGGTGGCCGTGAGTATCGGTTTCGCGAGGTTCTAAGGTATGCCCAGGCGTACGGGTTACCGGAGCGTCAACAAACCGGCTCGGGACGTTGTTTGTACAGCGTCAAAGGCGATCGGTCGTGGGGCCGGTCGGCGAGGTATGGCTACGGCACGGCCCGCACAACGCGGTGACGGCGCACCCAAGAGAGGAAAACTCCGATATGACCACAGAGGCCTACATTTACGAGGCCATCCGCACCCCGCGCGGCAAGAACCGCGGGGGGTCGCTGCACTCGGTCAAGCCGATCGACCTGACCACCGGTCTGGTCCAGGAGCTGCGGAAGCGCTTCCCGAACCTGGACGAGGCTCGCATCTCGGACATCATCCTGGGTGTCGTCTCGCCGGTCGGTGACCAGGGCGCGGACATCGCCCGCACCACCGTGCTCACCGCGGGCCTGCCCGACACCGTCGGCGGCTTCCAGATCAACCGCTTCTGCGCCTCGGGCCTCGAGGCCGTCAACCTGGCCGCCCAGAAGGTGCGCTCGGGCTTCGACGACCTGGTCATCGCCGGTGGCGTCGAGTCCATGTCCCGCGTGCCGATGGGCTCCGACGGCGGCGCCATGTTCATGGACCCGAAGACCAGCTACGAGAGCTACATTGTCCCGCAGGGCATTTCGGCCGACCTGATCGCCACCATCGAGGGCTTCACCCGCGATGACGTCGACGCCTACGCCGTGCGCTCGCAGGACCTGGCCGCCAACGCCTGGAAGAACGGCTACTTCGCCAACTCCGTCGTCCCGGTCAAGGACCTGAACGGTCTGACCGTGCTGGACAACGACGAGCACATGCGTCCCGGCACCACCGCCGCCGACCTCGGCAAGCTGAACCCGGCCTTCGCCGGCATCGGCGAGATGGGCGGCTTCGACGCGGTGGCCATGCAGCGCTACCACTTCGTCGAGTCCATCAACCACGTGCACCACGGTGGTAACTCCTCGGGCATCGTCGACGGCGCCGCCATGGTGCTGATCGGTTCCGAAGAGGCCGGCGCCGCGTCGGGTCTGACCCCGCGCGCCCGCATCGTGGCCACCGGCACCTCCGGCGCCGACGCCACCATCATGCTCACCGGTCCGACCCCGGCCGCCGAGAAGGCGCTGGCCAAGGCCGGTCTGAAGCGCGAGGACATCGATCTCTACGAGATCAACGAGGCCTTCGCCTCCGTCGTCCTGAAGTTCCAGAAGGACCTGCAGATCCCGGACGAGAAGCTGAACGTCAACGGCGGCGCGATCGCCATGGGTCACCCGCTGGGCGCGACCGGCGCGATGATCACCGGCACCGTGGTCGACGAGCTGCACCGTCGCAACGCCCGCTACGGCCTGATCACCCTGTGCATCGGCGGCGGCATGGGTGTCGCCACCATCATCGAGCGCGTCTGACGCCCACCGACTTTTTCTCAAGGGAGACACGAAAGACTATGACCGAGAACATGATCGGCTGGGAAAAGGACGCCGACGGCATCGTCGTGCTGACCATGGACGACCCCAACCAGGGCGCCAACACCATGAACCAGCTCTACAAGGACTCGATGAAGGCGACCGTCGATCGCCTGGAGGCCGAGAAGGACGACATCACCGGTGTCGTCATCACCTCCGCGAAGAAGACCTTCTTCGCCGGCGGCGACCTCAAGAACATGATGAAGACCACGCCCGAGGACGCGGCCTCCATCATGGAAGAGCTCACCACCATCAAGGGTGACCTGCGCCGTCTGGAGAAGCTGGGCAAGCCGGTCGTCTCCGCGATCAACGGCGCTGCCCTGGGCGGCGGCCTGGAGATCACCCTGGCCACCCACTACCGCATCGCCGCCGATGTGAAGGGCGTGCAGCTGGGTCTGCCCGAGGTCTCCCTCGGCCTGCTCCCGGCCGGTGGCGGCGTCACCCGCATCACCCGCATGCTGGGCATCGCCAACGGCCTGATGGGCGTGCTGCTGCAGGGCCAGAAGTTCACCCCGGCCAAGGCCAAGGCCACCGGCCTGATCAACGAGGTCGTCGGCTCGATCGAGGAGCTGGTCCCGGCCGCCAAGGCGTGGATCAAGGCCAACCCGGACAAGGGCGTGCAGCCCTGGGACGTCAAGGGTTACAAGATCCCGGGCGGCACCCCGTCCACCCCGGCGCTGGCCGCCAACCTCCCGGCCTTCCCGGCCAACCTGCGCAAGCAGCTCAAGGGCCAGAACATGCCGGCCCCGCAGGCCATCATGGCCGCCGCGGTCGAGGGCGCGCAGGTCGATTTCGACACCGCGTCGATCATCGAGTCCCGCTACTTCGTGTCCCTGCTGACCGGCCCGGTCGCCAAGAACATGATCCAGGCGTTCTTCTTCGACCTGTCGCACATCAACAACGGCGGTTCGCGTCCCAAGGACGTGCCGAAGCGTGAGATCAAGAAGGTCGGCGTGATCGGCGCGGGCATGATGGGCGCGGGCATCGCGTACGTCACCGCCAAGGCCGGCATCGACGTCGTCCTCAAGGACGTCACCATCGAGGCCGCGAACAAGGGCAAGGACTACTCGGTCAAGCTCGAGGAGAAGGCGCTCTCGCGCGGCAAGACCACCGAGGAGAAGTCGAAGACCCTCCTGGACCGCATCAAGCCGACCGCCGACCCGGCCGACTTCGCGGGCGTGGACTTCGTCATCGAGGCCGTGTTCGAGAACCCGGAGCTCAAGGCGAAGGTCTTCGGCGAGATCGAGGACATCGTGGACGCCGACGCGCTGCTCGGCTCCAACACCTCGACCCTGCCGATCACCCTGCTGGCCAACGGCGTGAAGCGGGCCGAGGACTTCATCGGCATCCACTTCTTCTCCCCGGTCGACAAGATGCCGCTGGTCGAGATCATCAAGGGCGAGAAGACCTCCGACGAGGCGCTGGCCCGGGTGTACGACTACACCCTCGCGATCCGCAAGACCCCGATCGTGGTGAACGACTCGCGTGGCTTCTACACCTCGCGCGTAATCGGCAAGTTCATCAACGAGGCCATCATGATGCTCGGTGAGGGCGTCGACCCGCAGACCATCGAGCAGGCCGGTCTGCAGGCGGGCTACCCGGCGGCGCCGCTGAAGCTGTCGGACGAGCTGAACTTCACCACCATGCAGAAGATCTACAAGGAGACCGCCGAGGCCCTGCTGGCCTCCGGTGGCGAGATCGACGCCGCCTCCGGCGCGACCGCGCAGATCCTGAACAAGATGGTGGACGAGTTCGACCGCAAGGGTAAGGCCGGCGGCGCGGGCTTCTACGACTACACCGATGGCAAGGCCACCGGTATCTGGTCGGAGCTGCGTTCCACCTTCGGCACCTCGACCACCCTCCCCGAGGGCGTCACCCTGCAGGATCTCAAGGACCGCATGCTGTTCGCGGAGGCCATCGAGACCCAGAAGTGCTTCGACGAGAACGTGCTGACCTCGACCGCCGACGCCAACATCGGCTCGATCTTCGGCATCGGTTTCCCGGCCTGGACCGGTGGTACCCACCAGTTCATCGTCGGCTACCCGGGCGGACAGGAAGCCTTCGTGGCCCGCGCCGACGAGCTGGCCGCCAAGTTCGGCAGCCGCTTCGAGGTTCCGGCTTCGCTGCGCAAGTAGTACCGGCGCGCGAGCGCTGAATCGATCGGCGTGCGAGCGCTGAAACACCCGACCCGGGTCGCGAATACGCGGCCCGGGTCGCGTGTTCTACAGGTATGGGAGCAGGAGCGGGCGCGAGACCGAAAAGGGTCCACATGCCCGAGCGGTCCGCGCTACGTTGAATGTGCGGGTAGAACACCGGAAGCAGCCCAGGTCGAGGTGGTCGAGATGAACTCACAGGCGCGCCCGGATGGCTCGCGGCGTGAGCAGACCTCTCCCGAAAACTCCACGCAGGCATATCTTCCCGTGAACCTCGACGACGAACTGGAGGCCATGGGCCTGTTCGACGCGGAGGAGATCGGGCGGGGCGGCTTCGGGGTGGTGTATCGCTGTGCCCAGCGCGCCCTGGACCGGGTGGTGGCGGTCAAGGTGCTGTCCGCGGAGATCGACGACGAGAGCCGGGAGCGGTTCCTGCGCGAGGAACACGCAATGGGACGGCTGTCGGGGCATCCGAACATCGTGGACATCCTCCAGGTGGACGTGACTCCGACCGGGCGGCCTTTCATCGTGATGCCGTACGCCACCCGCGGCTCCCTCGAGCAGGTGGTGCGCGACAGCGGGCCGCTGTCCTGGGCGGATTCGCTGCGGGTGGGCGTGAAACTGGCCGGGGCCATCGAGACCGCGCACCGCGCCGAGGTGCTGCACCGGGACGTGAAACCCGCGAATGTGCTGTTGAGCCGGTACGGGGAGCCGCAGCTCACCGACTTCGGAATCGCGCGGATTCCGGGCGGTTTCCGCACGTCCACGAGTTTGATCACCGGGTCGCCCGCGTTCACCGCGCCCGAGGTGCTCAAAGGGGATGAGCCGACGGTCCGTTCGGACGTGTACGGGCTCGGGTCCACCCTGTTCGCGCTGCTGACCGGCCATGCCGCCTTCGAGCGGCAGGCGGGGGAGAAGATCGTGGCGCAGTTCCTGCGGATCACCAGTCAGCCGGTCCCGGACCTGCGGGAGCTGGAGATTCCGGCGGATGTGGCCGCGGCCATCGAGGCGGCCATGTCGCCGGAGCCGGGTGATCGGCCCGCCAGCGCGGTGGAGTTCGGTGAGCTGCTGCGCGCGGTGCAGGGTGATCACGGTCAGATGCCGGACGAGATGGCCCTGATCGACGGCTCGGAACCCGGTGTGGACGGCGCCGATCCGGCCACCGGCTACACCACCCGGCGGACGCGCCCCGTGGTCAGCGCGCCGCGCACCCGTTCGCTGACGCTGCGCCCGACCGGTAATCCGAGTGCGGTGTTCGGGACCGGCAATACACTGCCGCCCACGGCCACAACGAAATTCCGTCCGCCGATCCCGGCGCGCGAGCCGATCGCCCGGCCCCGGCTGCTGGATCCGCTGCGCGCGGGCGGCCGCCGCCGGTTGGCGGTGATCCACGGCCCGGCCGGGTTCGGCAAGAGCACGGTGGCCGCGCAATGGTGTGCCGAGCTCACCGATCGCGGGGTGGCGACGGCCTGGATCGGGATCGACCGCGACGACGACAACGAGGTGTGGCTGCTGGCCCACATCATCGCCGCGATTCGCAAGGTGCGTCCGGAGATCGGCGCGGGGCTCGAGCAGTTGCTGGAGGAGCGGCCCGCGGAGGCGGTGCCGTACGCGGTGTCGGCGCTCATCGACGAGGTGCAGGCCAGTGCGAGCCCGGTGGTCGTGGTGGTGGACGACTGGCATCGGATCACCGATGCCGGGGCGCAGCGCGTGATGGCGTCGCTGCTCGACAATTGTTCGCACGAACTGCGTTTCGTGATCACCAGCCGGGAGCGGGCGGGGCTGCCGTTGAGCCGCCTGCAGGTGGCCGACGAGCTGGTCGAGATCCGGTCGGGGCAGTTGCGGCTGACCGCGGCCGAGACCCGGCAGATCCTGGTCGATCGCCTCGAATTGGAGTTGACCGATCGTCAGGTCGAGCAGATCCATGCCGCCACCGACGGCTGGCCGGCGGCGATCCAGCTGGCGGGATTGTCGTTACGGGCGGCCGATCACGACGTGGATCGGCTGATCGCCGGACTGTCGGCGACAACCAGGCGATCCGGGAGTATCTCGCGGAGAACGTGCTGGGCACCATCGAGCCGCGGATGCTCGAATTCCTCGGCGCCATAGCGATTCCCGAGCGGGTGAACGCCTCGCTGGCCGAGGCGCTATCGGGGGCGAAGGATGCCGCCGACCTGCTCGATCAGGCCGAGCGGCGGGAACTGTTCGTGCATCGGGTGCCCGACGATCCGAGCTGGTACCGGATGCAGCCGATGGTGGCCGAGCACCTGCGGTCCCGGCTGGACCGGGCACAGCCGGGGCAGTTGAAGAAGTTGCACGGCAAAGCTTCTCGCTGGTTCGCCGAGCACAATCTGATCAAGCAGTCGGTGGATCACGCGCTGGCGGCCACCGATCTGAAGTACGCGCTGGATCTGGTCGAGAAGGGCGGCATGGACCTGATCGACAGTTCCCGGCTGGCGACCCTGTTCGGCACGGTGTCGAAACTGCCGGTGCAGCAGGTGGCTTCGCGGTCCAAACTGCTGATGGCGCTGGCCCGCGCGAATGTGAATCTGCAGCAGTCCGGGGCGGCTCGGACCGCGCTGGGCCGATTGTCGAACATGCTGGCGCGCAGCGGGACCGACGATACCGAGGCGGTGAATCAGCGTTGCCAGGCGGCGGTGCTGGCGGCGGCCGACCAGGTGGCGCGGGACCGCACCGAGGGTGTGCTCGACAAGATCACCGAATGCCTGAAGCTGTCCGACGACCTCCCGGCCTGGACGGTGTCCACGGCCGCGAATCTGGCGTCGTTCGTGCGGCTCTGCGATTTCGACTTCGAGGGGGCGCGGACCATGCAGGACTGGGCCGCGCCGTTCCACGCGCGCTCGGCCGATCCGCTGGGTGCGGTGTTCGGCCTGTGCGCCCGGGGCGACGCCGCCTACGAGCAGCTCGATATCGCTACCGCCACACAGTGTTTCGAGCAGGCCTGGCAGACCGCCCGGGACCGGGCCGGTTCCCGTTCGCACGCGGTGCGGGTCGCGGCGGCGCTGCTGGGTGAGGTGGCCTACCGCCGCGGGGATCTCGACAGCGCGGAGCGACTGCTGGATCAGAGCCACGAATTGACCGCCCGCGTCGGCCCGGTGGATTTCCTGGTCACCATTTTCGTGTGCGGCGCGCGGGTGAAAGCCGTTCGCGGCGACCTGGAGACGGCCGCGGCCCGCCTGGACGAGGGCGCGCGCATCGCCGCCGACCGCAAGCTGCCCCGGCTGGCCGCGCAGGTCCGGGCCGAGCGGCTGCGCCTGGGCCTGCCCGGCGACTCACTCACCGCGGGCCTGGTCACCGATCCGATGGCGCGCATCCCGCGGCACGCGACCGGCGCGGCGGTGCTGACCGCCGAGGCCGAGGAGATCGCCACCATCCGCGCCCTGCTGGCCCGGCACTATCGCGGTGATGATCGCGCCACCGACGATCTGGCCCCGCTGGGCACCGACGACACCGTCGTGAAACGGGCTCGTGCCCTGCACTCCCGCATCCGGGAACAGCAACGTCCCCGGGCCGAACTGGATTCGGCGCTGCTGCTGTCCGAATGCCTGTCCGCGGCGGGCTGGCTGGGCGAGTCGATCGCGGTTCTCACGCCGGTGGTGATCCGCTGCGCGGAGCTGCGCTGGTCGCGGCCGCTGCTCGACGCTGGTCCCGGCGTGCTGAACATCCTGCGGACGCTGCGGCACGAGATGCCGCTGGGTTCCGGGGCCGAGCAGGAGGGTCCGCGCCGTTTCCTGGAGTCGCTGCTGTAGGTCCGGCCGCCTGCTGTAGGACGGGTCGCAGGGTATTCACAGCGTTTCTCGAGGAACGGCGGACACAATCGCCGTCGTGTTGTCCACACATGCGCCGATGCAGTCCCCGCCCCTCGGGCCGCCACCCGCACCGCAGGCCCCCGCCGCGCGGACCGGGTATCCGGGCTTCCACCACGGGGTTTCACTGCTGCACGGGTGGGTGCCGCAGGTGGTGGCGTTCGTGGCGGTGCTGCTGGTGGTGATCGCGTTCGCGCGGGCCACCCGGCGCTGGTGGGTGCTGTGGATGCCGGTGTGCGCGGTGGCGGGCGTGGTGGCGGCCTGGGCGGCCTGGGATTTCACCGCCGATCAGGGGCTGGCCTCGGATCCGGCGCCGGTGCTGTTGTGGGCGTGCGTCGGGCTGACGGCCGCTGGACTGGTGGCCGCGGTGGTGGGGTTGCGGACCGGGGGCTGGTGGCAGCGGATCGCGGCGGTGCTGGCGGTGCCGGTGGCGTTGCTGTACACGGGCGTGGTGCTCAATCAGTGGGTCGGCTATTACCCGACCGTGCAGGCGGCGTGGGATGCGCTGAACGCGGATCCGCTGCCGCATCAGGTCGACGCGGACGAGCTGCCCGAGTTGCGCGATACCGATGTGGGGACCGGCCGGATCGTGGAGGTCGATATTCCGGAGGCGGGCAGCGACTTCCGGCATCGGCAGGAGTACGTGTACCTGCCGCCCGCCTGGTTCGCCGGTGACAAGCCGCCCGCGCTGCCGACGGTCATGATGATCGGCGGCGAATTCAACACCCCGGCCGATTGGGTGCGCAGCGGCCAGATCATGCCCGCCGTGGACGCGTTCGCGGCCAAGAACGGCGGGGTGACGCCGGTGCTGGTGTTCGTCGATTCCGGCGGCAGTTTCAACAACGACACCGAGTGCGTGAACGGTCCGCGCGGCAATGCGGCCGATCACCTGACCAAGGACGTGCCCGGGTATCTGGAGTCCGAGTTCGGCGTCGCCAAGGATCCGGCGCAGTGGGCGGTGGTCGGCTGGTCCATGGGCGGCACCTGCGCGGTCGACCTGGCGGTGATGCACCCGGAGTTGTTCGGCACCTTCGTCGACATCGCCGGCGACCTGGGCCCGACCTCGGGCACCAAGGAGCAGACCATCAAGCGCCTCTACGGCGGAAACGCCGACGCCTGGACACAATTCGACCCGATAACCGTCATGCAGCGGCATGGGTCCTATACCGGCATGGTCGGGGTCTTCGACGATCTGACCGCACCCAAGCGCGGCAACGGCCAGCAGCAGAGCAATGGCCAGCAGCAGGGCAACGGTCAACAGCACCCCGGTCAGCAGCCCGCGGGCCAGCAGAAGATGAACTTCCCCGGCGCGCCCAAGGTGACCGAGGATCAGATCGGCAAGGGCGGCCGGGACGGCGTCCAGGACACCAATGAGGAAGGTGCGGCCGAGCAGCTGTGCGATGAGGGCCGCAAGGTCGGCATCGACTGCACCGTCCACACCACCGTCGGCGGCCACACCTGGCAGTTCGCCGCCTCGGCCTTCACCTCGACCTTCCCTTGGCTGACAGCCCGATTGGGGATCCCGGTGCCGGGCCTGTCGTCCTGACCGACAGCGGGCGTGCGGCACCGGCCGCACGCCCGCCTTCGGGGTTTCAGGGGTTTACCCCTGAGAGCCCATGAGAGTTATGCCCTCCACCAGGGGCGCAGCGGCGCCGTCCAGGCTTGGTCGGCGCCGAGTTTCACGCCCAGGATCTGGTGCAGCTGCACCACATTGCGTTCGAAGCCGAGCTGGCAGCCGGCCATGTACAGGCCCCACACCTTGGCGGTGCCCTCGCCGACCTCGGCGACCGCGTCGTCCCAGTTCTTCACGAGGTTGTCGCACCATTCGGCGAGGGTGAGGGCGTAGTGCTCGCGCAGGTTCTCCTCGTGCAGTACTTCGAGGCCGACGTTCTGGATCTCGGAGATGATGCGCCCGGAGCCGGCGAGTTCGCCGTCGGGGAAGACGTAGCGGTCGATGAAGTCGCCGGCCTTGGTGATGCGGGTGTTGTCGGGCCTGGTGATGGAGTGGTTGAGGAACAGGCCGCCGACCTTCAGCTTGGACTTGATGTAGTCGAAGTAGGCGGGGTAGTTGTGCACACCGATGTGTTCGGTCAGGCCGATGGAGGACACCGCGTCGAATTCGCCTTCGCGCACGTCGCGGTAGTCGGAGTGGCGCACCTCGGCGAATTCGGTGAGCCCTTCCTCGGCGATCTTGGCCTGCGCCCATTCGGCCTGTTCGGCGGACAGGGTCGCGCCGATGACGTGGACGCCGTGCTTGGCGGCGTAGCGCACCATGCCGCCCCAGCCGCAGCCGATGTCGAGCAGCCGGTCGCCGGGCTTCAGGTTCAGCTTGTCGAAGACCAGCCGGTACTTGTTCTCCTGCGCCTGCTCGAGCGTCCAGGCCGGGTCCTCGTAGGCCGCGCAGGTGTAGGTCATGGACGGGCCCAGCACGTATTCGTAGAACGTGTTGGAGACGTCGTAGTGGTGGTGGATGGCCTCGGCGTCGCGGGTCTTGCTGTGCCGCAGCCCTTCCAGCGCGATGCGCCGCCAGCGGGGCATGGCCTCCTGCGGCGGCGGGGGCACGGGCTTGAGCAGTTCCCAGCCCAGCGAGCGGGCGATCACGACCAGCTGCAGCGCGGTGGGGCGGCGGAACTTCATGCTCGCCATGGCTTTCAGCAGCTCGTAGGGGTCGCCGGGCTCGACGCCGTGGGCGATCAGATCGCCGGAGATGTAGGCGCGCGCCATGCCGAGATCACCGGGCGCGGTGGCGATGTAGTTGACCCCGCGCGGAGTGAGGATCTCCAGCCCGAATTCGGAGTCCTGGGGTCCGGCGCTGCTTCCGTCGTAACAGGTCAAACGGATGGGCACCGGCCCTTCGAGGAGGGTGGCGAAGATCTCGGCAATGCTGAGTTTGGTTCCGAGCTCCGCGAATACGTCGGAACGGTCCTTGTATGTGGTCACTTTCGTTGCACCGCCTTCGAATACAGATCCAGTAGACGAGAATCCGGGTCGTAGCGCTTCTTGAGGGTGGAGTAGGCGTCGCCGCCGTAGTAGAGGCCGGCGAATTCATCCTCGCCGTAGTAGGAGTCCGAATACAGCGATTTGTGACCGTCCAGTTCGGACACTTTGCGTTCGATGGCCCGGTTGGCCGCGCCCTCGGGCTGTCCCGGCGCGGTCGGCACGGCCGACCAGAAGCCGATGTTCACGTAGGTGCGAGCAGGTTCGAGCGGGTACAGCGGCCACGGCCGATCCCCGTCGGTGTCGCGCAATCGCAACGGGCACAACCAGATCGGCTCGATGGGGATCTCGCGCAGGAACCATTCCACGAAGTCGGCGGTGTGCTCGAGCGGCACCTCGATGTCCTGCACCACCCGTTCCCGGGGTGGATTCCCGTGCCGCGCCTCGATCTTGTCGCCGATCGCGTACTTGTGGTCGAGTGCGATGAGCTTCCAGTAGAAGCTGGAGCGCCGGTAGCGCTGCGGCCAGAAGCGCCGGATCTTCGGGTTCTGGGCGCCGAAGGCTCGCGAGCACCAGAACCAGTCGGTGTCCCAGCGCCACAGATAGTCCGCGATGGTGAGCCGGTCCTGCCTGGGCCGCGGCGAGTCGTGCTGGATGGACCGGTAGTAGATGTCCATGCCAGTGTAGTCGCTGACCGGGCCGGGTTCGTCGGTCTGGCGGCCCAGGGTCAGGTAGCTCTCGTCGGCGGTGAAGACGACCCCGTCGAGGTAGTCGACCGGTTCGCCGTCCCAGGCGCGGTCGGCGATGATCTGCGCCATCGCCGCTTCGAGTTCACGCAGGTCGTGAAAGCGGAGGTGCCGCAGGGCGACGTAAGGCCGCACGGCTTCCAGCTCGATTTTCAGCCGCGTCGAATACCCGAGCGTTCCATAGGAATTGGGGAATCCGCGGTACAGCTCGGCGTGCGCGCCGTCGCGGGTGGCGGTGATGATCTCGCCCGCCCCGGTGAGCACGTCCATCTCGAGCACCGATTCGTGCGGTAGCCCGTTGCGGAAGGAGGTGGATTCGATACCGAGTCCGGTGACCGCGCCGCCGAGGGTGATGGTCTTGAGCTGCGGCACCACCAGCGGGGCCAGCCCGTAGGGCAGCGTGGTGGCGACCAGATCCTCGTAGGTGGTCATGCCGGCCACGTCGGCCGTGCGGGCCTCCGGGTCCACGGCGATGACCTGCGTCAATCCCGACACGTCGAGGCCGGGCGCGGTGCTGCGGGCGCGCGCCCGGAAGAGATTGGACGTCTTCTTGGCCAGCCGGACATTGGCATCCGGCGGGATGGCGCGGTAGGAGGCCAGGAGGCGATCGACTCCCGCCTGATGCGCGGCGAACCCTGATTCGTGTGCGGCCGGTGCGCGGGCCGGCCTTCCCCAACAGACTCACTGCCACCCTCGGAAACCTAGCGTGCACCGACCGGTACGGCCAGCAAGTGAGCACCGGCGGGGCGGGTTTTCACGCACAGTTTGCATGCGTGCCGGCAGGTGTGACCTGCCTTGTACTCAGGGTATTCCCACCTCTCCGGTGATGATTATTACTTTAGCTAACATTTGGCTTACGGTGTGCCGGAAGCGTTTACAGCGGGTCGTCGAGTTCCAGCTGCCGGATCTGCGGCAGATACGGGTCCAATTCGCCCGCTTCGAAACGGCACATACCGATCACGTGCCAGAACTGGCCCGCCGTCAGTCCCTCGGTCTTGTAACGGCCGTCGGGAGTGAACGCCGCCCAGCCCTCCGGCAACCCCAGCAGCGTGGCGCGCGGTTCCGGGGCCGCGCCGGCCTGGGCCAGCGACCACACCATGATCGAGCCGTCATTGCCGCCGCTGGCCAGCAGCCGCCCCGCCGGATCGAAGGCCAAGGAACGCACCCGGTTCCGATGCCCGTGCAGCGTGTGCAGATGCGCGCCCGAGGTGATGTCCCACAACTGGATCACCAGGTCGTCGCCCGCTGTGGCCAGCATGCCGGTCGCAGCGTCCACCGCCAGGCACCACAGCCGCCCCCGATGCAGGTCCAGCCGGTGCAGCGGCGGACCGCCCGCCGCACTCCAGATCCGCACGGTGCCGTCCCAGGAGATCCCGGCCACCCGGTCGCCGTGGAAGACCACCCCGTAGACGCGATGCCCGCCCGCCCCGCTCGGCGCCGGATCCGACAGCGTGCCGCGGAGTTCCCCGGTCCGCACGTCCCAGAGCCGGACGTGCCCGTCGTCGCAGCCGGTGGCCATGGTCGCGCCCGCCGCATCGAAGGCGATCGAGCGCACCCGGCCGCGATGCTCGGCGCAGACGGCGTGCTCACCGCCGGTCTCGCGGGTCCACAGGGTGACGGTGTCGTCGTGCGTTGGCGGTGGCGATGAAACGGGCCGTCGGGTCGTACGCGACGGCCCACACGGGTGCGGAATCGACGGTGATCTCGCGTTCGGCCGCGCCCGCGGCGATATCGAACGCCCGCAGCCGCCCGGCATTGCCGACGGTGACCAGCTGGGTGGCCCGGGCCGGGCTGAAGCTCCCGGATTCCACCGTGGTCAGTCCGTCCGCGCTGCCCTGCAGGCGCTGGGTGAGCCGGCCGGTGGCGGCGTCCAGAGCCGGACGCTGCCGTCGTTGCCGCAGCCCGCGAGCAGCGTGCCGTCGGCATTGAAGGACACCGCGCGCACGTGCCGGCCGTGCCCGTTGAGGGTGTGCAGGCGCTCGCCGGTGGCGGGATCCCAGACGCGCAGCGCGAACTGGTCGTCGGCGATGGCGAGCTGGGTGCCGTCGGGCCGGAACGCGAACGGCCAGATCGATCCGGTGTGCCCGGTCAGCCGGTGCAGCGGGGCGCCGCTGCGGCCGTCGCGCACGTAGACCACGCCCGCGGTGTCGCCGGTGGCGAGCAGGTCGCCGCCGGGATCGAAGCCGAGCCAATGGATGCGCGCGCTGCCGTGCTCGGTGCGGATCTGCTTCGGCTCGCCGGTGCCGGTGTCCCACAGCCGGATTCCGCCCGCGAGGTCCCCGCTGGCGAGGATGGGTTCGGTCGGATGGAAGGCGACGGTGTACACGATGTGCTCGTGCCCGGACAGGTCGTGCACGCGTGCGCCGGTGGCCGGATCCCACAGGCCGAGCGTGCCCTCCGCGCCGCCGGCGGCCACCAGGGTGCCCATCGGGTCCCAGCAGACCCGCCGGACCGGTCCCGGCGCCGCCCGGAATTCTCCGACCCGGTCTCCGGTCGACAGTTGCCAGATGCGCACGGCCCCATCGTGATACGCGGCGGCGACCCGGTCGCGGTGGAAGGCGAGACTGTAGATGCGTTGCGGACGGCCGTCCGGTGACGGGAATTCGTGCAGTAGCTCGCCGTCCGGCAGCAGCCACACCCGCAGCGTCCCGGCCGCGTCGCCGGTGGCGAGCAGCGTTCCGGCGGTGTCGGTTTCCAGCGGCCATGGCCAATTCTCGTGGCCGGAAAGGATTTTCCGGACCGCGCCGCTGGTGGCGTCCCAGAGCCGGACGGTGCCGTCGGCGGATCCGGTGACCAGCACCTGCTCGGTGTAGGCGAGGGCGAAGGTGCGGTCGCGATGTCCGTGCAGCGTGCGCAGGGTGCGTCCGGTGTCCGCGCCGTAGATGACCACGCTGCCGGAATCGCAGCCCACGGCGATGGTGCCGCCGTCGGGACTGTAGGCCAGCGGCCGCGGCAGCCGCCCGCTCTGCGTGTCCACGCCGTGTTTGACGCCGATGGCGGCCGGGGCGAATTCGGTCAGCGGAGGGGTGCCCGGCACCCGGCCGGAACCGGCCAGGTCGGTGCCCGCGGGACTGCCGACCACGTCGAGCAGCGCGGCCCGGGTCCAGCGGCTGCCCTCCCCGCGGGCCCCGGTGAGGTCGGTGCGGGCCAGCCGCGCCCCGGTCAGGTCGGCGCGGCCCAGATCGGCGCGCACCAGGGAGGCCTGATCCAGATGGGCTCGATGCAGGCGGGCGCCGCGGAGGTCGGCGTTCTGGAGGTTGGCGCTGGTCAGTTGGACTTCGGTCATATCCGCTCCGCGGAGGTCGGTGCCGACCAGGGACGCCTGGTCGAGTTGCGCGCCCACCAGGCGCACGCCGCGCAGGACCGCCTGGTCCAGCACCGCACCGGTGAGCCGGGCCCCGGTCATGTTCGCGCCGGTGAAATCGAGTTGTTGCAGGTTGCGGAAGGACAGGTCCTCGCGGGACAGGTCCAGTCCGCGCAGGTCCTTGTCCGGGGTGATGCGCAGCCGGGCCGCGATCGCGCGGCATTGGTCCGGGTGATCTCGTGCTCGTCGGGTGTGTTCCCGATGCGCTCCACCCAGGCCTGGAGCAGTTCGACTGCGGCCAGATCGCAGAGGAATTCGACGGCCAGGGGTTCGAGTTGCGCCTGCGCCAGCGGTGCGGGATCGGTGACCTGGCCGCGCAGCTGGGTGGCGATCGCCTTGGCCACCAGCCAGTCCCGCACCGAGGAGTGGATGAAGCCGAACCGGTTGTCGTCGGTGCGCACGATCAGGCTGCGGGAGCCGAGGGCGTGCACGAACTGCGCCACATTGAGCGGGCCGGCGTCGATCTCCTGCACGGCGGCCTGTGCGACCTCGGTCAATTCGGTCAGGTCCAGGTAGGGCCGCCCGTTCTCCCATACACGCAGTGCGAAATACGTGACCGCGAGCCACAGTTCGTCGATGCCGAGGGTGGGCTGGGAGCTGGCGCGCTCGGGCGAGTGTTCGATCTCGTAGGCCAGCCAGCTGGTCAGGATCTCCTCGTAGAGCCGGGTCGGTCCGATGATGCGGCGGGCTCCGGCCGCCGTGCGCAGCCGCTGTTCGGGCAGGTCGGCGATGAAGCTCAGCATCCGCGGGTTGCAGGCGAGTTCGAGCAGCCCGGGAATGCCGCGCAGCAGCCGCATTCGGGCGTCGGGCGAGGGCCCGGACGGGCCGTAGCGATTGATCAGGAAGGCGTGCACCTGTTCGTCGGTGAAGCTCTCCACGTTCAGGATGTAGCGATCCGGATGCGGGTCCTGCCGGGTCTCGAGCGCGGTCGCGATCTGGTCGTAGGACTTGAAATGCTGTGTGCGCCCGGCCACCACGACCTTGGCCCGGCCCACCGCGGCCTGCAGCAGGGTGGCCATGTGCTCGGCGGCGCTGTCGTAGTTGAGGCGGGTCAGCAGTTCGTCGAAGCCGTCGAACAGCAGCACCACCCGGCCCTGCTCCAGCATGTAGCGCAGGGCGCGCAGGTCGATGCGGGATTCGCCGTTGTCGGCCAGGTGCGCGGCCAGCAGGGTGTCCAGGGAGCTGGTGCGGTCCAGTTCCCGCAGTTCGATGAGAATGGGGACGAGTCCGGTGGTGGTCTCGGCGATACGGCGGGTCAGCTCGCGCAGCGCGAAGGTCTTGCCGAGCCCGAAATCGCCGAGCAGCAGCACGAATCGGCCGTCCCCGGCGGTCACCAGGTTCATGAGTTCGGCGACCAGGTCGTGCTGCACCTCGCGGCCGCGCGGCGCGAGCATGCGGAAGCGTTGCGGCACATACAGTTCCGGCGGATAGGCGGGGTCCGCACGCAAGCGGGTGGACTGTTTGCGCAGGTAGTCGCCGAGTTCGACCATGCCCTGGAAGTCGGTGAAGCTGCGGATCCGCACGCCCTCGGCGGCCGCCCGGTCGGCGAGTTCCCGGCTCGGGGCGGGTCCCAGGTAGATGAGCTGGGAGCCGGGTCGCGGTTCGGGGCCGAGGAATTCGTCGAGAACCTGACCGGTCACCTCGCCCACGTGCGCGCCGATGATCAGCTGTTCTATGACCGGCTCGGAATTCACGGTGACCAGCAGATAGTGCGGATCGGCGGCGATCCGGCGGATACGCGCGCCCGGGTACCGGACCTCGCACACCTCGGCGACCTGCTCCAGCAGCATGTCGTGGGGGCGGGCGGTCTCGCTCGCGCGGAGTTCGGGGCGGCGGGGTTCGGGCGGCGTGGCGGGCAGTTCCGGCCGGTCCGCCCGGCTCTCCAGCGCCACCACCGCATTCGACCAGGCGATGACTTGCGGGACCGGAGCGTCGGCGGGTTCGTCGTAGCGGTATCGGGTGAGGCCCGTGGCGGTGATGTGGATCAGTTCGGCCTGGCCCGGTGCGGGCGCGGACAGCACGGGCAGAGTGCCGCCGGGGTGTGCGAGCGAGCGGCCCGCCCGTCCGGGACCGCGCAGCAGCAGGTTCAGGCGCGGACCCAGGCGGCGGAAGGTGCGTTCGGCGTCGCGCAGGACGCCGGCGTCGTAGGGGGAGGTGTTCGGGCCGGGAGCGGGGTCGTGGCGCAGCACGCCCAAGCGGAACCAGCCTTGCGCCTCCTGCGCGCGCAGGTGCTCGGCGAACCAGTCCTTCTGTTCGTCGCCGATGGCGCCGTAGTCGTCCTCGGGACGGTGAGTGGCGGCCATGGTCGAGTTCAAACCGGCCACCACCAGGCGCAATTCGGGGATCGGGAACAGCGTCCAGGGCTGGCCGACGTCGAAGACCAGGTGGTCGAGGCCGCGGTAGAGGGTGGTGAACATCTGCTCGAACAGGCGCAGTTTCGCGAAGTACGGTGCGCGGGGCAGGCGGTCGTTGGCCTCGCAGTCCAGAAAGTGGGCGCGGCAGGCGAGTTTCGAGATGTCGTGATTGCCGGGGACCACCACCAACCGGTCGGGTTCCAGCTTGAGCAGGACCCGCAGACCGGTGAGAAACGCCGTGGCCTTGCGGAATTCGGTCGGATGCGCCGATTCGGTGAGGTCGCCGCTGACCACGATCAGATCCGGTGGCGGGGCCTGCCGATCGACAAGTTCGGTGACCGCGCCCCAGACGTGCGATTGCAGGCCCTCGGGATCGGCCGGGATGTCCGACCCGGCCAGGGCGCGGCCGAAACGCGGGCCGCCGAGGTGCAGGATCGACAGCCCGGCATGGGTTCTGGCCGCCGCCCTGTTCCCGGGAAACGCCGGCGGCGACAGCGGCCGACGGCCGGGACGCACGGGTTCCGGTGCCGGAGACCACAGATCGTCCGGCCGCGGATCCGGTCGCCGCCGCGGCGCCCACCGCTCCGACAGCATCCGCTCGACCCGATCCAGCACCTCGCGGCGCATCTCGCCCTCGTCGCGCATCCCGAGCAGATCCAGGCAGGCGACTCCGGCCGGCAGCCACTCCAGGGAACAGTCACTGACCCGGATCGCCAGCAGCTTCCCCGGATCCGCGTCCAGCGCGGCCTGCCACTCCCGGTTCGCGTGCCGCGAGGACACGTAGTCGCGGGTCAGCACCGCCAGCACGAGATCGGCTTCCCGCACGCCCCGCTGCACGAACTCCCCGTAGTTCGCGGCCGGATCGAAGTCCCACGAGGACACCATGGTCCGGTACCGTGCCTCGGCGTGTTCCAGCTGCCACCCCAGCCAGATGGCCCATCTCTCGTCGGCTGCCGAATAGCTCGTGAACAGAAGTCGCCCGCCCCAGCGTGTCACACCGTCCAGTATCCAACCCGCCAAAACCTCGCGAGGGCAATCGAATTGACCTCTTTAACAATTCTCAGATCCTGCTTGCGTGCGGAGCCTGCGATCATGACTGAATGCCCGACAAGCAGGACTCCGGTTCGCGGCCCGCCCGGGGAGACTCGGCCGGCCGCCGGCGGCCCAGCGTCCTGGACACCGTCCGGATCGGGCTGCTCGTGCTCGGGTTGCTGTGCGTGGCAACCGGACTGCTGCCGCGGGCGGAGGCGGCGGACAACATGCGGCGGATCGCGCCGCTGCTGTTGTTCCTGGGCAGTGTGATCGTGCTGGCGAATCTGGCGCGCCGCGCCAAGGTGTTCGACGTGATCGCGCATCGGCTGGCGATCATCGCGGGCGGGAACTACGCCGGACTGTTCCTGCTGTGCGTGTTGTTCGCGTCGGTGACGACGACCGTGCTGAACCTGGACACCACGGCGGTGCTGCTGACGCCGGTGATGATCGCGCTGGCGGTGCCCGCGAGGATTCCGCCACTGCCCTTGGCCATGACCACCCTGTGGCTGGCGAACACCGCGAGCCTGTTGCTGCCGGTCTCGAATCTGACCAATCTGCTGGCGGCGGACCGGGTGGCATTGGACGCCACCGGGTTCGCGGCCCGGATGTGGCTGCCGCAACTGTTGTCGATCGCGGTGACCATGGTGTGCCTGTGGTGTTGGTACTGGCGGCGGTCGCAGCGTGGCGCCGAGCGGTATGTGGTGCCGGAGCCGATCCGCCCGGCGGACGCCCGGGAGCGGGTGCTGTTGTACGCGTCGGGCGGCGCGTGCGTGCTGTTCGTGCTGGCCATTCCGTTCGTGGGGGATCGGATCGGGATCGCGGCCACCGTGGCGGCGGCCATCGCGGTACTGGCGTTCGCCGTCTGTGACCGGTCGGCGCTGCGGCCCGCGCTGTTCCCGTGGCAGTTACTGGTTTTCGTGTCCGGGCTGTTCCTGGTGGTGCCGACGCTGTCGCGGTACGGCCTCTCGACGCTGATGGACACCCTGATCGGGCAGGACACCAGCGGGCCGGGCGTGTTCCGGGCCGCCGGGGCGGGCGCGGCGCTGTCCAATATCGTGAACAATCTGCCCGCCTACACCGCAGGCGAGGCGGTCGCGCACGGTGGCCGGAATCAGTTGCTGGCCTTGCTGATCGGCACCAATGTGGGTCCCGTGGTGACGCCGTGGGCGTCGCTGGCGACCCTTCTGTGCCTGGAGTTCTGCCGCACCCACCAGGTGCGCGTCCCGATGCGCCGGTTCGTGCTCACCGGGCTGGTGCTGGCGGTGGCCGCGACCGCCGCCGCCACCGCGGGCCTGCTGCTCACCGGCTAGAACGTATTCGCCGGGCGCAGTGCGTATTCCACGATCTCCGCCACGTCGTCGTCGGTGTACACGGCGGGCAGCGGCAGGGCCAGCCGTTCCAGGAGTCGGCGCACCTGCACGATGGTCGGCTCGGCGGGCGGGCGCAGTTCGCTGTCGCGGCCCAGCGGGATATGGCGGGCCTGCTTGTAGCTCAACGCCAATTCGCGGGTGAGGTCCGAATACTGGGTCTTCCCGCGTTCGAAGAGCAGTGCCGGAGTATTCGAGCCGCGCTGATTCATGATGACGACGCTGTCGGACATGTCCCACCGGTAGGTCGATACCACCGCGGACAATGCCAGTTCGATGGTCAGCAGCTCGGACTGGGCCCGATACCAGGAGCAGGCCAGCACGGTGGCGTAGGACTGCTTGCGGATCCGGTCGGTGGTCCAGGGCCGGCCGTTCGCGTCACCGCTCGGTTGCAGTGAATTGCGATGCTGCGCTTCGGCCTCGCACAACTGTTCATCGCCCGGGTCCAGGATCTCGACCCGCAGGTTCAGCAGCTGCTGCTCGGCGCGGACCCGGGCCAGGAAGAACGGCAGCGTGGCCGCCCGCAGATACGTTCCGGTGCCACCCTTGTAGATCCAGTTGGCGGTGTCACGGCGGGCCAGGGCGTGGGCCTGATCGACCTCCGCCCCGTAGAGCAGCCGCACCGCGGCGGTCTCCCGGACCAGCCGGGCGATCCGGTTCCGGTCCCGCAGCAGCGTCACCGCCAGCAGGCTCAGCACCAGCAGGATGGCATTGCTCACCGGATCGAGTTTGGTGTTCTTGTCGATGAACTCGACGATCACCGCCGTGATCGCGATGACGATGGCGACCACGGCGTCGATATTGAGCCGGAGCCAGGTCACGAAGCGTGTCATGGGCGCGGTCCTCCCCCGAGAGATGCACCCAGGATAGGTGCCGCGGGGACGCCGAGACGGTGGAAAGCGATGCCCCCGGAGCATCCGGTCCTTCCCCGATGCGGCGTAACATGACCCAGCGGTAACAGGGCAGAGTGCCGGTCGGCCCGCAATCACTAAGGAGCACATGGTGGGACAGGTCAGCGCCTCCAGTTCGATCGTCGTCGCGGCGGATCCGAAGCGCACCCTCGACGCGATCGCCGACTACGAAACGGTCCGGCCGAAGATCCTCTCCTCGCACTACCGCGACTACAAGGTGGTCGAGGGCGGTCAGGGTGCGGGCACCGTCGCGGAGTGGACGCTGCAGGCCACCGAGAAGCGGTCCCGTAATGTGCGCGCGGCCATCTCGGTCTCCGATTCCATGGTGACGGAACGGGATTCGAACTCCTCCATGGTCACCGCGTGGACCGTGACGCCCTCGGGCTCCGGCTCGCTGGTCACCGTGCGCACCACCTGGAAGGGCGCGGGCGGCATCGGCGGCATCTTCGAGGGCATCTTCGCGCCCCTCGGCCTGAAGAAGATCCAGGCCGAGGTGCTGGAAAACCTGAAGAAGGAACTCGCCTAGCTCTGGGCTATGTCGAAGAGGTTGCCCTCGGGGTCCGCGAGCGTCGCCCACTTGGTGCCGTACTCGTCGAAGTCGGCCAGATGCTTGGCCCCGAGGGCGACCGCCTTCGCGATTTCCGCCTGCTGGTCCGGCGAATTCAGGTCCAGGTGCACCACGTTCTTGCCCGGGTTCTTGTCGGGTACCTGGATGAACATGAAGGTCGGGCCCGCGGCCGCGCTGTCGATGGTCGCGAAGTACTCGGTCGCGCCCTCGTCCACCGGGCGATCGAACAGCTGCGCGTAGAAACCTGCCAGCTCGGCCGCGTTGTCGCAGTCGATGGTGATGTTGGCGAGGGACAGTGCCATGGTTCTCTCCTTTTCAGAGCCGGCCGATCGGCCAGCAGACTTCGGTGCGGTAGTCGGCGGGCTCGGCATCGCCGGGCCCGACCAGGTAGAGCTCGCGCACGGGTTCGGCGAGCGCGGTGTCGTGTTCGGCCACATGGCTGCCCAGGGCGCCGTAGGTGCGGTCGAATTCGGTGAAGGGCCCCGCGTGCAGGGCGATGGCGAACCGGCGGGCGGGTAGATCCAGCACGGTCGCCGGGTCGAAACGGTCCCGATGCCGCGGCTCGATGGGCACGAAGGTGACCACCTCGCCCCGGTCGTACTCGAAGAACTCGGCCGCGTAGGTCGCGCCGGCCGGTCCGGCGGGTGCCAGGTCGGCCGCGGCGAGCGTTCCGTAGAGCGTCCCGAAGCTGTGGTCGCACCACACGTCGCAGTCCTCGCGCGCGACTTCGGATCGCATGGACAACACCGGATAGCTTGCGATGGAACGGTATTCGACGCTGATCCCGGTCGACGGCAGCAGCAGCGCCTGCAGTGAGGCCACCACGTCGCGGGTGCGGACCAGTTCGGCCTCCATGCGTTCGAGATGCGCGCGAATCGCCGCGTCTCGGGCCGCCTGATCCGGTGCGGCCACCACCGCCTTGATCTCCGGCAGCGGCATGTTCAGCTCGCGCAGCCGCTTGATCAGGTGCGCCTGGTCCACCTGGGCGGTCGAATAGAAGCGGTAGCCCGAGCCCGGGTCGATCGCGACCGGCTCCAGCAGCTCGATCTCGTGGTAGTACCGCAGCGTTTTGATGGTCAGGTAGGTGAGTCG
The DNA here is from genome assembly GCF_018362975.1 of Nocardia tengchongensis. Lineage (NCBI taxonomy): Bacteria > Bacillati > Actinomycetota > Actinomycetes > Mycobacteriales > Nocardiaceae > Nocardia > Nocardia tengchongensis. The sequence goes on from NZ_CP074371.1 coordinate 1,643,517, forward strand.
CGAGAACTCGCCGATCGGAACCGTTGCCGTCATGCCTTCAGCGAACACCCTCCAGCGAGGGGAGAGTCAAGGAACGCCGCGCGAGTCGCCGACTACGCTGGTGTCCGATCACCATCCCCCAGGAAGGACGCGCCGTGCAGCCCGGTGAAGGATTCGATTTCCAGCAGTTGATGGCCCAGGCCCAGCAGATGCAGCAGGCCGTCATGGCCGCGCAGCAGGAGATCGCGGAATCGGAGGTCGAGGGCGAGGCCGGCGGTGGCCTGGTGCGCGCCAAGATTCGCGCGACCGGCGAGGTGCTCTCGCTGACCATCGACCCGAAGGTGGTCGACCCCGAGGACGTCGAGACCCTGCAGGACCTGATCATCGGCGCGCTCAACGACGCCATGGACACCGCGCAGAACCTCGCCGCGGAGCGGCTGGGCCCGCTCGCCGGCGGGTTCGGCGGCGGCGCGCTGCCCGGACTCTGAACGGGGCTGGGTAGGTGTACGAGGGTCCGGTACAGGATCTCATCGACGAACTGGGCAAGCTGCCCGGCGTCGGCCCGAAGAGCGCGCAGCGCATCGCGTTCCATCTGCTGTCGGTGGAGCCGCCGGAGATCGACCGGCTGCAATCCGCCCTGCAGAAGGTGCGCGACGGCGTGCGGTTCTGCGCCGTCTGCGGCACCGTCTCCGACGGTGAACTGTGTCGTATCTGCGCCGATCCGCGTCGCGATCGCACCATGATCTGCGTGGTCGAGGAGCCCAAGGATGTGCAGGCCATCGAGCGCACCCGCGAATTCCGCGGCCGCTATCACGTGCTGGGTGGCGCGCTCGATCCGCTGTCGGGCATCGGTCCCGACCAGTTGCGGATTCGGGAATTGCTGACCCGCATCGGAAATCAGGATGACGGCGTGGACGTCTCGGAGGTCATCATCGCCACCGACCCGAATACCGAGGGTGAGGCGACCGCCACCTATCTGGTCCGCATGCTGCGGGATTTCCCGGGCCTGAGCGTCACTCGCCTGGCCTCGGGTCTGCCCATGGGCGGCGATCTCGAATTCGCCGACGAATTGACCCTGGGCCGTGCCCTTTCCGGCCGTCGCGCGCTTTAAGGCGGGCCGGGGGGTTCCGGGGTGACCCCGGAGAGTTACCGGGAGTCGGTCAGGTCCACGTCGGCGGCGCGGGCAGCGCCGCCGGCTGCGGGCACGGAATGTGCTGAACGTTCCTCGGGATATCGGCGCCGGCCCCGCTGGCGTGTAAAACCACGGCGATAGCGAAGGTGGCGGCGAGCCCCGCCACCACTGCCAGGCCCTTGCGTAGAGTCCCGGTCTTCAGGGACGGGCGTAGCTTCATCTTTCGCGCTCCTCGCCTCGGTGATTAATGCGAACCAGCTGGAAACACCGCATGCAATTAGCGGAATGCTAGCTTTCCAACGCGCGCGCGTCGTTCATTGCCGGGGGTCGGATCCGGAAATTGAAATCTTCCCGTTATTTCCGGTCAGAACGTGAGGCGTTGCCAATCCAGCGCGTCGAATCCCGAACGATCTCCGTTTGCCCAGCTCCAGATGAGATCGGCGACAATTCGCGGGTCGTTCGCGGTGGCGGCGAAATGCTTGTCGGCGGAGCCTTCCCGGTATTCCAGGTCGAAATGCCCGTCCGGGTGCCGATAGGTCTGGATGTAGTGCTGATCGGCGGTTTCCGCGATCAGATACGGACCGGGCTGTCCCAGCTCCGGAATCCACAGGTCAACCAGTTGTTTTGTCAGGTAAGGAAATTCACCGGCCCCGCCGTGGGTGACGGCGGCCGGCACCGAACCGGCCGGATCGGCCAGCCAGGCCAGCTGCGGATCCCACACCGCGTAGCCGTGCGGGGTGCCCAGCTCGAACAGCAACGAGCGGGTGTGGCCGATGGCGTCGTACGGGGTGGACACGAACAGCGCGTCACCCAGCACGCCGTCGGCGGCCGGCGCGCCCAGGAAGCTGTCCGCCTCCGGCAGCGCGGCATTGCGCTCGTCCAGCTCGGCCGCGATCGCGGTGACGGTGTCACCGGCCGGTTTGCCGTCCTGCCCGGTCAGGTAGTCGTCCACCGCTTCGGGGGACGACGCGACACCGGAGGGCAGCAGAACGAGGTCGTAGCTCACCGGGCCAGGCTAGTGGCTAGCCCGCGCGGGTCCGCCGCCCGGTCTCCGCGGCGCAGGCGCAGCCGCCGGCCGCGTCGAAGCAGTCGGCCATGAACAGATGCCGCGCCCGGTCGGTGTCGAAGCACTCGGATTCGGTGCATTCCACCGGACCGGCGGCGTGCACGATCAAGGTCCCGTGACAGTGGTCGAGGGCCGATTCACACGAAGCGCAACTCGCAGGACGCACAGCAACCTCCTTCAGCCGTCCCTACGGTGATAGCACCCGCGACCGACAATCGCGGGAGGCTGTGGAGCTGCAGGACACCGCGTGTCGCCCGAACTGTCGGAAAAACTCCCGCGTGCCGGGGGCTCGCCGTGGTCAACTGGACGGATGGGGATCAAGGTTTCCCTCGAACACCGCACCACCTATTCCTTCGACCACCCCGTGCGCGTCCATCCGCACGTGGTCCGGCTGCGCCCCGCTCCGCACACCCGCACCACCATCGAGGCCTACTCGATGCGGGTGACGCCGGGGAACCACTGGGTGAACTGGCAACAGGACGCGTTCGGGAATTTCCTGGCGCGCTTGATCTTCCACGAGCCCACGCCGGAACTGTCCATCACGATCGGGCTGATCGCGGACATGGACGCCATCAATCCGTTCGACTTCTTCGTCGAGGAACAATCCGAGCATTTCCCGTTCGGCTATGCACCGCAGCTGGCCGCCGACCTGGAGGCCTACCTGCGGCCGGTGGACGAGGGCGAATCCGGTTCCGGGCCAAGCGGTCTCGTGCGGGACTGGGTGCGCCGCCACACCCCGCGCGACCGGCCGCGCACCATCGAATTCCTGATCGCCGTGAATCAGGCGCTGCGCGAGGACGTCGCGTACACCATCCGCTTGGAGCCCGGCGTCCAAACACCCGCGCACACCCTGCGCGCGGGCCTGGGCTCGTGCCGGGACTCGGCGTGGCTGCTGGTGTCCATCCTGCGCGAATTCGGCCTGGCCGCCCGCTTCGTCTCCGGCTATCTCATCCAATTGGCCCAGGACGTCCCCTCGCTGGACGGACCGTCGGGCCCGCCCGCCGACTTCACCGACCTGCACGCCTGGACCGAGGTGTTCCTGCCCGGCGCGGGCTGGGTCGGCTTGGACCCCACCTCGGGCCTGTTCGCGGGCGAAGGCCACATCCCTCTGGCCGCCACCCCGCACCCGGTGTCCTCGGCCCCCATCACCGGGGCCACCGACCCGGTCAACGCCAGCCTCGACTTCTCCAACACCGTCCGCCGTATCCACGAGGATCCCCGAGTCACCCTGCCCTACACCGATTCTCAATGGCAGCGGATCCGCGCGGCGGGCGCCGCGGTGGACGCCCGCACCGAGGCCGCCGGCATCGACCTCACCATCGGCGGCGAACCCACCTTCGTCTCCCTCGACGACCAGACCGGCCCCGAATGGACCACCGAGGCCGACGGCCCCGCCAAACGCGAACGCGCCGCCGACCTCGCCGACCGCCTCCGCCGCATCTACGCCCCCACCGGCCTGACCCAGTACCGCCAGGGCAAGTGGTATCCCGGAGAACCCCTGCCGCGCTGGGAAATCGCCCTCACCTGGCGTGACGACGGCGAACCCCTCTGGCGCCACCCCGAGCTGCTCGCCTCGCCCTGGCTGACCTCCACCGAACCGCCGACTCCCGCGTCTTCGGGCGTCGCGGGGGAGGTGATCGCCCACATCGCGAGGGGTTTGGGTCTGCCGGACAGCCAGGTGCGCCCGGTGTATGAGGACCCGCTGCTGCGCATGGCTGCGAAAGCCGCTGTGCCGGAAGGGGAACCGGTAGCAGCAGGGGAGGATCTGGCAACCGGATCGGATTCCGCCGCGGCCCGGCGGGAACTGCTGGAACGCCTCGACACCACCGTCGGCGAGCCGGTCGCCTACGTGCTGTCCCTGTATCGCCGCGAGGACGAGGCCGGGTGGGCGAGCGCGGACTGGAAGCTGCGCCGGGGCCGAATCATGTTGACGGAGGGTGATTCTCCCCGCCGGTCTGCGACTTCCGCTGGGGTCGGTCACCTGGAACGCACCGCCGCCGCGGCCCGAGGCCGACCCGTTCGCGCCGCGTCCGCCCTTGGCGCCGAGCGAGCCGCCCGCGGTGGTGGAGTCCGCGGAGCGCGCGCCGATCACCGCGCTGGTCGCCGAGATCCGGGACGGCCGCCTGTTCGTATTCCTGCCGCCCATCACGGAATTCGGTGCGTTCTGCGATCTGGTGCGGCGGGTGGAGGACGCGGTGGTCGCGGTCGGGCAGCCGGTCGTGCTGGAAGGGTACGCGCCCCCGGTGGACGGCCGGTTGCACACGCTGTCGGTGGCCCCGGACCCGGGCGTGCTGGAGGTGAACATCCAGCCCACCACCGGTTTCGGTGAGCAGTCGCGGCTGCTGGAGACGCTCTACGAGCAGGCGCGGCTGGCGCGGTTGAGCACCGAGTCCTTCGACGTGGACGGCACCGACCGGGGGACCGGCGGCGGCAATCACATCACGCTGGGCGGTCGGACGCCCGCTCGGTCGCCAATGCTGCGCAGACCGGACCTACTGGTCTCGATGCTCACCTACTGGCAGCGGCACCCGGCGCTGTCGTATCTGTTCTCGGGCAGGTTCATCGGGCCGACCTCGCAGGCGCCCCGGGTCGACGAGGGTCGGGAGGACACCCTCTACGAGCTGGAGATCGCGTTCGCGGAGATCGCCCGACTGAGCCGATCCGCCGCCGACGATTCCGAGGACGCCACCGCGCCGCCATGGGCGGTCGACCGGGCGCTGCGGCATCTGCTCACCGATCTCACCGGCAATACCCATCGCGCCGAGTTCTGCGTGGACAAGCTCTACAGTCCCGACTCCGCGCGCGGCCGGCTCGGGCTGGTGGAATTGCGCGGCTTCGAGATGCCGCCGCATTTCCGGATGGCCATGGTGCAGTCGCTGCTGGTGCGGGCGCTGGTGCTGCGGTTCTGGGAGCATCCCTACACCGCGCCGCTCATCCGGCACGGCGCGAATCTGCACGGCCGCTATCTGCTGCCGCACTTCCTGCAGGCCGATATCGCCGAGGTGGCGGCCGATCTGCGCGCGCACGGTATCGAATTCGATACCAGTTGGCTCGATCCGTTCTCGGAGTTTCGTTTTCCGCGCTTCGGCACGGTGGTACTCGGGGATATGGAAGTGGAACTGCGCGGGGCGATCGAACCGTGGAACACCCTCGGTGAACAGACCACGGCATCGGGGACCGCACGGTATGTGGACTCGTCGGTGGAGCGGCTGCAGGTGCGGGTGACCGGCGCCGACCGGGACCGGTACGTGGTGACCTGCAATGGTTTCCCGCTGCCGCTGATCCCGGCCGGACGCGCGGACGTCCAGGTGGCGGGCGTGCGGTATCGGGCCTGGCAACCACCGGAATCCCTGCACCCGACCATCACCGTGGACGCGCCACTGGTCTTCGACGTGATCGAGCTGGACACCGGACTGTCCCGCGGCGGCTGCACCTATCACGTCAGCCACCCCGGCGGCATGTTCTATGCCGGGCCGCCGGTGAACGCGGTGGTCGCGCAATCCCGGCGCAATCGGCGCTTCGAATCCGCAGGGCACACTCCGGGTCCGGTCGATCTCGCCGATGTGCGTGCCAAAATGGCTATGCAGGCAACGGACGTGGGCGCGCCCGGAATACTCGATCTGCGCCGGGCGCGGACGGTGTGGGGCATCGTCCGCGATTCCTAGGCATACCGGGGAAGTGGTTGCGGTGACAGTGCTCGACGCGGTGCCGCCCGGAGACGCCACGCCGGGAGAACCGGATCGGTGGGCCGCCCTGTCCGCGCGCCGCGAGGTGCTCGAGGAATTCGCGAACTACCGCGCCGCCGCGGCCGCCACCGGCTCACGCAACGCCTGCGGGCTGACCACCGGCGGCTTCTACGACGAGCTCGCCGACCGGGACGGCCGGTTACGCGGCATGTGGGCCGACCTCTCCGCCGACGTCCTCGACCAGGGCCGGGAAGGACTGCGGCGCATCGACACCCGGGTGCGGCGGCTCATCGAGGACGACGGCATCACCTACACCGAACTCACCCCCTCCGACGCGCCTGCCACGCCCTCGCCGTGGCGGCTGGACCCCATTCCGCTGCTGCTCTCCGACACCGAGTGGGCCACGCTGGAATCCGGTGTGGTGCAACGCTCCCGGCTGCTCGACGCGGTCCTCGCCGACATCTACGGTCCGCGCCGCACCCTCACCGAAGGACTGCTGCCGCCGCAGCTCGTCTTCGCCAACCAGGGTTATGTGCGTGCCGCACACGGTATTTCGCTGCCTGGTCGGCATCAGCTGTTCCTGCACGCCTGCGATGTCAGCCGCTGGGACGATGGCGGCTTCCGGGTGCTCGCCGACTGGGCGCAGGCCCCGTCCGGCGCGGGCTACGCGCTGGCCGACCGCCGCGTCGTTTCCGCCGCCATCCCCGAGGCGTTCGAACTGGCCAGTCCGCGGCCGCTCACCCCGTTCGTGCGGGCCATGCGGCTGATGCTCATCGAGGCCGCGCCCCGGGCCGCCGACGAGGACCCCGTGGTCGTGGTGCTGAGCCCCGGCGTGCACTCCGAAACCGCTTTCGATCAGGCGTATCTGGCGTCGGTGCTGGGCTTCCCGCTGGTCGAGTCCGCCGACCTGGTGGTGCGTGACGGCCGGTTGTGGATGCGTTCGCTGGGCACCCTGAAGCGGGTCGACGTGGTGCTGCGCCGGGTGGACGCCGAATTCTCCGATCCCCTGGATTTGCGGCCGGATTCGCGGCTGGGCGTGGTTGGCCTGGTTGAGGTGCTGCGCCGCGGCGCGGTCACCGTCGTCAACACGCTCGGCAGCGGGCTTCTGGAGAGTCCTGGCCTGGCCGCGTTCCTGCCGCGTTTGGCGCGCCGGCTGCTGGACGAGGAATTGGCGTTGCCAGGAGTCGAATCCTATTGGGGTGGAGATGATTCCGAACGCTCACACCTGACCGCCAACCTGCACCGGCTGGTATTGCGCTCGACCATCGACGGCGCCGCGATCTTCGGCCCCGTGCTCACCGCCGCCCAGCGCGCGCACTGGCGGGCCCGGATCGAGGCCGAGGGCTGGAAATGGGTGGGGCAGGAACCCGCCCGGTTCTCGGTCGCCCCGGCGGTGGACGGCGCCGGCGGACTCGCCGCCGCACCCGTCGCCGTCCGGTTGTTCTCGCTGGCCGGGCGCGTCGGATACCGCGTCATGCAAGGCGGATTGGGGCAACTGCATCAGCGTGGCGGACCGGACGGCATGGTGGGGGAGGCTGCCGCCAAGGACGTCTGGGTGCGCGCTACCCCCGCCGAGGTGCCCGCCGTGCCCGCGGTCGAGGTGCCGGAGGAACGCGAGCGCCTGGCGGCGGCCGTCGCGCCGGTCGACGTGGTCAGCTCGCCGCGTGTGCTCAACGACCTGTTCTGGCTGGGCCGCTACGGCGAGCGCGCCGAGGCCACCGTGCGGCTGCTCGCCGCCATCCACGACCGCCACCAGGACTACCGCTACCGGCCGTGGATGGAGGGCGCGGAGGCCATGCCCATTCTCATGGCCGCGCTGGGTCGCATGACCGGCACCGCTCCGCCCGCCCCGCGCCGGGCACCCGCGCCGAAACCCATAGCGGTACCGGAAGAATCGGCGGAACAGCCACGCAATCCGCGGCAGCGCGAATACTCCGACGAACCGACCGTCCCGATCGCGCTGCCGGGCGCGTCCCGCCGCGACCACGACTACCTCGTCTCGCTGACCGTCGACCGCGAGTTCGCCGGTTCCGTCGCGTTCTCCCTGGAGCACTACGCCAAAGCCGCCCGCGCCGTCCGCGATCAACTCTCGCCCGACACCTGGATGGTGCTCGGCTCCCTCGACCGCGCCCTGTCGGAATACCGTGACGCGCTGGGCGATCGGGGCGCGGCCCTGTCCACCGTCCATTCCCGCGCCCTGTCCGCGCTGCTGGCGCTGACCGGGATCGACGCGGAATCGACGGTCCGCGACACCGGCTGGCACGTCATGGACATCGGCCGCCGGCTGGAACGCGCCCTCGCGCTGGCGGCGCTGCTCACCGCCGCGCTCACCGGCACGCACCCGCCCGAGGCCAGCCGGGTGATCACCGACGCGGTGCTGCAGGCCACCGTCTCCGCGGTGAGTTACCGCCGCCGCCACCGGGATTCGGTGCGGATCGCCGCCGTGGCGGGCCTGCTGCTGTTCGACGAGCACAATCCGCGGTCGCTGGCCTACCAGCTGCAACGCCTCGACGACGACTTCCAGGCGCTGCCCGGCGTCTCCGGATCCGCGCGCCCGCAACGACTCCTGGCCGACGCCCAGCGCATGCTGCGCCGCGTCGACCCGGCCGACCTGGAAACGGTGGCCGCCGACGGCCGTCGCGCCGAACTGGCCGACCTGCTCGACGGCGTCCACCTGCGCCTGCGCAAGCTCTCCGAATCCTTCGAGGCGACCCGGCTGTCGGTGCCGCTGGAGATCCAGCCGCTGTGGGGCTCCACCCGGGTGGTGGGGTGATGCGCCGCTACCGGGTGCTGCATCGCACCGTCTACGAATACTCGGACGTGGTCAGCAGTTCCTACGGGCGCGCCTATCTGACTCCGCGCGAGTTCCCGGGCCAGCGGCTGCTCGCCCATGACACCCGCGTCGACCCGATGCCATCGGACCGGTCGGTCGGCACCGATGTGTACGGCAACACCACCCTCTACTTCCACGTCACCGCCGGGCACCGCCGCCTCGAGGTCACCGGCGAATCCCTCGTCGAGGTCACCCCGCCCGGCCCGCCCGCCGCGCAGCCCGCCTGGGAACAGGCCCGCCCGAGCGCCGGAAACGGCCCGCTCGCCGTGGAATTCACCCTCGACCTCACCCCGCCCGAGATCACCCCCGAAGTCGCGGCCTATGCCGCCGATTCCTTCCCGCCCGGCCGCCCCCTGCTGGACGCCGTGCGGGAACTCACCACCCGCATCCACACCGACTTCGCCTACGAATCCGGCTCCACCACCGTCAGCACCAGCGTCGCCGACGTGTTCGCCGAACGCCGCGGCGTCTGTCAGGACTTCGCCCGCCTCGGCATCGCCTGCCTGCGCTCACAGGGCCTGGCCGCCCGCTACGTCTCCGGCTACCTCGCCACCGACCCGCCCCCCGGCAAGGAACGCATGGTCGGCGCCGACGCCACCCACGCCTGGGCCGATGTCTGGCTGCCCGGCGGCGCGGGCCGGTGGATCGGCTTCGACCCCACCAACGACCAGTTCGCCGACGACCGCTACGTCACCGTCGCCTGGGGTCGCGATTACGCCGACGTCCCCCCGCTGCGCGGCATCATCTATACCGACGCCCGCGAATCGACCATCATGGTCTCCGTCGATGTCGCCCCGATCCCGCCCGATGTCGCCCCGGCCGAGCCGAGGGAGTGACACACTCGGACTGTGGCCCCCGCCTCCCCGACTTCCAGGCGCCTATCGCGCCCCTGTAAACTCGTGACCATCATGCAGCGGGCACTTCTCCTCGGCCGCCGCGACGGGGTCTGATTCGGACCGGCTCCCGCCGCGGGGATCTGCCATGCCGGTCTACCCCATACCTGGGATCCAGCCACACCCTCGGAGATAATCGCCATGTCACCCGCTGACGCTTTCACTTCCGGTACGCGCAACATCACCGCGCCGTCCAAGCCCGCGCCCGCCGACCAGCCGGCGTGGAACAAGCAGAAGAACTCCTCGATGCCGGTGTTCCGGTACCGGCCCTTCGCCGAGGAGGTCGAGCCCGTCGAGCTGCCCGACCGCACCTGGCCGGACAAGATCATCGACCGCGCGCCCGGCTGGTGTGCCGTGGACCTGCGCGACGGCAACCAGGCGCTGATCGACCCGATGAGCCCCGCCCGCAAGCGTCGCATGTTCGACCTGCTGGTGCGGATGGGCTACAAGGAGATCGAGGTCGGCTTCCCGTCCGCCTCGCAGACCGACTTCGACTTCGTCCGCGAGATCATCGAGGACGGCGCGGTTCCCGACGACGTCACCATCCAGGTGCTGACCCAGTCCCGCGCGGAACTGATCGAGCGCACCTTCGAGGCCTGCGCCGGCGCCCCGAACGTGATCGTCCACTTCTACAACTCCACCTCGATCCTGCAGCGCCGCGTGGTCTTCCGCGCGGATCGGGCCGCGGTCAAGAAGATCGCCACCGACGCCGCGACGCTGTGCCTGGAGGTCGAGAAGCGGTACCCGGACACCAACTGGCGCTACGAGTACAGCCCCGAGTCCTACACCGGCACCGAGCTGGACTACGCCCGCGAGGTCTGCGACGCGGTCTCCGAGATCATCGCGCCGACCCGCAGAAGCCGCTGATCATCAACCTGCCCGCGACCGTGGAGATGGCGACGCCCAATGTCTACGCCGACTCCATCGAGTGGATGCACCGCAACCTGGCCCGCCGCGACTCCATCCTGCTGTCGCTGCACCCGCACAACGACCGCGGCACCGCCGTGGCCGCCGCCGAACTGGGCTACCAGGCCGGCGCGGACCGCATCGAGGGCTGCCTGTTCGGCAACGGCGAGCGCACCGGCAACGTCTGCCTGGTCACGCTGGGCATGAACATGTTCTCGCGCGGCATCGACCCGCAGATCGACTTCTCCAACATCGACGAGATCCGCCGCACGGTCGAATACTGCAACCAGCTGCCGGTCGCCGAGCGCCACCCCTACGGCGGTGACCTGGTCTACACGGCGTTCTCCGGCTCGCACCAGGACGCCATCAACAAGGGCCTGGACGCCATGAAGGCCGCCGCCGACGCGCAGGGCGCCGACGTGGACGACATCGTGTGGGAGGTTCCGTACCTGCCCATCGACCCGAAGGACGTCGGCCGCACCTACGAGGCCGTGATCCGGGTGAACTCGCAGTCCGGCAAGGGCGGCGTCGCCTACATCATGAAGACCGATCACGGGCTGGTGCTGCCGCGCCGGCTGCAGATCGAGTTCTCGCAGGCCGTGCAGAAGATCACCGACGGCGAGGGCGGCGAGGTCACCCCGAAGGAGATGTGGGACGTCTTCTCCGAGGAGTACCTGACCCCGATCCTGCCGCTGGAGCGCATGCGCCAGAAGGTCACCGCGTCGGAGACCGACGGCGGCGTCGATCACATCGAGGCCGTGGTCAAGGTCGGCGGTGTCGAGCACGCCATCTCCGGTGAGGGCAACGGCCCGCTGGCCGCCTTCATCGACGCGCTGGCCACCATCGACTACGACGTGCGCGTGCTGGACTACAGCGAGCACGCCATGTCCTCCGGCGACGACGCGCAGGCCGCGGCCTACGTGGAATGCGCCATCGGGGACCAGGTTTCGTGGGGTGTCGGCATCGCCACCTCCATCACGACCGCCTCGCTGCGCGCGGTGGTCTCCGCGGTCAACCGCGCTGCCCGCAAGGGCTGAGCGGACCGGGACCGGTACAGCAGAGAAAACGCAGGTAGGAGGGCCCGTCTCGACGTCGTCGAGACGGGCTCGCCGCGTCCACGGGGGCCAATAATGCTAGCGTTGGGTCGCATTAGCGCCGAGCTCTCTGTTCGAGCCGTCGAGCAGATGGGGGACACGTGACTACGAAAGATCAGAATTCGACCGCGAAGCCGGTCGAGGATGTCGACGACGCCCTCGCGGCGGCGGAGGCGGATATTCAGGGCGGGTCCGCCGAGGTGAAGGAATCCGGTTCCGACGCCGAGGAATCGGCCGCCGGGTTCTTCCCGCCGGTGCCGGATTCGATCGACCAGACCGTGGTGTATCCGGGCAACGGGAGTCCCTTCCCGGGTAACGGCCACAATCCGTTCCCGCCGGCCGGACCGTACGGGCAGCCGGGCTTCCCGCCCGCCGGCGGGTTCCCGCCGCCGGACGCCGGACAGTTCGCGCCGCCGCCGAATCCCGGTGCGCCGGGCGGTTTTCCGCCGATCGGCGAGATCCGCGAGCAGACCCCCTACGGCGAGATCCGGCAGGAGATCGGCAGCGACGGCATGGTGCGCCGGGTGTTCCCGGATCAGCAGGGCCACTTCCCCGGTGAGCCGGGCCAGCCCGGTGAGCCGGGCGAGCCCGGGCACTTCGGCGGTCCCGGACAGCCGGGACAGTTCGCGCCGTCCAACGATCAGCCGGGCGGTCCGATCTACAGCTGGTCGCCGCCCCCGGCCGCGCCGCCGCAACAGCAGCAGCCGCAGGTGGGTTTCCAGCCGGGCTGGAATCCTCAGCAGCAGCAGGGTTTTGCGCCGCAGGGCGGATTCGGGCAGCAGTATGGGCAGCAGCCCCCGCCGCCCGGGCATTCGGTGAACGACCTCAACCTGCTCAAGCGGGCTCGGCGGGCGCCGGGCAGCGGCTGGCGGCGCGCCGTGCACAAGGCGTCGGGCGGCGCCATCAACCCGGGCGAGTCGGCCGCGGACGTGGTGCACCGGCAGCTGGTGGACCGGGTGAATCAGCCGGTGCGGGGTGATTACCGGATCGCGATCCTGTCGCTCAAGGGCGGCGTCGGAAAGACCACCACCACTGTCGGTCTGGGCTCCACCTTCGCCTCGCTGCGCGGTGACCGGGTGATCGCCATCGACGCCAACCCCGACCTCGGGACGCTCGCGCACCGGGTGCCGCGGCAGACCCGCTCCACAGTGCGAAACCTGCTGGAGGACGGGCACATCTCGCGGTACTCGGATGTGCGCGCCCACACCTCGCAGGCACCGAGCCGACTGGAAGTGCTTGCCAGCGAACAGGATCCGGCGGTGTCGGAGGCGTTCTCCGAAGCCGACTACCGCAAGGCCATCGGCATCCTGCAGCAGTTCTACAACATCATCCTGACCGACTGCGGCACCGGCCTGATGCACTCGGCCATGTCCGGCGTGCTGGATATGGCGAGCTCGCTGGTGCTGGTCACCTCGCCGGCCATCGACGGCGCGCGCAGCGCCTCGGCCACCCTGGATTGGCTCGACCACCACGGCTACCACAAGCTGGTGGAGCGAACCGTGGTGGTGGTCAACGCCTCTCGCAAGGGATCCTCGACGGTGGACCTGGACCAGCTGCGCAAGCTGTTCCTGGACCGCACCCGCGCCGTGCAGGTCGTCCCGTTCGACGACCACCTGGCTGAGGGCGCGGAGATCGACCTCGAACTGGTCGGCAAGCCCACCCGCCGGGCCCTGCTGGAACTGGCCGCCATGGTGGCCGACGACTTCGGCTATCAGGCTGCCGCGCAAGGGTTCCCGACCCACCAGGGCGGATTCCAGTCGCAGGGCGGCTTCGCGCCGCAACAGGGTGGATTCGCGCCCCAGCAAGGTGGCATGCCGCCGCAACCGGGTGGTCTCCCGCCGCAGCAAGGTGGCTTCCCGCCGCAGCCGGGCGGCGGTTTCCCGCCGCAGGGCTGAGTTCCCACAGGTGAGCCCGACTCGGCGAAAGGCCCCGCGGTTCAACAGAACCGCGGGGCTTCGTGCATTTGTGGGTCAGCTCTGAACGAGCGGCGACAGAGCCCGCCCGGCCAGTTCCACGGTGCCCGCCTCGTGACCGTTGGTGACCAGGTTGACGATGATGCCGTCGATGCCGTGGTCGAGGACCCGGGACTGGATCTGCTCGGCCACTTCGTCCGGGGTGCCGACGAATTGGCGGTCCGCGGGGGTGTTGCGCAGCGCCTCGTTGGGCATGGCGCCCAGGTCGGTGATGCCGATGCGGGCCAGCATCTCGGCCTGGGTCTTGCGGGCGCGGTCGCCGTCCTCGTCGACGATGACGAACGCGAGGAAGCTGGTCTCGAGGGTCTTCGGGTCGCGGCCCGCCTCGTCCAGGCGCGCGTGCAGGGCGTCGAGCTTGCGGGGGAGCTCGGAGGCGTTGCAGATGATGTTGAGGTGGTCGGCGAAGCGGGCGGCCAGGCCGAAGGTCTTCTTCTCGCCGCCGCCGCCCAGCAGGATCGGCAGGTCGTCGCGCACCCGCGGCTCGTTCATGGCGTCGTTGGTGCGGTACCACTTGCCGTCGAAGGTGGAGTGCTGCCCGCGCAGCATCGGGGTGATGATCTCCAGGGACTCCTCGAGCTTCTCGAATCGCTCGGTGAAGGTGCCGAAGTCGAAGCCGTAGGCCTGGTGCTCGAGCTCGAACCAGCCCGCGCCGATACCGAGCACGGCCCGGCCGCCGCTGACCACGTCGAGGGTGGTGACGGTCTTGGCGGTGAGCGCCGGGTTGCGGTAGGTGTTGCCGGTCACCAAGGCGGACAACTGGATTCGCTCGGTCGAGGCGGCGAGCCCGGACAGCGTGGTGTACGCCTCCAGCATCGGCTCCTCGGGCGCCCCGATCAGCGGCAACTGGTAGAAGTGGTCCATCACGAAGGCCGCGTCGAAGCCCGCCGCCTCGGCTTCCCGCGCCTGCGCCGCCACCGCCGGGAAGAGGTCCCGGGGCGCGACCCCGTAGCTGAAGTTCGGCATCTGATACCCGAGTCGAATGCTCATGAGCGCCACGGTAGGACTTGGAGCGCACTCCAAGTCAACAGGTGATTTCCGTGCCGGTCGCCCGGCGTGGCCGGCCCGGGACCCCGCTGGGGTCCGCGGCGGGCTATTCCGCGCCGGTGGCGCGGCGGGCGGCGGTCTGGAAGGCGGCGATGACCATGGCGACGGCAGGGCGTTTGTCGGCGTGCGGGCGGGTGGCCAGATCGTAGACGCGGGCCGCGCGCACCCCGGCCAGGCGCAGCATCACCAGGTGCGGGTGGCGGACCGCGTAGCGGGGCATCAGGGCCACCCCGTAGCCGGTGGCCACCAGCGCTTCGATCACGCTGAATTCGTTGAGCCGCTGGGCGATTCGCGGCTGCACTCCGGTCACCGTCGCGATCGAGCGCAGCACGTCGTCGACCGGGAAGCCGGTGCGCACGCTGATCCAGGTCTCGTCGGCCAGTTCCGCGGGCACCACCGCGCCCTGCCGGGCCAGCCGGTGATCGGGCGCGACCACCACGTCGATCGGCTCCCGCATCAGCACCTGCGCGGCCACCCGCGGCCCGCTGAGCGACGGCGCGCGCTCGTCGCGATGGGTCAGCACCACGTCGTAATCGGCCAGCAATCGCGGCACCTCACTGGGCGGCACGTCCTCGTCCCGCGCCACCACGTCCACGCCGCTGTCCTCCAATTCGGCCAGCACGTGCGGCAGCAGCAGCGCGGCCCCGGACGGGAACAGCGCCACCCGCACCCGCCCCCGCGGCTTCCCGCGATACTCGGCCATCTCCGTGACCGCCCGCTCCATCGCCGCGAGCACCTCGTCGGCTCGCACGACCAGGGCTCGACCGGCATCGGTGAGCCGTACTCGCCGGCCGTCGGGTTCCAGCAGCGCCACCCCGGCCTCCCGGGCCAGCACCTTCAACTGCTGCGACACCGCCGACGGTGTCATCGACAGCGCTTCGGCCACCGCCGCAACCGTCCCGCGATCAGCCAGTTCGCGCAGCACCCGCAGCCGCTCGAGTGACATGAGCGGCCCGTCGGATCGCGGTGCGGCGGACGCACCGGCCGTGTCCGGTGGCGGCGGGCCGGTCACGGCTGGGGTTTTGCGGGGGACGCGGCGTGGGGGTGGGACGGAGCGGGGCGGGTCGGGCTGCGGCACGGTTAAGTTCTACTACATTGTTGGTGCAGAATTATTCGATTGTTCTTACTTATTAGCGCCCGCAAGATTTTCGGCATGACCAATCGCGATCGACTGCTCGGGCTCGCCGTCGTGGTGCTGTGGGGGTTGAACTTCCTCGCCATCCACGTCGGGCTGGAGCACTTCCCGCCGTTCTTCTTCGCGGGGCTGCGGTTCGCCGTGATCGCGATTCCGGTGCTGCTGTTCGTGCCGCGGCCGCGGGTGCCGTGGCGGTGGTTGCTGCTGTACGGGATCGGGTTCGGGATCCTGCAGTTCGCGTTCCTGTTCACGGCGTTGCGAGCGGGGATGCCGACGGGGTTGTCCTCGCTGGTGCTGCAGTCCTCGGCGCCGTTCACGGTGTTGCTGGGCGCGGTGTTCCTGCGGGAGCGGTTGCGGGGCGTCCAGTTGGCGGGGATCGCGGTGGCCATGGCGGGGATGGCGGTGATCGGCTGGGATCGGGCGCACCACGCGGCCCTGCTGCCGCTGCTGCTGACCTTGCTGGGCGGATTGGGCTGGGCCTTCGGCAATATCGGGTCCCGGATGGCCGCAGCCGCGTCCGAGAACGTGAACCCGCTGCACCTCACGCTGTGGATGGCCGTGGTGCCGCCGATTCCGATGTTCGCGCTGTCCGCGCTCACCGAGGGGCCGGCCACCGGCTGGAACGACCTGATCGCGTCCTGCTCCTCGACCGGGTGGCCCGCGTTCGCCGCACTGGCCTACATCGTGGCGCTGGGCACCATCGCGGGCTCGGGGCTGTGGACGTATCTGATGAGCCGCTACCCGGCGAGCACGGTGGCTCCGCTGTCACTGGTTGTGCCGGTGGTGGGGATCGCCGCCTCCTGGGCCTTCCTGCATGAGACTCCGTCGGCGTTGTCCCTGGTCGGGGCGCTGATCGTGATCGTGGGCGCGTTCACGGCCACCTCGGCGGGCCGTCGGGTGCCGGCGGCCGTGGTCGAGGACGCCACGCCCGGGCCAATTCGACACACCGAGCCGACACGCCAGCCATTTCAGGACCCCAAGCTGGTCGATGCCTAGCTGAGCAGTCCAGTTTCTTGCTGGTCGACCGATTTCCGGACCTTCGGGATGAAAATTTCCACCCCAACCGACCATCTGTCTGCGACAGCTCCATAGGATGCTGACCAGGCGTGGGAGGTAACGGGTATGGCAGGACAGCGTTTGTCCGTCACGCGGCGGTCAGTGCTGCGTGGAGCAATAGCGGCCGGGGCGATGGCGGGTGCGGTGGCGGCGGGGGCCGCCCGTCCGACCTCCGCCCGCGCGGCCGCAGGACGTCGGGTAGCCGTGCTGGGCGGGGGCGTCGCGGGCCTGACCGCGGCACACGAACTGGCCGAACGCGGCTTCGAGGTGACCCTGTACGAGCGGCGGGCGCTGGGCGGCAAGGCCCGCAGCATCCTTGTCCCGGGCAGCGGCAAGGACGGTCGGCCGGAACTGTGGGGTGAGCACGGATTCCGCTTCTTCCCCGGCTTCTACCGCCATATTCCCGACACCATGCGGCGAATACCGTTCGCGGGCAATGCCAATGGTGTATGGGACAACCTGGTGGCGGCATCGGAGGTGCGCTTTTCGCGCAAGGGCACCGACGACACGATCATCCCCATGGGCAAGGCCGGAAAGCCCTGGTCCAACCCCGACAGCTTCCGCGAGACCGTCGGGTCGGCCATCACCACATCCACCAATATGGGCACCTCCGATGCCCTCTACTTCGCCAATCGCCTGCTGGTCTTCAACACCAGCTGCGACGCCCGCCGCAACGGGCAGTGGGACGGCGTCCCGTGGCGCGACTACGTGGGCGCGGGCAAGCGCTCCAACGAATTCCGCATGCTGTTGTCCCGCACGCTCACCACGCTGCTGGTGGCCGCCAAGGACGACAAGGCCAGCACCCGCACCATCGGCAACATGGGCGAACAGTTCCTGGGGAACCCGCTCGAGACCGGCAATGACGGGCCGCTGGACCGGCTGCTGAACGGGGCCACCAACGAGGCCTGGATCGATCCCTGGGTCAACCGGCTGCGGGAGCTCGGCGTCACCTTCGTCAACGCCGAGATCCGCGGACTGGAACTGGACGGGGCGCGCATTTCCGGTGCGCGGGTGGTGGATTCGTCGGGAGCGGCCCAGACGGTCGAGGCCGACCACTTCGTGAGCGCACTGCCGGTGGAAGTGGCGCGCGCCCTGTGGACGCCCGAAATCCTGTCGCTGCGACCGGAATTGGCGGGCATGAGCCAGCTGACGGTGGACTGGATGAGCGGCATCCAGTTCTTCCTGCGCCGCCGCACCGATATCGCCCGCGGTCACGTCGCCTATGTGGACTCGCCGTGGTCGCTGACCTCGATCGCGCAGGGCCAGTTCTGGAATCGCACGCCCGTCACCGGTCTGGGAGACGGCTCGATCCAGGACTGCCTGTCGGTCGACATCTCCGACTGGAACACCCCCGGCATGCTGTACGGCAAACCGGCCAAGGAGTGCACGCACGAGGAGATCGCCCGCGAGACCTGGGCGCAGCTCGGCGCGCACCTCAACGACCGCGGTGAGCTGCTCAGCCAGGACGACCTGCACTCCTGGTTCCTCGACACCGGCATCGCCTGGGACGCGTCGCAGAAGCGCAACACCAATGCCGACCCGTTGCTGATCAATACCGCGGGTTCGCTGGCGCTGCGGCCGTATTCGCATGCCGATTCGCTCCAGAACCTGTACCTGGCAGGTGATTACGTGCGCACCAACGTGGACCTCGCCACCATGGAGGGTGCGTCCGAGTCGGCCCGGGCCGCGGTGAACAAGCTGCTGGAGGTGACGGGCTCCGACGCCCCCCGTTGCCAGGTGTTCACGCTGTACCGCGCGCCGGAGCTGGAGCCGTTCCGGCAGCTGGACATCGCGCGCTTCGCGGCGGGTCAGCCGAACATGTTCGACGCCTAGGCGATTCCTCACACCGGCGAAAAAGGGCTGGTGTGAGGGCCCCGCCCGCGCGTTCAATCGAGTACATGAGCGAGATCACGGATCCGGTCGAACTGCGTGAACTGCTGGGGGAGGTCGCGCCGCGGCCCCGGAACAAGGACCGCTACTCCCTGCACGAGTGGGATCGCGAATGGATCGCGCGGTCGCCGTTCGTGGTGCTGGCCACCAGTGACGCGGACGGCAACTGCGATGCCTCGCCGAAGGGCGATCCGGCCGGGTTCGTGAAGGTGCTCGACGACAAGACGATCGCCATCCCCGAGCGGCCCGGTAACCGCCGCGCCGACGGGTACCTCAATATCCTCAGCAATCCGCACGTCGGCGTGATCTTCCTGATCCCGGGCCGCGGTGACACGCTGCGGATCAACGGCCGCGCCCGATTGCTCCGGGACGCACCGTATTTCGACGACATGGTGGTCAAGGGGCATCGCCCGATCCTGGCCATCGAGGTCGATATCGAGCAGATCTTCTTCCACTGCAGCAAGGCGTTCATGCGCAGCGGGCTGTGGAAGCCGGAGCAGTGGCCCGAGGACACGCTGCCGGGCGTCGCGCGCTTGGTGAAGGACGTGGTGCCCGGGACCGAGACGCTGGCCGAACTGGAGGCGTACTACACCGGCGACGCCTATCAGAGGATGCTCTACAACGGCTGAACTCGTAAGGTTCGCGGCCCGTCTCGTTCTGGACTGAGTGGAGCGGGGGAGCGAAGCGGAGGAGCGGAGGGAGGGAAGAACGAGACCTCCAGGGCCGCGAACCCGCCCGGAGCGAAGCGTAGGGCAAATTAGACACCGCACCGCCTGCACGGTGGAAGCGCCGCACCAATAAACTCGCGTCGTGGCAGACATCTCGATGCGCGGACAGCTGGCGCTGCGGGCGGCGACGGCGGCGTCGTGGGCTTCGCGGCGGGCCGGGCGGGGCAACGGCTCGATGATCGGCGGGCTGATCGCGCTGAAGATCGATCCGTCGCTGATGACGCAGCTGGGCCGCGGCAAACGCACGGTGCTGGTGACCGGCACCAACGGCAAGTCCACCACCACCCGCATGACCACCGCGGCGCTGCAGTCGCTGGGCCGGGTCGCCACCCAGGCCGACGGCGCGAACATGGACGCCGGGATCGTGGCCGCGCTCACCGCGCACCGGACCGCCCCGCTGGCGGCCATCGAGGTCGACGAACTGCACCTGCCGCATGTCGCCGACGCGTTGAACCCGTCGGTGGTGGTGTTGCTGAACCTGTCGCGCGACCAGCTGGACCGGGTCGGCGAGATCAATATGATCGAGCGCCGCCTGCGCGAGGGCATGGCCCGGCATCCCGCCGCCGTGCTCGTCGCCAATTGCGACGACGTGCTGATCACCTCGATCGCCTACGACCACCCGAACGTGGTGTGGGTCTCGGCCGGCAGCGGCTGGGCGGTGGACGCCACCAGCTGCCCGCGCAGCGGTGAGCCCATCGTGTGGGAGGGCGAGCACTGGTACAGCACCGGCGCCGATTTCAAGCGCCCCGAACCGCAGTGGCGGGTCGACGAGCAGGGCCTGCACGGTCCCGACGGCCTGGAACTGCCGCTCTCCCTGGCCCTTCCGGGTCGCGCCAATCGCGGCAATGCCGCCCAGGCGGTGGCCGCCGCGGTCGCGCTGGGCGCGGATCCGGCCGCGGCCGCCGCGGCGACCGGCACCGTGACCGAGATCGCGGGCCGCTACCGCAGCGTCGACGTCGACGGCCGCAGCACTCGCATGCTGCTGGCCAAGAACCCGGCCGGCTGGCAGGAAGCGCTGTCCATGATCGACCCGGCCGCAACGGGTCTGGTGATCGCGGTCAACGGCCAGGTGCCCGACGGCGAGGACCTGTCCTGGCTGTGGGACGTGCGTTTCGAGCACTTCGAGGGCACCCAGGTGGTCGCCGCCGGTGAGCGCGCCACCGATCTCGCGGTGCGCCTCACCTACGCCGGCGTCGACCACATCACGGTGGCGGATCCTTTGCGCGCCATCGCCTCCTGCCCGCCCGGACGGGTCGAGGTGCTGGCCAACTACACCGCGTTCCGCGACCTGAACCGCGACCTCGAAGAGAAGACGGGCGCCCGCGCATGAGCGGTCAGGCCCGGAGGCGGCAGCGGAGTGTAACCACGCAGGGCCCCGCTCGGGCGCGAAAGGGTAGAGCATGACACGAGAATCGACCGTCCGCATCGGGCTGGTGCTCCCCGACGTCATGGGCACCTACGGCGACGGCGGCAATGCCGTGGTGCTGCGTCAGCGCCTGCGCATGCGCGGCTACGACGCCGAGATCGTCGAGATCCCGCTCACCGAGCCGGTTCCCAACTCGCTGGACCTCTACACGCTCGGCGGCGCGGAGGATTCGGCGCAGCGGCTGGCCACCCGCCACCTGCAGCGGTATCCGGGCCTGCAGGAGGCCGCCGGGCGGGGTGCGCCGGTGCTGGCCATCTGCGCGGCCATCCAGGTGCTCGGCCACTGGTACGAGACGTCGTCGGGGGAGCGCGTCGACGGCGTGGGCCTGTTCGACGTCACCACGTCGCCGCAGGACAAGCGGGCCATCGGCGAGGTGGCGACCCAGCCGCTGGTGCCGGGCCTGTCGCAGCCGCTGACCGGTTTCGAGAACCACCGTGGCGGAACCAAACTCGGCGGTGACGCCAAGCCGCTGGCCCGGGTCACCAAGGGCGTCGGCAACGGCGTCGGGGACGGTCTCGAGGGCGTGATGCAGGGTTCGGTGCTCGGCACCTACATGCACGGTCCGGCGCTGGCCCGCAATCCCGAGCTCGCCGACTACCTGCTGGGCCGGGCGCTGGGCGTGGATTCCCTTGCGCCGCTGGAGCTTCCGGAGGTCGAGCAGCTGCGCCGGGAGCGTCTGCGGGCCTGATCGCAGGGTCTTCGCCGGTCGTTATTCGACCGGTGGACCTGTGGTCGGACATAGCGGTCACGCATATTCCGTTGGTGATCTCTCACCAAGGTATTGAGGCCGTGGCGACCGGCCGGTAATCTCGCGCGCGGTCACGCGTGATGAGGGAGGTGACCGGTTGCGTAGGCGAACCATGTTGAAGGCTGCTGGGTTGGCGGCTGTACTGGCGGGCGTCGGAACGGGTGCCGCTACACGCGGCGCCGGGTCCGCCTCGGCCAATCCGTTGTGGAACGCGCTGTTCGAGGCGTGGGTCCCGGAAATCTTTGCGCCGCTGCCCGATCCCCCCGAACACAGCGAGGCCATCGTCATCGGCTCCGGATTCGGCGCCGCGGTGACCGCACTGCGGCTGGCCGAGGCGGGCGTGCAGAACACGGTGCTGGAGCGCGGCTCCCGCTGGCCCAACGACCCGTGGCGCGAGATCTTCACCGGCGACGACCTACCCGACGGGCGCGGCTTCTGGCATCGCACCAGCTTCACCGGCATCACCAAGGTGCCGGTGCCGTGCGCGGACTTCGGCGGCGTGCTCGATGTCACCGAGTACCCCGGCATCGACGTGTGGCGGGCGTCCGCGGTGGGCGGCGGGTCGATCGTGTTCAGCGGCGCCATGGTCGCGCCGCCGAAGCACCTGTTCGACCACGTCTTCGGTGGCGTCGTGAACTTCGACGAACTGGATTCGGTGTACTACCCGCGGGTCCGGCAGATGCTGCGGCTGTCCACCATGCCGCAGGACGTCTACGATTCCGCGCCGTTCGCGCACTCCCGGGTGTGGGATCAGCAGGTGCGGGCCGCGGGTTACGCGCCGCAGCCCAATGATTCGATCTTCAACTGGGATGTGGTGCGCGCCGAGCTGGCGGGCAACAGCCGGCCCTCGGCGACCGCGGCGCGCAGTAACCTCGGCAACTCCAACGGCGCCAAGTTCGATCTGAACCAGAACTACCTGCGCTACGCGGAGGGCACCGGCCGCTCGGCCATCTTCCCGGGCCACCGGGTCGACACCATCGGCCAGGACGCCAACGGGAAATACGTTGTCACCGTGAGCAAGCTGGCCCCCACCGGTCAGGTGCTGCGCACCCGCACCCTCACCTGTGACCGACTATTCCTGGGCGCCGGGTCGGTCGGCACCTCCGAGCTGCTGGTGCGCGCGCAGGCCACCGGCACGCTGCGCAACCTCAACGAGCATGTCGGCGACGGCTGGGGCACCAATGGCGACGTCGTGCTGGCGCGCAGCTTCAGTTACCCGTCCATGAACGGCGGCGGCGTGCCCAGCGCGAGCCGCATCTTCGACGACGCGGGAATGCCACTGCACCTGGAGAACTGGTACGTGCCGGGGATTCCGATGGACACCGGGGCCATCGCCTCGCTGGGCATCGTGCTGGACCCGACCCGCGCCCGCTTCGGCTACGACCGCGGCCGCAACGCGGTGGGGCTGGCCTGGCCGCGAGAAGCGCAGGATCAGATCGTGGCGGCGTGCCGCGCGGTGGATCACCGGGTGGGCCAGGCCAGTGGCGCGATGGTGGATTACACCGCCATCGGTTTCGACGCGCAGGGCTTCTTCACCGCGCACCCGCTCGGCGGCGCGGTGCTCGGGCGGGCCACCGACGGCTACGGCCGGGTCATCGGCCACCCGGGCCTGTACGTGATGGACGGCGCGGGCATCCCCGGCAGCACCGCGACGGTGAACCCGTCGCTCACCATCACCGCGCTCGCCGAACGCAATATCGAGGCCATCATCCGCGCCGGAAGTTAGCCGGGCGGGCGGTTTTTCGCCGCTGTCCACAGTTCCCACAGGGGCTGTGGACAAATTTGCTTTGCGGAATTCTGCGATCGGGAAAGACCGGTCGGCGGGAAAGTTGCGGTGCGGAACACTGCCTCACCGATCGTTTGCGCCGACTACGCTGGCGGGACCGTTCGAGGAGGAAGGGGACGTCGTGACCGTGCTCGACGCACCGGAGGCGGATGAGTATCCACGCAAGCCCCCCGCCCTGTGGAGCGACTTCCTCATGCTCGCGCTCGCGGTGGTGTCGGTCGTGCTGGTCACGTGGATCACCTTCTTCCACGTCTCGGACCACACCTACCGGCTGATCCGGATCGCGGACTACAGCGTCTGCGGGGTGTTCGCGGCCGAATTCCTGTGGCGCTGGCGGCGTGAGGGCTGGAGCTGGACGTTCCCGTTCATCTACTGGTACGAGGTCCTCGGCATGATTCCGGTGACCAGCCCGTTCTTCCGCGGGTTCCGGCTGCTGCGGATCGTGGTGATCGCGGTGCGGCTGGGCCGGGTCGCCGACCGCGCCTTCGGCGACCGGATCACCGCGGCCATCGTGAACCGGTCCCTCGGCGCCATCATCGAGGCGATCGAGCGCCCGCTGACCATCCGGGTGCTGGACGAGGTGGGCGAGGTGCTGCGCGCCGGGCACTACACCCGCAATATCGCGAATGCGCTGGAGGAGAACCGTTCCGAGATCGATCAGATGATCGTCGAGGTGATCCGCAGCGACCCGCAGCTGGGAAAGGTGCGCTACATCCCCTTCCACGAGGAGATGATCCGCGGCATCGCCGACGCCAGCTTCCGCGTCATCTTCCAGGTGCTGGCCGATTCGCGCACCGACGAACTGGTCGCGGACGCGCTGCGGGAGAACATCAATCAGATCCGCGACGCCGTGCACGCGGGCACCCGGGTGCCCGAGTCGATCAATCACCGGCTGGCCCCGGGCGCCGGAGCGCCCGTCTGACGGCTCAGTTCAGCCCGTGCCGGATGAGATCGCGCGGCTGGGCATAGCGCACCACCTCGAACACGATCAGCGCCAGCAGCACCGCGCACAGGATGCCCAGCGCGGCCAGTGCGGGCAGCGCGGAGGCGAGCGGAATCAGCGCCAGCAGCACCACCGCCGTCACCAGCCGTGGCACCAGCACCTTGCCGGTCGCGTAGTGCCGGAACCCGACCAGCGCCACCAGATACGCCACCACGCCGCCGTACAGCGCGAACAGCGGAATCCCGTGCAGCTGATCGCTGAGCGAATGTCCTTGCGCGCCACCCACGTAGTTGAGCACCTTCTTCAAACCCAGTGCCATGGCCACGATTCCGGCGATCATCGGGAAGTGCCAGAAGGTGTAGCAGTTGCGGGCGATCTGAATGCGGCGCTCGCCGCCGGCGTGGTGCATGGCGCGCTCCACGACCAGGGCGGCCACGTCGAAGTAGGCCCACCACAGCAGTCCGGCCACGCCGAGCCCCAGCATCGAGCCGACGGTGATCGACCAGGAGATCGGCAGTCCGGCCACGCCGACGCCGATGGACACGATGGATTCGCCCAGCGCGATGATGACGATCAGCCCGTACCGCTCGGCGAAGTGCGAGGGCGAGTAGAGCCGCCATTCGTTGCCCGCGAAGAAGGTCCAGCCCATGTCCCAGACCAGGGCGGCCAGCCACAGTCCCAGCTGGGCGGTGCCGGTGGTGGCCGCGCCAACGACCAGCAGCACGCTGGCGACGCTGAGTGATCCTGCGGCCCAGCGGATCACCTGCCGCCGCAATTGGGCGTCGTGGGCGCTGGCCATCCAGAACACGACCAGGTGCGTGAGCCGGACGATCAGGTAGGCGATCACGAAGACCAGGGGCCCGTACCAGCCGCCGGGTAGATCGTGGAAGGCCTCGGGGATGGTGATGGCGATGATGAACACCGCGCCCATGGCCGCGAACATGGCCACCCGGGCGATGCCCTCGTCGGCCTTGATCACATTGCCGAGCCAGGAGTAGCCGATCCAGGCCCACCACAGCATGGCCAGGATCAACAGGGCGCGCAGCAGATTGACGCCGGTGGCGTCGTGCGCGGCGAAGTCGGTGACCATGGTGAAGGCGAAGACGATCACCAGGTCGAAGAACAGTTCCAGCTGGGTCACCGAGGCGTCCTCGGCGACCGGGGTCATGCGGGTGCGAACCGAACCGGGCATGGCAGACATACTGCCGTCTCGAGCCTGCTGACGGCAGTGCCGACGGCGAGTGTTCGCCGCCGGCGTGACGGGATTACGCGGTGCCGAAGCCTGGTTCGAAGTTGCGGCCGTAGTCGAGGCGCTGCGCGTAGCCGGCCTGCGGGTAGCCGGGCTGGGCGTATCCGGCCTGGTCGTACGGGGCCGGTTCGGCGTAGGGCGCGGCCTCGGTGCTCTCGGCCGGAGCCTCGAGCTCGCCGAGTCCCTGTAGGCCGGTGACGGATTCGACGAAGGCGATGAAGTTGCTGATCATCGTCTCGCCCTCGCGTCGCGCGCTGCGCTTGAGGACCATGCCGGGCACCGGGATCGGCAGGTAGAGCTCCGAGTGGTACCAGACTTCCGTTGCGCCGTCCTCGAATTCGGCGAGGTCGAACCAGCCCTTGCCACCGGCTCCGGCGCTGGACTCGGTGACCTGCCATTCGACGCGGTTCTCGGTGCAGGTGTACTCGACGACCTGGCGGTCGGGCCGGCCCATCAGGCTGGTCGAGATGTACACGCGCTTCGGGCGGCCGAAGTCGTCGCGGCTGGCGACCCGGACATCCTGGTGCGAGGGCGACCAGTCGGGCATCTGCTCGACCATGAGCAACGCGTCCATCACCTGATCGGGATCAAGGTCGATCACGAACCGGTGGTCAGTTTTCGTGCGCATATCTACCCTCCACTCGGGGACCGATTGTGACCAGGGTCGCTCCGAGAGTCAACTGTGCACGCCACCGCTCTTGACCGACTGGTCGGTCTGGTTTGTCGCAATGTCCCTGCTCCGCGCAGGTATCCATCCGGGCCGGGGTCGCGCCGGAATTCATTTCCGGAGGCGGCGCCCGCGACCCGCTGACCGGGACGCCTCAGCCGTGTTTCACTTCCGAGTCCGGACCCGGGAACACCAGGTTCGTCCGGCCGTCCGGGAAACGCACGACGTAGGGCGGTTCCCCGTCCTCTCCGCGCACCTCGACGATCTCCGCGGTGTGATCGGGGAGTCCGACATTTCGCCCGTGAACGACCAGTTGGTCACCGACAGTTGCTCGCATACCTGCGATTCTCCTCCCGCAGTGATCCTGGTCACAAGGCGGGGATGGCGCGGTCGACCGCCACCCGGATCAGTCGCGCCGCTTCCTCGTCACCGAAGATGCCGGGCAGTGTGAGCCTTTCGACGATCAGCCAGTTCAGGGCCAGGAACAGCAGAATTACCGAGTCCGCGTCGCCGGGCAGGCCGGAGTCCAGATGATTGCGGACATTGAATTCGATGTCGGCGCGCACCCGTTTGGTGAGGATCGTCTGCAGCTCCGGGCGGCGGGTGGCCTCCAGGCGCAGTTCCAGCAGGGCGAGATAGCCGGTGCGGAACCCGGTGATCCGGGTGACCGTCTCGGTCATCAGCTCCGCGATGGTCTCGCGGGTGCGTGGGCCGGTGAACAGGTGGTTCATCGTCTCGGCGCTGGGTTGTAGCCGCTCGTAGAAGCGGTGGCCGGCCTGGATGAAGAGCTCGTCCCGATTCGGGAAGTAGTTGGAGGCCGTGCCCGCGGGGACGGCCGCCTCCTTGTCGACCGCGCGGAAGGTTAGCCCGCGGGCGCCGTCGCGGGCCAGGACCTCGATGGCGGCGTCGATCAGGGCATTGCGTCGTTCCGGATTCGTTCGAACCATTGACACCACTCCATCTGTAGTACTACGTTCGTAACCACTACGGACACAGTACTACGAATGGGGCGGTACAATATGCGAAACCTCGTCTACTACGTGGCGGTCTCCCTGGACGGTTACATCGCGGGTCCGGAAGGTCAGGTCGACTTCTATCCGGTGGCCGACGACATGGCGGCCTGGTTCAACGAGCGGTACCCCGAGGCTGTCCCGACGCACATCCGCCCGCACGCGGGCCTTCCGGTCGATACGCCCAACAATGAATGGGACACCTTGCTCATGGGCCGTGGCACCTACGAGCTCGCGCTCGCCGTGGGCATCGCCAGCCCGTACGACCACCTGAAGCAGTACGTCTTCTCCACAACCCTCGCCCCCGTGGACAACCCGCAGGTGGAAGTGGTGGCCGGCGATCCGGTCGAGTTGGTGCGTCGATTGAAGAAGGAAGCGGGTAAGGACATCTGGCTCTGTGGCGGCGCGAACCTGGCCGGGCAGCTGGCCGACGAGGTCGACCGGATGATCATCAAGAGTTACCCGGTGATCGCGGGCGCGGGCCTGCCGCTCTTCTCCGGCGGATTCCGGCCCGCTCGATTCACCGTTACCCAACGCCGCGAATTCAGTAACGGGGCCCAGGTGACCTGGTTGGACCGGGTGCGGCCGGAATAGCTGGCCGATGGCCGAAAGCGGCCGACGAGAGGTGGGGCGAAATCTCGTGGACCTGGGCCGGTAGTCTTGACCCTCGGTAGCAGCAGTTTGTCGATCTTGGAGGATTTCCGCCGTGGCTCTCGTCGTCCAGAAGTACGGAGGATCCTCGGTCGCCACCGCCGAGCGCATCCGGAGAGTCGCCGAGCGGATCGTCGAGACCAAGAAGCTGGGCCACGATGTGGTCGTGGTGTGTTCGGCCATGGGCGACACCACCGATGAGCTCCTGGATCTGGCCCAGCAGGTCGCGCCCGCCGCGCCCGCCCGCGAGATGGACATGCTTCTCACTTCCGGTGAGCGCATCTCCAACGCGTTGGTGGCCATGGCCATTCACTCGCTCGGCGCCGAGGCCCGGTCGTTCACCGGCTCGCAGGCCGGTGTCATCACCACCGGCACGCACGGCAACGCCAAGATCATCGATGTGGCCCCGGGCCGGGTGCAGCAGGCGCTCGGCGAGGGCACCATCGTGCTGGTCGCGGGTTTTCAGGGCGTGTCCCAGGACAGCAAGGACGTGACCACGCTGGGTCGCGGTGGTTCCGACACCACCGCGGTCGCGCTGGCCGCCGCGCTCAATGCCGATGTGTGCGAGATCTACACCGATGTGGACGGCGTGTTCAGCGCCGACCCGCGCATCGTCTCCGATGCCCAGAAGCTGGACTCCGTCTCCTACGAGGAGATGTTGGAGATGGCCGCCTGTGGCTCGAAAGTTCTCATGCTGCGTTGCGTCGAGTACGCGCGCCGCTACAACGTGCCCGTCCATGTGCGGTCCTCGTACACGGACAAGACGGGCACCATGATTACCGGATCGATGGAGGACATCCCCTTGGAGCAAGCAATCCTCACGGGCGTCGCGCACGACCGCAGCGAGGCCAAGGTGACCGTGGTCGGCATTCCGGACAAGCCGGGCTACGCCGCCAAGGTGTTCCGCGCGGTCGCCGATGCCGAGATCAACATCGACATGGTGCTGCAGAACATCTCCAAGGTGGACACCGGCAAGACCGACATCACCTTCACCCTGCCCAAGCTGGAGGGCCCGCGCGCCGTCGAGCTGCTCACCAAGCAGCAGGGCGACATCGGCTTCTCGCAGGTCACCTACGACGACCACATCGGCAAGGTGTCGCTGGTCGGCGCGGGCATGAAGTCGCACCCGGGCGTGACCGCCACCTTCTGTGAGTCGCTCGCGGACGCGGGCATCAACATCGACCTGATCTCCACCTCGGAGATCCGGATTTCGGTGCTGGTCAAGGACACCGACCTGGACGAGGCCGTGAAGGTGCTGCACTCGGCGTTCGATCTGGGCGGCGACGAGGTCGCCGTGGTGCACGGCGGAACGGGACGGTAGAGCCATGGGTGTGCGGGTAGGCGTCGTCGGCGCGACCGGTCAGGTCGGCGCTGTCATGCGAAAGCTGCTGGAGGAGCGCAACTTCCCGGCCGACGAGGTGCGTTTCTTCGCGTCCTCGCGCTCGGCGGGCAAGACGCTGCCGTTCCGTGGCAAGGACATCGTGGTCGAGGACACCGAGACCGCGGATCCGACCGGACTGGACATCGCGCTGTTCTCGGCCGGCGCCACCATGTCCCGGGTGCAGGCTCCGCGTTTCGCGGCCGCCGGTGTCACGGTCATCGACAATTCCTCGGCCTGGCGCAAGGATCCCGAGGTGCCGCTGGTGGTCTCCGAGGTGAACCCGGAGGCGACCCGCAACCTGGTCAAGGGCATCATCGCCAACCCGAACTGCACCACCATGGCCGCCATGCCGGTGCTCAAGGTGCTGCACGACGAGGCCGGTCTGCAGCGGCTGATCGTGTCCAGCTACCAGGCGGTTTCGGGCTCCGGCCTGGCCGGTGTGGAGGAGCTGGCCTCGCAGGTGCGCGCGGTGATCGGCGATGCCGAGAAGCTGGTGCACGATGGTTCGGCCGTGGATTTCCCGGCGCCGAACAAGTACGTGGCCCCCATCGCCTTCGATGTGATCCCGCTCGCGGGCGCACTGGTGGACGACGGCAGCGGTGAGACCGACGAGGATCAGAAGCTGCGCAACGAGTCCCGCAAGATCCTGGGTCTGCCGGACCTGCTGGTGAGCGGTACCTGCGTGCGCGTGCCGGTGTTCACCGGGCACTCGCTGTCGATCAATGCCGAGTTCGCCCGGCCGATCTCGGTGGAGCGCGCGGAGGAGTTGCTGGCCAAGGCCGCCGGTGTGAAGCTGACCGACGTGCCGACTCCGCTGGCCGCCGCCGGGCAGGACGAGTCGCTGGTGGGTCGTATCCGCCAGGATCCGGGTGTGCCGGACGGGCGCGGTCTGGCGCTGTTCATCTCCGGTGACAATCTGCGTAAGGGCGCCGCGCTGAACACCATTCAGATCGCGGAAGTTCTTTTGAACAACTGATCAGTTCTCTGATCGATCTATCCGTTACGGACCGTGCACACAATGTGCGCGGTCCGTTTTCGGATATGGTCAATCGGTCCAGAGTTCCGCGCACGGCAGTGGCGCGAGCCGATCGATGGGCATGCCGTCGATGGTGACTTCAATGCGATGCGGTCGCAAATGCGCAGCGAGGCGTTCCGCAATTGCTCGCTCCGCGCGGTAATCCAAGATCATTCCGCCAGGAAACCGCAGGCGCACATGGACTTCGTCGGTTTCGGTGCCGGCGGTCATCGCGCGGGCGCCCGGTGTGTGGCTGGTTGACCTTTCCTCGTGCGTGAGTTCCGGTTACCCTCGCGTTCGAGGCGGGCGGTGATGGATTGCACCGTCGCCCCGTCAGCAGTGGAGGAATACCTGGTGGCCGCTAGGGCGCACGCCGCGAACCACATTGCCGCGCCGCCGATTCCGGCTCCGAGTAGGAAGAAGAGAAGTTCGCCGGGCATGACCACCTCTTGTCGTCCGTTTGGTTCGACGGGTCCTCTTCAAACGTTAAACACAGAAAAATTGCGGTGCAATAAGAAAAATCCATGTTCCATACTGTGCGCCGTAAGCTCGCCCGGTCTGGAATCCTTGTCGGCAGATCCCCCCTTGGAAGGAATGGGTGGAAGGAGAAGGGCATGGTAGACATCGGCGAAACAAGCGGGCGGTGACGGCCGGGAAAGCCGATCAGGCAGAAGGAGTTTGACCCGGTGGCCGAAAGTACCCTTGGGCACGGGTAGCGGAGTTGCGCCGGCGGCGGGGACTATCGCAGAAAGAGTTGGGCGCGGCGATTCGGCGCTCGGAAAGCTGGGTGTCGCAGGTCGAGCGAGACGTGCTGCCTGTTGAGCGACTGTCCGTTCTGCAAAGATTGGCGGACGTGCTCGGCGTGGCGGTACGCGATCTGCGTCCCGAAGCTGCCGAACCGGTGGCCGCCGACCGCGGTGACGGGCATCGGCCCGGCTCTGCGGTTTTCGAGCAGCTGCGGCTGCTGCTCACCGGACATCCCGCACTGGACCAGCTTTTCGGAGACGACACCGATCGCAATCTCGAGACGAGCACTGCGGTGGAGAAACTCCCGGAGCTGCAACAGCGGGTGGACCTGGCCTGGCAGCTGGCGCACGAATCCCGGTTGGTCGAGGTGGGCGGCAGCCTGCTGGAACTGATTCCGGACCTCGAACACGCCGCGCGGGCGAACACCCCGCATCGGGCGGAGGTGCTGACCCAGCTCTCGCGCGCCTATCAAGTGGCCGCGACCGCGTTCACCCGTCAGGAAGAGGTCGACGCGGCGTGGGTCGCGGCCGATCGCGCATTGTCCGCGGCCGAGGAATCCGGTGACGCGCTCAGCGTCGTGGCCGGAACCTACCGCATGGCGCAGGCCTTCCTGCGCCTGCAACGACTGGAACAGGCCGAACAGGCGGCACGGGTGTCGGTGGCGGCGCTGGCCGCGCAGGCGGCGGCCGAGCATCCGCAGCCGGAAGTGCTGTCGCTCTACGGATCCCTGCAGCTCATGCTGGCGGTGATCGCGGCGACCGACGGGAATCGTACGGCGGCTCGCACCGGGCTGGCGGCGGCGCGCTCCGCCGCCGATCGGCTGGGCGAGGGCCGCAACGATTTCGACACCGAGTTCGGTCCGACCGGGGTCGCCGTGCACGCGGTGGCCGTGGCCGTCGAATTGGGTGACGCCGGTGAGGCGCTCGATATCGCGCGCACCGTCGACGCGTCGATCCTGTCGCCGGAACGCCAGGCCCGCTTCCTGGTCGATGTCGCTCGCGCGCACGCGCAGCGGCGGCAGGCGTCGGAGGCCTTGGAGGCGTTGCTCGATGCCGAGCGACTAACCCCCGAACTGGTGCACACCGATCACCGCGCCCGCGAAGTGGTGCGGGATCTGCTGCAGTTCGCCGGTCGCCGACCGGCAGAGGAATTACGGGAGCTGGCCGGGCGGGCCGCGGTCACCCCCTGACGGGGCTGTCGTCGGTGGTCAGCGCACACCCGGTGTGCGCGGGTCGGGGCCGACGCATGCCACCAGCAGGCAGCCCGGGGGCGCGTCGCTGAAGGGTGGGGCGAGGGGAAGGTTCAAGCAGGACAGCGCGGTACAGCCGGGATAGGCGTCCGCGCCGACGCCGAACACGGCCAGCGCGATATCGGTGTCGAAGTAGGAGCCGTAGTTCACCCCCAGCGGCGTCTCCACATAGGGACCCGGATCCGGGATGGGGTTGTCGCGGAATGCGGCCAGCAGGCGGCGGAAGAACTCGTGCGCCGGTTCGGCGCCGTACTGCAGCAGTCCGCCGGGACCCTGCGAACTGTGGACGCCGAAGACGCCGGTCCACACCACCATGAGATCCAGGCTGGGCACCACGAACACGTGCTGCAGGCCGAATCCGGACATGGAATAGGTGTCGGCGGGCAGGAATTCGGGATTTTCTGCGCAGCCGGGGCCGACCCAGAACAGGTAGCCGTAGCAAGAGTTGGTGTCCGACGGGGTGAGAGCCTGATCCAGGTAGGCCCCGGACACAATGGTGCGGCCGTTCCAGCGGCCGTGGCCGGCGACCAGCATGCCCAGTCGCGCCAGATCGGTGGGCGGGATGAACAGGTGCGCGTAGCCGTAGGTGTGGCCGGACCGGTCCCGGGCCCAGTAGTAGTCGCCGCGTCGAATACCCAAGGGGTCGAACAGTTCCCGCTGCGCGAATTGCTGAAGAGGTTCGCCGGTCGCCAATTCGATCACGTAGGACAGCAGGTCCACATTGCGCTGACTGTATTGGAAAGCGCTGCCCGGCGGGGTGTCGAACGGGACGCCCAGGGCCTGTACCGCGCTGAACGGGTCGATGGGGACGATGCCGGTGATGCCTTCGGTGGCGGCGCCGACGCGCAGTCCCGAAGTCTCCTGCAACAGATTTCGCACGGTGATGGCCCGATGCCCCTCGTCGCCCACCCCCGGCGGGAGGTAGCGGTCCAGGGTGGCGTCGATATCGAGTCGCCCTCGGTCCCAGGCGATTCCGGTGAGCAGCGAGACGACGCTCTTGGTGACGCTCCAGACATTCCACGGTACGGAATCGGTTTCGGTATTCGAGGGCCCGGCGCCGATCAGGCAATTGTGCCGGAAGACCTGGACGTTCAAGCGATTTCGGGAGGCGGCGAAATCCAGGGCGGCGGTCAGCAGGCCGGCATCGACCCCGGTGTCCTCGGGTGCGGCGCGTTCGAAGGCGCGGCCGGTGGGTGCGGCGCAGCCGACCGGCTCGGTCGCCGCGGTCGCGACGCCACCGCCGGTCAGTACGCTGCCCGTCATCAGCGCCGCCGCTATCGCGGCGGCCATCCCCCTGCGCATGCGCCGCATGGGGTTCAGGCTATCCCGGAAAGTTGAAGCCGACGCCCAACAAGCGCCTCTCGGCGAGTGGTCGCTCGTAGCGACGAAGGGTGCGGCCCGGGGCTGTTCCGACGCCGGCAATGGTGATCAACCGGGGGCCCGCCGGATCTATTCCGGCTCCGGCATTGTGATCTGGGTGACGGCGGCTCGATGGTGTCGGGTGTCACCCGGAGCGTTTAGCATTCGGCGAAGAAGACTCGCGTATCTCTTGGGGGAGCTGTGACCGACGATCCGGTGATCGCCAATCTGCTGACCGTGCTCGACGCCAATCCCGAGCTGTTGCCGGTGCGGATCAGCGTGATCGAACTGCTGGCCGCCCGCGGGCAGTATGCCGAGGCGCTGTCGCAGTGCGCGACGGCGCTGGCGCAGGATCCGGTGAATGCCCAGGTGACTGCGCTGTTGCAGCGGTGCACGGCGGCGCTGGCGGGTGCCGGCTCCGGGGAATCGGCCACGGCCGCACCGGCTTCCGTGGCCGCACCGGCCGCATCCGATTCGGGTTTCCGCGACGCCTCCGGTTATGACTGGGACGCCGCGGAGGAGCAGGTGGGCGACATCATCCAGCCCGCGTTCGTGAACGAGCAGCCCGAACCGTACGCCGAGGGCGATGTCGGCCTGTTCGAGCGCCCCAAGCTGACCCTCGCCGATGTCGGTGGCATGGAGCAGGTCAAGCAGCAGCTGGAGTTGTCGCTGCTGGGCCCGGTGCGAAATCCGGAACTGGCCAAGGCCTTCGGCACCAGCGCGCGCGGCGGCCTGCTGCTGTACGGCCCGCCCGGCTGCGGCAAGACGTTCGTGGCGTCGGCGATCGCGGGCGAGCTGGGCGCGAACTTCTACGCCATCGAGATCGCCGACATCCTGAACTGGTACACCGGCCGCAGCGAGCACAACCTCAAGCAGGTCTTCCGCACCGCGCGCCGCAAGGCTCCCTGTGTCTTGTTCTTCGACGAGATCGACGCCCTCGGCCACAAGCGCAGCCACCTGTCCGGCTCCAGTTCCCTGCGTTCCACCGTCAATCAGCTGCTCACCGAGATGGATTCGATGACCAGCGACAACGAGGGCGTCTACATCATCGGCGCCACCAACCACCCCTGGGACGTCGACGTGGCCCTGCGCCGTCCCGGCCGCTTCGACCGCATGGTCCTGGTCGCCCTCCCCGACCTCGAGGCCCGCGTCTCGATCCTGCGCCACCACCTGAAGGACCGCCCGATCGAGGGCATCGACCTCAACGCGATCGCCGCCCGCACCGAGCACTACTCGGGCGCCGACCTGGCCCAAATCTGCAAATCCGCAACCCAACTCGCCATGGCCGACTCCATCCGCACCGGCACAGTCCGCCCGGTCCGCATGGACGACATCGCCGCCGCCCTGACCCAAACCCGCCCCAGCACCGGCGCCTGGTTCGAATCCGCGCGCAACGTGGTCGAATTCGCCAACAACGACGGCAGCTACGACGAACTCGCCGCCTACATGCGCGCCCGGAACGGGCGGTGACCGAGCCGGACCCGCAGCCTGACGCCGCGCTGCGGCAGCAACTCGGGGCGCTGAAGAAATTGGAACAGGCGGTATTGCTGGCCCACCTGGGTCGCAGGGAAGCCGCCCGTGATCTGGCCGCAGCGGTGGTGGCCGCCGAGCCCGAGAATTCGGTGGCGCTGACCACCTTGGCATACATGTCGCTCACTTGCGGTGACGAGACGCGTGCCTTCGAGTGCGCCACAGCGGCTCTGGCGCTGGACTCAGCACACGGCCTCGCTTGGATCGTGCGGTCCTCGGCGGCGCTGCGGCTCGGCTTCGCCGCGTCGGAGGACTCCGCTGAACGCCGGGACCGGTTCGAACAAGCCCTGTCGGCTGCCCGTCGCGCGCAGGAGGTAGAACCCCGAAATCCGGAGAGCCACATGGCCTTCGCAAAGGCGATTTGTGGGTCGGATCCGCACGCCGCGTTGGCTGCGCTACACCGGGTCCTCGAACTCGACCCGGAGAATATCGAGGTCCACCGGTTGCGCGCGGGGATCTTCCTGGAGGCGCTGCCGAATCGGGAGCTGGCCGTCGAGGAGCTACACGAGTTGCTGCGGCTCGCACCCGAGGACGCGCAGGCAATGCACCTGCTGGGCCGGATCGCCGCCGCGGCGGGCGACCTGGACACCGCGGCCGATCGCATGCGGCAGGCCGCGCGGTCGGATCCCTTGAAGGCGGACTTGATTCGCGGCGATCTCGAACGGGTGCTCGCCGAACAACGCGAGCGGGCGGCAGCGGCAGCCGTACCGCAGTCGTCCGGACCAGCTCAGCCGCAAGGAGTTCCGTCACCCGAGGGGGCGGGTGATCCGGAGGTGCTGGCGGACCTGCGGCGCTGCGATGCCGAACGGTGGCGCAGCATTGAGCCGGCCGATGTGGAGCGGGCCATGGCCCGACTGGCGCAGCTGCGGCAGACCAATCCCGACGACATCGGCATTCTGTACGAATCCGCGCTCGCTGATTGGCTGTGCGGACGGTGGCGGACCGCGATCACACGGTTGCGCCGGGTCGTGCGGCTGGATCCGGAACGGGCCGCGCAGGTCGAGGCACAGATCGCCGCGATCGAGGCGGCGGAGCGGCAGGCCATCGAGACGCGGGCTGCCCAACGCGAGAAGAAGGCTCGTCGCGAGCGGCAGCAGGCCGAGAGCGATCTCGAACTCGCGGCGGAACAGTCGATCGCGCGACGCGCGGCGCGGGCGCGGGCGCGCGGGTCTGGCAGCGCGAAGGCGAATGCCGCGGAACTGGATGCCGCGGTGCGGGTGCGGCGGCCCGGGCCGTTCACCCGCCCGCAGTACTGGCTCGTCGTTTTTTCCGCTGCTGATACTTCTGCGACTGATGCTGCACAGCTGCGCCGCCGACAGCAGCCACAGTGGGTCGGATCGGCCGGTGACCACGCCGCCCGCGCCGCTGTACGACCCGTACACGCCGTTCCCGCCGCTCACGGGTATCCCGCCGCGATGATTCGGATCGGACTGGGCCGCAACGTGTTCGGATGGTCGGTGGGGCGATGAGCGAGAAGATCGAGAAGGCGCGGGTGCTGGCGGATCTCGGGCGGTACGACGGGGCTCGGGAGATGTTGGGGGAGGTACTGGCCAGTGAGCCGGAGCATCCGGTGGCG
This sequence comes from Nocardia tengchongensis, assembly GCF_018362975.1. Classification (NCBI taxonomy): domain Bacteria; kingdom Bacillati; phylum Actinomycetota; class Actinomycetes; order Mycobacteriales; family Nocardiaceae; genus Nocardia; species Nocardia tengchongensis. Next base: position 1,680,269 of record NZ_CP074371.1, read on the forward strand.
TTGGCGGAGATGGCCAGTCTGGCTTATCGGGAGGGGGAGTACGGGCGGGCGCTGGAGTTCGCGGGGGCCGCGCTGCGGGTGTCGCCGGATGAGGTGTTCGTGTGGCGGGTGCGGGCGCTGGCGGAGTTGCAGGCGGCTCGGGGGCTGAGTGGGGACGCGGCGGTCGAGGGGCGGGGGCGGGCGGTCGCGGCGGCTCGGCGGGCGGTCGAGTTGGAGCCGGAGGATGCGGATAATCTGCGGATTCTGGCTGCTACGCAACGGGATACCGATCCGGCGGCGGCGCTGGCGAATCTGGATCTGGCGCTGGAGCTGGATCCGGACGATACGCACGCGCATCTGCTGCGCGGATTGACGTTGCGGCGCAATGTGCACGGACCGGAGGCGCTGGCACAGGCCGAGGATGCCTTCCGGGAGGTGCTGCGGCTGGAGCCGGAGAACGCCGAGGCGCTCTACGAGCTCGCGGGCATCGCCCTGGATCGGGGCGATCGGGAAGCGGGCGCGGAGCAATTGCGGCGGGTGGCGCAATTGGATCCGGACTACGGGGACGCCGTGCGTGAACAGCTGGCCTGGCTGGCCGAGCAGGATGCCCTGCGCGCGCGGGCCGCGCAGCAGGCGACCGCCGTGGGAGGCGCCGCCAACCCCTATGTCAAGCGGAAAGTCGTTGCGCCGGTGCCTGTTCCGGTGCCCAGCTCCGGCGGAGGCAGCCGCTTCGGCCGGTGGATAGCCGCGATCGTGGTGCTGGCGGTGATTCGCCTGGGGGTCGCCGCCATGGGCGCGGACCACGATTCCGCGCCGGCCACGACGCATCACACGCCGCCGCTCTACACCGCGCCGCCGACGTTCACTTCCTACCTGCGGCAATACCCGCTCACGGTCCCCCCGATGCCCAGTTGGCTCGAGCACCCGCCCACCTACATCCCGCCGCCGAACTTCCCGACCTATCGCCCGCCGGCTCCGCGTTAGGGCCCGGGTTGTATACACCTTTGTTTACTCAGCGCCTGCTCAGTTTTCTTGACTAGTTCCAGAAAACTGGGCAGGCTCGGATTCATGACCAAGGCGACGACCACCAATTCCGGCGCCCCGGTGCCCAGCGACAACGAATCGCTCACCGCGGGCGCCCAGGGCCCGATCCTGCTGCACGATCACTACCTGATCGAGAAGCTCGCGCACTTCAACCGGGAGCGGGTCCCGGAGCGGGTGGTGCACGCGAAGGGCACCGGCGCGTTCGGTGAGCTGGTGGTGACCGGGGATGTGAGCCGATACACCAAGGCGGCGCTGTTCCAGCCGGGCACGCGGACCGAGTCGCTGGTGCGGTTCTCGACCGTCGCCGGCGAGCAGGGCAGCCCGGACACCTGGCGTGACCCGCGCGGATTCGCGGTGAAGTTCTACACCACCGAGGGCAACTACGACATCGTCGGCAACAACACCCCGGTGTTCTTCATCAAGGACCCGATCAAGTTCCCCGACTTCATCCACTCGCAGAAGCGGCTGCCGGGTTCGGGCCTGCGCGACGCGACCATGCAGTGGGACTTCTGGACCCTGCGGCCCGAGACCGCGCACCAGGTGACCTGGCTGATGGGCGACCGCGGCATCCCGGCCACCCTGCGCCACATGGACGGCTTCGGCTCGCACACCTACCAGTGGATCAACGAGGCGGGCGAACGCTTCTGGGTGAAGTACCACTTCAAGACCGATCAGGGCATCAAGACCCTGACCCAGGCCGAGGCCGACGAGCTGGCCGGTAAGGACGCCGACTACCACCGTCGCGACCTGTACGAGGCCATCGAGCGCGGCGACCACCCGAGCTGGACGCTGAAGGTCCAGATCATGCCGGTCGCCGAGGCCGACAACTACCGCTTCAACCCCTTCGATCTGACCAAGGTCTGGTCGCAGCAGGACTACCCGCTCATCGAGGTCGGCCGCTGGACCTTGAACCGTAACCCCGCGAACTTCTTCGTGGACATCGAGCAGGCCGCCTTCGCGCCCTCGAATGTGGTTCCCGGCATTGCCTTCTCGCCCGACAAGATGCTGCTGGGCCGCGTCTTCGCCTACGCCGACGCGCACCGCTACCGGATCGGCGCCAACCATGCGCAGCTGCCGCCGAACCGCGCCAAGGCCGCGCCGGTGAACTCCTACTCGCAGGACGGCGCCATGCGCTCGGGCCACAATGCCGCGAGTGTCCCGGTGTACGCGCCCAACTCGTTCGGTGGTCCGCACGCCGACCCGGCCCGCGCCATCGACGACGGTGCGTGGGCGTTCGACCCCACCATGATCCGCGCCGGATACGTCACCCACCGCGAGGACAACGACTTCGCGCAGGCGGGCACCCTGGTCCGTGAGGTCATGGACGACGACCAGCGGGATCGCCTGGTGGGCAACGTGGCCGGGCACATCCTGGGCGGCGTGCGCGAACCCGTGCTGAGCCGCGTCTTCGACTACTGGAAGAGCGTCGACGCCGAACTCGGCAAGCGCATCGAAGTGGCGGTCCGCGAGCAGCTCTGACCGACTCTCGAGGCCCGCGTCGCCCTGGGCGGCGCGGGCCTTTTCATGTGTTCGCGGCCAGCATCGAATCGGTGAGCCGTTCGGCCACGGCGGTATCGAGGGGTGCGTGGCCGAGCAGGAAGCGATACCAGAACACGCCGTAGAACTGATCGACCATGAGATCGAGGTCGGCGTCATCGGACAGTTCGCCGCGGTCGCGCCCCCGCTCGAGGACCGCCCGGACGGCTTGACGTCGTTGCGCCGTAAAGGTTTCCAGTAGTTCGGCCAGGTGCGGGTCGTGTGCCGCCTCGCGAACCAGGGTGCGCAGGGCGGGCGCGGTCGAATCGCTCTGCGCACCACGGAAGGTCGAGTCGATGACCGCGAGCAGGTCGGTGCGCACCGAACCGCTGTCGGGCGTCGGCACGTGCAGGGCTGATCGTTCGGTGAGCGCGTCCAACAGCAGTGCGCCCTTGGACGGCCACCAGCGATAGACCGTCTGTTTCCCGACCCCGGCCGCCCGCGCGATGGCGTCGATGGTGACGGGCGCGCCCCCGGATTCGCCGAGCAGCCGGAGCGCCGTGTCGAGAATGGCCTGGTGGGTGGCCTCGTTGCGGCGGCGGCCGGTGTGGGGTCGCTCGGGGCTGGGCTGCGGCCCTGCGGTTTTCATCGACATCCTCCTGTGGCGCAGCTCACTCGATTGTCGAGACTAAAAGTCTCGGTTTCGCTGTTGTCGAGACTATCAGTTCCAACAAACTGGAGGTTCCGGCAATGACCACAACACAGCGCGTCGTCATCATGGGCGGCAGCTCCGGCATCGGCGAGGCCACCGCCACCGTTTTCGCGGCCGCGGGCGCCGAGGTCGTCATCACCGGTCGCGGCCGGGACAAGCTGGACGCCGCCGTGGCCCGGATCGGCGGCGACACCACCGGATACGCGGTGGACGCCACCGACCAGGCCGCCCTCGACGCCTTCTTCGCCCAGGTGGGGACCGTCGACCACCTGGTGATCTCGGTGAGCGGCTCCGCGGGCAGCGGCCCCTTCGCCGAACTCGATCTGGAGCAGTTGGCCGCCGGCTTCGACGGCAAGTTCTGGCCGCAGGTGCGCATCCTGAAAGCCGCGCTCCCGCACCTGGACTCGCGGGGTTCGGTCACGCTGGTGACCGCCGGCTCGTCCCGCTCGGCCTTCCCCGGCACCGCGGGCCTGGCCGCCATCAACGGCGCACTCGACGCCATGGTTCCGCCGCTGGCGGTCGAACTCGCCCCGCTGCGCATCAACGCGGTCTCCCCGGGCGTGGTCGATACCCCGTGGTGGGACCGGGTTCCCGAGGCGCAGCGCACCGCCCTGTTCGACGGTCTGGTGGCCACCACCCCGGTGGGCCGGGTCGGCCGTCCGGAGGACATCGCTCACGCGATCCATATGCTGGCCATCAATGGCTTCATCACCGGCGTCGTACTCGATGCCAACGGCGGCACCAGCCTGGCGACGGGTCGCTGAATCCGCCTGCTCGGCAACCTATTTCCCGGTTGCCCGGGCGCGTCGCACTTCCAGCCCGTCGAGGATGAGTCCGAGTTCGTCGTCGAAGAAGTCCTCGCGGGACTGGGCGACGTCGATGTCGCTCATGGTCCCGTGGCGCTTGCTGATGTGCGGATAGCTCTGTGTCGCTTGCACGGCCATGGCCATGAAGTTGGTGAACCACTCCTGCTGGTCCTGGCCGCTGCGGGCGATGGTGGTGACCATGGCGGTCTCGCCGCTGGTGGTGCCGAGCACGTAGGACCAGATGGCGTTGGCGGCGCGGTCGGCGGAGTAGTCGTCGAAGCCGACCGCCTCGAGCAGGGCGAGCATGGTCTCGGACAGCCGCAGCAGGTTCGGGCCGAGGTAGGCGAGTCCGGCGCCGGTCATGGCGGTGCTGATCCACGGGTGCCGCAGGATGGCCGCCCGGATGTCGCGGCTGAGGGTGAGCAGTTCGGCGCGCCAGTTCTCGGCGACGCCGGGGAGCATGGGGACGTCGCCGAAGGCCTCGTCGATGGCGAGTTCGAGGATCTCGTCCTTGTTGGTGACGTGGGTGTAGAGCGAGGTCGCGCCCGCGTTCAGGCGACTGCCGAGGCGTCGCATGCTGAGGGCGTCGTAGCCCTCGGTATCGAGCAGGGCGAGTGCCTCGGTCACGATCTGTTCCCGGCTCAGCGCCGGTTGATCCTTGCGCTGTCGTTCCGGCCGGGTCCACACCGACGAGAACTCCTGTGCCTTGGCCGCCATGGCTCTTCCTCCTTCGTCTGTGGAACAGCATAACCCCAGCTAGAACGCCGTTCGTTCGAACGTACACTGTTCCCTCTTGCGAACAGTGTACTGAGGTCATACAGTGTTCGACAACGCCGCACAGTGTGCGGAACGGCTTCTCGAAGGGGACTCGAAATGACTGCGAAGGAAATGGCCGAGGCGCTGACAGCGCCTGTGGCGCAGCGCAACCCGAAGCGCTGGCTGATTCTGGTGGTGCTCTGCCTGAGCTCGCTGGTGCTGGTGATCGACAACATGGTCCTCACCGTCGCCCTGCCCCAGATCGCCACCGACCTGCACGCCGGCCCGCAGGCCCTGCAGTGGGTGATCGACTCCTACATCCTGGTCTTCGCGGGCCTGCTGCTCACCACCGGCAGCCTCTCGGACCGCTTCGGCCGCAGGCTGGTGATGGTGCTGGGCCTGGTCCTGTTCGGCGCGGCCTCACTACTGGCCGCCTATGCGAGCAGCCCCGAGATGCTGATCGCCGGACGCGTGGTGATGGGCATCGGCGGCGCGCTCATCATGCCGAGCACCCTGTCCATCCTGATCACCGTCTTCGATGAGCAGGAGCGGCCGAAGGCGATCGCGGCCTGGAGCAGTGTGGCCATGATCGGCATGGTCGGTGGCCCGGTGCTGGGTGGCGTCATGCTCGAACACCTCTGGTGGGGTGCGGTTTTCCTGCTCAACGTGCCGATCGCGGCGGTCGCCATCGTGGCGGCCATGACCCTGATGCCGGAGTCCAAGGGTCCGGGCCGCCCGACCGATCTGCCGGGCATGGCGCTGTCGATCGTGGGCACCGTCGCCCTGGTGTGGAGCATCATCGAGTTCCCGACCAAGGGCATTGCCGGAACCTGGGTTTCGCTGCTGGTCTCCGCGATGTTCCTGGTGGCCTTCCTGATTCGGGAACTGAAGGCCGAGCACCCGATGGTGCCGATGCAGCTGTTCCGCAACCGCGTCTTCACCGGGTCCAGCTTCTCGCTGGTACTGGTCACCTTCGCCAATGCCGGTCTGCTCCTGCTGCTCACCCAGTACCTGCAGTTCGTGCTCGGCTACTCGCCGACCAAGACCGCGCTGGCCTTCACCCCGCTGGCCTTCGCCGCACTGGTGGCCCAGGGCGTCGGCGCGAGTCTGGTGCAGAAGCTGGGCGTCCGCCCGCTCACCCTGCTCGGCATGCTGGTGCTGGCCGCCGGTTCGGGTGTGCTGGCCTCGCTGGGCACCGACTCGGGCTTCTGGAGCGCGGCCCTGGCCATGGCGCTGGTCGGTGCGGGCGCCGGTCTGGCCATGCCCGCCGCGATCGGTGCGCTGATGGGCGCCATCCCGCCGGAGCAGGCCGGTGTCGGCTCGGCGCTGAACGACACCATCCAGCAGACCGGTGGCGCGCTGGGTGTGGCGGTGCTGGGTGCGGTGCTGGCCGGAACCTACACCGACGGAATGCCTTCCGACGCTCCGGCGGCGGCGCGCGACAGCATCGCGGGAGCCTTCGCCACCGGTGACGGCGCCCTGCTGACCGCGGCCCGCGAGGCCTTCACCCACGCCATGTCGACCACCTTCCTGGCCGGCGGTGCGGCGGTACTGGCCGCCACGGTGATCGCCTTCTTCCTGATGAAGGGCGCGAAGGCGGCGACGCCGGAAGGGATTCCGGCCGAGGCGACCGAGCCGGAACTGGCCGAAGCCCGGTAACCGCGACAACCTCCGCAACAAGAATCCGCCCCCGGCTGTAGGCCGGGGGCGGATTCGTTGTCGCACTTGCTCCGTGACTTATGCCTGCTTGTCCTTGGCCTGCATGCCCACCGCGACCAACGCCACCAGCACCCCGATGGCGCCGAGCACGATGCCGAAGCCGGGCTGCATGTTGTCGGCCCAGGCCAAGATGATGAAGTGCATGTCGGCCTTTTCCAGGAACAGCGAGCCGAAGCCGAGAATCGCCATCCAGACACCCAGACGCAGCATTGAGGAACCCCCCGATCGAAATGAAATGTGCCGCGACAGCGTATCGGGAGGACGCGGAACTTTCAGCCCAGTAATTCCTCGATGCGGGCGGTGCAGAATCCGGTGATGTTCATGTCCGGCGGCAGCTGCACGCGATGGGTCATGCGGAGCAGTGGAACCGACAGCAATGCGGCCGAGAAGATCTCCTGATACTCGAGATTGCGGACCGGGGCGCCGGTGCGCTGCTCGTAGTGGGCGATGGTCTCCGCGCGGGAGGGCGTGCCCGGCAGCGCGGGATGGCCCTCGTAGGTGCTGCTCGCCCAGTCCAGGAACAGCAGCCAGGCCAGATCCGATTCGGGCGCGCCGAGGTGGGCGATCTCCCAGTCGAGTACGCCCCGGACCTGGAAGTCCCGGTCGTAGAGGATGTTCGACATGCGGGCGTCGCCCCAGCAGAGGCAGGGCGAGTCCGGCTCGTAGAGATGCTCGCGCAGGAACGCGATGGCGCGTCGATAGGTTTCCGGCGGCTCGCCCTCGCAGGCCCAGGTCAGTGCCGCGTCGAGATAGTTGACCCCCTGTTCGACGACCCCGGCGCCGTGTCGCGGATAGGCGAGGAAGTCCAATCCCAGTGCCCGCCAATCCAACTGGTTGACCGCGGCGATGGTGTCCACGCATCCCCACCACATGCGGGCCCGCTGCTCCGGCGTGGCCTCGAAGTAAGTTCCGGCGGCGTGATACGACGGATAGTCGCTGGGCGCCTGCCCTTCGAGGCGATTCATGACGAAGTACGGGCTGCCGAGCGGATTGTCGCCGCGTTCCAGCCACGCCACCGTGGGCACCGGCAGCCCGGTGCCCGCCAGCCGCTGCATGACCAGCACCTGGCGCAACAGGTCGTAATCGGGGAACAGGGACATGTCGGGTGGCCGCCGCAGGACCAGGGGGATGGCGCCGGAATCGTCGTCGACGGTGAAAAGGTAGGTCTCGGTGGCGAAGCCGCGCTCGGTGCGGGCGAGGTCGCGGACCCGCGCCTCGGCGGACATCGAAAGATGTTTGCGCAAGGCCGGTTCCAGTGCCGCGCCGAGATGCTCGGCGGGAATTCGGGTGGCGCTCACGGTCAGTACCCCGCGTATCCGTAGCGCGCGTTGCGGCCCAGGAACACCATTTCGACCAGCCCGTACCCGACCTTGCCGGCGGTCTCGATGCGGCAGAAGGTCTCGCTGAGCATGCTGACCTGTTTCAGATCGGCGGTATCGGTGAGGTCGGCGGTGAAGCCGTCGCTCCAGTCGCGGCCCTTCCAGAGTCCGGAGGCGTAGCCGCGGTAGTTGTCGTATCCCGCGAGGCCGGGCCAGAAGTCGGAGACGGGCGTGATGGTGAATTCGCGATCGCTGCCGTCGGCGGCGCGCACGGTGAAGCTGCCGCCGCTGACGATGCGGAAGTCGTCGCGGAAGGTGAGGGCGTGGTCGGTGGTGGCGATCGGCGCGGGCGGCCGCCCGGAGTCGATGGGCGCGAGAACGGTCCCTTCGAAGTGCCAGCGTTGTCCGTCAGCGGTCTCGCGCTGCGCGAAATGCACCAGCTCGTCCTCGAATTGGAAGATGCCCATGTAGTAGAGGACGCCGTCGGGGATGTCGCCGGGCTGCAGGCCGTCGCCCTCGCCGAGGCTGCCGCCGCCACCGCCGTGCCGGGTGCCCCAGGAGTGGTCGCGCCCGAACCACCAGGTCTCCGGATCGATCTCGTAGCAGGTGCCCGCGACCTCGATCCAGCCGGACACGCGCCCGTTCTGGTAGTAGCGCCGCGCGTCCTCGCGGACCCGGCCGCGGCTGCGGAAGAAGGCCGGCTCCTGTTCGTAGGCGGGGAACTGGGCGTCGAAGTCGAGTTGGAGCCGGACGCCGTGCTCGTTGTCGCCGAGGGTGGCGCGCACCTTGCGCAGCGGTTCGACGATCTCGTACTTGTAGGGCCCGACCTGCCAGTCGGCGATGCCGTCGTAGCGGTCGCCGATCTCGCGGGAGAGCCGAACCACGTGCGCGGTTTTGCCGCCGACGGTGACCATGGCGTACGCGTCGAGCACATTGCGGTTGGGGTAGCGGGCCATGCCGGTCATGACGCTGATCTCGCCGGTGGTGTCGAAGCCGTACAGGACGACGCGTTCGGTCCAGCGCAGGTCGCTCTGCTGGACGTGGTCGAAGGTGGTGGGGAGCTGGTGGGCGAGGAGTTCGTCCTGGGGCGTCAGCATCGGTGCCTCCTGAATTAGAATACGGGCCGTAGCGTATTTCAAATACGATAGCGATGTAACCTGTTTCAGAATTTGCCGCCGAGCGAGAGGGGAGCCCCGTTGACCGCAGCCGGGACCACCCGTACCGGCCCCGGCCGGCCCCGTGACCCGCAGTTGGACGCGCAAGTCCTCGCCGCGACCCAGGAACTGCTGGTGCGGGACGGCTACCAGGCGACCACCATCGCGGCGGTGGCGCGGCGCGCCGGTGTCGTCACCACCTCGATCTATCGCCGCTGGCCCGGGAAGCGGGCGTTGGTGGAGGACGCGATCTTCGCTCTCGATACCGAGAATCACCCGGCCGCGACCGGTGATCTGCGTGCCGACCTACTGGCGTGGACGCGCCTGTTCCTGCAGGCGGCCGCGCACCCGGCGGCCCGCTCGGCGATTCCGGGTCTGCTCTCGGAGTATCACGATGACCGGGAGAGCTATCGCCGTCTGCTCGACGGCGGTGAGCGTCCGACCATCGCGGCGCTGCGCGAGTTGCTCGGGGCGGCCGCCGAATCCGGTCAGGCGGCCGGGGATTGCGACGTCGAGGCGATCTTCGAATTCCTGCGGGGTGCGACCTTGATGCGCGCCCTCACCCATGGGACCGAGGATGCGGACCACTTCAGTCGCCGGATTGCCGACGCCCTGTACGCGGTCGCGCAAACTCCCACGTCAGATTAGGCCCCACCAGTAAATCAAGCAGGCCAGTGCCAATATGACCAACGTTTCCATCGTCAATCCCAATCTTCTTGGCGCTCCGGCCTTCCATGATGCCGTGTGGCAGGCGGCGAAGGCCACATATCGGACTATCAAGATCACCGACTGTTGCCTGATCGCAAAGAACCCGCCGTGTTCGTCACCCCTCGTGGACGGACTCGGCGGGTTCTCCGGCGGCCTACCACCCCCTTCTCGGCAGGCCGGCTCCCAACGACATGCCGGTTGGTTGGTTTGCTGTGGGCGGGCCCGCCACCCCTCGTGGACGGGCCGACCCCAGCGTTTCCCGCCTCCGGATGGTGGCTCGTTGGGTCCGCCGGTGTGATCCGGCGATGGACACAACGATGCCCAGCCGCGCTTGGCACGGCCTTAACAAGATCTTGTAATAGTGAAAAGTCCTGCTAATAGCTGATTTTCGCGACCTCGGGCTCCGCATTCCGGCGCAGGTCGCGACCGATCCTCAGGGTGAAGAGCAGGACCGCCACGGCGGTGAGAGCCAGCAGTATGTAGCCGAAGGTGTATTCCTCGCTTGCGCTGTACACCGCGCCCATGACCAGCGGCGGGAAGTAACCGCCGAGTCCGCCCGCCGCGCCGACCAGACCGGTCACCGTGCCGACACGCGCGGGATCGACCAGCTCGGCGATGAGCGCGAACACGCCGCCGGTGCCGAGGCCGAGGAAGAAGGCCATCAGGATCAGGCTGAGCCCGGCGGGGATCTCGGGTCGGGGCTCGAACGCCAGCACGATCGCCATCACCGCCGCACCCGCGAACGAGATGACCAGCACCCGGATGGGTCCGATCTCGTCGGACAGCGTGCCGCCGAGCGGGCGGGCCAGCACGCCCGCGATGGAGAAGCCCGCGGTGCGCGGGCCGGCCTCGGACTGCGAGAACTCGTACACGTTCCTGAGCACCGTCGGCAGGTAGGTGGAGAACGCGACGAAACCGCCGAACGCGAGCGCGTACAGGGTGGAGCCCTGCCAGGTGGCCTTCTGTTTCAGCGCGTCCATGATCCGCGGCACATGAACCGTCCGCCGAACTTGTCCGTGAGCACGCCGACCGGAATCCGGCCCAGGGATCCGACCAGCATCAGGGTGGCGACCAGCAGCGATTGCTGTCCGGGGGACAGGTCCAGCTGTTTGGTATAGCTGCTCGATAGCGGACCGATCAGATTCCAGGCCCAGAAGGTCAAAGCGAAGGCGATCGTAGCGAGTGTCAGATTTCTCGCGTTCATCCCTTTTGTCTAACAGATACGCAGGTAGAACGGACTAAATTCGGCCATTTCGGCGCGCCTCACGACGCCGTGCGGCCCCGTCCGCAGCATGTCTGCTGTCAGCTTGCGGATCCAGGAGGAGCATGTGAAGTTGTGGCGATCCCGCCGGTGCCCGGCGGCTCTGCTGCCGGCCCTGGCGGGTGCGATCGCGGTCGCCGGAGTCGTGGCCCAGGCCGGGCAGCCGTTGCCCGCGCGGGCCGAGCCGTCGAGCGACCTTCCCCTCGTCATCGACGTCAGCGCACCGCAGGACGGCCAGTGCACCGGCCCGCTGCGCGGCACCACCGCCGTCTACTTCCCGCCGGGCGTCGGCTCGCACGCCGAGGTGGAGTGGCGGATTCTCGGTGGCGGCCAGCCGATTCGGAGCGGCATCACGGTGGTGCAGAACGACGTGATGACGGTCGGCTTCGACATCCGCCACGACGAGCTGCCCGCCGACGGCCTGCTCCGCGTGGACGCCCGCGCTCGCGTCCCGGGCGGTGCGGTCGGCGGCTACGGCAAGCCGTGGAACTTCCGGGTGAACCGGGATTGCCGTCCGCTGCACGTGGTCTCGGTCGGCGACTCGGTGCTGTGGGGCCAATCGGTGCTCGGCGGCGCGAGCCAGGACCGCAAGCACCGGTTCGCGACCGTGTTCGCGGACGCCCTGGGCGCCCGCACCGGACGTGGCGCCATCCTGCACGACTACACCGCCTCCGGCGCGGCCCTGGACGCGCCCGCCGAGCACCCGAGCGGCAAGTGCCCGGGCGGCGACGCCACCCTGGACGTGTTCTGCCAGCTCGCCAAGGCCACCGCCGACGCCACCGCCAACGGGTACCCGGTCGACCTGGTGCTGCTCGACGGCTGCCTCAACGACCTGGACCCGGTCTTCGGCATCCCGGTCGGCGTCACCCCGGGCACCCAGGATCTGGCGGCCGCGGTGCACCGCGAATGCGGCGGGGTGGGCGCGGACGCGGTGAATCCGGCGGCCGCCGTGCCCTACTTCAGCGGGGCCGCCCTCGGCTACGGCGGGCGCGGCATGCGGGACGCCGTGCAAGCTGCCCATCAGCTGCCGGGCATGCCGAAGGTGCTGGTGGGCAACTACTTTCACGGCTACGACGGGGAGCGGGTGCCGGAGTCGCTGACCCAGCGCTGGTCGGAGTTCGTGCGGGTGTCCTCGGAGTTGTTCCGGCAGGCCGCCGCCGACGCCAATACGGCGGCGGGGGAGGAGTACGCCGCGGCCGCGGATGGGCTGTTCACCCAGGATGCGGTGCCGGTCGCTCCGGATGCCGCACCCGGCGCCCGGGACATCGCCCAGCCCGTCGACCGCACACCGGCCATGAACCCGCTCGGCGACGAGGCAGTCTCGCTGCGCCTGCTGGCCTGCCCGCCGGCCAACGAGCTGCCGCAGTGCCGGGCCATCCCGTCAGTGACACCCACCGACCTGGACGCGGCTCGCAAATACGCGGAGGCGTTCCTGTTGAACCCGCGCATCAGTGAATGGTTCGGCGGCAGCGAACCATTCGGTGACGGCTTCACCGCTTCGGACGTGACCGCCCCGCTCGGGAACGCGATCAGTTTCGATGCCGCGCGGGCGGGCGGCGCCATCCGCCGCTACGACTGGTACTTCGGTGACGGCTCGCACGAGGCCACCACCGATCCGGCCGCCTCGCACGTCTACAACGGTCGTGGCCCGAACCTGCCGCGGCTGGTGGTCACCGACATGACCGGGCACCGCAGTCTGTACGAGCTGGCCCAGCCCATCACGGTGGGCTGAGTCAGGAGTGGAGCGCGGTTACCAGGGCGGCGATGGCGTCATCGCTGACCTGGTAACCCGGGAAGTAGCAGCAGACGCGAGCGGCGGTGTCGCCGAACCGGGTTCGGATCTGCGCGGCGCAGGCGGCGGGCGTACCGCTGACGGTGAGGGCGTCCACCATGGTGTCGTCGATCAGCCCGGCCATCTCGCGCCAGCGCCCCTGCTTGGACAGCAGGTTGAGCTCGGGTTGCAGGTCGGCCCAGCCCTCGACCTCCAGCACCGGGCGGTAGGCGGGCGTGGAACCATAGAACGCCAGCAGGTTTCGCACCGCCCGGCGGGCCGTGGCCAGCTCCTCGTCCGTATCACCCATGGCCACAATGGCTTCCACGATGATCTCGAACGGCCGGGTCGAGTCTCCGCGGCCCTTGCCGACCGCGGCGAGGGTCCGCTCCCGGAAGTGCCGCTCGGTGTTGAACGGCATGACCAGCAGTCCGTCCGCCACCTCGGCCGCCATCGCGGTCATCCGCGGACCCAGCGCGCCGACCAGCACCGGTGGCGCGCCGAAGGGATTCGGCCCCGGATCGAACTGCGGCGGCATCAGCGTGTGCTGCCAGAACCGCCCGCGATAGTCGAGTCGCTCCCCGTGCTGCCAGGCGCGCAGGATGGCCTGCACCGCGAGCACCGTGTCCCGCATTCGCTCCACGGGCTCGGACCACACACTGCCGTAGCGCTTTTCGATGTGCGGCCGGATCTGGCTGCCCAGTCCGAGCCGGAACCGCCCGCCCGACAGCGCCTGCAGATCCCATGCCGTGTGCGCGAGGTGCATCGGGCTGCGCGGGAACGCCATGGCCACATTGGTCATGATGTCGGTCCCGGCGGTGGCGGCCAGGGTGAGCGGCGCGAACACGTCGTGCGCGCCCTCGAAGGTGAACACGCCGTCCACCCCGAGGTCGCGCAATCGCGCGGCGCGCGTGGCGGATTCGGCGAGTGGCGCGTTGAGCCACAGATCGACGGGCAGGGACACCGCGGACTCCTCGGGAAAAGAGAACAGCCCCGGGCCGAGAGGTAGGAGGCCCGGGGCTGTTCCGGATCAGCGATGGTCGTGTGCCGCTGACCCGCGCGTCGGAGCTACCAGGGAAGTAGCAGTCTCCGGCACGGCTTGGTGGGGATTACTGGCCGGCGAGGATGAACTCCGCGGCCTTCTCGCCGATCATGTAGCTCGGCGCGTTGGTGTTGCCACCGGTGATGCTGGGCATGATCGAGGCGTCGGCGACGCGCAGGCCCTCGATGCCGTGCACCTTCAGGGTCGGGTCGACGACCGCGCGCTCGTCCACGCCCATGCGGCAGGTGCCGACCGGGTGGTAGATGGAGTGCACGCGGTTGGGCAGCTCGCGGCGCAGCGCGGTGTCGTCCGCGAACTGCTTGCCGGGGAAGAAGTTCTCGGTCCAGTCGCCCGCGATGCTCTTGTGCGACATGACATCCTGGATCATCTTGATGCCCTCGACCAGGAACTCGGTGTCCCACGGGTCGGTCAGGTAGCCCGGGTCGATGAGCGGCGCGGCGAACGGGTCGTTCGAGGCCAGCTTCATCTCGCCGCGGCTCTTCGGGTAGATGAGCGACGGCATGATGGTGAAGGCCGGGCGCCGGTCCACCAGGTGCAGCTTGTCGGCGTCCTGGTTGGGCGTCGGGTAGCTCCACGGCAGGGTGTGGATCTGCATGTCCGGGTGGTCGCCCTCGGCGAACTTGGTCTTGACGAAGCCGGCGGCCTCGAAGACGGTGCGGCCCATGAATGAGCTGCCCGGGTTGCGCATCTCCTTGAGGATGCCGCGCGCGAAGTAGGTCGGGATGCCGCGGTGGATGGCCTTCTTGGACACGAAGGTCATCGGCACGAAGAGGTGGTCGTGCAGGTTCTGGCCGACCGGCAGGTCCGCGACCACGTCGATGCCGTGCTCGCGCAGCTGCGCGGCCGGGCCGATGCCCGAGAGCATGAGCAGCTGCGGGGAGCCGATCACACCACCGGAGACGATGACCTCCTTGGCGGCCTTCACGATCCGGCGGGTGCCGTTCTTCTCGGCGATCTCGACGCCGGTGGCGCGGCCGTTCTCGATCACGACGCGGGTGGCGTGCACGTGCGTCAGCACGGTCAGCTCCGAGTTCGGCATGTTGGTGATGAAGCCGCGCGAGGAGCTGTAGCGGACGCCGTCTTTCACGCTCTGCTGGAAGATCGACAGACCCTCCTGCGACTCGCCGTTGTAGTCCTTGATGATCGGCGCGCCGAGGGTCTCGGAGGCGGCGGTCATGAACTCTTCGGCGATCGGGGTGATCTCGCGGGGGCGGGTCACCTCGATCGGGCCGCCGGTGGCGCGGTAGTCGTCCGCACCGTCGACCCAGTTCTCCAGCCGCTTGTAGGCGGGCAGGACCTCGTCGTAGCTCCAGCCCTTGTTGCCCTCGGCGGCCCAGGAGTCGAAGTTGGCCTTGTTGCCGCGCACGTAGAGCATGCCGTTGACCGAGGACGAGCCGCCGAGCACCTTGCCGCGGGTCATCGGGATCTTGCGGTCGTTGGCGTGCTTCTGCGGGACCGAGTACTGCTTCCAGGTCACCAGCTTCTTCAGCTGCGGGACGGTGTGAACCATCGAGATCATGCCGGGCCGGGTGACGAGCTGGGTGTTGTCCTTGCGCCCGGCCTCCAGCAGAATCACGCTCGCGCCGGACTGGGCGAGCCGCCCGGCCAGAACCGCGCCGGCGCTGCCCGCGCCAACGACGACGTAATCGGCTTCGGACGTGGAGCCCGGGGAAGCGGTCATATCAGTTACCTCATCTTCGAGTGTGCCTGGCATCACTGTAGAACAGGTTCTAGTCTGCCGACTCGGTGGACATGCTGTCCAGTCCCAAGATCGACTTCGGCTCGGAGGCTGGAAACCCTGCCCAGGCACAGGTCGGCATGGTTAAATTCCTGTGAAACACGTTCCAATTTCGTGATCATAGCGGCACCTTGCCGAAGGAGGAACAGTGTCTGTTCCGTCACTGCCCGCCGGCTTCGATTTCACCGATCCCGCGCTCTGGGCCGACCGTAGTCCGGTCGCCGAATTCGCCCAGCTGCGACGCACCGCACCCGTCTGGTGGAACGCGCAGACCCCCGCCCAGGCCGCGCCCATGGACGACGACGGGTACTGGGTGATCTCCCGGCACGAGGACGTCAAGGAGATCTCCCGGCGGCCCGAACTCTGGTCCTCCAACCGCAAGGGCTCGATCATCCGGATGCCCGCCGACTCCGAACCCGAACAGCTCGAACTCGGCCGCGAAGCCCTGCTGGTGAACATGGATCCGCCCAAGCACACCAAGATCCGGCGCATCGTGTCCAAGGGCTTCACCCCGCGCGCCGTCGAGGGACTGCGGGCCGCGCTGACCGAACGCGCGGAAAAGATTGTGCGAGAGGCGAAAGCGGCCGGCAGCGGCGATTTCGTGCAGCAGGTGGCGTGCGAACTACCGCTGCAGGCCATCGCCGAACTGCTCGGGGTGCCGCAGGACGACCGGTACAAGCTGTTCACCTGGTCCAACCAGCTGATGAACTACGACGACCCGGAATTCGCGGGCCAGAACATGGTCGCCAACGCCGAACTGCTCGGCTACGCCTACAACATGGCCGAACAGCGCCGCGTCTGCCCGGCCGGCGATATCGTCAGCCAGCTGGTGAACGCCGACGTCGACGGCGAAGCGCTGGGGTCGGACGAGTTCGGGTTCTTCGTCATCCTGTTGTCGGTCGCGGGCAACGAGACCACCCGCAACGCCATCGCGCACGGCATGAAGGCCATGGTCGACAACCCCGAGCAGTGGGAGCTGTACAAGCAGCGCCGCCCGCACACCGCGCCCGACGAGATCGTGCGCTGGGCGACCCCGGTGACCGCCTTCCAGCGGACCGCCACCCAGGACATCGAGATCGGCGGGCAGAAGGTCCTCGAAGGGCAGCGGGTCGGGTTGTTCTACAGCTCCGCCAACTTCGACGAGGACGTCTTCGAGCGGCCCTTCGACTTCGACGTGCTGCGCGATCCCAATCCGCATGTCGGGTTCGGCGGGACGGGCACGCACTTCTGTGTGGGCGCGAACCTGGCCCGGCTGGAAATCGACCTGATGTTCAACGCCATCGCCGACGCCATGCCCGATATTCGCGAGGTCGCGCCGCCGCAGCGGCTGCGCTCGGGCTGGATCAACGGGATCAAGCATTGGCAGGTCAGCTACGCCTGAACCGGTGACCCCGCCGCACCCGTTCTATATTCGTGCTTGTGACCAATCTTCGCGAGATTCCGCTGCGCACCCTGACCGACAAGCCCACCTCGCTGGCCGAGCTGGCCGACAACCAGGTCGTGCTGCTGGTCAATGTCGCCTCCAAGTGCGGGCTCACCCCGCAGTACTCGGGCCTGGTCGAACTGCAGCAGACCTACGGGCCGCGCGGCTTCACCGTGGTCGGCGTGCCGAGCAACCAGTTCATGGGCCAGGAGCCCGGCACCGCCGAGGAGATCGCCGAATTCTGCTCGACGACCTACGGCGTGGACTTCCCGCTGCTCGAGAAGAGTGACGTGAACGGTGACGGCCGGATTCCGCTCTA
This sequence comes from Nocardia tengchongensis, assembly GCF_018362975.1. NCBI lineage: Bacteria > Bacillati > Actinomycetota > Actinomycetes > Mycobacteriales > Nocardiaceae > Nocardia > Nocardia tengchongensis. Next base: position 1,697,517 of record NZ_CP074371.1, read on the forward strand.
CACCGAGCTGACCCAGGTCGCCGACGCCGACGGCGCCGCCGGGGACATCCAGTGGAACTTCGAGAAGTTCCTGATCGGCCGCGACGGCTCGGTGCTGGGCCGTTTCCGCCCGCGCACCGAGCCCAAGGACGCGGCGATCGTCGCCGCCATCGAGGCCGCGCTCTAGTCAGTCCTGTGACGGCCGGGCGCGGCGGCGGTACCGCACCGCGCACGGCTGTTCCAGCTGCACCACCATCTTCGAGTGGTCGTTGCGGTAGCTCTCCGACGGCTGGGCCAGATCGAATTCCCAGTCCCGCAACAGGATCGAGAAGATCGCCTTCAACTGCATGAGCGCGAAGGCCGCGCCCACGCAGCGGTGCCGGCCCGCGCCGAACGGGATCCAGTTCCAGCGGTTGGCCAGATCCTCCTGATTCGGGTCCAGATAGCGGCCCGGATCGAAGTGCTCCGGATTCGGGAAGGCCTCCGGAATCCGGTTGGAGACAGCGGGACTCGCCGCCACCAGGTCGCCCGGATCGATGCGGTGGCCGCACACCTCGAACTCCTCGCGCGCCACCCGCATCAGAATGATGAGCGGCGGGTGCAGGCGCAGCGCCTCCTTCAGCACCGCCTCCAGATTCGGAATCTGGCGCAGCGCATGGAAACTCACGTCCGCGCCGTCGGCGTAGAGGGTGTCCAGCTCGGTGACGACCTGCCCGAGCACCTCGGGGTGCCGGAGCAATTCGATGATGGTCCACGCGGCCGTTCCGGACGTGGTGTGGTGCCCGGCGAACATCATCGAGATGAAGATGCCGGTGACCTCGCTGGCCGAGAAGCGCGGCTGGCCCTGCTCGTCGCGCACCGAGACCAGCACGTCGAGCATGTCTCGATCGTCCTTGCCGGTCGGGGGGTTGGCCATCCGCCCGGCCATGATGTGGCGGACCAGTTTCACCAGCTGATGGCGGGCCTCGTCGCGGCGGCGGAAGCTCTCGATATCGGCGTGCGGGTCCACGTAGCAGTAGGCGTCGGTGCCGCGCTCCAGCTCGTGGTAGAGGTGCGCGAAGCGGTCGTCGAGTTCCTCGCGGAACTTGGTCCCGATCAGGCAGGCCGAGGACGTGTAAATGGTGAGTTCGGCGAAGAATTCGAGGAGATCGATCTCGCCTTCGTCGCCCCAGCGGGCCAGCATGCGCTCCACCTCGCGGGCGATGGTGGTGGCATGGCCGCGCATCTGCTCGGCGCGCAGCGCGGTGTTGTGCAGCATTTCCTTGCGACGCTCCGGTGGCGCGTCGAAGACCACGCCCTCGCCGAAGATCGGTTTCATGAACGGATAGGCCGCGGCCTGATCGAGTTCGTCGTCGCTCGCGCGGAAGAAGAACTCGTTGGCCTGCGCGCCGGTCAGCAGGATGACGTCGCGATCCGCCAATCGGAACGATCCGATATCGCCGCATTCCTCGCGCACCCGTGCCATCAGGGCGATGGGATCGGTGCGGAACTCCTCGAGGTGGCCGTGCTCATGCTCGCCACCGGATACCGCGCGCGGTTTGACCAGGGTCATCTGTGACCTCCCGGGTAGACACCTGTCCAGACGGTACTACGGAAGGGATTACACAGCAAGGGATCTCGCGGATTCGCGCGAAATCAGGGAATGGTGGATCCGATTATCAGCCGCGCAGCACGCGCAGCGCGGATTTCCTCATCAGGTCGGCCATTTCGGCATAGGACGCATAGCCCATGCCCGCGCGTACCAACGCGCCCGCGTAGATCATTTCGAGGGTTTCCACGGTTTCGGGATCCGAGTCCGCGCCCAGCGCGTCGATCAATCGCTGGCGGATCTCGCCGCCGATGCGGAGCCGCAGATGCGCCACGTCCGGGTCGGTGCCGAGCAGCGCGGCGGTCACCGCGCCGGCCAGCGTGGGCTCGTCGGCCAGCAGCAGGGCGATCTGCCGCAGCACCTCCAGGACCCGTTCGGTCGAATCCGTCTCGTCGCCCGACGGGGCCTCCGTCGCCGCGAGGCGCCGCCAGAACATCTCCGCGACCAGGTGTTCCTTGGAGGAGAAGTAGGTGTAGGCGGTCGCCGTGCCGACCCCGGCCTGGGCCGCCACCATCCGCACGGTCAGCCCCGAGAACCCTTCGCGCGAGAGCACGTCCATGGCCGCCCGGGTCAGCTTGTCCACGGTGTCGGCCTGCTTCTCGGTGAGCCGTCGGCGCGTGGCCTCCAGGTTCACCGCTGAGCGGGCGGAAGGGTTATCAGACACGTGTCCGGATGCTACTATGGCTCGGCCCTCCGAGCAACTCGCGGTATGCGCGTTCGGTATGAATGGGTGCGCCCCAGAAAGGCTTTCGAATGCTGCCCGTCGGGCTCTTCGCCGCCCCGCGCGAATTGCCCGAACTCATCGAGCAATTCGACCGGACGCTGCCTTCCGGCGAAGCCGAAGCATTGTCCGAGGCGGCCCGCACGTACGCCGGCAAAGGCGCGATTCTGGAAATCACCACCGGTCCCGCGGACTCCGCCGACGCGTACGCCGACGCGGTCCGCGCCTGGCGCACCCCCTTGCGGCTGCTCCTGATCACCACCCCGGACGCCGCTGCCGCCGACCGCGCCTACGACGACTGGTCCCACTGGGTCGCCGGCGGCGGCCTGCTCGCCCTGCGCGAGGCCGAGGACCTCTACCGCCGGGCCGCGGCCACCGGAAAATTCCGCACCCTCGCCACCACCGGATCCCTGCGGATACTCCAGCGCATCGCCGCCTGTAATTAGCGGCTCGCGGCCACCTCCGCGTTCAGGGCGTGGATGTAGGCGATCACGGAGTCCGGGAACAGTTCCCGCGGGTACACGCCGCCGTCGATGCCGGCCAGTTCGACGACGCCGTCCTCGACGACGATGTTCTTGATCCATTCGTACTGGATCCTGGTCCGGAGGTTGCCCACATGGAGGTCGGCCGTGTCCGGTCCGAAGCGGGCCGCGAATGCCGTACCCGGCGGAAACCGCTGCGCCAGTAGCCTTTCGCGCTTGTTCCGGTCGATGACGTAGGCGATGGAGAAGCCGGTGGCGAGCACGAGGATGCCCGCGGCGGCGGGCGGCACCGCCGCCCCACCGCGGATCAGGTACAGCGCGACCAGGTAGATCGCCGCGAGCACGGTGAACACGATCGCCCGGCGGACGCGATACCTCCGGGCGGGCACCCGGACCAGTCGTGAGGTGGTGCCGGGCTCCACGAAGTAGACGGTCGTCGGTTCGGCGAGCGATGGAATCGGCGGGAGCGAGGGGAGGCCGGAAGCCGCGGCCGCGGCCGGGGCGGTGCCCGGCGCGGGAGCCGCCAAGAGTTCGAGTGTGTTGTCGGGGAACAACTCTCGGGGATAGGTGTGATAGTGCCAGCCCTCGCGGAAGGTGACCGCCTCGGTCGTCACCGCGAGGTCGCGGATGCTCGCGTAGCGGATGCGGCGGTGCGAGTCGGCGCCCAGCTGGATGTCGAAGGCGTCCGGGCCGAATCGGGTCGCCATCACCGTGCCCGGCGCGGCCACCGAGCAGAACATCGCGAAGGTGCGGGCGGGATCGGAATTCCAGCGGCGCCGGTAGACGCCGACCAGCGCGGCGCACGCCGCCAGCCCGATCAGCAGTCCGCTCAGCGACCACAGCGAATACAGCACACCCGCCGTGATCAGCCAGCGCAAGGCGTTGCGGCGGCGGCGATGCGAATGGCGCGGCACCCAGTCGAGGGTCGCCTCGGTCAGGGCCCGCGGCGTGTCCTCGTGCGTGATGAACACCGCGTGCGGATCCGGCAGGGCGGGCATCGGCGGCAGGGGTGCGAACACGGCTCGAGCGTACGGATGTTCCGGCCTGTCCGAATCCGGCTACGTATCGGCCACTTTTACCGCCGACGGCTCCGCGACCCGCCGGGCGGCGGGTCGCGGACCGGGTCAGACGGACGGGGCGCCGAGGCCCAGCGGGGCGAGCTTGGCGGCCAGCCGGTCCAGGTAGGCGAGGACCTCGTCGGCGGATTTGTCGGGCAGGCCGAACACGGCGTCGGTGACACCGGCCGCGGCCCAGGCCGACAACTGCTCGGGGTCGGGCTTGCCGGCCAGGGCCACCACGCGCGGCGTGCCCTCGCGACCGGCTTCCTGCCAGTGCTTCATCAGCAGGGTGGTGGACGCGGAGACATCGGACTCGTAGGGCGTGGTGATCCAGCCGTCGCCGGACCGCGCGATCCACTTGAAGGTCTTCTCGGTGCCGCCCGCGCCGATCAGCAGCGGGATGTGCGACTGGACCGGCTTGGGCCAGGCCCAGCTGGGGCCGAAGGAGATGAATTCGCCGCTGTAGGCGGCTTCTTCCTCGGTCCACAGGGTCCGCATGGCCTCCATGTACTCGCGCAGCACGGTGCGGCGCTTGTTGCCGGGACGCCGTGGTCGGTGAGTTCGTCGGTGTTCCAGCCGAATCCGGCGCCGATGGTGACCCGGCCACCGGACAGGTGGTCCAGGGTGGCGATGGTCTTGGCGAGGGTGATCGGGTCGCTCTCGGTGGGCAGCGCCACCGCGGTGGACAGCTCGATGCGGGAGGTGACCGCGGCGGCCGTGCCCAGCGCCACCCACGGGTCGAGGGTGCGCGTGTAGCGGTCGTCGGGGAGCTCCGAGGTGCCGGTGTGCGGGTGGGCGGCGTCGCGTCGGATCGGAATGTGGGTGTGCTCGGGCACGTAGAAGGAGTCGAAGCCGCGCTCCTCGGCGGCCTTGGCGGCGTCCGCGGGCGTGATGCCTCGGTCGCTGGTGAACAGAACGATGCCGAAACGCATGGGGGACAGGTCCTTTCAGAGCTGCTTGGCAGCGGAGACGCCGGCGCGGCGGCCGAAGAAGCTGCCGTCGCCGAGGGAACAACCGGAGGCGTATCCGCCGGCGCAGATGCCGGAGGTGACGCGACCCGCGGCGTACAGGCCGGGGATCGGTTCGCCGGAGACGTGCAGCACCCGCGAGTCCAGGTCGGTGCGCAGGCCGCCCAGGGTGAAACCGCCGGTGTAGCCGCGCAGGTCGTAGGCGCCCAGCGGGGTGCGGATGGGCTTGACCCACTCGGTCTTCTTGTTCAGGAAGGGATCCGAGCCCTGCTCCGCGTGGTGGTTGTAGAGGTCGATGGTCGACTGGAGCGTGTGCTCGGGCAGCCCCATCTCGCTCTCCAGCTCCGCGACCGTCTCCGCGACCCAGGTTGGCGCGATGCGCAGGAACGACATGGACGACTTGGTCTCCATCGCCTCCTCCAGCGCGAGCTCGTCGATCACCAGGTACGCCTTGTTGTCCTGATCCTGCAGCACGGCCTGACCCATGCGCCCGGGGTAGGTGTCCTCGGTGATGAACCGCTGCCCGTGCCCGTTCACCAGAATGCCGCGCGCCACCAGCTGCGGATCCACCACCAGCGCCACCTCGGTGGCGTCCATGTGGGCGAGGTCCGCGCCGAGCGCCTGCGCGACTCGGATGCCGATGCCGTCGTGCTCCTCGACCGTGGCGGCCGGACGGCCGGCGATCTTGGGCGCGAACTGTTCCACCATCTCGTGGTTGTAGGCGAAGCTGCCGGTGGCCAGCACCACGCCGCGCTCGGCGCGCACGTGCACCGGCTTGCCGTAGCGGGTGGCGGCGACGCCGACCACGCGCCCGGTCTCGTCGACGATCAGCCGCCGCAGGCGCACATCGTATTCGTGGCGCACGCCCAGCTTTTCGGCCTGCTCGGCGAGCGGCTCCATCAGCATGTAGCCGCCGCCCTTCTCACCCAGCTTCTTGTCCTTGGTCCAGGCCAGGTGGCCGCGCGGGGCGGGCGGGATCTTGTCCTTGAACGGCGCCGCGTTCTCGCCGCCGGAGAACATCAGGCCCTCGTCGGCGGGCGGCTCGTAGCCGGGTTCGCCCCAGAACACCTCGTTGAACGGGACACCCTGCGCGACCAGCCAATCGAAGTGCTCGACGCTGCCCTGGCAGTAGTCGTGGATCTTGGCCTTGTCGACGCCGGGGCCCAGGGCCGCGGTGAGGAACGCCTCCATGTTCTCGGCGGTGTCCTCGAAGCCCAGCTTCCGCTGGAGCGCCGTGCCACCGCCGAGATAGATGAAGCCGCCGGACATGGCGGCCGCGCCGCCCCAGCCGCCGGTGCGTTCCAGCACCAGGACATCGGCCCCGGAGCGGGCGGCCTCGAGGGACGCGCACACCCCGGCGATGCCGAATCCGACGACCACGACGTCGGCCTGGTAGTCCCAGGTCTCGACCTCACTGGCCAGGAGCGGCCGGACGCTTGCGGTTTCCGCCATTGTCTCTGTATTCCTCACTGCGGGTTGGGATTACTACTGCTTCTTGTCTTTGGCGAGCGTCTTGCGAACGGCGCCGTCGAGTTTGGTCGCGCTGGGCCAGCCCACGTAGTGGGCCAGGAACACGGTGATCTCGCGCAGCTGATCGGCATCGAGTTCGCCGTTGCGCAGGGCCGCGCCCACCTGGATCTCGAGGATGTCCGCGTGCCCCTGCGCGGTGATCGCGCCGAGCAACAGCAGGCGCCGGTCACGCATGGACAGGCCGGGCCGGTTCCAGATATCGGCGAAGAGATGGTCGGCGGTGACCTCGAAGAACGGGTCGCCGGAGAAGTTCGGCAGATCGAAGCCGTACACCTCCGACATCTTCTTCAGGCCCCGCTGACGCTGCTCGGAAGGCTGCTGGTCGGGCCCGCCCGTCGCCCCACCGCCGCCCCCAACGGAATCGCTACGCGATGCATTCATTTCTGCTCCTTCGCAATGGATCCGGGACCCACGCCGAGTCCGTCTCCCAGGTTGTGCAATGCCTGCCGCGCCAGCGGTAGGTCGAGATCCAACCGGCCCGCCAGATCCAGCGCCAAGGACAGGTCCTTCTCACCGAGATCGCGGACATGGCCGAGGATGGGGAACCAGAAATCGTCCGCCTCGACCGGCGCGGTGGTCTTGCGCAGCATGATCGCGCCCGGCCCGCCGGTATGCGAGTCGGAATGCCGGACCACCTTGCCGAGCGCGGAGATGTCCAGTCCGGCGGCCTCCGCCAGCCGCTGCGCCTCCGACGCCGCGGTGAAGGCGACGAAGTGGAGCAGGTTGCGCGCCAGCTTCATTCGAGTGCCGGAACCGACCTCGCCGGCGTGGATGACCAGCGATCCGAAACGCCCGAACGGCTCCCGCACGGCCTCGAAGGCGGCGGCGCTGCCGCCCACCATCACCGCGAGCGCGCCCTTCAGCGCGGCGGGCGCGCCACCGCTGATCGGCGCGTCCACGAATTCCACTCCGTGCGCGGCGCATTCGGCGCCGAGCTCCACGGCGGTGCGGTCGGAGATGGTGGAGTGCACGGCGATCACGGTGCCGGGCTTCGCCGTCCGGAGCAGTCCGTCGGGGCCGGTCACCACCGTGCGGACCTGCTCGTCGTCGAGGACGACGACCGAGATGACGCGGCAGCGTTCGGCCAGGTCGGCGGCGGTGCCGGCGGCTGTCGCCCCCGCATCGGTGAAGGGTTGCAACGCATCCGCGCGCATGTCGCACACCACCAGCCCGCCCGGCCAGTCCACCAGTCGCTGCGCCATGGGGGCGCCCATATTGCCGAGTCCGATGAACCCGATCGAGATGTCGTCGCTCATGGCCGGAACACCTGCCCGCCATCGACATTCAGCACCTGACCGGTCACCCAGGCGGCATCGTCGGACAGCAGGTACAGGCACGCCCCGACCATGTCCTCGGTGGTGCCCAGGCGCTTGAGCGCCATCTGCTTCACCAGCTGATCCACGAACTGCTCGGGCACGATGCTGCGGGTGGCCTCGGTGTCGGTGGGTCCGGGCGCGATGGCGTTGACCCGAATCTTGGAGTGCCCCAGCTCATGTGCCAGCTGCTGGGTGAGGCTGTTGATCCCGGCCTTGGCCAGCCCGTAGAACCCGGAGTAGGTCCAGGCGGCGGTGGACGACTGGTTCACGATGGACCCGCCGCCCGCCTTCGCGATGTGCTTGTACACCGCCCGCGTCACGTTCAGCGCGCCGTCGAGATTCACGCCCATGAACTTCTTGTAGTAGTCCCACGGCACGGATACCAGCAGGTCGAGCTTCATGTCGCCGTAGATCGCGGCGTTGTTGACCAGGTGGTTGATGCCGCCGAACTCGGCGACGGTGAACTCGGCCAGCGCCTTGGCGGACTCCGGATCGGCCACGTCGACCGGCGCGAAGACCGCGACCCCGCCGTCGGCGGTGATCTCCTTGGCGGTGGCTTCGCCCAGTTCGCTGTTGAGGTCGGCGACAACGACTTTCGCGCCCTCGGCGGCCAGCGCCTTCGCGTACGCCGCCCCGATGCCGCGCGCGGCGCCGGTGACGATGATCGACCTGTCGGTGAATCGGCTCATGTCAGTACTCCTCAGACGCCGGTCGCGATGAGTTTGGTCTCGGTGTATTCCTCGAAGCCGAGGACGCCCATTTCCCGGCCCACGCCGGACTGCTTGTAGCCGCCGAAGGGCGCGTCGGCCGAATACCAGATGCCGCCGTTGACGCTGAGCGTCCCGGTGCGGACGCCGTTCACGACGGTGCGCAGCCGCTCGGGATCGCTGCCCCACACCGTGCCGGACAGCCCGTAGGGGGAGTCGTTGGCGATGCGGACGGCATCGGCGTCACCGTCGTGCGGGATGACGGTGAGGACGGGCCCGAAGATCTCCTCCTGGGCCACGGTGGAACTGTTGGGCAGCCCGGTGATCAGGGTCGGCTCGACGAACCAGCCGCGCTCGCGGTCCGGACGCCCGCCGCCGGTGACGATGGTGCCGCCCTCGGCGCGCGCGATCTCGAGGTAGCGCTCGATGCGCGCCCGCTGGCGTTCGGAAATGACGGGGCCGCAGACGGTTCCGGCTTGGCGGGATCGCCGGGCCGGATGTTCGCCATGGTGCGCGCGGCCGCTTCGACGGCCTGATCGTGCAGTTCGCGCGGCACCAGCAGCCGGGTGCTGATGGCGCAGCCCTGGCCCGCGTGCACGCACACCCCGAAGGCGGCGTAACTGGCGGCGGCCGCGATATCCGCGTCGTCGAGCACGATGAAAGCCGACTTGCCGCCGAGTTCGAGGAACACCTTCTTCAAAGACGCTGCCGCCGCGGTCATCACGGCCTTGCCGGTCTGCGTGGATCCGGTGAACGAGATCATGTCGACCCGCGGGTCGGTGACCAGTTGCGTGCCGAGGCCGTGATCGTCGGAGGTGACGATATTGACCACCCCGGCCGGAATGTCGGTCTCCTCGGCGATGATCCGACCCACGGCGGCCGCGCACCACGGGGTGTCGGGTGCGGGCTTGAGCACCACGGTGTTCCCGGCGGCCAGTGCCGGACCCAGCTTGGCGAAGTTGATCTGATGTGGGAAGTTCCAGGGCGTGATCGCGCCGACCACGCCGATGGGTTCGCGCCGCAGCCGGCGCGAGCTCTTGATCCCCATGGGCGCGGCGACCCGAGATCGGTTTCCCACGCGTAGTTCTCGGCGAGGTCGGCGAAGTAGCCGAGATCCCCGACCGGGCCCTCCAGCTGCGGTCCGCTGGTGAGCATGCGGGGTGCGCCCGCCTCGGCGATGGTGATCTCGCGCAGTTCCTCGATATGCCCGCGCAGCGCGTCCCGCAGCTGCCGCAGGCAGGTCGCGCGAAAACCCGGATCGCGGGACCAGTCGGTGGTGTCGAAGGCCGTGCGGGCCGCGGCGATGGCCGCGTCCATATCGGCGGAGTCGGCATTGGCGGCGTAGCCGAGGGGTTCCCCGGTGGCCGGGTCGGCGGTGGTGAACACACCGCCGCCGCCGGGCGTCAGCTTGCCGCCGATCAGCAGCTGCGAACCGCCGTCGGGGACGAGATCGCTCGGGCTCATAGGTAGCTCCCATGCTGTCCGGACACGTGTACGGACTATAGGTTCGCGGCTCGGAAACGCGCAAGAACAGGTTTCAGTTTCTGCGGTCCGGCCGATTTTCTTCGCGGGATTCCGTTGTGGCGTGATCCCGTCGCTAGTACCGTACAGACACATGTCCAGCTACGTGTCTTCGTTGCTGGAAAACGTTCATCAGAGCCGATGAACGCGTTATTGAATACGAGGTGCACCCGCCATGACCGCAGCCTCCCTAGAGCCGCTGCTGTTCGACCCCTACGACTACCGCATCCACGAGGACCCCTACCCCGTGTACCAGCGGTTGCGCACCGAGGCCCCGGTGTACCACCACCCCGAACTGGACTTCTGGGCGCTCTCCCGGCACGTCGACGTCTCCGCCGGATTCCGCGACAACGTGCGTCTCTCCAGCGCCAACGGCGTCTCCCTGGACCCCGCGGCCTGGGGCCCGCACGCCTGGCGGACCATGTCCTTCCTGGCCATGGACGACCCCCGGCACCTGCGCCTGCGCAAACTTGTCTACCAGGGCTTCACCCCCCGCCGCGTCACCGAGATGGGCGAGCGGATCCGCGAGATCACGCTGCGCTACCTCGAACCCGCGCTGGCCAGTGGCGACTTCGACTGGATCGACGCGGTCGCGGGCCAGGTCCCGATGGACGTCATCTCCGAACTGCTCGGCGTCCCCGACGCCGATCGCGCCGAACTGCGCCGCCTCGCCGACCTGCTGGTGCATCGTGAGGAGGGCGTACTGGACGTGCCGATCGCGGCCATGGAGGCGGCCATGCAGCTGGCGGGCTACTACAACGAGATCCTCGCCGAGCGGAAACGCAAACGCGCCGACGACCTCACCTCCGCCCTGCTCGACGCCGAAGCCGACGGCGACCGGCTCACCGACGAGGAGATCCTCGGCTTCATGTTCCTTATGGTGGTCGCCGGCAACGAGACCACCACCAAACTGCTCGGCAACGCCCTGTACTGGGCCGGCCGCAATCCCGAGCAGTACGCCAAGGTCGCCGCCCACCCCGAACTCGTCGACGACTGGGTCGAGGAGACCCTGCGCTACGACGCCTCCAGCCAGATCCTGGCCCGGACCGCCGCCGAGGACCTCGAGTACTACGGGCAGACCATCCCGCGGGGCTCGAAGGTGCTGCTGCTCATCGGCTCCGCCAACCGCGACGACGCCGTGTTCCACGACCCGGACCGCTACGACCTCGAACGCGGCGACAAGGGCGGCCTGATCAGCTTCGGCCGCGGCGTGCACTTCTGCCTGGGCGCGCACCTGGCCCGGCTGGAAGCCTCGATCGTGCTGCGCGAGTTCGCCGCCCGCGTCACATCTTTCGGCATCGGTGACAGCGGAATCCAGCGCGTGCATTCGGTGAATGTGCGCGGCTTCGCCCACCTGCCCGTCTCCGTGGAGGTTCGCTGAATGGCCCGCTTCGCACCGCATCCCGCCCGCCGGCCCGCCATCGTCGCGGGCGCGTCCTCCGGCATCGGGGCCGCCACCGCGGAAGCCCTTGCCGCGCTGGGGCATCCGGTCGCCCTCGGCGCGCGCCGGGTCGAGATCTGCGAGACCCTCGCCGAGAAGATCCGCGCCGAAGGCGGTGAAGCCTTCGCCGGACGGCTGGACGTCTGCGATACCGCGTCGGTCGACGAATTCGTCGTCGCCGCCGAAGCCGCCCTCGGCCCGGCCGAGATCGTGGTCTCCGGCGCCGGCGACCTCGAGTTCGGGCAAGCTTGGGAAATGGATCCCGACCTGTTCGAATCCCAGGTCCGCGTGCACCTGGTCGGCGCGCAACGCCTCGCCCACCGGCTGCTGCCCGGCATGATCGAGCGGCAGCGCGGCGACTTCGTGGTCATCGGCTCCGACTGCGCGGTCCGGGTGCGGCCCGGCGCGGGCGCCTACAACGCCGCCAAGACCGGCGTCGAGGCCTTCGCCACCCAGCTGCGCATGGAACTGGAGGGCACAGGCGTCCGCTCGTCCATCGTGCGACCCGGCCAGACCCTCACCGGCATGGGCATGCAGGCCACCCCCGAGGTGGTCGGGCCGCTGCTGGAGAACTGGGTGAAATGGGGCTTCGCCCGGCACCCGCAATTCCTGCGGCCCTCCGACCTCGCGGCCGCCGTGTCCGCGGTCGTGTCCACCCCGCGCGGCGCGCACCTGGTGCTGGTGGAGGTCCAGCCGGAAGCGCCACTGCGCGAACCGAACCCGGAAGGATCCTGACCATGCGCCTGGTCGTCGATCTCGATCTCTGCCAGGGCCACGCCGTCTGCCAGGACGAAGCCCCCGACCTGTTCCAGGTGCCCAAGACCGGTCAGGTCCAGATCCTGCGCCCCGACCCCGGCACCGACCTGGACGCGGCCCGCGCCGCCGTCCGCTACTGCCCGACCCAAGCCCTGTCGCTCGTAGACGACAGCGCTGTCGAATGAAGGAGACAGCCGTGAGCTGGTCCCGCGACGAACTCGACGAAATGATCCGCCGCTGGGTGGACGAGAACAAACAGTGTGAAGCGGCCGGGGACTGGAAACCCCTGGAGCACTTCTACACCGACGACGCCACCTACGGCTGGAACTACGGTCCGCAACAGGAGTTCATGGCCGTCGGCCGCGACGAGATCCGCGATATCGCCCTGGGCCAGGAGATGTTCGGGCTCGAAGGCTGGACCTATCCGTATCAGGAATTCGTGGTCGATGAGCGCAACGGCAGCGTCATCGGATTCTGGAAGCAGGTCAACGAGCAGCAGCGTCCCGACGGGCGGCCCTACAGCCCGGAAGGGCTGGGCGGCAGCTGGTTCCGCTACGCCGGGAACTTCCAGTGGTCCTGGCAGCGCGACTTCTTCGACTTCGGCAATGTGACCGCGCTGTTCGTCGAGATGATCTCGAACAACGCGCTCTCCTCCGGCATGCGCAAGCGCATGGGGCGGTCCATGTCCGGCGCGGCGCTGCCCGGCTGGTACCCGATCGGGAAGGGGCCGGTGCCCCTGTGGTGACCAGCAGATACGCGTCACTGACCAGATCCGAACTGGCCCTGCTGGTTCCGGAACTGCTGTTGTGCGGGCACCTGATCGACCGCTCCGGCATGGCGCACGTGCTCGGCGCGCTCGGCCGGGAGGGCATGACGGCGGTCGCCATCGACGAATGGCAGCTGGCCAGCCCGGTCTACACCCGGCGCATGCGACGGGCGCTCGACATCAGCAGTGACGGGGTGGACGCCATCTTCAAAGGCTTCCAGCTCGACATCGGGGCGCCACCGCAATTCATGGACTTCCGGTACAAGGTGATCGACCACGACCACGGCGAATTCCATCTCGACCACTGCGGCGCCCTCGCCGACGTCGAACCGATGGGGACCGAATACGTGGTGGCCATGTGCCACGACATCGAGGACCCCACCTTCGATGCGACCGCGCTGGCCACCAACCCGCACGCCCAGGTCCGGCCCATCCACCGGCCGCCCCGCGAACCCGCAGATCGGAAACCGGTCTGCGCGTGGACGGTCACCATCGACCCCGCGCACGAACCGCCCAGCCCGCACCCGGACGCGCAGCTGGTGGCCGGGTCCGAGGCCGCCGCCACGGTGCTCGACCCGATCGACCCGGAAGACCCGGGGCAGCATAACTATTCGGGCCCATTGCTGAGCGATCTGCGCTTCGAGGACTTCTCGCGGTCCGCGCTCATCCGGATCGCCGACGAGGTGAGTCTGCAACATCACCTGCTCACCCTCGGTTACCGGACCGCCGTCGAGTCGCGGACCGAACCCGAAGTGGCGCTGGATATCCTGCGCAAACAGTTCACCGGCATCGCGGGCCTCACCGCCGCCCGCATCCGCGCGGCGCTCGGGCTCGGCGACGACATGGCGGCGCTGGCCAAGGTGCTGCGCCTGCACCCGGCGCTGAATCCGGCCGCCTACGTCGATGTCGAGGTCTCGGCCGAGACCACCGGCGGCGAGCAACTGGTCGAACTGCGCATCGGCCGCGGCTGCGGGGCGGTCGACGACGGCGCGTGGCCCGCACTGCTCGACCCCGAACACCTCGCGCCCCTCGACGCGCTGGTGCGCGGGGTGAACCCGCGCTTCCACACCCGCGTCCGCTCGGCCACCGAATGCGAGCTCACCCTCGAAATCGGTTGCGCCGACCTGCCGTATCGGGAAGCCGACGAGGTCGCCATCACCCGGTTCAGCACCGGGGCGGCCTTCGCCTTCACCGACCGGGGCACCCCGCTGCCGCTCACCGTCCTGTAGCCGGAACACACCAGGAGACACGGCCATGGCGTGCAATTTCGCCGACCTCTACGAACACTCGGCCGACGCGGTGCCGGACCGGATCGCCGTCATCGAAGGGACGCGGCGGCGCACCTTCGCCGAACTCGACGCGCGTGCCGACCGGCTCGCCCACCACCTCGCCGCAGCCGGGGCGGGGCCGGGCACCCACATCGGGTTCCACATGCACAACAGCATCGAGAGCCTCGAAACACTGCTGGGCTGCTACAAGATTCGCGCGGTGCCGGTCAATATCAACTACCGGTACCGGGCCGAGGAACTGCGCTACGTCTACGACAACGCCGACCTCGAGATGGCGGTGCACCACCGCTGCTACGCGCCGCTCATCGAGGAGATCCGGTCGCTGCTGCCGAAACTGCGGCACACCCTGGTCGTCGAGGACGACCAGGGTGGCGCGGGTCTGGACAGCCGATCCGTGGCCTACGAGGAGGCCCTCGAATCAGTCGCTCCGGGAAGGGATTTCGGGCCGCGCAGCGCCGACGACCACTTCATCATGTACACCGGCGGCACCACCGGCCTGCCCAAAGGCGTGATCTGGCGGCAGGAGGACATGTGGCGGGTGCTCGGCGGCGGCATCGACTTCTACACCGGTGAACCCGTCGCCGACGAATACCAGCAGTCCCGGGCGGCGGCGCAGAACCCCTCGCCCATGACCTGGTTCGTGCTGCCGCCGCTCATCCACGCCGCCGCCATGATGCCGACCTTCACCGCGCTGTGGTCGGGCAACGCGGTGCTGTTCCAGCCGCGCTTCGACCCCGACGAGGTGTGGCGGGTGGTGGCGCGGGAACGGCCGCAGGTCCTGGTCGTCACCGGCGACGCCATCGCGAGGCCGCTGGTCGACTCCTACCGGGCCGCGCCCGTGGACGCCTCCTCACTCATCTCGATCGGGTCGGGGGCCGCTCAGCTCACCCAGCCGGTGAAGAACGAGCTGCTGGAACTGTTCCCGAACACGCTGGTCACCGAATCCATCGGCTCCTCCGAAACCGGTTTCGGCGGAATCGGATTCGCGCACAAGGACGACGACCCCGCCCGCGCGCCCCGGGTGAACACCGGGCGCGGCGCCCTGGTCGTCGACGACGCCGGGCAGCCGGTCGCGCCGGGCGGGGAGGGCTGGGTGGCCAAGACCGGCAACGTGCCGATCGGCTACTACAAGGACCCGGTGAAGACGGACCAGCTCTTCCGCACCGTGGACGGGGTGCGGATGGTCATCACCGACGATCGGGCGCGGGTCGAGGCCGACGGGTCGGTCACCCTGATCGGGCGCGGCAACATGGTCATCAACACCGGCGGCGAGAAGGTCTTCCCCGAGGAGGTCGAGGCCACGGTCAAGGCCCATCCGTCGATCTACGACGCGGTCGTGGTCGGGGTGGCGCACGAGCGCTGGGGGCAGCTGGTGGCGGCGGTGGTGTCCCCGGCCGACGGCGTCGTCGACTTCGCGTCGCTGGAAGCCCACGTGCGGGAGCGGCTCGCGGGATACAAACTGCCGCGCCGGATCTGGGTGACGGACACGGTCGCCCGCACCCCCAGCGGCAAGCCCGACTACCGGTGGGCCAAGGCATATGTGGCCGAGCGGGCGCCAGACCATGAAAGTGGGTGACCGGCGAACGGACGAACTGCGCGAATCAACCGGCGGGCTTCACTGAAACCTGTTCTAATTCGAATATGGTAGAGGCGCACACCGTACTCGGCGAGCAGGTCAGCATGCCGGTGCGGATCCGGCACGCGGACGCGAGTTCGGCGCTGTTCCTCGTTGACGCCCGCGCCGCCGCGGAACTGCTCGCCGGCACCGGGCTGGAGCCGCTCACCCTGCTCGGCAAGGCCGTGCTCTCACTGGCCTTCGTGCGCTACGTCGACGGCGACCTCGGGCCATACCACGAATTCGCATTCTCGATCATGGCGAAACAGCCCGGCCGCAAGGACAGCACCGGGGCCTACATCCACTGGCTGCCGGTCAACCAGAGCTTCACCTGCGAAGCGGGACAGTCGATCTGGGGCTTCCCCAAACTCATGGCCGACATCGACATCACCCCCGACGGCCGCGGACACCGCTGCGAGGTCCGCGTCGACGGGCAGTTCGTGCTCGCCCTGCGGATCGCCGACGGGCTCCCCATGCCGGCCGGCGCGGGCGGGGCGTCCATCGACGCCTACACCGCCCGCAACGGAATCCTGCGGCGCACACCCGTGGATCATGAACCCCGGCCGCGTCCGGGGACGGCCCGGCGGCGCCCGCCTCGAACTCGGAGACCACCCGGTCTCCAGCCAGCTCCGTGCCCTCGGACTACCCGCGCGCGCACTGTTCTCCAGCCGGATCGGCGCCCTCCGCATGACCTTCGAGGACGCCGCCACAGTTCTGCGGACCCAGGAGGCCCGATGAGCCGCACTGCCCTCGTCACCGGAGCGGCCAGCGGCCAGGGCCGCGTCGTCGCGCAACGCCTCGCCGCCGCGGGCTGGCAGGTGGCCGCGGTCGACGTCAACGCCGACGGGCTGGCCGCCACCGCCGCACGCTCGCCCAACACCCACACCTACGAATGCGACGTGTCCGATGCCGCGCAGGTGCGGGCCGTCGTCGACAAGGTGCGCTCGGAACTGGGGACCATCGACCGGCTGGTGCACGCGGCCGGCATCGGCCACGTGCACGCCTCGGTGCTGGACCACGACGTGGCCCTGATCCGGAAGATGATGGACGTCAACTACATCGGGACCGTCAATGTGGTGCAAGCGGTGGTACCCGCCATGCGGGACGCGGGTGCGGGGACCGTGGTGCTGTTCGCGTCGCTCGTGGGCTGGCTGCCCTCACCCGGCATGGCCGGATACACCGCGTCCAAGCACGCGGTCATCGGCTTCGCCGACAGCCTCTCCTACGAACTGCACGGCACCGGCGTGCGCCTGCTCGTCCTGTGCCCGCCCGGGGTCGAGACCCCGTTCCTGGACGTGATCCGCGAGGAGAACGCCAGCGTGCTCGGCAGCGCGGTCGCCGTCAGCCCGGAATTCGTCGTCGACACCCTGGAAAAGGCGTTGGCCGCACCGAAGACGCCGCTCTACGTATTCCCCGGAGAGGCTCGGCCCGCGTATTACATGCGGCGATTCCTGCCCGGCGTGGCGCGCGCGATCATCCGGCGCACGATCAAACCGGTCGAGTAGCACCCCCCGAACGTGGATGCCGGCACGTGCTCCGATCGGCATCCGCTCCGGTGCTGGGCGGCCGGGCTCTGCGGCCGCCCAGCACCTGTATCCCGGCGACCGGCCGGCGAAAATTCAGTGGCGCTATAAGTCCCCACCAGGCACTCTGGGCTGTCTGCACAGCTCGAAGCACCTGGTCGAGAGGGGATGAATGAGTACGCGCACGTCCGCGGTCAGGCTGGTTCTGCGCTACTACGGGCGGGAAATGGCCCGGCGCAAGGCAATCACGACCGCAGCCATGCTGGGGCCCGCCCTCGGCAACATCTGCCAGCTCTACATCGCGCCACTGCTGGTCGCGATCATCGTCGGCAAGGTGGCAGCCACCGGAGA
The DNA here is from genome assembly GCF_018362975.1 of Nocardia tengchongensis. NCBI lineage: Bacteria > Bacillati > Actinomycetota > Actinomycetes > Mycobacteriales > Nocardiaceae > Nocardia > Nocardia tengchongensis. The sequence continues at coordinate 1,715,128 of NZ_CP074371.1, forward strand.
CTCATCGATCGGCGCCCTCGCGCCGTACGTGGTGGGGTTCGGCGCGCTGCTGTTCATCGCGGAAGTGTGCTGGCGCATCGGAATTCACTTCCTCAACCGGCTCGACGCCACCGGCATCGAAAACCTCTACAACACCGCCATGGACGAACTGCTGGCCAAGGATTCCGCGTTCTTCCACAACAACTTCGCGGGCTCGCTGACCAAACGCGCCCTCAGCTTCGCCACCCGGTTCGAGGACTTCGCCGACACCTTCGCCTTCGAAATCGTCGCCGCGTTCGTGCCGCTGACCTTCGCGTCGGTGGTGCTGTGGCGCTACGACCCGATGCTGGTGCTCGTGCTGCTCGGGTTGATCGCGGTCAGTGCCGCCGTCGTCACCCCGCTGATCCGGCGCCGCCAGCACCTCGTCGACGACCGCGAGGCCGCGATCGCCCTGGTGTCCGGGCACGTCTCGGACACCCTGTCGAACATGCAGGCGGTGCGGGCCTTCGCGGCCGAACCCGAGGAGATCGCCGAACATCAGCGGCGGGTCGCGGTGCAACGCCGAAAGTCGTTGCTGTCCTGGGACTACAACAACCTCTACATCGACACCGCCATCACTCCGCTGATGGTGATCGTGAACGTGGCCGGGTTGCTCATCGCACTCGGCATCGGCGGCGGGCACGCCCCGGTCGAGGTGATCATGGTGGCCTTCACCTACTACTGGAACGCCACCGGGATCATGTTCCGGTTCAACCAGATCTACCGGCGATTGGAGAGCACCACCACCGAGGCCGCGCAGTTCACCGAACTGCTGCTCGAATCGCCCACCGTGCTGGATGTTGCCGAACCGGAACCCTTGCGGCCCAATGGATCCGACATCCGATTCGAACGGGTCGACTTCACGCACGCGGGCGCGAAGCCACTGTTCCGCGGACTGGATCTGGACGTGCCCAGCGGTGCGCGCATCGGCCTGGTCGGGCGGTCCGGCGGCGGCAAGAGCACGCTCACCCAGCTGCTGCTGCGCATGATGGACATCGACGGCGGCGTGATTCGTATTGGCGGCCAGGACATCTCGCGCCTCCGGCAGCGCGATCTGCGCAGCCTGCTGTCCTACGTGCCACAGGACCCGGCCATGTTCCACCGGTCACTGAGCGAAAACATCCGGTTCGCCCGGCCCGACGCCACCGACGCGGAAGTGCGGCGTGCCGCGAAAGCCGCGCACGTCACCGAATTCGCGGACGGACTGCCGGAAGGGATGAACACGCTCATCGGCGAGCGCGGCGTGAAACTGTCCGGCGGACAACGCCAGCGGGTCGCGCTCGCACGGGCCATCCTGCGCGACGCCCCGATCCTGCTGCTCGACGAGGCCACCAGCGCCCTCGACTCCGAGAGCGAGAACCTGGTGCAACAGGCGCTCTGGGAGTTGATGGAAGGGCGTACGGCGCTGGTGGTCGCGCACCGGTTGAGCACGGTGGCCGGCATGGACCGGCTCATCGTGCTCGATCGCGGGCGGATCGTCGAAGAGGGCAGCCACGAGGAACTGCTACGCGGTGAAGGCACCTACGCGCAGCTGTGGCGGCACCAGTCCGGCGGGTTCCTGGGCGAGGAACTGGCCGCCCGCTGACGGTCGAGGTGGCGACGCGAGAGGGTCGTCGCCACCCCGGCTCCCGGGGGAGCAGTCCCCGGAATTCCTGGAATGCCCGAAATCCTCAGTTGCCCTGGAAGTTCGGCTTGCGCTTCTCGGCGAAGGCGCGGGGGCCCTCCTTCGCGTCATTGCTGCGGAAGACCGGCAGGCCGACCTTGGCGTCGATCTTGAAGGCGTCCTCTTCGTGCAGGCCCTCGGTATCGCGGATGACCTTCAGGATCGCCTGCACGGCCAGCGGGCCGTTGTTGTTGATCAGCTCGGCGATCTCGAGCGCCTTGTCCAGCGCGGTGCCGTCCGGCACCACGTGACCGATCAGACCGAAGTTCAGCGCCTCCGCGGCGGTGATGTGGCGGCCGGTCAGCAGCAGCTCCGCGGCCACGGTGTACGGGATCTGGCGGGGCAGGCGCACCGCCGAGCCGCCCATCGGGAACAGGCTCCACTTCGCCTCGGACACACCGAACTTGGCGCTCTCGCCCGCGATGCGAATGTCGGTGCCCTGCAGGATCTCGGTGTCCGCCGGCGATGGCCGCGCCCTCGACCGCCGCGATCAGCGGCTTGGTCAGGCGGCGGCCCTTGAGCAGGCCGGGCATGCGGGACGGGTCGAAGGCCGACCCCTCCTTCATGCCGTCCTCGGGCTTGTTCTTGTTCATGTTCTTCAGGTCCGCGCCCGCGCAGAACGCGCCGCCGGCACCGGTGAGGATGCAGGAGCGGATCTCCGGATCGTTGTCGACCGTGTCCCACGCCTCGGTCATGATGGCCAGCATCTCGCCGGTCAGCGCGTTCTTGGACTTCGGGCGGTTCATGGTGACGATGAGCGTCGCGCCACGCTTCTCGACCAGCGCGTGCGGCTCGGTGTTGGCGGGGGTTTCAGCAGTCGTCGCGGTCATCGCCGACCCTTCTTTCGCTATGGACGATCCAAGATTCCGGCACGAAAGTACCCCGCGCCGTTGTCCTAAACAATAACGTGTTCTAGTTTGGACGATGGTGACCGCCGTCACGGGCGGCAAGTAGTGGAGAGAGTCCCATGAGCACAACGAGCAAGGCGAAGCTTCCGCCGCGCGTCACGGAATCCCTCATCAACCGGCTGACCGCGATGGTGACCGCGGGCAAGGCCGGCGAGGCCCGCGAGCCCTTCGAGATGACCGAGACCTACACCGGCGACGTCGTCGGCTACCTGCCGCAATCCTCCCCCGAGGACGTCGTCGCCGCCGTCGAAATGGCCCGCGCCGCGCAGAAGGAATGGGCCGCCCGCCCGCTCAAGGACCGCCTCGCCGTCTTCGAGCGCGCCCACGAGCTGCTGCTCACCGAGATCGAGACCCTCGCCGACCTGATCCAGATCGGCTGCGGCAAGGCCCGGCGCATGGCCATCGAGGAAGTGTGCGACACCCCGCTGGTGATCGCGCAGTACCTCAAGACCGCCGCGAAGACGCTCAAGCCCAAGAAGCGCTCCGGACCCATGCCGGTCATCACCTCCTCCACCGAGGAGCACCGGCCGAAGGGCGTTGTCGCGGTCATCGCGCCGTGGAACTTCCCGTTCGCCATCTCCATGTCCGACTCCACCCCGGCGCTGATCGCGGGCAACGGCGTCATCATGAAGCCGGACAACAAGACCGCGCTCTGCACGCTGTACGGCATCGAACTGCTGCACAAGGCGGGCCTGCCGCGCGGGCTCGTCCAGGTGGTCTGCGGCGTCGGCCCCGACGTCGGGCCGACCCTGATCGACAATGTCGAGTTCGTCATGTTCACCGGCTCCACCGCCACCGGCCGCACCATCGGCGAGCAGTCCGGGCGCAACCTGATCGGATGCAGCCTCGAGCTCGGCGGCAAGAACCCGATGATCGTGCTCGACGACGTCAACTTCGACGAGGCCATCCCGTCGATCCTGTTCGCCGCCTTCGGCAACGCCGGCCAGATCTGCATGCACATCGAGCGCATCTACGTGCAAGAACGCATCTACGACGAGTTCCTGCGCCGGTTCACCGCGGCCGCGGAGGAACTCGCCGGCAAGATGGGCGCGTCCTACGACTTCGCACCCGAGATGGGGTCGCTGGTCTCCGTCGACCACATGAAGCGCGTCGCGGCGCACGTCGACGAGGCGCGGGAGAAGGGCGCGACCATCGTCACCGGTGGCAACCCGCGTCCGGACCTCGGACCGGCCTTCTTCGAACCGACCGTCCTCACCGGGGTCACCAACGACATGGCGCTGGCCACCATGGAAACCTTCGGACCGGTCGTCAGCATCTACAAGTACAAGACCGACGCCGAGGCCGTGGCCCTCGCGAACGACACCCCCTACGGGTTGAACGCCGCCATCTGGACCGGAAACTTCGACCGCGCAACGAAACTCGCCGAGACCATCGAATCCGGCTCGATCAACATCAACGACGGCTTCATCACCAGCTACGCCGCCAAGGGCACCCCGTCGGGCGGCGTCAAGCAGTCCGGCGTCGGCACCCGCCACGGCGCGGCCGGCCTGCTCAAGTACACCGACACCATCAATGTCGGCGTGCAGAAGAAGCAGATCATGGCGTCGCGCTCGTCCATGCCGTACGAGAAGCAGCTCAAGTCCACCCTGGTCACCCTGCGCCTCATGCGCCGCCTGCACCTGGGCTGACAGCCGCTGATCTGAAAACAGTTCCACGACAGAGGGTCCCGGCCGAATCGGCCGGGACCCTCCGTGTTCATCAGGTCGGGGCCGCTGCGTGGCTCTCCGACTGTCGTTCAGTTCACCAGCCCCAGCTGTCGGTAGATGTCGGGGCGTACCGCCGGTCCCTCCGATGGAAAGGGAAGTCCGCCCAGCGCCCAGTCGTGGACCAGGCCCGCGCGCAGGACGAAGGTGAACTCCGCGCCCTGTGCCAGGGCTTTCTCGCGCAGGAGCAGGGCATCGGCGGACAGGATATCCAGCGATCCGGCGTAGACCGCGGTCGGAGGCAGCCCGGTGAGCGGTCCGTGTAGCGGGCTCACGAGCGGATCGGTGGTGGGAAGGTCAGCGGCCCACAGTTTTCCGCTCGCGCGCATCGCGGTGAGACTCAGGACGGGATCGTCGATGGCGGGAATCGCGGGATTGGTCATGGAGACATCGAGCCACGGTGAGATGAGCACCAGGTGCGAAGGTCCGGTGGCGCTGCGGCGGGCGAGTTCCTGCGCCACGGCCAGCGCCAAACCACCTCCGGCGGAGTCGCCGTACACGCTGACGTTCGCGCCACCATGCTCGGCGATCTGCGCGGTGACCAGGTCCGCCAGCGCGGGAACAATCTTCGTGGCGCACCCCTGTGGGGTACCGGCCAGCGGGTAGAGCGGGACCACGACGATCGCGCCGGTATCACGTGCCATCGCGGTGTAGTCGAGCCAGTGCAGAACGGTGGGCTGCACCACGTAGGCGCCCCCGTGCATGGCCACGACGACCTTGCCGGTACACGTCGGCGGACGAATCGTCACGACCGGCATGCCGTGGAGTTGCTCGCGGTGCACCTGGAGACCCTTGGTGCTCGGCCAGGGCGGGTTCGTGGCGGCCATCAGCGGAGTGAGTTGTGTGGCCATATCGAGGCCCAGCAGGTCGGCGACCGCGCGCACCGGGCCCAGGCACGCGAGCATTCCGCGCGTGAGGCGAGAGGGCTCGCCGGTGAAACCTGTCCGGCCGGTCTCGGGAAGTGCGGTGACGGGTCGCGACGTCCGAGCATCCGCCGAACCGACTACGCGCCTGGTGATCGCCACCGCGGCCACCGCGGTCACCGCCGATACGATGGCTCGTCGTGTGCTCATGCCCGTGCTCCTTCTGGCGTTGCGGTGCCGCAGCGCTCCGAGCCTAGCCCTGTGCGATGTGAGTCTTCAAATGTGGTGCACGGCAACACATGTTGTTCCTCGGCGGGCCACGAGGCCCCCGATGGCCAAGATTCCGAACCGCCCGAGATACGAGTAAGGCCCCGACCCCGCCACCGCCCTCCGCACCATCCTCACCACCCACGCAAACCGCCTGGGCAGCAACAGACTTCACCCCGTCGCAGGCTGACAGTCACCCGAACTCGCCCAGCCACCGGCATCCGAACGCGTATCGTCCCGCTCCATGAGCACAGCCGCTGACACGACCGCCGTCACGAACCTGATCGCGCAGTACGCCGAACTCGTCGACGCCGGAGACTTCACCGGAGTCGGCGCATTGTTCGCAGACGCCGAATTCATCGGCGACGGCGGCTCGGTCCGAGGCAGCGCAGGCGTCGAAGCGATGTTCCACGCCATGGTGATCCGCTACGAGGACGGCACCCCCCGCACCCACCACGTCACCACCAACATCGCCATCGAATTCGACGAAGCAGCGCACACCGCGACAGCCCGCTCCTACTTCACCGTCTTCCAAGCCCTCCCGACCCTGCCCCTCCAGCCCATAGCGGCAGGCCGCTACCGAGACCGCTTCCAGCGCGTCGAAGGCCACTGGCGGTTCGCGGAACGGCGGGTCAGCATGCATTTGACGGGCGACCTCAGCGGCCACTTGCGTATGCGTGTGCCGGCCGCGACTCCGCGAGACAACCTGGGGGACTGAAGGTCTGGCGCAAGTTACTTCGGTGGTTGGAAGCCGCCGATGTTCTGCTCGAGCAGTTCGGCGAGCCGTAGCGGGGTGCGGTCCTCGAACATCGGGCCGATGAGCTGGACTCCCACCGGGAGGCCCTCGGGGGATCGGCCTGCGGGGATGGCGGTGGCGGGGAGGCCGGGCATGGTGGCCATACCGGCCCAGACGAGTTGGTCGAAGTATGGGTAGTCGATGCCGTCGATGTCGATGTGGCGGTTCTCCAGGCCTCCGTTGTGGTTGTGTGGGAAAGCGGGGGTGGGGGCGATGGGGCAGACGACGGCATCGAACTCGGTGAAGAGTTGGCGCCAGGATTGGCGGTGGAGTTCGCGGCGGTTGTTTGTTTCGACCCAGTCGCGGTGGCTGAGCACCATGCCGCACAGCCGTGCCGCGTCGAGACTGCGGTCGTCCGGGCTCAGGGCGGCGGCGTGGGTTCGGAGTTGTTCGTATACGTCGATGGGGAGACTTGCGGCGGCGTTGGACAGCATCAGCTGCATGTAGAGGGTCGCGGCTTCGGTTGGGTCGGGCAGCAGCGGGCTGTGTCGTTCGACGCGGGCGCCCTCGTCTACGAGTGCCTCGGCGACCCGGTTCACGGCTGCCCGGACCGCCGAACCGGTCGGGATGAGGGGATGGTCCTCGATGATCAGGACGCGGAAATCAGACAGCCGGTTGTGGCGGGCGGGAGGCAAAGCGACGTTGTAGGCGATGCCGTGGGTCAGCGGGTCCGGTGCGGCCATGACGTCGAGCAGCAGGGTGAGGTCGCGTGCGGTGCGGGCCATCGGGCCGACGACGGCGAGGTCGAGGTCGGCCGGCAAGGCCGGGGTGGGCGGCGGGGCCATGCCGCGGGTCGGCGCCAGCCCGAGTGTCGGCTTGTGTGCGTAGATGCCGCAGAAATGCGCGGGGGTGCGCAGTGAACCGGCTAGGTCGGAGCCGATGGACAGCGCGCCGAAACCGGACGCCAGGGCCGCCGCCGATCCGCCCGAGGAACCACCCGACGTGCGGCCGTGATCCCACGGATTGTTGGTGGTGCCGTAGATCTCGTTGAAGCTCTGGATATCTCGCAGCATCAACGGCACATTCGTCTTGCCGAGCAGCACCGCGCCGGCCGCCTTCAACCGCGACACCTGTACCGCGTCCTCGGCCGGCACAAAGTTCGCGTGCTGCGGCATGCCCCAGGTCGTGGGCAGCCCGGCCATGTTGTACGACTCCTTGACTGTCACCGGAATGCCGAGCAGCGGCCGGTCCTCGCCGCGGGCCAGCGCCTGGTCGGCCCGGCGCGCGGCGGCTCGCGCACGATCGAAGTCCGGCACACAGATCGCGTTGATCACCTTGTCGTCCCGCTCGATGCGGGCGATCGCCTCGTCCGTCAGCTCGACCGAGGTCACCTCACCGGCACGCAACGCAGCTGAAAGCTCCTCGGCCGACCGCAAATTCCACTCCATGAATTCGACGTTATTGGCCTGCTTCGGAGGGCATAAAACACCACTTCGCACAACGAGAAGGTCGAACAGACCGCCTTCACCGGCAAGGTCACGCACCCGATCCGTCATCCCACCCCAGGTCACGGCGTTGACAGGGCGCTGACGTCATTGGCGCGGGCCATGAAATGCCTTTTCGCACAACAGGAGAGATATCTCAGTTGGTGGGTGAACAGCCCTGGAAAACGAGTAAGGCCCCGACCGGATGAACCGGCCAGGGCCTACTGCTGTGTCTCAACCAACACGTCGGGGTGACAGGATTTGAACCTGCGACCTCTTCGTCCCGAACGAAGCGCGCTACCAAGCTGCGCCACACCCCGTGAAGTGAACGTGCAGTAGCTTAGCGCACCGGGTGTCCAGGTGTTAAATCGGCTGGTCAGGGGGTTAAAGGAGGCGGAAAGAGGCGAAGAGTTTGCGGGCGAAATCGGGGGTTACGGAGCGGTCCACGCCGGTGTCGGCGACGATCACCAGGACCAGGGAACCGTTGGTGGGGCCGGCGCTGACGGCGAAGGTGTAGACGGAGAACGTGGTGGCGCAGCCGGTGGGGGCGGTGAAAGCGCCGGTGGTTTTCCAGGAAGGTGCCGTGGAGGGTGTTGTCGCCGGCGTCCAGGGGTTGGGGGGTGCCCGCCTGGGACGAGGTTCGGGTGGACCAGCCGAGGCGGGCGGCGTGGGCGCCCACGTCGGTGGCGGCGGCGGTGGCGTCGGAGATGTCGGAGGTGGAGAGAAACATGTTGGTGCGCACGTTGTTCGGGCAGTAGTCGACACCCTCCTCACTGAAACCGGCGGCGGCCAAGTGGTCGGCGTCGGTGCCATAGGTGGTGGTCGACGGATCGATCGTCCAATCCTTGGGGATGTCCCACGCCGCCTTCAGGTCCTTGGGGACCACGACCTGATAGCCGGGGATGCGGGGCGTCAACGTCGAGGAGGGGGTGGTGGTGGCCGGTGCGGTGGTGACCGGCTTCGTGGTCGACGCGGGCAGGGCGGTGGGGGAGGGGGTGGAGCCGGAATCGCGCATCACGACCACGGTCGCGAGGATGGCGACGATCGCCACCACCAATGCGCCTATGCCCGCCAGCAGCCACAGGCGGCCACGATCGCCGGGCGGCGGTGGGTAGTTGCCCGGCGGTGGAGACGTCGCCGGGAAAGGGGCAGGGCCGGTGCCGTACGAATTCGCCATCGGGGGAGTCGGGTTCGGTCCCGACGCATAGGGAATCGGGCCCGGCGCATACGGATTCGGCCCAGACGAAAACGGGTTCGGCGCTGACACATACGGATTCGGGCCGGAGACCGGAGGATTCGGCCGTGGTAGCGGGCTTGAGGGAGGGATTGGATTCGGGGCGGGCCGGTCGTGGACCGGGCCCTGCCACCAGTCGCCGCTGGACGTCGTCCGCTCCGGATCGATGTCCTGGCCGTCCTGTCCGCTGCTCACCGGCGGACCCCCTGTCTGACGAGTCGGGTCGCCTACTGGATCGGGCGGATGCTGGCGAGAATCTTCTTCGCCAGGGTCGCGTCCACCGCCTGATCCACACCGGTGTCCGCGGCGATGGTGAAGACGAAAGCGCCACTGTCACCGGGGAAAGCGAAGGTGTAGATCGAGTAGGTCGAGGCGCAGCCGGCGCCGGAGGGCGCGGCGGTGCCCTTGGTTTCCAGGAAAACGCCCTGCAGCTGCCCGTCGGAGGATTGGAACGATTCCGGGGCACCGGGCGTCGTGCCCGTGGAACCCGACCAGCCGATCCGGCCCAGACGGGTACCGATATCGGCGGCCGCCTTGGCCGGGTCGGTCTCGTCGGACTGCGTCAGGAAGACGTTGGTGCGCACGTTCTTCGGGCAGTAGTCGACGCCGTCCTGCGCCAGCCCGGCCACCGGAATGGTGTCGGTACCCTGGCCGAAGACATCCTGGCCGGAGCGATCCAGCTTCCAGTGCTGCGGAATATCGTAGGCCGCACCGTTATTCGGGATCGTGATCACCTGATAGCCGGGGATCACCGCGGCGGGTGTGCTGGTCGCTTTCGGAGCCGTGGTCTTGGTGCCTGTCGGCTTGGCCGAGGACGGCGGTTTGGCGGTGGTCGAGGTGAGGGCGCTGATCAGCGACGGCGTCGTATTCGACTGCGCCGAAGGCGAAGTCGAGCTGTTGTGCACCAGCGCCGCGATCGACACCACCGCCACGATCGCCACCACCAGCGCGCCCAGACCGGCGAACAGCCAGACCCGGCCCTTACCGCCGCCTGCGGGCGGGGGATACGCGGGCTGCTGACCGTAGCCCGGCGGCCGGTTGAACGCCTGCGTCGGCGGGTACTGCGGCGGCACGTACGCGCCGCCGGGCATCGGTGTGGTCGGCTGATACCCGGGCTGCGGCCAGGGCTGACCGGGCGGCGGCTGGTTCGGCGGGGGCTGCTGTGCCGGATACCCGGGCTGCGCCCAGCCCGGCTCGGCCGCGGGCGCGCCCTGCCACCAATCCGGATCGGGTTCCGACCCGCCGCCTTCGTTGCGGTGGTTGTCTCCACTGGTCACGACGTGGCCCCCTGACTGACGACTACATACCGCGCTGTATATCGCGGCAGACGCTCAGGGCATATCGCCGCGGCACATTCAGCGTGCGACAGCCTCCGAGGACGCGGTGCGACCGCGACCCGACTCGGCCACCGGCTTCTTCGGCGGCGCGCCGACCAGCGTCAGCAACGTCGCCTCCGGACGGCAGCAGAACCGGTACGGCGCCCACGGCGACGTCCCCAGCCCCGCCGACACGTGCAACCGGGTGTGCGCGCCCCAGCGCGAAGCACCCTTCACCCGCGCCCGGTCGATGCCGCAGTTGGTGACCAGCGCGCCGAACCCCGGCACGCACAGCTGCCCGCCGTGGGTGTGGCCCGCCATCACCAGGTCGTAGCCGTCGGCCGCGAACCGGTCCAGCACCCGCGGCTCCGGCGAGTGGGTGAGCCCGATGCTCAAGTCCGCCAACGGATTCGGAGCACCCGCCACCGTCTCGTAGCGGTCCCGCTTCAGGTGCGGATCATCGACGCCCGCGGTGGAGATCTTCACGCCCGAGACCTCGATATCGCGGCGCACATGGGTCAGATCCAGCCAGCCGCGCTCGGTGAACGCCGCCCGCATGTCCTGCCACGGCAGCGGCTCGCCGTACACCCGCTTGTGGTCCTTCTTGAAGTACTTGAGCGGATTCTTCGGCACCGGCGCGAAGTAGTCGTTCGAGCCGAACACGAAAATGCCGGGGCGCGCGAGCAATCCGCCCAGCGACTGCACCACCGACGGCACCGACTTCAGGTGCGAGAGATTGTCCCCGGTGTTCACCACCAGATCCGGCTCCAGCCGGTCCAGCTCCCGCAGCCACGCCTGCTTCAACTGCTGCCCGGGCATCATGTGCAGATCGCTGATGTGTAGCACCCGTAGTGACGGTTTGCCCGGTTCCAGCACCGGCAGCGTCGCCTCACGCAGCGTGAAGGCATTGCGCTCGATGAGCGTCGCGTATCCGATTCCGGCGACCGCGGCCCCGGCGGCTCCCAGTGCGACACGGCTGAGGGCGGTGGTCGAGAAGACGGGCATTTGCCCAGAATAGGCGACCCGGCTGAGAAACATCGAGTCAAATGAGCTGGACCACGATAGAAGTCCCTCGTACCGTGGCGATCATGTCGGAACTCAAATCCAAGCTGCGGGCGGACATGACCACCGCGATGAAGAGCAAGGACAAGCTGCGCCTCGGCACCCTGCGCATGCTGCTGTCCGCGATTCAGAACGCGGAGGTCGCCGGATCCGAGGCCCGCGAGCTTTCCGACCCGGAGGTCATCGTCGTCCTGCAGAAGGAGGCGAAGAAGCGCAACGAGGCCGCCGTCGTCTACGAGCAGGCCGGGCGTGGCGAGCTGGCCGCCAACGAGCGCGCCGAGGAATCGATCATCGAGGAGTACCTGCCCACCCAGCTCACCGAGGCCGAGGTGGCCGACATCGCCGACACCGCCATCGCGCAGGTCGCCGAACAGCTCGGGGAGCGGCCCGGCATGCGGCAGATGGGTCAGGTCATGAAGGCCGCGACCGTGCTCGCCGCCGGCCGCGCCGATGGGACCCGGATCTCCGCGGCCGTGAAGGCCCGGCTCTGACCCTGTCTCAGTCGATACGGAAAAGGCCCGGAGTGAGTACCTCACTCCGGGCCTTTTCTTGTGCCTACCGCGCTAGCGCGGGATGGGAATCGGGATCGGGATCGGCGGCAGCGCCGGGATCGTGATGCCCGGCAGGCCCGGCACCGACGGTGGCGCGTTCGGCGGCGGCGTCGGTGCCGGCAGCTGCGAGCCGTCACTCACGTACATCGTGATCACCGAGCCCGGAATCGCCGATCCGTTCGGCGACACGTTCATGACCGTGCCCTTGCCGGCGCCCGGCTGGGTCACCACCGTCACCTGGAAGCCCGCACCGACCAGCGCCGCGTTGGCCTCGGCCTGCTGCATGCCGATGACGTCCGGGATCTGCGAATTGTTCGATCCGCGCACGTACTTGTCGTCGACCGGCGGCAGACCCGCCGGCGGGAACCGATCGAGCACGTTCTTCATCGCGCCCAGATACGTGCGGGCCGGCTCGTTACCGCCGTACAGGTTTCCGCTGCCACAGCTGCGCAGCGGGAACGAGCAGATCTCACCGGGCGTCGGGCTGTCGCCGTAGACGTAGGACGCGCCCGCGAAGCCGTTGGTGAAGGCCAGGAAGGCCGAGGACCGGTGACTCTCGGTGGTGCCGGTCTTCGCCGAGGTCGGAATGTTCCAGCCGACGGCATGCGCGGAACCGGCACCGGTGCCGCTCACCACGTCCTGGCCCAGCGCCACCGCGAGGGTGTTGGCCAGACCCGGATCCACCACCTGCTCACACGCCTGCTGGGTCAGCGGCACCGGCTTGCCGCTGCGGTCCACCACTTCCTTGATCGGGGTGGGCGGGCACCACTTGCCGCCGGAGGCCAGGGTGGCGGCCACATTCGACAGCTCCACCGGGTTGATCGCGACCGGCCCCAGGGTGAACGAGCCCAGGTTCTGGTCCTTGACCATGTCCGCGAGGCTCTGGTTCCCGTGGCCGGAGGTGCCGGGCAGGGTGTAGGAGCGCATGCCGAGCCGGACCGCCATGTCCACGGTCGGGGCGACGCCGACGGCCTGGATCAGCTTGACGAAGGCCGTGTTCGGCGAGGTCGCCAGCGCTTCGGTCACCGACATCGAACCCTTGTAGGCGCCCGCGTTCTTCACGCAGTACGTCTCGGGCGGACAGCCGGGCGTACCGGAGTTACCCATGCCCTTGGCGGAGAAGAACGCCGGAACATCGAGGGTGGCGTTGATGCCCAGGCCCTTCTCCATGGCGGCGGCCGTGGTGAAGATCTTGAAGATCGAGCCCGCGCCGTCGCCGACCATCGAGTACGGCTGCGGCTGCACGGTCTGATGTGCGCCCGCGTCCAGGCCGTAGACGCGGCTCGAGCCCATCGCCAGCAGCGGATGCGAATCCTGGCCGGGGGCGATGATGTTCATGACCTCGGCGATGTCGTCGAGATTCGGGTTGGTGTTGGCGGCCAGCGAGTCCCGCACCTGGTCCTGCACGGCAGGGTCCAGGGTGGTCTTGATCAGGTAGCCGCCCTTCTCCAGCTGATCGCGGCTGATGCCGGCGTTGGTCAGATACTGCATCGCGTAATCGCAGAAGAAGCCGCGGTCGTTGGCCGCGATGCAGCCGCGCGAGAGGCTCTTGGGCTCGGGCAGCACACCCAATGTCGTGTCCTTCGCCTTGCGGAACTCCTCCGCCCGGCTGGGCACGTTCTGGATCAGGGTGTCGAGCACGGTGTTCCGGCGCTCCAGCACGCCCGCTGCGTTGGTGTACGGGTTCAGCTTGGAGCTGGACTGCACCATGCCGGCCAGCATCGCCGACTGCACGATGTTCAGGTCCTTGGCATCCACGCCGAAGTACGTCTGTGCGGCGTCCTGGATGCCGTAGGAGCCGTTGCCGAAGGGCACCAGGTTGAGATACCGGGTGAGGATCTCGTCCTTGGTGAGCCGCTTGTCCAGCGTCAGCGCCATGCGGATCTCACGGATCTTGCGGGCGGGGGTGGTCTCGATGGCGGCCCGGCGCTCGGCGTCGGTCTTGGCCACCACCAGCAGCAGGTAGTTCTTCACGTACTGCTGGTCGATGGTGGAACCACCCTGGGAGACCTGGCCGCCGGAGGTGTTGGTCAGGAAGGCCCGGAAGGTGCCCTGCCAGTCCACACCGTGGTGGTCGGCGAAGCGCTTGTCCTCGACCGAGACCAGGGCCAGCTTCATGTTGTTGGAGATCTTGTCGCTGGGGACCTCGAAGCGGCGCTGCTCGTACAGCCAGGCGAAGGGCGTCCCATTCGTGTCCACCATGGTCGAGACGGCGGGCACGCTGCCCTCGACCAGTTCGGCGGAGACGTTGTCGACGGCGTCGGCTGCGCGGTTGGAGATGAACCCGAAGCCACCGGCCAACGGGAACAGCAATCCGGCCAGCAGCACGGCTGCCAAGACGCACGCGCCTGCCAGTCTCCAGAGCGTTCGTGTGATCGGCACGGGCCCTAGCCTAATTGGCCTTTCGGACACTCGGTGTTCGCCCGCCACGGGTGTCCTTTCGTCCCCAAAGGTACGGACTGCCCGGTTCCATGCACGGAATGCGTGGACGGACGTACCAGAAAATCTCGGGACGGTCTTGCGCAGCCGATACACCACTATCTAGATTGAGAACCCAGTGTGATAGAGCTAACACTCAAAGTGGAATGTGGTGCAGAACGCAGTGGGGTTGGGTAACTGCGCGCTGCACTCGCGATTCTGGAGCGCCGTGACCCGGTGTTCGGACTGCAAAGGGGCACACCAAATGCACATGACTACCCCGATCGCTCGATTGGACGTGGAGCAGGCCGAAGCGAGAATCGCCTGGGTTTCCCAGGCCCGATGCAAGGAAGTGGATCCCGACCAGCTGTTCGTGCGTGGCGCGGCACAGCGCAAAGCCGCCACCATCTGCCGGCACTGCCCGGTGCTGATGGAGTGCGGAGCGGACGCCCTCGACAACCGAGTCGAGTTCGGTGTGTGGGGCGGCATGACCGAGCGGCAGCGCCGCGCGCTGCTCAAGCAGCACCCGGAGGTGACGAGCTGGGCGGACTTCTTCCGCGTCCAGCGATCACAGAAGGTAGCGATGTAAGCGAGTATCCCTTACCCAGATCCCCCCTATAAGCAGAACGGATCGAGCCCGCGGGAGCGGGCTCGATCCGTGTCCGGGGTCCGATCCGGGCATTTCAAACCAAAAGGTCGAAAGCTGAAAATCGGGGCGCGCGGCTGGTGCCGCGCGCCCAGAGACGAGGGTTCGGTGGGTGGGGTCCGTGTCAGGCGGGCTTGCCGCCTGCCTCGACCAGCTGATCACCGACGGCGCGCAGCGCCTCCAGATCGGCGACCTCGAAGGGCAGCGCGGTGACGGCCACGATGGGGACACTCGGGTGCGCCCCGTGAACCGGTGCAGCAGATGCTGCTCCCGCTTCGCCGTAGCGGCCCGATGGGCGTGGATGCGCAGCACCGCGGCCGCGAGCGCCTCGGGCGTGCCGGCCTCGGCCTCCGGGGCCGCGCCGTTCTCCGACGGCGGGACCAGCCGATCCGCCGCGACCTGAGCCTGCTCGGCGGACAGCGAGCTCAGCACCGGGTGCGTGCGATTGAGCACCAGCCCGGCCATCGGCATCTTGTCGGTCGAGAGCCGATCCACGAAGAAGCTGGCCTCGCGCAGCGCGTCCGGTTCGGCCGCGGCCACCACCAGGAAGTGGGTGCCCGGCCGCGACAGCATCGCGTAGGTGCGGTCGGCGCGATCCTGGAAGCCGCCGAACATGGACTCCAGTGACTGCAAGAAGACACTGGCGTCTTTGAGAAGCTGGCCGCCGACGATGGTCGAGACGCCCCGCAGCGCCAGGCTCATGGCGCCGGCGACGAACTTTCCGACCCCGCGGCCCGGGGCCATGATGACCCGGATCATCTTGCCGTTGAGGAAGTTGCCCAGCCGCTTGGGCGCGTCCAGGAAGTCCAGGGCGTTCCGCGAGGGCGGGGTGTCGACCACGATCAGGTCCCACTCGCGTTTGGCGGCGAGCTGACCCAGCTTCTCCATCGCCATGTACTCCTGGGTGCCGCCGAAGGAGGACGCGACGGTCTGATAGATCGGGTTGGCGAAGATCTGCTCGGCCTTGTCGGCGGTGGTGTGCTCGAGCACCATCTCGTCGAAGGTGCGGCGCATGTTCAGCATCATGGCGAACAGCTCGCCCTTGGCCTCGGGCCCGAGCTCCACCTTCTGCGGCACGTTGCCGAGGTCGCTGACGCCCAGGGACTGGGCCAGCCGGCGCGCCGGATCGATGGTCAGCACCACGACCTTGCGGCCCGACTCGGCGGCCCGCAGCGCGATGGCCGCGGCCGTGGTGGTCTTGCCGACGCCGCCGGAACCGCAGCACACCACGATCCGGGCCGAGGGGTCGGCGATGATCTTCGAGACATCCAGGGGCACAGTGCCTGCCGGAACGACCATGACTAGCGAACCCCCTGCGCGCTCAAGACTTCGGCCAGCTCGTAGAGCCCGCCCAGATCCATGCCGTCGGTCAGCGACGGCAGGTACAGCCGCGAGATGTCGAGCTGGGACAGCTCGGCGGCGCTCTCGTCCTGGGCGGCCAGTCGCGCGGAGTGCTCCACGGTCTCGGCGACCAGGCCCTGGAAGTCGGCCTCGGACAAGGTGACTCCGGCTTCGGCCAGCCCGGCCCGCAGGGCGTCGACGTCGACCTCGCCGATCGCGGCGCGCTCGCGCACGGCCTGCGGCAGGTAGCCCTCGCTGGCGCGGTTCACGATGACCGCGCCGATGTTCAGGTCGTTGGCGGTGAGTTCGGCGACCGCGTCGGCGGTCTCCTGCACCGGCAGCGCCTCCAGCAGTGTGACCAGGTGGATCATGGTCTGCTCGGAGTGCAGCAGCTTGGACACGCCCTCGGCCTGCGAGGCGATCGGCCCGCCGCCGGCGATGTCGGCCATGGCCTGGGTGACGTCCAGGAAGCTGGCGATCCGGCCGGTCGGGGGCGCGTCGATGACGATCTCGTCGTAGGCGGGCTTGCCGGACTTGTCGGCGCGCACCGCGCATTCCTTGATCTTGCCGGTGAGGATGACGTCGCGCAGGCCCGGCGCGATGGTGGTGACGAACTCGATGGCCCCCACCCGGCGCATGGCCCGGCCGGCGAAGCCGAGGTTGTAGAACATGTCGAGGTATTCCAGGAAGGCGTGCTCGACATCGAGGGCCAGGGCCATCACCTCGCCGCCGCCGTCCGCGGTGGCGATGCGAGTCTCGGTGGGCGGCAACGGCGGCAGATCGAACAGCTGCGCGATCGACTGTCTGCCCTCGACCTCGACCAACAGCACCCGGCGCCCCCCGGCGGCCAGTGCGAGCGCGAGCGCCGCGGCGACCGTCGACTTCCCGGTGCCACCCTTCCCGGATACGTAATGCAGGCGGGCTTTGTCCGCCCGCTCCGGCCAACCTGCTTCGACCCCCGGCTCAACCGAAACGGGCACTGCTATCGGTACTCCCACGCTCGCGAGCCTATAACTCGTTCCGAATTCCTGCCCACAGGACTTGGCAACTGTCTGATACACCACTCCGGCCGAGACTTCTCGAGCCTCGTATTTCCCAATCCCGCAGCGTAGTCGGAGGGTCTGGGAGACATGGGGAACCGGGCCGGGGCTACTCTCAGCGCATGAGTGAAGTGACCGTGTGGGAGTACGCGACGGTGCCCCTGTTGACCCATGCCACCAAGGCCATCCTGGACCAGTGGGGTTCCGACGGCTGGGAACTCGTCACCGTGCTCCCCGGCCCGACCGGTGAGCAGCACGTCGCCTACCTGAAGCGGGCGAAGAGCTGATGGGCTGGGCCGAGAACCTGAAGGAACTCGGGCTCGAACTGCCGCCGGCCCCGAAGCCGGTCGCGGTGTACGTACCGTGCGTCCGGTCCGGCAATTACGTCTACACCTCCGGCCAGTTGCCGTTCGTCGACGGCGCACTGCCGTTGACCGGCAAGCTCGGCGCGGAGATCACCATCGAGCAGGGCGCGGAAATGGCCAAGCTGGCCGCGCTCAACGCGCTGTCGGTGGTGAACGACCTGGTCGGCCTCGACAATGTGGTGCGCATCGTCAAGGTGGTCGGGTTCGTGGCCTCCGCGGCCGGTTTCAACAGCCAGCCGCTGGTCATCAATGGCGCGTCGGAGCTGCTCGGCGCGGTGCTCGGCGAGGCCGGGGTGCATGCCCGTTCCGCCGTCGGCGTCAACGAGCTGCCCCTGAACACCCCCGTCGAGGTGGAACTCATCGCCGAGGTGCGATAGCCCCACTGAAATCCTTTGGGGCACAGCAAGGCTTGGGGCACAGTTGAAAAGCGTGATGCGTTCGACACTGGACGCATCACGCTCGGTCCATTAGGACGGAAAAGTATGACGATCACCCACCCCGCGTACGAGCAACTGCGGCAAGTGACTCCGTCCGCCGCCGTCGTGCTGGCCGACAACCCTAGCGGAATGACGTTGCAGGGCACCAACACCTGGCTGCTGCGCGCCCCCGGCGCCACCGAATACGTGCTGGTCGACCCGGGTCCCAAGGACCGCAAGCACACCGAGGCGCTGGTTCGCGCGACCGGCGGCGAGATCGTGCTGACCCTGATCACCCATGAGCACGCGGACCACACCGGCGGCATCGACCACCTGGTGAAGGCCACCGGAACCCCGGTGCGCGCCAAGGGCTCCGAGTTCCTGCGCGGCTCGGGCACGGTGCTGGCCGACAGCGAGGTCATCGAGGCGGCCGGACTGCGCATCACGGTGCTCGCCACCCCCGGTCACACCGGGGACTCGCACAGCTTCGTGGTCGACGGCCCGGACGGTGAGCGAGTCCTGCTCACCGGTGACACCGTGCTGGGCAGTGGGACGACGGTCCTGGAATCCTCGGACGGCGCCCTGGCCGACTACCTGGATTCGCTGAATCGCTTGGTGGCGGTTGCCCCTGGGCGCACGTTGCTGCCGGCGCACGGTCCCGATCACCCCGATGCCGAACCGGTCATCCGCTTCTACATCGCCCATCGCGAGGAGCGCCTGAACCAGGTCCGCGCCGCGCTGGAGAAGCTCGGCCCGAAGGCCAAGTCCCTGCAGATCGTCGCCGAGGTCTACGCCGACGTCGACAAGCGGCTGTGGCCCGCGGCGCACAGCTCGGTCAAAGCCCAGCTGGCGTACCTGCGTTCGCGGGGCTAGAACCACGAAAGGACCGGGCATCACCGCTCTGGAGGTGATGCCCGGTCCTTTCGTGTCGTTCTGGTCGCCCCTAGCGGGCGCGGCGGGCCAGTCGCTCCGAGTCGGAGATCAGCACGCTCTTGCCCTCGAGTCGCAGCCAGCCGCGGTGCGCGAAGTCGGCCAGGGCCTTGTTCACGGTTTCGCGGGAGGCGCCGACCAGCTGGGCGATCTCTTCCTGGGTCAGGTCGTGGGTCACGCGCAGCGCGCCCGCCTCCTGGGTGCCGAAACGCTGGGCGAGCTGCAGCAGCGCCTTGGCGACACGACCCGGCACGTCGGTGAAGATCAGGTCGGCCAGGTTGTTGTTGGTGCGGCGCAGGCGGCGGGCGAGCACCCGCAGCAGCTGCTCGGCGATCTCCGGCCGCTGGTCGATCCACGCCTTGAGGGCGTCCCGGTCCATGGTGACCGCGCGGACCTCGGTGACGGTGGTGGCCGTCGAGGTGCGCGGGCCCGGGTCGAAGATCGAGAGCTCGCCGAACATATCGGACGGGCCCATGATCGTCAGCAGGTTCTCCCGGCCGTCGGGGGAGCGACGGCCGATCTTCACCTTGCCCGAGGTGATGATGTACAGCCGGTCGCCGGGCTCGCCCTCGTTGAAGATGACGTGGCCGCGCGGAAAGTCAACGGGCTGCAGCTGTTTGGTAAGAGCGGCGACCGCGGTGGGCTCGACGCCTTGGAAGATGCCTGCTCTGGCGAGGGCCTCGTCCACGAATGTGCTCCTTATGGGAAATGGCTCTGTCCTGGACCGAAACGACTCGGCCGACAGTGCAGTCTACTTTGCATTACCGCCGGGTAGTGATAGACACCACGCGCCGAGCTCATTCTCAGACACGCGGAGCCGCAGTACGCGACACACAACGCAAGCTTGCGACACGCTTTCTACGAATCTACGACACGCCGTGAGACCGGCGTCATGAAGATCGTAAAAAGTGGTCCGGGGCTCGTTGCCACCGGACCACTCGACCGCCGACCCGCCCGGGTCAGCTGGCTTGCGCGACGTCCATTCCCTTGGCCGCGGGCCGGGCGCGCCGCGGACGCGCCGCCGCGGCCGGCAACCCCAGCTTGGTCAGATCGCTGACCTCGGCGTTCGTGGCTCGGTCGAGGTACTGCTGAACTTCCGGGTCGGGTTCGAGAAGCTTGCGCAGTCGATTCTCGACCCGTTCCATCACCAACGCGAACAGCATCAGCGCTATCGGAAACAGCACCACAGCGAGTCCTTGCATAGGCAGCAGTAAACACGCCGAAGGTCTCAGATGGAACACGGGAGGCCCGCTGGCCGGTTGTGACGTAGTACCGGTTCCGTAAGGTGGACGCGTGCGTGTCTCTGAATCCAACGCGGCCCTGAGCGGGGCAGACCCGGAAAATTCGGGCCTCGCGACAGCGAAAACGGGCACTGCCGCGGCGCCCGACGGGACCGTGGCCGATGTCGCGGATGCGCCACGTTTCGTGCGCCCGGCCAAAGCGCGCAAGCGGGACAAAGAGACTCGGACCGGCCTCGTTCGGCGCGCGCGCCGCATGTATCGGGAAATGACGGTCGAGTTCCCGGATGCGCACTGTGAGCTTGATTTCACTACGCCGCTCGAATTGGCGGTCGCCACAATTCTTTCCGCGCAGTGCACCGACGTGCGTGTGAACCAGACCACACCCGCGCTGTTCGTGAAGTACCGCAGCGCACGCGATTACGCCGAGGCCAATCGGGCGGAGCTGGAGGAGTACATCCGGCCCACCGGCTTCTATCGCAACAAGACCAATTCGCTGATCGGGCTCGGGCAGGAGCTGGTCGAGCGCTTCGACGGCGAGCTGCCGGGCACCCTCGACGAGCTGGTCACGCTGCCCGGCATCGGGCGCAAGACCGCGAATGTCGTGCTCGGCAATGCCTTCGGCGTCCCCGGCATCACCGTCGACACCCATTTCGGCCGGTTGGTGCGGCGCTGGGGCTGGACCGCGGAGGAGGATCCGGTCAAGGTCGAGCACGCGGTCGGCGCGCTGATCGAGCGCAAGGACTGGACCATGCTCTCGCACCGGGTGATCTTCCACGGCCGCCGCGTGTGCCATGCCCGCAAGCCGGCCTGCGGCGCCTGCCTGCTGGCCAACGACTGCCCGTCCTTCGGGGAGGGACCGACCGATCCGGCCGAGGCGGCCAAACTCGTGAAGGGCCCGGAGACCGAGCATCTTCTCGAACTGGTCGGCCTGTGAGCGCGGAGGCGACGCGGGGCAAGACCTGGTGGCGGTGGGTCCTGGCGGCGGTGATCGTCGCCGTGGCGGCGGTGGTCGCGCTGTGGCCGCAGCTGCACCGCTCCGACGACCACGGCACCGCCACCGGTCCGGCGACCGCCACCCCGGTCGAACCAGCTGTCTCCGAGGCGGATCGGACCGCGGCCGCCCTGGCCGCCTGCCCGCGGCCCACCGGCGCGCCCGTCGGCGACAGCCCGCTGCGCGGTATCACCCTGGACTGCCTGGCCGACGGCGCACCCGTGGACCTGGTCGCGGCGCTGGCCGGCAAGCCCGCGCTGATCAACCTGTGGGCGTACTGGTGCGGCCCGTGCGCGGAGGAACTGCCGCTGCTGCAGCAGTTCTCGCAGCAGGCCGGGACCGCGCTCACCGTGCTGACCGTGCACAGCGATCCCGGCACCGGCAAGGCGCTGTCGCGGCTGAGCGGGCTGGGCATCCACCTGCCCGGCGTCGAGGATCCGAACGCCAAGGTCCGCAGTGCCGTCGGGGCGCCGGCCGTGCTGCCGATCTCGGTGCTGTTGCGCGCCGACGGCACCGTTGCGAAAGTCGTGGTGCGCCCCTTCCACAGCGTGGAGGACATCGCCGCTACTGTCGCCGCCGAGTTGGGTGTCAGCGCGTGAGGGCGGCGGGTCGGTTGTGGTTTTCGGCGAGGGTGTGGTGATGAGACTCGAGGCGTCCGGCAATGGAATTCCGGCGTGGCTACGCGGGGTGGCCGAGCACGATCCGGCCGATCCCACCGGTGTGAACCCGGTGCTGCGGCGGAATGTCATGCGGCGCTTCGCCGCCGCGGCGACCAACCCGCGCGACGCGGCGGTGCTGGTGCTGTTCGGCGGCTCCCCGGACGTGGATCCGGCGGCGCCGGGCGGGCTCCCCGGCGACGCCGATGTACTGCTCACCCAGCGTGCCGCCACCCTGCGCCAGCACGGCGGCCAGGTGGCGTTCCCCGGCGGCGGGGTGGAGCCGCAGGACGACGGCCCGATCAGCACCGCCCTGCGCGAGGCCAACGAGGAGACCGGCCTCGATCCCGCGAGCGTGGAGCCGATCGCGGTGCTGCCCAAGATCTTCGTGCCGCCGTCGCGGTTCGATGTGACGCCGGTGGTCGCCTATTGGCGCACCCCCGGCGCGGTGGGGGTGGTGAGCGAGACCGAGGCGGCCCGCGTGGCACGGGTGCCGGTGTCGGAGCTCATCGATCCGGCCAATCGTTTCGTGGTGCGGCATCCGCTGGGCTATATGGGCCCGGCGTTCGCCGTGGACGGAATGCTGGTGTGGGGGTTCACCGCCGGCGTGCTCGCCGGACTGCTGGCGGTATCCGGGTGGGAACACGAATGGGACCATCACGATGTACGTGATCTGCAGGCCTCCTTGGCCGCGGTAGGGATGACATTATGAGCGCCTCTGGCTGGCTCGATCTCGGCATCATCATTCTGGCGCTGCTGGCGGCCACCTCCGGGTGGCGGCAGGGCGCGGTCGCCTCGGCGCTGGCCTTCCTGGGTGTCATCCTGGGTGCGGTGGCCGGCATCCTGATCGCGCCGCACATCCTGCGACATCTCAGCGAGGGCCGCACCCGGGTGCTGGTGGGCGTGCTGCTCATCGTGGCGCTGGTGATCATCGGCGAGGTCGCGGGCATGGTGCTCGGGCGGGCGGCGCGCGGCGGCATGCGGGATCCGTTCACCCGCAGCGTGGACAGCGTGGTCGGCGCGGGCCTGCAGGCGGTGGCGGTGCTGGCCACCGCGTGGCTGCTGGCGCTGCCGCTGACCAACTCCTCGCAGCCCGGTATCGCGGCCGCGGTCACCAACTCCCAGGTGCTGCGCAATGTCGACCATGTTGCGCCGGACTGGCTGCGCCGGGTGCCGACCGACTTCTCCAACCTGCTCAACACCTCCGGGCTGCCGGATGTGATCGGCCCGTTCGGGCATGTCCCGATCACCGCCGTGGAGCCGCCCGACGCCAGCGTGCTGCAGCTGCCGATCGCCCAGCAGCTGCAGGGCAGCGTGCTGCGCATCCGCGGGATCGCGCCCAGTTGCCAACGGCAGCTGGAGGGTTCGGGCTTCGTGGTCGCCCCGGAACGGGTGATGACGAACGCGCACGTGGTGGCGGGCACCAACAGCGTGAGCGTGGACACCGCGCGCGGACCGCTCACGGCCACCGTGGTGTTGTTCGACTCGAACAAGGACGTGGCGATCCTCGCGGTGCCGGGCCTGACCGCGCAGCCGCTGGCCCTGGCCCCGTCCGACGCCAGCTCGGGAGAGAGCTCGATCGTGCTCGGTTATCCGGGTGGCGGGCGCTACACGGCCAGTGCGGCGCGCGTGCGTGAGACGTTGAACCTGAAGGGCCCCAACATCTATCGCGACTCCGACGTCAAGCGTGAGGTGTACACCATCCGCGGTCAGGTCCGGGCCGGTAACTCCGGCGGGCCGCTGGTGGACACCGACGGCCGGATCCTGGGCGTGGTGTTCGGCGCGGCCGTCACCGACGACGACACCGGCTACGTGCTGACCCTCGACGAGGTGAAGCCCGAACTGGATTCGGCGTCGAGCCAGTCCAACGCCGTCGGCACGGGCAGCTGTGTGCTGAGTTGATTCCCGGCTGATCCGAACGAGCGGCGGCCCCCGGCGACATGATTCGCCGGGGGCCGCCGCGTAGCTCGTCTAGGTCAGCAGTTTCGCGATCTCCGCGGTCACCGCTTCCGGGTTCTCCTGGTGCGCATAGTGACCCGCTTCGGGGATCTCGACCAGCCGCCGCTGCGGCGACAGCTGCCGTCCGCGGTGGATGGTGCCGGGCAGGATGTAGCGGTCCCGATCGCCGTACATGGCGAGCGTGGGCACCCGCACCGGTTCGCTCATGGCCGACATGAAACGTCGGCCGTCGGGCCGCCATTGGCTACGGAAGGCCCAGCGCTGGTATTCCAGCGCACAGTGCGCCGCCCCCGGGATGCGGATGGCGGTGCGCATGCGGCGGGCGGTGTCGGCGAATTCCTCGGTGGCCGAGAACCGTTCGCCGACCCGGTCGCGCAGCAGCAGTTCGATCTCGATGCCGTCGTCGCGGGTGAGCCGGTGCTCGGGCAGCCGCGGCAGCTGGCAGCGCAGGAAGTTCGGCAGCCAGGCGGTGCGCTGCGCCTCGTCGCGCAGCACGGCCCGTTTCAGGGCCACCGGGTGCGGGGAGCTGATCAGGCCGATGGAGCTCACCACCCGCGGGTGCAGGACGGCGGTGGCCCAGCACACCAGTCCGCCCTCGGCGTGGCCGATGAGGGTGGCTTCGGTGTGGCCCAGAGCCCGGACGAGTCCGGCGACGTCACCGGCGAGGGTCCAGCCGTCGTAGCCGCGCGGCGGCTTGTCGGTGTCGCCGTAGCCGCGCAGGTCCACCGCGACGGTGCGGAAGCCGAGCTCGGCGAGTCCGGTCAGCTGATGCCGCCACGACCACCAGAAGTCGCCGAAACCGTGCAGCAGCACCACCAGCGGCGGCGCGGCGCCCGCCTGGGCGGTCCCGGCGGGCGTGGCCTCGACGACATGGAAGCGAATGCCGTTGGCGCGCACGTCGCGATGGGTCCACGGCCCGTCATAGCGGACTGCGGACGGATCCGGCTGCGAATTCGACGACACGCCGAAGGAGCGTAATCGAAGGTCTAGGACCGCGGCTTGCCGACCGTGGCGTCCACGGCCGGCTCGTCGGAGTGGCTGAAGCTGCTCGCCAGCAGGGTCTGCGTGTCCTTCAGCGAGCCGATGGTCTTCTCGGGCGCGCGCAGCTTGCGCACCTTCAGGTAGCCCAGCAGACCGCAGGCCGCGACCGCCGCGATCATCAGCAGGAACACCACCAGGAACGCGGCCCAGCGCGGCATCCACACGTCCAGCAGTTCGGCGAGGAAGAAGAAAAAGAAGAAGGAGCTGAACAGCAGGATGGTCAGCGCCAGGATGAAGAAGACGCTGCCCTGCAGGCCCTTCTTGATCTCACCGGTGACCTCGGTCTTGGCGAGCTCCACCTCGGCGCGCACCAGCGTCGACATCTGCTCGGTGGCGTCGCGGACCAGACTGCCGATGGTGGCCGACTGATGGGCGTCGATATCGGACAACGGAATCGAGGTGACGGTGCGGGTGCGGTTCCCGTCGTAGCCGTTACCGCCCTGTGTGAAGCTCAATTGCTCGACCCTTCTCCATGTCCCGGTAGTACTGTCCGGTGTCACTCTTGACTTTGCAGTGCGCGCTCGTCACGTCGTGCCTGGTGAGCACGGCCACGACGCAACAGTAGCGCCGAACCCGCCAGGGAAGCCGCCAAAGACGTGAGCAACACCGCCGCTTTCGCGAGTTCTGCCGCCGACCCGTCACCGACGTCTTCCAAGGCCAGTTCTGCCACCAAGAGGCTAACGGTGAAGCCGATCGCACCCAGTACCGACAGGGCGAACATGTCCCGATACCCGAGATCGCCCGGTCGTTCCGCGATGCCCAACCGCACCGCGAGCCAACTGAATCCGAAGATACCGATGGTCTTGCCGACCAGCAGACCCAGGATGATCGCCAGCGACAGCCGGTTGGTGAACAGCTTCGACAGCACCTCGGAATCGAGCGGGACGCCGGAGGCGAACAACGCGAACAGCGGCACGCACAGCGCCGCGGAGATGGGCTGGAAGAAATGCTCGAGCCGGGCGGCGGGCACGCGGTGCTCGTCCTCGTCCGGGTCCGGGCGCACCCGGGTCAGCAGACCGCACGCGACGCCGGCCAGGGTGGCGTGGATCCCGGCCTCGTGCAGCGCGTACCAGGAGAGCAGGCCGAGCGGCACATACAGGAACGGGGTGCCGATCCGGAACTTCTGGCCCAGCGCCCAGCCGGCGAAGCAGGCGATCGCGGTCAGCAGCCACAGCATCTTCAGGGTGGTGGTGAACAGCACCGCGATCAGCAGGATGGCGATCAGGTCGTCGACCACGGCCAGGCTGAGCAGGAACACCCGGGCGCCGGCCGGGATCCGCGACCCGGTCATGGCCAGCACCGCCAGCGCGAAGGCGATGTCGGTGGCGACCGGGATGGCCCAGCCGCGATCCATGCCCTCCACCCCGTGCCCGACCGCCATGGCGATGAGCGCGGGCATCAGCACGCCGCCCAGCGCGGCCACGATGGGCAGGGTGGCGCGTTTGCGATCGGCGAGTTCGCCGACCACCAGCTCGCGTTTGAGCTCCAGACCGGCGACGAAGAAGAAGATGGCGAGCAGGCCGTCCTTGGTCCAGTCGGCCAGCGTGAGGTCCAGGTGCAGGGCCGGGATCGCGAGCTTGGTGTCGACCATGGTGGTGTAGCTCGCGCCCCACGGTGAGTTCACCCAGATGAGCGCGCCCGCGGCGGCGATGAGAAGGAGTGCGCCACCGAAGGTTTCGGTTCTCAGATAGCGCGCGAGCTCCGATCGGACCTGAGCGATCACAGGGTGCACCTTTCAGCCGTACGTTCGACAGAACAGCGGCGTGCACACCACTGACGGGTTCTCGGCACAACCGCATGCCGACCAGACTTCCCGGCACACCTTTTTGCGCAATTCTAACGGTTTGCCCGGAAATTCTTGACCACCCCACAGCGGCGAGGCCCCCTGATCATCGATCAGGGGGCCTCGCTCCGGGTCTTCCGATCTACGCCTTACCGGCCCGGATGGACTCGAAGACGTTGGGATCCACCAGGGTTGAGGTGTCACCCAGCTCGCGGCCCTCGGCCACGTCGCGCAGCAGGCGGCGCATGATCTTGCCCGAGCGAGTCTTGGGCAGTTCCGGCACCACGTGGATCTCGCGCGGGCGCGCGATGGGGGAGATCTCCCGCGAGACCTCGGCCTTGAGCTCGGCGACCAGATCCGCGCCGGTGTCCTTGGCCTCGGCGGTCAGGATCACGAACGCCACGATGCCCTGACCGGTGGTGTCGTCGGACGCGCCGACCACCGCCGCCTCCGCCACGCCCGAATGCCCGACCAGCGCGGACTCCACCTCGGCGGTCGAGATGCGGTGGCCCGACACGTTCATCACGTCGTCGACGCGGCCGAGCACCCACAGGTCCCCGTCCTTGTCGAGCTTCGCGCCGTCGCCGGCGAAGTACCAGCCCTTCTCGGCGTAGCGCGACCAGTAGGTGTCCACGTAGCGGTCGTTGTCGCCCCAGATGCCGCGCAGCATGGACGGCCACGGCTCGTCGAGCACCAGGTACCCGTTGGCCTCGGTCTCGCCCAGCTCGACCGGATTGCCTTCCTCGTCAACGACTTTCGCCGAGACGCCCGGCAGCGGGGTCATGGCCGCGCCCGGCTTGGCCGCGGTCACGCCCGGCAGCGGGGAGATCATGATGGCGCCGGTCTCGGTCTGCCACCAGGTGTCCACGATGGGAGTCTTGTTGCCGCCCACCACATCCCGGTACCAGCGCCAGGCCTCCGGGTTGATCGGCTCGCCGACCGAACCCAGCAGCCGCAGGCTCGACAGGTCGTGCGCATCCGGGATCTCGCGACCCCACTTCATGAAGGTGCGGACCAGCGTCGGCGCCGTGTAATAGATGCTGACGCCGTACTTCTCGATGATCTGCCAGTGCCGGTGCTCGTCCGGGAAGTTCGGGGTGCCCTCGTAGACGATCTCGGTGGCGCGGTTGGCCAGCGGGCCGTACACGATGTAGCTGTGCCCGGTCACCCAGCCGATGTCGGCGGTGCACCAGTACACGTCCTGACCGGGCTTGTGGTCGAACACCTGGTGGTGGGTGTACGCCGCCTGGGCCAGGTAGCCGCCGGAGGTGTGCAGGATGCCCTTGGGCTTCCCGGTGGTGCCGGAGGTGTAGAGGATGAACAGCGGGTGCTCGGCGTCGAACGCCTGCGCCTCGTGCTCGGGGGAGGACAGCGAGACGGTCTCGTCCCACCAGATGTCGCGGCCCTCGGTCATCTCGTGTGTCGAGGCCGGTGCGGCGCACCACCAGCACGTGCTCGACGGTCGAATCGCCTTCGGCGAGAGCCTCGTCCACGGCCGCCTTGAGCGGGGCCGCGGCGCCACGCCGCCACTGGCCGTCGGTGGTGATGACCAGCTTGGCCGCGGCGTCGTCGACGCGCTGGCGCAGGGCGCTGGGGGAGAAGCCGGCGAAGACCACCGAATGGGTCAGACCCAGGCGGGCACAGGCCAGCATCGACACGATGGCCTCGGGGACCATCGGCATGTAGATGGCGACCCGGTCGCCCGCGACCAGGCCCAGCCCGGTCAGGTAGTTCGCCGCCCGCGACACCTCGGCCAGCAGGTCGGAGTAGGTGAGATCGCGGGAATCGCCCGGCTCGCCCTCCCAGTGGATGGCGACCTGATCGCCGTGCCCGTCGATGACGTGCCGGTCCACACAGTTGTAAGCGACATTGAGCTTGCCGTCGGCGAACCACTTGGCGAAGGGGGCGTCATCCCAGTCCAGCACCTGGGTGAAGGGCTGATGCCAGTGCAGCCGTCGCGCCTGCTCGGCCCAGAAGCCCTCACGATCCGCTCGGGCCCGAGCGTGGAGCGAGGCGTCGCCATTGGCGGCGGCCGCGAACTCAGCGCTGGGCGGATAGGCATCCAGGTGGTCGGCGGATGTCTCGGTCATCTCGTCTCTTCTTCTCTCGCGTGCATGCCGCGTGGGGTGACGGCGGCCACGTCCGACCCTAACCGACTGTGACCTGGGCCGGGACTCGCTGTCTCGATCGGTGGGGCGTTACCGCTGACAACCGGGGTGCGGGTGGCTACTGTCCCTTTCACCGACAGCGGCTCGAGGCGGGAGAACGCGTTGAGAATCAGAGGGATCGCCGTACTGGCCGCGGTGCTCGCGCTGATCGCCGCCGCGGGACTCACCGGATGCGCCGTCACCCCGGCGTACGGGGACATGATCGCGGTCAACGGCAGCGAGCCGCAGAATCCGCTGATCCCCTCCAATACCAACGAGAACGGCGGCGGGCGCATCGTCGACCGGCTCTTCGCGGGACTGCGCTACATCGACCAGCGCGGCGCCCTGCACGACGAGGTCGCCCAGTCCATCGACACCACCGACCAGCAGCACTACCGGATCACCCTGAAACCCGGGTGGACCTTCAGCGACGGAACACCGGTCACCGCACACTCTTTCGTCGACGCCTGGAACTACGGGGCGCTGGTCACCAACGCGCAGCTGCAGAGCTACACCTACGGGCCGATCGTCGGATTCACCGATGTGCAGGCCGATCCGCCACGCGCGCAGACCATGTCGGGGCTGAAGGTGGTCGACGACCTGCACTTCACCGTCGACCTGGTGGCGCCCACCATCGACTTCCGGACCCGGCTGGCGTACGCGCCGTTCTATCCGCTGCCCACCGCCGCCTTCAAGGACATGAAGGCCTTCGGGCAGCACCCGATCGGCAACGGCCCCTACCGATTCGCCGACGGCAACGCCTGGCAGCACGACGTCCAGCTCACCGTGGTCCCCAACGAGAGCTACCGGGGCGGGCGGCCGCCCCGAAACAAGGGCCTGACCTTCGTGTTCTACTCCAACTTCGACGCCGCCTACTCCGACCTGCTGGCCGACAACCTGGACGTGCTCGACACCATCCCCGACAGCGCCATCGCCGTGTACAAGCACGATCTCGGCGACCGCGCCATCGAGGCCCCGACCGCACAGAATCAGTGGCTCGGCTTCCAGTCGAACCTGGCGCACTTCGGCGGTGAGGAGGGACGGCTGCGGCGGCAGGCGCTGTCGATGGCCATCGATCGCGCGCAGATCGGGCGGAAGATCTTCCACGGCACCCGAATTCCGGCCCGCGACTTCACTTCCGCGGTGCTGCCCGGATTCGATCCGAACCTGCCCGGCTCCAACGTCCTCGACTACAACCCGGCCGAAGCCGTCCGGCTGTGGAACCAGGCCGACGCCATCGCCCCCTGGAGCGGGAGCTTCGAGATCGCCTACAACGCCGACGGCGGCCACCAGGCCTGGATCGACGCCCTGGCCAACAGCATTCGCAACACGCTGCACATCGACGCCGTCGGCGCGCCCTACCCGACCTTCAAGCAACTGCGCGACCAGGTCGTGCACCGCACCATCGGCAAGGCCTTCCGCTACGGCTGGCAGGGCGACTACCCGACCATGCTGCAATTCCTCGAACCCGGCTTCGTGACCGGCTCGGAATCCAACGACGTCGGCTACAGCAACCCGGAATTCGACCGGCTGCTCACCGCCGCCGAAGCCGCGTCCACCGAAGAGGAGTCGTGGAAGCTGGTGGGGCAGGCCCAATCCGTGCTGCTGCGCGACCTGCCCACCATCCCGGTCTTCGACTACATCAACTCCGCCGGCTACTCCAAACGCGTGCACAACGTGGTGATGACCTGGAACGGACTGGCCGACTTCGAGAACATCGAGCTGAGGTGACCTGATGGCCTGGTACATAGCGCGGCGGCTGCTGCAGATGATCCCGGTGTTCTTCGGCGCGACGCTGCTCATCTACTTCCTGATCTGGAAGGTCACCGGCGGCTCGGTCACGGCGCTGGCCGGGCAGCGCACGCTGACCCCGGCGCTGGAAGCGCAGCTGAAGGCGCAATACGGGCTGGACAAACCGTTCTGGTGGCAGTACCTGCACTACCTCAAAGGCATCGTCACCCTCGACTTCGGCACCTCGTACTCAGGACGGCCCGTGCGTGAAGTGCTCGCCCGAGCCTTCCCGATCACCTTCCGGCTGGCCCTGCTGGCGGTGTTCTTCGAAGCGGTGTTCGGCATCGCGTTCGGCGTCGTCGCCGGACTGCGCAAGGGCGGCTGGTTCGACTCCACCATGCTGGTGCTCAGCCTGCTGGTGATCGCCATGCCCATCTTCGTGATCGGCTTCCTGGCCCAGTTCCTGTTCGGCGTCACCTGGCACCTCGCACCCGTCACCGTCGGCTCCGACGTGAGCATCCCGCGACTCGTCCTGCCCGCCCTCGTCCTCGCCTCCCTGTCGTTCGCCTACGTGCTGCGACTGACCCGGAACTCGGTGGCGGAGAACAAGGATGCCGACTTCGTGCGCACCGCCACCGCCAAGGGACTGCCGCGCCGGCGCGTCGTCGTCGTGCACATCCTGCGGAACTCGCTCATCCCGGTCGTCACCTTCGTCGGCGCCGACCTGGGCGCGCTCATGGGCGGGGCCATCGTCACCGAGGGCATCTTCAACATCCCCGGCGTCGGCGGCACCCTCTACCAGGCCGTGGTGCGCGGCGAAGCGCCGACCGTGGTGTCCTTCGTGACCGCGCTCATCGTCATCTTCCTGCTCTCCAACCTGATCGTGGACCTGCTCTACGCCGTGCTCGACCCGCGGATCCGCTATGCCTGACGGGAGCGTCGACATGACCGAAACCCCACAGCCACAGCACGATCCGCGCCCCGGACAGGAACGCTGGGTGGCGCCGCCCGACGCCGTCGAAGTGGTCGCCACCGACAAGGTCGACGTGCGCGGCACGCCCGCCGGCTTCTGGGGCTCGGCCTGGCGGCAGCTGCGGCGCAAACCACTGTTCCTGGTCTCGATCGCCATCATCGTGCTGGTACTGCTGGTCGCCGCGTTCCCCGGCCTGTTCACCGGACAGGACCCGCGGCACTGCGTGGTGGATTTCAGTCTCGCGCCGCCCGATCGGCACCACTGGTTCGGCTACGACCTGCAAGGCTGCGACATCTACGCGCGCACCATCTACGGGGCGCGGGCCTCCGTACTCACCGGCGTCGGCGCCACGCTGCTGTTCCTGCTCGTCGGCGGCAGCCTCGGCGCGCTCGCGGGATTCTATGGTGGACCACTGGATTCGATCATCTCCCGGATCGCCGAGATCGTGTACGCCATCCCGCTCATGCTCGCCGCCATCGTCCTCATGCAGCTGGCCGGACACCGCACCATCTGGGTGGTCATCGCGATCCTCGCGGCCTTCACCTGGCCCCAGGTGGCGCGCATCGCCCGCGGCTCCGTACTCGCCGCCAAAGGCAACGACTACGTGCTCGCCGCGACCGCGCTGGGGGTGTCACGCTTCCGGATCCTGCTGCGGCACATCATCCCCAACGCGCTCGGGCCGGTCATCGTGGTCACCACCATCTGGCTGGGCGTCTTCATCGTCACCGAGGCCACCCTGTCGTTCCTCGGTGTCGGTCTGCCGCCCACCGAAGTGTCCTGGGGCGCCGACATCGCCGCCGGACAACGGCAACTGCGCGCCGGATCGCTGATCCTGTTCTACCCGGCCACCGCGCTGGCCCTGACCGTGCTCGGCTTCATCATGCTCGGCGACGCCCTGCGCGACGCACTCGACCCGAAGGAGCGGCGATGAGCGAGCCCCTGCTCGACATCCGGGACCTGCGAGTGTGTTTCGGCGCCGGAGACGACCGGGTCGAAGCCGTGCGCGGCGTCGACCTCACCGTGTACCCGGGCCAGACCGTGGCCATCGTGGGGGAATCCGGATCCGGGAAATCCACCACCGCGCACGCCGTCATCGGACTGCTGCCCGGCGGCGGACGCGTGGAATCGGGCAGCATCCGCTTCGCGGGCCGCGAGCTCGCCGGCACCTCCGAATCCGACCTGGTGGCGGTGCGCGGCAACGGAATCGGATTCGTGCCGCAGGACCCGATGTCCAACCTCGACCCGGTCTGGAAGGTCGGCTTCCAGATCTCGGAAACCCTCGCCGCCAACGGGATCGCGCGCGGCCGGGCCGCCCGGCAGCGGGCCGTGGACCTCCTCGCCGAGGCCGGCATCAAGGAACCCGAACGCCGCGCCGGGCAATACCCGCACGAATACTCGGGCGGCATGCGGCAACGCGCGCTCATCGCCATCGGGCTCTCGGCCCGGCCGCGACTGCTCATCGCCGACGAACCCACCTCCGCGCTCGACGTCACCGTGCAACGCCAGATCCTCGACCACATCGACGAACTGACCCGCGAACTCGGCACCGCCCTGCTGCTCATCACCCACGACCTCGGCCTCGCCGCCGAACGCGCCGAACACCTCGTGGTCATGTACCGCGGCCGCGTCGTCGAATCCGGTCCGGCCGCCGAGATTCTGCGCGACCCCCGCCACGAGTACACCCGGCGGCTGGTGGCCGCCGCACCCTCGCTCGCCGCCCGGCGCAGCGCCACCACCACCGAACGCGCCGCCTACCGGGACCTCGCCATCGACGTGGCCGCCGCCGAGGCCGCCGGCGAACCCGACGACATCGTGGTCGCCGACGGACTCACCAAGCGGTATCGCGTCCGTGGCTCGGTGCCGTGGAAGCACACCGAATTCACCGCCGCCGAGGACGTCTCGTTCCGGCTGCGCCGCGGGACCACCACCGCGCTGGTGGGCGAATCGGGGTCGGGTAAGACCACCGTCGCCTCGATGGTGCTCGGATTGGACACGCCCACAGCGGGTTCGGTCGCTTTCGACGGCAAGGATGTCGCCGAGCTGGCGCGCCGGACACCGCTCGCCTTCCGTCGCCGCATCCAGCCGATATTCCAAAACCCCTACGGGTCACTGGATCCCACCTACTCCATTCACCGCGCCATCGCCGAACCGCTGCGCACCCACCGCATCGGCAACCGGGAATCTCGCGATGCCCGGGTCCGGGAGCTTCTCGACCTGGTGGCGCTGCCGTCCGCGGTCGCCGCGCGCTATCCGCGCGAATTGTCCGGCGGCCAGCGGCAACGCGTCGCCATCGCCCGCGCGCTGGCCCTGGAACCCGAACTGATCGTGTGCGACGAAGCGGTCTCCGCCCTCGACGTGCTGGTGCAGGACCAGATCCTGAACCTGCTCAACACCCTGCAAGCCGAGTTCGGGCTGTCCTACCTGTTCATCACCCACGACCTCGCGGTGGTGCGCCAGATCGCGGACTCGGTCCTGGTCATGCAGGACGGCAAGGTGGCCGAATCGGCCTCGACCGCGGACCTGTTCGACCATCCGCAGTCGCCCTATACGCAGCGTCTGCTCGATGCGATCCCCGGTCGCGACCTGCTCGTGGGCTGACGCGGATTCCCGGGCCACGCCGCACGACCCGCCGCGGGCGGATCAGAACATTGCCGTTGGGGTCATCGCCCCGGAGCCGACGGCAGGTGGTGGCCGGGGCGCGGGGTACCAGCCAGTAGCCTCGTATCTCGTGACCGACCCGCTGCAGCCCCTCGTCGACCTGCCCGGCGTGCTCGAAGCCGCCGACAAGGCTCGTGACGCGCTCGCCGAGGTGCACCGCCACCGGGCGAACCGCCGCGGCTGGCCGACCACCGCCGCCGAAGCGGCCGTCCGCGCGGCCCGATCCTCGGCCGTCATCGAAGGCGGAACCATCGACCTGCCCGCCGACGGCAACGTCGAGGACCCCATCCTCGCGGGTTCACTGCGCGTCGGCCAGGCCTTGGACGCCGAGGCCCTCACCAACTTGGTCGGAGTCTGGCAACGTGCGCCCCTGCAGGCGCTCGCTCGCCTGCACCTGCTCGCCGCCGCCGACCTGGTCGAGGACCAGCAGCAGCTGGGCCGCCCCCGCGCTGTGCCCGGTGTCGCCGAACGGCTGGACCTGCTGGCCCAGACCGTCACCACGAGCAAGGCGCCGGCACCGGTCCTCGCAGCCGTCGTGCACGGTGAACTGCTCTCCCTGCGCCCCTTCGGCACCGCCGACGGCATCGTCGCCCGCGCCGCCTCCCGGCTCGTCGCGGTATCCAGTGGCCTTGACCCGCACAGCCTCGGAGTCCCCGAAGTCTTCCTGCTCCGCCGCCGCCAGGCCTACCTCGACGCCGCGGCCGCTTTCGGCATGGGCACGGCGGAAGGGGTGGGCGGCTGGGTGATCTTCATCTGCGGCGCACTCGAGGACGGCGCGCGCGAAGCCCGCTCGATCGCGGATTCCGCTTCGGGGTAAATGCCCCTATCGGTGAAAGGTGTTGCGTGCCAAGGGATTTCAATGACCCTGCACGCATAAGGGCGGGCGGCGTAGTCGCTGTTCTGCGACCTCACCGCCCGCTAGCACGGACCACCCGGTTACCAAGCGTGCTTTTCGGGTTGTGTCTCTTCGGCCTCGGCGAGCTCTCCGGGATCCGGTGGTTCATCCCCGCATGGATGCGAGGCCCTCGCCGTCGAAATCCCGGATAACGCAGGCCCACAACTACTCTTGCCCTTGTCGCGGCGTGCTCCGCGTGGGTGCCTGGCGTCCGTGCTGGGAAGGGTGGGATGGGAGGTCGAATCTTCTCTTCCGATCCGATCTTGGCCTTCCGTCCTTCCGTGCCTCCATTGTTACCCCGTGACTGCCGTCACAGCAAGACCTGGGGAAACATTCCAATACTCGGCCTTTCGGGGTGGTTTCGGGCTCGGCGATTCGGACAGATGACCGGTCAGCGCCGGCGGCGCAGCAGCCGGTAACTGAGCGCCCCCGCGGCCACCGCGCTCAACCCGACCGCGAGCGACGCCGCCACCGTGGTGGTGGTCGGGGCCGGGATCCGCGCCCACAGCGACACCGGATTCGTGAAGGCCAGAATGGGCCAGCCGCGCGCGGCGGCCTCGCGGCGCAGGCCCCGGTCCGGGTTCACCGCGGTCGGGTGGCCGACCACCTCCAGCATCGGGAGGTCGGTCACCGAGTCGGAGTAGGCGTAGCAGCGGGACAGATCGTAATCATATTGCGCCGCAAGCTTTTCGATCGCCTCGACTTTGCCCGGGCCGTAGCAGTAGAACTCGACTTCACCGGCGTATCGGCCGTTTTCGATGACCATGCGGGTGGCGGCGAAGTGATCCGCGCCCAGGGCGGCCGCGATCGGGGCCACCACCTCCTCGCCGGAGGCGGACACGATCACCACGTTGTGGCCTCGAATCCGATGGTCCGCAATGAGATCCGCGCCTCGGCGTAGATCAGCGGGTCCACGATGTCGTGCAACGTCTCGGCCACGATCGACCGCACCTGATCGACATCCCAGCCCGCGCACATCTTGGTGAGATGCTCGCGCATCCGCTCCATCTGATCGTGATCGGCGCCGGACAGCAGGAACAGGAAATGCGCGTAACTGCTCTCCAGCACCGCGCGGCGGCTGAGCAGACCCTGATCCAGGAACGGCTTGCTGAAGACGAAGGCGCTCGATCGGGCGATCACCGTCTTGTCGAGATCGAAGAAGGCGGCGACTCGTCCGCGTTCGGCTGTCACGCGTCCAGGATATGGTTCCGGGCCGCGCGGCGGGCGGCATGGGTCTCCCGCACGGGTCCGCGGCGCTCTCCGGACCGGTCATTCGGTGCGCCGGACCGCGTGTCGAAGCTCACGTTTCGAAGCGTGTCCATCGGGGTTAGCCAGACGGAAGCCGAGCCGTCAGGACGGGAAAAAGACTCGCCGGGCGGACTTGCAATGCGGCCGGGGCTTGGGTGTAGTATCGCAGTTACCTGGACTAGTCCAGGCGCGTTCAGCCCGACCCCCCGGGGCTGAACCCGACGGCCCCAGCCTCCTCCCCCCCCGGCTGGGGCCGTCCTCTATTTACGGACAGGTTCCGAATCCCCACGCGCTCCTCGAGTTGTGCACAGGCCGCGTGTTATCCACACTCGCCGCAGGGCCACTTTCGCCGGTTCGCCGAACGGTCGACGCTGACCTGCATGAACTCCGAAGCCGCCACCCCGCGGCGCTCGCACTGGTCGCCGATCCCCATCTGCGCGACGAGATCCGGCGCATCGCCGCCGCGGCCGACCGCTCGCTCGACGAGCGCCGGCCGCCGCCCGGCCGCCACGCCTGGACCGCCGCGTCCGTGATCATCCTCGACACCGCCGCCGCGCATAGCTGCGTATCCGCCGGCCACCCCCGCCGCCACGGGATCCTCCTGGTGACCGACGGCGAGCCGAGTTTGCTCGACTGGCAGACCGCCACCGCGGCCGGCGCCGAACAGGTGCTGCCGCTCCCGTCCGCGGCCGACGCCCTGATCGCCGCCTTCGCCGCCCACGACGGCCGCCGCCCTGGCGACGGCGCCGTCCTCGCGGTGGCCGGTGCGGGCGCCGGAGCCGGGGCCTCCGTCCTCGCCGCGGCCATAGCCCTCACCGCCGCAGGACGTTTCCGCGACCGCACCATCCTGGTCGACTGCGCCCCCTACGGCGGCGGACTCGACCTCCTCCTCGGTCTGGAGAAGGCCCCGGGCTTGCGGTGGCCGGACCTCACCATCGAACACGGCCGCGTCTCCGCCCCCGCCCTGCACGCGGCATTGCCCACGGTCTCGGGACTGGCCGTGCTGTCGTGTGGACGGGGAACTCCCGCAAGGGAGTTCGATGCGGCATTCGGAGTCGGCGCGGGGGGATGCGAAGCGACCTCGGCAGGGCAACCCGGCGGGGCGGCCGACTGCGTGATCGACCGCGGCGGTGTGGTCGACGCGGCTGGAATCGGCGGTCCGGCAATGGAACTCGGTGATGCCGTGAACGGGTTCCGCGGCGGCGACGGGCCCGACCGGCCACTGGCGCCGGTAGCGGTTCGCGCCGTCCTGGAGGGTGGCCGTGCCGCAGGTGATCTGGTGGTCGCGGATCTGTCCAGCGACCACGGCGCGCACACGGATGAGGTTCTCGACACGGCCGATCTCGTGGTGCTGGTGACCCAGGCTCGGCTGCGGTCGATCGCCTCGGCCGAGTCCGCGTCGGCGTACCTGAAGGCCCGAAATCCCCATGTGCGCTTGATCGTTCGCGGCCCGGCTCCCGGCGGACTCGCTCCCTCGGACATCGCCGGGGCCCTCGCGCTGCCGCTGCTGAGCGCGGTCCCCTCCCAGCCCGGCCTCACCGAGCGCCTGGAGCGCGGCGGGCTCACCGTGCGCCGCCGCGGCCCCCTCCGGACCGCCGCCGAATCCGCCCTCACCGCCCTGTTCTCCGGCCACCCCGCCCGGGTCCGCGCTACCTGCCAACCCGGCCCATC
Source organism: Nocardia tengchongensis (assembly GCF_018362975.1). NCBI lineage: Bacteria > Bacillati > Actinomycetota > Actinomycetes > Mycobacteriales > Nocardiaceae > Nocardia > Nocardia tengchongensis. The sequence continues at coordinate 1,753,104 of NZ_CP074371.1, forward strand.
CTGGTGGAGCCTCGCCCGGGCGCGCGGCGCACACCGCACGCCGGAGCTGTCGTACCCCACCGGTGCCGGGCGATGACGGCCACCTCCGCCGCCCGGCCGTTCCGGCGGACCACGGGTCTGGTCGGCGTCTGGCCGGACGTGCGTGGTTCACGTTCGGTGCGGGGCAGTTCCTGGCGCTCGACCCCAGCGCGATCGGCCTACTGCCGCATCGGGTCCGGGGCGTGCTGCCGGTGGCTCGTGGTCGACGTCGAGGTGCGCGATGAGTGAGCTGGTGACGGCCGAACTGCTGGAGCGGGTCCGGGAGCGCTTGGCCGAGGGGGCCGCCGATCCGGATCCCGCGCGGGTGGCCACGGCCATTCGGGCCGAGGCGGGCGGGGTGCTCGCGGATACGGATCTGCTGCGGGTGCTGCGGCTGCTGCAGACCGAGATGACGGGGGCGGGGGTGCTGGAGCCGTTGCTGCATGATCCGGAGGTGGCCGACGTGCTGGTCACCGGTCCGGATTCGGTGTGGGTGGATCGCGGGCGGGGGCTGCGGCGGACGGCGGTTCGATTTCCGGATGAAGCGGCGGTGCGCAGGCTGGCCCAGCGGCTGGCGCTGGCGGCCGGGCGCAGGCTGGACGACGCGCAGCCGTGGGTGGACGGCCGGTTGCCCGGAAGCGGAGCGGCACAGGGGCATTCGTTCGGGGTGCGGCTGCACGCGGTGCTCGCACCGATCGCGCACGGCGGCACCTGCCTGTCACTGCGTGTACTACGGCCCGCCACGCAAGGACTGGATGCCCTGGCGGCGGCGGGTGCCGTGCACCCGGACGCGAAGTGCCTGCTGGAGCGCATCATTCGAGCCCGCCTCGCCTTCCTGGTGGTCGGCGGAACCGGCTCCGGCAAGACGACCTTGCTGTCGAGCCTGCTGGCCACCGTCGATCCGGCCGAGCGCATCGTCTGTGTGGAGGACGCCGCCGAGCTCGCACCGCCACACCCGCATGTGGTCCGGCTGGTCGCCCGTCCCGCCAATGTCGAAGGCGCGGGCCAGGTCACCGTGCGCGACCTGGTGCGCCAGGCGCTCCGCATGCGTCCCGACCGGATCGTCGTCGGGGAGGTCCGGGGAGCGGAGGTGGTGGATCTGCTGACCGCCCTGAACACCGGGCACGACGGCGGGGCGGGCACCGTGCACGCGAATTCACCCGGCGAGGTCCCGGCCCGGCTGGAGGCGCTGGCCGCGCTCGGCGGTATGCCCGCGGCCGCCCTGCACAGTCAGCTGGCGGCCGCCGTCCAGGTGATCCTGCACGTGCACCGGCGGCCCGACGGTGGTCGCGTGCTCCGCGAAATCGGCTTGGTCACCACCGATGGCGGCCGAGTGCGCTTCGTTCCCGCGTGGACCGCCGATGCCCGTCCGGCCCCGGCGGCTCCCGCCCTGCTGGCACTGCTTGACGAAAGGACTCCCGATGCTTCCCGCCGATGAGAATTGCCCCGGATCGTGTGGTTGCCCTGGGCCCCAGACGAATCCGAAGGTACTTCTGACCAAGTCGTATCCGGTCCCGGGAGGTGATCAACCGTGCTGCAGCCCTTTTCGGGCACACGGGTCACGATTCCCCGGGCTCGGGTTGGCGTGGCGCACGCCATGCTGTCGATGCAGTTCCACCGATTCGACTGGGGCCGAGTGTGATTCGTCCACGGCGCTGAGCGATGGCGACTGATGACGGCCGCTTCGAGCGCGACCGCTCCCGCAGTGGCATGCGTCGCGCTCGCTGTCCTCCTGCTGCCTCCTCCGAGAGCTCGACGGCGGATGATCCACCTCTTCGCCCATGCCTGTGAAGTCCGAAAAGTAGAGCCCCGCTGGATGATTCGGGCTGTCGCGCTCGTTGTGGGCCCCCTGCTGTTGCTTGCGGGTCCGGGTCCGGCGCTGGCGGCCCTGCTGGTGGCATCGACCGCCTGGGTCCGCCATCGCCGGGCGCGGCGGGCTCGGCTGCGGACCGCCGCCACGGCGCAGCTGCTGGAGGGTTTGGAGGCGGTGATCGGGGAGCTGCGCATCGGTGCGCATCCGAGCGCCGCGGCCGCCGCGGCCGCCGCCGAGACCGAGGGTGAGGCGTCCCGGGCCTTCGCCGTGAGCGCGGCGCGCAGCCGATTGGGCGGCTCGGGCGCGGAGGGCCTGAGGTGCCCCGATTCGGTGGTGGCGCGTGAGCTGTCCGGGGTGGCCGGGGCTTGGCGGGTGGCTGAGCGACACGGTCTCGCCCTGGCCGAGCTGCTGACGGCGGCGCGCCTGGATCTGCTGGGCCGCAAGCGCTTCCGGGATCGCACCGCCGCTGCTCTGGCCGGAGCCAGGGCGACGGCACTGGTGCTGGCCTTGCTACCAGTGCTCGGTATCGGGCTCGGCCAGCTGATGGGCGCGGCCCCGCTGCACGTGCTGTTCGTGTCCCCGGCGGGAACGGCCCTGCTGCCCTTGGGGTCCGCGCTCACCTGCGCCGGTCTGCTGTGGTCCGACGCCATCGCGGACAAGGCACTGCGATGACCGCGGCCGCCGCGGTCCTCGTCGCCGTCGCGTTGGTGATCCTGCCGGGCCGCGTCGGGGCGGTGCGCAGGCTCCGCCGGTTGCACGACCCGGCGTACCGCGATTCGTCACCGCTGCAGGCTCTCCCGGCGCGGACCGACGCACTGGGCGTCGCCTCGGCGCTGGATCTGCTCGCGGCTTGCCTGCGCGCCGGCTTGCCCACTGCGCGGGCGGCGGCCGCGGTCGCCGCCGAGGCGCCGGAGCCGTTGGCTTCGGCCCTGTCCCGGGCCTCGGATCTGTTGATGCTGGGCGCGGATCCGGCGAGCGCGTGGGCGCAGGCCACCGCGGGAGTCGCCGACGACTCGGTGACCGCGCTGGCCCGGATGGCCCGGCGCTCGGCGCGCTCGGGGACCGGATTGGCCACCGCCGTCGCCGAATTGGCCGAGCGCCGCCGCGGCGAGCTCGAGGATGCCGCCGCCGCACGGGCCGAGCGGGCCGGGGTACTGATCGGCGGTCCGCTCGGCCTCTGCTTCCTGCCCGCCTTCCTGTGCCTGGGCATCGTCCCGGTGGTGTTGGGCCTGGCGGGCCGGGTCCTGGACGGCGGCCTGCTGTGACCGAGAACCGCACCGGCGCGGATCCGCCGCGCCGGACCGAGGAAGGGAGTGACTGTGGGAACGAGCGTCCGACACCTGTGCTGGGAGCTGCGGGCCAGACTGCTGCACGCCCTGACCGCCGACTCCGGGATGAGCACCGCGGAGTACGCGATCGGCACGATCGCGGCGGCGGCCTTCGGGGCAGTGTTGTACACGGTGGTGACCGGGAACAGCATTGTGAATGCCCTGACGGCCATCATCGACCGGGCCCTGAAGACTCCCGTCAAGTGACGTATGACACACCACCTGATCATGCCGAGGCGGGCATGGCGACCGTTGAGGCCGCTATCGCGCTGGCCGCGTTGGTCGCGGTAATGGTCCTCGCGGTGGGTGCACTGCTGGCGGTATCGGCTCAAGTGTGTTGTGTCGATGCCGCCCGCGAGGCGGCCCGGCTCGCGGCGCGGGGCGAGACCGAGTCGGCGGTCGCCACGGCCCACCGGGTGGCGCCGCCGGGTGCGCGGGTCGCCATCCACCTGGAGGGGGATCTGGTGGTCGCGGAAGTCACCGCCCGGGCCGCGCTGGTTCCGATCACGCTGCGCGCGGCGGCGGTCGCGGCGCAGGAACCGGGGGAGTCGCGATGAGACGCCCGGCGGGGCCCGGCACCGTGCGGGAGGCGGGCGGGGTGACGGTGACCGCGTGCCTGGCGCTGATCAGTGTGTTCGCGGTGACGGTTCTGGTCGCCCAGGTCGGGGTGGCGGTGGCGGCTCGGCATCGGGTGCGGGCCGCCGCGGATCTGAGCGCGCTGGCGGCGGCCGCCGCGCTGGACGGCGGTACGGCGGTCGCGTGCCGCCGGGCCGCGGATATCGCGAGCCGGATGGGTGTCCGGTCTGCCGGATGTGAGGTGCGGGGGTGGGACGTGACGGTGACGGTCGCCGGGCGGGTTTCGCTAGGGCCGTTGGGGGATCGGGAAGTCCGGGCGGCGGCCCGGGCGGGCCCGGTGGATGACTAGGGGTTGCGAGGGGATATCTCGTACCGAGCGGTTGGTCAGAATGGTGATGGCGCGGGCCACATCAGTGGTCGATCAATGTCGAAATTCGATGAATGGCATAGGCGAATTGTTTGGGTCTCGAACGCTTTCCTATTCGCGCCCCGAGACTCATTCGAATGAATGCACTGGTAAATGCTGGAGTGACATATTCGAGTGGAGCAACCCCTCAGTTAACAGGATCACATCCCTTTTTAATCGACTTGGCCCCTCGGCGTGTCGCCGCCACCCTCCAGCATCCGGATTCCACCCGATATCTACCAGTTGACAGCTCCGACCGGTTGGTCGGGTGGCGGTGCGATATCACCGCGGCGACGGCGGCGTCACGGTTCGGGGCTGTCGCCGTCACCTTCGCCCAGATCGGCCAATACCGCCCGCAATAAGCGGGCCGCCCCGGCCTTGTCCAGGGGATTGTTGCCGTTCCCGCACTTGGGTGACTGCACGCAGGACGGGCAGCCGCTCAGGCAGGCGCAGGAGTCGATGGCCCCCAGCGTGGCGGCCAGCCAGTGCCGCAGTCGCTGGAAGCCGCGCTCCGCGAAACCGGCCCCGCCGGGATGTCCGTCGTAGACGAACACTGTAGGCAGGCCGGTGTCGGCATGTTCAGCCGTCGACACGCCGCCGATATCCCACCGATCGCAGGTCGCGACCAACGGCAGCATGCCGATGGCGGCGTGCTCGGCCGCATGCAGTGCGCCCCCGGCGTGTCGCGCGTCGATTCCGGCTCTGACCAGCAGATCCGGCGTGACCGTGTAGTACACGGCCCGGGTCGGCAGGGTTTGAGCGGGCAGGTCCAGCGGAGTCATGTCCAGCACCTCGCCGCTGGGCAGTCTGCGCAGGTAGCCGACCACCTGCCGGGTGACCAGCACCTGGGCCAGACCCGTGGTGACCGAGCCGTGCCGGTGCTCCTCGGTGACCGCCTCGATCTCCAAAGAGGTGACCGCCCGCGCGCTGGTGCTCCACCCCGGCGTGTCGGCGTGCACGAGCGCCACGCCGTCCTCCAGGTCCAGCTCGTCGACCACGTAACTCTCGCCCTGGTGCAGGTGCACCGCGCCCGGGTGCAGGGTGGCGGGGGCGCGTCCGGCGTCGGTGGTGCCGAGCATGCGGCCCGACTCGACGTCCACCACCGCGATCGCGGTTCCGATGCCGCCGCGCACGTCCACCTCGTCGTGCGGATGCGCGTCGGCGGTCACGAACCACCGCGCCGACCCGTCTCGAGCCACCCCGGCGCGCCGCCGGATCAGACCCTGTTCGGCCAGGTCGGACAGCAGTTCCCAGGCTTGGAAGGTATGTACTTCGGCATCGCTGAGCGGCTGTTCCAGGGCCGCGCACAGCAAGTGCGGGCCGAGCACGTATGGATTGTGCGGGTCGGTGATGGTCGCTTCCAGCGGGCGTCCGAGCAGGGCTTCCGGGTGGTGCACGAGGTAGGTGTCCAGCGGGTCGTCACGGGCGATGAGCAGCACCAGCGAGCCCTGAGTGCGTCGTCCGGCACGCCCGGCCTGCTGCCAGAACGAGGCGACCGTCCCCGGGTATCCCGCCACCACGACGGCGTCCAATCCGGCGATGTCCACGCCCAGTTCCAGGGCATTCGTGGTGGCAGCGCCCAATAGCGTGCCCTCCGACAGGGCCGTTTCCAGGGCGCGCCGGTCCTCGGCCAGATAGCCGGCCCGATAGGCCGCGACACGCCCGGGAAGTCCGGCGTCCACATCGGCCAGCAGCCGCCGGGTGTCCATGGCGATCAGTTCCGCGCCGCGCCGGGAGCGCACGAAGGTCAGGGTGCGGGCGCCCTCGGCGACCAGATCGGCCATCACCGTGGCGGCCTCGGCCCCGGCCGAACGACGCAGGGCCGCACCGTTTTCCCCGGTCAAACCGCTGCCGAGGAGCGGCGGCTCCCACAGCGCCACGGTTCGCGCGCCCTGCGGCGACCCGTCGTCGGTGACCGCGACACACGGTGCGCCGATCAGTTTCTCGGCGGTGGCGGCGGGGTCCGCGGCGGTCGCCGAGCACAGCACGAAGACCGGATCCGCCCCGTACCGCTCGGCGAGTCGCCGGAGCCGGCGCAGCACCAGGGCCACGTGCGACCCGAAAACCCCGCGATAGATATGGCATTCGTCGACCACGATGTATTTGAGCTGCCGAAACAGCCGGGCCCAGCGCTGATGCGACCGCAGCATCCCGACGTGCAGCATGTCCGGATTGGTGAAGACCCAGCGTGCGTGCGCCCGGACCCACTGCCGGATCTCGGCCGGTGTGTCCCCGTCGTAGGGGGCGGGATGGATGCCGCGCAGCGGATCTTCGCTGGTCAGCTCGTTGACCATGCGGAGTTGGTCGGCACCGAGGGCTTTGGTGGGCGCGAGATAGAGGGCGGTGGCCCGCGGATCGGCCTGCAGCGCGGTCAGCACCGGGAGCTGGTATGCCAGCGACTTTCCGGACGCCGTTCCGGTCGACACCACCACGTGCCGGCCCGCCGCGGCGAGGTCCGCGGCCCGGCTCTGGTGGCTCCAGGGCTCCGCGACTCCGGTCGCCTGAACTGCGGCGATGACGTCGGGAGAGGTCCATTCGGGCCATTTCGTGACCTGCGCCGCGCGGGGCGGCAGCTCGGTGACGTGGGTGAGCCGGGAGTCGCCTGAAGCAGAGCCGTTTAGGACACGATTCAGCAACGATCTCCCGTAGCTGATGTCGCTGTTGTCTCCGGATCGTCGCGCCGGATCTCCGTCATTCACCGCAGCGCCATCGCGACACGCCGAAGGGGTGCGAAAGGTGTGTGCGTCCGCCGCTCTACCTGCCATTTCACTACAGGGTAGCGACCTGCCTCCACACCCCGTTTGCCAGATGCTCGCTCTGTTATCCGGAAGCAAACCAACTTCAAGTACGGATTTGGGCATTATGCCCCTCACCTGCGCATTCGCAAGATCAACTTTTTTGCAAATTGTGGGTAACTCCGCTGTTGAATTGCCCGAAGACATGGTTCACTGGTCCCTGGTCGCAAGCTTCTGTGTTCGAGGGAACGGATCTAAAGTCCAAACCATCAGCAGGATCGATGTTGCGAACGGTGTACTAGGTGCTTTCCTGCAGGGGGAACAGAGTACAGCGGTCTCAACGGACCCGGTGGATGAACCTACTTGTCCGCCGTTCCGGTATGGAAAGAGAAGGAACAGAATGGCACAGGGAACTGTGAAGTGGTTCAACGCGGAGAAGGGGTTCGGCTTCATCGCGCCCGAGGACGGCTCCGCTGACGTCTTCGTCCACTACTCCGAGATCCAGGGTCGGGCTTCCGCACCCTCGAGGAGAACCAGAAGGTCGAGTTCGAGGTTGGTCAGGGCACCAAGGGCCCGCAGGCCACCGGTGTTCGCGCGCTCTGAGCGAGCCAACCCCTAAGGTTCCGTCCCCCATCGCCCCCCGGCGGTGGGGGACGACCCATATCTGGACCCATTACACTCGATCACGATCAGGGGCTACATCGTCGCCGCGCACCAGCCGCGGCCTTTGAACACGGTATAAACGTTGCTGGCAGCGATATCGGACATCGCAGCCGCTTTGCCCCAGCCGCGTAGAGCGCGTTCCCCAAGCTCCGGCGCGGATCGAGACGAAAGGTGTGTTCGCCGGTGGCAACACGAGACCGCGGTGCAGCGCCGAACCCCGAGGCAGCGCCCGACCAGGGCCGCTCCCTGCGTCGTCTCGTGATCGTCGAGTCGCCGACGAAGGCCAAGAAGATCGCACCGTATCTGGGCCGCGGTTATGTGGTGGAGGCGTCGGTCGGCCATATTCGGGACCTGCCGCGTGGCGCGGCGGATGTGCCCGCCAAATACAAAGGACAGCAGTGGGCGCGACTCGGCGTCGATGTCGATCACGACTTCGAGGCCATCTATGTCGTCAGCCCCGAAAAGAAGGGGAAGGTCAGTGAGCTGAAGAGCCTGCTGGCCGACGCCGACGAGCTCTACCTCGCCACCGACCCCGACCGCGAGGGCGAGGCCATCGCGTGGCACCTGCTGGAAACCCTGAAGCCCAAGGTGCCGGTGCGGCGCATGGTCTTCCACGAGATCACCGAGTCCGCCATTCGCGCGGCCGCCGCCGATACCCGTGAGCTGGACAAGGATCTGGTCGACGCGCAGGAGACGCGGCGCATCCTGGACCGGCTCTACGGCTACGAAGTGTCGCCGGTGCTGTGGAAGAAGGTCATGCCGCGTTTGTCGGCGGGCCGCGTGCAGTCGGTGGCGACGCGCGTCATCGTGCAGCGGGAGCGGGAGCGCATGGCGTTCCGGTCCGCGGAGTACTGGGACATCGCGGCCAAGCTCGACGCCGGCGGGAAAGAAGACGGTGGGAATCCGCGGGTCTTCGGCGCGCGCCTGGTCACCGTCGACGGTTTGCGCGTCGCGTCCGGTCGCGATTTCGGATCCGACGGGCAGCTGAAGTCGCAGGCCGCCGATGGTTCCGCACCGACCGTTCGGGTACTGCGGGCCGCCGATGCCCAGCATCTGGCCGAGTCGCTGCACGGCGTGAATCTCGCCGTCACCTCGGTGGAGTCCAAGCCGTACACGCGAAAGCCGTACGCGCCGTTCATGACCTCGACGCTGCAGCAGGAGGCGGCCCGCAAGCTGCGTTTCACCTCCGAGCGCACCATGCGGGTGGCGCAGCGGTTGTACGAGAACGGCTACATCACCTACATGCGTACCGACTCGACGACCTTGTCGGAGTCGGCGATTCAGGCGGCGCGGTCGCAGGCCACCCAGTTGTACGGCGCGGAGTACGTGAGCCCCACGCCGCGGCAGTACACCCGCAAGGTCAAGAACGCGCAGGAAGCACACGAGGCGATTCGTCCCGCGGGTGACACCTTCGCCACCCCGGGCCAGCTGCACAACAAGGTCGACAACGACGAATTCCGTTTGTACGAGCTGATCTGGCAGCGCACCGTGGCCTCGCAGATGCAGGACGCGCGCGGGCACCACGCTGACGGTCCGCATCACCGGTGTCGCGAATTCCGGTGAGGAGTGCGTGTTCTCGGCGTCGGGCCGGACCATCACCTTCGCGGGCTTCCTCAAGGCGTACGTGGAGAGTGTCGACGAGGAGGCGGGCGGCCAGTCCGATGACGCCGAATCGCGGCTGCCGGCGCTGACCGAGGGCCAGGGCGTCACCGCCATCGAGCTGCTGCCGGACGGGCACACCACCAATCCGCCCGCGCGTTTCACCGAAGCCTCGCTGATCAAGGCGCTGGAAGACCTCGGCATCGGCCGTCCGTCGACCTACTCCTCGATCATCAAGACGATCCTGGATCGCGGGTACGTGTACAAGCGCGGTAGTGCGCTGGTGCCGTCCTGGGTGGCGTTCGCGGTGATCGGACTGCTGGAGGTGCACTTCGGGCGGCTGGTGGACTTCGACTTCACCGCGGCCATGGAGGACGACCTCGACGCCATCGCCGGCGGTCGCGAACAGCGCGGAAACTGGTTGTCCTCCTTCTATTTCGGTGGCGATCACGGCGCGCAGGGTTCGGTCGCGCGCGAGGGCGGCCTGAAAAAGATGGTGGGCGAACGGCTCGACGGCATCGATGCGCGAGAAGTCAACTCCATCAAGCTCTTTGCCGACGACGAGGGCCGCGACGTGGTGGTCCGGGTCGGCAAGTTCGGGCCGTACCTGGAGCGCATGGTCGTCAGTCCCGATGACCCGGACGGGGATCCGGTTTCGCAGCGCGCCAATCTGCCCGACGATCTGCCGCCGGACGAGCTGACTCTGGAGGTCGCGGAGAAGCTGTTCGCGACTCCGCAGGAGGGTCGTTCGCTGGGTACCGATCCGGTGTCCGGGCACGAAATCGTCGCCAAGGAAGGACGTTTCGGCCCGTACGTCACCGAGGTGCTGCCCGAGCCGGCCGAGGACGCGGACGCCGGCGCGAAGAAGACCACAAAGGCGGCCGACAAGCCGAAGCCGCGCACCGGATCGCTGTTCAAGTCCATGAGCGTCGAGACGGTGACGCTCGAGGAGGCGTTGCAGCTGCTGTCGCTGCCGCGCGTGGTCGGTGTCGACCCGACGTCGGGCGACGAGATCACCGCGCAGAACGGACGCTACGGGCCGTACCTGAAGAAGGGCACGGATTCGCGCTCGCTCACCGGCGAGGACCAGATCTTCACGGTGACACTGGAGGACGCGCTCAAGATCTACGCCGAGCCCAAGCGGCGCGGCGGGCAGGCGGCGAGCGCGCCGCCGCTGCGTGAGCTGGGTGTGGACCCGGTGTCGGAGAAGCCGATGGTGATCAAGGACGGGCGTTTCGGCCCGTACGTCACCGACGGCGAGACCAATGCCAGCCTGCGCAAGGGCGACGAGGTCGAATCCATCACCGACGCGCGGGCTTCGGAGCTGCTGGCGGACCGGCGGGCGCGCGGCCCGGTGAAGAAGGCCGCGAAGAAGACGGCCAAGAAGGCGGCGGCGAAGAAGACCCCGGCCAAGAAGACCGCGGTGGCCAAGACCGTGGTCAAGAAGGCGGCCGCGAAGAAGGCGGCGGCCAAGACGGCCGACGGCGTCACCACCAAGAAGGCCGCGGCGGCGAAGAAGACGCCGGCCAAGAAGGCCGCGACGAAGAGCGCCGCGCCCGCGCAATCCTGATGGTTGTCGGTGCCCTGCCGTAGCGTGCTGTCCGGAACGCGCACCAGCGGAAGGGCATTCGATGACAATCGAGCACGAGCGGGAAGAACTGATCAAGGTTCTCGCCGGCCAGCGTGAGCTGTTCCGGATCACGGTCCGGGGTATCGACGACGAGCAGGCGCGCCAGCGCACCACGGTCAGTGAACTCACCCTTGGCGGTCTGCTCAGTCATTGCGTGCATACCGAGCGGCACTGGACGACCATCCTGGCCGAGCGGGACCCGAACTCCGAATTCGATGTCTCCCGAATGGATTCGGAGTATCGGCTGGACCCGGATCAGACGGTCGAGGGTCTGCTCGCCGAGTGGGACGTGGTGGCCGAGCACACCGCGAAGCTGATCCGCGAGCTACCGAACCTCGAGGATGCGGTGCCGACGCCGACCGCCCCGTGGGCGCCGGAGCGGGTGTGGCTGTCCGTGCGCTACATCGTGCTGCACATTCTCCGGGAGATCGCGCATCACTCCGGGCACGCGGACATCATCCGCGAGGCCTTGGACGGCGCGAACACGACATATCAGCGCGCGAACTGACTGTCGGCGGAGCTGTCGGGGCCGACGGCTAAGGTGGTCGGCGTGGCGGGTGTCTTCGATCGGCTGGTCGGCCAGGGTGCGGTCGAGTCCGAGTTGACGGCTGCGGCGGTGGCGGCCCGGGACGGGGCCGGATCGTCGTCGGCCATGACGCATTCCTGGTTGTTCACCGGTCCGCCCGGTTCCGGGCGGTCGGTGGCGGCGCTGTGTTTCGCCGCGGCCCTGCAATGCACCGACGCGGGATCGCCCGGCTGCGGTCGCTGTCACGCCTGCACCACCACCATGGCCGGAACCCACGGTGACGTGCGCCGGGTGGTGCCCGAGGGGTTGAGCATCGGCACCAAGGAGATGCGCGAGATCGTGCAGGTGGCGTCCCGTCGCCCGAGTACCGGCCGCTGGCAGGTCGTGGTGGTGGAGGATGCCGACCGGTTGACCGAGGCCGCGGGCAATGTGCTGCTCAAGGTGGTCGAGGAGCCGCCGGCGCGGACCGTATTCCTGCTTTGTGCGCCTTCGGTGGATCCGGAGGACATCTCGGTGACGCTGCGATCCCGTTGCCGCCACGTGCATTTGGCGACGCCGTCGGTGGAATCGATCGCCCGGGTGCTGCGTGAGCGGGACGGGCTGGACGACAAGGTCGCGGGGTGGGCGGCGTCGGTGAGCGGCGGTCATGTCGGCCGTGCCCGGCGGCTGGCCACCGATGACGACGCCCGCGCCCGCCGGCGCCGGGCCCTGGCCCTGGTCGCGGCGACCGCTCGCCCCGCGCAGGCCTATGCGGCCGCCGACGAGCTGGTGAAGTCCGCCGACGACGAGGCCAAGCTGGTCAGCGCCGACCGCGACGAGAAGGAACGCGACGCCCTGGCCACCGCGCTCGGCGCGGGCGGCACCGGCAAGGGCACCGCCTCGGCGACCCGCGGTTCCGCCGGAGCGTTGAAAGACCTGGAGAAACGCCAGAAGTCCCGCGCCACCCGCACCGGCCGCGACGCCCTGGACCGTTCCCTGATCGATGTGGCGGGCCTCTACCGCGACGCCCTGGCCGTCCGTTTCGGCGCGGCCGCCGCCGATTCTTCGTCCGGCGTCACCCTCACCCACCCCGATATGGCCGACCAGATCCGCGAACTCGCCACCGACGTCCGCCCAGAAGGCCTGCTCCTCTCCATCCAAGCCGTCCTCGACTGCCGCGAGGCCCTCGAAACCAATGTGAAGCCCCGCTTCGCCCTCGCCGCCATGGTCGCGGCCCTGATGGCAGCCCGTTCCGCCTGACCCCCAGTGTCATTGGTCACCGTGAACACACGTTTTCGCGATTCGGGCACGAGACGATAGACTCGCACCGCCGGAAGGCACGCCGCCTTAGCTCAGTCGGTAGAGCGCTTCACTCGTAATGAAAAGGTCGGGGGTTCGATTCCCCCAGGCGGCTCCAAACATCCAGGTGAGGACTCATCCCCAGTCCTCACCTGGACCCGTTTCCGGGTCCGAACCCCACCTATATCCCAACAGATTGGGTTCCGGTGGAACATGCTCGCTGCTTGGTCCGAGGCGGGAACGATCAAGCAGCGGGTTGATGGCTCGCATACGGCGTCATCGGCGAAACCTCTGGATCGGGGATGCCGAGCTCACTTCTCATCGTCCGTGTCAGGGCCAGCTGCTGATCCTTAGCTTTCTTGAGGATGTGACGATGATCCACTTGAGCGTTCTTAAAGCTGATGGACCTTTCCCGATCCTCTTCCGGAGTATTCCGTATTGCCAGTGCTAACACCGACGACGCATCGATCGCCTGATTGAGCTGCGCTATCAGCATCATGGTGCCGCCCGCGAGGTAGTGGGTAGAGAGGATCTCCAGCTGATACAGGAGCTTGCCCATGGCTGACCTGAGCTCTTCGCGCGCTTGTTCGAAGTAGGCGTGGAGTTCGTCTTCCGTTTGAAAGTTCCAGTTCTTGTCGTGGAACAGCTTCTGTCGGATACGCCCGTAGGTGTCGAGGACGGCCGACATAGTGGCGAGGAGCGCGTCGCGACGCCACTTGTCGTGTTCGCGGCTCTGCGCGGCGGAGTTGGCGAGTTCGACGTTTCGTTGAGCAGCTTCAATGGTCACGTGGTTGCGCTCGTCAGCTGCGGTGATTGCGCGGCGGTTAGTGCGGTTGTTGACCATGATGCCAGTGAAGGTCACCGAGGCTATGACAAGCGAGCTGATAAGTGGGAGCCATGGGGTCACGTTGTGATCATGGCAGTGGAAGTCCTTGTGGGCCGCGTGTTTTCGGGGGCAATGATGCACCTTCGGTGGACGGCCGACTGTCCTGATCTCGGCTAAGTAGTGAACCGGTCAGTGAGTTGGCTGCCGACATCAAACTCACGGGAGGACGCGTTCAGTCGGCGCTGACAGCCTTGTGTAGCGCGTCAGCCGCTGCGGGGTGGACTCGGCCGCGGGCCATGTAGCGGCGTTGGGTCATCGACGGGTCGGCGTGGCCGAGTACGTCGGCGGTGACTCGGGCGGACAGGCCGGCGTCGTCGAGGATCGTGGCGACCGCGCCGCGGAAGCTGTGGGCGGTGATGTCGTCCGGGATGCCCAGCGACTCGCGTACGCGCTGCCATTGGTGCTGGACGTTGTTCGGGTCGCGCAATGTCCAGTTCTCGGACGGGAAGACTAGATCGTATTTGGGTGGCTTGGCCGGCGGTCGCGTCTTCTTCCGCGCTGCCAGCACGGCCTTGCGGTGCGTGAGCATCACGATGGCGAAGTCCGGCAGGGCGATTCGGCCTTTGCGGTTCTTCGGATCGTTCTCGATCTCCTGGCGGGTGAGTCCAATTCCGGTGATTCTCACCACTTTTCCGCTCGTCCGCAGCGTCTTGCCGATGAGGTCGACGTCGGACCACAAAAGACCGAGGATCTGGCTGCGTCGCAGTCCGGTGCCGGCCAGCAGCGTGACCCAGTCGGTGAGGTCTGCGGATTCGCAGAATTCAGCGACGGTTGGCGGGGCGTAGGACTTGATCGGCTTCGCGCGCTCGCGCTCCTTCTTCATGAGGATGCGCGGGCAGGGCAGGATGGAGGTTCGGACCGCGGCGAGAATGAAGCGGAGTTCGTCGACGGTGATGTCGCGGGCGCCGCCGGTCCGGCCCTTCGGTTCGAGGTTCTCCGGGAGCTCGACCTCGCGGACGGGGTTCACTGCCAGCGGGGTCTTGCGGACCGCGAATTTGAACATGCCGGACAGGACCGAGCGTGCGGTGTCCATCGAGCCGGGCCCTTGCGTCTTGCCGACCTGGATCAGGAACTTCTCCGCGGTGATCGTCTCAACCTCGTGGAGCCGGAGGTCGCCGAACGCCTTGGCGAACATCACGGCGACGTCGTCGTAGCGTTCGAGGGTGTTCGCGGCCCGCTCCAGGGCGACAAGGTGATTGCGATAGTGCTCCCACAGTTTGCGGACGGTGATCGTGTCCGTCAGTTCTCCCTCGACGGCGACGCGAATCTCGCGAGCGGCGGCGAGTACCGCTTCGGTGGCGCGGGATCCGGTGCGGTCCGGAACCTTTCGGCCTTTCGAGTCCAGTCTCAGGGGCGACCTTCGGGTTAGTTCGCGCCGCTTTCCGGAGCTGTCGCGGACCAGGACGCGCGCTTCGAAGTGTCCGGGCGCCAGCTCGGTGAGCATCACGGCGCCCGGTACTCCGATCGGCCGCGGTGGTCGGCCCCTGGGCATGGTTACCGGATTCCTTGCTGATCGACCTGGCCGTCGATTGCAGCGTCCAACTCGTCCAGGTCCCACAGCAGGTTCTTGCCGACCCTGCGAGGCATCGGCAACCACTGATGCTCGGTGCGCTCACGATGCCAGCGGCGCAACACCTCGGGATGTCGATCGATATGCGCCGCAGCGTCTTTCGTGCTGGCCCAGCGGCGGACCCGGGCGTGGGTGCTCTCGGGGTGGGTTTCCACGGCTATCTCTCCTTCGAATCGGGCAGTGGCGTAGGGGCGTTGGAGGGGGCATAGGTTTCGCTGGGATCCCACTCGTCGTTGAGGTGGTCTCGGGCGGCGGTGAGGGTGCGGGTGACCGCGGACGAACTGAGTTCGACGTGTTCGGCGATCCGCGAGTGCGACCAGTTCTGTTCGAATTTCAGCCGGAGGATGGTCGCGACCTTGTCGGGGTCGCGGCGGCCGGCGGGGTCGGCATGACAGACCGAGTCGGCGATCTCGGCCCACCGATCCTGCGCACCGGGGGCCTCGATCACGCTCGGCTGTGCCGATTCGATCTCGATTGGGGGCTTCGGGGCGTGGAGTTCGGTTGCAGTTGAGCGGGTCTCGGTGCGGACCTCGCGCACCGAGGTGGTGCGCACGGTTCCGGCGGTGCGCACCGGTTCGTAGTCCGTGCGCACCGGCAGCGCGGGGGCCGTGCTTTCGGTGCGTGGGCTGCGGGCGAGGACGAGCAGGGCGATGGTGGCCTGTCCGATCGCGCCGTCGATGATCAGGGGGACCAGCGCGGCCAACTGGTGGGCCATGCCGACCTGAATGGCCAAGGCCCGCAGGGCATCGAAGGACAGCCGGAACGCAATCAGCGCGATGGCGCTGGTGAGGACCACGACGAACCAGTAGGCGAGCGTCGCGTTCGCCCGCGCCCGGACAAGCAGGCCCACCCCGTGGGTGGCGGCGAGCAGGGCGACGGGCGGGAACATAGCCACAAATCCGGCGACGACGGCCAGCCCGGGCGGTGCGTTGAGCACTGCGTGGACGGTGTTGCCGCCGATCGACATGAGGGCCATGAGGATCAGCTCGCCCCAGAAGAATCGGACCGCGGCGGCCTCGGCCTCGGACCGGATCGGGGTGTACGCACCACCTGGTGCGCTGCGGTGCGCAGCGTCGTTGCTGCGCACCGCGTCCGCACCGGCGCCGTTGCCGGTCACGCCCCACCGCCGGCCGCGGGTGCGGTCGGGGTGTAGACGGCGGTGTAGAGCCGAGCCCGGTCGTCGGCGGGGTCGGTGCCGGTGTAGGTGATCGACAGGGTCGCGCCGATGTCGAATCCGGCGGCGCCGGCCTTGGCCATGGCCGCGCCGATGGCGCGTTCCATGCGCGGGGTCGGATACAGGTTGCGCAGGCCGGCGGGCGTATCGAGGGTGATGAACAGCTGCATCACGGTGTTGCCCTGCTTGTCCTTCTGGACTTCGCCGGGCGCGCCGTTGAACTTCAGCCGCGGCTGTTCGCCGATCTCGGTGATGCGGCCGTAGACCGTGGTGCCGGGGGTGGCGTTCTTGCCGAACGCGCTCGGCGGTTTGGCGGCGGCCTGCTTGAACCGCTGGCCGTAGTCGATGCCGGTCATGATGGGATTCCTCTCTCGTGGTCGATCAGGGATGGATGGGGTTCAGCGGCTGCGGGTGATCTCCCGCGGCTGTGGGGCGGGCTGGCGGTAGTGACGGTCCAGGTACGGGACCAGCTCGAGTTCGTCGAGACCGTGGCCCGCGCCGATGTGGTCGGTGAGGTCCTTGCCGGTGGCGGCCTGCAGGATCCGGATCTCACCGACGTGGCCGTACAGGCTCTCGGCCACCTTGGCGGCGTGCCGGTAGCCGGGCCGGTCGCGGTCGGCGACCACGATCACCCGACCCGCGCCGGCAAGCCATCGGGAGTGCTCCGGCGTCCAGCTGCCGGCACCCATGGCGTTGCAGGTGGCGATCTGCCCGGCCACGACCGCGGACAGAACATCCTGCTCGCCCTCGCAGAGGTAGATCTCGCGGCCGGCGCGCACTCCGTCGATGAGGTCGGGCAGCAGGAACGGCAGCGGCGCGAATCCGGTGTTCTCCCATTCGGTTCCGTTCCAGTGCCGTTGAGTGAACGCCTTGCCCCAGCCGTGCTCGTAGGGCACGCGCTGGCGGATTACTGCGCCCTCCACCCGGCCGTCGGGCCACCGGTACAGGTAGGAGTGCACGTTCTCCGCCGGGCCGGTCTGTTCACCCAGGCTGGGCTTGTGCGGGGTCGGGAATCCCGCGTAGTCGATGGCCTTGTCCAGCAACGATTTCTGTTCCTCGCGCCGGGGTTGTGGCCGTGGATCCGGGCGGTGGCCTGAACGGTTGGGGTTCCGTTCGGGCAGCCGGTCCCACATGTCCCGGACTTGCAGGTTCAGCTGGTCCAGGACGTCGCGGTCGTCGCAGCCTGCCCAGCAGCGCACGATCGTCTTGCCCTGGACCGGGTCGTAGCGGACCCCCAGTGAGGGGTTGTGGTGGCGGCCGTCGGCTTCATGGACCGGGCACATGAAGTTGGTCCAGCGGGGCCCGGACCGTCCGGGCCCCATCTGCGCGGTGAGCGCGGTCGTGATCTTCTGCCACGAAAGTCCCTGCGATGGTGTGGGTTCCATGGCCGGTCACCGCTCGCGCTCGATCGGTGGGCGGTCGCGGTCGGCGCCGAACCGCAGGATCGGGGTGCCGGGCGCGCACCGGTAGGTGTCGGGCGCGTTGCGTTCGTAGTCGACCTGGAAGGTGTTGCCCGACAACTCCTGTGCCTGTTCGACGCTGCGCCATTGCACCGCGGTGAGTTGGTCCTGCCCGATTTCGTCGCGGTAGTACTCCGCCCACTCGAAGTGTTTGCGGGCTTCCTCCGGGGCGAACGCCCAGGTGCTGAACGCCCGGTTCAGGTAGCGCCACTGCTCTGCGTGCGGTCCGCGGTACCAGAAGCCGTCGAGCCGGTTGCGTTGGGTGTTGAGAGCCTCGAGTTCGGCCTCGGTGGCGCTCGTATGGAGCGCCAGGCCCATCTCATCGGTCAAGGCGGACGTGCTCGGCGAAGTCGTTGCGCATGGCTTCTTCGTGCTCGGGGTGCATGCTCATCGCCACCGATCGATGCCGAGGTCGCGCTCGGCGTGTTCGTAGCGCTGGCGGATGCGGTCCTCGTGGGCGATGTTGTGGGCCTGAACCAGGCTCTGCCACTGGGTTTCGCTGACCTGGTCCAGCCGGCCGAAGGCACGCCGCTGGTAGTCCAGGCCGGCCAGATAGACGTCCATCTCATCGGGCCTGTCTTGCCATTCGCGCAGGGCGTCGGTGAGGAACTGCCAATCGGTGGCGTGCGGGCCGGCCGCCCAGCGCTGGTCGTACTGGGTGATGTGCCGGTGCAGGCGGCGCTGCTCGCCACTGCTGATGCCAGGCCGGTCGGCTTGCCATTGCAGGATGGTGCGGTCGTGGAACTCCGACCGCATCAGGGCCTCGTGTTCGCGGTGCATGGCCTCACCACCCCCGTTCGAGGCCGTGGGCCGGGCGCGGCTCGTTGGGCTGGGTACGGGTGGTCTCGAAGGACGTCAGGTCGCGGGCCTGCACCATGCTGCGGTACTGGACGTCGGTGAGCCCGAAGTCCTTGCCGTACTTGCTCCGGTTGGTGTCGATGTCGGCGACGAACCGCTGCATCTGCTTGGGGCGCCGGCGCCAGTCGTCGTAGGCGGCCGCCAGGAACGCCCAGTGGTCGGCGTGCGGGCCTCCGAGCCACCGGTCGTCGTAGGCGGCGACATCGAGGTCGATGCGGTCCAGTTCGGCGCTGGTCACGTCGGACCGGTAGGCGTCACGCGCGCGCTGCGCCTGTTCGAAGAACTCCTGGCGCATCATCTGTTCGTGTTCGGGATGCATGCGTCACCGGTCCCGCTCGATCATGGTGACGCGCTGCGGGTTCGACAGCGGGCGCCGCATCCCGGTGGCGCAGTAGTGCAGCAGGTGGGCCTGACGGTGGTGACGCAGCTCGATCTCACCGACGATCGGAGTGCCGTCGGCGTGGTGGTTCTCGACCTCCGCGAAGCGCTGGTGCATGGCCGAGGGGTCGCGCTCCCACGCGTCGGCGAGGTCGTTCAGGTACTGCCAGCCCACGCGGAGGGGGTCGTCGATGGGCAGGTGGTTGTAGTGCCAGGCGATACGCCATGCGGTCGAATTGGTGAACGCCCAGTTCGGATCCTGTGCCAGCAGTTGCCGTTTGGCCTTGCGGTCGGTCTCGTAGAAGGTGGTGAAGTCCGCGCGCAGGGTGGCTTCGTGTTCGGGATTCATGACCTCACCGGCTTCTTTCGACCGGGGCCTGCGGGCCGCTGTCGTGGCCGTTGCTGCGCTGCGGCGGCGGTTCGACGCCAGCCTTGCTCGAGCGCCAGGTCGGCGCGGCGGGCTCCTGCTCGGTGGCGATCCGTTCGCGGCTGCCGTAGCGCTTCTCCTTGGGGGTGAGCTGCGCGAGCTTGCCGACGGCCTGGTCGCGTTCGGCCTTGAACTTGTCGCGCTCGACCCCGATGGTGACCACCTTCGCGCGCAGCTCCTTCAACTCCGCGGTCTGGGCGGTGCTGGTGTTCTTCAGCCGCTCCACCTCGCCGGTCGCGGCGGCCAGCTGCCGCTTCTGCTCGTCGCGGTCGGCGGTGACCGCGTCCAGGCCGCCGTGGAGCACCTTCACCTCCGTCGCGAGCCGATCCCGGTCCGCGGCAAGGTCTTTGAGCTGCTGCTCGATCTTCGCCAGCCGCTGATCCGACTCCGCGGGCTGTTCCGGCGCGGGGCGGGGCTCGGCCGGTGCCCGGCTCGGCTCCGGTGTCAGGTAATCGCGGCCCGGGGCGGTGCGGCTGCGCTGCGGGCGCGGGCTACGCCATTCCTGGACCTCGTCGGTGACCATGCCCAGCGGCCCGACGGCGGCTTGTGCGGTCTGGCCCGGGTTGCGCTTGTCCCACACGGTGGCGCTGAACTGGCCGGTGCGGCGGCCGCTGTGGCGGAAGAACCCGAGCTGCTGCGCGGTCCAGGCGTAGGCGTCCGCGGCGGTCTGGAAGGTCGTGGTGCGCGGGCGATCCTGGTGCGGGATCACCGCCAGTTCCTCGTGCGAGCGCAGCCCGATCAGCTCGGCGGGGCCGACGCTGGCCACGAAGTGCTTCGGGTCCAGCTGATTCGGGTCGCGGCGCCCGGACTCCAGGGCGGCGACCCGCAGGCGCAGCTGTTCGGTCTCGTCGGCCAGGTAACGGGGATCGCTGCGGTAGGCAAGCTGTGCCCGCTCGACGGCGAGCTGGCGGGTGTTGGCCTGCTGGTGCTCGAATACCTGGCGTTCGGAACGGACCGCCATTTCGCGGACCTCGCCCGCGGTGCGCGGATTGAGGTTGTAGAACACTTCCTGCACGCGCAGGGTCGGATCCTCGTTGATGTCACGCAGGGCGTGCACGACCTGGCCGCGCTGCTCCAGCGGGAGCGCCGAACGGTGCAGGGTCGATTCGATCCCGTACCGCATCCCGGCCAACTGTTGCGAGACCAGCAGCTCGGGGCTGTCGCCCGGGAGCACGCCGGCGTCGATGTGCTGCTGCCACAGCCGGTCCCGTTCGGTCTGGTAGGCGTGCACGCGTTGGGTGAACCAGGCGCGGGCGATGCGTTCCTGGCCGATCTCGGTCTCCAGATGCGTGGCCAACTGCTTGCGCTGGGCGCGGGTCAGTTTCACAGGCTTGTCCCCGGATCCGCCGCGCTTGGACAGATGGCGGTGGTACCAGGTGGGCAGCGTCGAGGAGCTGGCGGAAGGTGTGGCCGGCCTCGCGGGTGATGTCATCCATTTCGGACATGAGTGGTGGGTTTCCTTTCAGTGACTGAGGGATTGGGCTATCGGGTGCGCTCGATCGGCGGACACTGTTCCGCGAGCAACTGCTCGCGGTGCTCCACAGCGGCGTCGGTGAGGCTCAGGCGGCTGGCGTGATTGCGCGCCCAGCGGCTGGCTTCGGCGCTGTACTCGAGGTTGAACTCGGCGTCGTCGAGTCCGCGGTAGGCCTCCTCGACGGCCTGACGCGGCTCGATCAGGCGGCCCAGGCTGTCGGTGCGCAGCGACTCCGGGGACTCCCGCAATTCGGCGTAGCGATTCCGAAGCCGTCGCACATCGCGGCGCAGCTCTTCGATGCGATTCTCGACCTGTCCGACCTCGGTGTAGAGGTCCGACGGGATCGGCAGGATCTGCTCATCTCTGTTTGTGGACATTGGGTTTCGTCTCCTTCTGTGAGTGGTCAGGCGGTGGTGGTACGGCTTGTCTCGTGGCGGGTCCTCGCGAGATCGAGGCGGGCCGCGGTCGCGCTGAAGGGGCGGGCCACGACCCGTGCGAGGGCTGCGAGGCCACGGGCGGCTGCGGTGGTGACGGCGATCACAGCCTGCGTAAGGGGCGGGCGCAGGGCGGCGTTCCACCACAGGTAGGCGATCCAGGCGAATCCGTAGGCCGCCAGCGGGACCGCGACGACCGCGCGCTGTCCCCAGACGGCCACCGCCAGAGCGGCGAGCACGGTCAGCGAGCCGCCGGCCCCGGCGCGCAGCAACCGCGGCCGCGAACCCTGGCCTCCGGTCGGCGCGGGCCTCGCTGTGGTCTGGTCCGGGACCGAGTCGGTGGAGGTGACCAGCCTCAGAACGGGTTTCGCAGTCCGGACCGGTTCGGCGGGGGCGTCCTGACCGAGGGGGAACCGGGTCCGTCGGCCGCGGCCGTGGCGGCGGCGAGGAAGGCGCTGGCCTCGTCCCCGATCAGGTCGCTGAGTTCGTCGTCGGGGACTCGGGCCACGGCCTCGCCGAGTCCGCCCGGCTCGCCCGGTCCGCGTTTGGGGTTGTGCTCGTCGTCGTAGTCGTCGTAGTCGTCGTCTCGGCTGACTCGTCGCATGATGTGGTGTGCTCCAATCGATTCCGGATAGGTGGGTGGTCAGGCGGGCGTGGGGGCCGGGTCCCCACCGGTGACGGGATTGCGGCGGTTCAGGGTGTGGGCGGCGGCGGTGCCGGGCAGTGGGGACAGGTCGGCGGCGTTGAGGGGGACGACGTGTCCGAACCAGGCGTGGCCGGCGCGGGCGTAGACGAATTCGCCGACTTCGAAGCGGCGCACCCGGTCTGGGTCGACGAGCCAGCGTTCTCCGACGGAGACCTGGCCTTCATCGCCGTGGCGCTGGCCTTTGATCAGGTGGCGGCTGGGCAGCATGGAGCGGACCGACCCGAAGTGCTTGCACAGTTCGCCGAAGTTCTCGCCGTAGCCGATGATCAGCCCGCCGGCGCACGCCTTGAGCAGCCGGTCCAGGGACCATTTGTCCCCGGCCAGCGACTCCGGGGATTGGCCGGCGAAGACCAGCGAGACGCCTTGGGAGCGGCCGCGTTCCCCGATCTCTTCGAGCCCGATCGATCCGGCCTTCGTGGTCAGTGCGGACGCTTCGTCGAGGTAGAGGGTGACCGAGCGGCGCGCGGCCTTGGCGGTGCGGCCGGCGCGTTGCATGACCAGGCGCAGGGTGGCCGAGACCTGGGCGCGGGCGGCGTCCTTGTCCAGGCCGGGCACGGTCATGAACAGCAGGGTCAGGTCGTCGATGTGGCGGCCGCCGTCGAACACGACCTGGCCGTCGGCGTCGGTGAGGGCTTCGAACAGGTTGGTGCACTTGATCAGTGCGTCGTCGACCTGGGGGACCTTCTCCTTCTGGAGTGCGTCGACCTGCCGCACCACGTCGGGGGCGTGGCCCCAGATGTCCTTGAGGACATCGGGATTCAGCCGGCGCAGGAATTCGAGGCTGCTGGTGGGCGGGCCGATCGGGGTGTCGATCACCAGCGAGACGACGCGGCGGCGCATCTCGTCGAAGTGCTGGCCCTCGCTCGTGGTGGCCTCCCCGGAGCCGAGGAGGTCGCCGACGATGGCGCGCTGGTCGCGGGCGGGCATGTCCTTCCACAGCTCGACCCGATCCATGCCCGGGACCACGAATGCCATCTCCTCGCGTGGGATCCCGAGCGCGGTCATGATCGCGAGCAACTCCAGGCCGAGGTTCTTGTCGTCCTCCCCGCCCTTGCAGGTGATGACCACCAGCTGCGGTTTCGGGTGACGGGCGGCCATGCCGGGCACGTCCTTCCACCGCTGCCAGGCCCGCCACTCGTAGTCGAACACTGCGATCGCGTCGCGCTTGATCAGTTCGGTCTTGCCCGAGCCGGTGCCGGCGATGATCCCGCGGTGCCGTTTGACCTCGGCGTGGGGCACCATCAGCCAGTGCTGATGCCGCTCGGTCAGCTCCCGCCACAACCCGCGCGGGCGCGCCGTCGTGTGATCGGCCAGCGTGCCCAGCACGATGGAACGGCCGGCGCTGTAGGGGGCGCCCAGCTTCGCGGCGCGGGCCGCGGCCTGGAACTTGCGGGCCGCCAGCGCTTCCTGCACCCGTTCGGTGCGCCCGAGGTGCTTCAGCCCGACCGTGTTGGTCTTCAACACGAACGACGCCCACCAGTAGGTCGCGGCCAGCATCGCGATCGGCGCGCCCAACGCCAGCATCATCCGCAGCCCGGACAAGTCCCCGCCGGCGACCTCGGCGGCGCCGTCCCAGAACAGCGTGACCGGCGTCGACAGCGAGCCGCCCGCGAGCATCGACGCGATCGGCAGCAGGAACGCGGCGATAGCAAAGTTCCGCAACCGGTGCGGCTCGAGTGGCCACCCGTAGGCGACGGCCACGATCATGATCAGCATCGCGACCAGCACCAACCCGGCGACCAATGTCGTTCCGGCGACATGGGTGGCCTGCGACAGATCGGGCCCGTGCCAACCGCTCAACTTGATCGGCGGCGCCCCGGGCGGGGCCTGCGGCCCCAGCTGATTGAAACCGGTGCCAGTCGGTGCGGGCGTAGTCGCGCTCGGTGTGGTGGTGAAGGGGCTGAAGATCACCGGCGGGTCCGCGTGGTCGCAGTCGTGCGGGGTGATCAGCGGGACGCAGTCGCTGCTCATGAGGCTTCCTTGCTGGCGTGAACACGCAGCGCGCGTTCGGCTTTCGCGACGGCTTTGCGTTCGGCACGACGGGCGATGAACGCGCTCCAGTCGTCGTCGAGGTCGCGGGTTTCGAAATCGATGTCGATGGCGGCGATCTCGGCCGGCAACCGGTCGACCGCGGCGTTGACTCCGTCCTGCACACTGGTGGTGCGGCACAGATACAGCAGCCCCACCAACTCACTGGCCTGCCGGAACGGCGGCGCGGTGCGGGTCGCGCGCATCGCGCCCTGCAACGCGGTGTCCATGTCCGCGGGACCCTTGCGGGTCAGCTCGACTTCCACAGCCCACCACTGCAATTCGCCTTTGATCTTCCGCAGCACCCAGCCGTCATGAACGTGCGGTCGGCCGCGGTGCGGCTCCCGGCTCGAACTGAAGTCCGTCGCCGCGCGTGAGGCGGCGGCGATCTCCTCGGCGCGGGGCGCAGCTGGCGTTCGGAGATCCAGCGGTGCGGATCGGAGCCCACCAGCATGATCCGGGCCTGCGCGACCGCGCGGTCGTGGTTGGCCCACATCATCGACGGTGACCAATCCTTGGGTCGCCACCCCAGGCGCGGCGCCGCCGCTTCCTTGCGCGGGACAACCCACGCCGTGCCCTGCCCAACCCTGGCCAGCGGGTACAGGAGTCCATTGGCGATCAGGGGCCGGATGATGTCGTAGGCGGTGCTCAGCTCGACGTCGAGATAGGCGGCGATCAGATCGACTTGCATCCCGCGCATCTCCGCGGTCACGTCCAACACCTGGCTCTGGCGGGTGGTGATCGTGGTGCTGTGCGCGGCCGGCAGCATCCTGCCTATCGACCCGTACGGCACGTTCAGCAGCTCGGCGACCTCGGCCTTGGTGAATCCCTTCGCACGTAGCGCAGCGGCCTCACCTAGGCACTTCTCGACCTTGTTCAGCGAGATCCCCAGGGTGCGGGCGATATCGCTGTAGCCGTGCCCGTAATCGCGTAGCCCGCCGATGATCTCGGTGCGGTGTGGCAGTTCCAGGCCGGTCCAGCGGTCCTTCTTCTTGTGGTTCATCGGGTGCGTTCCCTTCGGGCGATCGCGGCCTGCCGGGCGGCGATGCCGTCCAGCAGCGCGGCGAGTTCCTCGGCCGACATCGGTCCGACCCACCGCGGCGGACGGGGTGCACGCTCACCGGCGGATTGATGGCGGGCCGTGATGTCGCGGCGGGCCGCCACGATCACCGCGCCCATCTCCTCGGCGGCCTTCGCGTCGATCACGGGGCGCGGCTTGACCCCGCATTTCGGGCACCGACGCGAGGCGCCTCCCTCGCGCTTGAGCTGGCGCTCGCGACCGCGGGTGCCTTTCCACGTCCGGGCCAGCTCCCATCCGATCCCGTTGTCGCGCAGCACCTCCACCAACCGCGCTCCACGGCCGGCGCGGTGGTCGGCCAGGCGCGCGTCGAGGTCGGTGGTCCACCCGGTGTAGTGGCGGGCGTGCTGGAACGGGCGGTCGAAGTGCAGCAGGTAGACGGTGCCGGGCACGTTCTTGCGGCTCATCGCGATCGCTCCACACCCTGCGCCCGCGTTTGAGCAGCGCCGCGGGCGGCCTGCATACGGCTCGTCCGGGCAGTGACCTCGGCGAACCACTGGCCATGGACCTCGCGCCAGCGTCGCCCCGCCTCGGTCTGCTCGTCCCACACCGACGGTGCCGCAGCGTCCCAGTGCCGCAACTTTGCCCGCTCGGCCGCGTCGTCGCCGACCTGCTTCGTCTTCCTTGCCTGGCCGGCGGCAAGCACCATGTCGGTGAGTACCGAATCGACCACATCCAAGCGCTTGCGCTCAGCCTCGAGCGCGGTCAGCTCCTTGCGAAGTTCGTCTGCCGTACTCATCGGGCCACCACCGGAGCCGGGACCGGGGACTGCGGATCGACGTGCACGCAATCGATCCGATCGACCTCGTCGGCGCGGCACACATTCACCGACGCGGGCATGGACGGCGTCTGCTTCTCCAACTGGATCCCGACCACGATCCCGCCGGCGAACACCACCAGCGCGAAGAACAGCGGAAGCCACCAACGCAGCGGCAACGCCTGAAAGCCGTTCAACAGCAGCCCATTTGCGTCGTACTCGGGCCGACCGTATGCCGGAAGCCCGATCTGGTGATGGGCGTAGTCGTGGTTGTTCATCGCCGCCCCCGCAGCCAGCCGTGGCGCGGCCGGACCAGCATGTAGAGGCCGATCACGAAGGCGGGCACCAGCACGACCTCGGGGTGCCGGACCAGGGCGTAGATCAGGGTCATCGCGATGAACGCGATCAGCGCCGTCCGGGCTCTCATGCCACACCGTCGGCATCATTGGTGATCACCGGATGGACGAGGGCGAGTACCTCGTGGGCGTTGACGCGCCACATGCTGCCGTTCAGCTTGTAGCCCTGCAGAAGTCCCGCCTCGATCCAGTTCAGGATCGTCTTTCGATCAACGTCGACAAGAGCCGAAGCCCTCTTCAGGCTGATCAGTCCACGCTCGCTTCGGATGTCGGCAGCGGACTGGCGTTTGGTGGCCAACTGAGATCACTCCTCTGGGTGGAAAACTCCGGAAAATCTGTTCACCCAGCGTGTTTTTCGAGCCCGTCTCGCCGCGTCCCCCGCTGGGCCTCACCTCTCCCAGCGATGTCCACCAAAGGTCTCTTCTGTGTCTCCTGGCCGTGCTAAGGTCATCTCAAGTCTCCGAAATCTCTTGCAAGGCAGACGATTATGGGCACCGTTCTCAGGGCTCTACTCCAGCAACGCCACCTTCAAACGGTCTCGGCGTTCAATCGCGAGTACGACAGGCTCGCTCAGAAGATTGATCCCACCTTGGTGGGGTTCGGCCCGAAGAAGGCCCAGTTCTACCGGTGGCTGTCCGGAGAAATCTCCGGCCTCCCGTATCCGGACCATTGCAGGATCCTTCAAGGGATGTTCCCGAACTGGTCAATAGATGAGCTGTTCGAGAGCTACTCCGGAAGTCCGGAGGATCTCGTTCGGGCTCCGCGTGCGACGGCACAGACGGCCAAGGCCCAGAATGGGCGCGACCTGGCGGACGTGGAAGCTGTCTACGCGACGAGACTTGACTTCCTTCGTGCGATGCCTCCGCAAGAGCTATTCAAGACAGCCCGGACGGTAGACCTGGCCGGCCTGTCCTTGAACATGCTCTGCCAGCAGTACTCCGACACCGACATCCTCCGGCTGCTCGAGAACGGCACGGTCATTCGGTGCCTATTCCTCGATCCCGCAGGGACGTCGATCCGGGCGCGCGAGATCGAAGAGGGGCACCCGTCCGGCCTACTCACGAACCTCACCGACGCCAACATCCGGACGTTGGAACGAGTGCGGCGACGCGTCACCCCGCAGACCCCCGGATCACTCTTGATCAAGGTCTACGATCAGCCTATTCGGTTCAACATCACGATCATCGATTCAACGATCTGCGTCATGCAGCCTTACCTGCCCAGTGCCCGGGGAGTTGAATCCCCGACCTTCGTGAGCCGGAAGTCCGGCGCTGCCGGGCTATACGGCACCTTTTCGGAAGTCTTCGAGGGCATGTGGGCGGATGGCAACGAGAGGGCCACGGCATGAACGACCTGGAGGGCCTACTGGAGGTCGCCCGCGCGGCAGCAGCCGAAGGTAGCCGGCTGCTCAGCACTACCGGGCCGGGAGGCGTGCGCGCCAAGGGCGATCGCGACTTCGTGACGGACCTCGACGTACGGATTCAAAGCTCCGTTCGGGAGTACCTTGGCCGCGTCGCGCCTGAAATCGGATTCCTGGGTGAGGAGCTGGAGCCTGACGAACAGGAACACGATGCGCCGGAGTACCGCTGGGTATTGGACCCGATCGACGGCACGTCGAACTTCATCCACGGCATACCCTTGTGCGCCGTGTCGCTTGCGCTCGCCCAGAACGACGTTCCGATTCTGGGCGTCATCGCTGCGCCGTTCCTGAGCCTGGAGTACTACGCGTCCGCCGGCCATGGCGCCTTCTGCAACGACCACCGCATCAAGACCAGTCACACCCAGTCGGTCTCAAACGCGATCGTCTCGATCGGCGACTACGCCGTCGGCGACAACGCTCCTGCGAAGAACCGGCAACGACTTGCGCTGACTACCGCGCTTGCGGCAGAGGTCGAACGGGTGCGGATGTTCGGCTCGGCCGCCATCGATCTCGCCTGGGTGGCAGAAGGCCGCACGGACGCGTGCATCCTGCTGTCCAACAAGCCATGGGACATGTCCGCGGGCGTCGTGATCGCCCGCGAAAGCGGGGCCCTCGTCACCGACTCCGACGGCCGGCGCCATGACGTCGGCTCTGCTCACACCGTTGCAGCCGCTCCCGGCATAGCGTCGGCGCTGCTCGATCTGGTCGGCACAACGCTCGCCAGCGTGCAAGGCTGATAGCAGTCCGCCACTCAGGTTTGCGAGATTCGATCCCACCTCGCGGATTGACGCGGCCATCGTGTGCGTAGGAGGAACGATGAATCAGTCGAGCAGACAAGCCGTTCAATCCCTGCGTGCAGCCGCACCTTTGCCTATGACCGCAGTACTTGATCAGCTGGCCGAACGCGCTCAATCAGGAGTGACGGTCGTTTGCGGCTTTCCGGCCTCCGGCAAGTCCACGGCTGCACGACATCTCGCGGTCATCACCGACGCAGTCATCATCGACAAGGACACATTCGCGCCGGACCTCGAAGAATCGGTGATGACAGAGCTCACCGGCAATCCGCATGACAGGGACAGCGCCGCCTACATGCGGGTCGTCAACCCGCACATCTATTCAGCCTTCATGCACCAGGCGTTCGCCGTCGCCAACCGCGTTCCGGTGATCGTGGACGCTCCGTTCATCGGATACATTCAGGCAGCAGCAGATCAGGGCATCTCGCTCTCGGAATACCTCAGAGCAAGAGCTGCCATACCCGTTCCACACCTCCGAACGATCTGGATCTCCGCTCGTCCCAACCAAATCCGCGACCGCATGAGCGACCGCGGTGCCGAGCGAGATGCAGGCAAGCTTGCCGATTGGCCGACCTACCGGGCGAACGTACTTGAGTCGGGTATTCACGATGCGGCCCGGACGGTGGTCGACTACGTCGTCCAGAACTACTGAACCAGTGACAGACTGACCGCGCCCCTGCCCGACCGTGTGCGTGGGACCTTCCCTTTGTGGTTGTTAGCGTGTGTTCCTCTCGCAGGTACCGACCCGAGCGCGATTGATGCGCGAGCACGCCGCCGGAGGCGGCGCACTTCCCAACGCGCCCAGGTTTACCAACGCATGCTTCGGTCCGAGCCCCCTTTTTGTGGTCTTCACTTGTGGTCTCGTCTTTGCGGTCTTCTTCTACCCCACTCCCGCTGACTGACATTGACTCCTGAACTCTTCTTTTGGCTCCCGTGTGCTCGTCCCCAACTCTGTGCTGCGAAGCGGTAGAGAGTTGGGGACGAGCACACGGGAGCCATGCGCCGAAGGCGCAGGTCGGTACGTTGGTGATCCGTTCTTGATGCGATCCTGATGCGAATGGGAATCGCATCAGGATCGCATCGCGATCGCATCAGGACCGGATCAGATCCGGCTCTCTCGGTGCTCAAGCGGCTGTGCCGACGGCTTGGAAGGTGATGGCAGTCCCGAGCGTCAGAGCCCAGAGGCGGCTTTCAGACTTTCAGCGAAGTACATGGATCGGACGGGAATGACCTTCCCTGGACCAACGTATGCCTGCCCGAAGCCTTGCGCTGTCACCGTCCATTCAACGTTCAGGTCACGGGGGTTGTTGAGATCGCGCAGTACCAAGACGATGTCATCGTCTTCGCTCTTCCATTCCGGGACCGGAGGTAAGCGCTCGAGATCGATGGTGATCACTACCGAGTCGTCGCCGTTCTCCCAGCTGACTGGGTAGTCCTTCTTGCGAAGCTTGTGGGTGTGGAAGTAGCTCATATCGGGCGCTGCGAAGAGAGACTGCTGTGGGGAGGAGAACGGCAGAAGGACCTTGTCCTGATCGAATCCCTCGATCTTGAGGCATTCGATGCCGCGAGCACCAGCGACGGTGATAACGACCTGGACATGATTGAGGTAGGCGTTGCCTACGTTCCGAACACGGAACTGGCATCCGGGCCAGGCCATCGCGGCCAGGTAGTCCAAAGATTCCGGCCACTGGTCGACAACCTTGGCGCGCCAGCGCTCTATGCGCTCCGCGTTTTGGTCCGTCGTCTCATGCTCAAGCCAGATCTGGAGCGCTCTTTCCGCCTCGTCGGGTGGGAAGTACATGACGGTGCCGTGGACCTCGAAATCCACTTCGACGGGCAGTGGATCGGGACCGATATCGAGGTATTGCTTACGGACTGGTGCCATGACGGGCCGATCAAGGATCGTCGCGACCCGCTCCAGGTGGTAGATCTCGATCTCGATACCACCGCCGAGGTTTCGAAGGGTGTCGCGCTCGCTGAGGCGGATCTCCTGGTTGGTGACGAATGCCAGACCATGCGGATTGTGCTTCCTCGCCGAGGCGAGGTCATCGCTGAACTTGGTCTTGATGTCGTTGAATGTCTGCTGACCTCGCGGGAAGTACACGGCGTAGATCCAACTTTGGCCATTCCTGACGCAGGTGCCGTCCTTACCCCCGTCCTTTCCTCCTTGGGGGTGGGACGGGTCGATGTCCTCGTATCCCTCGTGATCGAGGATCTGGGCAGCGAGGCGCTCCGAAGCCTGGCCAGTCCTCCACTCCAGCAGACGATGAAGAGTTTCTTCGGTACGCGTCATGCGTCCTTTGTACGGGCATGCAGGTGACGAGGGCCAACTAATCCCCAACTAATCCGTTGTGCGCCAGGTCTCGATGCGTCGCGACCGATTGCTCTAGGTTGCAGAAGTCGGACCGTAACAACAGGATTCGGATCAGCTTGACAGTCGCCGGTCGCGTGTAGTAGCCCTAGCTGTCCGTAATGAAAAGGTCGGGGGTTCGATTCCCCCAGGCGGCTCCAAACAAGCAGGTGGAGAGCGATTATCGCTCTCCACCTGTTGTCGTTTCGGGGTCGTGTGGCGGCCGCCGGGTCATCCACCGATCACTAGGGACGTGCCCGTGGCGTCGTGGATTCCGCGGGCATTGGCGACTCCTGGTCCGCCTCCGGTCCCGCCGTGTTCGCCGCTATCGGTGCAGCCATCGCCGGTCTGGCTGGGATCGGTGCAGGTCTTTTCGCCCCCGTCGCTCTCGCCGCAGTTTTCGTTGTCGCAGCCATGGGGCGGGACCGGCGGGGGTGGCGCAACTGGCTCGGCGTGATTACCGGACCACCCTGAAGGCCGATCGACCTGCATGACGGCGGCCGCCGCGCCCGACGCGGCCATGGCTGGAACCGCCGCTGTCGCGGGAACCGCCATCACCACCCCTGCCAGCACGAACGTGGTGAACAGCTGATGTGTGACATTTCGGTGAGTCTCGTTGGTCATCATCATCGCCTCCCAGGGGGGGCGTCCATCGGATACCCCCATCTGCGATTGCCCTGATCAGAATCCTACTCAGGTGATCAACAGCGGAAGACAATCGTTGCTCAAAGGAAAGGTGAGGACCGTCGTGGTCCTCACCTTTGTCTTCGGTGGGTCAGGAGACCAGGCCGCGGCCGGTGGTCAGGGGGAGGTCCATCGCCGTGAGCAGGCCCGGGCGGGCTTGGACTACGGCGGGGATGGTGCTGACCAGGCGGGCTGCGGTGCCGACCACTCCGGCTTCGGCGTGGTCGCCGTTGCTGTAGAGCTGGAGGTCGAGGAGGTAGTCGGGTTCGCCCTGGATTTCCACTCGGTAGCAGCCCGATCCGGCGGGCTGGGGCCAGTCGGGGGCCAGGTCGGGGTGCAGGCGGGTGACGTGTTCGAGGGTGAGGATTTCGCGGCCGTCGCGGATGCCGTGGACCTGGAAGCGCAGGGCGGCGGCGGTGCCGGCCTCGATGGTGTGGGAGCCGATCCGGATGGGATCGGTCGCCGCGAGGCGTTCGAAATGCTGTGTGACGGAGTCGAGTTCGATGTCGAGGGCGGCGGCGAGCTGGCGGATGACGCTGCCCCAGGCGAGGGTGAGGATGCCGGGCTGCAGCAGCATGGGGAGGTCTTCGAGCTTGCTGCCGAAGCCCATGATGTCGAAGACGACCTTCGGGTTGTCGTAGGTCGAGTAGTCCATGATCTCCGAGCAGATGACCCGGTCGATGCGTTCGGAGCCGCTGGACAGCAGCAGCGGCAGCCAGTCGTTGGCCCAGCCGGGGTCGATGCCGTTGACCCAGAGGGAGGCGCCGCCTTCCTCGGCGGCCTCGACGATGGGGGCGATGGCCTCGTCGGGGAGGGTGCCGTAGGGGAATTGCAGGAAGACGGGGCTGCTGGAGACGACGTTGATGCCGGCGCGGAGGAAGGTCTTCAGATCCTCGACGGCCTCCATCAGGCGGTCGTCGGCCATAGCGGTGTGGACGATGCAGTCGGGCTTCAGGGCCAGCAGGGCCTGCGCGTCCTGGGTGGCCAGGACTCCGGTCTCGCGGTCGAGTCCGGCGAGTTCACCGGCGTCCTTGCCGGCCTTCTCGGCGCTGGAGACCCAGACCCCGACCAGGTCGAGTTCGGGGCGGGCGATGATATTGCGCAGGGCGCGGCGGCCGACATTGCCTGTGCTCCACTGGACTACGCGGTACTTCATGGAAAACTCCTGGGACGCGGGGGATTACAGGTCGGGGATGGGGAGGTCGAGGTTGGGGCGGTCGATGCCGCCGTCCACCTCGAGCACCTTGCCGGTGATGTAGCCGCCCGCGCGGGAGCTCAGGTAGACGATGGCGGCGGCGATCTCCCACGGCTCGCCGAGGCGGTGCAGCGGGGTGGCGTCCTCCATCTGCTTCTTGATCTCCGGTTGCTGCGCAACGACTTCCAGCGCGGAGGTCAATACCGAGCCGACCGCGATCGCGTTCACCCGGATGCGCGGGGACAGGTCGGAGGCGGCCATCTTGGTCCAATGCGCGAGGGCGGCCTTGGCGGTGCCGTAGGCCAGGAAGCCGCGGCCCGCGCTGATGCCCATGCGCGAGGAGATGTTGACGACCGAGCCGCCGTCGTTCTTCAGCATGTGCGGTACCGCGGCCTGGGTGAGGGCGTGCGCGGTGGACACGTTGAAGCGGAAGGCCTCTTCGAGGAAGTCGGGGGAGGTGGTGAGGAAGGTGTTGGGCATGGTGCCGCCGACATTGTTGACCACGATGTCGAGGCGGCCCAGTTCGGTGGCGGTGGTCTCGGCGAGGGCGGTGATGGCCGAGAGGTCGGACAGGTCGGCGGGGACGGTGACGCAGCGGCGTCCCAGGGCGTGGATCTTGCCCGCGACCTCGTCGAGCTGGGCGGGGGTGCGGGCCGAGATGGCGACGTCCGCACCGGCTTCGGCGAGGGCGAGCGCGGTGGCGGCGCCGATGCCGCGGCCCGCGCCGGTCACGACGGCGACGCGGCCGTCCAGTCGGAAAGTGTCCAGGATCATCGCTAATGCAGTCCTTCCGGAGGTGACGACAGTCACTCGACACTTTTAAGCATTAGTTCTTAACCGTCAAGGACGAGTTCTTTATCCGCTGGTGAGCGGCTACAGTCCAGACTGTGGCCAGTAGGGAGTGCAGGTGGTGCAGGTGGCAGTGACGAGCGCGCGCGAGCGCATCATCCTGGCGGCGGAACAGCTGATCGCCGAGCGCGGTCCGGCAGTGCCGCTGCGAGATATCGCCGCGTCCGCCGAACAGCGCAACAACTCGGCGGTCCAATACCACTTCGGTTCCCGCGACGGCCTGATCGAGGCCGTGGTCGAACACCGGCTCGTCACCCTGGAGATCCGGCGGCTGGAACTGCTCGCCGAGCAGGCCGGGACCGGCGAGACGAACGTCCACGACCTGCTCGAAGCCCTCGTCATCCCCATGCTCGAGCTGGGTGAACGGCATGGAATCCACCATTACGCGCGATTCCTCGAACAGATCCACACCCATCCGGCCGTCACCGATGCCGCGAATCTGGCCTCCGCGCAGCGCACCTCGGTGCGCGTGATCATGCAACAACTCGACCGGGAACTCGCCGACCTGCCGAAACGCTTGCGGCTGCGGCGGTTGCGCGCCTTGCCGACGGTGTTGTTCGCGCTGCTGGCCGATCACGAACGGGCGGTCGAAGCGGGCAAGGTCGCCGTGGGCGACGTGGCCGCCTGGGGTGAGATCGTCGACATGCTCGCGGGCGTGCTCACCGCCCCGGTCGTGGAACGTGCGCCGATCCGCTGACCGGCACGCGAAAACGGCTGCGGCGGCTCGATGTCCGGCGTCGCCGGCCGCCGGGGTGCGAAGTTCGCCGCGACCTGGCAGGTGGTCGGTGCTGCGGCTACCGTTGATTCTCGTGGACATCACGGCACCAGTCACGGCGGCGGAAGC
This sequence comes from Nocardia tengchongensis, assembly GCF_018362975.1. NCBI lineage: Bacteria > Bacillati > Actinomycetota > Actinomycetes > Mycobacteriales > Nocardiaceae > Nocardia > Nocardia tengchongensis. The sequence goes on from NZ_CP074371.1 coordinate 1,787,398, forward strand.
CGAAGCACAGCCCGCGGGCTCGCGATGGCTCGGCGTCGGGCTACCGCTGCTGAGCGGCGCCGCCGTCGCCGGTGGGCTGGCGCTGCTGCACTTTCGGGACCCGCACGTGCAGGGGGCCTACGGGTTCTGTCCGTTCTACGAGCTCACCGGGTATTGGTGTCCCGGCTGCGGCGGTCTGCGCGGCCTGCACAATCTGACCGACGGCCGGATTCTCGACGCCATCCACTCCAATGTGCTGCTGCTGCCGTTGACGCTCGGCTTCCTCGCCTGGTGGGGCACCTGGCTGGTGCGCGGCTGGCGGGGCCGGGCGGTGCCGCCGCGACTACCGCGGGTGCTGCCCAGGTCGGCGCTGTGGGTGGCGGTGGCCTTCCTCGTCCTGTTCACGGTCGTGCGGAACACACCGTGGGGTACCTGGATCGCGCCCGTCTAGACGGAGCATGCTCTTGTTATGAGCGAATCATGGCTGGGCGAATCGCTGAAGGAGCGGGTGCGCGACAAGCTGATCCGTCAGCTCGAGGAGGACGGACCGCCCGATCCGGATCAGGAGGACACCCGGCAGGTGTCCGTCCAGGCCGATCTGGATGCGCTCGAGGCGGTCGCCGACGACGATCCGCTGGTCGAGGTGCTCGCTGCCCGCTACGTCGTGCCCTGACCGACTCTCACCGGTGAGTCAGAACCCGCAGGGCGCCGCGCCTTCCGTCGACGCGCCGAACGGGCGGGTCTCGGGGACCGGATTCCAATGGCCTTCGGTGCGGGCGTAATTCCACGCCGGCCCGTGCCCGACCAGGGTGGCGATGGCGTCGACGAGACGGTCCACGTCGGCGGCGGTGGTGCCGAGACCGATGCTGGCGCGCAGGGCGGCGTCCACGCCGAGCCGGGCGAGCAGCGGGTGGGCGCAGAATCGGCCGTCGCGTACGCCGATGCCGTGTTCGGCGGACAGGTAGGCGGCGACCTGGCCCGGTTCGAAGCCGCCGACGGTGAACGCGACGATGCCGACGGCGTCGCTGCTGTCGCGCCAGATGCGCAGGAAGTTCACGCCCGGAACGGTTTTCAGGCCGTAGCGCAGGCGGTGGGTGAGGTACTGCTCGTGCTCGACGACGGTGGTCTCGTCGAGTTCGGTGAGGGCGTCGCAGGCGGCGGCCAGCGCGGCCACGCCGAGCACGTTGGGGGAGCCGGCCTCGTGGCGCTGCGGCGCCGGCGCCCAGTCGACGCCGTCGGTGGTGACCGAGCGGACCGCGCCGCCCCCGGCCAGGTACGGCTGCGCCGCGTCCAGCCAGTCCCGGCGGCCGACCAGGACGCCCGCGCCGAACGGGGCGTAGGCCTTGTGCCCGGAGAAAGCCAGGTAGTCGATGCCGGTGGTGCGCAGGTCGATGCGGCGGTGCGGGGCCAGCTGGGCGGCGTCCACCAGGATGCGGGTGCCGCACTGGTGCGCGATCCAAGCGAGTCGTTCCAGCGGCAGCAGTTCGCCGGTCACGTTGGAGGCGCCGGTGATGGCCAGCAGCGCAGCGGGTTTCGAGCACAGCTCGGCGACCAGGCGCTGGATGGTCTCCTCGATGGTGTCGGCGACCGGCACCACCCGGCGGCCGTGGCGGGTCCAGGGCAGGAAGTTGGCGTGGTGTTCGACGTCGAGCACCACGGTGTCGCCGGGCACGCAGGCGGCCAGCAGGTTCAGCGAGTCGGTGGTGTTGCGGGTGAACACGACCACCTGGTCGTCGGACGCGTTCAGGAAGCGGGCGACCGAGCCGCGGGCCGACTCGTAGCAGTCGGTGGAGACGCGGGAGGCGTAGCCGGCGCCCCGGTGCACGCTGGCGTAGAACGGCAGCAGCGCCGCGACGCGGTCGGTGACCTGCTTCAGCGCGGGGGCGCTGGCGGCGTAGTCGAAGTTGGCGTACCCGGTGGTCCCGCCCTGGACCAGTGGAACCTGCAGGTCACAGCCGGTCACGGTGGCGAGGGGGGTGCAGGTCTGGTCGGCGAATGCGGTCATCACGAAATCCCATCGGATTCATGGACACGCGATCGGCTGTACTGCCTGGATCAGGAAGAACGATCGAGAGTCCGCGCTTGCCGCGCCCGGTCGGGCGACGGCCCGGTCGTCACCCGGAGCACCCCGCCGCGGTGGAGGGTTGCCGACCAGCTAGCCGGGGCTTGACGCTGGTACTCATGACCTGATTGCGAGACTGGCAGACCCATCGCGGGCTTGTCAACCCTCGCGGTCGCGGCGAGTCGGTGTGACGAACGGCACCGGCGAATCGGAAAAATCATCCGAAAGTTGGAGTGGGTGGGCCGCAAAGTTCGAATCGCGCGATCGTTGCTGGAGCGTAGGGTCGATGAGGAAGTTAGGGTAGCCAAAGTGGGGTGCCCCGGAGTTGACCACGAGGAGCCCGACCATGTTGGACACGGACACCAGCGCCCCGTTCTCGACGCTCATTCGCACCGCGACCGAGCAGCAGCACAACGAGGCGGAGCACTCCACGTTCATGCGTGACATGCTGACCGGTCAGCTCGGCGTCGACGCCTTCCTGCGCTACACCGGGCAGCTCTGGTTCGTTTACGAGGCCCTCGAAAAGCATTCCACCGCACTGGCTTCCGACTCGGTCGCGGGTCCGTTCGTGAAGCCGGAACTGGCGCGCCTGGCCGCGCTCGAGACCGATCTGGCGCACCTCGGCGGCGCGAACTGGCGCGACGAGCTGCAGCCGCTGCCCTCGACCGCCGCCTACGCCGCCCGCATCGAAGAGTGCGCGCAGGAGTGGCCGGCCGGATACGTCGTCCACCACTACACCCGCTACCTGGGTGACCTCTCCGGCGGCCAGGTCATTCGCGGCACCGCCGAGAAGCTGTGGGATCTGCCCAAGAAGGGCGACGGCGTGCGCTTCTACGTCTTCGACGAGATCACCAATCCCGCCGCGTTCAAGCGCGAGTACCGCGAGGCCCTGGACCAGCTTCCCCTCGAAGGTCCCGAGGTCGATCGGGTGCTCGACGAAGCGCGGTTGGCGTTCACGATGAACACCGATCTGTTCCGTGAACTGGGTGCGGAGTACTCCCCCGCCTCCCCGGGTATTTAGCGGGCGGCTGAGAGCCGTCGGAGTTGGCAACCCGTGCCGGCGGTTGGATGCCGAACCGATCTGGACGTACCCGGTGAGTTACCCGGGCCTCACGAAATCAGTCGTCACGTTGGGATATTCGGCTACTGACCTGGCCGTCGGGGGCGGGTCAGCGGCCATGGCCAGGCGGCCGAAACTTGCGTGGTCACGGCTGCGTGCGTTGCCATGGAAGGCATGAGTTTTCCGCTGCTGCTGAGTTTCGCGGGATTGTGCGTGCTGCTCGCGCTCACCCCCGGCCCGGATACCTTTCTGGTGCTTCGATTCTCGATGGCCGGGCCGCGACCGGGGATCGCGGCGGCGGTGGGTTCGGCGTTCGGCGGGATCGTCTGGGTGACGGTGGTGGCGGCCGGGGTGGCCGCGCTGCTGGAGCAGTCGGCCACCGCGTATCGCACGCTCAAGGTGATCGGCGGAATCTACCTGCTGTACCTGGGGATTCGGGCGCTCATGGAGCATCGGCGGGTGCGGAACGAGGCCGCCGAGACGGAAATCGCGGTGTCCCAGGGCAAGCCGGCGTCGATGCGCTCGGCGTTCGCTGCCGGATTGCTGTCCTGTGTCTTCAATCCGAAGGTGGGATTGTTCTACCTCGCGGTGCTCCCGCAGTTCCTGACCCACGTGACGTTCGCGAACACGCTCACGCTCGGCGCGATCGAATCCACCATCGCGGCAATCGAAATGATCGTGCTGGCGGTGGCGGCCGCGCGGGCGGTGACGCTGTTGCGGCGGCCGCGGATCCGGGCGCGGCTGGAGCAGGCGAGTGCGGCGATCCTGGCGGCGCTGGGGATCGGTACCGCGGTGTCGGCGGCCTGAGTCAGTCGGCGATCTCGGCGCGGTGGTAGGCGCCGTTGTAGTAGACCAGCGGGCCGACCGCGGGGGAGTGTTCGGTGTTGTCGTGCACCTGGGTGACCAGGCCGATGATCAGGGTGTGGTCGCCGATCGGGAGCAGCTGGTGGACGGTGGCGCGGACCCAGATCGGGGTGCCGTGCAGGACGGGTTCGCCGGAGCCGAGGGTCGTCCACAGCGACCGGTCGGTGAAGCGGTCCTCGGCGCTGCGGCTGAACCGCTGCGCCAGATGCTTCTGATGTTCGCCCAGGAAATGCACCACCACCGATTCGGCCGCCAGCATGGCCTCGATGCTGGAGGAGTTCTCGGCGATGTTGAACGAGATGAGCGGCGGCTGCGCCGACAGCGAGGCGAACGAGGTCGCGGTGAACCCGACCGGTCCCTGTGTGGAGTTCAGCGTGACGATGGTGACGCCGGCCGGATAGTGCCGCATGGCGGCCCGATATTGCTGCGCGGTGATGCCGCTCAGGTCGTCGGGCACGTGTAGCTCGGCGCCGGGTGTCGGAGAATCGGTCACGTCACGAACCTACGTGGTCGAGCGCCCGATTATTCCGCGCACTCGGAAACCGCCGGTGGCGGCGCTCAGTCCACGTCGATGGCCAGGCCCGCGGTGATTCGCACCAGCTCCCCGAAGGTCGTGCGGAACAGGGTGTTCGGATGCCCGCCCGCCGCCCACAGCTCCCGATACTGCGCCAAGGCGTTGTCGACGAAGGTGGGCAGATTGGTGGGGTGGCCGAGCGGTGCCACGCCGCCGATGGGCTGGCCCGTCACCTCCTGCACCATGTCCGCGGGCGCCCGGCTGAGCGTGCCCTCCAGGCGCTGCCCGGTGCGGGACAGGTTCACCTGGTGTGCGCCGGAGACGAGCAGCAGCACCGGATCGTCGTCGAGCAGGAACACCAGCGACTTGGTGATGGCCCCGATGGTGACGCCGACCGCGTCGGCGGCATCGCGCGCGGTGGGGGTGGGCGTGGGCTGGGTGATGATCACCCCGTGATGGCCGCGCGCGATCAAGGTGTCGGAAACCTTCGACGCGACCGGTGGCAGGGACCTGCGCATGGCAACCAGGGTAGAGCGATTGCGGCGGATGTGCGGGGGGATCAGTAGTCGGGGTAGCCCTCCTCGGGGCCCAGCATGGTGGTGAGGCGGTCGTACACGATCGGGGCCAGTTCGTCGACGGTGCGCTCCGAAACCGGCTGGTGTGCACAGGAATCGAAGACCCGTTCCAGATCGACGGCGGACATGGCGCGCAGTTCCGCCGCGGCCGCGGTCTGCAGGGCGGCGTGGCCCGGGTAGGGGCGGCCGTCGGCGATCTTCTGCGCCCAGGTGACATTGCAGCAGCATTCGTACAGGGCATGAATCGCGCGACGGCGGGGGAGGATGTTGAAGCGGTCGAGGCCGATTCCGAAGTGCATCATCGTGACCTCACACACAGGAGGAACAGTTTGTGCGGACGCGATAATCGTCCACCTCCGGGCGCCGTGAAAACGCTGGGACGCAGCAGATTTAGCACAGCGTTTACACCGGCCAACCTACTCGCGGGTAACCCCTATACGCTGGACCAATGACCGAATGGAAGGCTTTCGAAGTCGAAAGCAAGGACCACATCGCGACGGTGACACTCACCGGTCCTGGCAAGGGCAATGCCATGGGCCCCGACTTCTGGCGTGAGCTGCCGCTCATCTTCGGCGAACTCGACGCCGACCCCGACGTCCGGGCCATCGTGCTCACCGGCTCGGGCAAGCACTTCTCCTACGGACTGGACCTGCCGGCCATGAGCCCGCTGTTCGGGCCGCTGCTGGCCGACAAGGCCCTGGCCGGCCCGCGCACCGACTTCCTCAAGCACGTGCGCGGCATGCAGGACTCGGTGACAGCTGTCGCCGACTGCGTGAAGCCGGTCATCGCGGCCATCTCCGGCTGGTGCATCGGTGGCGGGCTGGACCTGATCGCCGCCGCCGACGTCCGGCTGGCCAGCGCCGACGCCAAGTTCAGCCTGCGCGAGGCCAAGGTGGCCATCGTCGCCGACATCGGCTCGCTGCACCGGCTACCCGGCATCATCGGCGAAGGTCACGTCCGCGAGCTCGCCTACACCGGCAAGGACATCGACGTGGCCCGCGCCGAGAAGATCGGCCTGGTCAACGACGTGTACGCCGACCAGGAGGCCGTGCTGGACGCCGCCTACGCCATGGCCCGCGAGATCGCGGCCAACCCGCCGCTCGTCGTGCAGGGCATCAAGGACGTGCTGGATCAGCCCAAGCGCGGCAAGATCGCCGACGGGCTGCGCTACGTGTCCACGTGGAACTCGGCGTTCCTGCCGTCGGAGGACCTGACCGAGGCCATCCAGGCCGTCTTCGAGAAGCGCGACCCGCAGTTCAAAGGCAAGTAACCCCTTCGGGTTACAACCAATAAAAGGACCCCATACCTCCGGTTCCCGGCCTATCGTTTTTGGCGGGGGCTGGAGGTATGGCATGGCGACATCCGAAGTGAGCGCGTCGACCGGCGAGGGCGGCTTCACGCATCGGCAGATCCTGGTGATCCTGTCCGGGCTGCTGCTGGGCATTCTGCTCGCGGCGCTCGATCAGACCATCGTGTCCACCGCGATCCGCACCATCGCCGATGACCTGAACGGGTATTCGCTGCAAGCCTGGGCGACCACCGCGTACCTGATCACCGCGACCCTCGCCACGCCGCTCTACGGCAAGCTCTCGGACATGTACGGGCGCAAGCCCTTCTACCTGGCCTCCATCACCATCTTCGTGACCGGCTCGCTGCTGTGCACGTTCGCGCAGTCCATGTACGAGCTGGCGGTGTTCCGGGCGCTGCAGGGGCTGGGCGCGGGCGGGCTCATGTCGCTGGCGCTGACCATCGTCGGCGATATCGTGAGCCCGCGCGAAAGGTCCAGGTACCAAGGGTATTTCCTGGCCGTGTTCGGCACCTCCAGCGTGATCGGGCCGGTGCTGGGCGGGCTGTTCGCGGGGCAGCACAGCATTCTGGGGATCGCGGGCTGGCGGTGGGTGTTCCTGGTGAACGTGCCTATCGGACTGTTCACGCTGGTCGTGGTGACCCGGGTGCTGCGGCTGCCGCCGCGGGAGAAATCCCGTGACCGCGTGGACTATTGGGGCGCGCTGGCGCTGATCGTCGCCATGAGCCCGTTGTTGATCGTGGCCCAGCAGGGCCGCGAATGGGGGTGGAGCAGTGGGCGCGCCCTGGCCTGCTACCTGGTCGGCGCGCTCGGCATCGCCGCCTTCGTGTTGATCGAGCGCGCGCTGGGGGACGCGGCGCTGATCCCGTTGCGCATCTTCGCCAATCGCACCTTCGCCCTGGGCGTGGTCATCTCGTTCGTGGTCGGTGCGGGCATGTTCGGCGGAATCCTGCTGCTGCCCCAGTATTTGCAGGCCGACCGGGGCGCGAGCCCGATGCTGGGCGGATTGCAGATGATCCCCATGGTGCTGGGGATGATGATCGGTTCGGTGCTGTCGGGCCAATTGATCTCGCGCACCGGGCATTACCGGATCTACACGCTGCTCGGCGCGGCCATGATCACCCTCGGACTATTCCTGCTGCACTATTTGAAAGCCGACACCGCGTTCTGGATCGTGGTGCTGTTCATGCTGTGCGTGGGATTCGGGCTCGGCAATCTCATGCAGCCGCTCATCGTGGCCTTGCAGAATGCGTTGCCGCCCAAGGACATGGGCGTCTCCACCGCGTCGGCCACCTTCTTCCGGCAGATCGGCGGCACGCTGGGCGCCGCGGTATTCCTGTCCATCCTGTTCGACCGGCTGGGGCCCAATATTCGCGCTCAGCTGGAGGCGGCCGGCGCCGACCCGAATTTCCAGAAGGCCGTGGTCGACGCCGCGCACGACGGAAATCCGGCGGATATGGCACTGGCACAGGGATTTTTGCACCACGACACTTCGGCAGCGCAGAGCGTGTTGAAGGACAGTTCGATCATTCAGAAGCTGAATCCGGTCCTGGCGCACCCGTTCAAGGTCGGGTTCGCGGAATCGCTGTCCACGGTGTTCCTGACGACCTCCGCGGTCGCCTTCGTGGCGCTGGTGCTGGTGGTGTTCTGGAAGGAAGTCCCACTGCGCACCACCGCGGGACTCGATACCGTCCCCGAGTAAAGCGAAGGGGCGGCACGGAATCCGTGCCGCCCCTCACTCAGCGTGACCTCAGTGGCCGCCCTGCTCCTGCAGACGGGCGTAGGCCTCGTCGACCAGCTTCTCGGCCTTCTCGCGGCCCTCCCAGCCCTCGACCTTGACCCACTTGCCGGGCTCCAGGTCCTTGTAGCGCTCGAAGAAGTGCGCGATCTCCTTGCGCTGGAACTCCGGGATGTCCTCGACGTCCTGGATGTGGTCCCAGCGCTTGTCCTTGTTGGGGACCGCGACCAGCTTCTCTCGTCGTGCCGGCCTCGTCGCTCATGATGAGCACGCCGACCGGGCGGGCCTCGACCAGCACACCCGGGAACACCGGCTCGGGCAGCAGGACCATGCAGTCCAGCGGGTCGCCGTCGCCGCCCAGGGTGTTCTCGATGTAGCCGTAGTCGGCCGGGTACATCATCGGGGTGTACAGGTAGCGGTCCAGCCGCACGCGTCCGGTCTCGTGATCAACCTCGTACTTGTTGCGCTGACCCCGGGGGATCTCGATGGTGACGTCGAACTCCACGTCATCTCCTTCTTCGGTGGGCGGTAAGGCTGCCGACTCGCCAGCACGTTCGGGGGAACGACTGCGCAACGAGGATAGTGTGGACCGCGGTAGAGCCATCAGCCCCACCACAGGTATCAGGGAGACAGCGGCAGGTGTTTGGTCGGAACAAGCAGAACATCGGTGGTCTGGAGGCCAAGCGGCGCCGCAGAACCTGGATCGTGGTGTCATCGCTGCTGGTCGTCATGCTGGTGGCCGCGACGGCGGTGGTGCTGATCCTGAAGCCCTGGACCGAGGAGTTCCAGCACGGGGGCTTGACGATCGCCGACCCGCCCGCGCCCGTGAAACCGATCCCGCAGGTCGCGCCCGCTCCGGTGACCGCGCCCGCGGCCAGCACGCACGGTCTGACCGCCGCGCTCGCGCCCGTGGTCGGCAACCCCGACCTGGGCGCCTTCGCCGCGTCGGTGTCCGACGGCGACACCGGCAAGGTGCTGTGGACCATGGACGCCGACAAGGCCATGATCCCGTCGTCCACCGCCAAGATCCTGACCGTCGCGGCCGCCCTGCTGACCCTGCCCGACGACCACCGGGTGACCACCAAGGTGGTGACCGGCTCGGCGCCCGGCGAGATCGTGCTGGTCGGCGGCGGCGACCCCACCATCACCGCCCAGCCCGACGGCAAGGGCTACTACCCGGACGCGCCGCGCCTGCAGGACCTGGTCGCCCAGATCAAGGCCACCGGGCAGCGGGTCGACTCGATCACCGTCGACACCTCCGCCTACCCCGGGCCGAACTTCGCGCCCGGCTGGGACGCCGCCGACATCGCGGGCGGCTCCATCGCGCCCATGGACGCGGTGATGATCGACGGCGGCCGCCTCGACCCGCTCGTCGAATACTCGCCCCGTACAGCCACTCCCGCCCTCGACGCGGGCCGCAAACTGGCCGGCGAACTGGGTGTGGACCCCGCCAAGGTGAAGGCGGGCAACGCGCCCGTGAGCGCCACCCAGCTGGCCGCGGTGCAGTCCGCGCCGCTGCGGGACCGCCTGCTGCAGGCCATGGTGCACTCCGACAATGTGCTGGCCGAGGCCATCGGCCGCGAGGTCGCGGTGGCCGGCGGCCAGGAAGCCTCCTTTACCGGCGCGGTGACCGCGCTCAACACCGTGCTGCAGGCCGCCGGATTCGACCTGACCGGCCTGAAGATGGCCGACAACAGCGGACTCTCGACCGACGACCGGATTCCGCCGCGCCTGCTCAACCGGGTGCTGACGGTCGCCGCGCTGCCCAACGGCGCTGCTCCGCAAGACAATTCGACCGCCGACCCGGCCGCGGTCACCACCCCCGGCTCCCCGCTGGCGCCGCTGCTGGACTATCTGCCGGTCGCGGGCGGCACCGGCTCACTGGCGACCCGCTATGTGGATCGCGATCGCGAGGGCGCGGGTTGGATTCGCGCCAAAACCGGAACTCTGTCCGTATCGAGTGCGTTGGTCGGATATGTGCTGGACCGTGACGGACGGGTCCTGACGTTCGCGCTCATGTCGAACGATCGGCCGCCGGAGGTGAGCCGACCCGCGCTGGACGCCGTCGCCAACGCACTGCGCAACTGTGGCTGCTCCTGACGGGTGGATGAACATGACCGGATCCGAGAACCCCACCGCGCCCGCGCGTACCCGCACCATGCTGACCGGATCGGTCGACTGGAACATGGCCGCCCGCACCGGCGCGGCGCTGGTGCCCGCCGGACCCCGCACCTCCCGCTACTCGGCCGAGCGGGCCGTCGCCGAGCTCGCGGCGGCCTCGGTGCGCGCCGAAGGACCGGTGCGTGAGGTCAGCGGGCTCGACGACGGATCGGTGGTGCCCGACGCGCTGATCGTGGACCGGCCCGGCTGGATCCGGGCCGCCGCGGACTCCATGTCCCAGCTCACCGGCAGCGGCATCGAACCCGGCGAGAAGGGCAAACTCGTCGGCAAACCGGCCGGGATGCAGGCCGGGGCGATGCTGGCGTTCCTGTCCACCGCCATCCTCGGCCAGTACGACCCCTTCACCGGGCCCGACGGGACACTGCTGCTGGTCGCGCCCAACATCATGGCGGTGGAACGCGCACTCGGCGTGCAGCCCAGCGACTTCCGGCTCTGGGTGTGCCTGCACGAGGTCACCCACCGGGTCCAATTCTCTTCCGCCCCATGGATCGCCGGCTACATGCGCAGCAATGTCGACACCCTCGGCGCGGCGGGCGACGAACCCCTGGCCGACATCCTGGCCCGGCTCGCCGAAGCGGTGAAGGAACGCCGCCGCGGCGTCGAGGACCCCGCGGGCGGTGTGATCGGGCTGCTGCGCGCCACCCAGTCCGAACCGCAGCGCGCGGCCCTGGACCGACTACTCATGCTCGGCACCCTCCTGGAGGGTCACGCCGACCACGTCATGGACGCCGTCGGCCCCGCGGTCGTCCCCTCGGTCGCCCGCATCCGCGCCGCCTTCGATCAACGGCGCAAGCGGCCCGCCAACCCCATCCAGCGCCTGCTGCGCGCGCTGCTCGGCATGGACGCCAAGGTGGCCCAGTACGTGCGCGGCAAGGCGTTCGTCGACGAAGTAGTCGACACCGTCGGCATGGCCCGCTTCAACACCATCTGGACCGAGCCGGAAACCCTGCCCCGCACCGACGAGATCGGCGACCCGCAGCGCTGGGTCACCCGCGTCCTCGGCTGAGCCGCCGCGCCGCGCGGGAGCGCTTACGCCGCGCCGGAATTCGGGACGTACCCGGCAGGAATGCTCGCCGCACGACGCCGCGCCGCGCCCGCGTGCGACGATCGGGGCGTGAACGATCGGCCCCGACTACCCGAGACGCGCGCCGCGCTGGAGCTGCGCCGGGCCGTCCGGGAATGGCTGGGCCGCTACGCCCCCGACGGCGTGGTCTGCGTGGCCCTCTCCGGTGGCGCGGACTCGCTGGCGCTGACCGCCGCGGCCTGCGCCGAAGCCGATGTGGTGGACGCGCTGATCGTCGATCACGGACTACAGGAGGGATCCGGCGAGGTCGCGGACCGCGCCGCCGCCGCGGCACTGCGACTGGGCTGCCGGTCCGCCCAGGTATTGCGCGTCCGCGTCGAGCGCAACGGGTCGGCCCCGGCGGCGGATCGGATGAACGGGCAGCCGACCGCTGAACCGGACGCGGACGGGCCGGATGCCGAGCCCCAGACCCCGCTCGGAGGCAGGTTCCCGGGTGGACCGGAGGCGGCGGCCCGGCGGGCGCGCTACGACGCGCTGCGGGCCGCGCGGCAGGGATTGCCCGTGCTGCTCGGGCACACCCTCGACGATCAGGCCGAGACCGTGCTGCTCGGGCTCGGGCGGGGGTCGGGGGCGCGGTCGATTCGGGGGATGGCGGAGTTCTCGGAGCCGTGGGGGCGGCCGCTGCTCGGGGTGCGGCGGCAGCTGACCCGGGAGCTGTGCGCGGAGCTCGGGCTCGAGGCTTGGGAGGATCCGCACAACAGCGCGCCGGAGTTCACCCGGGTGCGGCTGCGCGGGGAGGCGCTGCCGCTGCTGGAGGAGGTGCTCGGGGGCGGGGTGGCCGAGGCGCTGGCCCGGACCGCGGCGCAGCTGCGGGAGGACTCGGCGGTGCTGGACGCACTCGCCGGGGAGTTGCTGGCGGCCGCGCGGGCGGGGGACGGGCTCGGAATCGAGACGCTCGCCACTGCGCAGCCCGCGATCCGCCGCCGCGTCATTCGCGCGTGGCTGCTCGAGCGTGGCGCGAAATCATTGACGGACAGCAATTTACGCGCGGTGGAGGCGCTGGTCACGCGGTGGCTGTGGGCAGGGCGGCGTCGCGGTGGGAGGTTCGCCCAGTGGGACGAGGTTGGTTGCCGCGCGTGAACATGGCAGGCTCATACTCGGGTCGGAGTGAACCCGCTTTTTTTGAAAGATTCACAGTCGGGTCGACTGAAGGGAAACCAGCGGACGTGTACGGGGACGACATCGCGTCGGTGCTGATCAGCGAAGACCAGATCGCCGCCAAGGTCGAGGAACTGGCCGAACTGGTCGCCAAGCGCTATCCCGCCGACGCTCCCGAGGGCGACCTGCTGCTGGTGGGCGTACTCAAGGGCGCGATCTTCTTCATGACCGATCTGGCCAAGAAGCTCACCGTGCCGACGCAGATGGAGTTCATGGCCGTCTCGTCGTACGGCTCCTCCACCTCGTCCTCGGGTGTCGTGCGCATCATGAAGGACCTGGACAAGGACATCGCCGGGCGCAACGTGCTGATCGTCGAGGACATCATCGACTCCGGTCTGACGCTGTCGTGGCTGCTGCGCAACCTGTCCAGCCGCAACCCGGCCTCGCTCGAGGTGGTGACGCTGCTGCGCAAGCCCGACGCGCTGCGCACCCAGGTGGACGTGATGGCCGTCGGCTTCGACATCCCGAACGAGTTCGTGGTCGGCTACGGCCTCGACTACGCCGAGCGGTACCGCGATCTGCCTTACATCGGCACCTTGGATCCGAAGGTCTACGGCGGGGAGTAACCGCCGTCGCACCGGTTCTGAACGAAGGCCGCCTTCCACTATGGGAGGCGGCCTTCGGCCTTGATGTGACCAAACTCACTCGAGCGACTGGTTTCGGGTGCGGGCCGGGGCGGAGTGTTGTTGCTGAAGGTCAGCGCTCGGATCGCTTTCGGGTCGCGGATCGAACACGATCGTGGATCAATGCTGGTCAAGTGTCCGTTTGTGGGCTCGCGGCCGAGTGCTGGTAAATGGCCAGGAATTCGCGGGTCCGGTTAACGGAATGTTTCATTGGAGCCCTATGCTGTCTGTAACAAACCTGACGGCTGTTTTCTGATCCTGTTGCAAACTTTTGGGTCAGATTCAGCTGGAAAATCAAGACCGATTCTGATAGCAAGGGGCTATGGACCCGCATTTGCGCGACCTGCGGTATTTCGTCGCCGTCGCTGAGGAACTGCATTTCACCAACGCGGCGCAACGGCTGCACATCGCTCAACCCACCCTGTCACGACAGATCCGGCAGCTGGAACGCCAGCTGGACGTCGTGCTGTTCGACCGCAACCAGCGCAGCGTGGCCCTGACCGTCGCCGGCAAGGAACTGCTCGAAGGCGCCCGGAAGATCCTGGAGCTCTGGGAAGTCACCAATGTCGCCCTGCAGGAGGCCGGTGAGGTGCTGCGCGTCGGCATCCAGTCCTCCATCGGGCGCGGCCTGATCACGGATCTGGAGAGCGCCAGCGGCCACCGGCTCGCCCTGCACTCCGCGTCCTGGACCGACCCGTCCAGTGGCCTGGCCGGCCGCCAGGCGGACCTGGCGCTGATGTGGCTGCCCGTACCCGACACCAGCCGCTACCGGTGGCAGGTGCTGCGTACGGAGCCGCGCTGGGTACTGCTGCCGGAGAACCACGCGCTGGCCGGACAGGAGAGCATCGACTTCGCCGACCTGCTGGACGAGCCCTTCGTCGCCATGCCCGCCGAAGCCGGTGCGGCCCGCGACTTCTGGCTCGGCTCCGACGCCCGCGCCGGCCGCCAGGCCCGGATCGGGGCGGAAGCCGCCACCGCCGAGGAACGCCTCGAGGCGGTCAGCCTCGGCCTGGGCGTCTGCCTGCTGGCCGAGAACAATGTCCCCATGTACCGCTGGCCGGGCCTGACCGCCCGCCCGGTGACCGGCCTCGCCCCGTGCGAACTCGCGGTCGCCTGGCGTGCTGACGACGACCGCCCGACCATCCTTGAGTTCGCGGCCCGCGTCCTCGACGGCGGCTTCGCCGAGCAGGAGCCCCTCGCGGCCGTCTAGGCCGGCACGATTCGTCCGAACGGGCGGCGGCAGTGGGTCGGAGGTTGCCGCGGCCCGTGCGGGACAGTGTGCGATCGGGCACAACGAGGTGCGGGATCGACACGAAAGAACAGCGCCGCGTCACTCTGTGACGCGGCGCTGCTCTGTGTCGGGGGACGGTCGAGTCAGGAGACGACGCGCTGCCAGGGGTGCGCGGCCTCGATCTGCGCGGCCAGCCGCAGGATGGTGGACTCGCTTCCGGGCGGTCCCGCGATCTGCGCCGCGACCGGCGTGCCGGAACGCGGGTGCAGGCCCATCGGAATGGAGATGGCCGGCCAGCCGACCAGATTCCACAGCGGCGTGAACGGCGAGAACTTCACGTTGGCAAGCACATTCGCCGGCCACGGGCGCGAATGCCAGCGGCGGGCGCGCGGCGCCGCGGTCGCCAGGGTGGGTGTGATGACCACGTCGTAGCGCTCGAAGTAGTCCAGCAGCCGGGCCTCGACCCGGTCGACCTGCGACGCGCGCAGCAGACCGGACTTCAGCACGGCGTTGCCGAGCGCGACGTGCGTCCGGGTGCGCCGCTGCAGCCGTTCCGGGTGCGCGACGATCGCGGCCTCGCGGGCGGCATTGGCCAGCCAGCGCAGCAGCAGCGCGAAAGTCACGCCCTGGTAAGGGAGTTCGGCCACGCCGATGATGTGCCCGGCCAGCGACGCGGCCGCCGCGGCCTTGTCGGCGGCGGCGGTCCAGGCCAGGTCGACGTGGGTGAGCGGCACCGGCGCCCCGGTCGCCAGACCGATGCGCAGCGTCTGCGGCGTGTCCAGGTCGGCCAGATCGGGACGGTCCGCGAGCACCGACAGCATGAGCGCGGTGTCGGCGACAGTCGTTGCGAGAACGCCGTTTTCGGTCATTCCACCCCAGGCATCGAGGCCCACCTCGGCGGGCACCAGACCGCGGCCGGGCTTGAGACCGACCACGCCGCAGCAGGCGGCCGGAATGCGCACCGAGCCGAGCCCGTCGTTGCCGTGCGCGATCGGCACCATGCCGGAGCCGACGGCCGCGCCGGAACCGCCCGACGAACCGCCCGCCGAGTAGCGGGTGTTCCACGGGCTGCGGGTGATGCTGCCCGGCTCGTCGGTGACACCCCACAGCCCGAACTCCGGCATGTGGGTGAGGCCGACGACCACCGCGCCCGCGGCTCGCAGCCGCCGCACCACGGGGTGATCGTCGCCGGCGGCCGCGTCGGACCCGGCCAGCGAGCCGCCGCGGGTCACCTCGCCGGCCACGTCGATGTTGTTCTTGACCGCGATCGGCACCCCCGCCAGCGGCAGCATGTCCAGATCGGCGCGTTCGGCGACGGCGCGGGCCTCGGCGCGGGCGGCTTCCTCGCGAACCAGGCTGAAGGCGTTCAGCTTCCGGTCCCGCCCGCGGATCCGGGTCAGGGCGGCTTCGACGGCGTCCTCGGGGGATAGCCAGCCGTTCTGCACGGCGGTGGCGACGCCGATGGCCGTGGTCAGGTCCACGGCGGGACGCTCGGGTGCATTGTCGGAATCGGCCACGTTTTCTCCCCTGTCCCGCCCGGTGACTGCCACCGCCACGTCCTCGGTGGTGCCGGCATCGGCGATCCCCGCCGCCAAGGCCGTGCCCTCGTCGTACATGCTGGTCTTCCCCCGTCGCGTCGTATCGAAATCGGGTGATCCGCTCGTGAGCCGCAAGTTATCATTCCGGCTATTGGTCGGGGATGATGGTGTCGGGTGTGGCGGTTTCTTTGTCCGAATCTCAGAATCCACGACATCCTGGGATCGACCGTGCGGATCGACGAATCCGTGCCGAGCCAGATGGGTGCGGACATGGCTTCTGGTTCCGACCACCGTTCCGGCGCGTTCTCTGCCGGAACCGAATCGACTGCGGTCGCCGCGTTCGCGGCCGCGTGGGATACCGCTGCGGCTCCACCCCTGATCGCCGACTATCTGCCCGATGCCGGCACCCTGCGCCGCGGCGCGCTGATCGAGCTCATTCGCGTCGACATGCGGCATCGATGGCTGCGCCGTTCGGACGCGGACGCGTCCCCGCCGAAACGGCTGGCCGACTACAGCGCCGAATTCCCCGAGCTCACCGTGCGCGACCTGCCCGCCGGGCTGGTCTACGAGGAGTTCGTCATCCGCCGCCACAGCGGGGAGCGGGTGGACCCGCGCGACTGCCTGCGCGAGTACCCGGATCAGGCGGGCGCCCTGCGGCAGTTGCTCATCGACGACGAGGACCAGAGCACCCGCCGGGCCGGACCGGGCGAATCCACCCGCGGTGACTTCGAGCTCGACGAGTCCACCCGCGGCGTCTGGCTCGACGACTCCGAATCGACCCGGATCGACGCCACCACCCGTACCCCGCCGCCGCTCGAGGGCGACACCACCCGGGTGCCCGACAGCGGCGAGCTGACCCAGTACGAGGACCCCTCGCAGCTGATCTCCGACCCGGCCGACCCCACCCGGGTCACCGGCGGCGGCATCACCACGCCCGATACCGGAGCGCTGCTCGACCGCATCGAGATCGGCCAGCGCATCGACGATTTCGATCTGTTGACCAATCTCGGCTCCGGCGCGTTCGCCCGCGTCTTCCTGGCCCGGCAGCGCTCGCTGCAACGCCTGGTCGCGGTGAAGATCTCCGCCGACCACGGCACCGAGCCGCAGACCCTGGCCCAGCTCGACCACGACTACATCGTGCGCGTCTTCGACCAGCGGCTGCTGTCGGACCTGCGCACCGAATCCGGACGCCGGCTGCGGCTGCTGTACATGCAGTTCCTGCCCGGCGGCACCCTGCTCGGCGTGCTGCGCTGGGTGCGGGCCACCCCGCCCGCGCAGCGCAGCGGGAAACTGCTGCTCGACGCGGTCGACGCCGCCATGGAGGAGAAGGGCGAGATCCGGCCCACCGACTCCAGCGTGCGCGCCGAACTGGCCGGGCTGAGCTGGCCGGAAACCGTGGCCTGGCTGGGCCGCCGGCTGGCCGAGGCGCTGGACTACGCGGACTCGCACGGGGTGCTGCACCGCGACGTGAAACCCGCCAATGTGCTGCTCACCGCCGAGGCGGTACCCAAGCTGGCTGATTTCAATATCAGTTTCAGCCGCAATCTGGACAGTTCCAGCCCGGTCTCCTACTTCGGTGGTTCGCTGTCCTACATGTCCCCGGAACAGCTGGAAGCCTGCCATCCGGCGGCCGCCACCAGTGCCGCCGACCTGGACACCCGCGCCGACATCTTCTCCCTCGGCGTGGTGCTGTGGGAGCTGCTGACCGGCGCGAAACCCTTCGACGACACCACCGCCGGACCCGGCGACCACGGCGACCGCACCACCCTCGAGGGCATGCTGGCCCGCCGCCGCAGCGGCGTCGACACCGCCGCCCTGGAACGGGTGCCGCCCGACTGCCCGGCCGCGCTGCGCCGGGTGCTGCTCACCTGCCTCGAACCCGACCGCGACCAACGCTGGAGCAGCGGCGCGATCCTGGCCACCCAGCTCGATATGTGCCTGGACGAACGCGCCCGCGACCTGGTCGACCCGCCGCCGCACAGCTGGCGGATGCGCCTGCGGCCGTGGCTGATTCCACTGGTCACCCTGGCCGTGGTGGTGCCGAACACGCTCTCCTCGCTGTACAACATCGCGCACAACCGGGCCTTCATCATCAGCCACCTGCCCGACGAGGCCATGCGCACCTTCTTCCTCACCACCTCGGGTGTGAACATCGTGTTCTTCCCGCTCGGTACCGCCCTCATCGCCTATCTGTGCCGGTATGTGCTCTTCGTGCCACGCGGACTGCGCAAAGGCCGCGAGTACAGCGCGGCGACGCTACGCAGAGCGCGCAAGGACGTGCTGCTGGCCGGGGAACGCATCTCGCTGGTGGTGTTCTCGCTGTGGGTGGTCGCGAGCTTCACCTTCCCGCTGGTGCTGCGCATGACCGCCACCGACCTACCGGCGCGCGGCGTCGTGCACTTCCTGGTGTCGCTGGTGGTGTGCGGGGCGATGGCGGTGGCGTATCCGTTCTTCCTGGTCGCCTTCTATCTGGTGCGGTGCATCTATCCGATGTTCCTGCGGCACGGCGACATCAGCTCCGAGGACGCGGTCTGGCTGCACCGGCTCGGCCGCCGCTGCACCACCTATCTGGCGGTGGCGGCGTCGGTGCCGCTGCTGGCGGTGGCGGGCGTGACCTTCCTGCCGCCGGACGACATTCCGCACGTGATCGTCGCGGTGCGGGTGCTCAGCGTCGGCGGCATCGCGGCCTTCGTGCTGATCTACGGCATCTTCCGGGCGCTCGAAGCCGACCTGGCGGCCCTGGAACGGGTGGTGGCGCCGGCCCGGTCGGCGCAGGAGAACGGTCCCGGCCCGGACGCGGGTGCGGAACCGTGAGTGAACTCTCGGCCCGAGCGCTCGCCCGCTTTTCCGCCGACTGGGAATCCACCCTGCGCGGCGACCGCCGCGAACCCCCGCCCCTGGCCGGCTACCTGCCCGACGGGCGCGCGGTCCGGCTCGAGGTCCTCACCGACCTGGTGCGGGTGGACATGCGGCAGCGCTGGCGGCGCGTCGGCCTGGAGAAGCGGATCGCGGAATACCGCAATGAATTCCCGGAGATGGAAGCCAGCCCGGACTTCGCCGACCTGGTGTGCGAGGAATTCGTGGCGCGCAGTCGCCGCCGGCCGCTCGACGTGGACGCCTTCACCGCCGAATACCCGGAGGTCGCCGCCGAGATCCGCGCCCGCTTCACTGGCGAGAACCCGCCGCCCCCACCCCCGGTGCTGCCCGAGGGCATCGAAACCGGTCGCCGCCTCGACGATTTCGACCTGCTCACCTACCTCGGCGGCGCCGAGCACAGCCGCATGTTCCTCGCGCGCCAGCGCTCCATGCAGCGACTGGTCGCGGTGCGGGTGGAGGCGGGGGCGGACTGCGACACCGACACCGTCGCCCAGCTCGACCACCAGTACATCGTGCGCGTCTTCGACCAGCGGCTGATCGCGGACGGCAGCACCGGGAAACCGTTGCGGCTGCTGTACATGCAGTACGTGCCCGGCGGCACCGCCGAGGGCGTGCTGGCCCAGTTTCACCGGGAAGCCCCGACGGCCGCGAACGGCCACAAGCCCGGCCGGGTCATCCATCGGGGCGCCGCCGCGAATGGTGGGCCCGATGGCGGCCTGCTGCTGCGGGCCATCGATTCCGCCATGGAGGCCAAGGGCGAGAGCCGCCCCTCCGGGTCGCCGGTGCGCACCGAGATCGCCGCCCTGAGCTGGCCGGAAACCGTCGCCTGGGTGGGGCGGCGGCTGGCCGAGGCCCTCGAATACGGAGAGCGCCAAGGGTGCTGCACCACGATATCCGGCCCGCCAAAGTGCTGTTCACGGCCGAGGGCGTGCCGAAACTCGCGGATTTCGCACTGGGGCCGATGTATTGGAGCACCGGGGTCACCGATGCGCATGGCGCGGGCGCGAATGATGCCGGGGCACTGCGATATCGATCCCCCGAGGCGCTGGCGACGCTGCTGAATCCGGCCGCGCCGGCGCCGGAATCTCCGAGCGACATCTACTCGCTCGGTATGGTGCTGTGGGAAATGCTCACCGGCACACTGCCGTTCGACGACTCCGAGGTGGTCGATGCCGAGACGGCTGAGCCGGGGGCGGCGCCGAACAGGGCCGAGGTGGTGCGGGCACTGCTGGCCCGCCGGATGGCCGGTGTCCCGCCGGAAGCGCTGGACGACCTCCCGCCCGACACCCCGGCCACACTGCGCCGGGTGCTGCTGGAATGCCTGCGCCCCGACGCCGCCCGGCGCTGGCAGAGCGGCGCTCAGCTGGCCGGGCAGCTGGACCTGTGCCTGGACCCCGACGCCCGGGACCTGGTGGACCCGCCCGCGCACACGCTCTGGGCGCGATTGCGGGCCTGGCCGGTGCCGATCGCGATGCTGTGCGTCGGCCTGCCGAACGCACTGGCCAGTTGGTACAACATCCAGATCAACCAGAGCCTCATCGTGAACGAGCTGTCGGCGGCGGATCAGCACCGGTTCGAGCAGGTGGCGCTGGTCACCAATCTGGCGGCCTTCCCGGTGGCGGCGCTGCTGTTGTTGTGGCTGGCGCGGCGGCCGCTGACCGTGTCGTATCGGCTGGGGCGCGGGCACGACTACACACCGGATCAGCTGGCCCGGGCGCGCTCCGACACCCTGCTGATCGGGGAGCGGGTGGTGTGGGTGCCGTTCGTGATGTGGCTGATCGCCGGGATCGTGTGGCCGCTGGCGCTGGCGTGGGAGGGAGCGGACCTGCCGCACATGGCGTTCGCGCATTTCTTCACCGCGCAGGTGGTGTGCGCGACCATCGCGCTGGCCTATCCGTTCTTCCTCATCATGGTGTACGCGGTGCGGTCGCTGTATCCGCAGTTGCTGGCGCGCGGTTCGGTCGGGCACGCGGACCGGCGGCAGTTGGCGGCGCTGGCGCGGCGCAGCAATTTCTATCTGGCCGCGGCGGCCTCGGTGCCGTTGCTGGGCGTGGCCAGCGTGACCTTCGTGTCGACCGCGGATCTGGGGCTGGTGATCGTGCCGTTGCGGATCCTCAGCGTGGGCGGGGTGCTGGCGTTCGTGGTGATCTACCGGTTGTCACGGATGCTGGAGGCCGATCTGGCGGCGCTGGTTCGCGCCATTCCCGAAGGCGGGCACTGATTCCCCGTAGGCTCGGGGGGTGGCGATACGCGGCAGTGTCGAAACCTCCCTGGCGGAGTTGGCGGCGCGTGTCCGCCGCCGCGCCGAAGGTCATTCCGGTCGGTTTCTGCTGGGGATCGCGGGCCCGCCCGGCGCGGGCAAATCCACCCTCGCCCGCGGCATCCGCGACGAACTGAACCTCGCCGCCGGCGCCGCCATCGCCGACGTCGCACCCATGGACGGCTTCCACCTCACCAACGCGCAACTCCGCGCCGCCGGCATCCTCGACCGCAAGGGCGAACCCGAGACCTTCGACGCCGCAGGCTATGTGGCCCTGCTGCGCACACTGCGCGACACCACCCCCGGCGCGCCCGTCCCCTGGCCCACCTACGACCGCGACATCCACGAACCGGTCCCCGGCGGCGTCGTCTTCGACCACCACACCATTGTGATCACCGAGGGCAATTACCTGCTCCTCGACGACCCCGCCTGGGCCGCCGTCCGCCCCCAGCTCGACGAGGCCTGGTACCTGGACGTGCCGCGCCCCATCATCGAACAACGGCTGCTGCGCCGACATATTCGCGGCGGCCGCACCCCGGAAGCCGCCCGCAGCAAGGTGACCCACAGCGACCTGCGCAACGCCGTCCTGGTCGAATCCACCCGCACCCGAGCCGATCTGGTGCTGCGCAAAGCGGGCCGCGGCTACCGCATCGACTGAGTATCGTGGTGCCGCATCCACTCCCGGGTGCCGACGAACCGGCAGGAGGCACCGGCCACCGCCGCGGCCCGCCGCAGGGCGTCCGGGAAATCCGCGCCGCGCTCGTGGAAGTGACAGAACGCGCCGTGCAGGATGTCGCCCGCGCCGAGGGTGTCGATCGCGGGCACGACGGGGACTGGAATCTCACCGCGCCCGCCCGGCATCGAATAGCGGATCGGGCCGCCGCCACCGGTGATCGCCACCAACTGCGGGCCCGCCGCGTGCAGGTGGTCGAACACCGCATCGGCCGAATCAGCCGGTACCCCAGGGGGAACGAAGACACTCGAACAGACGGCGATGTCCACCACCGGCAGCAGGTCGGCGTGCGCAGGCCGCCAGCGTCCCGCATCCAGCACCACCGGCACGCCCGCGGCCCGCGCGGCCGTCGCCAGCCGCACGGCATGGTCGGGATAGTGCCCGTCGACCAGCAGCAGCGAAGCGCCCGCGAGCACGTCGGCCGCCGTATCGTCCAGGCCCGGGTGGATGCGGGATCCGTCCAGCGACACGATGGTGCGGGTGGCCGCCCCGGTGGCCACGATGATCGAGGAGACCGGCGGCTGCTGAGTGCCGTCGGGGGTGAGATCCACCGCGGTGACCCTGTGCTGGTGCAGATCGCCGCGAATCAGTTCCGCCAGTGGATGTTTGCCCAAGGCGGTGACCAGCGCCGGATTTGCGCCGGACAGGAACGCGTAGGTGATCGCGGCATTGGCCGCGGGTCCGCCCGCGCCCAGGAACAGGTCGGCGGCCTGGGTCTTGGAGTCCTCGGCGGGATACCGGTCGACGGCATAGGCGAGATCCAATGTCGACAATCCGGCGAAAACCGCTCTCCTGCTACCCATGCCGCCGACCCTACGACGAGCTAGTCGCGCACCCGATGCTCGTACGCCTTGCGCGCGTCGCCGTCCACGTCGTCGAGGAACGCCGTCTGCGAACCGAGCGCCCGCCCGATGGCGTCACCCACCGACTGCGGCAGCAGGCCGACGGCCTGGGCGATGACACCCGCGACGGCCGTGACCCGCGCCTTCGCCTTGGGCTTCACGATCAGCTCGGCGATGGCGTCGGCGATCTCCTCCGGCTCGGCCGGTCGCATCAGCTTGGGCAGCGAAACCCCCGCGCCCAGTTCGGTTTTGGTGAGCGTCGGCAGCACCGAGGAGAACGCGAGACCGGTGCCCCGGTACTCCTCGCGCAGCGTGTCGGTGAAGCCGAGCACCGCGTGCTTGCTCGCGTTGTAGGTGGCCAGACCCGGAATGTGGCTCTCGCCCGCCAGCGACGCGATATTGATGACGTGCCCGCGCCCGCGCGGCAGCATGCGCGCGATGGCCAGCTTGGAGCCGAGGATCACGCCGTACACGTTGATGTCGAGAATGCGGCGGGTGATCTGATCCGGCTCGTCCACCAGACGCCCGGTGGGCATGATCCCGGCATTGTTGATCAGTACGTCGATCGGGCCGAGGCGTCGTTCCACCTCGTCGAGGAAGCCCTCGAAGGACTGCTGGTCGGTGACGTCCAGCTTGCCGTAGACGTCGAAATCCCGTGCGGTGCCGGATTCTTTGACGGTGGTCTCGTCGATGTCGCCGATGGCGATCTTCGCGCCGAGGGCCTGCAGGGCGGTCGCGGTGGCCAGGCCGATGCCGCGCGCGCCGCCGGTGATCACCACGACCTTGCCGGCGATGGTTCCGAAGTCGGTCATCACAGCCCCCGCACGGTCTTGACGATGGCGGGCACGTTGAACCGCCGCAGTCCGCGGGTGCCCGCGGCCCGCATGGCGCTCATCGCGAACATCAGCTTGGGCGGCGAATACGGGAACCACAGCGGCTCTTTGGTCATCGTCGGCAGGATCGGCTTGGTGATGGCCTGCTGGCGGCAGTACTTGCGGACGCCGTTGGGGCCGCCCCAGCGCGCGCCGGTGCCGGACTGGCCCCAGCCGCCCATGGGCAGCGCGAAGCTGAACATGTTGGCGAACACGTCGTTGATGTTGACCGCGCCCGCATTCAGCCGGCGCGCAACGCGTTCGGCGCGATCGTTGTCGCCCGACCACACCGAGGCGGACAGGCCGTAGATCGAATCATTGGCCAGCCGAATGGCTTCCGCCTCGTTCGCCACCTTCATGACCGGCAGGGTGGGGCCGAAGGTCTCCTCGGTCATGCAGGTCATGGTGTGGTCGACGTCGGCGAGCACGGTCGGCTCGAACAGGGTGCCGACGCCGGTTCGCTTGCCGCCGGTGGTGATTCGCGCTCCCGCCTTGACGGCTTCCTCCACATGCCGCTGCACGATCTGCGCCTGGTTCTCGTTGGCCAGCGCGCCCATGTCGTACTGCGGCTTGCGGCCGTCCACGCCTTGGCGGACCTCCTTGACCGCGGCGGTCAGCTTCGCCAGGAACTCGTCGTAGACAGCGGCTTCCACGTATACGCGCTCCACCGAGATGCACACCTGCCCGGCATTGAACAGCCCGCCGAAGGCGATGCCGTGCGCGGCGCGGTCCAGGTCGGCGTCGGCCAGCACGATGGCCGGGTCCTTGCCGCCGAGTTCCAGGCTGAACGGGATCATCCGCTCGGTGCAGGCCGCGGCGATCTTGCGGCCGGTGGCGGTGGAGCCGGTGAACTGGATGTAGTCGGCATTGCCGACCACGGCCGCGCCGGTCTCGCCCGCGCCGGTGACGATGTCGAACACCGGGGGAGCGCCGATCTCACGCCAGCCGCGGGCCAGTTCGACGGCCGAGAGCGGAGTCACCTCGGACGGCTTGAGGATGACCGCCGCGCCCGCGGCCAGCGCCGGGATGACGTCGATGACCGGCATGGCCAGCGGGAAGTTCCACGGGGTGATCACACCGACCACCGGGTAGGGCCGGAACACGGTGGTCAGCTGCTTGACCCGGGCCAGCGGGCTGTGCGGCGAAGGGTGTTCGTCGGCAAGGAATTTCGCGGCGCGGCGGGCGTAGTAGCCGGTGAGGTCGACCGAGAACGCCGGGTCGATGAGCGAGTCCACGCGGGCCTTGCCGGTCTCGGACTGCAGCACGTCGGCCAGGTGGTCGGTGTTGTCGACCAGCCAGTCCTGCAGCTCGAGCAGCCACTCCTTGCGGCCGTCGGGGCCCAGGGCCTCCCAAGCGGGCTGGTGCGCGCGCAGTTCGCGGACCTTGGCCGCCACGGTGTCGGCCGAGTCGATCGGGACGGTGCCCGCCAGCGCGCCGGTCGCGGGATTACGGACCTCGAGTTCGGTGGCCGGGGCGGCTTCCGGCTTCGGGGCGGCCTTCACGGCGGTCCCGGCGGTCTTGCGGGTCCCGGTCTTGCGAGCGGTGCCCGCGGCCGGTTCGGTATTGGTCACGATGTGCCTCTCCCCGTGCGCTACGTTGCGATGGCGAGCTGTGTTCCAGTTCACCGGACTATGATCGTGACACAATTTCGCGAGCCCATGCTTGGCCAATCGGGTCAATTGTTCCGGTCGGTTTTGTGCTCTGAGTACAACCCGGGGAGACACCCGTGACCACCACCGTGAACAGCGCCGAGATCCGGCAGTGGATCGCCGACTTCGTCGCCGAAACCCTGCCCGCCGCCACCCTCGAAGAGGTCGTCACCCGGCTCGACAACGCCATCATCGCCCGCATCCCGGAACTGCGGGACCGCGACATGCGCCGTGACCTGGCCGCCAGCAGCCGCGCCCACGCGGTCGCCGTGCTCAGCGGCCTCACCCAGGACCGTTTCGACTACCCGGTCCCCGAGGAGGCGCACGCCTTCGCTCGCACCGTCGCCCGCCGCGGCTACGACGTGCGCCTGCTGCTGCGCGTCTACCACCTCGGCCAGGAAGCCTGCATCGACTACATGACCGAGGTGCTCGAACAGCGGCAGCTGCCCCGCGACATCGAAAGATCGCTGCTGCTGCGGCTTTTCGACCGCACCACGCGCTGGGTCAGCACCTCGGTCGAAACCCTCACCGACACCTACATGGCCGAACGGGAACGCGGCCTGCGCGCCGCCCTCACCCAGCGCGCCGAGATCGTGCGCACCCTGCTCGACGGCGCCGAGGTGGACACCGAAAGCGCTTCCGCCCGGCTCGGATACCGGCTCACCCAGCGGCACCTGGCGCTGGTGGTGTGGACCGACGAGGACGCCGCACCGCTGCCGCCGGACGGCAGCGGCGAGGCCGTGGGCCGGCTCGACCGGATCGTGGCCCGCTACGCGGGCACCCTCGGCAACGGCAGCCTGCTCACCGTCCCCTCGGGCGCGTCCGCGCTGTGGGCCTGGATCGGCGTGGACGGCGACCCGCCGGAGCCGGGCGATCCGGTCTGGTCGGTGGACGCGCCCGTGCGGGTGGCCGTCGGCGTGCCCGCCGCGCACACCGCCGGGTTCCGGGACAGCCACCGCGAGGCGGTCGCGGCCCGGCAGGTCGCCGAGCGCGCCCGGCCACTCCGGACGGGGAACGGGGACGGCGCCGCGCGGGTGCTGCACTACTCGGAGGTGGAGGTCGCCTACCTGGCGGGAACCGACGAGGCCGCCATGCGGTCGCTCATCGAACGGGAACTGGGCGCGCTCGCCGCACCCGACGCGCAGTCGGCGCGATTGCGCGAAACCTTGCATGCCTACCTGCGAGCCCGGCGCAGCCCCGACGCGGCCGCGAAAACGCTCGGCGTGCACAAGAACACGGTGCGATACCGCGTTCAGCGCATAGAAGAACTACTCGGTCACTCGCTCGACCAGCGCGGTCCCCGCCTGGAGATCGCACTCGACTGCGTGCGGGTGTACGGCGTGTGAGCCCGCCTGGCTCAGCTGGCCTCCTCCGCGACGGCCTCCCGGGCGGCGCGGCGCCGGGTCGGCGGCTCGCCCTCCGAGGCCCGGCGTTCGGGTAATTCGGCCAGCAATTGGGTGGTGGCCGCGGCGATCGCGGCGACCGCCTTGTCCACCGCGGTCTTGGTAGTCGTCGTCAATCCGGACACCCCGCCGACTTTCCGCACGTATTCCTGTGCCGCGGCATAGATTTCCTGCTCTGTGGCGGCCGGTGTCAGCCCGCGCAGCAGGGTGATGTTCCCACTCATGCCAGCAGAGGTTAGCGCCCGATTACCCGCTGTGACAGGGCAAGATTCAGACAATTGCGTGACTGGGCCGCGAACGGCGCGCCGGAATTTCGGACCGAATGGTTTGCCGATTATTCGCACCCGGCGCGATCGGTGTGGCAGACGCGATCGGCGAATAGTCGGCCACTCCAAGATCGATGGGGAACAATCGGGTTATGCCCGCCCGCGACGTACCGACGCTGACCACATTTCCCTATCCGGAGCTGGACCAGCGCGAGGACGATCACTGGTCCGGTGCGCAGGTCTCCGACGACGAACTGCGCGCGCTCGCGCTCGGCGGATTCTATTCCGCCCGGTGGGACGCCTTCCACGACGCCCTGCTGCTCGGACCCGAACGCGAGCATCCGCTGGGCGATCGCCGCGAACTTGCCATCGACACCCTCACCGGCGCCTGGGGCATCACCGACGGCACCGAGGCGATGGCCTCGATGGAACAACTCCTCGACGGCATGCACGGCCCGCTCTACGCCCTCGTCCACCCGCTCGTCATGGCGGCCATCAACTCCCCTGAACGCGATCGCTTCGGCGAACGCGCCGACCGGCACCGCGCCTTCCTACGCCAGGTCGGATCCTTCCGCGGCATGGAGAACCCGGAGGCCCTGGTCCGCGACTACGACATCTGGTCCCAGGCCATCAAGCTCGGCCTGACCGATCACCTGGTCCGCCCACTACCCACCGACATCCAGGCCTGGGATCTGGCCCGCGTGGTCGCGGTGGCCCGGATGGCCTACACCGCCGGCTACCTGGACGCCGACGTGGCGTGGGACTACCTGATGCGAGCCCTGCCGCCGGCGCAGCGCAAATACCGCAACTGGCGGCAATTCGGCGACGCCTACCTGGCCGGGTGGACCTACTGGCAGGCGTGCGAGGACCTGGCGGAACTGAAATCCGGTGGCGTGGATCGGCGCATGGAATTACTACGCCTATGGATGCGACCCACCAGCCCGTGGCGGCGCATCACTCTGCAGCCGGACGAATAATCCGCGAGGTTTGGGGGCCGAGGCCCCCAAACCTTCGCGTCAATCCGGCAGGGACCGGAGAATTCCGCGTCCGTACCGCTGGAACTGCGCGTCGTCGACCATGCCGAGCGAATGCCGCTCGACCAGCAATTCCCACTCCGAGTACAGCTTCGCCACACCCGGATCCGCGGGCCCGGCCGCACCGTCGGCGACCTCCCGCTGAATGGCGAAATTCAACGCACCGCAGACCCGATCGGTGTCGGCGCGATCCGTGCCGACGAAATACCAGACCAGATTTCCGTCACTGACCTCGAACCCGTATTCGCCGGGCGCGAAATCCGTCGCTTCGTCGTCGTCGGTGTCGCGCGCCCACAGCAGGGTGGCGATCGGCAACTCGTGGGCGAAACGCTTGCCCGAGCCGAGCGCCACGAAGATCAGCCGCGTGGTGGTGACCGCGAGCAGACCGGTGGCCTTGGGCGCGGGCGGGAGTGCGGTGACCAGGGCCGTCTCCAGCACGTACTCGTCCGGGGTGACGAAGCGCTGCAGCGCGGCCACCGCGGGCTTGGCGTCCCGCTTGGGGGCCATGCGCCGCACCGCGCGGTCCACGTCGGCGCGGGCCGGGCCGCCGCGACCCCAGGAGGGCGCGGGCGCGGTCAGATCGGGGGCGGCCACGTCCAGTCGCTGAGTGGCCAGGATCTGATTGTTGATCCGCTCGACGATGACGGTGGCGGCGGGCACATCGTGTTCGGCGATGAGCACCGGCAGCGGGGTCCGGTCGGCGGGCACCCCGGTCAGGACCGGGGTGGGATAACGCAGATAGATCTCGATGACGACGGCGTCATCGGCGCGCCGGTTCAAGCGCACCTTGAGAAGGTCGCTCACCGGCACGTCGAGCACGCGCTCGCCGTCGGTTCCAGGTCGCAGCACCGTCAATCGCCCGTTGCCATGACGCACAATCGCCGTGGGTGTCCGTAGCTCGACTATGTCCATACCCCCTGCGCTCTGTTGTGTCGCCACTCACGATGTAACGACCATGCCATGATTGTGACCACGAGGTCCGACACCAGGGGGTGATCGACCCGACGTGTTGCCGCAAGTGGTCGGGGAACCACCCGCGTTCTCCAGCCGTTTACTTCTTGAACTGCACTAGCTGCCGAACTGCGCGATGTAACGACTAGACCGTACGCGGTACCGTGGCATGTCCGCATCCGTTCGCCGGAACGGGCGTGCCTCGAAGCATCGCAGGCAACCGGATACACCCCCCGGAAAGGACTGGCCTCCGGCCGACGCTCTATGACCCGCAAGAATGTGTTCCGCAACCTGGCCATAGTCGCGGGCTTTCTGCTCGTGATCTGGTTGGTCAGCTATTTCAGCAACGACACGCGCGGCTGGCATAGCGTCGATACTTCGGTGGCGCTCTCCCAGCTGCAGGACAAGTCGAATGTCGAGTCGGTTCAGATCGACGACAAAGAACAGCAGCTGCGCATCACGCTGAAGAACGGCAACGATGCGACCAAGAACGAGACCAAGCTCATCGCCAAGTACCCGGGCGGCGGTGAAGTGTCCGCGCAGGTGTTCAAGGCCGCGCAGGACTCCGGCGCCAAGGTCAACACCTCGGTCAAGCAGGACTCGTGGCTGAGCCAGATCCTGCTGTTCATGCTGCCCATGGTGATCCTGCTGGGCCTGTTCATCTTCGTGATGTCGCGCATGCAGGGCGGCGGCCGCGGCGGCATGATGGGCTTCGGCAAGTCCAAGGCCAAGCTGCTCTCGAAGGACATGCCCAAGACCACGTTCCAGGATGTGGCGGGCGCCGACGAGGCCATCGAAGAGCTCGAGGAGATCAAGGACTTCCTGCAGCAGCCGGCGCGCTACCAGGCGCTGGGCGCGAAGATCCCCAAGGGCGTGCTGCTCTACGGCCCGCCCGGCACCGGTAAGACGTTGCTGGCCAAGGCCGTTGCCGGTGAGGCGGGCGTTCCGTTCTTCACCATCTCCGGTTCGGACTTCGTCGAGATGTTCGTCGGTGTCGGCGCGTCCCGCGTGCGCGACCTGTTCGATCAGGCCAAGCAGAACAGCCCCTGCATCATCTTCGTCGACGAGATCGACGCGGTCGGCCGCCAGCGCGGCGCCGGCCTGGGCGGCGGTCACGACGAGCGTGAGCAGACGCTGAACCAGTTGCTGGTCGAGATGGACGGCTTCGGTGAGCGCACCGGCGTCATCATCATGGCGGCCACCAACCGGCCCGACATCCTGGACCCGGCGCTGCTGCGCCCGGGCCGTTTCGACCGGCAGATCCCGGTCGGCAACCCCGATCTGAAGGGTCGTCGCGCGATCCTGGCGGTGCACTCGCGGGGCAAGCCGATCTCGCCCGAGGCGGACCTGGAAGGTCTGGCCAAGCGCACCGTCGGCATGTCCGGCGCGGATCTGGCGAACGTCATCAACGAGGCCGCGCTGCTCACCGCGCGTGAGCACGGCACCGTGATCACCGGTGCGGCACTGGAGGAGTCGGTCGACCGCGTCATCGGCGGCCCCCGCCGCAAGTCGCGGGTGATCAGCGAGCACGAGAAGAAGATCACCGCCTACCACGAGGCCGGCCACACCCTGGCCGCCTGGGCGATGCCCGACATCGAGCCCGTCTACAAGGTCACCATCCTGGCCCGCGGTCGCACCGGCGGCCACGCCATGACGGTGCCCGAGGACGACAAGGGCCTGATGACCCGTTCGGAGATGATCGCCCGCCTGGTGTTCGCCATGGGTGGTCGCGCGGCCGAGGAACTGGTGTTCCACGAGCCGACCACGGGCGCCTCGTCCGATATCGACCAGGCCACCAAGACCGCCAAGGCCATGGTCACCGAGTACGGCATGAGCGCCCGCCTGGGCGCCGTCCGGTACGGCCAGGACCAGGGCGACCCGTTCCTGGGTCGGTCCATGGGCACGAATTCGGACTACTCGCACGAGGTGGCCCGCGAGATCGACGAGGAGGTGCGCAACCTCATCGAGGCCGCGCACACCGAGGCCTGGTCGGTGCTCAGCGACTACCGCGACGAGCTGGACTCGCTGGCCACCGCGCTGCTGGAACGCGAGACCCTGCACCGCAAGGAACTCGAGACCATCCTCGCGACCGTCGAGAAGCGCCCGCGCATCACGGCTTTCAACGATTTCGGTGAGCGCAAGCCGTCGGACCGTCCGCCGGTGAAGACGCCGCGCGAGCTGGCCGCCGAGCGCGGCGAGCCGTGGCCGGAGGAGGAGTCGCGCCCGGCGGCGCAGCCCGCCAACGGTTACCCGGATCCCGCCTACGCGGGCGCTCCGCAGCCGCCGTACGGCGGCTATCCGGCGCCCGCGCCGCAGGGGTACCCGGTGCCGCAGGCGCCGGCCTATCCGCGGCAGGGTGCTCCGACGCACGGTTCGCGCCCGGATTACGGTGCTCCGGCCGGCTGGTCCGCGCCGGGCTGGCCGCCGCAGGAGGACGAGGGTCAGTCGCCGCAGCCGCGCGGCGCGTACGGCGGCTGGGCGCCCGCGGGCAACCAGCGGTACCAGCCGGGTAGCCAGTACCAGCCGGGCTACCCGCAGCCGGAAGCGCCGGCCGCGCCGCAGCCGGCGGCCGGGAATGACGAGGACGACAAGAATGGTTGGGACGGACCGAACGGTCGTCGCTGACCGGGGTCCCGATATTCTCTATGGGTTCGCGGCCCGGCTCGGGCGAGTTCGGACGTGGGGTGCACATCCCGCGACCGCGCTCGCCCGAGTGGCACGGCGACCGCGTCCAAGCCGCGTCTGCATGTGCGGCAAGTCAACACAGGAGGTGTCGATTGTCGGCCACCAACAATCGTGTCGTGTCCGGCCCGATCGCACTCGGCACCGGTCGGCCGTTCGATCAGGATCGCGCCGAGGCAGCTGTCCGTGATCTGCTGATCGCGGTCGGCGAGGACCCGGATCGTCCCGGGCTCGCCGATACCCCGGCCCGGGTGGCGCGGGCCTATCGCGAGATGTTCGCCGGGTTGTTCACCGACCCGTCCGACGTGCTCAACACCACCTTCGAAGAAGGCCATCAGGAACTGGTGCTGGTGCGCGACATTCCGATGTACTCGACCTGTGAACACCACCTGGTGGCGTTCCACGGCGTCGCGCACGTCGGCTACATTCCCGGCCCGCACGGCCGGGTGACCGGACTGTCCAAACTGGCCCGCCTGGTCGACCTCTACGCCAAGCGCCCGCAGGTGCAGGAGCGGCTCACCTCCCAGATCGCCGACGCGGTGATGGAGAAGCTGGATCCGCGCGGCGCCATCGTGGTGATCGAGGCCGAGCACCTGTGCATGGCGATGCGCGGCATCCGCAAGCCGGGCGCCTCCACCACCACCTCGGCGGTGCGCGGCATGCTGCAGAGCAATGCCTCCTCGCGCGCCGAGGCCCTGGACCTCATCCTCCGAAAGTGAGTGCGCCGACCATGACCGAGAGCGGTACGCGGGGGGTCAACCTGGTTGTTCCTCGTGCGGGCCGCTCCTGTGTGGTGATGGGCGTCGTGAACGTCACCGCCGACTCCTTCTCCGATGGCGGTCGCTATCTGGATCCGGGGCTGGCGGTGGCGCACGGGCTCGAGTTGTACGAGCTGGGTGCCGACATCGTCGACGTCGGCGGGGAGTCCACCCGGCCGGGCGCGATCCGGATCGATCCGGAAACCGAAGCGGCGCGGGTGGTTCCGGTGATCCGGCAGCTGGCCGCGGCCGGGGTGCCGACCAGCGTGGACACCATGCGGGCCGATGTGGCCGAGGCGGCCATCGCGGCGGGCGTGTCCATGGTCAACGACGTGTCGGGCGGGCGTGCCGACCCGAACATGGTGAAAGTGGTCGCGGAGTCCGGGATTCCGTGGATCCTCATGCACTGGCGGGCCGAGGCCGACTACCGGCACGCCGGGCCCGCCGAGCAGTACGACGACGTGGTGTCGAAGGTGTGGGAGGAGCTGAACGCGCAGGTCGAGTTCGCGCTCGCCGCCGGTGTCGGCTTCGACCAGCTGGTGCTGGATCCGGGCCTGGGCTTCGCCAAGAACGCCGACCACAACTGGGAGTTGCTGGGCGGCTTGTTCTATCGCATGACCGAGATGATGGACGCCGGGATCCCGATCCTGATCGGGGCCTCCCGCAAGCGTTTCCTCGGCGCGCTGCTCGCCGACGGCGAGACTCCGCGCCCGCCCGACGGCCGCGAGGCCGCCACGGCAACGATTTCCGCGCTGGCCGCCGAGCACGGCGCGTGGGGCGTGCGGGTGCACGATGTCCGGTCGTCGCTGGACGCCATCTCGGTGGTGGACGCCACCACCCGGGCCGCGCGCGGCGACTGCGGGAACGGTATCGGCGGGAAGCGGGGCAGCGGTCGTGAACGGTGCGGTGCGAGACGGCGGATTGCCCGGGGACCGTATCGAATTGCGCGGCCTGCGCGTGTTCGGTCACCACGGGGTCTTCGACTTCGAGAAGCGCGACGGCCAGGAGTTCGTCGTGGATCTCACGCTGTGGACCGATTTCTCGGCCGCCGCGAAATCCGACGACATCGCCGACACCGTCCACTACGGCGAGCTCGCCGAGCAGGTGGTCGCGATCGTGGCGGGCGAGCCGAAGGACCTGATCGAGACGGTGGTCTCCAATATCGCCGACGAGGTGATGGCCGACCTCCGCATCCAGGCGCTGGAAGTGGTGCTGCACAAGCCTTTCGCGCCGATTCCGCATACCTTCGAAGACGTCCGGGTGGTCACGTCCCGCCGGCGCGCAGCAGACCATCAGGGAGCGGAGGAGTAGCGGTGACCCGCGTAGTCCTGTCGATCGGATCCAATCTCGGCGACCGGCTGGCGCACCTGCGCAGCGTCGTGGAGGCGCTGGGCCCGCGCCTGGTCGCGGTGTCGTCGGTGTATTCGACGCCGCCCTGGGGCGGGGTGCCGCAGCAGGACTATCTGAATGCCGTGCTGGTGGCCGACGATCCGGCGCTGGAGCCCTCGGACTGGTTGCGCCTGGGCCAGGAACTGGAGCAGGCGGCGGGCCGGATCCGGGAAGTCCGGTGGGGCGCGCGCACTCTCGACGTGGACGTGGTGTCGGCCGAGCAGCGCCGCCGCGAGGGGCCGACCGTGGTGCGCAGCCTGGACCCGGTGCTGACGCTGCCGCATCCGCAGGCGCATCATCGGGCGTTCGTGCTGGTGCCGTGGCTGGAGGTGGAGCCGGACGCCCAGTTGGAGGCGGCCGGGGCGCTGCGCTCGCTGCGAGAGTGGCTGGCCGCGTTGGACGGCGCCGAGGTGCTGGGCGTGCGCCGCACCGAGCTGACGCTGGGCTGGACACCGCGATGAAGCCGACCCGCGTTCTGGACCTGTGCGCGAATGTCCTGCTGGCGGCGGTGGTGGCCTGGGTGGCCACCAATCTCGCGTATTCGAGCTTCCCGCCGATCTCGGTGTTCTCGGGCGCCTCGCTGCTGCCGGTGGCGCTGCTGGAGGTGGTGCTGGCCTTCGTGATTCGGCAGCGCAAGGACAATCACGGGATCGGTCCCGGGTCCGGGCAGCTGCATCCGATCACGGCGGCCCGCGCGGTGGCGCTGGCCAAGGCCTCGGCCCAGGTGGGTTCGCTGGTGGGCGGCATCTGGCTGGGGTTCCTGGTGTGGCTGGCCATGCATTCGGATCTGCGTGCGGCGTCGGCGGATACGCCGGGGGCGATCGTGGGTCTGGTCAGTGGTGCGGCGCTGGTGGCGGCGGCATTGTGGCTGGAGTATTGCTGTCGCGCGCCCATCGAGCCGCCCGATGAGGCTGCTACTTCATAGCTAACGGATTGTGGCTGATCATCGCCAAGGTCGAGGACGTGCCCGGAAGATCACGCTACGCTGGCGGACATGGTTTCACCCTCCCGTAGCAGTGCTTCCCGTCGCCGCCGGGAGGATGCGGGAAAGTTCTTCACCGGCTTTCTGCTTCTCCTCGGACTGGTTGCCAGCGTTTTCCTGGTCTTCAGTGACAACCTCCACCTGATCCGGGTGGGCCTGGTCGCGGCGCTGTGGGCGGCCGCCATCGGCGCCCTCGCCGCCACCCGTTATCGCAGGGAGGCGGCCGTCGACAAGGCGAAAGTGGGTGACCTTCAGAAGGTCTACCAACTCCAGCTGGAACGCGAGGTTGCTGCCCGCCGCGAATACGAGCTGGGCGTGGAGACCCGGGTCCGCCACGAGGTCGGCGCGGACGCCGCGGAGATGGCCGCGCTGCGCGCCGAACTGACGGTCCTGCGCGAGAGTCTGCAGCGCCTCTTCGACGGTGACCTGCCCTCCGAACGCCCCGCCCTGCGTGCGGATGCCGTTCGGGTCCAAGAACTTCCGGTCGGCGATGCCACTCCGGCTCCGGAGACGGCGAACGATAACTGGCCGAACGCGGATCCATGGGACGCGTGGTCGTCCCCCGACCAGGCCGAAGACGAGGACGACCCGCGCGCCCGCATCGCCCCCAAATTCGACCCCTCGCACCCCGAGCCGCCGGCCTTCGCCACCCCCTTCGACGACCCGGTCACCGCGGAAACCTCGATCATCACCGACGCCATGCGCCAGGACTACGAGGCCGAGCGCGCCGCCGCCGAACCGGCCTCCGACACCCCGGACCCGAAGCCGGAAACCCCGGCCGACCCCACCCCCGAAGCCACCCCGGCCGCCAACGGCAATGGCACCGAGACAGGCAACGCAACCGGCAACGGCAACGGAACTACCCCCGCCCCCGCCGCCCCGCGCCTGACCCCCGAGCCCGCCGCCGCGGTCACGGTCGGCCGCGCCGCGTCCCGCCGTCGCCGCCGCAACGACGGCAACGCCGACGACGAAGGCACCCAGCGCCTCTCGGTCGCCGAAATCATGGCCAACCTCAAGTCGGAGAGCAGCAACTAGCGTCCATCCGTCAGAGTTGCCTATCCCACATGTGGTAGCTCTGGCGAATCGGCGGCGATATCCTCGCTCTCGTAACGTCCGGTACCCGCATGGCGGGACTGGAACGACTTTCGAGAGGACGAAGTGACCTCGGACAAGGATGTCTGCGGGACCGATCCTGCGCCTGCACGGTTGACGGTGGGAATCGTCTCGGCGGGACGCGTCGGCTCGGCGCTGGGAGTGGCACTGGAGCGTGCCGGCCATGTCGTTTTCGGGGTGTCCGCGATTTCGGACGCCTCGGTGCGGCGCGCCACCACGCGGCTGCCGGATTCCCGGATTATGCCCGCGGAGGAGGTGGCGGCCCGCAGTGAGCTGCTGATTCTCGCGGTGCCGGACAGCGAGTTGCCCGGCCTGGTCTCCGGTTTGGCGCGCGGCGGGCGCGGTGCGTGCGGGCACCATCGTGGTGCACACCTCGGGCGCGAACGGCGTCGGTGTGCTGGCGCCGTTGACCGCGTCGGGTGCGCTGCCGCTGGCGATTCATCCGGCGATGACGTTCACCGGGCACGACGAGGATGTGGCCCGGCTGGCGAATGCCTGCTTCGGGGTGACCGCCGCGGACGATATCGGTTACGCCATCGCGCAGTCGCTGGTGATCGAGATGGGTGGCGAGCCGGTGCGGGTGGCGGAGGAGAACCGCACCCTCTATCACGCGGCTCTGGCGCATGGCAGCAACCATCTGGTGACCCTGATCGTGGACGCCGTGGAGGCGTTGCGCGCGGCGCTGGCCGGTCCGGGTCTGCTGGGTCAGCAGAGCGTCGACGATCAGCCCAACGGTCTGGCCGAGCGCGTGCTCGCCCCGCTGGCCTCGGCGGCTCTGGACAATGCGTTGCGGCGCGGCCCGGCCGCGTTGACGGGCCCGGTGGCGCGCGGTGACGTGGCCGCGGTGGCCGCGCACCTGGATGCCTTCGAGGCGCTGGATCCCCGGCTGGCCGCCGGCTATCGCGCCCAGTCGTTGCGTGCGGCCGAGCGCGCCCGCACCAATCCCGACCTCATCGATCTGTTGGAAGGACCCCGGCCGGACGGTCAGGGCCGGAGGCGGCAGCGGAGCGTAACCACGGAGGCCCCCGACCGGCCGGAGAAAGGAAACTGATGGACCCCAAGCTGATCGGTTCGTACAAGCGCGGCGAGCTGACCGTGCACCACGATCCGGCCGTCATGACCAAGGTCGTGAAGGCGTTGCGTTCGGTGGGCCGCCGGGTGGCGCTGGTACCGACGATGGGCGCGCTGCACGAGGGTCATCTGGAGCTGGTGCGGCTGGCCAAGGTCACCAACACCACGGTCATCGTGTCGATTTTCGTGAATCCGCTGCAGTTCGGCGCGAACGAGGATCTCGACAAGTACCCGCGCACCCTGGACGCGGATGTGGAGCTGTTGCGCGGCGAGGGCGTGGAGCTGGTGTTCGCGCCGAGCGCGCAGGACATGTACCCGTTCGGTCCGCGGACCACGGTGCAGGCCGGTCCGTACGGCGACATTCTCGAGGGCGCGACCCGGCCGGGTCATTTCTCCGGGTGCTGACCGTGGTGTCGAAGCTGCTGAACATCTGTCAGCCGCACGAGGCGTTCTTCGGTGAGAAGGACTATCAGCAGCTGGCGTTGATCCGTCAGATGGTGGTGGACCTGAACATGGACGTGAAGGTGGTGCCGGCGGCGACGATTCGTGAGGCCGACGGTCTGGCGCTGTCTTCGCGCAACCGCTACCTGAGCGCCGAGGAGCGCGAGCTGGCGACCACGCTGTCGGCGGCACTGCTGGCCGGCCGGCACTCGTCGGGTCGCGGCCCGGAGGCGGTGCTGGAGACCGCGCGGGCGGTGCTGGACACCGCGCCCGGCATCGAGGTCGACTACCTGGCCCTGCGCGGGTCCGATTTCTCCGATGAGTGGCCGACCGGCAATGCCCGGCTGCTGGTCGCGGCCCGGATCGGCAGCACCCGCCTGATCGACAATATGCACGTTCCCATCGGCAAGGCCCTCGACGGCCTGCCCTCTGTTCCCGATCAGCCTGCCCAGGCGACCCTCTAGGAAGGCGACGACGATGTTGCGCACCATGATGACGTCGAAGATCCACCGTGCCACGGTGACTCACGCCGATCTGCATTATGTGGGTTCGGTGACGGTGGACCAGGACCTGCTCGATGCCGCCGACCTGCTCGAGGGCGAGAAGGTCAGCATTGTCGACATCACCAACGGGGCCCGCCTCGAGACCTATGTGATCGCCGGTGAGCGCGGTTCCGGTGTGATCGGAATCAACGGCGCCGCAGCGCATCTCGTGCACCCGGGCGATCTGGTGATTCTGATCGCCTACGGCATGATGGACGCGAAGGAGCTCGAAAACTACGCTCCGCATGTGGTTTTCGTCGACGAGCGCAATCGCCCCATCGAGTTGGGCACCGATCCGGCGCATGCGCCCGAGGGCTCGGATCTGATCTCCCCGCGCTCGTTGTCGCTGGCCTGAGCGGCCGGCCATGCTGCTGACCATCGACGTCCGCAACACCAGTATCGAGCTGGGCCTGTTCTCCGGCAGCGGGGAGCACGCGAAGCTGGCGCGGCACTGGCGGATGCACACCAACCCGCTGCTGACGGCCGACGAGTTCGCGTTGCAGGTGCGCGGTCTGATCGGCGCGGACGCCGATCAGGTGGTGGGCGTCTCGGCGCTGTCCACGGTGCCGCCGGTGTTGCGTGAACTGCGCGAGATGCTGTCCCGTTATTGGGGGCATGTGCCGCACGTGCTCGTGGAACCCGGTGTGCGCACCGGTATTCCGTTGTTGGTCGACAATCCGAAAGAGGTCGGCGCGGACCGGATCGTGAATTGTCTTGCGGCATATCACCGTTTCCAATCCCCGGCCATCGTGGTGGATTTCGGGACGGCCATCTGTGTGGATCTGGTCTCGGGTAAGGGTGAATTCCTGGGCGGCAGTATCGCGCCCGGTGTGGAGATTTCCACCGAGGCGCTGATCTCCCGGAGCGCGCTGCGTCGCGCCGAGTTGACCCGGCCGCGGTCGGTGGTGGGCAAGAACAGCATGGAGTGCCTGCAGTCGGGGGCGATCTTCGGTTTCGCGGGCCTGGTGGACGGCCTGATCGACCGGATTCGCGATATCGACGCGTTCTCCGGGGACGATGTGGCCGTGGTGGCGACGGGCGCGACCGCGCCGTTGATCGTGCCGGAGTCGGAGACCATCGAGCATCACGAGCCGAATCTGACGCTGGACGGGTTGCGGCTGGTGTACGAGCGCAATCAGCAGCGTCGCGCCCGCACCGGTACAGACCGGCCGGAATAAAAGTGACGTAGTCGTCGCCGGGAGGCGCTGGTGATTCCCGGCGACGCGCTGTTAGACTCGCCCTCGTGTCGTTCCGTGTGAGCATCCAGGAGTGTTGTCGAGGCTGATTCGCCTCGACGGTCGTCGAGGCTTCGTATAGCCCCCGACCACTTTCACATTCCTTGGAGACACGCTCATGCGTTCCTCTGTTCTTTCCTTACCTGTCGATTCTCGTGCCGCCGCGTCGAGCCTCCTGCCGGAGGTCACCGAGCGCGCCACCGCCTCCGCTCTCCCGACCCGGCTGCGTCCGGCCGACCTGCTGCGCCTGACCGATGAGGGCGCCCAGGACGTGCTGGAGGGCCGCTACGATCACCTGCTGCCCGACGACGGCCTGTGGCCCACCGAGAACCGCTGGGCCGCAAGGCTTGTCGCGGACGACGAGGTGGATGTCTGGCTGATCAGCTGGGTGGAGGGCAAGTACACCGAACTGCACGATCACGCCGGCTCGCTGGGCGCGCTGACCGTGCTGTCGGGCGCGCTCGCGGAATACCGCTGGAACGGCCGCGACTTGCGCCGCCGCCTTCTCACCGCCGGTGATCAGGCGTCCTTCCCGCTCGGCTGGGTGCACGACGTGGTGCGGGCCCCCACTCAGTTCATTGACCGAGCCGAAGCGGGGATCACCGGCCCGCTGAATCCGACTCTGAGCGTGCACGCCTATTCCCCGCCGCTGACGGCCATGTCCTATTACGAGGTCACCGGCCACGGCACCCTGCGGCGCACCCGTTCCGTCCTCACCGACCAGCCCGAAGGCGAACTCGAATGACCAACTTGACGATCGACGGCATGCTCGCCCAGGCGCGCCAGCAGTTGCGTCGCCTGCTCCCGATCGAATTGCCGCAGGCCATCGCGCGCGGCGCGATTCTGGTGGATATTCGCCCCCAGGCGCAGCGCCTGCGCGAGGGCACGCTGCCGGGCGCGCTGGTCATCGAGCGCAATGTCCTGGAATGGCGTTTGGATCCGTCCAGTTCCGCGCGCTTGGCGATGGCCGAACACCACGACGTGGAATGGATCGTCGTCTGCTCGGAGGGCTACACCTCGAGCCTGGCCGCGGCCTCGTTGCAGCAGCTGGGCCTGCGTCGCGCCACCGACCTCGAGGGCGGATATCAGGCCTTGAAAGCGGCCGGTCTGCTGACCGTCGCGTCCTCGGCGCCGCACTTCGAACGTGAGGTCGCCACCCTCGCCTGGCTGTAGGCGAAGTTGCGGGAGGCGGCGGAAAAAAGGAATTCCGCCGCACGATAGGCTTTGGTTCCGTGAGCACCCCCACCCCCTCTTCTTCTGCAAGCACCACCGTTCCTGCTGGGCAAAAGCGTGCCGCGGCGGCTGTCGTGGAGCATGACGTCCCCGAGCAGATGCGGATTCGCCAGGAGAAGCGGGCGCGGTTGCTGGAGGAGGGCCGCGAGGCTTATCCGGTGGTGGTGGACCGCACCCACACGCTCGCCGAAATTCGGACGGCGTACCCGGAGCTGGCCGCGGATACCCAGACCGGTCAGACGGTCGGGATTGCGGGGCGCGTCATTTTCGTCCGTAATACCGGCAAGTTGTGTTTCGCCACCCTGCAGGAGGGTGACGGCACCAAGCTGCAGGCGATGATCAGCCTCAACGGGGTCGGCGCGGACGCGCTGGCGGCCTGGAAGGCCGACGTCGACCTGGGTGACTTCGTGTTCGTGCACGGTGAGGTGATCGCCTCGCGCAGTGGCGAATTGAGCGTCATGGCCGACGCGTGGGAGATGGCGGCGAAGTCGCTGCGCCCGCTGCCGGTGGCGCACAAGGAGATGAGCGAGGAGTCCCGGGTCCGGCAGCGCTATGTCGACCTGATCCTGCGCCCGGAGGCCCGCGAGATGGCCCGCACCCGCGTCGCGGCCGTGCGTGCGCTGCGAAACGCGTTGGAGCGCAGGGGATTCCTCGAGGTCGAGACCCCGATGCTGCAGACCATTCACGGTGGCGCGGCGGCCCGCCCGTTCGCCACCCACTCGAACGCGCTCGACATGGAGCTGTTCCTGCGCATCGCGCCGGAGCTGTTCCTGAAGCGTTGCGTGGTGGGAGGCATCGAGAAGGTCTTCGAGATCAACCGGAACTTCCGCAACGAGGGCGCGGACTCCACCCATTCGCCCGAGTTCGCAATGCTGGAAACCTACGAGGCTTACGGCACCTACGACGATTCCGCAACCATGATGCGTGAATTGATCCAGGAAGTTGCGCAGGAGGTCTACGGCACGCAGGTCGTGACGCTGGCCGACGGCACCGAATACGATCTGTCGGGCGAGTGGGCGACGGTCGAGATGTACCCGTCGCTGTCGGAGCAGATCGGTACCGAGGTCACCCCGGAAACTTCCGTCGAGGAATTGCTGGCGCTCGCGGATCAGGTCGGTCTGGAAATTCCGCAGGGTAAGGGCTACGGTCACGGCAAACTGGTCGAGGAACTGTGGGAGCATGTCTACGGCGACAAGCTCTACGCGCCGACTTTCGTCCGCGACTTCCCGGTCGAGACCTCGCCGCTGACTCGCCAGCATCGGAGCAAGCCCGGGGTTACCGAGAAGTGGGACCTGTACGTGCGCGGCTTCGAACTCGCGACCGGCTATTCGGAACTGGTGGATCCGGTGATCCAGCGGGAACGTTTCATGGATCAAGCGCGTTTGGCGGCTGCCGGTGACGACGAGGCCATGCGCCTGGACGAGGACTTCCTCGCGGCGATGGAGCACGGTATGCCCCCCACTACGGGAACCGGTATGGGTATCGACCGTTTGCTGATGGCCCTGACTGGCCACGGAATCCGGGAAACGATACTCTTTCCAATTGTGCGTCCAGCCGCCCGTTAGTTCTCCGGATTGCATTTTCGGGGCCTGTTCTGGGACTATCGGAATTAGCGGTATTCTGGCGTCGGGTAATCGGCCTGACTATGCGGGTCGCACGATTTCGAGAGGACGTTCATCTCATGGCAAAGAAGGTCACCGTTAGCTTGATCGACGATGTCGACGGTGAGTCCATCGCGGAGGAGACCATCGAGTTCGCTATCGATGGAGTGTCCTACGAGATCGACTTGTCGACGGAGAATGCGGCCAAGCTTCGGGAGGGTCTGGAGACTTGGGTTTCCGCCGCTCGCCGCACGAGTGGCCGGCGTCGCACCAAGGTGGCCGGTGCTCCGGCCGCGGGCCCGAAGAACCGGGTGTCGATCGATCGTGAGCAAAGCGCGGCCATTCGTGAATGGGCTCGCCGGAATGGACACAAGGTGTCCGCTCGTGGTCGTATCTCCGCTGACATCACCGAGGCCTACAACAAGGCTGCTGCTAAGAACTAGTGTCCGACTAGTCGCCGATTCGACTGCCGTCCGGGTGTTCGTGCGACCCGGGCGGCAGTGGTTTATTCATACGCTTTGCGTATAACCAGAGGATCAACTGCGATCTTGCTACTGCCCGGGGTGGCCAGGCACCATTGAAACGTGCGGACGACGTCACTGGCTGGGTGTAGAGAAGAGGTATCGGCACAGTGACCGCTTTTCACGGTTCCTTCCTCCGGGTCAAGGATCAAGAGGGACGCCAGCACGAGCTGATGCTGACGCCTGACCAGTCCCGGATCACCATCGGCCGCTCCCCGCAGGCCGATCTTTCGCTGTCCTGGGACGTCGAGGTGTCGCGGCTACACGCCACCGTCGAGCACCTGGGCGCGCACTGGACCATCGTGGACGACGGCCTGTCCCGCAACGGCACCTTCATCAATGGCGATCGCCTGGTGGGGCGGCATCGGCTGCAGCCGGGGGATGTCATCCGGATGGGGACCTCGCGGGTCACCTTCCACGATTTCAGCGGCGCCGCAGGCGATGTCACGCAGACGTCGACGGGCGGGCTGCCCACGCTGCGCTCGCTCACCGAAACCCAGCGGTCGGTATTGATCGCGCTCTGCCGCCCGCTCCGCGGCAACGACGGCTTCGCCTCGCCCGCCTCGAATCAACAGATCGCGGCCGAACTCTTCCTCAGCGTCGACGCCATCAAGACGCACCTGCGCGCGCTGTTCGCCAAGTTCGGCGTCGAGGACCTGCCGCAGAACCAGAAGCGCGTCCGCCTCGCCAACCTGGCCATGCAGTCCGGCGTCATCTCCGAACGCGATCTCTGATTCTGGTACCCCCCCGGACAACCGGGGGCTGGTGGAGCGTCACGCATGCGTGAGAGCTTCTGAGCCATGGGTTTCCGTGCCCGCCGGCGGTTGACTGAAGGAAGTTGATCGCCCGGGACCGAAGCGGGTGGCAGATCCAGTCAGGAGAGCTCCATGTTCGCACTTCGCACGGCCGCGCTGGTGGCGGCGACGCTGACCACCGGCCTCACCGCCGGCATCTTCTTCGCCTACGCGACCTCGGTGATGACGGCGCTGGGGCAGTCCGACGACCGCACCTTCATCGATGTCATGCAGAAGATCAACGTGGTCATCATCAACCCGGCGTTCATGCTCGCCTTCATGGGTTCGGTCGGCTTCACCGTGCTGGCCGCCGCCCTGCACCTGGGCAAGGACGCCCGCACCACGCTGATCTGGGTCGGCGTCGCGCTGCTGCTCAATGTGATCGCCTTCGGCATCACCTCCGGCCTGAACGTGCCCCTCAACAACCAGCTGGCCAATGCCGGTGACGTCGCCCAGATCCCGGACCTGGCCGCGGTCCGCGCCCAGTTCGAAAGCTCCTGGGTCACTTGGAACGTCGTCCGCGCGGTGATCCACACCCTGGCCTTCCTGGTCCTGACCGGTGCCCTGTTCGTGGCCGGCATGCAGCACGCCAAGGCGGACCGGAACCCGGCCGCGGCCCCGGTCTCGATGTCGGCCCCGATGTACCCGCAGTACGCCCCGCAGCCCGGATTCCCTTCCACCCGGCACTGATTCGCCCGCAATTCCGGCGGAGGCCGGGACCCGATATGTGGCAGCACAAGCCGCCTGCGGGTCCCGGCCTCCGCCGTTTTCCTGCATAGGAACGGGTTCCAGAACTTACTCGCCGGTAAGCCATCCCTCGTGCTTGTTTTCTGGCTAGGTTGTCGGAACGCGTTCTAATTTGGGAGGGAACATGCAGAGGATGCCCAAGCGTGGAACGCCAGGATCACTGCTGATCATGGCGTTTCTAGCGATCCTAGGGATCACCACGACCGGAACCGCACACGCGGAATACCCAGTCACATTCAACTTCTTCGCGGGTATCCCGAATGAACTCCTCGATCCGGGTGGCTCGCTGCCCGGGGCCAACGACTGGTCCTGCAAAACCACTGCCGCGCATCCGGATCCGGTGGTGCTGATCCACGGCACCGCCGGCGGCGCGCAGACCAACTGGGGCGCCTACGCGCCGCTGCTGGCCAACGAGGGCTACTGCGTGTTCGCCCTGACCTACGGCGCTCTCGACGTCCCGTGGCCGCTGAACGCGCTGGGCGGCATGAAGCCGATTCCGGAGAGCGCCGCTCAGCTGGCCGCCTTCGTGGACCGGGTGCGGTCGGCGACCGGCGCCGCGCAGGTCGACTTCGTCGCCCACTCGCAGGGCAACACCGTCGGCAACTACTACATCAAGCGGCTCGGCGGCGCGGGCAAGGTCAATCGCTTCGCGGCCATCGCGCCCCCGTGGCTGGGCATCTTCGGTGACCAGATGAACGTGGTGCGGGCCTTCGGCGAGCGGCTCGGCGCCACCCCCGACCAGATCGACAACCTGGCCACCATGGGCGTGATCTGCCAGGCCTGCCCGGAGATGCTCGGCAACTCCTCGTTCATGAACGCCCTGAACGCCGACGGCGTGTACGACCCGTCGGTCACCTACACGAACCTGGCCTCCAACT
Organism: Nocardia tengchongensis; assembly: GCF_018362975.1. NCBI lineage: Bacteria > Bacillati > Actinomycetota > Actinomycetes > Mycobacteriales > Nocardiaceae > Nocardia > Nocardia tengchongensis. The sequence goes on from NZ_CP074371.1 coordinate 1,832,185, forward strand.
TCGACGAGGCGGTCTGGCCGTCGATCGCCCTGGTCGCGGGCCCGAACGTGACCAACGATCTGATGCAGGACGGCTGCGCGACCGACTTCTCCGATCACATGGCCATCGCCGGCAGTCGCCGCGCGGCCATGATGACGCTCAACGCCCTCGATCCGGCGCACCCCCGACCGGTGCCGTGTGAGTTCGTTCCGCCCATCACGGGTGCCTGACCGGCTGGTTCGCCATGGGATTTCGCGCATCGGGAGGGCTGATGAGACGGATGCGAGTGCGGGGGACATCGAGTTCGCTGCTGGTACTGACCGTATTGGCGATCCTGGGCATCACCGCGAGCGGCGCCGCCCGCGCGGAGTACCCGGTGTCGTTCAACTTCTTCGCGGGCATACCGTACGAGCTCACCGATCCCGGCGGTTCGCTGCCGGGATCGAACGAGTGGAACTGCAAGCCGACGGCGGCGCATCCGGATCCGGTGGTGCTGGTGCACGGCACCGCCGGTGGTGCACAGACCAATTGGGGCGCCTACGCCCCGCTGCTGGCCAATGAGGGTTATTGCGTCTATGCCCTCACCTACGGTGCGCTCGACGTGCCGTGGCCGTTGTCGGCGATGGGCGGTTTGCGGACCATCGAGGACAGTTCCGCGCAGCTGGCCGCCTTCGTGGCCCGGGTGCGGTCGGCGACCGGCGCGGGCAAGGTGGATCTGATCGCCCATTCGCAGGGCAATATCGTCGGCCAGTACTTCGTCAAGCGGCTCGGCGGTTCCGGTCAGGTGGACAAGTTCGTGGCGATCGCGGCGCCGTGGCTCGGCACCTATGGCGACAATATGGCCACGATCCGGGCCTTCGCCGCACAGTTGGGCGTCGACACCGCGACCGTGGACGCCGCGGTCGGCGTGGGGCTGTGCCCGGCCTGCTCGGAGATACTGGGCGGGGATCCCTTCATGACGGCCCTGAACGCCGACGGCGTCTACGACCCGGCCGTCACGTACACCAATCTGGACACCCGCTACGACGAGCTGATCGTGCCGTACACGATCGGCCTGGTGCCCGGCCCGAACGTCACCAACTTCTTCATGCAGGACGGTTGTCCCGTCGACTACTCCGACCACCTCGCGATCGCGGGTAGTCATCGGGGGGCGATGATCGCGCTCAACGCTCTCGACCCGGCGCATCCGCGACCGGTGCCGTGCGAGTTCGTCCCGCCGCTCACCGGATAGCTGACGCGCGAGGTTCCGGCGACTGACCGGCTTGTTCGCTGTGGGCGTAGCGCGTTCGGAAACGGACTGCGCAACTGCCCCGTTATGACTGAATGAGTCGTACTGTCGCCGGTTCGCAATAGGGTGGACGGACGACGTGCGTGACCCCCGGCAACTAGAGTGGAGTCGGGGGATGCAACCCCAGGGCTTCATGGCAGGCTGGCGACCAGAAGGGCAGCACAGGGTCTGAAGCGCCGGATGCCAGTGATGGCGGAGCAGGAGAGTGAGGGAGCGATGTTCGAGAGGTTCACCGACCGCGCGCGGCGGGTCGTTGTCCTGGCCCAAGAAGAGGCCCGGATGCTCAACCACAACTACATCGGCACCGAGCACATCCTGCTGGGACTGATTCACGAGGGCGAGGGTGTCGCGGCGAAGTCGCTGGAGTCCCTTGGCATCTCGCTGGAGGGTGTGCGCTCGCAGGTCGAGGAGATCATCGGCCAGGGCCAGCAGGCGCCCTCTGGTCACATTCCGTTCACCCCGCGCGCCAAGAAGGTGCTCGAGCTGTCGTTGCGTGAGGCGCTGCAGCTCGGCCACAACTACATCGGCACCGAGCACATTCTGCTCGGCCTGATCCGCGAGGGTGAGGGCGTCGCGGCGCAGGTGCTGGTCAAGCTGGGCGCGGATCTCAACCGGGTGCGGCAGCAGGTCATCCAGCTGCTGTCCGGATACCAGGGCAAGGAGCCGGTCGAGGGCTCGGGCACGCGTGGCGAGCAGGGCACTCCGTCCACCTCGCTGGTGCTCGACCAGTTCGGTCGCAACCTGACCCAGGCCGCCCTCGAGGGCAAGCTCGACCCGGTCATCGGCCGCTCGAAGGAAATCGAGCGCGTGATGCAGGTGCTGAGCCGCCGTACCAAGAACAACCCGGTCCTGATCGGTGAGCCCGGCGTCGGTAAGACCGCCGTCGTGGAGGGTCTCGCCCAGGCCATCGTCAACGGCGAAGTGCCGGAGACGCTCAAGGACAAGCAGCTGTACACCCTCGACCTGGGTTCCCTGGTCGCGGGCAGCCGCTACCGCGGTGATTTCGAGGAGCGCCTGAAGAAGGTGCTCAAGGAGATCAACACCCGCGGCGACATCATCCTGTTCATCGACGAGCTGCACACCCTGGTGGGTGCGGGCGCGGCCGAGGGCGCTATCGACGCGGCCTCGATCCTGAAGCCCAAGCTGGCTCGCGGTGAGCTGCAGACCATCGGCGCCACCACCCTCGACGAGTACCGCAAGTACATCGAGAAGGACGCCGCCCTGGAGCGCCGGTTCCAGCCGGTCCAGGTGGGCGAGCCGACGGTCGAGCACACCATCAACATCCTCAAGGGTCTGCGCGACCGCTACGAGGCGCACCACCGGGTTTCCATCACCGATGGCGCTCTCGTCGCCGCGGCCACGCTGGCCGACCGCTACATCAACGACCGCTTCCTGCCGGACAAGGCGATCGACCTCATCGACGAGGCGGGCGCGCGCATGCGCATCCGCCGGATGACCGCGCCGCCGGACCTGCGCGAATTCGACGACAAGATCGCCGAGGCGCGCCGGGAGAAGGAGTCCGCGATCGACGCGCAGGACTTCGAGAAGGCCGCGCGGCTGCGCGACAAGGAGAAGCAGCTCGTCGCCAAGCGGGCCGAGCGCGAAAAGCAGTGGCGTTCCGGTGATCTGGATGTCGTGGCCGAGGTCGACGACGAGCAGATCGCGGAGGTGCTGGCCAACTGGACCGGTATCCCGGTGTTCAAGCTCACCGAGGAGGAGACCACCCGTCTGCTCCGCATGGAGGACGAGCTGCACAAGCGGATCATCGGCCAGGAGGACGCGGTCAAGGCCGTGTCCAAGGCCATCCGCCGTACGCGCGCCGGTCTGAAGGACCCCAAGCGTCCGTCGGGCTCGTTCATCTTCGCCGGCCCGTCCGGTGTCGGTAAGACCGAGCTGTCGAAGGCGCTGGCGAACTTCCTGTTCGGCGAGGACGACGCGCTCATCCAGATCGACATGGGCGAGTTCCACGACCGCTTCACCGCCTCGCGTCTGTTCGGTGCCCCTCCGGGCTACGTCGGTTACGAGGAGGGCGGCCAGCTCACCGAGAAGGTGCGGCGCAAGCCGTTCTCGGTGGTGCTGTTCGACGAGATCGAGAAGGCGCACCAGGAGATCTACAACACCCTGTTGCAGGTCCTGGAGGACGGCCGTCTGACCGACGGTCAGGGTCGTACGGTCGACTTCAAGAACACCGTGCTGATCTTCACCTCGAACCTGGGTACTTCGGACATCTCGAAGGCCGTGGGCCTGGGCTTCGCCCAGTCCAACGCCGAGGGCTCGAACTACGAGCGGATGAAGCTGAAGGTCAACGACGAGCTGAAGAAGCACTTCCGCCCGGAGTTCCTCAACCGCATCGACGACGTGATCGTGTTCCACCAGCTGACTCAGGACCAGATCATCCAGATGGTCGACCTGATGATCGGCCGCGTCGCCAAGCAGCTGAAGAACAAGGACATGGAGATCGATCTGGCTCCGCAGGCCAAGAGCCTGCTGGCCAAGCGCGGTTTCGACCCGGTGCTCGGCGCTCGCCCGCTGCGTCGCACCATCCAGCGTGAGATCGAGGACCAGCTGTCGGAGAAGATCCTCTTCGGCGAGCTGGGCGCCGGTCAGATCGTGGTGGTGGATGTCGAGGGCTGGGACGGCGAAGGCCAGGGCGAGAACGCCAAGTTCACCTTCACGGCCAAGCCGAAGCTGACCAAGAACGCCGATGCGGCCGCCGAGGACAGCCCGGTCGCCGCCCTCGCGGGTGAGGCTCCGGCCGCCGCCGCGGGCGAGTAGGTCTCAGCAAGACGACGAAAGCCCCGCTCCTCCTTCGGGAGGGCGGGGCTTTCGCCTTGTCCGGGGCCGAAATTCGGTGGCGGTGCGATCCCGGTATGGCGGATGCTCGGAGGCGATGCTCACCGACGCACAGATAGCCGCCTTCATCGCCGACGGTTTCGTGAAGATCGACGGCGCCTTCCCGGCCGAGACCGCTGCCGCGGGCCGGTCGATTCTCTGGGCCGAAACCGGTTGCGACCCCGATGATCCCGCGACCTGGACCCAGCCGGTCATTCGGCTCTGGGACCATGCCGAGGAGCCGTTCGCCCGGGCGGTCACCGCCGCGCCCCTGCTCGAGGCGTTCGACCAGCTGGCCGGCCCCGGCCGCTGGATTCCACGCCGCAGCCTGGGCAGTTGGCCGATTCGCTTTCCCAGCCCGGAGCCGCCGGGCGATGCCGGCTGGCATGTGGACGTCAGCTTTCCCGGCGACGCCGCGCCCGACGACTATCTGAGCTGGCGGTTGAACATCTTCTCCCGGGGTCGCTGCCTGCTCATGCTGTTCCTGTTCTCCGATATCGGCGTCGACGACGCGCCCACCCGTATCCGTGTGGGTTCGCACTTGCGCCTGGCCCGGGAGCTGGAACCGTTCGGCGAGGCGGGCACCACGATGTTCGACCTGGCCGACTTCTACACCGCCACAGGCGATCTCCCCGAGGTGCTCGCCACCGGCGCGGCGGGCGATGTCTACCTCTGCCATCCGTTCCTGATCCACGCCGCCCAGCCCAATCGCACCGGCCGTCCGAGGTTCCTGGCGCAACCCCCGCTGCTGTCTCGCGAACCCTGTGTCCTGGACCGTCCGGACGGCGCGTATTCGCCAGTGGAACAGGCGATTCGACGGGGTCTGGGCCGGGGTCCGGGGCATTGACCACGACCGAATCGGCGACCGATTCAAGAGGTTCGGGTGATTGCTACCCTGCCCGGATGTTCGCGGTTCGTTCCTGTCTTCCGGCGTTGACCGGGCTCGCACTCCTGGCCTCGACGGCGGCCTGCTCGGGGACGGAGTCGGCGGCGCCGGCGACGTCCGCGGCGCCGGCCGGGACGACGACGGCCACGCCGACACCGTCGGTTCCGGCCACCTCCGGCGCCCTGCCGCCCACCGCGGACGCGCAGGGCTGGCGGGATTCGTCCGCCCGTTGCGGTGCGGGTGAACGCCTGGTCCTGCTGATCGGGTCCCGGCTCGAGACGATGCAGCGGTTGGCGGTGTGCGAGGAGCCGGGCGGTCCGCGGGTGTTGCGCGCCGAGGTGCCGCAGTTGCGGGCGCAGCCGTTCGAGGCCAAGTTCTTCACGTTCACCGCCAACAGTCAGCAGTTCGTGGCCGCGGACGGCATGAAGCTGGATCTGTCGCGTCAGATGGTGACCGTCGCCGATGATCCGCAAATGAAACGCGGTGTGGTGCAGAGCTTCACGGTGGGGGAGTACTGGAGCAGCTTCTGATCACTGCCAGCCGGGTCGGACCAGGCCGGATTCGTAGGCCAGGACGACGAGTTGGGTGCGGTCGCGGGCGCCGAGTTTGATCAGGATCCGGCTGACGTGGGTGCGGGCGGTGGCGGGGCTGAGGTAGAGGCGTTCGGCGATCTCGGCGTTGGTGAGGCCCTCGGCGACGAGGGTCATGACTTCGCGTTCGCGGTCGGTGAGTTCGGAGAATTGGGCGGTGGGCGCAGGTTTCGCGTGGGTGGCGAATTCGGCGACCAGGCGGCGGGTGACGCTGGGGGAGAGCAGGGCGTCGCCGCCGGCGACCACCCGGACCGCCTTCACCAGGTCGGCGGGCTCGGTGTGTTTGACCAGGAAGCCGGTGGCGCCCGAGCGCATCGCCTCGAAGACGTATTCGTCGAGTTCGAAGGTGGTCAGTACGACCACTTTCACGGCTTCCAGGTCGGGGTCGGCGGCGATGGCGCGGGTGGCGGCCAGGCCGTCCAGGACGGGCATCCGGATGTCCATGAGGACGACGTCGGGGTGGAGCGCGCGGGCCAGGTCGACGGCTTGCCCGCCGTGGTCGGCCTCGCCCACCACCTCGATGTCGTCCTGGGCGTCGAGCAGCGCGACGAAGCCCGCGCGGACCAGCGCCTGGTCGTCGGCGATCACTACCCGGATCGGCATCTGTCCTCCTCGAATTGCCAGGTTACGCAGCCGGTTCGGGCAGGGCCAGGTGGGTGGGCAGGCGCGCCTTGACCCGGAATCCGCCGTCGGCCTTGGGTTCGGCGGACAGTTGCCCGCCGAGCGCGTGGGCGCGTTCGGTCATGCCGGTGATGCCGTGCCCGCCGCTGGGTGACTGCGGTGCGGGCTGCCGGGTGGGCCGGGTGTTGTCGATGGTGAGCTGGAGTCGTTCGGCCGAATAGTGCACGGTGACCAGCACACTCGCGCCGGGCGCGTGCCGCACCACGTTGGTGAGCGATTCCTGCACAATGCGGGCGGCGGCCACGTCGACGACGGCGGGCAGTCGGCGGGGCCCGCCGGTGACCATGGTGTGCACCTCCAGTCCGGCGGCGCGAGCCGGGCCGGTGAGCTTGCCGAGGTCGGTGATGCCGATGGTGGGCGCGGTGGGTGCGGCCACGGTGGCGGTGCCGCCGCGGATGGATCGCAGCAGGGCGTTGACCTCGCCGAGCGCGTCCTTGCTGGCGGTCTTGATGGCGGCCAGCGCGGTGGCGGCCTGTTCGGGTTTGCGGTCGAACAGTTCCAGGGCGACGGAGGACTGCACGTTGATCAGCGAAAGGCTGTGTGCGAGTACGTCGTGCAGTTCGCGGGCGATGGCGAGGCGTTCCTCGCTGACCCGCTGTTCGCGTTCGGCCGTTTCGAGGGCGTGCTGGGCGCGGGCCCGCTCGCGTTCGGCTTGTTCCTCCCGTTCGGCGGCTTCGGCGCGTTGCCGCCGGGCGACGAGCGCGACGCGGCGTTGCCGCAGGCCTTCCGCGGCGGCGGCGAGCAGGAAAAGCCAAGCGAGTAAACCGAATTCCTGCCAGGCGCTGGTGTGGTAGCCGCGCCAGCCGGGGACCGGCCACACCATGAGCAGGTAGCCGAAGGCCACGAATGGGTAGGTGTACCAACGGGATCCGCGGACGGCGGCGGTCATGAAGGCGACGATGAGCGAGGCGAAGACCGGCCCGTAGCCATAACCGAACAGTAGGTATGCGACGGTGATGATCATCGTCCCGTAGAACACGGCCAGCGGCTGCCACCGGCGTAGCAGCAGGAGCACCGGACCCGCCGCGAGCAGCAGGTATCCGAACGCGTCGAGCTCATGCACCACGGTCTGGTGATGGTTGGCCAGGGTACCCAGGCCCAGCTGTATCGCCCCCACCGCCAAAGCCGGGAGCGCATCGCGCCGACCCAGCGTTCCCCCGCGTGTGTCCATAGCTGCACCGTAGCGCCGTCGGCGGGCAGTGGCACGGTGTCGCACCGAAATACGTCCGGAAGCGATGCCGGAATACGTCCGGATACGTACGGCCGATCACGCGCCGGGACGGATTACTTTCCGCGCCCGGAATCGGATCGTGGAGGGCATGAACGAAGCGATCGCCGTCACCGACCGGTTGACCAAGCGCTACGGCTCCCACCTGGCGGTGGACGCCGTCGGCATGACCGTCCACCGCGGTGAGATCTACGGTTTCCTGGGCCCGAACGGCGCCGGCAAGACCACCACCCTGCGCATGCTGGCCGGTCTCATCCGCCCGTCCTCGGGCAGCGCGACCGTGCTCGGCCGCGCGCCCGGCGATCCGGATGCGTTGCGCCGCATGGGGGTTCTGATCGAGGGACCCGGTTTCTACCCCTACCTGTCGGGCCGTGACAACCTGCGCGTCCTGGCCCGCTATCGGGGTGTCGGCGACGACGCGGTCGCCGATGCCCTGGACCGGGTGGCTCTGTCCGCGCGCGGCGGGGACCGCTTCCGCACCTACTCCCTCGGCATGAAGCAGCGCCTCGGTGTCGCGGCCGCCCTGCTCGGCCGCCCCGACCTGCTGATCCTCGACGAACCCACCAACGGCCTGGACCCGGCCGGCATGGCCGACATGCGGGAACTCATCACCGGACTCGCCGCCGACGGGCACACCGTCGTGCTGTCCAGTCACCTGCTCAGCGAAGTGCAGGAGATCTGCGACCGGGTCGGCGTCATCTCCGGTGGACGGCTGCTCACCGAATCGACGGTGCGGGAACTGCGCGGCCAGGCCTCGCTGCTGGTCCGCGCCGAGCCGATGGCGGTGGCGCTCCCGGCCGTGCGCGCGGCGGTGGGGGAGCGGTCGGCGCTGCTGACCGCCGCCGGGATCCGGGTCGACGCGGGCGCCGCCCAGGCCCCCGTGGTGGCGCGCGCGGTCATCGAGTCGGGCGCGGACCTGCTCGAGCTGCGCAGTGACGAAAAGACCTTGGAAGAAGTGTTTTTCGAGATGACGGAGACGGCGAAATGACCGATCTGCAGACCCACGGCGCATTCGGAGATCTGGTGGCCAGCACCCGCGCCGAACTGCTGCGGCTGCGCAAGTGGCCGGCCTTCTGGATCGTGCTGGGCACCTGGGTTCTGTTGAACCTCACCTTCGCGTACCTGTTCAACTACCTCGCCTACACGACCGGCAGCAGCACGCGCATGTCCAACGGCCTGCCTCGTGAGGCGCTGCTGCAGCAGATGCTGCCCGCGGCGGTGCCGGAGGTGTTCACGCAGGGCATGGCGCTGTTCGGGGGCGCGCTCATGCTGGTGCTGGGGGCGCTGGCGACGGGCAGCGGTTACGGCTGGGGCAGCTGGAAAACCGCACTCGCGCAGGGTCCTTCGCGGGTGAGCGTGATCGGGGCGGTGGTGCTCAGCCTGGCCGTGACGGTGGTCGCGCTGGTGCTGGTCGCCTTCGTGGTCGACACCGGCGTGGCGGCGCTCATCGCGGGCACCCAGGGGCAATCGCTGGCGCTGCCGTCGCTGGGACAGATGCTGCTCGGAATCGGTTCGGGCGCCGCGATTCTGGGTATGTGGACGCTGGTGGGCGCGCTGATCGGGACGGCGGCTCGCGGGCCCGCGCTGGCGGTCGGCCTGGGCCTGGTCTGGGTGCTGGTGGTGGAGAACCTGCTGCGCGGGTTCGGCGCGATCTTCTCGCCCATCCGGGCGATCACCGATCACCTGCCCGGCACGGCGGCCGGTTCCCTGGCGGGTTCGCTGCGGACGGTGAGCGGCCCGGCCACGCCCGGTGTCCTGAATGTGCTCTCGCGCGGCGAATCCCTGCTGTTCCTGGCGGGTTACGTGGTCCTGTTCGTGGCCGGGACGGTGTGGCTGATCCGCCGCCGCGACATGGTCTGAGGCCCAACCGAACACGTCGATCAGGCCGCTCATTCTTTCGATGAGCGGTCGTGTCGCCGTGTCAGGGCCGGGCCGGATCCAGCACGCGGTGTGCGAGTTTCGCCAGCCCGGCGGCGATCTGGTCGGAATCGAGCCCGCGGTTCCGCTGCTGCCGGAACACCTCGGCGGCGAGCGGGGCGAGCAGGGTGTCGACGAGTGAATCCGGTTCGGCCACATCGGCTTCGGTCAGCAGCATGCGGACGTGGACGGCCCACAACTGATAGGCGCCGGTCTGGAATCGCGCGCCCCCGGTCTCCGCGCCGAGCGCCAGATGGGCGTGGGTGTCGAGCAATTCGATCATGGCGGCGTAGAACGCGGCGAGCCGTTCGGCGGGTGGCGCGCCCGGCCCGAGTGGCGGTTCCCCGCGCAGCAGCTGTTCCTGGAGCGCGCGCTCGTGTTCGTCCAGCAGCGCCACCGCGATCGAGCCGACGTCCGGGTAGCGCCGGTACAGCGTGCCGCGTCCGACCCCGGCCGCCTTGGCGATGTCGTCCATGGTGACGGTGCGCGGATCGTGGTCGGCGAACAGCCGGGCGGCGGCGGCCAGCACCTTGGCCCGGTTGCGGGCCGCGTCGGCGCGTTCGGCGGGCGCGGGCGGGTCGTTGAGCAACGGTAGGCCGCGGGTGTTCATGCAGCTCACTGTAGCCGTCGAGAAATAAGTGGACAACATGTCCGGTTAGTGTCTACCGTCGTGGAAGTAACCGGACACGCCGTCCACTTGATCGGAGACCCGCACATGACCGCCCTGCTGCACCTCGACGCCAGCGCCCGCCGCACCTCCATCAGCCGCCTGCTGGGCGCGGAATTCGCCGCGGCCTGGAGCGCCGAACACCCCGACGGCCACTACGTCCACCGGGACCTGGCCGCCGACCCGATCCCCTTCATCGGGGAGGGCTGGACCGAACTGTGCGACCGCGTCCTGGCCCACGGCAGCACCGATCTCGACCGGCTGGCCGACCTGGTGAATTCACCCGCGCAGCAGGCGGCCTGGGAGATCGTCGAACCGCTGCTGGCGGAGGTCCGCGCCGCCGACGTGGTGCTGATCGGCACCCCGATGTACAACTACTCGATCCCGGCGAGCCTCAAGGCCTGGCTGGACCAGATCACCTTCCCGCGAATGTCGCTGGCCCCCACCCGTTTCGTCGTGGTGACCGCGCGCGGCGGCGCGTACTCCCCGGGCGCGCCGAAGGCGATCTACGACTACCAGGAGCGCTACCTGCGCGACTTCTTCGCGGGCCATTTCGCGGTCCAGGACGCGGCTTTCGTCAATGCCGAGCTGGTGAACGCCCGGCACGACCCGGCCTTGGCCCATCTGCGCGACAAGCACGACGCCTCCTACGCGGCCGCCCTCGACGCGGTGCGCGCGCTCGGTAAGGAGTACTGAAATGAACTGGCTGGTCCTGGGTTTGGCCGGCGTGGTGGAGATCGCGTGGTCGCAGTCCATCAAGCCGACCCAGAATTTCACCAAGCCGCTGCCCACCCTGGTGTGCTTCCTGCTCGCGGCGGTCGCGGTGTACCTGCTGTCGCATGCCATGCAGTCACTACCGGTGGGCACGGCGTACGCGATCTTCACCGGAATCGGCGCGGTCGGTGCGATCGTGCTGGGCGTGGTGGTGCAGAAGGATCCGCTGAGCGCGGGCCGGGTGCTGGCGCTGTCCATGATCATCGGCGGCATCGTGCTGGCTCGGGTCACCAATCCCGGGTGAGAGCGGGCGGGGGCGGTATCGTCGCGGCCCATGGACGTTGCGCCCCTGCGGCCACCCGACCTCGCCGCGCGACCGTTCTTCCTGGTCGCCGAACGCATCATGGCCGCCTCCCCGACCGAGCTCTACCGGATGGCCACCAGACAGTTCGGCACCTGGTTCGCCGACCCGGGCTCGGTGCGCATGCGGCCCGCGGTGAACGAACCGTTCTATTTCACCGCGGGCGGCGGCCACCCCCACTACGGGCGTTTCCTGCGCCTGGTCCCCGACCGCCTGGTGGAACTCACCTGGGTCACCGGCGGCACCGACGGCGCGGAAACCGTGCTCACGGTGGAACTCTCGGCGCACGGCGCGGGCACCGCCCTGCGGCTCACCCACGCCGGCTTCCCCGACGAACGCGCCCGCGACCGCCACGAGATGTCCTGGCCGAGCGTCCTGGAACGCTGGGACCACAGCGCCGCGGTCGCCGTCTGATTCGTTGTCGGTGGGCCTGCGTTCGGTCCGGGGTAGGTTCGAGACGTCTTCCCCCCAACGAAAGGACAGTGATGCCTACACGTAGCGCGCGCACCTCGTGGTCCGGCGGTCTGCAGGACGGTTCCGGTCAGGTCGAGCTGGTCAGCTCGGGCGTCGGCAAGTACGACGTCTCGTTCCCCAAGCGCGCCGCCGACGCGGCCGACGGCACCACCAGCCCCGAAGAACTGATCGCGGCCGCGCACTCCTCCTGCTACGCCATGGCCCTGTCGGGCGAGATCGGCAAGGCGGGCGGCACCGTGCAGAGCCTCGACATCACCGCCGACGTGACCCTGGGCCCGGATCCGGCCGGCGGCTTCCGCATTTCCAAGATCAAGCTGACCCTGGCCGGCAAGGCGTCGGGCATCGACGAGGCCGGCTTCCTGGCCGCCGCCGAGGCCGCCAAGGCGGGCTGCCCGGTGTCGAAGGCGCTGACCGGCGTCGACACCATCGAACTGGACGCCACCTTCGAGGCGTAGTGCGTGAAGTCCCGGCTGACACTTTTGTCGGCCGGGACTAATTCTTTCGGTCAGACCTGGCCCGGAATCGGGCAACGAGCTCGAAATCGGCGCTGCCGCACCGCTAGCCTCGCTGTCACTGACGGTCGAGATCTGGAGGTGAGCAGTGGTCATGGGGTCACCGGTCGCGGTTGATACGGCGCGGGAATCGAATGCCGCGGACTCGCTCCCGCGCGTGCTCGCGCTGGACGCGGCTCGCGGAATCGCGGTGCTCGGCATGTTCGCGGTCCACGTCGGACCCTCGCGGAAAAGCACCGGCGCGGCCTGGCTGACGGTCTTCGAGGGCCGTTCGGCGGCCCTGTTCGCGGTGCTGGCGGGCGTCTCGCTGGCCCTGCTGTCCGGTGGGGCGCAACCCGCCACCGGTCTCGACGCCCGCCGCGCGCTGGTGCGCATTGCGGCCCGCGCGGTACTGGTCGCCCTGCTGGGTCTGGCCCTGGCGCAACTGCATTCCGGGATCGGAATTGCGCTGATCCTGACCTATTACGGCCTGTTCTTCCTGCTGGCTCTGCCCGCCCTGTGGCTGAGTGCGCGCGGGCTCGCGCTGCTGGCGACGATCTGGGCGATCGCGGGACCGATCGAGTCGTTCTCGCTGCGAAGTCAGCTGGAGCAGAACGCTTTCGGTGGCGAACCCGATTTCGGCATGTTCACCTCCTGGACCGGCGCGAAGCAGGCGTTTCAGATGCTCGTGCTCACCGGCACCTACCCGGCTCTAACCTGGATGCCGTTCATCTTCGCCGGGATGGCGCTGGGCCGCTGCGGAATTCGCTCGCTGCGCCCGCTGCCGGTGATCGGGGTCGGCGGGGCCCTCGCCCTGCTCGGCTACGGCGGTTCGTGGCTGGTGCAGCATCCGTTCGGCGGGCGCGCGCACCTGGTGGAACTGCTCGCCGGGAGCCTGTCGAAGGCGGGTCTCACCGATTTCGAGCCCGGGCAGATCATCGATGCGCCCGGATACGGCGTGGTGTCCACGGCGAGCCCGTGGTGGCTGACGGTCGCGACCCCGCACAGCGGCACCCCGTTCGAGGTGTTCGGCGCGACCGGCGTCGCCTTCCTGGTGATCGGCGTACTGATCGCGCTGGTCCCGCGCACCGGAATCGCGTTGCGGCCCTTGATCGCCGCGGGCTCCTGCGCCCTGAGCCTCTACGTCCTGCAGGTCGTCGCGGTCACCGTGCTGGTGCCGGTCCCGGATCGGGAGGCGACGGCACTGCCCGGCGGCATGCACGGGCCGGGCTGGGAACTGCTGGCGCTGCTGGCGATCGGTGCGCTGGTGGCGGCGACCCTGTGGCGCCTCCGGTTCCGCCGTGGTCCGGCGGAATGGCTGCTCCACAGGGTCACCCGGGGTCTCGCCGACCGCGTGCGGTGACGGCGGGAACGCCTGTGATCAGGCGTTCTTGCCCGCCACGTCCAGCACGACCTCGAACTCCAGCAGGGACGCGCCGGTCGAGACCGGCTTGCGGGCCTCGCCCGCGTGCGCCTCACGCGCCGGGCCATCCCGCCACGCGGTGAAGGAGTCTTCCGAATCCCACTGCGTGACAACGAAGTACCGGTTGTCGCCGGCGACGGGGCGGAGCAGCTGGAAGCCCAGGAAGCCGGGCGAGTTCTCCACCGCGTGCGCGCGCTGCGCGAAGCGCTTCTCCAGTTCGGGGCCCGCGCCCTCGGGGACCTCGATTGCGTTGATCTTGACGACTGCCATGGGCCCGAGGCTACGCCTCACCGCCACCGGCTCGGGGCGACGCCCCGCCGGGCGGGGGCGGCAGCGGCCCGCGCGCCGCGCGCCCTACATTGGTGGCGTGTTGGAAGACGAGGCGAGCCCGCTGCACGACGAGGGCGGGACGGGAGTCCCAATCCTGTTGCTGCACGGGCTGATGGGCAGTGCGTACACCTGGAACCGGCAACTCGACTGGCTGCGGGCGTTCGGGCACGTGTACACCTTCGACGCGGCGGGCCACGGCCGGACCGCGCCGCCGCGGCTCACCACCGAGGCCTTCGTGGCCGATCTCGCGGTGGCGACCGCGGCCATCACCGAACCGATGGTGGTGATCGGGCATTCCATGGGCGGACTGCACGGCTGGATGTTCACCGCGGCGCACCCGGATCGGGTCCGGGCGCTGGTGGTGGAGGACATGGCCCCCGACTTCCAGGGCCGCACCGCGGCCGACTGGGCGGCCATGGTCGAGGCGTGGCCGGTCCCGTTCGAAACCGAAGCGGCCGTCCTGGAGTTCTTCGGACCGGTCGCGGGCCGCTACTTCCTGGACTCGTTCCGCCGTGAACCCGACGGCTACCACCTGCACGGACGAGTGCCGACTTTCCGGGACATCTCCGAGGAATGGGGTACCCGCGACTTCTGGGCGCAATGGAAATCGATCACCGTGCCGTCGCTGCTGATCGAGGGTGAGTACACCATCACCCCGCCGGGGCAGATGCGGGAGATGGCCGCGCTGCATCCGGACGCCCGGCATGTGGTCATCGCGGACGCCGGGCACCTGGTGCACGACGATCAACCGGCCGCCTACCGGGCCGAAGTCGAGGATTTCCTGCGTCGCGTCCTCGTTTGAGGGCGGGTGCCTTCAGTCGGGTGGGGGAGTCGTCGTATGCTCGGCTCGACCGCGACTCCTGACGGATGGTGACCACGATGATCGACTTCTCGATTCCCGCCGACCTCGCTGCCGAACGCGACCGCGTTCGCCAGTTCGTCATCGACAAGATCGTGCCCTTCGAACGCGACCCGCGCCTGACCGCGCACGGCCCCAACGACGACCTGCGCCAGGAAATGGTGGAGCTGGCGCGCGCCGAGAAGCTGCTCACCATCCAGGCCCCGGTCGAGCTGGGCGGGCGCGGCCTCACCCACGTCGAGCAGGCCGTGTTGTACGAGGCCGCGGGCTGGTCCACCCTCGGCCCGGTCGCCATGAACTGCGCCGCCCCCGACGAGGGCAATATGTTCCTACTCTCCAAGATCGCGAATCCGGAACAGACGCAACGCTTCCTGCAGCCGGTGATCGACGGCCACCAGCGTTCGGTGTTCGCCATGACCGAGCCGGGCGGCGCCGGCTCCGACCCCAACCAGCTGACCACCGAAGCCGTCTTCGACGGCGAGAACTTCACCATCAACGGCCGCAAATGGCTGATAACCGGCGCGGACGGCGCCAAGACCTGGATCATCATGGCGCGCTTGGCCGCCAACCCGCACCTGCCCGAGGGCCCCACCCTGTTCCTCTGTGAGGGCGACACCGACGGCATCGTCATCGAGCGCGTCATGAACACCATGGACCGCAACTATGTCGGCGGCCACGCGGTGGTGAACTTCGAAAACCTGGTGCTGCCCAGGGAATCCGTGCTCGGCGAGACCGGTCAGGCGCTGCGCTACGCCCAGCTGCGGCTGGCGCCCGCCCGCCTGACCCACTGCATGCGCTGGCTGGGCGCGGCCGAGCGGGCGCAGGCCATCGCCGTCGACTACGCCAAGACCCGCACCGCCTTCGGCAAACCGATCGGCGAGCACCAGGGCGTGTCGTTCATGCTGGCGGACAATGAGATCGCGCTGCACCAGTGCCGGCTCACCATCTGGCACGCCTGCTGGCTGATGGATCAGGGCCACAAGGCCCGCCACGAATCCTCCGTCGCCAAGTCCTACGTCTCCGAGGAACTGTTCAAGGTCACCGATCGCTGCGTCCAGGTCCTCGGCGGCATCGGCATCTCCGACGAGACCGTGGTCGAGATGATCTTCCGCGACATGCGCGCCTTCCGCCTCTACGACGGCCCCACCGAGGTCCACAAGTACGCCATCGGCCGCCAGATCCTGCGCGGCTGACGGTGAAGCCGACCGCAGCGCAGCGCAGGGCCTAATATTCAGCCCATGAGTTCGGAATTGCTTGTGGACGTCTCCGGGGGCGTTGCGGTACTGACGCTCAACCGGCCGGCCCAGCAGAACGCACTGACTCCGGCCATGGCGTCGGAGATCGGTGCGTCTTTGCGCCGCTGCGACAATGACGACGCCATCGGCGCGGTCGTCATCACCGGCACCCCGCCCGCGTTCTGCGCGGGCGCGGACCTGTCGCTCAAGGTCGGCGAGGTCAACGGGCTCATCGACCCGGCGCCGTTCCGCATCCGAAAACCGGTCATCGCCGCCGTGAACGGGCATGCCGTCGGTATCGGCCTGGAGATCGCGCTGCAGTGCGATCTGCGCTATGTCGCCCGCGACGCGGTGTACGCCCTCAATCAGGTCCGCCGCGGTGCGCTGGCCGACGGTTTCGCGCACTGGACGCTGCCCCGCCTGATCGGCAGCGCCCGCGCCGCCGACCTGCTGCTCACCGGCCGCACCTTCGACGGCGACGAGGCGTACTCGCTCGGCATCGCCAATTCCTGCCTGCACGCCGCCGAGGTGCTGCCCACCGCGCTCGAGGTGGCCCACGACATCGCCCACGGCTCGGCCCCGCTCCCGGTGGCCCTGTCCAAGCGCCTGCTCTGGGAAGCCCCGACCATGGACCCGGACACCGTGGGCCGCTTGGAAACCGAGCTCAACGACTACGTCGCCAAGAGCGCCGACGGCGGCGAAGGTGTGGCGGCCCTGAAGGATCGTCGCCCGCCCAAGTGGTCGGGCAGCGTCAGCGGCGAATGGCCCGCCTGGGATGGCATCACGGGCGGCAAAGAGCGACCCGGTCTGGACTGACGCAGGCTTCTTTCGCGGCGGTTCGGCGCGGACCCCTGGGAGTCGCCTATGCCCGCCCGCTGAGCGCCATCATCAGGAAGATGCCGCCGAAGACCACCATCAGGCAGGTTCCGATGACGCCGAGGACGTAGCCGACCACGACCTGTACCCGGCCACCGAAGCGGCCCTCGCCCGCCTCGATGTCGTTGAGCGCGCGGCGGCCGAGGGCCCACGCGATCGGTCCCAGCGCGCCGCAACAGAACACGCTGAGCGCGCCCAGTAGCAGGACGGCGGTAGCGTGCTCGTGCTCGACGGGGGACCCGAGGGGCGGCTGATCGAAGACCACCGCCCGAGTTTACGGCGGATGCCACCGCGCGGCAGGGGGACGCGCGGTGTTCGCTTGGGCCACTTGGTCATCGAGGCCGAACCGGACCCCGATTCGTGATGGTCGAGCGACCGATTCGGAAGCGGCTCCGCTCGATTCGGGGTACAGCTCGATTCAGAGGCGCCGCTGCCGCGCGACGTCGGCCAGCACCACGCCCGCCGCCACCGAGGCGTTGAGCGACTCCACCGGACCCGCCATCGGGATGCTCAGAATCGAGTCGCAGGTCTCGCGCACCAGTCGCGACAGTCCCTTGCCCTCGGAGCCGACCACGATGACCGTCGGTGCGCTGCCGTCGAATTCGTCGAGGGTGGTGTCGCCGCCCGCGTCGAGCCCGACGATCTGATAACCCTTGTTCGCCCAATCCTTCAGCGTGCGAGTCAGATTCGTGGCTCGCGCGACCGGAAGCCGCGCCGCCGCACCGGCACTGGTGCGCCACGCCACCGCGGTGACGCTGGCGCTGCGCCGCTGCGGGATCAGCACGCCCTGCCCGCCGAAGGCCGCCACCGAACGGATGACCGCGCCCAGGTTGCGGGGATCGGTGATGTTGTCCAGGGCCACCAGCAGCGCCGGCTCGCCCGAGTTGTGCACCCGGTCGACCAGGTCGTCGGGGTGCGCGTACTTGTAGGGCGGCACCTGCAGCGCCAGGCCCTGGTGCATGCCGTTGTGGCTCATCTTGTCCAGGTCGGTGCGCGGCACCTCCAGGATCGAGATCCCGATCTCGGCGGCCGTCTTCACCGCCTCGGAGAGCCGGTCGTCGTTCTCGGTGCCGTTGGCGACGTACAGGGCGGTGGCGGGCACACCGGCGCGCAGGCACTCCACCACCGGGTTGCGGCCGAGCACCAGCTCGGGGCCCTCGTTGTCCTTGCGGCCCGCGATGGGCCGGGCGGCATTGCGCGAGCGGACGGTGGCGGCCGACGCCTCGGCCTTGGCCTTCGCTTTGGCCCGCTTGGCGGCGGCGTGGTAGACGCGGTCCTCGGCCTTGGGGGTCGCGCCCTTGCCTTCGAGTCCGCGGCGGCGCTGACCGCCGGAACCGACGGTCTGCCCCTTCTTGCTGCCGGTCTTTCGCGTCGCCCCGCGTCGCTGGGAATTGCCTGCCATCACTTCGCCTTCCGTATCACGCGGTAACCCGCATCGAGCCGGGCGCGGGACGAACCCGCTCACGGTCGATCATGCGGGAAACCTGCCTCCGGTCGGCGCAGCGTGGGGCTGCGCCCATGTCAAACTTCGCGCTGCGCCGTACGCAGCGCCTCCGGATCGGCCACCGGCCGCGCGGCACTTCTGGTCGCGGGGCGTGGGCATAGCCGGAGGGACGCTAAGAATTGTGCCCTACGCTGGACCGCCACCCCGAATTCGGTGCGCTCCGCCACACTGCGCGGGCTCTCCCGCGCAGTGCCGATCGAGTGCGTTCCGCCGTGGCGGACCGCTACTTCTTGTCCTTGGCCAAGGCCCACTCGGCGCCCTGCGCCGTATCGGTGACCTCGACCCCGGCGGCCTGCAGCCGGTCGCGGACCGCGTCGGCGGTGGCCCAGTCCTTGTCGGCGCGCGCCTGCTGCCGCCGCTGCAATTCCGCGCCGATGAGCACGTCGAGGGCGGCGATGGCGGCGGAATTGTCGGTGGGTGCGGCCCAGTGCGCGTCGAGCGGATCGACGCCGAGAATGCCGAGCATGGCCCGGACCTGACCGGCGAGCATGCGCGCGCCCGTGAGGTCACCGGCGTCGAAGGCCTTGTTGCCCTCGTTGACCACGCTGTGAATCTCGGCCAGCGCCTTGGGCACTCCGAGGTCGTCGTTCAGCGCGTCGGCGAAGCCGGGGGTCCAGCTGCCGACCGGCACGTCGCCGGCCCGCTCCAGCACCCGCAGCACGAACGCCTCGATGCGCTGGTAGCTGGTCGCGGCCTCGGTGAGCGCCTGATCGGAATATTCGATCTGGGACCGGTAGCTTACGCTGCCCAGGTAGTAGCGCAATTCGACCGCGCGCACCCCGACCCGTTCGATCACATTGGTAACCGAGAGCACATTGCCCAGCGACTTGGCCATCTTCTCGCCGCCCAAGGTCACCCAGCCGTTGTGCAGCCAGTAGCGGGCGAATCCGTCTCCGGCGGCGCGTGATTGGGCGATCTCGTTTTCGTGGTGCGGGAAAACCAGATCCATTCCACCGCAGTGAATATCGAATTCCGCGCCGAGATAGAACTCGGCCATGGCGGAGCATTCCAAATGCCAGCCGGGACGGCCGGGACCCCACGGCGAAGGCCAGCTCGGCTCACCGGGTTTGGCGGCCTTCCACAGCGTGAAATCGCGCGGATCCTTCTTGCCCTGGCCGGCGCTCTCACCCTGGTGCACGTCATCGAGCTTGTGCCCGACAGCTTTCCGTAATCCGGGAAGCTCAGCACATCGAAATAGACATTACCCGCGGAGGCGTAGGCGTGGCCGCGCTCGATGAGTCGTTCCATCATGCCGACCATCTGGGTGATGTGCCCGGTGGCGCGCGGCTCCCCGGACGGCGGCAGCACGCCGAGCGTCTCGTAGGCGCGGTCGAAGGCGCGCTCGTGCGTGGCGGCCCACTCCCACCAGGGGCGGCCGTGTTCGGCGGCCTTGTTCAGAATCTTGTCGTCGATATCGGTGACATTGCGAATGAACGCGACGTCGAAACCGTTGGCGCCCAGCCACCGTCGCAGCACGTCGAAGGCGACGCCGCTGCGCACGTGGCCGATGTGGGGTTCGCCCTGAACGGTCGCGCCGCACAGGTACACCGAGGCTTTGCCAGGGACCAGCGGCGTGAAGTCACGCAGGGTCCGCGTCTCGGTGTCGAAAAGGCGCAGAGTCACGACAGAGCATCCTAGCTGTTGGGAAGTGGGCGGATTACGGGTGCGTCAGGCGCGGCAACACAGCAGGGCGGTGGCGACCGCCGCCACGCCCTCGCCGCGGCCGGTGAGGCCCAAACCGTCGGTCGTGGTGCCCGACACCGAGATCGGCGCACCCAGAATCTCACCCAGCACCTGTTGCGCCTCGGTCCGCCGGGGACCGATCTTGGGCCGATTTCCGATGACCTGTACAGCCGCATTGACAATCGAGAATCCGGCCTCGTCGAGCAGTCGCCGGACTTCTTTCAGCATGGCCGCGCCCGACACGCCGTGCCATTCGGGCCGGCCGGTGCCGAAGACCGCGCCCACATCGCCGAGTCCGGCGGCCGAGAGCAGGGCGTCGCACAGCGCGTGCGCGGCGACATCGCCGTCGGAGTGACCCTCGCAGCCGCTGTCGCCCTCGAACAGCAGACCCGCCATCCAGCAGGGGCGGCCGGGTTCGATGGGGTGGACGTCGCTGCCGATACCGGTGCGCAGCATCATCGGATCGATCACGAGGCGGTCACCCCCGCGCGTGTCGTGTCCAGCCCGCCTGCGGTGTCGGGGGTATCACGCCGGGCGGCCAGGGTATTGGCCAGCACCAGGTCCAACGGTGAGGTGATCTTGAAGGCCAGGGCGTCGCCGAGCACCGTGTGAACGGTCGTCCCCAGCATCTCCACCAACCCCGCGTCATCGGTCGCCTGTGTACCGACAGCGTAGGCGGCGCGCAGCAGCTCGGCGTCGAAGCCCTGCGGAGTTTGGATGGCGCGCAGCCCGGAACGGTCCGGCGTACCGGTCACCGCGCCGGTGTCGTCCACGGATTTGATGGTGTCGGCCACCGGCAGGGCGGGCACCACGGCCCGCGCGCCCGCGCGCAGCGCGTCCACGACGCGGGCGATCAGGGCGGGGGGAGTCAGGGCCCGGGCGGCGTCGTGCACCAGCACCAGGGTGGCGTCGGGGGCGGCCGCGAGGCCGGCCCGCACCGAATCGGTCCGCTCGGCGCCGCCGGCGACCACGTGCACGGGGACGGTCGAGACCGGGAGCAGGGCCTGGGTTTCGGCGACGAGTTCGGCGGGCACCATAACCACAACGTCGTCGACCGACCCGGAATCGATCAGCCCCTGGACCGCGAGAGTGAGCATGGGACTGCCGCCGACGTGGACGAAGGCCTTCGGCTTGTTCTCACCGAGACGCACGCCCATGCCGGCGGCAGGAACCAGGGCGACGACACGAGGGCCGTCGCCGGGTGTTGTTTTCACGGTCAGGAAGCCGCTGCGAGAACCTCGTCGAGCAGGGTCTCCGCCTTGACGTCGTCGGTGCCTTCCGCGAGCGCGAGCTCACCGACGAGAATCTGACGGGCCTTGGCCAGCATCCGCTTCTCTCCGGCGGACAGGCCGCGGTCCTGCTCACGACGCCACAGGTCGCGAACGACCTCGGCCACCTTGTTCACATCGCCAGAGGCGAGCTTCTCGAGGTTGGCCTTGTAGCGGCGGGACCAGTTGGTCGGCTCTTCGGTGTGCGGAGCCCGCAGGACCTGGAAAACCTTGTCCAAGCCCTCCTGGCCGACGACGTCGCGGACGCCGACGTACTCCGCATTCTCTGCGGGAACCCGAACGGTCAGGTCGCCCTGCGCGACCTTCAGGACCAGATATCCTTTTGTACACCCTTGATGGTGCGGGTTTCGATAGCTTCGATCAGCGCCGCTCCGTGGTGGGGGTAAACGACGGTGTCTCCGACCTTAAAAATCATGTGTCCCGTGCCCCTTTCGATGTTCACAGTTTAACATGCGACTCGGTAACGGCGCGATCAACGGCGCAGGTCAGGGCCACAACGGAGCGGCGGCGGGGGTTGACAGATGACGAATCGTGTGCATCCCGTTGTGGCATAAGGGGATAGCGCATCGCGCTGTTCGCGCGCATATGCGAGTGCGTATGTCGCATGCGCGACCGGGCACCCTCGCATAAACGGCATTGCTTCTCTGGAGAACTCGTCTCGGAATCTCTGTCAGGTCCCCTGACACATCCCACTCGATCGCTCAGTGTCTCTCGCCACGCGCACACGACACCGCCCGCGTGTAGCACGGGGGAAGCGACGCACTACTCTCTTTGACTACTACTCTCCATAGTGGAGTGAGCCCGGTCGACATGGAGGACCCCGTGACTGCCCTGAAAGCCACCACTGCGTCGAAATCGCGGCGGCGTGCCGTGACAGTTGCTGCACTCGCTGCGGGTGCGGTGCTCGCGCTGTCGGGTTGCGGCGCCGGTCAGGTCTCGCAGACCGCCACCCAGGTCGCGGCCGTGAACGGCAACAGCGCCAATGTCGGGACCATCGCGCTGCGCGACGTCCGCTTCCTGCTGCCGCAGGGCGAGGAATTCAACAACACCAAGGGTGGCAAGGCCGTGCTGGCCTTCACCGCCGTCAACATGAGCGACAGCAAGACCGACGAGCTGGTCAGCATCAGCACCGACCTGGGCCAGGTCAAGCTCGCCGAGAAGATCGAGATCAAGCCGTCCTCCGCCGTCGTCGCCGACAAGCCGACCGCCAAGGACTCGGCCACCGCGGCCGCCGTGCATGAGCAGAACGCCGGCCAGCCCGCCTCCGACAAGGTCGCGGACCCGAACGCCAAGCCCGTCCTGATCGAGGTCACCGGCCTCACCAAGGACGTCAACCCGGGCCTGACCTACCCGCTGACCTTCAACTTCAAGGAGGGCGGCACCGTCGTCGTCACCACTCCGGTCGACGCGGGCCCGAACAACCCGCGCCAGGAGCCCGCGAAGGCGGAGCACAAGGGCGGCGAGCACTGAGCTCGCGCTGATCCTCCGACGGTGCCCGTCCCGGAACTCCCGGGGCGGGCACCGTCGTTTTGTCACCCCGGCTGATTAGGCTGCCCGCGTGGCCAAGGTGAAATCGGTGTACCGATGCTCGGAGTGCACGTGCGAGGTCGCCAAATGGGTTGGGCGCTGCCCGGATTGCGGCGCCTGGGGCAGTGTGGAAGAGGTGGCGGCGTCCTCGGCCGCGGTGGCGGTGGGGCGGCGGGCGATGCTGCCGAGCACCGCGGCGAGCCCGATCTCGAGCATCGACTCCAAGACGACGCAGTCCCGGTCGACGGGGGTGTCGGAGCTGGATCGGGTGCTGGGCGGCGGGATCATTCCCGGGTCGGTGGTGCTGTTGTCGGGGGAGCCGGGGGTCGGCAAGTCGACGCTGCTGCTCGAGGTGGCGCACCGGTGGGCGCGGGCGCGGGGCGAGATCGCGCTGTACGTGACCGCGGAGGAGTCGGCGGGACAGGTGCGGCTGCGGGCGGACCGGACGGGCGCGGTGCACGACAAGGTGTACCTGGCCGCGGAATCCGATCTGGCGACCATTCTCGGGCATGTGGAGCAGGTGAAACCCACGCTGCTGGTGGTGGACTCGGTGCAGACCATGCTGGCCGCCGACGCCGACGGCGTGATCGGCGGTGTCACCCAGGTGAAGTCGGTGACGTCGGCGCTGACCTCGCTGGCCAAGGCGAGCGGGATCGCGGTGCTGCTGGTCGGCCATGTCACCAAGGACGGCGCGGTGGCCGGTCCGCGCACGCTCGAGCACCTGGTGGACGTGGTGCTGCAGTTCGAGGGCGACAAGCACTCCTCGTTGCGCATGGTGCGCGGCATCAAGAATCGTTTCGGCAGCACCGACGAGGTCGGCTGCTTCGAGATGGTGGAGGCGGGAATCCGTTGCGTGGACGACCCTTCGGGGCTGTTCCTGCACCATCGGACCGAGTCGGTGTCCGGTACCGCGGTGACGGTGGCGATGGACGGCAAGCGGCCCATGCTGGGGGAGGTGCAGGGCCTGACCGTGGACACCCAGGCGCCCGCGCCGCGGCGTGCGGTGAGCGGGCTGGACTACAACCGCGTTTCCATGGTCCTGGCGGTCCTGCAGAGCCGCGGGGGTGTGTATGTGGGCAAGCAGGACGTCTACGCGGCCACCGTGGGCGGTATGCGGCTCACGGAGCCCGCGGCGGATCTGGCTGTCGCGCTTGCCATCGCGAGCGCCAGCCAGGACCTGGCGCTGCCGACCGGCATGGTGGTGCTGGGCGAGGTCGGCCTGGCGGGCGAGGTGCGTCAGGTGACCGGCCTGACCCGGCGGCTGGCGGAGGCGGAGCGGCTGGGCTTCACCGAGGCGCTGGTGCCGCCCGGCGTGGACCGCACCGGCCGCACCATGACTTTGCGCGAGGTGGCCGATATCCGTGCGGCGCTTGCGGTTACCGGACTGCGCCGGCGCAGGCGCGATCAGGAACCCATCGAAATGGCCGAGTGAGAGCCGAAATCGAATAGCGGCCGGACGCGAATTCCGATCGCGAGTAGGAATTCGCGTCCGGCCGATATCGGAATTCGCCGAAAACGCCGAAGGCCGGATCCGATCGGATCCGGCCTTCGGGGCGGGTGCTGGATGCTCAGGCGATATTGAACGGTTCGGGCTGACTGCGGACCGAACCGAGTTGGGCCACAACGGTGTAGGGGCCCGCCGGAACGGGCAGGCGCTCGCCCGCGCAGCCGGGCTGGGAGCTGGCCCCGGACCAGGTGACGGTGAACGCGGCCTGCTGGCCGGGGGCCAGGGTGCGTATGTCGGGGGTGCCGTCCGGGTAGCAGTCGGTGCTGGACCACAGCTTGCGCTGGCCGTCGAGGGACTGCACCTGGACCAGCTGCAAGCCCGAACCCATGTGCGCGTCCGCAGACGCCGCTGGAGATGTTGGTGATGACGATGCCGAACTGCGGCTGCTCGCCGGACTTGTAGGTGGCCTGCCCGACGGTGACCTTCACGGCCAGTGACTGGTCGGGGCACTGGGCCTGGGCGGCGGGGGCGGCCGCGCCCGAGGTGGCGCCGGAAGGCTTGGCCGAGCTCGGGTCCGGGGTGCTCGAGGCGCTGCTCGAGGGCTTGCCACTGGCTCCGGCGCTGGAGGTGGCGGCGGCCTTGGTGTCGGACTTGTGGTCGCCGCTGCCCTTCAGCAACGCGAAGCCCACCCAGAGCACCAGGGCGAGTCCGAGCACCATCGCGCCGATCGCGACCGCGCGACGGCGCCAGTAGATTTCTGGTGGAAGTGGTCCGTTCGGTTCCAGCACGCTGACAACGGTAAGGGCACCGTCCGGATCATCCCGAGCAGGGTCTCGGCGTGTCGGTCGCGAAAGCGCCTCCGGGGCCGGTAAATTCCGGCGCCGCCGGAGGCGCTGCGCTGGTATCAGAGCATCGGGGTGGTATCAGACCACTTCACCGATGTTGCCGATGACCCGTCGCAGTTTGATCTCGCCGTCGCCGAGGTTGTAGGTGACGCAGGCGATGGCGCATTCGCCGGTGGCCACCCGCTGGGAGATGATCATCGACCGCTGCATGAGCAGGCGGGCGGTCTCCTCGACGTGGCGGGCCTCGAGGTCGTCGACCGATTCCAGGCCTTCGCGGCGGCCGATCAGGATGGACGGGGTGACCCGCTCGACGACCGAGCGGATGAATCCGCCGGGGACATTGCCGTGGTCGAGGGCGTCGATGGTGGCGCGGACCGCGCCGCAGCTGTCGTGCCCGAGCACCACGATGAGCGGCACGTTGAGGACGTGCACGCCGTATTCGATGGAGCCCAGGACCGAGGAGTCGATGACGTGCCCGGCGGTGCGGACCACGAACATGTCGCCGAGACCCTGATCGAAGATGATCTCGGCGGCGACCCGGGAGTCGCCGCAGCCGAACAACACCGCCCCGGGCTGCTGCCCGGCAAGCAGTTTGGTCCGATCGATCGCCCCCTGGCTTGGGTGCTGCAACGTGCCGTTCACGAAGCGCTCGTTGCCTTCACGCAGGGCTTTCCACGCACTGATCGGATTGTTATGCGGCATAGATCCTATTTTCCATGGCCTCACGGTTACCGGCGAGTCCGCGGCGTTACGGTCCGGCAAAGACGCGCTGGCCACGCCGCCGCGAGCTCGGTGAGCCGCTCGACGCGCCGGGGTGGCGCTCGAACGCACGCCGGGTGGCGGACCCCGGCTCACCGCACATGGATACCATCGCCCGTGGCGGTACGCGGAGTCTTCCAATGTCCCGCCCTCGGTTCGCGGCCCGGCTCGGTCTGGACTGACGGAGCGGGGGAGCGAAGCGGAGGAGCGGAGGAGGGAAGACCGAGCTTGCAGGGCCGCGAACCCGCCCGGAGCGAAGCGGAGGGCAAATGGATACGGACGCGCTCATCGACTGGTATCGCGATACCGCGCGGGATCTGCCGTGGCGGCGGCCCGGGGTTACCGCTTGGCAGATTCTGATGAGCGAGATCATGCTGCAGCAGACCCCGGTGGTGCGGGTGGAGCCGATCTGGCGGGAGTGGGTGGCGCGCTGGCCGGTGCCCTCCGCGATGGCGGCCGCACCGCAGGGTGAGGTGCTGCGGGCGTGGGGCAAGCTCGGCTATCCGCGGCGGGCGCTGCGGCTGCACGAGTGTGCGCAGGTGCTGGCCGCCGAGCACGGCGACGAGGTGCCCGCCGATGTGGACGTGTTGCTGGGTCTGCCCGGTATCGGGGCGTACACCGCCCGCGCCGTCGCCTGTTTCGCGTATGGGCAGCGGGTTCCGGTGGTGGACACCAATGTTCGGCGGGTAGTGGCGCGGGCGGTGCACGGTCGCGCCGAGGCCGGGAATCCGGCCGCCCGGGATCTGGCCGAGACCGAGGAGTTGCTGCCGGCGCGGGTCGATCGGGCCGCGGTGATGTCGGCCGCCCTGATGGAGTTGGGTGCGCTGGTCTGCACCGCCCGCACGCCGGACTGCGAGCGTTGCCCGCTGCCGGCGTGCGCGTGGGTGTCGGCGGGCCGTCCGGCTTCCGAGGTGGTGCGCAAGGTGCAGAAGTACGAGGGCACCGATCGTCAGGCGCGGGGCCGGCTGCTGGATGTGCTGCGGGGTTCGTCGGGGCCGGTGGAGCGGGTTCGCTTGGACCTGGCCTGGACTCGCGATCCGGGGCAGCGGGATCGCGCGCTGGATTCGCTGCTGGTCGACGGCCTCATCGAGCAGACGCCCGACGGCTTGTTCGCGCTGGCCGGTGAGGGCAGCTGAACCTGGAACGCCCCCGCTCGGGCCGAGGGTGACGGTCCGGGCGGGGGCGTGCGAGGACGATCTGCCGCCCCTCATGCGGTAGATCGTGGTGTCGCAACCGGTTTCGCGGGATCGACCGCGAAAGACTCAGGCGGCGACCAGGACTCTGCGGCGATTGCGGGTGCGGGAGCCCACCACCCGGCAGATCAGATAGATCGTGAACGAGATGGTGGTGACGAAGGTCGAGATCGGGACGCCGGGGGCCAGCGACAGCAGAATGCCGCCGACCGCGGCGATCTCGGCGAACACGATCGACAGCACCGCCACCCGGGCCGGGCTCGCGGTGAGCTGGGCGGCCGCGGCGGCGGGGGTGATGAGCAGCGACAGCACCAGTAGCGCGCCCACGATCTGCACGCCGAAGGCGGCCGTCACGCCGAGCAGTACCGCGAACACGATCGACAGGGCTCGCACCGGAACCCCGCGCGCCACCGCCACTTCCGGGTCGGAGCTGGCGAACAGCAGCGGTCGGTAGACGGCGGCCAGCACCACCAGCACCGCCGCGGTGCAGGTGGCCAGCAGGCCGAGGCCGGAGTTGCCGACGCTCACCACCTGGCCGGTGAGCAGCGAGAATTTGGAGCCCGCGCGTTCCGGGCCGAGCCACAGGAACAGCACCGAAAGCCCGAGGCCGAAGGACAGCACCACCGCGATCACCGAATCGCGTTCGCGGGCACGGGAACCGAGCACGCCGAACAGCACGGCCGCCACCACCGAACCGATGATCGCGCCGGTGCCGACGCCGATACCGGCCAGCAGGGCGGCGGCCGCGCCGGTCAGTGACAGCTCACTGGTGCCGTGCACGGCGAACGACATCTGGCGGCTGATGATGAGCGGGCCGATGGCCCCGGCCAGCAGGCCGAGCAGCGCGGCGGCGATGACCGCCTGCTGCACGAAGTCGTAGGACATCAGGTGCGCGGTCGTCGACAGGTCGAACAGCTGCGAGAACAGCTTGGACAGCTTCTCCATCAGGCCCGCGCCTCCCGCTCGCCGTGGTTCTTGCCGGTGCTGCCGTGGCAGTGGGCCGCGCCGGATTCGCCGAGCGCGTCCATGGCGTCGCCGGTGCCGACGACGACCAGGCGTCCCCGCACCCGCAGCACGTCCACCTCGGTGCCGTACAGCTCGGACAGGGTCTCGGAGGTCATCACCTCGTCGGGCGTGCCGATCCGGAACTGTCCGTCGACCAGGTACAGCACCCGATCGACCAGCGGCAGAATGGGATTGATCTCGTGGGTCACGAACAGCACGGCGGTGTCGTGGGTGCGGCGCCGCCGGTCGATCAGTTCGGACACCAGCCGCTGATTCGCCAGATCCAGGGACAGCAGCGGTTCGTCGCACAGCAGCACCCGGGGGTCTCCCGCCAGCGCCTGCGCGACCCGCAGCCGCTGCTGTTCACCGCCGGACAGCGCGTCCAGCGGCGCATAGGCGAACTTCTCGGCACCGACGGCCGAGATGGCTTCCGCGACTTTACGTTTCCGCTCCTTGCGGCCCCGGAATCCGATTCCCCAGCGATGCCCGTCCACCCCGAGCCCCACCAGATCGACGCCCCGCAGCTGCGCCCCGCCCTCGATGGTCTTCTGCTGCGGCACGTACCCGATGGCCGGATTACCCAGCCGCGCGGGCGATCCCGCCACTTCGGCGGTCCCCGCGCTCAATGCCACCTGTCCCAGCAGCATCCGCAGCATCGAGGTCTTCCCGGACCCGTTGGGACCCAGCACCGCGATGAACTCCCCGGCCGCGGCCTCGAGATCCAGCCCCTCCCACAGGGTCCGATCCCCGAACGACAACCGTGCACCCGATAGTCGCACCGCCGGCGTTTCCGCGATGGTCTCCGTGTTCGTCTGTGCCGCACCGATTGTCGCCGCGTCGAGGCTCACGGTGGCGGCGTTGTCGGTGCGGGTTGCGCGGCCGGACGGGGTGCGTGGGCGCGCACCGGTGAGCGCGCAGCCGGGTTTCGGCGTGGTGACGCCGGAGGTGGCCGGGGCGTCGGGCGTGGCGGACATGGTGGTGCTCCCGGGTGTGGAGGTCAGGCCAGGGCCTTGGCGAGGGATTGCGCGTTCTCGGTCATCCAGGTGACGTAGTCCTTGCCCTGGGGCAGGGTTTCGGTGACCTCGACGACGGTGACGCCGGCCTTGTCGGCGGCGGCGCGGAGGTCCTTGGTGAGCTTGTCCTCGGTCTGGATGTTGTAGACGAGGGCGCGAACCTGCTTGGCGTTCAGCAGGTCTCGGACGGTCGCCACGTCCTGCGGGGTCGGGTCGGTGCCCTGTTCGATGGCTTCCTGGAAGGCGTGCGGGGTCTTGTCGTCGGCCTTGGCGGCGGTGAGCAGGTAGGCGGCGATCGGCTCGGTCTGCAGCACCGGCTGGTTCGGGTGCGCGGCGGCGATCGAGGCGGTGACGGCCTCGACGGGGGCCAGTTTCGCGGCGAAGGCGGCGGCGCGGTCGGTGTAGGCCTGCTTGTGGGCGGGGTCGATCTCGCCGAGGGCGTCGGCGATGTGCTCGGCGATGTGGCCGACCTGGTGGACGTCGTACCAGACGTGCTCGTTGGCCTCGTGGTCGTGCGCGGCGGCTTCGGTCTTGGCGGAAGTCGGTGCGGCCGAGGCGTTCTCGTGGGCGTGCCCGCTCTCGGCGGCGATGTCGAAGGCGTTGACCGTCTTGGTGTTGCGGCCCGCGACGGCCTTGTCGATGAATTCGTCGTAGTGGCCGCCGTTGTAGACGACCAGCTTGGCGTCGGTGATCTTGGCGGCGTCGGCGGGGGAGAGCTCGAACGAGTGCGGGTCGACGCTCGGATCGCTGATGATCGAGTCGACCTCGATGTCGGGTCCGGCCACGGCCTTGGTGATATCGCCCCAGACGTTGGTGGAGGCGACGACGGTGAGTGCGTCGGAGTTCTTGGTGCTGCCGCAGGCGGTCAGGGTGGCGACGGTCGCGAGTCCTGCGGTGAACACGGCGAATCCTCGGGCGAAGCTTTTGGTCACGCGGGGGTACTCCTGGCACTACGGCTTATCAATAACGAAAACGATTGCCATTTGAATGTAGCGCACGGGAGCGGCGGGTCCCTAGCCCCGATCCGGAGATGTGGCCCGCGACACGAAAGACCCGGAGAGCGATTTGCTCTCCGGGTCTTTCAGAACTATCGAATCCCCAGGTCGGGGTCGTGAATCTCTAGGTGAAGGCGGCTACCGGCTGGCTCAGCAGCTGGGCGCAGCGGAGCAGGCCGAGGTGGCTGTACGCCTGCGGGTGGTTGCCCAGCGAGCGTTCGGCGACCGGGTCGTACTCCTCGGACAGCAGACCGGTCGGTCCGGCCACGTCCACCAGCTGCGCGAACAACGCCTCCGCGTCCTCCCGCTTGCCGATCAGCAGATACGCCTCGACCAGCCAGGCGGCGCACAGGTGGAACCCGCCCTCGCCGCCGGGCAGCCCGTCGTCATGGTGGTACCGGTACACGGTCGATCCGCTGCGCAGCTCGGCCTCGGTGGCGACCACGGTCGCCGCGAACCGGGGATCCGACGGCTCGATCAGCCCGCTGAGCCCGATGTGCAGGGTGGCGGCGTCCAGGTCGGTGCCGTCGTAAGCCGCTGTGTAGGACTGGACTTCGTCGTTCCAGCCCTCGGTCTTGACCTCGTCGGCGATGGTGTCGCGCAGCGGCGCCCACTCCGGGTCGGCGGGCCGGCCGAACTGCTTGGCCAGGGTGAGCGCGCGGTCCACGGTGAGCCAGCCCATGACCTTGGAGTACACGTGGTGGCGCGGATTGCCGCGGATCTCCCAGATGCCGTGGTCGGCCTCGCGCCAGCGCCGCTGCACCGCGGACACCATGGCGTGCACCAACTCCCAGTCCGCGTCGGGCAGTGCCTTGGCGGGATCGTTGAACCCCTTGCGTTCCCGCGTGTGCGCGAGCTGCGAGATGAGGTCCACGATGGGCCCGAACACGTCCAGCTGCACCTGCATGTTCGCCGCGTTGCCGACGCGGACCGGCCGCGAGCCGGCGTAGCCGGGCAGCTGGTCGATGACGGCCTCGGGCGGCAGGGTCTCGCCGTAGAGGGTGTACAGCGGGTGCAGCCGCTCGGGTCCGGGCAGCGTCTCCAGCACCCGGTGCACCCAGGCCAGCAGTTCCTCGGCTTCGCCGATGGAGCCCAGGGAGACCAGCGCGGACGCGGTGAGCGACGCGTCGCGCAGCCAGCAGTAGCGGTAGTCCCAGTTGCGCACACCGCCGATGTCCTCGGGCAGCGAGGTGGTGGCCGCGGCCAGGATGGATCCGGACGGCGCGTGCACCAGCCCGCGCAGGGTCAGCGCGGAGCGCTTCATGAGATCCGGCTTGAGCGGCGGCAATTCGAGGGTGCCGACCCATTCCGCCCAGTAGCCTTCGGCCTCGCGGCGGCGGTCCGACTCGGGCCGCATGGCGGGCGCGAGATCGGAAGTGCCGCAGCGCAGCTCGAGCACGATCGGGCCCTGGGAGGGGTCCACGACGGCGCGGGCGGTGTGGTGGTTGCCCTCGTCGATGATCTCCCACTCCACGCCGGGGGAGCGGAGCACCACCGGATCGTTGGTGCCCTCCAGCTTGAGCCCGCCGGTGGCGTGCACCAGCCGCACCGGCACCTGCCCGAACTCGGGGCGGGGCGCGAAGGTGATGACCGCCTTGGCATCACCGGTGATGACGCGGGTGAGGTCGGTGCGTTCGGGGACCACGTCGTGCGGCAGGTAGTCGACGACCTGCAAACTGGACCAACGGGTTTCGACGGTCATGGTGCCGTCGACGTACCGCTGCGACAGCGGCAGGCCGGCGCGCTCGGGCTGAATGGTGAAGTGCCCCGCGCCCGGTCCGCCCAGCAGGTGGGCGAAGACGGCGGCGGAGTCGGGTTCGGGGTGGCACAGCCAGGTGACGGTGCCGTCCGGTGTGACAAGGGCTTTCGAGCGCGGGCTGGCCAGCATGGTCAGCCGTTCGATTCGAGGGGCCGAGGCACCTGCCAACCATGTGCGGCGCTCCTCGAGTAGGAACGCCAGCGCCTTCGACACCTCCTCGGTGCTGGGCACATGGTATTTCGCGAGTGACTCACCGTCACCGACCTTGATGCCGACGTCGGGTCCGGAGAGGCGTTTGAACGCCTTCTCGTCGGTGACGTCGTCGCCGATGAACAGGGCCGCCGAGGCGCCCTGCTGGTGCCGGACGATGTCGAGGGCCGCGCCCTTGTCGGTCTCGACGACCGCGAGCTCGATGACTTCCTTGCCTTCGGTGGTCTGCACGCCGACCCAGCTGGCCGGGCCCTGACGCACCTGAACCAGTGCACGACGGCCGATTTCGGGACTGGCGTTGCGGACGTGCAGGGCCACGCTGGCGGGTTTGATCTCCACCGAAGCGCCCGGGTTGTCCTGAGCGATCTGCGTCAGGGTCGAAGTGACCTCTTGCAGTAGCTGTTTCGCGTCGTTGTCGATGGCGTGCACGAAGCCGACATCGAATTCCGAACCGTGACTACCGATCAGCTGTACTTCGACGGGCAGCCGGGACAACGCCGCGAGATCTCGCAGCGCCCGGCCGGAGATGACGGCAGCCGTGGTGCCGCTGAGACCGGCGAGAGCGCGTAAGGCGTTCACCGATTCTCGATGGGGATAGGCCTTGGCCGGGTCGGAGACGATGGGCGCGATGGTCCCGTCGTAGTCCGAAGCGACCAGCAACCGTGGCACGCGGGCGATGGCCGACAGGGCACGGCGCAGTTCGAGTGACAAATCCTGTGCGCTCACGCATCCAACCTAGTGATCGGAGGAGATTTTTCAGGGCGCGAGTGATGCTACTGGGTCTTGATTGCCCACTCGTGTGTGCGGTGATACATAGCGTTTACAAGACACTTCCGCTTCGTTCACCGGGTTTGTGAGGCGCGCGCGGGTTGCTCGGTGTTCACCCTGGTTGACCAGCGCTGTTCCAGCAAACCGGGCGGCATGAAAATGCGGCGGGCTGCCCGGCTCTCCGGACCGGGCAGCCCGCCGCACTGCGCGAACGCACGAATGCGTTCGCTACTCCTTGTCGCCGCTGCCGATGAGCAGATCGACGGTCAGCTCCAGTCGCTCGGTCACATCGGTGGCGGAGGCGCGACGGGTCAGCCAGGCCACCAGATTCGACAGCCACACGTCCGAGATGACGCGGGCGATGGCGAGCTGGCGGTCGCTGGGGATCTCGTCGGACAGGGCGCGCGCGAAGAAGCGGTCCATCACCTTGCCGACCCGATCGACCTCCGCGGCCGCCGACGCGTCGGCGAACATGAAGGCGCGGGTCATCGCCTCGGTGAGCAGTGGGTCGCGCTGCATGGCCCGGGTGACCTGGGTCAGCAGCAGGTGCATGCGCTCCTGCGCGGTGGCCCCGGCCAGCGGCTTGCGGCGGCCCTCGAAGGACTCGAATTCCCGGGCCAGCGCGGACACCAGCAGGTGCACCTTGGACGGAAAGTACCGGTAGAGCGTGCCGACGGCGACATCCGCGCGTTCGGCCACGGCCCGCATCTGGACGGCGTCGTAGCCACCCTTCGAGGCGAGGGCCAGGGTGGCGTCGAGGATGCGTTTGCGCCGGTCGCGCTGCGCCGCCGAGCTCAGATCCTCCTCGCTGAGGGTGGTGACGGGCGCGGTGCGTCCACCGGGCGCCCCGTCGGCGGCCTGCGATCGGGAGGGACTGGCCATCGGTTGAAAGTCCTTTCGCACGAATCGTTCGGTTCATCTCACCCAGCGTCGGCTGGGCACGAGTTCGTACCGCGACCGGACGGCGCTTGACTTCCGCCCGGCTCGAACATTAGAACATGTTCTAGGAGTGGAAGTCACGCCGGGAAGAAGGTAGGGGTTGTGACCATAGCCACCACTGACGAGCATAAAGCCGTCCAGGAGTCGATGCGCGGATGGGCGTCGGCAGTGGGACCAATTGCAACAATGCGCTCCGGCGCGCCAGATTTCTGGCGCGAATACTGGCCGCGCCTGGCCGATCTCGGGATTTTCCGGGTCGCGGTGCCGGAAGAGGCCGGGGGCGCGGGCGGTACCGTCGGAGACCTGGCCGTCCTGGTGGAACAGGCGGCGCATGACCTGGTCGGCGGACCCGGTGCTTTCGACGGCCCTCGCGGGTCTCGTCGTCGGCGAGGCGCTCGACGAGACTACGCCATGCGCCGTCGCGCTCGAGGGCGAAATCGCGATCTCGGCGGGCGACTCCGGCACCGTGGTGTCCGGTGAGTGGGACTCGGTTCCGGGCGCCGCGCCTGGGACCGCCGTTCTGGTCCCGGTGCGTGACGGCGACCGCCACCTGTGGGCGCTGATCGACGCCGACGCCGCCGGGCTGACCGTCGAACCGCTGGACGCGATCGACCAGAGTGTGCCGCTGGCCCGCGTGATCTGCGCCGATGTCGCCGTGGCCGCCGATCGGCTGTTCGAGCCCGGCTTCGCCGTGCTGGACCTGGCCGCCGCCCTGGTCGCCGCCGAGCTGGCCGGCATCGCGGGCTGGGCCCTCGAGACCGCCACCGAATACGCGAAGGTGCGCGAGCAGTTCGGCCGCCGGATCGGCGAATTCCAGGCCGTGAAGCACATCTGCGCGTGGATGCTGTGCCGCGTCGAGCAGATTCGCGCGGTGGCCGCCGACGCTGCCGCCGCCGCGGATTCCGGTAGTGCGGAACTGCCGCTGGCCGCCGCGGTCGCGCTGTCGATGTCGCTGGACGCCGCGGTCGAGAACGCGAAGGACTGCATCCAGGTCCTGGGCGGCATCGGCTTCACCTGGGAACACGACGCGCACCTGTACCTGCGCCGCGCCACCGCGCTGCGGCAGCTGCTGGGCGGCACCGCGCGCTGGCGGGCCCGGGTCACCGAGCTCACCCTGGCGGGCGTGCGCCGCACGGTCGGCATCGATCTCGGCGGCGACGCCGAATCGGCGTGGGCGACAGCCGGATTGAACGACGCCGAGGCCGCGGTGCTGGAGGCCGACCTGGCCAAGATCGCGGCCCTGCCGGAGGCGGAGCAGCGGTTGGCGCTGGCCGAGTCCGGTCTGCTGGCCTCGCACTGGCCGGTCCCCTACGGTCGCGGCGCCGGGCCCGTCCTGCGCACCCGGCTCGACGATCAGGTCCGCAAGGCCGGAATCACGCTGCCGGACATCGCGATCGCCAACTGGGCGATCCCGACCCTGCTGCAGTGGGGCACCCCGGAGCAGATCGAGCGCTACGCCATGCCGACGCTGACCGGTGAGGTCATCTGGTGCCAGCTGTTCTCCGAGCCGGGCGCCGGTTCGGATCTGGCGGCGCTGCGCACGGTGGCCGAGCGGGTCGAGGGCGGCTGGAAGCTGCGCGGCCAGAAGGTCTGGACCTCGCTGGCCGATCGCGCCACCTGGGGTATCTGCCTGGCCCGCACCGACGCGTCCGCGCCGAAGCACAAGGGCATCAGCTACTTCCTGGTCGACATGAAGAGCGCGGGGCTGGACATCCGGCCGCTGGTGGAGATCACCGGTGAGGCGCGCTTCAACGAGGTGTTCCTCGACGACGTCTTCGTGCCGGACGACTGCCTGGTCGGCGAGCTCGGCAATGGCTGGAAGATCGCGCGGTCGACGCTGTCGGCGGAGCGGGTGGCCATGGGCGGCAAGGGAATCGGTGATGAGCTGGAGGCGTTGATCGCCGCCGCGCCGGTCTCGGGCCCGGGCGCCGAATTGGTCGCGGATCGGCTCGGCGGACTCGTCGCGGAGTCGGTTGCGGGAACACTGTTGGAGGCCCGTGCGGCCCGGAAACTGCTGACCGGCGGGGACCCCGCCGCGGAGAGCAGTGTGCGCAAACTGGTCGGTGTCAGGCACCGGCAGGCGGTGGCCGAGTTCGCCGTCGAATTGTCCGGTGTCGCGGGCGCTCTGGAAACCCCTGTGGTGAAGGAATTCCTGCTCACACGCTGTTTGTCGATTGCTGGCGGTACCGAACAGATTCTGTTGACCGTCGCCGGTGAACGGATTCTCGGGTTGCCTCGCGAGTCGAGCAGCTAGCCCACACTCAACCGGGAGCATTGAATTGGACTTCACCAGGGACGAGAGCCAGGACGCTGTCGCCGAGGTTGTCGTAAGTTTGCTGGAGCGTGAAAGCGCACGCGATGCCGCGCTCTGGCCCATCATCGCGGAGAGCGGTCTGCTGGCCGTGCCGCTGCCCGAGCGTTTCGGCGGCGACGATATGGGTCTGCTCGAGGTCTCGGCCATGCTCACCGAGCTGGCCACCGACGCCGCGCAGGTGCCCGCCCTGGCCACCCTCGCGTTCGGGGTGCTGCCGCTGAAGGCGATCGGCCTGCCGGATGCCTTGGCGGAGAAGGTGTTCCCGGCCGTGGCCGAGGGCGCGGTGCTGACCGCGGCCCTGCACGAGACCGGCGCGCCGTTCACGGTGAAGCCCGAGACCACCGCGGTGTCCGACGGCGCCACCGTGCGCGTCACCGGCGCCAAGGTGGCGGTGCCCTACGCGGACACCGCGCGCTGGATCCTGGTGCCCACCGACAACGGCCTGGCCGTGGTCGACGGTGACGCCGCCGGCATCACCCGCACCGCGAGCCCGACGTCGGATGGCGTGCCGGAGTTCTCGGTCCGTTTCGACGGCGTCGCGATCCCGGCCGAGCAGCTGCTGCCGGGCGGCCTGACCGAGCTGCACCGGTTCGCGCTGGCGGGCCTGGGCTCGGTGGCCGACGGTCTGCTCGAGGGCGTGGTCGCGCTGACCGCCGAGCACGTGCGCACTCGTCAGCAGTTCGGCCGCGCGCTGGCCGAATTCCAGGCGGTCGCCCAGCAGATCGCGGATGTGTACGTGGTCTCGCGGACCCTGCACGCGGTCGCGCTGTCGGCGGCGTGGGCGCTGTTCCAGGAAGACCCCAGCGCGGAGCATCTGGAGCGTATCGACGACGATCTCGACGTGCTGGCGTACACGGTGGCCTCGGAACTGCCCGCGGCCATGCAGCAGTGTCACCACCTGCACGGCGGCCTCGGTGTCGATATCACCCACCCGCTGCACCGCTACTACTCACAGGCCAAGGACATCGCCCGCTGGCTCGGCGGCGAATCGTTCCGGCTGGACCGTTTGGGAGCCAGATGTTCATCGAACTGACCGCGGAACAGCGGCAACTGCGCGACGAATTGCGCTCGTACTTCACCGGTCTCGTGACTCCCGAAGAGGAGGCCGAGATGCTGGTGAACCGGCACGGTGACGCCTACCGCGCGGTGGTCAAGCGCATGGGCCGCGACGGCAAGCTCGGCGTCGGCTGGCCCAAGGAGTACGGCGGCCAGGGCTTCGGTCCGCTGGAACAGCAGATCTTCTACAACGAGGCGGTCCGGGCCGACGTGCCCGTGCCCCTGGTGACCCTGCTGACCGTGGGCCCGGCGCTGCAGTCGTTCGGCACCGAGGAGCAGAAGCAGAAGTTCCTGCCCGGAATCCTCACCGGTGACGTGCATTTCGCCATCGGCTACTCCGAGCCGGACGCCGGCACCGACCTGGCGGCGCTGCGCACCTCCGCGGTGCGCGACGCCGACGGCGACTGGATCGTCAACGGCCAGAAGATCTTCACCACCGGCGCGCACGAGGCCGACTACGTCTGGCTGGCCGTCCGCACCGGCACCGTGGAGTCCCGGCACAAGGGCATCACGATCCTGATCGTGGACACCAAGGACCCGGGCTACTCCTGGACGCCGATCATCACCGCCGACGGCGCGCACCACACCAACGCCACCTACTTCGACAATGTCCGCGTGCCCGCGAGCATGGTGGTCGGCGAGGTCGACGGCGGCTGGAAGCTGATCACCACCCAGCTCAATCACGAGCGGGTCAGCCTGGGCCCGTCCGGCAAGATCGAGCAGCTCTACCAGCGGGTGCGCGAGTGGGCGCAGAAGCAGGGCGTGCTCGGCCAGGCCGAGGTGCGCCGCTCGCTGGGCCGCCTGCACGCCATGACCCGGCTCAACGAACTGCTGAACTGGCAGGTGGCCTCCAATATGGAACGCCCCGACGCCGATCCGCGTGACGTGATCGCCGACGCCTCCGCGACCAAGGTCTTCTCCACCGAGGCGCTGCAGGAAGCCGGCCGCCTGGCCGAGGAGATCGTGGGCCGCTTCGGCGATCCCGCCGACCCGGCCACCGCCGAACTGCTGGTCTGGCTGGACCGCCGCACCAAGCAGAACCTGGTGGTGACCTTCGGTGGCGGTGTCAACGAGGTGATGCGTGAGCTGATCGCCCAGATGGGCCTGCGGCTGCCGCGGGTGCCGCGCTAGATCGCAGAGGAGTAGAGCGTGACGAAGAGTTTCACGGCCGACGAGATCCGCGACGGCCTGGAGAAGATCAAGGCCGCCGGCGAGTCCGCGCCCCGCGCGGGCCGCGACCCGATCAACCAGCCGATGATCAACAACTGGGTCGAGGCGCTCGGCGACGCCAACCCGATCTACGTGGACGAGGCCGCCGCGCAGGCGGCCGGGCACCCCGGCATCGTGGCCCCGCCGGCCATGGCGCAGGTGTGGACCATGCTGGGCCTGGGCGGCGTCCGCGCCGACGACGACCCGATGACCCGCACCAACGAGCTGTTCGACGCGGCCGGGTTCACCTCGGTGGTCGCCACCAACTGCGAGCAGGTCTACCACCGCTACCTGCAGCTCGGCGAGCAGGTGACGGTGCGGTCCAGCATCGGTGACATCGTGGGCCCCAAGCAGACCGGTCTCGGCGACGGCTGGTTCACCACCTACCTCACCAACTGGTACGTGGGCGACGAGCTGGTTACCGAGATGAAGTTCCGGATGCTGAAGTTCGCGCCCGGCACCGGAAAGACCCAGGCTCCCAAGGAGTCCGGAGCTGTCTCGGCCGAGGATCTCGCCAAGCGAGTGCGGCCGACCGTCTCCAAGGACACCGAATTCTTCTGGGACGGCGTCAAAGCCGGTGAGCTGCGCATCCAGCAGCGCCCCGACGGTTCGCTGCAGCACCCGCCGGTGCCGGCGCTGTGGAAGGACCACGCGGAGCAGACCGACTACGTCGTGGCGTCGGGTCGCGGCACCGTCTTCAGCTTCGTGGTGCACCACGCGCCGCGCGTGCCCGGACGGCAGCTGCCGTACGTGGTCGCCCTGGTCGAGCTCGAGGAGGGCGTCCGCATGCTCGGTGAGCTGACCGGCGTCGACCCGTCCGAGGTCGAGATCGGGATGGCGGTCGAGGCGGGCTTCCTGCCGCTCGACGACGACAGCACCGTGCCCTACTGGAAGGCCGTGAAATGACGACAGCATCGCGCAGCGATTCCATCAGGGGTGGCGGTGGGGCGACGGGTGGGCCCACCGTCGAACTGTCGGCCGTCCAGGTCGGAACTACGTTGCCGGAGTTGGTGATTCACGCCGACACCACGTTCATCGTGTCGACGGCGCTGGCCACCCGCGACTTCCAGGACGTGCACCACGACCGGGACAAGGCGCTGGCGCGCGGCTCCAAGGACATCTTCGTCAACATCCTCACCGACACCGGCCTGGTGCAGCGGTTCGTGACCGACTGGGCGGGGCCGAGCGCCGTCGTCAAGTCGCTGTCGCTGCGCCTGGGCGTGCCGCTGTACGCGGGTGACACCCTCACCCTGTCCGGCACCGTCTCGGCCGTCGAGGCTCGACCGTCACCATCGACGTGGTCGGCAAGGATTCGCTCGGCGACCACATCACGGCGAAAGCCGTTATCTCCCTGCAGGAGGCACAGTGACCGGGCTGAGCCGCGAAGCCGCGATCGTCGGCATCGGCGCGACCGACTTCTCCAAGGACTCCGGCCGCAGTGAACTGCGTCTGGCCGCCGAGGCGGTCACCGCCGCCCTCGCCGACGCGGGCCTGACCCCCGCCGACGTGGACGGCCTGACGACCTTCACCATGGACACCAACACCCAGGCCGCCGTGGCGCGCGCCGCGGGTATCCCGTCCCTGAAGTTCTTCTCCAACATCCCCTTCGGCGGTGGCGCGGCCGCCGCGACCGTGCAGCAGGCGGCCATGGCCGTCGCTACCGGCGTCGCGGATGTCGTTGTCGCGTACCGTGCTTTCAACGAGCGCTCCGGAAACCGCTTCGGCCAGTTCGCCACTCACCTGGCGACCGGCAACCCGAGCTCCTCGGGCGTGGACAACGGGTTCTCCTACACCCACGGCCTGGGCACCCCGGCCGCGCAGGTGGCCATGGTGGCCCGCCGCTACATGCACGTGTACGGCGCGCGCAGCGAGGATTTCGGTCGCATCGCCGTGGCCGACCGCAAGCACGCGGCGGTGAACCCGGCGGCGCACTTCTACGGCAAGCCGATCACCCTCGAGGAGCACCAGGCCTCGCGCTGGATCGCGGAGCCGCTGCACCTGCTGGACTGCTGCCAGGAGACCGACGGCGGCGTGGCCATCGTGGTCACCTCGGCGGAGCGGGCCAAGGATCTGCCCAACAAGCCGGCCCTGATCGCCGGCGCCGCACAGGGTTCGGGCGCCGACCAGTACGTCATGACCAGCTACTACCGCGACGGAATGTCCGGCCTGCCCGAGATGAAGCTGGTCGGCGACCAGCTGTGGGCGCAGAGCGGGCTGCGGCCGGAGGACATGCAGGCCGGCATCCTCTACGACCACTTCACTCCGTTCGTGCTGATGCAGCTGGAGGAGCTCGGCTTCTGCGGCCGCGGCGAGGCCAAGGACTTCATTGCCGACGGCGCCATCGAGATCGGCGGCCGGCTGCCGCTGAACACCCACGGCGGCCAGCTGGGTGAGGCCTACATCCACGGCATGAACGGCATCGCCGAGGGCGTCCGCCAGATCCGCGGCACCTCGGTCAACCAGGTCGAGGGCCTGGAGAACATCGTGGTGACGGCCGGTACCGGCGTCCCGACCTCGGGACTGGTGCTGACCACCAACTGACCTCGGTATCGAGGGCGACCTCGGTAAGAGGGGACAAGAAGTCCACCGGCGCGAATTGTGCCGGTGGACTTCTGCTTTCGAGGCGAAGGCGTACATTGGGACGCGATTCGCCGGTGGGGGAAGGGATTGTCATGACCTTGCGAGAACGTCTGAACGAATTGTCGGCGCCGAGCGGGACGCCGATCTACGGGGAGCCCTATCAGACCCCGGACGGCGCCACGGTCATCACCGTCACCGAGCCCGGCCTGTTCGGGCCGCGGCCACGCGGCATCTTCGTGATCAGCGGCGGGGAGGCCAGGTGGGTGTGCGACGCGAACGGTGAACGGGTCGCGCTGCTCGGTGTGCTGACCGGGCTGATCGCGGCCGCGTTCGCGACGGCGGCCTTGCTCAAGCGGCCGCCGTGGCCCGACACCAGCATCACCATCACGAAGCATGCTTGAGCTGGATGGCCAGTACGCCTTTCAGTTGAGCGACGCTGGCGGCGGTGCCCGGCGCGAGTTCGGTGCGGGCGCCCGCGAAGCGGTCGAAGACCAGCCCCTCGATGACCGCGATGAAATCGGCTGCGGCGGTGGCGGGTTCGGTCGCGCCGAGGGTCTCGAACAGGGCGGTGGCGCGCCGGTGGGAGAACAGGCAGCTGGTCAGCCGGACCCGCAGCTCGGTGTCGGCGAGTAGTTCGAGGATCAGGGCCTGACGGGCGATCAGGTGGTTGCGGCGTTGTGCCAGTAGGTGATCCAGCCAGCCCGCGATCCCGGTCGCGAGCGCGTCCAGGTCGATGTCGGCGCGGCTGTCCGGCACCGCCGCCGGGGTGACCAGGCCCCCCTTGCCGCCGAGGAAGTCGGTGCGGGAGCGGGTGGTGATGCGGTCCACGATGGCTTCGATGAGTGCCCGTTTGGTGCGGAAGTAGTACGAGGTCGAGCCGGCGGGCAGTTCCAGGGCGGTGTCGAGGGCGCGGTGGGTGAGTGCCCGGAGGCCCTGGGCGGCAATGAGATCGATGGCGCTGTCCACGATGAGGGTGCGCCGGTCGGATGTGTGGGTGGTCACTTTCGCTCCTCTATTGCTGCCTGATCCTCTACAACTATAGAGGAAGCTCTACAAGAGTAGAGGACGCAGGGAGGCAGTCATGGAACCGCTGGAGATCGTGCTCGATGCGGACCAGCGCGTCGCGGCCGAACGGCTGGACGCCATCGCCGCGCGGCTCGGCAAGCGCAGGTTGTTCCACTTCGGGCAGCGGGCGCCGCGCGGCCTGTACCTGTACGGCGGGCCCGGACGCGGGAAGACCATGCTGATGAACCGCTTCCTCGACTCGGTGCACACGGACCGCAAGCGGCGCTACCACTTCCACGAGTTCTTCGCCCGCCTCAATGCCGGCATCCACGAATACGGGACCATCGACGCCTCGGCCGACGCGCTGATCGGCGACGCCGAGCTGATCTGCTTCGACGAGTTCCACGTGCACGACTCGGGCGATGCCCGGCTGGTCGCCCGGCTGCTGGACCACCTGTTCGCGCGGCCCGTCACGCTGGTGGTGACCTCGAACTACCCGCCGCAGGGGCTGCTGCCC
Organism: Nocardia tengchongensis; assembly: GCF_018362975.1. NCBI lineage: Bacteria > Bacillati > Actinomycetota > Actinomycetes > Mycobacteriales > Nocardiaceae > Nocardia > Nocardia tengchongensis. Next base: position 1,874,633 of record NZ_CP074371.1, read on the forward strand.
AATCCGCTCATGCACGACCTGTTCGTGCCGACCATCGACCGCATCCTCGAGCACCTGGACGTGGTGTCGGTGAACGGGCCGACGGACTATCGCTCGCTCGGCGGCCGGCACACCGGTTTCGCCGCCGGACACTACGTGGTCGGTGACTGCACCACCGCCGGAGCGGTCGACCTGCCGGTCGCGCACCGGCAGCTGCACGCCCGCGCCCTCGAGAACGGGCGGCTGACAGTCGATTTCGCGGAACTGTGCGGCATCCCGGTGTCGGCGGCCGACTATCTGGAACTCGCCCGGACGGTGCACAGCTGGGTGCTGTGCGATGTTCCGCCCATGGGCACGGTGCCCGAGGACTGGGCGATGCGGTTCGTGAACCTGGTCGACGTGCTCTACGACGCCGACCTGGAACTGTCGATCTTCGCGCAGGTGCCGCCGGCCGAGCTGGGCAGCGAGATCAAGCGGGTCCCCGACCTCTACCGCACCCTCAGCCGGCTCGGGGAGCTGCGGGAACCGGCGAACCTCGAGGCTCGATAGCCGTTCGGCGAAGCCCCGGTGAACTGGCCGACTTGATCGACGCGCACGGTTCACGTGCCGTCAACGCGGAGGGGGGCTGGTGTTGCGGGCCGCTTCCTACCGTGGCGTCAGGAGCTGCACCGAACCGGAGGGGACCGATGCGAATCCGCGAGCAGGCAAGGGATTCCGCGCCGCGGAACCCGAGCATACCGAGTAGCCCCCATAACCGGAAAAGCGCCCGCTTGCGGGTGCTGGTGGTCGCCGAGTCCTTCCTTCCCCAGGTCAACGGCGTCACCAATTCCGTTCGCAGGGTGCTGGACCATCTGGCCGCCAAGGGCCACGAGGCCGCCCTGGTGGCCCCGACCGGGCCGGCCAAATACGCCGGGTTCCGCGTGCATGTGGTGCGCGGGGCCCGGCTGCCTTTTTATCGGGACTTTCGGATCGGGCTGGAGACCCGCCGCCGGCTGCGCAAGATCATGCGCGAGCTCGAGCCCGACGTCGTGCACATCGCCTCCCCGGCGACGCTGGGCTATCAGGCGGCCAAGGTGGCGGGCGAACTGGGGATTCCGACGGTCGCCATCTATCAGACCGATCTGGTGGGTTTCGCGCTGCGCTACGACCTGCCGGGCGGCGTCCGCGCCATGACCGCGCTGACCCGGCGCATCCACCTGCGGGTGGATCGCACCCTCGCGCCGTCCACGGCCAGCCTGCGCCAGCTCGAGCTGATGGGCGTGCCGGGTCTGGGTCGCTGGCCGCGCGGGGTCGACCTGCAGCAGTTCGGTCCCTTCCGTCGCTCGGAGGAGCTACGAAAGCGCTTGGCCCCCAACGGGGAAGCCCTCGTCGGCTACATCGGGCGGCTGGCTCCGGAGAAGGAGCTGGAGCTGCTGGCCGCGTTGCGGCGGCTGCCGGGTGTGCGCCTGGTCGTGGTCGGCGGCGGCCCGGAGGAGAAGCGGCTGCGCAAGCTGTTGCCGGACGCGGAGTTCCTCGGAGTGCTGCACGGTGAGGAACTCGCCGCCGCCTACGCCTCCCTGGACGTCTTCGTGCACACCGGCCGGCACGAAACCTATTGCCAGGCAGCGCAGGAGGCCCTGGCCTCGGGCGTGCCCGTGGTCGCGCCCAAGTCGGGCGGGCCGATCGACGTGGTCACGCCCGGCGCCGGCTTCCTCTACCCGCCCGGCGACGCCGACGCCATGACAGAGCTGGTGCGCCGCCTGGTCGAGGACCCGCGCCTGCGCGAGCAGACCGCGGCCACCGCGGTGCGCAGCGTGCGCGACCGGTCCTGGTCGGCCGTCAACGATCTGCTCATCCGCCACTACCGCGAGGTGATCGCGGAACGCCTGCAGCCCGATTCGGCGCTGTCATCCGATCCGGTGCCGGGCGAGGTCCCGGCTGCCAAGGAGGCATCCTGATGCTCCGCATCTCCGTCATCGGCACCGGCTACCTGGGTGCGACCCACGCCGCGGGCATGGCCGAACTCGGTTTCGACGTCCTCGGGGTGGACAACAATCCGGCCAAGGCGGCGGCGCTGTCGGCCGGGCGGGTGCCCTTCCACGAGCCCGGGCTGCCGGACCTGCTGGCCGGGCACGTGGCGGGCGGCCGGCTGCGGTTCGGTACCTCGCTGGTGGAGGCCGCCGAATTCGCCGACGTCCATTTCCTGTGTGTGGGAACCCCGCCCGGAGTGAACGGGGCCGCGGACCTGTCGCAGCTGTACAGCGCGCTCGACGGGCTGGTGCCGCACCTGACCCGCAACTGCCTCATCGTCGGCAAGTCCACGGTGCCGGTGGGCACCGCCGAGGCGCTGACCGCGCGGATCGGCGAGCTGGCGCCGGCCGGGATCTCGGTCGATCTGGCCTGGAACCCGGAGTTCCTGCGCGAAGGGCACGCCGTCTACGACACCCTGCACCCGAACCGGCTGGTCTTCGGTGTGACGACGCCCGACGCCGAATGGGCGCTGCGGCAGGTCTACGCGACGCCGATCGCGTCCGGATCACCGGTGGTGATCACCAACCTGCCCACCGCGGAACTGATCAAGGTGTCCGCCAATGCCTTTCTGGCGACCAAGATCTCGTTCATCAACGCGATGGCCGAACTGTGCGATCTGACCGGCGCGGACGTCACGCTGCTGGCCGACGCGCTCGGCCACGACGACCGGATCGGCCGCAAGTTCCTGGGCGCGGGCCTTGGCTACGGCGGCGGCTGCCTGCCGAAGGACGTGCGCGCCCTGATCGCCCGCGCCACCGAACTCGGCGCGGGGGAGTCGGTGGCCTTCCTGCGCGATGTCGACGCGGTGAACCTGCGCCGCCGCGAGCGGGTGGTGCGCGAGACGCTGGAGCTGCTCGGCGGCTCCGGCCGGGTGGGCATCCTCGGCGCGCCTTCAAGCCGCTCTCCGACGACGTACGCGACTCCCCGGCCCTGGACGTGGCGCGCAAGCTGCACGCGGCGGGCGTCGAGGTGACCGTGTTCGACCCGGCCGCAACGGTTCCCGCGCGGGCCGTGGCCCCGCAGCTGGTCTTCGCGGCCACCCCGGCCGCGGCCATCCACGAGGCGGACGTGGTGCTGCACCTGACCGAGTGGCGGGAATTCCGGGAGCTGGACCCCGGCTTCCTGCGCACGGTGGCGCGCGGGCGCGTGATCATCGACGCCCGCAACACCCTGGACCCGGAGCCGTGGCTGGCCGCGGGCTGGGACTTCCGGGCCCTGGGCCGCCTGGTGGAGCCGCGCACCGCGGCCGGCGCCGTGGGCGCTCCGGCCGGGACCACGTATCCGGGGCCGGCGGCGGCGCGCGGCGCGGCGGCCGACGCGGCCGGGGTGCTGGCCCAGCCGTCCCCCTTCACACGGCTGCGCGCGCGGGTCCGTCGTACGGCCTGAGCGCCGGCGTCCGGTCCGGTCTCGCTCCGGGGCGTTCCCCCGCCCCGGAGCGGTCTCCGGCTGCCCTGTTTCGATCGTGACGGCCGGTCCGCCGTAGCCGTGATCCACCACGGATGGTGATAAGTGGGGTTGCGCGGCGGGCGCCCGCGTTGGGCCGGATGACCTGGGTTTTCGGGGCCGGGGGCGGTTGCCGCGCAGGTTGGGGATTTATGCGCGGCGGGTATGTGATTCCAGGTTCCCGATTTTGGTCCTGACGGACCGCTCGGCATGTAACTATGTGCCTGTTTCTGCTGGACTCTGGTTAGGAGTGTTCGTGACTGGGGTGGGGACGGTGGCAACGCGGGCGATCGCACTGATCGGCCTCGTCATGCTGGCTGTCGTCGCACTGCGCGGGTACGTTCCGGGAACCGGAGGACCTGCATCGCCGCATCCGTCGTCGGCGGTTTCACTGGCGTTGATGCCGGTGCTGCTGCTGGTCTCGATGGTGATCCTGGTGGCGGGTGTGATCAACAGCCGGCACCGGCTGCCGCTGGCCATGCCCGAACCCGATCGCGAGGACCTGGTCCGCGGGCCGGGCCTGAAGCGGCTGGGGCTCGCGGTGGTGATCGGCGTCGCGGCGCTGGCGCTGATCGTGACCGCGGTGCTGTCGATCTACCTGGTGATGCCGGCCCGGCAGGACGGGACCGGCGCACAGCCGACGGTCGCGCCCACCGGAACCGCGCAACAACCGCTGGAAACCGCCGCGCCGACCCCGGACTCGGTGCCCGAGCCGTCGCTGAGCGGCACCGCGCTGCTGCTGGTCGGCATCACCGCGACGGTCCTGGTGCTGATCGCCATGACCGGTCTGGTCGTGGTGGCGGTGAGCTCCAATCGCCGTCCCGCGCTGAGCCGGACGCCGCTGCCGCAGCCCACCCCCACCGAGGCGGTCTCGCTGGCCAAGGTGGCGGAGATGGGCCTGGCGGCCATGATCGCGCCGGGTCAGGATCCGCGCACCGCCATCATCGCCTGCTACGTGGCCATGGAAAGCGGCCTGGCGCAGGCCCGGGAGGTCGCGCCGCTGGCCTCCGACACCCCGTCCGAGGTGCTGGCGCGCGCCTTCGATCGCGGCTTCCTGCACGACGCGTCGGCGCGGGAACTGGTGTCGCTGTTCGAGGAAGCCCGCTTCAGCCCGCACTCCATGCTGGAGTGGCAGCGAATGCGGGCCGAGCAGCTGCTGCGTATCGTATTGGCAGATCTGCAGGGGCTGGCGGCATGAGAGTTGTTGTCGCGGTGGGGCTCCCATGGCGCAGGGCGGGGGGTCTGCCATGAATCGAAGCGCGATCGTGGTCGGCGCGGTGCTGCTGGCCGTCCTGTTGGAACTCATCGCCCTCGGCAACCAGCGCGACAGCCTGCTGCTCCTCACCGGGATTCCGGTGGCCGGTGCGCTGGGCCTGCTGGTGTGGTCGCTGGTGGAGCGCGCGCGGCGGCTCGCCCCCGTTGCCGAGGACAACGACATCGACAACGGACCCGTCGAGATGCTGCGCCGCTGGCAGGCGCGCGCCACCATGCTGGCCGACCGGTCCGAGGGCACCCGCGCCGACTGGGACCGCCACCTGCGGCCCTTGCTGGCCAAGGAGTTCGAGCTGACCAGCGGGCATCGGATGAACAAGAACCGCCGTGCCCTCGAAGTGGCGGGACAGCTGCAGTTCGGCCCCGAACTGTGGCGCTGGGTGGACCCGGCGAACTCGGCGCTGCGCGACGAAGTCAATCGCGCACCGGGCCGCCCCGCCCTCGACGAGATCCTGCGTCGGCTACAAGACATGTGAGATGAGATGCGAGAGTTGCCATGACATCACCGATGGACGTGACCATCAAGCGCACCGACGCCGTACTGCGCGAAGTATCCCGGATCGTGGTCGGCAAGCGGGACGAGCTGCAGCTGATCATGATCGCGGTGCTGTCGGGCGGCCATATCCTGATCGAGGACCTGCCCGGACTGGGCAAGACCCTGATCGCGCGCTCTTTCGCGACCGCGCTCGGGCTGAACTTCACCCGCGTGCAGTTCACCCCGGACCTGCTGCCGGCCGATCTCATCGGCTCCACGATCTACGACATGCATTCGGGCCGTTTCAGTTTCCGGCGCGGCCCGGTGTTCACCAATATGCTGCTGGCCGACGAGATCAACCGCACCCCGCCCAAGACCCAGGCCGCCCTGCTGGAGGCGATGGCCGAGGGCCAGGTCTCCATCGACGGTGAGACCTTCCCGCTGCCGAACCCGTTCGTCGTGTTCGCCACCGACAACCCGATCGAGTACGAGGGCACCTACCCGCTGCCCGAGGCCCAGCTCGACCGCTTCGCCATGCAGCTGCGGCTCGGGTACCTGTCGGAGAGCGACGAGATGAGCATGATCCGCCGCCGCCTGGAACGCGGTTCGCAACCGGCCCAGATCGGCCAGGTGGTCGACGCAGAGGGCCTGCTCGAGATGCGGCAGGCCGTCGAATTCGTGACCGTGCACCCGGATGTGGTGGGCTACGTGGTCGCGCTGGCCGCCGCCACCCGCGGGCACCCGCAGGTGGAGGTCGGCGCCAGCCCCCGCGCCGAACTGGACCTGGTGCAAATGGCCCGCGCCCGCGCCCTGCTGCACGGCCGCGACTACGTGGTCCCCGAGGACGTGAAGGCACTGGCCATTCCGACCATGGCGCACCGCATCACGCTGCGCCCCGAGATGTGGGTGCGCCGCATCCGCGGCGAGGACGTCATCTCCGAACTGCTGCGCCGCCTGCCCGTCCCGCGCGCCACCCCGGCCTGAGGCGCGCATGAGGCATCGCGACACCACCGCCTCCGTCGAGGCCGAATTGCGCTGGCGGCCCGCGCCGCTGGTCTTCATGCTGGCCGCCGTGTCCGCTCCCGCGCTGGTGCTGGCGGTGATCCTGGGCAAATGGCAGCTGGTGGTGTTCGCCGCGCCCATGCTCGGGGTGCTGGCCTCCGCGCCGCTGCAGCAGTCGCGCACCCGCATCCAGATCGATGGGTCCGGGGTGCTGCGCTGCTTCGAGACCGAAGAGGTGGTGCTGACCGCGGCCGCCTTCGTGGAGAGCGGGCACGCGCTGCTGCGCCTGCATCCGGAACCGCTGCCGGACATGGATATCCATGTCGAGGAGACGGTGGACTCCGGGGCCTCCCCGGCCGGGCTGCGGCTGGCGCTGTCCGCCGCGCGGTGGGGACGCTATCCGGTGCCGATGCGGGTGTCGGCGCTGAGTCCGGCCGGGCTGGCGGTGGCCTCGGTGCGGCTGCCCGCGGGGGAGCTGTTCATCTACCCGATCACCGATCCGCAGCGCATGCGGTTGCCGCGCACCGAACTTCCCGAGCGCATGGGTTCGCACCTGACCCGGCGGCACGGGCCCGGCGTGGAGTACGCCGATATCCGCCCCTACACCCCGGGCGATCAGCTGCGCACGGTCAACTGGCCGGTGAGCGCACGCCGCGGGCAACTGTTCGTGACCGAACGCTTCACCAACCGGGCCGCGGATGTGGTTGTGCTGGTGGACACCTCGATGCAGGCCCCGGGGCCCGCCTCGGACTCGCTGGAACTGTCGGTGCGCGGCGCGGCGCAGGTGGCGCAGTCCGCGCTGCAGGCCGGCGACCGGACCGCGGTGGTCTGCCTGGGCCGGAATCCGCGCTGGCTGCGACCCGATATCGGCCGCCGCCAGTTCTATCGGATCGTGGACGCGGTGCTCGACGTCGGCGACGAGCACATCCTCACCCAGGGCACGCTGGCGCCGCACTCCGCGGTCCCGATCGGCGCGGTCATCGTCGCCTTCTCCACCCTGCTCGACACCCAGTTCGCCTTGGCCCTGATCGATCTGCGCAAGCGCGGCCACGTCGTGGTGGTGGTCGACGTGCTGCGCGGCCCGCCCTTCGACGACGGCCTGGACAACACTCTGGCCCGCATGTGGCAGCTGGAACGCACTTCCATGTACCGCGACATGGGCACCGTCGGCGTCGACATCGTGCCCTGGCCCGCGGACACCCGGCTCGATCAGGTCATGCGGCTGCTGCCCGCCCACCGCCGTACCGTGAGGGTTCGCCGATGACGAAGTTCCTGGCCGTGCTGTCCGGAGTGCTGCTCGCGGGCGCGGTGGCCGTCGTGCTGCCCTGGGCCGCGCTGCCGGTGGCCGTGCTGGCTGCGGCCGGCTGGCGGTGGCGGGTGGCCGCGGTGCTGGCCGCGCTGGCGGCCATGGCGGCCGTGGCCTGGATCGGGACCGGGGCGCTGGTGGCGGGCGGCATCGGGCTCGTCGCGACCACCTACCTGCTGAACACGGCGACCGTGTCGGCCCCGGCGGGCGTGGTGCCGACCACCATTCCGTCGGTGACCGGCGCACTGGTGTTCACGGTGGCCGCGGGTGCGGCGACCGTGCTGCCGGCCGGGCTCACCTGGGTGCCGATCCTGGCGCCGTTCGCCGTGATCGTATTGTACGCCATGCTGGTTCGCGGGCTGTCCGACGACCGGGTCTGACCGGCGACGTCGAAAAATCGCTTCGCGCCGGGGCGGCGGACTGCTTCACTCGCGGCATGAACGAAGAACAGATGGTCCGAACCTCGAAGCGATTGTCGCGGCATCTGCGGCACGCGCCCGAGGCGATCGGCCTCACGCTGGACTCCGCCGGGTGGGTGGAGGTCGACGCCCTGCTCGCGGCCCTGGCCGCGTACGGGCGCCGGGTCACGCGACCCGAACTGGACGAGGTGGTGGCGCGGAACAACAAGCGCCGCTTCGAATTCGATGCGACGGGGACCCGGATCCGCGCGAGTCAGGGACACAGTGTCGACGTTGACCTGGAGTACCGGGCGACCACGCCGCCCGGAACGCTCTACCACGGCACCGTTGCCGCGGCCTTGCCCGGAATTCGCGCCGAAGGGCTGCTGCCCATGCGCCGCCACGACGTCCATCTGTCGGCGGATACCGAGACCGCCGTCAAGGTGGGGTCGCGTCGTGGCAGACCCATCGTGCTGACCGTGGACGCCGCCGCGATGCACCGCGACGGACACGAGTTCCGGGTCAGCGCCAATGGGGTCTGGCTGGTGGCTGCCGTCCCGCCCGGTTACCTGACCGGACTCTGAGCCGGTAGGCAGAGTCCTTCAAAGCGCCGAGCAGGACGGAATCCACTGCGGGCCACGGCTATTGGAGGGCGGGTGGCATTCGGGTCGGCTTGATGCGGCCGGCGTCGATGAGCGCCCGGAATGCCGCGGCTTTGCGCGCGCACTCCGCGACCGGGCAGCGGCGGTGCTGCTGCATGGTGCGGTGGGCTTCCTGGACGCCCAGCGGATGATCCGGGGCGAGGTGCGACCAGGAAGATGGGGCGGTGGAGACCAACGCCATCGCGTTGTGCTCCTTGCTGATTCGATCTCGGATCCGCTCGACCGAGAGCCGGTCCGGATCCTGGTGGGGGTGGTGCAGGCTCATGATGGCGATTGCCGTGACCACGAGCGTTGCGAGGGTGGCCGTGAACACTTGCCAGGCGGCCATTCGTTCACCTTCTCCGTGTCTATCGGATGTAGTCAACAAGATATTCAGTTGGTAGCTAGATATTCACCCTATGCCCCAAGACGTTACGCCTCCAGCGTGTCGTAGGTCAGAAGCAATCGAATTTCGGCCGCTTTCAGCAACTTCCCCGCCCGTTCCGCCGCGCGGCACGCTGGATGTTTGCGACTATTTCGAGGTGACGGACGGTCAGGCCCAGCTGCGCTCCATCACCAGTGCGGCACTCCTCGTCGAGTTCGCGGTCGGCCGCGGTCTTGGCACCGCTGATTTGCTGCGGCACACCGGAATTCGGGAACGCGAGCTGATGGATTCGACCACCGAGATCACGCTCGCGCAAGAGTTGGCCCTGATGCGCAATGTGGTGGCCGGTGTCGGAGACGAGCCCGGTATGGGGCTTATGGCCGGATTGCTCTGCCACCCACCGAGTCTCGGCGTGCTCGGCTTCGCCCTGATGAGCTGCCCCACCGTGCGTGACGCCGTGGATCTGGCCCTGCGCTACGCCGATCTGTCGTTCACCGTGGCCCGCCACCACCTTGTCGTCACCGGTGACGACGTCTCTGTCGTCCGCGACGACAGCGGGGTGCCCGCCGAGGTGCGCCGCTTCGCGGTGGAACGGGATGTGGCGGCCATCTGGACGATTCAGCAGGACGTGATGCCGCTGCGTCCGCCCATCACTCGGGTGGCCGTGGCCTTCCCGCCGCATCCGGTCTACGAGATGTTCGGGGCCATGCTCGGGGTCGAGGAGGTGGTGTACAACGCACAGCGCTCGGTTCTCACCGGACCGTCCAGTATTCAGTATCTGCCACTACCCCAGGCGAATACGGCCACCGCGCGCTTTTACGAGCAGCAATGCGCCGATCTGTTGCAACGCCGGAAACGCCGGCAGGGCGTCAGCGGCCGGGTCCGGCAACTCCTCATCGCCCGCGGGGGAATAGCCGACCAATCGCGCATAGCCGCCGAATTGGACATCAGTGTCCGAACTCTCCGCCGCCGCCTGGCCGACGAGGGCACCACCTTTCGTGAATTATCATCCGAAACGGTCGGTTTGCTGGCCGAGGAATTCCTCGTGGCGGGCATGACCGTCGAACAATCCGCACTGCGCCTCGGCTACGCCAGCGTCTCCGCCTTCACCTCCGCCTTCCGGGCGTGGAAAGGCCAGTCGCCCGGGCAATTCGCCCGGGAGAACCGGGGCCGGGTCGCGACCCGCGGGGCCTGACTCGGAAGTCGCGGCGATCTGTCCGATTCCACGCGGACAGGACAGACCGACCGGGACGATGGTCTCAATTTCGCCGCGCAGTCCGGGAGCGGGCGGCAGAATTTCAGCTATGCCCCGATCGGCCCCGCCAATCGTTGCCGCCGAGACCTTCACCCGCGCGGTGCAGCCGGTGCTCCCGGTGGGCGACGGCCTGGTGCTGCGGCCGTGGCTGCGGCGGGACGGACCAGAGGTCTACGCGGCCTTCCAGGATCCGGCCATCGCCCGCTGGCATGTGCGCACGGCCGACACCGTGGAGGAGGTCGGCGACTGGGTGGACGCCTGGGCCCGATCCTGGAGCAGTGGGACCGCGGCCAATTGGGCCGTCGCGGACAGCCGGAGCGGCAGGTTGATGGGCCGCGCCTCGCTCCATCACATGGAGCTGTGGCACGGCGAGGCAGCGGTGGCCTACTGGGTGGTCCCGACGGCGCGCGGGCGCGGCATCGCGCCGCGGGCGGTGGAGGCGCTGGTCGGCTGGGCCTTCGAGGTGGCCGGATTCCATCGCATCGAACTGCGCCACTCCGTGCACAACATCCAATCCTGCAGCGTGGCCCACAAATCCGGCTTCGTCCTCGAAGGCATCAACCGCAGCGCGGGCCTGCACACCGACGGCTGGCACGACATGCACCTGCACGCCCGCATCCAGCCGGCCCGCGCCGCCGAACCGGCCTGCGCGCACCACCTTCCGTACGACGCGGTCCCCGAGGCCGCCACCCAGCCGGTCCACCGACTGCGGCGCTGACCGTGCCGGGACGCCGGCGCGATATCAGTGGTCGGTTTCGATCCGCAACGCGGTGATGGTGCTCGCCAGACCCTCGTACTGGTTGGTGAGCAGGACGATCTCGATCAGCCGCTGCTCGTCGTAGTGCGCGGCCAGCGCCTTCCAGGTCTCGTCGTCGAGGTCGCGGGTGGCGACCAGCTGGTCCACGGCGGTGAGCAGCGCGCGTTCCTTGTCCGACCAGCCCGCGGCCGCGGACCCCTCCCGGAGCCGGTCCAGGATCTCGGGGGTGACGCCCGCCCGGCGACCCAGCCGGATGTGGTGGTCGGTCTCGTACTCGCATTGGCGCAGATGCGCGACGCGCAGGATGACCAGTTCGGATTCGTAGCGGCGCAGCTTGCCCCCGGGCATCAGCCGCCCCGAGAAGTGCAGCCAGCCGCGGAACAATCCGCCGGTCCGGCCCAGGGTGCTGAACAGGTGGGCGTCATCGGTCCCGGCGGCGCGGGAAAGCGCCTGCCAGACAACCCAGTTGACCGGACCGAGCTCCCGCAGCCGGCCGGGAGCGATGCGTGGCTTCGTCGACACCATGTCACCAGTCAACACCCTGTCTGGGCCACCCGCCAGCGCAGCGGGTGACGGCGCGTCATTCCCGCACGGCTCGAGCCAGTCTGGTGAGCTCCAGGGCGCGGCGGGCACGGGTCAGCACGTGTGCGCGGGAGCTGGCCAGGTGGGCGAGCAGGGCCCGCAACGCGGTCTCCAGGTCCCCGGCGAGCAGGTGCTCGGCGATAGCGATGTGGTCCTCGGCCATCGCGGCGATGCGGCCGGGGGTGGGCATGTCCAGGGAGCGCACCGGACGCACCCGCGCCTGCACCGTGGACAGTGCGTCGGCCAGCGCGGAATTGCCCGCCGCCAGCAACAGTGTCGTGTGAAAGCGTTCGTCGGCGCTGATGAGTTCCGCGTCGGGCTCGGGCGGGTGCTCGCGCAACCGCCGCCAGAATTCGAGTTCGTGGCGCACCGCGGCGGTGTCGAACGGCTCGACGGAGCGCGGCGTTTCGGCCCGGCTGACCGGGGCCACGATTTCCGGGAGACCCGCCGCGGTGGACTGCAGCCGCTGGATTCCCCTGGCCTCCAGCACGATCCGGAGTTCGTACAGGTCGCCCAGATCGTCCACCCGCGGCCGGTACGGGTAGAGGCCGTCCGTGTGGCGTTCCAGCAGCCCGTCGGACAGCAGCCGCGCCAGCGCCTCCCGGACCGGGGTGCGGGAGACGCCGTAGGTCTCGGCGAGACGTTCCTCGCCGAGCCGTTCGGTCGGCACCAGCACCCCGGCCGCGAGATCGCGCTGCAGGGCCCGGTAGACCCGCTCGGACAACGGAATGCGCCCCCTGCGCGCGTTCACGCCGGTGTCCGATCAGATCGCCATGGCCAGGCGCACGGCCGATTCCGCGCCCGCGCCGCCCTCCCCGGAGGAGGTGACGCGGCCCGAGCGCAGCACGTAGAACTGCTGCGCGGCCTGCAACGCGAAACCGATGTGCTGCTCCACCAGCAGCACGCTCAACCCGCCGCGGGCGGTGAGATCGATGATGGTGCGCTCGATCTCGGCGACCACCGACGGCTGGATGCCCTCGGTCGGCTCGTCCAGGATCAGCAGTTTCGGTTCGGTGATCAGGGCGCGGGCGATGGCCAGCTGCTGACGCTGGCCGCCGGAGAGCAGCCCGGCCTTGCGGGTCAACAGTTCCCGCAGCGCCGGGAACAGGTCCAGCGCCTCGGCGACCAGTTCCTTGCCGCGTTTGCGGCCGTCCGCCACCACCTGCAGGTTCTCCATTGTGGACAACTGTGGAAAACTCTGCTGCCCCTGCGGTACGTAGGCGATGCCGCGCTTGACCCGCCGTGACGGCGACAGCTTGGTGATGTCCTCGCCGCCGAAGCGGATCCGCCCCGACTTGGCGGGCAGCAGTCCGACCGCGGCGCGCAGCAGCGACGTCTTCCCGGCCCCGTTGTGGCCCATGATGGCGGCCACGCTGTTGTCCGGAACCGTCAGGGACACACCGTGAATCACCTCGGTCCGGCCGTAGCCGGTGTGTAGATCAACGAGTTCCAGCATTCGTGGCCTCCTTCGCCTCGTCCGATTCGGGCTCCGTGCCGGTGGCTGCGGTGTCCGCGGTGGGCGGCAGTTCGCCGGCCGCGGCGGTACCGAGGTAGACCTCCTGCACCTTCGGATCGGCCTGCACCTGCTCCACCGTGCCCTCGCTGAGCACCCGGCCGCTCGCCAGCACGGTCACCGATGTGGCGAACGCGCGCATGAAGTCCATGTCGTGCTCGACCACGATGACCACCCGCTCGCCGCCGATGCGGCGCAACAGGTTTCCGGTCTCCTCGCGTTCCTCGGCGCTCATGCCCGCCACCGGTTCGTCCAGCAGCAGCACCGACGCGTTCTGCACCAGCAGCATGCCGATCTCGAGCCACTGCTTCTGACCGTGCGCGAGCACCCCGGCGGGCTTGTCGCGCAGTGCGGTGAGGCCGATGGTTTCCAGCGCCTCCTCGATGGCCGGTAGCACCGACTTGCGGCGGCGCAGCAGGGTGAGCGCGGACCGTCCCGCGCCCGCCGCGATATCCAGGTTCTGCAACACGGTGAGCTGTTCGAACACGCTCGCGGTCTGGAAGGTGCGGCCCACGCCCAGGCGCGCGATCTGATGCACCTTGCGGCCGATCAGTTCGGCGCCGCTCTTCTGCGCCGAGCCGGTCGCCGGGACCAGGCCGGTGATGGCGTCGATGAGGGTCGTCTTGCCCGCGCCATTGGGTCCGATCAGGAACCGCAGATCGCCTTGCAGGACGGTGAGGTCCACGTCGGAGACGGCCTTGAAGCCGTCGAAACTCACCGAGAGGCCGCGGATCTCGAGGTACTCGCTGTCCATGCCGGCGTTGCCGCCGAGCTTCGGTTCGGGTGCGGTCATCGGGCTTCCACCTTCTGCTCGGCCGCTGCGGCGGGCTGCGCGGGCTCCGGCTCGGTCGCGGCCGGGGTCTCGGCGGTCTCGCCGCCGGCGTCCGGTTCCGTTGCGGCGTCGGCACTCTGGCGGCGCACTCGCTCCAGCAGCTGCTTGGCCATGGGCCCGAAACCGGCCAGCCCGGCCGGAATGAACCCGACCACCACGATGAACAGCGCACCCTGGAAGTAGGTCCACGCCGACGGGAAATGCTCGGAGAAGGTGGTCTGCGCCCAGGCCACGCCGATCGCGCCCAGCACCGGCCCGAGCAGGGTGGTGCGGCCGCCGATCGCGACGCCGATCAGGAAGGCGATGGACGGCACCACGCCGATGTCGGCGGGGGAGATGATGCCGACGATCGGGGTGAACAGCGCGCCCGCGATGCCCGCGAAGAACGCGGCCACCACGTAGGCGACGATCTTGATATTGGCGGGGTCGTAACCGAGGAAGCGGACCCGCTCCTCCTGATCCCGCACGGCGACAAGGAGTTCCCCGTACCGGCTGCGCATGAGCTGCCGCGCCACCGCCACCACCACGAGCAGGGTGCCCGCCGCGATGAAGAACAGCATGCGCCGGTTCACCGGATCGTCGAGGCGGAAGCCGAAGAACGACCGGAAGTCGCTCAAACCGGTGAAACCGCCGATGGTCTGCTGCCCGGTGAGCAGGATCGCCAGCGCCGCGGCCAGCGCCTGACTCAGGATCGCGAAGTACGCGCCCTTCACCCGGCGCTTGAAGACACCGAGACCGAGCACCGCCGCCAGCGCCGCGGGCAGGATCGCGATCGCCAGAATCGTCACCGGCGCGGACTCGAAAGGCCGCCAGTACGAAGGCAATTCGGGCACACCGGCGATGGTCATGAACTCCGGGACGTCCTCGTGCGCCTTGGCGGCGTCGGCCATCTGCAGGTGCATGGCCATGATGTACGCGCCGAGGCCGAAGAACACGCCCTGCCCGAGGGTGAGCATGCCGCCGCGACCCCACGCCAGGCCGATCCCGACCGCGACGATCGCGAAACACAGGAACTTGGCCAGCAGGCTCAACCGGAAATCGGTGAGCATCGCGGGCGCCACCCCGAACAGGACGATGGCGGCGATGGCGAAGCCGCCCAGGGTTTTCAGAGACGATTGCGCGCCGAGACGCCCGATGACGGTCATGCCAGACTCCTCGTCCGGACGGTGAACAGACCCTGCGGGCGCACCTGCAGGAAGATCACGACCACGATGAAGACGATCACCTTGGCGACCGTCGCGGTGGTCGAGTATTCGACGAACGAATTCAGCAGGCCCATCGCGAAGGCCGCGATGACGGTGCCCTTGATCTGCCCCAGGCCGCCGATCACGACCACCAGGAACGCGTCCACCAGATACGACTGCCCGATGGTGGGGCTGGTGGAACCGATCAGGGTCAGCGCCACCCCGGCCACGGCCGCCAGGCCCGAGCCGATGAAGAACGTGCTGACATCGGTGAGACGCGAAGAGACGCCGGAGGTTTCGGCCAGACTGCGGTTCTGCACCACCGCCCGGATCCGACGGCCCATCGGGGTCGTCTTCAGGGCGGTGGCCAGCGCGATCACCGCCACCACGGCCAGCACCATGATGAAGATGCGGGTCTTGGGCACCACGGTGCCCGCGATCCCGATGCCGCCGGTCAGCCAGTCGGGCGCGACCACGTTCTTGGCGGGCGCGCCGAAGATGTCGCGCACCGCCTGCTGCAACACCAGGCCGACACCGAAGGTGACCAGCAGGGTGTCGAGCGGACGGTCGTACATCCAGCGGATGAGCCCCATTTCCAGGGCGGCGCCCAGCAGACCGCCGACCAGGAAACCGGCGAACAGCGACACGATCAACGCCACGCCGGTCGCCGAGATCAATTGCTCGACCACGTAGGTCGTGTAGCAACCGGCCATGATGAATTCGCCGTGCGCCATGTTGATGACGCCCATCTGACCGAAGGTCAGTGACAGGCCCAGCGCGGCGAGCAGCAGGATCGAGCCCAGACTCAGCCCCGTGAACAGCTGTCCGGCAGCGACGTCCATGTGAGATACCTCGTGAGTTCTATTGGTGGAGAACGCCGTAACGGCTGGTGCGACGCGCGGGGCAGGAGTCCCGCGACAACCGCACCAGCCGCCCCTCATCGGCGGCCGCCGACAGTTACTTGAGGCCCTTGGCCCAGTCGTAGTTCTTCAGGTACGGGTCCGGCTGGATCGCCTTGCCCGAGTCCCACACGGTGTAGATGAGTCCGTCGGGGTGGATCTCGCCGATCCGCGCCGTCTTGGTGATGTGGTGGTTGGAGCCGTCGATGGTGACGGTGCCCTCCGGGGCGTCGAAGCTGACGCCGTCCGCGGCCTTCTGAATGTCGGCCACCGCGAACGACTTCGCCTTCTCGACGGTCGCCTTCCACAGGAACACCGAGGTGTAGGCGGCCTCCATCGGGTCCGAGGTGGGCTTGTTCGCGCCGTAGGCGGCCTTGTACGCCGAGACGAACGCCTTGTTCTGCGGGGTGTCGACGGTCTGGTAGTAGTTCCACGCGGTCAGCTGGCCCGCGACGTTCTGCACGCCGACGCCGCCGACCTCCTCCTCGGCGATCGACACCGAGACCACCGGCATCTCAGCGGCTTTCAGGCCGGCGTTCGCGTACTCGCGGAAGAACGCCACATTCGAGTCGCCGTTGAGGGTGTTGAACACCGCGCCCGCCTTGGCGCTGCGCACCTTGTTGACGATGGTGGAGAAATCGGTGGAGCCAAGCGGCGCGTAGTCCTCGCCCTTGATCTCGATGCCGTTGGCCTTGGCGTAGGCCTTGATCTCGCGGTTGGCGGTCTGCGGGAACACGTAGTCCGAACCCACCAGGTAGAGCGAGGTGACGCCCTTCTGCTTCAGGTAGTCCAGCGCCGGAATGATCTGCTGGTTGGTGGTGGCGCCGGTGTAGAAGATGTTCTTCGAATCCTCCAGGCCCTCGTACTGAACCGGGTAGTACAGCAGCGAATTCAGCGACTCGAACTTGGGCTTCATGGCCTTGCGCGACGCCGAGGTCCAGCCGCCGAACACCGCGGCCACACAGTCGGAGCTGACCAGCTTCTCGGCCTTCTCGGCGAAGGTCTTCGGGTCGGACGCGCCGTCCTCCAGCACCACCTCGACCTTCTTGCCCAGCACGCCGCCCGCGGCATTGATCTGGTCCACCGCCAGCTTGGTGGCATTGGCGACGGTGACCTCGCTGATCGCCATCGTGCCGGTCAGCGAGTGCAGCGAACCGATCTTGATGGTGTCCTTCGAGGTGTCCACGCAGGACTTGGCATTGGAGCCGGAGGCGGTGTCGCTGTCACGCGACCCACAGCCGGCGATCATGACGGCGGACAGCGCCAGCGCGGTCGGAATGGTGATCGCCTTCATCAGGCGGGAAGCCCTGTCCCGGCGGGAAGAGTCGTGCATGGGGCGGATCCTTCGCTTCACTTGTTCGGCGACGTCGGCTGCGTCGCTTGCGAATACCGGCGCGTATACAGCGGCTGTATTCGTGAAACGAAAGGTAAACGGGAAGTGTTGCGCCGGAATGACTCTCGATTAATGTCCGATTTCCTATGTTGCCGCGTCGTGAATTTCCGCTCACGGCAAGCGGATTCGGATCGTGCATCGGAGCTATCGACGCAGATCAGGGGGTGTTTCGGTCGGCCGTCCGGGTATTTTGACAGCTGACACCGGCTCGCTGTGAGCGGTGAGGAGCCGCGCCGGCTCCCGGGTGATGTGGAAGCGCTATTGAATGATGTACGGCGAGATGGAACTTCGGTGCTCGCTGATGTCGAGCGATTTGCCGAGCGGGGGGAAGGCGCGCTGGGGGCAGTTGGAGCGTTCGCACACCCGGCAGCCCGCACCGATCGGAGTCGCCTTGGGCTCGTTGAGATCCAGGCCGTCCGCGTAGACGGTGCGGCCGGCATGGCGCAACTCGCAACCCAGGCCGATCGCGAAGGTCTTGCTGGGCTCGCCGTATCGGGTGGCGCGGCGTTCCACCGTGCGGGCCACCCACAGGTATTTGCGGCCGTCGGGCATCTGCGCGATCTGCGTCATGATCTTCGCGGGATAGGCGAAGGTCTCGTAGACATTCCACAGCGGGCAGGTGCCGCCGCTGGAAGAGAAATGGAAACCGGTCGCGGACTGGCGTTTCGACATGTTCCCGGCCCGGTCCACGCGCACGAACGAGAAGGGCACGCCGCGCAGCTTCGGGCGCTGCAGGGTGGACAGGCGGTGGCAGATGGTCTCGTAGCTCTGGGTGAAGAAGGCCGACAGGCGTTCGATGTCGTAGCGGAAGTCCTCGGCCACCTCGTGGAAATGGGTGTACGGCAACACGGTCGCGGCCGCGAAATAGTTGGCCAGGCCCAATTTCGCCAGCACGATCGACTCCTGGCTGGAGAAATTGCCCTCCGCCACCAGCTTCTCGATGAGGTCGCCGCATTCCAGATAGGCGAGTTCGGCGGCCAGCTTGAACACCCGCTGCCCGCCCGACAGATGCGGCGCGATTTCCAGCCGCCGGCCGACCGGGTCGAAACGGTGCAGCAGGCCGTCGCCCAGATCGATGCGTTCCACGATGTGCACGCCGTGCGCGTCGGCCATGCGGCGCGGGATCTCGCGTTTCAGGTCGCCGCCGTGCAATCGCATGCGGTGGGTGAGTTCCTCGGCCGCGGTATCCAATTCGTGAATGTAGTTCTGCCGCTGATAGAAGTAGTCGCGCACTTCCTCGTGCGGTTTGGAGATGGCGGCCGAACCGCTGCCGTCGGCGAAACGGTCCTCGGTGGCGGCGGCCAGCTGGGCGGTCGTATTCCGATAGCGGCGATGCATGTTCACCATGGCGCGCGCCAAACCCGGATGCGCGGAGACCATTTCGGCGATCTCCTGCGCGTCCGCCTCCACCCCGAGCTCCTGATCCATCACGACCTCTTGGAGTTCGGCGATCAGCCGGGTGTCGTCCTGGGAGGAGAAGAAGCCGGCGTCGACGCCGAAGACTTCGCTGATACGCAGCAGTACCGGTACGGTGAGCGGGCGTACGTCGTGTTCGATCTGATTGAGATAGCTAGCCGAGATCTCGAGCTTCTTGGCCAGCGAGACCTGACTCAAACCGCGCTCGGTGCGCAGCTGCCGGAGCCGCCCTCCGACGTAAGTCTTGGCCATGCGCCCAAGTTTATTGGCGAATTCGCATCCCTGCCAATGGCAGAATTAGCAGACCGGCTGAGCCGTGCGTCACACCGATGTCGGTGCGCCCGGCTACCGTCGGGAAATGCTCTTGTCCGAGGTGGTCGAAGCGTCAGCCGCAGTACGGGCGACATCGTCGCGCAAGAACAAGATCAATATCCTCGCCGAGCTGCTGAAACACGCCGAACCACAGGAATTGGCGCAGGTCGTGGCCTGGCTGTCGGAGAGCTCACCCAGGGCCGGATCGGCACCGGATGGCGGACGCTGACCGCGCTCGAGGTGGTATCCACAGACTCTCCCAGCCTGACCGTGGAAACTGTGGACAACTTCTTCGACCAGCTCGCCGGAGTCGGCGGCAGCGGGTCGGCCGCGCGGCGGCAGGAATTGCTGGCCGACCTGTTCGGGGCCGCGACCGGCGCCGAACACGATTTCCTGATCCGCCTGCTGACCGGGGAGATGCGGCAGGGCGCGCTCACCGCCATCGTCGCCGAGGCCGTGGCCGCCGCCTACGACGTGCCGATCGCCGCGGTCCGGCGGGCGCACATGCTGTCCGGGCGACTGCCGGTCACCGCGGTCGCGGCCCGCACCGGCGGGGCCGCGGCGCTGGCCGCGTTCCGGCTCGAGCTCGGGCGGCCCGTCCAGCCCATGCTGGCCTCGCCCGGCGCCACCCTCGAGGAAGCGGTCGCCGAATTCGACGGGCAGGTCAGCGTCGAACACAAGATGGACGGCGCCCGCATTCAGGTGCATCGCGCCGGCGACAGCGTGCGGGTGTTCACCCGAACCCTGCGTGACATCACCGCGAGCGTGCCCGAATTGGTGGAACTGGTCCGGAAATTGGACTGCACCAGCGTGGTGCTCGACGGCGAGACCCTGGCGCTCGAGGATTCCGGCCGGCCCCGCCCGTTCCAGGAGACCATGAGCCGGTTCGGGGCGACCGTCGCCCAGGAACTGCTGCTGCACCCCTACTTCTTCGACTGTCTGCACCTGAACGGCGACGACCTGCTCGACGTCCCGCTGCGGGATCGCCGGCGCGCGCTCGGCGAGGTGGCCGGGGGCCTGGCCATCCCGGCGCTCATCGCCCCCGACCCCGAGGCCGCCGCCGAATACTTCGACGGCGCGCTCGCCGCCGGCCACGAGGGCATCATGATCAAATCCCTCGACGCGCCCTACGCCGCCGGCCGTCGCGGCCGCGCCTGGCTGAAGATCAAACCCACCCACACCCTCGACCTGGTCGTACTCGGCGCGGAATGGGGCTACGGCCGCCGCACCGGTTACCTGTCCAATCTGCATCTGGGCGCGCGGGATCCGGAGGGCGGCCCGCCGATCATGGTCGGCAAGACCTTCAAGGGCCTCACCGACGCCCTGTTGCGGTGGCAGACCAGCGAATTCCCCCGCCACGAACGCGACCGCGACGCGAGCACGATGTACCTGCATCCGGAACTGGTGGTCGAGATCGCCCTCGACGGCGTCCAGACCAGCCCCCGCTACCCCGGCGGCGTCGCCCTCCGCTTCGCCCGCATCGTCCGCTATCGCCCGGACAAGGAACCGCACCAGGCCGACACCATCGACACCATCCGCGCCCTACTACCCGGCGCGAAGTAGCAGTCACGCCCCCCGGCGAGTTGGCTCCCTCACAGGCGATTCACAGCTGGAAAAGGGCACGTTCCGAGATTCGTCACGCAGGATTCAGATGTCGACCTTCGGCGGATGGTTGTCAGGTGACGGGTTGCAGGGAACTGCCACCGCATCTCCCACGCGGATTCCCCTGTGGCCCGTGCTCTCCGCCGGGCTCGGCGGTGGATTGCGCATGGTCCACCTCGGTGGCCGGTGGTGCCCCGCCCCCTCGCCGGGCACCGCCGGCCGCGGTCACTCGTAGTCGTGGGTCCCGGTGAGATTCGGCAGTCGGCGGCGGCCCGCCGCCAGTTCGCCCGCGAGATCCTCGTAGGCGATGGCCAATTCGGTGAGCCGCCCGGCGGCGTCCTGCATGGCGGCGTCGGGTGACATGGCCAGGGTCAGGTAGGCCAGTGCGGAGAACTGGGCGAGCCGATCCACCACCGTCCCCACGGTCTCGGTGTGCAGGTGCGCGTCGCGGGCGGCCTTGGGCATCTCGGCCGCCACCCAGCAGTCGATGTCGTGCACCAGGCGGGCCCGGTCGTGGTCGATCCGGTCGAGGCCGCGTGCCGTGGTGAGTCTCCGCTCGTGCAGGTCCGCCAGTAAGCCGGCGCAGCGCAGCACCGGATGATCGTCGGGGGGCAGGCCGCGGCAGGCCTGCAGCAAAAGGTGTTTCGGCGGGAGCGGATGCACGGCCGACATCCTGCCCCTCCAATGTCTCCGAACGGCAACGACATTCGGTGCCACATTGCCCTCCAGGGGTTGCATCCGGTGCCGTGACGTGCCGTGATGGTGGGGTGATCGTCACCGTGACCATGAACCCCGCCTACGACATGACCTACCGGGTGGAGCATTTCGAGCGCGGCCGCGCGCATCGGGTGCGCTCGGTGGACCAGCGGCTGGGTGGGCGCGGCATCAATGTCACGCGGGTGCTCAACCAGCTCGGCAAGTACGCGCGGGCCACCGGCTTCTCCGATCACTCCTTCGCGGCGGCCGCGGAACTGGAGATGCCGGTCGACTTCGTGCACGCGCTGCCCTGGGTGCGGCGCACGGTGGTGATCAGCGAATCCGACGACGGCACCGCGACCGCGCTGTGGGAGCCGGGGCCGCGGGTCACCGAACCGCGGGCGGTGGACCAATTGCGGGTGCGGGTGGCGGGCATGATGTCCGACATGAGCGGCCTGGTCATCTCCGGGTCGCTGCCCGGCGGCGTCAGCGCGGGCCTGCCCGCCGAGCTGGCCCGCACCGCGATCGCCCGCGGCATTCCCACGATCTGCGATTGCGACGGCCAGACCCTGGAATTGGCGGCGCGGGTGCCGGGCATCGTGCTCACGCCCAATGTCGAGGAGCTGGAACGACTCACGGGCCGCCCGGCGGGCACCATCGCGGAGATCCTGGCCGCTGTGGATCCGCTCATCGCCGACGGCGTGGGCGCGGTGGTGGTGACCCGCGGCGGCGCGGGCCTGGTGGCGGTGACCCCGACCCGGGCCTGGACGGCCGCGCTGCCGAAGCCGCTGGCGGGCAACCCGACCGGGGCCGGGGACGCGGCGGTGGCGGCCATCATCGCCGCGCTGGCCGTCGACGCCACCCCGGACTGGCCGGTCCTGCTCGCCGACGCCGTCGCCACCTCGGCCGCCGCCGTGGTGATTCCGGTCGCCGGCGAGATCGACCGAGCACTGCGAGACCGGTTACTGCCCACCGTGCGAGTGCGCGAACTCGAGTCGGTGGCCGCCCGCCCCTAAAAACAGACCGGCGGCGTGGTGGCCGGGTCGGGGGAACACTCGGGGTTACGTTGAGGGAGTGTCGGACCTGGAGACTCAACCCGATCGAGGGGCGGGTGTCGGGGATGGTTATCGGATGCCGCGGCTGGTGCGCGCGGCGCAGGTGCTGGCGCTGGGCATGGGCGGGCTGGGCCTGGCGTGCGTAGCGTCCTCGGGCTGGCTGCTGGGCTCGCGGGCCGCCATCGCGACCGCGGTGCCGTTCGTGCCGGCGCTGCTGCTCGCGCTGATCGCCTTCACCTTCAACTCCGAAGGTCAGTCGATCCGGATCGGCGCGATTCTGGTGGCGGTCCTGAACATGTTGTGGACGGTGCCGTCGATCATCGACGGGCGGCCGCCGGGCCCGCTGGGTCCGCTGGTGTCGCTGGCGGTGATCGTGCTGCTGTTCCGCCGCGAGGCGCGCGACTGGTTCGAGCCGCCGAGCCTGTGGTGAACGACCGGGCCGCGGCTGGCCCGCAGGCGTAACAAGTCGGTCATCTCCTCTGTTCATTCGCAATCCGCCCGCAATTGCGGGCCCTTACCGTGAGCCCTATGAGTTCGGAAGTGGCCGCGGGGACGGGCATTCACATCAGCGGGCTGAGCAAGACCTTCCGCGCGGGGCGGCGGCTGGTGCCCGCCCTGGACGCGGTGGATCTGCACACCGAGCAGGGCGCCTTCCTGTCGCTGCTCGGGCCCTCGGGCTGCGGCAAGTCCACCATCCTGCGCATCCTCGCGGATCTGGAGACGCCGACGGCGGGGACCGCGAAGATCAACGGCGAGACTCCCGCCGAGCTGCGGCGCCGCCACCAGTTCGGCATCGCCTTCCAGGATTCGGCGCTGTTGCCCTGGCGCAGTGTGGAATCCAATATCAAGCTGCCGCTGCAGGTGGCGGGGCTGCCGGTGGACAAGGAGCTGATCGCGGACCTGATCGCGCTGGTCGGCCTGGACGGTTTCGAGAAGAGCAAACCCGCGCAGCTGTCCGGCGGTATGCGGCAACGGGTTTCGATCGCCCGCGCGCTGGTGGTGAAGCCGAGCATCCTGCTGCTCGACGAACCCTTCGGCGCGCTCGACGACATGACCCGGCAGCGGCTGAATCTGGAACTGCTGCGCATCTGGACCGAGAAGCCCGCCACCACCCTGATGGTCACCCACGGCATCGCCGAGGCCGTCTTCCTCTCCGACGTGGTGGCGGTGATGAGCCCGCGCCCCGGGCGGGTGGTGGAACTGGTCGAGATCGATCTGCCGCGCCCGCGCACCCCGGAGATGATGCGCACCCCCGAATTCCACAAGCTGCACGACTACCTGTCGGAGCTGCTGTTCGGGCGCAGCGGACACGGCGGGGTGGTGTCGGAATGACCCGCGTATCCCGGATGGGCGGCGCGGCGGGCATTCTCATCCTGCTGGCGCTGTGGACCCTGCTGGCCGAACTGCGCGTCGCGGGCGGCACCGTGCCCAGCCCGTGGACCGTGGTCCACACCATGTACAGCGACGGCTGGGCGCTCTACGGCCCCAACTTCCGCATCACGGCCTGGGGCGCGCTGCAAGGCTTCGCGTGGGGCAACGGGCTCGCCATCGCGCTCGCGGTGCTGGTGGTGCTGATCCCGCCGATCGAAATGCTGGTCACCCAGCTGGCGATCCTCAGCTATTGCACGCCCCTGCTGGCGCTGGGGCCGATCATCCTGGTGGTGTTCGGCGGCCGCACGCCGACTGTGTTCCTGGCCGCCATGTACTGCTTCTTCACCACCATGGTCGGCACGGTGTCGGGCCTGCGGTCGGCGGACCGCACCGGCCTGGATCTGGTGCGGGCCTACGGGGGCGGCCGCTGGCAGCGGCTGTACCGGGTGCAGCTGATCGCGGCGCTGCCGAACACCTTGGCCGCCTTGAAGATCGCCGCACCCTCCGCGGTGCTGGGCGCCATCATCGGCGAGTACCTGGGCGGCGTGGACAGCGGCATCGGGGTGGCGTTGACGGCCGCGCAGACCGCCTACAACGTCCCCCGCACCTGGGGGATGGCGTTGGCCGCGGCCGCGCTGGCCGGGCTCGGCTACGCGATCGTGGCGCTGGTGGCGCGGATCGCGGTGCCGTGGACGCGAGCGGAGGCATGATGCGGGCGGGTACCGGCGTGACGAGAACCGTGAACGTGCTGCGGCCGATCGGCAGATTCCTGCTGCCGCTACTGGTTTCGCTGATTCTGCTGGTGGCCCTGTGGTACGGCTTCCTGAAGCTGTACCCGCAGGTCGGGCTGGTCGGCAAGAGCCCGGGCGAGGTCTGGCACTACCTGGTCACCGGGCCCACCTCCGACACCGCCCGCCGCGCGATCTTCGGCGAACTGCGAATAACGCTGCGGGACGCGGTCATCGGGTTCGGTTTCGGGATGAGTGCGGCGCTGGCGGTGGCCGCGCTGTTCGTGGGCGTGCCGGCGGTGGCGCAGGCGTTCATGCCGGTGGCCATGCTGCTGCGGTCGGTGCCGCTGGTGGCGATCACCCCGATCATCGTGCTGGTCTTCGGCCGCGGCGTGCTGGGTGTCACGGTGATGGCCGCCATCGTGGTGTTCTTCCCGGCGCTGGTGATGATCATGACCGGCTTGCGGTCCGCGCCCCGGCAGGCCACCGAACTCGTGGTGGCCTACGGGGGTTCGCATTGGACGGCCCTGCGCATGGTGGCCCTGCCCGCCGCGCTGCCCTCAGTGTTCGCCGCCGCCCGAATCTCGGTGCCGGGCGCGCTGATCGGCGCACTGCTCGGCGAATGGCTGGGCAGCGGAACAGGTTTGGGCGCGGGGCTGATCCGCGCCATCCCCACCTTCCAGTACAACCGGCTGTGGGCTTCGATCGCGCTGGTGACGGTGGTGTCGGTGGTCGCCTACGCGGTGGTCGGCGTGCTGGAGAATCTGGTGCTGGCGCGTTTCTCGCCGCGGGCCGGACGGGATTGAGCACACGAGTTAACGCGCCGCATACAAATACCTCGGTCAAAGCAAAAAATCGGAAATCGAAACGGCCTACATTCGCGGCATGAGTGGTTTGTTCCGGCCGGTTCCGGCCCCGCAGTTGTCCATGGGTCGTCGATCCTTCTTCCGCTACGCCGGGCTGGCCGGTGCGGCGGTGAGCGGGGCCGGCCTGCTCGCCGCCTGCGGAAAGGACTCGTCGGGCGGCGGGAACGGCAGTGTCGCCGACGGTTCCAAATTCGGGACCGTGGCGGTGCAGTTGTCCTGGCTGAAGAACATCGAATTCGCGGGCGAGTATTTCGCCGACTCCAAAGGCTATTTCAAGGACGCCGGATTCGGGTCGGTGAATCTGATCGCGGGCGGCGCGGCCAGCACCTCGGTGGAGGCGGGGCTCGGCACCGGCAAGATCTGGATCGGCCTGTCCGCCCCGCAGACCACCGCGCCCGCCATCCTGGAGGGTCTGCCCGCCAAGATCGTCGGCACCACCTATCAGAAGAACCCCTTCTGCATCGTGAGCTCGGCGGGCAAGCCGATCCGCAATCCGCAGGACATGAAGGGCCGCAAGATCGGTGTGCAGGACACCAATCAGCTCATCTTCAACGCCCTGCTCACCGCCAACGGCATGACACCGGCCGACGTCACCATCGTGCCCGCGCAATACGATCCGACGCCGTTGGCCAACGGTGAGGTGGACGGCTGGGTCAGCTACGCCACCAACGAGCCGATCACCTTGGCGGCCAAGGGTTTCCAGAACTTCAACTTCCTGTTCGCCGACTACGGGCTGCCGCTGGTCGCGGAAACGCTGACCGTGCACCAGAAGACCATCGACTCCGAGCGCGACAAGCTCAAGGCGTTCCTGACGGCCGAGGTCAAGGGCTGGAAGGACGCGGTCGCCAATTCCAGCGAGGCCGCGCGGCTGGCCGTCGAGGTGTACGGGAAGGATCAGCGACTGGACCTGCGCGAGCAGGGTATGGAGGCGATGGCGCAGAACGGGCTGGTGGTCTCGGCCGACACCAAGGCCAACGGCCTGCTCACCATGACCGACGATCTGATCGCGCAGAACATCGCCGCGCTGGGCAAGGCCAAGATCGATATCAAGGCGGACAAGCTGTTCGACCTGTCGGTGCTCAAAGAGGTCTTCGCCGAGCACCCGGAGTTGAAGCAGTAGTCAGCGGGCCATGTGCACGTGCCGCCGCCCCGCGCCCGGGGAGGTGGACAGCGGCTCGGCCGAGGTGCCGTTGCGAACCGCCAGCAGTTCCGCGGCGATCGAGACGGCGGTCTCGGCCGGGGTGCGCGCACCCACGTCCAGACCGGCCGGCGAATGCAGGCGGGACAGGGTTTCGTCGCTGAAGCCACCCGCCTGCAGGGCCTCCAGTCGATGTCCGTGCGACGCCGGGGTACCCAGGGCGGCCAGGTACCCCAGCTCGGGTAGTCGCAAAGCCACGGTGAGCAAAGGGATTTCGAACTTCGGGTCGTGCGAGAGCACCACCATGGCGGTATTGCCGTCGATCTCACCGGCCGAGGCCAGGGTGTTGAGGTAGCGGTGCGGCCAGTCGACCACCACCTCGCAGCCCGGATAGGCCGTCGCGTTGGCGAAGGTCGGGCGCGCGTCGACGATGGTGATCCGATAGCCGAGCAGCCGGGCCTGGGTGGCCAGCGCGCTCGCGAAAGCGTTGGCCCCCACCAGGATCAGGTGCGGCGGGCGGGCGAACGAGGACACGAACACGTCGGAGTCGGGGAGCGAGACCAGCTCGGTGCCGTGCTTGCGGTCGGTGATGAGGTGCTGCCCGATCACGTCCGGGTCGGAATGCCACACCACGGTGAACAGGGTGACCTGACGCTGCGCTTCGATATCCGCGGCGATGTCCGGGAACTCCGGAAAATGCCTGCGCGAGAACGGTTCGGTGAACACGTCCAGGGTGCCGACGCAGTCCATCTGGGCATCCAGTCCGCTGCCCGGGCCGAACCGCTGCAGGCCGCGCCGCCCGGTGCGCGCCGACTCGGCGGCGGCCTCGTACGCGGCGGCCTCGGCGCAGCCGGCCGAGATGGATCCGAAGGCCCGGCCGTCGGCGTCCACCACCATGGACGAGCCGATCGGCACCGGCGTGGCGCCCTGTGCCCGAACGAGAGTGGCCAGTCCTCCGGTCCGCCCGCTGTGCCATACCCGAAGAAGGTCGTCGATGATTTCCCGCATCACATGCTCCCGCTCACAGTGCGCTGCCCGCCGGATAATCCCGATCGATCCCCGTAGCGAGGTCGTCGCACGTGACGCACACCATATCCGCTCGTTGTCGTAAATAAGTGCCTGCCCCCGAATTTCCCTCCGCGCTCGTGCGGACCCCCGCCCAGTGCTGCCGTCCCAGCACCACCGGATGCCCCGGGGTGGACCCGAAGAACGCCCGAGCCAGCCCGCTCTCGCTCGCCCGTGCCGCCGCGATCACCCGCGCCACCACCTCGGGCCCGACGTCGGGGGTGTCCACCGGCATGATGGCCACGAACTCCGCGGGGGAGCGGTTCGCGTCGGCGTCGACAGTCCGCGCATCGGAATTCCCCGGCAAGGCATTCCCCGCCGCGACCGTCCGCGCCGCAACATTTGGATCCACTGCGCCACTGGCAGTTTCGGTGATCGTCGGGTTCGCGCCGATGCCCGGCGCGGCCGCGGCCGCCAGTCCCGCACGGGTGGAGGCGCTCAATCCTTCGTCCCAATCCGACGCCCAAATCGGTTGCACGCCTTCGGGAATGACGACGCCCGAGGTTTGCGACACCAGCCAGCCGCCGTTCGCCGCCCGGTACGCGGGCCCGGTCGCGCCGAGCACCACGAAGATCCGCTCGCACCCGCCGGCCCGCAGCGCCGTCACCGCCCCGCGCAGCCACGCACCACCCTCGGCCAGCACTTTCGGCATGCCATATCGCCGACCGGCACCGGCCGCGAGCAGAATTCCATCGCAGCGTTCGGGACTCACGCGAGCAGGGTAATCCCGTCCGCGCAGGTTCGCTGGCCAAGCGACCAGAAGGATAGCCCGACCGGCCGACCGCACATTGCCCGCCGAGCAGTGCCCACTCAGGCGCCGAGGGCAGTCAGCGTCTGCTGGACTTTCAGGAGGCGGGCGGGGTCGATGCCTTCGCAGAGGGTGCGGGCCTTCTCCAGGTAGACCTGGGCGAGGGCGGGGTTGTCGGCGCGGCGTTCGAGTTCGCCGAGCGCCCACCAGGCGGCGGCCTCACCGCCGGCGTCGGACATGCCGCGGGTGAGGGCGCGCGATTCCTCGTATTTGATGCGGGCGGCGTCGAATTCGCCGCGATTGCGGTGGATGTGGCCGAAGCCGCGCAGGGTGTCTATCTGGAGCAGGGTGTCGGGGATCTCCTTGCTGATGCGGTACGCCTCCTCGAACAGGGTCCAGGATTCGTCCAGGTCGCCGCGCAGGCCGGCGATGCCGCCCAGCCCCCAGACCGACCAGCCCTCGCAGTAGCGGTCGCCGATGCGCAGGGCGATGGCGTGCGCCCGGCGGTAGTACTCGTCACCCGCCGCGTACTGCTCGCTGAGCCGCTCGATATGGCCCAGTTCGCGCAGGGCATCGCATTCCAGGTGCGGGTCCCCGATCGAGTGGGCGATGCGCAACACCTGGCGCACCGCGGCGCGGGCCGCGTCGCGGCGATCCTGGTGGCGCAGCGCCGCGGCATGCCACAGCAGGGTGCGCGCGGTGCGGGCGTGGTCCCCGATCTCCTCGGCCAGCAGGCGAGCGTGTTCGTAACAGGCTGCGGCCCTGGCGTATTCGCGGACCGTGCGGAGCAGGTGGCCGAGCCCGTACCAGGCGTCGCATTCGGCGGTCCGGTCCCCGATGGCGTGATTGATCGTGGTGGCCAGCTCGAACATGGCGCGGCTCTCCGCGACATACCCGAGCGTGGCCAGCTGCCCGGCCAGCAGATCGGCGAATCGCGCGGTGTCCGAGGTGCGCTCGGCGGTCCGGGCACACGCGATCATGGTGCCCAGCCGTTCCTCGAACCACGGCCGGGCCTGCATGACGGCCATGTTCGGATTGCGGGAGTCGCGCCCCGCGTGCTGGTGCACGGTGTCGAACGGCCGCGGCTTGCCGATGGCGTGCGCCGTCTCCAGGTAGTGCCGCAGCAGCCGTCCCAGCGCCGCGCCGTGCTCTCCGGGCAGGCTCTCCGCGTCGGCGCGGCAGCGCGCGTACAGGTGCAGCAGATTGTGCATCCGATAGCGCTGATGCCCCGGCCGGCTGGCCAGCTGGTCGATCATGCCGTCCTCGAAAACCCGCTGCAGCAGGCGTTTCGCCGCGGAGTCCTCGGCCTGCGCCAGGGCCGCGAAATCGTCGGAGGACACCGTGGCGCTCGGGAACCAGCCCAGCAGCCGCACCGCCCGCCGCGCCTCCTCGTCCCGCAGCCGCGCGTAGGACAGCGTGAAGGCGTCCCGGGTGGACTCGTCCTCGGCGGCGAACTTGTCGAGAATCAGTTCGGCCGGGCACAGTTCCGCGCGCGGATCGGTGGCGGGCAGGGTCACCAGCGTGGTCAACGTGTCCAGGTCGTCGCGCAGGTCCGCGAGCAGCCCCGGCGTCCGGCTGATCCGGCCCGCCACCAGACGGATCGGCAGCGGCAGCCCGCCCGCCACCGCCACGATCCGGCGCGCCGCCCCGGAGTCGTAGCCGGGGCCCAGATTGCCCAGCGTGGCCAGCATCTCCTCGGCCTCGTCCAGGCCCAGCGGCTCCAGCTCCAGCTGATTGACCCGCACCATGCCGGTCAGCGGCCGCCGGCTGGTGATCACCACGAAACAGCCCGCCGACCGCGGCAGCAGCGGCCGAATCTGCTTGCTCTCCAGCACATCGTCGAACACCACGATCAGCCGCCGGCCGCCCGTCTCGCGCTGCCACAGTTGCAGCAACCGGCCCGGTTCGGCGTGCAGCGGCGCTTGCACGCCCAGCTGATTCAGCCCCGCCGCGAGCAAGCGCGCCCCCGCGTCCCGATCCTGGCCGTCCGCCCGCGCCTCCCGATCGTGGCTGCGCATGCCCAGCCACACCGCGCCGTCCGGGAAGCGGTCGGCGAACTTCGCGACCAGCTGCCGGGCGAACGCGGTCTTGCCGACCCCCGCGACCCCCGTGATCAGTTGCGCGCGTGAGTCGCCCAGGAAATGCAGATCGACACGTCTCCGCATCTCCTCCATCGCCCGCCGCCGCCCGACGAAGGTGACCGTGTCACCGGAGGGCACGTAGTGCAGCCCGGCCGCGGTCCGGTTCAGCCCCAGCCGTTCCCGCGCCGATTGATACGCCCGGCGATCACCCGGCGACAACTGTGCGAGGTCGTCGAGGTCGATCAGTCGATCCCAGGTGGTGTTGTACACCAGCGCGAGCAGCTCCAGCGTGTGCAGCCCCGGCGCGCGATAGCCGTAGCCCTCCGGGGTGCGGGCGGGCCACTTCTCGATCTCGCAGAGCCGGCTGTTCTTCATGCGCGGCTCCCGGTGCACGTCCGGATCCACCAGGGGCGCAAGCTGATTGAACCGATCGGCGGCCTGCCGCTGATTGAGGCCGTTGGCCTTGCGCCACGCCGTGCGCGGCCGCAGCCCGCGCCGCACCAGTTCCAGCGCCAGCGGCTCGATCAGCGTGGACTCGCTCAACCCGAGCGCTCGCAGCGAGCGGGCCAGCCGGGCGATCTCGGGCGCGGTGGCGTCGGACCTCGTCATCACAGGCCTCCTCGTCCGCCCGCCATTCCCCGGCAATCGGTCACGGACGTATTCACTTGGCGGACAGCTGTATTCGTTATCGACGGTAGCGAAGAAATCCGCGCCGGGGCGCGAAACAATCGCCGCCGCCCGGCGCTCCCGCCCAGGTCGAGGCCCCGGAAGGCCGGGAAGAAATCGACGTCGAACGAGGTAGCGGAGCCGCCGCCCCCGGCGGGTGTACTGAAATCAGCGGGCGATGCCGGGACGGGCGGGGGTCCGAATCGAACGGAGGATCGGATCGATGGCAATTATCGAACTCGAGTGGCTGCTCACCTCGGACGTCGCCCACGAAGTGGCGTTCCGGGTCGACGTCCCCGAGCGGAACCGCGGGCAGTGGGTGCTGTCCTACCTGCCCACCACGCGGCGCCTGACCCGCGAACAAGCGCTGGCCGGCCTCGGCCTCGCCGAACTGATCCTGATCGGATTGCGGAGTCCCGGAGGCGAATTCGACGCCGACATCGCCGCCCTGCACGCCGCGGTGATCGGACTCACCGTCACCGAGGCCATGTGCCTGCTCGCCCTGCGCGACACCGGCACCTCGGACGGCGACGAGCCTCCCGAGGAGGGCGAGACACCCGGGGCCGGGCGCGCCGTTCTGCTTCGGCCCCACCACAACCGGGGAATCGCCGGCGAGCTGAGGGGTGCTCGCCGGTAGCGCCGGAGGCGGGTGCGCGCGGTGGGCGATTCGTCCCGCGAGCCGTACCGAGAGGGTCGGCCCGGAACGGGCTAATGTGGGCCGCGTCTGTGGGTTCGGCCCGTCCCCTGGAGGTGTCGCCATTCTCGTCCACGAGGGTTCCGCCATGCGGAGCGCGGATGCGCGACACGTTCCGGACAGTCCTGGCTCCTGGCTGCTGACGGCGACCGACCTGGCCGTCACGCCCGCCGAACACGGTGTGCTGGCCGCCGCGTTCCACGCGGACACCCGCCTCGACACCTGCATGCCGCCCGGCGACGACTACCGGCATCGCGCCTATCAGTGTTTCGCGTTGTCGGTGGCCGAGCGCGACCTGCGGATCGTGCCCGACCCGCCGCCGTATTGGCAGTCGACCGAGGTGAATCCGCTGGTCGGCGGTATCGAACGACGCTTCGCGCTGATCCCGGGCGAGCATCCCGCGACCGCGGTGGTCGCCAAGATCATCGGGGGCGTGGCCGAGCTGCTGCGCACCGCCGGGGTGCTCGACGCGCGGCGGACTCCGCGCTGCCTGGTCGACGCCCACTACATCCGGATCCTGGCCCCGGGTGAACCCGCACCCGAGGGAATCCATCGGGACGGCCTGCTCGCGGGGTCGGCGCACCTGATCGCCCGCGAGAACATCACCGGCGGCGTGTCGGAGATCTACGATCCACCCGTGGACCCCGCATCGCAGCCGAAGTTGTTGCGCCGCTTCACCCTTACCGAACCACTCGACTCCTACGCGTTCGACGACGAACGCGTGCTCCACTACGCCGGACCGATCGCCGCGCAGGCGCCCGGCCGGACCGCCTACCGCGACGTCCTCCTGATCGGGTTCCGGCCCGCGTGAGGGTGTCACTGTCGCCCGCGGAACTCGATCAGCTGCTCCCGGAGGACGAGCTGCTCGACATCGCGGCCGGGCTGACCGCCATCGCCTCGCCGACCGGCCACGAGACCGCCCTGGCCCGGCACGTGCGAAAGCTGCTGCGCGCACACAAGATCGGGGCCGCGCTGCACCGCGTGCAGCCGGGCCGCTACCAGACCGTCGGCCGGCTCGGCCCCACCGGCGGAACCCCGGCCCTGCTGTTGAACGGCCACCTCGACATGGACCCGCTCGGCCGCGACGCGACCCCGGACCAGCTCATCGCCGCCCGCGACGGCGACCGGCTCTACGGGGCCGGTCTGCACAACATGAAGAGCGGCGTGGCCGCCATGCTCGGAGCCGCGATCATGGTGCAGCGCAGCGGAATCCGGCTGCGGCGCGGACTGCTGCTGGAATTCGTCGCCGGTGAACTGCAAGGCGGCGTCGGCACCTGCACGCCCTGCGCCGGGGATTGCGCGCCGACGCGGCGGTGGTACCCGAACCGTATTCGGTGCGGCGCGTGCTGACCCGGACCGCGGGTGTGCAGAAGTGCGCGATCGTGGTGCGCGGCCGCAAGGCCCACACCAGCCGCCACCGCGAGGGCGTCGACGCCATCGCGGTGCTCAGGCAGACACTCGACCTGCTGGACGCCACACACCTCGGGCTGGTCAACCACGACTTCCCGACCCTGCCGCGGATACAGATCGCCGGGCTGATCGCCGGCCGCGGCGAAGGCCACGTGCTGTCCGGCATCAGCTACCTGGCCGACAAGGCGACCGCGCTGATCGATGTGCGCTACCCGCCGCCCTACGAACCGCACGACGTCATCGCGGCGCTCGAAGACCTCGTGGAGCGGGCGAACAAGCGGAACCCCGAGGCCGTGATCACCCTGGACCACCCGCCCGACCCGGCCTTCGAAGTCGGCGGCGCCGACATGCCGCCCATGGACGAATCACCCGATTCGGTACTGGTACAGGACATTGCGGAAATCCTGCCGCAGGTCTCGAACTACGCCGTCACCGAAACCGGTCTGGCACTGCCGTTCTCGTTCTGCGGCAACGACACCACCCACCTCAGCCGAGCCGGCATCGAATGCTGCCTGTTCGGCCCGCGCGGCGCCGGGCCCGACACCGAGGAGCACGTGCTGATCAGCGAAATGGTGGCGTGTGCGCGCACGCTCGCGGTGCTGGCGCTGCGCCGGTGCGGGTGAGGGTCAGCAGCCCAGCTCCGCGCGCTCGGCGCGCAGGATCTCCGCGCGCGGCGACTCGATCTCCTCGTAGAACTCCAGCGCCCGGCCGAGCAGCTGGCACGCCGTCTCCGGGTCGCCGATCCGGACGGCGAGCTTGCTCAACGCGCGCAGCCCGTCCGCCTGGCCCAGCTGGTCGCCGATCTCCCGGGCCACCCGCAGCGACTCCTCGTAATGCTCGCGGGCGCGCAGGTAGTTCTCGGTCGCCGTGCCGCCCGCTTCCCGGCGATAGCTGTGCCCGAGCCCGCGCTGGGTGTCGATCCGACCCAGCGGATCGTCGATCAGCTTCGCGATCTCGTAGGCCTCGGTGAAGTAGCCCCGCGCCTGCTCGTGCTCCTCGTTCGCCCGCGCCAGATTCCCCAGCCCCCACAGCGACCACTCCTCGCTGTACTGATCACCGATGCGGCGGGCGATCTGCAGGGCCGCGTCGTACCGCTTGCGCGCCACCTCGGCATTGCCCATCATCCGCTCGACGTGCCCGAGGCCGCGCAGCGCGTCACCCTCCAGCTTCCGATGCTCGATGCTGCGGGCGATGCGCTGCACCATCAGATACAGCGGCCGCGCCATCTCGAACCGCCCCCACAGCCGCACCACCTCGGCATAGCCCCACTGCGCGGTCCCCAGCCGTTCCAGATCGCTCAGCTCCGAGGCGATCGCCTGCGCCTCCTGTGAATGCCGCACCGCCTCCCGATACCGGCTCGCCATCCGCTCGGCCTGACTGAGCCCCTCCAGCGCGTCGCATTCGGTCTGCCGATACCCGATCTCCCGCGAAATCTGCAGCGCCTCCTGGAAATGCGTCCGCGCCCAGCGGTAGTCACCGGTCACCCACTCGGATTGCCCACGCTCACACAGCAACTCGACCTGGATCCGGCGATCGGACAGTTCCACCGCGATGCGGTAGGCGGCGTCGAAGGTGGCCGCCGCCTGATCGTGCTGCCCGCGCAGCCGCTGGATCCGGCCCCGCCCCAACAGCGCCCACGCCCGGCCCACCCGATCGTCGAGCCGGTGCGCGATCCGCAACGCCCGGTCGTAGAGCCGATCGGCGTCCGACCAATGCCCGAGACTGCACAGATGACAGGCCATCAGCCGCGCCAATTCCGCGGTGTCGGCGGTCATTCCGGCCAGCGGCAGACAGCCCAGCAGCAGTTCCCGCTCCCGATTGAGCCAGTCCCGGGCATGCGTGGCCGCATCCAGCGAACCGCGCGCGGTGTAGGGGCTGCCCGCGGCGTCGAAGGGACGCACCGTCGCCGCCTGCCGCGCCACCGTCAAACCGTGCCCGACGATCCGATCCACCGCGGCCCGCCGATCATCGGGCTGATTCTCCAGATCCGCCTGCAACTGCGCCCACAACCGATTCAGATCGTGCATCCGATACCGCGACTGCTGATTCAACCCGCCCACCGCGTCCAGCAGACCCGCCTCGGACAGACGGTTGATCAGCGTCTTCGCCTCGTCCAGCGAGATCGCGGCCAACGCGCCCAGGGTCTCGGCGGTGATCTCGTTGCCCGGCAGCCAGCCCAGCAGCCGCACCAGCCGCTGCAGATCGGCATCGCCCAGACGACGGTAGGACATCTCGAAAGCCGTACGCACCGACTCCTTCTCGGCACGGAACCGATCCAGGATGTGGCGGGCCGGGGAATCGCCGACCCGGCTGGGCGACTGCTTGTTGCGTTCGGTCAGTTCGGTGAAATCGGCCGCGCACTCGGCCAGCATGCCCTCACCGTGATAGGCGATAT
The DNA here is from genome assembly GCF_018362975.1 of Nocardia tengchongensis. NCBI lineage: Bacteria > Bacillati > Actinomycetota > Actinomycetes > Mycobacteriales > Nocardiaceae > Nocardia > Nocardia tengchongensis. The sequence continues at coordinate 1,910,202 of NZ_CP074371.1, forward strand.
GACCCGCGATCAGCTTGACGGCCAACGGCAGCCCAGCCGCGGTCCGCACGATCTGGCGGGCGGCGTCGCGGTCGTAACCCGGCGGCAGCCCGGCCAGCCGGACCAGCAGCTGCTCGGCCTCCACCTCGTTCATCGCCGCGAGGTGCAGCGGATCGGCTCCGGCCAGTCCGGTCAACCGCGTCCGGCTGGTGATCACCACCAGGGTGCCGGGCGTCAACGGCAGCAGATCCCGGACATGGTCGCTGTCGGGCGCGTTGTCGAAGGTGATCAGCATCTGCTTCTTGTCCATCGCGGTGCGCCACTGCTCCGCCCGCCGCCCCCGATCGGCGGCGATCAGCTCGCGCGGCATCCCGATCTCCAGCAGCAGCTGTTCCAGCACGTCGGCCGGCTCCCGCGGCTCCCGGCCCGGCGTGTATCCGTGCAGGTCCACCCAGATCCGGCCGTCCGGATACCGCGGCGCGAACACGGCTTCCGCGAAATGCGCCAGCGCGGTCTTGCCCACCCCGGGATGGCCGTGGATCACGTGCACCGACGGCGCCCGGTGATCGCGCCGATGCGCCGTGATCCGGGCGTTCAACTCCTCGACCGCGGCCTTGCGCCCGATGAAATTCGGTTCCCGCGGCGGCAGATCCGCGGCCGGGACACCGGCCCGGACGGTGGAACGCCGGGCCACCGCGTCCCGGAAACGCTCCACGTCCTCGATGCTCAGCCGCTGCAGATCCGCGGTGTCGACCAGCTGATCCCAGGTGGTGCCGTAGATGTCGGCCAGCACCTCGAGCACCTCGACGGTCAGTCGCGGACCGCCCTTCACCCCCGGCCAGCGTTCGAATTGCGAAATCTGGTTGCCCTGAACGGTTCTGCGCCGATCCGGCCGGCGCTCGGTGAACTCCGCGGCGACGTCGTCGAGCGTCAATTCGGCGATCTCGCGGCGGTTGTTGGTGCGCGCCAGGCCCGCCGCGTACCGCCACGCCACCCGTGGCCGCAGACCCTGCTGTCGCAGCTCGCCCACCAGCAGCGGCAGCAACTGCGCGTCGGTCAATCCGCTCTGCGCCAAGCGGTCTCGCAGCCGCCGCCGTTCCGCCTTGGTCGTAGGATGATGAGGACCGCTCATCCCTGCCTCCGGTGCCATGGCCCGGCCGCGCCAGCGCGAAACCCGCCCCCGTTACTGACATTTACTTGGTAGCAGCGGCCGTTTCCCCAGGTCAAGACTCATCGCGTAATTGCGGAACTTCTCCGTCAACAGTTCGGGATTCGGCGGCCCGGCTTCTGGATGCTCGAAGTATGTCGACCGGGGCGACGGTCGATGGGGCAGAAGGGAGTTCGCACATGGCGATTCAGGTGCCGTCGGACTGGTTGATCACCAGTGACCTGGTACAAGAGGTCGCATTCCGCATCGATGTTCCGGAACCGGATCGGGGCAGCTGGATGCTGTCCTACCTGCCCACGCATCGGCGGCTCAGCCGCGACCAAGCCCTGGTCGGGGTGCGGCTCGCGGAGTTGATCCTGGCCGAATCCGGCTGCCCGGCAACCGAATCCGATCTGCTGCTGGCCCGCCTGCACGCCGAGGAGCTGGAGCTGGAACTGACCGACGCGATGTGCCTGCTGGCCCTGCGCTGCGGCGCGCTGGAGGAGTCGGTCCGATGATCGTGGAAATCGGCGGGATCGCGTTTCTGCTGGGATTCCCGCGCCGGGTGCATCCGGGCCGGTTCCTGATCGGGTTCGCGGCGGTACTGGTCTTCGGGCTCGTGGTCATGCTGGTGGTCGCGGCCGGGTGCAGTACCGATCAGGTGGCCACCGACCCCGGTCCGGTCGGCGGTTCGCGCCCGGCGGCGACGGGGTCGTGCGAGCCGTTCTGCCTGGTGCGGACGGGCGCGGCGGGGGTGCGATATGACCGAATTGGGCACCCCGGTGGCTTGCCTCACAACCATCAAGATCACACTGTGCTGTGAAGGTGCTCACATCTGGACGGCCATCGGCGCGTCATGCACCGGTGGCCCGCATCACCCAAACAGTACGAGCGTTATGCAAAACTGCACGTCAGCGCTACTGGCAAGTAGATTTCCCCGCTGCTATTAGCAGGCAAATTTTGCAGGCTTAGCAAGATGCCGGTGAAAGCTAGCGGGGATTCACACTTGCAACAGGTAGACGGACATTTTTTCCTGTGCAATCGTGTGGAAGTACACCTCGCGGGCCTAGCAAGTCTGCAAATTGCCGCTCCAGCAGTGGTCGAACATCCGCCTCGGAAGTTCGACTCGCGGGGCTACCGGAGACCGAACGAAGAAGTGGAGTCAGAGATGTCGAAGGTCGGCACCCCGAAGACCGCTGCGGAACTTCAGCAGGATTGGGACACCAACCCCCGCTGGAAGGGCGTCACCCGCAACTACACCGCCGAGCAGGTCGTGAAGCTGCAGGGCACCGTCGTCGAGGAGCACACCCTCGCGCGCCGCGGTGCCGAGATCCTCTGGGACCTCGTGAACAACGAGGACTACATCAACTCGCTGGGCGCCCTCACCGGCAACCAGGCCGTGCAGCAGGTTCGCGCCGGCCTGAAGGCCATCTACCTGTCCGGTTGGCAGGTCGCCGGTGACGCCAACCTCTCCGGCCACACCTACCCGGACCAGTCGCTGTACCCGGCCAACTCGGTTCCGGCCGTGGTCCGTCGCATCAACAACGCGCTGCTGCGCGCCGACGAGATCGCCAAGGTCGAGGGTGACACCTCGGTCGCCAACTGGCTGGCCCCGATCGTCGCCGACGCCGAGGCCGGCTTCGGTGGCGCGCTGAACGCCTACGAGCTGCAGAAGGCCATGATCGCCTCCGGCGCGGCCGGCGTGCACTGGGAGGACCAGCTGGCCTCCGAGAAGAAGTGTGGCCACCTGGGCGGCAAGGTGCTGATCCCCACCCAGCAGCACATCCGCACCCTGACCTCCGCGCGTCTGGCCGCCGACGTCGCCGACGTGCCGTCGGTGATCATCGCCCGCACCGACGCCGAGGCCGCCACCCTCATCACCTCCGATGTGGACGAGCGCGACCGCGAGTTCCTGGACGGCACCCGCACCGCCGAGGGCTTCTTCGGCACCAAGAACGGCATCGAGCCCTGCATCGCGCGTGCCAAGGCCTACGCCCCCTACGCCGACCTCATCTGGATGGAGACCGGCGTGCCGGACCTCGAGGTCGCGCGCAAGTTCGCCGAGGCCGTCCGCAGCGAGTTCCCGGACCAGCTGCTGGCCTACAACTGCTCGCCGTCCTTCAACTGGAAGGCGCACCTGGACGACGCGACCATCGCGAAGTTCCAGCGTGAGCTCGGCGCCATGGGCTTCAAGTTCCAGTTCATCACCCTGGCCGGCTTCCACTCGCTGAACTACGGCATGTTCGACCTGGCGCACGGCTACGCCCGCGAGGGCATGACCGCCTTCGTCGACCTGCAGGAGCGCGAGTTCAAGGCCGCCGCCGAGCGTGGCTTCACCGCCGTCAAGCACCAGCGTGAGGTCGGCGCCGGCTACTTCGACACCATCGCCACCACCGTTGACCCCAACACCAGCACCGCTGCGCTGAAGGGCTCGACCGAAGAGGGCCAGTTCCACTGAGCCACAACAGGTTCTGAGAACCTGTGCCCGGGGCGGTAGTCGCATCACAACCTCCGCCGCCCCGGGAACCCCGAACCCCGTCGGGAGGGATGGCAAGCCTCTCCCGGCGGGTGTTCACCCGCCCTTCCCGTCGACAGCCCCGGCGGGGAGGGCATTTCCCTATAGCGTGTTTTTCGAGTGCATTTCAAGACCTTAAGAAGGCGCAGGGTCGTTCGGTACGACGCCTTCATCCACAGCCACGACGGCCAAAACAGCAGGAGCGGGACGTGAGCAGCGAAAAGATTCAGCGCGTCGGCATTATCGGTGCCGGACAGATGGGCGCGGGCATCGCAGAGGTCTGCGCCCGAGCACACGTCGATGTGCTCGTCTTCGAACAGACCCGTGAATTGGCTGCCGCCGGTCGCGCCCGCATTCTGCGGTCGCTGGACCGCGGGGTGTCCAGCGGCAAGATCACCGAGCGCGAGCGCGAACAGGCCGCCTGGCGCCTGCGGTTCACCAGCGACCTCGGCGACTTCGCCGACCGCCAGCTGGTGGTCGAGGCCGTCGTGGAGAACGAGGACGTGAAGACCGCGATCTTCAGCGAACTCGACAAGGTCGTCACCGACCCCAACGCGGTGCTCGCCTCCAACACCTCCTCGATCCCGATCATGAAGATCGCCGTGGCCACAACAACCCCGAGCGGGTCGTGGGCATGCACTTCTTCAACCCGGTGCCGGTGCTGCCGCTGGTCGAGCTGGTCACCACCCTCAAGACCACCGAGACCGTCACCAAGCGCGCCGAGCAGTTCGCCGCCGACGTGCTGGGCAAGCAGGTCGTGCGCTCCGCCGACCGCTCCGGTTTCGTGGTCAACGCGCTGCTGGTGCCGTACCTGCTCTCTGCCATCCGGATGGTCGAATCCGGTTTCGCCACCAAGGAAGACGTCGACAAGGCCATGGTGCTGGGCTGCGCCCACCCGATGGGCCCGCTGGCGCTGACCGATCTGGTCGGCCTCGACACCGTGAAGTCCATCGCCGACTCGATGTACAGCGAGTTCAAGGAGCCGCTGTACTCCGCGCCGCCGCTGCTGATGCGCATGGTCGAGGCGGGCCTGCTGGGTAAGAAGGCCGGAGCGGGCTTCTACCAGTACAACCGCGGCTAGCCCGCCTCTCCGCGTACTCAGCGGGCGGCTGAGAGCCGTCGCCGTCGGCAACCCGTGCCGGCGGTTGGGTGCCGAACCGATTGTGGACGTCCCCGGTGAGTTACCCGCATCTCGCGAGATCAGTCGTCGCGGGGGCGGGGCTCGCCGCTCGTCAGTTTTCCAAGGTGCGCGTCGCCGGGCATGTGGCGGCGTCCGCCTTCACCGGGCATAAGCTGCAAACAGGTCGATTCCGGCCCGCAGCTCGGAAGGAGTGTCCTTCTCATGGTCAACGTCGCCGACGGATTCGGGTCCAGCATTCTGGGGTACCCGCGGATCGGGCAACACCGCGAACTCAAGCGTGCACTCGAGTCGTATTGGCACGGCACGCTCTCTCGCGACGAACTGCTCGCGGTCGGACGCGAGATTCAGGAGAGTCAGTATCTGGAGCTGGCCGCCACCGGGTTGACCCAGGTCCCCGGCAACACCTTCTCCTTCTACGACCACATCCTCGACAACGCGCTGCTGTTCGGTGCGGTCCCCAAGCGGTTCGAGCCCTTCCGCGAAGGTTTGGACCCGTTGGACTTCTACTTCCTGATGGCGCGCGGCCGCCCCGACCTGCCGCCGCTCGAGCTGGTCAAGCTGCTGAACACGCCGTACCACTACCGCCAGCCCGAACTCGCGACCGACACCGAGTTCTCGCTGCACCCCGAAGCGCTGCTCGACGAATTCGACCGCGCCAAGGCGGTCGGCATCGAACTGCGGCCGGTGGTGCTCGGCCCGCTGTCGCTGTTGCTGCTGTCCAAGACCGGTTCCGTCCCCGGCGAGACCGAATTCGACAAGCTGGTGCTGCTCGACAAGCTGCTACCGGTGTACGAGGAGCTGTTCGAGCTGCTCGCCAAGCGCGGCGCCACCTGTGTGCAGCTCGACGAGCCCTGCTTCACCAGCGACCGCTCGCCCTCCACCATGGAGCTGTTCGAGAAGACCTACCAGCGCCTGTCCAAGGCCCCGCTGCGCCCGCGCATCCTGGTCACCGGCCCCTACGGCGACTTCGGTGAGGCCGTCGAGATCCTGTGCCGCACCGCGGTCGAGGCCATCGGCCTGGACCTGGCCAGCCACCGCGTCCGGCCCGAGGACCTGGCCGCGATCCCCGGCATCAAGCGCAAGCGCCTCTACGCCGGCGTCATCAGCGGCACCAATGTGTGGCGTGCCGACCGGTACGTGACGCTGGAATACCTCAACGCGCTCGCCCAGGTCTGCCCCGACATGGTGGTGTCCACCGGCGCCTCGCTGCTGCACGTGCCCTACGACGTGCTGCGCGAATACGACCTCGAGGGTCCCGTCGCCGACCGCCTCGCCTTCGCCAAACAGAAGGTGCTGGAAGTGGTTTCGCTGGCCAAGGCGCTCACCGAGGGCCCGTCGGAGAAGTGGCGCAAGAAGCCGACCTCGGTGCACTTCAAGCAGAAGCACGCGGTGCGCCAGCGCGTCTACGCCGTCACCCCGCAGATGCGGGTGCGCGAACCCTACGAGATGCGAAAGCTCGCCCAGCAGGCCAGACTTCGGCTGCCGCTGGTGCCCGCCACCACGCTGGGCTCGTTCCCGCAGACCGCCACCGCCCGCCAGGCGCGCCACGACCTCGGTCAGGGCCGGCTGTCCTACGACGAGTACCGCAAGCGCATCGAAGCCGAGATCGAGGCCAGCATCCGCCTGCAGGAGGACATCGGCCTGGACGTGCTGGTGCACGGCGAGCACGAGCGCAACGACATGATCCAGTTCTTCGCCGAACAGCTGGACGGCTTCGCCACCACCCACTACGGCTGGGTGCAGGTGTACGGATCCCGTTGCGTGCGACCGCCGATCGTGTACGGCGACGTGGCCCGCCCCGAAGCCATGTCGGTGTCCTGGACCGCGTACGCGCAGTCGCTCACCGACAAGCCGGTCAAGGGCATGGTCACCGGCCCGGTCACCATGCTGGCCCGCTCCTTCGTGCGCCAGGACCAGCCGCTCTACGAGACCGCCGACCAGGTGGCGCTGGCCATCCGCGACGAGGTCGCGGATCTGGAGAAGGCGGGCATCGCCATCATCCAGGTGGACGAGCCGTCGATCCGCGAGCTGCTCCCGCTGCGCAAGAAGGGGCAGGCCGAGTACCTGCGCTGGGCGGTCGGCGCGTTCCGGCTGGCCACCTCGGGCATCAAGCCCGAGACCCAGATCCACACGCACATCGGCTATTCCAGCCGCGGTGACGTGGTGGCGGCCATCGAGGAACTCGACGCCGACGTCACCGCCATCGTCGCCACCCGCTCCATCGAATGGGTGCTGGAGGCGCTGAAGGAGGACTGCGCCGAGGGGCGCGGCCTCACCCACGGCGTCGGCCCGGGTGTGTACGAGTCGCGCTCCGCGCGCATCCCGGACATCGACGAGCTGGACGAATTGCTCACCGCCGCAGCCGAAGCCGTCACCCCGGAACGCCTGTGGGCCAACCCGGACGGCGGTCTGAAGACCCGCCACCACTGGCAGCTGGACCCGTCGCTGCGCAACCTGGTCGCCGCGGCCCGCCGCGTCCGCCGGCGCGCGGAGGCGGCCGCGGGCGAAACCGCCTGAGGCCGTAGCGCTCTCACCCCGGAACCCCGGTTCGATCCGCCGATCGGACCGGGGTTTTTCGGGTCCGGTGTCACGAATCGGTCATGAACCGGCGATTACCTTGTGGCCATCGATCGTCGAAACGAGGGAGTGAGCATGGATCCGACGGGCAAGGGTGATCAGCCGGTGGACGATCCCGAAACGAGCAAGCAGCACAACGCCTCGTACGACCAGAAGGGCGATCAGGTGCCGCCGGACCAGCAGTGGAAGCCGGGCAGCTGAATCGCGGAGCCGGAATTGTCGGTGGGGGTCGCTACGGTGTGGGCGTGAACCGCACCGACCGGCTCTACGCGATCGTCGAGGAGTTGCGGGCGGTGTCGCCGCGCCTGCGCACCGCACGGGAGCTGGCCGCGCGCCACGGGGTCAGCGTGCGCACGGTCGAGCGGGATATCAGCGCACTCCAGCAGTCGGGGGTGCCCATCTACGCCGATGTGGGGCGGCGAGGCGGGTACGCGCTGGAGAAGAGCATGTCGTTGCCGCCGTTGAACTTCACCGCGGCCGAGGCGGTGGCGCTCGCGGTGGCGGTGGCCCGGGCCGACGGCGGGCCGTTCGCCGCCGCCGGGCAGAGCGCGCTGCGCAAGATCCTGGCGGCCATGTCGCGCCAGAACGCCGACGCCGCACGGCAATTGGCGCAGCGGGTGCGCTTGCTGGAGGGGCCGGAGGAGGTCGCGCCGATGCCGGTGCCGCCGGAGGTGGAGCTGGCCGTGGTGGCGAGGCGGGTGCTGCGCATCGAATACCTGGACCGGGCGGGCGTGCTCAGCGAGCGCGAGGTGGAACCGGTGGCCCTGCTGCACGGCAGTAAAGGCTGGTATCTGCTGGCCTGGTGCCTGCTGCGGGACGAGCCGCGCAATTTCCGGCTCGATCGGATGAAGGGGATCGTGCTGACCGAGCGGATCGGGCCGGAACGCTCCATCGAGATGTGCAGCCCCGAGGAGCCGGTGCACGAGGTGCGGATGATTTCTCTCGGATAAACACCGACAGGGGGTTGTCGCCGGGCGGCGAGATCGTGGTGGGGCAAGGGAATCCACCACGACCTCACGGGAGGCAGCAATGACCACTCCACCCTTCGACACCGTCGCCTGGTTCCAGATCGGCAGCGACCAGCCCGATTCGGTGAAGGCGTTCTACCGGGAACTGTTCGGCTGGAACTTCGCCGCCGACCCCGACGAGGATGGCGGCTACGACCTGATCACCTACCCCGGCAACGAGATGCCGGCGGGCGGTGTCGCCCATGTCGGCGATGCCTCGGACAACCACGCCATCTTCTACGTCCTGGTCCAGGACGTTCCCGCGGTGCTGTCCGCGGCGGAGCGGCAGGGCGGCAAGGTGGATCAGCAGCCCGTCACCGCCAAGAACGGACTGGTCTTCGCGAAGATCCTCGACACCTCGGGCAATGCCTTCGGCGTCTTCAGCCCGCCGCCCGCGAACTGATCAGCGCGGGGTAGTGGGGACCGGTGGCGATTGCCGCCGGTTCCACCACTGCCGCACGGGTTCTCGCGTCACGGTCACATGGTGGCGATGTCGATGACGAAGCGGTAGCGCACATCCGAGGCGATCACGCGCTCGTAGGCGTCGTCGATGCGGTCGGCGGAGATCACCTCGATCTCCGCGCCGATGCCGTGCTCGGCGCAGAAGTCCAGCATCTCCTGGGTCTGCGCGATGCCGCCGATCATGGAGCCCGACAGCGAACGCCGGAAACCGGCGAGCGCGGAAGCCCGCACCGAGTACGGCTGATCGGGCAGGCCCAGGGCCACCAGGCTGCCGTCCAGGCGCAGCAGCTTGAGGTAGTTCTCGATGGGCAGATCGGCGGAGACGGTGTTGATGATGAGGTCGAAGTGCCCGCGCAGCTTCTTGAAGGTGTCGCGGTCTCCGGTGGCGTAATAGTGGTGTGCGCCGAAGCGGCGGCCGTCCTCCTCCTTGGACAGCGAGTGGCTGAGCACGGTCACCTCGGCGCCCATGGCCGCGGCGATCTTCACGCCGACGTGCCCGAGTCCGCCCATGCCGATGATCGCGACCCGCTTGCCGGGCCCGGCGTTCCAGTGCCGCAGCGGCGAGAACAGGGTGATGCCCGCGCACAGCAGCGGCGCGGCCACATCCAGTCCGATGCCCTCGGGGATCGCCAGTACGAAGCTCTCGGTGACCACGATCTGCGTGGAGTAGCCGCCGAGGGTGCGCCCGCCGGCCTGCAGCTCGGCGGGGACGGGGGAGTTGTAGGTCCAGGTCGCGCCGTTCTGGCAGTACTGCTGTTCCCCGGCGACGCAGGGTTCGCAGCGCCCGCACGAGTCGACCAGGCAGCCGACGCCGACCCGGTCGCCGACCTTGTGCCGGGTCACCTCGGAGCCGACCGCGGCGACCAGGCCGGCGATCTCGTGGCCGGGCACGCACGGGTAGGCGGTCCCGTGCCATTCGTCGCGGGCGGTGTGGATGTCGGAGTGGCAGATGCCCGCGTACTTCACGTCGATCAGCACGTCGTGGGGGCCGAGTTCGCGGCGCTCGATGGCGACCTTCTCGAAAGACCCGTCCGGGGCGTTGACGGCATAAGCGGTGGCGGTGGTCATGAGTCATGCCTACTCCGGCCCGACTTGGAGCTCAAACCCATTCGCCCGATTTCTCGCCCGGGGTGTGGTGTAGCGGACACGCCCGGCGCGGCATGCCGTGCGCCCGCCGAACGGTCGGCATGCTGGCGGAATGGCGATCCTGCTGTCCCTGTTGTCGATGTGCTCGACCCTGGTGGGCGGGCTGCTGGCGGTGCACATCGGCGAGCGCAAGCGGCTGGTGCTCGGTCTGGCCGCGGGCGTCATGCTCGGCGTGGTGGCGTTCGATCTGATGCCGGAGGCGCTGAAGCTGGACGACAGTGAGGTGCTCGGCGTGCCGGTGCCGCTGCTGGCCGCGGTGGTCGGGTTCTTCACCGTGCACGTGATCGAGCGTTCGATGGCGATCCACACCGGCTACGAGGACGAATTCGTCGCGCACCAGCACAATCACGATTTCAGTTCGCTGGGGCTGCTGGCCGCGGGCGGTCTGGTTTTCCACAGCACCCTCGACGGCTTGAGCATCGGCTTCGGTTTCCAGGCGGGCGTGGCGACCGGCGCGGCGGTGGCGATCGCGGTCATCTGCCACGATTTCGCCGACGGTTTCAACACTTTCACCCTGACCACGCTGTACGGCAATGCGCGCAAGCGCGCTCTGGTCATGCTCGGCCTGGATGCGGTGGCCCCGGTGGTGGGCGCGGTGATCGGTACCGTGGTCAAGGTTCCATCGGGACTGGTCGGACTGTTCTTGGGCTATTTCGCGGGCTTCCTGCTGTATCTCGCCACGGCCGATATCCTGCCCGAGGCACACGCGGGCAAACCCGCGCGCGGACCGCTCTTCTGCACACTGGCAGGGGTGCTGTTCATGTTGGGTGTTGCGGCACTGAGTCATTGAATACCCACTGGGCCGGGGAAATGCTGGTACACCGGTAGAGAGACAACTGCTCGAGCCGGCGGGTGAACCGCAATCGGGAGGGTCCGTGAACAGCGACAGACGCGGTGGCGGCGGACGTGTGCTCGCGCTGTTCGTCGTGGTCGTGCTCGGCATCACCGGATTCCTCGGCTACCGCGGCGAACTGCCCCGCTGGCCCTTCGGCGACCACTACACCACCGCCGGCCTGATCGGCCCGTCGCTGCCGCCGCTCGACCCCGCCCTGGTGTCGCGGGTCGCCGAACCGGCGCTGGTGAACATCACCGCCGGCATCCGCCCCTACGGGATGGGCGCGGCCGGATCCGGCATCGTGCTGAGCGCCCAGGGCGAGGTGCTCACCAGCCACCACGTCATCAAAGGCGCTGACACCGTGACGGTTTCCGATGTCGGCACCGGCGCCGTCTACACCGCCACGGTCGCCGGCTACGACTCGATGGCCGATATCGCGCTGCTGGATCTGCAGGGCGCGGACGGTCTGCCGGTCGCCCGGATCGGCAGCTCCGCCCCGCTGCACGTGGGCGACGACGTGCTGGCCATCGGCAATGCCGGCGGCACCGGGTCACCGACCGCGGTGCGCGGGCCCATCACCAATCTGGATTCGGCCATCGTGGCCCGCAATGCCGCCGACCTGACCCGGAAGTCGTTGCGCGGCATGATCGAGGTCGCGGCCGCAGTGGCCGCCGGGCAGTCCGGCGGCGCGCTGGTGGACCGCTACGGCTCGGTGATCGGCGTGGTCACCGCCGCCTCGGGCGATGCGCAGAAGACCCTGGGCAAGGGCCCCAACGGGTATGCGGTGCCGATCGACACCGCCATGGGCGTGGTCCGCCAGATCCGTTCCGGCACACCGACCGACACCGTGCACATCGGGCCCACCGCCACCCTCGGCATCCTGACCTCCGACGCGCAGCCCGCCGCGCAGTCGGCGGTACCGGCCGGCGCGCGCATCGACGTCGCCATCTACGGACTGCCCGCCTACGAGGCCGGACTCGCCGACGGCGAGATCATCACCGCCCTCGACGACCGCCCCATCACCGGCTCACAAATGCTGAAAGCCGCACTCAACGCCCATAGACCCGACGATGTGGTGCGGCTCGAACTCAGCGATCCGGGTGGTGCGCGCCGGACGGTCAGCGTGACGCTCACCGTCGGCCCGCCCAACTAGGTCAGAACTTGTCGTTCCAGTACGACTGGAACTGGATGTAGACGATCAGGATGATCACCGCGTAGGCGATGGCGACCAGCGTCCACCGCCACTCCGCGACGATCTGCGCGACGCCGCGCGAACGGCCGAACAGCAGGCCCGTCACGATTGCGAACATGGCCGGGGTCACCGCCCAGACAACCATGCACCACGGGCACAAAGCGTGGATCTGGAAGGTCGCGTCCCAGACCAGCCAGCCGATGGCAGCCACACCCAGCAGCAGTCCCAGCCACATGCCGCCGAAGAACCAGCGCGGCATGGAGATTCCGCACACCAGCAGGACCCCGATGGTGACGAAGACCGAGAAGCCGACCACACCGATGATCGGATTCGGGAAACCGAACAGCGAGGCCGTCTTGTGCTGCATCACCGTCGTGCACGAGAGCGTCGCGTCGATGGTGCACATCGGCTTGTAGCCGGGCTCGGTGAGCGACTTGAATTTCTCCACCAGCAGCGTGATCGATGCCCCCCAGCCGAGCAGCGCGGCCAGCAGCAGCGGCCACGCCGATCGGGGTCCCGCCGAGATCATCACTTGCTCGCGTTCTCGATCACCGAGGTCATGCCGCCCGCGGACATGAGCGCCTGGGCGTCGGTCACCTGGGTGCCGTTCACGTAGACGGTCGGGGTGGACTTCACGCCGGTGGCGAACACCTTGTCGGTCTGGGTCTTCACCCAGGTGGTGTACTTGCCGTCCTTGATGGCCTGGGCCACGGCCGGATCGGTGTACCCGGCGTCCTCGGCGATCTTGATCAGCTGGTCGTCGGTCATGCCGTTGCCGCCCTCCTTGGGCTGCTTCTCGTACATGGCGGCCAGCCAGCCCTGGAACTTCGACGGGTCGGCCTCGTACATGACGTAGGCGGCCGCGGACCCGCGGGTGGAGAACTGATTGCCGTTGGAGGCTCGGTCCAGGAAGGTGTGATGTTGTAGTCCACCACCGCCTGGCCGCTCTGGACGGCCTTCTTCAGCGCGTCGGCATTGGACTTCTCGAACATGTCGCAGGCCGGGCACTGCATGTCGGCGACCACGCGGACCGACACCTTCTGCTTGCCCGCGGGCGCGGGCGCGGCGGCGTTGTCGATCCGGATCGCGCCCTCGGGGGTGAGGTTCGGCGGCACCAGCGCGGCCTGCTCGGCATTCCAGTGGAACGTGTTCGAGCCCTCGGCGGCCTTGTCGTCGTTGTGCTTGCGCGTCGCCAAGGCGATGCCGATGCCCGCGATCAGACCGAGCAGGACGACGGCCACCGCCACTTGAATGAGGATCTTCCGATTGCGGTCGGCCTTCGCCGCCTGCGCCAGCGGGTTCCGACCCGGTTTGCTGCTCACCTCTGCGCTCACACACCTTCCGTTGTCACGACACGTGCGGGCCCATTTTCACCCGAGAACCTGAGAGAAACCTGCAACCGGGCGGACAACGGACGAGGATCACGCCCGGGCGAGTCGCTTCTTCTGTTCGGCGATGTCGAAATCGGCGGCCGGCCAGTCCAGTTTCAGGCCCTGCAGGGCGTCGATGAGCAGCTCGGTGACGGCCAGGCGGGCGAACCACTTGGAATCGCAGGGCAGCACGTACCAGGGCGCGTATTCGGTGTTGGTGCGGTCCAGCACGGCCTGGTACGCCTCTTGATACTGCGGCCAGTAGGCGCGCTCGTCGATGTCGGCCGGATTGAACTTCCAGTACTTGTCGGGGCGATCCAGCCGCTGCATGAGCCGCTTCTTCTGCTCGTCGAGGGAGACGAACATGGCGACCTTGATCACAGTGGTGCCGTCGTCGACCAGTTTGCGCTCGAACTTGTTGATCTCGTCGTAGCGCTTGCCCCACACCTCCGGCGGAACCAGCTCGTGCACCCGCACCACCAGCACGTCCTCGTAGTGCGAGCGGTCGAACACCCCGATCTGGCCGCCGCGCGGCAGCTGCTTGCGGATGCGCCACAGGTAGTGGTGTTTGCGTTCCTCGGCGGTCGGCACCCCGAAGGCGGCGTGGTCCACGCCCTGCGGGTCGACCGAGCCGATCACGTGCCGGACGATGCCGCCCTTGCCGGCGGTGTCCATGCCCTGCAGCACCAGCAACACGCTGCGCTGGTCGCCGGACCGGCCGTTGGCGTAGAGCCGCTCCTGCAGATCGGACAGCACGGCGCGGCGTTCCTCCAGCAGGGCCTCACCGGCGCGCTTGTCGCCCTTGAAGCCGGGGGTCGCGGATGGGTCCAGGTCCTTGACCGAGATGCCGTCGGCGCGCAGCGCCTTGGTGACCGGTTTCGACCAGGTTGTCGCCTTCGCCATTCCTCATGCGTAGCACGCGGTGTAGTTCCCCGCAGGCAACCGCGCCGAATCGAACCGGCCGTCCCGAATCAGACGCGGGCCAGGCGGACCAGCTGCGCGGCCAGTTCCTCGTCGGTGACCGGAGCCAGGGTCAGATCGGCGGCGGTGGTGAGCAGATAGCGGCCGTCGCCGGAGAAATCCATCCAGGTCCGATGCCGGGTCGGCGGCGACAGCGGATTCGCCGGTTCCACGGTGACGGTGATGAATCCGCGCCCGTCCACCGGTTCCCGCAACTTGCGGCGGAATCGATCGGCTTCCTCCCCGGCGCCGGAGGCATCGGGATACAGCACGGCCTGCTGCGGTTCCCGCAGCGCCGCCAACCGGCCCGGTGGCGCCGAGCCGATGATCTCCACCAGTTCCCGCCCCAAATGGTCGGCGGGACACAGCGATACCGTCACCGCGCCGGCAAGGAGACCAGGATCCCGGCCCGCTGCTGACCCACCCGCCGCGAAGGCGAGGATGCGGCGGGCGCCGGGGCGGGCGGTGCGCTCGCCGTAGAGGGTGACGGTGGTGGTGTCGGTGCGGGCGCACAGGGCCAGTGCCGAGGCCAGGTCCGGATCGGTGCGGCGCAGGTTGCGCGAGGACGCCCCGCCCAGTGGCAACGGCCCGAATCGCGATGCGCCGGCCGGGTTCTCGGATACCGCCGGGCTCGTGTCGAGCGGGTAGGGACGGCGTGCCAGATCGGTTTCGCGGGTCCAGACGATCGCGAACTCGTCCGGGGTCAGGATCCATTTCACGTGGCCGACCCCCCTTTCTCGGTAACCACCTCCGTCCCGCCCGCGACCCTACCGGAGAGATTCTGCGGGTGCTGGCCGTCACCGCGGAGGCAGGATTTCTATCGGATCGGCGGTCCCGCGAAAGGCAGGACGACGGTGCAGGACACGGGTTGGGCGTGCGCGGGATCGAGGGCATTGAGGACCACCCGCACCGCCACCGGATCCGCGGGCAGTTCGAAGTGCTCGGTGTAGTCGGTCGCGCACAGATCCTGCAGCACCACATTGTCGGCGTTCGGGCCGTCCAGCAGGCCGGTGGTCCAGGGCGTGGCGATCTCGTCGTAGCGGGACACCACCGTGGTGAATCGGATCCGCGGGGCGATCGCCGGATCCGGGTTCAGGTCGACGGCTACCCGGGAACCGGGCGAGAGCTGGCACGGACCGCACTGCGTCGCCAGTTCCGTTCCGGCCGGGGTGGATTCGAGCAGCGGCTGCAGGCCCGCCAGGCCGGTGGAGCCGTGCAGCGGCGCGCCCAGCGCCACGTAGTGGTCGATCTTCGGTGCGGCGCCGAGATGGTTCAGAGCGTAGAAGGGGACCGCGCCGCCCATCGAGTGTCCGACGAGATCGACCTGGTCCGAACCGGTTTCGGCGCGCACCCCGTCGATGAAGTCGGAGATCTGCTGTGCACTGGTCGCCACCGGCGTCACCGCGCCCATGATCGGTCCGAGCGCGCCGACGCCGTAGGTCGTGGTGAATACGCAGTATCCGGCGTTCGCGAGCACCGGCGACAGGGTGTTCCAGCCGACGGTGTCATTGCCCAGCCCGTGCAGCAGCACCACCGGATTCGGGTGCGCGGCGGTCGGTTTGCAGGACCAGTCGTTCGCGCCCGGCGGCGGCTGCCCGGGCGCGGTGAGTTCGGCGGCCAGCCCGCCGAAGTAGCTGTAGGACGGGTCCGGCTGGTCGGCGGCGGCCGGGCTCGCGGTGAGCGCGGCGGCGCACAGGGCGGCGGCGCACAGGGCGGCGCGGGTGGAACGGCGGATGGCCGATCGCGACATGGATGCTCCCGGTGTTTCGTGCCGGTCGTATGCCCGGCGCCCCCAGCGCGCCGGGCATGACCGACCGGTCGGTCATAGGCTAGCCCGCTGTGTACCCTCAGGGAAAGCACCGACCCAGGAAAGGATTTCGGTCATGCCCCGTCCCGCGGAACCCGGCCGCAACGCCCTGCTCGCCGCCGGCGCCGACGTCGCCGCCCGCGCGGGCCTGGCCGGACTGTCGGTCAATGCCGTGGTGCAGGCGGCGGGCATGGCGAAAGGCACCTTCTACCACCACTTTCCGGACCGGCGCAGCTACGTCGTCGCGCTGCACCGCCGGTATCACGACGAGCTGACCGGCCTGGTGCTCGCCGCCATCGGCGAGCTCGGAACGGGACGCGCCCGCCTGCACGCGGGGCTCACCGCCTACCTGGACGCCTGCCTGGCCACTCGGGGCACGAAAGCCTTTCTGGCCCAGTCCCGCACCGACGCCGATCTGCTCGACGAGGTGACCGGCCGCAATCAGCTGGTGGCCGCGATGATCGCGCCCGACCTCGAAACGCTGGGCTGGGCCGACCCGACCGCGGTGGCGCAACTGGTCATCGCCATGGTGGCCGAAACCGCCCTGGCCGAACTGTATTCCGGCGCGGCCCGCCCGGAATTGCGGGCCGCGCTCACCGCGATGATCGAACGAACTCCGGCCTGACCGCGGCAGCGGCCGGGCCGGGATCGATCAGGCGGGGGTGACCTCGATGGTCATGTCCGCGGCGCGCAGCCGCTCGGTCAGCGCGTCGCCCATGGCCGAGGCCGGGGTGAGGATGCCCGCCAGCTCGGGGAGCTCGTCGAAGGCCAGGCACAGGCCGGACTGGCCGAGCATGACCGCGGTGGCCTGGTAGCCGGGATCGCCCTGGCCCGCGAACTTGCACTCGTACTTCGCGCCCGAGGTGGTGTGGGCGAAGGTGCGCATGGTGAACCAGCCACTGCGGCGGGCCTGCTCGCTCGGACCGGTGCCCGGGGCGGGCACGATGCGGTCGAGGAGCTTGCGGCCCAGGGCGACTCGCGACAGCAGCGCGCCGGTTGCCATGGTGGCCACCAGCCCGCCCGCGATACCGGCGGCGATCAGCGGCGAGGTGGCCGAGGAACCCGCGCTCATCACCTCGCGGTAGCGGAAGTTCTTACCGTACGGCCAGCCCAGCAGGCCGTTCGAGCGGCGCACGATCTTGCTGTTGTGCGCGCCCATGATGAAGGTCGCCACCCAGCCGTGCAGGCTCGGGTCGATCTCGGAGGCGCGGGAGAGCGCCTGGTCGGACTGGCGGCCGACGTCGGGTTCCATCGTCTTGTCGGGGCTCAGCGAATACGGGTGCGACATGACCGACGCCTTGGCCGGCGCCTCGGCGATGGCCTCCATCATGGCGCGCCCGGAATCGATGGTGCCGCCGCTCATTCCGCCCTTGAGGAACGCCACCAGGGTGACGTCGGTGAGCTCGCCGGTGTTGTCGGCGACGCTGCGCTTGTACAACTGGTACACGCTCAGATCCGACGGAATCGAGTCGTAGCCACAGGAATTCACGATCTTCGCGCCGGACGCGGCGGCCTGCTCGCCGAACCGGTCGATGCACTCGCGAACGAACAGCGGCTCACCGGTGAGATCGGCGTAGTGCGTGCCGTTCTCGGCGCACGCCTGCACCAGCGGGTACCCGTAACGCAGGTATGGACCCACCGTGCTGACGACCACCTTGGTCCGCGCGGCCAGCGCGTCCAGGCTGGCCTGATCGGTCGAATCCGCCTGCACCAGCGGCCAATCCGCCGCCCGCGGGCCCAGCTCCGCGCGGACGGCGAACAGCTTCTCCAGCGAGCGGCCCGCCAGCGCGATACGCGCACCCGCGGGCGCGGCCTCGATCAGATACTGCGCGGTCAGCTTGCCGACGAAGCCGGTCGCCCCGAATAAGGCGATATCGAATTCCCTTGCGGCCACAGGTCTCACCAATCTGTTCCTGGGGGTTCGGGGCGCAGCCCCGGAGAGCCCGAGAGTGGGGTTGTCACGCCTTCGCGGCGCGTTTGCGGGGCTTCTTGGTCGAGCCCCCGGTGGTGGGCGTGGGAGCCGGTCGGCTCGTCAGCCAGGCGTGATGGGCGCGGCCGAGTTCGGTGACCGGGTCGTCCCCGTACAGCCACTCCCGCGCGATGCGATGCCAATTGCCGGTCGCTTCCAGCTGCCCGAGCATGCCGAAGGTGAGGAAGTCGGCGCGCCGGGAGAACAGGTGCTCGGGCGGCAGATTCTGCTGCTTCATGCCCTCGAAGTCGGTAGCTCGCGGATCCACCGCGAGGACGAAGGCGCCGGAAGCCAATTCGGGGGTGATGGTGAGTTCCTCGTCCACCAGCGCCCACTCGCAGGCCGCGAGCACGTATTCCAGGCACTCCTCGGGCGTGATCTCGTCGGGCGATTCGATGACGCCGCGCTCCACCATGAGATCGCGCAGTTCCTCGGCGCGCTCCTCGGCGGCGGCCCGGATACAGACGGCCTCGAAGCGCACGTGCTCGGGATCCATCCGGTTGTAGAGCCCGAAGTCCAGGAACGCCACCCGCCCGTCCGGGCCGAGCAGCAGATTGCCCGGGTGCGGGTCGCCGCAGAACTCGTTGAAGGTGAACAGCGAGCCCACGTAGAACCGGTAGATGATCTCCCCGATCCGATCGCGTTCGGCCGCGGGCATTTCCCGGATCTCCTCGAAGCCGAGGCCGGGGAAGTACTCGCTCACCAGCACCCGGGTGGTGGACAGCTCCGGGTAGGTGGTCGGCACCACGATGAACGGGTGCCCGGTGAACAGCTCCGAGATCTGCTTCTGGGTGGTGGCCTCGGCGACGTAGTCGAGTTCGCTCTCCAGGTTCAGCCGCAGCTCGTCCAGCACGGCCGGGGTCACCCACGGCATGGCGGACTGCAGGATGCGCCGGAACATGGCCAGGTTCTTCAGGTCCGCGCGCACGGCCGAGTCGATGCCCGGGTACTGCACCTTGACCGCGACCTCGCGGCCGTCGTGCAGGGTGGCCTTGTAGACCTGCCCGATCGAGGCGGCCGCCACCGGTTCCGGATCGAACTCGGCGAACACTTTTTCCAGGGGCTGTCCGAAGTCCTCTTCGATGACCGCCCGCATCACCTCGAACGACACCGAGGGCGCGCTGTCGCGCAGCACCGCCAGCCGCCGCTGGAACCGCTCCCGATGCTCGGGCGGCACCAGATCCAGGTCCAGCACCGACAGCATCTGCCCGAGCTTCATGGCGACGCCCTTCATGGTGCCCAGCACCATGACCATCTGCTCGGTGGCGCGGATCATGGATTCCTCGGCCATCCGGGCTCTGACCGCCTCGGATCTGCCGCGCATGGAGCGTCGAGTCTTCTGGGCGCGCAAGGCATTACCGGCTACGGCGATTCCCAGCTTCGTCCCCCGCGCGAGCCTGGATGTGGGCAGCTCTTTCGCCATCAGTGACCCTCCATGGGAGCCAACACCCCCGTTGGTGCCGACGTCGCGGAAACCCCCCGTGTTGCAAGCCTCTCGACGGGGGCGCTCCGCCGACCTCAGACTAACCACACTGCGAACTCGAGTGCTAGCCGTCAGCTAGCACCTTTTTCGGTGTTTTCCGCATCGGGTAGCACGTGCGGGCGGGAGTTGAAGTAGTGCCGGTCGCCGCCCGCGCGGACCATGCCCTCGATGGCGCTCCAGGCCATCATGGTGAGGTAGTCGAGCATTTCCTCGCTGGACATGGTGCGGTTGGAGATCCACCAGTCCGTCGCCAGCTGCACGCCGCCGACCAGCACGTAGGACCACAGCATGGCGCCTTCGGTCTGCAGGCCGCGGTCGAAGGACTTGTCGATGATGACCGCGGAGACGACCTGCGCGAACAGCTTCTCGAAGTCGGCGAGGGTGGAGGTGTCGGTCGCCGAGCCGTTGCCCATGATGAACCGGTACACGTCGGTGTCGGAATCGACGGTGTGCACGTACGCCGCCAGCGTGTTGCGGACCAGTTGATACTCGTCGAGGTCGTCGCTGATGGCGCCGTAGATGCGCGGCATCAGGGTGGTCTCGATGAACCGCTCCATGGTGGCGCGGGTCAGGTCCTGCTTATCCGAGAAGTACCGGTACAGCACGGTTTTCGAGACGCCGATCTCGGCGGCGATCTCGTCCATCCCGGCGTCGCCGCCGCGCTTGCGGATGGCCGCGAGGGTGCCGTCCACGAGTTCTTCGCGGCGATCGATCTTGTGTTGTTGCCAGCGTCGTTTGCGGCCGTCGACGCGACCCCCGCGCGGACCGGTGGCCGCCTCGACGGCGGCACTGACGCTGCCTTTGGTGGTCACGCTGCGTTGGCTCCTTGTTCGTGTCCTGGGCCTGGGCCTATTCAGCTTAAGCCTCCCATGCTGTGGATCGCCGCCGTTCGGGAAGGGCCCGGTGGCGGGGAGTTCGTCACACCACGCGCCAGAATGGAAGTTATGGAGCAACCTGCCGGCAGTGCCGCGGTACTCGAGACGACCGAGCCGAAGCCGATGAAGACCACACCCACCGGCGGCGGAGCGTTCGCCGATCTCCTGGACGAAGAGGGCAAGAAGCGCGAGCTGTGGCGCATGAAGGCCATCGCCACCGGCTTCCTGGCCGCGGCCACGGTCATCTACATCGTGTGCGCCTGGATCAGTTCGCGCGGCGAGGGCGGCGCGTGGGTCGGCTATGTCAAGGCCGCCTCCGAGGCCGGCATGGTCGGCGCGCTGGCCGACTGGTTCGCCGTCACCGCGCTGTTCCGGCATCCGCTGGGCCTGCCGATCCCGCACACCGCCATCATCCGCAAGAAGAAGGATCAGGTCGGGGAGGGGCTGGGCGAGTTCGTGCGCACCAATTTCCTCTCGCCCGACGCGGTCGCCGTCAAGGTGAATTCCGCGCAGATTCCGCTGCGGCTGGGCCGCTGGATGGCGGAACCCGGAAACGCCGAACGCATCTCCGACGAGAGCGCGACGATCCTGCGCGCGGTGATCGGCGTGCTGCGCGACGAGGACGTCGAGCAGATCATCGACCAGACCATCGTCAAGCGCATCGCCGAGCCGCTGTGGGGTCCGCCCATCGGCAAGGTGCTCAACGAGCTGATCGCCGACAACCGGCAGGCCCCGCTGCTGGACCTGCTGGCCGAGCGGGCGCACCAGTGGGCGCTGGACTCGCAGGACACCCTGGATCGCATCGTGAACCGGGACGCTCCCTCGTGGGCGCCGAAATTCGTGAATTCGCTCCTGGCAGAGCGCATTTATCGGGAGCTGGTGGAATTCACCTGGAAGGTGCGCACCCAGCCCGATCACGAGGTGCGGCTGGCGGCGAATCGGTTCCTCGAGGAATTCGCGCACGATCTGCAATTCGACGAG
The DNA here is from genome assembly GCF_018362975.1 of Nocardia tengchongensis. Classification (NCBI taxonomy): domain Bacteria; kingdom Bacillati; phylum Actinomycetota; class Actinomycetes; order Mycobacteriales; family Nocardiaceae; genus Nocardia; species Nocardia tengchongensis. The sequence continues at coordinate 1,931,648 of NZ_CP074371.1, forward strand.
GCGATGATCGAGAAGGCGGAAAAGATCAAGACCGAGCTCATGGGCCGGCGCGAGGTCACCGGGATGGCGCAGGCCACCTGGCGGGCGGCCAAGCGCATGATCCTGGAATCGGCCGACGATCCGAATTCCACCTTGCGGCGCAAGGTGTCGGAGAACGTGCTGCAACTGGGTGAGCGGTTGTCCACCGACGCGGCGATGCGCGACCAGGTCGACGGCTGGCTCGAGCGGGGCGTCCGGTACCTGGTGACCAACTACGGCGCCGAGTTCGCGGGTCTGGTCAGCGACACGGTCGCGCGCTGGGATGCCGAGGAGGCTTCGCGCAAGATCGAATTGGCGGCCGGCAAGGACCTGCAATTCATTCGCATCAACGGTACGGTCGTGGGTTCGCTTGCGGGCCTTGTGATCTATGCCGTTTCGCATTTGCTGTTCAATGGCTGAACAAACGACCAATTGGCGCTTCGGTTGAAGCGCTGACTGTTTGCCGACATGCCGTGTCAGGCGTGGTGCTAACAGAGCGCTTGCAAGAGCTAGCACCCCGTCCTAGAATTGGCCCCACAACCACCGGAAGGTGAGTGATGAAGCACGATCCCGAGGTTCCCGAACCGATCGATGGCGACGCAGCGGAGACGTCCGCCGCCGGAGACCGGTCGGGCCGCGTAGCCAACGCGGCGCACGACATCGGGGGTTTCATCCGGTCGCAACGCGAGGCCGCCCAGGTCTCGCTGCGGCAGCTCGCCACGCTGGCGGGGGTGAGCAATCCGTACTTGAGTCAGATCGAGCGCGGACTGCGCAACCCGTCCGCCGAGGTACTCGCCCAGATCGCCAAGGGTCTGCGGGTCTCCTCGGAGGTCTTGTACATGCGGGCCGGGTACCTCGAGCAGAGGCCGCACGGCCCCGTCCGGGATGCCCTGCTGGCAGACAACGGTCTGACCGAACGTCAGAAGCAGGTGCTCCTGGACATCTATGAATCGTTTTGCCGGGAGAACCAGGCTAACGAGGACAGAGGGGACGCAACGGAGCTAATGGGGGGCGTTCCCGGGGGAAACAGGGACAACGAGGTTCCGCACCGCACAACCGAAGTTCCGCCACGCCAGGAGAACGAACCATCATGACCGAATCGAATCTGACCGCCACCGTCACCAAGCCGATCTACGCCACCGTGGGCGCCGGCGACGCCCTCTACGCCGTCGTGACCGACGCCGTCTCGCAGATCCGTGAGCGCGCCAACTCCGCCGACGTGCAGGGTCGCATCGAAGAGGCTCGCGAGCGCTTCGCCAACCTCCCGGCCGACCTGCAGGAACAGGCCGAGACCCTGCGCCAGCGGGTGCAGGCGCTGCCGTCCGAGCTGCCCGAGGACCTGGCCGAGCTGCGTGAGAAGGCCACCCCCGAGGAGCTGCGCAAGCTGGTCGACCAGTACTACCACCAGCTGCTCGACTTCTACGCCGACCTGGCCGCCCGCGGCGAGGAGACCGTCGAGAAGCTGCGCGCCAACCCGGCTTTCGAGGACCGCTTCGAGCAGGTCGAGTCCCGCTACAACGACCTGCTGGCCCAGACCCAGGACGTGCTGGGCAAGGTCACCGACCGTTTCACCGCCAAGGACGAGGCCGAGGCCGAGGAGACCGTCGACGCCGAGGTCGTGGACGTGACCACCGAGACCGCCCCGGTCGTCGAGGAGGCCCCGGTCGCCAAGGCCGCCCCGGCCAAGAAGGCCGCTCCGGCCAAGAAGGCTCCGGCCAAGAAGGCCGCTCCGGCCAAGAAGTAGGTCTTTCGCGTCTCGCGAAAAAGCTTGTCGCCCTCGCACACTCGGGTGTGCGGGGGCGACGTTGTTTGCGGCCGAGGGCTTCCGCCCAAACGTGTCGTACCGTGAAGTCGCGGTGCGGCGGGCTGTGCTCCGTATGATTGGCGGGGTGATGGGTATTCCCGGACTGATTCTGTGGGTCTTGTGGCTGTGTGCGATGGGCATGACGGTGTTCGCGCTCGTGCACGCGATTCGCCAGCGTCCGGACGCCTTCACGGCCGTGGACAAGTTGACCAAGCCGGTGTGGATCGCGATTCTGCTGGCGTCACTGGGCGGGTTGTTGCTGGGCCGGACCGCGGTCGGGTTCCTCGGCATCGCCGCGGTCGTCGCGACCGGCGTCTATCTGGCCGACGTGCGCCCCAAGGTCGACGAGATCCAGCGCGGGCCGCGCTGGTAGCAGGCCCTCGAGCTGCAGGCCGTCATCCGGTTCACCGGGTGGCGGCCTTTCTTGTGCGCTGAATTCCGACTCGGGAACTTTCTAGGTGCTTGCACTAGCAAGCAGGTGTGTCCGCAGGTTACTGTATCTGTCAGTAACACAAAGGAGTGTCCTATGCGGGCAACGCTGCCTCATCCTGCGGACCTCGGCCGGAAGGTCCGTGACCTGGTGCGCGAGCACCGGGCCGACCTGCGCACCCGGACCTACGGCACCGCGGATCTGAATCCGCCGGCCGGGCCCTACCAGGTCGTTCCGGTCACCGCGTCCGACGGCGCCCGGCTCCGGGTGCACGCCTACGGTCCCGCCGACGGCGATGTGATCGTGCTGGTGCACGGCTGGACCTGCTGCCTCGAATACTGGAACCCGCAGATCAACGCCTTCGCGGGCGAATACCGCGTGGTCGCCTACGACGTCCGCGGGCACGGTGAGAGCGACGCGGGCACCGCTCCGCTCACCACCGATCAGCTCGCCGACGATCTCGCCGAGGTCCTCGACGCCGTGCTGAAGCCCGGGCAGCGGGCCGTGCTGGTGGGCCACAGCCTGGGCGGCATGACCGTGCAGGCCTGGGCGGGCCGGTATCCGCAGCGCGTCCGCAAGCAGCTGCACGCGGTACTGCTCACCAATACCGCGGCCGGTGACCTGATCGCCGAGACCACGGTGGTTCCGTTCTTCAACCGCGGCATGGCCGCGCTGCCGTTCCGGGTCGGGCTGATCGGGCTGAGCGCGCCGATCCTGTTCCCGCCGATCGCACCCGTGCGCTGGGTGTTCCGGCGGCAGATCATGAGCCTGGCGGCGGTGGGCGACGTCGTCGAGTTCGGTTTGAACATCGTGCGGTCCTGCCCGACGCGGGTGCGCGGCCGGTTCGGAACCCTGCTGTCCTACCTGGATGTCGGCCGGGGCGCGGCGAATCTGACCGTGCCGACCACCGTCATCGTCGGCTCGGCCGACGACATGACGCCGCCGGTGCACGCCGAGCGGATCGTCGAGATGCTCACCGAGGCGGGCAGTCTGGACGGTTTCCGGATCCTGCGGACCGGGCACCTGGGCAATGTGGAGGCCTACCGCGAGTTCAACGCCGAGCTCGCGCGGGTCGCCAACGCCGCCTTCGGGATTCCCGCGCAGGTGGTGGGCGCTTGAGGGGTGGGCTAGCCCACCCCTGGGGGACCTTATCCGCGACGGCTCCGGCCGCGAACATTGTTGTGGAGCAAGAAGATATATCCAGCGCTTGCAGTTGCAAGCACTCGGTTAGCGCGATAGTGTGGTCTGGAACACAAAGGAGTGCTCATGCTGGTGAAACTGCCGCAGGCGGGCGTCGGCGCGGACGCGCTGACCGCACCTTTCCGCTCCGGGCTCCGGTCCCGGCGCTACCGGACCAATTCGCTCAATTCTCCGCGTCCGACCGAGGTCATCCCGGTCACCACGCGCGACGGCGCGGCACTGCGCGTGCACGCCTACGGTCCCGTCGACGGCGAGGTCATCGTGCTGGCGCACGGCTGGTCCTGCGCCATCGAATACTGGAACCCGCAGATCAACGCCTTCTCCGGCGAATACCGCGTGATCGCTTTCGATCAGCGCGGCCACGGTGAAAGCGCCACCGGCACCAGGTCTTTCAGCGCCGACCAGCTCGCGGACGACTTCTCCGATCTGCTCGACGCGGTGCTGCGGCCCGGCCGGCGGGCCGTGCTCGTGGGCCACAGCATGGGCGGCATGACCATCCAGGCGTGGGCGGCCCGCTACCCGCACGAGGTCCAGCGGCGGGCGTCCGCGGTACTGCTGGCCACCACGGCCGCACGCCAGATTCCCAACCGCGCCACCGTGATTCCGCTGATCAACGACGTGATCCCGGGTCCGGACTGGCTGGCGCTGGCCTTGTTCGGCACCCCGGTGCCGCTGCCCGGCGGTGCGGCCGTCAACCTGGTCGCCAAGCATCGGCTGATGACTCCGTCGGCCACCCGGGACCAGATCCTGTTCGGCACCTCGATCGTCCGCTCCTGCCGCCCCTCGGTACGCGCGGCGGTCGCGCGCGGCCTGCTCGAACTCGATCTGCACGGCGCCGCAGCGCATTTGACGGTCCCGACCAGTGTGGTCGCCGGCTCGCACGATCGGCTGCTGCCGGAGGTGCATTCCCGCGAGATCGCCGACACCCTCGCCGCCGCCGGACATCTCGACCGCTACACCATCCTGCCCACCGGGCACCTGGTGAACGTCGAGGCCGAGAAGGCCTTCAATGTGGAACTGCACCGCGTGATCCGCCGGTCCCGGCGCGACCCGGTCGCCGCCGCCGGCTGACCCCGCAACGAAAAACGCCCGCCCCGGAGAACCGGGGCGGGCGTTGGCTTTTCGGGCCTACTCGAAGACGACCGTGCGGCGGCCGTGCACCAGCACCCGGCCCTCCAGATGCCAGCGCAGTCCGCGGGCCAGCACCACCCGCTCGATGTCGCGGCCCTGACGGACCATGTCGCGCACCGTGTCCGCGTGGTCGATGCGGGTGACGTCCTGCTCCAGGATCGGGCCCGCGTCCAGCTCGGCGGTGACGTAGTGGCAGGTCGCGCCGATCAGCTTCACGCCGCGCGCGAACGCCTGGTGGTAGGGGCGCGCGCCGACGAAGGACGGCAGGAAGCTGTGGTGGATGTTGATGGCCTTGCCCGCCCAGTGCTCGCACAGCTCGGCGGGCAGCACCTGCATGAAGCGGGCCAGCACCACGGCGTGCGGATCGTGCGCGTCGACCAGTTCCCGCATCTGCTCGAAGGCGGGTCCGCGCTCGGCGGGGTCCTTCGGGAACGGGATGTAGTGGAATTTGATGCCGTGCGCCTCGGTCATCCCGGCCAGGTCCGGGTGATTGCCGATGACGGCCTCGATGGTGGCGGGCAGCTCGCCCGAGGCGGCCCGGCCGAGCAGGTCGTGCAGGCAGTGGCCGTCCTTGGAGACCAGCAGCACCGCGCGGCGGCGTTCCCCGGAGTCGTGCACCTGCCAGTCGGTCTCCGGGCCCAGGTCGGCGGCGACGGTGGTGAACCGTTCGCGCAGCTCGTCCAGGTCGAACGGCACGGTGGCGGCCTTGATGGCCTGCCGGGTGAAGAACCACCCGGTCTCCAGGTCGGAGTGATAGCCCGCCTCCACGATCGACCCGCCGAAGTCGGCGATGAACGAGGTGATGCGGGCGATGATGCCGGGACGGTCCGGGCAGCCCAGGGTGAGCACGAAGCGGCGGTCGTCCGGCGTGGAACTCATACCGGACATACTCCCAGCAACCACCCGGACCCGATCACAGGGGTGAAGCAGCGGCCGTCAGGGCTCGCGGCGGCCCCGTCACAGTTTGTAGAAGGCCTCGGCGTAGCGGAAGTCGCCCTTGATCTCGAGCTCGTAGGCGGTGAGGGTGCGGACCTGGAAGTGGGTGGCCCAGTCCGGCTGGTCGGGAACGATGCCCAGGCGGGCGCCGGGGACGAAGCCGAAGCGCGGGTAGTACTCGAGGCTGCCGAGCAGACCCACCACCGGCTCGTCGAGGGCGTCCGCGGCGCCCAGGGCGGCGTGCATGAGCGCCGAGCCGATGCCCTGGCCTTGATGGTCGGCCCGGATTCCGAGCGGGCCCAAGGCCAGTACCGGGAACGGGCCGATGCTCGCGCGGGTCAGGCAGACGTGGCCGACCACCCGATCGTGGACCTCCGCCACCAGGGCCAGGGTGGGGATCCAGACCGAGGCGTCGTCGCGCAGCGTGTGCACGAGACCGACTTCGACAGGGTCGCTCACCGGTTGGGGGGAGGGTGAATCGGCATCGGCAGCCGCGGGGCCGTCGGGGGTTTCTCCGAAGGCGCTGCGGTGCACCGCGTCGATCGCGGCGGCATCGCCGGTACGTTCTCGACGGATCAGCACGCCTACAAGTCTGCGCGACAGCTGCGGCGAGCCGCAACAAAGATGTGCCAAACTCGGTGCTCATGCCGAAGATTTCCCGCTCTGACGTGGCGGAGATGATCGATCACACACTTTTGTCACCTGATGCCACACCCGCGGCGGTGACCGCGCTGGTGGCCGAGGCGCGTGAACTCGGGGTGTTCGCGATCTGCGTGTCGCCGTCCATGCTGCCGGTGCGCGCACCGGGTCTGGTGGTGGCCACGGTCGCGGGTTTCCCGTCGGGCAAGCATCATTCGCTGGTGAAGGGGGCCGAGGCACGGCTGGCGGTGGAGCAGGGCGCGGCCGAGGTGGACATGGTCATCGATGTCGGCGCCGCGCTGCAGGGTGACTACAGCGCGGTGCTGGCCGACATCATCACCGTGCGGGAAGCGGTGGGGGAGCGCGCATTGCTCAAGGTGATCATCGAATCCGCGGCGCTCGGCGACGCGGCGATCGTGGAGGTGTGCCGGGCCGCCGAACGCGCGGGCGCGGATTTCGTGAAGACGTCCACCGGTTTTCACCCCGCGGGCGGAGCCAGCGTGCATGCCGTGCGGTTGATGGCGGAGACGGTCGGCGGCCGGCTCGGGGTGAAGGCCAGCGGCGGTATCCGGAGTGCGGCGCAGGCGGCGGAATTGATCGCCGCCGGCGCCACCCGGCTGGGACTGTCACGGTCTCGTGAAGTGCTGGAAGGGTTTCCGGCCTAGCAGTTGAGCGGCTGCTGCTGCGGGTTGTTCGGATCCGCCTGCAGCACCGTGTTTCCGCCCGACAGGCTGATGTGCAGGCCGTCCTGGGTGATGTCGATCTTGGTGGGCTTCAATCCCATCGGATAGGTCTGCAGGCTCTCGGTCATCAATTGCACGATGCCCGAGACCAGATCGGTGGGCAGGCCGATGCCGAGCAGCGAGGCCTGCAGCGTCTCCACCTCGATCTTGTCGTCCACGATCTTCGGCTTGACCTGCAGCTGGGCCAGGCCGCCCAGCACCGCGAAGCTCAGCGTGCCGGTGTTCGGGTCGGAGGTGGTGGCGGAGACCAGGCCGGCCATGGTCTTGGTGATGCCGTCGTTGCTCCAGGTGACGTCGGCGCTGGACTTGCCGATGGTGATCTGCTTGCCGCCGTCCTTGGTCTCCAGGTCGTCGAACGCGGCGTGCACGACCATGCCCTGGGCGGGCCCGAACTTGGAGTCGTCGCTGTCGACGGTCACATGCCCGATCTTGTTGTCGAACATGGTCAGCAGCACCGGTTTCCAGCCGAACGAGACGTCGATCTTGGAACCCATCTGCGCCTGGAACTGCGAGCTGATGCACTTCTCGGCCTTGTTGCGGGCGTAGGCCTCGCCGCCCGCGAGCCCGCCCGCCACCAGCATCGCGGCCACCAGGCCGACGATCAGCACGGTCTTCTTGCGGCTGCGGCGGGGACGGGACGGCCCGCCCGGTGCGGCGCCGAAGCTCGCGGGGGGCGGGGGAGTGCCGGGCGGCTGCTGGGCGCCGCCGGGCGGGGTGAGCGGACCCGAGCCGCCGGCCGGATGGCCGGGGCCGCCGGGCAGCGCCGCGGTCGCGCCGTTGCCGTTGGCCGCGAAGGCCGTGGTGGTCGCGGTCGGTCCGGTGGTGTGGTTCGGGGTGGGCGCGCCGGGCGCGTAGGCGGCTTCACCGGGGTGCAGTACCGCGGTGGGCTGCGCGCCGGGATCGGCGGTCGGCTGGTCGCCCGGGGAGGTGGGGTCGTTCCACCATTCGGTGGGCGCCGCCGGTCCCGTGCCTAGCACTTCGGTGGGCGTGCTGTCCGGTTTACCGAGGTCAACCGGCTGTGCGGTGGCTTCGCCCGGTTGCGCGTCGGGGGTGTCGCGCTTGGTCGCGTCGTCCGAGGTGGGTTCCGAACTCATGGGGGCGATTCTTCCCGAGCTTTCTGTGTGAGCTCTGTGCTTCCCGTGAGGGTGTCGGCACACGGGTGCGGATTGTGACATAACACACACGGGTGCGGCTTATCCTGAATGTCATGGCTGGGAACGCGGCACCGGTGCCGGATCCGGAGAACGGCTGGCACGTGTTGCGCGAGCAGGCCGGGCGCCACGCGGGGTATTTCACCACCCGGCAGGTGTTGCGCACCGGATGCGAGGTCCGGATTCGGGACGGGTTGCGCGACGGCAGCGTGCTGCGTTCGGGGGTGGGATTGCTGCGAATGGCCGACTGGCCGGACGGGCCGCTCGACGAGTACGCCATGTGGTCGGCCTGGTTCGACGGCGCGGCGGCGGTCTCCCATCACAGTGCGGCCGAACTGCACGGGCTCGGGCGGTTGCGGCCGCGGTTCGTGCACCTGTCGGCGCGGGTCGGGCGGTTTCCGCTGTCGCCGCGCCTGGTGGTGCTGCGGCGCAGCTTCGCGCGCAAAGATGTGGAGTCGGCGGGCGCGTTCCTCGTGACGACGCCGCTGCGCACCGTGCTGGATCTGGCCGAGGCCGGGATCGGGCAGGCCGCGCTGGACGAGGTGGTGTCCGACGCAGTGGCCATCCACCGCTGCGCGCGGGCCGAGATCCGTTCCGCCAGTGCGGCTCTGGAACCCGCCACCGCGGCCCGGCTGCATCGCGCGCTGTCCCGCGCCCAGGAAGACTCACGGTAGGGATCGCATGCGGCGGGTTTCGAGTTTTGCGGGAACCGGATTCGTGGCAGGGTGACTGTCCATGGGGACCGGTGCTGGCGTGTGGGATCTGGTGTTTCCGCCAGGCCCGCCCGAACGGATCGCGGACATGTTCTCGGCGGCCGTGGTCGCCGACGCGATCCGGCCCTACGACGCCGATCTGGCGCAATCGGTGGAGACCTGCCGGGACTGGCGGCACGGCTACCACCGGGTGTTCCGGGGGATGACGGCGCTGGCGATCAGCGCGCCCGAGATCTCGATCGGCATGGCCGAGGCCGGGTTGCGTTCGGTGCGGCACATGCTGCGGTTCACGGTCGGCCGGACGGTGGCGGCGCTGGACACCGTGGACGTGGACGCCGAAGCCGACGGCAACGGGCTGGAGACCGGCACGGTGGTCGGCGAGGCCGCGGCGGTGAAACGACTCGAAGTGCCGTGGCGGGGAAAGCTCCTGACCGGGGACGCGCTGCGGCTGCGACTGGCCGACTGGCAGACCCACGGCATCCTGGAAGCGGATTTCGTGGCCGCGATCGAACGGGTCATCGACCACCCGGAATGGTTGGCGCTGCCCGGTTTCCGGGTGACCGTGATAGGCGCGGGCGCGGAGCTCGGGCCGCTGCGGCCGCTGCTGAGCTGGGGCGCGGAGGTGCTCGCGGTCGACAAGCCCGGACACGTGCGCTGGGAGCGTTTGCGGGCGGCCGCGCTGGCCCGGGCGGGCGGGCTGCGCTACCCGGTGGCGGACGGTGAACCCGGCGTCGACATCGCCAGAAGCTTTCCGGCGCTGACCCATTGGATCACCGGGCACGGTGACCGGCGGCTGGTGCTCGGGCTGTACGCCGGGTTGCCCGGTGCGGCCGGGGTCCGGCTGGCGGTGGCCTCGGATGTGCTGGCCGAGGCGGTGCTGCGGCATCACCCCGACGCGGCGCTCGCGCTGCTCGGCTCGCCGACCGACACCTACGCGGTCCCCGCGTCCGTGGTGGCCGCGGCCCGGGATCATCTGGCGCAGCGTGGTTTCCGCGGCAATGCCCAGGATCTGCTGCATCGGGTCGCGCCGCACTCGCTGTACCGCCTCAACTACGCGCGCCCGATCTTCGACACCGAGGGCGGCGCGTGGGGTCTGTTCGACAATCTGCCCGCCCTGGCCGGACCGGATTACGCACTGGCCCAACGGCTGCCGCGCTGGCGTGCGGTGCTGGCCCGATCGGCGGGCCACCCGGTGTCGTTCACGGTGGCCCCGCCCGCCTGGACCCGCAGTCTCACGCGCGAGAGCGGCTGGCGGGCGGCGGCGTACCGCGCCTCCTCGCGTTTCGGCATCGAGATCTTCGACCCGGCGACCGCGCGGACGCTGCTCGCGGCCAAGCTGGTCGCCGATCTGCACGCGACCGGCGAACCGCGAATGTCCAACCCGGAAGCCCTGTTCGCGGAGGGTGCGGCGCATGGAGGTCTCTGGCGTCAGCCCTTCGCGCCGCGCTCGCTGCTCGCTCCGGCCGCGATCTCCGGCACGGTCCAGGAGTTGATCCACAAGCTCCACTGATCCGCGCGCATCCGCGCGGATCAGTGCAGCCTGCGGTCGGCCGGTGGTGCCTCACGACGAGGCCGGGGTGCGGGGACCATAGGGGGACAGGGTAACTCGTGGAGTCCGCTCAGGGCAGGGGTGCGACGGCGGACCACGGCACCGTCAGCAGGTTGTCGCGCAGGCGGCGGCGGTAGGGGCGGAGCGGAAAACCCTGCTCGCGCAGCAGGTTCGCGGCGTGTCGCCAGCGCACCCGGGGGCCGTAGGGGGCCAGGGGCGCGGCGACGGCCCAGGCGCGGTCGGCGGCGGTGAGCAGGGCGTGGATGGGTTCGCCGGGGATATTGCGGTGGATGAGGGCCTTGGGGAGGCGTTCGGCGATGTCGGAGGGGGTGTCGACGGTGAACGGGTCCCAGGCCAGGGTGAGCGAGAGCGGGCCGGTGCGGTCGAGCAGGATCCAGGCGCAGCGGCGGCCCAGTTCGTCGCAGGTGCCGTCGAGCAGGAGGCCGTCGGGAGCGAGACCGGACCGGATGGTCGACCAGGCTTCGGGGACAGCGGATTCCGGGTATTGGCGCAGCACGTTGAAGGCGCGCACCAGGGTCGGGCGCAGGCCCGCGAGTTCGAAACCGCCGCGGGCGAACACCACCCCGTCGCGGCCGGGGACCACGCGTTCGGGATCGATCTCCAGGCCGACCACCCGCAGATCGGGTCGTACGGTCCGCAGCCGGGCCGCCATTTCCAGCGTGGTGACCGGGCTGGCTCCGTAACCGAGATCCACCACGAGCGGATCCGCGCCGGCCAGCAATCTCTCGGCGACGAGCGGGTCGTGCATCATCCACCGATCCCCGCGGCGCAGCCTGTTGATCCCGGTGGTGCCGCGGGTGATGGTCCCGATGGGCTTGGTTACCCGGCGGGGCGCTGCTGATCCAGCCAAACCTTCGTCACCTCGGCTTCGGCGCGGAACAGGTCCACCAGATTCACCAGCATCAGCTGTTCGAGCCTGCGCCCGAAGAACGGAACATTGACCTGGGCCCGCGAGGAGGTGCGCAGGGTGCAGCCGGTCTCGGTGGGGAACAGCCGCATGCTGCCGCCGAGAGTGCCGGGGCTGCCGGGGATTTCGGCGGTGTATTCGCCGGTCACCTCGGGTCCGTAGGGCCCGTAGGTTTCGCGGCGGGTGATCACCATGTCCTTGTGCACGACCATCTGCGCCATCTCGGGCAGGGTGTCGCGGGGGAGCACGTGCCGCAGTTCGACGGTGATGCCGTCGTCGCCGGAGGCGAGATTGACGATGTCGTTCGGGGAGTGCTTGCGCAGTTCCTCGATGCGGGCATCCCAGTGCTCGCGGTTGGTCATCGCCGCGTACACCTCGTGGGTGGTACGCAACGGATACCGCGCGGAGTAGTCGAGTCGGCGGGCCACGATCGCTCAGGTTACTGCCGGGCGACTCCGGTCAGTGTGAACTCAGCCAATTGTCGGTGAACTCGGCCTCGCGCTCCAGCAGTTCGGTGAGGTGCTGCTGGATGGCCGCCTCGATCTTCTTGCCGAAGAGCGGGATCTTGACCTCGATGGTCGCGTCCACCACGAAGGTGGAGCCGGAGCCGTCCTCGGTGACGGTCAGGCTGCCGGTGATGGTCGCCGGCGCGCCGTCCACGTACGCCTCGACGGTGCCGCCGCTGCCGTGCCAGATCTCGGTGCGCGGAATGGTCAGGCCGTCCGGCTTGATCGCGGTGATCTGCGCGGGCAGCTCGGAGGCCGGGATGGTCTGCACCATGTCCACGCGCACCTGGTCACCGTTGATCGCGAGGCTGTCGATGCGGGCATTGGGCCCGCCGACCGCCTCGATACGGTCCTTCCAGTACTGCTCGTTCGCGAACGCAGCGCGCACCGCGGCCATGGGATGAGTCGAGTGCCCAGTGAAGGCCAGAGGTGTCGCCATGGTCGGACAGGCTACCGTCTGTGCCTGTGCGTACTTCTCGGGTGGTGTCCTTCGACGACCTGCGGGACCTGCTGGCGGCGACCGGCGCGCGACTGCGTGCGGGCGTGCCGCTGGCGGAGCTGACGACCCTGCGGGTCGGCGGCCCGGCCACGGTCGCGGACTGCGCGACCACCGAAGCACTGGTGGCGACGGTCCGGGAACTGGACGCGGCCGGCATCCCGCTGCTGCTCATCGCGGGCGGCTCCAACCTGTTGATCGGTGACGACGGCTTCGACGGTGTCGTGGTCCGGATCGCGACCGAGGGCGTGGAGATCGGCGCGGACTCCGTCATCGCCGAGGCGGGCGCGAATTGGGACGCGGTGGTGGCCGCGACCGTGGCCGCGGGGTTCGGCGGCCTCGAATGCCTGTCCGGCATCCCGGGTTCCGCGGGCGCCACGCCGGTGCAGAATGTCGGCGCGTACGGCGTCGAGGTGGCGAGTTTGCTGCGCCGGGTGCGGTTGCTGGACCGCGCGACCGGCGAGATCCGCTGGGTCGAACCGGGGGAGCTCGGATTCGGTTACCGCACTTCGATTCTCAAGCACAGCGACGCCGCGGTGGTGCTGGCCGTCGAATTCGCGCTGCGTGCGGACGGTTCCAGCGCGCCGCTGGGGTATCGGGAGCTGGCGAGCGCGCTGGGCGCGGCCGAGGGCGAGTCCCGGCCGGCGGCCGATGTGCGTGAGGTGGTGCTGCGGTTGCGGGCGGGCAAGGGGATGGTGCTGGACCCCGCCGATCACGACACCTGGAGTGCTGGTTCGTTTTTCACCAATCCCGTGATTCCGGAGGAGCGGGTCGAGGCGGTGCGCGCCGCGATCGCGTCACATCTGGGCGCGGATGTGGCCGTGCCCACCTACCCGGCCGAGGGCGGGGTAAAGTTCTCGGCGGGCTGGCTCATCGAGCGCGCCGGCTTCGCCAAGGGCTTTCCGGGCGACGGGTCTCCGGCGCGGTTGTCGACCAAACACACGCTGGCGCTGACCAATCGGGGCGCGGCTACCGCGACCGATCTGGCGACCCTCGCCCGCACGGTTCGCGAAGGGGTAGCTGAGCGCTTCGGCATTCATCTGGAACCCGAACCCGTGACCGTGGGAGTGAGCCTGTAGCGGGTGGCTTCGGCCAGCAGAACAGCGTCCGGGATACACGGTTTGCGGGGGTAGGGTCGAACAAGTGAGTAATCGAGGACTGTCCCGCCGGTCGGCCATGCGGGCCGCACTGGTGGCGTCGACAGCGGTCATCGCGGCGGCGTGTTCGTCGTCCGGCAAGGGCGGCGGCACGGCAAAACCGGCCGAACCCGTCGCGAGCGTGAAACTGGAACCGGCCGCCGGAACCGAGCACGTCAACCCGACTGTGCCGGTGTCGGTCACCGTCACCAACGGCCGCATCGACCAGCTGGCGCTGACCAACGCCAACGGCAAACAGGTAACCGGCACCTTCGATGCCGCTCGCAGCAAGTTCACGGTGAACGAGCCGCTCGGGTACGGCGTCACCTATACCTGGTCGGGCACCGCCATCGGCACCGACAACAAGCCGGTCGCCATCGACGGCAAGTTCAGCACCGTCAGCCCCAAGAACACCGCCCCCGCCACCGTCAATATCGGTGACGGGCAGGAGGTCGGCATCGCGGCCTCGATCATGCTCCAGTTCAAGGGGCACATCGAGAACAAGGCCGCCGTCGAGAAGGCGCTCACCGTCACCGCCACCCCGGCCACCGAAGGTTCGTGGGCCTGGCTGCAGGACGACAACGGCGGGTCCCGCGTGCACTGGCGGCCCCGCGAATACTGGCAGCCCGGCACCACCGTGCACCTGGGCGCCAAGCTCTACGGCCTGGACATGGGCGGCGGCCTGTTCGGCGACTCCGACCTCACCTCCGACTTCCGCATCGGCCGCTCCCAGATCGTGAAGGCGGCCGCGCCCACCCACCGCGTGCAGGTGCTGCGCGACGGCGCGATCCTGTTCGACTTCGCGTGCAGCTACGGCGAAGGCAATGAGGACCGCAATGTCACTCGCTCCGGCATCCACGTGGTGACCGAGAAGTACGAGGACTTCATGATGTCGAACCCGCCGTTCTACACGAATGTGCGGGAACGCTGGGCGGTGCGCATCTCCAACAATGGCGAGTTCATTCACGCCAATCCGCAATCGGCCTCCGCCCAGGGCAATTCGAACGTCACCAACGGCTGCATCAACCTCAGCACCGCCGACGCCCAGGCCTACTTCCCGACCGCCCTCTACGGCGACCCGGTCGAGGTCACCGGAACCCGCATCCAGCTGTCCGCGGCCGACGGCGACATCTACGACTGGACCATGGACTGGGAAACCTGGAAGGGCCTGTCGGCCCTGCAGGGCGAGCCGCACCAGATCTCGGCCACCCCGCTCCCGCCCCAGCCCGTCGGCGGTCGCTGAAAACCTTTGCGCTGGTTGCCGACCCGGATAGGGTCGGCGGGTGCGCGCGCTGAGCCCTTCCGAGCGATGGTTCTGGATCATCGACCGGCTGTCCCCGGCGAATTGCAGCGCGCGCATTCGCGTACACGGGCGGATTCCCGCCGGGCGGCTGGAATCCGCCGCGGCGGCGCTGGTCGCGGAATATCCGTTGCTGCGCATGGGGATTTCCGACAACGCCAGCCGTGATCCGTGGTTTCGGCCGCTCCCGGAGCCCGGAATTCCGGTGCGGCGGATGGAATCCCGCGATTCCGAGGCGTGGGAGCACCTACTCGACGCCGAAATGGCGGAGCCGATCGATTCCCGGAACGGGCCGGCGCGCATCACCGATATCGTCGTCGGGGCCGGGACCGACGGCGAATTCCACGACATCGTTCTCACGGTCTCCCACATCATCGCCGATGGCCGCTCCCTGATTGCGTTGCTGCGCAAGCTGATCGACCACGCGGCCGCGGACACGCCCACCCCGGCACCGCCGCGGGCTCCGGTTCCGCCCGCGGACGACCTGATTCCCGCCGGGGCGCGTGGACTCTGGAGGTGGGCGTATACGACGCTGGCCGACCAGATCGCGGGCATGCTGCATCGTCCCGTGCTGCTGTCGGGTGTGGAAGCGCCACTGCCGGTGCGCCGGACCCGGGTCGTGCATCGTGTGCTGGATCAGGAGGCCTTGGCGCACTTGGTAGTCGATTGCCGCACCGCCGGGGTGACCGTGCACGGGGCGCTGGCCGCCGCGGTGGCCGACGTGGTCGGCCGCACGCGCTCCGATGGCCCGGGTGCCGGGGCACGCGGCGTCGTGGGCGTCGGATCGCCGGTGGACTTCCGGGAATCGCTCACTCCGCGACCGGATTCCGAGGAGTTGGGGGTCTACGCACCGGTTCTGGTGGGATTCGTGCCGTTCGGGCCGGGCGTCTCGCTGTGGGATGCGGCGCGGGCGGCGAAGCGGCAGTTGGAGCGCGGGGTGCGGCAGCGGCGGCACCTGGCCACGGTGGCGGGGATGCGGTTCGGGACGCCGCGGGCGCTGGAATCCGGTCGGCGGCTGGCGGAAATGGTGGATCGGCGGGCGCCGTGGAATGTGTCGGTCACCAATCTCGGACGGGTCGACCTTCCGGAAAAGGTTGGGGAGTGGCGGCTTTCGGGGCTGCGGCTGGCCGCGTCGAATTCTTGTGTGAGTGTGCTGACGGTCGCGGTCACGACGGCGCACGAGGAAATGCACCTCGGGTTCTGCTACGCGGACCCGGTGGTGACCGAGTCGCGGGTGGCGGATTTCGCGGACGCCGTGCTGGCCGCGCTGCGGCAGCGCCCGGATCCGTCAGCCGAGTCGGGTCAAGAGGGCGCGTAGCTCGGCGCGGTCCGGCTTGCTGGTGCGGCCGCTGACCGGGATCTCGTCGACGAGGACGATGTCGTCCGGTAGCGCGGAAACGTCGATGAGGGTGGGTAATTCGCGGCGGAGCCGGGCCTCGACGCCGGTGGCGTGCGGGTCGGCTACCACGGCCAGCACGATGCGCTCGTCGCCGATCTCGTTCGGGAGGCCGATCATGACGGCTTCGCGTACGCCCTCGACGCCCGCGATCACCGGTTCGTACAGGCCCGGATAGATATTGGTCTTGCCGCGGATCATCATGTCCTTCTTGCGGCCCATCAGCACCAGGGTGCCGCCCTCGAAGCGGGCCAGGTCGCCGGTGGCGATCTCCTTCAGCGGTGGTTCGCCGAGGTAGCCGCGGCACAGGTTGGGGCCGGAGAGGATGAGTTCGCCGTCGTCGGCGAGGCGCGCGTCCACGCCCTCGACGGGGAAGCCGAGCGGGTCGCCCGGGCCGTCGAAGTCGAGTTTGTCGGCGGCGGAAGTGATTGCCACCGGCAGGATCTCGGTCATGCCGTAGACGGCCAGGAACTCGGTGTCCGGAAGGGCGGCGCGAGCGCGGCGCAGCAGCGCGGTGGTGACGGGTGCGCCGCCGAGGGAGATCTCCTCGAGGTGTGTCGGCGCGGTCAGCCGTCCGGCCTCGATGGCGTCGAGGACCACGGCCAGGTCGGCGGGGGTGAAGAAGGCGTGGGTGGCGGAGCCGGCGGCGCCCGCGGGCCCGAGGGTGCGCGCGAAACCGATCGGATCGATGTGGGTGCTGAAACGCGGATAGCGCGGCAGCGACCAGCGGGCCCCCTCCAGCACCGCGGGCAGTCCCATCATCAGCTGCTCGGTGTGCAGGTGCGAGCCGGGCATCAAGGTGGTGCAGCCGGCCATGGCGGCCAGGCCCGCGCCCAGCGAACCGCGGGTGTGCACCACGGCTTTCGGGTCCGCGGTGGTGCCGGAGGTGAAGACGATGAGTGCCTCGGCGTCGGGATCGTCGACGGGCGCGTCGACGGTGGCGGCGGTGGCGGGTCCGGACCAGCCGGGTTCGGAGCCGATCAGCCGGCCCAGCGGAATGGATCCGCGCGGCGTGCCGGGCAGCCGCGGTCCGCTGTGGATGTGCCGCACCGGCAGCCGCCCGAATTCGGGCAACGACAGGCCGAGGCGGCGGCCGTACCGTTGCAGCGGGCCGCTGAGCAGGTACAGCACCGATTCGGTGGCGGCCCACGCGGGCCGCACCGATTCCAGTCGGCGCGCGAACAATTCGGGGCCGACGCCCGGGTCCACGAACACGATGGTGCCGCCCGCCGCGACGGTCCCGAACACCAGCACCACCGCGTCCACGCACGGCCGGATGGAGAACAGCATCCGGTCCCCGGGCCGGAAGCCCTGGCTGTGCAGCCGTTTCACCACCAGCCGGATGCGGGCGTCGAGTTCGGCGAAGGACAGCGGCTGTTCGCCGATCATGCCGAGGGCGGGGGCGTCGGGGCTGCGCAGCACCTGGTCGCGCAGCAGGGTGACGAAATCCTCGCCCGCCGAGTGGTATCCAGCGGTCACCGGATGTCCACCAGCTCCGGTTTGTAGCGGTGGTCGGCGTACCAGGCGAGGGTCTTGCGCACACCCCAGGCTCGCACGCGCCGATTCGAGCCGTACACCCGCACGTCCCGTCGCAGTCCGTAGTCGGTGGTGAGCATGCGGACCGCGTTCACCAGGGCCCGGTCTTCGTGCAGCTCTTCGATGGCGGTGCGCGGGAAACCGCCGGCGGCCTCGTACAGTTCGGCGGTGATGGCCATATTGCAGCCGGGCGTCATGACGTACGGGCCGAGGTAGCGCGGATCCTGGTTGCCGGGCCGGAGTTTCCCGAACTGCGTCGCCACCTCGAGCGCGACCCGGATGATGGTGCGGTCCAGCAGGCGCACGCCCTCATCGGTGCGGGGGATGAGCTGTCCGCTGACCAGCCGCAGTCCGGAGTCGAAGGCGGCGCGGATCCGCGCGGTCCAGTCGGGGGCGGGCAGGCAGTCGGCGTCGGTGCGGGCGAGCAGGCGCGCCCCGGCCGCGATGGCGTGGCGCATGCCGGTGTCGGCGGCCGCTCCGGTGCCCTTGCGGTCCTCGGTGACGATCTCGATGCGCGGGTCCGGGTGGGCCGCGGCGAAGTCGCGCACCACTTTCGCGGTGGCGTCGGTGGAGTTGTTGTCCACCACCAGCAGGGTGAAGTCGCGGTCGTGCTGGCCGGCGAGAGCGGCCAGGGTGGCGGTGATGCCGTGTTCCTCGTTGTAGGCGGGCACGATCACCCACAGGTCGTTCATGGCCACTCCCTGCTGAATTACTTACCGCTGCTTATGGTTTCGGCAGGCGGTACGCGATGGCGGCGGCCGACGGGCCCGCTCCCGCGGCCACGAACAAGGCTACGTCGGCATGCTCGAGCTTGCCGCTGTCGCGGGCTGCCAGGTAGGCGACGGGCAGCGCCGAGGTGTGCGCGTCGCCGTCGGTGTCATCGGCGCTGATCGCGTCGGGGGCGATGCCCAGGCGCTCGGCGAGCAGGGCGGGGAAGCCAGGGGTGGGCCGCCCGCAGATGAGGACGGTGCGCTCCAGGGGTGCGTCGGCGACCTCGAGGGCTTCGGTGGCGGCCGAGATCGCGTGCTGCAGTAGCGCTTCGATGTCGCCGGGGCGGTCGACGGTGATCGAGGACCGGCCGGTCGTGCCCATCTCGGCCAGTCGCACGAACCCCTCCGCCGCGGGCCGCCCGTCGGTGGCGCTGATGTGCAGCGCCCCGAAACCGGCCGCGCCGGAAGTCTGCTCCAGCAGCATCGCCGCGCCCACCGGCTTGATCGGGAATCCCGGCTGCGGCGCCGGCGATTTCGACGGATGCGCGTCACCGGACACCAGCAACACCCGGTGCACGGTCGGCGCCTCCAGCAGCGCCTGACCGACCTGGATGGCATTGAGGATGCCGCAGGCCCCGTTCATCAGGTCGAAGGACAGGCACGGCACATCACCGCTGCGATACTCCAGCCCGATGCCCGCCTGCTGCTGAATCAGCGCGGACATGGCCGGTTCCACCATGTTCGAATCACGGTAGACGCCGGTATTGATCAACGCGTCGATCTGCTCGGGCGTACTGCCCGCCTCCGCGATGGCCCGGCGCGCCGCGGCCGCCGCCTGCTCGATCGAGCTGCCGCCGCCGATTTCGGTGGCAATGGCAGAAATAACGATTCCCATGCTGCCTCACACCCGCAGATCGCCGAGCGTCACCGACAGGAACCCCGCCACCACACCGGAGGCCGCGGGCACCATCAGTACTTTCTCCCCGGACGCTATCCGCTGTTGTTTGAGCGCGTCGTGCAAAACCACGAAATGCGAGGTGGACGCGGTATTGCCGTACCGATCGAGCACCATGAGCGCGGGCGGCACCGGGGCGTCGAATTCGCGTTCGGCGATCTTCGACACCAATTCCACCGCGGGCGCGCTGAATTGATGATGAATCACGTGGTCGTAGCCTTCCGCCGCGAAACTGCTGCCCTGCGCGGCGAGGACATCGCGCTGCCGGGTGGTCCACAGCAGGTAGCGGGCTTCGTTGTGCATGGCCCGGTTGTCGGTGTAGAGCGCGATGCCGGAACTGCGGTCACTCGGCATGCCCAGGCACAGCTGCGCGAAACCGGCGCTGGTATTGAGTTCGATGTGGTCGATGCCCTCGTCCGCGCTGCCCTCGCCGTCCAGCACGACTGCGGCCGCGCCGTCGCCGACGGTCAGGGAGGCGAACTGCGGATCATATTTCTCCGACATCTCCCGTACCGCGGTATCGGAGATGGGGGTGATGTACTCGCCCGAGACCACCAGGCCGCGTTTCACGATGCCCGCGCGAATCATGCGGTCCAGCACCAGAACTCCGCTCATCATGCCCGCGCAGGCATTGGAGACGTCGAAGTGGATGGCCCCGGTGGCGCCGAGTTCATTGCGCAGCAGGAGCGCGAACGAGGGCTCCACCCAGAATTCGTCACCGTGAATTCGCGTGATGGAGCAGGAGATGACGATATCCAGATCGGCCGCGTCGTAGCGCGAATTGTCCAGGGCGGTCCGGGCCGCGGCCATCGCCACGGTGAAGGAATCCTCGTCCGCCGCGCAGCGGCGGCGGTGCCGCACGCCGCTGATGCGTTCCAGGTCGATGGGGGAGTCGACGGCCAGCTGGGCCAGCAACTCCGCGGTCGATGTCTCGGTGGCGGGCAGGTAGGAACCGACCGCCTCGATTCGTGATCTCACCATCTGCATCGCTCCAAGCCGCCCTCGGTTGCGGGGGACGCTAGCAGTGCGCGGTGCTCGGAATCCGGTTTTGAAAAATCCGTGATTCAGATCATGGGAGGTGAACCGCGAAGCGGCACAACACAACTACGACCGGTCAGGCACGACGCGCGAAACGACCCGGCCCGGCCTGATCCCGCGGGGTGACCGTGATGGTGTCCAGATTGACGTGCGGCGGGCGCGAGGCCACGAAACCCACCACCTCCGCGATGTCCTGCGCCACCAGCGGATCGATGCCCTGATAGACGCTCGCCGCCCGGTCCGCGTCACCGGCGAAACGCACCAGCGAGAACTCCGTCTCCACCGCGCCCGGCGCGATCTCGGTCAACCGCACCGGCTGACCGAGCAGCTCACCGCGCAGCGTCCGATGCAGCACCGCCTGCGCGTGCTTGGCCGAGGTGTAGCCGGAACCGTTGTCGTAGGCGTGGAAGGCGGCGATCGAGGTGATGGTGACGATCAGGCCGTTCCCCGACGCGATCAGCTTGGGCAGCAGCGCCTTGGTGAGCCGCAGCGTGCCCAGCACATTGGTCTCCCACATCCAGCGCCAGTCGTCCAGATCGGCCTCCGACACCGGGGCCAGGCCCTTCGCGCCGCCGGCATTGTTGACCAGTACCTCGCAGTGCTCGACCGCGTCGGTGAACGCGCGCACCGACGCCTCGTCGGTCACGTCCAGCGCCAGCGCGGTGCCGCCGATCTCCTCGGCCAGCTTCTCCAGCCGCTCGACCCGCCGGGCTCCCACATAGACGTGATACCCCTGCTTGGCGAGTTCACGGGCGGTTGCCTCGCCGATACCCGAACTGGCTCCGGTCACCACAGCGGTACGAGTGCTCATGCCTCTGAGCTTAGGCAGGGCGTGTCGCCGGTGGGTCGCGGGTGGTTAGCCTCACTGCTATGGCCATTCGGGAAGCAGTGAGCGCGGACGGCACGACCATCGTCTACCGGGTGACCGGTCCGGAAGGGGCGCGACCTCTGGTCCTGCTGCACGGCTGGTCGGGCAACCTGCTCTGCTGGGGACGGGCCGCCGACCTGCTCGCCGAACAGTTCCGGGTGATCGCGGTCGACCTGCGCGGGCACGGCTACTCCGACGCCCCCGAGACCGGCTACGACGACCCGAAGAACTGGGCCGCCGACATCGCCGCCGTACTGGCCGCCGAGGAGATCGCCGCCGGTGCGCTGCTGCTCGGCTGGTCCTACGGCGGCATCGTCGCCTCCGACTACCTCACCGCCCACGGCACCGCCGCCCTCGCGGGCGTCGTGTACACCGGTTCACAGGCGAATATCGGCCGCGGCGTCCCGGGCGCGGAAACCGGCCCCGGCATGGGCAAGGCCATTCCCGACGTCTTCGACGAGAGCGCGGGCAAGGCCATGCGCGGTTTCGCCGCCTTCGGCAACGCCAACACCGGCCCCGGCCGCGACAAGGGCCCCGACGCCCAGCGGCTCTTCGGCGTCAGCATCGCCACCCTGCCGCGGGTGCGCAAGGCGCTGTTCTATCGGACCGTCGACAACACCGACACCCTGCGTGGCCTCGACATCCCGGTGCTCGTCCTGCACGGCACCGCCGATCCGGTGGTCCCCATCGAGAACGGCCGCCACATCGCCGCCAGCGCCCCTGACGTGCGGACCTCCTATTGGGAGGGCGCTCAGCACGGCCTGTTCATCGAGGATCCGGAGCGATTCGCCGCCGAGATCACCGCCTTCGCGACGGACCTGCGTCGATAGCGGAGTTGCATTCACCCTGACGAATATCCTTGTGAGTCAGGTCACTTGGGAAGGTAACCCGTGCATGAGGCGTTGTATACCCCGTGCACACTGAAGTGGTGAGTCAACGCGGAGACCTACGGCCGAATCGGATTGCCGTGCTATCCGTGCACACCTCGCCCCTGGCGCAGCCCGGCACCGGCGACGCGGGCGGCATGAACGTCTACGTCCTGCAGACGGCCGTCGAGCTCGCCCGCCGCGGCACCGAGGTGGAGATCTTCACCCGCGCCACCTCCTCCAATGACGAACCCGTCGTCGAGGCCGCGCCCGGCGTGCTGGTCCGCAATGTGGTCGCCGGGCCCTTCGAAGGGCTCGACAAGTTCGACCTGCCGACCCAGCTGTGCCCGTTCGCCGCCGAGGTGCTGCGCACCGAGGCCCGCAACCTGCCCGGCCACTACGACCTGATCCACTCGCACTACTGGCTGTCTGGCCAGGTGGGTTGGCTCGCGCGGGACCGCTGGCGGGTGCCGATGGTGCACACCGCGCACACCCTGGCCGCGGTCAAGAACGCCTTCTTGGCCGAGGGCGACTGTCCCGAGCCCGCGGTCCGCGAGATCGGCGAGAAGCAGATCGTCGCCGAGGCCGACCGGCTGGTCGCCAACACCGGGGAGGAAGCCCGCCAGCTCGTCGAGCTGTACGGCGCCGACCCCGACCACATCGACGTGGTGTTGCCCGGCGCCGACCTCACCCGCTACCACCCCGGCGACAAGCTGGCCGCCCGCGCCGAGTTCGGCCTGCGCGCCGACGAGCGCATCGTCGCCTTCATCGGCCGCATCCAGCCGCTCAAGGCTCCCGACGTGCTGGTCCGCGCCGCCGCGCAACTGCTCGAGCAGGAGGCCGCGCAACCGGTCCCGCCGGCGCGCCCGCTGCGCGTGGTGATCGTCGGCGGACCCTCCGGTAGCGGCCTGGAACGACCCAACGCGCTAATCGAACTCGCTGCGGCCCTGGGTATTTCGGATCGCGTCACCTTCCTGCCGCCGCAGCCCGCGCATCGGCTGGTGCAGGTGTACCGTGCCGCCGACCTGGTCGCGGTGCCCAGCTACAACGAATCCTTCGGACTGGTCGCCATCGAGGCGCAGGCCAGCGGCACCCCGGTGCTCGCCGCCGACGTGGGCGGGCTCGGCACCGCCGTCCGGGACGGAATCTCCGGCCTGCTGGTCCCCGGCCACCGCACCGACGACTGGGCCGACGCACTCGGCTCCATGCTCGCCGACCCGGTCCGGCTCGAACTCATGGGCGCGGCCGCGGTCGAACACGCAGCCAACTTCTCCTGGGCCCACACCGCCGACGGGCTGCTCGACAGCTACTCCGCGGCGCTGTCCCAGGCTCGGGGCAATCGCGTCCGCACCGGTAACCTGCATACCGACAGCAATCAGGCCAGATCGCAGTCGCTGTGGCGGCGGCGGACGGGAGCGGTACGCAGATGAGTGAGGCCGAGCGCGACTGGACGCCGCGCCCGCACGCCAGCAGCGGCGGTCTGAACGACGAAACCGCCCGTGCCACGGCACAACTCATCGACGAGACGCTGCGCGAACGCGAGATCGAGTACTCCCGCGAGGCCCCCGACCTGTTCGTGGTGGTGCTGCCCGGGGAACGCAAGCTCAAGACCGTCATCGGCGTCAACGTCGGCAAGCACGGCGTGCGCCTGGAGTCCTTCGTCTGCCGCAAGCCCGACGAGAACTTCGAGGGCGTCTACAAATTCCTGCTCCGCCGCAACCGCCGCCTCTACGGCGTGGCCTACACCATCGACCGGGTCGGCGACATCTACCTGGTCGGGCGCATGTCCAACGACCGCGTCACCCCCGACGAACTCGACCGCTGGCTGGGCCAGATCCTCGAGGCCGTCGACGCCGACTTCAACACCCTGCTCGAACTCGGCTTCGCCGAATCCATTCGCAAGGAATGGAAATGGCGGGTGTCGCGCGGCGAATCGCTGAAGAACCTCCGCGCCTTCGAACACCTCGTCGACAGCGCCGACCAGCCGTAGACAACTGGCACAATCGGGCCGGAATCCCCTCTGACGAAGGAGACCGAGCCCGTGGTTGCGATTGCGCTGGATATCGGAGCGACCAAATTCGCGGCGGCGACCGTGGATTCGAATGGAGTACCCGAAAATCCGCAACGGATCGCGGTGCCGGAATCGGGCGTGTGGGCGGCCTGTCATGAATTGCTGACCGCCGTGGCCGCCGGGCAACGGGTGACGTCCGTCGGGATCGGGTCGGCCGGACCGGTCGATATCGCCGCCGGTGTCAGCGGGCCGCTCAATATTCCGGAATGGGCCGCCGGGTTCCCGCTGGTGGAATCGGTGCGGAAACTGTTTCCGGAGGCCGAGATTCGATTCGCGATCGACGGGGCCTGCCTGGCGCTCGCCGAACAACGGCTGGGTGCGGCGCGCGGCGCGGAGAACGCGCTGTGCATGACCGTGTCCTCGGGCATCGGCGGCGGTGTCATCAGTGACGGCCGAGTCGTCATGGGCCGCACCGGCAATGCCGGACATGTGGGCCACATCGTGGTGCCCGGCAATGAAGAGCCCTGCGCCTGCGGCGGATTCGGCTGCGTGGAGGCCGTCGCCAGCGGCAAGTCCGCGGTGCGCTGGGCCCGTCGGCAGGGCTGGACCGGCACCACCGGGGTGGAACTGGCCGCGGCCGCGCGGGCGGGCACCCCGATCGCCGTCGCCGCGCTGGAGCGGGCCCGGCACCGCCATCGGGGCGGCCGTCGCCTCGGCGGCCGCGCTGCTCGACACCGACCTGGTGGTCATCGGCGGCGGCTTCGCGCAATCCGGGGAACCGCTCTGGGGTCCGCTGCGGGCCGCGGCCGCCGCGCACGCCCGGCTGGCCTTCCTGCGCGAACTGCGGGTGACTCCGTCCGAACTGACCGATCAAGCCACCCTGCGCGGGGCCGCGATTCTCGCGCTCCCGGGCGCATAACCGCAGCCCGAGGGCCGCGCATGGGGTCGCGGCCCCACGTGGGAAGATGACCCCATGACGTACACCCTCGTGCTTCTGCGCCACGGCGAGAGCGAATGGAATGCCCTCAACCTGTTCACCGGCTGGGTGGACGTTCGCCTCACCGACAAGGGTGTCGCCGAAGGCAAGCGCGCCGGCGAACTGCTCGCCGAGCACGGGATTCTGCCCGACATCGTCTACACCTCGCTGCTGCGCCGCGCGATCAGCACCGCCAACAACGCCCTCGACGCCTGCGACCGGCACTGGATTCCGGTGGTCCGCGACTGGCGTCTGAACGAGCGCCACTACGGCGCCCTGCAGGGCAAGAACAAGGCGGAGATCAAGGAGCAGTACGGCAACGACCAGTTCATGCTGTGGCGCCGCAGCTACGACACCCCGCCGCCGCCGATCGAGGTCGACAGCGAATACAGCCAGGACGGCGACCCGCGCTACGCGGGCATCGAGGTCCCGGCCACCGAGTGCCTCAAGGACGTCGTCGCCCGCATGGTCCCGTACTGGGAGGACACCATCGCCAACGATGTTCGCGGCGGCAAGACCGTTCTCGTTGCCGCGCACGGTAATTCGCTGCGCGCGCTGGTGAAGCACCTGGAGAACATCTCCGACGAGGAGATCGCCGAACTCAACATTCCCACCGGCATTCCGCTCAAGTACGAGCTGGACGAGAACCTGCGCCCCATCGGCCCGGGCGTCTACCTGGACCCGGAGGCCGCCGCGGCCGGCGCCGCCGCCGTCGCGAACCAGGGCGGAAAATAGTTTCACCCTGAAATACTCGAAATAATGCCCCGCCCAAAGTGATTGGGCGGGGCATTATCTTTTTCGGATTTCGATGTGATACACATCTCACTACGCGTCCGTAGGGTATTCCCAACGCTCACACAACAATTTGCCGTTTCTTCGGCCGGTCGAATCAGTACCTGTAACCGGGGTTTGCAACTTACTTCCCAGTAGATATGCTGCTGGGCGTTCGACCATCCGCGAGAGGTAGATCACGTTCGATGAAGCACGCGCTACGGGCCACGGTGTTAGCCGCCACGGCCGCTCTGCTCCTCCCTTTGACCGGCATCACAGCCGATGCCATCACCCCCACCGGACCCGACGGCGGCGCCGCCGGAGTCGCGTGGACCAACACCCAGGACGGGGCACAGCAGTACCCCAACGTCTTCATCGAGTGGGACGTCCCGATCACCATGAGTGACGGAACCGTCCTCAAGGGCAACGTCTACCACCCGGCCGACGCCGCGGGCCGTCCCATCGACGCCCCGACGCCGACCGTGCTCAACATGACGCCCTACACCAAGCTGGTGTCGAACGTCGCCGACAGCGCCTTCTCCATCCCCGGCCTGTCCGACGCGCTCCTCAACGTCTTCCGCAACATCCACCTCGACGGCACTCCGCTCACCGGCTTCGGTGAACTGCTGAACGCGGCGGGCAACGGCGAACTCCGCAACTTCTCCGTCGACCGCCAGCTCATCAAGTCCGGCTACACGCAGGTCGTCGTGGACGTGCGCGGCACCGGATTCTCGCAGGGCGAATGGGACATGCTGCGCGGCCGCGAACAGCAGGACACCATCGAGACCATCGACTGGGCGTCCAAGCAGCGCTGGTCCAACGGCCGCATCGGCATGAGCGGCCTGTCCTACAGCGCCATCAACCAGGTGCAGGCCGCCGAGAAGCAGCCGCCCGCGCTGAAGGCCATCTTCCCGATCGTGCCCGGCAGCGACCTCATCGACGACGTGCTCGCGCCCGGCGGCGGCTTCGGCTTCAACTTCATTCCGCTGTGGCTGTCCGCCATCAACGGCCTCAAGTGGGTGCCGGACCTGGCCTCGATCGCCGCGGGCAGCTTCGACTTCAAGTGGCTGCAGGATCGCGTCGACGATCCCTTCGGCTACCTCGACGTGCTCATGTCGGCCTACACCTCCACCACCATGGACGGCCTCGACCCGCGCGTGAAGGACATGCTCAACGGCCTCACCCAGGACCGTCAGGAATGGCTGGGCGACCCGAGCAGGATTCAGATCCCGACCTTCGTGACCGGCGGCTGGCACGACCTGTTCACCTACTCGGAATCCAAGATCTACAACCAGATTCCGCTGCCACCCGGCCAGAAGCAGCTGCTCATGGGCAACACCTACCACGTCACCTCCGGCGCGGACGTCAACCGCGTGGGCGCACCGCCGCGCCTGGACGTGCTGCAGCGCGCCTGGTTCGACAAGTGGCTCAAGGGCATCGACAACGGCATCGACCAGTACGGTCCGGTGACGCTCAAGACGCAGGGCGGCGGCTGGGACACCCAGGGCGGATTCGGGCCCACCGCACCGGCTTCCGAGGCGGCCGAATACCGGCGCATGTACTTCTCCGCGCAGTCCTCCGGCGCCGCGAACAGCCTGCACGACGGCTCGCTCACCGCGGCCGCCAACGGCGACGCCGACCGGCTCACCGTCGCGCCCGGCCTGACCACCGTCTGCTCCAACGACGCCGCCCAGGCCAGCGCGGGCATCCTGAACCTGATCGACGGCTGCTCCAAGGACTCCCGGGTCGCCGAGACCAACGCGCTCACCTTCACCAGCGCGCGGGTCGCCGAGGCCACCACCATCTCGGGCCCGATCGCGGTGCACCTCAACACCGTTCAGGACGCCGCCGACGGCTACTGGACCGTCACCGTCAACGACGTCGCCCCCGACGGCCAGTCCACCGTGCTCACCTCCGGCGAGCTCATGGCCTCGCTGCGCCAGGTCGACGAGGCCCGCAGCACCCGGTCCCCGAACGGCGACTACACCGACCCGCGCGCCTTCACCTCCCTGGACAAGCGCCAGGAGACCGTGCCCGGTGAGGCCACCACCCTCGACATCGCGCTCGGCGGCACCCAGGCCGTCCTGCAGCCCGGACACCGGCTGCGCGTGGACGTCTTCGCCGGCAACTTCCCCAAGGGCCTGCCCATCCTGCCCATGCTCATCGACACCGGCCTGAAGCCGCAGCACCTGCAGCTCGACGCCGACCGTCCGAGCTTCGTGAACATCCCGGTCCGAGGCAACACCGGCTGGTGATCCCGTCCCACCGGGACTGAATCCCCGGGCGTGCACAACGGCGTGCACGCCCGGGTTTTTCTTTCGGGTCACGGTATTTCAGGATTCCGTGTCGCCGATCAGGACGACCTTTCCGGTGACGGTGCCGGATTCGGCGAGGGTGAGCGCACGGGCCGCCTCCCGCAACGGGATTCGGGCCGCGATCTGCGGGTGCAGGGCGCCGCGTTCGGCGAGGTCGAGTACCGCGCCGAGGTCCTCGGCGATCCGCGAGCGGAACCGGGCGAGCCGGCGGCGGCCGGCCCAGATGTTGTAGAAGGACGCATTCCGCTTGTTGGGCAGCGCGTTCCACCACAGCAGCCGCGCGAACAGCTTCAGCACGGGCAGGCGGGAATCGCCCTCGTCGTTCTTGGTGGACGCGGTGCCGTAGGAGACGAGGCTGCCGCCGGGGGCCAGCAGTTCGAACGAATCCACGATGCCGGGACCGCCGACGTGATCGAAGACCGCGTCCACCCCGCCGGGCGCGAGCGCCCGCACCTGGGCGGCCACGTCCCCGCGATAGTCCACCGGCTGCGCCCCGAGCGCGGCCACCGCGTCGGCGTTGCGTGCCGACGCCGTCCCGATCACCCGGATCCCCGCCGCGCGCGCCAACTGCACCAGCGTCGAGCCGACACCGCCGTTCGCGCCGTGCACCAGAATGGTCTGCCCGGCACGGACTTTCGCCGTCCGGTGCAGCATCTGCCAGGCGGTGATGCCGTTGACGACGAAGGTCTCGGCGGCGTCGGCGGCGAGCCCGTCCGGCACCGGCACCAGATCGCCGGCGGGGAGCGTGAGGTGGCTGCTCCAGCCGCCGATCTTGGTCAGCGCCGCCACCCGCCGGCCGATCAGCGCCGGATCGACCCCGGGCCCCACCGCCAGCACGGTGCCGACGATGTCGTAGCCGGGCACGAACGGGAACGGCGGCTGGTCGTAGTACTTGCCGCGGCGCATCTGCTGCTCGGCGAAGGACACGCCCGTCGCCTCCATGTGCACCAGTGCGTCGCCGGCTCCGGGCGGCGGCAGTTCGCGGTCGGTGACGGTCAGGCCGGCCGGCTCGACCCGGCCCGGCAGCACGACCTCGGTGGCGATGATGTTCGACATCGGACTCTCCCTTCGGGATGAGTGATCGGTCAATCACTCTGTGGTCAAAAGAAAGCGCCCTCGGACAAGGGCGCGGGAAGCTCAGTTGAAGTGGCGGATGCCGGCGGTGAGGGTGGCGGCCCAGGGGCCCTCGCTCGCGTCCAGGCCGAGGGTGGTGATCAGGTGGCACAGCTGGCCGTAGGCCATGAAGTGCCGCACCTGCTCACCCGTCCCGCCGGAACGTCGCTCGGCGAACTCGGTGACCCGTTGCAGGCCGCGGCGCACGGCCGCGGCGATATCGGGCACGTCGGCCGCCGAGAGGGCGTGGACCTGCAGCATGAGCAGGGACTTGTCGACGATCAATTCGGCGTAGGCCCCGCCCATTTCGTGCAGGACCTGCTCCGGATCACCGCCCGGCGTCCGGGCGGCCCCGGCGGCCAGCGCCCCCTCGACCCGCTCGAAACACCGGTCCAGCGCGGCGACGAACAGCTCCACCTTGCTGGGAAACAGCTTGAACACGTACGCGGGGGAGATCCCGGCCGTCGCGGCGACGGTATTGATCGGGGTCCCGTGGAATCCGGTCTTGGCGAATTCGGCAATGGCCGCATCCAATACGGCCTCCCGCCGGACATCCGATGTGGAGAGTGCGACCCCGCGCCTGTTCATGTGAGTGACCGTACACTCACTCTCGGCTCATCGGCAACCCCTCCGAGTCGTCGGGCACGGCGAAGGCCGACTCGAGCGGCGGGAACATGGCCCGCGCGTCGTGCCCCGCGAACCACAGCCCGACCACGAAAGCCGCGGTGGCTTCCAGGTATCGGGCCCGGCTCAGGCCGCCCGCGGGGACCGGGCGCAGCTTCAGGTCCTCGGCCAGGCCCGCCACGGCCGCCACCGCCGCCGCGTCGTCGCCGCACAACGCGACCGTCAGGGGACGGCCCTCGAACTCGCGATTCGGGCCAGCCCACACCTCGGCGGCGAGCAGATTGAACGCCTTGACCACCCGGGCTCCCGGCGCGGACGCCGAGATGCGTTCGGCCACCGCGGGTTCGGACAGGCCGAAGCCGCCGGTATCCGGTGCGAAGGCGTTGGTGCAGTCGATCAGGATGCGGTCCGCGAAGGCTTCGCGGTGCGCGGTCAGGATCTCGTCCAACGCCGGGACCGGGACCGCGAGCAGGGTGGCGTCGCCGAAACTCGCCGCCTCGGCGATGGTGCCGGGCCGCGCGCTGGGCCCGATCTCCGCAGCGGCCGCGGCCGCCGCGGCGGAAGTCCGTGCGCCGACGACGATCTCGTGTCCGGCCGCGGCCCAGCCGCCGCCGAGGGCGCGGGCCATCTGCCCCGCGCCGAGGATTCCGATTCGCATGTCATCTCCTTGGTTGTGGCTTGCACCGCCGACGGTAGGAATTCCGAAGCGCACTCCCGGGTGCCCAACGGCGGTGGCAGGCTGGATGTCATGACGGTCGAGAGGGCCGAACCGGTGCGGTTCACCGAATACGGCGGCTACGAATCCGACTGCCCGGCGCGCCTGGCGGTGGACATCTTCGGCAATTCGTGGCTGACAGTGATCGTTTACACACTGCGGGAGGGTCCGATGCGGCCCGTGGAATTGCGGCGGGCCATCGGCGGCATCAGCCAGAAGATGCTCACCCAGACCCTGCGGCGCATGCAGACGATTGGGTTGCTGGAACGTCGCCGGTACGCGGAAGCTCCACCGCGCGTTGAGTATTCGCTGACCGCCGCGGGCCGGGATCTGCTCGGTCCGATCTTCGCGCTGGGGGAGTGGGCGGACCGGCACGGGGATGCAGTCCGGGCGTCGCTCTACGGCGATCCGGAGGATTGAACGGCCGCCCCGAAAGTGGTTGCCGCAAGGGCGCTCACCTGCCGCGACACGCTGACCGAACATTGTGTGAACACCCGGCTAACGAGGGTGGAAGGACCCATGACCTGCGTGAAACTTCCTGCACCCGGGGTTTGACCCCGCGTCGGCGACCGTACGATTCAAAGTGTGAGCGTTCCACAGGCCGTGCTTTTGGCAGTCCTGGCGGCCGTAGTCGGACTGGCCGTCGGAGGACTGCTCATCCCGTATGTGAACGCTCGCCAGGAACAGCGCCGAGCCGCCACCGACACCGGGCTGACCATGTCGCAGGTCCTCGACCTGATCGTGCTCGCCTCCGAATCCGGCATCGCCGTGGTCGACCAGTACCGCGACGTGGTGCTGGTGAACCCGCGCGCCGAGGAACTGGGCGTCGTCCACGACCGCCTGCTCGACGAACGCGCCTGGACCGCGGTCGAACAGGTGCTGGCCGGCGGCCAGGACGTGGAGTTCGAACTGACCGCCAAGATCCCCATGCCCGGCCGCGCCCGCCTCGCTGTCCGAGGAGTTGCCCGGCCGCTCTCCCAGGAGAACCCGAACTTCGTGGTCCTGTTCGCGGACGACGACTCCGAGCAGGCCCGCATGGAGGCCACCCGCCGCGACTTCGTCGCCAACGTGAGCCACGAACTCAAGACCCCCGTCGGCGCCATGAGCCTGTTGGCCGAGGCGTTGCTGGAATCCGCGGACGACCCCGATTCGGTGCGGCACTTCGGTGAACGCCTGCACGGTGAGGCTCGCCGCATGGGCAAGATGGTGACCGAGCTGATCGCGCTGTCCCGTCTGCAGGGCGCCGAACGGCTGCCCGACCTCGAGGCCGTGGACGTCGACACCGTCGTCACCCAGGCCATCGAGCGCTCCCGCACCACCGCCGAAGCCGCCGGCATCACCGTCTCCACCGACGCCGGCAGCGGCCTCGAGGTGCTCGGCGATCAGACCCTGCTGGTGACCGCGCTGTCCAACCTGGTCGAGAACGCCATCGCGTACTCGCCGCGCGGCTCGCACGTGTCGGTGAGCCGGGCGCTGCGCGGCGGCTACATCAATATCGCCGTCACCGACCGCGGCATCGGCATCTCCAAGGAAGACCAGGAACGCGTCTTCGAACGCTTCTTCCGGGCCGACAAGGCGCGCTCGCGTGCCACCGGCGGTACCGGCCTCGGGCTGGCTATCGTCAAACACGTGGCGGCCAACCACAACGGTGAGATCACCCTGTGGAGCAAACTGGGCACCGGATCCACGTTCACCCTGCGTGTCCCGGCCCACCCTGCCGATTCCAACGGGCAGGTCGACAAGAGACTTGCCGCCGGGGTTCCGGCGGCCAAGAAGGAAATCGGCCAGCGCCCCCTCGGGCGGGCCAGAACCAACGGTGTGGAGGCAACCCGATGACGAGTGTGCTGATCGTCGAGGACGAGGAGTCGCTGGCCGATCCGCTCGCGTTCCTGCTGCGCAAAGAGGGGTTCGAGGTCACCGTGGTGGGCGACGGCCCGTCCGCGCTGGCCGAATTCGACCGCTCCGGCGCGGACATCGTCTTGCTCGACCTGATGCTGCCCGGCATGAGCGGCACCGACGTGTGCAAGCAGCTGCGAGTGCGCGGCAGCGTGCCGGTCATCATGGTGACCGCGCGCGACAGCGAGATCGACAAGGTGGTCGGCCTGGAACTGGGCGCCGACGACTACGTCACCAAGCCCTACTCCTCGCGTGAACTGATCGCCCGCATCCGCGCCGTGCTGCGCCGCGGCGTCGGCGACGAGCCCGACAACGGCAACGAGACCAGCGTGCTCGAGGCCGGCCCGGTGCGCATGGACGTGGACCGCCACACCGTGCAGGTCAACGGCAAGGCGGTGACGCTGCCGCTCAAGGAGTTCGACCTGCTCGAATACTTGCTGCGCAACTCCGGTCGCGTGCTCACCCGCGGGCAGCTCATCGACCGCGTCTGGGGAGCGGACTACGTCGGCGACACCAAGACCCTCGACGTCCACGTCAAGCGTCTGCGCTCGAAGATCGAATCCGACCCGGCCAAGCCCGAACACCTGGTCACCGTGCGCGGCCTGGGCTACAAGCTCGAGGCGTAGCGCCCGCCCGAACGAAAAACCCGCCCGCTTCGAATTCGTGAAGCGGGCGGGTTTCGTCGTTCTCCCCGACCAGTTTCCGGGCTTACCGGTTCGGCCGGTGAATCAGGCGTTGGGGTCCGACTTCATGGTGTAGACCCACGCCGGGCCGAGGCCGGGCAGTTCCTGCTTCTCCAGGATCATCCAGCCCAGGCCCGGGTTGTCCTGCTGCATGCAGTCGTACCAGGCCACGTCCGCGCCATTGCCGCGGCAGGCGATGGTGTGGCTGGTGCCGTACGGGCTCACCACGATCTGCTTGCCGGCGTCCTTGGCGCCCAGCACGGCCGGGTCGTTGTACACCACGAAATCGGCGGTGCGGTCGGAGAACGCGGTCGGATCGGTGTTATCGGCGAACGCCTGCGGTGCAATGGCGATAACGGCACCGGCGGCCAGAGCGGAGACGGCGAGGATTTTCTTGATCATGGCCACGATATTTAACACGCTCCGGTGAATTCGCAATAGCGGAACGATGTCCGGCGCACTTCCGGCCATTCACAACGCGAGGTCACCGGACCGGCGGAAAGGCGAAATATACTTCTGTGCAGCCTGATTCGATTGCCGCCGACCGGCACCCGTTGTTCACCTGCCGGACACCATGGGCGCCGTCACAACGCGAACGGGCGTGACAGGTTCCGGAGAACCCGTCACGCCCGATCGACCGAAACGGTTGCTAGCTGCTGCCGAGCAGGCCGCGCAGCAGGCTGCCGACCAGGGTGCCCGCACTGCCGGTCGCACTGCCGCTGCCACCGCTGCCGGTCGACGGCTTGGTGGTGGTCGGGGCGGTCGTGGTCGGCGTCGTGGTGGCGGGCGGCGTCGTGGTCGGCGTCGTGGTGGTGCCGCCGGCCACGTTCACGATCAGGGTCTGCGTGCTGCTGCCCTGCGACGCCGTGATGACGTGCTGGCCCGGGGTGGTGGGCGTCCAGTCGAGGCTCGCGTTGTACGGCGGCCACGGCATCTTGCCGGCCGGGGTGAGCGCGGTGCCGTTGTCGTTCCAGTACACCAGCAGACCGAACGACGCGCCCGACAGATCGGCGTGCAGCGAGTAGGTGCTGCCGACCGTCGGAGCGCTGTCGGAAATGGTGATGTTGTCGACGGTGGCGTTCGCCGCCGGCGCCATGACGACCGCGACCGCGGTCGCCGAGGCGACGGCTAGACCGGCCATCCCGGCCCCGAGCACACGGCCCGGAGAATTGCTGCGCATAGGTACTCCTCTGTCGTTGCTAGCGCTTGTGCCCCAAGGGGATTGGGGAATCGGTCAGAGACCGAAGGGCAGACCGTTGGCGCTACCCGTGCCGCCACCGCTCGGGGGGTTGGTGGTCGTGGTGGGCGGCGTCGTGGTGGTGGTCGGGGGAGCCGTCGTGGTGGTCGGATCCGTGGTGGTCGTGGTCGGCGGGACCGTGGTGGTGGTCGTCGGCGGGACCGTCGTGGTCGTGGTCGGCGGCACCGTGGTCGTGGTGGTCGGCGGGACCGTCGTCGTGGTGGTCGGCGGCGTGGTGGTGCCGCTGCCCACGTTCACGACCAGGGACTTGGTCGAGCTGCCCTGGGACAGGGTGATGACGTGCTGACCCGCGCTGGACGGCGTCCAGTCGGTGCTGGAGTGGTACGGCGGCCACGGCACCTTGGAGGCCGGCGAGGTGATCGGGCTGCCGTTGTCCTCCCAGTAGACGAGCAGGCCGAACGACGCGCCGGAGAGGTCGGCGCTGAGGGTGTAGGTCTGGCCGACGGTCCAGTTCGAACCCGAGATGGTGATCGAGTCGACGGTCGCGTGGGCTTCGGGGGCCTCGTGGGTCTGCATGGCCAGGGCGCCGCCGGTGACGATGGCGAGGCCCGCCAACCCGGCGCCGAGACGGCGGGCGGTGGTGGTGCGCATGTGTACTCCTGTGTGTACCAAGGTAATTCGGAGAAGAATCAGAGGCCGAAGGGCAGGCCGTTGGCGCTACCGGTACCGCCGCCGCTGGGCGCGGGCGTGGTGGTGGTCGGCGGAGTCGTCGTCGTGGTGGTCGGATCCGTGGTGGTCGTCGTCGGCGGCACCGTGGTGGTCGTCGTCGGATCCGTCGTGGTCGTCGGCGGCACCGTGGTCGTGGTCGGCGGGACCGTGGTGGTCGTCGGCGGCTCGGTCGTGGTGGTGGGCGGAACCGTCGTCGTGGTGGTGGGCGGTTCGGTGGTGGTGGTCGGGGGGACCGTGGTGGTCGTGGTCGGCGGCACCGTGGTGGTGGTCGTCGGCGGGACCGTCGTGGTCGTCGTCGGGGGGACCGTGGTCGTGGTGGTCGGCGGCGCGGGTCGTGGTGGTGACGCCGCTGCCGACGTTCACGACCAGGGATTTGGTCGAGCTGCCCTGCTTCAGCGTGATGTTGTGCTGGCCCGGGGTGGTGGGGGTCCAGTCGGTGCTGGAGTGGTACGGCGGCCACGGCACTTTGGAGGCCGGGGAGGTGATGGCGTTGCCGTTGTCTTCCCAGTAGACGAGGAGGCCGAAGGAGGCGCCGGAGAGGTCGGCGCTGAGGGTGTAGGTCTGGCCGACGGTCCAGTTCGAGCCAGAGATGGTGATCGAGTCGACGGTCGCGTGGGCTTCGGGCGCCTGATGCGTGGCCAGGACCGAGGCGGCGCCGGTCGCGATGGCCAGAACGGCCAGGCCGGCGCCGAGGTGGCGGCCGCCCAAGGGGATTTTGCTCACTATTGCGTTCTCCTGTGCTGCAACCCGGCTGGGGTAGGGGTCCGACGCACAGTAAGTGAACAGGGGTGTGAAATCGATACTTTTCAGAAAATTACTGGCAAGTATTCCGCAATTTTCTTCAGCGCCGCGCCCTCTTGGGTGCATTGTCGCTGGTCACAGGATCGGACACGGCCCGAGTAGCGGCGGATAGCCACTCGGGCCGAGCCGGTCTCGGGTCAGAGCCCGCGGGGCAGACCGTTGGCGCTACCGGTACCGCCGCCGCTCGGCGCGGGCGGCGTGGTGGTCGGCGGGGTCGTGGTCGTGGTCGGCGGGGCAGTGGTGGTGGTCGTCGGGTCCGTTGTGGTGGTCGGCGGGACCGTGGTCGTCGTGGGCGGGACCGTGGTGGTCGTCGGCGGCTCGGTCGTGGTGGTCGGGGGAACCGTTGTGGTGGTGGGCGGTTCAGTCGTGGTGGTCGGCGGGACCGTTGTCGTGGTGGTGGGCGGAACCGTCGTGGTGGTGGGCGGTTCAGTGGTGGTGGTCGGGGGAACCGTTGTGGTGGTGGGCGGTTCGGTCGTGGTGGTGGGCGGAACCGTTGTGGTGGTCGCCGGTTCAGTGGTGGTGGTCGGGGGAACCGTTGTGGTGGTGGGCGGTTCGGTCGTGGTGGTCGGCGGGACCGTTGTCGTGGTGGTGGGCGGAACCGTCGTGGTGGTGGGCGGTTCAGTGGTGGTGATTGGGGGAACCGTTGTGGTGGTGGGCGGTTCGGTCGTGGTGGTCGGCGGGACGGTCGTCGTGGTGGTGGGCGGGACGGTCGTCGTGGTGGTGGGCGGGACCGTGGTCGTGGTGGTGGGCGGGACGGTCGTCGTGGTGGTGGGCGGGACCGTTGTCGTGGTGGTCGGGGGAACCGTGGTGGTGGGGGGGCTGGCCACGTTCACGACCAGGGTGTTGGAGGAGCCGCCCTGTTTGAGGGTGATGGTGTGCTTGCCCGGGGTGGTGGGGGTCCAGTCGGTGCTCGAGTGATACGCCGGCCACGGCACCTTGGAGGGTGGGTTGGTGATGGCGCTGCCGTTGTCCTGCCAGTAGCAGAGGAGGCCGAATTCCCAGCCGCTCAGGTTGGCGCTGAGGGTGTAGGTGTGGCCGACAACGGGGTTCTGGTCGGAAATCGTGATCGAGTCGACCGTGGCATTGGCGGCGGGGGCCTCATGCGTGACGAGGACCGAGACGGCCCCGGTAGCGATGGCCAGAGCGGACAGTCCGACACCGAGGTGACGGCCGCCCATGGGGATTTTGCTCACTTTGCGTACTCCTGTGCTGCGACCCGTGGGGGGTGGGGCCGGACGCACAGTAAGCGAGCAGCAATGTGAAATTTTGAGTTTTCAGAAAATTACCGGCAAGTAATCCGCTACCTCTTTGCGGGCCGCGCCTTCTTTGCCGATTTCGCGCTGGTCGCCGGGCTGTTCTCGGCGGCCGCGCGGGCGTCGGCGGCCTTCTCCTGGGCGATGGCCGTGGCCGGGTGCACCGCCACGATGCCCAGACCCTGTCGCCGCCGGCAATGGTGAGCCAACTCGTCGTAGGCGGGCTTGCCGATCAGCTCGATCAATTCGGGCGCGTACGCCTCCCACACCGGCCGGGTGCCGACGTGCGCGTCGGGTGAACCGGTGCAGTACCAGTTCAGGTCCAGACCGCCGGGTCCCCAGCCACGCCGGTCGTACTCGCCGATCGAGGTGCGCAGGATCTCCACCCCGTCGGGGCGGTCCACCCACTCCTGGGTCCGGCGGATCGGCAACTGCCAGCACACCTCGGGCTTCACGGTGAGCGGCTCCAGGCCCTTGCGCAACGCCATGGTGTGCAGCGCGCAGCCGATGCCCTCGCTGAAACCGGGGCGGTTGAGGAAGATGCAGGCGCCGTCGAAACGCCGGGTGCGTAGCGCGGGCTCGTCGTCGAGGTCGTCCTCTTCCAGGTACAGCTTCTTGCGGACGCGGCCCTGGTCGTCGGTCGCCTCGCCCATCAGCTGCCAGTCCTCGGGTGTGAGCATTTTCACAGCCCGGTGCAGCTTCTTGCCGTCCTCCTCGTCGGAGAGAAACGCGCCGTGCGAGCAGCAGCCGTCGTTCTCGCGGCCGTCGATGATGCCCTGACATGCCGGTGTGCCGAAAACGCAGGTCCAGCGCGAGAGCAGCCAGGTCAGATCGGCCGCGATCAGATGCTCGTCATTTGCTGGATCGACGAATTCGATCCACTCGCGCGGGAAGTCGAGATCCACTTCGGGCGTCGGGTCGATCTTCGCCGCTGGTCGCAGCCCGGTCGGTCCGCTCGCCGATGCCCCTGTCGTCACAATGCGGAACGCTAACAGCTCAGTCGCTTGGCCAGAAGTCCTGACTCACCCAGTACCGTGTTCTTGTGCGGCTCGGTGTACTCGATGTGGGAAGCAATACCGT
Source organism: Nocardia tengchongensis (assembly GCF_018362975.1). Lineage (NCBI taxonomy): Bacteria > Bacillati > Actinomycetota > Actinomycetes > Mycobacteriales > Nocardiaceae > Nocardia > Nocardia tengchongensis. Next base: position 1,969,862 of record NZ_CP074371.1, read on the forward strand.
CCACCTGCTCGTGGTGGACGCGCATCGTGGTGGACACCCGATGCCTATGAGTTCGACGAAGTCGGCCCTGCGGCTGTCCGAGAGCATGGACGACCTGGGTCGCATCACCCCTGCCGGGGCGGCTCGACTGACCGCCACGGTATCCGAATTCGCAAGTATCGCAAAGACTTCCGGTTGCGTGGAGCTGATGGCGTTCGCCACCTCCGCAGTCCGCGAGGCCACCAACTCCGACGAGGTGCTGGCTCTGGTCCGCAGTGAGACCGGTATCAAGCTGCAGGTGCTCTCCGGTGTCGACGAGGCCCGGCACACCTTCCTCGCGGTCCGCCGCTGGTACGGCTGGAGCCCCGGGCGGATCCTGAATCTGGATATCGGCGGCGGCTCGCTCGAGATGAGCAACGGCGCGGACGAGGACCCGGATATGGCGCTGTCGCTGCAATTGGGCGCAGGCCGGCTCACCCGCGATTGGCTGCGCCACGATCCGCCGGGCAAGCGCCGGGTGGCGGTGCTGCGCGACTGGCTCGACGCCGAACTGGTGCTGCCCAGCAAGCAGCTGCTCGAGGTGGGCCGCCCGGATCTGGCGGTCGGCACCTCCAAGACCTTCCGCTCATTGGCCCGCCTGACCGGAGCCGCCCCCTCTGTTGCGGGACCCCGGGTGCGGCGTACCCTGACCAGTTCCGGCCTGCGGCAGCTGATTGCGTTCATTTCCAGAATGACAGCCGCCGACCGGGCAGAATTGGAAGGCGTGAGTTCTGATCGGTCACAGCAACTCGTGGCCGGTGCGCTGGTCGCGGAGGCGAGCATGCGCGCGCTGTCCCTGGACACGCTCGATATCTGTCCCTGGGCGCTGCGAGAGGGATTGATCTTGCGCAAATTGGATACCGACCTGGATAGCGAACCGATAGCCGACGGCCCCGATAATGGCCTGTCGGGCCCGATCGAAACGGTGTCTCGATGACCGAGGATTCAAGTCAGCTGTCCGTTGCCGAGCTACTGGCGCGGAACGGGCAGCAAAGTGGTGGCTCCGGCGGCGGACGCCGGCGCCGCAGCGGTCGCGGTATCTCCGTCGCGGAACTGACCGGTGACATTCCGATCGTGCCGGGATCGTCCTCCCATGCCGCGCCGGACGAGGACGCCGCCGCGCCCGAGCCCGCCGCCGATGAATCGGACTATTCCAACTATTCGAACTTCCCGAATTACGCTGATTCCTCGAACTTCTCGGATTATTCGAACTACTCCGCTCCCGAGGCGCCCGCGCAGCCGGACTATTCGTCCTATTCGGTAGCCGAACCGGAACCCGCCTATTCGCCGCTCTCCGGGCCGATCTCGTACTACGACCCGCTTGCCCCCGCTCCGCAGCCGCCGTCCCTACCCGAGCCGTCCGGCCAGAGCTGGTCCGCCGGGCTGGACTGGCCGCCGGCCGAGACCCCGCCCGCGCCCCGCGAAGGCGGCCGCCGCCGCAAGCCGGATCCGCTGGACGCCGACATCTCGCTCGACCGCCTGCAGAGCGCCGAGCCCGCCGCCCCGGCCGCGCCCCGCGAGGGCGGTCGCCGCCGCCGCTACGACCCCGAGGACGACACCACCGACGAGGTGCGCCCCTTCCGCGGCGACACCGGCGCGGCCCAGAGCGACAGCGGCGCCACCCGCGACGCGGCCTCGGACGCCATGCGCGACATCGCCGCCCGCGCCGGCCGCGACACCCCGGCGCGCACTCAGTTCAACCCCGCGGTGCGCCCGCCCTTCGAGGACCACACCCAGTTCAACCCGGCCGCGCCCGCCTGGTCGCCCGAACCGGCACCCGAGCCCCTACCGCGGAATCCGCGCCCGGACCGCCCCGCCTTCGAGCCGCCGCAGGCCGCCGCCGCGCCGCCGATGTCGCGCTCGGCCCGCCGGCACGCGGAGGCGCAGCGCCAGGCCGCCCCCGAACTCCAGCTGCCGAACCCGCCGCAGTTCGGCGAGCGCCGCGGCGGCGTCGATCACGGCGCGGCCACCGGACTCCCGGAATGGTCGGCCCGAAGACGGCCGGGATCGGACCCCGAGCCCGGCCGCGGCGATCAGGCCGCGGTGCCGACCGCCGCCTGGTCCTCGCTCGCCGACGACGATCAGCAGCTGCTGTCGGGGCAGTCGGTCGCCGGGGATCTGCTCCGCGACGCCCAGCAGCGCGAGGACGCCCGCGCGGAACGGGATGCGCGCAACGCCGGCAAACGCCGCGGCTTCGGCTCGCGCGGTCGCACGGCGGTCGCGCCGGAGCCCGAACCCGACGACCATCTCACCGACTTCTACGAGCCGCTCGACGACGACGAGTACGACGACTACGACGACGAGCCCGAGACCTCGATGGGCGCGCGGTTCTCCGCGCTCACCCAGAAGGCGGGCGCCCTCACCCGCAAGGCCGGTCGCGGCGCCGCCGCGAAGCCCGCGCGGTCGCGCGGCGCGCGGTCGGCGGACCGGTCCGAAGAGGACGAGCACCGCCGGCAGTGGCTGATGATCGCGGGCCAGAGCGTGGGCGCCGCGGTCGCGGGCATGTTGCTGTTCAAGGGTTTCGAACGCATGTGGGAAGTACTCCCGTGGGTTGCCCTGGCCCTGGCCATGGTCGTGATTCTGGGCCTGGTCGCCTTGGTGCGGGTGCTGCGCCGGACCGATGACATTTTCAGCACTGTGATTGCCGTCGTCGTAGGCGTCTTCGTGACGCTCGGACCGCTAGCCTTTCTACTCAGTACGAACTGAGCAGGGAGCGGCAGTGGGGAATATCGTGCAAGCGCAGGGGGCGAGCACCGAGGGCCGGGCGGGGCGCGGGGAAGTCCGGGTCGGGCTCTCGACGGCGTCGGTGTATCCGGAGAACACCGAGGCGGCGTTCCGGTACGCGGCCGAACTCGGTTACGACGGCGTGGAACTCATGGTCTGGGCCGAACCGGCCAGCCAGTCCATTTCCACCGTGCAGCATCTCGCGCACAAATACGACGTGCCGGTGCTGGCCGTGCACGCGCCGTGTCTGCTGATCTCGCAACGGGTCTGGGGGTCGGACCCGATCGCGAAACTCACCCGCAGTGTGCACACCGCCGAAGCGCTGGGCGCGGCCACCGTGGTGGTGCACCCGCCCTTCCGCTGGCAGCGCCGCTACGCCGAGGGTTTCGCGAAACAGGTTGCGGAGCTGGAGAATTCGTCTCCGGTGGCGGTGGCCGTGGAGAACATGTTCCCGATGCGCGCCGACACCCTGCTGCGCGGCAGCTCGATCGACCGGCTGCGTCGCCGCGGCGGTCCCGGACCGTCCATCACCACCTTCAGCCCCTCCTACGACCCGACCGAGACCGGGTACCGCCACTACACCCTGGACACCTCGCACACCGCGACCGCGGGCGTGGATCCGCTGGCGCTGGCGCAGCGCATGGGTTCGGGCCTCACCCATCTGCATCTCGCGGACGGCCGCGGCGCCGCCACCGACGAGCATCTGATTCCGGGGAGGGCACGCAGCCGGTGGCCGAGCTGTGTGACATGTTGGTGCGCAACGGTTTCGACGGTCAGGCCGTGATCGAGGTGAATACCCAGATGGCCCGCACCACGATGGACCGGGCCGCCATGCTCGACCGGGCGCTGTCCTTCGCGCGCGAGCATCTGAACGGGTTCACGCCCGCGCCGACGCCGGAGCCGACGGCCGCGCATCGCGGCTGAGGTCATTCGCCCGGTGGCCGGGGTGATTCATCCCACCACCCGTCAGGAATCGACTCGCCTCCCGTTTACGCTGTACAAACGACAGCGGAAGGACAGCGGATGACAACGGAACTGACCGTCGACCTGGAGTCGGCGAGCGAATTGACCGACGCGCCGTTCAGTCGCGTCTGCACCTTGACCGAGCTCGATTCGCCGGCCCCCGGCACCGGTCGCTACGCCGGCTCGATCGACTCCACCTGGACCATCGGCGACAAGCTGCACGGCGGCACCATGGTCGCCGGCACCGCGGCCGCCGCCACCGAATGGCTGCGCCGCACGGCCCCCGAGCAGGCCGCCATGTTCCCGATCTCGGCCAGCACCGACTTCCTCGGCGCGCCCGTCCCCGGCCCGGTCGAGTACGAGGTCCGCACCCGCAAGGTGGGCCGCCAGATCGCCCTCATCGACGCCAGCCTGATCCAGGACGGCCGCACCCTGGTGCACACCGCCTGCACATTCAGCCACCTCGACGACGCCAGCCCGAAGTATGCCGCCGACCACGTCGGCGACATGCCCGCCGAACCGCCCGCCGACGCGCTGCACTACGACGAGCACAACCCGATGGGCAAGATCGTGCACGTGGCCCAGGGCTCCTCGGTCGCCCTCGACCCGGCCTGGGCGCGCTTCCTGGCCGGCGAGAAGTCCGAACCCCGCCTGCGGCTGTGGATCCGCCCCTTCGCCGGCGACGAGCAGGACCCCGACGTGGCCGCCTTCTTCGCCCTCATGTCCGCCGACATGAGCCCGCCGGTCACGATGAACCTGGGCCACTTCGGCTGGGCCCCCACCGTGCAGCTCACCACCTACCTGCGCCGTCGCCCGGCCGCGGGCTGGCTGCGCGTCATAGCGCTCAGCCGCGAGGTCGGCAACCGCATGTTCGACGAGGACCAGCTCGTCATCGACTCCACCGGCGCCATCGTCGCCCAGAGCCGCCAGCTAGCGCTGATCCCCCAGCCGAGGTAATCGCCTGCCCCGCTAGCCTTGAAGGTTATGACGAGGATTGCGGTAATCGGTGGGGGTCGGATCGGGGAGGCGCTGATCGCGGGCCTGCTCGAGGCCGGGCGGGCGAACAAGGATCTGGTGGTGGTGGAGCCGGTGCCGGCGCGGGCCGAGTTGCTGGCCGACCGGTTCGGGATTCGCGCAACCAGCGACATCGCCGATGCCGCCAAGACCGCTCACCTCATCGTGATCGCGGTGAAGCCCAACGATGTGGACGGGGTGCTCGGCGAGCTCAGCAAGGCGGAGCTCGGCGGCGACCAGGATCAGGTGCTGGTGTCGCTGGCCGCTGGGGTGCCGACCGCGCGGATGGAGGCCAAGCTGCCCGCCGGATTCCCGGTCGTGCGCGTCATGTCGAACACCCCGATGCTGGTGGGCCAGGGCATGAGCGCCATCGCGCCGGGCCGCTACGCCCGCAAGGAGCAGCTGGGTCTGGTCACCGAGATGCTGGATGCGGTGGGTAAGACCGTGACCGTCGCCGAGTCGCAGATGGATGCCGTGACCGCGGTGTCGGGTTCGGGTCCGGCGTACTTCTTCCTGATCGTCGAGGCCATGATCGACGCCTCGGTGGGCCTGGGTCTGACCCGCGATGTGGCCAGCCAGTTGGTAACCCAGACCATGCTCGGTTCGGCGGCGCTGCTCGAGGAGTCGGGGCAGGCTGCCCCGGAGTTGCGCGCGGCCGTCACCTCGCCCGCGGGGACCACCGCGGCGGGTCTGCGGGAGTTGGAGCGGGGCGCGGTGCGTTCGGCTTTCCACGATGCGCTGGAGGCCGCAAAACGCCGTTCCGCGGAACTCGGTGCGGCCGGAGACTAACGTTGACGGTGCGGTTCGTGTGCTCGCCGCATTATCAATACTGCTCAGTTGCTAGTTTGCTGCCGTAGGCCGACTCGCCCCAGCAAAGGCTGATTTCTCACACCCGTCGCAGCAATCCCACTGGTCCCGCTAAGCTTCAAGGAGCACGTGCGTGTCTGTTCCGCCGGTGGGGAAGCCGGCGGCGCGGACGTGCCGGAGGTCAGTGGCGCAATGATGTCTGGAAACAGCCAAGCGAGGTCCGGAAACAGCCCAATCACCGCGGGATCCGTCATCGGCGGAGGAACGCAGTTCCTCACCGTAGCCGAGGTCGCGAATCTGATGCGGGTGTCCAAAATGACGGTGTACCGGCTGGTGCATTCGGGAGAGCTGCCCGCGGTGCGGGTGGGGCGTTCCTTCCGGGTGCACGCCAAGGCGGTGCACGACTATCTGGAGACGTCCTACTTCGATGCGGGGTAGTACGCCCGGATAACCGATCGGCCCCACCCGTTTCGTTCGCCCGAGAGTGGCCCGGTAGCATGAACCGGCATCCTGTACGTGCCGGTGGTGCCGCCGGGTCCATCTCGGCCCGTATCGGGTAGGGACTGTGCAGGGTCAGACAGTGTGCACCCCGCGAAAGCGGGGATGACCCGAGAGAACGCGAGGAACAACCCTATGGGTTCTGTGATCAAGAAGCGCCGCAAGCGCATGTCGAAGAAGAAGCACCGCAAGCTGCTTCGCCGCACGCGCGTGCAGCGCAGAAAACTCGGCAAGTAAGCCGCTGCGTCGTAGCTGGAGGCCCGTCACCGTCGGTGGCGGGCTTTCGTTTTTCCCAGGTGATCGAACTCATCGTTAGATCCTGGTTAATACTCTTCGAATGCCCCCTACTCGCCGGTTACTCTGGGAGCGGGAAAACGCCCGATGACAATTCAAGGCATGGGGGCTCAGTGGGATCCGGAGTGGCAGGGACTCGGGACGGGCAGGCGCCAAGGGTGGTGATGGTGACCGGTGCGAGCCGGTTCTTCGGCGGCAATGTGGTAGCGCGGTTGGCGGCCGACCCGGCCGTCGAACGCATCATCGCCGTGGACGCCAAACAGCCCAGCCGCGAGCTGCTGCGCCGCATGGGCCGCGCCGAATTCGTGCGCGCCGATATTCGTAATCCGTTGATCCGCAAGGTTATCGACGGCAATCAGGTCGATACGGTGGTGCATCCGGCCGCGCTGTCGCGCCCGCCCTCGGGCGGCGGCCGCGCCGCCATGAAGGACATGAACGTCCTGGGCGCCATGCAGTTGTTCGCCGTGTGCCGCAAGGCTTCCAGCGTGCGGCGGGTGGTGGTGCGGTCCTCGTCGGCCGTCTACGGGTGCAGTGCCAAGGACCCGGTGAAGTTCACCGAGGAAATGGGCGCCCGCACACCCCCGCGCGGCTGGTTCGCCCGGGACATGATCGAGGTCGAGGGTTTCGTGCGCGGGCTGGCCCGGCGGCGGCCCGACATCTCGGCGGCCATCCTGCGTTTCCCGCCGATCGTGGGCCCGCAGCTGGCCAAACGCGGTGTGCAGTACTTCCGTTCGCCGATCACGCCGACCATCCTCGGCCGCGATCCGCGCATGCAGCTGCTGCACGAGGAGGACGGCATCGCCGCCCTGGTGCACGGGGCCATGACGGCCCCGGGCGGCACCTACAACGTGGCCGGGGACGGCGCAATGGCGTTGTCGCAGGCGATCCGCCGGGCCGGGCGGGTCGAGCTGCCGGTCCCGTACGCGGTCTTCCGCAGTGTCGGGCGCACCGTGATGGGCCCGGTCATGCGGGAGTTCACCGCGGAGCAGATCGACTACTTCCATTTCGGTTGTGGCCTGGACACCACCCGGATGCGCACCGAACTGGGTTTCGGCCCGCGCTGGACAACGGTCCAGGCTTTCGACGACTTCATAGGGGGCGCAGCGTTGCGGCCCGTGATCGATCCCGCGTGGATCGATGCCGCAGAGAACAAACTTCTCGGCCTGCTCGGGGCCGGGACGGGAGCGCACCAATGAGTGACGTAGCAAAGGTGATTCGGCTTCACGACGTGGATTTCGAGGCGCGGCACAGTCGCCCGTCGCGAGTGTGGCCGGCGGGGGAGCCGACCCTCACCCCGGTGACCTCGCTGACCGATCGGCTCGCCGAAGTCGAAGCGCGTCAGCCCAAGTCGCTGGGCGAGATGATCCGGGGGACGGTGGCGGACGGCGTCCGCTACACCGCCGATTTCGCCCGCCGCCGCCTCACCGGCGACTACCAGGTCGACGAGTTCGGCCTGGACGAGCACCTGCTGGAATCGGTGATCCTGCCGATGCTGCGGCCGCTGTCGGAGCTATGGTTCCGGGTCGAGGTGTCGGGTATCGAGAACGTGCCGGAGGTGGGCGGTGCGCTGATCGTGGCCAATCACGCGGGCACGGTGCCGCTGGACGGGCTGATGCTGCAGCTGGCCGTGCACGACCGGCATCCCAAGCAGCGCGCGCTGCGGCTGCTGGCCGCCGACCTGATCTTCGAGACGCCGCTGATCGGCGGGCTGGCCCGCAAGGCCGGGCACACCCTGGCCTGCCCCGCGGACGCCGAAAGGCTGTTGCGCGCGGGTGAAGTCGCGGGTGTCTTCCCCGAGGGTTACAAGGGCGTCGGCAAGCCGTATTCGGACCGGTACAAGTTGCAGCGTTTCGGCCGCGGCGGTTTCGTGTCGGCTGCGGTGCGCACCGGTGTGCCGATCATTCCGTGCTCGATTGTGGGTTCGGAGGAGATCTATCCGAAGCTGGCCGATCTGAAGCCGCTGGCCCGGCTGCTCGGAATTCCGTATTTCCCTGTGACGCCGCTGTTTCCGCATCTGGGACCGCTGGGCGCGATTCCGTTCCCGTCGAAGTGGTACATCGAATTCGGCGAGCCGATTTCGACCGCCGGATACGAGCCCGCGGACGCCGATGATCCGATGACCATGTTCGAAATCACCGATCAGGTCCGGGAAACCATTCAGGGCACCCTGTACAAGAATCTGATCAAGCGCCGGAACCCGTTCACCGGCTGAACAATTCGCGGTGATGACACCCCGGCTCGTATGCCAAGTCGACAACTGATTTGGTGGCGGCCGGGGTAACTCGTCGGGTACATCCAAAATTGGTTCGGCACCTAGCCGCAAGCACGCGTGCATAACGCGCACGGCTCTCAGCCGTGCGCTGAGTCTCGGGGAGGCGGGGGAGCGCTAGCTGGCTTTGGCTTCGCGTTTCCGGGAAAGCACCGCCGCCGCCGCGCCGCCTGCCGCACCGAGCGCGAGGGCCGTGGGTACACCGACTTTCGCGGCCTTGCGGCCGGTGCGGAAGTCGCGCACCTCCCAGCCGCGGTTCTTGGCGACTTCGCGCAGGTCCGCGTCCGGGTTGATGGCCACCGCCGTGCCCACCAGCGAGAGCATCGGGACGTCGTTGTGGCTGTCGGAATAGGCGGTGCAGCGCTTGAGGTTCAGGCCCTCACGGATGGCCAGGGTGCGCACCGCGTGCGCCTTGCCCAGGCCGTGCAGGATGTCGCCGACCAGGCGGCCGGTGAACACGCCGTCCTCGCTCTCGGCGACGGTGCCCAGCGCCCCGGTCAGGCCGAGTCGCTTGGCGATGACCTGCGCGAGTTCCACCGGTGTGGCGGTGACCAGCCACACCTGCTGGCCCGCGTCCAGGTGCATCTGCGCGAGCGCCCGGGTGCCGGGCCAGATCTTGTCGGCGATGATCTCGTCGTAGATCTCCTCGCCGAGCGCGGCGAGTTCGGCGGTCGGGCGGCCAGCGATGAAGGAGAGCGCTTTCTCCTTGCCGGAGGCCATGTCCGAGTGGCTCTCCTTGCCGGTGACCCGGAATTTGACCTGCTTCCAGGCCATGTCGACCAGGTCGGAGGTCTTGAAGTACTTGCGCGAGGCCAGCCCGCGGGCGAAATGCACGATCGACGCGCCCTGCACCATGGTGTTGTCGACGTCGAAGAAGGCCGCCGCGGTGAGATCTCGCGGGATGGCCGGCATCGGCGTGTCGTCATCGATCCGCAGGGCCAGTTCGGCGTCGTGCAGGGCGATGGCCGCGTCGGCGCTGGCCTCGCCGGCCAGGTTGGCGCGGACCTCTTCCTCGGTGGGACCGAAGGGGCTGCGGGTGATGCGGGTGAACTGATCCTGCAGGTCAGCCAGCCCCTGGCCCCAACGCGCCGGGAATTCACCGAATCGTCCCGCGATGAAGCTCGTCCCCTGCTCTTTCGAACGTTCCGGCACCGGTACCTCCGCCTGTTAGCGCGAACAAGTCCACAGTAACGCTCGGGGATGGCCGGAACGTAGACGGTGAACGACATAACGGAGAGTTGTTAGATGGAGGCTATGAGCCATCCGTTCGAAAGCCACCCGGCCGCGCATGCCGTGACTCTGCTGACCCGCGACGGTTGCGGTCTGTGCCACACCGCGCTGGCCCAATTGCGGCCGCTGTGCGCCGAGTTCGGCATCGAGGTCCAGACGGTGGACGTGGACGTCGCCGCGGCCACCGATCCTGGCCTGCGCGCCGAATACGGGGACCGGCTGCCGGTGGTGTTGCTGGACGGTCGTGAGCACAGCTATTTCGACGTGGACGAGCCGCGCTTGCGCGCCGACCTCGCGAAATAGCGGCGTCGACCACAGGCCGTCCGCTCCGGTGTGTTGCGTAGCGGGTTAGCGCTGATGAGGGTTGAATGAACGCGGGGCCGGAGCCCACCGCAAAGTGACTGAATTCACCGACTTTGTGCAGGGCTTCACAAGCGGTTACGGTGGTGGCACGCGACCCGCCTTCTCGGGCAGCGGAAGCGACCCCCTGAACCTGACTCGACCTCGCCTGCAAGGACCGCGACGGTCTCCCGGCGTCGGGTCGACAAAAGAACCCGGACACTCACCCCCGGCCGGACGAGGAGCGCAAGCGACGTGACAGAGCAGCAAGAGACGCCGCCTACTGGCGTCTCCAAGGCTCTGCAGAAAGACATCCCGCAGGCCACGGTGGCCCGACTGGCCACCTACCTCCGGGTCCTCGCCGTACTCGCCGACGAAGCTGTAGCCATCGTATCGAGTGAGGAACTGGCTGTCGCGGCGGGTGTCGGTTCTGCCAAGTTACGCAAGGATCTTTCCTTCCTCGGGCCCAACGGCGTTCGAGGCGTGGGCTACGACGTGATCAAGCTGCGCGACCGCATCGAGGATGTGCTCGGCCTGTCCGAGGGGCACCGGGTGGTGCTGGTCGGAGCGGGTCACCTGGGCCGCGCGCTGGTCGGCTACGGCGGTTTCCGGCGGCGTGGCTTCGCCATGGTCGGACTGTTCGACAACGATCCCGCGGTCATCGGCACCTCGGTGACCGGACTGATCGTCCGCGATGTGGCCGAATTGACCGATGCGGTGGCCGCGCTCGAGCCCACCATCGCCGTCATCACCGTGCCCGACGCCGCCGCCCAGGGCGTGTGCGACCTGCTGGTCGCCGCCGGGCTGCAGTGCGTCCTGAGTTTCTCCGCCCTGGCCCTGGAGGCCCCGGCGACCGTCGAGGTGCGGCGAGTGGATCTCGCGGTGGAGATGCAGCTGCTGTCGTTCGAGCGGGCCCGCAACGCGGAATCGGCCGCGGAGGAAGCGATGAGCGCCGCGGCGGGGGCCCTGCTGCCCCGGGTGTCCATGACAACCAGCAAGGGAGCGGTGGTCCAGCCATGAGTGTGCTTCTGGTAGGCATCTCGCATCGCAGCGCACCGGTGGCGGTGCTGGAGAAGATCGCCATCACCGAGACCGACCGGCCCAAGCTGACCGACATGATGCTGGCCTCCACGCACGTGTCCGAGGCGATGATCGTCTCCACCTGCAACCGCATCGAGGTCTACGCGGTCGTCGACGCCTTCCACCCGGCGCTGGGCGAGATCGGCGAACTGCTCACCAAGCATTCGGGTCTGCCACTGCCGGAACTCACCAAGCACGCCTACGTGCGCTACGCCGAGGCCGCGGCCGAGCACCTGTTCGCGGTGTCCTCCGGCCTGGATTCGATGGTGATCGGCGAGCAGCAGATCCTCAGCCAGATCCGCGCCGCCTACGCTGCCTCGGACTCGCAGCAGGCCGCCGGGCGCACCCTGCACGAGCTGGCCCAGCACGCGCTGCGGGTCGGCAAGCGGGTGCACTCCGAGACCGGCATCGACCGGGCGGGCGCTTCCGTGGTGTCGGTGGCGCTGGATCGCGCGGCCGCGGTGCACGGGCCGCTGGCCGGGCGCACGGCGCTGGTGCTGGGCGCGGGCGCCATGGGCGGGCTCGCGGTGGCGCAGCTGGCGCGCGGCGGGGCCGCGAAGATCATCGTGGTGAACCGGACGCTGGAGAAGGCGCAGCGGCTGGCCACCACCGCCACCACCATGCACGGCGTCGCGGCCGAGGCCATCGAGATGGACCGGATGGCCGAGGCGATGGCCGCCGCCGACGTGGTGATCACCTGTACCGGCGCGGTCGGCACCGTGGTCACCCTCGCCGACGTGCACCGGGCGCTGTCGGCCAAGCCGGGCGCCGAGGAACTGGTCATCTGCGACCTGGGCCTGCCCCGCGACGTGGACCACGCGGTGGCCGGGCTGCCGGGCGTCACCGTCATCGACATCGAGACGCTGCAGCGCGATCCGTCGGCCGGCGCGGCCGCCGACGACACCGCCGCCGCGCGCGCCATCGTCGCCGACGAACTCTCGAAATACCTTGCCGGACAGCGCATGGCCGAGGTCACCCCGACCGTCGCCGCGCTGCGCCAGATGGCCGCCGACGTGGTCGAGGCCGAACTGCTGCGCCTGGATTCCCGACTACCGGGACTCGAATCCACCGAACGCGACGAGGTCGCCCGTACCGTGCGACGGGTGGTCGACAAGCTGCTGCACGCGCCGACGGTGCGGGTCAAGCAGCTGGCCTCCACGCCGGGCGGGGACAGCTACGCCGAGGCGTTGCGCGAACTGTTCGAACTCAAACCCGGTGCGGCACAAGCGGTTGCCGCGCCGATGGAGATGTCCACACTGCAGGGCGAACTGGCCGACGATTTCACCGCCGCTCACCCGGGCGACGAACAGGGGCACACCGCATGACCGGAGCAATGGTGCACGAGAACGAGACAACCGCACGCGGAACGGTCGAGGCGCCCTGGCGCATCGGCACCCGCGGCAGTCTGCTGGCCCTCACCCAGGCCGGGCATGTGCGCGACGCCCTGGTCGCCACCGGCCAGCAGGCCGAGCTGGTGATCGTGAAGACCGCCGGTGACCAGAACGCCGTCGATCCCGTGCAGAAGATCGGTGTGGGTGTCTTCACCGCCGCGCTGCGCGACGAACTGGCCGCGGGCACGGTCGACATCGCGGTCCACTCCTACAAGGATCTGCCGACCGCGCAGGATCCGCGCTTCGAGATCGCCGCCATCCCGCCCCGGCAGGATCCGCGCGACGCGCTGGTGGCGCGGGACGGCCTGGTGCTGGGCGAGCTGCCCGCCGGCGCGAAGGTCGGCACCTCCGCGCCGCGGCGCGCCGCGCAGCTGAAGGCGCTGGGTCTCGGCATCGAGATCGTGCCGCTGCGCGGCAATCTCGACACCAGAATCTCCAAGGTCTCCTCCGGTGTACTGGATGCCGTGGTGGTGGCGCGGGCCGGGCTGGCTCGCATCGACCGCCTGGACGTCGTCACCGAATCGCTGGAACCGGTGCAGATGCTGCCCGCCCCGTCACAGGGTGCGCTGGCGGTCGAATGCCGCAGCGAGGACACCGAACTCGTGACCATCCTGTCCGCCCTCGACGATCCCGGCACCCGTGCCGCGATCACCGCGGAGCGGGCGCTGCTGGCCGAATTGGAGGCCGGTTGCACCGCGCCCATCGGCGCGCTGGCCGAGGTCGTCGAATCACTCGACGACGACGGCCGGGTGGTGGAGGAGTTGTCGCTGCGCGCCTGCGCGGCGGCGATCGACGGCTCGGATGTGATCCGGGCCTCGGTGGTCGGACCGGTCGCGGATGCCGCGGACCTGGGCCGGGCACTGGCGCGCGAGCTCTTGGAGCTGGGGGCGCGCGAACTGCTCAGCGTCACAGAGGAATCCGCTGAGGTCACCGACGACAAGAATCCCAGCCCAATGGAGAACAGCCGATGAGCCGCGTGACGAAGAAGAATCCCGGTCGGATCCTTTTTGTGGGGTCCGGACCTGGTGACCCGGCGTTGCTCACCGTGCGGGCCCGCGAGGTGCTCGGCCGGGCGACGCTGGCGTTCACCGATCCCGATGTCGACAAGGGCGTGCTCGCCCTGATCGGCTCCGCGGTCGAGGAGAACCCCGACGGGACCAGTCCCGTCGACACCCGCCCCGCCCTGGGCGACGCCGCCGAGGTGGCCAAGACCCTGATCGCGGAGGCGCGCAACGGGTCCGACGTGGTGCGCCTGGTCTCCGGCGACCCGATGACCACCGACTCGGTCATCCAGGAGATCAACGCGGTCACCCGCTCGCACCTGAACTTCGAGGTGCTGCCGGGCCTGTCGGCCGGCACCACGGTGCCCGCCTACGCGCGGTATCGAGCTGGGCTCCAGCCACACCGTGGTGGATGTGCGCGGCGAGGTGGACTGGGCGGCCGTCGCGGCCGCGCCGGGTCCGCTGGTGCTGCACGCCACCTCCGGGCACCTGGCCGAGACCGCTTCGGCGCTGGTGGAGCACGGCCTGGCGCCGCAGACCCCGGTCGCGGTGACGGTCCGCGGCACCACCCGCCAGCAGCGCACCATCGACGCCACGCTGGCGACCCTGAACAATGCCGCGTCCGAACTGGTCGGCCCGCTGGTGGTCACGGTCGGCAAGGAAGTGGACAAGCGCGCCAAGACCTCCTGGTGGGAGTCGCGGGCGCTCTACGGCTGGACGGTCCTGGTGCCGCGCACCAAGGAGCAGGCCGGCGAGATGAGCGAGAAGCTCGTCAACCACGGCGCCATCCCGATGGAGGTCCCGACCATCGCGGTCGAGCCGCCGCGCAGCCCCGCCCAGATGGAGCGCGCGGTCAAGGGCCTGGTCGACGGCCGCTACCAGTGGGTCGTCTTCACCTCCACCAACGCGGTGCGCGCGGTGTGGGAGAAGTTCGGCGAATTCGGTCTGGACGCCCGCGCTTTCAGCGGCGTCAAGATCGCCTGCGTCGGCGAGGCCACCGCCGAGAAGGTGCGCTCCTTCGGCATCAACCCCGAGCTGGTGCCCTCCGGTGAGCAGTCCTCCGAGGGCCTGCTGGCCGACTTCCCGCCCTACGACGACGTTTTCGACCCGGTCAACCGGGTGCTGCTGCCGCGCGCGGATATCGCCACCGAGACCCTCGCCGAGGGCCTGCGCGACCGCGGCTGGGAGATCGACGACGTCACCGCCTACCGCACCGTGCGCGCGTCCCCGCCGCCCGCGGAGACCCGCGAGATGATCAAGACCGGCGGCTTCGACGCCGTGCTGTTCACCTCGTCCTCCACGGTCCGGAACCTGGTAGGCATCGCGGGCAAGCCGCACGCCCGCACCATCGTGGCGTGCATCGGTCCCAAGACCGCCGAGACGGCCATCGAATTCGGCCTGCGCGTGGACGTGCAGCCCGAGACCGCCCAGGTCGGCCCGCTGGTCGAGGCGCTCGCCGAGCACGCCGCGCACCTGCGCGCCGAGGGCCTGCTGCCCCCGCCGCGCAAGAAGAGCCGCCGCAGCCGCTAGCTTCGGCACGAACAACGGCCACACCGGCCCCACGTCCCGGCGACGCGGGGCCGGTGTCGTATTCGCCAACGGGCGCACTCCGATCATGGTGAATCCGTTGGTTTCTCGCGTTCGCTGGGTGGATGCCCATGGAACTGTCGTCGTTTCATCCGGAAGCGAAATGCCTACGCTGCATGAGGTATTCGATCTTCGAGAGGTGAACATTCATGAAGCGCGTAACTGTCGGTCTGATCGCGATGTGTGGAATCGCGCTGGGTGCGGGCCTGTCCCCGGCGGCGCTGGCCGAGGCCCCGAGCGCTGCGGCGCCGGTCGCCGACGCGCCGGGGGTCAGCTCGTCCGGCAT
This sequence comes from Nocardia tengchongensis, assembly GCF_018362975.1. Taxonomy (NCBI): domain Bacteria; kingdom Bacillati; phylum Actinomycetota; class Actinomycetes; order Mycobacteriales; family Nocardiaceae; genus Nocardia; species Nocardia tengchongensis. The sequence goes on from NZ_CP074371.1 coordinate 1,985,363, forward strand.
TCCCGCCGTGACCGTGCTGCAGACCCTGCTGAAGTGCCTGACCAGCGGTTCCGCTGATCCCGGCACGCCGGGATCGACCCACACCGGCTGCCTGAACTCCTAGCGCCGCCGCGTGCCGCGGAGGCGTGCCGACGTCCGGTCGTGCGGACGTCGGCAGGCCCCCGCCACGGTCAGCGGCTCCGCGTGGTGGTCAGCGTTGCGCCGCCATCAGGCGGCGGACCATGCGGCAGGTGGCGTCCGAGGGCCGGTGCACGCCGACGACTTCGGCTGTCTCCCTGATCTTCTCGTTGGTTGCCTGGTCCGGGGCAAAGGCGCCGGAGTCCAGCAGCGCGATGGCCAGGCGCATGGCCTTCAACCGGCGGTTGTGCGAGACGTACCACGTGCGCGGCTGCCCCGCCGGCAGCGGCTGCTTGGCCAGCGGTCGCCACGCGTGATCGATGACCTCCCCCTTCTTCGGAACCCCGGCGCCCCGGTTCACCTTGCCGGACATGCTGGTAACGGCTGCGAGCACGGCCAATCCTCCCGTCGCGATCCGGAATCGCGCCTTCGAACGCGGCGCGATCCCTTCGAACACATCTTCGATTCTACTCGGACCCACCGACAAAATCCGCTGCTCACAATGACTTTGGCGCCCGGCCGGGCCCGGCCCAGGAGGCGCGCGCACCCCGGCCGCGAGCCGGGCATATCATGCGAGCATGACCGGAATGGACCGCCCTCGGCGGTTGCGCCGCACTCCCGCCATGCGTCGGCTCGTCGCCGAGACCAGCCTGGAGCCGCGGCACCTGATTCTGCCCATGTTCGTCGCCGACGGGATCGACGAGCCGCGTGAGATCTCTTCCATGCCAGGCGTTTTCCAGCATTCGATGGATTCGCTGCGCAAGGCGGCCGCGGAGGCGGTGACCGCGGGCGTCGGCGGGCTCATGCTGTTCGGGGTGCCCAAGCCGGAGGACAAGGACGCGCAGGGGAGCGGGGCCAGCGATCCGGACGGCATCCTGAACCGCGGACTCTCCGCCCTGGTCTCGGAGGTCGGCGGCGCGACCGTCGTCATGGCCGACACCTGCCTCGACGAGTTCACCGACCACGGCCACTGCGGAGTGCTGGACGACAACGGCGCCGTCGACAACGACGCCACCCTCACCCGCTATGTCGAGATGGCGCTGGCGCAGGCCGCGACCGGCGCCGATCTGCTCGGCACCAGCGGCATGATGGACGGCCAGGTGGGCGCGATCCGCGCGGGCCTGGACGCCGCCGGCTACACCGACACCGGCATTCTCGCCTACGCCGCCAAGTACGCCTCGGCGTTCTACGGCCCGTTCCGGGAGGCCGTCGGCTCCTCGCTGCAGGGCGATCGCCGCACCTACCAGCAGGACCCGGCCAACCGCCGCGAGGCGATCCGCGAGCTGGAACTGGATCTGCTGGAGGGCGCGGACATCGTCATGGTGAAGCCCGCCATGTCGTATCTGGATATCCTGCGCGACGTTTCGGACCGCTCCACGGTGCCGGTGGCGGCCTATCAGATCTCCGGGGGAGTACGCCATGATCACCGCGGCTGCCGAGCGCGGCTGGATCGACCGCCAGGGCGCGATTCTGGAGTCGCTGCTCGGCATCCGGCGCGCGGGCGCGGACATGGTGCTCACCTACTGGGCCACCGAGGCCGCGCACTGGCTGTCGTGAGCGGGGCAGCGGCCGGCGTGCGTGGTATCGGATAATTCGTGATCGTGAATCCTATGGTCCCGCCGAATGTTTCGGCGCGCCCGGCCCCGGAGGACGTGGGCACGGCCTGTCAGCTCTGGTACGTCGCGCTCGGTGTCGGCCTGGTGCAGTTGATCGCGTCGCTGATCTCGCAGTTCGGGCAGCGGAACGAGTTGGCGCAGCAGATGTTCGACCAGGTGCACGAGCAGCAGCCGGCTGTCACGCTGGCGCAGGTGCAGGTCTGGACGGCCGTGGTGTTCGTGCTGGTCGCGGTGTTCTGGCTGGTGCTGTCCGGGGGCGCGGTGGCGGTGGTGTGGCAGTTGGGTCGCGGAAAGAACTGGGCCCGAGCGGTTCTCACCGGATTCGGGATCTTCCTGGTGCTCGGCGCGGCGGGCACGCTGTTCGGGGTCGGCGCCAAGGAAGGGGTGGCCGCGCTGGTCGCGGGCGGCGCCGGGATCGTGCAGGCGGTGGCGGCGGCCGGGGCCGTGTTCCTGTGCTACCGAAGCGAATCCGAGGCCTACTTCCGTCCCGGACCGGGTTGACCCAGCCCGAGTTTGTCGCCAGGCTACCAACGGGTATGGTGAGGGCTGTCACAACTATTTCGGGAACCGGAAGTCGGCCGTCGCGCGTTAGATAATGGCGCGTCGAGCCCCCCGGGAAGGCGGAGCAACGATGCGAGTGGTGATCCAGCAGCCGCACAGCCTGCGGCGCGATGTGCTGGTACTGAGTCTGTTGTTCGTCTTCGGACTGCTGACCCTTGCCGTACTGCTGATTCCGGGCCTGGCCCACTGAGTCGTTCCGCGATCTTTACGCTCGACCTATGAGTGAGGCCCTCCACGCCCCCGGACCCGTGCTGTTCTCCGAGCCGGGCGCGCGCTGGCGAACCATTGCCTACGGGCCCGCGATGTGCGCGATCATCCTGGTGATCGAGCTGTTCCGTGGCGGCGACATCCACTGGTTCGGACTGGCCTTCTGTGCCGTGCTGCTGGCCGGCTTCGTCTGGTTGCAGGTGATCGCGGGCAAGCGCCACATCAGTGTCGAGCTGACGCCGGAGCATTTGCGCGAGGGCACCGAGGTGGTGCCGCTGCGCGAGATCGCCGCGGTGCTGCCCGAAGAGGACGAGGAATCCTGGGACTATGAGGATTGGCAGTCCGCGCGGGCGCTGGGCGAGCTGACCGGAGTGCCGCGGCGGCGCAAGGGAATCGGCCTGAAGCTGACCGACGGCCGGCTGGTGCAGGCGTGGGCCCGCGACCATGTCACGCTGCGCGCGGCGCTGAACGATGCGCTGGAGCCGCCGGGCGGGACCGACGACGAGGCCCAGGAGGCACTGTGATGCGGTGGCTGACCGTGATCGCCGAGATCGTGCTGGTGCCGGTGCTGCTGGTCGCGGCGGTGTGGTGCTGGCGCAACGGCGTGCAGACCACTGTGTTCAAGCCGCAGGGCGAGGTGCCCGCGTTCACCGCGACCCGCTATGTCGGGCCGTGGCTGGCGGGGTGCGCGCTGCTGGCGATCATGTCCGGATCGGTGCTGATCGACGGGGCCGCGCGGGCGGTTCGGCTCGCCCGCTGACCCTTTGACCGAGGTTGACCGTTTTGTCTGATCAGCTGATTCGTGCTCGGCGAGCCCGGCGCGACACACCGCGCTGAAGGGTGCGAAGTCTGATTTGGCCTAGGCCCGGTCCGGGCGGGCGCGGAGAATCATGGCCATGAAGCGCACAGATCTCGTGAAACGCATCGCCCCCGCGGTGCTGGCCGCGGGGCTCGTCGGCGCTGTGGCCGTGGCACCGGCGGCCGCGGCTCCCGTCGATTTCGTCGCGGATTACCGGCCACCCTCGGTGGCGTCGTCCTGGGTAGACCTACTACCACCCCAGCTGAACTGCCTGCTGTCCACCGGATGGGCGGCGTTCTGCCTGGGGGTTCCGCTCTTGTAGCGGGGGGTGCGGCGGCGCGCCCGCAGACCGCGCCGCCGTCTCCGCTCGACTGGATCAGGCGAGGGATGAAACCGGCGAAAAGGACTCAGCCCCAGTTCTGGTAAACATCCAGCACTCGACCGCCCTTGCTCGGCACGTTCACGAACAGGGTGACACTGCCGTCGGGGTGATCCGCGGCCTCCGACATCACCTGCCGCAACGAGGCGTGCACGCCGCCCTTGTCGTCCTTGTAGATGGTGGTATCCGGCTGCAGGCCCGCGCCCATCCGGCTCAGCGGCACGAACATGCTGATCACCGCCGGTAATGGACCATCGGCGATCGCGGCCGTCTCCTGGTGCGACAGCGCCACCCCCACCCGGCCCTGATCGATCTGGACCACCGGCACCGCGGCCTGCGCCGCTCCGGCCCCGGCGGCCAGCCCCGCCGCCACCGCCATGATCCCAACCCCGTACCGAACGACCCGCATGCGTCCCGCCCTCTCTCCGAAGCCGCTTCCTGCGTCGAGACATTACGCACCAGCAATCGAGTAGCGAATCACGTTGTCCGAATCGCACTCCGGCGTGTTGCCCGACCGCCCGCCCTCCAGGATCTCAGCCGTTGGTCTCCGGGATGCGGTGTTCGGTGCAGAGTGCGAAGATGACGGGTTGGCTGTGGGAAGAGCCACTCGACTACACCCTGTCGTCGACGAGGGCCGGGGCGGCTGAGAGACTGGGTGCCGTGAGTTCTTCTCCGCGTGTGAGCCAGGTGTCGGTCCCGGTCTCAGCTCAACTTTTCGAACGCGCCGCGGCGGTCATCCCCGGCGGCGTGAATTCGCCGGTGCGGGCCTTCAATTCCGTGGGCGGCACGCCGCGGTTCATCGCCTCCGCGCGCGGGTGCACGCTGACCGACGCCGACGGCAACGACTACGTGGACCTGGTGTGCTCGTGGGGTCCGATGATCCTCGGGCACGCGCACCCGGCGGTCGTCGAGGCCGTGCAGCGGGCGGCCACCGGCGGACTGTCCTTCGGCGCGCCGACCGAGGCGGAAATCGAACTCGCCGAGGCCATCGCCGGCCGGGTCGCTCCGGTCGAGCGCGTGCGCCTGGTGAACTCGGGCACCGAGGCCACCATGAGCGCGGTCCGGCTGGCCCGCGGCTTCACCGGCCGCACCAAGATCGTGAAGTTCAGCGGCTGCTACCACGGTCACGTGGACGCGCTGCTGGCCGACGCCGGATCCGGCGTGGCCACCCTGGGTCTGCCGACCTCGCCGGGCGTCACCGGTGCGCAGGCGGCCGACACCCTGGTGCTGCCCTACAACGACCTGGAGGCTGTGGCCGCCGCCTTCGCCGCCCACCCGGGCGAGATCGCGTGCGTCATCACCGAGGCCGCGGCGGGCAATATGGGCGCGGTCGCGCCGGTCCCCGGTTTCAACGAGGGCCTGCGCCGGCTCACCACCGAGCACGGCGCGCTGCTCATCATGGACGAGGTCATGACCGGTTTCCGGGTCAGCCACTCCGGCTGGTTCGGGATCGACGGCGTGGCCGGCGACCTGTACACCTTCGGCAAGGTGATGAGCGGTGGCCTGCCGGCCGCCGCGTTCGGCGGGCGCGCCGACATCATGAATCACCTGGCCCCGCTGGGCCCGGTCTATCAGGCGGGCACCCTGTCCGGGAACCCGGTGGCGGTGGCGGCGGGCCTGGCCACGCTGCGCGCCGCCGACGAGTCGGTGTACGCGACCTTGAACAAGAACTCCGAGCGGCTGGGCGGGCTGCTGATCGAGGCGCTGACCGCCGAAGGCGTCGCGCACCGGGTGCAATTCGCGGGCAATATGGTGAGCGTGTTCTTCGCCGAGAACCCGGTCACCGACTACGCCGCCGCCAAAGCCGCCGAGACCTGGCGTTTCCCAGCCTTCTTCCACGCGCTGCTGGATGCCGGCGTGTACGCGCCGCCGAGCGCTTTCGAAGCCTGGTTCGTTTCGGCCGCTCTCGACGAGGACGCTTTCGACCGCATCGCCGCCGCCCTCCCCGCCGCCGCGCGCGCCGCGGCGGCCGCCACTCCCGAAGGATCCGCCGCGTGAGCTCGTCCCACCCCGATTCGGGCCTACCCGCCCCCGCCCAGCACGAGGCCCCGCTCTCCGCCGAAGAGGCGACCCGCCTGCTGGACTCCATCCGCCAGGCCGAAGACGAACTCGCCGAGACCGGCGAGCAGATCGCCGTCGTCGCGGTGGCCGAATCCGCCTCCGCCGCAACGGAATCGCAGGTTTCCGAGGCGGCCACCGACCGCGCTGATCAAGATGTCGCCGAGGTCGCCGGAAACAGCACCGCCGCCACCGAATCCGAGAGCGGTTACGACGACCCGACCCCGGTGTTCGAGGCTGCCGTGTCCGCGGCGGAGGAGTTCGCCGCCCCGGTCGTCGAGACCCCGGCCGCGTCGTTCGCTGCCGCTGACGTCGATGACGAGGTGGAATCCGCCGCCGATGTCGCTTCGTTCTCGTCCGAGATCGTGGTCGAGGTCGATCCCGATGCGAGCGAATCCGCCGAATCGGACACCGAATTCGTTGCCGCGGAAGCGATCGACGCGATTCCGGCTCCCGGCGTCGCCGGCGGATTGATCCTGCCCGGTGACGTGGCCGGTGACGTCGAGACGATCGTCCACGTGCTGCGGCACGGCGAGGTGCACAACCCGAACGGTGTGCTCTACGGCCGCTTGCCCGGCTTCCAGCTGTCGGTGACGGGCCGCGCGCAGGCGCAGGCCGTGGCGCGCTCGCTGGCCGACCACGACATCGCGCTGGTGGTGGCGTCGCCGTTGCAGCGGGCGCAGGAGACGGCTAATCCGATCGCGACCGGGCACGGCCTGGTCATCCGCACCGACGACAACCTGATCGAGGCGGGCAACACTTTCGAGGGCCTGCGGGTCACGGCCGGTGCGCTGCGCAAGCCCCGGCACTGGTGGAAGCTGCGCGACCCGCTCTCCCCGTCGTGGGGCGAGCCGTATCTGCAGATCGCGCACCGCATGCTGGCCGCGGTGAACAAGGCGCGGGTGGAGGCCGCCGGCCGCGAGGCCGTGCTGGTGTCGCATCAGCTGCCGGTGTGGACCCTGCGCCGTTTCCTGCAGGGCCAGCGCCTGTGGCACGACCCGCGCAACCGCCAGTGTTCGCTGGCATCGCTGACTTCCCTGGTCTACCAGGGCGATACGTTGATCGACATCGTCTACTCGGAGCCCGCGGGCGCGTCCGATCCCTCGGTGACCGGGGCATGAGCCGCGCCATCGCGTCCCGGCCCGGATCCGCCCGCCGCCCGCTGCGGCGGGTGGCGGCCGTGCTGGCGGGACTGACCGTGGTGGCCGTGCTCGCCGGATGCACGACGGCGGGCAAGGACGCGGTGGCCCAGGGCGGCACCTTCGACTTCGTCTCGCCGGGCGGCAAGACCGAGATCTTCTACGATCCGCCGTCCGCGCGCGGCACCATCGGCAAGCTGTCCGGCCCGGATCTGATGCACGATGGCAAGACCGCGTCGGTGGACGATTTCCCGGGCAAGGTCGTGGTCCTCAACATCTGGGGTCAGTGGTGCGGCCCGTGTCGCGCGGAAGTGTCTGCGCTGGAACAGGTTTACGAGGCGAGCAAGGACAAGGGCGTCGCCTTCCTGGGCATCAATGTCCGGGACAACCAGAAGGACAAGGCCCAGGATTTCGTGACCGACAACAAGGTCGGTTACCCCTCCGTCTACGACCCGTCCATGCGCAGCCTGCTGGCGCTCGGCGGCAAGTTCCCCACCAGCGTCATTCCCACCACCATCGTGCTGGACAAGCAGCATCGGGTGGCGGCGGTGTTCCTGCGCAGCCTGCTGGTCGAGGACCTGCAGCCGGTGGTGGATCGACTGGCGGCCGAGCAGTGAATCACGTGACCTACCTGGCGAGCGTGGGGGATTCGTTCCAGCAGACCGCCGCGACCGGCCCGCTGCTGCTGGCCCTGGGGGCGTGCGTGCTGGCCGGTCTGGTGTCGTTCGCGTCGCCGTGCGTGGTGCCGCTGGTGCCCGGCTACCTGTCGTATCTGGCCGGGGTGGTCGGTGCGGAGGCCCCGCCGGTGACGGTGGAGTCGGCGCGCAACGCGAGCACCGCGGTGGCGAGCCGTGGTTCGGCGCGCCTGCGGGTGGCGGGTGCGGCGGCCCTGTTCGTGGCGGGTTTCACCGTCGTGTTCGTGCTGGCCGCCACCACCGTGTTCGGCACCATGCAGGCGCTGGACGTCAATCGTGAACTGCTGCAACGGGTCGGCGGCGTGGTGACCATCGTGATGGGTCTGGCCTTCATCGGCCTGATCCCGGTGCTGCAGCGCGACACCCGGATGGAGCCGCGCCGGTTCAGCGGCATCATCGGGGCGCCGTTGCTGGGCGCGGTGTTCGCGCTGGGCTGGACTCCGTGCCTGGGCCCGACGCTGTCGGGCGTGATCTCGGTGTCGGTCGGCACCCAGGGCGCCACCGCGGTCCGCGGCGTGGCCCTGATCGTGGCCTACTGCCTGGGCCTGGGCCTGCCGTTCATCATCCTGGCCTTCGGTTCGGCGACCGCGCTGCGCGGCGTCGGCTGGTTGCGCCGTAATTCCCGCACCATCCAGGTGATCGGCGGGCTGCTGTTGGTGGCCGTCGGCATCGCCCTGGTGACCGGATCGTGGGACCTGTTCGTCTCGTGGGTCCGCGACGCCTTCGTCTCGAATGTGACCCTGCCGATCTGACATGACTGCCACCATCGAAACCCCCAGCGCCCCCACCCGTCCGCCGCGTCAGTCGCTGCCGCGCCGCGTCTTCGGCCTGCTCCGCAATACCTGGCGCGGCCTGACCAGCATGCGTACCGCGCTCATGCTGTTGTTCCTGCTGGCCCTGGCCGCCATTCCGGGCGCGCTGCTGCCGCAGCGCAGCCTGAACGCGGGCAAGGTCGACGACTACATCCGCAATCGCGCGACCCTGGGTCCGTGGATGGACCGGTTGCAGCTGTTCGACGTGTTCTCCAGTTTCTGGTTCACGGCCGTCTACGTGCTGCTGTTCGTCTCGCTGGTGGGCTGCATCCTGCCGCGCTGCGTGGACCACTACCGCGCGCTGCGCGCCCCGCTGACCAAGGCGCCGCGCAACCTGTCGCGGCTGCCGCATCACTGGTCCGGCGCCGACGCGGCCACCCCGGAGCAGGTGCTGGATCGGGCCCGCGGCCAGATGCGCGGCTGGCGCACGGTGGTGCAGCCCGGCGAGCGCGAAGGGGAACTGACCCTCTCGGCGGAGAAGGGCTACACCCGCGAGCTCGGCAACCTGGTCTTCCACCTGGCCCTGGTGTGCCTGCTGGCCGCGATCGCGATCGGCAAGCTGTTCGGCTACGAGGGCAATGTGGTGGTGCTGGCCAACGACGGGCCGGGTTTCTGCACCACGTCGCCCGCGGTGTTCGACTCGTTCAAGGCCGGCAACGTCAACGACGGCACCGGGCTGACCCCGATGTGCGTGCGGGTCAAGGACTTCAAGGCCGACTACCTGAAGAACGGTCAGGCGGCGATGTTCACCTCGAACATCCAGTACCAGACCGGTTCGGATCTGGCCGATGGCAAGTGGAACGACACCACCATTCAGGTGAACCATCCGCTGCGTGTCGCCGGGGACCGGGTGTACCTGCAGGGCCACGGTTTCGCGCCCAAGTTCACGGTGACCTTCCCGAACGGGCAGACCCGCACCGAGGCCATCCAGTGGAAGCCGGACGACGGCACCACCTTCCTGTCCTCGGGCGTGCTGCGCATCGATCCGCCGGGCGGCATGTATCCGAACGAGGACGAGCGCCGCAAGCATCAGGTCGCGATCCAGGGTCTGTTCGCGCCGACCGCGTTGATGCACGGGCAGCTGCTGACCTCCCGCTATCCGGCGATGACCGATCCGGCCGTCGCGATCGACATCTACCAGGGCGATACCGGTCTGGACACCGGCCGCGCGCAGTCGTTGTTCTCGCTGGATCCGGAGATGATCAAGCAGGGCCGGCTGGTGAAGGCGCAGCGCGTGAACCTGAAGCCGGGGGAGACCTCGACGCTGGCCGACGGCACCAAGGTGACCTTCGACGGTGCGGAAGAGTTCGTGAACCTGCAGGTTTCGCATGATCCGGCGCAGCAGTGGGTGCTGGTGTCGGCGCTGACCATGATGGCGGGCCTGCTGGTGTCGCTGCTGGTGAAGCGTCGCCGCATCTGGCTGCGCGTGTACCCGGACACCGCGCCGGACGGTGTACGACGTACCGTAGTAGAAATGGGCGGATTGGCCCGCACCGACCAGGCCGGTTGGGGCGGCGAGTTCGACCGCCTGCGCGAGCGGCTGCTGACGGGAGAGAAGTAATGCCGATCGACGAGAACCTCGCCTCCTACAGCGACCTCGGGTTCAAATCGGCCATCGTGATCTACGCGCTGGTCTGGATCATGCTGGTCTGGCAGTTCGCGCTCACCCGCACGGTGCCGACCACCACCCGCGAACTGGTCACCGCCGGAGGCGGTTCCGAGCCGGTGGCCGAACCGCCCGCACCGAACGTGCCCGGCAAGGTGGAGCCCCGCGGCGCCGGTCGTCCGTTCTCCGAGCGGCTCGGCAATATGGGCTTCGCGGTGCTGTTCGTCGGCTTCGGCGTGCACGTGGCCTCGATCGTGTTGCGCGGCTTCGCGACCCACCGTTTCCCGCTGGGCAATATGTTCGAGTTCATCTCGATGGCCTGCGCGGCCGCGGTGCTGCTCGGCCTGATCCTGCTGAACGACCAGCGCTACCGCGGCATGTGGTCGTTCCTGCTGACCCCGGTGCTGATCCTGCTGTTCCTGGCGGGCACCAAGCTGCACGTGGACGCGGCCCCTGTGGTCCCCGCCCTGAAGTCCTACTGGCTGCCGATCCACGTCACCGTGATCTCGATCGGTTCGGGCGTCTTCCTGGTCTCGGGTATCGCCAGCCTGCTGTTCCTGTTCCGCATCTGGCAGCCCGCCGGCGCGGAGGCCGACAACATCTGGGGCCAGCTGGCCCGTCGTCTCCCCGACGCCCAGCTGCTGGACCGACTCGCCTACCGCACCACCATCATCGGCTTTCCGATCTTCGGTTCGGGCGTCATCCTGGGCGCGATCTGGGCCGAGGCGGCGTGGGGCCGTTTCTGGGGCTGGGATCCCAAGGAGACCTGCTCGTTCATCGCCTGGGTCCTCTACGCCGCCTACCTGCACGCCCGTGCCACCTCCGGCTGGCGTGACACCAAGGCGGCCTGGATCAACATCGCCGGTTTCGTCGCGATGCTGTTCAACCTCTTCATCATCAACATCGTGGTCAGCGGCCTGCACTCGTATGCCGGACTGAACTGATCCAACGGTTTTCGAAGGCCCCGGCGCGGTTGTGCCGGGGCCTTCTTTGTGCCGGCACTACCCCTGAACGCTGTTGCGCTGTACGGTATTAAGCGACAGTGATTAGAACACGTTCTAGTTTTCAAGTGAGGGGACCTCGACATGGCAGTGTCGCCGGAAGGCCGCGTTCGCAAGGTTCGCGAGATCGATGTGGGCGAGGCGCCCTCGCGGTACGCGCGGGGATGGCATTGCCTCGGGCTGGCCGGCCCGTTCCGGGACGGCAAGCCGCATCAGATCTCGGCTTTCGGGACCAAGCTGGTGGTCTTCGCCGACAGTAAGAACGAGCTGCACGTGCTCGACTCCTACTGCCGGCACCTCGGCGGCGATCTCTCCATGGGTGAGGTCAAGGGCGACTCCATCGCGTGCCCGTTCCACGACTGGCGCTGGGGCGGCAACGGCAAGTGCACCGGGATTCCCTACGCCCGGCGGGTTCCGCCGCTGGCGCGGACCCGGTCCTGGACCACGCTCGAGCGCAACGGCCAGCTCTACGTGTGGCACGACCACGAGGGCAACCCGCCCACCGACGAGGTGACGATCCCCTACATCGAGGGCCCGTTCACCGACGCAGAGGGCAAGGGCCTGGAGGCGATCGGCGACGGCTGGACCGACTGGACCTGGGAGTCCATGGTCATCGAGGGCTCCAACTGCCGCGAGATCATCGACAACGTCGTGGACATGGCCCACTTCTTCTACATCCACTACGCATACCCGACGTTCTTCAAGAACGTCTTCGAGGGCCACGTCGCGACCCAGTACCTGGACTCCACGGCCCGCCCGGACAAGGGCATGGCCACCCAGTACGGCGGCGACTCGACCCTGAAGTCGGTGGCCTCCTACTTCGGCCCGTCGTACATGGTGAACCCGCTGATCAACAACTACAGCGGTTTCGAGCTCGAGACCGTGCTGATCAACTGCCACTACCCGATCTCGCAGGACGCGTTCGTCCTGCAGTACGGCATGTCGGTGCGCAAGCCGCAGGGTGTGAGCGACGAGCAGGCCGACAAGATCGCCAAGAAGATGACCAAGGGCATCGGCGACGGCTTCCTGCAGGACGTCGAGATCTGGAAGCACAAATCCAAGATCGAGAACCCGCTGCTGACCGAGGAAGACGGCCCGGTCTACCAGCTGCGCCGCTGGTACGAGCAGTTCTACGTGGATGTCGCCGATATCGACCCGAAGTCGGTGCAGCGCTTCGAGTTCGAGGTCGACACCACCAAGGCCAACGAGGCCTGGCAGGCGGAGGTCGCGGACAACCTGCGCCGCAAGGCGGAAGAGGACGCTGTCAGCCACTGACGGCGGAATCGGCTGCCGCGCAAGGGCCCCGCGCCGGTCTCGGTCACCCGAGGCGAGGCGTGTGGGCCCTTCGGCCCTTTCACTCGGGCTCGTGTTCCCCGAGTTCGACGTCGGCCATGCGTACTTCGCCGCGGGTCAGCGGTTCGTAGTCCGAGCCCGTTTCCTCCCGGATCAGGTGCATGTCCGATAGTTGCCCGTGCCGCTCGGCCCGCCGGGCGGCCGCTCGCTCGTCCCCGGCCTTGCGCCGCGCGTCCTGCGACAGGTTCTGTTCACGCTCCATCGAGGCACCTCCACATGGGACCCGCTGTGGAACCAGTCTGGCTCAGTATGCGCGCGACGGCGGCGCGGGGCGATGGGCTCGGCCCGGAAAACGACCATCCCCCGTGGGCTGCGCCGAGGCGGTTCCACGGGGGACGGTCACATATATCGCTATGGCTACTTCGTTGGCGAGCTTCGGTAATTCATTTGGATTCGCCATCACGATGCTCGCGGGCGAGCTTGGCGAGGAAATCCGGATCGTCTTCTGGACCGATGATGCGGTTGCGCCGAGCGGGTGCTGGGCCGGTGCCGGCCGATCGCTGGGGTCCGAAAGCCTTCCAGCACAGCATCGCGACGGTCACCACCGCGATGAGTGCCAACAGATACGTCACGTCGCTCACCTCCTGAGATCGAGGGTAATCCGAGTGCGTACCCGCAGCATGTGAAGCGGGCGGTTATCCGTGAAAATCGGTATTACACGCGGGCCTCGGTGGTGAGGGACCGCAAGAGTTGCAGAACTTCCGACTCCCGGAACCGGCGGTGACCGCCCGGAGTCCGGAGGGAGCCGAGCCGACCCGCGTGAGCCCACCGGGTCACGGTCTTCGGATCGACATGGAACATGGCAGCGACTTGGCCTGGGGTGAGCAGGGTGTCCTGACCGGTGACGGAACCCAATGCGCGGCTCGCCGCGGTGAACGCAGTCATTCGCAAACCTTTCCGTTTCGACAGATCCCTCATCAGTAGCGACATCGTTGCACTGCAACCCCTGGGTGTTCGAACGGTCTCGCTTTGGTAAAGAGGAAGTAATAGACAAAACGGATATCCGTTATGTGTTTACGGTCACGTTTGGCCGCGATGCAGCGAACCGCCAGCGACATACGGGGCGGTTGGCTTTCTGACCTGGGCGGACGAGGGTCGCGGCGGTTTCCGGTTCCGCCGTCACCTAGGCTGGGCGGCGTGAGTGAAGCAACCCGACCCGACGGTGCGGGCCGCAGCCTGGCCCGCAATCTGGCCCTCTACACCGTGGCCCGGCTCGGGCTGGTCGTCATCATCACCGCGGTCATCATGGGTGTGGCCGCCCTGGTGAAGGTGTCCATTCCGCTCATCGTCGCCCTGCTGTTCGGCCTGCTGATCGCCATGCCGCTGTCGCTGGTGCTGTTCAAGAAGCTGCGCACGCAGGTCAACAAGGACATCGCGGCGGTGGACGCCAAGCGCCGCGCGGACCGCGATCAGCTGCGCTCGCGGCTGCAGGGCAAGGACGAGCAGTGAAACGCTGCGATCGCAGCGCACCCCGCGACTGGGTGGACAACGCCGTCCGGCTCATCGACGCCGACTCCCAGCGCAGCGCGGACACGCATTTGCTGCGCTACCCGCTGCCCCCGGAGTGGGGCGTTCAGCTTTATCTGAAGGATGAATCCACCCATCCGACCGGCAGTCTCAAGCACCGCCTGGCGAGATCGCTGTTCCTGTACGCCATTTGCAACGGCTGGGTCACCGAGGGCACCACGGTGGTGGAGGCTTCGTCCGGATCGACCGCGATCAGCGAGGCGTACTTCGCCAAGATGCTGGGCCTGGACTTCGTCGCCGTGGTCCCGGCCAAGACGTCTCCGGAGAAGCTGGCCCTCATCGAGGCCCAGGGCGGACGCTGTCACCTGGTCGAACGCGCCCCCGACATCTACGCCGAGGCGGCGCGCTTGGCGGCCGAGACCGGCGGCCACTACATGGACCAGTTCACCAATGCCGAGCGCGCCACCGACTGGCGCGGCAACAACAACATCGCGGAATCCATCTTCCAGCAGATGGAACTGGAGACCCATCCGGTGCCGGACTGGGTGGTGGTCGGTGCGGGGACCGGCGGCACCGGTGCGACCATCGGCCGCTATCTGCGCTACAAGCGGCACGCCACGCGGCTGGCCGTGGTGGACCCGGAGAATTCGGCCTTCTACGGCGGCTACGAGCTGGGGGACCTGGGATTCGAGACCGGAATGCCGTCGCGGATCGAGGGTATCGGGCGGCCGCGGGTGGAACCGTCCTTCGTGCCGACGGTGGTGGACTGCATGATCGAGGTGCCGGACGCGGCCTCGGTGGCGGCTACCCGGCATGCCGGCACGGTGCTGGGCCGGCGGGTGGGCGGCTCCACGGGCACCAATCTGTGTGGGGGCCTTTGCCCTGATTGCCGAGATGATCGCGGAGAACCGTACCGGCAGTGTGGTGACGCTGCTCTGTGACGGCGGAGACCGTTATGCCGGAACCTATTTCAATGACGAATGGGTTGCCGACCAGGGGCTGAGCTTGGCCGAGCCCACCGCGACGCTGACCGAATTCATCGCCACCGGTACTTGGTCGGGCTAGTTTCCGCACCGCACGACGGGTCGGCTGATGTCGGTTGGTCACTCATCGGAAAGTTAGCTATCAAGTTGCCGCAAGGGGGTTGTCGGCATCGGATCTTTGCCTTGCGCAACGTTTTTCGGGCGTCTCGGCGGGGTCACAGTGCCCTCGGGGCTGTTAATAGCCCTTGACGTTTCGGGGCGCTGCCGCAGCATCGGACGGGTCACCGCGGTGGGTCGATCCACGACGGTGCCCATCACCAGAAGCCACGATTGCAGCGTCGATTGGGTGCGCCACAGATTGATCCGGAGCTCGGTGATGGCCAGTGTCCTCGGGTTGCGCACCAACTTGGTGAGATCGCCGCGTTCGACCGCGACCGTGTCGGAATGCCACAGCAGTGCGAAATCCGGGTCGACCAGGCAGCGTTCGAGAATCTCGGCCCCGCGCTCGTCCTCGCCGGCGCGCGCGAGCTGCATGCGGAACCGGCTGACCGCCATGCGAGTCTCGTTGTCCCAGTTCACCATGACGGTGCGCGAGATCGGATTGAAGAACAGTCATTCCAGGTAGTTCGCGCCGGCCATCATCTCGGGGAAGAACTCGTGGTGCGCGGCATTGACGGCGACGATGTCCCACAGTCCGGTGATGTAGGCGCCGATGGCGGGGTTGAGCAGGTCCAGGTATTCCAGGTCGGCCGGGGTCGGCTGGTCCGGTTCGATGCGCGGCAGCGGTCCCTCGGCGAGCACGAGCGCATACTCGAAATCGACCGGTGTCAGCTTCAGTGCGGTGGTCAGGGATTCGATCACCCGTCGGGACGGATTGGCGCCGCCTTCGATCTTGGTCAGGTAGGGCACCGAGAGGTTGGCCAGCCAGGCCAATTGTGGGCGCGTGAGATTCGCGGTGGTGCGGCGCTGGCGAATGTACTCGCCGAACGTAGGAACTCCATCCATTTACTTAGGCAGACCTTACTTGTATGGCCGTCAGGTACACACGCGGTTGGCGACGGATACCCGTGCGGTTCTTGCTGGACGGGGGCTCGGGCGATCCGTTCTGCTCCAATAGTTTGAAACAACAACAAATGGGGAGTCGAGTTGGGGCAGCAACCACGGGCGGCCGGAGATATGAATGTCACATTCGGGCCATGGGTGATCTCGACGGCGCACGGTCGCGCCGTCACCACGCAGCGCGGCACGATCGGCAATGCCTGGGAGCCGACCGCACTCGGCCTGTATCGGGATCGCGACGGTGATCTCTGGGAGAAGGAAGCCGGCGGCTGGCGGCTGCGGCTGCAGGACGGCGTCCCGGTGGATCCCGACGCGCTGTGGGACTGGACCGACGGCTGCGTGCGCGACTACGCCCCGTTCGTCCCCTGCCGCTGAGGCGGCGCTCCACGCCGTCCGCGGGGTTCCGCCGACGGTGAACACCCCCTCCGGATTGTCAATTTTCGTTGACGCGCCGCGAGTGTCAACGTAAATTGACACTCATGAGTGAAGCAACGACTCTGGCGGCCGCCGCCGGCAGCCCCGACCCCCAGGTCGGGCTCCGCGCGGTGCTCGCGCTGCGTCGGCTGCTCGAGCGACTCGAGGCCATCCAGGTCACCAATGCCCGCAAACAGGGCTGGTCCTGGCAGGCCATCGCCGACGCGCTCGAGGTCAGCCGGCAGGCGGTCCACCAGAAGTACAACCGGAAGGGCGGTATCCGCTGATGTTCGAAAGATTCGCCAAACCCGCCCGCACCGCGGTCGTCCTGGCCCAGGAGGAAGCGCGCGACCTGTGCTCCTCGAGCATCGAGGTCGAGCACATGCTGCTCGGACTGCTCGCCTGCCCGGACGGCGGCCTGCGGGAAATCCTTGCGGCGCACGGCCTCACCGCCGACGACGTGCGAGAGGCGCTGGCCCGCAAGCGGACCGGGGAACCGCTGGGCGCCGAGGACGCGGAGGCCCTGCGTTCCATCGGCATCGATCTCGACGCCGTCCGGGAGAGCCTCGAGGCGACCTTCGGCGAGAACGCCCTCGACGAGGCGGCCGTTCCGCCCGAGGGATCGCGCTGGCGCAAGTACTGGGGGGCGGAAGGCGGCCCGCGCGGCCACATTCCCTTCACCTCGGATTCGAAGAAGATCGTCGAGCTCTCCCTGCGGGAGGCGTTGGCCCGCAAGGACGACCGCATCGAGGCCGGGCACATGGTGCTGGCCGTGCTGCGCGCGCCCAACCCGGTCACCCGGCGGCTGCTCGGCGACGACGACGCGGTCCGCACCCTGCGCGACGCGGTGACGGGGTACCTGGATCGCGCGGCCTGATCGGGTGCCACGGTCGGGCAGGTCCGTGATATCCGGCCCCGGCGGCGATCTCGCCCTACGATCGGGGCATGACGCTACTGATACGTCTGCTGATCAACGGGGTGGCCATCTGGCTGGCCGCCGCCTGGGTGAACGGCATCGAGATCAAGACCCCCGAGGACACCACCCAGAGCAAGATCCTGGTGATCGCTGCCATCACAGTGGTGTTCGCGATCGTGAACACGCTCGTGAAACCGATCGTGAAGGTGCTCTCGTTCCCCTTCATCGTGGTGTCGCTGGGCCTGTTCCTGCTGGTGATCAACGCGCTCATGCTGTGGCTGACCGCGAAGATCACCGGCACCACCGAATACGGCCTGCGGGTGGACGGCTTCTGGGCGGCGGTGCTCGGCGGTCTGATCATCTCGCTGGTGAACTGGGTGCTCGGCGTCCTGGTCCCCGACGAGGACTGAACCCGGCCGGCCGGCCGCGCGGGCTAACCGATGGCCAGCGCGGCGGCCACCACGATCGACCAGACCAGCATCGCCTGACCGGTACCGGCAAGGGCGGGAATCAGACCCGGCCCGTTCTTGCCGGTCCGGACCGGCTCGTTGGCCTTCACCGCGAGCGGCAGCGCCACCAGCGCGGCCAGCGTCCACGGACTGCGCCAGGCCAGCAGGGCCAGGGCCAGGAACGGGATCAGGATCAGCACCTGGTGCAGGGTGCGGGTGCGGGCGTCGCCCAGCCGCACGGCCAGGGTGAGCTTGCCCGATTCGGTGTCGGTGGGAATGTCGCGCAGATTGTTGGTGACCAGCACCGCGCTGGAGAACGCGCCGACCGACACCGCACACACCAGCCCGGCCCAGTCGACCCGTCCGGCCTGCACGAACTCGGTGCCCAGCACCGCCACCAGGCCGAAGAACACGAAGACCGCGATCTCACCGAAACCGCTGTAGCCGTACGGGTTCCGGCCGCCGGTGTAGAACCAGGCCCCGGCCAGGCAGGCCGCGCCGACCAGGATCAACCACCAGGCGGTGGTGAACACCAGCACCAGCCCGACCGCCGCGCCGACCGTCAGGCAGGCGATGGCGGCATTGCGCACCGCGGCCGGGGACGCGAGTTTGGAGCCGACCAGTCGCAGCGGGCCGACCCGCTCGTCGTCGGTGCCGCGGATGCCGTCGGAGTAGTCGTTGGCGTAGTTGACGCCGATGATCAGCGCCACCGAAAGCAGCAGGCACAGCACCGCTTTCCACCACACGAACCCGTCGATCGAGGCCGCGGCGCCGGTGCCCGCGAGCACCGGGGCGATGGCGTTCGGAAGGGTGCGCGGCCGCGCGCCCTCGATCCACTGTGCTGCTGTAGCCATGCTCCGCAGCCTAATGCGACAGTCGTCCGCCGCGCCCCCGCGCGGGCCCGGTCAGGCTTCGGCGGCGGCCTTGAGCTGGGCCAGGCCCTTCTCGAAGTCCTTACCCACCAGGCGATCCATCGGTATCAGCTTGCCGAACAGGGCCATGAAGCCGTTCTGCTCGCCGGTCATGCGCCAGGTCACCGCGGTGGTGTCGCCCTGCGGCCGGAATTCGAAGGTGACCCGGTTGGTCGCCTTGAACGGCTTCTCGAAGTGCAGCGCGATGCCGATGCTGTCGGCGGTGGCGGAGGTGATCTCCATGTCGCCGCGCCCGGCCTTGCGGTTGCCGTTCCAGGCGTAGCGGGCGCCGATGCCACGATCGGCGCCGCTGTAGACGCGTTCCATGGCGGGGTCGGCGTCCTCCCACGGCGACCACTTGCGCCACTGGTGGAAGTCGTCGACCAGCTCTTGGACCCGGGCGGGAGCGGCCTTGATGACCGTTTCCCGGTGAATGTCGAATTCGGCCATGCGCTGAGCCTAAGCGCTGCCCGGGCGCTGATGGCCGACCCGCGCAAATCCGGTTGAACAGAGTCCGGTCCTCCGGGTAAGCCGATACCCGCGCACCGGCGCGGGTGACATCGCGCACCGGGCTCGGCGGAACCGGCGGCCAGGTGGCCGCTCGCCTACGATTGGCAAGGAATGAATTCGGAAAAAGGCAGTTCGAGCAGCGCGGGAAGCCCGCATGTGGCGACGATGGGCGACTCGACCCTGATAGCCCTGCTGGGCGAGATCGCATTGCGCCGCGACGGCGCGCTCGCCGCCGTACCCGGAGCTCGGGCCCGGCTCCTGGTGGCGGCCCTGGCCGTGCACCCCGGCCGCAGCCGCAGCGCGCAGGCCCTGATCGACGACGTGTGGGGTGAGGATCCGCCCCGTGCGCCGATGAACGCCCTGCACACCCAGGTCTCGCGACTGCGTTCCGCGCTGCCCGAGGGCGTGCTCGAGATCGGCCCCGCCGGCTACCGGCTGATGCTGACCCCCGAACAGGTCGACCTGAGTCTGGCCCACCAGCTGGAAAGGCAAGCCCGCCAAGCCCATACCGCCGGCCACCACGCCGCCTGCCTGGACCTGCTGGCCGCCGCCCGCGCCCTGTGGCGCGGCGAACCCGCCGCGGACCTGCCGCCCGGACCCGTCGCCGAGGAACTCGCGACCCTCGCCGCCGGCCGCCGCCGCGCCCTCGACGTCCTGGAACTGGCTGCCCGCGAAGCCGCCGGCGACCTGCCCGCCGCCATCGACCTGGCCCAGCAGGCCGTGGCCGCCGACCCGTTCGACGAACCCGCGCACGGGACCCTGATGCGGCTGCTCGCCGCCGCGGGCCGCACCAACGAGGCCCTCGACGTGTTCGCCACCCTGCGCACCCGGCTGGTGGATCAGCTCGGCGCGGATCCGGGTCCGGCGCTGGTGGCCTTGAACACCGCCATCCTGCGCGGCGAACCGCTCCCCGGGGCTCCGGCGGGGCGTGACGCCACCGGGCCTTCGAAAGCTCTTGCGCGGCTGGATACTCCCGCCGCAGCGGGCGGGGGTGGGTCGGCGAACGGCATGACCGGCCACGGATACCCGTCCGGAACGATCTCCGGTTCCGGCCCGCTCGACGGCGGCCACGCTGTCGATACTGTCGCGAACTCGCCGGGAGCCGTTCGCGCACAGCGGGATCCGTCGGCATTCGACCTCGCCCAGGAGCCCGTGACCGCCGGGCAGGTGCACTCTCTGCGCCGGGTACTGAGCGCGCAGCATGCCGCAGAGGCGCGGGACCAGTTGGGGGAGAAGGCCATCGGCTTGCGCGTAGCCCCGAATCCCTTGCTGGGTCGCGAATCCGACCTGGAGCAGCTCGAGCAGCTGGTCCGGATCTCCCGGGTGACCACCGTGCTCGGCCCCGGCGGCACAGGCAAGACCCGCGTCGCCAACGAACTCGGTACGCGCCTGGCGCACGACACAGCGGTGGCGCTGGTCGAATTGGCCTCGCTGCGTGCCGATCCGGAGGGCGCGGCCGACACCCGCGCCGAGATCGAGGTCGCCATCGCCGCCACGCTCGGCGTCACCGATGTCGGCCGCGAGACGAATGTGCTGCGCCAGCAGCGCGGCCGCGATATCGGGCAGCGGCTGCGGGAGGCGCTGGCGGTGCGGCCCACCCTGCTCATCCTCGACAACTGCGAGCATCTGATCGAGCCGGTGGCCGAGGTGGTCGCGGATCTGGTCGGCGCCAGCGATCAGCTGACGGTGCTGACCACCAGTCGCGCGCCGTTGGAGATCACCGCCGAGGCCGTCTATCCCTTGCCGCCGTTGACCATCGACCCGGCGGGTTCGCCCGCGACCGAACTGTTCGAGGCCCGTGCCCGCTCGGTGCGGCCGTCGGTGCGGCTGGATCCGGAGGTGGTGGCCCGCCTCTGCCGCACCCTGGACGGTCTGCCGCTGGCGATCGAACTGGCGGCGGCGCGGGTGCGCACTATGAGCGTGGAGGAGATCGACGCTCGCCTCGATCACCGTTTCGCCTTGCTGCGCAGCGGGGATCGCAGTTCGCCGCAGCGGCATCGCACCCTGTACGCGGTGATCGAGTGGAGCTGGAACCTGCTCGACGGGCCGCAGCGCGTCGCGCTGCGCCGATTGTGCCGATTTCCGGCCGGTTTCACCCTGGCGGCGGCCGAAATCGTCCTCGCCGGGCCCGACAGCGGAACTGCTGCGGCGGACATCGATGATGCCGCGACGGCCGTCGATGGTCTGGTGAGCCAGTCCCTCCTGACCGTGCTGGAAGACGAGCAGGGCGGCACCCGCTACCGGATGCTGGAGACCGTCCGCGAATTCGGCGAGGAGCAGCTCACCGTCCACGGCGAGGCCGACCTGGTGATGGACCGGATGTCGGAGTGGGCGCGGCAGTTCGCGCGACAGATCGTGGCGGGATCCCAGTTGCCCGAACAGGTTTCCACGGTGCTGGCCCTGAGCGCGGAGCAGGACAACCTGGTCGCCGTGCTGCGCCGGGCCGTCGACCGCCGTGACCCGGCGCTCGTGCACACCGTCTTCCCGATCCTGGCCGGGCTGTGGGCACTGCGCGGCGCGCATATGGAATTGGTGAGCTGGTCGGGGCGCATCATGTCGGTGCCGCCGCGCGGCCGCCCGGCGGTCACGGCGGAGACCGATCTGCAGCTCTACGGCCACCTGATGCTGGGCCTGCACATGATGTTCGGCGGCCGCCTGGTGCGCGACGCGATCCGGATCAGGCACTGGATTCGGCGGACACTGCATTCCGGCGCGCCGATGAGTCCGCTGCTCCGCTTTCTCGGCGAGCTGGTGACCGTGCCGCGCAACACGATCGGTCTGGGCCGGATGCTCGCGTATGGAGCCCGGTCCGCCGACTCGCGGATTCAGGTCATGGCCTTGCTGTTGCGCGCGAACATGCTCGAGAACGACGGCCGGGTGTACCCCTCGATCCGGGACGCCGACAACGCGCTGCGCATCAACGGCGATCACAGCCGGTGGGAAACCGTCATGATCTGCCAGCACCTGGGCAGCATGCATGGGCAGTCGGGCCGCTACGACGTGGCGGCCCGCTACTATCGCCGCGCCGTCGAGCTCATGGAGGAGTTTCGCGCCTGGGACGAGAGCGTGGAGATCCGCGGCTATCTGGCGGTGGCGCTGGCGGGTGTGGGCGAACCCGCGGCGGCGCGGCGTGAACTGGAGCCGGTGCTGGGTGGGCACGGCGGCATCCCCGCAGCCGATGCCCCGGTGACCCAGCCCAACCACCGGCTGGCCGCGGGGGCGGCCGCGCTCGCGGAAGTCGAACTGGCCGAGGGCGATACCGAGACCGCGCTGCGCCGATTCCGGCAGGTGCCGGCGCTTTTGAACTGGCCGGGCAGCGCGTCCGTGCCCGGACCGGGTGACCTGATCCTGGTCTCCGTGACCATTGACGCGCATGTCCTGCACGGCCGCGCCGACCAGGTCCGGCGGCTCGTCTCCGAACTGACCGAGGTCGCGGTGCGCAAGCTCAGCCAGTTCTTCGATCTGCCGCAGATCGGTGCGGTCGGTTGCGCGGTCGGCACCTACCTGCTTGCCACCGGGCAGAACATCGACCGGGGTCTGGAACTGGTGGCGTTGACTCCCAAGGCCTTCGGCCGCCAGGACTATCCGTCCATGCGATGGCAGCGTCATTACGACCTGCACCGCCCTGTCGTCGGTGACGAGCGCGCGGACGCGGCACTGAAATCGGTTGCGGGACTGGGCCGTCGAGCTGCAGCCCAGCGCATCTTGGACCACCTGCGTGCACTCGAGGGCACGTCCTGATCGTCGGCGACGACGAAGAACGCCCGCCCACCGAGGTTTCGGTGGGCGGGCGTTCTTCGTCGTGCGGAAGCTCAGGCGCGGCGCATGTACGCGCGCACCGCGAGCGGCGCGAAGATCGCGATCACCACGATCGAGCCGATGATCGACCAGGTCAGGTTGGAGCTGTAGACGTTGCCGTTCATCAGTTCACGGGCGGCCTCGACCATGTAGTAGATAGGGTTTGCCTTGTTGATGCCCTGCAGCCAGCCCGGCATGGTCGACGCCGGGGCGAACGCGCCGGACATGAACGTCAGCGGGAACATGATCATCATCGACATGCCTTGCACCGCAGGGGCGCTCTTGCCGGTGATGCCGATCAGCGCCCAGATCCAGCTGATGGCGAAGGAGCAGAACACCACCAGCAGCCCGGCGACTACCACGGCGACGAAACCGCCGTGCGGCCGGTAGCCCAGGATCAGGCCCATGCCTAGGGTCAGCGTGGTGGCCAGTCCGTAGCGCACCATGTCGGCGATCAGCGCACCGGCCAGCGCCGAGATGCGGGCGATGGGCAGGGATTTGAAGCGGTCGAACACGCCCTTGTCCATGTCCTCACGCAGCTGGGTGCCGGTGACGACGGAGGTCAGCACCACAGTCTGGACCAGGATGCCGGGGATCAGGATGGGCAGGTAGTCGTGGACGTTGCCGCCGATCGCGCCGCCGAAGATGTAGGCGAACAGCGCGGTGAACAAGATCGGCTGCACGGTGACGTCGAACAGCTGCTCGGGATTGTGCTTGATCTTGACGATGCCGCGGTAGGCCATGGTGAGCGAATTCGCCACGGTCTGCTTGAACGGGATGTGGTTGGAGACTTCGGGAATGGGGGCGGCGGTGGCCGCGTGCCGCCCAGCGGGGGCGGTGAGAGTCGTGGTCATGCCGCGCTCCGTTCGGTGTCGGTGGTGTCGTCGTCCTCGGCGCCGTGCCCGGTGAGTGCGAAGAACACTTCGTCCAGGCTGGGCTTGGCGACATTGATCTCGTCGACCCGGATGTCGCTTTCGCGCAACCGGATCAGGATGTCGGTGGTGATGGCGGGGTCGGGCAGGGGCGCGGTGATGCGGCCCGCCTCGGGGGTGATGGTGGCGTCGACGACCCGGCCGGCGGCGCGGGACAGATACTCGCCCACCAGGATCCGGGCCTCGTCGATGCGGTCGCGGTCGGCCAGGCTCAGCTGCAGCGTGGACAGTCCGACCGAGGACTTGAGCTGGTCGGAGGTGCCGTCGGCGATGACCTTGCCGCGGTCGATGACCGCGATCCGGTCGGCGAGCTGATCGGCCTCGTCCAGGTACTGCGTGGTGAGCAGCACCGTGGAGCCGTCGCGCACCAGCCGCCGGATGGTGTCCCACATCTGGGCGCGGGTGCGCGGGTCGAGGCCGGTGGTCGGCTCGTCGAGGAACAGCAGCGGCGGGCGGGCGATCAGGCTGGCGGCCAGATCCAGGCGCCGCCGCATGCCGCCGGAGAAGTTCTCCAGCGCCTTGTCGGAGGCTTCGGTGAGGCCGAACTCCTCGAGCAGTTCGGCGGACTTGCGTCGCGACTCGGCCCGGGACAGGCCGAGCAGCCGCGAGAAGATCACCAGATTCTCGGTGGCCGTGAGCTTTTCGTCGACGGACGCGTACTGGCCGGTCACGCCGATCAGCGAGCGGACCGCGGTCGGTTCGGCCACCACGTCGCGGCCGAAGATGCGGGCGCTGCCGCCGTCGGGGCGGAGCAGGGTGGCGAGCATGCGGATGGTGGTGGTCTTGCCGGCTCCGTTCGGACCCAGCACGCCGTAGACGGCCCCCCGCGGCACCGCGAGACTCACGCCGTCCACGGCCCGCTGCTCCCCGAAGACCTTGACCAGGCCGTCCGCCTCGATGGCGAGCGTCTCAGCAGGTGTGTAAGAAGTCATGGCACTACCTTGGCGGCCGCCCCTTGCACCCCCCTTGCACCGCGATTGCACGCCCCACGCAAGAAGGAACAACTCTCGTAACTCTCAGGGGCTTCGCCCCCGAACCCCCAGGTACGCCGGGGTCTCCGCCCCCGACCCCCCCGCAAGAATCACGGCCGGGCGGCAGCGACCGATCAGTTCGGGGACGCGGCCAGCAGGAGTGCTCTGAGCTTGGCGCGGTCGGGCTTGCCGGGGCCGCGCAAGGGCAGCTCGTCGAGGACGGCGAGTTCGCGCGGGGCGGCGATGGCGTCGAGTTCGGCGACCACGTGGTCGCGCAGTTCGTCGAGGGTCGGGGCGGTCGCGCCGGGCGCGGGGACGATGGCGGTGACCACTCGCTGGCCGAGGCGGTCGTCGGGCAGGCCGAGGACCACGCATTCGGCGACGGCGGGGTGGGTGATCAGGACGGCCTCGACGACCTGGGGGATGACCAGCAGGCCGCCGGTCATGATGGCCTCGTCGAGGCGGCCGGTGATGGTGAGCACGCCGTTCTCGTCGAGGTGGCCCGCGTCCTCGGTCCGGAACCAGCCGGGCTCGGCGAAGGCGGGGTGGTCGGGGATGTTGCGGTAGCCCCTGGCGATGGTCTCGCCGCCGAGCATGACCCGGCCGTCCTCGATGCGTACCTTGGTGCCCGTCAGCGGTACTCCCTCGTACACGCACCCGCCGCAGGTCTCGCTCATGCCGTAGGTGCGGAACACCTTGATGCCCGCGGCGCGGGCCCGGTCCAGCACCGGCTTCGGGGTGGCGGCGCCGCCGACGAGCACGCCGTCGAGTCCGGCCAGGGCCGCGGTGGCGGCCGGCTCGTCGAGGGCCTTGATCAGCTGGGTGGGGACCAGCGAGGTGTAGCGGCGCGGGCCGCGCATGCTCGCGATGGCGCCGACCAGGGCTTCGGGCAGGAAGCCGCCGGACACGTCCAGGAAGGTCGGTTCGGTGCCGGCCAGAATGCTGCGCAGCAGCACCTGGATACCGGCGATGTGATGGGTCGGCAGCGCCAGCAGCCACTGGCCGGGCCCGCCCAGCCGTTCGTGGGTGGCGTCGCCACTGGCCCGCAGATTGGCCGCGGTGAGCATGGCGCCCTTGGGATTTCCGGTGGTGCCGGAGGTGGTGACCACCAGGGCCACCTCGTCGTCGATGTCCTCGCCGGGCCGCAGGCTGCCGCTCAGGCGCTGGGTCTCGCGGCGGTCGGCGGTGGGGACGGGGAGCCAGGCGGGGCCGTTGCCCTCCAAGGCTTCCCGCAGATGCGGCAATACATCGCCCACCGCTGCGCCGGTGGGCATGGGGAGGATTCGGAGGGTATTGCTCACGTTCGCGATCGTGTCATTCCGTGGAGTGGCGGCGCGCGGTGGGGTCAGCGGCCGCGTATCGATGCTGCGGGGCTCGTGCGGTCAGTCGGACGTCGGTGTCGCCAGCGGCCATCCACCGGCTGCGAGCCTGGATGCCACTCGAGCGATATCGTCCTCGCCGGGCTGCTCCTTGGCAACTCGGGCGATGGCCGCCTCGATGTCGGCGCGTTCGATGTCGGCCCGCTCGATATCGGTGCCGGCCACCCGGTCCCGGACCAGCCGCTCCACCACGAGCTGCACCTCGTAGTCGGTGAGCCGCCGGTGCAGGACGGCGAGCAGCGCCACGTAGTCGGACTGCGGAATGCCCTGCGGGTATCCCGCTTTGAGCCAGTCCAGCACCTTCTGCAGCACGTTCTGCCGCGGCGGCGCGGCGACGAGGGCCGGGTCGGCGACAGGCTGGGCGGGTGTTTCCGGGGTACTCACGAGCGTGCCTTTCGATCAGGCGGCGTCACGCGCCGAGCAGGTGAATTCCGAGTCGGGTGGCGAGGAAGCCCTTTGCGATGAAGAGCACACCGACCACCACCGCGATCATGACCACCGCGAAGCAGAGTGTCGAGGCGACCAGCGCGGCGGTGCGGGTGACGCCGGTCGCACCGTCGTCCACCCGGGCGCGGCAGCGGATGCCGACGGCGAAGACGGTGGGCAGCCCGGCGCCGAAGAGCATGGCCGCCAGCATGACTCGCCACAGGTCGGAGAGGTTGTGCAGCAGGGTGTGCATCGCGGTCTCTCCTACCCGATGCCGACGGTGTCGTCGTTGCGGTGGTTCGGGGCGGGTGTCGCGGCCGGGGCGGCGGGGGCCTCGGCGCCTTCCCATTCGGCGGTGACGTTGTGCGAGTTGACCACCGCGCGCTTGGACCGGAACCAGATCAGCGCGGCCATCGCGATCAGCAGCGCGAACACCACGAGCACGCCGACGGTGCCGCCGATGCCGTGCAGGATGGCCCAGCAGATCGCGCCGACCACGCCGGCCAGCGGCAGCGTCAGCACCCAGGCCACCACCATGCGGCCGAGCACGTTCCAGCGCACTTCCGCGCCGGGGCGGCCGATGCCGGAGCCGAGGATGGATCCGGTGACCACCTGCGTGGTGGACAGCGGCAGGCCGAAGTGGGCCGAGGTGAGAATGATCGCCGCGCTGGTGGATTCGGCGGCGAAGCCCTGCGGCGGCGCAATGTCGACCAGGCCCTTGCCCAGGGTGCGGATGATGCGCCAGCCGCCGAGGCAGGTGCCGGCGGCCATGGCGACGGCGCAGGACACGATCACCCACAGCGGCAGCGGGTCGCTGGCTTTGGCCGAACCGTGCGCGATGAGCGCCAGGAAGATGATGCCCATGGTCTTCTGCGCGTCGTTGGTGCCGTGCGCGAGCGAGACCAGGGAGGAGGTGCCGATCTGTCCCCAGCGGAAGCCGCGGGACACGGTCTTCTCGTTGCTGCCGCGGGTGATCCGGTACACCAGCCAGGAGGCGGCGGACGCGACCAGCGCGGCCACGATGGGGGAGAGCACGGCCGGGATGATGATCTTGGCGATGACACCCTTGCTGCCCGCGGTCCAGATCACCCCGTGCAGGCCGAGCGCCGCCAGTGTCGAGCCGATGATGCCGCCGAACAAGGCGTGCGAGGAACTCGACGGCAAACCCAACAGCCAGGTGAACAGATTCCACAGGATGCCGCCGACGAGACCGGCGAAGACGATGTCGAGCAGGGCCCGTCCGCTCACCTCCGAGAGGTCGACGATGCCCGAGGCCACCGTCGCCGCGACGGCCACACTGAGGAAAGCACCGATGAGATTCAACGCCCCGGACAGGAGTACGGCGGTACGCGGCCGCAACGCCCCGGTGGCGATGGAGGTAGCCATCGCGTTCGCGGTGTCATGGAATCCGTTGGTGAAGTCGAACGCCAAGGCTGTGCAAACAACGATCAGCAGAACGAGCAGTTCGGCAGACACACCGATCAGTTTGCGTCATACCCTTTACGCTCTGTTAACCGGTGCCCCCGGACGTATTTCACAGTTACCTTCGTGCTAAGGACCGCGGCGACCTCAGTCGTCGCCCCGGATGTCCCGGCGGATCGGGTGATTCGCC
Source organism: Nocardia tengchongensis (assembly GCF_018362975.1). Lineage (NCBI taxonomy): Bacteria > Bacillati > Actinomycetota > Actinomycetes > Mycobacteriales > Nocardiaceae > Nocardia > Nocardia tengchongensis. Next base: position 2,013,533 of record NZ_CP074371.1, read on the forward strand.
GGGATTTCCACCAGGACCAGCGGCACCTCGTCGGGGTCGTGGATCCACATCTCGATGAGCCCCCACGGTTCGCGCACGGGTGCGCGATCGATGGCGATCCCGCGCAGCGCGAGTTCCGCGGCGGCGTCGGAGCAGTCGCGCACCTGCAGCCAGATCGCCCCCGCGAATCCGCTCGGGGCGTCGTCCGCGCGTCCGTGCCCGGCCACCTCGAGCAGCGCTTGCCCCGCGAAAAAGACCGTCCCGCCCGGATACTCGCGGGCGATGGCCAGACCCAGCGCGTCGCGATAGAACGCGAGCGTCTTCTCGTAGTCGCGGGGCCGCAGGATTACCCGACTGCTCAGTATCTCCATGAGTGCAGCATGACAGCTTGCCGTTTGCTGCACCTGCGGGTTCGGCGGCGCGGCCCCCGGCGGATTTCGGAAGGTCAGAAGTAGTACGGGTACGGCTTCCAGTCCGGGTCGCGCTTCTCGAGGAACGCGTCACGTCCTTCGACGGCCTCATCGGTCATGTATGCCAGCCGGGTCGCCTCGCCGGCGAAGAGCTGCTGACCGACCAATCCGTCGTCCTGAAGGTTGAAGGCGTACTTCAGCATCCGGATGGCCTGCGGCGACTTGCCCAGAATGTCGGCGGTCCACTCCAGCGCGACGTCCTCGAGCTGCTCGTGATCCACGACCACATTGACCGCGCCCATGGCGTGCATCTCCTCGGCGGTGTAGGGCCGCCCCAGGAAGAAGATCTCGCGGGCGAACTTCTGCCCCACCATCTTCGCCAGGTAGGCGCTGCCGTAGCCGCCGTCGAAGCTGCCCACGTCGGCGTCGGTCTGCTTGAACCGCGCGTGCTCGCGCGAGGCGAGGGTGAGGTCGCAGACCACGTGCAGGGAGTGCCCGCCGCCCGCCGCCCAGCCGTTGACCAGGGCGATGACCACCTTGGGCATGAAGCGGATGAGCCGCTGCACCTCGAGGATGTGCAGCCGCCCGGCACGGGCCGCGTCCACGGTGTCGGCGGTCTCACCGGAGGCGTACTGGTAGCCGCTGCGGCCGCGGATGCGCTGGTCGCCGCCGGAGCAGAAGGCCCAGCCGCCGTCCTTGGGGCTGGGTCCGTTGCCGGTGATCAGGACGGCGCCGACATCGGAGGTCATGCGGGCGTGGTCGAGGGCGCGGTAGAGCTCGTCGACGGTGTGCGGCCGGAACGCGTTGCGGACTTCGGGGCGATCGAAGGCGATCCGTACCGTGCCCTGCTCGATGTGCCGGTGGTACGTGATGTCGGTGAGGTTCTCGAAGCCCGGAACGGGTCGCCACAGCGTCGCATTGAAGGTCACGGGAGTTGAACATACTGTTCCGGCTCTTCGCGCGGTGAAGACCCACCGCAGTTCGGCGCGGTGTTTCGCACGTCACCCCGGAATGGCGGCGGCGGAATTCGGCCATCCGACAAGCGTGCTGATCGTTAGCCGGAAGGCTGCCCGAAGTGTTAACCGGTCGCTTGTTACTCGCGAGAAATGAACGAGCGGCGAACTGTCGTCGAAAGTGAAACGCTGCCAATCGATTGCGGAGGGCTTACAGTGCTGTTGCTGCTGTGGCAGTAGCGGCGCATTGGCATCGTGTGTGTGGGGGCACCGGTGCGTATAGTTGCGTGCGCTCGTTCATCGAAAAACTATCCGGAGGAACCTGAAAGTGGTTGCAGCACTGTCTGAATCCCTGCTCGACGACGCCAAGCGTCCCGCCTTCATCGCGGATGCGGAGAAGGTTCTGGACGAGGAGGTGTCGGACAAGGGCGGCGCGTCGGGCCTCGTCGTCAAGGGCGGCTACGCCGCGATCAAGAAGGTCAGCCCTTCGATCGTGGGTGACGCGCTGGAGTCCTTCGTGCCCAAGTTCGTCGAGCAGCTCGAGCCGTTCTGGGTCGAGTACAAGAACGGCGGCACGGGTTCGTTCGCCGAACTGCTGGTCGCCAAGCAGGACCAGGTCGCCGACGCTCTGCTGTCGGTCACCGACGCGCGGGCCGAGGCGTCGTCGCGTCCGGCGCTGACCAAGGTCTACAACTCCATGCGCTCGTCGGCGAAGAAGCATGTCGCCGAGGCTCTTCCGCGCCTGGGTGAGCTGGTCCAGCGTCACGCTGGTTAATCAACCGACCGGTTCGCGGCCCGGCGAGGGGCCGCGAACAGGTCAGTGTTCATCCCTGGGACTTGCCGACCCGCCAGTAGCCGGTGAAAGTGATGTCCGCCTTGGGGATTTCGCGCTCCTGCGCGAGGTGCCGCCGCACGCCGGCGGCCAACTTCTGCTCGCCCGCCACGAAGGCGTAGACGCCCGTCGCGGGCAGATCCGCCGCCCGCACGGCCTCGGCCGCCAGCACGCCCACCTCGCCGTGCGTCTCGGTGCGGACCAGCCAGTTCACCTGCACGCCTGCGGGTTCGCCCAGTTCCTGTGCGTCCTCGGCGGCCGGAATCTCGATATAGGCCGCGCCCTTCGCGTCGCGCGGCAGCGACCGCAGCACGCCCGCGATGCCGGGCAGCGCGCTCTCGTCGCCGACCAGCAGGGTCCAATCACTGTGGTCGGGCGCCTGATACGTGATGCCCTCGTCCAGCAGTCCGGCCTTGCAGCCCGGGGTGACGGTGTTCGCCCAGGCGGCGGCGGGGGTGTCGTCGCCGTGGATGGCGAAGTCGATGTCGATCTCGGCGGTGGAGCCGTACTCGCCGAAGCCGGCGGCCCGGTAGTCGCGGACGGTGTAGTTGCGGGCCAGCGGCCGGTGTTCCTTGCCCATCATCAGGTACTGCGCGTACCAGCCGAGATTGGTGGCCGAGGTGGGCAGGCGCAGTTCGCCGTCGCGGCCGGGCATGAACAGCCGGAACCACTGGTCGAAGCCCATGGCGGTGAAGCCCGCCAGGCCGGGTCCGCCCAGGGTGACGCGCACGAAGTGCGGGCTGATCCGTTTGCTGGCCAGTACTTCGGCGGTGAGGATTTCCCGGTGCTCGGGCTTGACATGCTTAGTGCGCTTCGCCATTCGCTTAGGTTAGCAAACCCTAACTTTCCAGTATAGGTGTGATCGGGCCGACGCAGCGCCCGCCCCGGCTGTCTGAGAGGCTGGAGGCGTGAATCCATCGACAGCACAGGCGCACGTCGTCGTCGACGAGCTCGCGCGCGGCGGAGTGCGAGACGTGGTCCTGTGCCCGGGATCGCGAAACGCGCCGCTGGCCTTCGCCTTACAGGCCGCCGACCAGGCCGGCCGGATTCGGCTGCACATGCGCATCGACGAACGCAGCGCCGGATTCCTCGCAGTCGGGCTGGCCCTCGCCAGTGGCCGCCCGGTGCCCGTCGTCATGACCTCCGGCACCGCCGTGGCCAATCTCGGCCCCGCCGTGCTCGAAGCCAACTACGCCCGCGTCCCGCTGATCGTGCTCAGCGCCAACCGGCCCTACGAGATGCTCGGCACCGGCGCGAACCAGACGGTCGAGCAGTTCGGGCTCTTCGGTAGCCAGGTGCGCGCGAACATCAGCCTCGGCCTGGCCGAGAGCGAACCGGGCGCCGAGCTCTACCCGGCCCAGAACAGCGTATGGCGCTCGGCGGTGTGCCGGGTGCTGGCCGCCGCCCGCGGCACCCGCTCCGGCAATGCCGGTCCCGTGCACTTCGACATCCCGCTGCGCGAACCGCTGGTCCCCGACCTGGTCGCCGGCGACCCGCTGCCCCTCGGCCGGGACGGCGAACTGCCCTGGACCGCAACCCAATACGCCACCCTGGACGTGCCGCTCGATATCGACCTGACCCCGGACACCGTGGTCATCTCCGGGCACGGCGCGGGCCATCGCCCCGAACTGGCGGCCCTGCCGACCGTGGCCGAGCCGACCGCACCCATGCACGGCCCGGCGCTGCATCCGCTGGCGCTGCCGTTGCTGCGGCCCAAGCAGGCCATCATCACCGGGCGGCCGACGCTGCACCGGCAGGTGTCGAAGGTGCTGGCGGACCCCGAGGTCACGGTGTTCGCGCTGACCACCGGCCCGCGCTGGCCCGATGTGTCGGGCAATGTGGTCGGCACCGGCACCCGGGCGGTGACGCACGGCGCGCCGCGGCCGGAGTGGCTGGAGCTGTGCCGGGATCTGAACGAGAAGGCGGTCGGGGTGGTGCGGGCCGAGCTGGCCGGCCACCCGAAGCCGACCGGTCTGCATGTCGCGGCGGTGGTGCTGGACGCCCTGCGCGACGGCGATCAACTGCTGCTCGGCGCCTCGAACCCGGTCCGCGACGCCGCGCTGGTCGCGCAGCCGCGCCCCGGCATCCGGGTGCTGTCCAACCGCGGCGTGGCCGGTATCGACGGCACCGTCTCGGCCGCGGTCGGCGCGGCCCTCACCCACCCGGGCCGCACGGTCGCGCTGATGGGCGACCTGACCTTCCTGCACGACGCCTCCGGCCTGCTCATCGGCCCGGGCGAACCGCGGCCGGAGGACCTCACCATCGTGGTCGCCAACGACGACGGCGGCGGCATCTTCGAACTGCTCGAACAGGGCGACCCGCAGTACGCGGGCGTGTTCGAGCGGGTCTTCGGCACCCCGCACGGCATGGATCTGGCCGCGCTGTGCGCCGCCTACCGGGTCCCGCACCTCCAGGTCGACCCGTCCCAGCTGGCCGACGCGCTGACCGGCAACGCGCACGGCATCCGCGTGCTCGAGGTCGCGACCGAACGCTCGAGCCTGCGCGAACTGCACGCCACCGTGCGTGCGGGGGTGTCGAACTAACTCGGCGACGATTCCCAGTCGTCACCCATCGGGACGGGAATCGCCTGCTCCACGAGGTCGCCCTCGGAAGCCGACCAGCCGTTGTCGTCGGCCGGTAGCGGCGTGATCTCGGAATCGGATTCGAGGACGCGGTCCGTGAGTACGTCGTCCTCCGGATAGATCTCGGGGTAGGGCTGGTCCGCCGGGTAGGCGGGGATGTGCTGTTCGACGTAATCGGCCTCGGGCACCGCGTCGATACGATCGATCATCGGGGGCTCCTTTCTGCCGGGTGTAGCCGTCCAGTCGGGCACCTTCGAGGATGCTCCGGTTCCACCCCGTCGGCAACCGGCGTCACTCGCCGGGGAGCGCCGGGTCCTCGGCCGGGTATTCGACGAGGGCCAGCACCCGTCCGGCCATGAACCGTGCGGTGCGAACCTGCCCTCCGGTTCTTGTCACTTCGCTGACTTCCACGATGCCGCGCGCGATGCGCGTCTCGATCCTGCGGCCGGCTCTGGTCGCGACGATTTCGTAGTTCCGAGACCCGTCGCCGGTATCGACGACGATCTCCACTCGATCACCCTTCATCTATCAATTCTCCTCCCTACCAGCGCTTTTCGCCGCAGATCCGGCCTAACGAACCGGTTGCGACCGGGCGCGGGATCAGGCGGACGGTGTTGCGCCGGAGACGAATACGCCCTGCTCGGCGGCGATCGCGGCCGCCCTCGCCGCTGCGGCGATCGCGGCCTCGTCGACCGGGTCGCCGCTGACCAGCAGGCGGTAGTAGAGCGGAGCCGAGACGGCGGAGAGTACCGCGCGCGGGTCGGTTCCAGCCGGGACCTCGCCGCGGGCGACGGCCGCTTCGACGCACGGCGACCATTCGGCGAGCCGGGTGTCGTAGAAGCCGCGCAGGGCCGCGGCGGCAGTGTCGTCGCTGGTGGCGGCGGCGATGACGGCCCGGAACAGGCGGCCTTGACGGGTGTCGGTGAGGGTCTTGCCGACCAGCCGCGCATTGTCGAGCAGGTCGCCGCGCAGGCTGCCGGTATCGCTGTGGGGGAGTGAGGTTTCGGCCATCTCGGCGAGTAGGTCGGCGACCAGGCCGGCGGGGGTGCGCCAGCGGCGGTAGACGGTGGTCTTGCCGACTTCGGCGCGGGCGGCGACCTCGGCCAGGTCGAGGGTGGCGAAGCCGCGTTCGGCGAGCAGGTCGCCGGCGGCCCGCAGTACGGAGTCGCGGACGCGGGCTGTGCGTCCGCCGGGGCGGACCGAGCCGGGGGTCGCTGTGTCCTGATTCATAACGGGTCTCCAGTTCCGTTTGTGGCGAGACGAGTGTAGCGTCGGCGATGTTAATGAAACTTGCAGTTCCGTTAGGAGCGATGGTCATGGAATACCGCCGGCTCGGCGCTTCCGGTCTGCTGGTTCCCGCCCTGAGTTTCGGCGCGGGCACCTTCGGCGGCCGCGGCGAACTCTTCTCCGCCTGGGGCGATACCGACGCCCGTCAGGCCCGCCGCCTGGTGGACATCAGTCTCGAGGCGGGCGTCACCCTCTTCGACACCGCCGACGTCTACTCCGACGGCGCCTCGGAAGAGGTACTGGGCGAGGCGATCCGGGGCCGGCGCGACCGGGTGCTCATCTCGACCAAGGCCACCCTGCCGATCGGGCCGGGCCCCGCCGACGCGGGATCCGGTCGCGGCCGGTTGATCTCGGCGGTGGAGGGCTCGCTGCGCCGGCTCGGCATCGATCACATCGACCTGTTCCAGCTGCACGCCTTCGACGCGGGCACGCCGGTCGAGGAGGTGCTCTCCGCCCTCGACACGCTGGTGCGCGCCGGCAAGATCCGCTATGTCGGTGCTTCCAACTTCGCCGGCTGGCAGCTGATGAAGTCGCTGGCCGCCGCGGACCGGCACGGCCTGCCGCGCTATGTCGCGCACCAGGTCTACTACTCGCTGGTCGGCCGCGACTACGAATGGGAGCTGATGCCATTGGGCCTGGATCAGGGTGTCGGCGCGGTGGTCTGGAGTCCGCTCGGCTGGGGGCGGCTCACCGGGAAGATCCGTCGCGGCCAGCCACTTCCGGCCGGCAGCCGACTGCACCAGACCGCCGAGGCCGGGCCGCCCGTCGACGACGAGGTGCTCTACGACGTGGTCGACGTGCTCGACGAGATCGCCGCGGAGACCGGCCGCACCGTCCCGCAGATCGCCTTGAACTGGCTGTTGCGCCGCCCGACCGTGGCCACCGTCATCGTCGGCGCCCGGGACGAGGAGCAGCTGCGCCAGAATCTGGGTGCGGTCGGCTGGAGCCTGGACGCCGATCAGATCGCCCGGCTGGACAAGGCGAGCGCGGTCACCCCGCCCTACCCCTATTACCCGTACTACCGGCTCGGGGACTTCGCCCGCGTCAATCCGCCTGCCGTGTAGGGGATTACGCGTCCGGGAACAAGCCCTTGGCGAGGACCGGCCAGGAGGCCTTCAGGTCGTCCTGCCAGTAGCCCCAGATGTGGGTGCCGCTACTGCGGAATTCGAAGGTCGCGGGAATGTTCATCGATTCCAGGCGCTTCTGCAGGATCACCGTGGACAGCTCGCAGTTGGCCTCGATGATCGAGCCCAGCGCCACGGTCTTGGCGGTGTCCTCGGGCTTCTCCATGCGGCCGCGCGCGCCGGGCGCGTCGAACGCGCCGGGGATGCCGTTGCCGGTGGAGATGAAAAGGTTGGTGCCGCGCAGTTTCTCGGCATTGAGGGTGGGGTCGTTGGCCGCCCACACCGGGCCGCCCTCGGGGCCCCACATGTTCTCGACCTTGCCGCCGCCGTACAGCTCGGTGACCATCTTGATCGCCTCGCGGGCGAGCGGCGTGGTGGTCTGGAAGAAGCCGCTGTACACGGCCGCGCTCTTGAACAGGCCGGGGTTGAAGATCACCGAATTCAGCACGGGCAGACCGGCCATGGAGATGCCGGCGATGGCGTTGTTGCCATTGCTGCCCAGCGCGGCGTCCATCAGCGGGGGCAGTTCCTTGCCCAGGTAGGTGGACCACTTGTTGACGCCGAGCGACTTGTCGGCCTGCATCCAGTCGGTGTACCAGCTGAACGCGCCGCCGATGATCTGCACGACATTGATGTTCTTGTCGGACAGGAAACTCAGTGCGTCGGTGCGCAATTGCCAGGTGGCGGCGTCCACACCGCCACCCGCGCCATTGAGCAGGTACAGGGTGGAGCGGGCCTCGGAGGTGTCCTCGGGGCGCTGCACGTCGACCGGGAAGGTCTGGTTCATGGCCGCGGAGTAGACGGTGAAGACGACGTGGCGGCTGTCGGTGGCGGCGACGCTCTGGATGTAGGAGCCGTCCTCGGTCTTGAGGTCCGGGACGGTGACGCCCGGGGCGACCGGTGCGGCGGGGGAGTTCGCGGGATCCGCGCCGGCGGGCACGCCGCCCAGGCTCAGGGTCGCGGCGGCCGCGAGGGCGGCCACGGCGATTCGTCCGGTGATTCGACTGATCCGACCGTTCACGCTCCCGGCCCTCCGTGCTGCTGGCAGCCGTCGGGTGACGGCTCGCCCGCCTGTAAGACTGGACGGGCGAGTTACAAATACCACAGTTTCACATTCGGGGGTCCCGAATCGGACGATCAGTACACGTCGCGCACGTACCGCTTCTCCGCCACCAGCTGCTTCTTGAACGCCAGCGCACCGTCCTCGCTCAACTTGCCGTGAATGCGCGCGATCCGCAGCAGGGTGTCGTCCACGTCCTTCGCCATCCGCGCCGCGTCACCGCACACGTAGAAGTGCCCGCCCTCGCGCAGCCACGCCCACAACTCCGCGCCGTGCTCGATCATGCGGTGCTGCACATAGATCCGCTCGCGCTGATCCCGCGAGAACGCCAGATCCAGCCGGGTCAGGAAACCGAAGCGGAACATGTCCTCGAGCTCGGCCCGGTAATAGAAATTGTCCTTGGCGTGCTGATCGCCGAAGAACAGCCAATTGCGGCCCGTGCACCCCAGAGCGCGGCGCTCCTGCAGGAAGCCCCGGAACGGGGCGATCCCGGTGCCCGGTCCCACCATGATCATCGGCGCGGTCGGGTCCAGGGGCGGCCGGAAATGCGGGGCCCGCTGCAGGAAGATCGGCACTTCGGCATGGGCGCGATCGGCCAGGAATGTCGAGCTGACCCCGCCGCGCCGGGCCGCCGAACCGATGGCGGTCAGATCGCCGTAGCGCACCACGCCGACCGTCAGCTGCACCTCGTCCGGACTCACCAGCGGACTCGACGAGATCGAATACTGGCGCGGCTGCAGCTTCTTCAACGCGCCCAGCCACTCCACCAGATCGGCCCGCACCGGGAAATCGCGCAGCACGTCCACCGCCTGCCGATCCCACAGGTAGCCGTCCAGCTCATTGCGATTGTCGCGGCGCAACAGCTTGGCCAGCCGCGGGCTCGCATTGCGCTCACCCACGAACGACAGCAGATCCGTGCTCACCCGCGTGATGTCGTACTGCGTGCGCAGCGCCTCGGCGAGCGGCATCTCGCCAGTGTCGACCTCGATGAGCCGGCGACCCTCGAGCCCGGTCGCCGCCAGCCATTCCTGGACCAGCGACTCGCAATTCGAGGGCCGAATACCCAGCGAATCCCCGACCTCGTACGTGGTTTCCGGATCGCTCAGATCGAACCCGAACTGCCGCACCTCTTTCCCGGACCCATCGCGGGAAAGCAATTCATTGCGAACCAATTTCGAGAGCACCGGCGAATTCCGCGTGAAGGGCGCGGCGACGCGGGTCCGGCCCGGCGCGACAGCCGTGGTGCCCCGCGCGCTTCCGGAGCCGCCGTCCGCGCCGCGTCCGAGCGGACTCGCCACGCCGTTGCGCTGGTCGTATCCGGTGCCGTTCCAGATCGCAGGATCGTCCACCGACCCCCGGCCGCCGGGAGCGCCGAACGGTGCGGGCGGCGTGGGGCTTCCGGGGCGCGCGCCTCCACCCCGATTCGTGGCGTCGGTCCCCGGATCGCCCGCGCCCTCGGCCAGCGCGCCGGTCACGGCGTCGAACCAGGCCGCCGACAGGTCCTCGTGGTCGGGTTCGCTGTCCACGCGCGGCAGCAGGCGGGTCGCGCCGCGCTGGGCGAGCAGTTCGTCCAGTTTGCGGCCGTGGCCGCAGAAGTCGTCATAGGAGGAGTCGCCGAGCGCGAAGACCGCGTAGCGCACGCCCGGCAGCCGGATCGCGCTGTCGTTCAGGCGTTCCCAGAAGTCCGCGCCATTGTCGGGCGGGCCGCCGTCGCCGAAGGTGCTGCTGATGACCAGCACATCCCCGGTGAGATCGGACAGTTCGGTGGAGTCCATGTCCAGCAGTCGCGGCGCGAAGCCCGACTCCACCAGGTGGGTCGTCAGCGCGGCGGCCAGATCCTCGGCCGTCCCGGTCTGCGAGGCCCACAGGATGGTCACCATCCGCGCGGGCGCACCGGCTGTGTCCGCGCCACCGGCGGACCCGGTGACATCGACCGCGGTCGCGATCGCCGGTGAAACCACCTGCGCCCCGCGCGAATACATCCCGCCCAGCAGTCCGTCGATCCAGGTCCGGCTGCGCTCGGAGATCGGCGCGGTCACGGGCAGCACGGGCACGCCGTGCACCGGCAGGGTCTGCAGGGCGGCGAGAAAGCCACCGAGGTAGATCCGCTCGACCTCGCTCAGGGTGGGCGCGGTGGCGCCGTCCAGGCCGAGCATCACCGCCAGCGGATGCGGCCCGCCGCCGCTGCTCGCGCCGCCGATCGCCTCCGCTGCCGGGGCCGTGCCGCTGTCCGCAGGCGTGACGGGAATCGGTTCGGCGACAGCGGCTTCCGAGTCGGGGCCGTCGGGAGCGGTGGCGTTCAGCACCGCGACCTTGCGCAGCCGCACGGCGCACGCCTTGAACTCCGGTTGCAGCGAGATCGGGTCCACGGCGTCGTTGGTGACGGCGTTGATGGTCAGGTATTCGCCCTGTTCGTCGTTCCAGTGGAAGGGCGCGAAGCAGTTGCCGGGCAGCACCCGGTCGCTGAGCTGTGCGGGCAGCACGGCGCGGCCGCGGCGGGAGGCGATCTCGAGCTGGTCGCCGTCGCGCACCTGGAGCCGGGCGGCGTCGTCGGGGTGGATCTCCAGGAACGGCTTGCCGTTGAGCTTGTTCAGTTTCGCCACCTTCCCGGTCTTGGTCATGGTGTGCCACTGGTGTTGCAGGCGACCGGTATTGAGGACGAACGGGTGGTCGTCGTCGGGCATCTCGTCGGGCAGCAGATGCGGGCGCGCCCAGAACACGGCCTTGCGGCTCGGGGTGGCGAAAGCCAGGCGCGGGGTGTGGCCGTCCGCATCGGTGAACAGCGTCTGGCTGACGCCGTCGTTGCGGTAGCGGATCGGGTTGCGCCGCTGCGCCGGATCGGGGCACGGCCACTGCGCGGGCCCGGCCCGCAGTCCGTCGTAGTCGATGCCGCGCAGGTCGTAGCCGGTGGCCGGGTTGGCGAAGCGGCGGATCTCGTCGAAGATCTCGGCGCTGGAGCCGTAGTCGAAGCCCGGGAATCCGAGTGCCGTCGCCATTTGCGCGATCAGCTGCCAGTCCGGTCGTGCGTCGCCGACCGGCTCCACCGAGCGTTGCAGCAGGGTCAGGTTGCGTTCGGAATTCACCTGCACCCCGTCGGCCTCGGCCCACAGGGTGGCGGGGAGCAGCAGGTCGGCGTAGGCGTTGGTGGCGGTGTCGGTGTACACGTCCTGCGCGATCACCAGGTCCGCGGCTTCCAGCCCGGCGATCACGGTGCGCCGATTGGCCATGGAGGCAACGGGATTGCTGCACAGGATCCAGCAGGCCTTGATGCGCCCGTCGGCGAGGCCGCGGAACATCTCGATGGATCCGGGCCCGGCCTCGGCGCGAATGGTACCGGGTGCCAGGCCCCATTCGGCTTCCACGAAGGCTCGGTCGCCGTCGGAGAGCACGCTGCGCTGTCCCGGCAGTCCCGGTCCCATGTAACCCATGTCGCGCCCGCCCATGGCGTTGGGCTGCCCGGTGAGCGAGAACGGCCCGCTGCCGGTGCGGCAGATGGCCCCGGTGGCCAGGTGCAGGTTGATGATGGCGTTGGCGGCCCAAGTGCCGTGCGTGGACTGGTTGATGCCCATGGTCCACAGCGACATCCATTCGCCGGCCGCGCCGATCCAGGCGGCGGCGGTGCGGATGTCGGCCTCGGCGAGGCCGGTCACCTTGGCGACCAGTTCCGGGGTGTAGGCGGCCAGGAATTCGGGCAGCCCGTCGAAGCCCTCGGTGTGCTCGGCGATGAAGTCGGCGTCGATGTCGCCGTTCTCGATCAGCAGGTGCAGCAGCCCGTTCAGCAGTGCCAGGTCGGTGCCGGGCTTGATCTGCAGGAACAGATCGGCGCGGGCCGCGGTGTCGGTGCGCCGCGGGTCCACCAGGATGAGTTTCGCGCCCGCCTTGAGCCGATCGGCCATGCGCAGGAACAGGATCGGGTGGCAGTCGGCCATATTGGCGCCGATGACGAAGAACAGGTCGGCGTGGTCGAGGTCGTCGTAGGAGCCGGGCGGCCCGTCCGAGCCCAGCGACAGCTTGTAGCCGCTGGCCGCGCTGGCCATGCACAGCCGCGAATTGGCCTCCATGTGCACGGTGCGCAGGTGGCCCTTGGCGAGTTTGGTGGCCAGGTACTGGGCTTCGAGCGACAGCTGGCCGGACACGTAGAGCGCGATGGCATCCGGTCCGTCCGTGTCGAGGATCACGCGAAGTTGTTGGGCGGCTTCGTGAATCGCCTCGTCGACCGGCATCGGCACGGGCGGCTGACCGCGTTCGGGGCGGCGGTAGGCGGTCTCCATGCGACCGGGCGCGGCCATCAACTCGGCGTGCGTATTGCCCTTGGTGCACAGTCGCCCGGCATTGACCGGGTGCTCCTTGTCGCCCTTGACCTTGGTGATCACCGGCAGGCCGAGCGGGCCGGTCGTGGTTTCGACGGTGATGCCGCAGCCCACCCCGCAGTACGAGCACGCGGTCCGGGTGCTCGTCGGGGGAATGGGCTGCTCGGGCATGCTTCCGAGTTAAGCCACCCCGAGTTGCGGGGGATTTACCAAACGTTATCGGCAGATGACGATCCACCTCACAGCCGTTTTTCGCGGCTGTGAGGTGCAGGTCGGCCCGCCGCCGTGAGCAATGCCACAGGCCGGAACCGGGGTATCAGCCCAGCTTGTAGCCGCGGTGCAGGGCCACGATGCCGCCGGTGAGATTGCGCCACCGCACCGAGGACCAGCCCGCGTCGGCGATCCGCATGGCCAGCTGCGGCTGGTTCGGCCAGGCCCGGATGGACTCGGCCAGGTAGACGTAGGCGTCCGGATTGGAGCTGACCGTGGTGGCCAGCTTCGGCAGCGCCTTCATCAGGTACTCCATGTACACGGTCCGGAACGGCGCGAAGGTCGGGGTGGAGAACTCGGCCACCACCAGCCGGCCACCGGGCTTGGTGACCCGCAGCATCTCGCGTAGCGCCAGGTCCGGGTCGGACACATTGCGCAGACCGTAGGAGATGGTCACCGCGTCGAAGGAGTCGTCGGCGAAGGGCAGGGCCATGGCGTCGCCCGCCACCATCGGCACGTTCCGCCAGCGTCCGGCCGAGAGCATGCCCTGGGAGAAGTCGGCGGCCAGGCACCAGGCCCCCGATTTGGCCAGCTCCACCGTCGAAACACCGGTTCCGGCCGCCAGATCGAGCACCCGCTCACCGGGACGCAGCGCCAGCGACTTGCGCGTCACCGACCGCCAGTAGCGGTCGATGCCGCCGGTCATCACCGTGTTGGTGATGTCGTACCGCTTGGCCACCCCGTCGAACATGGACGCGACTTCATTCGGCTGCTTGTCCAGCTGGGCCCGAAACGACTCCCGCTGCCTGATTTTCGCCACGGTGTTTATTTTGCCCTCCGCTTCGCTCCGGGCGGGTTCGCGGCCCTGGAGGTCTCGTTCTTCCCTCCCTCCGCTCCTCCGCTTCGCTCCCCCGCTCCACTCAGTCCAGAACGAGACGGGCCGCGAACCTTCGGGTGAATGGCCGGGACTGCCTATCGTCGGAGCCTAGTTCGCACGCGGGTCCGTAGTGCGCCGAGCCACCGCGTCGGTGGCGAGCCGCAGAGCCAGAGCGCGGGGATGGCGATGGCCCAGGAGACCACGATGACCGACAGCGCGGGAATGATGGCGACACGCGCATCGCGACCCGCCACACGCACCAGATCGGGATCGCTGCGCCGGTATTCGACGTTGATGCGTTCGCCGACGGTCAATTTGGTCGGGTACAGCACGCCGGTCTTCGGATTGTGGGTCTCGCCGTCGGGCGTGACGAAGATGACCGCGGACCGCAGGGTGCCGGCCGACAGCACTTCCGCGCTGGTCACGCCCCGATCGGCATTGATGAGATGGTCGTCGCGCCAGGCCGCGAGCACCAGCAGCACGGCCAGGAAGCTGACCGAGGCGGCCGTGATGACGATCCCGAGCCGAGCCCGCCGCCACCGAACCGCCTGCCGCTGTTCAGTCCTGGGAGACTGGCTAGTTTCCGACACTTCAGCAGGCTATTCCATCGCTGGGCTACGGTCTTCGCCATGTCCCGAAAATTCAGCTTCACCGTGCAGTACAGCATCCCGGTCGAAGAGCTTCACCGGGCACTCACCAATGACGAGATGTGGCAGTCCCGCTTCGCCGAGGCGAGCACCGCCACGCTGGAGCTCACCCACCCGGACGGGCCCGGCACCATCCAGATCCAGATGACCGAGAAGGCCCCCGAGGACCAGATTCCCGGCATCGTCAAGAAGGTCCTCAAGAGCGATCTCATGCTCGAGCGCACCGACGTCTGGGGCCCGCTGGCCGACGGCGTCGCGCAGGGCAGCTTCAACGGCCGCTCCGGCGGCATCACCACCGAGATGGCGGGCGCGTTCGAATTGCGGCCCACCGCCAAAGGTTCCGAGATCGAGGCCACCGGCACCGTCGACGTGAAGGTCCCGCTGGTCGGCGGGGCCATCGAACCGCTGGTCGAGAACCTGCTCAAGAAGGTCATGAACAGCGAACGCAAGTCCGTCGAATCCTGGTTCGCCGCACAGAACGCCTGATCCCGGGAGCGTGGATGTGGGGGTGGTCCCGCATCCACGCTCGGGTCGGCGGAGCCGTTGGTCAGGGCCGGAATTCGCGCGGCTCGGTCAGCACCAGCCAGTTGCCGGAGTTGTCGCGGATGATGGCCTCCACGCCGTAGGGCCGCTCCGACGGCGGCTGCACGAACTCCACGCCCTTGGCGGTGAGCTCGTCGAAAGTCTTCTGGCAGTTGTCGGTTCGCAGCCCCAGCGACCCGTGCGTGCCGTTGGCCATGGACCGGCGGATGGCCTCGGCCAGGTTGTCGTCCAGCGGGGGCCCGGGAATCATCAGCGTGACCTCCAGCTCCGGATGATCCGGATGCGCCACGGTCACCCACCGGAAGCCGTTGTCGCCCATGGTGACATCGCTGCCCTCCACGAAACCCAGCTTGTCGATGTACCAGGCCTTGGCGGCCGACTGGTCCGTCACGTAGACGGTCACGAGCGAGACATTGGTGATGGTCGTCATGTCTTTCAGGCTAGGGACGCCGACCCGCCGCGAGCTTCTCCGAAATTGCTCGATTCACGCCCGGATAGCTGAGTTCACACGCTCGGAACCTCGGTGAGGCTGACGTAACAGACGCGCAATGGCTCGGAAAGCCATGATCAACATTCACTGACCACTCTCGAATCGGAAAACAGCTCGCGACGAGCCCGAACGAGGAGTGCCGGTGGTTCAAGTAGAAGCCCCGACGGCCAACGCGGTCGCCGCGTCCAAGGAGACGCTGGAGGATTACACGCTGCGGTTCGCGCCCCGCAGCTACCGCAAGTGGAGTCCGGCGGTGGTCGGCGTCTCGGCCCTCGGCGGCATCGCCTACCTGGCCGACTTCTCCATCGGCGCGAACATCGGCATCGCCAACGGCACCGGCAACGCGCTGCTGGGCATCGGCATCTTCGCCGTCGTGGTCATGCTGACCGGCTTCCCGCTGGCCTACTACGCCGCGCGCTACAACATCGACCTGGACCTGATCACCCGCGGCAGCGGCTTCGGGTACTACGGGTCGGTGGTGACGAACATCGTGTTCGCCTCCTTCACCTTCATTTTCTTCGCGCTCGAGGGCTCGATCATGGCGCAGGGCCTGAAACTCGGCCTGCACGTGCCACTTCCGCTCGGCTACCTGGTGTCCACGGTGATGATCTTCCCGCTGGTCATCTACGGCATGAACACCCTGGCCAAACTGCAGGTGTGGACCACCCCGCTGTGGCTGGTGCTGATGGTGCTGCCGTTCGGCTTCCTGCTGGTGCGCCACCCCGACTCGGTCGGCACCTTCCTGTCCTACGGCGGCCAGGACGGCAAGGGCGTCAGCTTGTCGGGCGCGCTGCTCGCCGCCGGCGTCTGCCTCTCGCTCATCGCCCAGATCGCCGAACAGATCGACTACCTGCGCTTCATGCCGCCCCGCACCCCGGACAACGCCCGCCGCTGGTGGGGCTGGATGCTGCTGGCCGGACCCGGCTGGGTGCTGTTCGGCGCGATCAAGCAGGTCGTCGGCCTGTTCCTGGCGGTCTACCTGATCGCGAGCCTGCCCGGCGCGCAGGACATCGCCAACCAGCCGGTGCACCAGTTCCTGGAGATCTACCGCGACATGATGCCGGCCTGGCTGGCCATGACCCTGGCCGTGGCGCTCGTGGTCATCAGCCAGATCAAAATCAATGTGACCAACGCGTATTCGGGTTCGCTGGCGTGGACCAACTCCTTCACCCGCGTCACCAAGACCTACCCGGGCCGGCTGGTGTTCCTGGGCCTGAACCTGGCCATCGCGCTGATCCTGATGGAAGCCAACATGTTCGACTTCCTCAACAACATCCTCGGCTTCTACGCCAACTGCGGCATCGCCTGGATCGTCACCGTCGCAACCGATATCGCGGTCAACAAGTACGTGCTGAAGCTCTCGCCCAAGGAGCCGGAGTTCCGGCGCGGCATGCTCTACGACTTCAACCCGGTCGGCCTGGTCGGTTTCGGCCTGTCGGCGGTGCTGTCGATCATGACCTTCTTCGGCCTCTTCGGTGACACCCTGAAGCCGTACTCGCCCATCGTGGCCGTGGTGGTCTCGTTCCTGGCCACCCCGGCGACCGCCGTCCTCACCAAGGGCAAGTACTACCTGCGCCGCGACCACGACGGCATCGAACTGGACATGTTCGACGAGCACGGCAACCCGTCGGGGGAGACCCTCACCTGCGCGGTCACCGGCATGGAGTTCGAGCGCCCCGACATGATCGCCTCCGCGGTTCCCGGACCCGAGGGCGAGATCCAGTACATCAGCTCGCTGGCCCTGTCCACCGACAAGACCGGCATCCACGTGCTGCCACCGAAGTAGCTGCTAGCCAGGCGGTTTCCGATCCGAGAGACCGTGCATGAAGACGTAGCAACCCGGGATATGGGGTGCGCCCTCGGCCGCGAATTTCGCTTGATACTCCGAGGGCGACATCCCGACCAGGTCGGTGAACTTACGGCTGAACGAGCCCAGACTGCTGTAGCCGACCAGCATGCAGGCCTCGGTCACCGTGACATTGGTGGCGCGCAACAGATCCTGCGCCCGCTCGATGCGGCGCTCGGCCAGATACAGGGCGGGCGTCTTGCCGTAGGTGGCGGCGAAACACCGCAGGAAGTGGTACTTCGACACCCCCGCGGCCGCCGCCAGCGCGCCCAGATCCAGCGGTTCCGCGTAATTCCGGTCGGCCAGATCCCGCGCTCGCCGCAGATGCGGCAGTAGCTCCTCGGGAACCGGCCGCTCGGTCATGCGAACGGCTGGATCTTGTCGGCCCGCATCGAGGCCCGGCCCGCACCCCGCCACAGCCGGGCGGTCAGATCCAGATCCTCGTCGGTGACCAGATTGCCCATCACCCGGACCGCGGTGCGCTGCAACAGCTTCGACCGCATCAGCGGCGGCCCGCCCAGCGGCACCGTGCGCGGATGGGTGGCCAGCGCCGCCAGCCGCCGCGCCACCGAATAGGTGCGGCCGTAGCGTTCCCGCAGCAGCTCCGGCCAGCTGTGGGTGAGATCGGGCTGGTCCAGCAGGCCGGCCAGCATGTGCCCGCCCTCCAGGCCGTAGTCGATGCCCTCGCCGTTGAGCGGGTTCACGCAGCCCGCGGCGTCACCGACCAGCGCCCAGTTGCGGCCCGCCAGATTCGAGACCGCGCCGCCCATCGGCAGCAGCGCCGACGCCACCGCCCGCGCCTCGCCCTCGAAACCCCATTCCGCGCGGCGCTGGGAAACGTAGTGCTGCAACAGCGGTTTCAACGCGATATGCGAGGGCCGCTTTTCGGTGGCCAGCGAACCGACCCCGATATTCACCTCGCCATTGCCGAGCGGGAACACCCAGCCGTAGCCGGGAATCAATTCGTTCTGCGCATCACGCAATTCCAGATGTGAGGTGATCCACTCGTCGGCACTGCGCTCGGACTTGATGTACGCCCGCGCCGCCGTCCCGTACGCGTACTGCCGATGCCAGGTCCGGCCCACCATCTTCCCGACGGGGGAGCGCACGCCGTCGGCCACGATCAGCATCCGGCACGACACCGCCCGCAGGTCGGCGTCGGTCTTGATCGTCACCCCGGTCACCCGGTCACCCTCGCGGGCCACCTCCACCACCTTGGCGCCGTCCACCATCCGGGCCCCCGACTTCACCGCGGTCTCGCGCAGTTTGTCGTCGAGTTCGGTTCGCGGAACAGCACTTCCGTAGCTGGGGAAGGACCCTTCGGGCCAGGGCAGCAGGGCCTCGCGCCCGAATCCGGCCATCCGCAGCCCGCGATTGACCGTGTGCGCCCGCACCCAGTCGCCGAGCCCCAGATGCTCGAGTTCGGCGGTGGCCCGCGGGGTCAGTCCGTCGCCGCAGGTCTTGTCTCGCGGGAACAGCGCGGAGTCGGTCAGCAGTACGTCACGGCCCGCCCGGGCCGCCCACGCGGCCGCCGCGGAGCCCGCCGGACCAGCCCCGACGACCAAAATATCGGCGTGTGCCGGCAGAACATCCGACGATTTCCCCTGCTCGGGCGCGACTTCCGGTGAACCCATGCGACCAATACTCGCAGCACATCACCGCGTGTGCCTATTCACCCCGCGCTACATCACAGGCGTTTCGATTCGCGTGGCGGCTGTTTCGTTGGTCGCACTACGGTGGTGTCCATAGGGGGTTATCGACGCACACGCTAGGTTCTTTGGCGTGGGGTCGGACGCGGCACTGGGAGAAGAAATGAGCGCATCAGCTGTGAGCGATGAGAGCACCGTGGTCGCGGGGGTGGATCTCGGTGATCCCGAGCTCGCCGCCACAGTGCGCAAGGGCCTGATCGAAGTCGAGGACCTGCTCATCACCGAGCTGTCCGACGGCGAGGAGTTCCTGCAGGAAGCGGCGCTGCACCTGGCCAAGGCCGGCGGCAAGCGCTTCCGCCCGCTGTTCACCATCCTCACCGGTCAGCTCGGACCCGACCCGACCAGCCCCGACCTGGTCGTTGCCGGCACCGTGGTGGAGCTCGTGCACCTGGCCACCCTGTACCACGACGACGTCATGGACGAGGCGTCCATGCGGCGCGGGGCGCCCAGCGTGAACTCCCGCTGGGGCAACAGCGTCGCCATCCTGGCGGGCGACTACCTGTTCGCGCACGCCTCCCGCCTGGTGTCCACGCTCGGACCCGACGCGGTCCGGATCATCGCCGAGACCTTCGCCGAACTGGTCACCGGCCAGATGCGGGAAACCATCGGCGCCCGGCAGTCCCAGGACCCGGTCGAGCACTACCTGCGCGTGGTGTGGGAGAAGACCGGCTCGCTGATCGCGGCCGCCGGCCGCTTCGGCGGCACCTTCTCCGGCGCCGGCCTCGACCACGTGGAGCGGCTGGCCCGCCTCGGCGACGCCGTGGGCACCGCCTTCCAGATCGCCGACGACATCATCGACATCTCCTCGGCGTCCGAGCAGTCCGGCAAGACCCCGGGCACCGACCTGCGCGAGGGCGTGCACACCCTGCCGGTCCTCTACGCCCTGCGCGAGGAGGGTTCCGAGGGCGACCGGCTGCGCAAGCTGCTGGCCACCCCGCCGCAGACCGACGCCGCCGTCGACGAGGCCCTGTACCTGCTGTCCCGCTCGCGCGGCCTGGTGCTGGCCAAGGAGAAGCTGCACGGCTACGCCGACATCGCGCACGCCGAACTCTCCGCGCTGCCCGGCGGCCCGGCCAACGACGCCCTCGAACAGCTGGTCCGCTACACCATCGAACGCGTCGGCTGACGGTCCCGGGGGAACCGCTCGGCGAGCTTTATCGTTGACCTGATGTAACGACCTGGTGGTTCGCGGCCCGTCTCGTTCTGGACTGAGCGGAGCGGGGGAGCGAAGCGGAGGAGCGGAGGGAGGGAAGAACGAGACCTCCAGGGCCGCGAACCCGCCCGGAGCGAAGCGGAGGGCAAATATGCACAGCCACGGGTATGCGAACGGGTTGAAGACGTTCGGTCTGCTCGTCGGGATGTCGGCCTTGATCGTGTTCGTGGGGGCGCTGTTCCGCAGCCCCACGATCCTGATCCTGTCGATCGTGCTGGCCGTGGGCATGAACGCCTACGCCTACTTCAACAGCGACAAGCTCGCGTTGAAGGCCATGCACGCGCAGCCGGTGACGGAGCTGGAAGCGCCCGCCATGTACCGCATCGTGCGCGAACTGGCCACGGCCGCCCGCCAGCCCATGCCGCGGCTCTACATCAGCCCCACCAACGCGCCCAATGCCTTTGCCACCGGCCGTAATCCGCGCAATGCCGCGGTCTGCTGCACCACCGGCATCCTGCAGATCCTCGACGAGCGGGAACTGCGCGCGGTGCTGGGTCACGAGCTGTCCCACGTCTACAACCGCGACATCCTGATCTCGTCGGTCGCCGGCGCGCTGGCCTCGGTCATCTCGGGTCTGGCGAACCTGGCCTTCTTCGCGGGCGCCTTCGGCGGCGGCAACCGCAATGGCGAAGGCCCGAATGTCATTGCGATGCTGCTGGTTTCGCTGCTGGGACCGCTCGCCGCCTCGCTCATCAAACTGGCCGTCTCGCGGTCGCGTGAGTACCAGGCCGACCAGGACGGCGCGGAACTCACCGGCGACCCCCTGGCCCTCGCCTCGGCCCTGCGCAAGCTGGAGCGTGGCACCCAGGCCGCCCCGCTGCCCCCCGAGCCGCAGCTGACCGCCCAGTCGCACCTGATGATCGCCAACCCCTTCCGGGCCGGCGACAAGATGGCCCGCTGGTTCTCCACCCACCCCCCGATGGCGGACCGTATCGCCCGCCTCGAGGAGATGGCCGGTGGGAACCGGAACTACTAGCTAGCGGTAGTTCACGAACTGCAGGGCGATCTCGAAGTCGCCGCCCTTGAGCAGTGCGATGACGGCCTGCAGGTCGTCGCGGTTCTTGCTGCTGACCCGCAGCTCCTCGCCCTGGATCTGCGCCTTGACGCTCTTGGGGCCCTCGTCGCGGATCTTCTTGGCGATCTTCTTCGCGTGCTCGGTGCTGATGCCCTCGACCAGGGTTCCTGTGATCTTGTACACCTTGCCGGAGGCCTGCGGATCGCCGGCGTCGAACGCCTTGAGCGAGATGTCGCGGCGAATCAGCTTCTCCTTGAACACGTCCAGTGCCGCCTTGACGCGGTCCTCGGACTCGGCGCTGAGGACGATCTTCTCCTCGCCGGACCATTCGATGCTCGCGCCGGTGCCACGGAAGTCGTAGCGCTGGCCCAGCTCCTTGGCAGCCTGGTTCAGGGCGTTGTCCACCTCCTGGCGATCGATCTTGCTGACCACATCGAACGACGAATCCGCCACACTCTTCTCCTGTCCGAGATCGGATATTCCGGGATGTTCCCCGCCGACGCTAGCCGCTCCGGCATGCCTGTATCCAGCCGGTTTGCATTCCGGGCGTGGGTTCGTTGTATTCTGCTGGAGCGCTGCAAGGCGCACCCTGGCGGATTGCCCGAGCGGCCAAAGGGAGCTGACTGTAAATCAGCCGCGTAATGCTTCGGAGGTTCAAATCCTTCATCCGCCACCACGACGAGCCCCGCAGACGAGAGTCTGCGGGGCTCTTCTGGTTTCGCGGGGGTGCAAGGCTGCGTGGCCGGGTCGAGCGGGTAGCTCCCGGCGAGTGTCTGCCGGTGGCTGGAAACCGGCGGTGACCAGCCGGTTTGGATAGTCGGGCGGGATGTGTGTAATCTCGTTCAAGTCGTCAGCGCCCCGGCCGAGACCGGAGCAAGACAGACACGCCCCCTTAGCTCAGTCGGCAGAGCGTTTCCATGGTAAGGAAAAGGTCAACGGTTCGATTCCGTTAGGGGGCTCGCCGGATTGCCGGTGGTGACCGACCCGTCCCGCCGTCAAGTACCGACACCAGATGGCGGTGTAGCTCAGTCGGTAGAGCAAACGACTCATAATCGTTGTGTCGCCGGTTCAAGTCCGGCCATCGCTACATACTGATATCCCAATCAGGCTGACCGGAAAGAAGGCAATCGTGGCCGCGAAGTCCACTGATATCCGGCCAAAGATCACCTTGGCCTGCGAGCAGTGCAAGCACCGCAACTACATCACCAAGAAGAATCGGCGTAACGACCCGGACCGTCTCGAGCTGAAGAAGTTCTGCCCGAACTGCGGTACCCACCGGGCGCATCGCGAGTCTCGCTAACTTAACCCCGCGCGAATCAACCGCGTGGACAGAGTGCCGGATCGGTAAGTCATCTCGTCTCTTAGAAAGGGACTGTGGCCCCGGTCCGGCACTTGGCGTATATAGCGGTGGTTCAGCGTCTTGCCCGTTCCCTTTACCGGGATCAGATAGGGACTTCCTGCCGTGACGATCAACACCGATATCGACATCGAGGCCGACATGGTCGATTCCAGCGAGGTTTTCGACCCCGCCGCGCACGCCGCCGCCATGGTCGGCCATCACTACCGTGTCGAGGATTACTACGAGGTCGGCCGCGAGAAGGTGCGTGAGTACGCCCGCGCCGTGCAGGACTACCACCCGGTGCACTGGGACGAGGACATCGCCCGCAGCCACGGCCACGACGCCCTGGTCGCCCCGCTCACCTTCATCTCCCTCGTCGGAATCCTGGCCCAGCGCAAGCTGTTCGAGCAGATCGTCACCGGCTACGACCTGAGCCAGATCATGCAGACCGACCAGATCCTGGAGTTCCACCGCCCGATCCGGGCCGGCGACAAGCTGTCCTGCGTCGTCTACCTGCACTCGTTCCGCCAGGCCTTCGGCGGCGACATCATCGTCACCCGCAACGACGTGCTGGCCGAGAACGACGAGCTGGTGCTCACCACCTACACCACCCTGATCGGCCGCAGCGGCGGTGACATCGATCCCAATATCGGTGACGCCGTGCGCAATGTGCTCATGCACGGAGTCGGCCCGGACGCCGTCGACGCCGGTCAGCCCGTCGAGATCGACACCCCCGACCAGTCCGTGTCGGCGGTCCCGACCAGCGTCGTGGTGGCGGGCCCGCACACCCGTCGCTTCGAGGACATCGCCGCCGGCGACGAATTGCCCGCGCGCACCGTGCTGCTCACCCGCGGCGACCTGGTGAACTACGCCGGCGTCTCCGGCGATGCCAACCCGATCCACTGGAGCGACGAGGTCGTGAAGCTGGTCGGCCTGGAAAACGTTGTCGCGCACGGCATGCTGACGATGGGCCTGGGCGGCGGCTTCGTCACCTCCTGGCTGGGCGACCCGGGCGCGGTCAAGGAGTACAACGTCCGTTTCACCAGCCCCGTGTACGTCCCGATCGACCACCCCGCGGCGGTCGAGTACACCGGCAAGGTCAAGTCGGTGGACCCCGAGACCCGCACCGCCGTGGTCGCCATCGTGGCGAAGTCGGAGGGCCGCAAGATCTTCGGCCGCGCCACCGCGACCGTCCAGCTCGCCTGACCAACTTCCCGAGGTACGCGGCGAAACCGCAGGGTCCGCCGCGACACCCCGATTGGCGATCGCCGCGCGGGGTAACGTACACTCGAAAATCTGGGGTCACCAGCCGATGCGCGCTGCTCCGAGGAGCGGCGCGTGTTGTATGAAAAGCCCCGGTGTGCAATGCCGTAGTACAACTGAACAGATCAGTGGCTGGAATCAACCCCGTCCAGCCGAAGGGGCGTAGCTCAACTGGCAGAGCAGCGGTCTCCAAAACCGCAGGTTGCAGGTTCAAGTCCTGTCGCCCCTGCCCTGGATGCCGACTTAGAGAGGATCGACGTGAGCGACGAGCGGGACACTCGCCACGAAGATGGCGATGACACCGCCGCGGTGGCTCGGCCGAGCGGCAAGCGGTCCGCCCGGCGCACACGCGCCGCGTCGTCCAGCGCCGTCGCGACGATCGAACGACCGTCGGATTCGGCCAAGGCAACCACGAAGCAGTCCGGCAAAGGCAAGAAGGCCGGGCAGAGCGGTACGGGCAATCCGTTCAAGCGCCTGATGAAGTTCCTCAAGGAAGTCATCGCGGAACTTCGCAAGGTCATCTGGCCCAACCGCAAGCAGATGGTCACCTATACGAGCGTTGTCCTGGTGTTCGTGATTTTCATCATCTCGTACATCAGCGGGTTGGATCTGGCGTTCATCAAGGGTGTCAACTGGCTTTTCGGCTAGGCGGCACGATGACCGCGTCTGACCGTCGCGGCCGGTGACCGGCCCCGGGCAGAGGCGGGGAGCGGGACCATCCGCCGGGCTGTTTGTTGCCCCGGCGCGCAGAGGATTACGTGACGACTAAGGAAGCGAGTGCCCCAGTGAGCACCCCGGAGAACGGCACAACCGAGGAATTCCCGGTGGATGACGTGGTGATCGAAGAGACCACCGCGGACGTCGAGGACGACGCTGAGGGCTTCGCCGACGCCGCCGCCGACGAGTTCGCAGCGGACGCCGAGGAAGCCGAGCCCGCGCGCCCGGCCGCCGAGCTCTCCGACGAGCCCGCCGACCCCGTCGCCGAGATGACCGCCGCGCTGCGTCGTGCGCCCGGCGACTGGTATGTCATCCACTCTTACGCCGGTTACGAGAACAAGGTGAAGACCAATCTCGAGACCCGCGTGCAGAACCTCGGTCTCGAGGACTACATCTTCCAGGTCGAGGTTCCGACCGAAGAGGTCACCGAGATCAAGAACGGCCAGAAGAAGAACGTCAACCGCAAGGTGCTGCCGGGTTACATCCTGGTCCGCATGGAGCTGAACGACGAGTCGTGGGGCGCGGTGCGCAACACGCCCGGTGTCACCGGTTTCGTCGGCGCCACCTCGCGGCCTTCGGCGCTGACCATCCCCGATGTGGTGAAGTTCCTGGTCCCGGCCGCGCAGCAGAAGAAGACCGCCGCGCCCGCCGCTGCCGCCGCCGCGTCGACCGGTGGCGACAGCCACGTCGCGAAGCCCATCATCGAGGTCGACTTCGAGGTCGGCGAGTCGGTCACCGTCATGGACGGCCCGTTCGCGACCCTGCCGGCCAGCATCTCCGAGGTCAACGCCGAGCAGCAGAAGCTCAAGGTGCTGGTCTCGATCTTCGGCCGCGAGACTCCGGTCGAGCTGGCGTTCACGCAGGTCGCCAAGATTTAAGCGTAAAGAGGCGGTGGCCCGGGTTTCACCCGGTGTCACCGCCTTTTTTGCGTTCACGTAGACTTGCCGGGTTGTGCCTTGGGCTGAACCTTGACAGTCCCCAGGGCGCAAGTCCCGGAAAAGGCTTACGGGTAATCCGTAAGGAACCTAACCAAGGAAGAAAGATGCCCCCGAAGAAGAAGAAGGTCTCTGGGCTTATCAAGCTCCAGATCCAGGCTGGTGCCGCTAACCCGGCCCCGCCGGTCGGTCCCGCGCTGGGCCAGCACGGCGTCAACATCATGGAGTTCTGCAAGGCGTACAACGCGGCGACCGAGTCGCAGCGTGGCAACGTCATCCCGGTCGAGATCACGGTCTACGAAGACCGCTCGTTCGACTTCAAGCTGAAGACGCCGCCCGCCGCGCGTCTGCTGCTGAAGGCCGCCGGGATCCAGAAGGGTTCCGCCGAGCCGCACCGCCTGAAGGTCGCGCAGATCACCATGGACCAGGTCCGTGAGATCGCCAAGACCAAGCAGGAAGACCTCAACGCCAACGACATCGACGCCGCGGCGAAGATCATCGCCGGCACCGCCCGCTCGATGGGTATCACCGTCGCGGAGTAGAGCTTTCGAGCTCATGTGGGAGGGACGGCCAGTCCCGCACCACTTCTGACTTAGACAAGGACAGAGAATTATGGCAAAACGCAGCAAGGCTTATCTCGAGGCGGCCGCCAAGGTCGACCGCGACTCGCTCTACGCTCCGCTGGCCGCCGCGCGCCTGGCGAAGGAGACCGCGACCACCAAGACCGACGCGACCGTCGAGGTCGCCGTCCGTCTGGGCGTCGATCCCCGCAAGGCCGACCAGATGGTCCGTGGCACCGTCAACCTGCCGCACGGCACCGGTAAGACCGCCCGCGTCATCGTGTTCGCCGTCGGCGACAAGGCCGCCGAGGCCGAGGCCGCCGGTGCCGACGCCGTGGGCGCCGAGGACCTGATCGAGCGCATCCAGGGCGGTTGGCTGGACTTCGACGCCGCGATCGCCACCCCGGACCAGATGGCCAAGGTCGGTCGTATCGCTCGCGTGCTGGGCCCGCGTGGCCTGATGCCGAACCCGAAGACCGGCACGGTCACCCCCGATGTCACCAAGGCTGTCAACGACATCAAGGGCGGCAAGATCAACTTCCGCGTCGACAAGCAGGCCAACCTGCACTTCGTGATCGGCAAGGCTTCCTTCGACGAGAAGAAGCTGGCCGAGAACTACGGCGCCGCCCTCGACGAGATCCTGCGTGTCAAGCCCTCCACTGCGAAGGGCCGCTACGTCAAGAAGGTGACGTTCTCGACGAACACCGGACCGGGCATCCCGGTGGATCCGAACCGCACCCGCAACTTCGCTGAAGAGGACTGAGTCCCCTTCACGGAGCTTGCGTAGCAACGCAAAGCAACCAAGGGCCCGCACGCAATAGCGTGCGGGCTCTTGGCTTTTGGCGTCGATCAGCGCGGGTACGCGACCCCGTTTTGGTGTATCGATGCTGGTCGGCTATATTGGACGACGGTCATCGACATGCTCTCCGGAGCTTCCGGTGATCACCCCACATCGTTCTACCGAAGACCGTTGGTTGCTGCCGTCAGGCGGCTGAAGGTCCGGCGATATTGCCGGCGGCCCACGCAGGGAGAGCCGAGGTCGGGAAACCCGCGAGAAATCGCGATTGTTTCTTGTGCGCCCCGGGTTCGCTCTGCGACCGGGGCGTTAGCTTTGTCGCCGGCCCCTGCGGCGGAACTCGGTAGTTCATACGAGAACCGACCATCCAGAGAGGAGGCGAAGTATGGCAAAGCCTGAGAAGGTCACCGCGGTTGCGGAGATCACCGAGCAGTTCAAGTCGTCGACCGCGACTGTCGTCACGGAATACCGTGGTCTGTCCGTCGGCAAGATCACTGAGCTGCGTCGTGCCCTCGGCGCGAACGCTACCTACTCCGTCGCCAAGAACACCCTGGTCAAGCGCGCTGCCGCCGAGGCGGGCGTGGAAGGCCTGGATGACTTGTTCGTCGGTCCGACCGCCATCACCTTCATTACGGGTGAGCCGGTCGACGCCGCGAAGGCGCTGAAGGCGTTCGCCAAGGACAACAAGGCGCTCATCATCAAGGGCGGCTACATGGACGGCGCTGCGCTGTCCGTGTCCGAGGTCGAGCGTATCGCCGACCTCGAGTCGCGCGAGGTGCTGCTGGCCAAGCTGGCCGGCGCCATGAAGGGCAACCTGTCCAAGGCTGCCGGCCTGTTCGCCGCTCCCGGCAACCAGGTCGCTCGCCTGCTGGCGGCCCTGCAGGAGAAGAAGGTCGCGGAGGGTGGCGCTGCCGCTCCCGCCGCCGACGCTCCGGCCGACGCCGAATAAGTCACTACCCCAAACCTCTTCGTCGCCGTTCGCGCGGTGACGGAACTACCGAAAGGAAATATCAATGGCCAACGTTGATGAGCTGCTCGAGACCTTCGCCGGCATGACCCTGCTGGAGCTGTCCGAGTTCGTGAAGGCGTTCGAGGACAAGTTCGAGGTCACCGCTGCCGCTCCGGTCGCCGTCGCCGTCGCCGGTGGCGCTGCCCCCGCCGAGGCCGCCGAGGAGCAGGACGAGTTCGACGTCATCCTCGAGGGTGCCGGCGACAAGAAGATCCAGGTCATCAAGGTCGTGCGTGAGATCGTCTCCGGCCTGGGCCTGAAGGAAGCCAAGGACCTGGTCGAGGGTGCCCCGAAGGCGATCCTGGAGAAGGTCGCCAAGGATGCCGCCGAGGCCGCCAAGGCGAAGCTCGAAGAGGCCGGCGCCAAGATCACCATCAAGTAAGACGGTGTCTTTGCCGGGGTTCACACCCCGGTGGCGTAGCTATTGTGAAAAGGGCGGTTTCCTTTGGGAGACCGCCCTTTTCGCGTATTCTGCTGCCGTGATTGGCGCGTGATCGGGATAGCAATACGAATGTTGCTACCGACCGGTCAGGTCCCGGTGTCCGAGACGGTATATATGCGATACAGTGACCGGACCTACTGTGACGCGCCACACCGCGCGATATTTGTGGCGGAACGTCCCACATGTAGGGCGCTCGTCGGAGAAAGTGGAGGTTGGCGTGGGCGTCGAGGTCAGGACCGAAGGCATCACGAAGTCGTTCGGATCCCAGCGTATTTGGCAGGACGTCTCGCTGACGCTGCCGTCGGGGGAAGTAAGCGCTCTGCTCGGCCCTTCGGGTACCGGTAAGTCCGTCTTCCTGAAGTCGTTGATCGGTCTGCTCCGTCCGGAGAAGGGCTCGATCTACATCGATGGCACCGACATCACCACCTGCTCGAACAAGGAGCTCTACGAGATCCGCAAGCTGTTCGGCGTCCTCTTCCAGGACGGCGCGCTGTTCGGGTCGATGAACCTGTTCGACAACACGGCCTTCCCGTTGCGCGAGCACACCAAGAAGAGCGAATCCGAGATCAAGAAGATCGTCATGGAGAAGCTCGAGCTGACCGGTCTGCTCGGCGCCGAAGGCAAGCTGCCCGGCGAGATCTCCGGTGGTATGCGCAAGCGTGCCGGCCTGGCCCGCGCGCTGGTGCTGGACCCGCAGATCATCCTCGTCGACGAGCCGGACTCCGGTCTGGATCCCGTTCGCACCACGTACCTCTCGCAGCTGTTGATCGATATCAACGCGCAGATCGACGCGACGATCCTGATCGTCACGCACAACATCAACCTGGCCCGTACGGTGCCGGACAACATCGGCATGCTGTTCCGCCGCAACCTGGTCATGTTCGGTCCCCGCGAGGTGCTGCTCACCTCGGAGGAGCCGGTGGTCAAGCAGTTCCTCAACGGCCGCATGCAGGGCCCCATCGGTATGTCCGAGGAGAAGGACGAAGCCCAGATGGCCCGCGAGCAGGCCATGTTCGACTCGGGTCACCACGCCGGTGGTGCCGAGGAGATCGAGGGCATCATCCCGCAGATGGTGGCCACCCCCGGCATGCCGGTGCGTGGCGCCGTGCACCGCCGCCGTGAGCGGGTCAAGCAGATCATGCACACACTGCCGCCCTCCGCGCAGGAGGCGATCCGGGAGTCGATGTCGCAGAACGGCGATGACGACACGCAGGTGATGCCCGCGTATCAGGGTGGCTACGACTCCACGGTTCGACAGAACCTAACTAACGGGTAACATACGCGGCGTGAACCCCACCCTGACGCGACTGCGCACCCCGGTCGAGTCGGGACTTGCCCAGGCAGGCAACATTTTCGGACTGTTCTTGGACGTGTTCCGGAAGACGTTCCGCCGGCCTTTCCAGTGGCGGGAGTTCATCGAGCAATCGTGGTTCATCGCGAGTGTCTCGATCCTCCCGGCCGCACTGGTGGCAATCCCGTTCGGCGCCGTGGTGGCCTTGCAGACCGGCTCGCTCATCAAGCAGCTGGGGGCGGAGAACTTCACCGGTGCGACCAGTGTGCTGGCCACGGTCCAGCAGGCCGCGCCGGTCGTCACCGCATTGATCATCGCCGGAGCCGCGGGCTCCGCAGTGGCCGCCGATCTCGGCTCGCGCACCATCCGCGAGGAGATCGACGCCATGGAGGTGCTCGGCATCGATCCCATTCAGCGCCTGGTGGTTCCACGCGTGCTGGGCATGATGCTGGTCGCCTTCCTGCTCAACGGCATGGTCTCGGTCGTCGGCATCTGCGGCGGCTACTTCTTCAACGTGGGGCTGCAGGGCGGCACCCCGGGCGCCTACCTGGCGTCCTTCTCCGCCCTCGCGCAGATCCCCGACCTGGTGATCGGTGAGATCAAGGCACTGATCTTCGGCGTGGTGGCGGGCGTGATCGCCGCCTATAAAGGCTTGCATCCCAAGGGGGGACCGAAGGGCGTGGGCGACGCGGTGAACCAATCGGTGGTCATCACGTTCCTCGTGCTCTTCTTCCTGAACCTCGTCCTCACCCTGATCTATCTTCAGGTCGTACCCGCAAAGGGCGCGTGACTAAATGGTCGTTTCGCAGCGCTCCACCGTTTTCTCCCGGTCGGCGCGCCGGGTCAAGCCCGCGCTGATGGCTCCGGTCAACATGGTCGACAGGGCCGGCGACCAGATGTCGTTCTACTCGCGGGCCATCGGCGCCATCCCGAAGACGATGGTGCACTTCCGCAAGGAGGTCACCCGGCTGCTGGCCGAGGTGACCTTCGGGTCGGGTGCGCTGGCGGTCATCGGCGGCACCATCGGCGTCATCATTTTCATGTCGGCCTCGGTCGGCGTGGTGGTGGGCCTGCAGGGCTTCAAGGCGCTCGACGCGCTGGGCTCCGGCGTGCTCACCGGCTTCCTCACCGGGTACATCAACACCCGTGAGCTCGCGCCTCTGGTTGCGGCACTGGCACTTTCGGCGACAGTGGGCTGTGGTTTCACCGCCCAGCTGGGCGCCATGCGGATCTCCGAGGAGATCGACGCGCTCGAGGTGATGGCGGTGCCGTCGGTGCCGTTCCTGGTGACCACGCGCGCCATCGCGGGCTTCCTCGCGGTGATTCCGCTGTACGTGGTCGGCCTGCTGGGCACCTACCTGGCCTCGCGGTTGATCAGCATCTACTTCAACGGGCAGTCGAGTGGCTCCTACGACCACTACTTCAGCCTGTTCCTGCCACCCGAGGACGTGCTCTATTCGTTCGTGAAGGTGCTGATCTTCGCCTTCGTGATCATCCTCGTGCACTGCTACTACGGCTACAACGCCACCGGCGGCCCCGCGGGCGTCGGCGTGGCCGTGGGCCGCGCGGTGCGTGCCGCGATCGTGCTGATCAACGTGCTGGACTTCTTCCTGTCCCTGGCGATCTGGGGCACGACCACGACGGTGCGGGTGGCCGGATGAGCCACCCCGAGCGCGGGCAGACGCTGCGCAAACGGACCCTCGGCGTGCTCTTCTTCGCCCTGGTCGCGCTGTTCCTGTGGACCACCATCGCCATCTACAACAAGCAGTTCGTGGACACGGTGCGGGTCAACCTGGTCACCGACACCGTCGGCAACGCGCTGACCCGCAACGCGGACGTGAAGGTCCGCGGCGTCACCGTCGGCGAGCTGCGCTCGAGCAGCTACGACGGCAAGAACGTGCACCTGGACCTGGCCATCGATCCGTCCAAGGCGGAGAAGATCCCGTCCAACGTGACCGCGCGACTGCTGCCCAAGACCCTCTTCGGTGAGCGCTACATCGACCTGGTGTGGCCGGACAGCCCGCAGGGCCACCTGACCGCGGGCGCGACCCTGCACCAGGACACCTCCGGCAATGCCGTCGAGGTGAGCCAGCTGCTCGACCACATCCTGCCGCTGCTGCAGGCGATTCCGCCGCAGTACCTGTCCTCCACGCTGGGCGCGCTGTCCAACGCGTTGCAGGGTCAGGGCGAGGAACTGGGCAAGACCATCGACCGGCTCGACGACATCGTCACCCAGGTGAACGGCGAGATGCCGACGCTGCAGGACGATCTGAAGAGCCTGGCCGACGTGGCCACCACCTATGCCGATGCCGCGCCGCAGCTGGTGTCCGCGCTGGACAACCTGCGCACCACCAACGCGACCGTGGTGCAGAAGAAGTCGCAGATCGACACCCTGCTGGCGACGCTCACCCCGAGCGCCCAGACCACCGCCGACTTCCTGGTGCTCAACCGCGACAACATCATCGACGTGGCCGCGGACTCGCGGCCCGCGCTGGAGGCGCTGGCCAAGTACTCGCCCAGCTACAGCTGCGCGCTGGCCGGTTTCGCGGAGCTCAAGCCGCGCATCGACACGCTCTTCGGCAAGGGCACCGATATGCCGGGCTCCCGGGTGAGCGTCTCGATCGTGAACCCCCGCGGCCGCTACGTCCCCAACCAGGACGAGCCGCGCTGGTTCGATTCGCGCGGCCCGCTGTGTGTCCCGATGTACCCGCCCTTCACCGATCCGGGCCAGTACACCGACGGTTCCGCCAATGACGGCTCCTACCAGCCGCCGAGCCGGAACCCGGGCGACCAGAACATCGGCCGCATGCAGCAGCCGCAGTACAAGGTGTACGGGCCCCAGACGCCGACCACCGCGTACTCGCCGGCCGAGTCCCAGGCGCTGGGCACGATCTACGGTGCCGCGCACGGCGTTTCGCCCGAGGAGGTGCCCAGCTGGGTCACCAAGATCGCGGCTCCCGCCTTCCGCGGCAGTGAGGTGAGCGTCAAGTGAAGGATGTGTTGCGCGGCCTCGGGCCGACGCTGACCAAGCTCATCGCCTTCATTCTCGTCACGGTCTTCCTGACGGGCGTGCTGGCGCTGACCATCGCCAACTACGGTGGCGGCGGCACCAAGTTCAATGCCCGCTTCACCGACGTCACCTCCCTGAACAAGGGTGACGAGGTGCGCGTCGCGGGTGTCCGCGTCGGCAAGGTGACCAATGTGGCCATCGTGGACAAGCGCCTGGCCAATGTGGAATTCGAACTGACCGACCGGGATTGGCTGCCCGCCTCGGCAACCGCGACCATCAAGTACCGGAACCTGGTGGGCCAGCGCTACATCGCGCTCGACCAGGGCGCCGGTGAGCAGGGTCGCAAGCTGAACAAAGGCGGGACCATCCCGCTGGAGCGCACCAAGCCCGCGGTCAATCTGACCGAGCTGTTCAACGGGTTCCGGCCGCTGTTCCAGACCCTCACGCCCGAAGACGTGAACAAGCTGTCCTACGAGATCATCCAGGTCTTCCAGGGCGAGTCCGGCACCATCGCGGACCTGGTGGCCAACACCGCCTCGCTGACCAACAAGATCGCCGACAAGGACGCGGTGATCGGCGAGCTGATCAAGAACCTGAATCTGGTGCTGGACAGCATCAATTCGCGCGGCGACCAGCTCGACCAGTTGATCGTGAACACCGAGGCGCTGGTCTCCGGCCTGAACGCCGAGCGCGGCACCATCGGCTCGGCGGTCTCCTCGCTGGGCAGCCTGGCCTCGGCCACCGCCGACCTGCTGGTCCCGGTCCGGCCGAACCTGCAGGGCGCGATCGCGGGCCTGAACCAGCTCACCGGCACGCTCAACGACCGCAAGGACGAGGTCGACGAGGGCCTGACCAACCTGCCCATCAAGATGGAGAAGCTGGGCCGCGCCGCCTCCTACGGCTCCTGGTTCCAGTTCTATCTGTGCGGCATCGACATCGTCGCCGGCCCGGGCCTCAAGGACGCGCCGCAGCTGAACTTCCCGCCCGCACTACAGAACATGCCGACGGTGAATCAGCCGGTCTACACGAATCCGGCGCCGCGCTGCCACGGGAAGGGAGGCCGCTAGATGGATGACCGCATTGTCATGGGCAAGCGCAGTCCGGCATTCATGGGCGGGCTCGGCCTGCTCCTGGTGCTGCTGGTGACCTTGTCCGCGTTCAACCTGGACAAGCTGCCGCTGATCGGTGCCGGCACCAAGTACACCGCCGAGTTCTCCGAGGCCGCCGGCCTGAAGAAGGGCAACGAGGTCCGTATCGCCGGCGTGAAGGTGGGCGCGGTCTCCGACGTCCGCCTCGACGGCGACAAGGTGCTGGTCGACTTCCGCACCCAGGACGCCTGGATCGGCAACGAGACCACCGCGTCCATCCAGATCAAGACGCTGCTCGGCCAGAAGTACCTGGCGCTCGACCCGAAGGGCGACCGCACCGCGAACCCGCGCGACCGGATTCCGCTGTCGCGCACCGTGTCTCCCTACGACGTGGTCGACGCCTTCAGCGACGCCGCGAAGAACATCGAGGAGACCAACACCGGTCAGCTGGCGCAGAGCTTCCAGGTGCTGTCGGACGCCTTCTCGGCGACCCCGCCGCAGCTGCGCGGTTCCATCGACGGCGTGGCCCGGCTCTCGGAGTCGCTGGCCAAGCGCGACGACCAGCTCAAGAAGCTGTTCGCCGCCACCAAGACCACCTCCAAGGTGCTCGCGGACCGCAATCAGGAGTTCGAGCGGCTGCTGGCCAACGGCGGCCAGCTGATCGCGGAACTGAACGTGCGCCAGCAGGCCATCCACCAGTTGCTCACCGGCGCGAAAACCGTTGCGGCGGAACTGACCGCGCTGGTCAAGGACAACGAGGCGCAGATCGGCCCGGCGCTGACCAACCTGAACAAGACGATCGACCTGCTCAACAGTCACCAGGCCGACCTGTCCAAGACCCTCACCCTGGCGGCGCCCTTCTACGGGCTGTACTCCAATGTGCTGGGCACCGGCCGCTGGTTCGACGCGGTCATCACGAACCTGATTCCGCCCGCGCTGCCGGA
Organism: Nocardia tengchongensis; assembly: GCF_018362975.1. Classification (NCBI taxonomy): domain Bacteria; kingdom Bacillati; phylum Actinomycetota; class Actinomycetes; order Mycobacteriales; family Nocardiaceae; genus Nocardia; species Nocardia tengchongensis. The sequence goes on from NZ_CP074371.1 coordinate 2,048,014, forward strand.
CATTCCGGGCAACCGCGATCCGATTCGCAAGTTGGGAGGGTAACCCGTGGCGAAGAATCCGCTGACCGCGTTGAGCGGCACCAGCCGTAAGAGCAAGATCATCGCCCTGGTGGCCGTCCTGGCGGTCGCGCTCGCGGGGGTCGCGTGGTGGAGCTACGACCGGCTCGAAACCACCAGGATCACCGCCTATTTCGACAAGTCGATCGGCATCTACAAGGGCTCGGACGTCCGGGTCCTGGGTGTGCCGGTGGGACATGTGGATTCGGTGACGCCCAAGGGTGACGTGGTCGAGGTCGTGATGAAGGTCGACCGCAAGTACGACATCCCCGCCGACGCCAAGGCCGCCCAGATCACCCCGTCGGTGGTCTCGGACCGCTACATCCAGCTCGCGCCCGCCTACAAGGGCGGACCGAAGATGGGGCGCAACGCCACCATCCCGAAGGAGCGCACCGCGACCCCCGTCGAGGTGGACCGGCTCTACAAGAGCATCACCGAACTGTCGCAGGCGCTCGGCCCGACCGGCGCCAACAAGGACGGCGCGCTGAACCAGCTGGCCCGCACCGGCGCCGAGAACCTCTCCGGCAACGGTGAGGCGCTGGGCAACAGCTTCACCCAGCTGTCCAAGGCCGCGCACGCGCTCTCCGATTCGCGCACCGACATCTTCGACACGGTCAAGAACCTGCAGACCTTCGTGCAGACCCTGGCCGACAACGACGCGCAGGTGCGGACCTTCAACACCCAGCTGGCCTCGCTGGCCGGGTTCCTGTCCGACGAGCGCCAGACCCTCGGCGACGCGCTGAGCCTGCTGTCGGTCGCGCTCGGCGACGTGGCCCGGTTCATCGACGACAACCGGGACCTGGTGCAGTCCAACGCGGACGCGCTGACCAAGCTCACCCAGACCCTCGCCGATCAGCGCGACGACCTGGCCAAGGCGCTGCCGCTGATCCCGACCGCGCTGAGCAACCTGATCAACGTGCACAACGGTGAGACCGGCACGCTCGACATGCGCCCCAACTTCACCGACCTGCAGGACCCGTTCGGCGTCATCTGCAAGATGCTGGACCTGGGCAAGCTGCGTCCCGGCGACCCCAAGTTCGAGGCCATCTCGCGGCAGCTGGGTCCGATCCTGAACAACTGCAAGCTGATCACCGATCAGCTCACCGCGGGCGTGAAGACGCCGTCGCTGGTGCTGCCCTTCGGCATCCTCAGCGGCGAGAACGAACAGCGCAACGCGGTGCCCGGCTCGGTGCCCGGCAATCCGTCCGGCCAGCTGCCCCCGTCGCAGCAGGAAGGTGGACAGCGATGAGCGCCAACCGGATTCGCGTGAAGCGGGCGGGCCTGCTGGCCACCTCGCTCGGCGCGGTGACGCTGCTGGCCACCGGCTGCGGCGCGGAGAGCATTCCGCTGCCCGGCGGCCCCAACATCGGCAAGCACCCGCTGCACCTGGATATCCGCTTCGGCGACGTGCTCGACCTGGTCCCGCAGTCCACCGTGAAGGTGGATGGCGTGGCCGTGGGCCGGGTCGACAAGATCCGCATCGCACCCGACAACGCCTGGGAAGCCAGCGTGCAGGTGCTGGTCAACGATGACGTCGACCTGCCCGCCAATGCCCGCGCCGAGGTCAAGCAGACCAACCTGCTGGGCGAGAAGTACATCGAGCTCTCCGCCCCCGCCAAGGACGCCGACACCGCGCGCCTGAAGGACGGGGCCAAGATCCCCGTCGAGAACACCCGCACCGCCACCGAGGTGGAGCAGGTGCTCGGCGCGCTGTCGCTGCTGCTCAACGGCGGCGGCGTCGCGCAGCTGCAGCCCATCGTGTCCGAGCTCAACAAGGCCCTGGCGGGTCGCGAGGGCAAGGTCCGGGATCTGCTGAACCAGGCCAACATCCTGATCAAGGGCCTCGACGACCAGGTCGGCAACATCACCCGCGCGCTGGACAGCCTCAACACGCTGAGCAGCCGGGTGAGCACGCAGACCACCCAGATCTCCAAGATCCTCGACGAGCTGCCCGGCGGCATCAAGATCCTCAATGAGCAACGGCCGCAACTGATCCAGCTGCTCACCCAGCTGGACCGGGTGGGTCAGGCCGGGATCGACGTGCTCGACAAGTCCAAGGAAAACCTGATCACCGACCTGTCCTCGCTGCGGCCCACGCTGCAGGCGCTGGGCGCATCGGCCGGTGACCTGGTGACCGCCTTCCCGCTCATCCCCACCTATCCGTTCCCCGACGAGGCGATCAAGTCCGCCTTCGGCGGCCAGGTCAACACCTGGCTCTCGGTGGACCTGCAGATCGGCACGCTGCTGTCGAATCTCGGTGTGGGCAAGGGCGATCCGCAGTACCTGCCGCCCTCGGGCCGCCAGGTGAACGTGGATCCGACCAACCCGTACTACAACGGCAACGGGCCGCGCGGCGGCTGGCCGACGGTCTCGCTGCTGCCCCTGCCGCCCACCGTGGCGCGGCCGACCGGGCAGCCGGGACCGACCGATCCGCTCGGATCGATCCTCGAGCAGCTGGGAGTGGGTGGTCCGCGATGACTCGTCTGGTGCGCAATCAGCTGATCGCCTTCGCGATCATCGCCGTGCTCGGCGTCGTCTTCGTCGGCGCCAAGTACGTGCGGCTGGACAACATGCTCGGCTTCGGGCTGTACAAGGTGAAGGTGCAGGCCACCGAGACCGGCAACCTGTCCAAGGGCGCCGAGGTCACCTACCGCGGCGTCCCCGTGGGCCGGGTCGGCGACCTCGACATCACCCCCGACGGCGTGCTCATCACCCTGGAGATGAACTCCTCCAAGCCCAAGGTCCCCGCCAACGCCAAGGCCGTGGTCGCCGACCGCTCCGCCATCGGCGAGCAGTACGTGGACCTGATGCCCTCCAGCGACGGCGGACCGTACCTGAAGGACGGCTCGGTCATCTCCGGCGCGCAGCTGCCGATCCACGTGGAGGAACTGCTCACCAGCGTCGACACCTTCGCCGGCACCACCGACCTGAAGGCGTTGTCCACCACCATCACCGAGCTGGGCAAGGCCTTCGACGGCAAGGGCGACGACCTCAAGATCCTGGTCGACTCGCTCAACAAGTTCACCGCCACCGCCAGCGGCGAGAACCTGCAGCAGACCCTGGCCCTGATCCGCTCCGCGCACACCGTGCTGGGCACCCAGGCCGAGCAGTCCCCGGCGATCCTGCAGTTCAGCGACGGCCTCGACAAGCTCACCGCGCAGCTGAAGTCCAGCGACCCGGACATCCGCCGCCTGATCGGCACCGGCACCGACGCGGGCTCCGCGATCAACCGCCTGCTGCAGGAGAGCGGCCCGGCCCTCACCAAGGACCTCACCAACCTGCGCGTGCTGCTGCAGGCCATCTCGCCGAAGTTCTACGCCCTCGGCCCGGTCCTGCAGATGCTGCCGCTGCTGCCGCTCGGTGGCTCCTCCACCGCGCCCGGTGACGGCACCACCCACTTCGGCCTGGTGCTCGAGACCAACAACCCGCCCGCCTGCACGCTGGGATACGAAGGCACGCAACGGATTCTGGATCAGATGAAGGCCCAGAACCCGAACTTCGACGACAGCCGCGACGACTTCCCGTTCAACACCCAGGCCGGCTGTACGGTGCCGCAGGGCAGCGAGTCCGCCGTCCGCGGCGGGGCCCGCGCCGACCTGGCCGACCCCAGCGTCGCGCAGCCGTGGGACGACAAGCCCAAGTACGACCCGGACAAGCTCAACCTGAACCCGGTGGCCACCCAGCTGTCCACCCTCATGGGCGTCACGCCCAAGCACTGACGCACAGGAGAGGTAAGTATGGTGGCGGCGTGAGCCAGGACAAGGACAGCGAATCGGGGGCGAACCTCGAGAAGCCGGCGACCGAGCCCGTGGACGGGCCCGCAGTGACGGTTCCCGAAACGACCCCGGACGCATCCCCGGCCGACGCCGTCGTCCCCGAGGCCGCTGCGGCCTCCGAACCCGCTGACCTCCGCAAACTCGCCCGCATCGGCGCGGCCGCCCTGCTGGCCGTGTCGGTCGTCGCGGCCGGCGTGATCGGGTTCCTCTGGATCGGCGACCGCAAGGACGAGTCCCGGGCGCAGGCCCGCGACAGCGCCCTCACCGACGCCCGCCAGGCCGCGGTCAACCTGATGTCGATCAATCCCGACGATATCGACGGCTCGCTGGCGAACATTCGGTCATCGATGACGGGCGACCTGCTCAAGCAGCAGGAAGACGGTCAGGAACAGCTCAAGAAGACCGCCCAGGACTCTAAGACCAAGATCGAGTCCGCGGTCGAGGGCATCACGCTCACCTCGCTCAACAGTGAACGCGACCACGCCTCGGCGTTCGCGGTCCTGAAGATCACCCGCAGCTGGCCCGGCGGCCAGCCCGCCACCTTCCGCCAGCTGTGGACCCTCGACATGGTCAAGCTCGGCAGCACCTGGAAGGCCGAGAAAGCCCAGAACCTGGGTGAGCCGGTGCCGCTGGGCACCGGCCAGCCGAGTGCCACCCAGCAGCCGACATCGGCCCCCAAGCCGGGCAACTAGGAGGGAGTGACCATGGCCAACCGGAAACGACCCGTCAATCGCGTCACCCCCGCGCCGCCCGGCCGCCCAGCGCGGCACCGCGTCGCGAACCACCGCCGCGGACGTGCGGGGCACCGAATCCGAGCAGGCGACCGGGTCGAACGCTCGGTCCACCACCGAACGCTCCGATCGCACCGCTGCGCGCGCCACCCCGCGCGGGCGGGTCCCGGCCGGTATCCGTGGTCGGGGCCCGGCCAAAAACCGTGCCTCGCAACAGTATTCCAAGTCGAGCGGGTCCGGCGGGTTTTGGCCCGACTGGGGCATCGCCACCGTGTGCGCCGCCCTGTCGGCCCTGCTGCTGGCCTTCGCGATCGTCGGCGCGGTCGATCACTGGGTGAGCAAGCCCAACTCCGGCTCGGGCAATCTCGCCTACGTCGACAACGCGGCCACCGACGAGGTGAAGGCCGCCGCCGATCACGCCCTGACCACGCTCTACGGCTACAAGGCCGCCGAGATCGACAAGTGGAAGGGCTCGGTCAACTCGGTCCTCACCGAGAAGATGCAGAAGGACTTCGCGAAGTTCGTCGACACCACCGTCGAGACCATCAAGCAGACCCAGACCGACACCCAGGTCAAGACCGACCCGATCGGTGTCACCCTGCTCACCGGCGACCGCGCCGAACTGCTGGTCAACCTGAACATCTCCGCCGTCAAGGACGGCAAGCCCGAACCCCTGGCCTCGGGCCCGATCGTGCTGCGCATGCAGAAGACCGGCGGCCACTGGCTGGCCTCGGAGATCACCGACAAATAGGGCCTATTTCCGCCCCTTCTCGCGGCCGTGGACCCCGGAGTTCACGGCCCCGCCGCGTTCTGGACTGAGTGGAGCGGGGGAGGAGCGGAGGGACGGAAGAACGCGGCCCGAAGGGGCCGTGAACAGCCCGGAGCGAAGCGTAGGGCAGGTCAGCACAGTGATCTTGCTCTGGGACAGGCGATCTCGCGTTTTGTCAACTCGTGCCGCCACTTGACGACTTTCGTCCGAGCCGTCACGCTATTCACAACAGCGGCGGCTGTCACAGGAGACAACTCGCCGGCGTGGGCCATGTGAACGCAGCCAGCGGACTCTGGAGCCCGGCCGGACACTTGTGAAGACCGCCACTCGGCTGTGCTGGTATCGGCGCTCGGACGCCGGGAATATCGACGCAGACACACCGGGGCGAAGTTGCCGCCCGCGGATCGCCACGGGTGGTACTTTGACACCCCCGTAGGTTTGGGTGTAGTTTTGGACGTTGCGCTGGCTGCCTCCTGTCCATACCTCGATCGCATCACGAAAGTTTCGCCTTCCGGTGTTACTTCCGCTGTCTGCTGTTCGGGTTTCGTTCGGGTCGTAACCAGCGGAATTCGTAGCAGACAAGCGACGGTCGCGGACCACCACGCGACGCGCGTTAGGTGCTGGAAGGACGCATCTTGGCAGTCTCCACCCAGACCAAGGCCGGTATCCCCGGAGCCCCGAAGCGGGTGTCTTTCGCGAAGATTCGTGAACCCCTCGAGGTTCCCGGACTTCTCGATCTACAAACCGAATCGTTCGCCTGGCTGGTCGGTTCAGCAGACTGGCGTGAGCGTGCCACCGCGCGCGGCGACGTCACCAACCCCACCGGGGGCCTCGAGGAGGTGCTCGAGGAGCTGTCTCCGATCGAGGACTTCTCCGGCTCCATGTCGCTGTCCTTCTCCGACCCGCGCTTCGAAGAGGTCAAGGCCTCCATCGAGGAGTGCAAGGACAAGGACATGACCTATGCGGCTCCGCTGTTCGTGACCGCGGAGTTCATCAACAACAACACCGGTGAGATCAAGTCTCAGACGGTCTTCATGGGTGATTTCCCGATGATGACCGACAAGGGCACGTTCATCATCAACGGCACCGAGCGCGTCGTCGTGTCGCAGCTCGTCCGTTCGCCGGGTGTGTACTTCGACTCCTCCATCGACAAGTCGACCGAGAAGACGCTGCACTCCGTGCGTGTCATCCCGTCGCGTGGCGCGTGGCTGGAGTTCGACGTCGACAAGCGCGACACCGTCGGTGTCCGTATCGACCGCAAGCGTCGTCAGCCGGTCACCGTGCTGCTCAAGGCGCTGGGTCTGACCACCGAGGAGATCACCGAGCGCTTCGGTTTCTCCGAGATCATGATGTCCACCCTCGAGAAGGACTCCACCCCGGGTCAGGACGAGGCGCTGCTCGACATCTACCGCAAGCTGCGTCCGGGCGAGCCGCCGACCAAGGAGTCCGCGCAGACCCTGCTGGAGAACCTGTTCTTCAAGGAGAAGCGCTACGACCTGGCGCGCGTCGGTCGCTACAAGATCAACAAGAAGCTGGGCCTGAACCTGGACCAGCCGGTCACCGGCTCGACGCTGACCAAGGAAGACATCGTCGCGACGATCGAGTACCTGGTCCGTCTGCACCAGGGCGATCGCATGATGACCGCCCCCGGCGGCTCCGAGGTCCCGGTCGACGTCGACGACATCGACCACTTCGGCAACCGTCGTCTGCGGACGGTTGGCGAGCTGATCCAGAACCAGATCCGCGTGGGCCTCTCGCGTATGGAGCGCGTCGTGCGTGAGCGCATGACCACCCAGGACGTCGAGGCGATCACCCCGCAGACCCTGATCAACATCCGCCCGGTCGTGGCGGCGATCAAGGAGTTCTTCGGCACCTCGCAGCTGTCGCAGTTCATGGACCAGAACAACCCGCTGTCGGGTCTGACCCACAAGCGTCGCCTGTCGGCGCTGGGCCCGGGTGGTCTGTCCCGTGAGCGCGCCGGCCTGGAAGTTCGTGACGTCCACCCGTCGCACTACGGCCGCATGTGCCCGATCGAGACCCCGGAAGGCCCGAACATCGGCCTGATCGGTTCGCTCTCGGTCTACGCGCGGGTCAACCCGTTCGGTTTCATCGAGACCCCGTACCGCAAGGTCGTCGACGGCCGCGTCACCGATGAGGTCAAGTACCTCACCGCCGACGAAGAGGACCGCCACATCCGCGCCCAGGCGAACTCGCCGGTCGACGCGGACGGCAACTTCCTCGAGGCGCGCGTTCTCGCCCGTCACGGCAACGAGGAAATGGAATACGTCGACGCGCACGCGGTCGACTACATGGACGTCTCCCCGCGCCAGATGGTGTCGGTCGCGACCGCCATGATTCCGTTCCTCGAGCACGACGACGCCAACCGTGCCCTCATGGGCGCGAACATGCAGCGTCAGGCCGTGCCGCTGATCCGTTCCGAGTCGCCGCTGGTCGGCACCGGTATGGAGCTGCGTGCCGCGGTCGACGCCGGCGACGTGGTCGTGAACCAGAAGGCCGGTGTGGTGGAAGAGGTCTCGGCCGACTTCATCACCGTCATGCACGACGACGGCACCCGCCGCAGCTACCGCCTGCGCAAGTTCGAGCGCTCCAACCAGGGCACCTGCGCGAACCAGCGTCCGATCGTGGACGAGGGCACCCGCGTGGAGGCCGGGCACGTGCTCGCCGACGGTCCTTGCACCGAGAACGGTGAGATGGCCCTGGGCAAGAACCTGCTCGTGGCGATCATGCCGTGGGAAGGCCACAACTACGAGGACGCGATCATCCTGTCGCAGCGCCTCGTGGAGGACGACGTGCTCACCTCGATCCACATCGAGGAGCACGAGATCGACGCTCGCGACACCAAGCTCGGTGCCGAGGAGATCACCCGGGACATCCCGAACGTCTCCGACGAGGTCCTCGCGGACCTGGACGAGCGCGGCATCGTGCGCATCGGCGCGGAGGTCCGTGACGGCGACATCCTGGTCGGCAAGGTCACCCCGAAGGGTGAGACCGAGCTGACCCCCGAGGAGCGCCTGCTGCGCGCCATCTTCGGTGAGAAGGCTCGCGAGGTTCGCGACACCTCCCTGAAGGTGCCCCACGGTGAGTCCGGCAAGGTCATCGGCGTGCGCGTCTTCTCGCGTGACGACGACGACGATCTGCCCCCGGGTGTCAACGAGCTGGTGCGCGTCTACGTCGCGCAGAAGCGCAAGATCCAGGACGGCGACAAGCTCGCCGGTCGCCACGGCAACAAGGGTGTCATCGGCAAGATCCTGCCGCAGGAGGACATGCCGTTCCTCCCGGACGGCACTCCGGTCGACATCATCCTGAACACCCACGGTGTGCCGCGTCGTATGAACATCGGTCAGGTGCTGGAAACCCACCTGGGTTACATCGCCAAGACCGGTTGGCAGGTCGAGGGTTCTCCCGATTGGGCGAAGAACCTGCCGGCCGAGATGATCGGACAGCCCGCCGACACGAACATCGCCACCCCGGTGTTCGACGGTGCGCGCGAGGAAGAGCTGACCGGCCTGCTCGGTTCGACTCTGCCGAACCGCGACGGCGAGAAGATGATCAACGACGACGGCAAGGCGATCCTGCTGGACGGCCGCTCCGGCGAGCCGTTCCCGTACCCGGTGTCCGTTGGCTACATGTACATCCTGAAGCTGCACCACCTGGTCGACGACAAGATCCACGCGCGTTCGACCGGTCCGTACTCGATGATCACGCAGCAGCCGCTGGGTGGTAAGGCGCAGTTCGGTGGTCAGCGCTTCGGTGAAATGGAATGTTGGGCCATGCAGGCGTACGGCGCGGCCTACACCCTGCAGGAACTCCTCACCATCAAGTCGGACGACGTGGTCGGCCGCGTGAAGGTGTACGAGGCCATCGTCAAGGGCGAGAACATTCCGGAGCCGGGTATCCCGGAGTCGTTCAAGGTTCTGCTCAAGGAGCTCCAGTCGCTGTGCCTGAACGTGGAGGTGCTGTCCTCGGACGGCGCCGCCATCGAGATGCGCGACGGCGACGACGAGGACCTGGAGCGCGCCGCGGCGAACCTGGGTATCAACCTGTCCCGCAACGAGGCTGCGACGGTCGACGACCTGGCGCAGTGAGCGATCGGTCCGGGAACGTCGAGAGGCGTTCCCGGGCAACGGATTTAGCGAACTTTTGCTCATACTCAACCCGAACAGGGGAAAGGAAGTTACGTGCTAGACGTCAACTTCTTCGATGAACTCCGGATCGGCCTGGCGACCGCCGAAGACATTCGTAATTGGTCGTTTGGTGAGGTCAAGAAGCCGGAGACCATCAACTACCGCACGTTGAAGCCGGAGAAGGACGGCCTCTTCTGCGAGAAGATCTTCGGTCCCACCCGGGACTGGGAGTGCTACTGCGGTAAGTACAAGCGCGTCCGCTTCAAGGGCATCATCTGTGAGCGCTGTGGCGTCGAGGTGACTCGCGCCAAGGTGCGTCGTGAGCGCATGGGCCACATCGAGCTGGCCGCCCCGGTCACCCACATCTGGTACTTCAAGGGTGTCCCGTCGCGTCTGGGCTACCTGCTCGACCTGGCGCCGAAGGATCTCGAGAAGATCATCTACTTCGCCGCCTACGTCATCACCGCTGTCGATGACGAGCTGCGCCACAACGAGCTGTCCACGCTCGAGGCGGAGATGGAGGTCGAGAAGAAGACCGTCGCCGATCAGCGTGACGCCGACCTCGAGGCCCGCGCCCAGAAGCTGGAAGCCGACCTGGCCGAGCTGGAGGCCGAGGGCGCCAAGTCCGACGTCCGCCGCAAGGTCAAGGACGGCGGCGAGCGCGAGATGCGTCAGCTGCGCGACCGCGCCCAGCGTGAGCTGGACCGGCTCGACGAGATCTGGACCACCTTCACCAAGCTGGCCAAGAAGCAGCTGATCATCGACGAGGTGATCTACCGCGAGCTGCAGGACCGCTACGGCGAGTACTTCACCGGTGCCATGGGCGCCGAGGCGATCCAGAAGCTCATGCAGGATTTCGACATCCCGGCCGAGGCCGAGAACCTGCGCGAGACCATCCGTACGGGCAAGGGCCAGAAGAAGCTTCGCGCGCTGAAGCGTCTGAAGGTCGTGGCCGCGTTCCAGACCAACGGCAACTCGCCGATGGGCATGGTCCTCGACGCCGTTCCGGTGATCCCGCCGGAGCTGCGCCCGATGGTGCAGCTCGACGGTGGCCGCTTCGCGACCTCCGACCTGAACGACCTGTACCGCCGCGTCATCAACCGCAACAACCGTTTGAAGCGACTGATCGATCTGGGTGCGCCCGAGATCATCGTGAACAACGAGAAGCGCATGCTTCAGGAGTCGGTGGACGCGCTGTTCGACAACGGCCGTCGTGGCCGTCCGGTCACCGGTCCGGGTAACCGCCCGCTGAAGTCGCTGAGCGATCTACTCAAGGGCAAGCAGGGTCGTTTCCGTCAGAACCTGCTCGGTAAGCGTGTCGACTACTCCGGCCGTTCGGTCATCGTGGTCGGTCCGCAGCTGAAGCTGCACCAGTGTGGTCTGCCCAAGCTGATGGCGCTCGAGCTGTTCAAGCCGTTCGTCATGAAGCGTCTGGTCGACCTGAACCACGCGCAGAACATCAAGTCCGCCAAGCGGATGGTCGAGCGTCAGCGTCCCCAGGTGTGGGATGTCCTCGAAGAGGTCATCTCCGAGCACCCGGTGCTGCTGAACCGTGCGCCCACCCTGCACCGCCTGGGTATCCAGGCCTTCGAGCCGCTGCTGGTCGAAGGTAAGGCCATCCAGCTGCACCCGCTCGTGTGTGAGGCGTTCAACGCCGACTTCGACGGTGACCAGATGGCCGTGCACCTCCCGCTGTCCGCGGAGGCGCAGGCCGAGGCCCGCATCCTGATGCTGTCCTCGAACAACATCCTGTCGCCGGCGTCGGGTCGTCCGCTCGCCATGCCGCGTCTGGACATGGTGACCGGCCTGTTCTACCTGACCCGCCTGGAAGAGGGCGCGGTCGGCGAGTACAAGGCCGCCACCAAGGACGAGGCCGAGTTCGGTGTCTACTCCTCGCCCGCCGAGGCGCAGATGGCCGTGGACCGCGGTGACCTGACCGTGCGTTCGCTGATCAAGGTCCGCCTGACCGAGCAGCGTCCGCCGAAGGACGTCGAGGCCGAGCTGTTCCCGGATGGCTGGCAGCGTGGCGACGCGTGGATCTGCAAGACCACCCTGGGTCGCGTGATCTTCAACGATCTGCTCCCGGCGGACTACGCGTTCATCGACGAGCCGATGCCGAAGAAGCGTCAGGCGGCGATCATCAACGATCTCGCCGAGCGCTACCCGATGATCGTGGTCGCGCAGACCGTCGACAAGCTCAAGGACGCCGGCTTCTACTGGGCCACGCGTTCGGGTGTCACCGTCTCCATGTCGGACGTGCTTGTTCCGCCGGAGAAGGCGGAGATCATGGCGCGTTACGACGCGCAGGCCGACCAGATCGAGAAGAAGTACCAGCGTGGTGCTCTCGATCACCAGGAGCGCAACAACGCCCTGGTCAAGATCTGGCAGGAAGCGACCGAAGAGGTCGGTAAGGCGCTGCGTGCGCACTACCCGGCCGACAACCCGATCATCACGATCGTCGACTCGGGCGCCACGGGTAACTTCACCCAGACTCGTACCCTCGCGGGCATGAAGGGTCTGGTGACCAACCCGAAGGGTGAGTTCATCCCGCAGCCGATCAAGTCCTCCTTCCGTGAGGGTCTGACGGTTCTGGAGTACTTCATCAACACCCACGGTGCGCGTAAGGGTCTGGCCGACACCGCGCTTCGTACCGCCGACTCGGGTTACCTGACCCGTCGTCTGGTGGACGTGTCGCAGGACGTCATCGTGCGCGAGACCGACTGTGGCACCGAGCGCGGCATCGTGGTGCCGATCGCGGAGAAGCAGGCCGACGGCTCCGTCATCCGTGACGCGCATGTCGAGACCAGCACCTACGCTCGTACGCTGGCCACCGACGCGGTGGACGCCAAGGGCAATGTCGTCGTCGAGAAGGGCCACGACCTGGGCGATCCCGCCCTGGAGGCGCTGCTCGAGGCCGGCATCACCGAGGTGAAGGTCCGCTCCGTGCTGACCTGCACCACCGGCACACGGCGTGTGTGCCACCTGCTACGGCCGCTCGATGGCGACCGGCAAGCTGGTGGACATCGGTGAGGCCGTCGGTATCGTCGCCGCCCAGTCCATCGGTGAGCCCGGTACCCAGCTGACCATGCGTACCTTCCACCAGGGTGGTGTCGCGGGTGACGACATCACGGGTGGTCTGCCCCGCGTGCAGGAGCTCTTCGAGGCTCGTGTGCCCAAGGGCAAGGCCCCCATCGCCGAGGTGTCGGGTCGCGTGCGGCTCGAGGACGACGACCGCTTCTACAAGATCACGATCATCCCGGACGACGGGTCGGACGAGGTCCTGTACGACAAGCTGTCGAAGCGTCAGCGTCTGCGGGTGTTCAAGCACGAGGACGGCTCCGAGCGTCTCCTGGCCGACGGTGACCACGTCGAGGTCGGTCAGCAGCTGCTCGAGGGTTCGGCCGATCCGCACGAGGTGCTGCGCGTGATGGGTCCGCGTCAGGTGCAGGTCCACCTGGTCCACGAGGTCCAGGAGGTGTACCGCTCGCAGGGTGTGTCCATCCACGACAAGCACATCGAGGTGATCGTTCGCCAGATGCTGCGCCGCGTCACCATCATCGATTCGGGTGCGACCGAGTTCCTCCCGGGTTCGCTGGTGGAGCGCGCCGAGTTCGAGTCCGCCAACCGCCGCGTGGTCGCGGAGGGTGGCGAGCCCGCCTCGGGTCGTCCGGTCCTCATGGGTATCACCAAGGCGTCGCTCGCGACCGATTCGTGGCTGTCGGCGGCCTCCTTCCAGGAGACCACCCGCGTGCTCACGGACGCCGCGATCAACTGCCGCTCCGACAAGCTGATCGGCCTGAAGGAGAACGTGATCATCGGTAAGCTGATCCCGGCCGGTACCGGTATCAACCGTTACCGCAACATCCAGGTTCAGCCCACCGAAGAGGCGCGCCAGGCGGCGTACGCTGTCCCGTCCTACGACGACAGCTACTACAGCCCGGACGGCTTCGGCACCTCCACCGGTGCCGCGGTCCCGCTGGACGACTACGGCTTCAGCGACTACCGCTAAGCATGTAGCCAGGCAATGGAATTCGGCCCCCGCTCCGTTCGGAGCGGGGGCCGGACTCTTTTCCGGCCCGGGCCGGAGTGCGGGGTCTATGCTGATTGCGCCGATGTAGCCAGCCCCGTCCATGGGAGAAGCCGATGTCGCGTGGTCGTTCGATCGATGTTCGTCAGGGTGCCGTCGCGGCCGCCGCGGGGCTGGCGTTGCTCACCCTCGCGGCTCCGCCCGCGGCGGCCGATCCGGGGCTGGGCGGTTGTAGCCACGGTGGAATGCTCAGCGGCGCCAGGATTCCGGGCACCGGCAGCGCCGGGCAGAGCGTGCGCCGCGAAGCGGACGTGTGGGGGTGTTCCAGTCCGCTGCTGCCCGGTATCGAGTCGGGCCATTTCAGCGCCGAGCTCCCGTTCAACAGCCTGAACGCGCCGACCCTGGGCCAATTCGCCTGGGGCGATGGCAGTGTCAGCTCGGTGATCGGTCAGCTCAACGGCTTGTGGACGATCACCGGCGGCCCGGGCGGCGGTCACACCTTCCGCTTCGACCTCGCGCACGAGATGAACGTGTGGTGGTACCACTGGGACGACAGCATGCCGGTGCGGTCGGTGAGCTTCCTCGAGTGAATCACGCTGGGGGAGTGGTCAGTTGGCGCCCGGGGTACCAGGTCCGCCGGACTGCCGGCGCGGTTTCGCGGGTATCCGTGACGACGACGAGCTCGGTCGGGGTGTGGCGCCGGATCTCGCCGGACAGGGTGCCCAGCCAGCGGCCTTTCCTGGTGCCCGCGTCGTGATCCGCGACGACCAGTACGGCGGCGCCGGTCTCGGCGGCGACCCCGAGCAGGGCCTTGACCAGTGAGCCGGGTACGGCGCGTCGGACGATGCGCTGCACGCCTCGCGCTGCTGCCCGTTCCCCGGCCGTTCGCAGGATCTCGTCGACGGCGGCGCTGCCGTGCATGAGGTAGGCCTCGTTCTTCAAAAGGTCTGCCGCACCGGTGATGTCACGGCAGCGCTTGCCGTCGTAGGCGCAGACGAGCACCAGCGGCGCGCCGGTCGTGGCGGCGAGGCTCGCAGCTTTGTCGACGGCCGCGTCGGAGAGTCCGGAGCCGTCGACACCCACCAGGACGGGTCCGTGCGGGGGCAGGGACGTCCCTCGATGACCGGACCTGTTCTCGGTGAGCACATTTCGTGTCATGCTGCAATTGTTCGCGGGATTGCCCCGGCGCCGTGACGTCCGGCAGGTTGATCTTCGTGTCCACCCATCGGTGGACAGTGCCGTCAGAAATCGAGCAGGCCGCGCGCCATCGCGGTGGTCACCGCCGCCGTCCGGTCGGATACCTCGAGTTTGCTGAAGACCCGCAACAGATGCGTTTTGACGGTCGCTTCGCTGATGTGGAGCTCGTGCCCGATATCCGCGTTCGTCTCGCCCATCGCCACCCGGGCGAGCACCTGCAGTTCACGGGCCGACAGCGTGGGCTGCGCGGGTCGGCGCAGCCGGTTGACCAGACGGTCGGCGACGGTGGGCGCGAGTACGGTCTCGCCGCGCGCCGCCGCTCGGATCGCGTTGGCCAGTTCGACGCGTGAGGCGTCCTTCAGCAGGTATCCCGCCCCGCCGGCCTCCACGGCGCGCAGGATGTCGCTCTCGGTTTCGTAGGTGGTGACCACGATGATCCTGGTGTCGGGCAGGATCGCGAGGATCCGTTCGGTCGCCTCCACCCCGTCGCCGCCGGGCATGCGCAGATCCATCAGCACGACGTCCGGTCGCACCGTCGCGGCCAGGGCCAAAGCTTCTGTGCCGGAACCGGCTTCGCCGCTGACGGTGAGATCGGCTTCGGCCTCGAGCATGCCGCGCAGGCCCTCGCGGACCATGGGATGGTCGTCGACGAGCATCACCGTGATCACGCGGGAATCTCGACTTCCACCGTGGTTCCGTGCCCGGGCCGGCTCGATACCGACATCGTTCCCCCTACCTGTTCGGCCCGTTCCCGCATCCCGCGCAGGCCGAAGCCGGTGGATATGCGGTCGAAAGCGAAGCCGGTCCCGTCGTCTGTCACCGACAGCCGGACACAAGCGCCGGTCTGCCGCATGTCCACGGTCACCGCCGAGGCCTCGGCGTGCTTGCGCACGTTCGAGAATGCCTCCTGCGCGACCCGCAACAGCACCACCTCACCCGCGGTGTCGAGGGCGGGAAAGGTCTCGGCCGCGTTGACCGTCACGGTGATACCGGTGGCATCGGCGAGCCGGTCGCCTTGGCGCCGAACGGAATCGACGAGTGAACCCTCGCTCAGCACCGACGGCGTCAGTTCGACGACCATCGACCGGGCCTCGGCGAGGTTCTCCCGCGCGGTGTCCCGGATGAGTCCGATATGTCGGCGCGCCGTTTCCGGGTTCGCGTCGATCTCCGACTCGACCGCCTGCGCGAGGGCGACGATGCTGGTGAATCCCTGCGCCAACGTGTCATGGATTTCCCGTGCCAGCCGGGCTCTTTCGTCCGATCGACCGGCCACGTGCGACAGCCGGGCCGTTTCGGCCCGGCTCTGCGCCAGCTGCTCGAGCAGCGCCGCCTGCTGCTCGCCGCGTTCGACCGCCACGGTGATCGCGCTGCCGACCATCGGGCTGAGGACCAGCCCGATGAGCGAGAGCGACAGTGCCAGTGGCACATCCGGACCGTGGGCGCCCTGGGTCGCAAGAGCTGCCAGCGGGATGATCGCGCTGACGGCGGTACCCGTCACCAGCGCGGTGCGCAGCGGCAGCGCCAGGTAGATGAGTGAGTAGACCACGGGAAGTACGGCTACCGCGCCGGCGGAGAGGTTGATGGCGACGATGAACAGGGCCACCACGCCGAACGTGAATCCCGCTGTCCGACCGTTCAATTCCCGGGACGAGTAGGACTCGCCGCGGCCGACGTGGACCTTGCCGAGTACCAGGGTCCAGACCACGATGCCGGCCAGGGCGGCGCAGGCGCCGAGCCGGCCGGCGGTGGAGTGGCTGTGGATGAGGAAGACGACCACGCTCGCCGCGAGACCGCCGATGACGACGAAGCCGGCCCAGAGCGGATACCAGGGACCTGGCGGTGGGCCGGTCGTGGCTTCGGTGCCCTGTGCCGACGCGCCGTTCATTCCTCGAGGCTAGCCGAGCCGACTGGCAGCGGCGTCCACCGATCGGTTGACGGGGCGCACGCGTCGGTGCCGGGCGATCGAACAGCAGTTGAACACGATATCTCCGGCTCGGATGCGGCGCTGTGAGAATGATCGGAGAGTGAAGCAAAGAATCTATCCGTATATCACCTGAAGTCCGCTGTAGCGCCTCGGATCGGGAGCGGCGGTAAAGCGGAAACGGCAATTGTCTACGATTGAAACTGCATCATTTCAGTGTTACTCGCGGTGACGTCAACCAGGTGACCGCCATCACAGTTGCGTTTTTCAGAATGCTGTGTGTACCTTCGTCGAAGACATTGGGCGGTCGACTTTAAGTCGGGTTGATTTACTTGTGCCATTGCTGGTGTGAGTAAATCATTGTGTATTTTAGCGGGGTATCTCCAGGGGATGACCATCACTTCTTTAGGTATGCGTAACCAGCGCAACGTGCCGCGCGGCAGATAAGCGGCTGCGCGAAAGTACCCGATGCGTAAATCAATTCGAGTCGACAAGTGACAGCGTCCTCGAATGATTGGCTGTCGGCCACCTGAATTCCGGGCGAATTTGAAACCCCCGGGCGATGCCACGGTGATTCGGATGCTGTTGATGCCGTCGTTCATGAAACTGATGGGCACGGCGAATTGGTGGGCGCCAAAACCGTTGCGGGCCTTCTATGATCGCTTCGGCCTCGAAAGAAACGTGGATCCGGTGCCGGTGCTCGGCAGCGGCCGCGAGTGTATCGATGGAAATGTACCTGGAGGACGATCGTGAGTGTTGTAATTGTCGGCGCCGGCTACGCGGGGACGATCGCGGCGAACCGGTTGAAGAAGAAGTCGCCGGATGTCGAAATCACGGTTGTCAACCCGCGATCGGAATTCATCGAGCGGGTCCGCCTGCACGAGGAGATCGCCGGGACCGGCGCCGCGGCAACGCCACTCACATCGATCCTTTCGGACGGTATTTCCCTCCGGACCGGATCGGTGCGGAAAGTCGGCGACGGCGCGGTCACGCTGGACGACGGCGAAACCCTCTCCTACGAATACCTTTTCCTCGCGGTCGGCAGCACGGTCACGCCGATCCCGGGCTCCACACCGGTCGGCACCTGGGAGGGCGCGCGCGAGGCTCGGGAACGCCTGGCGGCGCTACCGGACGGAGGCACCGTCACCGTCATCGGTGGTGGACTGACCGGCATCGAAACCGCTTCCGAATTGGCCGAGGCCCGGCCGGATCTGGAAGTGTGCCTCGTCGCCGACACGGTAGGCGGGAGCCTGTCCGCCGGTGCCCAGCAACGGGTCCGGAAGGCGTTGGAACGCTTGAACGTCACGATCGTGAGCGGTTCGGTCGCGGAGGTCGAACCGGGACCCGGCGGTGTGGTCCGGCTCGAATCCGGCGCCGAACTCGCCTCAGACCTCACTCTGTGGGCAGTGGTGTCCGGGATTCCGGATCTCGCCGCCCGCAGTGGGCTGACGGTCAACGGCGAGGGCCGCGCGGTGGTCGACGGGTATCTGCGCAGCGTCGACGATGAGCGGATCTTCGTGGTCGGTGACTGTGCGGCCGTGCCGGGAGCCCGGTTGTGCTGTGCCACCGCCTCGCCGCAGGGCGCGCATGCCGGCGACACCCTCGCGCGGATCCTGGCCGGCAAGCAGCCGAAGCCGTACTCGATGGGCTACACGGGCCAGGCGCTGAGCCTGGGCCGCAAAAACGGCCTGGTCCAGGCCAGTAGCCGCGACGACCAGGTTCGCCGGCTCTATGTCGGCGGCCGGATCGCCGCGATCTCCAAGGAGTACATCTCGCGGTACGCGAAGTTCGGTTCGCGCACCGCGACCTATTTCTGGCTGCCCGGCAAGGGCGCCTGATCGTATCGGTAGTGGTCGAGGTCGAAGGTGCGGCTGGCGAGCTCGAGTGCGGGTCCCGAGATGGGGCGCACGAAGGGCGCTTCACCGTGGCGGTCGAAGTAGTAACTGTTCGCCTGTGAGCAGCTGGGCTGAGCGAACGAGGTGTGCCGCACCTTCTTGTGCATGCTCCGCATGTAGGCGTCGTGGGGCTCCTGTCTGACGACCATCTGGGTCGCCCGACGCCGCCGGGCCTCGTCGAGACAGCGCACGATGTGCCGGCTCCCGGACTCGATCACGCTGAACCAGGACGCCCCGGCGGCGGCCCACGGCCCGTTCATGAGCCAGAAATTGGGCGCCAAGGGACTCGAAATGCCTTCGTAGTTCTGGTATTTGTGCTCGTCCCACCACTGCCCGACCTCGATGCCGTCCGTGCCGTGTAGCGGGAACGGGGGCACCACGCCCAATTGCATGGTCTTGAAACCCGTTGCGAGCAGCAGGATCTCGACCTCGTGCAGCGTCTCGGTGACCTCACCCGAAGCGTTGTCGGTCCTCGCGGTGACGATGCCTTCGTGGACGATGCGCACGATGCGGTCGGTGATCAGATCGACGTTGTCGCGGTTGAAGGTTCGGAGGTAGGTGTTCGAGAAGGAAGGACGCTTGCAGCCGAGTCCGTACTTCGGTGTCAGCCGCTCGCGGGTCTCGGGGTCGGCGACCTGCTGCTCGAGGTGCCACAGACACAGCTTCTCGACGCTGCGCACGAACAGCGGAACGCGCATGTGATAGGCGATCCCGGCGGTCATCACCAGCTCGGCCAGCAGTGAGGTGGCCATGCGCAGCACCCGTTGGGTGACCGGGACGCGTTCGAACAAGCGCCGCATCGGTGGTGCGATGGTGGTGTTCGGCTTCGGGATCACCCAGATCGGGGTCCGCTGGAAAGCGGAAAGCCGCGCGACCTCGGGTGCGATCTCGGGAATCAGTTGCAGCGCAGTGGCTCCGCTGCCGATGACGGCGACCCGCTTGCCGCGCAAGTCGACGGTCGGGTCCCAACGTGCGGTGTGCACGGTTGGCCCGGCGAAGGTGCCGAGGCCCGGGATGTCCGGGTATTTCGGCTGGTCGAGTGGCCCGACCGCCGAAATCAGGAACCGTGCGGTGAGTGATCCGCCGCTCGTCCGGACACTCCAATGGTGTTGGTCGGCATCGTATTCCGCCGCCTCGACGCGCGTGTGGAGTCGCACGTGGTTCGTGACGCCGTACTTGGCGGCGCAGCGCTTGGCGTAGGCCGCGAGTTCGTCGCCGGGCGCGAACAATCGCGACCAGGACGGATTCGGCTCGTAGGAATAGGAATAGGTGGTCGACGGAATGTCGACGGCGACCCCCGGGTATCTGTTGTGGTGCCAGACGCCACCGATATCGTCGGCCGCCTCCAGGATCGTGAAGTCGGTGATGCCGGCCTTGCGTAACTGGATACCGAGGCCGATGCCGGAGAACCCCGCGCCGACTATGACGACTTCCTTGTCAACCACCGAAACATCCCCCTTGCGACAGAACTGTGGCGTCCAACACTAATGGTTCGGCCTCGCTGCAGCGTTGGATATCCGTAATGCCGTATGCCGCGGACGGAATCGCTCAGATGCCCCGAATTCGCTGTGCGCCAAAAGCATTCGGCCCGGGCTCCGATGCGGAGTCCGGGCCGGTTCACGGTGGGGGGTTAGTTGGCCGCGGGCGGGACGGGGATGGCGGCGAAGGCCGGGCGGAAGATGGTGGACGCGCCGGGGGCCAGGGTGTCGACGTAGCTCAGGGCGGCTTCGGTCGCCTGCGGGCCGCCCGACATCTGCAGGCCGATCGCGCCGCCGATGACGCCGCCGACCACCGCGAGCAAAGGCGCGGTGATGAAGTCGAGGACGAACAGGCCCAGCGGGAAGCCGGCGATGAAGCCGATCGTCGCGCCGATGGCGGCGCCGGTGGCCACCGCCGGCATATTGGCCTGGACGACGTCGAAGAAGTGCTGCTGGGCGTCGATGTCGCGGAGCTGGGTGTCGGCGGCGGCGACGGGGGTGAGGGTGAGGCGGCGGTTGCTCTCGTCGATCTTGGGGGTGAATTCGGCGGTCTTGCCGTCGATGTCGTACTTCAGGGGCACGGTGGAGATCAGGCTGCCCTTGTCGTCGGTGACGATGACGGCCTCGCCGTCCCAGGTGGCCAGGAACTGCCCGGCGCGCAGGGTGCTCACGGCGGAGCGGTGATCGGAGGAGAGAGCCACGTCGTAGCCGATGCTGTGATCGGTGCCCTTGATCTGCAGGGCGGGTTGCGCGGGGGCCTGCACCGGTTCGGCGGTGGCGGTGCCCGCCACGGTGGTCGCGGTCAGGCAAAGCAGGGCGGGCGCAACGTATTTGGTGATACCCATGGTGGCTTGTCCTCGAGTTTGCGGATAGGTTTCCCGACCTTTGCGACAAACTACCGTTATCAACTCGAGATGTGAAGGGTTATGGCGCAGTCGTGTCGTGATCGGGTTCGCCGAGTCGCACAACTACGACACCGGTGAGAATCAAAGCGCCGCCGAGCAATTGGATCGGGGCCGGGGCCTGACCCAGCAGCGCCCAGGAGAACAGGATGGCGGCCACCACTTCGGCGAGCGCGGCGAAGGAGGCCAGCCGCGATCCGAGCAGCCGGGTGGCGGCGATGCCGGTGACATAGGAGATGGCGGCGGTGACCACGCCCAGCGCCAGCAGTGGCGTCCACCAGGCCACGGTGAGATCTTGATAGGTGACGGACGCGGTGGTGGCGTGCAGCGGCACGACGCCGAGCAGTCCGGCGATCAGGATGCCGAGCCCGCCGATCAGCAGGCCGCCGGTCGCCAGCACGGTGCCGGGCACCTGGTCCCCGGCGTGTGCCGAGAGGATGAAATACCCGGCGCCGCCGACCATCGAGGCCATGGCCCAGGCGATGCCGACCGGGCTGGTGGCGGTACCGGCGGTCAGGTTCAGCACCAGGACCAGTCCGATCAGGCCGATCGCCGCGCCGAGTACGGTCGCGCGCCCGGGCTGCTGGCGGTGCCGCAGCCAGAGATAACCCACCACCGCGATGGGTGAGGTGTATTCGATCAGCAGCGCGACCGCGACGTCCATGTGCGCGACGGCGTTGAAGAAGCACAGCTGGGCGGTGACGACGGCGAGCAGTCCGTATCCGGCGAGCAGTCCGGCATTGCGGCGCAGCAGGTTCCAGTCCCCGCGCAGTTGCAGCACGGCCGCGGGCAGCAGCACGAGCGCGCCCAGCAGCACGCGCACGATGACCACGGCCGCCGGGCTCCAGCCCGCGTCGAAGAGTCCACGGGCCAGTGGCCCGGAGAGTCCGAAGGCGGTGGCCGACAGGGCGGCGCAGAGCAGTCCGGAACGCAGCCGGTTCGACGCCACCGCCTTGTCATGAGTCACAGTCGCCATGACAAATGACAGTAAGGAGGCCGCGTGTAATCTGTCAAAGTGATTTTCGCTGATGACACGGTGGCGCGTCGCTGGCGGCCGCCGTGGAACTGGTCAACTCGGCCGAGGACCCCGACACCCTCACCGAGATCGCCCAGCTGGACGAATTCTTCGCCAAGCACGGCTACACCGGTGCGCACGCCCGCACCCGCGCCGAACTGACCGCCGTCCGCGCCCAGCGCGCACCCCTGCGCCGCCTGCTCACCGCCGACCGCGACACCGCGGCCGACCTGGTGAACGACCTGCTCGCCGCGCATCACGCGGTCCCGCGCCTGGTCCGCCACGACGGCCTCGACTATCACATTCACGCGGTCGCGCCGGACGCTCCGCTGGAGGTGCGCATGGTGGTCGAGACCGCCATGGCCATGATCGACCTGATCCGCGCCGACGAACTCTCCCGCCTGGCCGTCTGCGCCGACGCCGGCTGCGCGGGCATCGTGCTGGACCTGTCCCGCAATCGTTCCCGCCGCTATTGCTCGACGGCGTGCACCAACCGCAATGCGGTCGCGGCCTATCGGGCCCGCAAGACGGTCGGCTGATTCCGCGGGCGGCGGGTTGCTCCGGGTGCGCGGCGCCGGGTTGGGCATTAGGGTTTTCCAGGCCGCCCTGGCGGGCCGGTCGATGGTGCTAGCGTGCCCGTACGCTGTACGAGTTCAATCGGGGTTGTCCAGGTAATGACGATGAGAACACAACTGCCGCTGCGTCCCTACGACGTCGTGTTGATCGGCGGCGGCATCATGAGCGCGACGCTCGCGGTGCTGATCAAGCATTTGGAACCCAGTTGGACGATCGCGGTCTACGAGCGATTGCCCGAGGTCGGGTCCGAAGCCTCGGCGGCCTGGAACAATTCGGGCACCGGGCACGCGGGTCTGTGCGAACTCGATTACACCCGCGAGCATCCCGACGGCTCCATCGATATCGAGCCGGCCCTCGAACTCAACGAGCAGTTCCAGCTGACCCGGCAATTGTGGGCGTCGCTGGTGGGGTCCGGGATCCTGCGCAAGCCGGAGACCTTCATCAATCCGGTCCCGCACATGACGCTGGCGCGCGGGAAGGACGAGGTCGATTTCCTGCGCCGCCGCCACGAGACCATGTCGGCGCATCACCTTTTCTCGAATATGCGTTTCAGTGACGATCCGGAAGTGATCGCCGAATGGGCGCCGCTGCTCACCGCGGGCCGCGACGCGTCCGAGCCGATCGCCGCCACCCGCGATATCACCGGCAGTGATGTCGATTTCGGGGAGCTCACCGGGCAGTTGTTCCATTGGCTGCGCTGGCAGGACGTGGAGATCCACCGCAATTGCGAGGTGCGCGGGCTACGCCGCAACAATGACGGCACCTGGCAGTTGCGGGTCGACTGGCGGACCGAGAACGATCGGCTCACCCGCAAGGCCGACGCGCGCTTCGTGTTCGCGGGTGCGGGCGGCTGGGCGTTGAAGATCCTGCAGAAGGCGGGGATTCCGGAGGCGGACGGCTACGGGCTGCTGCCGGTGAGCGGCCGGTTCCTGCGGTGCGACAATCCGGAGGTGGCGGCCGGGCACGAGGCCAAGGTGTACGGCCGGGCGCGGCCGGGTGCGCCGTCGATCGCCATGCCGCACTTGGACACTCGCATCGTGAACGGTGAGCGCGCGCTGCTGTTCGGGCCCTACGCGGGCGCGAATCCCCGCTTCCTGAAACAGGGTTCGCTGTTCGACGCGCCGGGGTCGCTGCGGCCGGCCAATGCCGGATCGATCACCGCCATGCTCAAGGCGAACACCGAACTGCTCCGGTTGCTGGCCGGGCAGGTGGCCTCGACCCGCAAGAAGAAGCTGGCGGCGCTGCGGGAGTTCGTGCCCGAGGCGCGGGCCGAGGACTGGTCGCTGATCACCGCCGGGCAGCGCGCCCAGCTGGTGAAGCCGGATGCCGAGCGCGGCGGCGTGCTGGAGTTCGGGACGGAGGTGGTGGCCGCGCAGGACGGTTCGATCGCCGCGGTGCTGGGTGCCGGCCCGGGCGCGTCGACGGCCCCGGTGGTGCTGCTGGAGGTGTTGCAGCGCTGCTTCCCTCGGTATGCGCGGATCTGGGAGCCGCGGTTGCGGGAGTTGATGCCGACGCTGGGGCAGAACCTGGCCGATGATCCGCGGCTGGCCCGGCAGACCATGGCCCGGACCGCGGAGGCGCTGGGCCTGGCGGGCCGGGTGGTGGGCTGATCCGGCAGGAAGCTGCCGCGCCCGAACCCGCTCGGACCGTGGACAAAGTCGCTGCTCACCCGGTATGCCTGTAGTTGTTCCAACGGTGGAACACGTTTCAATTTCTGATCGGCGGGAGACGCGATGGACAGCGCGACCATGGGCGACATGGTGATGGCGGGCTTCAAAAAGCTCGGCTTCATCCAGTTCACCGGCATCGAGAGCGTCGAATACGCCCCGGGCCGCAGCGTGGTGCAGATGCCGGCGCGCGCCGAGCACTTCAACCACAACGGCGACATCCACGCCGCCCTGCTGTTCGGCCTGGCCGAGACCGCCGCCATGGGCGCGTCCATCTCCGGCATCGTGGACCTGCTGGGCGAGACCTTCATCGTCGCCCGCGACGGCCGCATCGAATACCTGGCCCGCGCCAAGGGGCAGGAGGGCCCGTTCACCGGCACCGCCGAACTGACCCCGAGACGATCGCCGAGACCCGCGCGAACATCGAGTCCCGCACCGAGATCGAGCTGGAGGTGCCGGTGATCATCGCCGATGTCACCGGCAAGCCCGTGGCCCGCGCCGCCTTCACCGCGGTCATCCGGCCGCGCCGCACGTAACCCGAGGCGCTTCAGCGCTCACTGTCGAGCATGGCCATCTGCGCCGGGGCGTAGCGGCCGCCCGCCACCTGATCGGCGGGCACCGCGGCCTCGATGGTGGCCAGCTCGGCCTCGGAGAGCCGAATGTCCGCCGCCGCAACGGCTTCGGCCCAGCGCTCCGGCTTCCGCGCGCCGATCAACGGCACGATGTCGGTGCCCCGCGACAGCGCCCACGCGATGGCCAGCTGGGCCACGCTCACCTGGCGCTCGGCCGCGATCTTCGCGAGCGCGTCCACCAGTCGCAGGTTGGCGTCGAGGTTCTCGCCCTGGAAGCGCGGGCTGTGGGCGCGGAAATCGCTGGGCGCGAACTGCTGCCCGGACCGCACCGAATCGCTGAGCAGCCCGCGCGACAGTACCCCGTAGGCGGTGATGCCGATTCCGAGTTCCCGTGCGACGGGCAGGATCTCGGCCTCGATGCCGCGCGAGATCAGCGAGTACTCGATCTGCAGATCCGCGATCGGATGCACGGCCGCGGCCCGGCGCAGCGTCTCCGCGCCCACCTCGGACAGGCCGATGTGGCGGATGTACCCGGCCTGCACCAGCTCGGCCAGCCCGCCGATGGTCTCCTCGATCGGGACGTTCGGGTCCAGCCGCGCGGGCCGGTAGATGTCGATGTAGTCGGTGCCGAGCCGCTGCAGCGAATAGGCGAGGAAGTTCTTGGTGGCCGCCGGCCGGGTGTCGACGCCGCCGAAGCTGTTGTCGGGCCCGCGCAGCGCGCCGTACTTCACGCTGAGCAGGACGTCCTCCCGCTTGCGGTCGGCCAGCGCCTGCCGGATGAGCAGTTCGTTGTGGCCCATGCCGTAGAAGTCGCCGGTGTCGATGAGGTTCGCGCCGGAGTCGAGGGCCGCGTGCACGGTCGCGATCGAGACGGTGTCGTCGGCCGTGCCGTACATGCCCGACATTCCCATGGCGCCCAGCGCGATTCGGGAGACGGCGGGCCCGGTCTTGCCGAGCTGGACGGTGCTGAGGTTCGTGGTCATGTGGATAACTCTGCGCCCCGGCGGAGAGGTGCGGGAGAGGAGTCTCGATCCAGGGATCGGCGATCCCTGGTTACGGATCGCGGCCGAGCCCGCCCCGGCCCTGTGGATGGCCGGGTGCGGGGCCTGTGGATGATTCGACCTGGCCGTTCCGCCGGATCGACCCGGTTGTGGACCGCTGTGGATGGATCCGAGCCGAGACTGGGACTGCCGATACCTGGCTACCGGCCCGGGGACAGGGGACAGTGGTGAGGTGGATCGAACCGAGCTCGCAGACTTCCTGCGCCGCCGCCGTGAGCAGCTGCAACCCGGGACCGTCGGACTGCCGCCCGGCGCCCGCCGCCGCACCCCCGGCCTGCGCCGCGACGAGGTCGCGCTGCTCGCGGGCATGTCGACCGACTACTACACCCGGCTGGAACAGGCCCGCGGGCCGCGGCCGTCGGTGCAGGTGCTGGCCGCGCTGGCGCGCGCCCTGCGGTTGACCGACAGCGAACGCGACCACCTGTACCACCTGTCCGGGCATCAGGCCCCCGCCCGCGGCGGCGACAGCCACGTGGGCCCGGGCATCCTGCACGTGCTGTCCAAACTCGACGACACCCCGGCCCTGGTCATCTCCGACCTCGGCGAGGTGCTGGTGCAGAACCGCATGCACACCCTGCTGGCGGGGGACTACACGCAACGGCGCGGACTCGACCGCTGCATTCCCTGGCGCTGGTTCACCGAACCGGGCTCGCGCGCCATCTTCCCGCCCGAGGACTGGGAAGCGCTGAGCCACAAGCACGTCGCCGATCTGCGCGCCGTCTCCGCCCGCCGCGCCGGCGACGCCGACGTGACCGAGCTGGTGGCGCGGTTGCGCGCGGCCAGCCCGGAGTTCGAGCGGTTATGGCATGAGCACGAGGTGGGCACCGGCACCGGGCACATCAAACGCATGATCCACCCGGAAGTCGGTGTGCTGGAGCTGATCTGCGAACCGCTGCTCACCCCCAGCGCCACCCGGCACGTGCTGATCTACTACCCCGCGCCCGGCACCGACACCCAGGACAAGCTGGATCTGCTGCGGGTCATCGGAACCCAGTCGATGACCGGCAGCTGAGCCGCACTCGCGCGGTACTGCTCGTGCGGCGCCCAGGCTTCTATTCGTGCGGTACGCCGCAGCGCCGCTTCCGGGGCTTCAGATGCAGCCCCGGCAGCGGGGGAGCGGGGATCCGCTGCTCCGGCGTGTGCCCGGCGATCTCGGCGAAACGGCCGACATCCTGCTTCTCCCAATCGTTTCGGGCCTGCTCGATCTCCTCGTGACTGCGCGCCACGAAGTTCCACCACATAACCAGGTCCTCGCCGAACGGTTCCCCGCCGAGCAGCAGCAGATGCGCGCCCGCGGTGTCGTGCAGGCGGATCGATTCCCGGTCACTGCCCAGGTAGAACAGGTTGCCCGGCTCGACCGGGGTGCCGTCGACGGTCAGCGCGCCCTCGATCACCAGGATCGCGTGCTCGAAAGCCGAATTCAACGGCAGCACGGCATTCGCTCCGGCCTCGACGCGCAGGTCCGCGCCGACGATCGGGGTGTAGGCGATCGCCGGTGAGGTCACGCCACCCAGCGACCCGATCAGCACGGTGCCCCGGACCTCGGCGCCCCGCGCGTCGGGCAGATTGTTGATCGAGAACGTCGGCAGCTCCCGATGCTGCTCGAAATGCGGTGCGATATCCCGGGATTCGCCCGGCAGCGCCACCCACAGCTGCAACCCGTGCCCCGAGACATGGCCCGGCACCCGGTATTCCGAATGCGCGATGCCGTGCCCCGAGGTCATGATGTTGAGCTGTCCCGGCGCGATCTCCACGTCCGAGCCCACCCCATCGCGGTGCCGGATCCGGCCGTCCAAAGGCCAAGTGACCGTTTGCAATCCGATGTGCGGGTGCGGGTCGATGTCGTGGCCTTCGGGATTGGCCTCCGACCCGGAACCGAAATTGTCCAGGAAGCACCAGGCGCCGACGGTCGGCAGATCCCGTTGCGGCAGTGACCGGAACACGGTCACCCCGCGGACGCCGCCCAGCGGCACCTCCCGCGCCGGAAAGAACTCCGCCCGCGGACCGGGCCGGCCCGACGACTCGCACAGCGACTCCTCCGGCCGCGGCTCCAGATCACTCACACCCGCACCTCCTGCTCAACGTTCCCGCTTGATGCCTTTACCTACCACGTATTCGTCGAACTCCGGATGCTTGTCCAGCCAGCTCTTGATGAACGGGCAGCGCGCCACAATGGTGCGGCCCCGGGCGATCACGTCCTTGATCGCCTCCTGCGCGAGCAGATTCGCCAGGCCCTTGCCGCTGAATTCCTGATCCACCTCGGTATGAATGAAGGTGGTGTCGTTGTCGTCGCGCTCGCGGTACTCGCTGAATCCGGCGAGCGAATTCCCGTACCACACCTCGTACCGGTGTTGCGCGTCGTTACGAACGACAGTTGCCGCTACGGCCTGTTCGCTCATTGTTCAGTTCTCCTTCCGCACCCGCACCGGATGTTTGCTCAAAATCGACACGCGATTGAACGCGCCGATAGTGGTGGCAGCCCAGATGAGAACGGACATCTGGTCATCCGATATATGTTGCCGCGCAGCAGCATACTCACGCTGCATGCTTTCCTCATCCGGCAATGAAGTGACGGTCTCGGCCACCGAGAGCGCCGCCTGCTGCAGTTCCGTGAACAGATAGGGGCTGCGCCGCCAGGCGGTGAGCACATCCAATTGCTGTTGCGTGACGCCGGCGTCGCGGGCCGCGCGGGAATGCAGGTCGAGGCAGAACGGGCAGCCGGTGAGCTGGGACACCCGCACGTTCACCAATTCCATGACGGCCCGGTCCAGATCGGCTGCCGCGGCGGCGTTCCGGATGGCGAACGCGACACTGTTCAGCGCGTGGAAGACCTCGGGGGACTGCTTGTCGATCCAAACCCGGTCGTGAGTTACAGGGGACTGCATAGTGGCTGCATCGTAAGCCGAGAAGGTGAACCGTGCCCTCCGGTCTGGATTTTGCTTTACCCGGCGTTCCGCTGCCGGGCCAGGAAATCGAGCACGGTCGTATGCCAGGCATCGGGCTGCTCGACCATGACGATGTGGCCGCCGGACAGTTCGACATACTCCGAGCCCGCGATCCCGGCGGCCTGCTCGCGGGCATTCGCCGGATCGCAGAGCAGGTCGTCGGCCATTCCGATGACCAGCGCCGGCACCGCGACGCGCGCCAGGTCGGCCCGCACATCCGCGGTCGCGACCAGCGCCGCCTGGGCCGCCGTGCCACCCGGAATATCCGCCGCGAGCTGCCGCACCAGCTCCGAAAGCGAATCCTCCGGAACGGCATTCACGAACTCCGCACTGAAGCCGGCCAACAGCACCAACCGCGCGAAGGCCGCGTGGTCCGCGGCCGCCAGGGTGCGGGCCCAGAGTTCGACATTGAGCCGCGCCCGATTGTCCGCGCGGGCGAAGCCGCCGGTCAGCACCAGCGCGCGCACCCGCTCCGGATGCCGCACCGCCGCCCGGATCGCGACCGCCGTGCCGAGCGAGAACGCGACGATCGAGAAGGTCTGGGCGCCCTGGGCGACCGCCTCGGCGACCAGCGCGTCGGCCAACCCGTCGAGGGTGAGCGGGGTGTCGTCGGCGGGATAGTCCGAGCCGATGACCAGGTGGTCGGCGGCCAGCAGCGGAATCAGCCCGCCGAAGTTCGAGTCGATGCCGCCGCCTCCGCCGTGGGCCAGCACGACGGCGGGGCCGGAACCCGCGACCCGGGTGGTGAGCACGATGCCCGCTGAGTCGGTGTGAGCGGGGGAAATGTTCGTCATGGCGGTGACGTTAGGGATTCACATGGATGTGAAGGTCAACGCGATGTGCGGGAGGTCACAGTGCTGATCGGTGAACTGTCCCGCGCCACCGGCGTGCCGGCCCGGCTGCTGCGCTACTACGAGGAGCAGGGACTGCTTGTCCCGCAGCGGGATTCGAACGGCTACCGCAGCTACCCCGATACCGCGCCCGCCCGCGTCGGCCGCATTCGCGAACTGCTCGCCGCCGGGCTGCCCACCCGCGACATCCGGGCGCTGCTGCCCTGCGCCACCGCCTCCGGCCTCCAGCACTGCGAGCACTCCCGGCAGGTGGTCAGCGACGGCCTGGACCGCCTGGACCAGCAGATCGCGGAACTGACCCAGCGGCGCGGCCTGCTCGCCGGGCGGCTCGACGCCGTGCTGGCCGCGCCGCTCCGCACGAATCCCGATTCGCCCGCGAAATAACCGGCCGGCGTTCGTGGTTCAACACTGACTGACATGGTCCTCGGCCTCTGGAGCAATCGATGAGCAGCAGCCTCGCCGGCGTCCGCACCCGCGTGCGGATCCCGTTGACCTTCGCCGACGGCTACGCGACCACCGCCCAGGCGGTCACCTTCGACGGGTTGGCCGACGGCCGCGAGCACGTCGCCCTCATCCTCGGTGAGCCCGACCTGAACGGCTCGGCCACGCCGCTGGTGCGCCTGCACTCCGAATGCCTCACCGGCGACGTCTTCGGCTCCGACCGCTGCGACTGCGGACCCCAGCTGCGCGAATCCGTCGAACGCATCTCCGGCGCCGGCGGCGTCCTGCTCTACCTGCGGCAGGAGGGCCGCGACATCGGCCTCTACAACAAGCTCGACGCCTACGCCCTGCAGGACGACGGCCTCGACACCTACCAGGCCAACACCGCCCTCGGCTTCGACGAGGACGCCCGCGACTACACCGCCGCCGCCCAGATGCTGACCGCCCTCGGCATCACCGAACTCGACCTGCTCACCAACAACCCCGACAAGGTCCGCCAGCTCACCACCCTCGGCGTCAGCGTCCGCGACACCGTCCCCACCGGCGTCCACGCCAACCCCGGCAACCTCCGCTACCTCCGAGCGAAGGCCGAACACACCGGCCACACCATCCGCCTCGTCGGCTGACCGGCCCCGCCGAGTACAGGTACTGCGCGCCGGGTCCAGCGGCTCGCGTTGCGGGCCACGGTGAGTCGACCTGGCCGCGGCCGCGTCGATCGCCTGGCTCGTGCCATGGTCGACGGGCTCCGGTCCGCGGACGGCGCGGTGCCGCACCGGATGGGCCGACACGAACTCGGGCCCCTCGCGGATTCGCGAGGGGCCCGAATTGTTCTGCGCCGCTGGGCTATTCGCGCCCGGCCGAGATGAAGCTCATGTCCGCGTTGCGATTTCCGGACACTGCACCCGCGATGGCGTCGAGGGCGGCGAATTCGTCACCGGTCAACGTCACCGTTGCGGCGGCGACGTTCTCGGCCACCCGGGAACGGCTGCGGGTGCCCGGAATCGGCACCACCGAGAGCTGGTGGACCTGGGCGCGGGCGTGCACCCAGGCCAGCGCCACCTGTGCGGGAGTGAGCCCACGCGCCGTAGCGATGGCATGCATCGGGGCCAGGATCTCGGCATTCCGCACCGCGTTGTCGCCGGAGAACCTGGGGTGGCGGCGACGGAAATCCCCTTCCGACAGTTCGCCGTTCGGCGTGACCGCGCCCGACAGGAAGCCGCGACCCAGCGGCGCGTACGGCACGAAGGTGACGCCGAGTTCGGCCGCCGCGGGCACCACGGTGCGCTCCACGTCGCGGGAGAACAGCGACCACTCCGACTGCACCGCGGCGATCGGGTGCACGCCGTGGGCGGCGCGTAGTTCGGGGCCGGTCACCTCGGACAGCCCGAGCTGCCGGACCTTGCCGGCCGCGACGAGTTCCGCCATCACGCCCACGGTCTCCTCGATCGGGACGCCGTCCTGCTTGCGGTGCATGTAGTACAGGTCGATGGCCTCGATGCCGAGCCGCCCCAGGCTGGCGTCCACGGCCCGCCGGATGTACTCCGGCGAATTGTTGATGCCCCGGTAGGCGGGGTCGTCGGCGCGACGCTCCAGCCCGAATTTGGTTGCCAGCACCACGTTCTCGCGGTGGGCGCGCACGAACTCGCCGACGAACTCCTCGTTGTGGCCGCTGCCGTACATGTCGGCGGTGTCGAACAGCGTCACGCCCAGTTCCAGCGCCCGCTCCAGCGTGGCCCGGGCCTCGACCGCATCGGTCGGGCCGTAGAACTCGCTGATCCCCATGGCCCCGTAGCCCTGTGCGCCGACCCGGGTGTTCCCGAGCGCGGCGGTGGGCAGGGCCGTTGTGCTGGTCATCGAATCAATCCCCCTCGGTAGCACTGCTTTTCGCCCGGGCCGGCGGATCGCAGACCGGGCCGCCCTGGTAGAGGGCGATCTTGCGGTCGAGGACCACCAGCGTGGACCGGAGTTCCTCGATCTGCGCGAGGACGTCCTCGCGGGTGCGGCGGAACATGGCCAGGCGCTCGGGGAAGGTGTGGTCGCCGGCGCGGACCAGTTCCGCGTAGCGCACCATGTCGGCGACCGACATCCCCGTGGAGCGCAGTTTGCCGATGAAGCCGAGCCACTGCAGGTCGCGGTCGCTGAAGCGGCGCTGGCCGGAGTGGTCGCGGTCGACGTAGTCCATCAGGCCGATGCGCTCGTACCAGCGCAGCGTGTCCCGGGTGAGGCCGCAGCGCTCGGAGACCTCGCCGATCGAATAGCGCGGGCGCTCGAGTTCCACGGTGTCGAGCGGTGCGGCTTCCCGCTGCGCTGCCGGTGCTGCGTTCATCGGTCTCACCCTCCTGTGCCGAACCCTGTCTCCGACGCTACTGGGTTGGAGTGCACTCCAAGCAAGCCCTGGGCGCGCGAAGTTTCGTTCCGTCGGGCGAACCGGCCGATTCCGGGCCTACCCTGGGGGCATGCCTGGAAAAGACATGGATCGGATCAGGGCGCGTTCGGCTCTGGAGACGGCCAAGGAGCAGCCGGTGATCACCGCCATCGCGGTCCTGCCGGTGCTGGCGGTGCTCGGCGTGGTGTGGGCGCTGGCCGGGTTCGGATGGGCGCTGCTGCTCCTGCTGATCATGGCGGGAGTCGTGGTGTGGAAGGGCAAGCTATTCGGCTGAGCCCGGCCCGGGACTAGCGCGGCACGTGGAAGCGCACCAGCTCACCCGTGCCCGGGTCGGCGGCCGCCCACGGCCGGTCGAATTCGAGCACGGCCAGCGCCGAGGTGGGGAACTTCTCGCTCAGCTCCCCGGCCGGTCCGGAATCCCGATTGGCCGCCAATTCCCATGCCGTCCACGGCATTCCGGGGGAGTGGCCGACCAATAGCAGGGTCTCGACGGCGGGGTCGGTGAGCTGCACCAGTTCGATCAGGGTGTGCGGGGAAGCCTCGTACATCGACTTCTCGTAGGAGACCGGCGCGGTGACCTCGGTGGCCGCCAGCGTCTCCCGCGTCCGGGCCGCGGTGGAACACAGCACGGCGTCGATCGCGGGCTGGGTGGCCCGCAGCCAGTCGCCCGCCAGTGCCGCTTCGCGCCGCCCCCGGGGAGCGAGTGGACGGTCGTGGTCCGCCACGCCTTCGGGGTATCCGGACTTGCCATGCCGCATCAAGATGAGAGTCCGCACCATACGCACTACGGTAGGTGTCCTCGAGGAGCGCCGGGAGACCGGACTCACAGCGGTGCGCCCCGGTACCGCCGGGAGACACCGCTCACACTCGAGGCACACTTGAAGGGGGTGGCACACAGCCGTGCCGACACCCGTTGGAATGCCGCCTATATTAGAACGTGTTCTACCCGCCCTGCTCGAACCCCGAGCGGAGTAGCACCACGCGACAGTTTCGAGGATCTGCGAGATATGGCCTATGTGATCACGCAGCGTTGTTGCAACGACGCCAGCTGCGTACCCGAATGCCCGGTCGATTGCATTCGTCCCACGCCTGAGCAACGCGAGTTCGCAACGACCGAGCAGCTCTACATCGACCCGGATACCTGCATCGACTGCGGCGCCTGCGTCGACGCCTGTCCGGTCGACGCGATCTTCTCCGAGGACGACCTGCTCTCCTCGCTGGCGCGGTTCCGCGACATCAACGCGGCCTACTTCCAGCGCCACCCGCTCGAGTCCAACTTCGAGCCGCTGGTCGCCCCGACCCGCGCGCCCAAGGAGCTGGGCACGCTGCGCGTCGCCATCGTCGGCGCGGGCCCCGCGGCCTGCTACGCCGCCGAGGAGCTACTGCGCCGCGCCGACGTCGAGGTGGAGCTGTTCGACCGGCTGCCCACCCCGTACGGCCTGGTGCGCGCGGGCGTCGCGCCCGATCACCCGGGCACCAAGTCGGTGGCGAACCTGTTCGAGTCGGCCTTCCGTCGTGAGGCGCTGCAGTACCGGCTGAATGTGGAAGTCGGCAAGCACATCTCGCACGAGGAGCTGCTCGGCCACCACCACGCCGTCATCTACGCCGTCGGCGCGGCCACCGACCGCCGCCTCGGCGTCCCCGGCGAGGACCTGCCCGGCAGCCACTCCGCCACCGAGTTCGTCGCCTGGTACAACGGCCACCCGGACTTCGCCGACCGCGAGTTCGACCTGTCCGGCGAGCGCGCCGTCATCGTCGGCAACGGCAACGTGGCGCTCGACGTGGCCCGCGTGCTCACCGTGAACCCGGACGAGCTGGCCAAGACCGACATCGCCGACCACGCCGTGGATGCGCTGCGCCGCAGCAACATCAAGGAGGTCGTGGTGCTGGGCCGCCGCGGTCCGCTGCAGGCCGCCTACACCTCGCCGGAGTTCCTGGCGCTGGCGTACCTGAAGGGCGTCGACATCATCGTCGACCCCGAGGACCTGGTGCTGGACCCGGCCTCGCAGGCCGAGCTGGACAGCCCGGAGGTCGAGCCCTCGCTGCAGCTGAAGTACACCCTCGCCCAGGAATACGCCGCCGGTTCCCGCAACCCGGACAACAAGCGCATCGTGTTCCGCTACCTGGTCTCGCCCACCGCCGTCACCGGCGAGGGCAAGGCCGAGGGCGTGGAGTACGTGCACAACGAGCTGGTCGAGGAGAACGGCCGCACCGTGGCCCGCGCCTCCGACCGCACCGGCAGCCTGGCGGCGTCGCTGGTGTTGCGCTCCATCGGCTACAAGGGCGAGCCGGTCGCGGACGTGCCGTTCGACGAGGCCAACGGCGTCATCCCGAACGACAAGGGCCGAGTCCTGGCCGACGGCAACCCCGTTCAGGGCGTGTACGTCTCGGGCTGGATCAAGCGCGGCCCGCGCGGCGTCATCGGCTCCAACCGGGTCGACTCGACCGAGACCGTCGATCAGCTCATCGAGGACTTCACCAACGGCAAACTGGCCGCCCCGCAGGGTGACCGGGCCGCCCTGGACGCCCTCCTCACCGAGCGTCAGCCCGACCAGATCGGCCGCGACGGCTGGAAGGCCATCGACGCCGCCGAGAAGACCGCGGGCAAGGCCGCCGGCCGCCCCCGCGTGAAGTTCACCAGCGTCGAGGACCTGCTCAAGGCCGCCAAAGGCTAGACCCGACTCTCGGGACTCTCAGGGGCTTCGCCCCCGAACATCCTAGGGCGGCACGGGCTCTGCCCCGACCCCCAGGGGCGACGGGGGCCCTGCCCCGAAACCCCTGGACTCGGGCGGTCCTGCCGGCCGGGGCCCAGGGGGCGTTGGCGGTCCCACCGCTCCTCGGCGACCTCGCGGCACAAGACACTGCGGCCCCACCCGAATCGGGTGGGGCCGCAGCCGTTTTCGTGGGTTCGGTCAGTTGCCGAGGTTGATGACGAGGCCGTCCTTGGCGCACATGGACGGGACGCCCGGGTTGCCGGGGACGGCGTTGCAGGACCAGCCGTCGATGGTGGCGACGTCGGTGTTGCTGACCTGCTGGACGTATTTGGTGGCCACGTTGATGGCCTCGGTGCAGCCGACGCGGCCAGCGGGGGTGCCGACGGCGACGACGGTGCGGGAGCCCCCGCCCGCGTCGGTCACGGTGCCGCAGTTGGCGTCCGCGATCGGGGCCTCGCCGGTGGTGGTCGGCGGGGGCGTGGTGGTCGGGGGCGCGGGCGGGTTGGGGGCGGCGCCGCCGCGCAGGCCGATGAGGAAGCCCTCCTTGAAGCAGATGTGCGGGACCGCGCCGTCGGGCTGCGGCTGGCAGGTCCAGCCGTCCACCTGGGCGGCGTCACCGGTGCGGGTGGCCTGCACGTAGTGGGTGGCGACGGTGATGGCCTCGGTGCAGCCGGGGACGCCGCCCGAGCTGGCGTAGGCGATCACATCGGCGCTCTGGCCGTTCGCGCCGGTAACCGGCCCGCAATCGACGTCGGAGGCGGACTGGGTGGTGGGCACGGGCGGATGGGTCGGGCCGGGCGACTGCGTCGTCGTAGTGGCGGATCCGGTGGTGCTGCTCGCCGAGACCGTGGTCGACGTGGCGTTATTCGACGAATCCTTGGAACTGCTACAGGCCGTCATGCCGACGACCAGGGCGGGCGCGGCCGCGAGCAGCGCGATATGAGCGAATCGCATGGCGAACGATCTCCTGTCCTCGACCGCCACCCCTGGGCGATCGACCTGCCGCTCAGTGTCGCAGGCAAACGTTCAGCGAATGCGATGCCGAACCGGGAATGTCGCGGCCGGTCAGTCGATTTCGCAGTTGCGACAGGCGTCCCAGGTACGACGCGCGGCCGGGTCAGGCGCCGGGCAGCGGCCCGATGCGCACCGCGGTGGTGGTCACCCCGCCCACCACGAACCACAGCCGCAGCGACGTCGGATGCCCGGCGCGGTCGCCCGGCTCGTACCGGCTGCGCACGCTCACGTGCTGGCGCGCCAGCACCGGCGCCACGTATTCGATGACCGCGCGATGCGGCCCCGCCACCAGCTTCGGGTAGTCGACCAGATACTGCTCCACGGCCTGCCAGTAGGCGGCGTTGTTCACGTGGTTGTACTGGTCGATATCGGTGGCGCGCACCGGGAACGGCAGGTCCACGTCCGATTCCGGCGGGGTGGGGTCGGTGAGCCAGGGCCGCCAGCGCAGCCGGTGCTCATCGGTGGTGCGGGCCAGCTCGGCCAGGCCCTCGTCGCTGATCCGGGTCGGCATGTTGGTGAACTCGTTGATATTGATCCAGAACCCCTCGGTCTCGATGAGACCGCCGTTCTCGCTGGTGATGCGCACCCGCATATTGGTCCAGCGCGTCGACATGGCCGAGCACCAGCGCCGCAGTTCCACCCGGTCCGGCCAGTGGATGGGCCGCACCACGTCCACCACGGTGCGCCGCACGATCCACGCCGGATCCGTCCGATGGAAGAAGCCGGATTGCATTTCCTCCCAGGCGATGTCCTGGAGGTAGCGGGCCGTGGCGTCGAATCGCAGCCGCTGATACGGGTCCACATCACCGGCTCGCACCGGCCACGCGGAAGCGAAGCCCATGCCCTCCTGGGGAAGCGGGGCGAGTGGCTCATCGAGTGACACTGGTGCTCCTCGCGCTGCACGGTGTGCCGCATGTCTATCCAGCGGCGCCGGGGTGAGACGCCTGCCGACCGAAGTCGGTGACATGACTCTACGGGGCGCGCGGTACCCGTTCGCGTCGAGTCGAAGGAATGCTGCCCGCTGTTCGAGGGAATGACACTGGGCCTTGCGCCCCGTAGCCTTTCCTGTTGTACATCCAGCAGTAGGGAGGACGACGCGGGTGGCCGCAGGGGAGAGGGCTGGTTCGCGGTTCGGGCAGTACGAGTTGCGGCGGCTGCTCGGCGTCGGCGGCATGGGCGAGGTCTACGAGGCCTACGACACCGTGCGCGACCGGGTCGTCGCCGTGAAACTGCTGGACGTGGATCTGGCCCGGCAGCCCACCTACGTCGAACGCTTCCGCCGAGAATCCCGCACCGCCGCCAAACTGCAGGAACCCCACGTCATCCCGGTGCACGACTGGGGCGAGGTGGACGGCGTCCTGTTCATCGACATGCGACTGGTCCGCGGCCGCGACCTGAAGGCCTACCTGTACGAGGAGGGCCCGCTGCCGCCCGAGCGGGCCGTCACCGTGGTGGAGCAGATCGCCGCCGCGCTCGACGCCGCCCACGAGAGCGGCCTGGTGCACCGCGACGTGAAGCCGGCCAACATCCTGCTCACCGGCGAATTGTTCGCCTACCTGGTGGATTTCGGCATCGCGCACACCGAATCGGACGTCCAGCTCACCCAGACCGGCAACGCCATCGGCTCCTTCGCCTATATGGCGCCGGAACGCTTCGAGCACAACGCCTCCGTCTCGCCCGGCGCCGACATCTACGCCCTGGCCTGCGTGCTCTACGAATGCCTGACCGGCGGCCCCCCGTTCCGGGTGGTCGGCAACCTGGCCAATATCCGCGCCCACATGCTGACACCCCCGCCGCGCCCCAGCGTCCGCACCGGCATCCCCGTCGGCCTGGACCAGGTGGTCGCCATCGGCATGGCCAAGGAACCCGGCCGCCGCTACGCCACCGCCGGTCAGCTCGCCCGCGCCGCCCGCGCCGCCCTGCTCCGCGCCGCCCACGGCGAACCCACCCGCACCACCGTGCCACCCGCCCCACCGACCATCCCCAGCCCGCCCGTCCCGGCCGGCCACTCGGAACCGCACTCCGCCGATCGCCCCTCCGGCCCGGCCGGTACCCCACGCCCCGGCCTCCGGCAGGGCGGCGACGCCCGCGGCATCGACCCCTCCGCACAGGTCCGCTATTCGCCTGGCGTGCAGCCACATCCGTCAGGCCCGGCGGCTACCCCACGTAGCGCCCAGGCTCACCTCTCCGGTTCGGGCGATTATTCGCCCGGCGGGCAGGCGCAGCCCTTGGGGCCTGTGGATTACTCGCGGGGTGTTCCTGTGGATTACTCGCGGGGCGGGCAGCCTGGCGGGCCGGTGGATCCTTCCGGGCCGCAGCGGTTGTCCGGGCCGGCGGATTATTCGCGCGGGGAACAGATTTCGGGGCAGCCGATCTATGCCGCGCAGGGCAATGTGGATCCGACCCTGCGGCGGCAGGGTGTCGCCGGGCAGCCGGGCGGGTATCTGCCCGGGGGCGTGGATCCGGCCGGGCCCCGCGACCATCCGTCCGCGCCACTGCCGTTGCCGCCCAAGGATCGCGGGTCCCTGCCGCTGGTGGTGGGCGCGCTGCTGGGTGTGGTCCTGGTGCTGGGCGCGGTGCTCGCCTGGGTGTTGTTGTCCGACAGCAATACCGGCGGCGGCTCCGACGCCGCCGGGGGCACGACGACTCGCGCGGCGAACAGCACCGGCACGTACACGACGTCGGCCTCCGCCCCGACCACCACGCTGGTCCCGCTGAGCGGTGCGGTATCCGGCACGGACGCACAGGGTTTCACCCAGACGCCCCGCTGCAACGCGAACGACCCCGCCATGTCCATCGGCCGCACCGGCAAGTCGCGGCTGGTGGTGTGCCGCAGCGCGACGGGCCGCTACTACTACAAGGGCCTGCGGATCAGCGACAGCGCGGAGATCCAGCTCAACGATCCGGTGCCCGACGGCAACGGCGGCTTCACCGTCACCAACCCCACCGACGGCACCCAGTACAAGATCACCGCCTACGGCCTGGTCATCACCAGGGACGGTCAGGTCCAGGCCGACGAGCCCATGGTCGAATACGCGCATCGCTGAAGGGCCCAGCTGCAGGAGTGCGCGGCGGCCAACGGCTTCCGTCAGCCGGATG
The DNA here is from genome assembly GCF_018362975.1 of Nocardia tengchongensis. Lineage (NCBI taxonomy): Bacteria > Bacillati > Actinomycetota > Actinomycetes > Mycobacteriales > Nocardiaceae > Nocardia > Nocardia tengchongensis. The sequence continues at coordinate 2,087,253 of NZ_CP074371.1, forward strand.
TATGGTGGCGTTTACTTGACGATGCGTGAGGTGACGACAGATTTCGCGGCGCTCGGGGTAACTCCCCGGGCACGTCCAGAATTTGGTTGGCGCCCGACGCGAGTACGGATGCAGGACAGTCGGCGGCTCTCAGCCGCCCGCTGAAGGTACGGAGAGGCGGTCGAGTTCGCGAATGCGCGCAGCTGTGGTGAGCAAGCTGGAAGGCCCGGAAGCGATCGAGGTTCTCGATATTCCGGAGCCGGTCGCCTATCCGGGCGGAGTCGTCATCGACGTGCACGCGGCCGGGATCGCCTTCCCCGACGTGCTCATGACCCGCGGACTCTATCAGATGAAGCCGCCGCTGCCCTATGTGGTGGGCTGCGAGGTCGGCGGCATCGTGCGTGAGGCGCCGGAGGGCTCGCATGTGAAGCCCGGGGATCGGGTGATCGCGTTGACGCTGCTGGGCAATGCCGCCGCGGAAGTCGCGGTCGCGCCCGCCGACATGGTTTTCGAACTGCCCGACAACGTGTCGCTGGAGTCCGGTGCGGGCGTGCTGTTCAACGATCTGACCGTGCACTTCTGCCTGCGCAACCGCGGCCGCCTGGCCCCGGGCGAGACGGTGCTGGTGCACGGCGCGGCCGGCGGCATCGGCACCTCCACGCTGCGCATGGCGCAGGCGCTGGGTGCGGGCCGGGTGATCGCGGTGGTCAGCACCGAGGAGAAGGCCGAGGTCGCGCGCGCCAACGGGGCGACCGACGTGGTGCTCACCGACGGCTGGCTGGCCGCGGTCAAGGAACTGACCGGGGGCCGCGGCGTCGACATCGTGCTCGACCCGGTCGGTGGCGACCGCTTCACCGACAGCATCCGCTCGCTGGCCTCGGGTGGCCGCGTCCTGGTGGTCGGCTTCACCGCGGGCGACATCCCCACCGTGAAGGTGAATCGCCTGCTGCTCAAGAACGTCGAGGTGATCGGCGCGGCCTGGGGCGAGTGGGTGATGACCCACCCGGGCTACCTGCGCGAACAGTGGGCCGAGGTGGCGCCGCTGCTGGCCAACGGCAAGATCAACCCGCCGGAGCCGGTGCTCTACAGCCTCGCGCACACCGCGGAGGCGGTCTCGGCGCTCGACAAGCGCACGGCCACCGGCAAAGTCGTGGTGACCCTCCGCTGATTCGTGGTGTCTCCCGATACCCGCGCTGCCCAGCGCTGATGCGGGCGTAGCGGGCGCTGGTCGCGTAGCGTCACGAATCGTGAAGCTGTCCAATCGGGTTCTGAACCGGACTCTGCTCGAACGTCAGCATCTGCTGGAGCGGTCCACCCTCGGCGTGTACGACCTGTGCGACCACCTGATCGGCCTGCAGGCCCAGGACATGCTGCCGCCGTTCGTCGCATTGTGGAGCCGCGCAGCCGATTTCGATCCGGCGGCGGTGTCGAAGGCGCTCGACGACCGCTCGCTGGTGCGAATCACCTTGATGCGCGGCACCATTCACCTGGTCACCCCGCCGGACGCGCTGCGCATCGCCCCGCACATCCAGCCGGAGCTGGAGAAGATCCCCTTCCGCAAGGGCTTCAACTACGGCGCGCTGGTCGGCCTGGACCCGGAAGAGGTGCGCGCCCAGGGCGAATCGGTGCTGGGCGACGACCCGACCCCCGCCGCCACCCTGCGCGAGCACGCCGCCGCCCTGTACCCCGATCGCGACCCCGGCGCGATCGTGCAGGCCTGGCTCTACCAGCTCCCCGTCCTGCAAACCCCGCCCCGCGGCCGCTGGGGCGACAGCAGCCGCCCGGTCTGGTCTCGCGTGCAACCCTGGCTCGGTGCGCCCCTCGACCCCGCCTACCCGCTCGAGGAACTCCTGCTCCGCTACCTGCGCGCCTTCGGCCCGGCCACCACCATGGACATGCAGACCTGGTCGAAGCTCACCGGCATGAAGCCGGCCGTCGCGAAACTGGGCGACCGCGTCCGCACCTACACCGACGACCGCGGCCGCACCCTCTACGACGCCGCCGACGCCGATCTCGCCGACCCGGACCTGCCCGCCCCCGTCCGCCTGCTCGGCTGGTACGACAACGCGATCCTGTCCCACCAGGACCGCACCCGCATCGTCCCCGACGGCAACGCCCCGCCCTTGCGCGCCTTCGCCAATCAGGTCTCCCCGATCCTGGTCGACGGCTACCTGACGGGCGTCTACAAGGTCTTCGCCAAGGGCGGCGTGGCCTCGCTGCGAATCAGCCCGAGCGTCGAATGGTCCCGCGCCGACCGCGAGGCCGTCGAAGCGGAAGCGCTTGCCCTGCTGGCGTTCTCGGAACCGGACCGGCAGCCGGTCGTCGAAATCCTCGAGATCGGCGCCGACCTGCGCCCCTGATCGTCAGTGCGCGGCGCGGTAAGCCGGCGCCTTGCTCGACCCGGCCGGGGTGAGCGTGCGCAGCAGCGGCAGCGTGCGATGCGGGACGACCGTGGACAGCACCACCACACTGTGCGACCGCACCACCGAACTGGTGCGGTCGATGCTCAGCAGGACGGCCTGCAACCCGGCGTGGGAGTCCGCGCCGATCCGGCACAGGACATCGCCCGTGCCGGTGGTGGCGTAGGCCTCCAGCACCCCGGGGATGGCGTCGAGGTCGACGCCGACCTCCTCGAGCGCGCCCTGCGCGATCTCCAGGGTGACGAACGCCTGCACGTCGAATCCGGCGGCGGTGACGTCGATCTGCGGGTCGTAGGAGGCGATCACGCCCGCCTCCTCCATGCGCGCGATGCGGGACTGCACGGTGGCACGGGCGACGCGGGTGCGGCGGGAAAGTTCGAGGATGCCCGCCTTCTGGTACTCGTGCATGGCGGTGAGGATGGCCGATCGAGATCGTCCAGCCGGGCGGGCGTGCGGGACATGGCGGATCCTCCGCTCGTCGGTTCGCTGCTATTCAAATTGTCCAGCACCGGGTGGTGGATGGTGGTGCAATTCACCACAGTGTTCAGTGAATTTCAGCGATATTGCCTAGTGTCGACCGCTGGCATTTCCTGATCACATGAGCATCGACGCAGGACCTCACCGCCCCCGGTCCGGCGACCTGCCCGGCGACGACGAGCTGCGCCGGCTGGTCGGCCTGGTGGACCATGACGCCGCCACCGACCCGTTCCCCGTACTGGGCTGGGACGCGCTGGTGTGGGTGGTCGGCAATGCCACCCAGACCGCGCACTACCTGCAGTCCGCGTTCGGCATGCGGCTGGAGGCCTACGCCGGGCCCGAGACCGGCAATCGCGACCACAAGGCGTTCGTGTTGCGCAGCGGCGGCGCCCGATTCGTCGTCAAGGGCGCGGTGGATCCGGCCAGTCCGCTTGTCGCACACCATGATCGGCACGGCGACGGGGTGGTGGACATCGCGCTGGAAGTCCCGGACGTGGACCGCTGCATCCGCCACGCCCGCGCCCAGGGCGCCACCGTACTGGCCGAACCGCAGGACGACACCGACGAGTACGGCACCGTCCGCACCGCCGCCATCGCCACCTACGGCGACACCCGGCACACCCTCGTCGACCGCTCCCGCTATTACGGCCCCTACCTGCCCGGCTATCAGCCCCGCCGCTCCGCGTACGCGCCGCGCCCCGGGCAGCCCATGCGCATCTTCCAGGCCATCGACCACGTGGTCGGCAATGTGGAACTGGGCCGCATGGACCGGTGGGTCGATTTCTACCGCCGCGTCATGGGATTCGAGAACATGGCCGAATTCGTCGGCGACGACATCGCCACCGACTACTCGGCGCTGATGAGCAAGGTGGTGGCCAGCGGCAACCATCGGGTGAAGTTCCCGCTCAACGAACCCGCCCCGAGCCGCAAACGCTCCCAGATCGACGAATACCTGGAGTTCTATCGCGGCCCCGGCGTCCAGCACATCGCCCTGGCCACCGGCGACATCCTGACCGCCGTCGACGTGCTGCGCCGCGAGGGCATCGAATTCCTCGACACCCCGGCCAGCTACTACGAGGACCCGGAACTGCGCGCCCGCATCGGCCATGTCCGTGCCCCGGTCGCCGAACTACAGCGCCGCGGCATCCTGGTCGACCGCGACGAGGACGGCTACCTGCTGCAGATCTTCTGCAAGCCCATCACCGACCGCCCCACCGTCTTCTTCGAGCTCATCGAACGGCACGGCTCGCTGGGTTTCGGCAAGGGCAACTTCAAGGCGCTCTTCCAGGCAATAGAGCGTGAACAGGAGGCGCGCGGAAACTCTGAACAGCAAAGCAACACGACCGCAAACCCTCACGACGAGCCGGATCCGGCAAAACCAGTAGAGTTCAGGCCATGCGAATGGCGTCAGCGATCGTCGCGGGGTCGGTCCTCGCTTTGCTGCTGTCGGCCTGTGGGGGGACCAAGGATTCCGAGGACACTCCGGGACTACGCCCGCCGCCGAAGGTGGCGACGCTGGGCCCGTTCGTCGGGGAGTGCGGTCACCTCACCGACGACGAGGTCCGCGACCTGGGTGGGCTCGGCACCATCACCAACGTCTTCAAGAATTCCACCGGCTGTAATTGGCAGGCCGGCGGAATCAGTTCTTCCAGCGTCACTTTCGCCTCCTATCGGGGCAGCCCGATCGACCGCGAGAAGGCGTGGGTGGCCAGTGTCGGCCGCACCCCCGACACCATCGAGGTCGGCGGCCGCAAGGGCTTCCAGGCCCTGGACCCCAGCAATGCCGTGTGCGATCTGGCGGTGCAGCTGGACGACGACTTCTTCGAATGGTCCATCTCCTACGGCGCGTTCAGCAGCGGCAATCTCGGCAACCCGTGCGACCGCACCCGCAAGATGGCGGAGCTGACCGTGCAGCGGCTCGGATGAGGGGCACCCGGATGCCCCGGCGTTCCCGGCTGGCGATCGCCGTCTCGGTACTCGCGTTGACCGCGGGCCTGACCGGCTGCGGCAAGACGGTGCCCGGCACCGCCCTGCCCGCGGGCGGCACCACCGGCACCGGCGGCGCTCCCCGCATCAACACCAACTTCGACAAGCTGCTGCGCGAGTGCCAGGTGGTCGCCGTCGACGACATCGGTAAGTCGGTCGGCGACAACATGTATGTGGAGCCGTCGTTCAACGGCGCGGTCTGCATGTGGAATCTGACCGGCGGCGCCGCGGGCAGCGGCATGGTGACGCTCAGTTGGTACGAGCTCGGTTCGCTCGCGAACGAGAAGGCCAACAACGATCGCCTGAAGTATGTGACGAACGACATAACGGTGCAGGGCCGGCGGTCGCTCGAGACGCATCGACCGAACGATTCGGATTCGTGCGGCGTGAGCGCTCCGGCCGCGGACACCGGCATCGTGGGCTGGTGGGTCAACTACCGCAACGGTTCTCGGCACGCGGACCCCTGCGAAGCGGCTCGCAAGCTGGTGGAGTTGACGTTGAACCTGGCTCGTTAGGGGCTCTACCAGCCCCGGCGGGGGGACCCTCTTTTGCCCCCTTCAGAGCCCGCGGGTATCGTGGACCGCTGTGCCCGGAAGCATTCGGGCAAGTTGATGCGCAGTACGTAGGCCAGCGAGAGCGGCTGACCTTTTCAGCGTGCCTTGAAATGGGCTCCGAGCTGCGTACGACACGCCCGACCCCGTGGCGACGAAATGCCGCGGGAACAGGGCGGGAAGCTCGAATGACAAAGACATGAAGTTCCAGACACCTGGTTACTAATAAGGAAAGCCGGTCTATGCCAACCATCAACCAGCTGGTCCGCAAGGGTCGCCGCGACAAGGTCGCCAAGACCAAGACTGCGGCCCTCAAGGGGAGCCCGCAGCGTCGTGGCGTGTGCACTCGCGTGTACACCACGACCCCGAAGAAGCCGAACTCCGCGCTCCGTAAGGTCGCGCGTGTTCGCCTGACCAGCGCGGTCGAGGTCACGGCCTACATCCCCGGTGAGGGCCACAACCTCCAGGAGCACTCGATGGTGCTCGTGCGCGGCGGTCGTGTGAAGGACCTCCCGGGTGTGCGCTACAAGATCATCCGCGGTTCGCTCGACACCCAGGGTGTCAAGAACCGCAAGCAGGCCCGCAGCCGCTACGGCGCCAAGAAGGAGAAGAGCTAATGCCGCGTAAGGGTCCCGCTCCCAAGCGTCCCCTGATCAACGACCCGGTCTACGGCTCGCCCCTGGTGACGCAGCTGGTCAACAAGATCCTGCTGGACGGCAAGAAGTCCACCGCCGAGCGCATCGTCTACGGCGCCCTCGAGCAGGCTCGCGAGAAGACCGGCACCGACCCGGTCGTGACCCTCAAGCGCGCGCTCGACAACGTCAAGCCCGCCCTCGAGGTCAAGCCCCGTCGTGTCGGTGGCGCCACCTACCAGGTGCCGGTCGAGGTCCGTCCGGGCCGCGCCAACACCCTGGCGCTGCGCTGGCTGGTCAACTACTCCCGCGCCCGTCGCGAGAAGACCATGGTCGAGCGTCTGGCCAACGAGCTGCTGGACGCCAGCAACGGCCTGGGCGCTTCGGTGAAGCGTCGTGAGGACACCCACAAGATGGCCGAGTCGAACCGGGCCTTCGCGCACTACCGCTGGTGACCTGTGGCCCGGCCCTCCGTTCGGAAGTGCCGGGAGACGAGTCACATGTCGGGCGCGACCGCTGAGCTGTTGCAAGCGAGGCACTTACGCGTCGCGCCCGACGTTGACACCGAGGGCTCTCGGAAAAATCCGAGGCTCATCCCGTTGAATCCCAACTAGCTACGAGCGGGGAAGTTTCCGTGGCACAGGAAGTGCTCACCGACCTGAACAAGGTCCGCAACATCGGCATCATGGCCCACATCGATGCGGGCAAGACCACCACCACCGAACGCATCCTGTTCTACACCGGTATCACGTACAAGATCGGTGAAGTTCACGATGGCGCCGCCACCATGGACTGGATGGCGCAGGAGCAGGAACGCGGCATCACCATCACGTCCGCCGCGACGACCTGTTACTGGAACGACAACCAGATCAACATCATCGACACCCCCGGCCACGTCGACTTCACCGTCGAGGTGGAGCGGTCGCTGCGCGTGCTCGATGGCGCCGTCGCGGTGTTCGACGGCAAGGAAGGCGTCGAGCCGCAGTCCGAGCAGGTGTGGCGTCAGGCCGACAAGTACGACGTGCCGCGTATCTGCTTCGTCAACAAGATGGACAAGCTGGGCGCTGACTTCTACTTCACCGTTCAGACCATCAAGGACCGCCTGGGCGCGAAGCCGCTGGTCATCCAGCTGCCGATCGGCGCCGAGGACACCTTCGAGGGCATCGTCGACCTGGTCGAGATGAACGCCAAGGTCTGGAAGGGCGAGACCAAGCTCGGCGAGCAGTACGAGGTCGTCGAGATCCCGGCCGATCTCAAGGAGCGCGCCGAGCAGTACCGCGAGGAGCTGCTCGAGACCGTCGCCGAGTCCGACGAGGAGCTGCTGGACAAGTTCGCCGGCGGCGAGGAGCTCTCGGTCGAGGAGATCAAGGCCGCGATCCGCAAGATGACCGTCAACTCCGAGCTCTACCCGGTGTTGTGCGGTTCGGCGTTCAAGAACAAGGGCGTTCAGCCCATGCTCGACGCCGTCGTCGACTACCTGCCGTCGCCGCTGAACGTCGAGTCGGTGCAGGGCCACGTGCCCGGCAAGGAAGACGAGATCCTGACCCGCAAGCCGTCCTCGGACGAGCCTTTCGCGGCGCTGGCGTTCAAGATCGCGACCCACCCGTTCTTCGGCAAGCTGACCTACGTCCGTGTGTACTCCGGCAAGGTCGACTCCGGCGCCCAGGTCATCAACGCGACCAAGGGTAAGAAGGAGCGTCTGGGCAAGCTGTTCCAGATGCACTCCAACAAGGAGAACCCGGTACCCGAGGCCGTGGCCGGCCACATCTACGCGGTCATCGGTCTGAAGGACACCACCACGGGTGACACCCTGTGCGATCCGCAGAACCAGATCGTGCTGGAGTCCATGACCTTCCCGGATCCGGTCATCGAGGTGGCCATCGAGCCGAAGACGAAGGCCGACCAGGAGAAGCTGGGCACCGCGATCCAGAAGTTCGCGGAGGAGGACCCCACCTTCAACGTGAAGCTGGACCAGGAGACCGGCCAGACCGTCATCGGCGGTATGGGTGAGCTCCAGCTCGACATCTACGTCGACCGCATGAAGCGCGAGTTCAAGGTCGAGGCCAACATCGGTAAGCCGCAGGTGGCCTACCGTGAGACCCTGACCAAGACGGTGGACAAGTACGAGTACACCCACAAGAAGCAGACCGGTGGTTCGGGTCAGTTCGCCCGTGTCATCATCGCGCTTGCGCCGCTGGTCGATGCCGAGGACGGCGCTACCTACGAGTTCCAGAACAAGGTCACCGGTGGCCGCGTTCCTCGTGAGTACATCCCCTCGGTGGACGCTGGTATCCAGGACGCCATGCAGTACGGCGTGCTCGCCGGCTTCCCGCTGGTCAACGTGAGTGCTTCGCTGCTCGACGGCGCCTACCACGAGGTCGACTCCTCGGAAATGGCGTTCAAGATCGCCGGCGCGATGGCCCTCAAGGAAGCGGCCCGCAAGGCCGGTCCGGTGATCCTCGAGCCGCTGATGGCGGTCGAGGTCACCACGCCCGAGGACTACATGGGCGAAGTGATCGGCGACCTGAACTCCCGCCGTGGCCAGATCCAGGCCATGGAGGAACGCAGTGGTGCCCGTGTCGTCAAGGCGCTGGTTCCGCTCTCGGAGATGTTCGGCTACATCGGTGACCTGCGGTCGAAGACCCAGGGCCGGGCGAACTTCTCGATGGTGTTCAATTCGTACGCGGAGGTTCCGGCCAACGTGTCGAAGGAGATCATCGCCAAGGCGACCGGCGAGTAATTCGCTGTCGGGGCGAGTTCGCGAGAATTCGCCCCGAGTAGGTCGTCGAACGACCCCCTGTAATACAAACCGCACTGCTGCAAAAAAGCACGCACTAACTAGTCCAGGAGGACAACAGTGGCGAAGGCGAAGTTCGAGCGGACGAAGCCCCACGTCAACATCGGCACCATCGGTCACGTCGACCACGGTAAGACGACGCTGACCGCGGCGATCACCAAGGTGCTGGCTGACAAGTACCCGGATCTGAACGCGGCCTTCGCGTTCGACCAGATCGACAAGGCGCCGGAGGAGAAGGCTCGTGGTATCACGATCAACATCTCCCACGTCGAGTACCAGACCGAGAAGCGCCACTACGCGCACGTCGACGCTCCGGGCCACGCGGACTACATCAAGAACATGATCACCGGTGCCGCCCAGATGGACGGCGCGATCCTGGTCGTGGCCGCCACCGACGGCCCGATGCCGCAGACCCGTGAGCACGTGCTGCTCGCCCGCCAGGTCGGCGTGCCCTACATCCTGGTCGCGCTGAACAAGTCCGACATGGTCGACGACGAGGAAATCCTCGAGCTCGTCGAGATGGAGGTCCGCGAGCTGCTGGCTTCGCAGGAGTTCGACGAGGATGCCCCCGTCGTGCGCGTCTCCGGCCTGAAGGCCCTCGAGGGCGACGAGAAGTGGGCCGAGTCCATCGTCGAGCTCATGAACGCCGTCGACGAGTCGATCCCGGACCCGGTCCGTGAGACCGACAAGCCGTTCCTGATGCCGATCGAGGACGTCTTCACGATCACCGGTCGTGGCACCGTCGTCACCGGTCGTATCGAGCGTGGCATCGTGAACGTGAACGAGGAAGTCGAGATCGTCGGCATCCGCGAGAAGGTCACCAAGACCACCATCACGGGCATCGAGATGTTCCGCAAGCTGCTCGACAACGGCCAGGCGGGCGACAACGTCGGTCTGCTGGTTCGTGGCATCAAGCGTGAAGATGTCGAGCGTGGCCAGGTCGTCGTGAAGCCGGGTACCACCACCCCGCACACCGAGTTCGAGGGCCAGGCGTACATCCTGTCGAAGGACGAGGGTGGCCGCCACACCCCGTTCTTCAACAACTACCGCCCGCAGTTCTACTTCCGTACCACGGACGTGACCGGCGTCGTGACCCTCCCCGAGGGCACCGAGATGGTCATGCCCGGCGACAACACCGAGATGAGCGTCAAGCTGATCCAGCCGGTCGCCATGGACGAGGGCCTGCGTTTCGCGATCCGTGAGGGTGGCCGCACCGTCGGTGCCGGTCGCGTCACCAAGATCGTCAAGTGATTCGCTGAATCACCTGGTGATTTCTTGAATCGCTGACGAACGGCGTCGCCCCGAAAGGGGCGGCGCCGTTCGGGTTTTCGGGTTCGCCCGCGTTCCCGAACGCGAAAGGGCCGCTTCCCTCGAGGGAGCGGCCCTTTCGCGTGTCCGTGGTCGGTCAGGAAGCGGTGAGCTGGTCGCCGCAGGTCGCGCCGAGCAGTCGGCCGGAGTCGAAAGCGGCTGCGGCGGAAGGAAGTTGGGCGAGCCGACCGGAGGCGAGGATGCGCACCGTGCCGGTGCCGGTGGTGGGCCGTCCCAGGGCGTCCATGCGGCGCAGGGTCTGCCCGGCCACCGCCTCGGCGCTGTCGAACACGCGCACGCCCGGGGGCAGCGTGGCGAGGATGTCGTCGAGCACCAGCGGGTAGTGCGTGCAGCCGAGCACGATGCCCTCGGTGTCGGCGGGGGTGCGCGCGGCGGCGTCGGCGATGGCCTCGGCGATGACGGGCAGATCGCCGCGGTCGATGGCGTCGGCCAGTCCGTGGCAGGCCACCCCGGTGACCTCGGCGTCGCCGCCGAACTGCGCGATCAGCCCGGCCTGGTAGGCGCTGTCGGTGGTGGCCGCCGTCGCCCAGACCGCGACCTTGGCGCAGGCGGCCGCGGCGGGCTTGATCGCCGGGACGGTGCCGATCACCGGCACGTCGGGCCCGACCATGGCGCGCACGTGTTCGAGCGCGGTGACGCTGGCCGTATTACAGGGCAGCACAATGACTTCCGCGCCCTCGCGCAGGGCGAGGCGCGCGGTGTCCAGTACCCGGTCGACGACCCACTGCTCGGGCTTGGGTCCCCAGGGCGCGCCGTCGGGGTCGTTGAGCAGCAGCAGGTCGAGATCGGGCCGCAGCTTCCGCAACCAGGCGGCCGTGGGCAGCAGCCCCAGTCCGGAGTCGATGAGCGCGACGATCACACCCTGCACGGTAGTGAAGGCACCGGCCTGATCGCGAACCGCGGGTCGGAATGTCGTGGTTGCCGGGATGCTGCCGAACGGGTCCGGCGGCACGCCCGGGCCTCGGTCAGCTCGCGGTCGCCACCGGCTGCAGGTTCGCGGCGAGTTCGCCGCGGGCCTTCATGACCTTGCCGGCCATGCTCGCGCCGACGACCGCGACCAGCTCGCCCGCGCGCCGGTAGTGGGCCAGGAACTTGCGGCCCTTGTCCTCGACGATCTCGATCTCGTCGGCCAGTGCCGGAATGCCGAGCACCTGGATCTTCATGTCGTACTGGTCGCTCCACACGTACGGCACCTGGATCTCGGCGGACGGTTCGGCGCCCAGCAGCGCGGCGGCCAGGACCTGGGCCTGCTCGCCGGCATTGGTCCAGTGCTCGACGCGCTTGGGGTGGCCGACGGCGTGCGGCCAGGCCGCGACGTCGCCGAGGGCCCAGACGCCGGGCACCGAGGTGCGTCCGGTCTCGTCGGCCAGCACGCCGCCGCCCTGGCCGGGTGCGGCGAGCGGGATGCCGGAGTCGGCCAGCCAGTCGGTGACGGGCACCGAGCCGATGCCGATGACCACCAGGTCGGCGTCGACGACGCTGCCGTCGGCGAGCTGCACGCCGCGCACCGAGTCGCCCTCGGTGACAAGGGTTTCCACGCCGACGCCGCAGCGCAGCTCGACGCCCTCGGCCTCGTGCAGCCGGGCGACCAGTGCGCCGACCTGCTCGCCGAGCGCGGCGAACAGGGGAGTGGGCTGGGGTTCGACGATGGTGACGTCGAGTCCGCCGGCGCGGAAGCTGGCGGCGAGTTCGCAGCCGATGAAGCCCGCGCCCACGATGACGGCTTTACGCGCGGTGCCGAGGTGTTCGCGCATCGCCTGGGCGTCGGCGTGCGAGCGCAGCACGTGCACGCCGCTGACCTCGGGCAGGCCGGGGATGCGGCGCGGGCGCAGGCCGGTGGCGATCACCAGGGCGTCGTAGGCGGCTTCGGTGCCGTCGGAGAGCCGGACTCGGCGGGCGGTGGTGTCGACGCCGGTGGCGGTGACGCCCAGGCGCAGCGTGATGTCGTGTTCGGGGTAGAACTCGGCGGGCCGCAGGGCGGTGTCGTCGGTTTCGCCGCGCATGTACTGCTTGGACAGCGGCGGCCGGTCGTAGGGCGCGCGGTTCTCGTCGCCGAGCAGGGTCAGTTCGCCGGTGTAACCCGCACGTCGGAGCTCTTCGGCGGTGCGCAGGCCCGCGAGTCCACCACCGACAATTAGAACCTGTTCTACCGAGTGCGACATGTGCCCACCTTAGCGGTTCCCCGGGGTGGGTACCGACGTGTCGGCGGTCACACCCGAGATGCCGCTCAATCGTATCCATGCATTTATTGATCGGGCGGTCAATCAGGAATACAACGGACTTAGAACATATTTCCTGGCCTTTCAAAGGAGGCATTCCATGTTCACCGTGAGTCGCACGGAGCACGCCCTGACGTTCGTGCTCGGTGCAGTAGCCGCGCTGTCCCCGATCTGGGTAGCGCACAGTGACCGCGCACTGTGGACCCTCGTCGTGCTCGGTGTGCTGATCGCACTCGCGGGCCTGGCGCAGTTGCGCGAGATGGCGACCGGTATGGCGGGCCGTGCGCTCGGCGTGCTGGGCGTCCTGATGTTCATCTCCCCGTGGGTGATGAACTTCCACTCCTTCAGCGGCGCCTCCTGGGTCGCGTGGGTTGTGGGCGCGTTGACCGTGGTGGTCGCATTGGCCGAGATGCCCGAGGTTGCGGGTCGTTTCGGCGCCGCGGCGCACCACTGACCGGGTCGCGGCGCGCCGGCCTCGGTCTCCCGTACCGACGGGAGACGCCACGAGGCCGGCGTGCTCGCGCGATATGCTTGTTCCCTACGTCCGCCCGACCGGTGGCGGCCGCCTCCGCTTCGAAGCGTGAGGAGGAATTCGAGCAGTGCCTGCACCACGCAAGCGTCGTAGCAAGAAGGTCGACGGGGACGCTCGCCAGCTCATTCTGGATGCCGCCGAAAGTCTTTTCGCTGCCAATGGATTCGACGCGACCGCGACCGCGGCCATCGCCGAGGCGGCCGGGGTGCCCAAGGGCCTGGTCTTCTATTACTTCCCGACCAAAGACGCGATTCTGTCGGCGCTGATGGCCGAGCGGGTCCCGCCACAGCCGATCGACGACATCTATGCGGTGGTGGTGCCGGGTGATCCGGCCAAGAGCCTGGTCAATATGGATGCCGCGCTGAATCTGCGCGATCACAATTCGTCGGTGCTGCGGGTGATCATGTGGCGCGAGGCCGACACTCATCCGGATGTGCGGAAGCAGTTGCGCCGCATGCGTGATCAGTTGCTGGACGCGACGGCGCGGGTGCTGGCGGCGAGCGCGCCGGGCCCGGTGCAGCCGGGGACGTTGCGGGCGTGCGCGGCGGCGTGGGTGTCGGCGATGCTGGCGATCGCGAGCACGGATCGGTTGCACGCGTTGGACGGGCTGCCGTTGCCGACGGCCGACGAAATCCTGAACGTCGCGAACGTGGTGGCCGCTGGGATGACCCAAATGGGCTGATTGCTGGCGTGTCGCTGGCTAATTCTCGAACACTCCCGACCACACTCTTTGTGGGGCAATCGTGTGATTCTCACTGCGAGGTTCGTGGAGGAACCAGTGAAGGCCAAGCTGTTGCTGCGTGTTCTCGGAATGCTCTCGGCAGGTGTGGCGCTGGCGGGTCTGGCGCCCGCGGCGCACGCGGACCCGATCTATCCCGCGCCGGATCCGGACCCGTTCTACGCGCAGCCGGCCGATGTGGCCGACCACAATCCGGGTGATGTGCTGGCGGTGCGGCCGATGCCGCCGCTGCTGATGTTCCCCGAGACCGCGGTCACCATGGTGAAATTCCGGTCCACCAATTCCGAGGGCGGCCCGATCGCGGCCATCACCACGGTGCTCACCCCGCGCGAGCATCAGCCGGGCGGGCCGCTGCTGTCCTATCAGCACATCATCAACGGCCTCGGCGCCCAGTGCGCGGTGTCGCGCGTGCTGTACACCAACGACCCGAATCTGCAGGTGAAGGAAGCCGTCGCGTTGAACGTGGCGCTGCGGCGCGGCTGGTCGGTGGCGCTGCCCGACCATCTGGGCCCGAACTTCGCCTACGGCGCGGCCAAATTGGGCGGTCAGATCACCCTGGACGGGGTGCGTGCCGTCAAGCGAGTGCCGGAACTGGGCGTCGCCGACAGCCGGGTGGCGATGGCCGGTTACTCCGGCGGCGGCATGGCGACCGCGTGGGCGGCGGCGCTCGCGCCCACGTACGCGCCGGAGCTGGAGTTCGCGGGCGCGGCCACCGGCGGCGTGCCGATGAATCTGGAGAAGATGGTGAGCCAGCTGGGCTGGCAACCGCATCCGGCGTTCGGGCTGGCCATGGCGGCCGCCATCGGCCTGGAGCGGGAGTATCCGGATCGGCTGCCGATCAGCACCCAGATGAACGGTGCGGGCCTGGCCGCGCGCAACGCCATGGCCAATGGCTGCACCAACGAGATCATGGCCATCGGCGCGGGTCACAGCGCGCGCGAATTCGCGGCCGGCACCTCGATGCTCGACGATCCGACGGCGCTGTCGGTGTTGCGGGAGAACAGCCTGGAACTGTTCGACGGCGTGCCGAACATGCCCATCTTCGAATGGCATTCGGCGAGCGATCCGCTGATTCCGGTGGACGCCATCGTGAATACCGACAATCGGTATTGCGCGGCCGGGGTGCGGCTGGACGAGGACGTGAATCCGTCGCCGGAGCACCTGTCCGCGGCGGTGCTCGGACTGCCGTCGGCACTGGACTGGATCGACGCGCGGATGCGCGGCGTACCCGCTCCGACCACCTGCTGAGCCGATCCGGTCCGGTCCGGGGCATGCGTCAATGCCCCAATACCGTTGGTCGTGAGCCGGTTTCGTGGCGACCGGGCGCACGGCCGGACCGTGGCCCGAGTCGCACCGCCTCCCGTGGCCCGGTAAGAATGGCGGCCATGGATGCCGATTTCACCACCGGCCCGGGGGATTCGCGCTCTTCGCGTCAGCCGGGCTACCGTCTCACCCACCCGGACGCGCCGGGAACCTCGCCGAATCCGGTGCTGACCGGCATCGATACCGGTGGCCCGGGCCGCAACGGCCACGACGCGCTCGGCCGTAACGGCCACGACGCGCTCGGCCGTAACGGCCATGACGGGCTCGGCCGCAACGGCCACGACCAGCAGGTGCAGTGGTCCTCGGCGCCGGTAACCCTGCGCGGCACACCGGAATCGGACGCGCTGTCGCGCCGGATCGCGCCCGATCTACCGCAGCGCTCCGCCGACCTGCCGCAGCGTTCGCCCGATCTGCCGCAGCGCAATATCGATCTGACGCAGCGCGCTCCCGAACTGCCGCAGCGCACCGCGGACCCCGAGGCGGTGGCCGCCCGCCTGGCCGCGGACAACGAGCCGTTCTCGGCCCGTATCACCACCGACAGTGAGCCGTTCGGCGCGCCCACCACCAACGAAGAGTCCTACAGCTTGCGTCCGGCCGCGAACGGGTCGCCGTTCACCCACTCGGTCAACGACAGTGGCGCGCTCACCCGGCCGGCGGCCGACAGCGGCCCGTTCACCCGCTCGGTCGCCGACATCGAGTCTTTCGCGTCGCCGCTCATGCCCGAGAGCGACACCCTGCGCCCCGCCGCCGAGACTCCCGCCTACGCCCCGCGCACCGACTCGCACGAGAGCGTCTTCGGCGCCGCCCCGGCGGTCGACTTCGATGCCCCGGTGTCGCGCCGCTACGCGCCGGATCCCGAGCCGTCGGTCCGGTTCGAGGCCCCGGAACGGCTGGAAGCTCCTGCCCGCCTGGAGAATCTGGACGCCCCCGCCAGCCTGGAGAGTTTGGAGGCGGTCGCCGCGTCACTGCGGGAGAGCGTCCAGGACGCGCCGCGTGAGTCCGTGCGCCCGAAGGGAGTTCCGTCGCGTCGTCGCGCCGCACCGAAACCCGTTGTGGAGCAACAGGATTCGATCGTGACCGAACTCGTGACCGCCACGCCGGCGGCCACCGAGGTGGCCGCCCCGGAGTCGGTGGTGGTGACCGCGCCGGTGACCGA
Source organism: Nocardia tengchongensis (assembly GCF_018362975.1). Lineage (NCBI taxonomy): Bacteria > Bacillati > Actinomycetota > Actinomycetes > Mycobacteriales > Nocardiaceae > Nocardia > Nocardia tengchongensis. The sequence goes on from NZ_CP074371.1 coordinate 2,103,393, forward strand.
GACCGCCGTGACCGAGTCCAAGGCCACCGAATTCCGTACCAGCGACGCGACCATCGATCTGCACCACATCATGCGTCTGCTGCTCGCCAGCCACGAACTGGAGGTGGCCGCGACCGCCGCCGAATCCGGCGCGGGCGATATCGAGAAACTGGCCCAAGCCGCGCACCGGACCCGTTCGGCAGCCGTGGAATTGGTGGCCGCCTGGTACGGAGGGGCGGACCATATGCGAAATTTTGGCGAGGTGCTGTTGCAGGCTGCGGCTGAAACAGCATGATGTCGATCTAGGATTCGGGGCGTGACGTCGAATGCGTTGACCGCCGAGGCGGTCCGAGCGGATTTGGCGGCGCTCGCCGATCCGGCTGATGCGGTGCATCTGCAGCGCTTTTTCAAGACCGGGCCGGGGGAGTACGGCGAAGGGGATGTTTTCATCGGCGTCCGGGTTCCGCAGACCCGGAAGGCGGTGAAACGGTTTGCCGGGATGCCGCTTTCGGAGATCGATGTGCTGCTGGACAGTCCGGTGCACGAACATCGGCTGGCGGCGTTGGTGATTCTGAATGGCGAGATGGCGCGCGCGTCGCGCAAGCGCGGGGCCGATGCGGGGCGGCAGCGCGAGATTGTCGAGTTGTATCTGGCGGCGGTGCGCCGGGGCCGGGTGAACAACTGGGATCTGGTGGATGCGTCGGCGGAGTTCATTCTGGGTCCGTGGTTGCTGGAGCGCCCGCGCGATCTGCTCGATGAATTCGCGGCGGGGGATTCGCTGTGGGAGCGGCGGGTGGCGTTGCTGACCACGTTCGCGTTCATCAAACAGGGCGATACCGCGACGACCCTGGAATTGTGTGAACGGCTGCTCGATGACCGCCGCGATCTCATCCAGAAGGCGGTCGGCTGGATGCTGCGGGAGATCGGCAAGCGGGTGGATCCCGCGATTCTCACCGGATTTCTGGACGCGCACGCGGCGGATATGGGCCGCACCGCGTTGAGCTACGCGACCGAGCATCTGACCTCTGACCGGCGCGCGCACTACCGCGCACAGCGGTGAGTGCCGCGGCGTAGACCACGCTGCCGGGTTGCTGTGACGGAGTACTCGAGCGATTCGTACTGACTGTTCACCCTGTATTCAGTTTACGTTCATTTGTCGAGACCACTCTGTGATCAGTCGACGACGACCGATACCAGCTCGAAACGAGTTGGAGCCCCACACGCGGAGACCGCCGCACTTCGGCGAGAGCGTGAACGAACGGTGATAGCTGGGAAATCTCCCGAATCCCGTTCCGCCACCTTGCACATCACAATCCATGCAGTGCGTCGGCAGGCTCCTCAGGGAGACCCGCCGTGGTCAGCGCTGCGCCAGTGAGAATCGCCATGCATAAATTCTTCGCTCAGCCCGTCAAAACCGTCACCGGCTTCGCCGCCGTCGCCCTCGCCGCGTCGGCCGTGATCACCGCCGGCGCCGCCTCTGCGGACGTCGTCAACGGTGTGCCGCCCGAGTTCCAGGCCACCGCCCAGCAGGTGCAGCAGCAGGCCGTCGGCCTGAACGCGTCGCTCCCGCCGGCACAGCAGGACCAGGTCCGGGTGGCCGTGCAGGGCCTGCCCGCCCCCTTGAATCAGGTACTGCCCCCGGCCTTCACCAACGATCTCGACGGCTGGATCCGCAATGCCCTGTACGTGCTGAACCAGCACGGCATCCCGGGCAGCTACGACGGCATCTTCCGCAACATTCAGCGGGAGTCCGGCGGCAACCCACAGGCCATCAACCTCTACGACTCGAACGCCGCCGCGGGCATCCCGTCCAAGGGCCTGCTCCAGGTGATCGATCCGACCTTCCAGGCGTACCACGTCGACGGCACCTCGTGGGACATCTACGATCCGGTCGCCAACATCACGGCCGCCTGCAACTACGCGGCGCACCGCTACGGCTCGATCGACAACGTCTTCTCGGCTTACTGAGCAGCGCACAGCAAACCGGCCGCCACATCGTGAGATGTGGCGGCCGGCTGTCGTTTTCGGGGACCCGCTAGAACTGGATCTTCAGGTGGTCGGTCACCGGCCGCGCCTGGCAGCCCAGGATGTAGCCGTTGGCGATGTCCTCGGGGTCGAGGATCTCCGCGTTCTCCATCTCCACTTCGCCTTCCAGGACGGTGCAGGCGCAGGAGCCGCATTCGCCCTCGAGGCAGGAGTAGGGCACGTCCAGGCCCTTGGACAGCATGATGTCGACCAGGGTCTGGCTGCGCGGCCAGGTCATCTCGTGGGTCTCGCCGTCGAGTTCGACCTCCACGCTGGCGGCGTCGGCGGCTTCCTCGGCGCTGATCTCGGTCGGGGCGACGTCGGCGAACGGGTCACCGGACAGCGAGTTGAACACCTCGGCGTGGGTGCGGTTGCGCGGCATGCCGAGCTGGCCGAGGGCGTCGTGGACCCGGTCCATGAACGGCTTGGGACCACACATGAACGCCTCGTAGGCGGTGTAGGGGGCGACCAGGGCGGCGAAGGCGTCGGCGGTCGGCAGGCCCTGGAGGGTTTCGAGCCAGTGGATGACGACGACCCGCTGCGGGTTCTTGTCGGCGAGTTCGCGCAGTTCCCGGGCGAAGATGACCGACTCGTGGTCGCGGTTGGCGTAGACCACCACGATGCGGCCGTTGCCGCGGGCGAGGGCCGACTTGAGGATGGACATCACCGGGGTGATGCCGCTGCCGGCCGCGAACAGCAGCAGGTCCTCGTCGAGGTCCTTGGGGGTGAAGACGCCGGAGGGCGGCAGCACCTCGATGGTGTCGCCGGCTTTCAGGTTGTCGCACACCCAGTTCGACGCGTAGCCGTCGACGGTCCGCTTGATGGTGACCTTGGGCTGGTCGTCGGTGTGCGGCGAGCTGGCCAGCGAGTAGCAGCGGGCGACGGACCCGGTGAGGTCGCTCGGGATGCGCAGCGTCAGGAACTGGCCCGGCTGGTAGGAGAAGCGCTCACGGAGGTCCTCGGGCACGTCGAATACCAGCGAGCAGGCGTCGGTCGTCTCGTTGATGACCGCGGAGACCCGCAGCACGGCCGATCGTGAGCTGTGCGGTACGTCGACGGTGGTCATAGTGTCCTCTCGAACCCGGCAGTGATGGTCAGCCGGAGCAGTCTACCCAAACTAGAACGTGTTCTAGTTTGACTATACGTGGGTGTCGCGCTGCCGGACAAGCTGAGCTTCCAGCCCCGCGATCAGCACATCCATCGAGAAGTCGTAGGAGTACCGGCCGCGCAGATCACCCAGGTGTTTGGTGGCGCGTTCCACGGCCTCGGGCAGCACCCGATCCAGCAGCGACGAACGGTCGCGCGGGTTCACCTTGGAGCGCCCGAACAGGTAGGTGTGAATGGTGGCGTAGGCGGAGAGCACATTGCGTTCGTCGAAACCGGCGTCGAAGAGGATTTCCATCACGGCCGCGATCAGGTCGAGCTGTTTGCCGAGCATCTGCTCGATCAGTACGTCGCCGAGACCCGGGTGCTTGCGCAATTTCTCGTCGATCTGGTCGATCAGGTCGCGCAAACGCATTTGCCACGTACCGAATTCGGGTGGCGGCTTGCGCACGCCGGTCAGCGCCGCGGTCGCCACCAGATCGAGTAGCTCGCGCTTGTCGGCGACGTAGTAATAGGGGGCCATCGGCGAAACTCCGAGTTCGCGGGAGAGTCGTCGCATGGACAGCTTCTCCACGCCGTCCTGCCGGACCACCCGCAGGGCGGCCTCGACGATCTCGGATTCCGAGAGGGTGTTACCGCCCCCGCCTGTCTGCATGCGCCCGACTCCCATACCGCCTCGACCACCACGGGCACGGATATCCGTCCCTACCTGTTCAACTGCCGATTTTCCTCCCGCAGTGTAGAGCGCGCACGATGTGAGCTGTTGCCCTACGGCCCGATACGACCGCGGGACAATCCGAACCCTCACCCATAGGTTCGCGGCGCGTCTCGTTCTGGACCGAGTGGAGCGGAGGAGCGAACGGCTCCATAGTCCTGCGCCTTGGGAGCGCGGAGGGAGGGAAGAACCAGACCTCCAGCGCCGCGAACCCGCCCGTGGCGAAGCGGAGGGCAAATAACCCAGCGTGGCAATCATCATTGCCGGTGGTGTGCTGACTTAGCATTCGGGAATGCGCCATGATCGCCTTCCCGATGGTTTCGGGGTGCGAATCGATCCCAAGGTGCGCACTTATTCCGGTGGACGGCTCCTGGTCGGTGGCACTCCGACAAGGTTGCTGCGGCTCGCTCCGGAAGCTGCGGCCTTGATCGGTGACGGGTACCTCGAGGTGACCGACCCGGCGTCGGCCCGGGTTGCCAGACGTCTTCTCGATTCCGGTGTCGCGAATCCGCGTCCGCGGCTGCTGCCGTCGCTGGAGGACGTCACCGTCATCGTGCCGGTGCACAACAACACTCCCGAGCTGTCGCGCCTGCTGTCGGCGCTGCGCGGGCACACCGTGATCGTGGTGGACGACGGCTCGGATCGGCCGGTGCGGATTCCGGAGGCGCGCAGCCGATGCCGGATCACCGTGCTGCGGACGGATCGCCGGCACGGCGCGGCGGCCGCCCGCAATTTCGGATTGCGATCCGCGTCAACCGAATTCGTGGCGTTCCTGGATCCGGAGGTGGTGCCCCGCACCGGCTGGCTGGAGGTGATGCTGGGCCACTTCAGTGATCCGAAGGTGGCGTTGGTGGCCCCGCGCATCCTGGCCATGGATCCGGATTCCACGTTGCTGGCCCGCTATGAGCACACCCGCGGTTCGGTGCATCGCGGCCGCCGCGAGTCGGCGGTGCACGCGCACGGCCCGGTGCCCTACGTGCCGAGTTCGGCGGTGCTGGTGCGCCGGCTGGCGCTGCTGGGTGAGGGTGGTTTCGACGAGAGCATGGACGCCGGCGGGGATGTCGACCTGTGCTGGCGGCTGGATCGCGCGGGCTGGCGGCTGCGCTACGAGCCGGCCGCCCGGGTCGCGCACAGCAATCCGGTGTCACTGCGAAAGTGGTTCGCGCACAAGGTGACCCATGGCACCGGGGTGGCCCCGCTGGCGCAGCGGCATCCGGGTCTGGCCGCGCCGCTGTCGCTGCCGATCTGGACGGCGGTCTCGGCGACGCTGCTGAGCACCATGTCGGGCTGGGGCATCTTCGGCGGCGTGCTGACCCTGGGTGCGACGCTGGTCCGATTACGCCGGGTCTTCGCCGGGCTCGACAATCCGACCCGGGTGGCGGCCATATATATGACGCGCGGTTTCACCGGCGCGATCTGGCGGCTGGCGTCGGCCATGTGCCGCCACTACTGGCCGATCACCTTGCTGGGCATGCTGTGCTCGCGCCGGGTCCGGCACATCGCGATCACCCTGGCCATGGCCGAGGGTTTGGCGGACTGGTTCACGCACCGCGAGCCGGGCAGCCTGGACCCGGTCCGGTACGTGTTCTGCCGCCGGCTGGACGACGTCGCCTACGGCACCGGCGTGTGGTGGGGCGCGGCGCGCACCAAGAGTGCGGCGGCGCTGAAGCCGACGCTGCCGACCGGCTGATCAGCGGTAGTAGATCTCCAAGGTGGCGATGCGCCCGTCCGGGTCGAGGCTGAACACGTCGATGGCGTAGGTGCGGTTGCCCGGCGCGCCGAGCGGGCTGGTGGCCTCGAGCTGCGCGACTTCCACTGCCGGGCCCGGGATTACCCGGGTGATCCGGGTCTGTGCCCGGCCCGCGAACACGACATTCCGATAGAACCCCGCGATTTCGTCGTGACCGCTGAAAATGCCGCGGGGATTGCGGAGTTCGGCCCCGGTCGCGAACAGCGCCAGCAGTGCGGGTTCGTCGGCGGCGTTGACCGCCCGCACGTAGTCCTCGGCGATGCTCATCGACTGTCCTTATCTCCTCGGAGCCGGACCGGCATGTGCCGCACCCCGGTGTGCTTGTTGCTGCGCGTGTATTCGACGGGCCCGGTCAGTTCGGCGATCTCGACGCGGTCGAGCAGGGCGTCGAAGACCACCCGCATCTCCATGCGGGCCAGGTTGGAGCCGAGGCAGAAATGCCCGCCGCGCCCGAAGGCGAGGTGCGGGTTGGGTCGCCGGGTGATGTCGAAGGTGTGCGGGTCGGGGAACACGCTCGCGTCGCGGTTGGCGGAGGTCCACCACAGGGTGACCTTGTCCCCGGCCCGGATGCGCCGGCCGCTGAGGTCGGTGTCGCAGGTGGCGGTGCGCCGGTTGTAGGAGGTGGAGGACGCCCACCGCAGCATTTCGTCGACGGCGCCGTCCAATTGGGTGCGATCGTCGCGCAGGGTGCGCCAGACGTCGGGCCGTTCGATGAGCGCGAGCATTCCGACCGCGATGGAGTTGCGGGTGGTCTCGCTGCCCGCCGCGATGAGCAGGCTGAACAGCATTGCCTTTTCCATATCGGTGAGCGGTTGCCCGTCGATGGTGGCGTGCGCGGCCAGTGACAGGAGGTCGTCGGCGGGTGTGGCGGTCTTGGCGGCGAGCAGTTCCTGGCCGTAGGCGCGGGTTTCGGCGACGGCGCGCTGGGTGCGCGCGGTGGCCTCGCCGAGTTCGCGATCGTCGTAGTCGAGGGCCACGTTGGCCCAGCCGAAGAGCCGGTGCCGGTCCTGCTGCGGTACCCCGAGCAGTTGCGCGACGGCCTGCAGCGGGAGTTCGGCGGCGAGGTCGAGCAGAAAGTCGCACTCGCCCTTGGCCAGTGCCGCGTCCACCAGGTCGGCGGCGCGTTGCCGCAGGTCGTCCTCGATGAGTTTCAGGGTGCGCGGTGCGACGCTGGGCATGAGCAGTTTCCGCACGCCGGCGTGCCGGGGGTCGTCCATCATGTTGAGCAGCACCCCGACGGCCCAGTCCACGGGCAGATCTTCGATGAGGGTGCCCCCGCCGCGTCGTTCGCCTCCGGTCTCGGAGGAGTAGGTGACCGAATCCCCGGCCACGGCAACGATGTCGGCGTACCGGCTGACCACCCAGAACCCTTCCCCGTCGGGGGTGTGCGCGGTGGGTGGATGCCACCACACCGGCTCTTCGGCCCGCAGCCGGTCGAAGACCGCGTGCGGGAAGCCGTGCGCGAAGCGGTCGAGGTCGGTCAGGTCGATGTCCTCCACGGACCCACCCTGGCACAGGGCCCGGCGGCGGGGCGGTACATTCGATGAACCGTCCAGTCGCAAAAACGTTTCACCGCAAGGGTTTCGATGCGGAGCCCTGATCCGCGGCCCGGTCAGCCGCGCCGCCGCTACCGCGCCCGGTGGAGCGCGACGCGCGGACCACGCGCCGTGACTGAACACGGCGTGTTTAACAAGATGCTGTGTAGCTCACATTTCCCGTGGGCACGGTTGCTGTGTGACCTGCCGGACAAACGTCCGGCTTCCGCCTTGGGCACTCAGGTGCGCCGGTACCCTTTGGGTGCGGAAAGAAAGGCAAATGGTCAGCAATCTTGCGGGTGGGGGAAACCCTAACCACGGCGTCGAACCGGGCAGTCAACTCGGGGCGCTCGAAACTTACGCCGCCCAGGCACACGGATACCTCAGCCTGGGCGGGGATCAGCTGGGGCAACTGCCCGGCTTGTTGCGTCCGATGGTGCTGGAATCGTGGCTGCGCAGTGTGCGCGGCGGCGTGGACCCCATGGACGACGGGGACGGTCGCGGCCTGCGCGGCTCGGACCTCGAGCGCTATCGCGACGCGCATCCGATCGCCGCGGTCATGCCCCTGGTGGACAAGTTGTTGCTACGGGACGCGACCAGTACCGGTTTGATCGTGGTGGTGGCCGATCAGTTCGGCCGAGTGCTGTCCGTGCACGGCAATGCCGATCGGTGCAGCCGGCCGCCGAGGCGGGTCTGCGCGAGGGCAATGACCTGAGCGAACGCCGGGTCGGCACCAATGCGGTGGGCCTGGTGGTGCGCACCGGCCGCGCGGCCTGGATCCACGGACCGGAACATTTCCTGCATCGCATGCACCAGATCACGGGAGCCGCTGCGCCGGTGCACGATCCGGACGGCCGCCTGGTGGGCGTGCTGATGATCGCCGGTGGCGTGCGGGTCGCGCGTCCGGAGATCCTGGCCCTGGTGAAGGCGGCGGCGACGGCGGCGGAGATGGATCTGCTGCTGGCCGCGGTTCGTTCGGGTCACGACCGGCGTTCGCCCGCCGACGCGCCCGCGCCCGAACGACTGGGCCTGGAGGTGCTCGGGCTGGGGCAGCCGCAGCTGACGGTGGCGGGGGAGCGGGTCCCGCTGTCGCAGCGGCATGCCGAGATCCTGTTGCTACTGGCCGAGCATGCCGAGGGGTTGTCGGCCGATCACCTGGCCCTGCTGCTCGATGACGCCGATCTGGACAACGCCACGATTCGCGCCGCCATGTCGCGGCTGCGCTCGGTGGTCGGTTCGAATGTCTTCGGTTCGCGCCCGTATCGGTTGCGCGTGCCGATCGCCACGGATGTGGAGGCGCTGCGCGCCGCCCTGGATTCCGGGGACGTGGATGCCGCCGTGCGCCTGTACGCGGGCCCGGTGTTGCCGCGTTCGACCGCCCCGGGAGTTATAGACATTCGCGATGAATTGCGTGTCCGCTTGAGAACGGCTGTATTACGTTCCGGCGACGCTTCGGTCTTGAGCCGGTGGACGGCGGGTGCCGAGGGGCGTGACGATGCGGCCGCGTGGGCGGCCTATCGGGCCACCGTGGACCGCGAGTCTCCGCTGTATGCGCAGATCGAGGCCAAGATCCGGGTGCTGGACCGGCGGCTCGGCGCCGATGCAACGCAGTTGCAACGTTTCGACTCCTAATGTCCACTTCCGAAAGTGCGGTTGGTCACACCGCGGCCTTGTTATGTGGTCTGACCCACATACATCGCGATCTCTGAGCCGGATCGGCTCCCAACTAGACGCTCGTCCAACTTTTTTTCAGGAAAAAGTTCCTTTTTATTGTGTAAACGCCTAGTGTTCGCATGCATGAACGGCATCCCTGTGATGCAGGTGACAGTTGGAGGAGATCGGCAGTAGGACACCCCGGATGCGATGACCCGGAGGCAACCGCATCCCGGCCGGCGAGCCAGTAAGCCCGGCCGCTTCGAGCACTAGTTGGATCACGCGCGGATTTCGCCGCGCATTCGTCGAAAAACCCAGGGCGATGCGATACCTCGCGGCCTGGTGCGCCCTCGTCAGCCAAGCGCACCCAGGTCTATTTCGTGATGCCCCGAAACCGTTGGTCGACATAGCAATTCGCCATGACAAGGGAGGCTCTGGTGCAGGGTACGGACTCGAGTGCGCTCGGACCGAGTGAAGTTCCGACGTCGGATATCGCCGCGCCTTTCCCGCTCGGACCCGCTCAGATCGGGCTCTGGTACGCCCAGCTGCTGGCTCCCGAAACCCCCCTGGTCCTGGCCCAATACGTCGACATCGAGGGTGATTTCGACCCCGACCTGCTGCTGCGCGTCTCCGAGGACGGCGTCCCGATCTGGCGCTCGTCGCAGCTGCGCTTCACCGAGATCGACGGTCAGCCCTACCAGTACATCGACCCCACCGCCGGTTCCAACACCGAGCTGCTGGACCTGCGCGCGGAAGCCGATCCCATTGCCGCCGCGCAGGAATGGATGCGCGCCGAGATCGTCGCGCCGCGCGACCTGCTCACCGGCAAGCTCTTCGCACCGACCCTGATCCGGGTCGCCGACCAGCGCTGGTTCTGGTTCGTGGTCGGCCACCACATCCTGGGTGACGGCTACGCCGCGCTGAACACCATGCAGTGGACCGCGCGCCGCTACACCGCGCTGCAGCGCGGGCTGGAGCCGGACACGGCGAAGGTCGGCACGCTGCGCGAACTGGTCGAATCCGAGCTGGCCTACCGGGAGAGCAGCCGGTTCCGGACCGACCGCGCGCACTGGCTGGAGCGCACCGCCGGCCTGGAGAGCGCCACCTCGATCAAGGGCCGCACCGCGCCCGCTCGATCGGACAACACCCGCGTCGGCGTGGTGCTGTCGGACGACCTGCTGCGCCGCGCCGAAGCGTGTGGCGCACACCGTGATTCGGGCCTGGCCGGCGTGGTCATCGCGGCTTTCGCGGCGTACATGGCCAGGCTCACCGGCCAGGACGAGGCGGTGCTGAGCCTGCCGGTCGCCGCGCGCACCACCGCGGTCATGCGCCGTTCGACGGGCATGCTGTCCAACATCGTGCCGATGCGCATGGCGGCCGGCCCGGACACCACCTGGGGTGACCTGCTCACCGCCGCGCGCCTGGAGGTCTCCGGCGCGTTGCGGCACCAGCGCTACCGGCACGAGGACATCCGCCGCGACGCCGCCGAGCGGCAGGGCGCCCCGGCCTCGCGCGAGCTGTACGGCCCGATGGTCAACATCATGCTGTTCCATCCCCAGCTGGACTTCGGGGATATCCAGGGCCGGCTGAACCTGCTGTCCACCAGCCCGGTCGAGGACATGAGCCTCAATGTCTTCTACGGCGAGAACGACCGGGTGCGCCTCGATTTCGAGGTGAACCCGAACCTGTACACCGAGGACGAGACCCGCCGCCACGTCGAGCGTTTCGTGGCGTTCCTCGAGCAGCTGGTGGATCTGGATCCGGCGGCCCCGCTGTCCGCGGTCGAGGTCACCACCGAGCGGGAGCGCGAGGTGGTGCTGCGCGAGTGGAACGACACCGCGTTCGCGGTGGACCCCGAGGCGACGCTGGTGTCGATGTTCGAGGCGCAGGCCGCCCGGACCCCGCAGGCGACGGCCGTGCGCTTCGGCGGCGAGCCGGCCTGTGATCTGACCTACGCCGAGTTCTCCGGCCGCGTCAATCGTCTTGCCCGCTACCTGATCTCGCGGGGCATCGGCCCGGAGTCGCTGGTGGCGCTGCACCTGCGCCGGTCGCCGGAGCTGCTGGCGGCGGTGTACGCGGTGCAGGCCGCCGGTGGCGCGTACGTGCCGCTGGACCCTGATCACCCGGCCGATCGCATCGCCCACATCCTGGCCACCGCCGCGCCCGCGCTGGTGGTGTCGACCGCCGCGGATCGTCCCGAAACCGATGCCGCCGTCCTGGATCTCGCCGATCTCACCGATGAGCTGCTGGCCGGATTCTCGGATGCGCCGGTGACCGACGCCGACCGGCGCGCCGCGCTGCGTCCGGCGAACACCGCGTACGTCATCTTCACCTCCGGTTCCACCGGCCGCCCCAAGGGTGTGGCGGTGAGCCACCGCTCGATCGTGAACCGCATGGTGTGGATGCGGGAGACCTTCGAGCTGTCCGCGTCCGACGTGATGCTGCAGAAGACGCCGATGACCTTCGACGTGTCGGTGCCGGAGCTGTTCTTCGCGCTGCAGATCGGCGCGACTTTGGTGCTGGCGCAGCCAGACGGCCACCGCGACCCCGCCTACCTGCGGGCCGTGATCGCCGAATTCGGGGTCACCGTGGCGCATTTCGTGCCGTCGATGATGGATCCGTTCGTGGCCGAGCTGGAGGCCGCCGCGGCCGCCGGTGCGCAGCCGCTGCGGCTGCGTCAGCTGTTCGCCTCGGGTGAGGCGCTGCCGGGCCCGATCGCCCAGCGGCTGCGCGCCCTGACCGGCGCCCCGCTCCACAATCTCTATGGCCCCACCGAAGCTGCGGTCGAGGTCACCTCGCACGAGGTGACCGCCGCGGACACCACCGCCGTGCCGATCGGCGCGCCGGTGTTCAATACCCGGCTGTACGTGCTCGACGCACGCCTGCGGCCGGTTCCCATGGGACACTCCGGGTGAGCTGTATCTGTCGGGGGTTCAGCTCGCCCGGGGTTACATGGCGCGTCCGGGTCTGACGGCCGAGCGGTTCGTCGCCGACCCGTTCGCCGCCGCGGGTGAACTCATGTACCGCACCGGCGATCTGGTCTGCTGGACCGAGCAGGGTGAGATCGACTACCTGGGCCGCACCGACTTCCAGGTGAAGGTGCGCGGTCTGCGCATCGAGCTCGGTGAGATCGAGACGGTGCTGGGCGATGTCGAGGGCGTGTCGCGCGCGGTGGTGATCGTGCGGGACGACCAGCTGGTGGCCTACGTGGTCGCCGCCGACGAGGTGGACGCGGTCCGGCTCAAGGCCGCGGCGGCGCGGGCGCTGCCGGCGTACATGGTGCCGAGCGCGTTCGTGCTGCTGGAGGCGTTGCCGGTCAATGCTTCCGGCAAGCTGGATCGGGCGGCGCTGCCGGACCCGGTCCGGGTCGCGGTGGTGCACGAGGCGCCGGTGACGGTGACCGAGCGGGCGGTGGCCCGGATGTTCGGCGAGGTGCTGGGCACCGACGAGGTCGGCCGCACCGATGACTTCTTCGCCCTGGGCGGCAACAGCCTGATCGCCACCCAGGTGGCGTCGCGGCTGAACGCCGAGCTGGGTTGCCACCTGACGGTGCGCGAAATGTTCTCGGCCACCGGCGTGGCCGAGCTGGCCGCCGTGATCGACGCCCAGTTCCTGGATGCCGACGCCGAGTCCGGCAGTGCCGTCGCCCTGGTGCGGCGGGAGCGGCCGGAGTCGCTGCCGTTGTCCCCGGCGCAGCAGCGCATCTGGTTCCTGAACCGTTTCGACACCGCCAGCGCGGGCTACAACATGCCGTTCGTGGTGCGGCTGCGCGGCGAGGCCGATCCGCAGGTGATGCGGGCGGCATTGGCCGACGTGCTGGACCGCCACGAGGTGCTGCGTACCGTATTCCCCACGACGGCAGCGGGTTTCGCGCAGCAGCAGGTGCTGCCCGTCGCGGTGGCGGCCGAGCCGGTGGCGCAGGAGTCCTGCGACGCCGACGAACTGGACGCCCGCTTGCATGCGTTCGCCGCCCAGGGTTTCGACCTGGAGCGCGAGATCCCGTTCCGTGCACGACTGTTCACCGTGACCGGCGCGGTCGCGTCGGATTGCGGACTGGGCGGTCCGGTACTTGTCGATGCCGCCGACCTCGACGTGCCCGAGTACGCCGTCGCCATCGTGCTGCACCACATCGCCGCCGACGGCCTCTCGCTGCCGATCCTGGCCCGCGATCTGATCACCGCCTACCTGGCCCGCTCCGGCGGCCAGGAGCCCGGCTGGGCGCCGCTGGCGGTGCAGTACGCCGATTACACGCTGTGGCAGCGGGATCGGCTCGGCGCGGCCGACGATCCGGAGTCGCTGCTGTCGCGGCAGCTGGACTTCTGGCGTGGCGCGCTGTCCGGCGCGCCGGACGTGCTGGACCTGCCGGCCGACCGTCCGCGCCCGGCCGTCGCCACCGGCCGCGGCGGCAAGCTGGACGTCGAGCTCACCGCCGAGTTGCACACGGCCATTTCGGAAACCGCCCGGGCCGAGGGCATTTCGACCTTCATGCTGATGCACGCCGCCCTGGCCGTGCTGCTGTCCCGCCTGTCCGGAGAGTCGGACATCGTCATCGGCACCCCCGTCGGCGGCCGCGGCGCGCGCGAACTCGACGACCTGATCGGCATGTTCGTCAACACGCTGCCGCTGCGCACCGAGGTCGACGGCGAGCTCGGTTTCCGCGACCTCGCACACCGCGTCCGCGACACCGATCTGGCGGCATTCGCGCACGCCGACGTGCCTTTCGAACAGCTTGTGGAGACACTGAATCCGGTGCGCTCGGCATCGCGCCATCCGCTGTTCCAGGTGGCCCTGTCGTTCACCGCCGCCGGAGACATCAGTCTCGAACTGCCCGGGTTGCTTGCCACGACGAGTACGCTGGACACCGAGGTGACGAAGTTCGACCTGTCGGTCGCTGTCACCGAAAGCTTCGCCGGTGCCGGTCCCGGGGAAGGTCCGGCACCGGCGGGGATCCACGCGGAGTTCGAATTCGCGCTGGATCTGTTCGATCCCGCCACCATCGAGGTCTTCGCGCACCGCTACGTGCGCCTGCTCGAGGCGATCACCGCCGACCCGGCCGTGATCGTGAACGCGCTGCCGCTGCTCTCCGCAGATGAATACACCGATCTGACAACCCGTTCCGGCGGCGCGGTGGACGCGGTCCGCCTGCTGCCCGAGATCATGGCCGCGGCCGTGGCCGAGGCTCCGGATCGAATTGCCTTGATCGAGCGCGATGTCCGGTTCACCTACGCGGAACTGGACGCCACCTCCAATCGCCTGGCGCGCCTGCTGATCGAGCGCGGCCTCGGCCCCGAGAACCTGGTGGCCGTGAGCCTGCCGCGGTCGGTGGAGTACATCGTCGCGGCGTGGGCGATCGCCAAGACCGGCGCCGCCTGGGTGCCGGTGGACCCCGCCTTCCCGGCCGACCGCATCGAGTACATCGTCCGCGACGCCGGTGCGGTGCTCGGCCTGACCGTGGCCCCGGTGCGCGACGCGCTGCCGGACACGCTGTCCTGGCTGCTGCTCGACGACGCCGAATTGACCGCCGCCTGCGCGGCTTTCCCGGACGCGCCGATCACCGACGCGGATCGGGTCCGCCCGCTGCGCAGCGCCAATGTCGTGTACTCCATCTACACCTCCGGGTCGACCGGTCTGCCCAAGGGCGTCGTGGTCACCCATTCGGGTCTGGCCGGTCTGTCCGAGGCGCAGTACGAGCGCTTCAGCGGTTCGCCCGAGGCCCGGGTGCTGCACGTCACCAGCTCCTCGTTCGACGTCTCGATCGGCGAGCTGCTGCTGGCCCTGCGTTCGGCCGCCACCCTGGTGGTCGCGCCCACCGGTGCGCACATCGGTGACGAGCTGGCGGAAGTGATTCGGGCGCACGGGGTCACCCACGTCTTCATGACGCCCTCGGGCGCCAGCACCATCGATCCGGCCGACGTACCCACCCTGCGCCATGTCGCGGTGGGCGGCGAGGCGCTGTCGCCGGAGATGGTGCGGCGCTGGGCCGAGGCCGGGCGCGACATGATCAACGCCTACGGTCCCACCGAGGCCACCGTGGTCGTGAACATCACCGGGGCGATGGAAGCGGGCAAGCCCGTGACGATCGGCCGTCTGGTGCCGGGCGCGCGGGAATGGATCCTGGACAGCCGGCTGCGGCCGGTGCCGGTCGGCGCGATCGGCGAGCTGTACCTGGGCGGCCTGCCGGTCACCCGCGGCTACCGCAACCGCGCCGAGCTGACCGTGAGCCGGTTCGTGGCCTGCCCGTGGGCTCCCGGTGAACGCATGTACCGCACCGGCGACCTGGTGCGCTGGACCGCCGACGGCGAGGTCGAGTACCTGGGCCGCAACGACTCCCAGGTGAAGCTGCGCGGCTTCCGCATCGAGCTCGGCGAGATCGAGGCCGCGCTGGCGGCGCTGCCGCAGGTGCGGCGGGCCGTGGTGGTCCTGCACCACGACGCGGCGCGCGGCGATCAGCTGGTGGCCTACCTGGTGCCGGCCGCCGGCGGCGTGGAGGTCGCGGAGCTCAAGACCGCGCTCGCGGATCGGCTGACGGCGTACATGATTCCGTCCGCCTTCATGGTCCTCGACGCCATGCCGATGACCGTCAACGGCAAGCTCGACTACCGCGCGCTGCCCGCCCCGGTCTTCGCGGCCCGCGAATTCCGCGCTCCCGCAACGCCGATCGAGCTGCTGGTGGCCGAGGTCTTCGCCGAGGTGCTGGGCCTGACGCCGGCCGCCGGTGCGGAGCCGGTGGACGCGGCCCTGACCGCGGCCGTGGCCGCCGCCCCGAACGCGGCCGCCGGGGACGTCACCTTGTCCTCGAATGCGCCTGCGGTGCAGATTGATTCGGAAGCCCTCGCGCCCGCCGCCGGAGTCGGCGCGGACGACGACTTCTTCGAACTGGGCGGCAATTCGCTGATCGCCACCCAGGTGGTGGCCCGCCTCGGCGCGGCCCTGGACACCACCGTCCCGGTGCGCCTGCTGTTCGAGGCGTCCAGTGTCGCCGAGCTGGCGGCCCGCCTGACCGAACTGGCCGGTCAGGGTGGCCGCGCGCCGCTGGTGGCGGGGGAGCGGCCCGACGTGGTCCCGCTGTCCTACGCCCAGCAGCGCATGTGGTTCCTGAACCGCTTCGACAACAGCTCGATCGCCGACAACCTGGTCGCGGCGATCCGCCTGGACGGCCCGCTGGACGCGGACGCGCTGGCCGCCGCCGTCACCGATGTGGTGGCCCGGCACGAGACCCTGCGCACCGTGTACCCGGCCGTGGACGGCGTCGGCCGCCAGCTGGTGCTGCCGGTCGAGAACGCCGGTGTCGCACTGGCGGTCGAGCAGGTCGCCGCCGATGAACTGGAGACCCGCATCTTCGGGCTCGCGGTGCTGCCGTTCGCGGTGGACGAGCAGGCTCCGGCGCGGCTGACCCTGCTGCGCGTCCTGTCCGATGAGCCCGGCGCACCCGAGACCCACGTGCTGGTGCTGGCCGTGCACCACATCGCCGCCGACGGCTGGTCCATCGCGCCGCTGACCCGGGATCTGATGCTGGCCTACGCGTCCCGGACCGCCGGCGCGGCTCCGGCGTGGACGCCGCTTCCGGTCCAGTACGCGGACTACACGCTGTGGCAGCGGGAGCTGCTCGGCGCCGAGGACGACCCGGAATCGATGCTGGCCGACCAGGTTCGCTTCTGGCGTGCCGAACTGTCCGGCCAGCCCGACACCCTGGAGCTGCCCGGCGACCGGCCCCGCCCGGCCGTGGCCACCCGCCACGGCGCGCAGTACCGGTTCGCCATCTCCGCCGAGCGGCACGCGCGCCTGCGTGACCTCGCCGAGGGCGATCGCGCCACGCTGTTCATGGCGTTGCACGCGGCCTACGCCACGCTGCTCGCGAAACTGTCCGGCACCAGCGACATCTCGATCGGCTCGGTCGTCGCCGGCCGTGGCGAGCAGGCGCTGGACGATCTGGTCGGCATGTTCGTCAACACCCTGGTGCTGCGCGCCGAGGTCGCCCCGGACCGTTCCTTCCGGGAGCTGCTGGCCCAGGTCCGCGAGGCCGATCTGCGCGCCTTCGCGCACGCGGACGTCCCGTTCGAGCGCCTGGTCGAGGTGCTCAGCCCGATGCGTTCGCAGGCCCGCCACCCGCTGTTCCAGGTGGCCCTGGACCTGCAGAACACCACCCAGACCACGCTCGAGCTGAACGGCCTGACCGCTTCGCGGGTCGAGCTGGACCCGGGCATCGCCAAGTTCGATCTGCAGCTGTCGCTGGTCGAGGACCGCGCCGCGGGCGGGCTCGACGCGGTGTTCACCTACGCCACCGACATTTTCGACGAGGCCACCATCGCGGCCTTCGCCCGTCGGCTCGACGTGGTGCTGGACGCCGTCACCGCCACCCCGGACCGCCCGGTCGGTGACATCGACCTGCTGACCGACGACGAGCGCGCCCAGGTGCTGACCGAGTGGAACGACACCGCCCACGACATCGGCTCGGTGCTGCCGGTCGGCGCGTTCGGTGAGACCACCCCCGCGACCCTGGTCGCCCTGTTCGAGGCGCGGGCGCTGACCTGCCCGAACGCCCCGGCCGTGGAATTCGACGGGACGACTCTGTCCTACGGCGAGTTCAGCGACCGCGTGCACCGCCTGGCCCGCAAGCTGGTCGAGTCGGGCGTCGGCCCGGAATCCCGGGTGGCGCTCGCGATCCGGCGTTCCCACGAACTGCTCGTCGGCATGTACGCGATCCTGGCCGCCGGTGGCGCGTACGTGCCGGTGGACCCGGATCAGCCCGAGCTGCGCACCGACTACGTGCTCGACGCGGCGGGTCCGGTGATCATCCTGACCACCGACCGCGACGGTTTCACCACCGCGCGCGACATCCCGGTGCTGGCCATCGACACCGTCGATCTGACCGCCTACGCCGCGACTCCGCTCACCGACGCGGATCGCCGTGCGCCGCTGCGTGATTCGAACGCCTGCTACGTCATCTTCACCTCCGGATCGACCGGCCGCCCCAAGGGCGTGGCGGTGTCGCACGCCTCGGTGGTGAACCGCCTGGTGTGGGGTCAGTCCCGCTACGGCCTGACCGCCTCCGACGTGGTGCTGCAGAAGACCCCCTTCACCTTCGACGTGTCGGTGTGGGAGTTCTTCTGGCCCTTGCAGATCGGCGCCCGCCTGGTGGTGGCCGCGCCCGACGGGCACCGCGACCCGAAGTACCTGGCCGAGTTGATCATTCGCGCGGGCATCACGCACGCGCACTTCGTGCCGTCGATGATGGCGGTCTTCGTGACCGAGCCGGCCGCGGCGCAGTGCACCGGCCTGCGGGACGTCTTCGCCTCCGGTGAGGGCCTGCCCGTGGCCACCGCCTTCAAACTGCGCGAGCTGACCGGCGCGCGCCTGCACAACCTGTACGGCCCCACCGAGGCGGCCGTCGAGGTCACCCACCACGAGGTCGTCGACACCGACACCGCGTTCGTGCCGATGGGCCGTCCGGTGTGGAACACCCAGACCTATGTGCTGGACGGCCGCCTCAACCCGGTCGCGCCCGGCGTCGCCGGTGAGCTCTACCTGGCGGGCGATCAGCTGGCCCGCGGCTACCTGGGCCGCCCCGACCTGTCGGCGGATCGCTTCGTGGCCAACCCCTTCGGGACCGGCGCGCGCATGTACCGCACCGGCGACCTGGTCACCTGGACCGCCGAGGGCGAGCTGATCTACCTGGGCCGCACCGACTTCCAGGTGAAGCTGCGCGGTCTGCGCATCGAGCTGGGCGAGATCGAGGCCGCGCTGCTGGCGCAGCCCGGCGTCAACCAGGCCGTGGTGCTGGTGCGCTCGGACGCGCACGCCGGTGATCAGCTGGCCGGTTACCTGCTGCGCGAACCGGGCCACGCGCTCGATCTGGACGCCATCAAGGTGGCGCTGGGCGGCCTGCTGCCCGCGTACATGATTCCGGCCGCGTTCGTGGTGCTGGACGCCTTCCCGGTCAACGCCTCCGGCAAGCTGGATCGCGCCGCGCTGCCCGCCCCGGTCTTCGAGACCGCGGCCTACCGCGCGCCCGAGACCGTGGCCGAGGACGTGGTCGCGGGTGTCTTCGCGGATCTGCTCGGTCTGGACCGGATCGGCGCGAACGACGACTTCTTCTCCCTCGGCGGCAGCTCGCTGCTGGCCGCCCGGGTGGTGGCCCGGGTGGGCGCGGCGCTGGACGCCGAACTCTCGGTGCGCGACCTGTTCGACGCCCCGACGGTCGCCGGACTGGCGGCGGTCGCGGAATCCCGTTCGGGCAGCGGCACTCTCGTGCCGCTGGCGCCGCGGCCGCGCCCGGCCCTGGTGCCGCTGTCGGACGCGCAGCGCCGCATGTGGTTCCTCAACCGCTTCCACGCCGACGCCACCGGCGTCGGCCCCGGCGCGGCGGCGGACAACATTCCGATGGTGCTGCGGGTGACCGGTCCGCTGGCCGCGGCCGCGCTGCGCGACGCCCTGCGCGACGTGGTGGCCCGCCACGAGACGCTGCGCACCATCTACCCCGGCGGTCCGGACGGGCCGGTGCAGCAGGTGCTGGCCGAGGCCGACGCCGAGCTGGTCACCGCGCCGATCACCGCCGACGAGATCGTCGCCCGGGTGGCGGCGGTGGTCGGCCGGCCGTTCGACCTGACCATCGAAACCCCGGTGCGCGCGGCTGTTTTCAGTCTGTCGCCCACCGATCACGTGCTGGTGCTGGTGGTGCACCACATCAGCTCGGACGGCTTCTCGATGGGCCCGCTGGCGGTGGACTTCATGACCGCCTACCAAGCCCGCCGGGCCGGCGACGCGCCCGCGTGGGCCCCGCTGCCCGTGCAGTACGCCGACTACACCCTGTGGCAGGCCGAGCGCCGCGGCGACGAGTCCGATCCGGCCTCGCTCGCCCACCGTCAGCTGGCCTTCTGGAAGCAGCGCCTGGCCGGGCTGCCCGAGCAGCTGGAGCTGCCCGCCGATCGCCCCCGCCCGGCGGTGGCCTCGCTGCGCGGCGGCACCCACCGCATGCAGGTGGACGCCGAATTGCACGCCGGCCTGGTCGAATTGGCCCGCACCCACGACACCACCCTGTTCAGCACCGTGCACGCGGCGCTGGCGGTGCTGCTGGCCCGGATCTCGGGCAGCACCGACATCGCGATCGGCACCCCGGTCGCGGGCCGCGGCGAGCAGCAGCTCGACGCCCTGGTCGGCATGTTCGTCAACACCCTGGTGCTGCGCAGCGAGATCGACCCGCGGGCCGGCTTCGGCGCTGTGCTGGACGCGGTCCGCGCCGACGACATCGCGGCGCTGTCGAACGCGGAGGTTCCGTTCGAGCGCCTGGTCGAGGTGCTGTCCCCGGCCCGCTCGCAGGGCCGGCACCCGCTGTTCCAGGTGGCCCTGACCTTCCACAACTACGCGCTGCCCGCGGTGGAACTGCCCGGGCTGACGGTGCGTCCGGAGACTCTGGACGTCGGGGTGTCCAAGTTCGATCTGCAGTTCACCGTGCTCGAGCAGCACGGCCCGGACGGCGGCGCGAACGGCCTCGACATCGAGATCACCTACGCCAGTGAGCTGTTCGACGCCGACACCGTCGCGGCGCTGGCCGGCCGCTTCGACCGCGTGCTGTCGTCGGTGGTCGCCGACGCCGCCGTGGTGGTCGGCGACATCCCGCTGCTGACCATCGAGGAGAGCGCCCGCGTTCTGCACGAGTGGGCGGGCACCGGCCCGGATATCGCCGAATTCACCACGCTGGCAGACCGTTTCGCGACCGCGGCGGCGCTGGACCCGGCCGCCCCGGCGGTGCGGTCGGGCGATGTCACCCTCTCCTACGGCGAGCTCGACGCCCGCTCCAACCGCCTGGCCCGCTGCCTGATCGCGGCCGGTGTCGGACCGGAATCCCTGGTGGCCGTGGCCCTGCCGCGCACCGAGGAGCTGGCGGTGGCGCTGCTGGCCGTGGTCAAGGCGGGCGGCGGCTACCTGCCGATCGACCCCAACTACCCGGCCGACCGCATCGAGTACGTGATCGACGACGCCCGCCCGGTGTGCGCGATCAGCAGCGGTGCGGCGCAGCTGCCGTCCGGCTGGTTCGGCGGCCCGGTGGTCTGCCTCGACACCATCGACCTGGACGGCTACGACGCCGCCCCGGTCACCGACCGCGACCGGCGCGCCCCGCTGCGCCCGGCCGACACCGCCTACGTCATCTACACCTCGGGCTCCACCGGCCGCCCCAAGGGCGTGGTGATCCCGCACCGCAATGTGATCCGCCTGTTCGACAACGCGCAGGGGCACTACGGTTTCGGGCCCGCCGACGTGTGGACCATGTTCCACTCCTACGCCTTCGACTTCTCGGTCTGGGAGCTGTGGGGCGCGCTGCTGTACGGCGGCAGCGTGGTGGTCGTCGACTACTTCACCTCCCGCTCGCCGCAGCAGTTCCGGGAACTGCTGTCCACCGCGGGCGTGACCGTGCTCAACCAGACCCCGTCGGCCTTCTACCAGCTGATCACCGCCGACGCCGAGAGCGACTCCGAGCTCGCGCTGCGCTACGTGATCTTCGGTGGTGAAGCGCTGGAGCCGCAGCGGCTCTCGGGCTGGTTCGCCCGGCACCCGCAGGGCCCGGCCCTGATCAACATGTACGGCATCACCGAGACCACGGTGCACGTGTCCTACCGCCCGATCACCCCGGACACCGGTTCGGCCAGCGTGATCGGCGGCGCGCTGCCGGGTCTGACCGTGCGCGTGCTGGATTCGCGGCTGCGTCCGGTCCCGGTCGGCGTTCCCGGCGAGATCTACGTCTCCGGTGGGCAGTTGGCGCGCGGCTACCTGAACCGCCCGGCGCTCACCTCCGGCCGCTTCGTGGCCGACCCGTACGGCGCTCCCGGCGAATCCGCCTACCGCACCGGCGATCTGGCGCGCTGGACCGCCACCGGCGACCTCGAGTACCTGGGCCGCATCGACCAGCAGGTGAACCTGCACGGCTTCCGCGTGGAACTGGGCGAGATCGAGGCGGCGCTGCTGCTGGCTCCCGAGGTGCGCGAGGCCGCGCGGTCATCGTGCGGCACGACGAGGCCGCCGAGGTCTCCCGCATCATCGGTTACGTGGTGCCCGCGGCGGACGCGGTGGTCTCCACCGCGGACCTGCGCACCGCCCTGGCCCGGGAGCTGCCCGAGCACATGGTGCCCGCCGCCGTGGTGGTGGTGGACCGGATCCCGTTGACCGTCAACGGCAAACTGGATCGCGCCGCGCTGCCCGCCCCGGTCTTCGAGGGCACCGAGTACCGGCAGCCGGCCACGGTCGCCGAGGAGCTCATCGCGAACGTGTACGCGGATCTGCTCGGTGTCGAGCGGGTCGGCGCCGACGACGACTTCTTCGCCCTGGGCGGCAGCTCGCTGCTCGCGGCCAAGGCGGTCGCCCGCATCGGCGCGCTGTTCGACACCACCGTCGGCGTGCGCGCGCTGTTCGAGGCGCCGAGCGTGACGGCGCTGGCCGCGCGCGTGCAGGCCGAGGCGGACGGCCCGAAGCGGCCCGTGCTGGTCGCCGGGGCCCGCCCCGAGCACCTGCCGCTCTCGCCCGCCCAGCAGCGCATGTGGTTCCTCAACCGCTTCGACCGCGCGTCGACGGCCTACAACATCCCGGTGGCGCTGCGCCTGTCCGGCGAGTTGGACGCCCCGGCGCTGGAGGCCGCGTTCGCGGCCGTGATCGAACGCCACGAGACCCTGCGCACCGTCTACCCGGAGCTGGCCGAGGGCCCGGCGCAGGTGATCCTGCCCGCGGCCGAGGTGGTCGCGGAGCTGAAGCCGGTCGACCTCACCGAGGCCGAGCTGGTGGGCCGGGTCACCGAGTTCGCCATGACCACCTTCGACGTGACCGTGGACGTGCCGGTGCGGGTGCTGCTGCTGCGCATCGTCGACGCCGACGGCGCACCCACCGGTGATCACGTGCTCGCCGGTGTGCTGCACCACATTTCGGCCGACGGCTCCTCGGTGGTGCCGTTCGTGCGCGACCTGATGGTCGCGTACAACGCCTGCCTGGGCGGCGCCAAGCCGTCCTGGTCGCCGCTGGTCGTGCAGTACGCCGACTACGCGCTGTGGCAGCGCGCCCTGCTGGGCTCCGAGGACGACCCGGAGTCGGTGGCCGCGGGCCAGCTCGCCTACTGGCGCGAGACCCTGGCCGGGCTGCCCGACCAGCTGGATCTGCCCGCCGACCACCCGCGTCCGGCGCGACAGAGCCTGCGCGGCAGCTACATCCGGCTGCCGCTGGACGCCGAACTGCACGCCGGCCTCACCGAACTGGGCCGCCGCCACGGCGCGACCCTGTTCATGGTGGTGCACGCGGCCTACGCGGCCCTGCTGTCGCGGCTGACGGGCACCTCCGACATCGCGGTCGGCACCCCCATCGCGGGGCCGCGGCGACGCCGCCCTCGACGACGTGATCGGCATGTTCGTCAACACCCTGGTGCTGCGCACCGGAACCGATGCGGCCGAGCCGTTCACCGACCTGCTGGCCCGGGTCCGCGCCGGTGACATCGCCGCCTTCGGCAACGCGGACGTGCCGTTCGAGCGTCTCGTCGAGGTGCTCAACCCGGCCCGTTCGACCGCCCGGCACCCGCTGGTCCAGGTGGGCCTGTCCTTCCAGAACCACGAGCGCGCCGCCCTCGAACTGCCCGGCCTGACCGTGTCGGAGGTCGAATTCGACACCCACGTGGCGCAATTCGATCTGCACCTGTTCGCGGTGGACCACTACGCCGAGTCCGGCGCGCCCGCCGGACTGGAACTGACCCTGGGCTACGCCCACGACCTGTTCACCGAGGCCACCGCGCAGCGCTTCACCGCCGCTCTGGCCCGGGTGCTGGAAACCGTTGCCGGGCAGCCCGATACCGCCATCGGCGATATCGACCTGCTGGGCGCGGGCCTGCGGCAGCGCATCCTGCACGACTGGAACGCCACCGCCCGCCCGCTGGCCCCGGCCACCCTGGTCGACCTGGTGGACGAGTCGGCGGCCGCGGCCCCCGGCGCGGTCGCGCTGCTGGACGGCGCCGGAACCGCGCTCACCTACGCGGAATTCGACGGCCGGGTGAACCGCCTGGCCCGGCGCCTGATCGCGGCCGGTGTGGGTCCCGAGACCGGCGTGGTGCTGGCCATGCGCCGCGGCATCGACCTGGTGGTCGCCATGTACGCGGTGGTCAAGGCGGGCGGCGCGTACGTGCCGATCGACCCCGACCACCCGGCCGACCGCATCGCCTACATCGTCGAGACCGCCGCTCCCGCGGTGGTTCTCACCACGGCGGCCGACGGTGTCCCGTTCGCCACCGAGGTCCCGGTGTTCGAGGTGGACCGGCTGGAGCTGTCGGGGCTGTCCGCGGCCCCGATCACCGACGCCGAGCGCGTGCGCCCGCTGCGCGGGCAGCACCCGGCCTACGTCATCTTCACCTCCGGCTCGACCGGCCTGCCCAAGGGCGTGGCGGTGCCGCACGCGGCCATCGTCAACCAGTTGCGCTGGCTGCGGGCCAGGTTCGAGCTGGGCGCGGGCGACCGCGCGCTGTTGAAGACCCCCGCCACCTTCGACCTGTCGGTGTGGGAGTTCTGGTCCGCGCTGACCACCGGCGGCAGCCTGCTGGTGTCCGCCGCGGGCGACGAGCGCGATCCGGACCGCCTGCGCGCCCTGATCGAGGACCACGGCGTCACCATCCTGCACCCGGTGCCCTCCCTGCTGGGCATGCTGCTGGCCGGCGGCCCGCTGCCCGAGTCGGTGCGCGCGGTGCTGGCCATCGGCGAGGCGCTGCCCGCCGCGACCGCCGCCGAGTTCCTGGACCGGCACCCGGTCACCGAGAACGCGGGGTGGCGCAACGCTGTTCAACCTGTACGGCCCGACCGAGGCGGCCGTGTCGATCACCTCCTTCGAGGTGCGCGAGCGGCACCGCCAGGCCGTGCCGATCGGTGCGCCCGCCTGGAACAGCCGCGTCTACGTGCTCGACGCGCGCCTGTCTCCGGTCCCGGTCGGCGTGCCCGGCGAGCTGTACCTGTCCGGCGCCCAGCTGGCCCGCGGCTACCACGGCCGCCCGGCCCTGACCGCCGACCGCTTCGTGGCCGACCCGTTCGCGGGCGACCGCATGTACCGCACCGGCGACATCGTCCGCTGGCGTGAGGACGGGGCGCTCGAGTACATCGATCGCGCCGACTTCCAGGTCAAGATCGGCGGTTTCCGCATCGAGCTCGGCGAGGTGGAGACCGCGCTGCGTCGCCAGCCCGGCGTCACCGCCGCCGTCGCGGTCGCCCGCACCGCCGCGGACGCCGGTTCCCGCCTGGTCGCCTATGCCGCGGTGCCCGGCACCGCCGCGGAGCGTCGCGAGGAGGTGTCGGCCGCCCTGCGCGCCGCCCTCGGCGCGGAGCTGCCCAAGTACATGGTCCCGGCCGCCCTGGTGGTCCTGGACGCCCTGCCGCTGAACGCCAACGGCAAGGTGGATCGCGCGCAGCTGCCGGAGCCGGTCTTCGCGGTGGCCGCCTACCGCGAGCCGGTGACGGCCGTCGAGCAGGCGGTCGCGGCGGGCTTCGCGGAGGTCATCGGCGCGGCCGAGGGCACCCTGGTCGGCCTCGACACCGACTTCTTCGCCCTCGGCGGCAACTCGCTGATGGCGACCCGCCTGGCCGCCCGCCTGGGCTCGGATCTCGGTGTGCGCGTTCCGGTCTCGGCGCTGTTCGAGGCCCCGACCGTGGACGGCCTGGCCACCTGGATCGCCACCGCCGACCACGCCGACTCGCTGCCCCCGCTGGTGCGCCGCACCGACGCGGGCCCGGCCCCGCTGTCGCTGGCGCAGCAGCGCATGTGGGTGCTCAACCGCCTGCACCCGGAGTCGGGCGCCTACAACGTGCCCGCCGCCATCCGCCTCACCGGCGACCTGGACCGGGACGCCCTCACCGCCGCCCTGCGGGATGTGCTGGAGCGCCACGAGATCCTGCGCACCCGCTACCCCGAGGTGGACGGCGAGGCCGTGCAGGTGGTGCTCGACCTGGCCGAGCTCGACGGCGAGCTGACCCCGATCCCGGTGTCGGAGCAGGACCTGAACGCCCGCCTGCTGGAGGTCGCCACGGCCGGCTTCGACGTGACCGCCGCACCGCCGGTGCGGGTCCAGCTGTTCGAGCTGGCCCCGGCCGAGCACGTGCTGATCGTGGTGCTGCACCACATCAGCGCCGACGGCTACTCGGTGCTGCCGATGACCCGGGATCTGGTGCTGGCCTACACCTCCCGCCTGACCGGCGCGGCTCCGGCGTGGGCTCCGCTCGAGGTCCAGTACGGCGACTTCGCCGCCTGGCAGCGCGCGGCGCTCGGCTCCGACGCCGATCCGCAGAGCCCGCTGTCGCGGCAGCTGGCGTTCTGGGTGACCGAACTGGCAGGCGCCCCCGAGCAGTTGGCGCTGCCCACCGACCGTCCCCGGCCGGCCCGGCGCGAAATGCTCGGCAAGACACTGGCTTTCGAGATCGCCGGCGACACCGTCGAGAAGCTGTCGGAGCTGGCCCGGGCCAACGGCGCGACGCTGTTCGGCGCGGTGCACGCCGCGTTCGCGGTGCTGCTGTCGAAACTGTCCGGGCAGCGCGACATCTCGGTCGGCGTCCCCGTCGCCGGTCGTGGTGAGCGGGCGCTGGACGACCTGATCGGCATGTTCGTCAACACCGTGGTGCTGCGCGCCGAGGTGGACGCCAAGCTGGCCTTCACCGACCTGCTGCGGCAGGTGCGCGATCGCGACCTGGCCGCGTTCGACAACGGTGACGTGCCGTTCGAGCGGGTGGCGGAGGCCGTGCTGGCGGCCACCGGCCGGCCCCGCTCGGCGTCGGTCAGCCCGCTGTTCCAGGTGGCCTTCGCGTTCCAGAACATGGCGCCGGTCTCGGCCGAACTGCCCGGTCTGACCGTGCGGGCGCTGGAGCCGGAGCTCACCGAGGCCAAGTTCGACCTGCAGCTCACCGGTATCGAGCAGCACGACGACACCGGCCGGGTGGTCGGCCTGGACATGCGATTCACCTATGCCACCGACATTTTCGACGCCGCTTCGGTGCGCCTGCTGGCGCAGCGGTTGCAGCTGGTGCTCGACACACGTGGTCGCCGATCCGGCGGCGGCTGTGCGCGCCATCGACATCCGCACCGAGGCGGAGCGCACCCGCCGTCCGGGTACGGGCGCGCCGAAGACCGAATCCGTCGCGCCGCGGCAGCCGTCCTCGGACGCCGCCCCGGCCGACCTGCCCGCACTGATCGCCGCCGCGGCGGCCACCGCTCCCGAAGCGGTCGCCCTCACGCACGGCGAGCACCAGGTGACCTACCGGGATCTCGCCGAGAAGATCGCAGTCACCGCCCGCGCCATGGGCGCCGCCGCGAAGCCGGAGGCGCTGGTCAACGTGGCACTCGCCGGGCTGGTGCCCGGCATTCTGGCCGCCCTCGGCGCGGCCGGACTCCATCAGGCCCTGAGCACGCTCACCGCGGACGCGCAGGCCCTGATCCTTCGCTCGGACAGCTCGTCGGAAGGAAGTCTCTGATGCACTACGCAGAGTCGATCGCCACCCATCGGACCGGACGTGCCACGGCCTTGCGCCGGGCCTACGGTGTGGGCGACCTACCATGCTTGATCGCCGTTGTGGCCGAGATCGATGCCGACCGCACGGCCCTGAGTTACGCCGGCGACACCGTCGCCTACGGCGTGCTGGCCACCGAGATCGCCATGTTGAGCGAGGCCATGGGCGGCGCCCTGGAGCCCGAGGCGCTCATCCAGGTGGTGGTCTCGGGCCAGCTCCCGGGCCTGATGGACGGTGCGGAGGGCGGGCTGACCGCGGCGCTCGAGGCACTGGTCGACGACGCCGTGCTGGCCGCCGCCGACATCCTGGACCCCAAGCTCGCGCCCATCGAGACCCTGAGCACCCAGTTCCGGGCGCAGGCGCGGCGGACCCCGGACGCGATCGCCCTGGAGTCCGACGGCGAGACCCTCACCTACGGCGAATTCGCCACCCGCGTCACGGTTCTCGCGCGCCACCTGCGCACCCTGGGCGTCGGCCCGGACGTGCTGGTGGGCCTGGCGGTGCGCCGCTCCTTCGAAATGCTGATCGGCATGTACGCCGTGATCGAGGCGGGCGGCGCGTACGTGCCGATCGACCCCGATCACCCGGCCGATCGCATCGCCTACGTGCTCGACGTGGCGCAGGTGGCGGTGGTGCTGACCACCACCGCGGACCAGCCGGACTTCGCGATCGCCGCCCCCGTGCTGCGCATCGACGAATTCGAGGACAACGCACGGGAACTGGGCATCGACGGCACGCGGCTGCTGTCGCCGGCCGACGACCCCGAGCTGCCGCAGCCGGGCCCGGACAACCTGGCCTACGTCATCTTCACCTCCGGCTCCACCGGCCGCCCCAAGGGTGTGGCCGTCACGCACGCCGCGATCACCACGTTCCTGCGCTGGCAGCAGCGCCGATTCCGGCTGACCGAGAACGACCGCGTCCTGGTCAAGACCACCATCGTGTTCGACGCCTCGGTGTGGGAGGTGCTCAGCCCGCTGCAGATCGGCGCCCGGCTGGTCTTCACGACCCCGTATGGTCACCTGGACCCCGCCTACCTGGTGCGCGTGATCCGCGAATCCGGGATCACGGTGGCGGTTTTCGTGCCGTCCATGCTCGCGGTGCTGGTCTCCGAAGTCGAGCGCGGGGGCGTAGAGCTGCCCGAAACCCTGCGCTACGTGATCTGTGGCGGCGAGACCCTCACCGTCGAGACCGCCGCTGGCCTCCGCACCGTCAGTGGCGCGACTCTGGTGAACGGGTACGGCCCCACCGAGACCACCGTGATCGTCACCGCCCACGAGGTCACCGCCGAGGACGTCGACAATATTCCGATCGGCCCCGCCGGCGACGATGTCGACCTGCTGGTGCTGGACGAGGATCTGCGTCCGGTTCCGGTCGGGGTGGTGGGCGAGCTGTATGTGGGCGGCGTGCAGCTGGCCCGCGGCTACCTCGGCCGCCCGGGCATCTCGGCCGAGCGGTTCGTGGCCAATCCCGAAGGCCCGGCCGGTGATCGCATGTACCGCACCGGTGACCTGGTGCGCTGGGTGTCGAATGTGGACGGCGGCCCGGACGAGCTGGAATACGTGGGCCGCAGCGACTTCCAGGTGAAGCTGCGCGGCCTGCGCATCGAGCTCGGAGAGGTCGAGGCCGCGCTGCGGCGGGACGCCGCGGTGGCGCAGTCGGCCGTGCTGCTGCACACCCACCCCAATGGCGAGCAGGCCCTGGTCGGCTACGTCGTGCCGGTCGACGGACACGAGATCGACTCGGCCGCGGTGCTTTCCGCGGTGCGCGCGCACATTCCCGAGTACATGGTGCCGTCGCTGCTGGTGACGCTGGCCGAGATGCCGGTGACCATGGTCGGCAAGCTGGATCGGCGCGCCCTGCCCGATCCGGTGTTCGCCGAGACGACCCGCGAGTACCGCGCGCCCGCCACGCCCGCCGAGGAAGCGGTCGCGGCGGTCTTCGCCGACCTGCTCGATATCGAGGTGGTCGGCGCGGACGACGACTTCTTCGCCCTGGGCGGCAACTCGCTGATCGCCACCCGCGCCATCGCCCGGATCCGCGAGGCGCTGGGCGTCACCGTCGACGTGCGCGACTTCTTCGAGCGGTCCTCGGTGTCGGCGCTGGCCACGCTGGCCGACGGCGCGGGCGTCGCGGCCCGGCCGCCGCTGCGCCCGGTCTCCCCGCGCCCGGACCACATTCCGCTCTCGCCCGCCCAGCAGCGCATGTGGTTCCTCAACCACTACGCGCGCAGCGAATACGATTCGGCCGCAGACGAATTCGACCCGTCGGCGGTGGACAACATTCCGTTCGCGCTGCGCCTGCGCGGCGACCTGGACACCGCGGCGCTGGCCGACGCCTTCGCCGACGTGGTCGAGCGCCACGAGTCGCTGCGCACCTACTACCCGGCCGGCGAGCAGGGCCCGGCCCAGATGGTGCTGCCCGCCGCGGCCGTGGATCTGACTCCGCGCGAGGTGCCCGAGGATCAGCTGGTCGCGACCGTACTCGGTTTGGCCGCACAGGGATTCGACGTCACCGCCGAGGTGCCGCTGCGCGCCCGGCTGCTGCGCTCGGGCCCCGGTGACCACACCCTGGTCGTGGTGGCGCACCACATCGCCGCCGACGGCGCCTCGATCGGCCCGATGGTGCGCGACCTGGTGGTGGCCTACGTGCCCGCCAGTCCGGTCAGCGCCCGCAGTACGAGCCGCTGGCCGTGCAGTACGCCGACTACGCGCTGTGGCAGCGGGAATGGATGGGCGACGAGGCTGATCCGGAATCGGTGTCGGCGCGCCAGATCGCCTTCTGGGCCCAGGAACTCGACGAGTTGCCCGCGCAGCTGGACCTGCCCGCCGATCGCCCCCGGCCCGCCGCCTCCAGCGGCCGTGGCGCGATCCTCGAGACCGTGCTCGACGCCGACCTGCGCGCCGCGGTGGACAAGCTGGCCGCCGCGCACCGCGCCACCCCGTTCATGGTGCTGCACGCCGCGCTGGCCGCAGTGCTGGCCCGGCTGTCGAACACCGCCGACATCGCGATCGGAACCCCGGTCGCCGGTCGCGGCGACGAGGCGCTCGACGATCTGGTCGGCATGTTCGTCAACACCCTGGTGCTGCGCACCGAGGTGCGCGGCGCGGATTCCTTCGGCGACCTCATCGCCCATGTGCGCGACCGGGATCTGCGCGCCTTCGCCCACCGCGACGTCCCCTTCGAGCGCCTGGTCGAGGTGCTCAACCCGCCCCGCGCCCGCAACCGCCACCCGCTGTTCCAGGTCGCGCTGTTCATGCAGAACCTCGGCGACCTGACCGCCGGACTGCCGGGCCTGGCGGCCGAGGAGCTGGACTTCGATCCGGGCATCGCCAAGTTCGACCTGCAGCTCACCGTCAACACCGCCGGTGAGGGCTACCGCGTCGAATACACCTACGCCACCGATCTTTTCGACGATCACACGGTGCGCGAGTTCGCGGCCAAGTTCACCCGCCTGCTGACCGCGGCCACCGCGGACGCCACCGTCGCGGTCGGCGACATCGATCTGCTCGACGCCGGGGAATACGACTACGTCACCTCGAGCTGGAACGCCACCGGCGCCCGCGTCCCGGATCTGTTCCTGCACCAGGGTTTCGACGCCCAGGTCGCGCGCAGCCCGAAGGCCCGCGCGCTGGTCTTCGGCGACACCGAACTGACCTACACCGAGTTCTCGGAGCGGGCCAATCAGCTCGCCCGCCACCTGATCGCCGCCGGTGTGGGCCCGGAATCCCTGGTCGTGCTGGCCATGGCGCGCTCGGTGGAGCTGGTCGTCGCCATGTACGCCGTGCTGCGCGCCGGCGGCGCGTACGTGCCGGTGGATCCCTCGCACCCGGCCGAGCGCATCGGCCACATCCTCGCCACCGCGGGCCCGCACTCGGTGCTCACCACCCGCCGCGACGGTTTCACGCTGCCCGAAACCATCGACGTGCCCCTGCATCACCTCGACGAGCTGGAGCTGGGGAGTACTCCGCGGCCAAGATCGGCGACAAGGAGCGGCGCGGGATCCTGCATCCCGACCACCCGGCCTACGTGCTGTTCACCTCCGGCTCCACCGGCAAGCCCAAGGGCGTCGCGGTCACCCACCGCGCCATCGCCAACCAGCTGGCCTGGATGCAGGCCGAGTACGGCGTCCGCGGCCAGGACGTCTACCTGCAGAAGACCGCCACCACCTTCGACGTGTCGCTGTGGGGCTACTTCCTGCCGCTGCGCGCCGGCGCGACCCTGGTGGTCGCCACCCCCGACGGCCACCGCGACCCGCGCTACATCGCCGAAACCATTGCCCGGCACCAGGTCACGCTGACCGACTTCGTGCCGTCCATGCTGTCGGTGTTCGCGGCGCACGCCGAGGCCGGCGAACTCGACTCGCTGCGCGACGTCTTCGTCATCGGCGAGGCCCTGCCGCCCGAGACCGTCACCGCCTTCTGGGCGGTCAGCGACGCCGGTGTGCACAACCTGTACGGCCCCACCGAGGCCGCGGTGTCCATCACCTTCCGGGAGGCGCACCGCTCCGACACCCTCGCCGTCCCGATCGGCGAGCCGGAGTGGAACTCCCAGGTGTTCGTGCTGGATTCGCGCCTGCACCCGGTCGCCATCGGCGTGCCCGGCGAGCTGTACCTGGCCGGCACCCAGCTGGCCCGCGGCTACCACAGCCGCTTCGACCTGACCTCGGATCGCTTCGTGGCCAACCCCTTCGGCCGGCCCGGCGAGCGCATGTACCGCACCGGCGACCTGGTGAAGTGGACCGAGGACGGCGAGCTGGTCTACCTCGAGCGCCTGGACTTCCAGATCAAGTTCCGCGGCCAGCGCATCGAACTGGCCGAGATCGAGAGCGCGCTGCTGCTGGCCCCCGAGGTGGCCCAGGCCGCGGTGCGCCTGATCTCCGCCGACTCCGGCGATTTCCTGGCCGGCTATGTGGTGCCGGCCCCCGGCGTCGAGCTGGACCCGGAAACCCTGCGCGAGGGCCTGACCCGGGTGCTGCCGCCCTACATGGTGCCGACCGCCCTGACCGCGCTGACCGAACTGCCGCTCAACTCCAGCGGCAAGCTGGACCGCAAGGCGCTGCCCGTTCCGGAGCTGCGCGCCAAGACCTTCCGCGAGCCCGTGGACCCCGCGCAGCGACTGGTGGCGGCCGTGTTCGCCGAGGTGCTGAACGCCGAGCGGACCGGTCTCGACGACGACTTCTTCGCCCTCGGCGGCAGTTCGCTCGACGCCGCCCGGGTCACCTCGCGCATCGGCGCGGAGCTCGGCTCGCGGGTGCCGGTGCGCCTGCTGTTCGAGTTCTCCACCGTGGAGGGCCTGGCCGCCGCGCTGGTCGCCGCGAATCCCGATGCGGCCCGGCCGATGCTGGCCGCCCGCCCGCGCCCCGAGCGCATCCCGCTCTCGCCCGCCCAGCAGCGCCTGTGGTTCCTCAACCGCATCGAGGCCGAGGACGGCGAGCACAGCGTCTACAACCTGCCGATGGTGCTGCGCCTGCGCGGCGAGCTGAACATCGCCGCCCTCGAGCAGGCCACCCTGGACGTGCTGGCCCGCCACGAATCCCTGCGCACCAGCTACCCGGACTCCGAAGCCGGTCCGTACCAGCAGATCCTGGACGTCGAGGACATCGGCCTGAGCCTGAGCCCGGTGCCGGTCACCGCCGCCGAGGTGACCGGGGCGATCACCGCCTTCGCCACGGCGGGATTCGACGTGACCGCTGAACTGCCCTCGCGCATCGCGCTTTTCGTCATCGACGACGAGGCTGCCGCCGAGACGGAGTACGTGCTGGCCGTGGTCGTGCACCACATCGCCGCCGACGCCCTGTCGCTGGAACCGCTCATCGGTGACCTGATGCGCTCCTACCTGGCCCGGGTCGCGGGCCAGGCGCCCGGCTGGGAACCGCTGGCCGTGCAGTACGCCGACTACAGCCTCTGGCAGCACGAACTGCTCGGCGACGCCGCCCAGTCCGGCACCGTCGCCCACCAGCAGATCGAGTTCTGGCGCGAGACCCTGGCCGGCCTGCCGCCGCAGCTGACCCTCCCGGCCGACCGCCCCCGCCCCGCCGTCGCCACCAATGCCGGTGCGGCCGTGCCGTTCTCGGTCGACGAGACGGTCGCCGCCGGCCTGCGCGAGCTGGCCCGCGCGCACGGCGTCACCATGTTCATGGTCGTGCACGCCGCCTTCGCGGCCCTGCTGGCCCGCAACTCCGGCACCGCCGACATCCCGGTGGCCTCCCCGATCGGCGGCCGCGGCGAGCGCGAACTCGACGCCCTGATCGGCATGTTCGTCAACACCCTGGTGCTCCGCACCCAGGTCGACGCCGACCTGTCCTTCACCGACCTGCTGGCCCGGGTGCGCACCGCCGACCTGGCCGCCTTCGCCAACGCCGAGCTGCCCTTCGAGCGCATCGTGGACGCGCTGGCCGTGGACCGCACCACGGGCGCGCCGCCGCTCGCCCAGGTCATGCTGTCGTTCAACGACGCCCGGATGACCAGCGGCGCCGGCACTTTCGAGCTGCCCGGACTGGCCGTCACCCCGGTCGAGATCGACGACCCCACCGTCAAGTTCGACCTGCACCTGGTGGTCGGTGAACTCGGCGAGCAGGCCGGACTGACCGGCAACCTGCGCTACGCCACCGAACTCTTCGACGCCGCCACCGCGGCCTCGCTCACCGAGCAGTTCGGCCGCCTGCTGGCCGCCGTGGCCGCCGACGCCACCGTCCGGGTCGGCGACATCGAACTGCTCGGTGCCGCCGAACGCGAGCTCGTGGTCCGCGGCTGGAACGCCACCGCCTTCGACGTGGACGCCGCGCTCGCGCTGTCTCCGACCGCGGAAGCGACGACGCTGATCTCGCTCTTCGAGGAGCAGGTCGCCCGTACCCCCGACGCGACCGCGCTCACCTTCGAGGGCACGAGTCTGTCCTACGCCGAGTTCGCGGTGCGCGTGCGGCAGCTGGCGCGCTGGCTGATCAGCGAGGGCGTCGGCCCGGAATCCCTGGTGGCGCTGGGCATGCGCCGCTCCCTCGACCTGGTGATCGGCATGTACGCGGTGTCCGCGGCCGGCGCGGGCTACGTGCCGCTGGACCCCGACCACCCGGCCGAGCGCATCGAGTACATCCTCGAGACCGCCGACCCGGTGACCGTGCTGACCTCCGGCGCGGACCTGCTGCTCGACACCGCCCAGGTGCGGATCGACCTGCTCGACCTGACCGGCATCTCCGACGCGCCGATCACCGACGCGGATCGCAGTGCCCCGCTGCGGGATTCCAACACCGCCTACGTCATCTTCACCTCCGGTTCCACAGGCCGCCCCAAGGGCGTCGCGATCGCGCACTCCGCGATCGTCAACCGCCTGGTCTGGGGACAGGCCGCCTACCACCTGACCGCCGCCGACGCGCTGCTGCAGAAGACGCCCGCGACCTTCGACGTGTCGGTCCCGGAGTTCTTCTGGCCCCTGCAAGTCGGCGCACGCCTGGTGATCGCCAAGCCCGAGGGGCACACCGACCCGGTCTACATCGCTGAACTCATTGCCCGCGAAGCCATCACGGTCGCCCACTTCGTGCCGTCCATGATGGCCGTCTTCGCGGCCGAGGCGGCCGCCGCGCAGTGCACCTCGCTGCGCCTGGTGCTCTCGTCCGGCGAGGCGTTGCCCCCGAAGACCGCGCACAAGCTGCGCGAGCTGACCGGTGCGGAAGTGCACAACAACTACGGCCCGACCGAGACCGCCGTCGAGGTGACCTATCACCGGGTGGTGGACGCGGACGTGGAAACCGCGCCGATCGGCCGCCCGGTGTTCAACTCGCGGGCGTACGTGCTGGATGCACACCTGCGGCCGGTTCCCGTCGGTGTCGCGGGTGAGCTGTACCTCGCGGGCGACCAGCTGGCGGTGGGCTATGTCGCGCGCCCCGGCCTCACCGCGGATCGCTTCGTGGCCAACCCGTTCGGTGACTCCGAGCGCATGTACCGCTCCGGGGACCTGGTCAAGTGGAACCGGGACGGCGAGTTGGAGTACCTGGGTCGCACCGATTTCCAGGTGAAGCTGCGCGGTCTGCGCATCGAGCTCGGCGAGATCGAGGCCGCGCTCGTCGCGGAGCCCGCGATCGCTCAGGCCGTGGTCGTGGTGCACGGCTCCGGCACCGATGCGCAACTGGTCGCCTACCTGGTGCCCGCCGCGGGCGCGGCCCCCTCGGCCGCCGAACTGAAAGCCGCACTGGCGCAGCGACTACCGGTCTACATGGTGCCCGCCGCCTTCCTGCTGCTCGACTCCTTCCCGGTCGGCAGCTCCGGCAAGCTCGACCGCCGCGCGCTGCCCGCGCCGGCCGCCGTCGCCATCGCGTTCCGCGCGACCACCGGTCCCGAGGAGCGGATCGTGGCGGAGGTGTTCGCGTCGCTGCTCGGCATCGAGCGGGCCGGCGCGGACGACGACTTCTTCGCCCTGGGCGGCAACTCGCTGATCGCCACCCAGCTGGTGGCGCGCCTGGGCCAGGCCGCGGGCGTGCGGATTCCGCTGCGCGCGGTGTTCGAGGACGCCACCGTGGCCGGTCTGGCCGCCCGCATCCGCGCGGCCGATGCCGAGAACCTGGTGGAACTGCCGCCGCTGGCCGCCCAGGAGCGCGACGGCGACATCCCGCTGTCCATCGCCCAGCAGCGTCTGTGGTTCCTCAACCGCTTCGATATTCGCGACGGCTACACCATTCCGTTCGCGCTGCGGCTCACCGGCAACCTCAATGTCGAGGCCCTGCGCGCGGCCGTGGCCGACGTGGTGGACCGGCACGAGACCCTGCGCACCATCTACCCCGAGCACGACGGCCAGGCGAGCCAGCTGGTGCTGCCCACCGGCACCCGCCTGATCGACCTGGTGCCCGAGCCCGTCACCTCCGGTGAACTGCCCGGCCTGGTGGAAGCGGTGGCGCGCACCGCCTTCGACGTGACCGTCGAGGTGCCTTTCCGCATCCGGCTGCTGGAGCTGACCGACGAACCGGGCGCCTACCTGCTGGTCATGGTGGTGCACCACATCGCCGCCGACGGCTGGTCCTTCGGCCCCCTGACCCGGGACATCGCCACCGCCTATGTGGCCCGCTGCGCCGGTGAGGTGCCCAACCTCGCGCCGCTGCCGGTGCAGTACGCGGACTTCGCGCTGTGGCAGCGCGCCGCCCTCGGCGGCCCGGACGACGCAGATTCGGTGCTGGCCCAGCAGCTTTCGCACTGGACCCGCCGGCTCAGCGGCGTGCCCGACGTGCTGCCGCTGCCCACCGACCGGCCCCGGCCCGCCGTGGCCAGCGGTCGCGGCGCGGGCTTCACCGGCCGCTTCGACGCCGAATTGCACGCCGCCATCCTGGATTTCGCGACCGCGCGCCGGGTCACCCCGTTCATGGTGCTGCACACCGCCCTGGCGGTCACCCTCGCGCGGCTGTCCGGCACCGGCGACATCGTGATCGGCGCTCCGGTGGCCGGTCGTGGCGACCAGGCCCTCGACGAGCTGGTCGGCATGTTCGTCAACACCCTGGTGCTGCGCACCGAGGTGCGGCCGGAAGCATCGCTGAGCGAACTGCTCACCCAGGTCCGCGACACCGACCTGACCGCCTTCGACCACGCCGTGGTCCCCTTCGAGATGCTGGTCGAAGCGGTGAATCCGGTGCGCTCGCAGGCGCACGCGCCGCTGGCGCAGGTGACGCTGACCCTGCAGAACCACGCCCGGCCCAGCGTCAAGCTCAACCGCCTGACCATCGAGGCGCTCCCGGTCGAGGCCACCGCCACCCAGTTCGACCTGGACTGGACCCTGGCCGAGACCACCGGCGCCGACGGCGCCCCCGACGGCATCGACATCTACATCACCTACGCCACCGACCTGTTCGACGCCGCCACCATCGGCGGCTTCCAGCAGACCTTCGAGCGCGTGCTGCGGGCCCTGCTCGCCGATCCGCGCACCAGCGCCGGCGATGTGACGATCATGTCGGGCGCCGAACGCGGTGTGCTGCTGGTGGATCGCAACGCCACCACCCGCGCGCTGCCCGCCGAGACCCTGGCCGGGCTGCTCGACGCCCGCGCCGCACAGGACCCCGACGTGGACGCGCTGATCTTCGAGGGCGAGCGGGTCGGCTACGCGGACCTGGCCCGCCGCGCGAATCGCCTGGGCCGCCTGCTGATCTCGGCGGGCGTCGGCCCGGACGCCATCGTCGGCGTCACCGCGCAGCGTTCCATCGACATGGTGGTCGCGCTCTACGCCGTCGTGGCCGCCGGCGCCGCCTACGTGCCGGTCGACCCGTCGCATCCGGCCGACCGCATCGCCCACGTGCTCGGCACCTCGAACGCCACCCTGGTGCTGACCGTCGGCGGCGCGACCCTGCCCGAACTCGACGGCGTGCGCGTGCTCGACGTCGCCGGGCTGTCGGAATCCGGTGCCCTGGAAGGTCTTTCGGACAAGCCGATCACCGACACCGACCGGCTCGGCGTGCTGCACCCGGACAACCTGGCCTACGTGCTCTACACCTCCGGTTCCACCGGCCTGCCCAAGGGCGTAGCCACCAGCCACCGCGCCATCATGAACCAGCTGCGCTGGCTCGAGGAGCGCTACGGCGTCACCCGCGACGACCGCATCATGCAGCGCGCCCCGCTGGCCTTCGACGTGTCGGTCTGGGAGTGCTTCCTGCCCGCCATGGTCGGTGCGCCACTGGTGATTCCGCGGCCCGGCCTGCTGGAGCTGGACTACCTGGCCGACCTGATGCTCGAATTCGGCGTCACCATCGCCGAACACGTGCCGTCGGTGCTGGCGGCGCTGATCGCCGAGGGTCACGGCGACGCGCTGAAGTCGTTCCGGCACCTGCACACCGGTGGTGAGGCGCTGCCCGTCGAACTGCTCGGCCGGCTGCGCGAACTGGTCGGCGGCGAGGTGCACAACGCCTACGGCCCGACCGAGGCCGCCATCTCGACCATCTACCACCAGTTCTCCGACGCGGACCCGGATTTCGAGGTCGCCATCGGCCGCCCGAACTGGAACACCCGCGCCTACGTGCTCGACGCCCGCATGCGCCCGGTGCCCATGGGCGTCATCGGTGAGCTCTACCTGGCCGGCGCCCAGCTGGCCCGCGGCTATCAGGGCCGCGGCGCGCTCACCGCCGACCGCTTCGTGGCGGACCCGTTCGGGGTGCCCGGTGCGCGCATGTACCGCACCGGCGACCTGGTGCGCTGGAACCGCTCCGGCGATCTGGTCTACATGGGCCGCAACGACTTCCAGGTGAAGCTGCGCGGTCAGCGCATCGAGCTCGGCGAGATCGAGGCCGCCCTGTCGTCCGCGCCCGGCGTGGCGCACGCGGTCGTGCTGCTGGCGAAGGACACCACCGGAGCGGACTGCCTGATCGGCTACGTCTCCGGCGACCAGCTCGACGCCGAGACCGTGCTGGCGCACGCCCGCACCCAGCTGCCCTCCTACATGGTGCCCGCGCACGTGGCGGTGCTGGAGGCGATGCCGCTCACCAGCGTCGGCAAGCTGGACCGGGCGGCCCTGCCCGCCGTCGAGTTCACCGCCGCCTCGGTCGCCTACCGCGCACCCGCGCCGGGCGCCGAGACCACGCTGGCCGCCCTGATCGGCGACCTGCTCGGCGGCGTCACCATCGGCGCCGACGACGACTTCTTCGCCCGCGGCGGCAATTCGCTGCTGGCCATGCGCCTGGTGGCGCGCGCCAACGCCGCCTTCGGCGCCGAGCTGAGCGTGCGCCAGGTGTTCGAGGCCCCGACCGTGGCCGAACTGGCGACCCGCCTCACCGGCGGCGCGTCCGGGGTGCCGTTGCGGCGGATGCCGCGACCGGAGCGAATCCCGCTGTCGCCGGCCCAGACTCGCATGTGGCTGCTCAACCGCCTCGACCCCGAGTCCCCGGCCTACAACGTGCCCGCGGCCGTGCGGGTCACCGGCGAGATCGACACCAGCGTGCTCGGCGCGGCCATCGCCGACGTGATCGAGCGGCACGAGGTGCTGCGCACCATCTACCCGGCCGACGCGGACGGCGTCGGCTACCAGCAGGTCCTGCCCGCGCACACCGTCACCCCCGAGCTGGAGTTGCGGACCGGCGCCGACGCGGCGGACCTGACCTGGATCGAAGGGTTCGTCGGCCGCGGCTTCGACGTCACCACGACGGTGCCGTTGCGCGCCGCGCTGATCCGCGAATCCGAGCACAGCCACGTGCTGGTCGTGGTGCTGCACCACATCGCCGGCGACGGCCAGTCGATGGATCCGCTGCTGCGCGACACCATCACGGCCTACCTGTCCCGGGCCGCGGGCACCGCCCCGGCGTGGCCGGAACTGCCCGTGCAGTACGCCGACTACACCCTGTGGCAGCGGGCGTCGCTGGAACGGATCGGTGAGCGCGAGCTGACCTACTGGACCGAGGCGCTGGCCGGGCTGCCCGAGGAACTGCCGCTGCCCACCGACCGGCCCCGGCCGCCCGTCGCCTCCGGGCGCGGCGCGCGCGTGCAGGCCCGCCTGGACGGCGGTCTGGCCCTCGCGATCCGCCGGGTCGCGGAGGCGCACAACGCGACTCCGTTCATGGTGTGGCACGCCGCGCTGTCGGTGCTGCTGGCCCGGATGTCCGGGTCGGCCGACATCGCCATCGGCACCCCGGTCGAGGGCCGCGGCAACGCCGACCTCGACGACCTGGTCGGCATGTTCGTCAACACCCTGGCGTTGCGCACCCAGCCCGAACCCGATCTCGGTTTCGACGAGCTGCTGGCCCGCACCCGGGCGGTCGACCTGGCCGCCTTCGACCACGCGACGGTGCCGTTCGAGCAGGTGGTGGATGCCCTCGGCGTGCCCCGCACGCCGGCCCGCAATCCGCTGTTCACGGTGGTGCTGAGCTACTTGAACCTGGGCGCGCAGACCTACGGGGTGCCCGGCCTGACCCTGGAGCCGGTCGATTTCGAGCAGCGGGTCGCCCGGTTCGATCTGCAGTTCACCGTGTCCGACGAACCCGACGTCGACGGCCACCTGGCCATC
This sequence comes from Nocardia tengchongensis, assembly GCF_018362975.1. Lineage (NCBI taxonomy): Bacteria > Bacillati > Actinomycetota > Actinomycetes > Mycobacteriales > Nocardiaceae > Nocardia > Nocardia tengchongensis. Next base: position 2,143,611 of record NZ_CP074371.1, read on the forward strand.
GAATTGAACTACGCCACCGACCTGTTCGACGCCACCACCGCCGCCGACCTGCTGCGCCGGCTGACCCGCATCCTCGGCACGGTCGCCGCCGACGCCACCGTGCGGGTCGGCGACATCGAGCTGATGTCGCAGGTCGAGCGCGCCGGGATGCTGGATCGGGCCGCGACGCGGCCGGTCACGCAGCGCACCCTGGGCGACTACTTCGCCGAGGCCGCCGCGCGGTTCCCCGACGCCGTCGCGGTGCGCCACCGGGACCGCGAGCTCACCTACCGCGAGCTCGACGCCGAGTCCTCGCGCCTGGCCCGGGTGCTCATCGAGCGCGGCATCGGCGCGGAAGACTATGTCGCCCTGGCGATTCCGCGTTCCGAGCTGACCCTGCTGGCGGTGTGGTCCATTGCCAAGACCGGCGCCGCGTTCGTCCCGGTCGACCCGAACTACCCGGCCGACCGCATCGAGCACATGCTGACCGACTCGGGCGCGACCTTCGGCCTGACCGTCGCCGCGAGCCGCGACCGGCTCGCCGGCACGGCCGAGTGGCTGGTCCTCGACGCACCCGAATTCCGTTCGGCCATCGAGGGAATCACCACCACCCCGATCGCGGCGAGCGAACTGCGCCGTCCGGTGCGGGTCGCCAACCCGGCCTGGATGATCTACACCTCCGGCTCCACCGGCCTGCCCAAGGGCGTCGTCGTCTCACACGGCGGTGTCGCGGGCATCGCGGTCACCCAGCGCGAGCGCTACCGGGTCGACGGCGACGCGCGCGTCCTGCAGGTGTCCTCCCCGAGCTTCGACGCCTACCCGCTGGAGATCCTGATGGCCACGCCGGTCGGCGCGCGCCTGGTGGTCACCCCGGCCGAGGTGTACGGCGGCGAGGAGCTCACCGCCCTGATGGCCGCCGAGGGCGCGACCCACGCCTTCATCACGCCGTCGGTGCTGCAGACCCTGGACCCGGAACGACTGCCCGAGTTCCGTGAACTCTCCATCGGCGGTGAGGCTTTCGGCCCGGAGACGGTGGCCCGCTGGACCACCGCCACCCGCTCGGTGCACAACGGCTACGGCCCGACCGAGACCACCATCACCTGCCACATCAGTGCGCCGCTGCTGCCGGGCGAACCGGTGGAGCTGGGTGCCTCGGCGGCCGGGATGACCCCGGTCGTGCTCGATGCCCGGCTGCGGCCGGTGCCGGTCGGCGTCACCGGTGAGCTGTACGTGAACGGCCCGGGCGTGGCCCGCGGCTACCACGCGCGGCCGGGACTCTCGGCCGAGCGCTTCGTCGCCGACCCGTACGGCGCCCCCGGCGAGCGGCTCTACCGCACCGGCGACCTGGTGCGCTGGGTCGATCGGGCCGGTCGCCGCACCCTCGAGTACGTGGGCCGCGCCGACCACCAGGTGAAGGTGCGCGGTCTGCGCATCGAACTCGGCGAGATCGACGCCGCGCTGACCGCCCACGAGACGGTCGAATTCGCGGTCACCCTCGGCCACACCGACGCCGCCGGCGCGGTTGCGCTGGTGTCGTACGTGGTGCCCGCGCCGGGTCGCACCGTCGATGTCGACGAGCTGGTGGCCCACGCCGGCCGCTCGCTGGCCGCGTACATGGTGCCCGCCGCGGTCATGGTGCTCGACCGGATTCCGCTGACCCCCGTCGGCAAGCTGGACCGGAACGCGTTGCCGGAGCCCGTCTTCCGCACCGCCGAGTTCGTCGCCCCGCGCACCGAGGCCGAGCGCACCGTCGCCGGCATCGTCGCCGCGGTGCTCGGCCTCGACGACACGGCCCGGGTCGGTCTGGCGGACGACTTCTTCGCCCTCGGCGGCAACTCGCTCACCGCCACCCAGGTGGCCGCGCGACTGAGCGCCGCGTTCGGCGCGCAGGTGCCGGTGCGGACGGTGTTCGAGCACTCGAACGTGGAGGCGCTGGCCGCCGCCGCGCTCGCTGCCGACCCGAACGCCCCGGTCCGCCCGCCGCTGCTGCCCCGCATCGGGGACGGCCCGGTGCCGGTTTCGCCCGCGCAGCAACGCATCTGGTTCCTCAACCGGCTGGATCCGGACTCCACCGCCTACAACATCCCGCTCCCGATCCGCCTGACCGGACCGCTGGACGTGGCGGCCCTGCAGGCCGCGATCGCCGACGTGGTGGTCCGCCACGAGGTGCTGCGCACCGTCTACCCGGAGACGGCGTCGGGCCCCTCGCAGGTGGTGCTGCCCGCCGCCGCGGTCGCGGAACTGCCCGCGCTGCAAGCGATTCCGGTCACCGAGGCGACCGTCGTCGCGGCGGTCACCGAACTGATCGGCCAGGGCTTCGACGTCACCGCGGCCGTCCCGCTGCGGGCGGCGCTGTACGAGCTGGCTCCCGAGGATCACGTCTTCGTCGTGGTCATGCACCACATCGCGGGTGACGGCACCTCGCTGGCCCCGCTGGCCCGCGACGTCATGACCGCGTACGCGGCCCGCAAGTCGGGTGTCGCACCGGCCTGGACGCCGTTGCCGGTGCAGTACTCCGACTTCGCGGTCTGGCAGCGCGAGGTGCTGGGCGCCGAGGACGATCCGGCCTCGCTGATCTCGCGCCAGCTCGGCTTCTGGACCGAGCGCCTGGCCGGACTGCCACCGCTGCTCGCCCTTCCGACCGACCGGCCCCGGCCGGTGGTGCTGGAGACCGCGGGCCGGCGCGTCGACTTCACCGTCGACGCCGAAACCCACACCGCCCTCACCGAATTGGGCCGGGCGCACGGGGCCACCCTGTTCATGACCGTGCACGCGGCCTTCGCGACTCTGCTGTCGCGGCTCACCGGTTCGGCCGACATCGCGGTCGGCACCCCGGTCGCCGGTCGCGACGACGCCGCGCTGGACGACCTGGTCGGCATGTTCGTCAACACACTGGTGCTGCGCACCGGCATCGACCCGGCCGAGGGCTTCGACGCGCTGCTGCGCCGGGTCCGGGCCGAGGACGTCGCCGCCTTCGGCAATGCGGACGTGCCCTTCGAGCGCCTGGTCGAGGTGCTCAAGCCGGAGCGCTCCACCGCGCGCCACCCGCTGGTGCAGGTCGGCTTCTCCTTCAACAACCAGCAGCCGGCCGCCTTCGACCTGGACGGGCTCACCGTCGCCGCCGTCGAATTCGACAGCGACGTCACCCAGTTCGATCTGCACCTGGTGATCGTGGACAGCTACGACGCCGACGGCGCGCCCGCCGGCCTGACCGCGACCATGACCTACGCGACCGCACTGTTCGACGCCGCCACCGTGGAGTCCTTCGTGCGCCGCTTCCAGCGGGTGCTCGGCGCGGTGCTCGCCGACGCGTCGGTGCCGACCGGCGACATCGACATCCTCGAGGCCGACGAGCGCACGCTCATCCTCGAGGAGTGGAACGACTCCGCGGTCAGCTTCGGCGTCGCACCCGAGCCCACCCTGGTCTCGTTGTTCGACGCGGCCGTGGCCGCCAACCCGGACCGCGTCGCCCTGGTCGAGGACGGCGCGGGCCGACCGGAACTGACCTACGCCGAACTCGACGCCCGGGTGAACCGCCTGGCGCGCTTCCTGATCGAACGCGGCGTCAGCCCGCACGACACGGTCGCCCTGGCGCTGCCGCGCTCCGCGGACCTGGTCGTGGCGATCTACGCGGTGATCAAGACCGGCGCGGCGTATGTGCCGGTCGACCCGGCGCAGCCGGGGGAGCGCATCGCCCACATCCTCGACACCGCGCGGCCCGCCCTGGTGCTGACCGCGTCGGATCTGGCTGTGGACGAGTCGATTCCGGCCGTGCGCCTGGCCGAGCTCGAGTTCGAGCTCGGCGGGTACGCGTCCGGGCCGATCGCCGCGTGGGAACGCCGGGGCCGTCTGGTCGCCGGGAGCACCGCGTACGTCATCTTCACCTCCGGCTCCACCGGCCGCCCCAAGGGCGTGGCGGTGTCGCACAAGTCGATCGTCAACCGGCTGGTGTGGATGCAGTCCGAATACCGGCTCACCGCCGACGACGTGGTGTTGCAGAAGACCCCGGCCACCTTCGACGTGTCGGTGTGGGAGTTCTTCTGGCCCTTGCAGGTCGGCGCGCGCCTGGTGGTGGCGTCCCCCGAGGGCCACCGCGACCCGGGCTACCTGGCCCGCCTGATCGGCGACGAAGCGGTCACCACCGTGCACTTCGTGCCCTCGATGCTGGCGGCCTTCGTGGCCGAGCCCGCGGCGGCCGGCTGCACCGGGCTGCGCAAGGTCTTCGCCTCCGGTGAGGCGCTGCCCGGCGGCGTGGCCCAGCGGCTGCGCGCGCTGACCGGCGCGGAACTGCACAACCTGTACGGCCCGACCGAGGCCGCGGTCGACGTCACCTACCACCGGGTCGTCGACGCCGACATCGATACCGTGCCGATTGGCCGCCCGGTGTTCAACACCGAGGTCTACGTGCTGGATTCGCGGCTGCAGCCGGTTCCGGCCGGCGTCGCCGGTGAGCTGTACCTGGCGGGCGACCAGCTCGCCACCGGGTACGTGGCCCGCCCTGACCTCACCTCGGATCGCTTCGTGGCCAACCCGTTCCGCTCCGCCTCTCCGCGCTTGTCGGGCGAGCGCATGTACCGCACCGGTGACCTGGTCAAGTGGAACCGCGACGGCGAACTCGAGTACCTGGGTCGCACCGACTTCCAGGTGAAGCTGCGCGGCCTGCGCATCGAGCTGGGCGAGGTCGAGACGGCGCTGACCGCGCTGCCCGGCATCGAACAGGCCGTGGTCGTGGTGTGGCCGGGACAGGACAGCGGCGGCGAGCACCTGGTCGCCTACGTCGTGCCCGCCGCGGGCGCCGCGACGCCGGACACCGACGGCCTGCGCCGCGCGCTCGCGCAGCGCCTGCCTTCGTACATGGTGCCGTCGGCGTTCGTGACCCTGGCGGCGCTGCCGCTCAACCCGTCCGGCAAGCTGGACCGCCGGGCGCTGCCCGCTCCGGAGTTCGCGGCCCGCGAATTCCGGGCTCCGGCAACGGAGTTGGAGGCCACCGTGTGCGCCGCCTTCGCCGAGGTGCTGGGCGTGGAGCGGGTCGGCCTGGACGACAACTTCTTCGAGCTCGGCGGCACCTCGCTGGTCGCGGCCCGGTTGGCGTCGCGGCTGGGTGAACTGCTCGGCACGCCGGTCCCGGTGCTGCTGCTGTTCACCGCCTTCACCCCGGGCGAGCTGGCCCGGGAACTGGAGTCGGCGAACGGCGCCGCCGCGGAGGCCGCGCTCGACGTGCTGCTGCCGCTGCGGCGGGAGGGCAGTGCGGAACCGCTGTTCTGCATCCACCCGGTCGGCGGCATCTCCTGGTCCTTCGCGGGCCTGGGCGCCTACCTGGACTCCGACCGCCCGATCTACGGCCTGCAGTCGCCCGCGCTGAAAGCCGGTGGCGTGCTGCCGGACTCGATCGAGGAGTGGGCCGCGGTGTACGTGGCGGCGATCCGGTCGGCGCAGCCGTCCGGGCCGTACCACCTGCTCGGCTGGTCGCTGGGCGGCGTGCTCGCCCACGCGGTCGCGGTGCGGCTGCAGGGCGAGGGCGAGCAGGTCGCCACCCTGGCCATGCTCGACAGTCACCTGGCCCCGGCCGGTGTCCGGGCGGTCGCGCACGACAGCGGCGCGGCCCTGGCCGAGGTGCGGGAACTGCTGGGCAGCCTGCTCGGCGACCGCGCCGGCGAACTGGACCTCGGCACCGTCACCCAGCCGTCCGAGCTCGCGGCCCGCCTGGTCGCGCTGCCGGATCAGGGTGACGGCTGGAGCCTGGCGGCCCTGGGCGTCGACCGGATCACCGGGATCCTGGAATCGAGCCTGCGCTCGATGGACCTGGCCCAGGCCTACCGTCCGGCTCGCTTCCACGGCGACATCACGTATTTCACCGCGGCTCTGGAGGTGCCGGCCCTGGCCGGCGCCGCCGGGTGGACCGCCGCCGTCGACGGCACGGTCCACGAGCATGCGGTCGCGGCAACCCATTGGCAGATGACCTCGCCGGAGGCAATCGCGCCCGTCGCGCGGACGCTGAACGCACTGTGGCGCTGAAGAAACGCACCGTGGCGCTGAAGAAACGCACTGTGGCACTGAACATCCCAGGTGAGAAAGGCTGATCCACCATGAGCAATCCGTTCGACGACGAGAACGCCCAGTTCTACGTGCTCGTCAACGAGGAGGCCCAGCACTCGCTGTGGCCGGTGTTCGCCGCCATCCCCGGCGGCTGGACCGCCGCGCACGGCCCGGCTCTGCGACAGAGCTGCCTGGACTACGTCGAGGCGCACTGGACCGACATGCGACCGGCATCGCTGGTCCAGGCCATGTCGGTCGAGCCCGAATAGACCAGCGGAACACCACGTTCCGCATCCACAGACCCGGGGCCAAACGGCCCCGTGCGGCGGTCCCGAGAAGAAACCACACATCGAGGGGGTCTGTCCGCGTCGTGAAAGAAAGGGAATCACCATGACTACCACTCCTCCGGATCCCGGCACCGCGCCCTCCGTCGACATCGGCGCCGTCGTCTCCCAGGTTCTGAAGTTCCTGGGCGCGGGCTCCACCGCGAGCTACAACCCCAAGGGCCCGAAGCTCAAGTCGCACGGCGCGAAGTAATTCGCACAGGCTTCACCGAACAAATATCTCGAAAGGAATTGCCATGCCTCTCTACACCGGCAGCGGCTTCACCGACCTGCTCCTGGCGTTCGCCCACCTGGTCGGCTCTGGTTCGTCCACCTCGGTCACCCAGCCCGGCGGCGGCACCACCCCGGCTCCGGTCGTCTAGGAGGACACCATGTTCAGCGGTAGTGCTGTGAACGACTTCTTCGGTTTCCTGGCGAAGTCGCTGGGCACCGGCTCCTCCTACACCTGGCCGCCGACTACGACGTAGCGGTCGGATAGGTGTGTGAAGGCCGCCAGGACCGCGCGTCCTGGCGGTCCCGGCGCTCTGTGGTTTCTTTCCCTTTCCGCCTCGTCCGACGCCCGGGCGAAGGTGTCAGCGGCTCAACTGCCGCAGCACCCAGCCCGCGGTGTCGTCACTGGACCGGATCAGCGAGTGGTCCACCGGCGCCGCGTCCGGGAACAGATCCTCGAACACCTCGTTCACCACTCCCGGCTCGTCGATGACCGAGCAGGCCGGAGCGGGCGTGGCGAGCTGATCGCGACGGGTCGCGATGACCGAATAGGTGACGCCGGGCTGCGTCACCGCGGTGTCGAAAATGGCCTTGTAGACCGGAGAATCCGGCGTCATCTGCATGGCCACGGCGAACTCGTGCGAGCTCGCCGCCAGCGCCGACCGCAGGAACGGCAGCGCGTGCAGCATTTGCACGGGTGTGATCGGCGGATTCGGAATTCCGACGACGCCCGCGCCGTCGCACCCGCGCACCTCGGGTGTCATGAACACGGCATGACTCACCGCGGGCGCTCCGCCCAGCACTTTGAGGTAGTAGTTCGACACAATGCTGCCCGCCGAGTGCGCCACGATCTCGACTTTCGCCGCTCCCGTGGTCTGACGCACCTTCGTGACGAAGTCCGCGACCTGCCCCGCTTCACCGGGCATATCGCCGTTCCAGCGCCGGTCGTTCGAGATGCCGCCTTGGAACAGCAGCGTGCAGTACCCGGCCCCGCGCAATGCGCCGACCATGGTGTCCCATTGCGCGGCAGTCTGTTCCGGGGTGCCGTCCGCGCCGGGCAGCACCACCACGGGATACGGATGCGCCGCGGTCGGCGCGCAATCGATCGGCGGCTCGATGGTCGACCCGACCGGCAGCGGCTGTTCCGCGGACCCGGTGTCCGGCTGGGCTTGCGCCCCGGCGGCCGTCCCGAGGGCGGCGGCCGCGAGCGCGACAGCGACGATTCTGGAAATTCTGATGTACGACAACGGCTTCCGGTCCCCTTCGTGCAGTCCACCCCGACCGTGCGCGACTCCGCGCGTACCGCACGATACCGGTGATCGGGAGCCGCCGCCCGAACCGATCAGTGCGTGTCGACCGGCGTGCGCCGCGCCTGCCGGGCCCGGCCTCGGAGCGCGTCGCGTGACGACCACCACTGTGTAACCGGATGATTCGGACATGAGGGGGCGGGAGGGGACCCGGCCGAAACCGGAGAAGTGCGCGCGGAAACGGGCAGGCGAATTCGACTCGCGCACGCAGCTTCCTGGGCGAGCGAATGATTGGCAAATATATTTGTTTAGACGACAAGCCCCCTTCACCATGAAACAGCCCCCGAAGCGAAGCGGCGAATACTTTTCGTTGTGACCGCTACTCAGGGATTGGCGATGGTGACAGTTATGAGCCAGAGCGAAGACTATGAGGCCGTGCTCGCGCGAATCATGAATGCGGAGTCTGGCCGCCCGAACTCACGCAATCGCTGACGGTTAGCTATGAGAGGGAAACAATGAGCCGGCCCAAGACTGTCGAACCTCACATCATCGGTCTCTACTGGGACCGCGACGGCGATATCTGGCAGCGGGAGGACGGCGGCTGGCGGCTGATCCTGCAGAGCGGCGTCGCCGTCGACCCGGTCTCGCTGTGGGAGTGGGGAGAACGGGCCCGTCAGCGACTTCGCGCCGTTCGTGCCCCTCACCGCCCTCGAGGCCTAGACACCGCGCGGTCAGCTGCCGAAGAGGGTGACCTCCATCAGCCGGATCACCCTGGGCTGCGGGCAGATCGACGCGTGCCCGCCGAACTCCCGGCCCAGATCCACCACCAGACCGAACCCGGCCTGCACCAGAATGCGCGCCTCGGCCTCGGACAGTTCCGGGCGCACCGCCACCAGCAGCCGCACCCACTCGGCCACGATGAGCCGCTGCACATTGCGCAGCATCGTGCGCTCCTCCGCCGAGACGTGCCCGAATTCGGCGTAGTACACGAACGTCAGCTCGCGCTCGGCGAACGAACCCGCCACATACAGGTCCACCAGCGTGCGCAGCGCCTCGGCCGGACTCGACGAGGACGCCACCGCCGGGCCGATCGCGCCCGACACCCGGTCCGCCGCCCGGCGGAACGCGGCGGCCAGCAGATCGCCCTTGCTGCGGTAGTACCGGTACACCGCCGAGGCCGCCGACAGATCGGCCGCCGCCGCGATGTCCTCCACGCTCACATTGGGATAGCCGCGCTGATGGAACAGCTCCACGGCCTTCTTCAGCAGCAGCTCGTGCTTGAAACTGCGCGGGATCTCCGCCGCCCGCGGCGCCTCTGTGACGGTGCCCTCCGGCGGCAGCTCGGTGTCGAGGATCGCGTCGCAGGCCGAATGCAGCAGGGCCGTCAGGGATTTCGCGGGCAGCGTGGCATGGTGGTCGCCGATGCTGGAGATGACGCTGAGCATCGACACCGCCCGCACCGCGCGATCGTGCCCGTCGAGTTCGGGCCGCACATCCGCGATGAGCGCGCGCAGCGTGGTCAGCGCCACGATGAACTGCTCCTCCAGGATCTGCCGATCGGTGTCGTCGAGATAGCGGCGCTCCCAGCGCACCAGGGTGACGGTGGCGCGATTGGCGATGGTCTCGGCGATCATCCGATCCAGCACCCGGTTCAGCCGCTCCCGCGCGGACAGGCCCTCGGAGTCCTCCGGCACGGTGGCCGCCTCCGCGGTGAGCCGCGACAGCCGCAGCAATTCCTCCCGGAACAGCGCGTATTTGCTCGGATAGTGCCGATATAGCGCGGCCGAGGAAATGCCCAGCCGCGTCGCGATGTCCTCCATGCTCACGCCGTGATAGCCGAGCGATCCGAACGCGGCGGCCGAAGTGGCGGCGATCTGCGCCCGCCGGTTCTTCGGGCGACGGCGGATCACGCGCGGTGGCTGCTCCTCGACGGTCATATCGCAATGGTAGTCACCGGTCGATCTCGGTATTGCCGCAGTGTATGACGCCGAGCCGCCGATCTGGGTAGTCTGCCGGAATGCGCACGGTCGACGTCGAACGCACCATCGCCGCCCCGCCCGCGGATGTCTTCGACTGGCTCACCGATGTCGCCAATTATCAACGGGTTCCACTGGTCCGCCGGGTCACCCTGGTCCGCCCCGGAAACACCGCGGGCAACGGCGTGGGCGCGGTGCGGCTGGTGGTCACCCCGCTGATGCGTCTCACCCAGGAGATCACCGAATACGATCCGCCCCGGCTGATGCGCTACCGCGGACTGAAATCCGTTCCGCGCCTGCGCCATCAAGAGGGATTCATCAGCTGCGAGCCGGTCGCGGGCGGCACCCGGGTGCACTGGTCGACCTCCTTCGAGCTCGCCGCGCCCGCGCTCTCGCCGCTGTGGACGACCCTGTCCGTGCCGGTGGTGCGCGCCAGCTTCGAGATGGTGCTGCGGACCGCCGCGCGCGAACTGCGCGGTGCGTGACGGGGGCTACCATCTGGGGCCATGGCCGAGATCAAGGTGGAGCGCCTGAACGCCGTGGCGCTCGTGACTGTGCACGACCGGACAAGCGGAATGCGTTGACGCTGGATCTATCCGCCGATCTCGCGGACGCGGTGGCGGACGCGGAAGCGGACGAATCGGTGCACGCGCTGGTGGTCACCGGCACGCCCCCCGCCTTCTGCGCGGGCGCGAACCTGACCGCCCTGGGTGAGGCGAAGGAAGAGGGCCTGCGGGCCATTTACGAAGGCTTCCTCGCGGTGGCCCGCTGCAAGCTGCCGACCATCGCGGCGGTCGGCGGCCAGGCCGTGGGCGCGGGCCTGAACCTGGCGCTGGCCGCGGACCTGCGCTTCGCGAATTCCGCGGCCCGTTTCGACGCCCGCTTCCTGCGCCTGGGCATCCACCCCGGCGGCGGCATGACCTGGATGTTGCAGCGCGCGGTCGGACCGCAGCAGGCGACGGCGATGACCCTGTTCGGTGAGGTGCTCGACGCCCACGCCGCGGCGGCCGCCGGACTGGTGCACCGGGTCGTCGACGGCGATCACGCCGCCCTGGTGGACGCCGCCGTCGAATACGCCTGCGCGACAGCCGAAGTCCGCGCGAGCTGCTCATCACCACCAAGCGCACCATGCGCGCCACCCGCGCGCTGGCGGCCCACGCCGAAGCGGTGAGCACCGAGGTGATCCCGCAGCTGGCCTCGCTCGAATCCCCGGAGTTCGCGGCCCGCCTGGCCGCGGCGCAGACCCGGATCAGTGGTTCGACCAGCTGAAATTGCCAACTATGAGGTGAAACAAACAGTGGCGCAGTCGGATTCGCATCCGGCTGCGCCATTCTTTTCGGTACTCCGGGCCGCCGTCGGTCTCTCAGCCGAGCGCGGCCAATGCCATGCGGCGCAGCACGGGGCGAGCGCGGGTCGCCAGGGTGGCCGGCGCGCTGTGGGGGGTGGAGTTGATCAGACCGAAGGTGGCGTGCGCCTGCACGCGCGCGGCCTGCTCGGGTAGCTCGGATGGAGTTTGCGCAACACCTCGACCCAGACCTCGACGTACTGCCGCTGGGTGCGGCGGACCTGCCGCCGGGCCGAGTCGGGCAGATTCTCCAGGTCGCGGTCCTGGATCCGGATGAGTTCGGGCTCGCCGAGGGCGAAGTCGAGGTGGAACTCGACGAGTGCCTCCAAGGCCTCACGTGGTGAGGCCGCGTGCTCGGAGACGGCCCGGCCGCCGTCGAGCAGCCGCTGACTGATCCCGACCAGCAGTTCGACCAGCAGCGCCTCCTTGTTGGGGAAGTGCCGGTACACCGCGGGGCCGCTGATGCCGGCCGCCGCGCCCAGATCGTCGAGCCGCATGCCGAGGAAGCCGCGGTCCGCGATGAGCCGCGCCCCGGCCTCCAGTAGCTGCTCGCGACGCTGCGCCTTGAGCTGCTCGCGCCGGGTGAGCCCCACGGATTCCGTCGCACTGTTCACCGTGGCTCCTCTCAGCGGTGCTGGACAACTCAGTTAGTGAAGATTATCTTATTTTCCAGTTATTGGTGACTAACCGAGCGGACCGAAAAGGTTGCACGGGGAGGCGGAGCGCATGACGCTGACCGAACAGGCGCGGACCGGGAACCGGGACGCGCACCTGGCGTTGGTCGAGGAGTTGCGGGACCGATTGGCCGTCAGTGCGCTGGGCGGACCCGAGAAGTCCCGGGAACGACACCTGGCCCGCGGCAAACTGCTGCCGCGTCAGCGGGTGGACCAGCTGCTCGACACCGGCAGCCCGTTCCTGGAGCTGTCGCCGCTGGCGGCCAACGGCATGTACGACGACGAATGCCCGGGCGCGGGCATGATCGGCGGCATCGGCCGGGTCTCCGGGCGCGAGTGCGTGATCCTCGCCAATGACGCGACCGTCAAGGGCGGCACCTACTACCCGATGTCGGTGAAGAAGCACCTGCGCGCCCAGGAGGTGGCGCTGCAGAACAACCTGCCGTGCATCTACCTGGTCGACTCCGGCGGCGCCTACCTGCCGCGGCAGGACGAGGTGTTCCCCGACCGCGAGCACTTCGGCCGCATCTTCTTCAACCAGGCCAACATGAGCGCCAAGGGGATCGCGCAGATCTCCGCGGTCATGGGCTCCTGCACCGCGGGCGGCGCCTACGTCCCGGCCATGAGCGACGAGACCGTCATCGTGCGCAACCAGGGCACCATCTTCCTGGGCGGCCCGCCGCTGGTGAAGGCGGCCACCGGTGAGATCGTCACCGCCGAGGAACTGGGCGGCGGCGACCTGCACTCGCGCACCTCCGGCGTCACCGACCACCTGGCCGAGAGCGATCAGGACGCGCTGCGCATCGTGCGCAATATCGTGGCCACGCTGGGCCCGAAGACGCCGACGCCGTGGGATGTCGCACCGACCGTGGACCCCATCGCGCCGCAGGACGAGCTGTACGACGTGGTGCCGGTGGACCTGCGCACCCCCTACGACGTGCGTGAGGTCATCACCCGCATAGTCGACGGCGGCGAATTCCAGGAATTCAAGGCCGAATACGGCAAGACCCTGGTCACCGGCTTCGCCCGGATCCACGGCCACCCGGTCGGCATCGTCGCCAACAATGGCGTGCTGTTCGCCGAATCCGCCATGAAGGGCGCGCATTTCATCGAACTGTGCGACAAGCGCAAGATCCCGCTGCTGTTCCTGCAGAACATCACCGGCTTCATGGTCGGGCGCGACTACGAGGCCGGCGGCATCGCCAAGCACGGCGCGAAGATGGTGACCGCGGTGGCGTGCGCGCGGGTGCCCAAGCTGACCGTGGTCATCGGCGGCTCCTACGGCGCGGGCAACTACTCCATGTGCGGGCGCGCGTATTCGCCGCGCTTCCTGTGGATGTGGCCGAATGCCCGCATCTCGGTGATGGGCGGCGAGCAGGCCGCCTCGGTGCTGGCCACCGTGCGCGGTGACCAGTCGGAGGCGGACCTGGAAGCCTTCAAGGCCCCGATCCGCGAGCAGTACGAGGCCCAGGGCAATCCGTACTACTCCACCGCCCGTCTCTGGGACGATGGCGTCATCGACCCGGCCGACACCAGAACCGTTGTCGGCCTGGCCCTCTCGGCCTGTGCGCAGGCCCCGCTCGAGCCCGTCTCCTACGGCGTCTTCCGGATGTGATGACCTTGATGAGCACTGTTCGCACATTTGTCTCCGACAAAGCTCAGCCCGTCGTGTTCGACACTGTCCTCGTCGCCAATCGCGGCGAGATCGCGGTCCGGGTCATTCGCACCCTGCGCGACATGGGAATTCGATCGGTCGCCGTCTACAGCGACGCCGACGCCGACGCCCGCCACGTGCGCGAAGCCGACACCGCGGTCCGTCTCGGCCCGGCCGCCGCGCGCGAGTCCTACCTGAACATCGACAAGGTGGTCGCGGCCGCTGTGCGCTCCGGTGCGCAGGCCGTGCACCCGGGATACGGCTTCCTGTCGGAGAATTCGGCCTTCGCGGCCGCGCTCGACGCCGCGGGCATCGCCTTCCTGGGCCCGTCCGCGCGCGCCATCGAGATCATGGGCGACAAGATCACCGCCAAGAACGCGGTCGCCGAATACGGCGTGCCGGTGGTGCCCGGCATCGCCAAGCCCGGTCTCACCGACGCCGAATTGATCGACGCCGCAACCGAGATCGGCTACCCGGTGCTGGTCAAGCCGTCCGCCGGTGGCGGCGGCAAGGGCATGCGCCGCGTCGACGACCCGGCCGACCTGCCCGCCGCCCTGGTCAGCGCCCGCCGCGAGGCCGGCGCCGCCTTCGGCGACGACACCCTGTTCCTGGAGCGCTTCGTCACCAAGCCCCGCCACATCGAGGTGCAGATCCTGGCCGACCAGTTCGGTCACGTGCTGCACCTGGGCGAACGCGAATGCAGCCTGCAGCGCCGCCACCAGAAGGTGATCGAGGAAGCGCCCTCGCCGCTGCTGGACGCGCAGACCCGCGCTCGCATCGGCGCGGCCGCCTGCAACACCGCGCGCAGTGTCGACTACGTCGGCGCGGGCACGGTCGAGTTCATCGTCTCCGCGGACGCGCCGGACGAGTTCTTCTTCATGGAGATGAATACCCGTCTCCAGGTGGAACATCCGGTCACCGAACTGGTCACCGGCGTGGACCTGGTGGAATGCCAGGTGCGGATCGCGGCCGGGCAGAAGCTGGCCGCCGCGCAGGAGGACGTGCGCCTGACCGGGCACGCCATCGAGGCGCGCGTGTACGCCGAGGACCCGGGCCGCGACTTCCTGCCCACCGGCGGCACCGTGCTCGCCCTGTCCGAGCCGGAAGGCCCGGGGGTGCGGGTGGATTCGGGCCTGCGCACCGGCACCGTGGTCGGCTCCGACTACGACCCGATGCTGTCCAAGGTCATCGCCCACGCCGCCGATCGCGGCGCGGCCATCGCCAAACTCGATGCGGCCCTGCAGGACACCCAGATCCTCGGCGTGCGCACCAACACCGATTTCGCGCGCTTCCTGCTCGCCGACCCGGACGTCCTGGCCGGCCGGCTCGATACCGGCCTGCTGGACCGCCGCGCCGCCGACTTCACGCCCGCGGCCGTCACCGACGAGCAGTTCATCGCGGCCGCCGCGCAGCTGTGGCTGCGGCACTGGCCGGCGGGCCCGGTCGACCCCTGGCAGCAGCCCACCGGCTGGCGGGTCGGCGCGCACGCGCCCATCGGCATCCGCCTCACCGGCGGCGACCGCACCGCGCACGTGTTCTTCACCGGCACTCCCGAGCAGGCCACGGCTCAGCTCGAGGACAGTGAGAAGCGCACGCTGACAGTGCATTCCGAGGGCGAGGAACTCATCCTCGCCATTGACGGCCTGCGCATCCGCTACCGGGTCGCCACCGCGCCCGGCCACATCTGGGTCGCCGACCGCACCGGCACCGCTCTGCTGCGCGAGGTCGCCGAGGCCGACGTCCGCGGCGGCGACGCCCACGTCGGCGACGCCGAGATCCAGAGCCCCATGCCGGGTTCGGTCATCGCCACCCCCGCCGCCGACGGCGACGTGGTCGCCGCGGGCACGCCCATCGTGGTGGTGGAGGCCATGAAGATGGAACACACCCTCACCGCACCCATCGCCGGCCGCGTCGAAATGCTGGTAGCGCCCGGCGCGCAGGTGAAACTCGAACAGCCGCTGGCTCGCATCATCGCCGAGGAGAACACCCAGTCATGACCGATTTCCTGTCCACCGGAACGCTTCCGGACGAGTACCGCGACCTCGCCCTCACCGTCCGCGACTTCGCCAACCAGGTGGTGGCCCCGGTCGCCGCCAAGCACGACGCCGAGCACAGCTTCCCGTACGAGGTCGTCTCCGGCATGGCCGACATGGGCCTGTTCGGCCTGCCCTTCCCCGAGGAGTTCGGCGGCATGGGCGGCGACTACTTCGCGCTCTGCCTGGCCCTCGAGGAGCTCGGCAAGGTCGACCAGAGCGTGGCCATCACCCTGGAGGCCGGTGTCTCCCTGGGCGCCATGCCGATCTACCGCTTCGGCAACGACAAGCAGAAGGCGGAATGGCTGCCGCTGCTGGCCAGTGGGCGCGCCCTGGGCGCGTTCGGCCTGACCGAGCCGGGCGCGGGCAGTGACGCGGGCGGCACCCGCACCACCGCGGTGCTCGACGGCGACACCTGGGTCATCAACGGCTCCAAGCAGTTCATCACCAACTCGGGCACCGATATCACCCGGCTGGTGACGGTCACCGCGGTGACCGGGGGAGTGGACGGCAAGAAGGAGATCTCCACGATCATCGTTCCCGCCGACACCCCCGGCTTCACCGCCGAGCCCGCCTACAACAAGGTCGGCTGGAACGCCTCCGACACCCACCCGCTCAGCTTCGTCGACGTCCGGGTGCCCGCCGAGAACCTGCTCGGCGAGCGTGGCCGCGGCTACGCCAACTTCCTGCGCATCCTCGACGAGGGCCGCATCGCCATCGCGGCGCTGTCGGTCGGCGCGGCCCAGGGCTGTGTCGACGAGAGCGTCCGCTACGCCAAGGAGCGCGAGGCGTTCGGCCGTGCCATCGGCAGCAACCAGGCCATCGCCTTCAAGATCGCCCGCATGGAGGCGCGCGCCCACATGGCCCGCACCGCCTACTACGACGCGGCCGCGCTCATGCTGTCCGGCAAGCCGTTCAAGAAGCAGGCCGCCATCGCCAAGCTGGTCGCCAGCGAGGCCGCCATGGACAATGCCCGCGACGCCACGCAGATCTTCGGCGGCTACGGGTTCATGAACGAATATGCTGTGGCCCGGCACTATCGCGACAGCAAGATCCTGGAAATCGGTGAGGGCACCACGGAGGTGCAGTTGATGCTGATCGGGCGGGAGCTCGGGCTGTGACAGACGCAGCCCCGAAGCGGGTCGTCCAACGGGGCTTGTGGTTCGACGAGTTCGAGATCGGCGTGGTGTACGAGCACCGGCCCGGGCGGACCATCACCGAAGCCGACAACGTGCTGTTCACGACGCTGACCATGAACACCCAGGCGTTGCACCTGGACGCGGCGTTCTCCGAGGCGCTGCCGCCGTTCCATCAGCGGTTGGTGAACTCCATGTTCACGCTGTCCACGCTGGTGGGCCTGTCGGTCGCGCAGCTGACCCAGGGCACCATCGTGGCCAACCTCGGCTTCTCCGATATCGCCTTCCCCAAGCCGCTCTTCCACGGCGACACGCTGTACGCCGAGACCGTGGTGACCGACCTGCGGGAATCCAAGAGCCGTCCGGGTGAGGGCATCGTGACCTTCGCCCATACCGGACGCAACCAGCACGGTGACATCGTCGCCACCGCGAACCGCAAGACCCTCGTCAGAAAGCAAACCGCATGAGTTGGGAAATGCCCGGCCCCGCTTGGCTTTTCTGCCCCGCGGACCGGCCCGAGCGGTACGGCAAGGCCCTGACCGCCGCCGACGTGGTCATCATCGACCTCGAGGACGGTGTCGCCGAGGCCGACAAGGCGGCCGCCCGTGAGGCGCTGATCGCCAACCCGCTGGACCCCGAGCGCACCGTCGTCCGCGTCAACGCCGCGGGCACCCTCGAGCACATGCTCGACCTGGACGCCCTGGTGCGCACCGAATACCGGCGCATCATGCTGCCCAAATGCGAATCGGCCGAGCAGATCACGCGACTGGCCGACTACGAGGTGATCGCGCTCATCGAATCCCCGCTGGGCGCGCTCGCGGTGGGCCGCGCGGTCATGGTGCGCAATGCCATCGGCGTCATGTGGGGCGCGGAGGACCTGGTCGCGGCGCTCGGCGGCAACTCCAGCCGGCACGCGCACGGCGGCTACCGTGATGTGGCCCGGCACGTGCGATCCCAGTCGCTGCTGGCGGCCAAGGCGTACGGCAAGTTCGCGCTGGATTCGGTGTAACCTGAACATTCCGGATCTGACCGGGCTGGCCGACGAGTCCGCGGACGCGGTCGCCATCGGCTTCGACGCCAAGGTGGCCATCCATCCCAGCCAGGTGCCGGTCATCCGGACCGCCTACGCGCCCGCCGCCACCGAAGTCGACTGGGCGCAAAGACTGTTGGTGGAAGCGCCCAACCATCGGGGTGTCTTCACCTTCGAAGGGCGCATGGTGGACATGCCGGTCATCCGGCATGCCGAACGCATCGTGCAGCGGGCCGACGCGGCCGGCAGCGCGGGATTCGCGTCGTAGGAGGTATTGCGGTGGAACCACAGTGGGTGCCCGGCGACGACGACATCGCCGCCGCGGCCGTGACCAGCTTCGCGTTGTTCGTGGAGAAGCGCACGGGACTGTCCCTGCCCGACTATCAGGCGTTGTGGCAGTGGTCGGTCGACGACCTGGCCGGGTTCTGGGGCGCGCTCTGGGACTACTTCGACCTCGGTGACCGCACCGGCGAGGTGCTCGGATCCACGGAAATGCCCGGCGCGCAGTGGTTCCCGGGCGCCCGGCTGAACTACGTCGAGCAGGTGCTGCGGCAGGTCCGCGACGACCGCCCGGCGATCCTGTCGGTCGACGAGACCGGCGTGATCACCGAGATCTCCTGGGCCTCGATGATCGCCACCGCCGCCGCGTTCGCGCGGACCCTGCGCGAACTGGGCGTGGGCCCGGGCGACCGGGTCGCCGGCTACCTGCCCAACATCCCCGAAGCGGTGATCGCGTTCCTGGCCACGGCCAGCCTGGGCGCGATCTGGAGTGCCTGCGGTCAAGACTATTCCGCGCAGGCCGCCCTCGACCGGCTCGGCCAGCTCGAGCCCACGGTGCTGGTCACCGCCGACGGCTACCGTTTCGGCGGGAAGGTGCACGACAAGACCGCCGATATCGCCGCGCTGCGGGCGGGGCTGCCGTCACTGGCGGGGACCGTCGTGGTGTCGCGCATCGGCGCGGACGTGCCCGACGCGATCGCCTGGGAGAGCGTCGATCCGGGGGGCGCGGACGTCGACCTCGACATCGAATCGGTGGACTTCGCGCACCCGCTGTGGGTGCTCTACTCCTCCGGCACCACCGGCAAGCCGAAGGGCATCGTCCACGGGCACGGTGGCGTGCTACTCGAGCATCTGAAAGCCGTTGCCCTGCAATCGGACATCGGGCCGGAGGACACCTTCTTCTGGTACACCAGCCCCAGCTGGATGATGTGGAACTTCCAGGTCGCCGGACTGCTGGTGGGCGCGACCATCGTCTGCTACGACGGCAGCCCGGGCGCGCCGACGCCGGACGCCCTGTGGCAGCTGGCGTCCCGGACCGGGGCGACCGTCCTCGGCACCAGCCCCGGCTACGTCCTGGCCTGCGCGAAGGCCGGTTCCGTGCCCCGCGCCGACCACGACCTGTCCGCGCTCCGGCTGGTCGGCATCACCGGCTCGTCGCTGCCGCCGTCGTCCTCACTGTGGCTGCGCGACAATGTCGGCGAGCAGGTTCCGGTGGCCTCGATCAGCGGCGGCACCGACGTGGTGTCCGCGTTCATCGGCGGCGTCCGCACCGTGCCCGTGTGGCCCGGTGAACTGTCCGCCCCGTATCTGGGTGTGGCCCTGGACGCGTGGGACGAACAGGGCAACCCGGTGCGCGAGGAGGTCGGTGAACTCGTCATCACCAAGCCGATGCCGTCCATGCCGGTGTCGTTCTGGAACGATCCCGACGGCTCCCGCTATCGCGACGCCTATTTCGAGATGTTCCCGGGCGTGTGGCGGCACGGCGACTGGATCACCCTCACCGGGCACGGCAGCATCATCGTGCACGGGCGTTCGGATTCGACCCTGAATCGGCAGGGCATCCGGATGGGCAGCGCCGACATCTATCAAGCGGTGGAACGCATTCCGGAAATCGCGGAGGCATTGGTCATCGGCGCCGAACAGCCCGACGGCGGTTACTGGATGCCGTTGTTCGTGGTGCTGACCCCCGGCGTCGAATTGACCGACGAATTGCGCGGCCGCATCAACGCGACCATTCGCACCGAGGTGTCGCCGCGCCATGTGCCGGACGAAATCATCGCCGCCCCCGGCATTCCGCACACTCGCACCGGCAAGAAGCTCGAAGTGCCGATCAAGAAACTGTTCCAGGGCGCGGAGGCCGCCACCGTGGTGGCCCCCACCGCCGTCGACGTCCCCGAACTCCTCGACTGGTACGCCGCGCAAAAGCCCGGCAAGTAGCGGAGTTTCTCAGTGTGCACCGTTTCTCAGTGTGCACCGGGCAGCCGCCGCCGCCCGGTGCACACCTCCGACGCCAAATCCTCGTAGCCGACCGCCAATTCGGCCAGGTGCTCCCACGCCACGGTGAGTTCCTGACCGGATTCGCGGGCCAGCGCGGCGTAGGCGGCGGCGGTGAGCCGGGCCAGCCGATCGATGACCGAGCCGAGCGTCTCGGTGTGGATCCGGGCCGCACCGTGTGACGGCGGCAGTTGCGCGGTCACCCAGCAGTCGATCTGGTGCACCAAATCCGTTCGGAGCGAATCGAGTTCGACATGCTGTTCTGGGCGGGCGCTCAGCAGGCGTTCGTGGACCCCGGTCAGATCGTGTGCGGCGCGTAGTAGAGGATGTCCGGGGAAGCCTGTCCCTCGGCAAGCCTGAAGGACCTGGTTCTTGGATGGCAGTGTGTCCCTCATCGCTACTGCTCCTAATACCGCGACCTGCGAATTCCAAGCACGTTAGTCAGCGCAGATGACAGGCACATGTCTGCCGGTTCAACAACCCACTGCCATTCCGCTAGGAGAACCTCCGGTCGGCGGCGCGCAATCGGTGAGATCAGGCGGTGGCGCCGCCGTCGATCACCAGATCATGCCCGATGACGAATGCGGATTCCGGCGAGGCCAGCCACACCACGGCCGCCGCGATCTCCGCCGGATCCGCGACCCGGCCCAGCGGAATTGCCGAGGCCACCCGCGCATCCCGGTCTTCGCGAGTTTCACCGGGGCGGAACGACATTCGCGTATCCGTCGCCCCCGGGCTGACCACATTGATGCGAATGCCGTCACCGATATGATCCCGCGCGGCGGTCTGCGACAGCACACTCACCGCCGCTTTGGACGCCGCATACGCGGCCAGTCCCGGACGCCGGCCGTGCGAACCGATATTCGACGCCACATTCACGATGACACCGCCGCTATGGCCGCGCATATGGGCGATCTCGTACTTCATGGACAGGAAAACGCCGGTCAGATTGATATCCAGCACCCGCTGCCAGTCGGCCTCGGCCAGATCGCCGACCGCGGCCGGGGTACCCAGAATTCCGGCATTGTTGAACGCCACGTGCAGGCCGCCGTGCCGGCGCACGACCTCCTCGACCATGGCGGCCACCTGCGCCGCGTCGGTGACGTCGGCGACCACCCAGTCCGCCTTCCCGCCCTGGGTGCGGACCTGCCCGGCGGCCTCGGCCAGCCGCTCCGCATCGCGGCCCGCCAGCACCACGGTGGCCCCCAGATCGGCGAACGCCTGGGCCGTGGCGCCCGCGATCGTGCCCGCGCCGCCGGTGATCAGCACAACCTTGTCATCGAAACGAGCGTTCATGACGGTCGACAGCTCCTTATATAGAACGATCAGTCTTGAATATTGGCAGACGTGAAACCTGTGGATAGATCGAAAACTGTTCAAGCGAGCATGGATACGGCGACCCGCGCGGCATCACGCAGGCGCGCAGCGGAATCCGGTGCGCGCTCCAGAACTCGCACGCCCTGAAAGAAGACCAGGATGAATCGGGCAAGTGCGCGCGGATCGGAATCCGGGGCGAGTTCACCCTGTGCTCGGGCCCGGAGCAGGGCCGATGTCAGCGTCGTTTCCAGGTGTGCCCAACTGGACTCGACGAGTCGCGCGACCGTCTCGTCGCGGTGCGCCAACTCGACCGCGCCGTTCACGACCATGCAGCCCAGATACGAATCAGGACTGGAGGCTTCGCGCACATAGCGCTCCACCAGGCCCCGCACCGCGGGCAGTACCGGACCCGGCTGTGACAGCTCGGCCATGATCGCCGGATCGGTGGTCTCCAGGTAGCGCTGGAGCGCCTTCAGGTAGAGGTCGCGCTTGCCGCCGAAGGTCGCGTAGATGCTCGCCTTGGCAATCCCAAGATGCTCAACCAGATCCGCCATCGACGTCGCCTCGTAGCCGTGCTCCCAGAACAATTCGAGAGCGCGACGCAACGCG
Source organism: Nocardia tengchongensis (assembly GCF_018362975.1). NCBI lineage: Bacteria > Bacillati > Actinomycetota > Actinomycetes > Mycobacteriales > Nocardiaceae > Nocardia > Nocardia tengchongensis. The sequence goes on from NZ_CP074371.1 coordinate 2,165,475, forward strand.
GTGTCGGGATCGAACTCCTTGGTCCTCGCCATGACGAGCAGCGTACGTCTTTTGAGACCGAGCGGTCAAATATTGGTCAGGAGATCAGGTCGAAGAACCGCTGGATATCGGCCGCATGCGCCCGGGGCACGTCCATGGCCAGGAAGTGGTTCCCCGTGTTGCCTTCGGGCCAGTACGCGATCGTGTTGTCCCGCTCGGCCAGTCGGCGCATGAGCGGTGAACCACCGGAGTACACGCCCATCGGGACCAGTTTCTGGCCGACCGGCCAGGCGAAACCGTCGTCGCCGAGTCCGTTGTACATGGGCCAGGACGAGGTGGCGGCGGTATCGGTGAACCAGTAGACGGCGGCATTGGTCAGTAGCTGATCGCGGTCAACCGCCTCCTCCAGGTGGTCCGCCAGCGGCGAGAACTCGTTGAACTTGTGCACCAGCCACGCCAGCAGGCCGACGGGGGAATCGGTCCAGGCGTGCGCGAAGGTCTGCGGCGCCTGACGCAGCAGGACATGGTGATTCACGCCCGACTGCCACTTCTGCATGAGGTCCCATTCGGCGCGCTCCTCGGCCGTCATGGTGGGCACGTCGGCCGCGGTCGGCAGCCCGATGCCGCCGTCGATGTGCACGCCGATCAGGTGGTCCGGATCGGCGATCGCCATCTCCTGAACCACGTACGCCCCCAGGTCGCCGCCCTGTGCGCCGTACCGGTCGTAGCCCAGGCGGGCCATGAGTTCCACCCACATGCGGGCCACGTCGCGCGGCTTCATCCCCGATTCACGCGGGGTCCCGGAGAACCCGAATCCCGGTATCGACGGAATCACCACATGGAACGCCTGCGCCGATTCCATGCCGTGCGCGCTCGGATTGGTCAGCAGGGGAATGGTTTTCGTGAACTCCACGAAGCTGTTCGGCCAGCCGTGTGTGAGGATGAGCGGCAGTGCGTCCGGATCGTTCGAGCGCACGTGCAGAAAATGCACGGCCAGTCCATCGATCTCGGTGTGGAACTGGGGGAACTCGTTGAGCGCTGCTTCCTTTGCGCGCCAGTCGAATTCGGTGCGCCAGTATTCGGACAGTTCGCGCAGGTAGTCCACCGGGACGCCGCGCTCCCAGCCCTGCCCCGGGAGTTGCCTGGTCCAGCGGGCCCGCGTCAGCCGATCGATGAGGTCGTCGAGATCCGACTGCGGGACGTCGATTCGGAACTGACGGATATCTGCGCTGGTCATCGTGGCTCCTGGTGGTCTCGTCGAACGATCTGAGGGCCAAGTTAGGAGTCATATAGGACCAGTTCGGTCCTACTTTTGAGGGAGGATGGTGGGCATGAGCGATACGTCGGCACGGCTGCTGCGGTTGCTGTCCCTGCTGCAGACCCCGCGTGAATGGCCCGGTAGCGAACTGGCCGATCGGCTCGGTGTCACGGACCGGACCGTGCGCCGGGATGTGGACCGGCTGCGGGATCTCGGGTATCCGGTCGAGGCCACCATGGGGGCGACCGGCGGCTATCGGCTGGTCGCCGGGGCTGCCATGCCGCCGCTGCTGGTCGACGACGAGGAGGCGGTCGCCATCGCCGTCGGTCTGCGGGCGGCGGCGGGGTCCGCGATCTCGGGGATCGAGGAGGCCTCGGTTCGGGCGCTGGCCAAGCTCGAGCAGGTGTTGCCCGCCAAGCTGCGGCGGCGGGTGCGGGTGTTGGGGGCTGCGACCATCGCGCCTGGCGCGGGCGCGAATCAGGTGGATCCGGAACTGCTTACGGCGTTGGCCGCGGCTGTCACCAACACCGAGCGGGTTCGGTTCGCGTATGAGGCGGCGGATGGTGCGGAGACTCGGCGCAATGTCGAGCCGGTTGGGCTGGTTCCGTATCGGCATCGTTGGTATCTGGTTGCGTTCGATGTCGATCGTGGGGATTGGCGGAGTTTTCGGGTGGACAGGGTTCGGCGGGTTCAGGCGACTGGGGCTCGGTTCTCTCGACGGGAGCTTCCTGCTGCGGATCCGGCGGCGTATGTGGCTGGTGCTCGGACGGATTGGGGGACGCCGTCATTGCATTTTCTGGTGGAGATCGAGGCTCCTGCTGAGGCGGTGATCGGCCGGCTGGGGGAGGGGGCGGGGGATGTGGTGCCGCGTGGGGCTGATGCTTGTGTGCTGGATATGCGGCGGGATGATCTGCCCGAGTGGGTGGCGCATCGGTTGCTGGAGTTGGGGGTTGAGATGAATGTGCGTGGACCGGCTGAGTTGGTTGAGGCGTTGGAGAAGATCCGCGATCGTGCGGGGCGGGCTTTGCGGGACAAGAGCTGAGAGAGCAAAGCCGAAAAGACCAAGAGCCAAAAGACCAAAAGATAAAAGACGCCTGGAGAAGGGAGAGGGGCTGGCCGGGTTGGGAGGCTCACTCACTTACCAGCCTCATTACGGCTCGGCCGTGGATCGGCCCGGTGTGGGGTACAAGCACTCTGAAGTTGTCGAGGTACACGCACCGTTGGAGTAGTGCCGGGGGAAGAAGGTTCGAGGTCGTCTCGGGTCTTCGGGCTTGTGTCTAGAGAAGGTGATCCGTGCAGTCCGTGGGCCGGGATCGGCGGCTCACGGCGCCCGGCTCGGCGTCAGCCCAGGTCCGGTAGGGCAGGCGAGGCGACCACGCTCTATGTAGTTTTGCGCACGCCAGCAGGACACGAGCAGCACTGGATTCACGCAGCCCGTGAGCGCCACTTTCGGCAACTGGAATCGATGGCAGCGGCGATCGACTGCCCGACGTGATGGCGATCGTTCACGCGCGGCGTGCCGGTGGGGTCAACACTCTTCGGCGCAATCCACCCCGTTCGACCCCGATGGGGTGAGTCCTTGCCCATCACAACGGTTTTCCACCCAACGGGCCCGTCATTGATCAACGCGTGGCAGTGATCGCACGCCAAGGTCAGGTTGTTGATATCGGTCGGTCCGCCTTTTGCCCAATCGGTGACGTGGTGGGCGGCGCACATCGAGGCGGGTTGTTCACAACCCGGGCGGGTACATCCCCGGTCGCGGGCCAGAAGGGCGAGGCGTTGGGCGCGGTTGGCGGTGCGGCGCGACCGCTGCAGGTAGAGCGGCATCCCGTCGCCGTCGAGAACCGCGATCACCGGGTGGGTGCCCTCGGCCATCTTCAGCGCTTCGTTGATCGAGATCTGGGTGCCGGTGTTGGTGGTGGCCACCCCGGTCCCGTTCTTCAGGTCGGTCAGGCTCATGGTGAGAACGACTTCGACCGGCAGACCCCGGTGCATGCCGAGTGCGCGCATGTTCACGCCCGGCTGCACCAGAGCCATCAGCGCGTCGTGGGTGCGCTGCCCGGCATCACGCCGATCCCGGCCCGCAGCGGCATCGAGAACGCTGTCGGCGATGAACCCACCACTGGCGGTAGGGCTTTCCGGGTCTTCGACGTTGCACATGCCGGGCCGGGCGAGCTTGGCGAACACAGCATCCAAGCACGCACGCAGTTCCGGGGTGATCCACCCTTCGATCCGCGACATGCCATCCACACCAGGACGGCACAAGGTGATCCCACGCCGACGCCGACGGTCGGCATCGGAGACGACCTTCCCGTCCGGATCCAGGCGGGCGAGGATGTCGCGCCCGATCTTCGGCAGATCATCCGGCCATCCCTCACGCGAGTAGCCGACGAGAATCTCCTCGGCCTCCGTGCGGGCTTCGGTGGGGATGTCGGTCGGGAGGTGGTCCATCACGTCCATGATGTTGCGGACGTGATCTCGCGAGATATCTCCGGCGGCAAAGGCTTCCGCCATGACCGGCAAAGTCGCCGGGCGCAGGTGGCCTGACGGTTCGAAGAACTCTCCGCAGTGGTGGGTCACCTTCACCCGCAATGCCGCGTCATAGCGCGAAAGTCCAAGAGTGTGCCGCAGGAACGGCACCATCTTCCCCGCCCCACTGCGCACATGCAGTGACCGTTCCCCGGCTTCGATGATCAGCCGCGTATCCAGTGCGGCCAATTGCCGCTTGCTGGCTTCGAGCTGCTGCATCAACGCCACGACATCCTCATCGGAGAACTGCGCCATCGTCGCGTTCTGAACGGAGTTCAAAAGGGTCGAGACCGCGGCCGCCAGTTCAGCGATGCCGCAGTCGTCGAGTGTCACCCATTCGAATCCATGTGCTAATTCTACGCCCGCATGATCAGCGAGGGAACCCGAAATGTCCGGTCTCCCTTAATAATTCACGCAGCAAGCACCGCTTTCTGTTGCGTAAGAACACCATCCACCATCCGATAAACGCTGTCCATCTGATCCAAATGCGAAAGATCATGCGTAACCAGCAGCGTCGCCGCCCCGTGCTCCCGCACGATCCCAGTGATCAAATCGATGATCGCCGCCCCACGCTCCTGATCCAACGCACTGGTCGGTTCGTCGATCACCAGCAGCGACGGATCATTCATCAGCGCCCGAGCGATATTGACCCGCTGCCGCTGACCACCCGAAAGCTGCGCGGGCCGCTTGTTCTCGTGCCCGGTCAATCCCACCGCATGCAGCAGATCCCGAGCCCGGGCCCGAACCTCACGCCGCTTACTCGGCGACACGAACCAGCTCTGCCCCAGATGCGCCATGGCCTCCAGCTGCTCGATCGTGGTCAATGCCGGCACCAGATTGGACTGCTGGAACACGATCCCGATCGAGTTGCGTCGCAGCGTCGCCGCATCCCGGCGGCTCAGTTCGGCGAGATTCACGGTCCCCGAGTCGGTTTCGAGCTCCACGCGCCCCGAGTCCGGTCGCAGCAGCGTGGACACGGTCGCCAGCAGCGTGGACTTGCCGGAGCCCGACGGCCCCGTGATGGCGGCGATCTCGCCGCCGCGCACGTGCAGGTTCACGTGGTCGAGCGCGGTGATGCGGTCCGCGCCGTCCGGGAAGGTGAGGGTCAGGTCGGAGACGGTGAGTGCGTTGGTCATCGCGCTGCTCCTGGGAGACAAGGGGATTGTGGTCATCAGCGGGCCTGGTTGAGGGCGGTCAGCGGATCGGTGGTGACGAGGAAGCGCAGGGCGAAGGCGGCGCCCAGCAGGCCGAGGGCGATCAGCGCGGCGGCCGGGAACAGGGTCGTGCTCAGGCTGAGGACGAATGGGACCGCGCCGCCCATGAACAGGCCTGCCACGACGGTGATTCCGACGCCCACGCCGACACCGAGCAGCAGCACGATCAGGGCCTGGCTCAACGCGTCCCGGATCAGTGAACCGGTGGTCGCGCCCAAAGCCTTCAAGGTCGCGATGTCAGGCTGGCGCTGCACCGTCCACACCGTGAAGAACGCGCCGATGACCAGGGCCGAGATGGCGAACAGCATGACGGTCATCAGGGTCAGCGACCCGTTCTCGGCCTTGTAGGAGGCCATCGCGGACAGGGAGTCCTTGCTGCTGGTCGTGGTGGTGTGCGCGGTGGCGTTGACGGCCTTCTCGTCGCTCACGCCGGAGACGGCGAGGATGGTGGCGGCTCCCGCGTGCGGGTTGAGCGCCTGCCAATCCGACAGGGTCATCCACACCACGGGGGTGTGCGCGTACCAGTCGTCGTCGGTGACGCCCGCCACGTTGTAGCGGGACGAACCCAGCTCGACCGTGTCACCGGTCGAAGCCTTCAGGTTCTTGGCCGCCGCCTTGGACAGGATGACGGTGCCCGGCTCGGTAGCCACGCGCTTGCCGAAGGGGGTGCCCTGGACGCCGAACAGTGCCACCTGGGTGGGCGACTCGCCGTTGACGGTCGCGCGGGTGCGGCTGATGCCGACCGGGTCCACGGTGCCGCCCGTCTGCTCCCAGGTCTGGACCTGTTCCGAGGTCAGCGTGGAGGCGTCGAAGGACGGCGCCGAGCCGGTGTCGGAGAAGACGACGGTGTCGGTCTTCAGCGCCTCGATGGCGGAGATGTTCTGGTGCGCCAGGCCGGCGGTCAGGCCACTGAGAAAGCTGACCAGCAGCGCGACCAGCGTGACCACCAAGGTGATGAGGAGGAAGCGGCCGCGGGCCGCCCGCAGATCTCTGAATGCGACGAACATACTTACACTCTGTCGAGGAAAGCCGCTCCGGCCATCGCGCCGCGGAACGAATCCCGGTCCGCCAACGGCACGGCGGCGTTTCCTACTTTCGATGGATGCCGGGGCAATTGCCGGGCATAAGCTGGTCGCGTGCATCGGTCACCCTTGACGCCCGTTTTCTCCGCGCTGCAGCTCGGTCTGCATGTGCTGGTCGTGGTGTTGACCGTGGTGGTGGCGGTGCAGGAGGTCGTCTCCGGGTCGCATCAGGCGCTGGTGGTCGTGCTCGCGGGGGTCTTCCTGGGCGTCTACTTCACCGGCGGCCGGTTCCGCCGGAACCTGGTGGGAGCGCGGGTCTGGCTGGCGGCGTTGACCCTGCTGTGGCTGGGGCTGGTGTTCGTCGCGCCCTTGGCCGTGTATCTGGTCTTCGGACTGTTCTTCCTCTATCTGCATCTGCTGCCGCGCTATTGGGGCGTGGTGGCGGTGACCGCCGCGACCGTGGTCGCCGTGGTCGGGTTCGCGGCGCATCGGGGCTGGACGGTCGCGGGCGTGATCGGGCCGCTGCTGGGCGCGCTGGTCGCGGTCGCCATCGGGCTCGGCTACGGGGCGCTGTTCCGGGAGGCCGCCGAACGGCAGCGGCTCATCGACGAATTGCTCGCCACCCGAGAGACTCTCGCCGAAAAGGAACGCACCGCGGGCAAGATGGCCGAGCGGGAACGGCTGGCGCAGGAGATCCACGACACGGTCGCGCAGGGGCTGAGCAGTATTCAGCTGTTGCTGCACGCCGTCGAGCGCGCCGCCCCCGATCATCCCGCGCTGGAACGGATTCGGCTGGCCCGCGAGACCGCCGCCGACAGTCTCGTCGAAACCCGCCAGCTGATCGCGGAACTCACGCCCGCCCCGCTGGAGGGCCAGTCCCTCGCGGGCGCGCTCAACCGGATCACCGAGCGGGCCGCCGCGCCCGGGCTCGACGCCCAGGTCCTCGTCGAAGGCGATCCGCAGGCGCTGCCCATGCCCATCGAGGCCGCCCTGGTGCGCATCACGCAGGGCGCGGTGTCGAATGTGGTGCGGCACGCGCAGGCGCACCGGATGCGGGTCACCCTCACCTACGCCGATGACGCCGTGCACCTGGACGTCGTCGACGACGGTGTCGGCATCGACCCCGCCGTGCTGGCCGAATCCCCGTCCGGCAGCTTCGGTTTGAACGCCATGCGCAGCCGGGTGGAACAGCAGGGCGGCACCATGGACGTCGAATCCGAGCCCGGGCACACCGCGGTCACCGTCTACTTCCCCTGGAGGACCAATGACACGTCACGCGGAGCGCGGATGATTCGCATCCTGCTCGCCGACGACCACGCCATCGTCCGTGCCGGCCTGCGCGCCCTGCTCGACTCCTCCGTCACCGAAACCGATTCCGATGACATCGAAGTCGTGGGCGAGGTGGCCACCGCCGAGGAGTCCGTGGCCTTCTGTTCCACCACCGCCGTCGACCTGGTCCTGATGGACCTGCGCTTCGGTCCGGGCAAGTCGGGCGCGGACGCCACCGCCGCCCTGCGCGGCCTGCCGAATCCGCCGAACGTCCTGGTGGTCACCAACTACGACACCGACGCCGACATTCTCGGCGCCATCGAGGCCGGCGCGGTCGGCTACATCCTCAAGGACACCCCGCCCGCCGAACTGCTGGCCGCGGTCCGCTCGGCCGCCGACGGCGAGAGCGTGCTGTCCCCGTCGGTCGCCTCCCGCCTGATGACCCGGGTCCGCAAACCCGACACCACCCTGAGCCCCCGCGAGATCGAGGTGCTGCGCCTGGTCGCCGACGGCCACTCGAACCGTGAGATCGGCAAGCGCCTGTTCCTTTCCGAGACCACCGTCAAATCCCACCTGGTGCACATCTATTCGAAGCTCGGCGTGAAATCCCGAACCTCCGCCGTGGCCAGGGCTCGCGAGCGCGGGGCCATCTGAGGTCGTACGGTGTCGCCCATGGCCTCACTGTCCGATCAGCGCGTCCGCGATTTCCTCACCGAGGGCACCCGCACCGGCAAGCTGGCCTTCGTGGCCGCCGACGGCCGTCCCCTGGTCGCCCCGATCTGGTTCGTCCTCGAGGGCGACGAGATCGTCTTCAACACCGGCAAGCACACGGCCAAGGGCCGCTCGATCCTTCGCGACGGCCGCGTCACCCTCTGCGTCGACGTAGCCGAGCCCCCATACTCTTTCGTTCAGGTGCAGGGCGTGACCGAGGTCTCCGAGGATCCGGCCGACCTGATCCGCACCGCCACCGACATCGCCGCCCGCTACATGGGCGCGGACCGTGCCGAGGAGTTCGGCAAGCGCAACGGCGTCCCGGGCGAACTCGTCGTCCGGCTGCGCCCGACCAAGGTCATCACCGATTTCAAGGTCAGCGGCTGACAACTGATTGCGGAACCACGGGTTCCGTTATAGATTCGGAACCGTGAGTTCCGTATCCGAGGGTGCGCGGCCCGGCCGGCCGATGTCGGCCGGGACCGATCTGGCCGTGCGGGAAGCGACCGTCGCCTTGCTCGCCGAGGTGGGCTACGCCGGGTTGCGCGTGCAGGACGTGGCGACACGGGCCGGGGTCGGCAAGGCCGCGCTGTATCGGCGCTGGCCGTCGAAAGCCGCGCTCGCACTGCATCATCTGATCGGGGACCTGCGCCCGCGCGAGTACCGCGACACCGGAAGTCTGCGCGGGGATCTGCGCGAGGTCGCCGCGGACTTCGTCGAGCGGATGGCGAATCCCCGGGTGCGTGCCGTGCTGCCCGAGCTGATGGCGGATCTGATGCGCGACGGAACACTGCAGACGGTGTTCGAGGACGTCTGCCTGCTGCCCGAGCGCGAGCTCATCCGGGCGGTGGCCGAACGTGCGCTCGAACGCGGGGATCTGGCCGAGCTGCCGGATTTGGCTTGGGCGCACGCGCAATTCGCGGGACCGGTCTTCCTCTGGCTCACCATGCTCGGTGGCCAGGGCGACCCGGCGCTCATCGATCGGGTCGCGGATTCCGTTGCCGCGAGCTGGATGTACGAGAAGGAGAAAGACCTGTGAACACCTGGCTGTGGATCGGGCAGATCGTGCTCGCGGCATTGTTCGTGCTCGGCGGCGTCGCCAAGGCGGCGATCGGGAAGGACAAGCTGCGCGGCGGCATGCCGTGGGTGGACGACATGTCGCAGAACGCGGTGCGGGGGATCGGGGCGGTGGAGATCCTGGGCGGCCTCGGGGTGGTGCTGCCGTGGGCCACCGGGATCGCGAAGGTGCTCACCCCGATCGCGGCGGTGGGGCTGGCGGTGGTGATGGTCGGCGGGTTCGTCACGCACGTGCGCCGCGGTGAATACGGGCGATCGCTGTCCAACGTGGTGCTGTTCGTGGTGGCCGTGCTGGTGGCGGCCGGACGGTTCGCCTGACCGGGTGTGCGAGACTCGCCCGATGACAGTGCACTTCATCGGGGCCGGGCCGGGGGCGGCTGATCTGCTGACCGTCCGCGCGGTAGAACTGCTGCGCCGGTCGCCGATGTGCCTGTACGCGGGAACCTATCTGGATCCGGAGGTGCTGGCCCACTGCGCGCCGGACGCCGAACTGATCGACACCCAGAAACTCGATCTCGACGAAATCGTCGCGCACTGTGCCCGGGCGCACGCCGAGGGCAAGGACGTCGCGCGGCTGTGCTCGGGGGATCCCTCCATATATTCGGCGCTCACCGAGCAGAAGCGGCGGCTGGACGCGCTGGGCATCCCGTGGGACGTGACGCCCGGGGTCCCGGCCTACGCGGCGGCCGCGGCGCTGCTGGGCGCGGAGCTCACGGTGCCCGAACAGGTCCAGTCGGTGGTGCTGACCCGGACCCACGCGCGCTCGACGGCCATGCCCGAATCGGAGTCGCTGGCCAACTTCGCCCGCACCCGGGCCACCCTGATCCTGCACCTCGCCATCACCCGCATCCGGACGCTGGCGCAGGAGCTGGTCCCCGACTACGGCGCGGACTGCCCGGCGGCCGTCGTCTACCGGGCGACCCAGCCCGAACAGCAGGTGCTGCGCGGCACCCTGGCCGATATCGCGGACCGGGTCGAAGCGGCCGGGCTGCGACAGGCGGCGGTGATTCTGGTGGGCCGGGCGCTGGCCGAAAGCATCGATTGCGCCCAGTCTCACCTGTACGACCCTGGTCGGGATAGGTCACATATCACTGGCTGATTGTGCGAAATGGCACGATAGTCAACGGCTATGGCCCTTTCTGATTGCGGCTTGCGCGCTGGCGGTAGATTGGACCGAGTGTCCGTCACCAAGATTGTGTCTGTGACCCGGCAATGGCCGGGGGGCGTGGTCGCGCCCATGTAACAAGATCGGCCGGCTGGGGGGATACCCCAGGGAGTCTCAATGACGGTGAAGTGAGCCCCTAACACCGGACGCCACGCTGACCACAGCGCTGGCGTCCTGTTCGGGTTTTCGGCGGGGATGCTGCGAGATGTGGTGTTCCGGAAGCGAGGTTTGGGTTGGACCGGCTGGATTTCGGCGGCATCGGCGAAGCTGACAGCGAAATCGCACCGGGGTCGGGCGAACTTTTTCCGCTGTCGCCGGCGCAGCTCGGCATCTGGTATGCCCAGCATCTGGACCCGCAGGTTCCGATCAATATCGCTCAGTACGTCGAGCTGCGCGGGGAACTCGACCTCGCGTTGCTCGAAGACGCGATGGTGCGCGGCTCGGAGGAGTTCGGATCCGGCTTCCTGCGCATCGTCGAGCGTGACGGCGAGCCCATGCAGATGGTGGACCACTCGCTGGACCGCACCATCTACCACGTCGATCTGAGCGCCGAGGCCGATCCGGCCGCCGCCGCCCACGCCTGGATGCGCGCCGACTACAGCGCGCCCCTGGAAATCACCCGCGACCGCCTCATCCGCACCTGCATGCTGAAACTGGCCGACGGCCATTACTACTGGTATGCGCGCATCCACCACATCGTGCTGGACGGTCTCGGCGCGGTGACCTACATGACCCGGGTCGCCGAGGTCTACACCGCGTTCGTCAATGGCGTCGAGCCCCCGCCGCACAAGCTGACCGACCTGCCCACCCTGGTCGAGCAGGAGTTCGCCTACCGCGACTCCAGCCGCTTCAAGGCCGACAAGGAGTACTGGGCCGAGCGGATCGCCGGGGTCGAGGACGGCACCAGCCTGGCCGGACGTTCCGCGCCGCCGGCGGCGATCAACCGGATCGCCACGGCCGCGCTCACCGAGGACCAGACCTCGCTGCTGGATCAGGCCGTGGCCCGCCACGAGTCCTCGCCCGCGGGACTGCTGATCGCCGGTTTCGCCGCCTACCTCGCGCAGTGGACCGGCAGTCAGGACGTCGTCCTCAGCCTCCCCGTGACCGCGCGCACCACCGCGATCATGCGCCGCTCCGGTGGCGCGGCCTCGAACATCGTGCCGCTGCGCCTGAAGGTCGGCCACGGCTCGACCGTGACCGATCTGCTCGCGCAGGTGACGGTCGCCGTGTCGGGCGCCCTGCGTCACCAGCGCTACCGCGCCGAGGACATCAAGCGCGACGCCACGGCGAGCCGTGAATCGGGCTCCGCCTCCGGTGACTTCACCGGCGGCGAGGTGGGCTCGCAGTTCTTCGGTCCGTGGGTCAACATCATGTTGTTCCACAACGAAGTCGTGCTCGGCGACATCACCGGTGAATACAGCGTGCTGTCCACCGGTTCCATCGAGGACCTGGGCGTCAACTTCTACCAGTCGGTGAAGGGCACCCGGAACCACATCGACTTCGAGACCAACCCGAACCTGTACTCCGAGGCCGAGACCGAGAGCCACCACGCCCGGTTCCTGGAGTTCTTCGACCGCTTCCTGGCGGCGGGGGCGGAGCAGCCCGTCTGGGGTCTGCCCATCACCACCGCGGCCGAGCGCACCCGCACCCTGCTGGAGTGGAACGAGTCGGCGCACGACGTGCCGGTCACCACGCTGCCGGAGCTACTGGACCGCCAGATCCCGCTGACGCCGGAGAATGTCGCCGTCGAGTTCGAGGGCGAGCAGCTCACCTACGCCGAGTTCGGCGAGCGCGTGAACCGCCTGGCCCGCTTCCTCATCGCGGACGGCGTCGGCCCGGAATCGCTTGTCGCCCTGGGCATGCGCCGCTCGCTGGAGCTGGTCGTGGGCATGCACGCGGTGCTGCGCGCCGGTGGCGCGTACGTGCCGATCGACCCGGACCACCCGGCCGACCGCACCGCCTACATCCTCGAGTCTGCGGCACCGGTCTGTGTGCTGACCCCCGCGCGCGACGAGCTCGAACTGCCGGAGTCCGTGCGGCGCTTGGAGATCGACACGCTCGACGTGTCGGCCTACTCCGCCGAACCGGTGACCGACGCGGACCGCCTGACGCCGCTGCGCCCGGACAACACCGCCTACGTCATCTACACCTCGGGTTCGACCGGCCGCCCCAAGGGCGTCGCGGTCACCCACCACGCCATCGTCAACCAGGAACTGTGGATGCTCGACGAGTATCCGATGTCCGAAGACGATGTCTACCTGCAGAAGACCGCCACCACCTTCGACGTGTCGCTGTGGGGCTACTTCATGCCGCTGCTGGTCGGCGCGAAGCTGCTGGTCGCCACGCCCGACGGCCACCGGGATCCGCTGTACGTGGCGGAGATGATCGAGCGCCACGGCGTCACGGTCACCGACTTCGTGCCGTCGATGCTGACGGTCTTCGTCGCGCACGCCACCCGCGCCCAGTGCGCCTCGCTGAAGTACGTTTTCGTGATCGGTGAGGCGCTGCCGCCGGAGACCGGCGCGGGCTTCCGTGAGATCACCTCGGCCGGACTGCACAACCTGTACGGCCCCACCGAGGCCGCGGTCTCGGTCACCTACTGGGAGAACACCGCCGCCGACACCGTCACGGTGCCGATCGGTGTGCCCGAGTGGAATGTCGAAGTCTACGTTCTGGATTCGCGCCTGCGGCCGGCCGCCATCGGCGCCTCGGGTGAGCTCTATCTGGCGGGCCGCCAGCTGGCGCGCGGCTACAAGGGCCGCCCGGACCTGACCTCGGATCGCTTCGTCGCGAACCCGTTGTCGGCCACCGGCGAACGCATGTACCGCACCGGTGACCTGGTGCGCTGGAACGACTCCGGTGCTCTGGAGTACATCGGCCGCACCGACTTCCAGGTGAAGTTCCGCGGTCAGCGCATCGAGCTCGGCGAGATCGAGACCGACCTGCTGGCGCATCCGACGGTCAGCCAGGCCGCCGTCCTGGTGATGGACACCGCCACCGGTCAGCAGCTGGTCGCCTACGTGGTTCCGGTTCCCGGCCAGTCCATCGACCCGGCCGAGCTGACCCGTTTCGCCGCCGAGAAGCTGCCGACCTACATGGTCCCGGCCTCGATCATGGTGCTGGAGGCCTTCCCGCTCAACACCTCCGGCAAGCTGGACCGCAAGGCCCTGCCGGATCCGGTGTTCAGCGCGGACGCCGCCGGTTACCGCGCCCCGCGCACCGCCGCCGAGGAGATCGTGGCGGGCGTGTTCGCCGACGTGCTCGGTCACGACCGGGTCGGTATCGACGACAACTTCTTCGATCTGGGCGGCAACTCGCTGGTCGCCACCCAGGTGGTGGCCCGCATCTCGGCCGCGTTCAGCACCCGCCTGGGTGTGCGCGCGCTGTTCGAGACCCCCACCGTGGCCGGTCTGGCCGCGCGCGTGGAAGCCGCCGGCCCGTCCGATGTTTCGCGGCCGCCGCTGGTGGCGCAGCCGCGTCCGGAGCGGGTGCAGCTGTCGCTGGCGCAGCAGCGGATGTGGTTCCTCAACCAGTTCGACCCGAACGTCCCGACCTACAACCTGCCGTTCGTGGTGCGGTTGCGCGGGCAGGTCGACATCGAGGCTTTGCAGCTGGCGCTGACCGACGTGGTCGCCCGCCAGGAGTCGCTGCGCACCATCTTCCCCGAGTCCGGTGACGGCGGCTTCCAGCAGGTGCTGCCGATGGACGAGGTGGATCTCGGCATCGAGGTGCACGACCTCGCCGAGACCGAATTGCGTTCGGCGCTCGCGGAATTCGCTTCCGCGGGCTTCGATGTGTCCACTCAGCTGCCGATCCGCGTGCGGGTGTACCGGGTCGCCGGTTCGGGCCGCCACGCCGCGCCCGACGCCGGCGAGGTGGATCTCGCGGTCGCGTTCGTGGTGCACCACATCGCGGCGGACGGCTTCTCGTTCGGCCCGCTCTCGCGGGATATGACCGCCGCCTACCTGGCCCGCGTCGGCGGCCAGGAGCCCGCTTGGGCGCCGCTGCCGGTGCAGTACCAGGACTTCAGCATCTGGCAGCGCGAGCTGCTCGGCTCGGAATCCGACGCCGACTCCATGGCCGCGCGCCAGAACGATTACTGGCGTAGCGCTCTGGCCGGTCTGCCGGACCAGCTGGACCTGCCCGCGGATCGCCCGCGCCCGCCGGTGCAGAGCTTCCACGGCTCCCGCGTCACCTTCGAGATCCCGGCCGAGCTGCACGCGCGGCTGGCGGGATTGGCTCGCGCGCAGGGTGTCTCGCTGTTCATGGTGATGCACAGCGCGCTCGCGGTGCTGCTGGCCCGCTTGTCGGGCACCAGCGACATCGCCATCGGCACCCCGGTCGCCGGTCGTGGTGAGCAGGCGCTCGACGACCTGATCGGCATGTTCGTCAACACCCTGGTGCTGCGCTCGGAAGTGGACGGGGCGCAGAGCTTCACCGATTTCCTGGCCCGCACCCGCGAGTCCGACCTGGCGGCCTTCGCCAACACCGATGTCCCCTTCGAGCGGCTGGTCGAGGTGCTCAACCCGACCCGTTCGCAGGCCCGGCACCCGTTGTTCCAGGTCATGCTGTCGTTCCAGGAGATGTCGCACGGCTCCATGGAGCTGCCCGGCCTCACCGTCTCCGCGGACGAGCTCGAGGTCGACATCGCCAAGTTCGACCTGCAGTGGACGCTGACCGAGCAGCGCGGCCTGGGTGGCGAGCCCGCCGGACTGTCGGCGGTGCTGTCCTACGCCACCGATCTGTTCGACGCCGCCACCGTCACCGAATTCGGGCAGCGTTTCCTGCGCGTGCTCGAGACCGCCGTCTCCGCCCCGGACACCGTGGTGCGCGACATCGACGTCCTCGACGCCGGTGAGCGCGACACGGTCGTTCACGAGTGGAACCGGACCTCGCGGGAGATCTCCGGCGCGGCAACGGTTCTCGACCTGTTCGAGGAGCAGGTCCGGATCCGCCCGCACGCCACCGCCCTGATCTTCGATCCGGGTGAGCGCAGCGGCAGCATGTTCGGCCCCGCCGAGGAGCTGACCTACGCGGAGTTCGCCGCGCGGGTGAACCGCCTGGCGCGCAAGCTCATCGACGAGGGTGTCGGCCCGGAGTCCCTGGTGGCGGTCGGTATCCGTCGCTCGGTGGACATGCTGGTCGCCATCTACGCCACCCTCACCGCGGGCGGCGGCTACGTGCCGATCGATCCGGACCACCCGGCCGAGCGCACCGACTACGTGCTGCGCACCGCCGAACCGGTGGTGCTGCTCACCACCGTCGACGACGCGGTGGAATCCGCAGATTGCCCGGTGCTGCAGCTGGATTCGCTGGATCTCGACGAGTACAGCGACACCCCGGTCACCGACGCGGACCGGCTCGCGCCGCTGCGTCCGGCCAATGCCGCCTACGTGCTGTTCACCTCCGGCTCGACCGGCCGCCCCAAGGGCGTGGCCATCCCGCACGCCGCGGTGCTCAACCAGATCGCCTGGATCACCGGCGAATACGGCATCGACGACACCGATGTGATCCTGCAGAAGACGCCGGTCACCTTCGACGTCTCGGTGTGGGAGTTGTTCGGTTCGCTGGCGGTCGGCGCGCAGCAGGTCATCGCCGCGCCGGACGGTCACCGCGACCCGATGTACCTCTCGGAGGTCATCGGGCGGCACCGGGTCACCATGACCTCGTTCGTGCCGTCCATGCTGAGCGTGTTCGCCTCGACCGCCTCGGCATCCGAATGCCTGTCCCTGCGTGCGGTGCTGGTCGCCGGTGAGGCGCTGCCGCCCGCCACGGTGACCGCGTTCCGCCGCTTCTCCACCGCGGCCGTGCACAACCTGTACGGCCCGACCGAGTTCACCGTGCACGCCACCGCCGCCGCCATCGACGCGCCGGTGGTCACCTCGGTGCCGATCGGCCGCCCGGTGTGGAACGCCCAGACCTACGTGCTCGACGAGGGCCTGCGCCCGGTGCCCGCGGGCGTCCCGGGTGAGCTGTACCTCGGCGGTGTGCAGGTGGCGCGCGGCTACTTCGGCCGCCCGGACCTGAGCGCCGAGCGTTTCGTCGCCAACCCCTACGGCGAGCCGGGTTCGCGGCTCTACCGCACCGGTGACCTGGTGCGCTGGAACCACAACGATCCGGGCGTCATCGACTACATCGGCCGCACCGACTTCCAGGTGAAGTTCCGCGGTCAGCGCATCGAGCTCGGTGAGATCGAGACCGCGCTGCTGGATCACCCCAAGGTGCAGCAGGCCGTGGTGCTGGTCATCGACACGGTGGCCGGCGATCAGCTGGTCGCCTACATCGTGGCCGGCGGCCCGGTGGACCTGGACGGGGTCAAGACCTCGCTGCAGCGCACCCTGCCCGCGTACATGGTGCCGGGCTCGATCATGGTGCTCGACGCGTTCCCGCTCAACGCCTCCGGCAAGCTGGATCGCAAGGCGCTGCCCACGCCGCGGTTCGAGGTGCGCGAATTCCGTGCGCCGACCACGCCGATCGAGGAGATCATCGCCCAGATCTTCGGCGAGGTGCTGGGCATCGCCCGCGTCGGCGTCGACGACGACTTCTTCGAGCTGGGCGGCAACTCGCTGATCGCGACCCAGGTGGCGACCCGCCTGGGCACCGCCCTGGACACCCGCGTGCCGGTGCGCATGCTGTTCGAGGCGGCCACCGTGGAGGCCCTCGCGGCCCGCGTGGAATCGCATGTCGGCGACGGCGGCCGCAAGGCCCTGGTGGCCCGCGAGCGCCCGAACGAGGTTCCGCTTTCCCTTGCGCAGCAGCGCATGTGGTTCCTCAACCGCTTCGACACCGCCTCGGCGGTCAACAACATCCCGGTCGCCATCCGGCTCTCCGGTGAGCTGGACATCGCGGCCCTGCAGGTCGCGGTCATCGACGTCATCGACCGCCACGAGTCGCTGCGCACCGTCTTCCCGGAGACCGCGCACGGCCCGGTGCAGCGGGTGCTCGACGCCGCGCAGATCGTGCCGGACCTGACGCCGGTGCCGGTCACCGAGTCGAATCTGATCGACCACCTGGTCGAGCTGGCCACCATGGCCTTCGACGTGACCGACGAAGTGCCTTTGCACGCGGCGCTTTTCGAGATCAGCGACACCGAGTACATCCTCGGCATGGTGGTCCACCACATCAGCGCCGACGGCTGGTCGATGGGCCCGCTGGCCCGCGACGTGATGGTGGCCTACGCCGCCCGCACCTCGTGGGAGGCCCCGGCCTGGGCGGAACTGCCGGTGCAGTACGCCGACTACGCGCTGTGGCAGCGCGAGGTGCTCGGCTCCGAGGACGATCCGGACGCGCTGATCTCCAAGCAGATCCGCTACTGGACCGACGCGCTGGCCGACCTGCCCGACGAGCTGGTGCTCCCCGCGGACCGGCAGCGTCCGGCCGTGGCCAGTTACCAGGGTGGCACCTACCCGTTCGCCATCTCCGCGGAAACCCAGCAGGCGCTGGTGGATCTGGGCCGCCGGCACAACGCCTCGCTGTTCATGGTCATGCATTCCGCGCTGGCCGTGCTGCTGGCCCGTCTGTCGGGCACCTCCGACATCGCGATCGGCACCCCGGTGCACGGCCGCGGTGAGGCCGCCCTCGACGACCTGATCGGCATGTTCGTCAACACCCTGGTGCTGCGCACCGAGGTGGACGGTAGCGAGACCTTCGCCGACCTGCTGGCCCGCTCCCGCGACACCGACCTGCATGCCTTCGCGCACGCCGACGTGCCGTTCGAGCGCCTGGTCGAGGTCATCAACCCGGCTCGTTCGCAGGCCCGCCACCCGTTGTTCCAGGTCATGCTGACCTTCCAGAACACCCGGCAGGCCAGCCTGGAGCTGCCCGGTCTCTCGGTCAACGGCATCGACTACGACGCCCGGCTGGCCAAGTTCGACCTGCAGCTGACCCTGCAGGAGGCGCAGGACGACCACGGCGAGAACGCCGGCATGTCGGCCGAGATCTCCTACGCGCTGGACCTGTTCGACGAGTCCACGATCGAGGCGTTCGCGCGGCGACTGGATCTGATCCTGGAAGCCGTTGTCGCGCACCCGGATCGGCCGCTCGGCGATATCGATCTGCTGGTCGCCGGTGAGCGCGATCAGGTGCTGGACGGCTGGAACGACACCGCGTTCAACCTGTCCTCGGTGCTGCCCGCGCTGCCCGAAGGCACTGACGCGACCCTGGTTTCGCTGTTCGAGGCACAGGCTCTGACCAGCCCCGACGCGCCTGCCGTGGAATTCGAGGGGACAGCTCTGTCCTACGCCGAGTTCGCCGCGCGGGTGCACAAGCTGGCCCGCAAGCTCATCGCGCAGGGCGTCTCCGCGGAATCGCCGGTGGCCCTGGCGATCCGGCGTTCGCTGGATCTGGTCGTGGCCATGTACGCCGTGCTGGAGGCCGGCGGCGCGTATGTGCCGCTGGACCCGGACCAGCCGATGGAGCGCATCGACTACGTGCTCGACACCGCGCGCCCGGTCGCCATCCTGACCACCGGCCGCGACGACTTCGTGACCGGCCGCAATGTGCCGGTGCTGGAAGTCGACACCCTGAACCTGGACGCCTACTCCGCCGCTCCGATCACGGATGCCGAACGGGGACAGGCGATCCGGCCCGAGCACACCGCCTACGTCATCTTCACCTCCGGTTCGACCGGTCGCCCCAAGGGTGTGGCCGTCGAGCACGGCGCGATCGTGAACCGCCTGCTGTGGATGCAGCACGAGTACCCGATCGACGCGAGCGACGCGGTGCTGCAGAAGACTCCGGCCACCTTCGACGTGTCGGTGTGGGAGTTCTTCTGGCCCTTGCAGACCGGTGCGCGCCTGGTCGTCGCCAAGCCGGACGGCCACCGGGACCCGGTGTACCTGGCCCACGTCATCGCGGAAACCGGCATCACCACCGCGCACTTCGTGCCGTCGATGCTGTCGGTCTTCGTCGCCACCCTCGGCACCGACAGCGGCGATTCCGCCACCGCCGCACCGCGCCTGCGTCAGGTCTTCGCCTCCGGTGAGGCGCTGCCCGCGCCGACCGCGCAGAAGCTGCGCGAGCTGACCGGTGCGCGCCTGCACAACCTGTACGGCCCGACCGAGGCGGCCGTCGACGTGACCTATCACGAGGTCGTCGACACCGACACCGTCTTCGTGCCGATCGGCCGCCCGGTGTGGAACACCGAGACCTACGTCCTCGACGCCCGCCTGCACCCGGTCGCGCCGGGTGTCGCGGGTGAGCTCTACCTCGCGGGCGATCAGCTCGCGCGCGGTTACCTGGGCCGTCCGGACCTGTCCGCGGACCGTTTCGTGGCGAACCCGTTCGTCTCCGGCGACCGCATGTACCGCACCGGCGACCTGGTCTCCTGGACCGCCGAGGGCGAACTGAACTACCTGGGCCGCACCGACTTCCAGGTGAAGCTGCGCGGTCTGCGCATCGAGCTGGGCGAGATCGAGGCGGCGCTGCTGGCGCAGCCGACCATCGCGCAGTCCGTCGTGGTGGTCCGCACCGACGCGCACGCCGGCGATCAGCTCGTGGGCTACGTGGTCCGCGAGCCCGACGCCGTGGTCGACGTCGACGGGGTCAAGGCCGCGCTGAGCGCCTCGCTGCCCGCCTACATGGTTCCGGCCGCGCTCGTGGTGCTGGACGCCTTCCCGGTCAACGCCTCCGGCAAGCTGGACCGGCGGGCGCTGCCCGCGCCGGTGTTCGAGGCCAAGCGTTTCCGCGCCCCCTCGACCCCGATCGAGGAGATCATCGCGCAGATCTTCGCCGATCTGCTCGGCATCTCCGGTACGGAGAACGGCCCCGAGCGCGTCGGCGTGGACGACGACTTCTTCGAGCTGGGCGGCAACTCGCTGGTCGCCACCCAGGTGGTGGCCCGCCTGTCGGCCGCGCTGAACGCCGAGATCGGCGTGCGCGTGCTGTTCGAGGCCCCGACCGTGGCCGCGCTGGCCGCGCGGGTGGAGTCGCACGCGGGAACCGGTGTGCGCCAGGCGCTCACGGTCCGCACCCGCCCCGAATACCCGCCGCTATCGCTCGCGCAGCAGCGCATGTGGTTCCTCAACCGGTTCGATCCCGAATCGGCCGCCAACAACATCCCGGCGGCCGTCCGGCTCACCGGCGCACTGGATCTCGACGCCATGCGCGGCGCGATCGCCGACGTGATGGCGCGCCACGAGTCGCTGCGCACCCTGTACCCCTCGCACGAGGGCGTCGCCTATCAGAAGGTGCTGCCCACCGGCCGCGCCATCCCAGAGCTCGAGGTCATGGACGTGACCGAGGGCGAGCTGTTCGCCGCGGTCTACGCGTTCGCGGCGCAGGGCTTCGACGTCACCACCGAGACGGCGGTGCGCCTGCGCGCCTACCGCCTGGCGGCCGACGAGCACGTGCTGGTCCTGGTGGCCCACCACATCGCCGCCGACGGCTTCTCCATGACGCCGCTGGTGCGCGACCTGATGACCGCATACATCGCGCGCAGCCAGGGCGAGACCCCGGGCTGGACCGAATTGCCGGTGCAGTACGCGGATTACGCGCTGTGGCAGCGCGAAACCCTGGGTTCGGAAGAGGATCCGCGCTCGCTCATCACCGAGCAGCTGGACTACTGGCGCGACACCCTGTCCGGCCTGCCGGACGAGCTGCGCCTGTCCACCACCCCGCGCCCGGCCGTGGCCACCTACGACGCGGGGACCCATCGCTTCCAGGTGCCGGGCGAGCTGATCACCGGGCTGAACCGGGTGGCGCAGGCCAACGGCACCACCCTGTTCATGGTGGTGCACAGCGCTTTCGCCGCGCTGCTGGCCCGCCTGAGCGGCACCGACGACATCGCGGTCGGCATCCCGGTCGCGGGCCGTGGCGAGCAGGCGCTCGACGACCTGGTCGGCATGTTCGTCAACACCCTGGTGCTGCGGTCGCCGGTGGACACCGGTGCGAGCTTCACCGACCTGCTGAAGACCGTGCGCGAGCGCGACCTGCAGGCCTTCGCCCACGCGGACGTGCCGTTCGAGCGCCTCGTCGAGGTGCTCAACCCGGCCCGCTCGCAGGCGCGGCACCCGTTGTTCCAGGTGATGCTGTCGTTCCAGAACCTGGGGCGGGCCTCGCTGGAGCTACCGGGCTTGAGCGTGGCCGAGCTGGCCATCGATCAGCAGTCGGCCAAGTTCGATCTGCAGATGACCCTGAGTGAAGTCGTCGACGGCAACTCGGCCATGGACGCCGAACTCGTCTACGCGACAGATCTTTTCGACGCCGCGTACGCCGACGTGTTCGCGCAGCGCTTCGTCGCCATGCTCACCGCCGTGGCCGCGGACCCGGCCCAGCTGGTCGGCGATGTCGAGCTGCTCAGCGAGAACGAGCGTCGTCAGCTGCTGGTCGGCTGGAACGAGACCGCGTTCGAGCTGGACACCGCACTACCGGAGATCTCCGAAGGCGCTGCGGCGACGCTGGTTTCGCTGTTCGAGGCGCAGGTTGCGCTGACTCCCGACGCGACGGCGGTCACGTTCGAGGGGACGAGTCTGTCCTACGCCGAGTTCGCTGCCCGCGTGCGCAAGCTGGCGCGCTGGCTGATCGCCGAGGGCGTCGGACCGGAATCCTTCGTGGCGCTGGGCATGCGCCGCTCCATCGACCTGGTCGCGGGCATGTACGCGGTCACCGTCGCCGGTGGCGCGTACGTGCCGCTGGATCCCGATCACCCGGCCGAGCGCACCCAGTACATCCTCGACACCGCGCACCCGGTCTGCGTGCTCACCTCCGGTGACGACCTGGAAGGCATCGACGGCCACCAGGTTCGGATCGACGAGCTGGATCTGTCCGGCTTCGACGATGCCCCCGTCGCCGACTCCGAGCGCCTCGCGCCGCTGCGCCCGGGCAACACCGCCTACGTGATCTTCACGTCCGGCTCGACCGGCCGCCCCAAGGGTGTGGCGGTGAGCCACGCGGCGATCGTCAACCGCCTGGTGTGGATGCACGCCCAGTACGGCCTGGCCGCCTACGACGTGGTGCTGCAGAAGACGCCGGCCACCTTCGACGTGTCGGTGTGGGAGTTCTTCTGGCCCTTGCAGGTCGGCGCGCGCCTGGTGGTCGCCAAGCCGGACGGCCACCGCGACCCCGCCTACCTGGCCGAGATCATCGTCCGCGAGGGCGTGACCGTCACCCACTTCGTGCCGTCCATGCTGGCGGTCTTCGTGGCCGAGTCGGCCGCGGCCGACTGCGTCAGCCTGACCAATGTCTTCGCCTCCGGTGAGGGCCTGCCCGCGCCGACCGCGCAGAAGCTGCGCCGGCTCACCGGCGCTCGCCTGCACAACCTGTACGGCCCGACCGAGGCCGCGGTCGACGTCACCTTCCACGAGGTCGTCGACGCCGATATCGCCTCGGTGCCGATCGGCGCGCCGGTCTTCAACACCCAGGTGTACGTCCTCGACGCGCGCCTGAACCCGGTTCCGGTGGGTGTCGCGGGTGAGCTCTATCTCGCGGGTGACCAGCTGGCCACCGGCTATGTGGCCCGCCCCGACCTGACCGCGGATCGCTTCGTGGCCAACCCCTTCGGCGCCGGCGCGCGCATGTACCGCACCGGTGACCTCGTCACCTGGACCGGCAATGGCGAGCTGGAGTACCTGGGCCGCACCGACTTCCAGGTGAAGCTGCGCGGTCTGCGCATCGAGCTCGGCGAGATCGAGTCGGCGCTCACCGCGCTCCCCGCGGTCGCGCAGGCCGTGGTCGTGGTCCGCCACGACGAGCGCACCGGCGATCAGCTGGTCGCCTACCTGATCGCCGCCGACGGTCACCTCGACCTCGACGCCGTGAAGGACGTGCTCTCCGAGCAGCTTCCGGCCTACATGGTCCCGGCCGCCTTCATGGTGCTGGACGCCTTCCCGCTCAACGCCTCCGGCAAGCTGGACCGCAAGCAGCTGCCCGCCCCGACCTTCGCCGCCAAGGTCTTCCGCGCCCCGGCCACCCCGGTGCAGCAGACGGTCGCCGGCGTCATCGCCGACGTGCTCGGCCTGGACCGGGTCGGCCTGGACGACGACTTCTTCGAGCTCGGCGGCAACTCGCTGATCGCCACCCAGGTGATCGCCCGCCTGTCCGCGGCGCTGGACGCCGACATCCCGCTGCGTGCCCTGTTCGAGGCCTCGACCGTGGCTTCGCTTGCCGCACAGCTGGAATCGCGCGTCGGCACCGGCGCGCGGGCGGCACTGGTCGCCCAGGAGCGCCCGGAGCTGGTGCCGCTGTCGCTGGCGCAGCAGCGCATGTGGTTCCTGAACCGCTTCGACAACCGCACCGCGGTCAACAACATCCCGGTGGCACTGAAGCTCACCGGCGCCATCGATCCGGCCGCCTTCACCGCCGCCCTGGGCGACGTGCTGGCCCGCCACGAGTCGTTGCGCACCGTCTACCCCGAGATCGAGGGCGACGGCTACCAGCGGATCCTGCCGCTGTCCGAGATCGACTTCGAGGTGCGGACCGAGTCCGTCACCGCGGCCGACCTGACCGCGCGCATCACCCAGCTGGCGAGCGTCTTCTTCGACGTCACCCGCGAACTGCCGTTCCGCGCCACGGTGCTGAGCCTCAGCGAGACCGAGCACGTGGTCGTGCTGGTGCTGCACCACATCAGCGCCGACGGCGCGTCGCTGCGCCCGCTGCTGCGTGACGTGGTGGCCGCCTACCTGTCCCGCGCCGCGGGCGAGGCCCCGGCCTGGTCGCCGCTGCCGGTGCAGTACGCCGACTACACGCTGTGGCAGCGCGAGATCCTCGGCGCGGAGACCGATCCCGAGTCGATCGCCGCCCAGCAGATCGCCTACTGGACCACCCAGCTGGCCGATCTGCCCGAGCAGCTCGAGCTGCCCGCCGACCGGCCGCGGCCTGAGGTCGCCACCAATGCCGGTGGCGTGCACGAATTCTCGATCGACGCCGACCTGCACCGCGCCCTCACCGGCGTGGCCCGCGAACACGACGTCACCTTGTTCATGCTGGTGCACGCCGCGCTCGCGGCCTGGTCCGCGCGCCTGTCCCGGGCCACCGACATCGCCATCGGCACCCCGATCGCGGGCCGCGGCGAACGCGCCCTCGACGACGTGGTCGGCATGTTCGTCAACACCCTGGTGCTGCGCAGCGAGGTGAAGCCGGACGCCGCCTTCCGCGACCTGCTCGCTCAGGTGCGCCGCACCGACCTGGCCGCCTTCGCGCACGCCGACGTGCCGTTCGAGCGGCTGGTGGACGTGCTCAGCCCGGTCCGCTCGCAGGCGCATCACCCGCTGTTCCAGGTGGCGCTGACCTTCGAGGCCGCCGGCGCCAAGGACGCGGCCGCGGTCGAGCTGCCGGACCTGGCCCTCGAGGTCGTCGAATTCGATCCGGGCACCGCCAAGTTCGACGTGCAGCTCACCGTGATCGAGCGCGCCGACGGCTCGCTGGGCCTGTCCTGGAACTACGCCACCGATCTGTTCGACGCCGAGACCGTCATCGCCTTCGCCGAGCGCCTGGTTCGCATCCTGCGCGCCGTCGCCGAGGACCCGTCGGCCCTGATCGGTGACATCGACCTGCTGGGCGAGGGCGAACGCCACGACGTGGCCGAGTACTGGGTCTCCGCGGGCGAGGACATCGTCGAGCTCGCCGAGACCGCGCGCGCCGCGGTCGCCGAGGCCGAACTCGCGGTCGCCGAGGGCATTTCGGGCATCGCGCCCGAGGCCGCCGCCCTGGCCGCACTGGGCGGGGCCGCCGAGCGACTGTCCAACCCCCTCGCGGCGCTGGCGAGCCCCTTCGCCGCCGCCGAGGCCACCATCTCGGGCCTGTTCGATCTGGCCGTGGCCGCCCACCCGGAGCGGGTCGCGGTGCGGTTCGGCGACGAGGAGCTCACCTACTTCGAGCTGGATCGCCGCGCGAACGTGCTGGCGCGCAGGCTGATCGGGGAGGGCGCGGGTCCGGAGTCGCTGGTCGCGGTGCTGCTGCCGCGTTCGGCCGATCTGGTCGTGGCGCTGCTGGCCGTGATCAAGACCGGTGCGGGTTACGTGCCGATCGATCCGTCCTACCCGGCCGACCGCATCGCCTTCGTGCTCTCGGATGCGCAGCCGACCAGCGTGATCACCGACTCGACCGTGCAGGTCGAGCTGCCGCAGGACCTGAACACCGTGCTGCTGGACGGTTTCTCGCTCGAGGCCGGGAACATCGTGGACGCGGCCGACGGCCCCGTCACCGATGCCGACCGCCGCGCGGCGCTGCACCCCGATCACGTCGCGTACGTCATCTACACCTCCGGTTCGACCGGCCGCCCCAAGGGCGTCGCGGTCGCGCACCGGAACGTGGTGCGCCTGATGGCGAACACCGATCGCGAGTTCGGCTTCGGACCCGACGACGTGTGGACGCTGTTCCACTCCTACGCGTTCGACTTCTCGGTGTGGGAGCTGTGGGGCCCGCTGCTCTACGGCGGCAAGCTCGTCGTCGTCGACTACTACGTGTCGCGCTCCCCGGAGCAGTTCCTGGAACTGCTGCGCCGCGAGCGGGTCACCGTGCTCAACCAGACCCCGTCGGCGTTCTACCAGCTGGCCGAGGCCGACCGCATCGCGGCGGCCGCCGGTGACGAGCAGGCCCTCGCCCTGCGCTACGTCGTTTTCGGCGGTGAGGCCCTCGAGCTGCGCCGCCTCTCGGATTGGGTTGCCCGCCACGGGGATTCCACCCCGTACCTGGTGAACATGTACGGCATCACCGAGACCACGGTCCACGTGTCCGTACGTGTGCTCGATGCCGACACCATCGCCGCCGCCACCGGTTCGGTGGTCGGCCGGGCCATCGCCGGTCTGCGGGTGTACGTCCTCGACGACCGCCTGCACCCGGTGCCGGTCGGCGTCGCGGGTGAGATGTACGTCGCCGGTGCGCAGTTGGCGCGCGGCTACCTGGGCCGCCCGGACCTGTCCGCGGCCCGCTTCGTGGCCAGCCCCTTCGGCGCGCCGGGCACCCGCCTGTACCGCTCCGGTGACGTGGCCCGCTGGAACCGCTTCGGCGAGCTCGAATACCTGGGCCGCGCCGACGATCAGGTCAAGGTCCGCGGCTTCCGCATCGAGCTCGGTGAGATCGAGTCCGCGGTGCTGGCGCAGGCCGGGGTCGCGCAGACCGCGGTCATCGTGCGCGAGGACCAGCCGGGCGATCAGCGCATCGTCGCCTACGTGGTACCGCAGGACGGTGTCGCGCTCGCCGTGGACGCCGTCCGCGACGGCGCCGCCGAGCTGCTGCCCGCCTACATGGTCCCGTCGGCCGTCGTGGTGCTGGACCGGATCCCGCTGACCGTCAACGGCAAGCTGGACCGCCGCGCCCTCCCGGCCCCGGCCGCGCAGGCCCGCGTCTTCCGCGCGCCGGAGACCCCGACCCAGGAGACGGTCGCCGGCGTCTTCGCCGAGGTCCTCGGCCTGGAGCGGGTCGGCCTGGACGACGACTTCTTCGACCTGGGCGGCAACTCGCTCATCGCCACCCGTGTCGTGTCGCGCATCGGCGCGGCCCTGGACACCACGGTCGCGGTGCGCACGCTGTTCGAGGCCACCACGGTCGAGGCCCTCGCGGCCCGCATCGAATCGCACGCCGACGGCGCCTCGCGCGCCAAACTGACCGCCCGCACCCGGATTCCGGGCGAGCTGGTGCCGCTGTCGTTCGCGCAGCAGCGCATGTGGTTCCTGAACCAGTACGACACCTCCTCGGCGGCCTACAACCTGCCGCTGGCGATTCGCCTCACCGGTGAACTCGACACCGCCGCACTGGAACTCGCGGTCGCCGATGTGGTGCGCCGCCACGAGTCGCTGCGCACCAAGTACCCCGAGCACGGCGGCGCCCCCATGCAGGTGGTCGTCCCGGCCGAGGAGATCGCCCTGGATCTGCGGCCGGTCACGGTCGCGCCCGCGGATCTGACCGCCACCGTGACCGCGTTCGCCACGCTGGGCTTCAATGTGGCCGAACAGGTTCCGCTGCGCGCCCGCCTGTTCCGCGCCGGCGGCGAGGCTCAGTCCATCGACGGCACCGCCGTCGCCACCGAGCACGTGCTCGTGGTCGTCGTGCACCACATCGCCGGTGACGGTTTCTCCATGTCCCCGCTGGCCCGCGACGTCATGGTCGGCTACACCGCGCGCACCCAGGGTGCGGTGCCCGGCTGGGCCCCGCTGGCCGTGCAGTACGCCGACTTCGCGCTGTGGCAGCGCGAAGTGCTGGGCTCGGAAGAGGATTCGTCCTCGATCATGGCCCGCCAGGCCGCCTACTGGCAGCGCGTGCTCGGCGGTGTGCCCGACGAGCTGGCCCTGCCCACCGACCGCCCGCGCCCGGCCATCGCCTCGCACCGCGGCGCGACGGTGCAGCGGACGCTGTCGCCCGAGCTGATCGCGGCGCTGGAAGACGTTGCCCGCCGGCGTGGTTCGTCGCTGTTCATGGTCATGCACTCCGCGCTGGCGGTGCTGCTGGCCCGCCTGTCCGGCGGCGACGACATCGCGGTCGGCACCCCGGTCGCCGGGCGTGGTGAGGCCGCGCTCGACGACCTGGTCGGCATGTTCGTCAACACCCTGGTGCTGCGCACCGGCATCGAACCCGGCGAGTCCTTCACCGACCTGCTGGATCGTGTGCGCCACACCGACCTCGACGCCTTCGGCAATGCCGACGTGCCGTTCGAGCGACTGGTGGAACTGCTCGCGCCCGAGCGTTCGCAGGCCCGCAACCCGCTGTTCCAGGTCATGCTGGCCTTCCAGAACCTGGACCGCACCAGCATCGAGCTGCCGGGCCTGACGGTCTCCACGCTGGATCTCGACGAGAACATCTCGCGCTTCGATCTCCAGTTCACGCTGTCGGATCAGGACTCCGGCATGGCGTTGGCCCTGACCTACGCCACCGACCTGTTCGACGAGGCCACCGCGGCCGGCTTCGCGCAGCGCTGGGTGCGGGTGCTCGAGGCCGTCGCCGCGAACCCGGAGATCGGCGTCGGCGCGATCGACATCCTCGACTCCGGTGAGCGCGCCGATCTGGTGGCCCGTTTCGGCCTGCCCGCCGTCCCGGCGCGCACCCTGCCGGAGCTGATCGCCGACGCCGTCGCCATCGACCCCGCCGCGCCCGCGGTGGTGTTCGAGGGCAGGAGTCTGTCTTACGGCGAGCTGGATACCCGCTCGAACCGCCTGGCGCGCTTGCTCATCGAGCGCGGCATCGGTACCGAGGATCTGGTCGCCGTCGCCGTCCCGCGTTCGGACGACTCGTACTTCGCCGAATGGGCGGTGTCCAAGACCGGTGCGGCCTTCGTGCCGGTGGACCCGAACTACCCGGCCGACCGCATCGCCCACATGGTCACCGACTCCGGTTCGCCGGTCGGTCTGACCGTGGCGTCGGTGCGCGCGGACATGCCGGACTCGGTCGAGTGGCTGGTCCTGGACGAACTGGATCTGGAGGCGTTCGCGGACACCGCGATCGACGCCGCCGAGCGGGTGCGCCCGCTGCGTCCGGAGCACCCGGCCTACGTCATCTACACGTCGGGCTCCACCGGTGTGCCCAAGGGCGTCGTGGTCACCCACGCCGGCCTGGCCAACTTCACCGTCGAGCAGGCCGAGCGCTACGCGCTCGACTCCTCCTCGCGCGCACTGCATTTCGCATCGCCCTCGTTCGACGCGTCGATGCTGGAATTCCTGCTCGCCATCGGCAAGGGCGGCACCCTGGTGGTCGTCCCGCCGGGCACCTACGGCGGCGAGGAGCTCGCCGAGCTGATCCGCCGCGAGCGGGCCACCCACGCGTTCATCACCCCGGCCGCGCTGTCCACCTTCGGACCGGCGGGCCTGGACTCGCTGCGCGTGCTGGTCGCCGGTGGTGAAGCGGTGCCCGCCGATCTGGTCGAGAAGTGGGCGGTTCCGTTGGCGGACGGCACGATGCGTGCCTTCCATAATGGTTACGGCCCCACCGAGACCACCATCATGACCAACATCAGCGACGCGCTGGTGCCGGGTGACCTGGTCACCATCGGCGGTCCCATCCGGGGCATGCAGTCGCTGATCCTCGACAACCGCCTGCGCCCGGTGCCGGTGGGTGTCGCGGGTGAGCTGTACCTGTCGGGCATCCAGCTGGCGCGCGGCTACCACGCGCGGCCGGGCCTGACCGCCGACCGTTTCGTCGCCAACCCGTACGTGGACGGCGAGCGCATGTACCGCACCGGTGACGTGGTGCGCTGGACCCCGGACGGCCTGGTCGAATACGTCGGCCGCTCCGACTTCCAGGTCAAGGTGCGCGGTTTCCGTATCGAGCTCGGTGAGATCGACGCGGCGCTGGCCTCGCACGAGACCGTCGACTTCGCGGTCACCGTCGGCCACAAGAACGCCGCCGGCGCGACCTCGCTGGTGTCGTACGTGGTTGCCACGCCGGGTCATTCGATCGATGTGGCCGCGGTGACCGCGCACGTCGAGCAGCGTCTGCCCGCGTACATGGTGCCGTCCTCGGTGATGATCATCGACCGGGTGCCGCTGACCCCGGTCGGCAAGCTGGACCGCCGGGCCCTGCCCGAGCCGGTCTTCGCCACCGAGGTGGTCTTCCGGGCCGCGCGCAACACCCTCGAGCAGACCATCGCCGAGGTGTTCGCCGAGGTGCTGGGCCTGGAGCGGGTCGGAATCGACGACTCGTTCTTCGCCCTCGGCGGTGACTCCATCGTCTCCATCCAGCTGGTGTCGCGGGCCAAGGCGCGCGGCGTGGTGTTCTCGCCGCGCGACGTGTTCGAGCAGCGCACCGTGTCCGGGCTGGCCGCGATCGCGACGGTATCCGTGGACGGCCAGGGCGATTCGGCCCCGCAGCTGACCGAGCTCCCCGGCGGCGGCGTGGGTGTCATGCCGCTGACCCCGGTGGTGCGGTTCATGGCGGGACGGCCGGGCGAGTTCGGCCGCTTCAACCAGACCATGGCGCTGGAACTGCCGATCGGCATCGACCGCGCGGGTATCGCCGCCACCGTCGGCGCGGTCATCGACCGCCACGACATGCTGCGGGCGCGCCTGCGCCGGGTGCCGGACGCGGACTGGATCGTCGAAACCGCCGCTCCCGGAACCATCGACGCGGATTCGCTCATCGATCGCACCGAGTTCGACGCCGCCGCCACCGACGCGCAGCTGTTCGAGATCGCCGCGGCCGCACTGGATGCCACGCTCGACAAGCTGGATCCGGCCGCGGGCCAGGTCATCCGGTTCGTGTGGCTGGAACCCTCCGACAACAGCCGGGCGGGCCGCCTGGTCGTCGCCGGTCACCACCTGGTGGTCGACGGTGTCACCTGGCGAATCCTGGTGCCGGACTTCGTCGCCGCCTGGGGTCAGCTGTCCGCCGGACAGACCCCCGAGCTGGTCGCCCCCGCCACCAGCATGCGCACCTGGGCGCACGCCCTCGAGCGGGAGGCCGCCACCGACGAGCGCGTGGCCGAACTCGCGTTCTGGCGCGACGTCGTCGAGGGCCCGGACCCGCTGCTCACCGAGCGCGCCATGGACCCGGCCGTGGACGTCACCGCGACCGTCGTCAAGCACCGCGTCGAGCTGTCGGCCGAGGCCACCCGCTCGCTGCTGACCACCGTGCCCGCGCTGTTCCACGGCGGCGTGAACGACGGTCTGCTCACCGCACTCGCGTTGGCGGTGGCCAAGTTCCGCGCCGGCAAGGGCCTGGGGGAGAAGTCTGCCCTCGTCCGCCTCGAAGGCCACGGCCGCGAGGAAGAGGTCGTGCCGGGCGCGGACCTGTCACGCACGGTCGGCTGGTTCACCGCGATCTTCCCGGTGCGCTTCGACCTGTCCGGCATCGACGTGGACGCCGCCCTCACCGGCGGCGCGGCCATGGGCCGGGCCATCAAGACCGTCAAGGAGCAGCTGCTCTCGGTGCCGGACAAGGGCATCGGTTACGGCCTGCTGCGCTACATGAACTCCGACACCGCCGCGCAGCTGCCCAAGCAGCTGCCGGGCCAGGTCAGCTTCAACTACCTGGGCCGGGTCAACGAGGGCGACGTGCCCGAGGCGCTGCGCGGCTTCGGCTGGATCCCGGCGGCCGACCTGGCGGAGCTGGCGGGCTCCTACGACGCCGACATGCCCGCCATGGCCCCGATCGACATCAACGCCATCGTGGCGGGCGACAAGCTGACCGCGCAGATCGGTTACCCGAGCACGCTGATCTCGGCCACCGAGATCGCCGAGTTCGCCGCCCTCTGGGTGTCCGCGCTGGAAGCCGTTGCCGCGCACGCCGATTCGGCCAAGGGCGGGCACACCCCGTCCGACTTCGGCCTGGTCCGCGTTACCCAGCGCGACATCGACGGCTGGGAGAAGCGCTACGGCGCGCTGCACCAGGTGTGGCCGCTGTCCGCGCTGCAGGCCGGTCTGCTCTTCCACGCGCAGCTCGCCGCCACCTCGGTGGACGTGTACACCGCGCAGGCGGTGCCACCCTCGAGGGCCGCGTCGACGCCGACCGCTTGCGCGCGGCCGCGCAGGCCCTGCTCGACCGTCACGAGATCCTGCGCACCGCCTACGTGAACAACGCCTCCGGCGTTCCCGTGCAGGTCGTCATCGACGGTGTGAAGGTGGCGTGGACCAACCACGACCTCACCGACATCGCCGACGCGGACGCTCGCGCGGCGCGGGCCGCGGAGATCCTGGCCGCCGACCGGGTCGAGCGCTTCGACCTGACCGCGCCGCCGCTCATCCGCTACACCCTGGTGCGGACCGACACGCACAGCTACCAGCTGGCCGTGGCCAACCATCACATCCTGCTCGACGGCTGGTCCATGCCGCTGCTCATGCAGGACCTGCTGGTGCTTTACGCCACGCACTCCGACACCGCGGTGCTGCCGCCGGTGCGGTCCTACCGCTACTTCCTGGAATGGGTTGCCCAGCAGGACCGTTCGGCCTCACTGGCCGCCTGGCAGACCTCGCTGCGCGGGGTGTCCGAGCCGACCCTGCTCACCCGCCCCGACACCGGCCGCGAGATCACCGCCCTGTCCGGCGAGTACTTCTTCGACCTGGACGAGGCCGCCACCGCGCGCCTGACCGGGCTGGCCGCCGAACTCGGCGTCACCCCGAACACCGTGCTCCAGGTCGCCTGGGCATCCTGCTCGGCCGCCTCACCGGCCGCGAGGACGTGCTGTTCGGCACCACCGTGTCCGGCCGCCCGGCCCAGCTCTCGGGCGTCGAGTCCATGGTGGGTCTGTTCATCAACACCGTCCCGGTGCGGGTCGCCTTCGACCCGGCCGAGCCGGCCGGCACGCTCCTCACCCGCACCCAGGGCGAGCAGGCCGACCTGCTCGACCACCACTACGTGGGCCTGGCCGACATCCAGACCGCCGCGGGCATCGGCGGACTCTTCGACACGCTCGTGGTCTTCGAGTCCTATCCCGTTGACGCCGAAGGCATCCGGTCCCAGGCCGCCGACATCGACGGCATGGCCGTCACCGGCCTGGACGCCGCCGACGCCACCCACTACCCGCTGACCCTGATCGCGCAGCTCGACACCCGCCTGCGCATCCGCGCCGGCTACCTGCGCGACCTGTTCGACGAGGACACCGTCCACCGGATCGCGGACCGCCTGATCCGGGTGCTCACCGCCATCACCACCGATCCCGCCGCCGCCGTCGGCGATATCGAGCTGGTCGACGCCGCCGAGCGCACCCAGGTCGTCGAGACCTGGAACGACACCGCCTTCGATGTCGAGGCCGTGCTCACCGAGCACAAGGCCGAGACCGCGACCCTGGTCGCCATGTTCGAGGCCCAGGCCGAGCGGACCCCCGACGCGACCGCGGTCGCGTTCGAGGGGACGAGTCTGTCCTACGCCGAGTTCTCCGAGCGGGTGCACCGCCTGGCCCGCTGGCTCATCGAGCGCGGCGTCGGCTCGGAATCGTTCGTGGCGCTGGGCATGCGCCGCTCGCTGGATCTGGTCGTCGGCATGTACGCCGTCGCCGTCACCGGCGCCGCCTACGTGCCGCTGGATCCGGACCACCCGGCCGAGCGCACCGAGTACATCCTCGAGACCGCCGACCCGGTCACAGTGCTGACCTCCGGTGAGGATCTGCCGGTCGACACCGCGCAGGTGCGCATCGACAAGCTGGAGCTGGCGAGCTACTCGGCCGCCCCGCTGACCGACGCGGATCGCCGTGTGCCGCTGCGGGATTCGAACACCGCGTACGTGATCTTCACCTCCGGTTCGACCGGTCGCCCGAAGGGTGTGGCCGTGCCGCACTCGGCGATCGTCAACCGTCTCGTCTGGATGCAGGCCGAGTACGGCCTGACCGCCGACGATGTGGTGTTGCAGAAGACGCCCGCCACCTTCGACGTGTCGGTGTGGGAGTTCTTCTGGCCCTTGCAGATCGGCGCCAAGCTGGTCGTGGCCAAGCCCGAGGGCCACCGCGACCCGGCCTACCTCGCCGACCTCATCGCCCGCGAAGGCGTGACGGTCACCCACTTCGTGCCGTCCATGCTGGCGGTCTTCGTGGCCGAGGAGGCGGCCGCGCGCTGCACCGGCCTGCGCATGGTCTTCGCCTCCGGTGAGGCGCTCGCGCCCAAGCCGTCGCACAAGCTGCGCGCGCTGACCGGCGCGGAGCTGCACAACCTGTACGGCCCCACCGAGGCCGCGGTCGACGTTACCTACCACCAGGTGGTCGACGCCGACACCGAGACCGTGCCGATCGGCCGCCCGGTGTTCAACACCCAGGTGTACGTTCTCGATTCGCGCCTGCGGCCGGTTCCGGTCGGCGTCGCGGGTGAGCTCTATCTGGCGGGCGAGCAGTTGGCGCGCGGCTATGTGGCGCGCCCCGATCTGTCGTCGGATCGCTTCGTGGCCAACCCCTTCGGGGACGGCGAACGCATGTACCGCACCGGTGACCTGGTCACCTGGACCGCGGACGGCGAACTCGACTACATCGGCCGCACCGACTTCCAGGTGAAGCTGCGCGGTCTGCGCATCGAGCTCGGCGAGATCGAGTCCGCGCTCACCGCCCTGGACGCCATCGCACAGTCGGTGGTCGTGGTGCGCAACGACCCGCACGCCGGTGACCAGCTGGTCGGCTATGTCATCGCCGCGCCGGGCCGCACCGTCGACGTGGACGCGGTGCGCGCCGAGATCGGCGAGAGCGTGCCGTCCTACATGGTGCCGTCGATCCTGATGGTGCTCGACGAGTTCCCGCTCAACGCCTCCGGCAAGCTGGACCGCAAGGCCCTGCCCGCGCCGGTGTTCGAGGCCGCGGTGTTCCGCGCGCCGGTCACCCCGATCGAGCAGATCGTCGCCGGCGTGTTCGGCGAGATCCTCGGCCTGGAGCGCGTCGGTCTCGACGACGACTTCTTCGCCCTCGGCGGCAACTCGCTGATCGCCACCCAGGTGGCGGCCCGCCTGTCGGCCGCGCTGGACACCCAGCTGGGCGTGCGCGAGATCTTCGAGGCCTCGACCGTGGCCGCGCTGGCGGCCAAGGCCGAGACCCACTCCGGCTCCGGAACCCGCCAGGCGCTGGTCGCGCAGGAGCGGCCCGAGCGGCTGCCGCTGTCGCTGGCTCAGCAGCGCATGTGGTTCCTCAACCGGTTCGATCCCGAATCGGCCGTGGACAACATTCCGGCGGCCGTGCGCCTGTCGGGTCTGGTGGACCGCCAGGCCCTGCAGATCGCTGTCGCCGACGTGCTGGCGCGGCACGAGTCGCTGCGCACCCGCTACCCCGAGATCGACGGCCAGGCGTTCCAGGAGATCGTCCCCACCGGCCAGGTCATCCCCGACCTGACCCCGGTCGAGGTCTCCGAAGCCACCCTGCCGCAGGCGCTCTCGGAGCTGGTGCTGACCGCCTTCGACGTCACCGTGGACGTGCCGTTCCGGGCGCGACTGTTCGAGGTCAGCCCCACCGAGCACGTGCTCGCGCTGGTGGTGCACCACATCTCCGCCGACGGTTTCTCCATGGGCCCGCTCACCCGGGATGTCATGACCGCCTACGGCGCTCGCGTCGAGGGCGGCGAACCCGGCTGGCAGGTACTCGACGTCCAGTACGCCGACTACGCGCTGTGGCAGCGCGAGGTGCTCGGCGACGAGCGCGACGCCGATTCGGTGATCTCCCAGCAGATCTCGTACTGGCGCGACTCGCTGCGCGGCCTGCCCGACCAGCTGGACCTGCCGTCCGACCGGCCGCGTCCGGCCGTGGCCACCGGCCGCGGCGCGACGCACGTGTTCGACATCGACGCCGGGACCCAGTCGGCGCTGGCCGAACTCGCCCGCAGCCGCGGCACCACCATGTTCATGGTCATGCACTCGGCCCTGGCCGTGCTGCTGTCGCGCCTGTCCGGTGAGTCCGACATCGCCATCGGCACCCCGGTCGCCGGTCGTGGCGAGCGCGCCCTCGACGATCTGATCGGCATGTTCGTCAACACCCTGGTGCTGCGCACCGAGGTGGACGGCGGCCGCGGCTTCGCCGAACTCCTGGACGCGGTGCGCGGCACCGACATTCAGGCCTTCGGCCACGCCGACCTGCCGTTCGAGCGCCTGGTGGAGATCCTCAACCCGGCCCGCTCGCAGGCCCGCCACCCGCTGTTCCAGGTCATGCTGTCGTTCCAGAACACCGGCATCACCGAACTGGAGCTGCCGGGTCTGACCGTCAGTGCCGTCGACCTCCCGATCGACACCGCCAAGTTCGACCTGCAGCTGGTGCTGACCGAGAACGCGACCCCGGAGTCCGGCATCACCGCCGAACTCATCTACGCCACCGACCTGTTCGACGCGGCCACCATGGAGCGTTTCGCCGACCGGTTCGACCGGCTGCTGAAGGCCGTCGCGGCCCAGCCGGACCGGGCCGTGGGCGATATCGACCTGCTGGTCGGCGGCGAGCGCACCCGGGTGCTGCGCGACTGGAACCGGACCACCGCCGACGTCGATTCCGTACTCGCGGAACTGACTTCGGGCACCCCTTCGGCCGAGGACACCGCCGCGGGCGAGGTCGTGCGCAGCGCTTCGGGCGACGCGGGCGAGACGCTGGTCGCGCTGTTCGAGGCGCAGGCCGTGCGGACCCCCGCCGCGACCGCGGTCAGCTTCGAGGGGACAAGTCTGTCCTACGCGGAGTTCGCGGGCCGCGTGCACCAGCTGGCCCGCAAGCTCGTCGACCTCGGAGTCGGCCCGGAAAGCCTGGTGGCCCTGGGCATTCGCCGCTCGCTGGACCTGGTCGTCGCCATGTACGCGGTCATCGAGGCCGGTGGCGCGTACGTGCCGCTGGACCTGGACCAGCCCGCCGACCGCATCGACTACGTGCTCGAGACGGCACAGCCGGTGTGCGTGCTGACCACCGAGCGTGACGGATTCACGCATGCGAGCGTGCCGACGATCGCCGTGGACACGGTGGACCTGTCGGACTACTCCATCGCATCGCTGACCGACGCGGATCGTCGTGCGCCGCTCCAGGCTTCCAACACCGCGTACGTGATCTTCACCTCCGGTTCGACCGGTCGCCCGAAGGGTGTGGCCGTGCCGCACTCGGCGATCGTCAACCGCTTGATCTGGATGCAGGCCGAGTACGACCTGACCGCCGATGACGTGGTCTTCCAGAAGACCCCGGCCACCTTCGACGTGTCGGTCTGGGAGTTCTTCTGGCCGTTGCAGATCGGCGCGAAGCTGGTCGTGGCCAAGCCCGACGGGCACCGGGATCCGGTGTACCTGGCCGAAACCATTGCCCGCGAAGGCATCACCACCGCGCACTTCGTGCCGTCGATGATGGCCGTGTTCGTCGCGGAGCCCGCGGCGGCCGAATGCACCAGCTTGCGTTCGGTGTTCGCCTCCGGTGAGGCCCTGCCCGCCACCACCGCGCAGCAGTTGCGCCGGGTCACCGGTGCCGACCTGCACAACCTGTACGGCCCGACCGAAGCGGCCGTCGACGTGACCTATCACGAGGTCGTCGACGCCGACACCGAGACCGTGCCGATCGGCCGCCCGGTGTTCAACACCCAGGTGTACGTGCTCGATGCGCGCCTGCACCCGGTCGCGCCGGGCATGGCGGGCGAGCTCTACCTGGCCGGCGTGCAGCTGGCCCGCGGCTACGTGGCGCGCCCCGACCTGTCGGCGGACCGCTTCGTCGCCAACCCCTTCACCCCCGGCAAGCGCATGTACCGCACCGGTGACCTGGTCACCTGGACCGCGGACGGCGAGCTGGAGTACATCGGCCGCACCGACTTCCAGGTGAAGCTGCGCGGTCTGCGCATCGAGCTCGGCGAGATCGAGGCCGCGCTCACCGCGCACGACTCGGTCATCCAGGCCGTCGTGGTGCTGCGCTCCAACGCCCGCACCGGCGACGCCCTGGTCGCCTACGTGGTCCCGGCCGCCGCGCCGACCACCGAACCGGTCGCGCTGGACGCGGACGCCGTCGACACCGAGGCGCTGCGCGAGCACCTCTCTGGTCTGCTGCCGTCCTACATGGTTCCGGCCGCGTTCGTGGCCATGGGCGCGTTCCCGCTCAGCGCCAACGGCAAGCTGGACCGCCGCGCCCTGCCCGAGCCCGAGTTCGCCGCCCGCGAATTCCGGGCCGCCGCAACGCGGGCCGAGGAGATCGTGGCGAGTGTGTTCGCCGAGGTCCTCGGACTGGAGAACCCGGTCGGCGCCGACGACGACTTCTTCGAGCTCGGCGGCAACTCGCTGATCGCCACCCAGGTCGTCGCCCGCCTCGGCGCGGCACTCGACACCCGTGTCCCCGTCCGTACCCTCTTCGACGCCCCGACCGTCGCCGCCCTGGCGGCCCGCGTCGAGGCGCAGGCGGGCACCGGCGGTCGCCGCGCCCTGGTCGCCCAGGCCCGGCCCGACGAGATCCCGCTGTCGCTGGCACAGCAGCGCATGTGGTTCCTCAACCGCTTCGACACCGCCTCGGCCGTCAACAACATCCCGCTGGCCGTGCGGCTGACCGGCGACCTCGATACCGAGGCCCTGCTGGCCGCTGTCGGCGACGTGCTCGAACGCCACGAGGTGCTGCGCACGATCTACCCGGAGAACGCCGAAGGCCGTGGCGTGCAGGTCATCCTGCCCGCCGACCAGGTCCGCCTGGACTCGGCCGCCAATGCCGGCATCCACGGCGGCGGCACCGGCCTGGCCCCGATCGAGGTGGCCGAGGCCGAGCTGCGCGAGCGCATCGCCGAACTGGTGCTCACCGGTTTCGACGTGACCGCCGCGGCCCCGGTGCGCGCCGGACTGTTCCGGGTCTCGGACGCCGGAGTGCCCACGCACGTCCTGGTTTTCGTGGTCCACCACATCTCCGGCGACGGCTGGTCGGTGCGCCCGCTGGCCCGCGACGTCATGCTCGCCTACGCCGCGCGCGCCAATGGCGATGCGCCGCAGTGGGCTCCGCTGCCCGTCCAGTACGCCGACTTCGCGCTCTGGCAGCGCGAGACCCTCGGCTCCGAGGACGACGCCGACTCGCTGATCTCGCAGCAGGTGGCCTACTGGAGCAACGACCTGGCGGGCCTGCCCGACCAGATCGACCTGCCCTCGGACCGCCCGCGCCCGGCCGTCGCCTCCAATGCCGGTGGCGTGCACGAGTTCGCGATCGACGCCGAACTGCTGGCCGGACTCGAGAGCCTGGCGCGCCAGCACGGCGCCTCGCTGTTCATGGTCGTGCACGCGGCCTTCGCGGCCCTGCTGGCGCGCCTGTCCGGCGGCGACGACATCGCCATCGGCACCGCGGTCGCCGGCCGTGGCGAGCAGGTGCTCGACGACGCCATCGGCATGTTCGTCAACACCCTGGTGCTGCGCACCGGCGTCGACTCGGGGGAGAAGTTCACCGAGCTGCTGGCCCGCACCAAGGACAGCGACCTGGCCGCCTTCGGCCACGCCGACCTGCCGTTCGAGCGCCTGGTGGAGATCCTCAACCCGGCCCGCTCGCAGGCCCGCCACCCGCTGTTCCAGGTCATGCTGTCGTTCCAGAACACCGGCGAGGCGAAATTCGCGCTGCCGGGCCTGGAAGTGGCGGGCGTGCCGCTGGACGTGGTCACCGCCAAGTTCGACCTGCACCTGAACCTGACCGACCGGGCCGACGGCGACGGCATGACCGCCGAATTCGCCTACGCCACCGACATGTTCGACGCGGGCACCATCGCCGGGTTCGGTGAGCGCCTGGTGCGCCTGCTGTCGGCCGTGGTCGCCGAGCCGACCGCGCTGGTCGGCGATATCGAGCTGCTCAACGCCGCCGAGCGCCGCCAGGTGCTGCGGTCCTGGAACGCCACCGAATACGACGTCAAGCGCGTCGCCTTGGGCGGCAAGAAGATCGTCGCCGAGGTCACCCTGGCGTCGATGTTCCAGAGCCAGGCCAAGAACACTCCGAACCTCCCCGCCCTGGTGTTCGAGGGGACGAGTCTGTCTTACGGCGAGTTCGCGGCCCGCGTGCACAAGCTGGCCCGCCACCTCATCGCCGAGGGCGTCGGCCCGGATTCCTATGTGGCCCTGGGCATGCGCCGCTCCTTCGACCTGCTGATCGGCATGTACGCCGTCACGGTCGCCGGTGGCGCGTACGTGCCGCTGGACCCCGACCACCCGGCCGAGCGCAACCAGTACGTGCTCGACACCGCGCAGCCCGTGTGCGTGCTCAGCACCGCGCGTGACGAGTTCGAAACCACCACGCGCACACTGCTGATCGACGAACTGGACCTGTCCGGCTACTCCGACGCCCCGATCACCGACGCCGACCGCATCGCCCCGCTGCGTGGCGACGATGTCGCGTACGTGATCTTCACGTCGGGCTCCACCGGCCGCCCGAAGGGCGTGGCGGTCAGCCACACCGCCATCGTCAACCGCTTGGTCTGGATGCAGACCGAGTACGGCCTGTTCGACGACGATGTGGTGCTGCAGAAGACCCCGGCCACCTTCGACGTGTCGGTGTGGGAGTTCTTCTGGCCCTTGCAGATCGGCGCGTCGCTGGTCATCGCCAAGCCGGACGGCCACCGCGACCCGGGCTACCTGGCCGACCTGATCATCGAGACCGGTGTCACCACCGCGCACTTCGTGCCGTCGATGATGTCGGTGTTCGTGGCCACCCTGGCTGACCGGGAATCCGATTCAGCGAAGGCCTCCGAACGCATTTCGCTGCACCAGGTCTTCGCCTCCGGTGAGGCGCTGCCCGCGCCGACCGCGCAGAAGCTGCGCGAGCTCACCGGCGCCCGCCTGCACAACCTGTACGGTCCGACGGAAGCGGCCGTCGACGTCACCTACCACGAGGTGGACGACGCCGACACGCTGTCGGTGCCGATCGGCGCCCCGGTCTTCAACACCCGCGTGTACGTGCTGGATTCGCGTCTGCACCCGGTCGCCCCGGGTGTCGCGGGTGAGCTGTACCTCGCGGGCGTCCAGTTGGCGCGCGGCTACGTCGCCCGCCCCGAGCTGACCGCCGACCGCTTCGTCGCCGACCCGTTCCACGACGGCGAACGCATGTACCGCACCGGTGACCTGGTGAAGTGGACCGGTCGCGGCGAGCTGGAATACCTGGGCCGCACCGACTTCCAGGTGAAGCTGCGCGGTCTGCGCATCGAGCTCGGCGAGATCGAGGCCGCCCTCACCGCCATCGACTCCATCGCCCAGTCGGTGGTCGTGGTGCGCGGCGACGAGCGCCTCGGCGAGCAGCTGGTCGGCTACCTCATCCCGACCGCCGGCCACACCGTCGACCTCGACGCCGTGCGCGCCGAACTCCAGGACGGCCTGCCCGGCTACATGGTCCCGGCCGCCTTCGTGGTGCTGGACGCCTTCCCGCTCAACGCCTCCGGCAAGCTGGATCGCAAGCAGCTGCCCGCGCCGGTGTTCGAGGCCAAGGTCTTCCGCGCCCCGTCCACCCCGATCGAGGAGATCGTCGCGGGCACCTTCTCCGACGTCCTCGGCGTCGGACGGGTCGGCGTCGACGACGACTTCTTCGAGCTCGGCGGCAACTCGCTGATCGCCACCCAGGTCACCGCCCGCCTCGGCGCGGCCCTGGACACCCAGCTGGCCGTGCGCGACCTGTTCGAGGCCTCCACCGTCGCGGCGCTGGCCGCCCGGGTGGAACGCAATGCCGGATCCGGCCGGCGGCCGAGCCTGGTCGCCGGTGAGCGGCCCGCGCACCTGCCGCTGTCCCCGGCGCAGCAGCGCTACTGGTTCCTCAACCAGTTCGACACCACCACCTCCGCGGTCGACAACATTCCGCTGGCGGTCCGCTTCACCGGCGCACTGGACCTGTACGCCATGAAGCAGGCCATCGGCGATGTGATCGCCCGTCACGAGGTGCTGCGCACGGTCTACCCGCAAGCGCAGGGAGGTGGAGCGGCGGCCGAGGGCCCGCACCAGGTGATCCTGCCCGCCGCGCAGACCGACCTGACGCTGGTGCCCGAGGACGTGACCGAGGCCGACCTGCTCGGCAAGATCATCGAATTCGCCATGACCACCTTCGACGTCACCGTCGAGGTGCCGCTGGCGGTCAAGATGTTCCGGATCGCCGACAGCGTCACCACCCAGCACGTGCTGGCCTTCACCGTCCACCACGTCTCCGCCGACGGCTCCTCCATGGGCCCGATGGCGCGCGACATCATGGCCGCCTACGTGGCCCGGGTGAACGGCGATGTGCCGCAGTGGCAGCCGCTGCCGGTGCAGTACGCCGACTACGCGCTGTGGCAGCGCGAGGTGCTCGGCGCCGAGGACGACACCGAATCCCTGGCCGCCAAGCAGGTCTCCTACTGGACCCGCGCCCTGTCCGCGCTGCCGGACCAGCTGGAGCTGCCCACCGACCGGCCGCGTCCCCCGGCGCAGTCGTTCCACGGCAAGGCGCTGCGCTTCGACATCGACGCCGAACGCCACGCCAAGCTGCACGAGCTGGCACGCGCCAACAACGCCTCGCTGTTCATGGTCGTGCACGCCGCTCTCGCGGTGCTGCTGGCGCGGCTCTCGGGCACCGACGACATCGCGGTCGGCACCCCGATCGCGGGCCGCGGTGAACGCGAACTCGACGATCTGATCGGCATGTTCGTCAACACCCTGGTGTTCCGCACCCAGGTCGACGGCAACGCGAGCTTCGCCGACCTGCTCTCCGAGGTCCGCGAACGCGACCTGGAAGCCTTCGCCAATGCCGACGTGCCGTTCGAGCGCCTGGTCGAGGTGCTCAACCCGGTCCGCTCCACCGCGCGTAACCCGCTGTTCCAGGTGGGCCTCTCGTTCCAGAACCTGGCCGAGACCGCCTTCGAACTGCCGGGCCTGCACGTGGCCGCGGTCGACTTCGACTCGCAGCTGGCCAAGACCGACCTGCACGTCACCCTCTACGACCGCTACACCGAGGACGGCACCCCGGCAGAGATCCTCACCGAATTCGGTTACGCCGTCGACCTGTTCGACGAATCGACGGTGCGGGCGTTCGCCGACCGGTTCGTGCGGGTGCTGGACGCCATCCTGGCCGACACCACCGTCGCAGTGGGTGACATCGACCTGCTCGACGCGGATGAGAACACGCGAATTCTGCAGCGCTGGAACAACACCGCGCAGGACGTGGACGCGGTCATGGACGGCGGCTCCGCGGCGACCCTGGTCTCGTTGCTCGACCGCTCGGTGGCCGAGGACCCGAAGGCCGTGGCCATCGTCGCCGACTCCGCAGACGGCGTGGAGAACCTCACTTACGCCGAGCTCGACGCGCGGGTGAACCAGCTCGCCCGCGAGCTCATCGCGCGCGGCATCGGCACGGAAGACCGGGTGGCCCTGGCCATTCGCCGGTCCACCGACCTGGTCGTCGCCATGTACGCGGTCGCCAAGGCCGGCGCCGCGTACGTGCCGATCGACCCGGACCAGCCCGCCGAGCGCGTCGGCTACATCTTGGAGACGGCCGCCCCCAAGGCCGTACTCACCACGGCCGCGGTCGGTTTCGAGACCGAGCTGGCCGAGGTGCTGCGCATCGACGAGCTGGACCTGTCCGCGCACTCGGCCAAGCCGATCGCCGACGCCGACCGGGTGCGGATGCTGACCGCCGCCAACACGGCGTACGTCATCTTCACCTCCGGTTCCACCGGCCGCCCCAAGGGTGTGGCGCTGCCGCACGGCGCGGTGGTGAACCAGCTGCTGTGGAAGGTCACCGAATTCGGCCTCGACCCGGCCGACGCGGTGCTGCTCAAGACCGCCGCCACCTTCGACCTCTCGG
The DNA here is from genome assembly GCF_018362975.1 of Nocardia tengchongensis. Lineage (NCBI taxonomy): Bacteria > Bacillati > Actinomycetota > Actinomycetes > Mycobacteriales > Nocardiaceae > Nocardia > Nocardia tengchongensis. The sequence continues at coordinate 2,208,730 of NZ_CP074371.1, forward strand.
TCTGGGAATTCTGGTCCGCGGCGGCCTGCGGTGGCCGCATGGTCATCGCCGCGCCGGACGGCCACAAGGACCCGGCGTACCTGAACGAGCTGATGGCCCGCGAATGGGTGACCACCCTGCACGTGGTGCCGTCCATGCTGGACGCGCTGCTCACCGACGGGCTGCCGGACTCGCTGTGGCGGATCCTGGCCATCGGTGAGGCGCTGCCGGGTCCGCTCGCGCAGCGCGTGCTGCGGGAGCGTCCGCGCACCGAGCTGTTCAACCTGTACGGCCCGACCGAGGCCGCGGTGTCCATCACCAACCACCGGGTCACCGCGCGCGACGAGTTGTCGGTGTCCATCGGCTCGCCCGAATGGAACTCCCAGGTGTTCGTGCTGGATTCGCGCCTGCGGCCGGTGCCCGTCGGCGTGTCCGGCGAGCTGTACCTGGCCGGTGCGCAGCTGGCGCGCGGCTACTTCGGCCGCCCGGACCTCACCTCGGACCGCTTCGTCGCGAACCCGTTCGCCGACAACGGTTCCCGCATGTACCGCACCGGTGACCTGGTCGCCTGGCAGGCGAACGGCGAACTCGAGTACCGGGGCCGCACCGACTTCCAGGTGAAGATCCGCGGCTTCCGTATCGAGCTCGGCGATATCGAATCCGCGCTGCTGCGCGTGGATTCCATCGCTTCCGCCGCCGTGGTCGCGCACACCGACCCGGTGCTGGGCGACCGCCTGGTGGCCTACGTGGTCGGCACCGACGGCGAGCCGGACAAGCAGGCGCTGCAGTCGGCGCTGGCCGCCGAGCTGCCGTCGTACATGATCCCGTCGGTCTTCATGCCGCTGAACGCGTTGCCGCTCAACGCCAACGGCAAGCTGGACCGCAAGGAACTGCCCGAACCCACCTTCGAGAAGGCGGTCTTCCGCGCCCCCGTCAGCCCGATCGAGCAGATTGTGGCCGGCGTGTTCGCCGAGGTGCTGCGCGTCGAATCCGGTCGCATCGGCCTGGACGACGACTTCTTCCAGTGGGGCGGCAACTCGCTGCTCGCCACCCAGGTCGCGGCCCGCCTCGGCGAGGCGCTCAACACCCGGGTTCCGGTGCGAATGCTGTTCGAGGCCTCCACGGTGGCCGCGCTCGCGGCCCGCGTGGAACGCGACGCCGGGGCCGGTGGCCGCAAGGCGCTGACCGCCGCACCGCGACCGGAGAACATTCCGCTGTCGCTGGCGCAGCAGCGCATGTGGTTCCTCAACCGCTTCGACACCGCTTCGGCCGCCTACAACGTGCCGGTCGCGGTGCGCCTGTCCGGCGCGCTCGACGAGGACGCGCTGCGCGCGGCCATCGCGGATGTGGTTGCCCGCCACGAGATTCTGCGGACCATCTACCCGCAGACCGAGCAGGGCCCGGTGCAGGTCATCCTGCCGCCGGCGCAGGCCGTGCCCGAGCTCGCGGTGCGCACCGTGACCGCCGACGAGGTCGTCGGCGCGGTGGTGGAACTGACCTCCACCGCCTTCGACGTCACCGTCGAGGTGCCGATCAAGGTGGCGCTGTTCGAGATCGAGGGCGACGCGGCGGCTCCGGTCGTCGAGTCCGAGGCGGCTGCGCACGCGGCGGCCTACACCTTCGACTTCGCCGACATCGCCCCGACCGGCCAGTACCCGGCCGTGGACCCGAACGCCCCGGTGAGCGCGGAATACGTGCTCGCCCTGGTCATTCACCACATCTCCGGTGACGGCTCCTCGGTGGCGCCGCTGACCCGCGACCTGATGACCGCCTACGCGGCGCGCTCCATCAAGCAGGATCCGGGCTGGACCCCGCTCGCGGTGCAGTACGCGGACTACTCCATCTGGCAGCGCGAACTGCTCGGTGACGAGAACGACGCGGAATCGCTGGCCGCCAAGCAGGTCGCCTACTGGCAGCAGGCCCTGGCCGGACTGCCCGACCAGCTGGACCTACCGGTCGACCGGCCGCGTCCGGCGGTGCAGTCCTTTGCCGGTGGCAAGATCGACATCCGGATCGACGCCGAGCTACACGGCGGTCTGGTCGATCTGGCGCGCACCGAGGGCGCGACGCTGTTCATGGTCGTGCACACCGCCCTCGCGGTGCTGCTCTCGCGTTTGTCCGGCTCGAACGACATCGCCATCGGCACCCCGATGGCCGGACGTGGCGAGGCCGTCCTCGACGACCTGATCGGTATGTTCGTCAACACCTTGGTGTTCCGCACCGAGGTCGACGGCGGCGAGCCGTTCAACGCCCTGCTGGCCCGTCAGCGCGAGACCGACATCCAGGCCTACGCCAATGCCGACGTGCCGTTCGAGCGCCTCGTCGAGGTGCTCAACCCGGCCCGCTCGACCGCGCGGCACCCGCTGTTCCAGGTGGGTCTGTCCTTCCAGAACCTGACCCGCTCCACCCTGGAACTCCCGGGCCTGAGCGTGTCCGGCCTGGACGTGGACACCGAGCTGTCGCAGTTCGACCTGCACCTGATCGTCTCCGACCTGTACGGCGACGACGGCGCGGCCGACGGCATCACCGGCATCCTGACCTACGCGACCGACATCTTCGACCGGGAGACCGTGGTCGGCTTCGCCGATCGCTTCGTGGCTTTGCTCCGCGAGATCGTGGCCGCGCCGCGGATCGCGGTCGGCGCGATCGAGATCCTGGCCGCCGCCGAGCGGGCCGAGATCCTGGACCGGCGCAATGACACCGCGCACCAGGTGGATTCGACCGCGACGCTGGCGTCGATGCTGGCCGCGACCGTCGCGGCCAAGCCGACCGCCATCGCGCTGATCGGGCCCGACGGCGAGACGCTGACCTACGCCGAACTCGGCGCGCGGGTCAACGGCCTTGCCCGCCACCTGATCTCGATCGGTGTCGGCCCCGAGGCGCGGGTCGCGCTGGCGCTGCGGCGCTCGGTCGACCTGATCGTGGCCATGTACGCGGTCTCGGTCGCCGGTGGCGCGTACGTGCCGGTCGACCCCGACCAGCCCGCCGAGCGGACCGGGTACATCCTGGAAACCGCCGCTCCGGTGTGCGTGCTGACCAACGCCGCCGCGGAGTTCTCGACCGAGGTCGCGCCGCTGATCTATATGGATCGCGAAGCGATTCCGTTGGGGGCGGCGGCGGGGCGACGGGAGGGCGACGAGCTCGTGGCCGCCGCGAACCTCGGCCCGGTCACCGACGCCGAGCGGGTCGCCCCGCTCCGCCCGGAGCACACGGCCTACGTCATCTTCACCTCCGGTTCCACCGGCCGGCCGAAGGGCGTGGCATTGCCGCACGCGGCCATCGCCAACCAGTTGCAGTGGAAGGCAGCGGAATTCGGGCTCGACGCGGACGACGCCGTCCTGCTCAAGACCGCCGCCACCTTCGACCTCTCGGTCTGGGAGTTCTGGTCGGCCGCCGTCACCGGTGGCCGCCTGGTGATCGCCGCCGCCGACGGCCACCGCGATCCGGCGTACCTCAACGAGCTGATGGCCCGCGAGCGGGTCACCACCCTGCACGTGGTGCCGTCCATGCTGGACGCGCTGCTCACCGCGGGCGACGGCACGCTCAACGACGCGCTGCGCCGGGTGCTGGCCATCGGTGAGGCGCTGCCCGCCGCCGTGGCGCAGCGCTTCCGCGCGGGCAACCCGGCCGCCGGGCTGTTCAACCTGTACGGCCCGACCGAGGCCGCGGTGTCCATCACCAGCCACCGGGTCACCGACTCCGATCAGGGTTCGGTATCCATCGGTGCGCCGGAATGGAATTCGCGGGTCTACGTGCTCGACGCGCGCCTCAACCCGGTGCCCGACGGCGTCTCCGGCGAGCTCTACCTCGCCGGTACCCAGCTGGCCCGCGGCTACTTCGCGCGACCGGACCTGACCGCGGATCGCTTCGTGGCCAACCCGTTCGCCGTCGGCGAGCGCATGTACCGCACCGGTGACCTCGTCGCCTGGTCGGACAACGGCGAGCTGGAATACCGGGGCCGCACCGACTTCCAGGTGAAGATCCGCGGCTTCCGCATCGAGCTCGGCGAGATCGAGGCCGCGCTGCTGGCGCTGCCGGAGATCGCGCAGACCGCGGTGCTGGCCAAGCAGGACGCCAAGACCGGTGACCGCCTGGTCGCCTACCTGGTGCCGTCCGGCTCGGGTGTCGATGTGCCGCTGGTGAAGTCGGCGCTCTCGGCCGGTCTGCCGTCGTACATGGTGCCCTCGGCCTTCGTCGTCCTCGACGCCCTGCCGCTCAACGTGAACGGCAAGCTCGACCGGAAGGCGTTGCCCGAGCCCGAGTTCGAGACCACCGCCTTCCGCGCGCCGTCCACCCCGATCGAGGAGATCGTGGCGGGCGTCATCGCCGAGGTCCTCGGCATCGAACGGGTCGGCGCGGACGACGACTTCTTCGCTCTCGGCGGCAACTCGCTGCTCGCCACCCAGGTCGCTGCCCGCATCGGCGCGGCCCTGGACGCGCGGGTGCCGGTGCGCGCCGTGTTCGAGGCGTCGACCGTGGCCGGACTGGCCGCCAAGGTCGAGCAGCACGCCGGAGCGGGAGATCGCAAGGCGCTCACCGCCGGACCGCGACCGGAGACCGTGCCGCTGTCGCTGGCCCAGCAGCGCATGTGGTTCCTCAACCAGTTCGACACCGCCTCGGCCGCGTACAACGTGCCGGTGGCCGTGCGCCTGACCGGTGCGCTGGATGTGGACGCGCTGCGCGAGGCCGTGGCCGACGTGATCGGCCGCCACGAGACGCTGCGCACCATCTACCCGCAGGTGGACGGCGCGGCGGCTCAGGTGATCGTGACCGCCTCGCAGGCCATGCCGGATCTGCGGCCGGTCAGCGTCACCGCCGAGTCGGTCACGGAGCGGATCGCCGCTCTCGTCACCACCGGCTTCGACGTGACCACCGAGGTTCCGTTGCACGCCAAGCTGTTCCGCGTGGAAGGTTCGGATGAGGTCGAGCATGTCCTCGTCTTCGTCACCCACCACATCGCCGCCGACGGCTGGTCCATGGGCCCGCTCACCCGCGACGTCATGGTGGCCTACGCCGCCCGCGCCGCCGGTGTGCAGCCCGGCTGGGCCCCGCTGCCGGTGCAGTACGCGGACTTCTCGCTCTGGCAGCGTGAGGTGCTCGGCTCCGAGGACGACCCGACCAGCCTCGTCTCCGCGCAGGCCGAATTCTGGCGCACCGCGCTGGCGGATCTGCCCGACGAGCTGAACCTGCCCTCGGATCGCCCGCGCCCCAACGCGCAGACCTTCCGCGGCGGCCGGGTGCTGTTCCCGATCGGCAACGACCTGCACCGCGGCCTGCAGCAGATCGCGCGCACCAACAACGCGACCATGTTCATGGTCGTGCACACCGCGCTCGCGGTGTTCCTGGCGCGACTGTCCGGCACCACCGACATCGCCATCGGCGCGCCCATCGCGGGCCGTGGCGAAGCCGAGCTGGACGACCTGATCGGCATGTTCGTCAACACCCTGGTGCTGCGCACCGAGGTGACCGGGCAGACCGGCTTCACCGAGCTGCTCGCCGCCAACAAGGACAGCGACCTGGCGGCGTTCGCGCACGCCGACATTCCGTTCGAGCGGCTCGTCGAACTGCTCAACCCGGAACGGTCCACCGCGCGGCACCCGCTGTTCCAGGTGGCGCTGTCGTTCGAGAACCTGCCCGGCGGCTCCTTCGAGCTGCCCGGCCTGAAGGCCGCCGCGGTCGACTTCGAGAACGAGATCGCCAAGTTCGACCTCATGCTCACCCTGACCGAGGCCCCGGCCGACGCGGACGCGGGCATGTACGCCGAATTCGGTTACGCCCGTGACCTGTTCGACCAGGAGACCGTCGAGGGCTTCGCGCAGCGGTTCGTCCGCCTGCTCACCGAGATCGTCTCCGCGCCCCGCAAGGCCGTCGGCGACCTGGAGATCCTGGCCGCCGACGAGCGGGCCGACCTGATCGCCCGCACCGGCGGTCCGGCCATCGCGCCGCGCACTCTGCCCGAGCTGCTCGCCGAGGCCGTGGCCAACAACCCGGTCGGCGAAGCCGTCGTCTTCGACGGTCAGGCCCTGGGCTACGCCGAACTCGACGCGGCCTCCTCGCGCCTGGCGCGGGTGCTCATCGAACGCGGCGCGGGACCGGAAACCCGGGTCGCCGTGGCCATCCGGCGCTCCTTCGAATCGGTGCTGGCCATCTGGGCCGTCGCCAAGTCGGGCGCGGCGTTCGTGCCGGTCGATCCGTCCTACCCGGCGGACCGCATCGCGCACATGGTCGATGACTCCGGCGCGGTGCTCGGCCTGACCATCGACGCCGAACTCGAGGGACTGCCGCCGGTCGCGAGCCTGGCCGGCTGGATCTCGCTCGACGACCCGATGGTGCACGCCGAGATCGCCTCGCACTCGCCCGAACCCGTTACCGACGCCGAACGCTGGGGACAGGTCCGCCCGGAGCACGTCGCGTACGTGATCTACACCTCCGGCACCACGGGCATGCCCAAGGGTGTCGTGGTGACCCACGCCGGTCTGGCCAACTTCTCGACCGAGCAGATCGTCCGGTACCACCTCGACTCCGGTTCGCGCGCACTGCACTTCGCGTCGCCGTCGTTCGACGCGTCGGTGCTGGAGTACCTGCTCGCCATCGGCGCGGGCGGCACCCTCGTGGTGGTCCCGCCGGGCGTCTACGGCGGCGACGAACTGGCCGAGCTGATCAAGCGCGAGCGGGCCACGCACGCCTTCATCACCCCGGCCGCGCTCGCCACCCTGGATCCGAAGGGTCTGGACTCGCTGCGGGTGCTGGTCGCCGGTGGTGAAGCCGTTCCGGCCGACCTGGTGGAGAAGTGGGCGATTCCGTTGGAGAACCGCACGATTCGCGCGTTCCACAACGGTTACGGCCCCACCGAGACCACGATCATGACCAACATCAGCGATGCGCTGACGCCGGGCGAACTGGTCACCATCGGTGGTCCGATCCGCGGCATGCAGGCGCTGATCCTGGACGCGCGACTGCGGCCGGTGCCGGTCGGCGTCGCCGGTGAGCTGTACCTGTCGGGTATCCAGCTCTCCCGCGGCTACCACGACCGCCCGGGCCTGAGCGCCGAGCGGTTCGTCGCCAACCCGTTCGTGGCGGGCGAGCGCATGTACCGCTCCGGTGACGTGGTCCGCTGGACCCCGGACGGCCTGGTCGAATACGTGGGCCGCAACGACTTCCAGGTGAAGGTGCGTGGTTTCCGTATCGAGCTCGGTGAGATCGACGCGGCGCTGGCCTCGCACGAGACCGTCGACTTCGCGGTCACCGTCGGCCACAAGACCGAGGCGGGGGCCACCATCCTGGCGGCCTACGTGCTCCCGGTCGCCGGCCGCAGCATCGACATTCCGGCGCTGACCGAGCACGTCTCGGGCCGCCTGCCGGAATACATGGTGCCGACCGCCATCACGGTCCTCGACGCCATCCCGCTGACCCCGGTCGGCAAGCTGGATCGCCGGGCGCTGCCCGAACCGGTGTTCACCGCGCGCGACTTCCGCGCTCCGGTCACCGAAATGGAAGCGGCGCTGGCCGAGGTCTTCGCCGACGTGCTCGGTGTCGAGCAGGTGGGTGCGGACGACTCGTTCTTCGCCCTCGGCGGTGACTCGATCCTGTCCATCCAGCTGGTCTCGCGGGCCAAGGCGCGCGGCATCAAGTTCTCGCCGCGCGACGTGTTCGAGCAGCGCACCGTCGCCGGACTGGCCGAAGTGGCCACCCTCGGCGGCGACACCGCGCAGGAGAAGCTGGCCGAACTGCCCGGCGGCGGAGTCGGCGACATCCCGCTGACGCCGATCATGCACGCGATTCTGTCGAGCGGTTCGTCCTACGAACGGTTCTCGCAGACCATGCCGCTGCGACTGCCGGACGGCATCACCCGGCCGGTGCTAGTCGGGGCCATCTCGGCCCTGTTCGACCACCACGATGTACTGCGGTCCCGCCTGCGCGGAAACGCTTCGGAGGGCTTCGAATTCGAGGCGCTGCCGCGCGGAGCCGTCGACGTCGACGCGCTGGTGCACCGGGTCGAGCTGGCCGCGGACATCTCCGACGAGGAGCTGACCCGGGTCGGCAGCATCGAATTCGACGCCGCCCTGGGCCGTCTGGATCCGGCGAACGCCGCCATGGTGCAGTTCGTCTGGTTCGCCTTCGCCCCCGAAGGTTCCGACGAGGCGCGCGTCCGCCGCGACGTGCTGCTCATCGTCGCGCACCACATGGTCGTGGACGGCGTCTCCTGGCGCATCCTGATCCCGGACCTGGGTCTGGCCTGGTCGCAGGTGGCCTTCGAGCAGCCGATCGCGCTGCCCGAGACCGGCACCTCGCTGCGGCGCTGGGCACACGCCCTGGTCGAGGAATCACGCAGCGAGCAGCGGGTCGCGGAACTGCAGTTCTGGCAGCGCGTCACCGAAACCCCGGACCCGCAGCTGGGTTCGCGGGCCTTCGACCCGAAGATCGACACCTTCGACACCGTCGAGCGGATCGAGGTCAGTGTTCCGGCCTCCGTCACCGACGCCGTGCTCACCGCCATCCCGGGCCTGTACCGCGGCGGCGTGAACGACGGTCTGCTGTCGGCGCTGGCCATGGCGGTCGCGCGCTGGCGCGGGGAGACCACCGGCGGCTCGGCGCTGATCAAGCTCGAGGGCCACGGTCGTGAAGAGGAAGTCGTTCCGGGCGCGGATCTTTCGCGCACGGTCGGCTGGTTCACCGCCGCCTTCCCGGTGCGCCTGGACCTGCACGGCGCCGACCTCACCGAGGCGTTCGCGGGCGGAAACGCCCTCGGCGACATCGTGAAATCGGTCAAGGAACAGTTGCTGACCATGCCCGACAAGGGTCTGGGCTGGGGCATGCTGCGCCACCTCAACCCCGAGACATCCACGCAGCTGCGGGATGTCGGCCAGATCAGCTTCAACTACCTGGGCCGCATGTCCGCGGGCGAGGCGCCCGAAGGCATGGCCGACATCGGCTGGGTCCCGGTCGACGACCTGGGCCGTCTCGACGGCGACATGGACGCCGACATGCCCGCCAACGCCACCCTCGACATCAACGCCATCGTCACCGACGGCGAGGACGGCCCGCAGCTGGGCGCGGCCTTCTCCTACCCGCGCGGGCTGCTCGAGCGCGAACGGGTGCAGGAGTTCGCCGACCTGTTCGTGGCGGCGCTGACCGCGCTGGCCGCCCACGCCGAGCGTCCCGAGGCCGGCGGCTTCACGCCGTCCGACCTGTCGCTGGTGCGGGTGGAACAGTCCGACATCGAGGTGTGGGAGCGCGCCTACCCGGCGCTGGCCGACGTGTGGCCGCTCTCGCCGCTGCAGTCGGGTCTGCTCTTCCACGCGCTGCTCACCCAGAACACGGTGGACGTCTACACCATTCAGACCGTGCTCGACCTGAGCGGTGCGGTGGATGTGGATCGTTTGAAGGTGGCCGCGCAGGCCATCCTCGACCGGTACCCGAGCCTGCGGACCGCGTTCGTCACCGACGCCGACGGTCAGGCCCACCAGGTGGTGCTGGATCGCGTGGAAGCGCCGTTCCATGTCATCGACCTGACGGAGCTGCCGGAGGCCGAACGCAATCCGCGGATGCGAGAGATGATCGAGGCCGATCGCGCCGATCACTTCGATCTGTCCGCGGCTCCGCTCATGCGGTTCAACGTGTTCCGGATCAGCGACGACCTGGTGCACCTGGTCATCACCACCCACCACATCCTGGTGGACGGCTGGTCGATGCCGCTGCTCATGCAGGACCTGCTGGTGCTGTACGCGGTGCGCGGCGACATGTCGGTGCTGCCGCGGGTGCCGTCGTTCCGGAACTACCTGGCCTGGCTGGCCGGACGGAACCGGGACGAGTCGATCGAGGCGTGGAAGCGCGCCCTGGCCGGGGTCAGCGAGCCCACCCAGCTCGCGCCCGCCGCGACCCGCGACGAGACCTACGAGATCGGCCGCTACACCGTCGACATCGACGCTGAACGCACCCGCGCGCTCAGCAAGCGCGCCGGGGAACTCAACGTCACGCTGAACACGCTGGTCCAGACCTCCTGGGCGGTGCTGATCGGTCGCCTCACCGGGCGCAGCGACGTGGTGTTCGGCGCGACCGTCTCCGGCCGCCCGGGCGATCTGCCCGGCGTGGAGGCGATGGTGGGTCTGTTCATCAACACGGTGCCGGTGCGCATCCGCGTCGATGACCGCCTGACCATCGGCGGGCTGCTGCAGCGGGTCCAGCACGACCAGGCCGACCTGCTCGAGCACCACCACATCGGTCTGACCGAGATCCTGCAGTTGGCCGGTGCCGGAGCGGAATTCGACACCATGATGGCGTTCGAGTCCTACCCGGTCGACAAGGACGCGATCGCCGCGGCCAGCTCCATCGACGGCATGTCGGTGACCGGTGTGGGTATCAACGACAACACCCACTACCCGATGAGCCTGGTGATCATGGCCGGCGAGACCATCGACATCTCGATGCGCTACCTCGCCAGCCGCTTCACCGCCGACGAGGTCGTGACGCTGGCCGCCCGCTTCAACCGCATCCTGGACGCCCTGGTCGGCGATCCGGACAGCCTGGTCGGTGACATCGACATCCTCGACGCCGGGGAACGCGCCCGCATCCTCGCCGAAAGCGCCGTCAACCCGGCCGACTCGGCGGCCGACGCGTCCCGTGTGGGCACCGCGACCGTGGCCAACGTGCTGGCCGAGGTCGTGGAGGAGGACCCGCAGGCGCCCGCCCTGCTGTCCGGCGGCGAGGAGATCGCCTACCACGTCCTGGACCGCCGCAGCTCCCAGCTGGCGCGTCTGCTCATCGACCGCGGCGCGGGCCCCGGCGACATCGTCGCCGTCGCCCTCCCGCACTCGGTCGACGCGGTGGTCGCGGTCTGGGCCATCCAGAAGGCCGGCGCCGCGGCGCTGTTCGCCGACACCCACTCCTTCGGCGACATCCTCGCCGCCGGAGCAGGTTTCGGCATCACCCTGGAACCGGCCGCCAGCTCCGTCCGCTGGCTGGTCCCCTCGGACCCGAAGGTCCAAGCCGACCTGGCCGCCCGCCCCGCCCACCCGGTCTCCTACACCGACCGAGTCCGCCCCCTGTCCGAAACCGACCCCGCCTTCGTCTACCGCCACGCCGAAACCTGGACCACCCTCACCCAGGCCGAGGCCCTGGACCGTGCCACCACCCTGCGCACGGATAACGAAATCGACTACGAGTCGACGACGTACACCACCGCCTCCACCGGCCCCGCGGCCATAGACGAGTTCCTCTCGTCCGCCACCGCAGGCGCCCTCTCCGTCCTCCCCACCGGCGACCTCCCCGCCGACCTGGAAGACGGCGAAGTGACCCACTGGTTCACCGCCGAAGGCGACCCGGCCGACGAAGCAGGCGACGAAATCCGCATCATCCCCAGCTAGCGGCAACTCGCCGGTGACAAACGCCCAACCGTTCGTCACCGGCGAGTCATCCCTCAGCCCGAGCTAGCCTCCACCATGCGCGTACCCGCATCCGCCAACCGCTGGACCGCCGCCGACCTCGATCACCTGCCCGAGAACGGACTCAGATACGAAGTCCTGAACGGCCAGCTCATAGTGAATGCCGTACCCACACCCATCCATCAATTGCTTGTCATGAGACTGGGCAGCATTCTCGAAATTGCCGTACCAGAGGGGTATTTCGTACTCCCCGGCGTCGGAGTCCTGATTGGCGAGGACGAACCGATCCCGGACCTCGTCGTCGGAATCGGCAACATTCCCTTGGACGCCCACGGCATCCCCGCCGCCCAGATCCAACTGGCGGTCGAGGTGATCTCTCGCTCAACGGCCGCGATGGATCGCCGGATCAAGCCGGACCTCTATGCGGAGGGAGGCATCCCAAATTATTGGCGGCTGGAGACCAGTCGATTCAAGGGCCAATTGCCCGGCGAGGAACTCCCGGTCCTGGTCGCCGACGCGCTCACCGAAGAGGGCGAATACGAACAAATCGCCCGGTGCCCAGCCGGGCGCGTGGCGACCCTGAACTCACCCTTCGACATCACCCTCGACCCCGCGGACCTACTGCCGTAGCCGAACCGTCGGGTGCGGCTCTCGAGTTGATGTCGGTTGGCCAGATCGGTCAGCGCGCGGTATGCGGCTACTTAAGACTGGTGGTAGGGCCAGGGCTCGGCCAAGCTTTGGTCCAGGTGCCCGGTGAGATGCTCCCTTAATCGGCTGCCCACCAGGAGCGATGATGAAGTGCTGATATTCGCGGGGCAAGTGGATGCCGCCCCGGGCGTGGCGGCATCGGTCTCGGTGTTTGTCGAGTACATCAAGGCCTGCATCGGTTGTCCGGCTCGGCCAGCCTGATATCGATCGATGCCGCCGAGGTGATCAGGGGCCTTCCGCAGGCGGCACGGATGTCGGAATGGGGGGAAACCGACCGGGACCTCGGATGGATGGACTTGACGATCTTCAGCGACCATATCGATCCCGGCGAGTACAGCCGGTACGCGATGTACGACTCGGCCGGGGTCGTGGATGCGGCCAGACGGTTCATGCGGTGTGTCGATGGCCCAGTCGGCGACTGGTTTTTGCAGCGAGACAGCCTCACGAAGCTGGTCGCGCAGGCCAGGCGGCCGCAGGAAAACGCGGTGAACGATCAGAGCCCGCGCGCCCAGTTGGTGCGAACAACGGTGATCTTGTCGGCGCTCAACGGGCGTCTGGCTGATGCGGCGGGTTTGATGGGCTGGTATCTACAGAACGGCTTGTTCGGCCGGGTCGATTCCTATGAACAGGCAACAGCATTCGACGCGGCCTTACGAGAACGGTTCCCTGGATACGCGCAAGCCCGAACTCTGATGTCCTAGCCACCAGACGTGTACCGCCGCGAATTATCAGCACGGCCTCAGGCGGCCATGCTGGCCTGGAGTGGGTCTGGCCGTTCGTCTATTCGGTGGTGCACTGGAAGACTCGGATGGCGCACTATTCGGCAGTAGCAGATGTTCTGCACCGCAACAGGTTCCGGCCGCCAGTGCCTCGCGCTGGCCGGTTCCGTCAGCGCGGTCAGGGGCAATAGTGTGTACTGCAAGGGCCTGGGATGATCTCAGGCCGTTGATCTTCCGATGTCTCAGCTCAGGTAGCCGCTCCGCACCCGCGATCGATCCGGAAGTTCTGGCGGAACCGGTTGGACTTCGATCCGGCCGTGTGTCGTTCGTTCGATCATCGTGATGTGGTTCATGTCCCGCGACCACGCGGCTGGGCTCCGAAAGCGGCAGGGGTCACCGGCGGCCCGGCCACGGCGGCATTGTGGTTGGTCTCACTGCCGCAGTGGCCGGTCGCTGACTGTCAGCCGATCGGCGCCGCGAGCGGAGCGCTGATGTCACCGGCAGCGTGCAGGGTGTTGTACGCCTGCGCCAGTGCCGCGATACCGGCGGGGACCCCGGCGATCACGCCGCCGATGATGGGGCCCACCGCTGCGCCGATCCCCAGGCCGGGAATGCAGCCACCGATCGCGCCGACGATCGCACCGACGACACAGCCGCCTACGAGCCCGACCACGCCACCGGCCATGGTGCCCACGGTCGCGGCCAGCATGAACTCGTTACCGGCCTGGTTCAGCGCATCGGCGATGTCGGCCTGCGGGTCGGTCCCCGCAGCCGCGGCGACCGGGACGGCGCCCGACGCGGACGGAGGAAGCGGCTGTGCCGCAGCGTCATTCGCCAGCTCCGCAACTGGCAGATCGGCCGTTGCCTGCGGCGTAGACGTTCCGGCGCTGCTCGGGGAATCGGCGCTCGAGGCGGCCGCGTCCGTGGTTGTGCCGGCGGTCGGGGCGACCGGTGCGGGGGCGGCCGTGGCGACTTCGACGGTGAGGGTCATCAAGGTCGCGGTCAGTACGGACGCGACGAGGATGCGGGTGCGGGTGTTCACTGGATCTCCTTGGTGGGCAGATTGATTGGTTGATACATTCGCTGAAATGCATGGGGTGGCCAGGGGCCGATGGTTCATCGGAGGTCCCCTGGGACTTTGTTCGGGTCAGCGCAGCACCTGCGCGAGGAACCCGTCGACGTCGGGTGCGGCGGTAGCAAGCAGGCTTTCGTGGTCGTCGCCGGGATAATTGCGCATCTCGACTCGGGTGCCCTGCCCGACGAGCTGGGCTTCCAGGTTCCACACCATGGGCGCGGGAACGTCGGCGTCCACGGCTCCCTGTGCGATGAGCAGCGGGCGGTCGTAGCCAGTGGTGGGGATGTCCATCAGCGGGTGTGCGAGTACCGGGAACTCGCCGTCGTCCAGCGGGCGGGCCAGCATGTCGGAGACGTTCACGTCGGCTGTCTCGGCGATGAGTTCGTCCAGACAAAGCTGCCGGGCGCGCGCGACGATGTCGCGACCGAATGGGGTGAGGTAGCTGTCGAGGTCGAAGTCGGGCCGGGCGGCTTGGAGCCCGAGCAGCGCGTAGGCGGCATACGCATTCATGTCCGGGGGCAGCACCTTCGGCAGACCGGGTCGGCCGAGCACGGTCATCAAGTCGACTGCGCTGGCCCCGGGCGCGTAGGCGGCGCCACCGCGATAGTCCAGTTCCGGGGCGTAGCTAGTGGCGGAGGCGGCGGTGAACATGGCCGCCTGCCCGCCCTGGGAATGCCCGACGACGGCCCAGCGCGTCGAGAGTCCCGGCTCGACCGCCCGAGCCGCGCGGACCGAATCCACGGTGGCGTGCGCTTCGGCGTGACCGTCGAGATAGGCGTGCGGGCCGGGGGTGCCCAACCCGATGTAGTCGGTGGCCACGACGGCATAGCCGTCAGCGAGCCAGCGCGAGAACAACTCGGTGTAGTGGTCGTCGTCGAGTCCCATGGCCGACGGGGCGCACTTCTCGGCGACACCCATCGTGCCGTGGTCCCACGCCACGATCGCCCGCCCGCCCGGCGGCGGAGCGCCTTGCGGCAGGAAGACCAGGGCGCTGGACAGCATCGGACGGTCCGAAGAGTCGCGGGTCCAGTACGTGATGCGGTCGACCGTCGCCGCCCCCGCGACCCCGAACGCCGACGTGGCCGGGCTCTGGTCGGTGACGGTGCCCGCGGGTGCATCGGCGGCCGCGCTGTGCGCGGTGGCCATGGTCGTGAGTGCTGCCAGCGCGGCGAGAGCCGACAGGCCTCGGCGCAGTGGTGGTGGTGTCATGGATCACCTCAGGTCGGTCTGTGAGAGTTCGGACACCGTAACTTACAAGACGTGCGTACGAATAGTTTTCTTGAGGTTTGCCCAGTGGACATCGGGCAAGATGAACCCGAGGAGGTGGTGGTGACAACCGGATATACCGACGGGCGACGTGCCCGAGGTCAGCAGCGATACCAACTCGTCCTCGACGCCGCGCTCGACCTGGTGTCACGCGACGGGCTGCCCGCGCTGACGACACGGGCGCTGGCCGCGGTCGCGGGGGTTTCGCTGGCGTCGATCACCTACCACTTCCCCACTCGGGCGGATCTGGTGTATGCGACCTGCGCCGAAGCGGTGCACCGCGACATCGCCTCCACCCGGGCGATCCTCGATGAACTGCGCCGCGACTTCGATCTGCGCACTGCCACGCCCGCCGAACTGGCCGACCGGTGGCTACAGGTGAGCACCGCCCCCGCCCGTGGCATGATGTCGGTATTCAGCCTGTGGCTCGAGGTCGTCCGGCAACCCGATCTGGCCCCACTGGTGGTTCAGTGGAACAACGACACCCGCGACCTGGTCGCCGCAGCCTTGACCGAAGCCGGTGCCTCGCAACCGATATCGGCCGCGAAAGTCCTCTGCGCGGCACTCGACGGACTGCGACTGCCCACGGTGGCCTTCCCCGACGCCACACCGACCCGAGCAGACCGCGACGACCTGGCGCTGCTGTTCAGCTGGGCACTCGGCAGATCATAAGAGCCTGCCGCAGGGCCCACTCGAGTTACTTCGTTCAGCCGATGAGGGCAAGAACTCACGGCGGGCAATGGCACCCCGGCGATCAACCGTCACTCTCGCCCATCGGCTGAGCGCGCACTTGAGTTCGCTGGAGCCAGCCAGGCGATGCAGCCGGAGGGGCGGTCTAGGTCGTGTCTCCCAATGATTTGAGCCATTCGACGATGAGGGCCAGGACGAATCCGGCACGATAGGTGATCGCGAGTTTGTCGTAGCGTGTCGCAACCGCGCGCCAGTGCTTGGCTTTGTTGAAGGCGCGCTCGATGACGTTGCGGCGCTTGTAGAGCTCGGAATCGAAACGTGGTGCCTGGCCGCCGTTGCGGCCCTTGCGTTTACGGTTGGCGACCTGATCGGAGCGTTCGGGGATGACTGTGCGGATCCGTTTGCGCCGCAACAGGGCTCGGTTCGAGGCCGCCGAGTAGGCGCGGTCGGCGATAACCGCGTCCGGATTGCGGCGCGGCGGCCCACCTTCCAGACGTGGCACCGCCACCGCCTCCAACAGCGGTGGCAGCAGTGGTGAATCGTTGGTCTGGCCGGGCGTGAGCAGCACCGCCAGACCGCGGCCGGCTCCGTCGACGGCCACATGGATCTTGGTGGTCAATCCGCCGCGGGACCGACCGATCGCGTGGCCGGCAGGTTCATAGCCCGGTCACCGAGTCGGCCGCCGCGCCGGCGGAATGCTGATAGGCCCGCACGATCGTCGAGTCGATCGAGACGACCCAGTCCAGGTCGCCGGTGGTGTCGGCGAGGGCGACCACTGCGGTCAGCACCCGATCCCAGGTACCGTCGGCGGCGTAGCGGCGGTGGCGTTTCCACACCGTCTGCCACGGCCCGAAGTGTTCGGGCAGGTCACGCCACGGCAGACTGGTCCGCAGCCGATACAGCATCCCCTCCACCACCAGGCGATTGTTGGCGAAGTTACGGCCAACGTGGCCTTGCGATTGCGGCAGCAGCAGCTCCAGCAGTTCCCACTGCTTGTCGGTCAGAACCCTGTATCGATCACCGATCGCGGTCGTCACGACGGCCATGATGCACGATCTGCCCCGAGATCGGGGCAGATCCATTCATCTCATTGGGAGACAGAACCTAGAGGCGGTGCCGGCGGCGGTTGGATCGCCGAGTCGCGTACAGAGGTTATTCGGAACGTGAGTCGAGCTCTGATCAGGGCGTTTGAGGTGCAGATATTGGATGTCAATGGGGTCGAATTCCGCTTTGGAATAACCTCTGGTGGAAGCAAAGCTCCTGACGTTGTTTCCTCTGGTCGGCGCGGCCTGACCACGCTGGTTTGACTGAGCCCCGTCAGGTGTTCCGGGCGGGACTCAGTCGTTTCCCTGACT
The DNA here is from genome assembly GCF_018362975.1 of Nocardia tengchongensis. Taxonomy (NCBI): domain Bacteria; kingdom Bacillati; phylum Actinomycetota; class Actinomycetes; order Mycobacteriales; family Nocardiaceae; genus Nocardia; species Nocardia tengchongensis. Next base: position 2,225,903 of record NZ_CP074371.1, read on the forward strand.
CGCAGGCCGTGGCCGCTTCGAACAGCGCGGTATGCGGCATGAGCGGATAATTCGGTAGCAGCTGAGGTTGCCTGTGCCAGCAAAAGACTCACCCGCTCAACCCAGGAAGCTGCCCCCTGAGTAGAGGCCACCTGAGGAGAGGCCCCCTGAGGAGAGGCCCTTCATGGACTCGGGGTGGGGTCCGCGTCTGTATTCCTCGAGATAGGTGATGCGCCACTGTTGCCAATCCAGATACCTGTCGCCGGCCTGTTCCCGGTAGCGCCGATACTGGTACCGCTTTGTCCGTACCAGGGACTTCCGCGTGTCGCGGGCCGCTTTCCGAGCTGCCCGCTCGCCCCGTTTGCGTTCCGCGTCTGTGAGTTCCATCGGCGGATCCGCGAAGACTCTCGATCGCATCCAGTGCATAGTGGGCCATCCTCGGTTCGAGATGCTGGGAGTGTCTGCCCGGCGACCAACTCGATGGTAGAGATCACCGAAATCAGCCGCTATCAGTCACATGCCCTAATCATGTTGCGGGGCAACATGGAACGCAGGAAAGGGCCCGTTGCGGCCGACCAAGGGCAGAAGCCGTTGCGACTGGTGACGGCGACGGCATTTCGGGGATCGGCACACGTTCTGCGCCGCACCAGGTTCCGCCGGTGTGGCTTCGTCCGGTGCCGCCGCACTGATGAACCCCGCGTTCTCCCCTGGCCAGAGTAAGCATCTCGTCGGTCATATCGCCGAGTGCCTTGCCGGTCGCTCCGGATCAGCCCGCGGAACCCGACGGGGCGGGTACGGTGTCGGGCCCGGTCTCGGCGTGCAGGTATTCGACGCCGACCGGGAAGGTGCTCTCCAGGGTGCCGGGATCCTCGACCCGCTTGTGGTGCCAGCCGTCTTTTTCCATGGTCGACTCGATGTGGTAACCGCCCGGCTTGGTGTAGCTCGAGCAGTCGGTTTTCACCCGCTCGGTCAGACCGCGGCCGATGCGGCTGCGGGTCTCGTGGACGCCGCCGCCGATCGAGCAAGTCACCCGCGCGGTCACGAAATACACGTCGTCAGTGCTGTTGTGGCAGTAGAAGTCGTCCCCGCAGGTAAGCCCCGGGGCCACCTCCCTCATGTTCCAAGCGCTGGCCTGCGGGGCGAGCACCCCGAGTCCGGCCGAGATCAGAGCAGCGACGCTCAGGCCGACCGTCATCCGTTGCGTCACGCGCATGTCAACTCTCCTTCATCAGCCTGACCAGACACCCGCTGGCAGCGCACAATTCACGAAGGCGGCCCCGAGTTACCGCAGACCACCCGCTCAGCCGGGCGACCAACTCGAAGGTAACGATCAAAGAATCAGCTGTCTATCGGGTATTTGTCCTAATCATGTTGTAGGGCAATCCGGAACGCAGGAAAGGGTCCGTCGCGGCCGACCAGGGCAGTAGCCGTTGCGACTGGCGACGGCATTTCAGGGATCGACACAACGTCGATCGATCTTCGAGAGCCGGAGTCATCCGCACCCTCAACTCGGCAGTTGCGGACGTTCCGCCGGCCTCGGATCGGCACGGTCGGTTGGTCTTCCGATGCCCGGCGCTGGCCGGTTCGGTCAGCGCGGTATGCGGCATGTGCGGATATACGACGTGGTGTCTTGCGGTGGAGATGTCGTATTTCGACACCGACGGTCGTCGGCCGGATTCGTCAGCGTAGCCACACAGGTGCGCCAGTCATAGTCCTATCCATCGATGAGGCGCACGACGAGGGTGAGTCGACCGGCTGGCGTCCACGCGCCGACGGCGACGGTCCCCGAACCCAAAGGCGTGAGGCTCTCGATCTCTCCCTCGTCGCGGAAGTCGATCGGCAGTGCGATGCGTTCGGGCGAGTCGAGGTTCTCGTCGGCGACGATCAATGCGTCCTCGGTCGCGTACACGGCGACTCGGTCATCGTTGATCCAGCATCCAGCGAGACCGAATCCGTATTCGGCATCGACCTCACTCGCGTCGAGCCGTGAAATCTCTGTCAGATCCGGCCACGACAGCATCCGTACGGTTTGCGGATCGCTGGGATACGGGGTCACGAGCAGCCTGTTGCCCGAGGGACTGAAGCCCGCGATCACGGGATCTTCTCCTGCGAGGATTTCGGTCAGGTGTAAGCGCGATTCCTTGGCATCGACGCGGAAGGCGAGCACTCCGTCCTGCCCCATGGCGAGCTCGAGAATCGCCGTGTCCTCATCAGGATGAGGACGCAGGAACGCGCGAGCATCGGCGGCGTCGATCGCCTGATCGTCGAGGACCGTCCCGGTCGCGGAATCGAGCATGAGCAGCCGGTGTCTCTCACCGTCCGGAACAGCGATGACGAGTGAGCCACCCAGGAGCGCAACCGCATCGGCGGGCATTCCCGGCATCGTGACCACCTCGGCTCCGGCGATGACGAGCCCGTCGGCAGAGGCGAGTACGAGCAGATCGAGGCCCGATGCGGCCAGGACGCGGGCTTCATCCTCCACCGGGAGCTCTCGCTTCGAGTTCTCGCCGAGTCTGTCGTCGAGCAGACGTGCTGCACCGTCACGCCATAACGCGAAAGTCGCCCGCCCGCCCACCTCGCCGGCAAGAGCGAGACCCGACATCGGATCCAGGACATCGATCACCTCAGCGGAAATGAGCATTCGAGCACTGTATCGAGCGAGCGGTCATCGACTGGACCGAGAGGACTTGGCCAGGCACCCCCTCGCCGTGTCGACGCGTCACCCCGACCATCAATGGTTGAGCGACCGTCCTCAATTCGGCATGAGCGCGCACTGTTGGCGGCCGAGGCGCTCAGCCGGTTGGTGGCTGTCTCCTGTCTGAATTCAGATCGCTCGACGGGGGCCGGGTGGGTTTGAGAAGGTCACCACATGAAGATCGGTGTTGCGCTTCCGCAGATGGCTCCCGGGTACGGACCGGGTACGACGCTCGACTGGGCCCGGCGAATCGACGCGGGCCCGTTCTCGAGCGTTTCGGTGGGGGAGCGGGTGACGTTTTCGAATCCGGAGATGGTCGCGACGCTGGGCGCCTGCGCGGCGGTGACCGAGCGGGTGCAGGTTTTGGCGAATCTCTTTGTGCTTCCACAGCACCCGGTGGCGATGGTCGCCCAGCAGATCGGCACGCTCGACCAACTCGCGAACGGCCGCCTCGAGGTGGCCGTCGGCGTCGGCGGTCGCGAGCACGACTACCGCGCTCTCGGCGCCGATTTCACACGACGGCACCAGCAGCTCGATGACAAGGTCGACGAGCTGAAAGCACTGCTCGACGGCAAGCCGCCGTTCGACGGCGCAGACCCGGTCGGGCCGGCGTGCGTGCAGCCCGGTGGACCGATCATCCTCGCCGGTGCGATGGGTCCGAAGGCGATGCGCCGGGCGGCGCGGTGGGCCGACGGCATCTCCGGCTTCAGCGTCGCGGGCAACGCCGACGAAATCGCCAAAGCGAGCGAACTCGCCGACCGTTGCTGGGCCGAGGCCGGTCGTGCGACGACCCCGCGCAAGGTCAGTGGCTGCTTCACCGCCCTGGGTGTCACCGACGCATCAGAAGCGTTGCGCTCCTTCACCGCTCACTACCTCGGCTTCCTCGGACCGAAGCCGGCCGAGATGGTCGCCACCTCGGCGCGGGCATCGAGTCCCGAGGTGCTCGCCGATATTCTCGACGGCGCGGAGCAGGCCGGGTGCGACGAGTTCATCCTGGTCCCGGCCGTCACCGACCTGAACTTCCTCGAGGTGGCGACCGAGGTGGTGGCCGCACGCTCCTGACGCCGAGGAGCGGAACACCGTGAGAATGCGTATTCCCGTTCGACGGCCGCTGAATTATCGAAGCCCCAGCCCCAGGTAGAGGCGGGGATGTCACAGTTTCCTGGCAGCCCCTTTCCAACCGTACCTAGACGTCAGACCGTGGTCTCAGATGCACCAGACCACACTGCCCAGGGGGAAGCAGATGGCGAGTGATCCATCGACAGGGGTAACCGCGGTGGATGTCGAAGTCGCAATGGGGGCGGCCGATGCTACCGGAGCTGCGATAGCGCCGAGCGGCAAGGCAATAGCGGTTGCGGCCACGAACTTGATTAGTTTGCTGGACATGTTTGTTCCTTGTGGTGATTGAGCGGCGAAATCGGCGACAGCAGACCTTGGTTCGACCGCTGTCGTTCGCTTCGCCGCCCACCCCGACCAGTTGTCATGGTCCTGCATGGCGAGCGATAGCCACACGATGAAAATGGCCGAACCAGAGCCTGTACGGAATGGCCCGGCGCCAGGCACTGTCACGACCACGTCGACCTGGCGGGCTCCGGCACGCATGCTGAGACCGAAGCCGCATCCTTTTCCGCATGATCAGAAAAGGACGATAATTGAGGTTAGCCCCGATCGGGCAGAGTCTGGTAGGGGCTGAGGACTTCATTCGTAGGTTCCGCGATGCTGCGATATCGATTGGGTGGCTGAGGAGACGCAAGCATGCCCGCTCTGGTTGACCTTGCCGTGGGGATCGCACCCATCGCTGGTGGATTGGCTCTCGGTGCGGCCGCGGGATATCTGAAGGGCCCGGACGTCCGCAAGACGATCAAGCAGGATATGGAACTACTGGACCGCATACCTCCGGAGGAGGTCGAACGGCGCGCCGAGCTCCAACGGAGCATCGATAGTCGCATCGACGACTTGGTCGCGACCGTCAATCGATACCGGCCACTGCGCAGAGCGGCCGCCTCCTATCGCGGCGGCTTGCGCGACATCCTGCTGTTTGTCAGCGCGATTCTGTTTACGGCGGTCTGGTGGAGCGTTGATCACAATACGAGCAGCTGGCTACCGATGTTCGTTGTCCTCATTGTGATTTCGGTGTGGGCGGCCGCCTACGCGTTCGGTGGTCTGCGCAGATCCCTACTCAGTTTCCGCCAAGGAGAGGACTGATCGACAGCGGCGCCGGCCGGCACAGGTTGCGTGGGGGAGCTGGATCGCGATAACTCGTTGAACAGCGGGTTCGACCGTATCGTGGGCTGTGCGCCGTGGGGGCGCTCGAAGGAGGGGCTGTGACCACCGATGGGCAGTTGGCGCTCGAGCTGGATGGGCTGTACAAGAAGTTCGGGGGACCCTGGGTGGTCGAGGGGGTGAGCCTGGCCGTGCCGCCGGGATCCTTCTTCGGGCTGGTCGGGCCGAATGGCGCGGGTAAGACCACCACCTTGTCCATGGCGGTGGGATTGTTGCGGCCCGATCATGGGGCCGCGCGGATCTTCGGGCATGAAGTGTGGGCGGATCCGGTCAAGGCGAAGAGCGTGGTCGGGGTGCTGCCGGATGGACTGGCGCTGCCGGAGCGGCTCACCGGGCGAGAACTGTTGAACTTCACCGGGTTGCTGCGCGGGATGGACAAGGCGACCGTGGTGGGCCGGGCCGACGAGCTGCTGCATGTGCTCGAGCTCGACGGCGCGGAAAACACTGTGGTGGTTGATTATTCGGCCGGTATGCGGAAGAAGATCGGGCTGGCCACCGCGTTGTTGCACGCACCGAAGCTGCTGGTGCTGGATGAGCCGTTCGAGGCGGTGGATCCGGTGTCGGCGGGGACTATTCGGACGATCCTGCAGCGGTTCGTGGCCGCGGGCGGGTCGGTGGTGCTGTCCAGTCATGTGATGGCACTGGTGGAATCGATCTGCGACCGGGTGGCCGTGATCAGCCGCGGCCGGGTGGTGGCGGGCGGGACGCTCGCCGAGGTGCGCGGCGACGGGACCCTCGAAGAGGCGTTCGTGCGGCTGGTTGGCGGACGCGTCGGCGGCGAGGAGGGGCTGTCGTGGTTGGCGTCCTGATCCGGATGCGGCTGCGCATCACCGCGCGCAGCATGCGGGAAGGCCGTGCGGCCCTGAACTTCTGGCTCGGCACGCTGTTCGGGGTGCTGGCGGCGATCGCCACCGCACTGATCATCGCCACCGCGCACGAGACCGTGCATGGGGGAGTGACCATCGCCGCGGCGCTGTACGGGGCGTGGACGCTGGGCTGGATCTGCGGGCCGGTCCTCACCGGCAGCAGCGACGAAACCCTGCAACCCGAGCAATTCCGGTTGCTGCCGTTGACACCCCGGCAACTGGCCTACGGGCTCGGAGCCGCCGCTTTCGTGGGACCCGCACCCATCGTCAACCTGATCGCCTTCGGCGGACTGGTCCTGCTCGCCGCACAGATCGGTTGGGGTGCAACGGTAATCGCGGCGCTCGGGGTGGTGCTCCAGCTCGTGTTCGTGGTGCTGCTGGCCCGCACGGTGGTGGCCTGGCTGGGCGCGGCCATGCGCTCGCGGCGCGGCAAGGACCTCGGTGTGCTGTTCGCGGCGCTCATCGGCTTGGCGTATTACCCACTCAACCTGCTGATCTCGACAATCGGCCCGAAATTGGACGGCGACCACGGCGGCCTGTCGGTCGCGCTGCGGGCCGTGCCCTCGGGCTGGGCCCCGTACGCGGTCGAAGCGGCCGCGCGCGGCAACTACCTGCTCGCACTGGTGCCGCTGCTGGGTCTGGCGCTGCTGTCCCTGGTGCTGTGGCAGTCGTGGGCGGTCCTGCTGGAACGCCGCCTCACCACCCCGGCCGCCCCGGAGAGCCAGGTGCTCGACAGCGGCGGCGGGCTGCTCGACCGCTTCCTGCCCACCACTCCGGTCGGCGCGGTGGTCGCCAAGGAACTCCGCACCTGGTGGCGCGACGGCCGCCGCCGCGCGGCCCTGATCCCGCTGCTGATCATCGGCTTCGTACTGCCGATCTTCCTGTCCGTCCGCGCCGGCGGTAGCGGAACCATCCCGTTCTCGGGTGCTTTCGTGGTGTGGCTGGCCACCATGTCCAGCACCAACCTGTACGGATTCGACGGCACCGCGGTCTGGCAAACGCTGGTGACGCCGGGCGCGGCACGCGCGGACGTGCGCGGCCGGGCCTACGCCTGGGCGCTGCTGGTCGCACCCCTCGCGCTGCTCGCGACCCTCATCCTGCCCGGCGCGCTGGGGCGGACCCAGCTCTATCCCTGGGCGCTGTCGACACTTCCGGTGCTGTTCGGCGTGGGTATGGGGGCCGTGGTGTACCTGTCCACGCATGCCGCCTTCGCGCTGCCGCCGCAGCGCGGCAACCCCTTCGCCGGCACCGGCAACCCCGGCTGCATGAAGATGCTCATGCAGTTGGCGGTCGGCGTGGTCCAGCTACTGGCGACGGCCCCGGTGCTGGCGATCCTGGGAATCGGTGCGGCCCTGCACAATCCGCTGATCCAATGGGCCGCGCTGCCGATCGGCGTGCTGCTCGGCATTGTCGCCGCGCTCCTCGGAATCCGATTGGCGACCACCCGATTGGCGGCCCGCGGCCCCGAACTGCTGGCCGAGGTGAAGCCGCGCTGACCCGCCGCTACTCGCACCGGGACCGATCACACTCCCGAAATCGGGTAGCGCACTACTGCGGCAATCCGGACACGCGATCCGCAGGCTGGATCCCAGGCTCGAATCACTGGGAGACAGCGAAAAGTGGATCAAATCCTGTATTGGAACGCGGTGGCGCTGGAGTCGGACCGCAAGGCGCACACCGAGATCGACCCCGCGGAACCGGGACCCCGCGGTCCGATCGGCAGGTCCCGCGCCCTGGCCATCGTGCACCTGGCCATGCACGACGCCATCTTCAGCATTTTCGGTGCACCGCACGGCACCTGGCTGACCGCGCCACCGGTGGCGGCCACCGGCGCCCTGCCCGACGCCGCCATCGCGGTCGCCGCCCACACCACCCTGTCCGCGCTCTACCCCGCCCAGACCGCCCGGCTCGACAAGGCTTTGCGCACAGCGGGACTGCGCGGGCGGGGGACCGGACGTGGCGGAAACCAGGGGCAGGCCGTCGCCCACGCGATCCTGAAGGACCGCGCCGGGGACCCCGGCTGCATCGCGGTCACCAGTCGCTACATCGCGGATCCGCCGCCGCAGGCCGGAGATCCCCGCTCCTCGTCCCGCGCCTGCGACGGGTCCGGCCGGCTCGGTTCCCCGACCCTGTACAACCTGATCACCCGCGAGTTCGCTGTCGCCCAGCGCAATGATGTGGAACAGAACGCCCGGCTGTTCGCCTTGGTCAACACCGCCCTCGCGGACGCCGCGATCCTGTGCCGCGACGACCCGTCCCACCCTTCGGTGCACGCCGCCTTCGGCGGCGCGGCATTCCAGACCATCCGCCGCTACTACGACGTCGCCGCCGACGGTCCCGACACCCTCACCGACGGACTGGGTTTCGTCTCCGGAGAACTCGACGGCAGCGCCACCGATGGGCACGGTCGCGCGGACCTGTCGCCGCACATCGGTGGCGTCCGGCTCGGTCGGGATGTCGCCGACGACCTGTGGGCCGCCGGACTCCGGCAGGATCAGGCCGCTGGACCGCGGTTGCCCTGAAATGCCTCCGGCAGCACGGTGAGATCCACCGCCCCCGCCATCGCCCGCGCACCCCGGTCGTTGAGATGCATACCGTCACTGTCGAATTCGGGCCGGATGAAGTCCGGTCGCGCCGGATCCGCCACCGCGGCGGCCACATCGAAGACGGCGTCGAACACCTCGGTCGAGCGCAGCCACGCGTTCACGGCGTTGCGCACCGGAATGCCCTCGGCCAGGGACAGGCCCGGGTAGATCGCCCCGGCGAACGGACCGATGGTATTGGCGTACACCGGAAGACCAGCCGCGTGCGCCCGCGCGGCCAGGGCGGTGAACCCGGCGATCAGGTCGTCGGCGGCCGCGGTGCCGGCCAGGATCAGGTCGTTGATGCCGAAGTTGACCCACACGGCCGCCACGCCCGGCACCGACAGCACGTCCCGCTCGAAGCGGGCCAGGCCGTGCTCGCCGATCTCGTCGGTGAGCAGCCGGTTGCCGCCGATGCCCTGGTTGACCGCCCACCCGGCGGTCAGCCGCTCGTTGACGACGTCCACCGAGCGCCGGTTGCCGGCGTGGGTGGAGCCGAAGCCCTCGAACCACGAGTCGCCGAAGGCCACCAGCACCGGAGCGTCGGAGTCGACAGCGACGTCGATTCCGGTGAGGAAGAACCGCGACGCGGTCTCCTCGGCATCGGACGGTGCAGCGTCGCCCGTCCGATCGCCGGTGCTGATCCAGCTGCTGTCCATGGGGAACTGGGAGAAGGCGGGCGTCGCCGACTCCGGCAGGTACACGCTCAACGCCAGCTCGGTTCCGGCCTCGACCGGCAGTTCGACCGGATCGCTGACGAGATCGGCGCCCGCCGGGATCCGAACGGATGCGGACCCCGCGAACCGCACCTCCGTGTTCGTCTCCGCGACGATCTCGCCGCCGGTCTTGCGCACCGCGATCCGGGCCGAACCGATCGCCAGCTCCTCCGTGCCGTACCGGTTGGTGAGGACCACCCGCAGGGCGGACCCGCCGCCGGCCACCCGCACCACCTGTCGGACCGTCCGGTCGGCGAAGGTGCGCGGCTCGGCCAGCTTGATCGTCTCGGCCGGATTCACCAGCGGCGCACGGAATCCCGCCACCCAACGCTGCGTCGTCATGAGAACCTCCATTTAGTTGCTGTGCGGAATATTGCGCTGACAACAAGATATCGGAAATGTTCCGCGTGTCAACTATCCGCATCGAAAACGTCTGGTTTACGCTGGTCGTCGTGGATCCCAAGCATCTCTTCGACGACCCCCGGCTGACCGCCGTCGGCCTGCTCTACGAGGCCCATGACGGCCTACTCGCCCGGCTCGAGGAGACCTGGAAGAGCAATGGACTCTCCGGTCTCGACCTCAATGCCCTGATGCGCCTGAGCCGCTCACCCGGCCGCAAGCTACGCATGACCGACCTGGCCACCCAGACCAGCCTGTCCACCAGCGGCGTCACCCGCCTGGTCGACCGCCTCGAGCGCAACGGCTTCGTCCGCCGCGAGGCCGACCCCGCCGACCGCCGCAGTTCCTACGCGGTCCTCACCGCCGCCGGCGCCACCCGCGTCGCCCGCGTCCTGCCCGCGTACCTGGCCGGTGTGGACCGCTGGTTCACCAGCCTGTTCAGCCCGGAGCAGCTCGAGGAACTGACCGCGGGTCTGCGCGTCATCCGCGACGCCACCAACCCCGAAGCGACTCATATCACCGAATGACCGCTGTCGCCGGGCGGGCCGCGGGAGCCGATCGAGGCCATACCCGTCGCGCGCGCCGTCCGGCCGGTAACTTTCGACCCGCAGGGTGTGTTTTCCGAGCGCTGAGAGAGTGGGAACGGTTATGACGACCGAACGGGCGTTGGTCATCGGTGGCGGCGGCGTGGCGGGAATTTCCTGGGCGACCGGCATTGTCGCCGGGCTGGCCGACGCGGGCGTGGACGTGACCGAGGCGGATCTGCTGCTGGGCACCTCCGCCGGATCGAACGTGACGGCACAGCTGGGCAGCGGCGTCGGCATCGCGGAACTGGTTCGGCGACAGGTGGATCCCGCCGTGCAGAGCCGCGAGATCGTGCCGTCCATGGAGAAGTTCGCGGGGCTGTGGGAAACGCTGTCCGCGATCATCGAAGAGACACAGGGGGATTCGGTCGATCGCCGGCAGCGGATCGGCGCGCTGGCGCTGACCGCGGACACCGTCCCGGAGGCCGAGCGGCGCGCGGTCATCGAGACCCGGCTGCCGGTGCACGAGTGGCCCGCCCGGGACCTGCGGATCACCGCGGTCGACGCCGGCACCGGTGAGCTGCGGGTGTTCGACAAGGACTCCGGGGTGGGACTGGTCGACGCTGTCACGGCCAGCTCGGCGGTCCCCATGGTGTGGCCGTGCGCCACCGTGGGCGGCGTCCGCTATACCGATGGCGGCGTACGGACTTCGGTGAACGCCGACCTCGCCACCGGCTACGCCCGCGTGCTGGTGATCGCGCCGATGCCGGACGAGGAGCTCGCGGTCCAGGTGGCGGGACTGGTCGCGGCCGGGGCCCGGGTCGAGGTGATCGCGCCCGACGAGGCGGCGACCACCGCCTTCGGCGTCAACCCGCTCGACACCGCTACCCGCGTCCCCTCCCTGGAAGCTGGTCGCGCCCAGGGCAAGTCGGACGCCGGCCGGATCGCCGCCCTCTGGCAGGACTGACCCTCAGCCCACCGCCCCGGCCGCCAGCGCCGCCTTCCAGCCGCCGTATTCGCTGATGTCCTTGGCGGCTTCGGCGGCCGCCCCGGCACAGCCGAAACCCGTGTGCCAGGCGCCGTCGGCCAGTTCGACGGCGCCGAGCTGCATGGGCGCGGGCAGGCTCGCCAGGAAACGGCCGAGGGCGGCGGGGGGAGAGCAACCAGCGTTCCCCGGCCACGGCGACACCGGAGTCGGTGGCGGGGACGCGGGTCACGGCCGGTTTGGGGGGAATCGTGTCGAGCGCGCCGAGGCGATAGTGCGGGGCGGTCTCGACCGGCCCGCACCAGCGGGCCCCGAGTTCGATCAGCTGATGTTCGAGGGGCTGACCGCGCAGGTGCGCGCCGAAGACGACCAGGTCCTGCGTCGGCGCGACGGTCGCGGGCCAGCAGGAATCCTCGAGCCGTGTCCCGGTGATCAGGGCGGCGATGTCGATGGCGACGGCGTCCTCGAAAGCGCGGGCCAGCACGGTCACACCGAAATGCGGCTCGTCGGTCGGAACGGCCACCGCGCACAGGTCGAAGAGGTTGCAGAAGTTGGTGTACGTGCCCAGCCGGGAATTGACGGCGATGGGGTCGGCGGCGACCTCGGCGATGGTCGGATGCGTCGGTGTGGTCGGCGTCAGCAGGGCGTCGACACCGGCCAGGCTCGCCATGGCGGTGGCGCGCAGGCGTTCCAGTGCGGCCAGGTCTGTGACCAGCTGGTGGGCGGGGAGATCCCGCGCGGCGCGGATGATGGAACCGACTGTGGGGTCTACGGATTCGGGGTGTGCGTCGACGAACTCGCCGACGGCTGCGTAGCGTTCCGCCACCAGCGCTCCGCCGTACAGGAGTTTCGCGGCGGCCAGAAATGGAGTCGCGTCGATCTCGACGATGGACGCGCCCAGTTCCCGAAGCCGAGCAACGGTGCGCTCGAAAGCCGTGTGCCACTGCGCATCCAGATCCGGCAGCTCGCTGAAGATCGCCACCACCGGCCGCGGCGGAGCGGCCAGCCGGGCGTCGGCGGGCCACGGGCGGCCCGCGGCGCCGGCGGCCTTCACGCTCATGGCCCGATCGGCGGTCCGCAGGTCGGCGGCGAAGATCGTCACGCAGTCGTAGGAACGGCAGGCGGGCACCACCCCTTCGGTGGAGATCACGCCCACGGTGGGTTTGATGCCGACCAGCCCGTGCAGCGCCGCCGGGACCCGCCCGGAACCCGCGGTATCGGTGCCGATGGCGATATCCGCCTCTCCGTTCGCCACCGCCACCGCCGAGCCGGAACTCGAACCGCCCGAGACATATCCGGGCCGCAGCGCGTTCTCGACGACGCCGTAGGGCGAGCGGGTTCCCACCAGGCCGGTCGCGAACTGGTCGAGGTTGGTCTTGCCCGCCACCACCGCACCGGCCGCGCGGAGCGCCGCCACGGCGGGCGCATCGCGATCGGGCGTATAGGCGAAGTCGGGGCAGGCCGCGGTGGTCGGCAGCCCGGCGACGTCCACATTGTCCTTCACGGCCAGCCGCAGCCCGGCCAGCGGTCCGGTGGCGGCGGCGATTTCGGCGTCCACCTCGGCTTCGTCACGTCGGTGGATCCACGTGGTCATGTGAGCTCCTCGAAAGGGTCGGGGCAGTTGCGCGGGGAGATGCGTGTCGGTGTCGGCACCCGCTGCGGGAGTGGCCGGGGATGCCGGGTCACGGGGTTTCGGCGAGTTCGCCCGCCTCGCGCCAGGAATTGCGCTCAGTGGTGAAGGCCTCGGCTTGGCGGGCGCGGAACTCGGCGATCGGGGCGGCGTTGTCGGCCAGGAACTTCCGGTAGTCCACGAGCCGGAACTCGCCGTCCTCCGCCAGCAGTCGCCCACGGCCCGCGGCGGTGTCGGCGCGCAGGTCCAGCAGCTCCTCGCCGCTCACCGGATACCAGCTGATGCGGTCGAAATAGCGCAGCAGCCACGGGTCTTCGCCGATTCCGCTGGAGCGGTGGTTCCACACCTGGGTGGTGCGGCCGACGAACTGATAGCCGCCGGGCCCCTCCATGCCGTAGATGCACAGGTACGCGCCGCCGATGCCGACCGCGTTCTCCGGCGTCCAGGTGCGGGCCGGGTTGTATTTGGTGGTGACCAGCCGGTGCCGCGGGTCGGTCGGGGTGGCGACGGGTGCGCCCAGGTAGACGTCGCCGAGGCCTAGGACCAGGTACTCGGCGGCGAACACGGTGTCGAAAACCTCGTCCACGGAGGCCAATCCGTTCATCCGGCGGATGAACTCGATATTCCATGGGCACCACGGGGCGTCGGCGCGGACACCGTGCATGTAGCGGGTGATGGCCTCCCGGGTGGACGGATCGTCCCAGGACAGCGGGAGCCGCACCGTGCGGCTGGGGACCACCAGCTGGTCGGCGGACGGCAGCTCGGCCTCCACCTCCGCCAGCAGGTCCAGCAGTTTGCGGGTGGGCAGGCGATCGGGGTCATTGCGCACCTGCAGCGACCGGACGCCCGGCGTCAGTTCGGTGATGCCGGGTTCGGCGCGTTCCAGCAGCGCCTGGTGCAGGGCGTGCACGCGGGCGCGCAGCTCCAGATCCAAAGTCATGTCGCCGTATTCGACGAGCAGCCCGTCATTGCCCGCACGCCGGTAGGTGACGCCGGTGTCGGCCCCGTCGCGGCGGGCCAGCACGCCGTCGTCACCGTCACCGCCGTTGGACAGGACGATCGGCCAGCCCGCCCGGCGCTCCGCCCCGAGTTCACGCAGCGAGGCGGCCCGATCCGCGCGCACCGGCACGAACCGCACACTGTCGCCCGGGGTCAGCTGACCCAGCTTCCAGCGGTCCGCCGCGACCACGGTGACCGGGCAGACGAACCCGCCCAGGCTGGGGCCGTCCGGGCCGAGCAGGATCGGGGTGTCACCGGTGAAGTCGAGGGCGCCGACGGAATACGCGGTGTCGTGAATGTTGGAGGGATGCAGTCCCGCCTCGCCGCCGTCCTGCCGCGCCCACTGCGGCTTCGGTCCGATCAGCCGCACGCCGGTCCGATCGGAGTTGAAGTGCACCTCGTAGTCGGTGCCGATGATGGTGTCGAAGTCGGTGCGGGTGAAGAACTCCGGCGCGCCGTGCGGTCCCTCGGTGACCGCCAGTTCCCAGCGCCGGGTCAGGACGGGCTGGTCGTCGCCGGTCACCCCGGACGTCAGTTTGCCCGCCGGGCCGAGCTCGAATTCGTCCCCGGCCGCCAGCGCGCGACCGGTGCCGCCACCGAACTTGCCGAGCGTGAAAGTCGAACGACTGCCCAGGTATTCGGGCACCTCGATGCCGCCCGCCACCAGGATGTAGCACCGCATGCCGGGCCCGCGCACCATGCCCACATCCAGGGTCCCGCCGGCGGGCACCAGGACGCTGCGCCACTGCCGCACCGGGTGGCCGTTCACGGTCACCGGAACCGGTGCGCCCGTGACGCATACCCAGGTGGCGGCGTCGAATTGCAGGGCCGGGCCGCCGAGGGTGCACTCCAGCCCGGCTGCGCCCTCCGCGTTCCCGAGGGCCCGATTGCCCAGCCGGAACGACAGATCGTCCATGGGACCCGACGGGGGCACGCCCACGTGCCAGTAGCCGACCCGGCCGGGCCAGTCCTGCACGGTGGTCTGCATGCCCGGGCGGACGACCCGGAAAACCGGTGCGGGGGAGGGGTTCTCGGTCACCGCGAGATCGGGCAGCACGGCGGTCATCGGGTCACCACCATGCGCACCGGGGTCGGATCGAAGCCATTGCAGGGGTTGTTGATCTGCGGGCAGTTCGAGACCAGCACCAGGGTGTCGATCTCGGCGCGCAGGGTGATGGTCTTGCCCGGCGCGGACAGGCCGTCCACGATGCCGAGCGTCCCGTCCGCCTCGACCGGGACATTCATGAACCAGTTGATGTTCGAGACCAGATCCCGCTTGCCCAAGCCCCACTTCAGGCCCTCGGCCAGGAAGTTCTCCACACAGGCGTGCTGGTGGCGGGTGTGGTGGCCGTAGCGCAGCGTGTTGGATTCCTGCGAACACGCGCCCGCCACGGTGTCGTGATTGCCGACCTCGTCGGCGGTCACCGTCATCAGCGCGGCGCCCGACTCGGACAGCAGGACGCTGCCGGCGCCGAGGAAGATATTGCGCTGGGCGGTAATGGTGGCCTGGGCGCTGTAGCGGTCGGTGTGATCGGCGGCGTTGTAGAGCAGGCAGTCCACGGCCTGGTTGCCGTGCAGGTCGATGATCTCGAGCTGCTCCCCGGCGCGCACCACGGCCGACCAGGAGGCGCGGGCGGGGACCGTCTCGTCGCGGACGACCGTGCGAGTGGTGGTGATGCTCATGCGCGTGCCTCCAGCGTGCGTGCGTGCCAATCCTGTTCGGTGTTCTCCACCGCGCGCAGGTATTCCGGATCCGAGTTGGGGGACAGGGCCAGGTCCCCGGGCGCGGACCAGGCCACCAGGTCCAGCGGGGTCACCGGCGTGGGGTCCAGCGGGTGTTCGGCATTGGCGACCAGCAGCGTCACCGGCAGGTGGACGAGCAGCTCGACTGCCGCACCCGCACCCGAGCCGCCCGTAATCGTCAGCGCGCCATCGGATTCCACGCGCACACCGCGGAAGAACGACACGGTCGGCCCGATATCGCGGGGTTCGAGACCCTGCTTGACCCCGGCCATCCGCAAGCCCTGGCGGCCCGCGGGCGAGGGTCCGCACAGTGTGTCGTGATGGCCCGAGGCGTCCGTCAGCACCGTGGCCAGCACCCGGCCCTGATCCGACAGCAGCGGATGACCCGCGCCGAGGTACGCCTGCCACGGCACCTTCACCGTGTCCGCGACATTCAGTCGCTCCCAGGGGGATTCGGCCCGCAGAAGCAGCAGGTGCGCGCACGCCCCGCCGTCCGTGTCGGACAGCCGAACCCGGGTGCCCCGGGCCAGTACGACATTCGCGTACCCGCCCGCCGGAATCCGCTGGGCGAAGGTGATATTCGTGGCGTCCACGCCTGCGGGCCGCTCGGGTCCGTCGCCGATGGCGGCAGCCGCCTGGGCGCGGGCGTGGTCCCGCGCCCCCGTGGTGTTGGCTGTGGTCATTGCTACTCCGTTCCTCGGGGGTCGCCGGAAATCCGGCCGCTGTCGACACGCCGCTCGCGCCACCGTCGGTATGCGCGGCGCAGCAGGTCTTCGAGCAGCAGGGCCAGTTCCGGTCGCCCGTGCAGTCGTGGGTCGGGTGCCGGCGTGAGCATCGGAATGCCCTCCTGCTCAGGCGATCTGGGGGACGACCTCGGTGGTGACGCCGCGCGCGGGCGTCATCAGCCGGTGCACCACCGCCCCCACCGCCACCGTGGCCAGCACGAACAGCGGCGCGGCCCAGAGCATCCACCAGCCGCCGCCGTTCGGGGTGTAGACGGCGTTGCGCGGCCAGGCCAGGTTCACCGCCATCGCGAGACCCCACACCACGGCCAGCGCGTTGATCGCGATGCCGTAGCGGCCCAGCGTGAACAGCTTGGTGCCGGCGGCGTCACCGGCCACGTCCGCGGGCCAGCCCTGGATCCGGCGCCGCAGCAGCGGCACCGTGACCAGCAGGTACGCGATGTAGAGCATGACGATGCAGACACTGGCCAGGGTGGCGAAGATGGCCGCGTTGCCCAGGTTCAGCACCAGCAGGCCGATGCCGAGCACACCGATCGCGACGGCGGGCCACACCGGGGTGCCGAAGCGGGGGTGCACGGTCGAGAGCTGCTTGGAGAAGGGCAGGCGGCCGTCGCGGGCCATGGAGAACAGCAGCCGCGAACCCGCGGTCTGAATCGCCAAGGTGCACACGGTGATCGCGCAGGCCACGCAGGCCAGCACCACCTTGCCGGGCGTGGTGGACAGCTTGGCCTCGATCACGTACGCCAGGCCGCCGCTCGCCAGGGAGCCGTCGGTCAGGCTCGGGGCCGCCATCAGTGCGCCCAGCAGGATCAGCCCGCCGCCCAGCGCCGACACCGCCAGCGCGGACAGGATGGTGCGCGGGGCGACGTGGCGCGGGTTCCGGGTTTCCTCGGAAAGTTCACCGGCGGAGTCGAATCCGACCATGACGTAGGCGGCCATCAGGCCCGAGGCCAGGAAGGCGGCCCAATACGGTCCGGTCGCGGCCTGATCGGTGTGGGTGACCACGCCCGGCCCGCGGTCGGTGTGGGTGAAGAACACCGCGATCACCGCGATCACGCCGATGATCTCGATGGTCACGCCCAGCGAGTTGATCCGCGCCATCCAGTCGATGCCGACCACGTTGATGAGCGTCGTGATCACCAGCAGCACGCTGCCCAGCAGCACCGCGTTCGAGGCCCCGTCACGGGAGGTGAGATCGGTATCGGTGCCGATGAGCTGGAAGCCGGACCAGATGGTCGGCAACACCACCTGCAACGCGATGGCGGCGGCCGCGGCGGTGACGATCTGGGCGATGATCATCATCCAGCCCGCGAACCAGCCCACCACCTCCCCGGCCAGCCGGCGCGACCACTGATAGATGCAGCCCGAGATCGGGTAGCGGGCGGCCAGTTCCGCGAAGTTCAGCGCCACCAGGAACTGGCCCGCGAAGACCAGCGGCCAGGTCCAGAAGAAGGCCGCGCCTCCGAAGGAGTAGCCGAAGCCGAAGAACTGGAAGATGGTGGTGAGGATGGAGACGAAGGAGAAGCCCGCGGCGAAGGAGGCGAAGCGGCCGAGCTTGCGGTGCAGCACCGGCTGATAGCCGAAGCGTGCCAGATCGGCGCTGTCGTCGCTGGTATCGAGGCTGGTCGGGCGGTCGGGGGTGATGGCTTCGGCGGAGGCAACCATGGCGGTGAGTCTTTCCCGAGGCGAATATCTATCGCTTGAAAGTTTTCCGCTTGCGATCGCTCCGCCGGTGACGCCGATGTATCGGATGGGTGGCCCGCCGTAACTTCTGCGTTGCCGGTATTTCTATCAAGTGACAGGAAACTCACCCGCCTGGTTGCGGGAACGGTAGGACAGAATGAATCCGTGACCCAACTCGGACCCGGTCGTCCCCGCCTCGAACCGCGCCGGCGCGCCGGCCAGACGCCGCGTGCCGAAATCCTCGACGCCGCCGCCGAATTGTTCACCAGCCACGGCTACGGCAATACCTCCACGCGCGCGGTCGCCGACGCCGTCGGGATCCGGCAGGCCTCGCTCTACCACCACTTCGCCGCCAAGGACGACATCCTCGACGCGCTGCTCGCCGAAACGGTCACCGCACCACTGGAATTGGCGGGCACGCTGGCCGAACGGCCCGAACCCGCGGTGCTGCGGCTCTACGCGCTGGCCTGGTTCGACGTCAGCCAGTTGTGCGCCAGCCGCTGGAATCTCGGTGCGCTGTACCTGCTACCGGAGTTGCGCAGCGAACGCTTCGCCCGCTTCCGGGAGCGGCGCGACGAGCTGCGCGGCCACTACGAAACGCTGGCCGCCGCCGTCATCGCCGAAGTCGGGACGGGCGCGGTGGCCGGCGCCGAACGGCTGCCGTTCCGGCTGGTGGAGTCGGTCATCAATATGCGCTCCGACGAAGGCGCGGCCCCCGAGTACGCCGAACAACTGATCCCCGACGCCATCCTGCGGCTGCTCTGCTGGACCGGACCGCTGGCCGAGACCCGGCTCGCCGCACTCGAACTGGCGCGCCAGGCCGCTGCGGCTCGAGCCTGACTGGTCAGGACTTGCCCTTCGAGGTGCCCCACTTCAGGCCCCACCCGTAGGCCTGATCCACCGCCATCTTGCCCCAGAAACGGCGGCCCTCCGGCGGCCGCACGAATCGGCCCTCGCGGCGTACCACCAGCTCGCCGCCCACATTCTCGATCAGCGCGAGTACCATCTCGCGCGAATCGTCCTGGCAGCCGCCGACTTCCATCTCGATCGGCGGCGCATCGCGCGGGAACAGGGTCGCGGTGGCCTGCACGCCGCGGAAATCCTGCGCGCCCTCGTAGATCGAGGCGAACACCAGGATCCGGCGGAACGCCGCGGTGTGGTCGAGATTGATGGATAGGTTCTCGCCCGCCGCACTGCTGCCGGTCCGGTCGTCCTGATCGAGGGCGATGAACGGCGGCTTGGTGAGATTGCCGAAGGTGTCCAGCGCGCTCACACACCCGCGCGAGCCGTCGGTCAGCTCCCAGAATGCGCACAGATCCAGGTCCAGGCCGCCCTGAGCGCGCTTGCGCCCGAACAGACCACCCGAACTCGGGACCGACCAGTTCAGATTCACCCGCATGACGCCGCCGGTCACGCCCTGCTTGGTGAGCGAGACCGCCGGGGCTTCCTTGGTCAGCGAGATCTTGGCCAGATTCACCCGCTGCGGGGGCGTGGGCGGCGGCGCGGCCGCGAACTGCTGCGGCGGGGCGAACTGCTGCGGTGGCGCGGGCGGGGGCGTGAACGGCTGGCTCGGCGGTGGGGGTGCGAACTGCTGCTGAGGGGGAGCAGGCGGCGGCAGGAATGGCTGCGGCGGCGTGAACTGCTGCGGCGGGGGCGGGGGTGCGAACTGCTGCTGCGGCTGTGGGGTGAATTGCTGCGGGGGAGGCGGCGGGGTGAATTGCTGCTGCGGCGGGGGCGGCGGCGCGAACTGTTGCTGCGGGGCGGGCGGCGGCGCTATCGGCTGGGGCGGGATCGGCTGCGGCGCGGGCGCTTCGTCGACCGTGATGCCGTAATCGGTTGCCAGTCCGGCGAGTCCGGAGGCGTAGCCCTGGCCGACCGCGCGGAACTTCCAGCCGCCGTCGCGGCGGTACAGCTCACCCAGCACGAACGCGGTCTCGGAGGTGGCGTCGGTGCTGTCGAAGCGGGCCAGCTCGCGGCCGCCCGCATCCACCAAACGCACGTGCAGGCCGCGGAATTGGGCGAAGGTGCCGCCGTCGGCCGAGGCGGCCAGCACGATGCTGTCGATCTGCGGCTCCACCCGGGGCAGGTCAACCGACAAGGCGTCCACCACCGTAGCGCCCGCCTGCTTGCCGTGGTGGCGGACCGCCCCCGAGGCGTGCAGCGGCTGGTTGTAGAAGACGAAATCGGCGTCCGAGCGGACCCGCCCGCCGGCCAGCAGCAGCGCGGAGGCGTCGGCGTCGGGGACCCCGGGTCCCGATTGCCACCCCAGTTCGATCCGAACCTCGGGGACCGGCACGGGAACGTTGGAACCCTTCATCATCGACACGATTTCCAAGTTATCCGATTCCATTCGCCGCCGTCCCGGGGTTGATGACCGGCAAATGTTCAGCTGTCCAATCACCTCGGCCTACACTGACAAACGGACAAATTGCGCATTGGTAGCTAACCGGAACATCGGCGTCTTCGGACGACTGTTCAGCGGCGGGAGCGACGCATGACTGAAACCCAGCCCGATCTGGGGCGCAAGAAGTGGATCACCCTCGGAGTGCTGGCGCTCGGACTGTCCATGGTGGTGCTCGACGGCACCATCGTCTCGGTCTCGCTGCCGGTCCTCATCGACCAGCTCCAGCTGAGTTTCACTCAGGCGCAATGGATCAACAGCATCTACGCGGTCGTGCTGGCCGCGCTGCTGATCACCAGCGGGCGGCTCGGCGACCGGCTCGGCCGGCGCACCATGTTCGCCGTCGGCGTCGTCATCTTCCTGGTCGGCAGCATCCTGGCCGCGCGGGCACACGGTGCCGCACCGCTGATCCTCGGCCGCGTCATCCAGGGCGTCGGCGCGGCCGGAGTCATGCCCGGCACGCTGGCCACCATGAACGCGATCTTCCGGGGACGCGACCGGACCATCGCCTTCGCGGTGTGGGGCTCGGTCATCTCCGGCGTCGCGGCCATCGGCCCGCTGCTCGGTGGTTGGCTCACCACCTACTTCACCTGGCCGTGGATCTTCCTGGTGAACATCCCGCTGGGTGCGCTGGTGCTGATCGGACTGGTGCTGTTCGTGCCCGAGACCCGGGCCGGCAAGAACGCGCCCGGCCTGGACGTCGACGGGTTCCTGCTCAGCGCAATCGGTTTCGCGCTGCTGGTGTTCGCGCTCATCGAAGGCCAGACCTACGGCTGGTGGAAGCCGCTGCGAGAGTTCCCGATCCTGGGCTGGCACTGGCCGGCCACCGCGCCGATCTCGCCGATCCCGGTGCTGCTGGCGCTCGGCGCGCTGGCGCTGTACCTGTTCGTGCGCTGGGAGCAGCATCGCCATCTGGTCGGCCGCTCCGCGCTGCTGGACCCGGCGCTGTTCAAGATCCGCAGCTTCCGCTGGGGCAACATCACCGCGTTCCTGGTGGCGCTGGGCGAATTCGGTCTGCTGTTCGTGCTGCCGCTGTTCATGGTGAACGTGCTCGGGCTCTCCACCCTCGGCGCGGGCTACGTACTGGCCGCCATGGCCGTCGGCGCGTTCCTGGCCGCGGGCATCGCCGAGGGCATCGTCCGGCGGTACGGGCCGGTCCGGGTGGTGCAGCTGGGCCTGGCCTTCGAGGCCGTCGCCGTGGCGCTGGCCGCACTGTTCGTCTCCCCGCACATCTCCGGCTGGTGGCTGGCGGTGCTGCTGATCGGCTACGGCATCGGGCTCGGGCTGGCCTCGGCCCAGCTGACCGGGGTGGTGCTCGCCGACGTGCCGCCGCAGAATTCCGGCCAGGGTTCGGCCACCCAGAGCACCGTGCGGCAGGTCGGCTCGGCGTTCGGTACCGCGGTCATCGGTGCGCTGCTGTCGGGAGCGCTGGCGCACGACCTGACCAACCGGCTCGCGAAGGTCCCCGACCTGCCGTCGAAGGCGGCCGACACCCTCGCCACCGCCACCCGCGAGTCGGCCGGTGGCGCCATCCCCGGGGTTCGCGCGCACGGGGCGGGCTCGGCCATCGTGGACGCGCTGAGCCGCGCCTTCACCGACTCCACCCGCACCACCCTGCTCGCCGCCGCCCTGATCCTGCTGGTCGGCCTGGCCTCGGCCAGTCGCATCCCGAACCGGCCCTACACCGGGACACCCGCCGAGGACGCCGCCGAAACCCCGGAGGGGCAGGACAACTGACCGCCGCGGCAGCGACCCGATGAGCGTCGGGTCAGTCGATCAGGCCGAGGGCGTGCAGTCGCTGGAAGACCAGTAGGGAGCCGGGCGCGACCTCGTCCATGGCCGCGTACTCGGCGAGGGTGAACCAGCGCAGTTCGGCGATCTCGCCGGAGGCGCGCGGCTCCTCAGTGAGCTCGCCGAGGAAACAGGTCATGTGCAAGCGGGTGCCCGGCGCGTGCCCGTACGCCTCGGCCTCGAACACGCCCAGCTCGCTGACACCGGCCGTGCCGACGCCGAGCTCCTCGCGAATCTCCCTGTGCAGGGCCATCTCCGGGGTCTCGCCCGGATCGATCTTGCCGCCCGCCATGTAGAAGACGCTCTTGCCGCCGGACCTGGTCTGCAGCATGCGGCGATCCCGGATGTGCGCCAAGGCCGCGGTTCGAATCACCCGCTCACCCTAGTCAGCGACGGTATTGCCGGGTCAGCAGGCCACGCGTCCGAGCCGCTTGCGGTCGAGGGCGGCCACGGCCCGCACGGCGGCGGCGAGCGCGACGACCGGTGGCACCCAGCGCGCCTCGCGCGGCATCACGCCCCAGGCGGTCGCGCGCCGCGCGTCCGGAAGCGGCACCCGGGCGCCGCCGGTGTGGACGATCGCGCCCGCGGCGCGCAGGCCCTCGATCGCCCGGGCGGCCTTGGCCACGCCGGTGACCAGATGGATCTCCCGCCGCTGCGTCCCCGGGACCTCGATCACCGGGCCGGACAGGTTGTTGGCCCGCAGGTATCGGCGCACGCCCGCGGCGGCGGAACCGGAGAGTTCGATGGCCGCGATCCGCTCATCGGTGATCAATTCGACGCCATCGCCCGTCGCCTCGATCGTCCATCCGTATCGGCGGTAGTCCTCCGCCACAACGCTCAACGCCACGTTCATCACCCTCACACCCGCTGCTGTGCGCCCGATCCGCCGTGGCTGTGAGGTTCCAGAGAGAACGCTGCGATCACCGGCCACACCAACGATTCTCGGGTGGCGGCGGGTGCGGCCGCATCGGCCTGTGGTCGTCGTTGTCTAGGGGACATCCCCTAGGTGAGGGCCGCGGAATCAGCGGGCGGGCGGGGCGATCTTCCAATGGCGCTGCAGGGCTTCGGCGATCTCCGGGAGAATCGTCACCGGAATCCGCTTGTGCCGCAGCATCGTACGAATCTCGTTGACCTGCTCGCGTTTACGCAGGTCATAGGCGTTCGCGACGGGGCGCCGCACCGGCGGGACGGACAGCAGCACCAGCTCCTGATGCGGCTCGTCGCCGCCGTTCAGATCCAGCGCGAGCGTCCAGCGGCCGGACTCGTCCAGCGCGAATCGGCCCGCCACCACCCGCTGCCACGCCACCGTCGAGCGCGCCCACGGCGTCCGCAGCACGATCGTGTCCTCGGTCAATTCCACGCCGTCGCGCCCGAACAGCGCGAACAACAGCGCGACCGCGGCGGCCGCCCCGAAGAACAGGCCGGTGAACACCCGATTCAACCCGAAGGCGCCGACCGTCCCCGCGCACACGACGGCCACCGCGAACACCGCCCGCCGCCACGTAAGCGGCAATCCGCCGCCCGGGTACCACGCCCGCCCGCACCATTCGCTCCACGCCTCCCGCCGTCGACTGCGGGTCACCGTACCCGTGCCGTCTCGTCCACGCCGACTCCCCGCCGATCTCGACACCGGCGGCCCGATCGACCTAACCTACGGTGCCCGCCACTACCCGCCGGGCGCCGGTGGTCCCGGACCGCCCGAAGGAGTCACGCATGCCCCACCCCGACCTCGAGCGCCGACTGACCGACCTGATCGAGGAGCACGGAGTCCCCGGCGCGCAAGTGGCGGTGCTGACCGGCGGCCGTATCCACGACGCGGCGGCAGGGGTACTGAACACCGCGACAGGCGTTGTGGCGACCACGGATTCGGTGTTCCAGATCGGCTCGGTCACCAAGGCCTGGACCGCGACCCTGATCATGCAGCTCGCCGCCGACACACTGATCGACCTCGACGCCCCGGTGCGCCGCTATCTGCCCGAATTCCGGGTGCGCGACGAGACGGCCGCCGCGGCGATCACCATCCGGCAGTTGCTGTCCCACACCTCCGGCATCGACGGCGACCTGTTCCTCGACACCGGGCGCGGCGCCGACGCGGTCGAGAAGTTCCTGCCCGCCATCGCCGACGCCGGGCAGGTGCACCGGCCCGGTGCGATGTTCTCCTACTGCAACAGCGGCTACGTCGTGCTCGGCCGACTCCTGGAAGTGCTGCGCGGCAAGCCTTTCGACGCGGTACTGCGCGAACGACTGGTGGCACCGCTCGGGCTGACCCGGGTCGCCACCGACGCCGACGCGGCCATCCTGTTCCGAGCCGCCGTCGGGCACACCGGATTCGCGCCGGAGACCGGACCCCAGCCCGCACCGGTGTGGGCGCTACCGGCCTCCAACGCCCCCGCCGGCGCCCGGCTCGCGATGTCCGCGCGCGACCTGCTCGGCTTCGCCCGGCTGCACTTGTCCGGCGGCCGCACCGCCGACGGTGTCGCGCTGCTCCCCGAAGCTCTGGTCCGGGAGATGACCCGGCCACAGGTCGAGGTGCCCGACATCGGATACGGCACCCACTGGGGTGCGGGCTGGCAGCTGTTCGATCCGGCCGGAAGCGGCGTGTTCGGGCATGACGGCAGCACCATCGGCCAGAACGCCTTCCTGCGCATCGCACCCGCCGCCGGAGTCGCGATCACCGTGCTGGCCAACGGCGGCAATGCTTTCGCGCTCTACCGGGACCTGGTCGAAGACCTGCTGTGGGAGCACGCGGGCGTCCGGCTGCCCGCCCGCGCCGTGCCGCCCGCCCGGCCGGAACCGGTCGACGCCGCACTGGTCAGCGGGCGCTACCGCTCGGCCATGTACGAGCACGCCATCGACGTCGACCCCGACGGCCGCGCCTGGCTCTCCACGATCCCGCTCACCCCCGAGGCGGCCCTGGTCTCCGTCCCGGACCGCATCGAACTGCTGCACCTGCGCCCCGACGCCCTGATCGCCGCCCACCCGATCCGTGGCCGCCACACCGTCTACGGCCTGATCAATGGCGACGGCCACGCCGCCGCCCGCTACCTGCACACCAGCCGGGCCATGCCCCGCCAGCCCTGATCCGAGCTCAGTTCAGGTCGGCAGCTGAGGCCACGACCACACCGAAGAGGTCGGCCACGGTGGCCAGGGCGCTGTCGTGCAGCTGCGCGGCGCTCACCTCGCCGACCGCGGACTTCAAGGGGCGGGTGGCGCAGGCGTCGGCGACCACGGTCACGTGATCGCCGCGCAGGAACGCGCCCTGGGCGGTGAAGGCCACGCACATGTGGGTCATGAAACCGGCGATGACGAGCCGGTCGCGGCCCGCGGCGTCCACCCGGTCGGCGAGATCGGTGCCGACGAAGCCGTTCGGAACCTGCTTCACCACAACGGGTTCGCCCTCGATGGGGGCGACGCGGGGATGGATGCGGCCGATCTCGGCGGTGATGTCGTAGGGGGTTCCCGGGCCGCCGTCGTTGACGACGTGAATGACCGGGGCACCGGCGCGGCGGGCGCGGGCCAGCAGGTCGGCGGCGGCGTCGAGAGCGGGCCCCAGCCGGTCAGCTCCATGACGCCGCGGGTGTAGTTGTTCTGGTAGTCGATCAGGATCAGGGTCGCGTCGGCCAGGGTGGCGACGGTCTGATCGAGGCCGCTGAGATCGCGCAAAGTCTGTGCGGACATGGGGATTCCTCCGAGGATTCGAGGTCCGGACCGCCCGGTGCGGTGGACGTTTTCCACGCTATGGGCCCGCGGTCGTGTCGGAAATGTCATGTAACCTGCAGATCCGGACATCGTGGTGGGAGGGACGACCAGCCGTGGAAACCGTCGAGCGCTTCGTGGTCATCGTGCTGTTCGATCGTGTCGACCTGCTCGACGTCACCGGGCCGCCGGAAGTCTTCGCGCTGCTGCAACGAGAGATGAACGGGGCCACCGGATATCACGTAGCGCTGGCCGCCGAGACCCTCGACCCGGTGACCACCTCCGCCGGGGTGCGGGTACTGCCCGACGTCACCTTCGCCGAGCTCGCCGGCCGCCGAATCGACACGCTCGTGGTGCCGGGCTCGGTCGAGGTGGACGGCGACGGGCGGGTGCGGGCGCTCAGCGACCCGGCCGTGGTCGCGCGGGTGCGCGAGCTCGCCGCCCGGACGCGGCGGGTCGCCTCGGTCTGCGTCGGCGCGCACATCCTCGCCGACGCCGGACTCCTCGACGGCACGGCACCACACCGGCGGCCTACATCGAGTCCGCCCGTGTCGAATTCGCCCGCAATCAGCTCGAGACCACCGACCACACGCTGGAACGGGTGGCGACCCTGAGCGGATTCAATACCACCGACACCCTCACCCGGGCCTTCCGGCGCACGCTGGACACGACGCCTACGGAGTATCGAAACCGCTTCCGGATCAACTGATCACGCCTCCAGCGCGACCGCCGCCTCCGCGGTGTACACCAGGAACGTCAGGCTCTCCTGGAAGTACAGCTGCACCGTCTCGGCATCGTGGGCGAGATAGCCGATGGACAGGTCCTGACCCACCTGCAGGTCGAAATCGCCACCGCGCGTGGACAACACGAACGCGCCGTCGATGGCCGGGGCCCAGATGATCTCGCCGTCGATGAGCCGCTCGATGTGGGTGCGGATCGGGTGGCCGTGGTCGGAGGTCTCGCTCACCGCCGTGTACAGATCCGCCGACAGCAGCACCGAATACGGCCCGTCCACACCGGCCAGCCGCAGCTTGCTCAAGGCCTGAGCCACCGCTTCCGGGGCCAGCCGCGGATCACTGGGCAGCTTCACCGGCTCGCACGACGTGGCCGAACGGATACCGGTGATCCCGGCCGCCGGATAGCCCTCGAAAATCGCCCGGTCCTCGGCGAACGCGATCTTCTTGGCCGCCGCCTTCACCGGGTCCAGATCGGCGTCCTGCGCGCCGCGCTCCACCGTGTCGAGCTCCGCGCGCGAGAGCGCGAACGGCACCCGTAATTCGACCAGCGGAACCACCGCGCGCCGCCGCGCCTGCACACCGTCGCCGGGCGACTCGATCGCCGTGGTGCGGCCGGTGCCCACCGCGGAATAGTCGGCGCCGTGCGGCCCGGACAGGTCGACGACTCGGCGACCGGCTATGTGCCGCTTGAAGGTTCGCGTCGCCTCCTCCTCGATGGCCTTCCAGGCCTCCGCGGTGATCGGCGCGAGTTCGCGATGCAGGTTGTTCATCCGTCAGCTCCGTTCGGTTCGACGATTTCGTAGCTACTCAACGATTTCGCAGCGCGCCGATTCCCAGCGAGCCGCTTTCGGCCCCGCCGCCATCGGATTCCGGCGCGCCGGCCACCGCGGCCGCTGGGGCGGGCGCGTCGGGCAGTGCGTCGAAGAACGCCACGGGCGGGGTGAAGAAGGAGGTGCCGGTGACGGCGGTGGAGAAATCCAGGATGCGGTCGTAGGCGGCGTCCGCGCTGCCCAGGAACATGCGGGTCAGCATGGTCTCGGTCACCGCCGGATCGTCGGCGTAGGCGATGTAATAGGTGCCGAACTCGCCGTCCTGGACCGAGCCGAACGGCATATTGGCGCGCACGATATTGCCGCTGACCGCCTGATCGTTCACGGCCACATGGGAATTCGCGGGCTGCTCGGCCTCGTCGAGCTCGTAGTCGTCGAGTTTCGTTCGCCCGATCACCTTTTCCTGCTCGGTGGTCGAGAGCGCCTTCCAGGAATCCAGGTCGTGCAGGTACTTCTGCACGATCACGTAACTGCCACCGGCGAATTCGGGATCCTCGTCACCCACCAGCGCGGCGGTGACGGCGAGCTGACCCTCCGGATTCTCGGTGCCGTCCACGAAACCGAGCAGATCGCGCTGCTCGAAATAGCGGAAGCCCACCGTCTGATCCACGATGGTGCCCGCCCCGGCCAGCCGTTCGGCCAGCTTCATCGCCAATTCGAAACAGGCGTCCTGGGTTTCGGCCTTGAGGTGGAACAGCAGATCGCCGGGCGTGGCCGGAGCCTGATGCTTCTCACCCGCGAAACCCGGAAACTCGTGCAGCTGTGCGGGTTTCGGGCCGGCGAATAATCGGTCCCAGGCGGCGGATCCGATGCTCGTGATGCACGTGAGACCGGAACCGGGGACCCGGAAGCCGACCGAACGGCGCAACCCGGGCAGATCTGCGAGCAAATCCCGCGCCACCGCCTCGCCACCCTCGTCGATCGTGACGACGAGGAACATGGCAGCCGGTGTGAGCGGGTCGAGGATCGACTGTGGCTCACCCATGGGGCCCAGCCTAGGCGAGGCCGCCGGGCACCCACCCTTCCGGTACGGCCGTGTCAGGCTCCCGGCCCCGCCGGCTACTTGGCGACCGTCAGCAGAAACGCCACGTCATCGAT
Organism: Nocardia tengchongensis; assembly: GCF_018362975.1. Lineage (NCBI taxonomy): Bacteria > Bacillati > Actinomycetota > Actinomycetes > Mycobacteriales > Nocardiaceae > Nocardia > Nocardia tengchongensis. The sequence goes on from NZ_CP074371.1 coordinate 2,254,283, forward strand.
GGCTTTCACACTGTGCCGGGCATTCGGAATGACGATTAGGTCACCCGCCGAGCCCTTCCACTCGTTGGCGCCGCTGATCAGCACGAGTACACCGCTGATCACGACCAGCGTCGCCTCACCCGGATTCTCGTGCTCGGCCAGCGTCTGTCCGGCCGTCAGCGCGATCACAGTCTGCCGCAGGCTGTGCGCGTGGCCACCGTAGATGGTCGACGAGCTACGCCCGCTCGAGGCGGTCGCGGCCAGCTTCAGCTGCTGGCGAGCAACCGCGGTCAGCGACTTCTTGTCCATGGACTGCCTTTCGCCGGAGTATCGCTGAGTATGCCGGACACACCCGGGCGACTCGCCGGTTTCGAGGCGGTGTTTGCAGGAATTGCCGGACGAGGAATGGTCGCGTTATCGCCCCGCCTCCCCGGGCTTGACGGGCCGCGTATAACGGCGGAAGCGATAGCGCAGACCCGTCGAGGACTCGCGCCAGTCCGCGGCCTCGGTTCGCCACTGCCGGTCGATCGCCGGGGCCCGGGTGTCGCCGTCGATCTCCGCGTCGATCTCGGTGACGATCAACTCGGTCGCGAAAGGCATTGCGGCACGATAGATCTCGCCGCCACCCATGATCCACACCGACTTCCCGGCCGTCATGTCCAGAGCCTCGTCCAGGGAACCGGCGCGTTCCGCGCCGTCCACCGACCAGTCCGGCTGCCGGGTCACGACGATATTGCGACGCCCGTCCAGCGGCCGGAAACGCGCGGGCAGCGAATCCCACGTCTTACGGCCCATCACCACCGGATGCCCGAAGGTGACGTCCTTGAAATGCGCCATGTCCTCGGGCACGCGCCACGGAATCGTGTTGTCCCGCCCGATGATTCCCTGCGTCGTCTGCGCCCAGATCAGGCCGACGGTCCTGCTCACGCCGCAATCACTCCCGTACTCACACTGCCACCGGCGCCTTGATCGCCGGATGATGCTGGTAGCCCTGGATTTCCACGTCCTCGTACGCGTAGTCGAACAGCGAGGGCGCCGGCCGCAGATGCAGCGCCGGGAACGGGTAGGGCTCGCGGCTGAGCTGCTCGCGCACCTGGTTCACGTGATTGTCGTAGATGTGCACGTCGCCGCCGGTCCAGATGAACTCGCCCGGTAGCAGCTCGGTCTGCTGCGCCACCATCAGGGTCAGCAGCGCGTAGCTGGCGATATTGAACGGCACGCCGAGGAACAGGTCGGCGCTGCGCTGATACAGCTGGCACGACAGCTTGCCGTCGGCCACATAGAACTGGAAGAAGGCGTGGCACGGCGCGAGGGCCATCCGGTCCAGCTCGGCCACATTCCACGCCGACACGATCATGCGGCGCGAATCCGGGTCGGTGCGCAGCGTCTGCAGCACCTGGGAGATCTGATCGATGTGGGTGCCGTCCGGGGACGGCCAGGACCGCCACTGCACGCCGTAGACCGGGCCCAATTCGCCCTGCGCGTCGGCCCATTCGTCCCAGATGGTGACGCCGTGCTCCTGCAGCCAGCTCACATTCGAGTCACCGCGCAGGAACCACAGCAACTCGTAGACGATCGACTTGAGATGCACCTTCTTGGTGGTGATCAGCGGGAAGCCCTGCGACAGGTCGTAGCGCAGCTGATGTCCGAAGATGCTGCGCGTGCCGGTGCCGGTGCGATCCGCCTTCGGGGTGCCGGACTCCAGCACCAGTCGGAGCAGGTCCTCGTACTGGGTATCTCGAGCGCTCTCCACGCCTGGCAAGCTTACGCATCGTGCGAAAACTGTTTGTGATCGGAATCGGGGCGGGGGACCCGGACCAGGTGACGGTGCAGGCCCTCAAGGCGATGCGCCAGGTAGACGTGTTCTTTCTGATCGGCAAGGGGGCCGAGAAGCAGGAGCTGACGGATGTGCGCGCCGCCATCCTGGCCGAACACGTGCAGCAGCCGCACACGATCGTCGAGATCACCGACCCGCCGCGCGACCGGACCGTGCCCGCCCGCCACGCCGACGCCGCCTACCAGGGCGCGGTCGCCGACTGGCACGAGGCGCGCGCCGAACTGCTGGAGCGTGCCTTCGCCGAAACCGACGGCGTCGGCGGCATTCTCGTCTGGGGCGACCCGTCGCTCTACGACAGCACCCTGCGCATCGTGGAACGAGTGCTCGAACGCGGCAACCTCCGCTTCGACTACGACGTCATCCCCGGCATCACCAGCATCCAAGCCCTGGCCGCCGCCCACCGCACCGTGCTGCACGAAATCGGCGAACCCCTGCACATCACCACCGGCCGCCGCCTGCGCGACGAGGGCCTCGCCGACGGCCAGTCCACCCTGGTGATGCTCGACGGCGAATGCTCCTTCACCCAACTCCCCGGCGACGACGTCTACATCTGGTGGGGCGCCTACCTCGGCATGCCCGACGAGGTCGTCATCGAGGGCCCGCTGCGCGTCGTCGAGAACCGCATCACCCGCCGCCGCGCCGCCCTCCGCGAAGCCAAGGGCTGGATCATGGACATCTACCTACTGCGCCGCTCGCTCTAGCGGAGCCGCTCACACCGCGCGCTGATCCGCTCGGGTGTCGGGGGCCGGGGTTAGGGTGGAGGCCGATCGTCCAGGTCGCAGGCTTCCGGGTGGATGCCTCGGGGATTGGAGGAGATCCGTTGCCCGAACTACCGGAGATAGTGGCGCTCGAGCAGTTTCTGGTCGAGCATGCGGTGGGGGCCGTGGTCGGGCGTGTCGACGTGGCCGCGCTGAGTGTTCTGAAGACCTTCGATCCGCCGGCGACCGCGCTGTCCGGGCGCGACGTGACCGGGGTGGGGCACTGGGGCAAGCACCTCGGAATGGATTGCGACGGGCTGTGGTTGATCACCCACCTGTCGCGCGGCGGCTGGTTGCGCTGGATCGACGAGCCCGGCGCCAACCCGCCCAAGCCCGGTAAGGGCCCGCTCGCCCTGCGTGTGCACTTCTTCACCCCCGAAGGGGCCACGCCCGCCTTCGATCTCACCGAGGCGGGCACCAAGAAGCGCCTGGCCGTGTGGGTTACGGCCGACCCGCTCTCGGTGCCCGGCATCGCCCGCCTCGGCCCAGACGCCCTCGCGGTCGGCGAACCCGAATTCGCCGAAATCCTCGGCGGCACCTCCCAGCGCGTCAAGAACGCCCTCACCGACCAGACCCTGCTGGCCGGCATCGGCAACGCCTACTCCGACGAAATCCTGCACACCGCAAAACTTTCGCCGTTCGCCAACTCCGGCACCCTGGACGCCCAGCAGGTGTCGCGCCTCTACAACGCCATGCGCGCCACCCTCTCCGACGCCATCGAACGCTCCGTCGGCCAGGACGCCGCCCGCCTCAAGGGCGAAAAGCGTTCCGGCTTCCAGGTTCACGCCCGCACCGGCCTGCCCTGCCCCGTCTGCGGCGACACCGTCCGCGAAGTCTCCTACGCGGACAAGTCCTTCCAGTACTGCCCCACCTGCCAGACCGCCGGCAAGATCCTCGCCGACCGCCGCATGTCCCGCCTCCTGAAGTAGCGCCGGCGGGACAGCTCAGCGGTTGTCCGGGTGGGTCACTTTCTGGACCTCGACCAATCCGGCCAGGCCGATGAAGTCGTCCGGATTGACTGTGTACAACGGCAGTCCGTGCACCGAAGCGATGGCCGCGATCATCAGATCCACCCGGCGCGGCTTGGGATTGCGCCCGGCGGCGATCACCGACGCGACGATGTGCCCGAATCGGCGGGCCGCTCGGGTGTCGAAGGGGAGCGGTTCGAACAGGGCCTCGGCATTCTGGAGGCGCTCGATTCGCTGGGCCCGTTCGCCCGGGTCGATCACGTAGTGCGGTCCGGCTGCGAGCTCGGCCATCGTCACGGCGCTGACCAGCAACTCGCCGGGCAGCTCCGCTGGATCGAGGGCCTCGAGCAGGATCAGGACATTCGTGTCGACCAGGCCGCGGCCGAGTGTCATTCGCCGTGCTCCTCGGCGAATTCTCCACGGCGGTAGGCGCGGTCGTACGGGTCGTACAGCGAATCGTCGATGACTTCTGCCGGATCATGCTCGGATCCGGTTGTGGGACTCGACAGTCCGCCGAAGGCCGCGATGGCCTCGGCCAATGGAACTGCCGCGCGCCGCCGCAGATTCCGGTGCGGAACCAGGTCCGCGACGGGCGTTCCGTCAACCGTGATGGTGTACGAACGCCCGGCGCGGACCTCGCGAAGGACCCGGCTCGCATCGTTCCGCAGTTCCCGCTGGGGGATCTCCGGAAGTTCCGCAGGACTTGTCATATGCCCAGGGTACGGGATTGTCTACAGCACTACTACGGTTTCGCTACACCGGTCGAATACGTGCGCTGGGACGGGAAGTCCGGCCTCCAGATCGGCTGCGGGGATGGGGGCGTCGAAGATCTGGCGCAGGGGGAGGACGCCCGCCCAGACGCCGCCGGTCGCGATGTCCTCGGGGTGTCGCGGGGGCCGCCGGTGCGGATCTTGACCGAGGCCTCGGTGAGGTCGAGGGCCAGGACCAGGGTGGCGGCCATTTCCTTCTTGTCAGGGGAGCGGACCGTGTCCCACGCGCCGGGAGCGGCCTGGTCGACGATGACGCGCAGGGCGTGCATGCGTTCGGCCGGGTCGGTCAGTTCGGTTGGGCGGGCGTGGATTACGGCGGAGCGGTAGTTCATCGAGAAGTGCATGGCGGAGCGGGCGTAGACGATGCCGTCGACGTGGGTGACGGTCAGCGAGACGTCGCCGGTCATGGCGGTGCGCAGGTTGCCGGCGCCGGTGGAGCCATGCAGGTAGAGGGTGTCGCCGTCGCGGCCGTAGATGGTGGGGATGACCACGGGCGCGCCGTGCATCAGGACACCCAGGTGGCAGATGAGACCGGCGTCGAGGATGGCTTCCAGGTCGGCGCGGCCGGTGCGGCCCCGCTCCTTGGCGCGGGTGAGGCTGCTGCGCGGGGTGGGCGACAATGGGGTCCGGGTCGACGCTGTCTCACTCATGTGACCAGTTTCGGCCGGGAATTGGCATTGCTGAATAGCCAATTCCGCGGAAGATCAGTGGACCACTTGGGGGAGATTCGTGCCGTTCACGCTCGCGCATCCGGCTGTCAGCTTTCGAAGTCGCGTTCAGTAAGGTTCGAAGTCGAGACACTGTGGGGACGGGCGATCGAGCTGCTCGACCTGCGCCGAGCTGTCTTCGTGCCACCATCGGGTCCGCCCATGCGGGCGCGTTGGCCGGCATCGGATTCTCCGAGCCGCCAATCCTGGTCCGGCTCACGCAATCTGATGTCTCCTGCTAACGGCCCGGTACGTTGTGTTGATGACCGTTGCTCTGTATTCGGCCGAACAGGTGGCTGCCATTCTCGGATTGCATGTGCGTACCGTGCGCGGATACGTCCGAGACGGCCGTCTGCCGGCCGTGCGTATGGGCAAGCAGTACCGAATCAGCGAACGGGACTTGCGTACCTTCACCGGCGTGGTACCCGACGAACCGATCAGCACCCCGCACGCGCACGTTTCGACTGTCGTGCACATCGACGACGTCGACCGTCTCGCGATGGACCGGATCACCGCACACCTCGCCGCGGCCACGATCGGCGACTCGAGCGTCCCAGTACAGCTGAACGTCCACTGGACCTACGACGAATCTGCTTGCCGACTTACCATCTTCGTCGTCGGCGACCCAGAATCCGCGGCAGCTGTGATCAGATTGATCGGCACCTCGACGCGCGCGGGTCGGGAAGTGAGCACCGAGGTTTGCCGCTGCCAATCTGGTCGGCAAGCCGTCGAGCACAGGTGATCGCGAGCACCTTCGGTGCTGGACAGCGCTCGTGAGAGTTGCGGTGCGGCAACCTGTTTCCGCGTAGCCTGGCAGGTTTCCGCACCGGCACATCGCATCCCATTATCGACACCGTGGTCGCCCTCGACGACATCGTCGCAGCCACCGCTATCCACATCGGCAAGATCGTCGCCACCATCTGACACCGACCTGGCCGGTGGGCTATGTCCGTCTCCGCATGCCCTGCGCAGCCCAGGATGGACGCGACGGCCGACTACCTATGTGATCGTGGAGTACGGCGATGCCACGACATCGGCCGTGCGTGCTTGACCTTGTCACTGTGTAAAGGCATTGAATCGCTGTCGGAGGTGGTCCCCATCAACTCGACACACAGGAACCCACACACCATGCGACTGTTCGAGGCATTGGCCGCTGCGAATTCATCGACCCGGCTCGAGGCGGCTCTGGCGGCCGGCACGCATCCCGAGCCCTTTTTCGTCGATGTACTCGTAGAACGGTGCGCGATCGAGCCGGACTTCTTCGTGCGCGACATGCTCACCTGGGCGCTGACCCGTCTCCCGCGCGAGATCACCGTTCCCGCACTACGGGCGGAGCTTTATTCCGAACACGCGCAAGCCCGCAGCCAAGCGTTGCACACGCTGTCCAAGATCGGGGACCCAAATACCTGGTCAGCGATTACGCGTTCGATGCTGCACGATGCCGACGACGAGGTCGCGCGGAGTGCATGGCGCGCTGCGGTCGTTCTCGTGCCCGACGAGGAGGAGGTGAAGGAGCGGCTGGCCGCGGAACTGGCCATGCAATTCGGCCGAGGTGACCGTGAGGTACGGCTGAGTCTGAGCCGCGCTCTCGTTGCACTCGGCGAGGTGGTCGAGCCGGTCCTTCAGACGGCGATGACAAGTCACGACCCGACGGTGCGGGCGCACGCGGGCGCCACGCAGCGTCTGCTGAGTGACCCGGATGCCGGATTCGACCTCGCTGTCGGTGAAGCCAGACGGGTTGTCGCACTCGGTCCGGATCGGGAGGAGTCGACGGCGTGCTGATCGGCGACGTGGCACGCTTCTCGGGAGTGAGCGCCCGGATGCTCAGGCATTACGACTCCCTCGGGCTGGTACGACCGACAGGCCGCACCGTGAGTGGCTACAGGGAATATTCACCCGACGATATCCGGCGGATCTTCCATGTGGAGGGGCTGCGGTCGCTGGGACTGTCGCTGCGCCAAATCGGACAGGCTCTCGACGGTCCTGGATTCAGCCCGTCCGTACTGGTCGGTGACCTCATTCGAAGGACCGAAGCACGACTGAACCGGGAGCAAGAACTCCTCGAGCGGCTCCGTACCGTAGATGCCGCCGATCCAGGCGGCTGGCACGACGTCCTACGCATAGTCGAGCTCTTGCACGGACTCCGTTCGCACAGTGCCGCCCGGCGACAGCAGGCCGTCCTCGCCCCGGCCGAGGACGTGCCGGTGCCTGCCGAACTGCTGGCCGAGGCGATCCTGACCGAATCCGATCCGAACGTTGCCGGGGCCCTGCGGTGGGCACTTGCCCGGGCCGGCGGCGACGGCGTGGCGAGCGTGGCGTTAGGCATGGGCTCGGAAGACGTCGAAGTCCGGCGGCGCGCGGTCCTGGCGCTCGCCGAGCTACCGGGCGACGAAGCGACCATGATACTTACGGACGCGCTCGGGGACGCCGACGCGACGGTCCGCAGACATGCTGCTCTCTCACTCGGTGCGCGGGGCGTGGCCCGGGCTGTGCCGGCACTGGTCGATACGGTGGTCAAGGGGCCGAACGATGTCGAGGCGGCCGAGCTCTTGGGAGCACTGGCACAGGACGCGAAGTGGGCGGACCTGATTATGAGTGCGCTGGTAGACGAACTCGCTGCGCACACAGCGGACTCGGCGGTACGGGTGCGACTGACCCAGGCGTTTGCCGAGATGCCGGGGACCATCGCGCTGGACATCTTGCGACAACTGGCCCATGACGACGACCGCGTCGTGGGCCTCGTCGCCTCAGCCCTCATCGGAAGGCTCCACGAAGAGCCGGATCAGGAAAACTGAGACACGCCGATCGGAGTAATGAATATCGCGTCGGGCTGACAGCATCGCCATTTCCGGTACCAGCTTGCCGATACGGATCGGCCCTGTTCGTGCTCCCAGCGAAGAGCTGTCTTGGAGTGGCAAACCTCTTCTACCAGGCGCTCCGCTGTCCTACCACACGGCATACCAAGCCCCACACCATCATTCGATTGACACGCGAACCGAACCGCTAACTGAGCGGCCTTGGTATCAGGTCTCCGGTAGACGGTTCGGCGACGAAGAACCTGAATACTGGAGAACTCGTGACCAGCGTAGCGGTGGCGGGCGCGCAGACCTGACCGACGCCAATAGGCGCGGCTGGGACTGTTGCTGCTCGAGACGCTCCTTGACACATCAGTAGCCCCAACTATCGGGTCTACAGGCACACGCTCCGAGGCGGTGATACTGACTTCCGTTCCGATCCAAACAGAGGGAGTACCAAATGAATTCGAAGAAGTTTCTCGGTGCATTGGCCGTCGCGGCCGGCCTCTGCGCCCCGGCGGCCCTCCTCGCCGCCCCCGCCCAAGCCGAGCCACTGCCGGTCACCGCCGCACAGCCCGTCGACACCACGGGCTCTTCGAACGGCTCGTATTCTGCCGCGAACCACCTGGTCTGCCTCCTCTTTCACACCAGCCTCAGCGGCTCCGTAGGGATCCCGGTCTGTTGACCCGCTAGCTCGAGTTCTAAGCCTTGGGGTTGTGCTGTGCGCTGGCCGCATACTCCTGGTTGATCACGGCCGAAGCCCTTGGTTGATGATTTATCTTGCGAGAGAACAAATCTAAGGAACCAAGGGCTTCGGTGAATAGTGACCGACCGATCTTGGCTATCTGGCCTCGAGTGGGGTTGGGGTTCGAAGATAGCGGCAGGATGGCTACGCCACCTACGAGCCCTTCTTCATTCGCTTCATGGGGTCCGGGTAGACGCTGTCTTACTCATATGACCAGTTTCGGCCGGGAATTAGCACGGCTGAATAGCCAATTCCGCGGAAGATCAGTGGACCACTTGGGGAATTCGTGCCGTTCACACTCGCGCACCCGGCGGCCGTCCTGCCACTGCGGCGGGTGCTCTGGTTTCCGGGACTGGTCGCCGGGAGCATCGCGCCGGACCTGCCGTACTACCTGTGGACGGGTGTGGATGGATCGCTGACGCATTCGCTGCCGGGACTGCCGGTCGACGCGCTGTTCGGGGCGATCCTGGTCGCCGTCGGCGCGATGCTGCGCGGCACGGTGTCGGGAATGCTCGGCAAGGCCATCGCCATGAGCCGGCCACGGGCAGTAACGGCCGTGGCGGCACTCGTGATCGGCGCCGTGACCCACCTGGCCTGGGACGAATTCACCCACACCGACGGTATCGCGGTGCGGCATTGGGAACTGTTGCGGGAGTCGGTGATCGGGCCGCACCGGGTGTACAACGTGATCGGTTACGTCTCGTCGATCGGCGGCATGCTCCTGCTCGCGGGCTACGCGATCGCGTGGTACCGCCGCGCTCGGCCCATCGCCCCGGATCCCTTGCGCGCGTGGGTTATCGGCGCGCTGGCCGGGGTCGCGACGCTCACCGCGCTCTACGCGCGCACCGATCCGATCGCGCGGGTGAGCCTCTACGACTGCGTCCGGCACATGACGATCTACGCGATCACCAGCGCGGCGATCGACTTCCTGCTCTACGCCGTCTGGTCCCAGGTCCGGCGGCGTCGAGTGGCATCCTGATATCAACAGGTTGCCGAATATCCAGGAGTCCACTTGCGAGCGAATCGCCTGGTCGACGACGACCTTCCGTTCGCCATCGAGCGGGACGGGCGGGTGCCGCTCGCCGCGCAGGTGGCCGACGGGCTGCGGCGGGCCGCGACCAGCGGCGCCCTGCGCGGGGGCGACCGGCTGCCGTCGTCCCGGGAGTTGGCGCAGCGGCTCGGGGTGAGCCGGACCGTGGTCACCGCCGCCTACGACCAGCTGCACGCGGAGGGCTGGCTGGACGGGCGGCACGGGTCGGGCACCTACCTGACCGCCACACCGCCACCGCTGGACGCGCAGACCGCCGGGCCGCAACGGGTCGACCCGCTCGCGGGACTACTGGACCTGGGCTCGGGCGCGCCGTCCATCGAGACCATCGACCCCGCCGCCTGGCGGCGCGCCTGGCGGGCCGCCTCCGACCGCCAGCCCCTGATCCGCCGGGACCGGCGCGGGGAGGCGGCGTACCGGGAAGCCGTCGTGGAGCATCTGCTGCGGCATCGGGGATTGGGCGCGGGCAGCGGGACCGCGGTGCTCGCCACCGCCGGAACCAGCGCCGCGGCAGGCGAACTGGCGGCATCGCTGCTGCGCCCCGGCGGCGTGGTGGCGATCGAGGACCCCGGATATCAACGGGCGGCCGGAGCGTTCCGGGCGGCGGGCGCGCGGCTGGTGCCGGTGCCGGTCGACGCCGAGGGACTGCGGGTGGACCTGCTGCCCGAGTCCGCCCGCATGGTGTATTGCACGCCCGCGCACCAGTTTCCGATCGGCGCGCGCATGCCCGCCGCCCGGCGGGTCGAGCTGGTCGAGTTCGCGCGGCGCACCGGCGCACTCGTGATCGAGGACGACTACGACGGCGAATTGCGTTACGACACCTCGCCTTTGCCGCTGCTGGCCACCCTCGCTCCGGACCGGGTCGTGCACCTGGGCACCACCAGCAAGATCCTCACCCCCACGCTCGGGATCGGCTGGCTGGTGGCGGATCCGGCCGTCGCCGAGGCCGTGCTCGCGTATCGCGAACTCACCGGCACCAGCCCGGCGCCCGCCGGGCAGCAGGTGGTCGCCGAACTGGCCCGCAACGGCGACCTGGCCCGGCATCTGCGCCGCCTACGCCGCGACATGCCCGCCCGGCGCGCCCTGGTGCTGGCCGAGCTGGGCCGCCACGGCCTGGAGGTGCGCGGCGACGACGCGGGCTCGCACGTCTTCGTCCCGCTCGCGACCGCGGACCAGGAGGATCGCGCGATCGCCGCCGCCCGCGCGAACGGCGTCTACCTGGACGGGCTGATCCGCCACCACGTCGGCCCCCGGCGCACCTTCGGCATCGCCCTCGGATACGCCGCCCTACCTGCTGCGGACCTGCCCGGCGCGGTCCGGTTGGCCGGGTCCGCGCTGGCCCGGGTCGTACAGTGGACCGCATGACCGAAAAGGACATCCACGCGCGTATCAAGGAACTCGTGGATCGTGAGCACGAGCTGCGCGCCCAGACCACCGGCGGCGAACTCGACCCGGAGGCCGAACGCCGCCAGCTAGCCGATATCGAGGTCCAACTCGACCAGTGCTGGGACCTGCTCCGTCAGCGCCGCGCCCGCCTCGACCAGGGCCGCAACCCCGACGAGGCCCAGCCCAGTTCCCCCCGCCAGGTCGAGGGCTATCTGCAGTAGCAACCCCAGCACCCGCAGGCCGGGGCCGCCCACACCGAGCGTCCCCGAATCTGTGTCCGGCCCAGGTCGGGACCGGCGTGCCGGAGCGGCCGGCCGGACCGAGTTGGGCACGCGGTGTAAGGGAATCGGCCGAGGGGCAAGGCCTGGTGCCCGTGGGATTCGGGGCCGGCAAGGCCCTGGGAGGTCCCCCGAGTTCGGTTTACCCTTTTTCAATGGTGGCAACGACAGACATCACGACCGCGGACGGGGTGGTTCGCGGAATCCGTGGCCGCCGCGTTTCGCGCTGGCGGTCCATTCCCTTCGCGGCGGCTCCGGTCGGGGAGTGGCGTTTTCGCGCGCCGCAACCGGTCCAGCCGTGGAGCGGAGTGCGCGAGGCGACCGAATTCGGTTACGCCGCAATGCAACAGCGTGAAGGCGCCCGGCTCGGACCGCGACAGGTGCAGCCGACGGGGGAGGACTGCCTCACCCTGAATGTGGCCGCGCCGAATACGACCTCGGCCGCGCCACGGCCGGTGATGGTGTTCATCCACGGCGGCGGCTACATGGTCGGAACCTCCGCCCTGCGCCTGTATTCCGGGGCGCGGCTGGCGGCGCGCGGCGACGTCGTCGTGGTGTCGGTCAACTACCGGCTCGGCGCGTTCGGCTACGTCGACTTCGGCGAATACTCCACGCCCGACCGGCAATTCGATTCCAACCTGGGACTGCGCGACCAGGTCGCGGCCCTGGAATGGGTGCAGCGCAATATCGCGGCCTTCGGCGGCGACCCGAACAATGTCACCATCTTCGGCGAATCGGCCGGCGCGCACGCGGTGCTGTCGCTGATGGCCACACCCGCAGCGGCCGGGCTGTTCCATCGCGGCATCGCGCAGAGCGCGCCCGCGGACTGGGCAACCAGCCAGGCCGAGGCCCGCCTGTTCGCCCGCCGCTGCCTCGACCGGATGGGCATCGACCCCGCGGACGCGGCGCAGGCGCTGAGCACGGCCCCCGCCAACGACATTCGCAAGGGCGTCGACCACGCGCTGGCCCGCGTCATGCGCGAACAGCCGGGCCTGTTCCCGGTGGCCCCGACGGTGGACGGCGACTTCCTGCCCGTCGCGCCGGTCGCCGCGTTCGTCAACGGCACCGCGCACCGGGTGCCGCTGATCCTGGGCACCAACCGCGACGAGGCCACCCTGTTCGTGCGCCTCGACGACACCCTGCCCACCACCCCCGACCGCATGCGCTGGCTGCTGCACCACGTCGACCAGACCCTGGACGCCGACGGCGAGGGCCCCATCTTCACCAAACTGGGCCGCGCCATGCCGACCTCGGAGGAACGCCTGCACGAGCGGCTCAGCGAATACGGTGCCGCCGTCGAATCCCGGCTCGCCGCAGCCTATCCCGGCTTCCCCGGCCGGAAGGCCACCGTCCGGATGGGCGGCGACTTCACCTTCTGGCGGCCCTCGGTCCGAGTCATGGAGGCGCACAGCCGGTTCGCGCCGACCTACGCCTACCGCTACGACTTCGCCCCGCGCGCACTGCAATTGAGCGGCTTCGGCGCGACCCACGCCCTGGATCTGGTCCCGGTGTTCGGCGCGGTCGACTCGGTCATCGGCCGGGCCATGACGGCGCTGGGCGGGCATCGCGGATTCCGTGCGGTGTCACGCCAGTTCCAGGACAACTGGCTGGCCTTCGCGCGCACCGGAAGCCCGCTGCCGAACTGGCCCGCCTACACCGAGGAGCAGCGGGCCACCATGATCATGGATTCGCCCGGTCGCGTCGAATTCGATCCGGAGGGTGCCAAACGCATGGCCTGGCAAGGGGTTCGGATTCCCGCCCTGACCTGAGCGGCGGTCACCACCGGGCGTGCGGCAGGCCCAGCGCGGACAGTTCCGCCTCGGCCAGCGCCGTGAGCGCGGCCGAGGTCGGGACCGCGTCCGGGTCGAGGCCGACCAGCGACAGCGTGTAGGTGTCGGCGATGCGGGTCAGATACCCGGACAGCCGGGTGCGCGGCAGCGCGTCGAGCCGCAATCCCGGATGGATGGCGCGCGCCGCCACCCCGGTGCAGGCGTGCGGCCCCAGCGCCAGCAGGGACTCCGGGAGGTTTCCGATATTGGAGCACAGGATGTCCCGCTCGCCCGCGCCCTTGGCCAGCCGATACGCCAACCGGTCGGGCACGACCTGGAGCAGTTCCTCGGGGATGCCGCCGGGACTGGTCATGCGGTGCTCGTATGCCGCGCGGGCCTTGCGCCGCAGCGACGCCGGGGTGTCGTCGCGGGCGATGGCGATCTCGGTCATCGACATGTCGTTGTCCACACGCGGTTCGTCGCGGGTGTCGACGGGCAGGCTGGCCGCGATGGTGTCGGCGGTGAATCCACTGGCCCACAACATCTTCGCGATCAGGTGCACGAACAGGCTGTTGGCGGTGCCCTGGTGCGCGACCGCGACGCGATTCCAGTCGCGGGCCGGAATCTGGAAGGCGGTCGCGCGGCTGGCCGCAACCGCCGGCCGCTTCGATTTCGCATTGCCCGCGACCGTCTTTCGATGCGCGACCGGCGCCGGACGCTCCGGGATGCCGCGGCGCAGCGCGCGGGCGGTCCCGCCCAGCACCGTCGCCCACATGCTGCGCGCGTCGGCCCAATCCGAATGTCCCGCCACGGGCGCCGCGAGCGGGATGCCGGACAGCGCGTTGTCGATGGCCAAGGTCAGCGCGCGGCCGTCGGCCAGGGCGTGCGAGCAGGTCAGCGCGACCACGCAGCCGCCGTCGTCGAGCCGCGCCGCCGAGAGCCGCCAGCCGGGCCCGGTCTCCGGGTTCAGGTCGTCGCCTTGGCGGTCGGCCCAGTCCAGCATCGTGGCGGCCGGAATCGGATCGGTCGTCATGGCGAACGGGTACGCGGACTCGTTGGGCTGCCAGCGCGGGCGCGCCCCGGGCACCCGCGAGCGCACCACCCGGCGGCCGAGCGGCCCGGTGCGCAGATCCCGGTGTACCCGCCACAGCAGGGCCGGATGCACCGGTTCGGCGGTACGCCAGAGTCCCTGCAGGACGATCGGGGTTCCGAGGCCCCGATGCGACCGCAGGAAGATCTCGTCCAGCACGCTCAGCCGATTCATCGAACGGCTAGCGTACCGATCGGTCCGGCAGCGCGCTGCCGGGCGTATACGGGGGTTCCGCGCACCTCACGTTGCCCGTCCGTGCCGAGCGATGCTGCCGCCCGTACCGAGCGCCGTCGACCTCACCGGCGCGACCGTCCAGGTCGTCGCCGATCGCTGTCCCGCGCCCACCCTCGTCCGGTGCGCTAGGCGCTGCTGCCGTGCCGGCCCGCACCCGCCGCGAAACGCTGCGCACCATCCAGGGCCCCGTCCGTCAGCGCCTTCATGCCGTGCCGCAGTTCGTTGGCGATCGCCTCGGGCTCCGCGAGACCGTCCTGCTCCAGCACCGACATCCGGTCCGAGCGCAGGCAGGTCTGCGGCAGCGCCGCCAGTTCGAGCGCGAGTTCCTCGGCGGCACGCCGGGATTCGCCGTTCGGCACCACCCGGTTCACCAGGCCGATCTGCAACGCCTCGGTGGCGCCGACCGCGCGGCCGGTGAGGATCAGATCCATGGCGCGGCCCTCGCCGATGACGCGCGGCAGCCGCACCGTGCCGCCGTCGATGAGTGGCACGCCCCAGCGACGGCAGAAGACGCCGAAGGTGCTGTCCTGCTCCGCGATTCGCAGATCGCACCACAGCGCCAGCTCGATGCCGCCCGCGACCGCGTAGCCGGAGACGGCGGCGATGACGGGCTTGGACAGCTTCATCCGGGTCGGTCCCATGGGGCCGTCGCCGTCCTCGGTGACCTGGTTGGAGCGTTCGGTGCCCAGCGCCTTGAGGTCGGCGCCGGCGCAGAAGGTGCCGCCGTCGCCCCACAGCACGGCGACCGCGGCGGTGGGGTCGGCGTCGAAGTCGCGGAAGGCGTCGGCGAGGGCTTTCGCGGTGGGTCCGTCGACCGCGTTGCGGGCTCCCGGGCGGTGCAGGATCACGGTGTAGACGGGGCCGTTGCGCTCCACTCGTACTGTCACGAGCTCGACGTTACGCCGTAAACCGGGGGTTGCGTCAAGAAATGAATCGGTGGTTCACTTCTTGTATGGCCTACCGGAGAACACCCGCTGTCCAGGCACGTCTGGATGCTCAATCCGGGTCGATCGTGCGCGCCGCCATGACCGTGCTGTCCCGCGACGGCTTCACCGGACTGTCCATGGCCGCGGTCGCCGCCGAGGCCGGGGTCGCCACCGGCACCGTCTACAAGAACTTCAGCGGCAAGGCCGAACTCGTCACCGCCGTCTTCCGCGAAGTCGTCACCCGCGAGGTCGACGCGGTTCGCGCGGCCGGGGCGGCGGGGGCGGGCCGTACCGCGCCGGACCGGGTCACCGCCGCCGTCGAGACCTTCGCCGGCCGCGCCCTCAAGAACCCCAAGCTCGCCTACGTGCTGCTCGCCGAACCCGTGGACACCGTCGTCGACGCCGAACGCCTGCGCTTCCGCCGGGCCTTCGCCGAAACCTACGTGTCCGCGATCGCCGACGGCATCGCCGATGGTCAACTGCCGCCGCAGGATCCGCGCACCTCCGCCACCGCGCTGGTCGGGGCCATCGGCGAAGTGCTGGTCGGCCCGCTGTCCGAACAACTCCAGAGCGAATCGGTGCTGCCGGAACTGGTCGCCTTCGCCCTGCGCGCCCTCGGCGTTCCCCCCGAAAGCCTCGGCGTCCCCCACGAATAGGAGTCACCCGCAATGCACACGCACGACGTCTTCAACCAGGTGCCGCCGATCGCCCCGTTCGACAACTCCCGCAATCCCGCGCTGATCGAGAGCCTGCACCGGGAAGGCGCGGGCTGGGCCGAAGCCGAAGTGCGGGAACTGGGCATCCTCGCGGGCGGGACGGAAGCCCAGGAGTGGGGCCGCGTCGCCAACGAGTACCCGCCCGTCCTGCACACCCACGACCGCTACGGCCACCGCATCGACGAGGTGGAATTCCACCCGTACTGGCACAACCTGATGGACGTCGCGGTGACGCACGGGCTGCACGGCGCGCCCTGGCAGGACGACCGTCCCGGCGCGCACACCGCCCGCGCCGCCAAGTTCTACACCTGGGGCATCGCCGACGCCGGACACATGTGCCCGATCTCCATGACCTACGCGGTCGTGCCCGCCCTGCGCCACAATCCCGAACTCGCCGCCACCTACGAGCCGCTGCTCGCCTCCCGCGTCTACGACTTCGGCCTGCGCGAACCGTCCACCAAGGCCGGACTCATCGCGGGCATGTCCATGACCGAGAAGCAGGGCGGCTCCGACGTCCGCGCCAACACCACCACCGCCACCCCGCTGCCCGACGGCACCTACCGCATCGTCGGCCACAAATGGTTCACCTCGCACCCCATGGGCGACATGTTCCTGACCCTCGCCCAGGCGCCGGGCGGACTGTCCTGCTTCATGCTGCCCCGAGTGCTGCCCGACGGCACACTCAACGCGCTGCGCATCCAGCGACTCAAGGACAAGCTGGGCAACAAGTCCAACGCCTCCTCGGAACTGGAGTACGAGAACGCCATCGGCTGGCTGGTCGGCGCGGAGGGCGCGGGCGTGAAGACCATCATCGAAATGGTCAACATGACCCGCCTGGACTGCGTGATCGGTTCGGCCACCGGCATGCGCGCCGGGGTCGTGTTCGCCACCCACCACGCCCGCCACCGGGAAGTGTTCGGCAAGAAGCTCGTCGACCAGCCCGCGATGCGAAACGTGCTGGCCGACCTGGTGATCGAGTCCGACGCCGCCACCACCGTCATGATGCGCCTGGCCGGCGCCACCGACCGCGCCGACAGCGACCCCGCCGAGGCGGCGCTGCGCCGCATCGCGCTCGCGGTCACCAAGTACTGGGTGTGCAAGCGCGCCCCCGCGCACGCGGCCGAAGCGCTGGAATGCTTCGGCGGCAACGGATACGCCGAGGAATCCGGCATGCCGCGGCTGTACCGCGAAGCCCCGCTCATGTCCATCTGGGAAGGCTCGGGCAATGTGGCGGCGCTGGACGCGTTGCGCGCCATGGGACGTCAGCCCGAGACCGTCGAAGCCTTCTTCAACGAGGTGAACCTCGCGCGCGGCGGCAACCGCCACCTCGACGAAGCCATCGACCGAATCGGCAAGGAGCTCACCGACTTCGCCGACATCGAGTACCGCGCCCGCCGCGTGGTGGAACTGATGGCGCTGGTGCTGCAGGGCGCGCAACTGGTGCGGCACGGCCACCCTGCCGTCGCGGACGCCTTCTGCCAGACCAGGTTCGGCGGTGACTGGGGGATCGCCTTCGGCACCCTGCCCGCCGGCGTGGACGTCGAGGCCATCATCCAGCGCGCCTACGTCGCCTGACCCGGATCAGCCGAAGTCGAGGCCCTGGGCGACCAGGGCCTCACGCAACACCCGAATCGCCTTCGGACCCATACCGTGCAAGGCCAGCAGCTCGCGCTCCCGCACCCCGGCCAGCTGCTCCAGACTGCGATACCCGGCGGCGGCGAGGGCCCGCGCCGCCGGAGCCGACACGCCACGGGGCCAGATCGGATCGCTCATAGCCCGAGCCTAGGCCGCTACCTCACCTGCCTGTGGAAAGCTGGCAGCGACGCGACGCGCGGGCTGCGACCAAGGCCACGCTTCCGGCCGGGGCACAGCGGTAATAGCGTCTAAGCATGCCTCGTACAACGACGTACAGCCAGTGGATCGCCCTGCCGCCGCAGCAGCTGTGGACCGTGCTCGGGGATCCGGCTCGCCTGCCGGAATGGAATCCCGCTGTCGCCGCGCTGACCCTGCACGGCGCGCCCGCCGCGGGCGTCGGCGGTGACTACCTGCCGCGCGGGCGGGTCACCGGGGCCGTGCACGACAGGCTCGCGAAACCGTTCGTGCTCTCGACCTTCGTACCCGATCGCGAGATCACCCTCGAACAGCCCGAACCCGCGGGGACCATGCGGATGCGCTGGGTGCTGACCCCGCGCGACGGCGGCACCGAACTCAGCCAGCAGCTCACGTTCAGCGGCCCGTCGGCCGCAGTCATGCGCAAGGTCGTCGGCGACCTGCTCGAGACCGACGCCCACACCTGCTTCACACGCCTGGCGCAACTGGCCGGACTGCGCCCCGCCGAGGACGCGCTCACCATCGTGATCGCCGGCGGCACCGGCGCACTGGGCCGCATCCTGGCCGCCGACCTCGCCTGCCGCGGGCAGCGGGTTGTCATCCTCACCCGGCGCACGGTGCCGGAACTGCCCTACCCGCAATACGAATGGGACGGCCGCGGCGTCGGCGCGTGGGCCGACGCGCTGCGCAACCCGGGCCGCACCGCGGTCATCAACCTCGCGGGCAAGCTCGTCGACTGCCGCCCCACCGCCGGCAATATCGCCGAATTGCGCCGCAGCCGGGTGGATTCGACCCGGGCGCTGGTGGAGGCGTCGAAGACGCTGGACCGGTCGATCGACTACTGGATCCAGGCGAGCACCACCGCCATCTGGGCCGATGCGGGGGAGATCCGCTGCGTCGAGGGCACCCCGCTGCCCGAACCCGGCCTGCCGCAGATGACCGGCGTGGCCGCGCCCTGGGAGGCCGCCTTCGACGGGGCCAACGCCACGCATCGGATCGTCCTGCGCACTTCGATCGTCCTGGACCCGGACGCCCCCGCGCTGAAACGCCTGGCCCAGCTGACCAAGGCGGGACTGGGCGGCAGCGTCGGCAACGGCCGACAGTGGTTCAGCTGGATCCACTTCGAGGACTGGCTGGCCATCGTGCGCGCGGGCCTGGGCCTGGACCCGCGGGTCGCGCTGCCCAACGGCGTGGTGGTCGCGGCCACCGACTTCCCCGTACGCAACAAGGAACTGATGGCCACCCTGCGCCGGCAACTGCGCCGCCCGTGGTCGCCGCCCACCCCCGCGGCCGCCCTGACCGTCGGCGCGGTGCTGCTGCGCACCGACGCGGCGCTCGGCCTGACCGGACGACACGCCACCTCGGAAGTGCTGCGGCACAACGGGTTCCGCTTCCGCTACCCGACCCTCGACGAAGCCCTGTCGAACCTGCTGCCGCGGTAGTCGCCGCCCGGGGCAACCGGGCGACTGTGATCTACGACAACCTGTCGTAATCGGATGTCACGTTTCCGGGCCCGCCGGCGTCTCATGGTCATGACCGCCACCGCGAACCGCGCCGATGCCGCCGACCAGCGGTATCACCTCGCCGCGGGCCTGAAACGCTCCATCAACAAGGTGTTCCCGACGCACTGGTCGTTCCTGCTCGGGGAGATCGCGCTCTACAGCTTCATCATCCTGCTGCTGTCCGGCGTCTACCTGACCCTGTACTTCGAACCCTCCATGACCGAGGTCACCTACAACGGCGTGTACCAGCCGCTGCGCGGCGTCCGCATGTCCGCCGCCTACCGCAGCGTCCTCGACATCTCCTTCGACGTGCGCGGCGGACTGTTCGTCCGGCAGGTCCACCACTGGGCGGCCCTGCTGTTCGCGGCGTCGATGATCATCCACCTGTTCCGGGTGTTCTTCACCGGAGCCTTCCGCAAACCCCGCGAAGCCACCTGGGTGATCGGCGCGATCCTGTTGATCCTGGCCATGTTCGAGGGCTACTTCGGCTACTCGCTGCCCGACGACCTGCTCTCCGGCACCGGCCTGCGCTCACCCCTGGGCGGCATCACCATGGCCGTCCCGGTCATCGGCACCTGGACCCACTTCTTCCTGTTCGGCGGCGAATTCCCCGGCACCGTACTGATCCCGCGCCTCTACATCACCCACGTGCTGCTGTTCCCCGGCATCATGCTGGCGCTGATCGGCGCGCACATCGCCCTGGTCTGGTACCAGAAGCACACCCAGTTCCCCGGACCCGCCCGCACCGAGCGAAACGTGGTGGGAGCGCGCATCGTTCCGGTGTTCTCCCTGGACCAGGGCGCGTTCTTCGCCTTCACCCTCGCCACCGTCGCGCTCCTGGGCGGCCTGTTCCAGATCAACCCGATCTGGAACCTGGGGCCCTACAACCCCGCCCAGGTGTCGGCCGGCTCCCAGCCCGACTTCTACATGATGTGGACCGACGGCCTGGCCCGGCTCATGCCACCCTGGGAGATCTACCTGGGCGGCTACACCATTCCCGCCGCGTTCTGGGTGGCCGTGGTGATGGGCCTGGTGCTGGCGGTGATCCCGCTCTACCCGTGGATCGAGAAGCGGCTCACCGGCGACACCGCGCACCACAATCTGCTGCAGCGGCCCCGAGACGTGCCGGTGCGCACCGGAATCGGGGCCATGGCCATCGCCTTCTACCTGGTACTCACCTTCGCCTGCGTGAATGACATCATCGCCCTGAAGTTCTCGGTCTCGCTCAACGCGACCACCTGGTTCTTCCGGATCGCCCTGCTGCTGGTGCCGCCGCTGGCCTACACCGTCGCCTACCGGTTCTGTCTCGGGCTGCAGCGCAGTGACCGGCGGTGCTGGAACACGGGATCGAGACCGGGATCGTCAAACGGCTGCCGCACGGCGAATACATCGAGGTGCATCAGTCGCTGGGGGCCGCCGAATACCAGGGTGCGCCGGTTCCGAAGAAGATGAGCAAGCTCGGGGCCGCGGGCAAACCCGGCGCCGGCGGGTTCCTGGCGGCGGATCCGGCCGCCGAGCGCGCGGCCCTCACCGCCGTGCGTCATCATGAGGAACGCGCGCAGCTGATGGTGCTGAAAGCGAAGCAGGACAACGGGAGTCGAGGATGAAACTCCGGACACGCGCCGACGACGGGGAATACGGGCTGCTGGTGGCCGCCGCCACCGCCTACGACATGCAGTCCGCGCGGGCCGTGCGGCAACTACTGCACACCCACGGGGTGCGCGCCACCCTCGGCCCGGCGCGCATCCACCGGTGGCGAAACCTGAAGGACCACTTCCGGATCCTGGTCTTCCCCGAGGACGCCGTCCGCGCCTACGACGTCCTCAGCCGCCACACCGGCTAGAGCTTGGTCAGGGTCCGGCTGTAGGACGGGATCAGCCGGATCTTGCCCGCGGTGCCGAAATCGATGGTGACCGTGGCCAGTGCACCGAAACCCTCCGCGCGCGATGACCCGGCCCAGTCCGTACTTGTCGTCGTTGACGCGATCGCCCACCGCGAGCACCAGACCGCTGTTGTTGCGCTTGGCCCCGGCCGCGGCGGGGGCCGGACGCCGCTCACCACGGTCCCGCAGACCGGGGCGGGTGTCCGACCAGCCGTCGCCGCGGGTCCAATCCCGTTCCAGGCCATCGTCCTCGCCGCGCCGGCGGAACCCGCGAGAGGTCTGCGACGGCGCGGGCTCCAACCGCTGCCAATCCATCAGATGGCCCGGAATCTCCTGCAGGAAGCGGGATTCCGGATTCGACACCGGCTGCCCCCAACCCGAGCGGACCACCGCGCGGGTCAGGTACAGGCGCTTGCGGGCGCGAGTGATGCCGACGTAGGCCAGCCGGCGCTCCTCCTGCAGTTCGGCGGGATCGCCCAGCGCGCGCATGTGCGGGAACTGGCCGTCCTCCCAACCGGTCACGAACACCACCGGGAACTCCAGGCCCTTGGCGGTGTGCAGGGTCATCATGGTGACCACACCGGAACCCTCTTCGGGAATCTGATCGGCATCGGCCACCAGGGAGACGCGCTCCAGGAACGCCGCCAGCGAACCCGGCTCCGGCTCGCCCTCGGCCTGCTCGGGCACCAGGCCCTCGTCCCGCGCGGCCTCCACATTGTTGCGCGCCTCGGAACTGAATTCCCGTGCGACGCTCACCAATTCGTTGAGGTTGTCCAGCCGCGCGCCGTCCTGCGGATCGTCGGAGGCCTCCAGCTCGGCCCGGTATCCGGTGCGATCCAGCACCGCCTCGACGATCGAACCCACGTCGGGGAAGTCCATATCGGCCTGCGCCCCGGCCGCCCGGATCTCCTCCAGCAGCTCCAGGAAACCCGAAATCGCCTTCTGCGAACGGGAATTCAGCAACGCCACCTTGCCCGCTGCGGCGTCCCGCAGCGCCTGCGCGAAACCGATGTTCCGCTGCTCGGCGTGCACGGCCACGCACGCCTCCGCGCGATCGCCGATGCCGCGGCGCGGGGTGTTGAGCACCCGGCGCAGGCTCACCGCGTCGTCCGGATTCTCCAGCACCCGCAGGTAGGCCACGATGTCGCGGACTTCCTTGCGCTCGTAGAAGCGCACGCCGCCGACCACCTTGTAGGGCAGTCCCATCCGGATGAAGATCTCTTCCAGCGCGCGCGAATTGTTGTTGGTGCGGTAGAAGACCGCCACATCCGCGTAGTTCGCGTCGCCCTGATCGACCAGCCGGTCGATCTCGCGGGCCACGAACGAGGCCTCGTCGTGCTCGTTGTCGGCCACATAGCCGACGATGAGATCGCCGTCGCCCTGATCGGTCCACAGCTTCTTGTCGCGGCGGCCCTCGTTGCGGGCGATGACCGCGTTGGCCGCGGTCAGAATGTGCTGGGTGGAGCGGTAGTTCTGTTCCAGCAGAATGGTTTCCGCGTCCGGGAAGTCGCGCTCGAACTCCTCGATATTGCGGATGGTGGCGCCGCGGAAGGCGTAGATCGACTGATCCGCGTCACCCACCACGCACAACTCCGAGGGCGGCACCCGGTGCTCCGAGCCGGTGTCGGGGTCATCGCCCCACACCCCGCCCCGGTGGTGGCCCACCAGCTCGCGCACCAGCGTGTACTGCGCGTGGTTGGTGTCCTGGTACTCGTCGACCAGCACGTGCCGGAAGCGCCGCCGGTAGTACTCGGCCACCTGCGGATGCCGTTGCAGCACCGACACCGTCTCGCCGATCAGATCGTCGAAGTCGAAGGCGTTGGCCGCGCGCAGCCGCCGCTGGTACTCGCCGTACACCCGGGCCACGATCCGTGGCAGCTCGCTGTCCTCGGTGTCGGCGTCGGCCGCGGCCTGCGCGGCGTCGACGAGCTCGTTCTTGAGATTCGAGATGGCGGTGGACAGCAGGCGCGGCGAATACTTCTTCGCGTCGATCTCGAAATCGCGCAGGATCATGCCCAGCAGCCGGCGCGAGTCGTCGGCGTCGTAGATGGAGAAGTTGGAGTTCATCCCCTGCAACAGCGACGCCTGAGTACGCAGGATTCGCACGCAGCTGGAGTGGAAGGTGGACACCCACATGCCCGCCGCGCGCGGGCCGACCAGCCCCGCGACGCGTTCCCGCATCTCGGCGGCGGCCTTGTTGGTGAAGGTGATGGCCAGGATCTCGCTGGGCCGCACGCCGCGCGCGTCCAGCAGATAGGCGATACGACGGGTCAGGACCGCGGTCTTGCCCGAACCGGCTCCCGCCACGATCAGCAGCGGGGTGCCGGTGTGCATCACCGCGGCGCGCTGTTGTGGATTCAAACCCTCGAGCAACGCTCCGTCTCGCCGCGCCTGCTCGGTCTTCTGCTCGCCCTTTGCCACCGTCGTATTCATCGCCCATCCACGCTACCGGCGCGCACCGACAGCCGCTGGGCCGGATCGCACAGGTGTCCGATTAGTGCCGGTCCGGCGAATTTCCGGTGAACCGAGTGACAGGAGGAAACTCAGGAGATTCACAAACGTACCCGTTTTGCTCAGGTACCTCGCCGTGGCAGACTCGTCCCATGACCGGGTCGAAGGTGACGCATTGCACTTGAGCACCGACACGCACCGCACCTGAGCCCCATCCCGGGGAGACCAATTCTTGCCAGGGGGGACAATGTGTGGCCGACAGGTCTGATTCTTGGTGAAGAACCGATCGGTAACAGGTTGGGTCCACCCACCGATCGACGTTCTGGACCACGAGGAGTTGAAAGTATGAGCATCTCGACGACGGGACATTCCGAGTCTGCCACCGGCTCGGACTCCGCCCTGCCCACCGAGGCAGAGATCGACAAGCTGCGTTTGGAAATCGACAAGCTGGACGCCGAGATCCTCGCCGCCATCAAGCGCCGCACCGAGGTCTCGCGCATCATCGGACGGACCCGAATGGCGAACGGCGGGCCCAAGCTCGTCCACTCCCGCGAGATGAAGGTACTCGAACGCTTCAGCGAGCTCGGCCAGGAAGGCCACACCCTCGCCATGCTCCTGCTGCGCCTGGGCCGCGGCCGACTGGGCCACTGACCCTTCCCTGTTAACGACGAGCACCGCTCGATCCGATACAACGAGCGGTGCCGTTCCGCGCGGCCACCACACCGAGCCACGCTGCATGCGGAGCCACGGATGCAGCAGCCCCAGGCCGCCCCGGGTGTTTCGACCCCGGGGCGGTTCTTTCATTCCTAGGGCAGGGCGATGTACTTCGTGTCGAGGTACTCCTCGATGCCCTCGTAGCCGCCCTCCCGGCCGAAACCGGATTCCTTCACGCCGCCGAAGGGCGCGGCCGGGTCGGAGATGACGCCGCGATTCACACCGACCATGCCGGTCTCCAAACCCTCGGCCACCCGCAACGCCCGGTCCAGACTCCGCGTGTAAACGTATGCGACCAGGCCGAATTCGGTGTTGTTGGCGGCGGCCAGGCCCTCGGCCTCGGTATCGAAACCTACGATCGGGGCGACCGGTCCGAACACCTCCTCACGCAGGATGCGAGCGTGCGCGGGGACCTCGGTGAGCACGGTGGCCGGATAGAACCAGCCCGCGCCGCCCGGCGCCTTGCCGCCCAGCTTCACCTGCGCGCCCGCCGCCACCGCGTCGTCCACCAGATCGCTCACGGTGTCGAGCTGGTTCTCGTTGATCAGCGGGCCCAGCGTGGTATCCGGGTCCACGCCATTGCCCAGCCGATACTCGGCCATGGCCGCCACCAGCTTGTCGGTGAATTCCTGGCGAACCGAATTCTGGACGTGGAAACGGTTGGCCGCGGTGCACGCCTCCCCGCCGTTGCGCAGCTTCGCCAGCACCGCGCCCTGCACGGCGGCATCCAGATCGGCGTCGTCGAAGACCACGAAGGGCGCGTTGCCGCCCAACTCCATCGAGGTGCGCAGCAGACCGTGCGCGGACTGCTCGACCAGCTTCTTGCCGACCGGGGTGGACCCGGTGAAGGTCAGCTTGCGCAGCCGCGGATCGTTCAACAGCGGCGCGGTGACCGCGCCCGAACGCGAGGTGGTGATCACCGACAGCACGCCGTCGGGCAGCCCGGCCGCACTGCACAGCTGAGCCAGCAGCAGCATGGTCAGCGGGGTCTCGCCCGCGGGCTTCACGATCATCGTGCACCCGGCCGCCAGCGCCGGGCCGATCTTGCGAGTTCCCATGGCCAGCGGGAAGTTCCACGGCGTGATGGCCAGGCACGGCCCGACCGGCTGCTTGTGCACCAGGATTCGCCCGACCCCGCCCGGGGCGGGCTGGTAGCGGCCGTGCACCCGCACCGCCTCCTCCGAGAACCAGCGGAAGAACTCCGCGCCGTAGCGCACCTCATTGCGGCTCTCCGGCAGGGCTTTACCCATTTCCAGGGTCATCAACAGCGCGAATTCCTCGGCCCGCGCGGTGATCGCCTCGAAGACCGCGCGCAGGATCTCCCCGCGCTGCCGGGCCGGGGTCGCGGCCCACTCGGCCTGCACGGCGGCGGCCGCGTCGAGCGCGCGCATGGCGTCCTCGGGGGTCGCGTCGGCGACCTGAGCGATGACCTCGCCGGTCGCCGGATCGTGGACCGGGAACGTCGCGCCGCCGGTGGCGTCCACCGGCCCGCCGATCCAGAGCTGCGTGGGGATTGACGACAGGAGCTCAGTCTCAGACACCATGTCCGCCAGCCTATGCCTCGCCTTCGAATTTCACTCCGCGCTGCGCGAACCCCCGGGATTAGCCGCTGTTACCTGCGAGTCGCAATGTGGACGTTGTAACCTCCCGGGAGTGAGCAGCGACATCACCGCGTCGGCGGTCTGGCGGAAACTGCACGATCACCACTCCTCTCTGGCGTCGCGGCACCTGCGCGAGTTCTTCGCCGAGGATCCCGAGCGCGGCCGGGAGCTGATCGTGCGGGTCGGTGACCTGCATATCGACTACTCCAAACACCGGGTGACCCGCGAAACCCTGGATCTGCTGGTCGAATTGGCGGAGACGGCCGGGGTGGAGCGACGCCGTGACGCCATGTTCGCGGGCGACCGGATCAACACCTCCGAGGACCGCGCGGTCGGGCACGTGGCGCTGCGGGTACCCGCCGGCGGGCACATCGACATGGACGGCGAGGACGTCGTCCCCGAGGTGCAGGACGTGCTCGAGCGGATGGGCGCGTTCACCGACGACGTGCGCTCCGGGAAGTGGCGCGGCGCGACCGGCGAACGCATCACCACCGTGGTGAACATCGGCATCGGCGGCTCCGACCTCGGCCCGGCCATGGTGTACCTGGCGCTGCGGCACTACGCCGACGCCGGCATCGCCGCCCGCTTCGTCTCCAATGTCGATCCGGCGGACCTGGTTTCGAAGCTCGACGGCCTGGACCCGGCCACCACGCTGTTCATCGTCGCCTCCAAGACCTTCTCCACCCTGGAGACGCTCACCAACGCCACCGCGGCCCGCCGCTGGCTGGTGGCCGCGCTCGGCGAGGCCGCGGTCGCCAAGCACTTCGTCGCGGTGTCCACGCACGCGCAGCGGGTGTCCGAGTTCGGCATCGACACCGCCCACATGTTCGGCTTCTGGGACTGGGTCGGCGGCCGCTACTCGGTGGACTCGGCCATCGGGCTCTCGGTCATGGCAGTCATCGGCAAGGAACGGTTCGCGGAGTTCCTGGCCGGAATGCACACGGTGGACGAGCATTTCAGGCAGGCGCCGCTCGCCGAGAACGCGCCGGTCCTGCTCGGCCTGCTCGGCGTCTGGTACTCGAACTTCTTCGGCGCGCAGTCCCGCGCCGTGCTGCCCTACGCCAACGACCTGGCCCGCTTCCCGGCCTACCTGCAGCAGCTGACCATGGAGTCCAACGGCAAATCCGTACGCGCCGACGGCACCCCGGTCACCACCTCCACCGGCGAGATCTTCTGGGGCGAGCCCGGCACCAACGGCCAGCACGCCTTCTACCAGCTGCTGCACCAGGGCACCCGGCTGGTGCCCGCCGACTTCATCGGATTCGCCCGTCCCACCGACGATCTGCCCACCATGGACGGCACCGGCAGCATGCACGACATCCTGATGAGCAACCTGTTCGCGCAGACCAAGGTGCTGGCCTTCGGCAAGACCGCCGAGGAGATCGCCGCCGAGGGCACCGCCCCGAACCTGGTGCCGCACAAGGTGATGCCCGGCAACCGCCCCTCCACGGCCATCCTCGCGCCCCAGCTCACCCCGTCGGTGCTCGGCCAGCTGATCGCGCTCTACGAACACCAGGTCTTCACCGAGGGCGCGATCTGGGGCATCGACAGCTTCGACCAGTGGGGCGTCGAGCTGGGCAAGCAGCAGGCGCTGGAGCTGGCCCCGCTGCTCACCGCCGCGGAAGCGCCCGCCCCGCAAGCGGACCTCCTCGACCGACGCGCTGATCCGCTGGTACCGCACGAACCGCCGATGAGCCCCCGGCCGCCGCGCTGACCGCGGCTCACCCCTCGGCGCGGCCCGCCTGCCGGCCCGAACAGAGCAGGTCCGACTCCGTGGTGAACGGATGCTTCCTGCCGCTGGCCCGGCGCTCTCGAACGGCGTGATGGACAGCGCCGCGCCGATCTCCCGGTTGGTGCGGCCGCACACCGGCAGATTCGGCACATCGACCTCGCGCTCGGTCAGTCCCATTGCGTGGCCCTGGCGGCCCCGGAGCGGGCCCAGCTGCTGGAAGGCGAGCAACGGGGCCGGGCGGGGTGGATCCTGTCGGACACGGGCGGTACTGGACGCCAAGGGGCACCACCCGCCGCGACGGGTCATGGCGGTGGCAGCCGCATCACCGGTTCTGACGCCCGGTCACGGCGGAAACCTGCCGGAACGCCGAAAGGCGCGTCCCGGGGGACGCGCCTTTCGGATCGGGTTCGCTTGCGGGTCAGTCCCGCTCGGGGCCCAGGGAGATGCCGCGGGAGGCGAGCCAGGGCAGCGGGTCGATCTTGTCGACGCCGTTCAGCCAGACCTCGAAGTGGCAGTGCGGGCCGGTGGAGAAGCCGCGGTTGCCGACCGTGGCGATCTGATCGCCGGCCAGCACGCGCTGGCCCTGGGAGACCGTCGCGGTGTCGATGTGGCCGTAGATGGTGACCGTGCCGTCGTCGTGCAGCAGGCGGACCCACATGCCGAAACCCGAAGCGGGACCGGCCTCGAGCACGGTGCCGTCGGCGACCGCGTAGATCGGGGTGCCGATCGGGGCGGCGATGTCCACACCCTGGTGCGCGACGCCCCAGCGGATGCCGAAGCCGGAGGTGAAGGTGCCCGCGGCGGTGAACTTGGTCCACAGCGGCCGGTACTTCGACGCCTCCTGGTTGGCCATGTCGGCGGCGAACTGCTTGCCCTTGGCCAGAATGTCGTTGAACTGATCCAGGTTCGCCGGTGCGTTCGGGTTCAGGACCTGCGGGGCGCCGGGCGCGCCGTCGCCGACCACCGAGGTGGCCGCGACTTCCTTGACCTGGTTGGCGGCCTGGTAGTCGACATTGCTGGTGTCGTGGCTCGCGGCTTCGACGGTGGCCTGTCCGGCCGCCACGACCGCACCGGCCGCGACCGCAACCACGGCCGCACGGCCTTTGAGCGCGGAGGGCGGGGCGGGTAGGCGGTGCGAGCCGCCGGCGCGGCGCTTGCCGGCGGAGCGGGTCGGGCGTGGCTCGTCGTCCGAATAGTCGTCGAGCGCACCGTGATCGACGCGGGCGCCGTCACCGGAGAACTGGAGCTTCTCGCCGGACGCGGTCTTGAATGTGTAGACCGGTCGGTATTCGTCGGAGGGGGTGGGGTCCGCGCTCGCATCCCAGTTGGTCCGCGACTGCGTGGCCCAATCGCTCGGATTCGGTGCGGCCCAGCCGTTCACCGTGGTCTGGGCGTTGTAGTCCCAGTTCGGCTCGGGCTGCCAGTCGGCCGGTTCGGCCTGCCACTGCGGGGACTCGCCCCACTGCTGCTGGGGTTCACCCCACTGCTGGGCGCCGTTCCAGTCGGCGTCGGACTGCCACTGCGCCTGTGGATCCCACTGGGTCTGCTGCTCCCACTGCTGGGCGGGCTGCTCCCAGCGGGAGCCGCCGTTCCACGCCTGGGTGGCGTCCCAGTCGCCGTGGGCGACCGTGCCGGTGGTGTTCGGGGAATCGAATGTCGTTGCGCCGCCGGGGTTATCCGCGTCCTCGCGATAGCGATGGCCGCGGCGGGGCCGGTGCTGCGAAGGGAACGAGCCGTCGCTCAAAGCCTGCCGTCCTCCTGTCCGTGACCGGGTTGTGACATCGAACGCAACGACGGTAACGAAACGATTGCGGCTCAGCAAGCGATGAACCCCGTTCGACACACTGCTGTGACATTGATCACGTGTGACGCCGGAATGCGCTCACTGTGCTCCGGGTAACCGAGTGAGGTTTGTCGACGACGCTGCGTAGTAGCCAGTGTCACTCTCCGGGATTCGCTGGCCCCACCTGGCGCCGGGCCAACAAGCTACCCGCCAGTAGCATTGACGAGGGGTTTTACGAGCGTGGAGACAGTACCGTGACCTGCGCCACTTAGGCTGTATGCGGCTGATTTTCGCTCCGTGTGACTGATTAGAGTCCGAGCCGACCCGCTGACCCTCCCGCGCGACCTGCAAACAGTCGCCGAGGGGTCGACGACGGGCCGCCAACCAAGACGTTGTCACAACAACGCAGACGAGACGGTGAGTACATGGATCTCTTCGAATATCAGGCGAAGGAACTCTTCGTGAAGCACGGAGTGCCTTCGTCGGAGGGCCGCGTCACGGACTCCGCCGAGGACGCGCGTGCGATCGCGACCGAACTCGGCAAGCCGGTGATGATCAAGTCGCAGGTCAAAGTCGGTGGCCGCGGCAAGGCCGGTGGCGTGAAGTACGCCGCGACCCCGGATGACGCCTTCACCCACGCCAACAACATCCTGGGCCTGGACATCAAGGGCCACGTCACCAAGAAGATCCTGGTTGCCGAGGCCAAGGACATCGCCTCGGAGTACTACATCTCCTTCCTGCTCGACCGTTCCAACCGCACCTACCTGGCCATGTGCTCGGTCGAGGGCGGCATGGAGATCGAGGAAGTGGCTGCCACCAAGCCGGACCGTCTGGCCAAGGTCGCCGTCGACGCCGTCAAGGGTGTCGACCTGGCGTTCGCCCGTTCCATCGCCGAGCAGGGCCACCTGCCCGCCGACATCCTGGACGCGGCCGCGGTGACCATTCAGGCGCTGTGGGAGGTCTTCATCAAGGAAGACGCGACCCTGGTCGAGGTGAACCCGCTGGTTCGCACCCCCGACAACGAGATCCTGGCCCTCGACGGCAAGGTCACCCTGGACGAGAACGCCGAGTTCCGCCACGCCGACCACGCCGAGTTCGCGGACATCGACGCCACCGATCCGCTCGAGCTCAAGGCCAAGGAGAACGACCTCAACTACGTCAAGCTCGACGGTGAGGTCGGCATCATCGGCAACGGCGCGGGTCTGGTCATGTCGACCCTCGACGTCGTCGCCTACGCCGGCGAGAACCACGGTGGCGTGAAGCCCGCCAACTTCCTCGACATCGGTGGCGGCGCCTCGGCTGCCGTCATGGCCGCCGGTCTCGACGTCATCCTGAACGACGCGCAGGTCAAGTCCGTGTTCGTGAACGTCTTCGGTGGCATCACCGCGTGTGACGCGGTCGCGAACGGCATCGTCGGCGCGCTCAACACCCTGGGTGACGAGGCCAACAAGCCGCTGGTCGTCCGTCTGGACGGCAACAAGGTCGAAGAGGGCCGCAAGATCCTCGCCGACTTCAACCACCCGCTGGTGACTCTCGCTCAGACCATGGACGAAGGCGCCGACAAGGCCGCCGAACTGGCCGCCGCCAAGTAAGGACACGAACCCACATGTCTATCTTCCTGAACAAGGACAACAAGGTCATCGTCCAGGGCATCACCGGCGGCGAGGGCACCAAGCACACCGCGCTGATGCTGAAGGCGGGCACCCAGGTCGTCGGCGGCGTGAACGCCCGCAAGGCCGGCACCACCGTCAAGCACGTCGACAAGGACGGCAACGACATCGAGCTGCCGGTCTTCGCGACCGTCGCCGAGGCTATGGAGAAGACCGGGGCCGACACCTCGATCGCCTTCGTGCCGCCGGCCTTCTCGAAGGACGCCATCATCGAGGCCATCGACGCGGAGATCCCGCTGCTCGTGGTCATCACCGAGGGCATCCCGGTGCAGGACTCCGCCTACGCGTGGGCCTACAACGTCGACAAGGGCAACAAGACCCGCATCATCGGCCCGAACTGCCCCGGCATCATCACCCCGGGTGAGTCGCTGGTCGGCATCACCCCGGCCAACATCGCGGGCAAGGGCCCGATCGGCCTGGTCTCCAAGTCGGGCACCCTGACCTACCAGATGATGTACGAGCTGCGGGACTTCGGTTTCTCCACCGCCATCGGCATCGGCGGCGACCCGGTCATCGGCACCACCCACATCGACGCCATCGAGGCGTTCGAGAAGGACCCCGAGACCAAGCTCATCGTCATGATCGGCGAGATCGGCGGCGACGCCGAGGAGCGCGCGGCGGCCTACATCCAGGCCAACGTCACCAAGCCGGTCGTCGGCTACGTCGCGGGCTTCACCGCGCCGGAGGGCAAGACCATGGGCCACGCCGGCGCCATCGTCTCCGGCTCCGCCGGTACCGCCCAGGCCAAGAAGGACGCCCTCGAGGCCGCGGGCGTGAAGGTCGGGAAGACCCCGTCCGAGACCGCCGCCCTGGCGCGCGAGATCCTGGAGAAGGCAAGCATCAGCGCTTGATGTTCTCGTGCCCCGCTGTCCGACGACAGCGGGGCACAGGGCGAGGATGTGGGTGGGTGCTGCCCGCCCGATCCGCTGACAACGAAGGCCGCCTGTCGAATTCGACAGGCGGCCTTCGTGATTCACAGGAATGTGAGCAATCAGTCGCGCGGCGGGTGTTTGCGGGCCGGGACCGGCGGGTAAAGCGGCCGGATCCTGCGCCGATTCAGCTATTGCGGTAAAGGCACGGGTGGTGGTAGATGCTGCCACCGGCCGTTCGGTGCAGTAGCGTCGGTGGAGGTTCGTGAACGACTCGATAGGAGACGACGACATGGCTTACCCGACCGGGGGCTCGGGATACAACGCGCCCCAGCCGACGCCTTCCTCCGGATCCGGATTCGGCGCGGGCGCTCCCGCAGCCGGTTCGGGGACCTCGCCCGTCGCGGGCAAGGGACTGCCTTTCTTCCTCACCGTGGGCGTCGCGGCGCTCGGCGTCATCAACTTCCTGCTGGGCTTCGCGCCCTATGTCGGCACCAAGGCCGTCGAGATCGGCAACACCCGGGTCGGCGGTGACACCACCTTCAGCCTGTTCGAGAGCGCGGGTTCCGCGGCGCTGGTGACCATCCTGCTGATCGCGGGCCTGGTGGCGGGTCTGTCCCTGCTGCCCAAGCAGAGTGGCAATACCGGTCTGGTGGCGGCGGCTTCGCTCGGCGCGTTCCTGGGCATCCTGTTCGGCTCGTTCAACCTCGGCGACAGCATGACGCTGAAGTGGGGCGGCTGGGTGATCCTGTTCCTGTCGTTCGTGCAGGCCGTGGTGGCCGTGCTGGCGCTGCTGTTCGAGGCCGGCATCGTGAAGGCGCCGGAGCCGAAACCGGCCGCGCCGCAGGGCGGTTACGGTCAGCAGCCGTTCAGCACGACCGGCGGGCAGTACCAGCAGCCGTCGTTCGGTCAGCAGGGCGGTTACGGTCAGCAGCCGCCGCAGTCGTTCGGTCAGCCGAGCGCGCCGCAGCCCGCGCAGCCGTCCTACGGTCAGCAGCCGTCCTACGGTCAGCCGGCCGGGTACGGTCAGCAGCCCGCGGGGTACGGCACCGGTTCGCAGCCGACCTACGGCCAGCAGCAGCCGTCCTACGGTCAGCAGCCGCAGCAGCCGGGTTTCGGCCAGCAGTCGCCGTACGGCGCGCCGCAGCAGCCGGCCGGCAGTGCCGACGCCACCCAGCATTTCGGTGGTCAGGCGCAGCGTCCGGCGCAGCCGTTCGGCGGTGAGCAGGCGGCGGATCCGGCGGCGGACGCCACCCGTGCCTTCCGTCCGGGCCAGGACGACAAGTAGTCCTTTCGCGTCACAGGGCGGCCTCCGGTATCTGACCGGGGGCCGTTCTCTTTGCTCGCGCGCCGGCCGCCCGGCGCGCCTGACCCTACGGTTTCCGAGATGCTGCCACGCTGGTTGTCCATGAGTGCCCCGAGAACTGCCCTGGCTCGCCTGAGCGACCCCGATCTGCGGGCGCCGCGACGGTCGCCGCCGCGGCCGCGGGGCGGGGGCGGCGGCGGTGGATTCGGCTCGCTGACGCCGGAATTCGCACGGGTCCTGATGCTGGTCGCGGCCCGGGCGTCGGCCATCACGCTGCTGATCATCTTCATCCTGGTGTACGCCACCCTGTTCGCGGCGGGTGGCGGCACGGGCGGGTCGTCCGGTGCGATCGCGGCGAGCTGGCTTGCGGTGCATCAGGTTCCGCTGGTGATCGGCAAGACCGGGATCGGGCTGTGGCCGCTGCTGCCGACCCTGCTGATGCTGTGGCTGGTGGCCCGCGACAGCGCGCAGGCCGCCGACTCCGACTGCGAGATCAACGATCTGGGCTGGGTGGCCGGCGCCGCCGTGGGCGGCCCGCTGCTGATCACCGCGGTCTGCCTGGCCGTGGCCGAGGACGCGGCGGCCCTGGTGCCGCTGCAGCCGCCGGACACGCTCGCCGCGTTCGCCTGGGTGGCCTGGCTGAATCTGCTGGCGGCGGTGGCGGGTATCGGGTCGCGGCGTTGGCGCGAGTTCGCCGACCTACTGCCGATTCCGCTGCCGGACTGGGTGGTTCCCGGGGCCCGGGCCGGTGCGCGGGCGGTGGGCCGGCTGCTGGCGGCTTCGGCCC
Source organism: Nocardia tengchongensis (assembly GCF_018362975.1). Lineage (NCBI taxonomy): Bacteria > Bacillati > Actinomycetota > Actinomycetes > Mycobacteriales > Nocardiaceae > Nocardia > Nocardia tengchongensis. Next base: position 2,288,416 of record NZ_CP074371.1, read on the forward strand.
TGGTGACCGTGGTGTCGTTCCTGCTGCACTGGTCCCGGATCGGCGACACCTATCACGCCGCCGCCGGAAGCATCTCCGGCGCACTGGGTTTGAGCGTCCTGTCGCTGGCCTACCTGCCGAACGTCGTGGTCGACGGGGTGAGCGTGCTGGTGGGCGGCCAGGTCGAGATCGGCCCGGGCTCGTTGAGCCTGTTCGGGATCGAGGGCGCGCCGGTGCCCGCGGTGCCGGTGGCGGCCGCGGTGCCCGCGGGCCCGGTGGCGTTGTGGTGGCTGGCGCTGCTGCTGGTGCCCGCCGCGATCGGTGTGCTGTCGGGCCTGGAATGCGGTCGCTCCTCCCATGATCGGGCCACCGCGCCCTGGGCGACGCTGACCGCCGCCGGCGTCGCGGCCGTCGCGATGGCGCTGCTCGGCGCTGTCGCCGGGGGCGAGCTCGGCACCTTCGGCCGGATCGCGCCGACCGTGCTGGGCGCGGTGCTGGTGTTCGTCTGGCTCGCGGTCGCCGGCTATGTCGGCATGCTGGGCGCGCGCCGGTTCGGCGGCCCGGCCGCGGTGCCCGCTGTCGCCTACGACGACTACGAGGACGACGAGTACGAGTACGAGGACTACGCGGACGACGGCTACGACTACGCGGACGACGAGTACGACGACGATGACTACGACGACGAGTACGACGACCACGACGACGAACTCGACGACGAGGACCCCGCCGCCGACGAGCCGCACGCCGACAGCGGCTGGTACGACGACGAGGACCTCGACGGCGCCCTGGTCGCGGAACTGGTCGACGACCAGGACGGCGACGAGCCCGTGGCCGGTGTGAAATCCGTCGACAACCCCGACATCGTCGACGCCGAAGTGGTAGAGGGAGACCTGCCGGACAAGTAGCGGGGGCACGGTCGTTAGGCTGTTGGCGGCGGATAGTTTCCCGCTGTCCCCTTCCCGCTCCGATCGACAGGGAGTAGTGCGCTGACGTCCACGCCCGCCCCGATGTTGCCGCCGACCGCACCCGCGTCCGTCGTGGTGCTCGCCTCCGGCACCGGGTCTCTGCTGCGTTCTCTGCTGGAAGCGACCCGGCAGCCGGGTTATCCGGCGCAGGTGGTCGCCGTCGGGGTGGATCGCGATTGCGCCGCCACCGAGCATGCCGAGGCCTTCGACGTGTCGTCGTTCAAGGTCGCGCTGGGTGAGTTCGCCGATCGCGCCGAGTGGGATCTGGCGTTGACCGAGATCGTGGCCGCCTTCGAACCCGATCTGGTGGTGTCGGCGGGTTTCATGAAGATTCTGGGTCCCGCGTTCATGGACCGTTTCGGCGGTCGCATCATCAACACCCATCCCGCGTTGCTGCCCGCGTTCCCGGGGGCGCACGGGGTGCGGGACGCGCTCGCGTACGGCGTGCGGGTGACCGGTTCGACCGTGCACCTGGTCGATTCGGGCATCGATACCGGGCCGATCCTGGCGCAGGAGGCGGTCACCGTGCTGCCCGATGACGACGAGGCGACCCTGCACGAGCGCATCAAGGTCGTGGAGCGCCGGCTGCTGGCGGAGACCGTCGCCGCCGTCGCTACCCGAGGCATTGTCTCCGATGGACGAAAGGCAGTTATCCCAGATGAGCGAGTTCTCCGGTGAGTGAACGCAAGCCGATCAAGCGGGCCCTCGTAAGCGTCTACGACAAGACCGGTCTGATCGAACTGGCCACCGGTCTGCACCAGGCGGGCGTGGAGCTGGTCTCCACCGGTTCGACCGCCGGCAAGATCGCCGACGCCGGCATCCCGGTCACCAAAGTCGAAGACCTGACCGGTTTCCCGGAGACCCTGGACGGCCGGGTCAAGACGCTGCACCCGCGCGTGCACGCCGGTATCCTGGCCGACACCCGCAAGGAAGAGCACGTCGACCAGCTCGTCGAGCTGGGTGTCGAGGCCTTCCAGCTCGTGGTGGTGAACTTGTACCCGTTCACCCAGACCGTGGCGTCGGGCGCGAGCGTCGACGAGTGCGTCGAGCAGATCGACATCGGCGGCCCGTCCATGGTGCGCGCCGCCGCCAAGAACCACCCGTCGGTGGCCGTGGTCGTCAACACCGGTGACTACGCCGAGGCGATCGCCGCCGTGCAGCAGGGTGGTTTCACCCTCGCCGAGCGGACCGCCCTGGCCGCCAAGGCTTTCCAGCACACCGCCACCTACGATGTGGCCGTCGCCAGCTGGATGACCAGTGTCGCGGTTCCGGCCGTGGCGCCGGAATCCGATGCCGCGCAGCAGTTCCCGGAGTGGATCGGCGGCACCTGGCAGCGCGAGGACGTGCTGCGTTACGGCGAGAACCCGCATCAGGCCGCGGCGCTGTACACCAATCAGGGTGGCCCGCAGGGGCTGGCGCAGGCGAAGCAGTTGCACGGCAAGGAGATGTCGTACAACAACTACACCGACGCCGACGCCGCCTGGCGCGCCGCCTACGACTTCGACGCCCCGGCCGTGGCGGTCATCAAGCACGCCAACCCGTGCGGCATCGCGGTGGGCGCGGATATCGCCGAGGCGCACCGCAAGGCGCACGCCACCGACCCGGTCTCCGCGTACGGCGGCGTGATCGCGGCCAACCGTGAGGTCTCGGTCGAGATGGCCGAGCAGGTCGCCGAGATCTTCACCGAGGTCATCGTGGCCCCGTCCTACGCCGACGGCGCGGTCGAGGTGCTGGCGCGCAAGAAGAACGTGCGTGTGCTGGTGGCCGAGCCGGCCCAGCGCAAGGGTGCGGAGCTGCGTCCGGTCAGCGGCGGCGTGCTGCTGCAGGACCGCGACATCCTCGACGCCGAGGGCGACAGCGCGGCGAACTGGACCCTGGCCGCCGGTGAGGCCGCCGACGAGGCCACCCTGCGCGATCTCGAATTCGCTTGGCGCGCTTGCCGTGCCGTGAAGTCCAACGCGATCCTGCTGGCCGACGAGGGTGCGGCCGTGGGTGTCGGTATGGGCCAGGTGAACCGGGTCGATTCCTGCAAGCTGGCGGTGGAGCGGGCCGGTGAGCGCGCCAAGGGCGCGGTGGCCGCGTCCGACGCGTTCTTCCCGTTCTCGGACGGGCCGCAGATCCTGGTCGCCGCGGGCGTGCGCGCCATCGTGCACCCGGGTGGTTCGATCCGCGACAAGGACACCATCGAGCTGTGCCGTGAGGCCGGAGTCACCTTGTACCTCACCGGGTCTCGGCACTTCGCGCACTGAGCGGCGCCGCGGTAGCGGTATCAGGTAATCGGGACAGGGCCCGGATCGCATGGCGGTCCGGGCCCTGTCGCGTATCCGGGATCAGTTGGCGCTCAAAACTTTCCGGTCGCCGAGTGGGGATTTCAGCGGTATCTCGAGGTTGCCGAAGACGGCGATCATGGTGCACATCTTGCCGACCGCGTCGGGTCTGGTGCCCGATTTCAGGTCGACGGTGACGGTGGTCGAGGTCTCGGTGACGCTCGCGTCCACGCCGTAGCATTCGGGGGAGCCGGTCTGGAAGTTGACGGCGATCTTGTCGGGGGCGATGCGGGTCCAGCTGTCGAACGGAATGCCGTGCGGGCTGACGATGCTCGGGTCGGCGGTGAAAGCCCGTCCCGTTTGTCCGTTTTGAGCTTCGGTGGGTGTGGCGGTGGTGCTGGTCGCGCCGGTGCTGGTCGTCGATCCGCCGCCGTTGTCGGAGTTCCCGCAGGCGGTGATGGTGAGCCCGATCAGCGTGGCTGCGGCGGCAGCGATCAGGCGGCGTCCCCGTGTCCCGTACATGGCTGACACCCTAATGTCCCGCGATCGTGCCCCTGGTTCGGAGCACCGGTTACGTCCCGCTGGCGAATTTCTGGCGAAGACACGCCGAAATCTTCGCAGAACCGGCGCGTAACGATGCGGTGACGGGGGCGGACTCGGTACTGTCGTCACCAGATGTGCGAATGCAGTTCCGCGACATCGTCTTATCTCATGTTCCCCCCTCCCGAAAGGACGCACCGTGGGCGACTCGTTGAAGGTTGGCGAAGAACTCGGTCGTGGTCAGTCGCTGCAAGGCGGCGCTTACACCCTGACTCTGCAAGATGATGGCAACCTGGTGCTGTCCGACCCGAGCGGCAAGGTCGAATGGGCTTCCGGCACCAACGGTCAGGGCGTCGTGAAGGCGACCCTGCAGGATGACGGCAACTTCGTCCTCTACAAGGAGGATGGCGCCGCCTGGTCCACCGAGACCAATGGCAAGAGCGCGGACCGTCTGGTCGTCCAGGCCGACCGCAATGTCGTGCTGTACGGCTCCGACGGCGGCTCGCTGTGGTCGTCGGGCACCAACACCGACAACCCGCTGCCCGCTCCGGAGCCGGTCCAGACCCAGGCCGCCGCGGTCGAGGACGTGCCCCCGCCGCCGCCGGCCGCCCAGACCTACACCGTCGAGCCGGGTGACACCCTGTGGGCCATCGCCGAGCGCTTCTACGGCGACGGCAACCGCTACCAGGAGATCGCCAACGCCTCCGGTATCGACAACCCGGACGCCATCAACCCCGGTCAGGTCCTGACCATCCCGTAAATCGCGGCGCCGCGCAGGTTTTCGAGACAACAGCAGAGGCTCCGATGCGAAAGCATCGGAGCCTCTTGCGTTTTCGTCCTACCGCGCCGACAACTACCGGCTGGTGAAGGGCAGCAGCGCCATTTCGCGCGCGTTCTTGACGGCGACGGCGACCTGACGCTGCTGTTGCGGGGTGAGCCCGGTGACGCGGCGGCTGCGGATCTTGCCGCGGTCGGAGATGAACGTGCGGAGCAGGTTCACATCCTTGTAGTCGACGGTCTCGACACCGGCCGCGATGAGGGGGTTCTTCTTCGGGCGGCGGGCTTGCTCGGCCCGCGTCTTCTTCGACGGTGCTCGCTTCACTGCCATGTCAGCGTTCCTCACTCACGAATCGTGGATGCTTACCAACTCGATTTGTGCACACCGGGCAGCTCTCCTCGATGGGCCATCGCGCGAACGCGCACACGCGAGAGACCGAACTTGCGGAGATGGCCGCGTGGGCGTCCGTCCGCGGCGTCCCGATTGCGCAATCGTACCGGACTGGCGTCGCGCGGCAGCCGCTGTAAGGCGGTCTGTGCGGCCGCCCGCTCCGCGTCGCCGCTGGTCGGTTTGCGGATGATCTCCTTGAGTTCTGCGCGCCGTTCGGCCCAGCGGGCCACGATCAGTTTGCGCTGTTCGTTCTTGGCGATCTTGGACTTCTTCGCCATGTCAGCGGTCCTCGCGGAAGTCGACGTGCCGGCGGACGACCGGGTCGTATTTCCTCAGGACCATGCGATCGGGATCGTTGCGCTTGTTCTTGCGGGTGACGTAGGTGTATCCGGTTCCGGCGGTGGACTTCAGTTTGATGACGGGCCGGATGTCGGTGGATTTGGAGGCCATCTGTTGCCTTTCAGATCTTCTGGCCGCGGGCGCGCAGCCGGGTGACGACCGCTTCGATGCCGTCGCGGTCGATGGTCTTGATCCCCTTGGTGGAGACGGTCAGCGTGATGCGCCGGCCTTCGCTGGGCAGGTAGTAGGTCTTGCGCTGGATGTTGGGGTCCCAGCGCCGGTTGGTCCGCTTGTGCGAGTGCGATACGGACTTGCCGAAGCCCGGCTTGCGGCCGGTGACCTGGCAGATGGCCGACATGGGCACTCCCTTCCGGGGTTCAATGGTTATGACAACCGTTTTCGACAACGAACGTATTCCAAGGTACCGTCACTCCTCGGTAATTGAAAATCATTGTCGAAAGGGGGACCGGTGGCGTCCCAACGCAAGCCCGTGCTCGTCCTCGCGGGGCTCCCCGGACGCGCGGCCGACGGCGTCGAACAGGCGGCCCGCCTGCTGAGTGAGAAGCCCGGCACCGTCGTGGTGCGGCACGACCTGAGCGAGCTGCGCGAGGGCGTGGTGCGCCGGACGGTCCGCCTCGACGGACGCGAGACCGTCACCGTGCTGGAACTCGCGCACGGCTGCGTTTCCTGCACCCTGCGCGCCGACCTGCTGCCCTACCTGTGCCTGCTGGCCGCCCGTGATTCGGTGCGGCGCATCGTGCTCGCACTGGATCCGGCCTTCGAGGCGGAAGCGGTGTGCCAGGCCGTCAACGATGTGACGGTGACCGGTGTGGCCGATCGTGCCGACGGCCCGGCCGGCCGCGATGTGCGCATCGATTCCGTGCTCACCTGTATCGATGCCCGTGACTGGCTGGCCGACGCCACCGGCGACGAGACCCTCGCCGAGCGCGGCCGCGCCACCGCCGAGGACGAGCGCACCGTGGCCCAGCTGGCCGTCGGCCAGGCCGAATTCGCCGATGCCCTGCTGGTTTTCGATGCCGGAGCCGATCTGGTGGACCGCGAGCGCACCAATGCCGTACTGGTGCGGCTGGCCCCGCGCTCGCCCATCAGCTGGGTGGCCGATCCCGCCACGCTGGATGTCGACGACCTGACCTGGCTGCTGCGCCGGGTGCCCGCGGACGCGCGCCGCGGCGCCGGGTTCGACCCCCACGCCTCGCTGCTGGCCGGTGCGCCCCCGCTGGAATCGGATTCCGGCGTGGCACTGGTGGAATTCGCCACCGACCGCCCCTTTCACCCCGATCGACTGCATTCGGCCATCGATGTGCTGCTGGACGGCGTGGTGAGCGCGCGCGGCCGGGCCTGGCTGGCCACCCAGTCCGACGAGGTGGTGTGGCTGGAATCGGCGGGCGGTGGGCTGCGGGTCGGCGGCGCCGGTAAGTGGCTGGCGGCCATGACATCCCGCGAGTTGGCGGAAGTGGATCCGGAGCGCCGCGCGCTGGCCTCGCTGCGCTGGCACGAGCAGTTCGGCGACCGTCACACCTCGCTGGTCATCCTGGTCGCCGACGCCGATCCCGACGAGATCCGCGCGGCGCTGCACTGGGCGCTGGTGGACGAGGACGAATTGCGGCAGCTGCGTTTCGCGCCGGAGCGGGTCGCGCTGTGGTCCGACCCGTTCGGCGACCAGCACGAGGAACCGTGTGACACACCCCGTTCGGGCGAGGCGCGCGTGCGGGGCAATCAGAGTTCGACGACAGGTGAGGAGAACCGATAATGGCCGTTCCGAAGCGCAGGATGTCGCGCGCGAATACGCACAGCCGTCGCTCGCAGTGGAAGGCGAGCCCGCCGGATCTGGTGCCGGTCACGGTCGGGGGAGTGGTGCGGATGGTGCCGCGGAGGCTGCTGCGGGCCGTCGAACGCGGGCTGATCGATCTCGGGAAACTCTGAGTTTCGAGGGGGTTCGGGGGCTTGGCCCCCCGAACCTCCCCGCTGCCGGTCCGGGGTCGCCCCGGTTCCGGTCAGCCTTCCTTCGCGGCCAGGTCCACCAGGGTGGCGGCGAGGCGGAAGTACTTGTTCTTGCCGAGATCGGCGATGGTCTTCACACCGAGCGCCTCGAGCAGCTGGGCGTCGTGCTTCTCGGTGAGTCCGGCCAGCGCCGACGGCGGGGCGGCCAGGATGTCGTCGAGAGACTTGGATTCGTAGGCCTTGTCGAGAGCTTTGTCGAGTACCACGTTGACGGCCACGGGAGCCTCCTTCGTTTGGAACTGAGCAAGAGAACGGACGAGGCAGACACTAGCCTTGAAGTTGCTGTCTCGCCAGGGATCTACCGGGGTGTTGCGATGGTGTGAATCGCCTGTGTGGTTTTCGCGAGGGTGCGAAAAAGTCTTCCTAAAGTTGTGAACTCGTGGCCTGGTGCCGGTATTCTCGTGCCTTGAGGGCGGGTTCTTCTGATTACAGAAGAACCCGCTCATCGCCACTTCAGAGGCGGTTTCGGGCTTGTCACCGACGGAAGAGATTCCGGCAAATCGCCCAATTCAGTTGTCGGATACGGCCTTCGAAACGCTGCCCGCCGACGCTTGTCCACTCGCGGCCGGACTATTGGAATGTCCGTTCGGTCCGGTTCCCCAGCCGGGCAGCGGCACATCCGGCAGCAACTGCTCCAGTTTTGCCAGCTGATCGGCGAAGGCGGTGGCCGGACCCTCGACGAGCGAGAACGGGAACGGCCAGTGCTGCTTGCCCGATACCCGGTCCAGCTCCGCCTTCAGTTCGGCGGTGGTGGCCTCCAGATCGCTGATCTCGGTGCGCAGTTCGTCGATCCGCGCGAGCGCCGCCGCCAGCCCGTCGACCACCGTCCGGTTGCGACCCTGGGCATCGGTGCCCAGCTGGGGCCAGCCGTTGAGGCCGGGTCCGCGCAGCTGGATCTGGATGTCGCGCAATGCCGCGTCCTGTTCGGGTGTCAAGTCGGGTTCCTCCGTTTCTACATCCCACTGACCGAAATCCATTCGGTCGGTTTGATTCACGTCGCATTCCACGCCGTCGATGGTGACCTGCTCGCCGTTCTGAAAGATCGCGATCCGCGGATCGACCCGGCCGCCGGACCAGGCCACCGTCTGCCACGCCCAGGTCGCCGTCCCGCCGTCCAGCGCCCGGCTCACCGGCCAATACCCGCCGTAGATACCGACATTCGAGCGCCCGATGACACTGGCCGCGCCGTCCAGGTAGGCGTCGATCGCCACCTGCTGCTGCGGCGTCGCGTCGAAATCGGCGGAGAAGTAGATGGGCCGATCGGCCCGCCCACCGCAACGCAACACCTGCGCCAGCGCCGCGCGCGGTCGGTCACGCCCGCGCCGTAGCCGTCGAGCATGCGGGCGGCGGTGGTCTCCCAGTTGGCGACGATGGAAATCCCGTGTGCGCGCAGGTCATCCGCTTCGGCGGGGGTGAGCAACTTGCCCGGCAAGCTGGGCCCGCCATCGGACAGATAGCGAACCACGAAGTCGTAGCCGTTGGCCGTGATGGCACTCGGCGCGGGCCGACCTGCGGCGTAGTCCAGCCCGAAACGCATGACTCCCACTGTAATTCGACGGACACGCGGAATTGGGTGGAATGCGGTGGTTGACTGGTCGGCCATGGCCAACGTGACAACTGATTTCGTGCGATCGGGGTAACTCGTCGGGGACGTCCAGAATCGGGTTGGCTCTCAACTCCACTTCGCATGCATGCCTGTCAACGGCTCTCAGCCGGGCGCTGAAGTCGCGGAGAGGCGGAAAAGGAAGACCGATGCCTGTACGCGACGGGGCCTGGCCGCCGGGAACACCGTGCTGGGTCGACTGCCAGGTCGACGATCCGGCCGGGGCCGGCGAGTTCTACGCCGGCCTGTTCGGCTGGGACGTTCAAGGCGGCGGGGAGGACGCCGGGGGATACCTGATGGCGCTGCGCGACGGCCAAGCGGTGGCCGGTATCGGCCCGAAACCGGATGCCGCGGTGCCGTCGGTGTGGACCACGTATTTCGCGGTGACCGACGCCGACAAGTGCGCGCAGGAGGTGACCACGGCGGGCGGCCGGCTGCTGGTGCCCGCCTTCGACGTGATGGAATTCGGCCGCATGTTCGTGGCCGCCGACGCCTCCGGCGCGGCGTTCGCGGTGTGGGAGGCCCGCGCCCACGACGGCGCGGCGGTGTACAACGAGCACGGCGCGTACGTCTGGAACGACTTGCACACCGGCGATTTCGCGGCCGCCAAGTCCTTCTACGCGGAGGTCTTCGACTTCACGTTCACCGAATTCGACGACGAGACAACGCGATACGCCACCTTCACCGCGCCCGGCGGGACCGGCTCGGTCGGCGGCATCAACGACGACAGCGTCAACGGCGTCGCCGCGGCCCAGCCTACTGGCTGACCTGGTTCCAGTTCGAGGACATCGATTCCGGCCTGACCCGCGCCGTGGAGCTGGGGGCGACGGTGCTCATGTCGGCCACCGACGGCCCGTTCGGCCGGATGGCGATCATGGCCGCGCCGCAGGGCGAGTTGTTCGGTCTGCTCGATCCCCGGGACGTCCCGCGGTAAGTCCGCTCAGAGCACCGATTCCGGCCGGCGCGCACCCGGCTGCGTCGCGGCGTGCTGCGAGGCAGCCTGCAGCGACGTGCTGTGCACGTCCGCCGGCTCGGGGGTGCGGCTCGGGGTCCGCGCCTCGCGCCGGTCGGGGGCGACCAGGATGGCGGTGATCGGAATCGCCAGCGAGAGCGTGCCGATGATGAAGAACGGCACGAAGAAGGTGAACAGCACGTTCCCGTGCGGCGCGGGCGCGTTCGGGTCGACGTGCACCTGCAGGCCGGTCAGTCCGGCGTAGTGCATGCCGGTCACCATGACCGCGTACAGCACCGCGCCGGCCAGCACCATCGGCACCGAGCCGACCCACAGGCTGAACCACAGGGTGAGCGCCGAGAGCACGAACGCGATCACGTACACCGCGACGGTGGACACCAGGCTGCGGTCCACGGTGCCCTGGATCCGCAAGGCGCCCAGCAGCAGCTGGTGCACGTCGCCGAACCCGAACGCCATCACGGCCGCCGCGACCAGCAGCCGCCACCAGACCAGCGTCTTGCCGGTGATGAGCAGCGCCAGGAACACCGTGATCGCCGACAGCACCGAGAACAGCGTGATCGACAGGTTGTCGTAGCGCAGCTGGGTGCCGCGCACGTCGAAGCCGAGCATCGAGACGAACACCGGCATCGCGACGCGACGCGCCGCCGACCGACACCGCCGCCACGAGCAGCCACACAATCCGGAACTTCTGGGTCACCGACTTGGCGGACTGCCGGATGCAGGCCAGGCCGCAGGCGGCTCCCGCGAACGACACGATCACGGCCAGCGCGAGGACCCAGTAGCCCATCGAGAAGTAGATCATCCAGACACCTCTGTCTTCGTACATCCGAACCCGGATCGGCGAACGCTAACCCTGCTGCGCGGTTTCGCGTTGCGCGGCCATCAGCCTTTCGATCGCGTACTCGGTGACGGCGGCCAGCGAGCGGCGTACCTCGGCCGGGTCGCGCGCGTCGATGTCCACGATCGGCACGCCCTCGCGGACGCTGAGCGCCTCGCGCAGTTCGGCGACCGGAAAGCGCGGCGCGTCCGGGAAGCGGTTGACCGCGATCAGGAACGGCAGCGACTTGGCCTCGAAGAAGTCGACGGCCGCGAAGCTGTCCTCGATGCGGCGGGTGTCGACCAGCACCACGGCGCCGATGGCGCCCTTGATCAGGTCGTCCCACATGAACCAGAACCGTCGCTGCCCGGGTGTGCCGAACAGGTACAGCACCAGGTTGCCGGGCAGGATGATGCGCCCGAAATCCATGGCCACGGTGGTGGTTTCCTTGCCGGGCGTGGCGGCGAGGTCGTCGACCCCGTCCGAGTAGCCGGTCACCATGGCCTCGGTGCGCAGCGGCACGATCTCGGAGACGGCGCCCACGAATGTGGTCTTGCCGGCGCCGAACCCGCCCGCTACGACGATCTTGGTCGACGCGGTGCGCGCCTCGTCGCCCAGCCGCTGCGGGATCTGCAGGGCCGGGTTCGGGAACTGACCGGTCGTATACGCCGGACCCCCGTGCGGGCCGGCGGGGTAGCCTCCGCCGTTATAGGGCGCGGAGTCCATGCAGGGTCCTCTCCATCAGGGACCGGCGCTCGTCGAAGGTCGCCTGATCGCTCAAAGTCGAATGCACACGCAGGGTTCCGGCGACCACCAGGTCGCCGATGACAACCCGGACCATACCCAGCGGGCGGCCCAGATGCGCCGCGATCTCGGCGACCGAGAGTCGCGCGGTGCCCAGCCGCAGGATTTCGGTACGCACGTCGCCGGCGGGCCAGTCGAAGTGGGCGGTGTAGGACAGGGTTTCGACGACCGCTTCCAGCGGTAGCTCCACCGCCGGCTCGGTACGGCCGGAGGTCAAGGCGTAGGGGCGAACTCGGGTGGTCGGTGGCCGGTTGCCGCCGTGGGGATTCGTCATGTTCGGCTCATCTAGGCAGTGCGGGCGGTGGCCGAGACGACGGACCCGACCCGGTCGACCAGGAGGGCCATCTCGTATCCGATGCGGCCGATGTCGTGCTGCTTGTTGGCCAGCACCGCCAGGTGCGAGCCGTTGCCGACACTCATGACCAGCAGGTAGCCACGCTGCATCTCCACGATGGACTGCATCACCTTGCCGCCCTCGAAAAGCTGTGCGGCGCCGGCGGACAGGCTGGCCAGACCGGCGGTCACCGCGGCCAGCTGCTCACCGCGATCGGAGGGCAGGTGCGGGCTGGTGGCCTGCAGCAGACCGTCCGCGGAGACCAGGACGGCGTGCGAGACACCCGGCACTTCCTTGGTGAAGCGGGTGACCAGCCAGTTCAGATTCTCATCGGTCGTGGTGCTCTGGGTGTCGGTCATGCATGCCCTCCGTCGTTGTACTGGGAGTCGGCCCGTCCGGAGTGGACGCCGCTGAGATGCCTGCTGAGGCTGTTGCGGATCTCTTCCGGGTCGCGGCCGGAACCGTCGTCCTCCTGGGCGACCGCGCCCGGCACCAGCTGGGCGCCGGGCCGCCGAATCGGCAGGCCGCCTTCGGTACGACTGGTTGTGGTCGGGTTGGCCGCGTCTTCGGCCGCGGCCCAGCCGAGGTCCGAACTCGACGACCAGGCGGCGCCGGTCTGCTGTCCGTCGGCCGGTTCCACCAGCCACTCGGAGACCATGCGCTGATAGATCGGGGTCGGAGCGCCCTCGACCGGACGCAGGCCGGTCTGCGGGGCGGCCGGGCGGGTCCCGGCGGGGGCGGCTTCGTTGCCGTGAATGACGTTCTCGGCGTGGTCGTTGCCGTCGATGGCGCCGTCGGTGTCGCCGCCGGCCGGGACCGTGGGACGGTCGTTGTCACCGAAGGCGCTGAATCCGTTGCCGAAGTAGCTGCCGGTGTCGGGGCCGTTCGGGTTCTGGCCGTAGCCGTTGCCGCCGTTGCGGCCGTGGGTGATCGGGGCGGTCGGTTCGGGCAGCTGCGCGACCGGCTCGGGGACCGGCACCACGCGTTCGGGAATCTGCACCACGCGCTCGGGCAGCGGAACGACCCGCTGGGGCAGCTGCGCGATCGGTTGCGGCGCCGGGGCGATCGGTTCCGGAGCGTGCGTGACCGGTTCCGGCGCCATCGGTTCGGGCGCCATGACCTGGTCGGGAACCGTGGTGTGCGGGTCGGCCGGGGTTTCGGGAGTCCCGGCCTCGCCCCAGAAGTTCATGCGCGCGGCCGGTTCCGGTCGCGCCGCGCTCGCACCGTAGGCGCGGGCGTCGTCGGCGGTGAATGCGTCGGTGAAACCGTCGGAGAAGCGATCCTGCGGCTGCGGCGGTTCGGTGTACGCGGGGACGATCGGGTGCTCGCCGGTGTCGGCGCCCGGCTTGCGCTGCGGCAGACCCGAACTGGTGGTCCCGAAGCGTCCGGTGGTGGTCGCGGCGGGTTCGGGCAGATTCGGTACCGGCGTCAGCCGCGGCGGGTTGACCACGGGGTTCGGACCGGTGATCGGCCGGCGGGCATCGGAATCTGGCCGGGTCCCATCGGGAGCTGGCCGGCGTCGGCCGGGATCGGACCGGAGAGCAGGGCGGCGGCCGGGATCGGGCCCGAGGCCAGCGCGGCCGGGGGCATCGGCAGCGCGGACGCCACCGGGAACTGACCGGTCGGGTCGCCGACGCGTTCCGGCGCGGGCGAGACCAGGCTGCCCGGCAGGTGCACGCTGGCGGTGATCCCCGGCTGCTGCACCATGGCCGAGGTGCGGCGCAGGCTCACCGTGATGTGGTGCCGCTTGGCCAGGCGGCCGACGACGAAAAGACCCATCCGGCGGGCGGTCTCGACATTGACCTCGCCACCGGAGGCCAGGCGGTCGTTGATGCCCTGCAGGTCCTCGGCGTTCATGCCCAGGCCGCGGTCGGTGATCTCGATCAGGTAGCCGCCGTCCACCGCGCGCGCCACCGACACCGCCACCGGGGTGGTGGGCGGGGAGTAGCGCAGCGCGTTGTCGATCAGCTCGGCCAGCAGGTGCTCGATGTCGACGGCCGGCTCACCGGCGACGATGCCGTCGGGCACGGTGCCGATCTCGACGCGCTGGTAGTCCTCCACCTGGGAGACCGAGGACCACAGCATGTCCGACAGCGGCACCGGCGCGAGATGGCCACGGCGCAGCGCGGTTCCGGCCAGCACCAGCAGGTTGTCGCCGTTGCGGCGCATGCGGGTGGCGAGGTGGTCGAGGCGGAACAGCGACTGCAGGCGTTCGGAGTCGTCCTCGTCGCGCTCGAGTTCCTCGATCAGCGACAGCTGCTGCTCCACCAGGGATTGGCTGCGGCGCGAGAGGGTTTCGAACATGTTGCCGATCTGCAGGCGCAGTCGCGCCTGCTCGGCGGCCAGGTGGAGGGCCTGGGAGTGGATGTCGTCGACGGCTCGGGCCAGCTGCCCGATCTCCTCGGTGGTGTGCACGTCGACCGGCGAGATCTCCGGGGTCGCGCCGCCGGCGCGCACCACCTCGAGTTCCTGGGGCAGGTCGATGTGGGCCACCTGCAGGGCATCTCGCCGCAGGCGGCGGACCGGGACGACCAGCGAGCGCGCCACGATCAGGGCGAGCGCCAGACCGGCCAGCAGCATGCCGATCACGACCGAGGTATCGCGCAGCACGTTGTTGCGGGCCTCGGTGGTCAGCTGGGACAGCTTGGAGTCCATCGAGTTCGCGACGCTGGCGGTCTCGTTGCTGTAGGCGTCCGCGCTGGCGCGCAGCGAGTCCTGCATGGCGGGCAGGTTGCCCGGGTCGGGCACGTTCTGCATCAGGATGCCGACACGCGCGCCGGCGTTGTCGCGGAGCACGTTGGCGTTCTGGGCGGCGTCGGGCGCCATGCCGCGGTACACCTCGATCATGGTGATCTCGGCGCCGATGGCGGTGAGCAGCTTGGTCCGCAGCGCGGGGTTGGCGGCCGCGCCGGGCGCGGCCAGCATGATGCGTTCCTGGGTGAGCAGGCGCGAGGAGGTCAGCGCCGCACCGAACTGCAGGAAGGACTGCTGCACCCGCAGGTCGCCGATGGTGGGTGCGCCGGCGAGCGCGTTCTGCGCCCGGGTCTGCACCTCGTCGGCCTGATCGCCGATGGTCTGGGGGGAGCTGGTGCGCAGGCTGTTGCGCATGGTCTTCGACACCGCGACGGCGGTGCTCAGTTCCTTGACGACGCCGGGGTCGGCGTTGGAGGACTTGAGGGCGGTCTCGAGCTCGGCCTGGGCCTGGTCGAATTTGGCGGTGGCGGCGTCGAGGTCGGCGTCCACGTCCTGGTTGCCGCCGACGATGGCGGCGACCGCGAGTTCGTTGGTGCTGGTGAGGAATTTGACCGTGGGGCGGAGCACGTCCATCTGCTCCGAGGCCGCGCTCAGTTTGGAGATGGTCTGCAATTCGCTGTTGATGCGCAGTACCGCGAAGGTCGCGGCGAGGAGCACCGGGAGCACCAGCACGATGCCGACCTTGCGGGTAACGGGCCAGTTGGACAGGCTGAATTGCCACGACCGGGGTGCTGCTTCCATCCCGCTTCCGTCGCCTCCGCTTTCACGATTGACCCCCGGGTACGTATGCGGTTGTACGGCTTTGGGGTCTAGCCCGCGCAGAACCAACTAAGGGTCTTCTTTTCCGGCCTGCAACATACCGCGTGAGCTGAGTAACGGCAATTCGGGCGACCTCATGTATAAGCCTCCGAATGCGGGCTTGCCACAACGGCTTTCGCGTCGAAAAGGGTGACACTGCAACCACTCAGCATTGGGGGTCCACAAAACACGCAGGTCATCTGCCTCACCCGCTCGGCGTGTCGGAGGGGCCCTTCTCAGTCACCTCTCAGTCGTTGTGGGCAGACTGATTGCCATGCGCATTCTGGTAGTCGACGACGACCGCGCGGTTCGTGAATCGCTGCGTCGCTCGCTGACCTTCAACGGGTACACCGTCGACCTCGCCGTCGACGGTCTGGACGCCTTGGAGAAGACCGCCGGTCAGCGACCCGACGCCCTCGTCCTGGACGTCATGATGCCCCGCCTCGACGGCCTCGAGGTGTGCCGCCGCCTGCGCAGCACCGGCGACGATCTGCCGATTCTGGTACTCACCGCACGCGATTCGGTGTCCGAGCGAGTGGCCGGCCTGGACGCCGGCGCCGACGACTACCTACCCAAGCCCTTCGCGCTCGAGGAACTGCTGGCCCGGCTGCGCGCCCTGCTCCGCCGCACCACCGTCGACCAGGGCGACGCCTCCTCGGAGGCGATGTCCTTCGCCGACCTCTCGCTCGACCCCGTCACCCGCGAGGTCACCCGCGGCGAACGTCCGATCAGCCTCACCCGCACCGAGTTCTCGCTGCTGGAGATGCTGATGGCCAACCCGCGCCGGGTGCTCACCCGCAGCCGCATCCTGGAGGAGGTGTGGGGCTACGACTTCCCCACCTCCGGCAACGCACTCGAGGTGTACATCGGCTACCTGCGCCGCAAGACCGAGGCAGACGGCGAACCGCGCCTCATCCACACCGTCCGCGGCGTCGGCTACGTGCTGCGCGAGACCCCTCCGTAGGAAGGGCGCTCGTGGGTAGAACCGTTCCCCGGCGGACGGTGGTCGCCGGTCTCGGATCGAAGACGGACGCGGACGGACTCCGGCCGCCGATGCCACTGACCCGTTCGGTGTCACTGCGCTGGCGGGTCACGCTGCTGGCCGCCTCGGTGGTGGCCGTGGCCGTCGCCTTCACCTCCATCGCCGCCTACGCCATGGTGGCCCGTTCGCTGTACGCCGACGTGGATTCGCAACTGCGGGCCCGCGCCTCGGTCATGATCGACAACAACCTCGACAGCCTCGGCTTCCAGTCGCTGGTGTTCGCGGGGCTGTACTCCAGCGACGTCGGGGTGGCCCTGGTCTTCGCCGACCAGTCGCAGTACGTGCCGCCGCAGACCACGATCCCGCCGATCGGCCCGCAGGAACGTCAAGTGGCCCGCGGCGAGATCGGCTTCTCCCTGCGCACCGTGGACGACCAGCGAGTGCTGGCCCGCCGTACGCATTCCGGGTCCACCCTGGTGGTGTCGCAGCGGCTGCAGCCCACCAAGGAAGTGCTCGACCGGCTGGCCTGGCTGCTGTTCGTGGTCGGCGGTTGCGGGGTGATCGTGGCCGCGGCCGCCGGAACCACGGTGGGCCGCACCGGGTTGCGGCCCATCGCCCGGCTCACCGCCGCCACCGAACGCATCGCCCGCACCGACGACCTCACCCCCATTCCGGTCACCGGCGACGACGAACTCGCCCGGCTCACCGAGAGTTTCAACACCATGCTGCGTGCCCTCGGCGAATCCCGGGAGCGGCAGCGCCGGCTGGTGGCCGACGCCGGCCATGAGCTGAAGACGCCACTGACGTCTTTGCGCACCAATATGGAACTGCTCATCGCCTCCTCCCGGCCGGGCGCGCCCCGCATCCCGGACGAGGACATGGCCGAACTGCGCTCGGACGTGATGGCCCAGATCGAGGAGTTGTCCACGCTGGTCGGCGATCTGGTCGACCTGGCCCGCGAGGACGCCCCCGAGACCGTGTACGAGCGCATCGACCTCGGCGATATCGCCGAACGCGCGCTGGAACGAGTCCGGCGGCGGCGCACCGGAATCGACTTCGACGTCCAGCTCCGGCCCTGGTTCGTCTACGGCGACGAACCCGGCCTGGAACGCGCCCTGCTCAACGTCCTCGACAACGCCGCCAAGTGGAGCCCGGCGGGCGCGAAGGTGTTCGTCACCATGCGCGAGAACGGGCGCGGACTGCTCGAGTTCGCCGTCGACGACGCCGGGCCGGGCATCCCGCCCGCGGAACGGGAGCTGGTCTTCGAGCGCTTCTACCGGACCACCGCTTCGCGCTCGATGCCCGGTTCGGGGCTCGGCTTGGCCATCGTCAAACAGGTGGTGACCAAACACGGTGGCACCATCAACATCGACAGTTCCGACCGAGGGGGCGCGTTGATCCGTATCGTCCTGCCTGGAGAAACCGCCCCGCCCCTGCCCGCCGAGGCGGACAACTGAACCCGGAAAGCTCGGCGAAAAGCAAGCACGGTCTCAGTCCACTCTCAGTCGTTCCCGCCAGGCTTGGCGACGAGACTCGAGGAGAAAACGAGAAATGACCGAGGATTCGAACCAGCGAGGCCCCGAGCCCGAAGGCCACGCCGCGTCCGACAGCGCGGCCCCCGGGTCCGCCGGCCCGGCGTCCGGCCTGCCCCAGCGGGATCCCGCCGGGTCGGCCGCCCCCGACGCCGAGACCTTCAACGGCTTCGCGGCCCCCGCGGGCCGGGTACGGCCGGCTCGGCTCCCGCCTCCGGCGGATTCGCGCCACCGGCGCACCCGGGCCAGGCCGCCGGTCCCGCGCCGAGCGCCCCGGGCGCCCCTGGTTTCGGTGCGGCCCAGTCCTTCTCCGGCGGCGCCTCCTACGCCCAGAGCGGCGGCCCCGCGGCCCCCGGACCGCAGTCGCCCGCCGGCTCCGCACCGGCCTTCGGCGGACCGGGCGGGACGGCGTACGGCGTTGCGGGGCAACCGGGTTCGGGTGCCGTCGACCCGGCCACCCAGGTGCTGCCGGGCGCCGGTCACGGTGCGCCGCAAGGCGGTCCGGCCTACGGCGCGGCTTTCGGTGGGGCACAGCCCTATTCGCAGCAGTTCGGGTCGGGGCAGCAGCCCGGGTACCCGACCGGTTCGTTCCCGGCGTATGCGACCGGACAGCACCCGGCGTATGCGACCGGGCAGCACCCGGCGTATGTGACCGGACAGCATCCGACCCAGGTGATGCCGGGCATGCCCGGAGGTCCGGGCGGGCCCGGTCTGCCGGGCGACCCGGGGCTGTCCTACCCGGGCGCACCCGGGCCGAAGCGGTCCGGCAAGGCCGGGCTGGTCGCCGGCGCGGTGGTGCTGGCCCTGCTCAGCGGTGGCATCGGCGGCGCGGTGGGCGCGCTGGCCACCCACGACCGCGACCACGGCTCGGTGAGCAATGCCCTGGATCAGCCCGCGGGCAAGGGCAAGGCGGCGCCCGCGCCGGAGGGTTCGGTGCAGGCGGTGGCGCAGAAGGTGCTGCCCAGCGTCGTCATGATCCGGGTCGCGGGGGCGAAGGCCGAGGGCGAGGGATCCGGCGTGATTCTGTCCTCGGACGGCCTGATCCTCACCAACAATCACGTGGTCAGCGGCGCGGGCCCGAACGCCAAGATGGATGTGGCGTTCAGCGACGGCTCCACCGCTCCCGCCACGGTGGTGGGCGCGGATCCGGTCTCCGACATCGCGGTCATCCGGGTCACCGGCAAGTCGGATCTGAAGCCGATCGAGCTGGGTCAGTCCGGCAATCTGCAGGTCGGTGAGGGCGTGGTGGCGATCGGTTCGCCGCTGGGCCTGGCCGGCACGGTGACCAGCGGCATCGTCTCCTCGCTCAACCGTCCGGTGTCCACCAGCGGCGAGCCGGGCTCCCAGGGCACGGTCATCGACGCCATCCAGACCGACGCGGCCATCAACCCGGGTAATTCCGGTGGCGCGCTGGTCGACATGAACGGCAAGCTGGTCGGCATCAATACCGCCATCGCCACCATGGGCACCGCCGAGTCGGCGGGTGCGCAGAGCGGCTCGATCGGGCTCGGTTTCGCGATTCCGGTGGACACCGCGCGCCGGGTGGCCGATGAGCTGATCAAGAACGGTAAGGCCACCTACGCCCAGATCGGCATCACCGTGCGGGCGCAGGACGACGTGAACGGCGCGCGGGTGATGGACGTGTCGCCCGACGGCCCGGCCGCCAAGGCGGGCATTCCGAAGAACGCGATCATCACGAAAATCGATGACCAGGTCGTGGATTCGGGTAATTCGCTGATCGCCGGCGTGCGTTCGCACCGGCCCGGCGACAAGGTCAAGGTGACCTACACCGACGACCAGGGGAAGAACCCCAAGACCGTCGAGGTCACCCTCGGCGAGGCACCCGCGGAGGGCGGACGATGAGCAACCGTGTCAATGGCAGAGAACCGGTACCGGCGATCCGCGTCACCTCCGATGGGGGATGGGAGCTGTTGTCGGACAAGGGCGCTACGGTGAGCACCATGGAAATCGATGCCGCTGTGGCGGGCCGTGCTCTTGTCGTGGTCGTCGACGATCGAACCGCCCATGGCGGCGTGGACTCGCTGGGTCCGCTGGTCACCGAGCTACTCACCGAGGCCGGGTTCCTGGTGGACGCGTCGGTGTCGGTGGCGGCCGACGAGGTGGAGATCCGCAATGCGCTCAATACCGCGGTGATCGGCGGTGTCGATCTGGTCATCTCGGTCGGCGGTACCGGCATGTCACCGCGTGACGTGACCCCGGAGGCCACCGAGGAGGTGCTGGACCGGGTGCTGCCGGGGATCAGCGAGGCGCTGCGCTCCTCCGGGCTGGCCTCGGGTTCGCTGGACGCGGGCCTGTCGCGCGGTCTGGCCGGAGTCTCGGGCAGCACGCTGGTGGTGAACCTGCCGGGCTCGCGGGCCGCGGTCCGGGACGGCATGGCCACCCTGGGCCCGCTGGCGAGCAAAGTCATCGATGAATTGTCCGGTCTGTCGGAATGACCGACGCCGGGCAGTCTCCTGATCCCTCGGGATCGCCTGATTCCTCCGAGTCACCCCGTCCGGCCGAGCGCCGGGCGGGGTCTCGTCGTTTGACCCCCGCCGAACGCGCCCGGCTCGCGCGCATCTTCGGTGACGAGCTGCCGTCCACGACCGCGGACGAGCGCACTCCCGAGCCGGATTCCGTTCAGTCCTCCGATGATTGGCTGCGCGCGCAGAAGCCGCCCCATCACGGTTGAGATCCGCTTACATCACGGCTGCCGAGAATTAGCCATAGCTCGGAAGCCGTGATTTGGCGCGCCTGTTATCTTATTGTTGCCAAACGGTAACTGTTGTGGCTAAAATCTCCTTGGGGTCAACAAAGCTACGGCTGTAAAGAATATGAGCAGCGCGCTTGATAGTTGCTCTTGCCGAGTTCTGTGCCGTAGTGGCTCTCTTCAGCTCCGGTGGTCGGGGTTGTCCGCAAAAAAACTGATGAGGGAACAATGAGCGAGAACCGGACCGCCGGTTTGCGTCGGGCCGCGCGTGTCGCGGGTATCGGCGCAGCCGCCTCCGTGGCTTTCGGCCTGCTGTCGACCGGCGCCGCCAACGCCGACACCTTCGTACCGTTGCCGGACGGTCAGAAGGTTGGACCGGGCGTCACCATCAAGCGAATCGGCGAGCACGCCGTCATCTCGCCGTCGCTGTCGGCGAACGGCGCGGGCCGCACCGCCTGGCTCTCGGGCAAGGTCGCCGCCGACGTCACCGACACCCCCGCGGGCACCGTCGGCCCGAACAACGGCCCCACCAACGCCCCGGGCTCCAACAACTCCTCCACCCATGGCGCGTCGCAGGTCAACACCGGCTACATCATCGGCTGCCAGGTGAACATCGCCGACAACGCCATCTCCGCCGGCATCTCCGGCGGCGTGAGCATCACCGGTGCCAATGCCGGCGGCTCCATCGGCGTGAACCTGGGCCCCGGCCAGGTGACGTTCCTGCAGATCAACTCGAAGGACATCCTCGAGGCGGGCACCTACTCCATCGATTACAAGGATGTGCCGGTCGACGTGCAGGGCTGCGCGGGCTACGCCCAGGCGCGCGCCTACACCGTGGTCGAGATCATCGGTGACCACTACTCGAAGACCACCCTCTACGGGCAGCCGTTCAGCCTCGGCTGACGCGTGGTCAGACAAACCGATTCATCTCTCGCGTAAGCGAATTCGACCCTAGAGGGAAATCATCATGAACGTTCGCAAGACGATGGCGCGGGCCGCCGGGATCGGCGCCGTCGCCACCGCCGCCCTGGGCCTGTTCTCGACCGGTGCGGCCAATGCCGACACCTTCATTCCGCTGCCGGGCGGCTCCATCACCGAGACCATGGACGACGGCACCGTCGTGACCATCTCGATGACCGGCGAATCGGCCAACATCAACCCGTCGATGGGCGCCACTCCGCTGCACCGCAATGCCTGGGTTTCGGGCAGCGCGCAGGTGCAGCTGTCGGGCACCAACGGCAATGTCGGCGGCAAGATCGTCCCCGGTTACGTGGTCGGCTGCCAGGTCAACATCTCCGGCGGCGGCGCCAACGGCGGCCCGAGCGCGGGCGCCAACTACGACGGCACCAGCCCGTCGGCCGGTGCGAATGTCGGCGGCAACCTGACCCTGGGTCCGGGCCAGTCGCAGGCGTTCTACGTCCTCGATCAGGAAGCGCCGGACGATTTCGGCAGCGAGGCGCACTACAAGCGCAACAAGTTCTCGGGTAACTCCGGTTCGGTGACGTGGTCCGACGAGACCATCAACCTGAACGGCTGCGGCGGCTACGCGCAGGCGCGTTCCTTCATCGCGGTTCAGGTCGAGACCGACCATGTGATCACCGCCTACACGCTGTGGGGTCAGCCCTTCAGTCTCGGCTGATCAGTTTCCGCTCAGCGGAATCCCAAGGGGCCCGGTGCGATTAGCACCGGGCCCCTTTTGCTATCCGCGACTTTCTCGGGATACCTGCGGGTTTGTGTGGGCGAGTGACCGATCCTGTTCGCTCACGTCTCAGAGGTCACAGCTGTGATGTAAAGTGCCCTGCGTCGCTACGTGAAAAGAATTTGTAACGAGTAACACAGTGGCAACAATGTGGCGACAAACTCAACCGGGGATTCGCAAGAGTCCCATTTCAACCTCGGTGGTCGAGGTTGACCGCAAGAAACCTGATGAGGGGAAGTATGAGCGAGAAGCGCTCCCACGGTCTGCGTACCGCGGCCCGTTTCGCGGGCATCGGCGCGGCTGCGGCCGTGGCCATCGGCCTTTTTTCCACTGGTGCCGCTAATGCCGACACCTTCGTGCCGTTGCCGGACGGCCAGAAGGTGAACCCGGCGGGCACCGTCACCATCACTCGGACGGGTGAACACGCCATCGTGTCGCCGTCGCTCGCTGCCAACGGTGCCGGCCGTACGGTGTGGGTGAGCGGCGCCGCCTCCGCGGTTGTCACCGAAACCCCGGACGGCACAGTCGGTCCCAACAACGGCCCGGCCGGCATCCCCGGCTCGAACGCCTCGTCCACCCACGGCTCGTCGCAGATCAACACCGGCTACATCGTCGGCTGCCAGATCTCCATCGGTGAGGATGCGATCTCCGCCGGCGTCTCCGGCAGCATCAACCTCGACAGCGCGAACATCGGTGGCTCGATCGGCGTCAACCTCGGCCCCGGCCAGGTGGCGTTCGTGCAGATCGACTTCAAGGACATCACCAAGGCGGGCACCTACTCGGTCGAGTACCGCGACGCCGAGATCCAGATTCAGGGCTGCGCGGGCTACGCCCAGGCGCGTGCGTACACGGTTGTCGAGGTCATCGGCGACCACTACTCGAAGACCACCCTCTACGGCCAGCCGTTCAGCATCGGCTAAGTGGTCACAGCCCGCCAAATCCTTTCTCGCGCAAGCGAATCAAAACCTGAGGGACAATCAGAAATGAACATCCGTAAGACCGCGGTGCGGGTGGCCGGTGTAGGTGCCGTCGCCGCCGCAGCCCTTGGCCTGTTCTCCACCGGTGCGGCCAACGCCGATACCTTCGTGCCGCTGCCGGGCGGCGAAATCACCCAGACCCTGTCCGACGGCACCGTGGTGACGGTGAAGCTGGTCGGCGAGTCCGCCAACATCAGCCCGTCGATGGGCGCCACCCCCGTGCACCGCAACGCCTGGGTCTCGGCCTCGGCGCAGGTCCACATCGACGGTGACACCACCGCCACCGGCGGCAACATCTACCCCGGCTACGTCGTGGGTTGCCAGGTCACCATCGACGGCGGCAACGTCAGCGGTGGCGCGACCGGCGGTGCGAGCTGGGACAGCAGTGGCAACGCCACCCCGACGGGCGGCGTCACCTCCGGCGCCAACCTGACCCTGGGTCCGGGCCAGGCCAAGTCGTTCTACGTCCTGGACCGCGAAATGCCGGACGACTACGGCCGCGAAATCCACAAGACCAAGAACAAGTTCAACGGCTCCGACGGTTCGGTGACCTGGTCCGACGAGACCATCGGCCTGAACGGCTGCGGCGGCTACGCCCAGGCGCGTGCCTTCGTGAACGTCGAGGTCGAGACCGACAACGTGATCAGCTGGATCACCCTGTGGGGCCAGCCCTTCAGCATCGGCTGATCCACACCCCGGTGTAATACCAACGGACCCGGCGCTTTTCGCGCCGGGTCCGTTTGCCGTGCCGCACTGCGGAGTTCAGCGCTGCGGGTCGGAGGTGCGCTCGGCGAGCAGATCCCGGATCTGGTGCAGCAGTTCGTTGTCGGTGAGTGCGTCGTCGTCCTCGACGCCCATCATCTTCTTGGCCTTCTTGGCCGGCACCACCAGGATGAAGTAGAGCAGGGCCGCGATGATCAGGAAGTCGATGCCCGCGGTGATGATCGGCCCGATGGCGATGAAGGTGGCCGGTTTGTCGGCGATCAGCTGGAAGCCCAGACCGAGCTGATTGGTGCCGCCGAACACCGCCAGCAGCGGCGTGATGATGCCGTCGGTGAAGGCGGTGACGACCGCGACGAAGGCCGTACCCATGACCACGGCCACGGCCAGATCGACGATATTGCCGCGCATCAGAAAGTCTTTGAAACCCTTGAGCATTGCCGAAACTCCTCTACCTGAGGGATCGAACGCAGAGTCGTGGGGTGTACGGCGATGCTAGCGGCGTGAGCCGCGCGGCCGCCGCACCGGCACGCCGGTTCAGTGGAACACCACCGTGAGCGCCGTCCGCAGGGAAGCGGCCGCCACCTGGGTCGCGCGCCGGGAATCCAATGCCACCAGCACGACTCGGTCCGTGCGTCCGCGGGAGCCGTCGGCCCCGGGCACCAGCACCACGGCCGCGTCGGCGGCGAGTAGCCGGGCCGGGCGGCCGTTGCCCCCGGAGTCCTCGCCCGCCACCAGATCCACCCGGTCGCCGGTGCGCAGGATCTCGGCGACGGCGTTGTCCGCCAAGCGAATCGGGACTATGCGGGCATCGGGGGAGTGGGCGGCCACGGCGGCCAGCCGGGGGCCCAGCACCCGGACGTCGGTGATGATCTCGCCCTCGGTCAGCGCCGCGGCGAGGGTGGCGCCGCGCAGCCGGGCGGCGTCGCGTATCGCGCCCGCGGGCAAGGTCGCGGTCTCACGGGCGGCCGGTCGCACATCGTTGTCGCCGAGCACCTGCCCCGGTGCCAGCTCCCGCGCGGCCACCAGCACCGGTGTCCGGCCCGCGGCGGGGTCGGCGCGGACCGCCAGGAAGCCCGCCGCGACGAGCAACGCGACCGCCCCGGCCCGCCGCAGTAGCACCGTGTCCGCCCAGGCCAGGCGGCTACGGAACTCGTGCAGCAGTGCTCGATACGGTCGCGTCATGGGGGCAGCGTACGGTCGCCCCGGCACCGAAACGCCCGGGCGGAACCCGGGCTGTGGATAACTCTCGGTATGTGGATGACGAGCTCGTGGAGAGCTCGGATCAGGCGGCGGAGGTGCTCGAACCGCTGGTCGACGACGAGGTCGAGGTGCTCGGCGCGGCCGAAGCGGACGGAGTGGAGCTGGTTCCGCTGTCCGACGAAGAGGACGACGGCTTGGCCGGCTCGGCGGAGGTGGAGCCGTTGCGGCTGTCGGTGCGGTAGAAGCCGCTGCCCTTGAAGACGATGCCGACGGAGTTGAACAGCTTGCGCAGCTTCCCGTTGCAGCGGTCACACGTGGTCAGTGCGTCTTCGGAGAAGGACTGCACGATGTCGAACTTGTTGTCGCACTCGGTGCATGCATACGAGTAAGTAGGCATCGGGAAACCTCCACGCTCTTCGTCGAATTAGCACTCTACAGCTGGCAGTGCCAACGCTGCCAATCGGGTGTCAATTCCCGGCCCGATCTTCGAGCCGTCGCAGCCCGCCCAACGGGGTCAGTGCCCACCCCATTCGATGGTCGTGCGACTCCTCCGGCAAACGGTCCACGAGTTCCTCGTCGCGCACCACCGCGATCAATCGCGCATCGGCGCGAGACGCGCTCAAACTCCGATCGTAATAACCGGCTCCGCGTCCCAATCGGACCCCGCGCCGATCCACCGCCAGGGCCGGCACCAGAATCGCCGCGGCCATCGCGATCCCATTCACGACCGGGTCGCCTATCGGTTCGCGCAGCCCGAACCGGCCGCGCCGTAAGCCCTCCGGCCCGGTGTACTCGGCCCATTCCAGGGGACCCGGCTCGCCGGTGACCGGGAGCAGCACTCGCGCCCCACCCGCCCGCAACGCGTCGAGCAGGGCGAGTGAACCGGGCTCACCGCCGACGGGCACATAGGCGCACACCCACGTCGTCCCGTCGGCCGTCCCAGCCGCCTGCCCGGGCTCGGCGGCCGCTGCCACCAGCTCGCCCGCGGCCGCGGCGAGGGCGGTCGCCTCGCACTCGCGGACCTCGGCGGGCAGGGCCTTGCGGCGCGCGAGGATGTCCGCGCGCCACGCCGTCTTGTTCCGTTCGTCCGTCACGCTCCCACCCTAGGACGGCCGGGTTTCAGCGATCCGAGCGTGGCCGGGTGAGGGTGAAGGTGTCGACGGCCTTCAGTTCACTGGTCGGCCCGGTCAGGGCGTAGTAGGTGCCTTTGATGGTGGTGTTCCCGCCGGGGGTGCCGGGGTCGACGTCGAAAGCACAGAAACCGTACGGGTGTTCGGCATCCTTGAAGGCCGACCAGGGCGCGTCCTCGAGCACATAGACCGGGGTCTTCTTGCCGGTGGCCGGGTCCGGCGCGCCCACGGCGGTGATGACCCGGCACTTGTCGCCGGGGAAGAACAGCTGATTGGACGGCGCGGAGGTGCCGCCGCCCCCGATCACCAGGTGCACGGTGCCCTTGCCGGTGTCGACGACGTCCTTGCGGGTGTCGCCGGGCTTGGGGGTCAGCGTCTCCGATCCGGTCACGCCGCGCACGGGATGTGAACGCTCGTAATGGTGTTCGTGCCCGCACAGCACCAGATCGACCTGGTACTTGTCGAACAGCGGCAGCCAGTCCTGGCGGATGCCCAGGTCGGCGCCGTTGAACTTGTCGGCCGAGGAGATGGCGACCTGGTGCATGAACACCACCACCCAGTCGATGCCCCGGTCGGCGCGGGCTTTCGCGAGTTCGCTCTCCAGCCAGCGTTTCTGGGCGCCGCCGGAGTAGCCCTTGACGTAGCTGTTGCCGCCGTCCTGCAGGCAGATGTCGTCGTTGGCGACGGCGATCACGCGCATGCCGCCGACGGTGAAGGAGTACCAGAGGCCCTTGGCGTGGTCCTCGGCGCCGGCGTCGGGGACGGTGAAATAGGTCTGGAACGCCGCATAGCCGATGTCGCCGTTGCCGAGTTCGTTCTCGTGGTTGCCGGGCGCGGGCATCCAGGGCCGGTAGCGGGCGGAGCGAGAGTTGTTGGCCCACCAGTCGTTCCAGGTGCGGATGCGGTCGGTGGCGATATTGGCGTAGCAGAGGTCGCCGTTGACCAGGTTGAACAGCGGGGCCAGCGATTCGACCGCGGAGGTGACGTCCCCGGCGTACTGGGAGCCGAGGTTGTCGTTGACGGCCTTGCCGTCGACGATCTTGCCGACGGTCGGGGTGCCCTGGTCGCCGAAGCTGGTGAACCGGAACTCGGCGCGGCCCGCGGGTGCGGTGCGGATGGTGCCGAGTTCCGGCGGTGCGCCGTCGTGCCCGGCGGCGTAGACGTAGTCGGTGTCGGGGGACAGTCCGGTGAGGCGGGCGTGGTGGGCCTGGATCTCGATGCCGGACTTGGCATCCCGGTAGGTGCGGGTCTGCGCGGTCACCGTGGTCCCGAATCCGGCGTCGGCGGTGCCGTAGCGGACGGTGGGCGCGGTGACCGAGCCGGTGGTGTGCCAGGTGACGACGACCTCGCGGGCGGCGTCGGACCCGAATTGCAGGTGCAGTCCGGAGACCCGGGGCGCGGCGGCGCGGTCGGGGGAGACGACGAGTTCGGCGGAGCGGGGCCAGGCGGTCGCGGTCGATCCGGTGTTCCGCAGCGCGACCGCGCCGCCCGCGCCGGCGGCGAGTCCGGCCAGGCCCGCGACCACGGAGGCGCCGAACAAGCGGCGGCGGCTGAGCCGGTTGGTTGCGTCGGGGGAGCTCGCGGCGGGCGCGGCGGGCTGGTCCGGCGTGGAATCGGAGTTGTGGGAATCCTCACCATCGGTCATGGGTGTCAGTCAACAACCGCTGGGTACGAGGGAGGTCACAGTGCGGCGAACGCCAAATGAAAAGATCGGGTCGGTCGGTGGGAATGGCCCCGCTCCGGCGTTCGGTGCGCTCGCGCCGCCCCCGCCCCTTAGGCTCTCGGGGATATCGAGGCGGCCACGAGCCGCTCTCGGGCATGTGACGGATGGATAGGGTGAAATTCATGACAGCGAATGGCGGCGGAACCGAGTCGTGCTTCCGCACCGCGGTGGTTCCCGCGGCGGGGCTCGGCACCAGGTTCCTGCCCGCGACCAAGACGGTCCCCAAGGAGTTGCTGCCGGTGGTCGACACCCCGGGCATCGAATTGGTCGCCGCCGAGGCCGCGGAGTCCGGCGCCAATCGGCTGGTGATCGTGACCTCGCCCGGAAAAGACGGCGTGGTCGCGCATTTCGTCGAGGACCTGGTGCTGGAGAGCACCCTCGCCGAGCGCGGCAAGTTCCATCTGCTGGAGAAGGTGCGCAAGGCCCCCGCCCTGCTCGACGTCACCTCGGTGGTGCAGGAGGAGCCGTTGGGCCTGGGTCACGCGGTGGCGCAGGCGGAATCGGTGCTCGACGCGGACGAGACCGCGATCGCGGTGCTGCTGCCCGATGACCTGGTGCTGCCCGGTGGCGTGCTGGAGCTGATGGCCGACGTGCGCAACACCTACGGCGGTTCGGTGCTGTGCGCCATCGACGTGCCGAAGGAAGAGGTCAGCGCCTACGGCGTCTTCGACGTCGAGGAGCTGCCCGACAGCCCGTGCGACGTGCTCAAGGTGCGCGGCATGGTGGAGAAGCCGGCCGTCCACGAGGCGCCGTCGACCTTCACCGCGGCCGGGCGATACCTGTTGGACCGCGCCATCTTCGACGCGCTGCGCCGCATCACGCCCGGTGCGGGCGGCGAATTGCAGCTGACCGACGCGATCGCGTTGCTGATCGCCGAGGGCCACCCGGTTCATGTCGTGGTCCATCGTGGGTCGCGGCACGATCTGGGCAACCCGGGCGGTTATCTTCGTGCTGCGGTCGATTTCGCTCTGGAACGCGAGGAATACGGTCCCGCCCTGCGCGAGTGGCTCGAGCACCGGCTCGGTCCGGACTGGAATCCGCAGCTGACCACATGCGAATGAGGCGACGAGCAGGCGCGACAACGGAAGGGCGGCATGCGCTCGGTTGAGGATCAGCAGATCAAGGTGACCGCAGCGGCCGTGGCCCCACGGCCCGTCCGGGTCGCGATCAGCGAGGCACAGGGACTGCTGTGCGCCGAGGACGTGGTGACCGAGCGCCCGCTGCCGGGCTTCGATCAGGCCGCCATCGACGGATACGCCGTGCGCAGTGTGGATGTGGCCGGTGCCGGCGCGAATATCCGTGACGAGGACGGCAATTCGGTGCACCTGAGCCTGCCGGTGGTGGGTGAGGTGGCGGCCGGTTCGCGTCAGCCGATCCGTCTGCAGCCCCGCCAGACCGTGCGGGTGGACACCGGTGCGCCGCTGCCGACGCTGGCCGACGCGGTGCTGCCGCTGGAGAACACCGACGGCGGCCGCGCCCGGGTGAAGGTCTACGAGGCGGTCCGCTCGGGTGACTACGTGCGCCGCATCGGTGACGACGTGCAGCCCGGTGATCTGGCCGTGCGCGCGGGCACCATCATCGGTCCCGCGCAGGTGGGCCTGCTGGCCGCGGTCGGCAAGGACAAGGTGCTGGTGCATCCGCGGCCCCGGTTGTCGGTGCTGTCGGTGGGCGGCGAGCTGGTCGACATCGATCGCACGCCGGGACCGGGCCAGGTCTACGACGTGAACTCCTACGCCTTGGCCGCCGCCGCGCGCGACGCGGGCGCGGACGTGAACCGGGTCGGCATCGTGAGCGCCGATCCGAAGCGGCTGCGAGATGTGGTGGAGGGCCAGCTGGTTCGCTCCGAGGTGGTGGTGATCGCGGGCGCGGTCGGCGGCTGGGCCTCCGAGCAGGTGCGTGAGGCCCTGGAGGGCCTGGGCGAGCTGGAGATCACCCGGGTGGCGATGCATCCGGGTTCGGTGCAGGGTTTCGGCCTGCTGGGTCGCGACGAGGTGCCGACCTTCCTGCTGCCCTCGAATCCGGTTGGCGCGCTGGTGGTCTTCGAGGTCATGGTGAGGCCGTTGATCCGGATCGCGCTGGGCCGCCGCCATCCCATGCGGCGGATGGTGCGGGCGCGCACGATCCTGCCGATCGCTTCGATTCCGGGCCGCCGCGGCTATCTGCGCGCGCAGCTCATGCGTGACGAGCAGACCGGTGACTATCTGGTGCAGCCGTTGGGCGGCCCGAACGGCGCGTCCTCGCACCTGCTGGCGACCATGGCGGAGGCCAACAGCCTCATCGTCGTCGATCCCGACGTCACCGAGGTGCGTACCGGTGACGAGGTGCAGGTTGCGTTCCTTTCGCAGCGTGGGTGAGGCCCGACATGTGCGGTCAGGGCACGAAGGAGGCAGCTTGCGTAACCACGCAGGGCCCCCGGACATGGCGAGTGGGTACAGCGTGAATGTCTTCCGTACGGCTCAGCATCCGGGCTGGCCTGCGCATCTGGGGCCGGTCCGGGTCGCCGCGGGCACGGTCACGTTGCGGCCGATCCGGTTGCGTGACGCCTCGGCGTGGGGCCGGATCCGGGTCCGGGACAAGGACTATCTGGAGAAGTGGGAGCCGACCGGGCGCGGACCGTGGGAGGCGCGCAACCATTCGAGCAATTGGCCCGCGCTGTGGTCGGCGTTGAAGGCCGAGGCTCGGCGTGGCGCGATGATTCCGTTCGTCATCGAGGTGGACGGCGTGTTCAGCGGGCAGTTGACGGTGGGCAATATCGTGCGGGGCGCACTGCGTTCGGCGTGGATCGGTTACTGGGTGTCGAGCGAGCTGGCCGGGCAGGGGGTGGCCACCGCGGCGCTGGCGCTGGGTCTGGATCACTGCTTCGGTGAGGTCGGGCTGCATCGGGTGGAGGCCACGGTGCGTCCGGAAAACCTTGCCAGTCAGGCGGTTCTGCGCAATGTCGGGTTCCGTGAGGAGGGCATGCTGCAGCGCTACCTGGACGTGGACGGTGCGTGGCGGGATCATCTGCTGGTCGGGATGACCGTGGAAGAGGTCTCGGGGACCGTGGTGGACAGGCTGATTCGCGCGGGGCGCGCCACCAAAGCCTGATAACTCGCTGAGCGCGGCGTGTAGAAGTTTTCGCGACCGAAACCGTGTGACTAGTGTTGCGTGTGTGGTCGGCGCGCCTGAGGGGAATGCCTGGGGTGTGGAATTAACCTACGCACGTCGGTGGTGCGTCTGTTTTCCGATCAGAAGGGACAGACAACAGGGCGGGACGGAGGTGTAAGGGCCAATGCCGAATTCGATCTTGTGGATCGGCTTGGTGGTGCTCTGGGTTTTCGTGCTCTTCCCGATGCTGGCCAATCGCCATCCCCGCATCCGGCAGCACACCGACGCCGCCCTCTCGACACGAGTGTTGCATCGCGGTGGTGCCAAGCGAAGCACCAGGAAAGGTCCGGCGACCGGACATGACACCGACCCGGACTACGTGCCGGTTCGCAGAAAGCTTCACCCGAGCGAGGATCCGGAGGATCGGATGACCAGATCGGACGACAGCCCCGCTGCACCGGACGTGAAGGAAGTCGGCACCGAGGACCGGGCAACCATCGCCGAACCCGAGGCCATCACCGCCGCCGCGGAGCCGCCCGATACCGCCTCCGCCGACATCGTCGCGGCGAGCGTCGAAACCCAGGAGCCGGAGCAGGCTTCGGCCGGCACCGAAGACGAGGACCGGGAGGCGAACACCGCCGCCGAATCCGAGCCCGCCGCAGCGGAATCCGAGACCGACCCCGAAACCGCCACGGACGAACCCGAATCCGAGACCGCCGAGACCGAGGACGCGCCCGAGCCGCGCAAGCGGGTCTCCCGCGCGCCCGCCCTGCGCGCGCCGGAGCCGGAACCCGAATCCGAATCCGACGACGAGGACGAGGATTTCGTGCCCTCCCGGCGCGGCCGGGGCGGATTCGACCCCGAGGCCGACGCCGTCGCCCGTGCGGCCCGCTACACCTTCCGGCAGCGCGCCGTGCTCGGCCTGGTGCTGGCCGTGCTGCTGTTCGCGGCCTCCGGCCTGGCCATCTCCTCGATCCTGTGGTGGCTGTCGGCGCTGTCCGGCACCGTGCTGGTGGCCTATCTGGCCTACCTACGCAAGCAGGTACGCGTCGAGGAGGACATCCGCCGCCGCCGCGCCGCCCGCGCGAACCGAAAGCTCACCGAGTCCGACGAGGACGCCGAGGAGCAGCGCCACACCCACGAACGCCCCCGCCCGGACCGCGACCAGACCCGCACCCAGCTCCGCCGCTCCGTCCTGGTCGAATCCGACGACGAGGACCCGTTCTTCGAGCACCTCGACCTCTTCGACGCCGCCGAGGCCCGTGCCACCCGCCAGCGCGCCACCAGCGCCCGCGAACGCCGCGCCGTAGGCGAATAACCCCGGACCTACCGAGAGGGGCTCCCCGAGCAATCGGGGAGCCCCTCTCGCATTCCGGGACCGGACCGGATGCAGCGGGCGCGTGGATCGGGCCCAGCGGGCGCGTGGATCGGGCCCAGCGGGCGCGTGGATCGGGCCGTAGGGCGCTCTGAGAGCTTGTTGGGGGTGTAGAGCGGGCCCTGCGAGCTCTTGGGTGTGTGTGGGTCAACACTCCAAAGCGTTGCCGGGGGTTCTGGGGCGAAGCCCCTGAGAGCCACGAGAGTTGTTCACCCACTTGGTGAATAGGCTTTCCCTATTACAGCGAAAGGGCTCGCCTTTCGGCGAGCCCTTTCGGCGGGTGCTGTCGCGAGCTATCCGGCGTCCGGTGTTCGTCCCGCTGCCGGAATCTGCCGCTCGATGAGTTCGGCGAGCGTCCGGAGTTTGGCCGCGAATTCGCGCGCCGCGACCGGATGTTCGCCGGACCCCTTGACCACCTTCTGGGTGAGTGCGGCGAGCCGCGATTCGACCGAGCTGAACACGTCGGCGGTGGCCGGCTGTTCCTCGGTCAGGTCCCCGCGCAGCCACGCGCGCAGCCGCTGCACGACCGCGCCTTCGTCGTAGTCGTCGGGCAGCACCGAGACGGCTTCGCGGAGCTTGCCCGCGGTGACCTTCACGTCGGCGGCCAGCGTGGTGTAGACGGTGACGGCCGCGTCCTCACCGTAGGCCGCGGCCACCGGCAGCAGTTCCCGGATCTGTCCCTCGTTGAGGGCGGGTGCGACCGGGTGCAGGCGCGCGGCCAGCGGCCAGGCCCGGATCAGCTTGTGCGCGTAGGACCGTTGCATGTCCCACCGCTTCTCCACGTACTCGTCGAAGGTGGCGTGGTCGGCGCGGTAGAGCCGGCCGTCGCGGACGATCTGCAGGGCGCGCCCGGCGGTCCAGAAGGCGACCCGCAGTGCGTCGATGGAGGATTCGCACACCTCGAGCTGATCGGTCTCGGTCCGGCTCAGCGGCCCTTCGCCGCCCGCGGTGGGCAGCGGCATGTCGAGCACGCCGGGTCCGGGTGCGGGGGCCGAGGATTCGACCGCCGCGGGTGCCGGAGCGACGGCTGCCGGAGCGGCTGCGGGCGCCGGGGCCGCGGGTCTCGCGGGGGCGGCTGCCGGTGCCGGGGGCGCGGCCTTCGGCACCGGCGTGACGGCCCTCGGCTCCGGGGTGACGACCACCGGCTCCGCGGTGATCGTCTCCGGCTTCCGGGTGGCGGTCGCGGGGGCGGTCGCCGGTTCGGCCGGTGGCCGCGCCGGCGTGCCGGGAGCCATCAGGACCGTGGTGGCGGCCTGTGACAGTTTCGGGGTGCGCGGCCATTTGGCGTCGCGCAGCGGCGAAACCGGGGGAGTGTGCTCGGCCTCGTCGGAGAGCGGGTTGCGGCCGAGGCCGCCGCCGATCGAGGTCTTGCGGCGCTGCGGTGGCATCAGGCCGACACCTCCGCCGGGATGCGGGCGTCCTGGTCGGCGTCGAGGTAGGCGCGCACCAGTTCGTCGCCGACGGCCCGGTATTCGCCGAGGTCTTCGATCGGGTTCTCGGCGCCGTCGCCGACTTCGCCGTCGGCGGCCTCCCGATACCATTTCCAGGCGCTCACGTAGGAGTCGAAGACGTCGTAGCCGGCGTCCTCGAGATTGCCGCGCTGCGTTCGGTATTCGGTGGACACGTTGACGCCGTTCTTCATGGTGACCGGCACCTTGGTCATGAGCACTCGCACCCGGATGGCCTTCTCGTATTCGGCCGCGGCCTCTTCGGCGGCGCGGTAGGTACTGGGTACGCGCTTGACCTCCGAGGGGCTGACGCTGGTGACGAGGATGAGTTCGTCACTGACGGGCACGGCGGCCTTGAAGATGTCGGCGGATTCACCGCCGGCGTCGACGATGATCACGTCGTAGTTCGCGGCGTTGTCGGTGATGCAGTCGTTCACGTGCCGGGAGGGGAAGGCGAGTAATTCGAAGGGTATGTCGATCTCGGCTTTCTGTAGTCGCCGATACCAGGAGTATCCGGTCTGGCTGAGCGGGTCGGCGTCGATCACGAGTACTCGAAGTTCGTGCGCGGTAGCGAAATACGAGGCGAGGAAGAAGGCGGAAGTCGTCTTGCCCACGCCTCCTTTGAGATTCCCGAGGGTGACTACCAGGGGCTCGGGAAGATTGGGTAGCGCAGCGGTTTTGGTCATCGATCAACCTCCTGTTGATGGGGAGGGCAGCTTCCTCGATCAGTCTCACACGCGCGCGGGACGTGCCCGTGAAGGCTCGCGTGGGGGTGTCGAATTGGTGGAAAACGGCTGTGTCCAATTGGACACAGCCGTCAATGGTTACCGTTTCGTAATGAACAACATGCATGTCATTCGTTGCACTCCCTCGCCTTCCGGCGAAATATGCGATCTCGGATCTGCTGGCAGTACCGAAATTTCGCGTGATGGACGGAAACCGAATGCCTTTCACGGCAAGAATCGGAGGACGACCGCTCATGGAAACAAACGGTGATAGACAGAAGGTTCGATTACTTCCGCGGCTGAGCCTACGGACCCTGGCGACAGGAGTCCTCGGCGCGGCAGCCGTAGGAGCGGCCCTGCTGTTCACGGCGGGCCAGGCGCACGCAGCGCCGGTGCACATCCCCGGAGTCGGGGCGTTCGAGATTCCCAACGAGATTGCCGCCCCCTTCGGCTTGGCGGCCCCCGCGGTCGACATTCCTGCTCCCGCGGTCGACATCCTGACCCCCGCGATCGGCCATCCTGCTCCCGCGGTCGACATCCTGATCCCCGCGATCGGCCAACCTGCTCCCGCGGTCGACATCCCGGCCCCCGCGATCGGCATCCCTGCCCCGGCGGTCACCATTCCGGCCCCCGCCATCGGAGTCCCGACCCCCGCGGTCGGAATCATCGCTCCCGCGCTGGAATCCGCGAACGGCGAGACCGACGCCTCGCGCATGGTCGTGGCTCCGGGACACATCGCCATCCCCCCGGCCTATCCGCTGCCGGACCCGGTGTCCGCGCTGTCGCTCTCTCCGCAGCCGCTGTTCCCGACCGCCGCGACTCCGGCTCCGGAATCGCGCTCGGTGGTGGTGACCGGTCTCGGTACCTTCATGGTGCCCGCGAGTCTGCCCCCGCTGTCCGGGATCCCCGGCGTGACCGATTCCGCCGTGGCTCCCTTCCGCACTCCGGTGCCCGCCGCAATGCCGAAGACCGCCGGGCAGCGCGCGGTGGACGCGGCGCGCACCAAGATCGGCGCGGACTACCGCGCGGGCGGCAACGGCCCGGACTCCTTCGACTGCTCCGGTTTCGTGCAGTGGTCGTATCGGGAGGCGGGTGTCGAGGTGCCGCGCACGAGCTACTCGCAACTGTCGGCCGGAACCCCGGTGACGCTGGACGAATTGGAACCCGGAGATCTGGTGTCCTACTACGGTGGTGGGCACTCGGCGATGTATCTCGGTGACGGGAAGGTCATTCACGCCAGCGACTACGGTTCGGGTGTGAAGGTCTCACCGCTGTCGAATATGCCGGTCACCGGAGCGCGTCGTTTCCAGTGAGTGAGCCGCAGCTCTCATCCGTGACACACCAGATTGTCGTGATCGACCGATGGTGCGAGGACGATATGAGCGTCAGGAAATCGGCGACAGTGGCTTT
Source organism: Nocardia tengchongensis (assembly GCF_018362975.1). Taxonomy (NCBI): domain Bacteria; kingdom Bacillati; phylum Actinomycetota; class Actinomycetes; order Mycobacteriales; family Nocardiaceae; genus Nocardia; species Nocardia tengchongensis. Next base: position 2,324,500 of record NZ_CP074371.1, read on the forward strand.
GGCAGTACGGCAGTACGGCCGTGGCGGACAAGGCTTCTCGGCCGGACGGCTGTTCGGCGTCACCTTCAACAGCGTGGTCTACGAGATCCCCGGCGGGTTCGATCCGGACGCCCGCACGGCCGCGCCGTGATCGCCGGCGCGCACCGGTTCACTGAGCAGGCCGACGATCATCGCGAGGATGCTCTCCCGCGCGTCGTTTCGCTCGCCCTCGTCGGGCTGGGCGAACCGCTCGTAGTCGGCGAGCAGGGCGAACATCACCGTGGTCATGGCCTGTAGCCGGTAGCGGCGCTGCGCCGGAGTCAGTTCCGCCAGTGCGTGATACAGCCGGGCGACGAGCACTCTAGTTGTCTGCCAACGCTTTTCGTTCAGATTGGGCCCGGTGACCGCGGGATGGGCGCGGGCCTGCTCCAGGAATCGCGCATAGTGCGTCGATCCCTCCGCGTAGGGCACGTCGAACATGGGTCGCACCAGAATGGCGACCAGCGCGGACACGCTGTCGGGTGCGCCCGAGGCCTCGTGTTCGGCGAGTAGTTCGGTACGACGGGTTTCCAGCGCGGGCTGATGCCGCTCGATGATGGCGGCGATGAGCCCGTCCCGGGAGCCGAAGTGATAGTGGACCGCGGAGTTGTTGCGCTGTCCCGCCGCCACCGCGATATCGCGCAGGGCCACGTGCGGCCCGCGTTCGGCGATGGTGCGCTCACCGGCGAGCAGCATGAGCTCGCGCGCGTCAGGACTGTTCACGGTGCTATCGTGCCTCTTCGTCTTGTGCCGCGCGGTCCCGGGTGGGCGCGCGGGCGGATCGATCGAGGCACGGACGGCGGTGATCACCGATGACGCTACGGCGGTTCCGTTCGCGCCGGGCCACGGTGGACCTCGCTCTGGTCGTCCCGACGAGCGGTTCGGCCGGTATCTTCGGGCCCTCGTGCGAGGCGTGCGCGACGCTGGCGGTCGAGGACATCAACGCGGTCGGCGGGATCCTGGGTCGTCCGGTGCGGCTGCACCCGGTCGACGCGGGCGCGCCGCCGCCGGTGCTGGCCGCCCGGATCGACCGGATGGTGAGCCGGGGCATGATCGACGGTGTGGTCGGGTGGCACCTGTCCAATGCCCGCAAGGCGATCACGCCGTACACCGCGGGCCGGGTGCCCTACATCTACACCACCTTCTACGAGGGCGGCGAGGATTCCGACGGCGTCTACATGGTGGGGGAGACCCCGGACCAGCAGCTGTTCCCCGCGCTGCGCTGGTTCCGTGCCGAATTGGGGGTGCGGCGCTGGTGCATCGTCGGCAACGACTATGTGTGGCCTCGTGAAACAGCAAGGGCCACTTGGGAATTCACCGATTCGACGGATATCGACGTGGTCGGTGAGGTGTTCGTGCCGCTGGGTGGCCGGGATTTCTCCGCCGCCCTGGATCTGATTGGCCGGTCGCCCGCCGAGGGGGTGCTGTTGTTCATGGTCGGCGCGGACTGCGCCGCTTTCAATCGCGCGTTCGCGGCGGCGGGTCTCGACGACGGCCGGGTGCGGCTGAGCATGATGATCGGGGAGGACGTGCTCTACGCGGGCGCGGTCCGGACAGTGCGCGCGGATTGTTCACGGCCTGCGGCTATTTCGAGAGCCTGGTCTCCAGTGCGGGCATGGCCTTCGGCAGCCGCTACACCGCCCGGTTCGGTCAATTGGCTCCGGCGCTGAACAATATCGGCGAATCCTGTTACGAGGGCCTGTTGTTGTTCGCCTCGCTGGCGGAGTCGGCGCGCAGTCTGGACGTGCGGCTGATCGAGCGCGGTGCGGCGAAGGTGAGTTACGGGGGCCCGCGCGGTGAGGTGCGGGTGCGCGGGGCGCACACCACGCAACCGGTCTTCCTGGCGGGCGCGGACGTCATGGACTTCACGGTGCTGGCCGACCTCACCGGATTGTGAAGCGGAAGCTGTTCGACTATCGGCGAACGCTACGTTGCGTTCCCAACCCGGTCGACGACCGAATGCCGTCACCATCCTGATAATGCAAGTGCAGCACAGGATTTCGTGGATCACGATGATCATTTACGACGCCGCTCCGGCGGGGTTTGTGTTGCAATAGGGTGGAGCCGCGCCGCCTCGGCGGCCTCTGATGAAGGAGCCGCTCCGTGCCCGGAGGAAGACTCAGCCAGGATGATCGCCGCCTCATCGCCGCGGGTCTGGCCCGGGGTCTCGGCTATGCCGAGATCGCCCGCCGGCTGGCCCGGCCGACCTCCACCGTCAGCCGCGAGGTGACCCGCAACGGCGGGCCCGGCCGCTACCGTGCCGAGCTGGCCCAGGCCGCCACCGCCGTCCGTTCCCGGCGTCGCATGCCGCGTCCCAAGCCCGCCGAGAAGGCTTCCGGCGTAGACGAATACGGTCGTGACCCGATGCTGCTGGCCGAGTTCAGCGACGGGTTCGCGACGCTGCTGGCGCGGTCGGGAATGCCGCGCATGGCCGCGGCGGTACTGGCCCGCCTGTACGCCGCGGACTCGGGCAGCTTGACCGCCGCCGAGCTGGTGGCGCAGCTGCGGGTGAGCCCGGCCACGGTGTCCGCGGCGGTCGGCCAGCTCGAGGAGCGGACGCTGATCCGCCGCGATCGCGATGCGGGCAGTCGCCGCGACCGCTACGTGATCGACGAATCCGCTTGGTATCGCACCACTCTCGCGCAGGCGCAGGCCAATCAGCGCTTGGCGGCCCAGGCCCGGCACGGCGCGGGCACCCTCGGCGCGACCACGCCCGCCGGACGGCGACTGCTGGGCGTGGGCGAATATCTCGAGCGGGTCGGCCTGGATATGGTCCGCTCCGCCGAACACTGGCGGGCGCGGATCGATCAGTGAGCCGTGCCCGGGAATCTGCGGTGAATGCGATCGAGATACCGGCGCACCGTGGAAAGTTCGGCATTGATCGTTTGCCGGTCTTCGGGGGTGGGCGCGGTCTGTAATCGCCGCGTCAGTTTGACAACATGTCTTTCCAATTCCTCGCGGAAGATGCGGGCCTGAGCTAACTCGGGGTCCTCACCGACATCGGGATTGTCGAATCCCCTGTACTGCATATCGCGGAAGTATTCCACGCAGCCGGTCTCCCCGCCGCGCAATTGGATTGCGTCCCGGAGTCCACCTCCGGCGCGGGTGCGCGTCAGCCCGCCGGATCGAGTAGCCTCGCCAGGCGAGCTGCCCCGGCGGGACCCGGGGTGTTCGGATCCCCGCACCGCCCCCCGACAGGAATTCGAATGGCCATCAGTTACCTGGAATCCATCATCGTCGGCGCACTGCAAGGGGTGAGCGAGCTCTTCCCCGTCTCCAGCCTGGGGCACAGCATCCTGCTGCCGGCCTGGGTCGGCGGCAAGTGGGCCGACGATCTGAGCATGTCCGCCAAGGATTCCCCGTACCTGGCGTTGCTGGTGGCCATGCACGTCGCCACCGCCGCCGCCCTCGTGATCTTCTTCTGGCGGGACTGGGTGCGCATCCTGCGCGGCCTGTGGGATGTGGCGCTGACCCGCCAGATCCGTACGCCGGAAGCGAGATTGGGCGTGCTGCTGGTGATCGCGACGATCCCGGTCGGCGTGGCCGGACTGCTGCTGGAGAAGATCGTCCGCCACTATCTCGGCACTCCGATACCCACCTCGATCTTCCTGGCGATCAACGGTTTCGTGCTGCTGTCCGCCGAGATCATGCGCAAGCGCGAGCCCGAGCCGGAACTCGCCTTCGCCAGCCCCACCGGGCGCACCACGGACCTGTCCATGGAGGACACCATCGTGCTGCCCACGACCGACCCGGACCGCGCTTCGGATGTGCGCCTGTCCCGCCTGAGCATGCGCGACGTCACCCTCATCGGCGCGGCCCAGATCGCGGCGCTCTTCCCCGGCATCAGCCGCTCCGGCAGCACCATCGTGGCGGGCCTGTTCAAGGGCATGCGCCACGAGGATGCGGCCCGCTTCGCCTTCCTGCTGGCCACCCCGGTCATCCTGGCGGCCGGTGTGCTGAAGATGCCGGAGCTGTTCAAACACGAGAACCACGCCATCCTCGGCCCGGCCCTGGCGGGCAGCGTGGTGGCGGGCGTGCTCTCCTACGTCTCGGTCAAGTTCCTGACCGCGTACTTCGAGACCAAGACCCTGACCCCGTTCGCCATCTACTGCCTGGTCGCCGGACTGGGCAGCCTGGTCTGGTTCACCATTCGCTGAGTTCCGCCGACTGCTCGGAAACGCAGCGCGCCCCGGTATCCATAGATGCCGGGGCGCGTTGTTCTCTCGTCTGTCAGTGCGTCGGTGTCGTGGTCGGCGGCGCCGTGGTGGTGGTGACGGCCGGGGTCGTGGTCGGGACCGCGGTCGTGGTGACCGGCGGGGTGGTGGTGACCGGCGGCGTCGTGGTGTCCGGGGCGACCGTGGTGGTGACGGGCGGCGTCGTGGTGGCGGCCGCCGGGGCCTGGCCGCTGGTGGTGGTCGTGGAACCGGTTGCGGGAGTGGTGGTTCCGGGTTCGCCGGACTGCGGGGCGGCGGCCAGCGCGGCCGGCGCCTTCGACGTGGTGGTCGTGGTGGTGGTCGTCGTCGAGGTCAGCGTCTTCGGGTCGAGCTGGTGGGCCTGGGCCTGCTTGGCCAGTTCGGTGAGCCAGGCGGCGGCGTACTCCGCGGAGCTGACGGGCTTGCCGTTGTCCGGGTTGGAGTCGTGCCAGTAGTCGAAGTGGTGGCCGGTGCCGTTCGGGCCCAAGGTCAGGTTGTACGGATCGTTCATCACCACCGGGATGGTGTTCTGGTTGGTGGTGATCAGGCCGATGACCTCGTTGAAGACCTTCTGCGGCAGGTACGCCAGCGGCGACATGTTCTCGGCGGCGATATTGTCCGCGGCCACCGGGGTCGCGTTGGCCTGGTTCGGCTGGTAGCCGGGCTGCGACACCTTGAGCAGGACGTCGAGGAAGGTCTCCTTGCTCGTCCACCAGCCCGGGTTGTGCGCGATGTCGGCGAACGCGTTGCCCGCGATCTTGCCCAGCACGACCGCCACATCGATGCCGGTCGTCGGGTTGAGGCCCTCGTTCTGCATCTGGTCGGCATTGATCTGGCGGCCGACATTGATGGCGAGCTGCAGCAGCGAGATGTTCTTCGGCGCGGCGCAGGTGAGGTCGCCGTCGGAGCAGAAGGAGGCGATCCGGCCGTTCAGCGAGCCGAAGTCACCGGCCTGGTCGGGCAGCGCGCCCTGCCCGCCCGCGATCTGCTTGCCGGTCTGATAGCCCTGGTTGAAGTTGTCGGGGTGGCTGACGTCCTTCGCGCCCGGGAACGGGCCGTCGCCGGCCGTGCGTCCCGCGTCGGCGAGAATGACCACGCCGGCGACATTGCCCGGGTCGACGATCCCGTATTTGCCGTCCGCGCCCGCGGTCTGGTGACCGATCTGCATCGCGACCCGGCGCACCACGTCCGCGCCTTCGGAATAGCCGACAATGGCGTACTTGGTGTTGGGGCAGGCCGCCGAGATATCCCGCATGACCTGCTCGGCATTGGCGACACCGGTATTCACGGCGTCCTCGTAGCTGTTCAGATTCGCGGGGTAGGAGATGTAAATGGCCGAATACGAATTCGAGTCGACCGATCCGCCCGGGGCGTTCACCACCGGGTCCACCCAGTGGCTCTGGTAATCGTCGGACAAGGCGGCGGGCAGTTCGTTGCCGTTCGCGTCGACCAGCATCTTGGTGGTGCCGGACTGCGGTGAGTCGTTGCGGCCGGCGACCGAGATGGTCACCATGTCATGGCATTCGGTGACCGACGAGGTCAGCGCCGGATCGGCGGTCCTCGTGTCCGGTCCCGTCAGCGCGTAGGTGGCCGCGACCGCGGCCGCTACGCCCAGTACCGCAGGCGCGGCGACCGCCGACGCGATCCGATGTCGTTTCGCGAACCCGCGAATATCCATGCCCGAATCCCCATTTCACCCCGACAAGTGAACTGTCAGGCCCCGTACCTGACCGGGCCGTCTACCACCGTGGACGTCGTAAGTGGAGATCCGAGTGTTACTTCGGCGAATGATTCGTTATCGCACCATGACCCGAATGGCCTGGTCAGGCGCCGATGGGCTTGCCGAAGAATGAGGCGAGCGTCTCACCCAGGGTGTCGCCCAGGGTTTGCAGCTCACCCGGTGTGCCGAGCATGGAGGGCATGTCGGTGGTGGAGCAGCCCGGCTGCGCGGCACGGCCGTCGAGGCGGTCGAACAGCCACATGAGCGCGGCGGGCCCGCCGCTGACTTCGGCGACGATGTGCTCGCTGGCCCAGTCCCGGGTGTAGGTCACCTGCGCGCCGGGCTGAGCGCAGTAGGTATCGACCAGCTGATCGGTGGCGGGCAGCGGGAGGATCTCGTCCCAGCGCGAATGCCACACGAACAGCGGCATGTCCGGCAGGCTCTTACCCAGGCGGGTGTCCTCGAGCATGGCCTGGACGGCGGGTTCCCGCAGCGGGTCGGGGGAGTCGATCATGCCCGTGATGTTCAGGAACGGCAGCAGCGCGGTCTGATACTGCACGCAGAACGGCGCTTTCACGGTGCGCAGCAGCTGCCCGAGCGGATTCAGCTTCTGGTCCAGCAAGGCATTGAAGTCCGGGTACTCGCGGGAGAGGCCCAGTACCGCGCCCAGTACCAGGCCCGCGGTGGCCTGATTGTTGGCCATCAGCAGGGTCGCGCCCAGATCGGCGCCGGTGCCACCGGAGGCCGCGCCCACGATATTCAGTTCCGGCGCATAGGTTTTGCGCATCTCGGCGGCGTGCATGGTGGGCATGGAACCGCCCGAATAGCCGTACATCGCGACCGGCGTGCCCGCCCCGACCCCGAGCGGAGCGAAGGCGGTGGCGGCGCGAATGCCGTCCAGGGTGATCCGGCCGCCCAGCGGGCCCGCCGCGTACGCCGAATTCGGGCCCTCGTGATCGGGGATCACCACCGCGTAGCCCTTCTGCAACGCGGACTGCGCGAACAGGAATTCGGCGGGGGCGACGATCTGACCAAGGAAGGGCGCGGCCGAAAGATGTTGCAGCGCATAGGAAGGGCTGCAGTAGCCCTGGGTGGAGTCCTCGGCGATCTGCACCGAGAGCAGCTTGCGCGGGGTCGGCGACGTGCCGCGCGGCTTGATCAGCGTGGCCACCGCGGGGATCGCCGCATCGCGACCGTCGTTGGAGCGGTAGGACACCTGCCAGGCGTCCACATTGAGTGGGATCAGCCCGAAGTTGCCGAGGTTGACCTGCCGGGCCGCGATGATCTCGCCCGGCGCGGCGGCCGCCACCACGTTCGCGGGCGGGTTGTAGAAGCCCGGATCGAGTTCCGGGGGTAGTGGCAGCACCTGCGCCGGTGCGATCGGAGGCAGTGCCGGCTCGGCCGGATCGGCCTGCGCCGGCCCCACCGTGAATGCCGCCGCCACCAGTGCCGTGATGGACACCGTCCCGATGCGTACGAGCCGCCCGGTCAGTCGCCTGGTCTTCATCGACCCACTTCCTCACCCTGAATCCCCATTTGTGAGACTGCATAGTCTCAATATTGCCGGGATCACTGTGCCACAGCTGTGACCGGGCTCGCAATATCCGTGAGCGACGGAAACGAGGGTTGGCTGGAACGGGCAAACCGCACCTTCTTGACCGAAAACCTGCTGCCCGCATTCCCACCACCCACCCGGAACCGAAGTAGCTCCGCGCGAACACCCCGCCGCCCGTGTCATCTGCGGATGCCGAGCGGTGTTTTTTTCGTCGGGCTGTCACGCCGCCACGACTTCCGGCGTCTTATGGCCATGAATAACAGCATGGAACCCCGAATCAACCTGTACGCCAACGCCGTCGGCGCCAAGCTCGGCAAGCGCTTCGCGAGTGTGGGCCTGGCCCTCCAGCAGTCCGGGTTGCCGAAATCGCTGCTCGAACTGGTCGAGCTGCGGGCCAGCCAGATCAACGGCTGCGGCTTCTGCGCGGACGCGCACACCAAGGAATTGGCCGCCGCCGGCGAACCGGCCGTCCGCATCAATCTGGTGGCCACCTGGCGCGAATCCACCGTGTTCACCGAGCCCGAACAGGCCGCTCTGGCCCTCACCGAAGAGGCACCCGGCTGGCCGACGCGAGCCCCGGCGTCTCCGACGAAACCTGGTCCCTGGTCCGCAAGCACTACGACGAGGACGAAGCGGCGGCCCTCGTCTACGCCATCGCCTTGATCAATGCCGCCAACCGCCTCGGGGTCATCACCAAGACCAAAGGCGGCTCCTACGAGCCCGGCACTTTCGAGAAGATGGCGGACTGATCCGGACCGGATCGGGCTGTGGCGACCGCACTGGCGCACGGCGGGGCTCGGAGGTGGCAGGCTAGCGGCATGGCCGATGAACCGGAAGTCCAGCAGGATCTAGAGAACGACGCGGCGGAAACGCCTGCGGAAGCCACGAAACGGAAGTTCCGGGAAGCGCTCGAACGCAAGAACGGTCACGCCACCGCCGGTGGGGCCGGTCAGAATGCCGCCAAGGTGCGTGGCACCCACGCTCAGGCGGGAGGCAAGCGCACCTTCCGCCGCAGGGCGGGCGGATAACACCGAAACCCCCGGCAGCAGGACTGCCGGGGGTCGGGGAGGTTTCGGTCCAAGGGGGCGGGGAGTGGTCAGGCGCCGAAGTCGGCGCGGTGGTCGGCGGCCCACTCGGACAGCGGGCGTCCGGGCTTGCCGGTGACGACGGTGGCGGGGCGCACCCGGTCGGGGGTGGTGAGGGTGTCGGACCAGTAGTCCAGCAGCATCTTCATGATCGGCTCGGGGATGAATTGCGAAGTCTCGGCGCGGAATTCGTCGGCGGTGATCTCGATCAGCGGAATCTCCCGGCCCAGCGCGGCGGCCAGCGTGGCGACCTGCTCGGCGCGGGTCAGCGCCTGCGGGCCGGTGATCGGGATGATCTGCCCGCTGTAGTCATCGGACAGCAGGGTTTCGGCGGCGGCCTCGGCGACGTCGAATTCGTGGATCGGAGCCTGCGCGGACCCCAGGTACGGGGCGCGGATCGGTGCGCCCGAGCTGATCTGCCAACGCCATTCGAGCAGGTTGTTGGCGAAAGTGCCGGGGCGCAGGATCGTCCATCCGCCGGTGCGGTCGGTCACGGCCGCTTCGATGGCGCTGTGGTGCAGCTGGCTGGCCGAGCCCCGGTCGCGGGGGAACTCCATGGCCGCGGCCAGCGAGGACAGCACGGTGAAGCGCCCGACCCCGGCGGCGACGGCCGCGTCGAGGAACACCTCGATGCCGCGGGTGGGGAAGACGAACACGGCATCGACGCCGTCGAAGACCTGCGCGCCGAGCGTTCCGGCATCGGTGAGGTCGCCGGCGACGACCTCGACCGCTGCGGGCAGGTTCGCGTCCTCGGGCTTGCGGGTCAGCGCGCGGACCGTGGCGCCGCGGGCGAGGAGGGTGGTGACCAGGTGCCGGCCGACCGCGCCGGTGGCGCCGGTGACGAGGACGGTGGGGCGGGAGTTGCGAGTCTCTGTGCTGCTCATGACATGAATGTTTCCGGTAAAGCCCCTGCTCCCACATCACGAGAATTCGTTATTTACTGCGCCCGTACGTGTCACAACCGGGCCGTGCGGTCGGTCATGAAGGCATGACCATCGCACACACCTGGCCCGGATGGGTCGCCACCGCTTTCCTCTGGTTCCTCGCCCTCGAGTTCTCGATGGGCGCGATCACCAAGTTCTGGCCCGGCCCCACCTTCTTCGGGCCCGCCTACTCGATCAAGTTCCCGGAGTGGGGCTGGCCCGCCTGGTCGCGTTTCGTCGTCGGCGGCATCGAAGGCGTTTGCGCGCTGCTGCTGGTGATCCCGTTCCACGAGGCCAGATTCCTCGCCGCCGCACTCTTGATCCTGGTGCTGACCGGTGCCGTGGTCACCCACATCATCAACCACCACGGACCGAAGGAAAGTACCGCTGCCCCACTGCATTTGGCTATCATGGTGATCATCGCCCTCGCCACCTGGCCGCCGCACTGGACCGATGTGGTTCAGCCGCGGCAGTGGTCGTAGCGGGTGTTCAGCGGCAGCAGTTCGGGTCGAGGACCAGGCACAACGCCGAGAGCGCGTCGCGCAGAGCGCGGTGGTAGGTGTTCATCCCGCGACGTTCGGATTCGACCAGTCCGGCCTTCTTGAGCTGGCCGAGGTGGTGGCTGACGGTCGATTCGGCGAGGTCGACGGCCTCGGCCAGCTCACCGGTGTTCCGTGCCCCGGTGGGGTCGGTGAGCAGCAGGGACAGCAGCTTCACTCGCGCCGGATCGGCAATGGCCTTGAGCCGCAGGGCGATTGCGAGGGCGGCCGCGTCGTCGATCGGTCCGGCCGCGACGGGCGTGCAGCAGACCGGGGCGGACATGTCGATCACGGGCAGCGCCTTGGGCATGAATCCACCGTACCAACCTTCTTGACATATGTCGAAAAGGTGGCGCAGACTCGGGGTTACCAGTTCTTCGATATATGTCTCACAAGTGGAGGTACGGTCTCATGTCCCGTGTTCAGCTCGCCCTCAATGTCGATGACCTCGATCAGGCGGTCACCTTCTACTCGACGCTGTTCAAGGTCGAACCGGCCAAGCGCAAGCCGGGGTACGCCAACTTCGCCATCGCGGAGCCCCCGCTCAAGCTGGTGTTGATCGAGAACCCCGGTCACGGCGGCAGCCTCAACCACCTCGGCGTCGAGGTCGAATCCAGCGACCAGGTCCACGGTGAGATCGCCCGGTTGTCGGCCGCGGGCATGTTCACCGAGGAGCAGATCGCGACCACCTGTTGCTTCGCCACCCAGGACAAGGTGTGGGTGACCGCGCCCGACGCCGAGCGCTGGGAGGTCTACACCGTCCTGGCCGACAGCGAAACCTTCGGCACCGCACCGGTGTTGACCTCCGGCGAGACCGCCGACGACGCACAGGCCATGGCGATCTGCTGCGGCACCGCCGAGGAAGCCGCCGCCGAGGGCGCGTGCTGCGGCAGCTCCGCCAAGGCCGACGCGGTGGCCTCGGGCGCGTCCTGCTGCGGCTGAGCAGCGGATTCGTTCACCCGCCATTCGCTTGCCAACGGATTCGATATCCATCAATATCGACCCGTGTCGAAACAAGAACTGCCGCTGCTGGGCGTGACCTCACCCGCATGTGAGGTCACGCCCCTGGCCCGCCAACCCTTGACGCCGCAGGCCGCCACGGACCTGGCCGCGGTCTTCAAGGCGCTGTCGGACCCGGTTCGGCTGCGGCTGCTGTCGCTCGTCGCCAGCCACGCCGGGCAGGAGGCTTGCGTGTGCGACATCTCCGCCGGCTTCGATGTTTCGCAACCCACCATCTCCCACCACCTGAAGGTGCTGCGCGAGGCCGGGCTGCTGTCGAGCGAGCGGCGCGGGTCCTGGGTGTACTACCGGGTCGAGCCCGCCGCCCTGCGCCAGCTGTCGACGCTGCTGGACATCACGCTGCCCGAGGCGGTCACCCGATGAGCCTCCTGGGACGCCGGCTCCTGGCCGAGTTCATCGGTACCGCGCTGCTGGTGTGCGTGGTCGTCGGCTCCGGCATCGCGGCCCAGCAGCTGTCGGCGCACGATGTCGGACTCCAGTTGCTGGAGAACTCGACGGCCACAGTGTTCGGTCTCGGGATCCTGATCCTGACGCTCGGCCCGGTCTCCGGTGCGCATTTCAACCCTGTTGTCTCGGTCGCGGATTGGTGGGCGGGCCGCCGCGCCGGCACCGGCTTGACCACCCCCGACCTGGCAGCCTACATCGGTGCGCAGGTCCTCGGCGGGATCGCCGGTTCGGTGCTGGCCAACATCATGTTCGACCTGCCCGCCGTCCAGATCTCCGGCCATCATCGGGTCACCAGCGGTCACCTGGTCGGTGAGGTGGTCGCCACCGCCGGCCTGATCGCGGTGATCTTCGCACTCGCCCGCACCGGTCGCGCCGCGCTCTCGGCCGTCGTCGTCGCCGCCTACATCGGCTCGGCGTACTGGTTCACCAGTTCCACCAGCTTCGCCAACCCGGCGGTCACGACGGGACGGATCTTCTCCGACACCTTCGCCGGTATCGCCCCCGCATCGGCCCCCGCCTTCATCGCCGCCCAAATCATCGGCGCCGCAATCGGATTCACCCTGATCGGGTTGCTGTATCCCGGCCCCGTCCCGGCCGAGAACATCGTCACCCCCAACCCCTCCTGAAAGGTCGTGCCCGCTGATGAGCGCGAAACCCAGCGTGCTGTTCGTCTGCGTCCACAACGCCGGCCGCTCGCAAATGGCGCAGGGCTTCCTCGCCCACCTCGCCGGTGACGCCATCGAGGTCCGTTCCGCCGGAACCGCACCCGCCGAAACCATCAACCCGTCCGCGGCGGCCGCGATGGCCGAACTCGGCATCGACATCACCGCGCAGACGCCGAAGGTCCTCACGCCCGACACCGTGCAGACTTCGACCGTCGTCATCACCATGGGCTGCGGCGACACCTGCCCGTATTTCCCGGCGTCGACTACCGCGACTGGGCACTCGACGATCCCGCGGGCAAGGGGGTCGAGGCCGTGCGGCCCATTCGCGACGAAATCCGCACGCGGGTCGAACAACTCGTCAAGGAACTGCTCGATCCCGGTCAGGGGCCAACGCGATGACCGACGCCGATCCCGTGCGGTCACCCGCGGCGTGGCGTGGCGCGGACTTCACCGATTCCGCCGAATGGGCGACAGTCCTCACCGACACCCAGCGCGACGAGATCGCCGCCGCCGCCCGCACGGCCGCCGCCGCCGGCCTGACCGCCGGAACCCTGCGCCGCGACGACTTCCCGCTCCCGGGACTGGCTGAGCTGCTTCATGATTGGGCATTCACGCTGTCCCAGGGCCGCGCTTTCGTCCTCATCCGCCGGTTCCCCATCGACCTGCTCGCCGCCGCCGAAACCGAACTCGCCTATGTCGGACTCGGTCTGCACCTGGGCACTCCGGTCAGTCAGAATGCGGCCGGTGATCTTCTCGGCCACGTCCGCGACGAGCGAGTTCCGCGTACGGGTCCCGCCGTCCGCCTCTACACCACCAACGAGCGTCAGGACTTCCACACCGACGGCTCCGACCTGGTCGGACTGCTGTGCCTCGAGACCGCGAGATCCGGTGGCGAGAGCCGCATCGCCAGCTCCCTCGCCGTCTACAACCACATTCTCGGCCACCGCCCCGACCTCATCGACGTTCTGCGTCAGCCCTTCCACTGGGACCGCAACGATGAGCAATCAACCGGTGAGACACCGTATTTCACGCTCCCGGCCATCCACGACATCGACGGCACACCCCGGATCTTCTACATCGGCTGGTACATCCGAGATGCCCAACGTCATCCCGGCGTCCCGCCCCTGACGGCCCAGCAGCTCGAAGCCATGCGCATGCTGGAGGACACCGCCAACGACCCGGCCTTCTATCTCCCCATGGAATTCGCGCCCGGCGACGTTCAAATCCTCAACAACGCCAAGATCCTTCACAGTCGCGAGGCATACACCGACCACGAAGACCCAGCCCGTCGCCGCCACCTGCTGCGCCTCTGGCTCACCGCCCATGCGTTCGCCACCGTCGAAGACTTCCTCCGCGAGGGCATTCCACGCCGCCAGGATTGAAAAGCAAAGGGCCGGTCCGCTGTACGGACCGGCCCGTTTGCGTGCGAGCTACGGGTTGTAGATCTCGACGTAGGCGTTCGTCGCCACGGCGAAGACGCCGGGACCCATCCCGGTACAACCCGTCGACACCCGTTCACCCGACGGCGTGAAGGGGTAGCTGAGCACCTTGTACGACCCGACGGCGTACAACGGGAACGGTCCGCTCGCGTAGAGGCCGACGCAGTCCAGGTGGAGCACATAGTTCGAGCCACCGTCGGGCGCGCACACCGCCGACGCGTCGAATATTCCCTTCGTCACGCTGCAGTCCTGCGGCGCGGCCTGTGCGCTGCCGGATCCGATTATGGCGACGAATCCCAGTCCCGTAATGCTCGCGGCCGCAACTCGCGCGACAACACCCAAAGACCTTCTCATGACACCCCTTCAGTTCGAGTTGCATGCAGAGCTACGAATCGAGACGTTCCGATGACTATCGGGCAGACATCCCACTTTGTTGCGTCCGCGGTGTGGGATCGCCACGCAAATCCACCCGGATTCGGCCGCTGACCAGCCGAAACTTTTCACAATAAAAATCTGTGGACCTACCCGAAATCATAGTTTCACAGCGGAACGGCATTGTCCTACAGTTCTGCCGTCGAGTCGGCCGCGCGCGAGTCGACGGTCCGATCAACCGCATTGCGTCCGAAGGATTTCAATGACACACCGAGCAACTCAGCGTGGCATCACTGCCGGCGCCGCGACCGCCGTCGCCGCTGCGGCGCTGACTCTGCTGAGCACCGGCGCGGCCCACGCCGCCCCCGACTCCGTCACCTGGACCGACCGCGTTGCGACCGTCACCCGCACGGTCAGCGACGCCACGCCGAAGGCCGGCGACACCATCACGGTCACCACCAAGTTCGAGCGCAGCACCAACCCTGATCTGCAGCTCAACTGGCTCAAGGACTTTCACGACGCCTGCCTGACCTACGTCATGGACTCGGCCAAGGTCAGCGACGGGATCACCGAGCGCGGCGTCGAGCCCTACCTCGAGATCAAGCCCGGCTTCGTCGCGGGTGATTTCATGGCTACCAGCGTCCCCGTGTACGTCAAGGTCGGCGCCCCCGTGACCTTCACCGCCCGGTACACCGTCGGCGCGAGCTGCAACCGCGGCACCCCGCTCTCGAGCGGCACGTCCTATCGAGGTTCGCTCGGCACCGGCGATTACAACAGCTACGGCCCGTTCATCACTGTCGCCAAGGACAGCGACGGTGGCGGCGTCTCCACCGGCAGCCTCGGCTCGCTGCTCGGTACCGGTTCCAGCAAGTAGCACGCGGCTATCAACCTTCGGATGAGGAACTCGAATGACGTTGACTGAAAACCGTTTCCGGCGGTGGCCATGGTGGGAGGCGCTGTCAGCGTTCACCGTTGTCTCCGCGATGCTGCTGGCCTTGGGAGTGCATTTCGCCGCCACCAGCGAAGCCTTGCCCTGCCTGTTCTCCGGATCCGCCGGTTGCTCCGGTTCAGGGGGATCGGATCTGAAAGGCCCGCTGAGTACCCGCGGGCGCTATATCGTCGACGCGAACGGGAACCGGGTCAAGCTGCAATCCGGAAACTGGCACGGCTCCAGCGGCACCTGGACCGGCAGCGGCGATGACGAGGACCCGGCCAACAATGCGGGAGGCGAGATCGGGCATCGAGCGCCCCTGGGCCTGGACCGCGTCCCGATGGACAAGATCGTCAAGGACTTCAAAGCGCTGGGGCTGAACAGCATTCGGCTGCCGTTCTCGAACGAGATGATCTCCGACACCCGACCGGTGGTGGGTCTGACCGCCAATCCCTCGCTCAATGGTCTCAAGCCGCTCGAGGTGTACGACCGGGCGGTCAAGGCGCTGACCGACGCCGGGCTCGGCGTCATCCTCAACAACCACACCACCACCACGAAGTGGTGCTGCTCGAACGACGGCAACGAGTTCTGGAATTCGGGCCAGGACACCGGCAAATGGGTGGACGACTGGGCGTTCATGGCCGCCCGCTACAAGGGCAACCCGGGTGTCATCGGCGCGGATCTGCGCAACGAGATCCGACGCACCACCTGGAACGACCCCAACTGGGGCTGGGGCGACAACCAGGACTGGGAGGCCGCCGCCCACCAGGCCGGTGATCGAATCCTGACCACCGCCAACCCGAATCTGCTCGTCATCATCGAGGGCCTGAACTGGACCGGCATCCCCTCGGACCTGTTCCCGCACGAACGGCCCATGCTGAAGCCGGTCGCCGGACTGAGCGAGACGCTGACGCGCTCCCACAAGCTCGTGTACAGCGCGCACTTCTACGGCTACATCGGCCCGAACCACACCGGCGCGACCGGTCTGGGCGAAACCCACGACACCCGGTTCCGCGAAATGTCGCGCGATGACCTGTTCAAGTCGATGGACGAGCTGGCCGGCTACGTCGCCACCACCCCCGACAAGACTTTCACCGCACCGGTGTGGGTCAGCGAATTCGGTGTCGGCACCCAGGGCAGCGACCAGGACAAGGCCTGGTTCTCGAACATGGTCGACTACCTGATCGCCCGCGACCTGGAGTGGGCGTATTGGCCGATCGTCGGCTTCCAGCAGCCGAACAACCCTCAAGCCGATAACTGGGGACTGCTGCGCTACGCCGCCGACGGCAACCTGAAAAGCGTGACCGACAGCGGTGATTGGCGCGGTGTGCACTTCCGTCGCCTGCTGGACGCCGCCGGGAAGACCGGTCAGGTCGCACCCGTCCGCACCTGGTCCATGCTCTACGGCATCCACGAAGACCGGAACGAGTCCCTGCGGGCCGGCAACGACTGGGATCCCGGCGCACGAAAAATGGTCTGCCCCGACGACCAGCGCATGATCGGTATCAGTGACCGTGGTCAAGGCGGCCTGTGCACGGATACGAACGAGGGCGACCTGTGGCGGCCGGGCACCCAGGCGAACACGGTGAACACGGAGAAGGTGGACACCGACTGGGCGAGCGGCTTCACCAAATACCAGTGCCAGACCGGTCAATTCATGATCGGTTACAGCCTCCACGGCGACGGTATGTCCGCCATCCTCTGCGCCCCCGCCCGCATCTCCCTCGCCGGCGCCGGCCGAACCCTCTGGATCGACAAGGGCGACAACCGCCCCGCCTCGGGTGAGGGCGGCGACTTCGCCCCCGGCTACTACAAGGGCCAGTGCAACTCCGACGAGTACGCAGCCGGTATCGCCTTCTCCTGGGCCAACCTCCGCTACGGCCACCCGGACGCCCTCTACTGCCGCAAGCTGAAGTAGCGGCGTTCCCCGCACGACATCGAGCCGCACTTGGCATGCCGGGTGCGGCTTGATCTGTGTAATACCTTCTGGCAGCGAAACTCCCATTGCGTCGGTAGTCCAGGCGTCGACACACGGAACCAAACGTGAAAGCGGCCCGGAACCTGTTGGTTCCGGGCCGCTCTCGCGTGTTCAGCAGGCGGGGCCGTGGCTACTTGCCGGCCCCGAGGCCGCCGAGCAGGGAGCCGAGGCTGCTGAGAATGCCGTCCGCGCTTCCCGTCCCGCCCGCGCCGCCCGAGGACGCGACGGTGACATTCGCGGTCGCCTGGGAGGCGGCCGCGGAGCTCGAGCCGGAGTATTCGGCTGTGATGGTGTGCTGGCCCGCGGCGGCGGGCGTCCACTGGACGGTCGCCGTGCCGGTGCTGCCGACCTGGCCGGTGCCGATGGCGGTGCCGCCGTCCTTGAACGTGACCGAGCCTCCGGCCTGGGCCGGGGCGATCGTCGCGGTCAGGGTGACGGCCTTGCCGGCCACCGCGCCGGTCACGGGCGCGAGCGTGGTGGTGGAGGTGGCCACGGCCTTGGTAACGGTGATCGTGGGCCCCTTGGTGGTGAACGTGGCCTTCCCGGCGCTCGACAGGTATTCGATGCCGCTGTCGAGCGCCACGTCCTGCTCGCAGTCGGCGCCGACCATGTACTGGGCGCTGAAGGTGGGCGAGTCGACGTTGCCCGGCTTCGCGATCACCTGGTAGCTGGTGGCGGTGAAATCGCCTGCGATGTAATCGGTTTTGATGTCCAGGTTGGGCTCGACCGGGTGGTCGCCGCTCTTGTCGGTCACCTTCGCCGAGTTCGTGACGTAGGTCAGGCACGACGGGTGCCAGTCCTTGAACCAGTTGATCTTCTCGTCGCCGGAGCCGGTCCGCTCGATCTTGGTGCTGACGGTGATCTGCTCGCCGACCGCCGGGGTCGTGTTGCTCACGGTCCGGGTGTAGTGGCTGGCGCCGTTGTCCCAGGTGATCGTCGCCGGGGCCGCGCCGGCGGCGGCGGAACCCAGCAGCGTCGCCGCGCCGAGAGCGATGGTGGCGGCCGCGCCGACCGCGGTGCGGGCGGTTGCGTATGTCATCGTGATTTCCTTTGTGGTTGACGGGATTTCGAAGGAGCCGTCCAAATGAGTCGGCACCGCAGGCCATTCCCGGTCGTAGGAAACCGGTGGCCGGCGGTGCCGACGGGCCCCAGCTGCGGGTGGGGCCGGATGCGAGCCGGAACGATCTGCTCGCACGTCTTTTCGCGGTGTCGTCTAGGACCCGGCGGATCCGGTGAGTGCCGCCAGCCCCGGCAGGCGCGACGATCCCGAGTTGCTGTTGCCGGAACCGGAGTTGCTGCCCGGATTACCGCCGGGGTTCCCACCCGGGGTTTCCGGCCGTCACCGTGGTCGTGGTGAGGGTCGGTGCGGTGCCGGGGTAGCACTTCACGGGCACGTCCACCGCGCCGAGGATGGTGCCGGAATCCACCGACGCGGTGAAGGTGAGACCCGGATCGTCGAAGCTCGTGCCCGCGAGGGTGCTGGTGATGGTTCCGGCCGCGGCCGCGGTGACCTTCACCGTCACCGCCGGCAGGGTGAAACTGGCCCCGGCCGCGATGGTGCCCGGAGCATCCAGGGTGATCCGGCCGCCGGACTGTCCGACGGTCGCGGCGACCGTGCCGCCGGAAACCGTGCTCGACACGTACGTCGAATTCGCCGGGACCGGCATGGACAGCTTGATGCCGCGCAGACTGCGGAGGGGATGGCCGGAGACCGCGTCGGGAACCTGCTGGCCGGCCGGAGTGAGCGTAATCGTCACCGCGTCACCGACACTCGCGGTACTCGGCGCCGCGCCGGATACCCCCAGCGTCATCGTGAAGGTCTGGGCGTCTCCGATCGGGGGCTTGGCCTGGCACTGGAAATCGACGCTCGACGGAACCTGCGGATCCGCCTGGGCGGGAGTAGCGGCGAGACCGAGCGGCAACAGCGCCAGGGACGTGGCGACGGACGCCCGCACGAGGCTGGGCTTCATGGATGTACTCCTGCGGCATGGAAAGGGAGGGTGCGGGGCTTCGCAATTCGCACCCGAATGCCGGGATTCACGCTAGAACGCCAAGGGAGACAAGAGAAATCAGAATCTCGGGTCCATTCACAAGGCTGGCTTGTCGATCATCGACACGATTGACGAGCCAAACGTGACAATCGGCAACAAGAAGTGATTTATCGGGAGATTCCCCGGCAGGTAGGGTTCGGAACCAACCGGAATCTGATCAGATCGGCGAGGTGGCCACGAACTGGCAGCCGCCGGCCTGGCCGCGGTCAGCGTCGACGACCGGGTGACCGCTGAGATGCCATGGCTGCCTTGCTCCCGGCTCTGGGATTCCCGCGTCGGCGCGATTGGCAGCAGATGGTTGTCAATGATCAGTGAATCGTGATTTCACTCGGCTTCCCTTGTGAGCTAACGTCTTTCGACGTCAACCAGAAAGGGGGTCGCCCGTGGCACCGCCCAAGAAGTACCCGGATGCGCTGCGGGCGCACGCCGTCCGGCTGTATCGCGAGTCCGATCCCAAGCCGACCTTCCGTGCGATGGCCGCCGACCTCGGCGTGCACCATGAAGCGCTCCGCCTCTGGATCAGGCAGGCGGAAAGCGAAGCGGTCGTGGTCGAATCGGGCCACTGCGCAAGCGTGTCCGAGGAAAACAAGCGTCTCCGCAAACGCATAGCGGACTTCGAACGGGTAATAGCGACACGGCGTGACTCCCGCCCGATCCGCGCGGCGATGTGCGACCGAATGCCGCTGTAGCGAACAACAATTTCCGGTTGTCGGTCGATCGAAAAGAATGATTTCTCTTCGAACCCGTTCCTGGATACCGTCATCGGTGTGAGTTGAAGGGCTCACATTCACACCGCATCCGGGCCCGACGTTCCGATCGGGCCCGGCACGCCCCTGTCGACGAGGCAGTCCTCAGGGCAGGGTTTGCAAAGTGCCCTCGGACTTGTAGGTGATGTCACGCTCTCCGGCACTGTCGCATTCCCACAGCACCAGCGTGTTAGGCGGGAACTGCAGATCGACAGACGCCACCCACGGCACCGAGTCCAACATCGCGGACCCCGTCGAGACTCGACTCTTACTCACCTGCGCCGTCTGAGATGCAGGCGGAACAATACTCATACCCTTGCAAGTCCACGCCGACCCGTCTGCGGGAGCATCGACATGGATCACACCGTGCGGCATCAGCGTGATCCTCGGCGGCTGCGGCGCCGGCGACATCCCACTACCCGAACTCGCGGCAAACCCCGTCCCCGAACCGGAAACCCCCAACGACGCCAGCGCCGCCGCCAACAGTCCCACCCGAAAAACATTCCGTACCAAAACAACTCCCCATTCAGATCCATCACGCTGAACACGGCGTGCGGCAGCAATGTACCCGATCCCGAATCACCGGCCCCATATCGATTACCTCACCGCTGCCATATCAGGCTCCGTTGGTCGGAGGCCGTGCGGAGAATGACCGCCTTCTCGCCGAGGCGGGCGTCGAAAGGGTCATGCTCCGAGCTCTCGACCATCCCGAGCACCCACAACGGCGCGCCGCTGCGAGCGTCGCGGACACTACTTCCAACCAGATGCCGGCCGCGTAGGGTCTGGATCGTGAAGCGTGCGACGCAGTGGAACATCCTCGGTGAGCGACTGGTCGACGAGAATCGGCATATTCGACTCTCGACTGTCGACGTCGAGCTGCCGGATGGTGTCCGGTTCACTCAGTATGTGGCGCGGATGCCGCGGTGCGCGATGACGTTGGTGCTCAACGAGAACCGTGAGGTGCTGTTGATGTACCGGCATCGGTTCATCATCGATCAATGGGTGTGGGAACTGCCGGGCGGTTACGTCGACCACGCCGAGGATGTCGCGGTCGCGGCGGCGCGGGAGGTGGAAGAGGAAACCGGGTGGCGGCCACGCACGATGGAACACCTCGTGACGTATCAGCCGTCGATCGGTACCTTGGATCAGCCACAGGAGATCTACCTGGCTCGAGGCGCGGACCTGACCGACACCGCACCCGACATCAATGAGGCCGAGGACATTCGGTGGATTCCTCTCGACGCGGCTGCGGCCATGATCGATCGGGGCGAGATCGTCGGCGCAGCAACGGTAGTCGGGATCGATCGGGCGCTCAGCCTCGCCGGGTGAGTTCGAGGACTTGCTGTCGGAAGTCGGCGACCTCCGTCAAGTCGTTGAAGGGCCGGAGTCGGTAGCGCAGGTCTCGCAGGTAGGACAGGCTGCGGCGGGAGGCGAGGTCGGTGGCGATATCGAGCGCGCTGAGGCCGATACGAACCGCTTCACGTGGGTCGGTGGAGGACAAAGCGGACGCGAGCAGGCTCAGATCGAACGCGCGTCCGCGTTGGTATCCGACCGACATGGTGAGTGACCGTTCTGCGAAATGCGCTGTACGTGTGTGATCGCCGAGTTCTCGGAAGCAGTGAGCGGTTTTCGCTGAGATGTACGGCTGATCGAAGTAGGCGAGCCACACCGGCTGTTCGCCGGGTTCGGCACGATCGAAGGCGCGTTCTGCGGCAGCAAGCGCTGTGGTGCAGGATGTTTGATCCTGGCGGGCAGCGTGACCGTGGGCTTCGACCATATGGCATTCGGATTCGAGGGCGGCCAAGCCGGCGGCGCGGGCGGCGATCCGTGCGGCGCGGGCCAGGTCGATGGCGTCGCCGGGACGGCCGACATAGGTGGCCTGATGGCTCATGGCGGCCATGATTTCCGCGCTGAGTGCGCCGTCACTGGCGGCACGGGCCAGTCGGAGGGCCTGGATCAGGTAGCGCTGGGCGAGACCATGATCTTCCTGGTCGTAGGCGGCCCAGCCGGCGAGGCGTACGAGTTCGGCTGTCGAGCCGAACAATTGGCGGCCGATGTGTTCGTTGAAGCTGCCACGCAGCAGCGGCGCGACCGAGCTGTGCAGGTATTGCACGATCGTCGATCGGACCTTGCCGCCGCCGACCTTGTTGTCGAGATCTCGGAAAGCTGTTGCCATGGATTGCACCGCGTCGACGTCGATCTGCCCTACCCTCCGTGACGTGCCATCGATACCGGATGTTCGGGGCCTGGCAGTGTCAGCCACCGCATGGATGCAGCCGGGTATACCGCGACTGCGTACGAGGTGTCCTGCAGGAACCTCCGATGCTCGACATCGTTGCGCCACAGAGCTGTAGAGGCATCGACTGCGTCGGAGAGGCTGAGCGAGAATTCGAGGCCGATTTCCGCGGTCGCAGTCGGCGGGTTGGTCATGCCGCACATTGCCGGTGTGATTGTGCGACCGAGCAATTCGGTCAGTGTGTCGGCGATCAGTCCGGGCACTGGTGGTTGGGGTTGTTCGCCCGCGAGCCAGCGGCCGACCGAGCTGTGGTCGTAGCAGAGCTCGAGCCCGAGGCTCCGTCCTCGGTCGACGATGCGCCGCGCCAGTGCCTTGCGCACTCCGCCGGTCTCCTCGACCAGCTCTTCGAACTGCCGATTCGGTTGTTTTGCACGGCGTCCCATAGTCCGCAGTGTGACATCGGGAAATGCCTGCGCGCTATGAATCGGTAAGCGTGCACGCCCCCTGTGCACACACCCGCCCGCCCTGCGCGTCTACCGATGACTGCCGGCTGTGCGGTGAACTGGCGTTATCAAACGACCGCCGAGTACCGAGAGCTGCCAACCATGGACATCCTTCTCGCCATCATGCTCGTCTCGTCACTGGTCTTCGCCGCCGCTACGGCCGGCCGCATCCTGCTGGCGGATGAGGAGATCGCGCCGCGGCTTACCGTTGCCGACATCCAAGCGCGGCTGGCTGCGGAGCCGCCCTGTACCTACGTTCCGATCAGCCGCGGGCGGTGAGCGATGGCATTCACCGAAGCGGAGGCGAAAGTGCTGGGCGCTCTGGCGATCCTGGATGTGGATGACGCCTTGACCGTGCGCCAGCTCTGCCGAGCGACCGGACTGCCCGACACCTCCATCCACCGCGCACTGATGAGACTGTCGCGCACCGGGCTGGCGATGGGCACGGTGCAGGGCCCCGCACGCTGGCGCTGTACCGACCGTGGACGGCGCGCGATCGCGCGGCCGGTCTATCGCGACTATGTCGGAGCGCAGTCATGACGAACTACGTGATCGGGTTTCTCCGTCGCGACGTCTCGGGCGACCGGTGGCAAGGAGACCAAGCCCGGATCCATGCATTCGCTGAGCAGTGCGAGTGGAGCGTGACCCTCGTCTACTACGGCGTCCCGGACCGCCCGGGTGCTGTCATCAATCGCCTGATGAATCTCGCCTACGCCGAATATGCCAACGAGATCGTTGCGCCGAGCGCAAACCACTTCGAGCCCGGCGATATACCGGCGCTGGTCAAGATCGCAGACGTGATCTGTGTGGACACGGGCACGAGATACACCACAGCCACTGGCGACCCGACGGGGCTACAAGCTTCCCACCGCGTCGCGGAGTGACTCGAGTAGGACCGCTCGTGTCCTGGTGCTATTCCGTCGGCGGGCTATCGCTGACAACTGCCTCGGATTGCGCCGATGTGGCTTGTTTCGGGGCTGGGGCCACCCATACGCGCAACGGTTGCACCACTGATCCGTAGAACGCGTCGGCTGCGGAGGTGATGCTGCTGATGAAGCTTGCAGCGGTGCCGGAACGCCTGTTGCCCATGGGAAATACTTGTTCGAGGGTGAAGGACACGATGTCGCCGGAGCGGCCTTCGGTGAGTACTTTCGGGTTGTCGCGGACTACCTGGAGGTGTTCGCAGGTCTCGTTGCCGTCCGTTGAGAAGGCTGCTTCGAGTTGAACCTGGCCGGGGGCGTCCGGGAGTTGCTTGAGTAGCCAGGAGAGCCGTCGTGCGTTGGTGCCTTCGGCCGGTGCGGTAACCGTTGTGCGGCAGCGGATTTTATTGGTACGGATGTCTGCGACCACGACCAGGTCGCCGGCGGTGTCCGGGATCTGCAGTACTGCCTCGAAGGCGCCGTCGGCGGCCAGGCGCTCCGCCACGGCTGCGTTGCGGGCGGCGGGCTCGGAGCGGAAGCGGCGGGGGAGGACGTGTTTGACGGTCACTCCAAGTTCGGCGGTGAACCGCAGGGCGAGGTGGCGGGAAAGAGATACCCATCTGTCGGCGACCGATACGGCCTTCTGGTCGCTGGCGCGCAGGGTTCCGGCGGTGACGCCGTCGCGCACCGCCACCCAATGCCGCCCCATGTCGGTGAATTCGGTGGCGCCTGACCTCGGGTGATCGAGATAGCGGAGGAACTCGTTCAGGATCCACGCCTGCAGTTCGTCCTCGATGCCACCGTGCGACAACAGCATTCGCGCTTCGTGCGCGATTTCCGCCCACGACAGATGCCGCAACGCGACTTTGGCCAGCTTGCGGCGATCGACCTCGACCGGCAGCTCGCCGGCGCTCGCGGGTACGTCGTTGGACAGGCTGACCACGACGTCGTACTTCTTCTTGCGGGCCACATCCAGGTAGCTCTCGAGCTGTTCGCGCTTCAGCTTGCCGGTGCCGGTCTTGACCTCGAGTAGCGCGGTCCAAACGCGGCTTCCGCGAATCACTTTGAGCACTGCGTCAGGGATGACCTTGGAGTCGCCGCGGTCATACTGCACCTCGATATAGCCCTCGAATAGGCCAACCGGCGCCGCACATCCGCGAGCAGAGTGCCCGCGCGAACGGGCGCACCGCCTGCATGGTCGCGATCAGCGCCGAGGTCGCACGCCGCTCCTGCTCGTCACCGGCCCCGACTCCGACGACGGAAAAACAGCCGAGCCGGTTGCCAGGCATCGGACTCCGCGAGCTTGAACTCGATCGGCTTCGCCTTCTTGACCGGCTTCTTCGCGGTGCGAACGCCACTATTGGCCCGCTCGCGCGAAGCACTCGATGCACCGGATTCTTCCCGCGTCTCTGTAGCTTCTCCCGCTGCAACAGCAGCGCCGGCCGGTTCCGTCTCGGCGTCATCGTCGACCACGACACCGAAATCCGTTGCCAGCCCAGCCAGCCCGGAATCCCAGCCCTGCCCGATCGCCCTGACCTTCCACACACCTGCCCGGCGATACACCTCGCCGAACTGAAAGGCCGACTCGGTGGTGGCATCGGCGGTGATGTACTCGGCCAGCAACTGTCCCGCGCCATCGACGATCCGGAACGCTATCTTCCCGACCTCGCCGAAGGTTCCGCTGCCGACGCTACCGGCCAGCGCGACCGCGTGAACGGTGTCGGGCACCGCAGTCAGATCGATGGCGATACGCGTCTGCGCACCGTCCTCGGTCGCGCTCGCACCCAGGAACCGCACCGAGCCATCGGGCGATTCGGGCTGGTTGTAGAAGATGAAATCCCGGTCGCCGCTTACCTTTCCGTCCGCATCCAGTAGCAGCGCGGAGGGATCGATGGCGACCTCGGTTTCCGTCCAACCGATCACAACGTCGATACGTTCCACATCCTCCGGCAGCGATAGGTTCTGCCCTTTGGAAAGCATCGACGAAACCACAGTCATCCCTTCTACAGCCCACTCCGCGTCGCCCCCAGCCTCGGACTCGGCACACGAAGGGGTAGCGCGCCATCGATGCTGCCCGAGCCGCCACTCCCAGGCGACGACGATTCAGACCGCTGGCACGATAGGTCAGAAGACAGTCACATCCCAGCTACACCAGCGGTCTGTTCCGGGCCCGCCGCTTCATGTCAGCTCGCGGTTCGCCGGCGATGTTTGGCCACGTGGACTCGGGTCGAGCATTGGGTGGTGCAGAAGCGGCGCTTGCCGTTTCGGGAGGTGTCGACGAAGACGGTGTCGCATCCGTCGCGGGCGCAGCGGCCGATGCGGGTCGGGGCCTCGCAGAACAATGTCGCGAGACCGAATGCGGTGTAGGCCTTCACACGTTCGTCCACCGGGGCTGTTTCTTCGGAGTAATGCAGGTGTGGGGCGCGGCCGTCGTGAATCGAAATGTATGGGCGGCCAGTGGTTTTGGCCAGCAGTACGTTGAGCCGATCGACCGAGGGATCGCGGAACACCGCATCGAGTTCGCGTATCCACCGCCGCAACTCGGCATCCTGGCGTGCATCGATCACGCCGATCGGCTTGTAGCCGATCTCGGCGAGCAGGCGTCCAAGGTCCTCGTCCGGTGCCGCGTTCACCAGTCGGACGGCCAGCTCGGCGGCCACACCACCGTAAGGGTTGAAGTGCACTGAACCATTACATCAAGGTGAAGGCATGTGCGCCACCTGCCCCGAATGTTCCTGGCCGACACCCACTGTCGTCTCCGCCCACGGCAGCGTCCGCTATCTCCGCTGCGTATGCGGCAAATGGTTGGTCGAGTCCCACGGCGTGATGCTGGCAACCGCCGGCACCAGCGCGTTCGCGAATCAGAACACCTCACCATGACAACGGCTGACGCTGCGAGCCGATGGACCCCGCGAAACGCAGAACCGCCCGTGATCTCTGCCGAGGTCACGGGCGGTCCTTCGTGTTGATTGCGGGCGGGTACTACCTGGCCGCGACCGCCGACCAGCCGTAATAGGTAGCGGACGTGCCCGCCGCCACGGTCGCAACAGGGTCACCGCTGCAGTCCTTCGACGCGAACACCAGGAAGTCACGCGAGCTTCGATTCTCGAACCGGATATCGCGCGGGAACCCGCTGGCCCAGCACGAGTCCAGATCGCTGAGTTCCAGCGTCCCGTCAACAAGCACCACCTGCCGCCCATCCCCGGCACCGAACGACCCAGTAGGCAGCGCCGAAGCAACCGGCGCACCGAGACTGACCACCGCAATAGCGAGAGAGCTTATGGCAGAACGCATTACAAAAGTCATCCGATGATGGTATCGCCCACCCCAACCCAAGCCCTCCCGGGTGCTGCGCACCACGTGGGGTGCCCGGCTGCGGCAGCGAGCGGTTGCTGACCGCCGCAAACGAGAGGCCAAGGGGTCTCGGTGCGAACCCGTCTGTCGGTGCAGCTCGCTACCGTTGAGGAATGGGGTTGGATGGCCGTGTTGATCGTTCATTTGTGGCTGAGATTGCCGAGGCTGCTAGGGGTTTCGAGTGGGTATGGACGCGGTTTGGTGTTGAGGGGTTTTGTGTCCAGGCGGGGGATGGTGTTCGAGTTTCGGGCACCGATGATCGGGTGGACTACATCGTGGTGACGGTCGCACAGGCGAGCGGTCTGGACGAGGCCGATGATCGAGCGTCGCTGCCGGTCGCTTATTTTGAGGTGAACACCGAGCTGTGGAAGCTGTGGGACGCGCCGACCGGTGTGCGAGTAGCTGGGGAGATTGGTGCGAGTTGGACCTTTCCGAACGTCGTCGTCGGAGTGGTAGCCGCCGCGCGGTCCGTCGAGTTGTGGCTGATCAATCCAGCCGAGCAGATGCGCTTGGCTGACATCGAACGGTGGGCGATCGTGGAGTTCACTACCTCGGTGGAATGGACCGACACGGTCGCCGCTGTCGCGGTGCTTGCGCAGATCGATCCGGGCGGCTGGACGCGTACGGATGTGGACCGCGTCTTTCATGCGGTCGGGTGGGGGCGCGAGGAGGAGAACGACGAGTCGGGGACGGCCAAGGGCGGATCCGGCACTGCGTCCCTCCACGCCTTTCGCGCCTCGGACTATCAGCGCCGTTACGGCTACGGCGAGTTCGAGGGCATGTGGCTGACGGCAGATTTGCCCGAGGAAGTCTTGGACCTGGCGTATTCGGATCTATTGGCCGAATGCGTTCGAATACTCGGCACGCCGTCGTATGTGGGCGGCCCCAAAGCGTTCGCTACCTGGCGACGGGATACGACGACGCTGACCCTGTCCCGGAGTGCGCTGTTGGGGGTCGAAGTGGATCTCTACCCGACCGAGGCCAAGGAGAACGAGGAGTATTCCAACGCCAAGTGGGACGAGTGCTGGGAACCGTCGGATCTGTGGCGGATCCGCCCGGACCGTACCTCCAGCCGCGCTGATCTCGACGGAATGTGGTTCCCGTCGGATCGGAAGGTCACCGACTGGGAGTCCTTCGATCGAAATGTGCAGCGGCTCTTCACTTCACTCGCGGCCGACATGCCGGTACTCCATCCCCACGCGACCTCGATCATCTGGGTCATCGTTTCGGCGGACGAGCAGATACTCGCCGCGCAAGGCTGGTTCGAAGCCACGCGCAGCCGGGTGGAGACCAAGAACGGTGACGAGCTCGAGTTTCGAGACTTTCCGCCCGGCCCTGCTGCTGCCGAGGAGATCGTGAAGCTCACCCAGGCGGCGGTGCGGACGGTTGCCGAGACTCCGGACGGATTGCGGTACTACGCGTTCGCTCCCTCCACACCACAGGCGTTGATGGACTTCCGGCTCGGCCTCGCCGACAGCGTCAACAGGTAGTCCGAGCGCGCGCAGGTCGGAACGACAAAAGGGCCCGATCCTCTGTGAGGATCGGGCCCTTTGATTGTGGAGCTAAGGGGAATCGAACCCCTGACCTTCTCGATGCGAACGAGACGCGCTACCAACTGCGCTATAGCCCCGCGTTGATCGTTTCCGATCCGCGCTCGGAGAACTTTAGCAGGTGGGATGGGGAGTCGACGAATCGGCTGGTTGGGGGTGGTTTTCTAGGATGGGTGGGTGGACATGAGCGGGCATTCTCGGGTGGGGGCGTGGGAGGGGCCGGTGCGGAGGACGCTGGCCGGGTCGGGGCGGCCGGAGTTGGGGTGGGCGGAGCTGCGGTTGCTGGGGGAGGGGCAGGACAGTGTGGCGGTGTCCGCGGTGGATGGGAGCGGGCGGTATGTGGTGCGGATGCCGAAGGGGGCGGACGGGGCGGTGGGGGTGCGGGTGGAGGCGCGGCTGTTGCCGGAGTTGCGGGTGGGGGTGGCGATACCGCGGTTCCTGTTCACGGCGCCGAATCCGCTCGGCCGGGGGAGTGCTGCGTGTATCCGGAGGTGCCGGGGGAGGTGTTGAGCGCGGACGAGTGGCGGCGGCGCGGGTTGTCGCGGCGGGCGGAGACGGCGCGGACCGTGGCGGAATTCGTGGACGCCGTGCACGCGTTTCCAGTGGGGCGCGCGCGGGAAGTGGAAGTGGCGGAGTGGGATACGCGACGGGAATTCGCGAGCGATCTGGAGTTGGTTCGAGCACAGGTGATTCCGTTGCTGCCGGCGGCGGACGGGCGGCGGCTCCTGGATTTGTGGGATGAATTTCTGTCCACCGACCGGAATTTCGAATACGAGCCGATGCTGATTCACGCCGATGTGAGCGTCGACCATCTGCTCGTCACCGGCGACCGCATCACCGGGGTGATCGATTTCGGTGACGTCCGGATCGGCGACCCCGACTACGACCTGTGTTACCTGTGGACCGGGGCCGGGCCCGAATTTGTTCGACAGGTGCAGGAATTCCGCGGGCAGCCGTTCGACGACCGGCTCATCGCCAAACTCCGATTCTGGGAGCGATCCGACCGCGCCATCGACATCCTGCACGCCATCGAACACCGCCTCCCGGACTTCCGGGACGAGAGCGTGCACGCACTGCGCGCCACCCTGGCCGGGCCGGACTAGGCCGGTTCGCTGTAGGAGTCGAGGACGCGCAGGAACAGGTCGATTCGGTAGTCGAGGACCGCGGCGTTGTCGGGCTCCAGCAGACACTGGCCCAGCGTCCCGTCGTGCACGGCGACCAGCGCCCGCCCCAGCGCCGCCGGATCCGGCACCCGCCTGCCGTTGCGTCCCAGCAGCGCCACCACCACCGGTGTGAGCGCCGCCGCGATCGCCTCCTCGCGCGCGACCATCACCTGCCGCAACGCCGGATTGCGCAGCGCGTGCGCGGTGAATTCCGAGGTGATCCGAAACCATTTGTCGTCCACCGGAACTGCGGTGAGCACCTGCTCGACCGCGCGCCGCGGATCCGCCGCCACACTGCCCGGCGCGTCCAGTACCGCCGCGGCCTCGTCCAGCATCAGCGCCGAACGCTGCTCCCACATCGCGAGAAACAGCTCCTCCAGCGAGGTGAAATTCGAATAGAACGCCCCGCGCGTGAAGCCCGCCCGATCACACACCTGCTCGACCGAGCACCGGCCGAAACCTTCCTCGGCGAACGCCTCGAACGCCGCGTCCAGCAGCCGCTGCCGCGTCTCGGCCCGCCGCCGCGTCCGGACACTGGTCACGCCACCTCCGCCGGAAGTGGCGCCGTCGCGCCCGGATTCGTCATCGGCCCTGCTCACGTCCGTATCGTAACCGGTCCGGCACGGTCGGCCTCGCCACTGCCGACGAGGTCAGGGCAGGCCCGCGGCTTGGGCGGCGTCGCGCAGGACCTGCTCGAGCATGGCGGGGGTGAGGCGGCCGGTGAAGGTGTTCTGCTGGGAGGGGTGATAGGCGCCGAACAGGTGCACGGGGGAGTGCCCCCGGGCCGCCGGGGCCAGTTCGACGTGGGCGCCGTGACCGAATCGGGGCTTGGGTGTGGGGATCTCCCAGCCGGATTCGGACAGGGCGGGCAGCGCCGCCTGCCAGCCCCAGCCGCCGAGCACGACGATCGAGCGCAGCGTGGGAGCGAGCAGGGTCAGTTCGGTGGTCAGCCAGCGACGGCAGGTGTCGCGTTCCACGGTGGTGGGCTTGTTGCCGGGCGGGGCGCAGTGGACGGGCGCGGTCACGCGAGTTCCCAGCAAACGCAGGCCGTCGTAGGCGGAGACGCTGGTGGGCTGGTTGGTCAGCCCCGCGGCGTGCATGGCGGCGATGAGGAAATCGCCGCTGCGGTCGCCGGTGAACATGCGGCCGGTGCGGTTACCGCCGTGCGCGGCGGGCGCGAGACCGATCAGCAGCAGCCGGGCGTCGGCCGGGCCGAGGCCGGGAACCGGCTTGCCCCAGTAATTCTCGTCACTGAACGCGGCGCGTTTCTCGTGCGCGACCTGTTCGCGCCACGCCACCAGGCGCGGGCAGGCGCGGCAGGCGGTCAGTTCCGCATCGAGCTGGGCAATTGTGCGGCACACCAGGAGACTCAACCACAGCGGAGCCCACACCGTGCGGCTGCGCGGCGGCATGGCGGACCGGGCATACTGGGCGCCGTTAGCCGAGAGTTAGCGATCCAGGAAGGGAACCGGGCGTGCAATGAGTGATCTCGTCGAACTCGGCACCGCCGCCGATGCGGCGCAGAGCGCGGGAAACCTGATGGGAGTGTTCGCATTCGGCGTCTCGGGCGCGCTGCTCGCGGTGCGCCGCCGCTTCGATGTGGTTGGCATCGCGGCGCTGGCGATCGCCACCGCGACCGGTGGCGGCGTCATCCGCGATCTGGTGATCGGCCGCACCCCGCCGCGCGCCTTCGTCGACCTCTCTTACGCCGGCACCGCGCTGCTGGCCGCGATCCTCATCTTCTTCTGGCACCCGCCGGTCCGGCTCACCCGCACCCCGCTCAATATCGCCGACGCGGTCGGGCTCGGCATCTTCTGTGTGACCGGCACGGTCACCGCTTTCCAGTACGGCATGTCCGCCACCTCGGCGGCCGCACTGGGTCTGGTGACCGCCGTCGGCGGCGGTGTGATCCGCGATGTGCTGGCCGGAGTCACACCGAGCGTGCTGAGTGACGGGGAGCTCTACGCGGTGCCCGCACTGCTCGGTTCCGCGGTCACGGCGACCCTGCTGCACTACGGCCAATACACCTACTGGACAGGCGGTTTGGCCGGTGCCGGAGCGGTCGCCCTGCGCCTGATCGCGCTGTATCGGCACTGGCACGCACCCATGGCCCGCCCGCACCGACGCCGCCAGGACGACCCCGCGGCCCGGTGAGCGGTGCGGCTCTGTCGTGTCGCCCGGCACGCCCCGCCGCGATTGATAGCATGGCGAAGGCTTGGCCCACCAGCTGTGAATCACACCTCGAGAGAGTTCCTTCCAATGCAGTTCGAGATCGTCGAGCGGGACGAGACCTGGGTCGCCGGTTTACCGGTGCGCAGTCCCAAACGCGCCCTCGGTGAACTGCGTGACCACGACCTGGAGGTGGCCTGGGCCGCCGTCCTGCACCAGGACCTGGGTGGCCCCCTGGCCTCGGCCTACACCGACTACGCGGCGGAACTGGGCACCTACAACACCCAGATCGTCGGCTATCAGTGCAGCTCCCTCGACGAGGTGACCCGCGGCCATCTGGTGGCCCGCCTGCCTCGCGGCACCTACGCCCGCTTCTCCTCGATCGGCAATTTCCCGCAGGTGATGACCGACCTGTGGACGCAGATCGCCTATGCCGAGGAGCACAACCAGATCAAGCGCATTCACACCGGCGATTTCGAGACCTATCCGCACGCGTACAAGATCGATTTGTATCTGGCGGTCGAGCCGTCATGACCTATTCGATCGTGGTCCGCTCCGGCGGTGTGTACGGCGGCCTGGTGGTCCCGCGGGTGCGCCCCAGCTTCAAGGTCTCCAACAGCGAGCTCATCGAATTCCTGCGCGACCGTCTGCGCGACCGCGACGAGGTCGAGCGTCCCCTCGCCACCGTCTACGTCCCCGACCCCGCCGGCAACTACAACGTCCTGGTCTCCTACGAATACCCGGCCCCGACGAAGCCCCCATCGGCGACATCCTCATCCGCGTCCCCAAGGGCGTCTACGCCCGCTTCCGCCCCAACGGCGACTACCACGACCCTGTCGAGGACGTCTGGGCCCAGGTCGACGACGCCACCGCCTCCGCCGAGATCACCCGCGCCTTCCGCGAGGAGATCGAGATCTGGCACGGCCCGGCTGAACTGGAGCTCTTCATCTCCATCCTGGTTTGATTGCTAGAAAGTAACTGATCGGAAACAGACCGGTCTTTAGGTTGTATTTGATAACCGATAGCAATGATCTGACCTGGGTGAGTTTCCGCACTGGCATCCGGGTTTCAGGCAGTTTGCCGGATGTCTGGACAATTATGATTGGGTGGCTGATACTCCTCTAGGTGCCTGCTCCGGCGCGGTCGATACATGGCCGTATCGGGTTAGGACTCGGGTAGTCGCGCGATTCTCGCGCAGCAACGGAGTAGGAACTTGTATGGCAGTCGAAGCGACCACGACGGTCCAGAATGGGCAGTGGGCGGGAGGCGGCCCCGGATACCGCGACGAACGGTCCGGATGTGCGTTCCTGATCTGCACCCCGCGGTCGCATCCTGAGCTCTGGCAGCAATTCATGGCGGGGGCGCTGCGGTCCTACCGGCGCTTCGACGTCGAAGAAGCCCTGGCCTACGACGCGACCATCGACGGACGCTCGACCACGGTCTTCGTCGTCGCGGTCGACGACACCGGCCGGGTACTCGGCGGAACCCGCATCCAGGGCCCGTATCGGCAGGTGGACGAGGCGCACGCGATCACCGAGTGGGCCGGCCGGTCCGGCGAGGCGGCGATCCGGAAGCTGATCGCCGACCGGATTCCCGAGGGCCTGCTCGAGTTCAAATCGGCCTGGGTCGACCACGATTCCGAGCACCGCATCGCGGTGCGGGAGGGCTTGGCTCGCAGCGCGATACACGTCCCGCACCTGCTCGGAGCCCGATACGCGCTGAGTACCGCCGCCGACAGCGTCGCCGAAGGCTGGCGGGTCAGTGGCGCCAGCGTGGTCTGGTGGATCCCGGCGGTGCCCTACCCGAGCGATCGGTATCGAACCGTCGCGCTGCTGTGGGACATGCGCACCTTCCGCAAACACGCTGTCGATTCCCAGCTTCCGCTGCTGGACGCCGAACAGGCGGCGCTCGCGACCCAAGCGGGTGTGATACCCCGAGCGGGGGGACCGGCGTAGGTATGAGCGGCGAGCCCGTCGTGACCGATGAGTATCGGCCGCGACTTCTGAACGAGTCCGATCCGGATGATGCCGCGCTGCTGGAGCTGCTGCGTGCCGATCCACACGTCGAGTTCCGCGACCTCCGGGCCGCCTTGCGTGCCGAGTTCGCCGCCCTGCTGGCCCCGCCGGAAACGATGGAAGGTCCGGAATCGGATCGCTGGGTGTACTACCCGTGGCGTGCGTCGGTGGTCGGACTCCCTGGGCCGGAAGTTTTTCGAGCGGTTCGATTGGACCGCAATCGAAACAAATTGACGCGTACCGAACAAAAAAGTCTGGAAAAACAGACAATTGGCGTAATTGGGCAGAGTGTCGGGCACGCCATCGCGCACACGCTCGCATTGGAAGGAATCTGCGGACGAATTCGATTGGCGGATTTCGACACGGTCGAACTCAGCAATCTGAATCGGTTGCCGGGCACCGTATTCGATATCGGTGTCAACAAGGCAGTGGTGAGCGCGCGCCGGATTGCCGAACTGGATCCGTATCTGCCCGTCGAGGTATTCGCCGACGGCCTCACCGACGCCAATATGGATCGGTTCCTCGAAGGGATGTCGGTCGTCGTCGAGGTGTGCGATTCGCTCGACATCAAGCTCGCGGTGCGCGAAGCCGCGAAGCGCCGGCGGATGCCGCTGCTGATGGAGACCAGCGATCGCGGGCTGCTCGATGTCGAACGCTACGACCTCGAACCGGACCGGCCGCTGTTCCACGGGCTCATGGGCGATGTCACCACCGCGGAACTGCGCGGGCTCACCACGGCGGAGAAATCCGCCTACGGTGTCCGAATCGTCGACGGCAGCAGGCTTTCGGCGAGCATGGCGGCCAGCCTGATGGAGATCGGGCGCACCCTCAACAGCTGGCCCCAGCTGGGTGGCGACGTTCAGCTCGGCGGCGCGACGGTGGCCGCGGCCGTCCGGCGGATCGGCCTCGGCCGCGAACTTCCCTCGGGCCAAACCCGAGTCGACCTCGAAGACCGGTTGGACGCGCTGGCCGAGCCGACGCCGCCCGCGTTGGTGTGGCCGGCCGAGCCGATCGCGGAGCCGGTGCCGGACAGTGATGTGGCGACGATATTGACGGCGGCGCAACGCGCTCCGTCGGGCGGCAACGCGCAACCGTGGGCACTGCGTGCCGAGGCCGGCACGATCACGATCACGCTGGCGCCCGAGCGGACCACGCTGATGGATATCGGCTACCGCGCGAGTGCGCTGTCGGTCGGAGCGGCCCTCTACAACGCGCGCGCCGCGGCCGCTGCGCTGGGTTTGCTCGGTGAGAGCGAGGTGCGCGCCGACGGCGTCGAGCCGTTGACCGCGGTACTGCGCTTGGGCAGCGGCCGCGACGCCGCACTGGCGGCCGACTATCCGGCCTTGCTGGACCGCCACACCAACCGCAACTTCGGCGACGGCGCGCCACTGCCCGCCGCCGTCCTGGACGCGCTGGGCTCGGCGGCACTCGGTGCCGGCGGGAGGCTGCGCGCGATCACCAACCCGGCCGATCTCGACGCGGCGGCGGCAGTTTTCGCGGAGTCCGATCGGGTGCGCTATCTGACGCCTGATCTGCACGCCGAGATGTTCGCCGAATTGCGTTGGCCTGGTTCAGATTTGCGCAGTGGACTGGATTTGCGAACCCTCGGATTGGTGGCCGGGGATTTGGGCAAACTGCTCGTGATCCGCCGTCCCGAAGTGATGGCGCGGGTGCGTGCCTCCGACAGCGGGTCCGCGCTGGGGCAACCGACCCGGGTTCAGCTGTTGTCGGGCTCGGCATTGGTCGCGGTGACCTTTCCGGCGCCGGAGCCGGAATCCGCCGAACTCGCCGCGTACGCGCACGCCGGCGCGGCATTGCAGCGGGTATGGATCGAGGCGGAACGGCATGGTGTCGCGGTTCATCCGATTTCTCCGGTATTCCTCTTCGCTCGACACCACGACGAGCTGAAGAAGGTTTCCCCGGAGTTCGCCGATACACTAACGTCACTTCAGGGTCGATTACTGGACCTGCTGGGAGTGCCCGCCGATGAAACCGTGGCTCTGGTGCTGCGTTTGAGTAATGCACCGGACGCTACGCATCGCAGCGGGCGGTTCCCGGTGCCGGCAATCGCCCCGCGCGGCTAGTGCGATCGGAGACAGAGGTGCCTCGTCGAACACTCGACTCGCTGGTGACTCAGGTCGCCGCCGAGTTGATGGGGGTCGATGCCACCACGATGGTGGCGGCGAGCGAGCAAGTGCTGTCCTGGCTGGTCGATCACTTCGACGTCGACTTCTGCTATCTCCGGCACACCGACACGGAACGCCGGGCGTCGATCCTGGTGGCGGAGTGGCCGCATCGCCCGCCGCTGGATCCCGATCCGCTGCGGGTCGTCTACTTCGACGAGCAGGTCGACGGTGTGTTCGCCCAGCTGGAGCACCGTATCGAGCCGATGATCGTGCGCCCGAACCCGGACAACGCCGACTATCAGCGCTCGATCGAGCAGTCGGCCGGGATTTCCGAGGTCTCGATGGCCGCGGTCCCGCTGGTTTCCAGGGACGCGCCGACCGGGGTGCTCGGCTTCATCAAGAAGGGCGACCGGGAGTGGAGCACCCGGGAACTCAATGTGCTCAAGGCGATCGCCGCGCTGTTCGCGCAGCTGCAGGCGCGTGTGGTCGCCGAGGAGCGACTGCGGTACATCGCCATGCACGACGATCTGACGGGTCTGGCGAACCGGCGCTCGCTGCTCGAGCACATGGAGGACCGGCTCAGATCGGGCAACGCGGGCCCGGTGGCGGCCTTCTTCCTGGACCTGGACCGGCTCAAGGCGCTCAATGACTTCCTGGGCCACACGGCCGGGGACAACTTCATCCGGACGCTCGCGACCCGATTGCACGAGAACATGGGCCCGGGCGACATGATCGCCCGGCTCGGCGGTGACGAGTTCGTGATCGTGCCTTCCAAGCCGATGGACGCGGAGTCGGCCGGGCTCGAGGCGACACGGATTCAGCAGCTCATCGCCCGGCGGGTGACGGTCGGGGAGGAGACCGTCAGTCGCGGGGCGAGCGTGGGTGTGGCGCTGGGGATTCCGGGCGAGACCACGGTGGCCGATGTGCTGCGGCGCGCCGACCATGCCCTGCTCTCCGCCAAGTCCAGCGGCGGCAACGGTGTCGCGGTGTTCACCGACGCCATGCGGGCGCAGTTCGAGCTGCAGGACGATGTGGAGTTGAACCTGCGTAGTGCGGTGTCCGACGGGTCGCTGGTGTTGCACTATCAGCCCGAGGTGGATCTGCGGACGGGGCGGATCGTCGCGCTGGAGGCGTTGGTGCGGTGGCAGCATCCGACGCGCGGGTTGTTGCCGCCGGGTGCGTTCGTGGGGGTGGCGGAGGCTACCAATCTGGCGGGTGAGCTGGGGCGGTGGGTGATTCGTACGGCCAGTGAGCAGTTCGCGTTGTGGCGGCGGCGGGGGCTGGCGTCGAATGTGGTGATCCGGATCAATGTGTCTCCGGTGCAGCTGGTTTCGCTGGACTTCGTGGAGACCATGGAGGGGATTCTGCGGCGGTACGGGATCGACGGGTCGTCGGTGTGCCTGGAGATCACCGAACATGTTGTGGTGCAGGATCTCGCGCGCACGCAGGTGACGTTGCGCGGGCTCAAGCGGATGGGCGTGCAGATCGCGATCGACGACTTCGGGACCGGGTATTCGTCGCTGTCGCATCTGAAGGCGCTGCCGGTGGACGCGGTGAAGATCGACCGCGGGTTCGTGCAGCGGCTGGGCGCCAGCGCGGACGATCTGGCGATCGTGAAATCGATTGTGGGGCTCGCGGGTTCGTTCGGCCTCGGGGTGGTCGGCGAGGGTGTGGAGACGACGGTGGCGGCGCGCACGCTGGTGGCGCTGGGCTGCTATCGCGCTCAGGGCTTCCTGATCGCGCGGCCGATGCCGGCCGAGGAGGTCGAGGAGCATCTGGCGGCGGGCCGGATCGCGCTGGATCTGGACCTGCCGGGGACCAGCCGGTCGGTACTGCCCGGTCCGAACTGACCGCCTCCGAAAATTATCCGAACCTCCAGGAAATCGGGTCGGAACCGGTACTCGTACGACTCGCGAACACTATTGTTCGTGTTGTAGCGTGCGGTTCTGGCAGGGCTGTCGAAGTGAGGGATGGATCGGCGTGCGTGATCGTGGCCTGAGTGGCAAGAAGACATTGATTACCGGCGCGGCCAGCGGCATCGGCCGGGCGACGGCCCTGGCCGCCGCCCGCAAGGGCGCCCGGCTGGTGCTCACCGATGTGAACGCCGAGGGCCTGGACGCGACCGTCGAATCCATCCGTTCCGCCGGCGGCACCGTGGAGCTGGCCCTCGCCCTCGACGTCAGCGACTACGACGCCGTCACCGCCTTCGCCGAGCAGGTGCACGAGCAGCTCGGTCCGATGGACGTGGTGATGAACATCGCCGGCGTCTCCGTCTGGGGCACCGTCGAGAATCTCGAGCACCGCCACTGGAAGCGCATGGTGGACGTGAACCTCATGGGTCCCATCCACGTGATCGAGAACTTCGTGCCGCCCATGGTCGCGGCCAAGCGGGGCGGCGCGCTGGTCAACGTGTCCTCGGCGGCTGGCCTGCTGGCCCTGCCGTGGCACGCCGCGTACAGCGCCAGCAAGTTCGGTCTGCGCGGTGTCTCGGAGGTGCTGCGCTTCGATCTGGCCCGCCACGACATCAACGTCCACCTGGTGGTGCCGGGCGCGGTGGACACGCCGCTGGTGCAGACCGTGGACATTGTCGGCGTGGACCGCGAGGACCCGCGAATCCAGGCCTGGATCAAGCGCTTCCGCCGCCACGCCAAATCGCCCGACGACGTGGCCGAGACGATCCTGCGCGGCGTGGAGAAGGGCACCTACCTGATCCACACCCAGTTCGACATCCGCTTCGGCTACTGGTGGGCGCGCAAGTTCGCCTGGCCCTACGAATTCGCCATGCGCCGCGCCAACGACCTGTTCACCACGTTCCTGCCCCGGCCGCAGCCGAATTCCGGCGAGCAGCCCGCCGAAGTGACGGGTGCGCGCTCGACGGAGTGACTCGCAGGGGTCAGGCCGGATCGGCCGTGGGCTCGCAGACGCCGGGCTTGGCGCAGTTCTCGGCGGCGTGCGTGTCCAGCACGCGCGCGCCCGGTCCCTCGTCGCCGAGGTGGTCGTGGGCGTTGAAGATCTTGCAGACGCCCAGTGACAGGCAGCCGCAGCCGATGCAGCCGGTGAGGTTGTCGCGCAGCCGGACCAGCTGTTCGATGCGGTCGTCGAGGTCGGCGCGCCAGGTGGTGGACAGGGTTTCCCAGTCGCGACGGCTGGGGTTGCGGCCGTCGGGGAGGTTGTCGAGGGCGCGGCGGATCTCGGCGAGTGGAATGCCGACTCGCTGGGAGATGCGGATGAAAGCGACCCGGCGCAGCGTTTCGCGGGAGTAGCGGCGTTGATTGCCGCTGGTCCGGCGGGCGCTGATGAGGCCCTCCCGTTCGTAGAAGTGCAAGGCGGACACCGAAACTCCGGCTCGTTGCGCGAGCTGACCGGGAGTCAGCTCCTTCGCCTGCCACGACGCGGTCTGCATACCTGAACATTACTCCAGGTTTCCGATGCTCGCGAGTCCAGCCGGCCGGGGCGACTCGAGGTTTTCCCAGGGTCGAATTGCATGCCATCCGTGCCGCGGGCAACTACCGTCGTGTCATGGGAACAAAGGCCGCACCCACGGCGCGACCGTTTTCCGTGACCTCGGAGGTCGGGGCGCTGCGCACGGTGCTGTTGCACCGCCCGGGCGATGAGCTGCGCAGGCTCACCCCACGCAATAACGACCAGCTGCTGTTCGACGCCATTCCCTGGGTGGAGCGCGCCCAGCAGGAGCACGACATCTTCGCCGATGTGCTGCGCGGGCGCGGGGTCGAGGTGATGCTGCTGGCCGATGTGCTGACCGAGACGATCCAGGGCAGCGGCGCGGCCCGGATACAGGGTATTTCCGGCGCGGTCGACGCGCGCCGCCTCGGTCACACGCTGGCCGACGAGCTGGCCGCCCACCTGCGCCGGGTACCCGCCCCCGAACTGGCGCAGATCCTCATGTCCGGCATGACATTCGACGAACTGCCGTTCGGTCAGGACGCCACCTCGCTGGTGCGGCGCATGCACCACGGCCACGATTTCGTCATCGACCCGCTGCCGAACCTGCTGTTCACTCGCGATTCGTCGTTCTGGATCGGCCCCCGGGTGGCCATCACCTCGCTGGCGCTGCCCGCCCGGGCCCGCGAAACCTCGCTCACCGACCTGATTTACGCCTTCCACCCCCGTTTCCTGGGTGTGCGCCGGGCCTACGAATCCCACACCGCCCCCATCGAGGGCGGTGACGTGTTGCTGCTGGCCCCCGGCGTGGTGGCGGTCGGGGTGGGCGAGCGCACCACGGCCGCCGGTGCGGAAGCGTTGGCGCGCAGTCTGTTCGAAGACGATCTGGCGCACACCGTGCTCGTCGTGCCGATCGCCCAGACCCGTGCGACCATGCATCTCGACACCGTCTGCACCATGGTCGACGTCGACGCGGTGGTCATGTATCCGGCCATTCAGGATGAGTTGTGCGCCTTCACCATTCGCCGGGAGGACGGGCACGGGGGAGCATCTCCGGCCCCGACCCGTTCCTGCGGGTGGCGGCCGAGGCCATGGGCATCGGCAAGCTGCGGGTGGTCGACACCGGTCTGGACGGCGTCACCGCCGAGCGGGAGCAGTGGGACGACGGCAACAACACCCTCGCCCTGGCCCCCGGCGTGGTGGTGGCCTACGAACGCAATGAGAACACCAATGCGCGGCTCGAAGACGCCGGAATCGAGGTGCTGCGCATCCCCGGCTCCGAGTTGGGTTCCGGCCGTGGCGGTCCGCGCTGCCTGTCCTGCCCGTTGTCGCGTGACGAGGTGTGATGAAGCCATGCTGGACATCCCGGTCGACCACCACTCGACGGTCCCGCCGTATGAGCAGCTGCGCCAGGGCATCATCGCCCGGGTGCGCTCCGGCGAGCTGGCCGCCGGGACCAAGATCCCCACGGTCCGGGCGCTGGCGGCGGCGCTGAAGCTGGCCCCGAACACGGTGGCGCGCGCCTACCGCGAGCTGGAGCAGGACGGCATGCTCGAAACCCGCGGGCGGCTGGGCTCTTTCATCGCGTCCTCGGGTGACCCGACCCGCGACCTGGCCGGCCGCGCCGCCACCGAGTACGTGGCGGTGATCAGGCGACTGGGCTTGGACGACGGTGCGGCGGAGCGCTACCTGCACGCCGCACTCGGTGAAACCGATACGGCGTCATAGCCTTATCGCCAGCTGGGCAGCCACAGGTGGTCGTGCCAGTTGCCCGGCGTGATGGGCATGCCCGTGAGGATCGGCCAGAGCCAGATGAAATTGGCGATGACCAGCGCCAGGTAGAGGCAGACCAGCAAGAGCCCCAACCCTTGTCGTTCACTGGGCGGGGTGGCCAGCTGCCAGCCCGGCGCGCCGGAGAGCCGGCGTCCGCTGGGCGGGGCGTGGCCGAGGATGTCGCCGAGCGCGAGCGCCACGCCCATGGCCAGGAACGGGGCCAGTGGCACCGCGTAGAAGAAGTACATCTGCCGGTCCAGGTCCAGGAACCAGGGCAGGATGCCCGCCCCGTATCCGACCAGGACGGCGGCGTAGCGCCAGTCGCGTCGCACCGCGCTGCGCCACAGCGCCCAGCCCAGCATGGGGAACGCGACCCACCACAGCGCGGGCGTGCCGATCGCCATGACGGCCTTGACGCAGGCGGCCTGACCGCAGCCCTTCACGTCGCTGTCGGCGTAGTAGTAGAGCATCGGCCGCAGGCCCATGGGCCAGGTCCACGGCTTGGATTCCCACGGATGGTGATTGCCCGCCGAGTTGGTGAGCTCCTTGTGGAAGTTGAGGACTTCGCCGCCGTAGTACCAGAGTCCGCGCAGCGCGCCGGGCACCCAGGAGAAGTCGCCGCCGCGCCCGACCCGCGACCCGACCGCGTACCGGTCGTAGCTGGTCTCGCTGGCGAACCAGCCCCAGAAGGACAGCAGGTAGACGAATACGGGGATGACGACGAGCGCGTAGACGGTCGGCCCCAGATCGCGGACCCGGACCCCGGCCCAGGGCCGGCGCACCCGGTAGCCGCGGCGGGCGGCGAGGTCGAAGGCCAGCGAGAGCGCGGCGAATCCGACGATCCAGTACGCGCCGGACCATTTGGTGCCGCAGGCGAGTCCGAGCATGAGGCCTGCCCCGAACCGCCACCAGCGCACCCCGAATCGCGGCCCGAACTCGGTGTCGTCGATGCGCCCCTCGGCCGCCACCCGTGCCATTCGCGCGCGAATGTCGTCGCGGTCCACCACCAGGCAGCCGAAGGCCGCGGTGACGAACAGCGCCTGGAAGATGTCGAGCATGCCGATGCGGGAGGACACGAAGGTGAGTCCGTCGCAGATCAGCAGGATGCCGGCGAACGCGCCGATCAGCGTGGACCGCGTCATTCGCCGCACGATGCGGATCACCAGCAGCACCAGCAGGGTTCCGGAGACCGCGGCCGTGAACCGCCAGCCCCAGGGGCTGTATCCGAAGAGGGCCTCGCCGAGCGCGATCATCTGCTTGCCGACCGGCGGGTGCACCACCAGCCCGTAGCCGGGGTTGTCCTCGATGCCGCCGCCGGTGAGCACCTGCCAGCCCTGCGGCGCGTAGTGCTTCTCGTCGAAGACCGGCGTGTGCAGGTCGGTCGGATAGTTCAGCAGCAGGAACCGGGTGACGGCGGCGATCGCGGTGAGGAACAGCGTGACCACCCAGCCGCGCGCCCAGTCCGTGGGCCCGAAGTCGGGTGAGGGGACCAGCGGGGCCGGACTCGACAGCGCCGCCGTCTCCGCCTCCACCGCTGCGGGTCGCACGTCGGTTACCTGGGTCACGCCGTCGATCGTAAGCGAGCCGGGCCCCCGAGTCCCGCCCCGGTGAGTCACCGCCACTCCGCGGCGACCCTCGGGGCCGGTTCCCGCGCCCGCGCCGGTAGGTTCGGCAGGTGTCTCGGAATGGAACTGCGGAACAGATGAGCGCCGACGCCGGTGCGCCCGGTCGGCTGGTTCTGGCGGCGACGCCGATGGGGG
Source organism: Nocardia tengchongensis (assembly GCF_018362975.1). Taxonomy (NCBI): domain Bacteria; kingdom Bacillati; phylum Actinomycetota; class Actinomycetes; order Mycobacteriales; family Nocardiaceae; genus Nocardia; species Nocardia tengchongensis. Next base: position 2,367,153 of record NZ_CP074371.1, read on the forward strand.
ATATCGGCGACGCCTCGCAGCGGTTGCGGGACGCGTTGTCCACCGCGGACATCGTGGCCGCGGAGGACACCCGGCGGACGCGGACGCTCGCCAAGGCCCTGGAGCTGGAGATCTCGGGCCGGGTGGTGAGTTTCTACGACCATGTGGAGACCGCGCGGATTCCCATGCTGCTCGAGGAGATCGCGGCCGGGAAGACCGTCCTGCTGGTCACCGACGCGGGGATGCCGTCGGTCAGCGATCCGGGCTATCGGATGGTGGCCGCGTGCGTGGAACGCGACCTGCCGATCACCTGCCTGCCGGGCCCGTCCGCGGTGACCACCGCGCTGGCGTTGTCCGGTCTGCCCGTCGAACGCTTCTGCTTCGACGGGTTTCCGCCGCGTAAATCCGGTCAGCGCAAGGAGTGGCTGCGCACGCTGACCTCGGAAGCCCGCGCGGTGGTGTTCTTCGAGGCTCCGCACCGGCTCGCCGACTGCCTGGCGGACGCGGTCGAGGTGCTGGGCCCGGACCGGCGCGCCGCGGTCTGCCGGGAGCTCACCAAGACCTACGAGGAGGTCGTGCGCGGCACCCTGTCGGAGCTGGCGGCCTGGGCGGTCGAGGGCGCGCGCGGTGAGATCACCGTCGTTCTCGAAGGCGCGCAGCCGGTTTCGGCCGCGCCCGCCGATCTGGTGGGCCAGGTCGAGGCGCTGATCGCGTCGGGTCTGCGCCTGAAGGACGCCTGCGCGGAGGTGTCCGCCGCCACCGGCGCCTCGCGTCGCGAGCTCTACGACGCGGTGCTCGCGGCGCGCTCCGCCGAATAGCGGTTGTCCGGCGAGTGGGGCCACTGAACAGGGTGGGCCGATGCCGCGCCGGGGCGGGCCGCCGCTGTTACAGTCCCCGATCATGGTGCATGAGACAGCCGCTCCGGCAAGCGAATTGGCGCGGGAGCCATTCGAGCTGACCGAGGACTTCTATCAGCACCCGCACGCCGCCTACGACCTGCTGCGTGAGCGCGGGCCGGCGCATTTCGTGCGTTTCCCGGATGGCGGAACCGGTTGGCTGATCACCGATTTCGAGGCGGCCAAGGCCGCGTTCCTGGACCCCGCGATCAGCAAGGCCCTCAAGTCGGAGGGCGCGCGGGCCGCGCTCGGCGGTGACGCCGCGGGCGCGGCCATGTTCGGCGACATGATGCTGTTCTACGACCCGCCGACGCATACCCGGCTGCGCACCCTGGTCAATCGCGCGTTCAGCGGCCGCGCCGTGCGCGAACTCGCCCCGCGCATCGGCGAATTGGCCGATGCCCTGCTGGCGGACCTGGCCGCGGACGCCGCCACCGGTCAGGATCTGCTGGACCGCTACGCGTTCCCGCTGCCCATGCTGGTCATCTGTGAACTGCTCGGCGTCCCGAACGAGGAACGCGACAACTTCCGGGCCTGGTCCACGACGCTGGTGAACGATGACGAGCCGGCCGCGGCGCGCGGCGCGGCGGCCCAGCGATTCGTCGCCTACATCGACGCGCTGATCCGGGCCAAGCGCGAGACCCCCGCCGAAGACCTGCTCTCCGAACTGATCTCGGTCAGCGAGGACGGTGACCGGCTCTCGCACGCCGAGCTGATCAGCATGGTGTTCCTGCTGTTGGTCGCGGGTTTCGAGACCACCGTCAATCTCATCTCCAACGCCGTCGCGATCCTGTTGACCGACACCGAAGTCCGCGCGACGCTGGCCGCCGACCCCGGCCGCGTCCCGGATTTCGTGGAGGAGGTGTTGCGTTTCGAAGCGCCCGCGAGCGAGGGCACCTTCCGCTACACCACGGCTCCGGTGATGCTGGCCGGCGTCGAAATCCCGGCGGGGCAACGGGTTCTGGTGTCGATGGCCGCCGCTGACCGCGACCCGGCCCGCTTCCCCGACCCGCACCGGGTGGACCTGGACCGCGCCGACAAGAACCATCTCGCGTTCGGTCACGGCATCCACCGGTGTGTCGGTGCGCCGCTGGCGCGCATGGAGGGCGGTGTCGCCCTGACCCGCCTGCTCGCGACCTATCCGGACCTGGAGTTGGCCGCGGCCGCGCAGTTGTCGTGGCGTAAGTCGCTGATCGTGCGCGGACTCACCGCGCTGCCGGTGCGGCTGCGGCCCTGACCGGTCGAGGGTCCGCGCTTCCGCTGACCGGAATCGTCACCCGGGCAGGTGAGCGCTGAGGGGCACCATGGCACGGTCGGTCGGGCTCGGCGGCGGGTAATTTTGGGCTGAGACGACAACGACGGCCAGACATCACACACGGAGGGACCGCTGTGCCACGCATCGCCGAGGACCGGCTTCCGGCCCAGCCGAGTTCACCCGAGCAGGAGTCGCGTCGTCAGGCGATCCTGCGTGCCGCGGCGCACCACGGGGCCGAAAAGGGCTTGGAACGGGTCCAGATGCACGACGTCGCCAAGGACGCCGGGGTGGCGATCGCCACGTTGTACCGCTATTTCCCGTCCAAGACGCACCTGTTCAACGCATTGTTGTCCGACCGCGTGAAGCATCTCGCCGAGACCACTCCGCTGCCCGGCCCCGGCGTCGACCGGGTGCAGGCGGTCAGCGATCTGCTCGTCGGGGGCGGCCGCGAGCTGCTGTCGCGACCGTTGCTCGCGCACGCGATGCTGCAGTCGAATCTCGCCGCCGTCGCTCAGGCCGGCGGTGTGGTGACCAACCGCTTCAGCGGCTTGATCACCCAGCTGCTGGGGGTCGAACACGCCAGCGACGCCCAGGTCCGCCTGGTGCGCATCACCGAGGCGGCCTGGTACGGGGTGCTCAATGCGGCGCTGAACCACCACATCACCGCCGAGCAGGCCGAGGAGGACACCCGGGTGGCGTGCCGGAAGCTGCTCAGCGGTATCGAGGAACTGGCGTGACGATCGCCCCACCGGGGATGTCTCGCTCACCGAAAACCTTCCACTTGCGGTGCCGCACAGCTCCGTAGCATCGCCGAGCATGAAATACGCGATCATCGCCCCTGCTGCCGCGGGCACCAGCGCCGATCCCGCTTGGATCTCCGGCTTCGCCAAGCATGTGGAAGCGTGTGGCTTCGAGTCTCTGGTCGCCATCGAGCACGCCGTCGTGATGAGCCAGTACTCCAGCGTCTATCCCTACGCGTCGTCGGGAAAGATGGAGCTCCCGGACGACTGCGACATTCCCGATCCCCTCGAACTGCTGGCGTTCCTGGCGGGCCAGACCACGACGCTCGGCCTGGCGACCGGCGTACTCGTGCTGCCCAATCACCATCCCGTGGTGCTGGCCAAGCGGCTGGCCACCCTCGATCGATTGTCGAACGGGCGGCTGCGGGTCGGCATCGGCATGGGTTGGATGAAGGAGGAGATCGAGGCCTGCGGAGCCCCCTTCGAGGCCCGCGGTCGACGGGCCGACGAGCAGCTGGAGGTGCTCGCCAAATTGTGGGCCGAGACCGGCGAGACCGGCGTCGACCACAAGGGTGAGTTCTTCAGCTTCCAGTCGGCGATGTGCTACCCGAAGCCGGTCCGGGCCGGCGGTGTGCCGATTCACGTCGGCGGCCACACCAAGGCCGCGGCGCGCCGCGCGGGACGATACGGCGCCGGGCTGCAACCGCTGGGAGTCGCCGGTGACCAGTTGGCCGCGCTGGTCGCGCTGATGCACGAAGAGGCGACCCGGGCAGATCGCGACCCCGCGGAGCTGGAGCTGTCGTTGGGCCACATGGTCGCCCGTATCGACCCCGATCGTGCCGGCCGCCTCGCCGAACAGGGCGCCGATCGGATCCTGCTGGCCCCGACCCCGACGGCGGATCTGGACCAGGCGATGGACGAGCTGTCGGCCTGCGCGCAACGGCTGGGCCTGTCATGACCGCGCTGACCATTCATGACCGAATCGCCTTGCAGGACCTCGTCCACCGGTACGCGGAAGCGGTCGACGAGCGTGATATTGCCAGGGCCGCAGCACTTTTCACGGGTGGCGGGGTGCTGGAGCTGCCGAATCCGCCGGCCTCTCTCGACCCGGTCGTCTCCCATACCGGGATCGACGCGGTGACCGCGGCACTGCTCGCCGTGGCCGCCGTGCCGGTGACATTCCACGCGATCGTGGGCGCCGTCTTCGATCCCGGGCCCACCGCGGCGACGGCCGTCGGGCGGGTCACGTGCACCGCCCATCACCTCACCCGGCGCCACGGCAAGGACGTCGACCTGGTCTGGCACATCATCTACCGCGACCTCTACCGCAGTACGTCCGCCGGCTGGTTGTTCGCACGTCGCCGCCTGCATGTGGCATTCATCGAATCCCGGTCGGTGGCGGCGATGCGGGCGCCGGGCCCGACGAGGTAGGCGTCGCCGAACCTGCGCCCCGGCAGCACCGGTGATCAGCTGCCGCCCAACGACTTTCGTCTCCACCTGTCCCGAGGAGCTTCACGCATGTCTTCGTCTCGTCCCACCGCACTCGTGACCGGCGCCAGCCGAGGTATCGGCCGCGCCACCGCGCTGGTGCTGGCCGGCTCCGGATTCGACGTCGCCTTCACCGCGCGCACCGTGGTGGAGGGCGAAGGGACCGTGCCGGCCCGCACTACCCGGGAAGGGGAGGTCAGTTTCGGAGTGCCGGGAAGTCTGGCCACCACCCGCGCCGAGATCGAGGCGCTGGGAGCGCGCGCGTTGCCGTTGCGAATGGACCTGGCGGATCCGGCCTCGGTGACAGCGGCGGCAGCGGAGTTGCTGGACCGCTGGGGAGCCCCGAACCTGGTGGTCAACAACGCCATTCTGACACAGCCGCACGCCCGGTTCCTCGAGCTGGATCTCGATGATCTGCGAGAGTCGCTGGAAGCCAATCTCATCGAGCAGATCCGCCTGACCCAGGCGCTGCTGCCGGCGATGATCGACGCCGGCTGCGGCACGATCGTCAACCTGTGTTCGGGCTCGGCCGTCGTCGATCCGCCGGCCCCACCCGGCGAAGGAGGTTGGGGCCTGGGCTATTCGGCGGCGAAGGCGGGTTTCGGTCGCCTGGCCGGCGCGGTCAACGCCGAGCATCGCGGCGACGGGATCCGCGCGTTCAATATCGAGCCCGGATTCGTCATCACCGAATCGGGCGCTGCTCGAGGCGGCACCGCCGATATCAAGGCCAGCGGCTTCACCGGGGCGCCCGCGGACGCGTCGGGCCGGGTGATCGCCTGGCTGGCCTCGGCCCCGCACACCGAAACCGACCGACTCCTGGGGATTTTGATCAACGCCCCCCGGCTCGCCAAATCCTTGGGCACGAACACACCAAAGTAGGTTTTCCGCCGACGAATTCCACAACGAACCGCCTCGGGCGGCGCCGTCGATAGACCATCGACGACGCCGCCCTGTCTGGCGTTCGCTGACGGTCCGCGACCGCCCATCGCATCCCAAATGCCTTGTCCCGGTGAGCAGAAGGGCCGATTGCGGGTTCTCGCCTCGACAGCAGAATGACGACCCATGGATCTGCGAGAGACGACCCAGCAGCGGGCCCTACGCGGAGAGCTGCGCGAGTATTTCGCCCGACTCCTGCCCCCGGCGCAACGTCGAGAGGTGGCCGAGGCCGGCGCCGGCGGGCCGCGCTTCCGCGAGGTGACCCGCATGCTCGGCCGGGACGGCTGGCTCGGCGTCGGATGGCCGCCGGAGTACGGCGGCCGGGGGTTGACCGCCGAGGAACAGTTCATCTTCTACGACGAAATTCAGCGCGCGGGAGTGCCGTTCCCCCTGGTCACCATCAATACCGTGGGCCCGGCCCTCATGCAGTACGGCACCGAGGAGCAGAAGGCCAGTTTCCTGCCGGGCATGCTCAGCGGCGAGATCGTGTTCGCGATCGGCTACACCGAACCCGAGGCGGGAACCGACCTCGCGTCCCTGCGGACGCGCGCTGTCGCCGACGGTGACGGGTTCGTCGTCGACGGCGCCAAGATCTTCACCACCGGCGGCAATACCGCCGACTACGTGTGGCTGGCCTGCCGCACCGACCCCGAAGCCCCTAAGCATCAAGGCATCTCGATCCTGATCGTGCCCTGTGATGATCCGGGCTACTCCTGGACCCCGATCAACACCGTCGGCGGCATGACCGTCACCGCCACCTATTACTCCGGTATCCATGTCCCCGCGACCGACGTCGTCGGTGAGGTCAACGGCGGCTGGCGGCTGATCACCACCCAGCTCAACCACGAACGGGTGGCGCTGGCCGCCCTGGGCGGCCGGATGATCCAGCTGTGGGAGGAGACGCTCGCCTGGGCTCGGGACACCGGCGCGGTCGAACAGCCTTGGGTGCGGCGCGAATTCGCTCGCACCCACGCGCGGCTGGAAGCGATGCGGCTGATGAACCATCGGCTCGCCGCCGAGGTCGGGGACGGCACCCTGAGTCCCGAGAAAGCCGCCGCGGCAAAGGTTTACGGCACCGAAACCCATATCGACCTGCAGCGGTCGATGAGCTTCGTGCTCGGCGCCGGTGGACGGCTCCGGCCGGAGGCGGCCCGGGCTGCGCTGCACGGACAGGTCGAGCAGCTGTCCCGGCAGGGCATCGTCAACACCTTCGGCGGTGGAGTCAACGATGTCCTGCGCGACATGGTCGCCACCGGCGCCCTGGGCCTGCCCCGAGGTGCGCGATGAACCACGAATTCTCCGACGGCGCCGGAGCGGAAGTCCGCGAGCTCCGCCCGCGGCCGGCGATCAACCTGGACAACCAGTTCTGGTTCGAAGGCGCACGCCGCCATCAACTTCTGGTGCAACGCTGTGCCGCGTGCCGATCACTTCGGCACCCACCCGGTCCCCAATGCCCGCGGTGTCAGTCCTTCGACTGGGGCACCGTGCAGGCCACGGGCCGGGCCACCCTCTACTCCTGGGTCGTGGCGCACCATCCCCGCCATCCCGCCTTCGACTACCCGCTGATCGTGGGGCTCGTCGAGCTCGAAGAGGGAACCCGGCTGATCACCAATCTCGCCGACGTCGCCGTCGCCGACCTCGAAATCGGCATGCCGCTGACCCTCCGCTGGTTCGACGCCGATTCCGAGCTGAGCCTGCCGGTCTTCGGACCGGCCACTACCGAGGAACGCTGATGGACTTCCGACTCACCGATGAACTGCTCGAAGTCCGAGCGCTGGCCGCTCGCGTGTTCTCGTCGCTCGGCGATTCCGACACCAAGTGGACCGAACTCGGCCGTACCGGACTGCTCGGCCTGGCCCTCCCCGACGAGCACGGCGGTGCCGGACTGGGCCTGGACGCTGCCTGCGTGCTGCTCGAAGAACAGGGCAGGACCGTCTCGGCCGCCCCGGTCTGGCCACACATCGTGGCCGCCTCCGCGCTGGCCCGCCACGCGAGCGGCGACGTACTCACCGGCATAGCCGACGGCGCCTTCCGACTGACGGTCGCGCTCGAGGAGTACGGCAGCGTCGCCGCGACCGCACCGACGTGCCGAGCCACGCCGGCAGAGGACGGAAGTGGCTCGGGCACATGGCGACTGTCGGGTATCAAGGCCGCGGTCCCGACACCCGAGGGCGTCGATTTCGTGCTCGTCTCCGCCGTCGCCGACGACGGCCCGGGCCTGTATCTGGTGACGAACCACGATCTGGCCTGGGAGCCCGCGCCGACGACCGATCTCGACCGCGCACAGGATCTGGTGCTCGAGTCGACACCGGCGCTGCGGGTCGGCGGCAGGCAGGCGTTGACCGAGGTGGTGCGCTGGTCGCGGCTGGCGGTGGCCGCCCTGCAGGTGGGCGTCGCCGACGGCGCGCTGCGCCTGGCCGCCGACTATGTCCGCGACCGCCGCCAGTTCGGCCGCTCCATCGGCTCGTTCCAATCCGTGCAGCACCAGCTGGCCGACTGCTGGACCGATGTCGACGCCATGCGCCTGACCCTGTGGCAGGCCCTCACCTGCGATGCCGACGAAAACGACGCGGACAGAGCGGCATTGGTCGCCGCCTGGTGGTGCGGGCAGGCCGGGCTCGATGTCGTGCACCGCGTCCAGCATGTCCACGGCGGCATCGGAGTCGACACCGATTACCCCGTCCACCGCCACTTCCTGTGGGGCAAACAACTCGCCGCCACCTTCGGCGGCCCCGAAGCCGTCCTGCAGGAACTCGGCGAACTACTCGGAAGTGAACGATGAGCCCATTCCTCACCGGTGCGACGGCGATCGCCGGCATCGGGGCCACCGAATTCTCCAAGGCGTCCGGGCGCAGTGAGCTGCAGCTGGCCTGCGAGGCGGTCACGGACGCCATCGCCGACGCGGGACTGACCCCGGGCGATGTCGACGGCATGGTGACATTCACCGCCGAGTCCTCGTCCGAGAATCACGTTGCCCGCAATGTCGGTATCGGCGAGCTGTCGTTCTTCTCCCGGGTCGGGCACGGCGGTGGCGCGGCCTGCGGCACCGTCGCCCATGCGGTCGCGGCGATCGTCGCCGGGCTGGCCGAGGTCGTCGTGTGCTGGCGCGCATTCAACGAACGTTCCGGCGAGCGTTACGGTTTGGGCCAGACAGACCGACCCATGGACACCAGCGCCGACCGCGCTAGCTACTCGTGGATGACCCCCTATGGTCTGTCCACCCCGGCGCAGTGGGTGGCGATGTTCGCTCGCCGTTATATGCACGAATACGGCGCGACGAGTGAGGATTTCGGTCGCGTCGCGGTCATCGATCGCGCGCACGCGGCAACGAATCCACAGGCCTGGTTTCATGGTCGCCCGATCACGCTCGAGGACCACCAGAACTCGCGGTGGATCGCCGAACCTCTGCACCTGCTGGACTGCTGTCAGGAAACCGACGGCGCCCAGGCCGTGGTTGTCGTGTCCGCGGAACGGGCACGTGACCTGCGGCATCCGCCGGCCTACGTGCTCGGTGCGGCCCAAGGCGCCGGCGACGACCAGCTCATGATGACCTCCTACTACCGGCCCTCGATCTCCGGTATTCCCGAGATGGGACTGGTCGGGCGGCAGCTGTGGAAACAGAGCGGACTCGGGCCGCGCGACATGGGAGCGGTCATTCTCTACGACCACTTCACGCCCCTGGTGCTCCCGCAACTCGAGGAACTCGGCTTCTGCGCCCGCGGCGAAGCACGCCATCTTCTCGCCGACGGCCACCTCGACCCCGGCGGCCCACAGCCTTTGAACACCCACGGCGGCCAGCTGGGTGAGGCGTACCTGCATGGAATGAACGGCATCGCGGAGGCGGTGCGCCTGGTCCGCGGAACGGCGGTGAACCAGCCGCCGGACCTCTCCAGCGTCCTGGTCACCGCGGGCACCGGCGTGCCGACCAGCGGCCTCGTCCTCGGCAACAACAAGAAATGAGAAAACCGATATGCAGACACTGAATGGCAAAGTCGCAATCGTCACCGGCGCAGCCGGGGGAGTGGGTCGCGGTATCGCGCTCGCCCTCGCACATGCGGGAGCCCGCGTGGCAATTCCCGATATCAAACCGGCCGACGACATGGTCGCTGAACTCGGCGCTGACAACGTACTCGCCAAGATCTGCGACATCCGCGACAGTTCCCAGGTCAACAGCTTCGTCGACGAGGTGGTTGCCAAGTTCGGGACCGTCGACATTCTCGTCAACAACGCCATGGCGTCCGCCCTTGTGCCGCTGACCGAAACCAGCGACAAGGACATCGAACTGGCGATGAGCACCGGCCCGATGGCCACCCTGTACTTCATGCGCGCCTGCTATCCGCACCTCGTCGACGGAGGCAGAATCATCAACCTCCGATCCGGCTCCGAAGTGACCGCGATTCCCAACTTCGTCACCTACATCGCGGCCAAATCCGCGATCGCGGGCATCACCCGCGCCGCCGCGCGCGAGTGGGGCCGATCCGGCATCACCGTGAACGCCATCTGCCCGTTCGTGCTGTCCGACGCCGCCGCAGCCGAATTCGAGAAGCACCCGGGACAGCTCGACAACATCCTCGCCAACCTGTCGATCCCTCGCCTCGGCCATGCCGAGAACGACATCGGCCGGGCCGTGGTCTACCTGGCCGGACCGGACGCGAGCTACGTCACCGGGACCACCATCAGCGTGGACGGCGGCGCCGCCTTCATGGCGTAGCGGCCGCCGCGCCTCAACCCCGCCCGCTATCGTCAAGCGCCCCAAGGACACCCGATGGGCCAGGCGATCGGGGCAGTGCGCGAATCATGGTTGGGGAAAAATCGCGGCGGTCACCTGTCGGGCAGCGTCGAGCACCAGTGGCGCGACTCGCTTGAGCTGTGCGTCGCTTTTGCCGGTCACCGAGATTGCGCCGATCGTGCTGTCGAGGGGGGTGCGGATAGCGACAGCGGTGCAGGCGATGTCGTCGAAGCATTCTCCACGCTCGAACGCGATGCCGTTTCGGTCGCGTATGGCGCTGAGTTGCTTGTGAAGCAGGTTGATATCGGTGATGGTGCTCGCAGTCGACCTGGTCATCGCGCCGGCGACGCGTCGGTCCACCTCTTCGGGTGTGAGCGAGGCCAACATTGCTTTCCCCAGCGCCGTCGCATGTGCGGGTGCTGTCGCACCGACACGTGAGGGCACGCTTGTGGCGGAGTGGCCACCCATCTTGTCGAGGAAACACACCTGCCCTCTGTCGAGGGTTGCCAGGTGCACTGTCATACCCGTGCGCAGCATCAATGCGTGCAGCAACGGTGCGGCTGCTGATCTGAGGGCGTTGGCGTCGTCGTTGCTGCCGACCTGCAGCGCCCGTGGTCCCAGGCTGTAGCCCGAGCTGGTGCGATCGAGCCACCGGACTCGGATCATCTGTTCGATGATCCGGTGGGCGGTGGAGCGGGGCAGCCGGGTAGCTCGGGCGACGTCGTCGAGTGTCAGGCGGCTGGTGCGGTAGGGGAACGTGTCGAGGATCAAGCTCATCCTCTCGATCATCGAGGGCGGGAGCTGTGGACCCTGGGGGTGTGAAGCTTCGAGGGCTGAGGCAGTCACGGGACCTCCGGAAACGTAACTGAAATGAATTCTAGTGACGGCTCCACGTTAGCAGCGCTCTGACCTGGCGGGAAGGAAAAACTGAAATTCATTCTGCCCAGTGGTCGGCTGCGCCTGCCTGCTTTCGAGATCGGATCAGACGCGCGGCGCGGGGCGATCGATCGTCGACGGTGCGGTACGCGACAGGGTCCACACGGGACAGCGCAGGTCGGCCAAGGCCGGCGGTGCCGGAATCCCCCGACTCTCCCTTGCGATTCCCGCGGATGCCCAGCGGTTCCTCGTCCGGCAGCAGCAAGTAGCGGACATCAGGTTCGCGGGGCCCACCAGTTGGCGGGCCCCATCAGCTTGACCAGTGCGGGTACCAGCAGCATGCGGACCAGGGTAGCGTCGATGATCAGGGCGATCACCATGCCGAGGCCCAGGAAACGCATGGGGGTGAGCGGCGAGAGCGTGAACGCGCCGGTGATCAGCACCAATAGTGTTGCGGCGGCGGTGATCACGCGGGCGGTCTGCACCGTGCCGATGCGCACCGATTCCTCGGTGTCCGCGCCCGCGTCGTGTGCCTCCACCATCCGCGACAGCAGGAACACCTCGTAGTCGGTGGAGAGGCCGAAGACCACGGCGATGATCAGGACCAGCATCCCGGCGGAGAGCGGACCGACACTGATCCGCAGCGCGCCGGCCAGATGTCCCTGATCGAAGATCCAGGTCAGCACGCCGAAGGTGGCGGCCAGGCTGAGGAAGGCCATGAGCACGGCCTTCAGCGGCAGCACGATCGACCGGAAGGCGACGGCCAGCATGAGCAGGGTGACCGCCACCATCACCGCGATCATCAGCGGCAGCCGGTCCAGGACGGCCGTGATGCTGTCGACGGTGGTGGCGCTCTCCCCGCCCACGCGCAGGTCGAGCCCGTCCGGGTGCAGGGCGCGCAGGTCCCGCACGATGTCCTGGGCCTGCGGTGAGCGGTCCGGCGCGGCGAGCGCGGCATGCACGATGGTGGTGTTGTCGCGGGTGTCGAGCGCGGTCGCCTGGCGGACCCCGGGGACCCCGCTGATCTCCCGCAGCGCCCGGCTGATCGCCGCCGGAGTCGGTGCGCTGCCGTCGGTTTCGCGGACCAGGATGGTCGCGCCGCTGTTCGCGGCCGGGAAGTGCGCCGTCAATTCCTCGACCGCGACCCGGGTCTCGTTGCCCGCGGGCAGGGCGGTGTGGTCGATGTCGCCGAGCCGGACCCCGGTCAGCGGTGCGGCCAGGACCAGCAGGATCGCGCCGACGGCGATCGCGATCGTGCCCGGGCGTCGCAGCACCGCGGTGACCACCGCACCCCAGAATCGTTGCGCCCGTGCCTCGGAGCGGTCGAAGGCGTCCGCGCGCCAACTCCACTTGCCGATGCGGGGCCCGAGCAGCGCGAGCGCGGCGGGTAGTGCGGTCACCGACAATGCGGCCGCGAGCCCGACCGCCGCGATGGCCCCGATGCCGAGCGAGCGCAACACCGCGAGCGGGAAGACGAAGGTTCCGGCGAACGCGCACATCAGCAGCAGCGCCGAGAACAGCACCGTGCGCCCGGCGGTCGCCAGCGTGCGGGCCACCGCCGCCTCGGTCGTGCTCCCGTTCGCGAGCTCCTCGCGGAAGCGCCCGACAATGAAAAGCCCGTAGTCGATGGCCAATCCGAGCCCCAGCAGCGACACCACGTTCATGGCGAAGACGCTCACTTCGGTGAGCCGCGCGATGAGCCCGACCGCGCCCAGTGCCCCCACCACCGCGAGTGTGCCGATCAGCACCGGCAGCGCGGCCGCCACCACGCCGCCGAACACGAGTACCAGCACCAGGGCGGTCAGCGGAATCGAAATGGATTCGGCCAGCACCAGATCGTGCCGCGACTGCTCGCTGATGGTGTCGGCGAGCGCGCTGTACCCGGTCAGTTTCGTGTCGAGCCCCGGAACACGCAGTGCGGCAGCGAGTTTCGGATACTCCGCGACCCGCTGATTGTCGTCACCCGCCGAGAACACGACCGCGACGGCCTGCCGCCCATCGGCGGACCGCAGATACGGCGATCGCGCACTGTTCCAATAGCTTTCGACTGGCCGCTGCAGCAGGCCCGGGTCGACCGCCGCGATCGCCGCCGTCACCCGCGGCCCGATATCGGCCAGCGACTGCCCCTCCGGCGCGGTGTACACCGCGATCACATCCGGATTCTGCGGCCCCAGCCGCTCGCTGACCCACCCGTCCACCTCGGTCGATTCCCCGTGTGGCACCACGAACCCGGCCGAACTCACCCGCTGCTGCAGCCCGGCCGCGAACAACCCGCACGCCAACGCGAACAACACCGCCACCACGAGCACGGTCTTCGGACGCGCCACCACCACCCGGGCCCATGCCGCCACGACTCCGCGCGACGTCGCAGGTTCGGAAGGGGTGACCTCCGTGGAATTGCCGGTCGCCTCGGTGGCGTCATCGATGGCGGTCATGAGCGCTCCGATCCTGTTGTGCGCGAGTGACGGAACCGAAGGGCTAGCGACCGGCGGTCGAATTCTCCGGGGCGAATTCGGTTTCCAGCGTCCGGACGATGCGATCGAGCAGGGCGTCCAGGCGTTCGGGCACACCGCGGCCGTTGCGGACGGAGACGGTGAGTTCGGTGCGGCCGCCGCATTCGGTCATGCCCATGAGGAGCGGCATGGCTACGCTGTGCTGAGGCATCACCTTGATCGCGGTCGGGGTGAAGCCGGGCACCGCGAGCGCGTCGAGGTCGTAGCGGCCCATGTGGGAGACGGTGGCGGAGGCCAGGTTCCGGCCGGTGCGGGCACCCAGCAGGTTCAGGGTGCGCAGCAGTCCGCGTCCGGCGGCCTGCGGCAGGTATTTGAGCCCGCCGTTGTCCATCTGGTTGAGTTCGCGGTTCTCCTGCAGCCCAGCGCGTTTGATCTCGTTGAGCTGCTTCCAATCCATTCCCGGCCGGACATCCAGGAACAGCGGCAGCGCCAGGTTCGCCGTCGACCGCAGTTCCGGGTCGTGGCGGCGGATGTCGACCGGGATCATGATGCGCGACACCGGGCCGCCCTCGTCGGCCAGCATCGCCGCCACCCGCATGAGCGCGCCGGGACCGGTGGCGTGAATCGTTCGGGTACGCAACAGGTGCCGGTGCTCGCCTGGATCCTGGCGGCCGTGCCCGGTGGCCGAACGGAAGCGCGGCAGCATCAGGGTGGGCCGGCCGGGTGCGCCGATCCGGCGCACCAGTTCGGCGTCGGCGATCGGGTCGGGTGCGCCGACCGGGTCCTCGCCGCGCAGTACGCGCAGCACGTCGGTGGCCCACATGACCATGCCCATGCCGTCCATGACGCCGTGGAAGACCCGGAAGACCAGGGTGGTGGGTGCGGCGGTGAGCAGCAGCACCTCCACCGTGGCGTCCGGGGTCGGCCCGATCGGGCTGGTGAGCACCGGATCCGCCTCCAGCGCCGGATATTGCAGCGCGTGGTCGACCACCCGCACACCGGGCGCGACCCCGCTGTCCACCCACTGCTTGCCGTCGCGGACCAGGCGCGCGCCCGGATTCGCGTCGGCGGCGGTGGCGACCGCGCGCCGCAAATCCTCCGGGTCGATGCTGCCCGTGCCTTCCACCACCAGCTGCATCAGGAACGGCGGAGCCAGATCCCGCATGGGGAAGTAGATGAGTTCGGTGGGGGAGATGGGACGGCGGAACATATGCCTACCTGCCTAGATCTGTTCGTTCAATGCGACTGCGCCGCCCTGGCTTTCGAGCCAGGTCAGGAATCCGGCCAGTCCGGTGTCGCGGTCCACGATCGGGTGATAGCCCAGATCTCTGGTGGCGGCGGTGGTGTCGTAGGTGGCGGTGCGGGTCATCAGGGCCACCACGTACCGTGACAGCGGCGGCGACCATCGGACGGCGACTAACGGTATGCGCCACACGGTTTCGATGGCGGCCACGATCGCGGCCAGCACCCGCGGGTTCGGCTGCCGGGTCGGCATCGGGTAGCCGAGACCGGCCGCCACCTCGCCGAGGAAGCCCCACACGTCGGTCCGCTCGGCGTCGGCGATGAAATACGCCTTGCCCCCGGCCTGTTCGCTGCGCGCGGCCAGCACGCACGCCTCGGCGATGTTGTCCACGTGGCACAGCGAGGCGTACACCTGCCGGCCGTAGGACAGATCCGGCAGCGTGCCCTCGCCCGCGCGGCCCAGCAGCCGCACGATCGGCCCGGACCGGTCGCCCGCGCCCCAGATGGCGCGCGGCCGCAGCGCGCAGGTGCTGAATTCGGGTGTGTTCGAGGTCAGGACGAGGCGCTCGGCCGCGGCCTTGGTCTCGGAGTAGTGGTTCAGGTAGCGGCTCGGGTACGGCACCGATTCGTCGATGTCGATCTGATCGCCGCCGTCCCGGTCCATCAGGGCGCTCGGGCTGGAGATGAACACGAAGCGCGCGGCCCCGTTGCGCTGTGCCGCGCGCAGCAGATTCTCGGTGGCCGTGACGTTCTCGGCCACGAACTGGGCGCGGGTGCCGCGATCGTCCACCCGGGCGGCGCTGTGGAACACCACGTCCACGCCTTTTGTGGCGCGGTCGAGGGAGGCCGCGTCGGTGAGATCGCCGGTGACGACCTCGACCCGGTCGATCACCTCCGCCAGGTCGCGCAGGTTGCTGGTGGGCCGGGCCAGAATGGCCACCTCGTAGTCGCCGTCGCGGACCAGGCGGCGCACGATCGCCCCGCCCAGGAAGCCCGAAGCCCCCGTCACCAGCGCCTTCATGCTCTGTCCTTTCCGCATGCCCGGGGGCGCTGCGTGGTTACGCAAGCTGCCTCCTCCGCGCCTGACCCGGTCATGCCGCCTCCTGCGTCTTCCACCAGGTGATTCCGAAGATCTGGGTCATGGCCGCGGTCTTGACCGGCGAATGCCCGGTGTCCGCGGTGGCGCGCAGCGCGGCCGGGATCTGGGCCGCGTGCACGACGACGCTCAGGAACGCGTCGATCCAGAACACCGCCCGCAGCAGCCGGTTCGCCGGCGCGCGATCGCCCGCCGCCAGCAATACGCCCACGGCCAGGTACAGCCAGCCCAGGACCGGAATCGCCCGTAGTACGAGCACCTTCATCGTCGTTCGTCCTTTCCGAGCCGCTCCGTCGCCCAGATCGCGAGCTGTTCGCGGCCGATCTTGGCATTGTGTCGGATGTCGACCGGGAACTTCGGGTGGAACAGGAACGTGGAAACCGGTGCGGTGACCTCGAATTGGGTGGCGCGCTCGCGCAGCCGGACCAGCAGGGCGGCGGTGTTCGCCTCCGGCGCGGCCTCCACACAGAGCACCGGGCGTTGCGCGCCGCGTGGGCCCACCCCGACCAGCGCGGTGCGCACCACGTCGGGCACGGCGTTGAAGACCTGCTCGACCTGCACCGAGAACATCGGCCCGGCGGCGGTCTGCAGGCGCTGACTCTTGCGTCCGCAGAACCAGATCCGGTCCTCGCTGTCGATCCAGGCCAGGTCGCCGGTGCGATGCCACACAGTGTCGCCGTCGTGGATCTTGCCCGCCGCGTTCGCCGACTCCGGCCAGTAGTAGCGGGTGCTCACGTTCGGCCCGGACACCACCAGTTCGCCGATGCCGCGGGTGGCGGCCAGGTCGGTCGAGCGGGCCTCGGCGTGCGCCCAGGTCGGGATCGGGTCGTCGGTGATCGCGACCAGCCGCGCGCTCACACCCTCGGCGGGCCGCCCGACGCAGGTCCCGTCACCCAGGCGGGCGCGCTCGGCCAAACCGCCGAGCAGCTCCCGCGATTCGATGGTGGACATCGGCAGCGCCTCGGTGGAGCCGTATCCGGCGTACACCTCCGCGTCCTCGGCCAGCACCCGCCGCAGTCCGGCGATGCAGTGATCGGGGACGGGCGCGCCGCCGGAGAAGATGCTGTGCAGCGTGGGCACCGGGGTCTTGTGCGTCTCCAGGTGCCGCAGCAGCGGGATCAGCACGGCGGGGGAGGCGAACATGGTCTTCACCCCGAACCGGTTGATCGCGTCGACCACGTGCGCCGGCTCGGTGGAGCCCACCTTGCTGGGCACCAACGGCGGCAGCACGCACCGCGATCCGAGCAGCATGTCGAGAATGCCCACCAGCGGCAGCGTGATCAGCGACGTGCCCGGCTCCACGTGCCCGCGCGCGGCGTGCACCTGTTCGACCATGGCGCTGAGATTGCCGTGCGTCATCTCCACGGCCTTGGCGGGGCCGGTGCTGCCGGTGGTGTAGGCGATGAGCAGCACCTCGTCGGCGGGGGCGGGCACCCGCTCCCGCAGCGTGAAGGCGTCGAACGGGGCGCGGTGCTCGCCCGCGGGCCGGCGGGCGTCGGCGACGGTGGCGAGCAGTTCCTCCAGCCGCGCCGCGACTTTCGCGGCGGCCGGACCGGCGGCGTCGGCGCGGAATCGGGTGCCGAACCGGCTCGCCGTGGCGGGGGCGTCCCAGCTGCGCAGCGTGGGCCCGCCCCAGAACCAGCGCGGGCCGACGGTGAGCGTCACCCGCACATCGCGGAAGTACTTGGCGAACAGCACCCGCGCCGCGTGGGCCTGCGGGATGCCGATGAACGCTTCGGCGTTCGCGGCGCGCAGGCAGTTCAGCATCTTGCGCACACCCATGCCCGGATCGATGACCACCGGGATGGCGCCGATCTTCAACAGCCCCAGCATGACCGCGTACAGCTCCGGGCTGGGCAGCACCAGCACGATGGTGCGGGTGCCGCGGCCCACCCCGGCGGCGGTCAGATGCAGGCCGATGGTGTCGGACCACTCGTCGAGCTCGCGGTAGGTGAGGTGGCGGTAGTCCGGCAGGCCGGAGGCGGTCTTCCCCGCGGGGTAGATCACCGCCTCACGGTCCGGATCGGCGGCCACCACCGCGCGGAAGCGGTCGATGGCCTGCCAATAGGTCGCGGTGGTCACGCCGCGGCCCCGACGGTGGCGGGTAGGCGGTAGACGACCGCGGCGGCCGAGGGGCCCGCGCCCGCCGCCACGAACAGGACGTCGCGGTACCCGGCGAGCGAATCGGATTGTGCGGCAGCGTCATACGCCAGGGTCAGGGCGGCGGTGTGCGGGTCGCCCTGGGACAGGTCCGGGGTGAACACCGCGTCCGGCGCCAGCCCGAGTTCGTCGGCCAGCCGGGCCGGGAAATCGGCGCTCGGGGTGGCCGCGATCAGGGCGACGGTGGTCTCGTCGATGTCGCTGCCCGCCAGGGCGGCGCGGGCGGCGTCGGCGGCGACGGTCAGCAGGCGGTCCAGGTAGTCCGGCTCGCGCTCCACCGTCATCAGGCCGCGGCCGCGGTCGCCCATCGTCTCGACGTCCACGTACGACTCCAGGCCCGGCGTGCCCGCGGCGGCGCGGGTGTGGACCTGACCGAAGCCCTCCGGCTCACCGGTCTGCTCCAGCAGCAGCGCGGCACCGGCGGTGGCGTAAGGGAATTCGTCGTCGGCGGCGGCGCGGGTCAGCGACGGGTGGGTGTCACCCGACACGATCAGCACGTGCTCGGCGCTGCCGGTGGCCAGCACCGCCTGCGCCACCTGCACCGCGTTCAGCACGCTGGTGCCCGCGTTCATCAGGTCGAAGGAGAACGACCGCGGGTCCTCCTTCACGTAGTCGAGCCCGATGCCCGCGGCCTTCTGGATCAGCGCCGACACCGCCGGCTCCACGGTATTGCTGTCGCGGAAGATACCCGCGTTGATCATGACCCCGACCCGGCCGGGCTCGACGCCCGCGGCTTCCATGGCCCGCCGCGCGGCCCGGCCGCTGAGCTCCACGATGCTGAAAGTATCGGCGTCCCGGGCGATTCCGGTGGATTTGATGCGCACACCCATGGCAGGACCTCAGACCTTCAGCGACGAGATGGTGGTGGACAGGAACCCGCCGACGACACCCGACGCCGCCGGGATCATCAGGATCTTCGACCCGGCGGCCAGGTTCTGCTGGCTCAGCTGATCGTGCAGCACGATGAAATGTGAAGTACTGGAAGTGTTTCCGTACTTCTCGATGACATTGAGGTCCGGCGGCATGGGGTGGCCGAACTCGCGTTCGGCGATGGCGTTCATGAACGGGATCGCGGCCGCGCCGAACTGGTGGTGGATGATGTAGTCGAAGCCCTCGTCGGCGAAGGTGATGCCCCGCGCCTCCATGAAATTGCGCTGGGTGTCGGTCCACAGCAGGAACCGGGCCTCGTTGTGCATCTTCCGGTTGTCGGTGTACAGCGCGACGCCGTTGGATTTGTCGCTCGGCATGCCCAGACAGAGGTGGGAGAACTCCGACGCGGTGGTGAGTTCGATGTAGTGGATCTTGTCGTTGTCGTCGACGGCTTCGTCCAGCACCACGGCCGCGCCGGAATCGCCGACGGTCAGCGACGCGAATTGCAGATCGTATTTGCTCGCGATCTCGTGCACGGCGGTTTCCGCGATCGGCGTGATCGCCTCACCACTGACCACGATGCCGCGTTTCACCGCGCCACTGCGAATCATCCGGTCGAGAATGTAGACGCCGCTCATCATGCCCGCGCAGGCATTCGACAGATCGAAGGCGATGACATCCTCGCGCGCCCCGATGGCGCGGCCGATGGCCCCGGCGAAGGACGGCTCCATGTACATCTTGGTGCCGTGCATGCTGCGGGTGATGGAGGTGGAGATGATGATGTCGAGATCGCCCGCGGCATAGGACGACCTGGTCAGACAGTCCTCGACGGCCTTCATGGCGAGCGCGAAGGAATCCTCGCGGCTCTCCGGGCGGGTATCGCGGAATCGTCGTTCCTTGACTCCCGTGATTCGTTCGAGATCGAATTCGGGAGCCTCCTTCAATCGCGCGACGAGTTCTGCTGTGGTGACCCGGTTCTCGGGTAGATAGGCGCCGATTGCTTCGAATCGAGATTGCGGCACAGGGGACTCCTGAAACTGGGGAGGCTGAAAAGCATTGGGAGGGAAGGTGATCGACTGTGATCGTCAAGCTCGGATGCGCTGAGGCTACCCGACGGTAACTGGCTTGGGGAACTGTCGCGTTCCGTGTAACCGTCCGAGGTGAGAGGTGAACAGTCGCTTACTGTTACGAACAGTGACAGAAAGACCCCTCGCGCAGCCAGCCTCGCCAAGGTCGTACTGAAATGGGGGTTTGACCTTCTCCGGCAATGCAAGTGAACATCCGGCTATCCTCGGTCATGCGCCTTCGGCATGGCCTGGATATGGCGGGACGAGGCCCTCGCTGTGAGTGAGTTCACGCGTCGGAACGTGCGGGCAGCCCTAATACCGCGTTCACGAATTCCACGAACAGCGGTGCCAATTCGGGCACCCGATGCGCCCCGTCCGCGACGATGACCCGCCGCGTGCGTTCCCCGATCGCGTCCGGGATCAGCGCGAACAGCTCGTCGGCGATGACCGGCAGGCTCGGATCCGTCACCCGCGCCTCGGCGTAGAAGGCCCGGTACAGATCCGCGAACCGATCCACCGACAGATCCCGCAGCGCCACCGACTCCTGATCCACCTTGAACGCCTCGACCAGCATGAGCCGCGCGAAATCCGGCTCGGACGCCACGGTTTCGCAGAACGTCACCACGATGGACTCGATCCGTTCGTGCGCGCCCGCGTCGATCGGCAACTGCCCGAGCTCATCCACTATCCGGGTGGCCATGATGTCCGAGGCGGTCCGCACCGCCTCGATGAAGCACTGCTCCTTGTTGGTGAAATGCTCGTAGAACGTGCTCCGCGAAACCCGAGCCCGCGCCACGATATCGGTCAGCGTGATCGCGTGATACCCCTTGGCCTCAACGCATTCCACCATCGCCTCGATCAGTCGCCCCCGCTGCGATGTCAGCACCGCATCCCGCGCCGCCCGATGTCGCTGATCGAAATGCGTGCGCGTCAATCCAGCGTTCGGGACAAACCGGTCGCGCATCTACACTCCCTAAATGAACAGCATCCACTTCAGAATTACTATTATCGACGGATAGCCGACAACCCCCCGTCCCGGGATTGATGTCACGTGCCATCAATTCCCCCGCCCACAACCTCTCCGCCGGTACCCCCGTCACTGTGACCTGCGGTGGACCGTAGGCTGACGACGCCGGAAATTGGATCCTCACGAGTACATCGGCAACGCTTTGCGGGATGATTGCTGGAAGATAGGCGTAAAGGTGTTCGAAGGCTTCAACCCGACCCCCGAGCAGCCCGTGCTCGGGATATACATGCGGTACCGCCGGGAGATGCTGGGCATCACACAGGAAGAGGCCGCTCGCCGTATGTACATCAGCGTCTCTCTGTACCGCAAGCTCGAGAACGGCGAGCGCACACTGTCGGGCGATCGGCTCGAGGACTGGTGCGCGGCGATCGACGCGCCCGTCTGGATGCTGGAAAAGATGGTCTCCCTGGCGATGCCGAAGATCTCGACCCTGGCTCGCGGCGCCTGGCCGCCCCGGCTGCGCCAGGAAGACCTCGACCACCTGAACGTGCTGCCCTTCCCGGCCTTCTTTCATCGCTTCCCCGAATATGAGGTGCTCGCGGCCAATCCGGCCGCGCTCGGCGCGCTGCCCTGGCTGGCGCCCGCGCCCCCGGACTCGGAACGTCGGTGAATGTCATCGAGCAGATGATGACCGTGCCCGAAGCCCCCGAGGTGCTGGTCAACTGGGACACCATCGTGCACCGCCTGCTGTTCAGCCTGCGCGTCCTGGGCCCCGGTGTGGTCGCCCCGGAACGGATGGCCGAGATCATCGAGACCTGCAGTGCGAATCCGGAATTCGAGCGCATGTGGAGCACCCCGGTTTCCGAGGATCTCTACAACGATTCCGCGATCCTGGTCCGCAATCCGGTGAACGGCGAACTCATCTCCCTCACCATGCGCGTGTACAACGCCTATCACCCGCAGGGCTGCTCGTACCAGCTGTTCATGCTCACGCCCCGCCTGCCCGGCACCCCGACGGTCGATCCGTTCGTACTGAACGCCATTGGGACGTAGCCGGCTTCAACGGTCGACAGGATCCATCCGTTCGCGAACCACTGACCCAGCACCCGAAGGAGGTGGACACATGGTGTTCGCTGAGCTCCACCGCGCTCTGGAACAGCCGATGCTCGGAATGTTCATGCGCTACCGGCGCGAACAGCTGGGCTTGACCCAGGACGATGTCGCGCGGCGCATGTTCGTGAGCCTGTCGCTGTATCGCAAGCTCGAGAACGGTGAGCGCGCCATGACGCCGGATCGGCTGGCGGATTGGTCGCGGGCCATGGACGCGCCGCCGTGGCTGTTACGCAAGATGGCTTCGCTGGCCTTGCCGATGGTGTCGGCGGTCGAGGCCGGGGTGTGGCCGCCGGCGTTGCGGGCCGAGGATATCGAGCATCTGGAGGCGCTGCCGTTTCCGGCGTTCTATCACCGGACGCCGGAGTACGAGATTCTCGCGGCGAATCAGGCCGCGCGGGAAGCTTTTCCGTGGCTGCTGCCCACGCACGCCGATGCCGAGCGGCCGGCGAATGTCATCGAGCAGATGATGACCGAGCCCATCGCGCGGGAGGTGCTGATCAATTGGGAGCTGATCGTGCATCGGCTGCTGTTCATCCTGCGAGTGAACGCGCCCGGCACGGTGAATCCGGAGCGGCTCGCGCAGATCATCGAAACCTGCCGGGTGAATCCGGAATTCGAGCGCTTCTGGACCACCGACCTCAGCGAGGACGAGTTCAACGATTCGCTGGTGCTGGTCCGCGACCCCGAGACCGGCGGGCAGCTGGCGTTGACCATGCGCTCCTACAACGCCTGGCACCCCGACAACTGCCCCTACCAGTTGTTCGTGCTCACGCCCCGCGCCGACCCGACCCCGAGCGTGAGTGCCCCAATTCGTGCCACCTCCGCGGGTTGACCGTTGGCGCCACTGGGTCGGATGCTTGTTCAGCGAGATCAAACTGCTGCTGCCCGGTCCGATGCCCGTGCTTCGGATCGGGCAGTTTTGCGTTTCGCGCGGCATTCCCGTCCAGTGCTGGTGGAGTTCGGAGGGGAATCTCCACCCGTGGTGGAACGGGTGTGTCGACTCGGTGACCGCCCGCCGAAGGGGGGCGGGCGGCACCGGATCTCGCTACTGCTTGGGGGTCACGTACTTCGGGAAGACCACTTCCGGCTCCGGCAGCGCCGTGCCCGGGACCAGCGGGGTGGCGATGTCGGTGAAGGCGCGGTCGGTGACGCCGAGCAGGTCGAGGATCTTGCCCGCGGAGGCCGGGATGACCGGCTGCACCAGGATCGACACCACGCGCAGCACTTCCATGGTCACGTAGAGGACGGTCGCCTCGCGGGCCACGTCCTCGGGGGTGCCGGACTTGGCCAGCGTCCACGGGGCCTGGGCGGAGAAGTAGCGGTTGGTCTCGCCGAGGGTGAGCCACAGCTGTTCCAGGCCGAGATGGATCTGCTGCTGGTCGAATTCGCCGCGCACCTTCTCCAGTAGGCCGTTCGCCCGGTCCAGCAGCGCCTTGTCGTCCTCGGTGAAATCGCCCGGGGTGGGCACCACGCCGGCGAAGTCGCGGCCGACCATCTTCAGGCAGCGCTGGGCCAGGTTGCCGTACTCGTTGGCCAGGTCGGAGTTGATGCGACCGACGATCGCCTCCTCGCTGTAGGAGCCGTCCTGGCCGTAGGAGATCTCCCGCAGCAGGAAGAAGCGGACGGAGTCCAGGCCGTAGGTCTCCACCAGCTCCATCGGATCGACCACATTGCCGACCGACTTGGACATCTTCTCGCCCTTGTAGGTGACGAAGCCGTGCACGAAAACCCGCTTGGGGAGCTCGATTCCGGCGCTCATCAGGAACGCGGGCCAGTACACGGTGTGGAACTTCGAGATGTCCTTGCCGATGATGTGCAGGTCCGCGGGCCAGAAGCGCTGGAACGAGGCGGACGAGGTGTCGGGGAAGCCCGCACCGGTCAGATAGTTGGTGAGCGCGTCCACCCACACGTACATGACGTGATCGGGGTGGCCGGGCACCGGCACGCCCCAGTCGAAGGTGGTGCGGGAGATCGACAGATCCTTCAGCCCGGACTTCACGTAGGAGACGATCTCGTTGCGGCGGGTCGCGGGCGCGATGAATTCCGGCTGGGTCTCGTACAGCTCGAGCAGCTTGTCCTGGTACTTGGCCAGGCGGAAGAAGTAGTTCGACTCCTCGGTCCACTCCACCGGGGTCTTGGTGTCGGTGGAGATGCGGGTCCCGTCCTCGAGGACGGTGGTCTCCTCCTCGGTGTAGAACGCCTCGTCGCGGACCGAGTACCAGCCGCCATAGGTGTCGAGGTAGATGTCTCCGGCCTCGACCATCCGCTCCCACAGCGCGACCGCCGCGGCGAGGTGGTCCTCGTCGGTGGTGCGGATGAAGCGGTCGAACGAGATGTCGAGCACTTTGTCCATGTTCTCGAAGACGTCGGAGTTGCGCGAGGCATACTCCTGCTCGGAGAGACCGGCGGCCTTGGCGGCCTGCTGCACCTTCTGGCCGTGCTCGTCGGTGCCGGTCATGTAGAACACATCGAAGCCGTCCAGCCGTTTGAAGCGGGCCAGGGCATCGGAGGAGATGTACTCGTAGGCGTGCCCGATGTGCGGTGCGCCGTTCGGGTACGCGATGGCCGTGGTGACGTAAAAGGCGGGGCGATCGGATGCGCTCATGGTGTGTCTACTCTATCTGCGTGCCCTTCGTCGCTCGCGTGAATATCCCCGTCCATGAGTAGCCGCCGACCTGCGCCCGAGCCGCCCGAGCCGCTGTCGCCGCTGATCGACGCGCACACCCACATCGACGCCTGCGGGGCGACCGATCCGGAATCGGTTGCGGCGCTGGTGGACCGGGCCCGCGCGGTGGGCGTGCGGGAACTGGTGACGGTCGCCGACGATCTGGAGGCCGCCCGGTTCGCGGTCCAGGCCGCCAACTGGGACGACCGCGTGTACGCGGCGGTCGCGCTGCACCCGACCCGCGCCAACCACCTCGACGACGCCGCCAAGGCCGAGCTCGAGCGGTTGGCCGCGGATCCGCGCGTGGTCGCGGTGGGGGAGACCGGTCTGGACTACTACTGGCCGGGCAAGCTGGAGGGCTGCGCCGGCATCGAGGAGCAGGTCGAGGGTTTCCGCTGGCACATCGACTTGGCCAAGCGGCTGGGCAAGCCGCTGATGATCCACAACCGCGAGGCCGACCACGACCTGCTCGCGGTGCTGATCGACGAGGGCGCCCCGGACGAGGTGATCTTCCACTGCTTCTCCTCGGACGCGAACATGGCGATGGCCTGCGTGGAAGAGGGCTTCGTGCTGAGTTTCTCGGGCACCGTCAGTTTCAAGAACGCGCACGAATTGCGTGAGGCCGCGAAACTCGTTCCGAACGAACTGATTCTGGTGGAGACCGACGCGCCGTTCCTCACCCCGCACCCGTTCCGGGGCGCGCCGAACGAGTCGTACATGCTGCCGTACACGCTGCGCGCGCTGGCGGAACTGCGTGAACAGGATCCGGTGCAGCTGGCCAAGATCACCACGGCGAACGCGCGGCGGGTTTACGGAATCTGAGGGCGGCCGCGGAAACGCGGTCGGCGCACCTTTTTTCGTGTTCGCACCATTCCTGCGTTGCGTACGGCACGAGTTGAATCGATGTGGTTCGGCTCACTATGATCTGCCGCGATCGTGATTCACCTGCGGTTCGATATCGGGTCGTCACCGTAGTCCCCGCAGTTCCGTCGCGAGTGGTTGTGATTCCCTGACCCCCTCGTTATCGTACTGTGACCATGCCGGGACTTCCGATGCACGCTTTGGCGAAGATCAACTCGTCGCGTTCCCCGATGTTGTACGGGGCCATCGCGGCGATGCTCGTCACGCTCATCGTCGGCGCCGGTGTCGCCATCATGAGCAAGAAGCAGGTGACATTCGTCGTCGACGGCAAGAACTTCGTCGAATCCACCATGCGCGGTGATGTGCGCGGCGCGCTCGCCGACGCCGGCTACGGCATCACCGGCCGCGACGACGTCTCCCCGTCGGCCGGCGCGCGTATCAGCGACGGCGCCACCATCACGCTCAACCGCGCCCGCGAGGTGTCGCTGATCGTCGACGGCACCCCGTCCAAGGCGTGGACCACCGCGCTCACCGTGGCCGAGGCCGTCGTCAAACTGAACCTGCCCGGCGACGTCTACACCTCGCCCGCCCGCCCGACCCCGCTGCCGCTCGAGGGCGCGCAACTGCTCATCACCAACCCGCACACGGTCGAGTTGAGCGACAACGGCGTGCCCGCCTCCCTGGTCCGGCTGGCCGCGCCGACCGTCGGTCAGCTGCTCGAGGTGCAGGGCCGGCCCCTGGTCAATCAGGACTTCGTGGTCCCGGCCCCGAACACCCCGCTCACCGAGGGCATGAAGATCACCGTCACCCGCAAGATCGTGCAGAACCGCACCGAGCGGGTGCCGCTGGATCCGCCGGAGAACACCATCGACGACGTGACGCTCAATATGAGCCGCACGATCGTCGAGAACGCGGGCGTACCCGGCACGCAGGACGTGACTTTCGCGGTCTCCATCGTGAACGGCCAAGAGGCGGACAAGGATCCGATCAAATCCACCGTGATCGTCCCCGCCCAGCCCAAGACCGTGCGCCGCGGCGCCAAGCCCGGCACCGAGGTCCCGGAGGTCCGTGACGGCCACACCTGGGACGCCCTGGCCGGCTGCGAATCCAACGGCAACTGGGCGATCAACACCGGCAACGGCTACTACGGCGGCATCCAGTTCGACCAGGGCACCTGGGAACGTCAGGGTGGTACTCGCTACGCGCCCCGCGCCGATCTGGCGACGCGCGAGGAACAGATCGCCATCGCCGAAGTGACGCGCGCCCGGCAGGGCTGGGGCGCCTGGCCCGCCTGCACCTCCCGGCTCGGCATCGGCTAGTCCGGACCCCTCATCGGCCCGGACGCCACATCGATCGGGCGGAACGGCGGTCCGGCGAGCGTGGACAATGAGCTGTCACCGGAATGTCGGTGCCGCCCGGCAGGCCGTTACCTGGAATCGCTGCGTGGTATGCGTGGCGGGTCAGCGGAAAGTGGCTTCGAGGTAGCCGATCAGGTCCTCGGTGGCGGCCGCCCGCCGGGCGAAGCCGAGGTAGCCGTCGGGCCGAACCACGAACGCCGACCGACGGTCCGCGCGGTAGGCGCGCGCGAATTCGCCTGCGCTGTCGCGGATCACCGGGAGGGTGGTCGCGTCCGCCGCGGCCTGCGGGGTGGCGATCAGATAGGCGTTCAGCCGGCAGTGCGCGGCGCCGATCGCGGTGGTGGCCAACTGTTCCAGTTCGCGCAGATCGGATTCGGTGGTGGCGTCGCCCGCGTACAGCAGCAGCGTGTGGTCGATCCCGTCCAGCAGCGGGAGCAGCCGGAATTCGAACGCGACGGCGTCGCGGGTCAGCCCGCGAGCGTCGGGGGCGCGGGCGCCGGACCGCGGGGCGGGCTCGCCGGGCGGGGCCGCCGCCACGATCGGACTGCCCGCGTAGTCGATGAGCAGCTGGGCCTCCCGGCGCAGGACGTAGTCGGGGTCGGTGGAGTCCGCCCCGATGCCTTCGCGGGCGCTGCGCACCGTGCGGCCGACCACCTCCTCGCCGACGGGGCGGCGTTCGGCGTCATAGGAGTCGAGCAGGCCGGGGGCGGCGTCGCCGGCGCAGGCCAGTGCCAGTTTCCAGGCCAGGTTGTGGGCGTCCTGGATGCCGGTGTTCATGCCCTGCGCACCGGTCGGCGGGTGGATATGGGCGGCGTCGCCTGCCACGAAAACCCTTCCGCGACTGTAGGAGTCGACGATCCGATGGCTGATCCGGAACACCGAGGACCAGCGCAGCTGCGACACCTGCGCCGGTTCGGGGGCGAGCCGGTCGACGACGGCCTGCAGATCCGACAGCTCTGGCGTCCAGCCCGTACTGAAGCCGTGCTCGACGCCGTCGACCGTCGGGTCGGGCGCGTGGCCGTCGGGCAGCAGCATGGAGATGCGGTACCGGTGCAGGCCGGGCAGCGGGATGCAGACCAGCACGTCGTCGACCACGCCGTCGACGTGGCGGCTGGCGCGAATGTTGTACCCGCGCGGCATCGACCACCCGAGTTCCACATCGCCGAGCATGTACTGCTCGGCGAACGCGGCCCCTTCGAACGACAGGCCCAGCGTCTTGCGCACCGTGCTGTGCGCGCCGTCGCAGCCGACCAGATAGCGCACGCGCGCGGTCGCGCCCCCGGCGCCGTTCTCCAGCAGCACGGTGACCCCGTCGGCGTCCTGCTCGAAACCCGTTACCCGCGTACCGCGTTCGATGACCCCGCCCAGCGCGGTGAGGCGGTCCCGCAGGATCCGCTCGGTCTCGTACTGGGGCAGGCCGACGAATCCGAACGGCACGTCCGGTGGGAGCGTCAGCTGCATCGTCGCGGCCGGCCGGCCGTTGACGTAGCCCAACTGTCCGCGCAAAGGGATTGCGGCGTCCAGGATTTGGCGCAGCACCCCCATCTGCTCGAACACCTCGAGCGCGCGCGGCTGGATGCCGACGGCCTTGGCGTAGGGCGGCGGTTCGAGCAGCGGATCGAGGATCCGGCACGGCACACCCCGGTGGCACAGTTCGATGGCCGCGGTCAGACCGACGGGTCCGGCGCCGGCGACGATTACCGCGGTGTCGTGGTCCACGGCGTCGACTCGGTCGGCGAGGCGGGTGTGGTGGTTCCGGCGCCCGTATTGCGTTGTGCCGGGTCGTTTCCGGGCACGGCATTGGCGCCGTAGAACACCGGCAGCATGTTCTTGACCAGGACCAGGGCCGATCCTTCGCCGGAGGGGACCGCCGCCAGATTGGTGGCGACCACGATGGTGAGCCCGGAATCCGGGTCGGACGCCATGTAGGTCATGAAGCCCGGCAGCTGGCCGTCGTGCCCGAACTGATGCTCACCGAATCGCACCAGGCCCAGGCCGTAACCGGCCACCGCCGGATTGGCCGGATCGATCGGCTGGATGCTGTCCATCCGCAGCTTCTGGAGCTTGGCGTCGAGCAGCTTGCCTTCGACGAGGGCCTTGGTGAACGTGGTCATGTCGTCGACGGTCGAGATCGCGGCGCCCGCGGTCCAGGCCCAGGACGGGCTCGAGGTGGTCGAGTCGGTCGGTTGCAGGGTGCCCGCCAGCGCCGCGGCCTGCTGATCCGGCGGCAGTTCGTAGGTGTTGATGGTGGAGACCATGGTGCCGAAGGTGTAGCCCTGCGGATGCGGATCGGGAATCGAGGAGTCGGTCACGTCCGGGAACGACGTGTTCTTCAGTCCGAGCGGTTCGAAGATGCGTTGCCGGAAGGCCTCGGCCACGGGCATTTTCGTGACCTTCTCGATGACCAGACCGAGCAGGATGGTGTTGGTGTTGCAGTACTCGAACTTCTCGCCCGGCTGGAATTGGATCGGGTGCGCGAACGCGATGGCCAGCAGCTCCTCGGGCTTCCACACCTTTTTCGGGTCCTTGTCGACCGCGGCGCTGAAGTCGTAGTCGAAGGTGTAGCTGTAGAGGCCGCTGCGCATTTCGGCGAGCTGGGCCAGGGTGATCCGGTCGCCGTTCGGTACGCCGGGCCAGTGTTTGTCGATCGGGTCGTCGAGCGAGAGCTTGCCCTCCTGAGCGAGCTGCATCAGCACGGTGACCGTCATGGTCTTGGTATTGCTGCCGATCCGGAAGTGGTCGTCGACCTCGAGCGGATCGTCCTTGCCCAGGGTGCCGGTCCCGAAGGCGGCCTTCCAGTTTCCTTCCTTGGGCGAGGTGATCATCACGACCGCGCCCGGAATCACGTTGTCCTTCATCAACTTCGTGATGATCGGACGCAGTGTCGCGGCGTACGCCGGTTCTGTGGATCCGTTCGAGTCCGGGGATCTGCTCGATGATTCTTTCGACCCGCTCGAGTCCTTCGAGGACTCGCATCCCGCCGCGACCACCAACCCCACGGTTGCGACAAGCACTCCGAAACTCCGCCGGTTTCCCATGACTCTCCGTCCGGGTCCGCTGATCGTGGTTGTGAAGTGCTTGCCAGCCTAACTCCGTACCGACTGGTCCTGATTGAAAATCGCCGACGGCTACATCAGCGCGCCGCCGTCGACCCGGAGCTCGGTGCCGGTCATGTAGCGGCCGTCGTCGGAGGCGGCCATCGCGACCACGCCCGCGATGTCCTCCGGCTTGCCCAGCGCGCCGCCCTCGATCCAGCCGGGCAGCCGGGCCATCAGCGTCCAGTCCGCGTCGGGCGGCAGCGCCAGGCCGGAGGTGATGCCGGTGCTGATGCCGCCGGGCACGATATTGACCGCGCGCAGACCCTTCTTCACGTATTCCAGCGCGATGGAGTGGGTCAGCGCGTTCACGCCCGCCTTCGACGCCGAGTACGCGGCCATGTACGGGTTGGAGCCGAACGCCGAGGTGGAGGAGAAGTTCACGATCACGCCGTGCCCGGATTCGATCAGTGCGGGCAGGGCGGACCGGATCATCAGGAAGGTGCCGGTCAGGTTGACCGAGATGACCTTGTTCCAGTCCTCGAGTGGCATTTCGTGGGTGTGGGCGGCCCGCAGAATGCCCGCGGCATTGACGAGAACGTCCAGGCCGCCCAGGAATTCGAGGGCTTCGGCGGTGACGGCGCGGACCGATTCCGGGTCCGAGATATCCAGGGTGAGGGTGCGCAGGCGTTCACGCTGCGCGGCGGGGACGGCGTCGACGGTGGCGGCCAGTCCGGCCGCGTTCACATCGGCGGCGACCAGCTGGGCGCCCTCGGAGAGCAGGCGCAGGGCCACGCCCTGGCCGATGCCCGATCCCGCTCCGGTGACAATGACTCGACGGCCTTCGTATCTGCTCGACATGGCGAGAAATTAGAACAAGTTTCAAGGCGCGTCAATGGCCGGCGTTTTCGAATGGCGGGTCGGCTGTCTGCCAGAGAGTTCTCACATTTGAACGACAGTCCAGTAGATAAACTCTCTGCCCGTATGTGATCGGTAATTGGGTCGGGACTTGATGGAGGATTCATGCGTTCGGTTGGTTGGCGTACTCGCGCGTGCACGGCGGCCCTGGCGGCAGCCGGTGCCCTGCTGGTGATTCCGGGCGGACCGGCCCACGCCGACCCGGGCACCGCCTTCGCCACCACCCCCGCGCGAGACGGCTTCCGCGGCCTGTCGAACGGCACCATCATCGACTACTGGACCACCCGCTCCAACGGGGAACCGGTCCAGGCCAGCGGCGCCCTGTTCGTCCCGCCCGGCCCCGCGCCCGAAGGCGGCTGGCCGGTCATGGCCTACGACCACGGCACCTCCGGAATGGGACCGGGCTGCGGCGGCCAGACCGACACCAGCCACATCTCGCGCCCCACCGAAGAGCGTTTCCTGCAGTACCTGGTGAACAAGGGCTTCGCCGTGGTCGCCCCCGACTACCTCGGCCTGGGCCGCTTCGACACCGGCCCGCACCCGTACCTGGAGATCAGCACCGAGGCGGGCTCGACCATCGACCTGCTGAAGGCCGCGCGCGCCGCCACGCCGTCGCTGTCGCGCACCTGGGCGGTCACCGGCTTCTCGCAGGGCGGTCAGGCGGCGCTGGGCACCGCGCACCTGCAGGCTTCCGCCGCACCGGATCTCGACTTCCGCGGCACCATCACCGTCGACCCGGAATCGGATCTGGAGAAAATCACCCCGTTCGTCGGCCCCTGGGTGCCCGAGATTCCGGGCCAGGCCGGGACCGCGGTCAACGGCTTCGTGGTCAGCATGCTGGCCGGGATGCGCGCCACCCACCCGGAGGCGAACATCGACACCTTCCTCACCCCGCGCGGCCGCCAGGCCCTCGACGAGTCGCAGAGCCTGTGCTTCGTCGACATCATGAAGCAGGTCGAGGGCATGGGCATCGGCGACATGCTGTCGCGGCCGCTCAACGATCCGGCCTTCCAGACCGCCATGAACGAGTACATGACCGTGCCCGTCAACGGCTACGACGCGCCGATCCTGTTGCTGGTCAACGCCACCGACACCACCGTGCCGTCCCCGCTGCACGCCGCGCTGGCCGCCCAGTTCGCCGCCAACCGGGTCGACTTCCAGACCGTGGTCGGCACCGGCACCCACACCCAGCTGAACCCGGCCATGTGGGAAGCGATCGGCGCGTTCACCGATCGCATCCTGGCCACGCCCACCCTGCCCTGAGCCGGTTCGCCCGGCCCGGACCGCCTACTTCGGGAACCAGTTGAAGTCGGGCTCGCAGGTCAGGTCCGCGGCCGGGCGCACGCCGGTGGCCAGGTAGGTGTTCACGGTGTCGTTCACGCACGGGCTCAGATCGTCGCGGAAGGACGCGTGAATCCTGGTGTCCGCCAAGGTGACCAGGCGTGACTGCGGCATCTTCGCGTGCAGCGCAAGGCCTTCCGCGTAGGCGGTGCGGGTGTCGTGGACATTGGCGAGCAGCAGCACCGGGGTGTCGTTGCCGATCTCGGTGGGCGGCTCCACCGGGTCCGGCCAGAAGGCGCAGGCGGTGATGTTGTTGGCGAAGGCCCCGAACACCGGCTGGCTGGCGCGGGTCGCCTCGACATTCTTGTAGTACCAGCCGGGATCGCGCGGCGCGGCCTTGTCGCCGCACATGATGGCGGCCATGGCGGAGGCGTCCAGCGGCACCACCGAGAAGATCCGGGACTGCAGGGCGTCCATGTCGATCGGGCCGCCCGCGACGCCGCTGGCCACCATGGTGAGGATCTCGGCGAGGTTCGGGTTGAACTGCGGATTCGGCAGCAGCGCAACCAGAATCATCGGGATGGTGTGCTCGTCGACGAGGAACCCGCTGCCGTAGATCTCGTGGCCGGCGGACCGGCGGATCAGGTCCTCGACCCAGGCGCGCACCTGCTCGGGGGTGGTGCCGAAGTGGTAGAGGTCGTCGTGGCGGGCCGCCCAGGTCGCCCAGTCGTCGAGGGCCCACTCGTTGATCGGGCCCATGTCCTGGTAGAGGCCGATGTAGTAGCGGTCCGGGTCGATGGGGGAGTCCAGAACCATGCGGTCGACGCGGTCGCCGAACAGCTGCGTGTAGACCGCGCCCAGGTAGGTGCCGTAGGAGGCGCCGAAGAAGTTGATCTTCTGCTCGCCCAGCACGCTCCGGATGACATCCATGTCGCGGGCCGTGTTGCGGGTGGTGATGAACCGGAGCTTCTCCGGGTCGGTGGCCACGCACGCGCTCGCCAGACCCGCGGCCACCGTGCTGTCCCGGGCGAAGCCGAGCAGGTCGAAGCCGGCCGAGAACAGGATAGTCGGCACCGGAATCGTGCAATTGACCTTGTCGGAGCGGCCGATACCGCGCGGGTCCATGCCGATGATGTCGTACTCGGCGCGCACGTCGGGGGACAGGTTCGTCAGGTAGTTGGCGGGCATGCGCAGGCCCTGGCCGCCCGGCCCGCCCGGATTGGTCAGCAGGATGCCGCGGCGGCGCTCCGGATCGGTGGCCGTGACGCGGGAGATGCCCAGGGTCAGGGTGCGGCCGCCGGGGTTGGCGTAGTCGAGCGGGACGACCACGCTCGCGCACTGCGCGCCCGCCTTGTCCAGCACCTTGTCATTGCACGACTGCCAGTTCGGTGTCTGATGGGTGAACCGGTCCGGCACCGGGGATTCCGCGTGCACCGGGCCCGCGGGCAGGGTCGCGGCCGCGGTCACCAGCGTCGCGCCCAGAACGAACCGTCGAATCCGCCGAGCGGGCATGCACTCTCCTCCAAGGTCGTGGTTGCCGGGTGGCGACGCTACCCGGGGGTGGGCTGAAAAGCCGTGAGACAGGGGGTTTTTGGTTCGACGCGCGCAGCCGCCACGCCGTACGGATGAACAGGCAAATGTTTGGCGAACCCGGTGGATAGGCTGCGGCGATCCAGCTCGCCGCCCCTTCTCCGGAGGATCCATGCGCGCGTTCGCTCGAACCCTCGCCGCCACCACCCTGGCCCTCGGCGGCCTGCTGAGCGCGCCGGTCGTCCAGCCGCACCCCGCCACCGCGACGCCGGACGGAAGCGACTGGGCCGCGGGCAGTCTCATCACCGCCACCGCGCAGCCCGACGGCTGGCATCAACTGTGGGGCGGGGCCGCGGTCGAATACTGGACCACCCGATCCACCGGCGAACCGGTGCGGGCCAGCGGCGCGCTGTTCGTGCCCGCCGGGCAGCCGCCCGCCGGGGGCTGGCCGATCATGGCGTGGGATCACGGCACCACCGGCCTGGGTCCGCGCTGCGGCTGCCAGGCCGACCCGGAACGCGAGGTGCTGCCCTACCGCCGCCGCGAGGAGGACGCGATCATGCGCTTCTTCCTCGCCAAGGGCTTCGTGTCGATTCTGATCGGGATGCGGGCGGCCCGGCCGGACGCGCAGGTCGACAGCTATCTCACCGACTTCGGGCGGCAACTGCTCGACAGCGTCCAATATGACTGCCTCGGTGAGCTGACCGATCGCATGGCGGGGATCGCGCCCGGGTCCGTGCTGTCCCGGCCGCTCTCGGAGGGGCCCTTCCCCGCCGTGCTGCGCGACTACATGACCGTGGCAACCCGCGGCTACGACGCGCCGATCCCGTTGCTGCTCAACGCCACGGACATTACCGTCCCGTCGCCACTGCACGCCGCCCTCGCGGCGCAACTCGCCGCGAACGGTGTCGGGTTCGAGACGGTGGTCGGGACCGGCGGTCACACCGAGCTCAACCCCCAGATGTGGGCGGCCATGGACGCTTTCACCGACCGCGTCTTCGCCGCCCCGACCGTGTCCTGACCGGGGTGTCGGTGCGAGTGATCCGCGCAGCTTGATAGGTTTTCCAGAATGTCCGAACCCGAAGTCGCCGGTCGTGGAAAAGCCGCCCTGCTGGGCCCCGCCGAAGTGCGTGAGCTGGCCGAGCGATTCGGGGTCCGCCCCACCAAGCAGCTCGGGCAGAATTTCGTGCACGACGCCAACACCATGCGCCGCATCGTCGCCACCGCGGGCGTCAGTCGCGACGACACCGTGCTCGAGGTCGGGCCCGGGCTGGGCTCGCTGACCCTGGCCCTGCTCGACGTGGTCGAGCGGGTCGTCGCGGTCGAGATCGATCCGACGCTGGCGACCAATCTGCCGCAGACGGTCGCCGCCCGCGCCCCGGAACTCGCCGATCGCCTGACGGTTGTCCCGATGGACGCCATGAAGGTCACCCACGCCGACTTCCCCGCCGAGCCGACCGCGCTGGTCGCCAACCTGCCCTACAACGTGGCCGTCCCGGTGCTGCTGCATCTGCTGGCCGAATTCCCCAGCATCCGAACGACTCTGATCATGGTGCAGCTCGAGGTCGCCGACCGGCTCGCGGCCACGCCCGGCGGCCGCATCTACGGGGTGCCGAGTGTGAAGGCGGGCTTCTACGGCAACGTGCGCCGCGCCGGAACCGTCGGCCGTCAGATCTTCTGGCCGGTGCCGCAGGTCGAGTCGGGTCTGGTGCGCATCGATCGTTTCGACGAAGCGCCGTGGCCGCAGGACGAGGCCTTCCGGCAGCGGGTGTTCGCGGTCGTGGACGCGGCCTTCGCGCAGCGGCGCAAGACGCTGCGCGCAGCCCTCGCGGGGTGGGCGGGGTCGGCGGCCGAGGCCGAGAACCGGCTCACCGCGGCCGGTATCGCGCCCACCGCGCGCGGTGAGACGCTCGATACCGCCGCTTTCGTCCGTCTGGCTCAACAAGGCTGAAGCTCCTCAGCCGGGCCGAGTCCGGGACTCTCAGATTCCGCTGGGGAAGGTGAGAGTCTGCAGGCCCGACCAGACGTCGGCCCACGGGTGCTTGGGTTCGCGGCACACGTAGACGGTCATCAGGCGTTCCAGGCCGGGCAGGCCGTTCGGGTCGTTGATCTTGGTGACCACGGTGGTGGACTCGAACTGGGCCAGGAAGTCCTTGTCGCCGACGCCGTCCACCGAGAGGTAGACGATGGTGCGGTAGGAGTCCGACGGCGGGCCGAAGTAGCCGAACCCGCGGTTGGGGCTGAACACCGGCGGCAGGTTGTAGTCGCGGCCGAATTCCTCCAGGGCGCTGGCCTGCACGTAGGCGGCGCCGACCACGGCGGTGTTCTTGCGCTCGGCTTCCGGCAGTCCGGCGACCGCGTCGGCGACGGCCTTGGTGAAGGTCTCGTAGCCGGCCGGGCCGGTCAGCGATTCACGCTGCCAGTACTGCGCCTGGTCGGTGATCGGCTTGTCGATGCCGGTGAAGTCGCGCGCCCATTCCCAGCTGTACGGCACCGGGATCGAGCACATCCACGCCGTGTACAGCACCGCCGACACCACCGCGAGGGCGTTGACCGCGGTGCGGATCCGGCGGCGCGCCTCGACCGTGCTCAGCGCGAACGCGCCCGCGCCGATCAGGGCGGGCCAGAAGCCGGCGACATAGTAGGAGCGGCCGTTCTCGACGAGCACGATGATCAGCAGGCCCAGGCCCGCGATCAGGGCGAAACGGTAGGGGCGCAACGCCTCCAGCCGGGTCAGGCCCCACAGGCCGAAGATGCTCAGCAGGCCGCCGATCAGACCGCACTGGAAGGCGATCTCGATGGCGCAGATCAGCGGTCCGGTGTTGGCGGCGTACTGCTCCTGGGCGATGATCTCGGTCATCTGGGATTCCACCCAGCCGTGCTGCACCTGCCACACGATGCCGGGAATCATCGACACCGCGAGGATCAAGGTGCCCACGTACAGCGCTGGGCGGCGCAGCAGTTCGCGCGGTCCGGCGATCAGCACGCCCAGACCCAGCAGCGCCCACACGCCGGGCATCATCCACTTGGCCTGGAACGCGACCGCGGCGGCCACACCCGCGACGATCAGCAGCCAGTCCTGCCGGGTACGCACCCAGCGGATCAGCAGCCAGATGATGGCCGCCTGCAGGGGAATGTCGAAGGTCAGCGTGATCAGCTGCATCTGGTTGAACGCCAGCGGCGACACCGCGTAGGCCAGTGCGGCCAGCACCTGGTAGCGGGCGCCCGCGCCCAGCTCCCGCGCGGTGGCGGCGGCCACCACCGCCGCGGCGGCCATCAGCAGTAGCGCCGGAATCCGCAGTGCCAGTACCGAACCCGGCGCGATCAGATCCATCAGATGCGCGACGAACGGGGCCAGCGGTCCCTGGTCGGGGTAGGCCCAGGCCAGGCGTCGCCCGGCGGCCAGGAAGTACAGCTCGTCGCCGAAGTAGTTGATCCGCGCCGCGGGAATGCCGAGCACGACGGCGAACCCCAGCGAGACCGCCAGCACGCCCTTCCAAGCGAACGGCTGCACCCGATCGGCGGCCGGTTCGACGGCGACCAGCTCAGGGGCTACATCGGTGGTTGACACTGATTCCCTCCCAGGAACACGAAAACGCCCGGCAACACCGAAAGTCGGCAATGCCGGGCGTCGATCACGCAGCAGAATATCCGCAAACCCCCCTCGCAGTCGCCCCGAACTTTCAGGGGCTTGCCGTGCCCTCTTAGGCAACCCGGTCTGCGTGGTCGCCCTCCGGAGGCACTCGGCGGGGGTCTGCGCGTACCCGGATGACCCACTGCAGCACTCGGCCAGCAACACCCTGGAACCTGTTCTGACCACGCCGAACGATCCTGCGGCGATGTCCCCGCCACGGATTCCTGTTGGTGTGTCCGATCCCCGTCTCCTGGGCGCTGCGACCCGTTCGCCCCGGCTCTCCTTTGGCGCAAATGCGACAAATCACATATGCGCCATCCGCGCTGGGTTTACCAGATGGCGCGGATCTCATCGGCCGCGCGCACCGCCTGCGCCGCACCCGCCGCGAAACAGTCCGCCCATCGTGTCGCGTCCGCGAAGTCCGTGCCGATGGCGGCGCGCCCGGCTGCGTCCGGGACGATGTGCACCCGCGCGTTACCCGCGCCGCCCGGCATGAAGTGCGCGAGGGGTTCGATGACCACCGCGGCCCCCTCGGCCAGATCGGTGCTGAGCCCATTGCGGAATCCACCGTCGAAGCAGCGCCGCCCGCTGATCTCCACCGGTGCCATCAACCCGGGAATGGCCGAACTCGCCGCCGCGGCCTCACCTCGGCAAGATCGACCCCCACCTCCCGAAACCCGTGCATCAACCCGACCGACCAAGCGGTCCCAACCACCCCACCCGGCCCCAACACGACAGCTCTGCTCTCCCCAGTTCGCATACTGCCCACAGTATGTGAATGATCCCGGCCCAGTTCTGGACCACGGCAGCCCGATCAACTCGGGTGCGGCGCCCCACCGAAGTCGAATGCGATGAACAGCAACGAAATCGGCACCGCGATAACGGCGAACGCCAACGTGGCGGGAGTCGCGAACGACCGCGCCCGCCCCTTCCTGGAGGACACGACACCGATCGCCAGAATCACCCCGAACGTCACGATCCAACTGGCCCAATACCCAACCGTCCCCACCCCATACTCCACAGGCCCGTCCGGGGTGACGATGCTCGGCCGCCCGGGATCAGTGATCCCGACGACCCGCTGCACCACGATCATCGACCCCGGAAAGACGAATCCCGCTATCGCACCGATGATCCCCCGAAAACCGCCAACCCGGTGCCGCGAGTGTCTTCCAAATGAGTCATGGTCCTTCTATCCGGTAGGCGACTGAATCGACCCGAAGTCTCTCCACCCCCGCTTACCGGATTCTTAAGAATCCCTGTGGCACACCGCTTCCAGCATCACGCCGTCGTAGCCGGTCCAGAAGGTGGCGTAGTAGGGCGGCGGGTATTGCGGGAAGTGTTGTGGGGTGTGGATGATTTCGTCTTCGTTGGCCGATGCCCACTTGTGGACTCGGTCGACGTCGGCGCGGGTGGGGACGATGAAGGCGAGGTGTTGGAGGCCGGCGTGGTTGCGGGAGTAGCCGGGTTCGGGGGCCGGGTAGAAGAAGATGTAGGTGCCGGGCTTGCCGTTGGCGGGCCAGTAGGCGAACTGGGTGTCGTCGGCGAGCAGTTTGTCGTAGCCGACCAGGGGCATCAGCTGGTCGTAGTAGTGGCGTGCCGCAGCGAGATCGGTGACGTTGACGCCGAGGTGTCCCAGGGGCACGGGGTGGAATCTACTGGCTGGATGGCGCTGCCGAGCGGAAGTGGTTCGGGTTCGATGCA
The DNA here is from genome assembly GCF_018362975.1 of Nocardia tengchongensis. Taxonomy (NCBI): domain Bacteria; kingdom Bacillati; phylum Actinomycetota; class Actinomycetes; order Mycobacteriales; family Nocardiaceae; genus Nocardia; species Nocardia tengchongensis. Next base: position 2,406,003 of record NZ_CP074371.1, read on the forward strand.
GGGTGTCGGCAACCGTTGCGGGGCAATCGCATCGGCGCTGTGGTTTGATGGCGGGGTGATGTTGATGGCGCAGTCGTGGTGGTGGCCGGGAGTTCGGCGGCCCTGACTTGCGCATGTGTATCGGCCGCCGGGTGTGGCAGCCGATCCGTCACGCGGTGCTCGGTTGGTGCGCCGCGGTGGCCTCGAATCGAAGGGATCGAGGTTCATGGCTCTGGAGGAAATTCGCGGCGAGATCGACGCCATCGACGCGCGAATCGTTGAATTGCTCGGTGCGCGACAGCAATTGGTGATGCGGGCGGCCGCGTTCAAACGCAATGCGCAAGAGGTGCAGGCCCCGGACCGGCGCGCTCGGATGATGGTTCGCCTGAATGAACTGGCGATCACTCACGGCGTGGAGCCGGAGCTCGTCGAGCGGGTCTACACGACCTTGATCGACGGATTCATCGAACTCGAGCAGCGCCGGCACGAGGTGATCACCGCCTCGAAATCCACCGCCTAGCGTCAGGCGGCGTCGAGCGCCGAGGTGATCTTGCGAGCCATTTCCGCGGAGGTCGGGGAGGGCTCGGCGCCCGCCGCCGACTCGATGGCGACCTGGATGGTGGCGCGGAAGTTGTCGGCCTCGGCCGGATCCTGTTCACGCAGCAGGGTCATGGCCGCGGTCAGCGTCGGCAGCACCTGGTCGGCCAGGTCGGCGACCGTCTTGCCCTTCAGCTGGATATCGCGCGACTTCGCGGTCAGCACATGCCCGACCAGACCGGTCGCCGAGGACAGGGCGATGGTGCCGTTGGTGGAAGCCTTGTGCGGTGCGCGATCGGCGGCGGCCATCAGCGAGACGGCGCCGTAGGCGGCGTTGCGCAGGGTGGCCTTGTCCTGGTCGGTCAGGGTGACAGTCATGATGATTGCTCCTCATCTCGGTAATCGGCTCTCCCGGAACCGTTCCGGTCGAGCTGTTCGACGTGTTCACTGTCGCCGCGCCGCCTGACAGCTCCCTGACGCCCGCCTGACACGCCCACTGACACAGCGGCATCAACGGAATCTGCGGGCTTTCACCGCGAGCGCGCTGCGGCCGCGTGGGGTGATCCTCCAGCGGCCGGGCATCTGGCCGACCTGGAGATGGCCGACAACACGATCAGAGTGCTGCCGTTTCGAACCGGGCTCCCGCTCGGGGTGGGCATCGCGCCCTTCGTGATTCTCGACTTCGCGCCGGACGTGCGTGGCGGTGTGGAACCGACCATTGTCTTCGCCGAGAATTACACCGGCGGAATGTATTTCGAAGAACGGGGCGACGTCGATCGGTACCGCGCGGCACACCTGACTTTGAGGGATGCCGCGCTCGGGGCCGATATCAGCCGGACGCTCCTGCGGGAAGCAGCGAGGAGTTTCGAAAATGAACGATGAACTGTCCCTGGCCGAATGGTTCAAATCGAGCCGCTCCGGCGGCGGTCAGGAGTGTGTCGAGGTCGCATTCCTGCACCGGGGCGGGGTCGGGGTGCGTGATTCCAAGGATCCCGGCGGTCCCGCGCTCGTGTTCTCCGGTGAGCAGTGGGACCGCTTCCTCGCCAGCGGCGTTTGGGCGGGCTGACGCGTCAGGCCGAGATCGACAAGCCCTCGAGGATGGTGGTGGGGGCGGTGCCGTCGCTGTCGTTGCGGGTGGTGATGGTGAGTTGGACCAGGTATTGGGCCGAGTCGGAGTTGACGATGATGTAGCGGTTGTAGGCCCAGAGGGTGAGGTTCTGGACTTCGTAGGTGCCGGTGATGGCGGCGGAGGGGAGGCCGTCGAAGTCGGCGGTGTCGGTGTCGATGTCCTGCCAGGCGGGGAGCTGGCGGGCGTCGGCGAAGGCGTGGGAGAGGAGTTCGGCCGGGTCGACGGCGGGGGTGAAGGTGGCGACCAACAGGACGGTGTTGTCGGCCCAGCCGTTCGCGGGGGGCTGGGTCCAGACGCCGTAGGAGCCGGGGAACATCTGCGGGGGTACCTGCTGCCAGCCTTCGGGGACGCCGACGGTGACCTTCGGCGCGCCGGGGGCCGCGGGGTCGACCGGTGCGGCCTGGATCTGGGCGGCGGCCAGGTATTCGGCGATGGTGGTCAACGAAGCTCCTCGAGAGGGGGCGGCGGTGGTCACCCGACATTCAACACGATGCCCGGCGCGGAGGAGGGACGATGCCCCGCACGCCGGAGAGCCGAGTGCCGCACGCGGAAAAGGGCCGCTCGAATCGTGTGATTCGAGCGGCCCTTTCGCGGTGCCTCATCCGCGGAAGCGGCGCAGGCGCAGGCTGTTGCTGACCACGAAGACGCTGGACAGGGCCATGGCGGCACCGGCGAGCATCGGGTTCAGCAGGCCGGCGGCGGCCAGCGGGATCGCTGCCACGTTGTAGCCGAAGGCCCAGAACAGGTTGCCCTTGATGGTGCGCAGGGTGGCGCGGGACAGCTTGATCGAGGTGGGTACGGCCCGCAGGTCGTCGCGGACCAGGGTGAGGTCGGCGGCCTGGATGGCGACGTCGGTGCCGGTGCCCATGGCCAGACCGAGGTCGGCCTGGGCCAGGGCGGCCGCGTCGTTGACGCCGTCGCCGACCATGGCGACCACCTTGCCCTGATCCTGCAGCTGCTTCACCACGTCGAGCTTGTCGCTGGGCAGCACCTCGGCGATGACCTCCGAGATGCCCACCTGATCGGCGACGGTGCGCGCGGTGGCGGCATTGTCACCGGTCAACAGCACGGGGGTGAGGCCGAGCGCCTTCATCTCCGAGATCGCCTGGGCGCTGGTGGGTTTCACGGCGTCGGCGATGACGAGCACGCCGCGCGCCTTGCCGTCCCACGCCACCACGATGGCGGTCTGCCCGGCCTGTTCGGCGCGAGTCTTGGCGTCCGCCAAGGATTCCGGCACGTCGACCGACCAGTCCGACATCAGCTCGATGCGCCCGATCACCACCGCGCGTTCGCCGACCAGACCCTGTACGCCCTTGCCGCCGTGGCTGACGAACTGCTCCACCTGTTCGGTGTCGAGTCCGCGCTCGGCCGCACCGGCGACCACGGCCTTGGCGACCGGGTGCTCGGAGCCGTGCTCGACGGCCGCGGCCACCGACAACAACTCGTCGACCGCCACGCCGCCCGCCGGAATCACTTCCGCCAGCGTCATTTTGCCGGTGGTGACGGTGCCGGTCTTGTCCAGCACCACGGTGTCGATGCGCCGCGTCGATTCCAGCACCTGCGGGCCCTTGATCAGGATCCCCAGCTGCGCGCCGCGCCCGGTGCCGACCAGCAGCGCGGTGGGCGTGGCCAGTCCGAGGGCGCACGGGCAGGCGATGATCAGCACCGCGACGGCCGCCCCGAACGCGGTCGCCACGGCCGAGCCGGTGCCGAGCCAGAAGCCCAGCGCCGCCACCGCGATCGCGATGACGATCGGCACGAACACGCCCGCCACCCGATCGGCGAGCCGCTGCACGGGCGCTTTGCCGTTCTGCGCGTCCTCGACCAGCGAAGCCATCTGCGCCAGTTGGGTGTCCGCGCCGACGCGGGTGGCGCGCACGGTCAGCAGTCCGCCCGCGTTCACCGTCGCGCCGACCACCTGGTCGCCGGGTCCCGCTTCGACGGGCACCGATTCGCCGGTCAGCATGCTCATGTCGAGCGCCGAATTGCCGCTCACCACAACACCGTCGGTGGCGACCTTCTCGCCTGGCCGAACCAGGAATTCCTCGCCGACCCGCAGTTCGGCGGTGGGGATGCGGGTTTCGACCCCGCCGCGCAGTACCGACACATCCTTGGCGCCCAGTTCCAGCAGGGCGCGTAGCGCGGATCCAGCCTTCTCCTTGGACCGCACCTCGAAGTAGCGTCCCGCGAGGATGGCCGTGACCAGGGTGGCGGCGACCTCGAAGTACAGCGCCGAGGACGAATCGCCGCGCTCGATGGCGAAACTGAACGGGTGCTTCATCCCGGGCATGCCCGCGTTGCCCCAGAACAGGGCGTACACCGACCAGCTGAAAGCGGCCAGGGTGCCCAGCGAGATCAGCGTGTCCATGGTGGCCGCGCCGTGTTTGGCGTTCACCCAGGCGGCCCGGTGGAATTGCGAAGCGCTCCAGACCACGATGGGCGCGGTCAGGGTGAGCGAGAGCCACTGCCAGTTGGTGAACTGGAACACCGGGAACATGCCCATGGCGACCACGGGCACCGCCAGCGCGAGCGTCACCAGCAGCTTGTGCCGCAACAGATCCGCCGCCGACGGCCCCGGCTCGGCCGCGCCCGCCTCGGTTTTCACCGGTTCGGTGTGGTGCACGGCCGCGGTGTAGCCCGTGTCGACGACCTTGGCGATGAGGTCGTCGGTGCTCACCGTTTCGGGGAAGCTGACCTTCGCCTTCTCGGTCGCGTAGTTGACGGAGGCGGTGACGCCGTCCATCCGGTTGAGCTTCTTCTCGATCCGGGCCGCGCAGGAGGCGCAGGTCATCCCACCGATATCGAGTTCGATCGAACGCTCGGGTGCGGGCGCGCTCATGAGTGACCTCCTCCGTGCTGTGCGGGCGCACCCGAAGCGGGTGCGGCGGTGGATGTTTCACCGGTGAATTCCGCGGTGTGGACCGTGCCGCCGTGCTGGAAGTCCAGGTACAGGCGGTAGGCGCCGTCGCTGGGCGCTTGCGCGTGGAACGCGACGCCGGGGCCGGGCGCGGTCTTGCCGACCTCCCCTTCGGGGTGGACGTGCAGGTAGGCCAGGTCCGTGGCCCGCAGGGCTACCAGGTGAGCGTACGCGCCGAGGTAGGGCTGCAGGTCGGTCACCGGCTTGCCGTCGCGGGTGATGGTGAAGTTCAGTTCGCTGCCCGCGGTGTTCAGGTCGCCGGCGAGGGTGACCCGGTAGCCGTCGACGTCGGCGGTCCGCGAGACCGGCGGCAGCGGCTTGTCCGTCACATTGCCCGCGACCGCGACGGTGCGGCTGAGCACCAGTTCGCCGGGCCCGCCGGTGGGGGAGAAGTCGGCGAACACCCGGTAGCTGCCGGGCGCGGCCCACTTCCAGTCCAGTGACCAGGTGCCGTCGGCGGCCCGGGTGGGGTGCACGTGCCGGAACTGGCTGGCGTCGGAGCGGACCACGATCAGGTGCAGGTCCTTGTCGTGGAGGTTGTCGTACTGGGTGACGGTGCCCTGCGGGCCGGTGATCCGGAAGCGCAGTGCGCCTTGCTGATCGGGGGTGGCCGGGGCGCTGATCTCACCGAGGGTGTAGCCGGAGCGGCTGTTCTGGAGTCCGGTGGCCGCGGCGGCCTCGTGCTGGGAGTGGTCGGCGGTCTCGGCCGAGGCCGCGCCGGACCGGTCGCCCACCAGGGCGCCGATGCCGAGCGCGGCTCCGAACAAGACGACCAGTCCGCCACCGAAGGCGGCGAACTTCAGTCGATCGTTCACCTGGCCACCTCGTAACCCGCTTCGTCGACGGCGGCGATCACGTCGGCGTCGGTGAGCGGCGCGGCCGACTCGATCTGGACCCGGCCGCTGGCGAGGTCGACATCGACGCTGGTGACGCCGTCGATCTTGCCGATCTCCTTCTGCACCGAACCGACGCAGTGGCCGCATGTCATTCCGGTGACGGTGTAGGTGCTGGTGGCCATGGTGGTCTCCTTCGGTCGCTTCTCATACGGTGAGGGGGTATCCCCGACATCTCGAAACATACCCCCCATGGGTACCTGGCGCAAGTACTCGAGCGGGAAATCTGTCGACTAGGCTGTGCCCGTGCTCTCAGTTGTGCCCAGCCCCGTCGTCGTGCGCGCGCCCGCGAAGGTGAATCTGCACCTCGGAGTGGGCGACCTGCGTGAGGACGGCTACCACGACCTGGTCACCGTGTTCCAGGCGTTGTCGCTCAGCGACGACGTCCACATCACGCCGTCCACCACCCTGCGCGTGAAGGTCACCGGCGAAGGCGCCGAGGACGTGCCCACCGACCGCGGCAACCTGGTCTGGCAGGCGGCGGTGAAGCTGGCCGACCTGGGCGGCCGCGCACCCCTGGTGGACTTCGCGATCAGCAAGGGCATTCCGGTGGCGGGCGGCATGGCCGGGGGCAGCGCGGACTGCGCGGCGGCCCTGGTCGGGCTGAACGACCTGTGGGAGCTCGGCCTCGGCCGCGCCGAATTGTCCGATATCGCAGCCGAACTCGGCAGCGACATCCCCTTCTCCCTGCACGGCGGCACCGCCCTGGGCCGCGGCCGCGGCGAGAAACTGCTTCCCGTCCTGTCCCGCAACACCTTTCACTGGGTGCTGGCACTGGCCAAGGACGGCCTGTCCACCCCGGCCGTGTTCAAGGAACTCGACCGCCTGCGCGAGGCCGGCGACCCGCCCCGGCTCGGCAGCCCGGAGGATCTGCTCCAGGCCCTGGCCTCCGGCGAGGCGACCCAGCTCGCCCCGCTGCTCGGCAACGACCTCCAGGCCGCCGCGCTGTCACTGAAACCCGAGCTGCGGCGCACCCTGCGCGCGGGCGTCGGCGCGGGAGCCCTCGCGGGCATCGTCTCCGGCTCCGGCCCGACCTGCGCATTCCTCTGTGAAAGCGAGGAGGCCGCGGTCACCGTCGCCGCCGAACTCGCGGGCGCGGGGGTATCCCGCAGCGTCCGCACCGCCCACGGCCCGGTCCCGGGCGCGCGCCGGATCACCGATCCGCCGGATGCCGCCAAGCGCTGAGCGCGGGGTGGTCCCGGCTGCTCGGTAGGCTTGCCCGGGGCAAGCAATCGACCGACGCAGAGGATCCCGTGGCCAACCTGATCAACCTGGAAGCCGTCTCCAAGAGCTTCGGCATCAAGCCGCTGCTCGACAAGGTGAGCCTCGGGGTTCAAGAAGGGGAGCGGATCGGCGTCGTCGGTATGAACGGTGGCGGTAAGACGACGCTGCTGGAAGTGCTGACGGGTCTGGAAGAGCCCGATTCGGGTCGCGTGAGCCGGGTCGGCTTCCTGCGCATGGCGGTCGTCACCCAGCGGGGTGTCCTGCCCGAGGGCGCGACGGTCGGCGAGGTCGTTCTCGCGGGCTTGGCCGAGGACCAGCGCACCGACGGTGTGGCCGAGCACGAATGGGCCGCGAACCCGCGCATCCGTTCCGTGGTCGAGGGCATCGGCATCGCCGACCTCGGCATGGACACCCCGGTCGCCGGTCTCTCTGGTGGTGAGCGCCGCCGCACCGCCCTGGCCGCCGCCCTGGTCCGCGATCTCGACCTGCTGGTCCTCGACGAGCCCACCAACCACCTCGACGTCGAGGGTGTGCAGTGGCTGGCCGAGCACCTGACCGAACGCCGCAGCGCGCTGGTGGTCGTCACCCACGACCGCTGGTTCCTCGACACCGTGGCCACCCGCACCTGGGAGGTGCAGGGCGGCCGGGTCGAGACCTACGACGGCGGCTACAACGACTGGATCTTCGCCCGCGCCGAGCGTGTCCGGCAGGCCGACGCCTCCGAGGCCCGCCGCCAGAACCTGGCCCGCAAGGAGCTCGCCTGGCTGCGTCGCGGCGCGCCGGCGCGAACCTCCAAGCCGCGCTACCGGATCGAGGCCGCGGAGGCCTTGATCGCCAATGTCCCCGCCCCGCGCGACACCGTGGAGCTGGCCTCCTTCGCGCGCAAGCGGCTGGGCCGCGTGGTGATCGAACTCGAGGACGCCACCCTCGCCATCCCGGACGGCCGGGAACTGGTCACCGACCTGACCTGGCGGCTCGCCCCCGGTGAGCGGGTGGGTCTGGTCGGGGTGAACGGTTCGGGCAAGACCACGCTGCTGCGGGCGCTGGCCGGGGACCGGGAACTGCAGTCCGGCAAGCGGATCCAGGGTCAGACCGTCAAGATCGGCTGGCTGCGCCAGGAACTCGACGACCTGCCCCTCGATATGCGCGTGCTGGAGGCCGTGCAGGACGTGGCGCAGCGAATGATGCTGGGCGACAAGGAGATCAGCGCCGGTCAGCTGGCCGAGCGGCTCGGTTTCACGCCCGCCAAGCAGCGCACCCCGGTCGGTGACCTGTCCGGTGGTGAGCGCCGCCGCCTGCAGCTGACCCGCATCCTGATGGCCGAACCCAACGTGCTGCTGCTCGACGAGCCCACCAACGACCTCGACATCGACACCCTGCAGCAGCTCGAGGACATGCTCGACGGCTGGGCCGGAACCATGGTGGTGATCTCCCACGACCGCTACCTGATCGAGCGCATCTGCGACAGCACCTGGGCGCTGTTCGGCGACGGCAAGCTCACCAACCTGCCCGGCGGCATCGAGGAGTACCTGCGCAAGCGTGCCGCGCTGAGCGGTGGCGCTACGTCCGCCGCGGGCCGCTCGACCGCCCCGGCCACCGCGAATTCCGCTGCCCCGGCGACGGATTCGGCCGCCTACCGCGCCGCCCGCAAGGAACTGGCCAAGCTGGAACGCGTCTTGGAGAAGCTCACCGAACGTGAGGCCAAGCTGCACGCGGCGCTGGCGGAGGCGGCCACCGAGCCCGACAAGCTGGTCAAGCTCGGCACCGAACTCAAACAGGTGCAGGCGGAGAAGGAATCCACCGAGGAACGCTGGTTCGAACTGGCCGAGGGCTGAGCTGGATCAGCGACAGCGCTTCGAGTGAGATCCTTCGGCGGGCGCCGACCATGTCACGCCCGTCGCGGTTTCTTCGTATGCGAAGGCGGCAACTGATTTCGCGACGGTCGGGGTAACTCGTCGGGCACGCCCAGAATCGGTTTGGTGTCCGACGTCAGTACGGGTGCGTGGCGCGCTACGGCTCTCCGGCCGCCCGCTGAAGTCCCGGGGAGGCGGGGGAGTCGAGGGACGGCACCGGCAGGCAGGTGCGCACGAATCCCGCGCCGAACGAAGTCAATTCGATGGTCCGGTACAGGACCTTGGTGCCGAAGCCGGCGCGCTTGAGCAGTCGCCGCACCTCCGGCATGGCCTCGAGCAGCTGGTACCGGTTCGGGTTGCCCAGCGCCTCGCGGGTCACGTCGATCAGGCCGAGGCGATCCAGGTTGGCCAGGTACTCGTCGATCCGGTTCGGGTAGCGCAGGGCCGCGTCCTCGCCGAGCAGGTTGAAGACGCCGCGGTAGGAACTGCGCCCGGTCTTCACCTCGACCGCGGGTTGCGGCCCGTCCAGGTACAGGTGCCGGACGACACGCGCCTCGTCGGGCGCGAGTTCGCTCAGGATGCGGGCGTAGGCGGTGTGGTGGTGGGTGTCGTCCTCGGCGTGGAAGTCCGCGGAGCGGCGCAGCAGTTCCGCGCCGCGAGCCCGCAGCAGCGCGGTGTGGCCGGAGTCGGCGGTGGCGTCCAGGTTCTCGGGGACGGGCACGCCGAGCGCCTGCCGGACCGAATGCCGGACCTGGGCGCCGGCGTCGGAGAGGATCTCGCGCGGCGGCTGCCCGGCCATGCTGCCGCGCAGCACCACCGAGGTCACTCCGAGCGCGGTGTGCAGGCTCCAGAAACTGGCTTCGACCGCCGCCGACATGGCCACCCGAACCACTCCCGTGGCGGCGCGGACCGGCCCGGCCGAACCCCGTCGCTCGCCCTGGTGCACCGGCAGCGGAGCGGTCTCGCGAACGGCGATGTCGGTGCCGGGATCGGCGGGATCGTCCTCGCCAGAGGAGGATTCGGTCATATCCATGCGGTAGCGACTCCTGTTCCGAAGATCAGGAGGTGAGCGTAACCGGCGAAGAGCCCCAGCGCGCCGCCATGGACGAACAAGAGCCATTCATCCTGTTTGATGGCCGATCGCAGCATGTCCACGAACTCGGGCGGGGGCAGCGCCGACATTTGTTTGGCGATGTACTCCTGCACCTGCCGGCCCTGCTGCGCGTTGAACGCCGGGTCGGCGAAGGCGATGGGCGCGATGGTCATGGCCTCGGTGGTGAGGGTGTCCTGCAGCGAGTCGTATTCGCGCCCGCCCATGGCGAATCGGACCACGGATCGGGCCGGGCCGAGCGCCCGGTCGGCCGCGGGCTTGAGGGTGTCGGTGAGCATCTGCATGGTGCGGTCGGCGCGCGGCCCGTTGAGCAGTTCGTCGCCGATATTGGCGACGGTCATGATCTCGCTGGCCACCAGTGCCGCGTAGCCCTCGGTGATCTCGTCCTGCCGTTTGATCAGCAGGCCCTGCCGCCACGGGCACCACCACTTCGGGTAGGCCGGTTCGAAGATCAGGTTGATGCCGATCCAGTTGACCACCCAGCCGATGATCACCCCGCCCACGGGCAGCACGACCAGCGACGACCAGTGCGTCCAGTGCAGGACGCCGACCAGCACCAGACCCATGGGCGCGCCGAAGTAGAAGCCGAAGTTCTGCATGAATCGCAGTTCCTTGGCGCCGAGCACCTGGAAGACCGAATTCAGCATCTGCGGCCGCGCCTGGAAGTAGCGGATGGTCATGGACTTGACGTCCAGCAGCTGATCGATGTTCTTGCCGAGTTCATCGGTGAGTTCCCGGAGAATATCCGGCAACTGTTCCTTCACACGGCTGTGGACCATCTCCCGGACGCCGGTGGGCAGGTTGTACCAGAGCTGTGGGTGTTCGCGTTTGAGGATGTCCTCGACAATGTCGCGAATCTGAAGATCGGCAATTTCAACAAAATGTTCAGCGAGCTTGTCCGGTTCGAGTTCACGATAGAAATCCGCGACACTCCCGAGTTTCGCCAACCCTTTGTCGACCGCGATGCTGGCCATCTTGTCCGCCGCGCGACGGCACGATCCCCTGCCAGCCGAAGCGCCCGTCGTACTGCAGCAGCGGCAGTACCTGAATCCGCTTGGGCAGCAAAGGAAACACGGTGGCCAGCCCGGGCAGCCGGAATCCGTGGAAGCGGACCGGCTTGAACAACATGAGCACGCCGGTCCAGTTGGTGATATAGCCGATCACGCCCGTGAACAGTGGAATCGTGATCAATTCCAATAGGAGGGTCGGACGCACCCCGAAGACACTCTCTAGCACGCGACACCCTCCTGCCGACCCGCAACGCACCGCCGTCGGCGTTGACTACCCCATCGGCGGTCTGGACCTTACTGGCTATTCAGGAAGTGAGTCCAGCCGCAGAGTGCCTGGGTCGGAGATCTCGGTCACACTGCGCTGGCTCGATGTTCCTCTGTCTTGATGGGACCACGAGAATGGCGGAGACCACATCCATATCGTTCTTTCATCGTTCGTGTTGGGGGTCATGTGCGTCGTTACTCGGCGGACGTGGACTGGGGTAACCTTCGTCGGGCTCACGGGTTCAACGTGCCCGCAGGTCCGTCGGGGGCAATAATCTGTGGACGATTGTGTTCACCTGGCGATATTCGGAGATGGACGTGGCGGAAGACAGGATCCCGGGGCAGGACGTGACCCGTCCGGGACCTCGTGCCGTGGAACGCAGTTCCGATGTGGAGCAGCGGCAGATCAGCAATGAGGCCCGCCTGATCCGCGGGGCTTTCCGGGCCGCCGGCCTGGCCGTCGGCACCGCGGTGCGGGGGACCGAGTGGGCGGTCGGCACCAGCTACGAGATCACCAAGCAGATCACCCAGGCCGCGCTGGACGGCGAGTCGTCCGCCGATATCGCCGAGCGCACGGGGGCGGCGCTGCGGTCCATCGCGCGCAGCGCGCTCGGCGTCACCGAGGGTTCGGTGCGCGAGATCGTCAGTTACGTACCGACTCCCATGGGCGCGCCGCAGCAGGCCATCGCCAATGGCAGTGGTCTGGTGCGTTCGGCCACCACCGATGATCTGCGCCGCCGCGGGGACGCGCTGCTGGCCCGCTCCGCCGACGTCTATTTCACCGAGGACGTGCACCCGGCCTACGACCGCATCCTCGATCAGCTCGCTCCCGACGAGGCCCGCATCCTGCGTTTCATGGCCTTGCAGGGCCCGCAGCCGTCGGTGGACGTGCGCACCAATCGGCCGTTGGGTATCGGATCGGAGCTGGTCGCAGGGGATCTGACCTCGGTTCCGGAGCAGTCCGGCGTCCGCTACCCGGACCGCGCGCGCAACTACCTGATCAATCTGAATCGCCTCGGTCTCACCATGACCTCGGAGGATCCGGTCGTTTTGTCGCGATACATGGTGCTGGAGGTCCAGCCCGTCGTCGAGCAGGCGCTGAAGAAGGCGGGCCGAGTGCCCAAGATCGTGCGAAAGAGCCTGCGCCTGACCGAGTTCGGCGAGGACTTCTGCAACACCTGCTTCTCCATCAACAACTGACGCCGGAACGCTCGGGTGTGATCGGGGGCCCACGCCCCGAACCCCCCCAACGTTCCGGACTGATAGCGATCCGATACAGATCTGTGCCGATTCCTGAAGGTTTGTGACACCTGATGGGATTGTGGATCTTATGGACTCCGATGCCGTCGCGGCGATCAGCCGGCTGAAGTTCCGTTACCTGCGCGCTTTGGACACCAAGGCGTGGGAGGAGTTCGCCGACACCATGATTCCGGAGGCCACCGCCACCTACAGCGAGTACCTCCAGTTCGAATCGCGCGACGCCTTCCTGGCCTTCATGCGCAATACGCTGGGCCCGCACGTCATCACCGAACACCGCTGCGACCACCCGGAAATCGATGTCCACGGCGATGAGGCGACCGGCACCTGGTACCTGGCCGACACCGTGCTGATCCCGGGTCACAACATGCTGTTACGCGGCGCGGCCTTCTACACCGACAAGTACGTGCGCTGCGACGACGGGCAGTGGCGCATCGCGCATACCGGCTACGAACGCACCTACGAGGTGGTGCTCTCGCTCTCGGATCTGCCCAGCCTGCGCCTGACGTCCAGCCGCTGGGGGCTGATCGCCCGCGATCCGGCCGACACGCCCCGCACCGAGCCCAGCTCGGACGGGTCCGGCACGCTGGGCTGACCCGCCCGGCCCCTATTCCGTTCCGGCGACCAGCAGTTCGAGGGTCAGCTTCGGCATTTCCTTGACGATGTACTGCAGCCGCCACTTATCGCTGAACAGCGCGAGCAGCGCGCCGTCGGACCGGGTGAACACCTCGACGCCACGCTGCCGGCTGAGCTCCTCGGCCGATTCGGCGTCGGTGCGCCGGGCCAGCTGGTAGGGCAGGTGGTCGAGCTGGGTCTCGACGTTGAACTCGGATTGCATTCGGGCCGTGACGACTTCGAACTGCATGGGGCCGACCGCGGCCAGCACCGGCGACTGGTCACCGCGGGCGTCATTGCGCAGCACCTGCACCACGCCTTCGGAGTCGAGCTGATCCATGGCCTTGCGGAACTGCTTGTACTTGTCCGCGGTCTTGGCGCGCAGGGACGCGAAATGCTCGGGCGCGAAGGACGGGATCGGCGGGAACTCCACCTTCTTGTCCACGAACAGCGTGTGCCCAGGCGCGAGCGCGGTCGCGTTGACCAGACCGACCACGTCGCCCGGGTAGGCGGTGTCGACGGTGGTGCGCTCGCGGCCGAAGACGGTGAGCGCGTACTTGGTGGCGAAGGGCCGCCCGGTCTGGGCGTGGGTCACCACCATGCCGCGCTCGAATTCGCCGGAGACGATGCGCATGAACGCCAGCCGGTCGCGGTGAGCGGTATCCATGCCCGCCTGCACCTTGAAGATGACGGCGCTGAACGGCGCGGTGGTGTCGCGCGGTTCGCCCTTGATGTCCTTGCGTCCGCGCGGCGGCGGCGCGAGTTCGACGAGGGTCTCGAGCAGTTGGCGCACACCGAAATTCAGCATGGCGGAGGCGTAGATGACCGGCGAGGTGTGCCCGGCCAGGAACAGTTCCTGATCGTGGTCCTGCCCGGCGGCGGAGAGCAGTTCGCTCTCCTCGGCGGCGGTGCTCCACACGTCGCCCTCGCGTTCGGCGGCCTGCTCGGGGGTGTAGCTCTCCTCCGGGGCGATGGTCGCGCCGCCCGCGGTGCGGGTGAAGTGGATGTATTCGGTGGCCGCGCCTTCTTCACCGCGGCGCAGCAGGCCGCGGAAGTCGCCGGCGATGCCGACGGGCAGGAACAGCGGCGGGTGGGGGTGAGGCCGATGCGGTCGACGATCTCGTCGAGCAGTTCCAGCGGCGCCTGGCCCGGGCGGTCCCACTTGTTGATGACGGTGATGACCGGGATGCCGCGGTCGCGGGCGACCTGGAAGAGCTTGAGGGTCTGCGGTTCCAGGCCCTTGGCGGCGTCGATGAGCATGACCGCGGCGTCGACCGCGGTGAGCACGCGGTAGGTGTCCTCGGAGAAGTCGGAGTGGCCGGGGGTGTCGACCAGGTTGATGACGCAGTCGCCGTATTCGAACTGCAGCGCGGTGGAGCTGACCGAGATGCCGCGGGCCTTCTCCATCTCCATCCAGTCGGAGACGGTGGACTTGCGGCCCGCCTTGCCGTGGATGGCGCCGGCCTCGGAGATCACCTTGGCGTGCAGCGCGAGGGCTTCGGTCAGCGTGGATTTACCCGCGTCGGGTGGGAGATCACCGCGAAGGTGCGCCGCCGCGCCGCCTCACCGGCCAGCCGACCGGCGGTAGCTGAGGACGCGGCAGTCGGGGAACTCACGGCGGGGGACTCCTTCGTGCGGACGAGGCAACCGCCCCAGGGTACGCGACCGGCCCCGCGCCCCGACCGGCCGGTCCGGCCCCGGGTGGTGGTCGAACGGGTGGTCAGCCCGGGTGCGGTGCGAGATGCCGGGCGACGGCCCGTGCGACCAGCGCTTCGATATCGGTGCCGGGCGCGACCGCCTCGATGCTGCGGTTCGCGACCACCACCGCGATGCCGTGCAGCTGGGTCCACAGGCTCAGGGCGCGCTCGTCCGCGTCGGCGCCGCCGCAGTCGGCGACCAGTTGCCGCCAGCGCGTGAACAGCGGCAGTGTCCAGTTGGCCCGCAGGTTCTCGCCCGCGCCTTCGAGCAGGTCGTGGCGGAACATGAGGGTGAACATCTCCGGGCGCGCGGTGGCGAAGCGGATATAGATGAGGCAGGTGCGGCGGACTCGTTCGAAGGCGGTATCACCTTGTGCCGCATCGATTTCCGCGCGCAGGTCCGCGTAGCCGTGCGCGGCGATCGCCGCCAGCAGCGCGTTGTGGGTGGGGAAGTAGCGCCGGGGCGCGCCGTGCGATACCCCGGCCTCACGGGCGATGGCCCGCAGCCCGAGCTCGCGGGCGCCGACGTCCTCGAGCATGGTGACGCCCGTGGTCACCAGTCGTTCGCGCAGGGGCTCGGCCGAAGTCATGTGTGACATTCTCCCGCATTCGTAGACAGTGTCTACCTGGGTCCGGTAGAAAAGTATGGGTAGACACTGTCTACGCAGCCGTCGAATTCCCGAGAGTTGGGTGGATCTCCATGTGGTACTGGCTCCTGAAACACATCGTGGTGGGGCCGGTGCTACGGCTGCTCGGGCGGCCCAGAATCGAAGGGCTGCACCATGTTCCGAAGAAAGGCCCGCTGATCATCGCGGCCAACCACCTCGCCGTGGTGGATTCGCTCTACCTGTGCCTGGTGCTGCGCCGCCGGGTCACCTTCATCGCCAAGCAGGAGTACTTCACCGAGGGCGGCTGGCGCGGGCGGGTCAATCGCTTCGTCATGAACGCCACCGGTCAGGTGCCGGTGGACCGCACCGGGGGCAGCGCGGGCTCGGAGTCGCTCGCGGCGGCGGTGCGCATTCTGGAGTCGGGCGGCGTCTGGGGCATTCACCCGGAGGGGACGCGCTCGCCCGACGGCCGGGTGTATCGGGGTCGGACCGGCGTGATCCGGGTGGCCATGCAGACCGGGGCTCCGGTGATTCCGGTGGTGCTGTCGGGGACCGACCGGGTGAATCCGCGCGATGGGCGTTTCCTGCGCCCGGCCAAGGTCAGCATCTCCTTCGGCCACCCGCGCTACTTCCTGCCCGCGGGTCAGCAGGCCGTGCGCCACGCCACCGACGAGCTGATGGCCGATATCGTCAGTCGTTCCGGCCGCCCGTACGTCGATTGCTACGCAACCACTTTCAAGCAGCAGGCCGCCTGAGACGAGAACGGCCGGTGGTGCGGAATCCGATCGGGATTCCGGACCACCGGCCGTTGCGCTTTTCGTCTCAGCTCACGCGCGCGTTGGCGCTGGAGCCGGTGATGCCGAGGGACTTGAGCAGGCCCGCGGCACTGCCCGTGTCGAGGCCGTTGTCGCTGGCGGCGGTGGCGGAGACCGTGATGTCCACCGGGCCGACGGGGACGGACTGGCCGGCGCCGTTGAGGGTGACCGTGATGTGGTGGGTGCCCGCCGACGTCGGAGTCCAGTTGATGGCGGCCGTGGTGGCGGTGCCGGAGGCCGGGGTAGCGGTGCCGATGGACACGGTGCTCGACCCGGTGGTGTCGAAGACGTTCGCGCTGACGCTGGGCGAGCCGGTGACGACGGTGATGGTGTACGTCTGGCCCACGGTGTAGCCGCTACCCGACACGGTCAGACCGTTGACGGTGGTGTCCGCGGTGGCGAACGGAGCGGCGATGGCGATGGTGGCGGAGATGGCTGCGAAGCCCGCGGCGCTCAGGCCGGCCTTGCGGATGTTGGTCATAGATCTCTGTTCCTCACTCAGGAGACACGCTATTCAGTGTGTCGATCAAAGTGCCTAGCACCGGAAAGGAATCCCCGCTACCAAAACCGGGGTTTTTATCAGGAAACGGAAGCACCCGTGCCGTTGGCGGTGGCGCCGCCCGCGGAGCCGGAACCCAGACCCTTGAAGAGCGAGCCGAGGTCCGGCATGGTGCTGGGCTTGGCCGGGGTGGTGACCGGCGGCGGCGGAGGGGTGGTGGTGTGGGTCGGCGGGGGCGGGCAGTCGTTGTTGGTGGCGGCTGCGAACGGCGCGGTCAGAGCGACTGCGGCGGAGACGGCGGCGATGCCCGCGGCGCTGAGGCCGATGCGGCGGATGTTCTTCATCAAGCGTTTTCCTAACTCAGGAGCCAAGCTACCCAGCGTGCTCATCGAATTGCCCGGGACCAGGGAGGGGTTCGGATCGATGGCGGCGGCGCTGAGTGATGCGAAATACTAGTGTGTCAAATTGCCTTGGACAAGAGCGGGAAATGCGGCCGTCGAGGGGGTGCGGCAAGGGCCTTCCGGCAGCGTGTTAAAGTCTTCAGGTTGTCTCGGCGAGGGTGTGGCACCCAGTTGTCCACCGTGATCGACGCGGCTCGGCCTATTCGGCCGTCCATGTTGGTCTTCGCCGATGAGCAGACCAACCACTTCGCCAGGGCGGCCCACGTCGCCTGGCGACACGCTGACATTACAGCCGGACGAGCCGTAGGGAGTAGACAGTCATGTCCGACGCCAACCTTCTCGAAGCCACCGTACGTACCGAGTTCGGTAAGGGTGCCGCCCGCCGTACCCGCCGCGACGGCAATGTCCCCGCCGTGCTCTACGGCCACAACGAGGAGCCGCAGCACCTGGCCGTGAGCGCCCGCGCGTTCGCCGCCATCCTGCGTGAGCACGGCACCAACGCCGTCCTCGAGCTGGACATCAACGGCACCAAGCAGCTGGCCCTGACCAAGTCGGTCGTCGTCCACCCGATCCGTCGCTACATCGAGCACGCCGACCTGCTGATCGTGCGTCGTGGCGAGAAGGTCACCGCCGACGTGAACGTCGCCATCGTCGGCGATGCCGCCTCCGGCACCCTGGTCACCCAGGAAGCCACCACCCTCTCCATCGAGGCCGAGGCCCTGCACATCCCCGAGTCCATCGAGGTCTCGATCGAGGGCGTCGAGGCCGGCACCCAGATCCTGGCCGGCGGCATCGAGCTGCCGAAGGGCGTCACCCTGGCCGGTGACCCGGAGGCCCTGATCCTCAACGTCATCGCCGCCCCGGCCGCCGCCGCCGAGGTCGAAGAGGCCGCCGCCGAAGAGGCCGCCGCGGAGTAACTCCCTACTCCCGCAACGGTTCTCGATGACCGAGGCAACGGCCGGGCCCGCGCTCGTGATCGGTCTGGGTAATCCCGGATCCGAGTACGAGCGCACCCGGCACAATGTCGGTTTCATGGTCGCCGACCTGCTCGCGGAGCGGGTCGGCGGTCGTTTCACCGCGCACAAGAAGTCCGGCGCGGATCTGCTCGAGGCGCGCCTGGACGGGCGCAAGGTGCTGCTGGCCAAGCCGCGTACCTACATGAACCTGTCCGGGCGGCCCGTCGCGGCGCTGGCCAAGTTCTTCTCCGTGCCCGCCACCGAGGTGATCGTCGTGCACGACGAACTCGATCTCCCCTTCGGCCAGATCCGCCTCAAGCGCGGCGGCGGCGAGGGCGGGCACAACGGGCTGCGTTCGATCTCGCAGGCCCTCACCACCAAGGACTATCTGCGCGTCCGCTTCGGCATCGGCCGTCCGCCGGGCCGCCAGGATCCCGCCGATTACGTGCTGAAGCCGTTCTCTGCGCCGGAGCGCAAAGAGGTTCCGGTGATCGTCGAGCAGACCGCGGACGCGGTCGAGCTGCTGCTGCGCGTGGGCCTGGAAACCGCGCAGAACCAATTGCACTGAGCCCCAGGGCATTTCTGTCCCGGGGCCCTGCCTGTCAGGCCACGGTGGTGGCCGTCGCCGAGCGGCGCAGCTTGCCGGAGGAGGTCTTGGGCAACGCGCCCGGACCCAGCACGGTGACGCTGCGCGGGCGCACCCCCACCTCCGAGAACACCGCGTGCACGATGTCGTGCTCGATGCGGCGCACCTCGTCCGGGTCCTGATGATCATTGGATTCCACCACCACGGCGAAGCTTTCGCGCTTCTGGCCCGCGTCGAGCCGGACCGCCACCGCATTGCCGGGCCGAACGCCCTTGACGCGCAAGGCCGCTCGCTCGATATCGGTGGGGTAGATATTACGGCCGGCCATGATGATGACGTCCTTGATCCGGCCGCAGACCACCACCAGGCCCTCCTCGGTGAGGTAGCCGATGTCGCCGGTGTCGAGCCAGCCCTGGTCGTCCCGAGCGGGGCGGAAGCCCTCGACGGTGACATAGCCGGAAGTCACCGCGGGGCCGCGTAATTCGATGACCCCGACGCTGCGCGCGGGCAGTGACCGGCGTTCGGCGTCGACCACCCGGCCTTCGAGATTGTCGACCAGGTACCCGAGGGTGGGCAGCCGGCGGATCCCGCCGTGATGGTGTTCGGGATCGCGCACCGGCACCGCCTTGCCGAGCGCCTCGAGCAGGTCGGCGTCGACGGTGTCGAGGATCTGGCCCAGTCCCGGGTCCGGGATCGAGACCGCGAGGGTGGTCTCGGCCATGCCGTAGACGGGGGTGAGGGCCATCGGGTTGAGGCCGAAGCGTTTCCCGGCCTCGGCGAGCGTGTCCATGGTGTCGGCGTCGACGGGCTCCGCGCCGTTCCACATGTAGCGCACGCTGCTCAGGTCGAGGGACCCGTCGTCGGCGTTCCGTAATCGCCGGGCCAGCAGCGAGTAGGCGAAATTCGGTGCGGCGGTGACGGTTCCGCGGTACTTCGAGATCAGCTCGGCCCACAGGATGGGCCGGGCCAGGAAGTCCAGCGGGGTCACGCAGACCACTTCGGCGCCGAATTGCATCGGGACGCTGAGGAATCCGACCATGCCCATGTCGTGGAACAGGGGCAGCCAGCTGACCATCACGTCGTCGTCGAGCTGGAACTTCACCCGGTCGAACATGGCGTAGGCGTTGACGAAGAAGTTCCCGTGCGTGATCCGCACCGCCTTGGGCGAGCCGGTGGAGCCGGATGTCAACTGCTGCAGGGCGATATCGTCCTCGCCGGTCGGGACCGGGTCGATGGGGGCGCCCGCGCGCATGGTGTCGAGGGTGACCACCTCGATGCCGCGTTCGTGCAGTAGGGGTTCCGCGATCTCGAACGGTGCGCCCAGGATGACCGCGCGGGCTTCGATCATGCCCAGCACGGTCTCGGTGTCGTGCGCCCACACCTGCAGATCGGTGCGCGGTGTGGGCTGGTGCAGCATGGTGATCGACGCGCCGCGCATCCACGCGGCCTGGCAGGCCGGTGCGATGTCGACCGGCATGCCGGCCAGCACGCCTACCGCGTCGCCGGGGCCGATGCCGGCGGCCGCCAGCCCGCCCGCCATGCGGCGTGCGATGTCGTGGATCTCGCCCCAGCTCTGCCGTAGTGGCGCATCGGGTTCTCCGGTCACCAGGCCGCGATGTGAAACGCGGGCGGTGGCATACATCTCGTCGGTGAAGCGACTCACGCAGGACTCCTCGAATGCCGGACCAGCATTCAAATATCCCGTGTCGGAAGGGCGCTGTTAACCGTTTCGGGGTGATCCGGTCCGCTATGTGAGGTTCTGATCGCCTACGCGAGGGCTCGGACGGCTCCGACGAATCGATCCAGGTCCTCGAAGCTGACGAAGCAGTGCGGGGAGGCCCGCACCACCGAGTTCAGTTCCCGGGCCGACATATCCAGCAGCGTGGAGCTGCGGTGGCTCACCGTCACGGTGATGTCGGCGGCGGCCAGCCGGTCGCGCACCTGGATCGGCTCCTGCCCGGCCACGATGAAGGACACGATGCCCGCGTGCTGGATGCCCCGGTCGCGCACCTCCACCCCGGGGAGCTCCTGCAATGCCTTGCGCAGGTACTCGGCGCGTTCGGCGATGGCCGCGTAGACGGCGGCCGGGCCGAGGTCGAGCAGGTAGCGCACGGCCGCGCCCAGGCCCAGCCGGGTGGCGACCGAGCATTCCCAGAATTCGAAGCGGCCGGCGTCGGGGGAGAGCACGTAGTCGCCGGGGGCGGTCCATTCGGCGCTGCGCAGATCCAGGCGGCCGGGTTCCAGGCTGCGCGCCAATTCTGGTCGCACGTACAGGAATCCGGTGCCGCGCGGGCCGCGCAGCCATTTGCGGCCGGTCGCGGACAGTGCGTCCACGTCGAGTTCGGCGACGTCGAGGGGCAGTTGTCCGGCGGACTGGCAGGCGTCGAGCACCACCAGCGCGCCCACCCGGTGTGCGATGCGGGTGGCCTCGGCGACCGGGTTGACCAGACCGCCGTTGGTCGGAACATGTACCAGCGACACGAGTTTCACGCGTTCGTCGACCATGGCGGCGAGCGCGTCGAGGTCGAGTTGCCCGCTGCCGTCGGCGGGGATGGCCTCCACGACCGCGCCGGTCCGGCGGGCGCGTTGCAGGGCCGCGATGGCGTTGCTGCCGTAGTCGGCGCCGGAGATCAGGATGCGGTCGCCGGGGGCCAGCGGGACCGAGTAGAAGAAGTCGCTCCAGGAGCGGCTGGCGCTGTCGCTGAAGGCGAGTGCGGCCGGGTCGGCGTTGATCAGCTCGGCGATCACGGTTCGGACGCCGTGCAGGTCGTCGAGGCGCTCGTTGGCCGCGCGATAGCCACCGATCTCGGCCTCGCGGCGCAGGTGTGCGATGGTGGTTTCGACGACCGCGCGCGGGGGCAACGAGGAACCCGCACTGTCGAGAAACACTTGGTTTTCACAACCGGGTGTATCGGCCCGTAATCCAGCGATATCCAGCATGGAATCGACCATATAGGTTGTCGCGTTCTCCATTTCGTCAGATTTCTTGTCACAGTGGATCGCTACTCTGGTTTGGTCGCCGTTCCGATCCCCCCACGGCGACCGCATCAGACGGAGGTTGGCAATGGCTGTCACAGCGTCACCCGCCGATGTGCTGCGCAGTGGCCTGGATGTCTCGGAGCCCGGCGGCGAATTCTCCTCACGCGCCGCCGCCGAGGCATATGTCGGAAAAGTCTGTTTCAAACAGGGCCCACCGCTGCTCATCGGCGCCGAACTGGAGTGGCTCACCGCGCAAGGTGAACTTTCGGCAACGAATTCGCGTCCGGACCTCACGGTCCTCGCCGACGCCCTGGGGCCGTACGCGCCACGGTCCATTTCCCCCGATTCCCCGGCTCATCCCTTGCCGGGCGGCAGCCGGGTCACCCTCGAGCCCGGCGGTCAGATCGAATTGTCCAGCGCCCCGTTCGGCACCGCCGCCGAATTGTGCGAGCGCTTGCGGGCAGACACGACCAGCCTGCGGGAGCTGCTCGAATCCCGCGGAATCCGCACCCTCTCCGCCGCCGCCGACGCGGTCCGGCAGCCGTTGCGTGTCCTGGGCCTGCCGCGTTACCAGGCCATGGAACGGTCCTTCGCCGCGCTGGGGCCGTTCGGCGCGCTCATGATGTGCAATACCGCCGCCACCCAGGTCAGCGTCGACGCGGGCGCCGATCCCGCCGAGATCGCCGTCCGCTGGCGGGTGCTGCACGCGGTGGGACCCGCCTTGCTGGCCGCCTTCGCGCGCTCTCCGGGCCTGCACACCGCACCCCCGGGTGTCTGGGCCTCGCAGCGCATGCGGGCCTGGCAGCGGCTCGATCCGCTGCGTACCCGGCCGCCTGTGCAGGACTGGGCCGACCCGATCGCCGGGTACGCGCGCTGGGCGCTCGACGTGCCGCTGCTGTGCGTGCGGTCGGCGGATCCGCAGGCCGCCGACTGGTCGGCCCCGCCCGGCGCCACCTTCGCCGACTGGCTGTGCGGAGCGCTGGACGAGGAGATCGGCCGCCGCCCGGACCGGTCGGATCTGGACTATCACCTCACCACTCTGTTCCCGCCGGTGCGCGCCGCCGGACACCTCGAGGTCCGCTATCTCGACGCGCAGCCCGGCGACGACTGGTCGGTGCCGGTGCACGCCATCGACGCGCTGCTGTCGGATCCCGGAACCATCACCGAGGCAACGGCTCTGGCCGAGGCCACCGCCGACCGCTGGTCCGAGGCCGCGCGGTGCGGTCTGGCCGATCCGGAACTGCGGGCCGCCGCGGTCGCCCTGCTCGACCTGGCCGCCGCGCACGCCGCGACGCCGACGGCCGCCGCCGAATTGGCCGCAGCCACCGAACGATGTCGTCGCGGTCTGATGCCCACCGGCCGCGAAGAGGGCGGCGGCGCATGACATCTCAGCCGAACCGCCTGCGCCACGAATCTGGAGTTCTGTCATGACTGTTCAGCATCTGCCGGGGACGGACCGGTCCGAGACCGAGGCGCTGCGCGGTCGCATCGCCGAGGCCCTCGAACGGGCGCGGCGGCGCACCATCGGCCTGACCGAATGCCTCGACGAGGCTGAACTGGTGGCCCAGCATTCACGCTTGATGAGTCCGCTGGTGTGGGACCTCGCGCACATCGGCAACCAGGAAGAACTGTGGCTGGTCCGCGATGTCGGCGGCCGGGAACCGGTGCGGCAGGACATCGATCAGCTCTACGACGCCTTCAAACACGCGCGCGCCGACCGGCCCGCGCTGCCGCTGCTGGATCCGGCCCAGGCCCGCGACTATGTCGGCACGGTGCGGGACAAGGTGTGGGATGTGCTGGACCGCAGCCCATTACACGGCCGGGATCTGGTCCGCGACGGGTTCGCCTTCGGCATGATCGCCCAGCACGAGCAGCAGCACGACGAGACCATGCTCGCCACCCATCAGCTGCGTGTCGGCGAGGCGGTGCTGGCCGCGCCGCCCACCCCGGCGCGCGGGGTGGCGGTCACCGGTGAAGTCGTCGTTCCCGCAGGCGAATTCACCATGGGCGCCGATTCCGACCCGTGGGCGCTGGACAACGAGCGGCCCGCGCACCCGGTCCATGTGGACGGGTTCGCCATCGACGCCGCGCCGATCACCAATGAGCAGTACCTCGCGTTCGTCGACGACGGCGGGTACGAGCGGCCCGAACTGTGGTCCGAGCGCGGCTGGGCGCACCGGATGGAGGCTGGGCTGACCGCTCCCCAGTTCTGGGATCAGGACGGCGGAGGTCGCTGGTGGCGGCGGGTTTTCGGGGTCATGCAGCCGTTGCGTGCCCAGCAGCCGGTGGTGCACGTGTGCTGGTTCGAGGCCGAGGCGTACGCCCGCTGGGCGGGTAAGCGCCTGCCCACGGAGGCGGAGTGGGAGAAGGCCGCCCGGTTCGACCCGGAGTCGGGGCGTTCGCGCCGATTCCCCTGGGGCGACGGCGATCCCACCGAGGCCCTGGCGAATCTCGGCCAGCACCACCTGGAACCGGCCGATGTCGGCGCGTATCCCGCCGGTGCGTCACCGGCCGGCGTGCACCAGTTGATCGGTGACGTGTGGGAGTGGACGTCCTCCGGGTTCGAGGCGTACCCCGGTTTCCGGGCGTTCCCGTACCGCGAGTACTCCGAGGTCTTCTTCGGCGGCGACTACCGGGTGCTGCGCGGCGGTTCCTTCGGCGCCGACCAGGTCGCCTGCCGCGGCACCTTCCGCAACTGGGATCACCCCATCCGCCGTCAGATCTTCGCGGGCTTCCGGCTGGCCAGAGATCTGCGATCGGACGAACGCTGATGTGCCGTCACCTGGCCTACGTGGGTCCGTCGACCCCGGTCGGCTCTTTGCTCACCCAGGGCCCGCACTCGTTGCGCACCCAGTCGTGGGCGCCGCGGGAGATGCGTGGCGGCGGCACCATCAATGCCGACGGTTTCGGCGTCGCCTGGTGGCATCACCCCGACGCTGCGGCGCTGGACCACGGCCCCGGCGTCATCTGGCACGGCGGCGCGGCCGGTGATCCCGCCGAAACCTCGCCCGTGTCAACGGGTCCGGTGGTCAGCCGCTACCGCAATCACGTTCCGATCTGGACCGATCCGGCCGTGGACGAGGTGCTTCCGCAGATCCGTTCCGCCGCGGTGCTGGCCGCGGTCCGGTCCGCCACCGCGGGCATGCCGGTCGAGCGGGCCGCGTGCGCGCCGTTCCTGCACGGCGGCTGGGCGTTCAGCCACAACGGCGCGATTCCGGAGTGGCGCGGCGTATTGACCTCCGTCGCCGCCGAATTCGGTTCGGCGTCACTGCTCGACGCCGAGGCGCTGACGGATTCGGCCGCGCTCTGGGTGATTCTGCGCGGCCTGCTCGATGTCGGGACGGAGCCGGGGGCGGCGTTGCGGATGGTGGCGGGCGCGGTGCTGCAGCGGTCGCCGCGGGCGCGGTTGAACCTGTTGCTGGGGGATGGATCCGGGGTGTGGGCCACGACGTGGCATCACGCGTTGTCGGTGTTGGAAGGCGATGGATTCGTGGTGGTCTCCTCCGAACCGTTCGATGCCGATCCGCGCTGGCGGCCGGTCGAGGACCGGCGGCTGGTGCGGGTGCGCGACGGACGGGTGTCGGTGGAACCACTGGATATCGAGATCGGAAGGGCTGGTTCATGACTACGGCTACGGTGGAAATCCATCTGACCGACGAGGATTTGACGACCGCGTTGCGTGAGGACGTGCGGCGCGGGTTGACGGCGGAGCCGAAGTGGCTGCCGCCCAAGTGGTTCTACGATGCGCGCGGCAGCGAGCTGTTCGAGAAGATCACCGAACTGCCGGAGTACTACCCGACCCGGACCGAGCGGGCGCTGCTGGAACGGGTGGTCGGTGAGATCGCCCGGATCGCGGGGGCCGAGGTGCTGGTCGAACTGGGGGCGGGATCGGCGGCCAAGACCCGGCTGCTGTTGAACGCGCTGACCGCGGCCGGGCCGTTGAAGAGCTATGTGCCCCAGGATGTTTCGATCTCGGCCTTGCGCATGGCCGCGGACGAGGTGGCGGCGGAGTTCCCGGGGCTGGGCGTGCACGGCGTGGTCAGCGACTTCACCGCCACCCTGGACAATCTGCCGGGCGGCGGCCGGCGCATGGTCGCGTTCCTGGGCGGCACCATCGGCAATCTGGTGCCCGCCGAGCGCGCCGAATTCCTGCGCGGCATCCGCGATTTGCTGGAACCCGGTGAGCAGCTGCTGCTCGGCGCGGGCCTGGTCATCGATCCGGTGGTGCTGGTTCCGGCCTACGACGACGCCGCGGGGGTGACCGCGGAGTTCAATCGCAATGTGCTGCATGTCCTCAACGCCCGCCTGGGCGCGGACTTCGAGCCGGAGAAGTTCGCGCACGTCGCGATGTGGGACGCCGAGCGGGAGTGGATCGAGATGCGGCTCGAGGCCACCGAGGCCATGACGGTCCGCATTCCCGAGCTCGACCTGACCGTCGACTTCGCGCGGGGCGAGCAGTTGCGTACCGAGATCTCGGCGAAATTCCGCCGCGAGGTGCTCGAAAGCGAGCTGGACGCGGCCGGTTTCCGCACCGAGCACGTCTGGACCGATCCGGACCAGCGTTTCGCCTTGGTGCTCGCCGAACGCCGGTAGCCGGGCGCGCGGTGGCGGCTACTTCTGGGCCGTCACCGCGGCCAGCCATTCGATGAGCGGCCGCATCTGCTCCCACGCCGCTCGGATCTCGCGGGCGGCGCGCGGGGTGGGCAGCCACTTGGGTGCGCCGAAATCCTTTCCGGCGGTGAGGGATTTGTGCCGCAGCAATTCGATGCGCGGGTGGTCGATGTCGTAGCCCTTGGGTTTGGTCGCCAGTTTGTCCCCGCCGATGGCGTACCCGTCGGCGACCAGCCGGGCGATCAGCGCTTCCAGTTCGGCGCCGCGCATCTTCGTCGTCGATGGCGGCTCGCAGCGCGGTGAGCTGGGCGGCTTCGGCGGCGTACATGCCGCCGGCGACTCGCAGTCCGGCCGCGCCGATCTGCACGTACCAGCCGGAGTATTGCGCGCTGTACACCACCGCGCCCTGATGGTTCTTGTACGGCGACTTGTCCTTGGCGAAGCGGACGTCGCGGTAGGGCCGGAAGATCTTGGCCGTGCCGAAGTCCGCTTCCAGGTCGGCGACCAGGGCCTTCATCGGATCCCGGACGGATTCCTCCCACACCGTCTTGTGGGCATTCCAGAAGGTCTTGGAATTGTCTGCTTCCAGGTCCTCGTAGAAGTCGAGTCCGGCGAGCGGGAATCCGGTGAATGCGGTCATGGATCGAGTGTCCGTGATGGCCGGGAGCCGGGCGCGCCCGCCCTAGTCCTCGAGCTCTTCGATGATCTCCATGGCGGCGACCTCCGCGGGCCGGTTGTCCTCGATCTGGAATTCCTCGCGTTGACGGCGGCGGGTCCACTCCTGGTCGAG
The DNA here is from genome assembly GCF_018362975.1 of Nocardia tengchongensis. Lineage (NCBI taxonomy): Bacteria > Bacillati > Actinomycetota > Actinomycetes > Mycobacteriales > Nocardiaceae > Nocardia > Nocardia tengchongensis. The sequence goes on from NZ_CP074371.1 coordinate 2,432,734, forward strand.
TTCGTCGCTGATGCCGAGCCGGCCGTCGTTGTCGTTCTCGCGATTGCGGATGACCAGGTCGGAGGGTGGGTCGGTGATGAACCGCTGGTATTCGCGGATCTCGTCTTCCTGGTCGTCGTCACCCAGGTCGTAGTCGAGGTTGTCGACATCGCTGTCGAAGACCTGGTCGGTGTCGAAGACCTCGTCCATCAGGCGGGCGTCGTCCTCGTCGGGCCGGTCGGCCATGCGGCACCACCTCTCCGCGCTGTCAGCGCACCAGTAGCAAACCGTACGTCCGACCCAACGCTACCGCCTGCCGCCTGAAACGGACACGCTTGCCGCCCCAATGCAACGAGCGCGCCCCTCCCAGGTGGGAGGGGCGCGCTCGGTGAATTCGGGGCCGGTTACGCGTTGCCGTTGAAAAGACCGGTGACGGAGCCGTTCTCGAAGACCTCGCGGATGGTCTGCGCCAGCAGCGGCGCGATCGAGAGCACGGTCAGCGTCGGGAACTTCTTCGACTCGTCGATCGGCAGGGTGTTGGTCACCACGACCTCCTTGGCCCCGCAGTTGGCGAGACGCTCGGCGGCCGGGTCGGACAGGATGCCGTGGGTGGCGGCGATGACCACGTCGCCCGCGCCGGCCTGCTTGAGCACCTTGACCGCGCCGGCGATGGTGCCACCGGTGTCGATCATGTCGTCGATCAGGATGCAGGTGCGGCCCTCGACCTCACCGACCACGCGGTTGGAGACGGTCTGGTTGGGGACCAGCGGGTCGCGAGTCTTGTGGATGAACGCCATCGGCGCGTCCGCCAGCGAGTTGGCCCACTTCTCGGCGACCTTCACGCGGCCGGCGTCGGGGGAGACGACCGTGATGTTGGACAGGTCGTAGTTGTTGCGGATGTGCTCGGCCAGCTGCACCTGCGCGTGCATGTGATCGACCGGGCCGTCGAAGAAGCCCTGGATCTGATCGGTGTGCAGGTCGATGGTGATGATCCGGTCCACGCCCGCGGTCTTGAGCAGGTCCGCGATCAGGCGGGCCGAGATGGGCTCGCGGCCGCGGTGCTTCTTGTCCTGGCGGGCGTAGGGGTAGAACGGCAGCACCGAGGTGATGCGCTTGGCCGAACCGCGCTTGAGCGCGTCGATCATGATCAGGTGCTCCATGACCCACTGGTTCAGCGGGGCCGGGAAGCTCTGCAGCACGAAGGCGTCGGAGCCGCGGACCGATTCCTCGAACCGGACGAAGGTCTCGCCGTTCGCGAAGTCGCGGGCGGTCTGGGGGGTGACGTGAACGTTGAGTTCCTTGGCCACCGCCTCGGCGAGCTCAGGATGAGCGCGTCCCGAGAACAGCATCAGATTCTTCTGGTTATCGGTAGAGAACGCGGTCACTGACGTTCGCCATCCTTTTGCTCGTTGGTTTTCTCGGTGGTTCCGGGCTCTTCCGGGATCGCCGCGAGAGCCGCTTCGGCCGCGCGGGCGGCATCGGTGCCGGGGCGATTGCGCTGCACCCAGCCCTCGAGATTGCGCTGTGCTCCACCCGATACCGCGAGCGCTCCCGGAGGAACACTTCTGCGCAGTACAGTACCCGCCGCCGAGTAGGCGCCGTCACCGACGGTGATCGGGGCGACGAACATGGTGTCGCTACCGGTCCGCACATGCGAGCCGACGGTGGTGTGGTGCTTCTTGACGCCGTCGTAATTGACGAAAACGCTGGATGCGCCGATATTGCTGTGCTCGCCGATGGTGGCGTCGCCCACATAGGTGAGGTGCGGGACCTTGGAGTGCGCGCCGATGGTCGCGTTCTTGGTCTCGACGAAGCCGCCGATCTTGCCTTCGGCGCCGAGCGAGGTGCCGGGGCGCAGATAGGCGAAGGGGCCGACGCTCGCGCCCGGTCCGATGCTGGACTTCTCGCCGTGCGTGCGCACCACCTTCGCGCCGTCGCCGATGGTCATGTCGGTGAGGGTGCAGTCGGGTCCGATCTCGGCGTCCTCGCCGATCACGGTGTCGCCCAACAGCTGTACGCCCGGGCGGATCACGCAGTCGCGGCCGATCACCACATTGCCGTCGATCCAGGTGCTGCCCGGATCGATGATGGTGACCCCGGCGCGCATGTGCCGTTCCAGGATGTAGCGGTTGAGCGTCTTGGCCGCGCCGGCCAGCTGCACGCGGTCGTTCACGCCGGTGACCTTGGCGGAATCGACCAGGCGGGCGCCGTGCACCGCGTGCCCGGCCTCGCGGGCCAGCTTGAGCACGTCGGTGAGGTACAGCTCGTGGCGGGCGTTGGCGGTGTCGATGCGCGAGATCATGATTCGCAGCACGGCCGCGTCGAAGACGTAGACGCCGGAGTTGACCTCGGTGATGGCGGCCTGTGCCGGGGTGGCGTCGGCGTGCTCGACGATCTCCATCACGCGACCCTCGTCGTCGCGGACGATGCGGCCGTAGCCGTTGGGGTCCTCGGGCACGAAAGTCAGTACGGTGGCGGCGGATCCGTCGGAGTAGCTGCGGTGCTCGTCGAGCAGCGCGTGCAGCGTGTGCCCATCGAGCAGCGGCACGTCGGCGTAGGTGACGAGGACGTCGCCGGAGAAATCGTCGGGCAGTGAGGTGAGCGCGCATTGCACGGCGTGGCCGGTGCCGCGCTGCTCGTTCTGTACCGCCAGGGTGATCGGGCGGCCCAGCTCGGCTCCCACCTTGCCGACCGCGTCGCCGACCTGTTCGCGGTCGTGACCGATCACGGTGATGAGCGACGTCGGGTCGATCTCGTGCGCGGCATGCAACGCGTGCGCGAGCATGCTTCGGCCGGCGAGCGGGTGCAACACCTTGGGGGTCTTGGACCGCATTCGGGTTCCGGCTCCGGCTGCGAGAACGACGACGGCGGTCTCCTGTGGCATGGATCTCCCTCGGCTGCCAGTCATCGTGTGCTGAGTCAGGTTGTGCGGGGCCAACCATAGCGACCCTGCGCGCGAGCTCCGCCGCCAGGACTCGAACCTGGACAAACTGAACCAAAATCAGTTGTGCTGCCATTACACCACGGCGGATTGCAGCGTCATGCGGGTCTGATCCTCGCATGAAGTACGCCTCCACGTCGAACCGCTTACACAGTGTCTTACGTGTCAGTCGATAGGCTACCTACCGCACCGCGGTGGGCGCGGGCCGTGCACGCTGGCAAAGGTGCTCGCGGGCAGGGCGAAAGGGGCAGGTGAGCGATGACGGCGGGCGAGGGTTCCAGGCCGGCGCGGGCGCGCATGACCGGCACCCAGCGCCGACAGCAGCTCATCGAGATCGGCCGGGCGTTGTTCGCCGAGCGCGGCTACGACGCGACCTCGATCGAGGAGATCGCGGCGCGGGCGCAGGTGTCGAAACCGGTGGTGTACGAGCACTTCGGCGGTAAGGAAGGCTTGTACGCCGTCGTGGTCGACCGGGAGATGTCGACGTTGCTCGAGATGATCACCTCCTCGCTCAAGCAGAATCGTTCGCGGGTGCGGCTGGAGCAGGTGGCGCTGGCGTTGCTCACTTATATGGAGGAGCGCACCGACGGTTTCCGGATCCTGATGCGTGATCAGCCGGTGTCGGCGGCGGAGGGCACCTATTCGAGTCTGCTCAACGAAGCGGTGAATCAGGTGGCGCATATTCTCGCCGGGGATTTCGAACGTCGCGGCCTGGATCCGACGCTCGCGACGCTCTATGGGCAGGCACTGGTGGGAATGGTTGCGACGGCGGCGACCTGGTGGCTGGACGAGCGCCAGCCGTCGAAGGAAGTAGTGGCCGCGCATCTGGTGAACCTGTGCTGGAACGGGCTCACGCATTTGGAGGCGGAGCCCAAGTTGGCGTCGGAATGGCCGAGCGGCAAGGGGTTATAGAACCCTGCGGTCTGAATTTTGGTCTGATATGTCTGCTGCAGCGGGGCAGAACCGGACAGTTAACCAGCGAATTGCGAAGGAGGACGGGTCGAATGCTCGAATCGGCTGGCAGCACGCAGCCGGGTGGTACGGTTCACCCATCCTTCGAGTGCTGTTCGAACTGTGATGTCGGTCAACTTCGGGATGGCGGTCTACTTCAGGATGGCTGGTTTGATGACGGGCGGATCTGATGGCTAGGCAAGCGCGTGCGGAGATCACTCGCGATTCCGTGCTCGCGGGCGCTGCCGATGTCTTTCTGCGACTGGGCTACGCGAACGCGTCCCTGTCCGAGATCATCGCGCAGTCGAATGTGACCAAGGGCGCCTTGTACTTTCACTTCGGCTCCAAGGAAGAACTGGCGCGCGGTCGTCGATCAGGGCAACGAGCGACTGATCAGCGCATGCCAGGGTTTCTTCGATCCGCGAGTGCCGGCGTTGGAGGCGTGCATCGGGATCACCTATGTGGTCGCCGATCTCACCATGAACGATCCCATGGTCGGCGCGATGCTCAAGCTCACCCATCAGATCGGCGACTACCGCGGCGCGACGGGCGACAATATCGCCAAGACGTGGGGTGAGACGCACCGGTTGCTCGCCGAACGCGCGATCACCCAGGGTGACCTCGAGCCCGACCTCGATCCCGACACCATCGGCATGCTCCTGCAGGAGATGACCACCGGCGTCCACATCGTCGCCGTCAGCACCGACTCGATCGATCAGATGGCGACCCGCATGGAGCGCGCCTGGTACTTCTTGCTGCCGAGCATCGTCCCGCAGGAGAAGGTCGCCTACTTCCGTGAGTTCGCGGCGCGCCGTCTCCGCCGCTACGTGCAATAAGGCTGCGATCGGACCTGTCACCGCGGGTGACTAGACTCGGTTGCCGTTCTGAAACGCTGATCTGCGCCGAGGAGTCTTCCCCATGACCACCGATCGTCCGCCTCTGTCGGGACTGGCCGCGGCGGCCGGTGCCGACGCCGCGTTGGAGCAGGTCGCGAGCCTGATCGGGCGGGATTCCGCCAGGCTGGTCGCGCCCTCGGCGGTGCGGCCCTTCGTGGCGTCGACCATCGCCGGGCAGCGCCCGCTGCTGGTGGTGACCGCCACCGGGCGTGAGGCCGATGATCTGACCGCCGAGCTGACCGAGATGCTGGGCGATTCGGTGGCGTTGTTCCCGTCGTGGGAGACGCTGCCGCACGAGCGGCTCTCGCCGGGCGCGGACACCGTGGGCCGGCGGATGCAGGTGCTGCGGCGGCTGGCGCATCCGGAGGATCCGGGTGTGACGGGTCCGCTGCGGGTGGTGGTCACCACCGTGCGCTCGCTCATGCAGCCGATGGCGGCGGGGCTCGGGGAGGTCGAGCCGATCGTGCTGCGGCCCGGCGCCGAGTTCGATTTCGACGAATTGCTCACGCGGCTGGTGGAATTCGCCTACGAGCGGGTCGACATGGTCGGCAAGCGCGGCGAGTTCGCGGTCCGCGGCGGCATTCTGGATCTGTTCCCGCCCACCGCGGATCATCCGGTGCGCGTGGAGTTCTGGGGTGACGAGGTCTCCGAGCTGCGCGCCTTCTCGGTGCAGGATCAGCGCTCCATCCACGAGGTGCCGATCGATCTGGTGGTCGCGCCGCCGTGCCGTGAACTGCTGCTGACCACCGCCCTGCGTGAGTGCGCCGCCCAGGTGGCCGCCGACAATCCGGCCGACGCCGCGCTGGTGGAGATGCTGGAGAAGATCGCCCAGGGCATCCCGGTGGAGGGCATGGAGGCGCTGCTGCCGGTGTTGCAGCCCGGCGAGCTGCAGCTGCTGGTGGACGCGCTGCCCGCGGAAACCCATGTGCTGCTGTGCGATCCGGAGAAGGTGCGCACCCGCGCCGCCGATCTGGTGCGGACCGGGCAGGAATTCCTGGAGGCGTCGTGGACGGCCGCCTCCTTCGGCGGGGCCGCGCCGCTGGGCGCGCACGGTCTGGATCTGGCCGCCTCGGGGTACCGGGGCCTGGATGTGGTGCACGCCGACGCCGATCGCCGCGGGCTGCCGTGGTGGACGTTGAGCCCGCTGGCCGCCGACGCTCCGGACGAGATCGTGCTGCCGGTGCTGGCCGCCGCGTCCGCGCGCGGTTCCGAGGAGCTGGTGGCCACCATCTTCGCCTCGCTGCGCGCGCATGTCGCGACCGGCGGCCGCGCGGTCATCGTGGTGGCGGGACACGGTACGGCGCAACGCATTCTGGAACGTCTCGCCGATGCCGAGGTGCCGGCCGCGACGTTGGAGGCCGGGGCCGAGCCGGTGCGCGGACTGGTCGGGGTGCTGTGCGGTTCGCTGCACGACGGCGTGGTGTTCGACGACGCCAAGCTGGTGGTGATCGCGGAGTCCGATCTCACCGGCAACCGGGTGACCGCGCCCGGTGAGGGCAAGAAGCTGCCCGCCAAGCGCCGCAATCAGGTCGATCCGCTGGCGCTGACCGCCGGTGACATGGTGGTGCACGATCAGCACGGCATCGGCCGTTTCGTGGAGATGATCGAGCGGACCATCGGCGGCGCGCGCCGCGAGTACCTGGTCATCGAGTACGCGCCCGGTAAGCGTGGCCAGCCGGGGGACCGGCTGTTCGTGCCGATGGACTCGCTGGATCAGCTGTCGCGGTATGTCGGCGGCGAGATGCCCGCGCTGTCCAAGCTCGGCGGTTCGGACTGGGCCAATACCAAACGCAAGGCGCGCAAGGCGGTTCGCGAGATCGCCACCGAGCTGGTGCAGCTCTACGCGGCCCGCCAGGCCGCGCCCGGTCACGCCTTCGCCCCGGACACCCCGTGGCAGCAGGAGATGGAGGACGCGTTCGCGTTCACCGAGACCGTCGATCAGCTCTCGGCCATCGCCGAGGTGAAGTCCGATATGGAGAAGGCGGTCCCGATGGACCGCGTCATCTGCGGTGACGTGGGCTACGGCAAGACCGAGATCGCGGTGCGCGCCGCGTTCAAAGCGGTGCAGGACGGCAAGCAGGTGGCGGTGCTGGTGCCGACCACGCTGCTGGCGCAACAGCATCTGCAGACCTTCACCGAGCGGATGGCCGGATTCCCCGTGGTGGTGAAGGGCTTGTCCCGCTTCACCGACGCGGCCGAGTCGCGGGAGATCCTGGAGGGCATGACCACCAAGGATGTCGACATCGTGGTGGGCACCCACCGCCTGTTGCAGACGGGTGTGCGCTGGAAGGATCTGGGCTTGGTCGTCGTCGACGAGGAGCAGCGGTTCGGCGTCGAGCACAAGGAGCACATCAAGGCGCTGCGCACGCACGTGGACGTGCTGACCATGTCCGCCACGCCGATTCCGCGCACCCTGGAGATGTCGCTGGCCGGTATTCGTGAGATGTCGACCATCCTCACTCCGCCCGAGGAACGGCATCCGGTGCTGACCTATGTGGGCGCCTACAACGACAAGCAGGTGGCCGCGGCCATCCGCCGCGAGCTGTTGCGCGACGGCCAGGTGTTCTACGTGCACAACCGGGTGTCGTCGATCGACAAGGCGGCCAAGCGGATTCGCGATCTGGTGCCGGAGGCGCGGGTCGTGGTGGCGCACGGGCAGATGAACGAGGACATGCTCGAGAAGACCGTGCAGGGCTTCTGGGAGCGCGAGTTCGATGTGCTGGTGTGCACCACCATCATCGAGACCGGTCTCGACATCTCCAATGCCAACACCCTGCTGGTGGAACGCGCGGACGCGCTGGGCTTGTCGCAGCTGCACCAGTTGCGCGGCCGTGTCGGCCGGTCGCGGGAGCGCGGCTACGCCTACTTCCTGTACCCGCCGGAGAAGCCGCTCACCGAGACCGCCTACGACCGGCTCGCCACCATTTCGCAGAACTCGGATCTGGGTGCGGGTATGGCGGTGGCCATGAAGGACTTGGAGATTCGCGGCGCGGGCAATGTGCTGGGCGCGGAGCAGTCCGGCCATGTCGCGGGCGTCGGCTTCGATCTCTACGTGCGCCTGGTCGGGGAGGCGGTGGAGGCGTATCGCGCCGCCGCGGACGGCCGCCCGATCTCGGTGGACGAGGAGGTCCGGGAGGTCCGCATCGACCTGCCGGTGGACGCGCACATCCCGCCGGACTACATCACCTCCGATCGGCTGCGCCTGGAGGCGTACCGCAAACTCGCTGCCGCCCAGGATGATTCGGGCCTGTCGGCCGTGGTAGAGGAGCTGGTGGACCGGTACGGGCCGTTGCCGGTGGAGGTGGGCCGGCTGGTGTCGGTGGCCAAGCTGCGGTTGCTGGCGCGCGCGTATTCGATCGCCGAGATCGGTGTCACCGGCACCACGGTGAAGGTGTCGCCGTTGCAGCTGCCCGATTCCAAGCAGCTGCGGCTCAAGCGGCTCTACCCGAATGCCACCTATCGGGCGGCGACCGGCATCGTGCAGTTGCCGTTGCCGCGCGTCGAGGACAGTGTCGGCGCGGCGCGGGTCCGCGATGTGCAGGTGCTGCAGTTCGTGGCGGATCTGCTGCTGGCGCTGGACGGAAAGGCGCCCGGCGCAGTGGATGTCCGGGTGCCCGCCGAGGTGATGGCCCCGCGATGAGGCCCGAGTCCACCGCGGACCTCGCGCGGATGACGGCGGCGCTGGCCGAGGCCGTCGATGTGATGGATCGGTTGTGGAACTTCGGCGGCTGGGAGGTGACGCAGACCCACGATTCGCTGCGTCCCTACCTGCTGGAGGAGACCTACGAGCTGCTCGACGCCATCGGTGACGAGGATGTCGAGACGATCAAGGAGGAGCTCGGGGATCTGCTGTTGCAGGTGCTGTTCCACTCCCGGATCGCCGAGGCCGCAGGCGAATTCACGGTCGCGGAGGTGGCGGCGGCGCTGGTGGCCAAGCTGGTGCACCGCAGCCCGCACCTGAGCCCCGGCGAGACCGAGCCGGATGCTCCCTTCACGGATCCGGCCGCGACCGTCGCGGACAAGATCGCGGCCCAGGAAAAGGCTTGGGAGGAGCGGAAATCCGCCGAGAAGGCGCGGCGTTCCTGCCTGGACGGCATCGCGATGGCGCAGCCGGCGCTGGCCCTGGCGGAGAAGGTTCGCTCGCGCGGGATCAAGGCCGGTTTGCCGGAGGATCTGGTTCCCGCCGCCTTGCGGGTGGTGGAGCTCGGCGGGCCGGGTAGCGCCGAGGAGCGGCTGCGCCAGGCCACGCTCGCCTTCGCCGCCGCCGTGCGATCGGCCGAGGACGCGGCCGAAATCGATCGGGGCACGCGCGACGCGCTGACCGCAGAAGACTGGCATCGGTACTGGCCGCGTTCGTGACTCGCCGTCGGCTGGGCTTCGAATCACGGTGATTCGCGGCAAATTCGGCATAGCGGTGGCCATGCCGGACGATAACGGCGGTGTTGCCTCGGGCTCGTTTCCGCTAGCGTCACAGGGGTGCATGCTTCGGGGCGCGAATCGATCACCGAGTACTACCCGCCGAGAACGGGTGCGATCGCCGCGTTGGTCTTCTTCCTGGTGATGACGGTGCTACCGGGTTTCGTGGTGTTCAACGCCGATGAACACCCGGTGATGCGGTTCGTGGCCGGGATCCTCATGGCGGTGTTCGGTTTCGGGGTGTACGCCATGCTCGACGAACTGTTCCGCCCGCGGCCGACATTGCTGCTCACCGATCAGGGTTTCACCTATCGCGGCTTCCCGCACGTGGCCTGGAGCGAGGTGGATCGGGTCCGGCTGCGTATCGGCCGGCTGCGCAAGGGCGGTCGCGCGGAGGTCTTCGCAGAAGTGGTGCTGCACGATCCCGGCGAATTCCGGCACCGCGTCGAAGCTCTCGGTGATGCGACCGCGCGCCGCCACCCGGACCGTCCGCTCTATATCGTCGCCGAGCGGCTGCCGGTCCCGGTGCCCGCGGTCGTGGAGGTAATGCGCGATCACTGTCCGGCGTTGGTGGTGCGTCCCGTCGAGGACGCCCCCGCTCCCGCCGAGCCGCCCGGCGCCCCGCGTTCGGCCGATCGCGACATGGTGGAGAGCGCCTTGGTCGGCGCTCTCACCGACGAGCTACCCGCGGACTGGACGCTGGCCGTCCTGTGGTTCTCGCTGGTGGGCGATGACGGTCACGCGGGCCTGCAATTGGAACTGTCCGGCGCCGCTGCCCCCGACCCCGCCGAGGAGCTACCCCCGTCCGAGGAGGTGCTCATGCTCCTCAACCGCCTCAAGGAAGTCTGTCACGACCCGATGACCGGCACCTGGCTCAGCGGCCAGGTGCTGCTGCGGGCCGGTTCCACCAAGGCCCAATTCACCCTGTCCTTCAAGGACATCCCCGACTGGCTCCCGGTCCCCGAGCCCGACGACTGCCGCCGCGAGCTCGCCAACTACCCGCGAGCCGGCGACGAGATCCCCACCTGGCTGCGTCAGCGCATCTCCTGACCGGCCCCGTTCAGTCCTCGGCGAGGTAGCGCTCGACCGTGTCGACCTTGGCTGTCATCGCATCGGTGACGCCGGGCCGGATATCGGCCTTGAGCACCAGGCTGCAGCGCGGTGCGACCGCCGTGATGGCGTCGGTGGCCTGTTTGACCACGGCCATCACCTCGTCCCATTCACCCTCGAGCGTGGTGAACATGGAATTGGTCTCGTTGGGCAGGCCGCTGGCGCGCACGATCCGGACGGCCTCGGCGACGGCGCGGCCCACGTCCGCGCCGACGCCCATCGGGGTGACCGAGAAGGCGACGATCACACGTTCACGCCGTAGTCGCGGGCGATGCCGGCCAGGCCGGAGGCGTAGCCCTGGCCGATGGCGCGGAACTTCCATTCGGGGCCGTGGCGGTAGAGCTCGCCGAAGACCATGGCGGTTTCGGTGGAGGCGTCCTCGGTGAGGTCGAAGCGGGCCAGCTCGGCGCTGGTGACGGCGTCGATCACCCGGATGTAGGCGTTGCGGACCTGGCCGAAGGACTGGCGGCGGACGTCGGCCTCGTGGATGGAGACGGGGAAGAAGATGTTGGTGATGGTCGGCGGCATGGCGGCCAGGTCGACATTGATCACCTCGTCGTCGCCGTCGCCCGCGCCGGTGAGGTTGTCGCCGGTGTGCTCGATGGTGCCTTCGGGGGAGCGCAGGTTGTTGTAGAAGATGAAGTGCGCGTCCGACAGCACCCGCTGATTGGGCCCGCAGGCCATGGCGCTGGCGTCGAGGTCATAATCCGCGCCGGTGGTGGTGCGCACGTCCCAGCCCAGCGCCACCGCGACCTTGGTCAGGTTCGGGGCCTGTTTGGACAGCGAGACATTTCCGCCCTTGGCCAAGCTGACAGACACACGATCTCCTTCGATACTCAGTTGCGTTCGGCCGCCATTGCTTCGAGCGTCGCGACCCGATTCCTCAGATAGCGTAGTTCGGTGTCGTCGAGGACGGTGCGCTGAATTCCGGAGGCGACCGCGAATGCCGATTGCCGGTGGTCGTCGATGACGTCGACGGTCAATTCGACGGCCACGTAGTCGTCCGCGCCGGGCAGCGGATCGGCGATGACCTTGCCGGTGCCGCGGGCGCACAGGGCCACATTGCCGCCGCCCAGGATCAGCAGCGCCAGCTCGGGTCGTTCCCGCAGCCGCGCCAGCGAGCCGCGATCGGATTTGAGGCTGAGCAGGATTCGCCGGTCGCCGGCGCGCACCGGCCAGGAGACCGGGATGGCGTGCGGCGCGGGATCGGTGGTGACCAGGACGGCGATGGTGTCTTGCGGCCATTCGGGTAGAACGTCCAGTTCGGGATGCTCCGGTTGCATGTCCGTCGAGGGCTCCTGACGTTCCCGCGCGTCGGCTACCATGTGTGTCCCCTCACCATCGGGTACCGCACAGCGGGCTGGGCTGTGCTGCCCGCAAGTGTATGCCGTTGCCGCACTGGCTCGCTGGCGTCCGAATCGCACCCCGGGCGTGCCGGATTTGGGTGTTTCGCCCGTTACGACTGTGAAAACACCTCTGGACCTGCGGGGAAACGGATTGACGAGAAGCGATAACGGTTGCATCATTCGTTACAGTCCCTCGACTCGACGAGGTCACGCGAGTAGCCGGCCGATGACCGCCCGGTGAATTTCGCCCGTGGAAACACACCCGGTACCGCCCGTCCGCTCCGTTCTTCTGATTGCACAACAGATTTCACGGCGTACGCCGGCCCGTGCGTGTCCCGGGACCGGCACCGGCCGTGCCGGCGTGGTGCCGCAAGACGTGAGGTGAACAGCGCGAAGAGAGCGGAGACGTTGATGGTGGACATGGGTGCGGGGCAGCAGCCGGAGATGGTGGAGATGATGGGGCGCGCGACAGTGGCGAATTTGGCGGTATCCGAGGCGGTTCTCGAAGATCTGCGCTACCTGCGCGCCGAGCTGACCGCCGCGGACGTCCCCTTCCTGCTGGTGCGCGACGCCGACCACCGGTTGGTGCTGGCCGTGGACAGCGGCCATCGAACCGCGCTCAGACGGGTGCTCGGGGCCGCCATGGTCGCCGGCTTCACCTGCAACGAGAAGCCGAACAATGTCTTCCGGCTCGGCCGCGACCTGGACCCGGCCCACCACGTGGAGCTGGAGCTGTGGGAGTACCACGGCGACACCGTGGAATGCCCGCGCCCGAATGCCCTGACCCGCATGGTCTTCGACGTCGCCGATGTGGAACCGTCCACCGTGCTGCTGTACGACACCAGCTGGCCCACCCTGGACGGCATGTTCACCCCGCATCCCACCGACGTCGGTTTCGACATCGACCTGGTGTTCTCCTGGGTGGACGGCACCGATCCCGAATTCCGTGCTCGCCGTGCCGGAATGCTGGCGCAGGTGGTGGTCGGCGAGGGTGACGACGCCGATGCCCGCATCCGCCAGATCGACGAGCTGCGCTACGCGCTGCGCTCGGTGCACAAGAACGCCCCGTGGATCCGCCGCATCTTCATCGCCACCGATTCCCGGATCCCGGACTGGCTGGCCGACGATCCGAAGGTCACCATTGTTCGCGCCGTGGACCATTTCCCGGACGTCAGCGGCCTGCCGATCTTCAATTCCCATGCGGTGGAATGCCAGTTGCAGCACATCGAGGGATTGTCGGAGCATTTCCTGTACTCCAACGACGACATGTTCTTCGCCCGCCCGGTGCGCCCGTCCATGTTCTTCACCCCCGCGGGCATCAGCCGCTACATCGAGGCGGGCACCCGCGTCGGACCGGGCGCGAACAACGAGCGCCGCAGCGGTTTCGAGAACGCGGCCCGTGTCAACCGCGCCCTGCTGACCCAGCGCTTCGGCCATGTCATCACCCGCCACCTCGAGCACACCCCGGTTCCCCTACGCCGCAGCGTGCTGCTGGAAATGGAACAGGTCTTCGCCGAGGACTTCGCCCGCACCCGCGCCAGCCGCTTCCGCGCCGCCACCGACATCTCGGTCACCAATTCCCTCTACCACTACTACGCCCTGCTCACCGGCCGCGCGGTGCCGCAGGAAGCCGCCAAGATGCGCTACGTCGACACCACCATGTACACCGGCTTGGCCCTGCTCGACGGCTTGGCCAAACGCCGCAATGTCGATTTCTTCTGCTTGAACGACGGCAGTTTCCCGGAGGTCCCGGAGGCCGAACGGGTGCGCGCGGTCTCGGAATTCCTCGAAACCTACTTCCCCGAACCGGCCCCCTGGGAGAAACCGGACACCGTCGCGGGCACCATGACCGCTTTCGAATCCGGCGCGGCCTGACCCGCCCGGAGTCACGCCTTACGAACGGATTTCGTCACCCCTGACAGCCGGTTGAGCTTCTCGAAGTAGCGCGCGGCATCGCGCGTTCCGGGTGTCAGGTGGGTGGGGGAGAAGCACTCGCCATTGCAGAGCGTCACCCGCCCGGTCGACGTGACGGCCGTGATGATGCATTCCGCATCATCGCGGCCGGTCATCCGAAACCGCACCGGGGCACCGACTTTCACCCAGTCTGGCAGCCAGATCATGCTCCCCGCCCTTCCGGTGCGTCACCCGGCGGCGCCTCGATCTCCCGATCGGGGAACGCGTGCGGCTGGGGGTCATCGTCGGTGGAGTGGCTGTGCCGCGCAGCGGCCTGGTTGCGCACCGGCGGGTCAGCGGGCGCGAAATAGGGATTGGTCATCATCGACTCCTAATCAGGACAAGGAAGCAGGACGGCCGTTTACCACGCGCGATGTCTACCGTGCACCCGGTGGCGGTTACGTAGCGGTACACAGGGAAAACTGCCGCTGACCAGCGTTGAGTCGCCCGGCGCGGCAGCCCGCGCGTCGGAGAACCCCCACCGCGCGACACCCAGCAGTGACGACCCCGTGACAACAATCAGAAGTAAAAGCCAAATATCCCAAAGCATTACGCCAGCCCCTCGCTGAATGCGCTTGCAGATCTTGGGTTCTTAGATCGGCGCCTCGACGGGCGCTATATTGTGCACGTCACACGTTACCTTGGTTGTTACAACGTGGCAAGGCTGTGAAGCGCCCCTTCAGGCCTGCTCGGTGCTATACGGTGTTGGCGACTTCTTCGCAGGAAGGATCGAGATGACTGGTACGTCTCCTACCGTCGCGAACTGGGAGTTGATGCTGCGCATCCGGAGTCGGGCTGACGATCAAGGGCTGAAGACAAGCACGATCGTGAAGGCGCTCGATGTCAGTCAGCAGTACTGGTCGGCACTCAACCGTGGACGCGGCACGCTGGCCGAGGACAAGTTGAAGGACCTGCTCAGTCTGCTCGAGTTCGATGCCGAGGAGCGGGAGGAGTTTGCATGCACTGCGCGACATCGCGAAAGGTCGACATCCGTTCGCTGAGTATTCCGCCCTGTTCAATGAGCAGCTGATGCGGTTCTACGGGTTGGAGACCGGTGCGCAGAACATCCGCAGCTTCGAAAGCACCCTGATACCAGGGCTTCTCCAGACCGAGGACTACATCCGTGTTCTCATGAAGTCGCGAGTCACTACCTACCGGCCGACCGAGGTCGAGCAACGTGTCAGTGCGCGGTTACAGCGGCAGTGTCTGCTCACCGCACCCGACCCTGTCGAATTCTCGGTCGTCATCGGGCAGGCTGCTCTGATGTACAAGGTCGGCGACGACGACGTGCGCAGTAGGCAACTGCAGCACTTGATCTCGATGGCGGAGAGGTATCCGGGCACTATCGAAATCCGCATCGTTCCGTACGAGGCGGGTGGCGCCATCGCGAGTCTCAATTCCGCGACCTTCCACCTCTTGGACTTCAAGAGCGCCCGCCTTCCCATGCTGGGCTGGGCTGAGTCGGCTGCCTACTTCGAAGTCGTCGATGACCCCAAACGGGTTACCGCACTCGACTATCTCTTCAGTCAGATCCAGTCGCACGCTCTCGATCGTGAGCGCTCGATCGAGCTGATCAAGCAGGTTGCAGGCCGCAGCTAGGGTTGCTCCGTGAGTGACCGGTTTTTCAGATCCAGTTTCAGCGGTTCGGAGGGTACCTGCGTCGAGGTCGCCCACCACGCCGACGCAGCATTCATCCGAGACAGCAAGTACAGCGGCCTCGCTCGGACCGAGCCGATGCTTGCGGTTGGTCCGAAGCTCTGGCCTGCCTTCCTCGATCTGGTCTCGAGCGGCGTCTCGGGCGACATCGGAGATCAACTGTCCGTCAAGGTCTTCCCCGACGGCAGCGCGACCCTCGCCGGCGCCGAGGGCATCACCCTCGAGTACACCGCCGCCGAATGGGAAGCCTTCGTAAAGGGTGTCGCCAACGGCGAATTCGACCGATAGTTCTTGGTTGGAATCTGATTGGTGGCGCCGCCGACCATCAATGGCATGAACAAGAAATTCTTCGCCGCCACCGTTCTCGCCGCCGCCACGACCGCCGCCACCGTGCTGGGTGCGGGCTCCGCCGCCGCGGACAGCGCGCGTCAGATCCACTTCGCCTACGGCACCGACAATGCCTTCGTCAGCGGTCACATCCAGGGGTTCGGTAGCGACACCTACCGGCTGGACGCCCGGGGTGGGCAGACGATGATCATCAGCGCCGCCCCGTACTGGTCGGACACCGTGGTCACCATCAAGGGCCCGACCGGCACCTTGGCCAACCAGCAGCAGTGGGCGCGGGTCACGCTGCCGGTCAATGGTTCCTACGAGCTGGTCGTGACTTCGCCCGGTCACAACACCCTCGATTACGGCCTCGGCGTCAAGATCGACTGAATTTCCGCGGAACCGTTTCCATAGTCCTGAATTCGTGGAGCGCGCCCTCGGTGCGCTCCTTAATTCTTGTGGGACGCTGATCGGGAAACTCCTTTTTCCCGTCTGTCCGGACCCGGAAGCGAGGGTGCGCCATGGTCGAATACCCGCCGCCGATGCCGCCGATGAATCCGCCGGCGTTCCAGCCGTCGATGCCCATCGTCGACCTCGATGTCTTCCCGCCCGCGCAGCAGCGGCGCTGGACGGTCCTGCTGCGCGCGATCCTGGCCATCCCGCACCTGCTGGTCCTGATTCTGGTGGGCTTGGCGTCCGGCGTGGTCGCTATCCTCGGCTGGTTCGGCGCACTGTTCACCGGCGCCCTCCCGATCTGGTGCGCCGACTTCCTGCGCGGCACTCTCGCCTACACGATGCGCGTGTTCGGCTACACGTACCTGCTGGTCGACGAGTACCCGCCGTTCAACTTCGAAGTCGACGCGAATTACCCGCTGCGCGTCCAGTTCCCGGCCCCCACCCGCCTGAACCGCTGGGCCGTCCTGTTCCGCTTCTTCCTGGCCCTCCCGATCCTCATCCTGACCAGCTGGCTGTCCACCGGCTGGATGGTGATCGCCCCCATCTTCTGGCTGATCCTGCTGATCACCGGCCGCATGCCCGCCGCCGTCTTCCAGGCCACCGCCGCCGTCCTGCGCAGCCAACTCCGCACCGACGCCTACTGGGCCATGCTCACCCCCACCTACCTCTCCCAAGTCTTCGGCGACGGCCCCACCCCCACCCCCGGCGAACTCCCCCCACCCGCCGCCTCCCCCACCCGCCCCCTCCTCGTCTCCCAAGCAGCCAAGGTCCTCCTCTGGATCATCCTGATCCTCGGCATCCTCTGGAGCTTCTTCAACCCCGCCCCCGACTACTCCACCAACGACAACCCCACCCAGCCCACCCACATCGAATGGCCCCACCCCACCCCGTAACGACGTTACCCGGGTCCGGCGGCACCGTGTGCGCCGAACCCGGGTGGTGTCAGAGGGCGTAGGGGTTGAAGGCGCAGGTCAAGTTGGGGTGGCCGGTGGGGTCGAGGGTGCGGAGGGCGATGGAGACGGCGCGTTTGGAGTACATCATCGACAGGTGGTCGGAGAGGTCGATGGGGCAGCCGTCCTGGAGGGTCACGTTGGTGACCGTCGCGCCGGGGCCCGCGGTGAGGAAGGTGGCGTCGTAGGGGGTGGAGATCTCGTCGTGGGTGGTGGCGACGCTGGTGTAGTGGATGCCCGCGACGGTGTCACCGGCGGCGTCGAGGGTCGTGTAGAACTTGGATCCGGCGACCTGTTCGATCAGGCCCTCGCCGACCAGGAGTTGGCTGAAACCCAGTGCGTTGAAACCCATGTCGGTCAGGTGGCGGCCCAGGGTGGCGATGCCGTCGAGGGTGGTGCCGTGGTGGGTGGCGCCGAAGGTGATCAGCTGGTCGACCTTGGCCGCGCCGCCGCCGAACTTCAGGTACTGGTCGGCGACGGGGCCGCCCTGGGAGTGGCCGATGATGTTCACCTTGTGCACGCCCGTCGAGGCGAGCACTTTGTCGACGAACGTCGCGACCTGCGCGGCCGAATCCTCCATGGGGGCAATGCCGTTGACGCCGGGCACCAGCGCGCCCAGGCCGCCCTGCTGCAGCAGCCCCTCCTGGCCGTAATTCAGTGCGTACACGCAGAATCCGGCCTGCTCGAGCTGCGGCGACATGTAGGCGAAGCCGTCGTAGGCGTTCATCCACGAACCGTGCAGCAGCACCACCGGTTCCGGATGCGCGGCAGTGGGTTTGCAGTTCCAGTCGTTCGCTCCGGCGGGGGCCATGTTCTCGTTGGCGAGCGAGAAGGTGAACGCGGCCAGGGCGTCGGTCATCTGCGGGCCGTTGCCCGAGGGAATGGTGGAATGCGGCGCGCTGGAGATGCCGGTGTCCGCGAGAGCCTTCCCGGCGGTCTTCACACCGGAATTGATGGCGTCGACGAGATTCTGGATCGTGGGCGGGGTTTGGGCCTGGGCCTCCACGGAATGAATTCCGGCCAGCCCGGCCAGCGTCGCCGCGGTCATGATCGCCGCGGCGACGCGCGCCAGTATCCGTGTGCTCGTGGTCATCTGATGTCCTTCCTGCAGGTGCCGGGCTTCGCTGCCCGAACCTGGATGCCGAAGGTAGAGCGATGACCACGAGCGTCAGTTCCGCTTACGGGGATGTTCGCGGTTCCTACAACGGCCCCGGAAGGCCGATGTGAAAATCGCCAACGTCAGTTGACCTGGGTGACCGCGGGCAGCTGCCAGGTGCCGTCGAGCGCCTGCGGATCGGCGGCGTAGAGGCGAATCATCAGCCGTCCCTTGCCCGACTCGGCGATCGGCAGCCAATTGCCGTGCGGGACCGCGGGTCCCGGGTCGGCCGCTTGAATGACCAGCTCGACCGAGCCGTCGGGGCCGGGAACGACCGGCACCTGATGGCCGACGGAATAGATCCCGGCCGGGTTGGGGACCAGGTAGCCCTCCGGCGTGTAGGCGGTCAACGACCAGAATCCCTTGACCGGCGGGGTCTTTCCGGCCGCGAACTTCATGACGTACCGCTTGGGCGCGTCGGGGGTTCCGGCGTCGATCTCCACGGTCGGGTAGACGGCGTCCTTGGGCAGGTTCTCGCCCAGCGCGCCCCGCGCGGTGTAGGCCCGCAACGCGTAGCCGGTGCCGTAGGCGCCCTGATTGGTGTTGAAGGCCCAGCCGTTCTCGTTCTTGGCGCCCGGGTTCTTGTAGTTCGTGATCTGATCCTTACCCGCCTGCACCCCGGCGCTGAGGTCCGAGGCCAGGGCCGAGTCGACCGTGCCGCCGGGCGTGACCCCGATGCTGGCGAAGCGCTTCATCGCCGGCGCGTCGTCGGCGGCGGGCGGGTTGCCGACCATGAGTGCGTTGAGTCTGCCGAAGAAGGCCGGCCCGTTCATCTTGGCCACGGCGTCCGGCGGCGGAACCGCACTGTTGATCGGCGGATTGCCCAGCGGGG
Organism: Nocardia tengchongensis; assembly: GCF_018362975.1. Classification (NCBI taxonomy): domain Bacteria; kingdom Bacillati; phylum Actinomycetota; class Actinomycetes; order Mycobacteriales; family Nocardiaceae; genus Nocardia; species Nocardia tengchongensis. The sequence goes on from NZ_CP074371.1 coordinate 2,451,703, forward strand.
CGGGCCGTTCCCCGCTTTCCCATTCGCTCAGCGTCGCCATCTTCATCTGGCCTTGTGCGGCTTGCGCATTCGCGATGTCGGCCTCGTCGTGGTACTCGGTGCGGTCGATCAGCCACGCGGTATTGGTGGTGATGGGCACCTGAGTCATCCCCTCGGGCACGGTGCCCGAGAAGTTCGGCCCGGTCAGCACGTAGGTGTGCACACTGTCCTGCTTGCCGTCCTTGGGATCGATGCTGGACGGATCGCCCACGGTGTTGCTCCACGCGTCGAGCACCTGCATGAGCCAGTACCGATCGGTGATCTCGGGGATCTCGACCACGACCGGCTCGCGCTTCAGATCCACCCATGCCGAGGTGTAGATGGTGTCGACATTGGGATCGACGACCGCGTTGATGGTCGGATCCAGCGGCGGCACGGCCACCCACCGATTGTTCGGTGTGGAGGTCAGGCTCTGCTGATGGGTCGCGTCCATCAGCACCAGTGGATAGCCGAAGACGTAGGCATCCGTCGCCACGGACTTCGCGTCGGTAGCGCCGGACGTGCTCGACGCCGACGATCCACCGGAATCACTGGAAGAAGAACAGGCTGACAACATTCCGCCCGCCACCGTCAGCGCCACGCTGGTCAACACCAGTGAGCGCGATGCCAGGGCGCATGCCCTGCGGCGAGAAGCCCGAGGCAGGCCGGGTTTCGAAGGATCTGCCGCGTAGTTCAAGGCCACTCCATTCGCTCGGACGGGCACTCGCGCACCGCCTTTGGAAGGGTAGCTATGAATTCGCTAAAGCTGTTTCACTCGATGCCGCATGTTCACGGCACGGTCTTGCCGTCCGACTCGGGAGCCTCGGTCCGGCGGCGCAGGACGTGGGGGATGCGGGCCGCCGGCGGGATCACGATGCCGGCATCGGCGAGCTTGACCGCCGCCTGCTCGGGATCGGCGGGCCGGCCGACGGTCGGGCCGTGACCGATCGGCACCACCGAATGCACGATGGTGTCGGGGTAGATGTGCACGTAGTTGAACGCCTGCGCGCCGTCGCGGCCGCGCTGGCCGCCCTCGGCGACCGCCATGTCCTGGCTGTAGCAGGTGGCCGAGGCCACCGAGACGGGGATGCCCGCGAAGCTGGCGGTGCTCGAAAGATGCAGGTGCCCGGCCAGAATGGCGCGCACATCGGTGCCGTCGAGGACGTCGGCGAGGCGGCGCTGGTCGCGCAGTTCCACCAGCACGGCCAGGTCCTGCACGCACGGGATGGGCGGGTGGTGCATGGCCAGGACGGTGCCGAAGGGCGCGGGTTCGGCGAGAACGTCTCGGAGCCAGGCCAATTGGTCGTCGGTGATCTCGCCCCAGTGCTGCCCGGGAACGGTGGTGTCGAGCGCGATCACGCGCAGGCCGTCGAACATGTGGACAACGTCGAACGGTGCGGCGGACGGAGCTTCGTCGAGCAGCTGCGCGCGCAGGGTGCCGCGCTCGTCGTGGTTGCCCGCGACCCACACCACGGGCGCGCCGATGCGTTCGGCCCACGGCTCCACCAGGTCCCGCAGCTTGCGGTACGCGCCCGGCTCGCCTTTGTCGGTGAGGTCGCCGGTGAAGATGATGGCGGTCGGGGTGATGCGACTGGCCTCGGCCTGACCGAGCAGCGCGGACAGTCGCGCCTCGGCGTCGACGGCGTCGTACAGGTCGCTGTCAGCGGCGATCAGGTGGGTGTCGCTGAAGTGGAACAGGACATGGTCCGCCCTGGCGTACTCGGCGACTCGCGAGATGTGCACGGATAGCCTCCCCGGCATCTGTGTTTGCGTCGCCAGAATAGCGAAAGCCGTTTCCTTCAGGTTGCCCGCGCACGGTGACGGCATGCTTGCGGAAAGGTGAGATTTGGATGTCGGCCTAATGTCCGAGGCTACCGGCCAGCACTCGCGGATGTTCCTGCTCACGCACGTGCAGCAGGCGGAAGTAGCGGCGCAGCATCAGGGCAGCGGTGGTCGCAAGCCCAGCTGTCAGCCCCCACCAGACCCCCGCCGCCCCCAATCCGGCGGGGAAGGCAAGCAGCGGCGCCGTGGGCAATCCCACACCCCAGTAGCCCACCAGGGACAGCCGGAACCCGGCCTTGGTGTCCTTGAGTCCGCGCAGCAAACCGACCCCGATGTTCTGGGCGGCGTCGAAGAACTGCAGCACGATCGCGATCAACAGCAGGGTGTGCGCCGCCGACACGGTCGCGGCATCGCTGTCGGCCAGGAACGGCTTCGACACCCAGTCCGGCGCCAGCGCGTAGGCGAGCCCGGTCAGCGCCGCGACCAGTCCCGCGTACCGCAGCGCCAGCCACGCCACCGAACGCGCTTGCGCGTACTCGTCACGCGCCACCGCCTTGCTGACCAGAATCGACGCGCCGTGCGAGAGCCCGATCGCCACCTGGAACACGATGTACACGATCTGATAGACGACATTGTGCGCCGCCAGCGCCGCCGCCCCGAGACTGCCCATCACCAGCGCCAGCACCGAGAACATGCCCGCCTCGGACCCGTAGGTGAGCGCGATCGGCGTCCCCAGCCGCAGTTCCTCCCACACCGTCGCCGCGTGCACCGGCCACATCCGAACCGGCAGTGTCGCACCCAGTTTCGGATCCCGCCGCACCATCGCCCAGAACACCCCGAAGGTGATCAGGAAGACCAGCGAGGTGGCCACGCCGATCCCGGTCAATCCCAGCTCCGGCAGCCCGGCCCAGCCGTGCATGAACGCCAGCGCCAGCACCAGATTCAGCGCCACCGACCCGAGCGTCACCAGCAGCAGCGCCTGCGGCCGCTGCATCCCGACCGTGTACTGCCGCAATACCTGGAACCACAGGCACGGCAGCAGTCCCGGGGCCAGCGCCACCATCATCGGCCGCGCCTGCGCCAGCACCGCGGCGTCCTGCCCCAGCCATTGCAACACCCAGCCCAGCCCGATCAGCAGTGCGCCGCCGAGCAATCCGGCGATGGTGGCGATCAGAAAACTCGACCGCACCACGGCCCGGACCTGTCCCTCACCCCGCCGCCCCTGCTTCTCGGCCCGGCTCACCACGGTCGCCACCTGATTGCCGGTCCCGGTGATCAGCCCGACGCACATGGTCCGGATCTGGTTGAACAACACCAGCGCCAGCCCGCCCGCGGCCACCTGCCGCACCCCGAGCGTCCCCATCAACGCGATATTGGTGGTGGACACCGCCACCTGGGCGAGCTGAGTCAAGGCGATGGGCGTGGCCAGCGAGGTCAACTGCCGCCCATCGGATTGCCGAAGCGCCCCGATCATTTCGCGGCAGCCCCGTCCGTGGACGCGGCGGCATCGGCGGTCGCCCCGGGCGCGGAGCCCGGAGTGCCTGCGGGCGTGGAACCTCCGACCGACCCGGTTACGGCACCGGGGGTGTGGGCGGGCGCGGCACCACGGGTGGCCGCGAGCGCGGAATCTGTGGCGGGCGTCGCGTCCGGCATCAGGATGGTGTGGGTGGCGGGCGGTTCGGGCGTGCCGCCGCGCATTTTCGCGATCAGTTGCGCGAGCATGGCGGCCTGGTCCTCGAGCCGCTGCCGGTATTTGTCGAGGGCCAGGCAGACCAGGCCGTCGTCGCCGGCGGCGAGCAGTTCCCCGATCTCGTGCGCGGGCATGTCGACCAGTTCCAGCTGGTGGATCAGCGTGGCCTCGGGCACCTTCGCGTCGGCGTACTCGCGCAGCGGCCGTCCGGTGAGGCCGTTCTCGACCGCGTAGTCGTCGGGCAGCGCGTAGTGCAGGTGCCGCAGGGCCGCGCGCTCACGCGGGTCGGGGCGGGCTGCGGGCCGGTGGGCGGCGAGCAGCCGCGCTATCTCGGCCTCGCGTTCGACGTCGAGCAGGTCGCGGTCGGCCATCCACTCGTCGTCGAACACGGTGTCCAGGTACTTCTCGCCGTCATCGTTGATGATCACGAGAACGGTGGAGTGGCACGGGAATTCGTCGATCCGGGTGAGCGCCGCGTACACCGAGCTGCCGGAGGATCCGCCGATCAGCAGCCCCAGTTCCGAGGCCAGCGCGCGGGTGGTGGCGAAGGCGTTCACGTCGGAGACCTTCACCCGGTCCCGCTCCTCGATCAGGTGCAGATCCTGATCCACGTGCACCCCGGGTTCCGCGCCGATCGGCGTGCCGGTGCCGGACTGCCAGTAGTCGTGCCCGGGCCCGCCGAAGGCGATCGACCCCTCCGGCTCGACCCCGATCAACCGCGGATCGCAGCCCCTCTCCCGCAGCCCGCGCGCGGTCCCGAACAGCGATCCGCCGGTGCCCACCGCCGCCACCAGCACGTCGACGTGGCCGAGGTCGGCCACCAATTCCCCGGCCAGCGCGACATATCCGACGCCATTGGCGGGATTGGCGTGCTGCGCCGGGAAGTACGCGCCCAGCTGCGCCGCCAGCTCCGCGGCGCGTTCCTCGCGCGCGGAGGTCGACAGCCCGTCGTCACCGTCGTCGGACACGAATTCGAGCACCGTGCCCATCGCCCGCATGGCGTTCAGCTTGGCCTTGCAGGCGTGATTGTCGACCACCGCGGTGAACCGGTACCCGCGTTCGCGCGCCACCACCGCCAGCCCCAAACCCGTGTTCCCGGAGGTCGATTCGACGATGTGCCCGCCCGGCCGCAGCAGCCCGCGCCGTTCCGCGTCCAGCACCATGGCCCGGGCCATCCGGATCTTGGCGGTCCCGGTCGGGTTCATGGTCTCGAGCTTGAGGAACAGCCGCGTCCCCGTGATCGGGCTGACGGCCAGCTCGAACAGCGGTGTCCGTCCGATGAGCTCGGACACGCGCCTGGCGATAACCGGCATCGAGTATTTCTCCTCGGGAAAGTCGATGGAGCGTGGAGCGGGCGGTGAGCGCGAACCGTTCAGATGGTGAAGTCGTCGGTGTCGAGGTTCCAATCGAATTGTCGTCCATCCGGCGAGCTTCGCAAGACTACCTTCGGCGGAATGGGCAACTCGTGGAATGGCGACTCGTTGCTGTCCATCTGATAACCGGCGGTATTCGGGTAAATCAGCAGATCCTCGGTGGTCGCGGGCCGCGGAAACGGGATTCGACGCCAACTGAGCATGTCTTCTTCGAGACAAGTCGAGCCGCCGACACAGGTCGGAGTGACGTCGCCCGGGCGTTTCGGCCACAGCACGGGATCAGGCAGATACTCGCTGTCGAACCATTGTTCGGACAGGCTGAGGCTGCTGCCGTTGACGGTGAGGATGTCGTAGGGCTGACCGTGCGCGATACGGGTTTTGACGCCCTGGATCCGGAATACCGTGCTGCCCGCACCGTCGAGGAGCGCGCGTCCGGGCTCGACCGCCAGCCGAATTCCGGCAGCCCGGAGCTTTTCCGTCAGGTTGCCGTGACGCAGGACGGCGGCGAGCATGCCCGGTCCGGGGACCGGGAAGTGATAGGGGTAATAGGAGTCGACCTTGGGTTCGCGACAGCCGTGGAACCACATCGGATTCGCCTGCGCGCAAAAGGTTTTCCAGGCGTCCTCGGGAACGTAGTCCACGCCGAAGCCGCCGCCGATCGAGATGGTGGCGGCGGGATGGCCGAGGTCGCGGCGGCGCGACGCACTTCTCGATCAGCTTGGCGGCCTGGTCCGCCCGGGCGGCCGCGTTGTAGCCGCTGAGATGAAAGCTGAACCCCTCCAGGCGAATCGACGCCCGCGCGGCGAGCCGGACGGCGTCGTCGAGCTCGGTCTCCGTCATTCCGAAGCGGCTGCTGGAACCATCCGGCAGGACCCGCAGCACGATGCGGGCGGAGCGGTCGATGGTGGCGAGCCGGCCGAGTTCGGCCGCGGTGTCGATGGCGATCACGGCGTTCTCTCGTGCGGCCAGCGCCAGCAGCTGATCGGATTTGGCGGGTCCGGTCACCATCAGATCCGCTCCGGCGATGCCTCCGGCCCGGGCGCTCTTCAGCTCGCCGACGCTCGCGACGTCGACGCCCGCACCGGCCGCGAGGCAGGCGGCAATGACACACGGGGATTTGTTGGCCTTCTTGCCGTAGTAGATGGACCCTGTCAATCCGCTGTTGCTGAATACGGTTCGAAATGCCTGGATGTTCTCGATGATCCGCGCCGGATACATGACGTGAAATGGTCCGTCGACCTCCGTCGCGATCTTCTGCAGCGCGTCACCGTCCAGCAGCCGGTTCTCCCATTCGAGCCGGTGGGCCGGCATCGGCGCCGCGGTTATCTCGCCGATGTCGCGAGCCGGGGTGTCGATCGTGCGAACGGGGGTGTCGATAGTGGAGGGGGCGGCTTCCGCGTGGTGCTCCATCTTCCCTTTCAGTGGCCGTGAGGGCGGTGATAGCCAACATGCATGACTGTGTCAGTGCGAATCTAGACTCAAATGATGAGTGGGTAATGGTTTTGACCAATGTCCGAAATAGCCGTTTCGGCCGGATTTCTTTCGCGAATCCGTTCGATTAAGCCGGGCAGGTCAATCCCAGAGCGAAACCTCGGTGCCGCGCCCTTCGGCGATCGCGCGATTGGCCAGCGCGTGCGCGACGGCGATATCGGTCAACACCAAGCCGCTGTTGTAGACGAAAATCCGTTCGTCGTCATTGCTCCGGCCGACGGCCCGATGACCCAGAATCTGGGGTAGCTCGGCGTCGACCCCGCGTAGTCGGCCGTCCGGGCCCGCCATGTCGGTTCCGGTCAGGGCCATCTGCTCGGCGCTGGTGGCGATCACGCGATCGGCCTCGACCAGGGTGGACGGCGCCAGACCGTAGCCGACCAGCACTACGGTCGAGCCGGGCGCCAGATCCCCGGCCTCGATGGCGACCCGGGTGCCCGGGCCCGCGGTGGCCAGGATGACGTCCGCGTCGCGCGCGGCCGCGTTCGGTTCGCTCACGATCTCCAGTTCCGCGTGCGGATGATGGTGCAGCAGTTGCTGATGCACGGCCGCCAGCCCCTCGGGGTGAGTGCCGAAGAGCATCAGCCGGTTCAGGTTCGGGTTCGCCGCCAATAGGTGGGGTAGCGCGTTGCGCCCTGGGTGCCGGTGCCGATCAGCAGTGCGCTGCGCGCTCCGGGCCGGACGCATTCGCGCACCAGCAGGGCCGAGACCGCCGGGGTGCGCAGCGCGCCGACCCGGGCGCAATCCATCAGGGCGATGGGCGAGCCGGTGGCGTCGTCGTAGAGGGAGATGGTGGTGAAGTACTTCTTGTTGGAGCGGTCGTGGTGTGGATCGAACTTGTAGCTGGTCTTCATCGCCACCACCCGGCGCCGGCCGTCACGCCCCAGCATGGCGTACGCGACCGACCAGCCGTCGGGGTGCGCCACGCTGAGCTTGCGCGGGTTGTCCGAATCACCGCCCGCCAGTGCGAGATACGCGTCCTCGACCGCGCGCACCACCTCGGCCGGGCTGATCGGGACGTCCGCGAGATCGCTGCGGCTGAGTACTCGGAGCGGGGTGGGGCGGTAGTTCACGGGTGCTGTCCTCGGGTCGTGCTGAAGGGTGCGACGACGCGCTGGCCGTAGCCGTCCTCGGCGGATTCGCCGACCGCGCGACGGCGTTGCGGCAGGCGGATGTTGACTCGCTTGAGCCAGCGGTCGGTGCCGTCGTAGCGCGGGGTGAACGGCACCCGCCCGTGCACCACCACGTCATTGTCCACCAGTAGTAGCTCGCCGGGAGCCAAAGCGGTGGTGCGACTGACCCTTTCCAGTTCACCGGCCAAATGCTGGTAGGCGCAGCGGAATTGGTCGTCGGCGCGGTCGAGCGGGGTGTAGGCGGGGTCGAAACGCAGTGTCGGTCCGTCGGGGTCGGCGCCGACGGTGGGGACGGGCGGCGCGGTCGAGTCGTCGAAGCCGTCGCCGTAGGAGATGTCGGGCAGGATCGGCAGCCGGGCGGTGCGCAGCAGCTTCCATTGCGCCGCATCGAGTTCCACCTGCCGGATCGAGGACACCGTGGTCGCGACCCGGTCCGGATTGCGCAGGCAGCCGAGCATCAGCAGGTTGGCGCGTCCGGGGTGGAAGGCGTCCTCGGTGTGCGGGCTGAGCAGCGTGGTGCTGCTGGCCCCCGACTGTTCGTGTTCGTGCCCGGGGGTCGGCAGGATGTTGTTGACCAGCCGCCCGGCCTGCTGGCCCTGCCAGCCGAACGGCTCACCGGCGCAGCGCGCCAGCAGCAGCAGCGCGATGTCGAGTTCGAGCGAGGTGGACCGCCGCGCCCGGTCTCCGGCCCAGGCGGCGGCCTCCTCCCAGTTGAACGGGGTCGGTCCGAGCGCGTCCTCGACGACCGGTAGCCGGCTGATCACCGCGACGCCGGCCGCGGTGGCGGGCGGGCGCATGGCCTCGTGCACGACGTCGGGCAACCTGCCGTATTTGGCGTCGATGTGGCGCAACAGGACCGGATGCGAGAGGGTGGCTGCGATCTCGGGCGTGGCTCCCACTGTGACGGCGATCTCAGCCGCAAGGTAGTGGATGGCTCGGGTCGCGGATTCCGGCAGGTCGCGCCGTTCGATCGGGTCGAGCTTTTCGTGGTGGAGCATATTACGTTCGGAGAGAACGCTTTTCACCAAGGGGAGGGCCTTCCTGGCGTGGGCGGTGGCATGGTGATCTCGGCTCGACCGATGACGGTATTGCCCCCGCATTAATTTGGCAAGGCTTACCTAACGGTGTGTCGTAGAAATAGCGAACAGGTATAGGATTCCCGCGCGGAGGGTAATCGAATCGGCCTCGTTCTCCCGAACCGCGTTGACGTTTCTCGCCTCTGCCCCGATCCATCTGGATGATGAACGGTGTGCGTATCCGAATGGCCGGCCTCCGGGCCCCGCTGACCCGCGCCGGCCTGGTGGGCACGGCCGTCGCCCTCGTCCTGCTGACCGGTTGCGGGACAACCCATCTCACGCCCGTGCCCGACGACATGCCGCCGGGCGCGGGCGCCCCGATCCCCGCGATCGACCTGGATGCCCCGGGCCGCACCGCGATTCAGCTACACGACTGGGCGAAGGAACAGCGCGAGTCGACCGGCATCCCGGTGCTCGCGCTCGAGGCCTACGGGTACGCGGCCGCGGTGATGGCCCGATCCAAGCCGGAATGCGGCATCGGATGGACGACACTCGCGGGCATCGCCAGCGTGGAGAGTCAGCACGGATCGCACGCCGGCTCGAGCATCGCCGACGACGGCACCGTCTCGCCCCCGATCCGCGGGCTGGCGCTGGACGGTTCGCCGGGCCGCGCCCGCATCCTCGACGCGAGCTCCACCGACGCGAATCCGGTCTACGTCCGCGCGATGGGTCCGTTCCAGTTCATTCCCGAGACCTGGAAGCGCTGGGGTGTGGACGCCAACGGTGACGGCAAGATCGACCCGGACAACATCGACGACGCGGCCCTCACCGCCGCCCGCTACCTGTGCGCCATGGGCGGCGACCTCACCGCCGCGCCCGGCTGGCAACAGGCCCTGCTGACCTACAACCAATCCACCAGCTACATGAATACCGTCCGGTATCGAGCCGCCGCTTACAGCGTCGGCCGCACCGTTTGACAGAGCAACCTGCGCCGGAGCGTAGCGGAGGTGCAAATTCAACACTGCTAGGCTTTTCGGCAGCACGGGATAGCCCGTGCGACCTGCCGAGTCAGCAGCCGAAGGAGTGTCGTTTCGTGGCCATCATCGAACAGGTCGGAGCTCGCGAGATCCTGGATTCTCGTGGCAACCCCACTGTCGAGGTCGAGATCGCTCTCGACGACGGCACCCTCACCCGCGCGGCCGTGCCCTCCGGCGCGTCCACCGGTGAGCACGAGGCCGTGGAGCTGCGTGACGGTGGCGACCGCTACCAGGGCAAGGGTGTGCAGAAGGCCGTCGAGGGCGTCCTCGACGAGATCGCCCGGCCGTGATCGGTCTCGACGCCGTCGAGCAGCGCACCGTCGACCAGACCCTGCTGGATCTGGATGGCACCCCGGACAAGTCGCGCCTGGGCGCGAACGCCCTGCTGGGCGTGTCGCTGGCGGTGGCCCGTGCCGCCGCCGAGTCCTCGGGCCTGGAACTGTTCCGCTACGTCGGCGGCCCGAACGCCCACGTGCTGCCGGTCCCGATGATGAACATCCTCAACGTGGCGCGCACGCCGACTCCGGCGTCGACGTCCAGGAATTCATGATCGCCCCCATCGGCGCGGCCACCTTCAAGGAGTCGCTGCGCTGGGGCGCGGAGGTCTACCACACGCTGAAGTCGGTGCTGAAGGCTCAGGGCCTGTCCACCGGCCTGGGCGACGAGGGCGGCTTCGCGCGTCGGTCGCCAACACCCGCGCCGCGCTGGACTGATCGCCTCGGCGATCGAGAGGCCGGTTTCAAGCTGGGCAGCGAGATCGCGCTGGCGCTCGACGTGGCCGCCACCGAGTTCTACACCACCGGTGAGGGTTACAGTTCGAGGGCAAGCTGCACACCGCGCCGAGATGTCGGTTTACGCCGCCCGTCGGCAACTACCCGACGTCTCGATCGACGGACCCGCGTCCGGCGACGGGACGGCGGCGCCCGCCCCTACCAGTGGCGACAGGCATGGTCGGGCTTCGCCCACCCACGCGGGCACGCCGGGCCCGCCAACGCGCCTGGTGACGTCAACCAATCCACCCTGACGAGACCTCACGCGGTCGAGCGCCCCACGCACGGCTCAAGACGATTGACAAGCAACCGCCGGAGCCGGAGGACATCCACCTCGCCGCCTCGCGGGCCGTCGCTCCGGTCAGCAAGGAACCGGCCCACCGGCTCGCTCCGAGGTCCCTCAACCACTGTGCGCATCGAGGATCGCCCTCGACTCGGCGCCCTACGCCGGCGCGGCCCCCTCCTCGGCGCGTCCATCAAGACGGTCGAGGTGTGAGATGACGGAGGCGACGGGTGGCGCCGTACCAGCGGCAGGACGAGTGCCGGGCTGGCAGGTCCGACCCCTCGGCGGGAAGCGGCCCCGCCACCGCCGATCGGTCCGGACGCGCCGCGAAAAGCGGCACGGTCCGCCACGACCCGGTCAGGGGCACCCACGACCGTCGCGGCGCCAAGGGCGGGAGAACGCTAGCTGGGCTGTCACGGCGGGCCCGCGGTCCGTGGCCGCCGAGTCCCCGGGCCTCGGAACTGGTTGCCCGCGGCCGACACCCACGGCTGCCGGCCCGATGAGACCACCCAATCGTCAGCGCGAGACGGACGTCCGGTGCCGTCGATCGCGTGCCAGAATCAGATCGCACTCATCGGCCGGACCCGGGTCGCTGCGCTGGGATGCCGGGGATCACCCTCACCAACGCGATCAGCACCGGTCCTGAAGGCTCAGCGGCAGCCCGCCCTGGTAACGCAGTGGGCAGCTTCGCGACCGTCGTCGCCCACCGCCCCGCCCCGCGCGGACCGACGCCGCTCGGCGTATCGAGAAGGCCCGTTTCCAAGCTGCGCAGCGAGATCGCGCTGGCGCCGACGTGGCCGCCACCGAGTTCTACACCACCGGTGAGGGTTACAAGTTCGAGGGCAAGCTGCACACCGCGGCCGAGATGTCGGACTTCTACGCCGGCCTGCTCGGCAACTACCCGATCGTCTCGATCGAGGACCCGCTGTCCGAGGACGACTGGGACGGCTGGGTCGCCCTGACCGACCAGATCGGCGACAAGGTGCAGCTGGTCGGCGACGACCTGTTCGTCACCAACCCGGACCGCCTGGAAGAGGGCATCGCCAAGGGCGCCGCCAACGCGCTGCTGGTGAAGGTCAACCAGATCGGCACCCTGACCGAGACCCTCGACGCGGTCGAGCTGGCCCACCGCAACGGCTACAAGACGATGATGAGCCACCGGTCCGGCGAGACCGAGGACACCACCATCGCCGACCTGGCCGTGGCCGTCGGCTCCGGTCAGATCAAGACCGGCGCCCCGGCTCGCTCCGAGCGTGTCGCCAAGTACAACCAGCTGCTGCGCATCGAGGACGCCCTGGGCGACTCGGCGCGCTACGCCGGTGACGCGGCCTTCCCGCGTTTCGCGTTCGAAGGCTGACATAGTCGAAGGCTGAGAATTCCAACGATCAGCTGAGTTTCGAGGTGTGAGATGACGGAGCGACGGGTGCGCGGTACCAGTCCGGCAGGACGAAGTGACCGGCGCCCGTCGCGATCCGCCAGGTCCAAGACCACCTCGGGCGGGAAGCGGGCCGAAACCGCCACCGCCGCATCGAAGTCCGGCGCGGGCCCGAAAACCGCGGCCAAGGCTCGCGCCACGGCCGGTCAGGGGACCGCCAAGCGCCGCGCCGCGGCCGCCAAAGCCGAACGGCACGAACGCAAGATCCTGGGCCTGTCCACCGGCCGCGCGGTCCTGCTGGCCGCCGTGCTGGCGGGCCTCGCGCTCACCCTGGCGGTGCCGCTGCGCACGTACTTCACCCAGCGCGCCGACGCCGCCGAACTGGCCACCCAGCATCGTCAGCTGGAAGAGGACGTCACGGTGCTGCGTGATCGCCGTGCCCAGCAACAGGATCCGAACTACATCAAGGCCGAGGCCCGGGACCGGCTGCGCCTGGTGATGCCGGGGGACACCCCCTACATCGTGCAGATCCCCGAGATCGAGCAACCGGCCATCCCGACCCAGCCCGCCAAACCGCGGCAGCCCGACCCCTGGTACACGCAGGTGTGGCACAGCATTTCGTCGCCGCAACCCGTCGTCGCCGCCCCCGCCCCCGCCCCACCCGCCCCGGCGCCCCCGCCGCCAGCAGTACCGTCCGAGGAAGGACCCCCCAGGTGACCGCAGCCGAGAACGAACCCAGCGAGCGCGATCTCGCGATCGTCGCCGAGCAACTGGGCCGGGCTCCGCGCGGCGTGCTCGCCATCGCGTACCACACCCCGGACGGCCTGCCCGCGGTCGTGAAGACCGCGCCCAAGCTGCCCGACGGCACCCCCTTCCCGACGCTCTACTACCTCACCGACCCGCGCCTCACCGCCGAGGCCAGCCGGCTCGAGACCACCGGCCTGATGCGCGACATGTCCGAACGCCTCACCCGCGATCCGGAACTGGCCGCCGCCTACCGCGCCGCCTACGACAGCTACCTGTCCGAGCGCAACGCCATCGAGGACCTGGGCACCGACTTCGCCGGCGGCGGCATGCCCGACCGGGTGAAGTGCCTGCACGTCCTGATCGCCCACTCCCTGGCCAAGGGCCCGGGTCTCAACACCCTCGGTGACGAGGCCGTCGCCCTGGCCGCCGAACACGGACTGCGCGGCACCGCCATCCCTGCCGACTGGCCGAAATACGAGCAGTACCGCACCGATTCGGAGACCGGCGAGGCCTGACCCCGGGTCCGGCGAGATCTGTTCAGAACCAGTCGAATTCAGAGGTCAGTCATGAGCAACGCGGAATTCGCCCAGAGCTCGGCGACGGACGGCCGCCCGGCGGCTGCCGGACACGAGCGGATCGCGGCGATCGACTGCGGTACCAACTCCATTCGCCTGCTGATCGCCGACGCCACCCATGACGACGCGGGCACGCCCCGGCTGACCGACGTGCATCGGGAGATGCGGATCGTGCGACTGGGCCAGGGCGTGGATGCCACCGGCGCGCTGAATCCCGAAGCGATCGAACGCACTCGGGTGGCGTTGCGCGACTACGTGGACCTGATGCTGAAATACGGCGTGACGCGGGTGCGCATGGTCGCCACCTCGGCCACCCGCGACGCGTCCAACCGCGAGGACTTCTTCACCATGACCGGCGAGGAGCTGGGCCGGGTGGTGGCCGGAGCGCAGGCCGAGGTCATCACCGGTGACGAGGAGGCCCGGCTGTCGTTCGCGGGCGCGGTCGGGGAACTGTCCAGTGCCGCCGGTCCTTTCGTAGTGGTCGATCTGGGCGGCGGCTCCACCGAGGTGGTGCTGGGCGACGCCAACGGCGTGCAGTCGGCCTACTCCGCCGACATCGGCTGCGTGCGCATCACCGAGCGCTGCCTGCACGGCAATCCGCCCACCCGCGAAGAGGTCGCGGCTGCGCGCTTCTTCGCCTCCGAGCGGCTGGCGCAGGCCTTCGGTGTGGTGCCGGTGGAGCGGGCGCACACCTGGGTGGGTGTGGCCGGGACCATGACCACCATCGCGGCCGTCGCGCTGGATCTGCCCGAATACGATTCGGAGCGAGTGCATCTCACCCGGCTGCCGCTGTCGGAACTGCGCGCGGTGTGCGATCGGCTGATCGGTATGAACCACGACCAGCGGGCCGCGCTCGGGCCGATGCACCCGGGCCGGGTGGATGTGATCGGCGGTGGCGCGGTGGTTGCCGAGGTGCTGGCCGATGAGCTGGCCCGGCGCGCCGGGATCGGTGAGCTGATCGTCAGTGAGCACGACATCCTGGACGGAATCGCGCTTTCGATTGCCTGATAAGGCCATTCATCGTGCGCGTTCGAGGACGTTTGCCCGATGCCCGGATCAGTGTGTACATCCCCTGGGAAAATGTGACATAGGTTAACCCCTGAGGTTGCTGTCAGATTGCCCTATATGGGAGGGTCTCGGGTATGTCAGGAGTAGCTCACGACGCGAAACCGGCCACTGAACGCACCCTGTTCGGCCATCCCATCGGTATCGCGAATCTGTTCGGCGTCGAGTTGTGGGAACGGTTCTCGTTCTACGGGATGCTCACGATTCTCGGCTACTACCTGTACTACTCGGTCGGTGACGGCGGTCTGGGCATGGCCGAGTCGACCGCGCTCGGCATCGTCGGCGCGTACGGCGGTCTGGTCTACCTGTCGACCGTGCTCGGCGCGTGGGTGGCCGACCGGCTGCTCGGCTCCGAACGCACCGTCTTCTACGGCGGCGTCATCGTCATGGCCGGTCACATCGCGCTGGCGATCCTGCCCGGCCTGAGCGGTGTCGGTGTCGGTCTGGTGCTGGTCGCGCTCGGTTCGGGCGGGTTGAAGGCGAACGCCTCCTCGCTGCTGGGCACCCTCTACGACAAGGACGACCCGCGCGCGGACGGCGGTTTCACGCTGTTCTATCTGGGCATAAACCTGGGCGCCTTCGCCGGTCCGCTGATCACCGGTGTGCTACAGGATCACGTCGGCTTCCACTACGGCTTCGGTGCCGCCGCGATCGGTATGGCGATCGGCCTCACCCAGTACGTCGTCTTCCGCAAGAACCTCGGCGTGCACGGGCGTGATGTGCCGAACCCGTTGCCGCGCACCGAGATTCCGAAGGTGATCGCCGCCCTCGCGGCATTCGTCGTGCTGGTCGCGATCGCCGCGGCGACCAAGCTGGTGACGCTGTCGAACCTGCCCAACGTCACCACCGGCGTGATCGCCGTGGCCTCGATCGCCTACTTCGCAATCATGCTGACCAGCGACAAGGTCACCGCGGTGGAACGCACCCGGGTGCGCGCGTACATGCCGCTGTTCGTCGCGAACGCCGTGTTCTGGTCGCTGTTCCAGCAGATCTTCACCGTGCTGTCGGCCTACTCCGACAAGCGCATGACCTGGTCCATCTTCGGCTGGACCGCGCCCTCGAACTGGATCGGCTCGATGGAGCCGGTGTGGATCATCGCCCTGTCGCCGCTGTTCGCCATCATGTGGACCCGCCTGGGCAACCGCGCCCCCAGCACCCCGCGCAAGTTCGCGCTCGGCGTGATCGGCATGGGCGCGGCCTTCCTGCTGTTCACCCTCTTCTCCGGCACCGAAGGCAAATCGGTCTCGTTCGTCATCGTCTTCTTCATCCTCGGCGCGTTCGCGATCTCGGAACTCATGCTCTCCCCGATCGGCCTCTCGGTCACCACCAAGCTGGCCCCCAACGCCTTCCGAGCCCAGATGATGGCCCTCTACTTCTTCTCCGTAGGCATCGGCACCTCCATGTCCGGCGTCCTCGCCAAGTACTACGACCCCTCCCACGAACTCGCCTACTTCGGCATCACCGGCCTGATCGCCATGACCGTCGGCGCCATCGTCTGGTCCATCGCCCCCTGGATCAGCCGCCACATGGAGGGCGTGCACTGATCACGGTGTGCTGACCCGCCACTGAAACGCGAAAGCGCCCACGGCCTTCGGGCCATGGGCGCTTTCGACTGTTCGGAGATCAGTCCTTGACCAGCTCCGGGGCGTCGAGCTCGTCCAGGGTATCCGGGACCGAGGCGCCGTGTGCCGGAGCGTCGGAGCGGTTGGGAAGCAGGACCGCCATGACGATGACGATCACCGCGAGGGCCGCTGAGACCAGGAAGGCCAGGCGCATGCCGTCGAGGTGGGCGTTGAGCGGGTTCTCACCGGCGTCGACCAGGTGGGTGGCGCGGGAGGTCATGACGGTGACGACCAGGGCGGTGCCGAAGGCGGCGGCCACCTGCTGGAGGGTGCCGAGCATGGAACTGCCGTGCGAGTAGAGGTGCATCGGCAGGGCGCCCAGGCCCAGTGTGAACACCGGGGTGAAGGCGGCGGCCAGCGACACCATCAGCAGGATGTGCAGGGCGACCAGGACCGCGTAGGGGATGGTCAGGGAGAGCTGGGTGAAGCCGACCAGGGCGGCGGTGATGCCGATCGAGCCGGGGATCACCAGGACTCGGCCGCCGAAACGGTCGAAGATCTTGCCCACGGTGGGGCCGAGCAGACCCATGGCCAGACCGCCGGGCATGACCAGCAGACCGGTCTGCAGCGGGCTCAGGCCGCGCAGGTTCTGCAGGTACAGCGGCAGCAGGATCATCGAGCCCATCATGGCCAGGAACGCCACGGCCATCAGGACCAGCGCCTTGGAGTAGGTGGCCGACAGCAGGATGCGCAGATCCAGCAGCGGGGTGCCGGTGCGCTGCAGCGAGATCTGACGGAACACGAAGACGCCGACCAGGATCAGACCGCCGGCCACGTACAGCGCCGGGGTGGCGGCACTGCCGGAACCGAACTTGCTCAGGCCGTACACCAGACCACCGAAGCCGAAGCCCGCGAACGCCACACTGAACCAGTCGATCGAACCGGTCTGCGGCTCACCGACATTCTCCAGCTTGCGCAGGCCGAACGCGGTCACCGCACCGGCGATCGGCAGCACCAGCGCGAACAGCCAGCGCCACGAACCGACCTGCAGCACCAGACCGGAAATGACCGGTCCCATGGCGGGGGCCACCGAGATGGCCAGCGTGACATTGCCCATCACCCGGCCGCGATCCTGCTCCGGGACCACCGTCATCAGGGTGGTCATCAGCAGCGGCATCATCACCGCGGTGCCGCCGGCCTGGATCACGCGGCCGATCAGCAGCACGGCGAAGGACGGCGCGACCGCGGCCAGCGCGGTGCCGACCAGGAACACGCCCATGGCGATGGCGTAGGCGCGGCGGGTGGTGACCCGCTGCAGGAACCAGCCGGTCACCGGAATGACCGCCGCCATGGTGAGCATGAACGCGGTGGACACCCACTGCGCGGACCGCTCGGTCACATGGAGATCCGTCATGAGCCGCGGAATCGCGTTGATCATGATGGTCTCGTTCAGGATGACCGTGAACGTGGCGAGCACCAGCAACCGGATGACCGTTGGCGTCCGCTGCTTGGTCGAGCTCGCGGCTGGGTCGGCGGGCATCGGTAAACCTCCGGGGGTGATCGTCGTCGAGGGGTGTGGCCCGCGGAATCGGTGATCGCCGTCCGAACGCCACATCGATGCAGACGGGTACGGATCGCTCAACTCATCGGTCGGGCATCAGTATTCCGGCGGGGTCCGACAGAATTCATCCGATTATCGGGTGACCCGGCACCGTGTCCGGGGGAGAAAACATGCGCTTATCAGGGATTATGAAGTTTCGCAAGATTATTGAGTGAGGCAGGTCACGATTTCGCTCGATCGCGCACGTGGCAGCGCCCGTTCCGGGACCGGCCATGATGGACGGTGTGAGAACGACCGTGGCCGAACAGTTTCCGTCGCTGCGTGGCCGCGAGCCGCAGCAGGAGACCCTGAAAGCCCTGATCGACGGCGCCCGCGCGGGCCGCAGCGCGGTCCTGGTGCTGCGCGGCGAGGCCGGGATCGGCAAGACGGCCCTGCTGGAGTTCGCCGCCGGGCACGCGGAGGGTTTGCGGGTGCTGCGCGGCGCCGGGCTGGAGGCCGAGGCCGAATTGCCGTTCGCAGGACTGCAACTACTGCTGGCCCCGGCCCTCGACCGGCTGCCCGGCCTGCCGGAACCCCAGCGTGCGGCGTTGTCGGCCGCGCTCGGGCTCGGCCCGGGCGGCCGCGAACCCATGCTCACCGGGCTGGCGGTGCTGTCGCTGCTCACCGAGTACGCGGACGGTCCCGCACTGCTGGTCGTCGTCGATGACGCGCAATGGCTGGACCGGGCCTCGCGGGACGCGCTGCTGTTCGCCGCACGGCGACTGCGGGCCGAGGGCGTGGTCATGCTGTTCGGCGTTCGGGACGGTGAGGGCGCGTTCGAGGCGACGGGCCTACCCGAACAGCGTCTGACCGGTCTGTCACCCGAGGCGGCGGCCGCACTGCTCGACGAGTATTCGCTCGCAGGGCGTGCGCTCAGCCCGGCCGTGCGCTACCGCCTGCTCGCCGAATCGGGCGGCAATCCCCTCGCGCTGCGGGAACTGCCGCTCGCCATGGCCGCCGAGGCCACACCCGACCTCGCCGCGGGCGCGCTACCGCTGACCGATCGCCTGCGGCTGGCCTTCCACGGCCGGATCAGCCGGCTGCCGGAGGCCACCCAAACCCTGATGACGGTCCTCGCCATCGACGAATCCGGTTCACCCGCGGTCGTGCTGCGCGCAGCGGCGAGCCTCGGCGCGGGCCTCGACGACCTGGCCCCCGCCGAGGCGGCGGACCTGCTGCGCCCGTCGACCGGCCCCGATCTGTCGATCACGTTCCGCCACCCCCTGATTCGCGCCGCCGTCTACCAACGCGCCCCGCTGACCCAGCGTCTGGCCGCGCACCGCGCCCTGGCCGCCGCGCTCGACACCCCCGAACAGTCCGATCGCCGAGCCTGGCACCTGTCCGCCGCGGCCCTCGGCCCCGATGCCGAGGTCGCGGATGCCCTGGAGCGCACCGCGATTCGAGCCCGCGAGCGCGGCGGGCACACCGCCGCGGCCGCCGCCTATGATCGCGCGGCCCGGCTCAGCGACCGCCCCGAGGACCGCACCCGCCGCCAGGCCCTGGCCGCCCAGGCCGCGCTGGAATCCGGCGATCTGGAGCGGGCCGCGGACCTGGCCCGGCGCACCGCCCGCGAGGTGAGTTCGGAGTCGGTGCGTGCCAACCTTTCTCAGGTTCGGGCCCTGGCCACGTTCTGGCAGGGCGAGTTCCCCGAGGCGCATCGGCTGCTGGTCGACGCGGCCGCGAGCATCGCCGCCGCCGAGCCGCAGCAGGCCGCCGGCATGCTGGTGCAGGCCCTCCACACCGGGTGGTATCTCGGCGAACCCGAACTGACCGACGTACTGAAACGTCTCGCGGACCTGCCGTTGACGGACGAACCCGCGCTGACACCCGCGGTGCGATTCCTCGGCCGCCTGTTCGACAGCGGCCCGGGACAACCGCTCGCGCTGCGGGACACGCTCGCCGAGATCGATTCCCGCGGCGCGGTTTCCGATCAGGTCCTGCTGATTCTCTGCGGTGTGGCGCTGGCGCGCGGACAGGACGGTCCCGCCTTCGACCTGGCCGTGGCCCTGGATGCCCGGCATCGCGCGGCCGGTGCGGCCGGCCGCCTGCCGACCGTGCTGTTCTTCGCCGCCGAAGCCGACATCTTCACCGGCCGGCTCACCGATGCGCGCACCGCTACCGTCGAAGCCCGCGACCTCGCCCGCGACACCGGCCAGCAGCAGTGGGTGCGCCAACTCAGCAGTGTGCTGGCGCATCTGGATGCCCTACGCGGTGCTGAAGCCGAATGCCGCGCGCACGCCGGACTGGGCCTGGCCGGGGACACCCCGGGAGCGATCGCGCCCGGCGCGCCCTGGGCGCATTGGTCGCTGGGGCTGCTGGATCTGGGGGCCGGTCGCGCGGAGTCCGCGCTCTCGCGCCTCGAACGGTTGACGAAAGTGCCCTTCACGCACCATATCTGCGCTACCCGGGCGATTCCCGACCTGGTCGAGGCGGCGGTGCGGATCGGCGCGCCGGAGCGAGCCGCCGCACCCTTCGCGAAGTTCACGGGCTGGGCGGAATCGGTGGGTCAGCCGTGGGCGGATGCCCTCGTACTGCGCTGCCGCGCGTTGCTCGACGACGAGAGGGCCGAAGACCTGTACTCGCGCGCCCTCGAGATCCACGATCGGGAAGCCCGCCCCATCGAATTCGCCCGCACCGCACTGCTGTACGGCGAATGGCTGCGCCGGGCCCGCCGCAAATCCGAGGCGCGCAATCAACTCAACGAGGCCTTGGAAGTCTTCGACCGCCTGGAGCTGCGGCCATGGGCCGAGCGGGCTCGCCACGAACTGTCGGCGGCCGGCGCCCCGGCCGCCGATCCGGCCGGGGCGAGCGCCACCGCCACCGGCCTGACCCCGCAGGAATTGCAGATCGTCCGCCTGGCCGCACAGGGTCTGTCCAATCGCGACATCGCCGCCCAGCTGTTCCTGAGCCATCGCACCGTCGGCTACCACCTGTACAAGGCGTACCCGAAGCTCGGCGTCACGTCCCGAGGTGAACTGAAAGACATTGCCGCGCAGCTGCATTGACCCATCACGCCTTGATGAAGGCGAGAATGTCGGCGTTCACCCGGTCGGCGTGGCTCTGGTAGAGCCCGTGCCCGGCGTTCGGGTACTCCTTCAGTTCGGCGTCGGGAGCCAATTTCACGGTCTGCCGGCTGCTGAGGTCGATCGGGATCGACTGGTCGGCGACGCCGTGCAGCAACAACATCGGGACCGGCACCGCCGCGACATCGGCGCGGTGGTCGGTGCGGAAGGCCAGGCGCTGGATCTCGAGCGCGGCGATGGGGGAGCAGCTCATGCTGCGTCGCATCTCGATGTCGATCGTCGCGGGTGACACCCGGGTGCCCAGGTGGGTGGCGTAGTAGCCCTGCGCCCGGTCGGCCAGCCACTGGGCGCGGTCGGCGCGCAGGTCGGCCAGGGTGGCGTCGATGAGCCCGTCCGGGACGCCGATCGGGTTGTCCTCGGTCTGCCGCATGAACGGAATCGCAGCTCCCAGCAAGGCGATTCGCGAAACCCGGTCCGCGCCGTGGCGGGCCAGGTAGCGGACCACCTCGGCGCCGCCGGTGGAGTGGGCGACCAGGATCGCGTCCCGCAGATCCAGGTGTTCGATGAGCGCGGCGAGGTCGTCGGCCCGGGTGTCGGTGTCGTAGCCGGCCGACGGGCGGTCGGAGCGGCCGTGACCGCGGCGATCCAGCAGGACGCAGCGGTAGCCCTGCTCCAGGAAGAACGGCGTCTGGCGCTCCCACATGTCGGTGGGCAGTGACCAGCCCGCCACGAACACGATCGGGGTGCCGGTGCCGTAGTCCTCGTAGGCGAGGGTGGTGCCGTCGGTCGGGGTGGTGAAGAACATGGGAATCCCCTTGTCGTACCGAAGTTTCGGTGAATGGCCGGGCGGGATCACGACCCGCCCGGCCGAGTTGGCGTCAGAGTCCGGCGGGCACCTGGTCGAGGAAGCCGTAGACCCGCTCGATGCGTCCGTCCGCGGCGAGGGCGGCGACGTCGAACCCGATCACCAGCGGCTCCGCGCCGGGAGCGCCCAGGTGCCAGGTGAAACGGGCGATGTGGTGGTTGGCGTCGACCGCCCCGCCGAGCCGGAACTCGAGCCCCGCGAACTGCGCCTGCACCGCGGCGATGGTGGCGTCCAGCCCGGCGTGCCCGCGCACCGACACCAGCGGATCGGTGTATTCGGCTTCCTCGGTGAACAATTCGGCCACCAGGGCGGCGCGGGCGCCGGCGTCGGTGGTGTTCCACGCGGTCAGGTAGCGCTGGACCAGCTCGGTGATGTCGCTCATGTCGTTCTCCTCGGTTCGTCTGAACTTGATGAGGACAACGTTATGAAGATGGCGGCGACCGGGAATCTGTCGTCGTTAAGTACTGACGACCGGTCCGCTGTCAGCCGAGGTGGTCGATCCGCTTCTTGGTGGTGCAGAGCAGCGAATTCAGCGTGAGGTCGATGACGGTGACGGTCACGTCGGTGACCGATCCCGACTGGAACTTCGCCGATTCCCCGAAGATCTGAACCGGATTGACCGTGACGGTGGCCTGCTGCGTCTGCCCGGTGCAGCTGACCGGAGCCAGTGAGCTGCCGTTCACGCCGGTCCCCAGATAGGGTGTCGCCCGCACGGTCACCGACAGCGCCGCCGCGGGTCCGGTGCAGACGTACGACACCGCGATCATGGCATTGCCGTTGGTTTCCCGGGCACTGTCCACCGACAGGGGGACGGGCAGGGCCTGTGCGGTACCGGTGGCGAGGGTGATGGCGGCGGCGAGTGCGCCGAGGGCGGTGACGAGGCTGCGTGCGTACACGGTGTGTCCTTGCTGGTCCGGAACCGATTCACTGCTTCCTGCACCATATTTCAGGAAATCAGCGGCGCATCGCGGGTGAGAGTAGTGCAAACCGAACCAACCGTGCTGGACATTTGACAAGTTCATGCCGCGACGCGCGAGGAAACGCCGCCGGAAAACGAAACGGCCGCCCGCACTTCGCGTGCGGGCGGCCGAATTCGGTTGTGTCAGTAGGTGTAGAAACCGCGACCGGTCTTGCGACCCAGGTAACCCGCGTCGACCATGCGGCGCAGCAGCACCGGCGGCGCGTACTGGGCCTCGCCGAATTCGGCGAAGAGGGATTCGGCGACGGCGAGGGTGACGTCGAGACCGACGGTGTCGCACAGGCGCAGCGGGCCCATCGGGTGCGCGCAGCCGCTGACCATGCCCTCGTCGATGTCCTCGGCGCTCGCGAAACCGGTCTCGAACATGCGGATCGCGCTGCACAGGTACGGGATCAGCAGGGCGTTGACGATGAAGCCCGCCTGGTCCTTGGACTCGATGGTGCGCTTGCCCAGCACCTCGCGGGCGTAGGCGGTCACCTTGTCGACGACGGTGCGGTCGGTCTTGAGCGTGACCACGATCTCGACCAGCGGCAGCACCGGCACCGGGTTGAAGAAGTGGACGCCGACCACGCGCTCCGGGTGGGCGGTGGCGTTGGCCAGCCGGATCACCGGGATCGAGGAGGTGTTGGTGGCCAGGATGGTCTCGGGGGAGACGATGCCGTCGAGCTTGGTGAAGAAGTCGGCCTTGAGCGACTCGATCTCCGGCGCGGCCTCGATGACCAGCTCACGATCGGCGAAATCGTCGATCGAGGTGGTCAGGGCGATGCGGGCGCGGGCCTCGTCGGAGGCGGCCTGCTCGAGCCGGCCCGACTTCACCGCGCGCGCCAGCGACTTCTCGATGCGCTCCACCGCGGCGTCGGCCGCCGCCGTGTCGCGTTCCAGGATCAGGACCGACCCGCCCGCGCGGGCAGCCACCTCGGCGATACCCGCACCCATCGTGCCGCCACCGATCACGCCAATGCGTTCCACGTTCGAAATCTCCCTTGTACTCGAGTTACTCGCGCACCATCTTCCCGGACCGCCCGTCACCCACTCTCAGCTGGGCGGACATTGTGAGATTCGCCCTACACCGGGGTCAGCGGAGTTCGGCGAGCATTTCGGCCCAGCGGTCGGCGACATGCGTGCGGCGGTCGGCATCGTCGTTCAGGATGCCCGCCAGGCCGAGGCCGCGCGCGGAGTCCAGGAAGGCCTGCACGGTGGCGCGCACCTTCGGGTCGTTGCCGTCGAGCTGCAGCAGTTCGATCAGCGCCCAGAACCCGCGCGCGCCCACCTCGAGCTCCATGGCCGCGACGCGGGGCCGCAACACCGGGTCGTCGGCCGCCGCCATGCACAGTTGCAGGGCGGCGGTGAACGCCGGACCCTGATGCATCTCGACAGCGTGGCGGACGATGGCCCGCGTGTGATCACCGGGGGCGCGGCCGACGTGCCGCAACGCCTCGATCCGGCTGATCCGCTGGTCCATGATGTGCTGCACCGCCGCGGTCAGCATCCCGTCCCGGTCCTTGAAGTGATGCTGCACCGCCCCGCGGGTGACCCCCGCCCGCTCGGCGACCTCCGCGACACTGGCATGCCCCCACCCCCGGCTCGCCAGCACGTCCAGGGTGGCCTCGACGATCCGGCGATGGGTGTAGATGCCGTTCTCGTTGCGCGGCTGCCGAGCACCCGCGGGGCTCATCGGCGCCCTGCGGGTCGAGTGTCTTGCAGCCGTCGGTTCGGGAACCGCATGGAAGGAAGTATCCATGTTTCACTCGTTGAATCCGTGAATTGACCCGACCGCGATTGCCCGGGTCGCCGGGCACTTGTCGACTTCGTTCCACTCGGACATGGTCGGTACCTATCTGCCGGTGTGGTGATCGGTTGGGCGGCAACGCGAACCGGTCCTGGCGGCGAAAAGGTCGAGCAGAGAAGGCTTCCGGCGGAAAATCGTGATGGGGAAAGCTCTCGGTTCAGCGGTGACGCTTACTTCGGACAGCATGGAGAAGAGCGGGCCTCGCGCCCAGACTGATTTTACGCCGCACCGTGCCTGGCCCGAGATCTGATTCCCCGGTCATGCGCACGGTACGGGGCACGTGGTTCGTTCTTCCGGCTCATTTCGGGGTGGTCACGCGTCGAAGTCGAGTCGCTCCCAACTCGGTGCCGTGCGCTCCGATTGAATGCGGTCGATCGATGGGTGGGAACTGGACCGCCACGGTGGCGGCTCCGGGGTTTCTCTACCGTTGAGGGACGCTCGAAGGGAGCAGAGTCGCGTTCACGTCGCTCTGCCGCGTAGTGAGGAGTACATGAGACGTGGCTGACGCGACCGATTCCGCGCGTCTGGACTTGGAGACCTATATCCCGCGGCTGACCGCGCGCGGGGTGATTCTCAGTCTGCTGGTGAGCAATCATCCGGCGCGGCCGACGCCGGCGCAGGTGGTGCGGGCGGCCGGTGCCTTCGGCATCAAGGAATCCGCGGCCCGGGTTGCCTTGAGCCGCATGGTTTCCGGCGGCGATCTGACCCGCACCCGTGATGGCTTTCTACTGAGTGAACCACTGCGCGAACGCCGTCAGCGAGTGCTGCACGAGGTCGAGCAGGAGACCCGGGCGTGGCACGGTGACTGGGAGATGGTCGTGGTGTCGGGCACCGGGCGCGATCCGGCGGAACGCGCTGCCCTGCGCGCCCGGCTGGCCCGTCTTCGCCTTGCGGAACTGCGTGAGGGCGTCTGGTTGCGGCCCGCCAATCTGACCCGGGCGCTCGAGCTCGGGAACGCGCCCGTGGAGATCTTCGTCGGCCGGCCCGGGCGTCCCGACGGGGAATTGCTGGATCTGCTGTGGGATCTGCCCGCCTGGGAGGCGCAGTCGCGCAGACTGCTCGATCTGATCGAACGGGCCGAGAGCCCGGTCGACCGTTTCACCGTCGCGACCGCGATGGTCCGGCACCTGCTCACCGATCCCATACTGCCGCAACAGCTTCGGCCGGAGCAGTGGACGGCGGATCGGCTGCACCAGGTCTGGGTCGCCTACCAGGACGAGTTCGTGTCGATCCCGGAGGTCGGGCACGCCTACTGACCGAAATATTACTCATTGACTTCGACTGTTCGGAAAACGTAATGTCCGAATTGGTAGTCGAAGGAGGCAGTCATGCAGACACACGAGGTGTTCAACCAGTCCGTACCGCTCTACGGCCACAATGTCGCGGACGACGCGACGCTGCTCGACGGGCTCGTCCGCGAGGGAGCCGAGTGGGCGCTCGACGACATCGGGCGGCTGGGTCGGCTGGCCGGCACCGAACAGGTCCAGGAGTGGGGGCGGGTCGCCAACGAGAACCCGCCGATCCTGCGGCCCTACGACCGCTTCGGTCACCGCATCGACGACCTCGAGTTCCACCCCGCGTGGCACGAACTGATGTCCGCGGCGGTCGCCAACGGCCTGCACGGCGCGCCCTGGAGCGATCCGCGAACGGGCAGCCATGTGGCCCGCGCCGCGAAGTTCTACGTCTGGAGCAATGTCGAGGCCGGACACACCTGCCCGATCTCGGCAACCTACGCCGCCGTGCCCGCGTTGCGCGACGCCCCCGACCTGGCGGCGATCTACGAACCGCTGCTGTCGAATTCGCACTACGAGGGCGGTCTGCGGACCCCGCTCGACAAGCCCGGCCTGCTGGCGACGATGTCGATGACCGAGAAGCAGGGCGGGTCCGACATTCGCGCCAACACCACCCGCGCCATCGCACAGCCGGACGGGACCTACCGGATCGTCGGCCACAAATGGTTCACCTCGGCGACCATGGCGGACCTCTTCCTGGTCCTGGCGCAGACGGGCGCGGGGGTCACCTGTTTCCTGGTGCCGCGGGTGCTCGAGGACGGCACCCGCAACAACGTTCGCCTCATGCGCCTGAAGGACAAACTGGGCAATCGGTCGAACCCGTCAGCGGAGATCGAATACGAGAACGCCCTCGCCTGGCGGATCGGCGACGAAGGCCGCGGCGTGCCGACGATCATCAAGATGGTCAACATGACTCGGCTCGACTGCCTGATCGGCGCCGCGTCGGGCATGCGCCGCGGTGTCGTCCAGGCCGCGCACCACGCGACGCATCGGAAGGCGTTCGGCGCGTATCTCATCGATCAGCCGTTGATGCGAAATGTGCTGGCGGACCTCGCGGTCGAATCGGAAGCGGCGACGCTGCTGATGATGCGCCTCGCCGGCGCCCACGACCGGGCCGTGCGCGGAGACCAGGCGGAATCGACCTTCCTGCGGCTGGCCCTGGCGGTAGGCAAGTACTGGGTGTGCAAGCGGTGGCCCGCGCATGCGGCCGAGGCGATGGAGTGTTTCGGCGGCAACGGGTTCATCGAGGAATCACAGATGCCGCGCCTGTTCCGGGAATCCCCGCTCAATGGAATCTGGGAGGGCAGCGGCAATGTCGCGGCGCTCGACGTGCTGCGGGCGATGGGCAAGAACCCGCACACGGTCGACGCCTTCTTCGCCGAAGTCGCTCTCGCTGGGGCCGAGCCGAGTATCGAGCGCGTGGTGAACGAAATCCGCAGCCAGTTGCGCGATCTCGCGGACGCGGAAGTACTGGCGCGCCGGGTGATCGAAAAGATGGCTCTGGTGCTGCAAGCGTCGCTGCTGGTTCGGTCCGGTAACCAGGCGGTGGCGGACGCGTTCATCGCCACCCGGCTCGACGGTGACCGGGGCAGCGTCTACGGAACCCTGCCTCGCGGAGTGGATTTCGCGGCGATCCTCGACCGCGTCAGCGCCAAGGTCGGCTGAGCGCGCCGGTCAGCAACGAGTCGAAGGAGTCGAGGAATGCAGGGAATCGGTGACTGGGCCACCCGGCGGGCGCAACTCGGTGGCGAGAAGATCGCGTTCGTATCCGGGGATCGCTCGTGGACCTACCGTGAGTTCGATGACCGTACCAACCGGTTGGCGAATCAGCTTCGGGATCGTTTCGGCATCCGGCGCGGCGATCGGATCGCCGCGGTGGTGCCGACGTCGGTCGAGTGCCTGGAGATCCTGTTCGCCGCCGCGAAGCTCGGCGCGATCTTCACGCCGATCAACGTGCGGCTGACCGCGCCCGAGATCGCTTACGTGCTGGGCGATCTCGGCGCGAACCTGCTCTTCGCCCATCCCGCATTCCCCGCAGCCCAGCGCGCCGCGCAGGAACCGGGCACCTACGTCCGGGAGATCGTCGCGCTCGGCGATGACTACACGGCGCTGCTGGACACCGCCGATCCGACACCGGTGACGCTGATCGCCGCGCGACACGACGTCGCGGTGATCATGTACACGTCCGGGACCACCGGCCGCCCCAAGGGGGCGATGATCACGCACGAGAATCTTCGAGCCAACGCTGCCGCGGTCGTCTCGGCCTTCGGCCTGCGGTCGTGCGACGTCACCGTCACGGCACTGCCGATGTTCCATATCGGAGGTCTGGGGCTCTACACGTTGCCCTTCATCTACGTCGGAGCCCGCAACGTGATCATGCCGTCGTTCGATCCGGCGGCGGTCCTCGCCGCGGTCGAAGCCGAGCGGGCGACACAATTGTTGCTGGTGCCGACCATGTGGCAGGCCGTGATGGAGGTGCCCGAGCTCGAACGCTACGACCTGTCCTCCCTGACCTGTGCGCTCACCTCCGGTGCGCCCGCGCCGCGCCCGGTCCTGGATTTCCTTGCCCGCAGCGGCATTCCGTTCCGCGAAGGATTCGGGATGACGGAATGCTCGCCCTCGGTGGCGTTGCTCGAATCCGAGTACGTCCGCGAGAAGGCCGGCTCGATCGGGCGCCCCTTGTTCGGCATCGAAACCAGGCTCGTCGACGACGCCGACCGCGATGTTCCGACAGGCACCGTCGGCGAGCTGCTGGTGCGCGCCGACAACGTATTCGCCGGCTACTGGATGCGTCCGGAGGAATCCGCTCGTGCGCTCCGCGACGGCTGGTTTCACAGCGGCGACCTGGGTTTCGCCGACGAGGAGGGTTTCATCACCCTCGTCGACCGGAAGAAGGACATGCTCATCAGCGGCGGTGAGAACGTCTACTCCCGAGAAGTCGAGCTGGCCATCT
Source organism: Nocardia tengchongensis (assembly GCF_018362975.1). NCBI lineage: Bacteria > Bacillati > Actinomycetota > Actinomycetes > Mycobacteriales > Nocardiaceae > Nocardia > Nocardia tengchongensis. The sequence continues at coordinate 2,480,118 of NZ_CP074371.1, forward strand.
CCGCCATGCCGGGCATCCACGACGTGGCGGTGGTCGGTGCGCCCCATGAGAAATGGGGTGAGACACCCGTCGCGTGCATCGTGCTGGACGAAGGGGCGACGGTGACCGCCGAGGAGGTCATCGCCTTCGCCCGCGAACGTCTGGCAGGCTTCAAGACACCCACCAAGGTCCTGTTCCTCGACTCCCTGCCGGCGACCGCCACCGGCAAGGTGCAGAAGAACCTGCTCCGCGACACAGTCCGCTCAGCGGCATCCTGAACTCCACGATCGGGTGCTCACGCGTCGAAGTCGAGCGGCTCCCAACTCAGTGCCGTGCGCCAGCCGCCGCGTCCGAATGCCCAGTCCTGGATGACATTCACCACGGTGTCGAATGCGGGTGAGCTGATGGCGTCCCACGGTGTGGTGTCACTGACCGTGGCGCGAAAATGGGCATCCGGTCCGCCGTCGCGGAACTCGACGATATAGCCGTGGCCCCGTTGCGGATCCACGGCCTCGTCGAGGTGAACCTGAATGAAGTGGTCGCCCGGTTCAGAACTGTCGAACCGGTCGACGATGACGAACGGAACACTCAGGTTCATGTCCGCCAGCAGGTCGTGCAGCGCGTCCTCGGACGGATTCTCGATACTCCGATGCGTGTCGGTGGCTACGACGCGCGGCGACACGGTCTTGTCGTGGTTCACCCTGGGGACGGTATCCCGTGTCGGCGCGTCGCGCGGTCATCACAGGGGAAGGAATTCGGTGAGGGCGGCGGCGACGAGGGCGGGCTGCTCGAGGGTCTGCATGTGCGGGGTGCCGGGTAGCTCCCGATAGGTTGCCCCGGGGATTCGCTCGGCGATGCCGCTCATGATGGCCGGAGTCGTCGAGGCATCCGCGGTGCCCGCGAGAACCAGTACCGGGGAAGGGAATTCGGCGAGGCGGCCCTGCACGTCCAAGCCGATGAACGCGCGCCAGGCGGCGGCCCAATCGGCCGGGTTGCCGCGCAGGACGCGTTCGCGGGCGTAGCGGACGCTCCAGCCGTTGACCGCCAGCGCGGCCGGGGTGAACCAGCGCGTCAGCGACGGCACTACCTGCGCTTCCATGCCGTCGACCTCACCGGACCTCGCCCGCGATTCGAACGCGTCGAACGGGTAGTCGGTGGTGGCCAGCAGGGCGAGCGATTCGAATCGTTCCGGGTGCGCCACCGCCGCGGTCTGCGCGATTCCCCCGCCGTAGGACAGCCCGACCACGTGGGCGCGGTCCAGCCCGAGCGCGTCGAGCACGGCGATGAGGTCCGCGCCGGCGTCGGCCATGGTGAAGGGGCTCGGCGAACCGGCCGCGGCACCGTGGCCGCGGATGTCGTACGCGAAAACCCTTCGGCCGACGGCGAGTTCCTCCATCACCGCCTCCCACATCCGCCAGTCCAGGCCGAGGGCGTGCACCAGCACCACCGCGGGTCCGCTCTCGCCGCGCTGCGCCACAACCGTCTCGTGATCGCGAACGGTGATGCGGCGCAACGGCACTGGACGCGCCACGCCCTGCTCGGTGAGCACCTCGTCGATGACCGTCAGCGCGTTCAATGCCCGCGGAAATCCCGCGTACACCGATACGTGCTCGGCCAACGCCAGCAACTCCGACGGCGCCACCCCGTTGTGCAGCGCCGCCCGGGTGTGACTGGCGAGTTGCCGTTCGGCCCCGCCGAGGGTGGCGGTGATCGCCACCGTAGCGATTTCCCGTGCCGCGCGGCCCAGTTCGGCGTGTGCGAGCGCTCCACCGAACGCTCCGCCGACGACCGCCTCGTACATCTGCGGCGACCGCCGGGCCACCTCCGCCAACGCCTGCTCCGGCGCGGCGCCGATCAGCGCCGCGTACTCCTGTGCTCCGAGCTCGTTGCGATCCATCTCAGGCTCTTCCTGTTTCGCTCGATCCGACTGTCCGGCGGCGGCTCAGCGGTCGGCGATGAGCTTCCCGGCGACTCCGTAGGCGTCGGCCGGGTGCTCGTCGAACCAGACGTGCACCGTTTCGGCCGGAATCTGGTAGGCGTCGATGAAGGCATCGGTGATCTTGGCGATCAGGGCGCGCTTCAGTTCCGGGGTCTTGGGCAGCTGCTGAATGGTGACGTTGGGCATGATCGACTCCTGTGATGATGCGGCGGCTTCCCGGCGATTCCGGGCCGCTCACCTGCACATATGAAGTAAATCGTGATCATGGAACCCGAACCAGGCGCAGTCCGGACCGATAGCGATCACGATTCGTGATCGTGCCCCCGGCAGGCTCGGCGCAGCAGTTCGAGTTGTCCGGTCGGATCCTCGCGCCTGGTCGCCAGGTAGGTCGTCAACGACAGCTCGGCCGGCGCACGGAACGGCCGGAAGACGACACGGCCGGTGTGCAGACGAACGGCGTGCGAGGCGTAGACGACGGTCCAACTCGCCGGCCCCGCGCCGATCGCGGTCAGCGTGTCCGCCAGATTCGCCGAGTTCGCCCCCGGCAACGGCTCCACACCCGCCTCATGAAAGGCGCCGACGATCAGATCGACCAGCACCGGATTATCCCGCCGATGCACCAGCCGCAACGGCAACGTGGCCAGATCGGTCATCGCCACGGTTTCGTTCTGCGCCAACGAATGTCGAGCGGGCAACGCCGCCACCAGCGGATCGTGCCAAACCGGAGTGAATCGCAGCGCCGGCTGCTGCGGCAGCGTCGCCGGATCCGATCCGGCGCGCAGGAACGCGGCCTCGAGCTCCCCCGAAACCACCTGCTCGAGCCGCACCCGAGTCGGCACCGAAATCAATTCGACAGCCAAATCCGGTGCCACAGCAGCCAACTCATCCAGCACCCGCTCCAAATGCGCCCCCAGCCCCGCGCTGGTACCGATCCGCAAGGTTGCGGTGCGCGCAGCCGTATGCGCCGCAACTGCCTCCCGAGCGCGCACGACCGCACCCAACACGGCCTCCGCCTCAGGCAGAAAACTCTCCCCGGCCACCGTCAACCGCACATGCCGCGGCGACCGATCCAACAACTCCACCCCGAGCTCCCGCTCCAGCCGCCGAATCTGCTGACTGATCGCCGGCTGCCCGATATGCAACCGCTCCGCCGCCCGCCCGAAGTGCCGCTCGCGAGCAACCGCCACGAAGTATTCGAGCTGCCGCAATTCCATGGCCGCACGATACCCACCCCCGACCCGCCTCAGAATCAACCGTCATAGAAGTAGACCTGAGAGTTCGGGTTGGAGGCCGCCGCCGACAGCGTGCTGTCCTCCTGGACCTGTCATAACCGAATGCCCAGTCCGGCAACGCTCTTCGTGGGTTCCGCGCTCCCCGAGGCTCGGCTGATTACCGCGTGTCGGTCCAGAGCCTGACCGGCTGCACATCGTCCGGATCGGCCCATTCGGGTTGCGACGGCGCTGCCGGTGCGGCTTCCTTCTTCTCGTTTCGAAGGAACTGTTCGTACACCTTGTGTGCCTGCGCTTCCGCATCGGCGCGCGCCGCCCGGTACTGCTCGATGATGGTCCGCTCGAGCTGCTGGGTGCCCTCGGCGGCGGCGTGCGGCGCCAGTCTGATCTGGGTGATCTGCCCGTAGGCATCCACCTCGATCGCCATGCTTCGGTCCGCGGCGCGAGCCTGGGCTCGGACCACCCCGATGGCCTCGTCGATCTTCTCGGCCCGCGCGCGACGCTGGTCCACGTGCTTCGCACCCCTTCATCCGGATCGTCCATGCCGGGCTGTCTCCCCCCGACTGCTCGACACTGTACCGACACCGAGCGCCTGATTGTTCTCAGTACAAACCGGCCGCTACTATTTGGCAGCACTATGGCCAGTTCTGGGGGAGTCATGAAGCGAAAGCTGTTGGTGGGACTGTAGACATGATTGCCTTCGATCCCGAAAAGTTGCGCGCGCTCGCGACCGATACCCACAACCACGCCGGTGCGATCGGCAAACTGAGCCCGATCGGCGAGCACAACCGAGACGCTGCTCCCGGCGCGATGCCGTTCTCCGCCTTCGCGAAAGACATCCAGCTGGTACTCCAGGCGATGGATCGGGCGGTGACGCTCCATCAAGGCAGACTCGACCAGTTCGCGACCTTGACCGATAACGCGGCCGGCACCGTCGATGGGATGGAAGAGGCGAATGTGGCCGGCTTCAAGGGGATCAAGTGAGCGGCGAGAAGATCACCATCTCCACGGTGCTCGGGTGGAAGCTCGATTCGGCACGCTTCGCCGGCGCGGACGCGATGAACGCCGGTATCACCCTCGAGGCCGAATCTCTGAACGCCGACAAGGCGGTTCAGGGTTCCGACTCCTACTTCGGTGACGCCGCCGGTAGCGCCGCTCGCACCATGTCGACCAAGTTGAAGAACGAGGCGGTCACCACCGGTGACGTCCTCGATGCCATCCACAAGCAGATCGACACCACCACTGCCGCACTGCAATCGGATATCAAGAGTTTGCAGTCGGCTGTCGACGACGTCAAAGAATCGGAGTGGAACCTCTTCTACGACGACGAGACCGGTGACGTGAAGTCCTACGACTCGAACTGGGAGACCATCAAAAAGGCATGGGGCAACCCGGCTTCCGTCGCCTGGAAGACCGCCGCCTGCCTCAACTTGGGCGCGAATCTCAAGCAGGCGTTCTGGGATGTGCAGGAAACCGACAAGATCGGCGCGCGCAACCTGGCCACGCAACTCGAGCACGTGTCCGACGATGTCAAACTGGCGCTGGCCGGTATTCCGGAGGACGCCGCGCTCCGGGACATTCTCCAGAAATACCAGGTAGACGCGACGAAGTCCGACATCGTTGTCTGGCCCGACTCGACCCTGCTGAACCTGATCCGGATGTACAAGCCCGACATGCAGTCGGTAGAGATGACGGTCGAGGAAAAGGCCGCGATGGATCAACTCTGCAACCCGCTGCACGGCGGTAATCCGATGAACTACATGAAGTTCAACGAGATCAAGGACGAGGCCGAGGCGTTCGGGAAAGACAACAAGTACACCGCGGCATATGACGGCTCGAAGGACGACGGTCATGGGGACGCGGCCCGGCATGCCTACTGGAATGCGCGTATGACACAGGAGTTCGGTTCCGACTGGGCGCAGAAGTACGCCAGCGCCCATGAAGGCGTCGGCGGAAACGGTCCACAACGAGAGGCGATGGACCTCAAGAATAATGAACTCGGCCGTCAGATCGGTCTCGCGAATATGGACGCATCGAAGGACGATCTGAAAACAGCGGTCATCGCCGCGGTCGACCACGGCGACGCCATCGTCATCCACAGCCCCAACGGGGACGGTGCGCCCGCCCAGATCGCCTGGAGTAATACGGTTCCCTGGGACCAGATCACGAGTCCTCCGGCCATCGATATCCCACTTCCAGGAAAGTGAGGGCGAGGTAATTGAGATCAGCCCTGATCGTTGTCGGCCTGCTGGCGGTTCCACTGCTGGCCGGGTGTGCCGCGAAAACACCAGTCCTACGCGGAAAGGTGTCCATCCGAAATCCGCCTCAGCCAGGAACCGCAACCGCTCGGTTCGAGCAAGGCGCTGACGGAGGCGATCAGAACGGCCGGGGGCGGGCAGCAAGCCATCAGCTTCGGGGAGGTCACGCGCGTGGCCGGCTGGTCCGATGATTGGGACGCGGTGATCGATGCTTCCGCGGCGCATGAGGATGACCTGATGAACAAGTGGGCCGAGACCCCACCGGGTACCTGCTGGGCGGGTCTGCCACCCAGGAGCGGTGCTTCCGATCCGGTGCCTTCCGGGTACTACGTCTTCCTCAAAGACCGGAAGGTGGTGCAGTCCGTGAAGTGGGATACCGGGCACAAACCCATGGAATTCGGTTCCGCCGGACGACTGACACACGAATCCATGCTGAATCCCAAAGGCGGACAACTCAGAACCTACTGAGCGATCTGCACAGAATCTCCACATTCGGCGCAAAGCATCTCCACCCGTGATGCTTAGTGTCACCGGTTATGGAATCCAGCCAGCCCCGGCGCCGTCATCGGCTGCGTCGGTTGGGGAAATCGCTCATGGTCGTGTTGTTGGTGCTCGGCGTCGTGTCGGCTGCCGCGTGGGCGCTCACCCCGTCGGTTGCCGACGCCGATCAGCGGGTCCGGGATCTGGCGGCGGAACGGCATTCGGCGCTGCTGTCCGATTCGGTGCCGGCACGGTTCGAGACAGCGCTGCTGGCCACCGAGGACAGTCGTTTCTATCGGCATCACGGCATCGACATCCTCGGCATGGTGCGCGGCGGCCTCGGCATACTCGGGTCCCGGGAGAGCGGCGGGTCGACGCTGGACAAGCAGCTGATCAAGATGATGTATTTCCACGGTGACCATCCCCTGGCAGGCGCCCCCGAACAGCTGATGCTCGGCGTCAAACTCGACACCACCTACTCCAAGTCGCAGATCCTCCGGATGTATGCCGACGTAACCTATTTCGGTCACGGCTTCTACGGCCTGCAGGACGCTTCCTGCGGCTACTTAGGGGTGCCGCCGGACCGATTGAGCTGGTCCCAGGCCACGCTGCTGGCCGGGCTGCCGCAGGCCCCCAGCAACTACGACCCGCTGACCCGCCCGGACTTGGCGGCCAGCCGCCAGCAACACGTCATCGACCGCCTGGTCGCGACCGGCGCCCTGACTCACCAGCTCGCGACCGAAATCTCCCCGGCCGCATGGCATCTCACGACCACGCCGGGTTGCCACGACTGACCACCGGGCCTTCCGGCGCGGGCTCCTGGACCGAGATACAACTGCGCCCCGGTGCCATCGACTGTGTCGGTGACATCCGGGGCGCGGCAGGGTGAATCAGCCGAGGTCCGGGTGGCCGACCCACTCGACAATCGTCCAGCCCTTCTGCGGGTTGCCCTTGAGGACGACGCGGCCGCCGTTGCGCATCGGATCGGTGCCGAGTTTGCTCTTGTCGGCGTTGCCGGCGTTCATCATGGCCCAGAACATGATGGTGCCGCCGTGCGAGAAGATCACCGGGTTGGCGCAGCCGCGGCGCTGCACCTCGACCAGCGCCTGATCGACGCGGCCGTCGAACTCGTTGCCGTCGATGGATCCTGGAATCCGTGCGTTCAGGTCGCCGGAGAGCCACTTGATGGGCGCCTGGAGGTACCCGGACATCGCCTGGGCCTCAGGGGTACCTTCGTACTGGCCTGCCTCGATCTCCCGGAAACCGGGCTGAATGTCGAGGTTCAGGTTGCGCTTGGCGACGGTCGGTGCCGCAGTCTGCTCGGTACGCACCATGTTGGACGCGAAGGCGCAGTCGTACTTCTTGTCGGCCAGCTGGATGGCCAGGTTGTCTGCCTGTGTCCGGCCGCGTGGGGTCAGGTCGGGTCCGGGCACCTTGGTGTCGATCAGGCCGGAGACGTTACCGGCGGACTCGGCATGGCGCACCAGGGTGATGACCATTTCGCCTGCGCCGATGCCGCCGCTGCTGCCGGAGTTGCCCCCGGAGCTTCCGAAGTCGAGATCGGCGGACGCGACGCCGGTGGTGGCGGTTGTCGCCGCGACCGCGGCCGCCATCAGCGCAATGGACAATCGAAGAGATCGGATTCGCATGGGTGGGAATGCCTTTCATCGTGGCGAACGCCACTTCAGGTATGCCGAAGAACCGGAATGTGAGGTGTCGCGTCTCACAGAAGCAGCTATTTGCCCGAATCAAATACGGGGTATCCCATTCATCGGGATCCTTCGCGCACCGGCGAAACCACCCGGGTAGCAGAGGTGTGAGCGGTATGTCGACTCACGCGACCCGCTCACCCAGCCGTTTTCGATGCCGCCGATCCCTCGGTCGATCTGGGGAGATCGCTCGCTCGCTGCTGCGAACGAATTGCGGACCGAGAGCGGACATGCCCGAGCTGCGGGCGCTGAAAGTGGTGTTCTGCCAGCGGTTTCGTGGGTGCCCCCGGACGGGCTCGAACCGTCACTTGGCGGATTTTAAGTCCGCTGCCTCTGCCAATTGGGCTACGGGGGCGTCTGGGTCAGACTACCGAGCCGTACGTTCGTACGGGTAGCAGGTATTCGGGTGGGGAGGAGTCACAAGGGGTGGGGTCAGGCGGTGTGGGCGATCATGATGGGGGTTTGGACCCGGAGGAGTAGGGACTGGCTGGTGGAGCCGAAGACCTTGCCGGCGAAGCCACCTCGGCCTCGGGTGCCGACCACCAGGAGTTGGCTGCCGGAGGAGAGGGCGAGCAGGGAGCGCTCGGGGGTGTCGTGGGCGGTTTCGCGGTCGATGCGGACGTTGGGGTAGCGCTCCTGCCAACCGGCCAGGGACTCGGCTAGGACGTAGTCGTCGAGGGCATCCATTTCGGGATCGTCGGAGGCGCCTTCGGCGTGCAGGGCGATCACCGCTACGCCACGGACGGATGCCTCTTCGAGAGCGGCGCGGATGGCTGGCTCGCTGATCTTGGTGCCGTCCACGCCGACCAGGATCGGGCGGGTCGGCAGGTCGACGGGGAAGGGGACGCCGTCCCGGACCACCACGAACGGGCAATGGGCGCGACGCGCCAGCACCGAACTGACCGAGCCGAGCAGGGCGCGGCGCAGGGTGCCGCCGCCGCGCGCGCCGCCGACCAGCATGCGGGCCTGGCGGGTGCGCTCCAGGAGGGTGGGGACGACCGCGCCCGTGGCCAGTTCCGTCGTGATGGTGAGGCCGGGGGCAGCCTTCGCGGCCGCCGTGGCCGCGGTCTCCAGCACCCAGTTCCCGTGCTCCTCGAGATGCGAATAATCCTGGGTAGTGATGGCGGTGCCCAGGCCCAGACCCTCATCGGGGGTGATCTCCAGGACACGCAGCAGGTGCAGCGGCGCATGGTGCAGGGCGGCGGTGTGGGCGGCCCAGGCCACGGCGGAACCGGCCGATTCGTCCACGGCGACGATCACGGATTCCCCGGTCGACATTGCTACGTCCTCTCCCACCGGCGAATCACGCGGTGCGGCTGCGGGATAGCTGAACGATCGCTACCGACCCTACGCCGCGCTCGGACCGGAACGGTCCAGCGGCACCGCGGTCAGTCCGATGTCCTTGCGCGGGACGTCATGGGCAACCCGTTCAGCACCAGGTCGACGATCCGCTCGGCGAAACCGTCATCGAACGGTTCGCGGGTCAGTAGCTTCCGGAAATGCACCGGCGCGGTGAGGGTTTCGAGCACCAGCCAGGTATCGGGGGCGGCGGCCAGCTCACCGCGGGCGACGGCCCGATCGAGCATGACACAGCCCGCCGCCAGCCGGGTCCGCCAGAACTCCGCCCGGGCCTCGGCGAATTCCGGACCGTCGTCCCCACCCGCCATGACCCGCCCGAGCGCGGTGCCCAGCGGTGACTCCACGATCGCCATCAGGGATCGGTTGAACTCGACGAGATCGCCGCGCAGTGATCCGGTGTCGGGCACCGGCAGGTTCTCCGCGCTGTGCTCGAGCAGCGCGTCGAGGATCAACCGGTCGCGGGTCTTCCAGCGCCGGTAGATCGAGGTCTCGTGCACGCCCGCGCGAGCCGCGACCGCGCCGATGCTCAGCTCGTCGAAGCCGTTGTCGGCCAGTGCTTCCAGGGTGGCCGCCAGGACGGCCTGCCGAACGCGGGCGGAACGGCCGCCGGTGCGGCGGCGAATCGAGTCGGTCACGGAATCAGACTAACGCAGTTCACCTTGCGTTAGAGCGATGCCGGGTCTACCGTCTCTAACGCAAGATGAATTGCGTTAGTCGTAGGAGGATCGGATGGCGTTCCACTGGAAGCTCGACCCGCAGGAACTCTTCGTCGAGCGATACCCGCAGATGGTGGGCACCGGCCTGCCCGCAGCGGATGTCGACGGGGCCCGCGCGGCGATCGCTGATATGTGGGCCGACGCGCCCAGCGGCTGGGTCCACGAATGGTCGCGGCTGGGTGCGAAGTACGCGCGGGCCGGCGAGCACCGGCTCGCGGCCCTCGCCTACGGCTGGGCCAAATTCCCGACCCTGGCCGATGCCGCCAAGCGCGCCGCACTGACCCGGCAGGTCGACCAATACCTGCTCGCTGCACCGGATTTCGGCATCGACTTCGAGCGGACCATGGTCGAGGCCCCCGATCGGGGCGCCCGCGTCGAGGTCCCGGTGCACCTGCTGACCCCGCCCGGATGGTCGTCGACCGACCCGGTGCTGATCGCCTCCGGCGGCGTCGACTCCTGGAAAATGGACCTGCACGCCCTGTTCGCCGACCTGGCGGTGCGTACCGGACTGCGCGTGCTGGCCTTCGACATTCCGGGCACCGGCGAAACGAACGCCCCGCTCTCGGCCGACACCGGCTACGGCGTCGTCCGCGCGCTCATCGACCGGGCCCGCACGCTCGGCGGCGGCCCGGTCGCGCATCTGGGCATCTCCATGGGCGGCTACTACGCCGCCCGATCCGGCTTGGCCGGCGAGGTGGACGCCGCCATCGTGCTGGGCGGTCCGGTCGAGCGATCCTTCGACCCGGACCGCACCTGGGCCTTCGGTATGCGTGGAATCGTCGGCAACGCCTTGGGTTTCGACTCCGAGCCCACCGATGCGGAGCTCACCCGGCGCATGTCCGACTTCACGCTGCGAGAGTGGCTGGACCGCGACCGGAACGCCCCCATGCTGGTGCTGAACGGCGCGGACGACGTCCACATCCCGCGCGCGGACACCCTCGTCTTCGAGGGCCGCCGTGACACCGATGTACACCTGCTCCCCGATACCGGGCACTGCGCGATCACCAAACTGCCCGAGGCGACCCGCCTCATGGTCGACTGGCTGACCCACACCGCACACTGGTGATGCCCGGCCGTCCCGCTCACGGCCGTTCGGAGCCCTCCGGCCACAGCACCGTCACCGGCAGGCCGCGGGCGTGGGCGGTGGCCACCACATCGGCGGTACCGCCGAAACCGCGAGCGGGCAGGCCGTCCCACACCGCGAGCAATTCCCCCGCCTCGTCGAGCATGCGCAGGCTCCCGGCCTGGTGGGCTTCGGAATTCGACTCCTCCCGGTCGACTTCGATGACCCGGTCCGCCGCGGCGAGCAGCCGGTCGTAAGCCGCATGATGCGACGCCGGCAGGCTGTCCCGATACCGCCGAGCCGGGACGACCGCGATCAAACGCCCGCCCGCATCCAGAATCGCCTGGGCGAACAGCGAATCCGGCCCGTCCGCGAGACAACTCACCCCGACCGGCGGCGGCCCGCCCGGCCGCATCCGCAACGCCACCTCCAGCCGCAAGGCTCGATCCACCAGGTCGAGCGTGGCCGCGGGCAGCCCGAGATGCCCGGTGATGGCGACGCCCGTCATCGATCGTCACGTCCGTACAGGGTCGCGAGGGCGTCGTCGAGGGCCCTGGCCTCGACGGTACGGGCGGGCAGTCCGGCCCGGAATACCCTGGCCAGCCGGGTTATTCGCTCACTGTGATAAGTGAGACCCACGGTCAGCGCCTCGGCGGCCGGCGCGCACCCCGCCTCGAGGTCGCCGCCGCGCGCCAGCACCTGCGCGTGCTCGACCTTCGCCAGCGCCCGCGGCTTCTCCGCGGTGAACGAGGCATCGGCGTTCTCGAACGCGAGGCGCGCCGCCCGATGATCACCCAGCCGGGTCAGCGCACCGGCCTGATACCGCGCCGCCTTGGGCCCGTCGAAGACGAACACCCACGGCCACTGCGGCTCCCCGCGCTGCCGATCCACCAGCCGCTCGGCCCGCCGCAAAGCGCCCAACGCGCCCGCGCGATCACCGGTCGCGGCGTAGGCGACCGCTAGCAGCGACGACATCCAGGCCCCGGCACTGTCGGGCGCCTCGGACCCCAACTGCCCGGCGGCGGTGCGCAACAACGTCAAACCCGCTCGGGCATCACCGGTTTCGACCGCGTAGTGACCGAGACTGGCCGTCATATAGGAGACCAGCAGCGGATGATGGGTCCGCTCGGCATGCCGGATCGCCTCCACATACCGCCGCCGCGCCGCCGCGTCGTCCCCGCGGTCGGCCGCCAGCCACGCTGCCAGCCCGGCGATCTCGGACAGCGCCCGGAACCCGCCGGAAGTCCGCAGCCGATCCCGCACGATGCCCGCCACCAGATTCAGGTGCGCGTCCACCACCGGCGCCAGCCGATCCGAGGGCACCGAGGATTCCATCCGCCGATAGTTGGCGGTCGGCCCGGCCATGGTGTCGATGAGCTCGGATTCGGTTGGCGCGGAGTTCGACAGCACCGCGTTCGTGGTCACCACGAGCGCGCTGGAGAGGAACTGCTTGCGGTTCACGCCCGCCTCATCCGCCGCGCGATGCGGCGTGCTGGAGCCGAGTTCGGCATCGGTCGCCACATTCGGGACCGCCCGCAGCGCGGACCGGTAATGCCTTCTGGGCCATGTCGTTTCGCCTCGCTCGCACTTGCCGACGTGTCGCTCGTCGACGGCCCCGCGCTTGCTGGTGGCCCGGAAGACGTGATCGTTGACGGCGTTCGCCAACTCCTGGCGGGTCATCGAATGTCCCGGTGCTCCGGGGGATTCCATGCGCAGCCGAGCCCCGTACTTTCCCCATCGCACGCCATCGATCAATCCGGTTCCGCGGACCAACGTTGAAGTCGGCGCAGTCGCCGGAAGTGGAAAGCCCTGAGGAATAGCCATGACATCGGAACCCCATGCGATCGGATGGTTGCGGAGCGACATATCCGGCGAACGTCAGCAATGGGACGAGGCCCGGATTCGGATAATTGGTGGCGGTCACCGACATCATCACGGTGACGCCCGAGAACACCTACGCCCGTTACGCCACCGGGGAACTGCCGGAACGGTCCTGGGCACGGGGGCTGCCATCGCGGTGACCCAGTTCACAACAACCCCTCTTGCAGATACCCCCCAGGGTATTAACTTGAACTTCCGTAAGGCAGTGAAAGCAGTTGAGAAGGGGCGAGAAGATGACCACCCAGGCGCACACCGGACACCACAACCACGCGGCCCACGGCGACCACGCCGCGCACACCGATCACGCCGCACACGCGGATCACGCCACACACGCGGCCGATGACGCGCACGCCGCCCATGCCGGACACGATCAGCATGCCGACCACGCCGCGCACGCTGACCACGCCGCGCACGGAGCGCACGCCGCCCACGCGCATGGCGGACACGACGGCGGCGTACCGGGCGGCCTGCAGGTCACGCAGGACGGCTACACCCTCGACCTGGCCGAAAAGATCGTCGCCACAGGCGAAACCGAGTTCCGGTTCCGCATCCTCGGCCCGGGCGGCCTGCCCGTCACCGAGTTCGACGCCATCCACGACAAGGAGCTGCACCTGATCGTGGTGCAGCGCGAGCTGACCGGCTTCTGGCACGTGCACCCCGAGCGGCAGGCCGACGGCACCTGGACGGTTCGGCTGAACCTGCCCGCCGCGGGCGCCTACCGCGCCTTCACCGATATCGCGCCGCGCGCCCTGGGCCGGACCATCACGCTCGGTGCGGATTTCGCGATCGCCGGCGACTACCGGCCCGGCACCGCGCCGGAGCCCGAGCGCGCCTTCACCGTCGACGGCTACGAGGTCACCCTCGACGGCGACCTGGTGGCGGGCGAGGGCCGGCTGCTCACCCTGACCGTGCGCAAGGACGGCGAGCTCGTCACCGATCTGCAGCCCTACCTGGCCGCCTACGGACACCTGGTGATCCTGCGCGCCGGCGACCTGGCCTACGTGCACGTGCACCCGAACGGCGAGCCCGGCGACGGCGTCACCGCGCCCGGCCCGGACGTCACCTTCCACACCGCCGTTCCCGGTCGCGGCACCTACCGCCTGTTCCTCGATTTCAAGCACGGCGATCAGGTCCGCACCGCCGCGTTCACCCTCCCGACCGCGTGATTCTCGAGGCTCCCCAGCATCCTCGAGGCCCGTGCAACTGAACAGCACTACCGGTCACCTGGAAAGGGCACCCGCCACAGCGGGTGCCCTTCCGGCCGTTCGAGGGGGTTTGCGCAGTTCGGACGCTCACAGGGAACTCCCAGCCGACATGAAGGTGGGGTCAAATCCCGCGGCTTAGGCTCCCCGAGGTCAGAGGAATTTCGGTCGGGTACAGCAGAAAGCAGGTGGCATGTCGACCATCACCGGCGTCGCGGACGATGCGGCCTTGCCCGGCAGCGGCAACGCGGCCGGGGACAGTGACGCGGCGGTACCCGAGGGCACGCGCGCGAGATGGTCGGCGCTGATGGCCCCGCCCGGGCGGCCCCGCTGGGACCGGCCCGCCACGCTCGCGCTGTTGATCGGCACGGCCGTCGTCTACGTCTGGGGACTCGGCAGCGCGGGCTGGGGCAACGGCTATTACGGCGCGGCCGTCCAGTCGGGCACGCAGAGCTGGAAGGCGTTGTTGTTTGCCTCCCTCGATCCGCAGAACTCCATCACCGTCGACAAGCCGCCCGCCGCGATGTGGGTGATGGCCTTGTCCGGCCGTGTCTTCGGCTTCAACTCCTGGTCGATGTTCGTGCCGCAGGCCCTCATGGGCGTGGCCGCGGTGGCGCTGCTCATCGCCGCGGTGCGCCGCTGGGCCGGCTCGGCCGCCGCGCTCATCGCCGGGGCCGGGCTCGCGCTCACTCCGGTGGCGGCCATGATGTTCCGCTTCAACAACCCCGACGCGCTCATGCTTCTGCTGCTGGTGGCCGCCGCCTACTGCACGGTGCGCTCCATCGACGCTGCGGGAGAACGCTTCTGGTCGGCCGGCACCGGCTGGCTGGTCGGCGCGGGCGTGCTCATGGGCTTCGGCTTCCTGGCCAAGATGATGCAGGCGTTCCTGGTGCTGCCCGGCCTGGCCCTGGTGGTTTTGGTGGCCGGTGCGGGCGGATGGCGTACGCGCATCACGCGATTGGCGTCCGCCGGTGTCGCGCTGGTGCTGTCCGCGGGCTGGTATGTGGCGCTGGTCGAACTGTGGCCCGCCGGATCCCGGCCGTACATCGGCGGGTCCACCAGCAACAGCCTGTGGGAACTGGCCGTCGACTACAACGGCCTGGGCCGAATCCTGGGCAATCACAACGGCGGTGGCGGCGGTCCCCGGCCCACCCCGTCGGCGCTGCCCACCCCGTCGGCGCTGCCCACGCCGTCCACCCTGCCCACCCCGACCGGATTGCCGACCTCCTCGGTCGTACCCACCCCGGGCGCGGGCCCGGATCTATCCCAGATGCGCGGCGGCTTCGGCGGATTCGGGTCGCAGCCCGGCATCACCCGCCTGTTCTCCGGTGAGCTGGCCACCGAATTCTCGTGGCTGCTGCCCGCCGCCCTGATCGCGCTCGTCGCGGGGCTGTGGCTGACCCGCAAACAGCCGCGCACCGACCGCGTCCGCGCGGGCCTGCTGCTGTGGGGCGGCTGGCTGCTGGTCACCGCCGTCGTGCTCAGCTACATGAGCCGCAGCTTCCACTCGTACTACGCGATGGAGCTGGTGCCCGGCATGGCCGCCGTGCTCGGCATCGGCGCGACCCAATTGTGGCAGCGCCGAACCCATGTCGCGGCCCGCGCGACCCTGTCGGTCATGTCTCTGGCCACCGGAGGCTGGTCGTTCGTGCTGCTGCACCGCACCCCCGACTGGCTGCCGTGGCTGCGCTGGACCCTGGTGGCCCTGGCGGTCGTCGCCGCGGCCGCGCTGTGGGTCACCCCGAAGCTGCCGCGCTTCGCGCTCGCCATCGGCCTGTTCGCCTTGCTCGCCGGACTCCTCGGCCCGACCGCCTACACCCTCGAGACCGTCGCCGGAGTGCACAACGGCGGCAGCCCGACCGCGGGCCCCGCGCGCAGCCAGCGCGGCGGACCCGGCCAGAACGGCGGTGGCCCCGGCCAATCCGGCGGCGGCCAGCGCGGCGGCGGCGTCGCCGATCCGCAGATCGCCGCCCTCGTCGAGGACAGTGACACCCGCTGGGCGGCGGCCGCGATCGGCGCGCAGGACGTCAGCACCCTCGAATTGACCACAGGCAAGGCGCTGCTCGCGATCGGCGGCTTCAGCGGCCGCGATCCGTCGCCGACCCTGGCCCAGTTCCAGCAGTACGTCGCCGACCACCAGATCGGCTACCTGCTGGTCCGGCAGCGCCAGAACGACGAATCCAGGTCCGGCGGCACGCCGAATCAGGGGCAGCCGAACAACTCCCAGCCCGGCGGCAACCATTCCGGCGAGGGGCGTCAGCCGCACCAGAACCAGACTGGGGCGGGTCAGCAGCCGACCCAGCAGCCGGGTCAGCCCGGCGGACAGTGGCAGGGTGGCCCGGGCTCGGACAGCAACGGATCCACCGGCGCCGAGATCACCGCCTGGGTGAAGGACAACTACCCGGTCACCACGGTCGGCAACGTGGAGGTCTACACCCTCACCAAGTAGTACGGCGCCCAGCCGCTTTCGATATTCGCGAGCATGCACTCGTGCAGGCACCGTTCACGGAGCGTGTTGTGGCGCTCCGTGACCTGCCCGATTGCTCGGACAGGGTTGGCCCGTAACCGCAGTTTCGGGTCTTCCCGTGGCGGTACCGCTGCCCGGCGGACCGGGTCTGACACGGTTTCCATCGGGCATGTTTACCGTCCCGCCGCAACTCTGCGTGGACGCCAATGCCGCCAGATTCCGGGCGGCGTTGAGATCGCGATCGAGCGCGAGACCGCACCGATCGCAGACGAATACCCGCTCGGACAGCGCCAGCTTGGCTTTCACCGCACTGCACGAGGGAGACGAGCAAGTTCGGGAACTGGGATAGAACCGATTCGCCACCACAAGCGTGCCGCCGTGGCGTCGGGTCTTGTAGGCGAGTTGCCGCCGCAACTCGCTGAACCCAGCGTCTGCGATGTGTTTCGCCAGCCGTCGGTTCTTCAACATTCCGGCGACATTGAGATCCTCTACGACGATTGTGCCGTAGCGGGCGGCCAACGCGGTTGTGAGCTTGTGCAGGCCGTCGCGGCGAATCTCAGCGACGCGCGCCTCGAGTCGGGATGCCTTGGCGTTGGCCTTCAGCCACCGTGTCGATGGTGACACCCCGTGCCTCCGGTCAGGTCCCTGTCGTCGGGCGCGAGACCGGGATAGGCGCCGTCGCTGCCGTTGCACCCGTTGATAGTGGCGCGGATTCGGCACTCTGGCCTCGGTATCGGTGACGCCGATCACCGGCTGGGAGACGACGGCGAGGTTTTTGACCCCCACATCAACGCCGATCCGAGCATTGGGTTGCGCTGGTTGCCGGTCATGGCGCATCACGTGGACCGTGAATGACACCCACCAGCGCCGACCCTGCCGCGATATCGTCATCGATCCCACTCGTGCGGTACCGTTCGCCAAGCGTCGCGCCAGTTTCCGGGTCGATTCACCGGTCCGGACGGACCCAACACGCGGAATCTTCACCCGACGGCACCCGTCGCCGAGGCCGTAGGAACCAGTGGTGAAGGTAAACGATTGCCGTGAGTGCTTCTTCTTCAGGCGAGGAAGCCCCATCCTCGGTCCGGATCGGGTTCCCTGCTTGGACTTGGCGTAATTGGCGAACGCGTGGGCCAACTGTGCCAGGCCTGATGCATAGGCCTCTTTGCTGTTCTCGCGCCACCACGGCGCGATGCTGTCCTTCTCTGCGTTCCATGCCCTGCGCAAGCTGTAGGCCGACAGATCGATCCATGGGGTGAGATCTTCGACCGGGACACCGTAGGTGGCCTCGGCGGCTCGCTGGTCCCAATTGGCCAGAACCTTTCGAACACCCCAGTTGGCTGCGAAGCGTGCTGCCCCGCAATGGGACCGCAACGATTGCTCCTGGTCGAACGTCGGTTCCAGCGCGAACCGGTAAGCCTGCACCATCGTCTCTGTTAACTCTTCGGATGGTGTGGAGATCGACCCGAATTCGCTCACGTGTTCGAGGTTAGGCAACTTGCCCGCGACACAACAGCCCGAAATGGGCAACACGCCAACATAATTCACCAGGTCGCCGACGCAACGTCGCTGAGCCCACGAATTGGCACGGCTCACGGGATAGCTCGAGGTGCTTTCCGGGGACTTTTCGAGTGGTGCATGCTCGTGGTATCCGGTCTGATGGAACGAAATCGACGCCGGAACCGACCAGTTCGGTGACAGGATTTCGGTATCGGTCGATGGGCGGGGGCGGCCGTGCAAAGTTACAGTGACGGGCGAGAACTCGGGCCGGGCGGGAGGTCGGCGATGGATGGCGTGCGGGCGCGGGTCGGGGTGCTCGGGCCGGTGCAGCTGACCATCGACGGGGTGGCGCAGCAGCTGGGCGGGCCCAAGCAGCGGGCGGTGCTGGCGTACCTGGCCATCAACGCGAACCGGCCGGTCTCGGTGGATGCGCTGGCCAGCGCGGTCTGGGAGGACAATCCGCCGCCCGACGTGCGGGTGAGCCTGCACGCCATCATCTCCAATCTGCGCAAACCGCTGCGCGACGGCGGCATCGACGCCCGGAACATGCTGCAGCACATGGGCACCGGATACCGCATCGTCGTCGAGGACGCGGCCTGCGATGTGTTCCGCTTCCGCACCCGCCGAGAGAGCGGATTGCGCGCCCTGGCCGCCGGCCGCTTCGCCGCCGCCACCGACGCGCTCTCCGACGCACTCGCCCAGTGGCGCGGCCCGGTGCTGTCGGACCTGCGCGGGCTCGGCTTCGCCGACGCCTACGCGGTCGCGCTCGACGACGAGCGCATCGGCGTCATCGAGGCCCGCGCCGAATCCGATATCGCGCAGGGCCGCGCCGAAGGCGTGGTCTCCGAACTGAACCTGCTGGTCCGCGACCACCCGCTGCGGGAATCGCTGTGGGAGCAGCTGATCACCGCGCTGTACATGATCGGCCGGCAGTCCGACGCGCTGGAGGCCGCCCGCCGATTGCGCGGCATCCTCGCCGAAGAACTCGGCATCGATCCCGGGCACCGCATCCGGGAACTGGAATCGCGCATCCTGCGTCAGGACCCGCTCAGCGTGCGGCAGGTCGCCGCCGCCTCGGCCACCCGCGCCACCACCATCGTCGACCGCAGCTGGCACGAACCGCAGGCGTTGCTGCGCGACCGGACCGGCCACGTCTACCCGGTGGTCGGCTCGACCACCCGAATCGGTCGCCTGTCCGACAACGACATCGCGCTGGCCGACGGCCGGGTCAGCCGCCACCACGCCCTGCTCATCGACAACGGGCACACCTGGGTGATCAAGGACCTGCACTCCTCCAACGGGGTGTATGTCGATGGTGCACGCGTCGTGGACAGCGGGTTATTGTCCGACGGAGCGGTGCTGCGCATCGGCGACACCGAACTGGTCTTCGTACTGGTTCGCGCCGATGACAACGCCGGTTGAATTAACTGACCCTTCACCGGTGAGCCCCCTCACCGCCACGAATCCCCAAGCTCGGTCGGCGATCCTCGAAAGTAGCCGTTCCGATGCTCATTAGGGGATGCCATGGATCGGAGGCGTTTTCTGAAGCACGCCGCGCACGCAGGTGGTGCGGCCGGAGCGATGTCGCTGCTCCCGCCGAGCCTGGCGCAGGCCTGGGCCGAACCCGCCCCGCCCGGCGGCTGGGATCAGATCGAGCACGTGGTGATCCTGATGCAGGAGAACCGCTCCTTCGACCACTACTACGGGTCCATGCCCGGGGTGCGCGGCTACGCCGACCTGAACGCGCTACAACTGTCCACCGGACGCTCGGTCTTCCACCAGCCCGATGGCGGCCGCGTCGTACTGCCGTACACCACGACCCTGCAGAACATCGACGGCACCGACCACGGAACCCGCACCGGCCACGACGCTTTCGCCGCCGGTCGGCACGACGCCTGGCTCGAGGCCAAGGGCGAGGGCACCATGGTCGGCTACGACCGCGACAGCCTGGGCTTCTACTACCAGCTCGCCGAGGCGTTCACCGTGCTCGACGGCTACCACTGCTCGGTCAACGGGCCCACCGACCCCAACCGCATGTACCTGTTCAGCGGGACCGTGGAAAACCCGCTCGCCCTGGACAATTACGCGGAGCACCTGCAGGTCTCGCTGTTCGCCGACGACATGAAACTGCGCTGGATGCGCAGCCTGCCGGTCTCCGGCATCGTCGACGCCGTCCTGGGCCTGGTGCACGGTCTCACCGGCGCGCTCCCGCCGCCCGTGGCCGCCGCGCTGGCCGGACTGGTCGGACCGCGCACCGGCAACCTGTTCCTCTACGACGCCCTGCTCGGCCCCGACGCCGGCCGCTACGTCAACGACATCATCTTCGGCCTGCCCTGGACCACCTACGCCGAACGGCTCCAGGACCGCGGTATCGGCTGGCGGGTCTATCAGGAGTGGGACAACTACACCGACAACGCGCTCGACTTCTTCCTGCCGTTCCGTGAGGCCGCGCGCACCGCGCTCAAATACACCAACGGCGGGCGCGGGGTCGCCTTCGAGAACTTCTTCCGCTACTACGCGGACCTGGAAAAGGATCCGGGTCTCGAACCCGCGTACGCCGCGGCCCTCGAGCGCGGCATGGACGAACTGTCGGCGGGGCAGCGGGCACTGGTCGAACAGGGCTTGCTGCGTTCGCGCACCGGCACCTTGGTGGAGTCCTTCCGCACCGACGTGGCGACCGGACGACTGCCCACGGTGTCCTGGATCGTCGCCCCCTACGTCGACTGCGAGCATCCGGTGATGGGCCCGCGCAACGGCCAGACCCTGGTCCACGGGGTGCTGGAGGCGCTCGCCGAACACCCCGACGTCTGGAACAAGACCGTCTTCATCCTCAATTACGACGAGAACGACGGCTACTTCGACCACATCCCGCCGCCGACACCGCCGCCGGGCACACCCGGTGAATACTTCGGCCGCCACAATGTCGGGCTGGGCGCGCGGACCCCGGCGATCATCGTGTCGCCGTGGAGCAAACAGGCGGTCTGCTCCGAACTGTTCGACCACACCTCGGTGCTGAAATTCCTGGAGCGGGTCACCGGCGTCGCCGAGCCGAACATCAGCCCGTGGCGACGGCAGATGTGCGGAGATCTGTCCTCGCTGTTCGACTTCGGATCGCGCCGCACCTTCGTGCTGCCCAAGGCCGCACCGCGCGCCGATCAGTCGATGTCCGGTGTCGCGCAACCACTTCCGTTCGTGCAGCGCATGCCGAAGCAGCCGACCGGCAGCCGGGCGCGGGTACCGCTGCCGTATCGGCTGCAGGCGCGATGCGCCGCCGGTGCGGACGGCGGGGTCACCCTGACCATCGACAACGGCGGCAGCGCGGCCGTGCACTGTTCGGTGCATCCGAATGCCTTCGCCGCGGACTACACGCCGACCCGCTTCGACATCGCCGCCGGAACCTCGGTCTCGCACGACCTTCCGGCGGTGAACGGCCACTACGACTACACCGTCTACGGGCCCGACGGCTTCCAGCGCCGATTCGCCGGTGACCTCGGCGGGCCGTGCGCGGGGCTCCGCGTCACCGCCACGGCCGCGAACTCCGGGCCGCGCAAGCTCTCCTGGACCTTCGAGAACGGTGGGGCGCAGCCTGTCTCGGTGCAGGTGGTCGCCAACGCCTACCGGAACGACGGGCCCTGGATCATCGATATCGCCGCGGGCGCGACCGAACGCCGGGACATGCCCTGCGACAGCGACGCCGCGGGCGCGGGCTGGTACGACCTGTCGGTGTCAGCGTCCTCAGATGCCGGATTCCGGTGCCGGGTACGCGGATTCGTGGAGACCGGCGCGCCCGGGAACACCGCCGACGATGCCGCGCCCTTCGACCGGTTGCTGCTGGATCGGTCCCTGTACGAGCCCGGCCGCGACCTGGTGGTCAGCTACAGCCTGGCGCGGGCGGTGGCCGGGCATCGGCTCGCGGTCTACGCCGATCCCGGCGGCTTCACCGGCGCCGTCCCCACGACGCCGGTGCTGCGCGGTCTGGCCCTGGGCAACGGGGTGACGCGGGACGAGGTGGTCCTCGGCGTCACCGAGCAGGACGCCCCGGGAGCCGCGGCGACGCCGGTGGCGGCCGTGCGGCAGGCGGCAGTGGTCGATGCCGTCCCGCGGCTGGGCCCGTTGCCCACCGGCTCGTACCTGGTGCATCACCTCGATGACGCGGGTCGTCCGCTGGTTCGTCCGGTGCGTTTCCGGGTGCTGTAGACCGATCCGACCGCCTGGTACATCGGGACGACTTTGCAACGAGTTCTAGACAGATCGTGCATTTTGTCTTACCGTCGGTTCATGAGCTCAACGGCGTCTCATACGGTGCGATACGAACTGCGTTCCGGCGAAACCTGGCGCGATCCGTATCCCATGTATTCCCAACTGCGCGAACACGATCCGGTCCACCGGGTCGTCCCCGAAGGCCGCGAATCCGACGACTTCTACGTCCTGACCCGGCACGCGGACGTGTACGCGGCCGCCCGCGAACCCGAGAACTACTCCTCGGCCTCCGGACTCACCGTCGACTACGTGGACCTGGTGGCCGCCGGCTTCGGCGCCGCCAAGCCGTTCGTGTTCATGGACCCGCCCGACCACACCGACTTCCGCCGCCGCGTCTCCCCGGGATTCACGCCCCGCCAGGTGAATTCGGTGGAACCCGAGGTGCGCGCCTTCGTCATCGAGCGCATCGAACGGCTGCGCGCGGCCGGCGGCGGCGACATCGTCAAGGAACTGTTCAAACCGCTGCCCACCATGGTGGTGGCGCACTACCTCGGTGTGCCGGAACAGGACCGGGGCCGCTTCGACGACTGGACCGAGAACATCGTCGGCGGCGCCGTCGCCGGAGCCGGCCTGGCCGCGGGCGACCAGAACGCCTTCACCGCGGTCGGAGAGATGGTCGGCTACTTCAGCGAACTCATCGACCGCCGCCGCCGCGAACCCGGCGACGACACCATCTCGCACCTGCTCGCCTCCGGGCTGGGGGCAGACGGTGACAACGAAGGCCTGCTTGCCATGCTCGGCTTCGCCTTCACCATGATCACCGGCGGCAACGACACCACCACCGGAAACCTCGGCGGCGCGGTGCAACTGCTCACCGCCTACCCCGAACAGCGCCGCCTGCTGGTCGAGAACCCGGCCCTCATCACCGACGCGGTCGAGGAATTCCTGCGCATGACCTCCCCGGTGCAGGGCCTGGCCCGCACCGCCACCCGCGATATCGAACTGCACGGCGTCACCATCCCCGAAGGCCGGCGCGTGCTGCTGTGCTACGGGTCCGCCAACCGTGACGAACGCGAATTCGGGCCCACCGCAGGCGAACTCGACGTGCGCCGCAACCCCAAGCGCATCATGACCTTCAGCCACGGCCACCACCACTGCCTCGGTGCGGCCGCCGCCCGCATGGTCGCCCGGGTCGCGCTCGAGGAACTGCTGTCCCGCTGCCCCGACTTCACCGTCGACCTCGACGCCGTGCAGTGGGCCCACGGGAACTACGTGCGCTGGCCGATCTCCGTGCCGTTCCGCGCGGAGGTTTAGAACGCACCGGGCCGCCCACCGCCTGGGTCGGCCCGGTTTCACCGTCCGCGCGCCACGCGGGCAGAGTGTGAGCGAACGGGTCCGGCGTCAATGCCGCCGCCGGACCCGTGAACACCGCAGGGCCGCGAACACCGAAGGGAAGGGCATGAGCCGAGACTGGCTGGCCGACGGCCGGGCCGACCTGGCTGCCGAACGCATCCTCGACGCCGCCGCACAGCTGTTCGCCGAGCGCGGCGTGACCGCCGTCGGCATGGGCGACATCGCCAAGGCGGCCGGCTGCTCCCGCGCGACCCTCTACCGCTACTTCGAGAACCGGCAGGCCGTCCGGCTGGCCTTCGTGCACCGCGCCACCCGCCGCATCGCGGGCGGCGTGTTCGAGCAGGTCGCCGCCATCGAGGACCCGGGTGAGAAAGTGGTCGCCGCGATGCTCGGCTCGATCCGCGCGGTCCGCGCCGAACCCCTGCTCATCGCCTGGTTCCGGCCCGGCGAATCCGGCGCGGCCGGACGCATCAGCCAGGACTCCGAGGTCATCGAATCCATTGCGGCGGGCCTGTTCGCGCCCACCGCGCTGACCGATCCCGAACGCAGCCGCCTGGCCCGCTGGCTCACCCGCATCATCGTCTCCTTCCTCGCCGCGCCCGGCCGCGACGACGCCGAGGAACGCGCCATGCTGGAGGAATTCGTGGTCCCGGTGGTCAGCCGCGCCTTCGTCTGACGGTCAGCGACCCGTCCGGTGGCCGAGGTGGTGACCGTAGAGACGGTCGCAGAGCATCGCCGCCAGGTCGGCCACGGCCTCGTGCGCGACCCGCATCGGCATGGCATGGAAGACGTGCCACAGCCGCGGATACTCCCGATGCCGCAGGGGCGCGGCCGATTTCGCCGCGAGATCGGCGAAGCGACGCGCATCTCCGGCCAGCAGATCGTCGGCCGCCGAGTGCATGACGATGGGCGGCAGGTCGGTGATGTCGCGGTAGAGCGGCGAGCGGTCACGGCGTACGTCCTCGGGGACACCGGGCAGGTAGGCGTCCATGAACTGCGCCATCAGCGGCGGGTTCAGCAGCGGCTCCCGGCTCGGATCGCAGTGGAATGCCGAGGAATTCGCGGTCAGGTCCAGGACCGGGCAGATCAGGCCCAGAATCGCGGGCTGCGGCCACTGCTTGTCGCGCAATCGCATGGCCAGATCCAAGGCCAGGCCACCACCCGCCGAATCACCCACCACGGCAATGCGTTCGGCGGGAATGCCCAGGGCGAGCAGGGCTCGGTAGGCCGCGAGCGTGTCGTCGATGGCCGCCGGATGCGGGTGCTCCGGGGCCAGCCGATAGTCCAGGGCATGGACCTTCGTGCCCATCGCGGCCGCCAGCGCACCGGTGAGGGTACGGACCATCCGCGGCATGCCGATCACATAGCCGCTGCCGTGCAGGTACAGCACCGCCGCATCGGCGGGAGCCGAACGGGGAGTCAGGGTTTCGACCGGAACACCGCCGAGCTGTCCGGTCGACACGGCGACGCTGCGGGGCGCGCGGGCGAAGGTGGTGCCCGCGCCGACGCGGGCGCGCACCCGATCCCACTCGGGAGCCGGGCCGAACCACCAGTGGCCGACCAGCCGGGAAACAAAGCGCCAGAGGGTTTTCTCCACGGTCCTCAGCTCCGGCTCGCCGCGCGCAGGTTCAGTTGATAGTCGGCTGTGTTGGGGGCGCTGCGAATCAGCTTCTCGTAGGCTCCCGGCGTCCACGGCCACAGCTCGGGTAGCCCGTCCTTGCCCAGGTACCAGCTGGTGCAGCCGGTGGTCCACACCGTGCTCGGTGCGGCCGCCCGCATTCGCGCGTTGTAGCGGTCGGTGGCGGCATGGGTCGGGGCGATGGTCGTGAATTCGCCTGCCCGCCAGCGCTGCAGCCAGCCGACGATACGGGTGGACTGCGCCTCGGCGACCGCGGTCAGCGGGTGGTTCGCGAACGGGCTGTGCGGGCCGACCAGCATGAACAGGTTCGGGAAGTCCGGCATCATGACGCCCTCGAAGGCGCGCGGGCCCGCCGACCACGCCTGATCCAGGGTGCGGCCGAACGCGCCGGTGATCGCCATCGGACGCATGAAGGCGTGCGAGTCGAATCCCGTTGCCAGCACCAGGATGTCGAGCTCGTGCAGGCGGCCGTCGGCGGTGACCACGCCGCGCTGCTCGACCGCGTCGATGCCCTCGGTCACCAGCCTGACATCCGGGCGCTGCACCGTCCGATAGAAGCGATCCGACACCACCAGGCGCTTGCACATGGCCTGATAGTCGGGCGTCAGCTTGGCGCGCAGTTCGGGATCCTCGACCGTCTTCAGGTGTCGCTCCACCACCCACTGGATCAGCTTGCGCACCCGGCCCGGATGCACCAGCCCTTGCGAGAACACCGCGAAGGCCGCCCGGTTGAACAGGTAGGGGACCGCTCCCAACGCGGGTACCCGCTTGTACAGCCATTTCGACAGCCGCGTGTAGGGCCGGTTCACCGTCGGCAGGATCCACTGCGGAGTTCGTTGGAACAGCACGACTTCCGAGGCATTCCCGGCCATCGCGCTCACCAGTTGGGTGCCGGTGGAGCCGGTGCCGATCACGCCGACCCGCTTGCCGGTGATGTCCACGTCGTGCCGCCAGCGCGCCGAATGCATGACCGGGCCCGCGAAATCGTCCAGTCCGGGAATGTCGGGCCGGGTCGGGTGGTGCAGGAAACCCGTTGCGCACAAGACGAAGTCGAAGCGCCCGGTCGCCCCGTCGGAGGTGGTCACCTGCCAGCCCTCGCCGTCGAACTCCGCACCGGTCACCTCGGTCCCGAAGCGGGTGTTGCGGTGCAGCCCGTGCTCGCGCGCCACCCCGACCAGGTAGTCCTTGATTTCGGGGCCGGCCGAATACAGGTGGGTCCA
Organism: Nocardia tengchongensis; assembly: GCF_018362975.1. Lineage (NCBI taxonomy): Bacteria > Bacillati > Actinomycetota > Actinomycetes > Mycobacteriales > Nocardiaceae > Nocardia > Nocardia tengchongensis. The sequence goes on from NZ_CP074371.1 coordinate 2,506,309, forward strand.
TTCCGGATTCTTGGCGAAGCGGAACTGGTAGTACCGCGACGGCACATCGCAGACCAGGCCCGGATAGCTGTTGTCGCGCCAGGTCCCGCCGTAGTCGTCGGCCTTCTCGTAGATGGTGAAGTCGGCGAAACCGGCGCGTTGCAAGGCCACGGCCATGCAGATTCCGGAGATTCCGGCACCCACGATGGCGATCCGCGGTGAGCTCATGGGACGCCAGCCTAGACACGTGTCTCTCGGCTGGGGAAGGGTTTGGCGAATATCGGTAGACATTCCGTCATTCGATAGACACCTTGTAAAGCGACTGCTACCGTGTGCGCCAGGTCACAACGTCTAGGCAAGGAAGTCACGATGCGCGCACTCCAGTGGACCGGCCCGGAAAAGGTGCAGATCAACGACATCCCGGTCCCCGACATCGGACCCACCGACCTGCTGATCAAGGTCGGCGCCGCCGGTGTCTGCCACTCCGACCTGACATTGGTGAACTTCCCCATCCAGCTGCGCGAGGACCCGCTCACCCTCGGCCACGAGATCGCCGGCACCATCGAGGCCATCGGCTCCGACGTCAACGGCCGCGAAATCGGCGAACGCGGCGTCATCTTCCTGTTCTGGACCTGCGGCACCTGCCGCGAATGCGTGAGCGGCAACGAGAACGTCTGCCTCGCCGCCGGCCGCGTCGCCATGCCGCCCACCCCGGGCCTGGTCCTGGACGGCGGCATGGCCGAATACGTGCGCGTCCCCGCCAGCACCTTCGTGCCCATCGGCGACCTCGACTTCCTGCAGGCCGCCCCCGTCGCCGACGCCGCCCTCACCGCCTATCACGCCATTCGCGGTGCGCGCGAAGCACTTCGGCCGGGCGGCACCGCGGTCGCCATCGGCATCGGCGGACTCGGGCACGTGGGCCTGCAGATCCTGCAAGCCATCTCCGGGGTGCGCGTGATCGCTGTGGACCAGGCCCAGGACAAGCTGGACCTGGCCCGCGACTGCGGCGCGGAAGTCGGGATCCTCTCCGGCGGCGACACCGCCAAACAGATCCTCGACCTGACCGACGGGCGCGGCGCGGACGCCGTCTTCGACTTCGTCGGCGTCGACGCCACCGCCAAACTGGCCTGTGAGACCGTCGCCCCCAACGGCGCCTATCGCATGGTCGGACTCGGCGGCGGCGCACCGGAACTCACCGCCGGACCCGCCGGGGGCCCCGGCTGGCCCTGGGGCGCCACCGTCCGAAAGTCGCTGGGCGGCACCCGCAGCGACCTGCACGCCTGCGTGGCCCTCGCCCAGGCGGGCAAGATCCACCTGGAAGTCGAGCGCTTCGACCTCACCGACGGCCCGGAAGCCTTGCGCCGCTTGGACGCCGGACACATCCGGGGACGCGCGGTCCTGGTCCCATGACCGGCTAGTCTCCTTGGCATGGGGAGGCTCTGGCCGTTGCTGGCCATCACGACATGTACATTGCTGACCGCCTGCGGGCCCGGCGACACCGCCGCGGACTCGCAGGCGCCGGCGTCGACTTCGACTCCGGCAGTGGGGAAGACGACCACCAAACCGGCCACGACCTCGACCAAACAGGTGGCCGTGGCGGATTTGCCGAAGTGCGGCGACATCCCCGGGGCGGGCGCGACGCCGCACGATCCGCTCCCGGACTGCCGCCTGAGCTCTCGGGACAGCGCGGCGCTGTCGTTCATCGTGCGGCACAAGGCCGGACACGGCGGCAATCCCTGGACGGCCATCGATGTCACCGGAAGTGATGGAAAGGTGCTCCAGACCCTCGACGTCCGCGATACCGAGATTCCCGCAGAGCCCTACCTGGCCGATCTGGACGTCGACGGCCGGGATGAGCTGATCGTGCCCGTATCCACCGCGATCGTCGGCAACTCCACCTACGTCGTCTTCCGTCCCAAAGCCGACAAGCTCGAATTCGTCGAGGCCGGAAAGGTTTTCGGTATCGGAGTCGACCGCACGGCGAGCGGCTACATCGCCGCGATGTCGAAGAGCGGCCCCGCGGACAAGTACATCGAGTTCCAGAAGTTCGTCGGATCCAAGCTGGTATTCGTCGCCGAGATCATCCAGACCTTCGACAAGGACGGCCGCAGCACCTGCCGCGTCGATGACGAAAAGGGAGTTCCGGAGTCCGAATTCAGTGCTGAAGAAGTGGTGCGGCGCTTCTGCGGCGAGCAGTTGCTGCGCACGAGCCCGGTCGGCTGATCGGCTATTGCAAACCGGTGATCCGGTGTTGCAGCCAGCGGCGGGATTCGGGGTCGCGGGCGTGGGCCAGGATCTTGCGGCGGGCGGCGGGGGAGAGCGCGGACAGCAGGTGGGACAGGCGTTTTCGGGTGTCCCAGCTGAGTAGGTAGCGGACCGCGCCCGCGGTGGCGGCCGCGTCGGCCAACTCCACCGCGGCGGCGAAATCGGTTCGGGCCTCGAGCATCAGGAACTGGGCCGGAATGCGTTCGTGCGCGGGGTGTCCCGTGTAGGCGCCGGTGCCGCCGGCGTACCAGGTGCACAGGCGCAGGATGCGATCGACGGGATCGGGGTACGCGACCAGGAGCAGGGAGCGGATCTCCTCCAGTTGCGGTTCGGTCAGGCCGCCGCCCGCGACGGATGTGTGCAGGAAGAGGCCGGCGAACGGGATCAGAGGTTCGGGGATCTCGGCCACCCAGCGGCGGGCGATGCGGTCGCCCTCGGCGCGGCGCTGCTCGGCGGCGCGGAACTCGCGCAGCGGCACCGGGACTCCGCGCACCGCCAGCCACTCCAGCGGGCGGACGCCGTCGGCCAGCAGCGCGTCCTGCGGCCAGCCGGGCCAGCGGATCGTCGACCCGTGATGCAGGGTGACCGCGGTGAGGGGGCGCTCGTCGGCGTCGAAGAAATCCAGGGTGACATCACTCCAGCACATGCACGCGAAGCCGGGCAGTTCGGCGACCCGCAACGCCTCCCGCAGCGCTCGCACGGCAACCGGGTCGCGCTCCTCCAGCAGCGTCGGCGCGTCGCCCGGCATCTCACGGACCCGGACACCGCGGGCAGCGGCGAGCACCCGATCCAGCGCGTCGGGATCACCGCCCATGGCCTGCCCCCCGAAACCCATACCGAAACAGTAATCCGACCCGACGGTCCTCGGCGTGGCGCCGCGACGGCTCGCTCGGAACTTGTCGTTGTCCAGTCCGTTGCTGAACTGGTACGTACCAGCTGGTGATACGGTTCCGTGTGACGCCGACAACTCCGGCCACCAGCGAAGGCGCACCGACCAGGGGCTCCGCGGTGGACGAACGGTGAGAACTGCATTGTTGCCGAGAAGCCAGATTTAGGAGAGACAGTGGCGCTATCGGACTCCCCGCGAGACGCTGCCGGTCCCGCCGCCCGCCGCGGCGGCGGACTGTTCCGGACCAAATCCGTCGAACAGTCGATCCGCGACACCGATGATCCCGACGCCAAACTCCGCAAGGACCTGACCTCCTGGGACCTCACCGTCTTCGGCGTCGCGGTCGTGGTCGGCGCGGGCATCTTCACCCTCACCGCGCGTACCGCCGGCAACATGGCCGGGCCCGCCGTCTCCCTGGCCTTCGTCTTCGCCGCCGTCGCCTGCGGCCTGGCCGCACTCTGCTACGCCGAGTTCGCCTCCACCGTCCCGGTCGCGGGCAGCGCGTACACCTTCTCCTACGCCACCTTCGGTGAGATCGTCGCCTGGATCATCGGCTGGGACCTGATCCTGGAATTCGCGCTCGGCACCTCGGTCGTGGCCAAAGGCTGGTCGCAGTACCTGGGCACGGTCATGGGCGGGCGGTCGGCCATCTGGCACTTCGGCTCGGTCAAATTCGACTGGGGCGCAGTGCTGCTGATCGCCATCCTCGGCGTGCTGCTGGCCATGGGCACCAAACTGTCCTCGCGGGTGTCCGCGGTCGCGGTCGCCATCAAGCTCGCCGTCATCGCGCTGGTGGTCGTGGTCGGCGCCACCTACTTCAAGGCCTCGAACCTGAAGCCGTTCATCCCCGAATCGGTGCCCAACGCCGACTCCGGCGCGAGCAAGATCCACCAGACCCTGTTCCAGCTGGTCACCGGCGGCGGCAACAGCCACTTCGGCTGGTACGGCCTGCTCGCCGCCGCCTCCATCGTGTTCTTCGCCTTCATCGGCTTCGACGTGGTCGCCACCGCCGCCGAGGAGACCAAGGACCCCAAGCGCAATGTGCCGCGCGGCATCCTCGGCTCGCTCGCCATCGTGACCGTGCTCTACGTGGCGGTGTCGCTGGTGCTCACCGGCATGGTGTCCTACAAGGACCTGCAGGGCAACGACGCCACGCTCGCAACGGCTTTCGCCATCCACGGCGTCACCTGGGCCAAGAACATCATCTCCATCGGCGCGCTGGCCGGTCTGACCACCGTCGTCATGGTGCTCTTCCTGGGCCAGACCCGCGTGCTGTTCGCCATGGCCCGCGACGGACTGATGCCGCGCAAGCTCGCCCACACCGGCCCCAAGGGCACCCCGGTGCGGATCACCGCCATCGTCGGCGTCATCTGCGCGGTACTGGCCGGGTTCGTGGACTTCGGCACGCTCGAGGAAATGGTCAATATCGGCACGCTGTTCGCGTTCGTGCTGGTGTCCATCGGCGTGGTCGTGCTGCGCCGCACCCGCCCGGATCTGCCGCGCGGGTTCACGGTGCCGTGGGTGCCGTTCATCCCGATCCTGTCGGTGATCGCCTGCGCCTGGCTGATGTTCAACCTGTCGGTGGAGACCTGGCTGCGATTCGTCATCTGGATGGCGCTCGGCATGGTCGTGTACTTCGCCTACGGGCGCCGGCACTCTCTGCTCAACACAGCGGAGTCGAAATCCGGTAGCTGATCGGGTGCTCAGGTTCGGTGCTGGTGGTGTGTCGTCCGCACGTCACCTCATGGAATGCGGTTCAATTGCTCTGAATAGTGAGAGTTGTGCCACAAGTTCCGCCCATCAGCACCGTCACAGCATCCCGAGAGGAACCGATCGTGAGCATGCTCCTCGCCGTGCATGACGCTTACACCACGGTTGTCGCGCAGATCGGCAACCCCACCCCGGAGACCCCGCCGGTGGCGGACAAGCTGATGAAGCTGGTCCGCTACTTCACCTGGTTCACCATGCTTTCCGGCGTCACCGCCATCACCTACGGCGGCGGCCGGTTCGCGTGGGAGAAGTGGAGCGGCGGTGGTCTCGAGTCGCCGAAGATGGTGGCCGGAGCCATGATCGGCGGCGCGACCGCCACCAGTGCCGGAACCATCATGAACGCGGTCATCGGCAGCTAGAACGCGCCATGTGACTCTCAGGGGATTCGCCTCCGCACCCCCTGGGGAAACCGGGTGCGCCGGAAACCGGCGCACCCGTTCGCGTTTCGCGATCAGCCCTGCGCCAGCATGGTGTTCATCTGATCGATCTCCTGCTGCTGCGCGGTGATGATGGCCTGCGCCATGGCCTTGGACTCGGCGTTGGAGCCCTGCGCCAGTTCGGTGTTCGACATAGTGATCGCGCCCTTGTGGTGCTCGATCATCATCTGCATCCACAGCTTGTCGAACTCGGCGCCCGACAGGCCCTCCAGCTTCGTCATCTGATCCTTGGTCATCATGCCGTCCATGCCCGCGTGGCCGCCCATATCGGCGGACGGGGCGGGCTTGCCGAAACTCTGCAGCAGCGTGGTGATCTGCTGCATCTCCGGCGACTGCGCCTGCTCCACGGCCTTGGCCAGGGTGATCAACTGCTGGTTCTGCGAGCGGGTCGGGACCAGCTTCGCCATCTCCACCGCCTGCGCGTGATGCGGGTACATCCCTTGCAGGAAGGCCACATCGGCATCGTCGAAGTCGCTGCGGGTGGCCGCCTGCGCAGAGGTGCTGGTCTTGCCGTGATCCATGCCGGGCATGGCGCCGTGATCCATGGCCGCCGTCGTGGTCGTGGCCTTCGAACTGTTGTTGTCGTTGCTGCTACAGCCGGCCGCGATCAGGGCGGTGGCGGCGGTGCCGGCGATCAGGGCAAGCTTGATACGCGTGCTGAACATGGTTGAACTCCTTGGGGTTTGGTGAGCGATCGGGGAAATGGGCATGCCGAAATCCGCGTCCGCGTGGGGTAACGCGGCGCGGCGGCCCATCAGATCCGCAGAATCGCCAGGTCGGCCAGGGAGAGAACCGTCCACGGGGGTGGACGGGCGTGATGCGCGCTCGGGTGGCGCGGTGCCGAGACGAGGCTGCCGCGGCGTTCGATGCCGACCCAGGCCAGCAGGGCCAGACCGAGTCCGAGCAGCAGTGTCGCGAGGACGAACAGACAACCGTGCATTCCGGCGTGACCATTGCCGCAGTCGCCGCCGCAGCCCGGCACGGACATGGCCCGGTCCATGGACATGGCGACCGGCACGGCCGCCACGGGCAGCAGCGCGTCGTGCTCGGCCATGACGGCCGGTGCGCTCATCGCCGAACCGGAGTCGTGATCCATACCGTCATGGCTCATGCCCAGGACCAGGGCGTGCATGGCCACCAGACCGGCCAGCAGTGCGAGCAGCCCGAAGGCCCGGAGATACCGGGTGCCGGGGGACCGTTGCTCGACCACCCGGACATACTACCCACTGACGAGATACCCCCTGTCGGTATAGATGCCGGACGCGCCGGGCTCGCCGCCGCGTGGATCACGGGGGCGGCCGGTAGCCTGGCGGCCGTGTCACAGCGCGAACTGGTCATCCTCGGGACAGCCAGTCAAGTACCGACCAAGCAGCGCAACCACAACGGCTACCTGTTGCGCTGGGACCGCGAGGGACTGCTGTTCGACCCGGGGGAGGGCACCCAGCGGCAGATGAGCTTCGCGGGCGTGGCCGCCAGCGGGATCACCCGCATCTGCGTCACCCACTTCCACGGCGATCACTGCTTCGGGCTGCCCGGCGTACTGGGCCGGATCAGCCTCGACGGCGCGCTGCATCCGGTGGACATCTACTTCCCGGCCTCGGGCGAGGTGTTCTACGAGCGGCTCGTGGACTCCTCCGCGCACAACCGGCAGGTCGAACTGCATCCGCATCCGATCACCGACGCCGGCGAACTACCGCCGCCGGGAGCCGGATTCACCCTGCGGGCGGCCCGGCTCTCCCATTCGGTGGAGGCCTTCGGCTACCGCCTGGACGAGCCCGACAGCCTGCGGTTCATTCCCGAACGGCTGCGGGAACTGGGAATATCGGGGCCGGTCGTCGGCGAACTGCAGCGGCGCGGCGCGGTCGAGATCGGCGGGCGCACCGTCACCCTCGACGAGGTGAGCGAGGCGCGGCCGGGACAGAGTTTCGCGTTCGTCATGGACACCCGGCTCTGCGACGGCGTCCACGACCTGGCGCGCGGCGTGGACATGCTCGTCATCGAGGCCACCTTCACCGACACCGACGAGAAACTGGCCGTCGAATACGGCCACCTCACCGCGGGCCAGGCGGCGCAGGTCGCGGCCCGGGCCGGGGTGCGCACCCTGGTGCTCACCCACTACTCCCAGCGCTACCGCACCCTCGACCAGCATTTGGCCGATGCCCGAGCCCATTTCGACGGCGAGATCGTCATCGCCGAGGATCTGATGCGCATTCCGGTGCCGCCCCGCCGCTGAGGGTGCGAAGTTTCGGTGCGCGCCCGGAGGGGCGGCGACCGCGGGCATGATGGTCGGCATGGACGCGCACAAGGAGCTCATCGCACTCGCCGACCGGTACTGGGACGCCATGCTGGAGTCCGCGCCCAGTGAGGCGACCCTGTTGGGGGACAGGCGATTCGACGATCGGATCGAGGATCTGTCCGCCGGGGCGGAAGAGCGCCTACTCGGTACCTGGCGGGGTCTGCTCGCCGACGTGGACGCGCTCGACGCGGGGCGGCTGAGCGAGGAGGATCGCACCACCCGCAGCCTGCTGCGCACCGAATTGGCCTCGGCGGTCTCGTATCTGGAGTGTCGGCCTGTCGAGATGGCCTCCGATCAGATGAACGGCGTGCACTCCGCGATGCTGACCATGGCTCCGCAGGTGAACGCGCCCGCGCCGGAGAACGCGCTGCAACTGGTCGAGCGCTACCGGCAGTTCGGCACGCTGATGGCGCAGGCCGTGGAGCGGTTCCGGGCCGGGCTCACCGCGGGCCGCACGCCCGCGCACATCACCATCGAGCGCTCGCTCAATCAGCTCGACGGCTACCTGTCCGCCGACCTGGCCGACGACCCGTTCGTCACCCTGGCCGGCCCGTCGGGCTGGGACGGTGAAACCGCCTGGCGCGCCGAGCTGACCGAGGTCGCCCGCGAGGTCATCCGCCCCGCCTTCGCCGCCTACCGCGGGGTGCTGGCCACCGAACTGCGTCCGGCCGCCCGCCCCGACGAACGGCCCGGCCTGTGCTGGCTCGGCGACGACGGCGCGGACATCTACCGCCGCCTGCTCCGCCGCCACACCACGCTGCCCGATCTCGGCGCGGAGGAGATCCATCAGCTCGGCCTGGACGAATTGGCCGGGCTCCGCGCCGAATACGAGGAGATCGGCGGCCGCGCGTTCGGTCTCACCGACCAGACGGCCATCTTCGCCCGGCTGCGGTCGGACACCGCCCTGCGCTATCAGGACGCGGCCGACATCATGGCCGACGCCCGGGCCTGCCTGGCCGCGGCCGAAGCCGAAATGCCGAACTGGTTCGGCCGGCTGCCGCGCGAGTCCTGCGACATTCTGCCGGTCCCCGACTTCCTGGCCGCCGACGCTCCCGCCGCCTACTACTTCCCGCCCGCCGCCGACGGTTCCCGGCCCGGCGCGTACTACGTCAACCTGCGCGAACCCCAGACCCGCAACCGCTACGAGACCGCCGCGGTCGCCTACCACGAGGCGATTCCAGGCCATCACCTCCAGCTCACCATCGCCAACGAGCTCGACCACCTCCCGTCCTTCCAGCGGATGTCGTTCTCCAACACCGCGTTCGTCGAAGGCTGGGCCCTCTATACCGAGCGCCTCGCCGACGAGATGGGTCTGTACCCGGACGACCTCACCCGCATCGGCATGCTCGCCGCCGACTCGTGGCGCTCCTGCCGTCTGGTCGTCGACACCGGCCTGCACGCCAAGGGCTGGACCCGGCAGCAGGCCATCGATTTCATGGTCGCCAACGCCCCGGTCGGCGTCGAGGAGATCCGCGTCGAGATCGACCGCTACATCGCCATGCCCGCCCAGGCCGTCGCCTACAAGGTCGGCCAGCTCGAAATCCGCCGCCAGCGCGCCCAGGTCGCCGAACGCCTCGGAAACGCCTTCGATATCAAGGCTTTCCACGACAAGATCCTGAGCGCCGGCTCGGTCAGCCTGCCGGTCCTGCGAGACCTATCCGCCTCGCTCTGACCGCGCATGGTTCCAGAGCCCACGGAATCCGGGTCATGCGGACACGCCTGGAGCGGACGAAGATTCGGCGGTGGGAACGGCGCGCCGCCGAAGAGTGACGGCGGCCGGCCGAGTCATGCCCCCAGAAACAGGGGCATGTGAACACCTGTGCTTCGGACCAGGATTCCGCGGTGGGAACGGAATGCCGCCCGAAGAGAGAAGGTTCCCGCCATGGGCTCATCCAACGTGTCGATCTCCAGCCTGTTGAACAACATCCTGGGGCAGCTGTCCACCGGAAGCCTCCCGGCGGCCGGGCACGGCGGGGTGGAGGCCGCCGTCTCGTAGCCTCCGGCCTGTGGCCGGGCCCCTCAACGCGGGTGGCGGGGAGCGCGCGGGAATAGCCGCCCGGGCGACGCGTTCGACTCCATGGTGAGTTGGGTTGCGGAGAGGGGTTGCCGGTGACGGCTACGGATGTGAAGTCGGCTGTCGGGTTGCGGTCGGAGCGGGGGCCGATCCTCGCGGCGCTCATGTTGTCGACCTCGCTGGTGGCCCTGGACTCCACCGTCATCGCGACCGCGGTGCTCACCATCACCGATCAGCTCGGCGGGTTCGCGCAGTTCCCTTGGCTTTTCAGTATCTATCTGCTGGCGCAGGCGGTGACCGTCCCGATCTACGGCAAGCTCGCCGACATGGTCGGGCGGAAACCGGTGATGCTGTTCGGCATCGCGGTGTTCGCGCTCGGGTCGCTGTTGTGCGGGCTCGCCACCAGCATGCTCGGGCTGATCGTGTTCCGTGCGGTGCAGGGCATCGGCGCCGGAGCGGTCAGCCCGATCGCGATGACCATCGCCGGTGACGTCTACACCGTGCAGGAGCGGGCCAAGGTGCAGGCGTACCTGGCCAGCGTGTGGGCGACCTCGTCGGTGGTGGGACCGCTGCTGGGCGGGGTGTTCTCGGAGTACGTCAGCTGGCGGTGGATCTTCCTGGTCAACCTGCCGCTGGCGGCCGTGGCCGGTTGGATGATCCTGCGGAAGTTCACCGAAAGCGCTCCGCGACAGCGTCATCGGATCGACTACCTCGGGGCCGGACTACTGACCGTCGGCGCGGGCGCGCTGATTCTGGCCCTGCTCGAGGGCGGGCAGGCGTGGGCCTGGGGCTCGGCGTCGAGTCTGGGGCTGTTCGGCGGCGGCGCGGTGATCCTGGTGGCGTTCGCGCTGGTGGAACGGCGGGCCGCGAATCCGATTCTGCCGCTGTGGGTTTTCACCCGGCGCGTGGTGGTGGCCAGCAGCCTGGTCTCGTTGATGGTCGGCGCGATCCTGCTGGGTCTCACCTCGTATGTGCCGACCTTCGCGCAGGGCGTGCTGGGCACCGGGGCGCTGGTCGCCGGACTCACCGTTGGTGCGCTCACGCTGGGCTGGCCGCTGGCAGCCTCGCAGGCGGGGAAGGTGTACCTGCGCATCGGTTTCCGGTCGACGGCGCTGATCGGCACCGTGCTCGCCACCGTGGGCGCGGCGTCGCTGCTGCTGGTGGACGCCGGTTCCGGCCTGTTGCAACTGGCGGTCGGCTGTTTCATCGTCGGAACCGGGATGGGCCTGGTGGCCACGCCGACCCTGATCGCGGCGCAGTCCGAGAGCGAATGGTCCGAGCGCGGAGTGGTGACCGCCACCAACATGTTCGCGCGCTCGCTGGGCAGCGCGGTCGGGGTGGCCGTATTCGGCGCGGTGGTCAATGCGCGGCTCGGCGGCGTCGACCATCCGGCGGCAGCCGATCTGGCACCGGCGGTGCATCTGGTCTTCGTAGGCGTCGCGGCCAGCGCGGTGGTCATGATCGGGGCGGCCGCCGTCATGCCCCGCGGTCGTGCGGCCGATCCGGAAACCCATTCGGCGTGACGAAGATCGACATGCTTTTTGCGGTATCGCAGAATTGCGCCGGGCGGTCGGCAATAAACGCAAAAAGGCCACCGACCGTGCCGAATGGAATAGCCCGGCAATGATCCAGCACACTGTAGGTGTGGTTGAGGTCGAGGACGTATTGCGCCGGCTGCGGCGGTATCCGGATGTCGAAGCGGTGAACCTGTACGCGGTCGATGCCGCTGACCGGCTCATGCTCGATGTCGCCGCTGATTCGCTGGCCGCCGCGGGAGACCATCGGGTAGCGGTCATCGACGACGGATACGGGGCGTTGACCCTCGGCGCGATCGCGGCGCACGACCTGCGCGGCGTGCGCGTGCATCAGGATTTGCTCACCGGTGAATTAGCCCTCGCCAACAATGCCCGAATTGTCGGTCTCTCCGATCGTTATTCGACGCGGGAATTGGGCGAGGCCCTCCTCTCCGATGTGCGCGTGGTGCTGTGGCGGCTGCCGCGCGCGCTGTCCGGTCTGGCCGAGACCGCCGAAGCCATCGCGCGTTTCGCGCTGCCCGAGGTGGAGGTCTTCGCCGGCGGTCGCGACAAGTACCTGACCACGGCCATGAACGAGGTGCTGGCCGAATCCTTCGGCTCGGTGCGCGCCAGCCGCGGCCGCCAGAAATCCCGCATCCTGCTCGCCGCCGAGCCCAAACCCGTTGGCGAGCCCCGCTTCCCGGTGCGCAACCGCCTCGACGAGCAGGATCTGGAGGTGGTCGCCCACGGCGCCGCCTTCTCCGGCCCGCGCCTGGACATCGGCACCCGCTTCCTGCTCGACCACCTGCGGCGGATGAAGCCCGACGCCCGCGACGCCATCGATCTGGGTTGCGGCACCGGCATTCTCGCGGTCGCCCTGGCCAAGGCCCGCCCCGGCATCCGGGTCACCGCGACCGATCAGTCGGCCGCCGCCATCGCCTCCACCCGCGCCACCGTCGCCGCCAACAGCGTCGCCGACCGGGTCACCGTGCTGCGCGACGACGCCATGTCCAGCGCTCCCGACAACAGCGCCGATCTGGTGCTGTGCAATCCGCCCTTCCACATCGGGGCGGCCGTGCACACCGGCTCGGCCATCAAGATGTTCCAGCAGACCGGCCGCGTACTGCGCCCCGGCGGCGAGCTCTGGACGGTCTACAACACGCACCTCAACTACCGCAGCGTCATGGAGCGCATGGTCGGGAAAACCGATGTGATGGGCCGCAATCGCAAATTCACTGTGACCCGGTCGGTGTGCGGTCTGCGCGAAGCCGAACAATAGGGTTCATGGGACGTATCGATCTTCGAGTCTTCACCGAACCCCAGCAGGGCGCGTCCTACGACACCCTGCGCACGGTCGCCAAGGCCGCCGAGGACCTCGGCTACGACGCCTTCTTCCGCTCCGACCACTATCTGAAGATGGGCGACGCGGACGGTCTGCCCGGCCCCACCGACGCCTGGATCACCCTGGCCGGGCTGGCCCGCGAGACCAGTCGCATCCGTCTGGGCACCCTGGTCACCTCCGCGACCTTCCGGCACCCGGGCGTGCTCGCCATCGAGGTGGCCCAGGTCGACGCCATGTCCGAGGGGCGCGTCGAATTCGGTTTCGGCGCGGGCTGGTTCGAGGCCGAGCACGCCGCCTACGGCATCCCGTTCCCGGCCGCGAAGTTCCCGCGCTTCGAAGAGCAGCTGGCCATAGTCACCGGGCTGTGGTCGACGCCGGTGGGGGAGACCTTCTCCTTCGCGGGCGAGCACTACACGCTGACCGATTCCCCGGCACTGCCCAAGCCGGTGCAGTCGCGCATCCCGGTCATCATCGGCGGCATGGGCGCCAAGCGCACGCCGCGGCTGGCCGCGCGGTACGCCACCGAATTCAACGTGCCCTTCCAGTCGCCCGAGGCCAGTGCCGAGCAGTTCGAGCGGGTCCGCAAGGCGGCCAAGGACATCGGCCGCGACCCCCTGGAGATCACCTTCTCCAATGCGCTGGTCGCCTGCGTCGGCGCGACCGACGCCGAGGTGGCGCGGCGCGCGGCCGCCATCGGCCGCGAGGTCGACGAGCTGAAGGCCAACGGTCTGGCGGGCAGTCCGGACGAGGTGGTCGACGAGATCGGCCGCTACGCGGAGATCGCCGGGACCAGCCGGGTGTACCTGCAGACGCTGGATCTGTCGGATCTGGATCACCTGGAGCTCATCGCCACCCGGGTGATGAGTCAGCTGGGCTGACCGGGCCTGATCGACGGCACCCTCGGTAAAGCTAAGGTAAAGTCCGTTTAGTCCGATCTGTTGGGGTTCGGGAACTCCGGACCCCCACCACGCGTTGGACGAGTAGCTTCAATGGCCACGACCGACGTGAGCCGCGACTCCAGAAAGGGACGCACGGAAATGCGCTCCACATCCAACCCGGTCTTCCGGAACTTGCAGCCGCAGCAGGGCGGCTACGCCGGCTTCGGCTCGGCACCTGGAGCCGGACAGTACACCGCCAACCCGTACGGCCAGCAGCCTCCGCAGTACCCGGGCGGCTACCAGCAGCCCTACCAGCCGGCCGTACCCACCACCCGCCCGATGACCATCGACGATGTCGTGCAGAAGACCGGCATCACCCTCGGCGTGGTCACCCTGACGGCGATCCTGTCCTACGCGCTCACCTCGGCCAACCACGGCCTCGCCATGCTGTTCCTGCTCGTCGGCGGTCTGGGCGGCTTCGCGCTCGCCATGATCATGACCTTCGGCCGCAAGCAGGACAACCCGGCGCTGGTGCTCAGCTACGCGGCGCTGGAAGGCCTGCTGCTGGGCTCGTTCTCGTTCCTGTTCACCAATGTGCAGTTCGGTGGCGTCGGCGGCTCCGGCCTGATCGCGCAGGCGGTGCTCGGCACCTTCGGCGTGTTCTTCGGCATGCTCGTGGTCTACAAGACCGGCGCGATCCGCGTCACCCCGCGCTTCACCCGCATGATCGTCGGCGCCATGATCGGCATCCTGGTGCTCATGCTCGGCAACCTGGTCGCCGGCTTCTTCACCTCGGGCGGCTTCGGCCTGCGTGATGGCGGCCCGCTGGCCATCGTCTTCAGCCTCGTCGTCATCGGTGTCGCGGCCTTCAGCTTCCTGCTCGACTTCGACGCCGCCGACCAGCTCATCCGGGCCCAGGCTCCGGAGAAGGCGGCCTGGGGCGTGGCCTTCGGCCTGACCGTCACTCTGGTCTGGCTGTACCTCGAGATCCTGCGGCTGCTGAGCTACTTCCAGGACCGGTAGTCCGGGAAGGGCTGACACCCAGCTGAATACGCGAGTGGGCGGGCATCGGGAATCCGGTGCCCGCCCACTGCTGTGTAGCCAAGCCTGAGAGCAGCTTCACTCGTTGGTCACCACCTCCTTCAGCACGTCGGTGGCGACGTGATCCGCGCCGCAGTCGTCGGCGAGGATCGCGATGCTGGAGCAGTTCCGCACGCGCAGCGGCAGGATCGCCTGGTAGGCGGCCGACTCGTACCAGTCGAGAACGGCCTGGTGGTCCGGGAATTCGATGACGATGGCGATCGCGCTCGCCGGGCCCTCGATGACCTGCTGGGTGCCGCCGTGGACGAGGAACTTGCCGCCGAATGGTTCCAGCGTGGCGTCGATGCGCTCCAGGTATTCCACGATCTCGGCGTTGAGGTCCACGTCCCACAGATTGGCGATGGCGTAACCGGGCATTTCGAGCTCCCTCGATCGGATTGCTGTGTTGCCCTTGATGTTTCCGCCTGCCCGGAACGAAGTCGATTACCTGCCGGGTAATGACGAGGGGGCGTGCGGCCTCGGCCCCACACCCCTCGAACGAGTCGGCCCGCCCGACCTACGAAAGGTCGGGCGGCCCGGACTAGCTGTTCAGCGTCTCAGCTGAGGCGCTCGATGATCATCGCCATACCCTGGCCGCCACCGACGCACATGGTCTCCAGACCGAACTGCTTGTCGTGGGTCTGCAGGTTGTTGATGAGGGTCGCGGTGATGCGGGCGCCGGTCATACCGAACGGGTGGCCCAGGGCGATGGCGCCACCGGACACGTTCAGCTTGTCCACGTCCATGTTCAGCTCGCGAGCCGAACCCAGCACCTGAACGGCGAAGGCCTCGTTGATCTCGTACAGGTCGAGGTCGTTGATGGTCATGTTCGCGTTCTTCAGGGTGTTGCGCACGGCCTCGATCGGACCCAGACCCATGACCTCGGGCGACAGACCGGAGACGCCGGTGGCCACGACGCGGGCCAGCGGGGTCAGGCCCAGCGCCTTGGCCTTGGTGTCGGACATGATGACCAGCGCGGCCGCACCGTCGTTCAGCGGACAGGCGTTACCGGCGGTGATGGTGCCGTTCTCGCGGAAGACCGGCTTCAGCTGCGAGATCTTCTCGTAGGAGGTGCCGGCGCGCGGGCCGTCGTCGGTGGTGACGATGGTGCCGTCGGGCAGGGTCACCGGGGTGATCTCACGCTCGAAGAAGCCGGCCTTGATGGCCTCCTCGGCGCGGTTCTGCGAACGCACGCCCCAGTGGTCCTGGTCCTCGCGGGAGATGCCGGTGAAGGTGGCGACGTTCTCCGCGGTCTCACCCATCGCGATGTACACGTCGGGCAGCAGGCCCTCGGCGCGCGGGTCGGTCCAGGTGGCGTTGGAGGCCTTGGTGGCCGCGGTGCGGGCCTCGGCGTCGGCGAAGCGCGGGTTGTGGCTCTCCGGCCAGCCGTCCGCGGTGCCCTTCGGGAAGTTGGAGACGGTCTCGACACCGCCGGAGATGAACACGTCGCCCTCGCCCGCCTTGATGGCGTGGAACGCCATGCGGGTGGTCATCAGCGAGGAGGAGCAGTAGCGGTTGACGGTGACGCCCGGCAGGGAGTCGTAGCCGAGCTGCACGGCGACCGAGCGCGCGATGTTGAAACCGGCGTAACCGGCGGGCTGGCCGCAGCCCAGCAGCAGGTCGTTGACATCGCTCACGTCCAGGCCCGGAACCTTGTCCAGGGCGGCCTGCACCATCTGCGCGGCCAGATCGTCCGGTCGCATGCTCACCAGAGAACCCTTGCCGGCGCGGCCGATCGGCGAGCGGGCGTACGAAACGATGACGGCCTCAGCCATGAGGACTCCTTTTTTGCTGGGGTGATCCTCTTCGAATTTACGACGGGTGTGTTTCTGCTCAAACATCCGGTATGCCGGTATCCCATCCACTGAACTGTGGGATATCGCTCACGGGCCGGTGCGCAGGGCTCAAGCGGGCACGTCGAAGGCGCTGTGGGACGGGATGTTCGCCATGTCCGTGTAGACCGTCACCACGATGTGGCCGGGCCCGGTGTCCTGGAACAACGCGTAGTGCTCACTGCCGTAGAACCCGGCCAGCACGGGAACTCGATATTCGCCGGCGGCCCCGGTGTTCATGTTGCGCCAGGCGACGGTGGCGGTGGTCTCACACATGGGCGCGAAGCTGTACTCGCCCGGATCGAACCCGGCGACCGGCAGCGCCTGCACGTTCAGGATGGCCCGGCCCGGCCACCGCGGGTCGGTCTCGGCCCACGATCGCAGGTTGCCGCCGCACAGCATGGCATCGTGATAGAAGCTCGGGACCTGCGGAAATTCGATCACCGCGGCCTCGGCGGGGGCCGCGGAGATGATCATGGTGAGGCTGACCGACGTGGTCAGCAGGGAGGCGGCAAGCACGCTCGTCGGCATCCTCATGGGCCGATCGTAATTTCCGGCAACCGTGATATCGCCGACGTGCGCGAAGGCGCGCATCTCCTTTCTGCAACGATGAGGGGTATGCGCATCGCTAACCATGTCGTCGATCTGATCGGAAACACCCCGCTCGTCCGGTTGAACTCCGTGGTGGGGCCGAACTCGGGACTGGTGGCGGCGAAGGTCGAGTACCTGAACCCGGGCGGCAGCTCGAAGGACCGCATCGCCGTCAAGATGATCGACGCCGCCGAGAAGGCCGGGCTGCTGAAGCCCGGCGGCACGATCGTCGAACCGACCTCCGGCAATACCGGTGTGGGCCTGGCCCTGGTCGCGCAGCAGCGCGGCTACAAGACCGTGTTCGTCTGCCCGGACAAGGTCAGCGAGGACAAGCGCAACGTGCTGCGCGCCTACGGCGC
This sequence comes from Nocardia tengchongensis, assembly GCF_018362975.1. Taxonomy (NCBI): domain Bacteria; kingdom Bacillati; phylum Actinomycetota; class Actinomycetes; order Mycobacteriales; family Nocardiaceae; genus Nocardia; species Nocardia tengchongensis. The sequence continues at coordinate 2,523,555 of NZ_CP074371.1, forward strand.
CGAGGTCGTGGTCTGCCCGACCGCGGTCGCGCCCGAGGACCCCGACAGCTACTACAACGTCTCCGACCGCCTCGTCCGGGAGATCCCGGGCGCGTGGAAGCCGGACCAGTACTCCAACCCGGGCGGCCCGGAATCGCACTACGAGACCACCGGTCCCGAGATCTGGCGCGACACCGAGGGCAAGATCACCCACTTCGTGGCGGGCGTCGGTACCGGCGGCACCATCACCGGCACCGGCCGGTACCTCAAGGAGATCTCCGGCGGCAAGGTCAAGATCGTCGGCGCCGACCCGGAGGGCTCGGTCTACTCCGGCGGCACCGGCCGCCCGTACCTGGTCGAGGGTGTCGGCGAGGACTTCTGGCCCACCGCCTACGACCCGGCCATCCCGGACGAGATCATCGCCGTCTCCGACGCCGACTCTTTCGAGATGACCCGCCGCCTGGCCCGCGAGGAGGGCCTGCTGGTCGGCGGCTCCTGCGGCATGGCCGTGGTCGCGGCGCTCAAGGTCGCCGAGCGCGACCCGGACGCCGTGGTGGTCGTGCTGCTGCCCGACGGCGGCCGCGGCTACCTGTCCAAGATCTTCAACGACCAGTGGATGAGCTCCTACGGCTTCCTGCGCTCGCGCCTGGACGGCACCACCGGCGGCGAGGTGCACGTCGGAGATGTGCTGCGCGGCAAGTCCGGTGAGCTGCCCGACCTGGTGCACACCCACCCGCAGGAGACCCTGCGCGACGCCATCGAGATCCTGCGCGAGTACGGCGTCTCCCAGATGCCGGTCGTCGGCGCCGAGCCGCCGGTGATGGCCGGCGAGGTCGCGGGCTCGGTCACCGAGCGCGATCTGCTCTCGGCCGTCTTCGAGGGCCGCGCCAAGCTCACCGACCCGGTCTCGATGCACATGAGCCCGGCCTTCCCGCTGATCGGTGCGGGCGAACTGGTCTCGGCCGCGACCAAGCTGCTCGAGAGCACCGACGCCCTGATGGTCGTCGAGGACGGCAAGCCGGTCGGCGTCATCACCCGCCACGACCTGCTCGGCTTCCTGAGCACCGACGGACTCGTGTAGCAGTTCGTCCGTAAGCTGCCACCGCCCGCCGGAACCGATGTTCCGGCGGGCGGTGCGCTGTCCGGAGCAGTGAAAGCGGCTGCCTGCGAGGACATCTCGACTCAGTTGCTCGTTACGAGGCGCTCTCACCGGCGTGCGCGGCGATGAGCTTGGCGGTGTCGCCGTAGGTGCGCAGGCGGGTGACTCGGCCGGACGCACCTCGCCAACATCGGTCGATCGACCTATCTCGCCGCTATCCGGGCAGCAGCCCGTGCTCCATGGCGAAGACCGCTGCCCCGGCGCGGGTGCGGCGGCCGGTCTTGTCATAGATGTGGGCCAGATGGTGGCCCACCGTGCGTTCGGAGACCACCAGTTCGGCGGCGATCAATCGGTTGGAGAGCCCGCGGGCGGCCAGGCGCAGCACGCCGACCTCGCGCTCGGTGAGCCCGCACGGGTATTCGGCGCGCGGCGGTCGCAGCCCGGCCGCCTCCACCACGGCCGCGCAGGCGTCGCGGTCCAGTCGCCCGGCGGCGGCCTCGGCGGACAGGTGGGCGGCGGCCTCGCCGGGTTTGTGGGCGGGCCGGTGCGGGCGCGGTTCGGTCATGGCGGCGAACACGTCGGCCGCCGCGAGCAGGCGGGCGGCCGCCGACTGGTCGTGGACGCGCACGCCGCGTGATAGCCGCTGCCGTCGAGACGCTCGTGATGGCCGGCGGCGATCTCGGCCAGATCGGTGAGGCCGGGGCAGCGGCGCAGCACCCGATCGGTCCAATAGCTGTGCAGCCGAATCCTTTCCCAGTCGCCGGGGCCGACCGAGCCGGGGTGATCCCAGATCGAACTGGAGACGGCGGCGCGGCCGAGGTCGTGCAGCAGGGCGGCGGCGCGCAGGTTCGCTCGCTCGGCGCCGGACAGGCCGGTGAGTTCGCCTGCCGCATAGGCGATTTCGGTCACATGGGCCGAATGTCCCAGCAGGTAGCGGCCTTTCAGGTCCACCAACACCGACATCGACCGGCACAGGTGGTCGCGTTCCTCGGGCCGGATCACGGTGGGCAGGCTCGGTTCCGCGCTCACCACCGCGGTCAGCAGGTCCGCCTGATCGAGCACGCCCCACACGGCGGCCCGCGAGCGAGAGCCGGTCCCCGCGGAGCCGGTCGGGGGCGCCCGGTCCGTCCCAGCGTTCCTCGACCTCGGTGAGGGCCAGGACGGCCGATTCGGGCAGCCCCAGGCGCGGTCCCAGCGCCCGGCTGACCTCGCAGACCGAACGGACCGCGAACGGCGCGCCCTCGGGCGCCTCGGTGGCGTAGCGCCGGGCCGGCGCGGGCTGGGCGCGAGGCGCCCACGCGCCGAAGGACCGCAGCTGGGTGGCGAAGGCGGCCGGGTCGCCCGGGTCGAGGGTGTGGAAGGCCTGCTGGAAGGCGATGTCGTCGAAGTAGGCGTCGGCGTTCTCCGATGCCCGACTGGTGCAGCCGACGGCCGCGAGCACCTCGGTGACCCGGATGGATGCCATGGTCAGACCCTGATCGGGTGTATGCACCGTTGCCGGGTCTTTATCTGACGTGATCTCGCGTGACAAATGTGACGTGTGTGATTTGAGATAACTCAAGTGGTTAGCTGAAGCGTTACCAAAGCAATGTGAAACGCCGATAAACCGCCGCAAAAGGTGTCAATTATCGGTATATCGCGATCTCGGGTCGAAATTGTTCTGTGATCTGAAACACTTAGCGGTTTCAATTGAATCACCAGGTCAGCGCTTGTATTGATGCAGGTCCAGGGGCTGTCTCTCGAGCCGATTCACTCGCTGTTAACTTTTGATTCAGGCTGTGTTCACCTTACGCAATCAAGCTGTGACCTTGTCGGAAACAGACCAAAAGTCTGAATGGCGCAAGGAGATGTGAACACATATGCGAAACGTGATCACCACGCCAGTGCTGTGAGGCCCGCGGCCCCAAGGCCGTGATCGTCTCCGAGGTCCTCTCTGTAGGGCGCCAATTCCATTGACCCATAACGGGTTTCACAACAGCAACCACAACAGACCGCAGCGTGCGGGTGAGTGTCATGAGACGCCCGCGTGATCGTGCGCTGCTGCCTTCTTCAGGCCTGCGAGCCCGAAACCGAACAGGAATCCAAATTCGCCATGCCCATGAATGTTATGACTGCTCTGAGTGACCCTGCCAGACGTAGCAAGGCAGTTGCCACTGCTCGCACCGTCGGCGCTGCCGCCCTCGCTGTCGGCGTCTTCGGTTCCATCTTCACCGCCGCCGGCGCTGCCAGCGGTGAGGTTCAGCCCGCCGCGCTGAAGGAATCCCTGGCTGCCGTCACCGCTCCGGCCGCGCCCGTCAAGTTCGCGACCGCCGGTGAGCACCCCGCCGCCGCCCCGGCCCCGGCCCCCATGCCGGCGCCCGCCCCTGCCCCCGCCCCCGCTCCGGCCCCCGCGCCCGAGCCGGCCCCGGCTCCCGCCCGGTCTACGCCGACAACCTCGACGGCTGGATCCGCCAGGCGCTGGACATCATGGCCCAGCGCGGCATCCCGGGCAGCTACGACGGCATCTTCCGCAACATCATCCGTGAGTCGAGCGGCAACCCGCAGGCGATCAACCTGTACGACTCCAACGCCGCCATGGGCATCCCGTCCAAGGGCCTGCTGCAGGTCATCGACCCGACCTTCGCCGCCTACCACGTCGACGGCACCCCCTTCGACGTCTGGGATCCGGTCGCCAACATCGTGGCTGCCTGCAACTACGCGGCGCACCGCTACGGCTCGATGGACAACGTCAACAGCGCGTACTGATCGCCGCGGCGACGTACTGACGACATCGCGATGGCCCGCCCTGATGAGGGGCGGGCCATTGTCGTATCCAAGGTCCGGTCGACCTTCCGCCGATCTTGGGCAAATCACAGGCATCCGATTTGGCAACACTTTCGCAATCGGCCGAACTCGAGGATCGACTCGGCGTATAACGAGCCCGTGGAGCGTTCCGGCACCCGGCCGGAACAGATAGCGAAGGGGACGGGGTCATGCACACCTCGAGTTCGGCTATCGATATCCAGATCGGGCAGGGACTCTCCGATGCGTGGAGTTCCATCGCCACCTGGGTGCCCAAATTCGTCGGGTTCCTGGTCATTCTGCTCATCGGCTGGTTGGTCGCGAAACTGGTCGCCAAACTGGTGACGCGGGTCCTGCACCGCGTCGGCTTCGACCGCCTGGTCGAACGCGGCGGCATCAAGGACATGCTGGCCCGCGGCCGCTATGACGCGACCGAGGTCATCGCCAAGCTGGCCTACTACGCGATCATGTTGATCACGCTGCAGCTCGGCTTCGGCGTCTTCGGGCCGAATCCGGTGAGCACCATGCTGAACGCCGTCGTGGCCTGGCTGCCGCGGCTGGCCGTCGGCATCATCATCGTGTGCGTCGCGGGCGCCATCGCCCGCGTCGTCCAGGACATGGTGTCGAACATGCTGAGCGGTCTCGACTACGGCCGCATGCTGGGACGCATTGCGGCGGTGTTCATCTGGGGCATCGGCATCATCGCGGCGCTCAATCAGATCGGTGTCGGTACCTCGGTCACCATGCCGATTCTCATCACCGTGCTGGCCACCATCGGCGGCGTCATCATCGTCGGTGTCGGCGGCGGCCTGATCCGGCCCATGCAGCGGCGCTGGACGGGCTGGCTCGACACCATCGAGAGCGAGATGCCCGAGGTGAAGGGGCACGCACAGGCGTATCAGCGCGGCCGCGAGGACGCCGCGCGCCAGCGTCAGGCCCAGGAGGCGGCGATGGCCGCGCAGCGGGCCGCCATGGCGCAGCAGCCGACGATGGCGGGCCACGGCATGGGCCAGATGCCTCCGGGCAAATGGGCCGAACCCGAGAGTGGCGCAATGGGTTACGGGCAGCAGGGATATCAGCAGCAGGGCGGGTACGGACAGCCCGGCGGTCGGATGCCCCCGCAACAACGCGGCGAGATGCCCCCGCAACAGCCCGGTCAGATGCCCCCGCAAAGCGGTCAGATGCCACCCCCGCAAAGCCCTCAGATGCCACCCCAGCAGAGCGGCCAGATTCCGCAGGGTGGTCAGCCGATGCCCCCGGCCCAGCGCCCCACCTTCCCGGGTGGGGAGCCGCCGAGGAACGGTGACCAGGATCGCGGCGGCATGAACTAGCCCGGAAGGGCGCGGATCGGGGAGCTGTCAGCGCGGAATTCGCCCGATTCCCCGCGCCGGCGGCTCCCTGATTCGTGTGCGTCAGGGACGCGGGGCCGCCGGTGTCAGGAGGCGCGGGCGAGGGTGCACACGGCGGCCAGCCGCAGATGCAGCCAGTCGGCGTCCTGCCAGTCCAGCGGGGACTGGGGGAGGGCGGCATGCTCGGCTTCGCGCAGGTCTTCGAGGATGCCGCGGGCGTAGCCGGCCAGCAGCACGCTGACAGGCACCAGGTTGGAGTTCTCGACGCCCAGGTCGAGGATGTCGCGGACGGCCGCGGCATGCTGGTCGATAGCCGCGCAGACGCCGGGGAAGATCGCTGCGGACTCCATGGCGGTGGCTCCGTGGGTGCGCTGCAAGCGATTCAGGGTCTTGCGCGCCGAGACGACGAGCAGAGCGGAGCCGGGCACAAACACCCGGCGATGCTAGCAACCGACTCGCCGTGTTCGGATGCAGTGTGATATATCACGCATTCGCCCCGGAAGTCCCGCTCAGCGGAAGGCTTTCGAGCCGGTCAGCGCCTCGCCGAGGACCAGCTGATGAACCTCGGCGGTGCCCTCGTAGGTGAGCACCGACTCGAGGTTGTTCGCGTGCCGCAGCACCGGGTACTCGAGGGTGATGCCGTTCGCGCCCAGAATGGTCCGGCATTCCCGCGCGATCTTGATCGCCTCGCGGGTGCTGTTCAGCTTGCCGGCGCTGACCTGCTCGTTGGTGATCTCGTGCCGGTCCTTGAGCCGCCCGAGTTGCAGCGCGAGCAGTTCGCCCTTGCCGAGTTCGAGGGCCATGTCCGCGAGCTTGGCCTGGGTGAGCTGATAGGCGGCCAGCGGCTTGTCGAACACCTCGCGGGTGCGCGCGTATTCGATTGCGGCGGACAAGCAGTCGCGGGCCGCGCCGAGCGCGCCGAAGATGATCCCGAATCGCGCCTCGGACAGGCAGCCGAGCGGGGCGGCCAGGCCGCGCGCCTCGGGCAGCAGGGCGTCGGCGGGGAGCCGGACGCCGTCGAGGAAGAGCTCCGCGGTGATCGAAGCCCGCAGGGACAGTTTGTGTTTCATCTCCCGGGCGGTGAATCCCGGTGTGTCGGTGGGCACCACGAACCCGCGGATCACGTCCCGCTCACCCTCGCGCGACTGCGCCCACACGATGGCGACGTCCGCCACCGACCCGTTGGTGATCCACATCTTCGATCCGTCGAGGATCCAGTCGTCCCCGTCGCGGCGCGCCCGGGTGCGCATGCCGCCCGGATTCGAGCCGAAATCCGGCTCGGTCAGCCCGAAACATCCGATGGCGCGTCCGGCCGCCATCTCCGGCAGCCAGCGCAGCTTCTGGTCCTCGGACCCGTACTTGTGGATCGCGGTCATGGCCAGCGACCCCTGCACCGACACCATGCTGCGCACCCCGGAGTCGACGGCCTCCAACTCCAGGCACGCCAGCCCGTAGGCCGTGGCCGAGGTCCCCGCGCACCCGTATCCCTCCAGATGCATCCCCAGCAGCCCGAGCTTCCCCAGCTCCGGGGCCAGCTCCCGCGCCGGAAAGGTGCCTGCCTCGAACCATTCGGCCACCCGCGGCCGCAACCGCTCCGCCGCGAACGCGCGCACCGTCTCCCGGATCGCGCGCTCCTCGGCACTGAGCAGGGAATCGATGGCGAACAGCTCGTCCACGGTGACCATGCGCCCACCCTATGACCGCCCGAGCCGCCCCGACAACGCCGCGCCGTCGCCCGGCCCGCCGCCGGTGAACGCAGTCCGCCGCGCGCCGAACCAACGCGCGGATGTCCATCGGCCAGACGCGGCTGCCGCGCCGCGCGGCCCGTCGGCCCGACCCGGGCACCGGCCGGATCTGCCGCGTCCTTAGGCTGTTCGCATGAGCGATCAGCTGGGTTTCTCCACACGGGCGGTGCACGCCGGGTTCGATCCGGACCCTCAGACCGGTGCGGTGAACGTGCCGATCTACGCGAGTTCGACCTTCGCCCAGGACGGCGTCGGCGGCATGCGCGGCGGCTACGAGTACGCGCGCACCGGCAACCCGACCCGGACCGCCCTGGAGGCGAATCTGGCGGCGCTCGAATCCGGCACCTACGGGCGGGCTTTCGCCTCCGGCATGGCGGCCACCGACTGCGCGATCCGCGCGAACCTGCGTCCCGGTGACCACATGGTCATCCCGAACGACGCCTACGGCGGCACCTTCCGGCTCATCGACAAGGTGTTCACCGAGTGGGGGATCGAGTACTCGGTCGCGCCGGTCTCGGATGTGGACGCGGTGGCCGCGGCCATGCGCCCCAACACCAAGCTGGTGTGGGTGGAGACCCCCACCAACCCGCTGCTCAATGTCGGCGACATCGCCGCGCTGGCCGCGGTGGCGCACGCCGGCGGCGCGAAGCTGGTCGTGGACAACACCTTCGCCTCCCCGTACCTGCAGCAGCCGCTGCTGCTGGGCGCGGACATCGTGCTGCACTCGACCACGAAGTATCTGGGCGGTCACTCCGACGTGGTCGGCGGCGCGCTGATCACCAACGACCAGGAGCTGGACACCAAGTTCGCGTTCCTGCAGAACGGCGCGGGCGCGGTCCCGGGCCCGATGGACGCCTTCCTCACCCTGCGCGGCATCAAGACCCTGGCCCTGCGCATGGACCGGCACTGCGACAACGCCGAGACCATCGCCGAGTTCCTGACCAACCACCCCAAGATCGCCCAGGTCATCTACCCCGGCCTGCCCGAACACCCGGGTCACACCGTGGCGCAGAAGCAGATGCGTCGTTTCGGCGGCATGATCTCGGTGCGGGTGCACGGCGGCAAGGAAGCGGCCCTGGAGTTCTGCTCCAAGACCAAGATCTTCACCCTGGCCGAGTCCCTCGGCGGTGTCGAATCCCTCATCGAGCACCCGGGCGCCATGACCCACGCCTCCACCGCGGGCTCCGCCCTCGAGGTCCCGGCCGACCTGGTCCGCCTCTCGGTCGGCATCGAGGACATCAGCGACTTGCTGTCCGACATCGAGCAAGCGCTCGCCTGAGTACGTGACAAAAGCGAAGCGCCGCACCAAGAATTGGTGCGGCGCTTCTCTTTGTCCGGAACGTGACGACTGATTTCGCAAGGTTCCGGGTAACTCACCGGGTACGACCAAAATCGGTTCGGCTCCCAACCTCCGGCACGGGTGCAGGACCGTCAACGGCTCTCTGCAGCCCGCTGAAGTCGCGGGGAGGCGGGGGAGCGCATGCTGCTAGCTGTGGTACGGCTCCGCGGAGACCAGCGTCACCTTCATGGTCTTGCCATTGGGCAGCGTGTATTCGCGGGTGTCGCCGACCTTGGCGTCGATGAGGGCGCCGCCCAGCGGGGAGCTGGGGGAGTAGGTCTCGAGGTCGGCGCTGCCGAGGCCCTCTTCGCGGGTGGCGATGAGGAAGGTTTCGGTGTCGGACTCGTCGCCGTCGTAGTAGACCTTGACGACCGAGCCGGGCAGGGCGATGCCGGACTTGGTCGGCGCGACGCCGACCTTGGCGTTGTTCAGCAGTTCCTGCAGCTGGCGGATCCGCGCCTCCTGCTGGCCCTGCTCTTCACGTGCCGCGTGGTAGCCGCCGTTCTCCTTGAGGTCGCCCTCTTCACGGCGCTCGTTGATTTCGGCCGCGATGACGGGACGGTTGGCGATGAGCGCGCCGAGTTCGCTCGTGAGCCTCTCGTGCGACTCCGGGGTCAGCCAAGTCACGGTCTCAGTCATCTCGATCACTCCCTAGTAGTTGTCCCCGGCAAGCCGGGATTCCCTGTTGCCCGCCGCTGCAGCGCCCATCCGGGGATGGGCACACAGCAGCAGAGACAGCCAGAGCGATCCCTGGGGAGAGTCCCGACAGCGCCGGCCGTCAATGCAGCAAACACGGCTCCGAACGCCGGAACCGTGTATCGCGCTATTTTAGCACGATTTGAAAAGGTGCAGGTAGAAGCGGCAAAGCGGGTCGCATACCCGACTTTTCACCCGGCCCGCAGGTAGGCCGGCACATGGTCGGTGCAGCCGTACACATTGCCCGCGCCGGCCCGGCGCGCGGTCTTGATCGTGGTCTGCAGTCGGACGGTGCCGGCGTCGGAGCCGGGCACCAGGATCTCGCGGCGGCCGACCTCGTCGGTGTCGCCGTCCATGGCGCGCACGATGCAGGCGACCGCGGTGCCGGGATCCTTGCGGGTGACCTTGAAATCCACTGTGACAGTGGAGTCGTCGACGACGGTGTAGCCGAGGCGTTCGGGTTCGATGTCCTGCGGACCGTAGGTGCGGAAGCCCAGGTAGGCGACCACGAGTCCGCTGACGAGCACGACCGCTCCGAGGGCCCAGGGCAGCCAGCGGCGGTTCTTCCGCGGCTGGATCCCGTACCTGTCGGCCGGTCTTTCACTCATATCGGGGACGCTCCCGGGGGGTAGGTCGGAACAAACAACGATCGGATGGAACTATAGGGAATGCATATCTGATGCCCGTGTCTGGACTCGGCACGTGCCAGTCGATACAGCTCGACGCTACGAGGTGAAACGTGATCGGTGAGGTGAACGAGAAGTGAGTGGTCTTCGCCTCATGGCGGTGCACGCGCATCCCGACGACGAATCCAGCAAGGGCGCGGCCACCACGGCGCGCTATGCCGCCGAAGGCAACGAGGTGCTGGTCGTCACCCTCACCGGTGGGGAACGCGGCGACATCCTGAACCCCGCCATGGACACGCCCGGCGTCAAGGACCGGATCAGTGAGGTCCGCCGGGAGGAGATGGCCGCCGCGGCCGAGGCGCTGGGCGTCCGCCAGACCTGGCTGGGTTTCGTGGATTCCGGTCTGCCGGAAGGGGATCCGCTGCCGCCGCTGCCCGAGGGCTGCTTCGCGCTGGTGCCGCTGGAGGAGGCCGCCGAGGCGCTGGTGCGGGTGGTGCGAGAGTTCCGTCCGCACGTCATCACCACCTATGACGAGATGGGCGGTTATCCGCACCCCGACCACATCATGTGCCACAAGGTGTCGGTCGCGGCGTTCGAGGCGGCCGGTGATCCGGAGCGTTTCCCCGACGCGGGCGAGCCCTGGACCCCGCTCAAGCTGTACTACGACCACGGTTTCAGCCTGGCCCGGCTGGAGGCGTTCGCCGACGAGTACGAGCGCATCGGCGAGCCGTTCCCCATGCAGGAGTGGATGGACCGGATGCGCAAGTACGCCGCCGAGCGCGGCGACATCATGGCCCGGGTGACCACCCAGGTCGAGTGCGCCAAGTACTTCCCGCAGCGGGATGACGCCCTGCGCGCCCACGCCACCCAGATCGACCCGAACGGGGCGTTCTTCGCGGTGCCGACGGAGATGCAGCAGCGGTTGTGGCCGACCGAGGAGTTCGAGCTGGCCCGCACCCGCGTCAAGACCGCGATCCCGGAGACCGAGCTGTTCGCCGGGATCGACGACGCCGATACCGAGGACGCCGACCGATGATGCTCACGCTGCTCGCGCAGACCAACAATTCGCCCACCGGACCGGAGTTCGGCAAGGCGTCCCCGCTGGGCCTGGTCATCGTGCTGGTGCTGCTGGCGGGCACCATCCTGCTGATCCGCAATATGAACCGGCACATCAAGAACCTGCCGGCCGAGTTCTCCCCGGAGCACCCGGAACCGGATCAGGAGGCCGACGAGGGCACCGAGCACGGCGTCGCCGCGTCCGAGGACGAGCCGTCCACGCGCAGTGAGTCCAAGCCGGAAGCCACCAACGGCACCGCCTGACGCCACGTCGTGAGCCGCCCCCGGTCCGCTGACCGGGGGCGTTTCTCATGCGTATCGGATGCTCAGACCAGGGTCGGCTGGTCGTAGAGGGTGAATCCGCCCTTGCCGTCGGCGTCCACGCCGAGGAAGCGGTCGGCGTGGAAGGGGTTGTTGGCGAGCAGCCGGACCACCGTGTTGTCGGGGTCGACGAGGTCGAGGAACGCGCCCTGCTCGCCGCGGTCGAAGACCTCGCCGCGGGTGTAGTCGAGTTCGTCGGCGCGGGCGGCGAAGGCGTGCAGGTCGTCGACCGAGTCCACTTCCAGCGCGAAGACGTCGAAGCCGGCGAGATCTGGCTGCCCGGGGCAGTATTCGCGCTCACGCAGCGCGACGCCGAATCCGCTCGGGTGCATGAGCTGCGCGCCGCGCAGTTCGCCCTCCTCGCGGAATTCGCCGGCGAGTCGCAGTTCCAGTAGGTCGCAGTACCAGGCGACGCTGCGGGCCAGGTCGCTGACCGGCAGTTTGACGTGGCGGATGCGGGCCAATCCGGCCATGGTGCCTCCTGATTCGGGTGCGGCGCGGGCGTCGTGCAGCGGGAACCCCCGCAAGGATGCCACTGCGCCGGGCCGGTGGCGTGGAATGGCACCGGACTGGCGTGAACGAGCACCGGTGCGGGCGGGCGCGGGCTCCTAACGTGCCTGGTGTGACCGAATACCTACAGCTGGACGGCGGGCGCATCGCCTACGACGTGACCGGCGCCGGACCGTTGATCGTGCTGTCGCACGGCATGGGTGATCATCGCCAGGTTTACCGGTTTCTCGCGCCGCGCCTGGTCGCGGCCGGGTTCCGGGTGGCCGTGATGGATATGCGCGGCCATGGCGAATCCAGCCTGGATTGGACGTCTCACGATGGTGGCGTGGCGATTTCGCGCACCGACGTGGCGCTCGACATCCTCGCGCTGATCCGGGAGCTGGGCGGGCCGGCGGTGATCGTCGGGCATTCGCTGTCCGGCGGCTCGGCCACCATCGCCGCGGCGCTCGAGCCCGGTCTGGTGCGCGCGATCGTGGAATTGAATCCGTTCACGCGGGTGCAGTCCTTCGCGGTGGGAAAGCTGTTCACGCTGCGCCGGTATCGCCGCGGGCAGCTGCTGGTGATCTCGACGATGGTGTTCCGGAGTCTGCGGCTGTGGCTGAGATATCTGGATGCCGCGTATCCGCTGAAGACCCCGGACTTCGACGAGTATCTGGCCGGACTCACCGCGACGTTGCGGGAGCCGGGCCGGTTCGCCGATTTCATGAAGACCGGCAAGTCCACTCCGGCCGACGCCGAGGCGCAGCTGGCGAATATCGAATGCCCGGCGCTGGTGGTGATGGGGACCGAGGATCCCGATTTCGTGGACCCGATCGCCGAGGGCGAGGCGATCGTCGCGTTGATGCCCGCGGGCCTCGGAACCGTCGCCGCCGCACCGGGTTCGGGCCACTACCCGCACGCGGAGCTGCCGGAGCTGGTCGCGGATCTGATCGTGAAGTTCCTGGCAGAGCATCCCGGCGACTGACGACGGAATACCTCTGTGGGGTATCGGGTTGTGGTGAGTCCACGCACGATCCCGTCAGAAGGTGGCGCCGATGCCAACGTCGATCCTGGACCGGTCCGCCGACGCGGCCAACACCGTCTCCTCCCATGTGGTGGGGGTGATGGCGGAGGCGGCGCTGCGGGCCGGGGCCGACAAGGAGCGGATCGCGCGCCTGCTGGGCGTGGATCCGGCGCTGCTGTTCGACGACTCGGTGCGGCTGCCGACCTTGACGGTCACGCGCCTGTGGGAACTGCTGTACCAGTTGGCCGGACCCGAGGCCGGGGTGCTGGCCGCGGGCCGGGCCGAGCGCGGGCGGCTCAATGTATGGGACTACCTGATCGGCAGCGCGCCGACCCTCGCCGAAGGCTTGCGGGACGCCGCGCGCTACAACAACGCGATCTGCGACCGCCGGGTCGATCTCGACGTGGTCGAGGACGGATCCCTGCTCACCGCACGGTATGTCGAGCTGCCACACAAGGGGGCGGCCGGCGACGCCAACAAGGAATTCGTGATGGCGGTGCTGGTGCGACGCGCCACCGAGAGCTTCGGCGCGGCGGGCCGGCCGGTGCGAGTGGACTTCTCGCATCGGGCTCCGGAGGATCGCGCGTATCTGGTGCGGGCGCTGGGCACCGGGAACATCCACTTCGGGCAGGGCCGGGACGCGATCACCTTCCTGATTTCGCCCTGTGACTCGGAGCGGTCGAACGATCCTGTCCTGCAAGGGATTCTGCGGTCGCACGCGCGGCAGGTGATCGATTCGATCGCCCCCGAGCCGGCCTGGCTGGACGCCTTCCGCGCGGCCCTGCACGCGACGCTGCCGTCCGTGGGCGGTGAGGGCCGGCGGCTGGAGGAGGTGGCGAGCAGCCTGCGGATCAGTGATCGCACCCTGCAGCGCCGTCTGGCCGAGCACGGCACCAGCTGGCGCGCGGAGCTCGAAACCCTCAGGCGGGAGACGGCGATCGCGCTGTTGCGGGATTCCACGGTGCCGGTGCGGGTGGTGGCGCTGCGACTGGGCTACCGCGACCATCGGGTGCTGGCGCGGGCCTTCCGCCGCTGGACCGGTCAGTCGCCTGCGGGTTTTCGCCGCACCCTCTCGGAGTGAGTGCGCGCTCAGCGCGCGTCGGGAAGATCCCGGTATTCCGAGGCGCCGCGCTGTTCGGCCATGGTCAGGAAGCTGTCCACGCGGGCTGCGATCTCGTCGGGGAATTCGCCGTTGATGGCGTGCGACGCGGACGGCCACACTTCGACCCGGCCGTCCCGCAACACTTCTCGGGCCGTGGCGGCGACGCGCTCGGCATTGTGGACGATGCTGCGGCCCGCGAAGATCGCCAGCACGGGGACGGTGATGGCGGCGACCTGTTCAGCGGCAAGGGTTTTCGTCATCGGCAGCCGGCTGTGGAAGTCGCGCATGCCGGAGGCGATCAGCCGGCCTTCGGGGAGCTCGCGGGGCGCTTTCGCGCCGCCGGATATCCAGCTCAGCAACGTGTCCCGCCAGCGCTCGGGCATGCCGGGGATGACCGATCCGAGCGAGACGGCGATCATCTTCCAGCTGATCGAGCCGAAAACCATGGGCGCGTCGAGCAAGGTCAGTGACGCGACGTGCCGCGGGGCGTGGATGGCCAGATTCGCCGCCGACCAGCCGCCGATGGAGACGCCCAGCAGGTGTGCCCGGTCGAGGCCGAGTCCGGAGAGGCTTTCGTCGAGCCAGGCGGCCTGGTCGGCGTCGTCTTCGAGGGGTGCGTGCTGCACGCTCAGGCCCGGTTCGCCGAGCAGGTCGAGGGTGATGACGGGGCGCGAGCGTAGGAGCCCGGGGAGGTTGGCCGCCCACATGGGGGTCGCGGCCTGGCGGCCGGGCAACAGGACCAGGGGTGTGCCCCCACCCGAACCGAAGCGGTAGGCGCGGACGGTGCCGAGCGCGGTGGGCAGGTCCGCGGTCAGGCTGGGCGGGGGGAGTGCGGCGAAGCCGTCGCGGTAGGCGTCGAGGTAGCGTGCGAAACCGGCGTCGTCGCGGAAGTAGCCGACCTGCTTGTCCCGGTATCCCGCACCGATGTTGACCTCCGGGACATCGATCATGCTGAACACCGTGCCTTCCCTGGCGACCATCCGGACAGTACCGATCGGGCTCTGCTCGATGCCCACCGTACGTCGGGCGGGTCCCGGACCGGTGCAACCGCGCGGTCAGGCCGGGGCGGCGGTGAGGTGCAGGTAGGCGGTGTCGAGGGGGATGTCGACGGCGAACCAGGCGGCGGGGCGGTCGTCGTCGCGGGGGCACCAGGCGGTGGCGACGCACAGGCGGGCGGCTTCGTCGGTGGCCAGTCCGGGCAGGTGCCATTCGATGCGGGCCGGATCCCGGTAGCGGACACCGTATTCGGCGTCGTGGTCGTCGGCGTGGATCTGGTATGCCCAGGCGGCGGGCATGAGGCGGGCGTCGTCGGCCTGCATGGCCAGCAGTTCGGAATCGGGGCCGCCGATCGACACCATGAAGCGGTCGTTCTCGATGCTCACGGCGGCGAGGCATTCCCCGGTGTCCGGTCCGCCGCTCGCGTCGGCGGGCAGGTCGGTCATCTCGGTGGCGAGCACCATTCCCGATACCGCGCTGTGTGCCTTCACCTGCCAGATCCCCGCCCACAGCGCGACGGGCGCGCCGCCGTCCCAGGCGGGCATCTCGATGCTCCCGATCAACAGGTCGACGGTGGCGTCGCGATGCCGCCACCGATGCAGTAGCGACCCGTTCGGCAAGCGCCACACCGTGTTCGGGCCGACCGGCAGCAGATCGTCGCCGACCTTGGCGGAGAACCCGACGATACCCAGCGGCGTGTCGATCACGGCGGGGCGGCGGTCAACCTGGGCGAGATGGTCGGTGGGAAGCATGAACCCATCATGCAGGGTCGGTATCGGGGCCGGTCGGCCGGTTGGACCCGTAAGTTTTTCGTAAAGGAGTTTCCGGTGATCGCGGGCGGGAATAGCGTTGTGGTGTCGAAGAACTGCGGTTCCGGGGGGTGGGGTTGATGGCAGCGGATGTGATCGGCAAGTTTGCGCGGGTGACGGCCGCGATCACGCCCGGCCACCTCGGCGAGGTGTTGATCGAGGTGCGGGCCGGGTCCGAACGGTTTCTGGCACGCGCCGCCGACAGTGAGTCGACGATTCCCAAGCACGCTCAGGTGCTCGTGGTCGGCAGTCTGGGTGGCCGGACTGTCGAAGTCGTTCCCGTGAAATGAAGGTGCATCGTGGACATCCTGGTCATTGCTGTGGTCGGGTTGGTTTTCGTCGTGACGATCTGCGTGCTCGGACTGCTGCGCATGGCGTGGCGGGTCGCCGAACCCGATGAGGCGCTGATCATCTCGGGCTTCCGAGCCGGATCGGGGCCGGGCGGGTCGGGGGACAGTATGGGGTTCCGGATCGTCACCGGGCGCGGCTGCCTGGTCGCGCCGGGACTGACCAAGGTGCGGCGAATCTCGCTGGAGGCGCACGAATCCCAGATCGTGGTGCCGTGCGTGAGCCGGCAGAAGATCAATCTGCAACTGACCGGTGTGGTCATGTACAAGGTGGGCGACGATTACACCTCGATCGCCAATGCGGCCCGCCGCTTCCTGGATCGGCCCACCGACGAGCTGGAGACCAAGGTCCAGAACGTGTTCGTCGGGCATCTGCGCGCCATCGCCGGGTCGATGACGGTGGAGGACATGATCAGTGATCAGGACAAGTTCTCCGAGCAGGTGCGGGACCGCTGCTCGCACGAGATGGAGTCCTTCGGCCTGGTGATCGACTCGTTCCAGATCCAGTCGATCGCCAGCGAGTCGAATTACATTGCGAACCTGGCCGTTCCGCATCAGGCGGAGGTGGAGCAGTACGCGCGCATCGCGCGCGCCAATGCCGAACGCGAGGCCATCGCGCAGGAGCAGGCCGCGCAGGCGCAGGTCGCGCTGTCGGTTCGTGACACCCAGATCAAGAAGGCCGGATATCAGGCCGAGGTGGACCGGGCCACGAAGGATGCGCAGCAGCAGGGCCCGCTGGCCGAGGCGACCGCCCGCCAGGCGGTCGTGGAGGTCGAGACCAAGGTGGCGCAGCTGGAGGCGCAGCAGAAGGAGCAGCAGCTCCAGGTGGAGATCCGCAAGCCGGCCGACGCCGAGGCCTACCGGCAGACCACTCTCGCCACCGCGGCTCGCGACGCCCGCATCAGTCAGGCCGAGGCCGACGCCCAGGAAACCCGGTTGCGCGCGGAAGCCGCTGCGGCGCAGACGAAGCTGCAGGCGCTCGCCGAAGCCGAATCGATCAAGGCGCGGGCGGCCGCGCAGGCCGAGGCGACCCGGCTCAACGGTCAGGCGGAGGCGGATGCGATCAAGGCGCGTGGTCTCGCCGAAGCCGACTCGGTGCGCGCCCGGATGGCGGCCGAGGCGGCGGGCATCCAGCAGCGCGCCGAGGCGATGAGCAAGAACCAGGAGGCGGTGATCGCCCAGCAGATCGCCGAGCATCTGCCGGAGATCGTGGCTGCCGCGGCGAAGCCGTTCGAACATGTCGGGCAGTTCACGGTGCTCAACGGAGCCCAGGGCGTGACCTCCGCGCTGGCCGAGATCATCCAGCAGGCAGGAACTCTCACCTCCATGGCGCGCGAATCCCTGATGCCCGTCCTCAAGCCCGACACCACGCCCAACGGTGAGGTCGCGCTCAGCCCCAACGGTCACTGATCACGGTGGGCCCGCTCGCTCAGCTGCTCGCCATCATGTCGACGAGCGGGCCCACGATCAGGCCGTACATCAGCCCGAGGAAGACCGTGTGGGTGACGCAGAAGAACGCGAAGCGCCCGCGCACGGCCCTCGGCTGGAAATGCTCGCGTACCTTGGCCCAGAGCTGCGCGGGGGAGCGCACGTCCCAGCTGTTCAAGCGCAGGTAGCGGCCCAGGTAGATGCCGATCGAGACGGCGAGGATGATCACCGTGACCAGCACCCGGGACAGGGTGGAGTGCATGGCCGCGTTGTCGGTGTCACCGAAAAACACGATCACGAAGCCCATTTGGACGATCAGGATGCCGAGCACCATATTGACCACGCCGGACATGGCGAACGACAGGACCGTGACGATGTCGTACCAGAGCGGGACCGGGTCGTCCGGGCGGCGATGGTCGAGATTCAGTTCGGTGATCAGGTAGCTCGAATTCGGCAGCAGGAGAATCCAGATCAGCAAACCGGCCGCACCCACCACGATCGCCGCCCCGCGGGTGGTGGCCAGGTCGACCAGTCCGGTCGCGACGATCACGCCCAGCAGGACGCCCAGCGGCAGGACCGAGAGGAAGAAGTTCCAGACCATCGGCCGGTATACGGGGACGCGATAGATCCGGGAACGCAGCAGGATCAATAGCAGCGCATAGGCGTTGAGTCCTAGGACATAAAGCATCAGTAGTTCCCCTGGCTTCATATCGGCAACCTATCGCCCAATTTGGCAAATATGTGGTAATGGCTCGGTGGGAGGATTCCCACCGAGCCATTGCCGTTCCGGCCGTGCCTGTTCGGAGGTCATGCTCCGGCGGCGACCTCCTGGCCGTGCCGCGCCGGTGACCGGAAGGTCACCAGGGCGAGCGCCGCCGCGCCGACGGCGATGATGCCGGCCGTGACGAACGCGGCCGAGAAGCCGTCGGTCAGCGCGCCGGCGTTACCGAGCTGGTCGGCGCCCGCGGTGGCGGCGATGGCGGTGACCGCGGCCAGGCCCAGGGCCGAGCCGATCTGGTAGCCGGTGTTCACGATGCCCGAGGCGAGGCCGCCCTCCTGCGGCGGCGCGGCCGAAATGGCGGTCTGCAGAGTGGGAATGAAGGCCAGCGACATGCCCAGCGCCGCCACCAGCGAGCCGGGCAGCACGTCGATCCAGAAGGTGCCGTCGGGGCGGATGAACGACAGCCAGGCCAGTCCGGCCGACAGGATGAGCAGGCCGGCGACCGTCATGGTGCGAGCGCCGAAGCGGGCGAACAGTTTCGGCGAGATCGCGATCATGCCGATCATGATCAGCGCGGTCATCGGCAGCAGCGCCGCGCCCGATGGGAACGCCGAATACCCGAGCACCTGCTGCAGATACAGGTTCAGGAAGAACCACATCGGCACCCAGGCCGCGCCCAGCAGCACCTGCGCGAGGTTGGCCGCGCCCAGGTCCGGCGCGCGGAAGATGCTCAGCGGCATGAGCGGTTCGCGGCGGCGGGCCTGGATCGCGATGAACGCGCCCAGCAGCGCGACGGCCGCCGCCAGCACCACCCAGGTCGAGGTCGCGGCCCAATCTCCGCGCACCACACCGAAGACCGCCGCGCCCAGGCCGAGGGTGGCCGTCGCCGCGCCGAGCAGATCCACCGAGGCGTGCGGCGCCAGTGCGCCATCGGGCGTCAGCGCGGGCGCGGCCAGCAGGGCTACCACGGCGATCGGGATATTGATGTAGAAGACCCAAGGCCACGAGGCGTATTGGGTGATGAGGCCGCCGAGGAACACTCCGGCCGTGCCGCCCGCGGGTGCGGCGGCGCCGTACACGGCGAACGCCTTGGTCAGCTCGCCGGGATTGCCGCCGAACAGCATCATCAGCAAGGTGAGGGCTGACGGCGCGATGAGGGCCGCGCCCGCGCCCTGCACGCCGCGCCCGATCAGTTCGACCGCGGCATTGTCGGCGAGCCCGGCGATCAGCGACCCGGCCGCGAGGACGCCCCAGCCGATCTGGAAGATCCGGCGGGCCCCGACGATGTCGGACAGTTTGCCGCCGAGCAGTAGCATGCCGCCGAAGACGACCACGTAGGCGTTGAAGACCCAGGACAGGTTCTCCTGTGAGAACCCCAGGGCGCCCTGCATTTCCGGCAGTGCGACACCGATGATCGAGGTGTCCATGATGACGATGAACTGGGCGAGGGCGATGAGCCCCAAGGCGATCCAGCGCCGCGACGAGGGTGGCGCGGAGGTGTGGGTGGACATAGGAATCACTCCCTGACGGAGGTATCGGGCGGCCGGGCGGCCACTGGCGGTTCCAACTCGTCCATTGGTACCCCCGTGGGGTATGTGATGAACAGTCCGGAGCAGTGTGACCCTTCTCATACCCATTGGGGGTATAGGTAATGAGAGTGGCGCTGGCCTGCGCGAAAAAGTCATTGGCTCCGGGACTTTCGAAGAATTCGAATGTCGACACGCCACGGGCACTGTTGACATCGACCCGGTGTCGGCTGTGAGGATTGGGTGATGATGAAACGAACGATCAATTGCTTGACCGCCGTTGCCATCCTCGGCGCCGGCGCGGCCGTCGCCGCCGCACCGGCCGGCGCCGAACCCAACGGCAGCCCGTGTCAGCTCGGCTGGTCGAATGTCGAGCCGCGCTCGTGTGCGCAGAACAGCTTCAACATGAGCCCGGTCTTCACCCTCGGCAACGGGGTGTGCGCGGGCATGTTCTCCACCGGCGGCACGGCTTTCGACGGCCCGCTCTACCAGTACTCCGAGGCGCCCGGCGCCTCGCACTCGGTGATCCTGCGCATCAGCCAGGGCTTCTCGCCGCTCGGAAACTGGGCCGCGCAGTTGCTGGCCTGCGACGTCAACGCCATCGTCGACTGGAACAACGCCGACACCGGCCAGCAGGGCAGCGTCACCCGCTTCATCCCCGCGGGGCAGAGCAGCACCAATCCGGCCATCTTCCCGGTCAACACCGGGCCCGGCCGGGTGCACCTGACCATCCGCACCGACCGCGCCAACATCCCGGCGAATCTCGACGTCGTCGTGCCCTAGCGCTGTTCGGGGCCCCGGCCCGCGATACTGCTCCCACCCGAATCCCGGATTCGGGTGGGAGTCTTCGTTATCGGACCGTCAGGAACTGCTGCAAGCCCTCGGCGACGGCGGCATCGCCCCGCACCGTCGGGTGACCCGGCTGCCCGTTGAAGTCCGGCCCCGGGGTGAAGATGCCGTTCAGCCAGGGGTCGGCGGAGCACAGCCCGTGGCCCGCGGTGACGGCGGCGGCGTCGAAGTACTCGACGCCCAGCAGGGCGGCGGCGTCCCGCGGCGCCTGGCGGAGGCTGTCGAAGACGTCGGTGACCGCGCCCGCGCGGGGCAGGCCGACCGGGACGCCCAGCACGCCCATGCAGATCGCCTGGTCGCCTGGAGTGTGCAGCTCCTGGTACCCGACCAGGACGATCCGCGCGTTCGGCGCGTAATAGCGGATGTAGGTGACGATGTCGCGCAGGTGATCGACGTAGTCCTGACCGGTCAGCAGAGCCGGCGGATTGCCGTTCGTGGCCGCGTCGGCGGTGCTGCACCCGCGCAGCACGTCCAACAGGCATGGGACCAGCGCGTTCTGGGCCTGATGGTCGGCGCCCCACGCGTCGTTCAAACCGAACTGCAGCAGCACCGCTTTGGTCCGGGGACCGAACGCGCCGTCCGCGGCCGCCTGCCGCGCCTCGGTCAGCGCCGTCCAGTAGTGGTCCTCGCCGTGCCGCCACATGTACGCGCCGACGCAGGACACGTCGTCGAAGTCCTTGGTCTGCGACAAGCCCATCCGGTCCGCCAGCTGATTCGGCCAGGACGTGGGCAGGTGCGGGCAGGCCACGCCGGTCGGCTGGGGCTGCATGGTGGACCAGGTGGCATTGGCGGTATTCGAATCGCCCATGACCACCAGCGACTTGCCTTCCGCCTGCGCCGGATCGGTGTCCGCCCCGGCGACCGGCGCGGTGAGGCCGCTCAGCAGCGCCGCCCCTCCGAAGACCATTGCGACGGCGGAAAGAAAGCGGCTCATGATCCTCGGCATTTCGTGCGGTAGCGAGTGGGACGCCCGGTACGGGTCGCCAGATCCTAGCGTGGCGCGCACCGGGCGAGTCGCCGTTTGATCATCGACCGCCCGCGGCCTGCGCACTCGCGCCGAAATGATCGACGAGTAGGCGGGTCAGCTCTTCGGGGGCTTCCTCGGGGATCCAATGCGACACTCCCGGCAGCACTTCGAGCCGGTACGGTCCGTCCGCGTAGCGGCGCGTCAGCTTGATGCCGGTGTCGAGTACCGCGGTGTCGCCGTCGCTCCAGACCTGCAGCGTCGGGACGCTGACCCGGCCGCGCAGCAGGCGCGGCGAGGAGAACGGCATGCCGCGGTACCAGTGCAGCCCGCCGCGGGCGATCGCCCGGTCGCGTACCCGCGCCGAGTCCCGCCGGGCGACCTGCGCGGGTTGGCCGGTCCCGCGCAGTAACCGGGTGAAGAGTTCGGTGCGAAGCAGGAGTTCGGGGACCACCGGTAGCTGGAAGAAGTACATGTACCAGGAGGCCAGGCCTTGGCGGCTGGTGAGGATCGCGCGGGCGAAGGCGCCCGGATGCGGGACGGACAACGCCGTCAGCGACAGCAGCCGGTCCGGCCCCTCGATCGCCGCGGCCCAGGCCGCGGCCGATCCCCAATCGTGGCCGACCAGGTGCACCGGCCGGCCGATCTGATCGATCATCGACAGCACGTCGGCGGCCAGTTCGCCGAGCCGGTACTGCCACCGCAGGCGCGGGGACGCGGACGCGCTCGCGCCGCGCTGGTCGGGCGCGAAGGTTCGGTAGCCGGCCTGATTAAGCAGCTCTGCGACTTCGTGCCAACTGCGGGAGTCCTGCGGCCAGCCGTGCAGCAGCAGGACCGGCTCACCGGAGATCGGTCCGGAGTCGATCACCGGGAACACCAGTCCGTCGCGTCGGAACGAAGTGATTCGCCCCGGAATGGATACTTCGGTCGCCATTGACACGTGCACCTTTCCTGGTTGCAGCCTTGCTGATTCAGCGTGTCACATGCCGAGTGTTTCCGCTACCGTCGGTTACATATAATGGTGCTGCGGTGCGGGGCGAGCGGACCCAGAGCCAGGTGACGGCGAGCATGACCACCAGCGCCGGCTTGCCGAGCACCAGCGCCACCGTGCCGAGCAGTACGACCTTGTTCGCGAGATACGGCGGCACCATGATCAGCAGGTGCAGCGCCCAGAAGGCGAACCAGGCCAGAGACACCTTGTGGTGCAGGCGAATCCGCGCCTCGGGGTCGCCGGTGTGCGCGCGTTCCAGGCCGAGTTTGCGGGAGGCCCAATGGCTGAGCGGGCGGCCGCTGAGCAGGGTGATCCCGAAGGCGGCCGTGGCCACCGCGCAGATGATGAGGTCCGGCAGGTAGAAGCCGCGCCCCTCGCCGGTGATGCCGACGAACAGCGAGAACACCACGACCGTGGCGAGCGACACCGACACCACCTTGACCGAATCGCCCTTGATCAACCGGTAGAGCGAGATCAGCCCGGCGACTCCGAGCGCGACCAGCACGCCGATCTTGGCGTTCACCGCGGCGTATCCGGCGAGGAAACCGATCGCGGGGGCAGCTCCGTCGAGCAGGTGTTGCGGCCCACCCAGCGCCCGGAACTTTCCCCACATCTCGGCCGCGGTGGACCGACGATCCACGGATTCCTGCATCTCCACTCCCGTCACCAACACCACCGCTATCTCCTAGCTATTCGAGGCTTCCATGGGTCGAGCCGCGGATGGGGACGGCTCTTGCGAGTGATTCGGCCTACATCGAGCCCCAGGACTGCAGGAGATAGGTGGTGTTGGCCGCCAGTCCGGTGATGGTGTTCGCGAGATCCAGGGTCGCGGATCCGAGGTTGATAATCGGGAAGTCCATGGTCAGAGCCTTTCGTCGAGTTCTTATTGCAGTCCGACTGTAATAAGAACGGCGAGTCGCGGGCAATGCTTTTATGACCTGGTAGACCGATCGCCCCGGATAAGACCTGCGTCACCGGTGCGGTGCTCGATCAGCTTTCTCGGGATGGCCGACGAGTTGCCGCTACTTCGGTGTGAGGTGACAGCGCTCGATCTCGTTCTCCGGCACCCGGTCGATGCGGTAGTCGGCATAGCCGAGTGACCCCTGGATATTGCGTAGGAACCGGTCGAAGGTGAGCGGAGCGCGGGTCGAGGCCAACAGATCCAGAGTCTCCGGGCAGCTCATGGCGGTGCCGATGCGGTTCACCCAGCCCTCGTCCAGGAACCAGGGCATCCCGGGATATCGGCCCACCACGCCGGCGTCCACGACCGCCCAGTCCGAATCCAGATTCTTGTCATGGCCGATCCGGGCATTCGGGAATCGAACAGTATGCGCGGCAAGGGGATACGCCAGGCCGATCGGATCGACGACACGGACGTCGAGCGGCATGTTCATGCTGATCATGCCGAGGTTCACGTAGAACACGGTGTGCCCGGCGCCGCGATCGGGGATCGGTTGCGGAGGCGGGACGACGTACCAATCGGTGAAGGATGGCGTATTGATCAGCAAGCCGCCGTCCGGGGTGCGGGCGAGGTCGCGGACCATCGCGCGGATTCGCGGGTAGTCCAGGTAATCCTCGGCGCGGATCGGATGCGCGTGGCCTGTGGTCTGGACGTAGTAGAGGCGCTCGTCCGCGATGCCCGAAGGGGTGATCCTGTTGCCGGTCTGGATGGCGGTGGTGCCGGCCGCGAACAGCGCCCAGCCGACGATTCCGGCGAAAGCCACCAGTATGAGCGGAAAGGCCGCCTCGGTGCGGCGCGAGTCCGAGGCCGGAGACCCCAACGGCAGCATCATGACCGGGAGCAATAGGCAGAACAGGGGCGGCAGCAGCGTGCGGCCGTGCATGAAGTCGCCGCCGACACGGATCTCATAGCCGGTCAGCAGCAGACCGCTGCCGAGCATGAGGGCGACGACCGCGGCGGGGGTCCGCAGCCACCGCCGGAATCGGTGAATCCGTTCGCGCAAAGCAAGTTCCGGATCCCGGATCGATTGGAGGGTGGCACGAGCGCTGCCGCCCTGGGATCGCATCGCGACCAGTGCCGCCGCGCCCAGCACCGCCAGCGGCACCCACAGCCCGTACGGCTCGATCAAATTCCACAGATACGCGAGGCCCTGCCGCCACTTCGCCCCGCCCGCGTCCTTCGCAACGGCCGTATTCGGGTACGGCAGACCGTAATAGCCCATGCGCCAGATCTGATAGGCGACCGGTACCAGCCCTGCCGCCGCGACCATCGACATCCGGAATGTCCACGGCCGCAGTCGGCCGCCCGTCGCCGGAGAGCACCAGATCATCAGCAGCGCCGGCACACCCACCAGCGTCATCTCCGGCCGGATCAGCGGCGCCAGACCCGCGAAGAAGCACAGCCCGAAATACCCTGCCGAACTCATGCTTTCGGCCCTGCTCCAGCGGATCAACCACCACCACAGCACCGCCAGCCAGCAGATCACCAAGCTGGACTCCAGGCCCGAGGTGACGTAGTCGCGAGCCGGAGGTACTGCGATATAGACGAGAGCCCCTGCCGGAAGCAGTAATTGGGCGCTGCCTCGATCCCACAACCCGGCCGCGCCGAGCATTCCGAAGACGACCGCCACTGCCGACAGCGTCAGCCCGATCCCGAGCGCCACATACTCCAGCCGAGCCCGCGTCAACCAGCTGAAGAACCAGATGAGGTAGGTCCACGCGGTACTGGTGTCGACCTCGACCCGCTCACCCACATTGAAGACGGGCCCATTGCCCGCCAACAGGTTTCGCACCGTGCGCAACACGGTCAACCCATCATCGGCGATCCAGCGCCGCTCCCACCCACCGATCGCGAAAAGGGCTGCGGTAACCACGATTCCGCTGACGCTGATGACGTGAGACAGCCGTCGCCGCGTCTCCGGGAGGCTCGCAGGCTGTTCGCCTGCAACCAAGTCGGGCGAGATGGTCAGTGTCACCAGGTCCCCTCACCACTTTTGGTACAGGCGAACCATACTGTGGGTGCCGACAGGAACCCACCCGGCAATGTTGGGGTCTGCCGCCCGGTCGCATTCAGGTCGATGCCCGAGAACTGTTCGATCGGCCTGCGGACAGGTCCCGGGCTCGTCGTGAGGGTGGTGTCAGTGACCGCTGCCGGTGCCGCTGCCCCCGGAACTGCCGGATCCCATCGGGGGCATGCGCAGAACGGAGTCGGGGACGCCGGTGCCGTTCGGGTCCAGTACGCCGCCTTGCCCGGCGTACGCGCTCTGGCCGGGTGCGGCATGCACGGTGGTGAGGTATTTCCATAGACCGTCGGCCAGGGCCGCGCCGCCCGCGACCAGGGTGCCGAGCACGGCGCCCGCACCGGCGAAGGCGCCGATGGCGGCGGGCGCGGTGACCAGGCAGGCCGGACCGACCACCAGGCATGAGCCCAGTCCGATGGCGACACCGACCAGTGCGCCGAGCACGGTGCCAGCGATGCCTCCCAGCGGTACCCGGGTCATGTCGGCGGCGAAGTCGTTGAGCGCCAGTTGATCTTCCATCGGAGAGGCGACGGGGCGGAGTCCGGTGTCGGGGGTGAGTGCCAGCGCGTGGCCGGCGGCCATGATCCGGTACTGGATCGGGTGGTGCTGTCCGTCGAGCAGAAAGTCCGCGGGCAGGGCGAGGATCGGCTGACCGCCGAGTGAGCGGACTTCTATGGTGCGCTCGCCGACGCCGGGCACGAAAAGAGCGTGATCGGCCAGGGCGACGACGGAGTCGCCGACCACGCGGGCGGCGAGGGTGGGTATGGGCGCGGTGGGCGGTTGGTCGGCGCTCGCGGTGGCGGCGACCGCGGTGACCGCGCACAGGGACAGGGATGCGGCGGAAAGTGTTGTGCGAAGTTTCATGTGGAGGGTCCCGGATGCTTTCCAGCTCAGTTCTCGGCCGCGGGGGCGGCCGGGATTCCCGGCTTTCCTTGCAGGTGCTGGGCGTAGATGCTCTGTCCCGGTGCGGCATTGAGGGTGGTCACGTACTGGTAGAGGGCGTAGGCGATGGTCGGTCCGCCGCCGAGGACCAGCCCGGCCAGTCCGCCCACGCCCGCGACCAGGCTGACGATGGGCAGCACCGCGACCACGCAGCCCAGGTTCAATACCAGGCAGGAGGCTCCGGCCAGGGCGAAGCCGACGCCGGTGCCTAGGACCGCGCCGATGGCAGTGCCGACGAGACTGCCCACCGAGGTGCCGATGCTGGCAGCGTTGATCAGGTCGTTCATGGCCAGCTGGTTTTCCAGCGGCGAGGCAACGGGTTTCAGGTCGGCCACCGGTGTCGGGGTGGTGCGGTCGACGGTGGTGAGGTCGGGGGTCAGGCGGAGGATGCGGCCGTCGTCGGTGATCGTTTGGTGCAGCGGCAGCTTCCGGTCATCGAGGGTGTACGCCAACGGCAGTGTGTCGAGCACGGTCCCGGCGGCGTCGCGGATGGCGACCGAGTCCGCTTGCCCGGCTGCGAATGTGCCGTGATCGAGGGTGACGACCACGCTGCTGTCGGACAGGGTCGCGTGATAGGTGACCTGTGGGGTGGCTGATTCGGGGGTGGCGTTCGCGGTGGCGGCGGTGATGGCGACACCTGCGGCGGCACAGGCCGCGATCAGACCCGCGCGACGACTGTTCATGGAATTCCTTATCTTTCGTGCTGTGCGCGAGAGCCTACCGAGTGATCGGTCGGCCAGCTGGAGAATCGTGCGATTCCACGAACTGAACAGAGAACGCGATGGTCAGTGGCTCGGGAGCCGCCGTTCGGTGCGGCTCACTCGCAGCGGAAACCTGTGTCGGTGCGGCGGATGTGGGAGAAGAAGTCCCACGCCGCGCGTGAGGCGCTGGGGCCGCGCGGGTCGGTGAACTCGGCGGCGTCGGGATCGGCCGAGCCGCCCGACCAGTAGTGCTCCATGGCGTGGATCGTCCACAATTGCATTGTGGGGCAGTCTGATTCGTGCTGCTGCCAGGTTTCGACCGTGTAGGAATGGCCCTCGGGCACGTCTGCGACGCCTTCGAGGGTGCTGGTCGGCTGTGGAGGAATCCCGTGCGGCGCGAGCAGCAGGTTGTCGGTCTGCCGCCACTGTTCGATGACCTGTCGGCCGCATTCGTACGGCACCGCCGGATCGGCGTCGCCGTGGAAGCCGATGACCGGCATCACCCGGCGATTCCGGCCTTCGGCGGACAATGTCTGTGCGGCAAGCTGTTCCGTCGGCACGGTCGGCAGGTACGGGCCTACACAGCCGAGTGCGCCGTGATCGAACGCGGCACCCGAGTGCACGCCGATGGCGGCGAACAGGTCCGGGAAATACGCGCCCAGCAGCGTGGTTTCGTAAGCGCCGGAGGACATCCCGAGCGCATAGACCCGATCGGCATCGACGTGGTAGCGCTCGATGGTGATCCGGGTCATCGCGGCGATAGCGGCGGCGTCTCCGGACGTCCGGCTTTCCAAGGCGGGCGTGAGCAGCCCTGACCAGCATCGCTGCTGCAGCAGGTGGAATGGGCTGCCGTCGACGTAGAGGACCACGAATCCGTCGCGGCGGGCGATCGGATCCAGCAGATTGGCTCGGCGTTGCTGTTCGGCGGTGGTCTTGCAGCCGTGGATCATCACCACCAGTGCCGGGTCGGTGGGCAGGTCGTCGGGCACGAAAGCCTCGTAGGTGTAGGTCAATACGCCGGAGGTGTAGGTGCGGGTGTCGATTCGGCCGGGGTCCTCGCGCCGCGCCGTAGCAGGCGCGCGGGTCGCGATCAGCAAGCCGGTCAGCAGGACGATCAGAGCCAGTCGGAGTGTGCCCTGGCGCTCGGATACGCGCATGGTTCCTCGGCTTTCACCGGTCGGCCGCCGCCATCCGGTCGGCGAGGAACGCCTGGGCATCGGGCACCCGGCGCAGCGCTTCCAGTCCGTGCTCGCCGAGGGGATCGCGCACGGTCTCGATCGTGGTTCCGCCGGCGCGCCACCGGGCCATGAGTTGGTCGGCTTGGTCGACCGGGACGATCTCGTCGGTGTCGGCGTGGTAGTTGAAGATGGGCATGGCCGGTGCCGTCGCTCCAAGGGAATTGTCCCGCAGGATCGCCGCGAACCGAGGGGACTGCAGCAAAACCGTGCCTCGGGTGTAATCGTCGAGCCGGCGGAACGCGAAGGTGACGAGCAGATCGGTGACGCAGGCGTCGCCGGCCGCCGCGATCGCGGCCTGCCCGCGCTCATCGAGCAGGTCACCGATGTCAGCTTCGGGGTATTCACGGTCGAAGGCGACCAGGATCCCGAAGTTGTAGCCGGAGAAGACGCTTCCGTCGAAACGAGCGGTCAAGGCCGTCAGGTCGGCAGGGACACCGCCGATCGCGGCCCCGGCGAAGGAAAGTCCGGGTGCATACGAGGGTTGGAGCTGAGCGGCCCACGCGGTCGCGGCCCCGCCGCCGGAGTAGCCGTCGAGCCCCCAGACCGCATCCGGTCCGACGCCGGCGGGCTCGAACCCGCCGACCGCCCGGATGCCATCGAGAATCGTGTGCGCCGTGCGTGGCCCGGTCAAGAAGCCCGACTTGGGGCCTTCGTGATCGGGCACCGCCACGATCCAGCCTTTCGCGAGCATCTGCGTCAGCGGCTCGGCCGACTGCGCGGTGTGATTCACCAGGGTGTACGACGGTGCGCAGCGGGTACCGGTCGAATCCTCCGGCAGCTGTTCGGAAACCACCGGCCGCCGTCCGGAACCGGTCCACGGCGCGGTGGGAACCAGCACGGTCGTCACCCCGAGTTCGGGGTGATCGCGAGAGTCGTTGGTGCGGAACGACAATTGCCAGGCGCGGACCGGTATGCCCAGATCCACATCGACTTCGCGGTGGTCGACGAGTTGACCGTCGCGGTAGGACGCGAGGTCCGGTGGCGGTGAGTAGAACGGATCGATGTCGGGCCGTACCGACCCGGCGGCGGGTGGAAGGTCCTCGGCCACGGCTGGTGTGCTCGCTGAGAGTGCGGCGGCGGCGAACACGGCTGCCGCCACGAAACGAGTGATCATGAATAGTCCTCGAGGTGGGCTTGTTCAGCGGGCCGGGCGCAGGCAGCTGGCCAGCTCGTCGACGAGTGAGCACACGGTCTGGGGATAGACCGGCCGGTAATCGCCGGGGACGCCGCCGTTGGCGATGATCGTTCGGTAGGTGTCGACCGCTGCGGTGGGCACGCGCGTCAGGCTGGGATCGTTGCGCACGTCGACGGAGTAGAGCCCGAAACGTGGCTCGTAGCTGCCCCATTCGTAATTGTCGGTGAGGCTCCAGTAGTTGTAGCCGATGACGTTCATCCCGTCGCGCACGGCGCGTTGCACCCAGTAGACGGCGTCGGACAGGTGGTCGGAGCGGTCGTAATCCGGTCGCGGCGCGCCGTTGTCGGTCGGCATCCCGTTCTCGACGACGTACAGCGGCCGGCCCGGAAAGCGTTCGGCGTAGTGCCGCAGCGCGTAGTAGATGCCATCGGGGGCGGGATTGGCCTTCCACGGTTCGGCGAAGGCATTGAAGAAGCTGAAATCCGTTGGCGACATCGAGTTGTAGTAGTCGAGCCCGATGAAGTCGAGTTTGTCGGCGACTCGGTCGAGGAAGGTGGTGTCGACGGCGGCCTCGCCGACAGGGAAATAGGCGACGTTCGATGACACCTGCGCGCCGGGCTGTGCCGCGTGGATGTAGTCGTAGATGTCGCGGTGGGCTCGGACCCAGCGGTCTTGCGCGCCGGATACGTCGGCCGGGCCGAGTCCGCCGACCTGCATTTCCTCGAATGCGTACGCCGAGGGTTCGTTGAAGGTGATCCAGATCGGATCGAACCGGGCGTAGCGGTCGACGACCTGCCTCGCGTTGGCCAGCCAATCGGTGAGCATGTCGGCGTGGCGCCAGCCGCCGCGGTCGAATTCCCAGCCGGGATAGACCCAGTGGTCGAGGGTGATCATCGGCCGCATACCGGCGGCGCGGATGGTGGCGACCACATCGTCGTAGAACGCCCACGCGGCCGGATCGTACTGTCCGGGTGCGGGTTCCAGGCGCGCCCATTCCACGCCGAAGCGGAAGACGCCGACGCCCAGGTCGCGGGCGCGGGCGATGTCGTCGCGGTAGCGGTGCAGAAAATCGGCCGAGGTCCCGACCGGATCGTGGGTCTTGCCCGAGGCGGCGTAGCGCGACCAGTTGCTGTCGGGCGAGTACCCCTCGGATTGGAACCCGGAACCCGCTACGCCCCAGAGGAATCCGGCGGGCAGTGACCCGCTGTGATCGACGCCCGGTTCGGCGGCCGCCGAGGTGATCGACAGCAACGCCATACCGAGTGCGATCGCCGCGATCCCTGCTTTCCGACGCATGTGCTGCTCCTGTTTTCCTCCGCCGGTCACGGTGAACGGCTGCGGCGATGGTAGCTGACCGAGTGGTTGGTCTGCCAGTGCGCCGGGGCCGGTGCCATAGGATTCGACCTCATGGCGACCACCGACTCCGCGCAGCGATCAGGTGAACTGGCGCGTACCAAGATCATCGAGGTGGCGTTCGAGCACTTCGCGCGCCACGGGTACAAGGGCAGCTCGCTGGCCCGGATCGCCGCCGACGCCGAGATCTCGCAGTCGGGCCTGCTGCACCACTTCCGCACCAAACAGGCGCTGCTGCAGGCGGTCCTCGCCACCCGCGATCTGCGCGACATGGCGGTCACCGGCACCGGGCTCGACGAACTGTCGGCCATGGACTTCGACAGGCTGCTGTCGTTCTTCGAAGACGTGGTCCGCCACAACGTCACCAACCGACCCATGATCAGGCTCGCCCACCTCGCCGCCGCCGAGGCCGACGGCCCCGACCACCCCGCCTACGAGTGGGTGACCGGCAGACAGCGGTTCCTGCGTTCCCTCATCGAGGCCGCGCTCGAACGTGACATCGCCGCCGGTGCGGTGCGCCCGGACATCGACCCTCGTGCGATGACCAGCCTGCTCATCGCCACGATGGACGGTCTGGAAAGCCAATGGCTGCTCGAGGCTGACCTGGACACGGTCGCGTCCTTCACCTACTTCACCGCGTGGCTGCGCGCCTCGGTCGAGCCGGCCGGCTGATCGGCCTACTTCAGGACCGGCAGTGCGCGCAGTGCGGCGCCGAGTTCGAGGACGGCGCGCGGGTCGTTGAGCGAGCGGTCTGTCAGTTCCTCGATTCGGCGCAGTCGGTAGCGCACCGAATTCGGGTGCAGGAACAGTCGCCGGCCGGTTTCCGCCGCCGAGCCGTTCGCGGCATACCAGGTGCGCAGGGTTTCCAGCAGGCGCTCGCGTTCCTCGTACGGCAGTGCCAGCAGCGGTCCCAGCGAAACTCGCACCATCCGTTCGGCTTCGACCGGCGCCGCCGCGATCAGCATGGCGAGCGGATCGTCGTCGAACCGGGCCACGCCACGTGTGCGACCGCGCAGACCGGCCAGTGCGAGCCGGGCGAAATGCAGCGCCTGCGGGGTTTCCGGCAACGCGTCGTAGGACGGGCTCACCCCGACTCGCGTGTGGTGCTTCCGTAATGCCCTGAGCGCGGCGGGTTCTCGCGCCTCGGGCAGCGCGAGGACCCCGATCTGCTGGTCCGGCAGTAGCCGCCAGGCGGAGGTGATCTGTTCGGTGCGCAGGGCGGTCTCGATGCCGGGCAGTGCTTCCCGGCCGGTCGCCGGGACCTCCGCGGCGACGACGACATAGCGGCCGGTGGGTGGCAGTCCGAGAATCCGGGTCGCCTCACCAAGGGTGGCCGGGTCGGCGATCATGCCGGTGAACAAGGCCTCCACCAGCACCGACCGCTCATGTTCGCGTTGCGTCACCAGCTCCGAGGTCATGTCCCGGTAGGCGGCCGCGACCGCCACCGCGTACTCACCCGACAGCGCCCATACGTCCGCGGCGAGCGGGACGAGCATGGCGTCGGTGACCTCGGGGTGGCGGCGGGACTCGGCGACGAGTTCGGACCACAGGAATTCGAATCCGATGCGGAAGGCGTGCAAGGTTTCGGCCAACGGCACGCCCTGCTGTGCGCGTAGCCTGCCGGTTTCCTTCGGCGGCTCCGGATCCACCGGTGCGTCGGTGGTGAAGTGCCGCAGCATCAATGTCAGATTGCACGTGCACGAGATGCGGATCGTGTCGAAGGGAACCTGGGCTTCATTGCGATAGGTGTCGAGTTCGATCAGGAATCGCTCGGCCAGCCGCAGCCCGAGATCGTCGATGCGTTCCAGCAGGACGTCCGCTACTTCGACGACCGCTTCCGGTGGCGTGGCGCGGGGCATTTCCGCAGGTTACCGCCACCGCGATTGTCCCTGAGGACAATTGACGTGACAGGGATGTTGTCACCGCGGCCATAGAACCCTCGTCACCGCGGTGCGACGATTTCGGCGTTGTATTTCAGCACTATGGGAATGAGTCTCCCGATGTCCACCTTCACCAGCAGCGACGGCACCATCATCCACGTCAGGGAATGGCTGCCCGCCGGTCGCGACTCGATCGGCATCGTGCAGATCGCGCACGGGATGGGCGAATACGCCGGTCGTTACGCGCACTTCGCCGACCGGCTCGCCGACCTCGGCTATGCCGTCTACGCGAATGATCACCGCGGCCACGGCCACAGCATCGCCGGTGCACCCGGCGACCTCGGCGCCGATGGATGGAACCTGCTGGTGGAAGACCTCGTAGCGCTGACGAAGCTGGTGCGCGACAAGCATTCCGGAATCCCCGTCGTACTATTCGGCCACAGCCTCGGATCTTTCGCCGTCCAGCAGTACATTCTCGATCACTCGGGGCTGGTCGACGACGTCATCCTGTGCGGCACCACCGCGGTCGATCAGCTGTTCGCCAGAATCGCCGATTCCGGTGGAGATCTGCTGGGGCTGTTCAACACTCGGTTCCAGCCGACCCGAACGACCGCCGACTGGCTCAGCCGTGACGAGGCCCAGGTCGATGCGTACCTGACCCATCCGTGGTGCGGGTTCGAGATCGACCCCGAGAACATGGCGGCGCTGGCATCGGCAGCCGCCGATCGCCTGTCGAAGCCGACGACCGTTCCCACCGACCTCCCCATCTACGTAATGGTCGGCGACCAGGACCCACTCAACGACGACCTGCGCCTGAGCGATCTGCTGATCAGCCGCTACCGCGACGCCGGCCTGACCGACATCCCCTACCGGGTGTATCCCGGAGCTCGACACGAGATCCTCAACGAGATCAACCGCGACGAGGTCGAAGACGACCTGATCGCCTGGATCACCCGCGCCACCGACTAGACCGGTGTGCCGCTCCGGCTGCGTTCAGACGAGGTCGATGTCGTCGAGCAGACGAGCGCCGAGATCGGTGTCGCCTGCGAGCGAGACGTCGCAGTCGCGCCAGGCGGCGCGCGTCGTGCCCCAGAGCGGAAATTCACTGGCACGAGCGGTGATTCGAGCAGCCGCGCCCTCCGGCTCGCCGCGCCGCACGCGCAACCGTCGGCCCGGTTCCGGTTCGATGCGCCAGGTGCCGCCGCCGGGGCCGGTGAAAGTGATCGCGACAGGCTCGTCGAGCCAGGCCAGGCGTTCGCGGTGGGACTGCTCCAACAGGGTGGTCAGCCATTCCAGGATCGAGGCCGTCCGTTGCTCGTCGGTGGGCGGGTGCGGGCGGTCCAGCGCCGCGGCGATGTCGTGGCGCAGGTGGGTGTGCCAGTCGAAGAGGAACATCGCCGGGAAGATTCGCATCGGATAGCGGCCGAGCTCGCCGACCCGCAGCCGGACTCGGCCGACACCGGGCGCGGTCAGGACGGCCAGGGCGGCCGTGCCGACTCGGGTCCAGGTCGCGAAGCCCTCGAGGGCTTGTTGCGGTGACCGTGAACGCGATGCCGCGACGGCCCGCTCGTTGAGGCTCTCCACGTCCTTGGTGGCCATGAACGCGAGCGCATCCGGGGTGACGACGCTGCGCAGGTCGGCGGCCATATGCGCCACAACGTCTTTCACACTCCAGCCGGCGGCCCGGCTGTCGGCGTGCCACTCCGCATCGGTGAGGTCGGCGCAGAAATCGAGCACGGCCTGTCGCTCGACCCGCAGCGCCGACAGGTGGTCACCGCTCACACTCACTCCTCGATCGTATTCGGGTGCGGGCGGGTCCGCGAAGAATCTGAACGCATGGCCGGAGCCTGGTCGTGTGTGAGTCCGGTGATTGTGGCCAATCCACCGACGCCCAGAACGATGCTGCCCTCAACGGTGTGCACGATGTTTCCGAACGTGTCGACCGCCATCATGTGTACGACGTGGTCACCACCGGCGAATCCCAGCGCGGCGATGAGTAGATAGAACGGGCCGCACACCCCGGTGTAGGCGAGAGCGCGGCTGCGCGTGGGTGCGAGAGCGAGTCCCGCCAGGCCCGTGATCAGGTGAAACAGGGCGTGCCAGCCGTTGACGGTGACGGGGATGAATCCCAGGAACTGGATCGTGCACGAGTGCATGTCCCCACCGAATGCCATATCCGGATAGATCCCGAAGGCGATGACACCGTTGGCGGTGAACCATGCGCCGGCCAGGAAGACAGCGAATTGCAACGGCGTTTCGAAGATCGCATTGACATAGCGCAGGGCCAGATCGCGGAAAGCGGCGAAGTACATGGCAGGAGGCTCCTCTGTGTCCGGGGCCAGGTGTTTCGAGCGCCCCCGCGGTTCTAAGCCGATCGTCCTAGAACGTGGAAGCGAGTATGTTCTAGGACGATCGACTTAGTCAAGGATGTGGAGAGGGCGCACGTGACCCGGGAAACCCGCAAGCGGATGATCGAGCAAGCGGCGCTGTTGTTCCGAGGACGCGGCTACGGGGCTACGGGGATCCGGGAGATCGCCGCGGCGGCCGGTGCGCACCGCGGCGTGATGTATCACCATTTCCCGCGTGGCAAAACCGAAGTGGCCGAGGAAGTCCTGGCCGCCACCGACGCAACCATCGGCGCCTACATCGAATCCTGGTGCACCGCCCAGGAACCACTCTCCGCGATGCGGGCCATCATCGCCGGCGCCAAATCGATGATGGCAACCGGTGAACACCCGCCGGGCAGTCCCGTCGCCGCTGTGACCATCGGCGCCGGGCCGGAGGACGAAGCGCTACGTGAAGCTGCCGCCGCTGTCTACGGTCGCTGGCAACGCGCGTTTCGAGACTGCCTGCACCGCAATGGAACTCCTGATCCTGAAGCGGAAAACCTGGCGACTCTGCTCATCGCCGGGATCGAAGGCGCGTTGGTCCTGTGCCGCGCCGAAGGTAACAACGCGCCGCTCGACCGCCTCGGAGCCGCTCTCGAACCCCTCCTGCAAGAGCGCTGACCCTCCGCTTCCTCGAACCCGCCCAACTCGACGACCTCACCACCCAGCTACTGGACATGATCGACCGCGGAATCTGAAGGCTGACCGCCGCCTTCGTGCGGGGTCAGGTCAGGGGCGCACCGCGCAGGTGTTCGATCTGGATCTTGCTGAGCTGCTGGGCCTTTCGCAGGTGGCGGATGATCGCCTCCAGTTCGGCGTCGGTGTGGTCGGCGAGCATGGCTTGCCAGCCTTCGCCGAGCTCGTCCCAGACCGCGGTGACGCGGGCGACGCGTTCGGGAACCGGGGTGACCAGGACGCGGCGGCGGTCGTGGGTGTCGGGGACGCGGGTGACGTAGCCGCCGCGCTCGAGGCGGTCGACCAGGCGGGTGGCCGAGCCGGTGGTCAATCCCGTCATGTCGGCGATCTGTTTCACGGTCAGCGGGTCGGGCTCGGCGGTCAACAGGCTCAGGCCCTGCAGATCTGTGGGGTGGAGGCCGAGTCGGTCGGCGATGGCCTGGTTGAACAGGGTGTACGCGGCCATGTAGCGGCGCGATTCGTTCGACAGTTCCTCGTACAGCGCGTGCCGGCGCTCCGATGTCATCCAGATCACACTCCCTAATTAGCTGCGCGACGCAGCTATCTCCGTAGATTACTTCGTGACGCAGTTAATGCGCCACGCAGCAGATTCTACTAGGAGGACTTCATGCTCACGATCGCGGTTACCGGCGCCACCGGCGCCCAGGGCGGCGCCACCGCCCGTGCCCTGCTCACTCGCGGCCACCAGGTTCGCGCTCTCACCCGCTTCCCGGATTCCCCGGCCGCCGTCGCACTGCGCGAGCTCGGCGCGCAGGTCCACCACGCCGACTTCGACGACCGTGCATCCCTCGATGCCGCACTGGCCGGCGCGGATTCGCTGTTCGCGGTCACCACCCCGTTCGACACCGACACCACCGTCGAAACCCGCCACGGCAAGACCCTCGTCGACGCCGCGGCCGCCGCCGGCATCGGCCACATCGTCTTCACCTCCGTCGCGCACGCAGACCGCGACACCGGCGTCCCGCACTACGAGAGCAAGTTCGCCATCGAGCAGTACCTGCTCGAATCCGGCGTGCCCGCCACGATCATCGGCCCCGCCGCGTTCATGGATAATTACGCCACCGGCTGGACCCTCGACAGCCTGCGTGCGGGCACCTTCGCCTGGCCCATGCCCTCCGACCAGCCGCTGACCCTCATCTGCGCCCAGGACATCGGCGCCTTCGCAGCCCTGGTCCTCGACCGCCGCGGCGAATTCCTCGGCCGTCGCATCGACATCGCCGCCGACGAGCTCACGCCCGCGCAGATCGCCGCTGAGCTCGCCGACGCTCTCGCCACTCCCGTTGCACACCAACGGGTTCCGCTCGAATTCGTCCGCAGCCGCTCCGCAGACCTGGCCGCGATGTTCGACTACTTCAGCACCCAGGGCCTCGACGTCGACGTCACCGGCCTACGCCGCGACCACCCCGACCTCGGCTGGTCCACCTTCGCCGACTGGGCCGCCCGCCAGGACTGGCCCGCCCTTCTCGCCGCCGCACCCACCGGCCACTGATCTGAACGCTCCCACTCGCATCAATTCGCCCCCGCACCAAGGATTCCGTTGAAACCCATCGGCTACTGGCTCAACCGCGCCGACCACGCCTTCACCACCCACATGGACACCATGCTCGCCGAGTTCGGGCTCACCCGGATCACCTGGCAGGTCCTCAACGTCGTCGCCGACACCCCCGAGGCCACCGACACCGACATTCACACCGTCCTGGCCGCCAACGCCGCCCGCGCCACCCTCGACGCCGTCATCGCCACCACCCTCACGGGCGACTGGACAACCCGTCCCGGACCCGGCCGCATTGCACTCACCGACGACGGGCGTCGCCGCCTCGCAGTTGTCACTGACCGTGTCGCAGCCTTCCGTGCCCAGTCCATGCACGGCATCACTGAAGACGAATACCGCACAGCGGTTTCGGTCCTCGAACGCATGACGCTCAACGTTGAGACCACCGCGGTCTGACAATCAGCGACAGGTCGCCTGCCGGTCGGCAGCGCGGCGCGATCGGGCAACGGCGGTGGTATCCGGCGGGGGCGGCTATTCGGGGAAGTCGACCTTTCGCCCCGGCTTTTCGGTCCGGTCCATAACGTCCAAGCTCGGCTGCCCCACATTCAACGACTCGCACCGTACTGCGGCGCCGCCCTCGCCGAACTGGAGAGCGCCTACCCCGCGTAGTAGATCGCCGGTGGTGTTATTGCTCATGCCGATGAGCACGTGAGCGGCGCGGCCAGCCGCTGATCTGCCGATGAGTTGGTCGCTGATCTGCCGATGGCTCTGTCGCTGATCTGCCGGCATTTGTATCGCTGGTCTGCCGGACTGACTCGGGTAGTGATTCATTTCGACGGGCGCTCGGATGGATCTGTGTGGGGCGTGTTGTGTGGTCATCGGGTGTGGAAGGCTGGGGATATGAACCGATTGGGCAGCGCGACATCGCCTTATCTGCGTCAGCATGCCGGGAATCCCGTCGACTGGCGGGAATGGGATGCTGCGGCGCTGGCGGAGGCGGCGGAGAGAGATGTGCCGATTCTGCTGTCCATCGGGTATGCGAGCTGCCACTGGTGTCATGTGATGGCGCACGAATCGTTCGAGGATGCCGATACCGCGGCGTTGATGAACGAGAACTTCGTATGCATCAAGGTGGATCGGGAGGAGCGGCCCGATCTGGACGCGGTGTACATGAACGCGACCGTCGCCATGACCGGGCAGGGCGGGTGGCCGATGACGTGCTTCCTGACCGCTGAGGGGGAGCCGTTCTATTGCGGGACGTATTACCCGAAGACGCCTCGGCACGGGATGCCGTCGTTCACGCAGGTGCTGACCGCGGTGGGGGAGACGTGGCGGAATCGGCGGGACGAAGTGGATGCGGCGGCGGGGCAGGTGGCGGAGGCGCTGCGGCAGCAGACCGCCGGGTTGCCGGACGCCGGGGTGGTGATCGGGGCGGAATTGCTTCAGCACGCCGTGTCGGCGGTGTTGAAGGATGTGGATGGACAGCACGGCGGGTTCGGGGGTGCGCCGAAGTTTCCGCCGTCGGCCATGTTGGAAGGGTTGCTGCGCCATTATGAGCTGACCGGCGATCTCGGTGTGCTGCAGGCTGTTTCGTTCACCTGTGAGTCGATGGCCCGGGGCGGGATCTATGACCAGCTGCGCGGTGGGTTCGCGCGGTACGCGGTGGACGCCGCCTGGGTGGTGCCGCACTTCGAGAAGATGCTCTACGACAATGCGCAGCTGGTGCGGGTGTACTCGCATCTGGCGCGGCGGGGACTCGATGCGCCGGGGGGTGAACGGGCCGGAGAATCGTTGGCGCTGAGGGTGACTCGCGAGACAGTGCAGTTCCTGCTGGCGGATCTGGGGACCGAGCAGGGGGCGTTCGCCTCCGCGCTGGACGCCGACACCCACCTCGAGCCGGACGGGCCGGGGGTGGAAGGGGCCACCTATGTGTGGGACGCCCGCCGAACTCAACGGCGTGCTCGGCGCACTCGACGGGGCTTGGGCCGCAGAGATATTCGGCGTCACCACCGCAGGGACATTCGAGCACGGGACCTCGGTGCTGACCCGGTACACCGATCCGCAGCCCGCCGATCACGAGCGGTTCGAGACGATTCGGGCCGCCATGTCCGCGGCGCGGGAACGCCGGCCGCAGCCCGAGCGGGACGACAAGGTGGTGACCGCCTGGAACGGGATGGCCATCGTCGCGCTCGCGGAAGCCGGTGCCGCACACGGGCATCCGGAGTGGATCGCCGCGGCGGCACGGTGTGCGCGGTATCTGCTGGACATGCACGTCGTCGACGGCCGTGTCTGCCGCGCCTCGCTGGGCGGGACGCCCGGTGCGGCGGCGGGCGTGCTCGAGGACTACGCCTGGCTGGCGCTAGGACTGCTCGCCCTGCACCAGACCGCCGAAGGGGACTGGCTCGCCGCGGCGCAGCGCGTACTCGACACCGCCATCACACATTTCGCCGACGCGGACACCCCCGGCAGCTGGTTCGACACCGCCGACGACGCCGAGACACTGCTGACCCGGCCCCGCGACCCGCTGGACGGCGCAACCCCTTCGGGCACATCGGTTCTCGCCGAAGCGCTGCTCACCGCCGCCGCGCTCGGCGAACCGGATCCGGCGGCCCGCTACCGGCAGCTCGCGGACGACACCCTCGCCCGCGGCGCGGTCCTGCTGGCCCGCGCCCCCCGCTCGGCGGGCCACTGGCTCGCCGTCGCCGAGGCCGCCGTCCGCGGACCCATCCAGGTCGCGGTATCCGCGGGCCCGGACGGCGAATCCGGTTCGGCGGCAACACTGACCGCGGCCGCCCGCGCCGCCGCCCCAGGCGGCTCGGTGATCGTCTCCGGCCCGGCCGACTCCCAAGCCCTGCTGGCCGA
Source organism: Nocardia tengchongensis (assembly GCF_018362975.1). NCBI lineage: Bacteria > Bacillati > Actinomycetota > Actinomycetes > Mycobacteriales > Nocardiaceae > Nocardia > Nocardia tengchongensis. Next base: position 2,563,459 of record NZ_CP074371.1, read on the forward strand.
CCGCCCGCCAGTCCGCGACACCGCCGCCGCCTACATCTGCCGCGGCTCGGTCTGCGACCTCCCGGTCACCACGGTCGAAGACGTGCGCGCCGGCCTGCTTCCGCCGCAGTCGGCCTGACCTGCGGCGTCGCGGTCGATCCGGTCGTGGTTCCCGCCTGTACCGCGGCGGGAATCATGACCAGGACCGCGACGACGTGCACCGCGCGAAACAGCCCGAGTATCGCCGCCACCGGGGTCACGCCGGTGAACACCGCGCTCAGCCGGTCGGCCGCCAGCAACGCGCCCACGGGTTCCGCGACCAGCGACGCCAGCCCGACCGTGCCCAGCCCGACCACGAGAATCCCACGCGCCCACAGGCTTCCGAACAGCATGCGCGCCGCGAGCGCGAACACCGCCAGATAGATCCCGGCCCGGATCGTCAGCGCGACCGCGACTCCCGCAACCGGCACCCCCGGATCCTCGAGCGCCTGCGCCGCCCGCAACAGCATCTCCGCCACCCCGGCGACGAGCGCGATCACGACCGCCCGATACGCGAGCACCGCCCGCTCCGGTCGCTCCCACCCCGCCGCCGACTTCCGCTCGAACGCACCGATCTCATCCATGCCCCCACTGTCGAGCCCCCGGCCTCGCACCGAATCACCCTCGGGTACGGGCTCGCGGCGGTTCCCCGGTACGACAGTGGGACATAGCCGTCGCGCATATTCCGTTGCCCGGGAGGTTCGGGCGGTCATACAGTCCGACCGTGTTCAGCTCATGTTCTTCACTGAAGTATTGCCAGGTCCCGTTCGGTTCGCAGACCGGCCTCGAGCGGGTTGGATGATCAGCGCTCGGCGGGTTCCGGGGGTGGGGGTGCGGCCGGTTGGTGGGCGGCCGACGGGGCGGTGCCGTTGCGGCGGGGCGACGCGGGGGACTCGGACACCACGTCGGTCCAGCTCGGAGTGGGTTCCTTGCGGCCGCGGAGGTGGAGAGTGTCGTGCAGGGTCCACTGTTTGCGCTCGGCGTCGGAGGCGGCGTCTATGACGGACTGACTGGCGAGGATGCGGCGGGGAACCAGTTTCGCCTCGGTGGTGAGGCGGGCGGCCTCGTTGACGGCGTCACCGATGACGGTGAATTCGAGGCGGGTGTCGGTGCCGACATCACCGGCGAAGACACAGCCGCGCGCGATGCCGATGCCGACCTCGAGTTCGCCGAGCGCCGCCACCTCGTCGCGGATGCGGCGGGCGGCGACCAGGGCGGGGGTGGCGTTGTCGTCCAGCGCGATCGGCGCACCGAAAATGCACAGCGCCGCATCGCCTTCGAATTTGTTGACCAGGCCGTGGTTGTCCTCGGTGGCCGCCACCACGATGGTCAGCAGCCGGTTCAGCTTGGCCACGAAATCGTGCGGGGCGAGTTCGGTGGCCATGGCGACCGAACCGGTCACGTCCACGAACAACGCGGTCGCCTCCCGCATGTCGCCGGTCAGGCTGGGGCTGCCGGACAGCGCGCGCTCGGCCACCTCCTCGCCGACGTGCCGGCCGAAGACGGTCCGCATGCGCTCGCGCTCATTGAGATTGGCGGCCAGCTCGTTCACCGAATGCTCGAGCCGCCCGATCTCGCTGGTGCTGTTGATGGTGACCCGCGCCTCCAGATCGCCGTGCGCGATCCGGTCCAGCGCGTCACGCAACGTGTGCATGGGCGTGGCCACCGCGCGCGCCAGCGCCGCCGTCGCCACCACACCCGCCGACAGGCCGACGATGGCCAGATAGATGCCGGTCCGGATGCGGTCGTCGGCGTCGGTCGACGGATCCGCGAGCACGGTGATCAGCATCAGCAGCGGCACCGCGCCCGCCACCGCGAAGGTGACCACCACGCGCGCCAGCACGGTATTGCTCCAATGCGCGGTCTCGTCGAGCACCTCGGCGACCACCGGAATGGTCGGCCGGATCAGCCGGTCCACGATCAGATAGGTGAGTGCCGCCGACTCCAGCCCGCCGAGGGTGAACATGGACAGCACCACGGGGAAGCTGCGGTCCTCGGTGGCGTGCGCGAAGATCGCGGCCGCCACGATCACACCCGGCAGCCAGATGGCCAGCGCCCGGATGGTGATCGCGAGCGGCAGCCGCAGCAGTCGCCGCGCCTCGTGTTCGGTGGGCGGCCGATGCTGATCCAGCCAGCCGAAGTAGTGCCGCCGATCGCGCACCGCGAGCACGATGCCGGCGAGCGCGCCGATGGCCGGATAGATCGACACCCCGATGAAGGTCGAGATCCAATTCGAACCGAGCCGGCCCAGGAATCCGCTCAGGAACAGTTCGGTGGTGATCACCGCGAGGCCGCCGAGGTTGCACGCCATGACGACAGCAGAAAGACCCCCCGGCGCCCGCAGCGCCCACAGGATGAGTCTGCTGGTCACGTCGCAGACTTTAGAGACCTTTCGGGGGAGATTGCACGTTTGTGGGCAATTACTCCGTCAGCTCAGCACGACCAGCCAGACCGCGATGTAGTGGCACAGCGCGGCGACGACCGTTGCGGCGTGGAAGAACTCGTGGTGCCCGAAGACCTCCGGCCACGGATCCGGCCAGCGCGACGCGTACAGAATCCCGCCCACGCTGTAGGCGATCCCACCCGCGAGCAGCAGAATCACCGGCGTCCAGCCCACATTCGCGATGAGCGTCCCGGCCACCGGGACGATGGCCCACCCCAGCAGCAGATACAGCGGCACCCCGACCCAGCGAGGTGCGGTGGGCCACAGCATCTTCAACGCCACCCCCGCCAGCGCACCCGCCCACACGATGGCCAGCAGCACGTTTCCCGCGGCGCCGCGTACCCCCAGCAGCGCGAACGGCGTGTAACTGCCCGCGATGAAAAGGAAGATCATCGAATGGTCGGCCCGCTTCATCCACATGCGGGCGCGGTCGGTCTTCCAGTTCACCCGGTGATAGGTGGCGCTGATCCCGAACACCCCGCACACGGTGATCCCGTAGACCAGCGTCGACCAGGCGGCTTTCGCCGACACCGTGCTCGCGACCGACACCAGCACGATCACCGCGATGGCGGCGACGCCGACGGCCCAGGCGTGGATCCAGCCGCGCAGGCGGGGCTTGATGAGCGTCAGTTCGTCGCGAACGGTTTCGATGAGACCCCCGGGTTCGACGGGCTGCACTGCCTCGGCCATTAGTTTCCTCCTCGGTAACCTACGGTACCGTAGGTTAGTGCATGCGGGCCCGTCGAGTGGGTGTCGTCACGAACCACCCGCAGTGTTTCGCAGCTATGTCCCGGTAGCTCCGCCAACCGTTCCGGGGGCGTAGGGTTGCGGCCGTGAAGTTCGTGGGTCAGGTGCGTGGACTCCCATATCGCGTATACGAGGCACGGCTGGCCAAGCAGCTGGCGGGTAAACAACATCCGCGGCATGTCGCAGTCATGTGTGACGGCAATCGGCGATGGGCCCGGGAGAACGGGTTCAGCGACATCTCGCACGGCCATCGGGTCGGGGCGCTGAAGATCGCTGAGCTGGTCGGCTGGTGCGGCGAGGCCGGCATCGAGATGGTGACCCTCTACCTGCTCTCCACCGAGAATCTGCGCCGCGATTCCGACGAACTCGACACGCTTTTCGAGGTCATCACCGACGTCGTCGACGAACTGTCTGCGCCGGAACAGGATTGGAGCGTCCGCATCGTGGGCGCGCTCGATCAGCTGCCCGCCGAGTTCGCGCGCCGGCTCAGCGAGGCCGCCAAGAGCACCGAGGGCCGCACCGGCGTGCACGTCAACGTGGCCATCGGCTACGGCGGCCGCCAGGAGATCGCCGACGCGGTGCGCTCGCTGGTCCGCCAGGAGATGGACGCGGGCGAGACCGGAGAGGATCTGGTCCAGTCGATCACCGTCGACGCCATCGGCCAGCACCTCTACACCTCCGGCCAGCCCGACCCGGATCTGGTCATCCGCACCTCCGGTGAGCAGCGGCTGTCCGGATTCCTGTTGTGGCAGAGCGCGTATTCGGAGATCTGGTTCACCGAGGCGTACTGGCCGGAGTTCCGGCGCGTGGATTTCCTGCGCGCCCTGCGCGATTACGCGGCCCGGCACCGCCGCTTCGGCGTCTAGACAACAGTCGGTCAACGGTTCCGTTGCAGTGCAACGGCTTCGACGTTCGCGGGCGGGTCGCTGCCGTACCGTCTGGTGCTATGAGCGAGCTGCGTGATGAGTTGGGTGGCCCGGTGGAATCCCAGGTAGTCGCGGTCCCGTACCTGAGCTACGAGGAGTTCGGCAGGAGATTCCTCGAGTACGCCGCCTCGCCGGAGCGGATCGCGGGGGCGTTCGGGAAGCTCACCGGAGAGGCCTTCGAATTCGGGCCGATCGGCGCGGGCCCGGGCAAGCTCGCCAAACTCTCGGCGACCGTGCGGCTCGGGCAACCCCGCCTCGATCGCGAAGTGGACGGCATCATCTCGTTCGATCTGGTGATCCCGCTCAAGGTGGACCTGCTCATCGACCTGGCCGTGGACCGCTACCCGTTCCGCGTGGACGGCACCATCCACCTGCACCTCACGGTCCGCACCGCCGAACCGCTCCGGGTGCTCATCGAGATCGCCGAACCCCAGCCCAGCAATGTCCGCATCAATGTGGCCAGCGCCACCCGCCGCGGCGAACTGCTGCGCATCATCGCCAGCGTGGATCACGAGATCCGCCGCTTCGTTGCGCGCTACATCGCCACCGAGATCCGCAAACCCCACATCCAGGCCGCCACCGACATCGACGTGGGCGCCCGGCTGGACGCCGCCTGGACGCTCTGACCTACAACCCTCCACCCTGAGGCACGAGATTCAGAGTTTCCGCAACCGCAGCCGGTTGATGGTGTGGTCGGAGTCCTTGCGCAGCACCAGGGTCGCGCGCGGCCGGGTCGGCAGGATGTTCTCCACCAGGTTGGGCCGGTTGGTGTTGTGCCAGATTTCCTTGGCCTGGTTGGTGGCTTCCTGATCGTTGAAGTTCGCGTAGTGGTGGAAGTGCGAATTCGGATCCTGGAAGGCGGTCTTGCGCAGCGACAGGAAGCGCTGCACGTACCACTTCTCGATGTCCTCGATGCGGGCGTCGACGTAGACCGAGAAGTCGAACAGGTCCGACACCATCAGGCGCGGACCGGTCTGCAGCACGTTGAGGCCCTCGACGATGAGGATGTCGGGCTGGCGCACGCAGTGGTATTCGCCCGGCACGATGTCGTAGGCGATGTGCGAGTAGACGGGCGCGCACACCTCGTGCGCACCGGATTTCACCTCGGTGACGAAGCGCAGCAGTTTGCGCCGGTCATAGGACTCCGGGAAGCCCTTGCGGTGCATGATGCCGCGCCGGGTGAGTTCGGCTGTCGGGTAGAGGAATCCGTCGGTGGTGACCAGATCCACCCGCGGATGGTGGTCCCAGCGCGCCAGCAGCGCCTGCAGCACGCGCGCGGTGGTGGACTTGCCGACCGCCACCGAGCCCGCGACACCGATCACGAACGGCACCTGGCGGTCGGGGTGGGTCTCGCCGAGGAAGGTGGCGGTGGCGGCGAACAGCCGCTGCCGGGCCGCGACCTGGAGGTGGATGAGTCGGGCCAGCGGGAGGTAGACCTCGGCGACCTCCTCGAGGTCGATCTGCTCACCGAGACCGCGCAGGCCGACCAGTTCTTCTTCGGTCAGCACCAGGGGAGTCGCCTTACGCAGGGTGCGCCACTGCTTGCGGTCGAATTCCACGTAGGGGCTGGGCTCGCTCATCCGTGCCATTACTCGTGTCCTTGCATTCGACACTCGTGTCCTGGGATCTGACACTCGCCTCGCGTCGCCAACACTCCACGCATAGCCGAATTGTGCTCGGCTCCAACAGGGAGGTGAACACCAGGTGTTGCTACTGGCCGGTAACCAGAGTGGGATGGGCCACATCACACCGGCCGGGCGTGTCCGGTGAGGCTGTGCGACAGGCGGATACCGGCTGCGGGCACGCCGGGATGACGAAGCCGAGCGCGCTGCATAGGGTCGGGGCATGGCAGCGCATCCGTTGGTCACCGAATATCTGCGCCTCGGCTTGGCATTCGACCGCCTGGAAGAGGGCTTCGTCGACGCCTTCACCGGCGATCCCGCCCTGCGCCGCGAGGTCGAGAACGCGCCCAAGCCCGAACCGCGCGACCTGGCGCATCGCGCCGCGGGCCTGCGCAAGGAACTCCCCGACGCCGGACTGCCCTCCGAACGCGTCGAATTCCTGGACGCGCACCTGCGCGCGCTGGAATGCTCCGGCCGCAAATTCGCGGGCGAGAACATCTCCTTCATCGACGAGGTCCGCGCCTACTTCGACGTGGACATCGCGCCCGGCGACACCGAGGACTACCGCGAGGCGCACCGGCAGCTCGACGAGGTGCTGCCCGGCGACGGCCCGCTGCTGGACCGCATCTCCGCGCACCGCCGCCAGGACGAGATCCCGCCCGAACGCCTGAAGGAGTGCGTGGCCGCCTTCTCCGGCGCCCTGCGCGAGCTGGTCCGCGAACGCTATCCGCTGCCCGACAACGAGCACGTGGAATACGAAGTGGTGGGCGACAAGCCGTGGTCGGGCTTCAACTACTACCTGGGCAACTACCAGTCCCGGGTGGCCATCAACTCCGACCTCAAGCAGCACCTGTCGCAGCTGCCGCACCTGATCGCGCACGAGTCCTACCCGGGCCACCACACCGAGCACTGCCGCAAGGAGGCCGGGCTGGTCGGCGGCGGGCAGGACGAGCAGACGCTGTTCGTGGTCAACACCCCGCAGTGCCTGATGGCGGAGGGGCTGGCGGATCTGGCCCTGAAGTCGATCGTCGGCCCGGGCTGGGGCCGCTGGGCGCAGGAGATCTACGCCGACCTCGGACTGCGTTTCGATGGTGAACGTGCCGAGCGGATTTCGACCGCGTCGGCGAATCTGCTGAGTGTTCGCCAGGACGCCGCGCTGCTGCTGCACGACCGGGGGCGCGACTCCACGGAGGTCGCGGAGTACCTGCAACGCTGGAGTCTGGTCACGCCGGAGCGGGCCACGCAGTCGCTGCGTTTCCTGTCCTCACCGCTGTGGCGGGCCTATATCTCCACCTATGTGGAGGGCTATCGATTGCTCGGCGGCTGGCTGGATCGGGCGGCCGATGCGGCGGAACGGTCCGAGCGATTCCGCCGCCTGTTGGACGAACCCCTCACACCCGGCGCGATCCGCCGCATGTGAGGGGTACTCCCCGAAGGTCCGGAAGGGTCAGGCGCCCCAGGCGGTGCAGGACGCGCCGCCGCTGGACGCGGTGCACAGCGTGCGCAGCAGGGTGAAGAGGATGTCGGTCGGGCCACCGGTAGCGATGTTGAACAGCATGTGATCAATTCCTCGAAATCTGGGTAGGGCCAAGGACACTGACCTATCTGGGTCAGCCGTGCGTCACCTTACCGAGATTTGTTGCTCCGCCATAGCCTGTATCTGTGATTCTGTCCACTCGAAGGAGTGTTAACGCGGTTGGCTAGGATGGCAGGACCGCGACTGGCGCACTCGAGGTGGAAGTAACCACCGGGAAGCACCCCAAGTCCGGCACCGCGCGCCTGGGTGCCTGGCGATCCCCGAATTCCGATTCGGGGTACCCGGACGACGGAGGTGCGCCATGCACGATTCCCAGAACCCACTGACCGACTCCGCGTCGGCGGCCAATACACTCGGCGGCGTGACGATCCAGACGAGCGCCTCTGTGAACAGCCAGTCCCTCGCCGAACTCGACCCCGAGGTCGCGGCCGCGATGGGCGGCGAACTCGCTCGCCAGCGCGACACCCTCGAGATGATCGCCTCGGAGAACTTCGTGCCGCGCGCGGTGCTGCAGGCGCAGGGCAGCGTGCTCACCAACAAGTACGCCGAGGGCTACCCGGGCCGCCGCTACTACGGCGGTTGCGAGAACGTCGACGTCGTCGAGGATCTGGCCCGCGCCCGCGTCAAGGAGCTCTTCGGCGCCGAGTTCGCCAACGTTCAGCCGCACTCGGGCGCGCAGGCCAACGCCGCCGTGCTGTCCGCGCTGATGAACCCGGGCGAGAAGCTGCTCGGCCTGGACCTGGCCCACGGCGGCCACCTCACCCACGGCATGCGCCTGAACTTCTCGGGCAAGCTGTACGAGGTGCACGCCTACGGTGTGTCCAAGGAAGACCACCGTGTCGACATGGACGAGGTCCGCAAGATCGCCCGCGACACCCGCCCGAAGGTGATCGTCGCCGGCTGGTCGGCGTACCCGCGGCAGCTGGACTTCGCCGCCTTCCGTGAGATCGCCGACGAGGTCGGCGCCTACCTGTGGGTCGACATGGCGCACTTCGCAGGTCTGGTCGCGGCCGGGCTGCACCCGTCGCCGGTGCCGCACGCCGACGTCGTGTCCTCCACCGTGCACAAGACCCTGGGCGGCCCCCGCTCCGGTCTGATCCTGGCCAAGCAGGAGTTCGCCAAGAAGCTGAACTCGGCGGTCTTCCCGGGCCAGCAGGGCGGCCCGCTCATGCACGCCATCGCCGCCAAGGCCGTGGCCTTCAAGATCGCGGCCGGCGAGGAGTTCAAGGAGCGCCAGGAGCGCACCATCTCCGGCGCCAAGATCCTCGCCGAGCGCCTGACCGCCGCCGATGCCAAGGAGAAGGGCATCACCGTGCTCACCGGCGGCACCGACGTGCACCTGGTTCTGGTCGACCTGCGCAACTCGCAGCTCGACGGCCAGCAGGGTGAGGACCTCCTGCACGAGATCGGAATCACCGTGAACCGCAACGCGGTTCCGTTCGACCCGCGCCCGCCGATGGTCACCTCCGGCCTGCGCATCGGCACCCCGGCGCTGGCCACCCGCGGCTTCGGCGACGAGCAGTTCACCGAGGTCGCCGAGATCATCGCGGCCGCGCTGACCGGCTCCGCCGACCTGGACTCGCTGCGTCAGCGGGTGTCCAAGCTGGCCCAGGAGTTCCCGCTCTACGAGGGCCTCGAGGACTGGCGCCTGCTGGGCTGACCCACCGCCGAAAGACCATGAGCCCGCCGCGATCTCACGATCGCGGCGGGCTCTCGTCGTTCAGAACGACCAGAACTTGCGCGGGCCGCCGGTGAGCTGCGGGGCGTCCGCGGAGACGGTGGCGATGAGTTCCTTCGGGTGCGGGTTGACCCAGTTGCGTTCGGTGGAGCCGTCACGGAAGACGACGGTGGGGACGGTTTCGTTGCCGTCGGCGACCGAGCGGACGAAGGCGGCCGCGTCCGGGTCCTGCCAGATGTCGACCTCGCGGTGAATGATGCCGTGCCGGTTGAGGACCCGGCGCATGCGCGAACAGTAGGGGCAGCCCGGGCGGCGGTAGACGATCAGCTCCGGCGCGGCATCAGCGGTCATGTCCGGAGTCTAGGTCGGGCACGGCGGAACGATCTATGCTGCAAGAGGATCGGCTGCGCCTGGTGCGCGCCGTCTTCGAAGCCGGCGACCGCACCACCGTGCACATGAAGGACTTCGCCTCGGGGCCGGACGGTTTCGCGCCGTTCGTGCGTGCCGTGCTCACCGGGCTGCACGGCACGCCGCCCTGACCTACGCGTGCTTGCCGAGGTAGTCCAGGTACATCGGGCGCAGCACCTCGCCGACCTCGCCCTCGCCGGCGTGGATGTAGTCGTCGATCAGGGCCGCGGTGTTCCAGATGTCGACCTCGCCCTCGCCCTGCTTCCCGGCGGCTACCTCCGCGCCGGGGATCGCTTTCAACAGCGCCCACAGGAATTTGACGTCGCCGCGGCGGGCGGCGAGCTTCACGGCGCGGTCGTGCAATTCCTTGGTGGACAGGGTCGCCAGATCCGGGGTTTCGGCCATGATCTCGACTGTAATGGAGGCCATGACACAGCAGCCGGGGTACCGGGTGAAGCGCGTGTACGACGACCCCGATCCGGCCGACGGCCGCCGGGTGCTGGTGGACCGGCTCTGGCCGCGCGGGGTCAGCAAACAGCAAGCGGCCATTGACGAATGGGCCAAAGACGTGACGCCGTCGAACGAGCTGCGCAAGTGGTATCACGCCGCGCCGGAGACACGCCGTGCGGAGTTCGAGCGCAAGTATCGAATCGAGCTCGGCGCGGACCTGGCCCGGGAAGCCCTGGCACACCTCCGGTCCGAGGCCGCAGCCGGGCCGTTGACCCTGGTCACGGCCACCAAAGAACCCGAGCACAGCCACGTTCCCATCCTGCTCGATGAACTGGGCGAAACGCGCAGAGCGGACAGGCGTTAACGCGATCTTCACCAATGTGCCCGACAGAGCAGAAGCCGGAACGCGAATTCGGCGGTAGCGTCGGGAGTGCGGGCCGCGTAGGTGTGGCTCGTACGGGAGGTCCTGATCGTGACTGAGCAACTCAGTACGAGGGGGCCGGCACCCGGCCCTCGGGTCGTACGACCCCAAGGCTGACCGGCCCAGCGAGAACGCTCGCGCGGTGTCGCGCGAGTGGCAAAGGAGCCCACCGTGACTGATGCACGCTCCGTCAACGCTCCCACCAGGGACGCCAGCTCCGACCAGAGCCCGCGGCCCACGACACGGGGAGTTCGCGCCTCGCAGTCGTCCGATTCCGGACCGAAAACCTTCGTAGTCGACACGTCGGTGCTGCTGTCCGACCCCTGGGCCCTGACCCGCTTCGGCGAGCATCACGTGGTGCTGCCGCTCGTGGTGATCAGTGAGCTCGAGGCCAAACGCCACCACCACGAACTCGGCTGGTTCGCTCGCGAGGCGCTCCGCATGCTGGACGACATGCGGCTGGCGCACGGTCGGCTCGATCAACGGGTGCAGGTCGGCACCCAGGGCGGGACACTCCAGGTGGAGTTGAACCACACCGACCCCGCGGTACTGCCCGTCGGATTCCGCACGGACAGCAACGATTCCCGCATCCTGGCCTGCGCGCTCAACCTGGCCGCCGAAGGGCAGCGGGTCGCACTGGTGTCCAAGGACATTCCGCTGCGGGTCAAGGCCGGTGCGGTCGGCCTGCAGGCCGAGGAATACCACGCGCAGGACGTCGTCATCTCCGGATGGACCGGAATGATGGAGCTCGAGGTGGCCGTCGCCACCGTCGACAAGCTCTACGCGGAATCGATCATCGATCTCGACGAGGCCCGGGACATGCCGTGCCACACCGGGATTCGGATGGTCAGCCCGCGCGGCAGCGCACTGGCCCGGGTGACGCCGGACAAGCGGCTGCAACTGGTGCGCGGCGACCGGGAGGCCTTCGGGTTACACGGCCGCTCCGCCGAGCAGCGGATCGCGCTGGACCTGTTGCTGGACGAGACCGTCGGCATCGTCTCGCTCGGCGGACGGGCCGGCACCGGCAAATCCGCGCTGGCGCTGACCGCCGGACTCGAGGCGGTGCTCGAACGCCGCACGCATCGGAAGGTGGTGGTGTTCCGTCCGCTCTACGCGGTGGGCGGGCAGGAGCTCGGTTATCTGCCGGGCTCGGAGGCCGACAAGATGGGGCCGTGGGCGCAGGCCGTCTTCGACACCCTGGAAGGGCTGGCCAGCCCGGAGGTGATGGAGGAGGTGCAGGCGCGCGGCATGCTGGAGGTGTTGCCGCTCACCCACATTCGCGGGCGCTCGCTGCACGACTCCTTCGTGATCGTGGACGAGGCGCAGTCGCTGGAACGCAATGTGCTGCTCACCGTGCTGAGCCGGTTGGGCAGCGGGTCGCGGGTGGTGCTCACCCACGACGTCGCCCAGCGCGACAACCTGCGGGTCGGCCGGCACGACGGCGTCGCCGCCGTGATCGAGAAGCTCAAGGGACACCCGCTGTTCGCGCACGTCACCCTCACCCGCAGTGAGCGGTCGCCGATCGCGGCACTGGTCACCGAGATGCTGGAGGAGTTCGGGCCCAACTCCTGACCATCGGTAGGTGAAGGACCCCGCCCGGCCGGAGCGCGACGAGCCCTCCGGCCGGGCGTTTTCCGTCCTCTGCACACTCGGCGAGGACGGCCACTCCGGGCGGTCGTCCGATCCTGGTCCGGCCATAGCCATCTCAAATAGTTGCCGAAGATCCCCGCGTTTGCTGATCAGCCGCTAGGTTGTTCGCGTGCACAACGTTTTGGCCGATCGGGACTTGCTGGAATCGCTCGCTGCGGAGGTGGAAGACAACCTCACGCGGCATATCGCCGTCGCGGCGGAGTGGCAGCCCCACGACTATGTCCCGTGGGACAGTGGCCGCAACTTCCAGGCCATGGGCGGAACCGACTGGGAGCCGTCGCAATCGGAGCTCAGCGAGGTCTCCAAGACCGCGCTGACCGTCGGCGTGCTGATCGCCGACAACCTGCCCTCCTACCACCGTGAGCTGGGCAAGTACCTGCGCACCGGGCCGTGGTGGCGCTGGGTCGGCCGTTGGACCGCCGAGGAGAACCGGCACGAGATCCTCATCCGCAACTTCCTGATGGTGACCCGCGCCGTGGATCCCATCGCGCTGGAGCGGATGCGCATGGCGGCCATGACCGCCAGCTTCAACCGTCCCGGGATGCACCTGCTCGATGTGCTCGCCGTCGCCGCCTTCGAAGAGGCCGCGGCCGGTATCCGGCACCGCAACACCGCGCGGCTGACCGACGACGTCATGGTCACGTCCATCTCCGAGCGTCTGGCCGCCGACGACGAGCTGCAGGCCGTCTTCTTCGCGAACCTGATCTCGGCCGCCCTGGACCTGGCGCCCGACCAGACCATGCGCGCGATCGCCGACCGCATCGCCGACTTCCAGGTGCCGGTCATCGAACTCGCCGACGGTCGCACCAGCGACCAGGTGCTCGCCGAGGCCGGCATCTACGACCGCGCCCAGGAACCCGAACTGGTCTTCGCACCGCTGCTCGAGCAGTGGCAGGTCTTCACCCGCACGGACCTGGGTGAGACCGGCGAGCTGGCCCGCGCCGAACTGGCGCACCTGCGCCGCTGAACCACTCGCGTTCTCGAACGTGAAGCCGCGCCTCGCGCGCGGTTACGATGCCGACGCCCGCCGCGACAACGTGGCGGGCGTCGTGCTGTGTGCGGCCGGTCTACCCGGGCAGGACGGCCCGGACGACGCCGGCCGCCGTGCCGCGCAGGACGTTCTCCCACGAGAAGTGGTCGTGCCACAGGGTGATCCGGCCGTTGCTGAATTCGAAGGTGCCGCACACCCAGAACCCGATCTCGATCGGGCCCACCCGCAGATAGTCGGTGCGCTCGGTGAGCACCACGCCGTCCTCGGTGGCCGCGATGTGGTGCATGTCGGCGCGGAAGCCGAAGCGCGGGTTGGTGAACAGGCCCAGCACCCAGCGCACGCGGTCGATGCCGCGCACGTCGGGCAGCGACGTGTTCTTCCAGACGATGCCCGGGTCGGCCAGCTCGAGGGCCTCGGGCACGATGTTCATCTCCAGTGCGGCGAAGAACTCGCGCACCGTGGTGACCGGATCCTGTTTCAGCTCGGGTAGCTCAGCCATGAGCCGAGCGTAAGCCGAATCAGGGCCGCGGCACAGACATTCGCGACATGTCTCGCGGCGTGGCGAATCGGGTTCGCCGGGTACCGCGCGCCTACCGGCGGGTGTCGATCAGGGCGGCCACGCCGTCGAGGATGCGGTCGATGCCGAAGCGCAGGCCGTTGCCGAGTTCGGAGCCGCCGTCGGGACCCATGGCGGCGGCGAAGGCCGCGACCGCGTACGGGAAGCGCTCGGCCTGCGCCGAGAGCACCGAGCCGAGTTCGCGGGCGAGCTGGCTCTCGGCGGGATCGTCGTCGGTGATGACCGCGCTCTGCTGGGCGATCGCCCGCACGTGACCCAGCAGCAGGACGACGGTGTCGAACTGTTCGGCGACGGTCAGACCGGTGTCGGCGAGCACGCTCAGGGCCGAGTCGATCCACGCGAGTTCGTTGGGTCCCATCGGGCGGATGCCGGTGGCCAGTTCGTTCGCCCAGGGGTGGGCGCGGACCCGGTCGTAGAACGTCTCGCTCCACGGCCGCAGGTAGGCGTGCCAGCGCGATTCGGTGGCGCCGGGCGCCGCGGCCTCGACGGTGGGCGGGTCGCCGAGGGCGGCGTCGAGCATGAGCGCGGTCAGTTCGGTCTTGCCGGGGACGTAGCGGTAGAGCGCCATCTTGGCGCAGCCGAGGCGTTCGGCGAGCCGGGCCATGGACAGCCGGGCCAGTCCTTCGGCGTCGGCGATCGCGATGGCCTCGGTGAGGATGCGTTCCAGCGTGAGGGACGGTTTCGGCCCCCGCCGAGGGCGGTCGGGGGAGCCCCAGAGCAGTTCGAGCGTGGTGGGTGCCGGCATGGTCGCCATCCTTCCGGATTTCCGGGTTGACACGAAACTGCGTCCATCATACGCTTTTAATCATCAACAGCGTCCACAGGACGCAGTTACCGAAGGGTCACCATCATGCGCAACACCACCGTCCTCATCTCCGGCGCCAGCGTCGCCGGACCCGCGCTCGCCTACTGGCTGCACCGCTACGGCTTCCAGGTCACCGTGGTCGAGAAGGCCCCGGCGCTGCGGGCCGGCGGGCAGGCCATCGACTTCACCGGCGAGACCCACATGACCGTGCTCGAGCGGATGGGCGTGCTTGCCGACATCGAACGCCGCCAGACCGGCAAGACCGACATGGTGATGCTCGACGAGTCGGGTCGGCAGCGCGCCGTCATCAGCGGCGACTTCACCGGCGGCGACCTCGAGATCCTGCGCGGCGACCTGGCCCAGGTCATGTACGAGCACACCGCCGACACCTGCGAATACCTGTTCGGCGACACCGTCACCGCGCTCACCGAAACCGCCGACGGCGTGGACGTCGAGTTCGCGCACGCCCCGGCCCGGCGCTTCGACCTGGTCTTCGGGTGCGACGGAATCCATTCGCGGGTACGGAAACTGACCTTCGGGGCCGAATCCGAATTCGTCTCCCACCGCGGCTACTACTACGCGCTCGCGGGCGCCTCGCAGTGGGAGGACACCGACGCGCCCCGCGACCGGGCGGTGTCCTACGGCTGGAACGCGCCGGGCCGGCTCGCGGTCAACGGCGGGGCGAAGGCGGCACAGATGTACATGTTCGCCTCACCCGAACTCGACTACTCGCGAGACGATTTCGACGAACAGCGGCAGATCGTCGCCGAGAAGTTCGCGGGCATGGGCGGCGATGTGCCCGGCATGCTGGCCCAACTCCCGCACCTGGACGGGTTCTACCTGGACTCACTGAGCAAGGTGACGATGAAGACCTTCGTCTCCGGGCGCGTGGCCCTGGTGGGCGACGCGGGCTACGGGAACACGCTCGCCGGCTTCGGCACCGGGCTCGCCGTTATCGGCGCGTACGTCCTGGCCGGGGAATTGGCGGTCGCCGACGGGGACCACACCGTCGCGTTCGCCCGCTACGAGGACATCATGAAGCGGTACATGCGCAAGGCCGACGACGCGCGGCCCGGCCCGTTCCTGGCCCCGAAAACCGCGCTGGGCCTGCGTTTCCGCAACTGGTTCCTGGGTTCGCGGGCCTTCGACATGATGCTGAAGTACGCCGACTCGGCGAAGAACGACATCGAGCTGCGCGACTACCCCGCGCTGCTGGTGCACTGAGCGGGCCACCGTGTGCCCGGACGTTCCTCGCCGTGCGCCCGGAGGCTCAGCGCCAGGGCCCGAACAATCCGTTCGCGTACTCGGTGAGCGCGTTCTGCAGGAACGGCCCGAAACTGACTCGGGCGACGCCCAATTCGGCGAAGTGATCGCGTCCGCCCTGGGTGGGGACGCCGATGGCATTGACCGGCAACGGCAGTTCGCCGGTGAGCCGCCGCATCACCTCGGGCTCATGCATACCGACCGGATAGAGCACGTCGGCTCCCGCGGCCGCGGCGAGACGCAACCGGTTGATCGCGCTGTCCAGCCGCTCCTCGGGGGTACCGGTGTCGGGGCGGATGAACACATCGGTGCGCGCGTTCACCACGAAATGCACCCCGGTCGCGTCGGCGGCCCGCCGCAGCTCACCGACCAGATCGGCATGCTCCTGCGGTTCGCGCAACCGCCCGCCCTCGCTGTGCACGGTGTCCTCGATATTGAGGCCGACCGCCCCCGCCTCGAGCAGGCCTTCGATGAGGGTGACGGGCTTCTGCGCATAACCGGATTCGATATCCACTGACACGGGGATGTCCACGGCAGCGGTGATCTCCCGAATCCGCGCGGTCACCTCGGGGAAGGTCATCCCCTCCCGATCCGGCTTCCCCAGCGAATTGGCCAGCGGATGGCTGCCGACGGTGATCGCCGAGAACCCGGCCTCCCGCACGAGCCGCGCGGACCAGGCGTCCCACACGGTCGGCAGGATCACGGGATTTCCGGGCTGGTGGAGAGCGAGAAAGGCGGCGGCTTGCTGCTCGAGGCTCATGCCCCGATCCTGCCCCACGACACCGGCGAGCGAAAGGCCGCTACGCCGGTGCCGGCGTGGCGAAGCTCAGTTGCCGTCGACCTTCGCCATCGACAGGACGTCGAGGCGGCGGTCGAGTTCCTCGAGCGAGAGGTTGTCGCCGATCAGGCCGCGATCGATGACCGTCTGGCGGATCGTCTTGTGTTCTTTGAGGGCCTGTTTGGCGACGGCGGCCGCCTCCTCGTAGCCGATGGCCGAATTCAGCGGGGTCACGATGGACGGGGAGGACTCCGCCAGGTGCCGGAGTCGGTCCACGTCGGCGACCAGGCCGGCGACGCACTTGTCGGCGAACAGGCGGGAGACGTTGGCCAGCAACCGAATCGACTCGAGCACGTTGCGGGCCATCACGGGGATGTAGACGTTCAATTCGAACGCGCCGTTGCCGCCGCCCCAGGCGATGGCCGCGTCGTTTCCGATGACCTGCGCGGCGACCTGCGTAACCGCTTCCGGCAGTACCGGATTCACCTTGCCGGGCATGATCGAGGAACCGGGCTGCAGATCCGGCAGCTGGAGTTCGGCCAGGCCGGTGAGCGGGCCCGAACCCATCCAGCGAATGTCGTTGGCGATCTTGGTCAGGCTGATCGCGACCGTGCGCAGCGCGCCCGACAGCTCCACCAGCGCGTCGCGGGCGGCCTGGGCTTCGAAGTGATCGCGCGCCTCGGAGAGGTGGTCGAGATCGGTCGCCTTGGCCAGTTCCGCAACGACTTTCGCGCCGAATCCCTCCGGTGCGTTGAGGCCGGTGCCGACCGCGGTGCCGCCGATCGCCAGCTCGCCGACCCGCGGCAGGGTGGCCAGCAGGCGTTCGACGCCCGCGCCCACCTGCCGGGTGTAGCCGCCGAACTCCTGACCGAGGGTGACCGGGACCGCGTCCATCAGGTGGGTGCGGCCGGACTTGACCACCGACTTCCACTCCCGGGACTTGTCCTGCAACGCCAGCCGCAGGTGATCCAGGGCCGGGATCAGTTCCTTGACCACCGCCTCGGTGGCCGCCAGATGCGTTGCGGTGGGGAAGGTGTCGTTGGAGGACTGCGACATGTTGACGTCGTCGTTGGGGTGCACGGTGACGCCGTCGCGGGCGGCGATGCTCGCGATCACCTCATTGGCGTTCATGTTCGAGCTGGTGCCCGAACCGGTCTGGAAGACGTCGATCGGGAACTGGTCGTCGTGGCGGCCGTCGGCGATCTCGGCCGCGGCGGCGATGATGGCGTCGGCCTTGGTCTTGTCCAGCAGGCCCAGATCGCGATTCACCGCGGCGCAGGCCGCCTTCAGCAGGCCGAGCGCGCGAATCTGCGCGCGCTCCAGGCCCCGTCCGCTGATCGGGAAGTTCTCCACCGCGCGCTGCGTCTGGGCGCGCCACATGGCGTCGACGGGGACTCGAACCTCACCCATCGTGTCGTGCTCGATCCGGTACTCGGTCATGAAATCGACCCTAGGCCCGTGCCGCGCCTCGTGGGGGTGCCACGCCTGAGGGAATCGGCACACCCGGCGCCGGGAATAGCGCTGCCGGAGGCAGCAGCAGAAACGAGCCGCCCCGGTGGATGGATCCACCGGGGCGGCAAGCTGTTTCGCGCTGCGATCAGGGCAGCGGCATGGTGGCGTGCTCGTCGCCCACGAAGTCCACCGACGCGTACTCGCGCAGCTTGGTCAGGCGGTGGAAGCCGTCGATCATGCGGATGGTGCCGGACTTTGCGCGCATCACGATGGACTGGGTGTACGCGCCGCCACCGTAGTAGCGCACGCCCTTGAGCAGGTCGCCGTCGGTGACGCCGGTGGCGCTGAAGAACACGTCGTCGCCGGAGACCAGGTCGGTGGTGTTCAGGATGCGGTCCAGGTCGTGGCCGGCGTCGATGGCCTTCTGGCGCTCGGCGTCGTCCTTCGGGGCCAGCTTGGCCTGCAGCGCGCCGCCCATACAGCGCATGGCGGCCGCGGCGATGATGCCCTCCGGGGTGCCGCCGATGCCGATCAGCATGTCCACGCCGGACTCCGGGCGGGCGGTGGCGATGGCGCCGGCCACGTCACCGTCGGAGATCAGGCGGATGCGGGCGCCCGCTTCGCGCACGGCCGCCATGTGCTCGGCGTGGCGGGGGCGGTCCAGGATGCAGACCGTGAGGTCGGAGACCGAGGAGTTCTTGGCCTTGGCGACGCGGCGCAGGTTCTCCGCGATCGGCGCGCCCAGGTCGATCACATCGGCGGCGTCGGGGCCGACGGCGATCTTCTCCATGTAGAACACGGCCGAGGGGTCGAACATGGCGCCGCGCTCGGCGACCGCCAGCACGGAGATGGCGCCGGGGGAGCCCTTGGACATCAGGGTGGTGCCGTCGATCGGGTCGACCGCGAAGTCGAGTTCGGCGCCGGTGCCGTCGCCGACCAGTTCGCCGTTGTACAGCATGGGCGCTTCGTCCTTCTCGCCCTCGCCGATCACCACGATGCCGCGCATGGAGACCGTCGCCACCAACTGCCGCATGGCGTCCACGGCCGCGCCGTCGCCGCCTTCCTTGTCACCCCGGCCGACCCACCGGCCCGCGGCCATCGCCCCGGCCTCGGTGACCCGGACCAACTCGAGAGCGAGGTTGCGGTCCGGTGCCTCGCGGCGGCTGGATGCGGTCATGGGGGAGCCTCCTTGTAGTCAACTGCTGCGTAGATTGTCGCATTGCGGTTTTCGGCTCCACGCAAGTACTGACGTTTCACTTTCGCCCTGGTCGTGGACCTTTACGGAAGAAGCCGGGCGGAAACGGGGTCGCGGGCGGTGCCACGGTCCCTCGTTAGCGGCACTGTGAGCCGGGTCGCACCCGGGGCCCGTGGATACTGTGTGCGTGTCGTACCAAAAGCCCCGCAGCCAGAACGACTACAAGGACCTGATCTGGTCCTTGCTCCCGCTGGTGCTGATCTGTCTGGTCATCGCGGGCATCGCGAGCCAGTGCTCGTTCTCCGCGAAGGGTCCGACACAGGGCCAGATTCCGAACTTCGACGTGAAGAGCGCCCTCACCGACGACGCGCGGCACCTGTCGTTCCCGATCCGCCTGCCCGCGCTCCCGGACAGCGCGCCGGACAAGTGGACCCCCAACTCGGGCAGCCACGACACCATCACCGGCACCGGCGGCGGCGACCTCAGCACGGTCGGCTACATCAGCCCCGAGGGCACCTACATGCAGCTGACCCAGTCCAACGCCAGTGTCGAGGCGCTCGCCAAGAAGTACGCGCCCGTCAAGGTCGCGAGCGGCAGCGAGCAGCGCGGCGACCACAAGTGGAGCGTCTTCGCCGAACCCGGCTCCGAGCCCGCGTGGATCTCCGACTTCGGTGACGTCCGGATCCTGATCAAGGGCGCGGGCAACGGGGCGGCCTTCAACGCCCTGTCCACCGCGGTGGGCCAGGCGCAGCCGCTGCCGCGCAGCTGATTCCGCGATCCCCGGGGCGGGCCGTCCGCCCGCGGGGACGCCGCCGGCTACTCGGCCGAAGTGCGGTGCGCGAGAGCGTCTTCGACCCGCTTGCGCGCACCCGCCAGATGCTGCTCGCAGCGGGTGGCCAGCGCCTCGCCGCGCTCCCACAGCGCCAATGAATCGTCGAGATCCATGCCGCCCTGCTCCAGCATCTTGACCACGTTCACCAATTCGTCGCGAGCGCGCTCGTAGCCCAGCGTGGCGATCTCGGTGCGTTCGTCGTCGTTCATCAGGAGTCCTTCCGGGTCGGGCGGGGAGCCAGGGATTGGGAGCCGAGGGCCGCGGCGGAGATCGCGCCGTCGGCCACCCGGATACGGAGCTGGGTGCCGGGCGGTGAGTCCTCGATGGCGCGGACCACCTCGCGGTCCTTGCCGTTCACCCGCTGCACCACCGCGTAACCACGGGCGAGCGTGGCGGCCGGGCCGACCGCCGCGAGTTTCTCACGCAGATGCCGGGTGGTGGTCGACTCGCCCGAGAGCCGATGATCGACCGCGCGCTGGGCGGCGGCGCGCAGCCGCTCCACCTCGTCGTGGCGCTGGTCCAGCAGGCGCAGCGGGTCGGCCAGCACCGGGCGGGAACGCAATTGGGTCAGGGCGCGGGCCTCCCGGTCCACCCAGCCGCGCAAAGCCGCGTTGGCGCGGGACCGAAGCTCCTGCAGCAGCGCGGTTTCGGCGGCGGCGTCGGGGACGACCCGCTTGGCGGCATCGGTGGGGGTGGCGGCGCGCAGGTCGGCCACGTAATCCGAGATCGGATTGTCCGGTTCGTGGCCGATGGCGCTCACGATCGGGGTCTTCGCGGAAACTATGGCGCGGCACAGGGTCTCGTCGGAGAACGGCAGCAGGTCCTCGACGCTGCCGCCGCCGCGCGCCAGCACGATCACGTCCACTTCCGGGTTCGCGTCCAGCGCCGCGATGGCCTCCAGGATCTGCGGCACCGCGGTCGGGCCCTGCACGGCGGTATTGCGGATCTCGAATCGTGCCGCCGGCCAGCGCTGGGTCGCGACCGTCACCACGTCGTGCTCGGCGGCGCTGGCGCGGCCGGTGATCAGGCCGATCCGATTGGGCAGGAACGGGATCGGACGCTTGAGCCGCGGATCGAACAGGCCCTCCGCCGCCAGCAGCGCCTTCAACCGCTCGATGCGGGCCAGCAGCTCGCCGATGCCCACCGGCCGAATCTCGGTGACCCGCAACGACACCGTGCCCCGCCCGGTGAAGAACGACAGCTTGCCGTAGACGACGACCCGGCTGCCCTCCTGCAACGGCACCGCGGAACTGCGCAGCAGCCCCGGATCGCACGTCACCGACAGCGACATGTCCGCGGCCGTATCCCGCAGCACCAGAAACGCGGTCCGCGTGCCCGGGCGCAGATTCATCTGGGTGATCTGACCTTCCACCCACACCGCGCCCAGCCGGTCGATCCACTGCGCCACCTTCACGGCGATGGTCCGCACCGGCATCGGGTTCTCGGCGGACGAGCTCGGCGGCTTCGCGGCGCTCGGCGGCGTTTCGGTGCTCACGGCACCGATTCTGTCAGTGCCCACCGACGCCGGGTGCATGCCGCCCGCCCGACACGGAATCCGAACCCGGCCCCCGAAACGCCGGACGCCGGCCGCCCGGGGTGAGCCCACCCGGGCGACCGGCGTCGGTCGAGAACGTCGTCTACTGCGCTCGGACCGTCGCGATGCGGTTGGTCAGCATGGTGACGAAGGGGGCGCGGTCGCGGGTCTCCTGCTCGTAGGCGAGCAGGGCGACCAGGTCGTCCACGGTCAGCTGCCGCAGCCGGGCCCGCAGCTGGGCGATGGTCATCTCCGAGTAGGCGAAGCGGGTCGCCACCGCGGGCTCGGCGACCGCGGGCTCGGGGGTGACTTCGGTCTCCACGGCGGGTTCGGGCGCGGCGGGTTCGGGCTCGGCGGGTTCGGGCTCGGCGGCGACCTCGGGCTCGGCGGGCGCGATGGCGACCGCAGCCGGGGCGCTGCCGTTGTGGCCGTTGGTGGCGGCCTTGGAAGCCGTTGCGGCCGCGACGGTCTCGGTGATCACCGGTTCGGCTGCCTCCTGCGCGGCCGATTCGGTGGGCACCGGAGCCGGGTCGGGCTCGGTGAACAGGTCGAATCGGCTCCGATAAGCCGATTCAGTGGCGAAGCTGGGAGTTAGCTCGTCGTCCTCGTCCTCATCGAAGGTGGCCCACGCGGGCTGCTCCTCGGACTGGGTGAGCAAACGGTCGAAGACGGCGTCGCCCTTGAGAGCGAGGCTGGTCACGAACTGCTGGAGGTGCATGGTGGTCTGCAGCATCTGGCTGATCGCGGTGATCGGGAAGTTGATCGCGGTCGCCGGTAGCCGTCGAGTTTCCTCGAGCGCATAGGCGGCGGCCCCGGCGGCGACCCGGGCCAGGAACGGAGGTCGGAACATGCCCCTAGCCTGCCCGAAACGCCGTGTGATGCAAAGGCGACAAGGCACAAAAAGTGATTGTGATGCCAACCTCCGCGCGAATGCGCGCCGGGCCGCACACGTATTCTGTGGAGCATGTCCTCGGGTATCCCTTTGAACGTCGGAATCGTCCGGTCCGCGGCGGGTGATGCCGGCGCGCCGTTGAGCTCTTCTGCCAAGCGCGTACTGCTCGCCGAACCACGCGGTTATTGCGCCGGTGTGGACCGGGCGGTCGAAACAGTGGAGAAGGCGCTCGAAAAACACGGCGCCCCCCTCTATGTCCGCAAAGAAATCGTCCACAACCGGCATGTGGTGGAAACCCTGCGGGATCGCGGCGTGATCTTCGTCGACGACACCGAGGAGGTGCCGGAGGGCGCGCTCGTGGTGTTCTCCGCGCACGGCGTCTCCCCGGCCGTGCACGAATCCGCCGCCGCGCGCAACCTGCACACCATCGATGCCACCTGCCCGCTGGTCACCAAGGTGCACCAGGAGGCCAAGCGCTTCGCTCGCGACGACTTCGACATCCTGCTCATCGGCCACGAGGGCCATGAGGAGGTCGAGGGCACCGCCGGTGAGGCGCCCGACCACGTGCAGCTGGTGGACGGCCCGGACGCCGTCGACAGCGTCACCGTGCGCGACGAGAACAAGGTGATCTGGCTCTCGCAGACCACGCTGTCGGTCGACGAGACCATGGAGACGGTCAACCGCCTGCGCGAGAAGTTCCCCAAGCTGCAGGATCCGCCCAGCGACGACATCTGCTACGCCACCTCCAACCGCCAGACCGCGGTGAAGGCGATGGCGCCCGAATGCGATCTGGTGATCGTGGTCGGCTCCCGCAACTCGTCCAACTCGGTGCGGCTGGTGGAGGTCGCGCTCACCGCCGGCGCTCGCGCCGCGTACCTGGTGGATTACGCCCGCGAGGTGGATACCGCGTGGCTGGAGGGCATCGGCACGGTCGGCGTCACCTCGGGCGCCTCGGTTCCGGAGATCCTCGTGGAGGGGGTGCTGGAATTGCTGGCCGAGCACGGTTTCGGTGAGGTCGTGCCGGTCACCACCGCCAATGAGACGCTGGTTTTCTCGCTGCCTCGCGAACTCCGCGCCGCCCGCGGGTAATCTCGCGGCCCGCGGGTAATCCGCGCGTCGAAAACACATTCGCGCCCGCCGCATTCGATGCGGCGGGCGCGAATTGCTATCCGGATGATCCTATTTCGCGCCGGATTTCCTGATTGCCGGAAATCTACGGTGCGTGTCGCTCGGGTGTCGCCGTGCGGGATTCCGGCGGTTTCCGTCAATGCCGGTACGTGTCGCGTCAATGGCGGTTCTCGGCGCGCGAATAGCGGCGATCAGTGCACGAGATGGTGGTGCCCAGAGCTCGGGAGGGCGGCGCTCAGCGCTCGATGCGGCCCGAATCGCGTTCGCGGTAGCGCACATTCGGGCGCGGGTGCGGCGGCACCTCGCCGGGCTGCGGGCGGCGACGGCGGCCGCCCTCGGCGGCGGGGGCCGGATTGCCGGCGGGAGCGGCGTGCCGCTCCGTGCCGCGGCCCACGGCCTGTTCGGGACTCTGGGCGCGGCGGCGACGGCCCTCGCCCGCGGCGGGTTCCGGGGCGGCGGGCTGCGCGGCGCGGCGTTCACCGGTGCGGGCGCGGTCGTTCGGGACGGCGCGGCGCTCGCCGGTGCGGGGCGGTTCGGCGGGAACCGCGCGACGCTCGCCGGTGCGCGGCGGCTGCTCGCCGTACTGGGCGCGGCGGCGGCCCTCCGCGGCGGGGGCGCCGGACTGCTCCGGGCGTGCGGCCCGGCGGCGGCCCTCGGTGGCGGGCGCGGCGGCGCTCGCGGCGGCCGGATCGGCGTCCGGGGTACGACGGCGGCGGGACTCACCGGCCGGTCGGTTCGAGCCGACGCGCGGCGGCCCGGCGGCGACCCGGCCGCCGGCCCCGCGGCGGGACGAGCGGGCGGACTCGGTGTCGGGGGCCTCGGTCACGCCCGCTTCCACGCCGGCGGCGTCGTCGCCCGGCCGGAAGCGTCGTCTGGCGGGGTCCTTGGCATCGGTGGAGCGGGTGCGCTGGCTACCGGGGCGGGTGGCCCGGCCGCGGGTCGCGCGCGCCTTGCCGGAGTCGAAGACCGAGTCGGCGCCCGGCTTGCCCTCGTAGCGGTGCATGGCGATGCGGACCGCGCCGACGATCAGCACCAGCGTGGTGGCCAGCGCCATCGTGGGGAACCGGTTCACCAGCGGAATGGCCAGATTCAGCAGGATCTCGCGCAGCTTGAAGCTGCGGGCGGAGCCCAGGAGGAGCTGATAGGACACCGGCACCGCGATGAACAACAGCAGCGGCGGCAGCACCAGCGCGGTGAACAGACCCCGGAAGCGGACGGCCAGAACGGCCAGCAGACAGCCGATCACATACAGGGTCGCGAAGGTGCCCGTGAGCTCGTCGCCGCCCTGCGCGTCGATCAAGAACCCGACGAACGTGCACGTCACGGCGATCAGTACCGCGACTCCGGCGGTGACGCCGGGAACCGACGGCAGGATCGAACGGTGCGACGGGGGCACCTCGGTTCGCTCGCGTTGGGTAACTGCCACGTCAAGCACACTAAGGCATATCGGTGTTTCGCGAGGCAGGCGACATCACGCGGGCACGTGGAATCGTATGAACCAGGGGGTAGCCATGGCGTCGGCCGGGCGATACCGAGCGGTTGCTCAGGCCTCGAATTCACCCCCGGCACGGAATCCATGTTCGCCTCCGGCACGGAATCCATGTTCGCCTCCGGCACGGAATCCATGTTCGCCTCCGGCGAAGCCGACCGCCCGAGGCCAGCTCTCGATGTTGCGGACCTCCGGCGGCGGGGCGTCGGCGACCCCCAGATCGTGCATCTTGCGGGCGGTCACCAGCACCCGCGACTCCATCGAGGCCACCGTGTGGTTGTAGGCGTCGACCGCCTTGCCCAGCTGGGAGCCCAGCCGGTCCAGGTGGCGGCCGGTGGTGCCGAGCCGGGTGTAGAGCTCGCGGCCCAGCTGCTGGATCACCGCCATGTCCTCCGACATCGCCTCCTGCCGCCAGCCCAGGGCCACCGTGCGCAGCAGGGCCATCAGGGTGGTGGGTGTCGCCAAGACCACATTGCGACCGAAGGCGTACTCGAGCAGTCCGGAGTCGGTGGTGAGCGCCGCGTCCAGGAACGGATCTCCGGGCACGAACAGCACCACGAATTCGGGGGAGGGGTCGAAGGCCGCCCAGTACTCCTTGGCCGCCAGCTGATCCACGTGATTGCGCAGATGCCGGGCGTGGCGGGTGAGGTGGCCGTCGCGTTCGCGCGGATCCTCGGTGCCCGCGGCGTCCAGGAACGCGGTACACGGCACCTTGGCGTCCACCACGATCTGGCGGCCGCCGGACAGACGCACCACCAGGTCCGGGCGCACCACGGTGTCGCCGCGCCGGGTCACCTGGGTGTCGAAGTCGCAGTGCCGGGCCATGCCGGCCAGCTCCACTACCCGCTCGAGCTGGATCTCACCCCAGCGGCCCCGGACCTGCGGCGCGCGCAGCGCCGCCACCAATTGCCCGGTCTGCGTCGACAACTGATGCGACATCCGCTGCATGCCCGCGACCTGTTCGCGCAGGCCGGAATACGCGTTGATGCGGTTGTGCTCGACCTCGCGGATCTGCCGGTCCAGACTGCCGACCGCGTCGCGCAGCGGCTCCACCAGCGCGCCGATCGCATGCGACTGCCGCCGCGCGGCGTCCTCGCTGGCCGCCCCGAGTGACTGCCGCAACAATTGCTCGTTGTCCCGCATGGCCGCCAGCCGCGCCTCGGCCACCGCCGCCCGCTGCCCCGCCCGCGCGGCATGCCCGAGCCAGCCCAGGGCCAGCCCCGAAACGAACACCAAAAGCAGCGCGAACAGCATCGGTGCGGTCATGGCCAGTGATAGTGCCGTACCGCACCGACAAAACCGGGAAACCGCCGCCGCCCCGTGTCCGGCGGACGCCGCGAAAACAGTTGTCCCGTGGGCGACGCCGACCGCGCCTCGCCGTACCTCAGCGTGTTCCAGACGACTCGCCAGGGTATCGCTGAACCTGTCGGAGTGATCGCCTAGCGTTTGGCGGCATGCGGATCCTGCACACCTCCGACTGGCATATCGGGCGCACCTTTCACGGCGTCGATCTGCTGACCGATCAGGAGTGCTCGCTGCTGGCCATCGCGGAATTGGTGCGGGCCGAGGACGTGGACGTGGTCGTGCTGCCGGGGGACGTGTACGACCGTTCCATTCCCAGCGCGGATGCGATTGCGGTGTGCAATCGGGGATTCGAGGCAATTCGGGCAGCGGGGGCGACCATTATCGCGACCTCCGGAAATCATGACTCGCCGACGCGGCTCGGTGCGCTCGGGAGTTTCGCGGCGGCGGGCGGATTGCATTTGCGCTGCCGGATCGCGGATGTGGCGCGGCCGATCCTGCTGCCCGACGAGTTCGGCGAAATTGCCTTTTACGGCATTCCTTACCTGGAGCCGGAGATCACCCGGGTGGAATTGGGCGTACCGCAGGCGCGTTCGCACGCCGAGATCCTGGACGCGGCCATGAGCCTGGTGCGCGCCGATCTCGCGAGCCGGGCGGAGGCGCGGTCGGTGGTGCTGGCGCACGCCTTCGTGGTGGGCGGCGAGGCGACCGGGTCGGAGCGGTCGATTTCGGTCGGCGGGGTGGAGACGGTCTCGCTCGCGTCGTTCGACGGCATCGACTACACGGCGCTGGGGCACCTGCACTCGCCGCAGACGCTGTCGGAGTCGGTCCGGTATTCCGGCTCGCCGCTGCCGTATTCGTTCGGTGAGCGCTCGCACCGCAAGGCCGTCTGGATCGTGGATCTCGACGCCGCGGGGCTGGCGGGCGTCCAGCGTCACGAATTGCCGGTGGTGCGGGGGCTGTCGCAACTCACGGGAACGCTGGAAGCCCTCCTGGAAGCGCCGGAGCACGCCGCGGCCGAATCCCACTATGTCTCGGCCACCCTCACCGACACCGCGCGCCCCGTGGACGCCCTGCGGCGGCTGCGCGATCGCTTCCCGCACGCGGTGCACGTGGAATGGCAACGCCCCGGCGGCAACCCGGAACTCCACTACCGCGAGCGCGTGCACGGCCGCCGCGACACCGAGATCGCACAGAGCTTCCTGTCCGACGTCCGCGGGGTGCCGACCGCTGGCGAGATGACCTGGCTCGAGCGGGCCCTCTCCGCCGCCACGCGCGAAAAGGACGGCTCGCACCGCATTTCCGCGCAGGGTGAGCCCGCCGTCGCGGCTGCCGCCGAGGCGGTGTCCGTGACAGCGGGCAGGTCGGCTGCGGTTGTCGAGCCGCTCGTGGTCGAGGACGGACCGGTGCCGGAGTCGGCCGCGGTGGCGGCGCGGGTGGTCAGTGCGGCCGGGTTCGACGGGTCGGTGCGTGGATCGGACGCGGCGGAGGCCGATGCGGCGCTCGGGCTGTTCGATGTGGAGGAATTCGGGTTGGCGCCGGGTGAATCGGGTGGGTCGGTCGAGGGGAAGACCGCATGAGCCGTGGGGCACAGGGTGTTTCGGCGTGTCCTGCCGGTGTGGGCGGGCGGCAGGTTGTCGAATGGGCTGAGGCGTGGCGGGAAGGGGACGCGGCATGCGGCTGCATCGGCTGGAGCTGACGGCTTTCGGGCCGTTCGCCGAGACGGCCGTGGTGGACTTCGACGAGCTGGGGCGGACGGGCTGTTCCTGCTGCACGGTCAGACCGGGGCGGGGAAGACCACTGTGCTGGACGCCATCGCGTTCGCGCTCTACGGCAAGGTGCCCGGCGCGCGTGAGGAGGGCAAGCGCCTGCACTCCGATCACGCCGACGAGCAGACGCCGCCGCGCGTACTGCTGGAGGCCACCGTGGGTGGCCGGCGACTGCGGCTGGTCCGCTCGCCGGAGTTCCAGCGGCCCAGCAAACGCGCCAAATCCGGGTGGGTGAAGGAGAACTCGGTCGCCACCCTGGAGTGGCTGGACGGCCGCGGCCAGAACCTCTCCCGCATCCCCGATATCGGCGACGAGGTGCTGCGCCTGCTCGGTATGAGCGCCGACCAGTTCTTCCAGGTGGTGTTGCTGCCCCAGGGCGATTTCGCGCGCTTCCTGCGCGCCGACAACGAGGAACGCGAGAAGCTCCTCGAGAAGCTCTTCGACACCGAACGTTTCGGCACCGCCGAACAGTGGCTGATCGACAAGCGCCGCGCGAGCACCGCCGAACTCGACACCCGCAAACACGGCATCGACGCGTTGATCGCCCGGGTCGGCACGGCCGCGGGCCTGCCCGCCACCGACACCGCCACCATTCTCGAATCGGTCGCCTGGTCCCAGTCCTTGCTGTCGACCGCGAACACCCACCTGTCCGAGACCGCCGCCGATCTCCTTCAGCGCCAACAGGATTCGTCCCGAGTCCGCACCGCCGCCGAAGCCGAACGCCGCCGCCACGACCTGTTCCGTCGCCGCGCCGCGGCCCACGCCCAGCTCGCCGACTTCGCGGCCACCGCCGACCACCGCGCCGCCCGCCAATCCGAACTCGACCGAGCCCGCCGCGCCGAACCAGTCGCCGCCGCCCTCGCCGAGGCCCGCGCCGCCGCCGTCACCCTGCGCCGCCGCACCGACGACGCCACCCGAGCCGCCGAACAACTGGCCGACCGCCTCCTCGACCCGCCCAGCGCCGAACTCCCCGGAACCACCTGGGCCGCAGCTGATCTGGCGGCCGCTGAGTTGTCGGGCACAGACCTGGCCGCCGACCTCGCCGACATCGCCGGGCCCGCCATCCCGGTGGACGATCGTGACGGTGACTCGGGGCTGGTCGGCGATCAAGAGCACCGAGAACCGTATGGCGGGGCCTCTGAAGGGGAAGCCGACGGCGATCATCTGTGGGGCGAGCGGGCGGCGAATGCCGTTACCGCGGACCGGGATGCGGTGTCGGCGCGTGGCGATGGACCGGGTTCGCTGCCCGTAGGGGCATCCGGCGGGGGTTCGGGCCTCGAGGCGGCGGTCAGGGGTTGGAGTGCGCAGGTGGGGGCGCTGGATGAGGTGCGGGCCGACGCGGAGTCGGCCACTCGGCTGGCGCGGGAGCTGGCGGGGCTGCGGACCGAGCAGTCGGATCTGAGCGCGCGGGCGGCCAAGCTGGCCGCGCGGCTGGCCGAATTGCCGGAAGCCGTTGCCGGTGTGGAGGTTCGGTTGCGGGCGGCGGCGGATGCGGCGGCCGCGCTGGCCGGGCTGCGGGCCGAGTGTCTGCGGCTGCGGACGTCGGCCGAGGCGGCGGTGGAGTTGGAGCGCAAGCGCGGTGAGCTCGCCCGCGCGGGAACGGCTTTCGAGCAGGCTCGCAGTGGGCATGCCGAGGCGTGGAAGCGGACGCAGGCGCTGCGGGAACAGCGGATGGCCGGGATGGCCGCCGAATTGGCGGAGGCGCTGGTCGAGGGAGAGCCGTGCGCGGTGTGCGGGTCGGCCGCGCACCCGGATCCGCGCGCGGCCCGCCGCGCACGCGGTGTCGAAGGCGGACGAGGACGCGGCGCTGGCGGCGGAGCGGGCCGCCGAGGCCGCGCGGGAGCGGGCGGGGCAGGCGGTGGCCGAGCTGGAGCGGGCCGTCGAGGTGCTGGTCGAGCGGGGCGGCGATGTGGACAAGGCCGAACTGGCGGCCGCACTGGATGATTCGACGCGGAAGTTCACCGCGGCCGAACGGGCGGCGGGCCAGGTGGACGGGCTCACCGCCGAGCTGAACACCCTGCGCTCGGACCAGACCCGATTGCAGGACGAGGCCCGCGAAGCCGAAAGCCGCGGCAGCGCGACGACGGAGCGGATCGTGGCCGCCGATCGGCGACTGGCCGAACTCACCGAACGGTTGCGGGCCGCGGCCGGGGCGGACGGCACGGTCGATCGGCGGCGGGCGCGGCTGGCGGCGCTGGTCGAGGAGGCCACGACGGTGCGCGCTGCCCGCGTCGAGGCGGTGACCGCGCGCGAGCAGGTCGCCGCGGCCGCGGTACGGGTCGAAAAGCTGTCGTACGAAGCGGGTCTCGTGGAATCCGCGCCGCCGGTGATGGGGGAGTCGGGGCCGGACTACGCCGTGCTGGGCGAGTACGCCCGCGCCGTCGACGCCGCCTCACGAACGGCCGCGCAGCAATCGCAGATCGAAGACGAACTGGTGACGGCCGACCGGACCCGGGCCCACGCCGAGGCCGTCCTCGCCGAACCCGAGATCCGCGCCGCCGGTGACGCGGAACCGGGTGATCTCGCCGAGCTGGAAAACGCGGTGGCCCAGGCGGAATCGGCCCTGAACCGGGCGGTGGCCGGTCATGCCGAGGCCGAGCGGCGAGTCGAACAGTTGACGGGCCTGTGCACTCGGTTGCGGACGGCCGTCGACGACATCGCCCCGCTGCAGCGCGCCCACGAGGAGCTGGCCCGGCTGTCCGAGGTGGTGGCGGGCCGCGGCGAGAACAACCGCCGCATGTCCCTGCGCTCCTACGTACTGGCCGCCCGCCTGGAAGAGGTGGCCGTGGCCGGATCGGTCCGTCTACGTCGAATGTCGGGCGGCCGTTACGAATTCGTCCACACCGATGCCGCGGGTCCCCGTGGCCGCCGCGGCGGCCTGGGCCTCGACATCCGCGACGACTACACCGGCGCGGTCCGCCCCGCCAAAACCCTCTCCGGCGGCGAAACCTTCATGGCCTCTCTGGCTTTGGCCCTGGGCCTGGCCGATGTGGTGTCGGCCGAATCCGGTGGCCTGGTCATGGACACCCTGTTCATCGACGAGGGTTTCGGCAGCCTCGACGCCGACACCCTCGACTCGGTCATGGGCGTCCTCGACGAACTCCGCTCCGGCGGCCGCGTGGTCGGCGTGGTCAGCCACGTCGACGAAATGCGTCAGCGCATCCCCAGCCGCCTGCACGTCATCCGCGGCCGCACCGGCTCCCGCCTGGAAACCTCGGTCGGCGGGTAAGAGTCGCCGGCCGAGCCGGTCCCTCCGGGAGATCAGCGGTAGCTGAGCGGACCGTGCGCCTCGCCGCCGTGCGCGGTCGGATCGACCGGCCGCCGGTGATGGTTGCCGGGTCAGATGCGGGTGTAGCGGATTTCGGCGCGGGCTCGGGCCTTGGCGGCTTCGACCTCGCGGTCCTTGGGCGGGGCGTTGGTGGTCAGGCCGTCCAGGAGGCGGGTCGTGGCCGCGGTGATCTCTTCGACGGCGAGGTCGAAGGCGGCCTGGTTGGCTTGCGAGGGTTTGGTGGTTCCGCTGATCTTGCGGACGTATTGCAGGGCGGCCGCGTGCACCTCGTCCGGGGTGGCCGGCGGCTCGAAGTTGTGCAGGGTGTGGATGTTGCGGCACATGGGTGCGAGCCTACGCCCGGGGACCGACAGCGCTGGTCAGAGCGATGAGGAGGGTTGGGGAGACGCGGCGGCGCTGGTCGCGCGACGCGAGCGGTGCTGGTGAGGGACTCGGGGACGGTTGCTCAGCCGACTCGGGGACCGTTGCTCAGGCGGATTCGTGGTCGAGTAGCCAGCGTTTGATCGGCAGGCCGTAGCGGAAGCCGCCGAGGCTGCCGTCGGTGCGGATGACCCGGTGGCAGGGCACGAACAGGGCGGCGGCATTGCGGGCGCAGGCGTTGGCGGCGGCGCGGGTGGCGGCGGGACGGCCGGAGATGGTCGCGAAGTCGGTGTAGGTGACCGGGTCGCCGGCGGGCACCTTGCGCAGGATCTCCCAGGCATGGGTGAGGAACGGCCCGGAGACCTGGTGGACGGTGATGGCGTCGATGGCCGTCAGGTCACCGGCGTGATAGTCGGTGATCGCCCGCGAGACCGCGCCGAGCGAGTCGCGGGCGCGCAGTTCCGCGGGCCGGATGCTGGGGTGGATGAGCGTGCGCAGCTCCTCCGGATCGGCGGTCCAGCCGGAGGCCAGGACCACGCCGTCGGCGTCGACCAGCGCGGTGAACGGACCCGCGGGCGTGCTCAGGGTGGCGTAATCCGCTGGTGCGTGCATGGTTTCGGGGCTCACGGGATTTTCCTCCGGGTCGGAGTCGTGGCGGGGGAGTCGTTCTTGGTGGCGGCACGTGGTTCCGGGTTGGCCAGGGCGTGCTTCCACAGGTGCATGGTGAGGTAGGACCGCCAGGGCGCCCAGCGGGCGGTCGCGGTGAGATCCACGCCGAGCAGGCTCGCGCCGCGGCGTACGACCAGGTCGGAGGGTAGTAGGACGTCCGGGTCGGCGAGTAGTCGCATGGTGACGTAGTCGGCGGTCCACGGCCCGACGCCGTCGAGGGCGAGCAGGTCGCGGCGGAGTTCGGTGGCGGTGCGGCCGGAGTGCAGCACCAGGTCACCGGCGGCGAGGGCCTTGGCGGCCCCGACGATGGCGTCGATTCGCCGCCCGGGGCCGGTGAGCACCTCGGATCCGTGTTCGGCGATGGCCTCGGCGGTGGGGAACAGGTGCGGGATGGGCCCGTCGATGGGCTCGCCCAGCTGCTGCACCAGTCGCGCGGTGTGCGTATTGGCGGCGGCCACGGAGATCTGCTGCCCGATCATGGTGCGCAGCAATAGTTCCGGGCCGTCCAGGCAGCCGGGGACGCGGATGCCCGCGGGCAGCGCGATGCCGTCGAAGGGCTGGATGCCGTTCGAGGGTTCAGAGCCGTCGGAGGTTTGCCCGACGCCGCCCGAGCGCTGGCCATCCGGATCCGGCATTTCGCCTGGAAGACCCACGCGCAGCGGCATTCCCGCCGTACCGGCCGTCAACGCCTCGTCGATGCCGACGGGGTCGGCGTCGAGATCGAGGAAGTGGCGGATTCGGGCCACGGTCGGCGCGAGATCCCGCATGTCCTGCAGGGACAGCGCGGCTCGCACGTGCCCCGGCTGGATCGACAGCCGAATGGTGGTGTGACCGTGCGGGGTTCGCAGGCTGCGGGTGTAGATCCCGTTCTCGTACAGCTCCAGCCCGGGGACGGCGTGTGCCGCGAGGAACCATTCCAGCCACGTCCGGTCGAGGGGTTCGCGGTAGGGCAGTCGCAGGGTGAGCAGGCCGTTGGTGGCGGGGAGGGTGTCGCCGTTGCGGCGTCGGGATTCCTCGCGCAGGGCGGTGGGGCTGACCGCGAACACCTCGCGCACGGTGTCGTTGAACTGCCGGATGCTGGCGAATCCGGCCGCGAACGCGATGTCGGACATGGGCAGCCGGGTGGTCTGGATCAGCAGCCGCGCGGTGTGGGCGCGGTGGGCGCGGGCCAAAGCCAGTGGGCCCGCGCCGAGTTCACCGGTGAGTACCCGGGTGAGCTGGCGCTGCGAGTAGCCGAGGGCGTTGGCGAGGGCGGGCACGCCGCCGCGTTCGATGACGCCGTCGCCGATCAGCCGCATGGCGCGGGAGGCCAGGTCGGCGCGGGTGTTCCAGAGGGGTGACCCGGGTGCGGCGTCGGGCAGGCAGCGGCGGCAGGCGCGGAACCCGCCCTGCTGGGCGGCGGCCGCGGTGGGCAGGAAGGTGACGTTGGCCCGTTTGGGGGTTATTGCCGGACAGGAAGGGCGGCAATAGATTCCGGTGGTGCGTACCGCGGTCACGAAATGCCCGTCGAATCGGGCATCCCGGGTCGCTACGGCGCGGTAGCAACGCTCGAAATCCAAGTCGTTCGCACTCACGCATACCACCATGGCAGCCCGGGCCCGCCTGCGCTAGCGGGAATCGGCCATCACCGTCGGCGGAAAACCGCCACCCGAGGTCAGCAGCAGCGGTTCGCCGGATTCTTGTCGGCGGCGGCGTGCCGTTCGCGCCAGTAGTCCCGCTCGGTGGGAATCGCGCAGCCGGGGTGGTGCAGGCGCTGATGCTGCACGTAGCGGGCGTAGTCGTTGCCGCCGAGGATCGAGTTGAACCACCAGGCAACGGCTTTCACGCCCCGGACGAGGGCGAGCCCCGCCCGCCGCAGTGAACCTGCGTGGGCGGGGCGTCGGTGGTGTTCATCGGCGGGTCAATGCCCCGCGACCGCGGCCGCGTCGGGTGTCCGGACCTTGCCTTCGGCGGCCAGGGTGTCCCATTCCTGCTGGACTTCCCGTTCGGCCTTGCTCGCGATGAAACCCTTGGGCCCGAAGAGCTTCGACGGGACCTCCGGCGTTTCGGTGGTCTCGCTGCCGCCCGAGCGGATGTTCTTGATGCACACCCACACGCCGACGACCGCCACGATCAGCACCATCACCGCGAACACGATCGACAGCGTGCCCTGGATGAAGGTGTTGCGGATGATCTTGTCCATATTGCTGATCTGCAGGTTCAAGGCGTCGATGTCCTTGATGCCCTTCGGCAGCTGCCCGGAGTCGCGGGCCGCGATGTAGGCGTTCTGCTTGTCGATGGTGTTGTTGTGCAGCGTCCAGTAGCCGATCTTCGGGTCGCCGGAGAAGATCTTCTGGAACGAGGCGGTCATGGTGACGATCAGGTCCCAGACCAGCGGAATCGCCGGAATCCAGGCCCATTTCAGCAGGCCCTTCTTCACCACGATCACCAGCACCACGGTCAGCGCGATGGCGGCCAGCAGCTGGTTGGAGATGCCGAACAGCGGGTACAGCGTGTTGATGCCGCCCAGCGGATCGGTGACGCCCATCAGCAGCACCGAACCCCACGCGGCCACCACCAGCCCGGAGCAGATGAACACGCCCGGCCACCACGACGGGTCGCGGAACTTCTTGGCGACCCCGCCCAGGTTGCCCAGCGAATCCGAGAGCATGAACCGGGCGACTCGGGTGCCGGCGTCGATCGTGGTGAGGATGAACAGCGCCTCGAACATGATCGCGAAGTGGTACCAGAACGCCTTGAGGCTGTTGCCGCCGATGAACTTGTGCATGATCTCGGTCATGCCGATGGCGAGGGTGGGCGCGCCACCGGTACGCGAGTAGACGCGGGCTTCACCGGTGCCCGAGGCGACGTCGTTGAGGTACTGCGCGTCGATCGGGTTTCCGCTGAGCCCCAGCTTGTTCACGCTGTCGGCGGCGGCCTGCGCGGAGGTCAGGTTGGGGGTGTTGATCGCGAAGTACAGGTGCTGATCCAGGATCGACGCCGCGATGATCGCCATCACCGCGACGAACGACTCCATCAGCATGCCGCCGTAGCCGATCATCCGTGCCTGCGACTGCTTCTCCAGCAGCTTCGGCGTGGTGCCCGAGGACACCAGCGAGTGGAAGCCCGACAGCGCGCCGCACGCGATGGTGATGAACAGGAACGGGAACAGGCTGCCCGCGAAGGACGGTCCGTTGGAGTTGCTCGCGAACTGGGAGACCGCGGGGGCCTTCAGGACCGGCATGGTGGCGAGCACGCCGAGGGCGAGCAGGCCGATGGTGCCGATCTTCATGAACGTCGACAGGTAGTCGCGCGGGGCGAGCAGCATCCACACCGGCAGCACCGAGGCGATGAAGCCGTAGATGATCAGCATCCAGGAGATGGTGGTGCCCGACAGGGTGAACAGGTCACGGCCCCAACCGGATCCGGCGACCCAGTTGCCGGAGATGATGGCCAGCATCAGCGCCGCGAAGCCGATGATCGACACCTCGCCGACCTTGCCGGGCCGCAGGAAGCGCAGGTACAAGCCCATGAACAGGGCGATCGGGATGGTCATCGCGATGGAGAACACACCCCACGGGCTGCCGCCCTCGAGCGCGTGGGTGACCGGGTTCTTGGTCGCCGCAAGGGCGTTCACGACGACGATGCCGAGCACGGCGAGCAGGATCATCATGATCACCAGCACCGCGACGATGGCCGCGACGCCGCCGACCACGCCGAGTTCGTCGCGCGCCATCTGGCCCAGCGAGCGGCCGCGGCGTTTCACCGACGCCCACAGGACCAGGTAGTCCTGCACGGCTCCGGCCAGCACCACGCCGACGATGATCCAGATGGTGCCGGGTAGATAGCCCATCTGCGCGGCGAGCACGGGGCCGACCAGCGGGCCCGCGCCGGCGATGGCGGCGAAGTGGTGGCCGAACAGGACTCGCCGGTCCATCGGCATGTAGTCCTTGCCGTTCTCCATCTCCTCGGCGGGAGTGGCGACGTCGTCGCGCGGCTTGGTGATCTTGTATTCGATGAGCCGGGCGTAGAACTGGTACGCGAGCACGTAGGTGCACAGCGCGGCGATGACGATCCACACCGCGTTCACGTTCTCGCCGCGCATGAACGCGAGGATGGCCCAGGCGATCGCGCCGACGACGGCGATGGCGAGGAAGATGCCCTTCTTCGCCGGTGACATGGGTGTCCGGTCCACGACACCCACCGGCGGCAGGTCGGGATCCGTCCGGAGGTATTCGATGGTCGCCATGCGCCAACTCTCCCGTGCGGTACAACGGTCACTGATTGAAATGGTCACAACGTAGCCCAACCGACGCGCGTCTGAATCGGCTTTGACCTGCCGTTCATCTGCGAGTCGTACCGACGGGTACGGGTGGCCCGGGGGACGCTGTACCGGGCTCGACGGGGGTGCTGCG
The DNA here is from genome assembly GCF_018362975.1 of Nocardia tengchongensis. Taxonomy (NCBI): domain Bacteria; kingdom Bacillati; phylum Actinomycetota; class Actinomycetes; order Mycobacteriales; family Nocardiaceae; genus Nocardia; species Nocardia tengchongensis. The sequence continues at coordinate 2,600,078 of NZ_CP074371.1, forward strand.
GTCCGGCGCGGTGCCCGCGAGTTCGCGTGTTTTCCACGTGTCGCGGGTTGCTCCCCGTATGCTGCCATGCTGGTTCGAGATCTACGTCACGGTGGTGGCATTAGTTCGTTTAGTTCACGGATATATCCTTCCGGCCGCCCCGTCCCCTTGTTTCGACTCGCCGCGCTCGACCCCGAGGAGACGCGATGCCGCAGCAGCCCCGCCCGGCGGACTCGCGGGAGATCGACGGTGCGCGCGGCGGATTCGACCGCCGCAGCCTGCTCCGCTCGGCCCTGTCGGCCGCGATGCTGGCGGCCGGGGGGTGCGCGGGCGGCGACGACGACGCGGTCACCTTCTTCTTCCAGGCGCGGCCCGAGGAGGCGCGGACCCGGCTGCGCATCATCGACGAATTCCAGCGGCGGCGACCCGATATCCGGATCCGCACCATCATGTCCGGTCCGGATCCCTTGCAGCAGATGCTCACCTACTGCGCGGGCGGCAAATGCCCGGACGTGCTGATGGCGTGGGAGCTGCTGTACGCGGGGCTCGCGGATCGGGGAGTGCTGGTCGACCTGCGTGAATTCCTGGACCGGGAACCCGATTACGCGGCGCGGCTGCGGGCGGACGGATACGCCACGCTGCGCGACACCTTCGTGTGGGGCGGCGGGCAGTACGCGCTGCCGGAGCAGTGGTCAGGCGTGTTCCTCTACTACAACCGGAAACTGTTCGCCGAGGCCGGGATCCAGCCGCCGGTGCGGTGGTCGCAGGCGTGGACGTTCGACGAGTTCCTGACGGCCGCGCGGAGCGCTCACCCACCGCGACACCGATGGCCGCACCCGGCAGTGGGGGTTCGTGGACGCGTGGGTGCCGTACTTCTCGGCGGCCTGCTTCGGCATGAACAACGGCACCGAATGGTTCAGCCCGCCGGTACGGCCGGAACACACCAATCTCGGTGATCCCGCGTTCGCGGCGGGCCTCCAGTTCTACGCCGACCTCGCCGTACGGCATCGGGTCGCGCCCAGCGTCGGTGACCGGCAGTCCGTTTCGGCGCAGGACCTGTTCCGCAGCGGGCGCGCCGCCATGCTGCTGGGCGGGCACTGGCTGTACTCGGAATTCACCGATCACGACGGTCTGGACTTCGACGTCACGGTGCTGCCGGTCGGCCCGCAGGGGGGACCGGGAGCGATCACGGATATCGGCAGCACGGGACTGGCGATCGCGGCGAGCAGTCCGCGCCGCGAACAGGCGTGGGAATTCGTGAAATTCGCGACCGGGCCGGAAGGGCAGGCCATCATCGCCGAATCCGGGCTGTTCGTGCCGGTGCTGCGGTCGGCGATGAGGTCGCCCGGCTTCGCCACGGCGCATCCGACCTTGCGGAACCTGGAGGTTTTCATCGAGGGACCGGAGAATTCCCGGCCGCTGGCGGTGACTCCGCTGTGGGGCAAGGTGGAGGCGTTGCTGGAGCGCGGCTGCAATCGCGTGCTGCGCGGCGCGGCGACGGCCGACTCGCTCGGCGGCCGGACCAGCGACGACATCGACCAGCTGCTGCGGGCGTCGATATGATCCGCTCAGGGCTTCAGCGACGCCGGGCGCGCGCCGGAAAGCTGTTCGTGGCACCGAATCTGACCGCGATCCTGGTGTTCCTGCTGTTCCCGCTGGGGTTCTCGCTGTACCTGAGTTTCCACTCGTGGGACCTGTTCAGTCCGCCGCGTTTCGTCGGAGTCGCGAACTATCGGCGGTTGTTCTCCGAGGATCCGCTGTTCTATATAGCCCTGCGCAATACGGCGGTGTTCACCGTGCTCACTCTGGTGCCGACCTTCGTCATCAGTCTCGCCGTGGCGGGCCTGCTGAATCGAAAACTGCGGGCCGTCGGGATCTTCCGCACCATCGCTTTCCTTCCGCTGGTGGCGTCGACGGTGGCGATGGCGGTGGTCTTTCGTTTCATCTTCGCCAGCGATGACGGCTTGGCCAACATCCTGCTGGACTGGGTCGGCCTCGGCCCGGTCCCGTGGCTGACGGATCCCCATTGGGCGATGGTCTCGCTGAGCCTGGTCACCGTCTGGAAGTCGGTGCCCTTCGCGATAATCATCCTGCTGGCGGCCATGCAGGGCGTCCCCGAAAACCTCTACGAGGCAGCGCGAATCGACGGCGCGAGCGGCTTCCGCCGCTTCCGCTCCATCACGATCCCACTGATTCGAGACGCCCTCTCCTTCGTCCTGGTCATCACGGTCATCAACTCCGTTCAAGCCTTCGACCAGGCCTACGCCCTCACCGGCAGCAACGGCGGCCCCGAAACCGGCACCTATGTCCTGGGCATCATGCTGTTCCAGAACGCCTTCCGCTTCTACGAGGTCGGCTACGCCTCGGCGCTGGCCTGGGTGATCTTCGCGATCCTGCTGGTATTCACCCTGATCCACCAGTGGCTGTCCCGCCGAGCGGAGGTCGACCTGTGAAACGCCGCCTGATCACCGGTTTGCTCAGCTACCTGGCCCTCATCCTGGTGGCCTGGTGCGCGCTGACCCCGATCCTCTGGTCCGTCTCCGCTTCCTTGAAAACGGACGGTGAACTCACCGACGGGACCCCGTTCCCCGCCCATCCCCAATGGTCCAACTACCGAGAAGCTTTCGCCTCGATCCCACTGGGCCACATGCTCCTCAACACCCTCCTCTACGCCGCCTGCGTCACCGCCGGCCAGGTCTTCTTCTGCTCCCTCGCCGGTTACGCCTTCGCCCGCCTCACGTTCCCCGGCCGCGAAGTCTTGTTCCTCGGTTACCTCGCCACCCTGATGGTCCCGCTGACCGTCACCGTCATCCCCCAATTCCTCCTGATGCGGGCCTTCGGCTGGATGGACACCCCCTGGTCCATGATCGTCCCCGGCCTCTTCGGCAGTGCCTTCGGCACCTACCTCATGCGCCAGTTCTTCCGCACCCTCCCAACAGAACTGGAAGAGGCCGCCACCCTCGACGGCTGCACCCCCTGGCAAACCTACTGGCGAGTCCTCCTCCCACACACCAAACCCGCCGTCATGGTCCTGGCAGTCCTCACCTGGATCACAGTCTGGAACGACTTCCTCTGGCCCCTGATCATGATCCAACGCAACGACTACGCCACCGCCACCCTCGGCCTGGTCCGCCTCCAAGGCCAATACTCCACCAACTGGCCCCTCCTCATGTCCGCAGCAACAGTCATCCTCCTCCCCCTCCTCCTCATCTACGCCGTCGCCCAACGAGCCTTCGTCCGAGGCATAGCCCTCTCCGGGTTGGGCGGCCGCTGACCCCGGTGAGCACACTGGGGCAAGATTGGCGGATGTTCACGACCGCGCTTCTCCAGTACTCGGGCAAGGGGCCGATGCGGCACGAAGAGACGCTGTTGGAGGCAGGGTTGCAGCGGCGCGGGATTCCGGTGCAGTACTACACGATCAAGCGGATCCATCGTCGGCAGTTGCCGTTGGGGCCGAATGTGTTCATCGCGGGCGACATGGATGCGATGCACGGAGCCATGCATCAGCTGGGAATACCGGTGCCCGAGCCCGACGACTACCCCGCCGGTCTGGCCGACTATCTCCGGCGAAAGGTGTGGACCTCGACCCTGGGAGAAGTTGAGCGTGCCTTCGACATTGGTTCCATCCCTGCGACATTCGTAAAGCCCGCCGATCGGCGAAAGAGCTTCACCGGCGCAGTGTGCTACTCGGAGCGAGACATTGCCGCCTTCGGCAATATCAGCCGTCGCCAACGGGTTTGGTGCTCAGAGGTGGTCCGCTGGCTCGCGGAGTATCGGGTCTACGTCATTGATCATCGAGTCGTGGCAGTCGATCACTATGACGGCGACCCAGCGATCCCACTCGATCTGAACGTGGTGGAGGCAGCGATGACCGCCTACCGCTGCTCGGGAACCGCACCGAGCGCCTACGGCATCGACTTCGGAGTCCTGGCCAACGGCGAGACCGCCCTGGTCGAAGCCAACGACGGCTACGCGCTGGGTGCCTACGCCATCACCGCCGACGTCTACACCGAGTTGATCATGCGTCGCTGGAGCGAGCTACTCGCCTCAGCGAGCCCGGTTGGTGACCAGCTCGATGGAGCGTTCCACCTCGAAAGTGTCGGTGAGGTCGGCGAGGGCGACGTCGGCGGCCGATAAGTCGGCCATGGGTGTTCCGCCGGCGGCGACGGCGATGACGTGCGCGCCACCCAGATGCGCAGTGTCGATGTCGCCTTGGCTGTCGCCGATCAGAACGGTGTTCCGGCGGTCGAATTCGTCGCCGCTGGTGGACGCGCGGGCTTGGGCTATGGCGACGAGAGAGGGGCGGTGCCCATTGTCGTCGCCGTACGCTCCGGAATCGAGGTCGAGATACGCCTGCAAACCAAAGGTTTCGAGCTTGATCCGTGTGACCTGGCGGGTGTTACCCGTGAGCACGGACTGCCGGATGCCTGGGCATGAGCCCAGATGCGCGAGTGACTGTTCCGCGCCGGGCATCACGCGACCACGCTCTCGAAGCTGATCCTGCCGCTCGATGTAGGCGGTTGCGAGAGCATCGGCGAAAGCCGGGAACGGCGGCGGCTCCTGGATGCCGTGCAGTTCGACGACCGCCGCATAGATATCGGGTTCGGTCCGGCCTGTGATGTGTGGCATCCGTTCCAGCGATTGACCCGTGACCTGCTCGAATGCGGCGGCGAACGCCGCGCGTCCAACCCCTCGCGTTTCGATCAGCGTATGGTCGACGTCCCACAGTATGAGGACGTTGCCGGTGTCACTCCGAGTGAATGTCATGCGAACCCATCACGTTCGGTCCTACCCTCGCGTACATGGCCAGAGCGCCGCGGTCCATTGACGATATCGGTGCGCGGGTGCGGCTGCATCGTCAGCGGTCCGGTAAGTCGCAAGCGGTTGTCGCCGGGCTCGCCGGGATCAGCGAGGACTATCTCGGGCAGGTCGAACGTGGCCGAAAAACGCCTAGCGCCGGTGTGATTCAGGCACTGGCCGAGGCGCTGGGAATTCCGGCAGGCGTGCTGCTCGGTGATACGCCCGTCGACTCGGCCGCAGGGCCGTCCGGAGGCGGTGACCGGTTGGCGCTCGCCCTCATATCCGGGGGCGGCAAATCGGTCGACCTGACAAGCCTTGCCGTGCGGGTCGAATCCGCCTGGGATACCTGGCAGAACAGCGGTCACCGCTACAGCGAGCTCGTACCGGATCTTCCGGAACTGATTCGAGACGCCGAGGCGACAATTCGCGTGCAGCGCCACGGATCGGGGCATCGCGAGGCCGCGGCGATCGTCGGAGACATGTATGGATTGCTGCGCACGGTCACGCGTCGGATCGGTCGTTCGGATTTGTCGTACTTGGTTGCCGACCGCGGCATCCGTGCTGCCGAGGACGCCGATGACCCGATACGCCTCGCGGTCGCGCGTTGGAACCTCGGACACACCTTGCTGATGTCCGACGAATACGATGCCGCAGTCGAACTCGCGACGGCAGCAGCCGCGACAGTTGTCGCCGAGGCCGGGTCGACGCCGGTGGCTGTGGCAATGACGGGTGCGCTCCAGCTGGTCGCGGCAATGGCCGAGGCGCGGGCCGGGCGATTGTGGAGCGCACGGGAGCGCCTGAATCGGGTCTATCCGATCGCAGTCACCGCCCGCGCGGCGGGCAACGTCGGGCACACCATGTTCGGTGCGCTGAATGTCAGCCTGCATGCCGTCGCGGTCGAACTTCGTGCGGGTGATGCGATCGAGGCGTTGCGGCTCGCCGAACAGCTCGATATGTCCGAATGCCCTTCGGTCGAGCGGCGATTCACGTTCGCTCTCGACCTGGCTCGGGCGTATGAGCTGCGTCGCATGGAGACTGGAACTCTGTTGCATCTGCTCGATGCCGAGCGAACTGCACCCGAAGACCTGCGCTACAACCCTGTCGCACATGACATGGTGCGCCGCCTGCTTCAAGGCAAACGCTCACCGGTTCGCAATCAGGCTGCCCAGCTGGCTGATCGCATCGGTGTCCAGCTCTGACCCGGTCCCGTGGTCAACCCGGTCTCCGGGACCGGGTTGCGCTCTGATTCCCGGCCTACATTCGGTCTGCCCGCTACCGGGCACGTTCACTCGCGACAACGGGATGGATGGAATGGCCATGGAATTCGTCATGATCGTCATTGCCGCAGTGCTTTTCGTGGTGGCGTGTCGGCCCCCGCACGGCGGCGCCGCCCGTCACCACGCCGGACTACCGTTCGCCGAACTCGAAGCGCGACTCGCCCGCGAACACGCACCCTCCTCAGCGCGGACGTGGTGATCATGGGACCGATTTCCTCTGCTGTGGGCTACCTCCGCAGCGACATCTCCGGTGCGCGTCGGCAATGGGACGAGGTCCAGATCCGCGTCCTGGCAAGCAGACTCGGCTATGACCTGAGAAGGATCGCTGTATTCGGCCCGGAAACCGATCGGCCCATGCATCGACTGCGGGTACTCGCCTCACGGCTCAGCGCGGAGGCGATTCTCACGCCGAGTCTCGAACATTTGGGCGGCAGCGTTCCCGCCCCTGTGGTCGAGGTCGCCGACGTGATCACCGTCAGCCCGGAGGAGACGTACGCGCGCTGGATCATTCCGCCGGACGCGCCCGCCGATATGGGTTCGCGGTGAACCGAATCCACGCTGATTCGCTTCTACTGCGAGCCGACATCGCCCTTGAGATCGCAGCCTGTTGCACCTGCACGATTGTCGAACTGCCCCGCTCTCGTCAAGGACAGGGCTGTCACCTTCGCTTCCAGGTCCGTCGTTCGACCGGCGACCCCGAGATCCGCGCGAAGCACCTGGCGCAGCAGCCAGACCGCGTCCGACATGGAGTCATCCAGCCATCGATGCAGGTTGTTCAAGGAATCCACATCCACGTGATCAATCATGTGGAGCACCGCCCTGTACGTATTGCCCAGACACAGGTCGACTTCGGATGCGAGAGCCAGCACTTCGTCGGGCAGGATCATCTGCGCTTGTGCATACATCTCGCGAAAGTTCGCGCGGTCGGTGTCCAACTGCCCGCCATCCACCAGCTCGCCCTGCTCGAGTTGCACCACGCAGTGGTGCAACTGCATTCGATAGTTCCGAGTAGCGGCATTGAACTGCGAATACACAGACTGCTTCCGGTCGTGCTCCTGCTGCTCAACCAACTCGGCGTGCCGTTCGATCCGCTGCCCACGCTGAATCTCGGCATCAAGGCGCTTCCCCCTGAGCGCCGCCCACTGTGCTGCCACCGCGACGCCGAATGTGCCGACCACGCCGACACCCGCCACCGCGAGGCCAATCAACTCGGACCCCACACAAGGATTATCAATTGATAGGTTCAGCCTTGCCAGGGGCATCCGAGGGAATCTGGAGGCATCCCGATGATCGGGTCAAAGGCCTGGACCGAGATCGACTGCCAGTAACGGCAGCCTTGATTTTGGGCGGTGACGGAGCGGCGGGGCGAGATGGAGGGTTGTGGATGAACGGGTACTCGCCGTGGCGGGACATCCGCGAAGGGTTCGTCGAACGCGCGGGCGGCGAAGATGCTGTTGCCGCTGGGAAAGAAGAACTGCTCGCGGAGCTGATCGGTCATCGGCTTGCCGAGATTCGGTGCTCCAGAGGGAGGTTGGGCAGCGCATGACTCATGCTTCTGCCATCTTCCGGTGAAAGAACGATCGAGCGTGGCGAATTCTAGGTGGCCAGCAGGTCATTCAGTGCTTTTGTGATTGCGGCGCGCAGGGGGTCGTTTTGCGGGCCGAGGCGGTGTTCGGGGGATTGGGCGGGTTGGGCCGTAGAGGTGGATGGGGCCGGTGCGGAGGTGGTCGGGTTCCCAGAGGTAGCGGGGGTGGATGTGGGCGTGGAGGTGGGGCCAGCTGTTGCCCAGGACTTCGTAGTTGATGCGCCAGAAGGCGGGGTCGGTTGTGCGGCAGGCTTGTTCGACGGCTTCGCCCAGGAGGATCAGGTCGTGCATGAAGGCTAGGCGGGCGGGGCGGGGGAGGTCGGATAGGTGGTCGGCGGTGCCGTCGTGGATCAGGAGGCAGTAGCCGGGGAGGTGTTGGTTGGAGCCGATTACTGCCCAGCCGGTTTGCATGCGGGCGAGGACGTCGGGGTTGGTGCCCTGGCGGGCTGCGCCGATGGAGTCGACTCGGTAGTCGATGGGGGTCGGGTCGGGGTTGGGCATATGGGTCCCAGTTCTGGTGGGGGACAGGCGGACTGATCGCGTCAGTTGGGGAGTTTGTCTCGGCAGGACCAGGAGTTGACGTTTTCGGGCTTCGGCTGGAAATCCTTCCAGCGGTCTCGGGTGGCCAGGTCGGGGAAGGCGCCGAGGAAGTCGGCTTTCCATTCGCTGCTGGTGACGTAGTTCTGGATGTCGTCGGCCAGCTTCTTGCAGTCGGGGCGGTGGGCCTTGTTGATGCCGACGCCGTAGTAGTTGGGGGAGCCGATGGTGACGAGCGCCCGCGGCACCATCTCGTCCGGTACCCCGCCGATTCCGTCGCTCATTTCCCCTCCCGAGGCAAAGCTCAGATCGTGATCCGATCATCCCTCGAGCTCGATAACCGCACGGTCGGTTGGGAAGATCGAAATCGACAGCGGGGAAAGAATTTTCCAGGACGAAACCGTCTATCCGGTCCGGACTGCGCCCGGGGTCGGCGCGTCGGCTATGAGTCGGCTATCGCGGATTGAATAATGCCGTGAATGGGCGTGATCCAGTGGAATCGTCGGTCAGTGCTGGCTTCGATGGCGCTGCTGCCCTTGGCGGCGGGCGGGCGGGCGCCGGTCGCGCGGGCGGCAGCGGCGACGCGGTACACGATGACCGCGTTCACCAATGACAGCGATACCGAGCTGCGCGTCTACGAATCCGAGGACGCGACGAACTTCGGGTTGCTGCGGGCCGGGGCCTATCGACCGCCTGTCGGGCTGGTGCGGGACCCCAGCCTGATGCGGCACACCGACGGCGCGTACTACATCACCTACACCACCGCCGGGGACGGGCACACCATCGGATTCGCGCGCAGCACCGATCGGGTCAATTGGACACATTTGTCCGACTATCCGGTGCCGGTACCCAGGGCCGAAGCCGCTTGGGCGCCAAAATGGTTCACCTGCATCTCCGGCTTCGTCGGGGTGCTGGTGTCCATCTCGCAGGGCCACGGGTTCACCCCCTACCTGATGATCGCCGCCGACCCGGCCCGGCCGATCTGGAGTCCGCCGATTCCCCTGATCGGGATCGGGCCGCAGCAGCCGGGGCATCTCGGATTCATCGACACCACCGTCATTCCGTACGCCGGGAGCTACTACGCGTTCGCCAAGAACGAATCCACCAAGTTCATCGAGCTCGCGGTCGCGTCCGGGCCGCTCGGGCCGTACCGATTCATCAACACCGGCGACTGGGCCGGGTGGGGCGCGCCCCGCGAGGGACAGTGCGTGATCGCGTTGCCGGGCGGCGGACATCGGATCTACTTCGACGCGTACACCGACTCGCAGTACTTCTACAGCGACAGTGCCGACGGATTCCGCACCTGGACCGCACCCGTCCAGCTACCGGAATTGTCCGGAACCGTCCGGCACGTCACGGTGCTCTCCGAACAGATCGGCGGCCGATAGCTCACGGCTCGGTCGCGGCCGCGTACCGGCGGGCGAGCGTGCGGATATGGGTGACGAGTTCGGGTGGGCTGTCCACCCGGAAGTCCATCATCAGCATGCTCAGGTAGATGGCGATGGTTTCGAGCCGGTCCGCGCCGGTCAGCAGCAGGCAGGAGGCGTCGTCGACCGGCTCCACCACCCCGACCGTGGGATTGATTCGGGCGATGACCGTTTCGGCGGGGGCCAGCACGGTGACGCGGGCATGAACTTGCCAACCGGTGGAAGCTATTTCGCGCAGCACGAAGGCGACCAGATCGGTGTCGGGCAGCGGCCGTGGCGCGAAATGGCGAGTGCCGGGCGAGATTTCGGTGATCGACGCCACCGGTAGAGCGCGCCAGGTGTGCGATTCGAGCGAGTAGGCGACCAGATACCAGCGGCGTTGCCAGCTGATCAGTCGGTACGGCTCCACTTCGGCGCCGTCGGCGCGCAGGGTGGTGGCGGCGCGAATGGCGGTGGCCAGGGTGGCGAGGGTTTCGGCGGGCACGGGCGCGTCCGGTTCCCGGGAGCCGGTGACGGCCGGGCCGATATCGGTGACCGCGCGCAGGGCGGTCACCTTGCGTTGCAGGCGTTTCGGGAGGATGCGGTCGAGTTTCGATTGGGCGCGTTCGAGATTGGCCTGGATATCGGTGATGCCGGTGCTGCCGTCGGCGGCCACGTTCATGGCCACCGCCACCGCGACGGCCTCGTCATCGTCGAGCAGCAGCGGGGGCATGGTGGCGCCCTGACCGAGGCGGTAGCCGCCGACCGGACCCCGCGTGGCGTGCACGGGATAGCCGAGATCGCGGAGCCGGGCGATGTCCTGACGCAGGGTGCGGTCGGTGACATCCATGCGTTCGGCCAGGTCACGGCCGGTGCGGGTGCCTTCCTGGAGGAGCGTCAGCAGGCGGAGCAAACGGGTTGTGGGTGAGGTCACGAAAAGCCCTTCGCTCGGCCCCGGTTTATTAGGAACAAATCTAACCTAATCACGTCATACCTTTGTCTCAACGGATCGAAACGACCTGAGAGGCAAGAACAATGAACGCCACCCCGCAGACCGACAGCTCGCCCGCCGCCCTCCTCGCCCCCGTGTGGCGCGACGTGCTCGCCGCCTCCCACCGCGCGCTCGCCGACGCCGTCGCCGGAGTGGCCCCGGACCAGTGGGACAACCCCACGCCCTGCTCGGAATGGACCGTCACCCAGGTGGTTCAGCACGCCGCGGGCGACCAGCTGGCCTACGCCAAGTTCCTCGGCATCGGCGACGGCCCCGCCTACAACCCCTTCGAGCCGTCCGGCAGCATCGACGGCGGCGCGGCCGAATTGGTTTCCGCCGCAATCGAACCCACCGCCACCGCCTGGGCCACCGTCACCGACGGCACCGACTCCGTCCCCACCCCGCTGCCGCACGGCGAGCTCCCCACACCCGTCGCGGCTGTCATGTGCGCCCTCGACGCCGCCGTCCACGCCTGGGACATCGCCGCCGGCACCGGACAGCCCTCGCCCCTCACCGACGAGCTGGCCGGCCACCTGCTCACCGCCGCCCGCGGCCTCGTCGAGCCGCTGCGCGACTACGGCGTCTTCGCCGCCATCGTCACCGAGGTGCCCGCCACCGCCACCCCGGTGGTGGCCGAGCTGCTCGCCTACCTCGGCCGTGACCCGCGGGCCTGACCGGCTCGGGCCCGGACCTGCGGTGACGGTGCGGGCCGACGGGCCGGGTAGACTCCTGCTCTCGTGAGTCTCACCCTCGGAATCGTCGGCCTGCCCAACGTCGGAAAGTCGACGCTGTTCAACGCGCTGACCCGCAACGACGTATTGGCAGCGAACTACCCGTTCGCCACCATCGAGCCGAATACCGGCGTCGTCCCGCTGCCCGATCCGAGGCTGGCCACGCTCGCCGGGATCTTCGGTTCCGAGCGTCAGCTCCCCGCCGTCGTGACGTTCGTCGATATCGCCGGCATCGTCAAGGGCGCGTCCGTCGGTGAGGGCCTGGGCAACAAGTTCCTGGCCAACATCCGTGAGGCCGACGCCATCTGCCAGGTCGTGCGCGTGTTCGCCGATGACGACGTGGTGCACGTCGACGGCAAGGTCGATCCCTTCGCCGATATCGAGGTCATCGAAACCGAGCTGATCCTCGCCGATATGCAGACCTTGGAGAAGGCGGTCGTGCGCCTCGACAAGGAAGCCCGCATCAAGAAGGACCGCAAGCCGGTCGCCGATGCGGCCAAGCAGGCGCAGGAAATCCTGGACAGCGGCCGCACCCTGTTCGCCGCGCAGAATGAGCTGGATGTGGAGCTCCTCAAGGAACTCTCCCTGCTCACCATCAAGCCGTTCCTCTATGTCTTCAACGCCGACGAATCGGTGCTGACCGACGAGGCGAAGAAGGCCGAACTCAAGGCCGCCGTCGCCCCGGCGGACGCCGTGTTCCTCGACGCCAAGATCGAGTCCGAACTCATCGAACTCGACGACGAGTCCGCCCTCGAGCTGCTCGAGTCCATCGGCCAGTCCGAGCCCGGCCTGCACGCCCTGGCCCGCGCCGGCTTCCACACCCTCGGCCTGCAGACCTACCTGACCGCAGGACCCAAGGAATCCCGGGCCTGGACCATCCACCAGGGCGACACCGCGCCCAAGGCGGCGGGCGTCATCCACACCGACTTCGAACGCGGCTTCATCAAGGCCGAAATCGTCGCCTTCGACGACCTGGTCGAAGCGGGTTCCATGGCTGCGGCCAAGGCCGCGGCAAGGTCCGCATCGAAGGCAAGGACTACGTCATGGCCGACGGCGACGTCGTGGAGTTCCGCTTCAACGTCTGACCTTCAGCAGAAACGCGAGCCCTCGCCCGGCACCCGGGTGGGGGCTCGCGTGCGTTTCAGCGGTGACCGCCGGCATCTCCTCCATCGTGCCCGTTGCCCCTATCGCCCTCTTGGTTGTGATCATCGGGAAATTCGTGCAATAGGGGTTGTTCACGTCGGGGTACGGGCACATCTGGGAATTGGGGTCCGTGCCTGAATCGTCTGGATCGGCGAGAGCCACCCCGCCTCCGAACGTCACAGCAATCATGGCTGCGGCGAGCCCTGTAGCCGCACGCTTGGCTCTCATGGGGGCCTCCTCGCGTCGAGTCCTCGAAGCGTCCGTAACTCCGGAAGCTAGCCCACAGTTCGCTCGCAAACCATGGATGTTGCAGCACTGTGTTCCGGCGAGACCTGAACGAGACCCTCGACGGTGCACCGGGCGGTGACCAGGGGCGTAGTAATACCTTCCGGCGCATAGGTATTCGGGCCGGGGTGGGGTCGCGGGACGGTAGCGGACGGGCGGCTTGGAACCGGCTGAATGACACCGGTGAAATGCCGGGCGCGACGCGCGGTAAAGCGCTCGAAATTTACATGCCGCCTGCGGCGCGGTGCGCTGGTGTTCCGCTATCGTTCATCCCACTATCCGATGCTGCTACTGGCGCGCCAGGGCTGGTTCGTCGATTCCGGAGTGGGTGGCCGGGGCGGCCAATGCCTGACGCGACCCCCGACCGTCTCCGAAAGATCGAGGGAACGTGCCCGTACCCGTAACTCTGACCGGCCGTTTCGTACGGCTGGAACCCCTTGCGCCGCAGCATGCTTCGGGTCTCGTGGAGGCCGCGGCGGGGAATCGCGACGATTATGCGTTCACGCCTGTCCCGCACGGTGCGGACGAGGCGCTGGAATACATCGCCCAGGCGCTGGCCGGGCATGCCTCGGGGACCTCGCTCGCCTTCGCCATCGTCGCCGTGGCCGGCGGGCGAGTGCTGGGGTCGACCCGGTTCACCCGCTTCGACTATTGGCAGGGGCCGGTGGTGTGGCCCCTGGTTCACGGCGCACCCAGCGACGATCCGCTGCTGGCGGTGCCCGACGCCGCCGAGATCGGGAACACCTGGCTGTCCCGGGAAGCACGCGGTTCGGGCATCAATCTGGAGTCCAAACTGCTGTTGCTGCAGCACGCCTTCGAGGTGTGGCGGGTCAGGCGCATCGCCATGCGCGCCGATGTCCGGAACCTGCGCTCCCGCATGGCGATCGAGCGACTCGGCGCCACCAGCGACGGGGTGCGGCGGGCGCATTCGCGCGGGCTCGACGGGGAGGTGCGCAGCACGGCCTTCTACTCGATCCTGGAGGAGGAGTGGCCGACCGTGCGGGCCACCATCGAAGGGCAGCTGGCGGCGCAGCCGTCCCGGCGCCGCACGCGCAGTCGGCTGGTCGGCGCGTAGGCACTGCGTAGCCGCTCACACAGCACCGAACAACGATCGGATCGGCCGGAAGACCGGTCGGTCCGGTCGATGTTCGGCGACTATAATTCCGGGTGTTGCACTGGTCGGCGTCGAGGAAGACCTGTCCGAGTCTGGTGACTCGACGAGCCGGCACCATCTCGGATGACCAAGCCAGCAACCGTTCGCCCCGAAGGAGCGGCGCATGCCCGACCCCATGCGCACGAAAGTCTGCCTCGCCGACAGCCTGTCCGGATCCCCGGTCCTGAGCCTGTTCCTCGTCCCCGAACCCCGCGTCCCCGGCGCCGGTGTCCTGCACCTGGTCGAGCAGACGACCCTCGCCGTGCGGACCCCGTTGTCCGCGACCCCGATTCCCCGCCCCAACCCGCATCTCATCGACTGGTTGCAGGAGCACGGCGCACCGAACATCCGGACCCGCTTCCGCGCCTTCGGCGAAGGCCAGCACGACCCGCACCGGGTGCACGTGGTGCTGCACGATCATTACATCGCCGCCCCCGAGCCCATCGGCCTGGACATGGACGATCCGGACGAGATGACGCGGCTCGCGCTGCTACCCGAGCACTGGCTGGGCCCGCGGCGCATCGACGACTTCCACGACTACGCCGTGCGCGCCGCCATGCTCGCGGTGTACCGGCACTTCGGCGTGGACCGTCGCATCCCGCTCATGTACCACGGGTACGCCGAGCCCGAGGACGGCTGGTTCGAGATCCCGGCCGCGGAGGCCTGAGCCCCCGGCTAGTCGAAGGGCACCACGGTCAGCAGCCACCACGGCCGCTGCGGTGAGCGGAACTCGAAGGTCTGCACGTACATCCGGCGTTCCTTGCGGCTCATCGGATCGTTCATCAGCACCGTGCGCTCATAGGGCGTGGCCGGGACGACCTCGGTGTCCCACAGCCGATCCCAGTCGGGGGAGCGGCGGGCCAGATTGACGATCTCCTCGACCCGCTCGGGCCGCAGCTCGGGGGCGGCGGCGCGGAACGCCGACACCATCACCTGCGCCTCGGCCTCCCAGTCGCCCAGCCGGTAGCGGGCCATGGGTTCGAGCAGGATGGCGGTCATCAGATTCGCGCCCGGACCGGTGCCGGGGAACAGCTTCCGGAAGGCATCGTTCGCGGCGACCACGTCGTAGCCGCCGTCGTGCAGGCAGGCCGGATGCGGGAGGCTGTGTAGCACCGCGAGATCGGCGTCGGGCGGCGGAGAGGGGTCGAACACCCTGAGCAGTGTGCGGGATAGCTCTTCGGAATGACTTCGTATCGAGTTAAGCCGAATCACAAGACTGGGTACTGTCGCAGAATTTCTGCCATATTGAGAGCATCCTGTTTGGTTTTATTCGAAGTGGGTACGGGGGTCGGACACGGGTATGGCGCTCATACGGATCGGGGTGCTGGGTCCGCTGCACATCAGCATCGATGGGCAGCGCGTGCCTCCAGGCGCGCCCATGCAGTGTGCCGTCCTGGGGCGACTCGTCGCCGCAGGTGGCCGGGTGGTGCCCACCGAACGGCTCATCGACGACCTCTGGCACGGCGACCCGCCCGCCAAAGCCGTTGCCGCGCTGCAGGTGTACATCCACAACCTGCGCCGCGTCTTCGAACCCGACCGGCCGCGCCGGGCCCACTCGCGGGTCATCGTGTCCGAGTCGCACGGGTACGCGCTCAACCTCGAGCCGAACCAAGTCGATTCCTGGCTCTTCGAACAGCTGCTGCACGGCCACGAGGCCGCCATGCGCGATCCCGCCCGCCGGCCCGATCCGCTCGAACAGGTGCGGGTGCTGGACTCCGCGCTCGCCTGCTGGCACGGCGGGGCCTTCGAATCCTTCCCCGCCATGACCTGGGCCACCCAGGAAACCGCCCGGCTGCAGGCGTTGAAGCTGACCGCCGCCGAACTGCGCGCGCAGGCGGCACTGGAAATGAACCGGCCCGCCGAAGTGGTGCTGGCCTTGCGGCCCATCCTCGAGGAACATCCCGGACGCGAGGAATGCGCGCGACTGCTGGCCGTGGCCCAGTACCGATTGGGACAGTCGCTGGACGCGCTCGCCACCGTGCGCCGCAGCCGCGAATTCCTCACCCTCGAATTCGGCGTGGATCCCGGTCCCGGACTGCGGGATCTGGAGACCGCCATCCTCACCCACTCGGTGGACACCGAGACCGTCGTCCCGGTCCCGGTCGTACGGCCCGCCGAACCCGAGCCCCTGCCCGCCCCGGAACCCCTGCTGGACAGCGGATATGCCAGCCAGCGCGACGCCGTGCTGGCCGCCGCCGAGGCCGCGGCCGCCGGGCACGTGCGCCTGGTCTGGCTCTCCGGTGAGGCCGGAGCCGGCAAGACCACCCTCGCCACCGCGATCACCACGCATCTGAACGAACGCGGCTGGGCCACCGTCTTCGGCCGCTGCCCCGAGGTGGACTCCGCACCGCCCGCCTGGTCCTGGGCCGAGGTGCTCACCGGCCTGGACGCCGCCGACCCCGAAACCTTCACCGCCGCCGACGCTTTCACCCTGGCCCGGCGGGTGGTTCGATCCTGCCGGGAACGCTCGGCGGGATCGCCGGTCGCCATCGTGCTCGAGGACGTGCACGGCGCCGACACCGCCACCCTGCAGGTGCTGCGGCAGGTGGTGAACTGGCTGCGCGACAGCCCGATCCTGATCGTGGCCACCCTGCGCGGCACCGAGGCCGGACCCGGCGTCCGCGACACCGCCGCCGCGCTGGCCCTGTTCACCGCCGACCGGATCGAACTCGACGGCCTCGACATGGCCGGCACCCGCCGGGCCGCGGCCGCAGCCGGACTCACCGCGCTCGACGACCGCACCGTCGAACTGCTGCGCCGCCGCACCGGCGGCAACCCGCTGTTCGTGCGCGAACTCGCCAAACTGGTTGCCACCCAGGGCACCACCGACGCCCTGCCCGACAGCGTGCGCGACCTGCTCGGCCGCCGGATCGCGCAGCTCCCGCCGGGCGTGGTGGATCTGCTGCGCCACCTCGCGGTCTGGGGTGACAGCGACATCGCCACCCTCGCCGCCTCCGCCGGACAGCCCGACGACACCGTCATCGACCTGATCGCCACCGCCGAATCGGCCCGCCTGCTGCGCACCGACCGTGCAGGACGCGTCACCTTCGACCACGCGCTGGTCCGCGAAACCGTCTACTACGACCTGCCCGGCCTGCGCCGCACCCGCATGCACTGGGCCGCTTTCGAATACCTGCGCCGCGACCCGGACGCACCGTTCACCGAGCACCCCGCGGGACCGGACACGGGTTCCGGGCGACCGTCCGCCCAGCACCGCACCGACGGCGCGGGCTTCCCGATCGCGGAGGACCGGACCCTGTCCGCCCTGCGCGGCGCGGACGAGGTGGTCGCGGCACTGCTCGGAATGCCCCGCTACGCCAACGGATCCCGGATCGACCGGACCCTGTCCGCGCTGCGTGGCGCCGACCAGGTCGCCGCCGCCCGCGACGCCCTGAACGGCCGCGGCCCGCAGGCCTACGCGCCCGCCAGGTCCGCCGCCTCGCTGCGGCTGGCCGACCTGTTCCGGGCCGGAATCAGCGGCGCCGCAGGAGAATCCGGCTCGACCGGCCGGGGCTACGGACGGTCGGCGATGGCCCTCCGCGGCGCCGGGGAAATCATGGCCGGAACCGCGGCCACCGGACTGAGCTCGGCCGCGACCGTCGGGGGCGTGGCCGAGCTCACCTCTCCGCCGGTGCCGCGCGGCCGGGACATCGACGCACTCGCCCATCACGCCGCGCTCGGCGCCGATACCGAAACCGCCACGGTGGCACTGCCCTACGTGCGCGCGGCGGCGCGGCGGTGCGTGGAACGACGGATGCGGGCCGACGCGGTCCGGCGGTGGCGATCGGTGCTGGCACTGCACGACCTGGCCGGGCACACCGAGCAGACCGCGACGCGCGCGGATCGGCTGGCCGTGCTGGAGGCCCGCCGCGAGCTGGTGGTGGCGCTGGCCTACGACGGACAGCACATCGCGGCCCGCGCCGCCCGCGCCCAAGCACTGGAACTGGCCGAATCCCTCGGCGGGACAGCGGTGCTCGCGCACGCCGTCACCTGCTGGCCGACACCGCTGATCTGGTCGGTGCACGACTGGCACACCCCGGACCCTGGCCTGCGCGCACCGCTGCGCCTCGCCTCCGCCGATCCGGTCCAGCCGGTGCGCACCCGAGTCATGTTGCAGGTCACCGCCGTTTTCGATCGCGCCGTCGAGGATCCCTCCGCGGCCCGCGTGCTGGCCGCCACGGCCATGGCACTGGCCGAGCCGCTCGACGACCCGGACCTGCTGTGCACGGTCCTCAACGCGCAGGCGTTCGCGGCGTTCGCGGCGGGCGGCTTCCTGCGCGCCCACGACCTGAAACGGTATGCCTCCCAGCTGCTGCGGATCTCCACCGAGGCCGAACTCACCGAATTCCGCGCGCTCGCACACTATCTGCTGTTCCGCGCCACCCTCGCCGACGCCGACCTGGTGTCCGCCGCCGAGCACGCCGCCCAGGCGGGGGCGTACGCCACCGACGGGCAGCTGCGGCATCTGCTCGACGCCATCGCGCCCTTCGGCATGGTGCTGGAACTGTTGCGCGGCAACACCGATGAGGTGCTGCGCCTGCTCGACCAGGGGCGACCGGACCTGGACGACCTGGTCGCGCACTCCGGGGAGGGCGCGGCCGAACCGACCCGCGACGGCAACGCGCTGCACGTCGGCATCGCCGTCTCGATCGGCTGGCTGCGCGAGGACATGTCCGAGTACCTGGTCGATCTGCGCGAACGCACCGCGATCAAACCCGAACTGTTCATCCACGGATACGCGCTGGCCCTGGTGCACGCGGGCCGCCCGGAGGAGGCCCGCCGCACCCTGGCCGCCGCGCCCCCGCTGGCCCCGCAGTTCTGGTCCACCTTCACCGGCGTGAAGGCCCGGCTCGCCATCGCCCTCGACGATCCGGTCGAGGCGCGCGAGATCTACGGGCAGCTGCTGCCCTACGCGGGCACCGTCTGCGGGCTGGAGACCGGCGCCTCCGCGATGGGGCCGATGGACTTCGTCCTCGCCGAGCTGGCCACCTACCTCGGCGAACACGGACGGGCCGCCGCACACCGGGCCGCCGGGGCGGAGTTGCAGGCCCGGCTGCGGGCCGAACTGGCCGAACTCGCGTCCGCGGGCCTGGGCCTGATGCGGGCCGGGCGGCTCGGACCGATCCGGCGCCGGATCGAACCGAACGCGCGGGCCGACGAAGGAACTTCACAGCCGTGTGAGACGTCCTAACCTTCGAGGCCGATCGCCGGCCGGACGGGGGAGGGGCACATGACCATCGAGGATCGGCACGCGCCGGACCGACGCCGCGAGCGCGCGGGGCGTCCCGCACGCGGGGTGACCTCACGCCGAGCGCTCGCCGCCGCCCTCGCGGCGGTAGTGATCGGGGCGCTCGCGGGGCGGGGGGAGTGGCCGGCGTGCGCTGGTGGCAGCACGCGCATCCGGGCGCGACGCCTTTCAGCGGTCCGCGCTCGCTGTCCGGCGGGCTGGTGCACGATTTTCCCGCCATCGATTCCACCGGCTTGACCGCCGCGCAGAACCGTGTGGTGGATGTCCTGCGACAACAATTCGACGAACAGAGCGGGCGCGACAAATACTCCGAGGGTATTGCCGAACCGTGGTGCGCGGACTTCGTGAGCTGGGTCATGCGCGCCGCCGGACAACCGTTGCACAATCCGAATTCCGGATCTTGGCGTATACCGGGCGTTTACACGTTGGAGGAGTACTACCGGGGGCAACACCGTTTCGAGGAGGCGAACGGTGGATATCTCCCGCATGTCGGGGATGTCGTGCTGTACTCCGATTCGAGTGTGTTCCATCAGCACACGAATATTGTGATCGCGGTGGATTCGGATACGATCACCACGGTGGGTGGCAATGAAGCCGGTGAATCCGGTGGCGTCGCCATCCATGAATTCCGCCCATCCGGCACAACGGGGCTGGTCGGTTTCGGGCGATTGGGAACACGCTGATTCCACATTCTGGAAACACGCGGGGCGGGGTGTACATCTGAGCGCACCTTCCGCCTACGATGGGTTTCGGCGGCGCCCGGCAGCGTCGCCGATCGATCCCTGTCCTGCTGCCCCCTCATCGGCAGGACAGGGGTCCCCGCCCGACGAAAGAGCTGGATGACGTTGTCCGACGCACCGACCTGGATCGATTACGCCGAATTCGGCGAACGTTTCGTGGCGGCGGCGGTGACGGAATCCCGGATCGAATCCGCGGTCTCCAGCGTGGCGGGGCAGGGCATCACCATCGGCCCGTTCGGCATCGGGCCCGCCGGACTGGCCCGCTTCGTCGCCAAGGGCAGCATCGGCAAACCCACCGTCATCCGGCGCGCGCCGCACGTGCACTTCGACGTCATGCTGCCGGTCACCCTGCGGGTCGACGTCACCCTCGGCGGACAGCGACTGCGGCTGGAAGCGGTCGTGGAGATCGACCTCACCATGCACGCGCGCACCGCCGATCCGCTGCTCATCGTCATCGACATTCCCCGGTCACCGGCCGCGACGTCAGCTTCGTGATGCGCGCGCAGGCCATCGGCTCGGCCTGGGAAGTCCTGCTCAACCCGATCGCCCAGCTGGTGCAGCGCGAGGTCGCCAACCGCATCAACGCGATCCTGGCCGACCCGGACTCGCAGCGCGGCCGCACCTTCGACGTGCAGGCCATCCTCGACGGCACCCGCTCGCAATACAAGGGCCGGACCACCCACGAATGGATCGGCTACGACGAGTTCGGGCACCGGTTCTTCGACCTGATCGTCACCGCGGATCGGGTGCGGCAGGTGGTGGAGTCCATGGCCGGCAAACCCATCGAGGTCGGTCCGCTGCGTACCGGGCCGGGCAACAAGGCCGAGGTCTGGGTGCAGGGCAGCGTGCGGCTCCCCAAGGTGGCTCCGGCCGCAGCGGTGGCCGTGGCCCCGGTGCCCGTGCCGCGGATCGCCGAGTTGCCCAGGGCCGCAGCCGAATCCGCGGTCGCCACCGCGGTGGCGGCGGAGGTGCACGATCCCGCGCTGGTGCGTTTCGATCTCACCATTCCGGTGAGCCTGGAGATCAGCGTCGACGTGCTGAAGACCAACCGCTACAAGGCCGAGGTGCAGGTGCCCGTGGCGCTCACCGCACGTGCCGCCGAACCGTTGCTGATCATCATCGACGCCGCCCCGCCGCGGGCCCGCGACATCGATCTGGAGATGACGGCCGAGGGCTGGCGGGCAGCCGCCCTGGGCAAGCTGGCGGGCATGCGCAAGCAGATCGCCGCGCAGGTGGCGGCGGTCGTCCGGGCCGAGGTGGCGGACGTGTCGCGCCGCACCATCGATGTCGGCGCGCGGCTGAACGCCACCCGCGTCTGACCCTCTCGGGCGCCCACCGAATTCATAGCTATTTGTTCGCTGTCGGCCGGTCGGTGCCGGGTTTTCTATCGCTGTGACATATGGTGCCGATGTGCTCGATGAGTCTGGCGATTCCAATGTGAATATGGTGAAATGAGGGCACGTTCAGGGGCTCCCGGCGCGCAGATGATCTTGTTGTCATCGGGGAAGGTGCGCCGGGTACGCCGCGGGTGGATCGAACCGATCCAGAGCCAGACTCCTCCAGCACTCGATCGGAAAGTTCGACCAGCGAGTGTGTGAAGGAGCCGTGATGCGTTCTGCCCATGTCAATCGACGGAATTTCCTCTCCGGGGCATCGGCCCTGGCCGCCGGAATCACCGCCGGACTGAGCCTGCCGCCCGCCACCGCCGCCGCCAAGGAATCGCTCGGCACCCTGCTCGACTACGCCGGCGGCGTCCCGACGGCCCAATCCATCAGCGACGACGGACATCTCGGCGTCATCCGCTACGTCTCCGACCGGCGGCCCGGCGCGGAATGGATGGAAGGCAAACCCCTGCTCGCCCGCGAGGTCGACGCGCTGCGGGCCGCCGGACTGTCGGTAGTGTCCTGCTACCAGTTCGGCAAGGGCCCGACCGCCGACTGGCGCGGCGGCTACGCGGCCGGATTGAAGCACGCCGCACGGGGATTGGTGCTGCACAAGGCCGCGGGCGGCCCCGACGGTGCACCCATCTACGCCTCCATCGACGACAACCCCAGCGACGAGGACTTCGAATCGATGATCGAGCCCTACCTGCGCGGGTGGGAAACCGTCATCGGGCACGGCCGCACCGGCGTGTACGCCAACTCGCCGACCATCGACAACATCCGCGACGCGGGCCTGGGTTCGTTCTTCTGGCAGCACAATTGGGGCACCCCGAAGGGTTTCGTGCACCCCGCCGCCACCCTGCACCAGTTCGAGATCGACAAGCGCGAGGTCGGCGGCATCTCGGTGGACGTCAACTCCGTACTGGCCCCGCAATACGGCCAGTGGTGGTGATACCCAACTCTCGGAGCTCTCGTGTCCCGCTGCCGTCGGCAGCGGGACACGAATATGAACAGGGAATGGGTTAGGTCTGGCAGTGGCAGGTGGGGTCGTGCGCCAGGTCGGGCTCTTCGGGGACGACCCGGAGCATGAGGTGGGGATCGGTGTGTTCGTCGCCGGAGCCGTTGGCGAAGGTATCGCCGTTGCCGTTCCAGGAGAACAGCGAGAAACGGGACAGGCCCGAGAAGGCGGAGCCGAGGCTGGCGAACGACGCCGAGGAGATGAGAGAGCCGAACGAGCCCACCGACCCGATCGACAGCACCGAGCCCACGCTGCCGATGGACAGGATCGAATAGGCCGAGCCGATCGACAGGATCGATCCCTCCGAGCGAATCGAGAGGATCGATCGGCGCGAATGCAGTCCCCGCAGAGGGTGAGTCACAGCGGCCATACCTAGCGGTCTACCACAGGAATCCGGCTCTGCATACGATTTCGCCCCCGCCGCTTCCGGGCTTTCGCGCGGAAGGGACGGGGGCGAATTCTCGGCGTGCGCCGAAACTAGACGGTGAAGAAGCCGATGGTCGGCAGGAAGGAGCAGGTGATCGGCTGCGCCTCCGGGTCGGACTGGGTGGTCAGCGAACCCGAGACGACGGCGACCACGCGACCGGAACCGGTGTTGGCGATGGCCGACAGGGTGGCCGGGCCGTCCGGGTTGATCTTGGCGTCATCGGTCAGGTTCATGGTGCCGGTGGCGCGGGTGTCCAGGTTCAGCCACTGCACGGTCATCGGCACCGGCTGCGGGTCGGTGGGCCGCTTGGTGCCCAGCGCGGTGAACACGAAACCGGCCTGGCCCTGCGCGGGTCCCGGCGGGGGCAGCTGCGCGGGACCGGCGACGGCCAGCGCGGTGCCCACCGAGTCGGCGGAGGCGGAGATGCAGCCCTTGCCGATGGTCGGCCACAGGAACTGCGAGATGACCGGGCCGTCCTTCGGGATGTCCGGGCCGCCACCGCCGCTGCCGTCGAGGAAGGTGATGACCGCGAGCAGCGTGGTCTTCACCTGCGGCGGCAGGTTGCTGGTCTCCAGCAGCTGCTTGGCCTGGGCCAGGATGGCGTTCTTGGGGCCGGCATCGGCGATATCGGCGGGCCCGGCGGCCGCGCCCACGATGGCGGGAATCAGCGAGGCCAGGGCGTCGACCGGAACCCCTTCGGGGATCATCGGAATCGACACGGCACTCAGGGGCGCCGGCGCGGGCTTCGCGTCCGCCGCTGTCGGCACGGCAACGGTGGCGCAGGCCGCCAGGGCCAGCGCGGAGACTGTGAACCGCGTTCCTCGGGTGCGAAGCACTGGTGTAGCCGTCCTTACCTCGGGTACAACTAGCGGCGATGGAGCCCCATCGCTCCGCGCCACTCTAGGGATTCGGCTGCCGTGTTGTACAGCCACGGTGTGATCTTGGCGAACTCGATCAGCTGACGCTATCGAACGGGCGACCAGAATTCGTGTTACTGATGGGGCCAGTGATGCAAATGTTACAGCTGGGCCCGCGGTGGGCATGACATTTCCCGCTACGACTAGGCTGACCGGGGCCGCATTCGTGAGGCCCGCAGGCCGAGTACTGGCCTGGTGACCGCCCGAGCTGAAAGAACGTGCCGTGAATCGACACTTCCACATGGCCGCCGCGGCACTGGGTATTTCGGTGCTGGCCCGTCTCGTGTGGGTGCTGTTGCTGCCCAACGGCATGAACTTCGTGGACCTGCACGTCTATGTGGACGGCTCGGCGAATCTGTTCGGCGGGAACCTCTACGACTACACCGACTCCAGCAAGACGCCGGACTTCCCGCTGCCCTTCACCTATCCGCCGTTCGCGGCGCTGGTCTTCTATCCGCTGCACTTCCTGCCCTTCGGCGTGGTGGCCATCGGCTGGCTGCTGGCCACGGTGGCGGCGCTGTTCGGCGTGGTGTGGTTCGCGCTGGAGATGCTGATGGGCCGCGAGGCCATGCGCGAACAGCGGTGGCGCACAGCCGCGGTGGCGTGGACCGCGGTCGCCATGTGGCTGGAACCGGTCCGCACCACCTTCGACTACGGCCAGGTCAATGTGTTCCTGGTGCTGCTGGCGATGGTCGCGGTGCGCAGTGCCCGGTGGTGGGTGTCGGGCGCGCTGGTCGGCGTGGCGGCGGGCATCAAGCTGACCCCGGCGGTCACCGGGCTGTACTTCGCGGCCCGCAAACGCTGGGTGACGGCGATCTGGTCGGCGGTGGTGTTCTTCGGGACCATCGGGCTGACCTATCTGCTCACCCCGGGGGAGACCAACAAGTACTTCCGGGAGCTGCTCGGCGATGCCCGGCGGATCGGCCCGGTGGGGTCCTCGACCAATCAGTCGCTGCGCGGCGCGCTCAGCCGCCTGCTCGGCCACGACGTGGTGTCGGGGCCGGTGTGGATCGCGGCGGTGCTGGTCACCGCGGTGCTCGGGTTCTTCGCGTGGCGCGCACTGGATTCCGACGACCGGCTCGGCACGCTGATCATCGTGCAGCTGTTCGGGCTGATGGTGTCGCCGATCTCGTGGTCACACCACTGGATCTGGCTGATCCCGGTGATCCTGTGGCTGGTCTACGGCCCGCTGCGCGAGGCCGCCGGGGCGCGGGTGCTGGCCGGGTACTGGCTGGTGGTCACGATCATCGGAGTGCCGTGGGTGCTGGGGTTCTTCCAGGATTCGATCTGGACCATCTCGCGGCCGGGCATCCTGTCCTGGTTCGGCGCGGTGGACGTGATCGGCGTGCTGGCGCTGTTCGGGTGGATCATCCTCGCGGGCCGGCCGCGGCCGGATCGCGCGGCCTACGGGTCGCGTGCGCGGGAGACCATGCGACCCGCGATGTGATAGCTACGGTCTGAAATTCGCGCCGGCGGACCCGCGATGCCCTCGATTCTTGGGTGCGCGAATTAGTCATTAGTCCAGCTACCCTTATCCGCGCGCCGCAATGTCGCGCCGCACTTGCGTAGATCGCCAGCCGTGAACTCCGGTCGGTGACCCATCCGACCCGAAAGACCGTCTGTGAATCGACGTTTCCAGCTGGCTGCCGCCGCCCTCGGCATCTCGGTGCTGGCCCGCGTGGCGTGGGCGCTGTTCTGGCCCAGCAATCTGATCCTGGTGGACCTGCACGTCTACGTCGAGGGCGCCGCGAATCTGTTCCACGGGAACCTCTACGAATGGACCGATTCCAGTCGGTCACCACAATTTCCGCTGCCGTTCACGTATCCGCCGTTCGCGGCGCTGCTGTTGTATCCGCTGCATTTCCTGCCGTTCGGCGTGGTCGCCGTGGGCTGGCTGCTGGCCACCGTGGCGGCGTTGTTCGGCATCGTGTGGATCGCGCTCGAGATGATCGTGGGCCCGACCGCCATGCAGGAGCAGCGCTGGCGCACCGCCGCGGTGGCGTGGACCGCGGGCGGCATGTGGCTGGAGCCGGTGCGGTCCACCCTCGACTACGGCCAGGTGAATGTTTTCCTGGTGTTCATGGCGATGGCCGCGGCGCGCAGCTCGCGGTGGTGGCTGGCGGGCGCGTGGGTCGGTTTGGGCGCCGGCATCAAGCTCACCCCGGCCGTGACCGGGCTGTATTTCGTGGCTCGTCGCCAGTGGCTGGCGATCGCCGCGTCGGTCGGCGCGTTCCTGGCGACCATCGGACTGACGTACCTGCTCGCACCGAACGAGACCAAGAAGTACTTCGGCGAACTGATCGGCGACCCGAAGCGCATCGGGCCGGTCGGCTCGGTGATCAACCAGTCCCTGCGCGGCGCGCTGAGCCGCCTGGCCGGTCACGACATCGGCGGCGGGTTGCTGTGGAAGTCGGCCGTGCTGGTCACGGCCGTGCTCGCGTTCTTCGCCTGGCGCGCACTGGCTTCCGACGACCGGCTGGGCACGCTGCTGATCGTGCAGCTGTTCGGCCTGCTGGCCGCGCCGATCTCCTGGTCGCACCACTGGATCTGCCTGGTCCCGCTGGTGCTGTGGCTGCGCTACGGCCCGCTGCGCGAGGCCGCCGGCGCGCGTCTGATGTACGCCTACTGGATGTTCAACACGATCGTCGGGATCGCGTGGTTCCTGGGCACCGTGCAGACGAATATGTGGGAAATCTCGCGTCCGGGCTATCTGGCATGGGCGGGCGCGGCGAATGCGCTCGGTGTGCTCGCGCTGTTCGCCTGGATCATCGCGGTGAAGCGGTTCAGCCCTGTGCCTGTAGCCGATCGATCTCCCGTGCGAGAGCCGTATCCAGTGGCGTGAGGCCGCCGGCGTCGTGGGTCGAGAGCGTGAAAGTGACTCGGCGCCAGCGGATATCGATATCCGGGTGGTGGTTGGCGGCCTCGGCCGCGGCCGCCACCCGGCGCACCAGTTCGATGCCCGCCAGGAATGAGGCGGCCTGGACGGTGCGGGTGATGCTGTCGCCCGTACGGGACCATTCGGGCAGGTCTTTCAGGGCCTCGGCGATGTCGTCGTCGGAGAGCAACGCGGGTCTCATGATCCCGGTCTACTCCGGATTCAGGCCGCGCGTGCGACTTTGAGGTACTTCTTCAGTTCCTTGCCGCAACAGCCCTTGGCCTCGGCCTTCTGCATCCGCATGATGACCACAGGGCATTTCATGCACCGCGTTTTCTTGCGGCAGCACTTCTTCTTCGGCTTGAGACGCGAGACGTCCTTCGCCTTTACCTTGCCCATGTTGGTTAGCTTAACCTAACCTCTGCCCATTGAACAGGTGACCCGGGTCGCCCGGTAACATATTGCTCGCCGCATGCCCGGTGGAGTTCGCCATGTCTCTCAGTAGGCAAGCCCCACGCATGAGACCCATCCGGGTCGGCAACAGACTTTTCACCAGGAGGAATCAAACGTGTCGTCTGTCGAGTTCCGCAACGTCGCCATCGTGGCGCACGTCGACCACGGCAAGACAACACTGGTCGACGCCATGCTCCGGCAATCCGGTGCGTTCGCCGAACGCGCCGAACTCGTCGACCGAGTGATGGACTCCGGTGACCTCGAGCGCGAGAAGGGCATCACCATTCTCGCGAAGAACACCGCTGTTCACCGGCATAACGCCGACGGATCGGTCACCGTCATCAACGTCATCGACACCCCCGGCCACGCCGACTTCGGTGGTGAGGTCGAGCGCGGTCTGTCCATGGTGGACGGCGTCGTGCTGCTCGTCGACGCGTCCGAGGGTCCGCTGCCGCAGACCCGCTTCGTGCTGCGCAAGGCGCTCGCGGCCTCGCTGCCGGTGATCCTGGTGGTCAACAAGACCGACCGCCCGGACGCCCGCATCGAAGAGGTCGTCGAGGAATCCCACGACCTGCTGCTGGACCTGGCCTCCGACCTCGACGACGAGGCCTCCGAGGCCGCCGAGCTGGCCCTCGACCTGCCGGTCGTCTACGCCTCCGGCCGCGCGGGCGTCGCTTCCACCAAGCGCCCCGACAACGGCACCGTGCCGGACGCCGAGAACCTCGACGAGCTGTTCGAGATCCTCATGAAGTACGTGCCCGCCCCCAAGGGCGACGCCACCAAGCCGCTGCAGGCGCACGTCACCAACCTCGACGCCTCCCCGTTCCTGGGCCGCATCGGCCTGGTGCGCATCCACAACGGCACCCTGAAGAAGGGCCAGAACGTCGCGTGGATGCACGGTGACGGCGTCAAGACCGTCAAGATCACCGAGCTGCTCAAGACCGTCGGCGTCGAGCGTCAGCCCGGCGACGAGGCCGTGGCCGGCGACATCGTCGCCATCGCGGGCATCCCGGACATCATGATCGGCGACACCCTCGCCGACGTGGAGAACCCGGTCGCCCTGCCGCGCATCACCGTCGACGAGCCTGCGATCTCCGTCACCATCGGCACCAACACCTCGCCGCTGGTCGGCCGGGTGCAGGGGCACAAGCTGACCGCCCGCATGGTGAAGTCGCGCCTGGACCAGGAACTGGTCGGCAACGTGTCGCTGCGCGTACTCGACATCGGCCGCCCGGACGCCTGGGAGGTCCAGGGCCGTGGTGAGCTGGCGCTGGCCATCCTGGTCGAGCAGATGCGCCGCGAGGGCTTCGAGCTGACCGTCGGCAAGCCGCAGGTGGTCACCAAGGTCGTCGATGGCAAGACCCACGAGCCGTTCGAAGAGCTGACCGTCGACTGCCCCGACGAGTACCTGGGCGCGGTCACCCAGCTGCTGGCCGCCCGCAAGGGCAAGATGGTCCAGATGAGCAACCACTCGGCCGGGTGGGTGCGCATGGAGTTCATCGTGCCGTCGCGCGGTCTGATCGGTTTCCGCACCGACTTCCTCACCGAGACCCGCGGCACCGGCATCGCCAACGCCGTGTTCGACGGCTACGCGCCGTGGGCCGGCGAGATCCGCGCCCGCCACACCGGTTCGCTGGTGTCCGACCGCAACGGCTCGGTCACCCCGTTCGCCATGATCCAGCTGGCCGACCGCGGTCAGTTCTTCGTGGAGCCGGGCGCGGACACCTACGAGGGCCACGTGGTCGGTATCAACCCGCGGTCCGAGGACCTCGACGTCAACGTCACCCGCGAGAAGAAGCTGACCAACATGCGGTCCGCCACCGCCGACGTGTTCGAGACCCTGGCCAAGCCGCTGCAGCTGGAGCTGGAGTCGGCGATGGAGTTCTGCACCGACGACGAGTGCGTCGAGGTCACCCCGGAGATCGTGCGTGTGCGCAAGGTCACCCTGAGTGCCACCGACCGTCAGCGTGAGATCTCCCGCCGCAAGGCGCGGGACCGGGCTGCCCAGTAAGGAAGACCCAACTCTCGGGGACGCTCCCCGAAGTCTCGACCGCCCACCCGGATTGTCCGGGTGGGCGGTTCCAGCTCTGACGGACCTTGCCCCGGCCGAGCGCCGGTAGCCGGGTGGCGTGAAGGGGATCCAGTAGAGTGCCGAACGTGATGACCGGGGGCCGGAAGCGCGCATCGTTGCGCGCGGTGCTTGTGATGGTGGCGACCCTGCTGGCGGTCGCGACCGGCTGCACCGCGAATCCGCCGCCGCCCATCGAGTCCACGGACTCTCCCAAGACGCAGCCCGCCAAGCCCGGGAAGAACTCGGTCGTGGTGGCGGTCGACGACATCGGGATCGGGTTCAATCCGCATCTGCGGTCGCAGCAGTCGCCGGCGACGGCGGCGGTGGCGTCCATGGTGTTGCCGAGTCCGTTCAAGGCCGCGCCGACGCCGGGGGTGCCGGGCGGGACCGACTGGAATCTGAATCCGGCGCTGATGGTGTCGGCGGACGTGAGCGCGCAGGATCCGTTCACGATCACCTACCAGATCAAGAACGAGGCGTCCTGGTCCGACGGCGCTCCGATCGCCGCCGAGGACTTCAAATACCTGTGGCAGCAGATGATCACGCAGCCGGGCACGGTGGATCCGGCCGGCTATCGGCTGATCTCGGATGTCAGTTCCTCGGCGGGCGGCAAGACCGTGACCGTCACCCTGACCCAGCCGTATCCTGCGTGGCGGCAGCTGTTCACCGATCTGCTGCCCCAGCATCTGGTGAAGGACAGCGGTTTCGAGCAGGGTCTGGTCGACACTATCCGGATCTCGGGCGGCCAGTTCCGGATCAAGCAGGCCGATCGCGGCCGCGAGGAGATCCTGCTCGAACGCAATGACCGCTACTGGGGTCAGCCCGCGGTGCCGGATCAGATCCTGTTGCGGCGCGGCGGAACTCCCGCGCAGGTGGCCGAGTCGCTGCGGGTCGGGGACGCGCAGATGGCGCTGGTGCACGGCGGGGTGGCGTTGCAGGCGCAGCTGGCGGCGATCCCGTCGGTGCGCACGGCGGTGATGGCGCAGTCGCGGGAGATGTCGCTGGTGCTCAACGGCCGCGGCGGGGATCTGGCCGATGTGCGGGTGCGGCGCGCGGTGCTGGCGCTGCTGGATCCGGTGTTGCTGGCCACGGTCGGCGCGCAGACCGGCAGCTGGGTGGAACCGGTTCGGGCGCAGGTGCTTTCGCCGTCGGATCCGGGGTACGCGGCCACGCAGCCGCCGCGGATGCCGCAGGAGGAGGCGTTCGGGTTGCTGGCCGAGGCCGGGTTCGCCCGGGCCGCCGAGACGCCCGCGGCGCCGTCGGCGACCTCGCCCGCGCCGCAGCCGCGTCCGCTGGCCAAGAACGGCAAGTCGCTGACGGTGCGCCTGGGCGCGGTGGACGGCGACACCACGACGCTGGCGGTGGCCAATACCGCGGCGGACCAATTGCGCAGTGCCGGAATCGATGTCATCGTGCGCAGCGTTACGGCCGCGCAGTTGTACGGCAAGGAACTGACCGAGGCCGGGATCGACGCGGTGGTCGGCTGGGAGCGCACCGGCGAGGATCCGGCGACCGTGCTGGCCTCGCGGTACGGGTGCGCGCCGGTGGCCCCGCCGGGTGACAACGGTGACACCACGGTGGCGGACGGCGCGAAGAAGTCGCCGTCGAATCTGTCGGGGGTCTGCGATCCGGGTCTGCAGCCGGGCATCGACGCCGCGCTGCGCGGCATCGACCCGGGCAAGGTGATCGCCGAGACCGAGCCCCGACTGTGGGAGCTGGCGACCGTGCTGCCGATCGTGCAGGACACCCAGGTGGCCGCGGCGGGCCCGCGGGTGGACGGGGCCTCGCTGAGCGGCGCCATCCAGACCGGCATCTTCGCGGATGCCGCCAATTGGCGGAGGCTGCCGTGACCCACGATTCCGCGCGACACGGCCTGCTGCTGGTGCACGCGCACCCCGACGACGAGTCCATCACCACCGGCGGCACCATCGCCCACTATCGCCGGCGCGGCGTCCCGGTCACCGTGGTGACCTGCACGCTCGGCGAGGAGGGTGAGGTCATCGGCGACGAGTACGCGCACCTGGTGGCCGGGTCGGCCGATCAGCTGGGCGGTTACCGGATCGCCGAACTGTCCAGGGCCCTGAACGAATTGGACGTGGACGCACCGCATTTCCTGGGCGGCGCGGGCCGCTGGCGGGACTCCGGCATGGCCGGTACGCCGTCGGCGCGCAATCCGCGGGCCTTCGTGAACTCCGGGAACGCGGCGTCGGACGCGCTGGTGCAGGTGCTGCTGGAGCTGCGGCCGCGGGTGGTGATCGGCTACGACCCGCGCGGCGGGTACGGGCATCCCGATCACATTCGCGCGCACGAGATCACGATGGCCGCGGTGGACGCCGCCTCGGATTGGGGTTGGACGGTTCCGAAGGTGTACTGGACGGTCACCGACGCCTCCGTGCTGGCGATGCACACCGAGGCGTTGAAGCGCCGCACCGTGGATCAGCTGCCGGGTGCGCTGCCGCGCGGCTGGCGGCTGCCGCACGATGGCGAATTGGCTTGTGTCCCGGCGGAATCGGTGACCACCACGGTGGACGTGTCGGATGTGCTGGCGGCCAAGCGGGCGGCGCTGCGGGCGCACGCCACCCAGGTGACGGTGGCCCCCTCGGGGCGGGATTTCGCGCTGTCGAACGACGTCGCCCAGCCGGTGCTGCCGGAGGAGCACTACATTCTGGTGCGGGGCGAGCGCGGCCCGCTCGGACCCGACGGTCGGGAACATGATCTCTTCGGCGGGCTGGAATGAGAGACTGAGGCTATGTACAACTGGGACCTCCAGAACGCGATCGCGGCGTTCGTCGAGAGCCAGCGCCCTTACTTCGAGTGGCAGCACGAGCTGTACCTGTCGGTGCTGTACGGCTTCGTGGACATGCAGAGTCACCTGCTGACGCTGCTCGGTTTCCCGCCGGTGCCGTGACGGCGGCCGTCGGAGCCCGCTCGGGTGACCCGGTGCTCGGCGCGCGACCCGGCCGCACCGCACTCAATGCGGTGATCGCCGGGCTGCTGCTGATCGACGCGGTGATCACGCTCGGACTCGAAGTGCTGTTCCTGCCCATCTACGCCGGGCAGGCCAAGATTCCCGAGCCCGCGCCGGTGCAGGCGGCGGGTTCGCTGGCGTCGAGCATGACCTCGGGCGCGATCCCGGTGCCGATCGCGGCTTTGGTGGCCGCGGTGGTGAACGTGCTGCTGGTGATGGGCATGGGGGTGGCGACCAAGCGGATCGGTGTGATGGCGCTGCCGATCCTGGTGTGGGCGTTGGGCTTCCTGATCTGCGCCGGTTTCAGCCCGAGCGGCTACGCGCTGCTGATGGGCGACTGGCCGACCATGCTGCTGCTGATCTGCGGATTGTTGCCCGCCGGCATGTACCTCTACTACCGCGCGACCGCGCGCCTGGCCGCCGCCGGAGCCTGATTCGCGGTGACCGGAGCCTGATTCTTCGCGGCCCTGTCACACTTCGCCGTGCTGTCTCGTCCTTCTCATGACTCGCACTCACGATCAGGAACGAGGAAACACCATGGGATTCGACGCACTGCGCAACACCGTCCGGGGCCGTGTTCTGGAATCCGGTGACGCGGACTTCGATCGGGTCGCGCGGCCGTGGAGCCTGGCGGTGACCCAGCCGGTGGCCGCCGTGGCCGAGGTCGCCGACGCCGAGGATGTGGCCGCGGTGCTGCGGCACGCGCGCGCCGCCGGATGCCCGGTGGTGGCCCAGCCGACCGGGCACGGCGCCGCGGGCGGGGTGGAGAACGCGATCCTGGTGCGCACCGGGGCGCTGGACCGGGTCGAGATCGATCCGGTCGCGCGGGTGGCGCGGGTCGGCGCGGGCGTGCAGTGGGGCCGGGTGCAGGCGGCCGCGGCCGAGCACGGGCTGACCGGTCTGGCGGGCAGCAATCCGGTGGTCGGGGTGACCGGCTACACGCTGGGCGGCGGCGCGGGCTGGTTCGCCCGCAAGTTCGGGTGGGCGTCGAACGCGGTGCGCGCCTTCGAGATCGTGGACGCCGATGGCCGCCCGGCCCGGGTGACCGCGGACAGCGATCCGGACCTGTTCTGGGCATTGTCCGGCGGCGGTGGCGATTTCGCCGTGGTGACCGGCCTGGAGTTCGAGCTGTTCCCGATGCCGGCGTTGTACGGCGGCCGTGTCATGTGGCCGGCCGAGCGGCTGCCGGAAGTGTGGGATGCGTTCCGCGCGTTGACTTCCGACGCTCCCGACGAGTTGTCGGTGTGGTTCCAGCGGTTCCAGTTCCCGCAGTCGCCCGAGATGGTGGCCCTCGATGTCGCTTACCTGGGTGGCCCCGGTGAAGGTGCGGAGCTGGTGTCGGTGCTGGACCGGATCGGGGGAGCGGTCGCGGACAAGCGCGGGGCGCTGTCGGTCGCGGACATCGGCGACATCACCTCCGAGCCGACCGATCCCAGCCCGGCCATCGGCCGCACCGAACTGCTGCCCGCGCTGACCCCGGAGGCGGAGAAGATCCTGCTCGGCGAATCCGTTGCGCCACTGGCCAATATCCAGGTGCGGCACCTGGGCGGCGCGCTGGCCGGGCCCGCGGCGGGTGCGCGCGGCCCGCTCGGCGAGGGCTATCTCGTCTACCTGCTGGGCCTGGGGCTGCCGCAGCTGCGTGAGGCGGTGCACGCCAAGCTGAGCACGTTCGGCACGCAGCTGAGCGGTCAGATCAGCGGGAGCAAGCCGTTCACGTTCCTGGCTCCGGGCGAGTCGGCGGCCGCGGCCTTCGACCCGGCGACCCTGGACCGCCTGCGCGCCATCAAGCGAGACCGTGACCCGCACAACGTGATTCGCGCCAACTACCCGGTGCTCGGCTGACCCGGCTCACCGGCCGGCCGGGACCCCGAGTTGTCCCGGCGTGACGGCCTCGATGAGCTCCCATGCCTGGGCCAGCGGCAGGTCGATGACGTGGTACCGCTTCTTGCCCGCCGCCGAGGCCGCTACCACGGTGGCGACGCCCGCGCGGCGCTGGAAGAAGGTCTGGCGCACGGTCCAGCCGATGACGCCGGGCGCCTCGAGGCAGTCGCGGTCCCGGTCCAGGCAGCCGCTGCGGGTGATGAGCCAGGCCGGATTGCCGTCGGCGGCGGGCAGCACGGCGTGGCCGAGGCCGCGGTAGCGATCCCACGCGAGGGCGACGGCGAACGGCACCGCGACCACCAGCACGACCCACACCCAGGTCGGGATTTGGCCTCCCGCAAGGGAAATGGCGAGCATGACCACCGCCGCGGCCGCGAGCGGACCCAGCGCGCGAGTGTAGCGGCGGCGGTGCGCCGCCGGCCCGTGCGGGCGCAGCGGCACGGTGACCAGTGCCGGGGCCGGCGGCTGGGCCCGGGCGGTCCCCAGCAGGTGGGCCAGGGTGGCGTGGACGGCGGTGCGCGGGGCCTGCGGCAGGATCTTCTGGCGCGGGCTGGTGCCGGTCATGATGGCCTCGAGCTCGGCGGCGCGGGCCAGGCGCAGCAGCAGCGGCTCGTTGACGGTGGCGCCGCGCAGGCGGGCCAGGTCGAGGGTGGTCTGGCGGGTGGTGAACAGGCCGTGGCGGATGGTGAGGGTCTTGCCGTCGTCGAGGACCTGCAGGCCGAACCAGGTCATCAGGTAGCGGGCGCAGGCGGCCACGCTGACCACGACCACGAGCAGCACCACGAGCAGGGCCATCACCCCGGCGATGACGCCCGCGCTGCGGTGGCCGACGTCCTGGACGGTGCCGGACTTCAGGAAGATCTGCGCGAAGCCGTACTGGAACGCCAGACCCACGACCGGGGCGACGATCGCGAAGCCGGTCAGCGAGAGTGGCGCGTAGCGCACCCAATCCGGTTGCCAGCGTGCGATTTCCACGGCAGGGCCGTTCGGTGTCGTACCGGGCGTGGCCGTTTCGGGCGTGATCGCCGGTGCGTCGGCGGTTTCGGCGCCCCCGCGGGTGTGGGCGAGCAGCGCGGTCCGCAGCTGCGGCACCAGTTTCGCGTCCAGGGAGTCCAGTTTGAACTGTTCCCGCTTGTCCACGTGCTGCCCGGTGCCGATGGACAGCACCGCCAGTCCGAGCGCCCGGTGCAGCAGGTCGGCTTCCACGTCCACCGAGCGAACCCGGTTGCGCGGCACCGACAGTCGTTTGCGCTGGATCAGCCCGGTGCGCAGTTCCACCCGGTCGCCGGTGATGCGGTAGGTGGTGGTGAACCAGCGGGTGAGCGCGATGGCCACGATGACCGCGACGACGGTGAGGCTCCACAGCGGGTTGTCGGCGCGGGCCCCGGCGACCAGGGTGGCGATCAGTACCGGAATGAATCGGATGAGTTCGGTGACCGGGTGTACCAGCAGCATCCGTTTGTCGAGGCGCTGCCAGGTCTCGCCGGCCGCTGCGGCGGCCCCGGGAGCGGCGAAAGCTGTTCCGTCGGATAGGAATCCGAGTAGATGTTCGGATCCTGGTGCGGCGGCATGCTCACGTGGCGTCTCCCCGGTGCCGGGCGGCGATGGCGGTCAGCTGGGTGACGGTGTCCCGGGCGTCAGCCAGCGCGAGCGCGCTGATGTGCACAGCTCCCGCCGAGGAGGCGGTGGTGACGGTGACGGTGGCCAGTCCGAGCACCCGCTCGAGGGGGCCGCGGTAGGTGTCGACCGTCTGTACCCGGGTGATCGGCGCGACCCGGCTCTCCTGGGTGAACCATCCGGTCCGGGTGTAGACGGCTTCGTCGGTGATCTCCCACCGATGCACCGCGTACCGCCACAGCGGGACCACCACGATGCTGAAAACCGCTGCGAGGAGCACGATTCCGAGTACCAGACCCTGTAACCCGCGCCGGTGCGTGTCGAACAGCGCCCAGATCCCGACCCCGAGGATCGGCACCACCCAGGACAGGGCGGCGCTCAGCGCCCACAGCAGTTTGGCGCGGGGGCTGGGCCGCCGGGCCGGGTCGGCCAGCAGGCCGCCGGGAGCGAGGGGCTGGGACATGACGCCCATGCTTGCATGAATCGGGCCGCGGAGGCGGTTGTTGAGTCCGAGAACCGGACGCCCGGTTCCGCCGCCGCGGCGGGGCCCGCTACTTGGGCGTGATCCGGTAGAGCCCGGTGGTGGTGCCCTGGTACTGGATGCGGCCGGGGGCGATGGTGCCGACCATTTCGAGGGTGTCGTTGACCGTGGTGGCGCCGACGAACTGCTCGGAGTCGACCTTGCCGGTGTTGGCGTCGATCACCGCGAAGCTGTAGTTGTCGGTGACGCCGGCGCTGCCGCTGCCCAGGCCCGCGCTGCCGCTGCCGAGGGCACTGCTGCCACTGCCCAGCGCGCTGCTGCCGCTGCCGAGCAGCGAGTGCCGGGTGAATGTGTAGATCTTGCCGTCGGCCACCGACAGTCGCGGCACCGCCGAGGACGGCACGGTGTTGGTCCACACCACCGTGCAACCGGACCCGGTGACGTCGATTCGGGTCATCCCACCCGACACCGGTGCACTGGCGGGCTGGCTGGTGCCGGCGTTGGGCGGCAGCGCGGGGTAGGGGTACCCGTAGGTGCTGGCCACGAACACGCTGTTGCCGGACCCGATGGGGGAGTTCTCGGTGCCGTCGATGGCGGGCACCGAGCAGATCGGCGCGCCGGTCGCGGTGCTGTAGACGAGCAGGTTCTCCTTGGTGGCCGCGTTGTCGGTGATGGCCAGGTATTCGGTGCCGTCGCCGGGGCCGAAGAAGGTCGGGGTGGCGCCGGTGCCCCAGCTGAGCTGGCCGGGCTTGCGGGCGGGGCCGCGGTCGTAGGCCTGCCGCCAGACGATCTGCGGGTTGCCGCCACCGTCCACATTCAGCAGGTAGAGCGCGTGGTCGGTGGCGACGGCCATGCCCTGGGGTCCGGTGGCGATGCTGTTGGCGACGTTCTCGCCGGGGGCGAGCACGATCGAGTGCGCGGTGCCGTCGGTGTTGACGAATCCGGCGGCCGCGCCGTCGGTGGCGAACCACACCCGGCCCTGGTAGTCGGGGGAGACCGAGCTGACCGCGTCGCAGTCGCCGCCGCCGCAGTGGCCGGTGACCGCCTGTGTCACATCGGTTTTCGAGGCGATGGACAGCGACCACTTGCCGTCGGAGCCGCGCTGGTGCCCGATCCGCAGCAGGTTGCCCGAGCCGTCGACGGTGACCATCTGGTCGTGGTTGTCGAGGTAGGCGTAGACGCCGCCGAGCAGGCTGCCCTTGGTGAGGTCGAGACTGGCGAGGGTGTTGCCGTTGCTCGGGTCGAGCAGCAGCACCTTGGGCGCGCGGTCGGTGATCTTCGTGCACAGCGCCTGGGGCAGGCCGTCGGCGCCCTGCAGGATGGTCGGGCAGGCCGCGGCTTGCTCGTGGAAGTCGGCGTGGACGCCGCCGGTGCCGACGCCGGGGAGTGGCGTGGTGTCGGAGGCTTCGGAGTCGCCGTGCATGGTCGCGGTGCCCACCGGTCCCAGATACGGATTGGCCGGTGGCACCGGTCCGAAGGCGGACGCGGTACTGGTGGCGATGGTGAGCAGGGCGGTGGCGCCGAGGCCGGCGACGACGGCGGCACGTCGGATTTGCGCGAGCACGAGGATCTCTCCCTTTTCTGCTGGGAAGTAGTCGCCCGCGAGGCTATAGCCATCGGTACCGAGGTTTGAATAGATGTACTCGAGGATGCAAGTAATTGCATCGGAATAACCCCGGCCCGGTCGCAGGTTGCGTCGTTGCATGGCACCCGAGTCGGATCAGCGGGATGGATGGCGCATGATCGAGGACGTGACGGATCTACCCAACCCGAGCCTGCCGCGCCCGCCCCGGGAGTCGGCGCCGCCGGACGCCCCGGCGATGCGGAGCGCGCTGCGCCGGGCCCGGGACGGTGCGGCGCTCGAACTCGACGACGCGGTGGTGCTGCTGCACGCGCGCGGCGCCGACCTCGTGGAGCTGTGCGAGTCGGCCGCGCGGGTGCGCGACGCCGGGCTGCGGGCGTCCGGGTACGCGGGCGAGACCCTGCCGATCACCTACTCGCGCAAGGTGTTCATCCCGATCACGCACCTGTGCCGCGACCGCTGCCACTACTGCACCTTCGTCACCGTGCCCGGCAAGCTGCGCGCGCAGGGCAAGGGCATGTACATGGAGCCCTGGGAGATCGTGGAGGTCGCCCGGCAGGGCGCCGAACTCGGTTGCAAGGAAGCGCTTTTCACCCTCGGTGACCGTCCCGAAGAGCGCTGGCCCGAGGCCCGGCAGTGGCTCGACGAGCGCGGCTACGACTCCACCCTGGACTACATCCGCGCCATGGCGATCCGGGTGCTGGAGGAGACCGGTCTGCTGCCGCACCTGAATCCGGGCGTGATGAGCGCGCAGGAGCTGGCGCGGCTCAAGCCGGTGTCGCCGTCGATGGGCATGATGCTGGAGACCACCTCGACGCGGCTGTTCACCGAACCCGGTCAGGCGCACTACGGTTCGCCGGACAAGGATCCGGCGGTGCGGTTGCGCGCCCTGCACGATGCCGGGCAGCTGTCGGTGCCGTTCACCACCGGCATTCTGGTGGGCATCGGGGAGACCATCGTCGAGCGCGCCGAGTCGATCATGGCGATTCGCCAGGTGCACAAGGCTTTCGGGCACGTGCAGGAGGTGATCGTGCAGAACTTCCTGGCCAAGCAGGACACCGCCATGCGGCACAGCCCGGATGCGGGGATGGAGGAGTTCCGCGCCGCCATCGCGGTGACCCGGCTGGTGATGGGCCCGGAGATGCGCATCCAGGCCCCGCCGAACCTGGTGTCGCTGGAGGAGTGCCGGGCGCTGCTGGGCGCGGGCATCGATGATTGGGGTGGGGTGTCGCCGTTGACCCCCGACCACGTGAACCCGGAACGGCCCTGGCCGAACCTGGACACCCTGGCCCGGATCACCGCCGACTGCGGGTATGTACTGACCGAGCGCATCACCGCCCATCCGCGGTACGCGCTGGCGGGGGAGCCCTGGATCGATCCGCGCATCGCCGACCATGTTGCCGCGCTGCTGGATCCGGTGACCGGGCTGGCCGCCGATATGAATCCGAAGGGCCTGCCGTGGCAGGACTGGGAGGAGATCGGCGAGCCGGGCCGGGCCGCTGAGGTGGCAGCCGGTAGTTAGGGCAGGCTTGGCAAGAGTAATGTTGGCTGGCCGGGATAGGGTTTCGCCGGGCGGAGATTTCCCTCAGGTGTGGACAGACTAGGAGAGCGGCAGTGCCGTACATCATCGCTGAACCGTGCGTTGACGTGAAGGACAAGGCGTGCATCGAGGAATGCCCCGTGGACTGCATCTACGAGGGTGGCCGCATGCTGTACATCCAACCCGACGAGTGCGTGGACTGTGGTGCGTGTGAGCCGGTCTGCCCGGTGGAGGCCATCTTCTACGAAGACGACACCCCGGATCAGTGGAGCGGTTACGTGAACGCCAACGTCGAGTTCTTCGACGACCTGGGTTCCCCGGGCGGCGCCACCAAGGTCGGCAAGGTCGACTTCGACCCGCCGTTCATCGCCGCGCTGCCGCCCATGGCCGGAGAGTAGGCAGAGCTCTTGACCGCGCGTGGCCGGGTCAGCGCTCTGCTGCCCGATTTTCCCTGGGACACCATCGCTTCGGTGAAGGCGAAGGCCGCTTCGCATCCCGACGGCCTCGTCGACCTCTCGGTCGGAACCCCGGTCGATCCGGTGGATCCGCTGATCCGCGAGGCGCTTTCGTCGGTGGCGGAGGTGCCCGGCTACCCGACCACGCACGGGACGCCCGAATTGCGCGAAGCCGTCGTCTCGGCGCTGAAGCGGCGATTCGGGATCACGGGGGTGGACCCGGCGGCGGTGCTGCCGGCCATCGGCACCAAGGAGCTCATCGCGGGGCTGCCGCGGCTGCTGGGGCTGGGTGCACAGGACCTGGTGGTCATCCCCGAGGTCGCGTACCCGACCTACGAGGTGGGCGCACTGCTGGCCGGCACCCGCTACCTGCGCGCCGACAGCACGGTGGCACTGGGTCCGGAGCGGCCCGCACTGATCTTCCTCAATTCGCCGTCGAACCCGACCGGCAAGGTGCTCGGCATCGACCACCTGCGCAAGGTGGTGCGGTTCGCTCGCGAGCGCGGGGCCGTGGTGGCCTCCGACGAGTGCTACCTGGGCCTGGCCTGGGAGGGCCGCGCGGTCTCGATCCTCGATCCCGAGGTGTGCGACGGTGACCACACCGGCCTGCTGGCCATCCACTCGCTGTCCAAGACCTCGAATCTGGCCAGTTACCGGGCCGGTTTCGTGACCGGTGATCCGGAGCTGGTGGCGGAGTTGCTCGAGGTGCGCAAGCACTCCGGCATGATGCTGCCCTACCCGATCCAGGCGGCCATGACGGCGGCCCTCGGCGACGATGCGCACGAGGTCCAGCAAAAGGACCGCTACCGCGCGCGCCGGGTGGTGCTGCGAGATGCGCTGCAGCGCGCCGGATTCCGGATCGACGACTCCGAGGCCGGGCTGTACCTGTGGTCGACCCGTGACGAGCCGTGCCGCACGACGCTGGATTGGCTGGCCGAGCGCGGCATCCTGGCGGCCCCGGGCGAGTTCTACGGGCCGCGCGGGAATCAGCATGTGCGCATTGCCCTCACCGCCACCGACGAGCGCATCGCCACCGCGGCTGATCGTCTGACCAGCTGATTTTCGGTTACCCGGGGCCCCGTGATACCGTCTACGACGTTGCGAGGCCCGGTGGCCGAGCAATTCGTAAGGCCCTGTGGCGCAGTTGGTTAGCGCGCCGCCCTGTCACGGCGGAGGTCGCGGGTTCGAGTCCCGTCAGGGTCGCAGCAAAGCCCCCTCGCATTCGATGCGAGGGGGCTTTTCGCGTTTCCGGGATGGTTGCTCGTCGCCGCCCAGATATGTTGCCGACTCTAGATTTGTGAAAACTGACACACGTTCACTCCAGAACATCTATAACAAGTTCTCATCGCGACTCGATGAGGAGTATTTCAGTGCGTGGATTGTCATATGAAACCCCCGGCAAGAGTGTTTACGGCAGCAATGTCAGCCGACGAGGGTTCCTAGCTGCAACGGGGGTTGTTCTCGGGGCGGCCGCACTACTAGGGAAGCTCCCAGCGGCCCGAGCCTTACCAACGGGTGCGATCAATGACGGCGACCAGATGCCGGTCCTGGTAATTGGAACAGGTTACGGTGGCGCGGTCGCGGCCCTGCGGCTCGCGCAGGCCGGTCAGAACGTGGTCATGGTCGAGAAGGGCATGTCCTGGACCCAGCCCGGCTCCGACGGCAAGGTCTTCTGCAACATGCTCAAGCCGGACGGTCGCTCCTTCTGGCTGCGCACCGAGACCGACCAGCCGGTCAACCACTTCATGGGCGCGCCCTACAACAAGTCCATCTCCCGGTACACCGGTGTGCTGGATTCCGAGCAGTTCAGCGGGATTCGCATCTACCAGGGCCGCGGCGTCGGCGGTGGCTCGCTGGTCAACGGCGGTATGGCGGTGACGCCGCAGCAGAGCTGGTTCCCGACCATCCTGCCCTCGGTCGACCCGGGCGAGATGTACGGCACCTACTACCCGCGTGCCAACGCCGCGCTCAAGGTCAACAACATCGACTCGAACTGGTTCGAGGGCGCCGACTGCTACCAGTTCGCGCGGGTCGGCCGGAAGCAGGCCGAGCGGTCCGGTTTCAAATGGTCCTTCGTCCCGAACGTCTACGACTTCAACTACATGAAGCAGGAGCAGGCCAACACCGTGCCGCGCTCCGCCCTCAACGCCGAGGTCATCTACGGCAACAACGCCGGCAAGAACTCCCTCGACAAGACCTACCTGGCGGACGCGTCGGCCACCGGCAAGGTGACCATCGTCCCGCAGCACGTGGTCACCACCGTGTCCCCGGCCAACGGCGGCGGGTTCTCGGTCGTGATGAACCAGATCGACACCAGCGGCAACACCGTGAAGTCCAAAACGGTTACGGCGCAGAAGGTCTTCTTCGCGGCCGGCAGTGTGGGCACCAGCAAACTTCTGGTCACCCAGAAGGCCACCGGCAAACTGCCCAACCTGCCGGACTCGATCGGCAGCGGCTGGGGCAACAACGGCAATGTCATGGTGGCCCGGCAGAACCAGGCCTGGGACGCCACCGGCAGCCTGCAGTCCTGCATCCCTGCCTGGGCATCGACAACCTCGCCGACAGCGGCGGCCCGGCCTTCGCGGAGGTGTCGCCCTTCCCGGCCGGCATCGAGACCTTCGCCAGCCTGTACCTGGCCATCACCAAGAACCCGAACCGCGGCAAGTTCACCTACAACTCGGGCAGCGGCGGGGTGGACCTGAACTGGCAGACCGCCTGGAACCAGCCGGGCATCGACGCCGCCAAGCGCATCTTCGACAAGATCAACAGCAAGGAAGGCACCATCTACCGGACCGACCTGTTCGGTACCTACAAGACCTGGGGCGACGACTTCGCGTACCACCCGCTGGGCGGTTGCGTGCTCAACGTGGCCACCGACAACTACGGCCGCCTCCCCTCCTACCCGGGCCTCTACGTCATCGACGGCTCCCTGATCCCCGGCTTCACCACCGTCAACCCCTTCGTAACCATTACGGCTCTGGCGGAACGGAATATCGAGAAGATCATCGCGGAGGACTTCCACTAAAGGAATATTTCCGCTGACGGGGCCGCTGAGGCGTGTTCCGTCCGGCCGGGCGGGGACGATCGCGATAGTGTTGGATATGGACGCTGTCACGGTTGTCCCCGCTCCCGTCAATGAACCGGTGCACACCTACGCCCCCGGCAGTCGCGAACGCGAGCTGCTGAGCGCGCGGTTGGCCGAGCTCTCCGCCGAGGAAGTCGAAGTGCCGCTGGTGATCGGCGGCAAACATCAGCCCGGAGCCGGAGAACGACGCACCATCGTGATGCCGCACCGGCACCGGCGGGTACTGGGGACCTACGCCAACACCACCCACGACGAAGCGCGCGCGGCCATCGCGGCGGCCACCGCCGCCGCACCCGGCTGGCGGGCCCTGCCCTTCGAGGAACGCGCCGCCATCCTGCTCCGCGCCGCCGACCTGCTGGCCGGCCCCTGGCGCGAGACCATCGCCGCCGCCACCATGCTCGGTCAGTCGAAATCGGTGCAGCAGGCCGAAATCGACGCACCGTGTGAGCTGGTCGACTTCTGGCG
The DNA here is from genome assembly GCF_018362975.1 of Nocardia tengchongensis. Classification (NCBI taxonomy): domain Bacteria; kingdom Bacillati; phylum Actinomycetota; class Actinomycetes; order Mycobacteriales; family Nocardiaceae; genus Nocardia; species Nocardia tengchongensis. The sequence continues at coordinate 2,643,170 of NZ_CP074371.1, forward strand.
ATTCAATGTCGCCTTCGCGCGCCAGATCCTGCGGGAGCAGCCGCAATCCGCGGCGGGCGTGTGGAATCGGATGGACTACCGGCCCCTGGAAGGGTTCGTGTACGCCGTCACGCCGTTCAACTTCACCGCCATCGCGGGCAACCTGCCCACCGCGCCTGCGCTCATGGGCAATACCGTTGTTTGGAAACCCTCGCCGACGCAGACGCTTTCGGCCTACTTCACGATGAAGCTGCTGGAGGAGGCCGGGTTGCCGCCCGGGGTCATCAACATGGTGACCGGTGACGGGGTGCAGGTGTCGGAGGTCGTGCTCGCCGACCCGCGGCTCGCCGGCATCCACTTCACCGGCTCGACGCGCACCTTCCAGTATCTGTGGCAGACGGTGGGCGCGAATATCGGCCGATATCACGGGTATCCGCGGCTGGTGGGGGAGACGGGCGGGAAGGACTTCATCCTCGCCCACCCCTCCGCCGACCCGGATGCCTTGCGGGTGGCCATGATTCGCGGAGCCTACGAATACCAGGGGCAGAAGTGCTCGGCCGCCTCGCGCGCCTACGTTCCGAAATCGGTGTGGCGGCGGATGGGGGAGGACTTCCTGGCTCAGGTCGAATCGCTCACCTACGGCGATGTCGCCGATCTGTCGAATTTCGGTGGGGCCGTGATCGACAACCGCGCCTACGACAAGTGCGTGACCGCCATCGAACGCGCGAAAGAGCGGGGGGTGTCGGTTCCCGCAGGTGGCGGCTACGACGACAGCGAAGGCTGGTTCGTGCGGCCGACCGTACTGCTCAGCGAAGACCCAGGCGACGAATCCTTCGAGACCGAGTACTTCGGGCCGATCCTGTCGGTCTATGTCTACGACGACGGCGTACCCGACGCGTTCGACGAGATCATGGAGGTGGTGGACGGGACCTCCCCCTACGCCCTCACCGGCGCGATCTTCGCCCGCGACCGCCAGGCCGTCGAATCCGCGACCACCGCACTGCGATTCGCGGCCGGCAACTTCTACATCAATGACAAGCCCACCGGTGCGGTGGTCGGGCAGCAGCCGTTCGGCGGCGCCCGCGCCTCCGGCACCGACGACAAGGCCGGCTCCTATCTCAACCTGCTGCGCTGGGTCGCCCCGCGCACGCTGAAGGAAACCTTCGTTCCCCCGGTCGATTTCCGCTACCCCCACATGGAGGCGTGATGAACCCACTGCGCCCGGCGATCCTGGCGGCAGCCGGATCGTCACGGATCAAGGACGTCATCACCCGGGTTCCGGCGACCTCCGCCGTGGTGCAGCGCTTCGTCGCGGGGGAGACCCGGGCCGAGCTGGTCCCGGTGGCGCGGGCGCTGCTGGAGAGTGGCCGCTCGGTCAGCGTCGACTTCCTCGGCGAGTACACCACCGATCGGGTCCAGGCGAGCGCCGCTGTGGCGGAGTACTTCTCGCTCATCGACGATCTGGCGGAGGCGGAACAATCCTCCGCCGGGGTGCTCACCGACATCCCGCGGGTCGAGGTCTCGCTCAAGCTGTCGGCGCTGGGCCAGTCCTTGGGGCAGGACGGCCCGGCCATCGCCGCGGAGAACCTGCACAAGCTGTGCGCCAAGGCCGTCGAGCGGCACGTCTGGGTGACCGTCGACGCCGAGGACCACACCACCACGGCCGATACGCTCGAGGCCGTCCGCAACGCCCGCGCCGAATTCCCTTGGCTGGCGGTGGCTTTGCAGACCTACCTGCGCCAGGCCGAGGACAATGCCCGCGACCTGGCCGCCGACGGCACCCGGATCCGCTTGTGCAAGGGCGCCTATCAGGAACCGGACACCGTGGCCTACCAGCGCCGCGCCGAGGTGGACGCCTCCTACCTGCGTTGCCTCGAGGTCCTGCTGCGCAACGCCTGGTACCCGATGATCGCCTCGCACGACCCGGCAATGATCTCCGCCGCCCTGGCGCTGGCTGCCGAAAATCACCGCGCGCCCGGCGATTTCGAGTTCCAGATGCTCTACGGCATCCGTGACGCCGAACAGCGCCACCTGGTCGGCGAGGGGCATTCGCTGCGCGTCTACATCCCCTACGGCACCCAGTGGTACGGCTACCTCATGCGCCGTCTCGCCGAACGCCCCGCCAACCTGGGCTTCTTCCTGCGCGCACTGACCGAGCGCGGCTGAGGAATCCTCAGACCAGGGGACGGCCGAAGCGGCGGCGCAGGCGCATGTCGGCCAGATAGAAGTTGTACGGGAACATGCGCAGGACCGTGGGCATCCGGGTCCAGACCGCGGAGATCACGCGCACGAAGCCGGTGAAGATGCGTTCGTCGCGGGCGGTCCAGGTCATCGACATCTCGTCGCGCAGGTGCTGGGGGAGCAGGGCGGTCACGATGAATCGGTGCAGCCCGCCCAGGGTGATCTGCAGCGGCCAGGCCAGCATCTTCAGGTCGGTGAGGTCGTTGAAGTACTTGCGGGTGGGCCCGTCGATGGTCTTGGTGGCGAGGTTCTCGTCCCAGTAGGCGTAGAAGTCGTCGCGGGTGGCGGGCCACATCTCCGGGCGCATCTGCAGGGTGGTGCCCAGGCGGGCGCAGTACTGGTAGAAGGCTTCGGCCAGTTGGGGATTCATCGGGCCGCGCATGCGGTGGTAGAGGTCGTCGACGCCCCAGTACAGGCAGGCCGCCACCCACAGCTGGAGTTTCGGGTCGAAGGCGTTGTACTTGACCGGGCTGCCGGGCTTGGAGTGGACGGTGCGGTGCGAGCGGTTCACGGCCTCGCGGTAGGCGGCGCGGTCCTCATCGTTGCCGAGCAGTGCGACCGACAGATAGGTGAGGGTGGTGCGCAGTCGCTTGAGCGGGTGCAGCGTCACCTTGCCGCTGTCGACGTCGCTCTCCATGACGCCGTATGCGACCGGCTTGAGCGACAGCTGCATGACGACATTGGCCGCCCCGCCCAGGAAGGCCGCCACGCCGTCGATGTGCTCGCGCATGGACTCGGGGGTCAGCGGCTCGTAGGCCGGGGGCAGCTCGTCGAATTGGTGCAGCGGGGCGGTCATCGTTGACTCGACTCCTCGTCGTCACTCCTCACCGATGAGGAGAGTGTGAGAAACTTCGCTGCTCACCTTCTCACCATGGGGTGGCCGTGTCAATGTGCGAAGATTAGTGCCTCACCGTTTCTTCGTGACCGGAAAGGGCTCGGACCATGGCCAAACTGGCCAAACTGCTGCCGCTCGTGCGCGGATCCGGTCCCGAGGACCGCAATCAGGCCAAGGTCCTCGACGCCGCGTTGCTGGCCTTCCTGGACTTCGGCATCAAACGCACCAGCATGGTCGAGGTCGCCCGGCGCGGCGGGCTCTCACTGGCCACGCTCTACCGCCGCTTCGCCGGCAAGAATGATCTCATCCAGGCCGTCGGCCTGCGGCAGGCCCGCCAGTTCGTCGACGACGTGGACGCCGCCGTGCAGGGCCCGATCGAGGCCGACGCCAGCGCCGAGGAACAGATCGTCGCTTTGTTCGTGGCCTTCACCGAGGGGCTGCGCCGCAATCAGCTGCTGGATCGGCTGCTGAAGACCGAACCAGAGATCGTGCTGCCGTACCTGACCGTGCACGGCGCGCCCGTGATCGAACTGGGCCGCGACTACCTGGCCGAGTTCATCGCCCGGCTACAGGCGGAAGGCAAACTGCCGCAGTACGATCCGCTGCCGCTGGCCGAGTTCACCGCCCGCGCCGCGCTCTCGCTCGCGCTGACCCCCCAGACCGTGATTCCGCTCGACGATCCGGAGGCGCTGCGGCGCTTCGCCCGCGACCACGTCATCCCGAGCTTCCGAATCCTCTGACCGGCAACGGTTCTCACACCAGCCGCAGGCCCAGCCGGCGGCGAATCCGCATATCGGTGAGATAGACGTTGAGCGGGAACGCGCGCAGCATCGGCGGCACCACCGACTCGACCGCGCCCGCGGTCCGCAGCATGGCGGCCAGCACGCGGTCCTGGCGCGGCGTCCACGTCATGCCCATCTCGTCCCGGAGATGTTGCGGCAGCAGGCCGGTCACGAAGAAGCGGTGCACGCCCGCGAACGGCGGGCGCAGCGGCCGGGGCAGCATCTTCAGGTCGATGAGGTCGTCGAAGTACGCCCGGATCTTCGGGTCGATGCGGGTCTTGGCGAGGTTCTCCGCCCAGTACCGATCGAAGGCGGCGCGGTCGGCGGGCCACATCTCCGGGCGCACCTGCAGGGTGGTGCCCAGGCGCGCGGCGTGGACGTAGAAGGCATCGGCGTCGTAGTCGTCCATCGGGCCGTGCATGCGCTCGTAAAGGTCGCGTGCGCCCCAGTACAGGCAGGCCGCCACCCAGAGCTGGAGTTTCGGGTCGAAGGCGTTGTACTTCACGGTGCTGTCCGGGCGGGAGCGGACGTACTTGTGCACGGCGTCCACCGCCTCCCGGTAGGCCGCGCGGTCCGCCTCGGTGCCCAGCAGGGCGACGGCCAGGTAGGTCAGCGTGGTGCGCAGCCGCTTCCACGGGTGGATCATGACGTTCCCGGATTCCACCGGGCTCTCCACCACGCCGTAGCCGACGGGCGGGTTGGAGAGCTGCATGATCACGTTCGCGGCCGCGCCGAAGAAGCCGGCGGCGCCGTCCAGGTAGCGGCGGACATCGATCTCCGGTGCGGGCGCGACGGATTCGAACGGCGGGGCAGCGGCCTGGTCATCGTTGACCACACCCTCTGGTGAGAAGGTTGTATAGAAACTGTCTTACCCACTCGGGTGGTCTGTCAACCGGCCGGACGGCTTCGCAAGCGATTCGTTGCGTGCGCGCTCGGGTAGCGTGAGCCCGTGTCGCCGCTGTTGCTGAGCTCGTTGAATCCGGCCGCCATCGCCGCCGGAGCCGATATCCCCGATGCCGTCACCATCGACGGGGAAACCCTGTCGCGCAGTGATCTGCTCGGCGCGGCCACCTCGGTCGCCGAACGCGTCGCCCAGGCCCGGCGGGTCGCCGTCCTGGCCGAGCCGACCGTCACCACCGTGCTCGCCGTGATCGGCTGCCTGATCGCCGGCGTGACCGTGGTGCCGGTGCCGCCGGACGCGGGCAGCGCGGAACTGACGCACATCCTCACCGATTCCGGCGCGCAGGCCTGGCTGGGGAAGGCCCCCGCCGGGTCGGAACTGCCGGTGATTCCGGTGCGCAAACACGCCCGGTCCTGGCATCGGTACGCCGAACCCGCTGGGAACGCAACGGCTTTCGTGCTCTACACCTCCGGAACGACCGGCGCGCCCAAGGGTGTGATGCTCAGTCGCGCCGCCATCGCCGCCGGGCTCGACGCCCTGATCCAGGCGTGGGGATGGACCTCGAAAGACGTGCTGGTGCACGGTCTTCCGCTGTTCCACGTGCACGGCCTCATCCTCGGCGTGCTCGGCCCGCTGCGCGCGGGCAGCCCGCTCGTCCACACCGGCAAGCCCACCCCGCGCGCCTACGCCGACGCGCACGGCACCATGTACTTCGGGGTCCCCACCGTCTGGTCGCGGGTCGTCGAAGAACCCGACGCCGCACAGGAATTGGCGAAGGCCCGCATCCTGATCTCGGGCAGCGCCCCGCTGCCCGTGCCGGTGTTCGAGCGGCTGGCCGAGCTCACCGGGCACGCCCCGATCGAGCGCTACGGCATGAGCGAAACCATGATCACCCTCTCCACCCGGCCCGACGGGGAACGCCGCCCCGGCTGGGTGGGCACCCCCGTGGCGGGCGTGGAGACGCGGCTGCGCGACGAGTCCGGCGCGCCCGTGCCGCACGACGGGGAAAGCGTCGGCGGACTGCAGGTGCGCGGACCCATGCTGTTCGACGGCTACCTGGGCAAGCCCGAGGTGACCGCCGAGAACTACACCGCCGACGGCTGGTTCAAGACCGGTGACGTGGCCGTCATCGACGCCGAGGGGTTCCACCGCATCGTGGGCCGGGAATCGGTGGACCTGATCAAGTCCGGCGGCTACCGCATCGGCGCGGGCGAGATCGAGACCTCGCTGCTCGGGCATCCCGCCGTCGCCGAGACCGCGGTCATCGGCGTCCCGGATGAGGACCTCGGGCAGCGCATCGTCGCCTACGTGGTGCTGCTGCGCGACGAGGCCGGGGAGGCGATCGCCGAGGAGCTCATCGCCCATGTGGCGGGCGAACTCTCGGTGCACAAGCGCCCGCGCGAGGTGCGCGTCGTGACCGCGCTGCCGCGCAACGCCATGGGAAAGGTGCAGAAGAAGCTGCTGTCTTGACCTCGAGTGTGCTCGAGGTTTTAGCGTGATCGACATGACCGCATCACTGTCGCCCGCCCAGATCGAATACCTGAACAGCCAGCGGCTGGGGCGGCTGGCCACCATCCGCCCCGACGGCTCCCCGCAGAACAATCCGGTGGGGTTCCGCTACAACGCGGCGCTGGGCACCATCGACATCGGCGGCCGCGACCTGGCCGCCAGCCAGAAGTTCCGCAACCTGGCCAAGGACGACCGCGTCGCCTTCGTCGTCGACGACGTCCCCTCGGTCGATCCGTGGACCGTGCGGTGCCTCGAAATTCGCGGCACCGCACAGGCTTTGCGCGACGTCGAGCCGTTCTACCCCGGCCTGTCCCCGGAACTCATCCGGATCACCCCCGAACGGGTCATCGCCTTCGGCATCGAGTGACACCCGGGTTCGGGTGCCGCAGGTTTCGGGGTCTGGCCGCCGGTCCGCCCCGCACCTAGCGTCCTGGAACGAAATTGTTCGTTTCCAAGGAGGCCCGATCGATGCCCACCGCACTGCGCACCACGCTGGCCGCCACAGCCGCCCTCGCCGGGCTGCTCGCCCCCGCCGCCGCGGCGACCGCCGCCCCGCTGCCGCTCACCCCGATGCAGCAGCCCGTCGAGCCGGTCGCCGGACCCACCACGACCGGATCGGTGAACACCGGGCCCAACGGCACCGTTCATTCGACCCCTCGGCCGCCGGTTCGGCGAACCTGATCAAGGCGCTCCAAACAGGTTCGGGTCAGTGCAACAACACGATGCCCATCCCGGTGCTCGACGGATCGGCCGCCCCGTGGTGCGCCCTGTACAAGTGATCCACCGGTGAAATGACGAAAACCCCTGCGGCCCAGGCCGGCAGGGGTTTTCGCGCAAAGCGGGTGCTAGTCGTTGGCGTGCAGCGCCGCGTTCAGCTCGATGCCGGTGCCCTTGCGCGGGCGCACCTCGACCGCGCCGGTCAGCGAGTTGCGGATGAACAGCAGGTTCGACTTGCCCGACAGCTCACCGGCCTTCACGGTCTTGCCGTCCGGCAGCGTGACCTTGGTGCCCGCGGTGACATAGAGCCCCGCCTCCACCACGCAGTCGTCGCCGAGCGAGATGCCCAGGCCCGAGTTGGCGCCCAGCAGGCAGCGCTCGCCCAGCGCGATGACCTGCTTGCCGCCGCCGGACAGGGTGCCCATGATGGACGCGCCGCCGCCGACGTCGGAGCCGTCGCCGACCACCACACCGGCCGAGATGCGGCCCTCCACCATGGAATTGCCGAGCGTGCCGGCATTGAAGTTGACGAAGCCCTCGTGCATGACGGTGGTGCCCGAGGCCAGGTGCGCGCCCAGGCGCACGCGGTCGGCGTCGGCGATCCGCACGCCCGACGGCAGCACGTAGTCCACCAGGCGCGGGAACTTGTCGACGCCGTACACGGTGACCTGGCCGCGGGCCCGCAGCTTCAGGCGGGTCAGCTCGAATTCCTCGGTCGAGCACGGACCGTGGTTGGTCCACACCACGTTCGCGAGCAGCCCGAAGATGCCGTCCAGGTTCGCGCCGTGCGGGCGGACCAGCCGGTGCGAGAGCAGGTGCAGGCGCAGGTAGGCGTCGTGGGTGTCGATCGGGGCGGCGGCCAGGTCGGCGATGACGGTCCGGACCACGACGGTCTCGACGCGTCGGTCCTCATCGGCGCCGGCCGCGCTCGCGAACTTGGCGAACTCGGGGTCGGAGGCGTCCAGCCGCACCGTGCCGACCTCGTCGGCGGAGTATTCGCCGAGAGTCGGGTACGGGTACCAGGTGTCGAGGACCGTACCGTTGACGGTGATGGTGGCGATGCCGACTGCGGAAGCTCCCTGTGTACTCACGTCCCCGTACGTTACCCGGCGGTGAATTCGTACCCCATGCGGTGCCGATTTGTGCCAACGCAGTGACCGTGCGAAGAACTGCGGTTATTCCTGCTTTAGGGTGGATCGAGTGACCATCGATCTGAGTGCCGACCCCGTTTCACTCACCGCCGCGCTCGTGGACATTCCGAGCGTGTCTCAGAACGAGACGGTCATCGCCGACATCGTCGAAAAGGCACTGCGCGAACAGACCACCGGCTTCGAGATCCTGCGCCACGGCAATACCGTGCTGGCGCGGACGAATCGGGGGCTGCCGAGCCGGGTGATCCTGGCCGGGCATCTGGACACCGTGCCGATCGCCGACAACGTGCCCGGCCACTTCGAGACCACCGCGGACGGCGAAGTGCAGTTGTGGGGTTGCGGCAGCGTCGACATGAAGTCCGGGGACGCGGTCTTCCTGCACCTGGCCGCCACCGTGGCCGATCCGGTGCACGATCTGACCCTCATCTTCTACGACGGTGAGGAGATCGCCGCCGAGTTCAACGGGCTCGGCCGCATCGAACGCGAACTGCCCGAATGGCTCGACGGCGATCTGGCCATCCTCGGCGAGCCCTCCGGCGGCTGGATCGAGGCGGGCTGCCAGGGCACCCTGCGGGTGCGCCTGACCACCGCCGGGGTGCGCGCCCACACCGCGCGAGCCTGGCTGGGGACAACGCCATTCACCGTTTGGCCCCGATCCTGGAACGGCTCGCCGCCTATGCGGCGCGCGAGGTCGAGATCGACGGCTGCACCTACCGCGAGGGCCTGTCCGCGGTCCGCGTCGAGGGCGGCGTGGCCGGCAACGTGGTGCCGGACGTGGCCACCGTCGACGTGAACTTCCGCTTCGCCCCCGACCGCACCCTGGAACAGGCCACCGAGCATGTGCGCGAGGTGTTCGCCGGGCTGGAACTGGAATTCGAGCGCACCGACGGCGCGCCCGGAGCCCTGCCCGGCCTGTCCAATCCGGCCGCCAAGGACCTGATCGAGATCGTGCACGCGCACGGCAGCGGCGGCGTCCGCGCCAAGTACGGCTGGACCGATGTCTCGCGGTTCGCCGCCCGCGGCATGCCGGCGGTGAACTTCGGCCCGGGCGACCCGAACCTGGCGCACAAGCGCGACGAGCACCTGCCCGTCGATCAGATCACCCACGTGGCAGCGATGCTGCGTAGCTATCTGACCGGCACCAAGATCTGATCTGCTCGAAGGTTCGCGGCCGTCTCGATTCTGGACTGACGGAGCGGGGGAGCGAAGCGGAGGAGCGGACGAGGGAAGAATCGAGACTTCGGGGCCGCGAACCAGCCCGGAGCGAAGCGTAGGGCGAAAGGACACTGCTCCATGTCTGCTGACGGCGAGAACGAGGGTGCGGGTTTGTCGAAGACACCACGGTTCCGGGGGCCGATCATGTTGCGGCGCGACCGCAAGAAGGGGATCGGCACCACCGATCAGCATCTCCTGGACGAGCGCGGCCCCGCGGACTGGGTGCACACCGACCCGTGGCGCGTACTGCGCATCCAGGCCGAATTCGTCGAGGGCTTCGGCGCTTTGGCCGAGGTGCCGCGCGCGGTCGCCGTCTTCGGCTCGGCCCGCACCGCCGCCGACTCGGCCGAGTACGCGGCGGGCGTCGCCATCGGAAGCGCTTTGGCGCGAGCCGGTTTCGCGGTCATCACCGGCGGCGGACCGGGCGCCATGGAGGCGGCCAACCGGGGCGCCTCGGAGGTCGGCGGCTACTCGATCGGCCTGGGCATCGAGCTGCCGTTCGAACAGCACCTCAACGAGTGGGTCGACCTCGGCATCAACTTCCGGTACTTCTTCGCGCGCAAGACCATGTTCGTCAAGTACTCGCAGGCGTTCGTGTGCATGCCGGGCGGCTTCGGCACCCTCGACGAGCTGTTCGAGGCGCTGACCCTGGTGCAGACCCACAAGATCACCCGCTTCCCGATCATCCTGTTCGGCACCAAATACTGGGCGGGACTGGTGGATTGGATGCGCGAATCGCTGCTCGGCTCGGGCAAGATCGCCGCCGGCGACCTGGGGCTGGTGCACGTCACCGACAGCGTGGACGAGGTGGTGGAGATCGTCACCCTGGCCGCGCAGGCGCGCCAGGAGATGACCGAGGCGGGGGTGGAGGACCAGTGGTGAGCGACGCGTACGCGGTCTGCGTGTACTGCTCGGCCAGCGTCGACGATCCGGTGGCGCTGGACCTGGCCACCCGGGTCGGCGCCGAGATCGGCCGTCGCGGTTGGCAATTGGTCTCCGGTGGCGGCAATGTGTCGATGATGGGCGCGGTCGCGCAGGCGGCGCGGGCGGCGGGCGCGCACACCGTCGGGGTCATCCCGAAGCGGCTGGTGCACCGCGAGGTCGCCGACACCGACGCCGACGAGCTGATCGTCACCGACACCATGCGCGAGCGCAAACAGGTCATGGACGAGCGCGCCGACGCCTTCCTGACCCTGCCCGGCGGCATCGGCACCCTCGAGGAACTCTTCGAAACCTGGACCGGGGCCTACCTGGGCGTGCACGCCAAACCCGTGGTGGTGCTCGACCCGCAGGACCACTACCGGGGGCTCTTCGACTGGATCGGGGAGCTGCGGGTGCGCGGGTACGCGGGGCTGGAGGCCATCGACCGGGTGCTGGTGACCAAGAGCTTCGACACCGCCTTCGCCGGGCTGCGTCTCACTCGTTGAGCGGGACCCTCCGGTTTCACTCGACAAGATCGGGCGAATCGGTAAGGGTGTCCTCATGAGTACCGATGCGCGCTCGACGGTGAGCCTGCTCGACCTGGTCCGCAGTCTGCCCGGGATGGCCCTGCAGGCGCCCGGCATGCTCCGGAATGTCGTGCACATGGGGGTGAAATCCGGGGACAAGTCCTCGATCGGACTGTTCTTCCAGCGCGGCGCGGCCCGGCACCCGGACCGGCCCTTCCTGAGATTCGAAGGGCGCGTGTACGCCTGGGGCGAAGCCAACGCCCTGGTCAACCGGTACGCGAAGGTGCTCGCCGCGCACGGGGTGCAGCGCGGCGACGTGGTCGGCATCCTCATGGTCAACCGCCCCGAGGCGCTGTTCACCGTGCTCGCCACCGTGAAACTCGGCGCCACCGCGGGCCTGCTCAACCACAACCAGCGGGATGTGGTGCTGCAGCACAGCTTCGGGCTGCTGAACTCGGTGCTCGACGTCATCGGCGAGGAATGCGCCGACGCGCTGGACACCCTCACCGAACCCCGGCCCGCCCTGCTGTGGAGCGAACGGCTCGACGCCGAGGCCGCCACCGCCGACGCCTCGAATCCCGCTGTGACCGAGGAGATCACGGCCAGGGAACGCGCCTACCTGATCTTCACCTCCGGCACCACCGGCCTGCCCAAGGCCAGCGTCATGACCCACCTGCGCTGGACCAAGTCCATGGCCGGGATCGGCGGGCTCGGGGTCCGGCTCGAGGGCAAGGACACGCTCTACAGCTGTCTGCCGCTCTACCACAACAACGCCCTCACGGTGGCGCTGTCCTCGGTGATCGCCGGCGGCGCGACATTCGCACTGGGACGTAAGTTCTCGGCCACCCGCTTCTGGGACGAGGCCGTCGCCAGTGAGGCCACCGCCTTCGTCTACATCGGCGAACTGTGCCGCTACCTGCTCAACCAGCCGGCCAAGCCCACCGATCGCGCGCACCGGATTCGGCTCTGCGTCGGCAACGGCCTGCGTCCGGAGCTGTGGGACGAATTCCAGCAGCGGTTCGGGATCAAACGGATCGTCGAGTTCTACGGCGCGAGTGAGGGAAACGTCGCCTTCATCAACGCCTTCTCGGTGGCGCGCACCGCCGGGTTCACGCCGCTGCCGTTCGCCATCGTGGAATACGACGACGCCACCGGCAAGGCGCTGCGCCACCCCGACGGCCGCCTGCGCCGGGTGCCCGCGGGCGGAGTGGGCCTGCTGTTGGCGAAGGTGACCGACCGCTCGCCGTTCGACGGCTACACCGACGCGACCGCCACCGAATCCAAGCTGGTGCGTGACGGTTTCGCGGCCGGCGACTGCTGGTTCGACACCGGCGATCTGGTCCGCGACCAGCGCTGGGGCCACATCGCGTTCGTGGACCGGCTCGGCGACACCTTCCGCTGGAAGGGCGAGAACGTCGCTACCACCGAGGTCGAGGGCGCGTTCGACGGCATCGGCACGGTCACCCAGGCCGTGGTGTTCGGCGTCGGCATCCCCGGCACCGACGGCAAGGCCGGCATGGCCGCGGTGACGCTGCACGAGGGCGCGCACTTCGACGGGAAGGTCGCCGCCAAGACGCTCTACGAGCAGCTGCCCACCTATGCGGTGCCGTTGTTCATCCGCGTGGTGTCCGAGCTGGAGCAGACCTCCACGTTCAAGAACCGCAAGGTGGAACTGCGCAATCAGGGCTACGCCGACGACGCGCAGAGCACGCTCTACGTCCTCGCGGGCCGTACCGACGGCTACGTTCCCGCGTACCCCGAATACGCCGCCGAGGTTGCCGCGGGCCGAGCCCCCGCCAGCTGAGTCTCCGCGTCATTTCGGAGGCGGGCCGGTCGGGGCCCGGTTCCGGTCGGCTGCCCAGCACTGCCGCCACAGCTCTCGGTACAGTCGGGGGCATGTGTGCGCCGTTGCCGACATTGTGCGGGAAGCCGGTGGCGACGGATCGGGCGCTGGTGATGGCGATCGTGAACCGGACGCCGGACTCGTTCTATGACCAGGGCGCGACGTTCACCGACGAGGCCGCCCTGCGGGCCGTGGACACCGCGGTCGCCGGGGGCGCGGATCTGGTCGACATCGGCGGGGTGAAGGCCGGGCCGGGGTCCGAGGTGGACGCCGCCGAGGAGACGCGCCGGGTGGTGCCGTTCGTGGCGGCTATCCGCGAGCGTTACCCGGAGCTGCTCATCAGCGTGGACACCTGGCGCGCGGACGTGGCGCGGGCCGCGGTCGCCGCGGGCGCGGATCTGATCAACGACACCTGGGCGGGGGCCGATCCGGACCTGGTCGGCGTGGCCGCCGAACTGGGTGTGGGAATCGTGTGCTCACATACCGGGGGTGCGATTCCGCGGACCCGTCCGCACCGGGTTCGGTACGCGGATGTGGTGACCGAGGTCACTTCGGCGTTGGTGGCCGCGGCCGAAAATGCTGCGGCCGCGGGGGTCATGAAGGACTCGATTTTGATCGACCCGACCCATGATTTCGGGAAAAACACCTATCACGGGCTCGAATTGTTGCGGGCGATAGACGTTCTTGTGAAAACCGGATGGCCCGTCTTGATGGCGCTGAGCAATAAGGATTTCATCGGAGAGACTCTTGGTGTCGAGCTGTCCGAACGATTGGAGGGCACATTGGCAGCGACTGCTTGGTCTGCCGCCGCGGGTGCTCGCGTCTTCCGAGTGCACGAGGTCGCCCAGACCCGCCGGGTCGTGGACATGATCGCCGCCATCCAGGGTCACCGCCCACCCGCCCGTACTTTGCGAGGTCTCGCATGAAAACAGACTGGGTGTACTCCAACACCTTCGACCGCCCCGAATGGACCGTCGAGGAACTCATCGCCGCCAAGGGCGACCGCACCGTCTCGGTGGTGCTGCCCGCCCTCAACGAGGAAGCCACGGTGGCCGCCGTGGTGGCCAGCATCCGGCCCCTGCTCGGCACGCTGGTGGACGAACTCGTCGTGCTGGACTCCGGGTCCACCGACGCCACCGCCGCCCGCGCACGGGCCGCCGGGGCCCGCGTGGTCACCCGCGAACAGGCCGTCCCCGAACTCGACCCCGTCCCCGGCAAGGGCGAATGCCTGTGGCGCTCGCTCGCCGTCACCGAAGGCGACCTCATCGCCTTCGTGGACTCCGACCTGATCGACCCGGACCCGAACTTCGTCCCCAAGCTGCTCGGCCCGCTGCTCACCGTGGACGGCATGCACCTGGTCAAGGCGTACTACCGCCGCCCGCTGCGCACCGGCGAAGCGGTCGACCACCACGGCGGCGGCCGCGTCACCGAACTGGTGGCCCGGCCCCTGCTGGCCGCACTGCGCCCCGAACTCTCGAATGTGCTGCAGCCCTTGGGCGGTGAGTACGCCGGCACCCGCGAACTGCTCACCTCGGTGCCCTTCGCGCCCGGCTACGGCGTCGAGATCGGCCTCCTGCTCGACACCTACGACCTGCTCGGCCTCTCCGCCATCGGGCAGGTGAATCTCGGTGTCCGCCAGCACCGCAACCGCCCGCTGGCCGACCTCGGCGTCATGAGCCGCCAGATCCTGGGCACCGTCCTGGGCCGCAGCGGCATCCAGGACTCCGGCGCGGCGCTGACCCAATTCCCCATGGTGGCAGGCGAATTCATCGCCAACGCGACAGAGGTGTCGCTCGCCGACCGCCCGCCCATGAACACCCTGCGCTCGGAAGAGGCCGCGGCCTGAAACGCCGGGTCTGAACCGTCCGGCCGGATTCAGCGGTCGTGGCGGTAGATGGGTGTGAGTAGATCGGCCTCGATCGGCTCCCCCGTGGAGCGGTCGTAGCGGACACCCACCACCGCCGAGAACGGGTGGGTGGCCGCGCGCTCGTGCAAGGTCGCGAGCCGGGTCGCCAGCAGCCGGATCGCGCCCAGCGAGGCGGGCGGGTGCAGGCCGTCGATGACCAGCACGCTGCCCTTGCCGTCCGGGCGGGGGAGGCGGGCCAGATAGGCGATGTCGTAGGGCTCGGTGCCGCCCGGTCGGTAGACCCGCCGCGCGGCCCGGTCCTCGATGCCCCGGCGCACCCGGCCCGCACGCGCCACCGTGCGTCTGAGCCGGGGATCCGCGGCCACCAGGTAGCGCAGGCTGGGCGACAATTCGGGCCCGCCGAGCACGATCAGCCCGTCCCGGTCCAGATCGAGCGGGCGGCCCGGCAGGAACCGCTGGACATTCGCGGTGAAGCCGAGTTCGCGCAGCAGTTCCACCAGCCGGTGCGGCGCCGCGGCGTCCGGCGCGCCCACCAGGGCGATGGAACGGGTGGCGCTTCGCACGTCCGGGGTGAGGATGGTGAGCGGACCGTGTCCGAAGAACAGGCCCTCGGGCACCGGGCCCTGCGTACTCACCTGATGGATGCGAGCGCGGGAAAGGCCCGCGGCCGCACCGATTCTGGCGAACGTCCAGCCCTCGGCATGTAGTTCGCGAATGACAGCGCGGCGGATGCGCGTCAGCTCATTGATCTGCTGCTGCGCGGCTGCCACGCCTTCGGTGGCGGCTTTCAGGCGTTCGACCTTGTCCTCGATCGCGAATACCCGGGCCACCTCGTCGGCCGACATGTGCGCAGTCTAGATAGCTGGACAGCATCATGCGTCAAGTCCGCTAGACAGGTTTGATCTCAGGTGGCGTCCGGATCCACCGGCGGACGTTCGTTGCGCTCCAGCGGTTTCTGTTCCGCCGGCATCGAAATTGGGCCGGATCCGGTATTGGCGGAACCGTTTCCGCTGTTCGAGGAGGTGACCGGCTTGTCGAATTTGGTCAGGTCGGTGAAGCTGTTCAGGATCGAGTCGTCCCCGTCCAGCAGATGTTTCGTGACCATCGAACGCGGATTCATACTTCGCAGTTCGTTCAACTGCTCCAACGGTTTCCGGATCTCGTCGAATTCCGGACCGAGCTCATTGCGCAATTGCTGCGAGGCGCCGGTGGCGTAATCGCGCGCCTGTTTCAAGGCATGCGCGGTCCAGCGAACGGCACCGGGAAGTCGTTCCGGACCAAGAATGACAAGCGCGGCGACAAGCAGAATGAGCATCTCGCCCCAGCCGATATTGCTGAACACGAGTACAGGCTACCTTTGCCCGCTTACGGCGTTTTCGCCGCCGCGCCTGCGTTGAACCATTCCTACTTGTCCGATTCCAAAGTGACCGGGACGTCGACCTCGCGGCCGTCGCGGATCAGGCGCACCGTCACGGTCTGCCCGATCTCGTGCTGCTGCACCGCCACCGTGAGCTCCTCCGGCCCCGACACGTCGCGGTCGCCGACCTTCACGATCACGTCGCCCTCCACGATCCCGGCCTTCGCCGCCGGGCTACCGGGCTGTACATCGGCCACCGCCGCGCCGCTCATCACGTCATTGGCGACCAGCTTGGTCTTGGCGCTGAGGCCGATGTACGGGTGGTGCACCGAACCGTCGCGGATCAGCGCCTGCGAGATCCGCTTGACCTGATCCACCGGAATCGAGAAGCCCAGACCCACCGAACCGCCGCTCTCGGACTTGATGGCCGAGTTGATGCCGATCAGCCGGCCCTGCATGTCCACCAGCGCGCCACCGGAGTTGCCGTGGTTGATGGCGGCGTCGGTCTGCACGGCGTCGAGCGTGGCGTCGGTGTCGGTGCCCTCACCGCCCACCTTCACCGGCCGATGCAGCGCCGACACGATGCCCGAGGTGACCGTCTTCTCCAGGCCCAGCGGCGAACCCAGCGCCAGCACGTCGTCGCCGACCTGCACGTCGTTGGAGTTGCCGAGCTGAATCACCGACAGGTTCTTCACATCGACCTTGAGCACCGCCAGGTCCGACTTGGTGTCGCGCCCGACGATGCGGGTCGGCACCTTCGACCCGTCGGAGAACACCACGTCCAGCTTGGCCTTGCCCGACTTGTCGTTGGCGGCCAGCGAGATCACGTGATTGTTGGTGACGATGTAGCCCTGACCGTCGATCACCACACCCGAACCCGTGGAACCGGTGTCGCCCAGCCACGCCCGGACGGTGACCACCGCGGGCATCACGGCGTTGACGACCTTGGTGATCTGGTTGTGCGATTCCGGGGCCGCCGGCGCGGACTGCAACGCCACCTTGCGCGAGGTCAGCGCGGAGGCCGACGAGCCGGTGAACGCCCCGACGAACCCGCCGATCAAACCGATCACCGCCGCGATCGCGGCCAGCAGCGACAGCGCCCGCCACGACACCCGGCCACCGAAGAGCACCTCGCGCGCACCCAGCTTGGATCCGGGCGTGAGCGGCGGGACGGGGGCCGGCGCGACGGCCGGAGTGCCCAGGCGCGCGGCCGAATTCGGGTCCCGCCACGGATCGGCGGGCACGCTCGGCGCGGCACCCTCGGTCTTGGCCTCGGGATCGCGCTGCAGCAGGTCGGTCGAACCCTCCGGACGACCGAACGCCTCCGCCAGCACCGAATCCGGCGGCCGATTACGAATCTCGGATTCCCCCGGCGCGACCTGCGCGCCACCCGCGGTCCGGGCCGCGAACGAGCCGTTGAGCCCGTTCGGGCGGCGGAAAGCCCGCGCGGTGTGATTGTCCACGTGCGGCCGATACACCGGCCGCGGCCCCAGCACCGGTGCGTCCGACGGCCTCAGGTTCCCCCGATTGGCCGCCGAATCGGAGGTTGCGTCCCGCTCGGGCTCCGGCCCCGTGTTCTTCGATTCGGTGGTCACGCTATGGACTCTACTTGCGCCACCACGAGGTCCACCGTCTGCTGTCGAACGAATCTTGGCGCAGGCCGAAGGAACTCATGCCGCGAGCCAGCGGACCCCGATCCCGGTCCGCCGGATCCGGCGCCGGGTGATTGGCGCACTCCTGCAACAGGGCCCGCGGAATCCGGCTCAGCGTGTCGTGCAGGCTCAGCGGCGCGGAGATCTGATCGGAGGACTGGCGTAGCGCGATGCGCGCCTGCTGCTGCGTGTCCACCTCGGCCGCACATTCCCGGCACACGGAAATATGGTGGGCGGCACGCAGATACGCGTTCATCCGTAGTTCGCCGTCGACGTAGGCGGCGATGGCCTCACTGGCCAGATGCTCGGTGGGGGCGAAACGCGGGGGACGACGGTGCGGTCGGTCCTCGCCGTTCATACGCTGCACACCCTTCCGGACGATTCGAGTTGTTCGGGGCGACACCGGCCCGCGGGTCACCCGATCTTCTCGGCGGCGATGCGCCGCTCCACCCCATTATGCTCGAGTTGCTCGCGCAGTGCCTGACGTCCTCGGTGGATGCGGCTGCGCACGGTGCCCAGCTTCACGCCCAGCGTCGCGCCGATCTCCTCGTAGGACAGACCCTCGATGTCACAGAGCACGACCGCGGCGCGGAACTCCGGGGCCAGCGAGTCCAGCGCGGACTGCAGATCCGGATCCAGGTTGGCGTCGTGATAGGCCTGCTCGGGGCCAGGGCCCTCGGACGGCACCCGGTCGTAGTCCTCCGGCAGCGCTTCCATGCGGATGCGGTTGCGGCGGCGGACCATGTCCAGGAACAGGTTCGTGGTGATGCGGTGCAGCCAGCCCTCGAAGGTGCCGGGCTGATAGTTCTGCAGGGATCGGAAGACCCGGATGAAGGTTTCCTGGGTCAGATCCTCGGCGTCCTGCGGGTCACCGGTGAGGCGATAGGCCAGGCGGTACACGCGGTCGGCGTGCTCACGGACCAGTTCGTCCCAGGTCGGCATGACGGAACGGTCGCCGGTGGCGTCGAAGGCGGCGGTCCCGGACAGGGCGGCCTCGTCGTCGGCGGGGGACAGCAGCAACTCGGCGTCCAGCGGGGTGTCGCTGTCCGGCTGCGGCATGAGCTGCGGGTGCAGGGTGTTGGCGTTCTCACGCGCCGCGTCGACCATGTGGATGGGGTTACCTCCTACTCGGGACCGTGAGCCTCGATATCGGTGTCAACCGATCCGATCGATCGGGTGTTCCCGTTTCCCGAAGCCCGCGGTCGCTGGCCTGGCGTGAGCATTACTCTGGCCGGTCCTGATGAGGCATCCGTATGCAGAGGCTGAGGGACACCTGAGAAAAATCGCCACACCGGCCGGTCACCGCCACGCCTTACCGGTGTATCGCCATTAGCCTCTACTTCGTGAGCCTGACTCCCGCGGCACAGAACCTGCAGCGCAACCTCGCCTACGTGGAGGAATCCGTCGCCGAGGACGACATCCTCGTCGGCGCGCGCGAACGCGCCCTCGAACTCGGCGCGGCCCCCATCGCGCCGGCGGTCGGCGCGCTGCTCAGCATGTACGCCCAACTGCTCGGGGCGCGGGCCGTGGTCGAGGTGGGCACCGGGGCGGGGGTGAGCGGGCTGTGGCTGCTCGACGGCATGCGCGAGGACGGCACGCTGACCACCATCGACTCCGAGCCCGAGCATCAGCGCGCGGCCCGCGAGGCGTTCCGGTCGGCCGAGATCGCGCCCGCCCGCACCCGGCTGATCAACGGGCGCGCCCTGGACGTGCTGCCGCGGCTTGCGGACGGGGCCTACGACCTGGTGTTCATCGACGCCGCACCGCTCGAGCATCCGCAGTACGTGGTGCAGGCGGTGCGCCTGCTACGCGAGGGCGGGGCGATCCTGCTGCACAACGCGCTGCTCGGGGCCGTGTGCCCGACCCGGCCCAGCGTGACCCGCAGACCACGGCCGTACGCGCGGCCACCCGCGCGATCGCGGAGGACCCGGACCTGACCAGTGTGCTGATCCCGGTCGGCGACGGGCTGCTCTGCGCCTCACGCGGCTGAGAAACCAACGTCCGGTGTAATTTTCGATGTCCCGGTGGTGTTCCGCTCGTCGATAGTCCGCGCAGAGGCCATTGTGGTCAGGAAGTAGTCCGCGCGCGGAAAGTTGCCGATGGCGTAATGCCCGGTGCCTCGATTCCCTTGATCCCATCCCTTCGTGCCGAAAGGCCCTTGCTCGCGCGTTGAACAACCGTTTAATCTATTGAACATGCGTTCAACCGATGATCTGACCACCCGGGCCCGGATTCGCGACGCCGCGATCACCGTGTTCGGCGAACAAGGTTTCGGGGTCGGCGTGCGGGCCATCGCCACCGCGGCCGGGGTATCTCCCGGCCTGGTCATCCACCACTTCGGATCCAAGGACGGACTCCGCGAAGCTTGCGACGAGCATGTTCGCGACACCGTGCGGACCGCCAAGATGGAGTACATCGAGAACCCCTCACCCGGCGGACTCATGCGGCAACTCGCCGAGATCGAGGAATTCGCCCCCGGCATGGCCTACCTGATGCGCAGCTTCCAGGCCGGCGGGTCGCTGATGAAGACCTTCTTCGAGCACATGGTCGAGGACACCGAGCAATACCTGCGGGCCGGCATCGCGGGCGGCAGCATCAAACCGCTGCGCGACGTCGCCGCCACGGCGCGTTACGTCGCCACCAACAACGGCGGCGGCATGATGATGTTCCTGCAGCTCTACGCCACCGAGCACCCGGGACCCGTGGACTTCCGCAAGGCCCTGCGCGAGTACGCCGACCGCATGATGCTGCCCGCGCTCGAGCTCTACACCAACGGGCTACTCGCCGACTCCACGGCATTGGACACCCTGACCGCGCAGACCGCGCAATAACCCATCAACGTCGTTTTCCTGCAAGGAGATTCGATGAACCATCCGGCCAACCCGGTGATCGAAGTCCGGGATCTGCACAAGAACTTCGGGCAGGTGCGCGCCCTGGACGGCCTCGACCTCGAGGTCGCCGAAGGCGAAGTGCACGGCTTCCTCGGGCCGAACGGCTCCGGGAAGTCCACCACCATCCGGGTGCTGCTCGGCATCTTGTCCCGCACCTCGGGCGAGGCCCGGGTGCTCGGGCGCGACCCGTGGACCGACGCGGTGGCGCTGCACAGTGACATCGCCTACGTGCCAGGCGATGTCACGCTGTGGCCGTCGCTGTCCGGCGGCGAGACCATCGACCTGCTGGCCCGCATGCGCGGCGGCATCGACGCGGCCCGCCGCGCCGAGCTCATCGAGCGATACGAGCTGGATCCGACCAAGAAGGCGCGCACCTACTCCAAGGGCAATCGGCAGAAAGTGGCGCTGGTGTCGGCGTTCTCGTCGAACGCGCGACTGCTCCTGCTCGACGAGCCGACCTCCGGGCTGGACCCGCTCATGGAGCAGGTGTTCGGCGAATGCGTGGCCGAGGCGGTCGCGCGCGGCACCACCGTGCTGCTGTCCAGCCACATCCTGTCCGAGGTGGAGAAGCTGTGTCAGCGGGTGACCATCATCCGGGCGGGCAAGACCGTGGAGACCGGCACCCTGGCCGAGATGCGGCACCTGTCGCGGACCTCCATCACCGCCGAAATGATCGGCAGCCCCGGCGATCTCAGCCGGATCCCCGGCGTCGAGGACGTCAGTGTCGAAGGCCACACCCTGCACTGCCAGGTCGACAGCGAACACCTCGGCGAGCTCATCCGGGTGCTCGGCGACGCGGGCGTGCGCAGCCTGGTCAGCCAGCCGCCGACGCTGGAAGAACTGTTCCTGCGCCACTATTCGCTCGACGGCGGCGCACCCGCGGACGAACGCGAGAAGGTGGCGAAATGACCTCCGCGACCGCCGCCGCGCCACGCGTGCTCGAATCACCGTTGCGGGCAGCAGATTTCACCGGCACCGGACAACTGCTGCGGCTGTATCTGCGGCGCGACCGGATCGTGCTGCCGCTGTGGATACTGCTGCTGTCGCTACCGCTGGGCAGCGTGTACATCAAGAGCATCGAGAAGGTGTACAGCACACCGGATGATCTCGCGCATCTCGCGGCCAGCATCCTCGCCAGCCCCGCCCAGCTCGCCATGTACGGGCCCGTCTACAACGTCACCAGTCTGGGGGCCGTGGGCATCTGGAAGGCGGGGATGTTCCACACACTCATCGGCGTCGCCACCATCCTCACCGTCATCCGGCACACCCGCGCCGACGAGGAGACCGGCCGCACCGAATTGCTGGCCGCCACCCGGGTGGGCCGCTACGCCGGACTCACCGCCGTGCTGATCATGACCTACGGCGCGGCCCTGGCCACCGGGCTGCTCGGATTCGTCAGTCTCGCGGGCACTTCGGTGCCGAAGAGCGGATCGCTCGCGTTCGGGCTGGCGCTGGCCGGCAGCGGTGTCGTCTTCGCCTCGGTCGCGGCCGTCACCGCGCAGCTGTCGGTCAGCGCCCGGGTGGCGCGCGGGCTGGCCTTCGCGGTGCTGGGCCTCACCTACACGCTGCGGGCGATCGGCGACGCGCGCGCCGGGAACGGGCCCACCAGTCCGCTCACCTGGCTGTCGCCGCAGGGCTGGTCACTGCAGGTGCGGCCGTTCGCGGGCGACCACTTCGCGATCCTGCTGCTGCACCTGGCCACCACGGTGGTACTGACCGTCGTCGCGTATTACCTGCTGGCACACCGGGATATCGGCGCGGGCCTGATCGCCGAACGGCCGGGCGCGGCCACCGCCGGGGACACCCTGAACGGTCCCTTCGGATTGGCGTGGCGGTTGCAGCGCGGCACCCTGCTGGCCTGGACCGCCGGGCTCGGGCTGTACGGGCTGCTGATCGGCAGCGTGGTGCACGGCATCGGCGACGAACTGGGGACCAGTCAGGCGATCAAGGATCTGATCAGCCGGATGGGCGGCTCGGATTCGCTGGAGAAGGCCATGATCGGGTTCGCGTTCACCATGGTCGCGGTCGGCGCGGCCGCGTACGCGGTATCGGCGACACTGCGGCTGCACGCCGAGGAGAGCACCGCGCACACCGAGACCCTGCTGACCGCGGCCGTGTCGCGAACCCGCTGGGTGGCATCGCATCTGGTGTACGGGCTGTTCGGGCCGGTGCTGGCGTTGTCGGTGTCGGGTCTGCTGGCCGGACTGATCTATGGGCGTGCCGCCGGCGACGTCGGCGGCAAGCTGGGCCAGACCATGGCGGCCGCGCTGGTGCAGGTGCCCGCCGTGTGGACCTTCACGGCCGTCACCGTCGCGCTGTTCGGGCTGCTGCCGCGCTGGAGTGCCGTCGCCTGGGGCGTGCTCACCGCCGCCATCGCGGTGCTGCTGCTGGGCTCGCTGGCCGGTGCGCCGCAATGGTTCCGCGACCTGAACCCCTTCGAGCACCCGCCCAAGCTGCCCGGTGCGGCTTTCACCGCCACGCCGCTCGTCGTGCTGCTGCTGGTCGACGTGGCCTTGATCACGGTGGGGCTCATCGCATTCCGGCGCCGGGACCTGCGTTCGGCCTGACGGCGACCGCCCCGCGAACGGCCGCCCCGGACATCCGGGGCGGCCGTTCGCGTCGCCGGCCCGGAGACCGCCCGGTAGCGAATCATCAGCTGCCAGTGCGGGTGTGGCGGGAGGGCAGCGATGGCGGCGCAGGGGCAGTGCGCAGGGGTGGATTCGGACCCGGGCGGGGGTGTACCCCAGAAGGGAACGATTTATGGCGAGGAGGTGGGGGAGATGTTCGAGGGACTGGCTCTCGGCGTACACCTGCCGACGGGATGGCTGTGGCCGGCGCTGGTCGTCTTCGGCGGCATCCTGTGCGTGGCATTACTGGTACTGATGCTGATCAGTGGCGCCCGATTCGACGACGGCAAGTCGCGATACGTGCCCACTACGACCGGTACCTGTCAGCCGTTCTGCGGCAGCGGCGCACCGGTGCCCGGATTCCCGAACTGAACGGTCGCGTCGAGGTTTCCGGGCGGCATTCCCGGATACTCCACAGGGATAGTTCGACGAGTGGGGGTTCCCATGGGGCAGCGGGTACCGGCCGTGGTCGGGTTGTACCTCCGGGCGGCCGGGCAGTGGCGGCGCATCGCCGAATTCCGGCTGGCCGCCGACGGACACGCCACCTTCCGGGCGGTGGATCCGATCGAAGGACTGGTCGCGCGGGTCTGGTACCACCAGGGCGTCGACATCCTCGGCGAGAACCGCACCGTGCTGCCCGGCGACGGGGCCGAATTCCTGCGAGCACTGCTGCAGCCGTTCGGTTTTCGCGACTACCGGTTCCGCGACGACAGTACGCCGCGCGGCGGGCCCACCCGCACCCGGCACACGGTCTCGCGCAGCGCGGCCGCCGCCCGGCCTGTCGAATGCGAGAACGTCTGCGCGGCAGCGGAAGCCGAATGCCGCCACCGCGCCGACGCCGAGCAGCCCAGCGGTGACCGGGCGCACCGCCCGGCCGCCTGGCGCCTGCTCGACGCCGACGTCATCCGATTCTGAAGCGGCACAGCCACTCCGCGCCGCCCGAATCGCTACAGACTGTTGGCCAGCAGCGCGTACTGCGCGACCGCCTTCTTCTGCGCCTCGGCATCATTGGCCCCGTCCATGACACCCACATACTGCTTGTATCGGATGTAGCAGCGGCTGGGTTTCTTGTCCGAGGAACGGTGCACGCATGTGGCGTCGGGCACCTTGTCCGGGGCGCTCGCCGAGGTCTCCTGCAGGTTGCTGATCATGCCGGTCACCAGATCGCCGGCCGCGCCCGCGTCCCGCACCCGGATCACGAAACTGCCCTCGGCGACCGACATTTCGTCGGCGCCGGTGTCGGCTACCAGCTTCGTCCAGGACTTCAGATCATCGGAGGGCAGCACCAGCCAATTGGCCGGGAAGACCGCGAACTTGTCCGGATCCACGGTGCGGTGGTCGCGGTCGGCCACCAGGGTGCGGGCCAGCAGACGATCGGGATCGAGCGGCAGCTGCGCGATCTGATCGGCCGGGGTCGCCTGGAACGCGTCCAGCACCGGGACCTCCGCATCGAGGGTCTTCTTCGTCCAGGACAGCAGCCCCTGTACATCGGCGGTGGGGCGCAGGATGAACAGCGAGATCACGAAGTCCTTGTGCGCCATGGCCACTCCGATGGTCGGCACGCCCGGCCGCCAGTGCGCATACGCGTCGGGATAGTCGGGCAGGGTGAGCTTCTGGTTCGTGTTCAACGCCACGCTGAAGTCGGCGTCCTCGAGCTCGCGCGCCGCCAGTTTGGCGGCGTCGGTGGTCGGGAAGCGCAGCACCCGGGTGGTGATGGTGGTGCCGTTCGGATCCGGATTGTCGTTGACATCCTCGCGATCGGAGCCGCTGGACGCGAAACCGGCCAGGAAGCCGCGGTTGACGAGCACGTTCTTCACCGCGGACGCCAGGTGACTGACATTGAGCACATCGTCGACGCCGGCCAGCACCGCGCCGCCGCGGCCGATGTTCAACGCCGGGTCGATCCGGTCCGACGGGGCGACGGCGGCGGTCATCCGGATGCCCTCGAGCGTCGCGCCCTTGCCGCCGTTGTTGCGGTCGTAGGTGTAGCGGTTGACCGGATAGGAGCCGGTGTCCAGGGTGCGGACATCCAGCTCACCCGGAACGGCGATCCCGGATTTGCCGCATCCGGCCAGCGCGGCGGTCAAGGCGAGACAGGTGATTGCGGTCATGACACGCGCCCGGCGGCCCATGCTGATCCCTCCCGCGCGGCCCGGTCATCGGCGGCGCTCCCTATCCAGAGATTTTCGGGCCAACCACCACCGGCTGTCCAGCCAAATCCCGTGTCGCGCTCAGACCCAGACGCCCTTGCCCACGGTCACCACGCCGCCATTGCTCACCGCGAAGCGTTCGCGATCACGGTCCAGGTCGACGCCGATGATCTCGCCCTCCGACACCACCACGTTCTTGTCCAGGATCGCGTGCCGCACCACCGCGCCCCGGCCGATCCGGGCGCCCGGCATGATCACGCTGCCCTCCACCGTCGCGCCATCCTCCACCAGCACATTCGAGAACAGCACCGAATTGCGGACGGTCGCCGCCGACAGCATGCTGCCCGCGCCCACGATCGACTCCTGGGCCAGGCCGCCGCGACCGAACTTGGCGGGCGGCAGGTTCTCGGCCGCGCCGCGGATCGGCCAATGCTTGTTGTAGAGGTCGAACACCGGGTCCACCGACACCAGATCCATGTGCGCCTCGTAGAAGGCATCCAGGGTGCCGACGTCACGCCAGTAGCCGCGACTGCGGTCGGTCGCGCCGGGCACCACATTGGTGGCGAAGTCGTAGACCGCCGCCGCGCCGCCGCGCACCAGGGACGGGATGATGTCGCCGCCCATGTCGTGATCGGAGTCGTTGTCGTCGGCGTCGGCGCGGATCGCGTCCACCAGCACCTTGGTGGTGAACACGTAATTGCCCATGGAGGCGAAGGTGACGTTCGGGTCGTCGGGGGTGCCCGGCGGGTGCACCGGCTTCTCCAGAAAGCCGATGATGCGTCCGGATTCGTCGGAATCGATACAGCCGAAGGCGCCCGCCTCGCTGCGCGGCACCCGGATGCCCGCCACCGTCACGCCCGCACCGGACTCGATGTGCGCCTGCACCATCTGCTCGGGATCCATCCGGTACACGTGATCCGCGCCGAACACCACGATGTACTCGGGGTCCTCGTCGTAGATCAGGTTCAGCGACTGCATGATCGCGTCCGCCGAGCCGGTGTACCAGCGCGGGCCCAGCCGCTGCTGCGCCGGCACCGGGGTGATGTACTCCCCGCCGAACCCCGACAGCCGCCAGGTCTGCGAGATATGCCGGTCCAGGGAATGCGACTTGTACTGGGTCAGTACACAAATCCGCAGGTAACCGGCATTCACCAGATTCGACAACACGAAATCGATGAGCCGGTACGCGCCCCCGAAGGGCACCGCGGGCTTGGCCCGGTCCTTCGTGAGCGGAAAGAGTCGCTTTCCCTCGCCACCGGCGAGCACGATCCCTAATACGTGCGGCTGGCTCCTCACACCACTGAAACTACCGGGTGCGTCCGAACACCGAATGTCCAGCATGTGCCGTGTTCGTCGCGATCTTCCCGGCCCCGCCGATTGGTTAGCGGGACGGCGACCGATTATTTTGGACCGGTGAGTTACCGCGCGGACGGAGCTCGCGGACTGCGAGTGGCCATGATGACCCGCGAATACCCGCCCGAGGTGTACGGCGGGGCGGGAGTGCATGTCACCGAACTGGTGCCCAGGCTGCGGCAACTGTGCGATGTGACCGTGCACTGCATGGGGGTCGCACGCACCGATGCCGTGGTGCACCAACCGGATCCGATGCTCTTCGCCGCCAACTCCGCGGTGCAGATGATGTCGGCGCAGCTGCGGATGGCCGACGCCGCGGCCTTCTCCGACGTCGTGCACTCGCACACCTGGTACACCGGGCTGGCGGGGCATCTGGCCGGGCAGCTGTACGGGATTCCGCACGTACTGACCGCGCATTCACTGGAACCGCGGCGGCCCTGGAAGGCCGAGCAGCTCGGCGGCGGCTACCGGCTCTCGTCATGGTCGGAACACAATGCCATGACCTTCGCCGACGCCGTGATCGCGGTCAGCGCGGGCATGCGCGAGGACGTGCTCGACGCCTACCCGGACATCGATCCGGACAAAGTTCATGTGGTGCACAACGGGATCGACGCCGACGTCTGGCATCCGGGCGGGCCCGCCCCCGAGTCCCGCGACGTGCTCACCGAACTCGGCGTGTCGCAGGAGCGGCCGATCGCCGCGTTCGTCGGGCGCATCACCCGGCAGAAGGGCGTGCCGCACCTGCTGGCCGCGGCCCGCCACCTCGACCCCGACATCCAGCTCGTGCTGCTGGCCGGGGCCGCCGACACACCCGCCATGGAGGCCGAGGTGGCGACCGCGGTCCGCGCGCTGCGCGACGACCGGGACGGCGTGTTCTGGATCAAGGAGATGCTGCCCACCGAGCTGGTGCGGCAGGTACTCGCCGCCGCAACGGTTTTCGTGTGCCCGTCGGTGTACGAGCCGCTGGGCATCGTCAACCTGGAGGCCATGGCCTGCGGGACCGCGGTGGTGGCCTCCGACGTGGGCGGGATCCCCGAGGTGGTGGCGGAAGGGGAGACCGGACGCTTGGTCCATTACGACGAGAACGCGCCGCGCGACTACGAGCGCGCCCTCGCCCGGGCCGTGAACACCGTCGCCGCCGACCCGGTCACGGCCGCCGCCATGGGAGCGGCCGGACGTAATCGGGCCATCGACGCCTTCGACTGGAATCGGATCGCGGCGCGCACCGCGCACATTTACGACCAGGTGCGCAAAGGTTAGAGCGGGTACCGCATGAACACGTCGGCGCGGTCATAAGGGCTGGGCGGCAGTTCCGAGGGCGGGACGTGCACGAAACCCATGGTCTCGTACAGGTGCACGGCGCTGGCCAGGCGTGCGTTGCTGGCCAGGAAGAACTCCGTCGCGCCCAGGGCCCGCACCCGATCGATGGCCGCGGTCAGCACCACGCGGCCGATGCCGCGGCCCCGGAAAACGCGGCGACACCGCCATTTTCGACAGCTCGAAGACGCCCGGCTCCTCCTGAACCAGGGCGACGCAGCCGACGGCCTCGCCGTCCAGCCGGGCGATGAGCACGTCGCCGCCGTGCTCGACAATGGCCTGCGGATCGTCGAGGGTCGCCAGGTCGGCGGCCTCCACCGCGAAGAAGGCCTCGATCCACTCCAGATTCAGATCCTTGAAGGCGCGGGCGTCCTCCGGCCCCGCCATCGGCGCGACCACGATGGCGGAGACAGTCTGTCGAGTCACCCCGAAAGCATGTCGGACATCGAACCATAACGTCCAATACTTGATAGCTGCGATCGATATGATCAGCTTATGAACACCGGGGTGGAGCTGCGGCACCTGCGCTACTTCCAGGCGGTCGCCGACGAACTGCACTTCGGGCGCGCCGCCGCCCGCCTGCACATCGCCCAGCCCGCCCTCACCCAGCAGATCCAGCGCCTCGAAACCCTGCTCGGCGCAAGGCTTTTCGACCGCACCTCGCGCACCGTCGCGCTCACCCCCGCCGGCCTGGTGCTGCGCGACCGCGCCGCCGCCCTGCTCGGCCACGCCGAACGCGACCTCGCCGAGGTCACCCGTATCGGCCAGGGCGGCCAAGGCACCCTCCACCTCGGCTTCGTCCCCTCGGTCCTCCCGCTCGAACCGCTGCGTGGCGTCCGCGAATTCCGCGAACGCTTCCCGCTGGTCCAGGTCGACCTGACCGAAGGCTTCACCAGCCACCTGATGGAACGCCTCGCCAACGGCACCCTCGACATGGCCATCGTCCGCGACCCCGACACCCAGCCCGGCACGGTCACCACCCCGCTCATCACCGAACCGTTCGTGGCCGTCCTCCCCGCCGACCACCCCGACGCGGGCCGCACCGCCCTCACCGGAGCCGACCTCGCCGACAACCCCCTGGTCTTCTTCCCGCGCGCCGCAGGCGGACTCGCCTACGACAAGAACCTCGCGCCCCTCCTGGAATCCGGCCACCGCCCCCGCGTGGTCCAGGAAGCCACCAACTGGACGATCATCCTCTACCTGGTCGCCGCCGGCCTCGGCATCACCATCGCCCCGCGCAGCGCCACCTTCACCGCCCCCGACTCGGTCCGCATCATCCCCCTGACCGGCACCGAAGCCGCCACCACCATCTACACCGCAACCCGCGAGGCCGACGACCGCCCCCTGGTCCACAACCTCCGCGCCCTACTCCCGAACCGCCCGGGCACCCCGCCACGCGACTAGCGCGCGGCAGATCACAGCGGCCGATACACCGAGACCGTCACCGACGCGGTCACCGCGACCGGATCCGGCAGCGCCGCAATCTCCTCCGCCCGCCCCGCATTCCCGTGGAACGCCGACGGCCCCATGGCCACCACGCGCGCCACATCCTCGTGCGAGAGCGACATCGTGTACTCGACGGCTTCCCGCCCCACCAACTCGAACCGACCCCCGAGCGATTCGGCCAGCCGATCCTCCTTGGCCGCATCCACACTCACCATTCCGAGCGGCTCGATCAGTTCGCCGAGATGCCGCGAGGTGGGGGTCACGACGATGAACCGCCCGTCCGCCTTCAGCACTCGGGCTACTTCATCCGCGTTGCGCGGCGCGAACACCGACACGACCGCGGTCATCGCCGCGTCCGGCACCGGCAGCCCACGCCAGGCATCCGCCAGCACCGACCCGGCGCGCTGGTGGGCCCGAGCAGCCCGCCGCGCTGCTGCTTTCGACACGTCGAGGGCGATCCCGCGCATGCCGGGCACCGCGTCCAGCACCGCGGCCAGGTAGTACCCGGTCCCGGCGCCGATCTCGAGCACCGCCGGGGCAGACGAGTCGGCGTGAGTGGCTTGGCCTGGTCCGGATGGGGAGACCACGTCGTTGGATAAGAGAGTGGTGGCGAGTCGTGCCGCGGAGGCTGCCGCAACGGACATTCCGGGCGCGGTGAGTCCGGCGTGGAACCGGCGGTGGGCCCCTTGCACGGCAGTGCCGGGTACGCGTGGATTGCCGACGTCTGCCGGGGCTGCGGGGCCACCTTCGCGGCGCGGTCCGGGTCGGGCCTCGCCGGTGGCGGCAGCCGGAGGCGAGTCCGCTCCGAATACTGCTGTGTCGACGCCGGGTACGGCCGCCGCGACCGCGGCGGCCAGGGCGGCGGCGATGGGGGTGAAGTGGCCGGAGGATTGGAAGGCGGCGCGGGCGTCGAGCATGGCCGGGGTGTCGCCGGTCATCTTGGTGGACGCGCCGGTGAGGAGGCTGACGTAGCCCTGCTTGGCCAGGTCGAAGCTGTGGCCGTGCGGGCAGCGCAAAGTCCGGGTGGACGCGGCGGTGGCGTCGTCGGCGACGGCCGCGAGGGGTTGGCCGCACTGTGGGCAGGCCAGCAGATCGGCGCAGGCCAGAAGCCGGTCCGCGGGGGACGGCTCGGCCGCGCCGACTGTCATGGGTTCTCGAATATCGTTCACCGTTGTACCGGCGAGCCGGTGGGGCTCACCGGCACCGGCGAACTCAGCGATCAGCTGGTGACTTTGACGAGTTCGTCACCCAGCGCTGCGGCTTCATCCGGCGTGAGCTCGACGACCAGCCGCCCGCCACCCTCGAGTGGAACCCGCATCACGATTCCACGCCCTTCTTTGGTTGCCTCGAGGGGACCGTCCCCGGTGCGGGGCTTCATGGCCGCCATCCTCTGCTCCCTCCAGATCTGCGCGGTCTGCTGCGCACTTTCATGGAACTCCAGTTGTCACCAACCAGGCAGCCCGCCGGTATGTGGCGGGCTACACCTTGACCATTCTTCCCTATCGCGGATCGGGGCGGGTACCTGAGTTCCAAAAACCGACCGACGTGGCGTTCAGCGAGTCCTCACATTCACCCAGCAATCGGCGATGTGATCGTCTACCATCCCTGTCGCTTGCATGAGTGCGTACGCCGTCGTGGGTCCCACGAACTTGAACCCGCGGCGCTTGAGTTCTTTTGCGAGAGCGGTGGATTCGGCGGTTACAGCGGGCACATCGGACATTTTCCGCGGCCGTTTCCGGGGGCTCGGGGCAAAGCTCCACAGCAGGGTGTCGAGGCTCTCATCGAGATCCCTGGCAACTCGCGCATTGTGGACGCTGGCCTCGATCTTGGCGCGATTGCGAACAATGCCCGGGTCGGTCAGGAGGCGTTCCACGTCGGCCGCGCCGAACCCCGCCACCCGCTCGATCGAGAACCCCTCGAAAGCCTTTCGGAAGGCCGGGCGTTTCCGCAGGATCGTGATCCACGCCAGCCCCGACTGGAAGGCCTCGAGGCACACCCGTTCGAAGAGCGCGTCGTCGCCGTGCAGCGGGCGACCCCACTCCTGATCGTGGTAGTCCCGGTACAGCTGCGACCCCTCCGACCATCCGCACCGGATCCGGCCGTCGGGCTCCACGCTCGCGGTCACGGGGCGCTGGGGTCGTCGCCGGACTCGGCCGGGAGCACCTGCGGCAGCCCGCCCTGCCTGTCCGTTTCCGGCGTCCCCGGGATACCCGCGGCGGGCGGGGTCGCGGGCTCTTCGTCCGGCGCGGCCTCCCCGTTCGTCGCCCGGGCGAGTTGTCCCTCGAGTTCGTCGATGCGGGCCGCGAGCCGGGTCAGCGCCCAGTCCACCTCGCCCGCCTTGTATCCCCGGAACACCTGCTGGAAGCGCAGCGCCCGCACATCGGTCCCGCTGATCCCGGCGACCGGCAGCACGGTCACCGTCGTGCCCTCCGGCAGCGGCCCGAGCTCCTCGGACCGCCCGAAGATCGCGCTGGCCACCAGGAACAGCAACGCGGCGACCAATCCGACGATCAGCACGTACAGCAGCATCGTGAGCATGCCCCGAGCTTAGGGGGAGCCCGAACCGGCGTCCGCCGATACCCCGGCGGAAACCGGCCGTCGAATTCGCCTGTCCCCTAAGGGAAGGTCGCTACAGGTGGCGGGTGGTGTCGATGGACAGCGACATGCCCGCCAGGCCGCGGCGGCGCACCGACAGCTTGTCGGCGATGTCGAGCAGCGCCTTGCCCGACGCGCTCTCGGGGGCGCGCAGCACGATGGGGGTGCCCTCGTCGCCGGCCTCGCGGAGCTGCTGCTCGATCGGGATCTGGCCCAGCAGCGGCACATTCGCGCCGATGGTGCGGGTCAGGTTGTCGGCCACGGTCTGGCCGCCGCCGGAGCCGTAGAGCTCCATGCGGGAGCCGTCGGGCAGATCCAGCCAGGACATGTTCTCGATGACGCCGGCGATGCGCTGGCGGGTCTGCAGGGCGATGCTGCCGGCGCGCTCGGCGACCTCGGCGGCGGCCAGCTGCGGGGTGGTGACGACCAGGATCTCCGCGTTCGGGATCAGCTGGGCCAGCGAGATGGCCACGTCGCCGGTGCCCGGCGGCAGGTCCAGCAGCAGGATGTCGAGGTCGCCCCAGAAGACGTCGGCGAGGAACTGCTGCAGCGCGCGGTGCAGCATCGGGCCGCGCCACACCACGGGCGTATTGCCCTCGGTGAACATGGAGATCGAGATGACCTTCACCTCATGCGCGATCGGCGGCATGATCATGCGCTCGACCTGGGTGGGCCGCTGCGTGGTGCCCAGCATGCGCGGGACGCTGTGGCCGTAGATGTCGGCGTCGAGCACGCCCACCGAGAGACCCTTCGCGGCCATGGCGGCGGCGAGATTCACGGTGACCGAGGACTTTCCGACGCCACCCTTGCCGGAGGCGACCGCGTACACGCGGGTGAGCGAACCGGGCTGGGCGAACGGGATGACCGGTTCGGCGGCGTCGCCGCGCAGCTTGCGGCGCAGTTCGGTGCGCTGCTCGTCGTTCATGACGTCCAGGTCGACGGTGATGGCGCCGACTCCGGCCACGTCCGCGACGGCCTTCGTGACCCGTTCCTGGATGGCGGTTTTCATCGGGCACGCCGAGGTCGTCAGGTAGATCACGACCTTGACGGCGCCGTCCGTGCCGACATCGACGCTCTTCACCATGCCCAGCTCGGTGATCGGCTTCCGGATCTCCGGGTCGTTCACCTTCGCGAGCGCGCCCCGCACATCCGATTCCGTAACCACTGGCATGGGGCCAAGTCTAGGAGCGCCGGTTTCGCGCTCCGATGCGGGGCACTCGAGTCAGAGTCGGGACATCGGTCAGATGCGGGGGAGGGCGGCGGCCGCGGGCGCGATGCCGGAGCCGTAGGCGGTCTCCCAGGCCATCACGTTGGCGACGTAGGCCATGGAGTTGTTGTAGCGCAGGATGGCCCGTGTCTGCTGGCCCGGGTCGCGCATGTCGAGGCCGCCGGAGCACAGGTACTTGCCCGCGGTGAGGGTGGCGTCGTAGATGTTCTGCGGATCGGCGATGCCGTCGCCGTTGCCGTCGGCCGCGTACTTGCGCCAGGTTTCGGGCAGGAACTGCATGGGTCCCACGGCGCGGCGGTAGCTTCCGGACAGGCCGTCCAGGTCGCCGCCCTCGGAGGTGGCGATGACGTTGTTGCCGTAGAGGCTTCCGTCGAGGATCGGTCCGTAGATGGGTTGTAGCGGGTTGCCGTCGTCGTCGACCTTGCCGCCGAAGCCGTGCGTGGATTCGACGCGGCCGATGCCGGCCAGCAGGTTCCACGGCATGTTGCAGGTCGGATTCTCCACCGCGAGTACGCGTTCGGCGTTCTCGTAGGCGTCGTGGGCGATGCCGGGCATGCCGAGCGGTCCGGCGGGCCGTGTGGAGGGCACCCGGCCCTCGGGCAGGGCGACGGACTTCACTTCCGGCGGGCCCACGGGGGCAACCTGTTTGGCCTCGTGCAGCAGGGGTTCCGGAGCGGCCGCGGGGGGTGCGGCTTCGGGCTGGGGCAGTTGATCCTCGTCGCCGTCGAACTGATGCTGGACGGTTGCCGCGAGCTTGTCGGTGAGGTGGCCATCACCGGCTCCGGTAACTGTGGCGAGGCCTGCGGGCACGAGCCCGGTCAATGCGATGACCGATCCACGACGAACTCTGGGGACCGGGGGTTTACGGTGACGACCCACTGTGTGGTGACCCTCCATTGCCATCGGTTGATACCGGGGAGATGCAACGTAGGTCACGTTACCTTATCCGAGACCTTCTTGTTACACCTTCGTGATCAACTCTCAGGATTTGAAGGAACGCCTTGTCAGACGCGAGTTCCAGCGCGGCGCGCCGAAACTCGCGAAAACACACATTCGTTACGGAACCGGCGCGGGGGCCGGAGCCGGGAGCGGAATCGTGATGCCGAAGGGCAGGGTGATGCCCGGCGCCGGGGTGGTGGTGTCGACGGTGTCCGGGACGGTCTCGGCCGGCGCCACCGCCTGCGGTTCCGGCGTCTTGGAGGGCGTGACGGTTTGCTGGTCCTGCGGTTGCTGGGCGCCCTGCTGCGGCTGGTCCTGCGGCTTGGCCTCGGCCTGCTGCACCGGCGCCGAGCACGTGGTGATGATCGGCTGATCCTTGGGCAACGGCTTGCCGTCGGGGCCCAGCTTCTGGTCGGCGGGCGTGGCGTCCTGCGGTTTGGCCGGATCCTCGGTGGCCGGATCGGCAGCCGGGTCGGCGGGCTTCTGATCCGGCTGCGGGGCCGGAATCGCCACCTGCTCACAGGGATTGGCGGGCACCACCGGCGCGGGGCAGAAGATGCCGCACGGGATCGGCGGCAGGCCCGCGATGGTGATCATCACCTGGCTCGCCCCGGGCGTGGTGGTCACCACGGTCTGCTGGGTGCCCTCGGGCGCCGGGGTGGCCGGAATCGTGGTGGAGGCCACCGTGATATCCGGACCGTTGACCGGAACGTAGGTGTTGGGCACCAGATCCGGCGAGATGCTCACCGACTGCGGCGCGCCGCCGGTCCGGTAGGCATTGGCCCAGCTGAGCACATTGGCCGCGTAGGCCACCGAATTGTTGTAGCGCAGCACCGCGCGCAGCTGCTGCTGCGAGTCGGCCAGGTCCAGCCCGCCCGAGCACAGGTACTTGCCGGCCGCCAGCGCGGCGTCGAAGACGTTGTTGGGATCGGGTGTGCCGCTGCCCTTTCCGTTGGCGGCGTAGGCCGACCAGGTGCTGGGCAGGAACTGCATGGGCCCGACCGCGCGCACGTAGTTGCCGTCGGCGGCCTTGATGATCTCGTTGCCGGGCAGGGTCCCGTCCAGCGCCGGACCGTAGATCGGGGTGACGGTGGTGCCCGCGGCGTCGGTGTGCCCGTTGTTGGCGTGGTTGGACTCGATGCGGCCGATACCGGCCAGCAGGTACCACGGCAGGTGGCAGTTGGGGTCCGAAGACTGCAGCGCCAGTTCGGCATTGCGGTAGGCGGCCAGCACGATCTCCGGGATCCCCAGCAGGCCACCGCCACCCGGCAGGGAGATGTCGCGCAGCGGGACGGTGCCGCCGAACAGCGGCACGCCGTCGGCGGGCGGGGTCATTGCGCTGAGTTTGCGGGGCGCCTCCGGAGCCGCCGGAACCAGTCCGACGAGGCGGTCGGAGGGTCCGTCGACGGGGGTTGAGACTCGCGTTGGTCGCGGCGGAGGCCGCGAGCAGCGCGTCGGGCGCGGCCTGTGGCGCCACGGGGTGGACCGTCGTGTTGGTGGCAGAACCGGCGGTGACCAGGCCCGCTATCAACAACGCCGACGCTGTCACCGGAGCAGAAATTCTCTTCGCCACCACACAATCCCCTCGGTCGTGCGGCCGGGGCCCGGTGATGACACCTATGCTGCGGCAGTGTCTGGGTCGGTCGCTCGGAACAACGTGATCCAGGTTACCCATGAGTCAGCTTGTTCGGTACAACTTCCGTGGTCAGTCGCCATCTTCTTGTGGCGAAATCGGGACCTCGGGAGCCTTTCGGTCGGTACTCTTTTTTGCTTTCCGAGCCTTGATGATCTCCCCGTCGACGGCCAGTTTTTCCAATCTGACCAGGCCTTCCTTGATATCGTCCAGCTCCCGGCGCACGTAGTCGCGCGTGGCGACTTCACCTACGGCGAGTCGCAGTGCCGCCAGCTCCCGGGCGAGGAACTCGGTATCGGCTTTCGTCTGGGCCGCTCGCGACCGGTCCTCCTCCAGCGACACCCGGTCCCGGTTGTCCTGCCGGTTCTGCGCCAGCAGGATGAGCGGCGCGGCGTAGGCGGCCTGGGTGGAGAACGCGAGGTTCAGCAGGATGAACGGGTACGGGTCCCATTGCAGCCGAAGGGCGAAGACATTTAGCAGGATCCACACCGCCACTATCGCGGTCTGGATCACCAGGTAACGGCCGGTGCCGAGGAAGCGGGCCACCTTCTCGCTGCCGCGGGAGAAGGCCTCGGCGTCCCAGTCGAGCCCGCGGAAGCGGTTCTCGAGCGGCGTCTCCAATCGGCTGCGGGCGCTGAGCTTTTCGAATCGCTCGCTCATGCGCGGCCTCCCGTCCCTTCGATCACGGGCAAGCCGTGCACATCGTGAGTGTCTTCGTCCTGCTCGCGCCAGTCCTCGGGCAGCAGGTGGTCGAGCACGTCATCGACGCTGACGGCTCCTAATAGATGATTCTCCGCGTCCACGACCGGTCCGCACACCAGGTTGTAGGTGGCGAAATAGCGGGTCACAGCGGTGAGCGGGGCATCGGGGCGGAGCTGGACCAGATCGGTGTCGACGATGCCGCCGACCAGGTTCGCGGGCGGTTCGCGCAGCAGCTGCTGGAAGTGCACGCAGCCCAGGTACCGGCCGGTCGGTGTGGCGGTGGGCGGGCGCACCACGAACGCCATCGAGGCCAGCGCCGGAGTCAGCTCGGGATCGCGGATGCGGGCCAGCGCCTCGGCCACCGTGGTGGAGGCGGTGAGCACCACCGCGTCCGGGGTCATCAGACCACCCGCGGTGTAGGGCGCGTGCTCGAGCAGCCGCCGCACCGGTTCGGAGTCTTCCGGATCCATCAGCGCCAGCAGCGATTCCGCCTCGCCGGCGGGCAGTTCGCCCAGCAGGTCGGCCGCGTCGTCGGGGTCCATGGCCTCGAGCAGGTCGGCCGCGCGTTCCACGCCGAGCTGCTCGAGCAGTTCGACCTGGTCGTTCTCGGGCAGCTCCTGCACCACGTCGGCGAGGCGCTCGTCGTCGAAGGCCGCGGCGACCTCGATGCGGCGTTTGAGCGGCAGCTCGCGCAGCATGTGCGCGACGTCCGCCGGTCGCATGCCCTCGAACTGTCCCAGCAGCTGGGTGACGTCCTGGCCGGGCATGTTCAGCTCGGTCTGGGTGAGGCCGCGCACCATCGCCCAGTCGACCACGTGCACCGCGCCGCGGCGGCCGAAACCCACGCTCAGGCGGCGGCGTTCGCGCACCGCGACCCGGGAGACCACCCAGTCGCGGGTGCGGCTCTGCTCGATGCCCAGGTCGACCACCACCACGTCCGCACCGGCCAGGTGCGGCAGCTCCGGGTCGGCGACGCGGACGGTCGAGTCGAGAATCTCCGCGATGGCCAGCAGTTCGCCCGGCCGTTGCTCGAAGCGGCGCACACTGATGGTGCCCGTGGTGAGGGTGAGCGCGCCGGGATCGACCGCCTGCACCCGCAGCATGGGCACGAAAATCCGCTTCCGAGTGGGCAGTTCGACGAGCACCCCCAGCACCCGGGGCTGCTGGCGGTCATAACGTATCGAGATCACGATGTCCCGGACGCGGCCGATAGACTCGCCGTCCGGTCCCAGTACTACCAAGCCCGCCAACCGGGCGGCGAAAACCCTCATCGCTGCCATGTTTGATAAGGCTAGTGGGTCCAGCGTGTCTGAAATGCCACGCCACGAGAAGGAGTGACCCATGACATCGCGCCGATCGGTGCTGGCCGTACCCGGCAGTAACCCGCGCATGATCGAGAAGGCCAAGGGGCTGGGCGCCGACGAGGTGTTCCTGGACCTCGAGGACGCGGTCGCGCCGGCGGCGAAAGCGGCGGCGCGGGCGAACATCGTGGCGGCTCTCAACGCCGGCGGCTGGGGTTCCCAGATCCGCGTGGTGCGGGTCAACGACTGGACCACCGAGCACACCTTCGCCGACGTCATCGCGGTGGTCGAGGGCGCGGGCTCGGAACTGGACGCCATCCTGCTGCCCAAGGTCACCGACGCCGGTCAGGTGCAGGCGCTGGATCTGCTGCTGACCCAGCTGGAGAAGGCCAACGGCCTGCCGGTCGGGCGGATCGGCATCGAACCGCAGATCGAGAACGCGCTGGGGCTGCGCAATATCGACGCCATCGCCACCGCGAGCCCGCGGGTGCAGACCCTGGTGTTCGGGCCCGCCGACTTCATGGCCTCCATCAATATGCGCACCCTGGTGGTGGGGGAGCAGCCCGAGGGCTACGAGCCGGGCGACGCCTACCACCACATCTATATGACGATCCTGCTCGCCGCCCGCGCTCACGGCCTGCAGGCCATCGACGGCCCCTACCTGGCGGTCCGCGATATCGACGGCTTCCGCCGCAATGCCGCGCGCACGGCCGCACTGGGTTTCGACGGCAAGTGGGTGCTGCACCCGGATCAGATCACCGCGTGCAACGAGATCTTCAGCCCGCGCCAGGCCGACTACGACCGGGCCGAGGAGATCCTCGACGCGTACGCCTTCCACACCTCCGCCGAGGGCGGCGCGCGCGGTGCGGTGATGCTCGGTGACGAGATGATCGACGAGGCCAGCGCCAAGATGGCCCAGGTGATCGCTGATAAAGGCAGGGCCGCCGGAATGGCGCGTACCACGCGTTTCGATCCAGCGGCTGCCGGACAGAAATAGCATGATGGAGTCATGACGAATCCCATGGGGAATGCGAGCCGGGGCCGGCAGCCCGCCCTGCCGACGCCGCCTTCGGGCTGGCCGATCGGCTCCTACCCAACCTACGCGGAGGCGCAGCGGTCGGTCGACTACTTGGCCGACAACCAGTTCCCGGTGGAGGGCGTGACCATCGTCGGCGTCGACCTGATGCAGGTCGAGCGCGTGCTGTATCGCCTGACCTGGGGCAAAGTCATTGGCGGCGGCATGGTTTCGGGTGCCTGGCTGGGCCTGTTCCTGGGTCTGCTGCTGAGCATGTTCACCACCGGTGGGGCGATCGGCCCGCTGGTGGTCGGCCTGGTCGGCGGCATCATCTTCGGGCTCATCTCGGCGTCCATCCCGTACGCGGCCACCCGTGGCCAGCGTGATTTCGCCTCCACCATGCAGTTGGTGGCGGGCCGCTACGACGTGCTGTGCGACCCGAAGACCGCCGAGCAGGCGCGGGACATGCTCGCCAGATTGGCCATCTAGGTCGATGGAGGTATTGGACCAGGTCCGGGCCGCGGTGCTCGGACACTTCGGGGTGGAGTCCGCGGACGCGGCGTCGGTGACGTTCCTGGGTCTGGAGCCCATCGACATCCTGCGTATCCCGGACGGCGAGTTCGTGCACTATTCGACGCTGGGCGGTTCCCGGCATCCGATGACGGATCCGGCGGCGGCGCTGGCCGATCCGGTGCGCGGGCCGCGCGCGGAGCTGGTGCTGACCCTGCGCGGCGGTGCGGGCGCGGGTTCGGGGCTGACCCGGACCCTCGGCGTGCTGGTGGCCGCGCCCGCGGTCGAAGGCGTTGTGCTGCAGGCGGACGCGCTGCTGGATCTGGGCGAGCCGATCTGGGCCAACGCGCCGTTCACGGCGGTGCTGCTGGGTGACAGCGAGATCCCGGAGGTGGTACTGCCCGATCCGGCGGACCCGGTGCGCTTCCTGACGGTCGCGCCGATCACGGCGACCGAGGCGGCGTGGGTGCGGATCCGTGGCGCGGCGGCCTTGCGGGACGCCTGGCAGGAGGCGGGGATCGACGTGCGCGACCCGGCCCGCCCGGCGGCGAGCCTCTAGCTTGCCGCTCGGTTGCTCAAAGCCATTTGTTGCGCCGGAAATTCGCGTAGAGGCCCGTGCACAGGAGCACCATGACCCCGATCACGATCGGGTAGCCGTAGTGCCATCTGAGCTCCGGAATGAAATCGAAATTCATGCCGTAGATACCGGCGATCGCGGTCGGCACCGCGGCCATGGCGGCCCACGCGGAGATCTTGCGCATGTCCATGTTCTGCTGGACGCTCACCTTGGCCAGTGCGGCATTGATGAGGGCGCTGAGGGATTCGTTGAAGTCGAGGATCTGCTCGGTGACCGCGGTGTGGTGGTCGGCGACGTCGCGCAGGTAGCGGCGGATCTCCTTGGGCAGCGGCAGCGTGGTGTCGTGGGTGAGCACCTGCAGGGGCAGCGCCAGCGGCTTCACGGCCCGGCGTAGTTCCACCACTTCGCGTTTGAGCTGATAGATCGCCTCGATCTGGAGCTTGTTGGCGGGGGTGAAGACCTCTTCCTCCATGGCGTCGACGTCTTCCTCGATGTCGGCGGTGACCGCGACATAGGTGTCGACGACCTGGTCGGCCACCGCGTGCAGCACCGCGCCGGGTCCGAGCGCCAGCTGAGCGGGCTCGGCTTCCAAGGCTTTTCGCAGTCCGCCCAGTTCGCCGTGTTCGCCGTGGCGCACGGTGATGACGAAGTCGGGTCCGGTGAACACCATGATCTCGCCGGTGTCGACGATCTCGGCGACGCTGTTGAGCTCGTGTTCCAGGTACTGCACGGTGCGCAGGACGAGGAACAGGACGTCGTCGTAGCGTTCGAGTTTCGGGCGCTGGCGGGCTTTCACCGCGTCCTCGGCGGCCAGGGAGTGCAGGCCGAAGGTCTCGGCGACATCGGCCATCAGCTCCATGCCGGGCTCGAGCAGGCCCAGCCAGACGAAGCCCTGGCCGCGCTCGCGCACTTCGGCGAGGGCGTTCTTGTAGGTGCACTGGTCCCACAGCCGGAGGCCGTCCACGTAGACGGCGCAGTCGACGATCCGGCCGTGTTTCGAGGGCGTGGCGACCGGTCGCTCACCGGACCGCCCCGGCCAGTGGAACGAGGACAGCGGCGGGATCGAGGACACATCACCGATGCTAATCGTCCCGGCCATGGGTGATCGTTTGCGCCGCAGGCAAGATAGGTGGGGTGCGCATCGATCTCCACACCCATTCCAACGCGTCCGACGGCACGGACACCCCGGCCGAACTGATCGCGAAGGCCGCCGCCGCCGGTCTCGACGTGGTGGCCCTCACCGACCATGACACCACCTCCGGCTGGGCCGAGGCCGTCGACGCCTTGCCTCCGGGATTGACGCTGGTCCGGGGCATGGAGATGTCGTGTGTCGGGCTCGGCGAGGACGGTTATCCGGTGCCGGTGCACCTGCTGGCCTACCTGTTCGATCCGAGTGACGAGTCCTTCGCGCAGGAGCGGGAGCGGTTGCGCGCCGAACGGGTGGTGCGGCTGCGGGCGATGGCCGAGCAGATGGCGGCCGACGGCCTGCCGATCGATCCGGAGGCGGTGATGGCCTCGGTGGGTCCGTCGGCGGGTCGCCCGCATCTGGCGCGGGCGCTGGTGCAGGCGGGGGTGGTGCCGAGTGTGGATGCCGCCTTCCAGGATCTGCTGGCGCCGCACGGCCGCTACTACGTCGAGAAGGCGGACACGCCGTTGCGGCGGGCGGTCGAGATGGTGGCGTCGGCGGGCGGGGTGTCGGTAGTGGCGCACCCGCGCGCCCGCAAGCGGGGGCGGCTGCTGGCGCTCGACCACATTCGGGAGCTGACCGAGGTCGGGCTGGCGGGGGTGGAGATCGATCACATCGATCACAGCGAGGCCGACCGCGAGGTGCTGCGCAAGCTGGCCGCGGAGCTGGGTCTGCTGACCACCGGCTCGTCCGACTACCACGGCGCCAACAAGACCATTCGGCTCGGTGAATTCACCACCGACCCAACGCAATTCGAGGAAATTGTGGGCAAAGCCAGTGGGGTCCCGGTGATCACCGCGTGAAGGTGTTCCGGGGTCTGAGCGGAATCGTCGCCGGCGGCACGGTGGTGCTCGCCGTCACAGTGGCCGGCGCTGCCTGCATCGGTGCTCGGCGCGGTTTTCCGGGCCCCGGAGGGGAGTCGGTGGCGTGGCATGTGTCCGCGGCACTGGCGGTCGTTGCCGCCCAAGTTTATTCGGATAGACGTCAAGGTTTTGCCGCATTTTTCGGATGTTTGGTTGTTTTCGGGATAGCCGGATATCTGCTCTGGGCACAGTGGTGGAATTGAAATACGCATAACGGTTGCGAGTAGTTGAACTGTCGTCGAATATTTGTCTATATGACCGAATTCGACGCCGATGTGCTGGTGCTGGGAGGTGGCCCGGCGGGCGCCTGGGCCGCCTTGGCCGCGGCCGCCGCGGGCGCGCGGGTCCTGGTGGTCGACAAGGCCCGCTGCGGCGCCAGCGGGCCGACCGCGCGGGGCGGGGTCACGCTCTGGAACATCCCGCCGGGCCGGGCCCGCGACGAGGCGGTGCGGCAGAACTTCGCGCACGGCGGCGGCCTCGGCGAGGTGGACTGGATGTACCGGGTGCTGGAGGAGACCCACCGGCGGGTCGGCCAGCTGGTCCAGGGCGGCCTCCGCTACCAGGGTGAACACGCTCATCGCCCGTCGCGGGTCTACCTCGACGGCGCGAAGTATCTGGGCCGGCTGCGGCGCAGCATGGTGATCGCCGGGGTGCGGATCCTCGATCACCATCCGGCCCTGCAGCTGATCACCGACAGTGACGGGGTGGTGTCGGGCGCGGCGGGCGTGTCGCTGCGTGGCGGGTCCCGCAACTGGACGGTGCGGGCCCGCGCGGTGGTGCTGGCCACCGGTGGCTGCGCGTTCCTCTCCGGCGGCGCGGGTACCGATGTGGATACCGGGGACGGCCTGCTCATGGGCGCTGAGGCCGGGGCCGAACTGTCCGGTATGGAGTTCTCCAACGCGTATTCGCTGGCCCCGGTGGCCGATTCGCCGGTGCCCGGGAGCCGCCCGGTCGCGGCGATGTTCGGCTCCGATCAGGTCATGCATTTCGCCACCCTCTACGACGAGTCGCGGGCGGTGCTGTGGGGCCGGGGATGTGGTTCGCGGGCTGAGGCTTTCGCGGCCATCGCCGACGGTCGCCGGGTCTACGCCGCGCTCGACGAACTTCCCGAGTCGGTGCGTGCGGAACTGCTGCGGCTGGGCCCGAGTTCGACCGGGCAGGTGCCGTTGTGCGCGGTGCTGGAGGGCACCGTGCGCGGCACCGGCGGGTTGCGTCTGACCGGGCCGGATTGCGCCACCACCGTGCCGGGTCTGTACGGCGCGGGGGATGTCACCACGCGGGAGCCGATCACCGGTGCGGTCAGCGGTTTCGGTGGTCAGAACGGTGCGTGGTCCATCTCGTCCGGGTGTGGGCGGGTGCGGGGGCGGCCGGTTTCGCCGCGGCGCGCCGCAAGCTGGGCAAGGCCCGCCCGGTGCCGGGTGTGGGCCTGGGTGACAAGGCCCGGCTGGATCCGCGGGCGGTGGTCGGGCTGGTGCAGGAGCACACCGTGCCGCTGCGGCGCAGCTATTGGCGCAGTGACGGCAGTCTGCGCGACAGCATCGGCGAACTGGACGGTCTGTGGCCTGGTGTCGAATTGGCGCTCGGCGGAAAAGGTCCGGATCGGCTGCGTGCTCGGCA
Source organism: Nocardia tengchongensis (assembly GCF_018362975.1). Lineage (NCBI taxonomy): Bacteria > Bacillati > Actinomycetota > Actinomycetes > Mycobacteriales > Nocardiaceae > Nocardia > Nocardia tengchongensis. Next base: position 2,686,617 of record NZ_CP074371.1, read on the forward strand.
GGCCGCGGCGCTGCTCGCGGTGGCGCGCTGGACGAAATATTCGGCGCTCGCCCGCACCGAGACGCGCGGTATGCATCGCCGCACGGACCACCCGGGAGCGGGAAGTGACTGGCGGGTACGGTTGCTGTCGGGCGGGCTCGAATCCGTCTGGGTGCGACCACAACCCGTGGTCGCGGAGGCCGCGCCGGCCTGAACCGGCCGGTAGGTTACTGGGCGGTTGACCAGCCCCCGTGACAACACCTCACAGGCGTCCCCGCGACCGGGATGTGACAGTTCTCCGAGTTCGGGTTCCCACCAGCGAGTTTCCGTTCACCTGCGTGTGACGCGGTTGACTTACTCTTCAACGATGGTGAGGCGACGTGATGGACCCGGGGTCGATTTTGCACCCCGTCGCGACGACTGGCAGAATGGGCCGATCCCGGCCGCAGCCACCGCCCGGCCCGGGACACTCGGTGATCACGAACTCCGACTCGCGGGTTCATACGGGATCACCCCGACTGTCTCGTCCGGACACACCCCTCCGGTTCTCGCTCGACGATCTGTGCTGCCGCCGACCATTCCGCGCGGCGAAAAGATATATATGAGCACCGAAACCATAAAAACAGCTATTACCGAACGGTAACCGTCAAACGGTTGAGTCCGAACCGATCAGGAGTGAAAGCGTGTCACCCGTGACTGAAGCAGTGAATGCCACCGAGGCCCCCGCGTCCAATGGCGCGAACCTGTCCGACATCACCACGGAAGAAATTTTCGCCGGGCATCTTGGCGGCAAGCTTTCGGTCGAACTCACCGCACCGCTGGAGACCCAGCGGGACCTGTCCATCGCCTACACCCCGGGCGTCGCGAAGGTCTGCCTCGGCATCGCCGAGGACGAGTCCCTCGCCAAGACCTACACCTGGGCCGAGCGCCTGGTCGTGGTCGTCTCCGACGGCACCGCCGTGCTGGGCCTGGGCGACATCGGCCCGCGCGCGTCGCTGCCGGTGATGGAAGGCAAGGCGGCGCTGTTCAAGAAGTTCGCCGGGCTGGACTCGATCCCGCTCGTGCTGGACACCAAGGACCCCGACGAGATCGTCGAGACTCTGATCCGCCTGCGCCCCAGCTTCGGCGCGGTCAACCTGGAGGACATCTCCGCCCCCCGCTGCTTCGAGATCGAGAAGCGCGTCATCGAGGCGCTGGACTGCCCGGTCATGCACGACGACCAGCACGGCACCGCCATCGTGGTGCTGGCCGGCCTCAAGGGCGCGGCCGCGGTGCAGGGTCGTGACATGTCCGGCATGAAGGTCGTGGTCTCGGGCGCCGGCGCCGCCGGTGTCGCGTGCACCGACATCCTGCTGGCCGCGGGCGTCTCCGACATCATCGTGCTCGACTCCAAGGGCATCGTGAGCAAGGACCGCGACGACCTCAACGACGTCAAGGCCGAACTGGCGCAGCGCACCAACCCGCGCGGCATCACCGGCGGACCGGCCGAGGCGCTCGCTGGCGCGGACGTGTTCCTGGGTCTGTCGGCGGGCACCATCGCCGAGGAGCTCATCGCGTCCATGGCGCCGGAGTCCATCGTGTTCGCCATGTCGAACCCGAACCCGGAGATCCACCCCGAGGTGGCGGCCAAGTACGCCGCCATCGTGGCCACCGGTCGCAGCGACTTCCCGAACCAGCTCAACAACGTGCTGGCCTTCCCGGGCGTGTTCAAGGGCGCGCTGGATGCCGGCGCCCGCCGCATCACCGAGGGCATGAAGGTGGCCGCGGCGGATGCGATCTTCAACGTGGTGGCCGGTGAGCTGTCCGCGGACAAGATCATCCCCAGCCCGCTGGACCCGCGCGTGGCCCCGGCTGTCGCCGAGGCCGTGGGCAACGCCGCCCGCGCCGAGGGCGTGGCGTAACTCTTTCCGGCAAACGGCCCCCTCGCAGATCCTGCGAGGGGGCCGTTTTGTCGAATCAGGCTGCGGCGGGGGTCTTCTCGCGCTCGGCCTCGACCCGGTGCTCGCTCCAGCCGGGCGGGCCGAAGATGTAGCCGAGGCGGCCGCGCCAGGTCTGCGCGCCGCGGACATCGCTGACCAGATTCATCAATTCGGCGTAATTGACCTGATGGGATTGTCGCTGTCGAGGTCCTTGGTCAATCCGTAGCGAATCGGTTCGGTCTCGGCGGCGAAGCTGTTGAACAGGCGATCCCAGATGATCAGCACGCCACCGTAATTGGTGTCCAGATACGGCTGATTCGAGCCGTGATGCACGCGATGGTGGGCGGGCGTGTTGAACACGAATTCGATGGGCCGCCACAGGGTTTTCACCCGCTGGGTGTGGATGGGGAACTGGTAGAGCAGGCCCAGCGATTGCAGGGCGAACACCATCCAGGCGGGGAAGCCGAGCAGCGCGGCGGGCACCCACCAGAAGCCGCGCAGGATATTGGCCACCGGATGCGCCCAGGACAGGCGGATGGCGGTGGAGAAATTGAAGAAGCGGCTGGAGTGGTGCACGTTGTGCGCGGTCCAGAGCAGTCGCACCCGATGGTCGGCGCGGTGCGCCCAGTAGTAGCAGAAATCGGTGACGATCAGCCCCAGCACCCACACCCACCAGCTCTTCGGCGACAGGTGCAGCGGGGTGAAGTGCGCCGCCAGCACCACGCCCGAGAAGGGGATCACCTGCGCCAGTAAGGGTTTGGCGATCCGGCCGATGGTGAAGGTCGCGATGTTGGAGGCGGTGTCGCGGCCGCTGATGCCGTTGGCGGGACGGTCCGGGTCGCGGCGGTCGGCGATCCATTCGATCAGCATGAGCGCCGCGAAAGCGGGCAGGGCGTAGACGAACAGGTCGGCGTTCACGGGCGGGCTCCTCGGCGGAACGGTGGGGCTGCGAGCATGTGTTCGACGGTAGTTCGATACAGGCCGCGGATCGTCGCGCCCACGGGGGATTCCGTGTCCCCCACACGGGGGAGGGGCGGTCTGCGAGGTACCGTGCGGCCATGGATGTGACCAGGTCACTGGCCCGGCAGTCGCTGTTGGTGGCCGCCGTGGCGGCGGTGCTGGACGGCACGCAGATGGTGATGTGCGGGGCCTTCGGTCTCGCGCCCGTGGCCGCCACCATCCTGACCGTGGCCACGGTCGCCGCCGATCTGGCGCTGGCCGCCCCCGCCGCGACGGCGGCGGCGGTCGCGGTGGCGCAGGTGGTGGTGAAAGTGTCGGTGGCGTTGTTCGCACACCATTACGGGATCACCGCACGGGTTTTCGACGTCGGCTTCCTGGTCGCCGGATATCAGGCGGGCGCGTGGCTGTCCGGGGTCGTCTCGGTGCTGACGGTGGCGTTGCTGGCGGGCGGCGCGTTGACGGTGAACGTGATGGCCGCGATGGCGGGCGTCAACAACAATCCCGTGCGATTGGCGATCGCCGCGCTGGGTGCGGGCGTGGTGCCGTGGCTGGTGGGGCGGTACACGGCGGCGCGCGGCGCGTATATCGCGGAGCTGGAGCAGCGGGAACGATTGCGCCGCCAGGAGCAGCGGGCGGCCCTCGACCGAGCGCTGGCCGACGAACGCGAAGCCATCGCGCGCGACCTGCACGATGTCATCTCCCATCATGTGAGCGCCATCGGCATCCACGCCGGTGTGGCGCGAATGGCGTTGTCCCGCACCGATACCGAGGCGGCCGCCCGCTCGGTGCACGCCGTCGAATCCAGCAGCCGTGCGGCGATGGTGGATCTGCGGCGGCAACTCGACCTGTTGCACGGCCGCGACGACGACGGGCAGCGACAGCCCGGCCTGGCCGACATCGACGACCTGGTGCAGCGGGTTCGGGACGCCGGATTGACTGTGCGCGTGCAGGTTACGGGCGAAGCGCCGGTGCTGCCGGAATCCCTCGACGTCATGCTCTACCGAGTCGTGCAGGAGCTGCTGACCAACGCGCTGCGCCACGGCGGTGACCCGGCCGACCTCGAAATCGCCTACCGCCCCGGCCTGGTCGAGGTTCACGAAGCCAATCCCATCGCCGCCCATCCGCCGACCGGTGACGTGCACCGCGGTCTGGACGGTATCCGCCGCCGAGTCGAACTGTTCGACGGCACCCTCGACTACGGCCCCAACCCCTCCGGAACCCACTGGGCCATCCGGGTTTCCGTCCCGATCGGAGCCGCATGACCATCACCGTCCTGATCGCCGACGACCACACCGTCTTCCGCTCCGGCCTGCGCGCCGTGGTCGATGCCCATCCGGACCTGGAGTGCGTGGCCGAGGTGGGTGATGGCCGCGCCGCCATCGAGGCCGCCGCCCGCACCCACCCCGACGTGGCGATCCTCGACGTCCGCATGCCCAAGCTGGACGGTCTCGCCGCGACCGAGGCGATCGTGGCCGCGGGCGGCACCCGGGTGCTGGTCCTGACCACCTACGACAGCGAGGCCAACCTGCACCGCGCCTTGTCCGCGGGCGCGAGCGGCTTCCTCCTGAAAAGCCTTCCCCCGGAGGAACTCGTGGCCGCCATCCGTGTCGCGGTCCGCGGCGACGCCGTCATCGACCCCTCCATGACCCGACGCCTCGCCCCCCGTTTCGCCCTCGGCATCGCCCCGCCGATCGAACCGCCCGAACTGGGCCAGCTGACCGCCCGCGAACGCGAAGTCCTGTTGCTCCTGGCCGACGCCCGCAGCAACGGCGAGATCGCCGCCGCCCTCGGTGTGGGCGAGGAAACCGTGAAAACCCACGTCTCCCGGGTCCTCGCGAAACTCGGTGTCCGAGACCGTATCCACGCCGTCGTCTACGCCCACCAGCACGGATTGGTTCGCCCCGACCGCCCGGACACCGTGCGGTAGCGGGTCCGGCGTCGTGTCAGCGGCCGTGTCAGCTTGCCGTCAGTCCGCTGTCAGCCGCCCCGGACAAAGTACTCCCATCGAACAAAACAGCCCCGGACCACAAACCGGATCCGGGCTACTGCTACAACAGCTTTCGAAGGAGCACACCATGTCCGCCACCACCGCCACGCTCGCCCTGACCGACCAGGACAAGGCCACCATCCGCTCCGCCGCCTACGGCGCGGTCTCCCTGCTCGCCGCCGCTTCCGACAAGCCCCACAAGGCCGCCACCGCCGGCTCCATCGCCCTGCTCGCGTCGACCGGCGAGATCGGCCACCTCCTGAACGCCAAGTCAAAGGACATCCACCTGTCCGGCAAAACGGTTGCCGCCCTGGCCGACCAGGTCCTGCCCGCCCTCGCGGCTGCCGCCATCGTCCTCGAAGGCCAGAACCCGGCCGAGGCCGCCAACTTCCGCACCACGGTGCTGGTCGCCGTCGAGGCGGCCGCGGCGACGAGCAGCACCGGCCAGCCGGTCGTCGCCGAGATGACCCGCAAGATCACGGCGGCGCTGCACAACGCGTGAGAATCACGCACCTGCCGCTACTCGGAGATGCCGCGTCGGCCGATTCGGCCGACGCGGCATGCGGCACACCGTGAACCGCTTGCCACGCACCGGGACCCTCCGAATTGTAGGCTTCGGCCATGAGTTTCATGGGGGCGGAATCCGGCACGCCAGTGCCGCGCGAGAAGCGATACATGCAGGTCAAATGGGCTGCATGTTCCTGCTTGCCTGGGGTCCGAGATATCGGTGGCGCTGACCCCGCACCATTCCGTCGCAGAACCTGTCATAGGGGCGGGCTAGCTTCACGCGTATGGGATTGTGTGTGGGAACCGATGGGCTGGCCTTCGCTGTGGAGAGCGGTAGTGACCCTGAGTATCTCGACAGTTTGAACGATCAGCTGCGGGCGCTCAACGAACTGCTGGCCAGTGAAGGGCTTCCGCTCCATCGGGAGCCCACGGTGCGGGGCGCGGCGGTCACCCGGGATCGGATGTCGGGGGTTCCGTATTCCTTCTTGCACTATTTGCGCCGGGCGTATGCGCGGGCCTGCGAGTATCCGGATGAGCCTTTGACGCCTGTTGTCGAGGGCGAGAATGCTGCCGACGACCCGGCTATCGAGGCGGTCGGAAGTACCTTCACCTCGCACCTGATCTGTCACTCGGATTGCGAAGGGTATTACGTACCAGTCGATTTCCGTGAAGTCCTGTTCTCGGAGGAGCTCGCCGGCGCGCTCGTCGGTTCCAGCACGGCGTTGCTTCGTGAACTCGTCTATGTCGCACCCTATTTGGGTGTCCAGCTGGTCGACGGTGGTCTCTCGGACGCGGAGGTCGAGCGGATCTACGCGGGACTGGATCATGCTGACGGCGAGCCGCACCCGTTCTTCCGGGAGCTCGAGATTTGGATCATGCTCTTCGAGGCGGCGCGGATTTCCGTCGAGAACGGCACGATCATCGAGTTCGGATGATGATCTTGAATTGATCGAATAATGTTGCAGTACCGGACATTTCGGGTTCCCGGGGTGATCATGCGGGCGTAGAATTAGCACATGGATTCGAATGGGGTGACACTCGACGACTGCGGCATCGCTGAACTGGCGGCCGCGGTCTCGACCCTTTCGAACTCCGTTCAGAACGCGACGATGGCCCAGTTCTCCGATGAGGATGTCGTGGCGTTGATGCAGCAGCTGGAGGCCTGCAAGCGGCAGCTGGCGGCATTGGATACGCGGCTGATCATCGAAGCCGGGGAGCGTTCACTGCACGCCCGCAGTGGGGCGGGGAAGATGGTGCCGTTCCTGCGCCACACCCTCGGCCTCTCATGCTACGACGCCGCGTTGCGAGTGAAGATCACCCACCACTGCGGAGAATTCTTCGAGCCCTCAGGCCACCTGCGCCCGGCGACCTTGCCGGTAACGGCGGAAGCCTTTGCCGCGGGTGATATTTCGCGGGATCACGTGCGCAACATCATGGACGTGATGGAACACCTCCCGACCGACATTCCCACCGAAGCACGCGCGGAAGCCGAAGAGATCCTCGTCGGCTACTCGCGTGAAGGCTGGCCGGATGACCTGCCTAAGATCGGGCGGGACATTCTGGCGCGGCTGGATCCGGACGGGAAGGTTGTTTCCGATGCCGACCGTCGCCGACGGCGTGGCATCACCCTGTGCCGTCCTGGGGTGGATGGCATGTCCCGGATCGAAGGGTGGATCACCCCCGAACTGCGTGCGTGCCTGGATGCGGTGTTTGCCAAGCTCGCGCGCCCGGGCATGTGCAATGTCGAGGATGCGGAAAGCCCTTCTGCCTCTGGTGGGTTCATCGCCGACAGCGTTCTCGATGCTGCCGCGCGTCGTGATCGGCGTGATGCCGGGCAGCGCACCCACGACGCCATGCTCGCCCTGATGCAGCCGGGTGTGAACATGCGCGCCCTTGGGATGCACCGGGGTCTGCCGGTCGAGGTTGTCCTCACGATGAGCCTGACCGACCTCGAGAACGGCACCGGGGTGGCCACCACCAACACCGGCACCCAGATCTCCATCAACGAAGCCCTCAAGATGGCCGAAGGCACCCACCCGATCATCGCGGTCCTCGACGGCGATGGATGCCGCTGTACCTGCGGCGTTCTCGCCGAACGGCGAACCGCGCCCAACGCCTCGCACTGATCGCCCGCGATAAGGGATGTACTCGTCCGGGTTGTGAACAACCCGCCTCGATGTGCGCCGCCCACCACGTCACCGACTGGGCAAAGGGCGGACCAACCGACATCAACAACCTGACCTTGGCATGCGACCACTGCCACGCGTTGATCAACGATGGCCCTGGCGGGTGGAAAACCGTTGTCATGGGTAAAGACTCACCGTATCGGGGTCGAACGGGGTGGATTGCACCGAAGAGTGTTGACCCGACCGGAACGCCACGTGTGGAACGATCGCCATCACGTTGGGCAGTCGATCGCGGCTGCAATCGATTCCAGTTGTCGAAAGTGGCGCTCACGGGCCGCGTGAAACCTACCCTGCACACTTCACTGTGCGTGCACATCGACAACTTCAGAGTGCTTGTACCCCCACACCGGGCCGATCCACGGCCGAGCCGTAATGAGGCTGGAAGGTGAGCGAGCCTCCCAACCCAGCCAGCCCCTCTCCCTTCTCCAGGCGTCTTTTATCTTTTGTTCTCTTTATCTTTGAACCAAAGCAGGGCCCGGCCATATAGACCGGGCCCCACCTGATGACGACCTACTTGTGCTGCTTCCCGCAAGCCTTGTGGTAATCGATGACAGCCTGACGAGCCGCCTTCAAATCCTGAGCCTCCTGCGGATTGGCCTGCCGCCAAGCCTTGATCTCCGCCCGCCGCTGATCCTTGGGAAGCCCCTTGACCTTGGCAAGCTCAGCAGCAACATCAGGATGCGCCGCAAGGTACGCAGCAACCTTGGGCGCGGAGTCGGCCCGAGCAGCAGCCGCGGCAGCGGGCCCGCAGGTGGGTACATCGGCGGACGCGGTACCGGGAATCGCGAAGGCGATGGTCGCGGCTCCAGCGGCTCCGACCAGCGCCGCGACGAGGGTGCGTTTCATGCTCACTCCAGTTCGTGTGATGGGGTCGCCGTCGAATCTGCTCCCCGAACCTGAAAGCTCCCTGAATCCGAGACCCATCTTCAGGTGATCTTCAGACGGGCGGCAGAGTCAGCCGAAAGACCGCGCCGGTGACCTCGGAGCCACAGGCTTCGGGTGCGAGACACACCAGGTCACCGCTGTGGGCACGGGCCAGGCCACGGGCGATGGCCAAGCCGAGACCGGAACCATCGGGCCGGTGGTCGCGCGCGGAATCGAGGCGGACCAGGCGATCGAAGACGCGCTCACGGGCCTCGGCCGGGATACCCGGACCGGTGTCGGTGACGGTGACCGCCACCGGCTCGGATGCTGTTGCACCGGAGCGTATATCGACGGTGATCGAGCCCTGATCGTGCATGGCCTGGCAGGCATTGGCGAGCAGGTTGGTGAGAATCTGGGTGAGACGTTCGGGGTCTGCGGAGACGGTGACCGGGTCGCCCGTGAGGTGGAATTCGGTGTCCGGGTGCAGCATTCGCATCCGGTCGAGCTGGGTGGCGGCGAGAGCGCGCAAGTCCACCGGTTCGCGCCGCAGCTGGAGGCCGGCGTCGATACGCGCCAGGTCGAGCAGGTCGTCGACCAGGCGGCCCGCGCGGCGGGTCTCGCGGACCAGGAGTAGCAGCATGCGCTGGCGGTCCTCGGGATCGGTGTCGGTGGGCTGCTGGAGGACCGCTTCGGCCAGCGAACGCACCCCGGTGATGGGGGTGCGCAGTTCGTGGGCGGCGTCGCCGACGAAGGCGCGGATCTGCTGTTCGGAGGCACGGGCGCGGGATTCGGCGGCCGCGGTGTCCCGCAGTGCGCCCTCGAGCGCGTCCAGCATCTCGTCGAATGCGGCTGCGGTGCGCCCCAATTCGGTGTCGGTGCGGGACGGTTCGAGGCGGCGGCCGAGATGCCCGTGCGCGATGTCGCGGGCCAGCCGGGTCATGGCGTCCAGCGGTTCGAGCGCGCGGCGCACACTGAACCAGAGGGCGAGGGAGATCGCGACGATCGCGCCGGTGGTGGCCAGCGCCAGCAGGAACCCGAGCCGGGATTGCACTCGTGCGAGCAGCGGGGTGTCGATCTGCAGGGTCAGCCGGCTGTCGTCGATCGCCCCGGACCCGGCCAGCCGGATGAGGCGGGTCTTGGTGGTGGAATCCTCGGCGAGCCGGTGATCCAGGCTGCCGAAGCTGCGCCCGTCCGCGAGCACCAGCCGCACCCGCACCGACCGCGTGTCCACCCGCGTGACCAGGTCTTCCGGCGTCACCCCGTCGTGCGCGAGTTGCCGGGCCAGCTGGGCGCGGTCGGTGAGCACCGTGTTCTCGCTGCGCGTCACCACCAGCCCGAACAGCGCGTGCACGCTGACCGCCACCAGTACCAGCACGATGCCGGAAACCAGTGCGGCCGTGAGGGTCACGCGTCCGCGCAGCGAGACGGTCTTCACCGCGGCGCCCGCAAGGTGTAGCCGAGCCCGCGTACCGTGTGCACCACCCGTTCCCCGTGTTTCCTCGAGTTTGCGGCGCAGTGCGCTCACATGCACCTCGACCAGGTTGGGGTCGTAGTCCTCGTATCCCCAGACGGCCGTGAGGATCTGGGTCTTGGTAACCACCCGGTCCCGTTGCGCGGCCAGATACGCGAGCAGTTTGAATTCGGTCGCGGTGAGGGCGAGTTCCTGTCCGGCGCGACGCGCGGTGCCGGTGTCGACGGTGACTTCGAGGTCGCCGATCACGGTGCGGCGCTGCAGTTTTCCCATGCGCCGCAGCAGTGCGTCCACCCGCGCCACCAGTTCGGTGAGGTCGAACGGTTTCACCAGGTAGTCGTCGGATCCGGCGCGCAGCCCGCGCACCCGGTCCTCGACGCCGTCGCGGGCGGTGACCATGACGACGCCCGCAGCGGATCGGGCGCGGACCGAATCCAAGAGGGCGAATCCGTCCCGTCCGGGCAGCATGACGTCGAGCACCACCACGTCGGGGCGGAAGGTGTTGAGGTCCTGTTCGAGTAGTGCGCCGTCGCCGCGGGCGAGCACGTCGTGCCCGGCCGCGGTCAGTCCGGCTCCGACCGCCGCGCGGATGGCTTCGGCGTCTTCGATGACAAGAATGCGTCCCGGTTGCACCCGGCAATTCTCCGGTCAGTGGCTGTGAATCCGCTGCGAACCGGGACGCTTTCCTGGGGATGGCAGGGGGCTAGTGCGGTACCGCGACAGCGCTGATCAACGCGGCCAGTTGTTGGTCGCTGACGTTCTTGGCCAGATCGGATTCGCAGATCATGCCCGTCAGCTTGTTGCCATTGCGCACGTCGAGCACCGGCATGCGTTTGATCTGGTTCTTTTCCATGACGTCGAGGACGGTGCTGAGATCGGTGTCGACGTCCACCGACCAGACCCGGCCCTGAGCCAGGTCGCCGGCCCGGACTCGCCCCGGGTCGTGGCCCCTGGCGATGCAGTTGACCACGATGTCGCGGTCGGTGAGCATGCCGATCAACTGCTGGTCGCTGTCACAGATGGGGAGTGCGCCGACATCCATGTTGCGCATCATCTGGGCGGCGCGGTCGAGCGTCTCATCAGCGGGGATACATTCCGCATTCCGGTGCATGATGTCGCGAGCCTTCACTGCGAACCTCCTGTCTCGGATGGGTGTGCCACGAGACATCGTGACCCCGATCACACCGGAAGGTCAATGCGCCTGTTTCGGATCCGGCCCGTGAGCTTGCCCAATCGTCCGGTGCCCGGCGCGCTCAGCCACACCACGAAGGCCAGTAGACCGTCCAGGACGAGCGCCAGCGCGGCTACCAGGATCGCGCCGACCAAAACCTTGTCGTAGCGGTAGAGGCTGATGCCGTCGAAGATGTAGCGGCCCAGACCGCCCAGGTTCACGTAGGCGGCGATGGTGGCGGTCGCCACCACCTGCAGGGTGGCCGCGCGCAGGCCGCTGAGCAGCACCGGCAGCGCGTTGGGGAGTTCGACGCGCAGCAGCACCCGCGGCTCGCTCATGCCCATGGCGCGGGAGGCGTCGACCACGATCGGATCCACGTTCGCGATGCCCGCGTACGCGCCCGCCAGCAGCGGCGGAATGCCGACGGTCAGCAGGGCCAGCAGGGGAGGGGTCAGCCCCAACCCCATCAACAGCACCACGAAGGTGAGCACACCCAGTGTCGGCAGCGCCCGCATGGAGTTCGCGAAGCCGACGATCAGCGCCGACCCGCGCCGCGTGTGCCCGATCAGCAAGCCGATCGGCACCGCGATGATCGCCGAAAGACCCACGGCCAGCAAGCTGTACCAGAGCTGCTCGAGTATCCGCCGCCCGATCCCGGCCGGCCCGGACCAGTTCGCGCCGTCGGTGAGGAAGTGCCAGGCGTCCAGGAAAAGGTTCACCGCGCACGCCCTTTCGAGTCACGCTCTTTCAGCCACGGCGTCGCCACCCGGCCCAGCAGGTACAGCGCGCGGTCCACGATCAACGCCAGCGCCAGCACGACGATGATGCCCGCGATGATCTCGTCCGGATAGTCGCGCTGATAGCCCTGCGTGAACAGTTTGCCGAGCCCGCCGACCCCGATCAGCGCGCCCACGGTCACCATCGAGATGTTGGTGACCGCCACGACCCGCAGATTCGCGAGGAACACCGGGAGCGCGAGTGGGAAGTCGACGGTGAGCACCCGCCGCCAGCGCGGATAGCCGATGGCGTCGGCCGCGTCGAGGGTGGTGTCCGGCACCGAATCCAGGGCCGCGGGGACCGCCGTGACGAGCAGCGCCACCGAGTAGATGGTCAGTGCGATAACCACATTCAGTGGATCGATGACGCCGATGCCGAGCAGCGGCGGCAGGATCACGAACAAGGCCAGCGACGGAATCGTGTACGCGACACCGGCGACGGTGGTGGTGACCCGTCGCAGCCAGCGCGCTCGATGCGCCAGCGCGCCCGCCGGAATCGCGATCACCAGCCCGAGTGCCAGTGGCAGCAGCGCCAGCCACAGGTGGGTGCGGGCGTACCCGGCGATGTCACCGAAACTGTCGACGAGGTACCTCACCTCGGCTCCTCGAAGAAGGTCCGATTGCGTTCGGCGTCCTCGTCGGTGCGCTGCCGGTGCAGTTGTTCGAGCACGTCGCGGGCGTAGATGGCGCCCAGCACGCCACCGGAATCATCGACGGCGACACCGATTTCCGCGGGCGAGGAGATGGTGGCGTCGAGGGCTTGCCGCAGGTCGCCGCCGGGCGGGAAGAGGGAGCCGCCCGCGGCCATGCAGTCGGCGAGCGAGTGCCCGGCGCGCACGGCTTCCACGCCGGTGGTGTCGATCCAGCCCATGGGTTTCTTGGCGGCGTCGATGACCAGCCGCCATTCGCCCTTGTCCAGGCGGATGCTCGCCACCTGGTCGGGGGCGACGGTCGGCAGGTCGTGCAGGGGGACCGCGTCGGCGGGCCGGAACGACAGCTCCCGGTAGCCGCGGTCGCGGCCCACGAATCCGGCGACGAAATCGGTTGCGGGCTGGGCGAGTACGGTGCGTGGCACATCGTGCTGCTGGAGGTGCCCGCCGGGTCCGAAGACCGCGATGTGGTCGCCGAGTTTGATGGCCTCGTCGATGTCGTGGGTCACGAACACGATGGTCTTGTGCAGTTCGGCCTGCAACCGCAGCATCTCGTTCTGGAGTTCGGTGCGCACCACCGGGTCGACGGCGCTGAACGGTTCGTCCATCAGCAGGATCGGCGGGTCGTCGGCCAGTGCCCGCGCCACGCCCACGCGTTGCTGCTGACCGCCGGACAGTTGCGCCGGATAGCGTTGTGCCAGGCCGCGATCCAGTCCGACCCGGTCCATCACCTCCAGCGCCGCCTGCCGGGCCGCGCGCCGGGACTGCCCGCGCAGGACCGGCACGGTGGCCACATTGTCGATGACGGTGCGGTGCGGCAGCAGGCCCGCGCTCTGGATCACGTACCCGATGCCGAGCCGCAGTTTGACCGGGTCGACGCGGGAAATATCCTGTCCGCCAACGGTGATGGTGCCGACGCTGGGGCTGATCATGCGGTTGATCATCCGCATGGAGGTGGTTTTGCCGCAGCCCGACGGCCCCACGAACACGGTGAACGACCCGGATTCGATGCGCAGGCTCAGGTCGTGGACGGCGGTGGTGCCGTCCGGGTACGTCTTGCTGACGCCGGTGAATTCGATGTCGGACACCGTGTGCGGCCCTCTCTTATGCGATCGGCTTGTCGAGTCCCTGGGCGGCGACCCACTGCTTCGCGGCCGCGGCCGGCTCGGTCTTGCTGCTGCCGGAGACGGCGGTGTTGAGCGAGATGAGTTCGGGGGTGGTCAGTTTCGCCGAGGTGGCGTTGAGCACCTTCAGCAGCTTGTCGCTGTTCTTGGCGGTGTTGTAGAGCGGCACCACGTTCTGCGGCGGGAAGTTGTGCTTGGGGTCGGTGAGCACCACCAGGTTGTTGGCGGCGATGGCGGGGGAGGTGGTGAAGATGTCGGCGGCGGTGACCTGACCGTCGGAGAGGGCTTTCACGGTGGCGGGGCCGCCGCCGTCGGCGATCGGCACGAAGTTGGCGGTCGAGATGTCGAGGCCGTAGTGCTTCTTCAGGCCGGGTAGCCCGCCGGGGCGTTCGGAGAATTCCGCGGGCGCGGCCAGTTTCACCTCGGCCGAGTGTGCGGCCAGGTCGGCGATGCTGGTCAGATTCCATTTCTCGGCGGTGGCCTTGGTGACCACGACCGCGTCGGAGTCCTCGCCGGGTGCGGGGGTGCCGATGGCGAGCTGCTGGTCGGCGAGCGCCTTGGTCAGTGCGGCGTTCACCTCGTCGGGTGCGGCGGCGGTGCTCGATTTGTCCAGGTATTGCAGCAGATTCCCGGTGTAGTCGGGGATGAGGTCGATGGCGCACTGCTTCAGCGCGGGCACGTACGCTTCGCGGCTGCCGATGTTCAGTTTGGTGTCGACGCTGAATCCGTTGGCGCGCAGCGCTTCCGCGTAGACGTCGGCCACGGTCTCGGATTCGGGGAAGTTGGCGGATCCGACGGTCACCTTGTCGGCGTCCCCGCCGCAGTTGCCGCCGCCGCCGAGTGGATTGGATTTGTTGTCGCCACAGGCGGACAGCGCCATGGCCGCGGCCAGCGCCACCGACGCGGCCAGAATGCGGAGTACGGTCCGGGAGATGCGCTTGCCATCGGCGCGCGTGGTGATGAGCGAATGCACTGTCGTCCTTCCGAGCTGCACGAGACGCCTACGGCAGGCGGGCTGCCTGCGGCAGACGGGGTGTCTCCACCCCTGGAACAGACCTAACTGTCCATATTGCCCGTGTCTTCCCGCGAACGGTGCCTACCTACGGTCGGTTTCGCGCTTTCGGCCGAAACGGCGCGCCCAATCCCCGGCCCGGTCTCACCTCCCGGAGGACCGGCGCGGCAGACTGTTGCCGTGTCCGGCACAGACTCCCACCCACCGCACGCCCGCGGCGCCCGCGCGGCCCGCCGTCGCCCGCGCCCGTCCGGGACCGAGCGGAAACGCCTGGTCCGCGCCGCGCGAATGCTGGCGCGGGGAGCGCTCGTCACCGTGGTCGCGGTGGCCGCGGTGGCGTGCGGCAGCAACGACACCGGCCCGATTGTGACAGTGGGCGCGGGAGATTCACCGCAGTCCCGGATGGTCGCCGAAATCTACGCCGGCGCGCTGGCCCGCACCGGCCTGCACACGCGCGTCCAGGACCGAGTCGGCAATCGTACCGACCAGTTCGCCGCCGTGGACTCCGGCGAGATCGCCCTGTTCGGCGATGTCACCGGCGATCTCCTCACCGCCCTCGACTCCACCGCGACGGTCACCAAACCCGACGCCGTGAATGCCGCACTCGCCAAAGCCCTTCCACAGGGCGTGGCCACCTCCGACCCCGCCGACGGCACCGACCTGCGCCCCACCATCGTCGCCAGTGCCTCCCGCCCCGCCACCCTCCCGTCCTCCCTGAAGGACCTCGCCCCCCACTGCGAAGACCTGATCGTCGGCATCGACACCGGCGCCCCCCTCGACGCCCAACGCGCCCCCCTCGACCCCGAACGCGACGTCCTGACCCCCCTGCGCACCGTCTACCACTGCATCGTCACCCGCACCGTCACCTTCACCACCGAGGCCGACCTCCGAAAAGCCCTCTCCGAAGGCGAAATCCACCTGGCCGTCCTTTCCGGGCCGCCCGCCTTCCTCCCCGGCGACGGCGCCGACCTGACCCCCCTCTCCGACCCCGACTACGCCTTCCGCGCCGCCATGATCGCCCCCATCCTCCGCAAATCCGCCCTCACCGACCTCCAACTCCGCAAACTCAACTACGTAGCAGGCGAACTCACCACCACCGCCCTCGCCGACATGGTCCACCAAATCCGAGACCAATCCGCCATCCCCGCCTCGGTAGCCAGAGACTGGCTCGACGCCCACGCTCTCTGATCCGGCTACCCGCCACTGCTCTGTGCCGCAACGGCTCTCGGGGTAGTGCGGCTCACTGTTGCAGTGCTGCAGCCAGATCCGCGTTGAGGGCGAGGGCGGGGAGGGAGGTTACGAGCATTTCTACGAGGGTGTCGCGGGGGATGGGTTCTTCTCGGAGCCAGGTGAGGGTGGTTTCTTCGACGAAGGCGATCCAGCCTCGGACTGCCAGGGCGAGGCGGGGGCGGTCGGGGTCGTCGGTGGGGATGGGGGCTTCGGCGAGGATGCGGTCGACCAAGGCCATGCGGGTGGCGTTGACCAGGGCTACCAGTTCGGGGCTGGCGCTGGCGGGGCCGCGGAGGAGGGCGAGGTAGGAGGTGCGGTTTTCGGTTACGTAGGCGATGTAGCGCTCTATGGCGTCGTGGAGCATGTCGAACAGGGACAGGGTGGGGTCGGGGGTGGTGCGGGCGAGGAGTTCGGCGTTGGCGTGGTGGACGATCGCCAGGTGGAAGTCCTGCTTGGTGGGGAAGTAGTGGAACAGCAGGCCGCGGGAGATGCCGGCCTGCTCTGCGATCTCGCTGATCGAGATGTCCTCGAGGGCGCGGTCGCGCAGCATGTGGGCGCCCAAGGTGATCAGCTGCTCGCGGCGTTCGCCGGGGCTGAGGCGCACGCGTTTGGCCCGGCTGTCCGGTCTAGTGCTCACGGCGCTCCTTGGTCATCTGTCCGACTCTACTGAACGTGAGTCAATAGCTACTGAATGCGCGTCAACGGTATTGACTGGCACTCAATAAGAGTATTGACTCACACTCAATAAGACCATATTCTCAAGTACATGAGTCGCAAGGTTACAGACAAAGCTGTCGGCAACCGGCCTGCCCGGCACGCCCACGTGATCATCGTCGGCAGCGGGTTCTCGGGCCTCGGCCTCGCCATCCGGCTGAGCAAGCAGGGCCGCTCCGACTATCTCGTGCTCGAGCGCGGCAACGACGTCGGCGGCACCTGGCGGGACAACACCTACCCGGGCGCGGCCTGCGACGTCCCCTCGCAGCTGTACTCGTACTCCTTCGCGACCAACCCGGAGTGGTCACGCTCGTTCTCCAAGCAGCCGGAGATCCAGCGCTACATCCAGTCCGTCGCCGCCAAGTACGACGTGCGCGACAAGCACATCTTCGACTGCGAGATGACCGGCGCCCAGTGGAACGCCGCCGACGCGCGCTGGGAGATCCAGACCAGCCAGGGCGCCTTCACCGCCGACATCCTGGTCTCCGCCGTCGGCGCGCTGTGCGAGCCCAACCTGCCCGACATCAAGGGCATCAACGACTTCCAGGGCGAGATCTTCCACTCCGCCCGCTGGAACCACGACTCCGACCTGGCCGGCAAGCGCGTCGCCGTGATCGGCACCGGCGCCTCCGCCATCCAGATCGTCCCCAGCATCGCCGGCCAGGTCGCGCACCTGGACGTGTACCAGCGCACCGCGCCCTGGCTGCTGCCCCGCGCCGACCGCGAGTACCTGGCCCCGGAGAAGTTCGCGCTCAAGAAGATTCCCGCGCTGCGCAACCTCTACCGCGCCGGCATCTACGCCGCCCGCGAGACCCAGGTGATCGGCCTGGCCAAGTTCCCGCCCGCCATGCTCGCCCTCGAGGCGGTCGCCCGCGCCAAGCTGTTCGCCGAGGTCCGCGACCCCGAGCTGCGCGCCAAGGTCACCCCGAACTTCCGCATCGGCTGCAAGCGCATGCTCATCTCCAACGAGTACTACCCGGCGCTGAGCCGCGACAACGTGGACGTCGTCACCGACGGCATCCAGGAGATCCGCCCCAACGCCATCGTCACCAAGGACGGTGTCGAGCGCGAGGTCGACGCGATCATCGTGGCCACCGGCTTCCACGTCACCGACTCGCCGGTCTATGACACGGTTTCCGGCCGCGACGGCCGTACGCTGTCCGAGGTTTTCGACGCCATCGGCCAGCAGGGCTACAAGGGCTCGGCGATCAACAACTACCCCAACATGTTCTTCATGCTCGGCCCGAACGTCGGCCTGGGACACACCTCGATGGTGTTCATGCTGGAGTCGCAGATCAACTACATCTCCGACGCCATCGCCCAGTTCGACAACCTGCGCCTGCGGACCGTCGAGGTCCGCAAGGACGTGCAGGACGAGTACAACGCCGGTCTGCAGCGCAAGCTCGAAGGCGCGGTGTGGAGCACCGGCGGCTGCGCCTCCTGGTACCTGGACAAGCACGGCAACAACACCACGCTGTGGCCCGACTTCACCTTCCGGTTCCGTAGCCTGCTCGAGCACTTCGACGTCGCGGCCTACGAGACCACCACGCAGCCTGTCGCACAGGCTGTTTAGTCAGTACCCTCAGCCGTCACCGATCCCGGGGCAGTTCAGCCGACCGCCCCGGCAAACACCGAAAGCGGTAGCCGTGAGCAACGATGCTTACTTCAAGGACAAGGTCTGCGTGATCACCGGTGCGGGTTCCGGCATCGGCCGCGCGCTGGCGGAGAACCTGGCCAAGCGCGGCGCGCAGCTGGCGCTGTCCGACATCGACGCCGAGGGCCTCGCCGAAACCGTGCGACGCTGCGAGAAGTTCGGCGTGAAGATCAAATCCGATCGCCTGAACGTGGCCGAGCGCGAAGCCGTGCTGCTCTACGCCGACGCGGTGAAGAAGCACTTCGGCAAGGTCAACCAGATCTACAACAACGCCGGTATCGCCCACCACGGCAATGTCACCGACACCGCGTTCAAGGACATCGAACGCATCATGGACGTCGACTTCTGGGGCGTCGTGAACGGCACCAAGGCGTTCCTGCCGTACCTGATCGAGTCCGGTGAGGGCCACGTGGTGAACGTGTCCAGCCTGTTCGGCCTGATCGCGGTGCCCGGCCAGAGCGCCTACAACGCCGCCAAGTTCGCGGTCCGCGGCTTCACCGAGGCGCTGCGCCAGGAGATGCTGATGAGCGGCACCCCGGTCAAGGTCACCTGCGTGCACCCCGGCGGCATCAAGACCGCCGTCGCCCGCAACGCCACCGTCTCCGAGGGTCTGGACCAGAAGAACCTGGCCAGCCTGTTCGACAGCAAGCTCGCGCTGCACACCCCGGAGATGGCCGCGCAGGCCATCACCGAGGCCGTCCGCAAGGGCCACGGCCGCGTGCTGATCGGCTGGGAGGCCAAGGCCCTCGACCTGTTCGTCCGCACCACCGCCTCGTACTACCAGCGGATCGCCGCGGTGGTGCAGAAGCGCGTCCTGCCGTAATACCGCGATTCTGAAGGACATTCGGACATGCCCGATGTGACACTGCCGTTGCCCCTCGTCCGAGCCACACTGAATCCGGTCTTCCGGATCATGCTCAACCGCCGGCTGCCGTTCGGTGTCCAACGGGCGCTGATGGATTGGGGTGCGGTGGCGCAGCGCGCGCCGCGCGGCACCCATGTCGAGCGCATCCGGCTCGGCGGCCGCCCGGCCGAACGCGTTTCGGTCGGGCCGGTCTCCGACGGCGCCGCCGTGCTGTACCTGCACGGCGGCGGCTACACCGTCGGCTCGCCGATCACGCACCGCGCGCTGGCCGCGTACCTGTCCCGCGAAACCGGCTGCGCCGTCCAGGTTCCCGATTACCGGCTGGCCCCCGAGCACCCGTTCCCGGCGGCGCTCGAGGACGCCGAGGCGGCCTTCCTGGAGTTGGTGGCCGCCGGGTTCCGGCCCGAACGTATTGCGGTGGCCGGTGATTCGGCCGGTGGCGGGCTCTCGCTCGCGCTGGCCGAACGGTTGCGCGACCGGCACGGCCTGACTCCGGCCGCACTCGGGTTGATCGCGCCGTGGACCGACCCGAACGAAGTGCCCGCGCGCGACCGCGATCTGGTCATCAACAAGCCGTGGTCGCGGGCCTGCGCCGCGGCCTATCTGGGCGGCGGTGACGGCTCCGACCCCGGTTACGCGCCGCTGCTCGGCGACCTGGGCGGGCTGCCGCCCACCTATGTGCAGGCCGACCGGGGCGAGTTGCTGCACGCGCAGTGCACCCGGCTGGTCGCGCAGCTGTGCGCGGCGGGCGTGCCGACCGAGTTCACCGAGACCGACGGTCTCTGGCATGTAGCCCAGTTGCAGGCGGGTCTGGTCGCCCAGGCCGCCGCGGTCACCGCCGAACTCGGGCAGTTCTTGCGCCAGGCGCTTCGACCAGCGCAAAGCCGGTCAATAGGATAGGGACGAGACATAACGCGTGGCCGTCCGGTGACAGGTTCGGGCGGTCCGCGGAGAGTTACCTGTGAGCGTGGCGTAAATTACCCGCCAGTAAACCTCTGTGGAAGGGCAGCGATGCGAGAGTTCGAAGTCCCGGCTACCTACACCATTCCGGAGAACGCCAACATGTCGGACGGCGCGTTCCGGCATGCTGAGAAGACCCCCGACCTGGTCGTCTTCAACACTCCGAATGGCAAGGGCGGCTGGAACGACGTCACGGCGGCGGCGTTCGCGAAGACCGTGACCGACGTGGCCAAGGGACTGGTGGCCTCCGGTATCGAGCTCGGTGACCGTGTCGCCATCATGGCTCAGACCAGCTACGAGTGGGTCGTGCTCGACTTCGCGATCTGGGCGGCCGGCGGCTGCACCGTCGCGATCTACGACTCCTCCTCCGCCGAGCAGGCGCGCTGGATCCTCGAGGACTCCGCCACCAAGCTCACCATCGTCCAGAACGACAAGCACCGCGCCACCATCGCCGAGATCGAGGCCGGGCTCGACAGCCTGCGCGAGGTGCTGCAGATCGACAAGGGCGCGATCGCCGACCTCACCGCCCGCGGCAAGGATCTCGACGACGCCGTGGTGCACGAGCGCCGCGCCCAGGTGAAGGCGGCCTCCCCGGCCACCCTGATCTACACCTCCGGCACCACCGGCCGGCCCAAGGGCGTCATGCTCTCGCATGCCAACCTCTACGCCGAGTCAGCCGCCGACCGCTCCTCCATGAGCGAGTTCCTGCAGCCTGGCCGCAAGTCGCTGCTGTTCCTGCCGCTGGCCCATGTCTTCGCCCGCGCGGTCGCGCTGGCCGCGTTCGACGCCGGCGTCACCGTGGCCCATACCGCCGACTGGTCCACGCTGGTCGAGCAGTTCGGCCAGTACAAGCCGAACTTCATCCTCTCGGTGCCGCGCGTGTTCGAGAAGGTGTTCAACGGCGCCAAGCAGAAGGCGCACGACGGCGGCAAGGGCAAGATCTTCGACTACGCCACCGAGATCGCCATCCAGTACAGCCAGTCGCTGGAGACCGGCGGCCCCGGCGTCGTGCTCAAGCTGCAGCACCTGGTGCTCGACAAGCTGGTGTTCAGCAAGCTGCGCGAGGCCATGGGCGGCCAGTGCTCCTCCGCCGTCTCCGGCGGCGGCCCGCTGGGCGCGCGCCTGGGCCACTACTTCCGCGGCGCCGGCGTCACCATCTACGAGGGCTACGGCCTGACCGAGTCCACCGCGGCCGTCAGCGTCAACACCCCCAAGTTCATCAAGGTCGGTTCGGTCGGCCGCCCGCTGCCCGGTCACGGCGCCAAGGTCGCCGACGACGGCGAGCTGCTGATCCGCGGCCCGGTCGTGTTCGGCGGCTACTGGAACAACCCGGAGGCCAGCGCCGACGCGTTCGACGCCGAGGGCTGGTTCAAGACCGGCGACCTGGGCGCCATCGACGAGCAGGGCTTCATCGCGATCACCGGTCGCAAGAAGGAAATCCTGGTCACCGCCGGCGGCAAGAACGTCTCCCCGGCCATGCTGGAGGATTCGCTGCGGCAGAACGCGCTGATCAGCCAGGTCATGGTGGTCGGCGACGGGCAGCCCTTCATCGGCGCGCTGGTCACCCTCGACCCGGAGGCCCTGCCGGCGTGGAAGACCCGCAACGGGATTCCCGCCGACACCCCGATCGAGCACCTCATCGAGAACCCGGCCCTGGTCGGCGAGATCAATGACGCGGTCGCGGCCACCAACAAGCTGGTCTCGCACGCCGAGGCGATCAAGAAGGTCCGCATCCTGTCCGTCGACTGGACCCAGGAGGGTGGCGAGCTCACCCCGAAGCTGTCCCTGAAGCGGGCGGTCGTGATGAAGCAGTACGCGGCCGACGTGGACGCGATCTACAACTCCTGACCCGGAGTCGAAAGCGGCGCTGACGGTGGAACTTCCACCGTCAGCGCCGCTTTTCCGTTCAGCCGGGCAACCGGTCGAGGAAGTCGGCGATCAGCGGCGCGATCTCGGCGACGTGGGTTTCCAGGGCGAAGTGGCCGGTGTCGAACAGGTGCAGTTCGGCGTCGGGAACGTCCGCCAGATAGGCGTGCGCGCCCGGCGCGGGGAAGAAGAAGTCGTTCGCACCCCAGGCGATCAGGGTCGGGGGCGTGTACTTGCGCAGCCACGCTTGCCATTCGGGGTACCGGGCCACATTCGACTTGTAGTCGTAGGCCAGGGCCAGCTGGGCTTCCTTGCGGCCGGGCAGGTCCAGATAGTGCTGGTCCAGGGTCCAGGCGTCGGGGTTCAGCAGGCTCGGGTCGGGGACGCCGCCCTCGTACTGGCTCCGGGTGCCCTCGAGCGTGAGCAGGCCCCGGATCACGTCCTCGTCGCCCTCGTGATCGGGCCGCAACGCGACGAAACCCTGTGCGGCCTCGGACAATCCGGCCTCGTACGCATTGCCGTTCTGGACGATCAGGCCGCTGATCCACTCCGGATTGCGGGTGGCCAGCCGCAGGCCGACGGGTGCGCCGAAGTCGAAGATGTACATGGCGAACCGGGTCAGCCCGAGCTGGCGCACGAACCCCTCGGTGATGTCGGCCAGCCGGTCGAAGCTGTACTCGAAATCGGCCGGGGCCACGGTGTTCCCGAACCCCGGATAGTCGGGAGCGATCAACCGGTAGCGGTCGCCGAGCGCGTCGATGAGCCGGCGGAACTGGTGCGAGGCGGTGGGAAAGCCGTGCAGTAGCAGCAGGACCGGGGCATCCGCGCGAGCGGGCACGGACTCGCGGTAGAAGACGTCGACGCCGTCGACCTCGAGGTGACGGTGCTGGACCCGGGGAAGTTCGCTCATGACTGGGTCAACCGGCTGACGCGCCGAATATTTCAGGTGACGACGTCACCGGATCGTCATTTCTCGCGGGGGTGCGCGGGCCGAATCCGGCAGTAGGGTCGGTTCGTGGCCGATCGCGAAGTACGAATCGCCGGCGGCATCGTCGCGGGCCTGGTCACGCTCGGTGTGGCCGAAGCGGTGTCGGTGCTGATCAGTCCCGACAGCACCCCCTTGCAGGCCGTCGGAGCGTGGGTCGTCGACCATACGCCGGACGGGTTCCGCGAATGGGTGATCGGACTGGTCGGCACCAACGACAAACTGCTGCTGTTCGTGTCGATGGGGGTAGTGGCCGTCGTGCTGGCGGCCGTCGCCGGACTCGCCGAACGGGAGCGGCGGCCGCTCGGATCGATCCTGTTCGCGGTGTTCGGGCTGCTGGCCGTGCTGGCCGCACTGGGCCGTCCGGCCGCCGCCTGGACCTGGGCGATCCCGGCGATACTCGGCACCGCCGCCGGAATCCTCGTGCTGCGCAGCCTGATTCGCCGTCTCGCCGAATTCCGGGAAGGCGGCGACGAGACCCCGGCCGAATCGGACTCCACCGAAGCGTCGTCCACGCAACGGCGGCAGGTGATGCGCTGGCTCGCCGTCACCGGCGCCGCCGCGGTGGCCGCGGGTGTGGCCGGGCGGATCATCGGGCTGCGGTCCCGGGACGTGTCGGCCGAACGCGCCGACGTGCAACTGCCGACACCGACCAGTGCCGAGCCGCCGATCGACCCGGGCGCGGACCTGAAACTGCCAGGCCTCACCCCCTACCTCACCTCGAACTCCGACTTCTACCGCATCGACACCGCGCTCACCGTCCCGCAGGTCAGCAAGGACGACTGGTCGCTGCGCATCCACGGCATGGTCGATCACGAGATCCGGCTCAGCTACGCCGATCTCGCCGCCCGCACCCCCATCGAGCGGCTGATCACCCTCACCTGCGTCTCCAACCCGGTCGGCGGCGACCTGATCGGCAACGCCCGCTGGCTCGGCTACCGCCTCGACGAGCTGATCGCCCAGGCCGGACCGCACCCCGACGCCGACATGGTGCTCTCCCGCAGCATCGACGGCTTCACCGCGGGCAGCCCGCTGGCGGTGCTCACCGACGGCCGCGACGCCATGCTGGCCGTCGGCATGAACGGCGAACCGCTGCCCACCGCGCACGGCTATCCGGCGCGACTGGTGGTGCCGGGCCTGTACGGCTACGTGTCGGCCACCAAGTGGGTGACCGAACTCGAGATCACCAGATTCGATCGCGCGGAAGCGTTCTGGACCAAGCGCGGCTGGTCGGCGCGCGGCCCCATCAAGACCGAATGCCGCATCGACACCCCGCGCGGCCGCGGCCTCGCGCCCGGCAAGGTCACCATCGCGGGGGTGGCCTGGGCGCAGCATCGCGGCATCCGCGGCGTGGAAGTCCGTATCGACCAAGGGGACTGGCAGCCCGCGCGCCTGGCGGCCGCACCGTCCATCGACAGCTGGGTGCAGTGGGCCTTCGACTGGGACGCGCCCGCGGGCAGCGGCGTGCACACCGTCTGGGCGCGCGCCACCGACGGCACAGGGGAGACCCAGACCGACCAGCAGCAGGACGTCGTGCCCGACGGTGCGACCGGATACCCCTCGCTCACAGTCCGAATCGGCTGACGAAACACGCCGATCGGGCGCGGGCAAACGTTCCGAACGACCGTTTTGCGTCGCGCGCGGAATAAGATCGGCGCGGCAGTCGTGGCCCGGTCCGGCCGCCCGGAGAGCATCCGCTCCCCGGGGGCACAACTCGTTCGGCGAATGAGGGAGCGCGCATGTCCGGAGTGCTCGAATGGGCGCGGGCGGAAAACCTACAGCCCGAACCGATCACGCTCGACGTCTGGAACCAGCTGCCCCCCGACTTCTGCCGGCTCGTCGAGGTGATCAACGGTGACGTGGTGCGCGCCGAAACGCCCGCCCTGCCCTACCGCAATGCCACCCGCCGCCTGGCCGCCATGCTGGAATCCGGGGCCGAACACCATATGAGCCGCTGCAACGACGGCTGGCTCTACGTCGGCGTCGACCAGGACGTGCTGCTCTGGGAGTCGCCGCGCCTCACCGTCCGCCGCCCCGACGTGATCCTGTTCTCCTGTGCCCCCGCCGATGTCGGCCCGCTGCGGGCCGCACAGGTGAAGATCGCCGTCGAAGTGGTGTCCCCGGCGACCGTACGCGTCGACACCACCGACAAGATGGCCGAGTACGCGCGCGCCGGAATCCCTTGGTACTGGCTGGTCTACCTGGATCGCGACCGGGTGCAGGCCATCCAGGCGCACGTCCTGGTCCTCGGCCACTACCGGCCGCTGCGGCGTCTCACACCCCATACCGGGGAGACCCTGATCTACATGCCCGTCGAGATCCGCATCGACTGGACCCGCCTCATCGGCCTGCTGTTCTGACCGCCGCCGGCGGGGCGCCCGGGGCATGAAAAAGCGCTGCCCACCGGGATTCCCCGGCGGGCAGCGCTTTTCGAGATGTCAGTGCGCTCCGATATTCGCCTTCGCCATATCGTCCTGCTTGCCCTCGCCCTGCTTGCCGAACCCGATGAACATCGCCGAGGCGACGACACCGATCAGCAGGATCGCCGCGGGCAGGTACATGGACTGGCTCAGCGCGGTGCTCAGCTTCTCCAGGATCGGATCCCGCACCGCCGCGGGCAGATCGCTCAGGCTCTTACCGCCCGCGCCCTCGCCGATCGGGCCGCTGTGCAGGCCCTGTGCCGAGATCCGCGCCGACAGCAGCGCGCTGATCGCCGCCGAACCGAGCACCGAACCCACCTGACGGGTGGTGTTGTAGACGCCCGCGCCCGCACCGGCCTGCTGCACCGGCAGGTTGTGGGTGGCGGTGGAGGCCAGCGGCGCCCAGATGCAGGCATTCGCGATACCGGCGAAGCCGCCGACGATCATGAACAGCGGGATCGAGCCATCCGGCTTCATCAGCACCGCGAAACCGAACAGGGTGGCCGCGAAGATCGCGAAACCGGCGGTCGGGATGACCCGGGGTGCGACCTTGTCGGAGATCTTGCCGATGATCGGCGCGAACACGCCGGTCAGAATGGCCATCGGCGCGAATACCAGCGCCGAGCGGGTCGGCGACATCTCGTGCACCTGCTGCAGGTAGAAGTAGGCGGGTACGAACACACTGGTCACCGCCGCACCCATGGCCGCGATACCCACGTTGGACAGCGCGAAGTTGCGGTCCTTGAACAGGCTCAGCGGCACCAGCGGCTCGACGGTAGTGCGCGCCTGGTTCCACACGAACAGCACCAGCACCACCGCGCCGACCGCGATCATCGCCCAGATCTTGGCGTCCCAGTCGTGGGTATTGCCTTCCTGGATGCCGAACACCAGCAGGAACATGCCGACACCCGACAGCGCCACACCGACCAGGTCGAACTTGTGCTCGTGCGTGGGCAGCGACGGCACCAGCCAGAACGCCAGCGCGAAGGCGATGATGCCGATCGGCACGTTCACGTAGAAGATCCACTGCCAGCCCTGCCAGTCCACCAGCACGCCGCCCAGGATCGGGCCGACCAGCGTGGCCAGACCGGCCACGCCGCCCCACAGGCCCATGGCCGCGCCGCGCTTGTCCGGCGGGAAGGTGCGGGTGATGACGGCCATGGTCTGCGGCGTCATCAGCGCCGCGCCCAGGCCCTGCACGGCGCGGGCCGCGATCAGCATGTTGATGCTGGTCGACTCGGCGCACCAGAGCGAGGCGAGGGTGAACACGACCAGGCCGCCGAGGTAGATGTTCTTGGGGCCGAAGCGATCCCCGAGGCGGCCGGTCACCAGCAGCGGCACCGCGTAGGCCAGCAGATAGGCGGAGGTGACCCAGATGACCTGGGAGACATCGGCGTTCAAGTCCTTCATGATCGCCGGATTGGCCACCGCGACGATGGTCATGTCCAGCAGGATCATGAAGAACCCGACGACCAGCGCGTATAGCGCGAGCCACGGATTGCGTTGAGTGGACATGGATTCGGGTTCCTATCCCTGGGAGTGGGTTCTGGTGTCGACGCGCTCGCAGGACTCGGTGTCGAAGGGTTCCCATTCGAGTTCACCGCTCTCGAGCTCGGCGATGAGTCCGCGCAGCCAGGTGACTTCGGCCGTGCTGTGCGCGCGTATGTAGTCGACCCGCATCCAGTAACGGCGCGGGACTTCGGAGGCGGCGGCCAGGTCGCGGAGCGCGGTCAGCTCGGCGACCCGCGCCTCGATCGAGGCGACGCGTTCGCGGAGGGCATCGATGACCTCGTCCACGGGCAAATTGTGCGCTTCGGCCAATCCGGTCACGAAGGGCGGGTACTCGTTGGCCGGTTCGCGCAGCAGGTCCCGGACTCGGGTGCGCAGTGCCGCGTGGCCGGCCGTGCGAATGCGGTAGGTGGTCCGTTCCGGCCGGTTACCGGCCCGATCGGTGCTTTCCGCCGCGATCAGTTCCTGGTCGGTCAGCCGGGCCACGGTGTGGTAGAGCGACCCCGGCTTGATCTTGGTGAACTCGTCCTCATGGCGACTGAGTAGCAGTTGATACATCTCGTACGGGTGCATCGGGCGTTCCTCCAGCAGTGCGAGAACCAGCATCGCCATCGGCGTGAGCGCTGGTGTCGACTGCTTCTTGGTCACTGCTACCTCCGTTTCGGGTGGCGCAACCGCCCGCCACCGACATCCTCCGTACCAAATATTCCACGTGGAATATACGACGCGGAACAACCGGCGCACAACCCCGCCCGCGCGGATGACTCGCCAGGGTGTGTGACACCGGTCACTGTTCATTGAAATGCCTTGTCGCAGCACATTTCCCGGCAAGCCGCAACCAAAACTGACCGGTAGCATCAGCTTTCGTCAGGGAAGTATTAGAAAGAGGTCCGCACCATGTCCGATCAGGAACCCACGACTCAGGACGCGGCCGCCGCCGGCGTCGCCGCGATGATGGCCGCCTGGGACATCAAGGGCGCCACCGATTCCGCTGCCGAGCAGACGGATTCGGAGAGCGAGTAGCCCTCCGAGGCCTCGACGGCCCGCCGAGCCACGCTCGGCGGGCTGTTCTTTTCACCGTTGTTTCCGCGATGATGAACCCATGGGGTGGACGATCACTGAAGACCCGGCGGCCTACATGCGGGCTGCGGGCGAATTCCTGCACTCGGACCCGATCCGGAACACCGTGCTGATCACGGTGCCGGATCGTCTCCTGCGTCAGGGGCTGACGATCTTCGGGGACGCCGCGCCCCACTTCGGGTGGTGGACCACAACCGGCGGTGCGGTCACGGCCGCGTTCTTCCGGACGCCGCCCTTCGGAATCGTGGTGTCCCCGTTGCCGTCCGAGTCGGTGGCCCCACTGGTCCGCGACTACTCGGCACTCGATCCGGCCTTGCCCGCGGTGTCGGGTCCCGCCGACTCCGCCCACGCTGTCGCGGAACTCTGGGCGCGGACACACGGCACGGCGATCACCTCGACCCGCGCCGATCGCCTCTACCGGCTCGGCGATCTGGTCCCGCCCGACCCCGCGCCGCCGGGCATCGGCCGCCTCGCGACCGACCGCGACCGGGACCTGGCCATCGACTGGCTGCTCGAGTTCACCCGGGATATCGGCGACCCGCCCCCGGCGCACCCCGACCGCATGATCGACGAACGCCTGACCCACGGCGGCCTGTCCCTGTGGGAAGTGGACGGCGCCCCGGTCTCGATGGCCGGAACCGGCGCGCCCGTGGCCGGAACCATCCGCATCGGCCCGGTCTTCACCCCGAAACCCCTGCGCGGCAAGGGCTTCGCAGCAGCCGCCACCACCCACGCCAGCCGCGCGGCCCTCGCCACCGGCGCGACCGACATCATGCTCTTCGCCGACCTGGCCAACCGCACCAGCACCGCCCTCTACCAGCGCCTCGGCTTCCGCCCGGTCGGCGACTACAGCATCTGCCACCTGGCCTGAAACGAGTGCGGGGCCGGATCCCGGTGAGAGATCCGGCCCCGCACTGGGATTCGGTGACTAGGCGGTCGGGGAGAACGCCTCGTCGATGATTTCCTGTTGCTCCACGGCGTGCACCTTGGACGAACCCGAGGACGGGGCCGACATGGCGCGACGGGAGATGCGGCGCAGCTTGCCGAAGCGGGCGGGCAGGATCTCCGGCAGGTTCAGGCCGAAGAACGGCCACGCACCCTGGTTGGCCGGCTCCTCCTGGACCCACGCCAGGTCACTGGCGTTCGGGTACTGCTCCAGCGCCTCGTTGAGGCGGAACTTCGGGATCGGGTACAGCTGCTCGACACGCACGATCGCGACGTCGTCGCGGTTGTGCTTGTTCTTCTCGGCGGCCAGCTCGTAGTAGATCTTGCCGGAGGTGAGCAGCACGCGCTTCACCTTGGCGCGGTCGCCGTTGCCCGACTCGTAGGTGGGCTCCTCGAGCACGGTACGGAACTTGTTGTCCGTGAAGTCCTCGATCTCGGAGACCACGGCCTTGTTGCGCAGCATGGACTTCGGGGTGAAGACCACCAGCGGGCGGCGGATGCCGTCCAGGGCGTGGCGGCGCAGCAGGTGGAAGTAGTTCGACGGGGTGGACGGGACGGACACCGTCATCGAACCCTCGGCACACAGCTGCAGGAACCGCTCGATCCGGCCCGAGGTGTGGTCGGGACCCTGACCCTCGTGACCGTGCGGCAGCATCAGCACGACCTCGGAGAGCTGACCCCACTTGGCCTCACCGGAGGAGATGAACTCGTCGATGATGGACTGCGCGCCGTTGACGAAGTCACCGAACTGCGCCTCCCACAACACCAGAGCGTCCGGGTTGCCCAGCGAGTAGCCGTACTCGAAGCCGACCGCCGCGTACTCCGACAGCGCCGAGTCGTGCACCGCGAACCAACCCGGGTTCTTCGACCGATGTTGTGCAGCGGGGTGTACTCGTCGCCGGTCTTGCGGTCGATGATGACCGAGTGCCGCTGCGAGAAGGTGCCGCGGCGCGAGTCCTGACCGGTGAGGCGGACCGCCTTGCCCTCGTCGATCAGCGTGCCGAAGGCCAGCAACTCGGCCATCGCCCAGTCGACCTTGCCCTCGTAGGCCATCTCGCGGCGCTTCTCCATCACCGGCTTGACGCGCGGGTGGACGGTGAAGCCCTCGGGCGGGTTCACGAACGCGTCGCCGATGCGCTGCAGCACCGTCTTGTCCACGGCGGTAACGAGGTTCGGCGGCAGCTGCTGCTCTTCCTCGATCGACTCCGACGCCTCCGGCGGGAACTTCTCCAGCTCGCGCACCTCGTTGAAGATCCGCTCCAGCTGACCCTGGTAGTCGCGCAGGGCGTCTTCGGCTTCCTTCATGGAGATGTCGCCACGGCCGATCAGCGACTCGGTGTACGCCTTGCGGACCGAACGCTTGGTGTCGATCACGTCGTACATGCCCGGCTGGGTCATCGACGGGTCGTCGCCCTCGTTGTGGCCGCGGCGGCGGTAGCAGATCAGGTCGATCACGACGTCGCGCTGGAACTTCTGCCGGTAGTCGACGGCCAGCTTGGCCACCCACACACAGGCTTCCGGGTCGTCGCCGTTCACGTGGAAGATCGGGGCGCCGATGAACTTCGCGATGTCGGTGGAGTATTCGGTGGAACGCGAGTACTCCGGAGCGGTGGTGAAGCCGATCTGGTTGTTCACCACGATGTGCACGGTGCCGCCGGTGCGGTAGCCGCGCAGACCCGACAGGTTCAGCGTCTCGGCCACGACACCCTGGCCGGCGAAGGCCGCGTCACCGTGCAGCATCAGCGGCACGACCGAGAACGACCGCGCCTCCTCGCCGGTGGCGATGATGTCGGCCTTGGTGAGCAGGTCCTGCTTGGCGCGAACCAGACCCTCCAGCACCGGGTCGACGGCCTCGAGGTGCGAGGGGTTGGCGGTCAGCGAGACCTCGATCTCGTTGTCGCCGAACATCTGCAGGTAGGTGCCGCGCGCACCCAGGTGGTACTTCACGTCGCCGGAGCCGTGGGTGGCGGCCGGGTTCATGTTGCCCTCGAACTCGGTGAAGATCTTCGAGTAGGGCTTGCCCACGATGTTGGCCAGCACGTTCAGGCGGCCACGGTGCGGCATACCGATGACGACCTCGTCGAGGGCGTACTCGGCGCACTGGTCGATGACGGCGTCCATCATCGGGATGACCGACTCGGCGCCTTCCAGCGAGAAGCGCTTCTGGCCCACGTACTTGGTCTGCAGGAAGGTCTCGAACGCCTCGGCCGCGTTGAGCCGGGACATGATGTACTTCTGCTCCGCGACGGTCGGCTTCGCGTGCTTCTGCTCCACCCGCTCCTGAATCCACTTGAGCTGCTCGGGATCCAGAATGTGGGTGTACTCCACACCCACGTGGCGGGCGTAGGCGTCGCGCAGGATGGACAGCACGTCGCGCAACTTCATGCGCTCCTGGCCGTGGAAGCCCGCGACATTGAACTCGCGGTCCAGGTCCCACAGGGTCAGGCCGTGCTGGGTGACATCCAGGTCGGGGTGCGAGCGGAACTTGTCCTTCACCAGCCGCAGCGGGTCGGTGTCGGCCATCAGGTGGCCGCGGCTGCGGTAGGCGTTGATCATTTCCTGGACGCGGGTCGACTTGTCGATGCCGCGTTCCTGAATGTCCTTGCGCCAGCGCACCGGCTCGTAGGGGACACCCATGCCGTGGAAGATCTCGTCGTAGAACTCGTCGGAGATCAGCAGGTTGTGCACGGTCCGCAGGAAGTCGCCGGACTCGGCGCCCTGGATGATGCGGTGGTCGTAGGTCGAGGTCAGGGTCATCAGCTTGCCGATACCCATCTCGGCCAGCTGCTGGTCGCCCATGCCCTGGAACTCGGCCGGGTACTCCATGGCGCCCGCGCCGATGATCGCGCCCTGGCCCAGCATCAGACGCGGCACCGAGTGGTTGGTGCCGATGGTGCCGGGGTTGGTCAGCGAGATGGTGACACCGGCGAAGTCGTCGTTGGTGAGCTTGCCGATGCGCGCCCGGCGGACGACGTCCTCGTACGCGGTGTGGAACTGCGCGAAGGTCATCTCCTCGGTGTTCTTGATGGCCGCGACCGCGAGCGCACGGCTGCCGTCCTTGCCCGGAAGGTCGATGGCCAGACCGAGATTGGTGTGCGCCGGAGTGACCGCGTTCGGCTTCCCGTCGATCTCGGCGTAGTGCCGGTTCATGTTCGGGAAGGCCTTGATGCCCTGCACGATCGCGTAACCCAGCAGGTGGGTGAAGGAGATCTTGCCACCGCGGGTACGAGCCAGGTGGTTGTTGATGACCAGGCGGTTGTCGATCATCAGCTTCGCGGGGATGGCGCGCACCGAGGTAGCGGTGGGGATGGCCAGCGACGCCGACATGTTCTTCACGACCGCCGCGGCGGGTCCGCGCAGCACCTTGGTCTCGTCCTCGGCGGACGGCTTGGGGCCGCCGGAGGTCGGGGCCGCGTTCGACGTCGGGGCCGGGGTGGTCTGCGGGGTGCGCACCTGCGCCGGGGCCGGAGCCGGGGCGGGCGCGGCCGGAGCCGCGATGGGGGCGGCGGCAGGCGCGGCGGCGGGGGCCGGAGCGACGGCGGCGGCCGCCTGGCTGTTGTTACCAATCTCGGCAGTGTTCTCCGGCGTGTAGTCCGCCAGGAACTCGTGCCAGCTCTCATCGACGGACGAGGGGTCTTGCTTGTACTTCTGGTACATCTCGTCGACAAGCCACTGGTTCTGTCCGAACTGGTCTGTTGAGCTGCTCACAGCAGGTGTTCGCCTCATTTCGTTCTTCGCGCTGCGACGTTTGTGACGTGCCCGGCACGGGTAATCGGCGGATGCGCGCCGATGCGCCCCCACTGAGGATATGCCCACCCCTGTTCGCCGTCGGCCATGGCTACCACCGAGCGGACGCATTCTCTCGTGACGACTCGTCTTCGCTCGAGAATATTCCTTCCGTCGCCCGCGCCGCGGCCCACAGACGGGAGTACGGGCCGCGGGCCGCCAGCAGTTCGTCGTGCGCGCCGATTTCGCTGATCCGGCCGTGCTCCACGACCGCGATCCGATCGGCCTGCGCGGCGGTCGCCAACCGGTGCGCCACGATGATCGAGGTTCGTCCCCGCGTCACCGATTCGCTCGCTACCAGCACCGATGCCTCGGCGGCCGGATCCAGTACGGCGGTGGCCTCATCCAGCAGCAGCAGGTCGGGCCGGACCAGTTCGGCGCGGGCCAGCGCGATCAGCTGCCGCTGCCCCGCCGAGAGACCGCGCCCGCGCTCGCCGACCGGTTGTGCCATGCCCAGCGGCAGGGCCGCGATGGTGTCGAGCGCGCCCACCGCGGCGGCGGCCGCCTCGATTTCAACGCGACTCGCAAAAGGTTTGCCAAATGCAATGTTGCTGGCAATGTCGCCGGTGAAGAGGTGAGCTTCCTGAGGGACCACACCGAGCCGGGAACGGAACTCGGTGAGCCGATAGTCGCGAATATCCACCCCGTCCACGCGAATTCCGCCGCCGGTGTCCGGATCGCGGGCCTTGTCATGCGTTTTCGCTATGGAGATCGCTGTCGCGGGATCGGGAAGTTCGTGATTCCGATCACCGGACACAGGTTCTCGTGGCATGTCGTAGAGGCGGGCCAGCAACTTCACGATGGTCGACTTGCCCGCGCCGGTCTCGCCGACCAGCGCCAGGCTGCCGCCCGCGGGAATGGTCAGGCTGACGCCGTCCAGCGCCGGCCGCACCGCGCCCGGGTACCGGAAGTGCACGTCGTCGAAGACGACCTCGCCGCGCAGCCGCCCGTCGATGACCGCCGGGTCCGCCGGATCCGGGGCGATCGAGGACGGCGTGCGCAGCAGTTCCCCGATCCGCCGCAACCCGACTCGCGCCTGCTGATAGCCGTCGAACAGCTGCGACAACTGCATGATCGGCCCGAACAGCAGCTGCAGGTACAGCACGAACGCCACCAGGGTGCCCGCCGTGGTGGTGCCGTGCGCCACCGCCCACGCGCCCATGAAGACGACCGCGGCCAGCGCCAGATCCGCCCACATGCCGACGAAGGCGAAGAAGGTGGCGATGGCCCGCTGCGCCCGCATCCGGCTGACCCGGTAGTCGTCGGAGTATCCGGCGAACCGGTGCGCGGAGATCGCCTCGTGCCGATTGGCCTGCACCACCCGCAGTCCTGCGACGTTCTCGGCGAAGTCGGCGTTGACGGTCGCCGAATGCTCGCGCGCGGCACTGTAGGCGGCGTCGGAGACCTTGCGGAACTTCCAGCTGGCCAGCAGCAGCGCCGGCACCGTCACGAATACGACCAACGCCAGGCCCGGGTCGATGACGGTGAGCGCCACCGCGATTCCGCCGACCGTCAGCAGCGCGACCAGCGCGTCCGGCAGGCCCGTCTGCATGAACGTGGACAGCGCGTCGATGTCGGTGGTCATCCGGGTCATGATGCGGCCGGACAATTCCCGCTCGTAGAAGTCCAGTCCGAGCCGTTGCAGATGCGCGTAACTGCGCACCCGCAGCCCGAACAGCACCCGCTCCCCGGCCCGATTGCTCCACAGCAGCGCGATCGCGGCGACCAGCCAGCCGAACACGACCAGCGCCACCCCGATCACGGTGGCCCGCACCAGCGCCCCGCCGTCGTGCTTCCCGACGCCGCTGTCCACCGCGTACCGCACCACCGATGGGAACCCCACGCCGACAAGCGCATTCAACGCCAGCAACAGCATGGTGCCGACGACCAGCCACTTCACCAGCCGGAGCGCATGACTGAGCCGGAACCCCGGGTCGGGCTCCCGCAACGCCTCCGCGTCGAGCCCGGGCTCCTCCAGCGCGGGCGGCAGCTTCCCGAGCACCCGCCGCACTTCCTCCGGCGTATCCCGATCCGGCTCGGCCATATCGATCCGGCCCGCGGGCCGACGCTCGGATGAGGTGCTACCCGCGGCCGGGGCGGCCGTCCGCGTGCCGGGCGCGGAGTTCGCGCCCGGGTCGTGGGTGAGCGCAGCGGTTTCCGAGCCACTGCGCGGTGCGCCGGACGTGGCGACCGGGCTCGGCGCGTCGGCGAGCTGATCGACGGCCGCGGAATCCGGTGCGGGGAGCCGGATCACGCGGTCGGCGTGCGAGAGGGTCGATTCACGGTGCGCCAGGATCAGGGTGGTGCGGCCGGAATCGGTCGGCAGGGACGCGAAGATGGCGGCCTCGGTGACGGCGTCCACCGCGGAGGTGGCATCGTCGAGGATCAGGATGCGGGGGTCGGCGAGCAGGGCGCGGGCCAGGGCGATGCGCTGGCGCTGGCCGCCGGACAGGGTGAGGCCGCGTTCGCCGACCACGGTGTCGTAGCCGTCGGCGAGGGCGTTTATGAAGTCGTCGGCCGCGGCCTGTTTCGCGGCGGCGTGGATCTCCGCCTCGGTGGCCTCGGGCCGGCCGAGGGCGATATTGGCGGCGATGGTGTCCGACAGCAGGAACGCCTCGTCGAACACCACCCCGACCGCCGCGCGCAGCTCCACCGCGCGCAGATCCGCGACATCGGCGCGGGAATCGGTGCCGTACAGGCTGATCCGGCCCGTATCGGGGGAGTAGAAGCGGGGCAACAGCAGGCTCAGCGTGGACTTGCCCGACCCGGCGGGCCCGATGATCGCCACCGTCTCCCCGGGCGCGACGGTCAGGTCGAAGTCGCGCAGCACCGGCCGCCCGGGCTCGAAACCGAAAGTGAGACCGTCGATGTCGATGCCCAGCGGTCCCTCCGGCACGGCCACCGGATGCTCGGGGTCGACCTGCTCGGGCGCGCTGTCGATGACCTGGTGCACGCGTTCGGCCGCGGCCCGCGTCAGCTGCGCCATCACCACCACGTACGACACGATCCGGGTGGAGTTGGTCATGGTGGCCACGTAGGCGACGAAGGCCAGGAACGTGCCGAGCCCGATGCTGCCGTGGAAGGCGAGCAGCCCGCCCGCCGCGATCACCGCGACCAGCCCGGCCTGCGGAATCGACGCCAGGGTGGGGCTGAAGCGGGCGTCGATGCGGGCCGCGCGCATGCGCTCGGCGTACAGCTCGCGCCCGTGGCCTTCCAGCAGGTCGACCATGCGGGCCTCCTGCCCGAAGCCCTTCACCACCCGCACACCGGTGATGGTCTCCTCGACGTGCTGGGCGAGATCGGCGGCGCGCTGCTGCGCGGACCAGGTGGCGGCGTACAGCCGCGGCCGCACCCGGTAGACCACCAGCGCCAGCACCGGCACCACCAGCAGCGCGGTCAGCGCCAAAGGCGGTGAGAGCCACAGCATCACGCCCGCGGCGAGCACGAATTGCAGTGCCGCCACCGAGGACCAAGGGGCCATCGACAGCAGCCCCTGGACCAGGGTGAGGTCGCTGATCGAGCGCGAGATGACCTGACCGGTGCGCAGCTTGTCCTGCCCGGGCCCGTCCAGCCGTTGCAGTGCGCCCAGCAGATCCACGCGCAGCTCGTGCTGCACGTCCAGGGCCAGCCGCCCGGCCAGCATGCGGCGCCCGAACGAGGCCAGGAACCGGCCGCCGGCGAGCGCGCCCAGCGCGACCGCCATGCCCGCGATGATGCCGGTGTCGCCCGCGGTCGCGCCGTCGAGCGCGCGCTTGGCCAGCAGCGGCCCGGTCACCTCGACGACCGCGCCCAGCACGATGGCCACCGCCAATCCGCCCAGCATCCACGGATGCCCGACGCATCGGTCCCACAGTCGCCGCAACCATCCGGGGCCCGTCCCGTCGCCGGCCCCGGTCACCTTCGCTTCGTGCACATCACTCGAACTCATCGCGGAGAACAACGGTTTCCCCACCCCCTGTTTGTTCCCGTCCCGCACTCCACCCGGACCGGTGTGACCGGGGCCCCTCTTCCAGTGTGGATGGGACGCGGCCTTGTGTCCCCCGTCCCGGCGTGATCCGCTGAACTTCGCACCCCCTGTGTCCGGTCTCGTCGAAACGGAGCTCCCGTCATGCCGATTCAGCGCCTCAACCACGCCGTCCTGTTCGTCTCCGACCTGGAGCGTTCGGTCGCCTTCTACAGCGAGGTGCTGGGCTTCCGCCGCCTGCCCGGCGGGTTCCCGGGCGGGGCGTTCCTGCAGGCCGAGGGTTCGGCCAACGACCACGACCTGGGACTGTTCCAGTCCCCGGACCCGTCGGTCCGGCACCGCACCGGCCGGGTCGGGCTCTATCACCTGGCCTGGGAGGTGGACACGCTGACCGAGTTGCAGCGGGTCCGCGACGCCCTGGTCGCGGCGGGCGCGCTCACCGGGGCCTCGGATCACGCCTCGACCAAGGCCCTCTACGCCGCCGACCCCGACGGCATCGAATTCGAGGTCTGCTGGCTGGTTCCGGACTCCGCGGTGGAGGCGGAGCTGTCCGCGATGACCGCGCCGAGCCTGCCGCTGGATCTGCCGGGTCTGATCGCCAAGTACGGCGCGGACACCCCGGGCGGCCCGCGCACCGATCACGAGGTGTGGCGGCGCCTGTTCGCCGATCGGGGCTGAGCGCGCCCGTACGGCTCAGATGTCGCGGCGGGTGAGGAACCACCAGCCCGCCGCGCCCGCCGCCGCGCTCCACAGCACCAGCAGCGCCATGGCCGCCGGGGTGGGCGCGATGAGGGCGCTCGTGGCGTAGCGGCCGCCGCTGATCGCCCCGACCGTCGAGGACACCGGCAGCACAGCGGCCAGTCCGCCGAATCCGATGGCACGCGCGGTGATCCAGATCAGCGGTTCCAGCACCGCCCAGCCCAGCACTGCCGCCAGCGCCTGCGTCGGCGAGCGCAGCACCAGACCGACCGCGGTCCCGATCACCGCCCAGCACACCGCCGCCAGCGCCACCCCGATCAGCACCCCGTAGAACCCGCCGTCCATCGGGACCCGCGAGCCGCCCGCCAGCCGCATGGCGGCCCCGCCGAGCACCTCCATCGCCAGCACGGTGCCGAGCGAGAACGCCCCTGCCACCGCAAGTTTCGTGCTCAGCAGCAGCGTCCGATCCGGCGTGAACTGCGATCCGACCGCCAGCGTCCCGTACCCGAACTCCGAGCCCGCCCCGACCGCCCCGAACGCGGCCGCCGCGGCGACGGTCAGCACCAGCACCCAGGTGGTCAGCAGTGCCGTCCACCCGGACCCCGAGCTGAACCCTTGCTCGTGCTCGCCGCCCGGCCGGAACGCGGCGCCCAGCGCCACGAACGCCAGCACCCCCGCCGCCACGACCCCGCCGCCGATCACCCGGTTCAACCGCACCGAAGTCACCTTCCGCACTTCGGAATTCGCGGCCCGGGCCACCGCCGGCGGCACAGTGAACTTCATCGAGCGTCCTTTCGTGAACCGTCGCGGGCGCGTATACCGTTGCCGCGCACCGACTTCACCGCGGCGGTCCGTAACCGGCCGCGGCGGGCGGGGCGGGGTAGGCCGGGGCGGTGGGGCCGGTGTGGGTGAGGGCGGCCAGCACCTGGTCGGGGTGGATGTGTTCGGGGGTGACCTCGGTGAGCTGGACGCGGGCGGCGGAGGCGGCCGATTCCAGTTGTGTCAGTGAGGCTTCCGCGATGGCGAGCCGGCCGTCGGGGCGCATGACCGCGTCGGTGAAGCCCTGCGCGGCCAGCGTGGTGGCCAGCGCGATCGGGCTGGAGGCCTTGACCAGCAGGCGGTCCGGATGGCTGCGGCGCAGCCGGGCCGGACTGCCCTGGTAGGCGACGCGGCCCCGGTCCATCACGATGAGCTCGTCGGCGATGGGCAGCACGGTGCTCAGGGTGCGCGAAGTGAGCAGCACGGTGCCGCCGCGGCGGGCGTGGCCGCGCAGATGGTCGTTGAGCCAAGCGGTTTCGCCGATGTCGAGCCCGGTGGCCGGGTCGTCGAGCACCAGCAGCGGAGGTTCGCCGAGCAGGGCGACGGCCAGCGCCAGCCGGGTCCGCATGCCCTCGGTGAGGCCGCCGATCCGTTCGCCCGCGACGTCGGTGAGCCGCACCAGCGCGAGCAGTTCCTCGACGCGGGCATCGGAGACGCCCGCGGCCGCGGCGTAGACGCGCAGCTGGTCGAAGACCCGGCGGGCCGGGTGCAGCCCGCGCGGGGTGAGCATCGCGCCCACCGCCCGCTGCCGGGCACGAACCCCGGACCCGGGCCCGCCCACGCTCGCGGTGCCGGAGGTGGGGGTGAGCAGTCCGAGCAGCATGCGCAGCACCGTGGTCTTGCCCGCGCCGTGCGGACCCACCAGTGCGGCCACGCTGCCCGCGGGCACCACGAAGCTGACGTCGTCGACGGCGGTGAGGCTGTCGAAGGTCTTGGTCAGTCCGCCGACGGCGAAGGCGAGGGGCCGGGCGCTCACGGCCGCTTGTCCCAGGCCGGCGCGTCCAACGCGGTCAGCGGGTCGGCGTCGACGATCATCGGCTGCGGCCAGTTCAGCGGCGGCGCGCCGAAGGCCTTGCGGGCGTTGTCGACGGTGCGGCGGCCCAGCGCCCGGTTGCCGAATCCGCCGATGGCGGCGCCGATTCCGGCCGGAATCACCTTGCCGACCATGAGCGCGCCGCGTTTGGCGATGAACTGCACCATGAACCGTTTGAGCAGGGAGTCGTTCATGGAGCTCAGGCCCGGGATCTTGCCGGCCATCAGCCCGCCCCAGTTCTTGGCCGACGCGCCGACGCTCTTCTGCACGATCTCCATGCCGCTCTCGCCGAGCACCACCGCCAGCACCAGCGCGCGCCGGCGTTCCTTGTCCTCGGGCGCGATCCCGTGCACGGCCGCCACCGCGAGCGTGAACACCGCCGACGCCTCCAGGAAGAACGCGGTCTCCGCGCTCATGGCGGCGACCGAGGCGACGGTTCCGACGCCCGGCACCGCCGCGGTCGCGCCGACCGCCGTGCCGGAGGCGGTCACCGTGTTCAGATACAGCGTCTCGAATCGAGAGATGATCTGACCGGGCGTCTCGTCGGGGTGCGAGGCCCGCATCTTGGCGACATATTTCGCCACGGCCGGGGCTTGGACCTGGGACCCGTTGTCGAGCAGCGAAACGACCGCCTTTTCGAACCCGCCCTTGAACATCGGCAACCCTTTCACTTCCGTGCGGTCCTCTCCGACCGAAACTCTATGGCACCCCGACAACGATTCGCGAGATAGACCGGTTCCGGACGGGAGCAGCACGCGCCCGCGGGCCGGAGCGTCGCGTACCGCGCCGGATCGGCCTAGGGTGGACCGGGTGGCAGGCGTGTCCGAAGGCGCGTCGGGTGCGCCCGACCCCCGACTGAGCGCGTACGTCCTCGGCTACGAGGGCTACCTGCTGCACGGCTTCACCCCGGGCACCCACATCGGCATGCCGGGGTCCGCGCTGACGGTCATCATCACCATCGACGAGCCCATCCACGTACCGGTCTCCAGCCATCCCGACCAGCCGGGCGGGCACTGGGACATGCTGGCCAGCGGGCTCACCGTACGTCCGGCGGTGATCGCGCACAACGGGTTCCAGCACGGCGTGCAGTTGAATCTGACGCCGCTGGGCTGCCGGGCGATGCTGGGGATGCCCGCCGCGGCGCTCGGCTCCTGGATCGTGGACCTGGCCGACGTGCTCGGGCCGCGCGCGGTGGGCTGCGGGAACGGCTGTCGCAACCGATCTCGTGGCCGGAACGCTTCGCCGTCATCGACGAGATCCTGCTGCGGCAGATGGCCCCGGTGCGCTGGGACGACGAGCTGACCCACGCCTGGACGCTGCTGTCGGGACCGGACCCGGCGGTGCGGGTGGCCGCGGTGGCCGACGAGATCGGCTGGAGCCGAAGGCATCTCGGCAACCGTTTCGGTGCGGAGTTCGGCATCACCCCCAAGGACGCGGTGCGGGTGTCCCGCTTCGAGCGCTCGCACCGGCTGCTGCGCGACCCGATCGCGCCCGCGCTGGCGGAGGTGGCCGCGGTGGCCGGGTACTACGACCAGGCGCACATGGCCCGCGAGTGGCGGGAGCTGGCGGGCATGCCGCCGTCGGTGTGGCGCGAGCAGGAGGAGTTCCCATTCGTCCAAGACCAACTGGTTGCCGACGTAGGAGGCTGATGGCATGAGCGAAACGACTAATCCGGTGCGGACCGCCATCGTCGTCTGGCCGACCCTGGTCTACCGGGACGCCGCGGCCGCGATCACGTTCCTGGAGGCCGCATTCGGCTTCGAGACCACCGCCCGCTACGACTCCGGCGACACCGTCGATCACGCCGAGCTGGCCTGGCCGGGTGGCGGCGCGATCATGCTCGGCGGGGTCCGCGAGGGCATGGCGCTGGAGTGCCAGCCGCCCGGCGTCGGCTCGGTGTACATCGCCGTCGACGATCCGGACGCCTTGTACGAGCGGGCGCGGGCCGCGGGCGCGACCGTCACCCGCGAACTGCGCGC
Organism: Nocardia tengchongensis; assembly: GCF_018362975.1. Taxonomy (NCBI): domain Bacteria; kingdom Bacillati; phylum Actinomycetota; class Actinomycetes; order Mycobacteriales; family Nocardiaceae; genus Nocardia; species Nocardia tengchongensis. The sequence continues at coordinate 2,727,731 of NZ_CP074371.1, forward strand.
CGAAACCGACTACGAATCAAGGGGTTTCACCTGCCGCGACCCCGAAGGCGTCTACTGGAGCTTCGGCACCTATCGGGGCGCGGCGGGGGAGTAGCCGGTCAGACCGCTCCGTGACCGGCGGGCACCCGCTCGGTCACGGGCGGCGGGGGCGGCGGAGTGCCGTTCCCGAAGGGCTTGCCGCCCAGGGCTTCCCGGCCGTGCGGGGTCAACCAGTCGCCGAGTTCGGGGCCCTTGGGACGACCCGGGTGGGGTTGATGTCGGTGTGCACGATGTAGTAGTGCTGCTTGATCTGCACGAAGTCGACGGTGTCGCCGAAGCCCGGGGTCTGGAACAGGTCGCGGGCGTACGCCCACAGCACCGGCATCTCGGTGAGCTTCTGCCGATTGGTCTTGAAGTGGCCGTGATACACCGGATCGAATCTGGCCAGCGTGGTGAACAGCCGCACGTCGGCCTCGGTGATGGTGTCGCCCATCAGGTAGCGCTGGGTGGCGAGCCGCTCGGTGAGCCAGTCCAGCGCGGTGAACAGGCGGTCGTAGGCGGCGTCGTAGGCCTCCTGGTCGCCCGCGAAGCCGCACCGGTACACGCCGTTGTTGACCTCGGTGTAGATGCGGCGCATGACCGGATCCATCTCCGCGCGAAGGTCTTCCGGGTACAGGTCGGGCGCGCCGGACCGGTGGTAGGCGGTCCATTCGGTGGAGAAGTCGAGGGTCATCTGCGCGTAGTCGTTGGTGACCACCGCGCCGCTGCGCTCGTCCACGACGGCGGGCACGGTGATGCCGCGCGGGTAGTCGGGGAACCGCTTGAAGTAGGCGTCCTGCAGGAAGTGGATGCCGAGCACCGGATCCACCTCGCCCGGATCCAGGTCGAAGGTCCAGCTGCGCTTGTCGTGGGTCGGCCCGCACAGGCCCAGGGACAGCACCGATTCCAGTCCGAGTAGCCGCCGCACGATCAGGGTGCGATTGGCCCACGGACACGCGCGCGCCGCGACCAAGCGGTACCGACCCGGCTCGACCGGATACCCGTCCCGCCCGTCCGCGGTGATCCGCGTTTCGATGTAGTTCGTGTCCCGCTTGAATTCGCCGGCTTCGACATAGGTCCCCGGCTCGGATTTCGAGGTGGTCACTGTGCCCATTTTGCCCTCCGCTTCGCTCCGGGCGGGTTCGCGGCCCCGAGGTCTCGATTCTTCCCTCCTCCGCTCCTCCGCTTCGCTCCCCCGCTCCGTCAGTCCAGAATCGAGACGGCCGCGAACCGTTGGTCCTGTTCCCCGCGCCGCCGTACCGATGTTGTCCGCACCCCTTTTGTGAAAGTAAGCGGGCGCATACATTCAGGGCATGACTGACTCGAAGCCCACCCGCCTGGAGCGCATCGTCACCGACGGCGGCGCGGCCGCGGCGATCCTCACCATCGACAATCCGCCGCTGAACCTCTTCGACAAGGCGCTGATGGACACCCTCGCGACGGATCTCGAGGAGCTGTCGGCGAATCCGCCCCGCGCGCTGCTGATCCGCGCCGACGGCAAGCTGGTGTCCGGCGGCGTCGACGTGCACGTCTTCGACGGGCTGTCGGAGCAGGAGGGTGCCCAGCTGTGGCAGGCCCTGTTCGCGCGGATCATCCATCCGCTCGAGGCGCTGCCCTGCCCGGTCATCTTCGCCGCGCACTCGCTGACCCTGACCGCGGCCTTCGAGATGTCGCTGGCCTGCGACATCATCCTGGCCGCGCCGAAGGCCAAGTTCGGTCTGGTGGAGACCGTGGTCGGCCTGACCCCGTCGATGGGCGGCCCGCAGCGGCTGGCCGAGCGCGCCGGTTCCGGTCGGGCCCGCGAGTTCGTGATGACCGGTGACACCTACAGCGCCGCCACCATGGCCGAGTGGGGCGTGGTCAATGCCGTGCACGAGGACGTGGACACCGCCGCCCGCGCGCTGCTGGCCCGCCTCGCCGACGGTCCGACCCGCGCGCACGCGGCCACCAAGGCGATCATCGAGGCCTGGCGTTCCGGTGGTGTGGCGCACGCGGATTCGGTGACCCCGGAGGTGTCCGGGCAACTTTTCGGCACCGCGGACCTGAAGGGCGCGGTGCGCAGCTTCCTGGAGGTCGGGCCCGGCAAGGCCACGTACACGGGCAAGTAGGACTCGCCGATGGCACGCGCCCGGGCGTGTCGACTGACGCCCGGGCGTGTCGAGTCATCTACCTGCATTGGTGCCGGATTGGTGGCGACACGAGACCATCCGGTGGGGAATCCCGAAGCCGGTCCGCGAGGGGCATCGCAAATCCGATGTTTCCGCAGGGTCGGTTGGGCGAACGCGGGATTGACGGGGTGCAGATCCGTTTCTTTGGCGTCAAAGCCTGACATCCGTTTGCCGACAATCCGCCCACTGATGTGATCTGCATCATATAGTCACTCATGCCTGGCAGGGCTTCGAGGCACTCGGAGGGACGATGTCGCAGTTACTCGTGGAATACCCGCACACCCGAAACGGCTGGTGCGACAACCCGCTTGCGCGCGCAGCCGACGGCATCCTGCGTTACGGGAACCTGACGCCCGCACTGACCGAGCTACTCGACATCCAGGTGCACAATTTCGCCGGCCGTGAGGCCGTGGTCGAGATCGGCGGCCCCCGGCTCACCTACCGCGAGCTCTGGTACTCGGCCTCCCGCATCGCCGGCGGCCTGCAGGAGCACGGGATCGGCTACGGCGACCGGGTCGCGGTCCGCATGCCGGTCGGGGTGCGCTGGGTCCAGGCGTTCCTGGGCGCGCTGCTCTCCGGCGCGGTGCCGGTCCTGGTCCACGACGGCCTCCCGGATGCGCTCGCCGACCGCGTGATTCACGACGCCAGCGCCGACTTCGTGCTGGACGGCGGCGGGCGCGCGGCCGGCTTCGGCGAGGCGCTGCCCGACGCCGCCGCCTTCATCGACGACGGCGCGTCCCTGGGCGAGCTCGCGCTGCTCTCCTACACCAGCCCGGGCTCGGACACCGCTCCGCGCGGGGTGGAGCTGACCAACGAGAACCTGCTCTCCGCGATCTGGTCCGTGGTCGGCGCGCTGGACCTGCCCACCGACGGCCTGCGCAACCTCGTGCTGCTGCCGCTCGCGCACGCCAGCGGCTGCGTGGATCAACTGCTGCCGACCTTCGCGGTCGGCGGCACCGTGGTGCTCACCCCGGACCGGTCTCTGGTTCCGCAGGCGCTGGTCGCCGAACGCATCGACATGGTCGCCGCGACCCCCAGCATCTTCGCCGGAATGCTGCCCGGCCTGGCCGGACTGCGGGTGGAGCAGGTGCGGCAGGTGTGCAGCGCCGGCCACCGCGCCGAACTGGCCGCCGCCACCGCCTGCGGATCGGTCGCCGACACCCTGCGCGAGGTCTTCCCGGCCGCCCGGCAGTGGTCGGTGTGGGGCGCGACCGAGACCTCCGGCATCGGCCTGGCCCGCGACGACACCGCCCTGGGTTGCGACGACCACGCCGCCACCCTCGGATTCGCTTTCGGTGGGACCGAAGTCGCGCTCTGGGGCCCGCGCGCGGACGCCGGGCACGGCGAACTGCTGTGCCGCGGCCCGAATGTGAGCCCGCGGTACTGGAACGATCCGCAGACCACCGAGTCGCGGTTCACCGGTCCCTGGTTCCACACCGGAAACCAGGTCAGCATCGACGACGACGGCCTGGTGCGCCGGGTTAGCTGAGCGGCGGGATCAGCCCAGCAGGCGGGCGTGCAGGGCGTCGCGGACCTCGACGGTGATGCCGATCTCGGTGAGGTAGCCGGCGAGGCCGCCGTAGAGCGCGTGCATCGAGGTGGTGGCGGAGTCCAGGTATTCGGTGCGCACGCCTAGCAGGTCGTCGGAGACCTCGTCGTTGGACTCGGCGCTCATGAAGGAGCGCAGGGTGGGCACCGCGGCATTGCTGAGCAGGTAGTCGGCGTACACGTCGTCCTCGGTGACCCCGACCGCGCGCAGCAGCGTGGCCACGGCCCAGCCGGTGCGGTCCTTGCCGGCCGCGCAGTGCACCAGCGCGGTGCCGGTCAGCACCGAGTCGGCCAGCGCCTTGATGGCGACATGCGCCTCGGGCAGGGCCGGGAACTGCCGGTACACCTCGAGCATGTGGGCCTGGGCGGTGGCCTGGTCGCGGGCCTCGTGCGGCGGCGTCTGGCCCATGCGGGAGTCGAAGGGGGTGACCTGCAGGCGCACGCCCTCGGGGACCACGTCGTGGCCGATGTACTCGATCTCGGCGTGTCCGCGCAGGTCGTGGATATCGGTGACGCCGAGCGTGCCCAGGGTGGCGAGTCCGCCGTCGTCGATGCGGCTGAGCTGCGCGGACCGCAGCAGCACGCCTTCGCGGACAGTGGAGCCGCCGACGGTCCGGGCCCCGCCCAGATCGCGGAAGTTGAAGGTGCCGGAGATCAGGAACTGGTCGCGCTGCGCAGAGGTCACCCGCTCAGGCTATCGGTGAGTGGGATTCGACCGGGGGGATCTGTCGGTGAGCGGGACTCGTCCGCGGCGCTCGGGGGCGGCGAAAATGCGGGAGAAGTGTGGGGTCGCGCACACCCGCTATGTAGTGTCGCGCACCACGCCATAAAATACCGTTCGGTCCTAATAACGGCTTTACCTGGCGATCGTTCAATTTGATCATTCCCAATCGATCGCGGGCCCGTTTCAATCAGGTAACAAAACAATCTTGCGGTACGGAATCGGCTATCAAAGCTGGTCGCGAGGCAAGTAAACGACGTAACATCGGTACCCGTTGAACGGGTACGCCGGGGTACTGTCCGGTGATCGAAGCTGATCTGCAGCCCGTTGAGCGAACCGCGCAAGCGAGGTGCGCGAGTCTTTTCGCCAAAGGGAGTCGTCGTTGAGCGCAAGTAAAGAAATCACCCAGGTCGGACTTCGTCCGGCCATGACCGAGGCCATCGAGACCGCGGCCGGGTCGCTCGATTTCAGCGGTAATCGCGCCCTTCGTGTCCTGCTGCACGCGGGCGTCAGCACGCTGTGGCCGATGTTGAAGTCCTCGCCGGACCGGCAGTTGCGGGCCTACGAGTCCACGCTGGCGGTGCTGCGCCGGCGCTGGGAGAACCAGTCGAGCTGTGTGCCGGACCCGGTCGCCACGGCCATGTTCCGGGAACTGGACGCCGACGTCACCGATTTCCTGGACCTGTGCGCCCGCCGCTCGGGCACCCAGTGGCTGGAACCGGTCGACGCCATCGCCGCCTACCTGCTGGCCGTCATCCAGGGCATGGTGCTGCGCTGGCTGGCCGACTGCGATGACGAGATCTCGCTGGTGGTGCTCGACGACCTGGTGTCCTACCTGTCGACCAAGGCCGTCGACCTCTGAACCCGGCTCCCCGAACTTAGTGCTGGACGATTGACCAGGTTCGTGGTCGAATGATCTGGTGACCGATACGTCGCCGATCAGCGGGCTGCATGCGGCCACCGCCGACCTGGAACCCCCGCTGGCCGCGGTCGACCTCACCGCCCTCCGCGCCAATGCCGCCGACCTGGTGCGCCGCGCCCGCGGCGTGCCGATCCGGGTGGCCAGCAAATCCGTACGCTGCCGCGCCGTGCTCGAAGAAGTGCTGGGCGACAAGCTCACCGCCGCCGGCGGTTTCGCCGGCATCATGGGTTACTCACTGCGCGAAGCGATCTGGCTGGTCCGCGAGGGTGCGCGCGACGTCCTGCTCGGCTATCCCACCGCCGACCGGCACGCGCTGGCTGACCTCGCCGCCGATCCGCTGCTGCTCGACTCCATCACCCTCATGGTCGACGACACCGACCAGCTCGACTTCATCCGCGCCGCCGTCGGTAGCGAAAAGATCGCTCCTCGTGTGTGTCTGGATGTCGACGCCTCCCTGCGCATCGGCCCGCTGCACCTGGGTGTGCGCCGCTCGCCGATCCGCACCCCCGACCAGGCCTCCCGGCTGGCCGCCGAAACCCGTTCCCGCGGTTTCCGGCTCGTCGGCGTGATGACCTACGAGGCCCAGATCGCGGGCCTGCCCGACACCAATCCCGCTGTGCGCCTGGTCAAGTGGGCCTCGGCGGCGGAGATCGGCAAGCGGCGCCGCCAGGTGCTGGACGCGGTCCGGGCCACGGCCGGGGAACTGGAGCTGGTCAACAGCGGCGGCACCGGATCCATCGAGGTCAGCATCACCGACCCGGATGTCACCGAGGTGACCGCCGGTTCGGGCCTGTATCTGCCAACCCTGTTCGACGGCTACCGCAATCTCGCGCCGCGCCCGTCCATGTACTTCGCCGCGCCGGTGCTGCGCCGGCCCGCGCCCGGCATCGCCACCGTGTACTCCGGCGGCTACATCGCCTCCGGCCCGGCGGGCGCGTCCCGGGTGCCGAAACCGGTGTGGCCCTTGGGTTTGAAGCTGATCGGCACCGAGGGCGCGGGCGAGGTGCAGACTCCGCTGACCGGCGCCGACGGCCTGCGGATCGGGGATCGCGTGTGGTTCCGGCACGCCAAGGCGGGCGAGCTGTGCGAGCGTTTCAACGAGGTCCACCTCGTCGACGCCGACGGCGGCCGCACCACCGTGCCGACGTACCGCGGCGAGGGCCACAACTTCGGCTGATCGGGTGCGGCGCTGATCGGGCCGCGCTCGGTCTCGGCCGCCGGGTAGCCCGGCGGCGTGCGGTCAGACCCGGTCGAGCTGGAGCACCGCGGCCAGATCCGACAGCTCGGCCGAGGTGGCCGGGAGGAATTCGGTCAGCAGCGGCGAGCGCACGATGATCGCCGACCACATGGCCCGCGAGATCGCGCTGGTCAGCCAGTGCCGCGACAGCAGCGACCCGATGCCGTGCGGCGCGTCCTCGGGCGCGGAGGTGGTCATCGAGACCAGCACCACCGCGGCCTCCCGCCCCTGGAAGTGATCGGGCGTGCCGACCAGCACGTCCTCGATCTTGGCCCGGGACAACAGGGTTCGGATGCGCGCCACCTGCGCGTGGTACGGGGCCACCACCAGAATGTCGTGCGGGTGCAGGCGGCGGGTGACGGCGCCGGTGTGCCAGGGCAATCCGAGCAGCGTGCGCACCTGCCGCACGATCTCGCGGGCCTCCTCGGCGGATTCGGTGCCGTTGCCGTGGTGCTCCACCGCGACGGTGCGCACGCCGGGCGGGATCCCGTCGAGTTCGCGTGCGAGCGTGACGGTTTCGTTGGAGCGCAGCCGGTTGTCGTAGCGCAGTCGCGACACCGGTCCACTGACCCGCGGATGCATGCGCCAGGTCCGGTCCAGGAAATAGCCGTAGGCGGCGGGCAGCGTGCGGTGCGGCCCGAGCAGGCGGCCCAGCACGGATTCGGCGATGGGTTCGGGATGGGTGCCGTGCCCGGCGGGCGGCGCGGGGTCGCCGACCAGCAGCAGGTTGCGCGCGCACACCGCCGCCGCGACCGCCTCGGCCAGCGGGAACCGCCCGGCGTCCACGATGACCAGCAGGTCCAGGCTGCCGCGCGCGATGCGTTCGGGATCGGTGAAGTCGCCCGAGAGTCCGCCCACCACGCAGCCGTTGACGGCATTGTCCAGGAACCGCGGATAGCGCGACGCCTCGATGGGCAGCCATTCCGGCGCGACCGCCCGGCTGTCGGCCTTGGCCACCAGTTCCGGGAGCACGCCCACCTCGACGACCGCGTCGAGCAGATGCTCGACCGCCCGGTGCGAGCGCGCCACCACCCCGACCCGCCACCGGTAGCGGGTCACCAGTCGTTCCACGGCGCGCGCGGTGGTGGCGGTCTTGCCGGTGCCGGGTGGACCCTGCACGGCCGCATAGGAATCGGCGAGGTCGAGCACGGCCGCGGTGACGGCGGCGGCGTGATCGCCGAACACCTCCGGCAGCGCCGCGCCGGTGCGCAGCCGGGGCGGGCGGCGGGACAGGATGTCGAAGACGGCGGTCTCGGGCACCTGCGGCAACGTCACCAAAAGCTGATGTGCGGTGTCCTCCAAGGCTTCCGCGAGGCGCGCGTCGTGGCCGGGCGGGCAGGGCGCGATGGCGGCCGGCAGTTCGTCGTAGGGCGCGCAGCCCTCCGGCAGGATCTCGACCACCCGCACCACGTCCTCGAACGTGCTGTCCAGGGCGCAGCCGAGCACGGTGGCGTGGGCCGTGGCGCGCAGCCCGGGGGTGACGGCCATGCCGGGCGCGGGACGGTCGTAGAGGGTGAGCACGGGCGTGCCGGGCGGCGGCGCGTTGCCGGTGCCGAGGCGTCCGGTGAGGGTCAAGTAGCGCCGCATGGGCCGCTGGCCGGTGCGGTGCCAGTCGGTGTCCACCGAACCGGAGTCGGCGACGAGAACGCCCGCGGTGTCGGCCCATTCGTCGACCGGATGGTCGAGGCGGTCGTCGTGCGCCCACCGCAGCGGCCGTCGTTCGCGCCGGTGGTAGCCGAGCGCGGCCGCGGTGAGTCCCGCCGCCTCCTGTGCCGCGCCCCGTTCCTCGCCCGCGCTCTCGGCGAATTCCCGCAGCGCGGCCTCGACGTCGTCGGGCCCGGTCTCGGTGTAGTCGTAGGTCCATCGCCGGCTCGGCGGGACTGCGTGTTCGGCGGCCAGTTCCAGCAGCCAATCCCGTAGCCGCAGGACGGCTTCGGCGCCGTGCCCGCTCTCCTCCTGATTGGGCGGCAGCTGATGCAGATCGTAGGAACGCTCGCCGACGACCAGCGCGGCCCGCACCACCGGGTACAGGTCGACCAGTGCGGGCAGCAGTTCCGCCACCACGTCCTCGCCCTCGGAGTCGCGCTCGCCGACGGCATTGAGCACCTCGCGCAGATCCCCGCGATAATGGTGGATCCGCAGGTGCGGATACTCCCGCTGCCGCTCCATCAGGAACTCCAGCAGTTCGTCGGCGTCGTCGCGCCGCTGGGTGAGCGTCCCCCGGCCGTCGCGCTCCGGGGCCCGGATCACGAAGCTGCGCTCCGGTTTCGGCGTCGCGGGCGCGGGCACGAACCCCAGCTCGATGGTGCTGACCCCGGGCATCGGCCCCCGCTCGGCGGTGACCACCGCGCCCCGGCCGCTCGGCTCGGTCAACTGTCCGGTGGCTTCGGGCGTGAGGCCCGATGCGCCGCAGTCGTACGGCTCCGAGCCGGGGGTCACCGGATGTTCCGGTGCGCCCGCGAACTGCTGCACCGCACGGGATTCCGAGCCGGCCGCGAGTTCGGTGGCCGTCGTGAGATTCGTGGCGTCGAGGTTCCTCGGGCCGAAACTCGGTGACAGCGGCCGGATCTCGTCGCCGGAGCCATCCCCGGTCGTCGGACGGGCGGGGGATTCGGGTCGTTCGAATGTTCCGGGGAAACCGATGTGCACCACCAGATCGCCGGTGGTGCAGGCGATTCCGGACCGTGGTCGGGGCGGCCCGGCGGTGTCGTGCGGCTGCGGGGTGGTGACGCTGACGAACAGGTCGCCGGGGGCGGGGGCGGCGAGGGCGGCGAGGGCGGCCGGGTCGATGAGGCCGTGCACCGGGCGGCCGGTGCGTTCGCGCAGGATCTGGACCTCGGCCTGGCGGCGCAGCGTGGTGAGGGTGGCGGCCGGGATGCCGGTGACGGCGGCGTCGGCCACGGCGAGCCGGTCCAGGGTGGTGATGCCGGCGTCGCGCAGATGGGCGCGGGTGGCCGGGCGCATGCCCGCCACCAGGAGCAGGTCCCGGCGGGCTTCCAGTTCGGCCGTGCAGGTGGGGCAGTGGCCGCAGGCCAGGAAGCGCCGATCCCCCCACTGCACGGGGAGTAGCTCTCCGAGTTTGGTGTCCACGATGAGGTTCAGTCGCGCCCGCCGCGCCTGGTAGACGACCGCCATGTCGGCGAGCGGGTGGGTCACCGCCACCCCGTCCTCCCACACGATCGCATGCGTCGCGGCCCGGAAACCGTTGCACCGCAGCGCCTCCGCGGCGGCGGCCAGCCCGAGCAGCGTCGGCACCCCGCCCCGCCGCCCGGCGATTCCGGTCACGATGTAGTCGTGGCCTTCGGGTGCGTGATCGCGCACCAGGAAATCGCAGCGCGCCACGAAGTCGCCGTCGAACAGCACGGCCCCCGCGACCGCCTCGGCCGCGCCGCGCAGGGCCGACGCGGTCTGTTCGTGCGCCTCGCGCAGTTCGGCCAGCGCCTGTTCCTGGGTGTCCTCGCCGGTGGCCGCCGGGGTGTCGCGGCGCAGCGCGCACGGATGCTCGTCGGGGAGGCCCGCGAGCGGGTCGGCGTCGGCCGGCGTGAGGGTGGCCACGCCGAGGGCGGCCGCGGCGGCCCGGGATAGGCGGATGCGGGTCACGGCGTTGCCGTGGCGGTCGCGCAGATCGGCGAGGCGATGTTCGACGGCCGGGTCGAGGGTGCGCGGCAGCGCGGCGCGCGACGGGAACTCGGCCGGGGTCACCAGACCCAGTTCGGCATCGAGCGCGCGCAGCAGCGCGAACTCACAACGCGCCGCCGCCACCAGGTCTCCGGTGCTGCACACGACACGATCACCGAACAACATCAATCGCGGCCCTCCTGTGCCTCTCCTCCGCCGACACCCGCCCCCGGCCGGGGAGTAGTCACGAGCCGAGTCGGCCATAGCGTAATGACTGCGGCGGGCGCGTTGTGCCGCCAGGTAGGGCCCGCGCACCGGCCGGCCCGCACCGCGAGCCGCCCACGTCAGCGCGCGTTTGCGGGCGATGTTGGGGGACAACGCGACTCGTGCGCGGCAGATCCGCCGGGGTCGGCTGAGCGCCCGGTCGGACGCCAGAAATCGCCGCGCCACCCCGGCGTGTCGGCCGGTGGGCCGGGTCGGGCGGGTCGTCCGGCGGGACCGTCGAGGCCGACCGGTTCGGGCACTTCGGTAATTACTCACCAGTTGCCTGTTCGGAGCACCCCCGTAACCGCTTCCGTTCTGTCACAATCTGCCGATGCTTTACCTCGCGGGCGCTCGCGGCCGCCTTCACTACCGACGGTGGCAGCTCGACCATGCGCAGGCCGTCCTGGCTCTGCTGCCCGGGATCGGCCAGCACAGCGCGCACTACCATCGGTTTGCCCGGGCGCTGGCCGCCCACGGAATCGAACTCTGGGCCCTGGACACCTCCGGGCACGGTCTCAGCGAAGGAGACCCGGAGCGTCCCGGCAACATTCACGAACTGGCCGCCGACGCGCGCATGTTCCTGGATCAGGTGCACGAACGCTCCGACTCCACGCCGTTCCTGATGGGGCACTCGCTCGGCGCGGCCACCGCGCTGGCGGTGCTGCGGGACGCGGAACCGGGGGATTTCTCCGGTCTCGTCCTGTCGGGGACGCCCAAGGCCGTGCTGGAGGGCAGGTCACCCAAGTCCGCCCGCGGCCGGGCCCAACCCGTTTCGCGCGCGAGTGCCGCCGTGGCCCGTTCGCGCGCGGCGGCGGCGACCGAGAGCGAATCGGACTGGCCGGGTCCCCGGCTGCCCGAGGGCCTGCCGGTGCTGATCATGCACGGCGCCGACGATCGGCGCGCGCCGATCGAACCGGTCCGGGCCTGGTCCGATCAGGTCGGTGCGCGGTTCCTCACCTACCCCGACACCGGCCACGATCTGCTGCACGAGCCCGCGCACGCGGCGGTCACCGCCGAGGTGGTCGATTTCGTGCAGGTCCGCTCGCTGGTCTGAGGGTCGGTCACTCGTCCGGGTCGCGGACAGTGGTGGGTCGCAGCAGCGCCACCACTTCCGCGTCGGTGAGTTGGTGGAAGTCGCGATAGGCGCCGCCCACCCCGCCGAGGTTGCGCGGCACCAGCGGGCACACCACCTCGTCGGCGACGGCCTGGATCCGGTGCAGCGCTTCGATCGAGGACACCGGCACCGCCACCACCACCCGCCGGGGTGCGTGCAATCGCGCGATCGCGCACCCGGCGGCCACGGTCGCGCCGGTGGCCATGCCGTCGTCGACGATCACCACGGTCCGGTCCTCGAGGGCGATCGGCTGTCCGGCCCGCAGCACCTGCCGCCGGCGTTCCAGCTCGGCCCGTTCGAGCACCTCGATGTCGGCGATCTGCTCGGGCGTCACCCCGGTGTGCCGCATGATGTCGTGATTGAGGACCCGGACGTCGTCTTCCCCGATGGCCCCCATGGCCAGCTCCGGCTGCCACGGCACGCCCAGCTTGCGCACCAGCAGCACATCGAGGTCCCCGCCGATCTCCGCCCGCACCGCCGCCGCGACCGGCACGCCGCCCCGGGGCAGTCCCAGCACCAGCGGATCCGCCGCGCGCAGGTGCCCGAGCACCCCACCCAGCGCGCGCCCGGCAGCCCACCGATCTGTGTACATTTGCCCTCCGCTCCGCTCCGGGCGGGTTCGCGGCCCTGCAAGCTCGGTCTTCCCTCCTCCGCTCCTCCGCTTCGCTCCCCCGCTCCGAGGCGGAGGTCTATCAAGCCGCAGTCCAGACCGAGCCGGGCCGCGAACTTCTGGTGTTCTTTCATTCTCCGCCGATGGTGTATCGGCGCAGCGCCAGGCTGGGATTGGTGGCCCGAACCTCGTGCAGTTGGTCCAGGTCGACGCGGGCGGTGGCGATGCCCGGCTGGTCGCCGAGTTCGGCCAGCACCGCGCCGGTGGGGGAGATGATCATCGAGGTGCCCGAGCCGCGGGGCGCGGCCTGGTCGGCGGCGGCCACGTACATGGTGTTCTCGATGGCCCGGGCGCGCAGCAGCGTGGTCCACTGATCCACCTTGCCGGGGCCGGGAATCCACTGGGCGGGCAGCAGCAGGGCGTGCGCGCCGGCGGCGGCCAGGCGGCGAATTCCTTCGGGGAATCGCAGGTCGAAACAGGTCTGCAGGCCGAACACGACGCCGTCGACGGTGAAGGTCTGGGACTGGTCGAGCGGGCCGGGAATCAGAAGGTCGGATTCGCGTGAACCGAAAGCGTCGTAGAGATGAACTTTTCGGTACACCGCGGCGAATTCCGCGTCGGGGGAGGCCGCTACGAGGGTGTTGTAGACGTGCCCGGCGGGCTGGTCCGGACCCCCGGATTCGACCACCCCGGCGACCACGTGCACGCCGAATTCGGCTGCCAGGCCACGCAATCCGGTGACGAACGGTCCGGTGAGCGGTTCCGCGGCGGCCAGCACCCGCTCGTCCAGGCGCTTGGTGGCGAACATCGAGTACTCGGGTGCGACCACCACCTTCGCTCCGAGTTCGCTGGCCGCTTTGACCTCGGCACGCAAGGCGGTGAGATTGGCCACGGTGTCGGTGTAGGGATCGAACTGCACGACGGCCACGTCCACGGACCCCGCGGCCGCGGTCTCCGCGGGCTGCCCGGCCGCCGCGGCGGGTTCGTGCAATGCCGTCGCCACGGCTCCCGAGCTGGACGCATCTGCCGTGGCCAGGGTCCCGGCGACATGGTTCCGGACGGGAGCGGCTTCGGTATTTTCGAGTCCGGAGACCGAACTCGAGGGGGTCGGAAGGGCGGGCGCGGGCGGGTTGTCCGGTTGCACGACCCCCAGGGTATTCACCCGATGGTCAACCCCGCAGCTAGCAGGCAGTAAAATCCATGGCAATGAGCACCTCACCGGCCGACAGCGTTCCCACTGACGACGAGAGGGACGTTTCCGGCCCGTCCTTCGCCGATCTCGGCCTCGATGACCGCATTCTGCGGGCCATCACCGATGTCGGCTACGAATCGCCGTCGCCCATCCAGGCGGCGACGATTCCGCCGCTGTTGGCGGGGCACGACGTGGTGGGTCTCGCCCAGACCGGTACCGGTAAGACGGCGGCCTTCGCCATCCCGGTGCTGCAGGGCATGCACGGGGCGGGCAAGGCGCCGAAGGCGTTGGTGCTGGCCCCCACTCGTGAGCTGGCGATCCAGGTTGCGGAGGCGTTCGGCCGGTACGCCACCCATATGCCCGGAACGCATGTGCTCCCGATCTACGGCGGTCAGAACTACGCGGTGCAGCTGTCGGGGCTGCGGCGCGGCGCCCAGGTGGTGGTCGGCACCCCGGGTCGCGTCATCGATCACCTGGAGCGCGGCACGCTCGACCTGTCGGAGCTGCAGTACCTGGTGCTCGACGAGGCCGACGAGATGCTCAAGATGGGCTTCCAGGAGGACGTCGAGCGCATCCTGCGCGACACGCCCGAGCAGAAGCAGGTCGCGTTGTTCTCGGCGACCATGCCGACGGTGATCCGCAAGATCTCCAAGCAGTACCTGAAGGATCCGGTCGAGATCACGGTCAAGACCAAGACCTCGACCAACACCAACATCACCCAGCGCTGGGTGCAGGTGTCGCATCAGCGCAAGCTGGACGCGCTGACCCGCATCCTCGAGGTGGAGCCTTTCGAGGCCATCATCATGTTCGTGCGCACCAAGCAGGCCACCGAGGAGCTGGCCGAGAAGCTGCGCGCGCGTGGGTATTCCGCGGCCGCCATCAACGGTGACATCGCGCAGGCGCAGCGTGAGCGCACCATCGGCCAGCTCAAGTCGGGCGTGCTCGACATCCTGGTCGCCACCGACGTCGCCGCCCGCGGCCTGGACGTGGAACGCATCTCGCACGTCGTCAACTACGACATCCCGCACGACACCGAGTCCTACGTGCACCGCATCGGCCGCACCGGCCGCGCGGGCCGCACCGGTACCGCGCTGCTGTTCGTGGCTCCGCGTGAGCGTCGCCTGCTCGACGCCATCGAGCGCGCCACCCGCCAGCAGGTCAGCGAGATGCAGCTGCCCAGCGTCGAGGACGTGAACGCCCAGCGCGTCAGCAAGTTCCACGACGCGATCACCGATAGCCTGTCCTCGGACAAGCTGTCGCTGTTCCGCAAGCTCATCGAGGACTACGAGCGGGAGCACAACATTCCGCTGGTGGACATCGCGGCGGCGCTGGCGGTCGGCGGCCACGACGGCGACAACTTCTTCATGGAGCCCGACCCGGAGCCCGCGCCGCGCGAGCGTCGCGAACGCGCACCGCGGTCCTTCGACGACCACGACCGGATCGTGGTCCGCGCGAGCGCCGCGAGCCCAGCGGCCCGTCGCGGCACCGCCAGACCGGCGCGGAACTGGTCACCTACCGCATCTCGGTCGGCAAGCGGCACAAGGTCGCGCCCGGCGCGATCGTCGGCGCCATCGCCAACGAGGGCGGCCTGCGCCGCAGCGACTTCGGGCACATCAGCATCCGCCCGGACCACTCGCTGGTGGAACTGCCCGCCGACCTGTCCAACGAGACGCTGAACGCGTTGAGCCGCACCCGGATCAGCGGTCAGCTCATCGAA
This sequence comes from Nocardia tengchongensis, assembly GCF_018362975.1. Taxonomy (NCBI): domain Bacteria; kingdom Bacillati; phylum Actinomycetota; class Actinomycetes; order Mycobacteriales; family Nocardiaceae; genus Nocardia; species Nocardia tengchongensis. The sequence continues at coordinate 2,742,860 of NZ_CP074371.1, forward strand.
TTGCAGCTGGACGCCGGCGCGCCCGGCTCCCGCTCGATGAGCCGTGCCCCGCGCCGCGAGGGCAAGCGCCCGGATCAGCACCGGCGCAAGCCGCGCTTCTGACCGAGGCCTGAACGACCGACGCCCGCATCCGGAATGGATGCGGGCGTTGTGTTTTCGCGGGGGTGACGCCGAGCGTCAGTTGCCGGGGGTCTCCGCCGGAGCCGCCGGGGCGGTGGTGGCGGGAGCGCCGGAGCCGGAGTTGTCGGCGTTCGGAGCCTGCGCGGGAGTGGTCGGGGCGGCGGGAGTCGCCGGGACACTCGAGGGGGTCGCGCCGGACGCGTCCGGGGCCGCCGGGGTGGCCTGGGGAGCGGGGGCGTCGGGGACCGTGGACAGGCCGACGGTCGGCAGAACGACGCAGCGGGCCGACGGGTAGTCGATGGTGCCCCAGAGGGAGGCGATGACGGTGCCCGCGCCGGCGTCGACGGTCTTGGACAGGGTCGGCAGGTTGTATTCGGTGTGATCGTCGAGGGCGGTGATGCCGCTGCGGCCGTTGTTCACGTTCAGCCAGGCGACCGTCAGGCCGGAGCTGAGCGGGAAGCCGTTCTGCTGGGCCATCACCTGGAAGCTGATGTTGCCCGCGGGCAGCGAGACCGAGGCGTTGGGTGCGGCGAAGCCGGTGACGGCGGTGGCCGAGGTGAGGCTGAACGGCATGTTGAAGCCGCAGCCGAGGGTGGGGGCCAGGTAGGAGAACGGCGTGAACTGGACGTTCTCGAGCTTGGCGGCGGCGACCAGCTGGGCGGCCTTGGCGATGTCGGCGACGGCGGTCTTGGCCGCGGCCCGGTCGAAATCGGTCGCGGTGTTGTCCGCGACGGCCTGGGCGAGCTGCTCGATCCCGGTCTCGGCCGGCGACTTGGGCTGATCGGCGGTGGCCGTGGAAGCGCCCAGGGTCGCGGCGGTGGTCAGCGCGGCGATTGCCGCGGTGCGCCGGAAAAGCGTGCTGCCGTTCACTCTGGCTGCTCCTGCGTGGTCGTGATTCTCGCCGAGCTGGGACAGCCCGACGGCGCGAAAATCGCGGTATCGGATTCTCCGGCAACGTACCAGCTGGAGGTGCGGGCCGCGCCGCCGAGCCGTCGAGTGGGTGTGATCCGGGTGATAAACCGATCATTACCGGGGGGTAGGTTTGATGACGACATCACAGCGACGCTCGGGAGAAGCAATGAAGCTGGCCCTTTCACCCGATGAGGTGACATTCCGGGACGAACTGCGTGAGTTCTACCGGACCAAGATCCCGGCGGAGATCCGTGACCGCGTGAAATACGGTCTCGAGCTCTCTCGCGATGACATCGTCACCACCCACCGCATCCTCAACGAGAACCACCTCGCCGTGCCCAAATGGCCGGTGCAGTGGGGTGGCCGCGACTTCACGCCCATGCAGCTGCACATCTGGGAAGACGAGATGCAGCTCGCCTCGGTCCCGGAGCCGCTCACCTTCAACGCCCAGATGATCGGCCCGGTCATCGCCCAGTTCGGCTCCGAGGAGCTCAAGGCGCGCTTCCTGCCGCCCACCGCCAACCTCGACATCTGGTGGTGCCAGGGCTTCTCCGAGCCCGACGCCGGCTCCGACCTGGCCTCGCTGCGCACCACCGCGGTCCGCGACGGCGACTCCTACATCGTCAACGGCCAGAAGATCTGGACCACCCTGGCCCAGTACGCCGACTGGATCTTCTGCCTGGTGCGCACCGATCCGAACGCCAAGAAGCAGGCCGGCATCTCGATGCTGCTCTTCGACGTGAAGACCCCCGGCGTCACCATCCGCCCGATCAAGCTCATCGACGGCCACCACGAGGTCAACGAGGTCTTCTTCGAGAACGTCCGGGTCCCGGCCGACCAGCTGGTCGGCGAGGAGAACATGGGCTGGACCTACGCCAAGTTCCTGCTCGGCAACGAGCGCACCGGCATCACCGGCGTCGGCCGCACCAAGGTCAAGCTGGGTGTCGCGAAAGAGCATGCGGCGCAGATCCGTTCGGGCCGGGGCACGCTGCTCGAGGACCCGGTGTTCGCGGCGCGGGTGGCCGAGATCGAGAACGAGCTGCTGGCGCTGGAGCTCACCCTGATGCGGGTGATCTCCAATTCCACCGACGGCAAGCCGAATCCGGCGTCCTCGGTGCTGAAGCTGCGCGGTTCCGAGCTGCAGCAGGCCGCCACCGAACTGCTGCTGGACATCGCGGGCCCGGACGCGCTGCCGGTGAACACTGGCGACATCGCCTCGCCCGGCTGGGCGCAGCGCAGCGGCCCGGCGTACCTCAACTACCGCAAGACCACCATCTACGGAGGCTCCAGCGAGGTGCAGCGCACCATCATCGCCTCCACCATCCTCGGATTGTGAGCTGCCGCCATGGATTTCGAACTCACCGATGAACAGGTCATGCTGCGCGATACGGTCCGGGACCTGCTGGGCCGCGCCTACGACCCGGAAACGCGACTGAAGGTCATCGACACCGACCTCGGCTGGAACCGCGACGTCTGGCGGCAGCTCGCCGAATTGGGCGTCCTCGGACTGGCTTTCGACGAGGAGGACGGCGGCGTCGGCGCCGGACCGGTCGAGACCATGGTCGTGATGGAGGAGATCGGCCGCCGCAACGCGCCCGAACCCTACCTCGACGCCGTGCTGGTGCCCGGCGGGCTGGTCGCCCGCGTCGGCACCGCCGAGCAGCGGCAGCGTGTGCTCCCGGCGCTCGCCGGCGGCGAGACGCTGCTGGCCTTCGCGCACGACGAGCCCGGCACCCGGTGGCCCGCAACCGAATTGGCCACCACCGCGGTCCTCGCCGGTGACACCTACCGGCTCACCGGCGTCAAGAACCCCGTCCCGCACGGCGACTGCGCCGATCAGCTGGTGGTCAGCGCCGCCCTGCCCGGCGGCGGTGTCGGACTGTTCCTGATCGCCGCCGACGCCGAGGGGCTCACCCGCACCCCGTTCCGCACCTTCGACGGGCGGCGCGGCGCGCAACTCGACTTCGCCTCCGCCGCAGCCGAACTGCTCGGCGACGGCGGTGACGCCCGGGCCGCGGTGACCGCGGTCGAGGTGGCCGCGCAGGCGAGCCTGTGCGCGGAGTCGCTGGGCGCGATGGAGGAGGCCATGCGCCTCACCACCGATTACCTGAAGACGCGCAAGCAGTTCGGGGTGACGCTGTCGAAGTTCCAGACCCTCACCCAGCGGGCCGCGAACATGTACGTGTCGCTGGAACTGGCCCGCTCCATGAGCCTGTACGCGACCGCGGCGGTCGCCGACGGCTCCGCCGATCAGGTCGCGGCCTCGCGGGCGCGCCTGCAGGTGGGACGCTCGGCCCGGCACATCGGGCAGGAGTCGATCCAGATGCACGGCGGTATCGGCATCACCACCGAGTACCCGGTGAGCCACTACGTGGCCCGCCTGACCGCTATCGCCCGCACCCTGGGCAGCGACCTGGAGCACCTGCGGGTCCTCACCGACCGCGTCGGCGAGTACAACCTCGTGGAGTTCTGAGACGCCCTCGGCGGACCACCACCGGCAAGTCGAACGCGCCCCGCTCGCACTTCGAGCGGGGCGCGTTTCGCGTTCACGGCGGGATGGGACGCGGACAGCGCCCGGGGCGTGGAACCAGGTCGGCGGCGTGCTGCTGGTTGGCGGAATCGTCTCGGCGACAGGGGCGCAACGGATCCCGTCTCGCACGCGTTCGGTCACTTCGGGGCGGCCGGGTCAGGGGTGCGAAGCTGGAATTTCGGTGTCGGGGAAGGGATTGGCGGGCGTAGGGTCGGGGCATGGGAGGAGACTCGGTACGGCTGGACGGGAACACCCTGGTGTTGCCCGGCGAGGTGGGGGTGCGGTTCATCCGCACGCTGCGGCTGCCCGAGCAGGGGACCCATCCGCTGCCGCCCGGGCTCGGCGAGTTCCCGGTGCGCCGGGTGGCGGACTACGCGGACTCGGTGCCGCCGGAGTGGGCGGCGCGCGGGGGCGTCATGCTGCCCATGTACCTGCGCGAGGCCATGTGGCTGTCGTTCTCGTCGAAGGAGCCCGCGGCGCTGCAGATCGGGGTGGGCAAGGTGTGCGCGGTCTCGGGCAAGCCGTGGAGTGACCGGCTCGCCCGCGATCCGCAGAACTACGTGGTGCTGCCCCGGCAGCCCTGGCTCGACGGCATCAACTCCGGCAAGGGCACCATCCGGCAATTCGTCGCGGTGCCACTGGGATTGGGCGCGACCGTGGAGGGGCAGGTCACGGGGGAGGAGACCTGGGGCGGCATTCAACTCCAGAACTTCGCGCTCAACGACCTCGAACTGGCCCGCTGGCGCAAGGCGGAGGAGGAACGCCGCGAGCAGGCGGCCCGGGCCCGCTACGGGAGTTCGGACAATGTCTGGCTCGCCGGCGCGTCCGGCGCCATGCCGCCTCCGGCCGCTCCCGCCTTCGGTGCGGCGCCGCCCGCGCCGGGCGGTCATCCCTCCGCTTCCCTGCCCCGCAAGCGGCAGGCCGGCGCCCTGGGCCTGGGCGTCGGCGGCACCATGCGGCAGGAGATCTACCAAGACGAACGCCCCCTGGCGGAGTGGTCCGCCGAGCGCGCCGGCCGCGTTTTCGTCCACCTGGTCACCCCGCCCGACTGGCGGCGCATCACCGGCGAAGCCGCGCCCCCGTCGCCGGTGGATCGCGCGGCCTACACCGCCGCGAACCTACCCTGGTTCGACTATTTCGATTCGGACGCAACCGATCTCGCCCCCGCCGACCCGCTCGCGAACGTGGTCCCGGTCGGCGACTGGCTCGGCGACGACCACGAACCCTGGCAGCCTCCGACCCCCGGCCAGGTGCATCACCTCGGTGACAAGCAGGGCAAGCCGGTCGAGGACGGCGACTGGTAGAGGCCCTCGGACGACCGCCGCACGGTCATGTCGGCAGGTCGACGGGTCGGAGGATCCGCGCACGTCGCCCTCCGGTGGGCAAGGTCGGCAACGCAATTCGGGGCACCTCGCCGAGCGCGATTCGGATGCCGTGACTCCCGGTGCGGCCGGGCGTCAGTTGTCGGACGTGTCGGCGGCAGCGTGATCGGTGGGCGCGACGGTGGTCGGGTCCAGACGGGTGGTTACCGGGGCGTCGGTGGTCGTGCGCGGGGATTCCGTTGTCGGCCGGGTGGTTTCGGTGGTGGCCGGACGCGTGGTGGTGGTGGTCGGGCGGGCCGAGGAGGGGCGCGAGCCGCTCGGGTCGGCGGCCGGGTCCTCCGACGTGGCGGTGACGGTGGAGATAGGGGCGCGCCGCGACGGCTGGTCGGCGGCCACCCGCCAGGTGGGCGAGGGCGGGATGACGATCGCGGGGGTGGCGCTGACGCCGGCCTTGGTCGAACTCGCCGGGGCCGCTTGCAGATCGGCGTTCAGCGGCGGGGGAGAGACATAGGTGTCGCTGTGGCCGAGGCCGCACGCGCCGAGCAGGATGAGCCCGGCCGACACCACGCCCACCGCGCCCGCGGCACCCACCACGGGCTTGGGCAGGTGACGCAGCGGGGTGACCGCGCGGTCGTCCGCGCCGGCGTTGCTGCCGTCCATGGGTATCGCTCCTGATTCGTATCGAGTGGGCTCACCCTAACGGAGCCGATGGGCATCGGCCAGGCGGGTGGTCGGTTCTAAAAGGCGGCCGCGCACGGCCATTCGGAAAGCCTCGAAAATATCTCAAACAGCGGTGATTCATATTTCGAATTAGTAAAGTCAGCGCGTTTCGCTCACGTGTCGCATGGACTTTCCGTAGCCGCGTCGTAATGTGTGTCCAAAGTTACACACGAGACGCTCGAAATTAGCCGAGGGGCGCGCCGAAGATTCGCGAACCCGGTGGGCGTCACCGAGGAGTGGATGATGGGTGCATTCTCGACATCTCCGCTGCGCGCGCCGGCGCGCGCCGGAGAGCCTGCGGCCCCTCCGACGATGCGGATACCGGCGCTGCCGGCCCGCATCGCCGCCTGGCTGTTCTTCCTCGGCGGTCTGACCGGCGCCATTCGCGGTATTGCCGGACTACGGGTCGAGATCACCGTCGCGGGCCTGATCCTGGCCTGTACCGCGGGTCTGATTCTGCTCAAGATCCGCGCCGACGCACACGGCAGCTAATTTCCCGCGAATCATTTCCGGCTGGCAATTGTCCATTCAAATGCTGTGGTTTCAGACTTTGCGCCTTCAATCGTCCGCGATCGATTGGGCTCGCCGAGTTCTTTCAGCAAATCATCGGACATCTGCACCAGATCAGACAATAAGGACGGCGTGAACCATTCCGGCCGGGTCGCGAACAACAGGTCCTCACTCGAGGTATTCCCCGACGCCCCCGGCGCGAACGGGCAGCCACCCAGCCCGCCCAGGGAGCCGTCCACCACGTCCGCCCCGGCGGCCAGCGCCGCCAGCGAATTCGCCACCCCCATGCCCCAGGTGTCGTGTCCGTGGAAGACGATGCGGTGCTCCGGATTACCCCAGCGCGCGGTCGCGGCCATCGCGGCCACCAGCGCGCCGACCTGCCCCGGATGCGCCTGCCCGAGGGTATCGGCGATCACGATGTCCGAGGATCCCGCCGTCCGGGGGTCGGCCGCGATCGCCAGCACCCGCGCGGGATCCACCGGCCCGTCGAACGGGCAGGTGAAAGCCGTTGCCAGGCAGAGCTGGATGCGCCCGCCCGCCTCCGCCGCGAGCCGCACCGCCTCCGGCATGGCCGCCACGCTGTCCTCGGTGGTGCGGCCGATATTGGCCTTGTTGTGCGCGTCCGACACCGAGAAGCAGTACTGGAAATTGCGCACCCCGGCCTCGGCGGCCTTGGCGACGTGCCGCGGCGTGGCCACCCACACCCAGCAGCGTTCCAGCTCCTCGGGGGTCAGCTGCGCGACCAGTTCGAGGGTATTGGCCATGGGCGGCACCAGATCCGGGCGGGCCATGGAGCCGATCTCCAGTTCCGGCACCCCCGCGGCCAGCAGCTGCCGGGCGATCTGGACCTTGCGTTCGGTGGGCAGCACCTTGCCGGTGAGCTGCAATCCGTCGCGCAGCGTGACGTCCCGCAGGGTCATGAGTTCGCCTCCAGGGCATCGATGTCGGCCGCGGACATGCCGAGCAGTCCGGACAGCACTTCACGGGTGTGCTCGCCCAGGTCCGGTCCGACATTGCGGACGGGCAGCGACTGGCCGCCGATGACGGGGACGATGCCGGGGAACCCGACCTCCTTGGGCTCCGCTTCGCCCACGTCCACCCGGAAGGGCTGGATCATGTTGCGCGCCTTGTACTGCTCATCGGTGACGATGTCGGCGGCGGTGTAGATGGGCCCGCACGGAATCGCGGCCGCCTCCAGCACTTTCAGGGCCTCGTCGCGGGTGCGCAGTCGCGTCCATTCGGCGATCGAGGCGTCGAGCCGATCGCGATGCCGCCAGCGTCCCGCGTTGTCCGCCAGCTCCGGGTCGGCGGCGAGGTCGGGCCGGTCGATCACCTGCATGTAGCGCTGGAAGATGGCGTCGCCGTTGCCGCCGATGATGATGCTGTAGCCGTCGCTGGTCGGGTAGGCGTTGCTGGGCGCGATGCCCTCCATCCGCCCGCCGACCCGCTCCCGGTTGATGCCGTAGGCGAGGTAGTCGGGCACCAGCGACTCCATCACCGACAGAATCGATTCGTTCAACGCGACGTCGATGATGCGCTGCTCCAACGGCACCGGCCGCACCCGTTCGCGCTGGAACAAGGCCATCACGGTGCCGAAGGCGGCGTAGATCCCCGCGATGGAATCGCCGATGGACACCCCGACCCGCACCGGCGGTCGATCCGGATCGCCCACGAGTTCCCGCAATCCGCCGACCGCTTCGGCCACCGCCGCGAAGCCGGGCCGCTGCGAGAGCGGACCGGTCTGCCCGTACGCGGAGATCCGCGTGATCACCAGATCCGGATTGGCGGCGTTCAAGACCTCGGGCCCGAGCCCCCACTTCTCGAGCATCCCGGGCCGGAAGTTCTCCAGCAGCACATCGCATTTGCCGATCAGCTCCAGCACGATCCGCCGCCCCGCCTCGGTACGCAGATCCAGCGTGATCGACTTCTTGTTCCGATTGACGGTCCGGTACAGCATCGAGGTGTCCCCGCCGTACAACCGCCAATTGCGCAGCTCGTCCCCGGTTTCGGGCCGCTCGACCTTGATCACCTCGGCCCCGAAGTCCCCGAGTATCCGCCCGGCCGTCGGCGCGGCCACGTAGTTACCCAGTTCCAGAACCCGAACGCCGTCGAGCGGCCGAATCTCTGTGTCCAATTTGCCCTCCGCTGCGCTCCGGGCGGGTTCGCGGCCCTGGAGGTCTCGTTCTTCCCTCCCTCCGCTCCTCCGCTTCGCTCCCCCGCTCCGCTCAGTCCAGAACGAGACGGGCCGCGAACCATTATGGTGCAGCACACACCAGGGCCCGAAGCGCGGTGGTCCGCGCCGGAATTCAGGCGGCGCGAGCGGAGACCTCTTCGATGATCGAGTAGTGCTCGGCGTTACCGGTGATGATGGTGCTCGGGTTGCCGTGGATGTCGACCGGGACGTCGCCGGCCAGGGTGATGCGGGTCAGGCGGCGGGGCTGACCGTCGTAGTCGTCGATGGCGTAGTGCTGGGTGGCGCGGTTGTCCCAGATTGCGACATCGCCGAGCTGCCAGTTCCAGCGGGTGGTGTTTTCCAGACGGGTGACGCGGTTCTGGAGCAACTGGAACAAGGCCTGGGATTCGGCGGCGGAGAAGCCGGCGAAGTTCTTCACGAAGTGGCCGAGCAGCAGGGCGCGTTCGCCGGTCACCGGGTGCACGCGCACCACCGGGTGCTCGGTCTCGTAGTAGCTGGACTCGAATTCCTCGCGGTAGGCCTTGATGTTCGCGGTCACCTCGGCGTTCTCGCCGCGCGCCACCTCGGTCCGGTCGGCGGCGTAGTCGTAGGCGTTGGTGTGGCGGGCGCGCAGGTTCTCCACCAGCGCACGCAGCGGTGCGGGCAGCGATTCGTAGGCGGCCACGGTGGAGGCCCAGGTGGTGGAGCCGCCGTAGGGCGGCAGGTGCACCGCGCGAAGGATGGACGCCTTCGGAACCCGGTCCACGAAGGTGACATCGGTGTGCCAGCTGTTGGCGCGGCCGTACTCGGAGTCGATGGGCAGCGTCTTGACGCCCTTGGAGGTGACGGTCGGGTGCGGGGTGGTGGGTGTGCCCAGCAGCTGCGCGAACTCGTACTGGCCGTCCTCGGTGAGGTGTTCCTGGCCGCGGAAGAAGATCACCTTGTGCTTGTGCAGCGCGTCCTGGATCGCCTGCACGGTCACCGAGTCCAGGTCGCCGCCGATGCGGACGCCGTCGATGCGCGCGCCGATCTTGCTGCCCAGCTGCACGACAGTAGGGGTGGAAGTTGCGTAATCGACGGCTGTGTAATCGACGGACATGCAATGCCTTTCGCCCGATGGGTCCCGGCCCGGATTCGAGCCATGACCAGGACACCATCGGGGCGGCCGCCGAAACAGGTTCAGGATCAGCCGGATCGAAAGGTCTCAGCCGAGGTGTTCGCGCAGATACTTCAGATCGTCGGCGACCCCGTCTGCGGGGGTTTCCAGAATCACCGGCGCGTCGGCGGTGCGGCACACCTCCGCCAGCAGCTGCGGATCGATGGTGCCGTCGGCGAAATTGGCGTGCCGGTCGGCCCCCGGAGTCGAAGGCGTCGCGCGAGGAGTTCAGGTGCACCAGGTCGATGCGCCCGGTGATCGCCTTGATCCGCTCCACGATGCCGACCAGTTCCTCACCGCCCGCCCAGGCGTGGCAGGTGTCCAGGCAGAATCCGGCCCCGAACTCGCCGACCGCGTCCCACAGCCGCCCGATATCGTCGAAATACCGTGCCATGGCGTGGTTCCCGCCGGCGGTGTTCTCGATCAGGATGGGCACCGCGAAGCCGCCCTTGTCCTCCTGGGCGCTGGAACAATTTGCGCCAGTTGACGAATCCCTCCGCCATCTCCTCGTCGGAGCGGACGTGCCCGCCGTGCACGACCAGCCCGAACGCCCCCAGTTCGGCGGCCGCCTTGGCCTGCTGCGCCACCGCGTTGCGCGAGGGCATGCGCAGCCGGTTGTTCAGGCTGGCCACATTGATCTGATAGGACGAGTGCACCACGACGTCGATGTCGCTGGCCTTGATCTCCTCGGTCAGCAGGTGGGGTTTGGGCTTGTCCCAGCTCTGTGGATCGACCACGAACATCTGGATGACCTCGGCCCCCAGCGTCTCACCGAAGCCGATCGGGTCGCTGTCCATTCGGACGTGAGCTCCAATGCGCATACGCCCAGCGTATCCCCGACCCCCGACACCCCAGGGCGGGTCGGTGGCCGCTATAAGCAAACGTTGAGTGTTGCGTTAGCGGGCCGTGCGTAGATAGTCCGGTAGGAATTCCGATGCCCGGACGATCACTGGAGGTGAATACCGTTGCAGGCGAACGCTGCAGGTTCGCGCGGCGCGCCCGGCCCGGCGCGGGGCGCGGGTCGCATCGGCTACAGTTTCGGTGTTTTCCGGATCGGCCCGTACACGATCACGCCGATCGTCTGTGGTACCTCGCGCGCTGGTGGGTCCCGGCTCGCGGAGTGGGAAGTGGGAGATCGTCATGCTGTCCAACGGTGACGTTTTTGCTGAATATGTCATCGAGCGGCAGCTCGGCCGGGGCGGTATGGGGTCGGTGTATCTGGCCAAGCACCCGCGGCTGCCCCGTTTGACGGCGCTGAAGCTGCTGAATCGGGAGATGGTCTTCGACAAGGAGGTCCGGGCCCGCTTCGAACGCGAGGCCGACCTGGTCGCCCAGCTGGACCACCACAATATCGTCACCGTCTACGACCGCGGGCTCGAGGACGGTCAGCTGTGGATCTCCATGCAGTACATCGACGGCATCGACGCCGCCAGCGTGAATCCGCAGACCCTGCCGCCCGAGCGGGCCGTGCAGATCGTCGCCGAGATGGCCGACGCCCTCGACTACGCGCACCGCAACGAGGTGCTGCACCGGGACGTGAAGCCGGCCAATATCCTGCTGGCCCGCTCCACCGGCGGTAAGGGCGAGCGGGTGTATCTGACCGACTTCGGCATCGCGCGGCTGCGCGACGACAGCGGTCACCTCACCCAGACCGGAACGTTCACCGCCACCCTGGCCTACGCCTCGCCGGAGCAGCTGACCGGCTCGGCCCTGGACGGCCGTTCGGACCAGTATTCGCTGGCGTGCACGCTGTTCTGGCTGTTCACCGGGTCGGGCCCGTTCTCGGCCACCAACCCGGCCGCGGTGATCCAGGGGCATCTGCAGAATCCGCCGCCGCCGTTGAGCAGCGCGCGCCAGGGCCTGCCGCCGAGCCTGGACCTGGTGATCGGCAAGGCGATGGCCAAGCGGCCGGAGGACCGGTTCGCCAGTTGCAGCGACTTCGCGGCCGCCGCCCGCAGCGCCCTCGCCAACCCGAGCGCACCCGCGCTGCCGCTGGTGCAGCGGACCGCGCCGCCGATGCCGGTCATGCCCTACACCGGGGGACCGGCTCCGGTCGCTCCGATGACCGGTGGCGGCATGCAGACCGGGATGCCGATGTACACCGGTGGGGCGATGCCGACCGGCGGGCCGATGCACACGGGTGCGCCCATGCACACCGGCGGTCAGATGCAGACCGGTATGCCGGTCACCGGCGCGCCCATGCCGACCGCGCCGCCCGCAGACCACGCCGCCGACCCCGGCCGTGCCGTATCCGGCTCCGACACAGGTCAATCCGGTTCCGCCCAAGCCGGTGACCGGCAATTACACCGGGCGCGGGACCAATCAGTACCCGCAGCCGCCGTCCTATCCGTACCCGGCGCAGGGGCAGCAACAGCCGCGTCCGCCGGCCGGGGTGCATCGGCCGGCGCCGCCGAAGAAGTCCAATACCGGGCTGATCATCGGCATCGCGGTGGCGGCGGTGGTGCTGCTGATCGTGGTGATCGCGGTGATCGCGGCGGCGGGGAGCAAGTCGAGCGGTAACAAGATGGGGTCGCCGAGCGTCGTGCCCACCGTGCCGGACGGCGCGCCCGCGAGCAACAAGGCCATCGACTGGTCGGTGGCGGCGAAGGAGTTCCCGAAGCTGTTGCCCGCCACCAAGACCGGCGGCAAGGGCCTCAACGGCGCGACCTGCTGGGTGGCCGATTCCCCGGTGTCCGCCGACGCGACCGACGGCACCCCGGAATTCGGGGACTGGAAGGTGCAGTGGCGTTGCTACGGCGGCGCCGAGAACAACGACCCCTTCTACCGCATCTTCGCCTACTCCTCGTCGGCCACCGTGCAGTCGGTGCTGAGCGGTCTGAGCCCCGACACCACCTCGCACGACGTCAACGGCGGCAAGACCTACACCAACTACCAGCTCACCGGTGACAGTCATCCACGCCTGGTCACCGCCTTCACCGACGCCGGCCGCACCCAGTACCTGATGTACACCGACGGCATCACCGGTGACATGGACGCGGTCCTGAAATGGTGGAAGAGCGCCCCCATCGCCTGAGCTGACCTCGACAATTCGAAACCCTTGCCGCCGCCCGCTAGGGTCGCGCACGCCGAACCCGCCGGAGCGAAGCGGAGGCAGAAAATACGGAAAGGGTCTTTGTGCTGCGTAGCGGGGAGTTGTTCGCCGGGTACGAGATCGAACGGGAACTCGGCCGCGGCGGCATGGGGTCGGTGTATCTGGCCCGGCACCCGCGCCTGCCCCGGCTGATCGCGCTCAAGCTGCTGGGCCGGGACCTCTTCGGCGACGCCGAGATCCGCGGGCGGTTCGAGCGTGAGGGTGATCTGATCGCGCGGCTCGACCACCCGAACATCGTGCCGATCTACGACCGGGGCATCGACGACGCGCAGCCGTGGATCGCCATGCGGTATGTCGACGGTCCCGACGCCTCGCGGCTGGAGCCGGCGAATCTGCCGCCGCGTGAGGCGCTCCGGATCATCACCGAGACCGCGCGGGCACTGGATTTCGCGCATCGCCGCGGGGTGCTGCACCGGGATGTGAAGCCCGCCAACATTCTCCTCGAACGGGTGGACGGCGAGGAACGGGTCTTCCTGGCGGACTTCGGTATCGCCCGCCTGCGTGACGACGCCTCCAAGCTCACCCAGACCGGCTCGTTCACCGCGACGCTGACCTACGCCTCGCCCGAACAGCTTTCGGGGCAGCCGCTGGATTCGCGATCGGATCAGTATTCGCTGGCCTGCACCCTGTTCCGGCTGCTGACCGGGAATGTGCCGTTCGACGCGGAACATCCGGTCGGCATCATTCACGGTCACCTCAATCAGGCGCCGCCGCCGGTCAGCGCGCTGCGGGCCGGGCTGCCCTCGGCATTGGACGCGGTGCTGGCCCGGGCGCTCGCGAAACACCCGGAGGGCCGGTTCGATTCGTGCGGTGATTTCGCCGCCGCCGCGCAGCAGGCGCTGGAGAATCCGGCGGGCGCGACCCAGATCGTGACGCCGTATGCCGGTGGATCGCCTTCGGGTCCACGGCAATCCGGTCCCGCCGCGACGGCCGTCCTGAACGCCGCCGGCGGCGTCGACCCGAATTCCGTTCCCGGAGCCCGGCTGTCGCCGACCATGCAATACACCGCGCAGGCGCCGGTGCCCCCGCCGCGGCAGCCGGTGCCGCCGCCCCCGCCCCGGCCGCGCAAGAAGCGTTCCCGGCTGCGGGGCTGCCTGCTGGGCGCCGCCGCGGTCGTGGTGTTGCCGCTGGTGGGGATCGCGGGTTGTCTGGCCGTGCTGGATCGGACGTCCACCTCGAACGGTCCCGCGACCACCACCGAGGCGCCGGTTCCCAGCACCGAGGAAGAGCCGGCCCCGACCGAGGTGACCGAGCCCGCCGGTGTCCCCGAGCACGCGGGCGCGGCCGCCCAGCAGCTCAGCGAGCGGTTCCCGCAGATGCTGCCGCAGGCCGACCCGAACTCCGACACCAGTTCCGGCATCGGCTACCAGGGCGCGGCCTGCACCAGCTATGCGCGGTCCACGCCGCCGCCCGACACCGGATCCGGCGATCCCGACCTGGGGGAGTGGGAGGTGGCGTGGAACTGCGCGGGCGGCGTCGGCCATCCGGCCTACCGGTTCGTCATGTACCGCTCGGCCGCCGACGCCGAGGCGGCGATCGCCGCGCTCCCGGGCTACAGCCGCTCCGACGTCAAGGTCCACGGAAACGTGTACACCAACTACCGGATCAACGACAGCGCGCTGCTGCGCCCCCGGTTGGTGACCGAATTCCACGCCCAGGACGGCCGGAAGCCGGCGGGCAAGAAGCCGGACGGCAAGCACGCCGACGCCGAGCAGCCCGCCTTCCTGATGTACAGCACCGGCTTCCTGGCCACCGACGACCAGTTGCTCGAGTGGTGGCGGTCCGCACCCGTCAATTGAGACCCGGCCTGACCGGGCTGTTTGTGTGGAATGTGTGAGGACCACGTCATCAGGGACATCCCGGATGGCATCCGTCCGCGAATCTCTACACACTGGACAACATGACTTCGAACGTCTCGGAATCCGTCACTCTCGACACAGGCACCGACACGGTCGCGGCTCGTGCGACCGATCTTGTGAAGATCTACGGCTCCGGCGATACACAGGTCCGCGCGCTCGCCGGGGTTTCGGCCGAGTTCGCGAGGGGGGAATTCACCGCGATCATGGGGCCCTCGGGCTCCGGCAAGTCGACGCTCATGCACTGCCTGGCCGGTCTCGACGCCGCCACCGCGGGCACGGTCCACATCGGTGACACCGATCTGACCCGGCTCTCGGACAAGCAGATGACCAACCTGCGCCGCGATCGCATCGGCTTCGTCTTCCAGGCGTTCAACCTGGTCCCCACCCTGACCGCGCTGGAGAACATCACGTTGCCGCTGGACATCGCGGGCCGCAAGGCCGACGAGGAATGGCTCTCGACCGTGGTCAAGCGCCTCGGCCTGGGCGATCGCCTCACCCACCGGCCCGCCGAACTGTCCGGCGGCCAGCAGCAGCGAGTCGCGTGCGCCCGTGCGCTGGCCGGCAAGCCCGACATCATCTTCGGTGACGAGCCGACCGGCAACCTGGACTCGCACTCCTCCGGCGAGGTGCTCAGTATCCTGCGCGCCGCGGTCGACGAGTTCGGGCAGACGGTGGTGATCGTGACCCACGATCCGCGCGCCGCCTCGCACGCCGACCGGGTCGTGTTCCTCGCCGACGGCCGGATCGTCGACGAATTGCGGGAGCCCACCGCGGATTCCATTCTCGACAAGATGAAGTCGCTGGAGACGGTGCTCGGGGAGGACGAGCACTGATGGCCGCCTCTCCGATGCGCAAGGTCGCCTTGCGCAATCTCGCCGCGCACAAGGTGCGGCTTGTCTTGACGGTGCTGTCGGTGGTGCTCGGAACCGCCTTCATCTCCGGGTCTTTCATCTTCACCGACACCCTGCAGAGCACCTTTGACGGCATCTTCGCCGGCCAGGCCAAGGGCGTGGACGTGCGGGTGCAGCCCAAGGGGCAGCAGTCGCTCGGCGTGCCCGACGACGTGGTGACCAAGATTTCCCATATGGACGGCGTGAAGACCGTCGCGCCCAGCGTCAACGGTCCGGTGGTGCTGCTGAAGGACGGGCACGCCGTACAGACCGGTGGCGCACCGACTTTCGGGCAGTCGTATCTGCCGCCGGAGAAGTCGGTGGCCGAGCCGGAGAAGTACATCGACGGCACACCGCCCGCCAAGCCCGGTGAGATCGCCATCAACAATGGCGGCGCGGACCGGGCCGGTTTGAAGGTCGGCGATCACACCCAGGTGCTGGTGCCGTCCAAGGGCAATATCGACGTGACGGTGTCGGGCATCTACCAGATCAGCGGCTCGAATACCGGTGGCTTCGTACAGATCCTGTTCGAGGACACGCAGGCGCGGCAGCTGTTCACCGACGGGTTGCACGTGGCGTGGGTGGACATCGCCGCGCAGCCCGGGTGAAGGCCGATGATCTGCGTGATCGGATCAAGGACGCCCTGCCCGAATACAAGGTGCAGGATGCCGACCAGGTGCGCGCGGACTTCAAGGCGCAGCTGGGCAACGCGCTCAAGTTCATCAACTACTTCCTGCTGGCGTTCGGGTCGATCGCGCTGCTGGTGGGCACGTTCATCATCTACAACACCTTCTCCATGCTGGTGGCGCAGCGGCTGCGGGAGCTGGCGCTGCTGCGGGCGGTCGGCGCGAGCCGACGGCAGATCTCGCGGTCGGTGGTGGGGGAGTCGCTGATCGTCGGATTGATCGGCAGCGCACTGGGTCTCGCCGCGGGCGTCGGGCTGGCGTTCGGATTGTCCGGGCTGCTCAACGCTTTCAAGCTGGGCCTGCCTACCGGGACCATGTCGCTCGAGCCGCGCACCGTGATGGTGGCGATCGGCGTCGGCACCCTCGTGACGGTGCTCAGCGCGTACGCGCCCGCGCGGCGGGCGGCCAAGGTGCCGCCGGTGGAGGCCATGCGCTCGGAGTCCAATTCGGCCGGTGAGTCGCTGCGGCTGCGGACCATCGTGGGTGCGCTGCTCGCGGTGGCCGGTGTGGTGCTGGTGGTGCTGGGCGCGCGCGGTACCGGCGGGAGCGCGGCCTCGGTGGTCGGGATCGGCGCCGCCGCTTTGATTCTGGCAGTGTTGTTCGCGTCGCCGGCGTTGTCGCGGCCGGTGGTGGCGGGGCTCGGGGTGCTGACCCGGCCGTTCGGTCCGGTCGGACGGATGGCGCGCAACAACGCGATTCGCAATCCGCGCCGGACCGCGGCGACCGCGTTCGCGTTGACGCTGGGCTTGATGCTGGTGTCGGCCATCGGCATGCTCGGTTCCTCGGCCAAGGCGAGCATCAGTGAACTGGTCGACCACGGTGTGAAGGCCGACTACATGCTGGCGGGCCCGCCCGGCGGCCTGATCGGCGTCCCGCTGGCCGCCACCGACACCATCAAGCAGGTGCCGCAGGTCAAGGATGTGGTGGCCTTCCACGGCGTCGCGCTGAAGGTCGACGGCAAGCAGGTGCTGGGCACCGCGCCCGAGGGTCCGATGACCAAGGTGCTCGACTACACCATGCGGGAGGGCACCGACCAGCTCGGCGGCGACGACATCATGGTGTCGGAAACCTTTGCCGCCGACCATGGTTGGAAGCTCGGCGACAGCGTCGACATCACCAGCCTGGACTACCGCAAGTTCCCGGTCACGGTGGCGGGCATCTACAAGGACACCCAGCTGCTGCAGAACCTGGTCACCTCCATGTCCCTGTACGGGAGGACGGTGCCGGTCAGCTACCAGAGCAGTTTCCTGGTGCTGGTCGCCGCCCAGCCGGGCGCCGACCTGCCCGCCATGCGCACCAACCTGGAGAAGGCCACCGAGCAGTACGTCATCGTCCAGGTCCAGGACCGTGAGGATTTCAAGGGCGCGCAGGGCAAGCAGATCGACACCCTGCTCGCCATCCTCTACGGCCTGCTCGCGCTGGCGGTGGTGATCGCCATCCTCGGCATCGTCAACACCCTGGCCCTGTCGGTGGTGGAACGCCGCCGCGAGATCGGCATGCTGCGGGCGGTCGGCATGCAACGCCCGCAGGTTCGCCGCAGCATCTACCTGGAGTCCATGCTGATCGCCATCTTCGGTGCGGTGGTCGGCGTCATCCTCGGCATCGGTCTGGGCCTCGGATTCCTCAGCACCCTGAAGGATCTCGGCATCGCGACCATCGCCGTCCCCTGGGCCCAGATCGTCCTGATGCTGCTGGCCTCCGGCTTCGTCGGCGTGCTGGCCGCCCTGTGGCCCGCCATCCGGGCCGCCCGCACACCCCCGCTGGCCGCCATCGCCGACCTGTAACCGATCGTCGAACGTCCAGGGCCCCTCGGGAATCCATCCCGAGGGGCTCTGTGCATCTCGTATCGAGACGTGTGCCACTGGTCGGCGGCGCGATCTTGACCTCAACCAATGTTGAGGGTCGAAGATGATCTTCATGAGTGCACATGATGTGGAAGCGCCCGTTATCGCGGACGGCAGTGTGGATCACGCCGCGGACCGGACGGCGATCGAAGCGGTGATCGCGACCGTGGAAACCGCCATGAATACCAACGACGCCGAATTGCTGGTCAAGGATGTCGCCCGGAACGCGGTGGTGGGGAACGCGGTCGGGGCGCTGATGCGGGGGCGGGATGTGGTGCTCGAGGCGTCCAGGGTCGGGTTGGCCGGGTTCTTGAAGGATGAGTATGTGCGGTACGAGGTGACCGATATCGCGTTCCTGCGGCCGGATGTGGCCATTGCGCACAAGGCCGCGCGGGCGGTTACCGCCGCGGGGGAACCGATCGATGTGGAGGCGGCGATGGTCGCGTTGTATGTGCTCACCAAGGAGGACGGGCGGTGGTGGATCGCGGCTCGGCAGAACACGCCGGTCCCGCGTGGGTGATCGGGCCCCTGAAAGCGGGGGCCACCGGAATCGGGCGCGGTTCATTAGCGTGGCGGTACCGCGCAGTGAAGCCCGGGGTAGGGAGGAGGGCCGGCACCGAAAACGTGCCGGCCCTTTGCTTTCGGGTCAGGTGATCGGGAGGCCGAGCGCGGCGGCGGCGACGCCGATGGCGGCGGCGCTCAGGAGGGTGCCGACAACGCCTCGGCGGGCGGCGACGAGCCAGAGTGCGGCGGCGGCGAGCCAGAGTGCGGCGGCGGCGAGTACGGCGAATTGCCAGGCGTGCTGGAGGGCGAGGGTCAAGGGGATCGCGGAGCCGAGGATCGCGCCGATGACGGCGGGGCCAGAGCCGGAGAGGAAGGCCAGGACTCGGGGGTTGGTGCGGAGGCGGTCGAAATGCGGGCCGCCGCACAGGATGAAGAGGAAGGACGGGGCGAAGGCGACGAGCGCGGCGAGCAGCCCACCGGGGAGGCCCGCGGCGGCGTACCCGACGGCCGCGACCGTCTGCACCACGGGGCCGGGCGTGATCTGGCCCAGGGCAACGGCATTGAGGAATTGGGCGTCGGTCATCCAGTGGTAGTGGGTGACGGCGTCGGACTGCATCAGGGGGATGATGACGAAACCGCCGCCGTAGGACAGGGCTCCGACCTTGAACGCCACCCAGCTCACCGCGGCCAGGCCGCCGAGCGCGGGCACGGTGATCGCGAGGGGGAGCGGGGTGGACACCGAGGTCGATCGGCCCGGGATTCCGGTTCGCACAACGACTTCCAGTACACCCGTCGCGACCAGGACGAGCACCAGCCACGGCCCGGTCAGTGCCGCGGCGAGCCCGCCTGCCAGCAGATACCCGATCCAGCGCAGCCGCGCCGCACGGGCCGTCCCGGCTCGCTGCCAACTGGCCGGCGCCAGCCCGACCCCCGCGTGCACGGCGACCGCCGCGACCGCCGCACCCGCACCGGCCGCCGCACCCAGCGCCCACCGCGGCACGCCACCGGACAGGAAGAATGCCGCCAACCCCAGAATGACGACGAGGCCGGGCACGATGAAACACACCCCGCCCACCAACGCGCCCGCCGTCCCCCGCAGCCGCCACGCCGAATAGATCGCCAGCTGGGTCGATGCGGGCCCGGGCAGCAGGTTGGTGGCGGCGATCGCGTCCTCGAACTCGGTCGGCGCGAGCCATTTCCGTTCCTCGACGCACAGTCGTCGCAGCAGCGCGATATGCGTCGGCGGCCCGCCGAATCCGATGCACCCGATCCGGCCCCACTCGCGTGCGATGGTGGTGAGCCGAACCCCAGCCTGCCCAGCGTCGCCACTCACGCCCGCAACCTCATTCCATCGACCTGGCCAGCTGCGAACCCGCGCTGCAGCCAGACGATAACAGCGAATGCCGTCGCGAGATCAGTGCGCCGGATCGGGGTGGTCGGCGCAGAGGGCGTGGTCGATGAGGGTGGCCGCGGCGGATTCCTGGGACCGGATGTGGTCGGGGGTATCACCGAGCGCCTCGGACATGGAGACCACGGCGCTGCGGGCGCCGTCGACGGTGACGCCGTTGAGGGTGATGTAGCCCGCGTCGCCGCCCTCGTGGGACCAATAGGTTCCGCCGCAGCTCAATGGGCGCTCGGCCAGGCCGAGCCCGTATCGGCCACCGGGCCACAGGGTGCGGAGTTCGTCGCTCACGGCGACGGTTCGCCGCATCTCCGCGAGTTGGCCGGGCGGCAGCAGGCGGGCACCGAGCAGGGCACGGAAGAAGACGTTCTCGTCCTGCGTGGTGGTGACCCACGAGAGGTTCTCCGGTTCCAGGGGGATCTGCTCGGTGACGTCCACCTCGGAGCCGGGGCCGAAGAACTGGTAGGCCCGCGCGTGCGGCTCGGGGAGCCCGGGCGAAGGGCCGAGCCAGTGGGTCCCGTGCAGGCCGAGCGGGGTGAGGATGCGGGATTCGATCTGCTGGTGGGCGACTCGGCCGGTGGCCCGCTCGATGATAATCGAGAGCAGGATGTAGCCGGTGTTGGAGTATTGCCAGCCCGCACCGGGCGCGAAGTCGGGGGCGTGGGACATCGCCCGCGCGATGAGCTGATCGGGTGGATAGCTGTCGAAGCGCTGCCGGTAGTACTCGTCCGGCGTGGTGTATCCCGGCAGGTCGTCGTGGATTCCGCTGGTGTGCTGCAACAGGTTGCGCAGGGTGATCAGGCTGCCGTCGTTTCCGTTGCCCCGCACTACATCCGGTAGCCACCGCTCGACCGTGTCGTCCAGGGTGATCGTGCCCTCGGCCGCGAGTTGCAGTACGACGGTGGCGACCAGCGTCTTGGCGGTGCTGGCCATGCGGAAATAGCCGTCGGGCGACACCGGGCGGCCGGTGGTGCGGTCCGCGGTGCCGCTGGTGGCGATCAGTTGCTCGCCCTCGGGTGTGATCACCCGGGCTTGCACACCGCTGATCCCGAGGGCGTGGATGGCCTCGGTATCGCGGCGCAGCCGGTCGATGGCGGACTCGGCGGGCTGGGTGTCGGCGCACGAAACCGCGGCGACGAGCAGCACGATGGCACCGAGGGCGAGCGCCAGGCGGCCGCGCAGAGTCGAGGGCATGATCGAACGCTAGATTCGATCGCGCCGCTACGTAATCGGGCACATCCCTGGAATCCG
This sequence comes from Nocardia tengchongensis, assembly GCF_018362975.1. Classification (NCBI taxonomy): domain Bacteria; kingdom Bacillati; phylum Actinomycetota; class Actinomycetes; order Mycobacteriales; family Nocardiaceae; genus Nocardia; species Nocardia tengchongensis. Next base: position 2,763,851 of record NZ_CP074371.1, read on the forward strand.
GGTGGGGGAGATCCCCCAGTACTCAGGCGGCCTTGACGATGATCGCGATCACGATGATGACGATCACCAGCACCGTGACGATCGCGGCGATCAGCCAGGCCGTCGTGTTCGAATTGCGTTGGGGCGGAGCGTAAGTCGGCGGCGGGGTGGGGCGCGGCTGGTAGGCCTGCGGCGCGTAGAACGACTGCGGCGGCGTCGACTGGTTCGTGAAGTGCTGCGGCGCCGGCTGATTGGGGTAGCCGGGGCTCGACACCTGCTGGTTCGGGTAACCGGGGCTCGACACCTGCTGGTTGGGGTACGACGGGCCGGATACCTGCTGATTCGGGTACGACGGGCCGGACGTCGGCGGGGCGGGGTACGCCGGGTTCTGGTTGGTGTAGGCCGGGCCCGGGCCCACCAGCGGGCGCGGCGTGGACGGGGTGGGCGTCGGCGGGCGCTGGATCACCGGCTGCGGGTGGGCCGGGGTCGGCGGGCGGGGTGCGACGACGGGCTGCGGGTGCGCGGGGGTCGGCGGGCGCGGCGGGGCGGGAGTGGCCGGGGCCGCGAGGGCTCGTTCGGCGGCCGTGGCGAATTCGACGCAGGAGCGGTAGCGGTCGGCGGGACGCTTGGCCAGCGCCTTGGCCAGCACGGCGTCGATGGCGCGGGGCAGGGTCTGACGCAGCGGGCTGGCCGGCGGCGGGGCCTGCTGCAGGTGGCCGCGGATGACGGCGGCGGGGCTGGTGCCCTCGAAAGGGACCGCGCCGGTGAGCAGCTGGAACAGGGTGCAGGCCAGCGAGTACTGGTCGGAGCGGCCGTCGAGGGACGCGCCGGTCAGCTGCTCGGGGGAGGCGTAGGCGAGAGTGGCTGTGACGGTGCCGGTTTGGGTGAGGTGGCCGGTGTCGTCGCGGAGCCGGGCGATGCCGAAGTCGGTGAGGTAGACGCGTTCACTCGAACCGGTCTTGGAAGAGGAGCGGGCCAGCAGGATATTGGCCGGCTTCACGTCCCGGTGCAGGACATTGAGGCCGTGCGCGTAGTCGAGGGCCTTGGCGGTCTCGGTGATGATTTGGATCGCCCGCAGCGGGGGCAGGGTGCCGGGGCTGATCGAGGAGGCGTTCACGCCGTCGATGAACTGCATCGAGATCCACAGCTGTTCGCCCTCGTCACCGCGGTCGTAGACGGTGACGATATTCGGGTGGTCGAGCCGGGCGACGAGATCGGCCTCGCGGATGAAGCGGGCGCGAATCTCGTCGTCGGAGAACATTTCCTGATTGAGCAGCTTCAGCGCCGTCATCCGGGGCAGCCGCGGATGCTTGGCCAGATACACCGAGCCCATGCCGCCACGGCCGAGCTCGCGTTCGATGACGTAACCGGCGAACACATCACCAGAGCGCAAACCGAGCACCCGCTTCCGTAATATTTGCCCTCCGCTTCGCTGCGGGCGGGTTCGCGGCCCTGGAGGTCTCGTTCTTCCCTCCCTCCGCTCCTCCGCTTCGCTCCCCCGCTCCACTCAGTCCAGAACGAGACGGGCCGCGAACCATCGGGCACTTCCAATCTCAAGCGCACCCATTATGGCTGCCCGCGGAGGGCGGTGTGTGCCCACGCCCCAATATCGCCGCGGTCCAGCGCCACCGCGAGCAGGTCCGGGAACTTGTCCGGGGTACAGGCGAAAGCGGGCACACCCAGGGCGGTCAGCGCGGCCGCGTTGTCGCGGTCGTAGGCCGGCGCGCCCTCGTCGGACAGCGCCAGCAGCACCACCACCTGCACCCCCGCCTCCTTCATGGCGCGAATGCGCCGCAGCATCTCCGCCCGCACCCCGCCCTCGTACAGGTCGGAGATCAGCACGAACAGCGAATCGGCCGGCCGGGTGATGAGCGACTGCGAATACGCGATGGCCCGGTTGATGTCGGTGCCGCCGCCGAGCTGCGTCCCGAACAGCACCTCCACCGGATCCGACAGCTTCTCGGTGAGATCCACGACGGCGGTATCGAAGACCACCAGCGAGGTGCGCAGCGACCGCATGGACGCCAGCACCGCGCCGAACACCGACGCGTAGACCACGCTCGACGCCATCGACCCCGACTGGTCGATGGCCAGCACCACATCGCGTTTCACCGCCTGCGCCTTGCGCCCGTACCCGACCAGCCGTTCGGGCACCACGGTCCGGTGCTCGGGCAGATAGTTCGCCAGGTTCTTGCGAATCGTCCGGTCCCAGTCGATGTCCCGCAGTTTCGGCCGCGACACCCGCGCCGCCCGGTTCAACGCCCCGCCCACCGCGGCCACGGTCTGCGCCGCGATCCGCCGCTCGATCTCCTTGACCACCTTCTCCACCACCATGCGCGCGGTGGCCTTGGTGCTCTCGGGCATCACCCGGTTCAGGCTCAGCAGCGTCCCCACCAGATGCACATCCGGCTCGACCGCCTCCAAAAGCTCGGGCTCCAGCAGCAATTCGGTGAGGTTGAGCCGCTCCACCGCGTCGCGCTGCATCACCTCCACCACCGTCGAGGGAAAGTAGCGGCGAATATCGCCCAGCCACCGCGACACCTGCGGCGCGGAACCGCCGAGGCCGCCGGAGCGCCGCCCCTGCCCGCCCCGCCCGCCGGAGTCGTAGAGCGCCCCCAGCGCCCGATCCATCGCCTGATCGTCGGCATTGCCCAGCCCGCCGCCCCCGAGCCCGGCCTCCCCGGCGCTGCCCAGCACCAGCCGCCACCGCCGCCCCTGCGCTTCGTCGATCTCGTTCATCACAATCCCCTCGAATGATTCCAGTCGTATCCCGGCATGAGCAGCGCGAATCCGCTCATTGCGCGCGGCCCGAGCTCGTCCCCCACCTGGATGGACGCCGGGTTCGCGCCGCCGATGGCCGTGCCGGCGGTCGACACCGTTGCGGATGGGCGCGCGCAGACTTCGGCGGCCGCCCCCGGAGCGTGTGCGCCGAAGTCCGGCCGGGGCCGACCGCCGCCAAGGCGCGGATGCGCGGTCACCGTGCGACGCCCAGGATTTCGGCGGCCGTCGCCATGGCGAGCGCACCGCGTGTGGTGTCGTAGCCGGCGCCGCCGGTGGTCGAAACCGTTGGCGCGCCGTGCCGTACGGCCTGGCCGATGGCCTGGCGTTCGCCGGATTCGAACGCGCCGAAGGTGCGGCGGAGCAGCGGCAGGGTGGGCAGGAACTGGTCTTCGTCGAGGCCGCGCAGCCAGTTGTCGATGAGCGACAGCAGGTTTCGGTCGTGGACCAGCAGCAGGCCGCGGCCGCCGAGGAAGCCGTCGATCCAGGCGGCCTTGTCGGGGGCGGTGCGGCCCACCGACAGGGCCGCGGATAGTCGGCGGCCCGATTCCTCGCCGCCGATCCGCTCCGCGTCGCAGAGCAGCCGCACGGCGCGGCCGACGATGCCGCCGTTGACGTCGTCGCGATCGGCGAGCGTCTCGAGGGTGTGCAGCCAAGTCCCCGTGGCCCATTCGTCGTCGCGCGCCGACAGCGCCAGGTGCACGGCGTCGATGTGGGCGCGCAGCGCGGCGGCCGCGTCGGCGTCGAGTCCGGTGACCGCGCCCGGCAGGCCGGCGCAACTGCGGAGCAGCAGGCTGTCCGCCACCCGGGTCAGCGCCGCGCTGTCGGTGCCGCGCACGTCGCCGTAGCGAGCGATGCGCAGCAGACCGGGGAGCGCCGACATCAGATGGGTGACGTCGTGATCCAGTGCCGCAACCGATTCCAGGCGCCGGATCAGCCGGTCGGTGGCGCCGCCGAGCTCGGCGAGCAGCGCCTCCTCCAGCGCGGACGCCACCTTCCCCACGGTCGCGTCCGGATCCTGTGCGATATCGAGGATCTTCGCCTCGGCCGCCGATTGCAGCGTGGTGCCCCAGCGCGACGCCTCGACGATCGCGATCGCCAATTCCGGACGCCACCGCAGCGTCCAGGTCTCCCGGAAGGTGCCCGTATTGCGGACCTGGCTGTCGGTCAGCCGCCCCCACCCGATGCCCAGCAGCCGGAGCCGGTGCAGCAGACGCGATCTCGCCAGCCCGCCGTCGGTGCGCAGATCCAGGTCCACGGTGCGTTCGAGGGCCTGCTGCTTGAGCCGCAGCGTCTTGATCTGGGCCCGCAGATCCGCTTCCAGTGGCACGGTCGGCGTGCCGTCCGGCACCGTCCCCAGCGCCTCGCCCACCACCAGTTCGGTGCTGACCAGCCGCAACAAGGTCTCGTCGCCGTCGCACAGCACCGACCGGGTGGCCTCGGTGACCTCCGACAGCCCGGCCAGCGGCCGCTCCCGCAGGGTTGCGAGAGTTTCGGCCAGCCGGACCGATTCGATGATGTGCGCGCTGGACACCGGCAGATCGTGGGCGCGCAGCGTGCCCGCGACCCGGGTCAGCCAGCGCGCGATCGGCTGCTCGGTCTCGGTGAACAGGTGGTGGTACCAGCCCGGCGAGGTGATGCCCGCGCCGTAGCCGGACGAGCTCGCGAGCCGTGAATGCGTCCACGGCACCCAGGTCAGCGTCGCCTTGCCCTTCGGCAGGCCTTTCAGTAGCCGGGCGTCGGCCACGGCCGGGCCCAGCTTGCCCTCGAGGGCGGGCGCGTGCCACGCGCCGCACACCACGGCCAGCCGTCGGGCCCCGTCCTTCAGAGCTTTTCGCATGACCTGCCGCATGTGCGCCTCACGCCGCAGCGTGTGCGCGTCCACCGTGATGCGCGCGGTGGCGGCGGAGAAGAGCTCGTCCTCCGTTGTCCCGGACCCCTCGACCGGGACAGCGGAATCGGATTCCTCCGCGGCGGCCTCGAGCGCCGCGGCCGCGTCGTCGAGGTGTTCGGCGTGCTCGCGCAGGGCGCCCATGGCCTCGTTGACGGCAGCGAAAATGTCGGCGTCCGAAGCGGATTCGACGATCGCGTCCCACCAGCGCTCGGCGTCGTCGTAGCCGGCGGCGTCGGCCAGGATGCCCAGCGGGTCGGTCCGATCGCCCGGCTCCTCCTCCACGGCCAGGCAGATCGAGGCGGGCAGATCGCAGAAGCCCGCTGTCACACCGTGTTCGGCGGCGTACCGCAGCGCCACCCATTCCGGGGAGAACGTCGCGAACGGCCAGAACGCGGCCTTGGCGGGGCTGTCGGGCTGATAGGCGAGCAGTGCCACCGGCGGTGACATGCCTTCGGCCGCAATGTAACCGACCAGCGGATCGGCGTCCGACGGGCCTTCGATGAGGATGGCGTCGGGCCGGAACCGCGCCAGCGCCAGCGCCAGCGAGCGTGCCGATCCGGGCCCGTGATGGCGGATGCCGAACACCCGAGTCTCGGCCGGTCCGGCGACCGCGCTGGTCGCCGCGGCCTCGGTGGGCAGCGTGTTCACGTTCGACGTGGCGGATTCGGTCGTCACAGTGGTTCCGGTCGACATGACAGTCTCCGTGGTCATGGTGGTGGCGGCCGTCATTCGTGCACCTCGCGGCAGGCGCGGTAGAAGTCGGCCCAGTCCGGGCGCTGCCGCACCACGGCCTCCAGATATTCGGTCCACACCACCTGGTCGGCGACCGGATCCTTGACGACCGCGCCCAGTACCGCGCCCGCGATGTCGGCGGGCCGCAGCACGCCGTCGCCGAAGTGCGCCGCCAGCGCGATGCCGTTGGTGATCACCGAGATCGCCTCGGCCGTCGACAGCGTGCCGGTCGGCGACTTGAGCTTGGTGCGGCCGTCCTCGGTGACGCCCGAACGCAGTTCCCGGAACACCCGTACCACGCGCCGGATCTCCTCGGCGGCCGCGGGCACCGCGGGCAATTCCAGTGCGACACCGAGCTGTTCGACCCGGCGGGTGACGATCGAGACCTCCTCGTCCTCCCCGGCCGGCAGCGGCAGCACCACGGTGTTGAAGCGGCGGCGCAGCGCCGAGGACAGCTCGTTCACGCCGCGGTCGCGGTCGTTGGCGGTGGCGATCACGTTGAAGCCCTTGGCCGCCTGCACCTCCGTGCCGAGTTCGGGCACCGGCAGCGTCTTCTCCGACAGCACCGTGATCAGCGCGTCCTGCACGTCGGAGGGAATACGGGTGAGTTCCTCGAGCCGCGCGATGGACCCGGCGCGCATGGCCGTCATGATCGGCGAGGGCACCAGCGCCGCCTCGCTCGGACCCTCGGCCAGCAGCCGGGCGTAGTTCCAGCCGTAGCGGATGGCCTCCTCCGCGGTGCCGGAGGTGCCCTGCACCAGCAGCGTCGAATGTCCGGCGATGGCCGCCGAAAGATGTTCCGACACCCAGGTTTTCGCGGTACCGGGCACGCCGATCAGCAGCAGGGCGCGATCGGTGGCCAGGGTGGCGACCGCGACCTCCATGAGCCGGCGCGGGCCCACGTACTTGGGGGTGATCACGGTGCCGTCGGACAGGGGGCCGCCCAGCAGGTAGGTGACCACCGCCCACGGCGACAGCTGCCAGGAGGGCGGGCGCGGGCGATCGTCGGCCGCGGCCAGGGCCTTCAGCTCGTCGGCGAAGGCCTGTTCGGCGTGCGGGCGCAGCAGGGCGTCCTGAGTCATGGTCACTGCAACTCCTCGAGCATCGTCTTGCGTTCAATGAGGTCATGGGCGAGCTGGTCGAAAGCCTGCTCCCAGTAGGGATCCGCGCACCGGCGGGCGAGCCCGGACACGATGGCGACCACGCCCGTCGGGAAATGCGCGGACGCCGCGCGGAACAGCGTCCGGTAGGAGCCGGGCACCAGGCTGGGCGCACCGGGCCGGTCGGCGCACAGCTGGGCGCGTTCGGTGAGCAGCCGCAGCACGTGCTCGGCCATCGGGCCGGGCCAGGGCTGCGGCATGGCGCGCAGCATGGATTCGATCTCGGCCAGCCAGCTGGAATCGAGGCCGCGCAGGTAACTCACCTGATCGGCTTCCGGCTGCAGGGCGAACAGGGCGCGCTGCTTGTCGGAATCGGCATTGCGGATATTGGGGCCGGAGATCGCGGCGAACAGCGCCCGCGCCCACTCCGGATCACCCTGCGCCAGTGCGGCATCGGTCCAGCCCGCGAACACGGGGCCGCACACCGCCTCGGACATGGACACCCGCACCGCGGCCTCGGCGGACCCGAGCAGCCGCTCCCAATGCCGCAGCGGCGTGCCCGCGACCACTCGTTGCAGCCATTCGGCGGCCATGTCGGGCGCCCCGCCGGCGTGGTAGGCGGTGTAGCCGAAGGAATCCCCGACACCGTCGCGGCGGGCGGCGTCGTCGAGCACGCCGGGACCGGTGGTGGCCAGGGACGGCGTCACCGGTCCGCTGCCGAAGCTCAGCCAGGCCGCGGCCCGCTGCGACATCCGCTGCGCGAAGGCCGAATCCGGCAGCCGGCCCAGCAGATCCGCGGCCAGCCGCCGCACCTCGGCGCGCCGGTCGTCGAGCGCGGTCTCGAGCAGCGGCTCGTCGGCGAGCGACAGCCCCTCGGCGAGCACCGCCAGCAGATCGGCCTTGCCCGGCCCGGACTCGGTTCGCCACGAACCGGCCAGCGCCGCGCTCGCGGCCGCCGCGTCCCGCTGCCGCAGCTGGGCCAGCCAGCTGCGCCGCTCGGTGGCCCGGCCATGCGACCACACGCTGTCATCCTCCGCGGCCGCCCGCACCAGGGACTTCCATCCCGGGTGCTGCGCGGCCAGCCAGCGCCCCCGCGCCCCCGCCAGCCGCAACAGCGGTTCCCGGTGCGGCGCGAGCGCTTTGGCGCGATCGAGCAGCACGCTGACTAATCCGTCCGGCGCCCGGAAGTCGCGCGGCCCGGCCAGCGCGAACCACTCCTCCAGGAACGGCGAATTGTCGGCCAGCATGTCGATCAACCGCGCGCCCGCCGCCGCGGGCAGCAGCGGCCGCTCGTCATCGGCCGCGGCGGACCCGTGCTCGGCCGACCCGGCGGTGATGCCGCCGCGTGCGAAACAGTCCTGCAGTGCAATGGATTCCAGCAATACGGCGGCCGGATCACCGGTCAGCGTGGTCGCCGTGGAGGCGACCGGCGCGGCCAGCCCGGACCGGTCGGCCTGTCGCCGCGCCGTCCCGACCAGCGCCGCCGACACCAGCTCGGCACTCCCGGCGTCCTCGAATCCACCTCGCACCGGATTCGGAGTCCCTTGCGCCACACCGACATCCACCATCACCCCGTCGGCGAGTGCCGCGACCGGAACCAACCCGTCCACGGTCCATTCCCCGAGCACGGTGACCGGATGCCCGCCCGACAGCCCGAGCAGCCGCCACGGCTCGCCTTCGGTCGTCGAGACCGGCAGCGCGTCGCCGCCGGGTTCCACTACATCCCAACCCTTTTCGTTCCGAACCGGAACGACGTCGGCGAGTAGCACCGGCCACGATCGCAGAAACGGATCGGCCCCCAACGCCCGCGCCTGGTCCTCCAGTGCGGCGGCGATACCGCCCGGCCGCATGCCGCGGGCCGTGCTGTCCACCCGGTCCGGCGTAGCCGGGCCCGTCGGGATCGGGTGAAGGGCTCCGGGATGTCGGTGTGGCGGTCGCCCCAGATGGCGCGCAGCGGTGCGGCGGCCGGGTAGAAGTGCAGGTTCGCGTCGACCTGGAAGCCGGGCGCCGGGGTGTCGTTGGGGAAGGCGGGGCTGCCGTAGTGGTGGTCGAGGATCAGGGCCCATCGGCCGGACGTGCGGCCGCGCAGCCAGACCCGGCGCGTGTAGAGGCCGTCCTCGGTGGTGGTGCGCACGCCGAGCACCAGCCACACGTCGCGGACCGGGGTCTCGGTGCGCACGGAATCGGCCGGGGTCTGGTACCCGATGTGGGTGCGGACGCTGGCGCGCAGGCCGGGGGACAGGTCGTCGAGGCGGGTGTGCGCGGTCGTCAGCAGGTGCAGGCGGGCGTATTCGCGCAACAGTAGCCGGGGCCAGTCGGAATGGGTTGTGGCGAGCGGCAATTGGCGCAGCGTCGCGGCGACGCCGGGGGCCTGCGCGTCGACCATGCGGGCGGCCACGGTTTCGAAGGCGCGCAGCGAACGGTCGGACTGGGCCAGACCGGTGCGGACCTGGTCGGTGAGCCAGGTGTCCAGGTCGGCCAGGCCGGCGGTGACGCGGGCGCGGCGCTGGTCCGCGGTGGCTCCCGAGCTCGCGGCGGGCTTGGCCTCGGGCGCGGATTTCTTGGCGGCGCGGGTGGCGCGGCCGTTCAGCCAGTCGGCCGCGAAATCGGCCACGCTCTCGGCGGCGGGCACCTCGCCCGCACTCCACGACAGCAGCAGCGACAGGGCGTGCTTACACGGGAACTTACGGCTCGGGCAGGTGCACTTGTAGGCGGGTCCGCCCAGGTCGACGATGGTTTGGTACGGCCGGCTGCCGCTGCCCTTGCACAGTCCCCACAGGGCGGTGTCGTGTATTCCGACGCCGCTCCACTTGCCGCGCAATTTGCGGGCGGCGGTCAGCGACGCGGCGTCCGGTGCGAGCGAGCCGATGTGGTCGGCGGTCCAAGCGGTGGTCATCCATCCCCCTTCCTCGGTTGAGCACAGTTGTATCCGAGGGCACCGACAGAATCCGGCCGTGCGGGCGGACCGTGTCGACGGCGGAAGTCGTTCCGCCAACACCGATTAGGACGATGCGGACGATGCACACCGGGGGCTGTCGGTCGGTCACGATAGGGTCGGGGACATGCCCCGCGTAGCGATCGAATACTGCACCCAGTGCCGCTGGCTGCTCCGCGCGAGCTGGATGGCTCAAGAATTGCTGAGCACCTTCGCCACCAATCTGTCCGAGGTCGCTCTCATCCCCGGTGAGGGCGGCGTCTTCCGCATCACCGTCGACGGCGAGCAGATCTGGGAACGCAAGGCCGACGGCGGTTTTCCCGATATCGCCCTGCTCAAACAACGGGTCCGGGACCGAGTGGCCCCGGATCGCTCACTGGGCCACACGGACAAGCCGACCGGCGGACAACCCGCCGAACCGGCGAGCTAGCAGCAGCCGCCGCCACCGCAGCACCCGCCGCCGGCCGGCGGGGCGGGCATGGAAACGGGGGCGGATCCACCACGGGACACGGTCCCGAAGGTGGTCAGCAGTTTGACGGTGTCGTCATGGCCTTCGGGGCAGGTCGCGGGGTCCGAGGCCGCGGCCATCGGACGGGTCAGCTCGAAGGTGTCGCCGCAGCTGCGGCATCGATACGCATAGCTCGGCACCCGGTCAGCGTAACCGACACCGCCCCGGCCACGCGGCGCGCTGGCGGCGATCGCCCGCCGCGCCGCGAACCACCAGTACCCTCGATTTACGGAGTACGAGGAGGTGTCGTATGAACACTCGGATCTTCGACGCGCGGTCCGAACGCGATGACGTGCCGGTGGCGCGCACGGCGAACGGCGAGGTGTCCGGTTCTTTCGCCGGTGGGGCCGCGGTCTGGCGCGGCATTCCCTACGCGGACAGCACCGCGGGCCCCCACCGTTTCCGATTGCCGCAACCCGTGCAGCCCTGGACCGGCGTCCGCGAATGCGTGCGCTTCGGCGACGTCGCACCCCAGACCCCCGGATTCGTGCCCGTCGACGCCAACCTGCGGCTCGGCGAGAACTGCCTGTGGCTCAATGTCTGGGCCCCCGCCCCCGCGGCCGCCACCGATGAACCCCGCCCGGTCATGGTGTGGCTGCACGGCGGCGCGTACTGCCTTGGCACCGCCGCCCAGGCCATCTACGACGGCCGCCGGCTGGCCGAGGCCGGCCAGGTGATCGTGGTCGGCGTCAACTACCGGGTGGGTGCGCTGGGGTTCCTGGACCTGTCCTCGCTGGGGGAGGAGTTCATCCCGAACCTGGGCCTGCACGATCAGATCGCCGCCCTGGCCTGGGTGCGCGACAATATCGCGGCCTTCGGCGGCGACCCGGGCAATGTCACCGTCTTCGGGGAATCCTCCGGCGCGGGGTGCGTGACCGCACTGCTCACCTCTCCGCTGTCGGCCGGCCTGTTCCATCGCGCCATCGCGCAATCACCCCCGGCCACAGCGGTTTTCGGACCAGAACGGGCCGCCGTGGTGGCCAAGCGGTACCTGGAACTGCTGGAGCTGCCGCCGGACCGGGTGACCGAGCTGCTCACCATGCCCCTCGAACGCATCGTGACCGCGGCGGGCACCCTGTTCGACGAGGTGCCGACGCGGGAACCGGGGCGGCTGGCCGCGGCGCCGGTGGTGGACGGCAACCTGCTGCCCGCCTATCCGAGCGAACGCTTCCAGCAGGGCCGTTCGCACCGGGTACCGCTGCTCATCGGCACCAACAAGGACGAGGCGTCGCTGTTCCGGCTGCTGCGCTCGCCGATCATGCCGGTGACGCCGGACGCGGTGAACGTGATGCTGCGCTCCGTCGCGGCCGAATATCCGGGGCTGTCACACGAACGGGTGGCCGAGTTCGCCGCCGCCTACGCCGCCGACACCCCGCGCGGAGCGCTGCTCATGTCGACCGACGCCGCCTTCCGGATGCCCGCGCAATGGGTGGCCGACGCCCACTCCACGCATTCGCCGACCTGGATGTACCGCTTCGACCACGCCACCCCGATGCTCAAGGCGGCCCGCGTCGGCGCGGGGCACGCCACCGAATTGCCCTATGTATTCGGCAATTTCGGGTCCTTCGACTACGACCCGACGTTCTGGCTGGGCGGACGCAAAGCGGCGCAGGAGGTTTCGGGCCGGGTGATGCGGCGCTGGCTGGCCTTCGCCGAGTACGGCGTGCCCGCCGCCATCGACGGGTCCAAGCATTGGCCGCCCTACAGCGCCGCCACCCGCACCACGCTGGTCATGGACAGCGTGGACCGGGTGGTCGACGATCCTGACCGCGACCGCAACACTGTATGGGGTGACGACGTGGTCGGCTTCTATTGAGCCGCAACCGATCACGTCGTCGCCGCGGATCACACGGTGGCCGTGGCCGTGGCGGTGGCGCGGCGGCCCAGGCGCACGGGCATGCGGGAGTAGCCGTGCAGGGTGTAGAGCGGCCGTCGCTCGGGCGCTCCGGCCAGCGTCAGATCCGGGAACGCGTCGAACAGTGACCGCAGCGCGTACACACCCTCCATCCGGGCCAGGCTCGCGCCCAGGCAGGTGTGGATGCCGCTGGAGAAGGTCAGGTGCTCACGGGCATCGGCGCGGGTGATGTCGAAGCGATTGGGGTCGGTGAACTTGTTCGGATCCCGGTTCGCGCCCGCCAGCGACATCACGAGCACCGTGCCCGCCGCCAGCGTCCGGTCGCCGATCTCGGCGTCGCACAGGGCGATTCGCGCGGTCATGGTGACCGGCGGGTCGAAGCGCAGGATCTCGTCGATCGCCTGCGGCCACAGGTCCGGATCGGCGCGCAGCATGGCCAATTGCTCGGGATGCGACAGCAATTGGACGACGCCGTTGCCGATCAGGTTGACGGTGGTCTCGAAACCCGCGCCCATCAGCAGGCTCGCGGTCGCCTTCAGTTCCCGCTCGTTCAGTTCGCCCGCGGTCACCAGGCTGGACAGGATGTCCTCGCCCGGTGTGGCGCGCAGCATCGCCAGGTGCCCGTCCAGATACCGGTCCATGACGCCCATCGCGGTGTACGCGTCACGCCAGGTCCGCCACGCGATGCCGATGTCCAGCAGCGGGCTGGCGGCGTCACCCCAGTTCAGGAACTCGTTGCGGGAGGCCTGCGGGAAACCCAGCATCTCGGTGATGATGGCGATCGGCACCTGCTGGGCGAAGGCCGCGATCAGGTCCGCGGAGCCCTCCGGCGGCAGTGCGTCGAGCAGTTCGGTGGTCACCGACTCCACCCGATCGCGCAGCCGGCCGATGGCGCGCGGGGTGAACGCGGCCGACACCGACTTGCGGATGCGGGTGTGATCGGGCGGATCGATCATCAGCATGGACGGCGGCTCCACCGGATTCGGCGGCGTCTGCGCCCGCTTCAGGTGATTACGCATCCAGGGCGGCACGTTCATGCTGTCCGGGCCGAACGCGCCGAAGCGGTTGTCGCGCAGAATCGTGCGGATGTACTCGTAGTCGGCGGTCGCCCAGGTGTACGGGTTGGCTACCAGGCGGCCCTGCGAGCGGATGGCCTCGATCTGGGGATAGGGATCGTGCAGCGCGTCCGAGGTGGTGATCAGCTTGGCGAACGGACTGTCGCGGCGGGCCTGCAGGCGCAGACCCCAGCGTGCGGCGCCTTGCTCGACCGCCCATCGGGCCCAGTATCGAGGACTCATCATCACGGGACTCCCTCGTCGTCGGATGATTCCACGGTACGTAAATCCTTGCGGTGGATAAACATCCTGAGGAGGGAATGCAGCCTCCTACCGGGGTAGGAGGGACAGCTCTCGTAGCTCTGACGGGCAAGCCCCCGAAACAACGGAAATCTCTGCCCGCGTGGTGTCAGCGGCGCTGGGCGGTGACGCGTTCCGTGGCGATGCGATGGTCCAGCGCGGCGGGATCCAGGTTGGTGACCTGGACCAGGGACGCGCCGGCGGCGAGGACGGCGACGAAGCCGTCGATCAATTCGGCGGGGGTGTCCCAGGAGGTGGTCGACAGCACCCGATCCTCGGCGGTGAAACCCTGGCGCGCAGCCGATTTGCGGGCCTCGTCGAGCACGGCGGAGACCGAGGTGCCGTCGAGGGCGCAGCCGATGCCGTGCGGGCGGAACTGGTCGCCGTGCACCCGGACCGAGGTGGCGTAGTCGGTGACGCCGATCGGCAGATCGCGCACCGGCATGCCCATCGGGTCCAGCGACAGCGCGGCCACCTCGGCGATGCCCTCGGCCTCGTCGATGCGGTCGGCGGTCACCAGCGCCAATTCGGCGTCGGGGTCGGCGTGCAGAACCACTTCCACGCCCGCCCACCAGCAGCCGAGCAGGACGGCCGCGGTCTGCCAGTGCGCGGGCAGCAGCACCGCCACCCGTGCGCCGGAGGAGAGCCCGAATTCGTCGCGGATCATATTGGCGGTCTTGGCCGCCCAGTTGGCCAGCGTCAGCGCGGAGAGTTCGATGCGCGCGCCGGTGGCGTCGTCGTAATAGGTGATGCGCGGGCCCGCGGGGTCACGGGCGAGGATGGGGTCGAGCACCGCTTCGGTGAGGGTCTCGTTCAGTTCACGCATTTCGGTCCGTTCGTGCCGGCGTCGATAGGTGGGGCTGGGGGCACGGGCGTCGCGGTCGCGGTTCCCGAGAAATCGAACGTGGCGCTGCCCTTCGCCGAACCCGGACCAGAGTAGTCACTCGCCAGCACCACGCGGATCGCCCCCTCGGGCAGTCCCGCCTGAGCCATCACCGGCAGCCCGCCCAGCGCCTGCGCCACCGCGCGCGCCTTGGCGTCGCCGCCCGAGGCGGCCAGCACCCGGCTGCTCTGCACCGGCCCGCCGATCCAGTTGTCCACCGTGCCGGTGCGGAAACCCTTGGCCGCCAGCGCCTGTGCCACCTGCGCGGCCAGGCCGCCGGTGCCGGAGGCGTTGTAGACGTCCGCGGATACGGTCGACGGCTCGATCCCGCCGTCGCCCTTGGTCTCCTCGTCGTCGCCGACCGCGGCGGCCACGAACTTGTGCACCGCGGCCGGATCCACCCGGACCACCGATTCGCCGTTGTCGGTCCAGCCGTTGAGGTCCTTGACCGGAATGGTCTCGAACTTCACCGCGCCGCCGGAGAGGTCCTGCAGCTGGTGCAGGAAGCTGACGACGTCCCAGTCCTCGTCGAGCACCACCGTGCGGCCGACCGCGGAACTGAGTTCGTTCAACCGGCTCGGGCTGGTGAGCACCTTGGCGCTGAGCACCTGATGCACCAGCTGCGCCATGTACACCTGCTGGCGCACGATCCGGTCGATGTCGCCGCGCGGCAGGTCGTGGCGCTGGCGCACGAAGCTCAAAGCCTGTGCGCCGTCGAGCTTCTGCTTGCCCGCGGGGAAGTCCGCGCCCGAGAGCGGCTCGTCCACCGCATTGTTGAGGCACACGTCGACCCCGCCGACCGCGTCGGTGAGCAGCACGAAGCCCAGCAGCCCGACCTCGGCGTAGTGGTCGACGGTGATGCCGGTGAGGGCGGCGACGGACTTGACCAGCGCCTGCCGCCCGGCCTGGGTGGACTGGCGCTCGGCCTCGGCGGGGGAGACGCCCTTGTCGAGCAGCTTCTGCTGCGCGGTGATCTTGGTGGCGCCGTACGCGGAGTTGATCTTTCCCATGCCGAGGCCGGGGATGTCCACGTAGGAGTCGCGGGGAATCGAGACGGCGGTGGCCGAACTGCCGTTGTTGGGCACCCGGATCAGGATGATGGTGTCGGTATTGAGCCCGCCCTCGCCGTCGTCGCCGGCGTGCAGCATGGCCAATTCGTCCTGGGTGAGCGAATTTCCGTGCGCGTCGGTGCGGGAGTCGATGCCGACCATCAGAATGTCGGTCGCGCCGTCGGCGTTGTCACCGCCCAGGCCCAGATTGCCGATCCGCTCGATGCTCGACACCAGCTGGTCCACGCTGTGCCAGCCCAGCCCGGTCACCGCCAGCGCCAGCACCGAGATCGCCGCCGTCAGCATCCGGCCCGGGCCGCCCGACCACCAGCGTCGTCGCGGTCCGTTGATGGACGGGCGCGACCGTGGCGGCACGGATGCCCAGGCACTCTCCGGCAACCGACTGTCCTTTCCGAACTCGGCCCAATGGACCTGGCATACGAGGTCGCACCGAACGACAGACCCCCATGAAACAGGCTAGTGGCGGTAGCGGTTCTGTTGCCGTAGCCCGGGCTCCGTGAGTCGTGTGGCGGCCGTCGCGTGCCAGACTGGCAGCCGTGATTGGCGATGACGTGAGCCCGACCACCGGCCGGTCGGGTCCGGGCACCGGGCGGCTGCTGGTGACCGGGGCGCGCGGGCAGCTCGGGCGCGCGCTCACCGCGCTCGCGCCCGCCGCGCGTGGCCTGACCCACGCCGACCTCGACATCACCGCCGCCGACGCCGTGCGTGAGCTGGTGCAACCCGGTGATGTACTGATCAACTGCGCGGCCTACACCGCGGTGGATCCGGCCGAGTCCGAGCCGGACGCCGCCTTCGCGGTGAACGCGACCGGGCCGGCCGTGCTGGCGCGGGTGTGCGCCGAACGCGGCGCCCGGCTCGTGCACGTCTCCACCGACTATGTGTTCCCGGGCACCGGCTCCCGGCCGTACGAATCGGACGATCCGACCGGACCGGCCACGGTCTACGGACGGACGAAACTCGCTGGCGAGCAAGCGGTTCTGGAGTTCGCCCCGGACGCGCGGATCGTGCGCACGGCGTGGGTCTACACCGGCGCGGGCAATGATTTCGTGGCGACCATGCGCCGGTTGGAGCGGGAGCGCGACACCATCACCGTGGTGAACGACCAGATCGGCTCACCGACCTACGCGCTCGATCTCGCGGCGGGTCTGCTGGAACTCGCCGGGGCGCTCGGGCCCGGCGTCGTGGATCCCCGGATTCCCCGAATCCTGCACGCCACCAATGCCGGACAGGCCAGTTGGTTCGATCTGGCGCGGGCGGTCTTCACCGGCCTCGGCGCGGATCCCGAGCGCGTACAGCCCTGCGGCACCGAGGATTTCCCGAGACCCGCTCCGCGCCCGGCGTATTCGGTCCTTTCGGGCAATTCGTGGGCCGCGGCGGGCCTGTCGCCCCTGCGAGACTGGAAGCTGGCACTGAACGACGCACTGGCCGCCATCTCCGACTATCCTGGGCCCCCGTGAGCCCCTCGGATTCTGTCGGACAGCCCCCCGCCGCGGCGAAAAAACCGCAGCTGGCAGTCGTCACGGTGACCTACTCGCCCGGCGAGCACCTGGAACACTTCATCAGCACCTTGGCCCTCGCGACCAGCGAGAAGCCACAGGTCATCCTGGCCGACAACGGCTCGGTCGACGGCTCGCCGGAATTGGCTGCGGAGGCCAACGCGCACGTGCGTCTGCTACGCACCGGCGGCAATATCGGCTACGGCGGCGCGATCAACCGCGCGGTGGCCGAGATCGACCCGGACATCGAATTCATCGTCATCGCCAACCCGGACGTGCGCTGGGGCACCGATGCCATCGACGAACTGCTGGCCGCGGCCCGCCGCTGGCCGCGCGCGGGCGCGCTCGGCCCGAAGGTGCTCGAGCCGGACGGCAGCACCTACCCGTCGGCGCGCTCGGTGCCGGGCATCGCCGACGGCGCGGGTCACGCCATCCTGGGCAGCGTCTGGCCCAAGAACCCGTGGACCCTGCGTTACCGCCAGGACAACGAGGCCATCTCCGAGCGTTCGGTTGGCTGGCTGTCGGGTTCCTGCCTGCTGGTGCGCCGCGCGGCCTTCGATTCCATCGACGGATTCGACTCCCGCTACTTCATGTACATGGAGGATGTCGACTTCGGCGATCGCATGGGACGGGCCGGCTGGCACAATGTGTTCGTGCCGTCCGCCGAGGTCACGCATGCCAAGGGTCATGCCGCCGGTCGCCACCCGGAGACCATGCTGCCGGCCCATCACGCCAGCGCGTACCGTTTCCAGGCCGACCGGCATCCGCACTGGTGGCAAGCCCCACTTCGGGTGGCACTGAAAGCCGGACTTGCGGTGCGCTGCAAACTTGCGGTTCGATCCGCACTGCGCGAACGTGATCGAAACGCCTCTGTTTAACAATGGGGCGGAGGGTCGCGGTCGCGTATTCCTGACAACCTGACACAGGGGAGAAGATGGCGAACAGCGGTAACACCGCCGGGTCCACGGACGCGGTGATCCTGGTCGGAGGCCAGGGCACCCGCCTGCGTCCGCTGACCTTGTCCGCCCCCAAGCCGATGCTGCCCACGGCCGGACTGCCGTTCCTGCAGCACCTGCTCGCGCGCATCGCCGACGCCGGCATCACCCACGTGGTGCTCGGCACCTCCTACAAGGCGGAGGTGTTCGAAGAGCACTTCGGCGATGGCTCCGACCTCGGGCTCGAGCTCGAATACGTGACCGAGAGCGAGGCCCTCGGCACCGGCGGCGGCATCCGCAACGTGCTGCCCAAGCTGCGCGCCGACACCGTGCTGGTCTTCAACGGCGACGTACTGGGCGGCACCGACCTGGGCGGGGTGCTCGAGACCCACCACACCTCCGGCGCGGACGTGACCCTGCACCTGGTGCGGGTCAGCGACCCCCGCGCCTTCGGCTGCGTCCCCACCGACGAGAACGGCCGCGTCACCGCGTTCCTGGAGAAGACCCAGGATCCGCCGACCGACCAGATCAACGCCGGCTGCTACGTCTTCCGCCGCGAGTACATCGAGAAGATCCCCGCGGGCCGGCCGGTCTCGGTCGAGCGCGAGACCTTCCCGTCGCTGCTCGCCGAGGGCGCGCACATCCAGGGCCACGTGGACGTCTCCTACTGGCGTGACATGGGCACCCCCGAGGACTTCGTGCGCGGTTCGGCCGACCTGGTCCGCGGCATCGCCCCGTCCCCGGCGCTGCCGGGCCAGCGCGGCGAATCCCTGGTGCACCCCGGTGCGGGCGTCGCCCCGGGCGCGCTGCTCATCGGCGGCACGGTCGTCGGCCGCGGCGCCGAGGTCGGCGCGGGCGCGCGTCTCGACGGCGCGATCCTGTTCGACGGGGCGCGCGTGGAAGCCGGTGCCACCGTGGAGCGTTCGATCATCGGTTTCGGCGCGCGGATCGGCCCGCGGGCCCTGGTGCGCGACGCCGTGATCGGTGACGGCGCCAATGTCGGTGCGCGGTGTGAACTACTGCGCGGCGCGCGCATCTGGCCGGGTGTCGACATCCCGGACGGCGGCATCCGCTTCTCCACCGACGTCTGATCTGCCACAACGAAATCGGCCGCTCCCGGAATGGGGGCGGCCGATTTCGGTTGTGCGGCGGAGGTGCTCCGAAGCGGCGCTCAGCGCTGCCACTTGCCGGGGTTCAGGTGGAACTGGGCCAGCGCGGTGGCGTGGCCGTGGCCCATCTCGTGTTCGGTCTTCAGCCAGTTCACCAGGTCCTTCTGCCCGGTGATGCCGGCGCCGTCCATCAGGGCGAACCAGTCGTCCACGGAGCGGCCGTATTTCGCCTCGATGGACGGGAAGTACGAAGCGGGGCCGTGGGGCTTGGTGGGCGCCATGTCAGTCTCCTCTGCGCTGCTGATCCCGGGTGGGGCTGCGGTGTCGTAGGTGGGGACGGTGCGGCCCACCGGAATTCATCGTGCCGTGTCGGGTGTCACAGTGTGAAAGGCTGGCGGCGGGACGAGCCGGAAAGTGTTCATTGCCGCTCCGAAATCTAGCGGTGCTAGAGTTTTGTCATGAGCGCCATTCAGACCCGCAAGGAGCGCGAACGCGCCGAACGGCGGCAGCGCATCGTCGACACCGCCCGCACCATCGCCGAGACCGAGGGCTGGGACGCGGTCACCGTGCGCAAACTCGCCGACCGCATCGAATACAGCCAGCCCGTGCTGTACAGCCACTTCGCCGGGAAGGACGCCATCGTCTCCGCGGTCGCCGAGGCGGGCATGGCCGAATTCGCCGGGGTGGTCCGGCAGCTCCGGGAAACAGCCGCCACCCCGGAACAGGCGCTGCGCGCGGTGGTCCAGGGCTACCTCGACTTCGCCCGCGACAGCGCGGCCCTCTACGACGCCATCTTCCTGCTGCGCACCGACCTGAAATTCGGGCCCGACGCGCCCCAGGCGCTCAAGGACGCCTTCACGGAACTGCTGCTCACCTTCGCGCCCTTCGCGCCGCCGCACGACCCCGAGACCTTCACCGAGGTCGCCTGGAGCACCATGCACGGCCTGGCCACCCTGGATCGAGGCGGCCGGCTCCGGCCCGACTTTCGGGAACAGCGCCTGGAAATCCTGATCGCCCAATGGGTTCGCCGTGACCGACCCCACTGTTGACGCACCGAACTCCCACCCGGGCATACGCTGAAACCATGGCTGACGCGGTGGTGGTCGGATCCGGTCCCAACGGACTCGCGGCGGCGGTGATCCTGGCCCGCGCCGGGCTCCAGGTCGAGGTGTACGAGGCCTCCGACGGCATCGGCGGCGGCTGCCGCACCGGCGAGGTCACGCTGCCGGGCTTCCACCACGACCTGTGCGCGGGCGCGCATCCGATGGCGGTGGCGTCCCCGTTTTTCCGGGCCTTCGACCTGAAGGCGCACGGCGTCGAACTGCTCACCCCGCAGGTGTCCTACGCGCATCCGCTCGACGGCGGGCACGCCGGACTGGCCTGGCTGGACCTGGATCGCACCGCCGACGGCCTGGGCCGCGACGGCGGCTCCTGGCGACGGCTGTTCGGTCCGCTGGTGCGCAAGTGGGAGGACCTGGTCGGGCTGGCGATGTCGGATCTGCGGCATCCCCCGATCGATCCGGCCGGGCTGCTGCGCCTGGACCCGGGCATCGAACTGCGCTTCGTGCCCCGGGTGCTCGAGCAGTCGACGCCCTTGTGGAACCTGCGTTTTCGGGAGGAGACGGCCCCGGCGCTGCTGACCGGTGTCGCCACGCACGCCATCCGGCCGCCGCGCGGCATTCCGGGCGCGGGCGTCGCCATGCTGCTCGGCACGCTCGCCCATGTGCGGGGCTGGCCGGTGCCCCGCGGCGGCAGCCAGGCCATCATGGACGCGCTCGCCGACGATCTGCGCACCCACGGCGGCCGCATCGTCACCGGCCACCGCGTCGACTCGCTCGACGAATTCGACGAGGTCCGTGCGGTTCTCCTGGATGTCGCCCCGGCCGAACTCCAGCGCATCGCGACGCTGCCCGCGCGATACAACTTCGCGCTCAACAGGTTCCGGTACGGCGGCGCGGCCTGCAAGGTCGATTTCGCGCTCTCCGGTCCCGTGCCCTGGCAGGCGCAGGGCTGCGACCGGGCCGGAACCCTGCACCTGGTCGGCACCCGCGCCGAGGCCATGGCCGCGGAAAAGGCCGTCGCCGCGGGGCGGCACGCGGATCGGCCCTATGTGCTGGCCATCCAGCCCGGCGTCGTCGACTCCACTCGCGCGCCCGCCGGCAAACACACGCTCTACACCTACGCGCACGTCCCCAACGGCTCGGCGCGGGACCTCACCGAGACCGTCACCGCCCAGGTCGAACGCTTCGCCCCCGGCTTCCGCGATCTCATCCTCGCCACCCACGTGCGCACCGCGGTCACCATGCCCGCCCACAATCCGAACTACATCGGCGGCGACATCTCCGCGGGCGCGATGACGCTGCGCCAGACCGTCTTCCGCCCCGCACCCCGCTGGAACCCGTACGCCACTCCGCTGCCCGGGGTCTACCTGTGCTCCTCGGCCACCCCGCCCGGCCCCGGCGTGCACGGCATGAACGGCTATTTCGCCGCCCGCCATGCCCTGCGCAAGGAATTCGGCATCCTGACCGATCCGCTCGAACTGCTTACCGGCCGCTGGCGCAACTGATTGTTAGGCTCCCGCCATGGCCGGTTACTCGGGCACGCCGCTCCCGCGCAAGCTCGGCATCAAAGCCGAGAGCCGGGTGCTGCTGGCTCACGCGCCCGCGGGATTCGAGTTGGGGGAGTTGCCTTCCGGCGTGCAGCTGCATCGCCGCGCGGGGGTCGGCCCCTACGACGTGATCCTCGGCTTCTGCCCGGACCGCGCCGCCCTGACCCGCCGGTTCAGTGGCTGGCGGGAACGACTCGCGATCGACGGCGGCCTGTGGCTGGCCTGGCCCAAGAAAGCGAGCGGCGTCCCCACCGATCTCGGTGAGAACGCCGCTCGCGCTTACGGTCTGGCCCAGGGCCTGGTGGACAACAAGGTCGCCGCCATCGACGAGACCTGGTCCGGCCTGCGGTTCGTGGTCCGCCTGGCCGATCGCTGACTACTGCTGGACGGCCTGGGTCCGGTACAGGTCCGGCTCCAGGTAGATGACCCGGGCGGCCGGGACCTGGGCGCGCACCCGCGCCTCGGCCTCGTCGATGGCGGTGGCGATATCGCTGATCTCCAGGCCGGGGACGATGGAAACCTTTGCGGCGACCAGCATCTCCTCCGGGCCCAGGTACTGGGTGCGCAGGTGGATGACCTTGTCGATGCAGCGGTCGTCGACCAGGGCGGCGCGGATGGCCGCGTCCTCGTCGGGGGTCGCGCCCTCGCCGATGAGTAGGCTCTGCATCTCGATGATGAGGATGACGGCGATGACGCCGAGCAGGATGCCGATGGACAGGGTGCCGACGCCGTCCCAGATCGGTTCGCCGGTGATCATGGTCAGGCTGATCGCGGCGAAGGCGAGGACCAGGCCGATCAGCGCGCCCGAGTCCTCGAGCAGCACCACCGGCAGTTCCGGGTTGCGCGAGTTGCGGATGAACCGCCACCAGCTCGCATCGCCCTTGAGCGGCTTGGATTCCCGCATGGCGGTGATGAAGCTGAAGCCCTCCAGCGCGATGGCCAGCCCGAGGATGACGATCGCGACGATCGGGTTGGACAGTTCCTCGGGGTGCTGGATCTTGTGGATGCCCTCGTAGATGGCGTACACCGAGCCGAGCGCGAAGATGACCAGCGCGACCACGAACGAGTAGAAGTAGCGGTTGCGGCCGTAGCCGAACGGGTGCAGTTCGTCGGCCTCCTGCTCGGCGCGGCGCTGGCCGAGCAGCAGCAGCCCCTGGTTGGAGGTGTCGGCCACCGAGTGCACGGCCTCGGCCAGCATGGACGCCGATCCGGTGATGGCCGCGCCGACGAACTTGGCCACCGCGATACCGGCGTTCGCGCTCAGCGCCGCCAGGATGGCCTTCTTACCGCCGCCCGCAGACAATGAACCGCCCCTTCCCAAATCTATGTCCGTTTTGTCCTAAAACGCGTATGACCGGGAGAGCCTACCGTCCGAGCGTCAATCCTCGCCCACCGCGGCGCAGAACAACTGCGCCGCGCCGTCCACCGCCTGGGCCCGGATCCCGCCGTCCGCGGCCGAGATCCACGCCGCGCGCCCGCACTCCACGATCAGGTCGTGACCGCCCTGGAACAGACGCACCCGGCCGTGCGTGACCAGCGCGATCACCGGTCCGGACCCGACCACCTGCACCGGCTCGGCATCCGCCGCGAGCTCGAAACGGCTGAGCCCGAACTCCGGCGCGGGCGTGTGATAGCGGAACACGCTGTCCGACACCCGCTCCGCCTCGATGACGGGCAGGTCCAGCGGCTCGAAGTCCAGCACCCGCAGCAGTTCCGGCACGTCCACGTGCTTGGGGGTGAGCCCGCCACGCAGCACGTTGTCGGAATTGGCCATGATCTCCACGCCCACCCCGCGCAGATACGCGTGCAGGTTCCCGGCATCGAGGAACAGGCCCTCGCCCGGCTCCAGGGTGATCCGGTTGAGCAGCAGCGCCGCCAGCACCCCGGCGTCGCCGGGATAGGCCTCGGCCAGTTCGAGCGCGGTGCGCACCTCGGGGACGAATTCCTTGCTGCCGCTGGCGGCCCCGGACAGGTAGCGCACGCAGCCGTCGAGCACCTTGGGCAGCAGTGTGCTGAGGCTGGCCTGCGGCAGCGCGATCCAGGTGGTGAACAGCGTGCGCAGGCCCGCCGAGTCGGGCTGGGCGGCAAGCAGTTCGGCGTACTGGTTCAGCTCCGGCACGTCGAGGGCCTGCAGCAACCGCACGGTCCGGCGCGGTTCGCGGAATCCGGCCAGCGCCTCGAAACGGTCCAGCGCCACCACGAGTTCGGGCTTGTGGTTCTCGTCGCGGTAGTTGCGCATGGCCGAATCGAGGGCCACCCCGTTGTGGTTCTCCCGCGCGAACCCGGCCCGGGCCTGTTCGATGCTGGGATGGGCCTGCAGCGAGAGCGGTTCCTCGGCGGCCAGGATCTTCAGCAGGAACGGCAGCCGGCCCCCGAATTCGCCTGCCACCGGCCCGAGTTCGTGTTGCGGGTCGGCGCTGACCAGCTCCAGCAGGGATTCGCTGTGACCGTTGATCTGCACGCGGGCCGGATCGGCGGGATGGGCCCCGAACCAGAGTTCGGCCTCCGGATGCGCGGAGGGAACCGGTCGTCCGCACAGCTGTGCGAGCGCGGTGCGCGAACCCCAAGCGTAGGAACGCAGCGCACCAACGAGTTCGTGCACTAGTAATTGCCCCCGTCGTAGCGTCCCGGTCCGGTGGCCGGGCGGGAACCGAGTAGTCGGAGATAGGCGGCCGCCATCTCCAGCCGAAGTGCGAGTACCGCAAGCTTTTCGACGTCGCCGCTCGCGGCGGCGGGCATCGGCTGCCCGGGCGCGCCGGCCTCCGTGGGCGGGGCGGCGGCCGCCTCCGCGTCCACGGTGATCAGGTCGGTGTCGACGAGCCCGGCGTCGGAACCGAACACGGCCAGCCGGCGGCGCACCGCGACCTCGTCCGGGTCCGTGCTCACCACGAAGATCCGCACCTGCTCCACCGGCGCGGGCCCGTCGAGCTCCTCGTCGTGGAACAGCGGATCGAAACCGGGCGCGGCCACCCCGGCCGACTGCACCAGGCGGCCGTGCGCGGCAATGGCTTCCGACAGCGAGACTGCCGTGGTGACCTGACCGGCGGCGGCCAGCAGCACCTCCGACCCGTGCCCGGCCAGCTCGGCGGCGGCGCCGGAGTCACCGGCCAGCACGATGCGCTTGCGCTGCTGCATGCGGGTGGCCAGGGTCTTGGCCGGATTGTGGAAGGCCTCGTGCTGCGGGCCGTCGCGCAGCGCCTCCTCGTCGAGCAGGTCTGCGAGAGCGTTCAATTCGGGCACCAGCGGCCCGACCCGATGCCGGTCGACGGTGTTCAGCACGGCCAGGCCCGCGGCCAGATAGCGCAGCATCAGATTGTGGTCGAGCACCCGCACCCGGGGCGCGAGAATGGTGGCGCGCCCGGCGGCCGCGGCCCGGATCGGGCCCTCGTCCGGTGCGGCGACGACCACTTCGGCGCCCCGTCGAAGCGCTCGGTCCACCGCCTCGGCCAGCCGCGGATCACCGCGTCGTCGCCGGCCACCAGCACCACGTCCAGCGGCCCCACCCACGGCGGGATCGAGGTGGCCGGAACCAGCGGCATACTCGTGCGGTCACCCAGGGCCGCGATCAGCAGCGCGGCCGCGCGCGCGGCGCGTCCGCTCCCGGAAACCAGCACCAGACTGCGCGGGCGCAGATCGGTCAGCCGGGCGAGCGCGTCCTCGGAAAGTGCCGCGGCGGTTGCCCTTACCTGGGCGCCACCCGATGCGGCGGAACGCAAGACACCCCCGGCGTCGGCCGCCTCCAGCGAGGCGACGTCATCGAGGTCGATTACCGGTGTCCCAGCGATCATCGGGCGTTGCCACCTCCCCTCATCGGGTCACCAGGCGCTGGTGAATCCAAGCTCTGTGATTCCACTATTCCAGTCAGGCGCGCACGATGCTCAGGATCTCGGTTACGAGTGCGTCTACATCGTCCTGCGATCGCGCCTCGACGTTGAGCCGCAGCAGCGGTTCGGTATTGGAGGCGCGCAGGTTGAACCACGCCCCGTCGGCCAGCTGCACGGTCACCCCGTCCAGCCGGTCGACCGACTTGGCCCGGTTGCCGAACGCCTCGACCACCGCGGTGGTCCGCTCGTGCGCGTCGGCGACCGTCGAGTTGATCTCGCCGGAGGCCGCGTAGGTCGAATAGGCCGATGCCAGTTCCGACATCGTGCGCTCCTTCTCGCCCAGCGCGGCCAGTACGTGCAGCGCCGCGAGCATGCCGGAGTCGGCGCCCCAGAAGTCGCGGAAGTAGTAGTGCGCCGAGTGCTCGCCGCCGAAGATCGCTCCGGTGGCGGCCATCTGCTGCTTGATGAACGAGTGGCCGACGCGGGTGCGCACCGGGGTGCCGCCCAGCTCGGTCACCAGCTCCGGCACCGCCTGCGAGGTGATCAGGTTGTGGATGACCGTGGCGCCCGGCTCCTTGGTCAGCTCGCGCTCGGCGACCAGGCCGGTGACCGCGGACGGCGAGACCGGGTCGCCCTTCTCGTCCACCACGAAGCAGCGGTCGGCGTCGCCGTCGAAGGCCAGGCCGAGGTCGGCGCCGGTGCTGCGGACGAAGTCCTGCAGATCCACCAGGTTCTTCGGATCCAGGGGATTGGCTTCGTGATTGGGGAAGGAGCCGTCGAGTTCGAAGAACAGCGGCTCGATGGTGAACTGCGGCAGCGTGCCCAGCACGGCGGGCACGGTGTAGCCGCCCATGCCGTTGCCCGCGTCCACCGCGATGCGCAATGGGCGCGAACCGCTCAGGTCGACCAGCTTGTGCAGGAAAGCGGCGTAGGCCGAGAGCAGGTCCTCGCGGGTCTCGCTGCCGCGCGGGCCGTCGAAGGCGGGGACGCCGGCGATGACCTCGTCGGAGATGATGGCCAGGCCGGTGTCCTGACCGACCGGCAGCGCCTTGGCGCGGCACAGCTTGATGCCGTTGTACTTGGCCGGGTTGTGGCTGGCGGTGAACATGGCGCCGGGGCAGTCCAGGTGACCGGAGGCGAAGTACAGCTGGTCGGTGGAGGCGAGGCCGATGTGCACCACATCGAGGCCCTGCGCGAGCACGCCGTCGGCGAAGGCCGCGGCCAGCTCGGGGGAGGAGTCGCGCATGTCGTGACCGATCACGATGCGCGTCGCGCCTTCGGTCCGCATCAGCCGGGCGAAGGAGCCGGCGACATCCCGGACGAAGTCCGCGTCGATCTGCTCGCCGACCACGCCGCGAACGTCGTATGCCTTGATGACTGCTTGTACGGACTCGGCGGACCGGGCGACTGTCATGGGGAACACCCTAGTAGCAGACCCTCGCGTGGGCGGACTTCGCCTGCCCCTACTTGTCGGGTCAAGTGATTCGGTGAGATGAGAGCGACTTGTCGGGTATGTCCGCGCGTCGCGGACCTCCGAGTCAGCTCGGCGGGTCGGGTAGGACGCGTAGGTGGCCGCGGCGGCCGGTGCGACCCGTGCGGGTCGGGCGCTGCTGGGCGGGGGCGTAGTCGGTGTAGCCGCGCGGATCCGGATCGGTTGGGCGGCGGCGCAATCCGGCTTCGCGGACGGCCTCGGCCAGGGCGGTCAGATCGTCGTCGTCGGGAGTGGAGGAGGAAAATCCGCCCTCGTGGCGGACCAGCTCCCAGCCCTTGGGCGCGGTGATCCGGGAGGCGTGCGTTTCACACAGGTCCCAGGAATGCGGCTCGGCGACCGTGACCAGTGGACCCACGACCGCCATCGAGTCGGAGTACACATAGGTCAGCGTCGCGACGGCCGGATTCTTGCAGCCTGGACGGCAGCAACGACGCATGGGGATCACGCCAAGCAGGGTAACCCCCCTCACGGCCCGATGGGCACAGACACGCTCAATGACCCCGGTCTCAGTAGTGCCACAAGACCCATGGTTCGCGGCGCGTCTCGTTCTGGACTGAGTGGAGCGGGGGAGCGAAGCGGAGGAGCGGAGGGAGGGAAGAACGAGACCTCCAGCGCCGCGAACCAGCCGGAGCGGAGCGGAGGCAGAAGAAAGAGCTAGATTCAAGGTATGACCCGTTCACGTAAGAGGCGGCCGCCCACAGCGCGGTCGGTCATCCGCCGCGGGCGGGGTGTGCGTGGGCCCATGTTGCCGCCGACGGTGCCCGCCCGGCGCACCCGCGGCCAGGAGTTCGACCGGCTGGTGCTGGAGGCGTTCGCGCCGCTGGAGAGCCGCTGGCACGAGCAGTTGACCAAGCTCGACATCGCGGTCGACGATGTGCCGAAAATCCGTCCGCTGCACCCCGATTCGGTCACCTGGCCCGACGAGGTGGTGGCCGACGGGCCGGTGCCGCTGTCCCGTCTGATCCCGGCCGGGGTGGACCGCTACGGCATGACCACCCGCGCCCGCATCGTGCTGTTCCGTAAGCCGCTGGAACTGCGGGCCGGGGACCCCGACGACCTGGTCGACCTGCTGCGCGAGGTCCTCGTACAGCAGCTCGCGACCTATCTCGGGGTCGAGCCCGACATCATCGACCCGGACCCGGACGCGGACAACGGGTAGAACGCCCGCTTTACCCCGAACTACGTTTCGTAACAACTGATTTCGCAAGTTCGGGGTAACTCGTCGGGTACGCCCAGGGTTGTTTCGGCTCCTGACCGCGGCACGGGTTGCCGACGGTCAGCGGCTCCCGAGCCGCCCGCTGAAGGCCCGGAGAGGCGGGGGAGCCCTTTAGATGATGCCGCGCTTGAGGCGGCGGCGCTCACGCTCGGAGAGGCCGCCCCAGATGCCGAAGCGCTCGTCATTGGCGAGGGCGTACTCGAGGCACTCGTCGCGTACCTCGCAGCCCAGGCAGATGCGCTTGGCTTCGCGGGTGGAGCCGCCCTTCTCGGGGAAGAACGCCTCCGGATCGGTTTGGGCGCACAGCGCCCGTTCCTGCCATTGTTCGGCTTCGGTCATCATGCGACCGCCGCGCGCGAAAGTGTCGTACATATCCTCGGCACCGCTGACGATCAGGCTCAGCCGCGGTGGTTCGGGCTGGTAGGCAGCTCGCGCCCACTGTCCGCCCCCCGGCCGCGTCGTCATCGGTTCACCCCCCTCATATCCGTTCCGGTCCTCGGCGCAGAAATCAGGTGCTGCGCCAGTCGTGGAATCGGTTCGCGATACACCGCCCGGAATGCCCGACGGGGCCAGCTCATCGGCCATCGCTCCGCCTCCTCACTGTGTGTTAGCGCAGAATGATTAATCCGTCGGAGCCGATCCCACCGACGGCCAACACCGCGGCGTAGTCCCGCGGCCATCCCCGAGCTTGACGCCACTCCGGTGCGAACGCTTGTTCGAAAACCCGTCCGCGCCTTGCACTCTCACGCGGACCCGGAATGACATGCCTGTGATTAGACACGCCGGGAGCGGCGATGGTCAAGCTGCCGAAGCAATTCCGTTACCATCTGCTACCCTTCTGGCGACGTTCCCGCAGATCAAACAGCAAATTCACAGCAAATAAATCGCGGGCCATCTTCCCGCCGTCACCGCATAGGCTGTGCGGATGTGACTCGAGAACAAGCGGACACCGCGCCCGGCACCGGCCTGCGGATCGCGGTCCTGGTCGGCGGGGTCGGCGGCGCGCGGTTCCTGATGGGCGTGCGCGAGCTGCTGCCCGGAGCCGACACCACGGCCATCGTCAATGTCGGCGACGACGTCTGGATGCACGGGCTGCGCATCTGCCCTGACCTGGACACCTGCATGTACACCCTGGGTGGCGGCATCGATCCCGAGCGCGGCTGGGGACACGCGAACGAGACCTGGAACGCCAAGGAAGAGCTGGCGAAATACAACGCCCAGCCCGATTGGTTCGGGCTCGGCGACCGCGATATCGCCACCCACCTGATCCGCACCGAAATGCTGCGTCAGGGCTACCCGCTCTCGGCGGTGACCGAGGCGCTCTGCAACCGGTGGCAACCGGGTGTGAAGCTGCTTCCGGCAACCGACGACCGCTGCGAAACCCATGTCGTTATCGGCGACCCGGATAACCCTGGCGAACGCCGCGCGATCCATTTCCAGGAGTGGTGGGTGCGGTACCGGGCGAACGTAGAGACCCATGGATTCGTGACTATTGGGGCAGATGCTGCGAAACCAGCCCCGGGTGTGACGGAAATCATAGAGTCCGCGGATGTGATCCTGCTCGCTCCCTCGAACCCCGTCGTGAGCGTCGGAGCGGTCCTCTCGGTGCCCGGCATTCGGGGCGCACTGCGCACAACGGCCGCGAAGGTGATCGGCCTGTCCCCGGTGATCGGTGGAAAAGCCTTGCGCGGCATGGCCGATGAATGCCTGTCCGTGATCGGCGTGGAGACCTCCGCCGAGGCGGTCGGCAACTACTACGGTGCGCGCTCGGGCACCGGCATCCTCGACGGCTGGCTGGTCCACACCGGCGACACCGCCGACATCCCGGGCGTCGAAGTACGCAGCATCCCGCTGCTCATGACCGACCCGGCCACCACCGCCGAGATGGTCCGCCAGGCCCTCGATATCGCGGGAGTGAAACCGTGACAACCGATTCCGGCCAGAGCCTCGGCGACCACGCGTCCCGCGGCGAACTGCGCATCCTGCCCATCGCCGGCCTGCCCGAATTCCGGCCCGGCGACGACGTCGCCGAAGCCATTGCGGCACAGGCCCCGTGGCTGCAGGACGGCGACGTGCTGGTGGTCACCAGCAAGATCGTCGCCAAGGCCGAGGGCCGCGTGGTGAGCGTGCCCACCGATCCGGAGGAGCGCGACGCCGTCCGCCGCAAACTCGTGCTCGAGGAGTCGGTGCGGGTGCTCGCCCGCAAGAACCGCACCCTCATCACCGAGAACAAGCTCGGCATCGTGCAGGCCGCCGCCGGCATCGACGGCTCCAATGTGGAGCAGGACGAACTCGTGCTGCTGCCCGAGGACCCCGACGCCAGCGCCAAGGCGCTGCGCGCGGAGCTCGCCGAACGCCTCGGCGTCCAGGTGGCCGTGGTCATCACCGACACCATGGGCCGGGCCTGGCGCAACGGCCAGATCGACGCCGCCATCGGCTCGTCCGGACTGCGGGTGCTGCACGACTACAACGGCGCGGTCGACGGGCAGGGCAACGAACTGCACGTCACCCTGGTCGCGGTGGCCGACGAACTGGCCGCCGCCGCGGATCTGGTGAAGGGCAAACTCGGCGGGGTCCCGGTCGCGGTGGTGCGCGGGCTGGACTACACCGACGACGGCTCCACCGCCGCGGGCCTGCTGCGCCGCGGCGAGGAGGACCTGTTCTGGCTCGGCACCGAGGAATCGGTCGACCTGGGCCGCAAACAGGCGATGCTGCTGCGCCGTTCGGTGCGTCAATTCGCCGACACCCCGGTGGAACCCGAGGTCATCCGCGCCGCCGTCGCCGCCGCCCTGACCGCCCCGGCGCCGCATCACACCCGCCCGGTGCGGTTCGTGTGGGTGCGCAAGCGCGGCCTGCGCGAGCAGCTGCTCGAGGCGATGGCCGAGAAGTGGCGCACCGACCTGACCGGTGACGGCCGCACCCCGGAGAGCGTGGAGAAGCGAATCCAGCGCGGCCGCATCCTCTTCGACGCGCCCGAGGTGATCATCCCGTTCTGCGTGCCCGACGGCGCGCACGACTATCCGGACGAGACCCGCCGGGCCGCCGAGAAGACCATGTTCACCGTCGCGGTGGGCGCGGCAGTGCAGGGCCTGCTGGTGTCGCTGGCCGTGCGCGGAGTGGGCAGCTGCTGGATCGGATCCACCATCTTCGCCCCCGACGTCACCCGAGAGGTGCTGGGTCTGGAGGCGGACTGGAGTCCGCTGGGCGCCATCGCCGTCGGCTATCCGCTCGAGGAGCTCGCGCCGCGCGAGGCCCGCGAGCCGGGCATCGGGCTGGTCGAACTGTGAGCGAGCGCAGCGAGCGAACCGAAGGCACAGCCGCCCTCGCGGTCATGCCGGAGCCGAGCCCCGGCGAGGTGGAGGCATGACCGCGGAGTCGCTGCACAAGTCCGCGACCGAGCTGCTGGAGACCTGGTCTCCGGCAACGGGTCCGGAACAGTCGATCCGCGAGGCCATGCTGGCCTTCCTGGGGTCGGCTCCGCGCGGTTGCCTGCGCGAGCACGCGGCCGGGCACATCACCGCCTCGGCCATCGTGTTCTCCCACGACGAGCGGCAGGTCCTCCTCACCCTGCACCCGCGGGTGGGCCGCTGGATCCAATTGGGCGGCCACTGCGAGGAATCCGACGATTCGGTCGCCGCGGCCGCCTTCCGCGAAGCGACCGAGGAATCCGGCATCGAGGGCCTGACCCTCGAGCCCGGCCTCTACGGCGCCCAGGCCCACCCCATCACCTGCTCGCTCGGCCTGCCCACCCGCCACCTCGATCTGCTGTTCAAGATCAAGGCCCCGGAAGGCGCTGTCCCGGTACGCAGTTCGGAATCCACCGACCTGCGCTGGTGGCCGGTCGACGGCCTGCCCGCTGACTCGGACGTGCTGTTGCGCTGACCAGGACACGGGGGTTCCGGATCGCGGAACCCCCGTGTTACTGTCCGGTACGTACACGTTCTCAGGGCGGGGTGGAATTCCCCACCGGCGGTAATGGCGATCCGGGCCGATCCGGAACGCACGAGCCCGCGAGCGCCACACCGATCCCGGTGTGGGTCGAGCAGATTCCGGTGTGACCCCGGAGCCGACGGTCAGAGTCCGGATGAAAGAGAACGCGGCCCCGGCACGTCCGCCAGCGCGGGCGGGCCCTGTTCGCGTCTTGCCCTGGGTGACAGCGAACAGGAGGAATCCCCATGTCACCCATGCCGAATCGCATCGCCCTCGTCGCCGCCCGCTGGCACAGCGACATCGTCGACAAGGCTGTCGAATCCTGCCGGGCCGAGTTGCTCGCCCGCGGGTACGCCGAGATCGACGTGATCGAGGTGCCCGGCGCCTTCGAAATCCCGTTGCAGGCGAAGCGTTTGGCCACCAGCGGCGCCTATGCCGCGGTCGCCGGGGTCGCGCTGGTGGTGGACGGCGGCATCTACCGCCACGACTTCGTCGCCCCCACCGTGGTCGACGCGCTCATGCGGGTGCAGCTCGACACCGACGTGCCGGTGTTCTCGGCCGTGCTCACCCCGCACCACTTCCACGAGCACGCCGAACATCTGGAGTACTTCGCCAAGCACTTCGTGAAGAAGGGCGCGGAACTGGCCAACGCCATCGCCGCCACGCTGGCGCTGGGCGCGGTCAACGCCTGAGAAACGAGCGCGCACCCTGTCCGCGCGAGCCGGAGGCGGCTCGTCGCGCGGACAGGGTGCGCGGGTTCCGACGACGCGCAATAGGGGGAACGCGCCGGCGGTCCGGTTTCGGCCCAGGGGTTGGGGTCAGGCCGGAACCAGGTCCTTGTCGTGCGGGGCAGCCGGGTGGTCGTCGACCATGGCCCGCTCGTCGAACGGGATCTCGCGATCCAGCACCGCGCGCACACGAGCCGGGTCGACGGTGTTGGTCCAGGTGCCGACGAGCAGCGTGGCGACGGCATTGCCCGAGAAGTTGGTCAGCGCCCGCGCTTCCGACATGAAACGGTCGATGCCGACGATCAGGCCGACCCCGTCCAGCAGCTCCGGGCGATGGCTCTGCAAGCCGCCCGCCAGCGTGGCCAGGCCCGCACCGGTCACGCCCGCCGCACCCTTGGACGCCACGATCATGAACAGCAGCAGCCCGATCTGCTCGTGCCAGGCCAGTGGCTTGCCCATGGCGTCGGCCACGAACAGGGTGGCCATGGTCAGGTAGATGGCGGTGCCGTCGAGGTTGAACGAATACCCGGTCGGGACAACCACACCCACGGTGGTGCGATCCACGCCGGCGTGCTCCATCTTGGCGATGAGCCGCGGCAGCGCCGACTCCGAGGACGAGGTCGCGAAGATCAGCAGGTACTCCCGCGCCAGGTAGCGGACCAGCTTGAAGATCGAGGTTCCGGCGACCACCCGCAGCAGCAGGCCGAGCACGCCGAAGATGAACACGATGCAGGTGAGATAGAAGGCCACCATCAGCAGCGCCAGCTGCTTGACCGCGTCGAGTCCGGTGCGCGCCACCACATTCGCCATCGCGCCGAACGCGCCGATCGGGGCCAGCCACAGGATCATGGTCAGCACCCGGAAGACCAGCTTCTGCACCGAGGCCACCCCGCGCAGGATCGGCTCACCCGCCGCGCCCATGGCCTGGATGCCGAAGCCGACCAGCAGCGCCACGAACAGCGCCTGCAGCACCTTGCCCGAGGTCAGTGACGACAGCAGCGTGGTCGGCACGATGTCCTCGAAGAACTGCCAGGTGCCGCCCGCAGCCTTGGCGTCGGTGGCGTACTTGGTGACCTCCTTCGCGTGCGCGGCCACGTTCAGCCCCGAACCCGGGTGCAGCAGATTGCCGACCGCCAGTCCGATGCCCAGCGCCACCGTCGACATGATCAGGAAGTAGCCGATCGCCAGCCCGCCCACCCGGCCGACCCGGGCGGCCGCGCGCACCGAGCCGATGCCGAGCACGATCGTGCAGAAGATGACCGGGGTGATCATCATCTTGATCAGGTTCACGAAGATCGTGCCCAGTTCGCCGACGCTCTTGCCGAAGCCCGGAGCCAGCCAGCCGACCAGGACGCCGGCCACGACGGCCACGATGACCGCCAGATACAGCCAGTGGGTACGGTCTCGGCGCGGTGGTGTGGTGGTGTCGCTCGTCACGCTGGAAATCATGTTCCACCGAGTGACGCCGGTCACTGTTGCGTAAATTATGTTCATGAGGCATCCGGAGGAATCGTGAAAGGTCGAAGACCCCGCCGCACTCTGGCCGGGCAGGTGTTCGTCGTGCAGGTGCTGGTGCTGGCCGCGGTGATCGCCGCCGCGACGATGCTGACCTTCCTGCAGACCCGCCGGGTGCAGGACGACGCCACCCGCGCGGAAGTCGTCGACACCGCGGTGGCCGTGGCGCAGTCGCCCTCCACCCTGGCCGGGGTGCGCGGCCCCGACCCGACCGCCGCGCTGCAACCGGTGACCGAGGCCATCCGCAAGGCCACCGGCATGGACTTCATCGTGGTGATGGCCCCGGACCGGACCCGCTACACCCACACCGAGACCGACCGGATCGGAAAACCCTTCAGCGGCAATATCGATCGCGCGCTGGCGGGGGAGACCTTCACCGAGACCTTCACCGGCACCCTCGGGCCCTCGATCCGCGCGGTCACCCCCGTGCGCGACGGCGACGGCCGCATCGTCGCGCTGGTGTCGGCGGGCGTCACCCGCACCCACATCGGCGAGCAGGTGCGCGCCCAGCTGCCGCTCATCCTGGCCGTCGCGGCGGGCGGGCTGGCGCTGGCCATGGCCAGCTCACTGTTGTTGCGGCGCAGACTGTTACGGCAGACCCACGGTCTGGGCACTGCCGAACTGCGCATGATGTACGAGCATCACGACGCGGTGCTGCACTCCATCCACGAGGGGCTGCTGGTGTTCGGCAAGGGCGATGCCGCCGCCGAGGTGGTCAACGATCAGGCGCGGCTGCTGCTCGGGCTGGCGGACGGTCCGGTGACCCGATCGGATCTGCCGGTGTCGTTGCAGCGCTTGGGGGCCGGTGTGGTGCGCGACGAGATGCACGTGACGCCGGAGCGGGTGCTGGTGGTGAATCAGGACGTGGTCGAACACGCCGGACGCCGCATCGGCACCGTGGTCACCCTGCGCGATCACACCGAATTGCGCGACGTGCTGGGCGAACTGGATTCGGTGCGCGGGTTCGCCGAATCGCTGCGCGCCCAGGCGCACGAGGCCGCCAACCGGCTGCACACCGTGGTCACCATGGTGGAGCTGGGCCGTCCCCGGGAGGCGGTGAGCTTCGCGACCGCGGAACTCGAGCTGTCCCAGGCCCTGATCGACCGGCTCACCGGGGCGGTGGCCGAACCCGCGGTGGTGGCGCTGCTGCTGGGCAAGGTGGAGCAGGCGGCCGAGTACGGCGTGGAACTGACCGTCACCGGCGACACCCTGCTCGACTCCACCGATCCGCTGACCCCGCACGAGATGGTCACGCTGCTGGGCAATCTCATCGACAACGCCCTCGACGAGGTCGGGCACGACGAGGACGCCTGGCTGGAGGTGACCGTGCGACGCGACGACGCCGAGCTGTACATGCGGGTAGCCGACAGTGGACCGGGTATGTCGGAGGAACTGTTCACCCGGGCCACCGAGCGCGGATACTCCACCAAGACCGACCACCACGGTCTGGGACTGGCGCTGGTACGGCGGCTGGTGGCCCGGCACGCCGGTGAGTTGCGGGCCCGGCGTGAACCGGAATCCGCTGTGATCGTGAGGTTTCCACGATGAAAACCACGCCGGGAACGGTGCATTCGACGACCTCCGCGACGGTCCGCGTCCTGATCGTCGAAGACGAGCCGAAAATCGCTGCGGCACACCGCTCTTACCTGGAACGGCTGGACGGTTTCGATGTGGTGGCGGTGGCGCACACCGGACGCGAGGCGCTGACGATCGCGAAAAGGTCACAATCTTCCGGCGTCCCCGTTGATTTGGTGCTGATGGATATCGGTTTGCCAGATATGAGCGGGCTCGCGGTCGCCGCGGCGCTGGCGGTGCTGCGGCCGCGTCCGGACGTCATCGCGGTCACCTCCGCGCGGGATCTGGCGCTGGTGCGCGCCGCCGTCGCGCACGGCGTGGTGCTGTATCTGCTGAAGCCCTTCACCTTTGCCGCCTTCCGCGAGAAGCTGGAGCGCTACGTCGAGTACCGGGCGGCGCTGCCGGCGGGGGAGACGGCGATCTCGCAGCACGACATCGACCGCGCCTTCGGTGTGCTGCGCACCCCGGATCAGCGGCCCACCTCGCCGAAAGGCATTGCGCCGCAGACGATGGACGAGGTCTCGCGGGCGGTGCGGGGCGCACCGGACGGTCTATCCGCGGGGGAAACGGGTCGCGCGGTAGGGGTTTCGCGGGTGACCGCGTGGCGATATCTGGAGCGGATGGCCGAAGACGGCGTGGTGGAACGGCGCACCGACTACGGTCGGACGGGACGGCCGCAGGTTCGGTACGTGTGGTTGCGCTGAGTCGCGACCGGTTGCGCTGAGCGCGGTTCGCCGCTCGTTTGCGCGCACTGGACAGTGACGGGAACCACATGGTCGGTTGCACCTGAACCGACTGCTCATGATGTAACGGTGACCACCTTTCGGGCCGCGCGCGTGCTGTAACAGCAACTAGGTTCCAAGATATGTAGCTGCGAAGTTGGACACGGTTGAGTAGCGGAGTAAACGTGCAAATGTTCGGCAAACGGTTGGGTTCGCCGGATCCCAAACGCCACCTGTGGGTGCTGGGGCTCATCGCCCCCATGTCGGCCTTGCTGCCTTCACAATTGGTGCTGCACACCAAGCTGACGGTGTTCTGGTGGCTCGGACCGATCATCATTCTGATCGCCATCCCGGTGCTGGACTGGGTCGTCGGCGAGGACGGCACCAATCCTCGCGACGAGGACTACGAACTACTGAGCAACGACCGGTTCTACCGGTGGTGCACCTATCTGTTCCTGCCGATCCAGGTGATCGGCCTGATCATCGCGTCGTGCATGTGGGCCGGCACCGACCTGTCCACGGTCGACAAGATCGGGCTGGCGACCACCCTCGGACTCGTCAGCGGCATCGGCATCAACGCCGCGCACGAACTCGGGCACCGGGTCGAGAACCTGGAGCGCTGGCTGTCGAAAATGGCGCTGGCGCAGTCGGCGTACGGGCATTTCTTCGTCGAGCACAACCGGGGCCACCACGCCCGCGTCGCCACCCCGGACGACCCGGCCAGCGCACGCATGGGCGAGTCGCTGTGGGAGTTCCTGCCCCGCAGCGTGATCGGCGGCTTCCGTTCGGCAATCCGGCTCGAAGGCGAGCGGCTGGCGCGCAAGGGCCACCGCTGGTTCAGCGTCCACAACCACATCCTGCAGGCGTGGAGCATGACCGTCGTGCTGTTCGGCGCGCTCATGGCGATCTACAGCCCGTCGATCCTGCCGTACCTGCTGTTGCAGGCCGTGATCGGCGCGGGGCTGCTCGAAACGGTCAACTATGTCGAGCACTACGGCCTGCTGCGCGGCAAACGGCCGAACGGCAACTGGGCCCGCTGCGCCCCCAGCGACAGCTGGAACAGCGACCGCCTGGTCACCAACATCTTCATGTTCCACCTGCAGCGGCACAGCGACCACCACGCCAATCCCGGCCGCCGCTACCAGACCCTGCGCTCCTCCGAGGAGGCCCCGCAGCTTCCGGCGGGTTACGCCACCATGATTCTGCTGGCCCTGTTCCCGCCGATCTGGCGCACCGTGATGGACCCGCGGTTGCTGGCCCATTACGCGGGCGACGTCAGCCGGGCCAATATCCAACCTCGCAAACGAGAGCGCATCCTCGCCGCGTACGACGTTCCGGCGGCCGCGTAGGGTTTGGGGGAAGCAGCCGACCAGGAGAGGCAGATGACGACCTCAGTGTCCAGCACGATGACCCCTGATGTTCGCAACGGGATCGACTACAAGGTGGCGGATCTGTCACTGGCCGAGTTCGGCCGCAAGGAGATTCGCCTTGCCGAGCACGAGATGCCGGGCCTGATGGCGCTGCGTCGCGAGTACCACGACGTGCAGCCGCTCGAGGGCGCGCGCATCTCCGGCTCCCTGCACATGACCGTGCAGACCGCGGTGCTGATCGAGACCCTGGTCGCGCTGGGCGCGCAGGTGCGGTGGGCGTCGTGCAACATCTTCTCCACCCAGGACCACGCGGCCGCCGCGGTCGTGGTCGGCCCGCACGGCACCGTCGACGAGCCCAAGGGCACCCCCGTCTTCGCCTGGAAGGGCGAGACGCTGGAGGAGTACTGGTGGGCCGCCGAGCAGATGCTGACCTGGCCGGGCGAGCCGGCCAACATGATCCTCGACGACGGCGGTGACGCCACCATGCTGGTGCTGCGCGGCGCACAGTTCGAGAAGGCCGGCGTGGTGCCGCCCGAGGACGAGACCCACTCCGACGAGTACAAGGTCTTCCTCAACCTGCTGCGTGAGAGCCTCGCGGCCGACGCCGGCAAGTGGGGCGCGATCGCCGACTCGGTCAAGGGTGTCACCGAGGAGACCACCACCGGCGTGCTGCGGCTGTACCAGTTCGCCGCCGCGGGTGAGCTGGTGTTCCCGGCCATCAACGTCAACGACTCGGTCACCAAGTCGAAGTTCGACAACAAGTACGGCACCCGCCACTCGCTGATCGACGGCATCAACCGCGGCACCGATGTGCTCATCGGCGGCAAGAAGGTGCTGATCTGCGGTTACGGCGACGTCGGCAAGGGCTGCGCGGAGTCGATGGCCGGCCAGGGCGCGCGCGTGCAGGTCACCGAGATCGACCCGATCAACGCGCTGCAGGCGCTGATGGACGGCTTCGACGTGGTCACCGTCGAGCAGGCCATCGCCGACGCCGACATCGTGATCACCTCGACCGGCAACAAGGACATCATCACCCTCGATCACATGAAGGCGATGAAGGGCCAGGCCATCCTGGGCAATATCGGCCACTTCGACAACGAGATCGACATGGCCGCCCTGGAGCGCTCGGGCGCGCAGCGCTTGAACATCAAGCCGCAGGTCGATCTGTGGACGTTCCCCGAGACCGGCCGCGCGATCATCGTGCTGTCCGAGGGCCGCCTGCTCAACCTGGGCAACGCCACCGGCCACCCCTCGTTCGTCATGTCGAACAGCTTCTCCAACCAGGTCATCGCGCAGATCGAACTGTGGACCAAGCCGGAGGAGTACGACAACGAGGTCTACCGCCTCCCCAAGCACCTCGACGAGAAGGTCGCCAAGATCCACGTCGAGGCCCTGGGCGGCACCCTGACCAAGCTCACCAAGGACCAGGCCGAGTACATCGGCGTGGACGTGGAGGGCCCGTACAAGCCCGACCACTACCGCTACTGAGCGGAAACCATCCGTAGTACCTGAAGATTCGGCCGGTCACCCTCGGGTGACCGGCCGAATCTGTCGGTGCGTGTCAGCCGACGGCCGAGTCACCGGTCCGGCAGGCATAGGCGAGCCCGGACCCGGTCATCGCGCAGATGAACTGGTCCACCACCGGGGGAACGAGGGCGGCGGAACCCGAGCCCGACCCGGTGGCGCTCCCACCCGGCGCGGTCGTCGCCACCGGTTGCAACGCGACCGGATAGGCGGCGGCCGTGCCCGCGGCGACGGCCACTGCGGCCAGTCCGCCGATCAGCAGGGCCGAGACGCGGTGCGCCAGGCCTGATTTCATGATGTCCTCCGGTTTCGGAACTCGGTGACCAACGGGCTCAGCCGACGGAGACCGACGGTTTGACGCAGGTCTGGGTGGCGGGGTCCCAGCGCGTCATCGAGAAACTGCAACCGAGACTGTGCAGCGAATCGGTCAGGCTCGACGAACCCGTGGTTGTCGGGAGCGTCGAGCCGGAGCCGGAGCTGATGTCGGCCGGGGCGGCGATCGGGGCGGCGGAGCCGCCGGTCAGGCAGTTGAGGCCGTTCTCCAGCGGCCAGAGGAAGGCGGCCAGGTTGCCGCCGCTGCCGTTCTGCAACGCGGCGAGCGGGGCGCTGGAGCCGGTATTACATGTGCCGGCGATCGAGGTCGCGGCCGGTTCCGCGGTCGGCGCCGCCGGTTCGAGGGTGGCCGGGGCGGCGGTGGCGGCACCGGTGGCGAGGGCGACGGAGGCCGCGGCGGTGGCCAGGACTGTCGAGACGCGGTGCGTCAGGGTGGATTTCATCGGCCGGCTCCTTGGTGATTCGACATTGGTTAGCTCACGAACGGGGGGACATTGGTGCAGCCGTAGTCCGAGCGCCAGTAGTCGCCCTGGCCGGTGAGTCGGCAAAGGACCATGTTCGCGGAACCGCTCGAGCTCGAGCCCGTGGGCGTCGCCACCGGCGCCACGGTAAGCGGCGCGGGGTCGATCGTGCGGGCGGACGGGTTGAACGGTGCGTGGCAGTAGCTGCCGGCCGCTACCCATGTGCCTCCCGAGCTCTCGCAGATGTACTGGTTGAGCATGGCCGAGCCCGATGAACTGGCACTGGACGAGCCCGAATCCGTGGGCGTTGCCACGGGGTCGAGGGTGAGTGGGGCGGCGGTGGCGGCGCCGGTGGCTAGGGCGGCTGCGGCCAGGGCGGTGGCCAGGAGGGTCGAGACGCGGTGTGTCAGGAGGAATTTCATCGGCCGGGCTCCTTGATGGTTCAACGTCGGAAGATTCTAAAAGGAACGTGTTTCAGAAATGTGCCGTGAATTCTGGGGGCATGGACCGCGGGGCGGGGGTGGAAATGGCTGTGCCGCCGACCTGTTCGGGGCGGCGGCACAGGCGTTCGGGTCGGGCCTAGTGGATGCAGACGTCGAAGACGGGCACCCAGGTGCCGCCGGTGATGGTGCAGAGGCCGGCGCTGAGTAGCTGGCTCACGCTGGAACCGGTGCCGAGGACGTTGCTCGAGCCGCCGGAGGAGGAGAGGGAAGAGGCCGAGCCGGAATCGGCGACCTGGGTGGCCGTGTCCGGGGTGGCGGGGTCGAGGGTGAGGGGTGCGGCGGTGGCGGTGCCGGCCGTGGAAAGGGCGGCGGCGGAGATGGCGACGGCGGCTACGGTGAGGCGGGTCTTCATCAGGGTGGCGCTCCTTGCAGGGGGAGTGGTGGCTAGAACCTACAAGGGTTGAATGATGAGTGTTTCGGATTCGCTCATATTGTTCCGGCTCTCGCGGATCGGGCGCGCC
Organism: Nocardia tengchongensis; assembly: GCF_018362975.1. NCBI lineage: Bacteria > Bacillati > Actinomycetota > Actinomycetes > Mycobacteriales > Nocardiaceae > Nocardia > Nocardia tengchongensis. The sequence continues at coordinate 2,804,742 of NZ_CP074371.1, forward strand.
GGACAAACGGGATCCTGCGGGTACGGGGTGCGGGAGGTTGGGTAGTCTCGCCGCATGGGTGCACTGGTTCCGGTGGAAGGGCTCGACGGCGCGGGTAAACGCACGCTCACCGAGGCCGTCGTCGCCGCGCTGCGCGCCCGTGGACTGCGGGTCGCGACCATGGCGTTCCCGCGCTACGGCGTCTCCGTGCACGCCGACCTCGCCGCAGAGGCGCTGCGCGGCGGCCATGGAGATACCGCCCAGTCTGTGAACGCCATGGCGCTGCTGTTCGCCCTCGACCGCGCCGACGCGCGCGACGAGCTCTCGAAACTGCTGGCGGACAATGACATCGTGCTACTGGACCGCTACGTCGCCTCCAATGCCGCCTACTCCGCCGCCCGGCTGGAGCAGGACGCGCGCGGCGAAATCGTGGACTGGATCGCCGCACTGGAGTTCGAGCGGTTCGGCTTGCCCGCCCCGGATATCCAGATTCTGCTGGACGTTCCGGTCGATGTGGCCGAGGAGCGCGCCCGCCTGCGCGGCGAGGCCGACACCGCCCGCGCGCTGGACGCATACGAAAAAGACGGAGGACTGCAGCGCCGCACCGGTAGGGTCTACCGTGAGCTGGCCGAAATCAGCTGGCGCGGATCGTGGTGGGTGCATCGAACCGGAGACGATCCGGCAACACTCGCCGCGCGCCTCGCGGAAATTGTTGCTGGATAGGGTTGGATGTGCGCCGACAGGTCACGAGTGTTGGCGTGGCGGCCGAATCAGAGCCGGAGAGGTGACAAACTAGACGTTATGAAGCCGAAGATTCTGGTCGTCGACGACGATATGGCTCTCGCGGAGATGCTCACGATCGTCTTGCGCGGTGAGGGTTTCGACCCCCACGTCGTCGGAGACGGCACGCAGGCGCTGACCGCGGTCCGGGAGCTACGCCCGGACCTCGTGTTGCTCGACCTCATGCTGCCCGGCATGAACGGCATCGATGTATGCCGGGTGTTGCGAGCCGACTCGGGAGTACCCATCGTGATGCTGACGGCGAAGACCGATACGGTCGACGTCGTCCTGGGCTTGGAAAGCGGCGCCGACGATTACATCGTCAAGCCGTTCAAGCCGAAAGAACTGGTCGCCCGGGTGCGGGCGCGCTTGCGTCGCACCGAAGAGGAGCCGCAGGAACTGCTCTCCATCGCCGATATCGTCATCGATGTGCCCGCGCACAAGGTGACTCGCGGCGGTGCGCAGATCTCGCTGACCCCTCTGGAATTCGATCTGCTGGTGGCGTTGGCCCGCAAGCCGCGTCAGGTGTTCACCCGCGAGGTGCTGTTGGAACAGGTCTGGGGATACCGGCATGCCGCCGATACCCGCCTGGTCAATGTGCACGTGCAGCGGTTGCGCGCCAAGGTGGAGAAGGATCCGGAGAACCCTGAGATCGTCTTGACCGTCCGAGGTGTGGGCTACAAGGCCGGACCGCCGTGATCGCTGGCTCCAGAAACCGCGTGCAGCGGTGGCTGGCAGTAATGATGGCCTGGTTCCGCAACCTCGGCGAGCAACTGGGCCATGTTTGGCGGCGTTCGCTGCAGCTGCGTGTCGTCGTGTCCACCCTCACTCTGTCGCTGATCGTCATCACGATTCTGGGCGTCGTGCTCACGAGTCAGATCACCGACCGGCTGTTGGACGCGAAGATCAACGCGGCCGTGGAGGAAATGGGCCGCGCCCGCAACACCGTTCAGAACCAACTGACCGGTGTGCACGACTCGGGCACCCAGCAGAGTCGCCTGGACGACGCCCGCCGCGCGCTGTTCTCCAGCGCCGGCGGGACCCAGACCGGCGGCGCCGCAGGCAGTTATGAGGCTGCCCTGGCCATGACCGGGGACACCGGACAGGAGATCAACTCCGGCGCCATCCAGGAGATCCCCGCCGAGCTGCGGCAATTCGTGAAGCAGCGGCAGGTTTCCTACCAATTCGCGACTGTCGCGAGCCCGGATGGGTACAAGGGCAAAGCGCTGATCATCGGCAGCCCGTCGGCGGACATCGATTCGCTCGAGATCTACCTGATCTTCCCGCTGACCAATGAAGAACGCAGCCTGTCGCTCATGCGCGGCACCATGCTCATCGGCGGCATCGTGCTGCTCGTGTTGCTGGCCGCCATCACGGCGCTGGTGACCAGACAGGTGGTGCTGCCCATCAGATCCGCGGCGCGCATCGCGAGTCGGTTCGCCGATGGCCGCCTCAAAGAGCGCATGCTGGTGCGCGGTGAGGACGATATGGCCAGGCTGGCCATGTCGTTCAACGAGATGGCCGAAAGTCTGTCCAACCAGATCACCCAACTCGAGGAGTTCGGAAATCTGCAGCGCCGCTTCACCTCCGACGTCAGCCACGAATTGCGCACCCCGTTGACCACGGTGCGCATGGCGGCCGACCTCATCCACGGATCCAGCGACGACCTGGACCCGGCGCTGGCGCGTTCGGCCGAACTGCTCGTCAACGAACTCGACCGGTTCGAGGGCCTGCTCAACGACCTGCTCGAGATCAGCCGCCACGACGCGGGTGTGGCCGAGCTGCAAGTGGAATCGCTCGACGTGCGCATGTGCGCGCGGGCCGCGGTCTCCACCGTGCGGCACCTGGCCCGTGAATCCGGCGTGGAACTCGTGGTCGACATGCCCGAGGAACCCCTTGTCGCCGAGGTGGATCCGCGCCGCGTCGAGCGGGTGCTGCGCAATCTGCTCGCCAACGCCATCGACCACAGCGAGGGCAAACCGGTGCTCATGCGCATGCGCGGCGACGCCGACGCCAACGCGGTCGCCATCGTGGTGCGCGACCAGGGCGTGGGCCTGCGGCCCGGCGAGGAGAAGCTGGTGTTCAACCGCTTCTGGCGCTCGGACCCCTCCCGCATGCGCCGCTCCGGCGGCACCGGCCTGGGCCTGTCCATCAGCGTCGAGGACGCCAACCTGCACGAGGGCAAGCTCGAGGCGTGGGGCGAGATCGGCGTGGGCGCGAGCTTCCGGCTTACCCTGCCGCTGGTCCGCGGCCGCAAACTCGGTCCCAGCCCACTCTCGCTGGAACCGCCCAAGTTTCGCGGCGCGGTCTCACCCGAACAGCTGGCCCTCGACATCGCGGGCTCCGATGCCGCACCGGCCGCCGACGCCGCCGCGGCGGGCCCGGATTCCGCCCCCTCGGGGCTGCTCGGCTCGGCGGCGCTCGAATCCGAGCCCACCGCAACCGAACCGGGAACCACCGAATCCGGGAACGACCCCGCGGTCCCGGAGCTCCTCGGGGAAACCGAGGGCGGCGAGCCGGGTTTCGAGGCGATCGCCCCGGAATTCCCCGCCGCCACGGTGATCGACGGGCCTACCGCGACGGCCGAGGATGTCGAGGCGGCCGCCGCCGATCTCGTCGACGCCGCCGACCTGGCCGCGGCCGACGCCCTGGCCGTCCACGAGGGCTTCGCCCCCGGCGACGACTCCCGCTCGGACGAGGACGCCGAGACCCCGGACCCGGCGCAGCGCAACGGAACCGCTTCCGGCCGTGAAACTTCCGGGGGCTCCGCGCCGGCCGAGCAGGGCGACGGCCAATCATGAGGACACCAGCGCGGGGCCTGTGCCGGGCCCTGCTGGTACTCGGCTGCCTGATCGGCGTGAGCGCCTGTGCGAGCCTGCCGGATTCGTCGGCTCCGCAGGCGCTGGGCAGCCTGGACCATCAGCCCACCAGCACCGCGCTCAACCCGCCGGTCGCCGGACGGGAACCCGAGCAGCTGCTGCTGGACTTCCTGCAGGCCACCGCCGACCCCGCCAACCGGCACCAGCTGGCCCGCCAATTCCTCTCGCCCGCCGCCAATGTGCAGTGGGACGACGGGGCCGGCACCACCGTCGTCGACTCGCAGCCCAACACCCTGCGGGAATCCCGCACCGGTGACTCGGCGACCTATGTGATCCGGGCGCGCAGGATCGGCGAGCTGGCCTCCGACGGCTCCTACCGGGCCTCCGACGGCACCCTGGAAACCAAGATCGACCTGGAGAAGATCGGCGGCGAGTGGCGGATCAAGGATCTGCCGTCCGGCGTCATCGTCGAGCAGGCCGCGTTCGCCAAGTTCTACCACCGGTATTCGCTGTTCTTCCCGAATCCGGCGGGCGTCGGCATGGTGCCCGACCTGCGCTGGATCGCGGCCCGCAAGGACCAGTTGGCGCACCGGCTGCTCAGCCTGCTGAGCGAGGGCCCGCAGGCCGCGCTCGCCCCGGCCGTGCACAACCCCATGGGCGCGCCGGTGGCGCTGCGCGGACCGGTCACCAAGGCCAATGGCGATCCGGACAATGTCGGTGTGGGCGGCGGCGGCGTGGCGGTCGACTTCTCCGGTGCGGCCGGGCTCGATCCGGCCGCGCGCGACCTGCTGGCCACCCAGGTCGTGCTCACCCTCGGCGGCGCCGACGTGCTCGGCCCGTACCAGATCAACGCCGACGGCAAACCGCTCAACGAGAAGTTCGCCGCCGGCTGGCAGCGCGCCGACGTGGAGGCCCGCAGCCCGGATGTCATCGCCCGCAACCGAACCGGACTGCACGCCGTCCGTGACGGTTCGCTGGTGGCGGTCAACGGCAGCGGCATCACGCCCGCGCCCGGCTTCTTCGGCAGCACCCACGCCCTGCAATCGGTGGGACTGTCCCCGGACGGCACCCTGGTCGCCGCCGTCGCCCGCTCCGGCCGCCCGGACCCCGAACCCGAACGCACCCTGATCATCGGCACCTACGACGGGCAGGGCTTCCCGGTCGCCACCGGCGGCACCTTCACCCGGCCCACCTGGCCCGCCGACGGCAGTTCGGCCTGGTCGGTGGTGGACGGGGACCGGGTGATCCGGGCCGTGCACGACCGCGCCAACGGCAATGTCTCGGTCCAGGACGTCGACATCTCGGATCTGATCGCGGCCGCGATCAACGCGAACTCGCCGCGCACGCCCATCACCGAACTGCGCATCTCGCCGACCGGGGCGCGGGCGGCGATCATCGCCAACGGCAAGGTGTACGTCGCCGTGGTGGTGCCGCAGCCGAACGGGAAGTTCGCGCTGTCCTCGCCGCTGCCGCTGGCCATCGGACTGAGCACGCCCGCGGTGTCGCTGGACTGGCTCACCGACGAGCGGGTCATCGTGGCCCGCGACGGCACCGTGGACCCGGTGGCCGGGGTGCTGGTGGACGGCTCGGAATTCCGGCCGCAGTCCTCGCAGAACCTCACCCCGCCGGTGCGGGTGGTGAGCGCCTCGCCCGACCAGGAGTACGTGGCCGACTCGCGCGCGGTGCTGGAACTGACCCGCAATCCCGAAGGGCGCGAGGACTACTGGCGCGAAGTTCCGGGACTCGGGGCCAACGCGGTGCCGGTGCTGCCGGGCTAGGCGCACACTGAGGGGCATGGGGGAACTGCTGGATCTGATCCTGCCGCGTTCCTGCGGCGGGTGCGGCCGGACCGGGACGGGGTGGTGCGCGGACTGCGCGGACGCGCTGTCGGGCCCGCCCATCCGGATCCGCCCGCGCGCCGATCCCGGGGTGCCGTGCTGGGCGCTGGCCGCCTACACGGGCGCGCCGCGGCGGGCCGTGCTCGCGGTCAAGGAGCAGTGCCGCCGCGACCTGGCGCGACCGCTCGGGGCTGGATTGGCCAGGGGGCTGGATCATTTGCGGGACGCGTCCCGGCCCCTGGTGCTGATCCCCGCGCCCAGTCGCGGGGCCGCGGCCCGGCGGCGCGGCGGCGACCCGGTGGTGCGTACCGCGCACATCGCGGCAGGGTGGCTACCGGGTTGCCGACTGGTATGCGTGTTACGCATGGGTCCCGGTGTACGGGATTCGGTCGGCCTCGGGCACCGCGATCGCCAGCACAATCTGCACGGTCGGATCCGGGTGGCCACCACCCGGCCGCCGAGTGCCCTGTTTCCGGCAAATGTCGAGGTAGTGGTCATCGATGACGTGCTGACCACCGGTGCCACGGTGTCCGAATCGGTGCGGGCGCTGAGTGCCGCGCGGATCGCCGTGCGTGCCGTGCTGGTTACCTGCGCTGCTTGATTCTCCGAAATTTGCGTGAACACTGGCGGACAGGTCGCTGGCGCACTAGGTTGGCGATCAGACACCCGAACCGCAAGTTTGGAGGTGGCGCCTCGGACATATGTGCCGATGCGAGATTCATCGGTCGGCACACGTTTCAATCCCGCCGCACGAGCGGCTTGTGCGGCCAGATCCGGGAGGTACGCGTGACGACTTCTTCACGACTCTCAGCGAAGAACGCAGGCACCTCGGTGCTGCTCGATGACGAGGTCATCGACGACTCATCCAGTCGGGCCACCACGGCAGACATCGTGGTGAAGGGCAGGACCCTGGGGGAGGGCGGAGTGCCCGACCATTTTCGAATTCACGTGGCGGACAAGCTCTCTCGCTTGGAGCGCTTCGACCCCACCATTTACCTCTTCGACGTGGAGCTCACCCACGAACGCAACCGTCGTCAACGCAAGAACTGCCAGCGAATAGAGATCACCGCCCGCGGTAAGGGTCCGGTCGTCCGGGCCGAGGCCTGCGCCGACAGCTTCTACGCCGCCCTGGAAGGCGCGGTCGAGAAGCTCGAGAGCCGGTTGCGCCGGCTCAAGGATCGCCGCCGCGTGCATCACGGGGACAAGACGCCGATCTCGGTCGCGGAGGCGACCGCCGGTCTCGTCGATGAAACGCTGTTCTCCGCCAACGGAGCCGAGAGCGCCCATGACCATTCGGCCGCCGCGATGGACGAATCCGCCGGTCCCGGGCATGTCGTGCGCACCAAGCAGCACCCCGCGATACCGATGACGGTCGATGACGCCCTCTATCAGATGGAGCTCGTCGGCCACGATTTCTTCCTGTTCCAGGACAAGGAGACCGACCGACCGTCGGTCGTCTACCGCCGTCACGCCTTCGACTACGGGCTCATCAGGCTCGCTTAGCCGCAGCTTCAGGGACATCAACCTTCGACCGGGGTCACGGGACAGGCCCCGGTCGCCTGTTGTCCAGGGCACTCTTGCTGTTACGGCGTGTATCAGTTAAAACTGTGCCATGGCTACCAAAGGCGCTCGCCGTGCTGTCATCGTCGCCGGGGCGCGGACCCCGTTCGTGCGGGCCTTCACCGATTTCACGCGGATGGACTCCATCGACCTCGCCGACACCGCGGTGCGCGGGCTGCTGGAACGCACCGGACTGCCCAAGCGGGAGGTCCAGGGCATCGTGTGGGGCGGGGTGATCCTGCCCGGCGCGGCGCCCAACATCGCGCGTGAGATCGCGCTCGACCTCGAACTGGACCCGGGGTGCGAGGGCTACACCGTGACCCGGGCCTGCGCGTCCGGACTGCAGGCCGTGGTGTCCGCAGCCGCCGCCATCGAGCGCGGCGAGCACGACATCATGATCGCCGGCGGCAGCGACTCCACCAGCAACGCCGAGGTCAAACTGCCGCAGAAGCTGGTGCACGCGGCCGCGCCGCTGGCACTGGGCAAGCCCAAGGCCAAGGACTACCTCACGGCCGCAACCCAATTGGCCCCGTTCTACGACCTGATGCCGCGCCGCCCGCAGATTGCCGAACGCACCACTGGCGAGGTGATGGGCGAATCCGCCGAGAAGATGGCGCGCATCCACGGCGTCTCGCGCGGCGCGCAGGACCACTTCGCCGCCACCTCCCACCACCGGGCCGCCGCCGCCATCGAATCCGGCCGCTTCGACCGCGAGGTGCTGTCCGTCCGCACCCCCGACGGCACCGCGGTGTCCCGCGACGGGCTCGTGCGCCGCGACACCAGCCTGGCCAAACTCGCCAAGCTGGCACCGGTTTTCGCCGAGAACGGCACCGTCACCGCCGGCAACTCCAGCCCGCTCACCGACGGCGCGTCCGCGGTGCTGCTGATGAGCGAGGAGAAGGCCCGCGCCCTCGGTTTCCAGCCGCTGGCCGCCTTCCGCTCCTGGAGCTTCGTCAGCGTCGACCCGCGCGACCAGGTCCTCATCGGCCCCGCCATCTCCATGCCGCGCGCCCTCGAGCAGGCCGGAATGTCCTTGGCCGACATCGATTTCGTCGATATCCACGAGGCCTTCGCCGCCCAGACCCTCTCCGTCGTCGCCGCCCTGGCCAGCGACGAATGGGCCAAGACCCGCCTCGACCGCGACACCGCCGTCGGCGAGATCGACCCGGCCAGGCTCAATGTCCACGGCGGCTCGGTCTCCCTTGGCCACCCCTTCGGAGCCACCGGCGCGCGCATGGTCACCACCATGGCCAACGAACTCGCGCTCACCGGCAAGTCCACCGCCCTGCTCGGTATCTGCGCGGCGGGCGGCATCGGGGCCTCGGCGGTGCTCGAAGCCGTCTGACCCGCCGAGCGACGCGAAAGGATTGCGGCCCGCAACATCCCGGGCACACAATTTCGGTGTGGGTTTCCGGGAATGGAAGCAGACGGTCTCGCACGGCGACAGCGATCGCGCCATCGCCGCGCGCATGGGCACCAACCAGATGCGGGTGTCCCGGCATCTGGGCGGTGACTCGCCGGTCGCGGAAACCGTCATCGCCTTCAGCCGCACCTATCGGGTGAGTCCGATCGAAGGTCTCATCGCGGCCGGGTTCCTCACCCGTGACGACGTCGTGCGCGCCTCGCTGCAGGAGGCGCTGCGCGAGGCCACCGGCGCGGAACTGGCCGCCGAGGTGGCTCGCCGGCTGGCCGGTCCCGAGTACTTCGAGTGAACGGCGAGAACGTGGTCGCGGCTACTGGCCTATCGCTGTGCACCGTTGGTCACATGTGATGCACAGAGCAATTGCGCATATTCACATTGCGCTTACCTGGGGAAATGGATTCGCGTGCAGTGGAATTCGTGGCCCGGGTCACGCTGTTTTCTGATTTCGCCCATCTTGGGCGAACGCCCAGTTACGCCTACCGTCGGTGGTGGATCCGGTGTGCCCGCGATTTCCGCCGGATGCGTATCCGAAACAGCAAGTGATCCACGCATGTGAAAGCCGGTACTACCGATGTCTGTTCGCAAGATCGTTCTCTCCTCCGTGGTCGCCGTTCCCGTCGCCGCCGCCGTGGCGCTGGCCGGAGCCGGAACCGCTTCCGCCGAAACCGTTTCCGGCAATCCCGCGCCGGTCGCCACCGCCGACGTCCCGCGCGACCCCACCACCGGCATCCCGGTCGACACCCTGAACCGCATGGGCCAGAGCGCCGCCGCGGGCGCGGGCATCGGCGCGGTCGCCGGTGGCGTCGCGGGCGGTGTCGCCGGTGGCGTCGTCGGCCTGCCGCTCGGACTGACCGGCGCCGCCATCGGCGCGGGCATCGGTAGCGGTCTCGGCGGTGGCGGTGGTACCGCCGCCGGTGGTGCCGCGGGCGCCGCAGCGGGTGCGGGCGTGGGCGCGGTGCCCGGCGCCGCGGCCGGCGCGGCCACCGGTGTGACCGCCGGAACGGTGGTCGGCGGCGTGCTCGGCTTCGCCGCCGGTGAGGCCGTTCCGGTCGCCGTGGGCGCGGCCGGTGGCGCGCTGATCGGTGCGGGTGCCGGCGCCGGTATCGGCGCGGGCGTCGGTTACGCCACCGCGCCGCAGCACTGATTCGCCTCGGGCGAAACCCCTTTCGACAGCGACACCCCCGATCCGCCTGGATCGGGGGTGTCGTGTGTTCGGTCGGTCAGTCGTCCGAGCGAGGCGTGAACTGCTCCCAGTGGATGGCCGACTCGAGCGGGCGGCGATTGCGCCAGCCGAAGCGCTCCAGATCCGGGATCTGCTGGAATTCGTGCACCGGGCCGACGCACAGCCAGGCCACCGGCTTCACGCCCGGCGGCAGGCCGAGCAGGTCGGTCAGGAACGGCTCGTCGTAGAAGCTCACCCAGCCGACGCCCACGCCCTCGGCGGTGGCGGCCAGCCACAGGTTCTGGATGGCCAGAATGGTGGAGTAGATGCCGGTCTCGGGCACCGTCGCCCGGCCCAGCACGTGGGTGCCGCCGCGAGCCTGATTGTGGGTGACCACGATGCCTGTGCCGCTCTCCACAATGCCTTCGATCTTGATCGGATTGAAGGTCTCGGCGCGGTCGGCGGGCAGCGAATCGTTGAACTGCTGCCGCTTCTCGGCCACGTGGTCGGCGAACTTGCCGAGCGTGGCCGGGTCCCGCAGCACCACGAAGTCCCACGGCATGGAGTTGCCGACGCTCGGGGCGCGATGGGCCGCCTCCAGAATCCGGAGCAGGGTGGTGTCGTCGACCACCGCACCGGTGAATTCGGCGCGGACGTCACGGCGCAGTTTGATGGCGTCGTAGACGCTCAGACATTCGAGGGAGCTGATCGGGCCTTCGGAACACACGCGGTCCAGTGAACCAGGCGGGTCGATCGCCGAACCTGGCAACCCTCCACAGCACGAACGCCTCCCGCCGGGACTCGGCGGGAGGCGTTCGCGAATGTCGGTGACTAACCGGCCATGGCCGGTTCGCGCCGGGCCAGCTTGCGCCGGCCCTCACGCAGCGCGGTGCGCAGGCCGCGGCGGCGGCCGGTCATCGGATCCACCGTGGCCTCGCCGCCGAACATCTTCTCCGACTTGGTTTCCGGAGCGTCGTCGGTGGAGCGGCGCAGGTACTTGTTGGGCAGCGACAGCTTCATGATGGTGCGCCACGACTTGGCGTACTGCACCGGCAGCGAACCGGTGGTGTACGGCAGGTCGTACTTCTCGCACAGCGCCCGCACCCGCACCGCGATGTCACGCAGGTGGTTGGACGGGATGTCCGGGTACAGGTGGTGCTCGATCTGGTGCGAGAGATTGCCGGACATGAAGTGCAGGACCGGGCCGCCGGAGATGTTGGCCGAACCCAGCATCTGACGCAGGTACCACTCGCCCTGGGTCTCGTTGTCGCAGTCGAACTTGGTGAACTTCTCGGCGCCGTCGGGGAAGTGGCCGCAGAAGATGACCGCGTTGGTCCACACATTGCGGACCACGTTGGCGGCCAGGTTCGCGGTCAGCGTGCCCAGGAAGGCCGGGCCGGTGAGCAGCGGGAAGATCAGGTAGTCCTTGGCGGCCTGCTTGCCGATCTTCTTCAGAACGGTCTTGCGGTCCTCCTCGAACTGAATGCGCTCGGGAGAATCCGGGGCCCACTTCTTCTTCGCGACCTTGCCCAGTTCCAAATGCTGAATGGCGACGCCGTATTCGAAGAACATCTGCAGCAGCAGGTTGTAGACCGGCTGTCCGAGATAGAACGGCGACCACCGCTGATCGCGGGTGACGCGCAGCAGGCCGTAGCCGATGTCGTCATCCATGCCCAGCACGTTGGTGTACTTGTGGTGCAGGAAGTTGTGGGTGATCTTCCAGTGCTCGGACGGGCCGGCGTTGTCCCATTCCCACTTGGTCGAGTGGATTTCCGGATCGTTCATCCAGTCCCACTGCCCGTGCATCACATTGTGGCCGATCTCCATGTTCTCGATGATCTTGGCGGTACCCAGCAGGGCGACGCCGGCCAGCCACGCGGGCGGGAAGAGACTCGCGAAAAGCACTGTGCGGCCACTGATTTCGAGGCCGCGCTGGAGACGGATCACATTGCGGATGTAACGGGCATCCTTCGCGCCGAGGGATGATTCGACTTCGCGGCGGATGGCGTCCAGCTCCGCTCCGATCGCTTCGACATCCTCCGGGGTGAGGTGCGCGTATTCCTTGACATCCGAGATCGCCATGCTGGTTACAGTACCGTAGGTTACGGTCCCGTAGGTTGGCTTGGATTGAATCGCTAACGTGTCGAATACCGCATTGTTATCGCGACTGTACTCTGCTAGAGATTGCGCCGCAGCGTGCGCGAGAACCAGCCTTTCCGATTGGCTTTCTCGGTCAGCAGAGCCTTTTCCGTCAGTGCCTTTTCGCGCAGCGCGGCCTTGGCTTCCCGCAGCACCTGCTTCTCGTGCTCCGCCTTCTCCTTCAGCGCCACCTTCGCCTCCTGCAGCGCCGACCGCAGCCCGCGCCGCTCACCCGTCACCGGGTCCAGGCCCCAGGTCGGCTGGTGCTCGGCCAGCCACTCCGACGCGTTGTGCTCGGCCAGCCACTCGGAGGCGTTGTGCTCGGCCAGCCACTCGCCGCCGTTCCAGGCCGGCAGCGAGATGCCCGCGAATTTGCGCTCCGAGGACGTCTCGGGCGCGTCGTCGGAGGTCCGCTTGAGCCACTGATCCGGCAGCGCCAGCTTGTGAATCGTGCGGAACGCCAGCAGATACTGCTTGCCCAGCGAGCCCGTGGTGTACGGCAGGTCGTACTTGTCGCACAGCTCGCGCACCTTCACCGACACCTCGGCATACCGATTGCTCGGCAGGTCCGGGAACAGGTGATGCTCGATCTGGTAGCTCAGATTGCCGCTCATGAACGCCATCGCCGGGCCCGCGTCGAAGTTCGCGCTTCCCAGCATCTGGCGCAGGTACCACTCGCCCTGCGTCTCGTTCTCGAACTGCTCCTCGGTGAACTTCTCGGCGCCGTCGGGGAAATGGCCGCAGAAGATGACCGCGTACGCCCACAGGTTCCGGACCAGGTTCGCGGTGGCGTTGGCCTTCAGCGTCGACTTCCAGGCCGGACCGGTCAGCGCCGGGTAGATCACGAAATCCTTGGCGACCTGCTTGCCGGCCTTGCGCCAGAACGCCTTGTTCGGCTCGGTGAGGATGTGCCGCGGCGGGAACAGCTGCGACTGCGGCACCCCCATCTGCTCCTTGGTGGCCGCCAGATCGTGCAGCGCGATGCCCCACTCGAACAGCGCGGCCAGCACCAGGTTCGCGGCCGGCTGCACCAGGTTGATCGGCTTCCACTCCTCGTCGCGCGTCATGCGCAGAATGCCGAAACCCAGATCGTCATCCATGTCGAGGATGTTGGTGTACATGTGGTGCGAGTAGTTGTGCGCGGCCTTCCACTGCGCCGACGACCCCGTCATATCCCACTCCCACGTGGTGGAGTGGATCTCCGGGTCGTTCATCCAGTCCCACTGCCCGTGGCTGACGTTGTGCCCGAGCTCCATGTTCTCGATGATCTTCGCGACCGAGAGCAGGGCGGTGCCGGTCAGCCAGGCCCAGCGCTTCTTCGACGCGAACAGGGTGGCCCGGCCGGCCGCCTCCAGGATCCGCTGCGCCGCGATGGTGCGCCGGATGTAGCGCGCGTCGCGCTCTCCCAGCGAGTGCTCCACATCGCGACGAATCGTGTCGAGCTCCTGGCCCAGGGCTTCGATATCGGACGCCGAGAGATGGGCGAACGTCTTGATGTCGGTGATGGCCACCGGCAGTCCTTCCGTGGTTGATCTGCCTCGCACCGCTGCGCGGGTGGGCGGCCCCGAAGGGCCGGTCAGGCTCGATTGCTATCGAGGGTAGCCGTTCTCGGGCGAGGCCGTCTCACACCGTGCGGTGTGGGTCGGACCTCCTGCACTGTGCGTCAGACCTCGAGCGTGCAGTCGCCCGCGGCCGCGGAGATGCAGGTCTGGATCTTGTCGCCGGCGCGGTGTTCCTTGCCGTTGCGCAGATCCCGCACGTGACCGCCGGTGACGGTCACGACGCAGGTCTGGCAGATGCCCATGCGGCAGCCGAACGGCATCTGCACGCCCGCGCTCTCACCGGCCTGCAGCAGCGTGGTCGCGCCGTCCACTTCGGCGGTGCGGCCGGCCTTGGCGAAGGTGACGGTGCCGCCCTCGGCGGTGGCGTTGCGTTCGATCTCGAACCGCTCGACGTGCAGGCGGTCGCCGATACCGGCGGCGGCCCAATGCTTTTCTATCTCGTCGAGCATGGGCAGCGGGCCGCAGGCCCAGGTCTCGCGCTCCCGCCAGTCCGGGCACACGGTGTCCAGATCGGCGAGCGCGAACTTGCCGTTCTCGCCGGTCAGGTGCAGGTGGGCGGTGAAACCCGGACGGCGGTCGTGCAATTCACGCAATTCGTCGCCGAACATGACGTCATCGGGGGTGCGGGCCGAATGCACGTGCAGCACATCGGGGACCGCGTCGCGGCGATCCATGGTGCGCAGCATGGCCATCACCGGGGTGATGCCCGAGCCCGCGGTCAGGAACAGCACCTTGCTCGGCGCCGGATCCGGCAGCACGAAACCGCCCTGTGGCGCGGCCAGGCGCACGATCGTGCCCTCGGGGACGCCGGAGACGATGTGGCTGGACAGGAAGCCCTCCGGCATCGCCTTCACCGCGATGGAGATGAGCCGGCGGCCCTTGTTGGTGGCGTCGCCGGTCCAATCCGGCGGGCAGGTCAGCGAATACGAGCGCCAGTGCCAGCGGCCCTCCACCAGCACGCCGATGCCGATGTACTGGCCCGGGGCGAACTTGAAGTCGAATCCCCAGCCCGGCTTGATCACCAGGGTGGCCGAATCCGCGGTCTCCTTGCGGACTTCCACGATGCGACCGCGCAGCTCGCGCGCCGACCACAGCGGATTCACCAGGTGCAGGTAATCGTCGGGCAGCAGGGGAGTGGTGATCCGGGCTGCGGCTCCGCGCAGGGCGTCGAGCGGAGTCCGCCCGGCGTTCCCGCCTTCGGCCACGGGGGCCTCCAGCCATTCGCGCAGTCCCCGCACGGAGAATCCGCCACTCTTCGATGCCATATCCCAGAAGCTTTCTGTCGTCGTGCACGCTGGTCAGCGCTTCGTCGCGCACAAGTTGCCCATGTGATGAGCAACCATCACAGCCAGGTTACGGCATCGTAGGTTACGGGGCCGGATGTACCTGTCTCTCGAAACTTGAGGGCCCCCGTTTCGCTGAAACGGAGGCCCGGAACGAGAATTCTATGGCTGCTGCCGGCCGGTCAGAGCAGGTCCAGGAGGAAGGGGAGTTCCTGGGCCGCGTACCAAGCCAATTGGTGGTCCTCGGCGTCGCCGAGCACGAATTCGGCGTCGGCGTCGCCCATGTCCGCGGCGTCGATGACCTCGACGGCCTTGGACACCTCGGACTCGGCCTCGGCCAGGTCCACGTGGATCGAGGCGATCCGGTCGTAGGGGATGGCGGCCGAGAGGCGGACCACCGCGTCGTCCAGGTCCGGGCGCAGGGTCGCGCCGTCCACGTCGGCGGCGATGACCGCGCGGCGGAAGATCGGGCCGGCCGGTGCGGACCTGCCGGTGCCGTCCGGCTCGCCCGCGTCCTCGCCGCCCAGATCCGCGACGGCCTGTTCCTCGGCGAGTAGTCGCAGCGAGGCGCGCGCGGCCTCGGCCATCGCCACCTCGGCCAGTTCCTCGTCGTCACCGGAGGCGTAGGCCTCGCGCAGCGCGGGGGTGACCGCGAAGGCGGTGTCGTTGAGGGCGCGAATCTCCCGGTCCTTCACGAGTTCCCGCAGCATCGGCACCGTAGCCGGCACGTAGACCCGTAGCTTCTTCGATACGGCGGACGACTCACTGGACGCAGGCACCGAGCATCTCCTCCATCGACTCGTGCACCGAAGCGGTCAGCACCGCGATATCCGCCATGGCGTCACGATCGGCCGTGAGTCCGTAGAACACCCGCCCGTCGTAGGACGTGAGCCCGATACTCAGAGCCTGGAAACGCAGTAGCGGCGATACCGGGTACATCTCCAGCATCCGCGCGCCGCCGATGTACATGGGCTGCTGCGGACCCGGCGCGTTGGTGATCACCAGATTGAACGTGTGTTCTGCAAAAGTACTCGCCGAGCGCACGCTCATGGCATGCAGGCTCGCCGGAGCGAATCCGGCCATGTGCACCAGCGTGCGGGCCCGCACCCCGCGCTGATGCCGGGAGTGCGCCTCGGTGGCGTGCTTGATGTGCGAGATCCGGATCACCGGATTCGGCTCGCCCACCGGTAGATCCAGCATCAGTGAGGTGACTTCGCCCGCGGGTTTGAGCTCCCCGTTGGGTCCGTCGGCGTACACGGACATGGGGACTACGGCGCGCAGCGCGTCCGCCTCGGTCAGCACCTGCCCGCGCGAGAGCAGCCAGTTGCGCAGCGCACCGGTCACCACCGCGAGGATCACGTCGTTGATGGAGCAGTCGAAGCGTTTGCGGATCTTGCGGTAGTCCTCGAGATCGGTGCGCACCACCTCGAAGCGGCGATTACGCGAGGTTCGTATGTTCAGGGGACTGTCGGGCGCGCCGATGGCCGCGGTGCGGACCATGGACACCAGTTTCTGCACGGCCTTGCCGGTGGCGTCGACCATAGCGAAGGCCTCGGCCACGTGGTGGCGCGCCACCTCCAGGCCCTCGCGCGGCTGGGTGGCCAGGTGCAGGGCCGCGCCGAACAGCAGTTCCAGTTCGGCGGGTTCGCGGTGGGCGACCCAGGCGTCGTCGGCGACCTCGCGGGGCGCGGTCGAGGTGTCGAGGATCACATGCCCGATCTCGAGCGCGCTGTCACCGTCCACCAGGCCCGAATGGGTTTTGGTGAAGATGGCGCAGCGGCCCTCGGACAGGCCCTCGACCAGGTACATCTCCCACAGTGGCCGGCTCGGGTCGAGCGGGCGCGAGGCCAGTCGCGCCACCAGGTCCAGCAGTTGTTCGTCGGTCCCCGGTTCGGGTAGCGCCGAGCGCCGCACGTGATAGGTGATGTCGAAGTGGCTGTCGTCCACCCAGATCGGGCGGCCCAGCGCGAACGGGATCTCCCGCACCTTGCGCCGGTAGAGCGGCACCAGCGGCAACCGCGATTCGACCAGACTGACCAGTCGCTCGTAATCCAGCGGTCCGTGCCCGGAGTTCCCGGTCGGCGCGGGATTGCGCAGGATGGCCAGGGAGCCGATGTGCATCGGGTTGCTGCTGGATTCCAGTCGGTAGAACGACGCGTCCTGGGGCGTCAGTCTGGTGATCACGCTGCCCGGTACTCCCTTATCCCTGCCTGCGCCTCGCAGTTGTCCCCCTGCCGAGGCGCCGGCTTTGACGCGGCACGAGCCGCCTGGAGGCAAGCTATCGCAATACGATCACCTGGGGGAATGGATGGGCCGCACTGCCCGAGATCGCACACCGTCGTCGGCGTGGCGGCTCCGGGTGCGCGGGCGCAGACCATCGCACGCCGGACCCCCTACATGGTACGTCAGGGGTTTCGAATCAGCTTCGGCCGCAATCGCATTCGCTGGGTGGTCGCCAGCGCTCCCGGGAGGATCCGACCAGGCGCGTTTTCACAGCTTCTCCTCAGCGCCCCGACCGTCCCCCGCGCACTTCAGCACCTACGATGGGCTCCGGATTACCATGGCTTGTGAATGCGCGCCCGCGCGCAGGCCTCCCGCCATGGTGGGGGCTACCGACAACACCGACCAGAGGACTACAAGACCCGTGCCTGCGCTGAGTTTTTCAAGGTTGCTACGGATTGGTGAAGGTCGCACGGTCAAGCGGCTGGCAAGCCTGGCGGACGAGGTCATCGCCCTCGACGAGGAGTACACGGCCCTGTCCGACGCCGAGCTCCAGGCCAAGACCGCGGAGTTCAAGCAGCGCTACGCCGAGGGCGAGACCCTCGACGAACTGCTGCTGGAGGCCTTCGCGACCGCGCGGGAAGCGTCCTGGCGAGTGCTCAACCAGAAGCACTACAAGGTCCAGATCATGGGTGGCGCAGCCCTGCACATCGGCAATGTGTCGGAGATGAAGACCGGTGAGGGCAAGACCCTGACCTGTGTGCTGCCCGCCTACCTCAACGCCATCTCCGGCGAGGGCGTGCACGTGGTCACCGTCAACGACTACCTGGCCAAGCGCGACTCCGAGTGGATGGGCCGCGTGCACCGGTTCCTCGGCTTCGACGTCGGCGTGATCCTCGGCGGCATGAACCCGGCCGAGCGCCGCGAGGCCTACAACGCCGACATCACCTACGGCACGAACAACGAGTTCGGCTTCGACTACCTGCGCGACAACATGACCCACTCGCTGGACGATCTGGTCCAGCGCGGGCACAACTTCGCCATCGTCGACGAGGTCGACTCCATCCTCATCGACGAGGCCCGCACCCCGCTGATCATCTCGGGCCCGGCCGACGCCTCCTCGAAGTGGTACGCCGAGTTCGCGCGCATCGCCCCGCTGCTGAAGAAGGACCTGCACTACGAGGTCGACATCAAGAAGCGCACCATCGGTGTGCACGAGGCGGGCGTCGAGTTCATCGAGGACCAGCTGGGCATCGACAACCTGTACGAGGCCGCCAACTCGCCGCTGGTCAGCTACGTGAACAACGCCATCAAGGCCAAGGAGCTCTACACCAAGGACAAGGACTACATCGTCCGCGACGGCGAGGTCATCATCGTCGACGAGTTCACGGGTCGAATCCTGGTGGGCCGCCGCTACAACGAGGGCATGCACCAGGCCATCGAGGCCAAGGAAGGCGTGGAGATCCAGCCGGAGAACCAGACGCTGGCCACCATCACGCTGCAGAACTACTTCCGTCTGTACGACAAGCTGTCGGGTATGACCGGTACCGCCGAGACCGAGGCGGCCGAGCTGCACCAGACCTACGGCCTGGCGTGGTGCCGATCCCGACCAACAAGCCGATGGTCCGTCAGGATCAGTCCGACCTGATCTACAAGACCGAAGAGGCCAAGTTCGCCGCGGTCGCCGACGACATCCAGGAGAAGCACGAGCTGGGCCAGCCGGTCCTGGTCGGCACCACCTCGGTCGAGCGCTCGGAGTACCTGTCCAAGCTGCTGACCAAGCGCGGCATCGCGCACTCCGTGCTGAACGCCAAGTTCCACGAGCAGGAAGCGCAGATCGTCGCCGAGGCCGGCCGGCCGGGTGCGGTCACCGTCGCCACCAATATGGCCGGTCGTGGTACCGACATCGTGCTGGGCGGCAACCCGGACATCATCGCCGACATCCTGCTGCGCCGGCAGGGCCTGGACCCGGTCGAGACCCCCGACGAGTACGAGGCCCAGTGGCACGCCACGCTGGACCGGGTCAAGCAGCAGGTCGACGCCGACGCCGAGGCCGTGCGCGACGCGGGTGGCCTGTACGTGCTGGGCACCGAGCGCCACGAGTCGCGGCGTATCGACAACCAGCTGCGCGGTCGTTCCGGCCGTCAGGGCGACCCGGGCGAGTCCCGCTTCTACCTGTCGCTGGGTGACGAGCTGATGCGGCGCTTCAACGGCGCGGCGCTGGAGTCGATCATGACCCGGCTCAACCTGCCCGACGACGTGCCGATCGAGGCCAAGATGGTCTCGCGGGCCATCAAGTCCGCGCAGACCCAGGTCGAGCAGCAGAACTTCGAGATCCGCAAGAACGTCCTCAAGTACGACGAGGTCATGAACCAGCAGCGCAAGGTGATCTACGCCGAGCGCGCCCGCATCCTCGAGGGCGAGGACATGGAGGGCCAGGTGCAGGAGATGATCACCGACGTGATCACCGCCTACGTCAATGGCGCCACCGCCGACGGCTACGTCGAGGACTGGGATCTGGAGAAGCTGTGGGGCGCGTTGAAGACGCTGTACCCCAGCGGCATCGACTACCGCGAGCTGACCGGTGAGTCCGAGACCGGCGAGACCGGCGAGCTGACCCGCGAGGAACTGCTCGAAGCCCTGCTCGACGACGCGCACGCCGCCTACGACAACCGCGAGGCCGAGATCGACGGGCTCGCGGGCGAGGGCAGCATGCGCAACCTGGAGCGCCAGATCCTGCTGAGTGTCCTGGACCGCAAGTGGCGTGAGCACCTCTACGAGATGGACTATCTCAAGGAGGGCATCGGCCTGCGCGCGATGGCGCAGCGCGACCCGCTGGTCGAGTACCAGCGTGAGGGCTTCGACATGTTCGCGGCCATGCTCGAGGGCCTCAAGGAGGAGTCGGTCGGCTTCCTGTTCAACCTCCAGGTCGAGGTGCAGCAGCCGCAGCCGGTGGGCGTGAACGTGGCCGCCGGGCTGCAGTCGCCGGTCGGCAACCGCCCGCTGCCCACCCAGGAGGACGCGGCCGCGGCGGGTAACGGCGCTCCGGCGGCGTTGCGCGCCAAGGGCATCGACGAGTCGGGCCCGCGCGGACTGTCCTACAGCGGTCCGGACGAGGGTGGTCACGCCGCCGTGCGCAGTGACAGCGACGAGTACGGCGCCGAGGACGCGGCCGGCGGCACCCGCCGGGAGCGCCGTGAGGCCGCTCGCGCGCAGACCAAGGCGGATCGGTCCAAGCGCCGCCACTGAGTATTCGAAATCGACTGCGCCCCGGGTGTTCCCACACCCGGGGCGCAGTCATGAATCCGTCATGATCGGTTCGGTGAAATGGTTTCGGTTCGATCGCCTCGGGGTGATCGTAAGGAAAGGAATCAGATCATGCGCAAGACTCTCGCTCTCACCGCCATGTCCCTGGGTATCGCCGGCTTGGGCGCCGCGACCGCGCACGCGGAGACGCTGACCGTGGACGGCAATTACGCCACGGTCGACGGCTGCGCCGCGGACGGCAACAACGGTCAGTTCCAGTCGGGCGGCGTGCAACTGCGCGGTGAGGACGGCTGGCAGTGGCGTTGCGATCAGGGCGCCGACGGTCTCTGGTACATGACCATCTTCCGTTGATCGGCGGCCGGTCTCCGGCTTCTGCGAAACACCGCGCTCCCGGCGAATTCGCCGGGAGCGCAGTTGTTTTCGTGGCGTGACCAGGCCTGTCGCGGCTATCCTATTCGTATCCATTTCACTTGTTCGCCGTGAAATCGAGGGGCATTGATATCGCGCGAACTCGGTTGCGCGTTAATCGAATTGCTCCTATTGATCTTGTGATCTGCGTCATCGGGACAATTTGTGCCAGTTGCTTGCCAGGGTCTTGGTTGCACGCTATTAGCTAGACTAAATTCCTCGAATGTGTGGGAGGACTTGAAGCTGTACGGGCGGGAACGAGAACGCATCCAGGTGGATCGCGTGCTCGCGGCAGCGCGCTCGGGCCGGGGCTCGGCGCTGGTCCTGTCGGGGGATCCCGCGATCGGCAAGACCGCGCTCTTGCGTGCCGCCCTCGATCAGGCCACCGGCTTCCGGGTGCTGCGCTGCGAGGGCATCCGCGCCGAATCCGGACTCGACTACGCGGCCCTGCACGAACTTTTGCTGCCCGTCGCCGACCGGCTGCCGCTGCTCCCGCCCGCCCAGGCCCGCGCCCTGGGCGTGGTGCTGGGCCTGGACTCCGGGCCCGCCGAAGCCTTCCTGGTCGGCGCGGCGCTGGTGCGGCTGCTGACCGAGCTGGCGGCCGAGCGACCGCTGCTGCTGATCGTGGACGAGGCCCGGCTGGTCGACCCGGAATCGGCGCGCGCCATCGTCTTCGCCATCCGCCGCCTCACCGCCGCCCCCGTCGCGCTGCTGGTGGCGCTGCGCGACGACCCCGCCGACACGCTGTGGCGGGACCTGCCCGCACTGGCGCGTCACCGGTCTGTCCGACGCCGAGTCGCGCCGCTTGCTCGCCGAGCGGTACGGCCCGCTGGGCGCGCTGCGACTATCCCGGATCCTCACCCTGGCCGCCGGAAACCCGCTGGCCCTGCTCGAATTGCCGGGTGTGGTCGGTGATCTCGCGGGCACCGCGCCCGAACCCATGACCCTGGGTCCCGGCGTCCGCGCCGCCTTCCAGGAGCGGGTGACCGCGTTGCCCGCGGCGGTGCGGGTGCTGCTGACCGTGGCCGCCACCGAGACCCGCGGGGTGCTCAGCATCGTGACCACCGCCGCCGCGGCCCTGGGCGTCGACTCCGAGGCTTGGGAGTACGCCACGGCCGCCGGGCTGCTCGCCGTCAGCGACGGCCGCGTGGAACGCACCCACGCCCTGCTGTGCGCCGCCGTCCACGAGGCCGCGACCGTGGCCGAATGCCGCGCCGCCCAGCTCGCCGTCGCGGCCGCGCTCACCGAGTCCGGCGACGCGGACCTCGGCGCCTGGCATCGAGCCCTCGCCGCCGCCCGCCCCGACGAGCCGCTCGCCGCGGCCCTGACCGCCCGCGCCGCGGACACCCGGCAGGGACCCATGGCCGCCGCCGCCATGCTGCGCCAGGCCGCCGCCATCTCCCCCGATCCGGAGCGGGCGGGGGAGCGGCTGGCCGCCGCGGGCCGATTCGCCTGGGCCGGAGGCGATATCGCCTCCGCGCACGGCCTGCTCGACCGCGCCACCGCCCGGCTGGGACCGGAGCGCGCCGCCGTCGCCGCCCGCGGCCTGGCCGGGCTCCTGGAATTCGTTGCGGGAGAACCGGAACGGGCGAGCCGGCTGCTGCTGCGCGACGCCGAACTGGTGGACCCGGCGACCGCCGCGAACCTGCGGATCGACGCCGAACGCGCCCGCTGGGTCGCCGGGCACGCCGTCCTGGACCTGGATCCCGCGGAAATGACCGGGCGCGAAGGCATTTCGCGCTTCCACACCATGATCCGGCCGCTGCCGCCCGCCCCCTGGTGCTGCTGTGGGGGCTGGCCGAGGTCGCCCTGGAGCCCTACACCCAGGCCGCCGCCTCGCTGCGCGGCAGCGCCGCCCCGGCCGCGGTGTCGCTGCTGCCGCAGTTGGCGATCCTGCAGTTCGCCAACGGCCGCTTCCCGGCCGCGGAACGGACCCTGGCGGAGGCCTTCGAACTGGCCGAGGCCGGGGGCGTGGACAACGTGCTCGCCCAGTGCTGGTCGTTGCGCGCGAAAATCGCGGCGTTGCACGGTGATTCGGACGAGGTGCTGAAGAGCGCGGACCGGGTGCTGGCGCTGGCCCGGCCGCGGCGCGCGCACGCGGTCATGGCGTCGGCGCACTGGCATCTGGGCTTCCACGCCCTGAGCCTCGGCGACCCCGAGACCGCCTATCTGCGGCTGCGCACCCTGGCCCAGCCCGGCCACGACGCCCGGCATCCGACCTATGCGCGCCTGGCCGCGGTGGACCTGGTGGAGGCCGCGGTCCGGGTCGGCCGCCACGACGAGGCGGCCGGGTACTACGACGAGGTCCGGGACTGGGCGCTGCGCTCCCGCGCGGACTGGGCGGTCGCGGCCGCCTACACCTGCCGAGCTCTGCTGGGCCCCGACGATCGCGCCGACCGGTACTTCCAGCGCGCGCTGGCGATCCGGCGCACCCGCCACGACCTGAACCAGGTGCGGATCCGCCTGCTCTACGGCAAGTGGCTGCGCCGGGCCCGCCGCCGCGCCGACGCCGCCGAGCAATTGCGCACGGCCGCCGATTCCTTCGAGGGCATGGGCGCGGCCCAGTGGGCGCTGCTGGCGCGCCAGGAGCTGGAGCTCACCGGCCGGCGCGCCGCACCGGTCGCCGCGCACGGCGAGACCTCGGTGCTGACGGCACAGGAGCAGCGGGTGGCGCGGCTGGCGGCGCAGGGACTGACCAATCGGGAGATCGGGACCGAGCTGTTCCTCAGTCCGCGCACCGTGGGGCATCACCTGTCGCGGGTGTTCGGAAAGCTGGGGCTCAGCGGCCGGGCCGATCTGGTCGACGTCGACTTCGACAATGGCATGCGAATCGTGCGGCCGCGCTGAACCTTTCGGTTCGACCGCGGGGCGGGGTCAGTCCAGATGCACCGACTCGCCCCAGTAGCGCGGGTCCCAGTTGATGAGGATCATGCCGGCCACGCTGCCCGCGCAGCCGCCGCAGGCGTGCACCAGGATCAGGCTGTCCACGTCGGTGTCCCCGGCCAGCACGGCGCGGGTGGACAGCCACACCGCGCGCAGGTGCAGGGCGGCGGGTCTGTTGCAGCGCACGCACTCGGGCAGCGTGTCCTCCGGGTCGTTGCGCCCGATCCGGACCTCCGGGGTGACGGGTGCTCCCGGGCCCAGGGCTGCGTCGAGGAGCGGCGAAAATTCCTTGCGCTCACGGTCTTCCACCTCGGCAGGCTAACTATTTCCGGCGAGGTCCGCACCCCGTACGCCCGGAGCTGGTCCGGCCGGTTGCCGGGCGGTGCCCTCGCGTGGTGTGGATGTTTATCATCCGTGCCGCTGGGAATGTCAGGGGAGACGCATTGGCGCGGTGCCCGAAATAAGGGTCTCTTCGGCGCGCCCGCATTTTACCGGCTCGGAGCGCGAAGAGAATCGGTCACCGTATCGGTCGGTCGATCGGTCATTGCCGGAATATCCGTATCCGATTGTCTCCGCGATGATCTCAGCCGCTGGGAAGGCCGTGTTTACGAGTTTGTCGGTTGCTCGCAATGCGAGGTACCTTGCGACGTGCGCGAGATTCGGGTGCTCCCGGGGAGGGAACGAGAACAGAACGAACTGTCTCGTGTATTGAACGAGGCGCGCGCCGGTCACGGCGGGGGAATATTGCTGTGGGGTGAGCCGGGGATCGGTAAATCCGCGCTACTCCGGGATGCGGAACAACGCGCCACCGAATTTCGTGTGCTGGCCTCTCGCGGAAATTCCGCCGAATCCGAGGTGGATTTCGCGGCGCTGCGGGAACTGCTCGGTCTGCTGGCCGATCGCGTCCCCGCGCTGCCCGGCCCGCAGGCGCGGGCACTGGCCGCCGCGCTCGGCCGCGGCCTCGGCCCGGCCGACCGATTCCTGGTCGGCGCGGCCCTGGTGACGCTGCTGGCGGCGGTGGCCGCCGAACAGCCGGTACTGCTCATCGTGGACGACGCCCAGTGGGCGGACCTCGCGACGGCTCGCGCGCTGACCTTCGCGCTGCGCCGCCTGGGCGCGGACCGGGTGGTGCTGCTGGCGGCGGTGCGCGACTGCCCGGCCGGTGCCGTCTGGCAGTCGCTGCGGGTGCTGCCCGTCGCGCCGCTGACCGACGCGCAGGCCCGCCACCTGCTGTCGCGGCGCTCCGGAGGCGTCGGCGCGCCCCGCGCGGCGCGCATGCTGCGGCTGGCCGACGGGAATCCGCTGGCGCTGCGGGAATTCCCCGTCGACACCGAGGACGGCGCCGGAATCGCCTGGGGCCCGGCGCCTTTCGGGCCGCGGATGCGCGCCGCGTTCGCCGACCGGCTGGCCGCGCTGGACCCGGCCGTCCGCACCCTGCTGACCGTGGTTGCCGCCGAGGATCGGGGCACGCTGGGCGCGGTCACCACCGCCGCGGCCGAACTCGGTGTCACCCCGGCGCATTGGGAGGCGGCGCTCGAGGCGGGCCTGCTGACCGTCACCGACGGCCGCGTCGACATGCGGCACCGCCTGCTCTGCGGCGCGGCCTACGACGCCGCCCCGCCCGCCGAACGCCGCGCCGTCCACCTGGCCCTGGCCGCCGCCCTGCGTGGCGGCGAGACCAGCGAACTGTACGCCTGGCACCTCGCCGCCGGTCTGGACACGCCGAATCCGGAACTGGCGCAGGCCCTCGCCGACGGCGCCGACCGCGTCCACCACCGCAATGGCCCGCTGGCCGCGGCCGCGGTCCTGCGCCGGGCCGCCGCCATCACCGCCGACCCCGGCACCGCGGGCGTCCGCCTCGCCACCGCGGCCCGATTCGCGTGGGAAGGCGGCGATATCGAATCCGCCCGCCGCCTGCTCACCCTGGCGGAAACCCGGACACCCCCGCCCGCCATCGTCCTCGCCGCCCCCGGCCTCCCCGGTCTGCTCGAGCTCGTCGCCGGCGATCCGGCCCGGGCCCACACCCTGCTGCTGCGCGACGCCGCCGTGATCGCCCAGACCCCGGTGCCGGCCGCCGGCGCGAGCGTGGATTCGCCGCCACACCAACGTATTTCGAAATTCGCCATTACCTCGTCGGAAGTCGCTGGTGCGCGCGCGAATTCGCTGCGCCGGGGGCGCGGTGACGACATCGCGGCCGGACTGCGGCTGTTGGCCGGGCGGGCCGTGTGGGCGTTGGGGCAGGCGCCGGATCTGCCGATGGACGGGCAGCTGGAAGCAGTGACGGCCGAGCCGTCGCCGATTCTGTCGGCGCAATTGCTCCCGGGCGCCGAGCAATTGCTGGAGTGGGGGCTGGCGGACCAGGCGGTGGAGCCGTATCTGGCGGTCGCGGGGGGACTGCGGGCGACCGGGGATCGGGCGGCGGCGATCGGGGTGCTGCCGCAGCTGGCGACCCTGCAACTCGCGACCGGACAGTGGGAGGCGGGGGAGGTCACCCTGGCGGAGGCGTTCGAGTTGGCGTCGGGCGCGGGCGCGGACAATATCCTCGCCCAGTGCTGGAACCTGCGGGCCCGGCTGTCCGCCCAGCGCGGCGACGCGGACCTGGTGACCGACAGCGTGGATCGCGCACTGGCCCTGTCCCGCCCGCATTCGGTGCCGCTGCTGGTCGGGAGTGCCTACTGGCATCACGGTTTTCACGCGCTGACCGCCGGCGACGCCGAAGCCGCCTATCGCCGGCTGCGCGCGCTGTCGCAGCCGGGCCACGAGGCCGCGCATCCGACGCTGGCCCGGCTGGCCACCCTCGATCTCGTCGAAGCGGCCTGCCGCGTGGGGCGTTTCGACGAGGCCACCGCGCACGCGGAGCGCATCGTGGCCTGGGCGCGGCGGTCCCGGGCCCGCTGGGCGCTGGCCGCCGCCTACTCGTGCCGCGCACTGCTGTCGGAGGAGGATCGCGCCGAGCACTACTACCGTCGCGCCGTGGCGGCCGGCGACGCCCGCCACACCAGCTTCGGCCGTGCCCGCAGCCAGCTGCTCTACGGCAAGTGGCTGCGCCGGGTCCGCCGCCGCCGCGACGCCGCCGAGCAATTGCGGCCGGCCGCCGACGCTTTCGAGCTGATCGGCGCGGCGGCGTGGGCCGCGCGCACCCGCACCGAACTCGATCTCACCGGCACCGGGGCCAAGCCCGCGGGCACCGGGTCCACGCCGCTGACGGTGCAGGAGTCGCAGGTGGCCCGGCTCGCCGCGCAGGGCCTCACCAATCGGGAGATCGGCGCGGAACTGTTCCTCAGTCCGCGCACCGTCGGCCACCACATGTCCCGGATCCTCGAGAAGCTCGGTCTCACGGGCCGTTCCGAGCTGCGGGGCATCGATTTCGACAATGGCATGCGGCTGACCCTGCCGTCCGCCTGACGGGCCGCGTGCTCAGGCGCGAGTGAGTTCGAACAGCCGGAATCGGCGCGCACCCGCGAGCCGCTGCTCCATGGCGTAGCCCGGCCAGAACTCCAGCGCCCGCCGCCAGGCGCGATCGCGGTCCGCTCCGGTCAGTTCGCGCACGCGGACCCCGAACCGCTCGCCCCGCACCTCGAGTTCGGCCGTCTCGGCCTGGCGCAGGTTGGCCGCCCAGGACGGCTGCACGGGCTCGCCCCAATTCGAGGAGATGATCAGGAACCGTTTCTCGTCGAGCGGATCCGGGGTGTAGAGCAGGCTGACGGTGCGCGGCAGTCCGGTGCGGCGGCCCGCCACCGTGAGCCGCACCGCGGGCAGACCCGCGACATCGAGGATTCCCATGCGGTCGTGGGTGACTCGGCGCGCGAGGCGTTCCAGGGCGAAGACGGCGGGGGCGGCGCGCGTGACGGTGCGCCGGCGGGCCAGTGCCCGCCCGAGCCGGGGGAGCGGATTCCAGCGGGCGGGCGCGCCGGGGCCGCGTCGCCATTGCGCGAACACCATGCCCCGATTATGTTGCCGGGCCGCCGCTATGGCGCCCAACGCGCCCGATCCCAATCGTCGTTCCAGTCGTTGGGGTCGGCCGGGGACCGATCATCGTCGTGCTCGCGCGGGAGTTTCTCGGGGGCGCGTTTCCGGGGCTCGGTGTCGTCCCGGTCCGGGGCGGGCCGGGCCGCGGTGGGCCGCCGCGCGCTGGCGGGCGGCGGCTCGGGGAGATCCTCGCTCATGACATCCCTTCGTGCCGGTTATGCACAAAAGGTATCGAATGAGCGATTTCTCAGCTACCGATGGGTTCCGGGTTTCCCGGACGGTCAGGACTCGCTGCTGCCCCGGAACCACGGGTCGTTGGTGCCCAGCGCGGTCAGCAGCAGGCGAATGGCCGCTACCCGCTGCTCCTTGCCCGGCAGCAGGTCGAGCGCGCATTCCGGGTCCGCGGGCGGGCCCAGATGGGTGCAGCCGCGCGGGCAGTCCTCGATGGCGTCGGCCAGATCGGAGAACGCCTGAATGACGTCATCGGGCGTGATGTGGGCCAGGCCGAACGAGCGCACGCCGGGCGTGTCGACCACCCAGCCATCTCCGGGCAACGGCAGTGCCACCGATTGGGTGGAGGTGTGCCGCCCCTTGCCGACCCCCGACACCACACCGACCGCCCGGTCCGCATCCGGGACGAGCCGATTCACCAGCGTCGACTTGCCCACCCCCGAATGCCCGATGAACGCGGTCAGCTTGTCGTCGAGCAACTCCAGCACCGGTTCCAGCGGATCCTCGATCCCGGCGTAGACGATGGTGAGATCCAAATCCTCGAAGGCCGCGGCGAATTCGGATTCGGCGGCCAGATCGTGTTTGGTAAGGCACAGAATCGGTTGCAGCCCACCGACGAACGCGGCCACCATGGCCCGCTCCACGAACCCGGTGCGCGGCGGCGGATCGGCCAGCGCCACCACGATGAACAACTGCTCGGCGTTCGCCACCACCACCCGCTCGAACGGGTCGGTGTCATCGGCGGTGCGGCGCAACACCGTTCGCCGTTCCCCACCCGCACGATGCGGGCCAGGGAGTCGGGCTTGCCGGACAGGTCGCCGACCAGATCCACCTGGTCGCCGACCACGATCGGGGTGCGGCCCAGTTCGCGCGCCCGCATGGCGGTCACATTGCGATCCGGATCCCCGTCCAGCACGCACCCCCAGCGCCCGCGATCCACCGAAACCACCATGGCCGCTTCGGCATCCAGATGCTGCGGCCGGGTCTTGGTGCGCGGGCGCGTGCCCTTGCCCGGGCGCACCCGGACATCGGACTCGTCGTACTCGCGGCGCCTCAGTGCTCTGCTCCGGCCAGCATGTTCTCCCACAGCTCGACGAATCCGGGCAGCGTCTTGGCGGTGGTGCCGATGTCCTCGATCTCCACCCCCGGCGTCACCAGGCCGATGATCGCGCCCGCGGTGGCCATCCGGTGGTCGGCGTAGGAGCGCCACTGCCCGCCGGTGAGCGGGTTGGGCACGATGGCCAGCCCGTCGTCGGTCTCGGTGGCCTTGCCGCCGAGCCGGTTGATCTCGGTGGCCAGCGCCGCCAGCCGGTCGGTCTCGTGGCCGCGCAGGTGCGCGATGCCGCGCAGCCGCGACGGCGAATCCGCCAGTGCCGCAAGGGCGGCCACGGTCGGGGTCAGCTCGCCCACGTCGTGCAGGTCGATGTCGATGCCGGCCAGGCGTTCCGGGCCGCGCACGGTGAGCACGTTGTTGTCGAAGAAGCGCGCCTCCGCGCCCATCCGGACCAGGATCTCGCGGATCACGTCGCCGGGCTGGGTGGTGTACCGCGGCCAGTGCGGGATGCTCACCTCGCCGCCGGTGACCGCGGCCGCGGCCAGGAAGGGGGTGGCGTTGGACAGGTCCGGCTCGATGTCCCAGTCCACCGCCCGGATCGGGCCGGGCATGACGGTCCAGGTCTGCGCCTTGCGCGGATCGTTGGGCGCCTCCACCCGGACGTCGGCGCGCCGCAGCATCTCCACGGTCATCTCGATGTGCGGCATGGACGGCAGCGCCGCGCCGTCGTGGTTCACGGTGACGCCCTGCTCGAACCGCGCCGCCGACAGCAGCAGTCCCGACACGAACTGGGAGGAGCCCGACGCGTCGATGGTGACCGGTCCGCCCCGCAGCGTGCCCGTGCCGTGCACCACGAAAGGCAGCTGGTTGCCGTCGATGTCGAGGCCCAGCGCGCGCAGCGCGTCCAGAATGGTGCCCAGCGGCCGCGACCGCGCCTGCTCGTCGCCGTCGAAGGCGACATCCCCGCGCGCCAGCGCCGCCACCGGCGGCAGGAACCGCATCACCGTGCCCGCCAGCCCGCAATCGACCATGGCGCTGCTGAATTCGGCGGGCGGCGTGACGACCAGCGTCGTCCCGTCCCCCTCGATCCCGGCGCCCATCGCCCGCAGCGCCGCGATCATCAGATCGGTGTCGCGGCTGCGCAGCGCGCCGGTGAGGGTGGACGGCCGATCCGCCAGCGCGGCGAGAATCAACGCCCGATTGGTGATCGATTTGGACCCGGGCAGGGTCACGGTCGCGTGAACGGGAACTCGGACAAGGGGCGCGGGCCAGAAAGTCACAATGCCTATCCTCCCAAATGACCGGGGTCTCGCGGGGCGCACGTCCCGTTCTCGACCGGACCGCAACCCTCGACGTATACGTATACGAGTACGTATGCTGGGTGGGTGATCGATCCCATCAGCCTCGTAATCGGTGGCGCGCTCGTCGGCGGCGGCTGGCTCGCGGGCCGATTCGGCTCCCGCCGCACCAAGTCCGAGCAGTCCGGTCCGGCGCTCTGCGGCTGCGGCCACGACCTGGCCCTGCACGACCGCGAAGCGGGCCACTGCCACGCCGAGAACTTCCGCAAGACCGGAGCGGGCATCAAAGGCTGGGCGCGCTGCAACTGCCGACGCTACACCGGCCCGACCCCGCTCGAGGAGTTCTTCGCCGCACCGCCGTTGCCGCCGACCTCCTGACGAACGACGCCGGTCCCCGTGGGGACCGGCGTTGTCGCAGTGGGTGTTTCGCTTACTTGGCGCGCCCGTGCACCAGCGGCACGATCTTGCGGAGCAGCTTCATGGTGCGGTCGGTGCGGCTGTAGGACAGCAGCGCCATGCCCGGAATCGCGAAGCGCTGCACCGCGATCGAGTGCGGGCGGGCGAACTCCAGCAGGCCCGGAGCGCCGTGGATGCGGCCGATACCGGAATCGCGGACGCCGCCGAAGGGCAGCCCGGAGATGGCCGCGTAGGACAGCACCGAGTTCACCGAGGTGCAGCCGACCTGCAGGCGGCGGGCGATCTCCATGCCCTGCTTCTTGGAGTAGACCGCCGACCCGAGCCCGTACTTGCCCTTGTTGGTCAGCTCCACGGCCTCGTCCACGCCGCTGACCGTCTTGATGGTGACGGTCGGGCCGAAGGTCTCCTCGCACACCGCGTCCGAGGACTCGTCGGTGTCGACCAGGATGACCGGTTCGATGTAGGGGCCCTTGACCGATTCGGGTCCGCCGAGCACCGCGGTGCCGCCGTGCTTCAGCGCGTCGTCGATGTGCCGGCGCACGATGTCGATCTGGCTGGGCATGGTCATCGGCCCGTAGGAGGCCTTGTCGTCAGAGCCCGGCTTGATGTCGGTGAGGATCCGCTTGACCTCGGCGACGAACTCGGTGGCGATCGACTTGTCCACGTACACGCGCTCGACGCCCGCGCAGGTCTGGCCGGAGTTGGCGGTGGCGCCCCAGGCGACCGCGTCGGCGGCGGCCTTGATGTCGGCGTCGGCGGCCACGATCACCGCGTCCTTGCCGCCGCACTCCAGCAGCACCGGAGTGAGGGTCTCGGCGGCCGAGGCCATGATCTTCTTGCCGGTCGCGGTGGAGCCGGTGAACGCCAGCTTGTCGACGCCGGACTTCACCAGCGCCGCACCCGTCGCGCCGTAGCCGTTGATGGTGATGAACACCCCGTCGGGCAGTTCCGGATTCGCCTCGGCGAACGCCTTGGCCACGAAATTGCCGATGCCGGTGGAGAATTCACTCGGCTTGAAGACCACGCAGTTGCCCGCGGCCAGCGCGTAGGCGATGGAGCCGTTGGGGGTGTAGACCGGGTAGTTCCACGGGCCGATGATGCCGACCACACCGAGCGGGCGGTACTCCAGGTGGGCGGCGAAATTGGCCATGAACGCGCCCGGCGCGACCCTGCGCGGCTTGAGCACCTTCTCGGCGTTGGAGGCGGCCCACTTGATGTGCTCGAGCGCCAGCATCAGTTCGAGGAAGGCGTCGTCGAGGGGCTTGCCGTTCTCGGCCTTGATCAGCTCGCTGAGCTCGTCGGACTTCTCGACCAGCTTGGA
Organism: Nocardia tengchongensis; assembly: GCF_018362975.1. Classification (NCBI taxonomy): domain Bacteria; kingdom Bacillati; phylum Actinomycetota; class Actinomycetes; order Mycobacteriales; family Nocardiaceae; genus Nocardia; species Nocardia tengchongensis. The sequence continues at coordinate 2,836,355 of NZ_CP074371.1, forward strand.
GCCCCAGCGCAGGATGTGCTTCTTGCGCTCGGCGTAGCTCAGGGCGCCCCAGGTGGCGGCGGCGCTGCGAGCCTTGGCGACGGCCGCGTGCACGGCCGCCTCATCATCGATCGGGTAGGTGGCGAGGGCCTCGCCGGTGGCAGGGTTGACGGAAGTCAGCGTGTCAGCCTGATCGAGCGGGGCGGCTTCGGTTGCAGTCATGATGTGCGGCGATCCCTTGTGAGAGGTTGATGAGACGAACGTCTCACACCGTCCAAGTGATGTCAATTGCCATCACATCGACCGTGACGCACTGGTGAGTGTCGGGGGGTGATGGCAGCATGTTCGGCATGTGCGGTAGATACGCGACCACGACGAATCCCGCGAAGCTGGCCGTCGAACTCGACGCGATCGACGAGACCGGCGACAAGGGATTCAACCCCAACTACAACGTGGCCCCCACCAACCAGGTGCTCACCGTCGTCGAACGCCACGACCGCGACCACCCGGAAGAACCGGCGGCCCTGCGCATCCGGGCGATGCGCTGGGGACTGATCCCGACTTGGACCAAGACCGCCGAGCCCGGCGTCCCGGTGAAGGGCAAACCCCTGTTCAACGCGCGCGCCGACAAAGCCGCAACCACCGCCTCCTTCCGCGACGCGGTGAAGAAACGCCGCTGCCTGGTCCCCATGGACGGCTGGTACGAGTGGGTCACCGACGCGGACGGTGCCGGAAAGGCCGTCAAGCGGCCGTACTTCATGTCCCGCGCCGACGGCGGACGCCTCTATATGGCGGGTCTGTGGTCGGTGTGGCGCGACCGCGAACTGGGTGACGCCGCCCAGCCGCTGCTGTCCTGCACGATCCTGACCACCGATGCGGTCGGCGACCTGACCAAGGTCCACGACCGGATGCCGCTGCCCATGCCGCGCGAGCATTGGGCCGCCTGGCTGGACCCGGATCACCCGGCCTCGGAAGCTTTGCTGGAAACACCTGCCGCCGAGGCGGTTTCGGACATTCTGATCCGCGAGGTGCCCTCGCTGGTCAACAGCGTCAAGAACAACGGCCCGGAGCTGCTGAGTTCGGTCGGCGACCAGGGCGGTCAGATCGCACTGATCTGAGAACTTCTGCCCCATCCCGGGCCGTGCCCCGCCGCGGAACGCGGCGGGGCACGGGAGGCTGGAGAGTTGGGCTCAGCTGCACTTGACGGTCGGGAAACCGATATTGAGCGCGCATTTCAGGGTGTCGGCCATCGAGTCGATCATCTTGCTGACGATCCCGCCGCCGAGCTTCTCGGCTTTGTCCGCCTTCTCGTCCTTCTTCGGCTGCGCCCCGCCGCCCGGCGCGCCCGGGTCGGGGAAGCTGGGCACCTGCTGCGCCACCGGCACCGGCACGGGCGCGGCCGTCGCGGTCACCATGGTCAACGGGCCCGCCGCCAGGGCCAGTGCGAGTACTCCGGCGGCGGCTGTACGACGACAGCGCCTATTCGAATACGTAAGCCGATGGTGAGTCATAAACCGCATCACATCCTCGGGTTCGAATCGGACCTTGCGGACTGCACACGTTCACAACAAGCTCACTGCTCGTTCCCCAGTAACTCACAGAAAACCGCCGGGATAGTGAAAAGGCAGTGCCCCCGCCGCGTCATCGCGTCGGGGGCACCGTGTCTTCGGTTGTCGCCGGGTCAGACCGCGGCGGCCGCCTTCTCGTCCTTCTCGTCCTTGCCGGCGGCCTGGATGCCGCCTGCGGTTCGCAGCGGCACTTCCTTCCAGAACAGCACCAGGATGAAGGCGATCAGCGCCACCACCGTGGCCGCCAGGAACACCCAGTCCATGGACTTGGCGAAGCCCTCCTTGAACGGCTGCGCCAGGGTCGGATCCAGCTTCTGGATGACCGAGCTGTCGTTGAGCACCTGGCCCGCGACCGCCGGATCCTTGGCGACCAGGCCCTTGGCGACCTGCTGGTCGACCGGGTTGTCACTGGTCATGCCGTCCTTGATGGCCTGCACGTAGGCGGGCTGCTGGGCGGCGTGCTCGAGCGAGGTGGTGATGTTCGGGGCGAGCTGGGTGAACAGCACCGACAGGAACACCGCCACACCCAGGGTGCCGCCGATCTGCCGGAAGAAGGTCGCCGCGGCGGTGGACACGCCCATGTCCTTGGGCGGCAACGCGTTCTGCAGCGCCAGGGTCAGCGGCTGCATCAGGTTGCCCAGACCGAAGCCGGTGATGGCCATGAAGATCATCACGATCCACAGCTTGGTGTCGGCCGACACCAGGTGCAGCAGGAACAGGCCCGCGGTCAGCAGTCCCGCGCCGACCGGCGGGAACAGCTTGTACCGTCCGGTCCGCGAGATCAGCTGACCCGCCAGGATCGAGCCGGTCATCATGCCCGCCACCAGCGGCAGCATCAGCAGACCCGCCTTGGTCGGGCTCGCGCCCTGCACCACCTGCAGGTACTGCGGCAGCAGCGTGATGCCGCCGAACATGGCCGCGCCGACCACCACCGAGATGAGCACGCCCAGGGCGAAGGTGGAGTTCTTGAACATGCGCAGCGGGATCAGGGCGGCGTCGCCCTGCTTGGCCTCGACGGCGATGAAGCTCAGCACACCGATCGTGCCGAGGGCGTAGCAGAGGATGGCATGTCCACTGGTCCAACCCCATTCGCGGCCCTGCTCGGCGATCACCAGCAGCGGCACCAGGCCGACGATCAGCGCGGAGATGCCCATCCAGTCGATCGGTACCTTGGTGGCGGGACGCTTGGGCAGCTTGAGCACGCGGGTCACCACGGCCAGCGCGATGATGCCGATCGGCACGTTCACCAGGAACACCCAGCGCCAGCCGGTGACGCCCAGGATCTGGTCGGTGCCCGACAGCAGGCCGCCGATGACCGGTCCCACCACGCTGGAGGTGCCGAACACGGCCAGGAAGTAGCCCTGGTAGCGGGCGCGTTCGCGGGGGGAGACGATGTCGCCCATGATGGTCAGCGCCAGCGACATCAGACCACCCGCGCCCAGGCCCTGGAAGGCGCGGAAGGCGGCCAGCTCGTACATCGAGGTCGCCATCGAACAGGCCAGCGAGCCGGCGATGAAGATGGTGATGGCGGCCAGGTAGAACGGCTTGCGGCCGTACATGTCCGACAGCTTGCCGTAGAGCGGGGTGGCCAGCGTCGAGGTGATCAGGTAGGCGGTGGTGACCCACGCCTGCGCCGAATAGCCTTGCAGCTCATCGGCGATGGTGCGGATGGAGGTCGACACGATGGTCTGATCGAGGGCGGCCAGCAGCATGCCCATCATCAGGCCGCTCATGATCACGAGGATCTGCTTGTGGGTGAAGCCGGCCGAATTGACTTCCGGTTCCGCCGCTTTCGCTTGGGTTGTCACGAATTGCTCTCCGCGGGTTCGTAATAGGAATTCAGGTCTCTGTGGGCCGCGATATCGGCCAGCATGCGCTGCCGGGTCTCCTCGTACCCGTCGACGAAGCGGTGCAGCAGGGCGGCGAAGCTCTCGCGCTCGGCGGCAGTCCAGTCGGTCAGCATGCCGCGCAGTGAGTCGTTGCGGCGGGCCCGGATCTGGGCGGCCACGGTGCGGCCGGCGTCGGTCACGTCGAGCACGCTGGCGCGGCCGTCGGCCGGGTCGGCGCGGCGTTCGATGAGTCCGCGCTTGACCAGGCTCGCGACCTGGCGGCTGATGGTCGAGGCGTCGGAGTAGAGGTCCTCGGCGAGCGCGCCCGAGCGTTTCGGGCCGCCGTGGATCAGCTGGAACAGGATGCTGAACGCGGCCGGCTCGATCTCGCCCGCGGTGAGGGCGGAGATCTGCGCGTTGGTGCGATCGCGCAGCTTGGTGAGCCGGGCGATCTGGTAGGCGATGGCGTCGACAAGGCCGTCGTCGATGTCGGTGGGGGTGGTCGCCGGGTCATCGTCGGTCACGGTCGGTCTCACCTCCTTGCGTCGTGTAATTGCTTGTAGTTGGCAACTAGTTGTACGGCGCAAGTATTCCGACATAGTTGTCACTTGGCAAGGGATTTCCGGAGGTTGTGTCTCCGCTCACGGCCGAAACGGACAATTCGCCCAAGAATCGGCTGGTCAGGACACTGCGACCGCCGCGGTCACCGCCCCCGTGAGCCGCACCAGATCCCCCGGAGCCAGCTCGATCTCGAGCCCGCGCTTGCCCGCGCTGCACAGCACCCGGTCCCACTCCAGCGCCGAGGCGTCGATGACGGTGGGCAGCCGCTTCTTCTGCCCCAAGGGCGAAATCCCGCCCAGCACATAACCGGTCGTGCGTTCGGCCTTGGTCTTGTCGGCCATCGCCGCCTTGCCGCCGCCCAGCGCCGCGGCCGCCGCCTTGAGCGACAACGTGGTCGGCACCGGCAGCACCGCCACCGCGAGCCCGCCCGACCCCAGCTCGATCACCAGCGTCTTGAAAATCTGCCCCGCGGTAACCCCGAGCTCCTGCGCCAGCGCGTCGACCGCCTCGGCCCCGTACGAATCACTGCGCGGGTCATGGGTATACGCGTGCACCCGATGCTCCACCTTCGCCTGCACCAATGCCTTGATCGCGGGAGTAGAAGCGGCCATGCGGCCCACCCTAGACACCGTGCGCAAGCGGTTTTCGCGGTGTGGGAACACGGTGAGCGTTCACCCTGTTGCACGCGATACGCGCTTCTCGGCAACCGCCTGGCCCACGGAAGAGAAGCACTCGAACCCATGACCAAGGAGGAGTCGGTGACCGTTCTGCTCGAGGAGCGCCCTGCCGGTTTCCGGGCCGAATCCCTGTTCGCGGTAGATTCAATTGCTACGGCGATCGAAGGGATTAGCGTGACGAGCGACGACGACATGGTCGATCGCCGGCGTGATGACGATGCGGACAGCATCGACGCCGGTGAGGATCAAGCGGTCGACTATGACGAGGTGAGCGAATCCGGCGCCCGGAGTTCCGAATCGCCCACCGAGCTGGCCGCCCGCTTCGAGCGGGACGCCCTGCCGCTGCTGGACCAGCTCTACGGCGCGGCCCTGCGCATGACCCGCAATCCGGCCGACGCCGAGGACCTGGTGCAGGAGACCTTCGCCAAGGCCTACCAGGGGTTCAAGTCCTTCCGTGAAGGCACCAACCTGCGGGCCTGGCTGTACCGCATCCTGACCAACACCTACATCAACTCGTATCGGAAGAAGCAGCGCCAGCCCGCGCAGTATCCGACCGACGAGATCACCGACTGGCAGCTCGCCGCCACGGCCGAGCACACATCCCAGGGCCTGCGCTCGGCGGAGATGGAGGCCCTCGAGGCGCTGCCGGACGACGACATCAAGACCGCCCTGCAGTCGCTGCCGGAGGAATTCCGGATGGCGGTGTACTACGCCGACGTGGAGGGCTTCCCCTACAAGGAAATCGCCGAGATCATGGGAACTCCCATCGGTACCGTCATGTCCCGTCTGCACCGTGGCCGCAAGCAGCTCAAGGGCCTGCTCGCGGACGTGGCGCGGGAACGTGGATTCAACCGTTCGGGCAGCGATGCGGCGCGCGAGGAGGTCACCCAGTGAGCGAGCGGAGCGAGCGGAAAATGGGCACAGCCGACGCGTCGCTCGGGCCGGAGCGAAGCGGAGGCGTGAGCGACGAGATGGAAGAACTGGACTGCTCGGCGGTACTTGCCGATGTCTGGCTGCTCCTGGACAACGAGTGCGACGAGACCGTCAAGGCGCGACTGCGTGAGCACATCGACCGGTGCTCGCCGTGTGTCGAGGCCTACGGCCTGGAGGAGAAACTCAAGTCGCTGCTTAACCGCAAGTGCGGCGGCGACCGCGCCCCGGACTCGCTCCGGCAGCGTCTGACCATGGAGATCCGGACCAGCTACACGGTGGTCGAGACCCGGATCGAACCGGCCGAATAGGACATCCCCAGAACAGTTGAGCGGCACCCCTTCCCCGGTGGGAAGTGGTGCCGCTCAGCAGTTTTCGAGCTTATCGAAGCAGCTCAGGCGTTCGGCCGCTTGCCGTGGTTGGCGGCATTCTTCTTGCGGCCACGCTTCTTACGTCCACGCTTACCCATAGGTAATCTCCCTTCAGTCGGTCGCCATTCTTTCACGCGTGATCTGCTGTACCTTCAGGGGCTACAGGTCACTCGAAAGCGAGAGGTGTTCATGGCTGAGGAAGTGCTGGCCGAGATGGTGTCGACCGTGCAGGAGATCCTGGTCTCCGTGGGCGACGAAGTGAAGGCCGACGATCCCGTGGTCATGCTCGAGTCGATGAAGATGGAGATCCCGGTCATCGTGGAGGGCCCCGGCACCGTGGCCTCGATCAACGTCAAGCCCGGCGACGTCCTGCAGCCCGGCGACCTGATCGCCGTCATCTCCTGAGCCGAGGCCCCGGCCGCTCCTGGCGCATCCTTGCCGTGTCGCGTGGGAACATACACGCGACGTGGGAACAGAGGAGTGTGGGTGAATGTCGACCCTGAGTGAGCTACTGGCCGAGCACACCGATTTGCCGGGCGCGGCGGTCGACCATTTGCAGCGGGTGGTGGGGGACTGGCAGCTACTGGCGGATCTGTCCTTCGCGGATCTGCTGCTCTGGGTCGGGACCGGACCGGTGTCCGACGGCGCGGAGGTGGTGTGCGTGGCCCAGTGCCGGCCCACCACGGCCCCCACCGTGCATCCGGAGGATCTGGTCGGCAGCTATGCCACCAAAGAGGCGAATCCGCATGTGTTCGAAGCCCTGCTGAACGCCGATATCCAGCGCTTCGAGGCGGACAGCGCCCTGACCGGGGTGTATCACCCGCATCCGGTGCACGCCATGCGTGAGGCGATCCCGGTGCGGGTCGGCGACCACATCATCGCCGTCCTCGGCCGCGACACCGACACCCAGCGCCGCAAGATGCGGTCCAGCCTCGAGATCGCCTACATGTCGTGCGCCGACGACCTGTGCCAGATGGTCGCGGACGGCACCTGGCCGGCGCTCGAGGACCGCACCGGCTCGCATTCCAGCCCGCGCGCGGGCGACGGTTTCATCCGCCTCGACACCGAGGGCACCGTCGTCTACGCCAGCCCCAACGCGCTGTCGGCCTATCACCGCATGGGTTTGCAGAACGATCTGGTCGGCCAGGATCTGGCGCTGACCACCCGCTCGCTGATCACCGATCCGTTCGACGCGCAGGAGGTGGTCGGCGACATCCAGGCGGCCCTGGCCGGAAAGGGCGGGCGCCGAATGGAAGTCGAGGCGCGCGGCGCGACGGTGCTGCTGCGCACCCTGGTGCTGCGCCCGCACGGCGAGCTCGGCGGCGCGGCGGTGCTGGTCCGCGACGTGACCGAGGTGAAGCGCCGCGACCGAGCCCTGCTGTCCAAGGACGCGACCATCCGCGAGATCCACCACCGGGTGAAGAACAACCTGCAGACGGTGGCCGCGCTGCTGCGCCTGCAGGCTCGCCGCACCGAGAACGAGGAGGCCCGCCTGGCGTTGACCGAATCGGTCCGCCGGGTCACCTCGATCGCCTCGGTGCACGAAATGTTGTCGATGTCGGTTGACGAAGAGGTCGATCTGGACGAGGTGGTGGACCGGCTGCTGCCGATCATGGCCGATGTGGCGACCGTGCACACAGCCCGGATCAAGGTGCGCCGCGCCGGTTCGCTGGGCGTCTTCTCCGCCGAACGCGCGACGCCGCTGGTCATGGTGCTGACCGAGCTGGTGCAGAACGCCATCGAGCACGCCTTCGACGCGGGTGAGAACGGTACTGTCACAATCCGTTCCGAGCGTTCGGCCCGCTGGCTCGACGTCATCATCAGCGACGACGGCCGCGGCCTGCCCGACGGATTCAGCCTGGAGGCCTCCGACCGGCTGGGCCTGCAAATTGTCCGCACACTGGTCACGGCGGAATTGGGCGGCTCGATCGGACTTCACCCGGGAGCGGATGTGGGAACGGACGCGGTGCTGCGAGTTCCGCTGGGCCGGCGCTCCGCTCGCTGACCGAAATATGTTGCCTCACGCATAAGTTCGGGCGGAGTGAAAAACCGACGCCCGAACTTTCGTTCGAAAAGTGGGAATCCCGTTGATCGAGAATTCCCCCCTTTACACACTGAAGCCCGGCACCTGTGTTGGTGCCGGGCCGAATTGCGTTGCGGCCCCTAGGCTGGGTGGGCCGTAACGCCTATGTCGTCTAGCTGCAGTCAGACGACGCTGCGGGTGCGCGTGCGCGCGTTGCGACGCTTCAGCGCGCGACGCTCGTCTTCGCTCATTCCACCCCACACGCCGGCGTCCTGGCCCGACTTCAGGGCCCAGGAGAGGCAATCGGCGGTGACAGGGCAGCGAGCGCAGACCAGCTTGGCATCGGCAATCTGCGCGAGCGCCGGACCACTGTTACCCACCGGGAAGAACAGCTCGGGGTCCTCGTCGCGACAGATGGCCTTGTGGCGCCAGTCCATTCCTCTGCTCCTTTGCTAGGGCGCGCACGGCGCTGCCCCTTAGGTTTGTGGTCCGTTCACTTGTGCGACTCGAATGTTTCCGCACGGTTGCTTGTGAATGCTTTCACGAACACCGTAGATGTCAATAGATACCTGGTGCACCGTGGGGAAGCTCACGCTGTAAGACCCCTACAAGGGGGTCCGCCGTGTCATTTGTACTCGGTCGAGCGGGTTTTCGCAGCGCAACAACGAGTTTTCTCAGGTGTGTCGAACCGGCTAGGGCTTCGGCGCGACCACATCGAGGATATCCGGGACGGCTGTGAAATTCACCATGTTGCGTCGACCGATGAAGTCGCCGTCGATTTGCAACCCGATCGGTTCTTCCGCCGTGACGGTTACGCCCGGAACGTCGTCCTCGCGAAACAATGTGTGGCCCTTGGGTTCCGCACCGGCCGACAGCAACTGCCGCGCGACCATCAGGGTGGGCAGAACACCCATGGTGCGCATGGCAAACACCCCGAGACCGGATTCGAAGGTGGTGCCCGGGTTGGTGATGACGGGCGTGTTGTCGAGATATGTCCAGGGACTGGCGTTGGTCACGAATGCGTAATGCACGTTCGTGACCGGTTCGTGACCTGGAATGTCCAAGGTCACTTGCGGGGCACGACGTTTGGCGCGGAAGAACTGCTGGACCGTGGTGCGCAGATAACGAGCGGGCGTGGCGGACTTGCCCTTCGCGCGTTTGGCGTCGATGACCTCGCACACATCCGCGTCCAGACCCACACCCGCGCTGAAGCAGAACCAGCGATCGTCGGCCACGCCCAGGCCGATGCGGCGGTCCGCGCTGTCGGCCAGCAGATCGATGAGCTGATTGGCGGCGGTCACCGGATCCGGCTCGATGCCCAGCGAGCGCGCGAACACATTCGCCGAACCGCCCGGAATGATCCCCAGCCGCGGCAGCCACTCCCGGCGCGGCTGCCCGGGCAGCGGGAGGAAGCCGTTGATGGTCTCGTTCACGGTGCCGTCGCCGCCGTGCACCACGATCAGATCCATCCGGCTGTCGGCGGCCCAGGCGGCCAACTCGGCGGCGTGCCCCCGCCGCTCGGTCTGGCGCACGGTGAGTTCGGTGCGGCTTTCCAGCGCGTGGGCGAGCAGATCGCGAGTGGACCGGGTGGTCGAGGTGGCATTGGGGTTCACGATCAGCAACGTCCGCACGTGACGCAGCCTACTGAGGTCCGCCGCGACACGGATGCCCGAGTCGGTTGACACGAGGGCTCGAGGTGGTCCAGCGGGCCGGTGAATGCGGGTGGGCGGGTCCGGGATTCGTCAACGACGCTCGGTCGTAGGCTGGGGGACGTGGCTGAGCAGAACCAGGGCGAGAACAAGTCGGCGGGCGACACGGGGGCCGTGCCCACCACGGTGCGCGTGGCGGGTGCGCTGGTCGCGCTCGAAGGCGCGGCCGGACTGGTCGCGATGGTGGTGCTGATCATCGTCGGGCTGGACGGGGCCGCGCAGAGCGCGAAGAACAGCTATCTCACCGCCGGGTACGCGGCGATCCTCGGCAGCATGGTGCTGGCCGCCGGCATCACCCTGATGCGCGGCAAGCGGTGGGGTCGCGCACTGGCCACGCTGACGCAGTTGCTGCTGCTGGGCGTCGCCTACTACATGTTCACCTCGGGGCGTCCGGAGTTCGGGACGCCGCTGGGACTGCTCGCGCTGGGCACCCTGGGCGCGCTGTTCGCGCCCGCCTCGACCAAGTGGATGGCCGAGGGTTACGGCTCGACCGAGGAGTAGCCGCCGGACTGCGCCGGGCCGTTCCGACGGCTCAGTGGCGCGTGAACCGATTTCTGGACGCTCGCCCACCTCTTGGGTGAGCGAGCGCTTTCCGGCGGATCTGCGGCGCCCTAGAACGCCGGCCGCGGATCCTCAGTCGTCGGCGTGCGTGGCGAGCCGCGCCAGCGGCGCCCCGGACAGCCGGTACCCGGTCCACTCGTGCTGGTGCTCGGCTCCGATGGCCTGGTAGAAGTCGATGCTCGGGGTGTTCCAGGTGAGCACCGACCAGTCCATCCGGGCGTAGCCCTGCTCGACCGCCTCGCGGGCCAGCGTCGCGAGCAGGCTCTTGCCCAGTCCGTGACCGCGCGCCTCCGGCTTGACGTAGAGATCCTCCAGGTAGATCCCGTGCACGCCCTTCCAGGTGGAGTAGTTCAGGAACCAGATCGCGCAACCGACCACGCCCTGATCGCTCTCGGCCACGTGGGCGTACAGCGCCGGGTTCGGGCCGAACAGCGCGGTCTCGAGCTGCTCCTCGGTGAGGGTGCACTCGTCGGGGGCTTTCTCGTAGTCGGCCAGGTCGTGGACGAGTCCCACCAGTGCGGGAACGTCGGCGGGTGTGGCGCGGCGGATCATGCGGGAGCCCCTTCCATCGGGTCTAGCGGCGCGACCAGGTTGTGCGCGAGCACGGTGCGCGCGTGGTGATCGTGTCCCAGCACGGTAACCGCGGCGGTGGACAGGAAGAATCGCCGGCCCTCGACCACCTCGAACTCGGCCCAGCGCGCGATCAGGGCGCGGGAGAAATGGCCGTGCCCGACCAGCACCACGTCGCGGGTGGCGAGTTCGGGGATGACGGTGGCCAGCACGTGGTCGGCGCGTTTGCGGACGTGCTCGGCGGATTCGCCCTCGGGCACCGCGCCGGTCCAGATGGTCCAGCCGGGCGACATCCGCTGGATCTCGGGGGTGGTCAGCCCCTCGTATTCGCCGTAGTCCCACTCCACCAGATCGTCGTCGACGATGACGCCGGTGAGCCCGGCCAGTTCGGCGGTGCGCAGGGCGCGCTGCCGGGGACTGCTGAGCACCAAGGGATTCGACAGATCCACGCCGCGCAGCAGTGTTCCGGCGGACCGCGCCTGGGCCTCACCGATCTCGGTGAGCGGTATGTCGGTGCGCCCGGTGTGGCGTCGCGCGGCCGACCAGGCCGTCTCCCCGTGTCGCAGCACTATCAGCCGGAATTCGCCACCGCTCATGAATTGATCATGCTCCACCGCCACCCCGAATACTCAGCGGGCGGCGGAGAGCCGCCGGAATTGGGCACCCGTGCCAGCGGTTGGGAGCCCATCCAATTCTGGGCGTACCCGGTGAGTTACCCGGAACGTTGCGAAATCAGTTGTCGCGATGGGATTCGAGGGACTCAGGGCCGGGCGCCGACGCCGTAAACCTCGGTACCCCGGCGCTCCAGGAACGTCGTACCCGACACTCCGAGCGAAATGGGTTCGCCGTGATAGTCGCTGCGCTGCAGCGGGATTCGGGAGAGCTGGGCGCCGGTGGCGGGATCCAGGATGGCCAGCCCGTCCGGGACCGGGGCGATCAGCTGGCCGGACATCAGTGCGGCGGTGCCGAGCACATTGTGGGTGCCCCACAGCGGGTCCAGGGTGGTCGGATTCAGCGCGACCAGGGCTTCACCGGTATAGACGAAGAACCCGGTCGACAGGCGCGCGACCATGGCGTTCTGGGTGAACGCCGGCATCTGGTGCGTGGCAACCATATTGCCGTTCACGTCGTAGAGCGCGAGAACCGGTGTGGTGGAAGCCGTCCCGGGTAGGTAGAGCGCGATCCTGGTGTCGGACACCGCGATCACCCGGGCCCCGTCCACCGCGCCGCCCGGCTCGTTGAGCACGTGCGAGCTGTACTCCTCCGGCGTGGTGCCGTCCTTCGGCGCCGGATTCAGGATGGACAGGCGAGCGGCGGCCTCGTTGGGGCAGCGTTCCAGCACCGCGACCCGGCTCGGCGCCGATGCCGCCGACAGCAGGTCGCAGCCGCTGCGCGGCTGGGTGTGCGGATTCACCGGGGCGTCCACATAGCCGTATTCGAGGGTGCGGACCATGTCCGAACGCCACAGCTCGAGCCGCCGCGGCCCCTGCGCCAGCATGTAGGTGCTGTCGGGGGTGAGGGTCACGTGGTTGTCCATGTAACTGGACCGGGCCGCCACCCGAGCGCCGTTCTCGACATTGAGCAGGTGTCTGGCTGCATCCGCGCTGATCCTTGTAGGTGGCGATGACCGTCCCGAACTGGACCTCGGCCGCGCACAGCGGCAGGTCCCGCTCGTAGGTCCACACCTGTTCGCCGGTGCGCGGATCCCGCCCGGACACCGTGCCGCCGTCCGCGGTCACGGCGACCCCGCCCACCACCAGCGACCGTTCCGCCGCCCCGTCCGGCGCGTGCCACAGCTCGGAGACCTGCGACGGCACCGGGTCGGTGGACACCGGGGCGGGGAGGGTGCGGGTGGCGGTGGCGGCGTGGGTACCCCGAACGCCGCTGGTCAGCACCACGACCACTGTCGCGATCGCCACCAGAGCGGCGATCGCGACAGCAGTGAGAATATCGGCGCGCGTCCGCCGCTCCGGTGCGAGCACGACAGCGAGAGTAACCGATCCGAGCGGCTAGGCCGAGGCCGCGACCGCGGTGTCGGCCACCGCGACGGCGCCCTCCGTCGCGGAATCGGCCTTCTTGCGCCGCGTCCGCTTGACCGGAGCCGTCTCGGAACCGCTTGCCGCGGCACCCGACTCGACCGCCTCGACCTCGGTCTTCGCGGCCGCCTTCACGGCCTTGCGAACCCGCTTCTTCGGCGCCTCGGCCTCGGCCACGATCTCGCCCTGCGCCGCGGCGGCCTTGGCCTTCGCGGCGCCGACCTTGCCCTTGACGGGCTCGGCCGTGCCGTTGGCGGACCCCGCCTCGGCGTCGGCGGCCGCGGTCACGGCCTTGCGGGTCCGCTTGGCCGGGGCCTTCTTCGGAGCCTCGACCGGCTCGGCGGCGGCGTCGCCACCGGCCTCGACGACGGCGGCGGTCGCGGCCTTGCGGGTCCGCTTGGCCGGAGCCTTCTTCGGAGCCTCGGCGGACTCCTCGGCGGCAGCCGCGACGGCGGCCTTGGCGCGGCTCGCCCGCTTCTTCGGCGCGGCCATCGCGGCCTCGCCCGAATCGGCTACGACCGCAGCCGATTCCACCGGGGCGGTCTCGGCGACGACCGCGGCCGCCTCCGATCCGGTGGCGGAATCTGCTGCGCCGGTGCCGGATTCGGCCACGGCCTTGGTCCGGCGGGCGCGCTTCTTGGGCGCTTCGGAGGCCGGAGCCTCGGCGGACACGGTCGCGTCGGCCGGGGCGGCCTCCACGCTCTCCGTGGCGGTGACTTCGGCAGCCTTGCTGCGACGGGTCCGCTTGCGCGGCGCGGCAGCTTCGGCGGCCTCCACGACGGCGGCGGCCGGAGCCTCCGTGACCGCGGTGGCCTGCACTGCCTCGGCGGCGACCGCGACGTCACCGGTGTCGGCCACGACCTCGGCGGGAGCGCTCGCACCGTTGCCGTTCTCGGCGGAACCCTTGCCACGGCGGTTGCGCCGGCGAGTACGGCCGGTCTCGGCGGACTCGTCGGCCGCGATCTCCACCGCGGCTTCGGTCTCCACCGAGGTGGTGGCCTGGACGGCGGCGGTCTCGGCACCGTTGGCGCCACCCTTGCCGCGCCGGCGGCGACGACGGCGACGGCCGGACTTCTCCGGATCGCCGACGGCCGAATCCGTTTCGGCGGCAGCGGATTCCGTCACTACCGTGGTGGTGGCGGCCGGGGCCGCGTCCACCTCCGTGCGGCCGCCACGGGTGCGGCGGCGGTTACGGTCGCGGGGAGCGCGGCGTTCGCGTTCGACGACGACGGCGTCCTCGTCGCGCGGGGCCGGGCCCTTGCGGACGATGCCGGTCACGCCCTGCGGGATGCCGAGTTCCTCGTAGAGGTGCGGGGAGCGGGAGTAGGTCTCCGCCGGTTCCGGGATGCCGAGGCCGAGGGCCTTGTCGATCATGGCCCAGCGGTTCAGCTCGTCCCAGTCGACCAGGGTGACCGCGACGCCGGTCTTGCCGGCGCGGCCGGTGCGGCCGATGCGGTGCACGTAGGTCTTCTCGTCCTCCGGGCACTGGTAGTTGACGACGTGGGTGACGTCGTCGATGTCGATGCCGCGGGCGGCCACGTCGGTGGCGACCAGCACGTCGATCTTGCCCTCGCGGAACTTCTTGAGCGCCTTCTCACGGGCGATCTGCCCGAGGTCGCCGTGCACCGCGCCGACGGCGAAGCCGCGCTCGGCCAGATCGTCGGCGACCTTCTGCGCGGTCCGCTTGGTGCGCGCGAAAATCATTGTCGCGCCGCGGCTTTCGGCCTGCAGGATGCGGGCCACCAGTTCGCTCTTGTCGAGCGCGTGCGCCCGGTAGATAAGCTGCTCGATCCGGTCGTGCACCGCGGACTCGTGGTGCTCCTCGGCGCGAATGTGCGTGGGCCGGTTCAGGAAGGTGCGGGCCAGGGTGATGATCGGGCCCGGCATGGTGGCCGAGAACAGCATGGTCTGGCGCTGTTCGGGGACCATGTTGAGGATCCGCTCGATATCGGGCAGGAAGCCCAGGTCGAGCATTTCGTCGGCCTCGTCGAGGACGAGCACCTCCACCTTGCCCAGGATCAGATGCTGCTGCTGGGCCAGGTCCAGCAGGCGGCCCGGGGTGCCGACGACCACGTCGACGCCGGCGCGCAGCGCGGCGATCTGGGTGTCGTAGGGGCGGCCGCCGTAGATGGAGGTCACCCGCACCGGGGTGCCCTGCTCGTCCTTCAGGTACTTGCTGGCGTTCTCGAGATCCTCGGTGACCTGCATGCAGAGCTCGCGGGTCGGCACGATGATCAGGGCGCGCGGGGTGCCGTCGAGGGTCTTGGTGCCGGAGCTCGCGGAGGCGATCCGGTTCAGCAGCGGCACACCGAAGCCGAAGGTCTTGCCCATACCGGTGCGGGCCTGGCCGATGAGGTCCTCACCGGCCAGCGCGAGCGGCAGGGTGAGTTCCTGAATGGCGAAAGTGCGTTCGATGCCGCGATCGGCGAGGGCCCGGACGATTTCCGGCCGCACGCCCAATTCGGCGAATGTGGGAGCGAGGTGGGTGTCGTCGAGTTCCGCGGTCAGCAGCGTGTCCGCCACACCCGGTTCCTGCTCTACGGTGATCTTGCTCAGGTTCTTGCCTTTCCTCGTTATCGCGTCTCGCGCGCACGAGGCGTGGGGCGGACCCGGACGGTCCGCGACAACCACTTGATCCGGTTTCTCGCCGCTGCGGGATGCCTGTCCCCGGGGGATGGGCGTCGACCTGGCGCGGCGGTGCAGTGCTGCGGATCGGAGTGCGCGCACATTTTCCATGGACTACGGGTATGAATTACCGCCGTCCGCGGAGATTGTAGCGTGATACGGCCTTCGCCTTGTTTTCCGCCACCGCTAATGTGTGGCGTTATTACGCTGGTAGGCGCGCATATTCGGTGTCGGCCGGGGGTTTCGCATTGGCGTTAATGATTGTGGCGCACCATAATTCGGGCAGGGGGCGCCTGCGGCCCGGTCGGCCGGCAGTTGAGTTGCTCACATATGTGATACACCGTGTACCACCATCTGCGAAGGTAGTGCCGTGAGCTTGGCAGACACCGTGACAACCGCAGCCCGCAACGCGTGGGCCCTGACCTTCGGCGACGGCATCGAGTCCCCGGAACCCACCCCGTCAACGCTGCTGTCCGAGGCGCCGCACCGCGAACTGCGCCGTTACGACGGCGCCGGCCCCGACGCCCCGGCCGTGCTGCTGGTGCCGCCGCTGGCCGCGCCCGCCTTCTGCTTCGATCTGCGCCCCGACCAGAGCCTGGCCCGATTCCTGCTCGAATCCGGCCGCGCCCCTTACCTGGTCGACTACGGCGACATCACCTTCGACGACCGCCGCATGGGCTTCGAGACCTGGATCGACGACATCCTGCCCGAGGCCATCCGCCAGGTGTCCGCCGACCGCGGCGGCCGCCCGGTGGATCTGGTGGGCTGGTCCATCGGCGGCGTGCTGGCCCTGCTGACCGCCGCGGCCGACCAGACCCTGCCCATTCGGTCGATCACCGCCGTGGGCGCGCCCTTGAGCTACGACCACATGTTCGGCGCCCGCGAATTGCGTTCGCTGGCCCGCCTCGACGGCGGCCGCACCGCGACCACCGCCATCCGCGCCCTCGGCGGCGTCTCGGCACAGATCACCCGATTCGCCTACCGCGCCACCGCCTGGAATCGGGAACTCGAGCGGCCGCTGTTCATCGCGAGCAATCTCGCCGACACCGCGACCCTGGCCCGGATGGAGACCATCGACCGGTTCCAGAATTCGCTGCCCGGCTATCCGGGGCGTTTCTACAACCAGCTGTGGGGCCGCTTCATCCTGAACAACGACATCGGCAAGGGCGGTTTGCGGCTGGGTGAGCGCGAGATCGCGCTGGCCGCGGTCACCCAGCCGGTGTTGCTGGTCGGCGGACCGCAGGACGCGATCACCGCTGCCGCGGCAGTGGCGCACGGGACGAGGACGCTGACCGGTTCGCCGGATGTGCGGTACGAGACCGCACCCGGTTCTCACCTCGGCATTCTCATCGCCCGCGACACCACGTGGACCTCTCTGGACAAATTCCTGAGCGACCTGGCCTGATCTCCCCTTCGGGGTGATGCCCTACCAGGTCCTCCGAGTCGACCGGTAGGTTTGTGAATAACGCTGTGGCACAAAGCCTTTCGAACATTTCGAGAGTACGCCCGGCGCGCGGCACCCGATGGGTGAATGCGGGTCGTTTTCTGGGGCTAGGGTGGGGACCCATGGGAGCAAACTCGTCCACTGCCCTCGGCGCTGCCGCGGAGTCCTCCGACGGCCGTATCTCCGCCGAACACCCCGGAGTCACCGACCTGTTCGCGGTCCTCGCCTACGGCGAGATCTCGGCCTTCTACCGCCTCGCCGAAGAGGCCAAGCTCTCCCCGACGCTGCGCGGGCGGGTGGCCGTGGCCAAGATGGCCGGCAACGAGGCCGAGCATTTCCAGACCCTCGAGCAGGCGCTCGCGGACCGCGGCACGGACGTCTTCGACGCGATGGCCCCCTTCGTCCGCGCCCTGGACGCCTATCACGCCTCCACCGACCCCTCCACCTGGCTGGAGTCGATGGTCAAGTTCTATGTCGGCGACGGTATCGCCGCCGACTTCTACACCGAGATCGCCGGCGCCCTGGCTCCCGAGGTCGCCGACGTGGTGCGCGATGTGCTGGCCGAGACCAGTTACTCCGAGTTCGTGATCGAGGAGGTGCGCGGCGCGGTCGCGGCGAACCGGTCCGAGCGAGACCGGCTGGCGCTGTGGGGCCGCCGATTGCTGGGCGAGGCGATCACCCAGGCGCAGTACGTGATGGCGCAGCGCGACGAGCTGACCGAGCTGGTGCTCACCGCGACCGGCGACCTGAACGGCATCGCGACGCTGTTCGAGCACATGCAGGACAGTCACGCCGAGCGCATGCGTGTGCTCGGCCTGGGCTGAGTTTCGCTGTCAGCGCAGGCGGTCGGGGCCGGTGGCCGCCGCGGCTGCGCTAGCGTGATCGGGACAGGACTACGACTCTAGGTTCGGAGGTTGGCCGTGGAGGTCAAGATCGGCATTTCGGATAGCCCGCGTGAGCTCGTCATCAACAGCTCGCAGACCCCGGCCGAGGTCGAGGCACTCGTCAGCGGCGCGCTGCAGGGCGAAGGCGGCGTCGTGGCGCTCACCGACGAGAAGGGCCGCAAGTTCCTGATCCAGGCCGCCAAGGTCGCCTATGTCGAGATCGGTGCGCCGTCTTCGGGTCGCGTCGGCTTTGCCGCCGTCTAGATATTTCGATCGAAAAGAATTGGCCCGCTGACATTGTCAGCGGGCCAATTCCTTTTTGATTCAACGAGAGTTGTTATCTCTCAATCGATCGGGTGCAGCGGCACGTGCTTGAGCCCGCCCCAGCAGAGCGAAACCGTGGTGTCGACCGCGTCGTCCTTGGTGATCGGCCGGTCCGCCTCGAGCCAGTAGCGCGCGCTCAGCTGGCTGGCGCCGACCAGGCCGACCGCGAGTACGCGGGCCCGGTAGGGGTCCAGCCCGGAATCGTGGGCGACCAGGTCGAACACCGCGTCCACGCAGGCCTCGGTGGCCTGCTCGACCCGGCGCTGCACCTGCGGCTCGTTGGTCAGATCCGATTCGAAAACCAGTCGGAAGCCCTGGGTTTCATGATCGACGAAATCGAAGTAGGAGGCGACGGCGGCGCGGACGCGCTGCTTGTTGTCGGTGGTGGAGCGCAGCGCCTGGCGCACGCTCGACACCAGCATGTCGACGTAGTTCTGCAGTACCGCCAGATACAGCTCGAGCTTGCTCGAGAAGTGCTGGTAGAGCACCGGTTTGCTGACGCCGGCGCACTGCGAGATCTCATCCATGCCGGCGGCGTGATAGCCGCGCTGCACGAAGACCTCGCTGGCTGCGGCGAGAAGCTGCGCCCGGCGCGCCTCACGGGCAGACGGGTGCCGCGCTTGCTCGTCGCCATGGCCTCGGGCGACATACGGTGCGATGTCATCCGGTCCACGAGGTCAGTCATTGCCAATTCTCCCAGTTGATTCCCGGTGGGAAGGATGTGTCACCGGTATCCCACGAACGATACGCGCTCAGAGGGCCGGTGCCGATCCAGGTTCCGAATATTTGTCTGCCGGCTGTTGTCGATCAACACCCGTGATGGTCGAGTGTTGCCCGCTGTTGATTATGCGAGGCCGATCACAACTGTGTAGCACATGTTCCGATTTGTGAGGTCTGCCGCATTCGCGTGAGATATCTCGCAGCAATGACTACCGGCTGGGACGGCACCTCTCTGTGACCGGCCGGGCTGTGAGAGTCTGTCAGGCGTGACCGAGAAGGCCGCCGGCAACAAGCGACGGGGTAGACCCGACGGGCCGATCTACGATCCGCTCGGTTTGTACGTCGACGACAGCGCATCGGAGACCGGTCCGTCGGTATCTTCTGGGCTCATCGCGTCGCCCGATCCCACCCTCCCCGCCGCCGAGGACCGGCCGCTGCCGCATCAGCCGCTGCGCGCCCGCTGGGATCCCACCTCCCCACCCGCCGACGCCCGCAACCGCCCGCGCCCGGACCGGGAGACCAAGAAGCAGAGCCCCCTGGGCCGCTTCGTCAGCACCTACGGCTGGCGCGCCTACGCGCTGCCGGTGCTGCTGGTGATCACCGTCGTGGTCGCCGTGGACGCCTTCCGCCACACCGGTGACGCCGACACCGGGCTGCCGGGCTTCGGCCGGCTCAGCGAGCACACCGCGCCGCCCAGCGGCATCATCGGCGGCGCCCCCAAGGGCGACGGCCGCTACGCCGCCGACCTGCCGACCGGCGCGGTTCCGCCGGGCGGGGTCTACGCCGATTCCGGCGCGGGCACCTGGCACGTGGTGCCCGGCACCACCGCGCAGATCGGCGCCGGCACCCAGCACGTGTTCACCTACACCGTCGAGATCGAGAACGGGGTGGACACCACCGGCCTCGGCGGCGATCCGGCGATCGGCCAGATGGTCGACGCCACCCTCGCCAATCCCAAGTCCTGGACCCATGATCCGCGTTTCGCGCTGCGCCGCGTCGACACCGGCAACCCCGACTTCCGCATCTCGCTGACCTCCCGCGACACCACCCGCAAGTCCTGCGGTTTCGAGATCCCGGTCGACTCCTCCTGCTACAACGCCGATCTGGGCCGCGTGGTGCTCTCGGAGGTGCGCTGGGTGCGCGGGGCCCTGGCCTTCCAGGGCGATGTCGGCTCCTACCGGCAATATCAGATCAATCATGAAGTGGGCCATGCCATCGGCTACCACGAGCACCAGCCGTGCGAGATCGACGGCGAGCTGGCGCCGGTCATGATGCAGCAGACCTTCGGGACCAAGAACAACGACATCGCGAAGCTCGATCCCGAGGGCGTGGTGCCGATGGACGGCAAGACCTGCCGCTTCAACCCCTGGCCCTACCCGCGCGCCTGAGCGGCCTCCGATCACGCCGGTTCGATCGGGCCTAGGCTTGGGGAAGAACGCTCCCGGTCTCGGTGTTGCAGTTGTGGCCGCGAGTTTCCGGCGTATTCGATAGAGGAGTCCGCACACGTGACAGCATCGCATCCCTCCCTGCCGCCCTTGGTGGAGCCGGCGGCGGAGCTGACCCGCGACGAGGTCGCCCGCTACAGCCGCCATCTGATCATCCCGGATCTCGGGGTGGACGGTCAGAAACGCCTGAAGAACGCCAAGGTGCTGGTGATCGGCGCGGGCGGGCTCGGCTCGCCGGCGCTGCTGTACCTGGCCGCGGCCGGTGTCGGCACTCTCGGCATCGTCGAGTTCGACGAGGTCGACGCCTCGAACCTGCAACGGCAGATCATTCACGGCGAGTCCGATATCGGCCGGTCCAAGGCCGACAGCGCGCGCGACTCGATTCTGGAGATCAATTCCGGAATCACGGTGGAGCTGCACAAGATTCGGCTGGAGCCGGACAACGCGGTCGAGCTGTTCGAGCGCTACGACCTGATCGTGGACGGCACCGACAACTTCGCCACCCGCTACCTGGTCAACGATGCCGCCGTGCTGGCCGGCAAGCCCTACGTGTGGGGTTCCATCTACCGCTTCGAGGGCCAGGTCTCGGTCTTCTGGGAGGACGCCCCCGACGGCCGCGGCATCAACTACCGCGACCTGTACCCGGAGGCCCCGCCGCCGGGCATGGTCCCCTCCTGCGCCGAGGGCGGCGTGCTGGGCGTGCTGTGCGCGTCCATCGGCTCGATCATGGTGACCGAGGCGATCAAGCTGATCACCGGTATCGGCGACCCGCTGCTGGGCCGGCTCATGGTGTACGACGCACTGGACATGAGCTACCGCACCATCAAGCTGCGCCGCGATCCGGAGCGTCAGCCCATCACCGAGCTGATCGACTACGACGCGTTCTGCGGCGTGGTGTCCGAGGAGGGCCAGGCGGCCGCGATCGGTTCCACCATCACCGCGCGTGAGCTCAAGGAGATGCTGGACGCGGGCAAGCCGGTGGCCATCATCGACGTGCGCGAGCCGGTGGAATGGGACATCGTCCGCCTGGAGGGCGCGACCCTGATCCCGAAGGACCGCATCCTGTCCGGTGAGGCGCTGGCCGAGCTGCCCCAGAACACCCCGATCGTGCTGCACTGCAAGACCGGGATCCGCTCCGCCGAGGCCTTGGCCGCGCTGAAGAACGCCGGTTTCTCCGACGCCACCCACCTGCAGGGCGGAATCATCGCCTGGGCCAACCAGATCGACCCCTCGCTGCCTGTCTACTGAGCGAAAAAGTTGATTGATCGGGACGTGACAACTGATTTCGGAAGGATCTGGGTACCTCACCGGGGACGACCGAAATCGGTGACACGCCCGACCGCCGGGTGCCGACGACACTCCGACGGCTCCCAGTCTGGCCTTAAGTCGCGGAGAGGCGGTACAGCGGTACCGTACGCGCGTGACCATGACTGCTGTGGAACCTCCCGAGCATGTGCGCTCGACCTTCGGGTTGCGCGAGGAGCCGCCTGTTCCGCTGGGGAACTGGGACGGCGGCTGGCGGTGCGGCGATGTGGTGCTGAGCCCGGTCACCGATCACGCGCGCGCCGCGTGGTCGGCGAAGGTGCGCGAGACGCTGCGGGTGGACGGGCTGCGCCTGGCGCGGCCGGTACGGGCCACCGATGGACGGTATGTGGTGTCGGGCTGGCGGGCGGACACCTACCTGGAGGGCGTCCCCGAGCCGCGGCACGACGAGGTGGTGTCGCTGTCGCTGCGGTTGCATCAGGTGACCGCGCAATTGGAGCGCCCGCGTTTCCTGGCCGCGCAGCCGGTCGCGCCGTGGGCGGACGCGGACGTGTTCGCGGCCGCCGATCGGGCCGCGTGGGAAGCGGTTCCGCTGCGCAGTCTCAAGATGGGCGGCATGCTTCCGGCCACCTCGCCCGACGGTGACCGCAGTCTGACCCTGATCACCCAGCTGTCCACGCTGCGCAAGCCGGTGACCACGCCGGCGCAGCTGGTGCACGGCGATCTGTTCGGAACCGTGTTGTTCTCCGGTGGTTTCGCGCCCGGCCTGACCGACATCACCCCGTACTGGCGGCCCGCTCCGTGGGCCGCGGCGGTCATCGTGGTGGACGCGCTGTCGTGGGGCGGCGCCGACGACGGGCTCATGGAGCGCTGGCGTGAACTACCCGAGTGGCCCCAGATGCTGGTGCGCGCGGTCATGTTCCGGCTGGCCGTGCACGCCCTGCACCCGCGTTCCACCCCGGAGGCCTTCCCCGGGCTGGCCCGGACCGCGGACATGACCCGCCTGATGCTCTAGGACACCGAGGACACGACGCGGAAAGGCCGCACCGGGCGACGAATCCGATGCGGCCTTTCCGTTTTCCCCAGGGGCGGTAGGGGAGTCTTTACACGTTCGCGTGCGCCAGCGAGGGCGCCCGGCCGACGGCGAACGAGGAGCGCAGGTAGAACCACCAGCACAGCCCGCCCATGGCCAGGTAGGCCACCACGTAACCCCAGAAGGCGGGATTCATGCTGTGGTAGTGGGTGTTCGACAGCCGCAGCGCCTGCTGCAGGATCCAGCCGCCCGCCGCGCCGACCGCGCCGATGACGCCGATGGCCGCGCCCGCTTGCCGTTTCGCGGAGATCAGCGCGTCACCGATGTCCTGTCCGGTCTCGGCGGCCCGCTGCCGCGCTTCCGCGGTGAAGATCATCGGGATCATCCGGTAGGTGGAGCCGTTGCCGATGCCGCTGAGCACGAACAGCAGCAGGAACGAGGCCAGGTAGAGCGGGAAGTTCTTGGCGGACAACGACGCCACGATGAGCGCGGTGGTCAGCGCCATGCCGCCGAAGACGTAGATGGTGATCTTCGCGCCGGTGAGCTTGTCGGCGATCCAGCCGCCGAAGGGACGGCTGAAGGATCCGACCAGTGCGCCGAGGAAGGCCAGGTTGCCCAGCGTGCCCATCCAGCCGATCTTGGCCAGGCTCGGGAAGTTGGCCTTGAGCAGGGTCGGGAAGGCGAAGGAGAAGCCGATGAAGGAACCGAAGGTGCCGATGTAGAGGATGGCCATCACCCAGGTGTGGCGGTTGGCCAGCGCCCGCTTGTAGGACGTGCCATCGGATTTCGCGCCGGACAGGGAATCCATGTAGCGCAGCGCGCCCACCAGTGCGATGAGGATGAACGGAATCCACACCAGAATGCCGAGTGTGATGCCGTACCGGTATCCGGCGGGAGTCTTGGCCACGATGTGAGTGCCCAGCGTGATCAACAGCGGCACGAACAATTGTGTCTGTGCCACACCGAGATTGCCGCCCGCGGCATTGATGCCCAGCGCCGCGCCCTTCTTGCCTTCGGGGAAGAAGAAGTTGATATTGGCCATGGACGACGAGAAGTTGCCGCCGCCGACACCGGCGATCGCGGCCAGCACCATGAACACCCACATCGGGGTCGAGGGCTGGTTGATGAAATAGGCCAGGCCCAGGGTGGGCACCAGCAGCATGGCGGCGCTGAACGCGGTGAACGCGCGGCCACCGAAGCGCGGGATGGCGAAGGTGTAGGGCACTCGCAGCGCCGCGCCGACCAGGGTCGGGGTGGAGGTGAGCAGCAGCGCGTTGTTGACGGCGTCGGGATTGTTCTTGCCCAGGAAGGCGAATCCGGCCGAGCCCATGGCGGTGACCACGCTGGCCCACAGCACCCAGACGCTGAATCCGAGGTTTTCGGCGAATACCGAGAAGATCAGATTCTTGCGAGCGGTCTGTTTACCGCCGTTCTCCCAGAATTCCGTGTTGTCGGGTTCCCAGCGGTCGATCCACCGTCCGCGTTTCTGAAAACTGATGGTTGTTTCCGATGGCTCGATAACTGTTGCCATGAGCGGCTGTCCTCTCGGCTGTCGCGACCGCCCTCATCGTTCGATTCCCGATCGTCGGGGGGAACCGTTGCGGTCGCGTCAACCGTAGGAAGCTCGTTTTACGTCCGGGTGTTTTTCGGTGACGGAGATGACAATTCGGGCTCACTTGGCCCAGATTCGCATGGTGACGTTTCGGTTACCCGAAATTCGTATCAAGCGTCCGGTATTCGGCCATGAGCGAGTCCAGGAAGCAGTTGGCGGTGCGTGCCGCGCGGTCCGGATCGCCGTCGATCACCGCCTGGACCAGGTCGGCGTGCTCGTCGTGATAGGTCTCGCCCTCGCGTGCGGACCGGAAGCGGATGCCGGCGGCGATGACGGGCAGCAGCGAGTCGTAGAACTCCAGATACACCGCGTTGTGACTGGCCACCACGATAGCGCGATGCAGCTGCACATCGGCCTCGATCGCGGCATCGAAGTCGGTGTCCCACAGCCGGGTTCGTTCGCCGAGCAGGCGCCGCAGGTTCTCGATGTCGCTGTCGTCGCGGCGGCTCGCGGCCAGCCGGGCGGCGGTGGTGTCGAGGGCCTGCCGCAGTTCGAGCACGTCGCGCTGCTGGGCGTCGGCGAAGTACTCGGTGAGGGTGCCGCCGAGGGTGGAGGTGGAGATGACGTAGGTGCCCGAGCCTTGTCTGCGTTCGAGCATGCCGGCGTGCACGAGCGCCTGGACGGCCTCGCGCACCGTATTGCGGCCGGTGCCGGTGAGTTCGGTGAGTTCGGGCTCGGTGGGGATGCGCGAGCCGACGGCCCAACGGCCGGAACGGATTTCGGCACGAAGCTGCTCGGTCACCTGGGCGATGAGGCTCGTGCGCCGGACTGGTTGCACGGGGGACAGCGTACCTTGCCTCACATTCGTTGCATCACATCATCGGGTCATCCTATGATTTCGTGGTGACTGCGACGATGGATGAGACGATGGCCCCCGGGTGGGGCACGACCCGTACCCCTGCCGATCCGGGGCGCATCCACGTCGAACACCCCAAGCCCGAGCTGTCCAAGCGCGCCCTGTTCGAAGGGCGCTTGCTGGTATTCGTCGCCATCGTCATGTCCGCCCTGACGCTGCGCATCGCCGTCACCGCGTTCACCCCGCTGGCCGCCCGCATCGGCGATGACATCGGCTATTCCACCGCGGTGGTCGGCGTCTTCGGCATGCTGCCGACCGCCATGTTCGCGCTCGGCGGCCTGCTCACCCCCGTGCTGTCCCGCCGCCTGGGCCTGGAGATGACCGCCCTGGCGGCCATGCTCATGACCGGTATCGGCTCGGTGCTGCGCGCGCTGGTGCCCGACACCTGGCAGCTGCTGGCCTTCTCGGCCTTCGCGCTGGCCGGCATGGGCATCGGCAACGTGGTGATCCCGCCCCTGGTCAAGCGGTACTTCTCGGATCGGCTGGCGATGCTCAGCTCGGTCTACATCGTGATGGTGCAGCTGGGCACGGTGCTGCCCGCGCTGATCACGGTCCCGATCGCGGACGCCCACGGCTGGCGGTTGTCGCTGGGCATGTGGGCCGCCCTGGCCTTCGCCGCCGCCCTGCCGTGGATCGCCGTGCTGCGCACCCGCCGTGACCACGCCCGCTTCGACACCACCGAATTGCCCGCCGACGCGGTCGAATCGACCGGCAAGGTGTGGCGCTCGCCGCTGGCCTGGGGCATGGCCTTCATGTTCGGCATGACCTCGCTGATCACCTATTCGATGTTCACCTGGCTGCCGACGATCTTCAGCGACGCCGGCGCGAATGCCGCCTTCGGCGGTTCCATGGTCGGCATCTTCGCCCTGATCGGCCTGGTCGCGGCGCTGAGCGCGCCGATCGTGGTGGGCCGCATGGCCAATCCGTTCCCGGTGGTGCTCGGCTGCGCGGTGTTCTTCTTCATCGGTTTCGCCGGCCTGCTGTTCGCGCCGATGAGCGCCCCGCTGGTGTGGGTGCTGGCGCTGGGCCTGGGTCCGTCGACCTTCCCGATGGCGCTGACGCTGATCAATCTGCGCACCCGTACGGGCGCCGGTTCGGCCGCGCTGTCCGGTTTCACCCAGGGTGTCGGCTACTCGGTGGCGTGCGTGGGCCCGCTGTTGTTCGGTGCGCTGCACACGATGACCGGCGGTTGGCCGGTGCCGTTCGCCTTCCTCGCGGTGGCCGTGCTGATTCTGATGGCGGGTGCCTGGGTGGCGTGCAAACCGCGCTTCCTGGAAGACACCTGGAACTAGCCGGAATTTCACTGTTCGAGTTGCCGAGTCGTGAGGTTGGGTCCATGCTTTGTGGCGAGACTCTCACCTCACGGCTCGGATTCTCGTTTTCAGGCGGTTTGTGACCGCCGGAAACCGTTGCGTCACATAGGCGAAACATAAGAGCACTTCTCACGCCGGACCCCCGGTAATCGTGAGCAACCGTTGATTTAGCGGACATTTCGCGCAGCATCACCGCAATACCCGTTTTCTACCTTGAGGCCATCCAGATTTCAGGAGGGCCTCTTGTTGACGACGCTGACCCGCAAGCGCGACATCGAGCATTGGGATGCCGAAGATGTCGAAGCTTGGGAAGCCGGTGGTAAGGACATCGCGCGCCGCAATCTGATCTGGTCGGTCTTCGCCGAGCACATCGGGTTCTCGGTGTGGTCGATCTGGTCGGTCATGGTGCTGTTCATGCCGACCGACGTCTTCCACATCGATCCGGCGGGCAAGTTCTTCCTGGGTGCGGTCCCGACGCTGGTCGGCGGCTTCATGCGGATCCCCTACACCGTGCTGACCGCCAAATTCGGCGGCCGCAACTGGACCATCGTGTCCGCGCTGCTGCTGCTGATCCCGGCGCTGCTGACGCTGTACTTCATCAACCAGCCGGGCACCTCCTACACGACGTTCCTGGTCGTGTCGGCCTTCGCGGGCCTGGGCGGCGGCAACTTCTCCTCGTCGATGTCCAACATCAACGTCTTCTACCCGCAGCGGCTCAAGGGCTGGGCGCTGGGCATGAACGCGGGCGGCGGCAATATCGGCGTCCCGGTGGTGCAGCTGATCGGTCTGGCGGTCATCGCCACCCTCGGCAACCACTACGGCAACGCGTCGGTGGTGTGCGCGGTCTACCTGGTGCTGATCGTGGTCGCGGCCACGGGCGCGGCCCTGTTCATGGACAACGTGAAGAACCAGAAGGCCGACCTGTCCTACATGCTCAAGGCGCTGCGGGTGCCGCAGTCCTGGGCGATCGCCTTCCTCTACATCGGCACCTTCGGTTCGTTCATCGGCTACAGCTTCGCTTTCGGCCAGGTTCTGCAGATCACCTTCAAGGCCGGTGGCGCGAGCGTCCCGGCGGCCGCGCTGCACGCCGCGCAGATCGCCTTCATCGGCCCGCTGCTGGGTTCGCTGGCCCGCCCGTACGGCGGCAAGTGGGCCGACCGCATCGGCGGCAGCAAGGTCACGCTGTACACCTTCGTGGCGATGACGGCGGCGGCCGTGGTGGTCGCGGTGTCCTCCACCATGGGCGACCACGCCGGGCACCCCAAGGGTGGCGTGCTGGTGGCCATGATCGTCGGCTTCACCGCGCTGTTCGTGATCTCCGGCATCGGCAACGGCGCGGTCACCAAGATCATCCCGTCCGTGTTCGAGGCCAAATCCCGTTCCCTGGAAGGTGATTCGGCCAGCCGCGCGGCGTGGGCCCGCAACACCTCGGGTGCGCTCATCGGCTTCGTCGGCGCCATCGGCGCGCTCGGCGGTGTCGGCATCAACCTGATGCTGCGCACCTCCTACGCCTCCACCAAGTCCGCGACCACCGCGTTCTGGGTCTTCATGGCCTTCTACGTGCTGTGCGGCGTGGTCTGCTGGGCGGTCTTCATGCGCCGCCCGAGCCTGCGGGCACTGTCCACCGAGGCCACCGACGCCGATGTCGTCGTCGAGGCGGAGGCCCTGGTCCTCGAGGCCGAATCCGGGTCCACCGCAATCGATTCCGCGTCCACCGCCGCCTCGTCCGCTCCGTCGGCTCGCGCCTGACCTGCCTGTTCTCGAAAGGGACCGTCATGACCAACAGCATCGAACGCAAGACCGTCGTAGTGGTCGGCCACGGCATGGTCGGACACCGCTTCGTGGAAGCCCTGCGCTCCCGTGACGAGGCCGGCGTCTGGCAGGTCATCGTGCTCAGCGAGGAGAAGCTGGCCGCCTACGACCGCGTCGGGCTCTCGTCCTACGTCGGCATCTGGGAGACCTCCGCGCTGGCCCTGCCGGGCAACGACTACGAGGGCGACGACCTGGTGCAGGTGCGGCTCGGCGTGCGCGCCGACAGCATCGACAAGGCGGCCCGCAAGGTCACCACCTCCACCGGCGATGTGATCGGTTACGACGCACTGGTTTTGGCTACCGGCTCCTACGCCTGGGTGCCGCCGGTGCCGGGCGCCGACACCGAGGGCTGCTTCGTCTACCGCACCCTCGAGGACCTCGACGGCATCCGGGCCACGGCCGAGGCGGCCGGTC
The DNA here is from genome assembly GCF_018362975.1 of Nocardia tengchongensis. NCBI lineage: Bacteria > Bacillati > Actinomycetota > Actinomycetes > Mycobacteriales > Nocardiaceae > Nocardia > Nocardia tengchongensis. The sequence goes on from NZ_CP074371.1 coordinate 2,864,914, forward strand.
CGGGCGCGGTCGGCGTGGTGGTCGGCGGCGGTCTGCTCGGTCTGGAGGCGGCCAACGCGCTGCGCCTGCTGGGCATGACCCCGCACGTCATCGAGTACAACAACTGGCTGATGCCCGCCCAGGTCGACGAGGGCGGCGGCGCGATCCTGGAGAAGCTGGTCACCGAGCTCGGCCTGGCCGTGCACACCGGGGTCGGCACCTCCTCGGTCGAGGCCGACGCGGCGGCCCCGCTCGCGGAGAAGCTGACCGTCAAGCTGTCCGACGACAGCGAATTGCGCGCCGCGCTGGTGGTTTTCGCCGCCGGTGTGCGTCCCCGCGACGAGATCGCCAAGACCGCCGGCATCGAGGTCGGCCCGCGCGGCGGTGTCATCACCGACCTGGGCCTGCGCACCTCGGACCCGAGCATCTACGCCATCGGCGAGGTCGCCGCGGTCGAGGGTGTCTGCTACGGCCTGGTGGCCCCCGGTTACAGCACCGCCGAGGTGGTCGCGGACCGCCTGCTCGGCGGCGAGGGCGAGTTCCCGGGCGCGGACATGTCGACCAAGCTGAAGCTGCTCGGCGTGGACGTGGCCTCCTTCGGTGACGCACACGCCAAGACCGAGGGCGCGCTCTCGGTGGTGCTGCACGACGCCGCCAAGGGCACCTACGCCAAGCTGGTCGTCTCCGATGACGCGCAGACCCTGCTCGGCGGCATCCTGGTCGGCGACGCCACCCAGTACTCGGCGCTGCGCCCGCTGGTCGGCCGCCCGCTGCCCGCCGATCCGGCCGCGCTGATCTCCCCGGCCGGTGCGGAACTGGGCGCGGACGCGCTGCCCGACGACGCGCAGATCTGCTCCTGCAACAACGTGTCGAAGGGTTCCATCTGCGGCGCGATCGCCGACGGCGCCTGCGACGTCCCGGCCATCAAGAGCTGCACCAACGCCGGAACCTCGTGCGGCGGTTGCGTTCCCATGCTCAAGAAGCTGCTGGAGCAGTCGGGCGTGGAGGTCTCCAAGTCGCTGTGCGAGCACTTCTCGCAGTCGCGCGCCGAGCTGTTCCACATCATCCAGTCGACCGGTATCCGCACCTTCTCGGGCCTGATCGCCAAGTACGGCAAGGGCACCGGCTGCGACATCTGCAAGCCGACGGTCGCCTCCATCCTGGCCTCCACCTCGAGCGATCACATCCTCGACGGCGAGCAGGCCTCGCTGCAGGACACCAACGACCACTTCCTGGCCAACCTGCAGAAGAACGGCACCTACTCGGTCGTCCCGCGGATGCCCGGCGGTGAGGTGACCGCCGACCAGCTCATCACCATCGGTGAGATCGCCAAGGAATTCGACCTGTACGTGAAGGTCACCGGCGGTCAGCGCATCGACCTGTTCGGCGCCCGCGTCGAGCAGCTGCCGCTGATCTGGAAGCGCCTGGTAGACGTGGGCATGGAATCCGGTCACGCCTACGGCAAGTCGCTGCGCACGGTGAAGTCCTGCGTCGGCTCGACCTGGTGCCGCTACGGCCAGCAGGACTCGGTCGGCATGGCGGTGCTGCTCGAAAGGCGTTACCGCGGACTGCGTTCCCCGCACAAGCTGAAGCTGGCGGTCTCGGGTTGCGCCCGGGAATGCGCGGAGGCCCGCGGCAAGGACGTCGGCGTCATCGCCACCGAGAACGGCTGGAACCTCTACGTCGGCGGCAACGGCGGTCTGACCCCGAAGCACGCGGTGCTGCTGGCCGGCGAGCTCGACGACGAGACGCTGATCAGCTACATCGACCGCTACCTGATGTTCTACATCCGCACCGCGGACCGCCTGCAGCGCACCGCGCCGTGGCAGGAGGCCCTGGAGGGCGGCATCGACTACCTCAAGGCCGTCGTCTGTGACGACAGCCTGGGCATCGCCGCCGACCTGGAGGCCGCCATGGCCAAGCACGTCGACGGCTACAAGGATGAGTGGGCCGCGGTGCTCGAGGACGAGGGCAAGCTGTCGCGCTTCGTGTCCTTCGTCAACGCCCCGGAGGAGTCGGACCCGACCATCGGTTTCGACGAGAGCGGCGAGCGCAAGGTGCCGGTCCTGCTGGGCATCCCGGAGCTGCCGGTGAGTGCGTCGCAGGCCACAGAACCCGCCACGCACGGGAAATGACTGCTTAACGACTTGGAAACAGGGCGCCGGTACCAATAGGTAAGGCGTTCGGAGGAGAGTTACCGATGACCGTGATCGACACACCCGGCACCGCAGTCACCACCACCTCGGGGTGGACCCAGGCTTGCCGACAGGACTATCTGATTCCCGGCCGCGGCGTGGCGGTGCTGCTGAAGGGCGGCCGCCAGGCGGCCCTGTTCCTCACCACCGACGGCACGTTGTTCGCGGTCGGCAATATCGATCCGTTCGGACGCGCGGCGGTCATGTCGCGCGGTCTGGTGGGCGATCGCGGCGGTGTGCCCGTCGTGGCGTCTCCGCTGCTCAAGCAGGCGTTCTCGCTGATCGACGGGCGCTGCCTGGACGACGACACCATCTCGCTGCCGGTGTACGCGGTGCGTACCGCCGACGGTGTGGTGTCGGTGTCCAACGACCCCGTGCAATTCGTCGGCGGTACCGCATGACCGAGGTCGACGGCGGTACCCCGCTGGCCGGATTCACCGTCGGCATCACGGCGGCCCGGCGCGCCGATGAACTCGGCACCCTGCTCAACCGCCGGGGCGCGAATGTCGTTTCCCGCCCGGCCATCCGGATCATTCCGCTGGCCGACGACAACGAGCTGGAGCGGGTGACGCGACAGCTGGTCGCCGACCCGCCGCAGATCGCGGTCGCCACCACCGGCATCGGCTTCCGCGGCTGGATGGAGGCCGCGGAGGGCTGGGGTCTGGCCGAGGAGCTGCGCTCCACGCTGGGCTCGACCCGCATGCTGGCCCGCGGCCCCAAGGCCAAGGGCGCCATCCGCGCGGCCGAGCTGCGCGAAGAATGGTCTCCCGCTTCGGAATCCAGTGCCGAGGTGCTCGATCACCTGCTGGCCCAGGGCGTCGAAGGGGTGCGGATCGCGGTGCAGCTGCACGGCGCGACCACCGAATGGGAGCCCGTCCCCGATTTCTGTGAGGTGCTGCGCTGCGCCGGCGCCGACGTGGTGCCGGTTCCGGTCTACCGGTGGATCCCGCCGGACGACCGCACCCCGATGGATCGCCTCATCGAGGGCATCGTCACCGCGGGGCTGGACTGCGTGACCTTCACCAGTGCGCCCGCCGTGGCCTCACTTCTCATGCGCGCCAAGGAAACCGGACTGCTGGAGGCCGTGCTGCACGCCTTCCGCACCCGGGTGCTGCCCGCCTGCGTCGGTCCGATCACCGCCGCGCCGCTCGAGGAGCTGGGCGTGCCCACCTCCATGCCGGGTCGCGCCCGCCTGGGCGCCCTGGCTCGCCATGTGGCCGAGGAACTGCCGCGGCGCGCCAACCGGATTCAGGCCGCCGGCCACGTGCTGAGCGTGCGCGGCGGTTGCGTCGTGGTGGACGGTCAGGTGCGTCAGCTGGCGCCCGCGCCGATGGCGCTGATGCGTTCGCTGGCCCGTCAGCCCGGCCGCGTGGTCTCCCGCGAGGACCTGCTCGCCGCCCTCCCCGGCGGTGGCGACGACACCCACGCCGTGGAGACCGCGATCGCCCGGCTGCGGGCGGGCCTGGGTACGCCCAAGGCCATCCAGACCGTCGTCAAGCGCGGCTACCGGCTGGCGCTCGATCCGGCCGAGTGCATCGACAACTCGCACGAGACTCCGAATCCGGTTGCCCGCCAGGCGGGCCCGGCTCGCAACAATGGTCTGGGCACGCGCCGCGAGGTTCCGCCGGCCCGGCTCCCGGGCACCCGGCAGCCGCTGACCGACACCCCGCCCGCGGCGGCCGTCCGCCGTCCGGGCGCCCCGTCTGCGGTCACGGGCGCCACCCACCCGGTGGTGGCCCCGTCGCCGGTGGCACGTTCCACCGCCGCCCCGGTGCGATCGGCGGCACCGGCGAATGATGTTCGCCCCGTCGGTCTTCCGGCGCAGCCCGGCGCTCCGGCGCCCGTGGCCCCGGTCGCGGGCCCGGCGGTCACGCCCGTCCGGTCGGCGGCCACCGCACGCGCCGTCTCCGCCTCGCGTCCATCGAATCCAGCTGCCACACAGTCGAGTTCGATGTCACGGCAGGCGTTCCCCGCGCGCCCGTACGGCGCTCCCGGCGCCGCGCCGGGTTCGGGAGCCGTCCGTCCACAGCGAGGTGCGTGGTGAGCGCGCCGGCGCTGGTGCTGGTGGCGCACGGCACCCGCAGCGCGCGCGGCGTGGAGATGATCGCGGATCTGGCCGCGGCCGTGGCGCGGGAGCTGGGCGCCGCGGCGCTCGCGCACACCGCTCGCCGCGGTCTGCCCGGAACCGGTGCCGGTGCCGATTTCGGGGCGGCATCGGCATCCTTGCGTGAGTTGGCGATCAGCGGCGCGCCACAGGTGCGCACCGCGTTCGTCGATGTGCTGGGGCCGTCCCCGGCCGAGGTGCTGCGGGATCTGGATTCGGTTCCCGCCGTGGTGGTTCCGGCCTTCCTGGCCTCGGGCTACCACGTCTATCAGGATGTGCCACGAGAGGTGGCCGCGAGTGCGCACGACGCGGTCGCGGTCACCCAGGCCATGGGTCCGGACCCGGCGCTGGCGGAGGTCATGCACCTGCGGTTGCGGGCGGCGGGCTGGCGACCGGGGGACGCGGTGGTGTTCGCCGCCGCGGGTTCCTCGGACGCGCGTGCCCGTCAGGACGTCCAGCGGGCCGCCAACCTGCTCTCCGAGCGGGTCGGCACGCCCGCCCACCTGGCCTATATCGCGACCGGCGAGCCCAAGGTCCCGGAGGTGGTGGCGGCGGTGCGGGCTGCGGGCGCGCGCCGGGTGTTCGTCGCCTCCTACCTGCTCGCGCACGGCCTGTTCCATCAGCGGCTGCACGAGGCGGGCGCGGACGGCGTCGCCGAGCCGATCGGTGTGCACCCGTCGGTGGTGCGTTTGCTGACCGATCGCTACTACGCCGCGGTCGACGCGCTGGCGGCTGACGCCCGAGTTGCGTGATCGGTCCGGTCCGGCACTGCGGTCATTAGGGGTTCGGCCCTAAACTATTCGCCGAATTCCCCTATGGCTTGGCGATGTTCGGATTCACGTGGCAACCTTTACCGCAATTCGGTAAAGACTCTGGAGGATTCCCACGTGAAGAAGCTTGTCGTCGCCGCTGTGATCGCGGGCGGTATCGCCGGCCCGGCCGCCACCGCCGCCGCCGATTTCCCCACGATCTACGACCCGTGGACGGCCTGCATCCAGTCGGGTCAGACGGTCGAGCAGTGCCAGGCGCTGGTCAACAGCACCCAGCCGACCGATCAGGGCGCGGGTCTGGGTTACAGCGGTTCGTCGTTCTCCCGCTGATCTCTAAAACAATTCAATTTCAGATTTCGGGCCGGCGTCATTCGACGCCGGCCCGAGTCTATTTCGCGCACTCGCCGTCCCGCTCACCGGAATTTGCCGGGTCGGTCCGCTCGAGTGGCGGTCAGGATGGCGGGATGTCGCTCGAACACCCCGCTCGCCGTGCCGGACTCGCCTCGCAGGCGGCGGTGCGCGCCAAGCACAAGGACGAGTGGCTGGCCCTGTTCGCCCCCGAGGCCCGGGTGGAGGATCCGGTGGGCATCTCGCCGTATGACCCGGTGGGGGAGGGGCATTGGGGTCTCGCGGCCATCGCCGCGTTCTGGGACCTGGCCATCGAACCCAGCCGGATCGAATTCACCTGGGCGGATTCCTTCGCCTGTGGCGACGAGGCCGCCTTCACCGGCACGATTCGCAGCACTCGCGCCGAGCTGGCCGTCGAGGTGGACCTGGTGGCCGTCTACCGGGTCAACACGGACGGGGAAATCGTTGCGCTGCGCGCGTTCTGGGAACTCGCGCGCGCTCGCGTCACGCCGCTGCCGAACTAGCCCTACGGCGTCTGTAGCGCCGGGAACCAGATGTCGGTGAGAACGCCGGCGGCCTCGTCGGCGGAGACGTCGATGGTGCCCTGCATGGCCCAGCGGGTGAAGAAGCGTTCCAGCTGGGCCACCAGCAGTTCCACGCGCAGCCGGGCTTCGTCCTGGCGGTCGGCGGGCCAGCGCGACAGGTAGGAGCTCATGACGCTGGGCAGCGACATGATGCCCTCCTTGGCCACCTCGCGGAACTCGGGTTCGAGGGCGGTGGCCTCGTCCCAGGCGGGGAGCAGGTCCTTGTATTCCTGGAACCAGTCGATGGCGCGGCGCATCCAGGCGGCGAATTCCTCGCGGGAGCCGGTGTCGAGCACGTGGTCGAGGTCTTCGTAGAAGTTCCGGACGCTGGGCAGCGTGCCCTGTTCCGCGATCGCCCGCAGCACGTCCGGTTTCCCGGTGAAGTGCAGGTAGAAGGTGGCGCGGCTGCAGCCGACGGCGGCGGCGATGTCGTCGACCCGGATCGGCGCGTAGCCCTGTTCGGTGAACAGCTGTTTGGCGGCGTCGATGAGCCGGCTGCGGGTGAGCCGTTTCTGCTCGTCGCGCAGCGAGGTGCGGCGCGGGGTCTCGGGTTGGTCTACGGATCGGGTCACCGTTGAATGATAGACGCAAGTTCACTCACTAGACACACTGTCTAGTGAGTGTTAGCGTGTGTGGCACATCACGTCCGGCAGGGCTCCCGAGACCCGTCGCCGAATCAGGAGAGTGCATTGGCTGCGAAATCCGCACACAACCGTGAACTACCCCGGGTCGCCATCATCGGTGCGGGCCCGTCCGGTATCACCGCCGCGAAGCGGATGGCCGAATACGGCATCCCCTTCGACTGCTACGAAGCCTCCGACGAGGTGGGCGGCAACTGGTATTACAAGAACCCGAACGGCATGTCGGCGTGCTACCAGAGCCTGCACATCGACACCTCCAAGTTCCGGCTGCAGTTCGAGGACTTCCCCGCGCCCGAGGAATGGCCCGATTTCCCGCACCACAGCCAGTTGCACCAGTACTTCAAGGATTACGTCGACCACTTCGGCCTGCGTGATCGAATCCGGTTCAACCACAAGGTGACCGCGGCCGAGCGCGGCGCCGACGGCCTGTGGACGGTCAGCACCGATCAGGGCACCGTCGAGACCTACGACGCGCTGATCGTGGCCAACGGCCACCACTGGGATCCGCGCACCCCCGACTACCCGGGCGAGTTCGACGGCACCCTGCTCCATTCGCACGCCTACAACGACCCCTTCGACCCGATCGATATGCGCGGCAAGCGCATCGTCGTGGTCGGCATGGGCAACTCGGGTCTGGACGTGGCCTCGGAGCTGTCGCAGAAGTTCATCGCCGAGAAGCTGTGGGTCTCGGCCCGGCGCGGCGTGTGGGTGCTGCCCAAGTACGTCGGCGGCAAGGTCGGCGACACCCAGGTGGTGCCGGCCTGGATGCCGCCGAAGGTGGCGCTCAAGCTCAAGCAGCGCTTCGTGGTCAAGAACCGCGGCCGCATGGAGGATTACGGCCTGCCCAAGCCGGATCACCTGCCGTTCGAGGCGCATCCGTCGGCCAGCGAGGAGTTCCTGCACAAGGTCGGTTGCGGTGATATCGATTTCAAGCCCGCCATCACCAAGCTGGACGGCAAGGTCGTGCACTTCGCGGACGGCTCCACCGAGGAGGTGGACGTGATCGTGTGCGCCACCGGCTATCACATCAGCTTCCCGTTCTTCACCGATCCGGTGCTCAAGCCCGACGCGAGCAACAAGCTGCCGCTGTGGCGTCAGATGCTCAAGCCCGATGTCGACAATCTGTTCTATCTCGGTCTGGCCCAGCCGATGCCGACCCTGGTGAACTTCGCCGAGCAGCAGTCCAAGCTGGTCGCGGCGTACCTGTCGGGCAACTACCGCTTCCCGTCGCAGGCCGACATGAGCGCCGCGGTGACCAAGGCGGAGGCCGAGCGCGCCGAGCGCTACTACAACTCGCCGCGGCACACGATTCAGATCGACTTCGACATCTATGTGCGCGAGCTGAAGAAGGAACTCGCCGACGGTGCGCGCCGTGCCGCCGCGGTGGGCAATGCCCTGCCGGTGCGCAGCCGCGCGCTGGTCGAGGCGTAGAGGGGGACGGTCGAAATGAGCAACGTCGCTGGTTTCTGTGCCGATGAATTCGAAGCTGTTCGTGCGGCTTTCACCGAGCAGGTGGAGTCGGGCGCTGAGCTGGGCGCGTCGGTCTGCGTGACCGTGGACGGCGAGCCCGTGGTGGATCTCTGGGGCGGCTACGCCGATCCGGAGAAGACCGAGCGCTGGGCCCCGGACACCCTGGTGAACACCTTCTCCATCACCAAGACCATGGTCGCGCTGAGCGTCCTGCTGCTGGTCGACCGCGGTGAGCTGGACGTGCACCAGAAGGTCGCCCACTACTGGCCGGAGTTCGCGGCCAACGGCAAGGCCGATATCGAAGTGCGGCACCTGCTTTCGCACACCTCGGGCGTCTCCAGCTGGGAGGCCCCGATCGTGCTGTCGGACATCTATGACACCGATGCCTCCACGGATCGCCTTGCGACGCAGGAGCCTTGGTGGGAGCCGGGCACCGCGTCGGGCTATCACGCCATGAACTACGGCCACCTGCTCGGCGCGCTGGTCAAGCGGGTCACCGGGCGTCCGCTGGGCCGGTTCTTCGCCGAGGAGCTGGCGGGCCCGCTGGGCGCGGACTTCCACATCGGCACTGCCACAGCGGATCTGGGCCGGATCGCGACCCTGGTGCCGCCGGAGCTGCCGGACTTCGATCCGGCGCTGCTGCCGCAGGACAGTGTCATGTTCAAGACCCTGTTCCAGCCGCTGCTGGACTTCGCCGAGTGCGGCACCCCGGCGTGGCAGCAGGCTGAGCTGGGCGGCATGGGCGGGCACGGCAATGCCCGTTCCATCGCCCGGTTGCAGTCGCTGATCAGCAATGGCGGCGAGCTGTCCGGCCGGAAGTTCCTGTCGGACAAGACCATCGACCTGATCTTCGAGCAGCAGTCCGACGGCGTGGATCTGGCGATCATGGTGCCGCTGCGGTTCGGCATCGGTTACGGCCTGCCGCAGCCGCAGACCGCCCCGCACGTGCCGGACGGCCGGGTGTGCTGGTGGGCCGGGATCGGCGGGTCGATGGTGGTCAACGACCTGGACCACCGGGTCACCTTCGCCTACGCCATGAACCGGATGGAGGCGGGCCTGATCGGTTCGCCTCGTGCCGACGCCTACCTGAAAGCGACCTTCGATACAGTCCGGGGGTCGGCGTGATCGGTCTCACTCTGGTTACCCGCCACGGTTCGCGCACAAGGATTCGAGGACTTGATTCATGACCAACGCCGTTGACCTCCAGGCTCTCGCCGCCCAAGTCGCCGGAAAGCTGACCGCGCCGGGCGCCCCGTTCGAGATGACGGTCGAGCAGGTACTGGGTGTTCCGCAGCCGGTGTTCAAGAACCGGCACGCGTCGCTGCTGGACCTGCTGGAAGCCTCCCGGGAGCTGGGCGACCTCGACTATCTGGTGTCGGCGCGCACCCGCTACACCTTCGCCGAGCACTACGCCGCCGCGGGCGCGCTGGCCGCCGCGCTGGCCGAGCGCTACGGCGTCGGCAAGGGCGATCGGGTCGGCATCCTGGCCGCCAACACCCCCGAGTGGGTGCTGACCTTCTGGGCCGCGCAGCGTCTGGGCGCGATTCCGGTGGGCTACAACGCCTGGTGGGTGCCGCGCGAGATCGAGTACGGTCTCGAGCACTCCGCCCCGAAGGTGGTGATCGCCGACGCCAAGCGCGCCGCGCTGGCCGCCCAGACCGGCACCGACATCCCGGTGCTGACCATGGAGACCGACCTGCCCGCGCTGATCGCGGAGTTCGCGGGCGGCAACCCGGCCGCCAAGGTGACCGAGGACGATCCGGCGATCATCCTCTACACCAGCGGCACCACCGGCCGCCCCAAGGGCGTGGTGCACACCCAGCGCAATATGGTCGCCGTCGCCGACTACCACCGCTTCATGGACGCGCTGGCCGCCGGCTTCCGCGGCCAGGCGTGGGACGGTTCCCCGGCGGCGCGCCGCTACCTGGCCACCATGCCGCTGTTCCACATCGCGAGCCTGCACAACCTGTCGATCCCGCGCCTCACCACCGGTGACGCCGTGGTCTTCCCGACTTCGGGCGAGTTCGACGCGGAATCGCTGCTGCAGCTGGTCGAGACGGAGAAGGTCACCAACTGGGCGGCCGTGCCGACGCTGGCGAGTCGCATTCTGGGCGTGGACATCTCGAAGTACGACCTGTCCTCGCTGACCGCGTTCTCGCTCAACTCCGCGCCGTCCTCGCCGGCGCTGGTGCAGCGGCTGCGCGAGAAGTTCCCGGTGGCGCTGCAGGGTCTGACCACCAGCTACGGCTGCACCGAGTCCGGCACCGCCGCGACCGTGGCGACCCCGCCGGAACTGGCCGCCGACAACGAGACCGTGGGTCGCGCGGTGGTCGGCGTCTCGCTCGAGGTCCGGGATCCGGACGGCAAGCCGGTGCCCGAGGGCGAGGAGGGCGAGATCTGCATCCGCAGCCCCTACGTCATGCTCGGCTACTGGAACAACGAGGACGCCACCAAGGCGGCCATCGACGAGAACCGCTGGCTGCGCACCGGCGACTTCGGCACCCAGCGCGGCGGCAAGCTCTACATCTCCGGTCGCCGTTCGGATCTGATCCTGCGCGGCGGCGAGAACGTCTACCCGCAGGAGATCGAGAACGTGCTCGACGAGCACCCGCTGGTGCGCGAGTCGGCCGTGATCGGCGTCCCGCATGAGGATCTCGGCCAGGAGGTGGCCGCGATCGTCGTGGTCGACGATCCCGAGTCGGTGACCGAGGACGAACTGCGCGACCACGTGGCCAGGCAGCTGGCCTATTTCAAGGTGCCCGCCCGCTGGCTGGTCACCGCGGATCCGCTGCCGCGCAACGCCACCGGCAAGGTGCTGCGCCGCGATCTCACTATGGGGGAGTGAATTCCTGTGTACGACACCATCATCAAGAACGGCCGCTGGTTCGACGGAACGGGTGCGCCGTCGGCCATCCGCAATCTCGGTATCCGGGACGGCCGGGTGGCGGCGGTCTCGGCCGCGCCGCTGGACGAAACCGGTTGCGCGCGAGTGATCGACGCGACCGGCCGCTGGGTCATGCCCGGCATGATCGACATCCACACCCACTACGACGTGGAGGTGCTGCTCGACCCGACGCTGTCGGAGTCGCTGCGGCACGGCGTCACCACCCTGCTGCTGGGCTCGTGCTCGCTGTCCGCGGTGCACGTCGGCGGGTCCGACGCCGGTGACCTGTTCGGCCGGGTGGAGGCGATTCCGCGCCAGTACGTGGTCGAGTCGGTGGACACGCTGAAGACCTGGAACAGCGCGCACAGTTATGTACAGGCCCTGGAGTCGCTGCCGCTGGGACCGAATATCGCCTCGTTCATCGGGCATTCGGATATCCGGACCGCGCAGCTGGGCTTGGAGCGGGCCACCGATCCCGGCGTCAAGCCGACCGAGTCCGAGATCGCGGCCATGGAGCACAAGCTGACCGAGGCGCTGGACGCCGGCTTCGTCGGCATGTCCTCGCAGCAGTTGCTGTTCGACAAGCTGGACGGTGAGGTGTGCCGGTCGCGGACGCTGCCGTCCACCTACGCCACCGCCAAGGAGCGCCGCCGGCTGAATCGCATTCTGCGCGACCGCAAGCGGGCGCTGCAGGGCGGTCCCGACGTGGCCAAGCCGCAGAGCATGATCGGCATGGCGGCCAGCAGCCTGGGCTTCTTCCGGCCCAAGCTGAAGGTGAGCCTGCTCTCGGCGGCCGACATCAAGGCGATTCCGGGCGTGGTGAAGGTCTTCCCGCTGCTGGGCAAGATCATCAACGGGCTCGGCGGCGACTTCCGCTGGCAGCATCTGCCGGTGCCGTTCGAGGTCTACTCCGACGGCATCGACCTGCCGGTGTTCGAGGAATTCGGTTCCGGCGCCGCGGCTCTGCACCTGGCCGACCAGCTCGAGCAGCGGCACGAACTGTTCCAGGATCCGGAGTACCGCCGCTGGTTCCGCAAGGACTACGACAAGAAGTGGGGCCCGCGCGTGTGGCACCGCGACTTCTTCGACGCCGAGATCACCGAATGCCCCGACGAGAGCGTGGTCGGCAAGACCTTCGGCCAGGTCGGTGTGGACCGCGGCGGCATCCACCCGGTGGACGCCTTCCTGGACCTGCTGGTCGAGCACGGTGCGAAGGTGCGCTGGCGCACCACCATCTCCAACCACCGTCCCGAGGTGCTGAACGCGCTGGCGGCGGATCCCAGTGTGCAGCTGGGCTTCTCGGACGCGGGCGCGCACCTGCGGAACATGGCGTTCTACAACTTCGGGCTGCGGCTGCTCAAGCGCGTGCACCAGGCGCAGCAGGCGGGCACGCCGTTCATGACCATCGAGCACGCCGTGCACCGGGTCAGCGGCGAGCTGGCCGACTGGTACGACCTGGACGCCGGGCATCTGCGCGAGGGCGACCGGGCCGATGTGCTGATCATCGATCCGGCCCGCCTCGACGACAGCCTGGAGGCCTACGCCGAGAACCCGGTTCCGGAGTACGGCAACCTGTCCCGCATGGTCAACCGCAATGACGAAACCGTCACCGCGGTCCTGGTCAACGGCGAGTTCGTGTTCGGGCTGGGCGAGAAGGCCGAGACCCTCGGCCGGGAACGCACCGGCGAGTTCCTGAAGGCGGGCGCCCGATGAACGCACGCAGATTCGACGGCCGCACCGCGGTCGTCACCGGCGCGGCTTCCGGCATCGGCGCGGCCATCTCGGCCGCCCTGATCGCCGAGGGCGCGAACGTGGTCGGCCTGGACCTCGACGAGGCCGGCCTCGGCAAGCGGGCCGCCGAACTCGGCGACGCCTTCGTCCCGGCGGTCACCGACGTCACCGACGAGTCCCAGGTGGAGGCCGGAATCGGGGTCGCCGCAGCCCGTTTCGGCGGTCTCGACGCGGCGTTCAACTGTGCGGGCGCGTCCCGCATCGGCGCGGTCACCGACCTCACCGAGGCGGACTGGGACTTCACCATCGACCTGATCCAGAAGAGCGTCTTCCTGTGCACCAAACATGAAGCGCGCCTGATGAAGTCGAGCGGCGGCGGCGCGATCGTGAACATCTCCTCGCTGGACGCGCGCGTCCCGATGCCCGGCGGCAGCCCGTATTCCACCGGCAAGGCGGGCGTGGTTCATGTTCACCAAGAACGCGGCGCTGGAACTGGCCCAGCACCGCATCCGGGTGAACGCCATCCTGCCCGGCCTGGTGGACACCCCGCTGGTCGCGGCGGTGATGGGCTACGAGCCCGCGAAACAGATGTTCCTGGAACGCATCCCGATGGGCGCGCCCGCGACCCCGGAACAGATCGCCGCCCCCAGCCTGTTCCTCGCCTCCGACGACGCCTCCTACATCACGGGCATCGACATGGTGGTGGACGGCGGCTGGGAGTTGAGCAACTTCCCCAACCTGGCGAAGCTCGCGGGCTGACCCGATGAGCTCAGCGCCAACCGAATACGGCGCGACGACCGAGACCGGCGATGTGATCGCCGGTCTCGATCTGGCCGGGCGCGTCGCCGTGGTCACCGGCGCCACCGCCGGTCTCGGCGCCGAGACCGCCCGGGCGCTGGCCGCCGCCGGGGCCACCGTCATCCTGGCCGCGCGTGATGTGGTGGCCGCCGCCGCGGTCGCCGACCGCATTCGCGGCCGGCATCCGCGGGCCGAGCTCGACGTCGTGCCGCTCGATCTCGGCTCGCTCGAGAGCGTGCGCGCGGCGGTGCGGACGCTCTGCGCCGCGCGACGCCCACTGCACCTGCTGATCAACAACGCGGGGGTGATGTACACGCCGTTCGGGCATACCGCCGACGGGTTCGAATCGCAGTTCGGCACCAACCATCTCGGCCACTTCGCGCTGTCGGCGGGCCTGTTGCCGGCCCTGTCGGCGGGCGCGGAGCGGGCGGGGGAGCCGAGCCGGGTGGTCACCGTGTCCTCCGCCGCCCATCACGCGTATCCGGCCGATCTCGACGATCCCAACTTCGAGCGGCGGGAGTACGACAAGTTCGCGAGCTACGGACAGTCCAAGGCGGCGAATGTGCTGATGACGGTCGAACTCGCCGCCCGCGCTGCGGACGGGGGCGTGCACGCCTACGCGGTGCACCCGGGCACGTGTGCCACCGATCTGGCCCGGCACATGTCCCGGGCGGACTTCACCAGGATGCGGGAACTGTCCAGCGGTGACCCGGGCGTCCTGAACAACCTGAAATCGGTTCCCGCCGCGGCCGCGACCACCGTGTGGGCGGCGACCTCGAATGTGCCCCACTCCGGCGCCTATCTCGCCGATTGTGGTGTCGCGCAGGCCAGTAGCCACGCCACCGATCCGGCCACCGCCGCTGCTCTCTGGGAGCTGTCGGAACGCCTCACCGCCCGGTAGCGGGCTCCGGACCGAAACCGGTTGGAGTGCGGCGCGATTCGGGTGATCGCGCCGCACTTCTGAGCTGCTGGGGAGTCTGCCCGTACCAGCGGCGTGCCGCCCGGGTCAGCGCGGACTGTTCGCGCAGGCCGATGAGGGTGGTGATGCGGCTCATCGGCAGATCCGTCTGGCACAGCAGCCGGTGGGCGGCGTCGCGGCGAGCCTCGTCGAGGACGGCCGTGAAAGTTGTTCCCTCGGCGGCCAATGCGCGTTGCAGGGTGCGCTCGTGCACCGTGATCATGCGGGCCACGGTGTCGATGTCGGCGTGGGATTCGAGAAAGGCGCGGTCGATCGCGGACCGGACTCGTGTGGTCATGCTGCGCTCGGGGTCGGGGTAGTTGCGGTCCAGGAAGTCCATGGCGACTTTCAGTGCCCGGCTCAGGGATTCGGCGGGGACGAGGGCATCGTCGTCGGCGATGGCCTCGGGGGTGATCCCGAATCGCCGGAGCAGGGCGGCGCCGTCGCCGCCCAGTTCGTCGATGAGTTCGCGGTATCCGCGCAGATTCGCCGCGCGCGCCATGATCGCCATCGGCCGGTCGCCTCCCGCCGGTTCCTTTGTTCGCGCCGGGATCGTAACCCCGTCCGCAGACTGTCTGGGACGGAATGGCCGAATGGGTCTGTCGCCCAGGGGTAAAACGATGTCGTCTTGGGGCGAGTCGTTATTACTCGCCGGTAGCAACAATCGGTCCCAACAACGGTGCGAGAGGTGGGACTCGATGATGACGGCTCGATGGCGAACCCGGAGATCGGCGGGGAAAGTGCTGGTGATCGTGGCCGCGGTGCTCGCGGGAACACAGTTCCTGGCACCGATGGCCGTGTCGGACACCGCATTCACCGGTATCGACGGCGGCCCGTACGCGGCGGACTGGACCGCGGCGGTGGACGGTCCGCAGCCGCACAACGGCATCGTGCCGGATCTGGCGGTGCCGATCACGATGTCCGACGGCGTCGTGCTGAAGGCCGACGTCATTCATCCCGCGGACAACGGCCGTGTCCCGGACGGTCGCCGGCCGGTGATCCTGCAGATGCAGGGATACGGCAAATTGCCGCTGCTGGTGGGTGAAGCGGTGCTCAGCGCCGCCGACGGACTGGGCATCAAACAGCCGCTGGAGGCGTGGGCCGCCTCGCTGAATCTGCCGGGCGCGGGTGTGGACGGGCTGTTCGATATGACCCGGCAGCTCGACTCCGGTGCGCTGGAGGCGGCCGCGCAGGATTGGGCGCTGGCCGAGGCGGGATACACGCTGGTGCAGGTCGATACGCGAGGTACCGGCACCTCCGAGGGCGCGTGGCAGGTCTTCGGTGACCGGGAGAAGCAGGACGTCGCGGAGGTCGTGGACTGGATCACCCGCCAGTCCTGGAGTGACGGAACCGTTGGGGCCATGGGGATCTCGTTCACCGCGATTACCGCGCTCGAGGCCACCGACCGGGCGCCGGCGGGCCTGAAGGCGGTCTTCGCCTACGAGGGCAGCGCCGACATCTTCACCGATATCGCGGGCCCGGGCGCCGCGGTCGGGGTGGGGTTCCTGGTCCCGTGGCTGCTGGGTGTCAACGCGCTCAAGATGATTCCGGACGTGACCGCGCTGCTGGTCGGGAAGTTCGACCCGGTCCAGCAGGGACGCTGGCTGCGCGACCGGATCGCCGATCCGCTGACCCTGGTCGACATGGTCGTCAACGGCTACACCGCCATGACCCCCGATCAATTGACCGCGCGGACCCGGGAACTGGTGGACCCGAACTCGGGCTTCCGGCGTGGCTTGCAGACCGACATCACCCGCATCCAGGTGCCGACGTTCATGGTCGGCGCATGGTTCGACATCTTCGGCACCACCCCCACCGACACCTTCGACGCCATTCCGCTGCCGCGCGAACAGAAGAAGCTGATCATGGGCGACGGCTATCACCTCGGCTCGGGGGTCGGCGGATTCGGTCATCCGGGCCTGCCGCCGCGCCTGGATGTGTTGCAGCGGGCCTGGTTCGACCACTGGCTGCGCGGAATCGACAACGGCATAGATCGATTCACCCCGATGGTTGTCAAGCAGCAGGGCGGCGGCTGGACCGACGCACCCGAATTCCCGCGCACCGAAGCGGTGTACCGGCGCATGTATCTCGATGACATCCCGTCGGGCACCAGCCCGGGATCGCACTACGACGGTGGCCTGTCGGCCGAACCGCGTCAGGCCGCGGTCCGCGATCTGACGGTCACGCCCGCCCTGTCGAGCCTGTGCGTCCGCGACGCCGCCCGCATCACCGCGGGCGCGACCGCCATTCTCGACCTGTGCACCAACGACTCCCGGGTCTGGGAGAACGACGGCCTGTCCTTCACCAGTGGCCCGGTATCGGCCCCGACGACGGTGTCCGGCCCGATCGCCGTGCACCTCAACGTGGTCGAGGACGCCGCCGACGGGTACTGGGTCGCGACGGTCAACGATGTTGCCCCCGACGGGGTCTCGCGCGAGATCGCCACCGGCCAGCTGGTCGCCTCCATGCGGCAGATCGACGAGGACGCCAGCAAACGATCCCCCAATGGCGACTACACCGAGCCCCACTACTTCCTCGACCTGGGCCGGCGACAGCAGACCGTCCCCGGCGTCCCGGTCACCCTGGACATCGCCCTGACCCCCATCGAGGCCGTACTCCAGCCCGGCCACCGCCTCCGGATCGACGTCTACGCCAGCAACTTCCCGAAGGCGCTGCCGCCGATGATCTTCCTGGCCGATTCGGGCCTGAAGCCCGAACACCTGCGCCTGGATCCCGACGTGCCCAGCTGGGTGAACATCCCCCTGACGGCCGCGATCCCGGCCGGTAGCTGAGTTCGGGCGAACCCTGGTCCGGGGCCGGTGGATGCCGGTCCCGGACCGGGGTAGCTGTAACTCGTTTCACCGGGTACGGTGTGCCTGATCTGGGCGGACGCAGTCCGATGCCCCTAGAGCTCGGGGCAGTTTTCTGAATCCGGACGGTTTGGGGTGGCGGATTTTGTACACTCCCCGCTGAAGTGAATAGTCCACACTTCAGTTTCAGTTTCCCGATTCGAGGTACCCATGAAGTCTGCTACACCGGGGGTGTTCGCCGTCCGTACCGCCGCGGCTGTTATCGGTGGTGCGTTGTTGTTCGCGGGGGTCACAGGGTGCGGCAGCGACAAGGCATCAGAGGGTTCACCGACCGGTGGCGCCGTGGTGTCCTCGGCGGTGAAGGCCACGGGCGCGCCCGCGCCCACCACTACCGCAGCGGCTCCCGCGCCCGCCGAGGCGCCCGCGCCGGCGCCCGCGGCCACCGAACCGGCCGCCCCGCAGCCCGCCGCGCCGGAAGCTCCCGCGCCGCAGCAGGTCGCCCCGCAGCCGGTGGCGCCCAAGCCCGCTCCGCAGGTCGAGCAGCCCGCGAAGCCCGCCCCGCCCACCCTGGACGCACCGGGCTTCGAACCCCGCGCCGGATACTGAGAGAGCTGGACTAGTCAGTTGCTGGGCAAGAATGGACGGTGGCTGTGTGCTGCCGTCGTCGCGGTGGCGGCCTCGGTCTCCGCGATGAGTGTGACCCCCGCCGGCGCCGATCCGGGCGCCGAGGGCAGAGAGCTTGTGACACTGGGTGATTCGTTCTCGGCGAACGCCTGGGACTTCATGGACGGCGACAACACCTGTCAGCGTCATGGCAGGACCGCCTGGCCGGTGCAGCTGGCCGAGCTGATGGGCGTGCACGGGACCGACCGGGTGTCGGACCCGTCCTGCCCGGGTTCGTCGATCGACAGCGGCCCGGGCTGGACCATGGCCCAGCAGGCGCAGAAGGCCGACAAGGAAGGCGCGTTCGGCCCCAAGACCAAACTGGTGACGCTGCAGTTCAGCCTCAACGACAAGTGGGGCAAGAACGACCAGACGCTGTGGGGGTCGTTGCAGAAGTGCGTGTTCAACCTTCCGCTCGGCTGTGACCCCGAGGCCATCGACGAGGATCGGTTCCCCGACTACAACGGGGTCTCCGGCGCGCTGATGGCCAAGCGCATGACCAATGCGATCACCTACATCAAGTACTACGCGCCGAACGCGAAGATCGTCCTGGTCGGCTATCCGGAGCTGTTCACGCCGGGCTCCAGCACGGTCTGCCTGAGCATCGTCGGCGTCGCGCCGTTCATCCAGTCGCGCGGTCGCGCGGTGGTCGAGTACTTCGACCGCATCGACAAGGCGGAGCGGGAAGCCGCCCAACTACTCGGGATCGAGTTCCTCGATGCCCGCGGGCTCACCGCAGGTCACGGCCTCTGCTCGTCGCAGCCGTGGCTGAACGGTGTGTTCGACCCCCGGACAGATCTGGACGGTCTGTTCTTCCATCCATCCACCCAGGGTGACACCGTGGTCGCCCGTGCCATCTACGACCGCTACGGTCACTGACCGTGTGCACAACCAGCTTCCGGTGGTTTGACCGTCGGTAGCTACTCGTCGAGTCTGCTGGTTGCGCAGGGGTTTTGCAGTTTGCCGAACTCCTGTCGCAGCTCTCGCAGCCTCTTGTACACTCCGCGCAAAAGTGAAAAATCCGCAGTTCAATTTGCGATACGAGGGTTTCAACATGAACATCCGCATCACCGGCAAGTCGACCGCGCGCGCCACCGTGGCCGCCATCGGCTCCGTCCTGATCATCGGTGGGCTCGCTGCGTGTGGCAGCGACAAGGCTGCCGACTCGCCCGCCCCGACCACCACCTCGGCGGTGGCCCCGGCGAGCACCACGGCCGCTCCCGCGAGCAGCGCGGCCCCCGCGCCCGCCGCCCCGCCGGCCGCCACCGAGGCCCCCAAGGTCGAGGCTCCGGCTCCCGCGCCCGCCGCCGCACCGGAGGCCCCGGCGCCGCAGCAGGCCGCGCCGCAGCCGGTCGCCCCCAAGGTCGAGGCTCCGGCTCCCGCGCCGGCCAAGCCGGCCCCGCCGACCCTGGACGCTCCCGGCTTCGAGCCCCGCGCAGGCTACTGACGAACGCGCGCGGGTTCTGAAACAACGGAGATAGCACGTGTCGGGAAACAACGGACGGTGGCTGTGCGCCGCGGTGCTGGCAGTCACCGCGGCCATGGCGGGAACTTCGGGGGCACAGGCGGATTCGACTCCGCAAGGCAAAGAGCTGGTCATTCTGGGTGATTCGTTCACGGCGAACGGATGGGACCCGCTGTCGCAGGACACCAAGAAGTGCCAGCACGGTGACACCGCGTGGCCGGCGCAGTTGCAGGCCCAGCTGGGCCTGCAGGGCGACGACCAGGTGTGGAACCAGTCGTGCCCGGGTGCGTCGATCGACACCGGGAACGGCTACATCCTGAAGGTTCAGGCGAGCAACGCCGACAAGGCCGGCGCGTTCGGTCCGAAGACGAAGTTGGTGACCCTGCAGTTCGGTCTCAACGACGTCTGGGGCGACTCCTCGAAGTCGCCGTGGGACTCGATGCAGAACTGCTTCTACGATCCGGCCGGCGGCTGCGGTCCCGACGCGGTGGCCGACGGCCGGATGGCCGACCCGAAGAACGTGACCGGTCCGGAGTACGCGGCCCGGATCGCCAAGATCGTCGCCTACGTCCGTTATTACGCTCCCAACGCGCGCATCGTGATCGTCGGCTACCCGGAGTTGTTCTCGCCCGGCCAGGACGCGATCTGCTTCGATATCGCCGGCGTGGAGATCGGCCAGCCCCGCGGTCGCACGGTCGTCGACTACCTCGACCGTTTCGACCTGGCCCAGCGGGAAGCCGCCGCTCTGTTGCACATCGAGTACCTCGACAGCCGCTCGCTCACCCGCGGGCACGGCCTGTGCACGCCGGACCAGTGGGTCAACGGCGTGTTCGATCCGAAAGTCAATGTCGCCGGTCTGCCGTTCCACCCGGCTCCGCAGGGCGACGCCGTGATTGCCAACGCCCTGCACGAGAGGTACGTCCGATGACCCGTCCACCCGAAGTCGTGCCCGGCACGCGGGAGGACTCCACCGCTCTGGCGGTGGAGTCGTTCCCCACGGAGTTGATCCAGCCGGTGCACGCCACCCGGACCGCCGCGCCCGCCGAGACCGTCGAATCCGTCATCGAGCGGGCCGCGCGGCAGCGCCCGCCGCTGCCGTCGCTGACGGGTGCTCGGTGGTGGGCGGCCTTCGCGGTGTTCCTGCTGCACGCGCTGGTGTTCCTGCCGGTGTACCCGTTCCAGAAGTCGGAGATGTTCCGCAACATCCACGCCTGGGTGCCGATGCAGCTGGGCGCCGCGGGCGTCACCTTCTTCTTCGTGTTGTCGGGCTTCATCATCTACTGGTCGTTCCGGCCGGGCATGGCGAAGAGCGCGTTCTATCGCCGTCGCGTGCTGAAGATCTACCCGACGCATCTGCTGGCGGCCGCGGCGTTCATCGTGGTGGCGAGCGTGCCGCTGCACCGCGCGATCGTGTGGGTGCCGAACCTGCTGCTGGTGCACACCTACGTGCCGAACTGGACCACGGTCGGCGGCCTGAACGTGCCGTCCTGGTCGCTGGCCGCGGAAATGCTGTTCTACCTGAGCTTCCCGCTGGTGCTGCCGCTGATCATGAAGATCCCGACGCACCGGCTGGTGCTGGCGGCGGCGGTGCTGCTGCTGGGCATCGCGGCCCTGCACACCTCGTACTTCCTGTTCTTCGACGGTCCCAAGGGCATCGCGAACGCCTTCGCGCCGCGGCTGGTGCCGGGCACCACCTCGCCGTACTACGAGCTGCACGCCTCCCCGGCGTGGTTCCAGCAGGCGAACATCCCGGTGTCGCTGTCGTATTGGCTGAGCTACACCTTCCCGCTGTCGCGGCTGCCGGAGTTCTTCCTCGGCGTGCTGGCCGCGCGCATGGTGCTCGAGGGCAAGTGGCGCAACACCAATCTGACGTGGCCGCTGCTCGCCCTGACTGTCGCGTACGCGGCGACCTGGGTGGTGCCGGTGAACTACAAGATGTCGGTGCTGATGCTGGCCCCGATGACCGCGGTGGTCGCCACCATGGCGAACCGTGACCTGCACGGCATCGGCAAGGTCAACTCCCACCCCCGCATGGTGTGGCTGGGCAATATCTCCTTCGCCTTCTACCTGATCCAGTTCCCGGTCATGGTCGTGATCACCCGGCATCTGATCGGCGGCAAGGAGTTCGGCGTCGTCGGCTGGGCGGGCTTCTCGGTGCTGAGCCTGGTGGTGTCGACGGTGCTCGCCGCGGCGCTCTACCACTGGGTGGACCTGCCGATCATGAAGAACTTCGCCCGCTCGAAGAAGAAGGCCGTCAAGGTAGCCGCGTAGTAACCGGCTTCGACTGTCGCACAACCGCTTCCGCCTATTGGACCTACGTCCAATAGGCGGTTCGCGTTCATCGCCCGGCCACTGCCGGGCAGGCACCGCGACATCTGAAACATGTTCCATTCGGGGCGCATTTGTAACGACCCCGTAAGGAACACATATGCGCCACAACGGCGTTGGAAAGCACCTCGGCAGGGCCTTCGCGCTCTCCGCGGCGGCCGCACTGGCCATCCTGGGCGGCTCGGCCGTCGCCCCGATCGCGGCGGACGCCGCGGTCACCAGCCCGAACCTGATCGTGGATGGCGATGCCGAAGCGGTGGCGCAGTGCTCGCCGCGCGGGCTCGACGGCATGACGCTGCCCGGCTGGAACGCCGGCAAGGGTGAGCCGAACGCGGTGTGCTACGGCCAATCCGGCTGGCCCGGACCGTCTTCGACCGGACCGTCGAACCGCGGCGCCAAGTTCTTCACCGGCGGCGGCACCGGCAGCTCCGAGATGGATCAGTGGATCGACATCTCCGGCGCGGCCGCGGCCATCGACCAGGGTGGCGTGAGCTTCGACCTCAACGGCTGGCTGGGCGGCTACGGCGCGCAGATGGACAAGGCCGGCCTGACCGTGTCCTTCCTCGACGGGTCGCGTTCCAAGATCGGTTCGGCCGACGCCGGGAGCGTCAGCAGCATCGACCGCGGCTTCAACACCGAACTGCTGCAGCGGGATACGAAGGGCACCCTGCCCAAGGGCACCCGCTCGGTGCGGGTCGCGGTGGACTTCACCTGGACCGACGGCGACACCACCGACGGCTACGCCGACAACCTGTCGTTCACCATCGGCGCCTCCCTGCCCGCGCCGTCGCTGAGCCAGTCCACCACCACGGTGCCGGGGTACGACCACGTCTTCATGGTCTACCCGGAGAACCAGGACTACGACGGCATCAGCGGCATCATCGGAAACTCGCAGGCCCCCTACATCAATGGCCTGCGGCCGCAGGGCGCGACGTTGAGCCAGTCCTTCGCCACCACGCATCCCAGCGACCCGAACTACGTGGCGCTGGCGGCCGGCGGGCTGTACGGGCTGGTCGACAACAGCGTCACCACCACGACCCTGAACGCGCGCCACATCGGCAACAGCGTCGACGCCGCGGGCAAGACCTGGAAGGGTTACGCCGAGGAGGCCAACGGCAACTGCGATCAGACCGCGCACGGCCAGTACTACCAGGACGACCTGCCGTTCCTGTACTTCCAGAACATGAAGTCGGATCCGGCCTACTGCGCGGCGCACCTGCAGCCGCTCACCCAGATGACGACGGACCTGCAATCCGCCGCCACCACACCGAATTTCGTGTGGTTCGCGGCCAATGAATGCCACAACATGGAGGGCTGCGGCGTCGCCTCGGGCGACCAGTGGCTCAGCGCCACGCTGCCGACGATTCTGAACTCGCCCGCGTGGAAGACGCAGCGCTCCCTGCTGATCGTGACCTTCGACGAGGGCACGGTCAAGGCGTTCGGCCCGCTGTACCCGAACCGCGTTCCGACCATCGTGCTCGGCTCGCAGAACACGGTGAAGGCCGGGTACACCAGCTCCCAGCGCACTGACCAGTACGGTCTGCTGCGCACCATCGACACCGCGCTGGGTCTGCAACCGCTCACCAATAACGACCGCTACGCGGGCACGGTGAACGACATCTATTCCGGCCACTGATATCTGGCCCGGGGCGCGGCGTGTCCATTGCGACGCGCCGCGTCCTGGGCGGATAGGGGAGGTCCGGGATCCTGTCGGCTCCCACCGCTAATCTGCGGGGATGGTGAAACCGGAATCGGCACTGCGCCGCTTGATGCGCGACACGGGGAAGTTGCTGCAGCCGTACGGTTTCGACGGGGCCGAGCCCACCTGGACGCGCGTGCTGCCCGACGGTGTCGCCACTATCGCGCGCACGCGCACGTTCCGGACCTTCACCGGTGGGCAGCAGGTGCTGCGATTCGGCCTGGGCGCGTGGGCGACTCCGGCCGCCTGGCAGGAATTCCGGATGTGGCGCACCGAGCGCCGCGGCCTGCGCCCGCTCACCGCCGAGGCGGCCACCGGTCCCGGCCTGCTCCCCGGCGAGGGCCTGCCCGCCGAATCCGGCGAGCTGTGGTCGCTGCGGCTGGACCCGTACCAGCCCGGTCACGTCCAGCCGGAGGACATCGAGGCCATCCGCGCCGAACTGCCCCGCCGCGTGCACGCCCACGCCCGCCGCGCCCTGCGCCTGCTCGAACCGGACGCCTACCTGGAAGAGCTACTGGCCCAGCCGAACCCGGGCGTCGACGCCTGGGAGGCGATCGTCGTCCTGCTCGCCGACCAGGGCCCGGATCCCCGCCTGGACGCGGCCCTGGACCGCCTGCGGGACCAGCCCGGCACTCAGGACGTCATGGAGTTCATCGCCGCTCGCACCCTGTCGAGCCGGTCGGCGTAGAAGTACACCCGCCCGCAGCCGATACAGAGCAAGGCGAGCAGGTCCGACAGGGGCCGCCCGCCATTGCGCCGGACCAGATACATATCCATGCTGCCGCCTACCAGGACCCGGCGTTCACCGCAGTCGGGGCAGGGCGTTTCCTGCGGCGTGACCCGCTCGGGCTCGGAATTTTTCGATAGCACCCGGCTATTGTCGCCCGGCCGACTTCTGATATTGGCGCCAGGCCTTCTGCGTGTCGGTCAGTTTTGGTTTCGGGGTGCGATTGCGGAAGAAATTCACCACCATCACGACCGGCAGGATGAACGCCTGGAAGAAGATCAGGTAGGAGTCGCCGTCGAAGAGGAAGGCGAGGTAGAAGGCGTAGCCGAGATAGACCCGGGCGCCATCGACTGATCGATGACCGCCCGGTATCTCAGCGGCGCGGAATGACCGGGGTTTCCCAGGCCTTCGAGTAGCGCTTCTTGTCGGCGGACTTGTCGGGCTTGCTGCGGTAGACCACGTACGGCCGGACCAGGTAGCCGACCGGTGCGGAGAACATGTGCACCAGGCGGGTGTAGGGCCAGAAGCCGATGAGCGCGAGCACGACCAGCCCGTGCAGCTGGAAGGTCCAGGGCGTGCCGACCATGAGGTCCGGCTCCGGGTGCCCGGTGAAGATGCTGCGGAACCACGGCGACACGGTCTCGCGGTAGTTGTAGGTGCCCCACAGCAGGTTGCTGCCCCAGGTGTTGAGCAGGCCGGTGACCAGGGCCGCGGTCAGCAGGACGTACATGATCTTGTCGTTGACCGTGGTGGCCTGACGGACCGCGGAGACGGTGATGCGGCGGTAGGCCAGGATGGCGACGCCGATGATGACCGCCAGTCCCGCAACGGATCCCGCGGAGACCGCGACCAGGTGGTACGCCTCCTCGGAGATGCCGATCGCATTGGTCCACGACTCCGGGATGAGCACGCCCATCACATGCCCGCCGATCACCCCGAGCATGCCGAAGTGGAACAGCGGGCTGCCCAGCTTCAGCAGCCGCGACTCGTAGATCTGCGAAGACCGTGTGGTCCAGCCGAATTGGTCGGTGCGGTAGCGGTACAGGTGGCCCAGCACGAAGGAGGTGAAGGCGATGTAGGGCAGCATCAGCCAGAGCACGGAGCTCATCGGCGGGCCTCCGATCCGGAGAAGGCGAGCGGGTCCATGGCGAAGGGGTCGAGGCCGACCTCCTCCTCCGGCGGGCCCTGGGCGGCGAGTTCGGCGATGCGCCGGCGGTCGGCGGTGGTGACCGGTGGCAGGGTCGCCACCACCGACGCCAGCACCCCGGCGTAAGGAGATCCGCTGTCGGAAAGCGACAACCGCAGCAGTTCCAGCACCGGGACGTGTTCGCCCAGCAGCCGTTCGCCGCCGATGGGGTCGACGGTGGCGGCGAATTCGAGCAGCACGGGCAGGTGGTCGGGCAGTTCCTCGTCGCCGAGTTCGACACCGGCGTGGCGGTAGGCGTGCTTGAACCGCAGCAGCGCCATCCCGCGCTTGCGGGTGTCCCCGTAGGCGTAGAAGGTCAGGTGCAGGCTGGCCCGGCGGCGCATGTCGAAGGTCTCGACGTACTCCTGGGCCAGCGCGATCGGGTCGCCGTCGCGCAGGTGCGCGAGGAACCCGGCCAGCAGCGGACGCACCGAATCCGGCAATTCCGCTGTGGCGGCGTCGAGTTCGTCGAGCATGGCCAGGGTCTGCGCGTTCGGGTAGTCGAGCAGCAGCGCGCCCAGCCGCCACACCAGCCGCCGGTCGCGATCGCTCAGGGCGACGGCCGGTTCGGGCCGGCGCCGCAGTTTCAGCAGGCTCATCGCGTCGCTCCGGTGGCTTCCGGGGCGGCGGTGTCGGTGACGCCGGCGGTGTCGGCGTCGATCAGGGCGCGGGTGCGCGGGTGCGGGTAGTCCAGCGCCAGCGCGTCGATCCGCCAGTCCAGTCGCTGCTGGGGATCGACGGGGGTGATGGCGGGTTCGGTGCGCCGCCGCAGGTTCCACCGGCTCATCGCGCCGCCCCCGTCGGTTCGGTCTCGATCGACTCGACGCCGACCGGCTCGGGTTCGGGCGCGGGGGAGTGGTGCCCATTTCCATTGGCTCCGTTGCCATTACCGACGGCGCCGTTGCCGTTGGCGGAAGTGGGCACCAGCCCGCTGGTGCTCTTGCCGTCCCAGTTGAGCAGGTTGATCCGGTTGGATTTCTGTTCGGGCGCGGCAGCACCGTTGGTATCGGTCAGGTGGAACTTCTCGGCCATGTAGTCGAAGGCCGTCATGCCGGGTCCGCCGTCGGTGTCCAGCGAGCAGCCGGTGGCGAGCGAATCCAGTTCGTGCGCCTTGGAAGTCGCGCCGGAGGGGATCACGTAGCGGTGCTCGTACTTGGCGATGGCGAGCAGCCGGTACATGGCCTCGATCTCCTCGGGTTCCAGGCCGACCGCGTCCGGGATGGACAGGTCGGGCTCCTGGCCCAGGTTGATCGAGCGCATGAACGACCGCATGCCCGCGAGCCGTTGCAGCGCGGCCCGGACCGGGCCGATCTCACCGGCGGTGAACAGTTCGGCCAAGTACTCCAACGGAATTCGCAGCGCGTCGATGGCGCCGAAGAGGTTGTTGTGGTTCTCGCCGTCGTGGCCGGTCTGGGTGAGGGTGTCGACCACCGGGGACAGCGGCGGCACGTACCAGACCATCGGCATGGTGCGGTATTCCGGGTGCAGCGGCAGCGCGATCTGGTAGTCCACGATCAGCTTGTAGACCGGCGAATCCTGCGCGGCGGCAATCCATTCCGGGGAGATCCCGGCGCGTTCGGCCTCGGCGATGACGCGCGGGTCGTGCGGGTTGAGGAACACGCCCAGCTGCGCCGGGTACAGGTCCTGGTCGTTCTCCACCGAGGCGGCCTCGAGCACCTTGTCGGCGTCGTAGAGCATGACGCCGATGTAGCGCAGCCGTCCGACACAGGTTTCCGAGCACACGGTCGGGATGCCGACCTCCACGCGCGGGTAGCAGAAAGTACATTTCTCCGCTTTGCCCGTCTTGTGGTTGAAGTAGATCTTCTTGTACGGGCAGGCGGTGACGCACTGCCGCCAGCCGCGGCACTTGTCCTGATCGACGAGCACGATGCCGTCCTCGGCGCGCTTGTAGATCGCGCCGGAGGGGCAGGCGGCCGCACAGGACGGGTTGAGGCAGTGCTCGCAGATGCGCGGCAGGTAGAACATGAAGGTCTCTTCGAACTCCAGTTTCACCTGATCGGACAGCTTGGCCAGCAACGGATCCTTGCCGACCTGCTCGGGTCCCGAACCCAGCGAGTCGTCCCAGTTCGCGCCCCAGGTGACATTGGTGTCCTCACCGGTGATCAGCGACTTGGGCCGCGCGACCGGGGTGGTGTCCATCTTCGGGGCCGAGAGCAGGTTCTCGTAGTCGTAGCTCCACGGGTCGTAGTAGTCCGACACGGTGGGCAGGTCCGGGTTGGCGAAGATGTTGAGCAGCCGCTTCATCCGCGAACCCGACTTCAGGCTCAGGCGGCCCCGCTTGTCGCGGACCCACCCGCCCTTCCACTTCTCCTGGTCCTCGTAACGCCGCGGATAACCCTGTCCCGGACGGGTTTCCACATTGTTGAACCACACGTACTCGGTGCCGGAGCGGTTGGTCCAGGCCTGCTTGCAGGTGACGCTGCAGGTGTGGCAGCCGATGCACTTGTCCAGGTTCATGACCATGGCGAGCTGAGCCATGACGCGCATATCAGTACTCCACTTCCTGCGAGCGCTTGCGAATCGTGGTGACTTCGTCGCGCTGATTTCCGGTGGGGCCGTGGTAGTTCAGTGCGAACGACTGCTGCGCGTAGCCACCGATGAGATGCGAGGGCTTGATCATGATCCGGGTCAGCGCGTTGTGGATACCACCGCGCTTGCCCTTGCCGACCTTGGTGTTCTCGGCGCCCTCGATGCGCGGGACGTTCACCGCGCGGTCCTGGGCGTGATACATGAACACGGTGCCCTCGGGCATGCGGTGCGAGACGATGGCGCGCGCCACCACGATGCCGTTGCGGTTGATCGCCTCGATCCAGTCGTTGTCGGCGACCCCGATCTTCTTGGCGTCGACGTCCGACATCCAGATCGCCTGCCCGCCACGCGAAAGCGTCAGCATGTGCAGATTGTCCTGATAGGCGGAGTGGATGGACCACTTGGAGTGCGGCGTCAAATACCGAACGGTCACCCCGTTGCCATCGACATTGCCGATACCCGGTTCGGCGAACAGTGCCGACATGTCCAGCGGCGGCCGGTAGATGGGTAGCTGCTCGCCGAGCTCCATCATCCAGTCGTGGTCGAGGTAGAAGTGCTGGCGTCCGGTGAGGGTGTGCCAGGGCTTGGACCGCTCGACATTGATGGTGAACGGGGAGTACCGGCGTCCGCCGGTCTCGCTCCCGGACCATTCCGGTGAGGTGATCACCGGAACGGGCCGGGCCTGCGTGTCGGCGAAGGTGATTCGCTTACCCTCGTGCTCGGCAGCCAGATCGGCCAGCTCGGTTCCGGTGCGCTCTTCGAGCGCGTGGAACCCTTCCACCGCGAGCCGGCCGTTCGTGGTGCCGGACAGTGCCAGGATCGCCTCGGCCGCGTGGGTGTCCTTGGCCAGAGACGGACGGCCCTGCGCGACACCGGAAACCACCGTGCCGTTCACGCCGCGCAGGTAATCTACCTCGACGTCGGGAATTGTGGTGACACCCTTGGTGGTGAGTCCCAGAGTTTCCACCAGCGGCCCGAGCGCGGCCATCTTTTCCGCGACCTTCGGGTAGTCGCGTTCGACGACAACGAGTTTCGGCATGGTGACACCCGGAACGGGTTCGCATTCGCCGTATTTCCAGTCCAGTACGCGTCCACCGGCCTGCGCCAGCGCGTCGGCCGAGTCGTGCTGCAACGGCATCGCGACCAGGTCTTTGCGCACGCCGAGATGCTTTTCCGCCAGCCACGAGAAGCCGCGGGCGATGCGGTGGAACACCTCGAAGTCGGTCTTGGCCTCCCACGGCGGGGAGATGGCCGGGGTGAAGGCGTGCACGAACGGGTGCATGTCGGTGGAGGACAGGTCGTGCTTCTCATACCAGGTGGCGGCCGGGAACACGATGTCGGAGAACAGCGTGGTGGAGGTCATGCGGAAGTCCAGTGACATCAGCAGGTCCAGCTTGCCGGTAGCGGCCTCGTCGCGCCATTCCAGTTCCTGCGGGCGGATGCCGGTGGCCTCACCGGTCTGCAGGTTGGAATCCGCACCGAGCAGATGCTTGTGGAAGTACTCGTTGCCCTTGCCGGACGAGCCGAGCAGGTTGGCCCGCCACACGGTGAGCACGCGCGGGAAGTTCTCGGGCGCGTCGGGATCTTCACAGGCGAACCGCAAATCACCGGACTTGAGACCGTCCACCACGTAGTCGGCGGGCGTTTTGCCCGCTTCTTCGGCGTCGTCCACCAGGTCGAGCGGGTTGCGGTTGAGCGTCGGGTAGGACGGCATCCAGCCCAAACGCGTAGCGAGCGCGATGTTGTCGGCCGCGGTGCGCCCGGCGAAGGTGCCCTTGCTCAGCGGCGAGGCGAACGATTCGCTGGTGAAAGGGTCGTAGCGCCACTGGTTGTTGGCCAGGTACCAGAACACGGTGCCCTGCATCTGGCGCGGCGGCCGCTGCCAGTCGGAGGCGAAAGCCAGTGTGGCCCAACCGGTCACGGGACGGCACTTCTCCTGGCCCACGTAATGGGCCCAGCCGCCGCCGTTCACGCCCTGGCAGCCGGTGAGCAGCGTCAGGGTGAAGAAGGAGCGGTAGATCTGGTCGCTGTGGAACCAGTGGTTGGTGCCGGCGCCCATGAGGATCATGGACCGGCCCTTGGAACGTTCGGCGTTGTCGGCGAATTCGCGGCCGATGCGTTCGGCCTGTTGGGCGGGGACGCCGGTGATCGACTCCTGCCAGGCGGGAGTGTACGGCTGAGTCGCGTCGTCGTAGCCGGTCGGCCAATTGCCGGGCAGGCCGGACCGTCCGACGCCGTACTGCGCCAGCAGGAGATCGAACACCGTCGTCACCCGTCGACCCGCGATGACGGTGGTCGGCACGCCGCGGGTGAGGACAGCCGCATCGCTGCCCGCGGTGAGCCCGTCGAAGCGGGGGAACTGCACGGCCGCAACATCATCGGTGCGGCCGTACAGGGTCAGCAGGGGATCGGTGTCCCCCAAATCCAGGTTCCAGCGTCCCTTGCCGGCTTCGGTGAAGCGGTGGCCGAGGGAGCCGTTGGGCACCTGCGGAACACCGTCGGCGTCCAGCAGGACGGTCTGGTGCTCGACGCCCTCACCGGTGTGGCCGAGATCGGCCGCGGTGAGGAACTTGCCCGGGGTGAAGGTGTGGCCGCTGTAGTCACCGTCGGTGTTCCAGCCGCCGTCGTGCTCGTCCAGCGCCACCAGGTACGGCAGATCGGTGAACCGCTTGACGTAGTCGTTGAAGTAGGGAGTCTGCTTGTCCAGGAAGAACTCTCGCAGCACCACGTGCCCCATGGCCATGGCCAGCGCGGCATCCGTGCCCGGGCGGGCCGGAACCCACTCGTCGGCGAACTTGGTGTTATCCGCGTAGTCGGGGGAGACCACCACGACCTTCTGGCCGCGGTACCGGGCCTCGGTCATGTAGTGCGCGTCCGGGGTACGGGTCACCGGAACGTTGGAGCCCCACATGATCAGGTATCCGGCATCGAACCAGTCGGCCGACTCCGGCACGTCGGTCTGATCACCGAACACCTGCGGGGAGGCCACGGGCAGGTCGGCGTACCAGTCGTAGAACGACAGCATCGAGCCGCCGATCAGCGAGATGAAGCGCGCGCCGACCGCATGCGAGACCATCGACATGGCCGGGATCGGCGAGAAGCCCGCCACCCGGTCCGGGCCGTACTTCTTGATGGTGTGCACGTGCGCGGCCGCGGCGATCTCGGCGGCCTCCCACCACTCGGCACGGACGAAACCGCCCTTACCGCGCGCGGACTTGTAGGACTTGGCCTTGTCGGCGTCCTCGACGATGGACTCCCACGCGAGCACAGGGTCTTTCAACCGCTCCTTGGCCGCGCGATACAGCTCCAGCAGCGTGCCGCGCACGTACGGGTAGCGGATTCGCGCGGGGGAGTAGGTGTACCAGGAGAACGACGCGCCACGCGGACATCCGCGGGGTTCGTACTCCGGCTTGTCGGCGCCGACGCTCGGATAGTCGGTCTGCTGCGACTCCCAGGTGATGACCCCGTCCTTGACGTAGATCTTCCAGGAGCAGGAGCCGGTGCAGTTCACGCCGTGCGTGGACCGCACCACCTTGTCGTGGGACCAGCGGTCGCGATAGAACTCGTCGGCCTCACGCCCACCCACCTTGTGCAGGGTGCGCATGTCGCCGGACACTTCGCCGCGGTTGAAATACTTCCCCAGTCGAAGCAGCGCATCGGCGGACGAGTGTCCGTTCTGCGAGATGGTCATAACGCCCCCTTCGAGCTGGAAAACCGGGCTGCTGGCTCGACTGTAGGGAGGTTCGGGGAGGCATCAAAACGGTTTGCTCACAATGCTCGACACCGAATTGTGAGCTGTGAGATCGCCGCAATGTCCCGGTCACTGAGGGGTAGCGGCCGAGGTCACACCTCGAGGCGCGACCTGGGAAAACCCTTCCATCGCCGCTGAAACATGTACCCACGAAGGTGTTTCGGACCAGCGGCGGTGAAGCTTCCGAAACGGTTGGTTCTCGCTTACTTAATATTTGTTAACACACCTTTGGATAGCTGGATGATCGCTATATCGTGCGGCCATGCATCGATTCGACGGCGTCATCGAAGCCGCCACCGGCGGCGGTGCCTACATTCCCGTCCCCGCCGACATCATCACCGCGCTCGGAGGCGGCGGACGAATCCCAGTCCAGGCCACTTTCGACGGGATTCCTTATCAAGGGTCCATCGCCAACATGGCGCCGGCCCGTGTCTCGGACTCCTGAAGGCCATTCGCGCCGAACTCGGCAAGGGGCCTGGAGACCGGGTCGAGGTGGCCGTCGCTCGGGACACGGGCGAACGCACGGTCGCTGTGCCTGAAGACCTGGCGGTCGCTTTGGCTGCCGGAGGGTTCGGGCGGCCTTCGACGAGCTCTCGTACACGCGCCGTCGCGAGTATGTCGCGGGTGTGGTAGAGGCTAAGAAGGCCGAAACACGTTCTCGCAGAATAGGAAATGTCGTCGATTCGTTGAAATAATAAGGGAGAACGGACATTTCGGGTTCCCGGGGAGGGGTGCGGGCGTAGAATTAGCACATGGATTCGAATGGGGTGACACTCGACGACTGTGGCATCGCTGAACTGGCGGCCGCGGTCTCGACCCTGACCGAAACCATCCAGAACTCCACGATGACCCAGTTCTCCGACGAAGACGTTGTCGCGTTGATGCAGCAGCTCGAAGCCTGCAAGCGGCAACTGGCCGCATTGGATACGCGGCTGATCATCGAAGCCGGAGAGCGTTCACTGCACGCGCGCAGTGGTGCGGGGAAGATGGTGCCGTTCCTGCGGCACGCCCTCGGACTCTCACGCTACGACGCCTCACTCCGGGTGAAGGTCACCCACCACTGCGGGGAATTCTTCGAACCCTCAGGACACCTGCGTCCGGCGGCCTTGCCGGTGATGGCGGAAGCCTTTGCCGCGGGTGACATTTCGCGGGATCACGTGCGCAACATCATGGACGTGATGGACCACCTCCCGACCGACATCCCCACCGAAGCACGCGCGGAAGCCGAACAGATCCTCGTCGACTACTCGCGTGAAGGCTGGCCCGATGACCTGCCGAAGATCGGGCGCGACATCCTCGCCCGGCTGGATCCGGACGGGAAGGTCGTTTCCGATGCCGACCGTCGCCGTCGGCGGGGCATCACCTTGTGCCATCCAGGCGTGGATGGGATGTCCCGCATCGAAGGGTGGATCACCCCCGAACTCCGTGCGTGCCTGGATGCTGTGTTCGCCAAGCTCGCACGGCCCGGCATGTGCAACGTCGAGGATGCCGAAAGCCCCACGGCTAGTGGTGGGTTCATCGCCGACAGTGTCCTCGATGCCGCCGCGCGTCGGGACCGTCGTGATGCCGGGCAGCGCACCCACGACGCCATGCTCGCCCTGATGCAGCCGGGCGTGAACATGCGCGCGCTCGGCATGCACCGGGGCCTGCCGGTCGAGGTTGTTCTCACCATGAGCCTGACCGACCTGAAGAACGGGACCGGGGTGGCCACCACCAACACCGGCACCCAGATCTCGATCAACGAAGCGCTGAAGATGGCCGAGGGCACCCACCCGGTGATCGCGGTTCTCGACGGCGACGGGATGCCGCTCTACCTGCAGCGGTCGCGCCGCACCGCCAACCGCGCCCAACGCCTCGCACTCATCGCCCGCGACAAAGGCTGCACCCGCCCGGGTTGTGAACAACCAGCCAGTATGTGCGCCGCGCACCATGTGAATGACTGGGCCAAGGGCGGTCCCACCGATATCAACAACCTGACTCTGGCGTGCGATCACTGCCACGCGCTCGTCAACGACGGCCCTGATGGTTGGAAAACCGTTGTGATGGGCAAGGACTCACCCCATCGGGGTCGAACAGGGTGGATTGCTCCGAAGAGTGTTGACCCCACGGGCACGCCCCGGGTCAACGACAGGCATCACGCTGGGCAGGCGATCGCCGCTGCCATCGATTCCAGTTGTCGAAAGTGGCGCTCACGGGCTGCGTGAAACCAGTGCTGCTCGTGTCCTGCTGGCGTGCGCAAAACTACATAGAGTGTGGTCGCCTCGCCTGCCCTACCGGACTTGGGCTGACGCCAAGTTGGGAGCCGTGAGCCGCCGATCCCGGCCCGCGGACTGCACGGATCACCTTCTCGAGACAAAGACCCAAAGACCAAAGACTCGAGACGACCTCAACCTTCTTCCCTCCCGGCACCTTCACGGTGTGTGTTCCTCGACAACTTCAGAGTGCTTGTACCCCGACACCGGGCCGATCCACGGCCGAGCCGTAATGAGGCTGGAACGTGAGCGAGCCTCCCAACCCAGCCAGCCCCTCTCCCTTCTCCAGGCGTCTTTTATCTTTTGGTCCTTTTCAGTCTTGGTCTTTTCGGCTTTTGCCCCTTACTCGGCAATCAACTCCGCTTCAGAATCCAACGCCCGCTGAGCCTCCACGGAAACCCCAACGGCTCCAGGCCGATACGTAACAGCCTTCAACTCACCGCTGTACCGAAACGCCCCCCACCGCTCCCGCAGCTCCCAAGACACCGGCCCCCGAGCATCAAGCCCCACCGAGATCCCGGTCCACGGCGACATCCCCACCAACTGAACCTGATCCAACAACTCCCCAGCCCGAACCCCATCGATCTCAATTGCGAAATCCCACCGCAACCGCGGCCGAACACGAGCAGACACAGTGAGAACCCCACTACCGCCAGGAATCTCGCCTGCATCCACAGTCGCGTACCGCCCATACGCGTTGTACCCGAAGATCAATCGCCCATCCTCGACGTACAAGATGTACCCCCCGAGCGGATCCCCATGGGCAACCAGCACCCCCTCATCACCCCACCGATACCCGCCCAACTCGACGACAATACTGAAATCGCGATAAGCGATGAGCCGCTGCGACCGATAACGCTCCAGCGTAGGAGTACCGGGAAGAATCCGAACCGCCTCACCCAACCGAGCTTCCTCAGGCCGCCGCAGACCCAGATCCTCCCGAGTCACCAACGGAAAAACCGTATTGTGCCAAGCAGCTTCGTCCCAAGCAGCGGAAAGCTCAGCCACCTTGTCCGGCAACTGCCCAGCCAGATCGTGCAGCTCCGTCGGATCGGTCCGAACATCGAAGAGCTGCCAACGCGGATCGTCGATCCCACGCTCGGGCTCATGCAGGGCGAGCAGCTTCCACCCGTCACGATAGAAACCACGATGCCCGGTCATTTCCGAGTACTGCTCCACGTGCCGGGAGACGGCGGACGAATCGTGCAACACGTCAGCGGCGGAGACACCGTCGAATTCCTTGGCAGGCAACCCGTTACGCACGGATAGCCGATCCAGTCCGATCAACTCCAGCAGCGTCGGAGCCAGATCGGTGATGTAGACGTACTCCTGCCGGACACCGCTGTCGCTCTCCGTGCGCGGCAGCCCGCGCGGCCAGGACAGCACGAACGGCACCCGGACCCCGCCCGCGAAGGTCTGCCCCTTGTAGAACCGGAACGGCGTGTTCGAGGCCTGCCCCCACCCGCGCGGATAGTGGACACCGAGCTTGGCGGTGCCGATCAGCTCGTCGTCGTGCGGGACGTCGCGCTCCCAGTCGGGCTCATCGACCTGCGCGAACTGCGCGAAATAGGTGCGGGTGCCCTCCGGTCCGCCCTCCGCGGTGCCGCCGTTGTCGGAGGTGAACACGATGATGGTGTTGTCCAGCTCCCCGAACTGTTCGAGGGTGTCCACGATGCGGCCGAGACTCTGGTCGATGCTGTCGACCATGCCGGCGTACACCTCCATGTAGCGCTCGAACCGTGACCGCTGCTCATCGGTCAGCGAATCCCATTCCTGCGCTTCGTAACCCGGTTCGGTGTTGCGCGGCTTCTGTTGTGTTCCGGGTGGGAACAATCCCTGCGCGAGCTGGGAGGCGAACCGGCTCTGCCGCAGTCGATCCCAGCCCTCGCGGTACTTCCCGCGATACTTGGCTTGGTCCTCCGGCTTGGCCTGCAGCGGCCCGTGCATCGCGGTGTGCGCGAAGTACAGGAAGAACGGCTTGTTCGCGTCGTGGGCGCGCAGCTCCTTGAGATATCCGACGGCGCGATCGGTGTAGTCGTCGGTGAGGTAGTACCCCTCCGGATACTCCTCGATATCCACCGGTGAGTTGTCCGAGACCAGCTGATTCGGGTAGTAGAAGGAGTTCAACCCCTCCAAAGAGCCGTAATACCGGTCGAATCCGCGCTGCGTCGGCCAGGAATCACGTGATGCCGCAGGGTGCAGCGTGGCATCGCGCACCAGATGCCATTTGCCGACCGCGGTACGTGGCATAACCGTTGGCGCGCAGGATTTCCGGGAGTGTCAGCACATCGTCGGCCAGCTCCAATCGCAGCCCCGGATAGCCGGGATCCGCGTTGGCTACGAACCCGAAACCCGCGCGGTGGGAATTGATTCCGGTCAGCAGCGCCGCCCGCGACGGTGAGCACAGCGGCGTGGTGTGGAAGTTGGTGAGCCGCAACCCATTCGCGGCCAGCCGATCCAGGACTGGCGTCTCGATCTCCGATCCGAAGGGGCCGATATCGCTGAAGCCCATATCGTCGACCAGCACCACGACGACGTTGGGCGCACCGGCCGGCGCGACGGGCGGATACTGCCATTCCGGCGTGGAATCGGCGGTGGTGCGGCCGATCTCACCGGCGAAACTCTCATAACCACGGGCATTGTCGGGGACTGACATGGTCCCCAGCAAAGGCCGCAGGCCCGGCCGGCGGCCAGGGTTTCACTCTGGCTGCGTGCAACCGGTGATCCGTCATGCATGCGCGGATAGCGTCGCCGCACACAATCCAGGCCCGGTCCACACTCGAGGATTTCCCCATGAATTCGTCCCCCGGCGATCTCCACCGCCGTAACTTCCTGCGCGGTTCGGCCGTCGCCGCCCTGGCGATCTTCGGTGGCGGGGCGCTGGCCGCCTGCACCTCGGCGGTGAGCCAGCAGCGTGGCGGCGACGACAACGCGCAACCCGTGCGCGGCGGAACCCTGAAGTACGGCGTGGTCGTGGACCTCGTCCCCGCCAACCTGCTCACCAACACCGGCACCACGCCGTACGTGGTCGGCCTGGTCTTCGAAACCCTGGTGCGGTACCCGCACGACAAATTCGAACCGCAGCCGCTGCTCGCCAAGAGCTGGACCGTCGCACCCGACGGCAAGTCCATCACCCTGGACCTGCGCGACGACGTGAAATTCCACAGTGGACGGCCCTTCACCTCCAAGGATGTGGAGTTCTCGCTTCGCACCTACGCCGACCCCAAATGGTCGGGGCAGCTCAAGAGCACGGCCGCCGCGGTCACCGGCATCGACAGCAGCGACCCGCACCGCGTCACGCTGACCCTCGCACACCCGCTCAGCAACCTGTTCGACCTGCTCGACACGGTGCCGATCCTCGACAGTGAATCGATCGATCAGCTCGGCACCGGAGAGAAGATCGTCGGCACCGGCCCGTTCCGATTCACGCAGCGAATCCCCAACCAGCAGTTGGTGTTCGAGAAGAACCCGAACTACTGGGTGCCGGACCGCCCCTACCTGGACCGCGTCGAGATCACCATCATCCCCGACAACCAGGCGCAGCTGAACGCCCTCAAGACCGGGCAGATCCACCTCGCCGACGGCGTCACCTACCGCGACAACGAGAACCTCGCCAAGACCGACGGCTACCGCGTCATCACCTACGAAGGCGCCGAGATCGAGATCTACGTCGGCGCGAACGTCGCGGACCCGGTGCTGTCGGACGTGCGGCTGCGGCAGGCCATCGCCTACTCAGTCGACCGGGAACGCATCATCGCCGAGGTGTTCCGCGGCGCCGGCTACGCCGCGAACCTGCCGTGGCCCAAGAACTCTCCCGCCTTCGACGCCGCCCGCAACACCCGGTACTCGCGAGATGTGGCCAAGGCCAAGCAGATCCTGGCGCAGTTGCCCAAGCCGCCGAAGATCCCGCTCACCTACAACACCGCCCTGTCCGCGTACGAGGCGACCGCGCAGATCGTGCAGGCCAACCTCGCCGAGGTCGGTATCGAGGTGGAACTCACGCCCACCGACAACGCCACCTTCGTCAAACAGCTGATCGGCGCACAGTTCCCGGGCCTGTGGATCACCGACCACTCGTGGGCGCAGTTCGTGCCGTCCACCCTCACGGTCAGCGCCTACCCGTTCAACGCCCGGAAGAACGCCTCCCACTTCGAATCCCCCGCCTACGTGGCGGCCGCCGACGCCGCCTGGCAGCTGCCCCAGAGCACCGGCCCGGACGCCGTCCGCGCCTACCAGGCGTTGAGCGATCAGCTGCTGGACAGCCTGTTCCTCATCGAGATCGGCGTCCGATACTCGCAGGGGTCGGCAACCCGGAAACTGCACGGCTTCAACTGGACCAAACGCCGCGAACTGGCATTGACCGAGGCGTTCCTGGCATGACCGCCTACCTGCTGCGCCGGGTGCCGTCCGCGCTGGCCGTGCTGTTCGGCGCCTCGGTCCTGATCTTCCTGCTGCTGCGGCTGGTGCCCGGCGACCCGGCGACCATCCTCGCCGGAGCCGACGCCTCACCGGAAACCGTTGCGGCCATCCGGCATCAGCTCGGATTGGATCGATCCATTCCGGCGCAGTACCTGTCGTGGCTGCGCGGCGTGGTGACCGGGGACCTGGGGCGCTCCTACCTGATCGGCGGCCAGATCTCCGATCTCATCGGCCGCGGCTTGTCCAACACGCTGATTCTTGCGGGAGCCGCGCTGCTGCTTGCGGTCACCGTCAGCCTGGTGGTGTCGGTGTCGTCGGTGCTGTGGGATCGGCGCTGGCTCAACGCGATCGTGGCCGCCGCCAACACGGTGACCGTCGCGATCCCGGTGTTCGTGACCGGCGTCCTGCTGGTGCTGGTGTTCGCCGTCGCGATTCCCGTCCTGCCCGCCGGCGGGCTGCCACCGGACGGGTTCGTCGCCCGCCCCGATATCGCCGTCCAATACCTGCTGCTACCCGCGACCTGCCTCGGCCTGCCGGTGGCGGCCGCACTGACCCGCTTCCTCACCGAGGCGCTACGCACCGAACTCGCCAAGCCCTACGTCCTGACCGCCCGCGCCCTGGGCATCCCGCGCCGCCGCATCGTCACCCACAACGCCCTCCGCAACGCGCTCCCCACCATGCTCACCACCCTCGGCATCCAAACCGGCAACCTGCTGGGCGGCGCCGTACTGGTGGAAGCCGCCTTCGCCTGGCCGGGCATCGGACGCCTCATCGAAGAGGGCATCAACCGCCGCGACTACCCGGTGGTCCAGGCCCTGCTCCTGTTCTCGGTAGCGGTATTCGTGACCATCCAACTGACCACCGACATCGCCCACGCCTACCTCGACCCCCGCATCCGCATCGGAGGCCGCGCATGAGCGATCTCATCGCCCCCACCCAACCGTCCACCGACACCGCGTCCGAACTCCGCGGTGACGCCGGCCGGCCACTCGTGGGGACCACGACAAAACTGTCCACGACCACCGCAACGGAACCGCCTACCGCGACCGCAACGGAACCGCCTACCGCGGCCGAGCCGGCCGCGGCGACCGCGCCTGAGCTGCTCGGCGGTGCCGTACCCGAGGCCGGTGCTGGGGACAAGGCGGCGGCGGAAACGCCCGTACGTGAGTCGAATCCACGGCGCTCCGGGTTGCGTGCGCTGGCGCACGGGCAAGGGCTGGCCGGGTTGCTGCTGATCGCGGTGATCACTCTTGCGGCGCTGGCCGCAGGCGTGCTCACGAATTACGGCCCGCTGGAGCAGATTCCGGGGGCCAATCTGCTGGGGCCCAGCGGCGAGCATTGGCTGGGGACCGATCATCTCAATCGTGATGTGTTCACCCGCATGCTGTACGGGATTCGGGTGGATCTGCTCATCGCCTTCCTGGCGGTGCCCGCCGGTGCGGCGCTGGGGTCGGTCGTCGGGCTGGTGGCGACCGTCAATCCGGTCGCGGATGTGTTGGCGCAGCGACTGTTCGACTTGATCCTGGCGTTTCCGGCGCTCATTTTCGCGATCGCGCTCACCGCGGTCACCGGGCCCGGCGCGCACGCGGTCGCCATCGTGATCATCGCGGCGGAGATCCCCATCTTCGGCAGGCAGATCCGCACGGCCGTGCTTGCGGTGCGTGAACAGCCGTTCGTGGAGGCCGCCACCGTGATCGGCGCGAGCACCGGGTGGACGCTGCGCAAACACGTGCTGCCCAACGTGATCGAACCGCTCGGGGTGCAGTTGGCGCTGTCGCTCTCGCTGGCCGTGTTCGTGGACAGCGCCATGAGTTTCATCGGCATCGGGGTGCGGCCGCCGGACCCGTCACTGGGGTCGATCATCGCCGAGTCCACCCGCAATCTGGATGCCAATCCCGCCATGGCGGTCGGCCCGCTGCTGGTGGTGTCGGCGCTGACCCTCGGATTCCTGTTGATCGCCCAGGCTCTGGGCCGTGCCCGGAGGGCGATATGACCGGCGAGACCCTGCTCGACATTCGCGACCTGGCCGTGCGATTCGCGGCCCGCACCGTCGTGCGCGGGGTGGATGTCCAGGTGGCGCGCGGCGAAACCGTCGCGCTGGTGGGCGAATCCGGCTCCGGCAAGTCGCTCACCGCCCGCGCCGTGCTCGGGCTGCTGCCCGCCGGCGCGACCGCCACCGGATCGATACGGCTCGACGACACCGAGATCATCGGCG
Source organism: Nocardia tengchongensis (assembly GCF_018362975.1). Taxonomy (NCBI): domain Bacteria; kingdom Bacillati; phylum Actinomycetota; class Actinomycetes; order Mycobacteriales; family Nocardiaceae; genus Nocardia; species Nocardia tengchongensis. The sequence goes on from NZ_CP074371.1 coordinate 2,905,441, forward strand.
CCACCGACAACGACCTGCGTCCGCTGCGCGGCACCCGGGCCGCGATGGTCTTCCAGGAACCGCAGACCGCCCTGAACCCGGTGCGCCGCATCGGCAGTCAGATCATCGAGGCCCTGCGCGCGCACCGGCCGATCGGTCGAGCGCAGGCCCGCGCCCGCGCCATCGAGTTGCTGGGCCTGGTCGACATTCCGGAGCCGGACAAGCGGGTCGACTGGTATCCGCACCAGCTCTCCGGCGGCCAGAAGCAGCGGGTGGTCATCGCACTGGCCCTCTCCGGCGATCCGGACCTGCTCATCGCCGACGAGCCGACCACCGCCCTCGACGTCACTGTGCAGGCCGAAATCCTGCGCCTGCTCCAGGACCTGCAGCGTCGCAACAACACCGCGATCCTGTTCATCACCCACAACCTGGGCGTGGTCGCCGCCATCGCCGATCGGGTGGTGGTCATGCGCGCGGGGAGGTGGTCGAAACCCAGCCGGTCCGCGAGCTTTTCGCGAATCCACGCGAGGAGTACACGCGAGAACTGCTGGCCGCGGTCCCAGAGTTGCCGGGGGACATCGCCGAATCGGTGACCTCGGAGCCCGCGTCGCCCGCCGAATCGCGGGAGCCGGTCACCGAACCCGAGCCGGTGCTGCGTATCCGCGATCTCTCGGTGGTCTACCGCCGCCACGGCAAGCAGTTCCAAGCATTGCAAGACGTGTCATTGACCCTGGCGCCCCGCGAGGTGGTCGGCCTGGTCGGGGAATCCGGTTCGGGGAAGAGCACTCTGGGCCGCACCGCACTCGGCCTGGTGCCCGCCGCGGCGGGAGAGGTGGTGCTGCAGGGCGTTCCACTCACCGGACTCTCCCAGCGTGAACTGCGTGGCCTGCGTAAGCATGTGGCCCTGGTGCATCAGGACGTAACCGCCTCACTGGATCCGCGCCGCACCCTGGAGGATTCGATCGGAGAGCCGCTGCGCGTGCACCGGGTGGCCTCGGGCGCCCTACTGCGCGCCAAGGTCGGCGGCCTGCTCGAATCCGTGCGGCTGCCCCGCGACTACGCCACCCGGCGCCCGGGCGAACTGTCCGGCGGTCAACGCCAGCGGGTGGCGCTGGCCCGGGCGCTGGCCCTGGCGCCCCGCCTGCTGGTGGCCGACGAGCCCACCAGCGCACTGGACGTGTCCGTGCAGGCGCGGGTGCTGGATCTGTTCGCGGACTTGCGCGCCGAGTACGGATTCGCCTGCCTGTTCATCAGTCACGACCTCGCCGTCGTACATCAGGTGGCCGATCGGGTGTTGGTGTTGCGGGAAGGGCGTATGGTCGAATCCGGGCCGGTCGAGACCGTCTTCCGGGCCCCGAGCGCGGAGTACACGCGCCGTCTGCTCGACGCCGTTCCGGCCCCGGATCCGGCTCGTTCTCGGCCGGCGGAGGACCTTTCCGCGCGAGTGCCCCTGGTTTCGGGGGCACGGGGGTAAGTTGGAAAGCACACTCTCCGCCGTAGATCCAGAGCGACGCCGAAAGGTATACCAATAGGAGTATCGGGAGATACTGATTGGATTTGCCGCGCTGACCAGTTCGTATCCGGATCTGTGTAAGTATCCGTCCAGAAGGAGATCTCGGCGTTGCCTCCATGGGGAGGCAAGGTGGGCCGCCAGGATTCCGTTGAGGAGGGAACCAGTGGGCGCGAGAGCGGTATGCGGACAGGATTTTCAGGAACTCGAAGCACCCACTTTCGGAAACCTGTTGCGGCGACTGCGTGACAATCGTGGTGTTTCCCGCGAACGCCTGGCATTCAACGCCGGTGTAAGCGCAAGTTACATAACACATCTGGAGAAGGGCGACCGCGGCAACCCGACCCGGGAAGTGGTCACCGCGCTGACCCGCTATCTGGACCGGCTGGTCCCGCTCTCCACCGCGGACCGTCGCCAGCTGGACGACCTCGCGGGCCTGGGAGCAGGTGACTTCCCCTCCGTGGCGGAGCTGCGCCGGGCCGTGACACCGGAGATGACCCGGACCCTGGAACTGCACAACCCCAATATGGCCGCCCTGATGGACACCCGGTCCAACCTGCTGGCCACCAATGACGCGTGGAAAGACGCGTTCCCGGGCCTGTCCGAGCACGGCAATATGCTGCGCTGGTTCTTCGGCAATGAGCTGGCGACCAAAGTGATGGTCAACTGGGAGTCCGACGCCCGGTTGATCGCGCGCTGGATGCGCGCATTGATCGGCCGGTCGGGTAATGCCGACGGATTCGCGGACCTCATCCGGGAACTCGGAGAATTCCCGAATTTCCGGTACGCCTGGTCCGAGGGCGGCGTGGCGTTCGCGCCGCACGTCTTCACCCTCCATATGCGCAATCCGGTGACCGGCGCCCGCCGCCGGGCTTTCGCCCAGACCGGGCGGATCGACGGCGCGTCCTATCCGGGACAACTGCTGACGATTCTCGGATTGCCCGGCTGACCCTGTCACCCTCGGTCCCGATACCGCGTCCCCGCTGCATATCCGTTGGAGTGCAGCGGTTCTGCTGTGTCCGGCGACCCCTACCTTGGATGCGGTACGTGTATCAGATGCAAGTTCAGGATCGCCCGATCCGCGTCGGCTCAGCCGCGCAGCGGGATGAACTCCGCGAGGTCCCCGTCGACGGCGTCGGCGGGGACCACCACCAGGCCGTCACGGTCCAGCAGGTCGGCCAGGTGGGCCGTGTGCAGGCGCAGATCGCCGTGGAAGCCGCCGCCGGGCAGCGCGCGGGCCGGGACGATGCGGGCCACGGGCGCGGTCAGCTCGCTCGCGTTGGCGAGCGGGCCCAGGATCTTGCGGCCCGGCTTCGCGCCCGTCATGGCTTCCACGGTCGCGCCGATCAGGGCCAGCAGGGTGCCGATGGCCGCGAACGGGTTGCCGGGCAAGCCCAGAACGACTGTGCCGGAATCCAGTTGGGCGGCCACCGTGGAGCCGCCGGGGCGCAGCCGCAGGCGGCGCAGCAGCATGGTGGCCTCGGTCCGGTCCAGGGCCGACCGCAGCTGATCGGCCGCACCGCCGCCGGTGGCGCCCACGATGACGAGCAGATCGCAGTCGGCGGCCGCGGCCAGCACCTCGTCGAAGGCGTTCTCGGAGTCCCGCAGATGCACCCGATCGATGGTCGACACGCCGTACCAGGCCAGGATGTCGGGCAGCACCGGACCGATCGCGTCGCGGGTCTGGCCGGTGTGCAACGGGCCCTCCCCGCGAATCTCGTCGCCGGTCATGACGATTCGGGCACGCACGGGGCCGCGCACGGACGCCGCCGCGACCTCCGCGCTGGCGGCCACCGAGATCAGCGCCGCGTTCACCGGGGTACCGGCGGGCGCGACTTCGTCACCGGGCAGCCAGTATTCGCCGCGGCGGCGCACATCCTCGCGAATGGGCGTGTCCGGCAGGCGATACAGCGTGCCCTCGGCATCGATGCGGACGAACTCGTCCCGCACCACCGAACTGGTGCCGTCGGGCACGTGCGCGCCGGTCGCGATCCGCACCGCTTCGCCGTCGAGCAGGCCCACCGGCCGCTCGCCGCCGGCGAAGCCGATATCGCGGCGCAGCTGCCAGGGCCCGTCGCCGCTGACCGCGTACCCGTCCATGGCCGAAACGTCGAAGCGCGGCAGCGCATCCGCTGCGCGCAGCGGGGCCGCCAGGGTGGCCCCGCGCACCGATCGCAGGGTCGCGCGGCGCGCCGGCAGCGGGGAGATGCTCGTGCGCAGCACATCCCGGGCCTCGTCGAGCCACAGCGGTTCGGCCGCGCGGGCGGCCCCGGTGCGAGCCCGGCGCACATCCTCGGGAGTGTCGCAATCCTCGACCCCGGGCAGCGCCACCATGGCGGTGTCCACCGGCACCAGCGCCTTCATCGGCCGATTCACCAGGGAGTCCAGGGCTTTCAGCGCCGCGTCCAGCGCGGCTCGGCGCCACACGCCGACCAGGTACTGGGGGCGGCCCGAGGCGTCCGCGGCGAACACCGCGTCGCTCCCGGATTCCCTTGCGTGGGACAGCAGTTCATCGATCGCCGCGGCGGTGAGGAACGGCATGTCGGCGGCCAGCACCACGATCAGCCCGGCCGGGAACTCGCAGCCGGCCAGTGCGCCCAGACCTGCGGCGATGGCCGCGACGGGGCCCGCGCCGGCCGGTATCTCCTGTGCCTGAAGGACTTCCGGCGGCAGCTCGGGCCGGTGCGGTCCCACCACCACGGTGCGCGTGCAGCCGACGACCGCCGTGAGCGCCGCGTCGAGCATGGACTGACCGCCCACGACCAGGGCGGGCTTGTCCACGCCGCCCATTCGGCTGGCCTTTCCACCGGCCAGCACGATGGCGTCGACGGGTGTCACGATCCCCGTCCGGGGCGGGGGAGTGTCGGTGGCTCGGAGCGCATGGTTGAAGATCGTAGTGGCAGGCTGTTGAAGGTCTGTCGGGCGCGCCGGAAACCTGCGCTTGCTAAGCAATTGCCGATAGTCGTTACGTTATGAGATGTGGCACGACACATAGTAGAAATGGTCTTGTTTTAACCTTCGGAACAATCGCATATGGCAGTATCCGAGTCGAGAACTGGCGGAGTATGCGGCGTTCGTCACAGTTCGCACCAGGCGTCACACCGGGTCCCACTGTCCGGAACCAGGAGGACTCAGAGCGATGAAGGTTGGTTTGCTGAGTGTTTGTGGAGAGGGAACGGCGTGGTGCTGGGCGTGAAACCGGATAGGGACTCGGACGATCTGAAGCCGCCGACTTTCGGACTGCTGCTGCGCCGGTTGCGCGATGCCCGGGGCGTATCACGCGAACGTCTTGCCTTCAACGCCGGCGTGAGCGCCAGCTACATCAGCCATTTGGAGAAGGGCGATCGTGGCCACCCCACCCGTGAGGTGGTGGACGCGCTGCTGCGCTATCTGGATCGAATAACCCCGCTGTCCGCCGTCGAGCGCCGCCATCTGCTCGATCTGGCCGGACTCGGCGTGAGCGAATTCCCCTCGGTGGAACAACTGCGCGCCGAAATCACCGACGACATGCGCCGGGCGCTCGATCTGCACGAGCCGAACCTGGCCGCCTACGTCGATACGCGCTGGAATGTGCTGGCGTGCAACGAAAGCTATGCCCGGGCATTCCCGGGGCTGGAGCGCGACACCAATATTCTGCGCTGGTTCCTGGGCAACGAGGCCGCACGCGGGGTGATGGTCGAGTGGGAGGAAGAGGTCCGGCTGACCGTGCACTGGCTGCGCGGGCTGATCGCGAGCTCAGGAGATACCGCCTGGTCGGTTGAATTCCTTGCGGAACTCGGACGTTTCGGACTTTTCCGGGAAATGTGGGACGAGGGCATCGCCGCCTACGGACGGCCCCGCGCCACCATGCGCCTGCGCGAACGCGACAGCGGCCGGCGCTTCGACATCGCGGTACAGCTGTTCAGCGTCTTCAACGCCGCCTACCCCAGCCAGATCCAGATCTTCCTCGGCATTCCGAGCTGGCACGAGGCCGGAGCCGGGTTCGGTGAGGCCGCTCTCGACGAGGGAACCGGCCGGCCGTGACCGCCATGGGCACGGCCCCCAGGGCTGCTGCGAACTCGACTAGCGCGACCGGTTACTGCGCGGCCTGAATCTCGCGCTCGGCGCGCATCCCGCGCTCGCCGCGGACCATCGGCAACGGTGTGGACAGGGCCCGCGTCAGCTTGCTCTCGCGGCGCGCGGTGGACTGTTCGACCAGCCGGATCAACAGTGGCGCAACCACTTCCGGGTGGGTCCAGGCCGCACCGTGTCCCGCGCCGGGGATGGTGACGACGCCGTCGGCGCCGGGCAGGCCGGCGGTCAGCGCCTCGGACTTCTGGGATGTGCTGTTGCTGTCGTGGCTGCCGCGCACGACCAGGGCGGGTGCGGTGATCTCCGATAGTCGATGGAGCACCGATCTGCGGTCCATCAGGCAGCGGGCGGCCGGCATGATGCCGTTGCGGTCGGAGCTGTACCAGCGACTGGTCCAGGCGCGCCACAGCCGCGGATCCGTGCCGCCGATGAGCTGCGGTGCCAATTCGGCCACCAGTGGGGCCAGCGGCTCGGTCCCGGACCAGCGTTCGAAGAATTCGCGATAGTAGGCCAATTCGGCCGGGGTGCACGCGGTGGCCTCGGTATCGATCAACGCGAGGCCCTGGATGCGTTCAGGGGCCAGCAAAGCCATGCGCAATACGGAGTAGCCCCCCTGGCTCATTCCGCCGACGACCGCCTGCTCGATTCCGAGTTCGTCCAGTACCGCCAATCCATCGGCGGCCAGATCCCAATAGCTGAACGGTTCGCCATCGGGTGACTGCGTCCGTCCATGGCAGCGCGCGTCGACCGTTACGAGATTGATACCGGCGGCTGCCAGGGATTCGCGCATGGGCTCGAACATGGACTCGTCCATGAAGAATCCATGGGCGAGCAGCAGCGTGGGGCCGCTGACCTGGCTGGAGGTGTAATGCACTGTTGCTGAACCTGATCGCACATAAGGCATGGTCAGACCATAAACGGCGGAACACGCCGCTCCCTATATGTTTGCCCGCGTGGTGCCAGGCACCCTGCGGTGCGGTTCCCGGCGGGTACCCACACTGGCCAGTGTCAGTACTGCTAGGGGTTTGCCCCAGATTGCCTCAAAACTGGACAACAAGATCACGGGGCCTTTTAAATCAGCGCATGGCGCTTTTGGGACAAGCGCAATTTCAAGGGAGGAAACAAATGTTCGACGTCACCACCGCAGCGCGACGGAACGACTTCCGGATCGATCGCGGCGCGGGATTGCGGGAGTCGCTCGAAGGCCTCTTGCTGCACGACGGGGTCGGCCTCGACGCCCGGATGCGTCACGCGATCGCCGCGGTCGTCCACCTGGCCGTGGATGCCCCGCTGGGCGTTCCGGAAGACGCCGAGGAATTCCTGGGCCGGTTGGACGCCTCATGGCTGTTCGCCGCCTGGAATGACAGCGATCAGGAACTCTCTCTGCTGAATACCCTCTGCGGCGGCGAGGTCCCGGCATTGAGCTGGTGCGAACTCATGTTCACCACCTCGCTCGCGCCGTGGTCCGGTGCGCCGGCAGCGGTGCACGCCCGTCGCATCTTCGTCAATGGTGAACAGGCCCGGTTGGCGGCGGTCAGTGGTGACTGCGGCATGGGTCGCGTGTAAACATACCGCGCGTTTTTCTTTCTGATACTTGTATTGAAGGGATGAGGATAGTGAAACTGCTTTTCACCAATTTCGACGCCATGTTCGAATCTCTCGCCCGCCGCGACGGCGCCGACTCGGAATCCTGGCACCAGCAGGCGCTGTGCACCCAAACCGATCCCGAAGCATTCTTTCCCGACAAGGGCGGCTCCACCCGCGAGGCCAAGCGCATTTGCTCCTCGTGCGATGTGAAGAAGGAATGCCTCGATTACGCGCTCAGCCACGATCAGCGTTTCGGCATCTGGGGCGGACTCTCGCCGCGCGAGCGCCGGCGCTTCGAACGCGGCGCGGCCTGACGGCCGTCCGGCCCGGCAATTACGCCGATCCGGCCGGAGTTTTTCAGTCGATTGTTGCTTGTAAGAGACAGAATTCATTGGTCTCCGGATCGGCCAGCACCGCCACCGGCGCACCCACCGGCGAATCCCCGCCGGGCGCCGTCTCGCGGTCGACCGGAACCGCGCCCGCGGCCCGCAACCGGGCCGTCTCCTCGGCGGGATCGTCGGAGGGGAAGGCGACGAGATCCAGATGCAGGCGCCCGTGCTCGCCCAGCGCCTGCGGCGAACGCAGGAATTCCAGCCACGGGCCCAGCCCGGTGGCCGCCCGGATTCCCGCGTAGCGAGAGGTCTGGTGGGTGAGTTGCCAGCCCGAGGCCGCCGACCAGAACTCGGCCAGCCGCAACGGATCCCGGGTATCGACCACGATCGCCGCCACCGATCCGGTGTCGACGTATTGCTCCCGGGGCTCCAGCACGCAGAACTCGTTGCCCTCGGGATCGGCCAGCACGGTCCAGGGCACCACGCCCTGACCGATGTCCAGCCGCCGGGCGCCCAGGGACAGTGCCCGGTCCACCAGCACCCCCTGTTGGTCCAGGGAGCGGCTGCACAGATCCAGGTGAATACGGTTCCGCGCCGTCTTGGCCCGCCGCGCGGGGAGGAAGGTGAGCGCCACGTCCGGCCCGTCCGGGTCCGGCGCGGCGATATCGACCTCCCCGGGCCGGTCCACCATCACCTCCCAGTTCAGCAGCGCGGCCCAGAAGCGGGCGACCATAACGGGTCGCTCCGCATCGAACACCACGCGCGCCAGCCGGGTGGACATATCTCCACGGTAACCGGCGGCCGGGGTGACCGGTATCAGCTTTCGGCGAACCGGCCGAGAGACGGGTCCCAATGGACGCGCGCCCGGGACAGGTCCACCCGGTCCCCGTTCAGCGGACAGCCCTCGGCGGCCAGCTGTGCCAGCTGCCGATGCGCCAAATGTGGTGCGGGCGTGCCGTTTGCGCGCAGCACCCGATGCCACGGCAGATCCGCGGAATCGGTGCGCATGATCCAGCCGACCGTGCGCGGCGTGGACAACCCCGCCGCGGCCGCGATATCGCCGTAGGTGGCTACCCGGCCGGGCGGGATCGCCGCGACCAGCTCCCGCACCCGCTCGACCTCGGCATCGGTGGTCGCCATGTCACGCCTTCCTCTGGGCTCAGAGCAGCCCGCGGACCAGTTCCGCGGTTCGCGCGGGCCGGGCCTGGGGCACCATGTGGTCGCAGTCGAATTCCAGCACCGTGAGCCGGTCGCCCAGGTGCTCGGTGAGCGCCGCCCGGAACGCGGGGGACACCAGCGGCGGATCCACCTTCATCGCCTGCACCAGCACCGTGGGCAGCGTCGCCGGCGGCAGCACGAAATCGCGGGCGATCTCGCCCCAGAAGGCGATGATCGCGGGCATCGTCACCCGCCACCCCACCCGGCCGTCGGCCGTGGGCACCAGATGCTCGGCCAGCTCGGCCTCGAGCACCGCGGGATCGAGCTCACCCCAGGCGGTCTCGAGCTTGTCGAAGCGAGCCTGCTCGACGTCCGCGTAATCCGGGGACGTCAGCGTCGAACTCGCGATGCTCAGCATCCGGTCGGGGTCGAGGCCCAGCGCCGGATCCAGCAGCACCAGCCCGCGCACCAGCTCCGGCCGCCGCCGCGCCAGGTGCACCCCGATCGCGCCGCCGAACGAATGCCCGACCACCACCACCGGTTCGCTGGTCTCGCACTCCAGCAACGCGGCGAGATCATCGACCAGCGTCTCGAAATCCCACGGCGGCACGCCGGGCGACCTCCCGTGCCCGCGCAGATCCGGTGCGATGATCCGGACGTCGGGGAGATGATCGTCGGCCAGGATCTGCCAGCGCCGGCCGTGGCCCGTCAACCCGTGCAACGCCAGCACGACCGGACCGGTCGGGGGACCGAAACGATGAGTATGAAGCTCCACCACACCGCCCATTCTGCTGCCTGCGTCGCTAGCGGCGAATCGCGGACCATGATCATGAACGGCGCATCGAATGTGACCGTCGGCACGGACAACTCATGGCAAACGAAAACTGTCGGGGCGGTCTGTTGAAATAGCCGACGTGATGCGATCGGATAGCTCGGTGCAATTGGTGCGCCGGGCCGAGGCGGAAACGCTCCCCCGGGAGTGGGACCCCGCCCTCCGGCCGCTCTTCGACGAGCTCGGCGCCGACCCCGGCTGGGCGCCCTGGCAGGTGCTCGGCGGACCCGGTACCGGGAAGACCGCGCTGCTCGCCGACCTGGCCGCCACCCGCATCCTGGCCGGGGTTCCGCCGGAATCGGTGCTGGTGCTCACCTACACCAAGCGAGCGGCCACCGACGTGCGCGCCGCCATCACCGCCCGCGTCGCCGCCGCGGCTCCGGCGGCGGCCTACGGCGCATCCGGCTATTCGGCCGCGGACCGGGCGGCCTTCGATCCAGCCGATGACGGCTCGGTCGTGGACGGCGTGCCCGGCGCGACCCGCGGCCCGCTGGTGCGGACCCTCCACTCCTACGCGTTCGGCCTGCTGCGTTCGTTCGCGGCCGCCAACGGCAACCCGCCGCCGCGCCTGCTCACCGGATCCGAGCAGGACATCGTCATTCGCGAATTGCTGCGCGGCGACGTCGCCGACGGCGCGCTCGGCTGGCCCGAACGGCTGCATCCGGCACTCACCGCGGCCGGGTTCGCCGAACAATTGCGGGACCTCATGTTGCGGGCCACCGAACGCGGTCTGGGACCCGAGGATCTGATCGAGCTCGGCCGCCGCCACCGCCATCCCGAATGGGTCGCCGCCGGCTATTTCGCCGAACGCTACGAGCAGATCATGATGCTGCGCTGGTCGGTCGGCATGGACGTGCCCGAGGCCAGCGCCCCCGCCCTCGACGCCGCCGAACTCGTCACCGCCGCGCTCGAGGCCTTCCACGTCGATCCGGAACTCCTTGCCGCCGAACGTGATCGACTGCGCTGCATCCTCGTCGACGACGCCCAGCACCTCGATCCCCATGCCGCCCAGCTGATCCGCCTGCTCGGCTCCGGCACCGCCACCACCGTCATCGCCGCCGACCCCGACCAATCCGTCTACACCTTCCGCGGCGCCGACTCCCGCTTCGCCGCCACCCCCGACGCCCCCGCCGACCGTCGAATCATCCTTCGCCGCAACCACCGTTCCACCCGCGCTGTCCAGGAAGTAGCCGACCGCATCGCCTCCCGGCTGCCCGGCTCCGCGATCCACCGCGCGCAGCCTTCCGCGCCCGCCGGTGTCGACGAGACCCACTGGGATACTGCGCAACTCGAGGGTGAGGTGCGGGTGCAGGTGCTCACCACCCCCGCCAAGGAGGCGGCGCTGATCGCCGACCACCTGAGGCGCGCCCACCTCACCCACGGCGTGCGCTGGTCCCGCATGGCGGTGATCGTCCGGTCGGTGCCGCTGTCACTGGCCCCGCTGCGCCGCGCTCTGCTGGCCGCGGGGGTTCCCGTCCGGCAGCCACCCGCCGACGTGCCGCTCGCGCGGCGGCGGGGCGCGGCGTGGATGCTGTTGGCGCTGCGGGCCGTAACCGCCGGTGATCCTACTGCGGTGCGGCATCCGCGGCCGATCGCCTTCACCGCCGACGACGCGCTCGACCTGCTCGCGGGACCGCTCGGCGGCGCGGACCAGATCAGCCTGCGGCGACTGCGCCGCGGCATCCGGCGCACCGTCATGGAGCTGGGCTACCCGGAACCTTCCGTCGCTGAGGCCGACGCGGTCGAAACCGCCGGAGCCCTTGCCGTGGAAACGAATTCGGCTGTTGCGGAATCCTTCGACGGCACCGACCGTTTCGCCGACCTCGACCGGTCGTCGGCGGAGATTCTGCGGGACCTGCTGGTGGGTACCGGGAATCGAGTGGTGCTCGAGAAGCTCACCACGGTGGAGGCCGCGCCTTTGCGGCGGGTGCTCAAGGCGCTGGGGCGGGCCCGGAAGGTGCGGCGCGAAAGCGGTGGGCTCGAGGACGTGATGTGGGGGGTGTGGACGGCGTCCACGCTGGAGCGGCGGTGGACGGGCCAGTCCGAGCGCGGGGGCGCGGGCGGGATGCAGGCCGATCGGGACCTGGACGCGGTGGTCGGTCTGTTCGAGGCGGCCGCGGCGTACGTGGATCGGCTGCCACGGGCCACTATCGAGGGCTTCGTGGAATACCTGGAGCAGCAGGTGATTCCGCAGGACAACGCGCCGATCACCGATCCCGGTGAAGCTGTGACCATCTGCAGTGCGCACGCGGCGGCCGGGCGGGAATGGGACACCGTGGCGGTGGCGGCGGTGCAGGAGGGCATCTGGCCGGACCTGCGGTTGCGGGGCACGCTCCTGGGTGTCGAGGAACTGGTGGATCTGCTCGCCGGCGTCGGTGGTGCGGGCGAGAAGGTGAGCCGTTCCGCGCCGCTGCTGGCCGAGGAACGGCGACTGCTGCTGGTGGCGTGTAGCAGGGCGCGGCGATCGCTGCTGGTGACGGCGGTCGAATCCGTCACGGGGGATCAGGATCTGGTGCCCTCGCGCTTCCTGGGCGAACTGGACGCGGATGCAGAGGACGGCCGGCCGGGCAAGATCCCACCGCCGGTGGACCCCGGCCGCGCCCTGGCCATGCACGCGCTGATCGCCGAATTGCGCACCGCCGCCTGCGATCCCGAGACCAATCCGGCCCGCCGGATGCGCGCGGCCCGGCAGCTGGCGCGGCTGGCGCAGGCCGGGGTGCGCGGCGCCCACCCCGACGACTGGTACGGCACCGCCGAACTCTCCTCCGTGAATCCGCTGTGGGACACCGAATCCGGGATGATCTCGCTGTCCCCGTCCACCGTCGACCAGCTCGAGACCTGCCCGCTGCGCTGGGCGCTGGAACGGCACGGCGGCGGCGACGGCGAGAACCCGCACGCCCTCAAGGGCAATCTCGTGCACACCCTGGTGCAGGCGCTGGCCGGGCAGGTCAACGAAACCCAGGTCAAGCAGGCCCTGGTGAAGGCGTGGAAGAAGGTCGACCCCACCGCCCGCGACGGCGAGAACTGGCATTCCCGGGCCGAACTGCGCCGCACCGAGACCATGGTCGACACCTTCCTGGCCTGGCTGCGCAACACCCGCGACGAGCTCACCGCCATCGGCGTCGAGGTGCCGGTGGACTGCGTGCTGCCCGCACGCGGCCCCGGCGAACTGCCGGTCCGGATCACCGGCCGGGTGGACCGGGTGGAACGAGATGCCTTGGGCCGCTTCGTCATCGTGGACGTGAAGACCGGCAAGACGCCCATCTCCAAGCAGGCCGCCGAGGAGCACGCGCAGCTGGCCACCTACCAGGTCGCGGCCGCCGAGGGCGCGCTCGGCGAGGGCGAGCCCGGCGGCGCGCGCCTGGTGTACGTCGCCAAACCCAGTGCCAAGGAAGGCGCCACCCAGCGCACCCAGCCGCCGCTGGACGCCGCGGGCGTCGACAGCTGGCGCGCCATCGTCCACCACGCCGCCGACGCCTCCAAGGGCCCCAGCTACCTCGCCATGCGCAATGACGGTTGCCGCCACTGCAAGGTCGCGGGCAGCTGCCCCGTGCAGGACCGCGGCCGCCAGGTGACGGACGAGTGAGCGCCCCATCGGATGACGGGTCGATGGCCGGCGGCGGGGCGATCACGCCGCGTCAGCTCGCCGACGCGCTCGGCCTGCCCCGCCCCACCGAGGAACAGGCCGCCGTCATCGCCGCCCCGCCCGGCCCGACCCTGGTGGTGGCCGGCGCGGGCGCGGGCAAGACCGAGACCATGGCCGCCCGGGTGGTCTGGATGGTGGCCAACGGTCTGGTGGAACCAGACCAGGTGCTGGGCCTGACCTTCACCCGGAAAGCCGCCCAGCAGCTCACCACTCGCATCCGCACCCGCCTGGCCCGGCTGGCGGGCGCGCCCGTGGTGCGCGACCTCGACCCCACCGGCCGGCTGCGCGCCCAGCTCACCGCCGCCGAACCCGAGATCAGCACCTACCACTCCTACGCGGGCCGCCTGCTCACCGAATACGGCCTGCTGCTGCCGGTCGAACCCACCGCCACCCTGCTCACCCAGACCCAGCTGTGGCAGCTCGCCTACCGGGTGGTCTCCACCTGGGACGGCGACCTGGACACCGACCGCAGCCCGGTCGGCGTCACCGAGGCGGTGCTGGCCCTGTCCGGCCAGCTCGCCGAGCACCTGGTGCACCCGCGCGAACTGGCTACGGCCCACCTGGAATTGGAACGCCTCGTCCACACCCTGCCCGCCGGACCCCGCCAGAAGGGCGGCCCCAAACGAGCCCTGCTCGACATCGTCGAAGCCCAGCAGGAGCGCGTCGCCCTGCTGCCCTTGGTGGATCGCCTCGCCGAGGAACTCCGCCGCCGCGGCGCGCTGGATTTCGGTGCGCAGATGTCCCTGTCGGCCCGCCTGGCCGCAACCCACCCGGAAGTCGGTGCGGCCGAACGCGACCGCTTCCGTTTGGTCCTGCTCGACGAGTATCAGGACACCGGCCACTCGCAGCGCATCCTCCTGTCGGCCCTGTTCGGGGCGGCGGTCGAAGAGACCGTCGCGGACATGGAAAGTGCAGCGCCGCACAGGAATACGGCTGCGAACTACGACGACGCCGCGGACGTCCCACGACCAGGCGACGGGCAAGCGGCGCGGCCTATCGCCGGTGCGGACGATCCCCGTGTCCAAGGCACCTCCGGTGACTCGGCCGGCGCACAGGCGCACCGACACCGGCTGGCGGTCACGGCGGTCGGCGATCCGATGCAGTCGATCTACGGCTGGCGTGGGGCGTCGGCGGCCAACCTGCCGCGCTTCACCACCGACTTCCCCAGTGCGCCAGGGGTTCCCGCGCCCGTGCTGCCGCTGCTCACCAGCTGGCGCAATCCGCCCGAGGCCCTTGACCTGGCCAACCTGGTGTCGGATCCGCTGCGGGAGCGCGCGGCGCGGGGCGGGGGAGTGACGGTGGACGCGCTGCGGCCCCGTCCCGACGCCACCGCCGGGCTGGTCGCGCTGGCGCTGGCGGAAACCGTTGCGGAGGAACGGGACTGGGTGGCCGGGCGGATCGCCGCGGAATGGGCCGAGGCGCGGGAGGCGGAGAACCCGCCACCCACCTCCGCGGTCCTGGTGCGGCGCAATGCCGATGCCGCACCGCTCGCCGAAGCCCTGCGCGAACGCGGACTGCCGGTGGAGATTGTGGGCCTGGGCGGGCTGCTGCACACGCCCGAGGTCGCCGACATCGTCGCCACCCTGCGCCTGATCGCCGATCCCGCGGCCGGCAGTGCGGCGGTACGCATCCTGACCGGCGCGCGCTGGCGCATCGGCGTCTCCGATATCGCGGCTCTGTCCCGGCGCGCCCGCGAGCTGTCCATCCGCCGCCCCGCCGGGCAGACCGACGCCATCACCGACACCGCAACCCTCGACGAGGCGCTGCGCGAGGTCGCGCCCGAACCCGCCGAGAAGGCGGGCCTCGGCGACGCCATCGCCGATCCCGGTGACGCGGAACAGTATTCGGCGCAGGGCTTCGCCCGCATCGTGGCGCTGGGCCGGGAGCTGTCGGCGCTGCGCGAGCGGTCCGGGCAGCCGCTGGCCGAACTGGTCGCCGACGTCGAACGCACCATCGGCGTCGGCGTCGAGACCCAGGCCCGCCGCACCCACGCCGCCGCCGGCCGCGAACACCTCGACGCCTTCGCCGAAGTGGTCGCCGGATACACCGCCGACCACCGCTCCTCGCTGACCGGCCTGCTCGACTTCCTCGCCGCCGCCGAGGAGGTCGAGAACGGCTTGGAGCCCGGCGAAGTGGAGGTCGCGCACGACCGGGTGCAGGTGCTCACCGTGCACGCCGCCAAGGGCCTGGAATGGGAGGTGGTCGCGGTCCCGCACGTGGTGGACGGCACCTTCCCCTCCGGCACCGGCACCGCCACCTGGATGGGCGCGCTCGCCGAACTGCCCACCACGCTGCGCGGCGACCGCGCCCAGGAGGACGCCACCGACGGCGTCCCCGTCCTCGACCTGACCGACCTCTACGACCGCGCAGACCTGGAACGCGCCCTCGACGACCACAAGAAGGCCCTCGCCGCCCGCCGCCTCGACGAGGAACGCCGCCTGTTCTACGTGGCCCTCACCCGCACCGAGCGCGCCCTGTTCGTCTCCGCCCACCACTGGGCCGAGACCGGCTCGAAACCCAAGGGGCCCTCCGGGTTCCTGCTCGAACTGAAGCACGAGACCGAGACGCCCGGCTCGGCGCTGTCCGGCGGCGTCGACATCGACCGCTGGGACGACCCGCCCCTGCCCGGCACCCCCAACCCCTTCACCGACAACCCGCAGACCGCGACCTGGCCGCGCGACCCGCTCGGCTCCCGCCGCGAATTCGTGGAAGAAGGCGCGGCCCTGGTCAAGGCGGCGCTGGAGGTGCTGCGCGAGGAATCGAAGCCCGAGCAGATCGAGCTCGACTTCGGCCCCGGATTCGGCGACGCGGCAACCGATCCCGAATCCGCCGAGGACGATCCCGCGGACGACGACCCCGACGGCGAGGACCCCGAGGGCTGGGCCGAGGACGTCGATGCCCTGATCGCCGAGCATCGCGCCGCCGAACAAGCCGTCCGCGAGGTGGAACTGCCCGGCCAGCTCGCCGCCACCGCCCTGGTCGACCTGCGCGCCGACCCCGCGAAACTGGCTGCGCGCCTGCGCCGTCCGCTCCCGTACCCGCCCAGCCCCTACACCCGCCGCGGCACCGCCTTCCACGCCTGGCTGCAACGCTGGTTCGCCGGCGCGCGCCTGCTCGGCTTCGAAACGCTGCCCGGCGCGGCCGATGTCGCCGACACCGACGCCGACCTGATGCGCCTCCAGGAAGCCTTCCTCGCCTCCCGTGGGCCGACCGCAATGCCGTGGACGTGGAGGTCTCCTTCGAAACCACCATCGCGGGCACCGTGATTCGCGGCCGCATGGACGCCGTCTTCCGCCGGCCCGACGGCGCCTGGGTCATCGTGGACTGGAAGACCGGCGCGGAACCCCGCCGCGGGGAAGAGGATTCGGTCGCCGTGCAGCTGGCCGTCTACCGGCTGGCCTGGGCCCGGCTGGAGTCCGCGCGCAGCGGCCGCGCCGAATCCGATGTGCTGGCCGAGACCTTCGCCGCCTTCCACTACGTCCGCTCCGGCCGCACCATCGCGCCCGCGCACCTGCCCGGCCCGGCCGAACTCGCCGCCATCATCACCACCGCGGCCCCCCGCCGCCGCGCCCCGGAACCACCACTCTCCGACGAGCCCCCGCTTCCGGACGAACCCGACTTCGATGATCCGGGGCCCGACGAGCCCGTCGAGGTCGAACTACTGCGCCCCCGGCCGACCGAGCCGCCGGACCCAGAAGTGTCACCCGGCATCAATGCGACATCGGATTTCGCGGTGCCGCTCGTTCCCGAGACGCCACCGGATCACGTGCCGCTGCCCTCGAAGGAGGCGTGGGCGTCCACGGGTTCGTGGCGGGATGCCGTGTCCGACTTCGACTTCCCGCCGGAATTCGAACCGCCGCCGGACCCGGAATCGCTGCCGCCGGATCCGTCGGCCTGATCGGCCACGGCCACCCTCGGTCGCTCGGGCTGCACGACGGGCCCGGTGATTTCGGGCCGGTCGGCCCCCGCATCGCGACGCGCCCCCGGTCGAACCGTGGTGCGCGGCGGTTCGCCCGGTACGCTCCGGACCTGTGCCGCTGCCAGAAGTGTCGACGTGTCGATCTCGAGAATTGAACGGTGATTCGCGTGATCGGTGATTCCTCGTCGCGTGGATTGGCCGGGCTGACCGAACGGCCCGACTTCGCGCTCGTCGGGGTGCTGCGCATCCCGTCCGCACAGTCCAGTCCGTGGTTTTCGCTGGTGCGGCGGGTGGGCCTGGCCGTGCTGCTGCTGGCCGCGTCGACCCTGGTGGTCTACGTCGGCCGCGACGGCTACCACGACAATGCCCGCGAGCACATGAGCCTGCTCGATTGCGCGTACTACGCGACCGTGTCCCTGTCGACCACCGGCTACGGCGACATCACTCCTGTCACCCCCAGCGCGCGGCTGATCAATATCCTCGTGGTCACCCCGCTGCGGATCATGTTCCTCATCGTCTTGGTCGGCACGACCCTGGCCGTGCTCACCGAACGATCCCGGCAGGCGTTCAAGATTCAGCGATGGAGGCGCACCGTGCGTAATCACACCGTGGTAGTCGGCTACGGCACCAAGGGCCGCACCGCCGTGGACGCCATGCTCGCCGACGGCGCGCAGCCGGGCGACATCGTGGTGGTGGACACCGATCCGCAGGTGCTCGAATTCGCCGCCAACGCCGGGCTGGTCACCGTGCAGGGCTCGGCCACCAAGTCGGATGTGTTGCGGCTGGCCGGAGTTCAGCACGCCGCGGCCGTGGTGGTCGCCGCCAACCGCGACGACACCGCCGTGCTGGTCACCCTGTCCGCCCGCGAGATCAACCCCAAGGCAAGGATTTCCGCGGCGGTCCGGGAAGCCGAGAACACCCACGTGCTGCGGCAGTCCGGCGCGGATTCGGTGGTGGTGTCCTCGGAGACCGCCGGCCGCCTGCTCGGCATCGCCACCACCAAGCCCACCGTGGTCGACATGATCGAAGACCTGCTCACCCCCGACGCCGGCTTCGCCATCGCCGAACGCGACGTGGAATCCGAGGAGGTCGGCGGATCCCCGCGCCACCTGCGCGACATCGTGCTCGGCGTGGTCCGCGAGGGCCGGCTGATCCGGGTCGGCGACCCCGAGACCGACGCCCTCGAGGCCCGCGACAAGCTGCTGTATCTGCGGCGAGTCCACGCCTGAGTGACGCCCCCGTCTAGTCTCGGGGGGTGTCAGGTTTTGAGCTCACTGCGGTTCCGGTGCTGTCGCGTACCTCGCTCGACCGCGCGGAACACCTCCGCTCCGACGAACAGGCTCTGAAAGAGGGCTGGCCGCAGGCCAAACTCCTCCGGATGAACAAGCGCGGCCAGGTCCGCATCGAGCAGGGCGGCGTGGTGCTCGACGCCGCGCTCACCCTCGCCCCCGAACGCGCCCCCGAGGCGGTCTTCCTCGGCGTCGACGGCGACACCCACCTGTGGGCGGTGCGCGACAACGCCATCGAGGGCGAACTGGCCGACCTGCGCGCCTTCGGCGCCACCCTCGACCTCGACGACTTCGGCACCGGCCTGCTGGCCACCGCCATCGCCGTGCTGAACTGGCACGACAAGGCCGCCTTCAGCGCGGTCGACGGCAGCCCCACCACGTCCGCCAACGGCGGCTGGTCGCGGATCAGCGCGGCCGGGCACGAGGACTTCCCGCGCACCGATCCGGCCGTCATCTGCCTCATCCACGACGGCGGCGACCGTGTCCTGCTGGCCCGCCAGCACACCTGGCCGGCCGGATTGTTCTCGCTGCTGGCCGGTTTCGTGGAAGCGGGGGAGTCGCTGGAGCGCTGCGTCGAGCGCGAGATCAAGGAGGAGGTCGGCGTCGACGTCCGCGAGATCCGCTACCTGGGCAGCCAGCCGTGGCCGTTCCCGCGCTCGCTCATGCTGGGCTTCGCCGCCGTCGGCGACCCGGACCAGCCGCTGGCCTTCCACGACGGCGAGATCGCCGAGGCGTTCTGGTTCACCAAGGCCGAGGTGCGGGAGGCCCTGGCCGCGGGCGCGTGGGGCTCGCCCACCGGAGCCACCGGCGGCGCGGCGAAACTGCTGCTGCCGGGGTCGATTTCGATCGCGCGGACCATCGTCGAATCCTGGGCCGCCGAAAACTGAGCTCGGACAACGGGAAGCCGCACACCTGACGGGTGTGCGGCTTCTTCGGTATGTGGGGCCTCAGCCGATGGCGGCGAGGGCTTCCTTGACCTGAACCAGGGTCGGGTTGGTGGCGGTCGAGCCGTCCCGGTACTTCACGGTCGGCACAACGTGATTGCCGTTGTTGACGCTGCCGACGAATTCGGCGGCCTCCGGTGGTCTTCGATGTCGATCACCTCGTAGGTGATCCCGGCCTCGTCGAGCTGGGTCTTGAGGCGGCGGCAGTAGCCGCACCAGGTCGTCGAGTACATGGTCAGATCGGTAGCAGTCACGGTCGGTGCAACATACTCGCCGTCGATCGTGTTCCTGTCGCGGGGTCGGGTGTGAGCGGATCGACCCTGTTCGGAACCGATCGGAGATCAGGGGTTGACGGATAAATAGTAAGCGCGCATACTAATTGCATGACGTTCATCGCTGAAGCCTCCGCCACCTCGACCGCCGCTCCCGCCGCCTTCTTCGCCAAGTGGGCCGACATGGCCACCTGGCCCGAATGGAACCAGGACACCGAGTGGGTCACCCTCGAAGGCCCCTTCGTCCAGGGCGCGACCGGCGTCCTCAAGCCCAAGGGCGGACCCAAGACCAAGTTCGTGGTCACCAAGCTCACCGACACCGAGTTCATCGACTCGTCCAAGCTGATCGGCGCGCGGCTGATCTTCGCCCACGAGATCGCCACCATCGCTGGCTGCACCACCGTCACCGTCCGCGTCACCATGGAAGGTCCGCTGCGCGGGCTCTGGAACAAGATCATGGGCGGCGGGTTGCGCGACTCGCTGCAGCGCGATGTCGACGCCCTGGTCGAGGCCGCCGAGGCGGTGCGGGTATGAGCACCCGGTACTGGCTGGCCGTGGTCTCCCGCGACCACGTCCGGCGCGGCGTGGAACTCGGCTTCGCACAAGCCAATCACGGCAAACGCGCCGCGGTCGAACGGATGAGCGCCGGCGACGGACTCGTCTACTACTCGCCCCGCACCGGCATGCGCGAGGGCGAACCGATCAAATCCTTCACCGCCCTCGGCACCATCGCCGAGGGCCCGGCCTGGCAGGTCGAGGAACAGGGGGGCTGCTTCCGCCCCTGGCGGCGCGCGGTCGACTACGACCGCGACGCCCGTCAGGTCCCCATCGACGACCTGCGCACCGAACTGGACCTGACCAGCGTCCCCAACTGGGGCATCGTGTTGCGGCGCGGCCTGGTCGAACTCACCGCACACGACTTCGAACTCATCTCCCGCGCTATGGTCGGCCAGTGACGAATGGCGGACTACACACGGAGTTCGACGACGCCGACGAAAGCCCCGGTCTCTTGCTCTGGCAGGTGACCAATCGCTGGCAGGCCGCGCAACGCGCGGCCCTCGCCCCCTTCGACCTGACCCACGTCCAATTCGTGCTGCTCGCCGCCCTGACCTGGCTCACCGGCCGGTCCGGCGGCGACCCCGTCACCCAGCGCGACGTCGCCGACCAGGCCGCCACCGACCCCATGATGACCTCCCAGGTGCTGCGCACCCTGGAACAGAAGGGCCTGCTCGAACGCCACGACCACCCGACCGACAAGCGCGCCAAATCCCTGCTCCCCACCGAAGCCGGAGCCGCCCTGGTCAATCGCGCCATCGGAGCCGTCGAAGGCTGCGACCGCGAATTCTTCGAACCCCTGGGCGACCAGACCCCCCGCTTCACCGCCGCCCTGCGCCGCCTACGCGACCGCGACTCCGACTGAGCCCGAACGGTTGTGGTGTGAGTGATCCGAGTGGCCGGACGTCAGGCCGCTGATCCTCGCGGGACCCGGCGCGGGCGGTCGGGGCCGGAGCTGTTGCCCCACTTGCCCGCCGCCCAGGTCTCCCACAGCAGCGGCCAGACCACCAGTACCGCCACGGCGCCGACCAGGGGCAACGCTGTCAGATGCGGGGCGAAGAAGCCGAGCAGGACGGCCAGCACCGCGCCCGGCAGCGGCCAGACCAGCGTCCAGCGCCAACCGGCGCCACTGCGCACGCCGCTCAGGCCGATCACCGCGAAATAGCATGCGGCGCCGCCGCACAACGCCCAGCCGACACCTGTACTCAGGTGCCCGTGCGCGTGGTCCAGCGCCAGGCCCAAGCCCGCCGCGAGCGTGGCCAGGCCGCCGGTGATGCCGCAGTGGGTGAGCATGATGCGCTGCCAGGGCTCGTCGGCGCCGGCGGCGGCCTCGGTCATCAAGCGGGGCACGAAACCGAACAGCAGGGTCAGCGCCCAGAGCCCGGCCAGGATCACGAACGCCGCGAAGGCCAGGCCCAGCACGGCCGCGGTCCACGCCTGCCCGCCCAGCCCCAGCATCGCGGCCAGCATCAACGCCACCCGGGTCTGGTCGCGGGCGATATTGCCGTACAGGGTGATACAGGCCCAGACCATCCAGAACGCCAGGTAGAGCACCACGTACAGGCCCACGTCACCCAGCGACGGCCCCCGATGCAGCAGGTGCGTCAGCTGACCGATGCCCGCCACCGCGACCAGGTCGAAGAACAACTCCATCCAGCTCGCGTGGCGCTCGTGCGTCCCCGATGTCTCGGCGCTCCCGGCATCGGGCGTCTCAGGCGTCTCATCGACCACGTCCGCACGCTAACGCACCATTCGCCGCATCGGCCCGATCCTGTGTCGCCACGACGGTGCCGTTTCCCGCCACCGCGCGGATGGCCGCCGACTGTGTCGGAGTGCGCTGTCATGATGGAGCGCGTGACTGCCGCGACCACCCAGGCCCAGCTCCGGCTCGACGACCTCGATGCCGAGCAGGCGGCGGCCGTGCGCGCACCCCGGGGACCGGTCTGCGTGCTGGCCGGCGCGGGCACCGGCAAGACCCGCACCATCACCCATCGCATCGCGCACCTGGTGTCGGCCGGGCACGTGCGGGCCGATCAGGTGCTGTCGGTGACCTTCACCGCCCGCGCGGCGGGGGAGCTGCGGAACCGGTTGCGGGCGCTGGGGTTGAGCGGGGAGGCCGGGCAGGTGCAGGCGCGCACCTTCCACGCGGCCGCGCTGCGGCAGCTCAAATACTTCTGGCCGCAGGTCGTCGGTGACGTGCCGTGGCGGCTGATCGACGGCAAGTTCCCGATCGTGGCCCAGGCCGCGGGCCGGGCGGGCCTGCCCACCGACACCGACAGCCTGCGCGATCTGATCAGCGAGATCGAATGGGCCAAGGGCTCGCTCATCGCGCCCGAGGACTACGCCGGCGAGGTCGGCCGCCGCCACCGCGACGTGCCCTACGAGGCCAAGAAGGTCTCGGCGGTCTACACCTACTACGAGGCGCTGAAGAACACCCCCGACGGTCTGCTGCTCGATTTCGACGATCTGCTGCTGCACACCGCCGCCGCGTTGGAGGACTACTCCTCGGTGGCCGAGGAGTTCCGCGGCCGCTACCGGTGTTTCGTGGTGGACGAATACCAGGACGTCACCCCGCTGCAGCAGCGGGTGCTCGACGCCTGGCTCGGCGATCGCGACGATCTGACCGTGGTCGGTGACGCCAACCAGACCATCTACTCCTTCACCGGCGCCAGTCCGTCCTTCCTGCTGGACTTCTCGCGGCGCTTCCGGAGGCCGCGGTGGTCCGCCTGGAACGCGACTACCGCTCCACCCCGCAGGTGGTGTCGCTGGCCAACCGGGTGATCGGCGCGGCCCGCGGCCGCATCGCGGGCACCAGGCTGCAGCTCATCGGCCAGCGCCCCGACGGCCCGGAACCGGCCTTCGCCGAATACGACGACGAACCCGCCGAGGCCGCCGCGGTCGCCAAGGCGGTCGCCAAGCTCCTCGGAAACGGTGTTCCCGCAGCGGAAATCGCCATCCTGTACCGCATCAACGCGCAGTCGGAGGGCTACGAGCAGGCGCTCACCGAGGCGGGCATCCCGTATCAGGTGCGCGGCGGCGAGGGCTTCTTCCAGCGTCCCGAGGTGCGGCAGGCGGTGTCCGCGCTGCGCACCGCCGCCAATCGCGACGACCTGCCCGACGCGCGTGGCGCGAAGCTGGTCACCCTGGTGCGCGCGGCCCTGGCCGGGGTCGGGCTCACCAAGGAGGAACCGGTCGGCGTGCAGGCTCGCGAGAAGTGGGCCTCGCTGGTGGCGCTGGTGGCGCTCACCGAGGAACTCGCCGAGGCCGAACCCGAGCTCGACCTGAGCGGGCTGCTGCGCGAGCTGGCCGCCCGCGCCGAGGCCCGGCACCCACCGACCGTGCAGGGCGTCACGCTGGCCTCGCTGCACGCGGCCAAGGGCCTGGAGTGGGACGCGGTCTTCCTGGTCGGTCTGGCCGACGGCACCATGCCCATTCAGCATGTGCTCGGCCCGGATTCGACGGTGTCCGACGAGGCCGCGCTGGAGGAGGAGCGCCGGCTGCTCTACGTCGGCGTCACCCGCGCGCGCGAGCACCTCCAATTGTCCTGGGCGCTGGCCCGATCCGCGGGCGGGCGCAAGGTGCGCCGCCGCTCCCGGTTCCTGATCGGCCTGGTCCCCGACGACTCCCCGGCCTCGCGCATCGCCACCCACACCACCGAACGCCCCAGCGGGCCCAAACGGGTCCACCCGACCTGCCGGATCTGCGGCCGCCCGCTGCTGAACACCCAGGCCACCATGCTCGGCCGCTGTTCGCGCTGCCCGGCCGACGTGGACACCGGACTGCTCGAAGCGCTCAAGGAGTGGCGCAAGGAGAAGGCCGACGAGCTGAAGGTGCCCCATTTCGTGGTATTCAGCGATACGACCTTGACAGCCATCGCCGAACAACGCCCGGCCGACGATCGTGCCCTGGTCGCGATACCCGGGATCGGCGCGAAGAAGCTGCAGACCTACGGCGCGGACGTGCTCGCCGTTGTGAGGTCGAAAACCGCAGGTCAAAAATAGGTTGTGTGTATCTGTATGGATACCTAATGTGGTTCAGGTGCACAGGGGAAGACCCCGCGCGCACCAAGCACTGATCGCAAACGAGTGAAGGAGGGAGGCAGACCAATGAACAACAACGCATGCATCGCATCGACCGGCATCAGTGCCGGCCGCGTCAGCATGACGTCCGTCATGTCCGTTGCGCCCGTCTCCCTGGGGATCCTCGCTTCGCAGGGGATTCGTCTGTCCGGCATGGGTGGCGATCTTGGTCTTCAGGTCTTTGCAAGCAAAGCCCAAGCGGATCAGCAGATCGTGATCAAGCAGGACAAGCCCAAGGGCTACTGGTTCCCGGCAGCGGCAGTCGTTGACAACAACGCCGTCGCCGTCGAAACCGTCACAGGCGCAACCGGATCCGAGCGACCGGTGCATCTGCTGGCAGCCCGCCCCAACACCACCGACCCAGCGTCCGTGAACAGGAGTCGACACCGAAGTCGACTCAGGTAGGGATTCAGTCTCAGACCTCCTGGCCACGGATCGCGACAGACGCGAAACCGTGGCCATTGTTTTATCGGCCTCCAGCCACGGCACCGGTTTCGCGAAACCTACGAACGACCGATGCACGAGCTGAAGGAGAACGACGTGTCCACCACGGTCATCCGTGAACGAGTGACATGCCGCAACACCGTGGCCAACACGACCGCCCGCACCCGCCGGACGGTTACGATCAGCGTCCCTTGCCGCGCCGGCAACCCGGACCTCTGGTTCGCCGAGTCCCCGGCCCAGCTGGAAGAGGCGAAGGCGCTGTGCGCCAGCTGCCCGATTCGTCAGGGCTGCTTGTCCGCCGCGCTGGATCGCGCCGAGCCGTGGGGTGTCTGGGGCGGTGAGATCTTCGACCAGGGTGTCGTGATCGCCCGCAAGCGCCCGCGTGGCCGCCCGCGCAAGGTCGCGGTGGCATGACCGCCCCGGCTTCCGGGGGACTAGTACGCATACGGCCCGCTTACCTGAAGGTAGGCGGGCCGTTTTGCGTCGCAACGACTTTCGAGCGGCGCTAGCCGACGGCGCGGCGGGTTTCGGCGTAGCCGGGGACCCAGTCGTTCATCAGTTTCATGAAGGGGACTTCGGCGTCGAGCTGGGCGCAGATGCCGACCGAGCCGCCCAGGACCCGGAAGATCATCACGTGTTCGGCCGGAAGTTGCAGGGAGCGGGCCGTTTTCATCATCTCGGCATTGGAGATGTCGGTGGCCTTGCCCGCCACGCGCTGCATCCAGCGCCGGGTGAAGTGGAAGGTCTCGGTCCGGATGGGGTCGGTGAAGGGGCGGAGATAATCCTGAATCTCCTGGATGCTCACCGTCTTTCCAGGGATGACCCAGCCGTGGTCGTGCAGCAGCGCCACCACTTCGTCATAGCGCTCCTCGACCTCGAGCGCCACCAGTTCGCCCAGCACCTTGGGGAAGCCATTGGGCAGCGGCGCGCACGCGCCGTAGTCGATGACCGCGAGCCGGCCGTCCTCGAGCATCATGAAGTTGCCCGGATGCGGATCGGCGTGCAGCAGGCCCGCGATGGCCGGTGAGCTGAAATGGAATTCGCCCATCAGCGCCGCGACCCGATTGCGCAGCTCGACGGTGCCCTCCGGATCGGCCATGCCGCGCTGAATGATCTGCGAGACCGGGGTGGCGTTGTCGAGCCACTCGGTGACGATCACCTTCGGGGCGCTGGCCACCACCTTCGGCACCACGAAGCGCGGATGCCCGTTGAAGGCCTTGGCGAACTGCCGCTGGTGCCCGGCCTCGATGCGATAGTCGAGCTCTTCCTCGGTGCGCTCGCTGATCTCGGCGAGAATCGGCTTGATCTCCGCGCCCGGGATCAGCGCGCTCATCATGCCGGCCATCCGGTTCAGTGTCTTGAGATCGGCGCGCAGCGCCTCGTCGGCGCCCGGGTACTGCACCTTCACAGCGACCACCCGGCCGTCGGACCAGACCGCCTTGTGCACCTGGCCGATGCTCGCCGACGCGGTGGGCTGGTCGTCGAATTCCCGGAAGCGTTGCCGCCAGCCGGTTCCCAGCTGCTGATCGAGCTGCCGGTGCACGGCCGCCACCGGCATGGGCGGCGCGGCCGCCTGCAGTTTGGTGAGCGCCTCGCGGTAGTGCTCGCCGAACTCCTCGGGGACGGCGGCTTCCATCACCGAGAGCGCCTGGCCGAACTTCATGGCCCCGCCCTTGAGCTCACCGAGCACCGCGAAGAGCTGTTCGGCGGCCTTCTGGTTCAGCTCGGCGTTGATCTCCTGCTTGTCGCCCCCGGCAAGTTTGCGGCCGAATCCGACAGCCGCCCGCCCCGCGATGCCGAGCGGAATCTTGGCCAGCTTGGCGTTGCGGGAAGAGCGCTTGCTCACAATCTCTGACACGTTCCCATCATGCCGATGTCCCAGACGGTTCGCCATGGGATTCGGGTGTTCTGCCGGGTAGCGGGCCGGAGTGGTTTCCATCACACCACCGCGCTCGCGCCGCAACCGCAGTCCGGGTGCGCCGACCACGGCCGCCGATCCAGGTGCGGGGTCTCCGGATCCCACTCCAGGGTGGCGTTCAAACTCGCAGGTGGCCGCTCCGCGGGGCCGCGGGACACGGTCTCGATCTCGCGCAGCGCCAGGGCCGCGGTCAGGGCGATCACCGCGGGGGAGGCGCAACCGACCCGGCCCAGCAGCTGCGCGGCCAACTGCGGCCAGGCCGGTTCGGCGGCGGTGCGGTACAGATCCGCGCAACGCAGGCAACCGGTTTCGCCCGGCAGCACCAGCGGGCCGACGATGCCGCGACCGTCCCGGAGGCGTACCTGCAGATGCGGGATGCGGCGGCGCATGAGGTCGGCGACCAGGCCCGGATCGGGCACCAGGGTGTCGGACAGCACCAGCAGATCCGGGCGTTCCGCCTCGCTCCCGCCCCGGCCCGGGGCGCTCGGATGCCCGTGGGAGTGCTTGGCCCGCAGCCCAATTCGGTGCAGCCCGTCGAGCAATGCGTCGGCGCACGGGCCGCGCCCGTGCACGCGCACCACCCGCAGCCGGGCCCGCGGTTCCGGGGCCGCCAGCAGATCGGCGGCCGCCAGCTCCCGCAGGAGCGTGCGCGTGTGCTCGATCTCGAAGCCCAGCTCCCGTGCCCGCCAGAGGATCTCGGACTCTGCGCGGGAACCGTCCAGCAGCCGCAGCAGGGCGGGCACCGCGTCAACGGGACCGGGCGGGCGCAGAAAGACCGCGTGCTCCGGGCTCCAACCCAACTGCACCACGCCATTCGGGCGCACCAGCACGGTGATGCGGGGATGCAGCATCGGGCTCCGGTCGACCGTCGCCGCGGCACGGTCGGATGCCGCTGTCGTTCGAGTGGAAGCCGCGCTGGTCCCTGCGGCGTCAGCGCTGATGCGTGGGGGAGCTGTGCTGGCGCGTGGCGGAGTTGTGCTGGCGCGTTCGGGAGCCGCGCCGGTCCGTGGCGTGCGTGGGGGAGTTGCGCTGGTCTGCGCAGGAGTCGCGCTGGTGCGTGGGGAGGTCGCTGCCGTCATGTACACAGCCTGCGCGCCCCCGGAAACGCGGAAACCCGCGAAAACGCTTGTTCATCAGCGCTTTCGCGGGTTATCCACAACTTCTACTTCGGGTCTTCCCCGTCCGATTCGTCGGTCTTGGCCTCGGTTTCCGCGGCCTTGGCATCCTTCTCGGCCCGCTCCCGCGCCTCCGTCTCCGCCAGCTGCGCCAGCGGATCGTCGAACACGGTCGAACCGCCGCCCAGCATCGAGTCGATGAAGCCGGCGGGCGAGTCCAGATCGGAGGAGTCGGGCAGCAGGTCCGGGTGCGCCCAGACGCCGTCCCGCTTCTCCAGCCCGGTGTCGGCGGTCAGCCGCCGCCACAGCGCCGCGGCCTCGCGCACCTTGCGCGGCCGCAGTTCCAGGCCGACCAGGGTGGCGAAGGTCTGTTCGGCCGGGCCGCCGGTGGCGCGCGGCGGCGCAGCGTCTCGGCCAGCGCGCCGGCGCCGGGCAGCCGATCGCCCACGGCGTCGGTGACCACGGTCTCCACCCAGCCCTCGATCAGGGCCAGCAGGGTTTCCAGCCGCTCCAGCGCCGCCTTCTGCTCGGGCGTGGTCTGCGGTTCGAAAGTGCCCTGGGACAGCAGCTCTTCCAGCTTCGACGGATCCTGGGCCAGGGTCATCGGGTCCAGGCCCGCGGCGGCCTGTTCGATGGCGGAGAAGTCCATCTTGATGCCGCGCGCGTAGTCCTCGACCGCGCCCAGCACCTGCTGGCGCAGCCACGGCACGTGCGCGAACAGCCGCTGGTGGGCGGCCTCGCGGGCGGCCAGGTAGACCAGGATCTCGCTTTCGGGCTGTTCGAGCCCGGCGCTGAATTCGGAGATGGCCGCGGGCAGCAGCGCCGAGATGCCGTCGGGGCCCAGCGGCAGCCCGATGTCGGTGGAGGTCAGCACTTCCTTGGCGAGCTGGCCCAGGGCCTGGCCCAGCTGCGAACCGAAGGCGAGCCCGCCCATCTGGCCCAGCATGCCCATCATCGGCCCCGCGAATTCGCGGGCCTCGGCGGGCAGCGTCGCGGTCCACATGCCCGAAACCTGTTCGGCCACCGGATCACACAGCCGCTTCCAGGTGGGCAGCGTCTCCTCGATCCAGTCGTTGGCGGTCCAGGCGACGGTCTTGGTCGCGCCCGCCGGGAAGGTGGTCGCGGCGTCGAGCCACAGTTCCGCCAGGTGGGTGGCGTCGTTCACGGCGCTCTGCGTGGTCGCGGACACGGGCGTGACGGACGCGCCGAGCTGCTGGCGGGCCAGCCGTTTGGCGATGTCGTAATTGACCGGTCCGGCCTGCGCCGAGCCCGGCTGTCCCATGCTGGAGAACATGGCACCCAGCTGCGAGAGCATCTGACCGAGTTGCGAGGGATCGAATCCGCCACCGCCCGGGCCGCCCCTGCCGAACCCGAACGGGTTGTTCGCACCAGAACCGCTGGACTCGTCACCGGGCTTGCGCTCCGGATCGTCGTCGCGATTCGAGAATCCGAACGGCATATCACTCATACCCACTACGGTACTGGAGCCGCGGATCACGCGAACCGCCGAGCGGAGCGCGGCAATGGCCTCGATGACCAGTACCCTTGGCCGCGTGAACCGTCGGATATTCACCCTGCTCGCCGCTCTGATCCCGATTCTGACGCTGGGCATCGTAGGCAGTGTCGTCACCGTGCCCTTTGTGGCGCTCGGACCTGGGCCGACCTTCAATACGCTGGGCGAATTCGACGGCAAACAGGTGGTTGACGTGCAGGGTGCGGAGCTGAAATCGGCTTCCGGCAATCTGAATATGACGACTGTCTCAGTTCGCGATCAGCTGAATATCTTCGACGCGTTCCGGCTGTGGATCGACGGTGAACACGGATTGGTGCCGCGCGCGGAGGTGTATCCCCCCGGACAGACGCGTGACGATGTGGACAAATCCAATCAGCAGCAGTTCAAGGATTCCGAGGACTCCGCCGAATTGGCGGCTTTCAACTATCTGAAGCTGCCGACCGCGGTGCAGCTCGCGAATGTCTCCGACGACGGCCCCGCCAAGGACGTGCTGCGCAAGGGCGACGAACTGGTGACCGTCGACGGCAAGCACATCGTCACCGCCAAAGACGTTGTGGCCGCCGTGTCCTCGGTGAAGCCCGGCACCACCATCGGCGTGGTCTTCCGTCGTGACGGCGTCGAGCAGACCGCCGAGATCACCCTGGCCCCGCGCCCGGACGACTCCGGCAAGGGCTACCTCGGCATCACCCCCGACGAGATCTCCAAGGGCCCGGTCAAGGTGGCGTTCAACCTCGGCGAGATCGGCGGCCCCTCGGCCGGACTCATGTTCACCCTGGCCGTGATCGACAAGCTGACCACCGGTGACCTGTCCGGCGGCAAGTTCATCGCCGGCACCGGCACCATCGACCCGGACGGCAAGGTCGGCCCGATCGGCGGCATCCAGTACAAGATGATCGCCGCCCGCGAGAAGGGCGCCGAGACTTTCCTGGTCCCGGCCGCCAACTGCAACGAGGCCGCGCAGCGCACCCCCGCGGGCCTGCGCCTGGTGAAGGTCGAGAACCTCACCGGCGCAGTCCAGTCCCTGGAGGACATCAACGCCGGCAAGGACGTTCCGAGCTGCGGCTGACCGCCTAGGCGAACTCGTCGGGGTCGTTCTCGAGGGTGTGCCGCAGCGCCTCGACCAGGTTCGGGGCCAGGTTCGGCGCGGTGCGCAGTTCCAGATCGCCGAAGGGGTCCTCTTCGTCCTCGCCGGGGCGCACCTGCAGCAGCGACAGCGAGGTGCCGTCCCGCAGCACGCCCACGAACAGCCGGGCGTCGCGGCGTTCGGCGTGGGTCAGCGCCGCCTGGCGTCCGGCCTGGTCGGCGGCGTCGCGGTCGGCGAGCAGCGGGGCGATGGCCTCGTCGAGGCTCTGTTCGGCGGTGGGCGGCAGCACCACGATCTGCTGCACCAGCACACAGCCCTCGACCGAGGCGGGCCAGCTGGTGGTGCCGAGGAATTCGTCGAGCGCCATGGCGTCCGCCTCGCCCATGATGTCCTCGGGGAAGGGTTCCTGCGCAATCGGAGTCAGCGCGTCCTTTTCGTCCAGCTGATCCAGCAGCGCGGGCTCGGCGGCGACCAGGTCCGCGGTCGGGACCAGCGCGAACATCTGCGGCGGCCGATCCCAGCCCTCGCCGTCGACATACTCCGCTACTTCCCGAATACACCGGTACAGGGCCGAGGCCGCCCACTGCTCTGGATTCACCCGGCCATCCTCGCATCCCGTGAATACCGGTCCCACCCGGCACGTGTTGGGCCGCGCGGCGGGCGTTTTACGTAGAGTGGGGCGCGAACGGTCCCCTGGGACCGACTCGCATCATCGGACTCGACGTCCGGCGCCGGTTTCCCGGTTCGGACGTCGCCGGACCCTGGGAGAGTGGCACGTGGGCATGCGCCCCCCGACCGGCTTACCCTCGCTGTCGCGACGCAGCCGCATTCTGCTCGTCACGGCCCTGGTGCTGGCGGCCCTGTTACTGGTCGGCCCCCGGCTCACCGACGCCTATACCAACTGGTTGTGGTTCGGGGAGGTGGGATTCCGCAACGTCTACCACACCGTGCTGCTCACCCGGGTGCTGTTGTTCCTGGTGGTCGCGGTGGTCGTGGGGGCGATCATCTGGCTGGCGCTGCTGCTGGCCTACCGCACCCGTCCGGTGTTCGTGCCGGTCAGCGGGCCCGGTGATCCGATCGCGCGGTACCGCACCACGGTGATGAGCCGGCTGCGCCTGTTCGGGCTGGGCATTCCGCTGCTGATCGGCGTGCTGTCGGGTCTGGTGGCGCAGTCGAGCTGGGTGACGGTGCAGCTGTTCCTGCACGGCGGCGACTTCGGCGTCCAGGACCCGCAGTTCCATCTCGATGTCGGCTTCTACGCCTTCGACCTGCCGTTCTACCGGATGGTCCTGAACTGGCTGTTCGTGGCGGTGGTCATCGCGTTCTTCGCGAACCTGGTGGCGCACTACGTGTTCGGCGGGCTGCGGCTGTCGGGGCGCGAGGGCACGCTGAGCAATTCGGCGCGGGTGCAACTGGCCATTCTGGCCGGAATCTTCGTGGCGCTCAAGGCCGTCGCGTACTGGTTCGACCGCTACGCGCTGTTGTCGAGCACCCGCAAGGAGCCGACCTTCACCGGCGGTTCCTACACCGATATCAACGCGGTGCTGCCGGCCAAGCTGATCCTGCTGTCCATCGCGGTCATCTGCGCCATCGCGTTCTTCGCCGGAGTCGTGCTGCGCGACTTGCGGATTCCGGCCATGGCGGCGGCGCTGCTGGTGCTGTCCTCGGTGCTGGTGGGCGCGGTGTGGCCGCTGCTGGTGGAGCAGTTCTCGGTGCGCCCGAACGCGGCCACCAAGGAGCGCACCTACATCGAGCGCAATATCGAAGCCACCCGCGCCGCGTACGGGCTCACCCCGGACAAGGTCGAATACGTCAACTACAAGGGTGTCGCGACCAACGAACAGGTCTCCTCGCCCGCGGATCAGCAGACGATCAAGAACATCCGCCTGCTGGATCCGAACCTGCTGACCCAGACGTTCATTCAGCGCAACCAGCAGCTGCAGAACTTCTACGGCTTCCCCGACCCGCTCGACATCGACCGCTACACCGTCAACGGTGAACTGGGCGACTACGTGGTGGCGGCGCGTGAACTGCAGCCGCAGAACCTGTCGGAGAACCAGACCAACTGGCTCAACAAGCACACCGTGTACACCCACGGCAACGGTTTCGTGGCCTCGCCCGCCAACAAGGTGAACGCGGCCCCGCCCAAGGAATCCCAGCAGGCCGGGCAGAGCGCGGGCAGTGATTCCAACGGCGGCTACGGCTACCCGGTGTTCACCGTCGGCGACATGTCCACGGTCAGCGACCTGATCACCAAGAAGGCCGGGCTCAAGGAGGCCATTCCGGTCGATCAGCCGCGCATCTACTACGGCGAGCTGATCTCCAAGAGCGACGCCGACTACGCCATCGTCGGCGCCAACGGCCAGACCCCGCGCGAATACGACACTCCCACCGACCAGTTCACCTACAACGGTGCGGGCGGCGTGAAGATCGGCAACTGGTTCAACCGAGTGGCCTTCGCGGCCAAGTACGCCGAGCGCAACATCCTGTTCTCGGGCGCCATCGGCTCGGATTCGAAGATCATCTTCAATCGCAATCCGCGCGAACGGGTCACCAAGGTCGCGCCGTGGCTGACCGCCGACGGCAATGCGTACCCGGCCGTGGTGAAGGGCCGCATCGTCTGGATCGTGGACGCCTACACCAGCCTCGACAACTACCCGTACGCGCAGAAGACGCCGCTGGACGGTGCGGTCGAGGACAGCATCGATCAAGCTACGGGGCGTCTACTACCGCGCAAGGAAGTCTCCTACATCCGCAACTCGGTGAAGGCCACGGTCGACGCCTACGACGGCACCGTCTCCCTCTACGAGGTGGACAAGACCGACCCGGTGCTGAAGGCCTGGGAGGGCGTGTTCCCGAACTCGGTGAAGCCGGAGAGCGAGATCTCCGACGAACTGCGTTCGCACTTCCGCTATCCCGAGGACCTGTTCAAGGTGCAGCGCGAGATGCTCGCCAAGTACCACGTGGACGATCCGGTGGAGTTCTTCAACGGCAACGCCTTCTGGTCGGTCCCCAATGATCCGACCCAGGAGGGTGCGGCCAGCAGTGCGCATCAGCCGCCGTACTACGTGTTGCTCGGCGACCCGAAAACCGGTAAGCCGCAGTTCAATCTGACCAGCGCCATCGTGGGCTACAAGCGGAACTACATGTCCGCCTACCTGCAGGCGAATTCGGATCCGCAGAACTACGGCAAGCTGACGGTGCTCAAGTTGCCCGCGGATTCGCAGACCCCGGGCCCAGGGCAGACGCAGACGTCCATGACGACGGCCGATCAAGTGTCCAGAGACCGGAACCTGTTGACCGGCGGCAATGTCAACAAGATCAAGTACGGCAACCTGCTGACCCTGCCGGTCGGTGACGGCGGCATCCTCTACGTCGAACCCTGGTACCTGGAACGCAACACCGGCGGCCCCAACGCCCCGTCGTTCCCGCAGCTGGTGAAGGTCCTGGCCAGCTACCGCGACAAGGTCGGCTACGGCGCGACGGTCAAGGAAGCCCTCGACCAGATCCTGCCCGCCGCCGGCAATGCTGCGACCGACCAACCCGGCCAGACGGTCACCCCGCCTGCCCAGGGCGGCGCGACCCCACCGGCCGCCCCGCCCCCGCCCACCGGATCCACGGGCAAGGACGCCGCGGTCAAGCAACTCGACGACGCGTTGCGGGCAGTCCAGGACGCCCAGAAGTCCGGCGACTTGGGTGCGCTGGGCAAGGCGCTGGAGCAGTTGCAGAACGCGGTGAACAACTACCAGAAGGCCGGAGGCTGACCCTGGCCGGCTGACCTGAAAGGCGCTGACATCCCCTGGATGTCAGCGCCT
Source organism: Nocardia tengchongensis (assembly GCF_018362975.1). Taxonomy (NCBI): domain Bacteria; kingdom Bacillati; phylum Actinomycetota; class Actinomycetes; order Mycobacteriales; family Nocardiaceae; genus Nocardia; species Nocardia tengchongensis. The sequence goes on from NZ_CP074371.1 coordinate 2,939,503, forward strand.
TTCGCTTCTCCGCGTGCGGTCAGACCCGAACGCCCAGCGGACTCGGCGCTCCGGTCGCCTTCACCGTCGCGAGCACCGGCGTGGTCTCGAGCGCATGGATGGCGTCGAAGGACCCCAGCCGGTGGGTCAGATACCGGTGCAGCGCCGCCGGATCCGGGCACAGGGCCTCGGCGATCAGATTGGTGCGGCCCGTCGTCGATCCCCGCGACATCGCCGCCGTCGCGGTCGCGGCGCTGGCCGAGCCGGGGCATGCCGGACAGGTCTGCACGGTGACCGGTCCCGCGGCGTTGACGGCGGCGGAGCAGACCGCCGTGCTCGCCGAAATCCTGGGCCGCCCACTGCGATTCGAGGAGATCACGCCGGAGCGGGCGCGCGCCGATCTGGAGCAATTCGGTGTCGAGCCCGAGCTGGCCGCGGCCATCATGGCCTTGCGGGCGACGGCGCTGGAGTCGTTCACCTTGGTGGTGCATCCGACGGTCGCGGGGGTGACGGGCCGGTCACCGCGAAGCTTCCAAGAATGGGCTTTCGAATATCGCGCGGAATTTACTGCCGCACAATAAGAATTGTTGCCCTGATATAGCGAATGGTGCCGCATCGCCATTGATGCAGCACCATTCCATAACTTCCGGAAAGGAAGGAGATGCGGGGGTTACTTGCCCCAGGTCTCGATGAGGCCGGCGTTGGAGGCGAGGATCTGGTTGTACTGATCCTGCATGCCCAGCTGCTCGGCGACGGTGTTGGCGACGCTCTTGGCCTGGTCGATCATGGCCTGGCGGTCGGTGGGGGCGGCGGGCGCGGCGGGGGCCACCGGCTCGGGGGCGGGTGCGGGTTCGGGCTCGGAGGTGCCCGCGCGCAGGTACTGGCCGCAGACCGGCCAGGCGCCGACGCCCTGGGAGGCCAGCACGTTCTCGGCCACGCGGATCTGCTCGGCCTTGCTGGCATTGGAGGCGCTGCCGGCACCGCCGTTGGCGGCCCAGGTGCTCTGCGAGAACTGCAGACCGCCGTAGTAGCCGTTGCCGGTGTTGATGCCCCAGTTGCCGCCGCTCTCACACTGGGCGACGCCGTCCCAGTCGTGTGCCGGAGCGGCGGAGGCGGTTGCGGTGAAGCCGAACGGGACGGCAACAAGTGCGCCGGTGACGGCGGCGAGGCCGAGGGCGCGGGTGTTGATCTTCCGGTTCTGTTTCATGTGTTTTTCCCTCCCTGTGCCGACCGGCCCGGCGCGGATGCTCCGCCGTGGTCCCTGTCCCCAGGAGTCGGGGTGCTCGACCGCGGGACAGGGTTTCCGGAGTGCAGCGGTTCGAGTCGGAGCCCATCGCAGGTTTGATCCGGGCCGGGACTGACGATAACGAGTAAATCTCGGCAGATCACGTCTTGATAACTCCAGAATTGTATGAAGCGAATGACCGAAAAATCGGCTTCGATGCAGGTTGGCTATGCTGCAAATGCCAAACCCGAGCGGTCTGTTATCTGCCCGTGATGTGACTCGAATCACCGGGACTTTGTGACACCAGTCACGTTTTAGGCGCATCTCTGCGACCGAACGCCCGCGCGAGGCTCTCAAGCGGAAGATTTTCACACCGATAACTCCGCTTGGTGGGCAACCGTCCGGTCTGGTTCGCGGCGCAACCCCTCGCAGCGACGCCTCCAAACCCCCTGAAATCCCGTCTGACCAGACGATTTGGTGCATCTGCTCGCCCGTGTGTAATGTTGTGTTCACCGACGCGGGGTGGAGCAGCTCGGTAGCTCGCTGGGCTCATAACCCAGAGGTCGCAGGTTCAAATCCTGTCCCCGCTACAAATGAAGCGGCCCGGAACCATTGGTTCCGGGCCGCTTTGCTTTGCCTCCAGCAGGCCCGTGCGGCGAGACGTACGTCGATGTCGGCGTCATCTGACGGATGTGCCGCCCGGCCCCCGATGGCGACAGTGGAATCGCACAATCCGAATCCACTCACTGAGGGGTAGAAATCCCATGGTCGCCAATGGATATGGCCGTAAGCGCCGCGCAGCCCGGGTCGCCGCCGCAGTCGTGGCCGGTGTCGCGGCCGCCGGCCTCGCCGTCGCCTGCACCGCGAACACCGTCACGCACGCCGGTCCCGACGAGGATGCGCCGCGACCGACCATCGTGCTGGAGCACGGCGCGTTCGCCGACGGATCGAGCTGGAACGATGTGATCGCGAAGCTGAGCAAGGACCGGTATCCGGTGGTGGCGGCGGCCAACCCGCTGCGCGGTCCCGCGAGTGACGCCGCCGCGCTGCGCAGCGTGATCAGCCACATCGACGGGCCCGTCATTCTGGTCGGGCATTCCTACGGGGGCTCGGTCATCAGCGCCGCGGCGGCCGGGAACGACAAGGTCAAGGGGCTCGTCTATGTGGCCGCGTTTCTGCCCGCGCCCGGTGAGACCGCCCTCGAGCTGACCGGCAAGTACCCCGGTTCCACGCTGCCCGGCGCCTTGAACCCGGTGCCGTTCACCAACGTCGACGGCAGCGCCGGCACCGATCTGTTCATCCAGCAGGACAAGTTCCGCGCCCAGTTCGCGGCCGATGTGCCCGAGGATCGCGCCGCCCTGGCCGCCGCGGCGCAGCGGCCGATCGCCCAGTCCGCGCTCGAGGAGAAGGCCACGGTCGCGGGCTGGAACGAGAAGCCCAGCTGGGACATCGTCACCACCAAGGACCTGAGCATCCCGGTCGAAGCGCAGCGGTTCATGGCCGAGCGCGCCCACGCCGAGGTCACCGAGGTCGATGCCTCGCATTCGGTCGCCGTCTCGCATCCGGATGTGGTCGCCAGAGTGATCGAACAGGCCGCGGCGGCCGCACACTGACGCCGATCCCCGACCACCACCGGAGAACACGAAAGCAGATCATGTCTGACGAGAACATCCAGGTCTACGACGTCATCGTGCTGGGGGCCGGGCCGGTCGGCGAGAATGTCGCCGACCGCACCAGCGCCGCCGGACTCAGTACCGTCGTCATCGAATCCGAACTGGTCGGCGGTGAATGCTCCTATTGGGCATGCGAACCCAGCAAGGCGCTGCTGCGTCCCGCCCTGCTGTACGGCGCGGCCGCACGGTTCCCCGGCGTCGCGGGCGCGATGACCGGCCCGCTCGATGCCCGCGCCGTCCTGAAGCACCGCGACCGCATGGTCGCCGACTGGAACGACCAGGGCCAGGTCGAATGGCTCGACTCCGCCGGTATCGCGCTGATTCGCGGCCACGGGCGACTCGACGGCGTCCGGCAGGTCACCGTCGAGACCCCCGACGGCGGCACCGTGCGCTTGCGCGCCCGGCACGCGGTCGCGGTCTGCACCGGCACGCGCGCGGCGCTGCCACCGGGTCTGAACGCGGTGCGGCCGTGGACCAGTCGCGAGGCCACCAGCGCCACGGAGGTGCCGCGCCGGCTCGCCATCCTGGGCGCCGGGGTGGTCGCGGTCGAGATGGCCACGGCCTGGCGGGCTCTCGGCTCCGAGGTCGTGCTGATCGCCCGGGAGCCGCGACTGCTGTCCCGCGTCGAACCGTTCGCCGCGGATCTGGTGGCCGAGCGGCTCCGGTCGGCGGGCGTCGAGCTGCGCTTCGGATCGGGCATCGCGACCGCCGAACGCGCCGGCGGACCCGATGACGGCATACACCTGAGCCTGCTCGACGGCACCCGGATCGTGGTCGATGAACTGCTGCTCGCCACCGGGCGCGCACCCCGCACCGACGACATCGGTTTGGACACGGTCGGGTTGGCGTCGGGGGAGTGGCTGGGCACCGACGACACCTTCACCGTGACCGCGGTCGAGGGCGAATGGCTCTATGCCGTAGGCGATGTCAACCGCCGGGCTCTGCTCACCCATCAGGGCAAGTATCAGGCGCGTATCGCGGGCGCCGTCATCGCAGATCGGGCGTCCGGTAGAGAGCTCGACACGTCCCCGTGGGGCCGGCACACCGGAACCGCCGATCTGGTCGCCGTGCCGCAGGTCGTGTTCACCGATCCCGAGATCGCGGCTGTCGGCCTCACCACCGAGGACGCGGCGCGAGCGGGCCGCACGGTCGATGTCGTCGACTACGACATCGCCCGGGTCGCCGGTGCGCTCCAGCACGATCCGGACTATCGCGGGCGGGCCCGCATCCTCATCGATCCCGACCGCCGGGTAATCCTGGGAGCCACTTTCGCCGGACCGGGCGTAGCCGAACTCCTCCATTCGGCCACCATCGCCATCACCGGCGAGATCACCCTGGACCGGCTCTGGCACGCGGTCCCCTCGTTCCCGACCATCAGCGAGGTGTGGTTGCGGCTGCTCGAGGCGTATCGGGATCAGCGCGTGAAGTCCTGATCGGCTCGCGCGGACGAGCGTCGTGTGAGCGTCGGAGGTTACGTCATCCGACGCTCGCGGCCCGCGCACGGCGGCTCTTAGCGTCGAACTCATGACGACCACCTTTCAGCTCGGAGCCGAGCTCCGGCGAGCGCCCACCCGGCTCGCGGCCATCGCGGCGGGAGCGGGCGCATGATCACCTACGACCGGCTCTACATCGGCGGTGCGTGGACCGAACCCAGCGAACCGGCGCTGCTGGAAATCCTTTCGCCGCACGATCGATCGCTCATCGGGCAGGCCGCGCAGGCGCAACCCGCGGACGTGGATCGCGCGGTGGCGGCGGCGCACACGGCCTTCGAAAGCCGCGTGTGGCGCGACACCGAACCCGCCGAGCGAATCGCGATGCTGCGCAGGTTCAATGAGCTGCGCGAGGAGCAGGCGCACCGGATCGCCGAGCTCATCACCGCCGAGAACGGTTCGGCCGCCTGGTTCACCGAAGCCGGCCAAGCCGGTCTGACCCGGCAGGCCCATGCCTACTTCACGGCCGCCGAGAATTTCGACTGGGAGCGCACCCTCACCCCGTCGGACCCGAATGCGCGGGTGCGCAGTGTGGTTCGGCGCGAACCGGTGGGTGTGGTGGCGGCGGTGATCCCGTGGAATTCGCCGTTCTCGTCCGCGACCTCGAAGATCCTGCCCGCCCTGCTCACCGGAAATTCGGTGGTGCTGAAGGTGTCTCCGGAGAATTCGCTGAGCATGGGCCTGCTGGCGGAGCTGGTGGATCGGATCGGCCTGCCGGACGGGGTGATCAGTGTGCTGCCCGCGGAGCGGGAGACGAGCGAGTATCTGATCTCGCATCCGCTGGTGGACAAGATCGCGTTCACCGGCTCGACGGGGGCCGGTCGCCGCATCGCCGCGCTCGCGGGCGAGCAACTCAAACGGGTCGGCCTGGAGCTGGGCGGCAAGTCGGCGGCGGTGATCCTGCCCGATGCCGATCTGACCGCGGTGATGAACGGATTGAAGTTCGGATCGCTACTGAACAATGGCGAATCCTGTATCGCCCAGACCCGGATCCTCGCCCCGAAATCCCGGTACGAGGAGGTCGTCGAAGCCTTGACAGCCTTGGTCGAATCCCTGCCGGTGGGTGATCCACGTGACCCGGACACCTTCATCGGGCCCATGGTTCGCGGTGATCAGCAACAGCGAGTCCGCGACTACATCGAGGTCGGCATCGCCGAAGGCGCGCGCCTGGCCTGCGGCGGACCGCAGCTGCCGCCCGGCCTGCGGGACGGCTTCTATGTCACGCCAACAGTTTTCGCCGACGTGACGCCGGACATGCGCATCGCGCGAGAGGAGATCTTCGGCCCGGTCCTGGTCGTCCTCGCCTACGACGACCTCGACGATGCGATCCGCATCGCCAACGACTCCGAGTACGGGCTCTCGGGCGGTGTGTGGTCGGCGGACGAGGCCGCGGCGATGGCCGTGGCCCGCCGCATCCGGACCGGTACGGTCACCGTCAACGGCGCGCCGGTCGGATTCGACGGCCCCTTCGGCGGCTTCAAGGCCAGCGGGATCGGCCGCGAATACGGGGCCGTCGGCCTGGGTCAGTACACCGAATACCAGACGATCACCGTCTGACGCCGCTGGTAGGGTGGTCACGTGCTCATGGAGGAAGTCGACAGAATCTAGCCGCCCAGTCGAAGGCGGCGCTTTCTCACCTCCGCTCGGTGCCTTGAATCGTTCACGGCCCGGGACTTTTCGCCTTCGTCTGGCTCCGCGACGTTCCCCGATCACGTGCGGCCCGCTCGTTCACGAGCAGGAAAGAGTCGACGATCCATGTCCACATCCATGTCCGCTGCCATCACCTTGCAGAATCTGTCCTTCGAATGGCCCGACGGCACCGTCGCGCTGTCCGGGCTCAACGGCGCGTTGAGCACCGGGCGCACCGGTCTGGTCGGCCGCAACGGCGCCGGGAAATCGACGCTGTTGCGGCTGATCGCCGGACTGCTGACACCGACGTCCGGGCGCATCGAGACCACCGGTCCGGTGGGTTATCTCCCGCAGACGCTCACCCTCGGCCGCGAGGCCACCATCGCGCGATTGCTCGGTATCGCAGGCAAACTCGCCGCGCTGCGCGCGATCGAGTCCGGCGAGACCGCCGACGAGCACTTCGAGACGATCGGCGACGACTGGGACATCGAAGCCCGCGCCGACGAGGCGCTACACGAAATCGGTTTCGGCGCTGACGATCTGGACCGCCGGGTCGGGGAGATCTCGGGCGGTGAGGCCGTACTCGTCGCGATCACCGGACTGCGAATCCAGCGCACGCCGATCACCCTGCTCGACGAGCCGACCAACAACCTCGACCGCGAAACCCGCGCCAAGCTGGCCGGATTCGTGGACTCGTGGCCGGGCGCCCTCGTCGTGGTCAGCCATGACCTCGAACTGCTCGAGCGTATGGATGCCACCGCGGAGCTGCACGGCGCGACGCTGGAGGTGTTCGGCGGTCCCTACAGCGCCTGGAAGCAGTACGTCGAGCAGGAACAGGCGGCGGCGGTGCAGGCGGCTCGGACCGCCGAACAGGCGTTGAAGGTCGAGAAACGGCAGCGTATCGAGGCCGAGACCAAGCTCGCCCGACGCGAGCGCACCGCTCGCGCCACCCAGCGGGACGGGGGAATCCCACGGATTCTCGCGGGCAACCGGGCCAGTAAGGCGCAGGGTTCTGCCGGGGCCATGCGTACCACGCTGGATGCGAAAGTCCGGGCGGCCCAGGGCATCCTGGATGCCGCGTCGTCGCGGGTCCGCCGCGACGAGCATATTCATCTCGACCTACCCGATCCGGAGGTGCCGCGCAGCCGCCGCATCGCGGAATTGGGCGATGGTGACCGGCGCATCGTCATTCAGGGCCCGGAACGCGTCGCCCTGATCGGCCCCAACGGCGCGGGTAAGTCGACGCTGATCGAGCACCTGCTCGCGGGCCGTCACCCGGAACGCGGCAGGCTGCTCACCGATCGGGTGGGATATCTGCCGCAACGCCTGGACAACCTGGACGAGCGGGCCGGCGCGCTCGACAACGTCCACGCGGTGGCCGCCACCACCGCGCCCGGTGTGATCCGGAACCATCTGGCTCGCTTGCTGATTCGCGGCAGCAGCGTGGAGCGTCCGGTCTCGACGCTGTCGGGTGGCGAGCGCTTCCGGGTTTCCCTGGCGCGCTTGCTGTTCGCCGATCCGCCGGCACAGTTGCTGATTCTCGACGAGCCGACCAACAATCTCGATATCGCCAGTGTGGACCAGCTGGTCGAGGCCCTGGCCGACTATCGCGGCGCGATACTCGTGGTCAGCCACGACTATCCGTTCCTGCGCAGAATCGGCGTCGACACGGTCGTCGAGCTGGATGCCGGCGGCGGCATGCGACGCCGCGACTCCCTGTAGACAGCAGACTGCCGGGCCCGGCTGTATCGCCGGGCCCGGCAGCCGGGCACTGTCAGAGGTGGTCGGCGTCGATGATCGCCTGCGCGAACGGGTGCGGCGCCTCCTGCGGGACGTTGTGCCCGATGCCGTCGAGGACGCGGTGCTCGTACTTCCCGGTGAACTTGGCGCGGTAACCCTTCCCATCCTTGGCCGCTCCGTCGAAGTCGCTGCCGATCGTGATGGCGGGCACCGAGATCGCCGGTCCGGTGGCGAGCTGCTGTTCGTAGGCGTCGTACCGCGGCTCGCCCGGGGCCAGGCTCAAACGCCACCGGTAGTTGGAGATGACGATGTCGACCTGGTCGGGATTGTCGAAGGCGGCGGCGCTGCGCTCGTAGGTGGCGTCGTCGAAATTCCAGGCCGGGGAGGCGCGCTTCCAGATCAGCTTGTTGAAGTCGCGCCGATTCCGGTCGTAGCCGAGGCGGCCCCGCTCGGTGGCGAAGTAGTACTGGTACCACCAGCCGAGTTCGGCTTCGGGCGGCAGTGGCTGCTGCTGGGCGGCCTGCTGGGTGACGATGTACCCGCTCACCGCGACCATCGCCTTGACGCGCTGCGGCCACAACGCGGCGATGATGTCGACCGTGCGTGCGCCCCAATCGAATCCGCCGAGCACGGCCTTGTCGATGTGCAGGGCGTCCATGAAGTCGACGATGTCGCGCGCGATGGCGGACTGCTGACCGTTGCGGGGGGTCTGCGCGGACAGGAAGGTGGTCTCGCCGTAGCCGCGCAGGAACGGGACCAGCACTCGGTAGCCAGCAGCGGCCAGCAGTGGGCCGACGTCGGCATAGCTGTAGGCGTCGTAGGGCCAGCCGTGCAGCAGGATAACGGGTTGCCCGGTGGCGGGGCCGAATTCGGCGTAGGCGACCGAGAGGACGCTGGCGTCGATCTTCTTGATGGGGCCGAGGCTGGTGTTGTCTCCCGATCCCGCTCGCAGGGCCGTGCCGGGCGTGCTGTTCGCGGGCGCGTCGGAGGAGTCCGTGGAGCAGGCGGTGAGGGAAGCCGCGGCGACGCCCGCCGCCAGCACTCCGGCGAACAGTCCTCGTCGGTTGATGTTCATGCCGTCGACGCTAGGCAGCGCACCTGCCGTGCCGCGTGCGTCGGATGACGTAATCGGTGTCGATCAACCGGCCGTTTCTTCGAGCGTGGGCAGCAGCGCCGCGAGATCCCCGCGCGAGCTGATCCCGAGCTTCGGGAAGATCCGGTGCAGGTGGGTGCTGACGGTCCGGTGCGACAGGTACAGCCGCTGCCCGATCTCCCGGTTGGTCAGCCCCTGTGCGGCCAGCTGCGCGATGCTCAGCTCGTGCGGGGTGAGCCGTTCGCGCGCGTCCGGGTCGCGATTCGGGCTGGATTCGCCCGCGCTGCGCAGTTCCAGCCGGGCCCGCTCACTCCACGCCGCGAAGCCGAGCGCATCGAAGATCTCTCGGGCCGTGCGCAGCTGGGTGCGGGATTCCACGACCCGGCGCTGCCGCCGCAGCCACTCGCCATAGGCCAGATGCAGGCGGCCGCGTTCGGCGGGCCAGCCGGTGAGATCCGCCTGCAGCGCGAGTGCGAACAGTTCCGCGGCCGTTTCACCGGCGAGAACCGCTCGGGCGTATCGCATTCCGATCTGCAGGGCGGGCGCCGGCGTGGACGCTGCCGCCGGTTCCAGCTCGCGCAGCAGCTCCGCGGCGGCGTCGGTGCGCCCGGACCGGACCGCCGCCTCCGCGAGTTCGGTGAGGAAACACGCTCGCAGCGACAGTGAATACGACGGGTCGCGCGGATCGTGGATCCGGGCCAGATCGGTGAAGGCGTCATCGAATCGGCCCTCACCGAGCGCGATGAGTCCCCGGGCGAGTTGCACCTTGGCCAGCACGGGTCGCGCACCCGCCGCGAGCGCGGTTCGTTCGGCGTCCATCGCGAGCGTCGCGGCCTGCGGATAATCGCCGCGCAGAGCCGCGATTTCGGCGTGGGTCGCGGTGGCCGTCGCGTGCATGAAGGGTTGCCCGGTCTCGAGCGCGAAGGCCGCGGACTCGGCCGTGATCGGGGTGGCGGCGGCGAGGTCACCGAGCCGGGCCAGGCTCGAGGCCTGAATCGCGAGCGCCCGCGTCAGCAGCCCCAGCCGTCCGGCGGAACGGAATCCGGGTGCGGCCGCTCCGGCGAAGTGGGCCGCGAGGTCGAAAGCGCCGACCTGGTATGCCGCGCTGCTGAGATAGTGATCGACCTCCGGATCGCGCCCCGTGGTCGTGGCGAGCACGCGCAGGTGGGCGAGGACCTGTTCGCCGCGCTCGAACGGGGCCACGATCGAGTCGATCCCGAGCTTGCGATGGTCACCGGCGGGAATGCCGAAGCCGTCGGCGACGGCGAGCACCGCGCGCCGGGTGTCGGGCCCGGGTTCGGACCAGAAGCAGCGTGCGGCGGCGCCCCACAGGATCCGCAGCGCGGGATCCGGATACCCGTCGGCGGCGACGGAGGCCGCCAGCGCGGCCAGTTCACCGATGTGCGAAGGACTCTCGCGCATGCCGTCCTCGAACCCGCTGAGCACCCACTTCGCGGTGGCCTCCTGCGCGGTCGTGAGGGGGAGCGTGCGGGCGGCGTCGACCAGGCGTTCGACGGTCTCACGGTGACCGGAGTCGACGGCCAGTTCGGCCGCGCGCAGCAGCCGATCAGCGCGTCGGCCGGGGGAGACGCTGAGAGCCGCGGCCCGTTCCAGGGCCGTGACCGCTCCACCACGGTGCCGGGACCGCTCGGCGGCGTCCTCGAGCGCCGCGGCCACGCTCTCGTCGGCGCCCGCCGCGCCCGCCGCGCGATGCCACACCTGGCGATCCGGCAGTTCACGGAGGGTTTCGGCGAGTGCCGAGTGCGCCCGGCAGCGCTCCTCGGCGGTCGCTGCCGCCGCGAGGGCGGACCGGACCAGCGGATGGCGGAAAGTCACCGTGCCGGAACCGATGTCGATCAGACGGGCCGCCACGGCCGGCACCAGCACTTCCGGCAGCACCGCGTGCCCCAGCAGAATCCCTGTGGCCGTGATCGTTTCGGTGACCGAGTCGCCGTCGTTGAGGGCTGCGACGAGCAAGGCCGACTGGGTCGGCCCGGGCAGGGTGGCGCCGCGCGCCGAGAAGGCCTGTTCGAGACGTTCGGTCAGGGCGACCGGGGCGGTGTCGGTGAGATCCACGACGGCCGTCGGTAGTTCGGTCAGCGCCAGCGGATTCCCGCGGGACTCGGCGAGCACCCGGTGGCGCAGCGGAGCGGGCAGTTCCGGTGCGATGCTGTCGAGCAGTGCCTGCGCGTCGTCATCGGGCAGCGGGCCGAGCCGCATGGCGGCCAATCCGGCGGCGCGCAGCGGTGACGTCGTGGCGCTGCGCACGGTGGCCAGCACCGTCACGGGTTCGGAGTCGATGCGGCGCGCCACGAAGGCCAGCACCTCGGCGCTGGCCATATCCAGCCAGTGCACGTCCTCGGCGACGACCAGCACCGCGCGATCGGCCGCCGAGTCGGCGAGCAGCGTCAGGGCGGCCAAGCCGACCAGGTGGATGCTCGGCTCGTCGGTACCGTCCGACATGCCCAGAGCGGTTGCCAGCGCCTCGAATTGACGCGACGGCAGGGCATCGAACTCGCGCCGCAGCGGGTACAGGAGTCGATGCAGCCCGGCGAAGACGAGATTGCGCTCGGCTTCCACCCCGGCGGTTCGCAGCACCCGCAGCCCCGCGGCGGCGGCCGCGGCGGCGGTCTGCTCGACGAGCGTCGACTTGCCGATGCCGGGTTCGCCCTCGATCAGGATGCCGCTGCGGTCGCCGGGGCCGTCCACGAGCGCGGCCAGGTCTTTCAGCTCGGTGTCGCGTCCGAACAACGGCATGGCGCGGAATCCTCCTCCGGGCCGCGAAACGGTATCCCGGCCCGGTCGTGACCCTACCGAAAACTGGATTACGTCAAGACAACGTCATCTGACAGATTCGGCGGCCCATCCCCGGCGGCGAGGGTATTTCCATGACCACCATTCGATTTCACCTGATGTCCACCCTGTCTCCCGCCGAAGTCATGCACGTGCTGACCGACTTCGGACCCACCCGGCCCGACGCGTGGCCGAGCATCGACGCCGAACACTTCACCGTCCATGCCCGCGGCGAGAACTGGGCCGAGGTCACCGAGGGCACCGCCGCCGCCTGGGAACGCGCCCGCTACGACTGGGATCCGGCCGGGGACACCGTCACCGTCACCACCCTGGATTCCAAGCTGTTCGGCGCGGGCGGCGGCTGGGTCTTCACGATCACGCCCGACCTGCCCGGCTGCCGGGTCGATGTCGAGCTGACCCGGACCCCGGCGGCGTTCAAGGGCAAGCTCCTGGCGGCGCTGCTGCCCCTGGTCGGACCGTCCTCGCTGCGAAAGTCCTTCGCCCTCCCGCTGAAAGCGGCGTGACGGCGCGGAGCACCCGCTCGAACAATCCCCGCCCTCGCCGGGCGAGGACCTTACCGAAAGGACCCTGCGATGCAGCCGCAATCTCCCCAACGACCGGTGCTCGCAGAGCTTTTCGTCTGCGGCCCGATCGCGATGCTGATCTGGTCGGAGACCGCTCTCCTGCAGGGTCGCGGACCGTCCGCACACGAGCTCATGGGCTAGCGCCGCGGCAGCCCTCGGCCGCCGGTCACCCCGCAGGACCGGCGGCTCGCTCCGGGATGCGGTTCGTCTCGAGCGCCTACGCCTCGAGCACGAACCGGTCCAGGAGGGTTCGGGCTGCGAACTCCGGAGCGGGCCGGGCCGCGATCTCGGTGCGCAGGCGTTCGGCGGCGATACGGTGGGACTTGTCGGTCAGGACGGTGTCGATCGCGGCGTGCACCGCTTCCGGGGTGACCTGATCCGGGGTCAGCACCTGCGCCGCACCCGCAGCCCGGCAGGCGGCGGCGGTGGGGAACTGGTCGGCGCCGCGGGGCGACAGCACGAGCGGGATCCCATGCGACAGCGCGGCCAGGGTGGTTCCCGCTCCGGCGTGGCACAGCACGGCATCGCAGCGGGGGAGTAGGGCGGCCAATGAGAGCCATCGGGCCGCAATGACATTGGCAGGAAGCGGGCCGAGCGCACTCGGGTCGGTCTCGGCGCCGACGGTCACCACGACGTCCGCACCCGAATCCGCCAGCCCAGCCAGTAGTGGCCCGAACTCGCCCGGCTGGTTGAAGATCGGAACCGTCCCCAGGGATACGTACACCACCGGCCGATCACCCAGGCGGCGAACCGATTCCGGCAGTTCGTCGGTCACACGACCGGATACGGCGGGCTGGATCGGCTGCGAGATCGCCGCTGCCGCACCGAGATCGGGTTGCAGGGTCGCCGGAACCGGATCCAGATAGCCGTGGCGGTACAGCCCGGCGTACTCGTCGGGCTCGATGCCGGTCGAATACCACAGCGGGGCAACCCATTCCGCCATGGCCGTGACCAGTTCCGGTTCGAGCATGAGGCCGGTGCCGTAGGTGATCGACGGTACGCCGAGCCGTGCCGCCAGAATCGGCGCGGCGAGATCCACCGGCGCGTGCAGCACCAGATCCGGCGTGAAGCGCTCGGCGATCGCGAACAGGTCGGGCAACTTGCGCGGAGCCATCACCTTCGCGAACATCACCGCCCCGATCCGCCAGGGCTGGGTTCCGGCCGCGAACTCCGGCAGGGTCACCGCCTCGGCGGCCGCGTCCGGCGCGTCCGGGCCCGCCTCCGCCACCGGCAGCCCCGCCGCGCGGACCCGGCGGGCCAGCTGTGGAGCCGTCGTGACCAGTACCTGGTGTCCCGACGCCTGCAAGGCCGCGGCCAGCGGGGCGACGGGGGCGAACACCCCTTCCATAGGCGTCGTGGCGATAAGAATGCGCATGTTCACCGCCCCTCCCTCGATGTAGCAAACTATATAGTGAACTATAGTTATGCTCGTGAGCATGTCAACCGCATCCCGTGGCGGCGGTGCCCGCCGCCGCGCGACCCGCCGCCGGGTCGCCGAAGCCGCCGCCGCGCTGTTCGCCGAACGTGGCTACGCCGCAACGACTCTGCAGGCGATCGCGGACGCCGCCGGGGTGCACGTTCAGACCATCTACCAGGCGTTCGGTACCAAAGTGGGGGTGCTCGCGGAGACCGCGGCCGTCCTGGTGGCCGGCCCCGACGAGGACGCCTCGACCCCGCCTCCGGAGCGCGCCTGGGTCCGCGAACTGTTCGCCGAACCGAACCCGGCCCGCCAGCTGGCCCTCTACGCCGCCCACATGCGCACGGTCTCCGAGCGCTACCTCGGACTCCTCGACATCATGCGCGTCACCGCCGCCGTCGACCCCGAAGTAAGCGCCTTCCTCACCGCCGCCGAACAGGGCCGCTACGACGGCCCCCGCCACATCACCCCGCAACTCGCCGCCAACGGCGCGCTCAAACCCGGCCTGACCGCCGAGCGCGCCGCCGACATCATGTACGCGCTCACCGCCTACGACGTCTACCGCTCGCTCATGATCGACAGAGGCTGGACCGGATCGGAAACCGAACAATTCGTCTCGGAAACCCTTGTGGCGGCGCTGCTTCCGGTGCCGAGTGGGACCTCCCGTCCGTACTGAGAAGCGGCCCGGATCCACATGGTTCCGGGCCGCTTGCGCGTGGTCTGGGCGCTACCGCCTCACAGCGCCTCCGCGATCAGCTTCGCGAACGCCTGTCCGCCACGGGCATTGGGATGGAACGGCGCGGCCGGGGCCGAGGGCAGCAGCGGCTCGATCCAGCGGTCCTGCGGTGCGGCGCACGCATCGTGTCCGATGCTCGCCGGGCGCAGATCGACGAAGGTCGCGCCGTGCGCGGCGGCCTGCTCGGCGATGCGGTCGCCGAGGCGGTCGATGGTGGTCTGGAGATAGTCGGCGTCGCGGGCGGTGATCGGCGTCGCGAGATCCGGGCATCCGCCGGGCCGCAGGTATTCGCCGTAGCTGGTGATCATGATGCGCGCCCGCGGTGCGCGGCGGGCGATCTCGTCGAGGGTGGCGCCGATGGTCGCCGCGGCCGCGTCCACCTTGTCCGCGAGTTGGTCGCCGCCGTCACCGGTGAAGCGGTCCACGCAGGCGCGAGTGGTGTTCTGCGGCAACGGGTTCAGGCAACCGATCAGGTCTTGGAACAGCCCGGCGTCGTTCGCGCCGATGGTGAGGGTGACCAGATCGGTGCTCGCGCTCAGGGCGTCGTACTGCGGTGTCGCGCCGCGTCCCCAGCCGGGACCGGCCTTGTCGAAGTCCTGGGCCTTGGCTCCGGAACAGGTCACGTTCCGGAAGTTTCGGATGCCGAGCGTGGCGGCCAGTCGTGCCGGATATCCGTTGTCGACCGACTGCAGGCAACTGGCCGAGTCGCCGTTCTGGGCGGGCACCAGCGGCCCGGCCGGGAAGGAGTCGCCGAGAGCGACGTACTCGACATAGTCCTGCGGGGCCGCGTCGGCTGCCACGGGTGTCATCAACATGGTTGCGAGGGTCGCCGCCACGGCGGCGCTGCCGGTCAATGCGGAACGCATGGGGCCTCATCTCGATCGACTGAAATCTATGCGAATGTACAGATTAGGAGAATCTGTGCGGATGTACAGGTTTTTCGGGTGAATCGGTGCGTGGCCGGCGGATTCGGGAGAGCTAGGGGCCGACGCGTCGCTGCAACAGCTGGTCCGCCGCGTCGCGTTCGGGCCCGGCGAGATGTGGCAGCGTCAGTGCGCGCAAGGCGCGATGCAGGGAATCCGCTTCGACCGCGCGGGTGCGTGGCCGGCCGAGGCGATGCAGCAGGAAGCCGTCGATCATGGCCACCATCTGCCCCGCCGCCTCGTCGGGGTCGTCGGCCCCGCAGGCGCGTAGCACCCGCGCCGCGAGCGTTTCGAACTGCTCGAGCGCCTGGGTCACCGGCCCTTCCAGCTCGGGTCGCCGCCCGGCGTCCAGATACAGCTGGAACTGGGCGATCACCGCGGTGCGCGATCGGGCCGCGGTGGTCGCGATGAGGCGCAGCAGTTCGTCGAGGGTGGGCCGATCCGCGAGCGCGCGCTCGAGCATCGGGCCGAATTCGGCGATGCGGTCCTGAACCTGCAGCGCGAGCGCCTCGTCGATCAGATCCTGCACCGAGGCGAAGAAGTATCCGGTCGTCGCGCCCGGCAGTTCGGCGCGCGCGGCCACGCGCCGATGCGTCACCGCTGCGGGCCCCTGCTCGGCGATCAACTCCAGGGCGGCGCGGACCAGCGCTTCACGCCGGAGCCGGCTGCGTTCCTGTCGTGGTTGCTCGCGCGCGGGGCTGCCCATGCCTCCCAAACCTTTTCGGTGCACAGGCCTCCGAATGCTGTGCGAATGCCCAGATTCTAGTGCCTCCGCCTCGCGTCTTCCGATATCGGTTGTCAGCCGTAGAGCTGAACGAATCGCTCCATCGACCGTTCGATGTCACCGCGCAGGGCGCGGGCGACCGCCGACCCGATGGGACCGAACAGTGGTGCCCCGCCCAGTTCGAAGTCGGCGGTGACCTTCGACCCCGTGGAACTGGGTGCGACCCGCAGTTCGATGCCGAACTTGGTGCCGCCGAGGCCGGAACCGTTGAGTATCAGGCGGTTCGGCGGTTCGGCGGTCTTGACCGTCCAGGTGACGCGGTTGCGGAAGCCCTTGACGGTGGCGACGCCGATGAGTCGGGTGCCGGGTTCCAGATTGTCGGGGACCCGGCCGCGCCAGCCCTCGTGCAGGGTCAGCCACTTGTCCAGTTCGGGCAGGTCGGAGGCATGCGACCACGCCTTCTCGGGCGGGATTGGGACGTCTACGGAAACCTTCAGCTTGGCCACGTGGCCGATAGTATCTGTTACAGGCTGTAGCGCCTGATGGCGCGTCGGGGACCGGAGACAACCGTGTCCGATCTCCGGGTGAATACTGAGCCTGGGAATCGCTTCACGAACGACACCGGATCGTCGAAGGGATCGCATGATGGGCACGGATTCGACCGGGGAACCGTCCTTCCACCCGTATACGCACCCCGCGGCCGGGTGGGGCGCTGCCAAGAGCGTCACCGCATTCCTGGCCCGGGAGGGCGAGGGCATCGCGGGGCCGCGCGCGGTCATGAAGATGAACCACGAGAACACCGGCTTCGACTGTCCGGGCTGCGCGTGGCCCGATGACATGAAGGGCCTGCACCTCGACATCTGCGAGAACGGCATCAAGCACGTGGCGTGGGAGATGACCCACAAGCGTGTCGGCCGGGAATTCTTCGCCGCCCACACTGTTACCGAGCTGTCGAACTGGAGCGAGTTCGAGCTGGAGAACCAGGGCCGGCTGACCGAGCCGATGAGTTACGACCCGGGCACCGACCGCTACCTGCCGATCTCCTGGGCTGATGCTTTCGAGCTGGCGGGCAGGTCCTTACGTGAGCTCGACGATCCGAATCAGGCCGCCTTCTACACCTCCGGCCGGCTCGGCAACGAGGCCACCTTCCTGTACCAGCTGCTGGCGCGGGAGCTGGGCACCAATAATCTGCCGGACTGCTCGAACATGTGCCACGAGGCCAGCGGCCGCGCCCTGCAGGCCTCGCTGGGCACCGGCAAGGGCACCGTCGATCTCGAGGATTGGGAGGCCACCGACGCGCTGTTCATCCTCGGCGTCAATGCCGCCTCGAACGCGCCGCGCATGCTGACCTCGCTGGTCGAGGCGCACAAGCGTGGGGCCCAGATCGTGCACATCAATCCGTTGGTCGAGGCCGCGGCCCGCAAGGCGATCATCCCGCACGACTTCCTTCAGATGGCGACGTTCCGGGCCACGCCGACCAGCACGCTGAACCTGCAGCCGCGCATCGGCGGTGACATGGCGCTGCTGCGCGGGATCGCGAAAGCGGTACTGGAACAGTCGAAGTCGGATCCGAAGGCGATCGACGCCGAGTTCATCGACCGCTACACCTTCGGGTTCGACGACTACCGCGCGGTGTGCGAGGCGACCTCCTGGGCCGAGATCGAATCCCGGTCCGGCGTTGGTGCGGCGGACATCCGCAAGGCCGCCGACATCTACCGGGTCGCCGACCGCAGCATCGTCAGCTGGTGCCTGGGTGTCACCCAGCACGAGCACGGTGTCGACACGGTGCGCGAGATCGTGAATCTGCTCCTGCTGCGCGGCAATCTGGGCCGGGAGGGCGCGGGCCCGTCCCCGGTGCGCGGGCACAGCAATGTGCAGGGCAATCGCACCTGCGGCATCGACCACCGGCCCGCCGCGGCGTTCCTGGACCGGCTCGCCGAGGTGTGCGGCATCTACCCGCCCCGCGAGCACGGCCTGGACACGGTCGCCACCATCGAGGCGATGGCGGCGGGACGGGTGCGGATATTCGTCGGTATGGGCGGCAATTTCGCCATCGCGGCCCCCGACACCGCATACACCTTCGAGGCACTGCGTAACTGCGAGTTGACGATTCAGGTCAGCACCAAACTCAATCGCAGTCACCTGGTGCACGGGCGGCGCGCTCTGATCCTGCCGTGCCTGGGGCGGACCGAAAAGGACGAGCAGCGCAGCGGGGTTCAGTCCACCTCGGTCGAAGATTCGATGAGCATGGTGCACCTGTCGGTGGGCATGCGGCGGCCCGCCTCACCGCATCTGCTCTCGGAGCCGGCCATCGTCGCCGGGATCGCGCAGGCGGCCTTGCCCGGCAGTCGCACCCCGTGGCAGGACTATGTCGCCGATTACGACCGCATTCGCGACACCATGGCGGCGGTCCTGGACGGTTTCGAGGACTTCAACCGCCGCGTGCGGCTGCCGCTCGGGTTCCGGATCCGCCAGCCTGCAAGGGAACTCGTCTTCCGGACGCCGTCGGGCCGCGCCGAGTTCTCGGCCGCAGCGTTGCCGGTGACGGACCGCGGCCCCGGGACGCTGACGCTGGCCACGATGCGTTCGCATGATCAATGGAACACCACCATCTACTCCGATAACGATCGGTACCGCGGCATCGAGAATCTGCGCACCCTCGTCTTCATGAACGCCGAGGACATGGCCGACCGGCGGTTGCGCGAGTTCGACGAGGTCGATATCACCAGCATCGCCCGCGACGGCAGCACTCGAACCTTGCAGCGCTACAAGGTGATTCCCTACGACATCCCCCGTGGCTGCGCGGCCGGCTACATGCCGGAGATGAACGTGCTGTGCGCGCTCGGCGACTTCAGCACCCAGAGCAACCAGCCCATCATGAAGAACCTCACGGTGCGAGTCGAGCGGTCCGAACCCTGAACTGCGCCAACGTATCCGGTGTGCGCGGCCGCGTGAGCACGGCGACCGCCACACCGACGGTGACGCCCAGGACGGTGTCGGTACCGCGGTCGAGCAGCAGCCGAACGGGATCGGCGGGCGCCGCCAGCTCGGTCATCACCATGATCAGCGGCGTGAAGAAGCCCAGCGCGAGCGCGTAATTGCGGGCCATGAACAACTCGGTCGGGAACAGCAGCAACAGCACCGACACGCCCAGCAGCCACGGCGGTGGATGGGGGAGCAGCACCAGCGCGGACGCACACAGTCCGATGAAAGTCCCCGCCACCCGCTCCACCCCGCGCAGCACCCGGCCGCGGGAATCGACCGCGGCCAGCGGCACGGCGGCCGCGGCCATCGCCCAATTGGCATGAGCCACACCCAAAGCCACGCCACCCGCACCGGCGAGAGCGACCGCGAGCGCGTACCGACCCGCGTGCCACAACTCCTCCCGTGTGAATACGCGCTGCCCGGTTGATGCGACCGCTGCCCGCTGCGCCCCGCCCGCAGTCGTTGTCTGCTGGGCAGTGTGTCCTGCCAGCTTTTGCTGGGCGGTGCGAGCGGTTGCTTCCTGCCGCGCCCCGCGTAGGGTCTCCTCCGGCTGCGCAGCGCATGCCACCGCCGGGCCCGCAGGTGGTGCTGTCTGCGTGGACGCGCCTCCCGAATCCGAGTGCAGCGCTCCGAGCGCCACACACAGTGCGGCAGTGGCCGTATATAAGGACAGTCCCGCCAGCGGTGTGCCGGTGCTCGGGGGAATCGCCGCCACCGCACCGAGCGCGAACAGCCCGAAGAAGGGTCCGGCGGGGTGCAGCCCGGCCCGGTCTGCGACCAGGGAGGCGAGCGCGGCGAAGACGGTCTCGACGATGACGAGAGTGAACGGCCGGGCGTGTGTCCGGGCCAATACGCTGCCGATCACCACGCCCGTGCCGAGCACCGTGGCGGCGACCAGTTGCTGCCGCACCCGCGACCCACGGATGTGCCCGCGGCCGTACATGCCGACGAACGAGCCGAAGGCCGCGAACACCAACATGTCGGTACGCCGCGCCAACACCAGCATCGCGCCCGGGATCGCCAGTCCCAGGGCTACGCGCAGCGCGTAGTGGTGATCGTCGCCCCGCGGCGCGATGGACAGCAGCTCCCGGACCAATCCCCGCCAGGGGTGCACGGCGGATCTGTGAAGGTGCACAGCAGGGCTCCGATCGTCGTTCGGGCCGCTCCCGGCAGCTGATGGCAGTGGAAAGCTCACCAGCGCAAGGGAATACGGTGTGGTTCCCGACGATTCCGGTCGGAGTGAGGATGTTTGCTGTTTCCAGTGTGCGGGATGGCGAATGCCCTGATCAAGCGGTCTTTCGGATCATCTGATAGGCCGCGCCGATCACCGCCGGTCGGCGTCCGCGTCGATCGGTGCGGAGCGCGCCGATTCGGTCAGTGCCCGCGTCAGCACCGAAACCGGTTCGCCGGCCCGGGTGACCATCGCGACCGTCGCCCGGATCGATGGATGCTCGAGCCGCAGGACTCGGGCGTCCGCCGGCGGTCGCATGGTGCGCAGCCAGGTCGAGGGAATGATGGTCGCCCACCGGCCGGTGGCGACCTGCCCGATCAGGGTGGCCACCGAGTCGGTTTCCAGCTGCGGGTTGGCGGTCAGACCCTGGGCGGCCAGGGCGTCGTCGATCAGTTGCCGTCCACGCATCCCCGGAGTGAGCAGACACAAGGGCAGTTCCACCACATCGGCCCATTCGAGCGGCCCGGTCCGGCCGGTCAGCAGGTCGTTGCCCGCGAGCAGCACCTGCTGTTCGCGGTACAGCGGTGTCACAGTCAGTCCCGAGGTGTCCTGACCGTCGGGGTAGATGACCCCCGCGTCGAGTTCGAATCGTCGCAGCCGATCGACGATATCGGCGGACTTCAGACCGGTCTCGAGGCGCACCTTCACGAGTGGATGTGCGGCGCAGAACGGATCGGTGAGCAGGGCCACCGTCGCCGCGGCGGCGGGAATGACGCCGAGTCGCAGCTCCCCGGTCAGACCGGTCTGCAATGCGCGCACTTCGTGTTCGAGCGCGTCGCGGTCGGCCAGGATCCGTCGTGCCCACAGCACCAGCCGCTCGCCTTCGGGCGTGAGTCCTTCGAAGGTGCGTCCCCGCGTCACGAGCGGCACCTTCAGTTCGCTCTCGAGTTTGCGGATCGCTTCCGACAAGGCCGGTTGTGAGACGTGACAGGCCTCCGCGGCCCGGGCGAAGTGACGCTCGCGCGCGAGTGCGACGAAGTACTCGAGCTGGCGGAACAGCATGCCCTATTCGACCACGGCCCTAGACCTCGTCGTCGATCTCCTCACCGGCGGCGTTGATGCCGAGCATGTCCAGCAGATACTTGCAGTCCGCGGCGTCGAGGGCGTGACCTGCGACGGTGAGCGCGGCCATGGCGTTCTGCTTCGCGCAGGCGGCCTTCTCGGCGGCGCGTGCCGCGGTGAATTCGCTCTGTTCGTGGACGAGTGTGGTCTTTCGGGCGTTGGTCATGTGATCGCTTCCGGTGCCACGCCGGGTTGCCGTAACCGAATGACTCAGGCCAACTCCGTCTAGGGGTCAGCCTACGGGGTGCGCTCCGATTACTCAGTAAGCCCTCAGGCAATTCGGGAGCGGTGTCCGGGTTTCGCCCGTTGAATGGGTAATGCTGGTCGACAGCACACTGTGAGACCGAGCCCCAGGAGGTCGGGTCGTGCACACCGAAGCCATCGAGGTGGGAGATGCCTGGGCTGCTGACGCCGAGGCGCGGTTGCGGCTGGATCGGGTGGCCGGGGCCGGGGTGAGCAGGGTGGGCCGGCGCACGGTCAACGCCGACGCGTTCGCCACGTTCAGTGACGCCGCGCATGGTCGCAGCGCCTTCGTGGTGGCCGACGGGGTCGGGGATCATCTGGCGGCGGCCCGGGCGGCGCGGCTGGCGGCCTCGATCGCGGCCCGCGTCGCGGTGGAGCGGGGTGCGCGGGCCGGCATTCTGGCGGCGCAGCGCGGTCTGCTGGCGGAGCTACCCGAGTCGACCGCCGACAGTGTGCTGGTGGTCGCGGTGCTGCCGAGTCAGGGGCAGCCGGACGGTCCGGGCGATATCGCGTGGGTCGGCGACTGCCGGGCGTATCGCTGGAACGGCCGGGTGCTGCATCGCATGACCACCGATCACACGGTGGCCGAATATTTCCGCGCACGCGGGCACGACCCGCTGCCGGGCATGCGTCATCTGGTGACCACGTCGGTGCGGACCGTGCGGCCCGGCGATATCGGGCACACGGCGACGGGGTCGAGTGCGGGTCGGCTGCTGCTGTGCAGTGACGGCGTGGGCAAGAAGCTGGGTATGCCGGTCGTCAAGTCGATCCTGGCTCAGGGATCCTCGCCGGGTCAGGCGGCGGAAGGCCTGGTCGGTGCGGCTCTGGGGCGGGGTGGCACCGACAATACGACGGCGTTGGTGGTCGACGCGATCCGCTGAGCGCGAAGGTGTTTCACCGAATTTACATCTACTGGACGAATGACCAGGTAGCTTGGTCCGAAATCGGAACTGGGCAGTATCGGGGTTCGCCGTGGCAGACAGATCGACATCCATCCGCGCTCGTATCGGCGGCGTACTCCGGGCGCGCCGGGCATCGGCGCCCGCACGGGTCCTGATCGTCCTGCTACTGGTGGTGCCGACGCTCGTCTCGGCCGTCTACATGTGGATCATGTGGGACCCGGAGCTGTACCTGAAGCAGATTCCCGTCGCTGTCGCCAGTGACGATGTCGGCGGCGTCTCCGACGGCAAGGCCCAGAACATGGGCACCGAGATTCTCGATACCCTGGTGTCGGCCGGCGAGTTGCAGTTCCATCGGGTCAGCAGCGAGGAAGCGGTGCGCGGCCTGCGGGAGAGCCGGTACGCCTTCTCGGTCGTCATCCCCGCGGACTTCACACGCAACGTGCTGAGCGTGACCGATCCGGTGCCGCAGCGTGCTCGAATCGCGGTGTGGTACAACGACTTCAACGGTACCCTCGGCCCTGCGGTGGCCAACAGCGTGGTCGCCGACGCCCAGAATCAGATCGCGGCCACCATCGGTCGCGGCTATGCCTCCCAGATCCTGGTCGGCGTCAACAGTCTCGGTGCGGGCATCGGCGACGCTTCCAAGGGCGCGACCCAGCTGGCGCAGGGCACCGCGCAACTCGCCGACGGCTCCGGGCAGCTCTCGACCGGACTCGACCAGGCCGCCACCGGTGCGGCGCAATTGGTCGCGGGAACCGGTGAACTCCACACCGGCACAGTGCAACTCGCCGACGGAACCTCGCAGTTGGTCACCGGAACCGATCAGCTCGGCGCGGGCGCGGTCCAGATCCGCGACGGCGTGGACCAGGTCGTGACGCCCCTGCTGGACGCCCTCGAACCGGCCGGAAAGTTCGCGACCGATCTGACCCCCTTGCTCGACCAGTTGAGCAAGAACGCCGATCCGGACCTGGCCGACGCCATCACCCAGCTGAAGGGTCTGATCACCCAGGTCCGTCCCGGCGATCCCGACTCCATCGTCGGCCAGCTCACCCAATTGCGCGATGGCACCAAGGAATTGGCTCGCCAGCTCACCGACCCCAAGGCCGACTACCGCGCCGGCGTTCTCGCCTTGGCCACCGGTGCCACCCAGTTGCGCGACGGCGCCGGGCAGTTGGGCGCGGGCGCGACCGAACTGTCCACCGGCTTGCGTCAGCTCGCCGACGGCGGCCACGAACTCCGTGCGGGTGTCGGCCAATTGGGTGACGGCGCAACCCAACTCGACACCGGCCTGCGCGACGGCGCCGCCGCCGCACCCCACATCACCGACCCCACCACCTCCGCCGACGTCATCGCCCAGCCCGTCACCATGGACATCCGCAACCAGGAACCGAGCCAGGTGGTCCGCGGCGGCGACCGCAGCCACAAGGATGTCTCCCGCGGCGCGGGCCCCGTCCTGGTGGTGATGGGCTCCTTCCTGGCCGCGATCGTTCTCTGGATGTTGTTGCGCCCGTGGCGCGGCGCCGAGACCGGCCGCACCCCGTGGCGTCGCCCCGCCGGCCCGCTGCTGCGCGCGTCCGCGGTCGGTGCTGCCGGTGTCCTCGTCGTCACCGCGCTGGCCGCGCTCTACGGCAGCTCGGTCGGCTGGTCCCCGCAGCAGTGGCCGGCCATGGCCGCCGTGATCGTGCTCGTCGCCGCGGTCGCCGCTGTGACCACACAACTCTTCATCGTCCTGTTCGGCCGAGTCGCCGGCTCCATCGCCGCCTTCTCCTTCTACATGTTCCAGATCTTCACCTTCGGTGGCGTATTCCCCGCGGGCACAACGCCCTCCGCGTTCCGCCCCTTCAAGGACATCGCCCCGATGACCTTCGCCCGCCGAGCCGTCATCCGGGCCGACATCGCCCTGTACGACACGATGTTCTGGACCTCGATCGCCGTCCTGCTCCTCATGCTGGCCGCGGCTTTCGCCCTCATGCTCGCCGCCCGCCGCTTCACCGCCACCCCCGCCCCCGATCCCACCCCGCAACCACTGCACCCGATCGCATCGTCAGCCTGAAAACCACCCCTGATCGGCCGATTAGGTACATCTCCATCCCCCTGTGTACGGTTGTGTTACCCGACGCGGGGTGGAGCAGCTCGGTAGCTCGCTGGGCTCATAACCCAGAGGTCGCAGGTTCAAATCCTGTCCCCGCTACTACGCGAAACGGCCCGGAACCAGTTGGTTTCGGGCCGTTTTTGCGATGGTTCGGCAACGCATTCGGCATCGACCGCCCGGTAGGTGTGAATCCTGTTAATGGATAACCTATTTCGGCCGGAGACCGCGGTTTCCCATTGACACGGCGCCACACCATTCCGTAAGTTCGGAACTAGAACTGGTTCTAGGCTGTAGCCAGGCGTATACATGCGGGGAGGCATGTGACATTGAAGGGGAATTACTGCGTCGGGACTTGAATCCCGGAATCATCCAGCTGGAGGCCGACAGCCTGCAGCTGTATTGCGTTGCCTGACAGCAGCTTTCATGATGTTCGCATCGTGGATGACGTGCTGTCGGTAGCGATCGAAACACTTCTCCCGGCCCGCGCGGCGTAGCCGTGGATATTTTTCGAATCTTTTGTCATTCGATATGGATATCGTCCGAATGGGGTGACAGGGTTTAGTTAGGAGTGTCCTGTTTTGGACCGTCACAAGATCTTCCGACTGACAGCGCAATCCGATTCGGCGGCTATTGCGGCGCTGGACGCCACCGGCGCGATTTTCACTCGACGCGACGAGATCGAGCTCCAACTGGAGAACTTGGCGCGCATCAGAACACCGGAACGAGGCCGATTCGCCGACCGGGCCGATGTGATCGCTGAGATCGTCGGCGACACGCCGCTGGACCAGTACGGTGTCTGGGTCTATTACCCCTGGTCGGGTCACCTGGTGCACATTCTGGATGAGCCGGAGTTCATCGAGGTTCGCACCGCTGCCAACCGGAACAAGATCACTCCACAGGAACAGGCACGGTTCGCGGACAAAACCGTCGGCGTACTGGGCTTGTCGGTAGGAAACTCGATCGCCCTCACCATGGCCCTGGAACGCACGTTCGGCACCATCAAGCTCGCCGACTTCGACGAACTCGACATCTCGAACCTGAACCGGTTGCGGGCGACCGTCGCGGATCTCGGCGTCAACAAGGCCGAACTCGCCGCCCGCCAGATCGCGGAGTTGGATCCCTACCTCACGGTGATGGTCTACGAGGACGGCGTCGACGACCTCAGCATCGACGCATTCTTCGACGATGCACCCGGTCTCGACCTGCTCGTCGAGGAATGCGACATGCCCTTCGTGAAGATCCTGGCCCGCGAACACGCCAGAACTCGCGGGATTCCGGTGCTCACCGAGGCCAGCGATCGAGGACTGCTCGAGATCGAGCGCTTCGACCTGGACCCGGCGTACCCGCTGCTGGGCGGCCTACTCGGTGAGCTGAGTACCGAACTCCTCGAGGACGCGGATCGCGACATGCAGCTGGCCGCGATGGCGACGATGATCGGCATCGACACCATCTCCGACCGCAGTGCGATCTCCGCGATCGAGTTGGACACCACGCTCACCACGTGGCCACAACTGGGTTCGGAGGTGAATCACGGTGGCGCGGTGGTCGCCTCGGCCGCGCGGGCGATTTTCCTCGGCCACGAAGTACCGTCCGGACGACGGCATGTCGATATCCCCTTCGGCATCGCGATGGCGCCGCTCCCGGACACGCTGCCGACAATCGGCCCGCCCGCTCTGCGGGGAACCCCCGATCTGACGGCCGTGCCCACCGATATCCGCGAAATTCTCGAACTGGCGATGCGCGCCCCATCGGGTGGGAACACCCAGCCCTGGCGGTTCGTCCTGACCGGCAGGGTGATCGACGTCGCCTTCGCTCCGGAAACGTTCTCCGTGCCACCATTGTTCAACCGCAAGGGAACCGCCGGCTGGGTCACTCTGGGCACGGTCACCGAGAGCATCGTGGTAGCCGCGCGTGCCAGAAACCTGTCGGCCACAGTCGAATACGATCCCGAAGGACCTGACAGCCTCGTCTACACGCGGATCACCGTCGGCGATACCGGGCCGCGGGCCAGTGCACAGGAGCGCGCACTCGGCGCCGCGCTCGGCACCCGGTGCACGCAGCGGACTCGCGAGCAGGGACGCCCACTCACCGATGACGAGCGCGCCCTGCTGTGCGGCGTCGTGGAGGACTTCACCACGACGGTCTGGCTCGGTGAGGACGGCAAACTCAAAGAGGCATTCGGCGAGGGCGTCGCCGTGGCCAACCGGCTCCGCGTGCTCATCGAGGAGATGAACGAGGAGACGTTCAGCGAGTTCTACTTCCGGCAGGAGGAACCGCGACGCCGCGACGGTGTTCCGCTCGAGACCCTGAGTATGACCTTGCCGGAGCAGACCATGATGCGGGTGTTGCGCCGTCCCGCGGTGGCACGGGCGCTGCGCGAGCGCGGCGAGGCGACGGCCTTGCTGGAATACAGCCGAGAGTGGATCGCGAAGTCCTCGGCGGTCGGGGCGATCACCGTGAACACCGAGGCGCGACGTGAGTTCGTGGAGGCCGGCCGGGCCTTTCTGCGACTCTGGTTGGCGGCCTCGTCGATCGGCGTCGGAGTTCATCCGGTGACGGCGTTGCTCCACGAGACGGAGATGCTCGCTTTTCCCGAAGGCGGCCTCTTTACCGAGGACGAGCGCGGCACCCTGCAAACCCATACGGGTGCGTTGCGCGACCTGCTGCTCGACGGCAATGACGCGCCGCTGGCGGTGACCTTCCGGATCGTCGCGGGTCCCGCGATGCCCGAGGTGGAGCCCGCGCCCCGCAGACCGCTGAGCCAACATCTGGAGATCGTCGGTGAGCCCGCGTGACCCAGACCATGGCGTCGCGCGCGGCAACCGCCGACATCGACATTCGTTTCGCGGAGGCCGATGACGCCGAGCAGATCGCCGAGCTCTACGACCGCGTCTATGACGGCCGGTTTCCCATCATCGATTGCGTTGACCCACAGCGGATTCGACGGATCATCGGCAGCGGTGAACATATCTGGGTAATCGGCCTCGACAAGGGCCGAGTCGTCGGGTCCAGCGTCGGAACAGCCGAACGGGACAACTCGGCGTATGAATTCGGGCGGGCGGCCGTGCTGCCCGAATACAGCGGCAACGGGCACTTCCTGAAAATATTCGCCTACACCGGGACAGCGGCGCGGGAACGGATGGACAGCGATCTCGTCTACGGCTACGCCCGTTCGGAGCGGGCGCGGATGCTGTACAGCTTCGTCGCCGATCAAATCGGCAATCCCATCGCGTGGGTGGGCACCGACGGTGGCATGCACCCGAACGGCGACATCCGTGAGGAGCATTTGATCGGCCTGACGTTCATTCGGGAACGCAACGCCATCAGAGTGCTCCCGCCGCGCCCGTTCCTCGATCCGGAATCGGCTCTGGCCCGGCACATCACCGAACTGGCCGTGGTCACAACCGAGGGCAGGTACCCGGCCGCGATCGCCGCGGGGCACGGAGCGGAATTCACCCATGTGTCCGCCCATGGGCGGGTGTCGTATTCGTTGTTCACGCACAGTCGCGCGGCGATCGTCAGTGCGGTGCAGGGTGGCAGCCCCGCCGACGTCCGGCGCGCGCTGTGGGATGTCGTCGACAGTGCGAATCGACCCGGCCACCCGGCGCGGATTCTGCACCTGACGGTGCATGTGCTGGCCGACAAGACCGATGTGATCGCCGAACTGTGCGCTCCGAGCCGCGATGGCACGGGGCGCAGGTTCACGGTCAACGGGTATCTGCCGGCGTGGCACCGGGACGGCGATGCCAGATACGACTGCGTCGTACTGACCACCAGGGTCGACGACCTGCCCCGGGATCTGCTCGGCGCCGAGGAAACCGCGGCCGAGATCTATCTGAGTCTGCCTGCCGATCTACGTTGATCCGCGCGGATCATGAAGCAACACTGAGGAATTAGAGCTGTGGATATCACTGGGACCTGGGAAATGACGGTCGAGACACCCGTGGGAACGCAGTACGGGCTGGTCGACATAACTACCAAAGCCGATGGCTCACTGGATGCTTTCGCACGCAACGCGACAACCGGCGTCGAAGTCGCGGTCCACGATCTGGTCCTGGCCGGCGACCAGTTGACATGGCGGCAGATCGTCAAGAAGCCGACCCGGCTCAATATCGGCTTCACCATGACGCTCACCGGCGAGGACGAGATGACGGGGATCGCGAAAGCCCGCATGATGCCCGGCGTCGGCAAGGTCGTCGGACGTCGGGTCCGCCGGACCGACACCACACCGGAGCACTGAGCGCCGATGCTTTCCAGAGTCGCCCGGTTCGCCACCGGATCCCCGCGCGTCGTGATCGCGGTGGCCTTGCTGATCATGATCACCTGCGGCGGGTTCGGCGCGAGCGTGCAGTCGCACCTGAAGTTCGGCGGGTTCCTCACCACGGACGCCGAATCGGCCGCGGCGGGCCGTTTCATCGATGACAATTTTCCCGGCGGGAATCCCAATCTCGTTGTGCTGGTGCACGCTGACGGCGGGGTCGACGGCGACGCGGCGCGAGCCGCAGGGCGCCGGGTGCTCGACACGCTGAGCCGGCATCGGGAAGTCGTCGGCGTGCAGTCGTACTGGACGCCGGTCAGCCCGGCCTTCACCGCGAGCTTGCGTAGTAAGGACAGCAAGAGCGCGCTCGTCCTCGGCAACATTCCCGGTGACGAAACCGCCGCGCAAATTGCCGGTGGCACAATTGAATCGGAGCTCAACGGCACCGACGAAAACGGTGTCACCGTGCATGCGGGCGGCCTGCCGGTGTCGTTCTCCGATATCTACGGCCAGACCATGCATGACACCACTCGTGCGGAGGCCATCGCGATCCCGGTGTCATTGCTGGTGCTGATCCTGGTGTTCGGCAGCCTCGTCGCGGCGTCGTTGCCACTGGCCATCGGACTGTTCGCGATGGCCGCCGCCCTGGGCATCCTACGGACGCTGACGCTGTTCACCGACATCTCGATCTACTCGATGAACATGGTCAGCATGCTCGGGCTCGCCCTGGCCATCGATTACAGCCTGCTCATCGTCAGCCGCTATCGGGAAGAACTCGGGCACGGCCTGGAGACCAGGTCCGCGATCGTGCGCTCGATTCGGACCGCGGGCCGCACGGTGGTCTTCTCGGCGTCGACCGTGGCGTGTTCGCTTGCCGCACTGGCGGTTTTCCCGCAGTACTTCCTGCGATCGTTCGCCTACGCCGGAGTCGCAGTGGTGATCGCGGCGGCCGCGGGCGCCATCGTCATCCTGCCCGCGTTGTTGATCCTGCTCGGCGATCGGGTCAACTCGCTCGATCTCCGCGTGTTACTGCTGCGCCGGGTCGGACGCGTTGTCAGCGATCCGGTGCCACCACAACAGAGCCGCTGGTACCGGGTGGTCACCGCGGTCATGAAGCGGGCGGCTCCCGTCGCCATCGTCGTCACCGCGATCCTGCTGCTGCTCGGGGCCCCGTTCCTGGGTGTACGTTTCGGCTACCCCGATGATCGGACCTTGCCCGCACAGGCCTCGGCTCGTGTCGTAGGTGACGCGCTGCGCAACGACTTCGATTCCAGGCTCGCCTCCGGCGCGGTGATCGCCGTGCCCGGATATCAAGGAAGCCAACCGGACATCGGCGCGTACGCGGCGGGACTGTCGCGAACCCCCGGAGTCGCCGCGGTGGCCTCCAGTGCCGGTATCTATGTCAACGGCTCCCAGGCATTCGTGGCGCCGCCGGGAATGGCCGGGCCCGCGGGAACTTTCCTGTCCGTGCGAACGAACGTCGACGCCTACTCGAGCGCGGGCGAGGACCAGTTGGCCGCATTGCGAGCGGTGCCCCCACCCGCACCGGTGCGGTTCGGCGGAAACACCGCGGTCAACCGGGACGCGATGACGGCGATGGGCGACCGGCTGCCGCTGGCGGGCACGTTCATCGTGCTGACGAGCTTGTTGTTGCTGTTCCTGTTCACCGGAAGCGTGCTGCTGCCGGTGAAGGCGCTGCTGCTCAACATGTTGTCGCTGACAGCGACCTTCGGTGCGATGGTGTGGATCTTT
This sequence comes from Nocardia tengchongensis, assembly GCF_018362975.1. NCBI lineage: Bacteria > Bacillati > Actinomycetota > Actinomycetes > Mycobacteriales > Nocardiaceae > Nocardia > Nocardia tengchongensis. The sequence continues at coordinate 2,970,034 of NZ_CP074371.1, forward strand.
CAGGACGGTCACCTCGCCGGAGTGCTCGGCTTCACCCCCACCGGCAGCCTCAACCCGGCGATGCCGATCCTGATGTTCTGCTTGGCATTCGGGATGTCCATGGACTACGAGGTGTTCCTGCTTTCCCGGATCCGAGAGGAGTGGCTGGCCTCCGATCGCACTCCGGCGGCCAACACCCACGCCGTCGCCATGGGTATCGCGAGGACCGGGCGCATCTACACCTCGGCCGCCGGACTGATGGCGCTGGTCATCGGGGCAACAGCGACGTCGAAGGTGTCGTTCATGATCCTGTTCGGCATCGGCCTGTCGTTGGCCGTGATCATCGACGCGGTCGTCATCCGCACCGCGCTGGGGCCGGCGCTGATGCGGCTGATGAGCACGTTCAACTGGTGGGCACCCAGGCCCTTGGCGCGTCTGCACCGGCAGTTCGGTCTGGACGAAGCGCCCGGGTCCGACAGTGGCACACCGGTGGTGGCGCCCGGTGGCATCGTGGCGACGCCTGCCACCTCGTAAGACTGTCTTTACCGGAGGAAACCAGTGCTCGACATTTCATTCGCGGATCTTCTGTGTCAAAAATGGGACACTCTCTGCGCTGAATTCGGCATTCCCGCAACGGAATACACGCCGATAAACAGTCACATCCGGTCCCTGCTCGCCCCGTGGGGCAGCCGGCTCATCGAGGCGACTCCTCGATATCCGTCCTTCGTCTCGGGGGATGGATTCCCCGCCGAGATCTCGGTCAGCCTCTCCGCCGGCGTACCCGAGTTTCGGATTCTCTTCGAATCTCTCGGCGCCCCAGCGACATCCATGTCCTGCCGGCAGGCGGGCCTGGACCTGACCGAGCGACTGGCCGACGAACTCGGCGTGCATGTCGACTCCTTCGACCGGGTGAAGGATCTGTTTCTGCCCCGCGATCGCGACGGGGGACTGATCTGGCACTCGATCGCGTGGCGGCCTGGCAACACACCCGAGTACAAGGTGTACCTGGGAACGCAGGCATACGGGCCGGATGGGGCGTATGACGCAGTCGGGAAGGCTATGTCACGCCTGGGAATGTCCTCGGCCTGGGAAGCGACTCGCGACGGCATCGCGCGGCGCCGAGGATCAGTACCTGAGCTGGACTTCTTCGCGCTCGACCTGACCGAGCAGCCGACCGCGCGCGCCAAAGTGTATCTGCGGCACCACGGTATAACGGCGGACGACCTGAACAGGCTTGCCGGACTCGCATCCTCGCACCGATCGCCGAGTGCGATCGACGCGTACCGCACGATCGTGGGTGATCCGCAGCGGGTCCTGACCGATCATCCGTTGACCTGTCTGGCATTTCGACAAGACAGCGAGCAGGCCGCCGAGGCCACCACCTATCTTCGCCTCACCGGCGCGGCCGATTCCCACGCCGCAGCCTGCGGACTCGTCGAATCCCTGGTCGATCCCAACATCCTCGACCCGGCCCGATACCGGGCGGCGATCACGGCCTTGGCAACGGGTGGTGCACCCGGAGTGCAGGAATTGGTCGGGCTGCGAACGCGACACGATCAGCTGGACGTGACGGTCTACCTTCGCTTCGACGTCTACGGCCGCGCCGCGCCGCCTCCCGAAAAATGCTCCTGCGCTCGATGAATGACAGATGACGAGGAAGGCGACCGGAATGGTCGAGAATGTTGTGGTGGATCGCGAGTCCTTGCTGGTCGAGCTGGTCGACGAGACCGGAGTGACGATCGGCTCCTGCCCGGTATCGCGGGCGCATCATCCGCCGGGGCAGCCGCACCGCGCCTTCTCGGTGTTGTTGTTCGACACCGCGGGCCGGGTACTGCTCCAACGTCGCGCGGCGGTCAAGACTCGCTTCCCGTCCCGCTGGTCCAACGCCTGCTGCGGCCACCGGCACCGGAACAAACCGTCGCGCAGGGGGCGGGGATCCGCCTCGTGGACGAGCTCGGCATGCGGGTCGCGCTGAACGAGGTCGGTGTCTACCGCTATCGCGCCGTGGACCCGGCGACCGACCGCGTCGAAGACGAGTGGGACCACGTCCTCGTCGGAATGGTCACCGACCAGACGGTCCGGCCCAATCCGGCGGAAGTATCGGAATTCGCCTGGGTGGAGCTGAACGAGCTGCGTGCCGATCTGGTCGCCGCACCGCACCGGTACACCCCTTGGCTGGGCGGCGTCCTCTCCACAGCGCGGCCGTGAACCGACCGAGGATGATGCGATGAACGGCCCGGAGCCTTCGGTTCCGGGCCGCTCTTGCGTCACCGCGGTTTGTCGGTGGGTCGCCGTAGAGTTGCCCTCATGAGCGTTTCGATGTTTCGGCGCGCAGGACCCGATGAATTCGGTTGCGCTGCCGGTGGTTCGGATAGCACTGTGTTGGGCGTAGGTGATGCACGCGCAGGGTCATGGGGAGTGACCCTCCGGGGGGAAGGAAAAGATGTCATGAACCGCAAGACGATTCACGGGGGGCGTCGTGGCCCCAGGTTCGCGAAGAGCAGTTTCAGCTACGGTGGCGGCGATTGCGTCGAGGTCGCGTACCACGAAGGGCAGATCGCTGTGCGTGACTCCAAGGACCGGCACAGCCCCACGCTGTGGTTCACGAAGTCGGAGTGGCGAGCGTTCACCTCGGGGGTCCGAGCCGGCGAATTCGACTTCGCCGACTGATGGAAAGGTGGTGTCGCAGCGAATTCGCTGCGACACCACCACCCCCACGTGCGGCCGACCCCTCGACGGCCGCTGGAATCAGGTCAATGGGTTGCGATGCGGTGGATTTCGTCCCGAATCTCGGAGAGAAATCTGCGGGCATCGTTGTCGTGCAAGGCCATTCGACTCAAAGCCACCCAACGGCGGCGATGAGCCTCGACGAGTTCCGGTCCGCGTGTGACCATGCTTCCCGGGATCGGTTCCGCGGAGGCGAGCGCGTGGTCCTCGTTCTCGTAGATGACGAAGCCGTGCGGGATCGTGGTGCTCGCCTCGACGTCCTGCGGAATCACTCCGACGGCGACCGTATCGAGGGTCTCGATCGAGATGATCCGGTCCAGCTGGGCGAGCAGCACGCGATGCGGTCCGGGCCGAAAGCGCAGGGCCGCTTCGGTTATCAGGAACTCGAACCGCTTCGCCGGGTCGTACAGCACCCGCTGGCGATCCAGGCGCGCGGCGAGTGCGGCGGCCAGCGCGTCGGGCGCATAGGGCGGATCGAAGGTGGCGAACACCCGGCGGGCGTAGTCGGCGGTCTGGAGCAGGCCCGGCACCAGCGCGGGCTGGAAGTTCCGCACGATCTGTGCGTCCTCCTCGAATGCCCGTACGTCGTCCTGCAAATGCGGCCGCTCCGCCAGTGACGCCGCCCAGTCGTGCACCTCGGGTGTGTGCGCCGCCTCGGTGAGGGCGCGCAGCGCTTCCTCGCAATCCGCGTCGGCCCCAACCGCTTTCGCCCAGTCGAGCACCTGCGGCAGTGGCGGAACCATCCGCCCGGACTCGATCCGGGACAGCGTCGACTGGCTGATCCCCACCCGTTTGGCCAACTCCCGCCCCGAGATTCCCGCCATGTCCCGCAACCGGCGCAGCTCCGCAGCCAACTGCTGGCGCGGGCGTGACTGGCGCACAGCCGAATTCGCGGCCATCGCCACGTTCGGCGCTGTCGCGTCCGCTGCCGGTTGATTCACTGGAAACATGATGATTCAGATCGAATCATTTCGATTCAGCCGAGTCAAGACTCGGTCAACTGACCGTGACCGCGCCCACAGCCGCTCTGCCTCCGAACTCTGGCCCCGGCCAGCGATTTTGCCTGCGGACGCCACGTGTGTACTGTTGTGTTCACCCGACGCGGGGTGGAGCAGCTCGGTAGCTCGCTGGGCTCATAACCCAGAGGTCGCAGGTTCAAATCCTGTCCCCGCTACTACGAAAGGCGGTCCTGACCAACAAGTGTCAGGACCGCCCTTCAACTTTTGCCGAGGTTGATGACATCGGTATCGGCATCATGCCGAAGCCATCATCTCGGTCAGCCTCGGAAGCTCAGTGAAACATATATCTACCAGGTGCTTTCCTGCGGACAATGTGGGACGCACAGGACTGTGATCGTTGGGTTGCCAGCCCTGTGATCGCACCACCTCGTCAGGGTTGCCTGGGAGTCCACGTTGCCCATTGTCGACCATCGGCGAGAGCGGTTGTGGCGGTTCGAATCTGGAGGCGGCGCGTACCGCACCTACAACAACGCGCGGATCAGTGGGCTGCGCTGCGCGCGGCTTGTTCGATCACGTCAGCGACAAGGTCAGGGTGGGAGACGGCGACCGCATGGGAAGAATCGACCTCTGTGACCTGTGCGTGTGCGCGCTCGGCCATGAAACGCTGGGCGGCCGCGGGAATGTTGCGGTCTTTGGTAGAAATCACATCCCAGCTGGGTTTTTCGGTCCAGGCGGCGGTGGTTGCCCGCTCTTCCAGGGCGGCTTGGGCGATCGGGCGTTGCGATACAGCAGCCAGGGAAGTCCGGTCGGTGGGGACGTCTGCGGCGAATTGGTCGTGGAATCTGTTCTGGCGGATGTAGAGGTCCGTGCCGATCGTGGCGCCTGAGGAGACGATGGGAACCGGCGTCAAGGCTTCGGCCAGAGTGGATCCCGGGAACCTGCTGGAGAGTTCGGCCGCGCTTTCGCCTGGGGCGGGCAGAAACGCGGCGAGGTAGACCAACGCTTTCACCTGGTCGAGTCCTGCCGCGGCGGCACTGATGACCGAGCCGCCGTAAGAGTGGCCGACCAGGACTACGGGGCCGTCGATAGATGTGAGCAGACTGCGCAGGGCGTCCGCGTCAGAGGCGAGGCCGCGCAATGGGTTTGCGGGCGCGACAACGGCATAGCGGTTCTTGTGCAGGATGTCGATGACGTCGTTCCAGCTCGATCCATCGGCGAAAGCGCCGTGCACCAACACGATTGTCGGTTGCGCGACGTCCTCGGTCGGTCCGGCCTGGATGCTGGTGGTTGATGCGATGGCGGCGCTGCCGACGCCAATCGCGATGACGGTTGTGATCGCTGCGCCGGGCCAAGTCGTGCGCGGAAACCGCAAGCGTTGAAAAATAGTCATTTTCAGACTCCTATCGATGAAAATTTCTGTGTGGCAGGCTGTTACGGTCGAGTAGTCGTTTGCACAGCGGTGAGGATCGAAGCCGTCACAACATCCGGCTGTGAAACGCTGAGTGCATGCGATGCCCCCGGGACCTCGTGGGTCGCCTTCGCATTGGCGCGGTGGGCCATGAATCGGTGCAAGGCGACCGGGATGTTGAGGTCGGCGTCACCGAAGACGAACCACGAGGGGATTTCCTGCCATGCGGGAGTGCTGGTGTGTAGACCTGTGGTGAGCGCGATCTCGGTGACCGGTCGCTGGGTCGCTCTCATTACGGCCGCCCGGTTCTTGGGTACGTCGGCGGCGAACTGGAGATGGAATGCTTTCGGCCGGATGGCGAATTCGTTGCCGCCCTGGCTAATCGGATAAGCGGTGAGCGCCTCGCCGAGGGTGCTGCCGGGGAATCGGTTGGCCAGCTCGAGAGCTGACTCCCCAGGCGCTGGCGCGAACCCACAGACGTAGACGAGGCCGGCGACCTTGTCGTGTCCGGCGGCGGCCGCGGTGATCACCATGCCGCCGTAGGAATGGCCCACGAGGATTACGGGTGTGTCGATCGTCGCCAGGACATCACGCAGGTAAGCGGCATCGCTCGGCAGGCCGCGCAACGGGTTGGCGAGCGCGACGACCTCGAGATGGCGGTCGTGCAGTCGCTCGATCACGCCGGACCAGCTCGCGGATTCGGCGAAGGCGCCGTGGACGAGGACGATTGTCGGTTGCTCGGTCATCAGTGGTTTTCTCCTGTCGAATATCGGTGGAATGCGTTGCGGAGCATTTGAATTGCCTGATCGATCGCGGCATTGGACGCCGCTGTCCCGCGCACCGGGTTCAGCATCATGAAGTCGTGCAGAGTGCCGTTGTAACGAGTGCTGGTGGTGTGCACACCGGCGGCGACGAGCTTGCGGGCGTATGCCTCGCCCTCGTCTCGGAGGACGTCGTTCTCGGCGACGAGTAGGAATGTCTCGGGCAGGCCGGTCAGGTCCTCGAGGTGGGCGCGCAGCGGCGAGGCGGTGATTTCACCGCGCTTGTCCAGTTCAGGTAGATAGGCATCCCAGAACCAGGCCATGGCTTTGGCGGTGAGGTTCGGGCCTTCGGCGAACAGGTGATAGCTCTCGGTGTCCTGGCCGGCGTCGGTGACCGGGTAGTACAGGGACTGGTGGATGAAGGTCACGTCGCCACGCTGTTTGGCGAGAATGGTCACGGCGGTAGCCATATTGCCGCCGACTGAGTCTCCGGCCACCGCTAACCGGGATGCGCTCAGGCCGTGCTCGGCACCGTGCTCGGTAATCCAGCGAGCGGTGGCATACGCCTGCTCGATGGCGATCGGGTAGCGCGCCTCGGGTGAGCGGTCGTATTCGACAAACACGACCGCGGCGTTTACGCCGATTGCCAACTCGCGGACGAGCCGGTCGTGGGTGTGCGCGTCACCGAGTATCCAGCCGCCGCCATGGATATAAAGAATTGTCGGCAAGGGTTTTTCAGCACCGATGGGTCTGACGATGCGAACCCGGACCTCGCCCGCTTCGGTGGGAAGAGTGATCCACTGCTCGTCTATCGGCGATTTCTCGATGGGTGCGGCCTGGATCTTGTCGAGCACTCTCCGTGCGCCGTCGGGGCCGAGTTCGTATAGGAATGGGGGCTGAGCGGCGGCATCGGCGAACTGACGCGCCGCGGGTTCGAGGATCGGTTCGTTCATTGCATCGCCTTCTGTGATGGCATGTGATCAAGGACCCGGATGCGGTGTGCATTCGTGACGAGTGCGCTTGAAATAACTTGTCCCGCTGGCTATCCGGTCGATACTGCGGTCTCCGTGTGGGAGACCTTGGTATGTCGTTCACGAATGGACGCCGATTTGGCGTCCTCGGTGAGCAGACGTTCCAGAGGGACTACCTCTCCGCATCTAGCGGCGGAGAGGAACACCTTCATCAGTTGGTCGCAAGCCACCCGCTGTACCGGTAGCTGCTTCGGCTTTTCCAGGTGTGCACGAGCTCGTCGCGCCAGTTGCCGGGCGCCGGCTTCGCTGATTCCGAGACGCTCGGCAATCTCGCGAAACGGATAGTCGAAGGCTTCGCGCAGGACGAAGACCGCGCGTTCGGTCGGCGACAACCGTTGCAGGAGAAGTACAACCGCGCGTTCGAGCTCCGCGGACCGTTCGCTGAGCAGTGAAGGGTCCTCGGCGGTAACCGCCTGCCCCGGAAGCCAGTGATCGACCGGTATTTCGCGGCGGGCACGAGCCGAGCCAGCGGCGTTCAGGGACACGCGCGTGGTGATCGTCACCAGGAAGGCCACCCGGTCCCGGACCTGCGAGCGGTCGGCGCTCTGCCAGCGCAGCCAGACATCCTGTACGACATCCTCGGCGTCGGCCACCCGTCCCAGCATGCGATAGGCGATGCCGAACAGGCGTGGGCGCAGCCCGTGGAAGTCCGCTGCCGATCCGATGGCTGCACATGCTGGTTCAGGCTGGATGTCAGGTCCGGGAATGACGGTCGTGATGCTCGTCGGGCGCATGGGATCGTCCTTTCGTGGTGACCTCGATCGCCCCTCTGGTCCGGCGATCGACCGCACGGCTGCTGATAACCGTGAATCCACCGTCGCTCGCCGTGACTGCCGATCGCGCCCTTGAGATCCCGGGCGAACCCCCGGGCCGGGGAGGCCAGGGGCACGTGTCTGCGGTGCCCCCCGGGTCTCCCAGAGGCACGGGGGTACGGACCCTGTGCTGCCCTGGGCCAGTGGTTATGCGCGGACGGTATGCCTACTCGGATGGAGGTCGCCTTGGGCGGATCGTCGGATCGTCGTCAGGTAGTGGGAAGATGTGCTGGCCCCTTGCGGATTGGGGACTCGACCTTCTTGCGGTGGTGGTGATGTCGGATAGCGATCGGGTGGGTACGCTGCGCGGCAGACGCAACGAATGCGCACCGCTGGACAGGTTGCTCGCCGACGTGCGTTCAGGGTCGAGCCGAGTGCTTGTGCTGCGCGGCGAGGCGGGTATCGGCAAAACGGCGCTGATCGAATACCTGGTGGGGAACGCGGCGGACTGCCAGATCACGCGCGCTGCCGGTGTCGAGTCTCAGATGGAGTTGGCTTTCGCCGGTCTGCATCAGCTGTGCGCGCCGTTCATGGACCATCTCGATCGCCTACCGCCGCCGCAACGCGAAGCATTGTCGGTTGCCTTCGGATTGAGTTCTGGCGGCGTCCCTGATCGGTTTCTTGTCGGGCTGGCGGTGCTCAGCCTGCTGGCCGAGGCCGCCGAAACACAGCCACTATTGTGCGTCGTCGACGACACACAGTGGCTCGATCGGGTGTCCGCGCAGACCTTGGCCTTCGTCGCACGCCGGGTACTGGCCGAGAGGGTCGCGTTCGTTTTTGCCGAACGCACCCCCGTGGCTGATCCGGAGCGAGATCCACTCACCGGTTTGCCGGAACTCCAGCTACGGGGTTTACCGGACAAAGACGCTCGTGCACTGCTGGTATCCGCCATTCCAGGACGGGTCGATTCGGATGTCATCGACCGGATCGTGGCCGAGGCTCGCGGTAACCCGCTGGCTTTGCTGGAATTGCCGCAGGGACTGACCAGCGCCCAACTCGCGGGCGGGTATGCGCGGCCGGACCTGCGACCTGTGGTGACCCAGATCGAGCACAGCTTCCTACAGCGCATCGAGGCGCTCTCGACCGCCGCGCGCCGCGTGCTGCTCACCGCCGCGGCCGAACCCTTGGGAGATATGGCGTTGCTGCGACGGGCCGTCGAACGGCTCGATCTCGGCGCGGACGCCATGGCGGCCGCGGAGAAGACCGGCTTGATCGAATTCGAGGCGCAGGTTCGATTTCGGCATCCCCTGGTCCGTTCGGCGGCCTATCGTGCCGCGGATCCAGGGGACCGCCGCGCGGCACATCGTGCGCTGGCCGAGGAGACGGATCCCGCCCTCGACCCGGACCGGCGCGCATGGCATCGGGCAAGTGCCACAGTCGAGCCCGATGAGCAGGTGGCTGCCGAGCTCGAACGTTCGGCGGTTCGCGCCCGGGCTCGCGGGGGCGTCGCCGCGGCTGCCGCGTTCCTGCGTCGCGCGACCGGACTGACGCCGGATCCGGGCAGGCGCGGCGCGAGGGCGGTGTCGGCGGCGCAGTTCGCGTTCGAAGCGGGCAGCCCGGAAGCTGCTCTGGAGCTGCTCGCCGCGGCGGAGATGGGACCGCTGGATGCTTTTCAGCGGGCACGGCTGGCGCGCTTACGCGCCCAGATCGTCTTCGCGCGCCGACGCGGCGGCGACGCGTTGCCGTTGTTGCTCGACGCGGCTCACCGGATGCAGGTCCCGTCGCCTGAGCAAGCGCGCGAGACCTATCTGGAAGCGATCGGCTCGGCGGTGTTCGCGGGCAGACTGAACGGTCCCGACGGGGTACGCCCCGTAGCGGAACTCGCCCGTGCCGCGCTGCCCGCGTCGGGGGCCAGGGCAGTCGATGTCCTGCTCAACGGGCTCGCGGCGCGTTTCGCCGACGGATACGTCGTGGGCGCGGAGCCGATGCGGCGCGCGCTGCGGGCGTTCAGGGACGGGACTGCTGACGACGACATCATGCGCTGGCTGTGGTTGACCGGGCCCGCTGCCGCCGATCTGTGGGACGACGAGGCGTGGCACGAACTGACCGCACAGGCGGTTCGAACCGCAAGGGAGGCAGGAGCTCTCAACTTCCTGCCCTTGGCCCTGACCTACCATGCGGCGGTGCATGTGCACGCGGGTGAGTTCGATATGGCTTCCACACTGGTGCAGGAGGCCGAGGCGCTCACCGCGGTGACGGGCAACTCACCGCTCGGCTACACCGCGCTGCTGCTCGACGCCTGGCGTGGTGCTGACCCGCGGGCCTCGGTGGCGATCGCGGCGAGGCTCGGACAGGCCGCCGATTGGGGCGAGGGCCGAGCGATCGGCACGGGCAGTTATCTGCTCTCGGTGCTGCACAACGGCCAGGGCCAGTACCAGGCCGCTCTGGACAGCGCCGGAAAGGCTTGCGAGCACGATGATCTGGCAGCTGTCGGACATGCGCTCGCCGAGCTGGTGGAAGCCGGGGTGCGGGCCGAAGATCGGGTGCAGGCCCAGGCAGCATTGCGTCGGCTCGAACGTCGCGCGCACGCCAGTGGCACCGACTGGGCTCTCGGAATGTTGGCGCGATCACGCGCGCTGCTCAGTGCGGGAGAGGATGCCGAAAGGTCGTATCGCGAAGCCCTGGAACGACTCTCGCGCACCCGGATCGCCGTTTATCGCGCTCGCACCCACCTGGTGTACGGGGAGTGGCTGCGGCGGGAGAATCGGCGTTCCGATGCGCGTGAGCAGCTGCGCACCGCCTATGACATGTTGCATCGGTTCGGTGCCGACGGCTTCGCCGAACGGGCCCGGCGCGAATTGCTGGCTGCGGGCGAATCGGTCCGCCGACGTGACGCCGAGGCCAGCGACGTCCTGTCGGCGCAGGAGGTTCAGATCGCCCGGCTCGCCGGCGCGGGTCTGACCAACTCCGAGATCGGTGCGGAGCTGTTCATCAGTCCGCGCACGGTGGAGTGGCATCTTCGCAAAGTGTTCGCGAAGCTGAACCTCACCTCGCGAAAAGAGCTGCGCCAGGCCCTGAACAAGTGAGTTCGACAGGTGGTCAACAAGTTTGGCCACCTGCTCGGATCACCATCTCATTGACGGCCACATGCCGCTCCCGCGTGACGATGTAGGCGATCGCGTCGGCCACATCAGCGGGCCGCAAAGCCGTCATCGGGTCCACGACCGGGCGCTTCACGTCCCGCTTCGTGCCGTGGGCGTCTCGCTCGGTCGCGTCGACAGTGCCCGGCGCCACCACGCTGACCCGTACGCGGTCCGAAAGCAGCTCCTGCCGAAGCGATTCGGTGAAGCCGTTGAGACCGAACCTCGTGAGGCTGTAGACGCTGCCGATCGGCCGTGCGATCCGCCCGGCCAGCGAACCGACGTTGATCAGGTCCGACACCATTCGCGGCGAGGTGGCGGCTGCGTCGATCAGATAGGGGAGGGCAGCGTGCGTGATGTGTACCAACGCCGAGACATTGAGCGAGATCATCCGGTCCCATTCCTCGATGGGGGTGTGCAGCGCGGTGTCGAGCACCATGAGGCCGGCGCTGTTGACCACGACATCCAATCGCCCGAACCGGTCGTGCGCGTCCTCCACCGCTTGGTAGGCCAGCGCGGGTTCGGTGATGTCGGTCGCGACCGCGATGGCTTGGCTGCCCGCAGTGGTCAGCTCGCCCGCGAGGCGGTCCAGCCGTTCGCCGCGGCGGGCGAGCAGGGCGATCGCCGCGCCCTCCCGGGCCAGACGACGTGCGGTCGCCGCTCCGATGCCGCTACTGGCACCGGTCACGAGTGCGACGGCGCCGTGCAAAGGACGATCTGACATAACTGCCTCACTTCCACGATTCCAGGACGGTCGGCATACAGCGCCGACCCGGTCAGACTCGTCTGACCGGTACCCCGGTGGCACCCGGGACAGTCCCTGGTCTCGGAAGACCAGGGACCGGCGCGGGCGGCTATTCGGCGTGCGGCAGGGCGTCGCGGAGCTGGCGGCGCGAGGTGATGGAGAGCTTGGTGAAAATCTTGCGTAGATGCCACTCCACCGTCCGTGGACTGAGGAACAGCCGCGCACCCACTTCGGGATTCGACAGGCCCTCTCCGACGAGTAGCGCGATCTGTCTCTCCTGCGGCGTCAGGTCGTTCTCGGTGGTCTCGACCGTGCGTTTGCGAATCTTCTCGCCACTGGCGAGCAGTTCACGCCGGGCGCGTTCGGCAAAGGCCGCCATGCCGATCGTCACGAACATGTCGTAGGCCGTGCGTAACTCGCGGCGCGCGTCGACACGGCGGGATTGCCTGCGCAGCCATTCGCCGTAGAGCAGATGGGCCCGTGCTAGCTCCGGACGCATCAAGGTGTGTTGCAGCCGTTCGATCGATTCTCGGTAGAGATCGTCAGCGGCCTCGTCGGCGAGCAATGCCCGACAGCGCGCGAGAATGCCGTGCGACCAATCGGTATCGCCGGCCTCCGCGGCCGCCACCAAGTGGTCGAGCGCCTCGTGCGCGGCCGTGTCGTCTCCGACTCGTACCGCAGCCTCGATGAGTTCGGGCAGTACCCACACCGAGACGACCAACTGGGCGATGCGGGTGCTGGCCCGCGCCGCCGAGAGTGCCTCCTCGTAGCGGGCCAGTCCGTTGTAGAGGACCGCGGCCGCCCAGTGCGCGGTGGTGACGCCGGTCAATTGACCATCGGCGCTGGCTTGTTCGATCGTGGCGGCGATGATCGCCGCGGCCTCGTCCTCTTTGCCCTGCATCGCGGTCAGGATCAAGGTGGTGTACGGCGCGAGCGGTATGCCGGTGGCGGCGGCGAGGCCCTCGGATTCGGCGACGATCCCGGCCGCTGCGGTGAAATCTCCGATCAGTGAGGTCGCCGCCCCCAACGAGGCGAGGTAGATGGGGAGTTCGGTCAGGATGCCCGCTGCGCGTACCACCTCGGCCGCCCGCGAATACGTCTCGATCATGATCTGTTCGCTCCAGACCGCCGGGCTCAATCCACATGCGGCCCAACCCCATCCGAGCACGTCGGGCACAGGAAGATCCACGAGTGCGTCCATCGCCTGGCGCAGGGTGGTGATGGCGGTGTCGAGACCTTCGGTGACGAGTAATGCGCAGGCCTCCAGAACCAGGTCGATAGGGCGCGGATTGCCCTGTGGCGGTGGAAGTTCGCGAATCGTCTCCGAGATCGTCACCAGATTCTCGGCATCCGCGGCACCCCACGCCGCCGCGCCCCAGGCGAGAAGATACGTCTCACGAGCGAGATCCATATCGAAGGATTCCAGCCGCTGAGCCGCAGCCAGCAAGATCGGCGGTGCCTCATTGTTGAACCCGGCGGCCTGTGCGATGCGGCCGCGCACCAATTGGGTGCGGGCACGCAGCAATTCGCTGTCGGCATCGAGGTCGGCGATGTCGACGTAGCGCCGTGCGGCGGCTGGGTCACCCGCCCGGACACTGGCATCTGCGGCCGCCACCGCACGCTCGGCGCGCCGTACGGGATCGATCGTCAGGGCCACCGAACGTTGCAGGAATGCCGCAGCCGCAGCCATGCCACCACGGGCCTGCGCGCGCCCGGCGGATCGTTCCAACTCAGCGGCGACCGTCTCATCCGGTCCGGCAGCCGCCGAGGCCAGATGCCAGGCTCGCCGATCCGGATCAGTCCGGGCATCGGTGACCTCCGCGAGCGCGAGATGCACGGCCCGCCGGTCTGCGTCCTCGGCATTCCTGTAGACGGCGGACCGGACCAGTGGGTGCCGGAAGGTGACACGGACATCGAACGACACCAGCTGGTCGGTCTCGTCGTCGAGAGCGGTTCCCGGTGTGACTCCGAGCTTTTCGGCGGCGCCCCACACCAAGGCGGGATCGCCGATCGGTTCGGCCGCAGCGACCAGCAGTAGCAGCTGACTCTGCCTGGGCAGCACCGCAATCCGGTCCAGGAAACTGTGCTCGATGCGGGTGGGCAGCGTATCGGTCTGCAGCAGGCCGTACCCGCCCGCCAGCTGGGTGACCGTGCGCTCGCGCGGCAATTCCAGCAGGGCGAGCGGATTGCCCTTCGCCTCGGCCACGATCCGGTCGCGGATAGGGGGATCCAGCCGGGCGTGGGTCGTCGACTCCAGTAGCGCCAGGGCATCGGCCTTGTGCAGACCAGCGACCTCCAACTCCGGTAGACCGAGCAGGTGTTGAGTCCGGACCCGGGCGCCGAACACCAGCGCGACCGACTCCGCGAGCAACCGGCGAGCCACAAAACCGAGGACCTGCGCCGAGGCCTGATCCATCCACTGCGCGTCGTCGACCAGGCAGAGCACCGGTCCGCTCTCCGACGCATCCGAGAGCAGACTCAGCACCGCGAGCCCGACCAGGAACAATTGCGGCGGGTTGCCAGTACGCATCCCGAAGACAGTCTCGACCGCAGCACGTTGCGGCGCGGGCAACACCGGCAATCGATCCAACAGCGGGACGCACAGCTGATGCAGTGTGGCGAACGGCAACTCCATCTCGGATTCCACCCCGACCGCGCGCATCGTACGCAGCCCGGCCCCGGCGTCCTCGAGATAATCCAGCAACGCGGATTTACCGACTCCGGGTGCACCGTGAACGACAAGAACACGACTCTCGCCGGAACGGACCGCGGTGATCAATTGATCGAGGGTCGCGCACTCCGGTGCCCTGCCCATCAGTCTCACTGGACTCCGAAACGCCACCCTGCCCCTACCTTCACCGGTCGATCCGTGCTGGAAACTCCCAGCAAACACACGAAGGTCATCCTGTCCGGAAATATTCCGTTTTGAAAGTCCTGCGCTCAGGTCCGGACGGACGATCGGTGGACACCGATCATCAACGCTCGTCACGAATCCGCGAGATGTCTTGTCCTAGTTGCCGACAGACTCCGCCGACTTTGCCGAGACGAGGTTCCCGCATGGACATGGGCTATCCGGCCATCGATTCCCTTGACGATCTACGCCGCCATTTGCAGTGGGCGATCGAGCTCGAGCACGCAACCATCCCGCCGTACCTGTGCGCGCTGTACTCGCTCGATCCGACCCGCAACGCCGAAGCGGCGCAGGTGATCAGCGGAGTGTTCGTGGAGGAGATGCTGCACCTGGCACTGGCCGCGAACCTGCTCAACGCCGTCGGCGGGGAACCCGAGCTCGACGCGCCGCACCTGCTCCCGGCCTACCCTCACCCCCTGCCGCACGGGGACCCGTCGATCCAGCTCGAGCTGCTGCCCTATGGCCCTGAGTCATTGGAGCTGTTTCTCGATGTCGAGCGGCCTGCTTCGGCCGCTGCGATGCCGGAAGCAGAGGACTACCACACGATCGGACAGTTCTACGCCGCCATCGAATCCGGGTTTCGAGACCTGACCGACCGGCTGGGCGAAGATGCGGTCTTCTGCGGCGACCCGAAGCGGCAGTTGCAGGAGATGCATTTCAGCAGCGGTGGGGGACAGGTCATTCCGGTGCATGATCTGAAATCCGCGCTGGCTGCGCTGGCCGAGATCATCGAACAGGGCGAAGGCGCGGCCCGAACCGAGGTATGGGACGGCGACAAGGATGTCTTCCATCCCGAGCGCGAACAGGTCGCCCACTACTACCGCTTCGTCGAGTTGAAACAGGGCCGCAGGTTCCGTGCCGGGGACACTCCGCAGTCCGGCCCCACCGGTGAGGCGATCGCGAGCGATCCCGGTGGGGTGCTACCGATGCGGCCTAACCAGCGCACCACCGACTACCCCGAGGGAAATCCGGTGCGACTGGCGCAGCAGGAGTTCAACAACACCTACTGCCTGCTGTTGTATCTGCTGGAGGACACCTTCAACGGCAACCCGGGTCAGATGCGGGATGCCGTCGGGGCGATGTACGCACTGAAATCCCAAGCCCAGGCACTGATGAAGATGCCGAGCGGCGACGGCCGCACCACCGCGGGGCCGACCTTCGAATACGTGCCGATCGACCAGCGGGCGTGAGCGCGCGGGCGTGACGCCCTCCGATCAGGTCCGGCCGAGTCGCGAGATAAGAGCGGGAACACCGGGTTTCAGACGGCTCCTCGGAGTATGCGTCAAGCAGAACGTGGCTGGTCCCACCCGCCGCCGGATAAACCCCAACCTAGGAAACACAATGGCCCTGGCTCAGCAGTTCTCACGTATGCGTGCCCGCCGGGCAGCCGCCCGGACCCGCGCCGCGCCCGCGCACCTGCCGCACGTGGTGGTGGTCGGCGCGGGGTTCGCCGGGCACGCGGCGGCGCGCGGGTTGCTGCGTCGCCTGCACGGCCGCGCACGGATCACCGTCATCGATCAACGCGACCACTTCGTGTATCTGCCGCTGCTCCCGGAGGTCGCGGTAGGCACGATCGAGCCGCGGCGGGTCGCCATCGCCTTGAACCGGTCTCTGCGCGGCGCCGAGTTGATAACAGGCGCGGTCGACCACGTCGATATCGACGCGCGCACGGTTTCCTGGCGCGACGTCGACGGTGGACATGGCCGGACCGGTTACGATCGGCTCGTTGTCGCGGTAGGCAGCGTCGGCAAGTTGCTGCCGATTCCCGGTGTCGCTGAGAATGCGCACGGCTTCCGCAGCATCTCGGAGGCACTGTCGCTGCGCGACCATGTGGTGCGACAGGTGGAATTGGCAAGTGCCGCAGTCGATCCGGCGGAGCGCGCGGCGCGGCTGACCTTTGTGACGGTCGGTGCGGGCTACACCGGGACCGAAGTCACCGCACAGGGCGCCGCGTTGACGGCGCTGCTGGTCGCGGATCGCCCGACCTTGGCCGAGACTCCGGTTCGCTGGATGCTGCTCGACCACTCCGCTCGGGTGCTGCCCGGACTCGATCCGCGCCTCTCCGGTGTCGCGGACCGGGTCCTGCACGAGCGCGGCGTCGACGTCCGCACCGGGACCTCGATCTCCGAGGCGATGCCCGGTGCGGTGCGTCTCAGCACGGGGTCCGAGGTGCCGACCCACACGCTGATCTGGTGTGTCGGCGTGCGGCCGGATCCGCTGGTCGCCGCTCTCGGCCTGGCGACCGATCGCGGGCGGTTGGTTGTCGGAACCGATCTGCGCGTGCCAGACCACCCCGACATCTTCGCCTGCGGCGACGCGGCAGCCGTGCCGGACGTCACCCGGCACGGCGCCCCGACCGCGATGACCGCACAACACGCGACCCGGCAGGGTCGGCTCGCTGCCCGGAATATCGCCGCTTCCCTCGGTTACGGCCGTGCTCGCCGATATCGACACCACGATCTGGGATTCGTGGTGGAACTCGGTGGCGCGGACGCCGCGGCCAATCCACTGGGTGTGCCGTTGTCCGGCGTGGCCGCCGCCATGGTGACCCGCGGCTTCACCTGTATGCGATGCCGGGTAACCGGATACGCGTGGCCTTGGACTGGCTCGTCGATGCCTGCACCGGCCGGCAAGCGATCGCGTTGAGCACGATCTCGGCGCAGCCCGGACCGCTCGAGACCACCGCGTCCGTCACGAAATCACCAGCTGTCCTGTCCTCGATACAGGGACGTTCCACCGACCTCGAAACAACGTCGCAACGGAAGGAAAGAGCATGAAGATCGTCGTCATCGGCGGTACCGGGCTCATCGGCTCGACAGTCGTCACCCGCTTGGGTGAGCACGGCCAACAGGCGGTTCCCGCCGCGCCCAGCCTGGGCGTGAACACGATCACCGGCGAAGGCGTGAAGGAGGTGCTGCAAGGCGCGGACGTGGTCGTCGACGTGTCGAATTCGCCGTCATTCGCCGACGACGACGTCATGTCGTTCTTCCAGACCTCGACCACCAACCTGCTCGACGCCGCCGCCGGGGCAGGTGTCGGCCACTACGTCGCCTTGTCGGTCGTGGGCAACGACCGGCTTCCGGACTCCGGCTATCTGCGTGCGAAGGTGGCGCAGGAGAAGCTCATCAAGGCGTCGAGCCTGCCCTACTCGCTGGTGCACGCGACACAGTTCTTCGAATTCGCCGCGGGGATCGCCGATACCGCCACCGTCGGCGGCGAGGTCCGGCTTCCCGGCGCGGGCGTGCAACCGGTCGCCGCCGAAGAAGTCGCGGCCCTGGTGGGCAAGACCGCGGCGGGCAACCCGAGCAACGGAATCGTGGAGATCGGCGGGCCCGAAGTGTTCGGTCTCGACCAGTGGATCCGCACCGTGCTGATCGCCCGGTCCGATCCGCGCGAAGTCGTCACCGATTCCCAGGCGCACTACTTCGGAACGGCCTTGCAGCACGACAGCCTGCTGCCCGGTCGGGACGCGCAGCTCGGGACGACGCGCCTCGCGGACTGGCTGTCCCGCAAGTGAATTCCGCACGCGGGCGGGCGCTGCATCGTGGCGCCCGCCCGGCGTGCCCTCGTTCGAGTTCGAAAGGAATGAACCCCATGGTCGACTCTTCGACCGAACGACAGTTCGCTACCTCGGTGCTGGTGATCGGCACCGGTGGCGCCGGGCTGCGCGCCGCCATCGAGCTGGCCGAGCGCGGCGTGGACGTCCTCATGGTCGGCAAGCGGCCGAAGGCCGACGCCCACACCACCCTGGCGGCGGGCGGAATCAATGCCGCGCTGTCGACGATGGACGCCGAGGACAGCTGGCAGCAGCACGCGGCGGACACGATCAGCGAGAGCTATCTGCTGGCCCGCCCCGACATCGTGCGCATCGTCACCGAGAACGCCGCCCGCGGCATCGAGGATCTCGAGCGGTGGGGGATGCCGTTCGCACGCGAGGCCGACGGGCGAATCTCGCAGCGGTTCTTCGGCGCGCACACCTATCGGCGGACCTCGTTCGCAGGAGACTACACCGGTCTGGAGATCCAGCGAACCTTGGTGAATCGGGCCGCGCAGCTGGGTATCCCGATCATCGACACGTGCTATCTGACCCGAATCCTGGTGCACGACAACGTCGTATTCGGTGCGTACGGATTCGATCTGGAATCGGGGCAACGCTACGGGTTCCGGGCCGACGCGGTGATCCTGGCCGCCGGCGGGCACACCCGGATCTGGCGGCGCACCTCCTCGCGCCGCGACGAGAACACCGGCGACTCCTTCCGTCTGGCTGTCCTCGCCGGTGGCCGGATCCGCGATCCCGAGCTGGTGCAATTCCATCCGTCGGGGCTCATTGAACCCGAGAATGCCGCCGGGACACTGGTTTCCGAGGCCGCCCGCGGCGAGGGCGGGATCCTGCGCAACGCCGAGGGCGAGCGATTCATGAAACGCTATGACCCGCGGCGGATGGAGCTCTCCACCCGCGACCGGGTCGCGCTGGCCGCGTACACCGAGATCAAAGAAGGCCGCGGCACCGCGAACGGCGGTGTCTGGCTGGATGTTTCGCATCTGCCGCGGGAGACCATCATGCGGCGGCTGCCGCGCGTCTACCAGACGATGCTCGAATTGCAGATGCTCGACATCACCCGCGACCCGATCGAGATCGCGCCGACCGCCCACTACTCGATGGGCGGGGTGTGGGTGCGTTCGGAGGACCACGGCACCGGCGTCGAGGGGTTGTACGCCATCGGCGAGGCTTCCAGTGGATTGCACGGTGCCAATCGGCTCGGTGGCAACTCCCTGATCGAACTGCTCGTCTACGGCCGCATCGTCGGTGCGGAGGCGGCCCGGTATTCGGCCGAGCTGTCGATCCAACGGCGATCCCACGGCGTGCTGGCCGAGGCCCGTTCCGAGATCGACATGTTGCTGGCGGCCGACGGCCCGGAGAATGTGCGAGCGCTGCAGCGCGCACTGCGCAACACCATGACCGAGCATGCCGGCGTGGTCAGGGACGAATCCGGCATCCGGAAGGGGCTTGCCGAGCTCGACGAAATCGAGGACCGGATCTCGGACATCGGAGTGCACCCCGATGCGGCCGGTTTCCAGGATCTGGCACACGCGTTCGACCTGAAGTCCTCGGCACTCGCGGCGAGAGCCACCCTGGAAGCCGCGCTGGAACGAAGGGAAACACGTGGCTGTCACAACCGCTCGGATTACCCGGCACTCGACCCGGAGCTGCGGGTGAATCTGGTGTGGTCGGGTCCGGGCCGACTCGAGCGCGAGGAGATCCCCCCGATTCCTGAGGAGATCGCTCGGCTGATGCGGGATGTCTCGACCGACGGGAAGCTGGTCGAATAGTCATATGACGAGCACGCCCACGGACGCGGGCCTCGACCGAGCCCTCGACGACTTCTCCGACCTCAGGCCACGGTTGTTCGGCATCGCCTACCGCATGCTCGGCGTGGTTGCCGACGCCGAGGACCTCGTCCAGGACGTGTGGGTTAAGTGGCAGTCCTATCCGGACCGGGTGTCGGTGAGGGACCCGGCGGGCTTCCTGATCACCATGACGACCCGGCTGGCGATCAACGCCACCCAGACCGCACGTGTGCGTCGCGAAACCTATATCGGCCCTTGGCTTCCCGAGCCGGTGGACACCGGCTCCGATCCCGCACTGGGGGCCGAGCGGGCCGCGGCGCTCGAGACCGCGGTCCTCGTCGTACTCGAGAAGATGACCCCGACCGAGCGAGCGGCCTTCATTCTGCGGGAGGCGTTCGACTATCCCTACGACCGAATCGCCGAGGTCCTCGAGGTCAAGGAGGCCGCCGCCCGCAAGCTGGTCAGCCGGGCGCGGCAGGGCATCGATTCCGAGCGGCACACTCCGGTCGACGACGCCCAGCAGCGCCGACTGCTCGGTGCGTTCCTCCGCGCCGCGCGGGCAGGGGACTTCGACGACCTCGAGGCGCTGTTCGCCGCCGAGGTGGCGAGCTACAGCGACGGCGGCGGCAAGGTGCGGGCCTCGCGTATCCCGGTGATCGGGCGGACTCGGGTGGCTCGCTACGTGGCGGCGTTCGCCTCACATTTCTGGACCGGGGCCACCATCGAATGGGTCGACGCCAATGGCCGGCCCTCGGTGCTATTGCGCCGGGACGGATCCGTCTTCGCTTGGCTCGCCGTCGGCGCGGTCGACGGCGAGCACATCGACCGGATCTTCTGGATGCTCAACCCCGACAAGCTCGATCGCCTCGCCGCCTCGATCGGACCGGCGGAGGAGTCCACTGCGCAGTGATACGCCCAGGGCCGTCGCGCAGACACCGGCGACGGCCGTCACGGTCAGATTCGGGATCGAGAGGGTAGCGAGCGGCGCGGCGAGCACCGATACCGCTGCGGTGAAAGGGATTCGCGGATTCGAGCGCGCCGTCATTCCGGCATGCGTCACCCAGAGCAGCACCAGGAACACAGCTGTCGAAATCGCGACGGCGTAGCCCACGACCAGCACCGAACCACCGTGGTCGTCGACGCGCACCGCCACTTCCAGACCTGCGCCGAGTGCGGCGAGCGCCGCGAAGGATGCGTAATGGCCGTAGCCCCACAGGAACGACCCTGTCCTGCGCTGGGCCAGCGCATCGCCGCTGGGCTGCAGTTCGTAGAGCCACCACAGCACGAACAACAACACCAGACCCGACATCGCGACCAGCACCGGCGTCGGCCGCAGGCCGTCGCCGAGAGCGTCGGCAATGCCCGAGGACACCGCGAGCACGCTCTCGCCCAGCAGAATGATCGTGAAGAGTGAGTAGCGTTCGGCGATGTGATGGGGATGCCAGGTGGTTCCGATCGCCCGTTCCGCCCACACCGGAACGGTGAGTTCGGCCAGGACCAGCACGCCGAAAACCCCTTGTGCCCGGATACCCTGCAGGACATCGAGTTCGACGGCCAGCAGCCGGGTCAGCCACAGCACCTCGAGTACGGCGATGCCCACCGTGTACCGCAGCGCGGTCGCACGGCCCGCAGCATCCTCGCGTGCGGCCCGAATCCATTGCGTCACAAGGGCACTGCGCATAACCAGGTAGCCGACGGTGATGACGACATAGTCGCCGTGCTCGAAGGCGGCGGGAATTCCCGCGGCCAGCAACAGGACTCCCGCCATCTGTGCGAGGGTGAGCAGTCGGTACGGGACGTCGTCGGTGTCGTAGGACGAGGCGAACCAGGTGAAATTCATCCACGCCCACCAGATGGCGAAGAAGACCTGCAGGAACGGCAACAGCGCCGCGACCGGATGCCCGGCGGCGACGGCATGTCCGAGCTGTGCCACGACGCCCGCCACCGCGACCACGAAGGTGAGGTCGAACAGTAACTCGAGCTGCGTCGACGCGCGATGCGGCTCGTCGATCGATCGGCCGCGCATCCGAACCCGCAGCGGCACGGCTTCTTTGTTGCCGGTCGGGACCGTGGTCGGTTTCGTGGTCATCGGTGTCGACTCCTGCGATCTGTCGAGGTTTACCACTAGGACAGGGCAGCAGCGACATTCGTGACGAGCGGAGGCGAGGTCTTGTTGTCACAGATGCGGGTCCGGCGTTGTCCTTGCTGTGAAGTCAGACCACGACAGCACGGGAGGAATCGAGATGACCGACGGATCCCCAGCACCCACCGCCCGGAAAAGCACTTGGGAGACGGCCTTCACCGTCGTGCAGGAGGTGACGCCGCCCTTCGTCCCGGCGGGGGCGCACGCGATGACCGTTGTCATCGCCTACCCGCCCGGAGACCGGGGCGCACCGCCGCACCGGCATCCGGGCGGTCCCGCCTTCGGCTACGTGATCGAAGGCGAGATGCTGTTCGAGCTGGAGGGCGAGCCGCCCCGCGTGATCGGAGCCGGTGAAGCTTTCTGGGAGCCCGGCGGCGATGTCATCCACTATTCGGATGGCAACCACCGCGACGACGTCGGACTGCGTTTCGTCGTCACCATGATCTGCGACCCGAACCAGCCGATGCTCACCCTCGTCGACGACGCCGAACTGCTCGCGCGCGCCGACCGCCGTGTCCCGTCCGAGCCGAAAGCCTGAGGAGGAAGGGTATTCCAGTGTCGAAGATCCTGCTGCAGACAACTATCACCGAGAGCGCCGATGACTGGAACGTCACCCGATTCTCTTTGCTCGCAGCCGAATTGCGTGCCGCGGGCCATGATGTGACTGCCCGCAATCGGCTCGGCCGGGGCGAGAACGACCCTGTTCTGAGTCGGCTCGACACCACCGATTTCGATCAGCTGTGGCTGCTGGCCGTTGATGTCGGGAACGGTCTCACCGACGACGAATCCAGGGCCATCGTGCGATTCCGCGAGCGCGGTGGCGGGGTGCTCACCGCACGGGATCACCAGGACCTGGGCAGCTGCCTACTCGGACTTGGTTCTCTCGGCGAGGTGAACCACTTCCACCTGAGGAACCCCGACCCCGCCCACCAGCGCGATGACCAGGACACCCCGGCGATCTCGTGGCCCAACTACCATTCCGGCGCGAACGGCGACTACCAGCCGGTCTTCGCGACTGAACCGATCCATGCGCTCCTTCGTACCGACGCGACCCCTGGCGGCCGGATCGAATGGTTCCCGGCGCACCCGCACGAAGGCGCGGTGTCGGCGTGCGTGCCGGGCGCGACCGTTCTCGCGCAGGGCCGAAGCACGGTGTCGGGCCGGCGGTTCAACCTTGCCGTCGTGCTCGAGGGGGAGGTAGCGGTGGACGGTCGGCCCATGGGCCGGGCCGTCGCCGAATCCACGTTCCACCACTTCGCCGACTACAACTGGGATCTCGACCGCGGCAAACCATCGTTCGTCGGTGAACCACCGGGATCACAGATCAAGGCCGACCCGTCTCGGCTGGCCGTCTACAAGAACTACATCCGCAACCTGGCGATGTGGCTGCATCCGGCGGACCGCGACCAGTAGGTGCATCGATTCGGCGGCTGCGCAGCCGATTTCGCGCAGCCGCCGAATCGATGGCCGGATGCCTCAGGATGCGCGGCGTTCGGCGACGACGCGGTAGCTCGCGGATTCCGAGGTGAGGTGAAGTCCGGGATCGTCGAACAAGCGCCGCAACGAGGCACGCCATTCGGGATTGCCGGCCGCTTTGTCGAGCGCGAGGCCCGATTCCCATTCGGCCACATGGATGAATCGGGCCTCGGCAGCGTCGGTGAGCGGCCGGTGCAGGCGCGAGCGGATGAAGCCCGGCTGGGTCGACATGATCCGGGCGTTCTCGTGGTACGCCTCGACGAAATAGTCGGCTTCGGCGGGCGGCACCGTATAGCTCTTGATCACGGTGACCGGTCCGTCGACTCCGGTTTCCGAAACCGAGTATTGGCTCATATCCAAAGGGACAGGCGAGGATTCGTTTCTGTGACGCCTCGCCACCAATGAGCCGTCAGCGATCGGCGTTCGATGCCCAGTGCGTTTCGAGAGCCGCCGCGACGTCGGCCGGTCTCTGCAGCACCGTCCAGTGGTTGCAATCGATCTCCTCGATACGCGAGGCTCGGATATTCGCCGCGAGCTGACGCCCGAACTCGATCTGACACGCTGGGTCGAGGGCGCCCCAGAACACCAGGCATGGAGCGGACACATTCGCCAGGGCCGGCTCCCACTCCGCGCCCATGGTCACGGCGGACCGGTAGAGCCTGAGGATGCTGTCCTTCATCGATTCGTCGACGTGCCGAACCATCTCGTTGGCCGACTCTGGGGGGACGTCGAACCCGACCACCAGATCCGCGGCGAAGGACGTCGGCTCCAACTCGGCCATGAAGCGGTCGCCCTCGGTCTGGTCCTGCCAAATCCTTGCCAACGGATGCCACACATAACGAGAGCTGATGGGCCCATTGCCGCCCGCCCACGTACGGACCAAGTCGGGCCGGACCGAGGCGACCCGAGCGGTGAAGATGCAGCCCCAGTCGTGGCCGACCAGATCCACCGGCTCCCCGATGCGCTCGAGCCGATCGATGAGCCAGTCGACGTACTCCTCTTTGGTGGAACCGAAACCGTTCGGCCGCACCGCACCGAAGCCTGGGAGATCCCACGCCTCCACGTCGGTGCGCGTCAGGTGCCGACGCACGGCGTCCCACACTCGGTGTGTGTCGGGGACGCCATGGATGAAGATCGCGGGCATGCGTTGCGGCCTTTCATTGATTTGAGGTCATGGTCAGCCGACGGGCGCGGCGTACCTTCCCGCTTCCCTGGACCGACTCGACAGTTCCGAAGTGTGGACCGGACACAGGGCCCTTCTGTGACACCTGCTCCCTCGTCTGCGGGTGGCGGCTGTAGCGGCAGTAGGTGTGGTCGCGGGGTGTAATGACGACACCGTGCCGGGCGGGAGCGCCGGTCCCGTGAGCGCGACGACCAGCAGCGCGGCCGCGGCTGGCGGGACGACGGGAACGCCGGTGACCACCCTGCCCGACCGCGATGCCGCGACTGTGGATGCGCGCGACTTCCAGCAGCAGGAGACCTACTACTTCCAGTCGCCGACCGGGAACATCATGTGCGCGTTCACCCCTGCCCACACCTTGGGGATGGGCTGCCAGTTCGAGCACGCCTCGGTCATTCCCGCCGCACTGCCGGGCTGCGGAACCCGGCCCGATCGCGCCGTGGCGGTGCAGATCGTCGAAGGCACGGCGAAGTTCCTGTGCACGAGTCAGGGCATCTACGTCGGCGCGCCCCTCAACGGTGGCAGCAAGGGCGGCGGCAAGGTCCTCGAGTACGGCCAGACCCTCATCGTCCGAGGCACCGCCTGCACCTCCACGACGGCCGGCGTCCGCTGCGACAGCGGCGGCCACGGCTTCTTCATCGCGGCCGATCAGCAGCAACTCTTCTGACCGTCACCGGGCTCGGCAATTTGCTGGAGATACGCTGTTGATATGGAGCCGCCCGAGGTCACCCTCGAAAACTGTGACGCCGTGTACGACTACTACCGCGATCATCGGCAGAATCTGGTGAAGGCGAAGGCGGCGTACTGGTTGCTCGGGCGCCGCTTCAAGCCGCGGGTGGGTTTCGCGGCCGGGGCGCGGAAAGGGTTGCGGGACTTCATCTCCGCAGGCCGGCCACTGATCATCAGCATCAATCACCTGTCGGAGCGGGACCCCTACACGGTGAGCGCGGCGGCATGGCGCAGTCCATTGCGGCCGGTCATCGGGCATACCAGGGTGCTGGCCAAGCATGAAGTGTTCGCCGATCCCACGCTACGGAGCACGCTCGACATGATGGGTGGCATGCCGGTGTTCCGCAGCAAGGACCATGAGAGCTCCTCGGTCAACGCCGCTTCGGAGCGGTTGATCGACACCTGCGCGGTGGTCATGGCGCGTGGCGACAGCATCGCATTGTTCCCCGAGGGCACCTGCAACACTGTCGACCACACGCGGGTGCTCGATCTCGGCGGCGGCATCGGGCACATCGCCTGTCGCGCTCGCGAACTCGGTGCCGACCCGGTGCTGGTCAGCCTCGGACTCAGTTACGGCCCGCGGCCGGATCCCGCCGCCGAACTCGGCAAGGCGGATGTCCTCTCGGCCAGCTTCTACTTCGGGATGCCGGTCGGCGAACTGCCGGCACAACCCGCCGACATCACGAGCATGGCACGCGACGAACTACAGGCCGCGCTCGACGGAGCGGTCGCAGGCTACTGAGCGACGGTCGGGCGGCGGCACTGTGCCCGGACGTCAGCGGCCGAGGCGGCCGTGCTGGACCAGGGCCCAGCACAGGGCGGTGAGGGCGCCGGTGTTGGCGAGGGCGCGGGCGATATTGCCTGTCGGCCAGGGGGTTTCGGAGTCCTTACGCAACGCGGCGAAGTCGACGAGGCCCTGGGCGTCGGTGGCGGTGGCGAGGTTGTTGTTGAGGGGACGTTGAAGCCCGAGGTGATGATCAGGCTCAACAAGTTGAGTGCCGCCGCTACCGCGATCCAGATCAGGACCGGGGCGTAGGTCCGAGCGGAGGTAGAACACGCCCGCCAGGATCGAGAAGGCAAGGGAGCCCAGGAAGCTCAGCATGAAGACCGGGTTGACGATGACCACGTTGATCTTGTTCATCACCTCGACGAAGGTCTTGTCGTCGAATTTGCCCAGGCCGATCATCACCGAGCACGCGTAGGCGTAGAACACGCCGGCCAGCAGGCCGGTTGTCACGGCGGCGATGATCAGTGACACGACTCCGAGCGTCGGGGGCGCTCGGTGTGCGTCCAGTACGTCCTCGGCCGGTAGTCCGCTGTGTGCCATGGTCGTTCGCTCCCGTCATCGGTATCGACCTGTTCAGCCTCGGCGGGCCCGTGGAATCGATCAACGGGGAATTGCGCATGGCCTGATCGGCCGATGTGATTGATAGCGAGACTGCATGATCCGAAGCCGGGGCAACTGAAACGATTATGTGTCTGAAAACCGTGCGAAACCGGCGGTGAACCGCGAGAATAGCTGTGACTGTGCTGCGAATCTGGCCTTCGCCGCGCGGGAACGGGAACCCTTCGGCGGCAGAGGAATCGGAACAATGAGCAGGCTGGCGACCTCGTGCGCGGCGATCTTGGTAACCGCGGCCGTGACGGTCGGGACCCCGGGGATCGGCGCCGCGCGGGCGGAAACGCCTGCCGCACAGTCGTGTACCCCTTACACCGCGATTCTCGCGCCCGGCACCTGGGAGACCCGATCCGACGCCGACCCGACCGTGCCGGTCGGTTTGCTGCGACCCATCGGCGACGGCCTGCAACGGCAGTTCGGCGACGACATCACCGTGCTCTACGTCAATTACGCCGCCAGCGCCTTCGATCAGGGCCTGACCTACGCGCAGTCGTTGGGCACCCTGGAATCCCGCCTGCGCCAGATGGTGAGCGGCCTGTGCGCCAGCACGCGCGTCCTGCTCGCCGGATACAGCCAGGGCGCGGACGGCGTCGGCGACTTCGCCACCGAGATCGGCAACGGCGAGGGCCCGATCAGCCCCGACCGGGTGGTGGGCGTCGGGCTGGTGGCCGATCCGCACCGAGACCCGAAAACCACGCTCTCGCTGGGTACTCCGCAGCCTGGCCACGGCATCGCCGGCACCCGTGGTCAGGATTTCGGCGCGCTCGCCGACCGTGTGCGCACGGTCTGCGCCGACGGTGACCTGTACTGCTCGCTCAATGCCTCGATGTCGCCGTTCCTGGCCGCGCTCGGTCAGGTCGTCATCGGCAATCCCGCGGCCATCGCCGCCATCATCCCGCCGGGCACCGATCCCACCACCCTGCTCGCGCAGGCCGTGAAGGTAGGAGCGGGCTGGGCCGCGACCGCGGCGAACTTCCCCACCGTGCTCTCCGGCATCTCCGGCCTGCAGAGCCTGGTCGAGTCGGGCAATATCACTGCCGCACACCAGATCGCGACCGATGTGAACGTCGCCCTGGCCCCGATCGTCCAGGCCGCGGCCGGCGTCGATCTGCCGCTCGTCGCCGAGGTGATCCGCGCGGCGGCCGGCGTCGACCCGTCGGGCTGGACCGCCGCCGCCAGCGTCCTCGCCGATGCCCTGACCCAGATCGACGTCCTGCACATCGCCGAAGTCGCCGGGCATGTCCAGGAAACCCTGTGGCGCACGATCGAATTGATCAACCGCGGCGACAAGGTCGGTGCCGGCGTCGAACTGGTGTCGCTCACCTCGGCGGGGCTCGACCTGGCCGGCGCCGTCGTCGGCCCCTTCACCACCGCCATCCGTCGCGACATCCGCGCCGCCACCCAGACCCTGCTCAGCTTCGGCAACCCCGACAGCCTCAACGACCTGCTGGAGCTGACCCGCCAAGGCGTCGACATGGCCACCTTCTACGCCTCCAAGGCCCACGTCGACTACGGCGACGACACCCAGTTGATGCTGAACTTCCTCGGATCCCAGGCCGCCTCGTAAGGTCGCCGCCCCGCACTGTCGTATTCGCGATCACCCGTTCGTGTAGAGGGTGAGCCCGGTATCGGACCGGGCACTGCGGAAGGAGTGATCGTGGGCAGGATCATCGCGGTTGTCAGCCTCACCCTCGACGGCGTCATGCAGGCGCCCGGGAGGGCTGACGAGGACACCCGGGGCGGGTTCACCCGGGGCGGCTGGGCGCAGCCCTACGCGGACCCCGAGCAGGGGCGGGTCGTCGGGGCGCACATGGCGGCGTTCGGCGGGGGATTGCTGTTCGGGCGGCGCACCTACGAGGACTTCTACGGCGTGTGGCCGCAGCGGACCGACAACCCGTTCACGGAGGTGCTGGACCGGACCGAGAAGTTCGTCGCATCGCACACCCTGGCCGAACCGCTGCCGTGGCAGCACTCGACCCTGCTCTCCGGCGACGCGGTCAGCGCGGTGGGGAAACTCCAACTCGAGCGCCCCGAACTGGACCTCGTCGTGCTCGGCAGCGGCGATCTGCTGCGATCGCTGATGCCCGCGGGCATGATCGACGAGTACCTGCTGCAGATCCACCCGCTGACGCTGGGCACCGGACAGCGGCTCTTCGACGGTGTGGACCTGGGCGCGTTGCGGCTGACCGAGAGCGTCACAACGACGACCGGCGTTGTGATCGCCACCTATCGGCCGATGGGAGAGGAGTCGCGGTGAAGCAGTACCTGCTCAGCATCTACCAGCCCGCCGAAGGCGATCAGCCGGACAATCTGGACGAGATCATGCGCGACCTGGAGACGCTCAACGACGAGATGCGGGCGGCCGGGGCGTGGGTGTTCGCGGCCGGGCTGTATCCGCCCAGCACCGCCACCGTGCTGCGGGCCACCGGATCGGAGGTGCTGGTCACCGACGGGCCCTTCGCGGAGGGCAAGGAACAGATCGGCGGGTTCACCGTGATCCGGGCGGAAGATCTCGACGCCGCGCTGGAGTGGGCGGGACGGCTCGCCCAGGTCGTCACGTTGCCGATCGAAGTGCGGCCCGTGCAGGAGCGCTGACCCGTCACGATGGCCGAGAAGAGCAGCGGTGCAATCGATGTGGCGGAGATCGCGAGCGTCTTCGCCACCCAGTACGGGCGCGCCGTCGCCAGCCTGATCCGCGTCTTCGGTGATGTCGACATCGCCGAAGACGCGGTGCAGGACGCGTTCGCCATCGCGTTGCTGCGCTGGCCCGCGGACGGATTGCCGCCCAGCCCGCCCGGCTGGATCATCACCACCGCCCGCAACCGGGCGGTGGATCGGCTACGTCGCGAGGCCGCCCGGCACGACAAATACGCGCAGGCCGCGCTGCTGCACGCGCGCGACGAACGCGCGCCGGAGGACCCGCTGGGCGACGACCGCCTGCGCTTGATCTTCACTGCTGCCATCCGTCGCTCGCGCGTCCGGCCCAGGTGGCGCTGACGCTGCGGCTGCTGGGCGGACTCACCACCGAGGAGATCGCCCGCGCCTTCCTGATCCCCGAATCGACACTGGCGCAGCGCATCACGCGGGCGAAGGGCAAGATCCGCGACGCCGGTATCCCGTATCGGGTGCCGTCGGCCGCCGAGCTGCCCGCCCGGCTGGACGCGGTGCTGACGGTCGTCTACCTCATCTTCACCGAGGGGCACACGGCCACCGCGGGTGATCAGCTGATCCGGGCGGACCTGTGCGCGGAGGGGATTCGCCTGGGTCGCGCACTCGCCGAGCTGATGCCCGACGAGCCGGAGGTTTCGGGGCTGCTGGCGTTGATGCTGCTCACCGAATCCCGTCGCGCCGCTCGCACCGGGCCCGACGGCGGGCTCGTCCCGCTACCGGAGCAGGATCGGCGGCGCTGGGATCGGGCGCTCATCGACGAGGGTCAGGCGCTGGTTCGAATGTGCTTGCGGCGCAATCGACCCGGCCCCTACCAGATCCAGGCCGCGATCAACGCCGTGCACGCGGTCGCGCCCACCGCCGAGGACACCGACTGGTCGCAGATCCTCGCCCTGTACGACCAGCTCGAAACCCTCGCCCCCGGCCCGATCGTGGCGTTGAATCGTGCCGTGGCACTGGCCGAGGTGCGCGGTCCGGAGGCCGCGCTCGGCGTGCTCGACGGTCTCGACCTGCGCGATCACTATCTCTTCCACGCTGTCCGGGCCGATCTGCTGCGCCGGCTGGGACGCACGGCGCAGGCCGGGCAGGCCTACGACGCCGCCATCGACCTCGCCCGTAATCGCGCCGAGCGCGAGTTCCTACTCGATCGGCGCGGGATCCTGCGCTAGTCCGGCGCTCCACTTCTCCTCGATGCGCCCGTATCGCCAGGTGAGGACCGCGGCGGCCCAGGTGACCACGAACAGTCCGACGATCAGGAACCCGATCAGGTTCAGGTCGATGCCGGCGATGGCGTCCCACGGGCCGCCGGTCCAGCCGAACTGGTCGGCCAGCAGTCCGAGCAGTTCGATGGTGCCGATGATGAGGGCGACCGCGATCGAGAGCCCCGTGATGGTGATGTTGTAGTAGATCTTGCGCACGGGCTTGGCGAAGGCCCAGCCGTAGGCGAAGTTCATGAAGGTGCCGTCGATGGTGTCGAGCAGGCTCATGCCGGCGGCGAACAGGACCGGCAGGCACAGGATCGCGTACCAGGGCAGCCCCGCCGCGGCGCTGGTACCGGCCAGCACCAGCAACGCGACCTCGGTGGCGGTGTCGAAGCCGAGGCCGAAGAGCAGTCCGATCGGATACATCTGCCACGACTTGGTCACCGATTTCATGATCGGGCCGAGGATCCGGTTCACCAGTCCGCGGCGCGCGAGCTGGTTCTCCAGCTCGGCCTCGTCGAAGTCGCCGCCGCGCATGCGCCGGAAGACCCGCAGAATGCCGACCAGCACAACGATATTGAGGATGGCGATGAGGTAGAGGAACGTCCCCGACACGGTCGTGCCGATCAGCCCGGTGTAGTGGTGCAGCGCCGAGGAATCGTCCTCGACCGGCCCGACGATGGCCTTGACCCCCAGCGAGAGCAGCAGCGCCAGCCCGAACACGACCGACGAATGCCCCAGCGAGAAGAAGAATCCCACCGACAGCGGCCGCTTCCCCTCGTCCATGAGTTTGCGCGTGGTGTTGTCGATCGCGGCGATGTGGTCGGCGTCGAAGGCGTGCCGCATACCCAGCGTGTAGGCGGTCAGCCCGACCCCGATGCCGAGGGTGCGGTCACCGAGGCTGAAATGCTGCGGTGCGACGAAGGCCACCAGCGTGAACCACCCGAGCACGTGCAGGCCGACGATGAACCCGGCCATCGCCGCGAGTCGCATCCATTCCTGCCGGGTCAGCGCCAGCCGGCCGGTCAGGGTTCGAAGGGTTCCGCGCCGCTGTAATGCTGATCCCACCGGGTGCCTCTCCACGCGAACCGAATTCGTCGAAGGTAAACACGACGATCCTCTTGTTGCAACTCATTGGCAAGACGGGGTTGGCGGACGACCGGGTCGAAGCGGCAGACTGTACCCATGGCAGGCGTTCCCGCTCACACCCATGCCCCGGCCCGGCCGGAGAGCAGTTCGCGCGCCTGCTGCTGCGCGACCACGGGCTGCGCTGTACGGCGCCGCGGCTGGCCGTGCTCACGGCACTGGATCGTGCCCGCAAGGACGGCCACCTCACCGTCGCCCAGATCCAGCAGGTATTGACCGAGGCCGGCCACGACGTGGACCTGACCACCGTCTACCGCACCGTCTCGACGCTCACCGACGCGAACGTCCTGCACGCCTTGGTCATCGACGAGCGCGTCACCAGCTACGGCCTCACCGACATGCCGCATCACCACGCGGTCTGCACCCGCTGCGGCGCCATCGACGAGGTCCCCTCGGCGCACCTCGCCGAGGCGTTGGCCGAGGCCCGCGCCGGCAGCCGCTTCGCGCTGCCCGACACCGCGGGACTGACCCTGCACGGGCTGTGCCCGGCCTGCCAGCACGACCGGTGAGGTGAGCGGGCCGCCCGATGGCGTCGAAAGTCCCGCGAACGGCGTGATCTACCCCCTTTGTGCGGGTGGGGACGCACATAGATTTACGCCGTCCGGGCCCGCGCGGGGTGGGCCCGGACCACTTCCGGCAAGTCAGAGCGGGCGAAAGGTCTTGCGGCCGGAATCGGTTGCTTCGCTGACGATGTCGACGAGTACGGTGCGCGCGGTATCCACCTCGCCCGCGCCCGCCCGCTCGGCGAGTCGACGTTCGTAGTCGGCGTGGAATTCGCGCACGGTGCGCAGCATGTCCTCGCCGCGGGGCGCCAGATGCAGCAGTTTGGCGCGCTTGTCGGTCGGGTCGGCGCGGCGTTCCACGTACCCGTGCCGGACCATCTCGTCGACCACCTTGGCCGCGCCCTGGGCGGTGATGCCGAGCTGTTCGCCCAATCGGCTTGCTGTGCAAGGGGATTCGGCGAGGGCGCGCAGCACGTAGCCGTAGGACGCGCCCATCACCTCGTGGCCGTGGGCGGCGAGGTGGGCGTGCAGCTGCTGCACGAACGACTGGTAGGCCTGGCCGAGTAGCACGCCGAAATCCATTTCTTGACGCTCCGTTCGCGGGGACATATATTCAACTGTAGTTGAACACCTTGGTTGAGCATCTGGGAGACACTATGCCACTCATCAAGTCCGCCGACGCACCCACCTTCGAGGCCCCGCTCATGACCGCGATCGGCCTGGCCGCACCCAGCCGCGGATCCAAGGAGAACAGCGTGTGGCGGTTCACCCTGGCGGGCGGCAACCCCGGGCACGCCCACGCGGTGTCGCGGGAGGAGATCTTCGTCGCGCTCGCCGGGGCCGCCCGCATCGAAATGGACGGCGAGACACGCGAATTCCGAGCCGGGGACGCGCTCGTGATCCCCGCGCACACCGTGTTCAAGCTGTCGGTGCCCGGCGACGAGCCGTTCGAAGCGGTCGCCATCCTGCCGGTCGGCGCGTACGCCCAGGCCCCCGGCGGCGACCGGGTCAGCCCGCCGTGGGCGCAGTAGGGCCACCCGCTCAGCCGAATTCACCGACACCGAGAACAGGACCGCACATGCCGTTGATCACCGCCGCCGACGCCCCGCGTTTCGAGAACGAGCACGCCACCTTCGTCGGCCTCGCCGCGCCAGTCGCGGCGCGACCGAGAACTGCGCGTGGCGGCTCAGTATCAAGCCCGGCGTCGACGCGCCGCCGCACGCCCTGGATCGGGAGGAGATCTTCATCGCCCTGTCCGGTCGGCTCACCGTGACCATGGGCGATGAGATCCTCACCGTGGAGGCGGGCGACGCCCTGGTGGTGCCCGCGCACCAGCAGTTCGCCATGGCCAACCCCGGTTCCGAGTCGTTCGAGGCCGTGGTGGTGCTGCCGGTCGGCGGCCAGGGCCTGATCCCCGGTCAGGACCCGGTCATCGCCCCTTGGGCGCGGTGACCGGGATCAGCTTGCGTCACTTCAGTTTCGCGTGCATGAGGTAGACGTTGTAGCTGTTCCACGCCGAGATCGTGAAGTACAGATCCTTGCCGGTGGACCAGGGGTGGATGAAGCCGCCGTAGGCGGTCGGATAGTCCTCGGTGTTGATCAGCGCCACCGGTTCGGTCCAGGTTCCCTGGGGATCGGAGGCGGTGCGCAGCACGATCTGCTGGCGCACCGTGTCCAGGTACACCAGCTGCCAGCGGTTGGATTCGGCGTCGAAATGCACCGACAGTTCACTGGCGGTGCCGGAAATCAGTGGCGTGGCCAGCAATTCGTTGGCACCGTCGGCCGGCACCCAGGCGTCGTTCACCCAGTACTGGTACGAGGACTTGTCGAGTACGTGATCGGCGGGCACCCGGGCGAGCCCGATGGTGCCGAGGCGGCCGTTGGGCGTTCCGAACATGTAGACGTAGTCGCCGTGCGGGACCATGGTCGCGACCTGGAACCGGCCCAGCCCGAACAGGTTGTCCCAGCGGGCCCACTGCGATTTGGTCCAGGTGCGCCCGTTGTCGTCGGACCAGGCGATGCCGCCGAGATTGGTCCACCACATGCCCGGGATCTTGGACCAGCGATTGACCGACATGTAGGTCAGGTACTGCCGATCACCGACGGCGAAACCGGAGGTGGGGATGGTGGTGGTCTCGAAGTTCTTGACCTTGCGGCTGTCCAGGATCTCGGCGGCGTGGCAGCGCTTGTTCTGCACGAAGTCGTCCAGCACCAGCCCCTGCGACAGATCCTTGGTGCTGCTGTAGGCGATCACATTGCTGCGCCAGTCCTGCGTGTCGGTGCCCGCGCCGCCCACCTTCCAGCCCTTGCCGAAGGTGTCGCCGAACACGACCGCGACCTGACCGGGCTTGCTCTCCCACATCAAGCCCAGATCGGTGCCGTCCACGGACCAGCGGGTGTCGGTCCGGTTGATCGAGCCGTGCCCGGTCACCTGATTCACCAGCTCCACCGAATCCACCTGCGGCGCGGCCACGGCGGCGGCCGGGGGTGCGGGGACGGCCTGCTGCAGGGGCGCGTCGGCGGGCGCGGGCTGCGGCTCGGGCGGCTCACCGCCGGGCACTACGACGGGGATGGGTTCGGCCTCGGTGGTGACCTCGACCTGCGGCAGTGAGGCGCTGCCGCCGCCCGGTGCGGCGGGCGGTGTCGGGGCCACGGTGTCGCGGACGTCCGGGCAGGGACTGGCGCACGGGTCCGCCGGCAGGTCGACGTCCACGCGGTTCTGGTCCGGCTTGGGCGCGAACTGCTGCACGGTCACGATCTGCGGCACCGGAATCGGCACCTTGACGGTCACGGGGGCCTGTGGAGTCGATCCGCTCGGATCCGCCTGCCGATTGACCGGGTCGAATCCCGTTTCTCCGCAGCTGTTCACCGGTGCGGGAGCCCACGGGTGCGGCGCGGCGGCGGCCGGGGTGGCGGGCAACAGCATCGCGCCCAGCGTGACCACGGCCGACAGCGACAGCGCCGCAGGGATTTCGGCATGGTTCGAGCGACGGCGGGATCGAATTCCCATGGGGTAGGCGGCTCCTCGTTGGCGATCGACGCGCACCACCTTAGACCGATCTTGTTCAGCGGTGGATCACCTTGGACCGGTCGCGGGATCGGTCGCCGGTAGGGGGTCGCGGCGGCGCGCCGCGCGGACGGCAGACTGAACGGTAATGAAGCTGCCTGATCTTCCCGACCTTCCGGTGCGCGGGGCGCTCGACGAGATCGCCGCCACGCTGTCCGACCACGGCACCGCCGTGCTGGTCGCGCCGCCCGGAACCGGCAAGACGACGCTGGTCCCGCTGGCCCTGGCCGCCGCCACCGCCGGGCGTGTGGTGGTGGCGGAGCCGCGGCGGCTGGCGGCCCGGGCCGCTGCCGCGCGCATGGCGGCGCTGCTGGGGGAGCGGGTCGGGCAGACCGCCGGATATTCGGTGCGCGGCGACCGCAAGGTGGGGCCTGGCACCCGCATCGAGGTGGTGACCTCCGGGCTGCTGGTGCGGCGCTTGCAGAACGATCCCGAACTCGCCGGGGTCGATGTGGTGGTGCTCGACGAATGCCACGAGCGACACCTGGACGCGGACCTGCTGCTGGCGTTGCTGCTGGACGCGCGCGCCGGGCTGCGACCGGATCTGCGGGTGCTGGCCACCTCCGCGACCGTTGCGGCGGACCGGCTTTCGGCGCTGCTGGGCGGGGAGTCCGAGCCGTCGGCGCCGGTCTTGGAGGTGCGCGGCCGCGCCTACCCCGTCGAATTCGACTACGTGCCACCGCTGGCCCGCGAGCGGATCGAACAGCAGGTCGCGCGGGCGACCCGGATGGCGTTGGCCGGCAGCCCCGGTGACGTCCTGGTCTTCCTGCCGGGTGCGGGCGAGATCCGGCGGACCGCCGCGCTGCTGTCGGGACTACCCGACGTGGACGTGGTCCCGCTGCACGGCAGATTGCCCGCGGACGCCCAGGATTCGGCGCTGCGACCGGGCGCCCGCCGCCGGGTCGTACTGTCCACCGCGGTGGCCGAATCCAGCCTGACCGTGCCCGGCGTGCGCGCGGTCGTCGATTCCGGATTGTCGCGGGTGCCCCGTATCGACCATCGGCGCGGACTGTCCGGGCTTGCCACCGTCCGCGTTTCGGCCGCCGTCGCCGAGCAGCGCGCGGGCCGCGCGGGGCGCGAAGGCCCGGGCTGGGCGTGGCGCTGCTGGCCCGAATACGAGCACACCACCCTCCCCGCCTACCCCGAGCCGGAGATCCGCACCGCCGATCTGACCAGGCTGGCACTGGAACTGGCGTGCTGGGGAACCGTCGACGGACAAGGCCTGGCGTGGTGGGACGCACCCCCGCCGGGCGGCCTGGCAGCCGGCCGCGCCGTGCTCCGCGCACTCGACGCCGTCGACGACCATGGGGGCGTGACGGACCGGGGCCGTCGCATGGCGGCCGTGGGCCTGCACCCCCGCCTGGCCCGCGCCCTCCTCGACGGCGCCACCGAGGTCGGACCACGCGCCGCCGCCGAAGTAGTAGCGCTACTCGACGACGACTCACTGGCTCCCGGCGTCGATCTGGTCGTAGCCCTGCGCACCCTGCGCGCCGACCGTCCGGCCCGCTGGCAGAAGGAGGCACAGCGGCTTACGCGCCTAGTCGAGGGCGATGACGCCGAGCAGGGGACAAACCGTTTGGTCGCACACGATCGGCGGGCCGATGACCCGGCTCTCGTTGCGGCACTGGCCTATCCGGAGCGAACGGCGCGTCGTCGCGCGCCGGGCTCGGCCAGCTATCTGATGGCGGGCGGCACCGCTGTGACCCTGCCGCCGGGGAGTGGGCTCGGTGACGCCGAATGGCTGGCCATCGCGGTGGCGGGGCGTGATCCCGGGCAGTCGGAGGGGCGAATCCGGCTGGCCGCCAAGGCTGATGAAGAGCTGGCTCGCCAGGCGGCCGCCAATTTGCTCGAGACGGCGGACGAAGTCGACTGGGTCGATGGCGATCTGGTGGCGCGGCGGGTGCGGCGGTTGGGGGCGATCGTGTTGTCGGAGCAGCCGCTGCGGGATCCGGATCCGGGTCTGGTGTCCGCGGCGCTGCTGCGCGGGCTGCGAACCGGCGGTCTGGGGCTGTTGCGTTGGAACGAGGACGCGCGCAGCCTGCGGCAGCGACTGGACTTCCTGCACCGCACTCTCGGTGCGCCCTGGCCTGCCGTCGACGATGAGTCTCTGCTCTCCGATGCCGAAACCTGGCTTGCCCCTGAACTTTCCACCGCTCGTCGCCGCGCCGACCTGGAACGCGTCGACGCGGGTCAAGCCCTGCGCCGCCTGCTGCCATGGCCGGCGGCCGCCCGCCTCGACGAGCTCGCCCCCGAACGCGTGGAGGTCCCCTCCGGCAGCCGCGTCCGCGTCGACTACTCCGCCGACCCGCCCGTGCTCGCGGTCAAGGTGCAGGAGATCTTCGGCTGGACCGAGACCCCGCGCCTGGCCGAAGGCCGCGTTTCCCCGGTGCTGCACCTGCTCTCGCCCGCTCAGCGCCCGGTGGCCGTCACCGCCGACCTGCCGTCCTTCTGGCGCACGGGCTGGCCGCAGGTTCGTGCCGACCTGCGCGGCCGCTACCCCAAACACGCCTGGCCCGAAGACCCCACCACGGTTACCGCGCATCGCGGTACCGCCCGCAACGCCAAGCGCTCCGAATAGCGGTGGGTATCGCGCGGGGGACGTGAATAGTGAACGGCCGCACCTAGGTACGTGCCCACCGTCCTCGCGCATCGCGGCACCGGCCGCAACACCAAGCGCTCCGA
Organism: Nocardia tengchongensis; assembly: GCF_018362975.1. NCBI lineage: Bacteria > Bacillati > Actinomycetota > Actinomycetes > Mycobacteriales > Nocardiaceae > Nocardia > Nocardia tengchongensis. The sequence goes on from NZ_CP074371.1 coordinate 3,007,990, forward strand.
ACAGCGGCGCGTATCGCGCAGGGGACGCGAATGGCGAATGGCCGCGCCCAGACACGTTGCCCACGGTCCGCGCACCCGGACCGTCGCATGCGGAATACCGGTGCGCTCGGGCATGCTGCACAGGTGCGTCCGGGGTTCCGGATGATGTGGTGCGACTCGTCTGGCGAGCAGGCGGGGGAGGAGTGTGGCGGTATGCGCGCGATTCGATTCGACGAGTACGGCGGGCCCGAGGTGCTGCGTTCGGTGGACGTGGAGATTCCGGAACCGGGCGCGGGGCAGGTATCCATCGACGTGGCCTACGTCGGAGTGAATTTCGCTGACCTGCAGGCGCGTTCGGTGGGCTACCGGGTACCGGCGCTGCCGTTCGTGCCGGGGCTGGAGCTGTCCGGGCGGGTGCGGGCGGTCGGCGCGGGAGTCGAGGGTTTGCGTGTGGGGCAGCCGGTGGCGGCCATCTCCGACGGCGGCGCGTACGCCGAGGTCGTGGTGGTCTCGGCCGATACCGTGTTCCCGGTGCCCGACGGTGTCGAACTGCGCACCGCCGCAACGCTTCCCACGGTTCTGCCGACCGCATATGCGCTGGTGCACACCGTCGGCCGCCTGCAGCCGGGCGACACCGTCCTGGTGCAGGCCGCCGCCGGCGGGGTCGGCACCGTGGCCGCCCAGATCGCCAAGCTCGCGGGTGCGGGCGCGGTCTACGGCGTCGTGTCCAGCGAGGCCAAAGCGGAATACGCCCGTGAATACGGGTACGACGACGCGTTCCTGTCCGCGACCTTCGACGCCGACGTCCGCGCGGCCACCGGCGGACGCGGGGTGGACCTGGCCTTGGAGTCCGTCGGTGGTGAAACCCTGCGCCGCACACTGGATTCCCTGGCCCGCTTCGGCCGCGTGGTGTCCTTCGGTAATGCGGGCGGCGAGGCGCCGTGGCAGATCGGCGCGCCGGAGCTCTACCCGCAGGGCCGTTCGATCGCCGGATTCTCCATTCTCGGTCTGAGCGCCGCCGCCCCGGACGTGCTGCACGAGATCGCTTCGCACGCCTTCGATCTCGCGACCTCGGGGAAGGTGCGGTTGCCGATCACCGCCGAGTTCCCGTTGGCGGAGGCCGGCGACGCGCACCGGCTGATGGCGGGCCGCTCCTCGACCGGCAAGCTGGTGCTCGCGGTCAACCCCTGAGCTGTCCGGTCACGCCGATCCGTTCTCCGTCGCCGTGATCCGCCCGGATTCGATGGCGGCGAGCAGGGTTGCGTAGTCGGTGTCGGTCTGGTCGGCGTAGGTCAGCGCGAATTCGCCGATGGCGTTGTCGAAGACGTCGTTGCCGCCCAGATACGCCGCGATGGCCGTCCGGTCCCCGGACCGGGCGTGCCCGCGGGCCAGCGTGTGCCCGCACAGTCCCGCGTACTCACGCAGCTGGGCGGCGGACATGTCGTCGATGACCAAGGAGCCCTTCATGTCTCGCAGCTGCCGCCAGTAGTAGAACAGTCCGTCGGGGCCGGTCGCCCAGCCCAGGAAGATGTCCCCGGCGGACTGGGTGAGCCGCTGCCCGTGCACGACGCGATGGCCTTGATGCTCGAACTGGCTGTCGCTCAGATGTGTTGCCAGAACCGAGTGCTCGGCTTGCTTGACCTGCAGGAACAGGGGGTCGCCGGTGTTGCGGCCGGTCAGCAGCGCGATGAAGCATCGGGTGCCGACACTGCCCACGCCGACCACCTTCATGGCGATGTCGCGCAGTTCGTAGCGGTCCAGCAGCACCCGCCGATCCTCGGGGAGGGTGTCGCGATAGTCCGACAGCACTGAAATCAGCTGTGTGTGCAGCTCTTTCGGAATCGGGCGAAGCAGCGGCGGATCGGCTTTGATGCGCGGCGCGCCGTCGGGCCCGGCCTCGGTGAGCTTCTCGAGCGCCTGCAGGCTGGTGCGGGACCGCGCCCGGTTGATCACCTTCTCGGTCTGTTTGCGATCCCGCGGCCGCATCAGTGCGGCCACCTCCTCGGCGTCGACCATCTCGTACCAGACGTCGGTCTCGCCCAGGCCGGCCAGCCGGACCATGGTCTCGCGATAGGCCCGCGCCGCCGCTACCGCGGCCTCGCGGGCTTCCGCGTCGTCGCTCCCATTGGCGCGTGCCGCCACCGCCACGCTGGCGGCCAGCCGTTTCACGTCCCATTCGAACGGACCGGGCAGCGTCTCGTCGAAGTCGTTGACGTCGAACACGAGCGACCGCTCCGGAGAGGCGAACAGCCCGAAGTTCGACAGGTGCGCGTCGCCGCACAGCTGGACGTGCAGGCCGGTGTTGGGCGCGTCCGCCAGGTCGGACGCCATGATCGCGGGCGCGCCGCGAAAGAACGGGAAGCGTCCGGCGGCCATCCGCTGGTATCGGATCGCCACCAGTTCGGGCACCCGGGTGGTGGCCTGCCGCTCCAGTACCGCGATCGGATCCGGCCGGTCCGCCGTGGCTTTCCATTCGCCCAGCGACCGCCGCGGCACCCGTTTACGCACCGCCCGCCCGGCTTCCGCCGCCGAAGTGTCTCCGGCGCCCGCTGTTGACTCCGTCTCCGATGTCGACATGCGCTGACTCTATCCCCGATCGTGCCAAACCACTATCGACCTGGCACTGGCTCGAAACAATTCGCAGCTATCCAGGAGTAAGTAGCCGCATTCACTCATTGCGAGTACTGGTCCTTGGGGAAGTGCTGATGCGCACTCGATTTCGCTGTCTCGTCGCGGCAGGGCTCGTCGCGGCCGCTGCCCTGCTCCTGGTGCCCGGTGCCGCCGGCACCGCACCGGAAACACGCACCGGCGTGCTGGGCGAGGATTTCCTGTGGGGTGTGGCGGCCTCCGGATTCCAATCCGAAGGCCAGTCACCTGACAGCAATTGGACCCGCTATATCGAAGCCAATCCCGGCTGGGATCGCCTCGGCGATTCCGTCGATTTCCGTTCCCGGTTCCGATCCGATATCGCCGCGGCCAAGAATCTGGGCGTCCGGGTATTTCGGATCGGCGTGGAATGGGCGCGCCTGGAACCACAACCGGGAGTGTGGGATCCGGCGGCCTTCGCCCTCTACGACGATGTGGTTGCCGCGATCGTGGCGGCCGGCATGCGCCCGATGCTGACCCTGGACCACTGGGTGTATCCGGGCTGGGCGGCGGACCGCGGCGGTTGGGGCAATCCCGGCATGGTGTCGGACTGGCTCACCAATATGCGCAAGGTCGTCGACCATTTCGCTGCCCGAAACCCCATCTGGGTGACCATCAACGAGCCGGTCGCCTACATCATGTACGAGATCCGCCAGAACGGCACCGACGCCGATCAGATGCTGGACCGAGTAGCGCAGGCGCACAACAGCATCTACGACTACATCCACCAGGTCCAGCCGAACGCCCTGGTCACCAGCAACGTCGGCTACGTCGCCGGCGCGGAGTCTCGAGTCAACGGCCCCCTGATGGACCGCATAGCCGACAAACTCGATTTCATCGGCATCGACTACTACTTCGCCTACGAACCCCCCGACCCAGCCGCCGCGACCACCCCCGCCCCGTCGGGAATGTGGGATCTCCCCGTCCGCCCCGAAGGCATCTACTTTGCCCTCCAACACTATTCACAACGATTCCCTGGCATCCCGCTTTGGATAGTCGAGAACGGTATCCCGACCGAGAACGGCGCGCCCCGCCCCGACGCCTACACCCGCTCGGAGCACCTGCGAGACACCGTCTATTGGCTGCAGCGCGCAAAATCCGACGGCATGAACCTCATCGGCTACAACTACTGGAGCCTCACCGACAACTACGAATGGAGCTCCTACACACCTCGATTCGGCCTCTACACCGTCAACGTCCGCACCGACCCAACCCTGACCCGCATCCCCACCGATGCCGTCGCAACCTACCGCGACATCATCGCCCACAACGGCCTCCTCGCCGGCTACCTCCCGTCCCGCCCACCGGCGGACTGCCGCTTGATCGACCCACCCGCCAGCTGCACCGCCCCGGTCACCGCGCCCTGAGCCTGAAATCGCGGTTCGCGGGCGGAAATCGCGGCCCCCAAAAGCGTGGGCATGCGAGGGGCCGTCGATCGGTGAACAGTGCTATTCGCAAACGATCACCGTGCTCCCGTGAGCTTTTCCGAATCGAGAACAGCCGCAATATGCGTACCCGCACCTCAGCTCGAAACCTCGCCGCGGCCGGTCTCACCGCCGCAGCCTCCGCCCTGACCGTCCTCAGCGCCGGTACCGCCGCCCACGCCGATATCGTCGGCACCGGAATGACGGTGCAGGGCAGCAACTTCCAGGTCGGCCAGACCTACAACGTCGTGGTCCCGATCTCCGGCTGCTACAGCCCCGGCCTGTCGGACACTTCCGGCGGCGTGACCATCCGCTCCGCCTGGGCCGTCACGTCGAGCATGCCCGCCGGTACCCCGTGCAGCGGTACGACGTCCACCACGACCATCCACTGGACCCCGCTGACCCCCGGCACCCACGTCCTGGGCTTGGGCTACGGCAACACCAACCCGAACCTCCCGCCCTACACCGACCAAGGCACCGCCACCGTCGAGGTCGGCGGCACCGCGAGCACGGACCCCAAGTCGTGCGGCGACGCAGCCGCCAAGCTCTGCACCACGGTGCACGGCACCCCCCAGGTGGGCTGCGAACTGTCCGTGACCATCTCGAACATCCCCGCCTCGGTGGCTTCCTCGGCTCGTCCATCCTCCAGAGCCTGAGCGCCGGAGCCCCCACCCGCAACGCGTGGGTCTCCGACAACGGAACCGCCGCCGGCGCCACAACAATCAACGGCAGCTCCATCACCACCAAGTGGACCCCCACCACAACCGGCTCCCACCACCTGACCGGCCAATACGACACCGGCGCCCAGCCCGGCTTCCTCAGCGACGCGGTGATCTTCCCCGGCAATGCCGGCGAAATGTGGATGCAGGTAGCCGCCTCCGGCGCCCAGCCCTGCGCCTGACCCACCCCACCCGAACCGCCCCGCCCCCGAGTGAAGCTTGGGGGTGGGGCTGTTTTTCGCGTTCACGGCAAACCCAAACCCTCCCTGGCCATATCGGAAGGCGAGCACCTTCGGCGAGCCAAAAGCTAGCAGCGCTAGACATGCTAGCGGATGAGTGCTACCGTTGCTTCAGGTTCTAGCGATGCTAGATTTGGAAGGGAAGCCGGAAATGCTGATCGTTACCGGGCAGATCGTTGCCACCGTCGCTGTGCTCGCGAATGCTGTCGTTTATGGCACCGATGTTTGTGGGGCTGTGATCATGCGGTCCGTGTATCGCAAGCTCGACGATGCGACCGTGACCATCAGTGCGGGGTGGGGGCACTACTACGGCGATAAGCGGATGCCGGTTGTCGGGGCGGGTGGTGTGGTCACCGCGGTGCTGACGTTGGTGATCGCGCTGGTGGCCGGGCAGATCGGTGCCGCGGTCGCGGCGGGGATCGCGGTGGCGGCACTGCTCACCTGGCTTGCCTTCTATGTCCGGGTTGCCAAGCCGATCAACACCCAGCAGACCGCCGCCGCGCAGAGCGGCATCATTCCGGCCAATGCCCGTGCGCTGCAGGACAAGTGGGACAGCATTCTGAAGTACCGGGTCGCCCTGCAGTTCATCGCCATCGCCGGACTGTGCGCCACCCTGATCCTGTTCTGACCTCGAGCCACCTGATTTCGAATTTCACTGAGGAGTAATCGCCATGACCTTCACCATCAACGAGCAGAAGTTCCTCGCCGAGGCCGGGATCGGTCGGCTGGCCACGGTGTCGCCCGACGGCGTCGTGCAGAACAACCCGACCACCTATCGGGTGAACGCCGACGGCACCATCGACATCGGGGGCATGCGGATGCGTGCCAGTCGCAAGTTCCGCAATGTCGAGGCGGGCAGCCGGGTGTCGTTCGTCGTCGACCAACAGGTTTCGTTGGAGCCGTACGTGATTCGCGGTATCGAGGTACGCGGTACGGCCGAGGCGCTCGACGACGAGGAACCGCCGTTCCCGCCGCAGGAGCGCGCGGTCATCCGAATCCACCCCGAACGCATTATCTCCTGGGGTATCGACGGCGGATCCTTCGACTTCGCCAGCCGCGCCGCCGAATAGTCCCGCAAAGCACAACAACATCTATTGATCATCCGAGCCGCCGCGCTGACCAGTTTGGTCAGCGCGGCAGCGGCATGTCAGAGCACTCGGCTGGCCACGAGATGCGGTGTTGGAAATGATGGGACCGCAACGAGTATCGAGATGAAGCTGTAGACAGGATCGACTGATGCCCACGCCCGCAGAACCGCGCACGTCCGATCGCACCGCAGGACGAGCCGGCACCCAGTCGCTTCCCGGTCCGCAGGTGGTCCGGCGAATCATGAGCCTGTACCCGCCACTGTTGGGCGCCGGCGTCCGCGTCACCCATATCGCGGACGATTGGACCAGTGTGGTCGCCACGCACCGAATTCGCCGATGGAACCGCAACCCGAACCGGGCAGCCTTCGGCGGCACGTTGTACGCGATGACCGATCCGTTCTTCGGGATCATGGCTCGTGGTCAGCTCGGAGCCGGGTATCGGGTCTGGACCAGCGGCGCGAGCATCGAGTTCATCGCGCCTGGTCGCGAACTGGTGACGGCCGCCATGTCACTCCCGCGTGAGGAGGTCGCGGCGATCCGGGCCGCCACCGACGACGGCAGCAAATCGATCACCTCGCACACCGCCGAAGTCGTCTCCAGCGCAGGCGTTCTCGTCGCGCGGGTCACGCAGCAGCTGTACGTTCGCCGCAGCGATTAGCAATTTCAGAGAGCGAGCATGGCGGAGGCGACTTGGTCGGCATCGGCAGTTCGCAAAGTGGTGCTCATGCCATCGAGGACGAGCAGCCGAGCCGCCGGGATCTCGGCGGCGAGTGCCTCAGCGTTGCCGACAGGGAAGAACGGGTCGGCACTCCCGTGCACCACAAGCGTGGGCATATCGAGCTCCCCGAGCCGCTCCCGCCATCGTGGGGCGCAGTCGATCCGGGAGAACACCATCCCAAGCTGATTCGCCTGGTGCACTGCGGGATCGTTCGACGGCGTCCGATCCCAGATACGGGCCGCCGTCGCGCGCGCGTCCTCCGGATCGTCACCCCTGGCTTCCGCGCCCTCGGCAGCGAACGCCGCGACGGCATCCCGATCGGTCCAGTTCGGCACCGGGGGGGAGAACAGCGCGGCCATGACCGCAGGGTCGTGTTCCGGTAGGTCCGCATCCGCCGGACCCGGCGCTACCGGCCGAGTGCCGACGAGCGTCAGCGCGGAGAACTTCTCCGGGTGGTCCAGCGCGGCAACCTGAGCGACCATCCCGCCAACACCGACCCCACCGAGATGAGCGGTCCTCGCCCCGAGCATCTCGACCAGCGCGGCCGCGTCCGCCGCGAGATCGCGCAGGCCGTAACCCGGATTCTGCGGATCGAGGGTCGTCGACGCGCCGGAGTCCCGCAGGTCGTACCGAACCACCCGCCGCCCATTCGCCGCGAGCCCCTCGCACAGAGCGTCGGGCCACGACAACATCGTTGTCCCACCGACCAACAGGATCAGTGGATGGTCCGCGCGTCCGAAGCTCTCGATGCCGAGCTCCACACCATTCGCCTGCACCACAGTCACGTCATCTCGAACCGGTCGCACCATGCCCGGACTCCTCTCTGTCGGTATGCCCAGAGGTATCGACGACGCATTCACCGGAAAGTCATCGGTGCCGTTGCGCCAGCGGCATGTCGGCGTGAGCGTCTACGGAACCAGGATCATTTCTGGATGCAGCAAGGCTGCCGGAGCTGTCGCGAGATCCCCGTATCGACCGAGTGTCGTGTCGAAGAAGGCGCGCAGGTAGACGCGCTGCAGATCGAGCGAGTTCCGCGGGTCGATGGTGCCGACCAGCTTGGCGGCGAAATCGGCGGGCACGATGCCCGTGGCGCCCAGGGCGGGAACGATCAGCTGGTTGTCGCAGAACGAGAGGTGCTGCGAGCCGGCGAGGCGGAATTCCAGTTTCGGCCCGCGGTCGGCGGCCCAGAACTGTTGCCAGGTGGGGTCCTGGGTTCGTTCGCGATCGTTGCTGCCGATCAGGGCAAAGGGGCGGTCCAATCCGTCGGTGACGACCGAACCCAAAAGGGAGCCATCGAGATCCACCCCGGCGGCGACGCGTCGATCGTCGTGCATCACCTGGGCCGCGGTGGCGCCGCCGAGCGAATGCCCGAACATCGCGATCTTCGACAGGTCGAGTATCGCGGCGAGATTCGCGGGCAGTGGATGCCCGTCGGGGTCGGCGCCGGTGCTGAGGTCGGTGAGCCGGTCGAGGACGAATCGGGTGTCGGCCACGCGGACCTGCAGCGCCTTTTCCGCCTCCGCCTTGATCTGGCCGGCATCCGCGGTCTGCGGCAGCAGGCTCTTTTCGAGCCGTCCGCCGGGGAATTCGGTCACCCGCGATTCGTAGGTGTGGCTCATGGCGACCACCACGAATCCGTGGCCGGCGAGATCCTCGGCCTGCGCGGTACTCGCCTCCCGCGGCAGGCCCATGCCGGGGGAGAACAGCACGATCGGCCGCCGCCCACCGGTCCTTTCGGCGGCCGCATCGACCCGACCGTGGCTGGGCGCCAACGTCCACGACCCCGTGGCCGACGGGCCGATCTCGGCCAAGCCCGCCGCGTAGGCCTGGGCGACCGGTTCGGAAATCCAGGGCCGCACCGGCATTGCCGTCCGATCGGCGGCGGGGTACCAGATGCTGACCATCAACTCGCGTGCACGAGTCGGGACATACGGGTCCTGACGAGACGGATCGACCAGATGCAGATCAACCACGCCGATCGCATCGGCGCCGGTCGGCTCGGGCAGGGCAACGACCACTGATCCCTGTTGCGAGGGCGCCGACTCGGACCGGGCAACGCCGTTCACCGCGACCGAGGCGAGCAGCAGAATCAGTAGATACCGAAATATTCTGCCCAACAAGCCAATTCCCCAGGTCCGGACGGTACTTGCCTTCGACCGGCTCAGCCTAGCTCAACCCCTACGGAGTCGAGCCTGCCTCGCGTGGGGTCAATCGAATGATCGGGATGGTCCGGCCCGCCCGGCTCGCTTCCCGGCGATACGGGATGTAAGCCGGGAAAACGTGATCAGCGATGGTCCAGAGCCGTTGGCGCTCGGTGGCGTCGTCGATCACGGTCGCCCGCATGGGTGCTCCACCGAAGACGACATCGGGATTGGCCAGCAGGTTGTAGTACCAAGCGGGGTTGGTCGCCGCGCCCGCGTTGGACGCCGCGATGACGGCGTCATCGCCATCCATGAAGTAGATGATGGCGTTGCGCCGCCGCGCTCCGGTTCGGGCTCCCTCGGTCTCCAGCACTGCGGTCGGGAAGACCAGCGTCGCCGATAGGCGGCCGCGCGTGAGCCGCAGCAGCACCGGATCGAGCTTCCATGCGATGTGACGAGAGATGAATCGCGGCAGTCTGCCGACGGCAACGGCTGCGTAGGCGCGGACGAACCACCTCGGCCGACCCGTCGCATCGACTGGCTTCGCCCGCAATCTCACCGGCTTCTGCTGCTTGTCCCCACGATCGGCCTTCATGTCGTACCCCCAGGTCCGAGAACGGCCTACTACAATGAATAGTAGGCCGTTCTCGTTGGTGTGCAAGGGTTTGCGACTATTGGTGAGTCAGTCGGACGACCCCGCTGTAGGGCTGTTCGCCAGGCGCCCACGGATCAGGCTGCTGAGCGGCAACGACCTCAGCGGGAACGGGCGGCGAGAGCCGATTGAATCGAGCCGCGCCCACCACGATCGATTCGAGGTAGCTCGCATTCCATCCGAGCTCCTCGAAGAACGTGACCCCATTGGCAGGCAGGAACGTCCACGGCGCCCGCTGCAACAGGCCCTCGTTGCGATCGGTCATCAGACGGGCTACTCCCGCGGTGCTGAAGTCGAGGCACCACGCGGCGATCTCAGGCCCCGTCAACGCCGCCGACAAGGCGACCACGTCAGCCTCCTCCAGATACATCACCAGCCCCTCGGAGATCACCAGTGCTCGCGTCGCGTCGGTGAGCACCGAGTCGAGATACGTTGTGACAGCAGCAGAATCGGTGACATCGAGCGCGGTCCGAACCAGCCGACACCGAGGTGTCTCCCCAGCGAGCAGCGCGGATTTCTCGGCGACGAGGTCGGGCAAATCGGCTTCGATCCACACCAGGTCGGCCGGCAATTCCATCCGGTACGGCCGCGCATCGAGCCCGGCCCCCAGATTCAGCACCAAATTGCATCCACCGGCGACCGCCTCGGCCACCTGATCATCGATAAGTTTGGTGCGAGCAACCAGGAACCAGTCATCCGCCATCGCCTGCCCGGCAACCTCGGCGATCACCCGCCCCCGCTCCCCGGCGAGCCGCTCGGCCAGCGGGTCCCGGAACAACGCATCAGGCCGCGCGGACTCCATGGCGCGATGCGCGGCTACCCACCGCGCAGTGTCCGAAACGTTGGAAACCAATGGTTGCGAAGACATTCGACCCATCTCCCTTGCTCGCCTCTGCATCAACAGGATGCCTCTACATTTATAGAGTTCCTGGCGGGGGCATGGACCGAGATGTGGGCGATGCCACCCGCCGAACCCCTGGGCAACACTCGAATTCGCAGGCAGATGAGCTTGGTAACGGACGTGACGGCTGGCCCTATGGTCGGTCGAACTCGCCGTCCTTGACTCCCAGGGTGAAGGCGTCCCACTCGCTGGGGGTGTAGACGAGGACGTGGCCGTTGGGGGACTGCGAGTGGCGTACTGCGATATCCCCGTCAGCCAGGAAGGCGACTTCCACGCAGTCGGGGCCGTTTCCGCTGCGGGTGCTTTTGCGGAAGCTGGCGCCGCGGAGGCGGGGGTCCGAGCCGGATAGGTTGTACATCGCTGCTATCCCTTTCTGCTGAATGTCTTGCCCACCTGGCGAAGACGGGTGCGGGTGCTGACTTCATCGAGTGCGGTGTGCCGGATGGAAGCTATTGCGGACCTGTGGGTTTCGACTTCTTCGGGATTCTCGAGACAGGCTGCGCCGACGAGGGAGTCGAAGTAGACGACGGGGTTGTTCTCGGTGCCGGCAATGGGTTTCATGTCGAGGATCGTGAAGGATCCCGCGGGGGTTCCTAGCGGATGTCCTGCGGTGAAGGGAAGTACGCGGAGCGTGATGTTCGGGCGTTTGCTCATCTCCACGAGGTGCTCGAGTTGGTCCTCCATTACAGCGGGTCCGCCCACCTGGGTGTGGATGGCTGATTCGTGCAGGATCGCGTCAACGACGATCGGCCTGGTCTTCCGGGTGATGAAGATCTGCCGCTCCAACTTGAGTTGGAGCCGGCGATTGAGGGTCGACTCGGGTTCACTGGCGAAGTAGATGCGGTCCAATGCTCGTGCGTACTCTGCGGTCTGGAGGAGTCCGGGCACGATGTTGTTGTGGTACATGGTCAAATCGGAGCGCACACGCCTCCATGTCCGCGTAGATGCGGAATCCGCCCTGGATCACGTCTCGGTACTTGTACCACCAGGACTTCGATGCGGCCTGTTTGATCAGGGCGATCACGTTCGAGTGAGTGTCCGCGTCCATCTCGAGGATCTTTGCCAGCGCGTCGACTTCGGGAAGGCTGATCCGGCCTGACTCGCCCCGCTCGATTCGGCCGACTTTGCTGGTGCTCCAGCCGGGCCCCATGGCGTCCGCGACGTCTTTGAGGTCGAGGTTCGCCTGCTGCCGCGCCTCGCGTAGCTGCATTCCGATCTGTTTACGTGCCACCGATGTCGGCTGTTGGCTTGAATTTGCCACGGCATCCACCCCCCATGCTCACGAGCATTGGCAATGATGTCAGGTCATTCTGGCAATGATTCTGGGCTTTCGGAGCCGTTTCGCGATTCTGCCGTAATGGCAATGCCAACTTTCGGTGGCTGCGGTGTGCTTGAGGAACCTATCCACGACAGCGCTGGGAGAAGCCGAAATGCGTTGGGACACATGGGCCCTGTTGTCGATCCTCACGCTCTGTCTGGGCGTCATCGGGTGGGCGGTCTGGGGGTTCTATCGAGATGGTCATCCGGGCGGTGGTGCCCGGTTTCTTCAGCTCGCGCTTCTCGGAAACGGGGGACACCTCGATCTCCCGGCCCGAGGGCAGCCGGGACGGTGGCATCGGGGCCTGCACCGAGAGCCTGACCGCATTCCGATCACCCGCCCGCAAGGGTTTTCATCCATCCCACAGCAAGGGAGCAATGGCATGACCACCGCAGAATTCGCCGTGCTGAACGTATTGAGCTGTGTTGAGCGGTTGTCTACCACGGAGATTCAGCGTGCGGCCTCGCTTACCGGGTGGAGTGCGCGGAACGCGTTGGCGCAGTTGGCGGCACGCGGACTGGTCGTACCGAGTGTCAGCCATGGCCGCTGGCAGATCAGCGCGCGTGGGCGCTCGGCCGTGGCTGTGAAGCGGAAGCAATTCGGGTGAATGTCCTCGCGGAGAGCGGTGTTCCGCTACTCCGTGAGGAGCTGTTCGATCACCCACTGGGCTGCGTCGGGTTGCATGGGGAGGGTGGCGTGGTCGGCTGGGCCGGCTCGGGGGTAGAGGTCTTCGAAGTAGTCGTTTTCGACGCGGGGGTCGTTGATGAAGGAGGCTGGGCCGGGCGGGGTGAGGACTTGGTCGCCTCGGGTGGCGAGGACGGAGTAGACGACGCCGGGGACAGTTACTCCGCCGTTGAGGATGGCGCGGGTAATTGGGGAACCGGCGAGGCAGTCGAGGGCGCCTGGGATGCCTTTGAATATGGTGTCGCGCAAGGGATCTGTTGCGTCGTCGAGGATTCCTGCCAGGCCCTCGGGGGAGCCGGGGAGGTCGAGGCCGCCTATCAGGGTGGCGGCTGTGGTTCCTTGGGTTACCGGTGCGAGGTAGATCGCGCGGTCCACGTGGGGGCCGCCGTGTAGGAACCTCAAGTAGTAGTTGGCGATCAGGGCGCCGGATGAGTGGGCGACGATGTCGACGTGGTCGGCGCCCGTTGCCGCTTGTACTTTCGTGATGAATCCTGCCAGTTCTCCGGCGGATTCGGGCACCGGGGCGGCGGCCTGCGTCGGGCCGATGATGCCGTATCCGAAGACGAACGGGCATCCGCCGAGATCGTGAATTCGCGCGGTGATTCCCGCCATCTGCTTGTCGAGTGTTGCGCGAATGTCCCCTACGGCCCCGAAACCGCCGAGTACTACAACAGGATTCGGCTGTTCATCGGACGGGATGCAGTCCAGCGTCGGCTCGAGTGTCCCGGCGGTCTGTGCCGCCCCGGCGACATTCGAAGGTCTGACCCCGGACCCGAAGGCCGGTCCCGATCCGATGATCGGCGGCTGGCCGATGATCGGGCCGGGCCGGGGACCGCTTCCGCGGGTGCGGCGCTCAATCCGATCGCGGCCGCCACCACCACCGCGGTGCCCACTCGAACCTTCAGTTGTGTCCCCGCCCTCATCGATTTCCACTGTCTGTTCGCCGGTGGCGCAGTGCTCACCGAAATACTTCGGCTGGCGCGGGTGTTCGGACGACTGGCCCAGCGTGTCGGCGGCGTGCCATACGCTCCGGGGGATCGGAAGGAGTGTGGGGTGAGTAAGCGCGGCTGGCTGTTGTTCCTGGGTATGGGCGTGATCTGGGGTGTCCCGTACGCCATGATCCGGGTCGCGGTGCGGGATTTCGATCCGGTGTTCGTGGCCTTCGGCCGGACGCTGCTGGGGGCGCTGGTGTTGGCGCCGTTCGCGTTGTATTCGAAGGTGCTGTGGCCGGTGTTGCGGCAGTGGCGCTGGGTGCTGGTGTACACGCTGGTGGAGATCACCGGGCCGTGGCTGCTCATCGGCCATGCGGAAACTCGACTGACCAGTTCTACGGTGGGGTTGCTCATCGCCGCCGTCCCGTTGATCGCGATCGTGATCACCACCCGCCTCGGCCACGAGCGCCTCGACATGCGCCGGGCACTCGGCCTGGTGATCGGCTTCGCGGGCGTGACCGCCCTGGTCGGCCTCGATATCGATGTCTCGAATCTGGGTGCGCTGGCGGCCATCGGGGTGAGCGTGATCGGCTACGCGCTGGGCCCGATCATCATCGACCGCAAACTCGCCGACCTACCGCCGATCGGCGTGGTGACCGCGTCGCTGGCCATCGCGGCCGCCCTGTACCTGCCGTTCGCGCTATGGCGCGTGCCGGACCGCTTCCCAGCCGGGGCGAGCTGGTCGGTGGTGGGCCTGGGCCTGCTCTGCACGGCACTGGCGTTCGTGGTCTTCTTCGCCCTCATCGGCGAGGTCGGCCCCTCGCGCGCGACCGTCATCACCTACATCAATCCCGCGGTGGCCCTGCTGATCGGCGTCTCCCTGCTGAACGAACCGCTCACCGCGGGCATGGCGATCGGCTTCCCGCTGGTGATCGCGGGCTCGATCCTGGGCACCGCGCGCGCCAAGGACCGGCCCGAGGTGGTTGCGGCGCGGGCCTAGCTCACTCGTCGGACTCCGCGGCCTGCTGTGCCGCCGCTCGATCCGCCTTGCGCTGCTTGTGCGCTCCGCCGCGCCGCTCGATGCGCGGATCCTCGCTGACCTCGTAGCGCTTCACGTACTCCCCGAGGAACGCCTGCAGGGTGGCGGTGGCGGGAATCGCCAGCAGCGCGCCCACGGCCCCGAGCAGCGCCCCGCCCACGATCACCGACAACAGCGCGATCGCCGGATTCACGTCCACCGTCCTCGCGGTGATGCGCGGCTGCAGCACATAGTCCTGAATCCACTGGTAGACCACCACGAACAGGATGATCCACACCGCATCGAGCGGTTTGATGGTGAGCGCCACCAGAATCGGCAGCACACCCGCCAGATACGTCCCGATGGTCGGCACGAACGAGGCCACCACGCCGAACCAGATGCCCAGCGCCACCGCGTTGGGTATCCCGAGCAGCGCCAGAAAAGCCCCGTGCGCCACGGCCGAGATGACCGCGAGCAGCGCCCGCGAATACAGGTAGCCGCCGGTCTTGTCGATGGCCAGGTCCCAGGCATGCAGCACCGCACCCTGTTTCGCGGGCGGCAGCAGCGAGCACACCGTGCGCCGCAGCTTGGGCCCGTCCGCGGTCATGTACACGCTGAACAGGGCGATGGTCAGCAAGCGCGCCAGCCCGCCCAGCACTGTGCTCGACAGTCCCCACACATTGTTGGCGGCCCGCTCGGCCCAGGAGCTGATCACGTTGGAGTCCTTGAACAGCCGGTCGCGCAGCTGGTCGAGGGTGAAGCTCTGGTGGAACACGCGATTGACCCAGTTCAGGAGTTCGTCGAGCAGCCGCGGGAGTTCGCTCACCACATTGGCGACGGTCTCGACCATGAGCACGCCCAGTGTCGCGACGAACCCGGCGGCGCAGGCGAACACGATGATGAACACCACCGCGGTGGCCAGTCCGCGATTGACGCCGCGCCCGGCCATCCCGTCCACCGCCGGCTCCATGGCGAGGGAGACGAAGAAGGACACCGTCATCATGATCGCGATGCCGATCAGCTGGTGCGCCGCCCAATTGGCGAGTTCGAACAGTCCGAGCAGGGCCAGGGCGAGCACCATGGCGCGGGGTAGCCAGGCGGGCATGGCGGCCCGGAGCGTGGGTTCTGGGTTGTCGGCGGCCACGGGCCCCAGTCTCGGGCACCGGCCCGGCTTTCCCGGGACGACCCACCGAAGGGTCCGAAATCGAACGGCGGGTGGACGAATCGGACAAATCTGGACGGTCTGTTTACTTTTGGTGAACGGAAACGAGACCCATTCGGAGAGAAAGGTTTTCCCGCGATAGTGTGCAGGTATGCGGGAGGGCGGCCAAGATATGCGAGTGCGCACGAAATTCTCCAGCGAACTGATAGCGCTGACCGAGGAGCTCGCGCATATGGCGCAGCTGACACAGGAGGCGTCGGAGCGGGCCACGGCCGCGCTCGGCGGCGCCGATCTGACGGCTGCGTACGAGGTGTTCGCGCTCGAGGAGCAGGTGGAGATCGAGCACGCCAAATGTGAGGACCGCTCGGTCATCCTGCTCGCGCTGGAGGCCCCGGTGGCCCGCGACCTGCGGCAGGTCATCACCGCCATGCAGATCGCCGACGACCTGCTGGCCGTGAGCCGATCCCTGAGCCGGGTCGCCGACGTGGTGGTGCGCCGCTACCCCGCCCCGGTCGCCCCCGCCCCGGTCCTGGACCTACTGGTGGAAATGTCCGGTGCGGTCACGAATCTGGCCGGCAGTGCCGTGAGAGTCATTGCGGCGCAGAACCCGCCACGCGATCGGATCCTGGTCCCGCGCGACGAGAACCTGGAGCGGCTGCGCGGCCGCCTGGTGGAGCTGGCCGCCGACGACGGCTGGCCGCACGGGTCGGCCATGGCCATCGATATCGCGCTGCTGGCCCACCATTTCGAGCGCGCGGCCGACCACTGCGTGCGCATCGGACGGCTCATTCGCTTCTTCCACACCGGCATTCCGCTCTACGCGCAAACGGAGGCGTAACTACCACCTCCCGTGAGGGGCCCCGATCGGCGGGAGTAAGCTGCCCGAATTGCTTCATGGCGAGGTCTTTTCGAGTAGCACCGCACGCACGGACAGCCGAAATCCGACAAGGGCCCCAAACATGCCAAACAGCTCTACCCAGGCATCGGTATCCACCCCGTCTCGGGTGGCAGCACCGGTCCGGGTCGCACCGTCCATCGCACCGTCGGCGCCGACGATCGAGCAATCGGCACCCCCCGAGAGAACGCTCACGCACCGCCAGATCATGACCATCCTGTCCGGTCTGCTGCTGGGCGTGTTCCTCGCGGCACTGGACCAGAACATCGTCAGCGTGGCGATCGTCCGCATCGCCAACAGCCTGCACGGCTTCGACAAACAAGCCTGGGCCACCACGGCCTACCTGATCACCGCCACCATCTCCACGCCGCTCTACGGCAAATTGGCCGACATCTACGGCCGAAAACCCTGCTACCTCATCGCCATCGGCGTCTTCGTGCTCGGCTCGGTGGCCTGCACCTTCGCCACCTCGATGTACCAGCTCGCGGGCTTCCGCGCGCTGCAGGGCGTCGGCGCGGGCGGGCTCATGTCGCTGGCCTTCACCATCATCGGCGATATCGTGCCGCCCCGCGAAAGGGTCAGGTACCAGGGCTATTTCATGATGGTGTTCGGCATCGCCACCGTGCTGGGACCGGTGCTGGGCGGCTTCTTCTCCAATGCCGACCACATTCTGGGACTGTCGGGCTGGCGCTGGGTGTTCCTGGTGAACGTGCCCATCGGCGGGCTCGCGCTGGTCGTGGTCGCCAAGGTGCTCAACGTGCCCTTCGAACGACACCGGCACCGCACCGACTGGCTGGGCGCGATAACCCTTGCGGCTGGCACGGTTCCGCTGCTCATCGTCGCCCAACAGGGCCGCGAGTGGGGATGGCGGTCACCGCACGCCCTGCTCTGCTACGGCATCGCGGCCGCGGGGCTGGCGCTGTTCCTGGTCGTCGAATTCCTGATGAAGGACTCCGCGCTGATTCCGCTGCGGCTGTTCCGGAGTCGCACGTTCAGCATCGCCATCCTGGGTGGATTCGTGGTCGGCGTGGCCATGTTCGGCGCGATCGTGCTGGTGCCGTTGTACTTCCAGGTGGTGCGCGGATATTCGCCCACGCGCTCCGGGCTTTTCATGCTGCCGCTGGTGGTCGGCATCATGATCGGCGCACAATTGTCCGGGCTCATCACCAAATTCACCGGACGCTACAAGGCGCTGCCCATCCTCGGATCACTGGTGATCGGCGTGGGATCGCTGCTGTTCGCGCTGGTCCGCTTCGACAGCCCGCTGTGGCAGCCGCTGCTGTACTGCGGCGTCATCGGTTTCGGGCTGGGCGGGTGCATGCAGACGCTCATCATCGCCGCGCAGAACGCCGGGCCGCGCGCGGACATGGGCGTGTCCACCGCGTCGGCCACCTTCTTCCGGCAGATGGGCGGCACCCTCGGCGTCGCGGTGTTCCTCACCATCCTGTTCAACCTGCTGCCGCGAAAGATCATGGCGGCCTTCGGCGGTCAGTTGCCGCCGGAGTTCGACGCCGCGCAACTGGGCCGGGTCGAAGCCAACACCAGCGGTATCGCGGCGCTGCCCGAACACCTGCGGACCCCCATCCTGGTCGGGTTCACCCACGCCATGGGCGGGGTGTTCGCGGTGGCCGCCGCGGTGGCGGTGGTGGCGGCGTTCGTGCTGCTGTTCATGAAAGAGATTCCGCTGCAGGACACTCCGGTGCCCGCCGTGGTCATCGAGGAGATCGTCGAGGCGGAACCCGAACCCGAACCCGAGCCGGAGCCGGAGTGCGAGTTCGACGAGTCCCCCGGCCTGTCGGTGTCGGGCCGGGTGCAACGGGAGGACGGGCAGTCGGTGCCCGACACCGTGCTCACGCTCATCGACCAACGCGGACGCCAGGTTTCGCGGGCTGTCGGCAATTCCGACGGCGAGTACCTCATCGGCGCCCCGCATACGGGCGGATACGTGCTGATCGTGTCGGCGTTCGGGTATCAGCCCGCCGCGCTGAGCATTTCCGTCGGCAGCCGCCCGCATCGCCTGGATGTCTCGCTGCTCGGCTCCGGCGAGGTGTCGGGCGTGGTGCGGTCGGCGGGGCGGGGCGCGCCGCTGGGAGATGCGACGGTCACCCTCACCGACGCCTTCGGCGATGTGGTCGGGTCCGCCGTCACCACCTCCGACGGTGACTTCACCTGCCGCGGCGTGCTGGCCGGGACCTACACGCTGGTCGCGGTGGCCGAGCACATGCGGCCCTCCGCCATCACCCTCACCGTGCCCGACAGCGGGATGCTGCGCCACGACATCGAATTGGCGCCGCGATCGGTGCTGGCCGGGTCGGCCTGCAACGAGCGCGGCGACGGCATCCCCGACGCCCAGATCACCGTGCTGGACGAGGCCGGGGACCTGATCGCGGTCACCCGCACCGACGACACCGGCCGCTATGTGGTGCCCGACCTGGCCGAGGGGCGATACACCGTGATGGCGCGCGGGTATCCGGCCGCGTTCAGCCGGGTCACGGTGGCCGACGGTGAAGTGGCGCATGACGTGCTGCTGGGATACGAGCGGATGGAGGCGGTGTCCGATGTACGCAGAGAGGTGTCGGTCGACCGCAGAGAGGCGTCCGTCGACCGGATGGAGACGGTCGGCGCCGACCGTAGGGAGGTGGCGGACCGAGTTTGAGATTCGGTGAGCGGGACAGCCGTCCAGCTGTTAGGTTCCGCACTGAAAACAGTCCATTATTCGGTATTGGGCTGACCCAGGGGAGAACCAGACATGAAGACCTCGCGCGCACTGCTCACCGCCGCCGCCCTCGCCGCCGTCCTGCCCACCGCGGCGGTAGCCGCCGAACCGCCCGCGGCCACCGTCAACGAGTATGTGGCCCTCGGTGATTCCTGGGCCGCCGACGCCACCCTCAGTCAGCTCAGCACCGCGTTCACCCCCGTGCCCTGCGTGCAGAGCGCCCACAACTACGCCAAGCAGGTGGCCGCCGCCCTGGCCGTGCCGGTGTTCCGCGACGCCACCTGCGGCGGCGCGGTCACCGCGAACATGACCCGGCCGCAGTCCATCGGCGGCAGCTCCAACCCGCCGCAGTTCGACCGGCTCACCGAGTCCACCGACCTGGTCACCCTCGAAATCGGCGGCAACGACGCGAATCTGGCCGCCATCGTCACCGACTGCATCACCCTCGACCCCGCGATCAGCCCCTGCCTGAACTCCATGGTCACCGACGGCGTCGACCGGATGTCACAGAACATCGCCAAGACCGAACCCCGCGTGGCCGCCACCATCGCCGGCATCCGGGAACGCGCCCCGCACGCCCGCATCCTGCTGCTCGACTACTTCGAAGGCATCGGCCTCGACGGCGGCTGCTGGCCGGTCATCCCCATCTCCGACCCCGACGCGATCTGGCTGGGGCAGAAGCTGATCGAACTGCACACCATGCTCGCCCGGGTCGCCGCCACCACCGGCGTCGACTTCGTCGACACCTACGCCGGCAGCTCGGGCCACGACGCCTGCCAGCCGGTCGGCACTCGCTGGGTGGAGGGCCTGGTCCCGTTCTCCGGCAACCCGGTCGGCCTCGCCGTCCCCTTCCACCCCAACCAGCTCGGCGCGGACTACCAAGCTCGCCGGGTGCTGGAGACCCTCGGCGCGTCCTGACCGCTCACACCGCCGGCGGCAGTCGCGCCCCGCGCGGCAGTCTTGTCCCGCCACCCGCCACCCGGCATACCGGGGGATCCGTCCGCGGTCGCCGGTGCCGCGCCCGCGACCGGAAGGTCCGTCACCGCAGCGGTCTTACCCAGGCGCCCAGCTCTCTCACTACCGCGCGGGGACTCACTGCGGGCGCGGCAGTCGCACTCCGCGTTCGGTGGCTTCGGCCCCGCCCGGCGCTGTCACTCTTGCAGGCGCGGTGTGATTCGCACGCGGTTGTCGTGGAAGACCGCGCCGCCGCCGTAGTCCGAATCCCGTTCGGCGATGGTCGCGTTCACGGTCGCGCCGCCGGAGTGCTTGGCCCAGCGGCCTTTCGGGGTCGCGGCGACGCCGGGACGGACCGTGTCGGAGACCTCGGCGATCGCGTCGAAGGAGCCGCGGTCGTTGCCGACCGTCACCGGATCACCGTCGGCGATGCCACGCGCGGCCGCGTCGTCGGGGTGGATGGTGACGCGGAGTTCGCCTGCGCGCCGCCGCAATTCGGGATTCGAACCGAACCCCGTATTGAGGAAATAGTGTGAGGCGGCCGAGATCAGCACCAGTCCGTCGCCCGGATCGGCGGGCGGGGTGTAGCCGGCCAGCGGCGCGTGCCCGTCCCGCTCGGCCAGGTTGGACACGAACCGCAGCTTGCCCGCGGGCACCGGACCCGGCGCGATCTTCAGGAAGCCCTCGGCGCGCAGCCGGTCCACGTCGTACTGTTTCAGCAGCTGGTTCGCCAGCTCCTCGTCGGACTCGTAGAGCGCCGGTTCGGTGAGCCCCATGCGGCGGGCCAGGCGGCGGAAGGTTTCGGTGGTGGGCAGGCAGTCGCCGGGCGGCGCCACGGCCGGCTCGTTCCAGACCAGATAGAGATTGCCGTACGCGGCCAGCACATCCAGGTGCTCGGGCTGCATGGTGGCCGGGAGGACGATATCGGCGTAGTCGACCGTGTCGGTCGGGAAGTGTTCGAGCACCACCGTGAACAGGTCCGCACGGGACAGACCCTCGATCACCCGGCGCTGATCGGGGTTGGAGCCCACCGGATTCGCGCCGATCACGAACAACGCGTGCACCGGCGGGCCGTCCGGATCCAGCAGCGCCTCACCCATCCGGGTCATGGACAGGGTGCGCACCGGTTGCGGCAGCAGATCGAAGCGGGTCAGGGCGGGCGTGTCGAGGCGGAAGTGGCCGCTGGTCGAATAGTGCAGTCCGCCACCGCGAATCGCCCAGTCGCCGGTCACGCCCGGCAGGCAGGCGAGGGTGCGCAGGGCCATGCCGCCGCCCGCGTGCCGCTGCATGCCCTGCGAGGCGCGGATGGCGGTGGGGCGGGTGCGGGCGATGCGCTCGCCCAGGGCCACGATGCGCTCTACCGGCACACCGGTGATGGCGGCGGCCCGCTCGGGCGGGTACTCGGCGATGCGGGACCGGAACTCGGGCCAGCCCTCGGTGTGGGCGGCGAGGAACTCCTCGTCCTGCGCGCCCAGCCCGACGATGACGTGCATCAGGCCCAATGCGAGCGCGGCATCGGTGCCCGGCAGCGGGGCCAGGTGTTCGTCACAGCGTTCGGCGGTCTTGGTGCGCACCGGATCGATGGCCACCGTGTACGCGCCGCTGTCCTGGATGAATTTCCAGACGTGATGGCCGGAGGTCATCGGGTTGGTGCCCCACAACAAGATCAGCTTCGATGCCGCCAGGTTCTCGGGGTCCATGCCGCCCGCGGTGCCCAGGGTGTACTCCAGCCCGACGGTGCCCGCGACCGAGCAGATGGTCGGGTCGTGGCGGGAGGCGCCGAGCGTATTGAAGAAGCGCCGTCCGGAAAGACCCTCCAGCCCTTGGATGTAGCCGAGACTGCCGGTGCCGTGGAACGGCCACACCGCTTCGCCGCCGTACTCGGCGATGATGCCGGTCAGGCGTTCGGCGATCTCGTCGAGCGCCTCGTCCCAGCTGATCGGCTCGAAGCGGCCCTCACCCTTGCGGCCGACCCGGCGCAGCGGGCGGGTGAGACGTTCGGGGGAGTGGACCTGTTCGAGGTAGCGGTTCACCTTGACGCACAGCGCACCCCGGGTGACCGGGTGCTCCTTGTTGCCGCGCAGTCCGGCGGCCCGGCCGTCCTGGACGTCCACCACCCAGGAGCAGGCGTCGGGGCAGTCGAGGGGGCACGCTCCCAGAACCTTCACACCGTAGATCGTAAGCAAGTGCTCAGGCGGGTGCGAAAGGCGAGGATACGGCCGGTTTTCCAGTGCGACACGCCTAGGCCGTCATGTGAAGACACGCGGTCGCGCTGGGGTAGTCTCGGCGCGCGGCTAATCAGCCGCAACAGGAGTGCGGGGGCGGAAGTGCGCGGTGGAATGGGAGATTCATGATCACCCCCGGCCGAGGTCTAGTCGGTGTCGTGTCAGGCTGCGCGGCGCTGCTGACCGGCTGCGCGCACGCAGGTCACGCCGATACCGCGCACGCGAGCCGGCCCCATACCGAGCTGGCCGCCTCCGATACCTCCGAGATGCAGCGCAGCGCCTTCGTCACCGCCTGCGCGGGCACCGCGGCGGGCTGGCAGGCGACCGCGGTGGTCAGCAACCGGGATGTGGTGGAGCACCGGTATCTGGTGGTGATCAGTTTCATGACGCCCGAGGCCGCCGATCTGGAACGGACCCGCACCGAGGTGCTGGTGGCGCCGGGCGCGACCCAGGACTTCACCACCGAGACGCTGCTCGATCCGGTGGCCCGGCCGCAGACCGTGCGGTGTGTGCTGCGTGGAGTCGAACAGCTCTGATCGATACTCGCTATTCGGGCACGGGACGGATGGGTCCGTCACGAAAGTTGCGCGGGGACAGGGGCGGACGCCTAGGATCACCTGCGCCGGCCATGTTCCGTGGGCCGCACCAGTAGGAATAGCTGAAGGTTCACCAACCGTGTGGTGGTGACCATGCGCATTCTCCGGATGTGGATTTGTCGGTGCCATGGTGCATGCTCTTGGCACGCAGCTGTCCGCCCCGTCCGCCCCGGAGTGCCCATGTCGACCCGTACCAAGCCACAGCCCTTGTCGGATACCGAGATTCGGGAGATCGCCGCGGAAATCGACGCGGGCAGACCGCCCATGGTGTGGTTCACCGCCCTGGCGGTCGGTGTCCCGGAAGGCCGCTCCGGCAAGGTGATGTCTCTCGGTGATCCGTCCGAGGGTGATTTCCTGCAGGTGAAGCCGACGGGCTCGAAGGACGTCCTGTCCTTCGGTCCCACCGAGGTGACCCTGACCAAGCCGGCCCGGCAGAACCCGAAACCGGCCCCCGCGCCGGCGCCCGTGGTCAAACCGGCCAGTGCAACCCCAAGAACGGCAACCAGGAAGGAACCGACCGTGACGATGTCGTCCCCCGCGACGATGCCGGCCGCCGCGCCGAGCACCCCGCCCGCTCCGGAAGCCACCCCGCAGCCGGCGCCGAGGGCGAGGCCAAGAAGCCCGCCTCGCGCCCGGCCCGCAATGCCGCCGCGAACTCGGCCGCCGCCCGCAAGCCCAAGGCTCCCGAGGTGACGGTCACCCTCTCCGGCACCGGTGAGGGCGAGTGGACCCTCGACGTCGTCAACGGCAAGAAGCGCACCATTCGCGGCCTGGCCGTGCCGAGTTCGGCTGTCTCCCAGGCGGCCAAGATCCTGCACCCCGAGGTGTCGGAGGTGGTGGACTCGATCCTGGAGTCCGTCCGCGCCTCCCAGCGCGCCAAGGTCGAGCAGCTGCAGGCCGAACTCGAGTCGGCGCGTCGGCTACTCGAAGACCTGGCCTGAGCCGACCTTCCGGCCCGAGGGCTGATGGCCCAACCCTTCTCGTGTGGGTTGGGCCACAACTCGTGTTCAGACCGCGGATTCGCGCTGCCAGGTGAGCGGGCCCGATTCCGGGCGGCCGCGGCGTAGATCGTCGTGGAAGATGTAGCCGAGCGAGTATTCCTTGGCGTGGTACATGGCCGAATCCGCCTCGCGCAGTAGCTCGTAGACCGTGGTCTCGGTCTCGCGCGGCTTGGTGCAGGCGATGCCGATACTGGCCGCGATGCGCACCTCGGCCGCGCTCAACTCGAACGGTTCCCCCAGCGTGGCCAGCAGGCGTTCGGCCAGCTGCCGCGCCTGCGCCTGCGCCAGTGGGGCCAGCACCACGAATTCGTCGCCGCCGTATCGGGCGGCCGCGTCGTCGCGGCGTATCACCCGGCGGATACGGGCGGCCGCGTTCGCGATCAGCTCGTCACCCACCGCGTGCCCGTAGTTGTCGTTGACCCGCTTGAATCCGTCCAGGTCGATGAACAGCAGCGCCAGCGGCTGCCCGGCCCACCGCTCCCGATTACGATGCAGCGCCCGCAGCAGGGGCGGCGCGGTTCAGGAGTCCGGTGAGCATGTCATGGTCTGCCTGATACTGTGCGCGCCGCTCGCTGCGGGCGCTGCGTTCGATCGCGCGCTCACTGCGTAGCAGCACCCCGGCTAGTAGTAGGGCGAACAGCGACGACACCACGACGCGGTCCAGGGTGTCCAGGCTGGAGCCGACCACCGGCACCAGCGAGGCCACGATCATGACGATCGCGATGATGCTGGCCCGCTGCCGGGACCGGTGCGGATGGATATCGCGCGGCCCGCCCAGCACCACCATGCTCGGGTGCAGCGCGGCCGCGCCGATCAGCGTGAAACCCAGCTGCAGCGGCAGCAACTGGATCTGCCGCCCGATCACCGCCGAACCCGCGGTCTCCAGGTTGTAGGCCAGATCACCGGCCAGGATCACCAGCATGGCCAGATGTACCAGGCGCAGTGAGGTTTCCGAGCGCGCCGAGGTGATCACCGAATGCACGATCACGGTGAGCAGCAGGGCGTCCACGATCGGATCCGCGACGCAGGTGATGGCGGTGAAGTTCACGTGGTGCGCCATGTGCAGCACCGGGGAGATGAGGAACGTCCACGAGAGCAGCAGCGCGCCCAGGCCGATCAGGCCGGAGTCGAGCAGCAGGTCGTGATCGGTGCTGTTCTGGCGCGGGCGTAACCACAGCACCGCGGCCACACCGACGCAGCAGTACCCGCTGAGGGTGAACAGATCGTCGAAGGGGTGCCGCTGGGAGTCCGAGACGTGGCGTAAGGCGGTGCCGATGGCGAACTGCACCGCGGCCGCGGAGAGCAGGTACCAGGGCAGCGGATGGCGGGGCCGGAACTTGCGCACCCCCCATGCCGATCATGGTGAGGCTGATCGCGACCGATACGAACAGGGTGCCCAGCGCCACGGCTTTGGAGTCGATCGCCAGCGGCAGGCCGAGAATCAGTACGCCACAGATGAACAGGACGGTGCGCCAGCAGATATTGAAGCGTCGACCGGGCCGTTCGGCCGGTTGTACGTCTGTTCCCACCAGCCCCCCCTTATCCGAGCAGTACTCGAAAAGACACCGCCGATCATCAACCGAGTGTTGCGGTACGAGCATAGGTGCCCGCGCTGCGGTGGCAGAGTGCCCGGTCGAGAAAGGCGCTGCCACTAATTGGGCAACCGGTCCGATCATTACATGAAAGCGCGCGCTCCGGAGCGGAGTTCGGCGAACCCGCAGGGCTGCTTTCGCGAGACTCGCTATGCTCCCCGCAGACCGAACCGTACGGCCCGCAACACCCGGTGCAGAGGAGCCCGACTGTGGAATCGACGGTGGGACGCTGGTGGGCGCCGGGCCGGGTCAACCTGATCGGCGAGCACACCGACTACAACGACGGCTACGTGCTGCCCCTGGCCCTGCCGCTCGGCACCACCTGCACCGCCCGCGTCCGCCCGGATGGCGTGGTGCGCCTGCGATCCCGGCAGGCTCCCCGCGACGCGGTCGACACCACCACGGCCGCGCTGGATTCGTCCGGTTGGTCCGGTTTTCCGGTGTGGTCGCGCTACCCCCTCGGCGTCATCCGCGAATTCCAGCGCCGCGGCCACGAACTCCCCGGCATCGATCTCGACCTCGACAGCACCGTCCCGATCGGCGCCGGCCTGTCCTCCTCGGCCGCCCTCACCTGTTCGGTCTCCATCGCCCTGCGGGACCTGTTCGCACCCACCGTCTCCGCCACCGACCTCATCGACATCACCCGCACCGCCGAGAACGTCTACGCCGGCGTCCCCACCGGCGCCCTCGACCAATCCGCCGCTCTCCTCTGCACCGCAGGCCACCTCCTCTTCCTCGACACCCGCACCGGCGCATCCGAACAGATCCCCTTCGACCTGGACCACTTCGCCCTCACCCTCCTGGTCGTCGACACCGGCAGCCCCCACACCTTGGTCGACAGCGAGTACGCGGCCCGCAGCGCCGAATGTGCCGCCGCCGCAGCCGCACTCGGCGTCCCCACCCTCCGCGACGCCCCCACGCTCCCCACCGCCGCCCGCCTCCCCGACCCCCTCCTCCGCCGACGCGCCCGCCACGTCATCACCGAAAACGCCCGCGTCCGGCAAATTGCCGAACAATTGCGCACCGGCGCCGACCCCCGCACCATCGCCCCCCTCCTCACCGCAGGCCACACCTCCCTCCGCGACGACTTCGAAGTCTCGGCCCCACCCCTCGACACCGCCGTCACCGCCGCCCTCACCGCCGGTGCCCACGGCGCCCGCCTCACCGGCGCCGGCTTCGGCGGCAGCATCATCGCCCTGGTCGACCGCGACCGCGTCGCGGAGGTATCCGCCGCCATCCGGGAAGCCTTCTCCGCCAAGGCCTTCACCCCACCCCGCACCTTCGTAGTCACCCCCGCCGCAGGCGCACACCGTGTCCGGGCCTCCACCACCTCACCGCACTGATCAGACGTTCGCTGGCATCCCGTCCGCTCGCGGCGTAGCGCCCGGGCGGTGCCCGCCATCCGATCGCGAGTGCCGGGATCGGATGGCGGGCACTGGTTTTCGGACTACTTCTGGGCCGGCGCGACCGACGGCTGGGTGATGGTGGTGAAGTACTGGACCGCGGCGGCGACGGCGACCGGGGCGGTGACGAGCACCTGGCCGGCGATGGTGCCGAGGAAGCCGACGGCGCTGGCGCCGATCAGGCAGCCGGTGCCGGCTGCGCCCAGGAGGGGGACGAACAGGGCGGCGAGCAGGCCGGCGGAGCCGAGGGTGACCAGGCTGGCGCCGGCGACGCCGCCGATCAGGCAGCCCAGTGCGGCGCCGCCGAGGCCGCCGGTGAGGGTGCCGATGGTGGCGCCCATGGACAGGGTGCTGGTCATGCGGCTCCAGGCGGCCTGCTCGCGCTCGTAGTCGGTCTTCCAGGGGGCGCTGTTCTCGAACGGGAGGGCGACCGGCTGGTACGACGCGTGGGCGAGGTCGAGCTGGGGGGTCAGGGTGGCCACGCGGTCGTGAATGTCGGCGGCGATCGGGAAGACGAAATCATCCACGCGCAGCGACAGTTCGGTGCCGGCGACGGTGGTGCCGTCGGCGGCCTTGATGCGGAACACGCCGTTCTCGACGCCCAGGGAACCGGCGTCGGTGCGGATCACCACGTCCTTGTCACTGGAAGTGGCGGTGTAGTTGACGGCGTCCGCGGGGGCGGGCGCGGCGTTCACGGTTCCGGCGGTGACGCCCAGGGCGGTGGTCACGAGGGCGGCGGACACGGCGAACTTGTTGAGCTTCATCAGGTTTCGATCTTTCGTCGGTGCGGGTCAGAGGCCGCACGAGAGGACGCAGGTCGCGTCGTGCGAGCTGCGAAAGGGTGCAGAGGGCCGGCGGCACGGCCCGGAGGTCGTGTCGCTCAGCGGTTTTCGGTGGTTAAGCGGTCTTGGCGCGCACGCGGGCTCCCACACCCACGAGCACGTCGATCACCAGGAACGCCAGCAGCGGCAGGCCGATCATCGGCGCGAACCAGCCGACCAGCGCGGCGCCCGCCGCCAACGGCAGCAGCACGACCAGCGGGGCCTGTGCGAACGCCCGGCGCGGGGCCTTACCCACCGCGAGCTTCGACTCCTTGGTCGGGCGGCGACGCCACCACATCAGGTAGCCGCGCACCACCACCGTGCCCAGCCCGACCATCGCGGCCAGCAGCAACAGCTGATTGACCAGGCCGAACAGCAGACCCATGTGGAACTGGATGCCCCAGTTGGTGAGCTTGGCCATCAGCGGCCACTCGGCGTAGGGCAGCTTGGCGGTGACATTTCCGGTCGCGCCGTCGACCGCGATGGCGTCGCGGGTGTACTGGCCCGGGCGACGCAACTCCTGCGCCACGAAGGCCATGCCGTCCTTGGCCGGAATGCTGATCTCCAGCGGCCCGGTCAGCCCATTGGCGCGGGCGACGCCGTACACGGTGTCGGCCAGCGCGGCCTTGCCCGCCGGGGGAGTGGCGGCGGGAGCGCCACCGTGTCCCGCGTGCTCGCCGCCGGCGGTCATGGCCGGACCGGTCGTGCCCGGCAGCTTCGCGTCCACCGCGGGGGTCTGCCAGCTCATCGCCTTACGCAGCTCGGTCACGTTCTCGCCCGCGTACTTCGACCAGGTCATGCCGGTGGCCGAGAGCAGCAGGATCACCGGCAGGATCCAGACACCCACCACCGCATGCCAATTCAGCGTGCGCGCGCGGGGCCGCGAGCGATCCGGGCGCACCAGCCACCCGGCCGAACGCTTCTCCCGCCGCGCCCGCACCCGGCGGTACCAGAGCACCAGCCCGGCGAGCGCGACCAGCCACACCCAGGAGGCCGCGATCTCGCTGTAGAAGCGGCCGACCTTGCCCAGGTGCAGATCCTTGTGCAGCTGGTCGATCCAGGTGCGCAGGGGCAGCGCGCCCGAGCTGCCGTAGACGACGTCGTCGCCCACCGTCTGCGCGGTGACCGGATCGACGAACACGGCGCGACGCTCGGACTCGCCCAGCGACGGATCGCTGAAGATGACGCGCGTGGTGTCCCCGGCGTTCTGGCCGGGGGCCACCGCCACCAGCGCCAGCGTCGGTTCGACCGCCTGCGCGGCCGCGATCTGCTCCTTCAACGGCTTGGCCGGACCGGTCGAATCGGTGTGCAGCACACCGCTGGAGGTGAAGTTCTCCAACGTCGGGGAGATCGCGTACAGCGCGCCGGTCACGGCCGCGATCAGGATGAACGGCGCCACGAAGACACCCGCGTAGAAGTGCAGCCGCAGCATGAGCGCCTGGAAGGCATTGCCCGCGCCACGTTTCGTGGACTTCCCGGACGCCGGTTCCGGCGTCGGGGCAGGGGAGGGCGGCGGTGCCGTTTCGACACCGCTGTCAGTGATTGTCACCAATGGTCTTTCGGGTTCGAGGGAACACCCGGGCATACGCGGGTACGGGGACACGTCGGGATGGCGCTGGGTCGGCACCCATGACCCCCTCACGGCGCGCACGTGGGCGCGCAGCGGTCATGGGAGGCCGGGACACGCAGACACCACCGCGACCGGTCGCGGGCGTACAGCGAAGTCACACGGACGCGAAAGCCCGTGTGCCCGGATGAAAGTTAAGGAATCAGCCTCGAACGAGCGCGGGCGGACCGCGCGTGCGGAAGACGTCGGCCGCGAAGATCCGCAGCACGACCAGATCCCGGTGCGCGATGGGCAGCAGCGGCGGCCCCGACAACACCGGCAGTGCAATGGGCAGCGGCAGCACCCGGGCCAGCACCATGGTGCCGATCCGATAGGCCGCCTCCGCGCCCAGAATGACCACGGCCGCCGCGCACGCCGCCACGATGTGCGCGGCCAGCATGGCCGGACTCCACATCGAGGCGCTGTGGTGCATGTGGTGCATGCTGCCCGGCGAACCCCACATCATGGCGAAGTGCCCGAGCAGCTGCCCGCCGGTCAACGCGACCACCAGGCCCAGCGCCGTGGCGCGCAGCGCGTGCACGCTCGCCACCGCCGCACCGACCGCGGCCGAGGCGGCGACCAGCAGCGTCAACGGCCCCGATTCAAGGGGCGAGGCCCCCGAGATCCAGCCGTGCGCGGCCATCGCGAGCGCCCCGGAAACCGAACCGGCCGCCCCACCACGCAATACCGCAGCATCACTGCGGAATTGCGCCGTAGGGCGGCCGGACTCGAAACTCACGCGCTGATAATAGCGATCGCTGTTTGCTCAGACGCTCGTGCCCCGCTGCGGGGCAGCGGGGCACGAAAGGAACTGGCTATGAAGGTCTTCTGCACCCTGGTCGGGGTACGGAAGCCGCTGGTCGGCGCAGAGCCTAGTCCGCTGTGACGTCCATCTCGATGAGCGGCTTGCGCAGCAGCTTGCCGGTGGCGTTGCGCGGCAGCTCGTCGAGGAAGATGACCTCGCGCGGCACCTTGTACCGGGCCAGGTTGTCCTTCACGTAGTCCTTGATCTCCTGCACGTCGCGCTTGGAGTCGGGGCCGGGAACCACGATGGCGCGCAGCCGCTTTCCGAAGTCCCGGTCGTCCACGCCGACCACCGCGGCCTCGAGGATGTCGTGGCGGTTCGACAGCAGGTTCTCGACCTCTTGCGGGAAGACGTTCTCGCCGCCGGAGATGATCATGTCGTCGTCGCGGCCGTCGATGAACAGCAGCCCGTCGGTGTCGAAGTGGCCGACATCGCCGGAGTTCATCAGGCCGTCCACGTACTCCTTGGTGCGGCCGTCGGTGTACTGCTTGAACGAGTGCCCGTTCTCGATGAAGATCGTGCCGGTCACGTTCGGGGCGGTGACGCGCTTGCGGTTCTCGTCGTAGAGCGCGACGCGAATACCGACCGGGGCCTTGCCCGCGGTGGTCGGGGCCTTGCGCAGCTCGCTCGGGGTGGCCACGGTCATGACCGCGCACTCGGTGGAGCCGTACACGTTGTAGAGGGTCTCACCGAAGTAGTCGAGGGTGCGGGTGACCACGTCCGGCGGGATGGCCGAGCCGGCCGCGAAGATGACGCGCAGCGTCGGCTTCGGGTCGTACTTGGCCAGGGTCTCCGGCGGCAGGTCCAGGATGCGCTGCAGCATGGTCGGCACCACGGTCAGGCCCTGCGCCCGGAACTTCACGATATTGGCGAGGGTGGTCTCCGGGTCGAACCGGCGCTGCTGGAACACCACCCGGTTGCCCAGCGCGATCGACAGCGTGAACTGAGACAGGCCGGTGGCGTGGAAGATCGGAGCCGCCATCACCACGGTGCTGTTGCGCGGCAACGGGATTCGATCCAGGAACTGGGCCGTGATGAACGGCGACACCTTGTCGCGCGGCGCGCCCTTGGGGGTGCCGGTGGTGCCCGAGGTCAGGATGACCATGCCGCCCGGCTTCTCCGGCGGCGACAGCGGCTCGGTGGACTGCCCGGCCGCGACCGACTCGATGGTCGGGATCGACGGGTCGGCGTTGTCCTTCTCGTCCACCCAGGTCAGGATGCGCGGAATGTCGGCCGGAATCGCCGACATCAGGTCGAAGAACTCGCTGTCGTGCAGCACCGCCTTGACCTTCTCGCGCACCGCCACGTCGGTGAACTGCGGCTTGGCGAAACCGGTGTTCATCAGCACCGCGCGCACGCCGAGCTTGCCGGCGGCGACCAGGCTCAGCACCATGCCGCGGTGATCGCGGGCCAGCACGCCGATCACGTCGCCGGGGCCCAGGCCCTGCGCGGCCAGGCCGCGGGCCAGCGCGGTCGACTGCTTGTCGAGCTGCTCGAAGGTGAGCTCGCCGCGCTCGTCGACGATGGCCGCCGACTTGGGGTTGGTGTTGGCCGCGTGCACGACCGCGCCCGCGAACGGGCCGAACTTCAAGACATTGATCGCCGAGCGCACCGCGTGATCGGGGCGCAGCGGGTTGAACAGTCCCCCTCGGACCATGGCATTGACGCTGAGCGCCGTATCGCCGGCCTTGCGTAGAACCGTGCCAGCCGATGGAAGGGCAAGTGACATGGGTACAACCTTCCGCGGTCCCCCTGCCGGACGAGTCCGCCGACGGACCACAACATCGAGATCCAGTGCGGTGCTAACCCTAGCAAGCGCAGGCAGCGGCGATGTGGCCGAGGTCTCCGTTACCAGCGGTTACGAATAAACCTCGCAGCTCGTGGCGCGGATCCCAGGATTGCTACCGTGTCGCGGCCATCGTCCGGGCCCGGTTCATGCTGTGGGCGGCTCGTATTCGACCAGGACGCGGCGCAACAGTTTGCCGGTCGCGTTGCGGGGCAGATCCTCGAGGAAGAAGACATCCCGGGGCACCTTGTAGCGGGCCAGGTTCGCTTTCACGTGCGCCTTGATCTCCTCCCCGTCGAGCACCACGCCGGGCTCGGGAACGATGAACGCGCGCAGGCGCTTGCCGTACTCGACATCGTCGACGCCGACCACGGCCGCATCGAAGATGTCGGGACGCTCCAGCAGCAGGTTCTCCACCTCCTGCGGGAAGACGTTCTCACCGCCGGAGACGATCATGTCGTCGTCGCGGCCGTCGATGAACAGCAGCCCGCGATCGTCGAAGTGCCCGACATCGCCGCTGGACATGTAACCGTCGATGACCTCTTTCATGCGACCGTCGGTGTAGCCCTTGAACGGCGAGCCCGAACGGATGAAGACCCGCCCGGTGACATTCTTGGCCAGCACGCGGCGGCCGTCGTCGTCGAACAAGGCCACCTCGCAGGTCAGCGGAGCCTTCCCGGCCGTGCCCGGAGCGATCGTCAGATCCTCGGGCCGCGCGACCGAGGCGATCGCGCATTCGGTGGAGCCGTACAGGTTGTAGAGCACCGGCCCGAACACCTCGGCGGTGCGCACCGACAACTCCGGCGACAACGCCGAACCCGCCAGCACGATGCCCTTCAGTGACGAGGTGTCGTACTTCTGTCGAATCTCCTTGTCCAGCTCCACCATTCGATGCAGCATGGTCGGCACCGCCACCAGCATGTCGGCCCGGTGCTCGGCGATCAGGCGCAGCGTCCGCTCGGCGTCGAAGCGGCGGGCGGTCACCACCTTGTTCCCGAACGCGCACCCGGTCAGCCAGGTCGCGAAGCCGGTGGAATGGAAGATGGGGGAGACGATGACCATCGTGCCCCGCTGCGGGAAGTCGATGCGATCCACCATCTGCACCGTCGACAGCGGTCCGGTGCGCTCCCGCGGCGCGCCCTTGGGTAGACCGGTGGTGCCGGAGGTCAGGATGATGAAGCCGCCCGGCTTCTTCGGCGCGGGCAGCGGCGTCGGCGCGTTGGATTCGACGAGCTCATCGAGAGTCTTCGCGCCGGAAGGGATTTCGGCGCCCTCGTCCACCCAGGTCAGGATGCGCGGCAGGTCCTCGGGCAGGGCGTCGAGCAGGCCCAGGAATTCGCTGTCGTGCAACACGACTCGCACGTTCTCGCGCTCACAGACCTGCGCGAACTGCGGTTTGGCGAAACCGGTGTTCATCAACGCCAGCCGGGCGCCCAGCTTGCCGACCGCGGCCATGGTCAGAATCAGCCCGCGGTGGTCACGGGCCAGCACGCCCACCACGGTGCCGGGCTTCACGCCGTTGCGCTGCAACCCGCGCGCGAGGGCGTTGGACTGGTCCTCCAGCTGCCGGTAGGTCAGCTCGCCCCGCTCGTCCGCGAGTCCGGGCTGGTCCGGGAACATCCGCGCCGCGCGCCGGATGGCCGTCGCCGGCGGACCGAAAACCCTGGCGTCCCTGAGCAATCGGACCGTCCCCACCGGATCCGACGGATCACTGAGCCCCAGCTCCCGCAATCGCTTGAGACCCTGCAACGCCTCACCGGTGTGCGCCACCCGCTGCCGCGCCGAATGCAAGACCGAGACCATGCGGACCACCTCCACTACGAGCCGCCCGCCGCCCGAACCCGACAGCGGTAGCGCCACCGTAACAGCGGTATGTGACGCCGGTTACACAATTTCGGTCACATGAGGCATCGGTATGAACCGCGAAATGCCTCCGACTGTTAACCGTGACGTCGCTCGAACGTCACCCTGGTCGCCCAGGCTCCGAGTTTCTGCTCTCGACCCGATGAGGATTTCAAATGGAACTGCTCGCTGTGCTTGCCAACATCATCACCGCCATGGGGACCGGCAGCGCCGCGCTCACCGCTCTGTAGCCGATAGACATGACAACAGCCCGCCGGAATCCCGGCGGGCTGTTCGCTGTCACGGGGTCCTCACGCCTCGTCGAAGGCGGTGGTCAGACCCAGATGCGCGGTGGCGTCGAGCTCGGCGGCGACCGTTGCCAGCTTGCCGCGGATGGCCCCGACGGCGTCCGCGCCCAGGGCCAGGCGCAGCGGAGCATCCGGCTGACCGACCGTGGCGAGGACCGCGGCCGCCGCCTTGGCGGGATCGCCGGACTGCTGCTGATCGGAGGCGGGCAGGCCGTCCCGGATCGCCCCGACCGTGTCCGCGTAGTCGGGGATGGCGGAGCCGAAAGTGAGGGCCGCGGGCTTGGCGAAGCCGGTCCGGAACTCGCCGGGTTCCACGATCAGCACCTGGATGCCCAGCGGATCCACCTCCGCCGCGAGCGCCTCACTGGCCAACTCCAGCGCACCCTTGGCCGCGCTGTAGGCGCCCACGCCCGCGAACGACATGAACCCGCCCATGCTGGTCAACTGCACGATCGCGCCCGCGCGACGTTCCCGCAGCTGCGGCAGCACCAGCCGGGTCAGCCGCAGCGGCCCGAAGAACATGACCTCCATGGCATCTCGCAGATCGGCGTCGCTGGTCTCCTCGATCGCGCCGACGATCCCGTACCCGGCATTGTTCACCAGCACATCGATCCGCCCGGCTTCCTTCACCGCCCGCTCGGCGGCCTCCGCGTCCCGGACGTCCAGGGTCACCACCTGCACCTGATCCGGGTGTGCGGCAACCACTTCCGCCATCGTCTCGGGCCGGCGCACCGCGGCCACCACCTCGTCCCCGGCGGCCAGCACGGCCTCGGTGATGGCCGCGCCGAAACCACTGTTCGCACCGGTGATCAGCCAACGGCGGGTGGGCTCTGCACTCATGGTCGCTTCCTTCGTCGCTGTGCCCCCGGCGGATTCACCGGGGTGGTCGCTGCACAGTCTTCCGGCGCGCGGCATCGCCCGGTATGGCCCAAAGGTGGAAGATGGATGGGGTGACTGGAGCCCTCCTCGACCCGCATCGCCGCCCCCGGCCACTGCCCGACAGCGAACCGCTGACCGCCGAGGATCACCGGCGGCTGATCGGCGTCCTCGAAACCGTGGATCGGGCCGCGGACCTCCTCGAGTTCCGAGAGCGGCTGGTGGTCGCGTTGCAGAGCTGGTTCGGATTCATCGGAGTCGCTGTGCTGCACGGGGATACGCTGGCCGAGGCGATCCGTGAGGGCTGCGGCGTTCAAGGTGGATACACCTCGGAGTTCATGGCCGACTACGCCGAGCGCTGGGCCGAGATGGATCCGCTGCGCAGCGAGGCGGTGCCCGGGCTGCTGCGCACGCGCGGCGTGATCCGGCTCAGTGAGGTACCCGGATCCGAGGCGTTCCGCCGAGAGTTCCTGCACCCCAACGGCATCACCGACAAGGCGGCCATGCTGGTGGACGGCGGGCCTGCCGGTGTGCTCTGCGTCGGGATGGCGGTCGCGGACTCGCCGAGCGTGCCCGAACGCGACATCGCGCTCCTGCACGCGCTGCGCCGTCACCTCGCGCCCCTGGTCGCCGATCAGCTCGCCCGCGACCGCGAACGCCGGGCCGCCACCGCCAACTGGCAGCTGACCCCGCGCGAATGGGAGGTCGCCGACCTGGCCGCGCGCGGCCTGACCAACCGGCAGATCGCCGAGCGCCTGTTCATCGGCGTGGACACCGTGAAGAAGCACCTCAGCCGGGTGCTCGCCGAAACGGCCTGCACCAGCCGCACCCAATTGGCCGTCCGCTTCGCCGCCGCCTGACCGGACTTCGCGGCCTGACCGGTCAACACGTCGGCGACACGGCCCGAACCGGTCGCGAGCCCGCATCGAACCGCTCGAACCCGACCCCGGGGACGGTGACTCGCCGCAGAATCATGTGATGAGCGACCTCTTCGACTACTCCGGCCGGACGGTATTCGTGGCCGGTGGCACCAGCGGCATCAATTTGGGCGTGGCCAGGGCATTCGCGCAGGCGGGGGCCTCGGTGGGGGTGCTGTCGCGCTCACCGGACAAGGTCCGCGCGGCGGTGGACTCGATCGGCGAGAGCGGGGTCACCGTGCTGGGCTTCGCCGCCGACGTGCGCGACTACGAGGCGGTCGCGCAGGGGATCGGCGCCATCTGCGGCGAAATCGGCGAACTGGACGTGCTGGTGTCGGGTGCGGCGGGGAACTTCCCGGCCGCCGTGGACACCATGTCGGCGGGAGCGTTCGCCGCGGTCGTGGACATCGACCTGAAGGGCACCTTCAATGTGCTGCGGGCCGGCCGCGAGCACCTCCGCGCGCCGGGCGCGTCGGTCATCACCATCTCGGCCCCGCAATCGACCATCCCCATGGCGATGCAGGCGCACGCGTGCGCGGCCAAGGCGGGCGTGGACATGCTCACCAAATGCGCGGCGCTCGAATGGGGGCATCACGGCATCCGGGTCAACGCCGTGATGCCGGGCCCCATCGAGGACACCGAAGGCATGGCCCGCCTGGCCCCCACACCCCAAATGGCCGACCTGGTGACCAGATCCGTGCCCATGGGCCGCTACGGCACCGCCCAGGAGATCGCCGACTGCTGCCTGTGGCTGGCCTCGCCGTACGCCGCCTACGTCAACGGCGCGATCATCCCCGTCGACGGCGGGTGGTCCCTCGGAGGGGCTTCGGAAGTCTTCACCGCCATGCGAAACATGCTGGCGGGCTGAGCATTTTGCTCAGTGCCCGCCCGCCGCGATCTTCTTCGGATCGATGAACGACTGCAACGGCGACAGATGCGTGTAGGTGTCGAGCAGGGATCGGCCCAGGGTGGCGTGCGCCTCCACCACCGGGTTGGTCGCGCCATAATTGTCGGCGTCCGGCGCCTGATCGGTGAAGAACGAGTACACCACCAGCGGCGCTCCCGCCGCGTCGAACATGATGCCGGTGTCGTGCCGCTTGTCTTCGGACGCACCATGTTTGGTGGCGAAGCGGGCCCGCTCGTCCGAGGACATGTTCCGGCGGACGCCGTCCGTGTAGCCCACCGCCGACCACGTCATGATCCGCAGCACCGCCTGCGTCGACTCCTTCGACAGCAGCGTCCCCGAAGCCAGCCGGAACAACAGGTCATTGTTCTCCCGAGGGGTGGTGACGCCCAGGTAGAAACGGTTCTCTCCGGGCAAAGGCACCACCCGGGTCTGCTTGAACCCCAGCCGATCCAGTGTGTCGTTGATCTGCTCGCCCGACACGAATCGCGATATCAACCGCACCGCGGTGTTGTCGGAAACCTGCAACATCGTGGTCAGCAGATTCGCGACGGTCAGTTGATCGCCGAACGCCGCCTGATTCAAATACAGCCCACTGCCCTCGGCCACGATGTCGGCATCGAGCGTCGTCGTATCCGACAACTTCACCCGCCCCGCGTCGACCTCACTCATGAGCGCCGTCATCACCGCCAGCTTCTGCACGCTGGCCCCCTCGATCACGAAGTCGGCATCCTCCGCCACCACCGGCACCGGCTTCCCCGACCCCAAATCACTGACCAGGCAATGCCACCGCCCACCGGCAACCCTCGTGATCGCCCGATACTGCGCATCGAACGCGGGCCCCACCACCGGCACCCCGGCCCGGCCCACCCCCGCCGGCAACAACGCTCCCGCGGTTAGAGCCCCCGCCCCCAATAGCATTCGCCTACTGAATCCACGCACCGCCGAAACCTATCCGCGCAGATCACATTTCGGCAACCGCGCTGCCACCGCCGCACCTCGATCCCCACCCATATCAGCAGGTAGCCCGCCCGCTACCGAACCTCGAGAATTCCCTGTGATTCCCGAATGCCGACAGTATCCTGATCCTGCCGCTCCCGGCGGGCGGCCACTGTGCGTGACCGATCAGGGGAGGCGCGCACCCCGACGGAGTGGACGCCGCCTGGACCCAACTGTCCCCGAACTATCAGACCCAAAGCGGCGGCAAATCCGGCTACACCACCTTCTGGTCCAAAATCCGTCCCGTCCGAGTGGATTCCATTACCTCCACCGACTACCGGACCAGCACCGCAGGCCTGACCTAGGTCTACACCGACGGCAAACGCAAACCGAAAAACGCTGGCTACGAGTCGAATACGTGAGCAGCCAACTCGAGATCACGGGTTCCGGAGTCTGATCGCTTCTCGGGAAGCAGCCGGCGGTTGAATCCGGCGTCGACGAGGCGATCAAATTTCTCGGCCGGAACAGGATCGCCGAGGCGCTCGTTCGCAGGGTATGACCTCATCGACGGGCACTGCGCGGCTGATCACCGAGGCCGATGTTCCCACCGCGGTGGATACCCTGGCCCGCGCGTTCGCCGACTACCCCTACACCCGGTACGTGATCGACGCCGACAACCACTTGGAACGGATCCGCCGCTATCAGGAGCTGTGCCTGACCCGCATCGCGATGGTCTACGGGAAGGTCTGGATCGTCGTCGGCGGCCGCGCCGTTGCGGCGTGGTCCACCCCCGACCGGGACCCTACGGCCGCATTCGCCGAGATGGAAGCGGAACTGGGCGAACTCATCGGCGACCGATCGGAGGCGGCGGCCGCCTCCGAAGCGGCCATCGAGCCCTACCGGCCCCGCGAGCCGGTATGGATGCTCAACACCGTCGCTGTCGCCCCCGAACATCAGGGCCGAGGACTGGGCACTGCCGTGCTCCGGCCAGGCATCGAGGAAGCCGCCCGCGCGGGCTATCCGGCCTTCTTGGAAACCTCGAGCGAGGCCAACGTCCGCTTCTACCAACACCTGGGTTTCGAAGTCACCGCCGACGTCACGCTGGCCGACAACGGCTTGCACACCTGGTGCATGCGCCGGGAACCGAGTCAGGAGAGTCAATGGCGTCGGTAAGGACAATTCAAGTCACCTTCGACTGCGCGGATCCCGAGCGCCTCGCTCATTTCTGGTCCGAGGTACTGGGATACGAGCAGCAGGGATCAGCATGCGTCGACCCCTCGGGCGTAGGCCCGCGCCTGTACTTCCAACGTGTTCCCGAAGGCAAGGTCGTCAAGAATCGGCTGCATGTGGACGTGCGCGTCGGCACCGGTCTCGTGGGCGCGAAGCGCGTGGCCGCCCTCGAGGCCGAATGCACCAGACTGGTCGCCCTGGGCGCAGTTCGGCAGCGGCTGCTGCTCGCCGATGGTGTCAACGAATCGTGCCTGGTCATGCAGGACATCGAGGGCAACGAGTTCTGCCTCGACTGAGCGCTGCGAGCGTCAGAAGTACTGAACCAAGCAGAATTCGTGGCCCTCAGGGTCGGCCATCACGACGACCGCTCCTCCGTCGTGATCGTGCCGCTCGCCCGTGTACGTGCCTCCGAGCGCGATCACCTGGGCTATCCCTTGCTCGACATCGTCCACTGCGACATCGAGATGAAGGCGCACCTTGCCGTTCTTGGGTTCGCTCACGGGCTGGAAAACCAGACGCGGCTGCGGGTCATCCGGATGTCCGAGGTAGACCCACCCAGGTTCGGACGGCCCCTGCGGGCGGTCCAGCAGAGCACTCCAGAACGAGGCAACCTCTTGCACATCAACGCAATCGATCGTCAAGCCGACCCAGCGGTTCACCATCTCGCCAGTATCCTGCGGCTGCGTCAGGAGTAAGCCAAGGGGCCGAAGTTCTGGGGTTCACGGTCTTTCGGATCGGACCCGTACTTGTTGGGGCCGTGGGTGCCGTCCATGACGGAGAAGACGAACAAGGTGAGCGCGCCTACAAAGGGGATGAAGGCGATGAGAAGCCACCAGCCGGAGAATTCGGCGTCGTGCAGACGGCGTACTTGGACGGCCAGGGAGGGGAGGATGAGTGCCAACTCGAGGAGGCCGTGGACGACGCCCAGCGGGGAAGTGCCGGTGCTGTCCGAGGCCGTCAGAGCGACGTTGAGGACGGGCATGCCGATGAAGATCAGCAAGTGGAACAGTGTGAACCACCAGAATTCGCTGCGGCGGGCGCGGCCGCTGAAGGTGGCGTAATTCGATAGGACACTCTTGATGGAAGCACCGAAACCCATGGGACCCTCCCCCGAAAACCGAGGAGCCGACGCCGCTTTCGCGCGGCTCCCTAAAACAAACGGGGGCAACGTATCACGTGGTAGAGAGCATCATCGGCTGTGTTCAGCCGGTTTTTGGAAATAACCGATTCGCTGACGGATACGAGCGCACTGAAGCCAGTCAGCATCTTCACCACCCCTAGCTGATCGCCGAACTACCAGCCGGTGGATTGCTCCTGCGCGCCGGCGAAGGAGTCGTAAGCGTCCTGGCTGAACAATACGAACCGCACTTCCCGCACCGCGGTGTCGGCTGCTCGCAC
This sequence comes from Nocardia tengchongensis, assembly GCF_018362975.1. NCBI lineage: Bacteria > Bacillati > Actinomycetota > Actinomycetes > Mycobacteriales > Nocardiaceae > Nocardia > Nocardia tengchongensis. The sequence continues at coordinate 3,048,425 of NZ_CP074371.1, forward strand.
CGTCTCTATCGCGATCCGGGCACCGTCGTCCATCGGCCAGCCGAAGATGCCGGTAGAAATGGCCGGGAACGCTACCGTCCGCGCGCCCAGTTCATCTGCCACCCGCAGTGATTCGCGGTAGCAGGAGGCCAGCAGCTCCGATCGATCGTCCTGCGCCGACCACACCGGCCCGACCGTATGAATCACCCACCGCGCCGGCAGATTCCCACCGGCCGTCGCTACGGCCTGCCCGGTCGCCAGCCCCTTCCCATACTGCGATGCCCGCAGTTCACGACATGCAGCCAGAATCGCCGGACCACCTTTGCGATGAATGGCCCCGTCGACGCCCCGCCCCGAGCAGCGACGAATTCGCCGCGTTCACCACGGCATCAACATCCTGCTCGGTGATATCGCCCCGAACCAGCACCAGTTCGACCATGGACCCATTGTCCCCGCCTCCGAAGCCGGATCACCCCTCGGCCAGCAGTCGCCGTGTGAATCCGGCTTCGGCGAGCCTCTGGTAAGCCGCCGTAACCTCGGCGGGCACATCCTGCTCGATCGCCCAGCCTTTGGCGGGGTAGACCCAGACCCGTTGAGTGTCACCGACGAGCATGTTCATCACCCGCTCTGTGTCGCCGATACTCGCCACGTAGTCGTCCAACGCGAGCGGAAGCGACCCACACGTGACATCGACTCCAGGCCAACGCTTTCGGCAGATGGCATAACTCCGCCGCTGCTGATACGGCCGTGAGATCAGCATTACCGACGAGATCGAGCCGAGCGTCGATGCTCGTCGAGCAGGGCACGGGAGAAGTCGATGTTGTCGCCAGTGTTCGTAGCCTTGGGCTCGACCAGAATCGCCTCAGCCGGCACCCCCAGCCCGATGGCATGCTCTCGAAAGTGGTTGGCCTCGCCGCGGGGAAACCGCTCGATGGTCGTCGGAGCGTTCGCCCCGGTGAACACGATGAGCGGGAACATGCCCGCGTGATACAACTCGGCTGCGTAGGTGGCAACGCCGATGTCATGGCCACCGAGCCCGAGCCCGATGCCGACATCGACCGGTCGTGGCGTGTGATGCATCTGGTTGTAGTCCCAGAGGATTTCGACATCCGAACGGAACTCTGCGGGCAAGGTTGTCACTCGACCATCATCAGCCGTCCTCGCGGATATGGGTTTTCAGGACTGCAGTTCGGGGAGGGGTTGTTCTTCGAGGATGACGATTTCGCACTCATCGGCCCAGTGCAGGTGGTGGTGGTTGTCGACCAGTTTCAGGGCCTCGTCCATGGAGGTGGCCTGGAGGATGGACATTCCGATTACTTCGCTGGGGGTTTCGGTGGTTTCGGTGCGGGTGATGCGGCGGGCGTTGCCGAGGGGCTTGCCCGGGTCGAGGAGGGCGGGGCCGAGGCGGGTGCTCCAGTCCACCCACAGTTGCATGCCTTTCGCGGCTTCGGCGGGGGCGACCTGGGCGAATCGCTCGGCGACGGACAGCGGGGCGAGGTAGAGGACTACGTAGCGGTTCATGAGCCGACGATAGGTGACCAAAAGGTCACATGTCAACGGTTAGGTGACTGATTGGTCTCGTATAGTGTCGGGGTGTGGACGAGGATGCGGTGTTCAAGGCGCTGGCGGATCCCACTCGGCGGCACCTGCTGGACGCGCTGTTCGTCAGGGACGGGCAGACGCTGACCGAGCTGGAATCCGGGGTGGAGATGACCCGGTTCGGGATCAGCAAACATCTGAGATTGCTCGAGGACGCGGGCCTGGTGACAGTGGTCCGCAGCGGGCGGAAGAAGTTGCACTACCTCAATTCCGTGCCGATCCGTCTGATCCACGACCGGTGGATCGACAAGTTCACCGAACAACAGATCTCCGCGCTCGCCGACCTGAAGAAGGACCTGGAATCGTGAGCTTCGAGGACATCCTCTCGCGTGCACGCCCTGAGACCACGCAAATCCACCGCGTGATCATCGCCGCCCCGCCCGAACGGATCTGGGAGGCCGTCACCGACCCCGACTGGACAGTCCGCTACGGCTTCGGCGGCCGCAGCGTCATCGAACCCCGCGTCGGCGGCACGTTCACAGTCTTCGCCCCCACCGGCCCCCGCCCGCTCGACACCGACCCCGACATCATCATCCGCGGCACGGTCACCGACTACGCCCCACCCCTGCGCTGGGCCGCCCGCATCCATTTTCTAGGTGACGAAAACCTGGTGGCCGAACCGGAAACCCACCTCTGCTACGAAATCCGCGACCGAGGCGACGGCACCTGCGCCCTCACCGTCATCCACGACGTCGCCGGCGCCCCCCTCATCTCGATCATCATCTCCGGCGACCTGGAACCCGAAGGCTTCGGCGGCGGCTACCCCTTCATGCTCAGCGACCTCAAATCCCTCCTCGAAACCGGCCACCCACTACCCGTCAGCCGCCCCACCCAGAAGAGCTGACCCCGAAACGGTGAAATCTCGGGTGCCGACTTCTCAGGCCGAACACCGGGGTTTCGTTGTCCCAGAACTTACTTCAGCTTGTCGCTCGACTCCTTCGGCATGATCGTGCAGCCGATCCCAATATCCGCTCATTCCGCATCTAGCGCAGTTCGAAACGGCTGTGCGGCGAGCTGGCTGCTTTCCGTGCCCACGTGGCATCGTTGTCCACCGAACTGGGAAACATTGCCGCCATCGAGGATCCGGCCATCGCGGAGAAGCATCTGCAGAGCGTCTACAACGCCAATACCAAGCCTCAGCTCGACGAACTCCGCCGTGCCCTGCGCGCCCTGGGCATTGAATCCAGCACCGGCTTGCTCGGGCTGAAGGTGGACGTCAGCGAAGCGGCAGCAGGAACCCTCTTAGGGGCCGGCGCCGCCGCTGGTTCACCGCTTGCGGTGGCCGGTGGGGTAGTTCTCGGAGTCGGGTCCTACGTGGCGAACCGCAGGACGGCCCGCCGAACCGCCCAGCGGGAGTCGCCCGTTTCCTACCTGCTGGCAGTCGACAGGGAACTATCGGGTCGTTCGCTGATCGACCGGATGCGCCGACGCACTCGATAGGGCGCTATCGGCGGGTGATCGGGTGCCCTGAAATGAGAAAAACCGGTGCGAGCCACGATTGCGGCCCGCACCGGTTTTCCGTTGTGCCAGAACTTACTTCAGCTTGTCGCTCGACAGCCCCAGCACACGCCGGGCCACGATGAGCTGCTGGATCTGCTGGGTGCCTTCGAAGATGTCGAGGATCTTCGAGTCGCGGGCCCACTTCTCGAGGAGGGTGCGCTGCGAGTAGCCGGTGGCACCCGCGAGCTCAACCGCCTTGAGGGTGACGTCGGTGCCCATGCGGCCGGCCTTGGCCTTGGACATGGAAGCCTCGAGGGAGTTGGGCTTCTTGTTGTCGGCCATCCAGGCGGCGCGCAGCGACAGCAGGTAGGCGGATTCCCAATCGGCTTCCATGCGAAGGAATTCGGCTGCCGCGGCGTGCTGGTTGTTGGCGGGCTTGTCGTAGGAGATCTCGACGCCGGCGTCCTCGAGCACCTTGCGGAGTTCCTCGAGCGCGGCGCGGCCGACGCCGACCGCCATGGCGGCGACGAGGGGGCGGGTGTTGTCGAACGTCTGCATGACGCCCGCGAAACCCTTCTCCACGTTGACTTCCGGGGAACCGAGGATGTTGTCCTTCGGGATCCGGCAGTCCTCGAAACGGATCTCGGCGGTGTCGGACGCCTTGATGCCGAGCTTGTGCTCGAGGCGGGACACCGTGAGGCCCTTGGCGTCCCGGGGGACCACGAAGGACTTGATGGCGGCGCGGCCCAGGGACTTGTCGACCGTGGCCCAGACCACGATGTGGGTGGCGCGGGAACCGGCGGTGACGAAGATCTTGGTGCCGTTGAGGACCCACTCGTCACCATCGAGGGTGGCGGTGGTGGTGACGGCCGCGGAGTCCGAGCCGAACGACGGCTCGGTGATCGCCATGGCGGCCCACACCTTGCCGAACCGGGACAGCTGCTCGTCGGTGGCGACCGCGGCGATCGCGGCGTTGCCGAGACCCTGGTAGGGGATCGACAGCATCAGGCCGGCGTCGCCCCAGCAGGTCTCGAGCGCGTTCATCAGCGCGGACATATTGCCGCCGTTGGTGTTTCCGAGCAGCTCGGCGGCGTGCGTGTCCGGCTCGCCCTCGCCCTTGGCCTTACGGCCGCCGGTTGCGCCGGAGATGTCCGCCGTGCCCGAGTCCGACAGGCCCTCGATCATGGCGGCCATGGTGTCGAGCTCGGTCGGGTAATCGTGCTCGGCCAGGTCGTATTTGCGAGAAGCCGGGCGGAAGATCTCGGCGGCAACCTGGTGGGCCTGGTTGGCGCTGGCCCGCAGCTTCTTGGGGAGTTCGAGATTGATCATGAGTGGTCTCTCCGTTGAGAAGTCGGGTCAGAGGAGAACGACGCCCTCGGCGACGCCCACACCGCGCAGATCGCGGTACCAGCGCTCGACCGGGTGTTCCTTGGTGAAGCCGTGGCCGCCGAGCAGCTGCACGCCGTCGAGGCCGATCTGCATGCCCTTGTCGGTGGCCAGCTTCTTGGCCAGCGCGGCCTCGCGGGCGAAGGACAGACCCTGCTCGGCGCGAGACGCACCCCGCAGCGTCACGAGGCGAAGACCGTCCAGCTCGATCGCCATGTTCGCGACCATGAACGCGACCGCCTGCCGGTGCGCGATCGGCTCACCGAACGCCTCACGCTCCTTCACGTACGGAATCACGTAGTCCAGCACGGCCTGACCGGTGCCGATGGCCAGCGACGCCCAGCCCAGACGAGCCAGCCGCACCGCGTCGGCGTACTCCTCGGCGCGCTGCGCGCCCTCGGAGTCACCCAGCAGGGCGGTGGTCGGCACGGCGACGTTGTTCAGGATCAGGCGGCCCAGGCCCGCGGCCCGCATACCCATGCTCGGGTCCGCCTCGATCACGACACCTTCGGTGTTGGACTCGACGATGAAGAACGTCGGACGGCCGTCCAGCTCGGCGGCCACGATGAACAGCTCGGCGTCACCGGCGGCCGGCACCAGGGTCTTCACACCGTTGAGGCGGAAGCCGCTGGGCGAGCGGGTGGCCTTGGTCTTCAGCGCGAACGGGTCGAACAGCGCCTGCGGCTCGGCGATGACCACCGAGGACTGCGGCACGTTCTCACCGGCGTAAGCACCCAGGTAGCTCTGCTGCTGGGCGTCGGTACCCCACTGCGACAGCGCGACCGCGACACCGCTCGGCGCCAGGATCGGCAGCGCCAGGCCCATGTCACCGTGCGCCAGCGCCTCGGCCACCAGCGAATTGGTGACCGCGCCACGCTCGGACGCCGCACCCTCGAGCTCCTCGGGCACGTTGATCAGCGTGACACCGAGCTCGGCGGCCCGCTCGAGCAGATCGCGGGGCGCCTTGGCCGAGTTGTCGGCCTCGTAGGCGGCCGGGCGCAGGATCTCCGCGGCGAAGTCGCGCACCGTCTCGACGATCATCTGCTGTTCGTCGGTCGGGGTGAGGTCGAAGTAGTCCTTCTTGCGAGACTCGTTGGCGGGCAGCCGCTTCGGAGCGCCACCGCCGGAGACCTTCTCGAACGCGCGAGTCGCGGCACCGAGGGTGCGGAAGCCAGTCTTGGTGCCCTCGTAGGTGAGCCGCTCGATCGGCTTGCGCAGGTTGTACTTCTCGGCCAGGTCGGACCCCGTGATGGTCGTCATGACCCGCATCGCCGCGCCCATCCAGTCGCGTTTGACCGGGTTGAGGCCAACGGCGGAGGTATCCCGCTTCGTTGCGGTGTCTCGAGTGCTCATAATCACCAGTTTTCTATCGAGGAGGTGGGTGATCCTGCCCAGCAATCTTACTCCTGAGTAAGACTATCTTACTTCAGAGTAAGAACAGTCGTCGAGTGTTGTCGAATCGCGAGGTCAGGGCGGTGGTGTGAACTTACCGAGGGATTCAACCGGATCTAGTGAAACAAACACACTTCAAACGATCGCGAGCTGGGCTAAGGTGTCGGCGCATAACCCGATCCTGATGGAGGCTCGTACATAATGAAGATCGCGCTCGGAACGGTCGGCTTCATCGCCGCCGGTCTCTTCCTCACCGCCCCCGCCGCGAATGCCGAAGTGCCGCTGCAGAACATCGACATCGGCATCACCGGCTCCGGCGCCGGCTCCAGCACCGGCGGTTGCGGTGGCGGCGTCCTCAACACCGAGATCGGACTCGGCTCGGTCGGCGTGGGTTCCTCCGCCGCCACCGGTCCGTACATCGACCTCGGTTCGGTGTGTGTCCCGCTGGGCTGAAACGCCACAGGCGTAGCGACGTCCGAGTAATCAGGGCATAGCAACGCGCCCGGCCGCGGGACCGCAGCCCGCGCCGGGTATCCCCGTCGAAGATCTTCGAATCAGGCCTGCAGGGCCGCCAGCACCTGGTCCTGCAGATGCGAATTGGTCGCCACCGCGCTACCGCCGTGCGGGCCCGGCTTACCGTCGAGGGAAGTGAACGTGCCGCCCGCCTCGCGAATCAGAATGTCGAGCGCGGCCATGTCCCACAGCGAGAGCTCCGGCTCGGTGACGATGTCGACCGCACCCTCCGCCAACAGCGCGTACCCGTAGAAATCGCCGTATCCGCGCACCCGCCACACCTCGTCGGTGAGCGCGATCAGCTTGGCCCGGCGCCCGATCGCGCGCCAGCCCGACAGGCTCGAGATCGCCAGACTCGACGCCCCCAGCTCCGCCACCGCCGACACCGAAATGGCCTTCGGCTCACCCTTTTCGAAGGTGGCCCAGGCGCCCTGGCCCGCCGCCGCCCACCAGCGTCGCGACAGCCCCGGCGCGCTCACCACGCCCACCACCGGCACGCCGTCCTCGAGCAGCGAGATGAGCGAGGCCCACACCGGCACGCCGCGCACGAAATTCTTGGTCCCGTCGATCGGGTCGATCACCCACTGCCGCCCGCTGAACTCGGCATCCCCGCCGAATTCCTCACCGAGCACCAGATCCAGCGGGCGTTCCGCCGCGAGCACCTCGCGCACCATCCGCTCGACCGCCAGATCCGCGTCCGACACCGGCGTCAGGTCCGGTTTCGAATCGATCTTCAAGTCGAGCGCCCCGAACCGCTCACGGGTGATCACATCGGCCGCGTCGGCCAGCCTCAGCGCAAGTTCCAGGTCAGCGGAGTATCCGGTCACGCCGAGCACGTTAGTCCTCCCCAGTTAACGCCGGGTGTCCCACGTCCCGAACCGGGCATCGGGACACCGGTGAGGGGATTTGCCCGAAATTCTCTCAACGGCGTACCACTCGACGGTCAGGCGGGGACGGCGGCCTGACGGGCGGAGGCGAGGGCCGTTGCCCACCAGTGGAGTTGGGTGAGCAGACGCTCGGCGGAATCGTCGAATTCGGCGGGTTCGCGAAGCGCGCCGGACTCGTCGAACAGCAGGAAGTATCGCGGGAAGGAAACGTATTCCTTCACCGTGTGCGCGTTCAGTTCGTTGAAGACCGCGCGCAGCCCTTCGATCGCCAGCAGGCCCCCCGACTTGCCGCTGTAGCCCACGAATCCGACGGTCTTGCGGTCCCATTCGGTGAAGTGCCAGTCGATTGCCGTCTTCAACGACGCCGGGAAGCTGCGGTTGATGTCGGGGGTGACGACCACGAAGGCGTCGGCCGCGGCCAGGCGCGCGGCCAGCTCGTCACCCCGGCCCGGGCGCACCGGGTGCGGGTCCATCAGCGGCGAGACCGCGGGCAGTTCGTGCGGCAGGTTGTAGTCGGCCAGATCGATGACATCCACCTCGAACGCGCCGTGGGTGCGGGCCCGCGCGGCGAACCAGTCGGCCACCACCGGTCCGAAGCGACCCTCCCGGACGCTGCCGATGATCACCGCGAGGCGCAAGGACGTGCTGGTCATGAGGGTCTCCTCGAGAATCCGTGGCGACCGGTCGGCCGCGCTGAGATCAACTCTGCGAGTGGGCGAGACCGTTAGGGAGGCCACGCTGAGAGTGGTAGTGGCAGGGTCACCCTCGCGGGTGCGACCGTTGTTACCGTCGAAACGTGAGTGAGAACGAGCTGGGACTGTTCCTGCGCCTGCGCCGGGAGGCGGTCACGCCCGCCGAGGCCGGGCTGCCGGCCGGGCCGCGCCGTCGCACCCCCGGGCTGCGGCGGTCCGAATTGGCCACGCTCGCGGGCGTTTCCGTGGAGTACCTCACCCGCCTGGAGCAGGGCCGCGACCGGCACCCGTCCGCATCGGTGCTGATCGCGCTGGCCGACGCCCTGCGCCTGAGCCCGGCACAGCGGGTGCATCTGCTCAATTTCGCCAAGGCCGGCGATCCGAACTTCAACTGCCGCGGCGGTTCCGGGCCCAACCGCCGTGTCCGCCCGGCCGTGCGGGCCATGCTCGACCAGCTCGAACCCGCGCCCGCCGCATTGATGAACCGCCTCAGCGAGATCCTCGCGGTGACCGACGGCTACCGCGCCCTGTTCGAGCCGACCGGTCTGCTCGATGGCGGGCTGCCCGGGAGCTACGCGCGCTACGTCCTGTCCGACCCGCGGGCCCGCGAGGTCTACCCGGACTGGGAACACAAGGCCGACAAGGTCGTCGCCACCCTCAAACAAGGCCCCGGCCGCGCCGACCCCTTCGTCAACGCGCTCGTCGAGGAGCTCGCCACCACGGTCGGCCCCGAATTCACCCGTCGCCTCGACACCATCCCCGGCCTGCCCGACACCAACGGCGTCGGCCGCCTCGCCCACCCCGAAGCCGGGCCCCTGCGCCTGGCCTACGAAACCCTGAACCTGTCGGCCGATGACGACCAGTACCTGATGGTCTACCTCCCGGCCGACGACGCCACCGCGACCGCGCTCGACCGCCTGGTGGGCCGCCGCCCGGGTGGCCTGCGCGCCGTCGCTGGTTGAGCCTGCCGTGGCGCGGCCGCCGAAGTTATGGCCCCGTGCGGCGGGACGGTAGATTCGATAACTGTGCATCCTGACGTCTCCGCTGATCTGGCCGAACTCGACACGACTCTGAAGACCATCGAGTCGGTGCTCGATATCGACGAGCTGGCTCGCCGCATCGACGAACTGGAACACCAGGCGGCCGATCCGGAGCTGTGGAACAACCAGGAGCACGCCCAGAGCGTGACCAGCGAGCTGTCGCACGCGCAGGCCGAGATGCGGCGGGTCAAGGACCTGCGGCAGCGGCTCGAGGACCTGCCGGTGCTCTACGAGCTGGCCGAGGCCGAGGAGGGCGCGGACCAGGTCGCGGCGCTCGCCGACGCCGATGCCGAGCGGTCCGCCCTGCACGCCGACGTCGAGGCGATGGAAGTCCGGACCCTGCTGTCGGGCGAGTACGACAAGCGTGAGGCGCTGGTCAACATTCGCTCGGGCGCGGGTGGTGTGGACGCCGCGGACTGGGCGCAGATGCTGATGCGCATGTACGTGCGCTGGGCCGAGGGGCACAAGTACCCGGTCGAGATCTATGACACCTCGTACGCGGAAGAGGCGGGCATCAAGTCGGCGACCTTCGCGGTGAAGGTGCCGTACGCGTACGGCACGCTGTCCGTCGAAATGGGCACGCACCGACTGGTCCGTATCAGCCCGTTCGACAACCAGGGCCGCCGCCAGACCTCCTTCGCCGAGGTCGAAGTGCTGCCCGTCGTCGAGACCACCGACCACATCGAGATCCCCGAAGGCGAGATCCGGGTCGACGTCTACCGCTCCTCGGGCCCCGGCGGCCAGTCGGTCAACACCACCGACTCCGCGGTGCGCCTGACCCACATCCCGACCGGCATCGTCGTCACCTGTCAAAACGAGAAGTCGCAGCTGCAGAACAAGATCTCGGCCATGCGCGTGCTGCAGGCCAAGCTGCTCGAGCGCAAGCGGCAGGAAGAACGCGCCCAGATGGACGCGCTCAAGACCAACGAGGGCGCGTCCTGGGGCAACCAGATGCGCTCCTACGTGCTGCACCCGTACCAGATGGTCAAGGACCTGCGCACCAACTACGAGGTCAACAACCCCTCCGCTGTGCTCGACGGCGACATCGACGCCTTCATCGAAGCGGGCATCCGCTGGCGCATGAAAGAGCAGCCGGCGAACTAGGACTGATCGGATCAACTCGGCTTGCCGCTCCGCTGTCGGCGGGGCGGAGCGGAGGCGCTATGAATTCAGAGCTCGGAAACTGGCTGCGATCCAGCGGTTTGGAGATCGTGCTCCTGGTTGTCGGCACGATGCTGTTCAGCCGGGGCGCGAACTATGTGCGGGACCGGATCACCCGGCGGATCGACGCCGGATTCCACAGCAGCGACTCGCTGGTGCGGTCCGAGGCGAGCAAGCATCGGCACGCGCTGGCGCAGGTCATCACCTGGGTGGTGCTGTCCCTCGTCTACTTCCTGGTCTCCCTGGAAGTGCTGCGGCGCTTGGGTTTCGAACTCGGCGGTCTGGTCGCCCCCGCGGCGGTGCTGGGCGCGGCGCTGGGCTTCGGTGCGCAGCGCATCGTGCAGGATCTGCTGGCCGGCTTCTTCCTGATCACCGAACGGCAGTACGGCTTCGGTGATGTCGTGCGGATCGCGGTGAGCGGGAACTCGGCGGAGGCCGAGGGTACGGTGGTGGATGTCACGCTGCGTATCACCACGCTGCGCAGCGCCGACGGTGAAGTGGTCATCGTTCCCAACGGTCAGATCGTGAAAGTGACCAACCTGTCCAAGGATTGGGCGCGGGCCGCGATCGACGTGCCGGTCCCCGCCACCGCCGACATCAACAAGGTCAACGAAGTCCTGCGCGAAGTCGGGACCAAGGCGTTCTCCGACCGCAAGCTCAAGGCGCTGCTGCTGGACGAGCCGAGCGTGATGGGTGTCGAAGATCTCACCGTCAATCAGATGAACATCAAGATGGTGGCCCGGACGCTACCGGGCAAACAGTTCGAAGTCGGGCGCGAGTTGCGGGTGCGGGTGGCCGCGGCACTGCGCCGGGAGGGTCTCAGTGTCGGTGCCGACCAATAGAATCCGTAAGTCCACGGCGATCCTGATGGCCGTGTGGGTCGCCACCCTCGTGCTCTACATCCTCGTCAAGCCCACCGGACATGAGCCCAAGAGCACCCCGCCGATGGTGAACACCGTGCTCAGCAACTATCTGCCAAACACATCCGAGCACCCGCGGCGCTGACTCCGCGCCCGCGCGGTGTAGTCGGCGGCGCGCCCGCCCTGGCTACACTGGCTCCCCGTGATAACCCTGCGCAACGTCACCAAGTCGTATCAGACCTCGACGCGGCCGGCGCTGGACAATGTCTCCGTCGATATCGAAAAGGGCGAGTTCGTCTTCGTTATCGGGCCCTCGGGCTCCGGAAAGTCCACGTTCATGCGACTGCTGTTGAAGGACGAGAAGCCGACCGCCGGTGAGGTGTGGGTCGCCGACTTCCGAGTCGACCGGCTGCCCGGGCGCAAGGTCCCCAAACTGCGCCAGCGCATCGGCTGCGTGTTCCAGGACTTCCGGCTGCTGCAGCAGAAGACCGTGGAACAGAACGTGGCCTTCGCGTTGGAGGTGATCGGCAAATCGCGAGCATTCATCAATCGCTCGGTGCCCGAGGCCCTCGACATGGTCGGTCTGGCCGGTAAGGCCGACCGCCTGCCCGGCGAGCTCTCCGGCGGTGAACAACAGCGCGTGGCACTCGCGCGCGCCTTCGTGAATCGGCCGTTGGTACTGCTGGCCGACGAACCGACCGGCAACCTCGACCCCGAGACCAGCCAGGACATCATGACGCTGCTCGAACGCATCAACCGCACCGGAACCACGGTGGTCATGGCCACCCACGACAACACCATCGTCGACGCCATGCGCCGGCGCGTGGTCGAACTCGATCGCGGGCGCATCGTGCGCGACGAAGAGATGGGCGTCTACGGGGTGGGCCGGTAATGCGCGCGGGATTCCTGTTCAGCGAGGTCTTCACCGGCCTGCGCCGCAACGTCACCATGACCATCGCCATGATCCTCACCACCGCGGTGTCGCTGACCATGCTCGGCGGCGGCCTGCTGGCGGTCCGGATGGCGGACAAGATCCAGGACTACTACGTCCAGCGCGTGGAGATCCGGCTCTACCTCGACGACCAGGTGTCGAAGACCGACCCGGACTGCACCGGGCAGCCGTGCGCGTCGCTCATGGCGGATCTGAAGAAGCACGACTATGTCGCGAACGTGCAGTACATCAATGCCGCGGACGCGGTGAAGGAGGTCAAGGAGACCACCTTCAAGGATCAGCCGGGGCTCGCCGACGAGGTGAGCAAGGACGGGCTGCCCGCGTCGTTCCGGGTGAAGCTCGACGACGTGACCAAGTACCGGTCCATCTACGACGACTTCTCGCTGCGGCCCGGCGTCATGACTGTGCTCAATGACATGGACATCGTGGACCGACTGGTCAGCTTCTTCGTCGGATTGCGCAACGCCGCCTTCGGATTGGCCGCTTTGCAGGCGCTGGCTGCCCTGATGCTGATCGCCAACATGGTGCAGGTGGCGGCGCTGGCGCGGCGGACCGAGGTCGGCATCATGCGGCTGGTCGGTGCCACCCGGTGGTACACGCAGCTGCCGTTCCTGCTGGAAGCCGTGCTGGCCGCGCTGGTGGGATCCGTGCTGGCCGTGGGCGGTCTGTTCATCGCGCAGCCGCTGGTCATCAACCGGGCGCTGGGATCGCTGTTCAACGATCAGGTGCTGCCGCGGATCACCGGCGACGACATCGCGTCCGTGGCCATGATCGTCACGCCGATCGGTATCGGATTCGCCGCTCTCACCGCCTATGTCGCGTTGCGGTATTACGTGCGCGAGTGAGAGTGCGAAGTTTTGTAGCGGGGTCCGTGCGTCGGATGGTGTCCGTAGGATTGCCGTCGTGAGTGCGCCGGAGGTCGAGACCATTGACGGGAACCTGGGTGATGCCGGAAGTGATCCGGCACACCAGGTTTTGCGAAAGACGTTCGGATACGACAATTTTCGCGGACCGCAGCGGGAGATCGTCGAACAGGTGATCTCCGGCGGCGACGCCCTGGTGCTCATGCCCACCGGTGGCGGCAAGTCGCTGTGTTATCAGATCCCGGCGCTGGTGCGGCCGGGTGTCGGTGTGGTGGTCTCGCCGCTGATCGCGCTCATGCAGGACCAGGTCGATGCGCTCACCGCGGTGGGCGTGCGGGCCGGGTTCCTGAACTCCACGCAGTTCCCCGACGAACGGCGCACCGTCGAGGCGCAATTCGTGGCGGGGGAGCTGGACGTGCTCTACCTCGCGCCCGAGCGGCTGCGGCTCGAATCCACCGCCCAGCTGCTCGACCGCGGCAAGATCTCGGTGTTCGCCATCGACGAGGCACACTGTGTGTCGCAGTGGGGCCACGACTTCCGCCCCGACTATCTGGGCCTGTCGATGCTGCACGAGCGCTGGCCGGACGTGCCGCGCATCGCGCTCACCGCCACCGCCACCGAGGCCACCCGCAAGGAGATCGCCGAACGGCTCGATCTGCCCGAGGGGCGCGGCGCGAAGCATTTCGTGGCCAGCTTCGACCGGCCCAACATCCAGTACCGGATCGAGGGCAAGAACCGGGCCGAACACCAGCTGCTGTCGTTCATCCAGAACGAGCACGCCGGGGACGCGGGCATCGTGTACTGCCTGTCGCGCAATTCGGTGGAGAAGACCGCGGCGTTCCTGTCCGCGAACGGTGTGGAAGCCGTCCCGTATCACGCGGGGCTGGACAATCGCACCCGCGCGACCAACCAGTCGCGGTTCCTGCGCGAGGACGGCCTGGTGGTGGTCGCCACCATCGCCTTCGGCATGGGCATCGACAAGCCGGACGTGCGTTTCGTCGCCCACCTGGATCTGCCCAAATCGGTGGAGGGCTACTACCAGGAGACCGGCCGCGCCGGGCGTGACGGCCAGCCGTCCACCGCCTGGATGGTGTACGGCCTCAGTGACGTTGTGCAGCAACGGAAGATGATCGACTCCTCCGACGGTGACGCCATGCACCGCCGTCAGCTGCAACTGCACCTGGACGCCATGCTCGCGCTCTGCGAGACCGTGCAGTGCCGCCGCGTCCAGCTGCTCGCCTACTTCGGTCAGCAGGGTGAGCGCTGCGGCAACTGCGACACCTGCCTCAACGCGCCCGAATCCTGGGACGGCACCGTGCCCGCGCAGAAGGTGCTCTCCACCGTGCTGCGGCTGAAACGCGAACGCGGGCAGAGCTTCGGCGCGGGCCACATCGTGGACATCCTGATCGGCAAGCGCAATCCCAAGGTGGAGCAGCACGCCCACCACGAGCTCAAGGTGTTCGGCATCGGCACCGAACTGCGCGATATCGAATGGCGCGGTGTGGTCCGGCAGCTACTCGCCCAGGGCCTGCTGGCCGTGCACGGCGATTACGGCGTGCTGACCCTCACCGAGGCCAGCAACCAGGTGCTGTTCGAGAAGCGCGAGGTCATGCTCCGCCGCGAGCCCGAACGCGCCAAGGCCGGCCGAACCGCCAAGCCCGCCAAGGCCTCCCGCCTCGCCGCCGGCGACCTCGGCAAGTCCGACACCGACCTGTTCGAGAAGCTGCGCGCCTGGCGCGCAGCCACCGCCAAGGAACAGGGCGTCCCCGCCTACGTCGTCTTCCACGACGCCACCCTCCGCGACATCGCGACCCGCAAACCCGCCAGTCTCTCCGACCTCGCGGGCATCTCCGGGATCGGCGAGAACAAGCGCGCGAAGTACGGCGAAGGCGTGCTCGAGGTGATCGCCGGCGCGGGCGGCTCCGCCGAATCGCCCGGAACCATCGCGTCCACAACGATTTCCGAGCCGGCACCCGCGGCCACCGCTGCCGCACGGCCTGCAGTCTCGCGACGGTCAGCCTCTGAACCGCGCGGTGGCTCGCGCTTCGAAGGTGCCGAGCGGGCCGCCCGCCCGGCCCCGGCCACCTTCGCTGCCACCGACGACATCCCCTGGCCCGACGAGGTCCCGCCGGACTTCGACGACCTCCCGCCGGACTACCAGTAGGTCGGTCGCCGCGATGAAGCACCACCCGCCGAAGGTCGCGGCCGAGATCCTCGCGCACTCGCGGGCGGCCGGGGCCCCACCGAGGAGGCCCAGATCCAGGTGCTTGCTTCGGCCGAAGAGGCCGGCGAGTTCGTCGGTGCGTACCGGCTCCGGGCAGGCCCGCCGGACAAGCACATTCGACGAGACGCGGACGTGCCACCCGACGGCCCAAGATCGGTGCGCCTGCCCCCAATGACCAGTTCATGAGACATACCTAAGGTCCGGTGCCGCCACGGAAGGCAATAGTGCGGTGCGGTGCGGTGCGCGTAGCTGATTGCTATGTTGTGAAGGCTTTTTTGGGGGGCGTGGGGGAAGAGGAACGAACCCGTGAATTCGGATTATTGGTGGGATGAGGAGTCGCCGGCGGAGTCCGCTACGGCGGCCGAGCGCAGAGACCACTGGCGCGACTACCTGCAGCGTCGGCAGGGCAGTGTCGGCTTGGCTTTCAGCGCTCGAGAAGCCGGCAGCGACTTCGGTTGGAAGACACTTGCCCAGGCAGCCGGCGACCTGCAAATCGTGCGGTTCTCTTCGGGCTCCGTGCATTACCGTCGAACCGCCCGCGATGCCCAGGGCGACGGCGACGACGGCTATCGCGTCCTGGTGCCGGTACGTGGGGAGTTCAAGCTCGGGCAGGGCGACCAAGCCGAGATTGTCGGGCCGGGAAAAGTCGCGTTCATCCGCTGGGATCTGCCCTTGGTCATGCGGCAGGATGAACCGCTGGAATCGCTGATCATGACCGTTCCACGGCGTTTGGTCAATGGAGACCTGGCCGATAATGCGCCTCTCGCGCTGGATGCCCGCCGCCCTTTGCTCCCGATGCTGGTGAACCAGATCAATCAGCTCCACGCCAACCATAGGATGTGGAACGCGCACGACTTCCGTGTCGCATACCGCAGCACGCTCTCCCTGCTCGATGGGCTGCTCGATCGCACCGAGGCGCTCCCGGAGCAAAGGTATGCGTTTGTGGCTGCGCGGGCCAGGGAAACAATGGAAGGTCTGGCCGACGACCTCAGATTGACACCCGATGCAGTTGCCCAGATGTGTGGAGTCTCCAGGAGAACGCTCTACACCGCCCTGACGAAAACGGACGGTGTCACGCCCGCTGTGCTGCTGCGAGATATCCGTCTCGAGCGTGCGTGTGAGCGACTGTCTTACCCCGGGGCCATTGAGATAGGCCGGATCGCCGAGGCCGCGGGCTATTCCTCGGTGCGCCGGTTCAGCTCAGCCTTTCAACGCCGTTTCGAGCTGACCCCACAGCAGATGCGCGAACGGCTACTCGGATAGACACTCCGCGAATGAGGGGAATGCTGTTGCTGGACAACAGTATTCCCCATTTTTCGTGTCCGTGACCACGGGGTAGCTGCGCGCCTGGATCGACGTCATGACCGGATCAGAACCTTGGCCGACGGCGGACCCGCCTTGCCAAAAACCGCCACAAACTTGCCAGAAATGTCCCGTATTTCACGGTTAGCGTCGTCCATGCCCCGAGGAGGCGGCACCGGCAGGGTTCTACCGACCGATGCGGACTTTGAGAGGCACCGAAGGAACCAGTGTTGAACGACATTCCATCACTATCAGTTCCGGCGGCGGCGGGGAACGCGGGGGGCAACGGCGCCCCCCGCGTCGCGCTCTACACCGAGGCGTTCGCGGCCGACCCACACAGCCACTACCGGGCTATGCGTCAGAGATACGGCGCGCTGGCACCCGTGGACCTGGCGCCGGGCGTCCCCGCGACTCTGGTGCTCGGATATCGGCTGGCGGTGCGAATCTTGCACGATGAGAACCGATTCCCCGCCGATCCGAGCATGTGGGAACTCGGTGTTCCCGCCGAGTGCCCGGTCCGGCCCATGATGGAGTCGCGGCCGAACGCGATACGCAGCGCCGGTGCCGACCACCAGCGATACCGACTGCCGATCACCGCTGCTCTCAGCGGTATCGATCTGCACCGGATACACGAGATCGTCGAGGATAGCGCCGAGCCGCTGATCGATGCCTTCTCCACCGTCGGGCACTGCGATGTGGTGAGCCAGTACGCGAAGCCGGTCACCATCGACGTACTCAATTCGTTGCTCGGCTGCGACCCCGAGATCAGCGAGCGCGCGGCGATCGGGGCAGCGCGAATGTTGGACAGCGGCGCTGACGCTGCCGACGGCACCCGGATTCTGCTGGCGGCACTGCAAGAACTCATCTGGATCAAACGCGGCGACCCGGCTCTGACATCACCAGCTCACTTATCGCGCATCCGGTCGGACTGTCCGATGAAGAGGTGCTGCACCAGCTGGTGTTGCTGTATGCGGCCGGCAGCAGCCCGCCACAAAACCTGATCACCACCGCTTTGCTGACGATGCTGACCGACGACCGATTCGGCAGTGGGCTGTTCAGCGGCTCGCTCTCGACCCAGGACGCGCTTGATGAGGTGCTGTTCAACGATCCGCCGATGGCGAACTACTGCATCACCTACCCCCGGTTGCCAGTGCTGCTCGGCGATGTCTGGTTGCCGGCGCATCAGCCGGTCGTGATCAGCATGGCCGCCTGCAACCACGACCCGGATATCCGGACCGGCGACCTCACCGGCAACCGGTCGCATCTGGCGTTCGGTACCGGCCCGCACGCCTGCCCCGCACGGACATTGGGGTACCTGATCGCGCACGACGCGATCGACCAGCTGCTCGACCGGATCCCGGAAATGTCTCTGGCGGTAGCCGCGCCCGAGCTGGTCTGGCGGCCAGGGCCGTTCCACCGGGCCCTGGCCGCGCTGCCGGTCACCTTCCATCCCAACACTCCGACCAGACATCGGTAGCCCACCCGAAATCCGCTGGCGCAGACAAGTATCGGAGCCTCCATGCAAGACGCCTGCCCCATCGCCCTCGACCCCGAAAGCTGGGATATCCAGGCGACGATCGCCCGTGCCCGGGCACAAGGCCCAGTCACCCAGGTCACGCTGCCGGGAGGACTGTCCGCGTGGTACGTGACCGACGCCGCCATGCTCAAAGAAATCCTGTCCGGCTCTGAAGTTTCCAAGGACCCACGCCAGCACTGGCCCGCGTTCCGGAATGGGGAAATCGGCAAGGACTTCCCGCTTCTGCACTGGGTGGATACACCCAGCATGTTCACCACCTACGGACCCGACCACCATCGACTCCGCAAACCCATGGCGGCAGCATTCACGGCGAAGCGCACCGCGGCGCTGGAGCCCCGCATCCAGGCAATCGCCCACGAGCTGGTGACGAACCTGGACCTCATGGCAGTGGGCGACCCTGTGGACATCCGCGAGCATTTCGCCTACCCGCTGCCCCTGCGCGTGATCAACGAGCTCATGGGAGTACCTGAGACGCTGGCAACTCCACTGCGCAAGTGCGTCGACGGCATCTTCGACATCACAGCAAGCGAACAGGCAGCGACCGCCAACTACGAAGAGATGATCGGGCTCCTGCAGGACCTGGTCGGATACCGCTGGAACGACCGCGGCGACGACATGACCAGCACTCTCATCACCAACTACGTCGACAATCCGGAAGAGGATTTCACCGTAGAGGAACTAGTCGGGACGTTGTATCTGACGATCAACGCTGGGCACGAGACGTCGGTGAACCTCATCGACCAGGCGACATTCCTGCTGCTCACCAACCCCGACCATCGAAACGACGTGCTCGACGGCAGTCTGAGCTGGGATGCAGTGATCGAAGAAACCCTGCGATACAAGTCCCCGGCCGTGCACGTCCCACTGCGCTACGCGGTGCACGATTTCGCGCTCGGTGGTGTGGCGATCAAGCAGGGCGAGCTGATCCTTGTCAGCTATGCCGGTGCCGGCCGGGACCCGAAAGTCCACGGCGAGAGCGCGAATCGGTTCGACCCCACGCGCTCGAACAAGGACCATCTTGCGTTCGGGTGGGGTGCCCACCGCTGCGTGGGTGCACCCTTGGCCCGGATGGAAGCACGTGTCGCCCTTCCCGCACTCTTCGAGCGATTTCCGAGAATGAAACTCGCCGTCTCACCCGACGAACTCGGCATTGCCAACGGATTCATCGCCCAAGGGCACAACCGCCTGCCTGTGCTCTTGCGATGAGCTCCGGGGGAATGAGCGAGGCCGTGGCACATGGACCGACCAATCTCGTGGTATCCCTCGAAGACTTGCACAGCATCACCGGCGACGACCAGACGTTGTGGCCGGTCCTGCCGGACTGGCATGAGTTGTTCGCCGCGGTTTGCGGCCGTATCGGAGATACGTCGAGCGCGCATCCGGTCACCCGGTACGCACGGGCGCTGTCCAAACTGCGGCTGGCACACCACAACCAGCCCGAGTTGCCTGGTTTTGCGGGTACATGCCTGGCGCTCGTCGGCTGGATCGACCTCTGGGTGTTGCGCAATGCCCCGTTCGTCGCCGACTGCGACAAGTCACTCGGCGAGGCTGTCGACCGGATGGCGCTGGCCCATGTGAACGCGATTGCGGTACTGGGATCCGAGAGAGATGAGCAAGTCGTTCACGCGGCCTGGCGAGCGCTGAGCATGTGCGCGATCGAGTGGACGAACCTGGTCGACGAGGTGGTCCACGGGCAGCCCGCGTACCCGACCGGGCAATGAACACACACAGAGCTTCTTGAACCCTGTTGCGACAGAGAAACCCTCACCGACCACAGCGATCCCTATACATGGGCCGCCGCCCACGATCTGATCGGACCGCAGTTCGACAACAAGCTCGCGGTGATCTACGAGCGCGGCTGGCGCGACGAGGCCCCGACGAGTCGATCGCGCCCGGCGGCGGCGCAGCGCTCGTGAGCTCGCGCACAGCCGTCAGCAGGCGATTTGGTTGCTGGGCGACGGCACGATAAGCTTTCGGAGCTGCCGCGGTCCACGGATCGCAGCGAGCGACCTGGTCCCGTCGTCTAGCGGCCTAGGACGCCGCCCTCTCAAGGCGGTAGCGCGGGTTCAAATCCCGTCGGGACTACTGTGAAAGGCCCTTCAGTGAAAACTGAAGGGCCTTTTCGCATTTCAGGGTTCCCCACGCGATCCCCGGCTTTTCTCGCACCCCCGGAAAATCATTGGCGCGCATCACGATGCGCTGGCTACCTTTGATCTGGGCCGCTACCAAGGGGCGCACCGGAATCTCCGGCCGCGTTCCCCGTATCGGGTGTGGCCACTCCCTGGTGACGCAGATTCCATCTGCCGAGGTTCGACTCCTTGACGTGATGCGCCCTGTTCGGTCGTACGCGGCATCGAGGCTCTGCGAGCTCCCCGTCCCGGACGGGGGAGGCTCCCGCCGCGTGCCGTGATCGAGCAGGGCGTGTCCGGTCGTGCCTGATGCCAAGTGAGGGAAGGAGATTGGGAATGACTATGAAGACGATTTTCACGAAGACGTATGTGACTGTCATGGATTGGCAGCGCACCCTGCTGTACCGCGACGGCATCCTGGTTCAGACGCTGGAGCCGGGCCGTCACCGCTATGACGCCAAGCGCTGCACGCTGGTCACCGTCGATATCCGCCCGCGGGTGCTGCAGGTCCTCGGCCAGGAGCTGCTGACCGCGGACGGCCTGTCGCTGCGCGCGAGCTTCGCCGCCGACTGGGTGGTGACCGACCCGGTCGCCTTCACCACCGCCGCTCAGAGCGCCGAGGTCGTGCTCTACGGCGCGGTGCAGGAGGTCGCCCGCGATCTCGTGGCCGCCCGCACCCTCGACGAGCTGATCGTCGACCGCGCCCTGCTCGGCAGCGGCACCGCGACGGTCGCGGCCGCGGTGGAGCGGCTCGGTATCCGGGTCGACGCCGTGCGCGCCAAGGACCTCATGCTCCCGGGCGAGCTCCGCAAGGCCGCCCTCGAGACGGTCCTGGCCCGCGAGCGTGGTCGCGCCGAGCTCGAGCGCGCCCGCGCCGAGGCCGCCGCCCTGCGGTCGCTGGCCAACACGGCCAAGCTGCTCACCGACAACCCGGTCCTGCTGCGCCTGCGCACCCTGCAGGTGGCCGCGACCCCGGGCGCCAAGGTCGTTCTCGACTCGCGCGAGAACGTCTGAGGCTGGTTTTGCTTGCATCATGAAAGTCTGAGTGGCTAAGCTCACTTGCATGATGCAAGCGGAATCGGAGCAACACTTCACCACCACGTTCTCAGTGGATCGGACTCCCCAGGATGCCTTCGAGGGCATCGTCAACGTTCGCGGCTGGTGGTCCGAGGACGCGGCGGGCGTCACCGACCAGGTCGGCGGCGAGTTCGTCCATCGCTACCAGGATGTTCACCGCTGCACGATCCGCGTCACGGAACTGGTGCCCGGACGCAAGGTGGCGTGGCTGGTCGTGGACAACTACTTCAACTTCATCGAAGACCAGGCCGAATGGAAGGGCACCGAGATCATCTTCGAGATCGCCGAGAAGGAGGGCGGGGCAGAGGTTCACTTCACCCATGTGGGTCTGGTCCCGCAGTACGAGTGCTACGACGTGTGCTCCAACGCCTGGGGCGGCTATCTCGGCGGGAGCCTGCGCAATCTGATCAATACCGGTGTGGGGCAGCCCAACCCGGCCGCGGGCGGCGAGGCCCCTGCTCATCAGGACGCGGCCTCCGAGCTGCGTGCGGAACGCGCGCCTCAGGGTCGAGCCGACTAGCGTTGGTATGGCAGCCCGTTTCGGCGAGCGTGGCGCGGTCAGAGTGAACTGGATCACGACAGCGCCGGTTCATGACTAACGCCGGGCCGCGTCATCCGGGCTGAGCGCGTCCCGGCCACCGGAACGCGGCGCAAGCATCCGTAAGCTGGTCGGGAATTCCGGCCGGCGACGGGACGATAGAGGAGACATGAAGGAAAAGGGGCGCAAGGTCATCGCCAGCAACAAGAAGGCGAGGCACAACTACGCGATCCTCGAGACGTTCGAGGCCGGCGTGGCGCTGGTCGGCACCGAGGTGAAGAGCCTGCGCGAGGGCAAGGCCTCGCTGGTCGACGCCTACGCCTCCATCGACGACGGCGAGGTGTGGCTGCGCGGTCTGCACGTCCCCGAGTACGGCCACGGCACCTGGACCAACCACGCCCCGCGCCGCACCCGGAAGTTGCTGCTGCACCGCCGCGAGATCGACAAGCTGCTCGGCAAGACCAAGGAGTCCAGTCTCACGCTGGTCCCGCTGTCGATGTACTTCTCCGACGGCAAGGTCAAGGTCGAACTGGCTCTCGCCAAGGGTAAGCAGGACTACGACAAGCGCCAGGACCTGGCCCGACGCGACGCCGAGCGCGAGGTCACCCGCGAACTCGGCCGCCGCATCAAGGGCATGCGCGGCTGACCGGAAGCGCCCCGGTCGGTGGCGCGTTAATGGAATGAACCAAGGTTTGTTCGGTGTTAGGATAGGTAGCCCGGTGAGAGCCGGGAAGTTCAACTGAATCGTTGAACACAGACGGGGCTGAACGGTTTCGACTGCGTACGTTGATTCAGGGGAAGCGTGTCGGTGCAGGCAGGAGACCACCGTATAAGCGTCGCTGTAACCCTATAAGCGCCGATTCCAATCAGCGCGACTACGCTCTCGCTGCCTAAGCAACGAAGCGTGTCTGTCAGCCCGGGTTCGCCCTCGACCCGGTCCCTGGCATCAGCTAGAGGGCTCTACCGTCCGGCGCGGTCGCGGCGTCGGATGGGACATCTAACAGCGACTGGGATCGTCATTCCGGCTTGTTCGCGTGACCGGAAGATCCGAGCAGAGGCATAGCGAACTGCACACGGAGAAGCCCTGGAGATGCGGCGGAGGACCCGGGTTCGATTCCCGGCAGCTCCACCGAAAAGGCCCCTCACCTACAGGTGAGGGGCCTTTTTCATGCGTCCGCTGTCGCTGAACATCCAGCCGCGCCGGTCAATTCGGCGTTCAGGCTGCGTCGGTGTGGTGACCGGCGAAGCGCACGCTGGTGTGGTCGGCATCGAGTGCGATGTTGAGTGTGGCGTCCAGCGCTTCGGCGAGCTTGGCGAGAAGGGGGAGTGTGGGCACGGTATCGGAGCCCTCGATGCGTGAAATCTTCGCTTGGGTCAGGCCGGCGCGGGCAGCTAGGTCTGCTTGCGTAAGGCCTAGTTCCGTTCGCCGATCGTAGACGGCTTTGGCCAGCGCCATCGAGAGCTGGATTTCATGGCGGGCCTCGGCGACATCGTCGGGTTCGATGTAGCCCTCGGCGAGTTTGCTCATCGGTCCAGTTCTCCCTTCTCGATCGTGCGAATTGACTCTTGATGGGCGGTTCGTTGCCTGCACACGGCGAAGCCCCCAACCGTGGTGGGCGGGGGCTATTGACTAGTGGCGGAGGCCGTCAACCGTAGGTTCGCGGCTCGGGCGCCGTCACGGCCGCATGTAGCTCGTTCGCTGCTTCGTGCAGGGCGCGCATCGCCGGGTGCTCGCTGGGAGCATGGTCGTATTCGCCCGCGCCGCGCAGGTACGGCCATGCCTCCTCCATGATGGCCTGGATTCGGTCGCTCAGTTCGCGCGCCTTCGCCCGGTCCAGCACCAGGGCCGGGGTTGATTCGGTGGGCATGCGATGCTCCTCTACTTCCGATTCTCACAGGTGGCGACCGTTTTTGGTGGGTCCGAGTGCTCGGTGTAGTTGAAGCCCTCCTGCTTTCCCGTGCCTGAGATGCGAGCGGTCATCCGCCAAGTTCCGTTGTAGCAGGCGGCGCTCACCTTGTAATGGACATCGGGACTCGGGATCGTGGCAATCGGATCGGTCATCGATCCGACTACCCAATGGTCGCCCTCCTTGTACTCGAGAGCCAACGTCACCAGGTGTGTGGTCGGCGGTTCGGTGCACTTCGCGGTACCTTCGCCGGTGATCTGCGGCGGCAGAACCGTGGGGGAGCTGAACGGCGTCCAGTCCCACGAACACCAGTTGACCCCGGGCCATGCCTCTGCGGTCGGGGAGGTGACTGCCATGACACTGCCGACCATCGAGGTGGCAGCCAGGGCAATGAATCCGAATTTGTTGCGCAGCATTCCGTTTTCCTCTATTCAGTACTCGACATCGACCGAGAGCGGTTCGGGGCCGACAACCGTGGCGATGAGCCCGAGCAGGTCGGCCGCTGTGATCGGCGGTCCGGCCCAGCCATCCGACGCGATCCGCGCCCAGGACCCGTCCTGGTACTGCACCCACCCGACGGGGCCGTTCGCATTCAGTTCATCGGTGGACATGGCCGCGCCCAGCTCGGATTTGAACCTCGGAGCTGTCCTTCCGGACGTATTCCTTGAGCGCCGGCGCATTCATGACGTCCCGGCCGTGGTTTGTGGCACGCCAGTTCGGCGGGTTCTGGTAGGTGGCGGCGGCAAAACCGCTGTGCGACAGCGCCCGAAGTGCTCGACGTGCTGATTCGGCGGTGAGCCCAACCTCGCCGCACAGCTGCCGCACCGTGAGCGTTCGATTGGGGTCCAGGCCGGACAGCGTGCCCAGTACCCGCGCCTCGATTTCGGTCAACGATGACATCGCCGGTGCCCTCCATTCATCCTGGATGAGGTGCACCCCGTGCCGATATCGCGGTCCAGCCGCCTGCGGCTGCAGTGTGATCGATACGGAGGATGGTCACTAATCGCCTCCCGGCACCGGGGCTGAGTCGATCGCCGTCAACGCTGCAGTCGGTGCCGCAACTGGTCGCCCAGGGCTTTATACCGAAGAATCGATCCGGCGACTGCTGACCGGCCATGTCACCTGGCCTCCCCGCCACTATCGCTTTGCGCTGCAAACTGTGTTCGCAGTACGCGATCCGGCAATGCTGGGTTTGTACAACAAGCGGGCTCGTGCGCCGCAACCTCCCGCAGACCGCACGGCGGACGTACTGTGGGGAACAACCACCATTCCCCGTTCCGAGTCCCCAGGATTTGACCGGGCACTGGCACAAGATCTGTTCAAGGTCGTATCCGCAGCGGACCTAGGAGGTGCCCCAACGAACCGCCGAGACGCGCTGCATACCTTGGGAATCGGGGGGATCGCCGTTGCCGGACTGCGTGATGCCGTGCTTGGGGCGGCCCGGGAGTCGGCTTCGCTGACCAACGCAATCGACCGGCACGCTGTCGAACCAACGACGATGAGCGAGTGCGCTGACACACTGCGCCGACTCGCGACGGATTACGTGCTCTGCCCCGACCTCGATCGGATATTCGTCGATCTGACTGTGCTCCGCGACCGACTCGCCGCGGTAATCCAGCATGCCGGCAGGCTCACCGATCTCCAGCAGCTCTATGTGTTGCTCGCTGCCACCTGCACTCTGCTGGCATCGGTGTCGCACGATCTGTCCGAGCCGCACGCGGCGATGATCCAAACCGATTCGGCTGCCACGTTCGCCAAGCTGGCTGGTCACCGTTCTCTCGAGAACTGGGTGTACTGCACGCGCGCAATGATCGCGTCCTGGTGGGAACGCCCTGGCCGGGTGCTCGAGGAAGCCGGCAAAGCCGTTACTCCACGGGGAATTTCACATATCCGGCTGTCCGGTCTCGTCGCTCGCGCCCATTCGCAAGTCGGCAACCGCGCCGCGGCGGTGGCAGCCATGGATGCCGCACGTCGCGAACGCGACCGGTTGCCCGAGCATGAGAGCCTGACCGACTTGGGGCCGGTCTTCGCGTTCTCCCTTGCCCGCCAGCACTACTACGACGCGACCACCTACGCCCAGCTCAGGGAGTGGAAACGCGCAAAGTCCGAGGCCGAGAACGTGATCAGCCTGTACGCGCCAACGTCGGCGCAAACCTGGTCGGCCACACTCACCCTCGCACAGGTGACACTTGCCCGTGCAGACCTTCACCTCACCGGACCCGATGCTGCGCTGGCGCACTTGGAGCCAGTGCTGGCAATACCCGTCGGACAACGCATCCCGCAGGTCAAGGTCGCGCTGAACGGTATCGGCTACGACCTGGCAGGGTCCGCCGCCACGCCGGCCCGGCGCACGCTCGGCGAGGCCGTACGTATGTTCACACCGAGGAAGGAACTCGATGGGCAGTGACAATGCGATCGAACGCGCACACCGGTTGCTTGCACCACGCATCGCGTACCTGATCGGAACCGTGAACGAGGACAAGACCCCGAACCTGATACCGGTGTCGAATCTGACCTCGGTGTCCACACAGCCGCAGCAGATCGCGCTGGCCGTACACAAGCAGTGGTCTACCTTCGAAACCCTGCGAACCGCAGCGGGATTCACTGTGTCGGTGCCGGTATTCGGTCAGCTCGAGGCGGTGTGGAAACTCGGTGCCCGCTACTCCCACTTCCCGACGGCTGGGCCCGTCGAGAAGCTGATCGCGAGCGGCTTGCCGCTTGATTACCAGGCGTCGGAGTATGGGCCCGTCTTGTCGTCTGGAATCGGATGGATGTGCTGCCGCATCATTGCGCGCCTGGATCTCGGCGGCGACCACGGCATCGTTATCGGCCAGGCTGAGCAGGTCTGGTTCAACCCGGACTATCTGGAAATTGATGGCACACCGCGCGGAACTCCGCACCCCGTGATGCAGCAGACCGGCAACCAATTCACTTCGACAGCAGACAAATTCACATCGGTCCCCTACTTCTGACCGTTGCTTAGGTCCGGCCGGTTGAGTCAGCGCGGCCGTACAGGGCCATCGTGTGGTTGATGCAGCGGGTGATGAACGCGTTGTCGAGCGGGCGGTTGCCGGTCAGAAGGCGGAAATACAAAGGGGCGGCGAGTGTTTCCATGAGTTCCTGTGCGTCGACGTCGCTGGGTAGTTCGCCACGTTCGATGGCTCGGGTGATCAGCTGGGAGGTGCGTTCGAATCGGTCCTCCCAGAAGTGGCGGCGGGCAGCGGCGACGTCCGGGTCGACGGAGAGGGCGAGCGCGCTGCCCAGTAGGCGGGCGATGCCGGGCGTGGAATTCAGCAACTGGCTGATCGCGGCTGCACCCGCTGCGGCAACCGCGTGACGCCCTGGATAAGTTGTCGCGTGTGACGGAAGCGGCGGAGACTGACGGGCGGGTTGATGCTCGCGGCCTCATCGGCTGAGCAGTTGCCAGTGCAGTGCCCACGGCACGAATGCCGTTGCCGTTGCGAGTAGGACGACGGTGTGTCGGCGCAGTGGTGCGGTGAGCTGGGCGCGCGCCCGCCATGCCGAGAGGGCCAGGATCACGGCGAGTGCGGGGACCGCCACAGCCAGGCCGTGCAGCAGGAGCCACGGCAGGGGTTGGCCGAGGGCGAAGGAGGTCGGCGGTCGGCTGCCGCCCGTTGCCAGGATCGCTACGACGTAGGTCACGGTGCCCAGGGTGGTCACCAGGCCGAGAGTGGACAGCACCTGCACTGCTCGCCGTGTTGCTCGATGTGCAGCGGATGGCCTGCGGCGCAGAATCATTCGGGCGAGCGCCGAGAGGGGATAGGTGGCGAAGCCGAGTAGCAGTACCGCTAGGGCCGCGTACTCGAAACCGGGGTGGCCGCCCGGGGCGTGGCTGGGGGCCGTCTGTGGCGGAGGGGTGGCTGCGCTGGTGGGCGGTGGCTGGTCGGCGGCGACGGCGTGGATCCAGTCGGTCATGACGTCGGTGTAGCCGGGGTCGAGAGCGCCCAGGGGCTTGCCCTCGAACAGGTCGCCGCCGACCTTGTCGAAGCCGTCGGTGGTGCGGTGGCCATTGTGTCCGGCGTTCGGTACGAAACGTGTTGTCACCGAGTTGTTTCCGGCGGAGGCGAGTTCGCGCTGATAGATCGCCGCGCTTTCGGCGGCGGGGACCTTGACGTCGTGGTCGCCCCACAGCGCCAGCACGGGCACCCGTACCTGCCGCAATGCGGGCGCGGGGTCGTAGTCCGCTGCCGGGAATACGCCCAGCCCGTCGACCACGGCGGCGCCCGGGCCGCTCACCGCATCCGGTAGGTGCCCCGAGACGCCGTGGCGCCGCGCCAGATTCGACAACAACCAGGTTTGGGTGCGCAAGGGGGTCAGGCCGGATCCGCCGATGGTGACCACGAAGCCGACCGTCGCCGAGCGTGCGGCCGCGAGCGTCGCCACCCAGCCGCCCTCGCTGAAACCCCACAGGCCGACGTGTCCGGCGTCCACATCGGGCCGATCCCGCAGCAGCCGCACTCCGGCGAGCGCGTCGTCGGCCAGCACCGAGAAGTCGCGGTGGGTGGTGGAGTATCCCGCGGTGCGCTTGTCCACCACCAATGTCGTGATGCCCGCCTGCGCGAAAGCCACTGCCTCGGAGTGATATTCGGCACGAGGTCCCGGACCGGATCCGCCGATCAGCACGATTCCCGGATATCGCCCCGCGCCCGCGGGCCGATAGACAGCGCCGTGCAGGGTCACGCCATCACTGTCGAACGTCACCTGCTCCTGCCCGAGGTCCGGCTGCCCGGGCTGCGCTGCGGCCTCGCCGCCACCGATTCCGCAGCACAGCAGCACCGCGATCGCGACCATCATCACTCGCATGCCGAAAACGTAGGGCCGTCAACCGCTTCCGGGCATCGCTCCACGGTACCGATGCCCTTCACCCTCCGGTACGGGCCGGACCGAGCCGCGGGGCTTGAATGCGGTCAGGAGCTTAGGTCGACTTCGGTGCCGATGCCGTCGGCTCGGGCCTTGTCGATGATCAGGCGGGCGGTGGCCAGATCCTGGAGGCCGATGCCGACGGAGTTGTAGAGGGTGATGTCGGTGTCGGTGGTGCGGCCGGGGGAGGTTCCGGTGATGACGTCGCCTAGTTCGGTGGTGACCGCGGAGTCGGGGATCGCGCCCTCGGCGATGGCGAGGAGGGTGTCGCCGGATTTGGTGAGGGTGGTGGCTATCGAGTCGACTATGACGCGGGAGCGGCGCATGGCCTCGCCGTCGACCTCGCGGTGGTCGTTGCGTGGGGGTGCGCCTACCGCGTTGACGTGGAGGCCGGGGGTGAACCAGGCGCCGTGCACGATCGGGTCGCGGGACGGGGTCAGGGTGCAGAGGATATCCGCGGCCCGGGTGACCGCCTCGGGGGTGTCGAGGGGTTCGATGGTGAGGTCGAGATCGGCTACGGCGGTGCGGAATTCGCTGATGGTGGCGGCGGTGCGGGACCAGACGTAGATGGTGTCGAGGGTGCGGACGCGGGCGATCGCGCGGGTGTGCTCGACGGCCAGGTTGCCCGCGCCGATCAGGCCGAGAGACGAACTATCTTGGCGGGCCAGGTATTTCGTCGCGACCGCGGTGGCGGCGGCGGTGCGTACGGCGGTGACCAGCCGGCCGTCGATGAGGGCCTCGCAGCCGCCGTGCTCGGCAGAGGTCACCACGATCACCGATCGCTGCACCGGCAGCCCGCGGGCTCGGTTGTCCGGCAGATCGGCGAGTAGTTTCACGGCGGCCGCTCCCGCGGATTCGGCGGCGGCGGCCATCGGGATGAACGCGGCCCGGCCCAAGGACATGGCGGGCGGGGCGGGGACCACCGCGGTGCCGCGGGCGAGGTCGGCGTGTGCGCGCTCCACCGCCGCGAGCACCTCGCCGCGGTCGAGCACGGCGCGCACATCGGAATGCGACAGGATCAGAGTCAACGGTGCTCCTCGAGAACGATTGCGGGTCAGAAGGTTCGGGCGAACGCGACGGTCAGGTCGCGGGGGGAGCGGCTGTTGCCGACCAACCCGCTCACGGCCACGATCGCGATCAGATAGGGCAGCATCACCAGCAGCGCGAACGGGACGTGCAGACCGAGCGCGGGGAGCGCGAACTGCAGCGCCTGGGCGATGCCGAAGAACACCGAGGCCAGGACCACCCCGAGCGCCCGCCACCGTCCCGCGATCACCGCCACCACGGCCAGATAGCCGATGCCGCCGGTCATGTTGTCGCTGAAGGAATGCACCTCCGACAGCGCGAGCTGCGCGCCGCCCAGACCGGCGGCCACCGCGGCCAGCAGGACACAGCCATAGCGGACCGCCCGCACCGGAAGCCCGGTGCGATCCGCCGCCACGGCATCCTCGCCGATGGCGTCGACCACCAGACCGAGCTTGGTGCGCCGGGCGAACACCACCGCGAGCACGGCGACCAGCAGCATGCACAGATAGCCGAGCGCGGTCTGCCCGAACAACGCCGGCCCGACGACTGGGATACGGTGCAGCAGCGGAATGGGCAGCGGGTCGAAGCCCGGAGCGCTGTGCCCCTTGCCGTCGGCGAGCAGCAATCGTGCACCGTAGGTGGTCGCGCCCAGCGCCAGCGCATTGCTCGCGATTCCGACGACGATCTGGTCGGCCCGCAACGCGACGCTCCACACCGCTTGCACCACACCGAAAATCGCCGCCGCCGCGACGGCCGCGAGCGTGCCGAGCACCGGCGAACCGGTGGAGACCGCGCCGAGGACGCCGGTGAACGCGCCGGTCAGCATCATCGCCTCGAGACTCAGATTGAGCACTCCGGCACGTTCGCTGACCAGCTCGCCACTGGCGGCCATCAGGATCGGAAGCGTGAAACCGATTCCGCTGGTGGCGATATCGGTGACAGTGTCGAGACTCATCGCGTCGCTCCCGTCAGCTCCGGCGTGGAAACATCCTGGGTGTCAGATGTTTCGACCTTGGAGCGCCGCATGGTCCAGATGGCCGCGCCCGCGATGAACACGATCATCAACGACTCCACCACCGAGACCGTCGAGGCGGGCACATTCGCCGCCAACTGCAGGTTGATGCCACCGGAGACCAGGAATCCGAGCAGCATCGACACCGCTGCGACCGCGGTGAGCGAGCCGCGGGCCAACAGCCCCACCACGAGTCCCGAGAAGCCGTAACCGGAGGAGAATCCCTCGGCGAGCACGAAAGGCGCTGTCGCGACCAGCAACCCGCCGCCAGGCCCGAGAACGCGCCCGCTCCCGACAGGCTGAGGAAACGCAGCCGGTCGACGGGCAGGCCGAGCCGTGCCGCCGCGTCGGGATTGCGCCCGACCGCGCGCAGCCGGGTGCCGAGTGCGGTGTGGCGCACCATGATCGCGGTACCGACCGCGGCCGCCAGCGCGATCCACAGCGCGATGGTCGCGGGGGAGCGCGGGATGCCGAGCAATGGCAGATGCGCTGCGGCCGTGAGCGGTTCGGACTGCGGCAGCGTCTCCGAGGAGGTGACCGGCTGGCGCAGCAGCGCGGGCTCGTGCACGACCAGCAACACCATGGCCAGGCCGACGAAGTTCAGCAGCAGCGTGGTGATGATCTCGCTGGTCCCGCGCCGCACCCGCAGGTACGCGGCGATCGCCGCCCACGCCCATCCGGCGGCCGCCGCACCCGCCAGCACCGCGGGCAGCGTGACCGCGGCGGGCGCGCCGGTCAGGGTGGTGCCGATCGCGGTGGCGGCGATACCGCCGGCGCAGATCTGGCCCTCCCCACCGACATTGACCAGTCCGGCGCGGTGCGCGATGGTGAAGCCGACCGCGACCAGCATGAGGGTGGCGGCCACATTGAGGGATGCGCCGACCGCGTAGTTGCTGCCGAACATCCCCTCCCACAAAGCCGCCATCGCGGTGCTGGGCGCCGCACCGGCCGCGGCGGCCAATGCGAGGCCGATCAGCCCGGCGGCGACCATGGCCGCGGCGGCGGCCGCGATCGGCCGGTATGCCGTGACGCTCATACGGCGACTCCCATCATCAGTTCACTGATCTGCTGTGCCGCAGTGGGATCGGCGGTCGACACCGGCCCGGTGAGCGCGCCCCGGTAGGCGACGAACACCCGGTCGCACAGCGCCAGCAGTTCCGGCACCTCGCTGGACACCACCAGCACCCCGCAGCCGTCGGCCGCCGCGCGCCGCAGCCGGGTCAGCACGAAATCCACCGCCCCGATATCGAGTCCCCGCGTCGGCTGGGCGGCGACCAGGCAGCGCAGGTTCTCCGTAGACAGCTCACGCGCCAGCACGACCTTCTGCTGATTGCCGCCCGAGAGTGACCCCATCCGCACCCACGGCCCGGCGGCCCGTACATCGAAGCCCTCGAGTTCGGCCTGCGCGGCCCGACCCATCGCCCGCTTGTCGAGCAGACCGAAGCGTCGGAAACGGCCCAGCCTGCCCAGGAACAGGTTTTCGGCGAGGGACATGTCGGCGATCATCGCGTCGCGATGCCGGTCCTCGGGGACGACGCCGAGTCCGAGCCTGGTCCGGCGCGCGGGTGTGGCCGCGGTGATGTCGTTGCCGTCCAAGGTGATTCGGCCGCTGTCGGCCGGAGTCGCGCCGGACAGCACGCTCACCAGTTCGCTCTGGCCGTTGCCCTCGACCCCCGCGATGCCGACGATCTCGCCGGGCCGCACCGCGATCGCCACGTCGTCGAGCGCGGTGCGGCCGTCGGGGCGGGCGACGCTGAGCGCCGCCACCTCGAGGACCGCGGGCCGGGTCGACGGCTCGGGCGAATGCTGCTGTCGGGCAACAGGAGCCGAGGCCGTATCGATGCCGAGCGTGGCCGCGACGGTCGGGTCGAGGTCGGCGGGGCTGCGGCCGACCATCGCGGTCAACAGCTCCGACACCGTGGTGCTCGGCAGCCGCCCGCCGCCCGCGACGGTGCCACGGCGCAACACCGTCGCGGCATCGGCGACCCGGGCGACCTCGCCGAGCTTGTGCGTCACCAGCACGACCGCCTTGCCGTCGGCGGCGATCGCGCGGCAGGTCTCGATCAGTGCGTCGATCTCGGCCGGATCGAGGACCCCGGTCGGTTCGTCGAGCAGGATGAGCGACGGATCGCGCAGCAGCGCCTTGACGATCTCCACCTTCTGCCGCGCGCCGACCGGCATGGTGGCGACCCGCTGATCGGGATCGACGCGCAGGCGGTAGCGCGCGGCGATATCGTCCAGACGCGCGGCGAGATCCGCGCGGCGCATCCGCCATCCGCTCTGGGTGAGGGTGAGATTCTCCCCGACGGTCATCGTGGTCACCAGACTGAAGTGCTGGTGCACCATCGCCACCCCCGCGGCCATGGCCGCGGCAGGCGATTCGGGCCGAAATGGGTTGCCGCCGAGCGACATACGACCGGCATCGGGGCGGTAGCCACCGAATACCAGATTGCACAGCGTCGACTTGCCCGCGCCGTTCTCGCCGAGAACGCAATGTACGGTGCCCTTTTCGACGGTGACATCGACCCCGTGCAGCGCCCGGACCGCGCCGAAACTCTTACCGAGGCCCTGCAGGGCCAATGCCGGATCGCTCATCTCAGTACGGCTTGACCGCGCCGGTCGACAGCGCCGTCTTGGCCTTGGCCAGCGCGTCGGCGGCGCTCTGGTCGCACAGCTTGAAATCCGTGCCGTGGTTGGGCGAGGTGAGCCCGAACTTCACGTTCTCGGCCTTCCAGGTCCCGTTGACGGCGGCGTTCACGGCGTACTCGACCTCGGTGCCGATGTCGGTGTGCACGTAGCCGAGGTAGGCGGGGTTGGTGCAGTCACCGGGGATCGGGCCGCCGATCATCGCGGTATTCGACTGGGCCGCAGCCTGTTCCATGCCCGCCTTGCCGAGGTTGACGATCTGTCCGAGCGCGCCCGCGCCGGCGCCGTAATCGGCCAGTGCGGCCTGCTTCGCCTTGGCCGGATCGTTGAAATCGCCGACGTACTGCGGGGTGAGCACCTTGATGTCGGGCTTGGTGAAGCGCGCGCCATTGCCGTACGCGGTCGCGGCATTGACGATCGCGGGCAGTTCGACGCCGCCCACGAAGGCGACCGCGCCGGTCTTCGAACCCGCCGCCGACACCGCGCCGCTGAGGAATTCGGCCTCGGCCTGCTGCGGGTCGTAGTACGCGAGGTTGGACAGCGGCTTGGCGTCGGCGGGCCCGCCGATCTCGACGAACTTCACGTTCGGGAACTGCGGGGCCACCTTGCGCACGTCGGCGTCGGTCTGCCCGCCGAGCGAGATCACCAGATCGTTCGACGAGGCGAAGCGCACCAGCGCCTGCTGGTAGTCCGCGGCCGCGACCTGCTCGACCTTGCTGAGTTCGACCTTGCCGCCGAGGCTTTCGGAGACGCGCTGGTATCCGAGGTAGCCGGACTGCATGAAGCCGGTGTCCGACAGCGAGCCGGGGAAGAACACACCGACCTTCAGCTTCCCGCCGGAGGACGCGGTGTCGGCGGAGCCGCAGGCCGACAGGACAGCGGCGGCGGCGAGTGCGGCCGAGCCGAACGCGATCGCGCGTCGAGTGGACTTGTGCACGGGGAGACTCCTTGCTCGAACGTTCCGCCGACTTAGCGGTATACCATTAGATGATGAGCGTGGTTTCCCCATGTGACGTGCGGATTACCGAAACGTAAGAAATCGTGACCCACTTCGCGGGCCGCTACCGTGGGAGGCGTGCGGGAGCGGAAGGACGGTGTCGTGGCGCAGGAAACGACGAAGAAGTCGCTGCGGGATCAGGCCTATGAGGAATTGCGGGACCGGATCATCGATCTGCGGCTGAGCCCCGGCCAGCGACTCGTCGAACGAGACCTGGCCGCGGAATTGGCGATCTCCCGCATCCCCTTACGCGAGGCGTTGCAGATGCTGGAACGCGAAGGGCTGGTGGTGATCGTGCCCCGGCAGGGCGCGATCGTCGCCCCATTCACCGTCGCCGACGTGCGCGACCTGTTCGACGTTCGGGAGAGCCTCGAAGTGCTGGCGGCCCGGCTCGCCGCCGAACGTGCCACCACCGCCGACCTGGCCGTGCTGCGCGACCAGTTGAACGCGGCCCGCGACGCGACCGCCCGCGGCGATCAGGCCGCGATCGCCGCCGCCAACGCCGGCTTCCACGCCGTGATCGTCGAGATCTCCGGTAACCCGCTGCTGCAATCCCTGTTGCGCCCCTTGGAATCTCGGGTCCGCTGGCTGTTCCACCTCACCAAGGAACGCGACCCCGGCACGCAATGCGAGGAACACGAACTCCTCTACGCCGCCATCGCCGACCACGATCCCGCCGCCGCCGCCGAAATCGCCTACCGGCACGTCGCTTCCGGCCGCGAACCCAGCATCGCCCTGTCCGAAAAATGGTCGATGCCCGCCATCGACCCGGTCAGCGCCACCCGCACGCGCCAGCGCACGCCGCAACGCGACTCGATGCGGCTGGTGCGCGGGGAGGCGTAACCGGTCAGAGAACCGGGTCGCCGTAGGCGGCGGCTATTTCCTGGGAGGTGCCCCAGCGGGAGTAGGTGGGGGATTGGGGCCAGTCGGTGGGCGAGTCTTGCCATTCCTCCTGGCGGCCGTAGGGGAGCAGGTCGATGAGGGGGAAGGTGTGGGTGAGTTGTTCCACGCCTCGGCCGTTGGTGTGCCAGGTGCGGTAGACGGTGTTGCCGTCGCGCAAGAAGACGTTGACGCCGAAGCCGCCTGCGGGTGGGGCGTCCATGTCGGTGCCGAAGGGGCTGTTGGCGGTCGAGTACCAGGGCATTTTATTGCCCACTCGGCGTTTGTAGGCGAGGGCTTCGTCGATCGGGCCCTGGGTGACGATGACGAAGCGGGCGTCGTAGTTGTCGAGGAAGTTCAGGCGGGTGAACTGGGCGGTGAAACCGGTGCAGCCGGGGCATTGCCATTCCTTGCCCTCGAACCACATGTGGTTGTAGACGATCAGCTGGGATTTGCCTTCGAAGATGTCGGCGAGGGCGATCGGGCCCGCTTCGCCCTCGAGGGTGTAGGCGGGGAGTTCGACCATGGGGAGGCGGCGGCGTTGGGCGGCGATGGCGTCCAGTTCGCGGGTGGCGGCCTTTTCGCGGATGCGCAGGGTTTCGAGTTCTTTGCGCCAGGTGGCGGCGTCGACTATCGGTGGCAACGGGTGGGTGCTCACGGGAGGTCCTCCTGACCGGCTCACAGATTGCGTGCTGTAGGCAGAGACGGTGGGGGCTCGCCGAATTCATCGGTGCCGCGCGATCGGGTCCGGATCAGTTGGCGCGGTTCGCGTAATCGTGGGGGAGCTTGCCCGGCGGCCGGTCGATGACGGTGTCGTCGTCGGGGCTGCGGGTTTCGAGGAACGTGATGTGGCCGGTGGCGGCGACCAATGTCTGCGGGTACGTGAGGCCGCGGTTGCGGGCCGCGGTGATCTCGGGGGTGTTGTCCTCGTAGCGGCCCAGCGTGAATTCGGGGTAGTCGAGCATCCACTGCGGGTAACAGATCGTGGTGTGGACGCGGCGTTCCCCGAGCCAAGCGATGACCACGGTGACCGTGCCGGTCGGTTCCACCCAGGCGAGTTTGAACATGTCGCCGCTGAGTTGCACGATCTTGGCCGGCTGCGCGGTGGACCAGCGGCCGAACATCGGGCCCATCAGGCAGCGGAAGGCGACGGTGTGCGAATTGCGGACGTAGAGCTCGTACTTCCAGCCGTTCTCGTACGTGTAGATCAGGTGCTGTCCGACGATGCCCGTCAGGTCACCGGCCCACGCCGGTATGGTGGCGGCTTCTTCGGCGCTCATCGTGCACTCCTCTCGGCCGACCTGCATCGAGCCCCGGGTGTCCCCGGCCAGCCTATCCGCTGATCACGCCGTTTCGAGGAAGCCCGGCGGTGCGCGTACAGCTCGACGAGCAGGTGTTCAGCTCGGTGCCCGCTCTCGCCGTGCCCGATGACCGGCAGCGACGCGAGCTGTACGCGCTTCTGGAACGGGTAGCGTCCCAATCGAACTCAGCTGTTCTGTACCGCCTCTACCGGGGTGCTCGCCGCGGGCGGGCTGATGAACCCGTCCGCCGCGCCGACCGCGGCGCCGACGCCCGCGCCCAGGGCCGCGAACGGGACGGCGACGAAGGCGTAGCCGAGGGCCGCGCCCACCACCGGAACCACCACCAGGCCGATCGGGGCGAAGGGGAGTCCGGCGACGAGTCCGGACACGACGCCGACCACCGCGCCGGCGGAGGCGATCGGGCTCGCGGCGGTGGCGCCGACGGCCGCGCCGATCGCCGCATCGCCGATCACCGTCTTGGCGACATGGGTCGCTCGCGGATGGTCGACCCCGGCCGCCTCGAGCGCCTGCGCCAGAACGGCTTCCGCGTTCGCCGAGGTGGTGTTGATCTGCTGGGTCTGCTCGGCCGTCAGGAAGAACGGCTGCTCGAGCTGGACGGTGCCGATCCGGATGCCCGAATCGGGGATGGCGTCGGCGGGCTGGACGACCGCCGGCGGCTCCTCCGCGAGAGCGGGCCCCGCACCCAACAGGGTGAGGGACAGCGGAAGGGCGCTGACGACAGCCATTTTGGCTGCATGCCGAAATGCCGGACGAACGGGACTTTTAACCTGGGCACTGCCCATAGGTGACCTCATTCCGTAGTTTCGATGCCGTTCGCATCTTCATTCGGAACCGGAGGCCGCACGGATCGTCCGGATCTCGGAACTATCGCCCGCCGTGGCCCATTCGCGGGCCGGGGCCACCCCAGTTGTGGTGGCCGTGATGGCCGTGGTGCATGAGCACCAGCATGCCCACGATATAGAGCGCGGCGAACACGACGAGCAGTGCGCCGCCGATCCACAGGGAGAGAATGCCGAGGTAGCGGGCTCGGCCGGAGGCGTACCGGGCCCCGTCGGCGTCGCCTTCGCTCCACCGCGGGAAGACATCGAGGGCGTGGGTGAACGCGGAGAACGACAGCGGCCAGAAGAACAGCAGGGAGGCTACGGCCCAGCCGATATTGTTCGGAGGCCGGGTCGCCGTTTTCTGGATGTTTGCGGCCGAGGCGGGCGCAGAGAGTTCGGTGGTCCGGGGCTCGTCGGGTGTGGCGGCCGGTTCGGGTGCGGTCATGGCGGAATCCTTTTCGAATTTGCCTGGTCCGCGAGGTTTCGCGAACCCTGTGAGATCGATTACGACACCGTTGTCTGGTAGGTGGCCGAGAACCGCCGGTGAGGTCTCTGCGTAGCTGGACACGGCTGCGCGGGCGCGGCGGAATATCACCGCTGCGCCGGACCGGCGGGTACGGTCCTGGATTCGTTGGGCGAATCGGTGTGCGCGGCGAACGAATGAGGATCTGTTGATCGTGAATGTTGCCCGGAGAGTGCTGCGGGGGACTGGCGCTGGTGGCAACCTGTGCGTCCGCCGGTCCGGCGCACGCGGACTCGGCGAATGTGGATGGCCCGCTGGACAGTTGCATCCAGCTGGCGCTGCCGGGCCTGGTCGGCCCGCCGATGTCGATCTACACCCCGCCGAATCCCGGTGGCAGCCTGGGCCCGCTGGCCGTCGCCGCCGGAGAGGTCCAGGCGCGGCTGCCGCAGCATGTCGACCTGCGCGGCGAGCGACAGGGATTCAACGACCAGTGGGCCTATGCGCTCGACGGCGGCAATCTCTATGTCACCGCCGCCGGCGGCGGTGAGCCGTGGCGGCAGGTGTGGCTGCCCGGCTGTGGGATTTCGACATGTCCGGCGCGGACGAAATCTTCTTCCGCTATTCCTACGACGATCAGCGCGGCAAGCCCTCGGCGCCGAACCTGAGTATGGACGAGATCGACACGCTCTTCGGCCCGAAGGCGTACGCCGCCAACCAGCTGCCCGCCCCGGACTGGGTGCGGCAGCACAAGATTCCGGGTGAGGTCACCTCGGCGGTCAGCATCCATCAGACCGGCGGGGACTCCTCGAATCGGGAGCTGCGCGTCGAGGGTCGCAGCGGCGGCCGGATCGGGTACTGGCACAAGCCGGTCGATCCGGACGCGAGCTGGAGCTTCGAGGCGACCGATGCGGGCCTGACCGCGGACCTGCTCGACAATCGCCCCGGCGACCACTCCGACGAGACCCTGGCCGCGCCGTCCGGGATCGACTACGGGTATGCCGATCCGGCCCAGTGGACCTTGGACACAACCGATTTCGACTACGCGGCCTCGCCCGCGCCGCTGCGGCTTTGTGCCGGTGGGGCGTGCGTGGACCTGCGCCTGCACCTGGTGGACGGTCTGCGCCTGCTGCGGGCCGCCGACGGCCTCACCGGTGCGCCCCGGGAATATCTCGCCGCGATCGAGGTCCCGCAGTCCGTGCTCGACGAGCTGCCGGGGCAGCCCCCAGCCCTGGCCGCAGCCATCCAAACCCTTACCGGCACAGCCAGATTCCGGGAGTTCAAGGCGACCGCGACCCTCGGTGTCCTGACCCTGCAACTGCCGGGCGGCCCGATCGTGCTGCGCCGAACGCGCTGACCTACTGGAGGTCGTCGGACAGCGCCGCGGCGACCTCCGTCAGCAGCGGCGCGGCCCGCTCGACCAGCTCCTCGGTCATGCGTCCCACCGGGCCGGAGACGGAAATCGCCAGCCGGGCAGGCGCTTTCGGGACAGCCACGGCCACGCATCGCACGCCCAGCTCTTGCTCGCCCTCGTCCATGGCGTACCCGGTGCGCGCGGCCTGCTCGAGCTGGCGCGCGAATTCCTCGGGTTCGGTGATGGTGGTGTCGGTGTAGCGCGGCATTCCGGTGCGCCGCAACAGTTCCCGGGTGAGTTCCGGCGGTGACCCGGCGAGGATCGCCTTGCCCACGGCCGTGCAGTGCGGCAGCACCCGCCGGCCCACTTCGGTGAACATTCGCATGGAGTGCCGCGACTGCACCTGTGCCACATAGACGATCTGATCGCCGTCGAGCATCGCCATGTTCGCGGATTCGCCCAGTTCGTCGACCAGCCGCGCCAGGTGCGGCCGGGCCAGCACGGACAGCATCTGGGAGGAGCTCTCGCCCAGCTTGATCAGCTTGGGGCCCAG
This sequence comes from Nocardia tengchongensis, assembly GCF_018362975.1. Classification (NCBI taxonomy): domain Bacteria; kingdom Bacillati; phylum Actinomycetota; class Actinomycetes; order Mycobacteriales; family Nocardiaceae; genus Nocardia; species Nocardia tengchongensis. The sequence goes on from NZ_CP074371.1 coordinate 3,087,854, forward strand.
CACATATTTCCGCGACGGCTCCTGGTGCAGGTAGCCGAGATCCACCAGGGTGCGGACCAGGCGGTGGATGGTGGGCAGCGGCAGCCCGGAGGCGGTGGCCAGCTGGGAAAGCCCCATCATGCCGCCCTCGTCGGCCATGAGTTCCAGTAGTCCGAACGCGCGCTCGATGGATTGCACACCCCCGGTGCCGCCCTTGGACTCCCTCGCTGCGGGCACCCGGTCCTCCTCAGTTTTTCCGAATGCCGGAATAGTAGCCTGGGGCGCATGCGGCTACGCGCGGAGTTCACGACCGAACCGTTCCACGGCGAAGGGGAGGCGCCGCCGCATGCGCTGGCCGCCCTCGAGCTCGCCGAATCGGCCGGTCTGGAGTGCGATTTCGGTCCGCTCGGCACCTCGGTGGCCGGGTCGGACGAGCGGCTGCTGCCGGTGCTGGGCGAGATCATGGTGACCGCCTTCGCGCACGGCGCGACCCGGGTGACCATGCAGGTCGAACAGGATGACTGAGCGTTCGCCGGTGGATGCTTCCCACCCGGTTCTGGTGACCCTCGCACCCCTGCTGGAGAAGACCGGCGGGCGGCTGGTGCCCGCGCACGAGGCGACCGCCGAGGATGTCCCGCTGGTGTGGGAGGGGCAGACGCTGGCCTGCGTGCGCTTCGGTCAGCCGGAGGCCGACACCCTGGGCGGTCTGGAACGGCTGCTGGACGAGGTGGCCGCGGAACTGGGCGGTCCGCTCACCGAGTTGCCGCGCGTCGACAAGCAGCGTGCCGTGCGATTGCTGGAAGAGCGCGGCGCGTTCACCTTCCGCAAGTCCGCCGAGACGGTGGCGGCGGCGCTGGGCGTCACCCGCTTCACCGTCTACAACTACCTCAATCGCGAGCGCGCCTGACCGCTCCGCGGCGCTCACTATTGCGCTGACCTGCACCCTCTGTATATTTTCAACAAATTGTTGACGGGCTGTTGTGGCCCGTGCCACTCTTCTCGGGTGGCGGAATCACCCTTCCGCTATCCGAGAGAGGTTGCGCCGATGGTGACGTTGAGCGAATTCAATTCGACAGCCGGTGATCGACTCCGGCCGGACCTGCTGACCTGCTGTGACGTGCCCGCCTGGGCCGACGGCCTGCTGGCCGACCGGCCCTACGCCGACATCGACGGCGTGCTCGCCCGGGCCGACGAACTGGCCGGCGCCCTGACCGGAGCCGATGTGGACCGCGCGCTGGCCGCGCACCCCCGCATCGGCGAGCGGGTCAGCGGCACCGGGACCGGATCGGCGTGGTCGCGGCAGGAACAGGCCGGGGTCGGGCAGGACGCCGCGGACCGGCTGCTCGACGGCAACCGCGCCTACGAGCAGCGGTTCGGCCGGGTCTTCCTGATCTGCGCGACCGGCCTCTCCGCCGAGCAGATCCTCACGAACCTGCGCGAGCGCCTCACCAATGACGATGCCGCCGAGGCGGCCGTGGTGGCCGGAGAATTGCGCAAGATCGCCGTTCTCCGCCTGCGAAAGGTCTTCGAACAATGAGCACCGTTACGACGCACATCCTGGACTCCGCGCTCGGCAAGCCCGCCGCCGGCGTCCCGGTCCGGCTGGAACACCTCGGCCCCGAGACCCGGGTGCTGGCCGAGGGCAAGACCGATGACGACGGCCGCATCCGCGACCTCGGCCCCGAGGGCCTCGAGGCGGGGCATTACCGGCTCACCTTCGACATCGAGTCCTATTCCGCCGCAACGCGACAGGCCTACTTCTATCCCACGGTGTCGATCACGTTCATCGTGGCGGGCGAGCCGGGCGAGCACTACCACGTGCCCCTGCTGATGAGCCCCTTCGCCTATTCCACCTACCGAGGAAGCTGAACTCACATGGCAATCAAGCTGGGCCAGAACCAGTACGGCAAGGCCGAGAACCGCGTCGTCCGTGTCTACCGCGACACCCCGCGCCACCAGATCCGCGACCTGAACGTCTCCTCGGCGCTGCGCGGCGAGTTCGCCGACGCCCACATCACCGGTGACCAGGGCGACGTGCTGCCCACCGACACCCAGAAGAACACCGCCTTCTCCTTCGCCAAGGAGAAGGGCGTGCACTCCATCGAGGAGTTCGGCCTCACCCTCGCCGACCACTTCATCTCCCGCGCCCCCACCGCCACCGGCGCGCGCGTCGAGGTCGAGGAGTACGCCTGGGATCGCATCGAGGTCGACGGCTCCGGCCACGACCATTCGTTCGTGAAGTCGAGCCAGGGTATTCGCACCACCGTGGTCAACGTCGACGGCGTCGGCCCGGATCGGGTGGCGCACGTGGTATCCGGGGTGCGGGACCTGACCCTGCTCAAGACCACCGGCTCGGAATTCCACGGCTTCTTCAAGGACAAGTACACCACCCTGCAGCCGACCAACGACCGCATCATGGCGACCTCGCTGGTGGCCAAGTGGCGCTACAACCACACCGACGTCGACTGGGACAAGACCTACGACGCCATCCTCAAGACCATCCTGCGGCAGTTCGCCGTGGTGCACTCGCTCGCGCTGCAGCAGACCCTGTACTCCATGGGCCGCGCGGTGCTCGAGCAGTTCACCGAGGTCGCCGAGATCCGTTTCTCCGCACCGAACAAGCACCACTTCCTGGTGGACCTGAGCCCCTTCAACGTGGAGAACCCGGGCGAGGTCTTCATCGCCGCGGATCGCCCCTACGGCCTCATCGAGGCCACCGTCGAGCGCGACGACGCCCGCGAAGCCGGCAACGCCTGGCTCGCCACCCCCGGCTTTTGCTGACGGGACTCAGCCGGATCCCCCTCTTCCTGAACTAGGAGGTGCGGCGATGGGCGATGACCAGAGCCGCGTGTCAGTGATCGTCACCCGTCCCGAGGATGCTCGACATTCGGTGGGGCAGTTGGCGATCTACGGAACTCAGCACATCCTGACGATGTACGGCGGTGTGATCGCGCCGCCGCTGATCGTCGGCGGTGCGGCCGGGCTCTCGGTGTCGGACATGGCCCTGCTGGTGACAGCGGGCCTGTTCCTCTCCGGCCTGGCCACCCTGCTCCAGACCCTCGGCATCGGGCCGGTCGGCTCCAGATTGCCGATCGTGCAGGGCATTTCGTTCGCCAGCGTCTCGACGATGGTCACCATCGCGAGCGACGGCGGACTCCGGCCGGTCTTCGGGGCGATCATCGTCGCCGGTCTGATCGGCCTGGCGCTGTCCAGCTTCTTCGCCAAGCTGGTGCGCCTGTTCCCGGCGGTGGTGACCGGGACGATCATCACGGTGATCGGACTCTCGTTGCTGCCCACCGCATTCCGGTGGGCGATGGGCAACAATCCGAAGGCCGCCGACTACGGCTCGATGGGCAATATCGGTTTCGCCGGGCTCACGCTGCTCATCATCCTGGTGATCAGCAGGCTGTTCCAGGGCGCGATCTCGCGGCTGTCGATCCTGCTGGGCCTGGCGGTCGGCACGGTGCTCGCCGTGTTCACCCACCACGCCGACTTCGGTGCGGTGCGGGACGCGAAAATCATTGCGCTGCCGCCGATCCTGCACTTCGGCGGACCGACCTTCGAGGTCGGTGCGATCGTGTCGATGACCATCGTGATCCTGGTGATCATGACCGAGACCACCGCCGACATCCTCGCCATCGGTGAGATCGTCGGCACCGAGGTGGATTCCGCGCGAGTGGCGGCCGGGCTGCGGGCCGACATGCTGTCCACGACCGTCGCGCCGGTGTTCGGCAGCTTCCCGTGCAGCGCTTTCGCGCAGAACGTGGGGCTGGTGGCGCTGACCGGCATCAAGAGCCGGTTCGTGGTCGCCGCGGGCGGTTTGGTGCTGGTGCTGCTGGGGCTGTTCCCGGTGGTGGGCGCGGTGGTGGCCGGGATTCCGTATCCGGTGCTGGGCGGTGCGGGCATCGTGCTGTTCGGCTCGGTGGCCGCGAGCGGTATCCGCACGCTGGCGCGGGTGGACTTCACCGACAACCTGAACATGGTCATCGTCGCGGTGGCCTTGGGCGTGGGGTTGATTCCGATTGCCGCGCCGACGTTCTGGGACAAGTTCCCGACCTGGCTCGGGGTGATCATGCACTCCGGGATCAGTGCCACCGCCGTGGTGGCGATCGTGTTGAACCTGGTGTTCAACGAGATCGCCAGTGGAAACCGGGCGGGCGCTTCGGTGTTCGCCGCCGCCGAGGACCTGAAGGACGATCTGGGCGAACGCCTGGACGACGACATCCGCGACTGACTCGGCAACTTCGTATATTTCCTGCTCTACCGGCTGGTAGCTCCCGGAACTCTCTTGACGGGCTCGTTCCGGGAGCTCTAGCATTTTCATATCCCGAAAAAACATTTCCGCATTATGGAAAACAGCGGAGAACCTGCGGGAACGACTGGAGGGATTCCTGATGACCCACACGCTGAACTACGCCGTGAACTGCTCGCTGCTGTACACCGAGCTGCCCGTCCTGGAGCGCCCGGAAGCCGTGCGGCAGGCCGGATTCGACGCCATCGAGTTCTGGTGGCCGTTCGCCGAGGCGGTCCCGTCCGACAAGGATGTGGACGCCTTCGTGGCCGCGGTGCAGAACGCGGGCGTGCAGCTGATCGGCCTGAACTTCTTCGCCGGTGACATGCCCGGCGGCGACCGCGGCCTGGTCTCCTGGCCGGCTCGCGCGGCCGAGTTCAAGGACAACATCGACGTCACCGTGGGCATCGGAGAACGCCTGGGCACCAAGGCTTTCAACGCCCTCTACGGCAATCGTGTCGACGACGCCACCGCCGAGCAGCAGGACGAGCTGGCCGTCGAGAACCTCTCCGGCGCGGCCCTGGCCGCCGCCCGCATCGGGGCCACCGTGCTGGTCGAACCCGCCTCCGGCGCACCGCGTTACCCGCTGCTGACCGCCGCCGACGGCCTCGCCGTCATCGACAAGGTGCAGGCGTACTCCGGGGTGTCGAACACCGGCCTGCTAGCCGACCTCTACCACCTCGCCGTCAACGGCGACGACGTGGACAAGGTGATCGCCGAGCACACCGACCGAATCGCCCACGTGCAGATCGCCGACAACCCCGGCCGCAACGAGCCCGGCACCGGTGAACTGCAGCTCGAGCTCCAGCTCACCGACCTCGCCTCGCGCGGCTACCGGGGCTGGGTCGGCCTCGAGTACAAGCCTTCCGGCCGTTCCGAGGACGCCTTCGAATGGCTGCCGCGCGAGCGCCGCGCCGCCAAGTGACCGAAAACTTTTGACATTCAACGACTTAGGGAACAGATCATGACCAACATCGCTTTCATCGGCCTCGGCATCATGGGCAGCCCGATGGCCGTCCACCTGCAGAACGCCGGCCACGCCGTCAAGGGCTTCGACCGCAGCCCGGCCCAGGCGCAGCCGCTGGTCGACGCGGGCGGCCGGGCCGTCACCTCCATCGCCGACGCCGTGCGCGGCGCCGACGTCATCGCCGTGATGGTGCCCGACTCCCCGCACGTGCAGGAGGTGCTGGCCGGGGAGAAGGGTGTTTTCGAGACCGCCGAGCCCGGCGCGCTGATCATCGACTTCTCGTCCATCCGCCCCGACGTCACCCAGGAGCTGGCCAAGCAGGCCGCCGAGCGTGGCTTCCGCCTGCTCGACGCCCCCGTCTCCGGTGGTGAGCCGGGCGCGGTCAACGCCACCCTGTCGATCATGGTCGGCGGCGCGGCCGAGGACTTCGCCACCGCCAAGCCGCTTTTCGACACCGTCGGCAAGACCATCGTGCACGTCGGCACCAATGGCGCGGGACAGACCGTGAAGGCCGCCAACCAGCTGATCGTGGCCACCAACATCCAGGCCGTGGCCGAGGCCGTGGTGTTCCTCGAGGCCTACGGCGTCGAGCTGGGCCCGGCGCTGGACGTGCTGGGCGGCGGCCTGGCCGGTTCGGCCGTGCTGAACCAGAAGCGCGACAAGATGATCAACCGCGAGTTCGCGCCCGGCTTCCGCATCGACCTGCACCACAAGGACATGGGCATCTTCACCACCGCCGCCCGCGAGGCCGGTCTGGTGACCCCGGCCGGCTCGCTGATCGCGCAGCTGGTCGCCTCGGCCCGCGCCAACGGCGACGGCCACCTGGACCACTCGGCCCTGCTGCGTGGCGTCGAGCGCCTGAGCGGCTCGCTGGACAAGGAGAACTGAGCATGACCCGGATGCGCACCGCCGACGCGGCGGTCCTGATCCTGGAGAAGGAAGGGGCCACACAGGCTTTCGGTCTGCCCGGCGCCGCGATCAACCCCTTCTACAGCGCCATGAAGAAGCACGGCGGCATCAAGCACGTGCTGGCCCGCCACGTCGAGGCCGCCTCGCACATGGCCGAGGGCTTCACCCGGGCGCAGCCCGGCAATATCGGCATCTGCATCGGGACCTCGGGTCCCGCGGGCACCGACATGGTGACCGGTCTGTACGCGGCCTCCGCGGATTCCATTCCGATCCTGTGCATCACGGGCCAGGCGCCCGTGGCCAAGCTGCACAAGGAGGACTTCCAGGCCGTCGACATCGCCTCCATCGCCAAGCCGCTGGCCAAGTGGGCCACCACCGTGCTGGAGCCCGCGCAGGTGCCGGGCGCGTTCCAGAAGGCGTTCTGGCTCATGCGCGAAGGCCGCCCGGGTCCGGTGCTCATCGACCTGCCGATCGACGTGCAGCTGGCCGAGATCGAGTTCGACATCGAGACCTACGAGCCGCTGCCGGTGGTGCGGCCCGCCGCCACCCCGGCGCAGGCCGCGAAGGTGCTGGCGATGCTGAACGCCGCCGAGCGTCCGCTGATCATCGCGGGCGGCGGCATCATCAACGCCGACGCCGACGAGCTGCTGGTGAAATTCGCCGAGCTGACCGGTGTTCCGGTGGTCCCGACGCTGATGGGCTGGGGCACCATTCCCGACGACCACGAGCTGAACGCGGGCATGGTGGGTCTGCAGACCTCCCACATCTACGGCAACGAGTCGCTGCTGGCCGCGGACTTCGTGCTGGGCATCGGTAACCGGTGGGCCAACCGCCACACCGGTGCGCTCGACGTCTACACCAAGGACCGCACCTTCGTGCACGTCGATATCGAGCCGACCCAGATCGGCCGGGTGTTCGCGCCCGACTACGGCGTCGTCTCCGATGCCGGTGCCGCGCTGGAGCAGTTCATCGCCGTCGCCGAATCCCTCGACAAGGTCGGCGGTTTGACCGACCACAGCGAGTGGGTCGAGCAGGTGCGTGCCAAGCGCGCCACCGGTCAGCGCAAGACGCACTTCGAGAACGTGCCGCTGAAGCCGGCGCGCGTGTACGAAGAGATGAACAAGGCGTTCGGCCCGGAAACCCGCTACGTCACCACGATCGGTCTGTCGCAGATCCAGGCGTCGCAGATGCTGCACGTGTACAAGCCGCGGCACTGGATCAACGCCGGTCAGGCCGGGCCGCTGGGCTGGACCCTGCCGGCCGCGCTGGGTGTGGCCACCGCGGTCGAGGACGCGCCCGTCGTGGCGCTGTCGGGCGACTACGACTTCCAGTTCCTGATCGAGGAATTGGCCGTCGGCGCGCAGTTCAACATTCCGTACATCCATGTGCTGGTGAACAACTCGTACCTGGGCCTGATCCGTCAGGCGCAGCGGGCGTTCGACATGGACTACTACGTGCAGCTGGACTTCGAGAACATCAACTCGCCCGAGGTCAACGGCTACGGCGTGGACCACGTGAAGGTCGCGGAAGGGCTGGGCTGCAAGGCGATTCGCGTCTTCGAGCCGCAGGATATCGGTCCCGCGTTCGAGAAGGCCAAATCGCTGATGGCCGAGTACAAGGTGCCCGTCGTGGTCGAGTGCATTCTCGAGCGCGTCACCAATGTGTCCATGGGCGCGGCCGGGATCGACCAGGTCGTGGAGTTCGAGGAGCTGGCCTCCGCGTTCGCCGACGCCCCGACCGCCACCGTCCCGCTGGACTAGAGGATTCCCATGGCTCGTGTGCTGATCGCCTCCGACAAGTTCAAAGGCTCGCTGACCGCGGTGCAGGTCGGGGCCGCCGTGCGAGCCGGAATCCGGCGGGCGCGCCCCGACGCCTCGGTGTCGGTGGTGCCGGTCGCCGACGGCGGTGACGGCACCGTCGCCGCCGCCCTCGCGGCCGGGTTCGACGCGGTCCCGCTGACCGCGTCCGGGCCGACCGGGGAACCGGTGCTGACCGCCTACGCCCGCCGCGGCGACCTCGCCGTCGTGGAACTGGCCGACGTGTCGGGCCTGGTGCGGCTGCCGGAAGGCCGCCCGCACCCGATGACCGCCACCAGTCGGGGCACCGGCGAAGTGATGGCGGCGGCGGTGGCGGCGGGATGCCGCCGCATCGTCCTCGGGATCGGCGGCAGCGCCGGAACCGACGGCGGCGCAGGACTGTTGGAGGCGCTCGGCGCCCGGCTGCTCGACGACGCGGGGCTACCCGTCGGCGACGGCGGGCGGCGCTCACCCGGGTGGCCTCCATCGACCTGACCGCCCTGCGCGAGCGGATGGACGGCGTCGAGGTCATCGTGGCCTGCGACGTCGACAATCCGCTCACCGGGCCCCTCGGGGCCGCAGCGGTCTACGGACCGCAGAAGGGCGCCGATCCGGCCCAGGTAGCCGAGTTGGACGCCGCGCTCGGGCAGTGGGCGGGGCGGCTGGCTGCTGAGCTCGGGTCGGATCGGCGTGCCGCGGCGGGGGCCGGCGCCGCGGGGGGCGTCGGATTCGCCGCGCTCGCGGTGCTCGGCGCGACCCTGCGGCCCGGCATCGAATTGATGCTGGAACTGGTCGGATTCGACGAGCGGCTGGCCGGCGTGGACTTGGTCATCACCGGTGAGGGAAAGCTCGACGAGCAGACCCTGCACGGCAAGGCGCCGGCCGGCGTCGCCGCGGCCGCGCGGGCGGCGGGCGTGCCGGTGGTCGCGGTGTGCGGCCGGAACACCTTGCCGCCGGAGCGGTTCCGCGCCGCCGGTTTCGCGGCGGTGTACTCACTCATCGAGATCGAACCGGACGAACAGCGCTGCCTGAGCGCCGGGTTGATGCTGTTGCAGCAATTGGGCGTTCGCGTCGCGGACGACTATCTGCCCGCTGTGACGGCGACGGTATCCGAGCAGTCCGGAGGCGAAGCATGAAACTGTTGCGAGTAGGGGCCAAGGGCGCCGAGCGGCCCGCGGCTATCGACGAACAGGGAGTGCTGCGCGACGTCTCTGCTGTCGCCCTCGAGATCGACGGTGCGCTGCTGGGTGATCCGGTCGCTCTCGGTGCGGTCCAGCGGGCGCTGGCGTCAGGGACGCTGCCCGAGGTGGATGCCGCCGCCCGGATCGGAGCGCCGATCGCCCGGCCCGGCAAGGTGATCGGGGTCGGGCTGAACTACACCGACCACGCCGCCGCGATCGGCGCGGCCATCCCCGAACGCCCGGTCGTGTTCCTCAAGCCGGGCACCACGGTGAGCGGTCCCTACGACGCCATCGAACTGCCGCGCGACAGTGCCGCCACCGATCACGAGGTGGAGCTGGGCGTGGTGCTCGGTCGCCGGCTGCGTGACTGCCCCGACGCCGCCACCGCGCTGGGGGCGGTGGGCGGCTATGTCACCGCCAACGACGTCACCGAACGCAATGGCATCGCGGGCGAACCGACCTGGGTGAAAGGCAAGTCCTTCGACACCTTCACCCCGATCGGGCCGTGGCTGGTCACCCCCGACGAGGTCGCCCAACCGCAGGCGCTGAGCCTGCAGCTGTGGGTCAATGGTGAACAGCGGCAAGCCGGTTCGACCGGCGACATGGTGTCCGGGGTCGGCGAAGTGCTGTGCTACCTGAGCACGCTGATGACCCTGGAACCCGGCGATCTGGTGCTCACCGGCACCCCGGCGGGCGTCGCGGTCAGCCGGCCCGAGCCGAAACCGTATCTGCGCGACGGCGATGTGGTCGTCGTGGAGGTCGCCGGACTGGGCAGGCAGCAGACCCTGGCCACCGGAGTGCGCGGCTGAACCGAACCGTCCTGCACCGCTGAGACTTTCCGCGACGACGCCCGACGCGCTGCTGGGGCGCTGACCTCGTCGCCACGGGATGATTCGAACGGCCCGGCCGCTGTGGAGGCCGGGCCGTTCGTCCTGTCCGGGGCCGCTCAGGACTTGTTGCCGCCCAGGCTGAATCGCACGCCGGACGGATCGGCCACCGCCGCCAGCCGCCCGTACGGGGTGTCCTCCGGCGGCCGCACCACGCTGCCGCCCAGCTCCGCCACCTTCCGCACGGAAGCGTCAACATCCTCGACACCGAAGTACACCGCCCAATACCCGGGCACCGCGGGCGGCAGGAAACTCGACGAATCCATCACGCCACCCAGCATCGGGGTAACGGAATGGATTGTGGTGTAGCGGAATTCGGGTGTATCGGCGATCGTGAACGGATCCTGCCAGCCGAACACCTCCCGATAGAACTTCAACGCGTCGTCGTAACTGCGGGTGTGTAGTTCGAACCAGGAGGGTGCGCCGACGTGGCCGTCCCATTTCCCGTCGCCCACCACGCCGCGCTGCTCGAACCCGGTCATGGTGCCGGGTTCCCACACCCCGATCCCGACTCCGCCGTTGTCCCCGAATACCCCGAACTTGCCGAGCTCGGCCACCGGCATCACCGGCACCACGGTCATGCCGCCCGCCGCGGTCACCTTCTCGGCCGTGGCTTCGGCGTCGATGCTGGCCAGGTACACCATCCACTGGCTCGGCCCGCCCGAACCGTCGTTGGCCATCCCGCCCGCCACCGCGTTCCCGTCCTTGCGGAAGGTGATGTAGTTCCCGTGTTCGGGCGAAACCTCGGCGGTCCAGCCGAACAGCTCACCGTAGAAGGCCATGGCGCCCTCGGGATCGGTGGTGAAGAGATCGGTCCAGATCGGATCGCCGGGCTGCGTTGAATAGGACATGTCAACTCCTCGAATCGATGTCTTCGTCTCCTGGGAATGGAGACGACACGGCGCTGGGGAAATCATCGCCCGTGACAACTGTCATGGCCGGGAGGTGATGGTTGGCAGATTCGGCGCGGCGGCGGTCTCCGTAGCGTCATTCCTGTAGCGCAGAAACCGATTACAGGAGCGTCCATCATGGCTGACCACACCCTCGCCGCGCCCGCCCCGCAGGCCGCCGGACGGTCGAATGTGCTGCGGATGCTCGCGCCGACGATCCGTGACATCGCGGTGCCCCTCGCCGCCTACTACGTGCTGCACGCCGCGGGCTACTCCGACTTCATCGCCCTGATGGCGGGGGCATTGTTCTCCGGCGCCGTGGTCCTGGCCGGGGTGATCCGGGCGCGGAAGGTCGACGCGCTGGCCGCGCTCATCCTCGCGGGGTTCGCCTTCGGCATCGGCAGTTCGCTGATCAGCGGAGATGCGCGGATGATCATCGTGCGGGACTCGGTCACCACCGCGGCGATCGGGATCGCCTTCCTGGTCAGCGCGCTGCTCGGCAAGCCGTTGACCTACGTGGCGGCCCGCAAGGGTCTCGCGGGATCCCCCGAGAAGCTGGCCCAGCTGGACCATAAGTTCCGCACCAACCCGCTGGTCCGCCGGCTGCTGAACCGGATCGCCCTCATGTGGGGTGTCGGGCTGGCCGGCGAGTCGGTCCTCCGGGTGGTCCTCGTCTACCGCCTGCCCATCCACACCATGACCTGGCTGTCGAGCGTGTTGATGATCGGCGTCACCGCGATCATGACCATCATTACGGTGCGAACGGTCAAGCGGGTCAAGCGAACTGAGTCGATCGAGGAACCGGGTTACGCTTCGGTTCATGAGTGAGGGATCGGTTCCGGAACGCACACTTGCGGGAACCGCTCGGGTGGAAGCGTTCAGCGACGGGGTGATGGCGATTGCCATCACCCTGTTGATTTTGGAGATCCGGGTGCCCGAGCACGAGCCGGGTCGGCTGTTGCAGGCGCTCGGGCATATCTGGCCGTCGTATGTGGCGTATCTGGCGTCGTTCATGACGATCGGGGTGGTGTGGATGAACCACCACACCTTCTTCGGGCGGTTGCGGCGGATCGACCACGTGCTGCGGTGGTGGAATCTGATGCTGCTGCTGGGGATTTCGCTGGTGCCGTTCCCGACCATGGTGGTGGCCGAGAACGTGGTGCACGGGACGCATCGGGACGCGGTGGTGGCGGTCGGGCTGTACGGGATCGTCGGAGTGCTGATGACCGTGCCGTGGGCGCCCATGTGGTGGCGGCTGGCGAAGCGACCGGAGATGCTGAAGCCGGGGTTGGGCGCGGATTACGCACGGCGCGAGAGCTGGCGGGCCTGGCCCGGGATTCTGGTGTACGGGGTGTGCGTCGGGGTCGGATTCCTCTCGCCGATCGCGGCCCTGGTGCTGTATCTGCTGGTGGCGACGTTCTACGGGTTGAGCAACAAGGGGTGGACGGCGCCGTCGGAAGACGATCCGGACGACGAGTAGCCCTTGCCAAATTAAGCGATTGTGATTAACTGCCGAGATGGACAGCACGAGCGTGGCCGGCGGGCCGGTCACCCAGATCGCATGGGTCGTCACGGACATCGAGGCCAGTGAACGATTCCTGAAAACCACCATGGGGGCGGGCGGCTGGATGCGGATGCCCGATATCCACTTCGCGCCCGAGACCTGCCGGTACCGGGGCGAACCGGCCGACTTCACCGCCCACATCTCGCTGTCCTACAGCGGCGACACCCAGCTCGAGCTGATCCAGCCGGTGCGTGGGAAGTCGATCTACACCGAATTCCTCGAGCGTGGCGGTCCGGGCCTGCACCATGTCTGCATGGAACCCGAGGACTTCGACGCCGCATTGAAAGACGCCGCGGCCCGGGGGATTCCGGTGGTGCAGCAGGGCGACATGGGCGGGGAGATGCGATTCGCCTACCTCGACGGCACGGACTCGGGCGTACCGTACATCGAACTCGCCGAGATCGGGCCGAACATGCGGCTGTTCTTCGAGCAGATCAAGAAGGGTGCCCAGTGAGCACACAGATCCCGGAAACCGTTGCGGCGGAATCCATTACCGACTGGTCCGACGAGGTCGACGTGGTCGTCGCCGGATTCGGCATCGCGGGCGGCTGCGCGGCGGTCGAGGCGGCCACGCGCGGGGCCCGCGTCCTGGTGCTGGAACGGGCCGGCGTGGCGGGCGGCACCACCGCGCTCGCGGGCGGGCACTTCTATCTCGGCGGCGGCACCGCTGTACAGCAGGCGACCGGCCACGCGGACTCGGTCGAAGAGATGTACAAGTACCTGCTGTCGGTGGCGCGCGACCCCGAACCGGACAAGATCCGCGCCTACTGCGAAGGCAGCGTCGAACACTTCGACTGGCTGGAGAGCCTCGGCTTCGAATTCGAGCGCAGCTACTACCCGGAGAAGGCGGTCATCCAGCCCGGCACCCAAGGGCTGATGTACACCGGCAACGAAAAGGTCTGGCCCTACCGCGAACAGGCGGTGCCCGCGCCGCGCGGCCACAAGGTTCCGGTGCCCGGCGACACCCAGGGCGCGGCGATGATCATCGACTTGCTGGTGAAGCGGGCCGCCACCCTCGGCGTCGAAGTGCGCTACGAGACCGGGGTGACCAACCTGATCACCGACGCCGACGGGGCCGTGGTCGGTGTCGAGTGGAAGAGCCTCGGGACAACCGGTGCGGTCAAAGCGAAGTCGGTGGTGCTGGCCGCCGGCGGATTCGTCATGAACACCGACATGGTGGCCGAGAATGTGCCGTGGCTGACCGAGAAGCCCTTCGTGCTCGGCACCCCGTTCGACGACGGACTCGGCATCCGGCTCGGCGTCTCCGCGGGCGGCGTGACCCGCATGATGGACCAGGCGTTCGTCACCGCGCCGGTCTACCCGCCGTCGAAGCTGCTGACCGGAATCGTGGTGAACCACAAGGGCGAACGCTTCGTCGCAGAGGACTCATACCACGCCCGCACCTCCGCCTACGTGCTCGACCAGCCCGGCGCGATCGCCTATCTGATCGTGGACTCCGAGCACATGGAACGGCCCATGTTCCCGCTCGCACCGTTCATCGACGGCTGGGAGACCGTCGAGGAAATGGCCGCCGCACTCGGAATCCCTGCCGAGACACTGCGATCCACGCTCGACCGCTACAACGAGAACGCGGCTCGCGGCGAAGACCCCGACTTCCACAAGGCCGCCGAATGGCTCCAGCCCCAGGACCAGGGACCGTGGGCGGCCTTCGACCTCACCCTGGGCAAGGCGCTCTACGCGGGCTTCACCCTCGGCGGCCTACGCACCTCGGTCGACTCGGAAGTCTTGCGGGACAACGGATCACCCATCCCGGGCCTGTACGCGGCGGGCGCGACCGCCTCCACCCTGGCCCAGGACGGCAAGGGCTACTCCAGCGGCACCCAGCTCGGCGCCGGCTCCTTCTTCGGCCGCCGCGCCGGACGTCACGCCGCCAGCCGCTCCAACTGACGGATCAGCTCCGAGACGGTCACGGGGTCCAGCACCCCGAACGTGCCGCCTCGGAGCTCCACCGCCAGCACCCGCTGCAGCTCGGGTTCGTCGCGGAAACCGCCCGCGAACCCGGGCTCCAGCGTGACCCGCACCTCCCGGGCCGGGCCGAAGCGGCGGATCAGGATCTCCCGCGACACCTCCCACCCCAGCTGTTGCAGACCGAACACCCGATCGGTGCGAATCTGGCGATCAGTGAAGCGGGACAGCAGATTCGAGCCCGCCTCCTCGGCGGTGAGGGTATGTATCCGCCGCTCCAGCTGCTCGAACGGCTGCCGCAACCGGTTGTCGTCGAAGACCTTCCGCCAGTCCGCGAGCGAATCTCCCAGGTGGATCGGGTGGGCCACACCTACCAGTGCATTGCCGGGCAACTCGACCGGCTGGTCATCCGCGCCTAGTAGTACGCCTTCCGCGTCCACCCGAAACGCCCCCGCCACCGCCGACTTGCCCGCCACGGCGGTGCGGCTATCGAAGCTCGCCCACGCCAGCAGGCGCGCAACCTGTCCGAGCGCGGGATCCTCGAGCACCAGCCGCCGATACGCGGCAGCCCGCCACCGTCTGCCGTCCACCATGGCCGCCTCGAGCCGCCGAATCTGCTCGGTCGTAACCGATTTCGGCTCCACGGCCACTCGCGTCGCATCCGGGCGCGTGATCTCGGGTGCTTCCCCGAGCCGTTCGCGCACCCGCGCGTGCAGCGCCTCGGCGGCGGGCTCGGGCTCCTCGCCGGGCGCGGTCACCCGCAGCCACGGGGTCATTCGGCCCGCGCGCGGCTCCGGTTCCTCCACCCGAATGCCCAACCGGGCCACGGCCGCACCGGTCGTGAACACATGCCCGTGCTCGATCATCCAGCTGTCGATGAACCGATCGATGAACTCCTGCTCCCGCCGCGCCCCGGTCCGGTAGGCGACCGCCGCGTGCTGTGCGATGGCGGAGGCGATTGCCGCGCCTTCCGGCGCGCAGGCTCGGTCGGGCGCGGCGATGTACTCGGCTGCGGCATCGGCGAGTTCGTCCAGCCCGTCCACCCGGGCGGCCGTCAGCACGGTCTCCACCGCGGCTCGATGCCGGCGCAGCAGCTTCCGCACCGCCTCCGTGGCGTGCGGGTCGGCCCAGCGCCGCTCCCCGTCGGTCATGCCCCTGATCTTGCCGCCGGGCACCGACAGATTGTCGGCAGGCGGCGGCATCGTCGGCTCGACAGCGCCCGGATCGGGGTGTCGCGACCTTCAGCGGTGGGGGGATCGCACGGTGTCGTGCAGAACTGGAATCCACACCGTCGCGGCCTGATCGGCCTTCGTCCTGTGGCATGCCGAGGACGTCGAGGGTGTGTTGATGAGGCGCGTCGCTGACGCGGATCGCGGGATCGGAATCCACGCCGCTGCTGCGGGAGCGGCGGTGGTCCTGTGGCCTCGGCTAGTCCGCGTCGCGTGTGATCAGTGAGACCGTCATGGGGACCAGCACTTCCACCAGGTCGCGGACCGGCGGGCGCGGGTCCGAGAGCAGCCATTCGTGCGCGAGGCCGTTGATCGCCCCGATCAGGGCGCTGGTGGCGAGTTCCGGGGTGCCGCGCAGGGTCGCGTCCGGGCCGGCCAGCGGCTGCACGGCCAAGCGCAGGGTGTCGCCCCAGGCGTGGCGGCGGGCGCGGCGGTGTTTGTTCCATGCGTTCGCTCACGCCGACGACCTCGACGAAGGCGACCCGGGCGCGGAAGGCGTCCGCGCCGATCGAGTTCAGGAAGGCCGAGAAGGCCTGGGTCACGGACTCGGCCGGGTCCGGGTCCGGTCCCATCGCGCTCAGCGCCGTCGCCAGGGCGGCGGCGGCCTGATCCTGGATCTGGTCGTAGGCGGCGACCAGCACGTCCTCGCGGGTCTGGAATTCCTCGTAGAACTGGCGTTTGGAGAGTCCGGCGGCCGCGCATACATCGGCCAGCGAACAGTTGGCGTAGCCGCGCTCGCCGAAGATTCGGATGGCCGCGTCCAGGAATCGCTGCCGGCGCTCGGCTTTTCGTTCGGTCACGGCGCGTCCGCCGTACTGCCTGCCTTCGATCGTCACTGTCGTTTCTCGATCGTCACGCCTGAAAGGTTACGGGTGCGGGAGCCACCGATTCCGGGGGCGGCGACGGGGGTGACGCATTTTGTGAACAGGTGTCAGCGTCGCCGACGCAAATCTCTCAGCGTCTATCTCAGCGTCGCGGACGCAAACCGTCGAGCATGTGGGTGACCATCTCGTCGAAGAGGCTGTCCGCCTCGGTGGCGTCGACCAGGCCCGACCCCATGATCGAGGCCAGTCCCTGCAGGGCCGCGACCGCCGACAGGCAGATGCGCCGCGGCTCGCCGGACACCACCTCCCCGCGCGCCTGCGCGTCGGTCACCATCTCGATCGGCACGGTGAACGCCCGCGCCGCGGCCTCGCCGATGGCCGGGGTGGGGCTGTTCTTCCGGGCGAACATGAGCGCCAGCAGTTCCGGATTGTCGATGGCGAAGCGCAGATAGCTGTGCGCCATGGCCCGCATGCGTTCCAGGAAGGTGCCCGCGGCCGCGGCCTTCTCGAATCCGGCGCCGAGGCGCTCGAATCCGGCGACGGTCAGCGCGTCCAGCAGCGCCTGCTTGTCCCGGAAGTGCCGCGAGGGCGCGGCGTGGCTGACGCCGGTGTCGCGGGCCAGCTGCCGCAGCGACAGGCGGTCGGAGCCTGCGGCGCGCAGGGTCTCCTCGGCGCGGCGGAGCAGTTCGGCGCGCAGGTCACCGTGGTGGTAGGAACGCGCCCGCTCGACCACTTCGCGGGCCTTGCGCTTGGCGATGCTCATGGTGAGAGCAGGATATCGGACACACTCGGGGATGTTGGCGTTGACTACTTTGTTGACGCTGCCTACATTCGTCCGCATGGCGAATGAGATCCCGGCCCGGCCCGCGGTTCCACTGCGCGGATGGATCGGCCCGATGGTGGTGCTCGGCCTGCTCGCGGCGCTGATCGGCACCATGTACCTCGGCTACACCTCCGACCCGGAGAAGAACCTGCACGACTTCCCCGTCGCCCTGGTCAATCAGGACGTGGGCGACGTGATGGACGGCCGCACGGTCAATGTCGGCGATCAGATCGCCGCCGCGCTGACCGAGAAGATCCCCGCCGACAAGATCGACCTGCGCACGGTCGGCATCAGCGAGGCCCGCCAGCAGCTGGGCACCGGCCAGATCTACGGCGCCATCATCATTCCGGGCGACTTCACCAAGCGGCTCTCGATTCTCGCGGCGGCCTCGGTGGTGCCCGGTGACGTGGAGCGTCCGGTCATCACCGTGCAGACCAATCCGCGAGCGGGCACCTACGCTTCCTCGATCATGCAGCGCATCGCCGATCGCGCCATGGCACAGGTCAATTCGACGGTCGGCGCGCAGCTCACCGACCAGGTGAAGGCCAAGCTGGCGCCGCAGGCGGGCGCACCCGCGACCGAATTGTCCGGTGCCGCACGGCTCCAGCTCGCCAAGCCCATCGATGTGGTGACCAATCCCTACCGGCCGCTCCCCGCGGGCACCGGCCAGGGCTTGTCCGCCTTCTTCTACACCCTGGTGCTGCTGTTCGCGGGCTTCAGCGGCGCGATGATCATCCACTCCATGATCGACAACGTGCTCGGTTACGTCCCCGCCGAATACGGCCCCTGGTTCCGCGCCCCCGAGCCCGCCTCGATCAGCCGCTGGCGCACCTTGCTGGTGAAGTGGGCCATCGCCGCCATCACCGCGCCCTTCCTCTCGGGCATGTTCATGGGCATCGCCCGGATCTTCGGCATGCCGATCGACAATCCGCTGCCGCTGTTCCTCTACGGCACCCTGGCCATCATCGCGGTGTCGGTGACCGGACTGTCGGTGCTGGCCGCCTTCGGCACCGCGGGCCTGCTGATCAACATGATCGTGTTCGTGGTGCTGGGTCTGCCGTCGTCGTCGGGCTCGATTCCGGTGGAGGCGATTCCGCGCTGGATCGCGTCCCTGTCGAGCTTCGAGCCGATGCACCAGATCTACCTGTCGGTGCGCGCGATCTTGTTCTTCGACGGGCATCTCGAGGCCGGACTCGGCACGGGCATCTGGATGACATTGTTCGGGCTGGCCTTCGGCCTGCTGCTGGGCGCGGTCGCCACCCATGTCTACGACCTGCGGGGGCTGTACCGGCTCGGCGTCCCGCACCGGCCCGCCGCCGACGCCCTGGCCGGGTAAGCCCCGTCAACGGCGCCCGGAGCGCATGGCCCACAGTGACTTTCGGCCCTGTTCGTTGCCGAGCTGCGACGGTGATACTGGCTCCGGGCACCGAATAACTCATCGCCGGGCGATGATTGTGGGGCGGTTCGATGGTGATGGCTTCATCGCAGTTCGATCAGCTGACGGGACAGTTCCTGCGCGCCGTGCGCGATGCCGGCGGCGGGCTGGGTGCGGTGTGCACCGCGTGCGTGCGGGTGCTGCCGGTCCGCCGCGCCGCCATCGTGCTCGAGGAACGCGACGCGGGCATGCAACCCTGGTGCGTCAGCGACGAATTCGCCGAACGGGTGGAGCGCGCGCAGGCCACCGCGGGGGAGGGGCCCGCGGTCACGGCGGTGGCCGACGGCGTGCCGGTGGTGATCACCGATCTGAGCGCGGACTGCGAGCCGTGGCCCGGTTTCGCCGAGGCCCCCCTCGGGTGCGCCGGTGTCGGGCTCGCTGTTCGCGGTGCCCTTGCGGCTGGGCGCGATTCGGCTCGGCGCGGTCGACCTGTACCGCGAATCGATGGGGCGGCCGGGCCCGCGACTGCTGTCGGCGTCGCTGCACATCGCCGATCTGGTCACCGCCAGCCTGGTGCTGGCCACCGGCGACGACGCGCGCCAGTGGGCACAGCCGTTGTCCAGCCGCTGGATTCACCAGGCGGCCGGCATGACCAGCGCGCAACTGGGCATCGCGATTCCCGACGCCTACGCCCGCCTGCGCGGATACGCCTTCACCCATGGGCTTTCGCTGGTCGAGGTGGCACGGCGGGTGGTGGAGCGCAGCATTCGGATCGAGGTGGAATGAGCGCAACTGTTCCGCGCCGGCCCGCCCGGCAAATACCATGAGCTGAACGGCAAGAGCGGCACAGGAATACTTTCGTGGCGGGCGCGCGGCGTCCGCCGATGCGGGGTGATGGCGGTGTCCGACAGTGAGTTGCTGGTGGCGGTGCTGGCCCGGTTCGTGCGGCTGCTGCCGGCGGCGAGTGAACTGCCCGAGATTCTGGACGAATTGATGCGCAGTGCCATCGATGTGCTGGAACCGGGTGGGGTGACGGTCGCACTGTCCGCGCAATTGCGAGGCGACCGGTCTGAACTCTTCACCGGGATACCCGAAGACCTGCTGGAACTCGAAGTCTGCCAGCGCGACCACGACCGCGGCCCCGGCGTGGTGGCGCACGCCTGCGGCGCGCCGGTGACCGTCACCGAGATCGGCAGCTACGGCGACCTCTGGCCCGAGTACACGACGCTGGCCGGGCGGCACCGGATCTCCTCCGTCGCCGCGGTCCCGATGCGCCTGGACGCCACCGAAGCCGGTGTGCTGAGCCTGTATTCACGCACCCCGCGCCGCTGGACCGGCCAGGATCTCTCGGTGGCCACCCTGCTCGCGGGCATGGCCACCGGCCACATCGCCACCGCCAACCTGGTGCACCGCCACCAGCGGGTCACCGAACAACTCCAGCACGCGCTCACCACCCGCATCGTGGTGGAACAGGCCAAGGGCGTGATCGCCCACGTCCACCACACCACCCCCGACGCCGCCTTCGAACTCATCCGCTCGCACGCCCGCCGCAACCGGGTCACGGTGCACGCGGTCGCGCACGGCATCGTCGCGCTGGGCCTGCGGATCTGAGCAGCGGGTCACCGAAACCCGGCCCGCGAATTCGAGCACTCGCCACCGGACTGTCGTCCAGGTGGCGTAGCCTGGATAGCTGGCGGAACCGAAAGCCCCTGCCCCCGGCCGGTTTCCGTGCACGGTTGGCGACCGTCCCAGTCCTCGACGGCTCGTTTCGGCATATCTCTCCACCCGATCGCTGTCGATCTGCCTCGCTTTCCGTCGACCTGGGGGCCTTCGTGAATTCCTCACGTTGGTGGCCGAGGAGATCCTGCGCCGCCAGGAGGAGCGCGCCATCCGCCGCGGGTTGTCCACGCTCACCCCCAACCAGCGCGAATCGGTGGTGCTCGCCTTCTACGGCGGCCTCACCTACCCGCCGGTCGCGGCGCGGCTGGGGATCGGGCTGCCGGCGGTGAAGGCCCGCATCCGCTCCGGCCTGGCACAGTTGAAAGTCGCACTGGCGTAACCGAATGCCGACGCACCGGGTGGTTCAGTGCGCGGCGGTCGCCTGGAAGCCGCGCGGAACCAGGATCACGGTGAGCACCGCGACCGTGCCCACCAGTGCGGTGGAGATCCAGGAGGTGGTGGTGAGCGCGGCATCGTAGGCGTGCTGGGCGACGTGCAGCACCTCGTCGCCGGCGGGCCCGCCGATCCGCTCGGCGACGTGGGCCGCGCCGCCCACCGAGCCCTGCGCTTCGGCCAGATCGTCGCCGTGCAACGGCAATCCGGTCATGTGCCCGGTGAACAGGCGGCCGTGGATGCTGCCCAGCAGCGCCACACCCAGGCCGATGCCCAGTTCGTAGTTGGTCTCCTCGACCGCGCCCGCCTGCCCGGCGCGTTCGGTCGGCACCGCCGAGACCAGGACCGCGGCGGCCGTGGTGATCGCGATGCCGTCGCCGATGCCCAGGCACACCAGCACCAGCGCGACGATCGGGTAGGTGGTGTCGGGAACGGCCGCCAGCACGGCGAAACCCGCTGCCAGCGCACCCAATCCGAAACCCATCAGCGCGCGGACGCCCACCCGCTGGATCAGCCAGGGGGTGGACAGTGAACCGAACAGGGTGGCCAGCGCCGCGGGCAGGGTACGCGTACCGGCCTCCGACGGCGTGTAGCCGTGAATGTACTGGAGCCACAACGAGATCAGGAACAGGGCCGCGCCGATGGCGAGCATGGCCAGCAGGGTGGCCAGCGCCGCCGCGGTGAAGGCCCGATTGCGGAACAGCCGAACATCGAGCAGCGGATCCGGCGACTTCAACTGCCGGTAGGCGAACAGCCCGAGCAGCAGCACCGACGCCACCATGATGATCAGATCGATCGGGGCCGGATTGCCTTTGGCCACATGCTTGATGCCCCACGCCAGCGCCACCACGCCCAGCACCGACAGCACCGCACTGCCCCAGTCCAGGCTGCCGTGCTGCGGGGCCCGGTACTCCGGCAGCAGCCACAGTCCGGCGGCCACGGTGATGATCACGACGGGCACGTTGAGCCAGAAGGCGCCGGGCCAGCCGAACGCCTCGACCAGATGGCCGCCGATCAGCGGTCCGATGGCCGCGCCGCCACCGGCGACCGACGCCCAGATGCCGATGGCGAGGGTGCGTTCCTTGTCGTCGGTGAAGATATTGCGGATCAGCGACAGCGTGGACGGCATCACCATGGCGCCGCCGACGCCGAGCAGGGCCCGGCCCGCGATGAGCTGGGCGGGGGAGTGCGCGGTCGCCGCGACCACCGAGGCCAGCCCGAACAGCAGGAAGCCGAGCAGGAACAGCCGTTTGCGCCCGTACCGGTCACTGATCGCGCCGCAGGTGATCAGCAGACCGCCCAGCACCAGCCCGTACAGGTCGACGATCCAGAGCTGTTCCATCGGAGTGGGCGACATGTGATCGATGAGCGACGGCAGCGCGACATTGAGGATCGTCGCGTCCATCGCCACCAGCAACAGGCTCGCGCAGAGCACGGAGAGCATGGCCCATCGGCTCGCCGCCGCGGGCGCCACCTGGTCCGTCAGATCGTCGGACTGTTCCCGGGGTGGGATGGGGCCCACGGTTTCCGCCTCCTCGGCTAGACCTTCGTCAGGATGTTGGCAACAACCTGGCTAAGCCTAGACGAGGGTGGCGTCGAAAACCGGCTCGAAAGGTCGGGACTACCGGCTCACGTTCTGCTTCGCCAGCAGGTCACGGATCTCGGTGAGCAGCTCCAGCTCGGTGGCTGTCTTCTCCTCCTCGGCCTTGGCGAAGCGGCTCTTGAGGGTGTTCATCGGGAGGATGAGCACGAAGTACAGCACCGCCGCGACGCAGACGAAGTTGATGCCCGCGCTGATGATCGGCCCGAGGGCGACGAAGGTGGACGGCTTGTCGGCGAGCAGCTGGAAGCCCAGGCCGAACTCCTTGTTGCCGCCGAGGGTGGCGAGCAGCGGCTCGATCACGCCCTTGGTCACCGAGGTGACGATGGCCGTGAACGCGGTGCCCATGACCACGGCCACCGCGAGATCGATGACGTTGCCCCTCATCAGGAAGTCTTTGAAGCCTTTGAGCATGTGCGCGCAGTTCCAATCCGAGACGTTTTCGTTATGTTCCGGATGGGAGTTTAAAGGCTGGTCCGCCCGCTGTGTGCACATGGCACACCCCCCTTGACGCGCGTCACTCCGGTTCGCCCGAAGGGTGCAGCACACATGTGGCAAACCAACGGGACGGAATCAGCTCCCGCGATCGGCCCGGAAGGTCTTCACCAACGCCACGCACATGGCCAGCAGCACCACGCTGAACGGCAGCGCGATCAGGATGGCCACGGTCTGCAAGGTCGTCAACGCGGCCGTCCCGGTGCCACTGGCCACCAGCAGCGCCGCCGCCACCGCGCCCTGCGCGCAGGTCCAGAAGGCGCGACTCCAGGTCGGCGGCTCCGGATTGCCGCCCGAGGACAGCATGTTCACCACCAGCGCGCCCGAATCGGCCGAGGTGACGAAGAACAGCACGATCACCAGGATCGCCAGACCCGCCGTGAGCGATCCGCCCGGCAGCGTGTTCAGCAACTCGAACAGCGCGCTGTCGCGATCGGGCCCGTCCGGGCCGACCAGCCCGCCGCCGCCGAACATCTCGCGGTGCAGGCCCGCGCCGCCGAAGACCGCGAACCACACGAAGGTCAGCAGCGTCGGCACCAGCAGCACCCCGGCCACGAACTCGCGCACGGTGCGGCCGCGCGAGATGCGCGCGATGAACACGCCCACGAAGGGGGCCCAGGAAATCCACCAGCCCCAATAGAAGACCGTCCACTGCTGCGTCCACGCCGTCCCGGTCGGCCCCTCGGTCGCGCCGGTGTACATGCTGATCCGCGGCAGCGACTGCACGTACTGGCCCAGATTCTGCACCAGACCGTTGACGATGAACAGCGTCGGCCCGACGATCAGCACGAACAGCATCAGCGCGCGCCCGCCACGCCCATGTTCAGCTGGGACAGCAGCTTGATGCCCTTGTCCACGCCGGTCACCACCGACACTGTGGCCAGCGCGGTGACCGCCACGACCAGCGTCACCTGCAGGCCTTTGCCCGGTTCGTGCAGCCAGCCTTGATGATTGAGCCCCGCCGAGATCTGCAGCACGCCCAGGCCCAGCGAGGTGGCCACGCCGAACACCGTGCCGATGACCGCGACCACGTCGATGACATCACCGCGCCAGCCCTGGACCTTGTCGCCCGCAATCGATTCCAGCGACCACCGGATCGACACCGGCCTGCCCTTGCGGTGGATCGAGTACGCGATGGCCAGCCCGACCACCACGTAGATGGCCCACGGGTGGATGCCCCAGTGCAGGAACGTCTGCACCATGGCCGAATCCGCGCGCTGCGCCGGGGTGGACCCGACGCCGGGGCGGGGGTCGTCGTAGTGGAACAGCGGTTCGGCCACGCCCCAGAACACCAGGCCGATCCCCATGCCCGCCGCGAACAGCATGGAAAGCCAAGCGCGATCGAGTATTCGGCCTTCTCGCCGTCTTCGCCCAGGGTGATGTCGCCGAATCGGCCCAGGCCCAGCCAGATCGCGAACACCACGAACAGGCTGACGATCACGATGTAGTACCAGCCGAAGCCGCCGATCACATTGTCCTGCAGGGTTTTCGCCTGCCGGGCCGCGGTGTCGCGGAAGACGATGGCGTAGACGGTGAAGGCCGTCACCACGATGGCGGAGGGCCAGAACACCCTGGGAGCCACCGCCACTCGGGGATGGACCGGGACCGATTCATTCGAGGTATCGCTCGGTGCGCTCACGTGAGATGTCCCTGTGGTGTAGTCACTCGGCGGACCCCGCCGCCGAATCCATGCGAACAACCCCGGTCCCGGGCCGTGTGGCCCGGAACCGGGGTTGGCTGAACTACTTTCCGCCGGCCCTGTTCTTCAGGGCGGTGACGATCTCGTTGACCGCGGCCAGCACGTCCTGTGCGGCGTGGTCGAGGTTGGCCCGCACCTGTTCGAGGGTGTTCTGGAAGTCCTCGGGAGTGATCTTGTCGGCGAGTGCCTTCGCCATGTCGGCGAGGTCGGCGGCCGCGTGCTGCGCCCGTTCGGCCAGTTCGGCGGCGGCCCCGCTGGCGCGTTCGGCCAGTTGCCCGGTCGCCGCCTCGGCCCGCTCGCGCAGGTCGGCGGCGGTGACGCCGAGATCGGTGGCCAGGTCGTCCGCGGTGGTGCGCAGATCGTCGGCCAAGCGCTCGGAGTTGTCTCCGGATTCGTTCTTCGGCATGGTCACCGGGTCCTTACTTCGATCCGCCGTCGAACATTCCCTTGACCTTGCCGGCCAGACCGCCGGCCCATTCCTTGACCTCGTCGCCGGCCTTCTCGACCCATTCCTTGACGTCTTCGCCGGCATGCTCGAGCCGTTCCCTGACGTCGTCGGCTCCGGTCTTGGCGGCCTCCTGGGCCTGGTCGCCCAGGTTCTCGGCGGCCGCCGCGACCTTGTCGCCGGCGTTCTCGTCGTCGCTGAAAGAACTCATCGGAACCTCCTACGTGGGTGGTCACGCCCGGAAGAGCAGCGATCTTTCAGCAACCGATACTAGTCGGTTTGTTCAGCTCGCGTGGATACTCAGCTCACCGGTCCGAGCACACGCTCGATGTAGGCGTTGGTGAACCGGCCCTTGGGATCGAGGCGCCGCCGGACCTCGGCGAACTTGTCCCACTCCGGGTAGCGCTCGCGCAGGGTCTCCGCCGTCTGGAAATGCCGCTTGCCCCAGTGCGGCCGGCCGTTGTACCGGTCGAAGACGCGCTCGCAGGCCCGGAAGTACGGCTCGTAGTTCATGCCCTCGTACTGGTGCACGGCGATGTAGCAGGTCTCGCGGCCGCCGGCGGGGGAGAGGAAGGCGTCGTCGGGGGCGACCCAGCGCACCTCGATCGGCATCGGGGTGTCGAAATGCTTGGCCACCTCCTTGATCTCGCGGATCGCGTCGACCGAATGCTCGCGCGGGATGGCGTATTCCATCTCGGTGAAGCGGAACAGCCGGGGGCTGGCGAACACCTTGTAGGAGCGTTCGACCTGGCGGCGGTAGCTGCCGGCGTAGGCCGCGGCGCGCTGCACCATCGGGATCAGGTTCGGGCGACTGCGGGTCAGGCGGCACAGCGCGTCGAAGGTGTAGTTGGTCATGAGGATGTCGGAGAACCAGTCCATGGCTTTGCCGCGCGGTTGCTCGGGTAGCTCGACGCGATTGTTGCGCTTGGTCATCGCGAGCGGACTGTGGGCGAACATGTAGAACTCGAAGTGCTCGTTGCCCTCGACGTAGGTGTCGAGATCGGCTAGCACCTCCTCGACCGGCACCGGGCGCTCGACGCCCTCGAGCACGAACGAGGGCACCATCTGCAGCGTCACGGCGGTGACCACGCCGAGCGCGCCGACATTCACGCGGGCCGCGCGCCAGCCGTCGGGATCGGTCTGCTCGTTGAGTTCGACCCGGCTGCCGTCGGCGAGCATGAGCTCGACGGAATGCAGTGCGGCGGAGAGGTTCTGCAGCTTGGATCCGGTCCCGTGGGTACCGGTCGCGGTGGCGCCGGCCACCGACTGCACGTCGATGTCGCCCAGGTTCGGGAAGGCCAGGCCCAGCGGGTGCAGCGCATTGCTGGCGGCGTTGAGCGTGATGCCGGCTTCGGCACGGACCAGGCCGGTGGCGCGGTCCACGTGCAGGATCTTGTCGAGCTTGTTCAACCGCAGCAGCGTGCCGTCGGTGAGCACGGTCTCGGTGAAGGAATGGCCGGATCCGGCGACCCGGACGGTGTGGCCGTTCGCTTCGGCCTGAGCGAGTACTGCCGCGACGTCCTCGGGCGAGCTCGGTTCGGCGATGGACGCCGGGGTACAGCTCTGATCCCCGGCCCAGTTCACCCAAGAGTTGGTCATGCGACCAACTTTAAACCGCGCGTGTGATGCGCGCTACCGTTTGCGCGGGTTGAAGGCAGCCGCCTTCGCTCGCTCCACCTCGTCCTCGGACAGCGGGGGCTGAGTGAGCGGCAGGCGAGGCACGCTGTCGCCGCGCACGCCATTGAGGATCACCGCCATGTAGCGCTCCCACACTTCGGGATTGACCGGCCGTGCGAAGCCCGCGATGCCGTCGACCATGTTCACCATGGCGAAGAAATCGGCCGGCTCGATATCGGGCTGCAGCACGCCGGCGTCCTTGGCGCGCGAGATGACCGCCTGCATGCCGGGCCGGATCTGATCCTTCATGCACACGAAGCGATCCATGCTGTCGTGCAGTTCGAGGATCACCTCGCTGAAGCCGCGGTTGGCGGCGATGTGCCGGCAGGAGTACTCGAACAGGTCGGTCAGGCCCTCCCAGGGATCCGGGTGGTGCAGCGCCACGTTCACGGCCTCGGCCAGTTCGGTGACCATCTGCTCGAAGACCTCGGAGATGAGCTCCTGCTTGTTGGCGAAGCGGCGGTAGACCGTGCCGACGCCGACGCCCGCCCGCTCGGCCACATCGTCGAGGGTGACGTCCAGCCCGCGATCGGCGAACAGCTCGCGGGCGGCCGCGATGATGCGCTGCTGATTGCGGGCGGCGTCCGCGCGCAGACGCCGAGGTGGGGGCGCGGTGGTGACGTGATTCACAGGCTAATCCTATCAGCAATCGGGATTATCCGGAGGAGCTATCTCCGTTTAGCTGGTAGCTTGATTCGGTAAGCGGAGATGGCTTCTCCACTAAGTCTAGGGGACGAGGACACCAACCATGACTACAGCGCTCGAGAAAGAGGTCACAGCCCCGGCTGCGACCGAGGACAAGGCAGGGCGGCGCGGCTCGCACGCCCTGCGCTGGTGGGTGCTCGCCGTACTCGGCGTCGCCCAGCTGATGGTCGTGCTCGACGCGACCGTCGTGAACATCGCGCTCCCGCACGCGCAGGCCGATCTCGGCTTCTCCAACGGCGACCGGCAGTGGGTCATCACCGGCTACGCGCTGGCCTTCGGGTCGCTGCTGCTGCTCGGCGGACGGCTCTCCGATCTGTTCGGCCGCCGCACCACCTTCATCACCGGCCTGATCGGCTTCGCGGTCGCCTCCGCGATCGGCGGCGCGGCCGGCAACTTCGAGGTGCTGGTCGGCTCCCGCGTCGCGCAGGGCGTGTTCGCCGCGCTGCTCGCGCCCGCCGCGCTCTCGCTGCTGACCGTCACCTTCACCGAACCCGCCGAGCGCGCAAAGGCTTTCGGCATCTTCGGCGCCATCGCCGGCGCGGGCGGCGCGCTCGGCCTGCTGCTGGGCGGCGCGCTCACCGAATGGGCCTCGTGGCGCTGGGGGATGTACGTGAACCTGGTCTTCGCGGCCATCGCGCTGGTCGGCGCGATCCTGCTGCTGGCCAAGCACACCGCCACCACCCGGCCCAAGCTGGACCTGCCGGGCACCCTGACCGTCACCGCCGCGCTGTTCGGCATCGTCTACGGCTTCTCGCACGCCGAATCCGACGGCTGGACCAACGGCGTGACCCTGGCCTTCCTGCTCGGCGGCGCGGCCCTGCTGGGTGTGTTCGTGTGGCTGGAACAGCGGGTCGCGCACCCGCTGCTGCCGCTGCGCGTGGTGCTCGACCGCACCCGCGGCGCGTCCTACGTCGCCGTGTTCACCATCGGCATCGGCATGTTCGCCATGTTCCTGTTCCTCACCTACTACATGCAGCAGCAGCTGGGGTACTCGCCGATCCGCACCGGCGTGGCCTTCCTGCCGATGGTCGCCGGCATGGTCGCCGCCTCCACCACCGTGCCCGCACTGCTCATCCCCCGGGTGGGCCCGAAGGTGACCGTGGTGACCGGATTCCTGCTCGCCACACTGGGAATGGCGCTGCTGACCCGCATCGGCGTGGACACCGCCTACGCCAGCCACATCCTGCCCAGCCTGCTGCTGATGGGCCTGGGTCTGGGTATGGCGATGTCGACCGCGTTCAGCGGCGCGACCGCGGGCGTCGAGCACGCCGACGCCGGCGTCGCCTCGGCCATGGTGAACACCAGCCAGCAGGTGGGCGGCTCGATCGGCACCGCATTGCTGAGCACGCTGGCCGCGACCTCGTTCGACGACTATGTGTCCGGCCATGTCCCGCCCTCGCCGCGGGTGCTGGCCGAGGCGGCGGTGCAGAGCTACACCACCACCTTCTGGTGGGCCGCCGCGATCTTCGTGGTCGGCGCGGTGGTCACCGGTCTGATCATGCCGAACAAGGTACCGGTCCCCGCCGAGGGCGAACCCGTTCTCGCGCACTGAGATTCGAGCCCCCTGGACAACGCGCTCCGCAGCGAAGCGGCCCCGCTCACCGAGGTGAGCGGGGCCGCTTCGTTTTCCTTCCGACCGCGATCAGCGGCAGTTGGAGGGCGGGGTCAGGCCCGCGAACCGGTCGGACAGATAGTTCACGGCGTTGACCGTGCCGGGGAACGCGGCGGTGCCGTGGTCCGCGCCCGGGATGACGTCGAACTGGACCGGCGTCCCGGCGGCGCAGTAGCGGCCCGCGGTGTACTGGGCCAGATCCAGCGGCACCTGGTCGTTGCCGCCGTGCCATTGGTAGAGCGGCTGGCGGATCAGCTCGGGTACGGTCTCGAGCGCGTTCTCCTGCAGGGCGCGGATCAGCGCCGGATCGTTCTCCCTACCCGGGATGAAGACCTCGCCGATGCTGTGGTTGGCGCCGACCACAATGATCTCTTCCACACAGGAATTGGCGATCCGGTCGCGCATCCAGAAGCCGAAGGGTGTGAGTGAGCTGTCGAGCTCCATCTCGCGGGGGTACTCGCGTTCCATGCCCGCGGCGACCGCGAAGCCGAGTCCGAACAGCGGCTGCGGCGTGTCCCCGGCCTGGATGGCAATTTTGCCCGGATTGACCGGTACGCCGCCGATGGCGACGCCGACGATCGGCAGCTCCGGCGCGTAATCGGGGGCGATGGCGGCCGCGAATCCGGTGGACATCGAGCCGCCGGAGTATCCGGCCAGGCCGACCGGTCCGACGCCCAGTCCGGCGGGGGTGAACCGCTGGACCGCGCGAATCCCGTCCAGGGTGATCTGGCCGCCCATGCGGGCCGCGCCGTAGGCGCTGTCGGGCCCGAGATGATCGGGCACCGCGATCGCCCAGCCCCTGGCCACCAGCAACGGGATCGCCGGCGCCTCCTTCATGCCCCCGTTGAACAGGCTGTGCGACGGCGCGCATTGCAGGCCCAGGGAATTCACGAACGGCTGATAGGACACCAGCGGCCGCGGGCCGGGGCCGGGGGAGATCAGGGTGGTCACGGCCGCGATGGGCGCGCCGGTGGAGTTGGTGGAGCGGAACAGGATCTGCCACACCGTCGCCCCGGGGAAGGGGTGGATGGGCACCAGGCGGGAGTTCAGCACGTCGCCGTTCTGGGCGGCGTCGAGATTACCTGCGGCGTAGTAGAACCCGTCCGGGTCCGGGATGGGGAAGATCGCCCCGGCATGGGCCGCGGGCGCGGCGGCCATGACGGCCACCAGGGCCGTGGCGATTCCGAAGCTTTGAACCAGCATCTTTCTGATCGACTGGCGCACCGCCAACTTGGCTCTCCTCGAGGCCGATGGGAAAACACCGGGCAAGCCGCACTATCCTCGCAGTTCCGGGCTGCTGTTCGGGCTCAGCAACACGCCAGACAGCAATGATTCGGCACATTGGACGGGAGGGTGATGGCGGCGAACACCGCGGGCATCGACGTCGCCCTGCTCGGCACCATCGCCCTGGGTGGGGCGATCGGGGCGCTGACGCGCTACGGGGTGAGCCTGTGGGTGCCGCACCGCGGGGACATCCCGTGGCACACCTTGGCGGTCAACGTGATCGGCTGCTTCCTGATCGGGGTGCTCATGGTCTGCATCACCGAGATCTGGGCCGCGCACCGGCTGCTGCGGCCGTTTCTGGGGTCGGCGTCCTCGGCGGATTCACCACCATGTCCACCTACGCCGTGGAAGTTCGTACACTGCTCGAATCGGGCCGAATCGGCTCCGGTCTCGGCTACCTCGGGGGGACGGTGGTGACCGGGCTGATTGCGGTCGTGCTGGGCGTGGGTACGACACGATGGGTATCGGGAACGGCGCGACGATTGGGGGCTGGCGATGACGACAGGATCCGGTGACGTGGTCCGGCGGTGGGTGCCGGCGTCGCGGCTGACGGTGCTGCTCGGTGAGGACGACACATATCGGCATCGCCCCCGCTATCACGAGATCGTGCGGCGTGCCCGGGATGCCGGATTGGCCGGGGCGAGTGTGTGGCGTGGCGTCGAGGGTTACGGGGTGTCGTCGCAGATTCACACCACGCGGCTGCTCGATCTGGCCGAGCGGCTGCCGGTGATGGTGATGGTCATCGATGACACCGACCGGTTGCGTTCCTTTGTGGAAAGCAATGCGGACCTGCTGGATTCGGTGACCGTGGCACTCTCGCCCGTCGAGGTCTTCGACAGGCCACGGCCGTGACGCCGCTGCTGGTGATCCTCGGCGCGCTCGTCGGGGCGCCCGCCCGATATCTGGTGGATCGCGCGTTGGCCCATCGATTCGATAGTGTTCTCCCACTGGGCACACTGGCGGTGAACATGGGCGGTTCGGCCCTGCTGGGCGCGTTGATCGGTGCAGGAGCAAACCATTGGCTCTTCGCGGCCGCGGGAACGGGCTTCTGCGGGGCGCTGACCACGTTCAGTACGTTCGGATACGAAACGGTTCGATTGGCCGAGGAGGGCGCTTACAGCTATGCGGTGGCGAACGTCGTGATCGGCGTCGGCGCGAGCCTGGCGGCGGCCTACCTCGGTGTCCAGCTCGGACAGTGGGTGCGGTCGTGATCCTGATGACCAGCCGGGCGCAGGCGATACGGAAGGGAGGTGCGAGCATGGCCCACGATCGAGCCGGACGACCGGCGCGGGCCACGGACCTCGAGGACATCGCGCACCTGGTGACCGCCTACTACAGCCGGATTCCCGACCCCGCCGATCCCGCGCAGCTGGTCTCCTTCGGCACCTCCGGGCATCGCGGATCCAGTCTGGACAGCGCGTTCAACGAGGCGCACATCCTGGCCATCACCCAGGCGATCGTCGAATACCGGGCCTCGCGCGGCATCACCGGGCCCGTCTACCTGGCCCGCGACACCCACGCCCTGTCCGAGCCGGCCTGGACCACCGCGCTGGAAGTGCTGGCCGCCAACGACGTCACCGCCATCATCGACGCCCGCGACAGGTACACGCCCACACCGGCTTTGAGCCACGCCGTGCTGCGGCACAATCGCGGCGGCACCCGGCACCAGGCCGACGGCATCGTGGTCACGCCCTCGCACAATCCGCCGCGCGACGGCGGCTTCAAATACAACCCGCCGCACGGCGGACCGGCCGACACCATCGCCACCGACGCCATCGCCGCCCGCGCCAACGAACTGCTGCGCACCGGGCTCGCCGAGGTCCGGCGCACCTCGCTCGCGCACGCGCTGGCCACCAACGTCGAGCGCTACGACTATCTGGACCGCTACATCTCGGACCTACCCAACGTGCTGAATCTGGATGCCATTCGCGGCGCCGGGATTCGGCTGGGCGCGGACCCCATGGGCGGGGCCTCGGTGGACTACTGGGAGGAGATCGGGCAGCGCTACGACCTCGAACTCGAGGTCGTGAACCCGTTCGTCGACCCGACCTGGCGCTTCATGACGCTGGACGCCGACGGGCGGATCCGGATGGATCCGTCCTCGCGCTACGCCATGGCCTCGCTGGTCGCCATTCGCGACGACTACGACGTCGCCACGGCCAACGACGCCGACGCCGACCGGCACGGGATCGTGACCCCCGATGCGGGACTGATGAATCCGAACCACTACCTGGCGGTCGCGATCGAATACATGATCGCCAACCGGATGGGGTGGGACGCGCTCACCAAGATCGGCAAGACGGTGGTGACGTCCTCCATGATCGACCGGGTGGTCGGGGTGCTGGGCCGCGACGTGTACGAGGTGCCGGTCGGCTTCAAATGGTTCGTGCCCGGATTGTTCAGCGGCAGTCTCGCTTTCGGCGGCGAGGAATCCGCGGGCGCCTCGTTCCTGCGCATGGACGGCACCGTGTGGACCACCGACAAGGACGGCATCCTGTGCGCCCTGCTGGCCGCGGAGATCACCGCCGTCACCGGGCAGAGCCCGTCCACCCGCTACGCCGAACTCGAAAAGCGCTACGGCTCACCCGCCTACGCCCGCGTCGACGCCACCGCCACCCTGGAACAGAAGACCCGCCTCGCGGCGTTGACGCCGGACATGATCACCGCGACCGAAATCGCCGGCGAACCCATCACCGGCATCCAGACCCGCGCCCGCGGCAACGGCGCCGCGCTCGGCGGCGTCAAGATCACCACCGAGAACGCGTGGTTCGCCGCCCGGCCCTCGGGAACCGAGGACAAGTACAAGATCTACGCCGAATCGTTCGAAGGGCCAGAGCATCTCGCGCAGGTGCAGGCCGCGGCCGAGGAAATCGTCGGACACGCGCTCTCCGGTGAGTGACGGCCGCATTCGGATGGCTAGAAGAGTGGATCGGTGTTGCGGTGAGTGAGTCCGTGGAGGTCGGGGATACGCGGCATCGGCTGCCCGTGGAGATCTGGGTGCTGGTGGGGTCGGCGTTCACGATCGCCATCGGATTCGGCCTGGTGGCACCGGCTTTGCCGCAGTTCGCGCGGAGTTTCGATGTGGGGGTGGCGGCTGCCTCGTTCATCGTGAGCGCGTTCGCGCTGATGCGGTTGATCTTCGCGCCGATGGCCGGGCGGCTGCTGCAGAAGCTGGGGGAGCGGCCGGTCTATCTGACCGGGCTGCTGATCGTGGCGGTGTCCACCGGCGCGTGCGCGCTGGCGCAAAGCTATTGGCAGCTGCTGGTGTTGCGGTCGCTCGGCGGCATCGGGTCGACCATGTTCACGGTGTCCTCGCTGGGACTGGTCATCCGCATGTCACCGCCCGCCGAACGTGGCCGGGTGTCGGGCGTGTACTCGACCAGCTTCCTGATCGGCTCCATCACCGGCCCGCTGGTCGGTGGCGCCCTGTCGTTCCTGGGCCTGCGCGCACCGTTCATCATCTACTGCGTGGCCCTGCTGATCGCCACACTGATCGTCTATGTGGCACTCCGTGATTCCCCGCTGGCGCTGCCCGAGAAATCCAACGGCGCGCCCACGATGTCGTTCCGCGAAGCCGTGGCCCGCCCCGCCTACCGCGCGGCCCTGTGGGCCAATTTCGGCAACGGCGCAGCCGTTTTCGGCGTCCGCATGGCGCTGGTGCCACTGATCGTCGTCGAAGTCCTGAAGCAGGACGCCGCCCTCGCAGGCGTCGCCCTCACCGCCTTCGCCCTCGGCAACGCCTCGGTCCTGTTCCTCTCCGGCCGCTGGTCGGACACCCTGGGCCGCAGACCCTTCCTGATCGCGGGGACGCTGGTGTGTGCCGTCGGGACGGCAGGGATCGGGCTCTCTCCGACCCTGCCCTGGCTACTCGTCGCTTCCTGTGTAGCCGGCATCGGGTCCGGCATGTTCGCCCCCGCCCTGCAGGCCGCCGTCGCCGACATCATCGGCCCGGGCACCCGTGGCGGCCCGGTCCTGGCGGGCTACCAGATGTCCGCCGACCTCGGTACCTTCCTCGGCCCGTACGCCATCGGCATGCTCGCCGACCGAGTCTCCTACGGTGTCGCCCTGGGAGCCACCGCAGTCCTCCTGGCCTCGGCTTCCGCGGTCTGGCTGATCGCCCCGGAAACCCTCCGTCGCAAGGAACCCGCTCTCGCCGTCGACCGCTAGGTCACCAATCGTCACTCGGGTCGTAGCCGCCCACCGCGGATCGACTTCGTTTTCGGCGGGCGGGGTGGGTGTCGCCCGGGTGGGGGCGTCGGGCAGAGTGGTGCGGGTGAGCAAACCGACGTCGAAGCACACACCGCAGCCGGTCTCCAGTAAGACCACCTATGCGCTGGCCGGTTTGGCCGTGGTGGTGGTCGCGGTCATCGTGGCCGCGGTCGTCCTCTGGAATCGCGGGGGCGGGGACGAGGTGCGCAACGACGGGTACGGTCCGCCGCACGATCCGGCGGTGACGGTGGCGCTCGACTCGGACGGCGCGATCGTGCTCGGCAAGCCGGGCGTCTCGAAAACCATTGACCTGTTCGAGGATCCGCTGTGCCCGGCCTGCGGCCAGCTGGAGACCATCTACGGCCAGGAGATCGCCCAGGCGGTGGACACCGGCAAGATCGCGGTCCGATACCGCCTGGTGAACTTCCTCGACTCGCGCTCGGGCAGCAAGGACTACTCGACCCGCGCCATCGCCGCCAACGAGTGCGTCGCCCAGGGCGGTGACGGCCCCGTCTACGGCAAGTTCCACTCCATGCTGTTCACCACGAAGCAGCCCTCCGAGGGCGGCTCCGACCACAGCAACGACGAACTCGCCGCGATCGCCAAGGAAGCGGGCGCCGGCGACGACGTCGCCAAGTGCATCACCCACCGCGACCGCGCCGACACCGCCCGCGCCCACGCCGAAGCCTCCATGAAGGCCCTCAACGAGGCCCTCAACAACCGCGCTGCCACCCCCTCGGTCTTCATCGACGGCAAGAAGGTCGACGTCAACAACAAGAACTGGGTCCAGGACGCCGCGAAATAGGCTGCGGTACAGCTCGGTTCACGCGTCGAGTACGGGCCGGCGCAGGCGACTCGTGTAGTCGGCTGCCCGGCCCAAAGCGTCGTCTGCGGCGTTCAGTTCGATGAGGGCTTCGTCGAAAACCTCTGCGGCGCCGGCGATGCAGTACACCGGGGTGGTGAGGGCGCCGGTGCCCGGGGTGTCGAGCAGTAGGCCGGAGCTGGGGAGGGAGCGGTAGGCGGCGGTCAGGTCGGCCAGGTCGGTGCGGAGGGATTGAAGTCTGTCCCGCAACAACTTTCGGCGTTGTTCCAGTAGTAGCGGATCGCGGGTGTCGGCGGTGTGGCCGGGTTCGTGGTCGCTCATGGGAACAGGATGGCGTGACTCGCGCGCCTGTGCACGACGGTGGGGGATTGGGTGGGGTGCGGCCCATCGGGGGAACGGAAAATTTGAGCCGCACCCCGGGGAAGGGGCCGGGCTGGGTGCCCGGCTCCGTTGTTCGGGGAAACTTCGCGGGTCAGTGGGGTACAGCTGGGGTGGGGGTTTCGGGATGTCGTTGTCGGCGGTCGCGCGCGACAGTTGCGGGTGGATGAGGACGTGGGTTTCCAAGGGGTACGCCAGGTCGGCTGTGAAATGGCTTCCGGGCGGGGATGATTCGGTGGGGATGGCGCGGAGGCGGGGCGGCCGGACGGGGGCGTCTATGTCGGTGTGGGGGAACAAGTAGCGGGCTCCCTCACGGACGGTTTCATGGGTTTCGCCGCTGGGGTCGATCCAGCGCATGCGGTCGGTGTCGGCGAGGTAGACGCGCCACGGGTGTTTTCCCTTGTCCGCCAGGGACTTCAGGCGATTGTGGTGAGTGCAGAGGACTGCGCGATACGCGGAGTTCGGTTGCGGTGCGGGGAGGTTGGGGAGCGGGCCGAACTGGATCAGCGAGGTTTCCGCGGCGGGCATGGTGCAGCCGGGGAAGCGGCAGAATCCGTCGACGGCGCGTACCTCGCGGGCCGGGGCGTTCGAGAACGGCCGCACCCCTGCGATTTTGGCGCGCTTGCGGTGTGGCTTCGCTGCCGGGTCGGAGTCTGCGGCCGCAGCGGATCGATTCGGTGTGGGCGCGGGCGCCGTGGGCTGATTCGGCAATGCTGCGGGCGAGGTGAGCTGATCCAGGGTGGACTCTGTGACAGCCGTGAATCGATCCGGTGCGGTCGCGGGTGCCATGGGCGGATTCGGCATAACGGAGGGTTCGGCTGGTTGCTCAGGAGCCGCGCTATCGGTGGTGAGGCGCCCACGATCCACTCGCGGTGTCGTGGACGAATCATCGAGGGCCTGCCGGTGGTGGGCGGCCGCTCGTTCCCAGGGCGCTTCCGCGGCGATGCGGGTCCGGCGGGTTCGGCGTGGGCGTGGACCGTCACCCGCGCCGCCCGTGGCGCTCTCATCCGTGCCGCCCTGTTCGGGCCGGCGTTGGCTGTCCGGGTTTTCGCGGACGGTGTGGGCAGGTCCGCGGTACCCATGATGGCCGGGCCCGGACCGGAGCCGTCGCGGGAGTATTCGGTGTCGTCGGGGAAGTACTCGGGGATGACCTGGAATCGGGCGTGTTCGGCGAGGGAGCGGGCGAGGTTCGCGTCGATGGGGCCGTAGCCGGCGAGGAAGGCCGGATCGTCGCGCAGGCCGAGGAGGGTTTCCGCGGCGACGCCGACCTGGATGAGGGGTCGTCGCGTCGTGGTGGGCGCGTCCGCCTTGGGGCAGTCGAGGTTCTTGCCGCAGCCGCAGTGCAGCCGACCGGAGCCGTCGGCCAGGGCGATGAGGGCGTCGGCCCGGCGCTGCGCCATGGTGCGCGGGTCCTGGTCGCAGACCTGGAGGCTCATTTCCCGCAGCCGCATGGCGAGAGCTTGCGCTCCTGCGGCCGGGAGCAGTCCTTCGAACACGGCCATCCCGTCCTGCACGGCGCGGATCCGAACGTCGCGATCCTGCTCCCGGATTTCGCGTCGCCGGGTTTCGCCTTTCGGGTCGAGGCGGATCACCCACCGCTGCGCGGTCTGCCGTAATCGCGCCGGATCGGACCGGAGTGCCGCGTCGATCAGCTTGGGCTCCAGCACTTCTCGGACTTCCCGCGACAGCCCCCGCAGGCAATCCGTGATCACCTGCACCCGCGACAGGTCGATCCGCCCCGCCGCGAACGCCAGCTTCGTCTGCGGTAGCGAATCCAACGCCAGCCCGATATCGATGAGCGCCGCGGCCACCCCCTCCGACACCTGCACGGCCACCGCGATCTCCGCGGCCGCGAACTCCCCGGCCCGCACCCCGCCGGCCCCCGGTTCGGCATTGACCGCCCGATGCCGCCGATACATCTCACGCACCGCGGTGACCTCCGCCGCCTGCGCGAACGCCGCCGCCCCGTGTGCCCGCCGCAGCGCGTCGACCAGCTCGTCCTCGCCCATCGCCTCCACCTCTCGGCTATCGAACATGCGTTCGAGAGTACCTCCGAAAGATCGCCACCGCCAGCTCCTGTCCAGGCGATTTGGTTTGTCCACCCCCGGTCGTGTAACTTCGTTCAAGCAAGCAGGGCAACGCCCGGCTGGCACAAAAGTGAACACGGGGCTATGGCGCAGCTGGTAGCGCACCACACTGGCAGTGTGGGGGTCAGGGGTTCGAGTCCCCTTAGCTCCACCGAACGGCAGAGCCGCAGGTCAATGACCTGCGGCTCTGTCGCTTTTCATGGCACTGCGCCAGCCGCGTCGGCGATCACTGTTGGGTAATTGCGATCACCAGGCCAGACTCACCCTGGCCGAGGCGTGCGGTACAGAACAGTCCGTAACCCGGATTCGCGGCGGTCTGAGTGCAGTGATCCCGAACCTGCCGGTCGGAAAGTCCTGGTAATCAGCAAGTTTCGCTGCCCCTTCCGTCGGCGTTGAATTGGTAAAGCCGGTTCCGTGTCATGCGCTCCTGCTACCGTCAGGACTGCCTTACCCGGTATACGTGTTCGAGTACATCAGTGCTGGTGGGAATAGCTCGCAACGCACGACTGTCACTCTCGATCGAGACGATGTCGGCGAAGATCAAGTTCCGTAAGAGTGTGGCGGGTCAGCGGGCGCTGATGACCTCGAAGCTGCGGACGATGATCAAGGAGCGCGACCGCTACACCTGTAGGTCCTGCTCTATCTCGCTCGCCGCTGAGCCTCACCTGCTGCTCGAGGTAGACCACATCATGCCGGTGTCCAGGGGCGGGCTCACCGCGCCCGACAACCTTCAGACCTTGTGCTGGCGGTGCAACCGCACCAAGTCGAACAAGGTCATTGCCAACTGACCATCGACCGACACGGCGGTCGGGACAGTCTCAGTGACCAGCCCCGACGTGGCGGCCTCCCGGAGGTCGGTGTTCGGGGCTCTGGACTTCCCAGAGTGCGCTCACCGGCATTGCCAGCATCTTCGGTCCGAAGGGCAGTGTTTGTTGGCCGGTGTGGAGCACGATGCCGGTGAGGAAGTCGTCGCCGAGGCGTTCAGAGAGGTGGTGGAGGTGACGGAAGTCGTCGGGTCCCACGGTGGATGCGGCTTTGACTTCGATGCCGACGACTTCGCCGCGTCGGTTCTCGAGTACGGCGTCGACCTCGACCCCATCCCTGGTGCGGTAGTGGTACATCTCGACGTCCTCGGTGGACCAAGTGCGCTGGCGTGCGAGTTCCATCAGCACGAACCCCTCCAGTAGCGGACCGAACCGGCCGCTGGGGCGCAACATGTTACGCGCGTCGGCTCCGACGAGATTCGCTGCGATGCCGGAGTCGACGAAGGCTACCTTCGGGGTCATCGTCGCGCGGTTGCTCAGGTTTCTCGACCACGCCGGTATGCGTTTGATGAGGTAGACCTCTTCCAGCAACGTCAGATAGCGCTTGACGGTGGAGGCGCCGAGCGCGACGTCGTTACTGAGCGAGGTGTTCGCGAGCAGTTGACCTGAGCGAGCGGCGACCAGTTGGAGGAGGGCGCGCATCTCGGAGGTGCGCTCGATCTCCGAAAGCTGGCGGATGTCACGTGAGATCAGATCACCCACATAGGAATCGAAGAAGGCTTTGCGCCGCTT
This sequence comes from Nocardia tengchongensis, assembly GCF_018362975.1. Lineage (NCBI taxonomy): Bacteria > Bacillati > Actinomycetota > Actinomycetes > Mycobacteriales > Nocardiaceae > Nocardia > Nocardia tengchongensis. The sequence goes on from NZ_CP074371.1 coordinate 3,127,177, forward strand.
GTCAGTACTTCGTGTGATGGCTTCCGGGAATCCGCCGCGGACGATCCGCTCGGCGTACTCTGCTCGCGGCACGGTCGTAGTGTGACGCAATTGTCTCGGTGGGTGAAGACCGCGTCGATGAAGGCATCAGGCGCGCCGGTTATCTCGCCTTGGGAGAAGGGCCACAGCTCGATGGTCTCCATACGGCCGACCAGGGTGTCGGGCAGTGCCCGCAGTCCGAGTATGCGCGCGGAGCCGGTCAGCAGGTACCGGCCAGGGCGGCCGTCGGCGTCCACCTGCGCCTTGATCGCCAGCAACAGTTCGGGTGCCCGCTGGATCTCGTCCACCACCATCAGGTTCGGCGAGTCGACGAACCCGTCCGGGTCGTTGAGTGCGGCCTGCCTGGTCAGGGTGACGTCGAGGTCGCGCCACTCGGCTTCACGTCCCTTTGCGACGAGGCGAACGAGGGTGCTCTTGCCGGACTGCCTCGCGCCATTGATGAGGACCACGCGGGTATCGGCCAGCGCTTCGGTGACCGCCGCTTCGGCACGTCGCGGGATGACTGGCCCGTGTCGGGTCTGCATGGCCTCTTTTCCCTTCGCTGGGGATCGTCGACGGTAGTCGCGCCTTATGCCTGATCATAGCTAGTTTTCAATCAGAGTGTGGTTGATTTGCCGCTACTCACATGGTTGATTTGCCGGGATGGTGCTGGTTGATTTGCCGCAGCTTCACTGGGTGATTTATCGCTCCATGCGTGGTTGATTCGCCGCAACTCACCTGGTTGGTTACCGCGTCTGTCGTTGACCCGTCGCGCGGATCGTGATGTCCGGCCACCTCGCCAACCCCTGGCAATCGGATCCACCATCCGCGGCACCCCCAGACTCGGTGTGGAGCGGGCCCGTTGGGGCGGCAGGCCGACGGTGCGCAGGTCTCGGTGCGCCGAATGTCAAGTGCCTCAATCGAAGCCGGTAGCAGAATGCGAACAGTAGAATTTCTACCGAGCGGCGAAAGTAGGGGGTTCGATGCTCGATCCACGGGGTGTTGCGGTTGTCATCCGTCGCAGAGGCGGCGGGGCGCCGGTGGACAAGACGCTCGAGATCAGTTTTCTGGAGCAGGGGGCGGCCGTCGTTCGTGTGCGATTCGGGCAGCCCAAGGTGTATACGTTCGGCTGGGATCTGGTGACGATTCTCGAACGGCCGGAACGGATGCCGCCGGGGGCGCGATTGCTGGTCGACGGGGATGTTGTGGAGGCGGCCGAGGGGTACCTGTTCACCGGACCAATATCAGTCAGGGCGCGGCGGTGGACAATGCGCTGCGGTATCCGATTTCGGTGATCGACGGACCGCCGGGAACAGGGAAGACACAGACGATCCTCAATATCATCGCGTCGGTGATCTGCCGACCAGGGGCGACGGTTGGGGTGGTGTCGTTCAGCAATTCCGCCGTCGACAATGTCATCGAGAAGCTGACCCGGGAAGGCTTCGGGATGGTGGCAGCGAACCTGGGAAGCGCCGGCAAGCGGGAGGGGTTCTTCGACACGCAGGGGCCGCGCAACGCTGCGGTCGATGCGCTGGTGGGGGCAGGGCCGGCAGCGGAAGCGAAGGCAGCCGACCGGCTCCGCAAGGTGAATCGGCAACTGGACGACCTGTTGAAGCAGGATCGGCAGCGCGCGGAATCGCAGCAGCAGCTGCACGGATTCCGTTTGGAGCAGCGGCATTTCGAGTCGTTCTTCGAGCGGGGCGAGGTGCCCGGCGTCAATGAACTGCCACTGCTGCGGCGATACCGCGCGGACAAACTTCTGGCATTCATCGAGGACACCGACCCCCGCTGGATTCGAGACGGCAACTGGGGCCGGATGACCGACATCGTAAAGCGCTACTTCAAGTACCGGGCGCTGCGCCAAGTGGACGCCAGGGATGCCGACGTCATCTTGCGTATCGAACGCCTCTGCTACCAGAAGCGGATCGCCGAACTCGAGCAGCAGGTCGCCACGCTGGGTAACGCCCTGGCGGGCAAGAAGTTCGAGGATCTGCTGGCTGAGCAAGCGCGGTTGTCCCAGCAGCTGCTGCGGGATTCGCTGTGCACCCGGTACGGCTCGATGGGTCGCAGCGTGTACCGCGAGGGGTATCAGCGGCGGTTCGAGCAGTTCGCTCAGGACTATCCGTTGATATTGAGCACCTGTCATTCCCTGCAGAACAGCATCGGAGCCGCGACGCTACTGGACTACCTGATCATCGACGAGGCATCGCAGGTGGATCTGGTGACGGTCGCGCCGGTGCTGGCCTGTGCACGCAATCTCATCGTGGTCGGCGATCTGGAGCAGCTCCCACCGGTCACGAAGGAACTTGCGGGCGTGCCCTCTGCGCCCGATCCGATCTTCGACTATCGAAGCAGCGTGCTGTCCGCGATCATCGACTGTTACGGCGATCGAATCCGCCGGACGATGTTGCGTGAACACTACCGATGCGATCCGGACATCATCGAATTCTGCAATCGAAAGTTCTACGGCCGCAAGCTGATTCCGTACACTTCCAGCGAAACGAAATTTGCGCCGATGACCGTGGTGCGGACCTCGCCCGGCAATCATATGCGCTATCTCCGCGGTGACGACAGCTCGGCGACGAGGGGGCGCAGCAATCAACGCGAGATAGACGTGATCCAGCACGGGGTCATCCCCTGGATATCCGCCGACATCGCACTGGACGAGATCGGGGTCACCACGCCCTACCGGCGGCAGGCCGACAAGGTCACGGATGCGCTGATCGACTCCATCGAAGCCGATACCGTGCACAAATTCCAGGGCCGGGAGAAGGACGCCATCATCATGACCACGGTGCTGGACGACACCAAGAGCGGCCGGGCAGCACTGCGGTTCGCCGACGACCCCAAATTGATCAATGTGGCGGTATCCCGCGCAGCCCGGTTGTTCGTCCTGGTCACGCACCCGTCGGAGCTACCTGCGAGCCGCCATCTACGCGATCTGATCGGCTACATTCGATACCGCGATCCCGACAGTGCCGTGGTAGACAGCGACGTAGTGTCGATCTTCGATCTCCTCTACACCGCGCAGGACAAACGCCGTCGCAAACACCCGCGTATCGGTTGGGGGGCGCACCGAATTCCCTTCGGAGGACATCGCGCTGACGCTGCTGGAAGAGATCCTCACCGACCCCGCGTATGGTCACCTGGCCATACACCGGCAGGTCCCACTGCAGCATGTGTTCCCGCGCCCAGATCACCAATGCAAACATCTGCGCGGTGGAAGTGGACGGCTTCTATCCGCACGAGGGCTCGCCAGAGCAGCGCGAGCGCGATGTGCTGAAAGACGATATATGCCAACGCTTTTCGTTCCCCATCCTCCGGTTGGCAACCACCGGAAGTAATGAGGTAGCTCGGGTCAGGCACTTCCTCGAGCGTCTATCCTGACCCCGTTGTAGTCATCAGGGTTTCAGATGTGGTCGACCAGGCCTATGGCACCTTGGGACACAGCGCAGTGCACGCAGCAGAAGAACCGGCCTTCCGACTCCACGCCGTGACCGATGATCTTGCAGTTGCAGTGCTCGCAGATGGGTGCCATCCGATGGATCGCACATTCGAAGCAGTCGAAGGTGTGCCGCACCCCCTGAGCTTCGACGACGATCGGCATAGCGTAATCATTACCGCAAACCTCGCATATGCTCATGGAGCGCACGTTACGCCGGGGACTGGTCCGATGGCTGCAAATTCCCGCTTATATGCCTTTGACCAGCCGAGCAGCCCCGGTCCTGCTGCGCCGCCGGCGCGGTCATTCCTGATCAGGAGGACTGGGTCTACCGAGATGGGACACCACGGCCGGCCGGGCGATCAGCACCGCGCTTCGTATCCTGATCCGTCAGGTCCACTCGAAAAGGCAGGGCCCGGCGGAGACGCCGGGCCCTGCCATTCTGTGGGATTCAGATGCGCTGAGCCTCGAGTACCAGGATCGGTAGCAGTAGGGCGCCCTTCTCGTCCCGGGCGGGGTGGAAGTTGTTCTGGGTAAATAGGTTCGACTGTTGCTCGGTTGGCACCGTGGTCTCCAGGTGATCGGCTCGCAGGGTGGTGATCGTCCAGATCGGCGGAGCGAACAGGGTGCGCAGCTCCGACTCGGGGATCGGATAGGGGCGTAGAGCTCGGTGTGTTCGGCGGGGGAAAAGCAGAATTGGATCAAGTGGCCACCCGGCTTGATCGCCCGGGCCAGTGCGCTCGCGTGGGTTCGGCGTTGTGCGGGGTTCAGGCAGTGCAGCAGTGCGCTGCTCACGACGGTGTCGAAACGGTTGTCGTATCCGTCCAGGATCGCGGCGTCGGCGACCTCGAAGGTAACCGGTACGCCGCGTCGCGCGGCGCGTTGGCGAGCCTGTTCGATCGCGGTGGGTGCGACATCGAGGCCGGTCACGCGGTAGCCGAGGCCGGCGAGATGGATGGCGGTGTCGCCGGGCCCGCAGCCGACGTCGAGAACTTCACCGCGGATGTGGCCGGCCTCCTCCAATGCCGCGAGTAGCGGTTGCGGCCTGCCGATATCCCATGGCGGTCGCTGGACGACGACGCCGGGGAAGAGCTCTTCGCCGCGGTACAACTGCTCGTAATCGACTGTCGTCGGGTCGATCCGCGGTGCTGCGTCGCTGTCGCTCATCTGATCGGTTCGCTTTCGGGAGTGGGGGTGTGGAGCTTGCTCCGAGTTCGGTCGGGGGCGAGCAGATGCGTGCGGAGAAACCGCAATTCGCTGTCGAGGGCCTGCTCGTGTGCGTCGAGGAACGGCGCGTAGTGTCCGCCCATCACGTGGGCGACTTCCGCGTTCGGCGCTGATCTCGCCGCTTCGATCGCGATGCCGGCCGGAGCGGTCTGATCCTGGTCGGCTACCAGAACCAGCAAGGGGCTGGTGACTCCGGGCGCGTATCGGCCGGGTCGGTACAGGCCGATCCGGATCCCGCTACGCGCGGCGATCAGCTGCCGCCATTGCGGATAGCTGTTATCCGGGTTCAGTGCTCGGTTGCCGTCCCGGCTATCGGGTGTGGTGAGCATCGCGACGGTTCCGGGTTCGCCCGCCAGCGGTATCAGCAGCGGCGGGCGGCCGGCCAGGCCGCCGATGGCGTCGAGGATGCCTAAGCCCAGGACGCGCAGCATCGCGAGCGGTCGTTGATGGCGTCCGGCTCGAGCCGCGCCGCGGACGCCGTCGACCAGTGGGGTCTGTGCGATGGCCGCGCCGAGTCGCGGATGCCGTGCCGCTACCCGGAGGACGTGTCCGCCGCTCAGGGAGAAGCCCCAGATCGCGATCCGGTCGGGTGACACCTCCGGCAGGGTCGATGCGTAGGCGATCGCCGCGTCGAAGTCCGCGAGTTGCTCACGCATCCGGATGATCTGGCGTGGCTGCCCGCCGCTTTCCCCGAGCCGTCGGAAGTCGAAGGCGAGCACGGTGAACCCGTCGTCCTGGAATCGGCGTGCGAAGCGGTCGGTGCCCGGTTCCTTGGTGACCGCTCCGCCTGCCGCCATGACCACGCAGGCGCCATTGCTACCGGGGTAGTGCCATGCGACGCACTCGATGTCGCCGCTGGTGAACCGCACCCGCACGCGTTCTGTCTTGCTCTGCACCGGAACCTCCCGCTTGCGATCTAATATGATTTACATATTATATTGAAACCATAGTTTATGGGTCACATATTTTTCTGGAGTGACCGGCCACGGTCCCGATGGGAGAGCACCTCATGAACGCCGAAACCAACCGCCGCATGACCAATGCCTTCAACAAGATCATCGTCGGATTGCAAAGGGGCGGAATCGCTTTCGGTCCGATGCGTTTGCTCACGGTGCGGGGCCGGCGCAGCGGGCAGTTGCGGACCTTCCCGATTGCGGTGATCGCCCTCGATGGCGGGCAGTACATCTTCCAGGCTTTCCCGAAGGCCGCCTGGGTCGCGAACGCACGGGCCGCGGATACCGTCGAGCTGGCGCGGGGTCGGCGGTCCTCGACTGTCCGACTGGTCGAGGTCCCGGTGGACGAACGGCCGCCGTTGTTGCGTCAATTGGTGACCACCAGTCCGGCCAGTGTCGGCAATCGTTTCGTGACGACAGGTCTGGCCGAGACGTCCACTCCGGACGGAGTGGCGGCGGCCGCGCATCGGATCGCCGTGTTCCGCGTCGAGCAGATCTGATCGCATACGATACGGAATCCGTACAATCCGATCGGAGTAGCGCGCATGGGTTCGACAGCGGATCGGGCAGGAGCTCGCCGCCGGCGGCAGCTCACGGTTGCCGTCAAGGATGCGCTGCGCGACTTGAACATCCAGCTGTCGCTGCTCAATCGCCGGTTCGGCGGCCGAATCGAGCTCCGGGATGTCGACTGGACCTGCCTCGATCTGATCAATCGACACGGCCCGTTGACCCCGACCGAATTGGCGCGCCGGGCCGGCCTGCACCCGGCGACGCTCACCGGGATTCTCGATCGGCTGCAGAAGGGCGGCTGGATCGTGCGCGAGCGCGATCCCGAATCGACGGACCGTCGCGCGGTCGCGCTGCGCGGCGTCCGCGAACGCAACGCCGAGCTGTTCCAGGTCTTCGCCGGGATGAACAGCCGGATGGACGAACTGTGCGACCACTATTCCGAGGCCGAACTCGAGGTGATCGCCGACTTCCTCCGCAGAACCGGCTCGGCCGGTCACGAATCGGCCGAGGAATTGGCCGACGGCTGAGAGGAATCGGATGCGCGCCCCGTGGCGTCGCATTCGAAAGGCCCGGTCCGATTGGATCGGGCCTTTTCGGTTTCACGCCGGGGTGGCGGGCCTGAGGGGTGTGGTGGTCAGAGGGTGCCGTTTTCGATGTCTCGCTTCAGGGCGGCCTGGTAGGCCTTGTGCGAGGAGATGCCGTTGTCGGCGGTGAAGCCGATGAGGACCGGGTTGGCGGTGAAGCTGATGTGCTCGTTCACCGTGGTGGTGCCGTTGCCGTTGTCGGTGAAGGTGATCTTCTGGTGGGTGATGATGCCGGGATCGTCGTAGCTGTCGGTGAGGTAGTAGCGGTCGGCGGGGTAGAGGCGTTGTTCGGCCTGGGTTTTCGCGGGGTAGTCGACCGAGCCCATGGGGACGTTCTCCAGAGCGGTGAAGTCGATGGTCTGGCTGACGCCGTCGGTGCAGGTGCGGTGGGTGATGATGTCTTTGAGGAACGGGTGGCGGCCGATGTCGTTGCGCAGGTTCGAGTACACCGTCCACACCTTGTCGATGGGGGCGTTGATGGTGATCGGCAGATCGACCGTGCGGGTGGCGGCGCCGGAGGACGGGCTCTTCTGGGCGGCCTGGTAGGACGCCCAGCCGGTTTGCCAACCGGCGGTGTAGGAGTTCGGGGTGTCGGTGCACGTCGGTGCGGAATCCGCCTGCGCTGCCGGTGAACCCGTCGCCGCGAACGACAGGGCCATTGCGCATCCCACAAGATATTTCACGGCCGGACTGTAACGTGTTCTCGCGCGGATTGCTCGCGCCGTCGCCGATTTGATACCGACCGACCAGAACGTGCGGGTTGGCTACCGGTCGATCCGCCGCTGACCGTCGAGACGGGCCCGGTCGGCGGCGGCCCGCCCGGCCTCCCAGCCCTCGGCGCTGCGGATGGTGATGCCGCGATTGCGGGCGTGCGGGAACAGGGTGTCGAAGGCGGTGTCGACGGCGATCTGATGCGAGGCCAGCACCGGCAGCAGCCGTTCCGGCTCAGCCGATTCCGCGATGGTGGCCGCGGTGGCCGCCGCGAGCCGCTCGCCGATGCGCGCGGCATAGGCGACCAGGAACGATTTCCGGAAGGTCCGGCTGCGCGCCTCATCGCCGCGGGTATCCCGGTCGCCGCTGGCCATCATCGCCCGGGTGGCCTGCACCAGCAGCGAGGTGGTCAGCACCTCGATCGCCTCGAGGTCGGCCTCATCGCCGACGATGGTCACGAATCCCCAGGCGGAGGCGACGATCGCACGACTGCGATTGGCCCCGGCGACCACATTGACCAGCAGCGCCTTCGCGTCGATGTAGGGCGTCTCGAGCCAGATGCGCCGCGCCCCGGGCAGATCGGGGACGGAGGCGTCGGCGTCGACCAGCACGCGATCGAGCGCGTACTTGGTCATCAGTTCCTGCGCCTTGGCCGACAAGGTCTCGGCCTCCTCGGGGAAGGAGGTCGACTCGGCCTTGGCGAGCAGTCCCCGAACCCGTCCGAGCACTTTCTCGTCCACGTGATGGTGCACCGTGCCCTGCGGTCGCGCGGTCCCCGGCAGCGGCCGGATGAGTTCCAGCTCCGGCAGCAGAAGCAGTAGCGCGAGCGCTTCGACCACAGTCGTGATCGCCGCCGCCACGGTCAGCATGTGTTTGGCGGCCCACTGCCCGAAGTGTGGTTCCGAGTCCGACCACCAGGTGTCCGCCTCGATCGCCCGGATCTGTTCGATCCAGGTCTCGTCCATGGTCGCGGGCGCGAACGGCCGCACGTAGTCGGCCATCACGTCGACCAGGAAGCTGACCGCGAAGTCGTCGACCCGCCGCCGCGCGGCCTGCTGCACGTCCCCAGGCAGCCACCCGTGCTGAAAGACCCGCTTGATGATGTGCCGCCCGGCGAGGTGCACCCCGGACCCCAGGTCATGACCGGGCAGCTCGCGCGCCGAGACCTGCCCGGCGAACCGCGCCGCGACACCCGAATCGCCGCGCGGCGTCTTGCTTCCCGCGCCGATCCGGGCGGACGCCATGGCGGCTGCCAGGACCGCGTTGCCGATCTCCTCCGGCGTCGGTGGCTCGCCGCCTTCCGTCGCCCAGAATTCGGACGCGCCTTGCTGCGCCCGCTGCTTGGCGGCCCGATGCTTGCGATTCGGCTTACCCACGTCCGGCAATGTACCGGTCACGCCGAGCGTGACCGGTACATCGGTTCATCCGGACTAGGTTGTCACCGGCTCCGGCGCGGGTGTCCTCGCGCGCCCCGGCACCCACCAGTTGAGCCGTCCCATGGTCTGCATCAGGGCGGGCACCAGGATGGTGCGGATGACGGTCGCGTCGACCAGCACGGCCAGGGTGAGTCCGAGGCCGAACAGCTGGACGAAGGAGACGTGCGCGAAGACCATGCCGACGAAGGCGATGGCCAGCAGCGCCGCGGCCGCGGTGAAGATGCGTGCCGTGCGGGCGATTCCGACCGCGACGGCGCGCCCCGTTTCTCCGGAGCTGAGGTACTCCTCCCGGATCCGGGACAGCAGGAACACCTCGTAGTCCATGGACACCCCGAACGCCAGGCAGAACATGAGGATCGGCATGGTGGGCACCAGGTACCCGGTCGGCGTGAATCCGAGTGCGCCCGAGAGGTGCCCGTCCTGGAAGATCCACACCATCGCCCCGAAGGTCGCGGTCAGGGACAGTACGGTCAGCACGAGTGCCTTGATCGGCAGCACCACGCTGCCGGTGAAGACCAGCAGCACCAGGAACATCGACACCGCGATCAGGGCCAGCGCCACCGGGACTCGGGAGGCGAGTGCGTGCACGGAGTCGGCATTGCGTGCGGCGGGTCCGCCGAACTGCACTCGCCCGGGCGCTGGGACGGCTCGCAGCCGATCGAGTTGTTCGGTGGCCGCGGTCGAGTAGGGGTCGAGCCGGGTGCCGATGCGCAGGTAGGTGCCCGCGTCCCCGGCCATGGTGGGTTGTGCTCCGGCCAAGGGCATTCCGCCGCCGTAGACCCCGCCGCTGGACAGCACCGAACTGACGCCGGGCACCAGCGACAGGTTGCGGGCGTACTCGGCGACTTTCGCGGTGTCGCCGTGTGTGTCGGGCAGGACCGCGAGGATCCCCGCGGTGAGGTTCTCGGAGAAGTCGGTGCGGGAGGCGTCGCCGACCTCCCGGCTGGACCCGGATGCCAGGACCCGATCGTCGGCCCACCCGAAATGCACGCCGAGGAACGGTGATCCGAGCAGCAGCAGCCCGGCGACGACGGCAACGATGGCGATCACCGGCCGTCGCATCACCCCGGTGGCGAAGCGATACCAGCGGTCCTGTTCCACCGGCGTGGGCACCGGGTCCGGTCGGCCCAGCCGGCGCCGCAGCCACTGCCGCACGTCGAGCGCCTCGACCCGCGAGCCCATCAGCGCCAGCGCCGCGGGCAGCACCAGCAGTGTCGTGAACACCGCCGCGGCGAGCACCGCCAGCCCCGCGTACGCGAACGACCGCAGGAAGTACAGCGGGAACACCAGCAGCGCGGCCAGTGAAAGTGCCACGGTCAGACCGGAATACAGCACCGTGCGCCCGGCGGTGCGCACGGTGCGGGCGACCGCGTCGACGGTGTCGGAGCCCGCCGCGATCTCCTCCCGGAACCGGCTCACCATGAACAGGCTGGAGTCCAGCGCCACCGCGAACCCGAGTGCGGTGGTCATGTTCAGCGCGAAGATCGACACGTCGCTGACCGCCGCCAGGATGCGCAGCACGGCCAGCGCCGCCCCGATCGTGACGACGCCGACGAGCAGCGGCAGCATCGAGGCGACCAGGCTGCCGAACACCAGCACCAGGGCGATGCCGGCCAGCGGGATGGCGATGGATTCGATGAGCACCAGGTCGAGGGTGATCTGTTTGCTCATCTGCGCGAGCGCGACCGCCTCGCCGCCCGCCCGCACCTGCACGCCGTCGCGGGTGCCGTTGTACTTGTCGGCGAGGGCGCCGGCCAGTTTCGGTGCGGCGGTGTCGTCGCCGCGCGCGTAGGCCACCAGGACGGCGCTGTGCTTGTCGGTGCTGCGCAGCGCGGTCCGCATCTCGGCGGGGACGCTCCAATACGACTGCACGCCTTGGAGATCGGGGTTGGCGGTCAGTTCGTCGGTGAGGCGTTGCCCGACCGCGCCGGCGGCGGCGGTGTCGATGCCGTCGGGCGCGGTGAGCACCAGCACCACATTGGGTGCGGCGCCGGGGAAGTGGTCTTCGAGATACCGGTCAACCCAGGTGGATTCGGAGTCCGGTGCCTGGAACCCGCCGGATTTCAGATGCATCGGGGCCGACCATCCGATGGCGTAGCAGAGGATGGCGGCGATTCCCGCCGCCACCAGCACGCCGCGGGCCCGGCGCTGGGCGAAGTGGGCGATGGCGAGCAGCACGCGCGGTCACCGCCGTTCGGCGGGTGGTATCTGCCGCGCGGTCCGCACCAGCTCGTCGGACACCTGCCACAGTTCGGCGGCGCGCTCGGGGTCGTAGGATTCCGGCGCGCTGGGCACCTCGGCCGCGCCGGTGAAGTATTTGCCGGTGGTGCCGGCGAGTTCGGGTCCGGTGGCCAGCCAGGCGAGGTCGGCGGCCGACTTGGCGACGGTGCGGGCGATGGGCATGATCCGGATGAGCACCGGCGCGAGGAACCGGAACCCGATGCGCGCCGGGGCCGGATAGCCGCGCGACAGACCGGTTTCCGGCATCAGCCCGGGATCGAACGCGTTGACGGTGATCCCGCGATCACCCCACCGGTTGGCGAGCTCGTAGGTGAAGTAGACGTTGGCGAGCTTGCTGTTGGCGTAGGCGATCCGCCCGTCCCGCCCGGAACCCTCACCGGGAGTGGCGAGTTCGCGAGGCGCCCGCCATTGCGGCGCGGGGAACCCCATGGACTTGCGCGGCCCCTGATGCACGTCGCTGGACACCACCACGACCCGCGCCCCGGATTCGAGCAGATCCTCGCACCCGGTGACGAGCGCGAAATGCCCGAGATGATTGACCGCGAAGGTGAGTTCGTAGCCGTCCTCGGAGGTGCGCACCCCGTCGACGATCTGCAGTCCCGCATTGCACACGATCGCACCCAGCCGCGGCTGGGTCCGGTTGTGCAGCTCCTTCACCGCGGCACCGACCGAATCCAGTGACGCCAGTTCCAGATCCAGCAGCTCCACCTCGGCCGCGGGTGCGTGCTCCAGAATCTGCTGTCGCGCCGCCTCTGCTCGCTCGACGTTGTGGCATCCAAGGATCAGTGGAACACCTTGGGCGGCGAGCACTTTCGCGGTCTCGAGGCCGAGCCCGGAGGATGCGCCGGTGATCAGTACAGGAAGGTTCATGCCGCGTTCTCCAACCATTTCATGGTGAATTCGTCGATGGCGGCCGCGGTGGTGGTGAACGTCTTGCCCATGTCGGCTTCGATCAGCCTGCCGATCAAGGGAACTCGCGCCTCGATCTGGCCGGACATGGTGAATTCGCAGCCGGTGTCGGTGCGCCGCAGCAGCAGATCGGCCCCGAGTTTGATGGTCATCCCCTCGACCTGTCCATCCATCCGTCCCCGCGCGACCCCATTGGCCGGTTCGGACCAGGTCTCACTGTAGCGGTAGCGCACCCCGTTGGGCCGGAACGTGGCCGCCGGACCGGGCAGCGCCGAGGCCGGGATGACGGTGTTGACGGTGACGAGCGTGCGGCTCGGGCTGACCTCGAATTCGGCCAGTTCCGAGTCGGGGCCGTCGATTTCGACGATGCGCTGCTCCCAGTACTCCCGGCTGCCGAGGGCGCGATGGAACAGGGCGTCGGAGTATGGATAGGGCGTGGTGTGCTGCACGGAACGCGGCATGGTCAGTCTCCCAGGTGCTTGGCGTAGATGCGGTGGATGTCGAGCATTCGGTAGAGGGCGCGGTCCGCGTCGTCGCGGCCGACCTCGGACAGCAGGTAGGCGTCGACGAGCCGGTCGAGGGCGTCCTCGACTTCGTCGGCGCTGAGTTCGGGTGGTCGGGGGCGGTGAATTCGGTTCCGGCGCTCGTCTTCCGGCCGAGATCGCGGAAGACTCCGGCGGCCGTGCTGTCGAGCCGGTCGAAGGTCAGGTCTAGGCTGGCCCGGATGTCGAGGGCCTGGTAGGACACGACTTCGAGGCGTCGCTGCTCGTCGCTGATCCGGGCCAGCATGCGGGCGAAGGTCCAGTGGGGTCGCGCCGACATGCGGCAGGCGACGGCGCGCAGCGCCAGCGGGATGCCCGAGCAGTGGTCGGCGACGCTGCCGGCGTCCTCCCATTCGGGGAGCACGCGCGCCCGCCCGACGGTGGCGACCAGCATTTGCAGGCCCTGGGTGCGGGACAGCTCGTGTAGCACGAAGGTGCGGACGGTGGTGAGTCCCAGGGCGAATCGGCTGGTGATGAGCGCGGTGCTGGATCCGCCGGCGGGCAGCAGCGGGATGATCTGGGATTCGGTGACGGCATTGTCGAGGATCACCAGCACGCGCCGGCGGGCCAGCCGGGCGCGATACAGGTTGGCGCGCTCGGCGAGGGTGGCGGGCTGGGCGTCGGCGGGAATGCCGAGGGCGGTGAGCAGTCGGCCGAGCACCGTCTCCGGGGTGGTGTTCGGTCCTTCGGCGAGGTCGGCGTAGAGCATGCCTTCGGGGAAGCGGGCCCGCAGGCAGTCGGCGGCTTGCAGGACCAGTGCGGTCTTGCCGACACCCGCGCCGCCGGTCACCAGGACCGGCCGCGGCGCCGGCTCGTCGGTGAGCATGCCGGTGAGGGTGGCCAATTCGGCGTCGCGGCCACTGAATCCGAGTGGGGCCAGCGGCACCATGTCGGGTGCGAGGCCGAGGGTGACGGTGGGCGGGTCGCCGCGCAGGATCTGGCTGTGCAGTTCCCGCATGCCCGGGCTGGGGTCGGCGCCGAGTTCGTCGGCGACGAGCCGGCGGGCCACGTCGTACTGCCGCAGCGCCTGGGCGGTCTCGCCGTTGAGGAAGTAGGCGCGAATCAGCCGCTCCTGCAACCCTTCCACGAGTGGTTCCTCGAGCAGGGCGGTCTGCAGGCGGTTGATCACCAGGGAGTGGTTGCCGCGGCGGATCTCGGCGTCGGCCCAGTCGGCGGTCACCTCGTGCTTGAGCCGGTGCAGCGAATCACTGAGCCGGCGCGCCCATTCGCTGTCGAGGCCGGTCATGGCGCTGCCGTTCCACAGGTTCAGTCCCGCGGCCAGTTGTTCGACGCGACCGGGATCATCGATGTCGGTCGCGCGGGCCCGGTCCACCAGATCCATGAAGTGCTGCAGATCCACCGAATCCGGTGGGGTGGACAGGGTGTAGCCGCCGGATCCGCGGTTCACCTGGACGGGCGGCCCGCCGTGGCCGGCGGTGGCCTCGGTGAGGACTCCGCGCAGCCGGGCGACGTAGGTGTAGACGGCGTCGCGGGCGGCGACCGGCGGGGAGTCACCCCACACCCGGTCGATCAGCGTGTCGATGGGCAGCGGCCGCCCGGAGTCCACCAGGAGCGCGGCGAGCAGGCTGGTCTGCCGCGGCGGGCCGAGGTCTACGGGTTTGCCGTGGACATGTAGCTGCACGGGGCCCAGAAGCTTGAATCGAATCATTGTCATGCCTTACTTCCCCCCGGAATCTGGTGCGGCACTGCCCATTACATGGCGAGCGCCGCGAGAAATAATGCGACCAGGGCGATTCCCTGCAGGATCACGCGGACGACGATGACGCTGTCCCAGGTGCGCTGCATCTCCCGGACGTCGGCCGGCACCCGGTCGGCGAGGACCGCGGCGGTGAGTTCCTTGTTGACCGGTGCGCTGATCCGCGCGTAGATGCCGAGCCAGATCGCCAGGGTGGCGACGGCCAGCGCAGCGAGGGCCCCGGCGGCGGCCTTGCCGTCGAGGAACGCGATGCCGGTGGCGAGGACGGCGGCGACGACGCCCACCGCGCCGGGGATCGGCATGCGCTTGTCGGCGACCTCGTGGATGCGCCCGGTGACGGCGGCCAGGGCGCGGTCGTCGATGCGGGCGAAGGCCGTCCGCAGCACCAGGGCGCAGAAGAAATCGGTGCCGTAGACGACCGCGGTCGTCAGAATTGAAAGGCCAATGGCGAACTGGAACAGAATTTCCATGTGCAAATCCTCGGCGAATGACCAAGGGCGGGAACGGCTGCGGCCGTGTCGCCACGTCGGTGTGATTGGTTGGTTATCGTCGCAAACTGTCGTGAACATTATCTTGCACCGTGTGGGGCAAGGCATTTCACCGGAATGTGATTGTGGCGATGGCCAGTTCTCGCCCGGTCAGGATTGTGATCGGCTATGGGGCAGTGGACTGTTCGTTACTCCCGCAACGCTGCGGCTACCAAGATTCCGCCGGCCAGCCCCGCTGCTGTGAGCAACTCCCAGGTGTCCGGCGGTCCGGTGATGCCCTGGCGGCCGCGTTTGTTCAGCGTCACCGTGGCATCCACCAGTTCGAGCGCGACGCCGAGCACGAACCAGTGCCTGACCGGATGCCCGCGGCGCAGCGACCACACGGTGCCGAGCCCGATCACCACGTCGCGGGTGCCGAACGCGCGGGTCGGCAGCGACGAGGCGGTGTCGTCGTATTCACCCGACCAGGACTTGGAGACGGTGGCCGGTTGGGTGAGCATGCCGGTGCCGATCGCGATCCGGGCCAGCGCCTGCGACCAGGCCATCTGCCGGACCATGCCCTGCACCCGGCGGTGGGCGAGCATCGAATTACCGTTCATTGTAAGGGTTTTCCTCCTGGCAGGCGGCCTCGTCGACGGCGACCACCACCTTTCCGCGGGCGTGCCCGCCCTGACTGAGCAAGTGCGCCTGCGCGGCGTCGGGTAGCGGGAAGATCGCGCCGACCGGCACCCGGAACACGCCCTTGGCGGCCAGCGCGGCGACCACGGGCAGGTCGCCGGTGTCGGGCCGGGTGAAGACGTACGAGCCGCCCAGTTCGCGGGCCTTCGGATCGACCACCGAGGCGAATCGGCCGTGCGGCGCGAGCAGCGGCAGCACCGTGCGCCCGATGCGCTTGCCGACCGCGTCGAGCAGCACGTCGACTCCGTCCGGGGCGATCGCTCGCACCGAATCGGCCAGTCCCACCGTGTAATTCACCGGTTCCGCGCCGAGTTCGCGCAGGAACTCGTGGTTGCGCTCACTGGCCGTGCCGATCACCCGGGCGCCCAGGTGCACCGCGATCTGCACCGCCACCGCGCCGACGCCGCCGGCCGCGCCATGAATCAGCACGGTTTCGCCACGCTGCACGTCCAGCACCCGCACCAGGGCCTGATAGGAGGTGAGCGCGGCCAGCGGCATGGCCGCGGCCTCGGCCCAGCCCAGGTTCGGCGGCTTGATCGCCAGCGCGCGCACCGGCGCGGGCATGACCTGCGCGAAGCTGCCGCGGCTCAGGTAGTCCTCGCGCACGCAGCCGACGACCTCGTCGCCGACGGCGAATTCGTTGACGCCGACGCCGATTTCGCGCACGATGCCCGACACGTCCGCGCCCGGGACGATGGGGAAGACGGTGTCGGCGAACGGATCCAGGTAGCCTTCGCGCGCCTTCCAGTCGATCGGGTTGACCGCGGCGGCCTTGACGTCGAGCAGGACCCCGTCGAGCGCCATCTTCGGGATCGGCAGCTCGCCGTATTCGAGGACCGACGCGTCGCCGTAGCGCCGGTAGAAGACCGCCTTCACGAGCGCACCGCCGCCCCGATATAGGTGGAGGACAGGTCCGCGGTGGTGAACATGATCAGGTTGCCGTCGCGCTTCTTGCCCAGGATGGTCAGTCCGCGCTGCTTGGCCAGCGGGGTCAGGCCCGCGGCGTCGAGGTGGCGGGCCAGCTCGGCGGGCTTGATGAACTGGTGGTGATGGTGGGTGCCGCGAGCCACCATGCCGGTGAGGTATTCGGGGATCCAGATCATCACGATGCGGGCCAGCAGCGTGCGATTGATGGTGTCGTAGCAGAAGATTCCGCCCGGCTTCAGCACGCGCGCGATCTCCCGCACCGCCAGTGCCGGGTCGTCGACGTGCTCGAGCACGTCCACGCAGGTGACCACGTCGAAGGTGTGGTCGGGGTAGGGCAGCGCCTCGGCGCGGCCGACGGAGTATTCGATGGCCTTGCCGGTGGCCTCGGCGTGCGCGCGGGCGGCGGCGACCAGGCGGTCGGAGGGGTCCATGCCGCTCACCTCGGCGCCGCGGCCGGCCAGGTATTCGGTGGTGAACCCGCCGCCGCAGCCGACGTCGAGCACCTTCTTGCCGGCCCAGTCCTGCACGAACTTGTCGAAGTATTCGAAGCGCGGGCGCTGGAACGAGGTGAGCCCCTTCATGGCGGAGTCGTCGTCCCACCAGGATTCGGCGAAGTCGCCGAAGAAGTCGGCCTCGGTCTGGGATTGCTTCATGTCAAACACCGTCTTTCTGCAGTGGTCTGGTCGGTTCGGGGGTGCGCCAGCGGGTGGCGTAGGCGATCTGGTCGCGTTCGGCGATGCGGAAGACGAGCCACGGCCACACCGCCCGCATGCCGAGTTCGCGCAGCCGGATGAGCAGCGGGTTCTCCAGCGCCCCGAGGCGGCCGATCCGCCACGCGACCTTCTGGAGGCCGGCGGTGCGGGCGCGGCGCTGTTTCTCGTAGCGGCGCAGGGCCGTCACCGGATCGGTGGCGTCCAACTCCTCGGCCAGTACGAGGGCGTCTTCGAGGGCCTGGCAGGCGCCCTGGCCGATATTGAAGGTGATGGGGTGGGCGGCGTCGCCGAGCAGCGTGGCCCGGCCGGTGCCCCAGCGTTTGTCGGGCGCCCGGTCGAGCACGTCGCCCCGGATGATGGCCTCCGGCGGGGTGGCGGCCAGGATTTCGTCGATCGGCGACATCCAGCCGTGATGCCGTTGCGCCAGCATCGCTCTGGGGTCGCCGTCGTCCTGGCCGCCGGGCGCGCCGTTGGCCACGCTCATCCAGTGCACGACGCCGGGGGCGACGTCGTAGAAGGTGAATCGGGTGCCGTTGCCGAACAGTGCGTAGAAGGTGCCCGGCGGGATCTTCGGGTGCCGCAGTTCGGCTTTGCCGCGCCAGGCGATGTAGCCGGTGTAGCGCGGACGCTGCATGCCCAGCAGCCCGTTGCGGATGGTGCCGTTGATGCCGTCCGCGCCGATCAGGACGTCGCCGCGCACCCGGTCGCCGTCCGACAGTTCGACGGTGACCCCGGTCTCGTCCTGTTCGAAGCCGACAACCGCTGCGCCCGTGCGGATCTCGGTGTCGTCGGGGAACGCCGACACCGCCGCGCTGAGCACACGGTGCAGCACCGATCGTTCGACGGCGATGGTCGGACAGCCGTACTTCTCGACGAATTCGCCGACCGGCCACGCGCCGAAAAGCTGTCCGCGCCAGGTCCCGAAGTGGGTGACCTGCTGCACCGGGGCGGTATCCAGGACTTCGCGCAAGACGCCGAGTCGTTCCAACGCGATGGTGCCGTTGGTCCAGATGTGCAGTCCCGCACCGCCATCGCGCAGTTCGGTGGCGCGTTCGAAGACACGCACCCGGATGCCGCGCTGCCGCAGGGCGAGCGCCGCGGCCAGGCCGCCGATCCCGCCGCCGGAGATGAGCACCGTGAGCGGCCGCTGGGTCACGGCCGGTCCGCTTCGGTGAGGGTGGCCACGGTGGCGGCCAGCTCCGCGAGATCCATGCCGCCGCCCTTGCGGCGGCGGCCCTTGCGGCCCAGCGCGCCCGACATCAGCCAGCCCAGGCCCAGCGCCTCGAGCATGGCGGATTCGACGCCGATGCCCCAGCGTTCGGCGATCAGGCCGTCCGCCAGCCGCCACACCACGACACCCTTGAATTCGATGGCCTCCCCGGTGGGGTCCATGCCCAGGAACTCGCCGGTGAAGGTGCCGCGCCAGGTGTTGTGGATGACCACGTGGTCGGCGTGCGCGCTGAGCGCCTCGATGGTGACGTGCAGGTCCGGGAAGCCTTCGCGCAGACCGGCGATGGTGTATTTGACGCCGGGGATGCCGTCGGGCGCGCCGGGCAGCGGCTGGTGGTCGACCATGTCGGGGGAGTAGATCTCGTCGACCACCGAGAAGTCGCCCTGGTTGACGAACTCGTCGAAGACGCGCCGGATGATGCGGGCGTTGTCCTCGGGGGTGTGCACCTGCTCAGGCGACATGGTCGATCTCCTCGGCGGATTCGGCGAACGGCGCTTCCCACCGCAGTGACAGGCCCGCGTACAGGTAGCGGCTGGCCTCCACGGCCAGCAGCAGCACCTGGTCGCCGGGCCGGACCCGGCCTTCGACCCAGCCCTCGTCGAGGGCCAGCGGCACCGCCGCGGACCCGGTCGCGCCGACGGTGGTGAGGTTCTCGACGATGTTCTTGGCCAGCACGGCTTGGTCCTCGGGAGAGACTCCGGCGGCGTCGAATTCGGCGGTGAAGTAGTCGGCGTTGCCCTCGGGCAGCACGCAGGCGTCGATCTCGGCGACGGTGAGCCCGGTGCGCGCCAGCATGTCCTTCATGCCCGCCACGAACACCTGCGGCCCGAAGGTGGCGGTCCCGTTGACGTCGAGCTTCATCTCCACCAGGCGCTTGCGCTTGGCCTGATCGAACACCGGCTCGTGGGTGCCGCCGCCGACGATCTGCATGCCGGGCTTGCGGTCACCGCCCAGACAGGCGGTGGCGAACCGGAATTCGCCGTCGGGGTCGGCGCTGCCGGGTTCGCCGGCGCGCAGCACGACCGCCCCGGCCCCGTCGCCGAAGGAGTTGATGACCAGCCGGTCGCGCATGCGCACCAGTTCGGGATCCATGCCCAGGTACATCGGAACCAGCAGCGGGGAGATCGATTCCGCGCCGATCACCACGGCGGTCTTGTAGGTGCCGTCGGCGAGCAGGCGGCGCGCGTAGTCCAGGCCCTGCACGAAACCGGTGCAGGCGGCCCGGAATTCGATGGCCGCGCAGTGCGCCAGGCCGAGGCGCTCTTGCACGTAGGTGACCACGGCGGGCAGCTGATATTCGGGGCTGGCCGAGGACATGACCAGCAGGTCCACCTCGGCCGGATCGATGTCCGCGCGGGCCAGGGCGCGCCGCGCGGCGGTGGTGGCCATGGCGGAGGTACCGGTGGTGTGACGGCCGGTGGCCGGGTCGATGATCCAGTGCCGTTGCCGCACTTGGATGTTGTCGAGGACCTCGGCGGGCATGGGGCCGCACAGGCGCTCGAGGGTGGCGTTGTCGATCGGGTCGCCGGGCAGGTAGGAGCCGGTGGACAGGATCGACACGTGGCGTGGTCCGGGGTGGGACATGGTGTCTCCGTTCACGATTCGGTGGTCACGATGCGAGCGGTGCGGCGGCGGGCGGCCGCAGCACGAAACTGGTGTGGGTGCCGCCCAGCGAGGAGCCGTTGACCAGCACCGGGCCCTGGACGCCGCCGTATGCCCAGGCGGTGACGGCCAGTGCGGCGGCCAGCTGCGCGCCCGCGCCGACGGGGTCGCCGAGCACCCGTTTGGGTTCGTGCCGGGCGCAATTCGCGCTCAGCCCGAGCCGATCGACGGCCCGCCGTTCGGGGCCGTCCACCGCGGGCAGCCCGGCCGCCGCGGTCCAGACCGCGGTCAGCTCGGCGGGCTCGACTCCGGCCGCGGCGAGGGCCTCGCGCATGGCGCGTTCGACGCCGTGGCCGCGCGGATCCCAGCGGGCGATGCCGAGCGCGTCGCAGGTGGTGGCGTAGCCGGCGAGCACCGCGAGCGGGGTGGCCCCGCGCTCCCGTACCGCGTCGGCCCGTTCCAGCAGCAGGGTGACGCTGCCCTCGGCGAGCCGGAAGTCGCGGCCGTGGCGGCCGGTGAAGGGTCCCGCGCCGCGGTAGGCGTCGAGCGCGTACGGCGAGAGTTCGTCCGCGCCGGTGCACAGCACGGCGTCCGCGCGTCCGGCGCGCAGCAGGTCGAAGGCGGTGCCGAGGGCGGCCGCGCCCGCGGCGTGACCCGAGGTGAGGGTGGAGGTCGGGCCCTTCGCGCCCAGCACCATGGCGACCTGCCCGGCGGCGGCGTTGAATACGGTGTTGGGGAAGATGGCCGGATTGCCTTGCAGCGGACCGCCGGTCACGGTCGGCTCGAAGAACCGGGAGATGCTGCTCATCGGCCCGACACCGGTGCCGAGCACCACGCCGACACGCTCGTCGGCGGTGAGCCCGGCGGCGGTCAGCGCCTGCTCGCTGGTCGCGACGGCCAGCTGTCCGAGTCGATCCATGCGCCGCCGCTGCTTGGCCGGGATCGTCCCGCCCGGGTCACTGCTGACGCGCGCCAGCCGTAATCCGTTGTGCGACTCCGCAGGTACGGTGCCGCTCTGCCAGGCAGCCCACAGCTGTTCGACGTCGCCGGCCCCGCCCATGAGCGCACCGATCCCGGTGACGACGACCTCGTCGGCGACATCGCCCACGCGGGCCTGGCCGCCCGCACCGGTCGAATCCGCCTCACCGACGATGTCGGCGTCGGCGTGGACGGTCGCACCGGCCTCGCCGTAGGTCTTTCCGGCGATGGTGCCCGCATCGGCACGCCCGTACACGACGCAGGCGTTGGCTCCGGCGAAGGCGAAGTTGTTCGAGGCCGCGACTCGCATGGGCAGCGCCCGCCCGGTGTTCGGCGCGGGATCCAGTCCGCAGGCGGGGTCGGTTTCGGCGAAACCGGCTGTCGGCGGGACCGTCTGGTCGCGCAGCCCGAGGATGGTGACGATGGCCTCGACCGCCCCGGCCGCGCCGAGCAGATGCCCGATCATGGATTTCGTGCTGCTGAGCACCACGTGCTGCGCGGCGTCGCCGAGGGCGGCGCGCACCGCATTACTTTCCGCCGAATCGTTTTTCGGCGTTCCGGTGCCGTGCCCGTTGATGTAGGGGACGTCCGCGGGGGTGAGTCCGGCGCTGTCGATGGCGGCGCGGATGGCCCGGGCCGCGCCCGCGCCCTGCGGATGCGGGGCGGTGGCGTGGTAGCCGTCGGCGGACATCCCGTAGCCGAGCACCTCGGCGATGATCGGTGCGCCGGCGGCGGCGGCCACCTCGGCGGAGGTGAGCACCATCATGCCCGCGCCCGCGCCGAGCGACAGGCCGTCGCGGTCCCGGGAATACGGCCGCGCCGGTCGCGAGGACAGCGATTCCACGCTGTTGAAGCCGTAGTAGGCCATCTCGCTGAGCGCGTCGCTGCCGCCGACCAGCATGGCGTCGGCTCGTCCGGCGCGGATCTGCTCGACCGCGTGGGCCAGGGCGTGGGCGCTGGACGCGCACGCCGTATTGACCGACAGCACCGGGCCTTTCAGCCCGAAGGCGGAGCTCAGCGCCTCGGCGCAGAACTGCGGGGAGACCAGCAGCAGATGCCGGTCGTCGCCGAGACCGAGTTCGTCGGCGCCGACCGTGCGCCCGGCGTCGACCGCGCGGCGCACCGCCTTCTCGGCGCTGTGAATGCCGCTGTTGCAGCTGCCGAACGCCACCCCCCACCGGTGCGCGGGCAGGGCGTCGGGGCGGGGCGCCGCGCCCTCCTCGAGCACGCCCAGGCCCGCTCCCGCCATGGCTTCCTCGGCGGCGATGAGCGCGTAGTCGATGGCGGGTTCGGGGTCGGTGAGGCCCAGCGGGGCGAGGTAGTCGTATTTGGGGCGTGGCGCGCCGAGGATCTCGCCGCCGATGGCCGCGGGCAGTCCGGCGACGGCGAACTCGCGCAGCGGCCGGATCGCCACCTCGCCGCCGCGCACCCGCTGCCACAGTTCCTCCGCACCGGCGCCGTGCGCGGTGATCGCGCCGAGCGAGGTGATCACGATGCGCCGGTGCGGCGCGAGACGTCGGTTTTCGTGCATGGCCGAAAGTCCTGTCGGTCAGTTCGATTGGGTGAGGGCGAGCGCCACGGCCTGGCCTTCCAGGCCCCGGGCCAGGGCCAGCGCGACCCCCGGTCGTGCGTGCCGCGCCGCGCCGGTGACGATGTCCAGATCGCACTCGGGGGCGGGTGTTTCGTGATTGGCGGTGGCGGGCACCACGCCGGAGTCCAGGGCGAGCGCGGCCAGGGCGGCATTGAGCGCGCCCGCACCGCCGACCAGATGCCCGGTCTGGGGTTTGACGCTGGTCACCGCGGCCCGCGCGGTCTCCGGGCCGAGGGCGCTGCGCAGCGCCCGCACCTCGCTGGTGTCGCCGAGCGCGGTGGCGCAGCCGTGGGAGAACACGCAATCCGTCCCTGTCGCACCGGCATCGGAGAGCGCCGCGGAGATGGCGCGGGCCAGCCCGCGGCCCTCCGGATCGGAGGCGGGCGGGCGCACGCAGTCGTTGCCCATCCCGTATCCGGCGAGTTCGGCGTAGATGTGCGCGCCGCGCCCCACGGCCCGCTCCCGGTCCTCCAGCACGAGGATGGCCGCGCCGTCGCCGATGACCGATCCGCTGTGCTCCCGGTCGAAGGGCCGGAAGGCCTTGGTGTCCAGGTCGTTTCGCGGGGACAGGACGCCGAGCCCGTCCAGTTTCGCCATCGCCCACCAGTTGGTGGCGTCGTCGTAGCCGCCCGCCACGGCGATATCGGCCTCGCCGCGGCGGATGGCGCGCATGGCCCGCCCGATCGCGGTGGCCCCGGAATCGGCGGCGCCGGCGTAGAAGGCGTTGGGTCCGCGCAGGCCGAACAGCGAGGAGATGTGGTAGGTCCCGCCGTTCTGCAGTCCCTCCACGTACGCCAGCGGCGGCACGATCGACCGGGCCAGTTCACCGAGCTTGCGCATATCCGGTTCGCCGTCGCGCCCGCGGATGGCCTCCATGTCGGCGATGGAGTCGTCGCGCTGGCAGATGTCCTTGTTCCCACCGAGATACAGGCCGGTCCGGTGGCCGAGGTCGCTGCGTTCGAGGCCCGCGTCGCGCAGCGCCAGGGTGGCCGCGGCGACGCCGTACTGGTCGCCGCGGGTGGAGGTGCGCATGGACCGCAGCGACAGGTACTTGCCCGGATCGAAGTCGGGGATCTCCGCGCCGAGCCGGGTGCGTAGCGGCGCCGGGTCGTAGGCGCGCAGCGGGCCGATGCCGGTGCGCCCCGCCACCAGGGCGTCCCAGGTCTCCCGCGCGCCCTCGCCGAGCGCGGTGACCAGGCCGATGCCGGTGATCACCACGCGCCGCCCGGTCACGATTTCACCTCGGGGACAAGTCCGTTGGCGGCCTCCCGCACGATCGCCGCGGCGCTGTCGCCGTCCGCCGCGGCGATCGGCCCGCGCACCAGGCGCAGGTTCTTGATGGCGGCGACGACTTTCCCGTCCACCTTGGCGGTGGCCCGCCACACCGATTCCGCCGGATCGGCGTCGGCGCTGACCTTTTCGACGGTGATGTGCACCTGGTCGCCGGGGGTCACGAAGCGCCGGAAGCGCAGTCCCTCGGCGGCGCGCAGCCGCAGCAGCGGATCACCGGCCGCGAGGACGGCCAGCGCGATCATGCTCTCGGTCAGCAGTACTCCGGGCAGGATGGGGCGCCGCGGGAAGTGGCTGTCGAAGAACGGCAGGGTGCCGGTCACGTTCAGCAGGGCCTCGGCGCGAACGCCGGGGCTCACCTCCAGGATTCGATCGAATCCGGGGGTGCCGATGCCCGCCGCCGGGACGTCGGCGGGCGCGGGGTGGGACGCTGTCATGCCTGCTCCCTGAGTTCGGAGATGTGCGGGGGTGCGCCCACCACGAGGCAGGTATTGGAACCGCCGAACGCGAGGGCGTTGATCATGGCCGCGCGCACCGGCATCGGGCGCGCACGGTGGGGACGTAGTCGAGATCGAGGGCCCGATCCGGGGTGTCGAGATTGAGGGTGGGCGGCACCACCGAATCCCGGATCGCGCCCAGCGCCGCCAGCAGATTGAGCGCCGCGGCGCCGGCGGTGAGGTGCCCGGCCATGGATTTGGGCGAGGACACCACCAGCCGGTAGGCGTCGTCGCCGAACACCTTCTTGATGGCCCGGGTCTCGGAGACGTCGTTGCCGGGCGTGCTGGTCCCGTGCGCGGCGATGTAGTCGATATCGCCGGTGCCCAAACCGGATTCGGACAGCGCCGATTCCATGGCCTCGATCGCGCCGGCCCCGTCGGGCGGGGAGTCGGTGATCCGCCAGGCGTTCATGGTGGACCCGTAGCCGAGCAGCTCCCCCAGGATGGGCGCGCCGCGGTCCAACGCCGATTCGAGGTCCTCGAGCACGAAAGCCACCGCGCCCTCGCCGATCACGAACCCGCTGCGGTCGGCGTCGAAGGGCCGCGACGCCGCGGCGGGATTGTCGTTGTAGCGGTCGGTCATCGCGCCCAGCAGCCCGAATCCGAGGATGTCGGCCCAGGTGGTGAGCGAGTCGTAGCCGCCGGCCACCATCATGCGGGCGTCGCCCTCCTGGATCAGCCGGAAGGCCTCGCCCAGGGCGTGCCCGGATCCGGCGCAGGCGGTGTGGATGCCCACCATCGGACCGGTGGCGCCGATCATCCGGACCATGGCGTTGAGGGCCAGGTTCTGGTTGCCGGTCAGGGTCGCCGACGGCGCGGGCCGCACGAAGGCGTCGGGTTGCCCGGTCCGAGCGCGCAATTCGGAGACCTTCAGCACCATGGTCAGGTCCGGGCGGCCCACGCTCGCGCCCATGGCGACGCCACGGTCCGCGGGCGAATAGGGCGTCTCGGTCAGCGGGTCGAGACCCGCCGACCGCAGGGCCTCGCCGACCGCCGCGAGCCCGAACAGTCCGGGCCGCGACACCCAGCGCTGGTCGGCGCCGGCCGGGATGGCGGTGGCCGGATCGAAGGAGTCCGGGACCAGCCCGGCGATCCGGACCGGGAAGGTGGTGCAGTCGAAGGTGGTCAGCGCGCCGATGGCGTTGCGGCCCGCGACCAGTCCTTCCCAGGTGGCGGGCGCGTCCACGCCGAGCGGGGTGACCGCGCCGACGCCGGTCACCGCGACCCGCCGGCGTCCGGCCGCGTCGGTGTGCGCCGGGGTGCTCATCCGACCAGCTCCTCACCCAGCAGGTGGCGCGCCATCCGTTCGGTGTCTTCCGGGTCGTCGAGCCGGTCGGCGTCGATGAGGGCGCACATGATGTTGCGGGCAAACATGATTCGCTCGCCGTCGACCTCGATCCAGCCGTCCACCACCGCCGCCTCCGGCGTCGCGTGCACCACCTGGGCCGTCATCCGGAGCACGTCACCGGGTACCGCGTCGCGATACATGGTGACCTCACCCACGGTGAGCAGCGCGGCGCGTTTGGTGTGCGCCGAGCTGAGCAGCACCAGCCACGCCCCGGCCTGGCACAGCGCTTCCAGGGCCAGGCCGAAGGGCAGCACGGGTCCGGTGGCGGACGGCTGCCAGACGTTCTCGTAGACCGAGGTGAGCTTGCGAGCCGTGATGTGCTGCAACGGTTCCCAGGACTCGATTCGGTCGATGAGATGAAATCGCATGGCAGTCACGTCCTTTCCGATTCGACGGGGGAGATCAGCGGGAGACCAGGCGGCCGTTGCTGAGCTGCACCGCGAGGCCGCCGTCCACCCGCAGCAGCTCTCCGGTGACGTAGTCGGCGGCGGGGCTCGCCAGGAACGCCACCGCCTCCGCGACCTGCTGCACGTCGCCGTAGCGCCGCATCGGGACGTGGGTGCGGCCCCGCCCGTTGTCGCGTTGCAGCAGGTCGCCGATGAGATCGGTGGGGATGACGCCGCCCAGGACGGCGTTGACCCGCACCCCGAACCGGGCCATCTCCACCGCGCAGGCCAGCGTCAGCGCGTTCATCGCGCCCTTGGAGGTGGAGTAGTTCGACTGCCCGGTCAGGCCCTTCTCGCCCATGATCGACGAGACGTTCACGATCGCGCCCTCGCCCTGGGACATCAGGTGCCCGGCCGCGGCGTGCGTGCAGTTGAAGGCGCCGCCCAGGTTGACCTGGATGACCTTCCACCACTCGGCCGGGTCCATGTCGTGCAGCAGGCCGTCGCGGGTGATGCCCGCGTTGTTGACCAGAATGTGCAAGCCGCCCAACTGGTTCCGGGTCTGCTCGACCAGGTCCTTGGCCGCCGCGAGGTCGGAGACGTCCGCGCCGACGGCGATCGCCCGGCCGCCGCGGCCTTCGATCTCCGCGACCACCTCGAGGGCTTCGTCCTTGTGCGATCGGTAGTTGACCGCGACCGCCGCGCCGCGGCGGGCCAGGGTCAGCGCGACCGCCCGGCCGATGCCGCGGGACGCGCCGGTGACCAGCGCGACCTTCCCGGCGAAATCCTGCTGGTCCGACATCAGGCGACCTCTTCGGCCTCGGCCGCCGCGGCCTCTTCGGTGTTGTCCGGCGCGGCCGAGCGCTGGGCGACCAGGTCGACCAGGTTGCGCACGGTAACCAGGCCGAGCACCTGCTCGCCGCGCAGCGGGCCGTTGAGCTTGCTGCGGTCGAACTGCGGCAACACCTTCTCCAGGTGGGCGAGGCCGATCTCGGAGACGATCTCGTTCTCGTCGCCGAACTCGTCGTCGGGGATGCCGCCCTGCAGCAGTTCCTGGACGTCGGCGACGGCGATCTTCACGCCGGTGTCGCGGTGGATGCGGAACAGGATGTCGAGCAGGTCGATGGATTCCGCGCCGAGCTCGTCGATCAGAGTGGCGTCGAGGGTGACCTCGGACTGGTCGATGCCGAGGGCGTCCGCGATCGCGTCGATGACGGCGGGGGCGAAGTCGGTGGTGGTTTCGGGCATGGTTGTACTCCTTCTCGGTGGGGGTTGGTTGGTCAGCCGTATTCGGCTGGGAGTCAGGCGTATTCGGCGACGGCCGCGGCGATGCGGCGGGCGTCCTGGGTGCTGCGTACCGTGGCGTCGGCGACCATGCGGTTGGCGAGTCCGGACAGCACGCGTCCGGGGCCGATCTCCAGGTAGTCGGTGCAGCCGAGTTCGGCGGCGGCGCCGATCACCTCGATCCAGCGGACCGGGGCGGTGAGCTGGCGGCGCAGCAGTTCCCGCGCCTCCTTGCCGCTCGAAACAGGTTGTGCGGTAACTGAACTGATGACGGTGGTGGTCGGATCGCGGAAGTCGGCCAGGTGCAGTCCCGCGGCGAACCGCTCCTCGAGCGTGGCCATGAGCGAGCAGTGGAACGGTGCGCCGACCCGCAGCGCGGTCAGCGAGCCCGCGCCCTCGGCGCGCAGCAGTTCGGTCGCGGCGGCCACCGCGTCGGCGGTGCCGGAGATGACCGACTGGTCGGCGCGGGTTTTAGTTGGCGAGTTCGACGACCCCGTCGACGCCGGCGCAGATCTCCTGGATCCGGGCCGCGGGCACCCCGGCGACGGCGGTCATCGCGCCCGGCACCGCGGCCGCGATCTCGGCCATCAGCTCGCCCCGCAACCGCACCAGGGTCAACGCGTCGGCCAGGTCCAGCACCCCGGCCGCGGCCAGCGCCGCGAATTCGCCGAGGCTGTGCCCGGCCACCAGGTCGGGCGCGAAGCCCTCGGCGCGCAGCACCTCGAAGGTGGCCAGCGCGGTGGCCAGGATGGCCGGTTGCGCGATCTCGGTGGCGCGCAGCTGCTCCGCGTCGCCCTCGGTGCACAGTGCCCGCAGCGGCAGGCCCAGGCATTCGTCGGCCCGTTCGAAGACCGCTCCGGCGGTGGCCGGGTGCTCCCGGATCAGGTGGGCGGCCATGCCCTCGCGCTGGGATCCCTGCCCGGGGAACATGGCCAGCACCCGTCGTTGTCCGTCATGGGCGGCCGGCTGGGCCGGCGTGTGGGCCGCCGCGATCAGATTGGCGTTCATGATGTCTTCCGAATCGTGCAGGTAGCCATGGCTACTTCGGGTCAGATCCCGAACGTCGCTGTCCGCGTCCCGAGTATGTGAATCGCGACTCGAGCGGGCCTCGAGGAAAACCAAACACGCAGTAGCGATCTGGGCGATGCAGGCGATTCGAAGTAGTCGCGGGCGCCGTCGAGTTGGTGGAGCGAGCTGCCCGGATACTGGTGTGAGCGGGGAAATTCTGTCGTGAGCGCATGATGCGACCCCCTTGCCAGCGGCGTCCCGGAGAACGGCTCACCGCTTGAAACTTGTTGACCGACAGTATTATTACGATCAAGCCGGTAAATGCGGGGTCTGTCGGAGCGGGCAGGATATTGCTATTCGGCGCGGGTGACCCACGTCGATACTGTGACCGGTCCCGGATGGTGCGGCGAGTCCTCAAGCGGGCTGCTGGGTCTCGCGTTCGATCACCAGGGCCACGTGCAGTCGCGACGGGCACTCCAGCTTGGTCATCACCTGGCGCAGGTGGTTCACCACCGTCCACTCGGCGATGCCGAGCTGGGTGGCGATCATGCGATTGGTCATGCCCGCCGCGACCAGATGCGCGATCTGTAGCTGGCGCTTGGTGAGCCGGGACACCGGCGACTCCGGATCGGCCTCGGGCGACGGGGTGGCCGAGTGGTGTTCGCGCCGTTCGGGTTCGGCGTGCAGCAGCTGCCGGCAATAGGTCCTGGTGAGCCCGGACATGCGGTAGCGGAGATTGCCCGCGGCGTCGGCGTCGTGGTCGAGCAGGCTGTGATCGACCAGCATGGCCAGCCGCTCCTCGGTGCGGTCGCCGGGCTCGCCGCTGAGCAGCCGCACCTCCTCGAGGTCGACGGCGACCTCGTACCTCGACAGGTGCAGCAGCAGTTCGAGGGTCGCGTCGTCGAGCTCGGGCGGAGCCCATTCCACACAGTCGCGGATGGTGCGGTGCCGGGCCGGAGTGTCGACGAACGGTGAGGGCATGAGCGGATGGCCGGACCGGATGCGCTCCAGCGTCCGCTGGGCGCCGATCCGGCCGATCGAGCTCGCTGCCAGTTCCAGCGCCAGCGGCACCCCGCCCAGCTCTCCGGCGATCGCGTCGAGCAGACCGGTGGCGGCGACGGCCGCGGTGCTGCGGTAGCGCGTGTCGATGCTGTTGAGCAGCAACCGAACTGCCGGGGAGGTGCCATAGGCGGGATCGGTGTGTTCGGTGCGCCAAGGCAGCGGCGGCACCTGGAACAGGCACTCCTGATAGAGCGCGAGCGCGCGCCTGCTGGTGGTGACGACGGTCAGCTCCGGGCATCGGGCGAGCAGTGCGGCGACATCGGCGGCGATCTCGGCGGCGAGCCGATCGCAGTTGTCCAGCACCAGGATCGCGGGCCGGCCGTCGAGCGCGGCGGCCAGGTCGGCGAGGATCTCGGTGACGCCGCCCTCGGGGCAGCGGGGCACCGGGCGGCGCACGGCGGCGGCCAGTACCGCGAGCCACAACTCCGGCGGATCGATGACATTCGCGAGATCCACTGTGGCAGTGGACCGATCGTGATACTCGGGTGCGGCGAGCGCCGCGGCCGCCAGCCGGCTCTTGCCCACCCCCGCCGGTCCGGTCACGGTGAGCAGGCGGATGTCGGGATCGCGCAGCAGTCTGCGCAGCTCGGTGAGCTGCGCGTGCCGTCCGGTCAATGTCGGCACCCGGTAATCGCCGCGGGCGGTATCGATGCGGTGCGAGGTCGGCACCGCGGACAAGGCAGGGTGAGGGGGACCGTCCGACAATTTCTCACCTGATCTCGTGAAAGGGTGGCGCGCGGAGAATACGTGCGCGCGGGACAGGCGGCGTTGCCTATGAGGCCGGGAGTTTAGGGCAGATCGGCTCGAATTTTGGCAGAGGTCAACACAATTCGGGGCAGTCGATCGTCCGGTGTCCGAGGTGAGCGGTATCGCCGCTGGGTATCGGCGTGCGGGGCTGCGGCGTGCGGCGCAATGACAACAAATTGCCGGTTTCGAAAATCCCGCCGCCGTTGCGCATTGATGCGATTCCGAAATCATCGGGATACGTTTTCTGGCCCGCCGCTCGGCCGCGACGGTTGACGCGGCAGCGGCCGCGGCGCAAGGTGGGCCGATGGGTGAAGACGCGCGGGCCGGTCTGAAGTTCTCCAGTCTCGACAGTCCCCTCTTCGACGGGGCCGAGGCCACCAAGGGGGAGCTCATCGACTATCTCGAGGCGGTCGGCGAGCGCATGGTGGGGTCGCTGCGGGAGCGGCCGCTGTCGGTGGTGCGGGTGCGTCCCGGGCAGGAACCGTTCATGCAGAAGAACCTGCCCAAGTACACGCCGGACTGGGTGCGGCGGGCGACGCTGTGGGCGGGCAGCTCGAAACGTGAAGTGTCCTATGCCCTGTGCGACGACGTGCGGACGCTGCTGTGGTTCGGGAACCAGCGGGCGGTGGAGTATCACGTCACGTTGCTGCTCGCCGAGAACCTCGCCGACTATTCCGGCGGGCCCACCCATCTGGTGCTCGACATCGACCCCGAACCGGGGCAGCCGTTCGGCCGGGCGGTGGCCGCGGCCGAACTGGTCCGGCAGGCTCTGGCGGCGGACGGGCTGGCGGGTGCGGTGAAGACCAGCGGGTCCAAGGGTGTCCACATCTTCGTGCCGGTGCGGTCCGGGGTCGATATCGAGGACGCCGCGGCCGCCACCCGGGCTGTTGCGGCCCGCGCCGAGCGACTCGATCCGGACCTGGCGACCACCGCCTTCATTCGGGAGGACCGGGGCGGCAAGGTTTTTCTCGATTCCACCCGGGCGGGCGGCGCGACGGTGGTGTCGGTGTACAGCCCGCGCGTGCGACCGGGCGCGACCGTCTCGTTTCCGGTGAGCTGGGCGGATCTGCCGAATGTCGATCCGCGCGATTTCACCGTGCGCACCGCCGCCGGACTACTCGGCGACCGTGATCCCTGGGCCGAGGCGATGCCCGAACCACAGTCTCTCTCCCAGCGGATCTCATCGCCGAGGGACACACCATCCCGGTGGCCCGGGTGCAGGCGATGCACGAGGGCAAGCGCCGCGCCCGGGCCCGCCGCGAGGAGTGACCCTCAGGCCGCGCGGCGGGTGTGTTCGTGCTCGCCGGCCAGCAGCAGTCGGCCGACCTGTCCCTCGGCGGTGGCGGTCGCGATGAAACTGCCCATGCCCGGCAGCGCCTCGTCCCGGCCCGACACGGTGATCACCTCGGAGGCCGCGAGCATGAACCAGGCGCCGCCGAAGCTCATCATCCCGTTCCAGATCAACGGCACCATGGCGGCCGGCACCTCCAGCTGCCACAGCCGCTGCCAACGGGTGAGGCGCAGCATGCGCGCGGCGTCATCCAGCTCCCGCGGCAGGGTCCGCACCGACTGCAGCACGTCGACCATCGGGACGAGCACCTTCTCCGCTCGCCGCGAGTGCGCCGCCCACTGGCCGACGACCAGAGTGAACAGGATCGACGCCGCCAGACCCAGGAACATCCGCAGCGTGGTGCGCGCCGCGTAGTACGGCAGCCGGCCGGGATCGGTCGACACCGCCTCCACCCCGGACCCGGGCGTCCACGGCACGGACATATCGCGGAACAGCCGCAGCGCCACCGCGATCAGGAAGACGCCGACGCCGAGGACGAGAAAGTCCACCGGGCGCAGTCGCTTTCGCGGCCGTAGCATAGGCTGCCGTGTTTCGGGCGGGGTGGGAATGGTGATCTGGAGCGTCATTGGATGAATCCGCATCTATTCGGAAAATGGCACGCGGAAATAGGCGAACGCCGAATCGCAGGGGCGGGCGTCGCCGAATACCGGAGAAATTACGAGTGCGGGACCGGAGGTCCGGGGTCGTCATCAGCTGTCATGTGACCGGAACCTCCTCACCCAGCTCATACGCGGATTCGTCAGCGCACGCGGGGAAGGTCTGCCCGGGAACCGGGCGGGACGACACCCCTCTCGTGAGAGCTTCGGCACTGCACGACGTGTTCCGAATCGGAAAGCCACTTTGGATTACCCCTTAATCCGGGGAAATCTGTCCTAACCTTGGGCGTCTCTCGACGTCGTCAGATCAGTGGCCTGTGTTCGTGCAGGAGCCTCGCCTATCGAGGTGCGATATCGACGGTAGTAAGGCCCCGATGAATTGTCAAAGAGCACCGGTATTCGCCGATCGCGGGATTCGCGCGATTCGCCTACGCTGGGCGGCGTGACGAGAGCGGGACGCGCGGCGGTGGGTATCGCCCTGATCGGGCTGACGGTCGCGGGCTGCGGCGGCTCCTCGGAGCAGCGGGCGGCGCCGGCCACGACGACCGCGGCGCAGGCGGTGCTGCCCTCGCCCGACACCGTCGGCCTCTGCGGCGGGGTGTCCGACGCCGAGGTCGCCCAGGCGACGGGATCGAGCGGTGTGCAACGCGTTTCGGTCAATCCGGTGAGCTGCGCCTGGCAGCCGGCCGCGGGCGGCGACTACGCGGTCGTGTTCCACTGGTTCCGGGGCAGTTCGCTGGAGGCCCGCCGGGACCAGGTCACCGCCGGAAAGCCCGAAACGGTCCGGGTCGCCGGGCAATCGGGTATCGAGTGGCGGGGCGCGCAATCCTGTGAGGTCGCCGTGGCATTCGGCGACACCGACTTCATCGACTGGTCCGAGCGGGTGAGCGCGCGGTCCTGTCAGGGCGTGGAACAGCTCGCCGCGGCCACCTTGACGAACGCGGGGCAGAGCTGATGGCACGGACGATAGCGCGAATCACGCTGGCGGCGTTGCTGATCGCCGCTTTGTCCGGTTGTTCGCACGGTGGTTCGCAGTCCGAGGTGCGCCCGGCCGCCGACCCGAACCTGCTCGCGGGCTGCGGTCCGCTCGAGGACCAGAAGCTCGCCGCCGCCATCGGCGTCACGGGCATGCGGCAGCAGAGCGCGCCCACCGTGTGTGACTGGACCGCCACGAATCCCGGTGGCGGCGCGGTGGACATCACCTATGCCTGGCTGCGGGACGACACGCTCGCGCGCGAGGTGCGGATCGCCGACCGATTCGGTTACGGGATAGAGCGTTTGGTCGTGAAGAACTTCGGCGGCATGTATTGGCGCGACCCGAATGATCCCGGCGCCTGCGCGGTCACGGTGGCCGATACCGGCACGGTCACCTGGTGGGTGCGCAACCGCGATCACGGTGCGCGCCCCGATTCGTGCGCCGCCGCGATGAACCTGATGAACGCGACGCTCTCGGTCGACGGGATCTGACGCGCCCCTCCGAACGCCGTGGCCCGCGTCGCTCGACTCAGTGCTCCAGGAACGTAGCGACGATGTTCCAGAACATGTTCGGGTCCACGGTGTGGAAATCCCAGCTCTCGGTGAGGCTGTGGGTGGTGGTCACGATGGACTTGATGTCGAAGTCGTGCCGGGTGGCCGTGCCCTTGGCCTCGACGGCGGTGACGACGTAGGCGGTGGCGGTTTCTGCGGTGTGGGGCACGAGGAAGCTCCAATCGAGTACCGGTCCGGGGGTGGAACGCAGGGGCCATCATGGCGTTGCCGACCAGTCTGATTTCCGGCCGCGTCGTGCGGGAGTTCCGAAGGCGCCAAACCGGTCCGGGACACGCCAACCTTGCTGTGTGGTTGCCGGAATACCGTACGGTAGGTGCGATTTCGGTCTTCGGGCAGGGCCAGGATCTCACGAATCATCGCGCTCACGCCAGCGCTGGACCGCCCGCCGCAGGCTCGCCGGATCCGCGTAGCCGAGGAATTCCGCCTGCTGAGCGCGCGGAAGATGTTCGGCGGCTTGCAATCTGCGGCGGCGTGCGCGGTCAACCTCACGCCGCCAAGTGGTTCCGGCGTCGGCGAGTCGGCGTTGCAGCGAGCGCGGGGAGGTCAGCAGCCTTCGCGCAACCACTTCCAGGGTGGCCGCGCCGTCCGCCAGGGCGCCGTCGATGGCCTCGCCCAACTGCTCCAGCCACGTCACCCCGACCTCCGGAGTGGCCGGCAGGGTGGCCGCGTAGGCCAGCAGCACGGCCGTCAGTTCGGG
The DNA here is from genome assembly GCF_018362975.1 of Nocardia tengchongensis. Taxonomy (NCBI): domain Bacteria; kingdom Bacillati; phylum Actinomycetota; class Actinomycetes; order Mycobacteriales; family Nocardiaceae; genus Nocardia; species Nocardia tengchongensis. The sequence goes on from NZ_CP074371.1 coordinate 3,161,489, forward strand.
ATCGGCCGTCTTCATGGGCAGCGCCAGATCCGCCGTCCGCAGCGTCACGGAGTCGGCCGCGTTGCCGAAATCGACTGCCCGGGTGCCGAACAGCTCGATGACGGTGGCCGGGTCGGCGGGCGCGGCCTGCCGGAAGGTCACCGCCGTGGGCACCAGCGGGTATCGGGTGGAGGCCCGCCCCCGCCCGACCAACAGCGCGAAGGCGGCCTGTACCAGCAGTTCCCGGCCCCGGCAGTCCTCCACGCCGGACAGCACCTGGAAGCGGATCTCCTCGTCGGAGCGCTCGGCCACCCGGAAGCTGTAACTCGTTGTGAGACTGCCGGTATAGCGCACACAAGCGTCCAGTGCGTCGCCCAGTGTCGCCGCGGACAGGAACAGGTACTCGAGCAGTCCGAACTCGCCGGTGGTGCTCTCGTCGGAAACCCGTAGCGCGATATCGGGATCCCCGGTCTCGCGCTCGATCAGTTCCCACACCCGCAGGCAGTACCGGGGCGACACCCGGGTGCCCTCACCGCCCTCACGCCAGGCGGGCACCCCCGCCAGCCGGGCGATCCGGTCCGGATCGAGTCCGGCGCGCGCCGCCCGCTCCAAAGCGAAGCGGGCCATGAGAATGCTGTCGTGACAATCGGATCGAGTGTTCACGGCCGCCCGTCAGCACGCGGTCCGGCGGCGAGCGCTCGCCAGCTCCCGGGTCCAGCTGGTGCCGGCCGCAGCCAACCGCCGCTGCACGGTGCGCGGACTGGCGCCCAGCCGCCGCGCGATGTCGTCCAGTGACACCGTCTCTAGGGTCACCGTCGCGCGGAAGTTCGCGCCGTCCGGGTCCGATCCGGGCGTCTCGGCCCGGTCTCTGAGCGAATCGAGTTCGGCCGCAAGGAGATCGACCCAGGCGCGGGCGGGCGGGCTGGACAGGGTGGCGACCGCCGCGCTGCGGCGCAGCACCGCGGCCAGCCGTGGATCGGCGGAATGCTGCGGCCGGTCCAGGTCGTGGCGCAGCACCGTGAAGGTGTCGGTCTCGGCGCCGAAATCGACTGCCGCCGTGCCGAAGAACTCCCGGTACGGCGCCTGCCGCCGGGGTGGGCGCTCGCGCAGCGTGACCGCGACCGGCGTGATCCGCGCCCGCGCCGCCTGCCGGGCGCGGGCGGTCAGGAAGGCGAAACTCGCCTGCGCGGCGACCTCCGATCCGCGCCCCTGCGCCGCCGTCTCCGCCGCGAAGGTGACCTGCCGGTCGTTCTCGGCGATCACCGCCACCCGGCGGTTGCCCGACAGCCGCGACCCGAATTCGCCTACGGCCCGGAACCCTTCGCCGACCGTCGGCGCGGTCGCGAGCAGATAATCCATCATCCCCAGTTCCCCCATTCCGTGACGTTCGGCCGCCCGCAGTCCCACGTGCGGCATATCCACCCTGCGTTCGAACAACTCCCACAATCGCGGGTAACACTGCCCCGGAACACTTCCCGAGGTCTCCTCCATCGCGCCCGGCCCGATCCCCGCCGAGCGCGCCAAATCCACCGCGTCCAACCCGGCCGCCCGAGCCCGGGTGAGCACGAACCGCGCCAGCAGCACGCTGTCCGCGCCGGTCACCCGAACACCGCCGGACGGATTGTGAAACGTCGTGCGACAGCTGGTGTTCGATCGGTCATAGCGCGTCGTGGGCGGGCGGGTGCGTCCCTGCCGATCGGAACTCCTCGAGGTGCCGCTTGCGGGCCCGCTCGACCTCCAGCCGCCAGGTGGTGCCCGATTCGGCGAGGCGGCGCTGGAGGGTACGGGGGCTGGTGTAGAGGCGGCGGGCGACCTGATCGAGCAGCGGGTCGGTGCCGTCGAGCGCCTCGGCCAGCGCCGCGGCCACCCGGTCGGGCCACTCGGTGGCGCGCGGGGGCGGCGGCGGCATGGTGGCGGCGTGTCGCCGCAGCACCGCCGCCAGCAGGGGGTCGGCGGTGATCTGCGTTCGTTCGAAGTCGGCGTTGCGGAAGGTGATGCGGTCCAGCGTGGCGCCGAAATCCAGGCGGGCCGTGCCGAACTGCTCGGTGAAGGCGTCCAGCCGGCGCGGAGCACGTTCCCGCAGCTCCACCCGCACCGGATCCATGGGCTGACCGGTCATCTGGCGCATGCGCGAGACCAGCGAGGTCAGGGCCATCTGCACCGACAGATCCCGGCCGCGGCCGTCCATGTTGACGGTGTAGACGTCGAAGGTCGACTCGGTCTCCGTCTGCTCGCCGGGTTCGAGGCGGAAGTTGGTGGAGATCGAGCCGACGAAGGGTCCCAGCACGGCCAGGCCCGCGCCGACCGTGTCGGCGGTCGAGATCAGGTAGTCGATCAGGCCGAATTCGCCGAGCCGGTAGCTGCCCGTGGCCCGCAGGGTCGCCTCCGGATCGTCCAGCTCGTGCTCGAACAGCTCCCACAGCCGCGGGAAGTAGTCGCTCGAGACCCGGGCGTCACCGTCGGCCAGTAACCAGCCCGGTATGCCGGCGGCCCGCGCCAGACGGGTCGGATCCAGGCCCGCGGACGCGGCTCGGGACAGCACGAATCGGGGCAGCAGCACGGAGTCGGAGGTGTGCATCTGCCAATGGTGCGGTCAATTCCGGGCCGGAAACCCGGAATTCGCGGAACTGTGAGACAGCCCGCTCGCCCCCTGAATTTCTGCGGGTGGCGGCGAGCGGGCCGGGTCGAGTGTTTTCCTGTGGGTCAGGCCCGCAGGAAGGTGGCGGCGATGCCCCAGAAGCGGCCGCGGTCGACGGCCCGGAAATCCCATGTCTGCGTGATGTTGTGGGTGGTGCTGACGATCTCGGTCACATCGAAGTCCTCGCGGGTGGCGGTTCCCTTCGCCTCGAGGGCTTCGATGACGTAAGCGGTAGCGGTTTCCACGGTGTAGCGCACGGGTGTTCCGATCTGTTGTAGGGGCAGGGCATCGAAGGGGTGGTGCGGTATACGGATTCAGCGGGTGGTTTCGCCCAGGACGTCCTCGTAGCGGTACTCGGTGGGGATGGTGGTGCCCGCCGCGTGTGCCTGCTCCTCGCGGTGGCGCAGGTCGACGCGGCGGATCTTGCCGGAGATGGTCTTCGGTAGCTCGGTGAATTCCAGGCGGCGCACCCGGAGGTAGGGCGCCAGGTGATCGCGGGCGTATTCGAGGATGGCTCGGGCGGTTTCGGCGTTGGGTTCCCACCCGGCCGCCAGCGAAACGTATGCCTTCGGCACGGCGAGCCGCGTGTCGTCGGGTTGCGGGACAACGGCGGCCTCCACCACGGCCGGATGCTCGATGAGCACGCTCTCCAGCTCGAAGGGCGACACCTTGTAGTCGGAGGACTTGAACACGTCGTCGGTGCGGCCGATATAGGTGATGTGGCCATCGGCATCCCGGGCCGCGACATCGCCGGTGTGGTAGTAGCCGCCCGCCATGACCGCGGCATTGCGTTCGGGGTCACCGAGATAGCCGGTCATCAGATTGACCGGCGCCGCGGCCAGATCCAGGCAGATCTCGCCCTCGTCGGCGAGCTGCCCCGTGATCGGATCCACCAGCACCACCGGCACGCCGGGCGCGGGCCGCCCCATGGAGCCGGGCACCAGCGGCTGTCCGGGCGTATTGCCCACCTGCAGCGTGGTTTCCGTCTGACCGAAGCCGTCCCGGATGGTCAGGCCCCAGGCCTTCTCGACCTGCGCGATGACGTCGGGGTTCAAGGGTTCACCGGCGCCGAGGATCTCACGCAGACCGGCCGGTCGCTCACCGAGGTCGGCCTGAATGAGCATGCGCCACACCGTGGGCGGCGCGCAGAACGTGTTCACCTCCGCGCGGCGCAGCTGCGCCAGCAGGGCCGCGGCATCGAAACGCGCGTAGTTGTAGACGAATACGGTGGCCTCGGCCAGCCACGGCGTGAAGAAGCAGCTCCAGGCGTGCTTGGCCCAGCCGGGCGCGCTGATGGCCAGGTGCACGTCGCCGGGCCGGACCCCGATCCAGTACATGGTGGTCAAATGACCGACCGGATAACTGATCTGGGAGTGCTGCACCATCTTGGGCTTGCTGGTGGTGCCGGAGGTGAAGTAGATCAGCAGCGGATCGGTCGCCTCGGTGACGGCCCGGAACGGCCCGGCCGACTCCACGGCCGAGGCGTCGGCGTAGGGCTGCCAGCCGGCGGTGTCGCTCGAAGGACCCGCCTCGCCCACCACGATTCGGGTGTAGTCACCGGGCACCTCGTCGAACTTGCCGGTGTCGCCGTGATTGGCGATGACGAAACGCGCTCCCGCCCGCTCGATTCGGTCGCTCAGATCGGCCGGGCCCAGCGCGCCGGTGGTCGGCATGATGACCGCGCCCAGCTTGGCCACCGCCAGCATGGCCTCCCACAGCTCGACCTGATTGCCCAGCATGAGCATCACCCGGTCGCCCTTGCCGACGCCCAATCCGGACAGCCAGGTCGCCACGCGGTCGGAGCGATCGGCCATCTCGTCGAAGCTGACCCGCTGCTCGGACCCGTCCTCTTCGACGATCCACAGGGCGGGCCGATCGTTGCCGCGGGCGATGGCGTCGAACCAGTCGGTCGCCCAGTTGAATTCACCGGTCAGCCGCGGCCATTCGAAATCGCGGACGGCCGCGTCGTAGTCGGTGCCGGCGGCCAGCAGCCCGTCCCGGGCCGCACGATAGGCATCGGTGTTGTGCTTCACGCGTTCTCCTCGGTCAGGCCGAGCAACCGCGCGCTGATCTCGCGCATCTCGACCTTGCGGATCTTGCCGGTCACCGTCATCGGGAACTCCTCGACGACATGCACGTAACGCGGCACCTTGAAATGGGCGAGCTTGCCGGTGCAGAACTCGCGCAGACCTGCGGCGGTCAATTCGGTCGCGCCCGGCCGCAACCGGACCCACGCCATCAGCTCCTCGCCGTACTTGGCGTCGGGCACGCCGATCACCTGGGCGTCGAGGATGTCGGGGTGGGTGTAGAGGAACTCCTCGATCTCGCGCGGGTAGATGTTCTCGCCGCCCCGGATCACCATGTCCTTGATGCGCCCGGTGATGGCGACGTAGCCGTCGGCGTCCATGGTGGCCAGGTCGCCGGTGTGCATCCAGCGGGCGGCGTCGATGGCCTCGGCGGTCTTCTCCGGCTGACCCCAGTAGCCGAGCATGACCGAATACCCGCGGGTGCACAGCTCGCCCGACTGCCCGATCGGGACCGTCACGCCGGTCACCGGGTCCACGATCTTGATCTCCAGGTGCGGCCCGGCCCGCCCGACGGTGGCGGTGCGCTGCACCAGCGAATCGTCGCGGCGGGTCTGGGTGGAGACCGGGCTGGTCTCGGTCATGCCGTAACAGATGCTCACCTCGCGCATGCCCATGCGCTCGATGACCTGCTTCATCACCTCCACCGGGCACGGTGATCCGGCCATGATGCCGGTGCGCAGCGAGGACAGGTCGTAGGCGTCGAAATCCGGATCGGCCAGCTCGGCGATGAACATGGTCGGCACCCCGTACAGCGAGGTGCAGCGTTCGGCCGCAACGGCTTCCAGGGTGGCGCGCGCGTCGAACGACGGGGCCGGAATTACCATGGCCGCGCCGTGCGTGGTGGCGGCCAGATTGCCCATCACCATGCCGAAACAGTGATAGAAGGGGACCGGGATGCAGATGCGGTCCTGCTCGGTGTAGCCGCACAGCTCGCCCACGAAATAGCCGTTGTTCAGGATATTGTGGTGGCTCAGCGTCGCGCCCTTGGGGAAACCCGTTGTGCCGGACGTGTACTGGATATTGATCGGATCGTCGGTGGACAGCGCCGACTGCGCCGCCGCCAGCAGGTCCGGATCGGCCGCGCGGCCGGTGGCGAACAGATCACGCCACTCGATGCTGTCCAGCAGCACCACCTGCTCGAGCTCCGGGCACTCCGGGCGCACCTCGTCGATCATGGCCGCGTAGTCGGAGGTCTTGAACGAGGGGGCCGCCACCAGCAGCCGGATCCCGGCCTGGCCCAGCACGTAGCGCAGCTCGTGGGAGCGGTAGGCCGGATTGATATTGACCAGGATCGCGCCGATCTTGGCGGTCGCGTACTGGGTCAGGGTCCACTGCGGGCAGTTCGGGGCCCAAATGCCCACCCGGTCGCCCTTGCCGATGCCGGCCGCCAGCAGGCCCAGGGCCAGCGCGTCCACCTCGGCGGTGAACTCGCGGTAGGTCCAGCGCGCGCCGGTGGTGTAGTCGATGAGGGCCTCGCGGTCCGGATGCGCCGCGGTGGTCCGGTCCAGGTTCGCCCCGATGGTGTCGCCCAGCAGGGGAGCGTCACAGACTCCGTAGGTGTAGCTCGTGCTCTCGCTCACACCAGTAGGATCTACGTCACACTCACCCTCGACTACCCCCGAAAGGGGCTGACCGATGACCACCGCCGCCGACGGGCTCCTGCGTCCCAGCGACGGCGACGCCCTGCGCGCTGAGCTGCGCGGTCTCGCGGCTCTCAGCAAACTTCCGGTGGTCTTCGGCGGTGAGGTGCACGCGGGCACGCTGGTGCTCAGCGAGTTCGTCGGGACCCGCACCAACGGCATGCGCGGGCTGGCGGTCGCGCCGAGCTCGGGGCTGGGCGGCTCGGTGGTGGCGTCCGGCCGGCCGCGTTCGGTGGCCGACTACCGCTCGGCCGCCACCATCACCCACCACTACGACGGCCCGGTGCTGGGCGAGGGCCTGCGCGCGGTGGTGGCGGTGCCGGTGGTGGTGAAGGGCGAGGCGCGCGCGGTGATCTATGTCGCCACCCGCGAGTCGGGGGTGATCGGCGACGGCGTCGCCGACGAGATGGTGCAGGCCGCCCGGCGGCTCAGCACCGAACTGGTCATTCGGGACGAGGTGGATCGGCGACTGCGGCTCTCGTTCGCGCGCGACGCCCTGACGAGCGCCAATTCGATTGCCACCGAACAACTCCGGGACCTGCATGCGGAACTGCGGGGCATCACCCAGGTGGTCTCAGACGCCACGGCGCGGGCGCGCCTGCGGGATGTCACCGAGAAGCTCGCGCGCCTGGTCTCGGGCGTGGCGGCGGCCGACGACGCGGTGACGCTGGCTCCGCGGGAACTGGACGTGCTCGCCCACATCGCCCTGGGCTGCACGAATCTGGAAGCGGCACAGCGGCTTTCCCTGCGCGCCGAAACCGTCAAGAGCTACTTGCGCAGCGCCATGACCAAACTCGGGGCCCATAATCGCCACGAGGCGGTCGTGCGAGCACGCCGCCTCGGGCTACTTCCGTAGTCACCCCTACCCCGTGGGGCAGGGGTGACAATTTCTGGGATTCTCCTGGGGTTTCAGGGGCTTGCCTCTGAGAGCTACGAGAGTTGTCAGTCTGCGACGAGGTGGCGAATGCTCTCGCCGCCCTTGGCGTGGTGGAGTCTGCCGAACTTGCTGTCGAGTAGGTGCGCCATGCTGTCGGCGGCCCCGGTGTAGGCATCCTCGACGGTGGCCGCGCGGTGGGTGGTGGCCACCGGTGGCTGGCCCTTGGGCCGGGCTTCGAGGGTGCACTTCTTGTCTTCGGAACCGCCCTTGTGTCCGTTCACATCGGTGATGTGGGCTTCGACCCGGGTGAGATGATCCGCGAACCGGTCCAGAACCGCAGCGATGGTATCGGTTGCATCCTGGGCGATCGCGCCGCCGCCGACGTTCCGGTCGGCGAAGACCTGGATTTGCATGGCTGGCATCTCCAATCTCTCGGTAATTGCCGAGAACTTGCTGACACCTTCGACCATACCTATCCAGGCTGAGACTCGCCTGTGGGATTCATCGCGTGGCGACCGAAATCACCGGGTGGCCAGGTCCAGCACGGTCAGGGCGAGGTGCTCGGCCGCGTCGGGGTGGCCCAGGGCGCGCGCGGCGGCGGAAACGGCTGCGCGGGTCTCGGATTCGGTGAGCAGCTCGGTCAGCGCGGCCCGCAGATTGTCCGCGGTGGCATCCGCGCCGTCCAGGGTGCGAGCGGCATTGTGGTCGGCCAGGATCCGGGCGTTGCGGATCTGCTCGCCGCCCACCGAGTGCGGGTAGGGGATCAGCACCGACGGCTTGCCCAGCGTGGTGAGCTCGGCGAGAGTGCCCGCGCCGGAACGGGATACCACCACGTCGGCCAGGGCCAGCACGTCCGGCAGCTCCGGGCCGATGAATTCGCGCACCAGGTAGCGCCCGCGCACGTCGTCGGGCAGCGTGGCGGCGAAATCGCGCACCTGCTCGAAGGACAGCCGCCCGCACTGGTGAATCACGTTGGCGGAGTGCAGCAGTTCGGGCAGCAGCTCCCGGATCAGGTCGTTGATCTGCACCGCGCCCTGCGCGCCGCCGGTGATGTAGAGAGTCGGCAGGCCGGGGGTGTAGCCGTCCCAGTCCAGCGCCTTGACCGCCGCGGCGGGATCGCCGGTGGTCAGGGCGGGCCGAATCGGGTTGCCGGTGACCAGCGCCCGGCCCCGGACCTTGGCGGGCAGCAGGGCGACCGAGGCGTCGGAGCTGAGCGCGATGCGGTCGGCCATCCGGGCCAGCAGCAGGTTCGCCTTGCCGATGCCGGTGGTCTGCTCGTGGATCACCAGCGGCCGGCGGCGCAGCGCGGCCGCCATGCCGATCGGGGCGCACACGTAGCCGCCGGTGCACAGCACCGCGTCGGGCCGGAACCGGCCTACCACGCCCTGCGCGGCGAGCACGCTCACCGGTACCCGCAGCGCGTCGCGGGCATTGTCCTTGTTGAGCATCTTGAGCGGATTGCGGTCGCGGCGAAGCTTTCCGGCCTTGATGCCGGTGAAGGCGATGTCGTTCTCGGCCGCCACCCGCTGCTCCAGGCTGTCGGGCACGCCGACCCAGAGCACTTCGGCCGCGGTGCCGGCCTCGGCCGCGAGATCTCGCAGCGCGCGCACCGCCGCCACCGCGGGATAGGTGTGGCCGCCGGTGCCGCCGCCGGCGACGATCACCCGGACCCGGTCGCGATCGCCCAGTCGCCGCAGGATCGGGGCGCGGTCGGCGGCGGGATTCGGCATGGACGATCCTCCTGGGCTGGATGGCGGGGCGCGGGCGGGACAGCCCAGGCTATCTCGCGCGGGGTGCGGGGGACGGTTGCGGGAGGTACCGGTCGGTCGGACTGATTTGCGGGGTGTTGGCGAGACGGCTACGGGCCTTTACCATGGTTGTGACACTGATCACGTTGTCGCAGTACGAGTCACGTTCGCAGTGAGTTCCGACGCGGTCCCGTTCGGCCTTTCGCAAGCATTCATATTTCCCAAAGCGCAGTGCATACCGGCCTGTCCCTCACACGATCATCCCCAGCGAGAGGGCCCCGCATTGAAGCCCTTCACCCTGCCCGACTTCTATACCCCGCACCCTGCCCGGCTCAACCCCCATCACGACTACGCCCGCGTCCACGCCGCCGCCTGGGCCGAGCGCCTCGGCATGCTCGGCGAGCTCGGGGTCGACGGCAAACCCATCTGGGACGCAGAGAAATTGGATCGCATGGGGTACGCGCTGCTGTGCGCCTACACCCATCCCGACTGCGACGCCGAGACTTTGGCGCTGCTCACCGAGTGGTACATCTGGGTCTTCTACTTCGACGACTGGTTCCTGGCCGAGTACAAGCACACCGGCAATCGCGCCGAGGCCACCCGCTATCTGGCCCGCCTGGAAGAGTTCATGGCCGAACCGGGCTGTCCCGCACCGCAACCCGGGAACGCCTCGGAAGCCGGGCTGGCCGACTGCTGGGCCCGCACCGTCACGGCCATGTCCCCGGACTGGCGCCGGCGCATGCGCCGCTCCACCCACAACCTCATGGTCGAATCCCTCTGGGAACTGGACAATATCGCCCGCGACCGGGTGGCCAATCCCGTCGAGTACATCGAGATGCGCCGCCGCGTGGGCGGTGCGCCCTGGTCGGCCGCCCTGGTCGAATTCGCCTGCGGCGCCGAGGTACCCGACCGGTTCGCCGAGGAACGCCCGCTGCGGGTGCTGTGCGAAACCTTCTCCGACGCGGTGCATCTGCGCAACGACCTGTTCTCCTACGAACGCGAGGTCCGGGTCGAAGGCGAGAACGCGAACATGGTGCTGGTGCTGGAACGGTTCCTGGGCCTGCCCACCCAGGCCGCGGCCGAACTGACCAACGACGTGCTCACCTCCCGGCTGAAGCAGTTCGAGGACACCGCGCTCGCCGAGGTGCCGCAACTGTTCGCCGAACGCGCGGCCACCCCGGCCGAGCAGTACGCCGTGGCCCGCTACACCCAGGGTTTGCAGGACTGGCAGTCCGGCGGCCACGAGTGGCACCTGCGCTCGAGCCGGTACATGAACAGCGGCGTCGATCGCGGGCCGACCGGCCTGGGCACCGCCGCGGCCCGGCTCGCGCCCGGGCTGCGGGTGCAGGTGAATCAGCACGTGCCGCCGCCGCGGGTCGCGGGCCCGCTGCCGGTGCGCGGGCTCGTCATGCCGTACCGGGTCACGGTGAATCCGCACGTCGATCTGGCCCGGGCGGACCTGCCCGAGTGGGCGGCGTCGGTGGGCCTGCTCGACGCGCGGGCCGGCTGGACCGCCGAATCCCTGGCGGCCGCGGACTTCCCCGCGCTGATGGCCATGCTCGATCCCGCGGCCGACGCGGCGAACCTGGTGCTGCGCAGCCGCTGGTGCACCTGGGGAACCTATGCCGACGATCTGGCCACGCGGGTGTTCCGCGCCGATCCGGTCGGGGGCCGGGACCAATTGCGGCGCTTACCGCTTCAGCTCACCGATTTCGCGCCGGCGCCGAGCAGCCCGCTCGAACTGGGATTGGCCGCGCTCTGGGCCGATACGTCGGCCGAGTGTGACGAGCGTGGCCGGAATCTGTTGCGCACGACCCTGATCGAATTGTTCGAAGGCTGGATCACCGTGCTGGACAACGAGACCCGGAGGCGATTGCCGGACCCCGTCGACTATCTCGAATTGCGGCGAGTCACCTCCGGCGGGCCGTTGTTCGGCGCGCTGGATGCCCTGCATTCGCCCGAATTCGCCACCGATCCCCGGATGGTGGAGCTCGCCGACGCCAGTATCATTCGGCAGCTGCAACATTCGGCGCAGGATTTCGCCGGACTGGTCAATGATCTCTATTCCTATCAGCGCGAGATCGAATACGACGAGGAGTTGCACAACCTGGTGTATCTGGCCCAGTCGTTCCTGGGCTGTTCGCGCGAACAGGCGGCCGCGATCGTGGTGGATCTCGCCAATGAGCGGCTGGCGCAGTTCGAACTCGTCGTGCGCGACCAGCTGCCCGGATTCTTCGCCGATCACGCACTGCCGGAGCAGGTTCGGGCGGCGATTCTGGACCACGTCGAGCGGCTCCGCGGTCAGATGGCGGGAAACCTGTACTGGCACAGCATGACAGGCCGCTATTCCGAGGCGCCCTTGCGGGCATCGCGGCCCCGGCCCGCGTTCGGCCGCCCGCTGGGTCCCTTCGTCAGTGTGCTGGCCGACCCGGCGGCGCGCCGCTGATCCGGTCGTCCGTCACCGAGCAAGCCGGGTCGGCGCTGCATCCGGCGACCACGAGTCCGCAGCGGTTCACTGGAGGTTGCCATGAGTTCGTCGACAGCGGCCGGCCCCGCTTTCTCGCACCGGAAGGGCCTGCGGGACAGCGGAATCGGGTCCGGTGACCGCGCCCACTATCTGCTGTGCCGCGCCCAGCGGCTGACCCGGCCGCTGCTGCGGGCGGCGTTCGACACCCTGCCCAGTGAACTGCGCCTGATGGCCGAGTATCACGTGGGCTGGTGCGACGCCAACGGTGTCGTCACCGCGGGGGAGTCGGGGCGGGGTCTGCGGCCCGCGCTGGTGCTGGCCGCCGCGGGCGCGCTGGGTGCGCAGCCCGCGGCCGCGGTGCACGCGGCGGCCGCGGTCGAGATGGTGCACAACTTCACCGTGATCCACGACGACATCGTGGACGGTGACACCGTGCGGCGCGGCCGGCCCGCGGTCTGGCAGCTGTGGGGCGTCGACGACGCGGTGCTGGTCGGGGACGCCTTACACAGCCTGGCCATCTGGACGCTGGCCGACGCGCCGGCGGCGGCGACCCTGGACAGCATCGCCCGGCTCGCGGACGTGGTGATCGAACTGTGTCTGGGGCGGCATCACGACCGCGCCCAGGATTCCGGTCACGGCGGGTCGCTGGCGGAATGCCTGGAGACGCAGCGGCATCAGCGGGCCGCGCTGCTGGGTTGCGCGTGCGCCATCGGCGCGCTGTGCGCGGGCGCGCCGTCGGAGGCGGTGGCGGCGATGGACCGTTTCGGTCGCGAGCTCGGTCTCGCCTGCCAGTTGTGCGAGGACCTGCGCGGCATCTGGGGTGAGCCCGGCAATCCGAGCCGACCTGTCGGTCATGATCTGATGCGGCGCAAGCATTCGCTGCCGGTGGTGGCCGCGCTCGAGTCGCCGACGCCCGCGGGCCGGGAGTTCGCCGCGCTCTACGCCTCCGCGGACGCGCTGGATCGGGAAGCGGCCGTCCGCGCCGCCGATCTCATCGCGCGGGCGGGCGGAAAGGACTGGGCGCAAGCGGAATCCCGGCGTCATCAGCGGGCCGCCGCGGACATGCTGGCGGGGCGGCCAGCCGCCGATCTGCTGGCGCTGGCCGAATGCGTGGTGCCGCGCGATCGGTGAGCGTCGAATTCCCGGACCGATGCAAATTCGGACAAATCAATTCGACCGGGCGGTTCATATTGTGCGGCAATATCTTTCCGTGATCCCGACGTCAAGAAGGGTTAACCGAGCTGCGGCCGGTGTAGCGGATCGCTTGCGCTGGTGATGCTGGTTTCCGCACCCAGCGAATTCGGTAGCGCGAAGGAATTAGGTAATCGATTCGCCGGAATCCATTGCTCCAAAACTGCTGGGCTGTCACGATATCCCACACGCGGTGAGCGGGTTCGATGCGAGTCGCCGTCGAAATATCAACCAGGCGTGCGTGTCTCGCTCTCGGCTGCCACCGTTCGCGAATTCACGCCGTGCCGTCGTGTCTATTCCCAGGAGTTCGCGCATGACTACCGGAGCTGTCGCCGGACCCGGGGGACCGCCGGCGCTGGACCGCGGATCCGCGCGCGACCTGGTCCGGGAATTGGCGCAGGCCGCGGCCACCACGCGGACCGGGGTGCTGCGGGTGACCGGGGAGCCGGGCGGGGACCTCCATGTCGTCCACGGGCTGGTGGTCACGGTGAATTCGCCCGGCGCGCCCGGGGTGCGCGAATTGCTCGCGCGTCCCGGGCGCACCTCCACGGGGGCGGCCGATCGGCGGCTGGTGGCCATGGCGGCCGCGATCGACGGCTGTTTCGCCATCGCGTCCGGCTGGATCGGCGCCTGCTTCTGGCAGGCCGACGAGGCCGAGGCCGAGGCCGAGTCCGCGGCCTCGGAGCCGGGCCTCGAACCCGGTTGGCTGCTGCTCGAGACCGAACGACGGCTGGCCGCGCTCGCCCACGGCCGCGTCTCACCGCACCGCAATCCGCTGCTGCTCACCGAACGCGGCCGGGTGCTGCTCAGCGGTCCCGGCAGCGGACAACGCCGCGAGATCCTGCTCTGGGCCAACGGCCGGCGCAGCTGCCGCGATATCGCGAAGCTGTTGTCCCGCAGCCTGTATGCGGTCACCGTCGAGGTGGTGCGCATGCTCGACGACGACCTGCTCGCCATCGCGCCGGTGGAACCCGACCTGCCCCCGGTGGACACCGCGCCCGCCCACGGCCCGGGCCGCTCGCGGCTGCCACGCCGCCGGCGCGGGGCCAGCGGCATCAACGACACCATTCCGCCCCGTTCCGCCGCAGCCTCTGCCGCGCGGCCAGCGAAGCCTCACCCCAAGAAGATCAGAGAGGACGCAATGAACAATCCGAGCGGGTCCGGCGGTGCCGGCGGCAGCATGACGGATCGGGTCGCGATGCTGGTGAAGATGCTGCGATCGGAGGTGCCCGAATGCATCGCCGCGGGCGCCATCGACATGTCGACCGGCATGCTGCTGGCCGTCGAGACCGTCGACAACCATCCCACCGAGGTGCTCGATCTGCTGGCCGCGGCCACCCTGGAACTGTTCCAGGGCCGCAATGTGGTCATGATCGAGAACATCTGGAAGGAGCGGCGCGGCATCCGCCTGGAACGCCACTACTTCCAGGAGATCCTGGTCAACAGCGAGAACCTCACCCACCTGTTCGTGCGCACCGAGAGCCGCGAGGACGTGGTCGTGGTGGTGGTGTGCCGCAAGTCGGTCAATGTGGGCATGCTCTTCGCGCAGGCCCGGCGGGTGCTCAAGGACATCGGCAGGCTCTGATCACGCGGCTCGGTGCGGACCGGTCAGGGAATGCGGGCCACCGCGCCGAGCATGGACACCGCCTCGGGCCGCGGATGCGGGCGGTACTCCTCGGGCCGCCACAGGGTGACCGCGGTGATGCCCGGCGGGACCAGGGTGAAGCCGTCGAAGAACTTGGCGAACTCGGCGCCCGACCGTAGTTGGAACGGCACCCCGCTGCGGGTATTGGCCTCGGCGGACCGCGCCAGATCGTGCTCGTCCAGATAGTCGTTGGTGGCGTGCGACATGACCAGGTAGCTGCCGGGCGCCAGCGCGTCGGTGAGGGTGCGGATCAGTTCGTAGGGCTGCTGGTCATCGGTCATGAAGTGCGCGACCGCGACCACCATGAGCGCGACCGGCTTGCTCAGGTCGATGGTCGAGAGCAGGTCGGGATGGTCGAGGATGTGCCGCGGATCGCGTAGGTCGGCGTCCAGGTAGGCGGTCGCGCCCTCGGGGGCGCTGTCGAGCAGATGACGGGCGTGCACCAGCACGATCGGGTCGTTGTCGACATAGACGATGCGGGATTCGGGGGCGATGCCCTGGGCGATCTCGTGCACATTGCCCGCGGTCGGCAACCCGGTGCCGATGTCGAGGAACTGGCGGATCCCGGCCTCGCCGGTCAGGTACGCGACGGCGCGGCGCAGGAAATTCCGGTTCTCCACAGCGGCCAGCTGGACCGTCGGGAACGCCTCGGCCACCGCGTCGGCGGACTCGCGATCCGCGGCGAAATTGTCCTTACCACCCAGCCAGTAGTCGTACCGGCGGGCCGGATGTGGTTTGGTGGTGTCGACGCGCTCTGCCGCTGAATCCGAGTTCACAACGCTCCCAATCCTTTTCGGCTACTGTCTGACTATGTCAGCTCCAGTTGCGGACCGGTAGCGGCAGCCCCGCGCCCGCGCCCGCGACATCGCCGGAAGGTTCGTCATGCCGTTGCGCTACAGCCCGTTCGATTTCGATGTCCATTCCGATCCGTACCCTTACTATGCCAGGTTGCGCAGTGAGGCCCCGGTCTACCGGAACGACACCGACGACTTCTGGGCCTTCTCGCGCCACGCCGACGTGCTCGCCGCCCTCCGCGATTCCGACCGTTTCTCCAGCGTGAACGGGCTGCGCATGGAACCCGCCTTCTGGGGTCCGCAGGCCGAACGCTTCTTCTCCTTCGTCGCCATGGACCCGCCCAAGCACACTCGGCTGCGCGGTCTGGTCACGCGCGCGTTCACCGCGCACCGGGTACAGGCGCTGGGTCCGCGGCTGCGCGAGATCGCGGTCGGCATGCTGGAGCCGCTGCTCGAGCGTGGCAGTTTCGACCTGATGGCGGAGTTCGCCGGACCGTTCCCGACGGAGGTGATCTCCGAGCTGGTCGGCGTCCCCGAGGGCGACCGCGAGATGCTGCGCAAGCTCGGCATGGAGATCATGTACACCGAGGAGGAGTCCACCGACCTGCGGCCCGAGGCCATGCAGGCGATCGGCGCGCTGGTCGGCTACTACACCGAGCTGACCATCGAGCGCAGCAAGTCCCGGCAGGAAGACCTGCTCTCGGGCCTGCTCGACGCCGCCGACGGCGACGACCGGCTCACCCCCGAGGAGATCGTGGGCGTGCTGATCCTGCTGGTCGGCGCGGGCATCGAGACCAGCATGCTGACCTTCGGCAATGCCTGGCACGCCGCCGCCCTGCACCCCGAGCAGCGCCGCCAGGCCCTCGACGGGCGCATCGATGACTGGATCGCCGAGGCCATGCGCTGGGATCCGGCCACCCAGACCCAGCTGCGCACCACCACCGAGGCGATCGAGCTGCACGGCGTCAGCATCCCCGCCGATGCCCGCATCCTGCTGCTCACCGGATCGGCCAACCGTGACCCGGAGGTCTTCGCCGACCCCGACACCTTCGACCTGGACCGCGACACCTCGGCCTCGCTGGTCTTCGGCAGCGGCCGCCACCACTGCCTGGGCTCCAACCTGGCGCTGCTCGAGCTGCGCACCGCCCTGCAGGAAATCGCCTCTCGCGTAGCCGATTTCGAGGTGGACGTCGCGGGCAGCAAGCGCATCCACGCCTCCAACAACCGCGGCTTCGCCACCCTGCCGACCACGGTCACCCTGCGCTGAGGGTCGCGTTCGCGGACTCGCTCAGGGCTTGTGCGCCCGGGCGAGGCCGCGGATGGCGCGCAACCGGCCGTCGGTCAGCGCCCGGGTCAGGTTCTCGATCTTCTCCGGGAAGTTCGCCACAAAGGATTGCAGGCCAACGGGATTCGGTGGATTCGCCAGCACCATCCGCATGATCGTGGCGGCTTGATCGGTGAGATCGTCCCATCGTTCGAGGGTGAACCCCGCCCGCTCGACCGCGCCGCGCAATTCGTCCGAGGTCACCAGATGGCTCTGGTCCGGGCGGTCCGCCCACGGCAGTGGAAAGTCGGGATTCCCGTCCGTCCCGGTGATGTCCCAGATGGCAAGCAGGCCACCGGAATCCAGCACCCGATGCGCTTCGCGGTAGAGGCGGTCTTTGTCGGCGATGTTCATCTGCACGTGCTGGCTGAAGACCACGTCGAAGCCGCTGTCGTCGAAGGGTAAATCGGTGACGTCGGCCTGGCGTACCGAGATTCGATCATCCAGTCCCACCAACTGATCGATCCAACGCGCCGTCTCGCAGTAGTCCTCGGTCAGGTCGACGGCGGTGACCTGACAGCCATAGCCGTCGGCGACGAAGCGGGCGGTGCCGCCGATCCCGCTCCCGGCGTCGAGCACCCGGCTCTCGGCGGTCAGTCCGGCCAGTTCGGTGAGACCGCCGGTGGCGATGCGGCCCATGGTGTGGAAGTCCTCCACCAGTGCCAGATCGCCGATCCGCAGCGTGTCGAGGTCGATGCCCGCCGCCGACAGGGCCTTCTCGATGGCGATGCGGGAGATGCCGGACGAATACGGTGTGTCGATCGAAATATTGTTCATATCAGCACTTTTCATGAGAAGTCTGGAGGTGGACCGGATAAGTAACCACTGGTCACATCTACGAGTATGCGACGGCATGTGACCGTCGTCAACATTTCTGCCGAATTGTGGGATCCTGACGGCATGGCCCGGACCACCTACCACCACGGCGCGCTGCGCGCGGCCCTCATCGATGCGGGCCTGGCGCTGGCGAACGACGGCGGGCCCGACCAGGTGGTCCTGCGTGAGGTCGCCCGCGCCGCCGGGGTCTCGCATTCGGCCGCCTACCGCCACTTCGCCGACCGTGACGCCCTGCTCACCGAGGTCGCCCGCCGCGCCCGCGCCGAACTCGCCGCCGAGATGCGCGGCCGCATCGCCCGCGCCACCGACCCCCGCGCGCGCCTGCAGGCCACCGGCACCGCCTACATCGGTTTCGCGCTGAGCCGTCCCGGCCTGTTCCGCACCGCCTTCGGCGCGCTCCCGGCCACCGAACCCGACCCGGCCGCCGCGCCCGCCGACGACCCGCATCGCATCCTCGGCCAGGTCCTCGACGAGGCGCAGGCGGCCGGTCTGCTGGACCCGCGGGTGCGACCCGGCGCCGAGATCGCCGCCTGGTCCGCGGTCCACGGCCTGGCCAGCCTGCTGCTCGACGGATCCCTGCCCGCCACCCCGGCCGATATCGATTTCGCGGTCGCCCAGGTGCTCGGCCTGGTGAACCGCGGGCTGCTGGACGACGGGACGTCGGAATCGGCTACCGCGCGACGCGAGTAGGCGGCGTTCGCGGGCCTGGCGGGGTCCGGTGGCGCGGGTGCCCCATGATGGGGGCGTGCATCGGATCCGGGAATGGCTGCGACCCTCGCTGTGGGGACTACGGATTCGCTCGGCCGTGGTGGCCGCGCTGACCGTGGGCGCGGTGCTGCTGCTGGCAGCCGGCGCCATGCTGGGTTTGCTGAACCGGTCGCTGCTACGGGAGATCGACACGGCCGCCTCGACCCGCATGGACGCGATCGCCGGTGAGCTGACCCGGACCTCGGTCGCGGAGTTGCCGGATTCGCTGTTCGAGGTGACCGGACAGGTCGGCGTGGTGCAGGTCATCGACGCGCAGGGGCGGATCGCGCGGGAGTCGAACCCGAAACTGGCCACACCCGCTGCTGGACCCGGGAACTGTGGGGGAGCGCGAGACCGCGCGCCGGCCCGTGCCGTCTTACGACGAGGATCTGCGGGTGTCCGCGCGCACGGTATCGGCGCCGGATGGCCGGTACGTCGTCTTGGTCGCCGGGGACAGCGAATCCGCCGAGCACACGGTGAAACGGGTCGCGGCGCTGACGGCGGTGGGCGGGCCGATCGTGGTCGTCGCGGCCGCCCTGGCCACTTACCTGCTGGTCGGGCGCTCGCTGCGGTCGGTCGAGGAGATTCGCAGCCGGGTGGCGGTGATCGGCGCGGCCGGGCTCTCGGAGCGGGTGCCGGTGCCCCCGGCCCGCGACGAGATCGCGCGACTGGCCGAGACCATGAACGACATGCTGGCCCGCGTCGAGGCCGGGCACGCGGCGCAGCGCCGATTCGTCGGCGACGCCTCGCACGAACTGCGCAGCCCGCTGGCCGTGGTGACCGCCGCCCTGGAATTGGCGCGGGACCGGCCCGAGGCCCTGGATGCCGAGTTGATCGGCGGCACCCTGCTTCCGGAGGCCGAACGCATGCGGCTGCTGATCGAGGACCTGCTGACCTTGGCCGCCGCCGACGAGAGCGGCCTCGAGGTGCGCCGCGACGACGTGGATCTCGACGACCTGGCCGGGGCGCAGGCGCAGGCCCTGCGAGCGCGCGGCGACCACACCGTGCGGACGGCCATCGAGCCGGTGCGGATTCGAGGTGATCAGCCGAAACTGGCTCGGGTGCTGCGCAATATCGCCGAGAACGCCGCCGCGCACGCCCGCTCCACCGTGGCGGTGACGGTCCTGCGTGACGGGAAATTCGGCCGCGTGATCGTCGACGACGACGGTCCCGGCATCGCCGCGGCCGACCGGGAGCGGGTGTTCGGCCGGTTCGTGCGACTGGAGGCCGACCGGGCCCGCGCCACCGGCGGATCCGGGCTCGGCCTGGCCATCGTCGCGGAAATCGTGGCCGCCCACGGTGGTTCGGTCACGATCGGTGAATCACCGT
Organism: Nocardia tengchongensis; assembly: GCF_018362975.1. Taxonomy (NCBI): domain Bacteria; kingdom Bacillati; phylum Actinomycetota; class Actinomycetes; order Mycobacteriales; family Nocardiaceae; genus Nocardia; species Nocardia tengchongensis. The sequence goes on from NZ_CP074371.1 coordinate 3,180,792, forward strand.
GGGGCGGAGCCCGATTCGTCGTGGATCTGCCCGTCGCCGGACCCGCCGGGATCGACCATCCGATAGCCGACGCCCCGTAGCGTCTCGATACTCGTGCAGCCGAACGGCGTATCGATCTTCTTGCGCAGGTAGCCGATGTACACCTCGACGACGTTCTCCGGACCGTCGTAGTGGGCGTCCCACACATTGCGCAGGATCTCGTGCTTGGTCAGCGCCAAACCCTTGTGCCGCAACAGGAATTCCAGCAGCCCGAATTCTCGGGGCGTCAGGGTGAGCGTGGTGTCCCCGCGCAGCACCGTGCGCCGGGCCGGATCCAGCACCAGGTCACCGGCCGACAGCAGGGCCGGTTGTTGCGGTGCGCGGCGGCGCAGCAGGGCCCGCAGCCGGGCGATGAGCACCACGAAGGAGAAGGGTTTGGTCAGGTAGTCGTCCGCGCCGAGGTCGAGCGCGTCGGCCTGTTCGTAGTCGCCGTCCTTGGCGGTGAGCATGAGGACCGGCGTGGTCACGTCCTGTGCGCGCAGGCGGCGCAGCACCTCGTAGCCGCTCAGTCCGGGCAGCATGATGTCGAGCACGATCACGTCGAAGCCGTCCTCGATCGCGGCCGCGAGCCCCGCGGTCCCGGTGTGGGCCAGCTGGACCACGAAACCCTCGAGCTCGAGCCCGCGGCGCACCGTTCGCGCCAGCCGCTCCTCGTCCTCGATCACCAGCACCCGCACGGCCACCAGCATGCCCGACCGCCGCGCCCGCGTCGGCCCGACCCGCTCTCAACGTCCTCTCAGCGATGCCGTGGCAACCTCGGTGGCATGCTGTCCTCACCACCCGCGCAGAAGGAAGAAGCCACGACGAAACCGCCCACGGGGTTCCCCGATCGCACGTTGACCGGCGTCTGGATCGCGTCGGCGCTGGCCGCGGTCATCCTGGTGCTGACCTGTGCGGTGGTGTGGGCCGACGGCCCGGCCGGACCGGACGCGGGCTGGCTGCAGTGGTTCATCGACCACCGCACCGGCACCTGGACGACGGTGGCGAAGGCGGTCAGCGCGGCCGGGGACACCACCACCGTCGCGGTGTACTCGATGCTGGCGTGTGCGGTGCTGGCCTGGCGCAAGCACTGGGATGACGCGGTGCTGGTCGCGGTGACCGCGATCGGCGCGGGCCTGCTGGTGTTCTTCGGCAAACTGCTGATCGGCCGCGACCGTCCACCGGTCGTCGACCACCTGGTCACCGAGACCAACCACTCCTACCCCTCGGGCCACGCGCTGGGCTCGATGGTGGTGATCGGCATCCTGGTCGCGGTCGCCCTGCCCGCGCTGCGCGGCCTCACCCGCGCCATCGTGGTGGCCCTCGCGATCCTGTTCGTCTTGGCCGTCGGCATCTCCCGTCTCTACCTGGGCGTGCACTGGCCGACGGACATCCTGGCCGGCTGGCTCGTCGGAGCCTGCTGGCTCACGATCTGCCTGACCCTGCGCCCCTTCACCCACCTGGTGACCGATCGCCTGCCCGCCCGTCTCCGAAGCTAGTGGGACCAGCTTGCTCCGATGCCCGCTGTGCCGCAGTGTGATTTCCGGTCAGGTACGGCGCGGCAGCAGGCGCCGTGAGACGTGCGCGGTGAGGTCCTCGGCCAGGGGCGGAGGTGCCGGCCGGGTGGGTGGCGGCGGGGCCGAGCGGGCGTCGCCGGAGATCCGGATGAGCAGCCCCAGGATGATGTAATTGGCGAGCAGCGACGAACCGCCGTACGACATGAACGGCGTGGTCAGACCGGTCAGCGGAATCAGTTTGGTGACACCGCCGACGACCACGAACAACTGCCAGCCGATGGAGAAGGCCAGCCCGCCGCCCAGCAGCTTGCCGAACGCGTCGCGGATGGTGAGCGCGGCGCTGAAGCCGCGGATGCACAGGATGAGGAACAGGACGAGCACTCCCGCCAGTCCGACCAGCCCGAGTTCCTCACCGATGGTGGAGATGATGAAGTCGGTCTTGGCGAACGGCACGTCCTGCGGCCGCCCGTTGCCCATGCCGGTCCCGATCAGCCCGCCGGTGCCCATGCCGAACAGGCCCTGCGAAATCTGATATCCCGTCGTGTAATACGTGGCGAGCGGGTCCTGCCACACCTGCACGCGCACCCGCACGTGCGCGAACAACTGGTAGGCGATGATCGCGCCCACCGAGAACATGGCCAGCCCGATCAGCAGCCATGACGCCCGCCCGGTGGCGATGTACATCATGGCCAGCACGGTGCCGAACACCAGCAGTGAGAAGCCCAGGTTCTTCTCGTACACGAGCACCAGCACCGCGACGAAGGTGACCAGCAGCAGCGGGGCCAGGTCGCGCAGGCGCGGGAAGGTCATGCCCAGGAAGCGTTTTCCCTCGCTGGCGAACAGGTCCCGGTTGGCGACCAGGAATGCCGCGATGAAGATGATCAGCAGCACCTTGGCGAATTCACCGGGCTGAATCGAGAACCCGCTGATCAGGATCCAGCTCTTGCCGCCGTTCACCTCGCTGAAGCGGGAGGGCAGCAGCGCGGGGACGAGCAGGGCGACCACCCCGGCCAGTCCACAGGTGTAGCCGTAGCGGGCGGGTTTGGTGTGATCGGGCACCAGGGCCAGCACCAGCACGAACAGCAGCATGCCCAGGCCGGTCCAGATCAGCTGATGCGCGGAGTCCGAGGACGGCGCCGGTGTGCCCGCGTGCGCGGCCTGCGCCGCCTCGGCGCGGTCGAGCCGGTCGATGAGGACCAGGCCGATGCCGTTGAGCAGCACCACGCAGGGCAGCAGCACCGGGTCGGCGGCGGGCGCCCAGCGCCGCACCGCCAGATGGGTGACCGCCACGAAGACGCTGAAAACGACCAGGGCGCGGATACTCTGGCCGTCGAAGCCGTTGCCGGTGGCCGAGGTCATGGCCAGATAGGCGAAGGCGGTCAGCGCCAGGGCCGCGACGCACAGCAGCAACTCGGCGTTGCGCGGAACTCGTCCGCTCGACCTCGCCGGGGCAGGGCTGTGCCGAATCCGCGCTCACACCGAACATTATCGCGCGTGTGCGAGGGATCAGGAGCCAAAGCAGCGGGGCAGGGGTGATCACTGGGGGCAGGGTGGGGGATCGGCTGGGACGGATCCGGTGGACCCCGATCTGGGACGGATTCGGACCCCGCATCGAACCGAACGGCGGGCCGGTTCGTGTCAGCGATACCAGCGTGCCGACGATTCGAGGTCACGATGAGCATCGATCAGGTCGGGCGGCGAGAGGTCGTCGTCGCGGCGGGAGTGGTGATGGTGGCGGCGGCGTGCACGAATCAGCGTGCCGCGGCACCCGTGACCGGCTCCGGTGCGCCCGCGACGACCACCACGACCCCGCCCGCCACCACGACCACTGCCGCGCCGCCGCCCGCCGCCGAACCGCCCGCGGCCGAGCCCGGTCCCGCACCGGTGAACGGCACCGTGCTCGCCGGGACCGCCGACGTGCCGGTCGGCGGCGGCGTGATTCTCGGGGACACCGTGGTCACCCAGCCGAATGCCGGTAATTTCCTGGCCTTTTCGAGCGTCTGCCCGCATCAGGGCTGCGCGGTGAACGCGATTTCCGGTGGCGTGATCAATTGCCCTTGTCACGGTAGTCAATTCGCGCTGGACGGGTCGCTGGTGCGCGGCCCGGCCACGCGCGGGCTGGCCGCCCGGCAGGTGTCGGTGCGTGACGGGCAGCTGATCGCCGGGCCCGCGCCCGCGCCGCCGGTGGCCCCGGCGGCCGAGGAAGCGCCGCCCGCCGTGCCCGCACCGGCGACGGTGACCGAGCCGGGCGCCCCCGACAACGCCATCGCCCGGACCTCGGACGTTCCGGTGGGCGGCGGCGTGATCGTCGGCAATACCGTTGTGACGCAGCCGAATGCGGGCAGCTTCGTCGGATTGTCGGTGGTTTGTACGCATTTGGGCTGTGCAGTCAACGACATCTCGGGCGGGACCATCAACTGTCCCTGTCACGGCAGCAAGTTCAACCTCGACGGGTCGGTCGCGGCCGGGCCCGCCACCCGCTCGCTGGACGGGCGGGAGGTGAGCGTGCAGGGCGACTGGGTGGTGTCGGGCGCGGGCGATCCGAGCGCGCCGATCCCGCCGCCGAAACCTTGGTGGTGCGAGATCATTCCGCCGGGGTGCCTGGGCTGCTGACTCGCCTCAGTAGGACTGGGCGGTCGAGGCCCAGTGCGGGGACAGCTGGTCGGCGACCGCGCGGGGGAACGAGACGTGCTTGGGGTCGCCGTCGGAGGTGTAGCGGGCGCCGGGATTGGCGTCGAACCAGTCGAGCCAGTACGTGGAATCGAAGGCGACAGGGTTGCGGCCGGAGCGGATTCGGGGGATGGCGGTGGGGTCGAGCGCCGCCGTGATGGGGGAGACGGCGGGATTCGCGCCCACCAGCAGGACGCCGCCGAATCGGTAGGGCATGCCGTCCCAGCTGCCCGCCGAGGCGAGGCCGTGGTCGGCGGGATAGACGCCGAGCGGCAGGGCCATGGAGTGAATGGTGGTGCCGGGCGCGGCGGCGGTGATTGCGCGCAGGTTCTGCACCAGTTCGCGTTGCACGTCGGCGGGCGGGAGCTGCCCCAGGTTGGCGTGGGTGGCGGTGTGCGCGCCGATGTCGTAGCCGTGGCGGACCAGCCAGGGGACGGCGCGCGGGTCCTCGCCGAAGGGCTCGTTGTTGATGTAGAAGGTGGCGGTGGCCGCGAAATCCTGGTGGCGGGAATGGAATTGCTCCAGCAGGCCGACCGCGCAGTCGGGGGCCGGGTCGCCGCTCGGCGTGAGGGTCAGCTGGGCGCCGGTGGAGTCGTCGAAGGTGAGGACCACCGGATGGGTGCCCGCCGGCAGATCGATGGCGCCCGCCAGATACTCGGCCATGGTGATCGGGCGGTAGCCCTCGGCGTAGAGCCGTTCCAGTTCGGCGGTGAATTTCGCCGGGGTCTGGTCGTATTCGCCGGCCGGTGCGGCCTCGACGCGGTGATACATGAGGACCGGGATCTGTCCGAGCTCGTTGGCGGCGACCGCGGCCGGATCCGGTGGCCGCGACGCCGGGGGTAACACGGTGATCGCGGCCGGGCTCGGCGCGGTGGATCCCCCGCACGCGGTGGCGGTCGCGCACAGCAGTGCCGCCGTGACCATTCGCAGCATGGCCGTGCCCTTCATCGCCGCAACGCTACGCGGCGACAACGGTTTTGAGGTGATCTCGACGAAAATCGGACGTCGCTCGCGCGCAGGCGCGATAGTGATGCCAACAGCCGTCTGTGGAAGTTGGTGTCTAGGTTGCTCATGCGACTCCGGTCGATCCGCCGCCGGCGGGCCGCCCTGCTCGCGATCGGCGCGGTGGTGTTCCTGCTACTGGCCGCGATGGTGTTCGTCGTCGGGCGCAGCCGCCCCTCGGCCGCCGTGCAGCCGCCCACCCTGGAACTGGCGCCGACCCCCGCCGCCACCTCCTATCGGGATCCGGTGCTGGTGCGCGGCAAGGCGATCGGCGCGAAACAGGTCGCCATCGGCGCGCTGTCGGTGCGCCCGGCCGCGGACGGCTCGTTCGAGATCCGGCTCGGCCATGCCCCGATCGACACCACCGTCGTCGCCACCGGCGCCTCCGGTGACGTCGTCACCAGCCCGCTGAAGGTCGAGGTGACGTTGCCGCGCATCCGCGCCGTCCATGTCACCGCCTACGCGTGGGCCTACGGCCCGATGCGCGACGCCGTGCTGGACCTGGCCCGCGAGGGCCGCATCGACACCGTCCAACTCGATATCAAGGACGAGGACGGCATGATCGGCTACGACTCACAGGTGCCGCTGGCCCGTGAATCCGGCGCCGCCACCTCGATTTACGACGCTCCGGCCGCGCTGAAGCAGCTGCACGACATGGGACTGAAGGTCGTCGGCCGCATCGTCGCGTTCCGTGACCCGACGCTCGCCGCCTGGGCCTGGCACAACGGGCACCCCGACTGGGTGATCCAGAACGGCGGCGGCCAGCCCTACTCCAGCGGGTACGGTGCGATCGCCTTCACCAATTTCGCGAGTCCCGAAATCCGGTCCTACAACCGTGATCTCGCGGTCGAGGCGGCCCGGCTCGGCTTCGACGGCGTCATGTACGACTACATCCGCCGCCCCGACGGCGCGCTCGGCGGCATGCAGTTCCCGGGCCTCACCGAATCGCCGCCGGACTCCATCGCGAACTTCCTGCGCGACTGCCGCGACCCGATCCACGATGCGGGGGCGTCGGTGAGCGCCGCCGTCTTCGGTATCGCGGCCACCCGGCCCGAGGAGATCGCGCAGGACATTCCGGCGATGGCGCGCTACTCGGATTTCCTGGCCCCGATGCTGTACCCGTCGCACTGGCATGCCGGTGAATACGATGTCGCCAGCCCGAATTCGCAGCCCTATGACATCGTGTTCCGGTCCCTGCAGGACTTCCGGGCGCGCACGGCGGGCACCACCGCCCAGGTGATCCCGTGGCTGCAGGACTTCAGTCTGGGCGTCGCCTACGGTGACGCTCAGGTGAAGGCGCAGATCGACGCCACCTACGCGGCGGGGTACAACGGGTTCTTCCTGTGGAATCCGGCCGTCAGCTATCACCCCGGCGCGATGGTCCCCAACTGATACTCAGTCGCGGGTGAGGGTGGTGGCGAGGGCGGCGACGGCGAGCTGGGATCGGGTGGCCTGCACGGTCACCTCGTAGACCGGCCGGCCGCTCAGCTGGGCGTTCACGAATCCCGCCAGCTCCGGATCGTCGGCCGGATTCGCTTCGCGCACATCGAGAGCGCCCTCGAGTTCGCGGGGATTGTCGTCCAGCCCGGCCGCGCGCGGCAGCAGGCGCAGTCCGTCGGTGGTGTAGAGCTGCACGGGGTAGTCGTGGCCGGTCGGTGAGGTCAGGGTGGCCGGGTGTTTGGTTTGCGCCCAATCGAAGTCGTCGAAGCGCAGGGTCCAGCCGCCCGGCAGGCCGCCCCGGAAGGTGATACCGGTCGGGTCCACCAGCGTTCGCGCGGACATGTCGCTCGCGGGGTTCTGGACGGGGCTGCCCGTGAGCGGCTGGTCGTCGGCGGTGAATTCCCAGGCCGAGCCGCGAAGATCCTTGTGCCAGTAGCCGGTCCGGCCGCCCTGCGTGCCCTCGACCCGCAGTTCGCGATTCTCCGCCGCGTCGCCGGTGACGTGAATCGAGATGCGCGAGGTGATCTCGCCCGGAATCTTGGGCTGGGGCTGCCAGTCCTCGGCGGGTAGCGAGATCGCGGCATAGGCCGGGTTGAACCGTTCGGTCAGCTGGTCCGGCGCGCCGAGGGCAGCGGCCCCTGATCCTGCCAGATGTAGCGCCCCGGAATGTGATTGGACCCGGCCATGTCCAGGTCGTACTTGCGGGTGAACATGTCGCCGTAGCGGTTCATCACGAATGTCACCGAACCGGACGCCGACAGCGACTCGGACACGAACCGTCCGCCCAGTGGTCCACCGATCTCGTAGCTCAAATCGGCTGGCAGCCAAGGATCCTGATAGGTGATGCGCGACCCGTCCTGCGACAGGGCGACCAACTCGACCAGGCCCGCCTGTGTCGGATGGTTGTAGCCCTTCGCGTCCTCGAAACTCTTCGACATCCGATGACTGATGGCCCACCGGCTCGACGCGACCGGACCGTCCCCGGTCCCCGGCACCCGCTCACCCGGCCACAACCAGATCGGCCCGCCATAGGAGAACGTCCAATTCCACAGCATCGGCCCCGACAGCAGATTGTCCATCGAGTAGATCCACCCGTTGTGGTCCGCCGCGACGAGCATGTTCCCGTCCACCGAAACCGCCGCCACCTGCCCGTCCAGACACCCCGGCGTAGGCACCTTCCGTCACACGCCCTCCGACCCCCGCGGCCGCGTGTACAACGACCCGTGCCGCAGCACGACCTCGGCGAAACTGTTGAATCCCTGTGTCGCGTCCCGCAGTTCGACAGTCGGCGGGAAACTCACCCCGCCGGCGCGGCCGACAGATCATCGAATTCCGCCACTCCCCGAATGCTCGGCAACGGCAGGAAAAGTCCCGGAAACGGCGGAATCACCTGCAACGTACTCATAGCGGGCACGCACCCCAACGGCCGAGTCCCAGCCCCCACATCCGCATTGGCGACCGCCCCACCATCGTGCACCGCCACCACCACGCCGACAGCCACCGACGCCGCCACCGATTTCCACACCGAGTGCCCTGTCATCCGAGCAATCCAACCCGGACCCTTCCCCGAAAGACCCACCATTACCAGGCGATTTGCGCACCCCCAACCCTCATGGTGTACCTTCGTCCAGTCGCCGGGGAAACCCGGCAACAACCCATCCGGGGCTATGGCGCAGCTGGTAGCGCACCACACTGGCAGTGTGGGGGTCAGGGGTTCGAGTCCCCTTAGCTCCACAAGCCCGCAGTGCGCGAACACCCGACCAAGCAGCCCCACTGGCTCCGTCGATCCGACAGGACTTGCACCCTCATCTCAGTGTGTCCCCGCAGTCGCAACACCAACCAGCTGATCGCCGTCGCCTGCACGAAAGTGCCGCTTGCGGAGGCGATCTGCCCCGCGAAGTAGAGGCGGAACGGCGTGGACCGCAGCGCTCGGAAGGCGTTCGTCCGGCCGCCCTGCGGGACTGCCGCCGCTTCGGGCACGACGGTCAAAGCCTCACGGTCCATTCAGGTCTCCGCTTCATCGGAACTCTTCTGCTGCGACGCTCCGGTGCGCGGGCAGGGAACAGCCCGGATTCGAGCGTTCCCTGCCCCGGCCCGGGGCGTGATCGCTGCTCAGGATCGAATGAAGGCGAGCAGGTCGGCGTTGATGGTGGCGGCTTCGGTGGTCGGCATGCCGTGCGGGAAACCCGGGTAGGTCTTCAGCGTGCTGTTGGGCAGCAGTTCGGCCGAGCGGATGGCGGAGTCCTGGATGGGAACCACCTGGTCGTCCTCGCCGTGCAGGACCAGAACCGGGATGGTGATCTTGGCGAGTTCCTCAGTGAAGTCGGTCTGGGAGAAGGCGACGACGCCGTCGTAGTGCGCCTTGGCGCCGCCGGCCATGCCTTGGCGCCACCAGTTGGCGATGACGCCTTCCGACGGCTGCGCGCCGGGCCGGTTGTAGCCGTAGAACGGTCCCTCGGCGAAGGTGCGGAAGAAGTCCGAACGGCGGGTGGCGACCTGCTGCTGGATATCGTCGAAGACCGACTTGTCCAGTCCGCCAGGGTTGTCGGCGGTCTTGACCATGATCGGCGGCACGGCACTGATCAGCACGGCCTTGGCCGCTCGGTCTTTTCCGTGGCGCGACAGGTAGCGGACGACTTCTCCGCCGCCGGTGGAATGACCGACGTGTACCGCGTCCGACAGATCGAGATGCGTGACGACGGCGGCCAGATCGTCGGCGTAGTGATCCATGTCGTGGCCGTCGGCGACCTGTGCGGAACGGCCGTGGCCGCGCCGGTCGTGGGCGATCACCCGGAAACCGTGGGACACGAAGAACATCAGCTGTGCGTCCCAGTCGTCGGAGGACAGCGGCCAGCCGTGGCTGAAGACGATCGGCTGCCCGCTGCCCCAGTCCTTGTAGTAGATGTCCACACCGTCGGACGTTGTGATGATGGGCATGTGAGACTCCCTCTGTGGTCGGATATTCGGGGTCGTGGCATCACGCTCTTACCGAGCGGCTTGTTCGATCGAAGCGGCGACGACGGCCGGCTGGGAGACGAGTGAGGCGTGCGAGGCATCGACCTCGGTGGTGTGCGCACCCATCCGCTGCGCGAAGAAGCGCTCGGCCGCGGGCGGAATCACCCGGTCGGCCGCTGAAACCAGATACCATGTGGGCGTCGTCGCCCAAGCGGCCGGGCCGCTGGGTTCCAGCAGCGCGGTCACGGCGATGGAGTGCTGATGGGCGACCATGGTCGCCGCTGTGGCGGGCGAAACATCCTGTGCGAAGACACTGTTGAAGGCGTCGGGGGCGACGTAGCCGTCGAGTCCCGAATTCGAAGGCTCCAAAGCCAGTGCGGGCGGCTGTAATTGGCTGCCTGGGAATCGGAAGGGATCCATCGCGATCGCTATGGGTTCGCCTTGCTGCGGTGCGAAGGCAGCGATGTAGACCATGGCCTTCACTTTCGTGTCGTGGACGTTGGTGATCACCGCACCACCGTAGGAGTGGCCGGCCAGCACGACCGGGCCGTCGATGCCGTCGAGTACCTTTTCGATGGCAGCCGCGTCGTTGGCGGGACCTCGTAACGGGTTGTCCGGCACCATGACTCGATATCCATCGGAGCGCAGGGCAGTGGCGACACCGTCCCAGCTGGTGGTGTCGGCGAAGGCCCCGTGCACGAGCACGATGGTCGGGCGTGAGGTGTCGGCGTGCGCGGGCACGGCGAACGCGGCCAGCGCAGCGGCGAGGACCGTGGCGGCGAACGGCGCCCGCAGGCTGTTGCTCACGTACATAAAGGCTCCTGTGGCTTTTCTCGGTCGAATAGTGTGATCGGCGCTCGCCGTGACGATTTCAGGATGGGGAGAAAGGAGGGAGCGGCGGTCCGCTGAGGCGAGTGTCGAATTGCCCCGCGGCTGCGGCCAGAGCGTCCAGGTCCGGTGGGATCTGTTGCACCAGGGGCGCGGTGGCTTCGAAGAAGCCTTGCATGCCGCCGGGGACGTACATGGTCAGGAATCGCACCGGAGTCGTTCCCCCGTTGATCCATGTGTGGCTGGTGCCACGGGGAATGTAGACCAAGGCGCCGGCCTCGGCATCGTGGAGATCCTCGCCGAGCAAGACGCGAAGGGTTCCTTCCAGGACATAGAAGATCTCGTCGCTGCGGTCGTGGATGTGCTGTGGCGGACCCGAGACGAACGGCAACGCGGTCACTTCGGCGGCATCGAAATGTCCCCCGGTGTCATCGGCGGTCACCTTCCACAGCAGGTGTTCGGTCTCGGTCATGGTGAACGGTTCGCCTTCTTCGGCGTGTATCACTGCGGGTTCGGGTGTCATGGATGGTCTTTCGGTCAGAGTGTCTGGATGAGGCCGCCGTCGATCCTGAAGTCGGCGCCGGTGACGTTGGCGGTTCGTTCGCTGGTGAGCAGCAGCACCAGGTCGGCGACCTCTTGCGGGTGGGTGAACCGGCCGGTGACGCTGTCGGCTGCGGCCTGCCGGACCACCTCGTCGGGATCGGTGGACGCGGCGGCGCCGACCACGGCGGCGACGCCCTGATCGCCCAGCCACAGGCCCGTGGTGACCGGTCCGGGCGAGATGGTGTTCGCTCTGATGCCCTGCGGGCCGAACTCTTTCGACAGCGATTTGCTGAAGTTCGACAAGGCGGCCTTCGCCGCGGAGTAGTCGATGACGCCGGGATCGGGGAGGTACGCGTTGACCGAGCTGATCGTCACGATGGCGGCGGTGCCGCGCTGGATCAGGTACGGCAGGGCGGCGCGCGCCGTGCGAACCGCGACGAGCAGGTTGGTGGTCAGCGACCATTGCCAGTCCTCGTCCGTCATGGCGAGGAAGCCCTGCACCCGGGGGATGACCGCGCCGATGTTGTTGACCAGGATGTCGATTCCGCCGAACGCGGTCACGGCGTCGTCGATCAGCTGCTGGGGTCCTTCGGGAGTGCTGAGATCGATCAACGGTGTCCGCACTCCGTCGTGGGCAGCCAGCTCCGTCAGGTCCTGACTTCCGGTGCGTGACCCGGCGACCACCGAGGCTCCCTCGGCAGCAAGTGCTTTCGTCACTGCCAGCCCGATCCCCCGGCTGGCGCCGGTCACCACGGCCACCTTGCCCGCAAGGCTGAGATCGAACATCTCGTCCTCAGAGCTCCTGGCTCTTCAACCACGACAGGCAGGCGTCGGCGACCTCGCGCCAACCGTGATCGACCACCAGGGAATGCCCGCGGTCCGGGAACTCCAGCAGATCGGTGACCGCGTCGGAATGGCGATACTGCTTCAGGGTCGCTCTGGTGACGGCTTCGGGGACGGTGTGGTCTTTGCCGCCGGTGATGAGCAGCAGTGGGCCGCGGCCCGAATTGGCGGTATCCACCTTGGCTGCGGAGTGCGGGTTGAAGTTGGCCGCCGCCGCTTCGAACAGCGGTTTGCCGGGGGCGGGCACAGCCCAGCGCTCATACAGTTCGTCGGACTCCTCGGCCGGGATCGCATTGCCGAACGCGTACCTGAATTCCGCGGCCGTGAGCGACACCGCCCGGTTGCGGTTGGCCGGGTTCTTGAACACGGGTGTGGTCGAGCGCAGCGCCGAAAGCGGCAGCGGCAGTACGCCTTTGATCTGGGCGGCGTCGATGGCGATCGCCGCGGCGGCGCGATCCTGCCCGAGCAGCTTCTGGGCGATCATCCCACCGAAGGAGTGTCCGACGAGGATCGGTGGTGCCGGCAGGTCAGCGATGATCGCGGCATAGTGTTCGACCACGTCGTCGATGCCGTGGCCGGCGACACCGTCCGAGGTGGCCCGCGCCGAGGCGACGGTGTCGAGTTCACCGGGCCAGCCGGGCGCAGCGACCTGGTAGCCGTGTTCGCTGAACAACTCGAGCCAGGGTTGCCAGGATGCCGAGTGCAGCCAGAGTCCGTGAATGAAGATGACCGGAGTGTCAGTCATGATGTCGCCCTTCGCTTTCGGTGCTGTGACTCGTTCATCAGACCCTGCGTGAGCTGCTCGGCGAATCAGTGAAACCCCCCAGTGATCGGCCCTAGTCCCGCGGACCGAGTGCCGAACGGAGCTGCCTGCGGGAGGTCACCGCGAGCTTCCGGAAGACCTTCGTGAGGTGGTACTCGACGGTGGAGGTGCTGATGTAGAGGCGGGCTGCGATCTCGCTGTTGGTCGCCCCCTCGGCCGCCAATGCGGCGATCTGGGACTCCTGAGGGGTGAGCTGCGGGCCGGGCGCCGGGTTTCTGGGGTGTACGTGTTCACCCGTGGCGGCCAGTTCGGCCCGGGCGCGCTCGGCGAAGAGCGGGGCACGGGCCGAGGAGAACATCTCGTAGGCGAGCCGCAGCTGGACTCGGGCCTGCAGGCGCTCTTTGCGCCGGCGCAACCATTCGCCGTACACCAGATGCGTCCGGGCGAGGTCGACGGTGATCCTGGTCCGTCCGAGCTGGTCGATGGCTTCCCGGTACCATGCCGCCGCGTTGTCGTCCCCGGCCACCAAGGCCCGCGCTCGCGCCAAAGTCCCCAGCGCCCACGGTGTTCCGCTGGCCTGCGCCTGATCTTCCAACCGGGCCAAGGCAGCCGACGCCGGTGCCGGCCGTTGTGCGCGAACTGCCGCCTCGACCATATCGGCGAGCATCAGGTTGCTGAGGCCGGGCACGTCGTGGTCGAAGAGAAACTGGGCCCGGTCCAGAGCCGCGCGATAGTTTCCCAGACTCAGCTCGAGGACGATCAGGTAGCGAGCCGCCAGCGCCGCCTGGATGGCCCGGCACGGGAAATCCACACCCTCGACACTCGACGCCAGCGCGCGGGCCTCGGCCTCCGCACCACCCCAGACCAGCAGTTCCAGCCGTTGTATGGACTTCTCCTGCGGCGCCCCGATCACCGTCAGCAGCTCGCGGGACTCCGTCAGATAGTCGGCGCACTCGTCGGGCCGGCCCGCTCGTAGCGCGTCCGTCGCCTGACATTCGAGGACGATCCGGAGCCCGAGCAGGGCGCCGGTGTCTCGATCGTAGGCATGCAGCCGCGCGAAGACGACCTGCCGGGCACCGTCGTCCCACAGCTCGTCGCTCGCGTAATGGGCGAATATCGCCAAAGGCATTCCCTCCTCGGCGATTTCGTGGTCGCGCAGGGATTCGAGCGCGGCACGCCACCGGGGGACGGCCGCGGCGTGACCTTCGCTGATCCGGGTGGCGAAGGCAACGATGAACAGGTCGTACACCGACAGTTCCGCCGACCGCCGTTCGAGCGCACTCAGTACGGCGCGTGCGACTTCGGACACCGTGGTGCTCACGGTGTCATCTCTGGACAGCATCGCCGAACTCAGCGCCTGGCACAGCAGGAGCCAGACCAGGTCACCGTCCGCCGGGCCCAACTCCGCGGCGGCCGTCAGCAGCAGAGCGGGCTGGTCTTCCAGTCGGCTGAAATGCCTCTCGATGGCGGCCTTCAGCCAGCGGGCCCGCCCGCGCATCACGGGTACCCTGGCCACCGGTTGCGACCCGAGGAGCAGGCGCTGCGCTGACTGGGGGTCACCGCACATCAGATAGACCTGGGCCGCGGCCAGTCGCCGCTCGTCGCGTTGTGAGATTTCGGGAGTCAATTCGGCCGCGCGGGCGAGAAACTGTGCCTCGGCCGCATAACCGCCACGGGCTCGGGCGCGCTGCGCGGAGTGCTGCAGATCGCGTGCTACCGCTTCGTCGGCGCCCGCGGTGGCGGCGGCAAGATGCCAGGCTCGGATGTCGGGGTCGTGGTCCGGGTCGCAGGCCGCGGAGATGGCCTGATGTGCTCGCCGTAAGCCGGCCGGGTCGGCAGCCGCGTGTACGGCGGACCGAATCAGTGGGTGGGAGAAGGCGAAACCGTTGCCGGGCACCAGCACTCCGGCCTCGACCGCGGGGTCGGCGGCGGTTTCCGGCAATCCGAGCAGCGCCGCCGCCCGCCACAGCAGCGCGGTGTCCCGGATCGGACTGATCGAAGCCAGCAGCAGCAGATCTCGGGTGGGCTTGGGGAAGGCCCGGATCCGCTCGAGAAAGCAGGCCACGAGCCGCGGGCCGATGGGCAGCGGTTCGGGCAGTGCCGCGGTGCCACCCAATTGTTCGGTCGTCAGTGAATGCGCCAATGTCACCAAGGCGAGTGGGTTGCCGCCGGTCTGCTCGGCGAGCCTGCGGGCAACGTCGTCGTTGAGGGAGCGGCGGGCGGTACGGGCCAGCAGTTCCCTCGCGGCCGAGCCGGAAAGTCCTGCCACTGTATGTATCGCCAAACCTTCGAAACCCGTGCTGTCGGAGGCCAGTTCGCGCACCGCGAACAGGATTCCCACACCCTCGGCGTGCAGGCGCCGCGCGACGAAGGTCAACGCATCACGGGACTCGCGGTCCAGCCATTGCACGTCGTCGACCAGGCACACCAGCGGGCCGTCGCCGGCCAAGTCCGCGAAGAGGCTCAGGGTCGCGAGGCCTACCAGGAATCGATCGGGCGGTGGACCCGCGACGAGTCCGAAAGCAGCGCCCAGGGAGGCCTTTTGCGGCGCTGGAAGGAGCTCGCGACGATCGAGGAACGGGCGCAGGAGACGATGCAGCGCGGCGAACGCCAAGGGAGACTCCGACTCGATGCCGGAGGTCCGCAACACCAGTAGATCCGGGGCGGCCGCGGCTATATGGTCGAGCAACCGGGTCTTTCCTATCCCCGGTGCCCCCGCCAGCACCAGCCCTTCGCTCTGTCCTGCTCGGACCTTGCTCGTGAAGGTTTCCAGCGCAAGGCATTCCGCTGCCCTGCCGACCAGTGGAATCTCTCGAGCGAGCGGCGGGGTGGTCGCGGGGTCGCAGATTTCGGTCATCTGTGCTGCCTCGGCGGGAGATTCGATCCGCCCGAACCGGCTCGACGGCGATGTCGATGTTCACCGGGCCGGTGAACGCGAGCTGTCGGTGCGGGGACAGCGATGACCGTGCACATCGTGTCTCCTTCGCGACAGGTGGCCTGCCTTCAAAACTAAGGAGACGGGTACGCCGGAGTGAACCGCTGATGCTCGAGTTGTGCACGCACAGAACAGCACTGTGCCGAATCGGTCAGATTCGTCAAGGGGCCTGACGTCAGTTGGCTCGCTGCCAGTCCCGGGGAGACATGCCGTAGGCGTCGCGGAATCGGCGAGCGAAGTGGGCGGGGCTGGCGAAGCCCCATCGGCCCGCTACCGCGGCTATCGAGGTGGTGCGGCCCAGCCGAGCGAGATCGGCGTATGCGCCCTCGAGACGGGCGTTGATGATCCACTGGCTCAACGTAGTTCCACGCGCAGACCAGATGTTGTACAGGTGTCGGACCGAAATATTGTGTGCCCGCGCGATGTGATCGGGGTTGAGGCCAGGGTCCCCGAGGTGCTGTTCCACATAGGCGGCTATCCGCAGATAGAGCGAGTCGTGGAGGGCTTCGTGTCGGCGAGGGTCGGCCGCGGCGGTGGTGATCAGGGCGCGGATCAATTGGGTGGTGGCCGATTTGAGCATGATTTGAGCGGGGCCGGGCTCGATGTCCCCCGCTTCGCCGAGCGCGGTGATGTGGGCGCTGACCAAATCGTAGAGCGGACTGGATTTGAGCCGGGGTGCCGCGCGGCGGACTGTTTCGATCGGCAGCGCGAGTTGGTCGTAGTCGAAGATCACCACCTTGAGGCCGTTGAAACCGGGGGATGTCAGGTCCGAGGTGCTGGTGCCGTCGGTGAGCGAGAGCTCACCGGCGGCAAGGATCTGGTCCGCGCCGCAGTGCGACCAAGTGCTGGATCCGGTCAGATGCACACCGACGCCGACTCGTTCGGGTGCGGCGACGCGCAACTGCTTGGCGTCGCGCAGCACCCTCATGCCGGTGCCGAAGACCTGCGTCACGTGCACGCCGGCGCCCAGCTCCCGCACGGCGACCCGATGCCACAGTTGACCGGCAAACCCCTCGAACTGGTTGATCGACGGAACCTCGGTGTCGGCCAACAGATCCTGCGCCGCCTCGATCCGCTCGCCCACCGGAAGCAGACCGGTATCCAACACCACAACCACGCGACACCTCCCACGGTCCCTCTCGAGAGGAACGGCTGGTGAGCAGCGTAACCAGTGGAGTGCATGTTCGTGTGCCGAGCCGATGAAGCATCGCTCGATCGTTCTGCCCGACCACACCCGGCGAGGATCGCGGTGAGGGGGCTATTTGCAGCCCGGCCACTCGCACGTTACGGGGACCCGGGAGGAAGCCCGCTACCGCCCGAGGGCGAGTTGGACGATTACCTCGACCACGTGGATAGCCTGATCAGTCACGTTGCCCAGTGCGCGGCAGACCATGGTGCTGGCTCACAGGCCGATGGTGCCGGTGGACTCTCACCGTGCCAACAGCGTGCCGAGACGTGCCGACACTCCGTGGACGCAACGTCATGAAAGGGACGTTGAACCGGGACTACCTAGACACGCCAGCGCCAGTTGGACTGGTGGACGAGTCTTGATGTTCCCTTACGCGGAAGTGGTCACTGGTTCGATCCCAGTGTCCCACACCAAAAAGAACTAGCTGATCAGCCGAGCCCGATATCCGCTATTGCCTCTGAGCGGGCGATCCGCAGTCGCGCGACAGTGGACCGCCGCTCGACGGTTTGCCGCTGTCGAACCGCGCTCGCCGCGCGGGTGCCGACCGGTTGAACCCGGATCTGCGGCCCGACTGCTGTCAGGGTGTTCGCGTTGTGGAGCGTTAGGCCCAAAACCCGCAGTGCGCGAACACCTGACAGGTGGCCGTCGACTCGGGATCGCGGGATGCGGGAATCGACTCTGGCACAAGAGCTTGCAGCTGAGACTGGCCCCACAAAAGTGGTACGTACCAACGACGGCTTCGCGTCCTTGGACAATCAGCTCGACCGGTGGCTGCGGCTCGAGCGGCAGGTGCTCGTGTCGGGCTGGTCCTGCCGGTATCAGAGGTGCGACTCTCCGAGCGTTTTGTTAGACGCTGGCGACGGCGACGATTCGGCGCGGAACGACGGTGATCAGCTTTCGCTCCGCCCGCACGGTCGGTGCATCCGGGCCGAGGTACTTGGCGCGGATGCGTGCTGTCCACAACCCATCGGGATCGTTGTCCACGGTAGCGTCGCCGATCACCCGAACCTGCCTGTTCGGCCGTTCCCCGTCGGCGCGCAGCGCCTCCTCCACATCGATCACCAGTCCGACCCGGGAGTCGGCCGCCACCCGTCGCAGATGGGGCCGCCGCGCATAACTGGTCAGCAGGATCCGCCCGTCCGCCCAGAGGAACCAGATCGGCGTAATGTGCGGAAACCCGTCGGCCTCCACCGTCGAGAACCGTGCGACTGTATCCGACGCCAGCAACCGTTCTACCTCGAATTCGTCCAACTGACGCATGCCGTCGGCGTCCTTTCCTGTCCCGGAACGAGATTCACCCGCCCGCAGCCGAGACACGTTCAGCGTGCAGAGCCAGGGTCTTCCCGTGCGGCTGCGCGATCATCGCGAAGGCGAATTCGTCGGGCTGCAGGCACAATCGGACATCGTCGCGATGGACGCCTTGGTATCCGCGACGCACTCCCTGATCCAGGGCGGCCGCGGCGTGACTGTGACGCGCTCGGCGGATAAACGGTTCCGGATCCACGGCTGGGTCGGCGACGCATTCGGCGATGTACTGCGCGCAGGCCAGGTCCTCGGTAGCGGTCCCGTTGTCCCCGGTCACGACGAAGGTCACCTGCTCGGGTGCCGTGCGACGGAGCACGGCGGCGGTCGCGGCGGCCGTCGCGAACCCCGTGCACACGACGGTCCCCGCCTCGGCGACGGCGAGAGCGCCCACTGTTCCCGCGGTCGTCTTCATGACCAGCGTTCGGCCGGTCAGATTCAGCGCCGCGATCCGCCCGGGCGAGTTGGCCAGATCGAAACCGGGGACCGGCGCGCCGTCCCGGATGGTCACCCAGTCCGGATGCGCGGCTTTCGCGGCGAGCGCGTGGCCGTCCGACCGGGCGAGCACGATCCGGTCGGCTCCCCGTGCGAATGCCCAAGCTGCAGTGGTGAATGCACGCATGACGTCGACGACCACGGCAACCGAGGGAACCTCGGTCGGCTGATTGGGGCCGATGAGAATCGAGTGCACGGGTTCAGGCGGTGGTGTGGGCGACGGCCAGGAGGTGGGCGCTGGTGTGGATGAGGTGGGGGTCTTGTTCCATGAGGCGGGCGGATTCGAGGGCGGCGGGGGCGAGAGGGGGGAAGGCGGAGATGCCGGCGCGGTCGAGGGCTGGCCAGGCGGGTCCTTCGATGCCGTAGATCTGGATGTCGGTCAGGTGTGCGGATGCCAGTTCGGTGCGGAGTTCGTCGGCGGTGTGCCAGTGGGTGGGGACGAAACCGACGTGGCCGTCGTAGGAGCCGGTGGCGATGGTCCGACGGACGGCCGGCGTCAGGGTGTGGTCCAGGGTGCCGTCAGCGCCGGTCTCGAGGATCGACAGGTAGCGGCTGATGGCGGCGACGATCACGATGCCGCCGGGGCGCAGGACGCGGACGGACTCGGCGAGTGCGGTGGCGCGGTCGGCGGATTCGGTCAGGTGGTCGAGCGGGCCGAGCAGCAGGACGACATCGACGTCGGCTGCACCGGCCGGAAGATGCCGGGCATCTCCGACCTCGGCGGTGACGCCGGGGAAGCAACCCGGCTTGCGCCACATGCGCGGGCACCGGGTCGATCAGGTGGACGGTGTGGCCGTCACCGGCCAGCCAGCGCGCGTGCACTCCGGTCCCGCCGCCGACATCGAGGATCCGCGCAGGCGCGGTCACCTCACGGCGGATCAGCTCCTGGGTGCGGAGAGACTCCAGTCGGCCGTGTGGAGTCCGTGTCAGCCGGTCCTGCTCGGCCGCATCCGAATAGTGCCGGAAGAGTTCAGATGTCATCGGTCGCCCTAAAGCAGGAGATGGCCGGGCAGAGCCCCCGGAATGCGGTCGGCTCAGCCCGGTCGGCGTAATCCACTGTGCCACAATCGATCCGGACGGCCGATGAGGCCGGGGGAGAGGCGTTCACGCCGCGACTGTAGCGACCCTCGAAGGCGGTGGCCCGCTATCGGATCACGGTGATCGGGACCCGGCGATCGGTCGGCGCCCGAGGTAGTCCAACGACCGCACGGGCCCAGTCGACAAGTCGCCGCGGAGCCTCTCCCACATGGCAGTCCTCCATCAGCGCGCACAACCCAGCTGACCACGCGATCTTCGATCGCGTCGCACCGTGCGCGAAGTAATTGTCGACCACCGGGAACGAACGAGATGGCAGGCGCGGGACACGCAGTACAGTGCCGTGGTGGCTGTCACCGTGGAAATATTGACCGAGGTCGACGACGAGATCGTAGAAGCTTTCGGCCGGTTGTTGCCCCAGCTGTCGCAGACAGCGGCACAGTTGAGTCGGGAAACGTTGGCGCGGTTGGCCGCTGCCGAATCGACCACCGTCCTGGTCGCACGGAGCGACGGAAAGATCGTCGGGACGTTGAGCTTGGTGATGTTCCCGATCCCGTCGGGCCTTCGAGCACGGGTGGAGGATGTGGTGGTCGATGACGCGGCCCGGGGCCACGGCATCGGTGCCGCCTTGATCGAGGAGGCCAAGACTCGGGCCGGTGCTGCGGGTGCGCGGACACTGGATCTGACCTCGCGAGCTTCGCGGTCTGCCGCCAATCGCCTCTATGAACGGCTCGGATTTCAACCGCGCGATTCACGGGTCTACCGCTTCGCTCCGACCGCCTGATCCCACGGAACCCTCCGACGACGCACTACTTTGGCGCTGGGCGCTCGGGTGAAGCCGTGCTGAGGCCGCGAGATGCCCTTCGGAGCGCGCGGCCCATCTCCCTGTACCGGCCGCCGGAACTGGCTGCGGCACAGAGATGTTCGACTGCCGAGTTGCGAATGGTCCGCGCTCGAGCAAACTGGGCGGATGCACGGGCAACGGGAGCCTTTGGTCGGAAGCGCCATGCAGGCAGTCGCGTATGTCACCTCGAGATCTGTTGGGCTCCCACTGGATTCGTCGGTATCGGTGACAGTGAACTTTCATCCGGATTGGCCGGCCGCGGATCGGGTGGTTCTGGACGCTTTGGCCGGCGACGGGAGTTACCGCTCGCAATTCGTCACCGGAACGAGCAACGGCGGGTTGACCGCACACCCCGGCGGCGACCGCTGGCACTGGAGAGCCGGATGTTCGGTGCCGCGTACGACCGCGCGCCGGCCGAAGATCGGCCGATATACGGTGCGTTGAACTTTCGGCGTGTACCTGTCGGCGCTGCACCGCGGTTCGGCTCGGCGCACCTGCGACTGACCGCAGCCGTGTTGGCCCGCACGACGTTCTGCTACCCCGACAGTTACCTGAACCCTTCGAATTTCGGCGTGGCCTCACGCATGCGTCTCATTGCGCTGGCTGAGGCCGACGACCGAGACGCGCTCGACAACTACGTCGAGGCGCACATCCATGGTCCGGTCCGACTCGATCGCGATGTCGAGGCGATCGTGCTCGACCCGAGTCACCGGGGCACCGATATCGAAGCTGTCGCGCACCAGCTACCCTGCGCAGTGGAGTGGCACAACGGATTCCGGCTCACCGTCGACAAGCTGCTGCGAGATCCCGACTATCGGGGTGCACAGTACGTCGAGTTGGGTGCCTCGCTGGCCGTTGACGGTGTACTGGACGCCCGCCTCGTCGGGCACGCCGCGCAATCCCGCCGATACGATCCGCAGGCACTGAAGAAGGTCTGGCACTACCTCGCACGCTTCGGCATCGAACCAACATGAGAAGGCGACGCATTGTAGCCGCTGAGTCGGCGACCCACAGTCGCTCGCGCGGCAGTTATCTGCCGCGCGAGCGACTGACCCTATCGCAGCCCGCTCGCCGCGCGGGTGCCGACCGGTTGGACCCGGATTTGCGGTCCGACCGCCATCAGGGTTTCGCGTTGTGGAGCGTTAGGCCCACGCACGAACCGATCCCGTCGGGGCCGGTACCGCTTCTGCGGTACCGGCCCCGTTCTCGTTTCCGGGTTGGGGGATGCGGAAGGTGGGGATGAGCCGGTCGGGTCCGGCGATCTTGACGTGCACGACGAGGGGACCGGCAGGGTAGTGCTGGCACCACCCTGGACGGGGCGGTGGCCGTAGTGGCGATCCGGATGCTGGCGGGATGGAGCGCGGCGGCGCGGATTCCTACCGTGGTGCTGTTGAAATCGCCCGATCGCCCGAAGGGAATCCGTTGAGATCGAAGATGTTTGGTGCCGCCGGGCCGATACTGGTCGTCGCGGCTTTCGTCACGACCGCCTGCCAACCCGACCGGCCCGTCGTCGCCGCACCGAGCGCGACGACCACATCGGCCACCGCTGCCGATAAGACCGCGCTCCAACGCGATGCCGACGCGATTCGTGATATCGGTATCACGGGTGTGCAGGTCAGGCTGGTCGCCGCCGACGGCAATAGCACGGTGGTGACCAGTGGTGTCGCCGATACCGCGAGTCGGAGTCCGGTCTCGGGGGAGGGGTATTTCCGGACCGCCAGCGCGACAAAGACATTCACCGCCACCGTGCTGCTGCAGCTGGTCGGTGAGGGCAAACTCACCCTGGATGACACGGTCGAGAAGTGGTTGCCGGGCGTGGTGCGCGGTAACGGCAACGACGGCACGAAGATTACGGTGCGCCAATTGCTCAACCACACCAGCGGACTGAAGTACCCGAATCCATACGAGCTGGCCTCCCCGGAGGACTTTCACCGCTACGCCCTCGATGTCCCGCCCCCGCCCGAACAGGTGGTGGCCACCGCGGTCCAGAGCCCACCGAACTTCACCCCCGGAACCGGCTGGAGTTACAGCAACACCGGCTACCTGCTGGCGGGAATGATCATCGACAAAGTCACCGGCACACCATGGGACGAGGAAGTCGACCGCAGGATCATCACCCCGCTCGGCCTCGCGCACACCAGCTACCCCGGCAGCGCGGTCACGGTTCCCGCCCCGCACGCCACCGGATACACGCAATGGCCCACAGGCGGACTGGTCGACACCACCGACAACCGGATCGGCGTATTCGCCGCCGCCGCCGGCGCGCTGATCACCACCACCGCCGACCTCAACACCTTCTTCCGGGCATTACTCGGCGGCAAACTCCTGCAGCCCGAACAACTCGCCGATATGAAGAAGACCGTCGACACCGACGCCGAGGTCAAATCGATCTTCCCCGGGGCCCGCTACGGTCTGGGCCTGTTCTCGATCGAATTGTCTTGCGGTGGAAGGTATTGGATGCACGGCGGCGACATCCCCGGCTACAAGACCAGAGACGGCGTCTCCGACGACGGCACTCGCAGCGTCGTGGTGTCCATGTCCACCCTGCTGCAAGACACCGAAGACCACCAGATCGCCCAGGAAAACACCGCCATGGCCCTCGTCGATCACGCCCTGTGCCGAGACAACTAGCCTCTCCTCCGACGCCGTATCCCGGTCCACCTGCGGCGGATCCTGCGAAGCAACCGAAGCACCGCGTGGCCACCCGGCGTTCCGGGCCTTCGACGGCAGGGGACCCGACCACCTCACCGCCTTCGCCGCGGGCCTCTGCGCGCTTGGCCGCCACATCACACCTCCAGTCGGCCTCGAATCGGCACGACCCGTGGATCTTTCGCTGTGCCGCACCGGTCTCTTCGGTCAGCGCGGGACGCGGCAGTACAGGATGTTTGACTTTCTAGTCTGGTCCGCCAAGCACGATCGGCCGGTACGCCAGTGCTCTGTCCACGATTTGTTCAGGGTCAACGGCGGTTCGGTGAAGTCCCAGAAGAGGTAGTCCGAGATGTGTGGATCTGCTACCGAATCCTGGATCTGGCCGAGCCATTCATCCAACTGTTCTTCGCTACCCGCAACGTTCTGGATGCGGGCGACGAGCTCAATGAGCTGCTCGCGATCAAGCTCGGCCATAGAGTCCCCTGCTCTTTTCGTGGTGAGGTCCAGCCCAATGATCGCAGCGACCGAACGGGAGAGGGTGCGCCGCCGGCTGCGGTTGAGCGGTCCAGGCCGACCCATCAGCGGCAATATCGGATGTCCTGAACCGCTGGTGAGAACGATCGGTCGGATATCTCCTCCCAAGGTCTCGGGGCGAGGTTACCTTCGGCCCTGGGGCGGCTGCGCAGCTGTGCCGATGATGGATCTATGACGACGGGATCCGGTTCCGGCCCCGTGCTCATCGAATCTGCGGTGCCGGCCTTCGACGCTGGCCTGATCGAGCATCTGGTGGTGCACGCTGATCCGCGTGCGACCTATCAGGCTGCACGCGGTTTGGACTTGCTGAGCGTGCGTACGCCACTGACGACGGTCTCGATGTGGATTCGGGGGCTGCCCGCTCGCTGGGGCGGCCGGGTGGTTCCCACTCCGCAGCGACTGGTGGTGGGTGAGGGGGTCGGGCTGCCGGGCTGGCTGCTGCTCGGCGAGATACCGGGACGTGAGATCGCGTTCGGTGCGGTCGGCAAGTTCTGGCGGCCGGATATCGAATGGCGCGATGTACCAAAGGCGGACTTTGCCAGCTTCACCGAGCCGGGATGGGGGAAGATCGCGGCGAACTTCACCGTCACCGGTTATGGCGAGCATGCCAGCCTGCTCGGCTACGAGGTTCGCACCGTCACCACCGATCCTGTATCGCGGCGGCGATTTCTGCGGTACTGGTGGTTGATCCGCCCGTTCGTGGCGCACATAATGCGGGCCACGTTGCGCACGATCGCTACGGATGCGGAAACACGGGGATGAATGGATATCGTCCGGCAGTCGTTGCGAGCCAGCGGATTCCGATCGCGCGCTGACAGTTCACGCCGAGGCCGGATCGACCGAGCCGGGCCGGCGGACCTGACGGTGCTGGCCGCAGACCATGCCTCGGTGCCGATGAACCTCGGCGCAATTCTGATCTTCGACGGTGCGGGGCCGACTCCGGCCGAAGTCCGCGCGTTGCTGCACGAACGTGTCCCGCATGTCCCGCGTCTGCGACAGGCGCTGCGCCGCACCCCTTTCGGCTGCGGCCGACCGATCTGGGTCGACGATCCGACGTTCTCGGTGGACCGGCATCTGACACACCTACGGTGGCCGCAACCAGGCACTCGCCGGGCACTGTTCGATATCGCCGCCGACCTGCTGTGCCGTCCATTCGCACCCGACCTTCCGCTGTGGCAGGCGTATTCGGTGACCGGAACCGGCCATGCCGCACTCGTCGTCGTCCTGCATCACGTGCTCGCGGACGGCCTCGGCAGTCTGGCCGTCCTGACTGCCCTGGCCGACGAAGGCAACCACGCAGCCGTCGCGCGGTTTCCACGCCCAGCGCCAGGCATCCGGGGACTTGCGGTGGACGCGACACTGGCGAAGCTGCGCGCGATCGGCTCGCTTGCGGCCGATCTCCGCCGTGGCTGTGCGGGACTGCGGGAATTGACATTCGGGGTGCCCTTATTGCGTCCAGCCGAACGGATCTCGCTGGTCCGGCCCACCACACACCGCCGCAGACTGGCATCGACCGCCGTGGCGCTGAACGAGGTGGCCGCCACCGCACACCGGTTCGGGGGCACCGTCAACGATGTCGTCCTCGCCGCGGTCACCGGTGCCCTGCTCGAGATCCTGGACGCGCGCGGGGAACGACTGCACCGGCTGGTGATGTCGATTCCGGTCTCCGGGCGCCGTACCGCCACCGTGAGCGATCTCGGCAACAACACCGGCGTGCGCCCGCTGGCGGTGCCGGCCATCACCGATGATCCGGCTCGGCTTGCCGCGATCGTCACCGCGACCACCGCTGCGCGAGGATCGTCGACCCGGGCGAGCTCGGCGAGGCCGCTGGGGTTGGCATTCCGGCTGCTTTATCGCTTCGGCTTGTTCCGGCTGTTCATCGACCATCAACGACTGGTGCACAGCTT
This sequence comes from Nocardia tengchongensis, assembly GCF_018362975.1. Lineage (NCBI taxonomy): Bacteria > Bacillati > Actinomycetota > Actinomycetes > Mycobacteriales > Nocardiaceae > Nocardia > Nocardia tengchongensis. The sequence goes on from NZ_CP074371.1 coordinate 3,206,261, forward strand.
CGAAACGAACCTGCGCGGCCCCGGCACGGCCCTGCACCTGGCGGGCCACCGGATCGACGCGCTCGTGCCACTGGTAGCAACACCGGGAAACATCGGCGTCACCTTCGCGGTGCTGTCCTACGCAGGCACCCTCACGGTCAACACCATCGCCGACCCCGACATCCTCCCCGAACAAGACACCCTCATCCGCGCACTACACGCAACCTTCACCCGCCTGGCCGCACCCGGCCGTGAATCACCCGCTCGGAGAAGTCAAGCTCCAGGGATCGGTCCAAGTCGAGAATAGGGCGCGCACGGACCGGCGGACCGCTCGCACATTGGCATAGACAGGCGTTCCATGGATGCCCAACGGCTAGAGTTGATCTTGGGCCATTGATCACCCCCACCGAACCGGACCGATCAACCGAGACGGAGGTCGCCTGACATGCCACTATCCGCAGGTCTTGTCTGTTGCTCAGCGAGCGCAGAGGCCGTCCGCTCGACGTTGCGCTTCAGCACGGCCAGCATGCGCGCCTGCATGATCCACACCACTACGGGAAAGACCCAGTCGTACATCAACCGCTCGAACCATCTGGGGCGGGCGGCTTGGTAGCCGCCGATGACCAGGCGGGTGCGTCGGCCAGGCAGCTTGGTCAGGCGAAAGCCCCAGAGCCCCTCCATATAGGCCGAGGGCCGGGGCTGGCTTGGATCGAGCAACTGTCCTCGGAGATCGGCTAGCCAGTAGAGCCCCAAGAATCGGTTCGGTTCAAGGGTTACCACCACATAAGAGGGGAGGCCGAGGCACTTCAGGCGGTCCCCGACGCCGAGGCCCTGCCACTCCGGGTGAACCTCCCGGGCGCTGGGACGGCCCGCGTTGTCGAAGAGGTCCCAGGAATAGAAGCCTCCGCGGTCCCAACCCATTTGAACCAGCCACGGCCATACCTGCTCTGCGGCCGCCTCGATGGTGACGGCCATCGTTGCTCCCCGCTCTCCCTCAGGGACAAGGTCGCCACCAGGAAAGGGGTCGGTAACTTCGTCATCGGTCGCACCCCACGTCATCAGTTGAGGCGCCAGAAAGCGCCGGTAGGCCACCGCAGCCGCTATTCCCACTGCCGCGGCACCCGTGATCTCGAGCACACCGGTCATGCGACAACCATGCGACACCGTGCAGGCAGGCCACTAGGACCAAACGTCATAACGTTCGAGCGGACCCGAGACCTCGGTCGGCGACTCGGCGACCCTGACTGGCTCGTCCACGCCACCGACCGGCTCGGCCGAAGGTTGCGTCCGGCAGAGAGGTTGGTAGGGCAGTCCTCCAGGACCGGGCCGGGGTAGGCGTTGATGCATCGGTAGAAGGTGTGCGGATCGTCGGGGTTGGCGTACGCGCCTTCGGCGCGGCCGTCGCAGCTGAAGTCCGCCGTGGGTTGCATTCTCCCTCCCTCGGCCGCTTTTCTCCTCCCCCTCCTAACACCATCGGCAACGACGCCCGGGGGCCTGGCTCGACCGAGCAAAGGGGTAACTCAGCGCTGGATGCAACTCCGCGATGCCACGAGCGTCGAGGTGTGCAGCAGCGAAATGTTGCGATGACCGCCTGAACCCGCAGGCATGAGCGTGCGTTTGCTGGAGACAATCGTCGATCACATCAGAACGGGCCGATGCCACGAGGGTGCGGCGTAGGGCGGTGTGTAGCCTGGTTTCGCGGCGGGTCGAGTGCAGCGAGAAGAGCAGGATTCCGAATCGGTCGGTGGGAAAGTTCTGGTAGTCAGCAAGTTTGGCGGCGACCGTGGACAGGGGTTCGGTGCCGGTGTCGTATTCGAGGAAGAATCACACCGTGCGCCCGTCTTCCTCCCAGCAGCCGTGCCCATCCGGGCGGATCAGGGTGGGCTCGAGCGGTGAGGTCCAGAACTGGTCGGCGCATCGGCGTTCGGACCACCACTGCGTCAACCCCTCATCGCGGCCGGTCATCGGGCACCACCGCCGGTGACCGATCGGGCACCCACGGCCCGGATGATCACGTCCGGCCCGTCTACCAGCACAGCCCCATCGTCGTTTCCAGGTTGAGGGATGCGGAAGGTGCGGTGTGTCGAGTGATCGGCGAGCCATGATCAAAACCTGTGGATGACCGGGGAGGGAGTACCTTCCCGGATGATCTAGAAATCAACGGTTTTGATCAGCCTGGCGCGCCAACGCCGGGTGGGAAGGTACGTCCCGATGCTCAAGGTAGTCCAAGGTGGCGAGGAGCCCAACGGGGGTGCGGCCGGGTTTCGGTCGCTGCTCGATGAGATCGTGCGTGATGGTGCGCGGCAGATGCAGGCGGCGGCGTTGCAGGCCGAGGTTGCGGCGTATGTCGAGCAGTTCGCCGGCCAGGTCGACGAGAACGGCCATCGGTTGGTGATGCGTAACGGTTACCACGAGCCGCGGACCGTGGTGACCAGGGCGGGCGCGGTCGAGGTGAGGGCGCCGCGGGTGAACGACAAGCGGACGGACATCGAAACCGGTGAGTGCAAGCGGTTCTCCTCGGCGATCCTGCCGGCGTGGGCACGGAAGTCGCCGCAGATGAGCGAGGCGTTGCCGCTGCTGTACCTGCACGGATTGTCCTCGGGTGACTTCGCGCCCGCGCTCGAGCAGTTCCTGGGCACCGGCGCGGGCCTGTCGGCCTCCTCGATCACCCGGTTGACCGCGCAGTGGCAGGACGAGGCCCGCGCTTTCGGGCAGCGGGATCTGTCGAGTGTGGACTACGTGTACCTGTGGGTCGACGGCATCCACCTGAAGATACGCCTGGAGCAGGAGAAACTCTGCCTACTGGTGATGATCGGGGTGCGCGCCGACGGCCGCAAGGAGCTCGTCGCGTTGACCGACCGGTTCCGAGAGTCGAGTGAGTCGTGGGCGGATCTGCTGCGCGATGCCCGCCGCCGTGGCATGCGTGCCCCGGTCCTGGCCGTCGGCGACGGCGCGCTGGGGTTCTGGAAGGCGCTGCGCGAGGTGTTCCCCGCCACGAAGGAGCAGCGTTGCTGGTGGCACAAACAGGGCAATGTTATTGCGGCGCTGCCGAAGTCGGCGCATCCGGGCGCGCTCGCGGCGATGAAGGAGATCTACAACGCCGAGGACGCCGACATGGCCCGCACGGCGATCAAGGCGTTCGAGCGGGACTACGGCGCGAAGTTCCCCAAAGCCGTGGCGAAGGTCGTAGACGACGCCGATGTGCTGCTGGAGTTCTACAACTACCCGGCCGACCATTGGGTACACCTGCGCACGACGAATCCGATCGAATCCACGTTCGCGACAGTGCGATTGAGGAGCAAGGTCACCAAGGGGCCGGGCTCGCGCGCCGCCGGCATCGCGATGGTGTTCAAGCTGATCGAGTCCGCTCAGGCCCGCTGGCGCGCAGTCAACGCCCAACCCCGGTCGCCCTTGTCCGCGCCGGAGCCACCTTCGAGAGAGGCAAACTCAAAGAACGACCGGCCGACTCGTCCGAGCAGGAGGCCGCCTGAAACTCACCCATTCACAGGATTTGACAAGTCTCCAGCAGGCATGTCACGCAATTCGTGTCTGCGCCGCTTTCTCGACCGCGGCTGAGAACTGCTCGGGTCGAGGTACAGATCCATTCGGTCATGATTCGAGCCGCGCTGCCTTCGTGACGAGATAGCGCCGCTCGGGTTCGCTCAGTGTCCTGTGTGCTGCCGAACGGTATTGCTCGGCGGCCAGTTCCAGATCGCCTGCGAGTTCCGCGAGATGCGCTTCGACTGCGGCGAAACGATGATGCTCGGCAAGGATCCGGTCGGTCCGCAGTTGCTCGAGCAACGTGAGCCCGGTGGGCACGCCACGTGCCATCGCCAGGGCGACAACACGATTCAGCGTCACCATCGGATTGTCCGACATCTGGTCGAGCAAGGTGTAGAGCGCGAGAATCTGCTCCCAGTCGGTCGCGTCCGGTGTCGGCGCCTCGTCGTGGACTGCCGCGATCGCTGCCTGAATCTGGTAGGGACCGGGCTTGTTTCGTGACATCGCGGCAGTTACCAGCGCAGCTCCTTCGGCGATCTGCGCGCGGTCCCACAACGTCCGGTCCTGCTCGGCCATCGGAATCAGCATGTCACCTGGCCCGGTCCGCGCGGCACGGCGGGCGTCGGTCAGCAGCATCAGCGCGAGCAGGCCGGCAACTTCGCCGTCGCCGGGCAGGCTGCGGTGCAGCATCCGGGCGAGTCTGACGGCCTCGGTCGACAATTCGACCCGCGCAAGCACCGGCCCCGAGGTGCTCGTGTAGCCCTCGTTGAAGATCAGGTACAGCACCTGCAGCACGGCGTCGAGGCGTTCGGCGTGCTCGGCCGGCATCGCGAACGACACGCCGGACTGCTTGATCGTCTTCTTGGCGCGGCTGATCCGCTGCCCCATCGTCGCTTCGGGCGCGAACAGCGCGCGGGCGATCTCTCCCGTCGTGAGGCCGCCGACCGCGCGCAGGGTGAGCGCGATCTGACCGGTGCGCGGCAACGCGGGATGGCAGCACATGAACAGCAGGATCAACGAATCATCCTGTGCCGAAACGGGTCCGGACGGTGCAACCGGCACTTCCTCCCGCTCACGGCGGGCCTGCTCGCTGCGCAGCAGGTCGATCAATTTCCGCGAGGCCACCCGGATCAGCCAGGTGCGTGGTTCGTCCGGCAACGGGGGCCACTGTGTCGTCGCCGCAAGCAATGCCTCCTGTACCGCGTCCTCGGCAAGGTCGAAGTGCCCGTACCGCCGGACGAGCGCACCGAGGACCTGCGGCGCCAGGTCGCGCAGCAGGTCCTCGATCTCGCGAGCGATCACAGATCGGTCGGCGGTCCGTCGGGTAGCGGCCGGACCTCGACCGTGTCGCCGGTGTTGTCGGCGACACGTGCGGCGATTGCCATCGCGCGGTCGTGGGAGTCAACGTCGACGACCGAGAAGCTCGCAAGAACCTCCTTCACCTCGGCGTACGGCCCGTCGCTGGCGACCGGACCCGAAGCCGACTTCCGCACGGTCCAGGTCAACGACGGATCGGCGAGCCCCATCGTCGTGACCAACTCGCCGGACTCGGTCAGCTCGGCACCGAGCTCCTCGTAGAACTTGCACATCGCGGCGAACTCGGGACTCGAGTAGTCGACCGACGCCCAGTCCGCCGTGTTGGTGTAGGCCAGCAGGATGTACTTCACGGCTCCATCCTCCCGCTATCCACCGACGCGCGTCATCGTCGCCTCGTAACCGCCACCGGGCCACACCCACGCGCCGGACAGCGTGTTGCCGTCGGCGCTGAACGTGGTCCGGCAGTACGCCGGCGAGCCCTTACGGCCACCCCAGATCGTCAGCACGTCGCCGTCGAGTTCGTACTCGTAGTCGAGCGTTTCGCCGTCGCTCGAGTAGAAGCGTGACGTGACCGCCTCACTCGCCTCACCGCCGAACGGCCGTTCGTGGCCGATGACTTCGAGTCCGGAGACGTGGTGCCCGTCGCGGTCCATGTCCACGCGCTGGGACAAGAAGGCACGGCCGTCGAGCCACGCGTAGGTCGTGGTGCCGTCGGCGCCGCCGGACACCCGCCAGGTGCCGACGAGACAGTCGAGGTCGGAGATCGAGGTACTCATGACGAGAGTTCCTTTCGGTTGATGGTTCCTTCGCCGGTACCACGGAGCCAGCGGACGGTCTTCGACATTCGGTCGTCGAACCGTGCGCGGCGGCGCCGCGCACACAGCTTCGACAACAGCAAGCTCGAACGCCCCGACCAGACAACCGAGGAAACGCCCAAAAGGTGATCTTGATCCACAGGTCTTGACAATTGCTCGTGATCGGCAGGCATTGGACTTCTGATATGTAGGTGATTGTCCCGCGCGGGCGTGCGGTTTACTTGACCGACTGTGTGAGCGTGGTTGAGAGGCGAATTCTGTTGTTGGTGCGACTGTTCCGGCGTTCGATCACCGCACTTGTCGTATCGGTGACCGTCATGGCGCCGGTGGGTGTGTACAGTTCCGCCGCGCCCGGGCCGGGAAACGAGCCGCAACCGCTGGGGTTGGAGCGGTTTCAGGGGCAGCCGATCGATTGGAGGGCTTGCGGGACGACGGAGTTGGATGCGGCCGCGGGGAGTGCGCGGACGTGGTGGTGCCGGTGGATTACGGGAAACTCGACGGGCGCACGACGACAGTGGCGATATCTCGGGTGCGAGCAGGTGATCCGGAACGACGGCGAGGGGTGCTGCTGTCCAATCCCGGCGGACCCGGCGCGGAGGGGTTGGACAGTCTGGATCTGCTCGGTGATGTGCTGAGCCCGGAGGTGCTGGCCGGCTATGACCTGATCGGAATGGATCCGCGTGGTGTCGGGCGGTCGGGGCGGACTGGGCGGTGCGGGTGGCCGGTGGGCGAGATGATCCGATCGGCGGGCGTGGATCTGCTGGGGTTCGCGCACGACACAGTGCAGTCAGCCGGAATGGCTGCATCGTGTCTGGTTCGTGATCCGGAGTTGTTGCGGCAGTTCACTACTCGCAATACGGCGCGGGATATGGATATCGTCCGGAGCGCGCTGCGCGAGGAGAAGATCAGCTACTACGGGACGTCCTACGGGACCTACCTGGGCGCGGTGTACACGCAGATGTTCCCGGAGCGGGGAGATCGGATCGTGCTCGACAGTGCCATCGATCCGGATCGGTATTGGGAAGGGCTGGTACAGGATTGGGGGCCGGCTGATGAGATCGCATTGGACGATTGGGCGGGGTGGGCGGCCGCGCGGGACGACACGTATCGGTTGGGTGCGACACCGCGGCAGGTGCGGGCCGGGGTCGAGGAGCTGGTGCGGGCTGCTGCACGGCAGCCGATCGTGGTGGACGGTTTCGCTGTCGACGATCATTGGCTGCCGTTCATCCTGCACGGGATGCTGATGAACTATCGGATCAATGCGGCTGTGGCCGAGACTGTCCGGGAGCTCGCCGACGCCGCGGGCGGGCCGCCGACCAGGTCTCGTTCGCCTCGGCTCGCGGCCATCGTGGCAGCGCTGCGCGACGGGGAGAACTCGACGCTGGCGCAGATCGCCTGCGGGGACTCGGCTGCGATGACGGATCTGGGTTCGTACTGGCGCAATATCGAGGACAGCCGGGTCACACAGCCGGTCTTCGGCGCGTTGGCGAGCAATGTCGAGCCCTGTGCGTTCTGGCCACGGCCAGTGGAAGCGCCCACCGTTGTTCGGAATTCGGTGCCCGCGCTCATCGTTCAGGCGACCGGAGACCCTCGTACCCCCTACGCCCACGGACTCCGGCTGCACCAGGACATGGCGGGGTCGCGGATGGTCACGCTGCAGGACGTCCGCATTCACATGACCTTCCGGCCCGGGTTGAGCGCCTGCGTGAACGAGGCCATCAACACCTACTTTGACGCCGGGACGCTGCCGGAGTCGGATACGACCTGCCACGCCGATCCATCGACGCCCTAGAACCGGACGAATCAACTGCGGATCAAGCGGCCGATCCGTCAGCAACACCCCCGACCGATTAACCACTTCGGTATCGGCAAGAAGCGCATCAAGGTGGCGGCAGAACGCGTACATGCGGTCCGGCACACAGACCGGTGGCGATCATCCGACACCACCGTCCGACTGCCGCGGCCGCTCGCCTACCGCGTAGATCGCGATCGCCGGCCCATCGACCAGTACCGCGCGGTTCGCATGCTGGTCCGTCAGGTCCACCAATGGAAATGCTCGGCGAATAGCCGGGCATTTTCTCGTTGTCGTGTCGAATGCCAGATCCGTTTTCTTCCAGTCCTTTCCGGCTCTGAACCAGCCGTTGCCCCTACGCGGAACGGGGGCTCAGCCGACCGGGAGTTTCACCACCGGATCGGGGCCCTGGTCGGTGATGTAAACGTTGCCCGCCGTGTCGACGGCCACACCCTGGGGATTCTTCAGCCCGGTGAACGGCAGCGGGGTCGGCGTCGATGCGCCCGCCGCCAACCTCACCACCCATTGATTACCCCAGTCGACGACGAACAAGTCACCCGCCCTGTCGACCGCCACACCCTGGGGATCCTTGAGCCCGGTGAACGGCAGCGAGGTGGCCGTCGATGCGCCCGCCGCCAACTTCATGACCCGCTCGGTACTCAATTCGGTGACGTATACGTTGCCCGCCGTGTCGACCGCCACCCCTTGGGGATCTTGGAGCCCCGTGAACGGCAGCGGGGTCAGCGCCGACGCGCCCGCCGCCAACTTCACCACCCGGTCGTTACCCCGGTCGCTGACGTACACGTTTCCCGCCGTGTCGACGGCCACACCCTGGGGATCCTTGAGCCCGGTGAACGGCAGCGAGATCGCCGTCGATGCGCCCGCAGCCAATTTCACCACCCGATTGTTACTCGTGTCGGTGACGTAAATGTTGCCCGCCGTGTCGACCGCCACACCCTGGGGATTACTCAGGCCGGTAAACGGCAGCGGGGTCGGAGTCGATGCGCCCGCAGCCAATTTCACCACCCCATCGTTACCCATGTCGGTGACGTACACATTGCCCGCCGCGTCGACAGCCACATCGGTGGGCAAGCTGACGCCGGTGAACGGCAGCGGAGTCTGTGCCGAGTAGCCCGAGGTGATAGGTGTGGGCGAGTTGCCACCGCCTGATCCGAGGCGGACGCCGATGACGACCGCTATGGCGGCCACCACGGCGACCGCGACCGCGGCGGCGAGCAGCCCGGCGGTCTTGGGCGACAATCTGATTCGCCGCCCAAGGCGCGCAGCCACGCCCCCGGTGGTGCTGACCGCGGAATCGGCCACCGCCGTACGGGCCGCCGCGGCCAGCTCGTGCACGGTCTGGTAACGATCGTCGGGGTCTTTGGCCATTCCCTTGGCGATGATCGCATCGAACGCAGCCGGTACATCGGGTGTAATGGTGCTGGGTCGTGGCGGCGGGGTATGCAGGTGATGGGCGATCACTCCCTGCACCCCCGCTGCGCTCGCAAACGGTGGTTGGCCGGTCAGGCACTGATACAGCACGCACGTCAACGCGTACACGTCCGCTCGGGCATCGGCCTTGATCTCCGCGGTGATCTCCTCCGGCGCCATGTAGGCGACAGTGCCGAGGGTTTCGCCGATCGAGGTCAGCGTACGGTCATCGGTGGCGTGGGCGATCCCGAAGTCGATCAGGTAGGCGAACTCATCGGCCCCCAGCAGGATGTTGGAGGGTTTGACATCGCGATGGACCAGCCCGATGTCGTGGGCCGCTTGCAGCGCGCCGGCCACCTGTGCGCAGATCGCCACTGCCCGCCGCGGCGACAAGGCCCCTTCTCGGCTGATCACCGCACGCAGGTCGGTGCCCTCGATCAAGCGCATGTTCAGATACAGCCGACCGTCGATGTCGCCGAAATCGTGGATGGGGATCACATGCGGCTCGGCCAACTGCGCCACCGCCCGGCACTCCCGGCGGAACCGTTCGCGCAGCTCCTCGTCATCGGCGAAGCGCTCAGGCAATACCTTGACCGCCACCACCCGGTTGGTCAGCGAATCATGCGCCCGCCACACCTGGCCCATGCCACCCTGCCCCAGCAGCGACAACAGCCGATAGCGCCCGAACACCTCCGCTGAGGTGGTGTCTCCGCCGCCAACTGACGTGTCGTCCATTATGCCGTCCCGTGACCACCCGACTGGCAAACGGTGTACTTGCCTGCAATCCGACCCCCGCCCGAGCTGGTACCCCACCCTCGTTGATTCAGCCAGGCCAGACAGTCGAGAGTCGGCGCTGTCCACCAACAAACCTGTAGCAACTCGAGCGTACCTCTTTGCTTGTGATTCAACCGTGCGGCACCGGTGGCGCACTACGCAAATGGGGTGCAACGAAATTCGGTGCATGAAACAAATTGAGCAATATTCGGCTTCGATCTTGCTTCAGCTTCTGTCGTATTAGTATTTCAAATCCCATCAACATTCGTCGCGGCACTTCGGCACGGTCGTATACTCCCGTTATGGCGGATGTGCGGTCCTCCACGGAATTCCCTGAGTCAGCAGTTCTCGTGGTGCAGACACGAGAACACGTCTATCGGCTACGTGCCGGGGGCGCATACAACATCGGCCGGGATCCGACCGCCGACATCGTTGTCACCGATCCGCGTGTTTCGTCCTTGCATGCCGTGCTGGAGCGCGGGTCGCACGGTTGGGAGATCGAGGACGCGCACAGCCTGAACGGCACCTTTTTCGACGGTCAGCGCGTCGAACGGATGCTGATCGACCACGACGAGACCTTCCAGCTGGGGCATGCCAAACATGGTGCGCAGCTGGCCTGCTCGCTGGAGACATCACCCGCCCCCGTCCCCGAGCCCGAGCCCGATGACGACTTCGGCGGGGACACGATGGTCGTCCCGAATCCTGGCTATGACTTGGACGATGAAGCCACCGTCACCCTGTTCGAGCCGGGTCTGCCGCGGCGAGTGTCGCGATCGTCGCCGCCGGCTACTCAGCCCAGCGCGGTAGTACGGATCGTCTCGGGCACGCTCCGGATCGGACGCGCCGCCGACAACGACATCGTCGTGCCCGATCTCATGGTGTCTCGCCATCACGCCGAACTACAGGTGATCGCCGACGGCAAATATCGAGTCGTCGACCTCGACAGCCACAACGGCACCTATGTCAACGGCCACCGGATCGAGACCGCGGACCTGTCCGAATCCGACTTGATCGGCATGGGGCACACCACCTACCGGCTCGTCGGCAACGAACTGCGCGAGTCCGTCGACACCGGTGACATCTCGGTCTGTGTCCAGAACCTGATCGTGCGGACACCGGAAGGCAAAGTGCTGCTCGACGACGTGACCTTCCCCATCGCGCAGCGCTCACTGGTCGGGGTCATCGGACCCAGCGGAGCGGGCAAGTCGACGCTGTTGGGCGCGGTCACCGGGATGCGGCCCGCGACCGAGGGGACCGTCCGCTACGACGGACGCGACCTGTACACCGATTACGACGAGCTGCGACACCGGATCGGATTGGTTCCGCAGGAGGACATCCTGCACAAAGAGCTCCCGACGCGACGCGCCCTGCTCTACGCGGCCGAGCTGCGGTTCCCCGGTGACACAGCCCGTGAGGAGCGCGAGCAGCGAGTCGACGAAGTCCTCGACGAACTCGGCCTGACGCGGCACGCCGACACCCGCATCGATCGGCTCTCCGGCGGGCAACGCAAACGGGTCAGCGTCGCATTGGAACTGCTGACCAAACCGTCGCTGTTGTTCCTCGACGAACCGACCTCCGGCCTGGATCCCGGCCTGGACAAGACGGTCATGGAAATGCTGTCCGAACTCGCCCACGACGGGCGGACCGTCATCGTCGTCACCCACAGCGTGGCGAATCTCGATTCCTGTGACCGCCTTCTGGTGCTGGTGCCCGGCGGCAAGCTGGCCTATTACGGACCGCCCGCTGAGGGGTTGCAGGAGTTCGGGCAGCGCACCTGGGCCGAGGTGTTCCAGGCATTCGACCGGGACGAGGACCGCGACTGGGCCGGTGAGTTCCGGAAGTCCCCGCGCTTCGAGAACTACGTCGATGTCGGGCCGATCGACGACATCGGACCGGCGGAAGTACACGCACCAGCTGTGCCCCCGCCCCCGCGGCAGTCCAAGCTCAGCCAGCTCAGCACACTGTGCCGGCGGTATCTGGCGGTAATCGCCTCGGACCGCAGTTATCTGGCGTTACTCGGCGTGATGCCGCTGCTGCTGGGCGGTTTGGTCGCCGCGGTGCCGGCGGGCGCGGGTTTCACCGGGGCGCCGGGAACCAACGAAGATGCCTCCACCAAGCTCATGATCTTGGTTTTCGGTGCTTGCTTCGTCGGCACCGGCAACGCGATTCGCGAGATCGTCAAGGAACAGACGATCTACCGCAGAGAACGCGCGGCAGGACTGTCGGCCGGGGTCTATCTGATGTCGAAAGTGCTGGTCTTGGGTGTGATCACCGTCCTTCAGGCGGCGGTGTTGTTCTTGATCGGCACTATCGGTACGAGCTTTCCGCCGAGCGGGATATTCACTTCGGTCCAGCTGGAGTTGATCTTGGCGATGGCGATGCTGGGCATCGCGTCGCTGACGTTGGGCTTGCTGGTGTCGGCTTCGGTGAGCACCTCGGAAAAGACACTGCCCCTGCTGATCGTGCTGTCGATGGCGCAACTGGTGCTCACCGGCGGGCTGGTGCGACTGCCCGGCACGCCCGTTCTGCAACAGCTGTCCTTCCTGTCGCCGTCCCGTTGGGGCTACGGCGCCGGAGCGGCCAGCATCGACCTCGACACCATCACGCCGCACGAGGGCGGGCCCGACCCGCTGTGGAAACACACCATCGGCACCTGGCTGCTCGATATGGGAGTCCTCGCCGGTCTCGCGGCGATCTTCCTCGCGCTGGCCTGGTATCGCCTGCACCGGATGCAGCCGCGGCGGCGCGGCGCCCGCGTCGCTCAGATGTGAGCCTGCCGTTGGCTTTTCGGTGATGAAGACGACGTCATCGATCCGTCATCGATTCGCGGCCTTGATGGGGTCGGATCCCTATTCTCGATATGCGACCGTGTTCTCTCGATAAAGAATGCAACACATTTCGCCCCCGGTGTGGGCACTCATGAGTGCCTACCACTGATCAGGGTCAATATCTGTGGTTACCGACTAGCGAACTGCTGGCTTACCTTTGGGTAAGAGGTCTTTCCTCGAAATTGCAGGCTGACAGGGAGTTGATGAAATGATTGCAAGAATCGTGAGTACGGCAGCTGCGACCGCGGTCGTACTGTCACTCGGTGTTGCCGGGGCGTCGACGGCGTCCGCCAGTGAAGTACAGGCAACGCCTGTGGATGGATCGATCGGCTTCTGTTTCGTGATCCCGCTGCCAGGATCTGCGGACCTGGTTTGGTGCCTCTGACAAAAAATACCGAACTTCGGCGGGCCGGTACCGCGAAAGCGGCACCGGCCCCCTGCGTTTCGGTCGATCGAAGGACTCAGGGAGTCATCGAAGTACCCAGCCCCGAGGACACATTGGCGGCGACGCCGTTCGCGGTCGCGAGTGCGACGATCCGGCCGGCTCCGGTCTGTACCGGGACTGCCGCCGGTGCGCAGGTGCAGGGCTGTTCCGCCGTTTCCCGGACCGGAACGTCGACCACGCCCCAGGCGCCGGTGTTCAGGTTCACCCACCGGATCCGGACCGACGAGTCGAGCACGTGGTTACCGTCGAACGGCGGCGGGTTCGCGACACCGAAGCTGGTGACGCCCGGTTCCTCGCCGGCGGTGGCCGTCATGAAGAGCGAGAAATACGCTGGAACACCCCATGATTGGGATACTTCCATCAATGGGAGCTGGAACGTGGTCGTCTCCGCGGCTTGCGCGACGCTCTGCTGACCGAGCAGTAGCCCGCCGGCCACCGCACCCGCGAAACCCAGCCTGCCGACGGCACCGGCAGCCCGGCGAGTCACGTCGTTCGTCACTAATCCTCCTCATGGTTGATTCGTGCGTGCATCGAGTGATTCCTGCGTAACTGGACGCCGGCGCGAGCGCAGCGGCGCCTAGGTATTCGACGCCGCGCGCCCTTCGGGTACCCCTGCCGAAAAAATTGCCAAAGATATGCCGACCACTATTGACTCCGGCTCGAGGCGGAGGAGACTTGTGTATACACCGAAACACCGGAGAACGACGCAACGGCGATGGAGACGTCTGTCGAAGTGAGCGACGCTCCCACAGGATTCGGCCAGGCCCCCGGCAAGTCGATCGGGAATCGAGTCAGAGCGACGACTAGGACTCGAGATTTCGATAGAGACTACCGGGGACTGATCTGTTCGGGGGCAAACGAAAAACGGCGCGGCGACCAACCAAGGTCGCCGCGCCGTTTTCTTTACCGCCTTATCGCTTCAGGATGATGTCGGCGGCCGCTGCTCGCACCTGGGCTCGGGTGCGGTCGGGGTGGTCGGCGGCCAGGAGTTGTTCGCCGATGCGGAGGCAGAAGGCGAGCAGGCTGCGGGCTTCGACTTCGGCGGGGTCGTCGCAGAAGGTGGCGATCATTTCCCGGAGTAGCTGCATGCGGGTGTTGTCGACGCGGCGAAGGCGTTGGGCGACAGCGGGATCGCGGCGGGCCCAGTCTCGGATGGCCAGGTCGACGGGGAGGATTTCGGCGGACAGGGTCAGGGCGCCGGCGCGCTGGATCTTGGTGCGCGGGTCGCCGCCGTCGCGTTCGACGCGGTCCAGGACGTCGTCGGTGCTGTGCCGCTCCCAGGTGTCGAGCATGGCCTCGAGCAGTGCGTTGCGGTCGGCGAAGTAGCCGTAGAAGCCGCCCTTCGTGACGCCGAGCGCCTTGGCGAGCACCTCGACGCGGACCGCGTCGGGTCCGCCTTCGGCTAGGGCGAGCAGGCCCTGCTCGATCCACTTCTCGCTCGGGGTCCGTGCGATCGCCATGCGCCTCCTGTCAGGTCTATACGCCACCGTATATTACCGGTAGCCTGCGATATATACGGCACCGTATATATCGCCGAGGGAGGCAACCGACATGACTTCGACCGACACGCCCGCCGCCTTTCAACAGCACGAGATTCCGCAGGAGTTGCGTGCTTTCGTCACGTTCGCCGAGCCGTACTACATCGACGTATTCACGCTGCCCATCGACGCCGCGGCGCTGGGCTCGCCCGAGGAGTGGGCCCGCGCCATGTTCGAGCGGGTCGCGGGCGCGGGCGGCCAGTTCATCTGGCGCGTGCTGCTGACCATGCGCCTGGCCCGGCCCGGCACCCCGAACCATGTGGCGGGCTGGCGGATCGACGGTGGCGGTGACGACTGGATCCGCCTCGACGTGCAGGGGTGGATGCTGGACGGGCAGCTCGTCGTTCGCGCGGACGAGCGGGAACTGACCATGGTCACGGCCGTCCGCTATCCCAAGCCCGTCGGCCGGCCGGTGTGGAAGGTGCTGTCGAACGTCCACCGGTACTTGACGGGTGGGCTTCTCGTCGACGCTTACCGTGTCATGCTCGGGCGTCCGTCCGCCGCCTCCTTCTAGCGGTAGGCCGATCCCAGTTACATCTCCGGGTCCGTAGATGCGTTGCGCGGCTAAGGCATTCGTGCTGCGATCGATGGCGGGTAGTCGTCGACCAGCATGGAGTCGTAGAGGCGTCCGCTCTTGGTGGTGAGCCGCAGCAGAGCTCGGCCGGGGGCGGCGGGCAGCGCCGAGATCAGGCGTGCGCCTTGCGTCAACCCGGAGACGCCGAGGCAGGAGGTGGGGATCAAGGTCTTCGCGGCGCTCAGCGCGACCGCGCGGCTCCCGCGGATGTGATCCGCCATCGCCCGCTCGTAGGCGGGGAAGGCGCGTGCGTGGTCGCCGCCCGCGCACGCCAACTCCCCGGCGAGGATGTACGCGCCGACGACGGCGAGGGTGGTGCTGCCGCCGACGGCCGGGCCGGGGCAGTAACCCGCATCGCCGACCAGCGTCACCCGCCCCCGCGACCAGGTGTCCATCCGGAGCTGGGTGATCGAGTCGAAGTAGAACGCCGGGGTGCGGTCGAGCTCGCTCAACCACCGGTCCACCTCGGGGTGCATCCCCCGGAAAGTGTTGCGCAGCAGCTCTTTCTGCCGCGGCACATCGTGGTGGTGAACTTCGAGCTCGCGTGGGCTGCGGAACAGGAACAGCGCCCGCGCCTCCCCGGGATGCCGGGTGCCGTACATGCCCGCGGTGCGGCCCACCCCGACATGCATGAGGAGTTCGCCGTCGACCGCGGCGACGTCACGCAGGGTCAGCACGCCCAGGTAGGCCCCGATGAAGACGCTGGAACCGGCGCGCTCCCCGAAGGCCAGCCGCCGCACGGTGGAGTGCAGCCCGTCCGCGCCGATGACGAGGTCGAACCGCCGCGCCGACGCCTTCTCGAACCGCACCTCGCCGTCGGCCGAAAGCTCGGTGATCGAGTCCCCGAACAGATACTCGACCTCGTCGCACGCTGCGTCGTAATAGATCTCGCTCAGATCGTCCCGCATGATCTCGACGTGCGTGCCCGATGCCGCACCGAAAATCTTGCCGAGATCCACTCGAACCGGACGGCGTGCACCCTCCCTGCGCAGCGTCAGGCGTTCCGTCCCGGTGGCCAGCCCCTCGATCCGCTCGCGCACCCCCATCTTCGCCGAGATCTCCAGCGCGGGCCGATACAGATCAACCGCATGCCCCCCGCTCTTCCGCAGCCCCGCCGCCCGCTCCACCACGGTGACCGAAAACCCGTGCCTGCTCAGCCAATACGCCAGCACCGGCCCCGCGATGCTCGCACCGGAGATGAGAATCCGCATGAAGCCCCTCCTCGTGAACGAGCCCCCACCATCCCCCGAACCACCACGCCGAGTCTTGAACGAATGTTCCCGGGCAGCGGTGGTGCCGTTCCTGGAGCATGGTCGGCGGTTTTGTGAGCCACCGTGGTTCGTCGGCCGCTCCCTATACTGGGCGCGAGTTTTACGACCGTCCAGGAGGATTGTGGTGGGGGGATTGGCTGCTGGGTGTCGCGTTCGGCAGGACGGCGACGGCCGCGGCGAGTCTGGATCCGGTTGCGGGGCGGGTGATGCCGATCGGGCTGCCGGGTGGGGCGGGGGCGGTGCCGTTGGACGCGGACGGCGGTGGTCTCGGCGCTGCGGGTGGTGCTGCACGCCGGTCAGGTCGCGCGGAACGGGCAGCCTCCGTCAGGGCTCGCACTGGCGTATCCGGATGAGTGGTCGCACCACGCGGGGATGTTCCAGCACGCGGCGGCGGTCGTGGGGTACCCCGCGACCCCGAGCCCGCCAAACCCACCACCTCCGAGAAGCCACCGCCCCCGAAGGACACGCACGACGCCATCGTCCGCGGCTACTGCCAAGGCTTCCTCAACCAGGTCGACAAATTCCCGGGCGGTCTCCCCGCCATGAGAGCCCAAATGCCCGCCCCGCTCCTCGGCTCCCCGTCCGATTGGAACGAAGCCTTCGACCGCGCGGCCACCGGTTCCTGCCAGTGACCGCTTGCGGCCGCGACCCCGCTAGGGATGGGCGGAAAGGTGTTCGGCGTGGCCGAACCCGGGGTGGGGAATGTCCGGCTGCGGTATACATCGTCAGACGGGTTTTCGGATAACGGGCCACAGGGGGCTGCCGTGTCGGGATCGAATGAGTTGCGTACCGATGTGCCGCATTCGGCTCGGATGTACGACTACTTCCTCGGGGGGAAGGACAATTACGAGGCGGATCGGGAGGCCGCGGAGAAGGCGTTGCAGGAGTTTCCGGCGGCTCGGGTGGCGGCGCGGACCAATCGGGAGTTCATGCGGAGTGCGACGAGCTTCCTGGCGGGGGAGGGGATTCGGCAGTTCCTCGATATCGGGACGGGGATTCCGACGGAGCCGAACCTGCATCAGGTCGCGCAACGGCTGGCGCCGGAGAGCCGGGTCGTCTATGTCGACAACGATCCGCTGGTGTTCTCCCATGCGCGCGCCCTGCTGGTGAGCGCGCCCGAGGGGCGTACCTCCTTCGTGCTGGCCGACGCCGCCAAGCCCGCCGACATTCTGGGTGCGCCGGAGCTGCTGGAGACGCTGGACCTATCCCGGCCGGTGGCGGTGTCGCTGATGGCCCTGCTGCATTTCGTGCCCGGCGATGTGCACGACATCGTGCGCACGTTGATGGAACCGCTGGCACCGGGTTCCTACCTGGCGATCTCGCATGTGACGACCGATTTCGACGACGGCGCAACCGATCCCAGCGGCATGGCCCGCCTGCTGCAGGTCTACATCGACCGTGGCATCCCGGTGCGGCCGCGTACGCGCGCCGAGGTCGAGCGGCTGTTCGACGGGCTGGAACTGGTCGAGCCCGGCGTGCGGGTCATTCATCGCTGGAGCGCCGGGGACGTCGAGTTCCCACCCGGCCACGACAAGAACGTCTCGCTCTACGGTGCGATCGGCAAGAAGGTCTGACCCGGACCGCCGCGTGTCCGGTTCGCCCCCCATCTTTTCCGTATTTCCCCTCATCACCGCAGGTCGTCAGCCGGTTGGATGTGTCCATTCCCATTTCGAGTGGAGGGTTCATGTCGGACAGCGGTGCGGTCGCGGGATCGCGGAAGATTTGTGTCATCGGCGCGGGGCCGGCGGGGCTGTCGGCGGCGCGCGCGTTGCGGCGGCTGGGAATTCCCTACGAGCAGTTCGAGCGTCATTCCGATGTCGGCGGGATCTGGGACCTCAACAATCCGGGCACGCCGATGTACGAGTCCGCGCACTTCATCTCGTCGCGCAAGACGTCGGGATTCTTCGACTATCCGATGCCGGAGGACTATCCCGACTATCCGGGCAACCGGCAGATCCTGGCGTACACGCGCGCGTTCGCGGCCGCGTACGGGTTGCGTGAGGCCATCCGATTCGACTGCGCCGTCACCGATGTCGCCGAGGACGGCGACGACTGGCTGGTGACCCTGGACGACGGGTCCGTGCGCCGCTATCGGGCGGTCATCTGCGCGACCGGTATCACCTGGTCACCGCGCACCCCGCAGCATCCGGGCCGGTTCGACGGCGAGATCCGGCACTCGTCGACCTTCCGCAGCGCGCTCGAGTTCCGCGGCCGGCGGGTACTGATCGTCGGGCTGGGCAACTCCGGCGCCGATATCGCCTGCGACGCGGCCACGAACGCCGACGCCGCGTTCGTCAGCATCCGGCGGGGCTACCACGTGATCCCCAAACACGTCTTCGGCATCCCCAGCGACGAACTCGCCAACACCGGACCGCAATTGCCGCTGTGGCTGGAGCGGCCGGTCTTCCAGGCGCTGCTCCGCCTGCTGCTGGGGGACCTGCGGAAATACGGGCTGCCCAAGCCGGATCACAAGCTGTTCGAGTCGCATCCGCTGCTGAACAGTCAGCTCGTGCACCATCTGCAGCACGGCGATGTCGCCATCCGGCCCGATATCGCGGCGCTGGAAGGTTCCCGGGTGCGGTTCACCGACGGCACCAGCGAGGAGGTCGATCTGATCCTCTACGCGACCGGCTACGACTGGGAGATCCCGTATGCCGAGAAGTATTTCCACTGGAGCGAGGGCCGGCCGGATCTGTACCTGTCGGTATTCAATCGCGAACATCGAAACCTGTTCGGACTCGGCTACATCGAGGTCAATTCCAGCGCGTACACGCTGTTCGATCACATCAGCAATGTGGTCGCGCAATATCTGCACGATCAGGACCACAACCCTTCGCGTGCAGCCGATTTCGATCGACTGATCGCGACCGATCGGCCGAAGCTGAACGGCGGCATCAAATTCCTCGCCACCGCCCGTCATCGCTCCTATGTGGATGCCCACGCCTACCACGGCTACCTGGCCACGCTGCGCAAGCGGCTCGGCTGGCGGAATCTCACGCCCGGCATGTTCGATCCGGATCGCACCGATGCGGCCCAGCGGGTTCGGCCGTGACCTGCGAATCGCGGCGCCGCCGCGCCCCCGCTAACACCGACATGCCGCGCGCCGCACTGGGCGCCTGCCCGGTCCAGCGGATGTAGGCGCGGCGGAACTCGCGAATGTCGCTGTACCCCAGCTGGTGTGCGATCGCCGAGACCGGCAGGGCCGATTCGCGGA
Organism: Nocardia tengchongensis; assembly: GCF_018362975.1. Classification (NCBI taxonomy): domain Bacteria; kingdom Bacillati; phylum Actinomycetota; class Actinomycetes; order Mycobacteriales; family Nocardiaceae; genus Nocardia; species Nocardia tengchongensis. The sequence continues at coordinate 3,225,740 of NZ_CP074371.1, forward strand.
GCAGATATGTGGCCCGCCGCTCCCGCACCCGATCCCGGACCGAACTGAAACTCTCACCCGCGGCGGTCAACTGGCGGCGCAGCGTCCGCTCGGTGACATGCAGCCGAGCGGCCACCTCCGTCATCGTCAGGGGCCGGCGCAGGTTCTGCTCGAGCAACGTCTCGACGACGACCACCAGGTCCGGTTCGCGCCGCCCGAGGTCGAGCAGCCGGCGACAGGCGTCGACCGCGATCATCCGGGTCGGTTCACTGTGTGTGGCGAACGGCAGGGCCAGGGCCGCGGCGGGAAACACCACCCGGTTGGCCTCGGCGGTGAATTCGACCGGGCATCGGAAGAACCGCTCGTAGTGGCCGGCGTACGGCGGCGGGGGATAGCTCAGTTCGACCCGGGTGGGCGACCAGTCCGCTCCGACCACGGAGCGAATGAAAATCAGTGTGCTGCACAGTATTTCCTCGCAGAGGAAGCTGATCAGCTCCGGTTCCGGCCGGCGTTCGTACAGGCGCAGCGCCGCGGTGTCGTGGTCGCGTTCGAGTTCGACGTCCATCAGGGTGCCCGACGCCTGATGCAGTTCGAGACCGATCGCCACGGCCTCGCCGACCGTGGCGGCCGATCGCATGGCCACCCCCAGCATGCCCATGGTCAGCAGCACGTCGCGCCCGCCCACCTGCATTCCGAGCGGCCGGCCGGGCATGGCCGCGATCGCCCGGCGCAGGATCGTGGCGGCCTGCCGGAAGGACACTTTGATCGAGTCCGCGGTGAGCACATCGGCCGCGGTCAGCCCGGTGCCCGTGAACCACTGCCCGACGTCGTGCGCTTCGCGCGCGCCGATCTCGACGAGCCCGCCCAGTATCGCGGGGGGAATGGTAGGCAGATCCAGCCTGGTGCTCACCGCGCCGGCACCCCGCACCGACTGCCGCTAAACCTGGTCACTTGTCCAATCTAGGTTTGCGGCGTCGGTTTCACCAGTGCCAGGCCTCAACAGCCGCCGAGCCGGGCCAGCACCGCGCGGTAGAGCGCATGCCACTCGTCATTGCCCTGCCCCGCGAACTTCAGATCCGTGCTCAATTGCAGGGTGTGCGCCAAACGGACCCCGGTCACGCACGCGGACGGGGCGACCGTGATGTACTGGCCCTGAAAACCGTTGGCCTGAAAGCCATCCGGTGTCGCGCCACTCCACCACTGGAAGCCGTAGCCGCCGACGGTGTCGTCCCCGGCATCGCTGGCCGGCTTCATTCCGGTGGTGGCCGCGGCGATCCACTGCTCGGACACGATTCGACGACCGTCCGGGGTGCGGCCGCCGTTCCGCATCAGCTCCCCGAGCCGTACGAAGTCACGCGGTCGGGCGAAGAGCTCCTCCGAGGCGACGGCCGCTCCGACCCGGTCGGTCATGATGTCGGCGGAGGCTTCCATCCCCGCCGGTTGCCACAGCTGCTGGGGAGAGCACCTGATCGAACGGCTGGTGGTAGACGCTCTCGAGCATCCAGGCCAGCACCTGCGTGTTGGCGCTGTTGTAGTTGAAGTGGTCGCCGGGCGGCTCGGACCGGGGTAGCGACCGCAGGAACTCGTTGCGCGTCTTGCCCGACCGGCCGTCGGTGTAATAGTCCAGGGCGAGCTCGATCCACTCCTCGACCTGCGTGTTCTGAGCGAGCTCCTCGGTGTGCTCGTCCCAGTGCACACCGGATCGCATCTCCAGCACGTTGCGGATGGTGACGCCCTGCCAAGCGGTGCCGGCCAGGTCGGGGACGTAGGTCTCGATCGGATCATCGAGCGAGGCGATCAGGTGCTGGTCGACGGCGATGCCGACCAGGGTCGAGACGAACGACTTGGTGGTCGACCAGGCCTGGTGTGCGGTGCCGTCGGACCAGCCGTTCGCGAAATACTGTGCGACCAGCGTGCCGTTGTGCGCGAATTCGATGACATCGGTCCCGGTGTCGTGCAGGAAGTCGGCGACGGTCTTCGTCCCGCCCGCCCACTCGTAGGTCACCCCGAGCAGATCGATCGGCGCGGACGGCAGCGCCGACACGTAGCCGCCGGACGCGACCGGAACGTGCGGGAGCACCACGTCCGGCTTGACCACGTCGATCGGGATCGGCAGCAGCACCTTGTTGTTCGTGACCACCTCGCGCACATAGTTCGACCAGAACTCGGGCGAGGCCAGATCGGCGGCACTGCCCGCGATCACGTCCGGCAGCGGCGGCACGCCCAGCAGCCGGCCGCCCTGAATCGCCGCCAGCAGGTCCTGCGCGCTGGAAATCGCCGGCGGGCCCGCGTCATCGGCCGTCGCGAGCGGGAGCGATCCCACCGAGCCGAGCACGCCGATCACGGCCACGGCCGCGCCGAACCGCATCACGGGACCGCGATTGCCTTGGCGGCGAACTGATCTGAGCATGCCGCCAGAACATACTCGCAGGCGAGGGTCGTGCGGTGGCCTTCGCCGGCGTGGCCGACCGGACACCCGTCCTTGTCCGGTTTGCCCCCGTGGCCGCGAGGTCAGGCGGCGCTGCGCATCAGGCCCTGGGTGTCCACCGAGGCCACCAGATCGCCTGTCCGCGTGAAGATCTGAATCCGGCCGTGCATGCGGCCACTGCCCGCGAAGTTGCTCTCGCACCGCATCAGGAGCCAATCGTGCAGGGAGAACGGGCGATGGAAGGTGACGGTCTGGGTGAGCATGGCGGCTGCGCCGCGGCCACCGCGGCGGGCGATCTCGGATTGCGGATACGGGCGCATGGCGACCGGGCCGAGGAAGCCCTCGCTGCCGTGGGCCAGCAGGGCGCGGGCCAGGGTGGGCTCGTCGGGGGCCTTGTCGCAGCGCATCCAGACGTCCAGGGTCGGGGGACCGGAGAGTTCGAGAGCGAGGGCGTCGGCGCCGCCGAGGGTGCGCACCTCCCAGGGGAGCAGGGCGCAGGGCAGTTCGGCGCACTCGTCCGGGCCCGGAATCCCGTCGGGCAGACGTGCGGCGTGGTCGAGGAAGTCGGGCTCGTCGGTGCTGAGCATGGCCAGCACGCGCGCGTGCTCGCGCCCGTCCTGCCGGAACGACACCTGCACGGTGGCCAGCGCCCGGCCGGACTGAACGGTCTCGACCTCCACGTCGACCTCGCGATCCGCGAAGCCGCCGCGCGGGAAGACCCCGTGCAGGGACTGCACCGCCATGTGCGGCACCGTGCGCTCGGCGGCGACGACGGCCTGCGCGAGGGTCTGGCTGCCGAGGGTGGTCGGCAGCGTCGAGGTGACATTGCGGGCCCGGAATCGGCCGGGCCCGGCATCGGTCAGATCGAGGACATCGAGCAGGTCCGCCAGATCGACGACCGGCCACATGTGGGTTCCACCAGCCATGGCCGAATGTTAACTGCCCTCCCCTTGCAGGGCCGGAGTCAGTCCCGCGTCGTGGGATCCCGCCGCCGGCCGCAGGGAAACCGCTGCCACGCACGCGATCCCGACGGCGAAGCAGGCCAGGGTGTACGGCAGGTTGCCGATCGGGTCGCCGTTGGCGGTGGCGCCGTTCTTCGCATCGAAGAAGGCCGGGAGCGCGGTAGCCCACAGAACGCCGAAAACGATGAGGTAGAACGCGGCATAGAAGCGGACGAAGCGATTGTCGTAGCGGGTTTCCGCCTGGCGTTGCTGCGACCAGGCGCGGTACATCAGCCAGACCGCCGCCACGGACAGCACGATCAGCTCCAGCGCGTAGATGACACCGCGGACGGTGGTGCTGCCCGCGCCCAGCACGGTGGCCGGGAGCGGGAGGATGAACGTGCCCGCCGAGGCCGCCAGCCCGATCACGAGGGTGCGCCAGACCAACTGGAGACCGGTGAACTGCTCGCCCGCGTCCACGCGGCGGCCGACGAAGCGGTAGACGCAGAACGCCAGCGACATCGGCCACAGCGCGGCGAAGACCACCACGCTGGGCAGCGGCACCGAGTCGAACATGGGCTGGTTGAGCGGATTGTCGGTGGTCCACTCCCACCAGCGCAACTGCGGGCCGAGCTGGTCGAAGATCTCGTAGAACGCGTGGTGCACGAAGCCGACGCAGGTGGCCCCGGCGAGCGCGCCGAAGCGGAAAACGCCCAGCATGCGCACGATCTCGTAGGCGATGGTCGCCATGAACGGGTAGATCGCCACGATGTAGAGCGGCAGGCGTCCCCACAGGAAGTCCACCGTGAACACGTTGTGCGCGAACATGGTGTCGACGTGGCCCGAAATGCCGAACGCGGCAGGGAAATACAGCGGCGGCTCGATGACGAACAGGTAGGCGGTCGCGCCGAACCACAGCACCAGATTGGTGGGGTCGCCGTGGCGGCGCAGCCGCATGATCGCCCACACCAGGGCCAGCACCGAGCCCAGGATCACCGTCAGCTCCAGGACCGGCAGCGTCCAGTTCTCCAGGGCCAGCGGGTTTCTCACCTCGACCAGCCCGCCGGCCTGCTCACACGAGAAGCCGAGCGATTTGGCCAGCCCCTCGAAGGTGGGTGCGCAATGGTCGGCCATCAGTTCGCCTCCGCCCCGGAGGTTTCGGCGGTGTACCAGCGGGTGACGTCGTAGCCCTCCTGGTAGCGCTTGAACCAGACGTCGGCCAGCGCGGGCGTCTTCTCGTGCACGGGCTTGTGATTGGGCAGCTGGCTGCGGATGACGCCGCGCAGCGCGATGAGCTGCTCGCCCATCGGCAGGTCGTCGAAGGCGCGCGGTCCGGGACCGGCGTAGGGCTTGGCGAAGCGGGGCAGCACCTTGCCCAGCAGCTGCTGGGAGCGGTAGGTCGCGAACATCGACATGGCGTCGATCTGCCGCTCCTCCAGCGGCACATGCTTGTTGAAGCCGGCGCAGGCGATCCGCATGATCCGCAGCACGTGCCGGAAGATGGACGGCGCCACCCGCATCCGGTAGAGGTCGCTGCCCACCAGGGAATCGAAGATGATGAGCGCGGAGCTGCGGTGCTCGACCTCCTCGACGAAATGCCAGATGAACAGCGAGGCGACCCGGTCGTCGCCGGGCCGGAACAGCGCGGCCTCGTTGTCGAGCATCAGCTTGAACACCGAGGTGAAGGTGGCCTCCAGGTCGGCGGTGTAGGCCAGCCGGTACTTCAGCGGCTTCTCGGCGGTGAGCTTGTCGAATTCGCCGACCACCTCGTCGAGGGTCTCCTGCAGGCCCGGGTAGTTGCGGATCAGGCCGCGCACATGCTGGCGGTGAGCGGTGGAATGCTGCCCCTCCTGCCGCATGAAGGCGTCGGCTTCCTCGGCCACCTCGGGGTCGGTGAATTGGCTCTTGGCCTGCGTGATCATCTGCACGATCATCTTCTCGAAACCGATGGCCAGGAACGACACCGCGTTGGCCATGCTGGAGAAGGCCGGGTTCTCGGGATTCCAGAGGAACGGCACGTCGTGTTGCTCGAACGCGAAAGTCAGCTTCCGCACAATCAGATCAGTCATATCGGGCGATTCCTCGTCTTCCGGAAGGGGATGGGTCCGGTGGCCCGGTCGCGCGCTCCGATGCCGCTGTGAACATACAATCATACACAGACGCGTACAAGTGTATGATTTGAAAACCCAGCTCAGAGGCATGCTGCGCCGGAAGGTGACCGCCCGCGTGTTACGGTCGGGCCGTGGCACGCAGGCGCGGATGGGGCGGAAGTCCGCCGGAGAACGATGCGGAGGCGGCGGATCGAATCGTCGCCGCCGCAGTCGAATTGATCGCGCGCACGGGCGCGGAGATCAGCATCGCCGACGTCGCGGAATCCCTCGGTGTGATCCGGCAGACGGTGTACCGCTATTTCCCCAGCGCCGACGCCCTCATGCGGGCCTCGGCCATCGCGTCGGTGGATGGCTTCCTGGACCGGCTGACCGTCCAGGTCCGCGGCATGACCGATCCGGTCGAGGCCATGACCGAGGCCATCGTCTACACCCTCACAGAGGTCCGCCGCACCCCCCACCTGGGCATTATGCTGACCGCCACCTCCTCCAGCGTCGACCCCGCCGGCATCACCTCCGAGGCCGCCCAGGACTTCGGCATCACCATGATCAACCGCTTCGACGTCGACTGGCGTCACTACGGCTACGACGACCGATCCCTGCGCGAACTGGTCGAATACCTGCTCCGCACCATGCAGTCCTTCTTCATCTCCCCGGGCAACCCACCCCGCGACGACGCCGAACTCAGGCGCTACCTGCGCCGCTGGATGGGCTCGGCGATCATCGCCCAGACCACCGTCATGCACTAGGTCGCCGCGCGCCGAGTGTTACCGTGCCCCCGACAAGGAGGGCAGGACCATGAAAAATGTTGTGGCACTGATCGGGAACGGTTTCAATGCGGGCATGGTGGCGTTGACCAAGCTTCCGGTGATCGGCTCGTTCGTCGGGCGTGGGCTGGTCGTGATCACCTACCAGGGTCGGCGGTCGGGTAAGACGTTCTCGATTCCGGTGGGGTACGTGCGGTCCGGGGACGACATCGTGATCGGGGTCGCCATGCCGGACAAGAAGACGTGGTGGCGGAACTTCCTGGGTGAGGGCGGGCCGATCTCGCTGCACCTCGGCGGGGTCGATCGCAGTGGGCACGCGGTCACGCAGCGCGACAACGGCCGGGTCAGCGTGCGGGTGACACTGGACTGATTGCCTCGGATCCGGGAGCGTGTCAGCCTGGATCGTAGAAGGATCCAGGTGGCGAGGAGGCGGCGGTGAAATCCCGGTCAGGAGTCGAGCAGCGGTTCGTGCTGGGCGTGACCGTCGATTTCACCGATCCGGCGCATCGATCGCTGCGGGTGCGGTGGACCGCGGGCGCGGCCGCATCTCCTCGATTCGAGTCCGCGCGTATTTTCCTGGTGGCGCTCCGATCCCCGTCGGCCCGTACCTATCTGGGACTGGTCGACGGGTTGGATCGGGCCTCGGTCGAGCTGCCGCCGACGCTGGCCGCCGGCGCGTATGCCATCGAGATCGATGTCTACGGCGGTGCCAGCTGGGGCGACGGCCGGTTGGATGCGCGCGGGCGCAGTGCCGAGTTCACCGTCGAAGCGGCCGAACAGTCCACCGGCAGTGGCGATCAGCGGTCGGACGGTCCGGAGAAATCGACCGGGCCGAGCAGATCGGCCACGTGCATCAACGGGCCCGCGTAGCCCGGAATCATGTTCGGGTCCTTGAATACTCCCGCCGGTGCGTAGGCGAGCAGTTCATTGCCGACCAGACTCCACTGCGGCACCATGCCCGCGATGTGCGCGGCGATCAGCGGCGGGCTGACCATGGCCTTGGCATGTCCCGCGTCCGCCGCCTCGACCCGGTACTGGGAGTCGAACATGACATTGCCGGTCGCGGTCGGCTTGTCGCCGAACAGAGCTCGCCCGAACTGCGACATCAGCCCGCGCCGCCGGACTGCGAGCCAAGGATGTGGCCGATCCAGCAGAACCAGCACGGCCACGTAGCGGTGGGTGTGTGTGGTCGTGGAATCACCCGAGCTCGAGGTCGTTTGGTAGTGATACTCCGCGACCGTCACCCACCGTCCGCCCATCATCCCGGTCACGGTGACGCCGAGACCGAGACGATTGCGGCCGGGTAGCCGGTTGGTCCAGGGGGCATAGGCCCGCTCCTGGAACCGCCAGCCGTTGGCGATCGCCCACTGCCGCACCCGGGCCTTCCGATCTCGTTCGATTCGGGACGTTATGGATGCCAGCACGATCACCAGCACCAACGGTCCGCCCAGGAAGACGCCCAGGATCGGAATCAACACCTCCATGCCCGCCCCTTTCTCTCGGAGATCAGGATTCGCAAGGGGCCTTTCGGTTCGGTTAACAAGATCTTCGGGGTACGGCGGTCGCCGATCTGATTAGGTGTCGGCAATAGCGAACAGCTCTCTCCGACTCGAAAGGGGCTCCCTTTCATGAAGGTTCACCACCTCAACTGCGGCACCGTGCGCCTGCCGTCCGCGAGACTGGTCTGTCACGTACTGGCGATCGAGACCGAGAACGGTCTGGTACTGGTGGACAGTGGTTTCGGACTGGCCGACATCGCCGATCCCGCAGGGCGTCTGGGCATCTCGCGGAGATTCAATCGACCGGTGCTAGATCCCGCCGAGACCGCGGTGCGGCAGCTCGAGCACCTCGGATTCCGGCGCGAGGATGTCCGCCACGTCATCGCCACCCATCTCGACGGCGACCACATCGGCGGGCTCGCCGACTTCCCGGACGCCACCCTGCACCTCACCGCGGCCGAGGCGCTGGGCGCGATCCACGAGCCGTCCTGGCGTGAACGCGCCCGGTTCCGGCCGGGGCAGTGGGCGCACGGGCCGACGATCGTCGAATACGCGGCGGACGGGGAGAGCTGGCGCGGGTTCACCGCGCAGGAGATGACCGGGATCAGCCCGGGCATCGTGCTGATCCCCATGCCCGGCCACACCCGCGGGCACGCCGCGGTCGCCGTCGACGCCGGTCACCGCTGGGTGCTGCACTGCGGCGACGCTTTCCTGCACCCGGGCCGGGTGGACGGGTCGACAGTGCCGCGCGCGCACGCGCTGGCCGAGTACCTGCTCGCCCACGACCGCACGGTCATGTACGCCAATCAGGCGCGCCTGGCCGAGCTGTACCGGGCGAGCGGGCCGGACCTGCTGATGGTGTGCGCACACGACGCCGGCATGCTGGCGCACGCCGTCGCCACCGCCTGATTCGATCCCGGCTGGGCCGCAACGGTATTCGGGGCGACCCTCGGCCACGCACCGGATATGCTGCCCGGTGGACCGCCGCGCCGGGAACGGCGAGCGGGGGAGATCGAGGGGAGCGACCGGGTTCGGTCGTGGGACGGCTCGGTCGTGGGAACAGAAAGGCGACAACAACATATGCGGGGTGGATGGGCCAAGCGGGGCCTGGTCGGGGCCGCGGTGGCCGCCGTCGTGCCGTTCGCGGCGGGGACGGCGGGACCGGCTGTGGCGGAACCGAATCCGAAGGCGTTCGACTTCTATGTCGACTCCAGCATGGGGTCGATCAAGTCCCGGATCGTGCGGGCGGCGGACGGCAATACCGATCGGGTGGTGTACCTGCTCGACGGCGAGCGCGCCCAGAACGACTACAACGGCTGGGAGCTGCACACCGAGATCCCCGCCGCCCTGGCCAAATTCAATATCAATGTGGTGCTGCCGGTCGGCGGCGAGTCCAGCTTCTATCAGGACTGGGACGCCCCCAGCAGTTTCGGCGGCGTCAACCCCGACGCCGCGCTGTTCCCCAGCCGCGACTCCGGTTCGGCGATCGCGGGCTGGGACGAGTCCTCGGGCAAGTCCTACACCTATCGGTGGGAAACCTTCCTCACCCAGGAGTTGCGGGACGCGCTGCGGGATCGCCTGGGGTTCAGCGACTCTCGCAACGGCATCTTCGGCCTGTCCAGCGGCGGCAGCGCCGCGCTGCTGATGGCCGCCTATCACCCGGACCAGTTCGTCTACGCCGGTTCGATGTCGGGCTACCTGTCGATGGCCGCGCCCGGCATGCGGGAGGCGCTGCGCCTGGCGCTGCTCGCCGCGGGCGGCTACAACATCGATTCGATGGCCGGCGCCGACAGCGCCAAATGGCGGCGCATGGACCCGTACGGCTTCGCGCCCAAGCTGATCGAGAACAACACCCGCCTCTACATCGCGGCGGGCAGCGGGGTTCCGGCCCAGCAGGACCTGTCCTCGGCGGACGCCGTCATCCAGGGCATGCCCTTGGAAGGCATCGCCTTGGCCAACACCAAGGCCTTCCAGTCCCGCCTGCAGACGCTCGGCTACGACAACGTCAGCTTTGACTTCCCGAGCATCGGAGTGCACAACTGGGGCAACTGGGAGCAGGTCGCCAACCGCATGCTGCCCGACCTGGCCCAGCACATCGGCAAGCCACTGCCTCCGGGCGCGCAACCGACCCCGCCGCCCGGTGACGGTCCGGGCGGCGCTCAACCGCCGAACGGCCCCGGCGGCGGCCAGCCGCCGAGCGGCCCGCCGCCGCAGAACTAGCGGAACCGAAAGAACCCGCCGCCGACCGGAAAGCCGGTCGGCGGCGGGTACTTTCGGAGAGAGGCGTCAGGGTCGTCCCGCTCAGCGGACCGGTTCCCGGAACTCTGGTCAGACGTCCAGACCGTAGGTGAAGGCGTCCGGGTCGGGACCGATGCGAGTGCCCTGATCCAAGGCGGTGATGCGGTGCATCTGGTCGGAGGTCAGCTCGAAGCTGAAGACGTCGAAGTTCTCCCGGATGCGGGACGGGGTCACCGATTTCGGGATCACCAGATTGCCCAGCTGCAGGTGCCAGCGAATGATGACCTGGGCGGGAGAGCGGCCGGTCTCGCCGGCGACCTCCACGACGGCGGGATCCTTCAGGTCCGCGCCCCGGCCGAGCGGGCTCCAGGCCTCGGTGGCGATGCCGTTCTCGGCGTGGAAGGCGCGCAGTTCGGTCTGGGCCAGGTGGGGATGCAGTTCGATCTGGTTCACCGCGGGGATCTCACCGGTCTCGCCCATGACCCGGGCCAGGTTGTCGCGGGTGAAGTTGGAGACGCCGATGGATCCGACGCGGCCCTGCGACTTGAGGGTCTGCAACGCCCGGAAGGAGTCCACGAACCGGTCGGCCGCGGCCACCGGCCAGTGAATGAGGTACAGGTCCAGGAAGTCCAGGCCCAAGCGGTTCATGCTGTCGTCGAAGGCGCGCAGCGTGGAGTCGTAGCCCTGCTCGGCATTCCACAGCTTGGTGGTCACCGAGACCTCGTCGCGGGGCAGGCCGAACTCGCGGATCGCGTGTCCCACCTCCACCTCGTTGCCGTAGATGGCGGCGGTGTCGATACTGCGGTAGCCGGTCGCGAGCGCGGCGGTGACGACGTCGAACGCTTCCGCGTCGGCCACCTGGAACACCCCGAAACCCAACGTCGGAATGGCATTTCCGTCGTTCAGCAGAGCCGACGGGACCGTGCTGCTCTCGCTTCGAAAGGTCATCGATCGACTATAGGCTTCCCGCCGCGCGGGCTACGGGGACCGGGCCGGGTCGGTGCGGATCGGCGCATCGTCCGCCCAGCCCCAACGGGTCTCGACCCGGACCGTGACCGGGGCGGCGGGGGCGTCGACGTACGGGGTGAGCTGCTGTAGTTCGCCCCAGTCGCGGGTCCAATCGTGATTCAGGTAGGCGGGGACGGGATGGGCGCGGACGAGCAGATCCGACCAGCCGAGCGGGCCGCCGCCGGAATCGCCCTGCCAGGTGTCGGCGACCTGGGCGTTCAGTTTGTCGGGCAGGATCCGCCAGGCGGGCAGCTGGGCCACGCCGTCGCGGTGGTCGAACGGGTGCTGACACGGGAAGGCCAGGCCGACATGGAAATCGGTGAGGACCGGGGTGTCGTGGCCGACGACCGCGTCCACGGTGGCCAGGCGCGGGAGGCGGGGCGGGGTGATGGCGAGCCACTGCTTGCCGGTGGGGTCGTCCGCGGTCGCCGTCAGCCGAACGGCATTGGTGTGGGCGGGGATTCGGTCCAGTGCGATGGGGAGGTTCCGCCAGCCGGGTGCGCCGCCGACCGTGGGCGGGGTCAGGTCGCCGAGGGTTTGAACGGTGCCGTCGTCGGCGCGGTGCGCGAACTCGACGCGCAGGCGGGCGCCGTCCACGAGGTGGCCATCCTGTTCGCCCGCGACATGTCCGGCCACTGTCAGGACCAAGACGCTGTAGCTGGAATCCTGTTGCACCGCAGCCAAGTCCATGCGATACCACTGGGTGGTGAGGTGGGCGGGACGGGGGTGGTCGGTGGTGTAGTTGCCGAGGACGGGTGTCCGTTTGGGATCCAGGTCGTAGGGCAGGGCGGCCGTGCTGCCGTTGATGCCGGGTTCGGCGTCGGGCTTGCCGCCGGGCGGGGGAGTGGGTTGTTTTCGGCCGCCACCCGCACCGCCGCCCTGGCCGCCGCCGGGACCTCCGCCGTCGGGGGCGAGGTCACCGACTCCGTTGGCCGTGAATCCGGCGTTGTCGGCGGCGAGTCCGTCGGCCGCGGAACCGGTGTAGGGCTGTAGGAGGGAATTCGCGGTGTCGGTTTCCGCCAGGACGTCATCGGCCAAGGCGCACGGTTTGCCCTCCAGCGCACGGATATTCGAGAGGGCGACCGAATAGGCCGGATACTGGTTCCAGGCCGCGGATGCCATGGTCGCCACCTCGAACACCACGAGGACGGCTGCCGCGACGGTGAGCGGACGGATCGCGACGCGGTCGAAAGGTGTGGCCGCCGTGACATTTCCGGCCGACCGGAACGGCTCGCGATAGTACTGCCAGGCGGCCACGGCCAGGCACAGCGCGCCCAGGCCGAAGATCAGCGAGGCCAGGCCGACGCCGCCCAGCTGTGGTGCGCGATCGGGCCAGCGCACCCCGTACCCGGAGACGTACCACCAGCCGTTCGAGCCGGTGCAGCAGAACGCCACCAGGAACAGGACCGCCGCTGCGAACAGTGTGCGCAGGTATCGCAGCCGAATGCCGTTGCCGCCCACCGCGACCGCCGTCACCGCCGCCAGTGCGCCCGCCAGTCCGGCGTAGACGCCGAAGTGATGCGTCCACTTGGTCGGGGTGAAGGCCATGAGCAGCGGCGACATCACCGCGATGCCGAGCACCCGGGCCGCCGGGCCGCGCGCGGTATCCGGAATCCGGCCACCCTTGCGCAGCGCCACCGCGAGGCATACCGCCGCGCAGAGCACCATGGCGAGCACGCCGAAGCGGCGGGACAGGGAACCGTCCGGGGTCAGCGACAGCAGGGAGATCCAGCGGGCCGGCTCATCGGGCCAGGAGAAGTCCGGGCCCACCAGCTTTCGCACCCGGGTGGCCTCCGCCACCGACGCCAGGGTTTGATCGGCGAAGGGCACCGTCAAGACCAGCGTGCCCGCCGTCAGCACGGGGGCGATGCGCGCGAGGTAGCCCAGGAACCCGCCGGACGTGGCTCGCACCTGAGCGACCAGGACGAACAGCACCCGCCGGGAACCGGCGAAAAGCGCGGCCAGGCAGATCAATCCGGACGGACCCGCCGCCAGCGAGAAAGCCGCGACGAGCACGGCCACCGCGGCGGGCAGCAGGCGTCGCGTCGCGATGGCGCGCTCGATGGAATACCAGGTCAGTAGGGCGCCCAACGCGATGAAGGGTTCAGGCCGCAGACCGTTGTTGTACGGCAGCCACAGGGCCAGGAACGCCAACGCGGCGGTCCACCGCGGCGCGGTTCCCGACCGTACCCGGGAACCCAAGCGCGGCAGCACCTCCCGGCTGATCACCCACCAGCACAGCACCCCTGCCAGCAGTGCGGGCAATCGCAGCCACACACTGGCATTGCTGACCCGGGTCATCTGCGCCAACAGCTCGTACGGCCACCCGAACGGCGCCTCCGCGACCCCGTACCAGCGGTAGTAATTGGCGGTATAGCCCGCGGACTTCGACACCCGCGCCATGGTGAGGATGTAACCGTCATCGGAGGTATTGGCCCCGATCACATGCCAAACACCCAACGTCCCCACCACAACCGCATCGGTGAGCGTGAACCGCCACCACCGTGCGGGCAGGAATCGCCGCCTGCGCCGCCCATCCGCCGCATCCATCAGATACAGGCAGATCAACGCGACCAGCGTGCACAGCACCGCCCCCGCCATCGCCGCCAGCTTCCACGCACTCGGCCGCGACGAGAACCGCGAATCCACCTCGGCGTGCAGCGAGGCATCTCCCAGCCGGGCCCGATCCAGATCGGTGTACACGCCCACGATCTGCGGCCGTACGTCCTCGGTGAGCGCAGCCCGGAACGGCTTCCCGTCCGGCTTGCTGAGTCCCGTCAGCTCCGCGGTCGTCCCACTCGCGCTCGAATGCACGACGAGTGCGTCGCAACCGTTGTGCGGCACGATGTTCGGCGTCGATCCGGCCCCGGAGCCGGGCACGGAGGTGGTGCCGCTGCCCGAGTCGGTGCTACCGGCAGGCGGCAACGGCGTGGCCGCCGGCGGGGGTGTGGGCCCGGTAGATGGCGTCGACCCAGCCGGTGGTGTCGGCTCCGCCGGTGGTGTGGGCCCGGCGGGCGGTGTCGGTCCGGTCGGTGGCGTGGGCCCCGTCGGTGCGGTCGGGCCGGGAGGGGGTGTCGGACCGGTCGGCGGTGCGGAACCGGCCGGTGGCGTCGGCCCTGCGGGTGGGGTCGGACCATCCGGCGATGTCGGACCGGCAGGCGGTGTTCCGCCTTGGGGCAGCCTCGAGCCCGCGGGCGGAGCGGATCCTGTCGGTGGCGTCACCGTGGCCGGTTTCGCGTCCGGCGGTGTGGCCCCGGGTGTGGGCGTCGGTGTGTTTCCGGCCGCGGTCGTGACGGCCGATGGTGTGGTGATCGCCGCGTCGGAAGCTGTTCCGACGCCGGTCATCTGGAAGACCGAGGCGGTGATCAGGGGAACGTTCCGCAGTGTCACCGACAGGGTGCGGCCGCTGCCGGGTAGGTCTTCGACGCGCGCGATCAGGGCTTTGGCGGCCGCGCCGGGGGCCTGGGTGGGCGCGGTGGACAAGACCGTCCCGGTCGGCACGTCGCGCAGTGCGGCGCAGGGGATTCGGAGGTCCATCGACAGGGGGACGTAGTCCACCAGTGGGGCGGTCAGTTGAAGCGCCTGTGCCGGTTGCCAATCGATGCTCGCCCGATCCTGCCGTACCGGCAGCAGCGGCACCAGCACCGCAAGAACGACACCGACCACCCCCGCCACGAGGGCGATCAGTCGAATGTGAAAACTTCCCCCGAAAACTGAACGCACGAACGCCGATGCTAGCCACACCATCCGCGAAACTCATCGCGGATTATTCGCCAAGCCCCCGGTGGCGCGCGGGGTTTCCGCCACTGGAACACCCGCGACCTGCCCGTTCGAAGATCTACGATGCACGGTATGGGCGCGCGAAATGTGCACTTCGTCGGTAGCTTTCCGGCCGAGAGCACGAGCGATGCGATGCGGGCGATGCTGGACGGCGCGGGCCCGCGGCTACGCACGCTGCCGACCGGGGAGACCCGCCGCTACGAGCGGTACATCCAGCCGATCGTCGCGGATCTGGTGGCGCAGGGGGTGCTGGAGGTGAAGCGGAACGGTCCGTGGCGCTCCAGTCACGAGCGCACCATTCACCGCGCCGCGCGGGGCGTGCATTTGACCGGGGACTTGATGGACCTGGGCTACCTGGGTGAGGCCGAGGAGGCGCTGCCGATCTTCCGAGCCCTGCGCGCGGAACGGGATCTACCCGAACTGTCACTGCAGATCGGCATGCCCACCGCGTTCACGATGGCCTTCATCGCCATGGGCCGCAGCGGGGTGCGGCGATACCGGAAGGCGTTCGAGGACGCCAGTATTCGCGATGTCGAAGCCATTCGCGCGCTGGCCGGCGACGACGTGGTCATCCAGTTCGAGGCCACCGCCGAAATGGTGCTGATGGCCACGGCCCAGCCCGTGCACCGGCCCGTCGAGGCCGCGCTGGGTCTGGGCCGCGGCATCGCCGAGATGGCCGCGGCGACCCCGCCGGGTACCCGCATCGGCGTGCACCTGTGTCTGGGCAGCATGAACAACAAGGCCCGGACCACCCTGCGGAACACCGAACCGCTGGTGGTGCTGGCGAATTCGATTGTCCGGCAGTGGCCTTCGGGTCGGTCGCTGGAGTTCGTGCACGGCCCGCTGGCGGCCGGCGACATCCCGCCGTCCACCGACCCGGCCTGCTACGCGCCGCTGGCGGGTCTGAGGCTGCCCGCCGGAACTCGCTTCCACGCCGGACTCGTGCACGAAGGCCACACCGAGACAGTGCAAATCGAGACGCTGCGCACGATCGAGGCCGCGCTGGGACGTCCGGTCGACGGTGTGGCCAGCGCCTGCGGACTGGGGCGTCGCCCCCGTGTGATCGCCGACGCCTATGGTCGCCCGCGCCGACTTCCTCGCTGCAGCGGGCTGAGCGCCGGTCAATTCCCGTGCCCGATATCGCAGGGCACGATGTCGGAGGGTCTCAGCCCACGACCGACTTCATCCAGTCGATGACGACGGCGTGGTAGTCGCGGGTGTTCGGGGCGAGGTTGATGGCGTGGCCGCTGTCGGGCAGCACGTACGTGCGCAGTCGCGTGGCCGGTGGGAAGAACGGGCTCTCGGTGGCCTGCAGGGTGGCGCTGTCGGCGCAGGCGGCGAAGCCCGCCCCGCAGACCATGCGGTCGTGGCTACCGTCCACGAGCAGCACCGGGGCGGTCATCAGGCTGGTCTCGCCGGGCAGGGTGGCCAGCAGGCCGTCGGGATACTCGGTGAGCGAGAAGGTTTCCTTGGTGGCCTCGTCCAGGGCGACCACCCGGGGGTCCGGATTCAGGCCGTAGAAGTCGGCGGCGCGCGCGCCGGGACGGGTGACCAGATAGGTGGAATCGTAACCGCGCCCGGCGAATCCGGGATCGTCGGCGGCCGGATAGTAGCTGCTGATGACACCGAGCACGTCGGGGACGCTGAGCACGTGCGAATAGCCGGTCAGCAGTACGCCGTCCACGTCGTGATGGCCGATGGCCTCCATGATCGACGTACTCGAGGTCAGCGAGTGCCCGACGGTGACGACCTTGGCGAAGGGAGCGTTGCCCGCCAATCCGGCGCGCAGCGACTGCACCATGACGTGCAGGGCGTCGGCGGTGGCGGTGGCCGTCAGCGAGACACTGGGCGGCCGGCTGCTCGAGCCGTTGCCGAGCCGATCCGCCACCAGGGTCGCGTATCCGGCCTTGTTCATGGCCTGCCGGAAATTGTAGGTGTCCGGCTCGTACGGGAAGTCCCAGTAGACATGGTTGTAGTTGGAGCCCGACATCAGGATCATGACCGCGGTGGCGGGCCCGTCGGGCAGGCACAGCGTCCCCGCCAGCGTGCCCTGTGACACCGGGAAGCTGACATCCTGGCAGGCGCCGGTTGTCGCGTTGTCGGCCTGGGCGATGCCCGGGGTGAAGCACAGCAGCGTCGCGGCGGCGCTGACGGCCAGCGCCCGGAACTTGGTGTGCACGTGAGGACTTCCCTTCCAGCGAGCGGGATGGGCTGCGGCTCAGTTCTTTCGGCCGATACCGCAGAGGACGACGAGGCTGGTCGGGCTCAGGTTGCCTGCGAGCCACTCGTTGGCGGGGACCAGACCCGGGGGCAGCAGCTCCAAGCCGTCGAAGAACTCCCGCACCCGTTCCGGCGGGCGGAAATCGGGCTGCGAGGGGCTGTTCGTGGCATGGACGGAGGCCGCGTTCTTGAAGAACGGGTGGGTGTTGATGGAGGCGTGCTGGATGACGAGCAGGCTGCCGGGCGCCATGGCCGCTCGCAGGCGGGCCACCGCGTCGAACGGCTGCTCGTCGTCCATGACGAAATGCAGGACGCCGACGATCAGGATGGCTACCGGCTGCGAGAAGTCGATTCCGGCTTCACTACTGGCCAATTCGAGAACTTTGTCTGGTTCGCGGATGTCGGCGAGGATCGGCGTCACCCCCGGCGCACCGGTCAGCAACGCATTGCTGTGGGCGTACACCACGGGATCGAAATCGATGGACGCGACGATCGCGGTCGGCTCGATCGCCTGCGCCACCTCGTGCACGTTCGGCGAGATCGGAATGCCCGCGCCGATATCCACGAACTGGCGGATGCCCGCTTCGGCCGCGAGGCCGACGGCTTGCAGCAGGAAGCGCCGGCTGTGCCAGGCGGTCACCTTGTATCGGGCGCGACCTCGAGCATTCGATCGCCGTACGCGCGGTCGGCGTCGTAATTGTCCTTGCCGCCGAGCATGTAGTTGTACACCCGAGCGGGGTTGGGCCGGAACGGATCCACGCCAACCGGAGCTCGATTGTGCTCAGACACCACCTCCCTCGACATCCAGGCCGATGGTAACAATCGGCGGCGCGCCCCAGAGGGAAACGCGCAGCTTAGCGGCAACCCGACAGAATGATGCCCATGACGCGAATCGGAACCGAGCGGGTACCGGTGGGAGCGGGACCCCTGACACGGGCGGCGGTGGTGGCGGTGGCCCGCCACCACGCCTGGGTGGACGTGGACGCGGCGGCGCTGGCGGCGCTGGCCCGGACGCGCCGCGAGATCGACGACCTCGCGCACAGCGATCGGCCGGTGTACGGCGTGTCCACCGGATTCGGGGCGCTGGCGCTGCGGCACATACCCCCGGATCGGCGAATCGACCTGCAGCGCTCGCTGATTCGCTCGCACGCCGCCGGCGCCGGCGCGGCCGTCGAACCCGAAGTGGTGCGGGCCATGATGCTGTTGCGGCTGCGCACCCTGCTGTCCGGGCACACCGGGGTGCGGCCCGAGACCGCTCGTGCGCTGGCCGCCCTGCTGGACAGCGGACTGATTCCGGTGGTGCCGGAATACGGTTCACTGGGCTGCTCGGGCGATCTGGCCCCGCTCGCGGCGGTGGCGCTGGCGCTGATGGGCGAGGGCTCGGTCCTCGGCCCGCACGGCCCGCGCCCCATCGCGCCCGCGCTGGCCGAACACGGGCTGACCCCGATCACGTTGGCGGAGAAGGAAGGCCTGGCACTCACCAACGGCACCGACGGCATGCTCGGCATGCTGGTGCTCGCCGCCGCGGACCTGCGCCGGCTGCTCGACCTGGCCGACCTGACCGCCGCCATGAGCGTGGAGGCGCTGCTCGGCACCGACCGGGTCTTCGCCGCGGACCTGCAACGCCTGCGGCCGCATCCCGGGCAGGCGGTGTCGGCGGCGCACATGCGGGCCGCGCTGGCCGGATCGGAGATCGTTGCCAGCCACCGCAGCGAGGACTGCCCGCGGGTGCAGGACGCCTACTCGCTGCGCTGCGCGCCGCAGGTGCACGGCGCGGCCCGCGACACCCTCACCCACGCCGAGACCGTCGCCGACCGCGAATTGGCTTCCGCCATAGACAATCCCGTCGTGCTGGCCGACGGACGGGTGGAGTCCAACGGCAACTTCCACGGCGCACCGGTGGGCTATGTGCTCGACTTCCTGGCCATCGCCGCCGCCGACGTGGCCGGGATCGCCGAGCGGCGCACCGACCGGATGCTGGACGTGCACCGCTCCCACGGGCTGCCCGCGTTCCTGGCCGCGGACCCCGGAGTCGACTCCGGCTACATGATCGCGCAGTACACGCAGGCCGGGGTCGTGTCGGACCTGAAGCGGTGCGCGGTGCCAGCCTCGGTGGATTCCATTCCCTCCAGCGCCATGCAGGAGGACCACGTGTCCATGGGCTGGACGGCGGGCCGCAAACTGCGGCGCGCGATCGACGGGCTGACGACGGTGCTCGTCATCGAACTGCTCACCGCCGCAAGGGCATTGGACTTCCGTGCGCCGCTGCGGCCCGCGCCGGTGACCGCGGAGCTGCGGGACCTGGTCCGCACCCGGGTGCCCGGACCCGGGCCCGACCGCCACCTCGCCCCCGACATCGCCGCGGTCACCGAACTGGTCGGCTCCGGCGCGATGGATCACCTGCTCGGGCAAGGGGTTTCGGCATGACCAGGACCGTCCGCGCCGCCCGCGGCAGCACGCTCACCGCCCGTAGCTGGCAGACCGAGGCGGCCTGGCGCATGCTGCACAACAACCTGGACCCCGAGGTGGCCGAGCGGCCGCAGGACCTGGTCGTCTACGGCGGCACCGGCAAGGCCGCCCGCGACTGGCCCTGCTTCGACGCCATCGCCCGCACCCTGCTCGACCTGCGCGAGGACGAGACGCTACTGGTGCAATCCGGCAAACCCGTCGGCGTCCTGCGCACCCACGAATGGGCGCCCCGGGTACTCATCGCCAACTCGAATCTGGTTCCGGACTGGGCGAACTGGCCGGAATTCCGGCGGCTGGAGGCGGCCGGGCTGACCATGTACGGGCAGATGACCGCGGGCTCCTGGATCTACATCGGCACCCAGGGCATCCTCCAGGGCACCTACGAGACCTTCGCGGCGGTGGCCGCCAAGCGATTCGGCGGCACCCTCGCCGGAACCCTCACCCTGACCGCCGGTCTGGGCGGTATGGGCGGCGCGCAACCGCTGGCCGTGACCATGAACGGCGGGGTGGCGCTGTGCGTCGAATGCGATCCGCGCCATGCCCGGCGCCGCCTGCAGACCCGCTACCTCGACGAGATCGCCGACGATATCGACGATGCCGTGACCCGGGTGCTCGCCGCCAAGGCCGCGCGGCGGCCGCTGTCGGTGGGACTCATCGGCAATGCCGCCGAGGTGGTGCCCGAACTGCTGCGCCGGGAGATCCCGGTGGACATCGTCACCGACCAGACCTCGGCCCACGACCCGCTCACCTACCTGCCGATCGGCATCGCGCTCGAGGACTGGGACGACTACGCGGGGCGCAAGCCCGACGAATTCACCCGCCGCGCCCGCGAATCCATGGCCTTGCACGTCGGTGCCATGGTCGGCTTCCTGGATCGGGGCGCGGAGGTCTTCGACTACGGCAACTCGATTCGCGGCGAGGCGAAGCTGGCCGGATACGAGCGGGCCTTCGACTTCCCCGGCTTCGTGCCCGCCTACATCCGCCCCCTCTTCTGTGAGGGCAAGGGACCCTTCCGCTGGGTCGCGCTCTCGGGCGATCCGGCCGATATCGCCGCCACCGACCGGGCCGTCCTGGACCTGTTCCCGGAACAGGAATCGCTGGCCCGCTGGATCCGGCTGGCCCGCGACCGGGTCGCGTTCCAGGGCCTGCCCGCCCGCATCTGCTGGCTCGGCTACGGCGAACGCCAGGCCGCCGGACTGCGCTTCAACGAGCTGGTCGCCCGGGGCGAGGTGAGCGCGCCGTTGGTGATCGGCCGCGACCACCTCGACTGCGGCTCGGTCGCCTCGCCCTACCGCGAAACCGAGGCCATGGCCGACGGGTCCGACGCCATCGCCGACTGGCCCCTGCTCAACGCACTGGTCAACACCGCCTCCGGGGCGACCTGGGTGTCCATCCACCACGGTGGCGGCGTCGGTATGGGGCGCTCCATCCACGCCGGGCAGGTCACCGTCGCCGACGGGACGCCGCTGGCCGCGCAGAAGCTGGAGCGGGTGCTCACCAACGACCCGGCCATGGGCGTCATCCGCCACGTGGACGCCGGATATCCGCGCGCCGAGCAGGTCGCCGGCGAGCAGGGCATCCGGATTCCGATGGGGGAGGGGTGAACCGACCGTCCGGTCGCACGGTTCAGGGCAGGTGGGTGCCGAGGAAGGTCAGCGCATCGGGCAGGGAGGCGAGGAACGCGCCGCTGTGATCCTGGCCGGGGTAGGCGGTGACGGTGACCTTGGACCACGGGTTGTGCGCCTGCAACCGGGGGCCGTAGGCGGGCGTGTCGGTCGGAGGCACGTCGATATCGGCGGTGCCGTAACCGATCTGGAGATCGGCCGGGACGAGATCCTCCTGGTAGGAGACCAGGGAGCGGATGGCGGACTCGAAGGTCGGCGTCGGGTTGTCGGGGTCGGCGACCAGCGCCGCGGGACGGCGGCCCTCCGCGTCGGCCACCAGGGCCGAAAGGCATTCGGTGGCAGCCTTTTCCACGTACTGCCGGCCGAAGTCGGAGAGGTACGGGGTGACGCTGCCCGGCTCGAGTTCCTCGAGCGCGGCCAGGTAGTAGCCCGCGTACCCGACCTGATTCGCGGAGCCGGTCGAGGTGCGGCGGAACATCTCGCGCAGGCTGGTCGCCGGATCGGTGCGCAGGCCGGTGGCGATGACCCCGGTGAGTCCCGGTGTGGCGACCGGGTTCCGGGCCGAGAGGGCGGCGGCGCTCATGACCGCGTGCGCGCCCTCGGACTGGCCGATGAGCACCCAGTGCTGCGAGACCGGGACGGGCAGCCCGCGCAGGGTGGTGACCGCGTCGAGCAGGGAGCGGCCCTCGACGGTGGCGTTGTAGTAGCTGAACCTGCCGCCGGTGCCGAGGCCTTGATAGTCGGGAGCGAGCACCGCATAGCCGTGCTCGAGAATCGCGTTGAAATAGGTGCGATTCCGCTCCGACTGCGGCCGGTGTGACGGCGCGCAGTCATTGCCGATTCCGACCGTGCCGTGCGCCCACACCACCAGCGGCCAGCCACCCGCGGGCGGCGAACCCGGCGGCAGATACAGCGCGGCGCTCGCCGGGGCCCGGTTGTCCCGCTGATCGACGGTCGAGTACGTGAAGCCCACGGAGATCGCGGCCTGGTCGAAAGACCATGCGCGGTCGAGCAATTCGATACCGGAGAGCCGTCCGAGGTCAGCGCTGTCGGCCACCGCCGGTGCGGCCGTCGCGGTGAGGGCGGCGCACGCGCCCAGCGCGCCCGCGGCCAGTGCCGCCCGCCGGACCGCGACCGCGAACCTGCGACGAATCGGCATGGCCATCACTCCCTTTCGGTGTCACGACGACCCGACCATACCGCTCGGCCGACCCGCAGGACGGGAGCTTGCTCACGAATCCTGTTCGTGCGCCTGCGCCACCAGATCGAAGAACACCCAGACGCCGCCCTTCTGGTACGAATCCGGCGACTCGGATCCGCCGAGGAAGGGGTACGGCGTGGCGATGTACACCTCGTCCGGGTCCAGCGGACCCAGCCGCCGCCGGATCTCGGCGACATGCCCCGGCTGCAGCACGTAGGTGATGACGTTCGGGTCGAACAACACCTGGCTGACGAATTCGGTGACCTCGGTGAAAACCCCGTAGTCCTTGACGCCGGGACTGTACGGGTCGAAGATGCCGTACTCGCCGGTGCGGCTGCTCAGCAGGAACGCGTATCCCAGATCCGAGTAGCCGACCACGGTGTCGTACGGCGGGAACTGCTCGGCCCACGCCGGCATCACCCGGTCCATACGCAGGTCGCCGATGAGACGGAAGGGAACGCTGGTCACCGCGCCCATCCAACCAGAGCGGCCCGGACGCCCATTCGACGGACGCCGCCTCGACAGGTTCCGCCGCAGCGGGTAGACATCGAGCGACCCGTCGAAGTGGAGGAGTCCGGTGACCGAAGAATGGCGCAAAGCCGGTGAGCGCGTGCGGAACTGGGGGCGCTGGGGCGAAGAAGACCAGCTCGGAGCGCTGAACCACCTCACCCCCGAGCGCATCGCCTACGCGGCGACCCGGGCCCGCCAGGGCCGCACCATTCAGCTCGGCATCCCGATCGACGCGTACGGGCCGCAGGGCTCGAGCGGCTATCGGCGCAACCCCATCCACCTGATGTCGCTCGACGGCGGCGACGCGGAGCTCGCGGGATTTCTCGAAGACTGGGGCGGCCCCACCGAGGCGCAGGTCGCCGGGCTGTACAGGCACGGCCCGATGCGGTTCAACGACGACTACATCATGATGCCGCTGCAATCCTCGACCCAGTGGGACGCGCTCTCGCACGTGTACTACGACGGGCTGCTCTACAACGGCTACCCGGCCGCGTCGGTCACCAGCTTCGGCGCGACCCGGCTGGGGATCGAGCGGATCGCCGAGCACGGTGGCGTGGTCGGCCGCGGCGTGCTGCTGGACGTGGCCCGGCACCGTGGGGTGGATCGGCTCGAACCGGCGAGCGTGATCAGCCCGCAGGAGCTGGACGCCGTGGCCGCGGCCCAGGGCGTGGACCTGCGGCCCGGTGACATCCTGGTGGTGCGCACCGGCTGGTGGACCCGCTTCCTCGAAACGCGCCGGCACGGCGAATGGTTCGCCGGCAGTCCCGGATTGAGCTGGCGCTGCGCGCAATGGCTGCACGAGCACGATATCGCCGCCGTCGCCGCGGACAACCCGGCCGTGGAGGTGATCCGCCCGGAGGACGGGGTGATGATGCCGTTGCACATGCTCGCGCTGCGCGACATGGGCATGCCGCTCGGTGAGATCTGGGACCTGGAAGCGCTGTCTCGCGATTGTGCCGAGGACGGCGTGTACGACTTCCTGCTGTGCGCGCCCGCGCTGCGGATTCCGGGCGCGGTGGGGACGCCGATCAGCCCGATCGCCATCAAATAGACGGTCCCGGAGCGTCTTTCGCCGCCGGAGCCGCCGGATCGTGCCCGTTGGTTTGTTTTGCCTCGTCGGTATGGGCCCCAAACACGGTCCGGGCCGGTAGATTCGGCAACGCTCATGGTCGAATGCGGACAACCCAGTCGAACGCCGCGGTACGCGCCGAGGGCCGGTGCACCCACCGGTCTCGAACTGCTGGACTTCGACCGACTACGCGGCATGCCGGTCGCGGCGGGCCGGGAAATGATTCGCGGCGACTTCCACGTCCTGGCCCGCTGCACCGCGGGCAGCGGGCGGCTCACCGTCGACTTCACCGAACACGACCTCACCGCCGACACCATCGCCTGGATCCACCCGGGCTGGACCCACCGCTGGGACGACATCGCCGACCTGAAGGGCGATCTCGTCCTGGTCCGCTCCGACCTCGTGCCCACCGCGGCCCTCGGCCGGCTCCCGTCGACACCCCCGATCGTGCCCGCGAACACCTTGACCGACACCGCCTTCGACCACCTGGCCGGGGAGTACGCCGCCGATCGGCCGGACCCCGCGGTCCTCGGCCACCTCCTGGGCGCGATGACGCTCCGGCTGGCCGCGGCCCTGCCCGCGGTGCCCGGATGCACCGATCTCTTCGGCCGCTTCGCCCGCCTCGTCGAGCGCTACCACGCCGAAACCCGCGAAGTCTCCTGGTACGCGGCACAACTCGGCTGCTCCCCGCGCACCCTCTCGCGCGCCGTGCACACCGCCACCGCCGCCACCGCCAAGCAGTACGTGAACGCCCGCGTCATCCTCGAAGCGAAACGACTACTGGCGCACGGGGCCGCCACCACCGCCGACTGCGCCCGCCGCCTCGGCTTCGACGACCCGGCCAACTTCACCAAGTTCTTCCGCACTCACACCGCGACCACACCCACCGGCTTCCGCCTCGAGGTCACCCCACGCGGTAACCCCGGCGGCACGCCCGTGAATGCGTGACGCCGAGGTGGACCGCCACGGCCGTCAGGTCGTCGGCGCCGGCGCCGGCTGCCAGCACCCCAGCGGAGGTCCGGGCGGGGTGAGCAGGGTCCAGCCGATGATCGCGCCGATGCCGGCGCCGATCAGCGCACCGGGCAGGGCGCTGCCGCTGCCACCGATGACGCCGCCGATGAGCGCGCCGAGGATGGCATTGCACTGACGTATCGTGTCCAGGTCGTCCACGGGCTGCGCGCCCGTATCGGCGGCCGGTGGCGGGGGGGATAGTTCGTCGACCTGGACCGCGATACCCGGTCCGGGATCGGCCTGTGCGGGGTCGGCAGCTGCCGTGCCGACCGTGATCACCGTTGCTCCCACTGCGAGACGGCGGCTGCGGTAAATCGCCCGATTCTCATCGCTCCTTCTTCCGTGCTGGAGAAGTGCATTTCGAATTCAATTCGGCAACCTGGTCGCTGGATTATGCGTACCGGACAGGGGTTCGTGGCAGGTCGTTTCCGGATTATTGTGATCACCGGGAAATTGGGCCGTGACGGTTCCCGAACATGGAAAAGAGCCGCCGGCGACTGCGCCTGCGGCTCTGGGAAATTCGGTATGCATGGCTAGTTGGCGGTGTTGACCGGCAGGGACAGGACCACCTCCTGCTCGTTCTCGGGCAGGTAGTGCACGCCCACGATGCGTCCGACCTGAACCAGTGCGACCGCCGTCGGGGGCAGGAACTTCTCGGTCCGCGTCTCGAAGGTGGTGCCGTCCGGGCGGGTGACCACCAGGACCAGGTCCAGCCGGGTGTAGCCGTCGCGGATCTCGCCGGGCACCGACAGCGAACGCACCACGGCCTGCGCGGACAGGCCGCGGCGGGCGATATCGAGCTTGGCGGGCGTGGTGAAGCCCTTGCGGATCATGGCCGCGTTCATGGCTTCCTGCGCCGCCGAGGTGTCACCCGAGAGGTCCACCTCGACCTTGTCCAGATTGGCGGGCAGATACCGGACCGGCAGCACCACGCCCGGCCGCAGCAGCGCCAGCTGGGTCAGCGGCACGATCATCTTGGCGTGCGAGGCGAACACCTTGCCGTCCGCGCCCTCGACCCGGAAGTCGATCCGTACCTGCGGCTGCTCGTTGAGGTAGACGCCGGTCTGACGGACGCCCTCCACGGTGCCCAGACCCACCAGGCCGTGGCGGAACTCGGAGCTGTTGTTGCCGGTGAAGGCCGAGATGATGCCGTCGCCGGTGAAGGCGAACGCGATCGGGACGATGGTTACGGCGATGATCGGGAGCGCCATCTGCGGGCCGACCCAGCCGAAGACGTCGTCGGAGGTGAGGCCGTGCCATACGTAGTAGCCGACGGCCAGGAGGCCGAGAGCGAGGACCGTGTAACGGATTTGGTTCTTCATGGTGCTTTCCGAATCGAGTCGTGTGGGGTGGACCCGCTCGTGCCCGACGGCACGAGCGGGGCGAACAAGGTTCAGTGTCAGCCGCCGACGACGGTGCTGCAGGCGAAGACGATTTCGAACTTCTCCGTCTTCGGGCCGGCCATCGGGTTGGACAGATCGACGCCGCCGACACCCTCACCCGAGACGGTGTAGGTGTTGCCGCTCTTGGTGACCTTGGCGGAACCGCCCGGCATCCCGTTGCCGAAACCCACCGCGTAGGGCTGACCGTTCGCGCCGCCCTTGGTGCCGGTGATGCCGACCGCCTGCACGGTGCTGTCGCCGGTGATGGTGGCGCTCGCGGCGAGCGTGCCGTAGGTGGCGTTGCTCTGATCGGTCAGCGCCAGAGCCAGATTGCCGCCCTGCTTGGCGCAGGTGGTGTCGAACTTGCCGCTGATCGCCTTGCCGTCGACCGAGGCGGACGACGAGCCGCCGGCGGGGGCCTGGTTGCCCGGCGCCGCGGCGGTCGAGGTGGCCGCGGGGGAGGTGGGCGAGCCGGACTTGGAATCGGTGGAGCTGCAACCGGTCACCAGCAGGGCCGCCGCGGCGGTCGCGGTCAGGACGGCGGTGGTGAGGCGGATCGGCTTGCTGTTCATGGTCATTCCTCGTTCTCGTGATGCTGGCTCCGGGGTGGAACCGATGCCAGAACAGTAGGAATCCGTACCCCGCCTACCGATCCCAACTTCCGGCGCGCGAACGGCCGGGAAACTGGGATAACCTGGGCGAATGCGACGACCGCGGGCCATGGTGCTGGATGAGGTGTGGCGCCGCCTGACCGGAGTCGAACCCCTCAGCGGGCCGCACGGAGGGCCGCTGCGCCGCACCGTGAAACTCATCCTCGACCCCCTGGTGATCCGCCCGGTCCAGCACCCGCCGTGCGCGGGAGCCATGCTCTCCGCCGACGGCGCGGTGCTGCTCGCGGCCCGGGTGCACGCCGCCGCGGACGTCCTCGCCGCCACCGCCGCCTGGTTCACCCTGCTCAAACAGACGCGGCGCGCACTGCGCATCACCGAGGGCAACGCGCAGGACCTGTACTTCCAGCGCTGCTTCGAACTGGCCACCGTCTCCGGGCCGCCCGATCCGATCCGCGACCGGGCCGCCGCCGAAGCGGCGCTGCGGGAAATCCACGGGCTCACCGCCGGGCGCACCACCCAGGCCCTGCGGGAATACCTGTCCGAACCGGCACGATCCGGGGCGCTGGCCGAACTTATCGGGACCGCCTGGCGCCGCCGCCCGTTGACCGAGGTCCCCGACCACGCGGAGACGCTCGCGGATCTCCTGGATGCCTGCGCCGCAACCAGATTCGACGACGGCGGCCGTCCCGCCGGTATCGAGGACGCCATCGACGCCTCGGTGGGCACCCACACCGGGATCCGCCTCTGGAACGGGGAAATCGGCAGCCTCGCACAGGAACTCGGGCTCACCCTGTACCCGCTGCCGCAACCGCCCGGGGTCGGCGCGTCGGCCGCGACCGCCACCCTCGGCCTCCCGCTGGACCGCACCATCCACGAACGGGTCTTCACCGTGCTGCAGGCCTCCAGCGAACGGGCCGACCTGCCGCCGATTCCCGAACTCGTCGACGCCGAGATCGCGCGCGCCTGCGCGCCGTGGGCCTTCCTCGACGAATCCTTGCGGGTGGCCGCCGCCGCGGGCGCGACCCTCGCCGTCACCCTGCGGCCCCTGGGCGACGGATACCGCCCGAACGGAAACAGCGGGCCCGCAACCCAACCCCCGGCCGGTGCGGCCGCACGACTGATAAACGGCCGCTGGCAGCGCGAGGCCTATGTGCTGCAGGCCCGGCGGCTGGCGGTGTGCACCGACGCCGTCGACGGGCCGCTCGGGGCCATCGCCGCCGACCTGCGTGTGCCGTGGCGTCCCTACCTGCGCAGGCTGTGGCCACGCCTGCACGGGCGGGACGTCCGCGAATTTCCGGTCTACGCGACCGACGAATTGTGGGACCTGCTGGACGGCGTGGCCCGGTCGGTCATCCTCGACCATCGCATGCGCGTGAAGCGGGCCCTGGCCGCCATCGCGGCCGCCGAACCCGAGGACCTGGAATCGAGGGTGGGATGACGAACACGACCGTCACCATCCGCCGCCACGCCGACGGAATTCGCGCCATCGTCCCGGCGGGAACCCCGGCCAGTTCCGCCGCCGGCCCCGAGGTCATGGTGCTGGAAGTGATCGGCGGCCTGCTGACCTGGAATGTTCTTGCCGCACAGGAGCTTCCCGTCGCGATCATCGACGATGTCGACGCCGCCCAAGAGTGGGTGTGGGCGCTATACGGCGAGCAGGTCGCCATCGTGCTCGACGCGGTGCGACCGCAGGTCCGCGAACTCGACGGGGATCCCGCCGAGTTCGAGCCCGCCGGGCACCGGCTGACCGAAGCGGCGGCGGTCCCCGGGCTCCCCGCACTCGTGGTGAGCGCCCGCCGGCTCGCGTACGCGCACTGGGCGTCCCGATGGTGGCCGGCGTCGATGCTCGACGGCATCGCGGCCCTCGACCCGGCGCTGCTAGACCGCGACATCGCGCTGCTGACCGACGAGTGTGAATCATTGGTGGACGGTGCGGACGCCATCGCGCCGCGCATCCGGTCCACCGTCGAAAGCTCCTCGCGTGCCTCGGATTACGCGCTGGCGGCCGGTGACGCGGACCGGTCCGGCGGCGCCCTGGTGCTGGCCCGGGGCACCGGCGGCTGGGACTGGCGGTACTGCCCGCCCGGCCTGGTCGACGCCTCCGAGACCGCGGTGTCGTGGGAGCTGGTCCGGGCCGCCGGAAGCACCACCGTCGCGATCACCGTGGCCGCGCATCCGCGGCTGCCCGCCGAGATTCCCGGTCACCTGCGCCCGTGGGCCCGCGTCGATACCGGACGCGGCGAACTGACGATCGAACTGCGGCCCGGCGGCGACATCTGGATCGGCGAATCACCGCTGACCGCGCCGGCTTCCGAGGTGCGCATCGCCCTGCACGTCCCCGGTTTCGGGCCGGGCTCGGAAGTCGACCCGGACGTGACCGGGCCGCTCGCCCTGCGGGAGCGGATTCGTGAATTCGCGGCCGCACGGCTGCGCACCGCGTCCACGCCGACCGGTGACGACGGGTACCTTGCTCCGCTGCTGGCCGAAATCGACGCTGCGGCAGGGGATTCGGACTTCTGACATGGCGGTGACAGGCTCGGAGGGCAGTAAATCGGGAACACCGGACGCAGGCGAGAGTCCGTTATTGCGGGCCGGGGCCGAAGCGGTCGAGCGGGGCGAGCTGCGGGAAGGGTTGCGGATATTCGAGCGGGCCGCCCAGGTCGAGCACGGGGATCTGCGGTTGTGCGCGCTGGTCGATGTGGCCGTGGTGACCGATCGGCTGGGGGATCACGCCGCGGCGGCGGAACGGTTCCGGGAAGCGTTGTCGCAGATACCGGTCGACGCACGTCGGATGTATCCGGGTGCGTTGATCGGGTTGTCGCAGGCGTTGCAGAACCTGGGGGATCTGGACGGCGCGCAGGAGGCGCTGGAACGGGCTCGGGAAGCCTTGGGGTACGACGATGCGCCGGGGGATCTGCGACTGGCCTGTCTGGTGTCGTCGACGGCGGTCGCATTGCATCGGCAGCAGTGGTGGCGGGCGTTGGACCTCGCGAGTGAATCATTGGATGCCGCACGCCGTTTCGGTCCCGAGCATGCCGGGCATCCGCTGATGAATCTGGCCGCGGCGCACTTCGAGACCGGGCGCTGGGAACTGGCACAGGATTTCGCCGGACAGGCGCTGGCCGCGTTCGGAGCGGTCGACGACCCCGCCGGAGTCGCCGAGACACGGCAGAACCTGGCCCTGATGCACACGCGGACAGGATCTTTCGAGGCGGCGGAGCCACTGCTAGCCGCCGCCCAGGAGTATTTCGAAGCGGCGGGGGCGGCGCATCGCGCGGGGATCGGGCGCAAGGTCATGGGGTTCATCGCCGAACAGCGGGGCCAGACCGACGCGGCCGAGGCCCGGTATCGGGAGGCGCTGCACCGGTTCGAGGAATCACACGCGGTCATCGACGCCGCCGACGTCCGACTTCGGCTGGCCACCACGGCGTTCGCGGCGGGGCGGTTCGAGGACGGGGAGTCGGAGCTGGCCCTCGCGCGCGGCAGCTACGCCGTGCGCGGGCTCGGCCTGCACTGCGCCCAGCTCGACTACTGGCACGCGGGGCTGCTGGAACCGCTCGTCACACAGGTCCCCGGATTGCTCGCGCGCGCGGTGGATCTCGCGGTTCCGGCGGCGCTCGCCCTGGACGCGGTCCGCTACGAACTGCCCGACGGCGCGCAACGCGACAGCTGGAACCGGCGCATCGTGAACCCCGCGCTGCGGCTGGCCTTCCGGTACGCCTACCTCGCCGGGGACGCCCGGCTGGTCGCCGACCTCATCGAAAACCAATGCGCGGGAACAATCTTGGACATCGACCGGCTCGACGCCGCGCCACCCGCACCGCTGGACCTGTTCGAGCCCTTCGATCCGCCGTCGGAGTCGGCGGCCGCGGTCCAGGACGCGCTGCAACTGGGCACCGCCCTGGCCGCGGTGGCGGCCGGCGCGGGACTGCCCGTCGCCCCGCCGCCCCGGATCGCGGTGCCGCCCGACGGCCATATCGCGCTGTCCGGCTGGCTCGAGGCGGCCGAACAACGCTACGGCCGCCGCGTCCGCGCCGACCGGGTGATTCCCGCGTGACGCCGACCGTCCAGGTCCGGATGGCGGACGCGGGAGACCTCTACCTCACCTGGCGGTGGACCGACGACAGCGCGCCCGCGGGCGTCGGCGTGGTGCCGGAGGAACAGGTCGAGGCCGCCATGAGCCGCTTCGCCGCCGCCCTGCCCGCGCCCGGCGTGGCGGGGGGCCTCGAAGCCGCGCTCACCACCGGTGAACTCGCGACAGTGGCGGCGGAAAACGCACTCGCGCAATATCTCTCATCGGTGTTCCTGCCCTACAACTTGGCAGTGCGGCTGCACGAGCTCTACGTCCGAGGTGTTCGCCCGCACATCCGGATCCAGCCTTCCCCGCGCACAGCGCAATTGCCGTGGGAGCTGATCGCCCCCGATCCCGATGTGCGCCTGGTGGAGATCGCCGACGTCAGCGTGCTCGCGCCGCCCGGCATCGTGCACGCGCCCGCCCGGGTGGCGCGGTCCTGGACCGACACCCGCGGCCTGCCCGTGGTCGCCGTCCTCGACCCCCGCGTGCCCGGCTTCCGCGCCGACTCCGCACTCGGATCGGTGCTCGGCCGCATGGATTCCGCTGCCGCGCCGCTGGCCGCCCTGGTCGCCGGCCATGCCGCCGCCGGCCGCCTCACCCCACCCGTCGCCGATCCGGCGGAGGCGTTCCGCCGCACCGATCTCGACCGCGCCTGGCTCAGCCGCGCCCTGCACGCGGGTGCGGCCCGCCTGCTGTACGTCGGTCACGTCACCGCCGCCGCCCCCGAATCCGGCCGCAGCGAATCGGCCACCCTGCACCTGTCCTGCACCGCCGCCAGTGCGGGTTGTGCACGCGCCTACCAGGATCACCGCCCGCTCTCGGCTCGCGACCTGCTGCTGGGTACGCACGCTCTCGCCGCGGCGCCGGATTCGATCGCCCGGACCGGACCGGAGATCTGGCCGATCCCGAGCCGGGTCGCGCTGATCGCCTGTGAGAGCGGCGGAGACCTCCGGTTCGCCGAACCGCTGGGCCTGGTGGCGGCCATGCTCACCGGCGGCGCGGAACTGGTGACGGCCGGGCGCTGGCCGCTGCCCACCGATCTGGCGTTCCACCGCTTCGCGGGCACCCCCGACACCGTGCATCCGTTCCAGGAAGCGGTGTGCGCCATCGATTCCGCGCACGAGTCGCCCGATCCCGTGCTCGCCCTCAATGCCTGGCAGCGCACCCACTTGGCCGCCTGGCGCGAGACCGGGGCGGTCGAGCATTCACCGCTGATCTGGGCGGCCTTCGCCACCGTCGATACCCGCTGAGCCCGCTGCCCCGAAAACCCTCGCCCCAGAAACTCACGGGTCGGGAAGAGCTAATCGCGTCCGCCGATTCTCCGATGAGCCTTAGGGATTCATCGGAGAGCGGAGGATCGGGTGACACGTTTCCTGGCAGGCATCCTGGCTGTGGTGACGGCGGCCGCCCTGACCTGCATTGCCGCGCCGGGCGTCGAGGCAACGCCGGACGGGCTGCGGCACTGTGAAGTCAGCGACGGCCGACAGCCCGAGACCGCGACAGCCGAAGAGGTGGGCCTGGATTCGGCCGCGCTGCGGCGGGCCATTGACTTCGCCTCCGACCCCACCCGTTTCACCGTGCAGGTATTCCGCAACAACTGCCTGATCGCGGGCGGACCCGGCAACGCGCGTGCGGGCGGGGTGCCGTGGAATCTGTGGAGCGGCACCAAGAGCGTGGTGTCCATGGTGGCGGGGATCGCGGTCGGTGAAGGTGTACTGCGCGTGGACGATCCGATCGGCGACTACCTGCCGGACGGGCTCGGGGACGCCGAGCATCGCGCGATCACGGTGCGCAGCCTGCTGACCGAGACCTCCGGCATAGAGATCGCCATCGCCTCCGAAGGCATCACCGGGCTGGCCCGGCTCGACCCGAACGTGGTGGCGCAGGCCCTCGCCATGCCGATCCAGCATCCGCAGGGGGAGACCTGGCAGTACAGTCAACGCGCCGTCGACCTGCTGGTGTACGTGATCCAGCAGGCCGTCGGCGAGGACTTCCAGGCCTACGCGCAGCGAAACCTGTTCGATCCGTTGGGCATCCGGACAACGGACTACCTGTGGGCGCGCGACCGCAGCGGCAACACCTACGGGCACGCCCACCTGCTGATCCCGCCCGACGACTACGCCAAACTCGGCCTGCTGCTGGTCAATCGCGGTAATTGGCATGGCCGCCAGGTGATTCCGACCGGCTATCTGACCGAGGCCACCACGCCCAACGGCGTCAATCCCTGCTATGGGTTCCTGATCACCGTCAACGGCCCCGACTGCGACGACCTGTTCCCCGGTCTGCCCGCGGACGCCCTCCAGATGGCCGGGATGATGCGCCAGGACAACTTCATCGTGCCCAGCCTCGGCCTGCTGGTCAGCTGGACCGGTGTCACGGTTCCCGGTGGGGCCGTGAGCTTCCCGCACGATGTCCTGCGCGGCCTCACCCAGGCCTTCCGCACCCCGACCCTGCCCGACCCGGGACCCTACGTGCAGCGACCGGACGCCAGCATCACCGACCCGATGTTCCTGAACCCCGACGCCACCATGGCCGCCCTGGGCCTCGGGCCCATGGCCTACCCGGGCTGTGGACTCCTGGAATGCCTGGGCAAACCGCTGTATCCGCCGTTCGGCAACTGGCCGCCCGGCTGCTTCATCCTGGGCTGCGCCGCGGTCGACCCCGCGACCCCGGGTATCCGCTGACCCGACCGCCCGGCGAAAGCGGGGGAATTGGCTCCGGTTACCGTCGGGTGGTTAGTCGTTCGCTCGAAGTTGTTGGAGGTAGTGGAAATGGCTGGGATCCCCGCAGTACCGACGTCGCTGCTCGCGGCCGGTGGACTCACCGGCGGCTTCGCGCTCGCCCAGGCCACCAAGAAGCGTCAGCTCGGCGGCGCGGTGTTCGCGGCGGGCACGGCGGCCGCGTTCCCGCGCTGGCGCAAGACCGTCGGCACCGGTGGCGCGGTCGCGCTGACCGGGCTCGCCATCGGCGCGATGGGCGCCTCGCACCCGCTGGCCAAGAAGATCGGCGCCTGGCCGTCGGTGGCCGTGGTGTCGAGCGTCGTCGCCGTGGCCGCGTGGGCCGCGGTCGATCGTCGCGCCTGATTCATCCGCCGGTCCTCCGGCGTGTTTCGGACCGTAAGGTTCCATCACGTGCCGGGGGGCCGTCCGCGCAATACCGTGGAGTATGCGCACTTTCGTACATCTGCTGCTGTTCGTCGCCGCCATCGCGGTGGCGGTCGGGGTTTTCGGTCCGCTGGTCGGCACGGTCGACGCGCGGAATGTTCAATTCACCGATCTGCGAAACGGGTTTGCCCCGGGCTGGACACTCGGGCAGATCGGGGCGCAGTCGGGCAGCTTCGTGACCTCCCTGGCCATCGGCCTGCTGGGGGCTGCGGCGCTGGTACTGGTGGCCGCACTGGTCGGGTCGCGCCTGATCGGCTGGATCGGGGTGCTCGCCGGGCTGGCCGGGCTCGGCGTCCTGACCTGGCGGCTCGATCAGCGTTTCGACCATGAACTACGCACCGACTACCGGCATCTGCTCAGCGGCACATGGGGCCTGTACCTGGTCGGCGGCGGTCTGCTGCTGTCGCTGCTGCTCCTGCTCGTGCCGCGCGAGCGCCGACTGGCCCCGCCGCCGGGCCCGCGTTTCTAATTATTCGGACAAGCGCCGGCTGTGCCCTGTATTACAAGCGGGCCGGGCGGTGAGTGGACTCATGATGCCGGGAATCGGGTCGCTTATTACATTGGAACTGCAATATGTTCCCGGCCCGAAAGATCTGACGCATGCCCATCATCAACCTCGGTTCCGCCGCCCTCGACCTCGCCAACAGCGTGACCGCGCTCGCCGCGAACGTCACCTACCTGCTCAAGGTGTGGGGCCTGGCCTGATCCGCTGTCGGCAACACACGGAACCGCCTCCTCGGGGGCGGTTTCGCGCATTCCGGGGTAATCGAACGACCTAGCCGGTGCCCGCGATCCGCGAGAGCAGTGTCTGCCGGGTCGCCGAGCCGGTCTTGGCCAGCACCGCCTTCACGTGATCGTGAACCGTGTACTCGGAGACCGACAGCCGCTGAGCCATTGCACGCGAATCCAATCCGGCCGCCAGACCGTCAAGCACCTGCCGTTCCCGGGGCGTCAGACCGTGCGCGAGCGCGAAAACCTCCTGACGCTCGGAGGGGGTGCTTGCCTCGATACTGACGGTGATGTCCGCGGTTATACCGTCCGACGGGCCGAGCCGGGCCGCGCGCAACGTCAGCCAGCGGCCCGCACCCAGGTGGACCCGCGACCACGGCGGGCCCACCGGCATACCGCTCTCCGCCGCGATCAATGCGGCCGCCACGTTGTAGGCCGCGGCCGGGATCGCGGTCATCGGCTCGTCGGGCGGATTCAGCCGCGACAACGTTTCGGCGGCCACCGGCGTCAGCGACCGCACCTCCAGATCGGGACCGAGGACCAGCACCGCCGGACCGCCCGCGGCCGTCGCCGGACCGGCGACGAAAGTCCGCGCCTGGGCCCGGCGCAGCCCCGCCGTCACCGGGCCGGTCAGCGTCGCGAGAAACCCGATCTCATCCGCGTCGAACGCCGGCGCCGGGTGATTCCGCCACAGATCCAGCCACGCCCAGCAGCCGAAACGATCCCAGAACACCAGGGCCGCAACATCGATCGCGCCCAGCGGCTGCTGAAACTCACGCCAGAGCAGCGACGCGTCGCGACTCCCGCCCGTGGCGGACATGAGCGTGTCCACAGGTGTCCCGGCCTCGATCATGTCGGTCCAACGATTGATTCGGGTCAGATACCGGGCCCGCCCGAGCCGCGGCAGATCGGGCCAGCGCAGCCCCGGGATATCGGCCAGCGGCGACGTGCCGACCCGGGTCACCGGATCGGTCAGCAACCAGGCATGCGCGTCGAAGGGGACGATTCGGCGGATCTCGGCGAGCACCTGCTCGCGCAGCGCCTTCGCGGTGAGCGTGCCACCGCAGAGCCGGTCGATGGCCTCCCGTGCGAGAACCGTCCGCGTGGACACGGCTACAGAATACGTCCGGGACCTGCCGGCCGGGCCGGGCCGACATCCCCGGAATTCGGGATGGAACGTGGCGTGGGCGCGGCGGAAGCTGAAAACGTCACCGGCAACCCGACATCGGCAAGGGGCATCCCATGTTCACCCTCCACATCTCCCACCAGGTCACCGACTACGACACCTGGAAGGCCGCGTTCGACACCTTCGACGAGGTGCGCCGCGACAACGGCGTGCTGGCCTATCGGATCGCCCGCGGTGAACCCGGCGGGAACCACCTCCACATCGACCTCGACTTCGGCACCCGCGACCAGGCGCGAGCCTTCAGTGCTGTGCTGGAAGGGATTTGGCGCAGCCCCCGCGCGGCAGCCCTGCTGGCCGGCGACCGCACCGCCGAGATCCGCGACCTCGCCGAGCAGCACACCCTGGTCTGAGAGCGGCCGTCACCCGCGCAACAACGCGGTCTGGACTTTGCGCAGGCGTTCCACATCGCCGCGGAAACCGGCCACAGCATCGTTGTAGAGGAACGCCTCCCACAACCTGACCAGGGCGTAGGCCAGGGTGTCGCGTTCGATCGGCGGGTGGTAGCCCTCGGACTCGGCGCGTTCGATGTGCTGCTCGATGAGGGCGACGGCGGTCTGGTGCACCAGGCCGTCACCGCGGGTGATCAGGCGCAGGGCCGCGGTGGACTCGTTGTCGAAGTAGGCGCGCAGGGCGTCGTTGGCGACCAGCAGGTCGATGGTCCGGTCGAGCGTCGCGGTGAGCCGTTCCCCACCCGAACCGCGGGTGCGGCGATCGGCCAGCGCCACCACCTTCTCCAGCTGCCGCGCCACCGCCGCGCCCAGCAGGCCGTCACGGGAGCCGAACCAGCGGTAGATGCTGGCCCGCCCCACCCCCAGCTGGGCGGCAATAGCGTTGACGTCCAGCCGTTTTCCTTCCAGGAACACGGCGATCGACGCCTCCAGCACATCCTCTCGGCTCGCCGAGGCCGGCCGGCCCGGCGCTCTGGTTCCCTCCGCGCGTGTCACGCGGACAGCTTAGGAGCCAGATACTCCGACAGCGTGCGCGCGGTCGTCGCGCGGCCCAGCGCGAGGGCGGTCCGCAGCACCTCGGGATCGCGGTCGATGCGGCCGATATCGGGTGCGTCGCGCGGCGGCCGGATCTGCAGCACGGCCGGATCGGACTCGAAATCGCGCTCGTCACTGTGATGCCGCTCGACCCGCGAGAGCCAGGGCTCGACGGTTCCGGGCGCGTGCCGGGACAGGAACCGCGCCACCACCCGGGATTCCACACTCGACGGGGGACGCATGGTCTCGTCGTCGCGGCGGGTGCGCAGCACCAGCACCCGAGTCGCGCCCTGCGCCAACGCCGTTCGCACCGGCACAGATTCGGAGAGCCCGGCATCCACATAGCGGCGCGCACCGATCCGCACCGGCCGCCCGGCCAGGATCGGCAGGCAGGTCGAGGCCCGCAACGCGGTCTGCACCGAGCGCACATCGCTGAGTTCGGGATGCAGGTCGACGGCCGCGCCGGTGTCGGCGTCGGTGGCGATGGGGTGAAAGGTGATGGCATTGGCCAGAATCGCCGGAAAATCCATCGGCACGATCCGCTCGTAGACGGTGTGCACCAGGTAGTCGGTGTCGACCACCTTGCCGCCGCGCAGCGCCCGAGCCGGATTGATGACCCGGTTGATCACCTCCGGATTCCATGCCCGCCGCGAATCCAGCGCACGCCCGCACAACAGCCAGGCCGCGTTCAACGCGCCCGCGGACGCGCCGTACACGGCGTCGAAGCAGGGCAGTACCCCCAATTCCTCGATGGCCATGGCCATTCCGTGTGAGTAGGCGCCCCGCGAGGAGCCGCCCTCGATGACCAGCGCGAGCCGGTGCCCATCCGTGCGGCGACCGGGCGCGCTGTCCTCGCGGTGGCGGCGGGCGAGGAGTTCGCCGACGCCGAGGGTGCGGTCGTCGTCGAACACGGGGATGCGGTCTTGGTCGGGCAAGGGCGGTCCTTCAGGGTGAGGGTTTGGGCGCGATTCGAGTATACGACCCTATTTGAGACATGGGCATCCGTGTGTATCATTTCCGGCGATGGCGTGGGTAGCCATGAAACTGGAGGTCAACGCATGCAACTAGCGCTCACCGACGACGAGCTCGCCTTCCGCGACGAGCTGCGCGCGTTCTATCGGAGCGAAATCCCGGCCGACATCCGCAACCGGCACCGGCACGGCCAGGAACTCAGCAAGGACGACATCGTCACCACCCAGCGCATCCTCAACGCGCACGGTCTGGCCACCCCGAACTGGCCGGTCGAATGGGGCGGCAAGGACTGGACCCCGATCCAGCGTCACCTCTGGCACGACGAGATGCAGTTGGCCTCGGTGCCCGAGCCGCTCACCTTCAACACCAACATGATCGGCCCGGTCATCGCGCACTTCGGGTCCCAGGAACTCAAGCAGCGCTTCCTGCCGGCCACCGCCAACCTCGACATCTGGTGGTGCCAGGGCTTTTCCGAACCCGAAGCCGGGTCCGACCTGGCCGGGCTGCGCACCGTCGCGGTCCGCGACGGCGACGAGTACGTGATCAACGGCCAGAAGACCTGGACCACCGCCGCCCAGTCCGCCGACTGGATGTTCTGCCTGGCCCGCACCAACCCGGACGCCCCCAAGAAGCAGGCCGGCATCTCCATGCTGCTGTTCCCGCTCGACACCCCCGGCGTCACGGTGCGGCCGATCAAGCTCATCGACGGCGGCCACGAGGTCAACGAAGTGTTCCTGGAGAACGTCCGGGTGCCCGCGAATCAGCTGGTGGGCGAAGAGAACCAGGGCTGGACCTACGCCAAGTTCTGCTCGGCAACGAACGCACCGGCATCGCCGCCGTCGGCCAGACCAAGGTGCGCCTGTGGCTGGCCAAGGAACACGCCAAGCAGACCCGCCTCGGCGAACGCACCATGCTCGACGATCCGCTGTTCGCGACCCGCCTCGCCGAACTCGAAAACGAGCTACTGGCACTGGAACTCGTGTTGCTTCGCGTGGCATCGGGCTCCGCCGACGGCAAACCCAACCCGGTCTCCTCGATCCTCAAACTGCGCGGCACCGAACTGCAACAGGCGGTCACCGAACTGCTCGTCGACATCGCCGGCCCGGATTCCGTCGCCCGCGAAGACGAGTCGAACCCCGACTGGGCCCGGCGCAGCACCGCCACCTACCTGAACTATCGCAAGACATCGATCTACGGAGGATCCAACGAGGTGCAGCGCGGCATCATCGCCTCGACGATCCTCGGATTGTGAGGCAGCACCATGGATTTCGATCTCACCCCCGAACAGGAAATGCTCCGCGACACCGTACGCGACCTGCTCGCGCGCGGTAACCACGCGGACCGCTGGAGCACCTTCGCCGAAATCGGTCTGCTCGGACTGACCTTCGCCGAGGAAGAAGGCGGCATGGGCGCCGGACCCATCGAGGCCATGCTCGTCATGACCGAGATCGGCCGCGGCCTCGCCCCCGAACCGGTCCTGGACTGCGCGCTGCTGCCCGGCACCCTCGTCTCGAACGTCGGCAGCGAAGTGCAGCGCAAGGATCTGCTGCCGCGCGTAGCCGAGGGCGAACTGAAACTCGCCTTCGCCCACAACGAGCCGGGACTGCGCTGGCCCGCCGCCGAGATCGCCACGCAGGCGGTCCGTGACGGCGACGGCTGGCGCATCACCGGGCGCAAACACCCGGTTTCGCATGGTGATTGCGCGGACACTCTCATCGTCAGCGCGGTGAGCGGTGACGGTGTCGGGTTGTTCCTGGTCGCTCCCGCCGACCCCGGCGTCCGGTTGCGGCCGTACGCCACGCATGACGGGCAACGGGGCGCGGACATCGAATTCGACGGCGCTCTGGCCGAACCGCTCGGCGACGCCGTCGACGCTACCGAAGCCATTCGCGCGGCCCTGGCCGGAGCTCAGGCCGCGCTGTGTGCCGAGGCTGTTGGGGCAATGGAGGAATCGTTGCGGCTTACCGCTGAATACCTGAAGACTCGCAAACAGTTCGGCGTGCCGCTGCGTACCTTTCAGACGCTCACCCAGCGGGCTGCCGACATGTACGTGTCGCTGGAGTTGGCGCGGGGTATGAGCATGTATGCGTCCATGTCTCTCGCTGACGGGGTTGTGGATCCGATGGTTGCGTCTCGTGCCAAGCTGCGTATCGGTCGGTCTGCCAGGCATATTGGGCAGGAGGCTATCCAGATGCACGGTGGTATCGGTATGACCGACGAGTATCCGGTCGGGCATTACACGGCGCGATTGAATGCCATCGAACATACGCTTGGCGACTCCACCGACCATTTGCGGTATCTCGGGGGGCATGTCGCTGACTATCAGATGGTTGAGATCTGATCGAAGAGCCGAAGAACAAAAGATAAAAGACGCCTGGAGAAGGGAGAGGGTGGCCGAGCTTGGGT
Organism: Nocardia tengchongensis; assembly: GCF_018362975.1. Lineage (NCBI taxonomy): Bacteria > Bacillati > Actinomycetota > Actinomycetes > Mycobacteriales > Nocardiaceae > Nocardia > Nocardia tengchongensis. The sequence continues at coordinate 3,266,101 of NZ_CP074371.1, forward strand.
GGCTGCCTCACCTTCCAGCCTCATTACGGCTCGGCCGTGGATCGGCCCGGTGTGGGGTACAAGCACTCTGAAGTTGTCGAGGAACACGCACTGTGAAGTGTGCTGGGAGGGAAGGGCTGGGGTCGCCTTGAGCCCTTGAGCCGTTGAGTCTTTGGGTCTTTGTCTCCAGAAGGTGATCCGTGCAGTCCGTGGGCCGGGATCGGCGGCTCACGGCACCCAACTCAGCGTCAGCCCAAGTCCGGTAGGGCAGGCGAGGCGACCACACTCTATGTAGTTTTGCGAACACCAGCAGGACGCGAGCAGCTCGGTGTCACGCAGCCCGTGAGCGCCACTTTCGACAACTGGAATCGATGGCAGTGGCGATCGCCTGCCCAGCGTGATGCCTGTCGTTGACCCGGGGCGTGGCCGTGGGGTCAACACTCTTCGGAGCAATCCACCCGGTGCGCCCTCGATGGGGTGAGTCCTTGCCCATGACAACGGTTTTCCAACCATCAGGCCCGTCATTGATCAACGCATGGCAGTGATCGCAGGCGAGCGTCAGGTTGTTGATGTCGGTGGGTCCTCCCTTGGCCCAGTCGGTGACGTGGTGTGCGGCGCACATCGAGGCGGGTTGTTCACAACCCGGACGAGTACATCCCTTGTCGCGGGCCAGCAAGGCGAGGCGTTGGGCGCGGTTGGCGGTGCGGCGGGACCGCTGCAGGTAGAGCGGCATTCCGTCGCCGTCGAGGACCGCGATGACCGGGTGGGTTCCTTCGGCCATCTTCAGTGCTTCATTGATGGAGATCTGGGTGCCGGTGTTGGTGGTGGCGACGCCGGTGCCGTTCTCCAGATCGGACAGGCTCATGGTGAGCACGACCTCGACGGGCAGGCCCCGGTGCATGCCGAGTGCGCGCATGTTCAGGCCCGGCTGCATCAGAGCCATCAGCGCGTCGTGGGTGCGCTGCCCGGCATCACGCCGATCCCGGCGCGCGGCAGCATCGAGGACACTGTCGGCGATGAACCCACGACTGGCCGTGGGGCTTTCCGCATCCTCAGCGTTGCACATTCCCGGGCGTGCGAGCTTGGCGAACACCGCATCCAGGCACGCCCGCAGCTCGGGGGTGATCCAGCCTTCGATCCGCGACATGCCATCGACACCGGGACGGCACAGGGTGATCCCGCGCCGACGCCGACGGTCGGCATCGGAAGCAACCTTCCCGTCCGGATCCAGCCGGGCGAGGATGTCGCGCCCGATCTTGGGCAGGTCATCGGGCCAGCTTTCACGCGAGTAGTCGACGAGGATCTGTTCGGCTTCCGCGCGTGCTTCGGTGGGGATGTCGGTCGGGGAGGTGGTCCATCACGTCCATGATGTTGCGCACGTGATCTCGCGAAATGTCACCCGCGGCAAAGGCTTCCGCCATCACCGGCAAGGCCGCCGGACGCAGGTGTCCTGAGGGTTCGAAGAATTCCCCGCAGTGATGAGTGACCTTCACTCGCAACGCGGCGTCGTAGCGCGAGAGGCCGAGGGTGTGCCGCAGGAACGGCACCATCTTCCCTGCCCCGGAACGTGCGTGCAGCGAGCGCTCTCCAGCTTCGATGATCAGCCGCGTATCCAGCGCAGCCAGCTGCCTTTTACAGGCTTCGAGCTGCTGCATCAACGCCACGACATCCTCATCGGAGAACTGCGTCATCGCCGTGTTCTGAACGGAGTTCGAAAGGGTCGCAACCGCGGCCGCCAGTTCAGCGATGCCGCATTCGTCGAGTGTCACCCCATTCGAATCCATGTGTTCATTCTACGCCGATTCAACCATGATCAATAGCTGAATCATATTGTGAATCAAGGAGTTTCGGATATCTCTCCCTCGTTCGCCGAGGCCACCACAGCCGATCTCCGAGATCGATCGCGAGCGCCGGCATCAGAACCGTCCGCACCACAAAAGTGTCCAGCAGCACCCCGAACGCCACCGCGAACCCGATCTCCGCCGCGAAAACCAAAGGCAGCGTGAGCAATGCCGCAAATGTCCCGGCCAACACGACGCCCGCAGCGGTTATCGTGCCGCTCGTCGTGCGCATCGCGATGACCGTAGCCGCGGCGGTGTCGTGGTTCGCGGTCTCCTCACGGATTCTGGCCATCAGAAAGATGCTGTAGTCGATTCCCAAGCTGACCAGGAATACGAAGGCCCACAGCGGAAACGATGGATCCGCCCCGGCGAAGCCGAGCACCCGGTCGAACACCACCGCGCTGACCCCGAGAGCCGCCGCCAGCGACAAGACCACGGTCGCTAGTACCAGCGCGGGGGCGACCAATGCCCGGAGCAGGATCGCCATGACGACCAGGACCACCGACAAAACCAGGGGCACAACCAGATTGCGGTCGTGACGGGCCGAAGCCTGGGTGTCCAGGGCGACCGCACTGCTGCCGCCCACCATCGCACCGGGCACCGCATGTACCGCCGAGCGGAGGTGTTTCACCGTAGCGAACGCCGCATCGCTCCCGGTGGTGTCGGCTGTCGTCGCCTCCAGATAGACGAGACCGTCTACCTGCACAGGCATCGAAACCGTCACCACACCGGGGACTCCCGCCGCCAACTCACGCAACCGATCCGCCTCCGATGCCGGACCGATGATCTGCGTGGGATCTCCCGAACCGCCCGGAAAGTGCTCGAGCAGCAGTTGCTCACCGACCACCGCGTCCGGGCGGGTTCGGAAAGTGTCCTGCGCCCGCAGCCCGGACGCGTGCAAGCCGAACAAACCCAAGGCGAGAAACGCCAGTATCGCCGCGGTCACTTGCCACACACCCGCCGTGGATGGGACGAGATCACGCGTTCGAGGCCGCGGCCCTGTCGGCCATTGCCGTGTTCCAGATCGCCGAAACGTGGTGCGACCGGCCAGAATATCCAGCGGCCGCACATCACCAGCAGCGCCGGGTACAGGGTGGTGAGGACGGCGAAGCTGACCAGGACGCCCGTCGCCATCACCGGGCCGAGGCTCTTGGTAGAGTTCAGATCGGCCACCACCAGGCACAGCAGACTCAGGGCGACCGTGACCGCACTCGCGGCGATCGCCGGTCCAGCGCGGCGGATCGCTGTGATCATGGCCGTGTACCGATTTTCGGTGCGCCGCAACTCCTCTCGATAGCGCGCGGTCAGAAGTAGCGCGTAGTCGGTGCCCGCGCCGAAAACCAGGACGGTGAGCAGGAATTCGGTGTCGCTGTTGACGGTGAGACCGGCGTGCGTGGCCAGGAGGTAGATCAGCCCCTGGGCGACGGTCAAAGCCACCCCGACGCACAGCAGCGGCAACAACCACAGCACCGGACTGCGATAGGTGACCAGCAGGATGACGATGACTATCGCGATGGTCACGTACAGCAGTGTCGAGTTCACGGCCGAGAACGCATCGGCGGAATCGGCCCCGTAGCCCGCCGGGCCGGTGACATGGACGCCCATGCCCGCATCGGAGACGATCTCGCGGATCGACTTCACCGTGGGCAGGGCGCCGGTGACTCCCTTGTCGCCCACGCTGATCGGGACCACCACCTGGATCGCCTTGCCGTCGTCGGATACGACCGGACTCGCGACGGGCCCGCGTACTCGAGGCAGCGTCCCGAACCGAATGGCGTCCGCCTCGGCCCGCGCTCGCGCGGCTTCGCTCGAGACGGCGTCACCCCGGTCGTAGACGACGATCGCCGGATACACATCCGTTCCGACGAACTTCCCGGTCAGCTCGGAAACCTTCGTCGACTCAGCGCTTTTCGGCAACCACGTGGTCGCGTCGTTCTTCTCCGCCCCGCCCAACTTGCCGGCGAGGCCGCCGGTCGCGATGGCTGTCACCACCCAGAAAGCGATGGCGACCCAAACGATTCGCCGCATCGCTATTCACCCTCCACCGGCACGGAGCAGGTGAGCTGATCGACCCGCGCGATACGGCCGTCCGGGGCCAGCCGGCCGACCATGCAGATCTCCGTGGCCGTCGGTCCGGTCGTGCGCAGGGTCGCGAACAAGATGTAGTAGGCGGCGATGCTGTCGCCTGACAGCAGGGCGCGGTGCACGCGCACCCGGACGGATACGGCGTTCTTGCGGGCCGGGCGGGCATGGGCGATCAGGGCCTGGCGGGTCAGGCGGTGGCCGTCGTTGCGGAAGTCGAGGTCCGGGGTGAACCAGCGGTCGATCACGTCGGCCGGATCGGCGGTGCCGAACGCCATTTCGTGGGGGTAGGAGGTCAGGTACTCGTGCAGATCGGATTCGCTTCGCATGCGGCCCACAGTGCGGGGCAGCGCTCACAGCGAGCTCATACGTGCTCGCGTGCGGTCACACCACAAGATCGCGCGATACGCGGTCCACGGTGCGCCGTTCACATGCTCCGGTTGCCGGCCGTGAGCTTCGCGGCGGTTCGCAGGCAGGCTTCGATCGTCGCGACAGCTTCTTCACGCGGGAGGGCGCGGCCGCGCTCGTACGCGGTGGCGGCCTGCTCGGCGCCGAGCGTGGCGTCCAATTCCCGGCGCAACGCCACGATGTCGGGATGGTTCGCGTCGGGGGCGCCGCGCAACGCGTGCCCGGCTCCCAGCGCCTCGGCAGCGGCTTCGGATGCGCCGGCCGCCAGGCAGGTTCGCGCCACACCGACGCTCACCTCGGCGGCCATCGGCAGACCCCGGATCGCCACCGCGTTCGCCCACGCGTCGGCGCAGTGGGTGGCGGCCGCCGTGATCCGGCCCTCGGCCGCGCGCAGCAGGCTCATGCGCAGGCCGAACATGGCTCGGTGCGAACGGTCCTCGCCGACCGCCCGCTCGAGGTCGTTCTCGGCCAGTCGAAGACAACACGCTGACTCGGGCAGATCCCCGTCGAATCGCGCGACATCCGCCGCCAGCAGCCGGGTCATGACTGTATCCCCGGCCGACAGCGATTCTCCGGCCAATGCGATCACCTCCGCCCGCGCGGACTCCACCTCGCCGCAATGCAGACGAACCATGACCAGCCAGACCCGCAACCCGACCGGCCTGCCCAAGTCTCGCGCGGCGGCCAGCGCCGACGCCATCGCTTCCTCGGCCCCGCCGAAGTCGCTCAGCGCGGCACTCGTGAACGCCAGATACGTCAAGGCCGTCGAGTGCCCCCACCGCTCGCCGGCCGCCTCGAAACATGCCGCGGCCATCCGCAAATCCGCATCCAGCCGCGCCAGCCCGGACTCGTTCGCGTGCAAGAACGATCGCACCAACCAGAACATCCCCTGAGTCCACGAGTCCGGATGCGACAACCACGGCTCCACCACCGCGAGCCCCGCATCGACCCGCCCGGTCGCCAACTCCACCAGCGCCCACGCCAATTCGGCGGACCCATCCGACGGGTCGCGCTGATCGATGCCGGTCCAGCGGCGGATGTGGTCGGTGGCTGCGGCGAGTTCGGAGGCCTGGGCCGCGAGCTTGGAGTGGAGGGCGAACGCGGCGGCCAACGGTGGGTGGGGGTGGGCGGGCGATTGTTCGAGGATCGGGCGGAGCAGGCGGACCGCGTCGTGGTGGTTGGCGTGCAAGGCCCAGTACATGCCGAGGGCTGAGCCCAGGCGGGCCCCGATGGCGGTGTCGTCGGATTCGTGGGCGAAGCGGAGGGCGGCGATCAGATGGTCACGGTCGGCGTCGAGGAGTTCGAGCCAGGGAAGCTGGTCGCGGCCGCGCAGGTGTGGGTGGGCGGACTCGGCGAGGCTCGCGTAGTAGGCCAGGTGAGCTGCCTTGGCCGAATCCAGTTCTCCTCGGGCGGTGAGGTGTTCGAGTCCGTACGTGCGCACCGATTCGAGCATGCGGTAGCGGGGTTGTGGTGCGGCGACAACGGAATCGGGGTACGTGACGTCCACGAGTTGCAGCAGCGACTTGTCCAGCAGCGCTTCCAGTTCGGCCGAGCCCACGCCGATTCCCTCGGCCGCGGGCGGCGTGAACGGGGCGGGAAAGACGGACAAGCGGGCCAAGTCGGTTCGCTGCACGGCGTCGAGAAGCTCCCAATCCCAATCCAATACGGCGCGCAAGGTGCGGTGGCGGGGAGTGCGGTGCGGTTGCCACCGGACAGGACGGTGAAGCGATCGTCCAGTCGGGAGTGCAGCACGGACAGCGGCATGACGCGCAGCTTCGCGGCCGCGAGCTCCAACGCCAAGGGCAGTCCATCCAGCCGGCGGCAGATATCGGCGACGGTTTCGAGGTCGGCCTCGGTAGGCGCGAGTTCGGGGCGGACCGCTGCGGCCCGATCCAGGAACAGTCGGACCGACGGATAGTCGGCGACATCAGCCGAATTCGCCGGCGGCACCGCCAAAGGGGCTGTTTCCCACAGTGTTTCCCCGGCGATACCCAGCAATTGGCGGCTGGTCGCGAGAACGCGCAGCTGCGGGACCCGGCCGAGCAGATCCTCGGCGAAGCGGGCAACCCCGTCGATGAGGTGCTCACAGTTGTCGAGCACCAGCAGGGTCGGCGCGGTCGGCAATGCCTCGGCCAGCAGCCCCATCGGATCGGCGGCCGAGTGCTCGACCGTCCGCGACGGCGCCACCCCCAGTGCCGCCGCCACCGCCTGCGGCAGATCCGAAGAATCGGTTACCGCCGCCAACTCCGCCATTCCCACCCCGCCCGCGAACCGCCCACCCGCCTCGTTCGCGACGGCCACCGCCAACCGCGTCTTCCCGGCTCCGCCCGGCCCCACCAACGTCACCAGCCGCTCGCTCCCGACCAGCCTCCCGACCTCGCTCAGCTCCAGCTCTCGCCCGATGAATCTGGTCAACGGAACCCGCAGCCGCGCAGCCGAACTCGCACCCGTCGCGCCGAAGATGTGCGGATCCCGAAGCGCCACTGGCGAATCCGGCGAGTCCCCGGCTTGCCCGCCCGGAGCCTCGCCGCGGAGCAGCTTCAGGTGCAGAGCGGCGAGTTCCGGACCGGGGTCGATGCCCAATTCGGTGGCCAGCAGGGTTCGGTAGCGGTCGTAGGCGGTGAGGGCTTCGGCAGTCCGGGCGGCGTCGTGGAGGGCCTGGATATGAAGGAGGCGAGGGCGCTCACGGAGGGGGTGGGCGGCGAGGAGGGCTTCGAGTTCGGTGATCAGGAGCGGGTCGCCGGCCCGGGCGGGCAGCTCGATTGCCAGGGCCGATTCGGTGGCGATGACGCGGAGCTCGTCCAGGCGGGTGGCCGTGGCGGCGGCGAAGGGGAGGGTTGCGATGTCGCTGAGAGCGGGGCCGCGCCACAGTGCCAGCGCATCGCGCAGTTGATGGACAGCGCGGGTCAGGTCGCCGCGTCTCGTGCTCACCGAGCCGCCCCGAACCAGGCGTTCGAAACGGTGGATGTCCACGGACAGGCCGGCGATATCGAGCAGGTAGCCGCCGGCGCCCGAGCGGATCGGCGCTTCGGTGGGCAGGGTGCGGCGGAGGCGGGAAACCAGCTCGTGCAGTGCGTGTTCGGGGCGTTTGGGTGGGGCCTCGGGCCACAGGTCGGTGATCAGCGTCCCCACGCTCACCGTGCGGCCGGGGTCCAGGGCCAGTCGAATCAGTAGTCCCCGCAGTCGTGTTCCCGCGACGGGGATCGGCCGGTCGTCGGCCGAAACCTCCAGAGGGCCCAGGATCGCGATGCGCACTCCGCGAGTCTGACACGGCGGCGCACCGTGGACCGGAATCCGCTCGGCCCCCCGAGCGGGTTCCGGTCCACGACGGCGTCAGTGCGCCGGGGATAGTAGCCGGGTTCGCTGGCGGGCTTCCTCTTCGGCGCAGGTGGTCGTGAGGGCGCGGTGGCGGTTGGTGCGGACGGCGGCGCTGAAGAGCTGGTATTCGGCCGAGGGGACACAGACTTCGCGATAGGGATGTCGCTGGCCGACGCGGCGCTGTGGGCCGGGGATGACGACACCGCGGCGGGGGTCGGGACCGGTCTCCTGGTCGCGGACCCACGTCTGCAGTATGTGCGAATCGATACTGGGCAGGTATTCCACCGCACGATCCCATTCCAGGCCCTCCACCTGCATCGGATCGGCGACCGCGGTGACGACGACAGCGTATGCCGCACCGACGGAGTTGTCCGCCATTGGATCTACCCCCTGTCCATGCTCGAGATCTCCGGCGTTGCGCGGGGAATGTTCAGGATACTTCGAAAGATCTTGCACTACTGAGTGTTTCGCTGTACCCGCAAGTGGGCTGCGGGTACTCGGCAGTCTTCGGGGGTGCGAATCGGGCAGGTGCCGCCGGAATTCCGGCCGCGTCGCGCGGGTCGAGCGGGGGTGGTCGCAGTGGCGCGAATCACCCCGTGAACCCATCCAGGAATACCCTTCCGGACCGCTATGTTCAACTGGTTGCCATATCCACTAAATGTGGACGCGACCGGCGGAGGACCCGTGCAGTACCGGCACGCCCGAACTGGCTGTCCACCCCGCCACCCGACACACCCATCACAGACCTCGTTCGACTCGCCAAAAATCCGATGGCGCATCGAGCACGACTACCGCGAACTCAAAGACGCCCTCGGGATTGATGCGAGATCCGGTGACAGTCTCGACCCATCCGTTTATCGGTCCCGGGCTACGAAGAAGGTAACCGGGAGGAGGCGAGGCCCGGCCGGTCACTGCCTGGTCGAGCTCACGCCAGGCCGGCCTGGAACGCGATGATCACCAGGTGCACGCGGTCGCGTGCGTCAAGCTTGGTGAGTAGGTGGCCGACATGCGTTTTCGTCGTGCCCTCGGTGATGTACAGCTGATCTGCGATCTGCTTATTGGTCAGGCCCTCCGCGATCAGGGTGAGCACCTCGCGCTCGCGGGCGGTGATGGCCAGCGGGCCGATCGGGACCGGTGCGGCATCGGTGGGCCGGCTGGTGAACTCCCCGATCAGTCGGCGGGTGACGCTCGGCGCCAGCAAGGCCTCGCCGGCTGCGACGACCTCGATCGCGTCGAGCAGCTGTTGTGGTGTGGTGTCCTTGAGGAGGAATCCGCTCGCGCCGGCGCGCAGCGCGCCGTAGACATAATCGTCGATGTCGAAGGTCGTCAGGATCAGGACCCGCGCCTGCATGGATGCCGTGATGCGGCGGGTCGCCTCGATCCCGTCCATGCCGGGCATCCGGATGTCCATCAGCACGACGTCGGGGTCCATCGCACGTGTGATGGCCACCGCGTCCCGCCCATCGGAGGCCTCGCCGACGACGGCGAACCCGTCCGCGGCCTCGAGGATGCCGCGCACGCCGGACCGCACCAGCATCTGGTCGTCGGCCACCAGCACGCGAATCGTCCGTGATCTCAACCGAGTCCGCCCATCGGGAGACAGGCGGAGACCAGGAAGCCCGTGTCCGGTCCGGCACCCGCGCTGAATCGTCCGCCATAGATCGCCACCCGTTCGCGCATCCCAGACAGGCCGTGCCCGTCTGGGGCGGCGGGCCCGCCGCAGCCGTCGTCGTGGATCTCGACGGCTAACTCGTTCGCCCCGTAGTCCACCCGGACCCGGGCTGTCGTCGCATCCGCGTGCTTGACCACGTTGGTGAGGGCTTCCTGGATGATCCGGTAGACGTTCACCTCCATGCCCGCGGTGAGGGGTCGGGCGGTGCCGGTGATCCGCAGGTCGACCTGCACGCCTGCGTCCTCGGTCCGGCCGATCACGGTGTCGAGGTCCGCGAGCCGGGGCGTGGGGACCAGACCGTCGGGGCCGCCATCGCCAGACCCCGCGCGCAGCACGGCGAGCAGGTTCCGCAGCTCACGGATCGAGGTCTGGCTCGTGGCCTGGATCGCGTCGAGGGCCGAGCGCGCCTGCGCCGGGTCTCGATCGAGCACGTAGAGCCCATACCCGGATTGGATGGAGACCACGCTCATGCTGTGGGCGATGACGTCGTGGAGTTCACGGGCGATCTCGAGCCGCTGTTCGACGAACTCGGCGTGCACGAGCCGGCGCTCGTGCCGGGCGAGGTCCGTGCGGTAGGCGCGATGCCGTGCGACCGTGTACCCGATTGCCCACGCGCTCGCAGTGGCGATGGCAGCCAGGGACCCGCCCTGTCGCAGGTCGGCATGGCCGACGAGGGTCAGGGCGCCGGCCGCGACGGCGACCCCGAGCGCCTTCAGCCCGATCCAGGTGCCGCGGGTCGACGCCAGGAGGTACACCACCATGGTCGCGGCGACGATTGTGGTGGTGCACACGACGACCGCGAACCAGTATCGACCGTCCACGGCGACGAAGACGACCCACGTGGCCAGAAGGGCCAGGGACCCACCGAGCGGGGCGCGGCGGCGCAGTGCGATCACCACGCCCAGGGCGATGATGGTTCCGACGGCCAGCGCAAGGGCGGCCGGACCCGGATGCGGGAGTCCGCGGCCGAGTGGGTCGGGATCGCGGGAGACCTCGCGCAGCTCGACAATGCTCCATAGCGCGACCAGCGCGCCGAATACGGTGTCGAGCACGAGCCAGAATCCGGGCGGAAGCCGCGTGATCAGGGGCGGATGCGGCGTGACCGGCATCTGTCCATCGTAGGAAGCGGTGCCCGCCGAGACATCCCCCCACGGTCCGATGATCCGCACGGCACGCGTAGGTCGTGCCCGCGGTGAATCAGGGTTTCCCCCTGGGGAAGTGCCCCAGCGTGTTCCCGGCCGAATCTGTCCACGGGGCGATCTGAACGCGGTGCCTGCGCTCCTAGTGTCGCGGAATGACTACCCGGACAGGGGCTCCTGCGGTCTCACGCATCGAAGCACTCGACGTGCTGCGCGGTTTCGCGCTCGGCGGCATCCTCATCGTGAACATCACCGTGATGTCGACCCCGGGCGGATTCGCTCACGGTCCGGCGCACTCGCTGATCGCGGTGATGTTCCATAACAAGTTCTACGTGATCTTCTCCTTCCTGTTCGGCTACTCCCTCACGATGCAGATCCGTTCGGCCCAGCGCGCCGGGGCGAGCCCGCGAGCCAGGACCGTGCGGCGTTGCCTGGCGCTGATGGCGATCGGGCTGGCGCACTATGTCCTCTTCTTCAGCGGCGACATCCTGTTCGGCTACGGGGTCATGGGTCTGATCCTGTTGTCGCTCAGTTCACTTCGCCCCCGAACCGCGCTGATCGCGGCGGTGGTGCCCTTCTCGATCTCCGTCATCGCGATGACCGTGCTGGGCATGATCAAACCCGCGGCGGCCACCGGCTCCTCGGACGACACCGAGACCGCGAGGGAGTTGGCGGCAATGCAGTTGGGATGGTTGGATGCTGCGCACTACCGGTGGGAGAACTTCACCGACAGCATCGGCGCATTTCTGCTCTCGAGTCTGCTCAGCGTGCTGCCGCTGTTCCTGGTGGGCCTGGCGGCCGGCAAGGTGCGGCTGCTCGAACGCCCGGAGCGCTACCGTCCGCTGCTCCCTCCTATACAGTGGATCGGCTTCGGCCTCGCGGCTCCGATCTCCGTGCTCTCTGCGCTGACCCGGATGCCGATCCTGACCGGCCCGAACTCGCTCGCGGGCCCGGTCCTGGCCGCGGCGTACGGGGCCACCGTGCTGCGGGTCATGGACCGGCACCCATCGGTCATCCGGGTGCTGGCGCCGGCCGGGAAGCTCGCGGCGACGAATTACATCGGCCAGTCGGTGGTCACCGCCATCATCTTCACCGGATACGGTTTCGCGCTCGTCGGGCGCCTGTCCGACTGGGCGGTGCTGGGCATCGCCGCGTCCGTCTACGCGATCCAGCTGGTTGTCAGCGCGTGCTGGGTCCGGAGTCACCGCTACGGCCCGGTCGAGTGGGTCCTTCGTATGGCGACCTACGGCCGATTGCGCTTCTGACGACCATCAGGTGTGGGCCCGCCACGTCCCGTCCGGCCTGAACGGCGCAGGCGCTCTTGACGACCAGGTGTCGGCGGCGGACCGCGCGCCACGCCGTGTATCTGCCGCGATGCGAGTAGGGGCTATACCCGAGGATCTCGGAGCAAATGTCCTCCTGTGCGCAGATGTGCGGTGCCTTGCGGTGCCCGATCGTGGGATGCATGAACAGACGAGCAATGATGATCTCAGGCACAGCGCTGATTGCGGTCGTCGCAGCGACCGCCACCACGGCGTGTACGGACACGGAATCTCGCATCGCGACATCGGGGGCGCTCTCGACTCCCAGCGTCGGAGCCGCCGATTTTTCGCCGGCAGCGCCGACCGGACCGAATCGGATCGGCACACAGTCCCTACACCTGATCGACGATTCACGCCCGGATCCCTGGGTCGCCAACGAAAAGCGGCAACTGATGGTCAGCCTGTGGTACCCCACGCGCGCAGGTGAGGGCGAGTACCCGAGCGCCGCGTGGTTGCCGAAGGCGGCTGCCGACCACTATATGAACCACGCCGGTGTGGGGCCGGGCAAGGTTGCCTTCAGCAATACGCGGGGCCTGGTGGGAGCGCCTGTGGACCGGAGCCTGGGGGACTTGCCGGTTGTGCTGTATTCCCCTGGAGCCAACGCATCACGAGCATTTGGCACCGGCATCGTGCAGGAGCTCGCCAGCCGCGGGTATTTGGTGATCACCATCGATCACACCTACGACGCAACGGTCGTGGAATTCCCGGGCAATCGGGTCGTGACGAATCCGGAGGGCGAGATCACGGACTTCGGCAAAGCGGTCAGCGTTCGAGTCGACGACACACGATTCGTAATCGATCAGCTCCAGCTACTGAAGGCTGGTCGCAACCCCGATGTCGACAGCGCGCCACTTCCCGCAGGCCTCGCAGATGCAACGGACCTCACACGGGTCGGCATGCTGGGTCATTCTCTCGGTGCCGCGACCACAGCGTCGGCGATGTACGTCGACGGACGCATCAAGGCAGGAATGGGTCTGGACGGCGGCGGCGTCGGACCGGTCGTCGAGGCCGGCCTGGATCGGCCTTTCCTCATGGTGGACACCGAGGGCAAGGGTGGCAGGGCCACCAACCCTCTCCTGCAGACGTTCTGGTCAAATCTGCGCGGGTGGCGACTCAACCTGACCCTGAAGGGCGCGGCGCACAACTCCTTCGGCGATGACGTTCAGCTCATACCGATCGCACTGCCGTTCGCAGGCGTTTCGTCGGAGGACATACGAGAAATGGTCGGCACCATCCCGACCGATCGTGCGCTTGCGTTCCAGCGAGCCTATCCACTCGCCTTCTTCGACCAGCAATTGCGCGGCGTCGGTCACCTGCTGGACGGGCCTTCGCCCGATTTCCCCGAGGTGGCCTACACCAGATAGAGGACGGTCCTATACTTCGAAAGATCTTGCACTACTGAGTGTTTCGCTGTACCCGCAAGTGGGCTGCGGGTACTCGGCAGTCTTCGGGGGTGCGAATCGGGCAGGTGCCGCCGGAATTCCGGCCGCGTCGCGCGGGTCGAGCGGGGGTGGTCGCAGTGGCGCGAATCACCCCGTGAACCCATCCAGGAATACCCTTCCGGACCGCTATGTTCAAGTGGTTGCCATATCCACTAAATGTGGACGCGACCCGAGGAGGACCCGTGCAGTTCGGAATTTTCAGCGTCGGCGACGTGACGATGGACCCCACCACCGGCCGGACGCCCAGCGAGGCCGAGCGCATCCAGGCCATGGTCAGCATCGCCCTCAAGGCCGAAGAGGTCGGACTCGACGTCTTCGCCACCGGTGAGCACCACAATCCGCCCTTCGTGCCCTCCTCGCCGACCACCATGCTCGGCTACGTCGCGGCCAAGACCGAGAACCTGATCCTGTCGACCGCAACGACGCTGATCACCACCAACGACCCGGTCAAGATCGCCGAGGACTTCGCCATGCTGCAGCACCTGGCCGGCGGCCGGGTGGACCTCATGATGGGCCGCGGCAACACCGGACCCGTCTACCCCTGGTTCGGCAAGGACATCCGCGACGGGCTGCCGCTCGCCATCGAGAACTACCACCTGCTGCGCCGCCTGTGGCGCGAACAGCGCGTGGACTGGGAGGGCAAGTTCCGCACCCCGCTGCAAGGCTTCGCCGCGACCCCCGCACCCCTGGACGGCACTCCGCCGTTCGTGTGGCACGGGTCCATCCGCTCGCCCGAGATCGCCGAGCAGGCCGCCTATTACGGTGACGGCTTCTTCCACAACAACATCTTCTGGGACATGCAGCACACCAAGCAGATGGTGAACCTGTACCGCCGCCGCTTCGAGCACTATGGGCACGGCGCGGCCGATCAGGCCATCGTCGGACTCGGCGGGCAGGTGTTCATGGCCGAGACCGAGGCCGCGGCCAAGAAGTTCTTCCGCCCCTACTTCGACAACGCGCCCGTCTACGGGCACGGTCCGTCGATGGAGGACTTCACCGAACTGACCCCGCTCACCGTCGGCACCCCTGAACAGGTTATCGAACGCACCCTCGGCTTCGCCGACAGCGTCGGCGACTACCAGCGGCAGCTGTTCCTCATGGACCACGCCGGCCTGCCGCTGGAGGTGGTGCTCGAACAGCTCGAGATTCTCGGCAAGGAGGTCGTGCCGGTGCTGCGCAAGGAATTCGAGGCGCGCCGCCCCGCCGGCGTGCCCAGCGATCCGCCCACCCACGCGTCTCTGGTCGCCGCCGGGCCCGACGCCCCGCACCACCTGGTCGAGCCCGCCCGCGAGCACGTGCTCGCCGAAAAGAACTGAGGCCGAGCATGAGTCGCAAACTGGTAGTACTGACCGCCGGGCTCTCGCAGCCCTCCTCCACCCGGCTGCTCGCCGACCAGCTCGCCGCCGCGGTCACCGCGGCGGTGGGCGGGCGCGGGGAGAGCCTGGACGTCGAGGTCATCGAACTGCGGGAACTGGCGAGCGATCTCGCCACCATGATGACCACCGGGCTGCCCACGCCCGCCGTGGCCGCGGCGCGGCAGCAGGTCTCCGACGCCGACGGGCTGATCGCGGTGACACCGGTGTTCACAGCCAGCTACAGCGGGCTGTTCAAGATGTTCATCGACGTCCTCGACACCGATTCGCTCAACGGCATGCCGGTGCTGATCGCCGCCACCGCGGGCACTGCCCGGCATTCGCTGGTGCTCGACCACGCCCTGCGGCCGCTGTTCTCCTACCTGCGTGCCGTCGTCGTCCCGACCGGCGTGTTCGCCGCGACCGAGGACTTCGGCTCCACCGGACTGGCCGAGCGCATCCACCGCGGGGCTGCCGAACTGGCCCAGCTGATCGTCGCCGAACCCACCGGCGTGCAGGGCTTCCTGCAGGACGAGCCGATCCGGCACCGGACCTCCGGCAACGGTGTCGGCGCGGTACGGCCCTTCAGCGAACTGCTGGCCGGGCACACCGGCGACGGACGGTAACCCACTGATAGCTGAGTAGCATGAGCGGATGGCCCAGGACGTGTTGCCCGCCATCCCGCTCGACTCATGGCGGCCCACCAAGGAAACCCTGCACCGCTACGCCCAGATCGTCGGCAAGGTCGCCCTGGCCAAAGGCATCAGGCGCAACCACTGGTGGCACATGACCTACCGGCTCACCGCCCGCGGCTGGACCACCCTGCCGCTGGGCAGCGCCACCGACGGGCCCGTCTTCACCTGCGCCTTCGACTTCTTCGACCACGCGCTGCGGATCTGCAACGACCGCGGCACCGAAGAGGAGGTCCCGCTCGCGGGCCAGTCGGTGGCGACCTTCTACACCGAGACCATGCACGCGCTGCGCAACCTCGGCGTCGACGTGGTTATCGCCCACCCCACGCCCTTCGACCTGCCCGACCACGGCCGGCCCTTCGACGAGGACGAGCAACACCACACCTACGACCCGGCCGCCGCGCAGCGCGCGTTCCACGTGCAGAGCCAGGTCGGACGCATCCTGGAAGAATTCAGCGCCACCTACTCCGGCAAGATCAGCCCCGTCCAGATCTTCTGGCACACCTTCGACCTGGCGGTCCAGCGCTTCTCGGACCGCAAGATCCCCATGCCCGACAGCGTGGACCCGGTGACCCGCGAGGCCTACTCGCGCGAGGTGATCAGCGCCGGATTCTGGTTCGGCGACGACAAGGTCCCCGCCCCGACCTTCTACTCCTACACCGCGCCCGAACCGGCCGGGCTCGCCGACCAGCCGCTGCGGCCCGCCCAGGCCCACTGGGTGGCCTCGGGGTCCGGGCACAGCGCCTACCTGCCCTACGACGACGTCCGGGCCAGTGCGGACCCCGTCGCCACCGCGCTGGACTTCTTCCAATCCGCATATGAGGCCGGATCGAGTCTTGCGCGCTGGGACGCTGTCGGTCTGGCCTGCAACAATGGCATCACAGATCCGGTGCTCACCACACCAAGGCTGGGCTGGCCGGAATAACCCGATGCCCCGAACCGTCTCTCACACATAGTGTGTCGTATGGGAGATGCGGGAGGGTCACCATGGGGAGAGGGCCCGTGAGGCTTTCGCGTGTGGAGAAAAGGGGTCCAGATGCGTGAGGAACGCGTACCGAATCCGACGCTGACCGCATACCGTGAGACCGCCTTCACCGCCGGGCCCAGCACCAGGCTCGGGCTGATGGGCGCCCTGGTCCTGGGCAGTGTCATCCTGGTCTGGGCCGCCGAACGAGCCTCCCGCGAGGGCGACGACCACGGCTGGTTCGTCGCGGTCTCGGTCGCCGGACTGTTCGTGGCCCGCGGGCTGTACCTGCGCCGGCCCATCACCCTGCCGCACCTCACCGGCGCGGCCATGACCCTGGTCGTCTCCAACTTCAGCTACCGGACCGATCACCCGGGCATCGGATTCGTGTTCCTGGCCGTCAGCGGCGCCATCCTGGTGCTGCCGCAGGGCAGCAAACCGCAACCCGAACAACTACCGCGAGTGGCCGAGCTGGTGCGACGCAGCAGCGGGGATCCGCTGGCGCCGTTCGCGCTGCACTCGTCCAAGACCTACTACTTCGACGCCCACGGCTCCGCGGCGCTCGCCTACCGGGCCCGCCTCGGCTTCGCGGTCGTCTCCGGCGATCCGATCGGCGACCCCTCACGGTTCCCGGCACTGCTGACCGAGTTCTCGCTGTTCGCGGGCAGCCACGGGTGGCGCATCGCCGTGCTCGGCGCCAGCCCCGAGGTCACCGAGCTGTGGCAGCAGCAAGCCATCGACCATCGCGGCCTGCGCGCCATCTCGGTGGGCCGGGACGTGGTCGTCGAGGTCGACCACTTCGACCTGGTGGGCCGCAAGTTCCGCAACCTGCGCCAGGCCGTGAGCCGCACCAAGAACGTCGGCGTGACCACCGAGATCCTGCCCGAGGTCGCGCTCACCGAACCGCAGCGCGAGACCCTGCTGTCCATCGTGGACGATTGGGGGACCGGGCGGCAGACCCGCGGCTTCTCCATGATCCTCGACCACCTGCTCGACGGCCGGCATCCGGGCATGCTCGTGGTGCTGGCCCGCGACGCCGACGGTGAAGTGGCCGGCTTCCAGCGCTACGGGTCCTCCGGCAACGGCCAGGACCTGAGTCTCGACGTGCCCTGGCGGCGGCGCGACGCACCCAACGGGCTCGACGAACGCATGATCGTGGACCTGGTGGAGTACGCGCGCGACCACGGGATCAAGCGAATCTCGCTGGCGTTCGCGGCGTTTCCGGAGATCTTCGCCGACAAGCATCGGTCGCGGACCATGCAGGCGGTGTATCTGGCGGTGCGACTGGGCGATCCGTTGATCCGGCTGGAATCGCTGTACCGATTCCTGCGGAAGTTCAACGCCTTCGGCGATCAGCGCTACGTGCTGATCCGCTGGCGTGAGGTGCCGATCGCGGCGCTGGCACTGCTGTCGCTGGAGTTCGTGCCGCACCGCAAGCAGTACTGAATTTCTCAGCGCAGGAAGTCGACCAGTGCCGCGGCGAAGGCCGGGTCGGCGACCGCGGCCAGGTGATCGCCCTTGACCATCACACATTCGGCGTTCGGGAGCGCGGCGGCGAGGCGTTCGGGTTCGGCGGCCAGCGGGTCGGCGTCGCCCGCCAGCACCAGTGTCGGAACGGTGACGCCGGTGAGGGATTCGATCGGGGCCTCGTTCAGCGCGGCGGCCACGGCGGCGATGGCCTCGCGGTCGGCGCCCAGGGCGTCGGCCAGGATGCGGAACATGCGGGCCAACTCGGGGACATCCGCGGCGTCACCGGACATGGCGGTCATGATGTCCTGGGCCTGGATGGCCCGCCAGTCGATGCCGCCGCAGTCCACCACGCCCGCGCCGATGCCGCCGATCACCAGCCGCTGCACCCTCTCATCGGCTTCCGCCACCAGCAGCGAGATGATCCCGCCCATCGAATAGCCCACCAGCGCAACCTGATCCAGGCCGAGATGGTCGAACAGCGCGCGCATGTCGTCGGCCATGGCCTGCCAGGAGTAGCGGGCCGGGTCGTGCGGCTTGTCCGAACGGCCGTGCCCGCGTGCGTCCAGCGAGATGACGTGGTGGCCCGCCTTCTCCAGTGCCGCGACCACGCCCATGCTCATCCAATTGGCATTGGTGTCGGCCACGATTCCGTGCTGCAACACCACCGGGACGCCCTCGCCCTCCCACACCCGGTAGTTGAGTTCGAGGCCGTCCCAGGTGGTGAATTTCGCCATGGCGGCGATGCTAGCGGCCAGGTCGGCGACTTCGATCGGCAATAGCGGCCAGGCGCGCCGGTGTTTCAGCCCATGCGGGCCATGATCGCGCGGGGCAGCAGCGGCATCGCCAATCCCAGCACCCGCCACGGCCATTCGGGCACCGAGGCGCGCACCGTCTCGCGCTCGATGGCGGCGACCATCGACCGGACGCCCTTCTCCAGCGGCACCACGAGTTTCGCGTCCCCGGCCTTGGCGGACATATCGGTGGCGATGAAGCCCGGCTGCACCGTGGTGACCTTGATCGGGGTGCCGCGCAACTCGATCGCCAGGCCCTCGCCCAGCGCGGTCACGCCCGCCTTGCTGGCCGCGTACGCCGCCTTCTTGCCGGGCAGTCCGCGCACCGCGCTCATGGACGAGACGAGCACCAGGTGCCCGGCGTCGGCCCGGCGGAAGATGCTCATCGCCGCCTCGGCCTGGGCCAGCGCGCTCACGAAATTCGTGGTGGCGGTGGCGAGATTGGCGTCGGCGCGGCCGGTGCCCAGGCGCGCGCCTTTGCCGATCCCGGCGTTGACGATGATCCGGTCCAGCCCGCCGAGCTCCGCGCACAGCTCGTCGAAGACCTTCGGGACGGCGGCGTGGTCGTCGACGTCCAGGCCGCGCACCGCGACGGTGATGCCGGGGTGCGCGGCCAGCAGCTCGTCCCGCAGCGCCTCCAGATTCGAGACCCGCCGGGCGCACAACGCCAGATCGCGTCCGCGACTCGCGAATTCGCGGGCCATACCCGCCCCCAGTCCGGAGCTGGCGCCGGTGATGAGAATCTTCCGCCTGGTCATGCGCTCACCCTAGTTACCCGAACGAACCGGTGCTCGCGGGTGCGGGCGCCAGATGCCAAGCGCCGCAGTTCTTGGTGGAGAAGGCGACGTCGCTTGCCTTGATCTCCACCGTGATCGACCGCAGCCGGGTGAAGTCGCTGGCGATGATGTAGTAGTTCGGGTCCGGGTAGTCCTCGGCGGTCTGGACCTTCCACAGCCGCCGCCAGAAGCAGCCGGCGGGGGCCGGGTCCGTGGTCCCGTCGCCGATATAGAAACCCGGCTTGATATCCAGATTGACCAAATACGTCCCGTCGACCGTGATATCGGTGGCGGGTTCGGCAGCCGCAATTCCGGATGCCGCCATTGTCAGCGCGGAAGCGAATGCCCCCGCGGCCATGAGCGCGCCTGCACGCACGATGATCCTCCCTGAGCAGTTCAGTGCACCGCACGGTTCCCTGCGTACGGTGTCGGGCGATCCCCGCATCTCCCGGGGAGGGGTTTATCAGAAGTTCTGGTCTGTTTTCGGGAAATCGGACGATTTCTGGGAATTCACAATCGCGGCGATGCTCTTTCGGTCTCTACAGCGATATTCAGTCATGGGAAGACTTCGCCCGGTCACGACCGGATGCGCCGGCGACTGCGCCCGGCTGTGCACCGACACCGGACTCGCGGCTGTCCTCGCCGCCGATCGCGGCCTGCTGCACTGGCGTGCCATGAGCCGCCTCGGCGACCCCGGCCTGGCCGAACACGCCGTGCAGGAAACCCTGCTGCGGGGGTGGCGGGCCTGCGCCAGCTATGACCCGGACCGGGGCAGCGTGCGCACCTGGCTGCTCACCATCGAACGCAATGTGCTCACCGACATCGCGCGCTTTCGGGCCGCGCGGCCCGGCGACACCTGCTGGGACGAGATCGGGGAACAGGCGGAGAACCGGTGCGCTCGACCCGACTTCACCGAGGCGCTGACCGACGGGATGCTGGTCGCCGACCTGCTGGCGCAGCTGCCCGCACCGCAGCGCGACGCCGTCGAACAGGTCATCCTGCGCGACCGCGCCTACCAGGATGTGGCCGCTGACCTGGGCATTCCTGT
Source organism: Nocardia tengchongensis (assembly GCF_018362975.1). NCBI lineage: Bacteria > Bacillati > Actinomycetota > Actinomycetes > Mycobacteriales > Nocardiaceae > Nocardia > Nocardia tengchongensis. The sequence goes on from NZ_CP074371.1 coordinate 3,286,397, forward strand.
CGGCACGGTCAAAACCCGGGTGCACTATGCGCTGCGATCGTTGCGGCGTGTGCCGATCAGTGCGTAATCCGGCGGGGTGAACCGACGGGCCCTCCGGCACGTCGAACAAGTAGCGGACGTATCGAACTCGTCCGCGACCCGAGCGAGGAGTTACCCATGACCGACACCACCCCGGATCCCGGCGGCTTCCGCCTCGATCGCCGCACCGCCCTGGCAACCACCGCGGTCGCCGCCACCGCGCTCGTCGTGGTGGGCTGCGGCAGCACCTCCGACAAGCCCGCGTCGGCCGCGCCGAGAGCCGAACCCGGCGGGCCCGATCAGATGCCTGCCAAGAAGCTGGACACGCTGGCCAATACCGCCGATGTGCCGGTCGGCGGGGGTCTGATCACCGGCGGCACCGTCATCACCCAGCCCTCCGCGGGCTCGTTCCAGGGGTTCTCCGCGACCTGTACGCACCTGGGGTGCCAGGTGAATTCCGTGTCCGGTGGCCTGATCCGGTGCCCGTGCCACGGCAGCACCTTCAATCTGGACGGCTCGGTGGCCGGGGGCCCGGCGCCGCGGGCGCTGGACCCGCGGGCCATTCGCGTCGAGGGCGACCAGATCGTCTCGGCCTGACCCGGTAGAACGTGGGTGCGGCTCGACGCCGGGGGATTGCGTCGAGCCGCTGTGGCGCGCCGTTCGGGCGGGACACGCGGGGTGCGGGATAGTTGGCGCAGTGGTTGCTCGTCATTGCGCCCGGTAGTGCTGATGATCAGGGCATTTCGGTCGTTTGACCACTCATAACGGTTCCGTCACGACGCTTGCCAGTGGGTAACTGGTGTTGCAAGAGTGAGCCACTGGGTCTGGTGTTACTAGTGGGAAGGGAGGGGCGCTCTGCCCCGAGCGCCGCCGCTTATGAAACGAAGCATCACCAAGTCCGGAATCTGCACCGCCGTCACCGCGGCGGCCATCACCACCGTGGCCGGGATAGTCCCGGTCGCCGCGCTGGCTGCGCCGGCGCTGCCCGAACTACCCCAGAAGCTCGCGGGGAAGACCATCTTCCTGGACCCGGGTCATCAGGGGCCCAATCACAGCCAGGACACCAACAAACAGGTCAGTGACGGACGCGGCGGCACCAAGGAGTGCCAGACCACCGGCATGACCACCCTGCACGGCATCGCCGAGCACACCATCACCTGGAACGTCGCGCAGCTGGTCCGCACCTCGCTCGAGGGCCTGGGCGCGCACGTGGTGCTGAGCCGACCCGACGACACCGGCTGGGGCGGCTGCATCGACGAACGGGCCAAGGCCGCCAACGCCTCCGGCGCCGACGTCGCCGTCAGCATCCACGCCGACAGCGGTCCCGCCGACGGCCACGGCTTCCACCTCATCGTGCCGCAGCTGCCGGTCGCCGACGCCAAGGTCAACGAGGTGCAGTCCGGCCCCGGACTGGCTGCCAGCAAGGCCATGCGCGACACCTACGTGCAGAGCGGGTACCAGGTCGCGACCTACAACGGCGCGGTCGACGGATTGCAGACCCGCTCCGACATCGCCGGTCCCGCACTGACAACGGTGCCGGACGTCTTCCTCGAAATGGGCAATGGCGCCAACGCCGACGACGCCCAACAGCTGGAGAGCCCGGAAGGGCAGCTCAAGCACGCGGTCACCATCACCACCGGGATCGCGTCGTATCTGCTGGGCGTGCCGGTACCCGGCGTCGAGAAGGCGGCCGATCCGGGAACGCAACCGGGACAACAGGTTCCGGCGCAGGCCGCGCCGGCTCCGGCCGCTCCCGCGGCGGTACCGGCCCCGGAGGCCACGGTGGTTCCGCAGGCCGCCGTGCCGGTTCCCGAGGCCGTCGCGCCGCAGGCTCCGGCGGCGGCTCCCGAAGCCGTCGCTCCGCCGGCTCCCGAGGCCGCGATTCCGCAGGCTGTGGCGCCCGCGGCCGTGGTGCCGCACGCGCTCGTGGTTCCCGCCCGTGCTCCGCAGGTCACGGGTCCGGCCGCGCCCGCTCCGGCGAAGCCCGGGCAGACCCCGGCCCAGCCCGGACAGACCCCGGCCCAGCCCGGGCAGACGCCGGCGCCACCGGCCCAGCTGCCCGGACAGTCGGGAGCTGCTCCCGCACAACAGAATCCGGCACAGCAGCAGCCGGGCGACGCGGTGCTCCAGAACGGGCTCCAGGTCATCCAGCAGCTCGCCGATCAGTTCCTGAACAACTGGGAGCACGCGCAGACTCCGCCGCAGCCGGGAATCGGGCAGAAGAGCGTGCCGCAGCCGGGAACCACCCCGCAGCAGCAGGGAACTCAGCCCGGTACCTCGCCGCAGGCGGTGCAGCCCAAGCCCGCGACCCCGGCGGTGCAGCCCAAGCCCGCCACCCCGGCGGTGCGGCCGGTCGCGGATCTGCGTGCGCCGGTGCGGCAATCGCCGGCCACGCCGGGCGGTTCCGGGAACACGGCCGTCAGCCCCGGGACACAGTCGGCGCCGGGCACGCAGGCGCTGGGAACCGACAACAACTCCAAGTCCAATGGTCTGGGCGTGGAGGGCGTGAGCTCGCTGGTGCAGATGGCGGTCAAGTTCTTCGGTCCGCTGGCCAAGATGCTCACCGGTGATTCGGGCCTGGCCCCGGATCTGCTCAACCTGGCCTACAGCGTGGTTTCGGTGCTGAGCTCGACGTTGTTCAGTCCGGCCGCCACCAAGTAGTCGTCCGGCGCTGCCGGGCAGTAGCCCGGCAGTCGCGTCACGGCCGGCTCGCAGTTCGAGATTCGCCCTCGCTCCGGATCATCCGGTGCGGGGGCGAATCTCGTCGGCCTCGGCGCGAATCGAACCGTCCGGCATCATCTGTCGCGTATCCGGAGAATGGGCGACCTCGGGCAAACATTCCGCGATCCGAACATGCGCGGGCTCGTTCACGGCCGCCTGCCTGGACAGCAAGGTTGTTGCGGCACACCGGCGCACGACCGGACAACCGCGTGTCCGGTGGTTGGCAAGCATCCGGCGCAGGAGTTGCATTGATCGGGCCGGGTCAGCGGGCCGGCGCGAGTGCTCGGCCCGATCAGGACTCGTCGATCGAGGTGGATGATGGCGTTCGGTGTGGGTTTGAGTATCGGCACGGTCAACACGGTCTGCTCCACGGCGGCGGATCGCACCGGAAAGCTTCCCCCCGGCCGTCGAAGTATTCCGCCGGCCACCTGGCGCACCACCCTCACCTTCGACAGTTCGGGCACCGCGCGGGTCGGCCGGATTCCCCGGCACGGACGCGTCATCACCGACTTCGCGGACCTCACCCAGCGGGGCGCTCCGGTCGCGCGGGTCGGGCACCGGGCGCTCTCCGCGGCCGATCTGGTGGCGACGGTCGCCTACAGCGTGGTCGCGGAAGTGCTCGGGAAACCGCCGGCGGAGGTGCTCGGCCACGGTGACACCGGCATCGCGATCACCCATCCCGCCGGTTACCCGGCCGCGCAGGTGGCCGATCTGCGGACCGCGCTGGACGGGGTGGGTCTCACCGCGGCCACACTGGTGGCCGAGCCGATCGCCGCCGCGGGCTGGCTGGCCGCCGAACGTGGTCCGCTCACACCGGGATTGGCCCTGGTCTACGACCTAGGTGGAGCCGGGCTGGACATCACGCTGTTGCGGGTGGGCATGGGTGCGCCGAGCAATCCGATCGTCGGCCTCCCGCTGCATTCGCTCGACTACGGCGGCCGGGCCTTCGGCGACATGGTGGCGCGCACGCTGCGTCGCACGGCCGGGTCCCAGGTGGTGCCGCGCGGACTCTCGGACGCAGGTTCTGGTGAATTGCGCGGCGAGCACATCCGGCGGTCGCTGTCGCTGGTCTACAAGTGCCTGCGGATAGCTGACGTCACCATGGCCGATGTGGATCGGATCCTGGTGGTCGGCGGCGCGGCGCGCCCGCCCGAGGTGGCCCAGGTGCTGGCGAAGGAGCTGGCCCGCCCGGTGGTGGTCTCGGCCGATCCGGAGCGGACCATCGCCGATGGTGCGGCCATCGTGGCCCGGCAGGCGCTGCTGGCCCAGGAGTCGGCGAGTCACCGGCATCATTCGCTGACCGGGCTGTTCCGGCGTGTCACTCGGGTGGCCGCCCTCTGAGCGGGTCCGCGACGCTCTGAAGTGATCATTTGTCCTGCTACTCGCGGGTTTGCCCGCGGACCGTGTGTGCAGGAGTGCTAACTCGTGCAAGCATCTTGCGAACTGTTGTTGACGCCCCTCCAGTTTGGTGTAACTATTGGGTACACATAACGCCACTGACTGGAGAGGTGACGACGATGTCTCCGACCACGACCCCCCTTGACGACCCCGTGGTTGCCGAAGCTCAGGAGTATGCCGACAAGCTGCTGCTGCTCTCGGAAGGGTCGGTGAACAAGCACTTCGACCCGTTCGAGGACATCGACTGGGAAAACCCCGACTTCGATGCCGACGCCCGCCCCGAGCGCTGGATCCTGCCGGAGTCCGCGGACCCGCTCGGCCGCCACGACTGGTACCAGTCGCTGACGGTGGACCAGCAGATCGCGGTCGGCAAGTACCGCCAGGCCAATATCGCCAAGGTCGGCCTGCAGTTCGAGTCCATCCTGATCGCCGGCATGGTGAACCACACCTTCGCGCTGCCCAACGGTGACCCGGAGTTCCGCTACTGCACCCACGAGATGTCCGAGGAACTCAACCACACCCTGATGTTCCAGGAGATGGTGAACCGCATCGGCGTGGACGTCCCGGGCATGGGCCCGCTGGTGCGTCAGTTCCGTCAGATCGTCGTGCCTTTGGCGATCGCGTTCCCGAACCTGTTCTTCATGGCCGTGCTCGGCGGCGAGGAGCCGATCGACCACATCCAGAAGCAGATCCTGCGCTCGGGCGAGGAAGTGCACCCGATCATGCGCGGCGTCATGAGCATTCATGTCGCCGAGGAGGCGCGCCACATCTCCTTCGCGCACGAGTTCCTCAAGCGCCACGTGCCGGAGGGGAACGCGGCCAACCGCTTCGTGCTCTCGATCGCCATGCCGATCGTCATGTTCATCCTGGGCCGCTCCATCGCGACCCCGCCGAAGAAGTTCTTCGACGAGTTCGACATCCCGGAGCAGGTGCGCAAGGAGCTGTTCTACGGCTCCAAGGAGGCCAAGCAGGTCTTCGCCGACTACTTCATCGACGTGCGCGCGCTGGCACAGGACATCGGTCTGATGAACCCGATCTCCAAGCGGGTCTGGAAGCTGCTGGGCATCGGCGGCGCGGCCTCGCGCTACCGCTCGGAGCCCATCCGCTCCGGCAAGGCCGCGTAGGAAAGGGGACGTACAGTGCCGTACGTTGTCACGCAGTCCTGTTGCAGCGACGCCTCCTGCGTCTACGCCTGCCCGGTCAACTGCATCCACCCGACGCCTGACGAGCCGGACTTCCTGACCGCGGAAATGCTCTACGTCGACCCGCAGGCCTGCGTGGACTGCGGCGCGTGCGCCACCGCCTGCCCGGTGGACGCCATCACCTCGTCGAAGAAGCTGACCGCCGAGCAGTTGCCGTTCATCGAGATCAATGCCGACTTCTACCGGCAGGAGCGGCCGCGGCCGTTGCTGGCCATGCCGATTCCGGCCGCGGAGGTCAAGCCCGGCCGGGAACCGTTGCGGGTGGCCGTGATCGGCTCCGGGCCCTCGGCCATGTACGCGGCCGACGAACTGCTCACCCAGCCGGGTGTCTCGGTGACCGTGTTCGACAAGGTGACCACGCCCTACGGGCTGGCCCGCTTCGGCGTCGCGCCCGACCACACCAAGACCCGCCAGGTCGGCGAGCTGTTCGACGTGATCTCGGCGCAGCCGGGGTTCGGCTCCTACCTGAATGTGAATGTGGGCGAGCATGTCTCGCACGAGGAGCTGCTGGCGCACCACCACGCGGTGATCTACGCGGTCGGCGCGTCCTCGGACCGCAAACTCGGGATTCCGGGTGAGGGGCTGCCGGGCAGTTCCTCCGCCACCGACTTCGTGGCCTGGTACAACGGGCACCCGGATCAGGCGGGCCGGTTCTTCGACCTGTCGCAGCGGCGCGCGGTGATCGTGGGCAACGGCAATGTGGCGCTCGACGTGGCCCGCATCCTGACCACCGATCCCGAGCTGCTGGCCGGCACCGATGTCTCGCAGCGAGCGCTGAACGCGCTGCGGCGCAGCAATATCGAAGAGGTGGTGATCCTCGGGCGGCGCGGTCCGGCCGAATCCGCCTTCACCGTGCCGGAATTCGTGGGCCTGCTGGGCGCCGATGTCGACATCGTGGTGGAGGGTGAGATTCCCGCCGTGGTCGAGGGCATGTCGCAGAAGGTCGAGCACAACTGAAGCTGTTGCAGGGCTTGGTCGATCGGCCGGTCGGCGGGCGTAAGCGCATCGTGTTCCGGTACCTGTCGGCGCCGTTGGCGATCGCGGGCGTGGACCGGGTGACCGGGGTCGAGGTGGTCCGCAACGAGCTCGTGACCGGCGACAACGGTGCGGTGCACGCGGTTCCGACCGAGGAGGTCGAGACCCTCGACGCCGGGCTGGTGCTGACCTCGGTCGGCTACCGCGGCGTGGCGTTGCCCGGCGTGCCGTTCGACGAGCGGGCCGGGATCATCCCGAACCTGGACGGACGGGTGCTCGAGGAGTCCGGCGGCGCGGTGGTGTCCGGCGCGTACGTGACCGGGTGGATCAAGCGTGGCCCCACCGGGTTCATCGGGACCAACAAGTCCTGTGCGCAGCAGACGGTGCGGCAGTTGGTGGACGACTTCAATGCCGGTCGACTGGCTCGGCCGGGCCGCAGCGCAGGCGATTTCGACCGACTGGTCGGTGAGCGGCAGCCGCACGCCATCCGTGGCGGCGCGGTCAACCGTCCCCGGCGCAAGCTTTCCCTGATGGTGCGCCGCTGACCCCACCCCTGTCGGCGTCGTTCCCCGAAGGCCGCGGTACGCAACCCCTGTGCGTGCGGCGGCCTTCGTCATTTCCGGACTCCGTGACTTTTCGTGCCGGGCAACGTATCCGGCTGTGTAGCGGCTGCGAATCTCCGGGGTCCGTGCGGACGCCTTCGCGTGGTGCCGGGCGCACTGTACCGATGGTGTTGTGCGAGTTGTAATGCCGCGTTTGCTCGGGACGACATCTCCCGTAGTAGAGAAGAATTCGCCGGGAGTCACGGTCGGTGAAGCTGCCCGCGTGGGGTATTCCGGGGCAGCTACCGACCAGTGATCGGTAATCCGTCCGCACGTACTGACGTTGCGGTTTTGTTTTTCGGACACTACTCGCCTACCGGTCGGTATGAATTTGATGTTCGCTGTGTTGTAGCCACCGCGAAGGACTGTACGGTTGCTTTTGTTCGGCGGTTAGATTCGATCTTGTTGCCGCGATTTCCTGACCAGTGGATTCGCCATCTTCGCTACTGGGCGCGAGATCTTTTCTCCTGATTCGATATTCAAGTCCCGCAAACGCCAGCTAACCTGAACGCGCTGTTTGGAAAACGACCGCGACCACATGGTTGGTACGCCTGAGGGCCGTGGTCTCGGTGCGTTGACGGGATAGCGATGACAGTTGGCTTTGGCATGAGCATCGGCACAGTGAACTCCGTATGGGCCACCACGGCCGGCGATCGAAACCGACCAGCCGTGCGGGTTCGTCGGACCGCTGTGACCTTCGACAGTGCCGGCGGCCCGCGTATCGGGGGGACGCCCCGGTTCGCCCCGGTGGTGACCGACTTCGCCGACCTGACGGCCGAGCCCGACCCGGTGGTCATCGGCGGGCGCATCTGGTCCCCGGCGGACCTGATCGCGGCGGTGGTGAACGGGCTCATCGAATCCAATGCGCCCGAAGCGCCCGCCGTAACCACCTATCCCGCTTGCTATTCGGACAAACACGTCACGCGTTTGCGGCGGGCGCTGGACTGGTCCGGCGCGGCCGGGGTCACGCTCATGCCCGAACCGGTGGCCGCCGTCGAATGGCTCGACCAGGAATACGGCATCTCCGACAACGGCCTCACCCTGGTCTACGACCTCGGCGGCAACTGCCTCGACCTCGCCGTGGTGCGCACCGAAGCCGATGTGGAGGAACGCGGCATCCTCGGGCGCGCCGAACGCTCCTACGAGTACGGCGGCCGGCCGCTCGGCACGCTGCTGGCCCGCTACGCGCGCAGCATCGCACCCGACTCGACCCAGCCGGTGTCGGCCGTGGTGCCCGCCTCCGATACGAATCGGCTGCGCAGCTGGCATATTCGCAACTCGCTACGACTGGTCCGGTCCGTCGTGCACCGGGCCGGACTGCACATGGAGGAGATCGATCGGGTGCTGCTGATCGGCGGCGCCGCCCGGCCCGTCGAAGTGGAGCGGGTGCTGGCCGATCTCGGTCGCCCGGTAGTCATTTCGCCCGATCCCGCCCACACCTCGGCGGTAGGCGCGTCCATCGCCGCGTTTCGCAGCGTCGATACCGGCTCCGCCATCGGCCGCTACGCCCCCCGCGCCGCCGTGATCTCCGGCGCCGCGGTCGCTTCCGCGCTCGCCATGTCCGCGGCCACCGTACTCGGCGGCCCCGTCGCCGGCCCGCCCGGAATGCAGGCCGCCCCCGAACCCACCGAACCGCCCGTCGGCACCGCGGCCCTCGGCACCGGCGACGTCATGGTCCTCGAGGACTCCGCCGCCCCCGCCGGCGCCCGCTCCCATGCCGTGGCCACCGTCGCCGCCGTCCGCAGCCACGCCGCCCAGGCCCCGACGGTCACCTCCACCTGGTTCAACGGCCGCCCCGTCGACACCACCGGCGGCGGCACCCACTGCGAAACCCGCACCCTCACCGTCACCAACCCCGCTGTCACCTACGCCAACCCGGCCCAGTTCATCAACCCGCTGCCCTTCCAGAACCCCGTCCTCGCGGGCTGGACCATCGGCGGCTACGTCGGCCAAACCCCCACGGTCAGCGTCCCCGGCACCCCCTCCGGCACACCCATCTCCGGAACCCTGCCCGGCGGAACCGCCCCCGGCGCAACCCAGCCCGGAACCGGCCATCCCGGCACCACCCAGCCGGGCACCGGCCAACCCGGCGGGACCCAGCCCGGCGCAACGCAACCCGGCGGCGCCCAGCCCGGCAGCTCCACGGGCGGCACGCCCGGCGGGACAAACCACGGCGGCACCGGAACGCCCGGCGGCTCCAAGCCCGGCGGCGGCACCGACGGAACCACCACGGGCGGTACGGCATCCGGCGGCGGTCCCGGCACCTCCACGCCCGGCGGCGCAACGGGCACCCCGGCCGGAGCGAATACGGGTGGCTCGACCCCCGGCTCCAACACCGGCGGTTCCAACCCTGGTGGTTCGAACCCCGGTGGCTCTAACCCAGGTGGTTCCAATCCCGGTGGGTCGAACCCGGGCGGTTCCAACCCTGGTGGTTCCAACCCGGGTGGCTCGAATCCCGGTGGGTCGAACCCGGGCGGCTCTCACCCAGGTGGTTCCAACCCGGGTGGTTCCAAGCCCGGCGGCGCCACCAGCGGCGTCGGAACCGGCGGCAGCGCAGCATCTCCCGGCGGCTCGACACCCGGCGGCGGCTCCCCGGGCGGCATGTCCGGTGGTGGTTCCCAGACCGGTGGCGGCGTATCCAAGGGCGGCGTAGGCAGCCCCGGCGGCTCCTCGACCGGCGGCAGCCACAGCGGTGGCGGCATGGGCGGCGGAACCGGTGGCGGCATGGGCGGTGGCGGCGGCATGGGCGGCGGCGGCATGGGCGGCGGCGGCATGAGCGGTGGCGGCAAGGGAGGTGGCGGTGGTGGCAAACACTGATCCCTTGCGGCACAGTGCAATCCGCCGAATCATTCCCTGCCGAGGCGGTCCGGGAGTGGCGGCGCGTCCGTTCCGCTCGGTCGACGGTGGCGCGCAGGTGCCGGCGGCGCTGAGCCTCGGGACCTGGCTGCACCGGTCCGGGCCGGGATCGGGCTGGGGGCGAAGGGCTTTCGGTCAGACCCTCGATATCAGGCGCGTTGTCCCGCGCGCCGGCGGGGGTTGCGGGGGAGTTCGGGCGGTGGCGTCCCACCATCGGCTCGCTTCCCGCGGTGACGTAGGTGGGGGCGGGACCGATCATCCCGCCCCGCCTCGTCCCGTCGAGTGAGGGTGATCCCTCTCCTGGACCGGCGTCGGGGGAGTGGGGAGCTGCGGGCTCCGCTGCTTCGGCGTCGACAATGACCGGCCCACCCCGCGTTCCAGTGCCCGGGTCGCGGTGGTGGGCCTGTCTCTGTGGTGTGAGTGGCCGCGATCAGCGGGCGGTGAAGCCGCCGTCGATGGCGAGGGCCGCACCGGTGATGAAGGAGGCTTCGTCGCTGAGGAGGTAGGCGCAGAACGCGGCGATCTCCTCCGGGCGGGCGATGCGTCCGAGGGGGTGCAGGGCCGCGATGGCGGCTTCGCCTTCGGGGGTGGCGCCCATGGAGGCACGGAAGGCGGGGGTGTCGACCGCGCCGGAGACCAGGGCATTGACCCGGACCGACTGTTCGGCACCTTCCAGGGCGACGGCGCGGGTCAGGCCCACGACGCCGTGCTTGGCCGCCGTGTACGGGGCGACCTGAGCCATGCCGACGACGCCGAGGTTGGAGGCGTTGTTGAGGATCGCGCCGCCGCCGGCGGCCGCGAGCGCCGGAACCTGGTGGCGCAGGCCGTAATAGACGGCCGTCAGGTTCAGTTCCAGATCGGCCCGCCAGGCGGCGTCGTCGATGTCCTGCACGGGGCCGAACGCGTTGATCGCGCCCGCGTTGTTGAAAGCCGCGTCCAGGCGGCCGAATTCGGTGACGGCCGCGGCGGTGAGTCGTTCCACGTCGGCTTCGACGGTGACGTCGGTGGGCACGAACAGCGCCCGGCCACCCTGGTCGCGGATCTCCTCGGCCATCCGGTCGCCGGCTTGTTCGGCGCGGGCGCCGAGCACCACGGTCCCGCCTTCGGCGGCGATCCGCCGGGCCACGGCCGCACCGATTCCCGAGGTGGCTCCGGTGATCAGGACGACCTTGGCGGCGAAGCGGGTATCGGACATGTCGGTGTCTCCTTGCGGTAGCACTGATTTCGTTGACGTGTCATAGTCAACGCCGCGGGAGACCGGTCGCTGGCGGAAAACGGCCGTCACACTTGATGCGTCATGTACCTGTCGCCGTCAGGCGGGCGCGAGCAGATCCGGCAGTTCGTCGAGGCCGTCGATCACGGTCGCGAGGGCGGCATCGGGCAGCTCGGCCGACAGGTAACCCCAGGGTCCGCGCCGGATCAGCACCGGCCGCATGCCCGCGGCGAGCACCGGCACCACATCGTTGTCGACGCGATCGCCGACGTAGCAGATCTCGCCCGGCTCGACGCCCGCCACGTCGGCGACCTTGGTGAAGAACGCGGGATCCGGCTTCTCCAGGTCCCATTCGGCCGAGGTGTAGACCGCGTCCACCGGCAGGTCCATGCGCTCCAGCGCGGACTTCGCCTGCGGCGGCTGGTTTCCCGCGATGATCACCGTGATCCCGCGCCGCTGGAGCTCCCGCAGCGCGCGCCGCACGTCCGGGTAGAGGTCCTCGTCGTCGAAGTTGTTGCGGAGGCTGCCGGGTTCCTCGGCGGCCCAGGCCTGTTGCTCGGCGTCGAGGTCCAGGCCCGGCCGGAACAGCTCGAAGGTGTCGGTGACGGGCCGTCCGGTGGCCGCCATGCCGCCGATCACGCCCAGGAACGCGAAGCGGGGCACGCCGAGCCGGTCGGCCCAGCGGCACCAGATGCGCGTCTCGTCGATCAGCGTCTCGCCCACATCGAATACCGCAGCCTTGATCATCCGCCCAGCGTATCGGGCGGTCGTTCAGCGCTGGGCGTTGAGGAAGCCGATGGCGGTCGCACCCCACCAGCAGACCTGCGACACCACTCCGGTGGTCGCGCCCCAGGCCAGCAGCCGCGGGGTCAGTGGCAAGTCGCCGCGCGCCTTCAGGTGGCGGTTGAGCGAGTAGGCCTGAATTCCGTTGAGCGTCAGCACCAGGACCAGGACCAGCTTGGTGCGGGTCATGGTGGAGGCCAGGTTCGGTTCCAGGACGCAGCCGCTGGTCACCAGGCCCGCGAGGCCCAGCCAGATCGGCACGTGCAGGCGGCTCACCGCGCTCAGCGCCGCGGCGAGGTCGAGACGGCCTGCGGCCCAGCGCAAGACGAAGGAGTCGGCGGTGAGCACGCCGCCGAATCCGAGCACCAGGGCGGTGAGGTGGACGAACACGCCGCCGGTGTGCACGGCGGGGCTGGCGGTGACGTGGGCGGCGATCCAGACGGCGGCGGTCAGCGCGCCGGTGGCCAGGACCGCGGACGCGGACGCGATTCGCCAGGAATCGTGGGGGATTCCCGCTGTCCCGGTGGGAAACCGGGCGCCACTGGTCTGGAGCATGCCGAGCCTTCTGTTAGGTAAGGAAAGCCTAATTTACTGAAGTGGTCGGCCCGGTGGCAAGTCGGCAACGATCGCGACACGACCGGCTTCGGGGCACACTGGGGTGAATTGTGAAACACGGGAGGGGAAGTCTGATGGACGCCAGAATCCGGGGCACCGTCATGCCTGTGCTGGAGGTCACGCTCGACCCCGGCGACGCGCTCATCGCCGAAGCCGGTCAGCTGTCGTGGATGACCGACTCCATCCGGCTCAGCACCTCCACCCGGGGCGCGGCCGGCGGCGTCTTCGGGGCGGTCCGTCGCGCCATGGCCGGGGCCGGGCTGTTCATGACCGAATACACCGCCCATCGTGAGCCCGGCAGCGTGTCCTTCGCCGCCAAACTGCCCGGCCAGATCCTGCCGGTGCAGATCCACAAGGATCGCGAGTACCTGGTGCACCGGAACGGATTCCTTTGCGCCGCAGGCGATGTCCGCGTGGCCCTGAGCTTCCAGCGCCGCCTCGGCGCGGGCATCTTCGGCGGCACCGGCTTCACCCTGCAGCGGCTCAGCGGCGACGGCTACGCCTGGGTGGAACTCTCCGGCGAGGTGATCCCCTACGACCTGGCCGCCGGCGAAACGCTGCGCGTCCACCCCGGCCACGTCGGATTGTTCGACGCCTCGGTCAGTTTCGACATCACCATGATGAAGGGCATCCGCAATGTCCTCTTCGGCGGCGACGGCCTATTCCTCGCCGCCCTCACCGGCCCCGGCCGAGTCTGGCTGCAATCCCTCACCATCACCAACCTCGCCCACTCCCTCATCCCGTATCTGCCGTTCCCCGAGCCCGGAGCCCAGTCCTGGTGAGCAGACGCTGAATCCGCGCGCGCCGCACGGGATGGTGGCGAGCGGTCAGGCGGTGAGTTCGAGCGGGAGTGCCGCGGTGGCGTAGCGGTCCAGTGCTACCTCGGCCAGCAGGGGGTGTGCGCCGATGGTGTCGGCGTGGCGGACCAGCGGTAGGGCGTCGCACAGGCGGTCGGTCAGCAGGCCCGGGGCGAGGAACCAGGGCGCGACGAGGATGCGCTCGGCGCCGCGGGCGCGTAGGCGGGCGAAGGCCTTCTCGACCGTGGGTTGTGTGGTGGCGAAGCAGATTTCGGTGTCCCAGCCGGTCATGGCGGTCAGCAGGCGGGCCACGTCACCGGTGCGGGTGTTGGCGGCCGCGGACGACGAGCCGACGGCGGCTACGGCGATGCCCCAGCGCGGACCGGTCATCCGGCGCAGGCGGCCGGTCGCGGCGTCGGTGACGGCTGCGGGTCGGGGGTCCGAGCCGGCGGTCATGGCGGCTGCGATGCGGTCGCGCAGGGCGATGATCAGGTGCGGGTCTGGACCGAGGACCTCGGCCTGCGTCAGGCGCAGCCGGGGTGCCGGTCGCGGGCGGCATCGAGCAGGCCGGGCAGGTCGACGCGGGCGTGGAAGGCGTTGCCCAGCAACAGGGGGACCACGACGGCGTGGGAATGTCCGTCGGCGGCAACGGCATCGATGACCTGATCCACCGAGGGCGTGCTCAGATCCAGGAACGCCAGTCGCACATCGAGATCCGGGCGCTGCGCCGCGATCCGTTCGACCACGTCCCGCATGGTCGCGGCCGAACGCGGATCCCGGCTGCCGTGCGCCACGGCAATGAGCGCGGGCGGGCGTGTGATGGCTGTCGGCGGGAAAGGGGTGGCCGCCCCGCCGCGCACCACCGACACGTTTCCGAGTGCCGGTTCGGGTGCGCGGCGGACGGACCGTCCGCCCTGCGGAACGGCCGGAATTGCGCCGTGGCCGGGCGGATTCATCTCAGGCTCCGACTTCGACCGCGGTCAGCGCGTCGCCGACCAGGCCCGCGGCCAGGGTGTTGCCGCCCGCGGGGTCGATCAGCAGGAAGGAGCCGGTGTGGCGGTTGACGCTGTAGTCGTCGGCCACGATCGGGTCGGCCACGCGCACCGAGATGCGGCCGATGTCGTTGAGCGACAGCGACTCCGGGTCGGGGTCGGCGGCCAGGTGCTGCTCGTCGAAGCGCTCGATGAGCGCGCCGACGATGGCCTGGGTGGTGCGGGTGCCGTGCTTGAGCAGCAGGCGCGCGCCCGCGCGCAGCGGCTTGTCGCCGAGCCAGCAGACCGTCGCGTCGAAGGCGTCGATCGGCTCGGGGGCGCCGACGGCGGCGGCGATCACGTCGCCGCGCGAGACGTCGACGTCGTCGGCCAGTACCAGGGTGACGCTGCGGCCCGGCTGGGCCGAGGCGAGTTCACCGTTGGGGGTGTCGATGCGCTCGACCGTGGTGCGGGTGCCCGAGGGCAGCACCACGACCTCGTCGCCCTTGGACACCAGGCCCGCCGCGACCTGACCCGCGTAGCCGCGGTAGTCGGGGTATTCGGCGGTGCGCGGCCGGATCACGTACTGCACCGGGAAGCGCAGGCCGATCTCGTGGCGGCCGTGCACGTCCGCGTCCACCGGCACCGACTCCAGGTGCTCGATGAGCGAGGGCCCGTCGTAGTAGGGGGTGTTCTCCGAGCGCGAGGCGACATTGTCGCCGTGCAGCGCGGAGACCGGGATCTCCTGCACGTCTTCGGGAGCCCAGCCGAGTTTCGCGGTCAGCTCGCTGAATTCGGCGGTGATCTTCGCGTAGACGCCGGCCGGGTCGTCGACCAGATCGATCTTGTTGACGGCCAGCACCAGCTTCGGCACGCCCAGCAGCGCCATCACGGCGGCGTGCCGGCGGGTCTGCTCGATGACACCCTTGCGGGCATCCACCAGCAGGATCACCAGCTGCGCGGTCGACGCGCCGGACACCGTGTTACGGGTGTACTGCACGTGGCCGGGGGTGTCGGCGAGCACGAAAGACCGCTTCGGCGTGGCGAAGTAGCGGTACGCGACGTCGATGGTGATGCCCTGCTCGCGTTCGGCGCGCAGGCCGTCGACGAGCAGCGACAGGTCCGGAGTCGACAGACCCTTGTCGACCGACGCGCGGGTGACGGCGTCGATCTGGTCCGCGAGCACGGACTTGGTGTCGTACAGCAGTCGTCCGACCAGGGTGGACTTGCCGTCGTCGACCGATCCGGCGGTGGCCAGTCTCAGGAGGTCGGACATCAGAAGTAACCCTCTCGCTTGCGGTCTTCCATGGCGGCCTCGGAGACACGGTCGTCGCCGCGGGTCGCGCCACGTTCGGTGAGCCGGGACGCGGCGACCTCGGCGAGAATCGCGTCATTGTCGGCGGCGTCGGAAATGATTGCGCCGGTGGTGGATCCGTCGCCGACGGTGCGGTAGCGCACCGACTTGACGAGCAGCTCCTCGCCCTCGGCCGGGCCGCCCCACACGCCGGGGGTCATCCACATGCCGTCGCGCTGGTACACCGGGCGCTCGTGGGCGTAGTAGATGCTGGCCAGCTCGACATCCTCCCGCGCGATGTAGCGCCAGATGTCCAGCTCGGTCCAGTTGGAGATCGGGAACACGCGCACGTGCTCACCCGGAGCGTGGCGGCCGTTGTACAGGTTCCACAGCTCCGGACGCTGCCGCTTGGGGTCCCAGCGGCCGAATGCGTCGCGCAGCGAGAAGATGCGTTCCTTGGCGCGCGAGCGCTCCTCGTCGCGGCGGCCGCCACCGAAGACCGCGTCGAAGCGGTTCTCGTTGATGGCGTCCAGCAGCGGCACCGTCTGCAACGGGTTGCGGATGCCGTCGGGGCGCTCGGTCAGGCGGCCGTCGGCGAGGTAGTCCTCGACCGCGGCGACATGCAGTCGCAGGCCGTACTTCTCGACGATCTTGTCGCGGAACTCCAGGACCTCGGGCAGGTTGTGCCCGGTGTCCACGTGCAGCAGTGCGAACGGCAGCGGCGCCGGCCAGAAGGCCTTGATCGCCAGGTGCAGCAGGACCGTGGAGTCCTTGCCGCCGGAGAAGAGGATCACCGGCCGCTCGAATTCGCCTGCCACCTCACGGAAAATGTGGATGGACTCGGATTCGAGCGCGGCCAGGGTGTCGAATTCTTCCCCGAGCGGAGCGAGGACATCAGGCACTGTGAGTGAGGTCATGAGGCGTGCAACCCGCATTCGGTCTTGGCGAGCCCGGCCCAGCGGCCGGATCGCGCGTCGGATCCCGGTTCCGGCTTCCGCGTGCACGGAGCGCAACCGATGGAGGGATAGCCCTCTTCCACAAGGGGATTGACGAGAATTCCGTTGGCCTCGATGTAGTCGGCCATCTCGTCATCGGACCAGGCGGCGATCGGGTTGATCTTCACCAGGCCGAAGCCCTCGTCGTAGGAGATGAGGGGTGCGTTGGCGCGAGTCGGCGCCTCCACTCGACGGATGCCGGTCACCCAGGCGTTGTATCCGACGAGGGACTTCTTCAGGGGGACAACCTTGCGCAGGCGGCAGCATTCGGCGGCGTCGCGCGCGAACAGGTCCTTGCCCAGCAGCTGATCCTGTTCGGCGACAGTGTTTTCCGGCTGCACGTTGACGATGTTCACGCCGTACACCAGCTCGACCGCGTCACGGGTGCCGATGGTCTCGGCGAAGTGGTAGCCGGTGTCGAGGAACAGCACGTCCACGCCGGAGCGGACCTGCGAGGCCAGCTGCACCAGGACGGCGTCCTGCATGTTCGAGGCGACGATGTAGTTGGAACCGAAGGTGTCCTCGGTCCACTGCAGCAGTTCCTGCGCGGTGGCGTTCGGGCCCAGCTCGGCGTTGCCCTTCTCGACCAGCGCGCGCAGCTCTGACTCAGCCAGTTTGGTTGTGGTCATCGATGTTTCTCCCAACTACCGCAGGTCTGCTTCATCGGCACGAACAGCCCAGACCGCGAAACGCTCACCCTCGTTACGGTTCTTCACGAAGTTGCGAACGACGCGCTCGATGTAGTCGCCCAGTTCTTCGCTGGTGACCTTGTGCTGGCGCAACTTCCGGCCGAAGCCGGAGTCGAGTCCGAGGCTGCCACCGAGGTGAACCTGGAAGCCCTCGATCTGATTCCCGTCACCGTCGTCGACGAGCTGGCCCTTGAAGCCGATGTCGGCGATCTGGGACCGGCCGCAGGAGTTGGGGCAGCCGTTGATGTTGATCGTGATCGGCACGTCGAGCTGCGCGTTGATGTCGGCGAGCCGCTGCTCCAGCTCGGGCGCGAGCACCTGCGAGCGCTTGCGGGTCTCGGTGAACGACAGCTTGCAGAACTCGATGCCGCTGCACGCCAGCAGGTTTCGACGCCAGATGGACGGACGGCCGTGCAGGCCCAGCGGTTCCAGCGCGTCGATCAGCTGCTCGACCTTGTCGTCGGGGACGTCGAGGACGATGAGCTTCTGGTAGGGGGTGAAGCGCACCCGATCCGAGCCGACCGCCTCGACGGCGTCGGCGACCTGGGTCAGGATGGTGCCCGAGACGCGACCGGCGATGGGGGAGAAGCCGATGGCGTTGAGGCCGTTGCGCAGCTTCTGCACACCGATGTGGTCGATCGGGCGCTCTGGCTGGACCGGCGCGGGACCGTCGATGAGCTTGCGCTTCAGGTACTCGTCCTCGAGCACCTGACGGAACTTCTCGACACCCCAGTCCTTGACCAGGAACTTGAGGCGGGCCTTGGTGCGCAGGCGGCGGTAGCCGTAGTCGCGGTAGAGCGAGACGACCGCTTCCCACACGTCGGGCACCTCGTCGAGGGGCACCCACGCGCCGAGGCGCTGGGCCAGCATCGGGTTGGTGGACAGCCCGCCGCCGACCCACAGGTCCAGGCCGGGCCCGTGCTCGGGGTGCTCGACGCCGACGAACGCGATGTCGTTGATCTCGTGGACGACGTCCTGCTGTCCGGAGATGGCGGTCTTGAACTTGCGCGGCAGGTTGGAGTATTCCTTCTTGCCGATGTAGCGCTTGACGATCTCGTCGATGGCCGGGGTCGGGTCGAGGATCTCGCCGAAGGACTCACCGGCGAGCGGGGAGCCCAGCACGACGCGCGGGCAGTCGCCGCACGCCTCGGTGGTCTGCAGGCCGACCGCTTCGAGGCGGCGCCAGATCTCCGGCACGTTCTCGATCTCGATCCAGTGGTACTGGACGTTCTCGCGGTCGGACAGATCGGCGGTGTCGCGGCCGAACTCGGTGGAGATGCCGGCCAGGGTGCGCAGCTGGGCGAGGTTCAGCGCGCCCGCGTCGCACCGCACCCGCATCATGAAGTAGCGGGCCTCGAGCAGGTCGATGTTCTCGTCGCCGGTGTAGGTGCCGTCGTAACCCTGCTCGCGCTGGGTGTAGAGACCCCACCAGCGCATGCGGCCGCGCAGATCGCTCTTGTCGATCGAGTCGAATCCGCCCTTGGCGTAGATGTTCTCGATGCGCGCGCGCACGTTGAGCGGGTTGTCGTCCTTCTTGGACTGCTCGTTGGCGTTGAGCGGCTCGCGGTAGCCGAGCGCCCACTGGCCCTCCGACTTGCGCTTCACCGGACGGGCCGTGCGCTCACGCCGGACGGGCTGCGCCGAATCGGGCACAGACTGCGGCGTATCGGAACTGGTGGCGTCGGTGCTCGACGTCATGGGGGTCGCTCCTGAAGGTCTTGCGGGCAGGCGGGAGGGGCTGGCTCACGCCTCCGATATCAGAGAACCGGCTCTATACGGCGTCAGGTGACGCCGGATTCCGGGAGAATGGGAGCCGATCTACCGGAGGCTTCCGGGCAGACAGCTCGCGCTGCAGACACGCTTGAAGTCGACATGGCGGCGTGCCACGAGTCGTACTCCAAGTCCGGTCATGACGGTTATTGTGCCACGTCAGACGGGTCGTTCCGACTGCCGGATCGAATTTTCCGCAGTTTTCCGGGAAATCCCCTGGATACATTGTCCGATTTGTGACGGGCATCATAGATCAGCCCGAACCAAACCACTTGGACGGTTGACCTGAACGGATGCGTGTGAGTCTAGGACGTGCGATCGGCGTCGGTGTCGGCGAGGCGGGCCTTCGCGGCCGCGAGGCGGGCCAGTTCGTCGCTCAGTTCGGGGGAGAACATCCAGTCCGGGCGGTCGATGAACCCGGCCGGTAGGTACTCGGATCGGATGGCGGTGCGGTAGCCGAGGTCTCGGGCCCAGCAGGCCAGGCCCAGTAGGGGCAGCGAGAAGACGCCCTCGGGGTCGTTGCGCCACACGTCGTTGTCGAAGAACGCTCGATGCCGGCGCAGGGCGTGGTTGAGCTCCCGGTCGAAACCCTCGGAATCGCCGTCCGCCAGGCGGATGAATACTTCGACGGCTGGACGGAAGAGCAGGTCGGTCACGCCTTGCGCGCCCATGCGGCTGGTCATGTCCAGCGCCCACGCGGCCTCGTACACGCTCTTCGGGCCGAACCGCCACGCCGTCTGCAACAGGCGCACCCACTCGTATTGGAAGTCGTCGAACGCGCCGTCGCCGTACTCGCGCAGCCGCTCGATCGGGTAGTCGACGAGTTCGTTGATGGCCTCCGCGTCGCGGGCGATCAGCGTCCACCAGAACGCGGCCCGCCAGCCCGCCACCTTGTCGTGGCGGTCGAAGCCGGACTCGATGCCGTCCGACCGGAACCGCCGCGTCACCGTCTGCTCGGTCGAATGGGCGAAATACCAGGTCCGCGACCGCAAGGCCGCCGGATCCGGCAGCAGCATGGTCGCCAGCAGCACCCCGTCCATGGAGCGGGAGAAGTTCGGGCCGTCCGGGCGGACCGGCCGTCGCGAGCGATAGACCACCGGGGCCACCGACCCCTCGTCTACTTCCCTGATCGACTTGGCGTCGATCCCGTGCCGCGGCACCTCGATCATCGGCTCGTCCCCGTCCGCACCCCGGACCAGCTCGCGCCCGGCCCGCCGAAATCTCTTGGAATGTACCCGGATTCGCCGATAGTCGCCGGGTGAGACGTGGGCGGTGGCGCCGGCGGGCCGGGGACCGCGCACGCACCGCCCGCCACCGGGTCCGAGCGTCGCCGCCCCACCGGGTCTCGGTCGCCCGTGGATCAGCCGCCACCGGGTGCGCTGTGATGCGGGCAACCGGTCACACTGAAGGGGTGACCTCGACTGCTCCCGCACCGACCTCCGGCCCGGCCGCCGCGGACGACTCCGCCGCGCCGGTGCTGCGCGACTTCGGGGGCGGGCCGTTCGGGATCTACATCCACGTGCCCTTCTGCGCGACCCGCTGCGGGTACTGCGACTTCAACACCTACACGGCGGGGGAGCTGGGCAGCTCGTCCTCGCCGCAGTCCTGGTTCGAGGCGCTGCGGGGCGAGCTGGCCACGGCGGCACAGGAATTCGACGCGCTCCCGACGTCGACGCCCGCAGTGGAGACGGTGTTCGTGGGAGGCGGCACGCCGTCGCTGCTCGGCGGTGATGGGCTGGCCGGGGTGCTCGACGCGATCCGTGACAACTTCACCCTCGCGCCCGGGGCGGAGGTGACCACCGAGTCGAATCCGGAGTCCACCTCGCCCGAATTCTTCGAGCGGCTCCGCGCGGCCGGGTACACCCGGATCTCGCTGGGCATGCAGTCCGCCGCCCAGCATGTGCTGAAGATCCTGGACCGCACCCACACGCCGGGCCGGGCCGTGGCCGCCGCGCGGGAGGCGCGCGCCGCGGGCTTCGACCACGTCAATCTGGACCTGATCTACGGCACGCCCGGCGAGACCGACGCCGATCTGGACGCGAGCCTCGATGCCGTGCTGTCGGCGGGCGTCGACCACGTCTCGGCCTACTCGCTGATCGTGGAGGACGGCACCGCGCTGGCCCGTCGCGTGCGCCGTGGTGAACTGCCCGCGCCCGACGACGACGTCCTCGCCGCCCGCTACGAACGTATCGACAGTCGCCTGGCCGCCGCGGGCCTGCACTGGTACGAGGTCTCCAACTGGTCCGCCTCCGATGCGGGCCGCTGCCGCCACAACCTCGGCTACTGGGACGGCGGCGACTGGCTCGGCGCGGGCCCGGGCGCGCACAGTCACGTCGGCGGCGTCCGCTGGTGGAACGTGAAACACCCGGCGCGCTACGCGGATCAGGTCGCCACCGGCGGGCTGCCCGCCGCGGGCTGGGAGGCCCTCACCGACGAGGAGCGCTACACCGAACGGGTCATGCTCACCGTGCGCCTGCGCACCGGGCTGCCGCTCGACGACCTGGACGCCGATGGTCGCGCCGCCGCCGCGAAGGTCGTCGCCGACGGCCTCGCCGAGATCGTCGCCGATCGCCTGTTCCTCACCGACCGCGGCCGCCTGCTCGCCGACGGTGTGGTCCGCACCCTGCTGACCTGACCTGCCGAATCGCCCAACCGCGAGTGAAACCGCCCGGTCCGGACTAGATTGGTCAGCGGAGAATTCCTGCAACCGGTCTGGATCGCGGCGGAGTCTCGGCCGCGGTCCGCGCAATGAAGCGAACACCCTTCGGCCCGAGGACATCTCATGGTGAAGCCCCAGATGCGGCCCGTCGAGCGCGCGGATCGCCCCCGTACCCGTCGCGTAGCCCGCGCGACCGCCGGCGCGGCCGCGGTCCTGGCCCTGGCCGCGAGCCCGATCGCCGCCGTCCCCGCGACCGCCGCGCAGCTGCCCACGGTCGTGCTGGTGCACGGCGCGTTCGCCGACGTCTCCAGCTGGGACGGGGTGGCCGCGCAATTGCGCGCGGACGGCTATCCCGTTGTGACACCGGATAATCCGTTGCGCGGCCCCGCCTACGACGCGGCCGCGATCCAGCGCACGATCGACGGCATCACAGGCCCGATCGTGCTGGTCGGGCATTCCTACGGCGGCACCGTGATCAGTAATGTGCACGACCCCAAGGTCGAATCGCTGGTCTACATCTCCGCTTTCGCGCCGACCCAAGGCGAAGCCGCACTGCTGGAACTGAATCCGATCCAATATCCGGGCTCGCAACTCACGCTGGCACTGCGGTTGAAGACGGTCGACGACACCCAGGGGGTCGCGGGCAAGAACCTGGACGCCTACGTCGACCCGGCCCGCTTCCCCGAGGTCTTCGCCCAGGATGTCGACCCGGCGACCGCCGCCGACATGGCCGCCCGCCAGCATTCGCTGGCCCTGTCGGCCAACCTGGAACCCTCCGGCGCACCGTCCTGGGCCTCGACGCCGAGCTGGTACCTGGTCTCCACCGCCGACCGGGTGATTCCGCCCGCGTCCCAATGGCACATGGCCGAGCGCATGAACGCGCACACCTCCTCGATCGACGCCTCGCACGCCGGTCTGGTCTCGCACCCGGGTGACGTGGCGGCGGTGGTGGAGGCCGCCGCGGCCGGCTGACCCGACCGAGGGTGCGAGGGCGGTCACGCGGCGAGCTGCGCGACGCCCACTATCCTGGAGTGGATAATCCGGGAAATCCGCGTGGCCGGTGCCGAGTGCCCGCCGCGGAGGGCTCGGGCGTGCACGAGGCGTTCCCGAGGTCGAGCGAGGAGGTGGGGCCATGTCGAGCACCGAGCAGCGCCGGCTCGAGGTCCTGCGGGCCATCGTCGCGGACTACATCGCGACGAAGGAGCCGATCGGGTCCAAAACGCTGGTGGAGCGGCACAATCTGGGTGTTTCCAGCGCCACCGTCCGCAATGACATGGCCGTGCTCGAGGCCGAGGGCTATATCGCCCAGCCGCACACGTCCTCGGGACGGATCCCGACCGACAAGGGCTACCGGCAGTTCGTCGATCACATCTCCGAGGTGAAGCCGCTCTCGGGCGCGGAACGCCGGGCCATCATGGAATTCCTGGAGAGCGGCGTCGATCTCGACGATGTGCTGCGCCGCGGGGTCCGGCTGCTGGCACAGCTGACCCGGCAGGTCGCCATGGTCCAGTACCCGACGGTGTCGGCGTCGACCGTGCGGCACATCGAGGTGGTGGCGCTGAATCCGGCGCGGCTGCTGCTGGTCGTGATCACCGACACCGGGCGCGTCGATCAGCGGCTGGTGGATCTGGGCAACCTGATCAGCGACGACGATCTGGCCGCGCTGCGCGGCATGCTGGGCAAGGCGATGGAGGGCAAGCGGCTGGCCGCCGCCTCCGCCTCGGTGGCCGAGCTGCCCGAGCACTCCCCGGTCAAGTTGCGCGACGTGCTGATTCGCGTTTCCACGGTGTTGGTGGAGACCCTGGTCGAGCACGCGGAGGAACGGCTGGTGCTGGGTGGCACCGCCAACCTCACCCGCAATGCCGCCGATTTCCCCGGCAACGGTTTCCCGGGTTCCCTGCGTACCGTCCTGGAGGCGCTCGAAGAGCAGGTGATCGTGTTGAAGCTGCTGGCCGCGGCACAGCTGCCGGGTACCGTGACGGTGCAGATCGGTGAGGAGACCAAGGTCGAGCAGATGCGCGGGACGGCCGTGGTGTCCACCGGTTACGGGCTGACCGGTACGGTGCTCGGAGGTATGGGGGTGCTGGGGCCGACCCGCATGGACTATCCGGGGACCATTGCCTCGGTGGCGGCCGTCGCCCGGTACATCGGTGAGGTGCTCGCCGAACGGTGAGCAAGCACGAGACGAAACAGGACTAGAGACGCACGTGGCACGGGACTATTACGCACTGCTCGGAGTCGCACGGGGTGCGACCGACCAGGAGATCAAGCGCGCCTATCGGAAGCTGGCGCGTGAACTGCATCCCGACGTGAATCCGGAGCCGGAGGCGCAGGAGAAGTTCCGCGAGGTCTCCACGGCCTACGAGGTGCTGTCGGATGCGGAGAAGCGGCGCATCGTCGACCTCGGCGGTGACCCGATGGAATCCGGCGGCGGCATGGGCGGCGGGTTCTCCGGCGCCGGCTTCGGCGGCCTCGGCGACGTCTTCGAGGCGTTCTTCGGCGGCATGAACACCGCCGGCGGCGCCCGCAAGCCGCGCGGCCGCGTACAGCCTGGCGCGGATTCGCTACTGCGGACCCGGCTTTCGCTGCAGGAGTGCGCGGTCGGTGTCACCAAGCACCTGACCGTCGACACCGCGATCCTGTGCGACCTGTGCCAGGGTTCGGGCACCAACGGCAATTCCAAGCCGGTGCGCTGTGAGACCTGTGGCGGCGCGGGCGAGGTGCAGACCGTGCAGCGGTCCTTCCTCGGCCAGGTGATGACCTCGCGTCCCTGCCCGACCTGCCGTGGTGCGGGCGAGACCATTCCGGATCCCTGCCGCAAGTGTGGCGGCGACGGCCGGGTGCGTTCGCGCCGCGAGATCGCCGCGCCGATCCCGGCCGGTGTCGCCAACGGCATGCGGGTGCGGCTGGCCGCGCAGGGTGAGGTCGGCCCCGGCGGCGGTCCCGCGGGCGATCTGTACGTGGAGATCGTGGAGCAGCCGCACGACACCTTCGTGCGCGACGGCGACGACCTGCACTGCACCATCCGGGTTCCGATGGTGGACGCGGCGCTGGGCACCACGGTCGTGGTCGACACCATCCTCGACGGCCCGGTGGAGCTGACCATCCCGGCCGGCACCCAGCCGGGCGAGGCGTCGGTGCTGCGCGGCCACGGTATGCCCAAGCTGCGCGCCAACTCTCGCGGCGACCTGATCGCGCACCTCGACATCGTGGTGCCGACCAAGCTCGACGCCAAGCAGACCGACCTGCTGCGCAAGTACAAGGGCCTGCGGGCCAACGAGCACACCGAGGTGTTGTCGGCGCAGTCCGAGCACAACTCGGGCCTGTTCGCCCGTCTGCGCGCCTCCTTCAGCGGACGCTGATCCGTTGGCCGCCACCGTCTTCTACCTCGACGAGATCCCCGAACCGGGTGCGACCGCCGTGCTGGACGGCCCCGAGGGCCGCCATGCCGCCACGGTGCGCCGCATCCGGGTGGGGGAGCCGATCACGTTGTCCGACGGGCACGGGATTCTCGCCGATTCGGAAGTGGTTGCGGCCCAGAAGGATCGCCTCGAACTGAAGGTGCTGTCCAAGCGGGTCGCGGAGCCGTGGACCCGCAGGTGACGGTGGTCCAGGCGCTGCCCAAGTCCGACCGTTCGGAATTGGCGATCGAGCTGATGACGGAGGCGGGCGCGGACGCCATCGTGCCGTGGCAGGCCCTGCGCTGTGTCTCCAAGTGGGAAGCCAAGGCCCACAAGGCGGTCGAGAAGTGGCGCGCCGCGGCCAAGCAGGCCGCCCGCCAGTCCCGCCGCGCCTACATCCCGGATGTGACGGAGCTGCACAGCACTCGGGAACTGCTCGAACTGGTGCGGTCCGCGAAGGCGGGCGGCGCGGTGGTGGCGGCCCTGCACGAGTCCGGTGAATCCCGTTTGACCGAACTGTCTTTCGACGGGGTTCCGGAGATCATCCTCATCGTCGGCCCCGAAGGCGGCCTCGACGACTCCGAACTGCACGCCCTGTCCGAGGCGGGAGCCGACATCGTCCTGCTCGGCCCCACGGTGCTGCGCACCTCCACCGCCGCGGCCGTCGCCCTCGGCGCCTTGGGCGCTCTCACTCCGCGCTGGTAGACCCGCATCCGCCCGGGTTCGCCACGGAATGGATTCGGGGGTGCGGCAGTTGCGTGTCGCACCGGCATTCTGCCTGCTGGTAGCGGCTTATTCACTGGGCGGTGTCGGTGGGCGGCGGTAAACTTCTGTCAACGACGATGGCTTCGAGACCGGAAAGCAGGCTATAGCCACTTTTGAGAACACCAGGCGAAATCGGCGATCAGAGCACACCCACTGCCCGAATCGGCGGTGGCGACGGTTCCGGACCGGCGGGGCGGACCGTTCGTTCCAGCATCGAATTGGCACCGGAGTCGGTATTCGGATTCCTGGGTTCGGCCGATGAGAACCTGCGTGAACTCGAGCGCCTCCTAGATGCCGACATCCACGTCCGCGGCAACTCCGTCACCCTCACCGGCAAGCCGGCCGATGTCGCGCTGGCCGAGCGGGTGGTGGCACAGCTGGTCGCGTTGACCGCGCGCAACCGGGTGGTCACGCCCGAGGCGGTGCGGCACACCTACTCCATGCTCACCGAGGGCTCCTCGGATTCGCCGGCCGAGGTGCTGAGCCTGGACATCCTGTCGCGGCGCGGCAAGACCATCCGGCCCAAGACGCTCAACCAGAAGCGCTACGTCGACGCCATCGACAAGCACACCATCGTGTTCGGCGTCGGCCCGGCCGGTACCGGCAAAACGTATCTGGCCATGGCCAAGGCCGTGCAGGCGTTGCAGACCAAGCAGGTCAACCGCATCATCCTGACCCGGCCTGCGGTCGAGGCGGGCGAGCGGCTGGGCTTCCTGCCCGGCACGCTCAACGAGAAGATCGACCCGTACCTGCGCCCGCTCTACGACGCGCTGCACGACATGATGGATCCCGAGGCGATCCCGAAGCTGATGGCCGCCGGTGTCATCGAGGTCGCCCCGCTGGCGTACATGCGCGGCCGCACCTTGAACGATTCGTTCATCATCCTCGACGAGGCGCAGAACACCACGGCCGAGCAGATGAAGATGTTCCTCACCCGCCTGGGCTTCGGCTCCAAGATCGTGGTGACCGGTGACATCACCCAGGTCGACCTGCCGAACAACGCGCGGTCGGGTCTGCGGGCGGCCACCGACATCCTGCACGGCATCGACGACATCCATATCGCGGAGCTCACCAGCGCCGATGTGGTCCGGCACCCCCTGGTCGGGGCGATCGTCGACGCCTACGACCGGTACGAGTCGGAGACGCGGGCGCCCTCGGCGGTGCACTATCCGGGCAATCGGGCGCAACGGCGTGCCGCGAGCCGGGGAGACCGGCACTGAACTCGACCACTACGCTGATCGGGTGAGTATCGAGATCGCCAACGAGTCGGGTATCGAGGTATCCGAAGAAGAACTGGTCAGCGTCGCGCGGTTCGTGATCGGTCAGATGGATGTGCATCCGGCGGCCGAGCTGTCGATGGTGCTGGTCGATCTCGACACCATGGCGGATCTACATATGCGCTGGATGGACCTGCCGGGTCCGACCGACGTGATGTCGTTCCCCATGGACGAACTGGAGCCGGGCGGGCGGCCCGATGCAGCCGAGCCCGGTCCCTCCATGCTCGGTGACATCGTGCTCTGCCCGGAGTTCGCGGCCCAGCAGGCCGAGAAGGCCGGGCATTCCATGGATCACGAGCTGGCGCTGCTGACCGTGCACGGCGTCCTGCACCTGCTCGGCTACGACCATGCCGAGGAGGAAGAGGAGAAGGAGATGTTCGCGCTCCAGGCCTCCCTGCTGGAGGGCTGGTACGAGAACGTGCGCCAGGAGATGCGCCGCGCGGAGCTCGCCGAGCGCGACCAGCGCCTGCTGGGCAAGACCGGATTCACCGATACGACCGGTGATCCGCTGGGCCCGGCGTGAATTCATTCGTTCTGCTGTTGCTGGCGATCGTCCTGGTCCCGGCCGGCGGGGTGTTCGCGGCGCTGGATTCGGCGCTGAACACCATTTCGCCCGCGCGCGTGGAGGATCTGGTGCGCGTCGAGCGCACCGGGGCCACGCGGCTGGCGCGCATCATCGCCGATCGTCCGCGCTATGTGAATCTCATGGTGCTGCTGCGCCTCACGTGTGAGATCACCGCGACGGTGCTCTTGGCGGCGGTGCTGCTGGACTGGCTGGGGGAAGCGCCGGCGCTGCTGATCACGGCCGCGGTGATGGTGCTGGTCGACTACGTGGTGATCGGTGTCGGACCGCGCACGCTGGGCCGGCAGCACGCGTATTCGCTGGCGCTGGGGGCGTCGCTGCCGTTGCAGGCGATCGGTTCGCTGCTGGGCCCGATCAGCCGGCTGCTGATTCTGATCGGTAACGCGATCACTCCCGGTAAGGGATTCCGCAACGGCCCTTTCTCTTCCGAGATCGAGCTACGTGAAGTGGTGGATCTGGCGGGCGAGCGCGGCGTGGTGGATGCCGACGAGGCGCGCATGATCCAGTCGGTCTTCGAACTCGATTCGACTCCGGCGCGTGAGGTCATGGTGCCGCGCACCGAGATGGTGTGGATCGAGGCGGACAAGAACGCCGCGCAGGCCATGTCGCTGGCGGTGCGGTCCGGGCATTCGCGGATCCCGGTGATCGGGGAGAACGTCGACGACGTGCTCGGCGTCGTCTACCTCAAAGACCTTGTCCCGTACGCGGATCGGAGCCGCAAGGTGCAGGTCCGGCAGGTCATGCGGCCGGCGGTGTTCATCCCGGACTCCAAGCCGCTGGACGCGCTGCTCGACGAGATGCAGCGCCATCGCAACCATATGGCGGTGCTGGTCGACGAGTACGGCGGCATCGCGGGCCTGGTCACCATCGAGGACATTCTCGAGGAGATCGTGGGCGAGATCGCCGACGAGTACGACAAGGACGAGATCGCCCCGATCGAGCAGATCGGGCCCGGCAAGTACCGGGTCTCGGCGCGACTGCCGATCGACGACCTGGGCGAGCTGTTCGACCTGGAGATCGAGGAGGAGGACGTCGACACGGTCGGCGGTCTGCTCGCGCACGCGCTGGGCCGCGTCCCGCTGCCCGGATCCAAGGCGGTCGTCCACGGTCTGCAGTTGAAGGGGGAGGGCGGGGCCGACACGCGTGGCCGCATGCGAATCCACACGGTGGTGGTGCGCCAGGCCCAGGAGAAGACGAAAAGCGAACCGGCGGATCAGGATCCGGGCGGCGCACACGATGACGGAGAGGCCGATGACCGAGATGAACGCCGATGATTGAGCTGGACGCCGAGGACGACAAGCTGCGGGTGCTGGCCCGCGGCGCGATGGGCCGCACGGGCGGTCGCGGCGGCGCGGCCGTACGCGACAGCGACGGGCGCACCTACGCGGCCGGGACCGTGGAGCTGGCCGCGCTCGGGCTGACCGCGTTGCAGGCGGCGGTGGCGGCCGCGATCTCCAGTGGCGCAACGGGTTTCGAGGCGGCCTTGGTGGTGGCGGGCAAGCTGTCGGACCCGGGTGTGGCCGCTGTGCGTGAGGTATCGCCGTCGGCGCGAATCGTTTTCACCGATGTCAAGGGCGCGGTGTTCGACGTGCTGGAGGGTGACGGCGACTACGGCGTCGAGAATCCGATCGCGGCGCTGCCGCCCTCGGACAATGTCGCGGGGGCGCGTGAGGTCCCGGCGGGCTTCGATCTGGACACCGAGTCGGAGGTTTTCGAATGAGTGGCAAGGACGAATTCCGTTCCGGTTTCGTATGTTTCGTGGGCCGGCCGAACACCGGCAAGTCCACGCTGACCAATGCGCTGGTGGGGCAGAAGATCGCCATCACCTCCTCGCGTCCGCAGACCACGCGGCACACGATTCGCGGCATCGTGCACCGCGAGCACACGCAGCTGATCCTGGTCGACACCCCCGGTCTGCACCGGCCGCGCACGCTGCTCGGTCAGCGCCTCAACGACCTGGTGCGCGATACCTATTCCGAGGTCGACGTGATCGCGGTGTGCATTCCGGCCGACGAGAAGATCGGTCCCGGTGACCGCTGGATCGTCGACCAGATCAAGACCATGGCGCCCAAGACGACGCTGCTGGGTGTGGTCACCAAGATCGACAAGGTGAGCCGCGACCAGGTCGCCCACCAGTTGATGGCCGTCTCCCAGCTGCTGGGTCCCGAGGCCGAGGTGGTTCCGGTCTCCGCGGTCAAGGGTGAGCAGGTCGAGGTGCTCATCGACGTCATCGCCTCGCAGATGCCCGAAGGCCCGGCCTTCTATCCGGACGGCGAGCTCACCGACGAGCCCGAGGAAGTCCTGATGGCCGAGCTCATTCGCGAGGCCGCCCTGGAGGGCGTGCGCGACGAGCTCCCGCACTCGCTGGCCGTGGTGATCGAGGAGGTCCTCGAGCGCGAGGAGAACGACGACCAGGAGACCGAGGGTCGCCGTTCGGCCGAGGGCATGCTCGACGTGCACGCCCTGCTCTACGTGGAGCGCCCCAGCCAGAAGGCCATCATCATCGGCAAGGGTGGCGCCCGCCTCAAGGAGGTCGGCACCAACGCTCGCAAGCAGATCGAGCACATCCTCGGCACCCGCATCTACCTGCACCTGCACGTGAAGGTGGCCAAGGACTGGCAGCGCGATCCCAAGCAGCTGGGCAAGCTCGGCTTCTGACCGGAGCTCTCACGCGAGTGGCACATCACCCATCGGTGATGTGCCACTTCGTTTTTCGGGGCCGGATCAGGGCTGGGGCCACCACGGCGTGGGCCGGGTCTTGTGCCACTGCAATTCCGATTCCAGCTGGGCCGCAACCGAAACCAGCAGTTCCTCGGAGTTGTCGGGCCCCATCAGCTGGGAGCCGACCGGGAGCCCGGCGGCGGTGAAGCCGGAGGGGATGTTCACCGCGGGCCAGCCCAGCACGTTCCACGGCCAGGTGTAGGGGCAGGCGGCGGTGATCAGTTCGTCGGTGGCCCAGGAGCCGATGCCGTCGATCTCGCGGACGCCCGGCGGCGGGGTGGCGGTGGTGGGGGCCAGCACCAGGTCGAAGTCGTCGAAGATGCGTCCGGTCTGCTTGCGCAGCAGCGGTTCCGCGCGGCGGGCGGCGAACAGCAGCGGGGACAGCAGGCTGCCAACGGTGGCGTTGTGGTCGGTGCGCGGGTCGACTTGCGCACCGGGCAGGCGGTCGAGGGCGTCGCGGATGCCGACCATGGAGCGCGGCAGGAAGGTCGCGCCCATCAGCACGCCGTAGTGGACGTCGGCGAGGGTGACCTGGTGGCCGAGGCGGCGCAGGGTGGCGGCGGTGGCGTGGACGCGGGCCTCGACCTCGCGGTCGAGCGCGGTCTTGGTGGCGGTGAACGGGATTCGCAGCGACAGCGCGATACGCAGCCGGCCCGGGTCGCGGCCGACGGCGTCGCTGACGCGCAGGGCGGGCGGGGTGTGCAGGTCGCCGGGGTGCGGGCCGGCGGCGGCGTCGAGCAGCAGGGCGGCGTCGGCGACGGTGCGGGCCAGGGGGCCGTTCACGGTGAGGCCGTGGAACGCTTCGGGCAGTGGCCAGGTGGAGATGCGTCCGCGCTGGGGTTTGATGCCGAACAGGTTGTTCCAGGCGGCGGGGATGCGGACCGAGCCCGCGCCGTCGGAACCCAGTGCGGCGGGCACCAATCCGGCGGCGACGGCTGCGGCGGATCCGCCGGACGAACCGCCGGGGGTGTGGCCGGCACTCCACGGATTGGTGGTGTGCCCGAAGGCGTCTCCGCTGGTGAACGGCAGCTGGCCGAGCTCACAGGTATTGGTCTTGCCGACGATGACCGCGCCCGCGGCGCGCAGCCGCCGGACCGCTTCGGCGTCCTCGGCCTTGGCCGGGAAGTCGCCGCCGCAGCCGAACGCGGTCGGGGTGCCGGCCAGGTCGGTGTCGTCCTTGATGGCGAGGGGGACGCCGAGCAGTGGATCGCGTTGTCCGGCTGCGAGTTTGCGATCTGCTTCGGCGGCTTCGGCGAGGGCTTCGGCCCGGCGCACGATCCGGAAGGCGTTGAGCGCGCCTTGGCTGGCTTCGATCCGATCGAGGACGGCGGTGGTCGCCTCGACCGAGGTGAAGGTGCCTGCCGCCAGTGCCGCCGCGAGTTCCGTCAGGCCGAGTTCGCCGACCGCCGCCATCGTCATGTGAGTCCCGTCTCTATCCATACTCGGGAGTAACATAGTGCGACTTTGGTCACACGTCCAACAGGTGGTGGAGGCGTGACCAACAGGCGGAGGTTGTGAAAAGTGCCCGTCCTCCGGGCTCAGTGATCCCCGGTGGGCTCGCCCGAGGGCGCACTGCCGTCCGGCCCACCCCTCCGGGGCCGGACGGCAGTACACGGGTGGATCGCCCCGCCCACGCGGCGGGCGATGCGCAGGGACCGAGGCGCGGACGGCACGGCCGCCCACCGGGAGCCGGCGGCGGGAGTCTGGCGTGTCATGGAGTCCTCCGGTGGCTGATCCGAATTCTCGGCGCTGTGGGTTTCAGCCTGGTTTCCGTCGCCAACCGCGGGCCAACGAACTTCTAATCGCGCCGGCCCGGTGACCCGCCGCGCTACACGCCGTGACTCGTCACCGCCCGGTCGGTCCCGCGTGCGAGACTGTTGCGGTGCGGTTGTATCGGGATCATGCGGTGGTGTTGCGCCAGCACAAGCTGGGCGAGGCGGACCGTATCGTCACGCTGCTGACCCGCCAGCACGGTCTGGTGCGTGCGGTTGCCAGGGGTGTGCGGCGCACTCGCTCCAAGTTCGGGGCCCGCCTGGAACCCTTCGCCTACGTGGACATCCAGCTACATCCGGGCCGCAATCTCGACACCGTCACCCAGGTGCACACGGTCGAAACCTTCGCCGCCGACATCGTCGCCGACTACGGCCGCTACACCACCGCCTGCGCGGTCCTGGAAACTGCCGAACGCCTGGCGGGCGAGGAGGGCGCCCCCGCCGCCCGCCTGCACACCCTCACCGCGGGCGCCCTGCGCGCCATCGCACTCGGCCGCCGCCCGCACGAACTGATCCTCGACGCATTCCTGTTGCGCGCCATGGCCTTCGCCGGTTGGGCCCCCGCCCTCGACGACTGTGCCCGCTGCGCCACCCCCGGCCCGCACCGCGCCTTCCACGTGGCCGCCGGCGGCGCGGTCTGTGTCCACTGCCGCCCGCCCGGCGCGGCCACCCCCATCCTCGGCGTCCTCGACCACATGAGCGCCCTCAACCGCGGCGACTGGTCCGGCGTCGACGCCGTCCCCGAAACCCACCGCCGCCAGGCCAGCGGCCTCATCGCCGCCCACCTCCAATGGCACCTCGAACGCCAACTCCGCACCCTCCCCCTCATCGAACGCACCCGCCCCCACGACTCCGTCGACCGCACCCCAGCCGCCCTCGGCTGACCGGGGATCACCCGGCGTCGTCCCTGGGAGTCTCGGTCACCGGCCGCGCGAATACCGTTCCGGATCAGTGAGATTCGATACAGGGCCGAGGAACCTTAGGGAGCCTAAAGTTCTCGGCATGTCGGGTTCTCGAAATCGAAAGTTCGCAGGGGTGGGCGGACGCCTGTCGGTGGCCGTGGTGGCCGGACTCGTTGCCTCCGGGGCTGCCGTCGCAGCCGCCGAGCCGGTGCTGCCCGGCTTGCCGTTCGGCGGACTCGCGTACACGGTGAAGGTCGAGAAGGACGGGGTGGGTGACGGGTTCATCTACTACACGACCGGGGTGAGTGCGGCGGCGCTGGTGCCGGGGTTGGGGACTGTCGCGGGGGCGCTGCCGGGTGGGCGGCCGGCGAATGTGATCGCGGATCGGGCCGGGAAGGAGATTCGGCGGTATGAACCGCCTGCGGGGCAGGATGTCTCGAACTTCCGGACGCAGGTGTATCAGGGGCGCAAGGTGCTGACCTGGTGGCAGGGGAGCACGGTGGCGGGGCACGGGTCGGGGGTGGGGATCATCGCGGATGAGAACTTTCAGGTGTTGGCGACCGTGGATCCGGGTGGGGCCGGCGCGGATGTGCACGAGTTCCGGCTGACTCCGGACGGGCATGCGCTGGTCACCTCGTATCCGCAGGTCGGCGCGGATCTCACCGCGATCGGCGGCCCGGCGAACGGGAAGATGTTCGACACCGTCGCGCTCGTGATCGACGTGGCCTCGGGTAGGCAGCTGTTCCGGTGGAGCGCGGCCGAGCACGTGCCGCTGAGCGAATCGGAGACCTCCGGCAAGCTCACCGGCGACGTCTACGACCCGTATCACGCCAATTCGATCAGCCTCGATCCGTCGGGGAATCTGGTGGTGTCGCTGCGCAATACGGCAGCCGTCTACGACATCGACCCCGTCACCGGCGCGATCCGCTGGCAGCTCGGCGGCAAGCACCCCACGCTGGCCGCCGACCCGGATGTGCGATTCGCCTTCCAGCACGACGCCGAATTCACCGATGCCTCGACGCTGCGCCTGTTCAACAACAACTCCGACGGCCCGGAATCGCGCGGCAAGTCGAGTGTGGAGTGGATCCGTATCGACGAGGCCGCCCAGCGCGCCACCCTGGTGCGCAATCAGGAACATCCCGAAGGGCTGGTGACCATGGCCATGGGCAACGCCGAGGCCCTCCCCAACGGCAATACCCTCGTCAGCTGGGGCATGACGCCCCGCATCTCGGAGTTCGCCCCGAACGGCGAGCTCGTCTACGACGCGGTACTGCCCTTCGGCACCTACCGCGCCTACCTCGACGCCCTCCCGAGCTGACCGGCCGAGCGCGCGGCGGGGAAATGCCGGTTTCCTCGCCGCCGCGGGCCGTCCTGTGGACCGAATGTGGAGGTCTCGTGCCAATCGTGTGGGCGGCGTTCGGCGCTGTGCGGCGTCGGGCAGGATGGTGGGCGTGATCGGTAACCGGAAGTCATCGACTGAGCAGCGTGTTGTGCGGCCGCCGTCGCCGCATCCGTCGGGGGCGGTGCCGCCGGCGATTCCGGCGGAGTTCGTGCCCAGGCACGTCGCGCTGGTGATGGACGGGAACGGCCGCTGGGCGCAGGAGCGCGGGCTGCCGCGCACCGCGGGGCACGAGCGCGGCGAGGCGGTGCTCATGGACACCGTCGAGGGCTGCATCGAGATGGGTGTGAAGTGGCTGTCGGCGTACGCGTTCTCCACCGAGAACTGGCGGCGCAGCCCGGACGAGGTCCGGTTCCTGATGGGCTTCAACCGCGATGTGATCCGCCGCCGCCGCGACGAGATGCACGAGATGGGTGTGCGGGTGCGGTGGGCCGGTCGGCGACCGCGCCTGTGGCGCAGCGTGATCAAGGAATTGGAAGTCGCGCAGGAGCTCACCAAGGACAATACGGTGATGACCCTCACCATGTGCGTCAACTATGGTGGCCGCGCCGAGATCGCCGATGCCGCACGAGAAATCGCGCGCCGGGTGGCGGCGGGTGAACTGGATCCGGAGAAGGTCACCGAGGCGACGGTGGCCCAGTACCTGGACGAACCCGATATGCCGGATGTGGACCTGTTCCTGCGGCCCTCGGGTGAGCTGCGCAGCTCCAACTTCCTGATCTGGCAGGCCGCGTACGCCGAATTCGTGTTCCAGGAAACGCTTTTCCCCGATTTCGATCGCCGCAACCTCTGGGCCGCCTGCCTGGAGTACGCCAAGCGTGACCGCCGTTTCGGAGGTGTCAAGTGACCGATCAACTCACTCCCGCAGAGGAATTGCAGGAGCGCGCCCGCGCCCTGCTGCTGCGCTACGGCGTGGACGTCCGGGAGGAGGAGGGCGGTCTCGGCTTCGAGTACGAGGGCGCGCTGTGCTCGCTGCGCGGCGTCAATCTGTCGCCGGGCCTGGATGTGCTGGCGCTCATGTGCATTCTGGCCTGGGATCGCCCGGTGAAGCCGCAGTTGCACAAGCGGGTCGCCGAACGCAATGCCGCGCTCCAGTTCGGCACGCTGACGGTGGTGTCGCGCGACAAGCTCGCCGATGTCATCCTGCGCTTCACGTTCCCGGCCGCGGGCCTGGAGGACGAGCCGCTCGCCACCATGCTGCTGTTGACGCTCTCCGGTGCGGGCCGGGCCCGTCAGGGCCTGCTGCCCTGACGGTCGCGCGTCCGGGATCGGTTCAGGCTCGGGCGGTTTCGGGTTCCCCGGCGGCGCTGCGGTAGCCGGGGAGGATGTCGGTGATGCCGCGCGCGAAGGTGTCCGGGTCGGCGTCGCCGAGGATCAGATGCTGCAGGATGAACCCGGGTAGGAGCCCGAGGAGGATCTTGGCCACGGCGTCGGTGTCGGCGTCGGGGGACAGCCAGCCCGCGTCACGCATGCGGTTGGCGTAGTCGAACCAGAGGCGGCGGAAGCCGAGGATGTTGGTGCGGACGTAGTCGGCGATTTTGGCGTCGGTGAGGGCCAGCGCCCAGGCCTGGGGGATGACCCGGACCGGCCCGCCGGGCGCGCTGAGCTTGATGACGTCCGCGCTGATCAGGCGGACCAGTTCGGGCGGGGTGAGCAGGGGGTCGCTGTAGACGGCCTCGGTGAGGGTGGCGCGCAGGTCGACGGTGGCCTCGGTGGCCAGCGCCTCGATGATGTCGTTCTTGGATTTGAAGTAGCGGTAGACCGCTCCGGCGGAGAGCCCGGATTCGGCGAAGACGTCCTGCATGGTGGTGGCGTGCAGGCCTTTGCGGGCGAAACAGGTCTGAGCGGCGTCGAGAATCTGCTGTCTACGGCGTTCCAGGTGATCCGCGCTGACTCTGGGCATGCGCCAAAACTAAAACGAATATCCGTTCTCAACAAGCTGACAATGGCATGTCAGCCTTGTCCATTCGGTTGCGAATTTGCAAGGGCCGAACGGGATTCCGGCAGGTCAGCCCGCGGCGGCGCTGCATTCGCGACAGGTGCCGAAAATTTCCATGGTGTGGCTGATATCGGTGAATCCGTGCTCGGTGGCGATCGTGTCGGCCCAGGCCTCCACGGTCGGTCCCTCCACTTCGACGGTCCGTCCGCAGCGGCGGCAGACCAGGTGATGGTGGTGTCCGCTCGAGCACTGCCGGTACACCGATTCGCCGGTGTCGGTACGCAGTACGTCGACCATGCCGGCGTCGGCGAGGGACTGCAGGGTGCGGTACACGGTGGTCAGTCCGATGCCCTCACCGCGTTTGCGAAGTTCGTCGTGTAGTTCCTGCGCGGAACGGAATTCGTCGATGTCGGCCAGCAGCGCGGCGATGGCGCTGCGCTGGCGGGTGCTGCGGACCCCGACCGTCTTCTCGGTTGTTCCCACGGGTCACCCTTCCTCGGCGTGCGCGACCGCGTCGATGACGATGTGCGCGAGATGCTCGTCGACCAGTTCGTAGATGACCTCGCGGCCGGTGCGCTCTCCGCGCACCACTCCGGCGGATTTGAGGATCCGCAGGTGCTGGCTGATCAGCGGCTGGGTCACCCCGAGCGTATCGACGAGCTCGTGTACGCAGCGCGGCGACTCCCGTAGTTGCAGCACGATGGCGATGCGCACGGGCGCCGCGAGGGCGCGCAGCAGTTCCCCGGCGGAGTCCAGAATGGTGCGTGACGGCACCACAGGCGGCTGTGGCGACCGGTACGGATACTCGTCGTGGGGAATCGCGGCCGGAGCCTCGGTCGCGACGTGCGAGCGCCGCAGGGGCGCGCCGCTGTCCGTGGTCATCGAACCAACTCCTTATTGGAAACCGATGCCATTCTTATATGCACGGGTGCGCATGTCAAACGCGACACTCTGACGATCTCGCGCCCGCCGCAGGGGCGGCGGGGCGCGGGGCATCGGTGTAAAAGGGCTGGCGGTGTGCAGATAGTCTGGACCTAATCCTTTGCAATCTTCCGGACACGGATGGAGAACTGTTCAGTGGCACCCAAGTCGAAGGTGGACACCGTCGCCAATCTCGCCAAGCGTCGGGGTCTCGTGTACCCGAGCGGTGAGATCTACGGCGGAACGAGGTCGGCCTGGGATTACGGTCCGCTGGGCGTGGAGCTCAAGGAGAACATCAAGCGGCAGTGGTGGCGGTCCATGGTGACCAGCCGCGACGACGTGGTCGGTCTGGACTCGTCGATCATCCTGCCGCGTCAGGTGTGGGTGGCCTCGGGTCACGTCGCGGTGTTCAACGACCCGCTGGTGGAATGCCTCAACTGCCACAAGCGGCACCGGCAGGACCACCTGCAGGAGGCGTACGCCGAGAAGAACAAGCTCGACGACCCGGACTCGGTGTCCATGGAGCTCATCGTGTGCCCCGACTGCGGCACCGTGGGCAAGTGGACCGAGCCCAAGGACTTCAACATGATGCTGAAGACCTACCTGGGCCCGGTCGAGTCCGAAGAGGGCATGCACTACCTGCGCCCGGAGACCGCGCAGGGCATCTTCGTCAACTACGACAACGTGGCGACCACCGCGCGCAAGAAGCCGCCGTTCGGCATCGCGCAGATCGGCAAGTCGTTCCGCAACGAGATCACCCCGGGCAACTTCATCTTCCGCACCCGCGAGTTCGAGCAGATGGAGATGGAGTTCTTCGTCAAGCCGGGCGAGGACGAGCAGTGGCACCAGTACTGGATCGACACCCGCATGGCCTGGTACACCGACCTCGGCATCGACCCGGAGAACCTGCGGCTCTACGAGCACCCGAAGGAGAAGCTGTCCCACTACTCCACCCGCACGGTGGATATCGAGTACCGCTTCCGCTTCGCCGGCAGCGAGTGGGGTGAGCTCGAGGGTGTCGCCAACCGCACCGACTTCGACCTGAAGACGCATTCGGAGCACTCGGGCAAGGATCTGGTCTACTTCGATCAGCAGACCGGTGAGCGCTACACGCCGTTCGTGATCGAGCCGGCGGCCGGTCTGACCCGTTCGCTGATGGCGTTCCTGGTCGACGCCTATCACGTCGAGCAGGTGCCGACAGCCAAGGGCGGCGTGGAGGATCGCACCACGCTGCGCCTGGATCCGCGGCTCTCGCCCGTCAAGGCGGCCGTACTTCCGTTGTCGCGCAACGCCGATCTGTCGCCGAAGGCCAAGGATCTGGCCGCGCAGCTGCGCCGGAACTGGAACGTGGACTTCGACGACGCCGGCGCGATCGGCCGCCGCTACCGCCGCCAGGACGAGATCGGCACCCCGTTCTGCATCACGGTCGACTTCGACACGCTCGAGGACCACGCGGTCACCGTGCGTGAGCGGGACTCGATGGCTCAGGAGCGGGTCGCTCTCGATCAGGTAGAGGGCTACTTGGCCGCGCGCCTCATCGGCGCCTGAAGATAGTTTCTCGGAAAGACCGGTCAATGGCTGACCGGTCTTTTCTTTTTTCGTCACCCAGAAATTCGGAGTGACGAACTGAAATTGAGTAACCGACTACTCATGTTAACGACCCATGGCCGGCGCACTATTTAAATGTACGTGGGCAACGGCGCCTTCTCCTGCCGAAGCTCGATCAGCCGAGGTGAGTCATGAGCGAGCGTGTTATCGGCCCCCGCTCGGGGCTGCAGTGGGTCCCCCTGCGGGATGCCGGATCGACCTGTCCCGCCGCCCGAACCACGGTGGCGGCCTTCCGGTCCTGGGCGGATTCCCATCTGACCCAACCCAAGGACGAAATGGGTCGTGACGGGCCGGTCTGTCCGTACGTGCTGCCGTCGATCCGGCGGGATCTGCTGTGGCTGGCGCAGGTGCCGGCCGCCGACCCGCAGCCCGAGTGGATGCGCGCGATCATCCGCGACGCGCTGGAGCTGTATCCCGGACTGCCCACCGGGAACGGTAGTTCCAGTTCGGTGTTGCGCGCATTGATCACGATATTCCCGAATATGACTGACTATTCGCTGATCGATGAAATTCACGACGAATTCAAGACCATTTTCGTGAGCCACGGCTTCATGCTCGGACAGTTCTATCCGGGGTGCGATCAACCGGGTCTGTGGAACAAGGAGTTCAAGCCGCTGGATGCGCCGCTGCCGATGCTGGTGGTGCGCCCCATGATGACAACCGATTTCCCGTTCCTGGTCGAGAAGCCGGAGTGGGCGGATGCCTATGTGCGCAAGTTTGCGCCGACGCTGCCCGCGCACGTGCGTTCGGTCATGGTGGGGCGCTTGACCTCTCGGGCCGCGTCCCGGCTACCCGCCTACCAGGTGCGACCGGCCGGCGAATCCTGCTCGACCGGCAGTTAGGTATTGCTTGATGGCACGCGTTTCGGAGCACACCTTTCCGCTCTCCCCGGCGCAGCTCGGGATGTTCTACGCCCAGCAGCTCGACCCGGGGGTTCCGCTGTCGGAGGCCCAGTACATCGAGATGCACGGCCCGCTGGACGTGACCACGTTGCGCCGGGTCGCCGCCCAGGCGGGGCGCGAATTCGGTTCCGGTGTGCTGCGTTTCGTCGAGATCGGGGATCGGCCGTATCAGGTGGTCGAGGCCGGGGTGGAGCCCGCGGTCGGGTTCCTGGATTTCCGGGACCGGACCGATCCGGTCGCCGCGGCGCTGGCGTGGATGCGCGCCGATGTCGCGGAGCCGATCGACATGTTCGGCGCGTCCGCCGGGGTATCCACAGTGATCCGGGTCGGGGAGTCCCATCACCTGTGGTACACCAGAGCTCACCACCTTCTCATCGATGGATTCGGTTCGGTGACCATGCTGTATCGGGTCGCCGAGCTGTACAACGCCGCGGTGCGCGGGCAACCGGCGCCTCCCGGCACCGCGGCCTCGTTGCTGGATGTGCACGAGGCGGAGATGGCGTACCGGGAGTCCTCCCGGTACGCCACCGACGAGCACTACTGGCGCGAGGCCACCGCGGGCATGCCGGACCGCTGCAGCCTGGTCGCGTCCACCGCCCCCGCCTGCGCCCTGGGCCGGGAAGCGCGCGCTCGACTGGGCGACCGCACCGCGGCCCGGCTGGAAGCGGCCGCGCGCCGCTTCGACACCAGTTCCGCGACCGTGGTGATGGCCGCCGTCGCCCTCTACTACGCCCGCCTGACCGCCACCGAGGACGTGGTCCTGAGCCTGCCCGTCTCCGGCCGCACCACCGCGTTGCTGCGGCGTTCGGGCGGCATGATCGCCAATGTGGTGCCGCTGCGCGTGCCGGTGCCGCGCACGGGACTGGTCGGCGAGGTGCTGGACGCGGTCCGCGTCGCGGCCTCGGGCGCCCTGCGCCACCAGCGTTTCCGCCACGAGGACATGCACGCGAGTCAGGACGGCTCGCGTGCGCGGGCGGACGATGTCCGCGTGGACGGCGGGCGCGGAGACACCGGCGGACCCGGCGTCGACGCGAGCGGTCGTCACGAGGACGGGGAACGGCGGGCGGAATTCGGGCGGGGGATGACCGGGCCGGTCATCAACATCATGTTGTTCCCGGCCGGGATCGATTTCGAGGGGGTCGAGTCGAGCCTGCACGTGGTGACGTCGGGGCCGATCGAGGATCTGTTCGTCAACTTCTATCAGCACGGGGCGGGTGCGCCGATCCATGTCGACTTCGCGGCGAATCCGCGGTTGTACGACGAGGATTCGCTGACCCGGCATCATCGCCGGTTCCTGGCGCTGCTGGATTCGCTGCTGTCGGCCGAGCCCCGGACGCCGGTTGCCGAGCTGGATTATCTGGTGGCGGACGAGAAGCCGCTGCTGGCGGGCGCGCACGGCGCGGCCGCGCCCGAACCGCGAGTGCTGCCGGAGATTCTGGCCGCCGGTCTGCGCCGGGCGGGTCCCGACGCGATCGCGGTGATGGCCGGGGAACGGCGGCTGACCTACGGTGAGCTCGACACACTGTCGAATCGGCTGGCGCGCAGGATCTTGCGCGCGGGCGCCGCCGAGGCCGGCGCGCGTGGCCCGGCGGTCGGCCCGGAATCGACCGTGCTGCTGGCACTTCCACGATCTATCGAGGCCGTGGTCGCGCTGTGGGCCGTGGCCAAGACCGGTGCGGCGTTCGTCCCGGTCGGCACCGCGTTGCCCGCGGAACGGCTGGCACGGATCGCCACCGAGTCGGGTGCGCAACTCGGGCTGGGACTCTCGGATTCGAGTGCTGTACAGCCGGATTCGGTGCACTGGATAACCCTCGACGGCCTGCTGCAAGGCGGTTCTGTCGCGGGGCTGCCGGATGGGCCATTGACCGATGTCGAGGTCCCGGTGCGGGCGCGGGTCGGGAATCCGGCGTATGTGGTGTTCACGTCGGGGTCGACCGGTGTGCCCAAGGGCGTGGTGGTGACTCATACCGGGTTGGCGGGGCTGGCGGCGGCGATCGTGGCGGCGTATCGGGTCGATCCGGGTTCCCGGGTCCTGCAGTGCCTGAACCCGAGTTTCGACGCGGCGGTGCTGGAGTGGTTGATGGCGTTCGCCTCCGGTGCCACGCTGGTGGTGGCCGAGCCGGACCCGGTGGTGGGCGCCGAATTGGCCGGGCTGGTCCGGGATTACGGCATCACGCAGGTGTGTTCCACGCCTGCGGTGTTGTCCACGCTGGAGTCGGATGCGCTCGACGGTGTGCACGCGGTGTCCTCGGGCGGCGAGCCGACGCCGCCGGATATCGTGGCGCGGTTCGGGATCGGGCGGGATCTGCTGAACTCGTACGGGCCCAGTGAGACCACGGTGGCCGTCACCTACACCGGCGGCCTGGTCGCGGGCGTCGACTCCGGCCTCGGCGATCCGATCCCGGGCGCGGGGATGTTGGTGCTGGATCGCTGGCTGCGGCCGGTGCCCATCGGTGTGGCGGGCGAGTTGTACGTGAGTGGTCCGGGGGTGGCGCGCGGATATCTGGGCCGTCCCGGTCCGACCGCCGAACGGTTCCTGCCCGCGCCGGACGGTGCGGCCGGGGCCCGCATGTATCGCACCGGAGATCTGGTGCGCTGGACCGAGCACGGCGTGATCGAGTACGTGGGTCGCGGCGATTTCCAGGTGAAGTTGCGGGGCATGCGGGTCGAGCTGGGGGAGATCGACGCCGTCCTGAACACGCATGCCGCGGTGGAGATCGCGGTGACCGTGGCGCGGCCGGGTCCCGGCGGCGGCACCGTGCTGGCCGCGTACGTGGTGCCGCACGCGGGTTCCGCGATCACCGAGACCGAGCTGCTGGATCATGCGACGCACCGGCTGCCGCCGTACATGGTGCCCGCGACGGTGACGGTGCTGGGCGCGCTGCCGTTGACCGCCAACGGCAAGGTGGATCGCCGGGCCCTGCCGGAACCCGTTGTGGCGCAACCGGTCGAGGCCGCTGTGGCCGCCTCCGAGACCGAGCGGGTGCTGTGCACCCTGTTCGCCGAGGTCCTGGGCGCCACCGAGGTCGGTCCGGGCACGTCGTTCTTCGCCCTGGGCGGCGATTCGATCATGGCCATCACCCTGGTCTCGCGGGCCCGCGCGGCGGGGCTGGTCTTCTCCGCCCGCGAGGTCTTCGAACACCGCACTCCCGCAGGCCTGGCCGCCGTGGTGACTCATCTGGAGGATCGCCA
Source organism: Nocardia tengchongensis (assembly GCF_018362975.1). Taxonomy (NCBI): domain Bacteria; kingdom Bacillati; phylum Actinomycetota; class Actinomycetes; order Mycobacteriales; family Nocardiaceae; genus Nocardia; species Nocardia tengchongensis. Next base: position 3,329,337 of record NZ_CP074371.1, read on the forward strand.
CGAGCGTCTACCCGAACTGCCGGGCGGCGGCGTCGGCCACCTGCCGCTCACGCCCGTCGCGACGTGGCTGCTGAGCCGTCCGGGCTGGCAGCATTTCGCCCAATCGATGGTGGTCCAGGTTCCGGCGGGAGCCGAACTCCCGGTGCTGCTGGATGCCGTTCAAGCCGTGATCGACCGCCACGACATGTTGCGCGCCGCCCTCGTCGATACCGACGACGGGCTCCGATTGGATGTCGCCCCACCGCATGCCGTGGCTGCCGAGACCCTGTTGACCCGCATCGACTGCACTGCGGCGCACGGCCGGGGCAACGGGCACGGGGGAACGCCGGACGCCGAGGCCATTTCCGGAGCGGACATCGAGCAGGCCCTGTCCGCGGCCGTGGACCGGTTGGATCCGCGGGCGGGTGTGATGCTGGGGCTGACCTGGCTGGACGCCGGCCCGGAACGCTCGGGCCGGTTGGCCGTCGCCGTCCATCACCTGGCCTGTGACGCGGTGTCCTGGCGAATCCTGCTGCCCGACTTGATGTCGGCCTGGGCGCAGGCCCGCGTGGGCACCCGGCCCGAGCTGCGCGAGACCGGCACCTCGATGCGAACGTGGTCCTCCGCGCTCGCGGCCCGGGCGGTCGTGGGCGCCGACCCGGCCGCGACCGAAACGCCGTGGCCGGTCAGCGAACTCGGCTACTGGCGTGCGGTGTTGTCCGGGGGCGCCCCGATCGGACGGCGTGCCCTGAACCCGTCGGTGGACACGCACCGGACCGCCGGACGGATCGACCTCGAAGTGCCGGAGGAGGTTTCGGCCACGCTGGTCGCCCGGCTGGCGGGAACCTATCGCTGCGGCGTCGAGGACGCGCTGCTGGCGGCGCTGACCCTGGCGGTGGCGCGGTGGCGCGCGGGCCGAGGCGAGCCAGACGACGCGGGAACCGTGGTCGCGGTCGAACGTCACGGTCGTGACGAGACGGCGGTGGCCGGGGCGGATCTGTCGCGGACGGTCGGCTGGTTCACCGCCCAGGTCCCGGTGCGGCTGGGACCGGTTGCCATGGACGGCGATTCGAGCACCGGACCGGTGGAGCAGGTGTTGAAGGCCGTCAAGGAGCAGCTGCGGGCGGTGCCACGCGGTGGCCTGGGCTACGGGCTGCTGCGCTATCTGAACCCCCGGACCTCGGCCGATCTGGCCGCGCTGCCGGAGCCGCGGTTCGGATTCAACTACCTCGGACAGATCCCCGATATCGAGGTCGAGGGCGATTGGCTGCCGGTGTCGGTGGTGGATCGGCTCGGCGGGCACGCCGACCCGGATATGCCGCTGGCGGCGCTGGTTTCGGTGGATGCCGTCACCCTGGAGTCGACGATGGGGCCACGGATCCGCGCGGTGTGGCAGTACGCCAGCGAGGCGATCGCGGCCGACGACGTGGAAATGCTGTCGCGGGAGTGGCTTTCGGCGCTCGGCGAGATCGCCGAGCTGCTGGTGTGCCCGGAGGCCGGTGGCCTGACCCCCGCCGATCTGCCGTTGCTGGACGTCTCTCAGTCGCAGATCGACACGTGGGAACGGACTTTCGGCCGACTGACCGATGTTTGGCCGTTGACGCCGTTGCAGCGTGGGCTGTTGTTCCAGGCCCAACTGGCCGAGGGCGGCGCGGACGGCTATTCGGTCCAGGCGATCATCGACGTGGAAGCGGACCTCGACCGTGATCGGCTGACGGCCGCCGCCCAGACGCTGGTCGATCGTCACGATGTGCTGCGCGCCGGATTCCTTACCTCCGATACCAGTGCCGTCCAGGTGATTCCGGCGGAGGCGGCGGTGCCGTGCGAGTACCGCGAGGCGATCGGCGCGTCCACCGCGGAGCTGGACGCCATCGCCGCGGCCGAGCTGCGCGTCCCCTTCGCGGTGGACCGCCCCCCGCTCATCCGGTTCCTCTGCATCGCGGCCGGGGATCGCCGTTTCCGGCTGGTCATCGCCAACCATCATCTGATCCTCGACGGCTGGTCGATGCCGCTGCTGTTCGCCGAACTCATCGGCCTCTACGAAACCTCCGGTGACGACACCGGTTTCGCGACCCCGGTCCCGTTTCGCACTCACCTCGAATGGCTGGCCGCCCGTCCCTCTGAACGGGCTCGCACCGCGTGGACGCACGCCTTGGCGGGTCTCGACGGCCCCACCCTGATCGCGCCCACCGCCCCGCGCGCCGACGCCGCGACCACGCCCGTCGCCCATGAGGTCCCGCTGCCCGAGGGCCTGCCCGACGCCCTGCGGCGAACTGCCGCGGCCTGTCAGGTCACGGTCAACACACTGGTCCAGGCCGCCTGGGCGCTGTTGCTGGCCGAGCGGACCGGAGCCACCGACATCGTCTTCGGCGCCACGGTGTCCGGCCGTCCGCCGGAACTCCCCGGCTCCGACCGCATGGTCGGCATGCTGGTGAACACCGTCCCGGTCCGGATCACCCTGAATCCGGCCGAATCCATCGCGGATCTGCTCGCCCGCGTTCAGCGCGAACAGGCCGCCCTGGCCGAACACCAGCACCTGGGCCTGGACGAGATCCACGCCGCCACCGGCCAGGGCCAGCTCTTCGACACGGCCACGGTCTTCGAGTCCTACCCGGTGGACGCGGCCACCCTGGCCGCCGCCACCCGCCACGCCGACCTCACCGTCACCGACCTGCGCGCCCAGGACGGCACCCACTACCCCCTCTCGCTGGCCGCTTACGCCCAGGACGGCCTTCGCCTCGAACTCACCCGCTCACCCCGCTATTTCGATGCCGCCCAAGCCGATTCGATCGCCGAGTCCCTGTGCCGCCTCCTCGTCGCCCTGACCGGACAGTCGACCCGCCGCACCGCCACCCTCACCGGTGCGACCCCGGACGCCGATTTCGCGATTCGCCATGGCCGGCCCGCGAGCGCGCCTCGCCTCCTGCCGGACCTGCTGGGTTCCAGTGCGTCCCCGGACGCGGCCGCGATCCGCGATGCCTCCCCACTCGCCGCCGGAGTGGACGCCGCCGTGCCCGTGGATGCCGGAAGGGATGCCGCCGCATCCCGTGCCGCAGAGTCCACCGCGGCGGGCACGGGTCGGTATGTGGACGCTCGGCTCGGCCGGAATGTCCACGAACTCACCTACGGACAACTGGAGGTCGCGGCGAATCAGTTGGCGCGCCGGCTGATCGCGGCGGGGGCTGGCCCGGAGCGGACCGTGCTGGTCGCCCTGCCGCGGTCGATCGAGTCCATGGTCGCGGTGTGGGCTGTCGCGAAGACCGGTGCGGCGTTCGTTCCGGTGGACATCACCCAGCCCGCCGCGCGGACGAGTGCGATCGCCGCGGAATGTGGCGCGGTACTGGGAGTTACCGGTGCGGTCCGGGAATCGGACCGGGAGGGCGCCGAGCTGCCCGGCGAGGTGGAGTGGCTGCGGATCGGCGATGCGCGGTTCGCCGCCGAGTGCGCCGCGCTGTCCGGTGCGGCGGTCACCGATGCGGATCGCACCGCGCCCTTGCGTCCCGAGCACGCCGCCTATGTCGTGTTCACCTCGGGTTCCACGGGCACGCCGAAAGGTGTCGTGGTCTCGCATGTCGGGCTGGCCGACATGGTGGCGGCCACGATGGTGCGCGGCGGGATCGATGCCGGTGCGCGTGTCCTGCATTGCGTGAACCCGGCTTTCGACGCCGCGATGCTGGTGTGGATGTCCGCGTTCGCGGCCGGGGCGACGCTGGTCGTCGCGCCGCCGGAGGCGAGCGCCGGCGCCGAACTGGCCGCGGCGATCCGCGCGGGCGCCGCCACCCACCTGGTCTGCACACCGGGCGTGCTCGGTACGCTCGACGCCGCCGATCTGGACGGGGTCGGAAGCGTCATCGTGGGTGGCGAGGTCTGCCCGCCCGCGCTCGTCACCCGGTTGGGTGCCGGTCGCGCGCTGGTGAATTCGTATGGTCCGGCCGAAACCACCGTGGCCGCGAGCTTCGGCGACCCGATGACGCCCGAGACGTCGGCCCTGATGGGCACACCGGTGCCCGGAACGACGTTGCAGGTGCTCGACCGTTGGCTGCGCCCGGTGCCGCTCGGCTCGGTGGGCGAGCTGTATGTGCGTGGCCCCGGGCTGGCGCGTGGTTACGCGAGCCGCGCCGCGCTGTCCGCGAGCCGGTTCGTCGCCGACCCGTTCGCGGCCGGTCAGCGCATGTACCGCACCGGCGATCTGATGCGCTGCACCACAAGGGGTTTCGAGTACGCGGGTCGCACCGACTTCCAGGTCAAGATCCGCGGGATCCGCGTAGAGCCGGGTGAGGTCGATGCCGTCCTGCTGACGCATCCGCGGGTGGAGGCCGCGGTGACGGTGGCGCGCCGGAATCCGGCCGGGGCGATGACATTGTGCTCGTACGTCACCCTCGATGCCCCGGTCCCGGTCCCCGACTTGCCGGCGTGGGCGGCGAACCGGCTGCCGCGCTATCTTGTGCCCGCGACGCTGCAGGTTCTCCCGGAGCTGCCTCGCACCGTGTCCGGCAAGGTGGATGTGCGTGCCCTCCCGGAACCGTCACTGGTCCAGGTGGAATACGTCGAGCCGACGGGTACGGCGTCGACAGTCGCCGAAACCTACGCCGAGGTGCTGGGCCTGGATCGGGTCGGCGCTCGCGACGACTTCTTCTCCCTCGGCGGCGATTCCCTCATCGCGACCCGCGTCGCCGCCCGCTTGGCCGCGCACTTCGACCGGGCGGTCCCGGTCCGTCTGGTGTTCGAAGCCCCGGTTGTCGAGGACTTGGCCCAGCGCCTGGTAGCCGCCGAAACTGGCACTGCCGCACCCCTGCTGGCCCGCGCTGACCGGGCCGGGCTGGTTCCGCTGTCCCCGGCCCAGCAGCGCATGTGGTTCGTGAACCGCTTCGACCCGGAGTCCCCGGCCTACAACGTGCCGGTGGCCCTGCGGCTTTCGGGCCACCTCGACCACGCGGCCCTGCACGCGGCCCTGCGTGACGTCCTCGAACGGCACGAAACCCTGCGGACCGTGTACCCCGACGTCGACGGCGTGGGCAGGCAACGTGTTCTCCCCGCCGCGGAGGTCCCTCTGGACCTCGACCCGATCCCGGTGCCAGCCGATGCACTGCCCGCGATGGTCGCGGACACGATCGGCCGGGGTTTCGACGTCACCGCGGCGGTCCCGCTGCGGGTTCGCGTATTCCGGATCGCCGCCGCGTCGCCCGCTGGTCCGCCGGTCGGGAACGGGGCCGTCGGCGCCGGGCCGATCGATGATCATGTCGTGGTGCTCGTCGCCCATCACATCGCGACGGACGGGTTCTCGATGGCCCCGCTGACCCGGGATGTGGCGGCGGCCTACGCGACCCGGGCGTCCGGGGAGGTCCCGGCGTGGGAGCCGCTGCCGGTGCAGTACGCGGATTACACCCTGTGGCAACGGGATCGGCTGGGGGAGGAGAGTGATGCGGGGTCGCTCGCGGCCCGGCAGGTGACCTTCTGGTCGGACACGCTGGCAGGGGTGACCGATCACCTGGATTTGCCCGCGGATCGTCCGCGCCCGGCCCGGGCTTCGCATCGGGCGGCCGAATGCTCGGCGCGCGTGGACCGCACGGTTTCCGCCGCGATCGAGCGGTGTGCCCGGGAACATCGGGCGACCCCGTTCATGGTGGTGCACGCGGCGCTGGCGGTGCTGCTGTCCCGGCTGAGCGGGACCGGCGATGTGGTCGTCGGTACCCCGGTCGCGGGTCGTGGCGTGCGCGAACTCGATGATCTGGTCGGCATGTTCGTGAACACGCTGGTACTGCGCACCGACATCCGGCCCGGGGAGGGTTTCGGAGCCCTGCTGGATCGGGTGCGTTCCACCGATCTCGCGGCGTTCGAACACCCGGACGTGCCGTTCGAGCGGCTGGTGGAGGTGCTGTCCCCGGCCCGGTCCGAGGCCCGGCACCCGCTGGTCCAGGTGATGCTGGTGTTCCAGAATCTGCCCATGCCGGAACTGCGGCTCCCCGCGTTGACCGTGGCCCCGCTCGAATTGCCGCAGACCAACAGCCGATTCGACCTCAGCGTGACCGTCGTCGGCGACGAGGACGGCCTGGATCTGCGCTGCTGCTACGCGACCGACTTGTTCGACGCCGCGACCATGACCGACTTTACCGACCGGTTGGTGCGGGTATTGGCCGAGGTCACCACCGAATCCGTTCGCCCGGTCGGCGATCTGGACCTGCTCACCGATGCTGAACGCCAGAGTCTGGGCGGCGGCGTCGAACCCGCCACCGCCGCGCGCACGCTGCACGACCTCATGGCCGCCGCGGTGGCCGCGAACCCCGACGGGATCGCCGTGGTCTGCGGTGACCGGAGCCTGACCTACCGCGAGCTCGATGCCCGCGCCGACCGCATCGCCCGGCGACTCGCTGCCGCCGGAGCCGGTCCGGAAAGCCTGGTGGCCGTCGGTATCCCGCGCTCGATCGAGTCGGTGCTGGCGGTCTGGGCGGTCGCCCGGACCGGTGCGGCCTTCGTGCCCGTGGATCCGACGTACCCGCCAGAACGCATCGCGCGCATCGTCGACGTCTCCGGTGTCTGCCTCGGTTTGACGGTCACGCAACAGCGCCACCGGCTGCCGGGCACCGTGCAGTGGTGGTGCCTGGACGAGTCCGACACCGATACCGATGCACCCGGATTGCGTGAAATCCTCAGGCACACAGCTTACCCCGCGTACGTCATCTTCACCTCGGGATCGACAGGCGCCCCCAAGGGTGTGGTGGTGTCCCACGCGGGTCTGGCGAACCTCGCTGCCGCACAGCGGGAACGGGACGAGATCACCCCGGATTCCCGCGTCCTGCATGTCGCTTCACCGAGTTTCGACGCTTCGGTGGTGGAACTGCTGATGGCGGTGGGCGCGGCCGCGACCCTGGTCGTCGCGCCGCCCGATGTCTTCGGCGGCCCCGAACTCGGCGAACTGCTGTCCCGCGAACGGGTCTCGCACATCGCCCTCACCCCGTCGGCCCTGGCCACCGTGGACCCCGCCGGCCTGGATGACCTACGCCTGATCGTCACCGGCGGCGAGCCCTGCCCGCCGGAACTGGTCACCGCGTGGGCAGCCGAGGGCCGCAGCCACTTCAACGATTACGGCCCGACCGAGGCCACCGTGTGGGCCGCCGGCGGCGCGGTCCGCCCCGGTGCGCCGATCACCATCGGCGAACCCGCGCCGGGTGTCCGCGCCCTGGTCCTCGACGAGCGGCTGCGCCCGGTTCCCGATGGTGTCGTCGGCGAGCTCTACTTGGCCGGAATCTGCCTGGCCCGTGGCTATTTCGGCCGCTCCGACCTGACCGCCGCCCGGTTCGTGGCCGACCCGCACGGTGCACCCGGCGACCGCATGTACCGCACCGGCGACCTGGTGCGCCGTCGCACCGGAAGCCTGGAGTACCTGGGCCGCACCGACACCCAGGTCAAACTGCGCGGCCTGCGCATCGAACTCGGCGACGTCGAGGCGGCGCTGACCGCCGAATCGTCGGTGGCGCGGGCGGTCGCGGTCGTGCGCGACGACGGCCGCGGCGGCCTGCTGGCGGCCTACGTGGTCGCCGCACCCGGAGCTGAGCCGGTGTCGGCCGACCTGAAGAAGGCTGCCGCGCAACGACTCCCTTCCTACATGGTGCCGTCGGTGGTCATGGTGTTGCCGGACCTGCCGCGCACCGCCAACGGCAAGCTGGATCTCGACGCACTGCCCGCCGCGCAGCAGGCGGCCCGCGCTCTCCGGGCGCCCGAAGGGCCCGTGGAGACCGCGGTGGCGGCGGCCTTCGCCGAGGTGCTCGGCGTCGAGCGGGTGTGGCGCGACGACGATTTCTTCGCTCTGGGCGGCAATTCGCTGATCGCCACCCGGGTCGTGGCCCGGGTGGGCGCCGCACTGGACGCCGCCGTGCCGGTGCGCGCGCTCTTCGACGCCCCGACTGTCGCCGAGTTGGCCGCGCTCGTAGCGGCGGGCGCCGCGTCCGACCGCCCACGTCCGGGACCGCGCCCGCGCCCGGCGCGGACTCCGCTCTCGGCGGCACAGCAGCGCATGTGGTTCCTCAACCGCTACGACCCGGGCTCACCGCTCTACAACATTCCCGGCGCCTTCGAAATCGACGGTGCGCTCGATGTCTCGGCGCTCCGCGCCGCCATCGACGATGTCGTGGCCCGGCACGAGACGCTGCGCACGATCTATCCTGCCGGGCCCGACGGCCTGCCGGACCAGCGGATCCTGCCGCCGACGCCGGGTTCCACGCCGATCACCGAACTCGATGTCGCCGCGGACGATATCCGCGCCGCGCTGCTCACCCAGTTGTCGCGGGGCTTCGACATCACCCGCGAAACCCCGTTGCGCGTCTGCGTACTCCGTGTCGAGCCCGAGCGCACCGTTCTGGCGCTGGCGGTCCACCACATCGCGGCCGACGGCTGGTCGATGGCTCCGTTGGCACGAGATGTCGTGTACGCGTTCGCCGCTCGCACCGCGGGGGTCGCACCCGAATGGACGCCGCTGCCGCTGCAGTACGCCGACTATGCCCTGTGGCAGCACGAATTGCTGGGCGCGGAGCGCGATCCCGACAGCCTGGCGAGCCGTCAGCTGGAGTTCTGGCGCGCCACCCTGGCCGGTCTGCCCGAGGTCCACGCCCTGCCCACCGACCGCCCCCGCCCGAGCCTGCCGTCCGGCTCCGGCGATCGCATCGAATTCACCATTCCCGCAACCGTTCACGACCGTGTGCAGCTGCTGTCCCGAGCCCACGGAGCGACCCCGTTCATAGTGGTGCACGCCGCCCTCGCGGTGCTGCTGGCGCGGGTGACCGGGCACCCGGACGTCGCCCTCGGCTCGGTGGTCGCGGGCCGCGGCGACGGCGAATTCGACGACCTCGTAGGCATGTTCGTCAATACCGTGGTGTTGCGCTCGCAGGTCGATCCCACCGCCGGATTCGCCGCCACCGTCGATGCGGTCCGCCGGGCCGACCTGGCCGTCTACGGCAATCTGGACCTGCCGTTCGAACGACTGGTGGAGGCGCTGGCCCCGGTCCGCTCCACCGCCCACCACCCCCTGTTCCAGGTGCTGCTGGCCTTCCAGAACGTGCAGACCGAGCGAACGGCGTTGCCGGGCTTGGCGGTCCGCCCGCTGGACGCGCCCGCACCCGGTTCCAAGTTCGACCTCGAATGGATGCTGGCCGAACAGTTCGGCGCCGCGGGGGAGCCCGCGGGAATGACCGCCTCCCTCACCTTCGCCACCGACCTGTTCGACCGGTCCACCGCCGCGGCCCTGGCGGACGGCTTCCTCGCGATCCTGGACGCGATGACGGCCGATCCCCTGGCAGCGGTCGGCGCCATCGAGGTGGCCGGGGCCGGACTGCCGACGCTCACGGTGAATCCCTGCGACGAGCCGAGCCATGCGTCGCCGGCTCCGATCCGTCGCCCCTATCGCACCGCGCGGACCGAGGCGGAACGCATTCTCGTCGCCGCCTACGAAGCCGTGCTGGAGTCGCCGCGAGTCGGCGTGGACGACAACTTCTTCGATATCGGCGGCAACTCCATGGGCGCGGTCCGCGTCGTCACCCAGGTGCGGGAGGCGACCGGCATTCCGATGCGGCTGCAGTGGATGTTCCTCGATCCCACCCCTGCCGTGCTGGCGCGACGACTCGGCGAAGCCGCCGCGCAACCGGGCGTGGAGCAGTCGATGCGGGTGCTGCTGCCCATGCGCCCGCAGGGCGAGGGCCCCGCCCTGTTCTGTGTGCATCCCGCCATCGGATTGGCCTGGTGCTACGGCGGATTGGTCCGCCACATCGATGGGGCGCACCCGATCTACGGCATCCAGTCCCCGGGCGTGACCGACGGTGGCACGGCCGACCGCACCGTGCGCGACCTGGCCGTGCGCTATGCCGAGGAGATCCGCCACGTTCAGCCCGAGGGCCCCTACCATCTGCTCGGCTACTCGGCGGGCGGTCCGCTGGCGCACGCTACGGCCGTCGAACTGCGCCGCCGGGGCGCGGAGGTGCCAGCGCTGATCATGCTCGACTCCCGCGCCGATGTCGCGGTAGCGGACGACACCGCTATTCCACCGTTGTCCCTGCTGCTGGCTGAATTCGGCGGCATCGACGTCCCGCCCGAACTCGACCAACTCACCGCCGACCGGGCGGCCGAACTGCTGGAGTCGGCCGGAATCAGTTTCACCGCAACCGAACTGGAGAACGTCTACGGGGACATGTGTCATCTGCTGCGCCAGATCACCGCCCACGAGCACGAGGTCTTCGACGGCGACCTGCTGTTCGTCGCGGCCGCCGGCAACCCGGACCCCACCCCGAACGTCAGCACCTGGCGGCCCTACATCACGGGCCGGATCGACCACCGCCCCGTGGAATTCGGCCACAACCGGCTCACCACCCCGGAGGCGTGGGAGGCGATCGGCCCTATGGTCGCGGCGTATCTGAGCCGCTGATCCTGACCGTGAGCGCGCCGACTGGGGAAGAATGGGCCCGGAAACCCGCTCGGCTACGGAAGGTTCGAACAAGTGTCGATGAACGAGCAGGTGTCGGCGCGTAAGAAGGGGCTGCTGCACGCGGTCGCGGTGGGGGTGGGCGCGGTCGGCGCGGGCGAGCTGCTCGCCGCGGCGCGGGGCGGGTCCATGCTCGACGGGATCGGGCGGCTGGCCGCGGATTACGCGCCCGTGCAGGTGGTCGAGACGATGGTGGCGCAGGCCGGGGAACACGACAAGGAGATGACCCGGTTCGGCGTCGCGCTGTGGGGTGTGGGCGCGGCCGTCGGCACGGCGCTGCTCCCGCCGCGGCTGCGCACGCCCGCGACCGCCGTGTTCGGGGCCGCGACGGCGGCCGCCGCCCTGCGCAGCGCCGACCGTTCGGTGCCGGGTGCGCTCGGTGCGGTGGCGGCCGCGGCCGTGCTGCGGGCGGGACTGCGCAAGCCCACCGGACACGGATTGCTGTGGGCGGCAGCGGGAACCGGAATGTTCGCGGCCGCCGAAACCCTGGTACGCCGCGCGGATCAGTCGCACCGGGAGCGGGCGCGCAAGGTCGGGCCGATGGGCGCGCACGTCCCGGTCCCCGAGGACGGCATCGGCGGCGAACCGGGCCTCACGTCATTGATCACTCCCGCGAGCAAATTCTATGTGGCGGACGTGAATTCGCGGCCGCCCCGCGTCGACCCCGCCGGCTGGCGGCTGTCCATCGGTGGCCGCGTCGCTCACAATCTACGGTTGTCGCTGGCCGATCTGGCCGAGCAGGCGGTGGAATTCGACGCCGTCATGGTGTGCGTGCACAACACCGTGGGCTCCGGCCGCTGCGCCAACGCCCGCTGGCTCGGCGTGCCGCTGACCGCCCTGCTCGAACACGCCGTCCCCGAGACCGGTGCGACCAGGCTGGTCACCCGGGCTGTCGACGGCTACACCATCTCGCTGCCGCTGGAACCGCTGCGCACCGGCGAATGGCCCGGCTACCTGGTCATCGGCATGAACGGCGAACCGCTGCCGCCCGAACACGGCTTCCCCGCACGGGTTTTCGTGCCCGGCATCTACGGCCAGTACTCCGGCGCGAAATGGGTCGGCGAACTCGAGCTCACCGACGACAGCCACGTCGACTACTGGTGGAAACGCGGCTGGCCCGCCGAACCGCTGTGGGTGCGGCCGCAAGCCCGCATCGACGTGGCCTCCGGCTCCGGCTCCGGCAAGTTCACGGTGGCGGGCGTGGCCTGGGCCCCGCCGCACGGGATCTCGGGAGTGGAGATCCGCATCGGCGAAACTGACTGGCTCCCCGTCGAACTCGGCTCTGAACTGGCCCCCGCCGCCTGGCGGCGCTGGCGCACCATCGTCGACGTGCCGCCGGGCACCCACACCATTCAGGCCCGCGCCATCAGCCGCTCCGGCGAAGTCCAGGACGCCGAGGAACGCCCGCCGTTCCCGATCGGCCCGGGCGGTTTGCACAGCGTCACCGTCACCGCCTGATCGTCGCCTCGCCCGTGACATCCGTCATGGGCGACCGGTGACGGACGGGGGAGGCGCGGCGGGCCCGCGTGCGTGACGGTGGACGCATGAACGTTCCCGTGACACCGATCGCCGACCGGCGCCCGCGGCTGTGGGCTCGGGTAGCGTCCGGCGGTGTGGACGCGGAGGAAGCGGGTATTCGGCGGCGGCGACGGTTCGGGACGCTGCTCGCGGCTGTATGGGCGGTGTACCTGTTCGACCCGCTGCGGCAGGGCTGGCAGCTCGAGAATCCGGTGGCCCGCGCGTACACGATCGCGGTGATCGTCGCGTTCGGCGTCGTCTATGTCGCGTCGTATTGGCTGCTGGTGCGCGGCCCGTCCGACCAGGGCTGGCCGCCGCGTCCGCCCTGGCTGGTCGTGGCCGCATCGCTGGCCGTGCAGGCGGCGCTGATCGCGGCCGCGGCGGTCACCCTGCACTCGCAGATGCTCGGGTTGGGCGTCTACATGGCCTCCTACATCGCGTTCACATTGCCGGTGCGGCGGGCGGTCCCGCTCGAACTGGCGTTGCTGATCGGGTTCGCGGTGCTGCCGCAGCTGCTCACCGGGCAGCCGCCCGCGTACTCGCTGATGCAGTCGATCGTGTTGGCGGCCTTCGCGGTCGGCGGGATCCGGGTGATCCTGCAACGCAATCACGAACTGCACATCGCCCGGCAGCAGCTCGCCGAACTGGCCGTGGCGGAGGAAAGGCTGCGGGTCGGGCGCGACGTGCACGACATCCTCGGCCACTCGCTTACCGTCATCACCGTGAAAACCGAACTGGCGCAACGGCTCATCGACGTCGCTCCGGAGCGTGCGAAGACGGAGATGGCGGATGTGGAGCAGCTGGCGCGGGAGGCGCTGGCCGGGGTGCGCTCGACCGTCGGTGGGCTGCGGGCGGTTTCGCTCGCGGGCGAGCTGACCAATTCCCGCACCGCGCTGAACGCCGCCGAGATCGAGGGCGTGCTACCGGATCCCGGCGACCTGCCGTCGCGGCACAGCGTCGTGTTCGGCTGGGTGCTGCGCGAGGCCGTCACCAATGTGGTGCGGCACAGCGGCGCGGCGCACTGCTGGGTGCGGGTGACCCCGAACAGCATCGAGATCGCTGATGACGGTGTGGGCCCGCGCGACTCGGCCCGCACCGGATCCGGCCTGTCCGGACTACGCGAGCGGGTCCGCGCCACCGGCGGCGAACTCGCCCTCGGCGCGCGCCCGGAGGGCGGATTCCGGGTGCTGGCAAGCTTTCCGGAGACGATCGAGGAGTCGGAATGATCAAACTGCTGCTCGCCGACGACCAGGCCCTGGTGCGTGGCGCTCTGGCGGCCCTGCTGAGCTTGGAACCCGACCTGGACGTGGTCGCCGAGGTCGGCCGCGGTGACGAGGTGCTGGCCGCCGTCGAGCGCACCACCCCCGACGTGGCCCTGCTGGACGTGGAAATGCCCGGCCTGGACGGCATCTCGGCCGCCGCCCAGCTGCACGCCGCCCACCCCGGCGTCCGCATCCTCATGGTCACCACCTTCGGCCGCCCCGGCTACCTGCGCCGCGCCATCGACGCGGGCGCCTCCGGCTTCGTCGTCAAGGACACCCCCGCCCGGGAACTGGCCGACGCCGTCCGCCGTGTCCACATGGGCCTGCGCGTCGTCGATCCGGCCCTGGCCACCGAAACCCTCACCGCCGGAACCTCACCCCTCACCGCCCGCGAACGCGAAGTCCTCGCCGCGGCCGCCGACGGCGCGACCGCGGGCGCCATCGCCAAGCTGCTGCACCTGTCCGAGGGTACGGTCCGCAACCATCTGTCCTCCGCCATCGGCAAAACGGGTACTCGCACGCGGGCCGAAGCGGTCCGGGCCGCCGAGCGCCTGGGCTGGCTCTAGCCCCTCGGGGGATTAGCTGAATCATGACCATGGGTGGCCGATTGCGGGAAATGTTCTGAAATAAGCTACTTTCTCAAGTTTGCTGGGCTAGGTTCACGGCTACACCGGACAGTCGGTGAGGATGAAGTCGGAGGACACCATGGGAATTCTCAGCCTGATCGCGGGGCTCGCACAGATGGTCATCGGCACCATCGTGGCCAACACTGGTTCGGGTGGTACCGGCTCCGGTTGGTGAGTGCGCGGGGTTCGGCTCGCCTCCTGTGAGCCGAACCCACTGCCTTCGCGGTACGTCTCAGAACCGGCCGCCGCGGCTGATCCGGCGGGAGCCGTCGGAGCCGCCGAAGGAGCCGGGGCCGTAGCCACCGCTGCGGCCACCGCCGCCGCCGAAACCACCACCGCCGCGGCGGTATTCGTTACCCATGCCGCGCAGCATGCCGTCGATGAGGATGCCGCCGAGGATGGCCCCGGTCTGGGAGCCGCGGGGCGTCACGCGTTGCTGCTGCTGGGCCTGCCATTCCTGAACCGCGGCCTGCGCGGTGTGCAGGGCGCGGGCGCCGAGTTCGACGGCCAGCTGGGCGGATTGGAGAGCCTGCTCGGGATTCGCGGCGGCGAGCTGATCGGCCTGTGCCAGATTGCGCTGCGCCTCGGCGAGTCGGGTCCGTGGTTCGGCGTCGACTCCGCCGCGGCGGGTGCTGATGTAGTCGGCGGCGGCATTGACCTGGCTGCGGGCCGCGGTCAGCGTCTGGTCGAGGCGGCGACGCAGGTCATCGGCCGCCCGCTTGCGATCACCGGCCGCGGCGATCGCCTGATCCAATGCGGCGTCGGCGGCCACGGCCAGCCGGAAGATCCCGAGCGGATTGGTGGCCCCGTCGGCGGTGGCCTGATCGAGGGCGGTGCGGGCGGCGGCCGTCGCGGCGGGCAGATCGGTGCCGCCGTGCTCCGACAGTCCTGCGGCGGTGGCCAGATCGCGGCGCAGTTCCTCGATCATGGCCGGCAGTCCGGCGCGGGCCTGCTCGATATCGGTGGCGGCAGTGTCGACCGCGTCCAGCAGCGTGCGGGCGGCGTCCACGGCCGACTCGGCGGCGCGAATGTCGCCGACCGCCGCGCCCTGCTGCCCGACGGGTTTGGCGGCGGCCGCGCGCCCGTCCGCGATCGTCTTCTCCGCGAATCCGATTCGCTCGCTCGCCATGCTCACGTTGTCGTGGATCGGCGCGAGCACCGATGCCGGATGCGCGGCCACCAGGGCGGCGAGGGTGGTCTGCGACCCGGGTACGCGCGCGGTGAGTTCCACCAGATCGCGGGTCAGCGCGTCGAGGCGGTCTTCGGCATTGATGAGCAGGTTGCGCATGGCGTCGAATTCGCCGACCTTGGCGTCGAGGTCCCGATTGGCGCGGCCGCAGCTGCTGACCAGGTCGATCAGCATACGCTGCTGCTGATCCGGGGTTTCGGGAATGTCGTCGTCGAGCTGCTGGCGGATCGAGAACGCCTTGGCCAGCGCCCGTTTCGCGCCGTCGAGGGCAGCGGTGAAGGGCGCGGTGGCGGTGGCCCCGAATTCGTCGGTGGCCAGCCGCAATTCCTCGGTGCTGGTCCGGATGGCGTTGTCGGTGTCGACCAGGGTCTCCTTGGACAGCGCGTCGAGTACGACCAAGGGCAGGGCTTCCAGTGCCCGGGTATCGGTCGGGTCGGTCTTGCGCGCGGAGTCCATGATCGAGCGTTCCCGCCGCGTCTGGCGCCGCCGCGACCACAGCCACACACCCAGTACGACCAGCGCCACCATGAGTGCCAGGAGCAGCAGCGGGAACAGGCCGATGCCGCCGGATCCGCTCATGGCGTCCGACAGCCCGGTGGCGGTGGCCAGTCCGGCTCCGGCCCAGTTCCCGTCCCGCAGTTTCGGCTCGACCTGGTTGGTGAGCAGCCGATCGAGTTCCTTGTCACTGACGGACTTGGGCAGGGTCCCGGTGAACGCGTAGGCGCGATCGTCGACGGCCACCGACAGCAGCACATCGCGGTCCCCGAAGCCGGACAGTTTCGCGGTCTGCTCGCCCCACGCGTGCGAGTCCATCCCGCTGAAGTCGCGCACGTAGACGACCCACAGCCGTTCGTGGTCGCTGGAGTACAGCGAGTCGATGGCCTGCTGCAGCTCGGCGGTCTGCCCGCGGTCGAGCGCCCCGGCGTTGTCGGTGACGTAACCGGGCAGCCGCAGGGGCGCCTCGGCCGCGGCCGGCGCGGCAGTGCCGCCGACCAGGGCCAAGGCCAGGAGCAAGCCGGTCACGAGAAGGGACAGCTGCTTCGGTGGCCGCATACGTCGAATCTAACTGTGGAACGCGAAGGGCCGGTTTCTTCTGCACACTGTGTCGGAAGCCTTGACTACGATCGATGTCGTGATCACGATCGATTCGCCCTACACGGGCCACGTCTCGCCCGGCTCCAATCCGCAGCAGCGTGAGGTTCCGGGCGCGCGCATCGTGAAGATGTCGGTCGGCGGCATGGACAACAACACCTACCTGGTGCAGTGCACCACCACCGGTGCGACCCTGCTGATCGACGCCGCCAACGAGGCGGACCGCATCCTCGAGCTCATCGGTCAGGAGGCGCCGGGCCGGGTGGAACTCATCGTCACCACCCATCAGCACCGCGACCACTGGATCGCGCTACCGGATGTGGTGTCGGCCACCGAGATTCCGACCGCGGCGCACGCGCTGGACGCCGCGCCGCTGCCGGTCGTCCCGGCCCGGCTGCTGGCCGACGGTGACAAGGTCCGGGTCGGCGAGCTCGAACTCGAGGCGATCCACCTGCGCGGGCACACCCCCGGCTCGGTCGCGCTGGCGCTGACCGACGGCGCGGGCGGCATCCACCTGTTCACCGGTGACTCCCTGTTCCCGGGCGGCGTGGGCCGGACCCAGTCGCCCGAGCAGTTCGACTCGCTGCTCGGTGATGTCGAGTCCAAGCTGTTCGCCCGGTATCCGGACGAGGCCGCGGTGTATCCGGGCCACGGCGACGACACCACCCTCGGCGTGGAGCGTCCGCAGTTGCCCGAATGGCGGCAACGCGGTTGGTGAAACTCCGCCACCACCGAGCCGAACCAGACTGGCTGGTAACGGACATGACCGCCACCTCCGCCACCGGACGGGGCGGCGGCCCGCTGCGCTGGGTCCGGCGGCTCCTGCTCGGCGCGCTGTTGATGGGCCTGGTCGTGGTGGGCGGCACCGCCCTGCACGTGTGGCAGGTGGCCCGCATCGACGACTACTCGCGGGCCGACGCCATCGTGGTACTGGGCGCCGCCCAGTACGACGGCACGCCGTCCTCGGTGTTCGAGGCGCGACTGGACCAGGCCTACAAGCTGTATCGCAAACAGGTCGCGCCGATGATCGTCACCGTGGGCGGCAAGCGGGTCGGCGACAACTACACCGAGGCGGCCTCCGGCAAGACCTATCTCGAGAACCAGGGCGTGCCCGACGATCGGATCCTGGCCGTCGAAACCGGCTCCGACACCTTGCAGAGCGTGGAGGCGGTGTCCAAAGCGCTGCTGGCGCGCGGCAAATCGTCGGTGGTGCTGGTCAGCGACCCGTGGCACTCGCTGCGCACCCGCACCATGACGCGCGACGCCGGGCTGGCCGCCTGGACCGCGCCCACTCGCACCGGCCCCGCCGTGTACACACGGGAATCACAGGCCCACGGCATATTCCGGGAGACCTTCGCCTTGCTCTGGTATCAACTGACCCACTTCTCCGCGGACTTCAAATACACAGCGGATCAGTGAGCCATGAACGCACGCATCGACTATGACGGGGTCTACACCGACGCCGACCGGGAACGGATGGTTCCCGAGACCGAGCACACGGCCGGACTGAGCTGGTCACCGTGCCCGGCCCGGCGCAGCGAGTTCGCGCGCGACCGGGCCCGGGTGCTGCACTCGGCCGCGCTGCGCCGGCTCGCCGACAAGACCCAGGTCATGGGTCCGCGCGACGGCGACACCCCGCGCACCCGGCTCACCCATTCGCTCGAGGTCGCCCAGATCGGCCGCAGCATCGCCGACAGCCTGGGCTGCGATCCCGACCTGGTGGACCTGGCCGGGCTCGCGCACGACATCGGGCATCCGCCCTACGGGCACAACGGTGAGCAGGCGCTCGACCAATTCGCCGACGCGCACGGCGGTTTCGAGGGCAACGCGCAGAACCTGCGCATCCTCACCCGGCTCGAACCCAAGGTGCTCGACGACCGCGGAGTCAGCTTCGGGCTCAACCCGACCCGCGCCGCTCTCGACGCTGTCATCAAATACCCTTGGGGCAGAACGGGTCCCGGCTCCAAGTTCGGCGCGTACGGGGTGGACATGGACCGCCTCGACTGGGTCCGCAAGGGTGCGCCCGACCGCCGGCAATGCCTGGAATCGCAGATCATGGACTGGGCCGACGACGTCGCCTACTCGGTGCACGATGTCGAGGACGGGGTCATCGCCGGTCGCATCGACCTGCGCGCCCTGGCCGACCCGGCCGAGCAGGTGGCGCTCGCCGAACTCGGTGTGCGGCGACACTCTTCGATGACCGTGGACGAGATGTCCGCCGCGGCGCAGCGCCTCTCCGAGCTGCCCGTGGTCTCCGCCGCCGCCGAGTACGACGGCTCCCTGCTTGCCTCGGTCGCGCTCAAACGGCTGACCAGCGATCTGGTGGGCCGCTTCGCCACCGCCGCCGTCGAGGCCACCCGCGCCGCCTGGGGCGGCCGCCAATTGTCGCGCTACACCGCCGATCTGGAGGTGCCGCGGATCGTGGCCGCCGAGGTCGCGGTGCTCAAGACCATGGCGTTGCGCTACGTGCTGTCCGACCCCATTCACCGGGTGCGCCAGGCCGGGCAGCGCGAACGCATCCTGCTCGTCGCCAACCGGCTGCTCGAGGCCGCCCCGCACGGGCTGGACCGGCTGCTGCTGCCGTGGTGGGAGGCCGCCGGCGACGACACCGCGCGGGTGCGGGTGATCGTCGACCAGATCGCCTCCTACACCGAGAGCCGCCTGGAACGCATCGCCGCCGCGATACCCTGATTCCGGATGGGTCCGGCGGCAGGGGGCGTGATGACACGCGAGGTGGACAGCACAGTCGACCTTGATCGATATCCGCTCGACCGGCGGTCCGTGACGCGGTTGCACGAGGTGATCGAGCGCGCGCAGGCGGACTTCCTGGTCAGCGGTGTCACCGTGCTGCCCGAATTCCTGCGGCCCGCGGCGGTCACCGAGATGGCCGCGGATGTGCTCTCCGACGGGCTCGGGGACGCCATGCGATTCGAGTACACCGTGGCCTGCGACCGGATCCCCGACTCCTCCCCGCTGAAAGCGCTCTATCGGTGGGAACCGTTGCGGGAGTTCGTCTCTCAGCTGGTGGGGGAGCAGGCGTACCGGTCCGCCGACGAATTGGGCGCGATGACGGTGCAGATCCACGAGAACGGGGACGTGCAGGACTGGCATTACGACATGTCCGACTACACGGTGATGCTGCACATCGTCGCGCCCCAGCGGGGCGGGGCGCTCGAATACATTCCGTTGCCCGGGGCGTTCATCGAGCGCGGGGGCGGGCTGCCGATGCGGCATCGGCACATGGTGAAGATGCTGCCGACCGTGCCGGGGACGCTGGTGCTGCACGCCGGGCGGCGGTCACGGCATCGGGTGACGCCGGTGCAGGGCGAGATTCCGCGGGTGAGCGTGCACATGGCGTTCAACGCACGGCCGGGGCAGCGGTTGAACGCGCATGTGCGGCGGCATCTGTTCGGGCGCGAGGACTGAGGCGGGGCCGACGCTTCGAATCCGGGCGCACGCTCAATCCGTATGCATCTCCACGTAGTACGGGATGGTCTCGGCGGGCGGGCCGTCGGCCACGATGCGGCCCTCGTCGAACACCAGCACCCGATCGAAATCGGCGAGCAGGTCCAGATCGTGCGAGACCACGACCAGCCGCTGCGGCAGCTCGTGCAGCAGCCGGGTGATGCGGCGCTTGTTGCGCAGGTCGAGCAGGGTGGTGGGTTCGTCGAACACCACGTACTCGGGCCGGACCGACAGCACCGCGGCGATGGCGAGCAGTTGCTTCTGGCCGCCGCTGAGCAGATGCGCGGGGTGGTCGCGAAATTCGGTGAGGCCGTAGGCCGCGAGGGTCTCGGTGACCCGGTCCGGGATCTCGTGTTTGGTGACGCCGTGGTGTTTGAGGCCGAACGCGAGGTCCTCGGCGACCGTCGGCATGACGATCTGCACATCCGGATCCTGGAAGACGAATCCGACCAGTTTGCGAACGGCCCGGCCCTGCTTGCGGGTATCGAGACCGTCCACCCGCACCTGGCCCGCGGTCGGCGTCTGGAGTCCGTTGAGCAGGCGCGCGAACGTGGACTTGCCCGAACCGTTCGCGCCGACGACGGCGATCCGGTTCTCGCTCAACCGCAGATTCAGATCGCGCAGCACCTCGCGCTCCCCGAATCGATGCGAGACGCCGTCGAGTTCGATCATGCGCGCGCCGGAATCATCGGATACGCCCTGCGGACCGCCACCGCGGCCAGCGACCCGATGACGGTCTTGACCACGTCGCCGGGCAGGAACGCCACCGAGGTGGTGATCGCCTTGCCCAGCGAGATGTGCGCGGCGGCGGCCATCCACGGAATGCCGATGGCGTACAGCACGATCGCGCCGCCCAGGAAGTTGATCAGCAGGGCGATGGGCAGGTTGTAGTGCTTCCACGCCCGTTCGGTGAGCAGTCCGATCACCAGTGCGCCGATCGGGTAGGCGATCACGAAGCCACCCGTCGGACCCATGATCACCCCCATGCCGCCGCGCCCGCCCGCCAGCACCGGCAGGCCCGCGAACACCAGCACGTCGAAGAGCACGATGGCCAGCGCACCGCGCTTGGCGCCCAGAATCGAGCCCGCCAGAATGACGCCCAGAGTTTGCGAGGTGAACGGCGCGAACGCTCCCGGCAGCTGGATCAGCGGGAAGAATCCCAGTACCACCATGATTGCCGCGAACAGCGCGATCTGCGCCAAATCCCTACTACGCACGCGAGGAATCCTAAATGGACGCCTTCCGGCCCCTTCAGTCCAGGCCGCGAGCGTCCAGCGCCTCACCGACCCCATCGGCCATGCGGAGTGTGCGGACCAGTAGCGGGACCAGGAAGACGGTGCTGCGCTCGATGCCGCGGGCACGCTGGGCGTCCCGCACCAGTTCGGCCTGCTCCCGGATGACGGGGATGAATCGGATGGTCATGGCGACCAGCAGGCCGACGCGTTCGGGACGGACGCCGAGCGGGCGCAACGGGGTGAGCGCGCGTTCGATGGTCTCGACCATGGCCGAGGTGCGGGTGGTCAGCGTCACCAGATTCGCCAGCAGCACCAGGGTGAGCAGGCGTTCGCCGACCAGGATCGCGGTCCGGGCGTCGGTGAAGATCAACTGCGCGAGCACGATCAGCGCCAGGAACGGTGTGAGTCCGAGCACCTGCCGGCCGGTCGCCCGCCAGGGAATCCGGGCGACGGCGTACAAGCCCAGCACCACCACCAGCGCCGCGGTCAGCGCCGGGATCGACGACACGAGGAACAGCCCGGTCCCCACCGTCGCCAAGACCAGCAGCTTCACCCCCGCGGGCACGACATGCACCGGCGTCCGGGCATCGTGGTAGAGGCTGAGCACCCGTCGATCCTGGCACGTGCCCGAAAGGCCATTCGGTCCGGCGTCCAGCCGTGCGTCCCGGTCGAGCGTGTTGCGCTGCCGGGGATAGACTCGCTGAGTGGCTGGCCGACTTCCGGACCGCGATATCGCGGCGATTCGTGAACGTGTCCGGATCGAGGATGTCGTGGGGGAGTACGTCGCACTGCGGCGAGCCGGCGCGGACTCCATGAAGGGCCTGTGCCCGTTCCACGACGAGAAGTCGCCATCGTTCCATGTGCGGCCCAATCACGGCGTGTTCCACTGCTTCGGTTGCGGTGAGGGCGGCGACGTCTTCGCGTTCCTGCAGAAGATCGAGCACGTTGGTTTCGTCGAGGCCGTCGAGCAGATGGCCGACCGCCTCAACTACAAGATCAACTATGAGGGTGGCGGCACCTCGGTCCGCGTCGACCGCGGCACCCGCGCCCGCCTGGTCGCCGCCAACGCCGCCGCCCACGAGTTCTACGTCTCCCAGCTCGGTGAGCCCGGCGCCGAGGCGGCCCGCAAATACCTCACCGACCGCAATTTCGACCACAATGCCGCCCACCAGTTCGGCTGCGGCTACGCCCCCGGCGGCTGGGACACCCTCACGAAACACCTGCTGCGCAAGGGTTTCGAGTTCAAGGAGCTGGAAGCGGCGGGCCTGTCCAAGCAGGGCCAGCGCGGCCCGATGGACCGCTTCAACCGCCGCCTGCTGTGGCCAATCCGCAATCTGGGCGGCGAGGTGATCGGCTTCGGCGCGCGCCGCCTCTACGACGACGACACCATGACCGCCAAGTACATCAACACCTCGGAAACGTTGCTGTACAAGAAGTCTCAGGTGCTGTTCGGTCTCGACCACGCCAAGCGGGAGATCGCCAAGGGGCATCAGGCCGTCGTGGTGGAGGGCTACACCGACGTCATGGCCATGCACATGGCCGGCGTCAAGACCGCGGTCGCCTCCTGCGGCACCGCCTTCGGCGACGAACACCTCGCGATCCTGCGCCGCCTGCTCATGGACGACAACTTCTGGCGCGGCGAGATCATCTACACCTTCGACGGCGACGCCGCCGGCCAGGCCGCCGCATTGAAGGCGTTCTCCGGCGACCAGAAGCTCGCCGGCCAGACCTACATCGCCGTCGCCCCCGACGGCCTCGACCCCTGCGAACTGCGCCAGCGCAACGGCGACGGCGCGGTCCGCGACCTGGTCGCCCGCCGAGTCCCGTTGTACGAGTTCGTCATCCGCGGCCTGCTCGCCGAACACAACCTCGACGCCCCCGAAGGCCAGGTCGAGGCGCTGCGCCGCGCCGTCCCCGTGGTCTCCCAGATCAAGGACTTCGCCCTGCGCAAGGCCTACGCCACCAAACTGGCCGGCTGGGTCGGCTGGGACGACATCCAGCAGGTGGTGCGCCGCGTCGGCGAGGAAGCCCGCAAGGGCGCCCGCACCGGCGCCAAGCCCGGCATCCCCGAACGCCAACCCCACCACGAGGTTTCGCCCAGCCCCGCCGCGCGCCCCAACCCGTCGGACCCGGCCCTGCTGCCCCAACGCCAAACCCTCGCCGCCGCACTCCAATACCCGGGCTTCGCGGGCACCGTCTTCGACTCCCTGGAACCCGAAGCCTTCACCCACCCCGCCTTCGTCGCCGTCCGCGCCGCCATCGCCGAAGCCGGCGGCACCGCCGCGGGCCTCACCGGCGCCGAATGGGTCAGCGCGGTAGCCGACAACACCGACGACCTCACCCTGCGCGCCATGGTCTCCGAACTGGCGGCCGAACCGCTCCCGGTGAAATCCGCCGAAGACATCCCCCGCTTCGTGGCTGGCGTCCTCGCCCGCACCCAGGAATCCTGGGTCGGCCGGCAGATCGCCGAACTGAAGTCGAAACTCCAGCGCATCTCCTCCACCGAGCAGCCCGACGCCTACATGGCGCTGTTCGGCGATTTGGTGGCCCTGGAGCAATACCGCAAGAGCCTCCTCACCCAGGCCATGGGCAACTCAGGCGACTTCGCAGGCGTCTAGCCACACCCCACCCACCCGGCAGGCGGCGAAGCTCGCCGCCCCGGGGCAGGGGGTGTGGGGCACAGCCCCCACCAGGGGGCAAGGGGCAAAGCCCCAATCCCTCAGCGCCGCAGCTGATCCTGTGGCACGAGGATGGTGGTCCGCTCGTCCAGCGGCACCATCGGTTCCAGCTTCGGCTGGGTGTTCAGCTTGTCCGCGAGCTTCTGCCGCCCCATCAACACGACCTTGCGCGTGACAGGACTTTCACTGATCGCGCGGGTCGTCTTACTGATCTGTTCATACCGAACCCGCCCGGCCTTGGCGCCCAGCACATACCCAGCCGCCACACCGATGATCAACCGCAGCATCCCGAGAAGCTCCTCCCATAAGACCAGTCCGCCCCCACATCCTGCCCGACCCCACCCCGCCCTGTCGATCCGGCACCCCGTGCCCCCAACACTCATATTCCCGCAGGTAGGGCCGCGATTTGGGAACTGTACAACCGATACGCTAAAGTTTTCTCCGGCCGGTCCGGAAGGGCCAGCCAGGGAAACAATCCCCTATAGCTCAATTGGCAGAGCAGCCGACTGTTAATCGGCAGGTTTCTGGTTCGAGTCCAGATGGGGGAGCCGAAAAGGCCCCTGACCAGCGGTTCACCCCGCAAGGTCAGGGGCCTTTTTCCTATTCGTCCCCGGAAATCTCGAGTGAATCTCACAAAAGTCTGGGGACGTCCACCGTCGTTGTGACCTTGATCGGCGATATCCACCGAACCTCATGACGCATCGCGCAGGATGATGGCCGCCGGCCCCGTGGTGGGCTCTGTCCCCGCGGTATGTACCTGCGTTGGGTAGTTGCGGGCCAGCTCAGGCCGAAGAGGCATACCGGTCGGTCTTGTGATCGTGAAATCCTTTGTATCCCTTACTGATTACATATGTCAGCCTCAGGAACGCGTTCTAGTTTCAAGGTCATGGACACAACCTATGAAGCCACGAAGCGTGAAATGGTTACGGACGCAGGGGTTCTGCGCTATCACGAGGCCGGGGACGGGCCGCCGCTGGTGATGCTGCACGGGTCGGGGATCGGGGTGAGTGGGTGGCGGAATTATCGGGGGAGTCTGGCGGCGTTCGCGAAGGAGTATCACTGCTACGTGCTGGAGTTTCCGGGGTTCGGGGTCAGTGATCCGGTGCCGGGCAATCCGGTGTGGACCGCGACGGAGTCGGTGCTGCGCTTCATGGATGCCCTCGGTCTCGAATCCGCGGCTGTCATAGGGAATTCGCTGGGTGGGGTGGTCGGGCTGAATCTGGCGATGCATCACCCGGGGCGTGTCGACAAGCTCGTCTGTATCGGCGGGGTGGGGCCGAACCTGTTCACTCAGCCGCTCAGTGAAGGGTCGCAGATCCTGCAGGACTTCACCGAGCAGCCGACGCGGGAGAACCTGATCCGCTGGATTCGGTGCATGTCCTACAGCCCGGAACTGGTCACCGAAGAGTTGATCGAAGAGCGTTGGCAGACCGCGCTGGATCCGGATGCGCTGGAATCGATCAAATCCATGTACGGCAAAGCGGCCTTCGCGGAACGGCAGCGCATGCTGGCCGAGACCGACAGGCCACCGTACTGGGCGATGATGCACAAGGTCGCCTGCCCGACGCTGCTCGCCTGGGGTCGAGACGACCGCCAGACCCCACTCGATATGGCGTTGCTGCCGTTGCGCAGCATTCCGAACGCCGAGCTGCACGTCTTCCCGAACTGCGGGCACTGGATCATGCTCGAGGCCAAGGACGCGTTCGAACGCACCGCCCTGGAGTTCCTACAGCGCTAGATGGTCTATTCCTGGCTGGGGCGGGCTTCCGGATGCATTCCGCGCTGTCGGAGCGCATAGAGGGCGAGGAGTGGTTTCAACGGCATCCATTCGCCGAAGCGGTAGTCCGCCCCGCGAACGAGCCGCTGGGCCAAGTCCGGGCGCTGCAGGGTGAGGTAGTGCCTGGCCCGTTCGGCGTGGAAGGGGAGGGAGACGATTTTGATTCGGTCGGCGTCTTCCAGGTAGGGGATTGCGAAAGCGATGTTCTCCCACGTGGTTCGGCTCTGTTGTTCGATCACGAGTGTGCCGCGGTAGCCGCGGGCGCTGGTTGCGTAGTCGGCCATCAGGGTTGCCTCGGCGGTTGGGCCCGCGCAGGCGCCGCCGCACAGGATGAGGCGGCTGACGGTCGCTGACGGGTCGAGGGAGCGTAGGCCTGCGCGGACTCGCCAGCGGTTCATGGCGTTCGCGTGGGGGCCCGGGTTGCGGTAGCCGAGGACGACGACGGCCTCGGTGGGGCCGGTGGCGGGTCCTACGAGTTGGCGTGATGCGCGCCAGTTTTCCCATTCGCCCCACAGGATCGCCAGGGCGAACGCGGTTCCGGTGGCCGGCCACGGTCGGATGCGCATCTGTTCAGCCAATCACATGCCGGAAGTGCCTGGCAGCGGGCGTGTTAGACATTTGTTCTAGACAAGCGTTTCAGGCTCGTGTAGACATATGTCTTAGACAAACGTTCTTCACGACTTCGGGAGAGACCCAATGAGCACCACCGACAACACCCTCCGCGTTCTGGTCGCCGGTGGCGGCATTGCCGGTAATGCTGTTGCCCTGCAATTGCTTCGGGCCGGCATGGCGGTCACCGTTGTCGAGCGGGCGAGCGCGCCGCGGCCCGGCGGACAGGCGGTGGATCTGCGCGGGCCGAGCCGGGAAGTGGCGGAGCGGATGGGGTTGATGGAGGGCATCAACAAGTTCCTGCTGCACGAGAAGGGGATGAGCCTCGTCAAGGCGGATGGGACGCCGGTCTATCGGATGTCGATGGAGATGTTCGACGGGAAGGGGCCGGTCGCGGACATCGAGATCAGCCGCGGCGACCTGAACGGGGTGCTGCTCACCGAACTTGCTGGTGCGGGAGGCGAACTCGACTATCGGTACGGGGATTGGATCGAGACCATCGAGCAGGATGCCGAAGGCGCCACGGTCGGATTCAACTCGGGCCGCAGTGAGCGGTACGACCTGGTGATCGGCGCGGACGGGGTGCACTCGCGGACCCGGAAGATGGTGTTCGGCCCGGAGGAGGAGTTCACCACCTTCCTCGGCGGGTACATGTCCTTCTACACGATTCCGACCCCTTCGGATGTGGAGCAGGACTGGATGTCGATGCACGTGGTGCCGCGCGCCTCGCTCGGCATCCGCCCCGATTTCGACCCGGCCACCGCCAAGGCCATCATCACCCTGCGCACCGACGCCGACCCGGCCCTGCGCCGCGATATCACCGCCCAGCGCAAGCTGATTCGCGACATGCTGGCCGACGCGGGCTGGCTGGTCCCCGAGGCCCTGGAGCACCTGGAGGCCACCCCCGACTTCTACTTCGACGAGCTGGTCCGCGTCGACATGCCGACCCTGTCGAAGGGCCGCGTCACCCTGCTCGGTGACTCCGGCTTCTGCGGCTCCCCGATGACCGGAATGGGCACCGCCATGGCCATCGTCGGCGCCTACCTGCTCGCCGGCGAACTCGCCGCCACCCCAACCGATGTCGAGGGCGCCCTGGCCCGCTACGAGGCCCAGGTCACCCCGTTCCTCGAGAAGGCCAAGGAACTCCCCGGCGGCGGCATCCAAATGATGCTCCCCACCTCGAAGCTCGGCCTCACGATGATGCAGCAGGTCGGAAAACTCATGACCACCAAGCTGTTCCGCCCGATCATGATGAAGATGCTCGACCAGACCCAGGACTACGTGCTCCCGACCTACTGATCATCGACAGCGGGTTATGAACCCGAGCCGCTGGTCGCCGCGCCGAGTAGGCCGGAGAGGATGCTGGAGATCAGGGCGCCCGGTAGGTCGCTGGTGGCGGAGCCCGAGGCGAAGCCGCTGGCGGAGCCGGTCAGGTAGCCGCGGCCGGGGCCGTCTGTCGAGCCGGTGAAGGCGTCGCCGCCGGCGTTGGCCAGTTCATCCAGGCCGCAGGTGGCCAAGCCGCCGCCGGAGCCGCTGGTCAGGGCGGTGATGATGCCGTTGGTGAGGCCGGCGGCGGAACCGGCCTCGGGGCCGGCGGAGGATCCGCCCAGGAAGCCGAGGGCGGAGCCGGTGACCGAGCCGGTGGCGGCGGAACTGAGCCAGCCCTTGAGGAATCCCTGGAGACAGGCCATGCCGGGCGGCTGCACCTCGGCGGCGGGATCGGCCTGAGTGACGCTCGGGCCTTCGATGGGTAGTGGGTCGGCGGCGGCCGGTCCGGCCCCCAATGCAAGTGCGATGCCGACAGAAGCGGTGATCAGAAGTGTATTTCGCATCGAAGACTGCTTTCCCCGTATTTCTTGGACGCTCGACCAACTTAACTCGATGCGTGCCGCTGCGCAGGGTGAACGGGAAACTCTTCGTTCGCTCATCTCGATCGCGAAAAGTGCTGGGGGATAGCCAGACTCGTGGACAGAGCTGTCTTTTCGGTGGGGTGCGAAGTTGTCGTCACGGTGTCGCGCGGAGAAAGAGTCGTGTACTCATAGGACCTGAAGCGTGGTCGGGGGAGACGAGGGGAGCAGGCGATGAGCGGGACGCGATGGCTGTTGATCGAGACGTTCGGCGGCGGGGAGCCGACGGTGATCGGATTGGGGAGTGCGCCAAGGAAATTCGTGCCGCTCACCCAGATGTTCCGGCAACGGGAGACGCTGTCGGTCATTCGCGGCGCGCTGGCCACGACGCTGGCCCGGCTCGCGCCGGTGGACACCGTCAGTGAGGACGGGCGGCGGCGCACGGTGACGGTGCCGCTGCTCATCACGCCCGAACGGATGCACGCGGTGCTGCTGTGGTCGGGGCCGGTCGAGGAGGAGATCCCGCCGCGAGATCCCGTGGGGGCGTGGTATTTCAATCTGTCGACGTCGAAATCCACGCGGTCGGACGAGCTGCTCGATCTGTACGGTGTCGCGCCGGAGAATCGGGCGCGTGAGCATGCCATCGCGAGCGTTTTCACCCGGGTGATCACCAACAGCGACGAGTCCGACGCGCTGGCGAAGGTGGTGCGGTCCGCGCCGGGAACCGAGCATCAGGCGGTGTGGACCGTGCGCCGTGACGACGGGGCGCTGCGGGCGGCGCACTTCTCCTGTCGCATTCTCGAAGAGCGTTCCGCCGCAGGCGAAACCGAGGTCTTCTTCCGCGGCGTCACCCACGACATCGGGGACGCCACCGAGGTGAGCGCGGCGCCGCCGCCGGTCATTCTGGAGCATCGGGTGCTCGACGCGGCCGCGGCGGAGGGCGATTACCGAGCCATCGTGGATCTGCGCACGCTACGGCTGCTGCGGTGGATGGGGCCGGCCATGCCGGACATTGCCTGGCAGTCGCTGGCGGGGGAGCCGGAGCCGGAAATTCATCCCGAGGATTTGGCGACGGCCAAGACCATGAGTCGCGATCTAGCGCAATCGCGTACCTCCGGCGTGCTGCGATTGCGGACGCTCGACGGCGGGTGGCGGGCGGTGCGGGCCCGCGCGGTGCTGATGGCCCTGGATCAGTACACGACCGCCGCCCTGGTGACGGTGCGGGACCCCGACGCGGTGGACTAGCCCCAGCAAACAGACCAGCAGTAATGTTTGTTGGGTATATAACATCACCCGGCCGCGCGTCGCGCACACACGCCAGGTCAGCGTGATGTCCCGCGAAATACGCAGGTAGGCGGGGGATTTGCTCAATTGATCACGCACTGAGCCGATCGCTACACTGCCGTCGGTACGCACCCGCGCGAGCGGGAATCTTGCCGGTCATCCCCGTGATACCGCCTGGCGCGTCGTTGACAGGCCCTGCCCGGAAGCCCTGTGGCGTCCGGTGATCCGGGCTGCTCGGCGTAGGGAGGCGCAACTGTGCTCGGACCGGACAACGCGTGGTGGCTTCGCCTTCTCACCGGCCTGCGGCACTGGGTGGCGGCCCGCCTGGCTCGATCGATGGTGCTGCGGAGCTACCGGTGCACGAAAGCCCGCGGTCTCGAGGCCGATCCCTCGGATCTGGTGCGAATCCCGCTGGACCGCCTGCGCATCGGCACCGTGATCCGGCAATCGGGCCAGAACGCACGACATGTCGCGGCGCTGTCCGAGGTCGCCGCCGCACTGCCCCCGATCGTCGTGCACCGGTCGAGCATGACCGTCATCGACGGCGTGCACCGCGTGCGGGCCGCGCAGGACAGCGGCTCGCAGTGGATCGACGCGGTGTACTTCGACGGCGACGACGGACAGGCGCTGTTGCTGGCCGTCCGGCTGAACACCGCGCACGGCCTGCCCCTGTCCGCCGCCGATCGCAAGGCCGCCGCCGAGCAGGCGCTGGCCTACTACCCGGATTGGTCGAATCACCGGCTGGCCATGGCGATCGGACTGTCCGAGCGCGCGATCGCGGCCATCCGCCGCAAGTCCGCGACGACGCCCGGTCGCGAGACGCACCCCGTCGCAGCCGTTTCGGTGGCACCGGCCGACTTCCAGCACCGCTACGAGCGCACCCACGCACTTCCGGTGTCGCGGCGGCCCGAGCCGGCACCCGATCGCGCGTATCCCACTCGCGCCCTGCGCAATCTGTGCTCCGACCCGGCCTTGAGCCGCACCGAATCCGGCCGCCAACTGCTCGCCCTGCTGGCCCTGATCCCCGCCGATCCCGAGGCCTGGGCGGACCTGGCCGACAATCTCCCGCCGTACCACGCCGCCCTCATCGCCGACCTCGCCGCTCAGCAGGCCCGCAATTGGGCGGCCCTGGCCCGCTCCGCGACCCGGCACACCGTGACGGAGAACCACACCGCTGCGTGAGGACAGCCGACGATCGGTGGTTGACCCTGGGGGCGGCGCTCCGACCAGCTCGGTTCCCGGAGACATGAAAGACTGGTCGGATCAGTGTGCCGGGGTAGGTGTTACGGAGTGAATGCGTTGTCGGGGGTTCGCCGGGTCGAAGTCGGGGACAGCCAGGGTGGCGGTTCGAAGCAGCTTTTCGAGCAGTGGGAGGCGGGCCTGACCGATGCGTATGTGCCACTCGCGGTGTCGCCCCGGGGGACCGAGGGATTCCGGGGGTGGATCGCGCACGCCGCCTACAACGACGTGTCGCTGTCGACCGTGGGTGCGAGCCGCCAGCGCGTGGACCGCACCCGCAGCCTGATCGCCCGCACCGACGACGAATTCCTGCTCGCCACCGTCCAGATCGCGGGCAGCGGCCGTTTGCATCAGGACGGCAGGGTGGCGCAGGTGCGCCCGGGAGAGATGGTCTTCTATGACAGCAGCCGCCCGTATCGATGGGAATTCGACAGCGACTGGGAGATGTCGGTCGCGCGGGTGCCGCTGAGCCGGTTGCGCCAGCGGGCCGGTATCACCGCGCTGGAGATTCCGACCGCGACCACCGTCGCGCGGAACAGTCCCGCCGGTGTGGTGGCGGAGTTCCTGCGCGAGCTCACCGAATTGCAGAACACCGCACCGGAACAGGCTGCGGTACTGGCTAGTTCGACCGTCGACCTGCTGGCCGCCGCGACCGCCTTGACCGCCGGTCACAAGGTCCCCGGCGAGTCGTCCGATACTCTCACGCGCCGCCAGGTCGTGGAATTCATGCGTCGGCACTGCCGTGACACGACACTGACGGTATCGGCGATCGCCGCGGGTTGCGGGGTGTCGCGCCGGACGTTGTATCGGGTGCTCGAGGAATTCGAGGAGGGCCCGGCGACGCTGTTGCGCCGCATGCGGGTCGAGTACGCGTGCGGATTGCTCACCGCGCGAAGGGATCTCCCGGTGACCGCGATCGCGCACAGCGCCGGATTCGCCACCGAGCGGCAGTTCTATCGCGCTTTCCGGGTCGAGACCGGCACGACGCCTGCGGCCTTTCGTGCGACCGGGGTACTGCCCCGGACCCTGTGATCGGGTCCCGGAGATCGCTCGTTGCCCGGCTCCGGCTCGTCTGCTAGCTTCTACGTATCTACTTAGTAGATGCGTAGAAAAGCTTGGGCCGTAGACCACCTGCGGTCCGGGGGCGCCGTGGGGACGGCGTCGTTGCGGCGGGATTGTGCGGACCCCTCATCGCGCACAACTCCGGCGGAACCACAGGGGCGGGGCCGCGTTCCAGCGGCCCCGCCCCGAGTGTTTCGTCTTCGATTGTGCGCGCGACACGCTCAGACGCGTGCGCGAATCCACTTGTAGATCGCCAGTACCACGATCGCGCCGACGATCGCACCCAGGAACGCGTGCTTGACCGGCGGATGCACGCTGAACTCGTGCGGCGAGAAGAGCAGGCTGCCGAGCGTCCCGCCGACATAACCGCCGACGATGCCGAGCACACCCGTCCAGATGATGCCGAAGTCCTCCTTGCCGGGAAGGACCAGCCGGGCTATCGCGCCCGCGATCAGGCCGATGATGATCATCGAGATGATGCCGCCCATGACACACTCCTTGCCGTTGGGTTCTGCTGCATCGACGGTAGCAGGGCGAAGGCCGGTAATGAGCGAGCCGAAACACCCGAATCTGCCCGTGGCGGGACGCGAACGCGCGCGCCGGAACCCCCAGGTCCCGGCGCGTGGGCGAGCGATCAGACCAGCTGCAACGGCAGCGCCGCGATGTCGTTCTGCGTCATGACCGGAAGATTCACGATCTCCGCATCCGACCCCGCCAACCGCAGCGCCGGGAAGCGGTCGAACAACGCCGGCAGCGCGATGGCCGCCTCCAGCCGGGCCAGCGCCGCGCCCGGGCAGATGTGCGGGCCGTAACCGAAGGAGATATTGCGGTGCGCGGTCGGGCGGGTGATGTCGAAGTCGTCGGCGTCCTCGCCGAACACACCGTTGTCGCGGTTGATGGCACGGTAGGACATGACCACGCCCTCACCCCGCTCGATCACGGTGTCGCCCACCGTGATGTCCTCGGTGGCGAAACGCATGAGCAGATGGGTCACCGGGCCGTCGTAGCGCAGCGACTCCTCGATCACCTGCTTCCACTCCACCTCCTCCGACCGCACCCGGGCCAGCTGCTCGGGCTGGTTCAGCAAGGCGCGCACCGTGTTCAGGATCAGGCTGACCGTGGTCTCGTGCCCGGCGGCGACCAGCGCCTTGAGGTTGCCGACCACTTCTTCCTCGGTGAGCGGCTCGCCGCCCTCGTCGGCCAGGATCAGCGCGCTGGTGAGATCGTCGGTGGGAGTGGCGGTCTTGCGCCGGACCATCTCGGTGAAGTACACGTCCATGGCGTCGATGACCTGCAACCGCTCGTCCTGCGGGGTCATCATGGAGAAGAACTTCTTGTACCAGTCCAGCAGCATCGGGTGGTCCTCGCGCGGCACACCCATGAGCTCGGAGATCACCCGCATCGGCAGCGGGTAGGCGAAGATCTGCTTGAGGTCCACCACATCACCCTCGCCGCCCGCCTCGTCCAGGTCGTCGAGCAGCTCCTTGGTGAGCCGTTCGATGCTGGGGCGCAACGCTTCCAGGCGGCGCGGGGTCAACGCCTGGGTGGTCTTGATCCGCAGCCGGCGATGTTCGGAGCCGTCCACGGTGAACATGGAGCGTCCGGCGTCGATCATGCCGATCAGCGGCCACTGCCGGGTGACGACGCCGTCGCTGAACAGTTTCCAGGCGTTGATGTCCTTGACCAGGCGGGTGTCGGTGAGCAGCTGACGCGCGACGGCGTGATCGGTGATCGTCCAGGCGGGCGCGCCCAGCAGGTCGATGCGGGTGATCGGCCCGGCGGCGCGCAGGCGCGCGGTCTCACCGGCGAGATCGCCCACCATCGGATCGATCGAGATGGCATGCGGGCAAGGGGAACTCACTGGAAACCTCCGAGAGCACGAACAGGTGTGAAAACAACGGGAAGAGAAGTCATTCCGCACAGGAACGGGGACGGCCGGCGCACCAGGCTCTGCGCGGGCACTGCCAGATCGATGTCGGGCAGCCGGTCCAGCAGCACCTCGATGCCGGTGCGCGCCACGGTCTCCGCGATCTGCTGAGCCGGGAACGGGCAGCGGTATTCGCCGTGGCTGAACGCGAAGTGGGCGTTGTTGCCGCTGTGGCTGCCGTCGCTCACCGACTGTCGCACGTGCGGATCGGTATTCGCGGCCGCCAGCCCGAGCAGCAGCAGGTCGCCCTGACGAATCAGGGTGTCCGCCAGGCGGGTGTCGCGCGCGGCCCAGCGGCCGGCCAGGATCGAGTTGGGGGAGTCCTCCCACAGCACCTCGTTCATGGCCTGGTCCACGCTGCGGCGGCCACCGCCCAGCGCGGCCGCGAACCGGTCGTCGGTGAGCATCAGCCGCACCGAATTGATCAGCCAGTCCGCGGTCGGCAGATGCCCCGCGGCGGTCACGGCCATCAGGTCGTTGACGTATTCCTCATCGGTGAACTGCCCCGGCTGGGCGAGCATGCGCGAGACCAGGTCGTCGCCGGGCGCGGCCTTCTTCATCGCCAGCAGATGCTGCATGTACTGCATGAACTGTCCGTACGCCGCCTGGGCGTCCGCGCCGCCGTCGGCCATCGTCTTCATCGCCCGCGCCAGCCCGGGGCCCTCCACCTCGGGAATGCCCAGCAGCCAGGCCAGCACGAGCACGGGCAGCGGTTCGGCGAAGTCGGCGACCAGGTCGGCGGCGCCGCGCCCGCAGAAGGAGTCGATCAGCTGATCGGCCACGCTCTCGGAGACCTTGCGCAACTCGAACTGGTCCACTGTCTCCAGCGCCGGTTCCACCATGGCCAGATGGCGTCGATGCTCGGCGCCGGCGGTGAAGTAGATCGACGGCATCGGCGAGCCGACCATGGGCAGCAGTGGCCAGTCGGCGGGGATGTTGGGCCACTGGTTCCACAGGCTGACGTCGCGCGGGAACAGTTCCGGAGAACTGGTCACCTGATGCATCTCCCGGTAGCCCAGCACCAGCCAGGCCGGGATGCCGCCGATCAGCTCGACCGCGGCGACCGGCCCGTGGTCGCGGCGGATCTCGCGGTAGAGGGAATTGCGGTCGGTGTGGAAGCGGGGGCCGCTGAGCGGCACCACCGTGGATTCGGGTCGCACGAAGCCGTGCGGCACGGGGCAACTGCCCTGCGCGGGCGAGGTCATGCGGGATTCCTCCAAGCGGTGGTCTCCGGCCGGTAGAGGTACTCGACCAGGGTGATCAGAACGTTCTTGCAGGAGTCGCGCACTCGCGCGTCGCACTCGACCATCGGGATGTGCGGACCCAGATCCAGCGCCTCCCGCACCTCGTCCAGCGACGGCCCGGGCCCGAAACTGTTGCACGCCACGATGAACGGCATGCGCTGGTGCTCGAGCCGGTCGATGGCGTACCAGGAGTCGGCGATCCGGCGCTGATCCACCAGCACGATCGCGCCCAGCGCACCGGTGAACAGCCGGTCCCACAGGAACCAGAAGCGTTCCTGGCCGGGCGCGCCGAACAGGTAGAGCACGTTCTCGTCGTCGATGGTGATCCGGCCGAAGTCGAAAGCCACCGTGGTGGTGGACTTTCCGGGCACCCCGGCCGGGTCGTCGACACCCTGCCCGACCTGGGTCATGGTGGCCTCGGTGTCGAGCGGGCGGATCTCGCTGATCGACCGCACCATGGTGGTCTTGCCGACGCCGAAGCCGCCCACGATCACGATCTTCAGGCCCTGCCGGGCATCCGCGTGCAGCGGCGCCTCGGACCGGAGCGGACGGTTGTCAGAGTTTGCGGAGTCCAACGAGCACCTTTTCCAGCGTGTCGGTAGTGGGCAGCCAATTCCATTGCCGCGAAGCATGATCGGGATGACGAACGGTGATCTTGCCCGCGTGCAGCAGGTCCGACAGGAGGATGACGGTGATGCCCACCGGCAGCCGCAGCTCGGCCGCGATCTCCACCACCGCGGTCGGTGCGCGGCACATATCGAGGATCGCCGCATGCTCGGACTGCATGCCGCGCACCGGATCGCATTCGCTGACCACCAGGGTCACCAGATCGAAAGCGTCCGAATCCGGTCGACTGCGCCCGCCGGTCAGCGTGTACAGCCGATCCGGATCCTCGTCCGGCCTGGTCACGACACGCTCGCCCCCGGCACTCGCGGGGCGGCGGCCAGATGCTCACCCAGCTGCTCCACCAGCTCCCGCATATTGTGCCCGACCAGCCCGGCGTCGGCGTCCTCGCCGGCCACCCACCGCGATATGCGCGCCCACCCCGGCCTCCACGATGAACAGGATCCCGCCGTAGAACTCGGTCATCGACTGCCGCACTCCACCGCGCCCGTCCCCGAACTCCACCGACGCACCGTGCGAAAGGCTTTGGATTCCGGCGGCGATCGCCGCCAGCTGGTCAGCGCTGTCGTTCCCCAGCCCGGACGTGTGACAAATCTTCAACCCGTCCCCCGACAGCAGCAACGCGTGCCGCGCCCGCGGCGTACGCACCAGCAACTGCTCCAGCAACCAGCCCAGATGTGTGGCGGACGGTGTCATCGATCGGTCTCCCAGGGGTTCGCAGGGGCGGGGGGAGCGCCGGCGCCGTGATCACGGCCCGTCGCGACATCCGGGGCCTCGGCGGGCGGGGCGGCGGAATATGTAGTGGCACCGGCCTTCTCGCGGATATCGATGCCCCGCCGGACCGCGTCCATCAGCGACCGCGGCAGCAGCGACGCATCGCCCTCCGCGCCGAGGCCGAGCGGATCCTGCCGGGTGGACACCGTAGGAACCCGTCCCCCGACCGGTTCGGGTGCCGGCGGATCGAGATTGGTCAGCGGCGAAGACGCTGGGCCGGTGGGGGTTTCACGACCGGAGACGGCGCGCTGGAAGGCGCCCATGGCAGACGGCGCGGCGGGCGGGCGAGGCGGCGGCGGGACCGCCGGGGCGGCCAGACCCTCCGGATGCACGGCGGCGAGGGTGCTGCCCCGCTGCCGCTTCGGCAAACCGCTGGAAGTCGCTGCCTGTCCGGCGAATTCATCGCCGGACGGTGCACCGCCCGCTACGGGACCGCTGCCAGTAGGGCTCTCCTGCGCGGGTGCGGCGGGGGGCTGGGTGAAGCGTTCGAACCCGTCGACCCGCGCCGCGGTGGCATCGGCCGCGAGATGGTCGGATCCGCGTGCCCGTGCCGGAGCGGTGGGATCGCCGGGGGCCGTGGTGAATCGCTCGGAGCTTTGGACCTGCGGCGCTGCGTGGGAGTCGTGGTGGACTGTGGTGGCGGGCTCGCGTTCCCGCAACGGAGCAGGGGCAGCGTCTGCTCTGGCCGGTTCGATCGGTCGCGCTGCGGTGCGGGAGGGTTGGGGCGCTGCGGGTTCGGCGGCGTCCACCGGGGTGAGGCGGCTGAGGGTGCCGGACTGGCGTTCCAGGCGGGTGGTCAGTTCGCGGGGGATCACCACGACAACGGCGGTGCCGCCGATCGCGGAGGGGCGGTAGCTGACGGTCAGGTCGTGTTTGCGGGCCAGGTGGCCGACCACGGCCAGGCCCAGGCGGGTGCCCGACAGGGAGGAGAGATCGGTGTCGGCGCGGGGGCCCGCCACCGCGGATTCGGCTCTGCGGAGCGCGGATTCGCTCATCACCAGGCCGCTGTCCTCGATGGTGATCACCACGCCCGCGGGCACCTCGGTGGCGTAGACGTGCACCTCGGTGGTGGGCGGGGAGAAGTTGCAGGCATTGTCGAGCAGTTCGGCCAGCGCGTGCATGACGCCCTCGGCGGCGTGGCCCGCGACGGCGATCTCGGTGACCGCCCGCAGCCGCACCCGCTGATATCCGGCGACCCGGCCCATGGCTCCGCGCAGGATCGACTCCATGGCAATGGGTTTCGCCCAGCGGCGGCCCGAACGCGCGCCGCTGAGCACCGCGATGCTGTCGGCCAGCCGCCCGGCCTGGGCGGTGCGGTGGTCCAGTTCCAGCAGGTCGGACAGCACCTTCGGGTCGGCGTGCCGGTGCTCCATCTCGCGCAGCTCGGCCAGCATGGAGGTGCTCATGGCCTGCATGCGGCCCGCCGCCCCGGCGAACGCGGCCAGCGCGGCGGCCCGGCGGTGCTCGTTCTCCTTGGCGGCCCGCGCCTGCTCGGCGGCGTGTTCACCGATGCTGTGAATCCTGGCCTCGGACTCGGTGATTCGCGCCTGGGCGGCGGAGATGGTCGCGGCCACCCGGGCGTCGGCCTGCGCGGTGTAGGCGTGGGCTTCCTGCCGCACCGCCCGCACCCGGTCGCGGTAGTACGCGGCCGCGGTGACCGCGCCGGTCAGCAACAGCGCGGCGACGCTCGCCCCGATCGCCAGGGGAACCCGGAATTCGCTGGGGGAGAGCAGAACCGCGACCGCCACCGTGACGGCGGTGATCACCAGGGCGACGGCCGCGATCGCATA
Organism: Nocardia tengchongensis; assembly: GCF_018362975.1. NCBI lineage: Bacteria > Bacillati > Actinomycetota > Actinomycetes > Mycobacteriales > Nocardiaceae > Nocardia > Nocardia tengchongensis. The sequence continues at coordinate 3,367,023 of NZ_CP074371.1, forward strand.
CGGCGGGCGCTGACTCCGAACGGTGTGCTGTTCCCCATTCGGCGGATTGACTGATTCCGACACGCTCCGCACTTCCGAACTCACGTCCACCAGGACGTTCGCCCCGATGCCCCCGACCGCGCCCGCCCGCGGGAGCCGTGCGAAATGCCCGGACCGGCAAGCGGATTCGGTTCTGCCGGTCGCAGCATAAGCGCACCGGGCGAGCGGCGCTACCCGAGCGCGTACCCAGGCTCAAACATCGGTCCCATTCGCTGGGACATCGCTCAGACGCGGGCGAAAACCCGTGGCCGGGTGGAGGAATAGCCGAACGTCAGCACCGCCGCCAGATACAGCAGCAACGCCGCGGCGGGCAGCACCAGGCCGATGCCCGCGATCAGATCGAAACCGACGAATCCCGCCACGGCCTGTAGGCTCTCCCGGCGCGCGTACTCGGCGTCGAAGCCGGGCTCGAACAGTTCGGGATTGCGGCGCAACGCCGTCCACATGACGAACCACGCCGCCGCCTGCAACGCGCCCACCACACCGTAGAAGGCGGTCGCCACCTTGGCGTTCCAGCCGCCGTCCTCGAGGTGATGGGCCAGCACCGTGGTCGGGAACGGCAGGAACGCCACCGCCAGGAGCAGCAGCAGATTGCCGCAGTGCAGCAGTCCGTCCATGGCGCGGACCCGGCTGAAGAAGCGGTGGTGGCACAGCCAGATCACGCCGATGGTCAGGAACGATCCGGCGTAGGCGAGATAGCTGGGCCACAGCCCGGTCAGCTCGTGCCACAGCGAGCCGCCTTCGGTGTCGGGGAGCCGGATCTCCAGGACCAGCAGGGTGATCGCGATGGCCATGACACCGTCGCTGAAGGCCTCGACACGGGTGGTGTCGGAGAGCCGGGATTCGGGGTAACGCATGCGGCCATTATCGATCGAACCGGTCAGGCCTCGAGGTCGCCGAGCTCCTGTTGGCGCAGACGGACACTCGCGAGCAGCGACCCCAGCGCGAAGCCGAAGATGGGGACGCTGACGATCGGCGACCACGAATGCACTTGCGGACCGGCCGGCCGCAACAGCGTCACCACCCGCATCACCGCCAGCGTCACACCGCTCAACCCGGCGAACATGAACAGCGACAACGGCAACCGGAACGGCGGCGGCGCGGTGCGCTGACTCAGCACCGCCGCGGCCACCACCGCGCCGTTCACCGCGATACCCGCCAGCGCCAGGATCCACTTGTGCGTCTCGATGGTCAGGTACGACGGATGCAGCGGGTCGTAGGTCAACAACAGCGCCGCCGCGAGCGCGACCAGCCCGACGTAGAACGCCCGCTTCAACAGCGGCCGACTCCACAGGTCGGCCACCGTCACTCCGATCAGCGCGCCCGCGCCGACCAGCGCCAGATCCGCGACCAGCCCGGCGAAACCCTCGAAATGCCCGCTCGGCAGCGCCAATTCGTCGGCCGAGCCGTTGATCGCGGGCGTACGCAGGACCGCCCACAGCGCCAGCAACGCCATGGCGATGGTGAAGGGCCGGGATTCGGCGGACCGCCAGCGCGGCAACCGGGCGATCGTCGCGGCGATCGCGCTCAGGGCGGCCAGCAGGGGCACCGCATTGTTCATCCAGACGGCATCGCTCACCGCAGCGACAGTGGTCATCGAAGCGAGAGGGCTCACCTGCAACAGCCTGGCCTGGGCCGCACCGCGAGTGGGTTTGTTCCGCGGCGTGTCCGCGGTTTCTTTTCGCCCGGAGCGAAACCGCCGGAGTCCCGCTTGACCTCAACATATGTCGAGGTTGGAGGGTAGGTGCATCGACGCTCCGTCGAAAGCGAAAGGGAGGCAGCGAGATGCGTGTGGTGCAGGTCAAGGAATTCGGTGGACCCGAAGTGCTGACGGTGGACGAGGTCGCGGAACCGGTCGCCGGTCCCGGCGAAGTCGTGGTGCGGGTCGCGGCCGCGGACGTGATGTTCCTGGACACGATGCTGCGCAGCGGCATGGCCCAGGCCTTCTTCCCGGCCGAACCGCCGTTCGTGCCCGGCGGCGCGGTGACCGGCACCGTCGAGTCCGTCGGCGCGGACGTCGACCCCGCCTGGATCGGCAAGCGGGTCGCCACCGCGACCGCGGCCAGCGGCATCGGCGGCGGCCTGCCGATCGGCGGCTACGCCGAGCTCGCCCTGGCCAAGGTCGAGACCTTGGCGGAGATCCCCGACCAGCTGAGTTTCGAACAGGCCGCCGCCCTCGTCCACGACGGCCGCACCGTGTTCGCCATCGCCGACCGCGCCGCCATCGGGCCCGGACAGTGGGTGCTGATCACCGCCGCCGCGGGCGGATTGGGCACGCTGCTGATCCAATTGGCCCGCACGGCCGGCGCGCGGGTCATCGCCGCCGCCCGCGGTGAAGCGAAACTCGCGCTGGCGCAACGGCTCGGCGCGCACGAGGTGATCGACTACTCCGAATCCGGCTGGGCCGAGCGGGTACGGGAACGCACCGGCGGCGTCGCGGTGGTCCTCGACGGCGCGGGCGGCGAGATCGGCCGTGCGGCATCGGCCGCGGTCGCGCCCGGCGGTCTGCTCATCGCCTACGGTAACGCCGCCGGTGGCTTCGCCGCGGTGGACGCGGAATCCGCTGCCGCCCAGGGCGTCACCGTCGTGTCCCTGTTCGACCTCACGGCCTCGGGCACCGACTGGCTCGCGCTGCACCGGCGCGCGCACGCCGAGGTCGCGGCCGGTCGCCTGGAGGTCGTCATCGGTCAGACCTTCCCGCTCGACCAGGCCGGCGCGGCGCACACCGCCATCGGGTCCCGCGCGGCCGTCGGCCGCACCCTGCTCAAGGTCTGACCGTCATCGGCGTGTCGTGAACATTCGCCCAGTTCCGGGTAGCAAGGTGGCACCGGGTGCTACGCGACACGGAGGTGGGCGATGGGCAGGCGGGCAGGTGTGGTCGCGAGCGTGGCGGCCGGAGTGTGGCTGGCGGCAGCGGGAATCGCGGTCGCGCAGCCCGCGCTCGACCCCGGCACCTTCGATGCCTCACACATCCCGCCGCGCACCGCGTTCGCGGTGCGCACCATGGTCCCGGGCGCGGGCTGGGGCACCGCCAACCAGTACCAGGAGCGCGCGGCCCTGTCGCTGGCCAAGCTCTACCTCGCCGATTTCGCGCTCAAGCACGGTGACGGTTCGGCGGAGGACCGCGACCTGGGCGAGCGCATGATCCGCAAGTCCGACGACGCGGCCGCGGACCGCATCGCCGCGAAGTATCCGTACGCCATCGACTCCGAGGCCGCGGAGTACCACCTGCGCGCCACCCACGGCCAGGGCAACTGGGAACTGTCCACCACCAGCACCGCCGACATCGCCGACTTCCTCGCCGCCAAACTCCGCGACGAACCCGACAGTCCGATCCTGGCGTGGATGGAGCAGCCCGCCGAGCGCGCCGCCGATGGCACCCGGCAGGACTGGGGGACCGCCCGGCTGCCGCAGGTGTACGGAACCAAATGGGGCTGGGCCGATCTCGGTGACCCGGAGGTCGCCTCGGTGTCGTTCGGCCCCGGCTTCACCGTGGCGGCCCACACCTACGGCACCCCCGAACAGCAGACCGAGGACGTCCTTGCGGCCTGGTCGACCGTGCTGCCCGAAATGAGCCCCAAGCGCTGACCCGGACGACGGGAACCCGGCTACCGCGTGCGGAGCTTGCCGGCCATGATGGCCAGTCGCTCCGAGAGGGGAGCCGAGATCTCGTCCGGGGTCATGGCCGTCGGGTCGTCACACCACACGAAGATGCCTGAGCCGATCAATTGGGGCCGACTGGATTCGGGCAGTGTGCTGAGGTCGACGAAGATGCGCGGATTCCAGAACTCGAGCAGAGCCGGTGGGGTGTCGAGGCCGGCGGCCGGTCCGCCGGTGACGAAGTAGGTGGGCGTGAAACCGGCATTGACCAAGCGGTTTCCATTGGCGGCGAGCTCGGCGGGCGCGCGTCCGGTGCGGATCCACGGCGCGGTGCCGGCGGACCAGTAGTCCACGATGACCGACGGGTCGAGGCCGAGCGGGCCGGGCCAGTTCAGGCCGTCGTTCCAGACGATCGGGGTCTTGCCCGACGCGCCCAGAATGCCCGAAGCCCACGTGATGTAGTCGCGTACCGCGTACGGGCTCAACTGCGGGTAGCGGCCGAAATCGCTGACATATTCATCCGCGCCGAGGTGCCAGTACGGGCCGGGGAACAGCGGCAGGAACTCGCGCAGCAGATCGCCCATGAGCCGGTAGGCCGCCGGGTTGGACAGGTCGATCTTGGTGGCCGGTCCGCCGAGCAGCGAATCCTGTTGCGCCTCCAGCGGTGTGGTGTGCGCCGGCACGAGCTGGAGTTCGGGATGGTTCGTGAGGATCTGACCCATATGGCTGGGCATGTCGATCTCCGGCACGACCGTGATGCCGTAGCTGTCCGCGTAGGTGACCAGCGCGCGGATCTCGTCCTTGGAATAGGTCTGCGCCGAGTTCACCTCCGGATGGGTGTCGCTGCGCAGCCGGAACCCCTGGTTGTCGGACAGATGCAGATGCAGCGTGTTCATCCCCAGGGCCGACAGCTCCCGCACCCGCGCCTCGAGCCAGTCGATCGGAAAGTACTCGCGGCCGGTATCGACCATGAGCTGACGCCACGGGTACCCGTCCGCCACTGGCTGCGCCTCGACCGGTGCAGCGGTGAGCATCGCGGTGGTGAGTGCGGCGGCGGCGATGACCAACCGGCGCTTCACGTTTCCCGTCATGGGAATCGAGTGTCCTCCAGGTGGGGGACTTCGTGTGTGACCGGGGACACATGGCAGGACCTTGCATCCGGAAGAGTTGTGTACACACAATAGTTGTGTGCATACAACCGTTGAGGGGCTGGACTCGCGCCGGAAGACGATCATCCTGGTCACCTGCTGCCTGAGCCTGCTGATCTCGTCCATGGACGCGACCATCGTGAACGTCGCCATCCCGACCATCCGTGACGATCTGGGCGCGCCGCTGTCGCGGCTGCAATGGATCGTCGACGTCTACACGCTGACCCTCGCCAGCCTGCTCATGCTCTCGGGCGCGGCCGCCGACCGCTTCGGGCGCAAGCGGGTGTTCCGGATCGGGCTGCTCACCTTCGCCGCCGGGTCACTGCTGTGCAGCATCTCGCCGAGCATCGAGATCCTCATCGGCGCGCGGTTCGTGCAGGCCGTCGGCGGCTCCATGCTGAATCCCGTTGCCATGTCCATCATTACGACCACCTTCACCGGCCGGGTGGAGCGGGCGCGCGCGGTCGGGGTGTGGGGTGCGGTGGTCGGCATCTCGACGGCCTTGGGGCCCATGGTCGGCGGCGTACTCATCGACAGTCTGGGCTGGCAATCGGTGTTCTGGATCAACCTGCCCATCGTCGCGGTGGCGTTCGCGCTGACCACCATCTTCGTGCCGGAATCGAAGTCGGCCAATCCGCGCGGCATGGATCCGATCGGGCAGCTACTGGCCATCGCGGCGCTGTTCACGCTGGTGTTCGGGCTGATCGAAGGCAAGCCCGCGGTGTTCCTCGTCGCGGCGGCGGCGCTGGCCGGATTCCTGTGGCACGAGTCGCGGCACCGGTCGCCGTTCATCGACCTGCGCTTCTTCCGCAGCTTCCCGTTCTCCTCGGCCACCCTGATCGCGGTCTGCTCGTTCGCGGCGCTCGGGGCGTTCCTGTTCAGCATGTCGATGTATCTGCAAGGCGCCCGGCACTTCTCGGCCGTGCACACCGGACTGCTGTATCTGCCGATGGCGCTGGGCATGCTGGTCTTCTCGCCGCTGTCGGGACGACTGGTGGGCCGCTACGGCACCCGCCCGTCGCTGCTGGCCTCCGGCTCCTTGATGGCCGTGTCCGCGGTCCTGCTCACCCTGCTGCGCGCCGACACCCCGATCTGGCAGTTGGTCATCACCTTCGCGCTGTTCGGCATCGGCTTCGGCATGGTCAACGCGCCCATCACCACCACCGCGGTCAGCGGCATGCCGCTGGATCGGGCGGGCGCGGCCGCGGCGGTCGCCTCCACCAGCCGGCAGGTCGGGGTGAGCCTGGGTGTGGCACTGTGTGGTGCGCTCACCGGTGCCGGATTGTGGTGGACCATCAGTGGATTCGCCGTGGCCGTCATCGGGCTCGGAGTCGCCGCCACTACCGACTGGGCGTACCGCTCGCGAGACCGGGTCGCGCCCCTGCTGGAACAGAAGGTCCCCGTTCATGCCGGATGACACGCCCACCACCGACCAGGTCTGGCGGCAGCTCACCCACCTGGTGATGGACACCCGCGACGGCTGGAAACGCGCGGTGGTCGAGCGAACCGGCATGCCGTTCAGCCGGATTCGCATCCTGCGCCGGCTGCTGCCCGGCCCGCTCACCGCCAAGGAGCTGGCCCGGGCGGCCACCATGGACGCGCCCGCCACCACGGTCGTGGTCAACGACCTGGAGGAACGCGGGCTGGTGACCCGCGAGATCGATCCGGCCAACCGGCGCACCAAGCTGATCTCGCTCACCGCGGCGGGCCGCGAGACGGTGGCCGACGCCCTCGCCACACCCGACCCCGCGCCCGCGGAATTGGCCGATCTGACCCCGGCCGACCTGCGCACTCTCCACCAGATCCTGCGCAAACTCGAACACTGACTTACCTCGCCGTGATTGAACCGTTATCGTTTGATCCGTGCGACACCGACACTGGAAGTCCATGACGGCCCTCTGCGGCGTCCTGCTGCTCGCGGGGTGCATGCAGAGCAAGGCCGCAGCACCGGTATCGGAGTCGCTCGCGCGCCCGGCCCTCGACCGGCCGGCCTCGGATTCCCCTGCCATCCCGCTGTTTCCGATCGCGGGCCGCACGGTGGTCATCGACCCCGGCCACAACGGCGGCGGCGCCGCCCACGCCGACGAGATCAACGCGCAGGTGCCCGACGGCCGCGGCGGCATGAAGCCCTGCAACACCACCGGCACCAGCGGCACCGACGGCTACACCGAGCACGAGTTCAATTGGGATGTGGCCCAGCGGGTCCGCGACGTGCTCACCGCGCGCGGCTTCCAGGTGATCATGAGCCGCGACAGCGACACCGGCGTCGGACCGTGCGTGAACGACCGCGGCACCCTCGGCAACCGGGTCGGGGCCGCGGCCGTGGTCTCCATCCACGCCGACGGCGCGCCCGCCGGGGCGCACGGGTTCCACGTGGCCTACTCCTCGCCCGCGCTCAACGACGCCCAGTCCGGGCCGTCGGTACAGCTCGCGACCACCCTGCGCGACACCCTGGCCGGGTCCGGCTTCACGCCGTCCACCTACGTCGGGTCCAACGGTCTGAACCCGCGCCCGGATCTGGCGGGGCTGAACTTCTCCGAGCGGCCCACCGCGCTCGTCGAATGCGGCAACATGCGAGATCCCCGCGACGCCGCGATCCTCGAATCACCCGACGGCCGCGCCCGATTCGCGCAGGCCATCGCGGACGCCGTCGCGGCGTACCTGCGCTAGCACATTCCCTTCGCCCACTCACGGCGCGGGCTCGCTCTGTGCCCGGATTGTCGTGAGTACATTCGTCACGTCATTTCGGAATATTTCGAGAAACCGGACCGCAGAGCTCCGGGGAGGACCCCCTTGACCACGACCGACGTACGGCCGCGCTCGCGCTTCGCGGACTGGCTACTGGAAGACGCGGGGGAACACCACTCGCAGATCCAGGGCCCGATGGCCAAGAAGCCGCCCAAGGAGCATCAGCACTCCTGGTGGAAGGTGATGTGCCTGACCGGTGTCGACTACTTCTCGACGCTGGGCTACCAGCCCGGTATCGCGGCGCTGGCCGCGGGCGTGCTGTCCCCGCTCGCGACGATCGTGCTGGTCGCGCTCACCCTGCTGGGCGCGCTGCCGGTCTACCGCCGGGTCGCGCGGGAGAGCCACGACGGCGGCGGGTCCATTGCCATGTTCGCCAAGTTCCTGCCCAACTGGTGGGGCAAGATCTTCATCCTGGTGCTGCTGGGCTTCGCCGCCACCGACTTCACCATCACCATGACGCTCTCGGCCGCCGACGGCGCGGCCCACATCGTCGAGAACCCGTATGTGCCCGGGTGGCTGCAGGACCAGAACATGACCATCACCCTGGTCCTGCTGGCGCTGCTGGCGGCGGTGTTCCTCAAGGGATTCAGTGAGGCGATCAGCATCGCGGTGACCCTGGTCGGCGCGTACCTGGCGCTGAATCTGGTGGTGGCCGCGGTCGGCATCGCCAAGGTGCTGCAGGCCCCGCACCTGGTGACCGACTGGTCGCATCTGCTGACGGCCAAACACGGCAACATCTTCGCCATGATCGGCGTCGCGCTGCTGGTCTTCCCCAAACTGGCGCTGGGCCTGTCCGGGTTCGAGACCGGTGTCGCGGTCATGCCGCAGATCAAGGGCAACCCGGCCGACACCAAGGAATATCCGCGCACCCGGATCATCGGCACCCGCAAGCTGCTGACCACCGCGGCGCTCATCATGAGCGGGTTCCTCATCGTCACCAGCTTCATCACCACCATCCTCATTCCGGAGAAGGAATTCGAGGAGGGCGGGCAGGCCAACGGACGCGCGCTGGCATACCTGGCGCACGAGTACCTGGGCAACGCGTTCGGCACCGTCTACGACATCAGCACCATCGCCATCCTGTGGTTCGCGGGCGCGTCGGCCATGGCGGGTCTGCTCAACCTGGTGCCGCGCTATCTGCCGCGTTTCGGCATGGCTCCGGAGTGGGCACGTCAGATCCGGCCGCTGGTGCTGGTTTTCGCACTGATCGCCTTCGGTATCACCTGGTACTTCGACGCCAGCGTGGACGCGCAGGGCGCGGCGTACGCGACCGGTGTGTTGGTGCTCATCACCTCCGCGGCCATGGCCGTGACCATTTCGGCCTGGCGTAAGCAGCAGTACTCGCGGGTGCTGGGCTTCGGCGTGGTGTCGCTGATCTTCGTCTACACCACCATCGACAACATCATCGAGAAGCCCGCCGGTTTGCATCTGGCCATCCTGTTCGTCCTGGCGACCCTGGTGGTGTCGTTCGCCTCGCGCATCCGCCGGGCCTTCGAGCTGCGCGCGGTCGAGGTGATCTTCGACGAGAAGGCCTGCGCGATGATCGACCAGCTGGCCGAGCGCGGCGAGATCCGCATCGTCACCCACGACATCACCGACGGGCGCTCGCCCGAGGAGTACGCGGAGAAGGAGGCCGACCAGCGCCGGGAGAGCCACATCCCCGACAGCGAGCCCATCCTCTTCCTCGAGGTCATCGTGAAAGACCCCTCGGAGTTCAGCACCACGCTGCACGTCACCGAGGTGGACGTGGACGAGTACCACATCCTCACCGTCGAGGCCGCGGCCGTGCCGAACTGCATCGCGTCCATCCTGATCGCCATCCGCGACCGGACCGGCGAATGCCCGCACGTGTATTTCGAATGGACCGAGGGCAATCCGCTGACCAACCTGATGCGCTTCATGTTCTTCGGCGAGGGCGAGGTCGCGCCGGTGACCCGCGAGATCCTGCGTCGGGCCATCCCGCGTCGCTCGCAGCGCCCGCACGTGCACGTCGACAGTTAGAAACCGAATCTCGGCCCTCCGCCGGGCGGTGTGACCCCGCGTTCACGCCGCCCGGCGGAGCTGTGTCACGGCCCCTGTCCGGTTTAGATGTAACTCAGGGTTTCATGCACGGGTAGAATGTTGCTACGCTCACGCAGCAAATCGCTACGAGACCAGGAGTACCGATGAAGCTACTTCCGAAGCTGGGCCGCCGAGAGGTGACCGAACCCGGAGAGGTAGCCCTGCATGCCCGCAATGTCCGGTTCGATTGGTCGCGGACCGAACCGGTCTGGATGAAGCAGGAACCGATCGCCTCGCACGTCCTCAATGCCCTGAGCATGCTGCTGCCCGAAGGCGAGCGCATGTTCCTGGTGACCTTCGGGGAAGCCCTCGAACTGGTCAAGGACGAGAAGCTGCGCGAAGCCATGATCGGGTTCATCGGCCAGGAATCCATGCATGCCGAGAGCCACCACGGCGCCCTCGAAGAGGTCCTCGCCGCGCACGGCATCGATGTCGAGCCGTACGTCCAGCAGGCCGAATTCCTGTTCCGCAAGACCCTCGGACCGCGCGAACTGGCGACCACGGCGGCGCAGCAGCAGCAACTCGTCGAGCGGCTCGGCGTGATCGCCGCGCTCGAGCACTTCTTCGCCTTCCTCGGCGACTGGGTGATCAACGCCGACCTCGAACAGTTCGACGCCGACCCGCAGATGCTGGACCTGTTCCGCTGGCACGGGGCCGAAGAGGTCGAGCACCGCATGGTCGCCCACGACGTGGCCGAGTACTTCGAGGTCGGTTACGTGCGCCGCGGCGCGCTCATGCTGATCGTGTTCCCGATCTTCATCGCGCTGCTGCTGCGCGGCACCAAGTTCCTGGTGCACGCCGACCCGACGCTGCCCAACCACCGCTATCCGATGCTGGTCGCGCGGATCTTCGCGGCCATGTGGCGCGGCTCGGTGCCCGGGATTCCGTCGCTGCTGATCAGCGCGCTGTCCACGTTCAAGCCGGGCTACAGCCCCGAAGGTGTCGGTTCGACCGCGCAGGCCGTGGCCTACCTGGCGCAGTCCCCGGCCGCGCGCGTGATGGCCTCGTGAGCGCGGCGATCCGACCTGTTCCGCTAGCGCCGCCGCAGGACCTGTTCGGCAAGAGGCGTGCCGACCGGACCACCCGGGTGCTGGACTTCATCGCCGAAAACCGTTTGCGCTGGGCTACTTTCGTCAACCGGCACGAACCCGACGTGCGGGTCGACGCGTGGCGGATCCCGCTCGTGGTGGTCGAACGGCGCGTCGAGGCGCACGACACCGATGTGGTCAGCCTGCTGATGACCGCGCCCGACGGCCGCGCCCTGCCCGAATGGCGGCCCGGCGCGCACCTGGACCTGGAGCTGCCCTCGGGCAAGATCCGGCAGTACTCGCTGTGCGGTGATCCCGCCGACCGGCACGCGTATCGCGTTGCGGTGCGGCGCATTCCGGACGGCAACGGGGGATCGCTGGAGGTGCACGACGAGGTGCGCGTGGGCACCATGATCACCGTGCGCGGGCCGCGCAATGCCTTCCCGTTCGTGCTCCCCGGCCACGGATCCTCCGCCGCGCGAGTGCATTTCGTCGCCGGCGGCATCGGCATCACGCCGATCCTGCCGATGATCCGGATGGCCGACCGACTCGGCATCGACTGGACCATGGTGTACGCCGGGCGCTCCCGCGACACCATTCCGTTCCTGTCCGAGGTGGAATCGTTCGGGTCGCGGGTGACCGTGCGCACCGACGACGAGCACGGCATCCCGACCGCCGCGGACCTGCTGCCCGGCGTCGGACCCGACACCTCCGTCTACTGCTGCGGACCGGTCGTCATGACCCAGGTCATCGCCGACACCGTGCGCGAGATGCGCGGCGTGGAACTGTATTCCGAGCGGTTCTCGCCGCCGCCGGTGGTGAACGGCACCGCCTTCCAGGTGGAGCTGGCCCGTACCGGCGAGGTGCTGGACGTGCCCGCCGACAAGTCGGTTCTCGAGGAAGTGCTGAAGGCCCGTCCGGACAGTTCGTACTCGTGCCGTCAGGGCTTCTGCCGCACCTGCGTGGTGCGGGTGCGCTCCGGTGACATCGACCATCGCGACACCGTGCTCACCGACGCCGAACGCGCGGCCGGCGACATGCTCATCTGTGTATCCCGTTGCGGCGGGGACCGTTTGGTGCTGGACCTCTAGCACCGTCCCAATCAGGAGAAGATCGTGACCGATCAACCCACCGTCATCCCCGCCGCCGAACGCATGGTGCGCAGCGGCGAATTCGACATCGCCGTCTACGAATACGGCGAGCCTTCCGCTGCTGGGACATTGAAAGAAACCGTTGTGCTGGTGCACGGCTGGCCCGACGACAACCACCTGTGGGATCGCGTGGTGCCGCTGCTGGCCGACCGCTTCCACGTGGTCACCTACGACACCCGCGGCCACGGGCGCTCCACCCGCACCGACCGCACCGAGGACTTCCGGCTCGAGCACTTCGCCGCCGACTTCTTCGCCGTCGCCGACGCGGTGAGTCCCGATGCGCCCGTGCACATCCTGGCCCACGACTGGGGTTCGGTGCAGATGTGGGAGGCCGTGTGCGAGCCGCATGCCGCCGGGCGGGTCGCGTCCTTCACCTCGGTGTCCGGACCCAACCTCGACCACCTGGGCGCCTGGGTGCGCTCGCGGATGTCGCAGGGCAAGGTGTGGGCGCCGTTCACCCAGCTGCTCTCCTCGCTCTACACCGGTCTGTTCATGACGCCGGGCGTGCCGCGGGTGGTGCTCAAGCCGCTGGGCACCGAGAAGATGTGGTCGCGGTTCGTCGGCCTGATGAACGAGACCTCCCCGGAGAACATCAAGCTGGGACCGGAATTCCGGCGCGACTTCTTCGACGGCATGCGCATCTACCGCGCCAATATCCTGCAGCGCCTGGGTGATCCGCGCGAACGCCGCACCGAGGTGCCGGTGCAGCTGGTCATCGCGCGCCGCGATGTGGCGGTGCGGCCCGCGGGCTACTCCGACACCAAGGAGTACGCGCCCAACCTGTACCGGCGCGAGGTCGGCGGTGGGCACTGGCTGCCGTTCTCCCACCCGGAACTGCTGGCCACCTCCACCATCGAGCTCATCGACTCGCTGCGCACCGGGGACGCGCCGCGCACCCTGCGCCGCGCCGAGGTCGGGGCCGAGCAGCGGCCCTTCGACCACCAGCTGCTGGTGATCACCGGCGGCGGCAGCGGCATCGGACGCGAGACCGCGCTCGCCTTCGCGCGCAAGGGCGCCGAAGTCGTGCTCTCCGATGTCAACCTGGACTCCGCCAAGGAGACCGCCGACCTCATCGCCGGCATCGGCGGCATCGCCCACGCCTACCAGCTCGACGTGTCCGACGCCGACGCCGTCGCCGAACACGCGAACGCCGTCATCGCCACCCACGGCGTGCCCGACATCCTGATCAACAACGCCGGCGTCGGCGCGGCAGGCGACTTCTTCGACACCTCCGCGGCCGAATTCAACCGGGTACTGAACATCAACCTGCACGGCGTCATCAACGGCTGCCGCGCCTTCGGCAAGGCCATGGCCGACCGCGGACTCGGCGGCAGCATCGTCAACCTCTCCTCCATGGCCGCCTACACCCCGCAGCGCGGCTTCGCCGCCTACTCCACCTCCAAGTCCGCGGTCTTCATGTTCTCCGACTGCCTGCGCGCCGAACTGGCCGGCAACGGCATCAGCGTTTCGACCATCTGCCCCGGCATCGTGCACACCAATATCGTTGCCGCCACCCGCTTCTCGGGCGTCTCCGCCGAGGAAGAAGCCGCCAAGCAGCAGCGCTACGACAAGCTCTACGCCGCCCGCCGCTACGGCCCCGAGAAGGTCGCCGACCAGATCGTCAAGGCCGTCGAGAACGGACGCGACGTGGTGCCGGTGACGCCGGAAGCCTGGCTCCAGTACCGCTTCAACCGTTTCGCGCCGGCCGTCGCCCGCTTCTTCGCGGCGCGGGTCAAGCTGACGTAGCGAGTACCCGGTGGTGAGGGGCTCATACCCGTGATGAGTCCCTCGCGGAATGCGCTTGATCGGACCGACTCTCCCCGCGTAGCTTTCGGCTACGCCTCGCTGCCGTAGGGGCGGCGAGCCGGGGGAGGAGGCCGACGATGTTCGCAGTCATTTTCGTCGTTGTCGTCAGTGTGATCACGTTGGGGACCGTGCTGGCGGTCATCATCCGGGGCGAACGCGATCGAGCGCGTAGAAATCGCGGCAAGAGCTGGGGATACGGCGGTGGCGTCGGCGACTGGGGCGGCGACTCGGGCGACAGCCACGGCCACCACATGGGCGGCGGTCACGGTCACCATGGGGGCACCAGCCACGGCCATCACGGTTGCGGAGGCGGACACAGCGGTTGCGGTGGTGGCAGCAGCTGCGGCGGCGGAGGTTGCGGCGGAGGCGGCGGCAACTAGGGTGTCTCATTTGGGTTCGGGACCGGCGCGATCTTGGTCGTCGGTTCGGGTATCCATCCCATTCGGAGGATGTACTCTGACTGCCGCTGAGGGGATTCGAGGGAGTCGGTCCCGTCCGGGGAGGGAAGTCCGAATGGTGGGCAGTGCCGTATCGACCTGTGGTGCAACGGGTTCAGTGGTCAAGCGCGGTCAGCTGCGCTCGGCTGTGATCGCAGCGTCGGCCGTGTTGTGCGTTACCGGTACTTCCCTGGTGGTCGCTAGCGCGGATCCGCTGCCGACTCCGCAGAACGACCCGTTCTACACCCCGCCGTCGGGCTGGGACTCGAAGGCGCCGGGCGCCATCCTGAATTCGCGACCCGTCGAGGTGGCCTCGATGGGGCCACAGGCACAGGACGCCGATGCCTGGCAGTTGCTGTATCGAACGACCGATACCGACGGCCACCCCATGGCGACCGTGACGACGGTGCTGCGCCCGCGAACCGGGCAGGTCAAAGGATTGATCACCTATCAGGCTGCAGTGGATGCCTCGGCCCCGCAGTGCGCTCCCTCGTTCACGCTCCGGCAAGGGGCGCCCGACAAGTACGACGCTTCTCTGGATCTCATGCAGATCGACCAGATGTTGTCGTCCGGTCATGCGATTTCCGTGCCCGACTGGGAGGGGCCGAAAGGCTCGGTGTTCACCCGAGACAGCCGGGTTACGCCGCGCTCGACGGCGTGCGCGCCGCTGAGGGTTTCGCGCCGCTCGGCCTGTCCGGCACCGATACTCCGGTTGCCGCGGCGGGCTACTCCGGCGGATCGTTCGCGACCGATTGGACCGCGCAGGTTCAACCGGCCTACGCCCCTGAACTACGACTGGTCGGTGTTGCCTCGGGTGGCGGGTCAGCGCCGATCGGCCGCTACCTGGAGTCGCTGGATTCCGGTCCGTTCTCCGGTTTCCTGCCGTCGCTGCTGCCGGGCATGATGCGCGCCGATCCACGTCTGGCGGCGGCGTTCGACAAGTATCTGACGCCTGCCGGGCAAGCTCTGATGGCTGCGGGTGACAGCAAATGCATGACGCCGAACGTGTCTCAGCATGCGTTCCTGCGCATGGACGACTACCTGACGATCCCTTTCTCGCAACTGTTCGCGCAGGTACAGGCGTCGCTTGCCGACCTGGACGTCGGCGCCGTGGCACCGACCGCGCCGCTGTACATCTATCACGCCGTGAACGACGAGGCCGTCCACATCGCGGAGGTCGACCAGGCAGTGGCACGGTGGTGCGCGTCCGGGGCGCAGATCACGTATACGCGGGACCAATTGAGCGAACACCTCAGTCTCGAATTCGGTGCGGCCGCTGCGGTCCTGCGTTGGATCGATGACCGGCTGGCGGGGCAGGCCGCGCCGGACGGTTGCTCGACGCGCACGGTGCCGTCCATGTCGCTCGGTGGTGCGTAGCGCTCGGTCAGCTCGCCCGCAACGCTGCTTCGATCGAGTGGACCCGCTCCGTGGGAATCCCCCACGGATGGTCCACTCCCGCAACGCTGTCCAGATCCCACAGGACGCATTCCTCGCCCGGTCGCGCCACGAACGACCAGGCGACCACGGTGCGCCCCAACTGCTCCGCCATCGGCTCTCCGGACCCGGTGCCCTCCCCGTCCGGGAAGTGGTGCAGGAATCGTCCGTACGCGTCATCACACAGTCGCGCATACCGTTTCGTGCACAGGATGAGCCCGTGCCAGGCCTCGTCCACCGCGTGCGACGGCATCCCGATCACCCGATCGTCGCGCATCGCCGCCCCGCAACACCGCAACCATTGCCGCAAACCGGTTTCCACCAAATCCCGTGGCTGCCACGGACAGGTCTTGAACACCGCCTCCGGCAGCTCCAGCGCGTCCACTGTCCGATTGACCTGCTCGATGCTCGGACGCCGAGAACGGTTCAGCAACATGGCTACACGCTACGTCGAATCCCGCGACCGGGCAGGGCCCGAAAAATAGGTTGGCCGAAGCGATTCCCCGAGCGTATTTTTCGGCTATATCTCGCGGTCACGGCTGCCGTGAGACGGGGGAGGAGGCCGGCGATGATCGGCACGATAATTTCCGTGATCCTGTGCGTCGGCTTCGTGAGCGCGCTGAGCTACGGGGTGATATCCGGCATCCGGACCGATCTCGAGGTGAAGCGCCGTCGGGAGAGATGGCGGGCCGGGGGAGGCTGGTCCGGCGGCTCGGCCTACGGCGGCGGCGGTGTGATCAATGGCAGCACGGGCGGCGGCGCCGGCGGCAACAGCGGGTGCGGCGGCGGGCACAGCGGATGCGGCGGTGGCTGCGGTGGGGGAGGTTGCGGCGGTGGGGGTTGCGGCGGGGGAGGCGGCGGTTGTGGTGGTGGAGGCGGTGGGCGCGGAGGCGGCGGCGGTTAGCCCGAAGCGTCCACCGCACGATCGACTGGATCGAGCGGTGGACGCCGGAAACGGTTCAGCGGCACCGGCTTACGCCGCTGCGGCTCACTTCGGGTCGGCTACGGTTTCCTTCTCCTCGTCGCTGCGGGTGGCGTAGATGCTGGTGAGGGTGACGGTCGCCAGGACCACCACGATCACCACCAGGGAGGCGGCGGTGGGGATGGTCGGGACGCCGTTCCAGATGCCGTGGGCCCAGTGCAGAACCAGCTTCACGCCGATGAAGGCGAGGATGGCGGCCAAGCCGTAGGCCAGGTGGACCAGGCGGGACAGGGCGGCGTGCAGGACGAAGTACAGGGCGCGCAGGCCCAGTAGCGCGAAGGCGTTGGTGGCGAAGACCAGGAACGGGTCGCCGGTGACGCCGTAGACCGCCGGGACCGAGTCGACGGCGAAGACGATGTCGGTGGCCATGACCGCGGCCACCACCAGGGCGAGCGGGGTCAGGACGCGGCGCAGCTTGCCGGGCTGGTCCGGGTCGGCTTCCTTCACCACCATCTTGGTGCCGCGGTAGTCGTCGGTGACCAGCCAGATGCGGCGCAGCAGCTGCACCGACTTCATGTGGTTGACGTCCAGTTCCTGCTCGTGGCCGCCGGCCGCGTCGGCCAGCAGCTTCAGCGCGGTGACCAGCAGGATCAGGCCGAACAGCAGGAACGCCCAGTCCAGGGTGGCCAGGGCGGCCGCGCCGAGGGCGATGAAGATGCCGCGCAACACCAGCGCGCCCGCGATGCCGTACAGCAGCACGCGTTGCGCCAGCGCCGCCGGGACCGCGAAGGCCGACAGCAGCAGCATGAAGATGAACAGGTTGTCCACCGACAGCGACTTCTCCAGCAGATAGCCGGTGAAGAACTCCACCGCCGGCGTACCGCCGTTGTTGAACCACAGGAACACGCCGAAAGCCACCGGCAGGGCGATGTAGAAGACGGTCCAGCCGATGGCCTCGCGCATGGACACTTCGTGCGGGCGGCGGGTGAGCGCGAAATCGAGCACCAGCAGCGCCAGCACCGCGGCGATGGTGCCGCCCCACAACCAGGGGGTTCCGATGCTGTCGATGACGGGGGTAGCGGCGAGAACGGTAGGGGTAGGACTCATGAGGCCTCCTCGGACATGGCAAACCAGCCGAGGTCTCCTTCACCCGCGATACCGTGGGCAACCACCCGGGGGACGCGACGGCGCGGCCCGTACTGACCGGAATGATTCGTGGGAAGTACTCCCCTCTAGCCAGCAGGGTAGCCGACCCTTACCCGCGAGGTCCACCCGGCGCGGGCGTCAGCGCGGTGTGAGGACCACCACCGCGATCGGCCGCGACGTCATCGTCTGATACTGCGTGTACCGGCCCTTGTTCACCTTGTCGACCAGCTGGAACCGGCGCGCGTACTCCGGATTCTGCGGATAGGTGGCGGTAGCGGTGACCGGAATCCGCTGGGTCCCGATCTGGATCTCGCACTGCGGGTGGGACTTCACATTCGCCAGCCATCCCGGCGGCCGCGGCGACCCGCCATTGGACGCGGTCACCAGATAATTCCGGCCGTCCCGCGCATAGGTCAGCGCGTTCGTGCGCTCCTGACCGGTCTTCCGCCCCATCGACCGCAGCAGCAGCGTCGGATTCCCGAACAACAACTTGTGCCCGAGCGCGCCGTGACTGTTCTCGTAGATCCACTGGTGCGCTTTCAGCACGTTCCCGAACAGATTCGCCATCATGTGCCTCTCTGTCGTTGTGGTGGCTCCAGATTAACGCTTCACGATCAGGTCACGATCCTGTGGATACGTTCCGCGGGCCGGTTCGCTCCGGGCTTTGAAAACCGCACCACAACAAAAGGATTCACCACATGACCACCGCCCTCGCCACACCGATCAAACCGCGCAACCCCGTGCTGGTGTGGCTGGTCTGGCCCCTGCTCACCCTCGGCATCTACTTCCTGGTCTGGTACTACAAGATCCACAAGGAAATGGCCGAACTCCGCCGCGACCCCGAAGCCCCCGTCGCCGGCCCCCTCCTGGTCATGCTCCTCCTCTCCTGGACCGGCATAGCCGCCCTGATCAGCTTCTGGCGCACCGGCACCCGCATCAGCCAGTCCCAGGAATCCGCAGGCCTCACCCCCACCTGCAACCCCCTCTACGGCTTCCTCCTCAACTTCGTCTTCGGCCTCGGCATCCTCTACTACCAGCTCGAACTCAACAAGATCCCCGACCGCCTCGCTGTCTGATAGGTCCGACTGGGCATCGCCCCTGCCGAAGCGGTAGCATCTCGCGGAGCCCGCAGTGATCTGCAGCGGTCGGGGGCGGTAGCTCAGTCGGTTAGAGCCGTGGACTCATAATCCATTGGTCGCGGGTTCGAGCCCCGCCCGCCCCACAAGCCCCTCTGACCAGGGGTTTTTGTCGTTTGGGACTGCCCCCGGTTTGGTTGATTCCTTGACCTGCCCCAGGGTTTGGTTACCCGTTTCGGTGTGAAGATCGGTGCCAGCTGAGAGGCTCTGATCCCATGCCCCGACCGTATCCACCGGAGTTCCGCCTGCGCGCCATCGCGCTCGTGCGGGCCGGGAAACCGATCACCACCGCCGCCACCGAATTGGGGGTCAGCGCCGCGGCCCTGCACAACTGGGTCCGCCAGGACTAGATCGACCGTGGTGAACGCCCCGGGATCAGCACACCAGAGACCGCGGCGTTGTCGAAGGCCAACAAACGCATCCGCCAACTCGAAGCCGAGGTCGAAATCCTTCGCAAGGCCGCCGGGCTGCTCGGGGAAATTCGTCCTACCCCAAAAGGATTCACCCGGTAATCGATGTCCTCGTCGATGCCGGGCACCCGGCCAAGGTGTGTTGCCGACTGCTGGGCGTCTCCGGGCCCGGCTACTACAAGTACCGAAATCGGCCCCTGTCGCCGACGAAGATGCGCCGCCAGTGGCTCACCGGGCTGATTCGTGAGGTCCACTGCGCGTCGCGTCAAACCTACGGATCACGACGGGTCCACGCGGAACTGACCCGCGGAATGGGCATCGTGGTCAGCGAAAACCTCGTCGCCGAGCTGATGAGCCTGGCCGGCGTCGCCGGACTGCCGGGACCGGCCAAGGTCAAACGCCTGCGCGGCATCGCCACCGCCGACGATCTCGTGCACCGCAAGCTTTCACCGGCTCAAACCAAATGAGTTGTGGGTCACCGACATCACCGAACATCCCACGCGGGAAGGGAAGGTCTACTGCTGCGCGGTGATGGACACCTTCAGCCGCAAGATCGTCGGCTGGTCGATCGACAACTGCCAGGATTCGAGCTTGGTCGTGAACGCCCTCGACATGGCCATCAAGAACCGAAACCCGTTGTCGGGCGGGATTGTTCACGCGGATCACGGCGTCCAGTTCACCTCTTGGGCATTCACGAACAAGATCCGCAGCAACGGCCTGATGCCGTCGTTCGGCACCATCGGTGACGGCTACGACAACGCGATGATGGAATCGTTCTGGTCGAGCATGCAGATCGAGCTGTTGAACCGGAAGAAGTGGCGAACACGAGTCGATCTGGCGAACGCGATCTTCGACTACATCGAGATCTTCTACAACCGGCAGCGGCGCCACTCCCAGCTCGATTATGTGTCGCTGACCGAGCACGAGTTACGCTACGAACGCCAGTCCATCACCGCCTGAGATTCACATCTGGGCAGGTAACGAAAGCTGGGGCAGGTCAGCGAGTCAACCGAACTCGGGGCAGTCCCATCCAACACGGCGGTGTTGCGCGTGATGCATTGAGCCCGGTCTGTTTTCCGGCAGTGTATTTATAGGCGGGTATCGGCTGGTCGGCAGGAATTCCATGGTCGACACGCCTTATCGCCGCATTGCTCCTCAGCCTGATGTCTCCGATAGGCTTTATTACCAGCCAATAGTGGCTGTTCCTGTGATACCGGGCTCTGGAAGAAACGCTTGCGCACAGCTTCGAGAAAGGATCCAGGTTTGCGGCGTCTGCTGATCGTCGCCGCGGCGGGCACGGCCGTGGTAACCCTGGGTGTCCTGGGCGTGTGGGTCTGGGGTACCAACCTGGGCCGAGCCCAGCCGCCCGGCTCGGAGATAACCGGTTCGGGAGTTCATGTGACGGCATCCGTCGACAGCGTCGGGGTGAATCCGCCCGGTAACCGGACTCCGAATTTCCTCATGACGTTCGCGCATGCCGCGCAGATGTCCGGCGATTACTCGGTCAATGTGGAGGGTGACCCGATCACGTCCGGTCAGGCCGTCGCAGGGTTCATCCTCGGCTGCGGGATCAGTGTGGCCGGCGGCTTCACCGTCGGAATCGAGCCCAACCAAGGCTTGGTCGGCGCCCTTGCCCCGACAGTGAGCCCTGCGAGCCCTGTCAGCGCGCCGAGTGCGACGGACACTCCCGTGCCGACTACGTCCATCGCCTCCGTCATCACCCCCAGCGCCATCACACCCAGTACCAGCCCGGTCGGCGCCGCCATAGCCGCTACCGGCCCAGCCGCCGCCCCAACTACCAGCCCAGCCGCCACCGCGACCACTACCAGCCCAGCCAGCGCCAGCTCAACCCCAACCACTCCAACCACCCCAACGACCCCGACCACCCCGACCACCCCAACCGCGCCGACCATTACCACCCCAGCCAGTGCCAGCTCACCCAGTATCGACCTCGGACCCAGTGTCGGCGGGGCGCTGGGCCTGACAGAAGTCTTGACGGCCACCTTGGGGCCCGGCCAGGTCACCATCGCGACAACGGCGACGTCCGCCCTGGACGACACCACCGTGTTCCCGTACCGCATCTCTTTCGACAACGCCGCGTTGAATGTCGCCCAATGCGCCTCGCCGGTGTCGGCCGTCCCCTTCGTCACGACCACGGTGAGTACCGTGCGGGGGGTTGTGCAGACCACCGCCTACGGCGATCAGTTCACCTTCTGAGGCCCGGAGCCGCTTCGAGAAGGGTTGGGGGTCAGCGAATCCGGAACACCGGTCCGTGGGGGCGGAACGGCAGCGCAGCGCCCGTGGGATGCAGACACAGCTTCGGCCTGCCCACGCCCCTCGCCGGCGCCCCCACTGCAGCAAGGCCGCCAGCGCAACACCCAGAGTAATGATCAAAATCTGTGGATGACCGGGAGAGAGTACCTTCCCGGATGATCTGAACATCAACGGGTTTCGATCCACTTGGCGCGCCAAAGATCAGGTCGTCATCAGCGCGCACCAGCCCATCAGCGCCAAGCTGAAGTTACGAGCAGGTCCACGACTCCGGACCGAACACCGGACGCCGACACGGTAATCGACCGATGGGTCAGAGGAGCGTTCTCCCCGCGCGCTAGTTGTGGTGTCTCATGACGTTGGTTCCAGGGAATCGTAGACCAATAGATTATGGAAAGACGCTCGATGACGTGCAGGTACTTTGCTGGTCCGCACAGAGCCGACAGCGATTGATCTCATAATCCATTGGTCGCGGGTTCGAGCCCCGCCCGCCCCGCAACCCCCACCTTCCGCGCCATCGGCATCGAATCGGCTTGCGGAGCACGCCACCTCACTTCCGCTGCATGCTTCCGGCGCCGAACAGTTCTGGGCCGCAACGTTGTTCACGACACTGGTGGTGGCATAACGGGCGGGCGCGGGGTGTGCGGCCTGGCGCTGCGCCACACGAGATCCGGCCGGCGCTCGGCTAGGGCGTCGTGCCTACCCGTGTCGTGCTACGTCCTCGCACAGGATCCTCGGCCAGCGTGCGAGATCGGCCGGTGTGTGCGCCACCTCGAGTGTGGCCGTCGGCAGCAGGTCCACCAGCTCCTCGGCGGTCGACACCGGATGGGCGGGGTCGTCGATCCAGGCCAACACCGTGGTCGGCACCTCGATCGCGGCGATCGCCTCGGGGGCGGGCAGGTCGCTCATCGCTGCCCCGCGGAACAGTGCGGGCAGTAGGTGCTCGGCGACATCCGGCACCGTTTCCGGCGTTCCGACAGTGGCCGGCGGGGGGGCACGGTGAGATCGGCATTGAGGAAGGCGTCGAGTCCCTGCTCCTCGATCAAGCGGGCATTCTTCCGGTAGATGTCGGCCTTCGCGGCGCGGGTGCGCCAGGCGGTCGCGGGCACCAGCAGGGTGAGGCCGGCGAATCGGGCTGGATCGCGGACAGCGGCATGCAGCAGGGTCCCGGTGCCCATCGACGGACCGACGCCGTGGACCTGTTCACCGGGGAACCAGTGGTCGAGCAGGTTCAGCAGGTCATCGGCCAGCACCGGCCACCGATAGTCCTCGGGGACGGTACGGCCTGTCGAGTGGCCGTGGCCGCGCGCGTCGTACCGCAGCAGTCGGGTTCCGCTGAGTCCGCGGCCGAGATCGAGGTCCATCAGACGGTCGCGGTGGCGGCTGGAGGTGAGGCCGTGGAGTTGGACGACGGGGTGGCCGCCCTCGTCGCTCAGTTCCACGTCGAGGTCGGCGCCGGGAACGCGGAAGGTCGGCACGGAGGCTCCAGGGTGCTGGTGAGACGGCGATCGCTCGGGAAAGAAGCCTAGGATACCGTCATGCGGCTGACCAACGTCGCGCACTTGCGCCTGCCGTTCGGCCGCCTGCTGGGCTTCGACGTCACTGCGGGTCGGGTGGGCCGGCCACTTCCCGTGTCCTTCGACCAGCGACGCCACGTCGGTGCCGGCGACCGAGCGGGATCCTGGATGGCGTTGTCCTTCAGGCTCTCCGCGCCGGTACCGCCCGACGAACTCGCGACCGCCTGGCTGGCAGTGATCGAGCGGCACGGAACACTGCGGTCGGTCTTCGTGCCGGGCGAGGACGGCGAGCCTCGGCTGCACGAGGTCGATATCCGCCCCGGCGGCTGGGTCGAGCATGTGATCGCTCCGGGGCAGGCGGTCAACGATGCTCTCCGCGCCGTGCTCGACCATGCTTGTTCACCGTACGGTCGTCCGTCGTACCGGCTCTGTGTGCTCGAGACCGCGGTCGGGCCGACCGTGGTGGTCGCCGCCGACCACGCGCACGTCGACATGTGGTCGATGCTGGTGATCGCGCGGGACCTGCTGACCGCACTGGCCGCGGTGCAGAAGGGTCGTGCACCGTCGTTGCCGCCCGCGCCCGCCTTCGCGGAGCACACCCGCGCGCTGCGGGACCGCCCGCCGGCACCCGACGAGGTACACCGCCGCTGGGCCGAGGTGCTGGCGGGCAGCGGCGATGTGATGCCACGGTTCCCGCTGCCGCTGGGTGAGGCGACGTTGCAGGAGGAGCGCGTGGAGGTGCGCGATGTCCTCGACGTCGATGACAGCGCCGCGTTCTCGGCGCAGGCCCGCGACGACGGCGTCTCGACCTTGGCGCTGGTGGTGGGGGCGATGACCGAGGTGACCCACGAGTTGGCCGGCACCGCACTGCGGGCCGTGTTTCCGGTGCACAGCCGGTACGACACCACCTGGCACGACTCGGTGGGGTGGTTCATCACCAACTCGGTGCTCGAGTCGGCCGACCCCGATCCCCGTGCCAGCGCCGAGGCGGTGAAGGAGGCCGTCCGGATGGGGTCCTGGCCACTGGAGGACATCCTGCGTCCGTGGGGCGGGATGCCCGAGGCGCCGGGGATGTTCGCGATTTCGTGGCTGGACCTGCGTCGGCTGCCGGTGCGAGTCGACGCGACCGGATTGGAGGCGCAGTACGTCGGCGCGACGATTCGGACCGACGGCGTGATGCTCTGGTTCATCCTCGACGAGGTGGGGCTGCACCTGCGTTGCCGGTATCCGGACACTCCCGAAGCCCGGCGACACGTCGGCGCCTGGCTGGACACCCTGATCGCCCGACTGCAGTCACGGGCACGGGCTTCGGTCGGTGGCCGGCTCCGACTGGGCGACCGGATCTTTCGTGTGCAGCGGGCGGAGCGTGTCGACGTGCCGGCGCTGGTCGCGCTGCTCTCCGACGACGAGATCGGCCGTACCCGCGAAGGTTTCGACATTGCCCGCTACGAGGAGGCATACGACGCCGTCACCAGGGATCCGTCGCACTATCTGGCTGTGGTCCGGGACGAGGGCGACCGGATCGTCGGCACCATGCAGCTCACCATCATTCCGGGGCTGTCCCGCGGCGGCGCCACCCGCCTCCAGATCGAGGGAGTCCGGGTCGCTGCCTCGGAACGCTCTCGCGGCATCGGAACCGCGATGCTCGAGTGGGCACACGACCACGGCAGGCACCGAGGTGCGACACTCTCGCAGGTCACCACAGACCGGGTGCGCGAGCGGGCTCACGCCTTTTATGCGCGGCTCGGGTACGACAACAGTCACGTCGGGCTGAAGCGGGCGCTCTGACCGATTCCCGGCGCTCGCTCAGGGGCGGGAGAGGGGCGCCTTCGAGCCCCGCCCGCCCCACAACCCCCACCTTTTGCGCCGTCGACATCGAATCGGCTTGCGGCAGCGCAGCGGTCATCGCCACGAAACTCGGAGCTATGCCGGGTGGGTGCGCGGAAACGCCGCCTCATTCCTCGGTGTCGAGCTGTTGGGCGCGGCGGAGGAGGGTGGGGTCGTGGGCGTTGATCAGTAGGAGGTCGGACGGCTTTGCGGTCCATAGTTCGGTGAGGCGTTCGTGGTTGGCGCGGACCTGGGGTGGGTTGTGGGCTACGAGGCGTTCCATGGTGGTGAGGGCTCTGGGGACGTGGCCCGTGCCGTCGATCTGGCCGTGGTGGTAGAAGGCGTCGCCGGCGTGGAGGAGTTGGTGGGTGCCGGTGTCGATGGCCACGGCGGCGTGGCCTCGGGTGTGGCCGGGGAGGCTGATTATGGCTAGGCCGGGGGCTATGTCGGGGAGTTCCTTGGTGGCGGGGAAGCCGTTCCAGGGTTCGCCGTCGCCGGGCGTGTGGCAGACCAGGGTGGGGTGGTGGGTGCGTTGGGTGGGGAGGTAGCGGTGTTTTTCGACGAAGGTTCGTGGGTTCAGGGCGGCGTCGGCTTCGGTGGCGGTGAGATGGACTCTGGCCCAAGGGAAGTCGGCTAGGCCGCCGACGTGGTCGGCGTCGAAGTGGGTGATCACGATGTCTCGGACGTCGCGTGGGTTGAAGCCGAGGCGTTCGATTTGGCGGATGGCGGCTTCGTTCTCGTCGAATCGGGGGCGCACGTAGAAGCGGCCGGGGCCGAAGCGGCGGGCGGGATCGGCGGCGTCGTGGAGGCCGAGCCCGCTGTCGACCAAGGCGAGGCCGGTGTCGGTTTCCAGGAGCAGGACGTGGCAGACCAGGCCGTCGGGGGTGCGCGGGGGATGCATTGTGCCGCAGTTGAGGTGGTGGATCTTCATCCGAGTGCCTCGAGCATCGCGGTCATGGTGGCGGGATCGCCGCCGATGAGGCCGGCGTCGATGGTTTGGATCGGGTTGCTGCCGTCCCAGTTCGCGGCGGCCAGCTTGACCAGGTCGAAGACGAACTTCTTGGTGCCGCCGACGTCCGAGATCTCGATGACCGTGCCGGGATGGTGTTCGGTTCGCAGGTAGGCGAATCTGCCGTCGGCGCCGCCGATCCGGCCTTCCTGGCCGACGGTGAATCCGGCCGCGAGAGCCCGGTCGTAGAGTCCCTGATAGTCGTCGCTCCAGTAGGCGATGTGTTGTACGCCTTCGTGTCCGGCGTCGAGGAAGTCCCGGTACATCGAGGGGGCGTCGTTGGTGGGGGTGATCAATTCGATCTGGATGTCGCCGCTATTGGCGACCGCGACATCCATCGCCATCGCCGAAGGCTCGCCCCCGTAGGTGAAGTCCGCGGGGCGGACGTCGCGCAGGAAGAACCACGGGCCGATGCCGCAAGCAACGAAGTTGCGCATCGACGCCTCGATATCGCGTACCACGTAACCGATTTGGGCGATACCGCCGAACATGTTGGCCACCGGGCCGGGGGTGGGCGCGGGGCCGGTGTGCGCGTCGGCGAACGACAGGACGATTTTTCCAGTGGCCCCGTTGTCGCGGAGCCGCCGCGCGGCGGTGATGGCGTCGTCGACGGGATGCACGCTGTCGAGCTTGGGGACGATCTTGCCCGCCGCGACCGCGGGCAGGACCCGGTCGGTCAGGGCCGCGACGACGTCGCCGAGTTCGGTGCGGGTGCGGATGCTGAAGGTGGTGCCGAGCAGGCGTTGGCGGCGGAAGGCGACGGTGTCGAGATCGAGGGTGGTCACCGCGCCCGCGAGTCGCCCGATGCTGATGATCGTGCCGCCGATCGCGGTGGCGGCGGGCAGCTGCAGGAAGAGGTCGCCGCCGACATGGTCGAGGGCGATGCTCACGCCGGTGCCGTCGGTGGCCGCGAGCACCACGTCGGCCAGATCCTCGGTGGCGGTGTCGACCGCGATGTCGGCGCCCGCTTCCAGCAGGGCGGCGCGTTTGTGGTCGTTGGTGGTCGTGGCGATGACCGTGCCGGCACCAAGGGCTTTGGCGAGCTGAATACCGATCAGGCCGATCGCGCTGGTGCCGCCGACGATGAGGACGGTGTCACCGGCGGTGAATCCCGCCTGGGTGACCAGGGCGTCGTGTTCGGTGATGAGTCCGACGGGCAGGCTCGCCGCGGCCTCGAACCCGAGGTGGTCGGGGATCGGCACCAGCATTCGCGGGTGGCAAAGGGCGTAGTCGGCGAAGGCGCCGATGGTGATGCCCATGACCCGGGTGCCGACGGGCAGGTGCGGTGCGAGCAGGCTGGAGGATTCGACGATCCCCGCGACTTCCATACCCGCGACGAAAGGTCCCTCGCCTTGCGAGTTCGCGGTATAGCTGCCGTCGAGGGCGTAGCGGTCGGCGCGGTTGAGTCCGGCGGCCATCACCTGGACGCGGACGGCACCGAGTTGTTCGGGCAGGTCGCGGTTTTCGAGGATCCAGTCGGCTCCCTTGCCGCCGACGAGCGCACGCATTGTCACGGTGTTCTCCTGAGTTCGTTCGAGTCGAGTGCGGCGGTCAGTCGCCGAGGTTCGGTGGCGTGGTCGCCAGCAGGCGCGGATCCGGTTCGCCGCCGGCGGTGGCGAGTGCTCCGGCGAGAGCCTTTGCGAGCGTGAGCAAGTCGCGGGGATTCCGCTTGTCCAGCCCGCCCAGCAGCTGCTTCAGGACGGTGAGCTGGTCGAAGTAGATCCGTTCGATCGCCAGGTGCTCGTGCTCGTCGAACACGAAATATGCCGTCATCCTGGTCCGGTGGGCCGAACCGGTCGGCGGGATCTTGCCCAGCGGACCGAGATGCGTTCCCAGCAGCCAGAATTCGACGATCACCGCGTCATGGCTGTGCCGCAGCGCGATGATCTCGTGATCCTGGTCGGGGAACGCGACCCGAGTGTCGTGGTAGTAGTCGCGGACCTCGCTGTCGCCGTCGTGGACGACCATCGGGGCGATCAGCTCGTAATGCGGGTGCGGGAACGTGGAAAGCGTTGCGTTCCAGTCCTGGGTGACCTCGTCGTGGAAGTGGTCGAGGACGAGCTTCTCCCGTGCGCGCAGGACATCCTCGGGAGGCAGGGTGAATCGTGACGACATCGGGGGTCTCCTCAGAGCTGTGGTCCGTGCGTGATGTGGCCGTGGCTGAAGGTGGGGCGGGTGCCCGGGTTGGTCCACATGCCGGTGAGTTCGCTGGATGGGAAGAACTGCAGGAAGCGCGAGTCGGATTGACTGCGATCCGCCAGCGTCTTCTCGAGAATGATCGAGTTGTATTGATCGGCGGTGGTCTCGATCGTGTTGGCGTTGAGCACGATCTCCTGCTGCCACTGCCGCGCCCACCGGGCCAGCCCCGGCAGCCGGGAGTGTTCCGGTGTCAGCGCCTCGGTCGCGATCACGTTCTCGCTGCTGACCCAGATTCCGGTCGCGGTATTGACCACCAGGCTCTGATTGCCGAACACATGGCCAGGCGTTTTGACCACGGCGACACCGGGACCCAGGACGATCGAGCCGTCGATGGGCAGGAAGGCTTCAGCAGGGACATCACGGTAGGTGGCGGGCTGATACCACGGCTTCTGCAAGGGATGCAGCTCCGCCATCGCGGCCAGTTCGTCCTGCTGCACAACGACTTTCGCGTTGGGAAAGATCGCCGTCGGTGTGGTGCCGAGGTCGTCCTGATGGGCGGTGGTGCCGATCCAACGCCGCAGGTCCTGGGTATGGAGATGGTCGAACATCAGGTAGTCGACCTCCTCGCGGGCGATCCCCAGACGCGACAGATGATCCAGCACCGTGCCGTGCTCACGGACCATGCGCCGTTC
The DNA here is from genome assembly GCF_018362975.1 of Nocardia tengchongensis. Lineage (NCBI taxonomy): Bacteria > Bacillati > Actinomycetota > Actinomycetes > Mycobacteriales > Nocardiaceae > Nocardia > Nocardia tengchongensis. Next base: position 3,395,544 of record NZ_CP074371.1, read on the forward strand.
GATCACCGCGGGAGTGTGCTGCGACAGATTGTCGAAATACGGTGTGTACCTGCCGAGTTCGACGTCCGATGGCTCGAACAGCAGGATGCGGCGGCGGCCGTCGGAGTCGCGCCAGCGGATCACGAGCATCCGGTTGGTGATCGACAGGAACGGTGCGAGCGCCCGCGAGGCGCGGAACAAGCCGAACCGTGTCGGATACGGCAGGGTCACCAGATCGCAGGTGGTGATGCTGTCGGGGGTGCCGGTGCCGGGAAACTCGCGGCGGAACGCCTGTGCTTGTCGGCGGGCGACCTGTAGTCGCGCGCCCGGACCGCCCTCGACGTGGGCGGGATCGGTGAAGGTGTCGATTCGGGTTCCGACGGTCGGCAGATCGACCACATCGGAGGTGCCCCAGGGGAAACGCATGTCGGACTCCAATATCCACAGCGTGGGTTTTACTGCTCACAACCTATACCCACAGTGTGGATTTAATCAAGGGGGTGAGGCAGAATGACCGCATGGCCAGCCAAGCTCCCCCAGCCCGCCGCGGACGGCCCCCGAGAGGAGCCGGGCAGCTCACCCGCACCCGGATCGTCGAGGCGACGCTCGACGTGATCGATCGCGACGGGATCGACTCGGTCGGGATGCGCGCGGTCGCGCGGGTGCTGGAGGTCGACCCGAAGAGCCTCTACAACCACGTCGAAGGCAAGGACGGATTGCTCGACGCCGTCGCCGAACACCTCTTGGGCTCGATCGAATTGCCCACGCGCAGTGGTGACCTGCGCACCGACCTCCGTGCCATCGCGAACGCCTTCCGCGACCGCGCACTGGTCCACCCCGCCGCCTCCGCGCTGGTCCTCACCCGGCAGCTGGCGTCCGCGGCGGGATTGGCTCCGATCCAGGCGGTACTGGAAATCCTCCGCGCCGCCGGCTGCGCCCCGCCGAAGCGGTACACCTGATGCGCACCCTCCTGGCCACCCTCATCGGCACCGTCCTGCGCGAAGTGAACGCCGGCCCCGTCTACGGCACCAGTGACACCGACGGCATCGCCGCCCGCCAGGCGATCCTGGAACAGTCGGGACTACCCGCGGTCGTCGAAGCCGCCCCCTACCTGGCCCGGTTCGACCGCCAAGCCGAATTCGACTACACCATCGACCTGGCTCTCGACGTGGTCACCGCCCGCATCCCGCCGACACCACAGCGCTGACCCGGCCCGAGGCCGCACCACACGGAACACTGCGAACCCTGCGCGACGGATTCGTAGTCGGGGTGGCCAATCCCAAGACCACGGTCTTCTTCGCCGCGGTCCTGCCGCAGTTCGTAGACCCGCAACAAGGGGCACGCGATCCCGCAAATGCTCCTGATCTTCAACATCGTCGCCGTGGCATGCGACAGCACCTGGGGCATGGCCGCCGCCGCAGCGCGAACCTGGTTCGCCGATTCGCCGAAGCGTCTCGCCGCGGTCGGCGGAGCCGGTGGACTCGCCATGATCGGACTGGGCGTCACCGTCGCCGTGACGGGCCGCAGGGACTGAATTCCTGCACTCTCGGGCGTCCCGGTGTCAGCCGATATTGACCACGCGAGCCCAGGCGGGTGGGGTGTCCGGAACGTAGTTCGGATCGTCTTCGAGCGAGGAGGTTGCGCGGGGAAACAGACCCACCACGGTGCGGCAGGGTGGACGGCTGGTCGGCCACGGGGTTTGGCCGTCGGTGAGGACTACCAGGACATCCGGGCGGGGTTGAGTGCGTAGGGCTTTGGTGAAACCGGTGCGGAGGTCGGTGCCGCCGCCGCCGAGCAGCGTGATGCCGTCGGCGCGGCAGATCGGATCGACGATGCGGGCGGCGGTGTCGCAGGACAGAACGGTGACCAGGTCTCGTCGGCCGCCCAGGGCTTGGGAGATCGCGGCTGATTCGAGTAGGGCGCTGCCCAATTCGGAGTCGCTGACCGAGGCGGAGGTGTCGATGAGGATGCAGACGCGGGTGGGTTGCGGCGGAGGCTCGGCAGGACGATGCCGGGTAGGGAGGGGGATCGGCGAGCGGGGCGGCCGTAGGTGTAATCCTCGCCTACGCCGGGGGCGGAAGCTGCTGAGCGGATGGCGGCCCCCAGGAGGGCTCGCCAGGGTTGGGGTGGGTGCAGGGCCTGCTCCGCCCAGCGTCGCCAGGCTCGCGGCGTGTCGCCGGGTCGGGCGGTGATGCCTTGGGCGACACGGAATTTGACGGCTTCACGTTGTTGGTCGGTGAGGCCGTCGGCGCCGTCGGGGCCGAGGTCCCAGTCGCGGTCCGCACCGTCGGCGCCGCTGCCGCAGTCGAGCCAGGCGAAGTTCTCGGTGAGCTGGCCGAGGCGGAACTGGCGGAGGTAGTCCTCCATGAGTTCGCCGGAGTCGAGGCCGAGGGACGCCGGTGTGACGGCTCCTTCGGGGTGGACCAGGCCGTCGCCGAAGGCGTCGTCGTTGATCTCGGCATCGGCGGCGATGTTCATGCGGAGTCGCTCCGCGGGTCCGGTCAGGTTGTGCGCCTCAGCGAATCGGTCGCTGCGGCCGTGATGGTCCCGCAGGAGGTGCGAAACCTCGTGCACCAGAACGGAAGCCAGGTCCTCGACCGGGGTGCGGTCGACGAAGGCCGGGGACACGTAGCAGCGCCAGTAGCGGTCGACGGCCATGGTCGGGACGGTGCGCGACTCGACGATGTGCAGGGCGTACAGGGCGGTCGCGAGGTAGGGGCGGGCGCGGACGGCCAGCAGTCGTGCGGCGCAGAGCTTGTCGGCGTCGAGGCCGAGTGTGGAGGTCATCGCGCCACCCGTGCGGCGACGCGGGCCGCCGCGCGATCCGCGCCCTGGGATACCGCCACCATGCCGGTGAGTCGTTCGATCGAGGCCGGTACGTCCCAATCATCTCGGCGCAGCGTGGCGAGGGTGGTCGCGGGGACGACCACCAGGTCGGGCGCACCGGTTTCGGCGGCGTTCACCAGCAGCGTCCAAGCCGCGTCCCAGCGGGACCGCTCCGGTCGTTGCCGGACCGCCGCCACCACCGCGTCGAGCACCGCCTGGCGCAGATCTCCGCGCTCGGGCAGGACGGCGGCAGCCGGATCGGCGAGCAGTCGCTCAGGGTCGGGGAGGTCCATGTGGTCGATGCTGGTGAGCAGTTCGAAGCCGGGGCCGTCGCCGACCGTGCCCCGGACCAGCAGGGACAGCACGTCCCGGCAGGAGCCCGCGGCGGTGGCGAAGGCGATCAGCCGCACCGTCATCTCCCAGCTGCGCGGCGACGGCCAGGCGCCGCCCCGGCGCGCCTCGGTGCTGGGGAGTTGATGCACGAGTTTGGGACGGGCCGCGAGCAGTCCGCACACCGCGCGGCGCGCGAAAGCCACAGCGTCCGGGAACATTTCGGGGTCGAGGGTGGGTAGCGTCGCGACCGGCCAGGTACCGCCGAGGCCGCGGACGACCACGTCGTGCTCGTGAAACCACTGCAGGTGCACGAAACGGTTGGCCAGTGGCGGACTCAGCTCCCAGCCGTCGGCCGCCGACGAGCGGGGGTTGGCGGCCGCCACGATGCGCACGCCCGCGGGGAGTCGCAGCGAGCCGATCCGGCGTTCCAGGACGAGCCGGAGCAGGGCCGCCTGCACGGCGGGCGGTGCCGTCGAGAGCTCGTCGAGGAACAGCAGTCCCCGGCCCTCGTGGACAAGACGCACGGCCCAGTCCGGCGGGGCCATCGGGACGCCCTGGGTGGCCGGGTCGTCACCGATGATGGGCAGGCCCGAAAAGTCCGACGGCTCATGGACGCTCGCGATGACCGTGGTCAGCGGAAGATCCAGGGAATGCGCGAGTTGGGTGAGGGCTGCGGTCTTGCCGATTCCGGGCTCGCCCCACAGCAGGACCGGCAGATCCGCGGCGACGGCCAGCGTCAAGGCTTCGAGTTGGAGATTGGGGCGTGGCTCGGTGGTGACCTCACCCAGCAAGGTGAGCAGGTCGCCGGCGATGTCGAGTTGGGAGGTGCGGTTCGGGGTGCAAGTAGGCATGCGTGAATCACCTTCAGGTTGAAAAGAATCGAGTGGACGAGAAAGTCGCGGGGTCAGAACAAGGTGGCGTGACGGGGATGCGAGCGCAACGGCCGGCGCGGCTCCCGAGGAATGCGACGATCGGCCGTCGACAGTCCCGATCGGAACAGTCCGTAGGTGATCCGCCGCTGCGCGGCAGCCTCCAGTTCGTCGAGCAGCGCTCCACTGCGCAGCGCGGCGCCGGGGCCGACCAGCCCGTCGACAACCGCGAGCGCACCCGCGACGTCGCCGTGAGCCAAACGTTCGCGAACGCCGGAAATGTCATCGGGCTGCCGATACGCTCGATCGATCGCCTGCAAACACGGCAGCGGGGTACCGGTCAACGCGACCAGCAATTCCTCCCGCCGAATCTCCGCAGGGTCATGATCCAGCGCCGCGAGCACCCCATCGACCAGCCCGATCCGATGCTGCTCGCCGCGGCATTCCACCCAGCGTGGCTGACCGGCCGACGCTGTGCCACAACAGGTTTCGTCTCGCGAATATCCGGGTTCGAGCGCCGAGGCCACCAGCGGATGCAGCTGATCGGCCGCGATCGCACCGGCCCGCAGCAATTCCAGATCGGGCAGCGTCCAGGTTGCCGCGTCGGGCAGAATCGGCAGCGCGGACACCAGGCCCGGTGGATATCTCTCCACGACCCGCAAACCCGGCGGATCATCGCCGTCCGGAGGCAGTTCCACGACGACCCGTCGCGCCCCGGCCCGCACCAGAACGGGGCCGGCCGGACATCCCTGGTCGCGCAACAGGATCGCCGCCTCGTCGGCCCACCGGTCCACGGCGCAACCCGGCGGTGCTAGCGCAGCGAGTCGGGGGTCGATCCTGCCGGTATCGTCGAATTGCGCTGCTCCGGACCGTATCCGAAGCTCACCGCTGCTGTCCGCATCCCACAGGTGGCGGTGCAGATCCAGCCGATACCGCCGGTTGGGTCGAGGATGTGGATGCAGTCCACCGATGGTCCCGGTATTGGACTCCGTCCACAGTGCGAGGCTGATCCGCTGACCGGCATCCGCCCAAGCGGGCGCGGTTCGCACCACAAGATGCGCCGGACCGGCCTTGCCGCAACCGTTTCCGTACTCGTCGGTGTCGTACCGAGCGAGAGTCATCGTCAGCCCCGGTCGCAACAACCCGTCAGGAGCGACCCGAGGTAGATGCCATCGCAGCAAATCCGGTGCCAGACAGAGCAAATCGGCCCGCACGCGAGCAGTGAGCGCTCGCCCGTGTATCCGGGTCACCGATCGCAAATCGATATCCACATCGAAACCCGCTGCGGCGCAGGCCCCAGCCCAATCCCCGGCACGACGCCGAGCAGTAGCGGTCTTGATCATGGAGGGCGGCACGGCGAATTCGCGCACGCGCAGCCAGAGTGAATGTCGGGAATCGGTCCCATCCGCAATCCTGGTGTGCATCAGCACTCACCAGAAGCGGACGAGGCCCCCAATCTTTGCTCAGAATGAGTAGTCATCGTGCCGATCATAACGCCCCACCCCGATCCGGGCCACCTGCCCGGATCGATATGTCCACGGCGAGGACTAGACCGTGCAGTGCGACGGGGGCGCGGTTTCGGCGGCGGAGCTGGTCATGGTGCCACCTTTGAGCTGGCACAGCAGGGTTTTCAGGCCGAGGTCGGCCATGCTGGCGGAGCCCGAGGCGGAACCGCTGTCGGCGACGGGCCCGGGGGGTGTCGCGGCGGCGGTGGCGGCCAGGGGGCCGAGGGTGAGGAGAGCGGTGGTGGAGGCTGCGGCGATGAATCGGTGCACTGGGTCCCTTTCGACCCGACGAACAGTAGTTGCGGTCGTTCCGTTTGGAACGACCGCAACTTTGGGGGCATCTCGTCGCGGACCGGGTCAGCCGGAGATGCTGGGGATCGGGCACCCGAAACTTCCGGTGGCCGCGGACGGGCCCACCTGGACGGTGACGGGGTCGAGGGCCAGCGTTTGGGGGGTGTCGAAACCGGCTGTGGCGGTGAGGGTGTGGGCGCCGGGGGTGGCGGGGGTCCACGAGACCTTGGCGGGGTTGCCGACCAGGACGGTGGTGCCGATTTTGGCGGTGCCGATGAGCGTGCCGTTGTCGAAGAAGGTGACCGGCATCTCGTTGTAGGCGCTGCTGCCGCCGCCGACCAGGTCGCCGCTGGTCACCTTGTAGGTGCAGCCGGCGAGCGGCTTCGAGCCTTCGACGGTGACGGGGCCGTAACCGGCTGCCGCGGCGTCGGGGGCGGTGGCCAGTAGGAGGGCGGCCGCGCCGGCCGAGACGGTCGCGGCGGTCTTCGCGCAGCGCGTCCAGGGTGATGTCATGAGCTGCCTTTCACTACGGAATATCCGTGGGTTCAGGGACATTCGGCGAGATCCAGCGATCCCGCCGAAGTAGTGAAATTAACACGCTTCAGATATCGACGGTTAGAGGACGGTCTGGGTTTGGGTCACCTTGGCGACGAGGACGCCCGCGTCATCCCGGATCTCGGTCTCCACGACGATGAAGCTGCGTCCGGTGTGCAGCGGCGTCGAGGTCGCGGTGGCGTGGCCGGAGCGCAGGGCGCGCACGAAGTTCGTCTTCGACTCCACCGTGGTCGTCCCCTGCTTGCCCGCCGGAAGATTCAGGTAGGCGCACACCGCAGCCGTCGCGTCGGCCAGCGACATGAGGGCGCCGCCGTGCAGGGAACCGCCCAGCGTGCACAGGTCCTCGCGCCACGCCAGCCGGCTGCGCACCAGCTCCGGACGGCAGTCGAGGACCTGCACGCCGAGGCCCTCGGTGAACGGCATGGTGGCGAACAGCTGGGCGCCGGTCGGGCCGGCGGAGATGTCGGTCATGAGTCGACTGTGCCCGGTCGCGGGAGCGGAGTCGATTACTTCGCGGGTAATCGACTGCGGCCCGCGGCAATCGGTGGCGGGTGTACGACCGGTCGGTCTGGAAGACTCGTCGAGTGCAGGTTGGTGTGCTGGGGCCGGTTCGGGTCCACGCGGAGGACGGGGCGCGGGTCGACATCCCCGGAGTCCGGGTGCGAATGCTGGTGGCGCGGTTGGCGCTGGAATCGGGGCGCGACGTGCCGGTGCCGGCGCTCATCGACGGCCTGTGGGGTGAGGAGCCGCCCGCCGACGCGCCGGGCGCCCTGCAGGCGCTGGTATCGCGCCTGCGGAAGGCGTTGCGCGAGGCCGGCACGGTCGAATTCGGGCCCGGCGGCTACCGGCTGCCCGGGGTGCGGGTGGACGCCGATCGGTTCGAGGACCTGGTGCGGCGGGGACGACAGGAGCTGGCGGCGGGCCGCGCCGAAGCCGCCGCCCGGCTGCTGAGCGAAGCGCTCGAGCTGTGGCGCGGACCCGCGCTCGGCGACGTGCTGGACGCGCCGTTCGCACAGACCACCGCGACCCGGCTCGACGAGCTGCGCGCCGCCGCGCTGGAAGACCGATTCGAGGCCGAGCTGCGACTGGGCCGCCACGCCGAGATTCAGACCGACCTCGAGATCGCGGCCGCCGACAACCCCCTCGGCGAACGACTGGCAGCCCTGCGCATCCGGGCCCTGGCGGCCGCCGGCCGGCAAGCGGACGCCCTGGCGGCGTACGAGGAGACGCGGGCGCGACTCGACGAGGAACTTGGCATCGACCCCTCGGCGATCCTGCGCGAAACGCATCTGGCGCTGCTGCGCGGTGAACTCGAAAGCCCGCCCCCGCGCCGGGAACCCGTGACCCGCTCGCTGCCGGTCCGGCTCACCGGATTCGTCGGGCGCGAACCCGAACTCGCGGAACTGACCGGGCTGCTGACGGATTCCCGGCTGGTCACGATCGTGGGCCCCGGCGGCGCGGGCAAGACCCGCCTCGCCGTCGAGGCCATGGATCGGCCGGCGACCGGGGCGGTGTTCTTCGTCCCGCTGGCCGAACTGGGCGCACCGGATCAACTCGCCGACGCGGTCGCGGGCGCACTCGACGCCGGCCCCGACCGGACGACCCGGCTGACCGAACTCCTCGATGTCGGGCCCGCCGTCCTGGTGCTCGACAACTGCGAGCACGTCATCGCGGCCGCCGCGGCCCTGGCCGAACACCTACTGGACCGGCTGCCCCAGCTGCGGGTGCTGGCCACCAGCCGCGAGCCACTGGCCATCACCGGTGAGGCGCTGTGCCATCTGGGCCCACTCGACGTCCCGGTCGAGACCGCGGATTCCACTGTCGCGCAGCGCTCTTCGGCGGTGCGGCTGTTCGCCGACCGGGCGGCGGCCATCCGCCCCGGATTCGTCCTCGACGACGACACCGTCGCCCCGGTCGTCGAGATCTGCCGCCAACTCGACGGCCTCCCACTGGCTCTCGAACTGGCCGCCGCCAAACTGCGCGCCATGAGCGTCGACCAGGTGGCCCGCCGCCTCGGCGACCGCTTCCGGCTGCTCAGCTCCGGCAGTCGCACCGCCCTGCCCCGCCAGCGCACCCTGCAGGCGCTGGTCGAATGGAGCTGGGACCTGCTCGAGGAGCCCGAAAAGATCCTGGCCCGAAGGCTTTACGTGTTCGCGGGCGGCGCCACCGCCGAGGCCGTCGAGGTCATCTGCGCCGACGAGGAGCTCCCGGCCGACGACATCCTCTACCTGCTCGACGCCTTGGTCGAGAAGTCGCTCGTCACAGTGACTTCCGAGGATCCGCCGCGCTACCGGATGCTGGAGACGATCCGGGCCTTCGCCGCCGGTCACCTGGCCACCTCGCCCGATCACCTGACCGAGCCGTTCACCGACTACTACCTCACCCTCGCCGAACAAGCCGAGCCCCACCTGCGCGGCAACGAACAGCTGGCCGCCATCGCCCTTTTCGACGCCGAGCACGCCAATCTGGCCGCGGCCCTGCGCACCGCCCTCGCCGCACCCGCGAGCCCGGAGATCGCGTCGCGACTGGTGCGGGCCATGTTCTGGTACTGGGGGATTCGGGGGATGAGCTCGCAGTTCGAGAGCTCACTGGCGGGGGTGCTCGCCTTCGAGCAGCAACTGCCCGACGCGACCCGGGCCGCCTTCCGGGTCATCGCGCTGATGGCCGGAGCCCCGCCCACCGGGAGCTCGCTGTCGACGCTGATCGAGGACTGCGTGCGGGACGGCGGCCTGGAATTCCATCCGGCCGTGCCGCTGTGGACCGCGCTGCTGGCCGCCCGGGCGCAGGACGACAAGCTCGCAGAAGAGCAGTTGACGCGGGCGATGACCTGGCCGGACCCGTGGGTGCGCGCCAGTGCGGAGCTCGCCCGCGACATCGCGTTGACGGGGGAGGGGCGACTGCCCGCCGGAGCCGACGCCCGGCGAGCGGCGTTGCGGGGCTTCGAGATCGTCGGTGACCGCTGGGGGCTGGGCATGGCGTTGCTCGCGACCGGGCGGGCGCACTCGCTCGGCGGCGAACACGACCGAGCCCTCGACGCCTACGCCCGCGCTGTCACCCTGGCCTCCGAACTCGGCACCGAGGACGATATCGCCGCCGCCCGCACCGCCCTCGCCGAAGAACGCTTGCGCGGTGGGGAATCGGCGGAGGCGGCCCGCGATATCGAAGCCGCGCAACGCCTGTCCGCGGATCAGGGCTTCGCCCGCCTGGGCGCGGTCATCCTGTTCACCGCCGCCGAATTACACCGTCGCACCGGTGATCTCGAGGCGGCTGGTCGCGATCTGGATCACGTGACGCAACGGATTCGCCATCTGCCGTACCCGGAAGTCATGGCCGCCCATCAGATAGCGGTCGCGCGCTTACGTATCCATCTCACTGCGGCCGCCATCGCGCCCGCACGGGAACTCCTGCCCCGGGTCATCGCGGGCTCCGCCCGATTCGGCGACTCCGCGGGCACGGCGCAGGCGCAGGCACACGCCGCCGAACTACTGGCGAAACTGCTTCTCCTGGACGATGATCCGACGACAGCGGCTACTGCGCTGGGGCTCAGCGCGGTCATCCGCGGCACCTTCGATCACGGCGAACCCGAACTCTCCGCTCTGATCACTGCGCTCACCGACCGTCTCGGCCAGACCGATTACCAGCGCGCGTACCACCTCGGGGCCGACCTGCCCCGGCCCGCGGCGCTGGAACGACTCATAGCGGAATCGGTTCGCTGACAACGCCGAACGACGACGGTGCCGACCCGCGATCGGGTCGGCGCTGCGGCGAGGAGGTCAGGAGACCCGGGCGAAGACTCGCCCGGCGAGATCGACCCCGGTGATCACGCCGTCGGCGTCACGGCTGAAGAATCCGCGCTGCCCCGCGAAAGACCCTGCGGTGATCACGTATTCGTCGCCGTCACCGGGCAGGATGCCGAAGGGGAACGGCGGGTGGTCCTGGGGGATCTCGGCCCCGCCGGCGGCACGGATCTCCGGCTTCACCTTGCAGTCCAGGTACAGCTGGTCGCCGTCGGCGTAGCAGGTCATGGTCATGGCGTCGACGTCGTAGACGCCCGACAGCTCCGGAACGCGGGTGGCGTCGAACGGGATCGGCTCCGGATCCTTGTCGATCACACCGAGGTAGTGCTCGAGCGCCCAGCGCACGATCGCCTGGTTCGCGGGAATGCCGTTGGGGCTGGCGTTGGAGAGCACGACCACCGCGAAATCGCGTTCCGGCACCAGCTGGAAGTCGGCGAACTGGCCGAAACCCGAACCGCCGTGGCCGGCCATCCGCACGCCGTCGACGTCCCGCAGCATCCAGCACAGGCCGAAGGCGTCGGCGAGGGTGCTGTTGCGCAGCTGCACCGTCGGCTGCCGCATGCGGTGCAGCAGGTCGGCGGGCAGCACGGTCTCGCCGTGCGCGCCGCGGCCGTCGCCCAGGTGGAATCGGCCCCAGCGCAACAGATCCGACACCGTGGTGCCGAGCCCGCCGCCGGGGTTGTTGGCGCGGCTGCCCTTCCACACCCGCGACACCGCGAGCTCGCCGTCCGCTTGCCGCTCGTGCCCGGCGGCGAAACGGCGGGTCATCACGTCGCCCTGGAAGTAGTGGCTCTCGGTCAGCCCGACCGGTGCGAGCACCGTGTCGGCGACCACCTGCTCGAACGGCTCCCCGGTCACGTTCTCGATGACGCGGCCGAGCAGGTTGAAGCCCGCCTGACTGTAGGACGCGCGCTCGCCGGGCGCGCCGATCAGCGGCAGCTCGGCCAGCGTCGCCACGAACTTCGCGAGCCCGTCCTCGCCCTCGCCGGTGTTGTTGATCAGATTCCACTCCAGTCCGGCCGTATGGTTGAGCAGCTGCCCGACGGTGATGGTGGCCGCGGACTGCGCCTCGGAGAGCTCGAGCTCCGGCACGTAGGTGCGGACCGGGGCGTCCAGGTCGACCCGGCCGTCGGCGACCAGCCGCAACAACGCGGTCGTGGTGAAGGTTTTGCTGGTCGAGCCGATCGCGAACACCGTGTGCTCGGTGACCGGCACCGGGTTCTCGGTGCTGGTCACCCCGACCGAGGCGGTGATCTCGCGGCCGCCGAACCGGATGCCGACGGCCATGCCGGGCATGTCGTATTTGGCGGCGGTCGCCTCGACGAAGGCGGTGAGCGTGGAATCGGTGCGGGTGTTCTCGGTCATGTCGGTGTCCCTTTCGGTGTCTGTCTCGGTGTGTCCATGACGATGCCGACCCGCGCTGACAGCCCGCCGACAGTGCGCTGACAACCACCGGCACTCGGCTGACAGGTGTGCGCCGCCCTGGGCGAGCATCGACTGTGAGGCAGGTCACTCACGGCCGGAATGCCTCGCCGACCAGGCGTCGAGGTGTCCTCTCAGGCGCAGCTCAGTTTCGGGCCAGCAATTACTAAGTGCTGAACGGAAAGGTGAGTCGCTGACCCGTAACAACCTGGAAAACACTGCCGAAGGAGAAAGCGTGCGTTCAACGAAGATCTGGGGCAGCGCGGTGTTGGCCTTGACCGCAACCGTTCTGCTACCGATAGCCGCGGGTACGGCCTCCGCCGACCCGGGCAGTTCGCTGAACTCCGCCGGGACCTCCGCCGACGGCTCCCGGATCGCCTCCAGCAAGTACACCGGCGACCGGAACCTGACCCTCCAGGTCTATTCGGCGGCCATGGGCAAGAACATCGAAGTCGATGTGCAGCGCGCCGCCGACACCTCGCAGCCCACCCCGGTGCTGTACCTGCTCAACGGCGCGGGCGGCGGCACCGATTCCGCGACCTGGCAGAAACGCACCGACGTGCTGAACTTCCTGGCCGACAAGAACGTGGACGTGGTGCAGCCGGTCGGTGGCGCCTTCAGTTACTACACCGACTGGCGTGAGCCCGATCCCACACTGGGCGTGAACAAGTGGAAGACCTTCCTCACCGAGGAGCTGCCGCCGCTGATCGACCGGGCGCTGAACACCAACGGGCGCAACGCGATCGCCGGACTGTCCATGGCGGGCACCTCGGTGCTGCAGCTGCCGATCGCCGCACCCGGGCTGTATCGGTCGGTCGCCGCCTACAGCGGCTGCGCCCAGATCAGTGATCCCCTCGGCTACAACTTCGCCAATACCGTGGTCTCGGTGGGCGGCGGCGACAGCAAGAACATGTACGGCCCCCAGGGCGATCCCGAATGGGCCGCCAACGATCCTTACGTGCACGCCGATCAGCTGCGCGGCCTGAACCTGTTCATCTCCAGCGGTTCCGGCCTGCCGGGGCCCTGGGACACCCTCGACGGCCCGCGCACCCTGCCCGGCGCCGGCGGTCTGATCAACCAGATGGTCCTCGGCGGCGGACTCGAGGCCGCCTCCGACTACTGCACCCGCAACCTGAAGACCAAGCTCGACGGTCTCGGTATCCCGGCCACCTACGACTTCACGCCCACCGGCACCCACTCGTGGGGCTACTGGGAGGACGCGTTGAAGCAGTCGTGGCCGGTTCTGGCTTCCGGTCTGGGCCTGCCCGCCTGATCGGAGACGACACTGCGACATCGACAGAGAAACCGGCGCGCCTCTAGGGGAAGCGGGCGGCCTCTGTCAATGTCGCAGCGTCGTGTCCGCGCTGGGTCGCGGTGCGGCAACAGTGGGGTCACCGGGGCCGGATTCCGGTCCTGACCTGCGGTCGTCGCTCGTACCCTCAGGGATTGTTCCGTTCGCCGAAGGAGACACCGTGCGATCGACGAAATCCCTGGTCAGCGCACTATCCGTGGTGGCCGCCGCAACCCTGCTGCTGACCGCCGCCGCGGGCATCGCCGCCGCCGAACCGGACACCGCCGAATCCCGCATCCAGACGCTGTGGGTCCATTCCGACGCCATGGGCCGGGACATCGAGGTCGAAGTGCGCCGCGCCGCCGACACCTCGCAGCCCGTCCCGGTGCTCTATCTGCTCGGCGGCGCGGGCGGCGGCGTCGGCGCGGTGAACTGGCAGACCGCGACCGATGCGATGGACTTCCTGGCCGGCAAGAACGTCACCGTGGTGGCGCCGATCGGCGGCGACTACACCTACTACACCGACTGGCGCGGGCCCGATCCCGTTCTGGGCGTGAACAAATGGCGGACCTTCCTCACCCAGGAGCTGCCGCCGGTCGTCGACCGGGAACTGAACGGCAACGGGCGCAACGCGATCGCCGGCTTGTCCATGGCGGGCACCTCGGTGCTGCAACTGGCCATCGCCGCGCCCGGACTGTATCGATCGGTGGCCTCCTACAGCGGTTGCGCCCAGATCAGCGACCCGCTCGGCCACTCCTTCGTCAGCATGGTCGTGACGAAAGGCGGCGGGGACCCCGCGAACATGTACGGCCCCGAGGGTGATCCCGAGTGGGCCGCCAATGATCCGTTCCTGCACGCCGATCAGCTGCGCGGCCTGAACCTGTTCATCTCCAGCGGTTCCGGCCTACCGGGCCGATGGGATCTCCCCGGCGGCCCGCACACCCTGCCCGGCCTCGACGGCTGGGTCGACCAGCTGAGCCTCGGGGGCACCATCGAAGCCGCCACCAACTACTGCAGCCACCATCTCGCGGCCAGGCTCGAATGGCTCGGCATCCCCGCCACCTACGACTTCACGCTGACCGGCACCCACTCGTGGGGCTACTGGCAGGAAGCGGTGAAGCAGTCGTGGCCGGTACTGGCGGCGGGGCTGGGCCTGCCCGCCTGAAACGACGAAACCGGCTCGCCCCCAAGGGAAGCGAGCCGGTCTCGGCAGCTGACTATACGCTGAGTTCGAAGTTCGGGTAGCCGTTGTCGCGCTCTTCGTCGCAGTAGCGGCGGTAGTTGCCGAAACCACCGATGTAGGGCATGAACACGCGCTTCTTACCCTCCACGTTCGCGCCCATGTACCAGGAGTTGGCCTTCACGAACAGCGTGCCCTCGGCGACCTCGAGCAGGTGGTCGGTCCACTTGACCGCCGCCTCCTCGCGCGCCGCCGCCGTGCGAATGCCCTTGTCGCGGCAGTGCTGCACCAGCGCCAGCACCCAGTCGAGCTGCTGCTCGGAGTGCAGCACCATGTTGGCCATCACCGACGGGGTGCCGACGCTGTTGATGCTGAACATGTTCGGGAAGCCGGGGATGCCGAAGCCCAGGTAGGTAACCGGGCCGTCGGCCCACAGGTCGCCGAGGCGCGCGTCGTCGGCGCCGTGCAGGTCGATGCGCAGCAGCGCACCGGTCATGGCGTCGAAACCGGTGGCGTAGACCAGGGTGTCGAGTTCGATGAACTGCTCGGCGGTGCGGATGCCGGTCGGGGTGACCTCCTCGATGGCCTCGCGGCGCAGGTTCACCAGCGACACGTTGGGCCGGTTGAACATCTCGTAGTAGCCGGAGTCGGTGCAGATGCGCTTGGTGCCGATGGGGTGGTCGTAGGGGATGAGGTCGTCGGCGACGGCCTGATCGTCCACCTTGGCGCGGATCTTGGCGACCGCGAACTCGCGCACCACCTGGTTGGCGGTGATGTCGCTGTTCTGGTCCGGGAAGACCTTGTTGAACAGCACGCCGCCGCCGTTCCAGCGATCCTCCATGGCGGCCTCGCGCTCGGCGGGGGCCAGGTCCAGGGCCTTGGTCTCGAGCGAGGCGTGCGGGGTGGCCGCACCCGCGTAGTAGGACTTCTCCCGGCGCTGCCGGTAGGTGGCGCGGATATCGGCCTGCTCCTGCTCGGTCCAGGGCCGGTTCGGGACCGGGACGCTGAAGTTCGCCGAACGCTGGAAGACGGTGAGCGCCTCGGCTTCCCGCGCGATGATGGGCGAGACCTGGATGCCCGAGGAGCCGGTGCCGATGACGCCGACCCGCTTGCCCTCGAAGGACACGCCCTGCTCGGGCCACTGCGCGGTGAAGAGCTCCTCGCCCGCGAAGGATTCGATACCCGGGATGTTCGGCTTGATCGGCGCGGACAGGCAGCCGGTGGCGAAAATGACGAACTGCGAACGGAATTCGTCACCGCGCTCGGTGCGCACCGTCCAGATGGCGGCGGCGTCGTCGAAGCTCGCGCCGACGACGCGCTGACCGAAACGGTAGTGGCGCTTCAGGTCGAAGCGGTCCGCGACATGGTTGATGTAGTCGAGGATCTCCGGCTGCGCGGCGAACCGCTCGGTCCAGGTCCAGCTCTGCTGAAGCTCCTCGTCGAACGAGTACGAATAGTCGACGCTCTCCACATCGCAGCGCGCGCCCGGGTAGCGGTTCCAGAACCAGGTGCCGCCGACGTCCTCGCCGGCCTCGAGCCCGAGCACGTTCAGTCCGGCCTTGGCTGCCTGGTGGACGCCGTAGAGTCCGGCGAATCCGGCCCCGATGATGACTACATCGAATGGGCTGCCCTGTTCGGGATGCATGCGCGCGACCTCTCACTATTCGTCCGGCGATATTTCGAATAGGCATATCGTCGCGGCGCATGCGGGTACACGGCGATACCACGTCCCACTGACCAGGAGCGCAGGTCCGGGGGATGGTTACTCGTGAGACGGTTCGCCGGTCACGACGTGATCGGCGTGGTTGAGGCCCTCGCGGACCAGGCGGGCCAGGTGGCCGTCGCGGATCCGGTAGATGATGCGGCGGCCCTCGCGGCGGGTGTCGACCAAACCGGTGAAGCGCAGCTTGGCCAGATGCTGGCTGACCGCGGTGCGGGACGCGCCGCTGGCCTCGGTGAGCGCGGAGACGTCGGCCTCGGCCTCGGTGAGCATCCACAGGATGTGCAGGCGGGTGGGATCGGAGAGCATGCGGAAGGTCTCGGTGGCCACGTCGAGCCGGGCCTCATCCGGAGCAACCGGATGGGTGAGGCTGGGCGTGGCGGGGAGCGGTTTCGCCTTGCTCACCTGATCACCTTCCTGCCGCTGCCACCGCCTCGGCGCCGGTGGGCACGGACGCGGGCCACACGCGGACCGCGGTCGTCGTAGCCAGTGTAGCCAGTGCGGCCAGCACGACGGCCGTGGTCGGCAGACCGATGAACGCGCCCAGTGTGCCCGCGATCGGATACGTCACCAGGAAGCAGGCGTGCGACAGCGAGAACTGCGCGGTGAAAACGGCTGTGCGATCGGCGGGTTGGGTCTGGGCGCGCAGCAGGCGGGCCGACGGGGTATTGATCATCGAGGTCCCCGCACCGAGCACCACCCAGGTCAGGGCCAATACGATCGCTCCCGCGGGGCGGGGGAGCAGGGGTGGCAGTGCCGCGGCGAGCAAGCCGGGCGGCAGCAGGACGCAGCCGGTCAGCATGAACCGCCGATCCGGCACCCTGGCCAGCAGCCGCGGCGTCGTCAGCGCCACCGCCATCGACCCGAACCCGAAGCAGGCCAGGGCCAGCGCCACACCGGTATTGGAGCCGCCCAGTCGATCGCGGACGTACACAACGGTATTCACGATCACCAGCGCGGTCGCCGCGGCCACCACCATGTTCATGGCCAGCAGGCCCCGCAGCACCGGGCGGTTCAGCATGATCTGCGCGCCCGCGGTGATGCGTTTCAGCAACGGGGCGGGATGTTGCGGCGTAGCCAGCCGGGGGAGGCGAGTGGTTACCACCAGCAGCGCTGATGCCACGAAACCCGCGGCGGTGCCGACGAACAGCGAGTGATAGCTGATCACTGTCAGCAGCGCGGCGGCGAGCATCGGGCTGAGCAGCGACTCCAGGTCGTAGGCCAGCCGCGACAACGACAGCCCGTGGGTGTAGTCCTCCTCGTCGACCAGGATCGACGGGATCAGCGACTGGAACGCCGGGGTGAACGTGGCCGAGGCCGACTGCAGCAGCGCGATCAGGACGTAGATCTGCCAGGTGTGGGTGACGAACGGCAGCATGAGCGCGATGCCCGCCCGCACCGCGTCCGCCGACACCAGCACCAGGCGGCGGGGCAGTCGCAGCGTGAGTGCCGAGATCACCGGTGCGACAGCGACATACGCGACCATCTTGATCGCCAGTGCGGTCCCCAGCACCGCGCCCGCCCGCCCGCCGGCCACCTGGTAGGCGAGCAGGCCGAGGGCGACGGTGAGCAGGCCGGTGCCGACCAGGGCGACCACCTGGGCGGTGAACAGCTTGCGGAACTGGGGATGACGCAGGACTACGAGCACACGCCCACTATAAGCCAATAGGTGCGCAGGTGTGCACATGATGTCGGGTATCGGCCTTCTCACACCTGTCGGCGTGCCGGTGGATGGGCGATTCGTCGCTATCCTCACTGCCATGGGGAGGAATCTCGCGGCCGGCGTCCGGGTCGCCGCCGCGACCGTGTCCGTGGCCGCCGCGGCCATGGCACTGGCCGGCTGCGGGCGGCCCACCGCGCCCATGGCGGGCAACCTGAACCCGCCCGTCACCGAAACCCCCGCCCCGGCCACCCCCGTGTCCACCTTGCAGCTCTGCGGCGACATGGGCGCGGCCGCAACACCTCCCGACTGCTACCTGCAATCCCGCGACACCGCCGGGCTGACCTTCGAGGTCCGCCACACCGGCTCCGGGCAGCAGGGCTCGGTCACCATCACCACCCTGGATCCGGCCGGTGCGCACTTGCAGACCATCACCGAACGCGGCGTCGGATTCACCGCGCCCCGGCTGCGCGACCTCGACAACGACGGCCTGGACGAACTGATCATTCCGATCATGATGGCCAGCGCCAACACCCGCTACGTCATCTATCACGTCACCGCGGACGGCCAATTCGTGCGGTCGGGCGAGCTCGCGGGCATCGGGATCGACACCTCCGCCGCCGGCTACACCGTCGTCACCGCGCGCGACAGCTATGAGCTGTGGAACATCCAGTTCTGGACGTTCGACGCCGCCCTGCTGCGGCCCCTGGTCACCGCCGACGTGCATTTCCTCGACGACGGGACCGGGCATGTCGGGGGCAGCGAGTGCACGGTGATCGACAGTGGCGGGCTGGCTCGGACCGGACTCTCACTGGAGCAGGCGACCGCCCAATTCTGTGCGGAGCCAACCGTTCTCCGCGTCAAGCGCTGACCCCGGCTACTTCCCGTACCGCCGGCGCAGCCACTCGGCGTAGTCGAAGGACACCGCCTCGCCGTCGGCGCCGAGGCACAGCGCGCCGTCGCGGACCCGCCGGACGACGCGGCCGATCGGCGGCACCGGGAACGGGAGCAGCGCCTGGCCGAGGGTGTGGCGGCGCACATCGGCCAGCTCGGCGAGGGTCTGCACGACCGGGCCGCCGACATCCCGGGTCCGGCCCGAGGGCCCGGCCTCGACCGCGTCGGCGAGCTTGCCCGCCACCGCGGTCACATCGACCGGCTGGAAGCGCATCGTGCCGTGTGGCGCGATCCGCATCTTCGCGACGCCGCCCAGCACCTCGTCGATGAGCTCGTGGAACTGGGTGGCGCGCACCAGGGTCCACGGGATCGGGCCCTGGGTGACGACCCGCTCCTGCGCGACCTTGGTGCGGTAGTAGCTGAACGGCACCCGCTCGCAGCCCACGATCGAGATCTCGACATGATGGCCGACCTTGGCCCGTTGCTCGGCGGCCAGCAGTGCGCGCACGCCCTCGACCATGACCGGCGCGCTGCGCAGACCGCGATGACTGGCGGCGTCCACCACCGCGTAGACGCCCTCGAGCGCCGAGTCCAGCCCCGCGCCGGTCACCAGATCCACCGCGTGATGCTCGGTGCCCGGCACCGGCTCCGCGGGCGCGGATCGGCTCAGCACCCGCACCGTGTGCCCCCGCGCCGCCAGCTCCCGGACCACCGGCGTCCCCAGCGTCCCGGTCCCGCCCACCACCGCTACCTGCATTTCGAATCCCCTTCCTCGACCTGCTCGTCTCGGACGTTGGAACCGCATCGGGTGCCGCTCAACATGATTCATCGCATGCAGTCCGGTTGCCCACATTCGGCCCGCTACCGCGCGTCGATCCGGTTGGATGCGCGGCCGGGGTCTCGGCCGTCAGATATGCGCGCCCTTGGTGCGGTTGCAGGCGCGGCAGAGGATCTGGAGGTTGGCGGGGCTGGTGGCGCCGCCGCGGCTGATCGGGATGATGTGGTCGAACTCCAGGTAGTGGGTGTCGCCGCATTCGACGCATTTGCCGCCGTCGCGCTGCCACACCACGGCCTTGACATCCGGTGGGACCGAGCGGGTGTCGCGGCGGCCCGGGGTGAGGGCCAGGCGTTTGGCCACGCGGAGCGCGCCCTCCATGGCGGCGGCCACGTAGTCGGGGTCGGCGACCTCGAGGATCGCGCCGCCGCGGGAGGAGGTGGCCGAGATCTCGACCTGACCGGCGGCAGCGGTCACCGAAACCACTCGGGCCCAGGGCATTTCGGTGCCCGTATCGGGGCCGGTGAAGCGGAGTTTGCGGTTGCTGACGATCAGGCGGCCCTCGGTGCGCTTCGGGCCGCGGGCCAGCTGCCGGACGTGGACGGCGGGCAGGTTCAGGTGGACCCGCTCGTCGGGGTCCAGATGCAGGCCCGCGGCGGGCTGCTGCGGGAGCTCGCCCGAACGCAGGCGGGTGAGCAGGCGGGCCCGGTGCAGGCGGCGGCGCAGGTCCTCGACCAGCGGGCCGGACAGCGACACTTCGTCGACGGTGTCCTCGAAATTGTCCAGTGCCGACTGCTCGACCGCGCCGTCGGCCAGCGCGAAGGCGACCAGCCGTTCCAGCTGATCGAGCGCGAGCGGGCGCAGCAGGTCCACCGCGGCGGCCCTGTCGACGCGCTGGAAACGCAGCTCCGACCACAGCGATTCCCAGTCCCCGGAGCCCGGGTCGCGCAGCATCCGCTCGGCGCGCGGACGCCAGCCCCGCAGGTATTCGGCTGTCTCGGTACCGCATTCACGGCACAGCGAGTTCGCGCCGAACAGTCCGGCCGCCGCGCTCAGCAGGCCCCGGCGCGGCGCGCCGCAGCGCGGGCAGTGGCGGGCGTCCCGGACCGGGGCCGGGCGCGTCGAGGCGGTCCAGGTGTCGCCGTCCCACCAGCGCAGCCGGGCCGGATCCCGCGGGTCCGGATGCCAGTCCGCCCGTTCGGAATCCGGGGGCGGCGGAGTACGCCGCGACTCGGCCTGGAACCCGGGCCCCGGATCGACCCGCACCCCGAACTCGCGCACCAGCCCGGCCAGGCTCACCCCGGCGTCGGCCAGCGCCCGGAACTCCCAGTCACCGCCGCTGCGCGTGAACTCGCCCAGCACCAGGGCCGGGGCCGATCCCGGCGCGTCCACCTCGTAGGAGACCACCGGGCGATCGTGGTCGAACACGGTGAGCCGCAACCCCTCGACCGCCGCGAAACCGCGGCCCGCCCCGCCGGAACCAGCGCCACTCCCGGCCTCGGCGACCGAGCCGATGACCACGATCCCCGCCACGTCCGGCCCGGTCCGCGGCAGCGACACCGACAGGCGCGCGGTGCCCGCCGCGGGCTCCCGATCCAGCGTCACCGCCTGCGAGACGTGCCGGGGCGCGTCGAACCAGACGAAGTCCCGGTCGGACCGGGCCCGCCCGTGCTCGGCCACCAGTACGGCCTGCGCTCGCACCGCATGCTCCGACCGCCACGAAAGCACCACCGTCAGAAGCGATGTCGGAACCGTCGTTTGCCCGCCTTTGGTCAGTTTCATCGTGGTCGAATGATGCCACGGGCCTCCGACAACACCGCGCGCCCGCCGGGTCCCCCCGATCCGAAAAACGTGCGGCACAGTAGAGGGATGACCAACCCCAAGGGGAACGACCCACAGGACGGCGAACCGCGCGCCAAACCGGCCTCGCGGGTCCCCACCCCGGGTGACGTCCTGGCCGCGGCACAGGCCGCCGCGCAGGCCGCGCAGAGCGCGGCCGGTCAGGTCCTGGATTCCGCCCAGGTCACCGCCACCACCGCGTTCGACACGGCCGTCCGGCTGCCGCCCGCCTCGATCCAGCTCGCCGCGCAACTGCCCGACCTGATCCAGAGCCTCACCATCGCGGTCGAACGCCTCAACTCCACCATCGACCGGCTCGACCGCACCCTCGCGCTGGCCGAGCCCGCCTTCGTGGCCTACGACAAGATCCTCCACCGGCTCGAATCACTCACGGCCCTGGGCGAAGAGGTCTTCGCCCGCCTCGACAGACTGCCCGGCGTCTCACTGCTCGGGCGGCTCACCGGCGGCCGCGACACCCCGGAACCCGAACCGCCGCAGGACAAGCCCGGCCGGTCCCGCCGCAAATAGGTCAGGGCGTCGAAGACAGCGGAGCGACGCCGAGGCCGGGCAGGGCGCGCAACGCGGCCGCGGCCTTCCACACCATTTCCTCGTACTCGCCGACCGGGTCGGAATCGAGGACGACCGCGCCGCCGGCCCCGATTCGCCAGCGCCCGCCGGAGCGGACCGCGGTGCGGATGACGATGTTCAGATCGGCGGTGCCACCCAGACCGAGGAAGCCGATCGTGCCCGAATAGACGCCGCGGGCCTCGGTTTCCAGGCCATCGATGATCTCGAGGGTGCGCAGTTTCGGCGCACCGGTCATGGAACCGCCCGGAAAACAGGCGCGCAGGCAGTCGATGACATCCAGATCCGCGCGCAGCCGGCCGCGCACCGTCGACACCAGCTGGTGCAGCGTCGTGTAGGTCTCCACCGCCATCAGCTCGGGCACATGCACCGAGCCGATCTCGCAGACCCGGCCCAGATCATTGCGCAACAGATCCACGATCATCAGGTTCTCGGCGCGGGTCTTCGGGTCCCGCGCCAGCTCGGCGGCGATCTCGGCGTCCTCGGCGGGCGTGTTCCCGCGCGGGGCGGTGCCCTTGATCGGCTTGCTCTCTACCATCCGGGAGCGGTCCAGCTTGAGGAAACGCTCGGGGGAGGAGCAGGCCACCTCCAGCCCGGCGAAACGCAGGAACGCCGCGTAGGGAGCCGGATTGCAGCGGCGCAGCGTGCGATACACGGTGAGACCGTCGGCGTCACCCGCCGGATAGGCGCTGTCGGTGATGCAGATTTCGTACGACTCGCCCGCGTGCAACTTCTCCTGGCAGGTGGCGACATCGGAGAGGTAGCGGGCCCGGCCCCGGGTGAGCAGTGGTGCGACCGTCGCCTCGTCCGCGCGCAACTCGAGCAGCGGCGGATTCTCCCATGTCGGAAGGGTTTCCACGGCGGTGCGGGTGGCGGTCAGCCAGTCGCGGGTGGCGGTGGTGGTATCCGGGACGGTCAAGGCCAGCAGATGGGTGCGGCCCGCCTCGTGGTCGACCACGATCAGGCGATCGGCGAAGATCCACTGGGCGTCGGGAGTGGGCGCACGGTGGGCCGCGGCGGCCCCGCAGTCGGCCTTCATCTCGTAGCCGAGGTAGCCGACATAGCCGCCCGCGAAATCGAAAGGCACGTCCGGGAAGTCGATGCGGCGGCGGTGCAGCTCACCGGACAGGTAGTCGAGGACTCCGCCGGGCACCGTTCGCTTGCCCGCGGCGGATTCGATCTCGACGCGGCCGCTGCCGACCTGGTAGCCGACCACCTCGGCGAGCGGGCCCGACGCGTCACCCAGGAACGAGAATCGGTCCAGGCCCGGCTCCACGTGCTCGCTGTCGAGCCAGAAGGCATGGGGGGAACCGGCGTACAGCGCGTCGAACACGGCCTCGGCGTCGACGGCCCGCTCGATCACCGCCTGCTCGACCCGGTAATGCAGGACGGTCCCGTTCGGGATCGCGGCAGGCTTCCGGCCGGGATCCACCGTCGGATCGTGGATCGCGGCGGCAGGGCGGGGGCTGACCCGCGAAACCCGCTGTCTCCGCTGGTGTTCGGCGGTCAGGTCGGCGAAATTGCGGAGCAGCAGTTCACCGTGCTCGCTGGAGATGGATTCCGGGTGGAACTGCACACCCCATTGCGGGCGGGTGCGGTGGCGCACGCCCATGATCACGCCGTCGGGCGCGGTGGCGGTGACCTCCAGCGCGGACGGCAGCGGCCGGTCCGTGCACAGTGAGTGATAGCGCACCGCCGAGAACTCCTGCGGCACACCGGCGAACAGGTCGCGGCCGTCATGGCTGATCAGATCGGGGAATCCGTGCCGGGCCCGCGGCGCGGTCACCACCTCACCGCCCGCTGCGAGGACGATGCCCTGATGCCCCAGGCACACACCCAGCAACGGCAGCTCCGACCGTGCGATCAAGGCCGCGGAGATGCCGAAATCGCGGGGGACATCGGGGCGTCCGGGGCCGGGGGAGATGACGATGTTGTCGAATTCCCCGAGCCCGAGCTGCTCGAGCGACCCCGCCTCGTCATTGCGCACCACGACGGGTTCGACCCCGTTCACCTCGCTGATCAGCTGATACAGGTTGTAGGTGAACGAGTCGTAGTTATCGATCAACAGCGTGCGCATTTGAGCACGCACATTACGCCTGCCGCGTCGAAACACCGCGCTCCGACCTGCGTGAACGAGTCGCCCGCCACTACTGCGGGCGGACGCCTTCAGTTTGTGGCGGCCGCTACGGCACAATGGTCGGCATGTCTGTTGCGCAGCCGGTCGAAGTGGATCGTGACGTCGTCGATTTCGCCATCGTCGGAAAGTGGATGGAAGAGCAGGGCTTGCCCGGCGGGGAGTTCGAGGAGGTGAAGCCGCTCGGCGGCGGCACCCAGAACATCATGCTGCGCTTCCGCCGTGGTGGCCGCGACTACGTGCTGCGCCGCGGACCCAAGCACCTGCGCACCGCCAGCAACACCGTCATTCAGCGCGAATCCCGCATCCTCGGCGCGCTCGGCGACACCGAGATCCGGGCGCCCAAGGTGATCGCCGCCTGCCCCGACGAATCCGTGCTCGGCGCGTCGTTCTAACCTGATGGAACCCATCACCGGCTTCAACCCGCAGAACGAACTGCCCGAACTGCACGCCTCCGACCCCGAGGTGCGCCGGCAGATGGGCCTGTCCGCGGTCGAGGCCATCGCCCGCCTCGGCTCCCTCGACCACGAGGCGCTCGGCCTGGCCGACTACGGCAAACCCGAAGGCTTCCTGGAACGCCAGGTGCCGCGCTGGCTCAAGGAACTCGACTCCTACAGCGTCAACGCGGGCTACCCCGGACCCGAGATCCCCGGCGTGCGGCAGGTCGGCGACTGGCTCGACCGCAACCGGCCCGCACAGCCGAAAGCCGGCATCCTGCACGGCGACTGCCACCTCGCCAACATGATGTTCTCCTTCGACGGGCCCGACGTGGTGGCCATGGTCGACTGGGAGATGTCCACCATCGGCGACCCGCTGCTGGACCTGGGCTGGCAGATCGCCACCCGCCCCGAACCGGGCACCACCGGCGCGGCCCTGATCGGCTCGCTGGGCGCGGTCGGCGGACTGCCCACGGCCGAGGAGATGATCGCCCACTACGGCCGGTTCTCCGACCGCGACCTGAGCCACGTCACCTGGTACACCGTGCTGGCCTGCTTCAAACTCGGCATCGTGCTCGAAGGCACGCACGCGCGGGCCTTCGCTGGCAAGGCGCCCAAGCAGGTCGGCGACTTCCTGCACGCCATCACCCTCGAACTGTTCCAGAAGGCGCACCAACTGATGGAGTGACGGCGAACCTGTCGCCATCTCGACGGCAACTGGCTGAATATTGGTGGCAGGCAAATAAACGCCACCGTAAGTTGGGTGCCATGCCGATCGTTCCCGACGCCAAAGACTGGACCTGGGTGCTCGAACGCACCTGCGCCGAATGCGGGTTCGACCCCGACACCATCGCCTTCGCGGCGGTGCCGGGGCTGACCCGCGGCAGCGCCGCCCGCCTGCTGGCCGCCCTGGAGCGGCCCGACGCCCGCGTCCGGCCCGACGAATCGACCTGGTCGGCACTGGAATACGCGGCCCACGTGCGTGACGTGTGCCGGATCTTCACCCCACCGGCTCGATATCGCGCGCAGCGGCGGACCCCGCCCCGGACCCGCCATCGGCGGCTACGACACCACGGTCACCGTGGGCGACAACGGGATTCTCATGTTCGCCAACTGGGATCAGGACGCCACCGCCCTCGCCGAGAACTACGGCGCGGCCGCGACCGCCGCCGTCGCCGTCGAACTCGCGCAGGCCGCCGAGACGGTCGCCCGCGCCTTCGACGCCGTCCCCGACGCCGAACGGGACAGGGCCGCGTTGCGCAGCAACGGATCCGCGTTCACCGTCGACTCGATGGCGCGATACTTCCTGCACGACCTCGTGCACCATGTGCACGACGTCGAGCGCGGCTGACGGTCAGCGGCAGCGCAGCAGCGCCTCACGCAGATTGCGGGAACGGACATCGTCGAGCACCGCCATACCCAGGCGGTTCATCACATAGCCGAAACCGAGACCGGTTGCCGGATCGGCGAATCCGAAAGAACCGCCGTAACCGGTGGTGCCGTAGGCGCGTTTGTCGGTGCCGAACCGGAAACTACCGCGCGACTTGCGGAAACCCAGGTGATAGCGGCTCGGGGTGAGCAGCACCAGATCCTCGGCGGGCACGTCGTCGGCGGTGTCGGCGCTGGCCAGACGGTCCAGCAGGGCCTTGTCGATGGGCAGCTCACCGGTCCGGCCGGCGGCCGCACCGTAGACCCGGGCCAGCGCCCGCGCGGTACCCACGCCACCCGCCGCCGGGCTCTCCACCGACAGGAATTCCCGCCGCGCCGCCCGCGCCGGTGCGCCCACCTGCGGACTGCTCAGGGCGCGGAAGGACAGGCCCCGCTTGCTGTAGAGCTGAATCGCGATGCGCACCGGCAGATCTCGCTCGTAGCGCAGAATGTCGAGGCCCTCCGTCGCCGACAACGCGGCCACCCGATCCAGCGAAATCTCCTCCGGCAGACCGATATAGAACTCCGCGCCCAGCGGGGCCGCGATGTCCTCGGCGAAGATCCGGCCCAGCGTGCGATGCGCCGGATCCACCCGGCGCAACAGCTCACCCTGATACAGGCCGGCCGTGATCGGGTGGTAGCCGTGCCGGGTTCCCGGCCGCCACAACGGCTTCTGCTCGGCCAGCACCACCGCCATCCCGTCCAGATCCGCCATGTCGGTGAGCCGGAACGGGCGATCCAGGGCCGCCAGCCCGCCCTGATGATCGAGCAGCTGGCGCACGGTGATCGATTCCTTGCCGTGCGCGGCGAACTCGGGCCAGTGCAACGCCACCGGATCCTCGTAGTCGAGCAGACCCTTCGACACCGCCGACGCCACCGCGAACGCGGTCATCCCCTTGGTCGAGGACCACACCGGCGCCATGGTGTCGCGCTCCCACGCCACCGCCCGCTTACGATCCCGATACCCCGCCCACAGATCCACCACCGGCCGATCCCCGTCATAGACGGCGACCGCCGCACCGATCTCCCCGTGCCGGGCGAAATTGTGGCGGAACGCGTCGGCGACCGGACCGAAACCCGCGTCCACCTCGCCGTGGACCGTGACCTGCTCACTCATGATGGGGACGATCGTAACCGGGTTCCGCGACAGCGCCAGGGCGAGCGCGGGGCCGTGCCACCTCGGATGCCCACGCGCGGGCGATGCGGGGTGCGCGGCTGGGCGATGCAGCGCACAGTGGGCGATGCCGTGGCATAGCTGCTTGTCGTTCGGGTCTGCGCCGGACATGGTGACCGCAGGGTATTTGTGCCGGTCCGACCCGGTATTGTCGCCGGACATGCCCGGAATCCAGCGGATTACCGCATCATTGCTGCGGACCAAGCCAGTCGAACAGCTCACCTCCGAGGGTGAGCACACCGCACTGCGGCGCAGCATGGGCCTGATTCCGCTCATCGCGCTGTCGGTCGGGGCGACGCTGGGGACCGGGATCTTCGTGGTGCTCGGTGAGGCCGCGCCGCTGGCCGGGCCCGCGGTCGTCGTGTCGTTCGTGATCGCGGCGCTCGCGGCGCTGTTCTCGGCGCTGTCGTACGCCGAACTCGCCAGTGCCGTGCCGGTGTCCGGGTCGGCCTACTCGTATACCTATGCGACGCTGGGTGAGATCGTGGCCTGGGTGCGGGTGGTGCCTGCTGCTCGAGTACGGGGTCTCGGTGGCGGCCGTCGCGGTCGGGTGGGGCGCGTACCTCAACGAATTCCTCGGCTCCACCATCGGCTGGCGGATTCCGGATGTGCTCGCGCAGCCGCCGGGGGAGGGCGGGGTGATCAATCTGCCCGCGGCGATCGTGGTGCTGCTGGCCACCGCGGTGCTGCTGGGCGGCGTCCGGGAGAGCTCGCGGGTCACCACCGTCACCACCGTCATCAAGGTCACGGTGCTGGTGTTCTTCGTGGCGGTCGCGGTCACCGCGTTCAGCTCCTCGAATCTGCACCCCTTCGCGCCCGAGGGGATCTCCGGCATCGGCGCGGCCGCCTCGATGGTGTTCTTCTCCTTCATCGGCTTCGACGCCGCCTCCACCGCGGGCGAGGAGGCCAAGAATCCGCAGCGCGACCTGCCGCGCGCCATCATCATCTCGCTCGGCATCGTGACCCTGATGTACGTGCTGGTGGCGCTGACCGCCGTCGGCGCGGTCGGCGTCGACGACGTGAGCAGCTCCGGCGCCTCCCTGGCCACGGTGCTCGACCAGGTCACCGGGCGCGGCTGGCCGGCCACCATTCTGGCGGGCGGCGCGGTCATCGCCATCGCCTCGGTGGTGCTGACCGTGCTGTACGGGCAGACCCGCATCCTGGTCGCCATGTCCCGTGACGGGCTGATGCCCGCGGTGCTGTCGCGGGTCGGGCGCACCCGGGTGCCGACGGTCAACACGCTCGTCGTGGGCGGCGTGGTGGCGGTGCTGTCGGCGCTGGTGCCGTTGGGAGAACTGGTGAACGCCACCAATATCGGCACGCTGGTGTCGTTCGGGCTGGTGAACATCGGCGTGCTGGTGCTGCGCCGCACCAAACCCGACCTGCCGCGCTCGTTCCGGACGCTGGTGCCGCTGGTGCCGGTGATCGGCGTGGCCATGTGCGTGTGGCTGCTGATTCATCTGCCGGGGGTGACCTGGCTGGCGTTCACCGCCTGGTCGGCGGTCGGGCTGCTGGTGTATTTCGGCTACGGCCGGCGGCGGTCCGGGCTGAACCGGGGCGCGGCCACCGAAACCGCTGCGCTGGAAGCGGGTTCGTAGCATTCCAATCCTCGCCGCACCGATCCCGTGGCCCCGGTCCGGGCCGCTGGACGTGGGCTCCTAGGCTCGTCGTATGCGAGCGCTCGAGCAGATTCGACAGTGGCCGGTCCGGAACGCGGCGGCGGGCGTCGTCGTCCGCGGTAAGGGCGTGGTCGACACCGAGGGCGACACCGGGCGCGTGTTCCCGCTCGCCTCGGTGACCAAACCGCTTGTCGCGTACGCGGTTCTGGTGGCGGTCGAGGAGGGCGCGATCGAGCTGGACCAGCCCGCCGGGCCGCCCGGATCCACGGTGCGGCACCTGCTCGCGCACACTTCCGGGCTGGCTTTCGACACCGACGCCGTGCTGGCCGAGCCCGGGGCGAAGCGGATCTACTCCAGCGCGGGCTTCGAAGTGCTCGCGGATTTCGTTGCGGCGCAGACCGGTATCGCGTTCGACCGGTACCTGCACGAGGCCGTGTTCGAGCCGCTGGGCATGGAATCCTCGGTGCTGGCGGGCCCGGCGGGGCATGCGGGCCGGTCGACGGTCGCAGATCTGCTGCGATTCGCCGAGGAATTGCTGGAACCCGCCATTCTGAGTGCCGAATTGGCTTCCGAGGCAAGCGCTGTGCAATTTCCGGGATGCAATGGGGTGCTGCCCGGCTACGGCTCGCAGCGGCCCAATGACTGGGGACTGGGTTTCGAGATCCGCGACCACAAGTCGCCGCATTGGACCGGGGGCGCGAATTCGCCACGCACTTTCGGGCATTTCGGGCAATCCGGAACGTTCCTCTGGGTGGATCCGGACGCCGGTATGGCGTGTCTCGCCTTGGCGGACGAAAATTTCGGGGACTGGGCCCGGGCCGCGTGGCCGCCCCTCAGTGACGCCGCGATCGCGGAGTTTGCGTAGTCACCACGGCGCTCCGATTCGCAACGACACGGGCTCCGAGTAACACACGCAACATCGGGCACTCCAGTAAACTCGGGCAACGCCGAGCTCGATCAGGGGTCGTTGGGGAAGACGTCCCTCGTCGAGCCGGAGGTGTCAGTGGTGCGTGCGTCTAGTCAGTTCGCGGAGGCGACGTCTGGAGTCGTCTATGTCCATTCGTCGCCGGCCGCGCTGTGCCCGCATATCGAATGGGCACTGACCTCGACCCTCAAAGCGCCCGCCAAACTCCGCTGGACCGTCCAGCCCGCCGATCCGGCACAGCTGCGCGCCACCACCGATTGGTACGGGCCAGTCGGTACTGGGGGGAGATTAGCCAGGGCATTGCGAGATTGGCCCGTGCTGCATTTCGAAGTCACCGAGGACCCCAGCGAGGGCGTCGACGGCGAACGCTTCAGCTTCGTCCCCGGCCTCGGCCTGTGGAGCGGCGTCACCGGCGCGAGCGGCGACGTCATGGTCGGCGAGATGCGGCTGCGCGCCATCGTCGCCGAAGCCCGCGCCCACGGCCGCGGCACCGCGACCGAGATCGCCGCCGAAATCGACCGCGCCCTCGGCACCGCCTGGGACGACATCCTCGAGCCCTACCGCCACGGAGGCGACGGCTCGGACGTCACCTGGCTGCGCCGCGACGTCGGCTAGACCCCCACCACCCGAACACACCGCCGAATCACGCGTGCTTGTCGTCGCAAACGCCCCGAAACGGGCAGAATGCCCAGGGGAGGGGCAGCCGACGAGGAGGATTTCGTGCGGACCACAGCGCAGATCGCGGGCACGGCACTGGCCGTCATCACCACGGCCCTGACCCTGACGGCCTGCAACGACACCACCACCAGCAGCAGCGACTCGGGCAACTCCGCCCGGCCCGTCGCCTCCGCCGCGGCCTTCCCCGCCGCCGGCCACGACGCGGTCCAGTGCGGCACCGGCCCCTGGGGCCTGGCCGTCGTCGCCTCTACCACCAAGGGCTCCGACTTCTGCCCCACCGCCCGCGCGGTGGCCGGCGCCTACGCCGACGAACGCGCCAAACAAGCCACCGGCGACATCGCCGTCACCGTCCGGACCGTCCGCTGGGTCTGCCGTGAACTCGCCGGTGACCCGAACCCGTACCAGGAATGCGCCAGCCAGAACGAATCCGCGGAGCGGGTCCGCCTCCAATCCTGAATCGCACTACCGGCCAAGGGATTTGCGCACACCACCGCGTGGATCCGGCCGGTGGTTCATGCGGAAGGCGTGCGGAGCATCTCGATCACGGTGACCACGCCGATCGTGAGCACCGTGATCGAGAACAGCACGGGCGGGACGAGGGCCTGCTACGCAACCGATGACGAGCAGATTCGCCACCCGTCGCGGATGCAGGGCCGACAGCGCGACCGGAGTCAGGGAGAGGACCGCCGCCGAGGCGAACTGCCACAGGAAATCCGGTCGGGTGATGGCCGGGTCGAGGATGGAAGCCACTACGACCGAACCGAGCAGCGCAAAGCCGGCGATGCCCAACGCGGCCGTGGTGATCGCGAATCGCCCACTCGGCAGCCGGAAGTCGAATCGGGGAGCGCTGAGCAGCATCGCTACCGCCGCCAAGAGTCCCGCCAGACAGAGGAACAATTGGCCGTTGAGCGCGAAGTGAGCGCCGGTCGAAGCCCGAAAGTTGGGGTGGTGCCCGGTGACCCACCCCTCCAGCCGAGCGACGACCAGAGCGCCCCACAGCCCCGTCAGCGAGAACCCCGCCAGCAACGCCTGCCGCGTCGTCCGGTGCGGAATCGTGAGGAAGGTCAGCAACCCCGCGCCGGCCGAAATCCATGTCACGGCATTGAGATACCAGGAACCATGGGCGAGCAGGTCGTCGAACCTGATGAAGTCGACTGGGTAATTGCTGGAATCGGCGAACGGCATATGCGAGCTGTCCAGCAGAATCCCGCCAGCGACAACGGCCGACACCCCGGACAGCACGGTCAGCACGCCGGCGAGCCTGCCGCGCCGGCCCGCGGGCACACGGTCGTGCCCCACCTCCTGCCCCGGCCGTTGACTCGGCGCCTTCCCCGGATTCTCCGAGACCCCGACCGCATCATCCGATACCACCGTCCCGCTGCGGCTTTCGTCGGGCGAAGCGCTCCGAGTGTCAGGCAAGCCGGATAATTCGGTGAAGGTTCCAACCCGGTCCGGCACACCACGTTCCCGGCGGTCGCCAGGCAGGCGCGGGCTGTCCATGGTGGCCGCACCGCCCAGGATTTCGCGGGCATAGGATGCGACGGCGGGACTGTCGTGAGTCGCTATGTGGTGCAGCGCTTTCCGAGCCGCCGCGACCTGGCTGTCGTCGCGTGACGAGACGTGCGTGCTCAGGGCTTGTGCCGCTCCACGCCGGATTTCCGGGTGCGGGCTGTCGAGACCGACGCGGATGGATTCCGGTAGTGCGGCCCGTGTCGGGCGCGTCGGGAGCATCCTGACGGCCCCGGGACCTGCGGGGCTCGTCCCGGCCTTCCGCGTGGGAGGTCTGCTCGATCGGTAGGTGCGGATCGGCGGAATCTGCTCGGCGGCTGCGGGATTCGTGTCGACGCGGTGGCGTGAGGCGTGGGGGCGGGGAGGGTTGCGATGAGTTCGGGGTGGGGTGGGGCGGGAAGAGTCGGTGAGGACGCGAGGTCTCCGGCGGTGTGGTCGAGCAGGATGTTGCCGGGCTTCACGTCGCGGTGCAGGATGCCGTGCCAGTGGGCGTGGTCGAGGGCGCGGGCGGCGTCGGTGAGAATGCCGACGGCCTGATCGTCGGGGAGTGGCCCGCCGCGTTCGGATATGCGTTGCGCGACATCGCCGCCGCCGACGTATTTCATGCAGATCCACGGCACGGCGGCGTCGGAGGGCGCGCGGTCGTAGATGGTGACGATATTGGGATGCTCCAGGCGGGCGGCCAGGGCGGCCTCGCGTTCTAATCGGGCGCGTCCGCGGGTGTCGGCGGCGATCAGCTCGCCCAGCACCTTCAGTGCGACCAGCCGATTCAGCCGGGGATTGCGCGCCAGGTACACGATCCCCATGCCGCCGTTGCCGAGCGTCCGCTCGATCGTGAACCCCGCGAACTCCGCCCCGGATCGAGCCGCATAACGCCTCCGCCAGTACCCCGATGCCAGCCAGGGTCACCATACGCCCGGCTACCGGCCGCCACCGGGCGATTGGCCGCGACGCACCCGCCGCCGCGAATCCGCGACCCGCCCGGCCTTCTTGAACCCGTCTCGCATCCGCCGCGTAAGCCCGAAAATGAACGGAGCGGCACCGTTCGATAGGGCGAATGACCGATGCGCCGGCGACGCCGGACAGCGCAGCCTGAATTCGCCACGGAGGCAGACAGCACACCGAAGGAGCGGACCATGACCACTGCGGAAATCGATCTCGAAGGACTGCGCGCGACCGTCGACGGGGCGGTGATCACCCCGGCGGACCCCGATTACGACACCGCCCGCCAGGTCTGGAACGGCGACATCGATCGCAGGCCGGCCGTGATCGTTCGTCCCGCCAGCGCGGCCGGGGTCGCGGCGGCGGTGCTGGCCGCCCGTGCGCACGGCCTGGACGTGACGGTGCGCGGAGGCGGCCACAACTACGCCGGCCACGCGGTCGCCGACGACGCCATGATGATCGACCTGCGCGCCTTCGATTCGGTGACTGTGGACCCCGCGGCCAAGCGCGCGCACGTCGGTGGCGGCGCCACCTGGGCTCAGGCCGACGCGGCGATGTCCGCGCACGGGCTCGGCGTCACCGGCGGTTTCATCAGCTCGACCGGTGTGGGCGGGCTGACCCTCGGCGGCGGCATGGGCTGGCTGACCATGCGGTGCGGCCTGACCTGCGACAGCCTGGTCGCCGCGGAAGTCGTCACCGCCGACGGCCGCGTCGTCGTCGCCTCGCCGCGCGAGAATGCCGAGCTGCTGTGGGGATTGCGCGGTGGCGGCGGCAATTTCGGCATCGTCACCACCCTCACCTTCGCGCTGCACGACGTTCCGTCGCTGGCCCAGCTCGCCCTGCTGTGCTGGACGCCCGACCGTGCCGCTGCGGGCCTGACCGCGGGCCGGGAACTCATCATGTCCCTGCCCGCGGGGTACGGCGGCGTGATCATGGCGGTCAGCGCACCGCCCGCCCCGTTCGTGCCCGCGCACTATCAGGGTCAGCCGGGATTCGTTGTGGCCGTGGCCGGTTTCGGCGATCCGGTCGAACTCGAGGCCATCGTCAAGCCGCTGCGCGACGCGGCCCCCGCCCCGGCCTGGGAACTGGTCACCCCGCTCCCGTACACCGCGCTGCAGCAGATGTTCGACGAGAGCGCCCCGCGCGGCCTGCTCGCCTACGAGAAATCCCTCTACGTCGAGGACCTGTCCGACGCCGTGCTCGACACCCTGATCAGCACCTTCCCGCAGCGCCGCTCCCCGCTGACCCTGGTCCCGATCTTCGCGCTGCGTGGCCGCTACAGCGAGATCCACGAGGACACAACGGCATTCAGTGGTTCCCGGAACCCCTGCTGGGCCATCAACATCAGCGGCATGACCACGGACCCGGCCGAATTCATCGAAGAACGCCAGTGGACCCGTGACTTCTGGGACGCCCTGCGCCCGCACGCCAACTCCGACGCCGGCTACGTCAACTTCCTCGTCGACGACGACCCCGGCCGGATCCGGGAATCCTACGGCGAGAAGTACTCCCGCCTCACCGCCCTGAAAGCCGAGTGGGACCCGGACAACATTTTCCACCACAACGCGAACATCCCCCCGGCCTGACCGCGCCCGAAATCCGCTCCGGCACAAAGAAAGCGGGCGGCCTCCGAGGAGACCGCCCGCTCTGCAGTTGCCGGATAACCGATTACAGCGGAATGTTCTTGTTGTTCTGCGGCCGCGACGGCGCGGCGGCCAGGGCGGCCGCGATGGTGGAGCGGGTCTTGGCCGGGTCGACGACCTCGTCCACGACACCGATCGCCATGGCGCGCTCGACACCGCCGGCGATCCGCTCGTGCTCCTCGGTGAGCCGCTCGAGCATGGCCTCGCGCTCCTCCTCCGGGGCGGCCGCGAGCGCCTTCTTGTGCAGGATGCCGACCGCGGCCTTGGCGCCCATGACCGCGACCTCCGAGCCCGGCCACGCGTAAACCGCTGTGGCGCCGAGGGATCGGGCGTTCATGGCGATGTAGGCGCCGCCGTAGATCTTGCGGGTCACCAGGGTGACGCGCGGGACGCGGGCCTCGGCGAAGGCGTGCAGCAGCTTGGCGCCGCGGCGCACCACGCCCTCCAGCTCCTGCGAGACGCCCGGCAGGTAGCCCGGGACATCGGTGACGACGATCAGCGGGATGCCGAAGGCGTTGCACAGGCGCACGAAACGCGAAGCCTTCTCGGCGCTCTCGGAGTTGAGGCAACCGCCCAGGCGGATCGGGTTGTTGGCCAGCACGCCGACGGTGCGACCGCCGAGCCGGCCCAGACCGACCACCATGGAGCGGGCGTAGCCGCCCTGCAGTTCCTCGAAAGTGCTTTCGCCGTCGACATTGTCGAGCAGCTCGTTGATGATCGGCTTGACGTCGTAGGCGCGCTTGGCCGAGGCCGGCATCATCGCCTTGAGGTCCACGTCGCCGTGCGCGGCGGCGGCCAGGTCGAATTCGCCCTGTTCGGCGAACATCGAGACCAGGCGGCGCGCACGGTGCATCGCGTCCTGCTCGTCATCGGCGACGATGTGGCAGACACCGGACTTCTTGCCGTGGGTGACCGGGCCACCCAGGGTTTCCATGTCGACACTCTCGCCGGTCACCGTCTTCACGATGTCCGGGCCGGTCACGAAGACACGGCCTTCGGGAGCCATGATGACGATGTCGGTCAGCGCCGGGCCGTAGGCGGCGCCGCCGGCGGCGAAGCCGAGCACCACGGAGATCTGGGGGACCAGGCCGGACGCGCGGACCATGGCCTCGAAGACCAGTCCGACGGCGTGCAGGGCCTCGACGCCCTCGGCCAGTCGCGCGCCGCCCGAATGCCACAGGCCGACAACGGGAATCTTGGAGTCGATGGCGGTGTCGATCGCATCGACGATGTGCTTGCAACCCTCCACACCCATCGCGCCACCCATCACGGTGGCGTCGGAGCAGTAGGCGACGGTGCGGACGCCGTCGATCTCGCCGATGGCGGCGAGTACACCGGACTTGTCGCGGGGGTGCAGCGGAAGAACGGTTCCGGGATCGAAAAATCGCTGCAAGCGACCCAGCGGGTCACGGGGATCGGTCGTGGTGTCCGCGTGTGCGGGGGCCATGATGGTCATCGCAAACTCTCCTCTTGAGGAAAATGCGGTCGCATGAGAGCGGCTGCGAATGTCGTAGTCCCGGCAGGGGATCGGATCTGGGATCTCGATCCCCTGCCGGGACCGCTTGTCTTACAGACCGGTTCTAGAAGTGCGCGGTTCGTCTAGACGGTTGATCTTGAAATGAACTGCGCGTCAGTACCGGCCGAAGGCGAGCGCGACATTGTGCCCACCGAAACCGAAGGAGTTGTTGATCGCGTACTGGATGTCCTGATGACGCGCAGCGCCGTGCACGACATCCAGATCGATCGCCGGATCCTGGTTCTCGAGGTTCAGCGTCGGGGGGACGACTCCGTCCCGAATGCTGAGCACCGTGAGGATCGACTCGAGCGCGCCGACGGCGCCGATCGAGTGACCCAGGGCCGACTTGGGCGCGTAGACCGAGGCGTGCTTGACGCCCGCCTTGTGAATCGCGTTGGCCTCCGCGGTGTCACCCACGGGGGTGGCAGTCGCGTGGGCGTTGACGTGGGTGATGTCCGAAGCGGACAGACCCGCGGTCTGCATCGCGCGCTGCATGGCGCGAGCGGCGCCGCTGCCCTCCGGATCGGGAGCCACCAGGTGGAACCCGTCGGAAGTGATACCCGCGCCCATCAGCCGGGCGTGGATGGTGGCGCCACGAGCCTTGGCGTGCTCCTCGGTCTCGAGGACCATGAGCGCGCCCGCTTCGCCGAAGACGAAGCCGTCGCGATCCTTGTCGAACGGACGCGAGGCGCCCTTCGGATCGTCGTTACGGGTCGACATGGCCCGCATCATGGAGAACGCGGCGATCGGAATCGAGTCGATGAAGCCCTCGACACCACCGGTGACCACCATGTCGGCGTCACCCATGACGATCATCCGCCAGGCGTTGGCGATGGCCTCCGAACCCGACGAGCACGCCGAGACCGGAGTGACCACTCCCGCGCGGGCCTTGAGCTCGAGACCGACCACGGCGGACGGACCGTTCGGCATGACCATCTGAACGGCCAGCGGCGAAACCTTGCGGTAGCCACCGTTCTTCAGCTTGTCGACCGAATCGATCAGTGCGTCACCGCCACCGAGACCGGTGCCGATGGCCACACCCAGCCGCAGCGGGTCGACCTCGGGGGTGCCGGCGTTCTTCCACACCTCGCGACCCAGCACGGTGGCCAGGCGCTCGACGTACGCCATGCGGCGGATCTCGACGCGCTCGAGGAGCGTGTCCGGCGACACCTTCAGGTGGCCGCCGATACGGACCGGAAGGTCGTACTCCGCAATGAAGTCGTCTTCGAGCGTGTCGATGCCGCTCTCGCCATTGAGGAGGCCCTTCCACGTCGCATCGACGTCACCGGCGATCGACGTGGTCGCCGCCATGCTCGTTACGACGACGTTGGGAAAGTTCCCGTTCAAGGTGGAAGGAGTGGTCACGGTGTCGGTTCCTACTCGCCCTCGGCGCCGAACTTGGACTTCAGCTCGGCGGCCGCGTCGGAGTTCTCGGCCTCGAGCTTCTGGATGTACGCCACCGCGTCACCGACGGTCTTCAGGCTCGCCAGGTCCTCGTCCGGGATCTTGACGCCGTACTTGTCCTCGGTCTGGACGGCGATCTCGACCATCGACAGCGAGTCGATGTCCAGGTCGTCGACGAAGGACTTCTCGATGGTGACCTCGGAGGGCTCGATACCGGTCACCTCTTCGATGATCTTCCCGAGCTCTTCGACGATCTGTTCCTGGGTCAGAGCGGCCACTGTGGTGGCTCCTTATCTTCTGTAGAGGGGTAGGGATTCATGGTTTGCGACCAGGTTGCTCCATCGCCGTTGATAAGAGCGGGCCGCAGGCCAAGCTAGCTTGCCGCGGTGAGTTCCGCGAGCGCGGGGAGGTCCGCGGGTGTCTTCAGCGCCAGGTTCGGGGTGCCCTTGAGCTCCCGCTTGGCGATGCCGACCAGGGTGCCCGCCGGCGGCAACTCTGCCACCGCGGAAACCCCTGCCGCACGGATCGTTTCGGTGCACAGGTCCCAGCGCACGGGGCGCGTGACCTGAGCAGCGAGCTTGTCGATCGCGTCCTTGCCCGAGCTGACCGGCTGACCGTCGAAGTTCGACAGCAGGGTCCGGACCGGCTCGTTCGGGACGATCTGGGCGATGGCCTCCGCGACCGCGTCCTGGGCGGGTGCCATGAACGCGGTGTGGAAGGCGCCGGCGACCGGCAGTGCGCGGACGCGGGCCTTTTCGGGCGGGTTCGCGGCAAGGGCTTCGAGCGCCTCGAGCTTACCCGCGGCCACGATCTGACCCACCGCGTTGCGGTTGGCCGGGATCAGGCCGAGTTCCTCGAGTCGTGCGAGGACCTCCGCTTCGTCACCACCGAGCACCGCGGACATGCCGGTCGGCTCGAGTGCGCAAGCCTTGGCCATCTCCGCTCCGCGGATGGCGGCCAAGGTCACCGCGTCATCGGCGGAGATGACTCCGGCGACGGCCGCGGCGGCGAATTCGCCGACCGAGTGTCCGGCGACGACTGTATCCGCGGACAACGAATCCTGCGGGATTTCAGCGAAAGCCAGCAGGGCGGCCGCGACGACGAGCGGCTGGGTGACAGCCGTGTCGACGATTTCATCGGCGGTCGCAGTCGTGCCCAACCGCAGCAGGTCCAGCCCCGCGGCCTTGCCCCACAGCGCGACGCGGTCCGCGGCGCCGGGAAGCTCCAGCCAAGAGGTGAGCATGCCGGGTGTCTGTGAGCCCTGTCCGGGCGCAAGCAATGCGATCACGGGTTTAAGAAAACACTGTGAGGCGGCTCTCACGAGATGTCGGCGCGAATGAAGCTTCCTCGGCAGTTTTGTGAGGAGTCCACAAAAGACCACGTGGGCTGTCCGGATCGCCCGATCCTCGAATCTCGTTACACCCCATCCTTAGGGTCTGTGACCGGAGTCACATCAGTGGCAGGAGTGGGTGATTCGTTACGGGTTCGTGTCAGCCGGCCTACTGTGGCCGCGATCCGTAACACATAGGCATCGCGCGGATTCATCGGATCCCGACCTGTGATGTCGCCGATCCGCTTGAGGCGATAGCGCACCGTATTTGGATGAACGAACAGCTGGCGGGCGCAGGTTTCGACGGCTCCACCGCAATCCAGATACGCGTCCAGCGTGTCCGATAAATCGGCGCTGGCGGCGGCCAACGGTAACACGAGCAGCTCGTTCAGGGCGTCGATGGCGGCCCGGTCGCCCAGCAGGGCGCGTTCCGGCAACAATTCGGACGCGTGCACTGGTCGGGGGGCTCCCCGCCAGCCCACCACGGCCTCCATCCCGGCCATCGCCTCCACCGAACTCACGTGCGCCGCGGACAGCGCCCGCATGGTCGGGCCGATCACCACCGGGCCCTCACTGAAGGCATCCGCCAGCAGATCCGCGAGGAACTGCGACGGATACATCGGGTCGCCGAGATGTCCGCTGACTACCATTACCAGCCGCGAACCCTGCACCACGGCGAGCGCGTTGCGGCCGTGCCGGGCGGCCACCGCATGTACGGAACTGACAACGGCCACCTGATCCTTGGGTGGAGTCCCCACCAAAACGGTGGCGGGCGCTGTCGCGTCCCAATTGAGGGTGGCCGCGCGCGAGAGCATTTCGGGACCGTTGTCGCCGCGCACCACGGCGTCGACGACCAGCGCCTCCAATCGGGTGTCCCACGCGCCGCGCGACTCCGCGGCCGAGGCGTACACCGAGGCGGCCGCGAACCCGAGCTCCCGCCCGTATCGCAACACCGCCTCGGTGAGCGCCACCAGCTGCCGGTCGTTGCGCGCCAACGCCGGCAGCCACTGCTCGAAGAACTCCATGGCCACCCGGACCATGTCGACGGTCTGGCGCAGCGTCAGCCGCCGCGCCAGATCGTCGGGAATCACTTGGAAGGCATCGAGACTGAACCGGATGTCGGACTCCGGGTCCTGCAGCCATTCCAGGAAGTTCACCACCGCCGTCTGCACCAGCATCTGGACCCCCGCACGCTGGGCGGCGTCCAGATTGGCGAAGAACGGCAACCGATCCTGCATCGAGGCCACGGCCTCGGTCGACAGGCGCCCGGAGAACTGCTTGACCCGTTTCAGGAGGGTGTCCGGAAGCGGGTCGCGCGTCTGCCGATTCGGGGAGAGCGCGCCGGTCGGAAGATAGACCTCGTGGGAGGAGGTGCCCTCTTCGTTTATCCGGCGCGGCCTCGGCGGTTTACGTTCCACAGCTCTTATGTTCGGTTATGCGTCGCCGCCTTCGGTACCGGGTGCCGCCTTCGGCGCGGCGTTCACATCGTCGACGCCGTACCGGCGGGCCGCCTCGGCCACCGTCGCCTGCGCGATCCGGCCCTGATCGGCCAGTCCCTGCAGGGCGGCGACCACGATCGACGCCGCGTCGACATTGAACACGCGACGCGCGGCCGGGCGGGTGTCGGAGAAACCGAAACCGTCCGTACCCAGCGTGATGTACTCGCCCGGCACCCACTGGCGGATCTGATCGGGCACCGCGCGCATCCAGTCCGAGGCCGCCACGAACGGGCCCTGCGCCTTGGACAGCACCTGGGTGATGTAGGGCAGACCCTGATCCTGGTCGGGGTGGCGGAGTTTCGCGATCTCCTTGGCCAGCGCCTCCTTGCGGAGCTCACCCCACGAGGTCACCGAGTAGACGTCGGCCTGCACGTTCCAGTCCTGGGCCAGCATCTCCTGCGCGCGCAGACCGTCGGGCATGGTGACGCCGGCGACCAGGATGTTCGCCCGCAGAATCCCCGCCGAACCGGCCTGATAGAGGTAGATGCCCTTCAGCAGGCCCTCGACGTCGACGCCCTCCGGCTCGGCCGGCTGCACATACGGCTCGTTGTAGAGGGTGATGTAGTA
This sequence comes from Nocardia tengchongensis, assembly GCF_018362975.1. Taxonomy (NCBI): domain Bacteria; kingdom Bacillati; phylum Actinomycetota; class Actinomycetes; order Mycobacteriales; family Nocardiaceae; genus Nocardia; species Nocardia tengchongensis. The sequence continues at coordinate 3,435,870 of NZ_CP074371.1, forward strand.
GAAGATGTCCTCGCCGCCGAACTCGTGGTGCACCGAATGCGATTCGGGATCGGTGCCCGGCAGCGCCTCCTGATACCCCTGGGCCGTGCCGCCGCCGTACATGCGGCGCATGCCGTCGCGCACGATGTGGGCGATCTCGAAGGAGAAGGCCGGGTCGTAGGCGACGCAGGCGGGGTTGGTGGACGCCAGCAGCAGTGAGTGACCGTCGTTGTGCTGCAGGCCCTCACCGGTCAGGGTGGTTCGCCCGGCGGTTGCTCCGAGGACGAAACCGCGCGCCATCTGATCCGCGGCCGCCCACAGGCCGTCGCCGGTGCGCTGGAAGCCGAACATCGAATAGAAGATGTAGAGCGGGATCATCGGCTCGCCGTGGGTGGAGTACGAGGTACCCACCGCGGTGAAGCTGGCGGTCGAACCGGCCTCGTTGATGCCCTCGTGCAGGATCTGCCCGATGCTCGACTCTTTGTAGGCAAGCATCAAATCCGCGTCGACCGATGTGTACAACTGGCCGTTGCGGTTGTAGATCTTCAACGAAGGGAACCACGAGTCCATACCGAAGGTGCGGGCCTCGTCGGGAATGATCGGGACGATGCGTTTGCCGATCTCCTTGTCGCGCAACAGCTCCTTCATCAAGCGCACGAAGGCCATCGTGGTGGCCACGTGTTGCTTGCCCGAACCCTTGCGGACCGAACGGTAGGCCTCGTCGCCGGGAAGTTGCAGGGGCTTGGACATGGTGCGGCGCTCGGGGACGAAACCGCCCAGCTGGCCGCGGCGGGCCATCATGTACTGGATCTCGGGGGCGTCCATGCCGGGGTGGTAGTACGGCGGCAGATACGGATTCGCCTCGAGCTCGGCGTCGGTGATCGGAATGCGCTGCACGTCGCGGAACGCCTTCAGATCGTCGAGGGTCATCTTCTTCATCTGGTGGGTGGCGTTGCGGGCCTCGAAATGCTTGCCCAGGCCGTAGCCCTTGATGGTCTTGGCCAGGATGACCGTCGGCTGACCCGTGTGCGCCATGGCCGCGGCGTAGGCGGCGTAGATCTTGCGGTAGTCGTGGCCGCCGCGCTTGAGGTTCCAGACCTCGGAATCCGACAGGCCCTTCACCAGTTCCTTGGTGCGCGGGTCGCGGCCGAAGAAGTGCTCGCGCACGTAGGCGCCGTCATTGGCCTTGTAGGTCTGGTAGTCGCCGTCGGGGGTGGTGTTCATCAGGTTCACCAGCGCGCCATCGCGGTCGGCCTGCAGCAGGGAGTCCCACTCGCGGCCCCACACCACCTTGATGACGTTCCAGCCGGCGCCGCGGAAGAACGACTCCAGCTCCTGAATGATCTTGCCGTTGCCGCGCACCGGGCCGTCGAGGCGCTGCAGGTTGCAGTTGACGACGAAGGTCAGGTTGTCCAGGCCCTCGTTGGCGGCCACCTGGATCAGGCCGCGCGATTCCGGCTCGTCCATCTCGCCGTCGCCGAGGAACGCCCACACGTGCTGATCGGAGGTGTCCTTGAGGCCGCGGTCGTGCAGGTAGTGGTTGAAGCGGGCCTGATAGATGGCGTTCATCGGGCCCAGACCCATGGAGACCGTGGGGAATTCCCAGAAGTCCGGCATCAGGCGCGGGTGCGGGTAGGACGACAGGCCCGCGCCGGGGCCGCCGTGGCTGTACTCCTGGCGGAAGCCGTCCATCTGGTCTTCGGACAGCCGGCCCTCGAGGAAGGCGCGGGCGTAGATGCCGGGGGAGGCGTGCCCCTGGATGAACACCTGGTCGCCGCCGCCGACGTGGTCCTTGCCGCGGAAGAAGTGGTTGAACCCGACCTCGTAGAGCGCCGCCGAGGACGCGTAGGTCGAAATGTGGCCGCCCACACCGATTCCCGGCCGCTGGGCGCGGTGCACCATGACCGCGGCGTTCCAGCGGATGTAGGCGCGGAAGCGGCGCTCCACCTCCTCGTCGCCGGGGAACCACGGCTCGTTCTCGGTGGGGATGGTGTTGACGTAGTCGGTGGAGGTCAGCGCGGGGATCGCGACGTGGCGTTCACCGGCGCGCTCCAGCAGGCGCAGCATGAGGTAGCGGGCGCGGCCGGGACCCTCGCGGGTCAGCATTTCGTCGAAGGAGTCCAGCCATTCGCTGGTTTCCTCCGGATCGATGTCCGGCAGGTATGACGCCACCCCCTCGCGAATCACTCGAACCCGGCCCCCCGCCGGGCTTTTGCGTGCCGATCCGCCCTCGGGTTCCGGTGACCCGTTGGTGGAATTCGACGACGTAGGGTGCATCAAGTCGGTCAAGACGTTTGCTCCTCGTACACATGGGGTGGGACATCTGGTGTGGCGTCAATACCCCGGGTAGCCGTTGGTGCGCGGCGTACCCGTAATGATTGGTTTGGGGCGCATCTCACATCCTTGCCGATGATGCGACCCAGGTCATCATGTCAGCCGGAAATCCAGTACGGTGGCGCAGGGAACCGCGCCGCTCGCGTCGCCGTTCATTGTCTTCCGGGCTGGATCGGGGAGGAACCAAGTGAAGCTGCTGAACCCGCGGGGGTTCGGATTGCTGTGCGCGTCCGGGGCTCTGGCAACAGGTTTGGTACTGGCCGGGTGCGCGAACACGGTCGAGGGTACTCCCACGGCGAATCAGGTTCAGGTGTCGTCGTACAAGGCCGACGCGGCCACGTCCGCGGCGGCGGCCAGCGCCTCGAAGCAGGCCGCGGCGAAGGCGAAGGCGACCTCCGACAATTGCGGCCCGTTCCGCAAGACCACCGGCGCTCAGGTGGATCGCTACAACGAGTTCGTCGACGCGCACGACGCGGGGGACGTGAGCGTGGCCGACAAGAACGCCAAGCGCGACGCGGCGGCGCAGGCGCTCGAGGACGCGGCCAAGACCGTCGAGGCTCAGGTGACCGCCTCCGGGCCGGACCTCGCGCCGGAGGTGGCGCAGAAGCTCACCGACTACGTGAGCGCGGCCCGGGATCTGGCCGCGTCGGTCCGGAAGCTGACGACCAATTCGTCGGTGGCGCCGTTGAACGACGCGAGCCACAAGGTCAACGATACTTTGACGGCGGTCCGCAACGCCTGCCCCGCCTAGCCGATTGACCAGGTCGGGCGGTGTTTCGGGTGGCTTGTCCGGTGAGTCCTGTGGGTCTCACATACGACATTTAGGGAGCGATTTCGGCCGATCGGCTTGCGCTGGGGGCTTTTACCATGTTCGCTTGCAACTACCTATTGTCGGGAATTGAGGAGGACACCACCGTGGTCGCCGCGGCGGACGCGCAGAACTACGCTCAGAAGCTTGGCATTTCACACGACATGGTGGTTCAGGAACTGGGCTGGGACGAGGACGCGGACGACGCGCTTCGGTCCGAGATCGAAGAGGCCACCGGCTCCGAGCTGCTCGACGAAGACACCGACGAGGTTGTCGACGTCGTGCTGCTGTGGTGGCGGGATGGTGACGGAGACCTGGTCGATGAACTGCTCAATGTGATCACCCCGCTCGCCGACGACGGCGTCGTGTGGGTGCTCAGCCCCAAAACGGGGCAGCAAGGCCATGTCGATCCGAGTGAGATTGCCGAGTCGGCCCCGCCTGCCGGCCTCACCTCGACCACTCCGGTCTCCCTGGGCTCCTGGACGGGCACCAAGCTCACCCAGCCCAAGACACCCTCCAAGCAGCGCTGAGGCCTCCACCACTAGGGTTTCAGTGAATCGAGTGCACCCGGTCGGACACCACGCCTATCCGGCCGGGCGCACTCGCTACTGTGCGCCGGAACAACTCGGTGCCGCGCGCCAGGACTTCAGGATGGAGGGGAACGCATGCCGCTCGAGATCGGTTCGCTCGCACCGGACTTCACGCTCAAGGATCAGAACAACCAGGAAGTCACCCTGTCGAGCTTCCGCGGCCACAAGAACGTCCTGATCGTCTTCTACCCCCTCGCCTTCACCGGCATCTGCCAGGGTGAACTCTGCAAGGTCCGCGACGAGCTCCCCAAGTTCCAGAACGACAACGCGGAAATCCTCGCCATCTCCGTAGGCCCCCCGCCCACCCACAAGATCTGGGCCGCCGAACAGGGCTACACCTTCCCCCTCCTGTCCGACTTCTGGCCGCACGGCGAGATAGCCCAGGCCTACGGCGTCTTCAACGCCAAATCCGGCTACCCCAACCGCGGCACCTTCGTCGTAGACAAAGACGGCATCATCCGCTTCGCCGAAATGAACGGCCCCGGCGAGCCCCGTGACCAGGCAGCTTGGGAAAAAGCCCTCGCCACACTAGATTCATAATCCGTCGCCCGGTCTCACCGGGCGGTTGGGGCGTATAGCTCAGCGGTAGAGCACTGGTTTTACACACCAGCGGTCGGCGGTTCGATCCCGTCTGCGCCCACTCCCGGAAACCCAGGCCAGGCCTGGGTTTCCGTGTAGCAGCCTTTGAGCTGGAAGGCGATCGTGTAGGCAAGCGTGTATCAGACGCTAGTAACTAGGCATTCGCCAAGCGAACCGATCAAACCTGCCTTGCAACTCCTGATCGGCAGCTGTCGCACCACTCGATTGTGTTTTGAGTTCTTTGTCGTGCCTTACCTTGGCTGAAGGTGGCGTAGGCGGTGCGGTGTCTCCCACAGAATGCGAACACCGAAGCATCCGAGTAGTCGGCAGCGAGCACGGTGTGTGTCGCTACCTCCCAGACCGCAACACTGTCACCGCGGCCTGGGAATCTTGGGGCGGTGTCGACGATGCCGCCCGCTCGCCGCTCGCCGATCTCAAGATCGGGTCCAGCTGCCATGCACAATGCGAGCCAAGCGTTGACCTTTTGGCATTGTCTCGCGTCCATGCTTCATGCCGTGCATCCCGCGCAGCGAAGTCAGCCGACGTTGGGAACCGGCCTGAGGTGCACTCTGGGTACCGAGGCATCTCATGATCGTTCGGCGCGGGGCGTTCCGGTAGCTGAGGACCGGGGTCCATGTAGGGGACGGGCTCCGGTTCAATATCGAGGAACTGCTGCCGAACCCCGGCCATGAACGGGCGGTCTAGGATTGCGGTGGCCCGTTCGAGGTGACAGAGCTCGAAACGTGCATCGCCACAGAGTGTTTTGAGCTGGCTCCGCTCCGCAAGCATCAGTTCCTGGTTGGTGATGAAGGCGAACCCGCCCGCATCGTGCTTCGCAGCTGCCTTGAGATCCTCTACGAACTTCCGTTTGATCGTCGTGAATGTTTGCTGGCCTCGGGGGAAGTAGACGGCGTAGCACCACGGCTCGCCTTCCTTGGTGCATGTGCCATCTCGACCGTTGTCTTTGCCGCCCAGCGGGTGAGATGGGTCGATGTTCTGGAAACCCTCGTGGTAAAGCAGCTGAATGGCGAGCCGTTCTGCCTGGCTATGCCCGTGTGTCCACTCAAGCAGACGATGCCACGTCTCATCCCACCTGGTCACAGGGTCCGTTGTACCGTGTGGCCGCCCTCGGGCGCGCCAATTCCGTCAACATCCGGTACTAGGTGTTCTCGTTGATTTGAGATCGCGGCGAGGATCCGGATCATGGACTTCAGCCCAGTACTTGCCGTACTTCGTTCCATTGGCTGTCACCCAACTTGGCATACCGCTGGGTAGTTCGAATCGAGGCGTGACCGAGGAGGTCTTGGACCTGCTGTAGGGCCACATTTGACCGCACGAGTCGGCCGGCGTAGGTGTGTCGAAGGTCGTGCGGGCGAACCGAACCCAATCGACGTTTGTCCTCTCCGTCGCCCACCCATGCAACTCGGACGGCCGCTACGAACCGATCCCTGAAGTTGTCCTGGTCGAACGGCCGGTCGTCGGTGTGCGCCAGCAGCAACCGCTGCGCACCGTTCGGCCATCGTCGAGGTATCGCACCGGTGCCGGTTTCCCAAGTCCTGTCTTCTTGATCGCTGTGGCGAGAGTCCTAGTCAGGTTGTCACCGATAGGGATTACACGTCGCTCATGGTCTTTTGGAGCCTTCATCCGCTTGGCGGCCTTGTCCCATGCCCATTCGATACTGATCGTCTTGCGATTGAGGTCGATGTGCTCGCGGTGTAGGCCTTGTGCCTCGCCCATTCGCATGCCGGTGCCGACGAGGACGTCCACGATGAGTTGGTCGAACTCATCGAGCGGAGCGCGGAGAGCAGCGACCTCATCATCTTCGAGGTATCGTTCGGGAGTTGGTCCGGGCTTGGGCAATTCGATGTCGTGGCAAGGATTCTCAGGGATGAGCTTGGCCTTGAGCGCTGACTTCAGTGAGGAGCTAAGTAGGCGGTAGCACTTGTCAACGCTGGTGGGTGCCAACGTCTTCCGGAGGTCGGCGACCCACACTTGGACGTCGGGCTGGGTGATGTCGGTCAGCATCACTGTGCCCCACCTTGGGGCTAAGTGTTTGTCCATCCTGTGGTCGTCGATCTTCTGGGTACCTTCGTCGACTACGCGCCGGAGCGTCCACCGCGGACGCCATTCGTTCCACGTCATCATCTCTGGTGGGTGGTACTTGCTTTCGCGAACCTCATCCTCCTTCACCGTGGCCTTGCGTTCTGCGATTGCTTTCGTGGTGAAGGTGCCGGGCACTCGGCGGACCTTGCCTGCAGAGTCGCGGTAGAGACCGCTGTACCGCCCACTGGGGAGTTTTTGAGCCCATCCCATGTCAGACCCCCTTTGAGATGTTCGATCGTTGGTCATGGAGAGTCGGCTTCTGTGAATCATTATCGTCCAGCAACACCGTCGTTTACTCGAAAAATGCTGTCTCAGTGGACATTTGAGGACGTATACTGACTTGAAGGACCGTTCGAGGTGGGGATCGAGGTGTTCCGACTATGGCGCGAACTGTGCAACCGAACATGAAGCTGATGGCTGTCATGGAGGAGGCCGGCGTCAAGAACCATGGGCTCGCGAACCGGATGCAGGAGGCCAGCCGCCTCGACGGTGGTGAAGCGCTGGAGACCTCGCACTCGAACATCCAGAAGTATCGGACCGGGGTGACTGCTGAGCCGAAGCCGCGAACATGTGCGGTGATGCTGAATGTACTGAGTGAGTTGGTCAAGCGCGATCTCAGTCCAGCGGATATCGGATATCCGGGGGTTAAGCTCGATCGGAAACCTTCTCTGGCACTGGTCGAGTCATTTGAGAGCCCACTGGTGATAACCGAGCGGCTTCAGATGCTGGGTGAAATCGATGTCGACGATACGGTTTTGGAGATCGTTGATTTCGCCCTGGAGGATATCGTCGACCGATATGAAGTTGAAGGCCCGGGACGGCTAGCTCCGGAAGTCATCGCCCTGCGTCGGCGAATTCATGAGCTCACGTTGCAGCGTCAGCACCCGAAACAGCTTGAGCGCCTATACGAGTTGGCGGCCAAGCTGTCCGGAATGCTGAGCTATATGGCGGTGAACCGAGGGAGATTCCCTCTGGCCAGGATGTACGCCAAGGAAGCCTTCCATGTGGCAGGGTTGATCGAAGATCCGGAATTGCAGGCTTGGGTCAAGGGCACCGAGAGCTTCTGCGCCTACTACATGGGCAAGTATGGTACGGCGGTCGCGCTGGCAAAGGAAGGGCTTCAGTTCGCGTCAGAGGGACCGCAGGCAATCCGCCTGTTGTCCAATGGATTAGCGCGCGCACTGGGCAAGATTGGCGACCTCAACGGGGTTCACGCCGCGGTCGAACGAGCGAACACACTCGCGGAGATTCTGCCAGTTCCGGATGGGCTGTCTCCTGCGCTGACCTTCGAGCCCTATAGTCAAGCCAGGCTCGCCGCGAACATCGCGACGGCGTATCTGTCGGTCGGCGACTACGAGAAGACGCTCCAATACGGTCATCAGGTGGAATCGCTTGTCGATGGCTCTGATTCAGTATGGAGTCGCTCGCTGGTTCGACTGGATATCGCCACCGCGCTGGTCAAGTCTTCCAGCCCGGATGTCGAGCAGGCTGTTCATTTGGGGGCCGAGGCGCTGACCTTCTCCGAAGAACGGCCTATCCGATCGGTGTGGCAGCGCGCCCATGAGTTCGGCACTGCCACCCAATCGTTCGATGCTTCGGAAGCGCGGGACTACCAAGAGGTACTTCGCGATTGGTCCGATCGTGTTCGTGACTTCTCCTCACCTGCGAAGGCTAGCTAGGTTTCAGGGCGAGTGTCGCTACGTCTTCCCAATGGTAGGCGTGGAGTTCGCGGCGAAGTCGAACAAGCTTAACGGCCTCAACTTGCACGGTGACTGGAGTTGCGTCTCGGAGGGATGCTACTTGCTCAATGAGCGACGCGGCTTCCTGCTGGCGGTTGCTGTAACCGATTCCGAGGTGCGGCCGGAATCTCTGGGTGCTAGCGATCGGAAGATCTGGAAGAACCTTACGAGTGGCCGCTCCGAGAATCCGGTGCAGCTGGAACAACTCTTTCCATGGAGAAACTGTGAATCGCACCGCGCCGCGAGATCCGGCCAGTGGTCCGACTGTTAGGTCGAAAGAGTCGATATCACTTAGACCAACCTTGGCGCTATCGGCTATGGCCTGGATATCTTCTTGGGAAATTTCGTCATAATTTCCGATTCTCAAGATGGTGATATGTAGCCTGTCGAGTGGAACCAAATCAAAACCATCAGAATTCAAGGAATTCTGGCAGAGCTGTGCCAGGTTGATTAGTTCCGAATTCCGAAAAGTCAAGTACCAGTAGAAGACCTCACGTCCGGAAGGCCATTCGTTCCGAGACCAGTGGTCAACCGTATATTCGATATTGCGAAAAGCGCTCCAGTCGTTTTCGCAGATCGACCTACGGTCTGACAGGGAAGTCGGTAGCGATTCGGGGAATGATCCCGATCGGGCATCTCTGTTCATTGGCTTCGAGTCCTGTCCGTCCGGCACCGTCTCAGCCTACGTGTGCCACCCGTGTTCCGTGTGCCGTCTGATGTGCCGTGTTCTCGGCCTCTTTCCGCGAGTTTTCTGGTGTGGCAAGGCATTTCACGCCATGCCCGTCAAAGGAGGCACATTCATGACACAGCGACAAACGGGGGACATGAGGGCCCCAACAGGCCAGCTGATCAGCCTGCGTGAGGCAGCCGCGCTGGCGAAGGTGGACATCAAGACCATCCGGCGATGGATCGATGGTGGCCATCTCACGGCGTACAGGATGGGACCGCGGTTGCTCCGCGTCGAACGCAGTGAACTGTTGGCGGTGGCCAAGCCGGTTCCGGCGAGCTTCTCGGGTGGTGCGGCGTGATCCGGGCATCCTTCCTGCTGTTGTTCGTGGTACTGGCGCTCGCGATCTTCGTGCCCCAGGTGGCCATCCTGCTCTTGGTCGCGGTGTTTCTGGTCGGTTTGGTTGGAGTTGTCTGGTCTTCTCGGGGTCCGTTCGGGCGGCGGCGGGGTGGTCGGCGATGAACGACTACTTGATGACCGGATACCGCGACCGGTCGACGGTGTCTCCGCTCGGGTTCGCGATCCTGGTCCTGCTGGGCTTCGTCTTCGCCGCCGGGGTGTACCTGGGTGTGCTGTTGTTCGGTTCTCGGGAGGGCCTGCCGTCCACGGTGGTGACTTGTCCCGCGCCGGGGACGGCGCAGGTGGCGGTGTGGCCGCGGGAGTGCCCGCGTGAGGCGGTGGCGCGATGAGTGAGCCGCGGATTCGGTTGCAGGCGTGGGAGACCCGTCTGGAGGAGTTCATCGCACAGCAGTACGGGTTGTCGTTCGACACGGTGGGCCGGGCGATGGGCCGTGGCCCGCGGGCGGCGTCGGATTTCGCGCGCCGGTTGAAGAAGCTCGGACACGCCGAGGTGGCCCGGGTCGACTACGGGTCGCGTGGTCCGTGGCGGAACTCGACGACCTTCGACGAGCCCTCCGTGGTGCCGCATGGTCCGTTGTGGTTGTCGCTGACCCGCGCGACCGCGTGGGGCTATTTGGAATTCGATCCTGGCGAGTGGACCCCGAAGGCGTCCACGGCGGCGCATCTGACCGCGGTGACCGAGTTGCGGCTGGCGCTGACCGGTCTGGATACCGACCCGCGGGTGTGGACGAGTGAGCGGCTGTTGCGGCGGCGGCTCCGGGGTGAGTCGGGGCGGCCCGAGGTCCATGTCCATGACGGCTGGTTTCGGGATTTCGCTGATCCGGACAAGGTGTGGGCGGTCGAGGTGGAGTTGTCGCGCAAGTTCGGAGACGGCCGCTTGACGCGGGCGATTTCGGCGGCGTTGGACGCGGCCGACCGCAACGATTTGGCCGGCGTCGTGTACTTCGTGCGCGGCGAGGGCCTGCGGCGCGCGGTCGAGACGGCCGCGACGCGGATTGCGCACAACCGGAACGTCGATCGGCTGCCGAATCTCGAAATCCATGACCTGGACGCCACGATCGCGCGTGGCATGCAGCCGCGAGAGCAGGTGAGCTGAGATGACCGATTGCGTTCCCTTGATCACGCCGCAGGACTGCGGCCCCACCGCGATCCCGGCCCCGGGGCTCACGTCGTCGGCACCCGTGCCCGCGTCGCCGCAACAGCTGGTGGTGAGTTCGGTTGCCCCGCAGTCACCTTCGCCGGACCGGTTCGAGAATTCGGAGCTTCCGGGTGGCTGGCGGGCCCCGGACTGGCATCTGCACTTCTCCAGTGTCACCGAGGTCCTCGCGTTCCTGGCACGGTGCTGCTCGGCGTCAGTTTCGTGGCAGCGGTCGCGGTCGCGATGAACTGGTTTGCGAACTGGCGGCGTTGGGATGCCCGGCAGGTCCGCAACTATGCGCTCGGCGCGGTGGTGTTGCCGGTCGGGGCGATGGTGCTCACTAATTCCTGGTTCGCGGCGCCGCGGCTGTGGTGGCAGGGCCTGCACGTGCTGACGGCGTCGGGGCCCGGATCCGGTGCACTGGTGGCGATGACGGTGGGGTGCCTGCCGATCGCGTGGGGTGCTGCTGCGGTGTATCGGGCCCGGTTCCTGTCCCGTCTTGGGACCGAGGGCGTGGATTCGCCGTGGAAGACGCGGCGGCTGTTGCGCCGTCAGCAGCACGGGCAGGCGCGTGCGGCGCGGCGGGCCGCGAAGTACGGTGCGCCGCTGACCACGGGCTGGTTGAACAACCGGGTGGTTCTCGGTCCGTTGTCGGAGCGGACGGATGCGACGCAGCCGACGACGGTGACGCAGCTGATTCAGAAGCGGTCGGCGAAGTTGGAGATCCCGATCGAGGGTCTCGGGCACATGATCGTGCTGGGCAAGTCGCAGAAGGCTGGCAAGACCACCATGCAGATCCGCCTGGGCACCGCCCTGTACGAGGCGTATTGGCGGCGCTACGTGCGCACCGGGGAGAAGCGTCCGTTGCTGATCTTCTTGGACTGCAAGGGCGGTAAGCCCGGCTTGGCGACGGGTCGTCAGGTGGTGAAGATTGCGCACAGGCAGGGGGTGCGGCCGGAGCGGATCGCGTTGTGGCCCATCACGAATCGGTTCGATCTGTGGGACATGTCGGCCGAGGATCAGTGCGCCACGTTGGAATCGATGATCAACCCGGTCCAGGCCACCGACGCGGGTGCGGAACACTTCAAACAGAACCGAATCCGGGTCGTGCAGCTGGCGGTGACCGCGCCGGGCGGGAAGCCGACCAGCAAGGACGACTTCCAGCAGCGCCTCAGCTTGGAATGGTTGAAGGACGCCTGGGCGGGCCATGACGCGATCCTGGCCGAGATCGCGGATTTGCAGCAGAACAAGCCGCCCGCGGTCGGGGATGTGGCGGGCAAGTTCCGCAACATCTTCAACGCGATCGGTGAGGGTTTCGACGGCGGCCGCTCCCTGGACAGCTTCGACGTCATCTACGCGACCACCCCGGGCACCGTGCGCGGTGAGTACGCCCGCGCGCAGGTTGCTGCGATCACGACGCTGATTTCGCAGTTCGCGTGTGGGGAGCATGACCGGCAGATCGTGTTGATCGTCGATGAGATGTCGGCGGTGTCGGACAAGACCGGCGGCATCAACCAATTCACCATCGCCGAACGGCTACTCGGGATGGGCGTGGTCGCGATCTTCTCCGCCCAGAACCAGTACGGACTAGGGCAAACCCAGGACGAGCGCCGCCGCCTGATGGAGGCATGCCCTTCTGGAGCGCTGCTGATGGCGTTGGAGGGCGCGGGCAAGGTGTCGGAGGTGTTCGGGACCCGCCCGGTCACCGAGAACTCGCGGCATTCCAAGGGCGGCAGGGTCGGCGATGAAGGGACCTTGGGCAATCGGGAGACCTTCTTCATCGATCCGAACCGGCTGGCCGAGTTCGACCGCGGTGACGTGGTCTGGGTGCACGCGCTCAAAGCCCAATGGGGGCATGTGGTCCCGGTCGATTTGGACGAGATCACCGAGTTGCCGGCGGATCCGTATCCGGAGCGGTGGGCCGCGAATATGCAGCCGCGGGTGCCGTTGCGGGCGGTGCGGGATCTGGATTCCGGGCGGGCCCGGCGCGCTGATTTCGGGTTCGACGGCGAGGGCGGTGAGGTCGCATGACCGACTATCTGCGCCCGATCACCGCCTACGTGGCCACCCAGAACAGCCACCGCCACAACAACACTGACCGCCCTGGCCGGACAACTCAGGCTCGCGTGTCCGGGCCGGACACCGAGGCGGACACCACCGAGGCCACCCCGGACAGCGGCGCGGACAGGGGGTGGACACGATGACCACCCGTACCGACAAGCCGCGCGGTCAGCTGGTGGCGCGCACCGGGTTCGTGTTCGGGTCGCTCACCTCGGTGGCCACCAACGTCCTGCACACCTACCTGCCGACTGTGCACATGCCCGAGGGGCTGGCGCTGGTCATCGCTGCTCGGCTCGGGGCCGCGATCTGGCCCATCGGCCTGCTGCTGAGCATCGAGGTTTTGGCGAGGGTGGCGTGGCGACGCGGCCCCGCCTGGACCGCCGCGCGGTTCGGCGGGGCCGGGGCGGTCGCGTTCGGATCGGCGGTGATCTCCTACAGCCACGTCCGGGAAGTGCTGTTGGCCTGGGGATATGGGCACCCAGCGGCAGAATTCGGGCCGCTAACCCTCGACGGATTGATGGTGGTGTGCGGGTTTGCGCTCCTGTCTCTGACCCCGCCCACCGCTGACTCGAACCGGCACAACGACGCGGTTCATCTTCTGGCACGACCGATTCCAGCAGCCACACCGAAGTCGACAGTGTCGCAGGAGATTCCGCTCGCGGCCCAGATTGAAGCACTTAGCGGACCCATCCACTCGGCCACCGAAACGGCGCCCTTGATGTCCGGACAAGCGGACACCACCACCGGTAGCGCGGCCAGCGGGGAGGACAGCGATGCGGCTGACCGCCGCGAGCGGGCCCGCGCACTACACAGCCAGGGCTGGACGCATGCGCGGATCGCTGCCGAGCTCGCGGTCAGTAAGCGCACCATTCGCCGCTACCTGGCCACCGAGGCGGACACCCCCGAGGACACCAGCACGGCCACCGAGGACCCGACGGCCAGCGCGGTCAGCGGCGCGGACTGGCTGTCCGGGATCGAAACCAACCATCACGACAACCATCAAGGAGTTCTGGCATGAGCACGAACAAGGGCATCGATTGGGACGGTGAGCTGCAAGCGCTCATGGAGTCCTCCGGCATCAAACACGCCGAACTGACCCGCCCCACCTGGGCGACACGAGCCCGCCGAAAGGCCCTGGGCGCCCGCCCATTCCTGGCCGCGATCGCCATCACGGGCCCGCTGATGTGGGTGATCACCGTGTCCGGTGCACCGGCGGCGGCCGTGGTCCCGCTGGTGTCGTGGCTGGTGGGCTGGATCGGTTACGGCGCGTGGATCAGTCTGGGCCGCCCCGACGCGACCATCGCCGCCCACGCCATCGCCGCCCACGGGGGCAGCGCCTTCGCCGCGGCGTCGCGATTCTGCTTCACCCAATCCCGACCGGCCCGCGCCCGCTGGCGGGCCTGGCGCGCCGCCGCCCGCCGCCGCACCGCCGCCCCCGGTGAGGCCACCGCCTGAACGCCCGATCACTCACCCACTTGAGGAAGGAATGAAATCTGATGTCCGGTAACGAAGTCGATGAACTGGCGCGCAGTTGGCCGCAGCTGGCGGCGCTGATCTTGCAGCTGTTGCAGCGGATCCAACGCGCCAGCGCCGATGGATCGATCCGCCTGTCCCGCGCCGACTACAAGCAGTTCGTCACCGAACTGCGCGACGCTCAGAAGACCCTCACCCACGAAATCAACACCACCCAATCCTGGTACCAGGCCCGCACCGAGGAATACCAGCGCGAATCCCGTGCCGCCGGAAGCCGCGCCACCGCTGGCGCTTCGGCCGAGGAACAAGCAACCGGGGTTGCCTACCTGTCCGGGCTGCGTGCCAGCATCGAGCACACCATCCACGACACCGTGCTCACTGCCGAGCAGCGCGGCCAGATCGTGCAGACGCTCGACGGGATCGACAACGATCCGTCGAAGCCGGTCGCCCGCAACGTGTTCGAACCGATCACGGGTGACGCCGCAGTCCGGGCCCGGCTGACGGCCGCCGCGAGCGAGCAGCGAGTACACCAGCACCGCGAACGCCTCACCCACGCCGCAGCCACCACGACCGGGCAGCCGACCATCGCCGAGATCGCGCAGCTGCGGCAGGAGAACGCCCGCCGTTTCGATGACCTCGCCGGGCGGTTGGAACGCCTCGAAGGCGAGATCAGCCAGCTGCGGCCCGAGCAGACCCCGGCCACGGCGGCCAACGGCTACGGCGCATTCCGCGAGACCCACAAGCCCCGCCCCAGGGCGGGGCAGCGGCAGGAACACCACCCCGAAGCCGACCAGGGGCACGGCACGTCGATGACACCGCAGGCCGCCGCCGAGGCCGAGCAGGACTCCCAGGCGCCGCGGCCCGCCGCAGAACAGACTCGCTCGGAGGCTGTGTGGGCGGAGTGGGCCGCGCGGATGCAGGCCGAGGCGTAGCAGAACTGCTGTGCCCCAAGGGTTTTTAACAACAACACAGAAATGGAGGAACCGCTATACGACAGCTGCAACGCCCGTGATGCCCTGGCATCACACCCTGAGGCTTGGACAACCTCACCGAGACCACTGGTTTCGGAATCTGAATTATTTCAACAACTTTCAGGAGTTATGACATGTCCGGAGAGACGACTCTCACCATCATTGGCAACCTGACCGCCGACCCGATCGTTCGTTTCATGAATGAAACGGGTGACGCGGTGGTCAACTTCACGGTCGCTTCCACCCCGCGGGTCTTCGATTCGAAGTCCAAGCAGTGGAAGGACGGTGCCGCGTTGTTTCTGCGCTGCACCCAGTGGCGCGAGGCCGGCGAGCACGTCGCTGATTCCCTGTCGAAGGGGGATCGGGTGATCGTGGTCGGGAAGCTGTCCCAGCGCGAATACACCGACCGCGACGGCGTCAAGCGCACCGTCATGGAGTTGGTGGCCGACGAGGTGGGGACGTCGCTGAAATACGCGGTGGCCAGGCCGGTCCGGTCCAAGAACCGCAATGGCGGGCGGCCGAATCCGAAGGACGGGAACGCTCCCGGTGTCAGCGATGACCCGTTCAGCGATTTC
Organism: Nocardia tengchongensis; assembly: GCF_018362975.1. Lineage (NCBI taxonomy): Bacteria > Bacillati > Actinomycetota > Actinomycetes > Mycobacteriales > Nocardiaceae > Nocardia > Nocardia tengchongensis. Next base: position 3,451,307 of record NZ_CP074371.1, read on the forward strand.
CAGCCGAGCGCGGATGAGGTGGCCTGATCATGGCGTGCGCACTGAGCCGGGCCGAGGAGCCCAACGGCAAGAAGTCGACCCAGCACTGGCACCAGTTGCCCACCAACGTGGTGCTGGACCTGGGCGAGTCCGACCCGGCGGTCGTTCTCGCGTGGCAGCCCGACCCCGACACCGGGGTACAGGCGTACCTCAGTCTCGTTGAGGCCGCTGCGCTGGCCGAGGCGTTGATCACGACGCTGGAGCACTGCGAGTCGTTCACCAGCAACGACGGTCAGGACTCGGTGCCGGATTGGGTGCGTGACCCGTTCCCGAATGGGATCCCGCGCTACTTCGGTCCCGACGCGCGGCCGCTGGAGGAGTTCTGATGAACATCCTTTTGTGGCACAACGCCATTCACCACAACACCCAGAAAGGAATCTGATCATGGCGTACCTGGGGACCTCGGCACACGCCTGCGCGGACGGATCCGGTCATGGCGGCCGCGGAATGATCGAAATGCATTGGCACAGGATGCCCGATGCCACGGTCGAACTGTTGTCCGCCGAGGACTGCCGCGGTGACATCCAGATTCGCTGGCGGTTCGACACCACCTTCGAAGGGATGTTCGCCAACCTCAGCGTTGGGGAGGCCCGCACCCTGCGGGACAACCTGACCGCGGCGATCGCGACCTTCGAACCGATCACCACGGCCGGCGACATCGACAACGAGGTCGACGACGCGGCGCCCGTCACTGTGGACGGCACCGTGCTGACGTCGCCGGAGGATCCGGTGCACTGCTACCGGTGTGGTGGTCGGATCGCGTTGGTGTCCAACAGCAATGATTACTGGTGGACCCACGAACCGTATTCCATCAACGACCACGAACCCGTCCTCGCCAAGCCGATCCCGTGCGAGCACTGCGGTGCGGCGATCGACTTGGTCGACGACGGAATCGAGGTCTACTGGGTCCACGAGGTCGATCCCATCGACAGCCACACCGCCCACCCTGTGCCCGCCGCGGCACCGGAGATCGGGGAGGTGGCGTGATGGGACGCAGCACCCTGGCCGCGCGAGCCGAGCGCTACGGGCGGCTGATGGTGGCCATGCAGCCGGGCGCGCAGTTCCGGTTCACGTTCCTTTACGCCCTCGGCGGTGAGTATCGGTCGGTGACGGCCGAACTGACCCGTCCGGGTCTGGTGGAACTGATGGCCGCGGTCACCGACGCCCTCCAGGACGGCACTGCGGTCGTCGACAGCGAACCCGCTGTCGCGGACGCGAAAAGCCATTCCGTGTGGGTGGCCGAGCTGATCAAGGAGCGCGACGAACTGAAGGACCAGTGCAAGGAACTGCTCGATCAGGTGCAGTGCCTGCAGTGGGATCTCGGTGCGCTCCAGGCCGAGCACAACCTGTGCCCGGAACAGCAGGCGGCCGGGAGCAAGTGATGGACCCGAATACCGCGCTCGCCGAGGTTCGGCGGCTGCTCCAGTCCAAAGACGAACTGGGGCTGTGGAAACGGGACTATGACTGCAACGACGCAGTCCGCATCCTCATCGACCTTGCCGATGGCGTGGCCGCGCTGGACCGCTCCTTGTCCCAGGGCGGATACCTGCCCCGAGAGTGGGAATGGGCTCGGACCGCGGGGAGGGCGTGATGAATCCCAACACTGCCCTGACCTGGATCAGGGAGTTGATCACTGAGGTCGACGGTCTGGGGTCCTTGCCGACTCACGACCGCTACCGCATGGGGTCCTGTTGTATGCCTTCACCGGAGTCGTTGAGGGCCTGGACAGGTGGATGTCACGAGGCGGTTCGCTGCCCGAGGCATGGAACACCCAAACGCGCATCGATCGGGTCGAACCGATGATGTGCTGCGGCGAACCGATGGATGTCTTCCCGACCCGCCTTGGCGCCGCGTGCGGGACCGGACAGGACCACACCCTCGTGGTGTGGCACTGCTCGGAGTGCGGTCATTGGGAACCGTACGAACCCCACCCCATGGATCCGGAAGCGACGGTGCCGAACTGCTTGTGCGGTCCGGCCATGGTCGACGTTCCGGTGTCGCAATGGGATCCGGCTCGATTCCGGCTGGCCTGGTGCGCCGAATGCGGTCTCTATGAGACCTGGGGCACCGAGTCACTCCGCCGTCACGGCAATGACGCCGATGACGACCAGCAGCAGGAGACACGGTCATGACCGCGGCCTCGTGCTACCGGTGGTGCGGATGCCGGGACTGCTTCGACATCGTCGTCGGAACAGCCACCACCCTGACTCTGTGCGATAACTGCACGGAAGCCGGGTGCGAGATCGACAACGGTGAGTGCCAGCGAGAAGACGCCTACGAAGGTTGAGGTGTCCGATCATGGCCAAAGCCAGGAAACCGATGAGCCGGCGAATGGAGCTACGGCTCGGGCGGGAGATCCAGGAACAGTACGACCGAGGTGCGAGCTGGGCCGCGATCACCGTGGACTTCGACCTACCGAAGTACAAGGTGCAGCGGCTAGCCAGAACCTACCGGGAAGACTGTGACCGGAGAGCCCACCAGAACCAGTTGACCTTGTTCGACTGAACGCTCCGACCACAACCGAATATTGATCAAGCGGAGCCCGTGCCTGTCATTACCAGGCACGGGCTCCGCCCTTGTTCTACCAGGAGACCAGCCGACGTGGTTGCTCGGATCAATACGGTCAGTCGAGCTCGCGCGACGGCTGGTGTATGTGGCTTCTGGCCGGTGCAGTTAGCTTGACATGGACGACCTGGCGGTGACTACCCAAGCGAGCTGGCTTCTGGGCTATCGGCTGTAGGCCGGTGCCACGGTCGCAGACGTTGTGGTGGAGGAAACTTATCGGCCGCAGTCGTCGCCGTGTCGGCTCAGTCTGGCAGTGGGTATTTCGGGCTCTTCGGCCTGGGGGCATGTTGTCGGGCCTGGCCCATCGTTAGCAGTTCAGGCGGCTGCGCCGTGTGGTCGGCTGCTTCGAACCAGCTGGATCTGTTCGAACTGGTGCATCGGCTGTGTCGGGCGGAGGGCCCGGCAACTGTATCGCTCGATCGTGTCTGTGGCTGGGTTTCGGACGAGAGCCACGTTATCGTCCGTGGCGGCGTCTCTGAGGTCGGCGGCGAAGAATCGCTTGAATTCTCGTGGCGAATGGGAGTAGCAGGCGTTGAAGATTTCATCGAGACGATATTGCGGGACCATTCCGGGTCCCATGACTCGTAGGGTGTGGATCATTCGAGTTGCGACGGATGGCCAGTTGACGAGGAGTTCACGGGCAGGCTTTGTCATGATCCACTCGACGGCATTGGTGGGTCGGTCTGAATCCGGGGAGGCTGGTGCGAGGCTAGGGGCGAGCTGCCGGGCGGCTGTGTTGGCGGCGATCACGTCGAGTTGCGGGAAGGTGAGGTAGTAGGCGGGGCCGCCGAACATCTCAAGGTGGTCGAGGTCGTCGTCGTTGACGTGCGGCGACGTGTTCGGCCGGAGTGTGTCGAGGCCATTGAGTGCCAGTGAGATCACTTTTCGGAGCATCCAGTCGGGTAGGTCGAGTGCGCGGCACCAGGCAACAAGACCTTCTGTGCTCGGGTTGCGGAGGCCAGCCTCCCATTTTCGCAGGGATGACAGGGTCGTTGTTGCGGCGATCGCGACCTCTTCCTGCGTTAGGCCAAGCGCCTCGCGGCGTCGCCGGAGGTGTACACCGATCTCGGGCCGTTCACATGCCCACGACAACTTCCCATTCCTGCGCCGCTCCCGTGCTGAGGAGAACGGTTGAGCGGAAATGGTTTGGGTGTCGCTGTTCGCGAGCGAGCGTTCGGCGATCTGCACGGCCTGGCCTCTCTATCAAATGTCGCGCGAAGCCATGCGGCGGCGAACCGAAAGTTGGCCATGGAGTTCGTCAACTCGTTGGCGACACCTATTGCCGCGCAAGTTACTTCGCAGAAGAAACATATACGCGGCTATTTGAAACACTGCACTGTCAGAAAGATCACATCGATGTTTGTTGAGCGTGGACGGACCGGTTTGCTGCGTCTGGACATCCTTTGGAAACCTCTTGTTCACCCATGGAGTCATTCGGAGTCATTCGGGTCATGGTGATTTCGGGCGTTGACATTGGCGCGGCCATGTGTCAATGAGCGCTCGGCGGCTTCGAAGTACGGAGATTGGCAACACACATTTGGGGTGTGTCTGAAGCGGGTGCTTCGCATGTTTTCGAAGGCATGGGAGCTGCATGGGTCTCGTCGTGGCGAGTGTGTGGAGCTAATGGTCGAGTTCTGTGACAATTTGTGTCGCTGCGTGGACCTGACCGTGGCCTGCTCGGCGCCTCATGACGGATGAAAAATGTTGGTGTGCAACAGTATTCGTTCAGCGCTTAAGGTCAAAGCTGGCGGGGTGTTGGGGTGAAGCAATTCTGATTGCTATGAGTTGTCCTCGGTTCGAGCTCCTTCGTCGTCCCATCAGAGGCTTCTGCCATGTGGGGGTGGTCAATCTGGTGCGGGACCGTGTCAACGTCCGAATTTCGCTTGGTAACTGATCGATCGCCAGGACGCTTGGCATTGCTGCTGTCCGTCGTTGCTTGAGTTGCGTTCTGTTCCAACGCGTTGCACAGTCTTGGTCGCTATGAGGTTCCTGAGGCCCACCTGTGAAGAACATGTGAACCGTCGCTTCGTGTAGCGCGGACGGCCGAGGGTATGCGGCACCCGAACAGGGCCTGCCGCACTGCACTTTCATTGCGCTTAGAGGAGAGGGGAATTCCTATGACCAAGTCGCGCCCGGTCCGTAGTGGGACTCGTTGCCTCAGTTGTGGCGGGCGCACTGTTGCTGCCAGCAACCGTTGCTGTAGCACAGGGTCTTCCGTTGGCAGCCGGTGGGTTCGAGTTGGCCCACCCGCTGATCGATTCTGGCGTGGATGTGTCAACCCCGGGTTTGTCTACCGGTGGTTCGTCGATTAGCAGTTCGTCGACGGGGCGGTTACTCACTGACAGGTCCCTCGTTCAGCGAATCCGCGGCTGGCGGATCGCTCAACTCAGGGCATTCAGATGGACGAGTTTCCAGTTCTGCTGAGAGCGCGATCGAGGGCTTCTTCGGCCGAGTTATCCACAGTGCCTTCACCGGCTCCTGATGGATAGACGACCAGCTGTGCTGTACTGCACCGATAGCGGCCGCATAACCTTGATCCTACGAGATCCGATCCGCTTATCCTCCCGTCGGTAACGACACATTTGATCGATCGGAATCGCAAATTGCACCAATCGACGTCGACCGCTGAGAACGGGTCTCTTGCGTCCGCGGTGCTTTTCTGCGCCATTTCGCTCAAGAAATTCCTCTGACATCTATCGGTTGACGTTCTTCAACATTGCCTGACACCTATGAGTTCGTTCCTCGGGTCCTATTCGGGGTCGCGGCTCATTACGGAACGGGAAACTACTTTGGGGGCACCATTGGACAGCAACAAATCAAGTCGAGACGATTCCGATACGATTGGGCCGATCATCGCCCCAGTGATGGCTGCCGCCGACCCGGAAGCGACTGAGATCCATTCTGTTCCGGTGGCCGAGGTGGCCGACCCCGATGCCACCGAGGTCATCGCCCTTCCCGACTGGCGACTAGGGGAGCCCCACTCTGACCCTTGCAATCCGGCCGCCGGCAGCACCCAGCTCTCTGACCGGCCGGTGTCGGCACGTGTGGGTTGGCTGCAACGACTCATTAATGAGGTCGTGGGCTTCGTGTTCTGGCAGCGGATCTTCAGCCGATTCGAGAGATCGGAGAAATGGCAGCGCCTTGTTCGACTACTGGGGTCTCGAAAATTCCGTCGTCATCTCCCGAAGGCGGCAGCCGTTGCGGCGTTGTTGAGCCTCGTACTCGGTGTCGTTGCCGCCGCGGAGTCGCAGGGTGGGAGCCAGGAGGCCAGCGCAGAGACGGAGATCTCCGAGCCTTCGGAGACACAAAGCTACGACGACGTGACATCCAGCCAGTACGGATCGACTACGCCTGCTATTGGTCTCGCCGACACCTCGCTGACACCGAGCGATATGCCGGTGCCTGTCGACACCCTAGGGCCCGACCCGGCCGGAGGTCCTGCTGAAGAGGTTCCCGGTATTGGCGATTCGCCCGTGATGACGGATCCAGTTCAGCCGACCACCACACCGGACACGACTACTAGCGTGCCTCCTACAACCACGGATACGCCGACCACATCGGTTGGACCCAGCGTGTCCATCAGCATGAGCGCGACCCTGTCCTTGGGGGCCACACCGCAATTCGACCCTGGGCAAACACTTCCCACCACGGTAACGGTCACCCAGGACCCGGTTACAACAACGACGACGGTCACAGTGACCGCTGACACCCCGGGGGTATCCACCGTCCTTCCGTCAGCTGCTTCCCCATCGGTGTCGGCACCAGCTACGACGTCGCCTACCGCGGTGACTACAACCACGCCCCCTGCCACGACGACGCCGTCTCCGATTACCACCACAGTTCCGCCCACGACTCAGTTGCCGTCAGCTTCGACCGCTCCGCGGTGCAGTACCCCTCCCATGGCGACGAAGAAGTCCATACAGCCACTAGTAACGGCGACGGTCGCACATCCTCCCAGTTCGAGCTCGCAGCGTTCGATACCGTCAACCACCATTTCGGCCTCGAAGCCATCCACCACGCCGCGACCGACCACCACCCGGCCCACGACCACTACTCGGCCATGCAGCTAGCGACCCGTCACGAAAGCAACTGTGCACAAGTGGATTCCGACAGAAGCGCGACGCAGCCTTGGTTTCGACAGCGATGCCGCATTTCGGCAGCAACTCGCTTGTCCCTATTGCTCTCAGCAGTCGTGGTGGCTGTCGCCGGATGCGGCGCAGAAGCGGGCCGAATTCCCGATGCCGTCGCGCCAGACTACGTTGGTCAGCTTCCTGCCATCCGTCTGGACTCAGTGGGCAACAGGCTCGACCAGCTTCACGATTGGGCACGACCGCGAGCCAACAAGCACGGCATACCGGAACGGGCGCTGCAGGCCTACGGCTATGCGGCCGTGGTGATGGCCAAAGCCCAACCAGGTTGTCATCTAGGTTGGACCACGCTTGCCGGGATCGCTCGTGTGGAAAGCGATCACGCACGATTCCGGGGCGCAACCATCACCGCCGACGGGTCAGTGCTGCCACCGATTCGGGGTGTCGCGCTGAACGGCACCGACGGCAACGCCGTCATCCTTGATCCCGCCGCCACGTCCCGAAGCGGGCAAGTCGTATACGCACGAGCGATGGGACCATTTCAGTTCATCCCAGACACCTGGAAACGTTGGGGCATTCGAGCATCCACCGACTACGGCGCCCTCGCTTCCGCTCTCGAATCGGCCAAACCGGTTGCTATCCCGGACCTTTCGGGAAGTCCGGATAATATCGACGATGCGGCGCTGGCTGCCGGCCGCTATCTCTGTGCGTCCGGCGGGGACCTGGCCACCGCGAGGGGCTGGCGCCAAGCCATCCTCGCCTATAACCACTCCTCGGCCTACGTCACCCAAGTGCGCACCGCCGCAAAAGGTTACGACGGCTGAGTGGCCTGTCGTAGCAGGGACGAGCTTAATCAAGCAGCAAGCTGCAAATTCGTCAGCACATACCGATCTCTTCCTGTTCCGCCTCGTATGGGGCATAACTCTTTATTGGGGAAATGAAAACTCGATTGTGGAAGCACGTGTGGTCGAACACCCCGCGCGCGAATATGGCTTAGTGTCGCGGTCGCGATCCTGGCGGTGGCTTTGACGGCCCAGACGGTTCACGTGATCGTGACGCCGACATCGGCGAACAAGCATGTGATTGATGCGGCGCGGAATATGCCGTTGATGAAACCGGTCGACAGCAAGAAGACTCCGAAGCGGGAACCGGAAAAGCCCTCACTTGTAGGTGATTTCCGGCCGTTGTTGGGTGCATCGCAGTCGGCGTTCGACTCGAAGACTTCGAAGGAGTCGGCGCGGACCGAGAAGTCGGTCGAGTACACCAACAAGGACGGCTCTCACTCGCTGGTGTTGTCGCAGACTCCGGTGAGCGTGTCCGATGGCCGGGGCGGTTGGCAGGCGATGGATACACGTGTTGTGGATAAGCCGAACGCGAAGGCTTCCGTGGCTCGCGATGGTTCGCACGCGCAGTTTGCGCCGACGGCGGACGATCCGAAGCTGGTCGAGGTCGACTCGGCCGGCGTCCAACTGTCGTTGTCATTGGACGGTGCGCGCAAGGCTTCGCGAAAGGTGAAGGATTCGACTGTCTCTTATCCGGAGGTCTTGTCGGGTCAGGATCTCGTGTACACGGTGGAGCCGGGTGCAGTCAAAGAAGCGGTCATCATCAAGAGCGCCAAGGCTGTTGGCGACAGCAAGTGGGTGTTCACCCTCAGGCTGGGCAACGGGCTGACGCCGAAGGTCGAGGGTGACAGCGTCGTTATCGCTGATGCTAAGGGTGAGCAGGTGGCGGCGTTGCCGCCGATCGAAGTATTCGACTCGGCCAACACGGGCAGCAAAGACAAGTCCAAGACCACCGCTCGCACTGGCGGCAAGTACTCCCTGGCTCGTAAGGGTGATGCATGGTCGTTGACGGTGTCGGTGGACAAGGGCTGGCTGACGGACAAGAAGCGCGTCTTTCCGATCACCGTTGACCCGACCTACACCTACGGATTCGGTGGCACTGCTGAAACCCGCGCCTACTCGTCCAACAACGCTCCTGCGTGTATTAACACGTGTGGTATCGAGGTTGGGAACCAGCCCTACCTGGGCTCGAACGTCTTCTGGCGGTCGGGTTTCCGATTCGACTTTACCCCGTTGTACGGGAAGGCGGTGGTGGGGGCGCGGATGGATTTCCAGCGCACCGGCACTACCGGCGTCTCTGCACCAATCAGCTCGAATCTGTATCAGGCTTCGAGCCCGCTCGGCTACAACGCGACCGGTACCCAGTTGGCGTCGGGGCCGATCGGCGATGTCGGGTCGATGCAGTCGCAGGCGTTGACTGACTACGTCTCCGGTCGGGTCGCTGCGAAGGACACTAATGCGTGGTTCCTGCTCTCCGGCGGGGAAACGAACGACCCCTCGTTCAAGGCCTTGAAGGCCAGCCTGATCGTTGATTACGGCACCCCGCCGCCGGCGACGACGCCGGTGAGTCCGGCCGATCAAGCGGTTATCGGTGCCGACAACCCGACGCTGTCGGTGAATCCAGTGACGAACCCGTCCGGTGATGCGACCTTGTATTGCTTCAAGATCTGGACTGGCGCTGATGGGATGTCCGGCTCGACGGTCGATTCGGGCTGCTTGACGACCCCGCAATGGACGGTTCCTCAGCATGTCCTGCATGACGGCGGCAAATACACCTGGACGGTTGTAACTGCTTTGTCGGGCGGGGTTACAATGACGACTCCACAGTGGCTCAACCATTTCCAGTTCGATGCACGCATGGGAGACTCGAAGGTCTCGCCGATGGATGAGCTTTCTGGTGTGAAGGTCAACCTGTACAACGGAAACCTATACGCCGAAGGTGGGGGACCGACGTTCCATTCGGTCGGCGGAGATGCAGGCGTGAAACTCGCCTACAACTCGCGGAGTGGGCTGCCTCAGGGTGTGCGGGCATCGTATTTCAACGACCCGACCCACACCGGCACCCCAGCGAAGACGCCGGTGATGGTGCGGACCGAGCCGCAGATCGACCTGGAAAAACACGGCTTGTTTGGACCGGTGTCGAACTTTCCAACTGGCGTAGATGTTCCGTTGGCCCCGGCGCTGGATCCGACCTGGTACGTGATCCGCTATGAAGGCATGTTCCAAGCGCCGGTCGGCGGTGACTATCGGTTCGACGCAGCGCATCAGGACGGTGCCCGGATCTGGGTGGATGGCAAGCTGGTCCTGGACGAACCGAACGCCAAGACTGCCGTCGCCGGCGCGTTCATGAACGCTGACGCAAAGTCTTCGCAGGACTTTACATTGGCTGCAGGGCAGCGGGTTTCGATAAAAGCTGAGGTGTATCACCGTAGTGCGGGTGTGGCGCCGATGATGGTCTTGTGCGTGCGTAGCGCCACTGGTCCCGCCACCGCGCGCTCGTTCAACTTGAGTCCCATGATCGCTCCATCCAGCATGTTGTTCTCAGCTGACGCGCCTCCCCTTCCAGGCGGGTGGACATTGTCGATGGCTGGTGCGAGGTACATCAAGGCCGAGCAGCTCGACGGGGCGGTGGTGTTGACCGATGGAACTGGCGCAAGCCATACCTGGTCGAAGGCATCGGAAGGTGGCTACATCCCGCCGGTCGACGAGGATGGGGTGCTGGCGTTCGATGCAAACGGCTTGATCACAGAGACCGAGAACGGCACCGCGTCGGTGTTCAACCCCGACGGCACATTGGCCACCGTCACGACTGTGGAGGACTCCAAGAAGCCGGCTGCGCTGCAGTACCTCTACAGTGGCTCACCCCCACGGCTGACCCAGATTAAGGATCCGGTATCGGGCCGCTCCCATCAGCTGTTCTACAACACTGACAAGAGCAACTCTTGCTATGGCGGAGCGTCCGGTCCTTCTGGCTCGGCATCGTCCGCGCCGCTGAACATGTTGTGCCGCATCAAGTACTGGGACGGCACAGAAACCCGGCTGTGGTACTCACTCGCCCAGACACTGGACCGGATCGAGAACCCGGGCGGCGAGGTACGGGATTTCATCTATACAGATGAGAGCACCGCCGTCGGGGCGGTGCAGCAGAATCGCGACGCGTTGACGGTTGCTTCCCTGATCGCCAGCGTCGGGCCGCTCTATCAGACACGCAGTGCTTTGATGAATGACTGGTTGGCAACACAGACCTCGTTCAGCGGCCAAGGCGACCGCACAACGATAGATTACGACGAGTTCCAGGACGCACCTTATGCGCCTTCAACGCTGCGGCCGATCGACATCACAAGTGCGGCAGCTGACGGCAGCAACAACAATGCGGCTGCGAGGTTGTATCGCATCTACAGCTACGATATTCCGAATAGAAGGGCGTACGTCTCGATCCCGGGGCTAGCGGTAAATCCGCCTGCCCGGACCGTCACATATGACGACGCCGGACGTGCCCTTTCATCGACTGACGCCAATCGTGTGACAACAACGACGGAATGGAATGCGCAGGACAAGGTGACTGCGTCTGTCGATGCTGCGGGTCGTCGCTCAACTACGGTCTACGACTACGCCGATCGGCCAGTTGATAACTACGGTCCTGCGCCCACTTCGTGCTTCAACGGTCAGACGCCGACTCCGGCGTGCAAGGCGACGGTTCAGCACACCCATTTGGGTTACGACGAAGGTATAGTCGGTCTCTCGGCGGCGCTGTACAGTAACCCAACATTGTCTGGGATTCCAGCAATCTGGCAGACCGGCGTCGGCACTCAAGACGGGTCTCTGTCGGCGAACTGGGGCGGTACCCCGCCAGTGGCGAACTCAGCTGGCTGGTCTGCGCGGTTCACCGGCGAAATCCAGTTCCCGTCATCGGGCACCTACGGAGTGGGTTTCACTGCGGTCGATGGTGTGCGGCTGTGGATCGACGACGTACGCGTTGTGGACAGCTGGACCGACAAGTCAAACGCCACAGTCTCCGGTTCGTACAACAACAGCACTGCTGGCAGTTGGCACCGTATTCGGGTTGAATATTACAACCGCAGCGGCAAGACCGGTGCGCTGAACCTAACTTGGGCCACACCAGGCAGCGGGGGGCTGGCGACCATCCCGGGCCAATACCTGCAACCGCGGTACGGATCGCCGACAAGCAAGGTTGATGACGATAGCTCTGGCGGCGGTACAGAGCGCGCACCTTCAGGCAAGACACTCACGAGCTATTCCGATCCGATCAACGGGATTGATCCGGTCTATGGTCTGGTGACCGCCCAGACCTGGGACCCGAGCGGTCTCAACCTGGTCGAGCACAATGCCTTTGAGAGCCCAGGCAACGGGTATCTGCGCAAGATCGCTGGTGCTCTTCCATCCGGTGACGTCACGAATCCGGATAAGCGGAGTGTGACCACCTATTACGGTGATTCAGAGCTGCGAGCGAATCCGTGTGATTCCTCGTCATCGCCAGTGAACCAGGCTGGCCTGCCAAAGATCGTGAAGGCTGCGAAGGACGGTTCTGGCCAGGCTAATACAGCAGAATCGGTGTACGACGGTGCTGGCCGTGTCGTTGCATCGCGAGTGAACGCTGAGCCGTGGTCGTGTCTCAGTTTTGACGCCCGTGGTCGCGTGACGGAGGGCAGTTTCCCGGCGCAAGGAAGCCAACCCGGACGGAAGATCACCCGCAACCACATGGTGAACGGCAACCCGCTGGCGAAGGTTGAGACTGACGAAAGTGGCACCGTCGCAACCACTTTTGACCTACTGGGGCGAGTTGTTTCCTACACCGACGCGAGTGGTGTGGTAACGACGACCACATACGATGGTTATGGACGTCAGTCCAGTCTTACATCGACGGCTAAGGGTGTCTCGAGCACAGTGAACTTCACGTGGGATGCCGCGTCGCGGCTACTCACGGTCAGTTTGGACGGAACCACCGTTGCGACCCCTGGTTACGACAATGTCGGTCAATTGCAAAGCGTCGATTATGGGAACGGATCCCGACTGGATGCCATCGCACGTAGTGATGCGGGCCTGGTAACCGCATTGAACTGGAAGACGCCCAGCTCATTGGTTACTGATGCTGTGAACCGGTCCTCGCATGGAAGGATCATCGACGAAACCCTGACCGACTCAGCAAATTCCAGTAGTACGTACTCGAACTCCTACACATATGACGGAGTGGGGCGATTGGTAGCGGCGTCGGTGCCGCACCACCAGCTGAGCTACGCTTTCGCATCCAGCGGCGGGTGTGGTCCGAACGCCGCGGCTGGTGCTGACACCAACCGCACCAGCTTCACCGATATATGGGATGGAGCAGCACCTGCAAATACCACCTATTGTTACGACAACGTGGACCGGCTGTTGTCGACTAGCGGTGCGAACCCGATGTCGTTCGACTACGACGTGTACGGAAACGTCACTCATATCAACGGTGACATTCTCGGCTATGACTCGACACGTCGGCACGTGTCAACTAAGACTGCGTCCGGGACAAATATTGCCTACACGCGGGATGTGGCCGATCGGTTGCTCGCACGAGTAGTGCAGGGTGCCCCTTCAGGGAACGGGACGACTCGGTTCGGGTACACAAGCCCGACAGCAAGTAACCCGCAGTTGATTCTTGACGGCAGCGGGAATCTACTCCAGCGCGTGCTCACTCTGAGCGGTGGGGTGGTAGTGACGAAGACATACGGACAGGGCCAAGCATCAAATTGGTCGTACCCGAACGTCCAGGGCAGCGTACTATTCACTGCCGGCGACAACGGCGCCCGCACGAGCAATATTCACCTATACGATCCGTACGGCCAGAATATTGATCCAGCTAGCGGGGCAATCGGCGATATTCCGATTCCGTCAACTATGCAGGGTGGCATGGATTTGGGATTCCTAGGTCAGCACACAGTGCCGATCGAACACCTTGGCAGTCAACAAGCCCTGGAAATGGGGGCGCGCACCTATCTGCCCGTGCTTGGTCGGTTTCTTCAAACCGATCCTGTAGAGGGCGGTTCGTCCAACGCGTACGAATACGCCAAAGCTGACCCGATCAATAATCTCGATCTCACCGGAAAAAACGTTGAACCCGCCCATGATGGTTGGCTCGGGGATTTCTGGGACGGCATAACTGGCAAGAATCCTAGCGAGTGCGTCGCGCCTCCGCCTAGTAAGAATACGAACCCGAAAACATCGACCCAGACGGCACCGACCACTCAGAATCCTGGCGGCCAAGACAATAGAGGTCGGGATCATATTGTACTGGGAATGAAGGCGTATGGCCTCGAAGAATTGACAATCAAGCTCGGTGGCAGGAATCTGCTAAATTCGCTTGACTGGCAAAATGAAGTAAGGATGGGTGGCTACCGTCTGTCGGTAGGTGACCCGGCGATGAGGATATCATTCGCGCTCGACGGTCTTCCTGGTAAGGAAGGGGGGTATGCTATGATCCTCGAAACGGCGATTCTTGCCAAGCAATTCAATACAGCTTCGTATACGCAATGGGAATTGGCCACACTCGCCGAGATGGGGGTCTTGAGTCAAGTTGACTTCTATGAGAATCAGATGCCTATACCAAATCCCTACGTAAGTTGACGCCAAATCTTCCGTGCGGCATAGAAAGGGAATAATGCAGATTATCCCAGGAGAGCTTCCGCTTGAGTTCAATCGGAAATTCCATCTGAGTTACACTGCGGGGCACTCGCAAGTGCTGTTTCGTAGCAATAGACTTGGATACGATTCGGGGGAAGTTCTCGAATATGGCTCGAACGTAGAAATTCTGTTCAAGAACGTTGCGGCGATTGCTGTACATCAGAACTATTTTCCCCTGAAGGTATCGCTTGCCGATAATGCGGAGATTGAAGAATTTTGCAATCTCCTGAACTGCGATCCAGGTGACCGTCGCGTCTATGCCTTGAGGGGAGATAATGGGGCTGGTTATGTTCTTGCTGGAGCCCTGTATTGGGTCGAGGACTGGGAAGGGGCTTCTGAGGAGCCGAGCGTTCTTATTGCAGCGCCGCCACGTTTGGAGAACATGACAGTGATGGGGGCGTAAATCCTTCGGCTAGGTCATGGCTGTTCGCGGACCTGGGCGCAGCCAGCCCCATCCTCAGGGTTCTAATGCGCCGCGACCCGCCGACCGAGATCCTGGATGCCGACGGGGATGGACCATAAGACGGTCAGCGTTGCGAGCGTGCATGTCGTGTTCATGTGTCGTGTGCCTCGATCCGTCGGTGTTCGCGCTGTCGGGAGCCTGATTCGGAATCGGCTGTGCGACAACCGGGCTGGCGAACCTGGTGCGGACGATCGCATGTCTGGCATCCCGGTAGAGAGCAGAGCGTTTGCAGAGGGGAGGGGTGGGGCGCGTGAACACGACGGGCAGGCCTCGCCTGCCCGGCACCCTGCCTATCTCGGCGTCGCAGAGGCTCCCGGCCGAGGAGGAATTTCCGGTTTCCAGACCGCCGCGATTGCGACAAACCGCAGTGGGAAATTCGTCCTCGGGCGCGGAGGGGCGACGCCGTTAAGATCGCGCGCCTCACCCCGCCCCGGACGCGCCTGGCATCCGATTCGGAACCACCTGCCGACGCCGGCCAGTCCGGCGAAGTGCCGGAATCAGCCTGTCGATCAGCAGGATTCGTGATTCCGTACCCACGTAAAAGACACGCGAAAGTCGGCCTTGTGGGATGCGAAACTAGCGATCTACTCGCTACGTCGCGGAAGAACGTGTGTAAAACGGGGCAGGTCGGTGCCCTAGTTTGACGCGTGTTTCGCACCCCCCGACACGCAGGCTGACCTGCGGTGACACTTGCTCCCCTCCTATGGATCACCAAGTACCCACATCAATGTGTACTTGGTGATCCATAGGAGGGGAGCAAGTGAGTGAAGAAGGAGAAGTGTCGGGGGTAATTGAAAGGTGGGTAAAAGGTTTCAGGGGTAGGAAGTGAGTGGTTGTGTTGGGTAATGAGCGTTGCGGTTGGATAGGTGGTGGTGTTCAGTGACGTGGAGTGCGTACGTGACGGTCCCGTAGATGGTGAGCTCCGGAGCGCTGGCGCGGTGGTGAAGTCCGGTGCTTCGAGTTGCGCCGAGATGGCCTGTCGGGTGGGATCGGTCGCGTTTGCCAGTCCGGTGCTAGGTCCAGCCCGAAGGTGCTGTGCGGCTGGTGGATTCCCTGGGCGCGCGCCGCATGATAGCCGCGCCGCCCCTCCGCGTCCTAGGACGATTCTCCGACCGGCGGACCGGTATGCCGGTGGCGATGTGGTGATCGGAAATTCGTCCTAGGCCGGGAGCCTCTGCGGCACGGCGGGCAGGCGGTGGGGGCAGGCCGCGGGGCCTGCCCCGTCGAGGTCGCGGCGCGCGCCCAGGGAATCCACGCTCTCGACGGGTCTTCCATCCCATTCACACGTACATGTCAAAACCGTTGGGCCGCCGGTTGACACGTACGTGTCAAGCTCGCGGAAGGACCCGGAGACCATGGCCGATTCCGACACCATCACCGGACTACTGGTCGTCGCGCTGGAAGACGCCTGGGCCGCAATCCGATCACACCATCCCGACGTTCCGGACGTTGTGCTTACCGTCGGGTCCGGCTCGACCAATGGCAGCGGTCTGACGCTAGGGCATTTCGCGCCGAACAGATGGGTGCGTGGCGAGTATGAGCTACACGAGTTGTTCATAGCCGGGGAGGGGCTCCAGCACGGTTCGGCCGATGTCTTGGGCACCCTGCTACACGAGGCTGCCCACGGACTCGCGGTCGTGCGCGGAATCAAAGACACCAGCCGCCAGGGCCGCTGGCACAACGAGCGATATCGCGCCCTGGGTGAAGAACTCGGACTTGCGCTCACGCAGCATTCGAAGATCGGATGGTCAGTCACCACGGTGCCGGACCAGACCCGCCACCAGTACCGCAGCGTCCTGGACGAGCTCGCCTTCGCCTTGGTTGCCTACCGCCGGCGCGAACCAGAACGCCGCGGTGGCCGTAAGTCCAACAACAACGGGTTGACCGGCGAATGCGACTGCGGACGGAAGATTCGGGTTTCGTTTGGTGCCTATGGCGCCGGACCGATCATCTGTGGTCTCTGTGATGGCACCTTCTTGGCGGCCGACGTGTAGCAGCAGGCGGCTCCGATGTAGCAAAACATGTTGCAGACAGGTGTCCAGACAAGGGTGCCTGAGTCCATGTCTGTCCGATCGGCGAAGTCGTCATGTGCCCTGAGCAGCACCGACGGGAGGCTGAGAACGGGCAGGTCGGAGCCTTGGGCAGGTTAGATTCGTCAGACTGGTTTTACACACCAGCGGTCGGGGGTTCGAACCCCTCTGCGCCCACGTCTGAAAGAACAGGTCACGACCTGTTCTTCGTGGGGCACGTTCTGAGGTTGCCCCACGTCGTGGGGCAAACGTGGGGCAGAAGTCGTTAACCGAGTGCTAGCCGGACGAGTGCCACTGGCTATCTCCCAAATGTGCGTACTGCTGCGTGGTCCGGATCGAAGCGTGGCCCAGTAGCTTCCGGAGTTGCTGAAGCGAATGCCTGCGCGAACCGGACGGCTGGCGTGGGTGTTTCCGAAGGTCGTGGGGGCGAACTCGCCCGTCGGCGCTCGTCGTCCCTGTCTCCAACCCAGGCAACCCGGGTGGCTGCGTCGAAGCGTTTCTCTGGGGAGTTCGGATCGATTTCGGGGGGCAACCGTCTGCGCAAGCTGTTGTACGTACATGCCTATGTTGAGAGGCGTTGTTGTGCAACATATTTCAATACGCACCTCCCGCTCGGGTGTGCGCTCCAGGTGCTCCTCGAAGGTGGGCGCGGGGTTTGGTGGCCGCGATCTCCACGAGCCTGCCGGGCGCGTCATGGCAGGGTCGCGGAGGTCGTGGGATTCGTTTCGGCGTGTGCGGATGGGTTGACGACTACTTCGCCGGTGCCGCCGGCTGGGCCGGGTCCTTGCAGTACGGGAGTTCGGGTGGGCAGGGGGTGAGGATGGTGGAGAAGTATTGGATGGCGGAGAAGAGGGTGACGGGGCCGCCGGCGAGGACGATGCCGGCCATGGAGCCGACTGCGCCCAGGGTTGCCATGCCGAGCACACAGCCGGCGATGGTGGCGCCGACGAATGGCACCAGGAGGGCGATCACCGGGCTGGAGATGACGGCGCCGGCGGCGCCGCCGACCAGGCAGCCGACACCGGCGCCGAGGACGGCGCCGAGCACCGCGCTGACGGCGGCACCGATCGCGACGCGTTGCGCGAATGCGCCCAGGGCCATGGAATCACGGGGTGTAAAGGATTCGGCCACTTGGGTTGCCGCCTGGTCGACGGTGACGATGTCGCGAGCGTTCACCCGAGTGATCTGCTGTGGGTTGGCCTTCGACGGTGTGAGGGTCGCGGTCGAGCCGTCGACTCGGGCGGTGACCGGGTAGGCGGTGTCGTCGACGCGGTAGGTCAACGGGAGCGCGGCGACGGGTCGGTCGTGGCGGTCGAAGAGCACCAATTGTTCGTCGGAACGGCGCAGTGTGCCGTCGCTGACGGTGATCACGGCGGAATCGCCCTGCCGGGTGACTTCGTATGCCACCGGCGCGGATTCGTCGCCTGCGGTCGGTTCCGCGTAGGCCGTTGCGGTGGGAATGGCCACCGCGGTCGAAACGAGCGCCGCGACCATCGCGGATTTCCTCATGTTCATGGGTACCTCATCGTCTTTGATGGAGCCGGGCACGGTCCTGCGGTCCTTGCCCGAGATGCGCGGGGGCATCGAGCCCCCGCGTCCGGCGGTCAGGCGCCGGAAGCTGTTCAGTGGGCGAGAACCGTTGTCGCCGTGGCGGTGTGGGCCGCGACGAGTTCCCGCTTGAGGATCTTGCCGCTGGCGGTCATCGGCAGAGTGTCGGTGAACTCGACGATCCGGGGGTACTTGTAGGCGGCCAATTGCTCACGGGACCATTCGACGAGCTCGGTTTCGGTTGTCGTCGTGCCGGTTCGCCGCACGATGCAGGCTTTGATCTCCTCGCCATAGTGCTCGTCGGGAACGCCGACGACCGCGACCAGCGAGACCGCCGGATGGGCGAGCAGCACCTCTTCGATTTCGCGCGGGTAGACGTTGAACCCGCCTCGCACGATCATGTCCTTGGCCCGGTCGACGATGTAGTAGAAGCCGTCCGAGTCTCGCCGGGCCAGATCGCCGGTCCGGAACCAGCCGCCGCGCATGACTTCCGCGGTCGCCTCGGCCCGTTTGTGGTAGCCCTTCATCACATTGTGGCCGCGCAGCGCGATTTCCCCGATCCCGCCGGTTCCGGTGACCTCGTTCCAATCGGCGTCGATGAGGCGGGCTTCGATGCCCCACACGGGAACTCCGATCGATCCGGGGCGCGGATCGCGGTCCGGATCGGCGAACAGCGCCAGCGGGGAGGTCTCCGACAGCCCGTAGCCTTCGAGGATCCGCACACCGAAACGCTGGGTGAAACGCGAGAGCATGTCGACCGGAAGTGCAGCGCCACCGGAGACCGCCTTGCGCAGCGTGCGCGCGATACCGTCGGTGTCGATGCCCTCGTCGAGGGCGTTGAGCAGTCCCCAGTACATCGTCGGCACGCCGGCGAAGAAGGTGATCCGCTCCTTCTCCATCAGCTCTAGCGCCGTCGCCGCATCGAACCGCGGCATGAGCACGAGCGTCGCACCGACCGAGAGCGGTGCGTTCATGCTGAGGGTCTGGCCGAAGGAATGGAACAGCGGCAGCGCCACCAGATGTGTGTCGTGACGCGCGGAGGTGTTGTCGAACAACCGGTTCGCGGTCAGGGCGTTGAGCAGCATATTCGAATGAGTGAGCTCGGCTCCCTTGGGACGGCCGGTCGTTCCGCTGGTGTAGAGGATCACCGCCGTGTCGTCGGAGTGCCTGGCCGCGGTGGCGAATCGCTCCGGGCGCTGTGTGAGCGCCTGGGTCAGGGTCTCGATCTCCGGGTCCGGCGATGATCCGGCCGGGTCGGCGGTGATCATGACCAGGTGGCGGCAGCGGGCCGCGCGCCGGAACCCTTCGCGCCCGTATTCACCCATCGGCAGCTCGCTCGTGCCTTCGAAGCAGAAGTACAGGTCGGCCTCTGAATCATCGAGGTGATAGGCGATTTCGCGGGGACGCAACAGGATATTGAGCGGTACGACAACCGCGCCGGCCTTCAGGATCCCGTAGTAGATGACCGGGAATTCCGGCAGATTGGGGCACGAGAGGGCGACCTTGTCCCCAGGCCCGATGCCACGGGCGGTGAGCAGATCCGCGACCTGATTCGCGCGGGCGTCGAGTTCGGCGTAGGTGAGGCGTTCATCGCCGAGAACGATGGCGTGTTCATCGGGACGACGCCGGGCGGTGTCCTCGAGCAGAACGGCGAGATTGAGCATGGATTTCCTTCGGGAGTCGGCCGGTCAGGAGGCGACGGCGAGTGGGGCCGCGGTGGCGGCCCGCACCTGCGCCGCGGTGACGCCCGGGGCGCACTCGCGCAGCAGCAGCCCGGCCGGGGTGACGTCGATGACGGCGAGGTTGGTGATGATGCGGTGCACGACGCGTTCGCCGGTCAGTGGAAGCGTGCAGCGGGGCACGATCTTCGATGCTCCGGTCTTGTCGGCGTGTTCCATGAGCACCAGGACGCGACGGGCGCCGTGCACCAGATCCATGGCCCCGCCCATACCTTTGACCATGTGGCCGGGGACCATCCAGTTCGCCAGATCGCCGGCGGACGAGACCTGCATCCCGCCGAGGACGGCGGTGTCGATATGCCCGCCGCGGATCATGCCGAAGCTGGTGGCCGAGTCGAAGAACGACGCTCCTGCCAGCGTTGTGACGGTCTCCTTGCCCGCGTTGATCAGGTCGGCGTCGACCTCCGCTTCGGCGGGATAGGGTCCGGTGCCGAGGATTCCGTTTTCGGAGTGCAGGGTGACGCGGACATCAGCGGGCAGGTGGTTCGGGATCAGGGTCGGCAGTCCGATGCCGAGATTGACGTACTCGCCCGGGCGGAGTTCGCGTGCGGCGCGGGCCGCCATGTCGGTACGGGACCAGCCGAGATTCGTGGTGGCTGTGATCATGTCGATGGCTCCTCGGCGACGGTTCGTTTCTCGATGTGTTTGCGCTGCGGTCCGGTGTGCACCACGCGGTCGACGAACACACCGGGCAGGTGGATGCGCGCCGGATCGAGATCGCCGGCGGGAACCAGATACTCGACCTGCGCGATGCAGACACGTCCGGCCATGGCGGCCAGCGGGTTGAAGTTGCGGGCCGACTTCTCGAACACGAGATTTCCCTCGGTGTCGCCGATGCGGGCGTGCACCAGCGCGAAGTCGGCGGTGAGCGATTCTTCGAGCACATAGCGCCGCTCGCCCCAGGCGCCGCCGAAGGTGCGCACCTCTTTGGCGGGCGAGGCGACCGCGACCGATCCGTCCGCGGCATACCGCCAGGGCAGCCCGCCATCGGCGACGGGGCTGCCGACTCCCGCCGGTGTGAAGAACGCCGGAATGCCCGCGCCGCCGGCCCGCAGCTTTTCCGCGAGGGTGCCTTGGGGAGTCAGCTCGACCTCCAGTTCGCCGGCCAGATACTGGCGGGCGAACTCGCTGTTCTCGCCCACGTAGGAGGCGGTGATGCGGCGGATACGCTTGTCCGCCAGCAGAATTCCGAGGCCGTGCGCATCGGTTCCGCAGTTGTTGGAGATCACCTCGAGGTCGGTGATCGCGCGGGCGGCGAGTGCGTCGATGAGGGCGTCGGGGATGCCGCACAGCCCGAATCCGCCCACCGCCAGCGAGGAACCCGAGGTGATGTCGGCGACGGCGGCCGCGGCCGAGGCGGCGACTTTCGTCATCGGGCTGCCTCCGCGCCGACCGCGACGGGACCGTCGATCTCGGCGAGCAGCGCGTCGAGGGCGGCGACGTGGTCGCGCAGCCCGGGCGCGATCGCATGGGTGCGTGTGATGGTTTCAGTCATGAGGTGCGGCAAGTCCTTTCGAAGGTTGATGCGATGAGCCGGAGTCGAGCGCGGCCGGCCTCCGCGGCCCTGCGGGATAAGCAGGTGCGACGGCGCTCGGGGCCTGGGCTATCGAGAGCAAGAGGCGCCGTTGCGGCGACAGCGGTTTCGGGATCGCTGGGTCAGGCCGACGCGGTGCTCTGTGCGGCGAGCTTGCGTAGCCCGGCCGGGTAAACGCGTTTGCCGACGAGCAGTGCGACGATGGCGACGATGTAGGACAGCGGCGCGAGCTGGAGGGACTCGAGCAGTCCCAGTCGATCGGCGAGGATGCCGATGATGAAGGGGCCCAACGCCAATCCGAGAAGATTGTTGGCCATGGTGAGTGTGCCCAGTGCCGACGAGCGGACGGATTCGTGGGTGAGGCTCGCGACCATGGCGGCGATCGGGCCCGAGCAGCCCGCCGAGAAGAAGGCGCCGATTCCGAGCAGAATCAGTTGGGGAACACCGGTGCCCAGGCGGAATCCGATGCCGAGTGCGATGAGGGATATGGCGCAGAACACGACGCCGGTCATCCACTTGTGTGCCGGGTCGGCGCGGCTCACCCGGTCGGTGATCATGCCGCACACCACCATTCCGGTGGCGACCAACAGGACGAACATCGCCGCGACCCCGGCCGCCTTGTCGAGTGTCATGCCGTAGCACCGATTGAAGAAGCTGGGCGTCCACGACAGCAGGACGGCCGTGGTGAACATCTGGAATCCGCCGGCGAGGTAGGCGCACCATACCGCCGTGTTCGTGAACAGAGTCGACACACTGACCCGGATCACCGGGGCGGACGGGGCGACGGGTTCGTCGTGGATGGCGTAGCGCGCGAGCCGGGATTCGGTGACCACGGCGCGGAACAGTGCGGCGAGGATGAGTCCGAGCACGGCCATCGCGGTGAACGACCACCGCCAGCCGAGATTCGCGGCGATCACACCGCCGAGCGCTACGCCGACCACGGAACCGAAGGATCCGCCGGCCATGAAGGCGCCGCTCAACGACGAGTGCAGACGTGGGGAGAACACGCTCAGTACGACCGCTATGCCCACACTGCCGTATGCGGCCTCGCCGATTCCCACGAAGAACCGGGCGGCGAGCATCTGCTCGTAGTTGGACGCGATCGCGCAACCCAAGGTCGCGATGCTCCACGCCACGGCCATGATGACCAGGCTTCGGACTCGGCCCCACCGGTCGGCGAGAACCGAGAGCGGGAAGGTCAGCAGGCCCACCATCAGGGCGACAACGCTTGTGAGGGAGGCGAGTTGAGAATCCGACAGCGCCCAATCGGCCTTCAGTATGGGGAACACGGCGCTGAGGACCTGCCGGGACATGTAGTCCGACAGCAGCAGTGCGAAGGCGAGCGCGGCCACCAGCCACGGGTAGATCCGGCGCCGGTGGGGATCGCCGATCGCGGTGTCGGCCTGTTCGGCGTGGGCGGGTTCGATACTTTCGACCGGCGGTGCGGTCTGCGTGGGGAACAGTCCCATAGTGGCTCCTGAAGGCGGATGGGATGTCGCGTTCATTGCCGTTGACTGTTCGGCCTATTCCGGGTCTCGGCGAGAAATGTTGTCCCACTGGGGGTTCCGGTTGTACCGCACGGCATGAACGTGGCGCACATCACGCTATACGCACTCCGCTCGGAATAATTATCCCTTCGGGACGCGATTCTGCCCATTTCGGGACACGTCGGTGTCGAGCTCGAGCGCTGCGGCCGCAGTTGCGGCGGTCCGCTTCCGCCACTGCCGTGGGCTGACGCCGAACTGTCGGTTGAACCAGCGGGTGAAGCTGGCCGGTGTCGAGAACGCGAGCATCTCGGAGATCTCGATGAACGAGTACCGGCTTCCGCTGACCATGCGATTGGCGAGCTCGGCGCGGGTGGCATCGAGGACAGAGGTGAACGTTTGACCGGATTTTGTTAGGTGGCGGTGCAGCGTCCGCCGGTCGACACCGAGGCTGCGCGCCACCTGATCGATCGAGCAGCGGCCGGTCGGCAAAAGTAATTCGATGAGTTCGCGGACGCGTCCCTCGAGCGTCGGCTGCTCGGGCGCCGAGATCGTGTCGAGAAACTGCTTCGCGTACGAGCGCAACCCTGGATCGGACAGGCGATTCGGCTCGTCCAGGTCACGCGTGTAGGTGACGATCCCGCTGAAATCGTGGTCGAAGCTCAGGGCCGCGCCGAACATCCGGCGATGCGTGGCGTCGTCGGCGGGCCGGCGGTGCTCGAAGCACACCGACACCGGATTCCATCGGTCGCCCAGAAGGTTGCGCAGCAGTTGATGGACGACGGTGACGGCGAGTTCGATCGACTGACGGATGGGAATGGGTTCTCCGGGGTCGATGCTGATCTGGATCGCGGACAATCCGTCCCGCTCGGTCATGCGGATGTACAGGGCCTCGTTGTACATGTGCTGGTACCGGATCAGCATTCCGAGGGCACTTCTGGCGTCAGGTTCCTCGCGGATGCTGACGCTGAGCGGTCCGAGCGTGGACAGGCGACGGTGTTCGGCGAGCTTGAGTGCGAAGTCCTCGTGGCCCGATGCCGCAGCCGACAGTTCGAGGACGCGTGCGATCGCCGTTGCCGGCACCCATTGGTCCTGCAGAGCGATTCCAGCGGGATCCAGCCCCACGGACCGCAGGAGTTCGGCCGGGTTCATGTGCAGCATCCTGCCCAGTTCGATGTATCCGGTCAGCGCGGCGTATCGCGCGAGGGGCTTGGCCATGTCGGTGATCCTGTCCCGAAATAGAAAGAAAAGCGTCCCGTAGGGAGAAGTATGGGCTGCGTCACGACGATACAGTCATGTCAGGTGGGACACAGTGGAACGAGGGAACGATAGCCGCGACCTCAGTTGATTCCAGCCCTGTGCAGCCTCGGTTGGTCGCGACGATTTGCGCATATGGATCGATTCGCCTGCCCCCGGCTGATTCATGATCAAGGAGAAAGTTATGGCAAAGGCGATTCGCTTCTACGAGACCGGTGGCCCGGAAGTCCTGAAGTGGGAGTCCGTCGAGGTCGGTGAGCCCGGCCCGGGTGAGGTGCGGATCCGGCACGAGGCCGTCGGGCTGAATTTCGCCGACACCTACTTCCGGACGGGCCTGTACCCGGCCCCGCTGCCGGCGGGAATGGGTGTCGAGGCGGCCGGGGTCATCGAGGCGGTCGGCGCTGGGGTGGAGGGCTTCGCGGAGGGTGACCGGGTTACGTACACCGGCAGCCCGCTGGGTGCGTACAGCACCGAGCGTGTGATGCCCGCGGAACACCTCATCGCGCTTCCCGACGGCATCGAGTTCGAGACCGCCGCCGCGATGACTATGCGCGGACTCACCTCGGCCTACTTGCTGCGCCGGATCCATCCCTCACTGCGGGCGGGCGACACCGTGCTACTGCACGCCGCCGCCGGCGGTGTCGGCCTGATCTTCTGCCAGTGGGCAAAACTGTTGGGGGTCAACGTCATCGGCACGGTGTCGAGTGACAAGAAGGCCGAGGTCGCTCGTGCTCACGGTTGTGGCGAGGTCATCGTCTACACGCGGGAGAACGTCGCGGAGCGCGTCCGCGAGCTCACCGGCGGAGCCGGTGTGCCGGTCGTCTACGACAGCATCGGTGCGTCGACCTTCCAGTCGTCGATCGACTCGTTGGCGCGCCGTGGCCTGCTGGTGGCGTTCGGGACGGCATCCGGGCCGATCCCGCCGATCAATGCCATGGAGCTCGCGGTCAAGGGCTCGCTGTTCGTGACCCGCCCGGCGCTCGCGGACTACATCGCGGATCCGGCCGAGAAGGCCACGCTGGCCGACGAGCTGTTCGGGCACGTCGCCGCCGGGCCGCATCAAGATCGAGATCAACCAGCACTACGCGCTCGGGGAGGCCCAGCAGGCCCACCGCGACCTGGAGTCCGGCCGCAGCATCGGCTCGTCGGTGTTCTCGTTCTGACCTGAATCCTCCATCCACGCAACATCATTCGGTGCGCCGTCGTGACACGTGACGACGCTGCGGCTCACCACGTCCAGCTTTGTAAGGAGAGTGCCATGACCAGTGTCGATCTTGCACACGACCGCCGGCAGACCGTCTCGCCCATGGATGCCCGTCCGCTGACTTGCAGCATCGGCGCGGAACTCCACGGTGTCGATCTCGCCGAGGTGTCTCGTGACGACGACCTCTTCGCCGAACTGCGGTCGCTGCTGCTGGAACACAAGGTGCTGTTCTTCCGCGACCAGAACATGAGCCGCGCCGAACATGTCGCTCTGGCAGAGCGTTTCGGGCCGCTCGAGGACCATCCGGTCGTCGGCAGCGACCCTGAGCACCCCGGTCTCGTCCAGATCTACAAGGACCTCGACAGCCCGCGCGAGGCATTCGAGAACGCCTACCACTGCGACGCGACGTGGCGCGTGAACCCTCCGATGGGGTCCGTGCTCCGCTGCGTCGAAGGTCCCGCCGTCGGCGGCGACACGATGTGGGTGAACATGGCTCTGGCGTACGAGCGGTTGCCCGAGCGCGTCAAGGAACAGATCGAGGGGCTGCGTGCGCGGCACAGCATCGAGTCGTCCTTCGGGGCGCGGCTGCCGATCGAGCAACGCCTCGCGCTCCAGGAGCGCTACCCGGATGCCGAGCACCCGGTCGTGCGTACGCATCCCGAGACGGGCGAGAAGGTCCTGTTCGTCAACAGTTTCACGACGCACCTGACCAACTTTCACACCGACGAGAACGTCCGGTGCGGCATCGACTACGCCCCGGGCGCCGGTGAGCTGCTGCGATACCTGCAGAGCCAGGCCACAATCCCGGAATACCAGGTGCGCTGGCGGTGGACGAAGAACAGCGTCGCGATCTGGGACAACCGGTCGACCCAGCACTACGCGGTCCAGGACTACTGGCCCGCGGTCCGAAAGATGGAGCGCGCCGGGATCATCGGCGACCGCCCCTACTGAGATCCGCTCCCCGATTCCCTCATCTCTATCCAGAAACGGAGCCACACAATGCATTTCCATGACGACGCGTTCTTCCCCGAGAACCAGGACAAGCTGGTCATCACCGTCGCGCCGTACGGCCCGGAGTGGGCGGTGGAGGACTTCCCCGAGGACCTGCCCCTGACGATGGACGAACACGTCCAGCAGGCCGTCGACTGTTACGAGGCTGGCGCGTCCGTGCTGCACATTCATGTCCGGGAGGAAGACGGCAAGGGCTCCAAGCGGCTCTCGAAGTTCAACGAGCTCCTCGGCCGCCTCCGTGAGGCGGTGCCGGACATGATCCTTCAGGTCGGCGGGTCGATCTCGTTCGCGCCGGAAGGTGAAGGCGCGGACGCGAAGTGGCTCTCCGATGATGTCCGTCATATGCTCGCCGAGCTGGATCCGAAGCCGGACCAGGTCACGATCGCCATCAACACCAGCCAGATGAACATCATGGAGCTGATGACGCCCGGCGACATCAAGGGCACCTCCCTCGAGAACGCCGAGCTCGCCGCGACCTACCGCGAGATGACCGTCCCGGCCGGCCCCGAATGGGTCGCCGAGCACCTGCGCCGGCTGCAGGCCGCCGGCATCCAGCCGCACTTCCAGCTCTCGTCGATCCCGCAGCTCGAGACGGTGGAGCGGTTGATCCGCAGCGGCGTCTACACCGGTCCGCTGAACCTGACGTGGGTGGGTATCGGTGGCGGCTTCGACGGCCCGAACCCGTACAACATCATGAACTTCGTCCAACGCGTCCCGGACGGCGCCTGCCTGACGTTGGAGACGTTGATGCGCAGCGTGCTCCCCGTCAACACGATGGCGATCGCGATGGGTCTGCACACCCGCTGCGGCAACGAGGACAACCTGTGGGCCCCGAACGGCGAGGTCAAGATCAGCTCGGCCGAGCAGGTTCGCCAGTTGGTGCGCGTCGCCGAGGAGCTCGGCCGCGAGGTGGCCACCGGCAAGGAGGCGCGCGACATCTACAAGATCGGCACCACCTACTCCAGCGTCGACGAGACCCTCGCCGAGCTCGGCTACGCCCCGAACCGTCGTCCCGGCCAGGTCGGCTTCACCCAGCACGCCTGATCCTCTGTCACCCCGCTGCGAGGCCATCTCACGAGGGAGCGGGAACACCGACACCCCCCGGGCGTTCCCGCTCCGTCCGCCTGTCTCGAGATTCTTGGAGGAAATGCCTTGAGTAGCACCGCTTCCCCGACCGTCGTGATCGTTCCCGGACTGCGGGACCACGTCGAGGACCACTGGCAGACCCTGATGGCCGCCGGCCTGGACAAGGTCCGCATCGTCCCCCCGCTCGAGCACGACAAGCTCAGCCTCGACGCCCGGATGGCCGCGCTCGACGCCGTCCTCGCCGATATCGACGGGCCCGTGGTCCTGGTCGCGCACAGCGCCGGTGTCCTGATCGCCGTGCACTGGGCCGCCCGTCACGACCGCCCGATCGCGGGCGCGATCCTGGCCACCCCGGCGGACCTCTCGACCCCGCTGCCCGCCGGTTACCCGGCGCTGGAGGACCTCGAGGCGAACGGTTGGAACCCGATCCCGCGCGGCCCGCTGCCGTTCCCGAGCATCGTCGCCGCCAGCACCAACGACCCGCTGGCCGACTTCACGGTCGTCGTCGAGCTCGCCCGCGCCTGGGGCAGTCGCCTGGTCGATGTCGGTGAGGTCGGACACCTCAACCCCGCCGCTGGCTACGGCGAATGGCCCCGCGCCACCGAGCTTCTCGACGAACTCCTCATCACGATCGGTGCCGCGACCGCGTCGAACCACTGACCCTCACGACCGCCGGCCCGATCGCCAGGCCGGGCAGGTCGTCCATCTCGTGCTCGAACGGCACCTGCTGATGGACCCGTGGCTCGGCTGATTCGCGGCAGGGTTTACACACCAGCGGTCCGCGGTTCGATCCCGCGTGCGCCCACTCTTGAAATCTCAGGTCAGGGGCTAGATTTCGTGTAGCAGCTTCGATCTTTGTGGTGGCCCGTGTTGGCATTCGTGTATCAGCGGCTATTAGCCGATCGTTGCCCGGGCTGTTCGACCCAGATTCGTTCAGAGCCGATGCTGCCGGCTTCAAGATCCCGATCAAGCTGTGTACCTGCGCTGTGGTGCCGCGTTCGGCAACGGGCAAGGTCAGACCATCGTGGTGTGGCACTGCTCGGAGTGCGGTCACTGGGAACCGTACGAACCCCACCCCATGGACCCGGACGCGACGGTGCCGAATTGCTTGTGCGGCGCGGCAATGTTCGATGTTCCAGTGTCGCAATGGGATCCGGATCGATTCCGGCTGGCATGGTGCGCGACCTGCGGTCTCTATGAGACCTGGGGCACCGAGTCACTCCGCCGTCGAGGCAATGACGCCCATGACGACCAGCAACAGGAGACACGGTCATGACCGCGGTCTCGTGCTACCGGTGGTGCGGATGCCGGGACTGTTTCGACATCGTCGTCGGAACAGCCAACACCACGACGCTGTGTGATCACTGCTCAGCAGCGGGGTGTGAGATCGACAACGGCGAGTGCCAGCGAGAAGACGCCTACACAGGTTGAGGTGTCCGATCATGGCCAAAGCCAGGAAACCGATGAGCCGGCGAATGGAGCTACGGCTCGGGCGGGAGATCCAGGAACAGTACGACCGGGGTGCCAGCTGGACCGCGATCACCGTGGACTTCGACCTACCGAAGTACAAGGTGCAGCGGCTGGCAGAACCTACCGGGAAGACTGCGATCGGAGAGCCCACCGGAACCAGCTGACCTTGTTCAGCTGGCCCTCCAGCCACAACTGAATACTGACAAAGCGGAGTCCGTGCCTGTCACAACCAGGCACGGGCTCCGCCCCTTTTCTACCAGGAGACC
Source organism: Nocardia tengchongensis (assembly GCF_018362975.1). Classification (NCBI taxonomy): domain Bacteria; kingdom Bacillati; phylum Actinomycetota; class Actinomycetes; order Mycobacteriales; family Nocardiaceae; genus Nocardia; species Nocardia tengchongensis. The sequence goes on from NZ_CP074371.1 coordinate 3,480,605, forward strand.
CATCGGTATCGATACCTGAACCCTTACGGCAAGCCGAGTCGGCCGACTGGTCGTGCTCTCAGGTTGTGGCCGGTCCGATCAGCGCGGTATGCGGCTAGTTAGAGACTGGTGTGGGGATCGGATCCCGGCCAGGATTTGATCCAGGTGCCCGGTGGGAGGCTCCCAATATTCGGCTGCCCACTGTCTGTATTGGTGTGGCTCTCTAATGGCTTGCCTCCCAGCGGGTGCCGTGCAGGGAGTGGCTGAAGAGGGGTCTGCCCCACGCTCGAACTAGCGGTGCCCTCCCGCACGGACGCCACTGAGTCGACCTCGGGAGGAACCAGCGATGACCGTCATCATCGGAATGGATCCACACAAACGCTCGGCCACCATCGAAGTCATCGACCCGCCCGGCCGCGTTCTGGCCACCGGTCGATACGGCATCGATCCACCAGGTATGCGGAACTACGGACCGCTACACAGTCATTCGGGTTTGGGCGGTCGAGGGCTGCAACGGCATCGGCCGGCACCTGGCACACTGTCTCGTCCACGACGGGGAAATCGTCATCGACGTGCCCGCGAAACTCTCGGCACAAGTGCGGGTCTTCGCCTCGGGAAACGGTCGCAAAACCGATCCGGTCATGCGCCCAACGATAAGGACGTCCCCCGACACCGCCCCGCCAGAAACCAGCCGGACGTGTCACTGGCCCAGCCTTCTGTCACATCGGACCGGGGCTTCTCGCCCAACGCTGAGGCGCGCGCATTTTCGCGTTGCCGGTCTAGGGTGCGTCCCTGCGCCGCGCGGGTGACCAGCCGAGAATGGAAGCTATGGACGAAGAGGAGCGTGTGCGGATCCTCGCGAAGGTCACCGACCAGCTCGACGAGCTGGTGGCGTTCGTGAAGACCGAGCTGGCCCTCAACGACGAACCGCGCGCCCAGGACTTCCTGACCGAGGCGCTGCCCGAGCTGGAGTGGATGTTGGATTACGGCAGGGACGTGCTCACGAAAATGTGAGGGTGCAGTCCCGTGCGCTCAGCAGGTCGTCTGGAACGGGAAGCACGGCGATGGCGGGACGGCCGGCGGTGCAGGTACGGCAGTCGAGGTGACCTCGGTCGTATCTGCCGGATTGGCGGTGGTTCCCACGTGGGTGAGGGTCAGCACGACCAGCAACAGGGCCACGCCGCCGGCGATTACCGCGAATGCCCACAGCATCGGGATGGGTGAGGCACTGCGGTAGCCGTGGACGTACAAGGATGTGTAGCGGCCCGGCCTGGTTGCGCGGCGGTAGTGGTACCCCCCGCGTCTTGTTCCCCGCGGAGAATGCCGCCGCACCCCGTACCCCATGAGCGGCAGTATGACCCTGGGGGCCGACACGATCGGGGCCGTTCAGCGAGAGATGGCCCGGAAGGCGATCAGCGCGTGAGCTCGGCCCACCGTTCGTGTGCGGACCGGCGAGTCATGCCGGCAGCCCTGCCGATCTCCTCCCGGGACGCGCCCCGCTCGCGAGCCTCCAGCACCGCAGAGCTCCTGAGCGGCGACACGTAGTGAAGTAACCGCCTGCGGCGGCTAGCTGAAATCTGCTGTTTCGGGTGTAGACATTGTTCAGGGTTAGGTATACAGTCGCTGTCGTACGCAAGGAAGATCAAGTTCCCGGGCAGATCGAAGGCTCGGGGCAGGAAGTTCCGTCCGTCCTCTCCGGCGGAGAAGAGAATCCGGTGAAACTGGCCGGACCGTCGGAGAGGACGGACCAGCACGCCCTGCGGGTATGTCGGCGATCCAGGAGGTGGTCACTGAGTAGTCATTTATCGGTTCCGTGTCCTGGCGTTCGCCGTGGACGGCCCGCAGGGCGGGCGACCCGTTTCGAGAGTGAATTCCCTCTTCCGTAAATCCCAGGCCCCGGCGCTTACGCGCCGGGGCCTGCCGTCGTTGAACCCCGAGAGGTGTTGTGCAGCAACCTGATACCAATCCCGTCGCCGGTGCCGAGGGAGTCGGCAACCTCGACGACGAGGACTTCCCCGCCTACAGCATGGGTCGTGCCGCAGAGATCCTCGGCGTAACCCAGGCGTTCCTGCGCACCCTCGACGGGGTGCGACTGCTGACTCCGCAACGCTCAGCGGGCGGCCATCGCCGCTACTCGCGCTATCAGCTGCGCATCGCCGCGCGCGTGCGCGAGCTGATCGACGCCGGCAATTCCCTGGAAGGGGCATGCCGGATCGTGATCCTCGAAGATCAGCTCGCCGAAGCCCACGCCCTCAACGCCACCCTGCAACACGCCCTCGACGAGCACGAATCACCGGACTCCGAACACTGAACGGCCCGCCCGCACCATCGCCCGCGGCCCCCAACGCCCGGGAGTGCCGCGTCGCGGGGGTGGAGCCGAGGCGGTTGAAGGCGTCGCGGGGCAGTCCTCGAACATCCGAGAAATTATGTCGCGGCTACTGTAGACATTCGTCGCAGCTGTGTGTAATTTAGCTGTCGTTCAGGAGAGATATCGAGGACTGGGCAGGTGAACTGCCTGGTATGCGTTACATCCCGTCTCCCTCCGGCGCAGACGAGAATCCGGCCGGACCCCCGCGGCCGGACCGCCGCCGGAGGGAGATAGGAGCAGCACGACGAAGACCTCGGCAGGCAGTACCCGGCGCACCTGCGCCGGGGCCTGACGTCTTTGGTGCGGTTCCACGTACTTCCGATGTAATTCGAGACCGCCGGGGTTGTCCGGGAAGTCGGAGACGCCGATCGACTCGAGGGTTGGCACGATCGGTCATACAACTTGGTGCGCGATTGCCTGGGGCAACGCGTTCGGGCGGAGTGGCACTATCGGGCGTGCTGGGTAGGGCCGAACAGAGCGCCGGTGGGATCGCGCAAGACCACGTCTCCGTTGGATTCCTGGCGAACTTCGGTCGCACCGAGCTGTCGGGCCTGCTTGGCGTCGGCATCGGGTCTGTTGCTGGCGAAACTGACCAGCCAGAGTGATCGCTGCGCCGTTGGTTTCCCCGGCGGCGGGCTGGTGGCGGCGATGGAGTTGTCCGGCAACCGGAACTCGGTGTGCTCAGGGTTGGAGTTCCAGTGCAGGGCTGGTCGGTAGAAGACGGCGGCCTGCTCGGAGTGGTCGGTGAGCAGGCTGATGCCGGCGAAGGTGCCCGGTTCGTGGTTCAGCTGCATGCCGGTGTGGGTGCCGGGCTGCCAGAGTGACAGTGGTGCGCCGATGGGGTCGAGAGCGACGGCGTAGTGGCCGAGTGTCCCGACTTCGGTGGGTGCCCGATGATCTGGGCGCCCAGGTTCCTGAAGTGGGTGGCGGTGGCTTGGATGTCCGACACGGTGATGTCGATCGTCCAGTAGGGTGCGCCGGCGTCCTCGGCCGGCCCCAGGGCGGCGACGAGTTGTCCGCGCAGCGTGCAGAGCCTGTAGCCGTTGGGATCCGGTGGGGCGACGGTCCAACCGAACAGCGCGGTTGTAGAAGGCCGTCGAACAGTCGTGTCGTTGCCGGGGCTCCGGCCCGGCACGGTGCTCTGATTGGCGACCTGCGCCGCGAAGAGCCCCGCATCGAACAGGCCCAGGAACCCCAGCGTGACAACGGTATTCGACAGGCTCGTCGCAAGGATCACGGTCGCGGCGGCCGCGAGCCCGAGCCCGGCCAGGATCACCCGGCGCGCCCCGACCCGATCGGTCCAGGCCCCAGCGACCCGCGTCGCCACGATGCCGAGCAATCCGGCGCAGGCGTAAAGCCCGATGCGCTCGGCGGAATACGAGAACGGCGGTTCCGACAGGGCCACCGCAAGTCCGGCCCACACCGCACAGAAGGCGAAGAACCACAACGCACCTCGCCCGGCAGCCAGCCGCAATACCGGGAACCGCGCGTACAGCCCCGGCAGTCCGCGCAGCAGCCCCAGGTAGCTGCTGCCGGCGTCCCCGGTTTCGGCGGGCAGCACCGCGCGCGCCGCGACCGCCACCACCGCGCAGGCCGCCGCCAGCAGAAGCAGCATGCCGCGCCACCCGATGGCATCGGCCAGCCACCCGCCCACGATGCGCCCCAACAGAATTCCCGCCGAGATCCCCGCCGTGACCATGCCCAGCACGGTCGCCCGCCGCGACGGTTCCGCGAATCGCCCTGCCACCGAACTCAATTGGGCCCCGGCCGAGGAGCCGGCCCCGATCACGCCGATGGCGAGGCCCAGCAGCCACGGTGACCCCACCGCCGCCGCCCCGATTACAAGTAGTAATCGTCGAAAATCCAACGAAGTTCGGAATGTGCCCTGGTAGAGGGTGATTCGCCGGTTCCGGGTGCAGGGTTGGGTGGTTGGTGCTCGGCTTGGCTGCCGATGAGGTTGGTCGGTGTGCCGGAGGGCGTGGTTCGTGGCAACGCGGGTATTCGCGGACGAGGAGCTGCAGCGGCTTCGGGGGTTCCCGGAGATCAGCCGGGAGGAGCTGTTCCGGTACTACACCCTCAGCCCAGCAGATTTGGCCTTCGTCGCGTCGCGGGGTCGTGGGGCGAGTGTGCGCTTGGGCCTGGCGGTGATCCTGTGCAGTCTGCCTTGGCTCGGATTCGTCCCGGACAAGGTCACCACTGCGCCGCCGGTGGCGGTGGCGCGATTGGCCGAGCAGTTGAATGTCGATGCGGCGCAGATTCGTTCGTATAGCCGCCGGACGCAGACGCGCAGTGAACATGTGCGGCTGGTGGCTCAATACCTGGGCTGGCGCGCGGCCGGGGCAATCGAGCTTAAGGAGCTGGATGAGTTCCTATTGGCGCGAGCCTTGGAGCACGATTCGCCGACGCTGTTGTTCCGGCTGGCGTGTGAGTATCTGATAGTGCATTCCCTGCAGCCCGAGCAGGGCGAGACCGTCGTCGTCTCCGGAGTGGCCGGAGGAGTCGGCTCGCTCGCCGTTCAGCTCGCGCGCCGTGCCGACGCCACGGTCATCGGCCTGGCGAGCTACAGCAACCACGAATGGCTGCAAAGCCAGGGCGTACTTGCTGTGCCAGCGTTGCCGAGAACCTATGGCCTGGCTGCGTAAGGACCCGATCGAGATGTGTGCGAGCAACTATGGCAGGTGGATGCCCAATTGGCGGGCGACCCCACGCAGTGCGTTGTCGACCGGATTCGGCGGCCGTGGACTGGGACCGGGATTCGGGTGCGGAGGCGCTGTCGGTGCGGGGTGTCGGGACGTGCTGGCAGAGTGTGCGGCGAAGTGCAACCGGCCAATTCGAGGGAGATCTGTGCGGCGTGGGAAGACGGGTTCTGGTGACCGGCTCGCGGTCGTGGGAGGATCGGCGCGTCATCCGGGACGCGTTGGCAGAGGTGTGGGATCCGGATGCCGTTCTCGTCTCGGGGGCTTGTCCGACCGGTGCTGATGCGCTGTGCGAGGCGTGCTGGACTCATTGGGGTGGGCAGGTGGAACGGATTCCGGCGGATTGGAAGCAGTTCGGTCGCCGCGCGGGCTTCCAGCGGAACGCAGAGATGGTGAAGTTGGGCGCCGATGTATGCCTGGCCTTCATTCACGACGGTTCAGCCGGTGCCACTCATACCGCCGAATTGGCGCGACGAGCCGGCATCCCGACGCGCATCTTCCGGTCCGGGATCATGCCCGACCGCTGACGGTGGCGGTGGGTCGTGAGCCGCGACAGCTATGTCACCTGCGTGGCCAATTACCAATAGCTCATGCCGTGACCGGCGTCCACGGCGCTGAGTTTTTCCAGCGCCGCCCGTCGCACGCGAGGACTCCTGCCGTCGTAGGACATTCGATCCAGCTGTTCGAGCGAACGGCTGGTGCCTATGGCGGCGAAAACGTCCAGACAGGCCACCGCACGCGCGGAGCCGTAGGTGCCGGACCATGTCAGGATCAGCTGTCCCAGCGCCAGCGCGACTCGATCGTCGCCGAGCAGACCGAGAGCGTGCACCACCCACTGGGAATTCGCTGGGTAACCAGCCCGCTGCCACGCGGTGCACAGCCCCCATACGAACTCCGACAGCGACGCCCGGGTGGCGAGCCGGGCAACCTCGTCGACACCGGCGTGCACTGATCCCGGTTCGGACATGGCCAGCATCGTGCAGAAGATCGCCACGGCCGATTCCGGGAGGGCCGCATCGGCCTCGCTCACCACGATCGATGGCAGTTCACCCGGCGAAAGCCATTGTGGCAGTGCGGGAATCAGGTGACGTGGTCTGATCTCAGGAGCGCCGCCGCGATAGCCGCGCCCGCGGGGACGGCGCACTGTTGTCGAGATAGCCGACCGCCTCGACAACCAGCTCGGGCCGCTGGGTTGCGTTCGTGGTCACGATATGTTCGATCTGAGGCCCTATTTCAGCCACCCAGTCCGCGAATTGCGTTGCACCACTTGCAATATCGACCGCGCGCTGCGGCGTCAGGCCACGAAACGGCACCGCCTTCGCCCACCACGCGGCAGGAACCCGCCACGCGCCGACTCGGGAAACTATCTGCGGTATGCCGGTCTTACCGTGACTTTTCGGCCGTGCGGACCCCACGGGCCCAGAACGGGCACCGATCTATCGGCATGGCTGCGGCCCCGCGCCCCAAGGGTGAGCTTCTATCTGACTGATGTGTGCGCCGGTGGCTTCGAACCGGTGCCCTGTGTTCTGCGGGCAGTGTTCGAGCGGGTGCTCGTGTGTGGGGAGTTGCGGGCGTGGGGATGGCGTGGGTCGGGCGAGCGGGGTGTCGCGGGTGGGGCGGTCATGGCCGGTCCCATGACCGTCTCCCACCAGGGGCGCAGACGGCTGGGTTCGGGCCAGTACACGACCGGGGTGTCGGAGTCGTAGGTGGCCGGGGCCCCGGCAGGGGCGGTGTCGGTAGTGGTGGTGGTCATGAGGCTTTCCGCCAAGGGGGTTGTCGATCGGGTTGGTTGGTTCTGAGTCGGTCAGGCGGCGCGGACCTGACAGCGGGCCCTTCGCCAGGTCGGTTGTGCCCGGCGCGGGCGGTGGTCGGTGGCGGGGTAGGGGATGACGCGGGTGGCTTCGGGTCCGCGGCCGGTGTCGGTGGCGGTGTAGATGACCGGCTGGCCACCGGTGACGGTTTTGTAGCCGGGGACCTCGATGACGTGGTAGTCAACGAACACCGCGGGTCCGCGGGCGGGGGTGAGGAAGCCGAAGCCTTTGGCGGTGTCGAACCAGTCCACCCGTGCCGCGCGCCAGCGCGGCAGCTCGGTGTCTTGGGTATGGGCGGGGTCGGCCGGTGAGGTGATGGTTTTCGTGGTGGTCATCGGGCATCCTCCAGGGTGTGCTCGCCACAGTCGCTGACGGTGGTGGTGTCGGTGCGGTGGGGCGGGTGGGCTAGGGGGTGATCGTGTCGAGGAGTTCGTCGATCGCGGCCAGCGAGGAGCAGGGGTTGGTGGCGGTGTGGCCGGGGTGGGCGTCGGACCAGGCGAGGTAGGCATCCTGCTGTGGTGACCAGCGCACGTGGATGGCGCTCAGCTCGACCGGTTGGTGTGGTGTGCGGGGCATCTGTGGTTTCTGGGGCATCGTTGGCTCGTCTGGCGTCGTTGGCTCGTCTGGCGTCGGGGTTCCGCGCGGGTGCAGCGGTCGTTGCTCTCGCCTGGCCGGGGTGGGGCGGGGTGCCGGGCCGGCTCCTTCAGGCGGGGCGTCGGCGGCGGTGTGCTCGCAAGGAGTCGGCCAGGGCCAGGGCGGCGACCGTGACGGTTGCCAGGTGCACCAGGATCGGTGTGCAGGCCAGCACGGTCAGCATCGAGTGGGCAGTATGCGAGGACATCGGTGACAACATCGGTAGTGGTGTGCACGGGGTCGAAGTCGGACACAGACAATGGCACCCGGCTCGGGACCGGGATCGGCCCCAAGCCGGTGAGCAGGTCACAGCGTCGGCGGGTCGTCCCAGTCGTCGTCGAGGTAGTCGTCGTAGAGCCAGGCGTATTCGCGGGGACGCGCGACGATCGTGTTCTGGTCGATGCGGTCGGCGGTCGCGGCGGTGTCGAAGGCGGCACGCACCCGCTCGGCCAACGGGTGCAAGGCGGTGGTGTCCAGGCCGAGTTCGCGGTCGCGGTCGCGGACGAGGACGGCCTGCTCGGCGCGGTCGCCGTCGGTGCCGGCTTCGAAGATGCTCGTGAACTCACCCATAACGGGTCCTCCTTCCAGAACGAGAACGCAACGGACTGGGCAGCGGGAATTCGAGGGGCCGGGTGAGCCCGGAAGACGCTGGCTGACCGGGCCCACCCGTCGGCGGAAGGAATCTGACGGACTTGCTGTGAAAGGGTCACGCGTGGGGGCGGGGACGATTTGCCTGCCTGCGATGCCCCACGAGGGGCCTTGCATGCGCCGCCGGAACAGGTTTCCGGCCGGTCGCAGGTGTGCCGGTGCAGGCTTCGGGGGTCGGCGTGCCTCGCCGCCCGCGCAGGAACGGTTGTGCTGTTGAGGAGCGGGCATCACCTCCTGCCAACACTCACGATCACCGAATCGGGTCGATGTGGTTGCCCGGGCCGCGGGGGGACCACGCCCGGGCCGCCAAATCCGCCGCGGGGTGCGGCCGCGGCGGCGGTGCGACCGGGATGGCGGTGCGGGACCTGGCCCCGGTCGCGGGATGCGGGGCACCGCGGCGCACAGGATGTCCTCGACCTCTGCGAACAACTCCTCGAGGTCGGGATCGAGCGCCAGCAGCCGCGCATCCAGCCACGAAGTCTCCGTGGCGCTGATACCGGTCGGTGCGGTCATCGCAGTCATCACCGGACCTCCTGTGCCGCCCTGCGGGGCCGGGGGCCTCAGGCGTTGATGGCCTGACGCTCGGCCGATTCGGTGCGGGTGATCTCGATCTTGCGGGGTTTGGCCTTCTCTGCGACGGGGATCGACAGACGCAGTACGCCGCCGTGGTAGTCGGCGCGGATCGCGTCGGTGTCGAGGTTCTCGCCCAGGAACAGCTGGCGGGAGAACACGCCGCGGGTGCGTTCCGCGGCGATCATCGACCGGCCCGGATCCAGTTCCGGGCGCGAGGCTTTCACGGTGACCACATTGCGTTCGACATCCAGGTCGAGGGAATCGGGGTCGATACCGGGCAGGTCGAACTCCACGAAGAACTCGTCGCCGTCGCGCCAGGCGTCCATCGGCATCACCACCGGCCGGGCCGGTGTGCCGAAGACCTGCTGCGTCAGGCGATCCAGGTCACGGAAGGGATCGGTACGCATCAGCATGGTCGCCACCTCCAACTCACTCCATTCTCAATCGAAGAGGATTCAGATAACCTCTGTCATCTGACAGAGATAATTTCTAGCACTCGGAGCAGTCGAGTGCAAGTACCTCAGAGAGGTAATCTTCGGGTAGGTGACCATGAGCGAGAAGCGGGAAACAGTGTCGATGCCAGGACGTGAACAGCGTCATCTGCCGCCGGGCGGTCGGGCGGTGTATGCGATCTCGGTGGCCGCCGAGCTGGCCGGGGTCGGTGTGCAGACCCTGCGCCTCTACGAGCAGCACGGACTGATCAACCCGGTCCGCAGTGACGGTGGCACCCGCCGCTACAGCGGCGACGATCTTGCCCGCCTCGCGCGCATCACCGCCCTGGCCGGACAAGGGGTCAATCTGGCCGGAATCGCGCGCATCCTCGACCTCGAAGACGCCAACGCCGCGTTGCGCGAGAGCAACGACGCCCTCACCGCCGAGCGGGCCCGCGGCCCGCATCGGGGAATACCTCACCCGTAGTGTGGTTGCCGGTCGGGGCGACCACCACCGCAGCGGTGGTGCCCATGTGCGGGAACCCGTCCGTGGCAGCCAGTCTTGGCCGTGGCATTCAGCCGTGCTGAACCCACGGGCCGGGCCTCTCATCACTGCGCGATGCGAGGGATCGCCGACGGTCGTGGCATAGTGAGGGTTGAGAACGGGCTTCTTACCAAGAATTGCCCGGCTCACTACAGAGAAGAAGTTGTTTACAGCATGGCTCAAGGCAGTGTGAAGTGGTTCAACGGTGAAAAGGGCTTCGGCTTCATCGCTCAAGACGGAGGCGGCCCGGACGTCTTCGTGCATTACTCGGCCGTGAGCGGCGCGGGTTACAAATCCCTCGATGAGGGTCAGCGTGTCGAGTTCTCGGTGGAGCAGGGCCAGAAGGGCCCCCAAGCCCAGGACGTCCGCGCGATCTGATTCAGCGTGACTTCGTGAAGAGCTTCGCACCGAGATCGGTGCGAAGCTTTTTTCGTTGGGCCCGCTACAGGGTGCCACGCCCGCGGCGATCTCCACGACAGCCGCCGCCCGAGCTGGACACCACGCCCGCGTGGCCGGGACACCGCCATCCTCGCCGATGTAGGTCGCCGCGACGCCCTGAGCGGACACCACGCGGTGGCTGTGGTCGTGGGGTGTGGATCAGTGCCCCGAGTCCCGTGCTTGGTGCTCGTCGAGGGCGTGTTGCAGGGTGACGTTGAGGACGTGGGCTTCGGCGAGCTGATCTTCGAGGATCACGATCCGGCACGCCCCTTCCAGGGAATTGCCGGCGTCGATCAGCTCGCGCACGCGCGCGGCGATGCGCAGCTGATAGCGCGAGTAGCGGCGGTGGCCGCCCGCTGAGCGTTGCGGGGTCAGCAGGCGCGCGGCGTCGAGGGTGCGCAGGAACGCCTGGGTGACGCCGAGGATCTCCGCCGCGCGCCCCATGCTGTAGGCGGGGAAGTCCTCGTCATCGAGTCTGTCCGGCCCGCCCGCACTGCCGTAGGGATTCGTATCCGGTTGCTGCACAACACCTCTCAAAGCTTATTGAAACGACGGGAGGCCCCGGCGCGGGTGCGCCGGGGCCTGGGATCTACGTATACGAAAGGGTCGAACTGTTCACCGGCCCCCAAAGGCCGATGGCATACACCGCACCCGAGACGGCTCGGGTCGGGAAACAGGCTTGCGACTACTCAGCGGCCACCACCTCCATACGTACCGGTCCTGTCTGCGAAAGGTCACGCCCTGCGGTTCCCCGCCCCCTCCCGCGGCGGTCCAGCAGCCAGACGGCCAGCCGGATCCTCGCCTGCCGGGCAGGGGGCGGGGGTACTGCACACCAGGCAGTTCACCTGCCCAGTCACTTGATCTCTCACCTGAACGACAACGAAATTACACACCCACTTACGGAATGTCTAGAGTCGACACTACAGATTTTTCGCTGATATCTGATCTACCAAGGATCACCCCCGATCAGATGCCCGGGTTCCCCGGTGGCCGCCCGCGCAGATACCAACGGACCTGGTATTTCAGAGCAGAGCACGGCGTCCGTGCTGAACTCGTCAGCCACAGATCAGCTCCGGCGGGTCGCAGCCAAGGGGCGATGAACAGCGCCCGCCGGGGATCGCAGCCACCCACACCACAACGAGCACACCGGCGTTTCTGCGCGGGTCAGGTGGTGACGTGAGGTCTTCATGATCAGGGTAGGGACTCCGGGTTTATCCCGATGTGCTTGAAAGTCACTGGGAGACAAGATGTAACCGGGTCGGACCAAACCAGGATGGGAGATTCACACATGGCTCGAGGGATGCCGGTCGGTCTGGGCGCGGTGGCGCTGATCACCGCTGCGGTCGGCGCGCTGGCCCCCGCGGCGTTCGCCGCGGACCTGGCCGAGGGAGTGTTCTGTAGCGACCACATCTGCCGCAACGACACCGACGATATCTATCGCGTGCAGATCCGGGTGAAGTGCTCGAGTCCCGGGTCTGCGTATGAGATGTCGGTGTGGGTGAACAGCCACTCGACCGAAGAGATGCAGGTCGCGTGCAACGGTCGCTGGGAGCAGGGCCCGATGCGACTGGGGGCCCCGTCGAGGAACCCTGACGGCACCTGGAGCACGCCGCCGATGGAACGCGAGCCGGGCCGGTACGTGCCCAGCTCGGTCACCGGCATCGACTACCTCAGCGCCACGGTCGACAACAGCAGCAGACGCCGCCCAGCTCCGGTGCCCAGCGGTTCCTGATATCTGTACCGGCCTCGCCGGCCGGACGCCGCAAGCCGTAGTACGGCAGCCAACACGTGGGCGTCCGCTCGGAAAACGACGGTGGCTGACACGAAGTCGGGGTCATCGCCTGTATGTATGCCCGCTCAGCCGATGCTGCACGTGGAGCCGCAGCCGCGCCAGGGAGCTGGGGCAGGCGCGCCCGGCGGGGCCGGTTCGACGGTGACCGTCATGGTCTTCGCTCTCCAGCCGAATTTGAACTGCAGGGTGTGCGTGCCAGCAGTTATTGGTGTTGCGGATGGTCGGGGATTCGTCGTTGTCGGATCGTGCCCTGCCGCACGGCGGTGTTTCGGGCTACTGATCAGACATCTGAGACGAACGGTATCGGGGCACCGCGCAAACGCATGCCATCCGAGCGCGTTTTCCCGTGCTGAAGGGTGGTGGATCCTCTAGCCTGGCGCCGGCATTCCGATCACAAGACCGTTGTAGACCTCCACGCCGGTCTACCGGCAATCGCTGGTGGTTCTGGCGCTCGGGCTGCTTGGGGTTCACCCCGCCCTGGTGGCCCTCCCCGGGTTCCGGCCTGCAATCGGAACCGCGCTGTAGCTGGCAGTCCCCCGTCGGCGTGCGACACCCAACTCGGGCAACACCCCTGTCCGCCCGCCGACGGTGCCCAGCACCCCGTGTGACCCGCCCGGCCTCGATATGCCGGGCACTTCGGCGAGAGGACCGACAATGGCGGCCGAGACACGTAGCGATAGCGCGGCGGCGCTGCTGGCGCAGATCCTGGACCGTTACGGCAGCCTGGAGGCATTTCTGGCCCAGCTGCATCAAGAACTCGACGAGCCCACCCAGGAGATACCGCGCCTGGTCTGCACAAGCTCACCACCCGGTTGGTGCGTGAGCACGGCACCGTAGTTGTCGAAGATCTGAACGTGGCAGGGATGCTCGCCAATCGCCGGCTGGCCCGGAGAATTGCCGATGCCGGATTCGGTGAACTACGACGACAGTTGACCTAGAAGACGTGTTGGGCAGCTGGAGCTCTGCGTGTGGCGGATCGTTGGTACCCGAGCTCCAAGACTTGTTCGTCCTGTGGCGTTGTGAAAACCAAACTGCGCCTCGGTGAACGAACGTTCATCTGTGATCACTGCGGATTCGTACTCGACCGGGATCTCAACGCGGCTCGAAATCTCGCAGATTTGGTGACGTCCTCGGCGAGTTGCGTCGGGACGAGAAACTTGCCCGCTGGAAACCCACTGAAGTCCTGTGTAACGCAGGCATCGGGTATCGCCACGGACCGATGCTGAGTGTCCATGTCGGCCATCGGGATGCGCTCACCCATCGACTACGAGCAGTCGCTCGATGCAGCCCCCGAAGCGTCACGGTGGTTGGACAAGCTCGGTGTCGAACGCCGCACCCCGGCCGCGGTCCTGGCTGCCGAACTCCACAGCGACCGGACCGGATGAACCCGGTTTCGGCCCTCGAGTCCGGGAAAGGGCCAGGCAGGCGGATCCGGTGTTGAGTAGCTATGGTCGTCGGAGGTTCAGCCGGCGGCGTGTCCGCAGCGAGGGCAGAATTTCTCCCTGGGTGGTGTTCGAATCCGCAATTGGAGCAGTAGTGCGTCTCGGTATCCGGGTCGTCAGTCCTCGACGGCGCGTGGTCCTCAGCGGGAATCGGTTCGGCCGACCCGACGGTGACCGGCGCCGGATTCGACATTGGCTGTGCATGAGTTGTCTCCGGTCCGCCAACCGGGTCGTCTCGGAGACCGGCAGCAGAAACCGAACCCGTGGCGGCAGCCTCGCCGGCCGGTGCAGGAGCCGTCATAGCGGTCCTCCGGCGCCGGAACAACAGGGCCGCAGTCGCGCCGGCAATGACGAAAGCGGCCACTACCACTCCAGCGATCACGGGAAGGACCGGGAAGCTGCTCTTCGACGCGGATTGAGCGAGCGGTACGTCGTGTGAATCCAGGAAGGTCCGCAGATCCTTGGTTTCGGTGATGAAGTTCGTGCCGGCCATCTCCGCGCCGGTACTGGGATTCAGGACGCCGAAGCTGTTGATTCCCACGACCTGACCATCACTGTTGACGGTCGGGCCGCCCGACATGCCGCCGGACATGTCGGTACTCACCTCGAGGACCGATACTCCCTGAGGCGAAACCTGCTGGCTCGACACCGTGCCGGACTTGAACGACGCGTGGGGGATCCGGCTGGGATCGGCGAAGTTCAACACGCTACCGGGGAAACCGATCGAGGTCAGCTGGCTGCCGACCTGCGGAGTCACGTCGGCGATCGACAGTGCCGGTGTGTCCTTCGACAAGCCCGACGCCTTCAGCAAGGCCAGATCCCCTTGCTCGAACGACCGGAAGTCGACGATCTGAACGGTGGTGGCGGTGGTGAGCACGGCGTCGTTCACCGCTGACGGCTGAATCGCCTTCACCGTGCGGTCCACCGGCGCCCCTTGCGTGGTCCCCTCCACCTTCCAATTCATGATGGCGGTTTCCAACAGGTCGGATCTGCCCTTGGATGTGAGAAAATGCTGCAACAGGGCTCTCTTGCCCTCCGCCGGATCGACACAGTGACCGGCCGTCATCATCTGGCCGGACTTGCCGACGAACCAGCCGGTGCAAGTCGAATCCGCCGTCACTTCCTTCGTGAATCCCGCGCCATCCTGATCGTATTTGGGCGGCACGAATATATATCCGTCCCAGCTCGTTTCGAGCAGGACGATCGACCTCTCCAGATCGGGTCCGCTGGGCGCATCCGCCGCGCTCGCTGCACAGCCGATCACCAACGTGCCGGACAGTAGAATCACGCCCAGTGGTTTGAGCGATTTATCGACGAACATGATCCGGATCCCTCCAATTGTGAGGTGGTCACTGCGGTCGGCCGAGGGTGGGGCCTTGCATAGTCACCGCCACGTTTACCCGACGTCATGGTGGTTATTTTCTACAGACTCGCTGGTCCTGTTCCGTAAGACGTTGGTCGTCGTATACCCATTATGGCGATCGGCGTCTAGTCGCATATGTGTATCGGGGTCCCCGAACGGTCTTTGGGAGGCTACAAGATTATGAAGAAGGACCAGCCATTTCCCCGGATTGCTGCGGAATAGCGACATTTTGGATGCATTTTGAGTGATTTTTGATGAACTCCAGGAGGCCATATTTATCCAGAATCAAACGGTTGAGGCGTAGATAGTGTGTGGACCTTGGAAGTAACCGCGGACATGGCCGGGCAGCTTCTGGACAGGCCGGAAGAACGACCGCGTCGCCAGTTCCATCTGGTCGTGGCCGAGGATGGTCTTGTCGGCCAGGGTGCGTTTGAGGTCGGCGTTGACCAGTTCGTCGGGGTTGAGGTGCGCCCGCGACGGTGACGCGAGCGTCGGCCCGGATGGTGAGCTATGAGCCGGCGGATCACGCGATCGGCCGGTCCCGGGGCGGGCTGACCACGAAAGCGCATCTGGCCACCGACGGCAACGGTCGTGGTCTCGCGGTGCTGCTGAGCGCGGGCCAAGCCGGTGATTCGCCGATGATGCCCGCAGTGCTCGACGCGATCGCGTCGCAACGTCGTGGAACGCGCATTCAACAAGGTCAAGCATGGGCGTGGTGCCGCTACCCGCTACGACAAACTCGCCTTGACCTACCGCGCCGAGTTCGTCATGGCCGTGGCCGTCGAATGGCTGAAGCAATTGGGAGACATGACCTAGGACCTTCGCCCAGCTGGGAGATATACAGCAGGAAGTTGGGGTCTCCGACCTCGTGGAGGTAAAGCTCGAGGAAGGCGCTGCGAAACTGCTCGTCATCGCGAGAGCGGAAGCGCTGCCTCACATCCCGATAGTCCTCCACGTCGGCGATGCGTCAGAACGGATCCCTGTTCACGAATGACGCTGTGTCAGAGTGGCAACTATGAATGGGAGCATCCGCGGGGTATCGGGTCTGCTGCGTCGGCTGCAGGATGACGGGCAGGATCTTGCGGCCGTCCATGCCACGGCTGAAGGCTTCTTGGACCAGCATTATGACGTGCCGTACGAACTGTGCCTGGTCCTAGCGGCATTGGTCGAGTGCTCGGCGGATCTGCTGACTGCCGAGGACATTCGGGATGCGATCACGAGTGATCCTCGGTGGGGCGATGCGGCGGACCGGAGTCGACTCGTGGCACAGCTTCGCGAACTCGCCTCGGATGTGTACTCATCCACTCGGGAGGACGCACTCGCGATCCTGAGTGCCCTCGGAACACGGGGTTGATCCCTGACTGCGGACTCTTCGTCGTAACGTCGGCATCTGAGCCGGAATTCGACACGGGGACGACTGCGGCGAATCTAGTGCCGCCGGAACGGTCCGTCGAGGGCGGCCCATTGCAGGAGCATGATTGTTTTGGCGTCGGCGATTTCGCCGGTGCGGATCATGGCGAGGGCTTGGGTGAAAGGGATTTCCACGGTGCTGATGTCTTCGCCTTCCGCGGCGACTCCGTGGCCGGCCGCGGGTGGCACGGCTCGGTCGTAGGGGGCGGCGAAGAAGTGGAGGCGCTCGGTGACGGAGCCGGGGCTCATGTAGACCTGGAAGACCGGTTGGACGGTGCCGATGTGGTGGCCGGTTTCTTCCTGGACTTCGCGGCGGATCGCCGCTTCGGGTGTGTCGCCGTCGAGGAGTCCGGCCGCGGTCTCGAGCAGCATGCCGTCCGGATGCCCGTTGACGTAGGCGGGCAGGCGGAATTGGCATGTGAGCAGGACGGTTCCGTGGGTGGTGTCGTAGAGCAGGATGGTGGCGCCATTGCCCCGGTCGTAGGTTTCGCGTTGTTCTCGGGTCCACTGGCCGTCGCTGTGCTGGTAGTCGAAGGTGGTGTTGCGCAGGATGTACCAGTTGCAGGACAGCACTTCGACATCGTGTATCCGGACCCGCGGGTTTCCGGTCAGGTCGCGGCCGTGCCGGTCCAAGCCGGTGCGCCCGCGAGGATCCGGGGTGTCGACGCCGGCCGTCATCGGAGGGCCTCGGTCGTGTTGTGCCCGAACGCGTTCAGGTTCTCGGCCAGGAAGGACTCCAGTGTGCGCGGGGGTCTGCCGAGGATGGTGGAGACGGTGTCGGTCGGGTGCTCCGGTTGGTTGATGGCCATCCGCTGAATCTCGGTGATGTGGTCGGCCAGCCAGTCGGGCATGCCGGATTGCCGGACGAGTTGGTCGCGGAAGTCGGCGGGCGGCAGATCGACGTAGCGGATCGGAACGTCGAGCATTCTGCTCATCATGGCGGCGAGCCGAGGGTAGCTGTAGGTCTGCGATCCGGTGAGAGTGTAGGTGCCGCCCGCGATCTCGGATCGCAGGAGGGCGGCGGCCGCGACGTCGGCGATATCGCGGCAGTCGATGTAGTTGCAGGCAGCCTCGCCCATGGTTCCGATTATCAGGCCGCGCGCCGCGACCTGGGGAGCGAGCTGGAGCAGTTTCTGCATGAACGCGTAGGGGCGCAGAATGGTGTGCGTCATGTCGGTTCCACGCAGCACTTCCTCGATCGCGTAGTGCCATCGTGCGATTCGCACCGGCGAGTCCGGGCCCGCTGTCGGCGCGGACAGTTTGACAACGTGTTCGATACCGCGGTCGGCGGCGATCCTGATCGCGCGAGTTTCGAGTTCGACCTGGTCCTTTCGGTTGACCATGGTCAGGAACAGTTGACTCGCACCGTCGAAGGCTGCGTGCAGCGTTTCCGGGTCCGTCGCGTCGGCGTTTCGGACTTCGACCGTGGCCTGCTCACTCACTCCGGCGCGCAGCCGATCCGGATCTCGGGTCAGCGCCCGGACCGGCACGTCGGCGGCAGCCAGCCGATTCACCAAGGCACATCCGGTCGCGCCGGTGGCTCCCATGACGACGATCATCGTTCTTCCTTCCGGAGGGTCGAGCACCAGCGCGACGTGATGATCACGGCCGCAATCGAGGCCGCGATCGGGACGTCGACGCGTATGCGGTCGGGCAACGCGGGTACGGCGGCGAGTAGTTGGGTGAGCGATACGGCGACCACAGCGGTGCCGGCGCCGAACGCCGCCGCGAGCAGTACGGGCGACGAAGATCGCAGTCTTTCGTAGCGGAATCCCCTGTGTTGCAGCCATATTCCGATGATCAACGCGACTGCCGCTGAGGTTCCCGCGATCGATGTAGCCGCGGCGAGCATCAGATCGGGACGGCCGGTCGCGAGTCCACCGACGCCGGCGCAGATAGCCGGTGCCAGATAAGCGAACAGGACCTCTCGCCACAGGATGAATCGGGTGGTCGGCGATGCAATTGCCATATACTTAGGTGCCTAACTATATGCTCGCGGTAAGACGCTGACAGCGGCCATCGTTGGTTCAGTCGGTGAGTGCGTCGATGCCTTCGCTGACGCGTTCGAGCAGTTCGAGGAATACGGTGCGCTCCTCGGGGGTGAGTCCGCCGACCATGGCCTGTAGGCGCCCGAAATGCTCGGGCGCCACATCGCGTAGCTGCTGTGCGCCGCGGGCGGTCAGGACCGCGACCGTCGCGCGCCCATCCTCGGCCGAGGCCCGTCGGCACACCAGGCCCTGCTGCTCCAGTCCGTCTATCAAGCCGGTCACTGTTGCCCTGGTGACGCCGAGGACGGCCGCGAGATGCGATGGGGAGAGCTCGCCGTCGCTGTCCTCGAGTGCGGCCAGGAGCCGATACCGCCCGGTGGATAGTCCGAATCGAGCGAAATGAGCCTCGGCCGCCTGGCCCAGTCGCGCGCCGGCCGCCAGCAGGCGCACAGCGACGAGCACTGCCTGGGGGTCGATGTCCGCTTCCAGTCCGTAGCGCCGGATCTGCTTGCTTGCCTGCGTAAGGCTGGGGGAATCGGATAGTCGCCGCCCGGTCTCCATGTATTTAATATGGCACCTAACTACCTCGCGGTCAACGAGACTGCGATGAGGATCTCGTGGTCTTGTGTATGAGGTGGTGGCTGGTGGAGCGGGCGTGGCGGGGCGGGTAGTACGTAGGGTGGCGGGTATGTCGAGGAATCCGTTCTTTGAGCGCAGTGTGCTGCCGTATGAGCTTCCGGTGTTCGCGGAGATCGCGGATGGGGACTATCTGCCCGCGTTCGAGCGGGGGATGGCGGAGCAACTGGCGGAGGTTGCGGGGATCACGGCGGGGGAGGGGGAGGCGACGTTCGCGAATACTGTTGAGGCGCTGGAGCTGTCGGGGCAGCTGTTGGGGCGGGTTTCGCGGGTGTTCTTCAATGTGGCTTCGTCGGATTCGACGGAACGGACCGAGGCGATCGAGGCGGAGGTGTCGCCTCGGCTGGCGGCGCATGAGGATTCGATTCTGCTGGACGGGGAGCTTTTTCGGCGGGTCGAGGGGTTGTATGAGCGGCGAGGGGAGCTCGGGCTGGATGCGGAGCAGATGCGGCTGCTCGAGCGGTATCGGCTGCGGTTCGTGCGGGCGGGGGCGCGGCTGGATGCGGGGCAGCAGGCCCGGTTGCGAGAATTGAATGCCGAACTTGCCTCGGCGGCAACGCTGTTCAAGAAGAATAATTTGGCGAACACCAATGCTGCGGCGCTGATTTTGGATCAGGAAGAGCAGGTGGCGGGGCTCGCGGACGCTGCGGTGGTGGCGGCGGCTGAGAACGCGGCGGCGCTCGGGCATGCCGGGGCGTGGGCCTTGAGTTTGCAGAATGTCTCCAACCAGCCGGTGCTGGCCGAGTTGACCGATCGCGCGGTGCGGGAGCGCATGATGGCGGCGTCGCTGGGTCGCGGGTTCGCCGAGGACGGGGCCAATGCCGAACTGGCGGTTCGGATGGCGGCGTTGCGGGCCGAGCGGGCGGCGCTGCTGGGGTATTCGGACCATGCGGCGTACGTGGTCGAGGATCAGACCGCGAAGACGGTGAACGCGGTGGAAGAGATGCTGGCACAGCTGGTTCCGCCGGCGGTGGCCAATGCCGAGCGGGAGGCGGGCGAGCTCGCCGCGGCCATGCGTGCCGTCGGCGACCAGGGCGAACTGCGCTCCTGGGATTGGCAGTTCTGGTCGGAAAGGGTTCGTGCGGAACAGTTCTCGGTCGACACCGAGGCGCTGCGCCCCTACTTCGAGCTCGAACGCGTGCTGTGGGACGGCGTCTTCTTCGCTGCCGGTGAGGTTTACGGCGTCACCTTCCAGGAACGCACGGATCTGCGCGGCTATCACCCCGAAGTCCGGGTCTTCGAGGTGTTCGACGCCGACGGCTCCGGCCTGGGATTGTTCCTCGGCGACTTCTTCGCCCGCCCGTCCAAGCGCGGCGGCGCGTGGATGAACAGCCTGGTCGGCCAGTCGACGCTGCTCGGCACGCGGCCGGTGGTGGTCAACAACCTCAATATCGTGAAGCCGCCGGAAGGTGAACCGGCCCTGCTCACCTGGGACAACGTGCGCACCCTGTTCCACGAGTTCGGCCACGCGCTGCACGGGCTGTTCTCGAATGTGCGGTACCCGTTCTTCTCCGGCACGGCGGTCCCCCGCGATTTCGTCGAGTTCCCGTCCCAGGTGAACGAGATGTGGATGGCCCGCCCGGAGGTACTGGCCAACTACGCCAAGCACGTCGACACCGGTGAGTCGATGCCCGCCGAGCTGGTCGACCGCATGCTCGAGGCCGGACAGTTCGGCGAAGGCTTCCGGACGGTCGAGTACTTGGCCGCCACGCTGTTGGACTGGGCCTGGCATCGCCTGCCCGCCGGTGCCGCGGCAGGCGTCGATGCCGAAGCCTTCGAGGCCGAAGCCCTGAGCAAGGGGGGCGTCGCCCTGGCCGCGATCCCACCGCGCTACCGAACCGCGTACTTCTCGCACATCTTCGCGGGCGGTTATGCGGCCGGCTACTACTCCTACATCTGGAGTGAGGTGCTGGACGCGGACACCGTCACCTGGTTCGAGGACGATTCCGCACCCATACGCGACAAGGGCGAGTCCTTCCGCCGCGAGCTGCTCTCCCGCGGCGGCTCGGTCGACCCCCTCGCAGCCTTCGAATCCTTCCGAGGCCGCCCGCCGATCATCGAACCCCTGCTGACCCGGCGCGGCCTGACCGCCTGATCACATCGGGTGGGTTCGCAAATAGTTCTGCCACAACACGATCCAGTGCAGCTGCGGCCTCAACTGCGGAACTCGTCACCGGCTACCGGTACCAAACACCGGAATCCCAATTGCCGTAGTCCCAGACGTTGAAGTCGTAGCGCTCGTGGGCTCCCGCGGTGACGTAGCCCCACCAGCCGGCGGAGATGTCGCAGATCGGGTCGTCGTGGTTGCAGACAGTGAGTACCGGGACGGTGCCGAACCAATCGTCGACACCGGCCAGTGGGTAGCCGACCAGCCGATTGCCCGGAATGGAGGACACCCCGCCGCTGCCGGGGCCGGGGGCGCGTTTGGGGTCCGACAGGAGGATGGCGTTGGTGTTGGCGACGTACTGGTTGGCGGTGATCCAGGCGTGCAGAATGGCCGCGCCTTCGCTGTGCCCGATCAGCCGGATGTGGTCGAACGGGCATTCGCTGCGGTGCAGCCAGAAGAGCCGGTCGATTTCGTCCAATGCCGATATCGGATCGAGGGGGTTGTATCCGACGGGCTGATCGACAGCGGGCGAGAATATCGACGGCGTGTTATCGCCCGATCCGCCTATTCCGATCGACCAGGTGCCCGAACAGGCATCGGCTCGGGCTGTTGGGTGCGTCGAGCAGAGGATGGCCAACAGGAAGGCGGCGAAGAGCGTCGTTGCCCTGCGCATGATCGTACTTTCTACCTATGCCGCCGGGTGACCAGCACGGCGGGTCCGCTTTCAGCGTACGCGTTTTCGGAAAGGAGCCTCCGCGTCCGATCGATACGCTAGGAGGATGAAACCGAGCCTGTTCCTGCTGGTCCTGTACGTCGAGGGCATCGAAGCGCGCAGCGCGTAGGGAGCTACTCGGGTGCGGCTCGGATTGACGGTGCCCGATATCGATGCGGCGATCGAGGCTGTGCGGCAATTGAATTCGGATATTCGAGCGCACGATGATTCGTCGGCGATTGTCGTCGACCCGGACGGCAATTCGATCGAGCTGCGTGACTGACTGTGCCCCGGTCACCGCTCGGGGCGAGATCGCCTCAGTAGTCGAGCGCGTGCTCCGGTTGGCAGACATCCATCGGGGACGGGAGGTACCGGACGATCGCGTCCAGTAGTGGCGCGATGTCGTTGCTGCGGGAGGCTGCGCCGCACAGGATGGGGACGATGTCGCCGATGCGGGTGAGGGCTCGGATGCGGTGGTGCAGGGTGTCGAGGGGGATGTCGCGCAGGGACGGGGTCGGGTCGCCGGAGGGCTGCGGCATCAGGGTTTTCACGAGGAGGTCGAAGCCGCGTTCGGCGGATTGCCAGTGGGGGCCGTAGATTTCGGCGGCCAGTGGTTCCAGGGCCCACATGGGGAGGAGGTCGATGACGCCTTCGAAGGTGGGGCCGGTGCCGAGGGGGAGTTGGAGGGTGAGGGGGGTCGCGCCGCGGATGTCGGCGATGATGCGCAGGCAGCGGGGGAAGTTGGCGGCGGGGTGGTCGAGGCCTTCGATGAGGCAGAGGCGGGCGACCTGGTGGTCGTCGGCTATTTGGAGGATGGTTTCCAGGCGCGGGGAGTTGGCTCCGGCGGCGTCGACGACCGTGATGACGCTGTCTGCGACCCGGATGGCGCGTTGCAGTGTCGGGATGGGGGCGTGGCTGGACAGTTCGGCGACGCGGATCGTGTGATCGGCGCGGTCGGTGGACCAGTGCAGCTGGGGGCCGGGGTGGCCGGAGCCGTGGTGCAGGCGGTGCAGCAGTCGGGTGGTGTCGGCGGGGTCGCCGATCAGGGTGACGTTGCGGATCGACTGCGGGTCAATAGCTTTGGTGGCCATCGCGGTGGGTTACTCCTCAATCCGGGTTCACCGTACCTCCGGGGGTGGATGGCTCGTGGGGAATTCGGCCCCAAAGTAGAACGTGTTCCTATACCGTCGGGTTTGTGCAGAAAGAACAACGCCCCGCCGTGGCCGACTGGTTCACTGCGGATGACGGTGTGGCGCGGCTCAAGGGCAGCCGGTGCAAGGAGTGCGGCACACCGTATTTCCCGAAGAACACCCTCGCCTGCCGTAACCCCCGATGTGCCGGCCCGAAGGACGGCTCCGAGCTGGAGGACTACCTGTTCTCCACCCGCGGCCGGATCTGGTCCTACGCGGACGCGCGGTACAAGCCGCCCGCCCCCTACGTTTCGGGCGACCCGTTCGAGCCGTACGTGATCGCGGCGGTGGAGCTCGAGGTCGAGAAGATGGTGATCCTCGGGCAGGTCGTGCGCGGGTTCACTGTCGACGACCTGGCCGTGGGCATGCCGGTCGAGCTGGCCGTGGGCACGCTGTACGAGGACGACGAGGCGGAGCACACGGTGTGGAAGTGGAGGCCGGTCAATGACTGACACGAATCGCGATATCGCCGTCCTCGGCGCGGGCATGCACCCGTGGGGCAAGTGGGGACGCAACTTCGTCGAGTACGGACTGGTCGCCGCGCGCGCCGCGCTCGCCGACGCCGGCGTGAGCCACGAGGACGTCGGCTACATCGCCGGCGCCGACACCATCCGCAACGGCTACCCGGGCTTCGTCGCGGGCGCGACCTTCGCGCAGGCGCTGGGCTGGTCGGGCGCCCGGATCTCGAGCAGCTACGCCGCGTGCGCCTCCGGCGCGCAGGCCATCGCCAACGCGCGCGCCCAGATCCTGGCCGGTCTGACCGATGTGGCCCTGGTGATCGGTGCGGACACCACCCCGAAGGGCTTCTTCCAGCCGGTCGGCGGCGAACGCCGCGACGATCCGGACTGGCTGCGCTTCCATCTGCTCGGCGCGACCAACCCGATCTACTTCGCGCTGTACGCCCGCCGCCGCATGGCGTTGCACGGCGCCACCCTCGACGACTTCGCCGCGGTCAAGGTGAAGAACGCCAAGCACGGCCTGAACAACCCGAACGCGCGCTACCGCAAGGAAGTCTCGGTCGAGGAGATCGCCGCCTCGGCCATCGTCTCGGATCCGCTGCGACTGCTCGACATCTGCGCGACCAGCGACGGCGGCGCGGCCCTGGTGCTGACGTCGATGGACTACGCCCGCAAGCACGGCATCGCCGACCCGGTCCGGATCAGTGCGCTCTCGACGGTCACCCCGACCTTCCCGAAGACCGTGCTCGATCTCCCGGATTTCGCGACCGATTCCGCGGTCGCCGTCGAGCCGCAGCCGCACACCTTCCGGTCCTCCCTGGCGCTGGCCGCCTACGAGGAAGCCGGCATCGGCCCGGAGGACCTGTCGCTCGCGGAGGTCTACGACCTGTCCACGGCTCTGGAGCTGGACTGGTACGAGGACATCGGCCTCTGTGAGGTCGGTGGCGCGGAAGCGCTGCTGCGCAGCGGCGCAACCACTTTGGGCGGCCGCGTCCCGGTGAACCCCAGTGGCGGCCTGGCCTGTTTCGGCGAGGCGATCCCCGCCCAGGCCATCGCTCAGATCTGCGAGCTCACCTGGCAGCTGCGCGGTCAGGCCGACGGCCGTCAGGTCGAGAACGCTCGCGCCGGTATCGCGGTGAATCAGGGCCTGTTCGGCCATGGTTCGGCGACCATCGTGACGCGCTGAATCTGATCGACCGAGTCGGATCCAACCGAGAACCCGGGCTTGTGCCCGGGTTCTCGGCGTTTTGCGCTCGAGTTGCCCGCGGCAATGTCCGTCGGATATCAACAGGGCGGTAGGAAAAGACAATTCGGACATGGACAATTGTCCAGTACGTTTGCTTCTACCGGGAAATATTCTGTGCAGAATCAAATTCCCGGACCGACTGTCTGCTGTTATTCGGATCTTCTGTGGCGATTCCGATCGAATCAACATCCACCATTCACCGCGCAACCTCCGCTATTCGCCGGGATTTCGGAGATCGGCCCGTCGGCCGCAACACGGGGGCGTTAGCAATAACGCCGCGGCGCATGAGGTTTGTGCCGCGTGATGAGGAGGATCCGTGTCCCGCAAGAGCATTCGGCTTGCCGCAGTGGCCGGCGCAGTCGCGCTGGCCTGTACCGCTACCGGCATCGCTGTCGCCGGCCTGGTGATAATGGTCAGGGCCAGAACGAGAACGGTCAGGGCCATAACGGTCAGGACAAGGACAAAGACAAGGGCAGGGATCGGGACGGCAAGCACGTCCTGCTGATCTCGGTCGACGGCATGCACCAGGCGGACCTGGCCTGGTACGTCAAGCAGCACCCGAATTCGGCGCTGGCGAACCTGGCCGGCAACGGCGAGCAGTACGCGAACGCGCAGACCACGAACCCGTCGGATTCGTTCCCGGGCATGGTTGCTCAGCTCACCGGCGCGACGGCCGGCCAGTCGGGCGTCTACTACGACGACACCTTCAACCACGACCTGCTGCCCGCCGGCACCACCGACTGCGCGCACACCCCCAAGGGCGCGGAGGTCGCGATGACCGAGGCCATGGACCGCAACCAGAGCGCCCTCGACGCCGGTCAGGGCCTGGCGGGCCTGCCCGACAGCATTCTGGGCATGACCGGAAACCCGGCCACGCTGCTGAACCCGGCCGCCATGCCGGTCGACCCGGCCACCTGCAAGCCCGTGTACCCGAACCAGTATCTGCAGGTCAACTCGGTCTTCGACGTGCTGCACGCGGCCGGTAAGGTGACCGCCTGGTCGGACAAGCACCCGGCGTACTCGATCCTCGAGGGCAAGTCCGGCAACGCCATCGACGACCTGTTCACCCCGGAGATCAACTCCGATTCCCCGGTCGCGGGCAAGGACTGGACCAAGGACAACAAGGCCACCCAGCAGTACGACGGCTACAAGGTGCAGGCCGTGATCAACGAGATCGACGGCTACGACCACGGCCGTACCAAGAAGGTCGGTGAGCCGGCCATCTTCGGCGTGAACTTCCAGGCCGTCTCCACCGCGCAGAAGCTGCCGACCTCCAACGGCATGACCGGCGGCTACCAGGCCGACGGCGTGACCCCCGGACCGCTGCTGTCGGGCGCGCTGGATTACGTCGACGGCCAGCTCGGGCGCCTGCTCGGCGAGTTGAAGCCCACCGGCGCGGACAAGGACACCACGGTCATCGTCTCCGCCAAGCACGGTCAGTCGCCGACCAAGCCGGGCGATTTGACCCGTATCGACGACGCTCCGATCCTGACGGCCCTCAATGCCGCGTGGAAGGCCAAGCACCCTGAGGTCACCCACGATCTGGTCGCGTTCAGCGTGGACGACGACGCCATGCTGCTGTGGCTGAGCGACCGTTCGCAGGCCGCCGCCGATTTCGCCAAGCAGTTCCTGCTGGCGAACAACGGCACCGGTAACGACATCGGCGGAAACCCGAAGGCCTACACCAAGTCCGGTCTGACCGAGGTGCACGCCGGCGCCGCCGCCGCCGCGTACCTGGGCGCCCCGGCCGACGATCCGCGCCACCCCGACCTGGTCGGCGTCGCGCAGGTCGGCACCGTGTACACCGGCGGCAAGAGCAAGATCGCCGAGCACGGTGGCGCGAACCCCGCGGACCGTAATGTGCCGCTGGTGGTCTTCGGTCCGGGCGCGAAGAAGGCGGTCGTGCACGAGGCCGTGCTGACCACCCAGATCGCGCCGACCATCCTGAAGCTGACGGGTGAGAACCCGCAGAAGCTGGATGCCGCGAAGGGCAATGGCGTGAACGTGCTGCCGAACCTGGGCTGATGTCCCATTGAGGCCGAAACGGCCCGCCGGTTCTCCGGCGGGCCGTTTTCCGTGTGCCCGGCCCGAATTGGACGGCAGGGCAAAGACTCCGCTTCCGGGTTGCGGGGTTCGAAGCATGTGCTTCGCGGATTGGATGGTGGCCGCGTGGTTCTCGGCGATTTATTCGCTAATCGGGCGGGTTCACGGCCGGTGTGCGGGACCGGCGGTGGCATCGAAACCAAACGGTCCAAAACGGTCGTGTGAATTAGCGATATTTCATATGCTCTGGCCCGCGGAGTGGACCGACCGCGCCCGCTCCGACAACCTGGATAAGAGGGACAGTTTATGAAACGAACGATTCTTGTGGGTATCGCGTCCTGCGCTCTGCTCGGGGCCGGCATCGGAACCGCTGCGGCGGACGGGATCCCGCTCACCACCCCCGTGGATCTGCCCGTCAGCTCCGGTTCGGCCTCGGAACTGGGCAACGCGATCGGCACGGGGTCGGTGGATCTCACCGCTCTGGGCGCGGGGCTCGGCAGCGCGTTCGGCGGCGGGTACGCCAACGGCGTCCTCAGCACCCTCTCGGCCGGAATTTCCTCGCACTAGCGGCGGAACCCACGACGGCGGTCGCCGGGCGGACCCCCCGCCCGGAGACCGCCGTCGCGTGTCGTTCGTTGCCCTCGAGAACGCGACGTGGATCTCACATGCGGGTAGCCGAGGATTGTGCGACTTCGGGGCTGGATAGCATCGAGGGCACGTGCAGATCGAGGAAACCCCGAGGACTTGTGTTGACTACCGACCATCTTGACCGCTGGAACGCTCACGAGGCTGCGGCGGAGGCGATGATTCCGATCATCGGCAGCTTGTATCGGGACAAGGGGGTGACGATTCTGCTGCACAGCCGGTCGCTGGTGAACAAGTCGGTGATCAGCATCCTGCGGACCCACCGGTTCGCGCGGCAGATCGAGGGCGAGGAACTGTCGATCGACGAGACGCTGCCCTTCCTGGAGGCGCTGCGCTCGCTCGACCTGGGCCCCAGCAAGATCGACCTGGGCCGCCTGGTGATGGCCTACCGCGCCGACGAGCGCGGCCTTTCGGTTCCCGAGTTCACCGCCGACGTGCTCGCCGACGTGATCGCCGGCAACAAGGCCGCGGCGCAGGGCCCGCGCGATGTGGTGCTGTACGGCTTCGGCCGCATCGGCCGGCTGGTGTCGCGACTGCTCATCGAGAAGGTCGGCTCCGGCAACGGACTCGTGCTACGTGCCGTCGTGGTCCGCAAGGGCGGCGAGGACGACCTGGTCAAGCGGGCGTCGCTGCTGCGCCGCGACTCGGTGCACGGCCAGTTCAACGGCACCATCAAGGTCGACGCCGAGAACAGCACGATCATCGCCAACGGCAATGCCATCAAGTTCATCTACAGCAACGACCCGACCTCGATCGACTACACCGAGTACGGGATCGACAACGCGATTCTGATCGACAACACCGGTAAGTGGCGTGACCGCGCGGGCCTCGAGCAGCACCTGCGTCCGGGCATCTCGAAGGTCGTGCTGACCGCGCCCGGCAAGGGCGACGTCCCGAACATCGTGCACGGCGTCAACCACCGCGAACTGGACCTGTCGCAGACGATCTACTCCTGCGCGTCCTGCACCACCAACGCGATCGTCCCGCCGCTGAAGGCGATGGAGGACGAGTTCGGCATCGTGCGTGGCCATGTGGAGACGGTGCACTCGTTCACCAATGACCAGAACCTGCTGGACAACTACCACAGTGCCGACCGCCGTGGCCGTTCCGCGCCGTTCAACCTGGTGCTGACCGAGACCGGCGCGCAGTCCGCGGTCAAGAAGGCCATGCCGGACTTCCAGGCCAAGATCACCGGCAGCTCGATTCGCGTTCCCACCCCGGATGTTTCGGTCGCGATCCTGAACCTGCAGCTGAAGCGCCCGACCAGCAAGGACGAGGTGCTCGAGTACCTGCGCGAGATGTCGCTGTCGGGTCCGTTGAGCCGCAACCTCGATTTCACCGCGGCCACCGACGTGGTCTCGAGTGACTTCATCGGTTCGCGGGCCGCGTCGATCGTGGACGCCAACGCGACCATCGTCGACGGCGACACCGCGATCCTCTACCTCTGGTACGACAACGAGTTCGGTTACTCGTGCCAGGTCGTGCGGACCGTGCAGTACATCTCGGGTATCGAGTACCCGACCTACCCGCGCCTGGGTGCGGAGAGCCCCGCGGTCGCGGCGGTCTAGTCTCCCCGATGTGAACGAAGGGCCCCGGCAGTGTGACTGCCGGGGCCCTTCGTTGTGAGCGGTCTAGCTCGCGGGTGTGACCGGCTGCCAGCACACCACGCGGGCGGGCTGCGGGGTGACGGTCGCGCCGGCGGGCATGGCGCACTGGTTGGTGTCGGTGGTGCCGTCGAAGCGGCCGCCGATCTGGACGGTGATGGCCGTGCCGTTCTTGGCCGCGCAGTCGATCGGGGCGATCTGGTTGACGTCGGGCTGCATGCTGTAGCAGCTGCCGACCTTCACGTTGGGCGCGAAGCACAGCGAGTTGTTGCCGTTGGTGAGCACGAAGTAGCCGGCGTCGCGCAGCTTGCCGTCGGGGCAGGTGGCGCCGTTCTTCACCGACGCGGCCAGCTCGTAGACGGCGGCGTTGTCCTCGCAGGCGGTCGGCTTGATCTTGCCGATCTGGGCGCCGCGGTAGTCGGTGGCGGTCACGCAATTGCCCACGGCCAGTTCGGGATCCTTGGTGGTGATCGTCCCGGACTTGGTGAGGCCGGCGACCAGTCCGAGCGCCAGGACCAGCACGCCGGCGACGGCGACGATGGTGCCCGTGTGCTTGGGCAGCCCGGAGGTGGGAGCCTCGGTGGGGATCTTGTCCGAGTCCGCGCTCGCGGCGGGGGCCGTCTTCGACCGATTGCGCAGGACGAGCCCCACGATCAGCAGCACGACGCCGGCCGCCGGGATCAGGAGACTGCCGGCGGAGAAGCCGGAGGAGTCGGCCGAGTCTCCGGCCGCAAGGATCGCGGTCGACCCGATTTGCCCAATGAACACTGTGTTTCAATCCTTCCGGTCCGGTGACGGACTCGGCAGGAAAGTACCTCGAGTGGGGTACCGGCCGGGCTGTTTTTAAACGAAGTTGTTTCCGATTTTTTCGGAGTGCGCTCACTCCGGAGTCGATCTGCCCGTCGCGCCGGTGCGGGACCGCCCGGTGGCGGCCCCGCGTCCACGTCGTCAGTGGCAGTCGTGCTTGAACGGCAGCCGCTCCGACCAGCGCTGCGAGTTCGGGTCGTAGGCCTGGATGTAGGAGTCGTCGCCCCCGGTGCAGGCCTCGTGGAAGCCGGACTTCGGATCCCACATAGTGGTCTGGTAGCCGAACGAGGCACCCGCGGTGGTCACGCACACGACGTCCCCGGTGTAGGCCTCACGCCAAACGAAGCCGTTCACACAGGTATTGGGCCCGTACGCGCCGCCACCCGCGCGCCGCGACGCCGCGGCGGCATTGTCGGCGCGGGCCTGATCCCGGGTGCCGGGGCTGACACAGACGTGGTCGGCGGCGTTGGCCTCACGCCACACATAGCCTTCCTGGCAGGTGTCGGGCCCGTAGTCGCCGCCCGCATTGGCGACGGTCAGGCTGCCGAACAGTCCGAAACTGGCGGTACCGACGACGGTCGCTGCGAGCACGGCGCGGGCGGCGATACGGGCGTGGGTGGCGACCATCGGTGCGAATTCCTTCGAATCAGGGGGATCGGGTGCACCGAGCATGAGGTTCGCCACTAACGAACAACCAACGAGAACCTCACTGCCGGGAACGGCCGGTCGCGAACAACAGCAGCGTGGCGATCGGAGCCTCGATCGGATCGCCGGTGCCCGCACTCCACTCGGTATCGGTCGCGGTGAGCCGATGACCGGCGAGGGTCCGGCGAATCCCGAAGGTGCCCGCCGCGCAGATCCGGTCGAGGGCGACCCGGACCGCGCCGACCGGCATCTCCCGTGTAATGCCCAGCGGGATGGCGATGTCCTGGCCGTGCACGAGCAGGTCCATGAGACGGTCGGCGGGTGTGGTGCCCAGCGTGGTCTTGCGTAGCGGCACCGTGGCCCGCAAGTGAGCGAGGAGTTCCGCGGTGGTCGTCGACTTCGCGTGTCGGATGGCGGTGTCGCGGATCATGCCGTGCAGATTGCCTCTGGCGCGGACCAGGCCGACCAGGATCGCTGCGGTGCTCGGCTGTGCGGAAAGCACGACATGGGCGACGACATCGCGGTTTCGCCAGTTCTCGCACAGGGATTCCTGATTCCACTGCGTCTCCGACAGGGCGCTCACCATGTCGTGCAGGCTGTTTCGTTCGGCGGCCACCGCGTGCCAGATCTGTTCGGTGGTCAGGGTGCTGGTTGTCATTCCAGTACCGTAGGAACTCCACCGGGGTGGAGGTTCAAGCGAACGTGACCCACGACACACGGCTGATCGGCATCGGGGAGTTGGCGCGGTTGTCCGGCGTGCCGGTCCGGACCATCCGGTTCTATTGCGACGAAGGGGTATTGGCCGCGCGGCGTAGCACGGGCGGGCATCGGATGTTCGAGGCCGGGACCGCGCTCGAACGGTTGTTGCTGGTACGCCGGTTACGGGCGGTCGGGATGGGGCTCGCGGCGATCGTGCGGGTGGCGAATGGACTGTGCAGCGTCGGGGACGCGGTACTCGCCGAACGGCGGGCCGTGGACGAGGAGCTGGCCGCGTTGAAATGGCGGCAGGCGGCGTTGATCGCCGTCGAGCAGGCCCCGCCCGGGGAGCGGGCGGCGCGGCTGGAACTGGTTGCGGTGGTGCCGGATCGGGGTCGCGCGAAGGATGCGGTGATCGGATTCTGGCGGCAGGTGCTCGATCCGCTGCCGAGCGATGCGTTCGACGCGTTCGTCGCGATGAATGTGCCAGGGCTGAGCGGCGATCCGAGCCCCGAGGATCTGGTGGCGTTCGCCGGATTGGCTGCCGCGGTCGGGGATCCGGGCCTGTATCAGGCGGTTTCGCGGCAGTTGTGGCGGTCGGATCGCGGTCGGATCGTGCACCGGCGGGCGCTGCTGGAGGGGGTCGCCGAGGCGTGTGAGGCAGCGGGGGTGCTGATACTGGCGAACCGGTCGCCGGGGCCGGGGCCCGAACTCGACCGGTTCGTCGATGCGCACGCGGGCGCGCGTGGTTTGCGCGACTGCGCCGGGTTCCGGCGTCTACTGCTCTCCGGTGGGATCGATTCCGACGAGCGGGTTCAGCGCTACTGGAGGCTGACCGGCGAGGTGATGGGCGCGCTGACGACGGGCGCCGCGCAGCAGTGGCTGCACGGCGCGCTCGCACGATCGGTGAGTGGCGGGCACGGGTAGATCTGCCCGCCGGAACCGCTGTGTATCAGGGAGTTTCGCCCGCCGTGTCCGCGAGCCAGTTCCGCAGCCAGACGGTGGCGGTGGTCCCGTTGCTGTCGACGACGTAGCGCGGATAGGACTGGTGCACGCCCGAGGCCAGGAAGTCCTGCACCTGCTTCATCCACTGCTTGCTCGCCGGATTGTCGCCGGGGGCGGACAGAATGGCGGTGCCGCCCTGGACCAGGGCCTCGTTGAGGATCGACTGGAAGGTCAGCGCGTAGCTGGGGATCTGCACCGGATCCTGCGCGGTGAGCTGGGTGAGCAGCCCGGCCGAGCGGCCCGCCAGGTCGTCCATCGGGACCGAGCAGTAGAGGTCGCCGGCCGCGCAGAAGGTGCGGACCCTGGGGCTGAGCCAGCCGAAGCCGCCCGCGCGCGCTCCGCCCGCGCCGGTGCCGGCGACGTGCGGACCGACCAGGGCGTCGGTGGGGGAGCGGCGCGGGTCGGAGACCAGGCCGACGGCGGCCACGCGGTCGGGCGGGATCACGCCGAGCCCGGTGCCGATCTCGGAGGCCAGATCGCCCGCGGCGTCGGCGCCCTGGCTGTAGCCGATCAGGGCGAAACGTGTTGCGCCGCAGCGGGCGGCCATGCCGGAGATCAGACCCCGGGCCGCGGTGACCGCCTCGTGCTTGGAGCGTCCGTAGACCTCGCCGTCCCAGGGGAAGGCGGTGGCCGGGTAGCTCACGTAGTCGGTGCGCACGTTGCCGGGCAGGCCGCGGGTGACCTGCGCGAGCATGCCCTGTTTCGGGTCGTCGACGGAGGTTTCCCAGGTGCCGGGTACGGCGATGATATTGAGGTTCGGGCAGTCCGCGGGCGTTGCCTGTGCGCCGGGTAGGCCGGTGGCCGTGAGGATTCCGGCCGCGGCCGCGACCGCCGCGAGCGCGCTGCTCGCCGTTCGGAAGATTCGCATTGTTCGAAAGGACAAGGTCCAACCCCTTGTTCGGATCGTTCGGACGACTTCACCACCGCAGGGCCGTGCCGGGGGCCGGCACGTCGTGCAGAACATACCAAAGGGAGGGGCTCGTTTTGATACGGATTGTGCTTGAAACGCCGAGAATCGGACGTATCGGATATTCGGCCCTGTTCTCGTCCTCGAGTGATAGGCGCGATGCAAAGTTGTGAATTCCATTGCGCCGCGCGGACTCCGATCATGACAATTCGCGGCGCGATAGCCGATTCGGCATTGCTATCAATCGACGCGCCGTCCCGCCAACGGGACTCGGGCCCGATTATGTGCGAGTATCCCTACTCGGGAGTAGTACTGGCGGTGATCGCGGATACAGAACCGACGATTCGCTGCCGGGTCAGAAGGGAACCGGCGGATATGAGTATCCGGGTGACGAATATCGGGGAACATCACGACCTCGCGCTGCCCACATTCGGTGATGTGTTGCGGCGGCTGCGCGAGGAACGAAGACTATCCCGGGAACGGCTCGCGTTCTCGGCCGGCGTCAGCGCCAGTTATGTGACGCAGTTGGAGAAGGGCGGGAAAGGCAAACCCACCCAGGCGGTCGTCGATGCCCTCATGCGGTGCATGAACCAGCGGAATCCGTTGTCGGACACCGAGCGCAGATATCTCTACGATTTGGCCGGTCTGACGGGCAGCGGATATCCGACGGTCGACGAGCTGAAGAAGTCGATCAGCGCCGATGTGCTGCGCATGCTCGTCATGTATCGGCCGCGGATGGCGGCCCTCTATGACACCCGCGGCAATGTGCTGGCCGGGAACATCGAATGGGCGCAGGCGTTTCCGGGGTTGTCCGAGAGTGGGAATCTGTATCGGTGGATGTTCGCCGATCCCGTCGCCCAGCAGGTGATGCCGGATTGGGAAATCGATGTCCGGCAGTCGGTTTCGTGGTTGCGCGGAGTCGTGGGATCGCTCGCGGATCCCACGGTGTTCGGCGCGCTGATGCGTGAACTCGGCGAATTCGAGGAATTCCGGCGGCTCTGGGCGACCGGCGAAGTCGGATACGCGCCGCCCGTGCGCACCATGCGGCTGCGGGATCGGGACACGGGCGAGCTGAAGACGTACCGGATTCAGATGGGCATGCTGGATTCGGCCAACTACCCGGGCCACATCGTGGCGACGGTCGGGCTGCCTAGCTGACCGGACTCAAGATGACGACCGGGATCTCGCGTTCGGTCCAGGCCTGATAGGTGTCGAAGTCGGCGTAGGCCTCGACCAGTCGCGGCCACAGTCGGGCCCGCTGCTGCGCGTCGGCGGTGACGGCGTGCACCGGGAACCGGTCTCGGCCGATCTGGATGTGGGTGTCGGGGCCCGCGCACAGATTGCGGTACCACTGCGGGTGTTTGGGCAGACCGCCCTGCGACGCCACCACGATGGTGTCGGCTCCGTCGCTGATGTAGAGCAGCGGGACGGTGTAGACCGTCCCGCTCTTGCGGCCGCGGTGTTCGAGCAGCAGGGTCGGCACCGGTTTGCGGAAGCCCGCGCCGATGCGCCACTTGCCGCCGATCCGGCCGCCGGTGCGCCGGTAGACCCAGACCTGGGCGCGGCCGGTGTATTTGAAGATTTTGGGCAGGACCGGGGAGTCGAGTTGCGGGGGCCGTGGCGGGATTGTGGTCATGGGGTTCCTTTCAGATGGCTCGACCATACAGTCATGACCAGGTGTATGGTCAAGGTGTGCGCACGCATGGATGGTCCGGATCCGCTCCCGCCGATGACGCGGAAGCCGTCGAACGCATCGTGGCCGCCGCCCGGCGCGCCATCGATCGCTCCGGCGACGAGTTCAGCATCGCCGAGGTGGCCCGCGACCTCGGCGTCACCCGACAGACGGTGTACCGCTATTTCCCCAGCGCCGAAATACTTCTGACGGCGACGGCCATCGCGCAGACGGAGCATTTCCTGGATGTGCTGGCCGAGCGGCTCGGCGATATCGAGGATCCCGCGACCGCGGTGGTGGAGGGCATCGCGTACACGCTGGAACAACTGCCGGAGGAGAAATACGTCGGCCTGTTGTTGCGACCGGGGCGAGCCAGCGCCTTCTCGGCGGGCGTAACCTCCGACACGGCAAAGTCTTTCGGCCGTTCACTGCTGGAGCGCTTCTCGGTGGATTGGGCTGCGGCCGGGATCTCCGATTCCGCCCTGGACGAACTCGTCGAGCACATGCTGCGCATTGTGCAGTCGTTTGTCATCGATCCGGGCCGGCCGCCGCGGCGGGGCGCGGAACTGCGTGACTATCTCTCGACGTGGGTCGCGCCCGCACTGGCATAGGGAAACCCCGGGGCCTAGCCTGCCCCGGGGTTTCGGTGGCCGCCCAATTGCGGCACGCCGACACTTTTAAGAACGGGTTCAGTCTCAAGTTAACGTGACGCTCTGCGATTGAGCTACAGCCCATCGGTGGCTGGGCCGGCAGGAGTTGAACCTGCAACCTTCACGCTGACAATCCGTTCCTTCGATTCGGCGTTCGGCGGCGAATACTGAAACTGGAGCGATAGTGTGAGTTTGAAGGCGCGGTGCCTCTGCCGGTTGGGCTATCCCGCCAGGTATGGCGGGAGGAGGATTCGAACCTCCACTGGGCCGCTGTGTGCCTGTCACAGTTGAACTTCTGTTTCAGCTTGCGCTCTTGCGCACCGCCGACTGTAGCCGCTGACGCGGGCGTCAGCCAAACAAATATCCGAAGACGTTCTCGCCCAGCTTGCGCTGGGTGACTTCGGCGTTGTTGGCCTCCTCACGCGCGAATTTCACTGCCTGCTGGAGCTTTTCGACGCGCTCGGTGAGCTCGTTGACGCGCTTGGCGGGCAGTGCGCCGGAGAACCGGATGGTCCGCCAGTACCCGACCACCACGTCCTCGTGATACACCTCGACCTGAGCCGGATGCTTGTCCGTCGCTTCGGCTTTCACGTGGTTGCGCGGAATCTTCTTGGTGCGCACCGTCTGTACCGGCTCGGTGGCGTAGCAGTCCGCGGCCGCGTCGTATTCCCACGACTCGGCGGCATCCAACACCGGCAGTTTGCGCACGAAGGTGTGCAGGTCGGTGAGCTGCTTCTCCAGGAACAGCAGGTAGGTGATGGGCGCGTTCTCCACCAGGGTGCGGCCGTCGACCACCACGTCGGCGCTGGCGGCGCAGTTCGCCCAGTCCTTGGTGGCGACCACGTCGAACAGTTTGGTCAGGATTTCCGCCGTGGAGTGCAGGACTTCCTCGGATCTCACCTGGACGCGCGTCGACTCGGGCGGCAGCTGCTCGCCCTCCTCGTCCTTGGGACGGTAGGTGCGCGAAATACCGCTCAGCAGCGGGTTTTTGGCCAGTTTGTGATGGGCCTCGGTGAGCTCGGAGAAGGTACGGGACTTGATCCCTTTCTCGACGGCGACAATCTGATTCAAACGTGTCATTGCGGCACTGTATCGGGGGAGCGGTGTTGGCGGCCAGGTGTTTTCGGCGCTCGCGTCGATCGGGGCGTTCGGCTTTCGCGAGTCCGGTGCGTGTTGCCGGTCTGCTGTGGTCTCGCCCTCGATTGGGCGGTCCTGATCCTGCGCGTTACTGCCCGATCCGGTCCGGTCGTGGAGCCCGGCCGCTCTGGTGGCGTCGCGGTGGCGCGTGAACGGCGGGGCGGCAGGATCCGACCGCTGTGGTGACGGGCGGGCCGCGCGGCTCGGCCGGGCCGCACGCCGCGCAGCCGCGGTCAGCTCGGAATCGGGCGTGCGGTAGAAAAGGTATGGCGTCGTGGACGCATCCGCTGATGCCGCCGCCGAGGGACTTCGTGCGGTCATCGACATCTGAACGGAGAGGCTGTTTCATGGCGACCTCGGAAGCACGCGCCCAGATCGGCGTGACCGGCCTGGCGGTCATGGGTAGCAACATCGCCCGCAACTTCGCACGCCACGGCTACACCGTGGCCCTGCACAACCGCAGCATCGGCAAGACCGACGCCCTGCTCGCCGAGCACGGCGGCGACGGCGACTTCGTGCGCACCGAGACCGTCGAGGAGTTCGTGGCCGCGCTGGAGAAGCCGCGCCGCGTGTTGATCATGGTGAAGGCCGGCGACGCGACCGACGCCGTCATCGAGGAGCTGGCCGCGGCCATGGAGCCCGGCGACATCATCATCGACGGCGGTAACGCCCTCTATACCGACACCATTCGCCGTGAGGCGGCGATGAAGGCGCGCGGCCTGAACTTCGTCGGCGCCGGCATCTCCGGTGGCGAGGAGGGCGCCCTGAACGGCCCCGCCATCATGCCGGGCGGCCCGAAGGAGTCCTACGAGTCGCTGGGCCCGCTGCTGGAATCGATTGCCGCCCAGGTCGACGGCGTCCCCTGCTGCACCCACATCGGCCCCGACGGTTCCGGCCACTTCGTGAAGATGGTGCACAACGGCATCGAGTACGCCGACATGCAGCTCATCGGCGAGGCCTACAACCTGTTCCGGGACGCGCTGGGCTTCGACGCCAAGCAGATCGCCGACGTCTTCACCCAGTGGAACTCCGGCGACCTGGAGAGCTACCTGGTCGAGATCACCGCCGAGGTGCTCAACCAGGTCGACGCCAAGACCGGCCAGCCCCTGGTCGACGTGATCGTCGACGCCGCCGAGCAGAAGGGCACCGGCCGCTGGACCGTCAAGTCGGCCCTCGACCTCGGCATCCCCGTGACCGGCATCGCCGAGGCCGTCTTCGCCCGCGCTCTGTCCGGTTCCCGCACCCAGCGCGCCGCCGCCAAGGGCCTCGCCTCCGGCGTCCTGGGCGAGAAGCCCACCGACGTCGCCGAATTCACCGAGGCGATCCGCCAGGCCCTCTACGCCTCCAAGATCGTCGCCTACGCCCAGGGCTTCGACCAGATCGCCGCCGGCTCCGCCGAATACAACTGGGACCTGCACCCCGGCGACCTGGCCACCATCTGGCGCGGCGGCTGCATCATCCGCGCCCGCTTCCTCAACCGCATCAAGGAAGCCTACGAAGCTGACCCGTCGCTCCCGAGCCTGATCCTGGCCCCGTACTTCCGCGAGGCCATCGAAACGGCCATCGACAGCTGGCGCCGCGTGGTTGTCGTCGCCACCCAGCTCGGCATCCCGGTCCCGGCCTTCGCGTCGTCGCTGTCCTACTACGACGGCCTCCGCGCCGAGCGCCTCCCGGCCGCCCTCACCCAGGGCCAGCGCGACTTCTTCGGCGCCCACACCTACGAGCGCATCGACGCCGAAGGCAAGTACCACACGCTGTGGAGCGGCGACCGCAGCGAAGTCCAGGCGTAACTTACTGCCGGACGGCAATTCCCCCGAGAGGGCGGAGGCCCGCGTACCCCGCGGAACTCCGCCCTCTCGCTATTTCCGGATTGCGCTCAACGGCACAGTGATTCAGGGCTGTTTGTTCCCCGAAGGCGATATCTGTTCAATGCCTTGGCATTTCGAGGGTGCAAGGGCCACGGCGGTTATGAGTTGCGCGGCAATGAATTTGGGTAACCGCGCTGGTGGTTGTGCGTCAGAGGGGCAGGCAGAGGAGGAGGACTATTCGTTCGGGGTAGGTTTCGCTTTGGATGGGGCCCGCTTGGACGTTGTATTCGCGGGTTTGGCCGGAGTTGGGGTTGCGGAGGCGGAGGTTTCGGACGGGTGGGGTGAATTCGACGGTGTTGTCGGTCCAGTAGTGGCGGAAGTGGGGGTAGCGGGCCAGGTCGGCGACCAAGGCGTTGAGGGCGGGGTCGTCGGGTGTGCGGCCGAGGGTCATGCGGAGCCAGAGGACGTAGAGGCGGGCCTCGGTTTGCCAGTCGGCTTCCACGAGTTTCGCGACCGGGTTGCCGAACAGCCAGTGGAAGACGTTGCGTTCCTCGCGCAGGCCGGGGAGGGCGGCGTACCAAGCGTCGTTGGCGTCCAGGACGTTGCCGCAGACGTCGAGGTAGGCGGCGAGGGTGGGGTGGAACAGGTGCAGGGCGTCGCGCTCGTCGGGGGTGAGGGAGGCG
The DNA here is from genome assembly GCF_018362975.1 of Nocardia tengchongensis. Lineage (NCBI taxonomy): Bacteria > Bacillati > Actinomycetota > Actinomycetes > Mycobacteriales > Nocardiaceae > Nocardia > Nocardia tengchongensis. The sequence continues at coordinate 3,519,372 of NZ_CP074371.1, forward strand.
AGGAGTTCCTCGGGGGTCGGGCTGTCCTCGGAGCGGAGACCGGCCAGGTCGAACAGGTGTCTGCGGTCGGTGGCGGTCAACGGGATCATGGTGTCGAGGCAGCGCAGCAGGGCTTCGACCACGGATCTGGTGGGATTGCCGCGTTCGCCCTTCTCCAAGAGCGTGACGTAGCTGGCGCTGACGCCGGCCGAGTATGCCAAATGTTCGCGGGAGAAGCCGCGTTCGTCGCGCAGCCGGCGCAGGGCCTGGCCGAAGGTCGGAACAGCGATTTCATCCGCAACTGTGCGGCTTTCGCCGTCTCCGGTCACCGGGACCTGCCTTCCCAACATGCGCTTGTCGCTGAATCCCGCTCGTAGTCACCGACGAGCAACCTATGACGGATGGTGCCATATTTGCCCGGCACGCGGCGATGATGCGTTAGATCCTCTTTGTGTTGCTTCCAGTCCTTGTGGCGGGCAGTGCCGTCGTGTTACTCGCGCGGAAAACCCGCCTACCACAGCGCCGTTGGATCGGGAACTGGGAATGTGCTGGGTATCGCCATGGAGTCGGCGCAGAATCGGCTTCCGGATCTCGTCGGGAGCCGGTGGGCCGCACTACTTTTCGAGGCGTTGTGGAAATTCGCTCTCGAAAGGTTCGGAAAATGATGGCTCTGATTCTCGCCGCAGTCGGTCTGATGACGGGAAGCGCGGTCGCCGCCGGCGTCGCGGGTCTTGCGGGCTCACTGGCCGGGAACGTCTGACCGGTTATTGCTGCGGGTCCGCGGCGATCGCGTCGCGGACCGAACTCTCCTGCGGGCCACGGAAAGTCGGCTCGGGCCGGAACAGGATCGAATAGACGGCCTTGGTGTCGGCCAATTGCTCGCGCAGCCAGTTCTCGCGGTAGACGGTGTTGTGGGGCATCGTGTCGTCGCCGACCGCGACGGTGTCGATGCCCGCCGCCCGGCACAGGGCGATGGTGCGGGGGAGCGAGAAATCCTGGGTGACCGCGATGGCGGAGCGGACGCCGAAGATATCGTGGGCGCGCACACAGGACTCGTAGGTGCTGAAGCCCGCGTAATCCAGAGCGATCTTGGCCGCGGGGACGCCGTGCCCGACCAGGTAGTCGCGCATTCGGGTGGGCTCGTCGTAAGAGGCGCGGCTGTTGTCGCCGGTGAGCAGCAGCGCCTTCACCTTCCCGGCCTCGAGCAGCTGCCGGCCCAGATCCAGGCGGGCCTTCAGATAGTCCGACGGCCTCCCGTCCGGCTTCACCTCAGCGCCCAGCACGATCGCGACATCGGCGGACGGCGCACTCGCGACGCTGTACTCGTACTTCCGGTGCGCCATTCGGATCCACAGATCCGACCCGACCAGCACGGCGAGACCCACCACCGCGAGCACCACGCAGATCTTCACCACGCGCCGCCTCGGGAACCACGCGGCGACCCGGGTGCGGGTGGAACGGACAGCGGCGCGCAACTTCATGCCTGCCAGTCTGCCGCAAGCCGGAAAATTGTCCGAGCCGGTTTCGGCCGTGCCGGATCCCCGCTCAGACCGTCCGCACGCCGATCATCGGCAGCACTGTGCGCCGCGCGAACTCCCGCGCGGCCGCCTCGTCGGTGAGCGGAATCAGCCCGTCGGGCGTCAGCACCAGCGACTGCCCCAGCCGCGCGAACACCTCCGCCACCAGATCCGCGTCGAACTCGGGCAGGTCGCCGGAAGCCTGTAGCGCGCGCAGCTTCTCGGCCAGATAGGTGCGTCCGACCGCGAGGACCGGCCCGGCCTCGGTGGTCAGGCGCGGCAGGATGGTGTCCGGTTCGGTGCGCAGCAGCCGGCGCAGCAGCTTGTTGTTGGCCAGCTGGATGATGAACGCCGCGAACACCTCGACCAGCTGCGCGTCCCCGGACTTGCCTACGGCCGCGGCCTGCACTCGCTCGTCGATGGCGGCGATGAACAGCTGCGCCTCGCGCACTCCGACCGCGGCGACCAGATCGTTCTTGGATTCGAACCGCCGGTAGAGGGTGGCCGGGCTGATGCCGGCGCGGCGGGCGATCTCCCCCATGCTGGTTCGCTTGATCCCGAAGTCCAGGAACGCCGACAGCGCGCTTTCCAATAGCTGTTCGCCTTCGGCCCGCGGCTTCTCGAGAATGCGTTGCAGGATGGTGGGAACGGACGGCATCGAGTCTCCAAGTCGATCGGGTGGACGACCCCGCGACAACGCGGTGAACGGCCGAGGCGCGGTAGCGCACAGGCCGATCCGAAAGTATCGCATTGCCTCGGGGCGCCGACTCGTGCCCCGTCCGATCAGTGAACGCCCGGTCCGATCAGCGGACGTCGAGGGCAGCCATTTCGCTCTCTATCGCATTGGCCGCGAAATCGATTCCGCTGGAACGCAGTTCGTGGACGCGGCGCTGGAGCGCTTCGAATCCCCCTGGCTGCGCGGCGATGTCGGCCACGCTGATGCGCTGTCGGTGCATACCGTCGTGCTTGTACGACACCGTGGAAACCTCCTGCTAGCCCCGAGCGCGACCCCGGCTGGCGGCGGCACAGCCCGGGCCGCCGGGAACGCATCGCCCGATGCTAGCAGCGGACTGACTGGTCACTTGTTCAGTGTGGGGATTCTCACACGCCCCCTTCAGTCACACCTCTTGACCCTGCCGATGCAACGCCGAGTTATGCAGGTAGGCGGCCGCATTCAGGCGAATGTGATCACGCTCGGCCTCGCTCAACTCGCGGCGCACCTTGCCCGGCACCCCCGCCACCAACGAACCCGGCGGAATCTGCGCACCCTCCGGGACGAGAGCGTTGGCCGCGATCAGACTGCCCTCGCCGATCACCGCGCCGTTCAGCACCGTCGCGCCCATGCCGATCAGCACGTCGTCGCCGACCGTGCAGCCGTGCAGAATCGCGTTGTGCCCGACCGAGACACCTGTACCCACGGTGCACGGGAATCCGGGATCGGCATGCAGCACACAGCCGTCCTGGATATTGCTGCGCGCACCCACGGTGATCTGATCCATGTCCCCGCGCAGCACCGCCGAATACCAGACGCTCACTTCGCCTTCCAGCCGCACCCGCCGGCCACGGTGGCATTGGGCGCGATCCACGCGGTCTCGTCGATCTCCGGCGCATGCTCACCCAGCTGAATCCTCATGGGCCGAATTTAGCGGCGGAACAGGGCGCGATGGGCCGCGGGGGTCGTGCCCAGCAGCCGGTGGAAGTGGTGGCGCAGATTGACCCCGGTGCCCAGCCCGGAATCGGCGGCGATGCGATCCATGGTGTCGTCGGTCGATTCCAGCAGCAGGCGCGCGTGATCCACGCGCTGCTGCAGCAGCCACTGCTGCGGGCTGGCGCCGGTGCGGTCGCGGAACCGGCGGGTGAAGGTGCGCCGCGACATCAGCGCCGTGCGGGCCCAGCCGTCCAGGTCCACCGGCTCGTCGAGATGCGTTCTGGCCCAGACCATGGCGTGCTCGATCGCATCGTGATCCGTCGACTCCGGCACCGCCACCGGGATGTACTGCGCCTGCGAGCCACTGCGGTGCGGGGCCAGCACCAGCACCCGGGCCAGCGCGGCGGCCACCCGGCTGCCGTGGTCGGCGCGCACCAGATGCAGGCAGCAGTCCAGGGCGGCGGCGGTGCCCGCGGAGGTGATCAGGTCGCCGTCATCGGACCACAATCGGTCGGCGCGCACCCGCACCGCCGGAAAGGCGCGGGCCAGCTCCGCGGCCGCAGACCAATGCGTGGTGATCTCGCGGCCGTCGGCCAGACCGCTCGCCGCCACCGCCCACGAGCCCAGGCACAGGCCGACGATTCGCGCGCCGCGTGCGTGCGCCCGGTGTAGCGCGTCCCGAATGGTCTCGGGCAGTGGGCGATCGAGCTCCCAGCTGGGGATCACCACGGTATCGGCGGTCTCGGTCGCCTCCAGGCCGTGACCGACCACGATGTCGAAACCCGCGGTGGTGGCGATGGTTCCGGGCTGCTCGGCGCACACCACCACCCGGTAGGGGCTGCCGTCCGGGCCGCCCGCGCCGATCCGGCCGAACACCAGCGTCGGGACGGACAGGTGGAACGGGCTGACCCCGTCGTAGATCAGCACGGCGACGGTATGCCGGGCGTCGGACGCGGTGAGCGGGGCGATACTCATGGCCCGATTTTATCGATAAGGGGCCTGCGGGCCACTGTCGGCGCGGATCGTTCGCAACGAAACTCGATGGCATGACGAACACGATCAACACCGCCACCACCGTCGAACTGCTCCACATCGGCGGCCCCACAGTGCGATTCGCCTACGGCGACCTGGTCTGGCTGACCGACCCCACCTTCGACGGCCCGAGTGAGCACCAGGGCCGGGTCACCCTCGTCAAACTGACCGGTCCCGCCGTGCCCGCCGCCGAGATCGGGCCGGTGGACGTCGTGCTGCTCTCGCACGACCAGCACGCCGACAACCTCGACGTATCCGGGCGGGAATTCCTGGCGAACGTGGAGACAGTGCTGTCCACTCCGGACGCGGCCGGACGCATCGAAGGCGTTCGCGGGCTGGCGAACTGGGAGTCGGTGCAGATCGGCGCGGTGACCGTGACCGGGGTGCCCGCGCTGCACGGGCCCGAGGGGTGCGAGCCGATCACGGGCGTGGTCACCGGATTCGTGCTGCAGGCCGACGGACTGCCGACGGTGTACGTCTCGGGCGACAACGCCTCGGTCGAGTACGTGGAGCGGATCGCCGAACGCTTCGGCCGCATCGATCTCGCCATCCTGAATGTCGGCGGCGCGAATGTCGGCGCGTTCGGCGACCACGATCTGACCCTCAACGGCCGCACCGCCGCCCAGGCGTCGATCGCGCTCGGCGACGCGCTGATCGTCCCCGTGCACGCGGAGGGCTGGGCGCACTTCTCCGAGCACCTCGACTACCTGGCGCACCGGTTCGCGCTCGCGGACCGCGGCCACCTGCTGCGCATTCCGACGCCCGGCGAGGTGCTCACGCTCGCGGCAGCGTGAGCGGCCGGCCGGCGCCGCGATACGCGATTGCCTGCCGATTGCCCGGATCCGAAATCGGGCCGTGGCGCTCATGGCGGCGCGGCCCCGGCCGGGGAACGATGACGGTATGAGAATCGGGGTTCCACGCGAGGTCAAGGAACAGGAATACCGCGTCGCCCTCACCCCGGCCGGCGCCGGGGAACTGGTGCGGCACGGACACGAGGTGCTGATCGAGGCCGGAGCGGGCATCGGTTCCGGATTCCCCGACGCCGCCTACCTCGAGGCGGGAGCCCGCACCGCGCCACACGCCGACGACGTGTGGGGCGCCGCCGAACTGGTGCTGAAGGTGAAAGAGCCCATCGCCGAGGAGTATCCGCGCATGCGGGAGGGGCAGGTGCTGTTCACCTTCCTGCACCTGGCCGCCTCGCGGGAATGCACCGACGCCATCCTGCGCTCCGGCATCACCGCCATCGCCTACGAGACCGTGCGCGCCGCCGACGGCAGCCTGCCGCTGCTCGCCCCCATGAGTGAAGTGGCGGGCAAGCTCGGCAGCATGGTCGGGGCGTATCACCTGATGTCGCCGCAGGGCGGGTCCGGTGTGCTACTCGGCGGGGTGCCGGGCGTGCGGCCGGCGGACGCGGTGGTGCTGGGCGGGGGAGTGGCGGGCAGCAACGCGGCCAACGTCGCGGTCGGGATGGGGGCGCGAGTCACGGTGCTGGACACCAATATCGCGCGGTTACGCGAACTCGATGCCCGGTTCGGCGGACGCGTCATCACCATCGGATCCAATGCGGCCGAGGTCGAGAAGGCCGTGCTCGCAGCGGATCTGGTGATCGGGTCTGTACTGGTGCCGGGTGCGCGCGCCCCGAAACTGGTGCCCGACAGTCTGGTTGCCCGGATGCGGCCGGGCGCGGTGCTCGTCGACATCGCCATCGATCAAGGCGGGTGCTTCGAGAGCTCACATCCCACCACCCACGCGAAACCGACATTCCAGGTGGCGGACACGCTGTTCTACTGCGTGGCCAACATGCCGGGCGCGGTGCCTCACACGTCCACCGTGGCGCTCACCAATGTGACGCTGCCGTATGCCCGCGCCATCGCGGAGCTGGGCTGGTCCGGTGCGTGCGCCGCGGATCCCGGCCTGGCTCAGGGTTTGACGGCCGACGCCGGGCGGCTCTACACGCCGGAGGTCGCCGCGGCGCACGGGCTGCGGCCCGCGGTCCGCGTCGGCTCCTGACCCGGCGGCGGGCCCGCGACCGGGTGAATCCGGTTGCGGGCCCGCCGTTTCCGTCGGTCAGTTGTCGGTCGAGCCGAGCGCCCAGTCCGGGCCCGCGCCGTCGGCCGGGATGTCGTGCAGCTTGTCCGGGTTGCGCACCACATCGATCTTGGTGATCCGGCCCTCGTCGATGGTGAACGAGAAGACGCCGGTGTTCTTGCCGTCGAACACCACCAGCCCGGGACGGCCGTTGACCAGCACCGGGCGACCCCACGCGCCACCGACCTCGGACGCGAACTTCAGGAACCCGAGCAGTGTCTTGGCCACCTTGTCGGCGCCGTGCATCGGGTGCAGGAACGCCTGGACCTTGCCGCCGCCGTCGGAGGTGAAGGTGACGTTGGAATCCAGCACGCCCAGCAGTGCGCTCAGATCGCCGGACCGCCAGGCCACCGCGAACGCCGACACCACCTTCTCGTGCTCGTCGGCGCTGGCCGGGAAGCGGGGCGTGCCCTCCTCCACGTGTTTGCGTGCGCGCGAAGCCAACTGGCGCACCGCCGCCGGGGTCCGGCCCACCACTTCCGCGACCTCGGGACCGGTCATGCCGAAGACGTCCTGCAGCACGAACGCGGTCCGTTCGGCGGGCGAGAGCGATTCCAGCACCACCAGCAGGGCCGTGGTGACCCGCTCGTCCTGCGAGATGCGGTCGGCCGGGTCGTCCCAAGTGGTGATCTCCGGCTCCGGAAGCCATTCGCCCACATACTGTTCGCGCCGGGCGCGCGCCGACCCGAGATAGTCCAGGGCCAGGCGGCCGGTGACCGTGGTCAGCCAGGCGCGCAGATTCTCGATATCCGCACCCTCCGGACTGGTCTCGTAGTACCGGACCAGCCGCAGCCACGCCTCCTGCACCACATCGTCGGCGTCGCTGAGACTGCCGAGCGTGCTGTACGCGACCCGCCGCAAATACCCGCGATGCTCCTCGAACCGCCGCGCCAGCTCGGCCTGATCGGGCCCGTTCCGCCGTCCGTCACCACTCATCGCACACCCTCGCCTTCGCTCACGCCCGCCCGCCGGGCGAACCGTCTACAGCACCGACGAAACAGTTCGGCGGACTGTGACATTCACCTGACGAACATAGCCAACCCGACCGGCCGGTTCAGGAACTCTGAACCCGGCCACGCCCGATTCCGTCGGAGGCCGAAGGGGAGGACGGCCATAGCCACGGTGCTGCCACAAGGAAGGCGACACTGGCGGCGCGACCCGCGTTGCACCAGAGGTTGCACCGCGTCCCCGAAGGGGCCACCCTGTCCGGCACCTGTCCGAGCAGTTGTGGGCAGGTTGCACCGCGCACCTATGTCGCGAAGCATGTGCCGCGCCCCCGCGCCTGCCAGTCAGCGCCGCAGGTAGGCGGCGGCCGCAGCCGCCAGGGCGGTGGCAACCTGCACCGCCTCCGAGAGTCGCACCGCGCGGCGGAGGTCGGGGACGCGGGGGACCGGTCCATCGCCCAGGGTGGGTCGCATCTCGATGCCGTGCTGGTATTCGGTGCGGCCGCCCAGGGTCACGCCCAGCGCGCCCGCCATGGAGGCTTCGGCCACACCGGCATTCGGGCTCGGATGCTTGCCGGCATCACGCCGCCAAGCTCGCCATGCATCGGCCGGGCGGCCGCCGATCACCGGCGCGAGGGTGGTGGTGAGCAGGCCGCTGAGGCGGGCGGGCGCGAGATTGGCGACATCGTCGGTGCGTGCGGCTGCCCAGCCGAACCGCTCGTAGCGCTCGTTGCGGTAGCCGACCATCGCGTCGAGGGTATTGATCGCCCGATACGCCAGCAGGCCCGGAACTCCTACCACCGCGCCCCAGAACAGCGGCGCCACAGTCGCATCCGACGTGTTCTCGGCAATCGATTCCAGCGCGGCCCGCGCCAGCCCGTCCGCGTCGAGCGCCTCGGGATCGCGGCCGCACAGCGACGGCAGCAACGCCCGCGCGCCCTCGATATCGCCGGACTCGAGCCGGTCCGCCATCTCCCGCCCGGTCTTCGCCAGGGTGGTCCCGCCGAGCACGGTCCAGGTCGCGGCGGCGGTCACGACAACTTCTCCGAGCGCCCCCGCCACGGTGACATCGCCCCGCCGCCGCCCGTTCCGCCCGGCCCGGCCGGACACCGCCCGCCGCAGCCCGATACCAAGCCCGGTGACAGCTCCGACCAGCACAACTTCGTGCACCACCCCGGCCGCCCGACTGTCGCGATAGGTGACCCGCTCGACCCGCATTGCCGCCGAACCGAACCCGGCCACCGGATGCCCGCGCCGAGGATCGCCCAGCACCCGATCGAGTCCGAACCCGAGCAGCAGCCCGGCCGCAGAAGCAGTCCCCATACGCACCCGGCGAGGTTAGCGGAGGCTCGCACCCCGACCGGCTGCGGCCGCAGTCAGCGCCGGGTGCCGCCGTAGCGGTCGGCCAGACGGGCCTCGTTGGTGGCGGGTTTCGGCTTCGGTGCCGGGTCGTTCGGCTTCGCAGCCTTCGTCGGAGCGGGCGTTTCCGCCGAGAGGTTCTCGGTCGTCGCGGTGTTCGTCGCCTGGGCGGCGGTGGCCGGTTGGGCGGCCGCTTCGGACTTCTCGCGGCGGCGGGCACGGATCTCGGACCACACGAAGTAGCCGAGGCCCAGGGGCGCCATGACGCCGAAGGCCAGCCATTGCAGGCCGTAGGAGAGGTACGGGCCCGCGTCGAGTTGGGGGAGGGTGTCGGGGGTGAAGGTGCCCGGCTGGCCCGCATCGAGCTGGAGGTAGCCGCCGAGGCCGTCGGTGGGGATCGGGGTCAGGGGGAGACCCAGGACCGCGGCTTCCTGCTGGGTGTCGGTCGAATAGACCTGGCGGTAGCCGTCTTCGGTGGTCGGGGGCTTCTTCTCGATGATGCCCTCGGAGGCGCGGACGCGGGCTTCGAGGTGTTGCGGACCGGTGGGCGGTGCGGCGATCACCGGGGGACGGGTGCCGCCCTGGGCCGCCGCGATCTGGCCGCGGTCGACCAGCAGGGTGCGGCCGTCGTCGAGGCGGAAGGCGGCCAGGACGGTGTAGGCGGGCTGGCCGTCGAGGTGACGCAGCCGGACCAGCACCATCGAATCCTGGACGTAGCTGCCGGTGGCGGTGGCACGCCGCCATTCGGTGTTCTTGCCGTCGCCGCCCAGCATGGTCGTGACATCCACCGGATCGGCGTGCACCGAACTGGCGATCCGGTCATTGCGTTCGGAGGTGCGGGTGTTCTTGCCCAGCTGCCAGGGGGCGAGCACGGTGAAACACAGGTAGGCGAATCCGGCCACCACGACCGCGAGGATCAGCCAGCTGGGACGCAGCAGGAAGGTGAGGCGGCGCAGCAGCGCGGTTATCGAACTCATGCGTCCCCCCGGGTATCCCCGGCGGTCTCGCCGAGCTGTTCGCGCACCCAGTCCAGCATGCCCGGCACGGCCGCCTCGATCTGCTCGCGAACCAACGCGAAATCGGACTGATCGCCGTAGTAGGGGTCGGGCACCGAGCGGCCGTCCGCGTGCGGGTCGAAGCTGCGCAGCAGTCGCCGCCGATCCGACGGCACCCCCAGCCGGGCCAGGTCCCGTTCGTGCCCGGCATCCAGGGCCACCACCAGGTCGGCGTCGCGATGATCGGCCCCGATCACGGCCGCGCAGTGCCCGGTCGGATACCCGTACGCGATCAACTCCCGGTTGGTCCGGTGATCGGCCTCGTCACCGACATGCCAGCTCCCGGTCCCGGCGCTGCTCACCCGCACCCGATCCGCCAGCCCGGCGCGCTCCAGATGCGCCGCGAAGATCTTCTCGGCCATCGGGGAACGGCAGATGTTGCCGGTGCAGATAAACGTCACATGCAGGTCGCCCACGACAGCCATTCTGGCCGGTAGGCGCGGAAGGCGGCCACGTAGGGTGGACGGCTGTGCCGGACGACACCGACTTCCCCGATTTCGACCATGCCAGGCTGCGGCACCACGGAGACGTGGACGCGCGCCCGGGCATGGTGGATTTCGCGGTGAACGTCCAGGGCAGTGCGCCGCCGCGGTGGCTGCGGGAACGGCTGGCCGGACGGCTCGGCGAGCTGGGACGGTACCCGGGCGACGCGGACGAGCGGGCGGCCCGCGAGGCGGTCGCCGCGCGGCACGGACGATCCGTCGACGAGGTGCTGTTGCTGGCGGGAGTCGCCGAGGGATTCGCCATGCTGCCGCGACTGGGGTCGCGACTCGCCGCGGTGATCCACCCGTCGTTCACCGAACCGGAGCTGGCGCTGCGCGAAGCGGGGGTGCCGGTGGCGCGGGTACTGCTCGAAGCGCCGTACCGGCTCGACGGCGCGGTCGTGCCCGAGGACGCGGACCTGGTGGTGATCGGCAATCCGACCAACCCCACCTCGGTGCTGCATCCGGCCGACAGCATTCGGGCGCTGCGACGGCCGGGTCGCATCGTGGTCGTGGACGAGGCCTTCGCGGACGCGGTGCCGGGGGAGCTGGAATCGCTTGCCGGAGAACACTATCCGGATGTGCTGGTGTTCCGAAGTCTCACCAAGACCTGGGCGCTGGCGGGACTGCGCTGCGGATACGTGCTCGGCGCGCCCGAGGTGCTGGCCCGCTTGAATCACGGCCGCCCGCACTGGCCGCTGGGCACCCTGCAGCTGGAAGCCATTGCGGCGGTGAGTGAACCGGCCGCCGTCGCCGAAGCGCAGCGCAAGGCCGAGGCCATCGCCGCCGACCGCACCGCCATGATCCCGCGGCTGCGGGAACTGGGTGTCGAGGTGCACGAGCCCGCGGCCGGGCCGTTCCTGCTGCTGCGGGTGCCGGACGCGGAATTGCTGCGAAAGCGGCTCGCGGACAAGGGGATCGCGGTGCGCCGCGGTGATACCTTCCCCGGGCTGGAAACGGGTTACCTGCGGGTGGCGGTGCGGCCGGCGGAGGCCGTGGACCGGCTCGTCGCGGCCATCCGGGACGTGGGCCTGTGAACGTGGTTGTGAACGAGGACGTGGGCCGGTGATCGACAAGGAGGTTCGGTTGTGGTGACGACGGTGCGATTGGCGGATCTCATCGCGGCATTGGATGCGGCGTACCCGCCCCGGCTCGCCGAATCCTGGGATTCGGTGGGTCTGGTGTGCGGTGATCCCGGCGACCAGGTGACGCGGGTGCTGTTCGCCGTCGACGCCACCGCCGCGGTCGTCGACGAAGCCCTCGAGTGGGGCGCGCAGGCGCTGGTGGTCCACCACCCGCTGCTGCTGCGCGGCGTCGACACCGTCGCCGCCGATACCCCCAAAGGCGCGCTGCTGCACCGGCTCATCCGCTCCGGCTGCGCGCTGTTCACCGCTCACACCAACGCCGACTCCGCCGATCCCGGTGTCTCGGACGCGCTCGCGCAGGCCATCGGACTCACGATCACCGGTCCGCTCGACCCGAAACCACTGACGGCACTGGACAAGTGGGTGGTGCAGGTGCCGATCACGCACCGCGACGCCGTGCTGGACGCCCTGTTCGCCGCGGGCGCGGGCACCGTCGGGAACTACTCCGACGCCGCCTGGACGGTCTCGGGCACCGGCCAGTTCCGTCCCCTCGAAGGCTCCAACCCGGCCCTCGGCGTGGCCGGTGAACTGCACGAGGTGTCCGAGGACCGGCTCGAGCTGGTCGCCCCGCCGTCGCGCCGGGCCGCCGTGCTGGCCGCGTTGCGCGCCGCGCACCCCTACGAGGAACCCGCCTACCACGTCACCGACGCGCCGCCTGCCCCGGCCTGGGCATCGGCCGCGTCGGCGAACTCCCGGCCCGGAAACCTTGCGCGAGTTCACCGCTCGCGTCCGCGCCGCCCTGCCCGACACCACCTGGGGGGTGCGCGCCGCGGGCGACCCGGACCGCGTCATCCGCACCGTCGCGGTCTGCGGCGGCGCGGGAGATTCCTTCCTGGGCAAGGTCTCCCGCCTCGGCGTCGACGCCTACGTCACCTCCGACCTGCGCCACCACCCCGCCGACGAGCACCTGCGCGCCGGCGGCCCCGCCCTCGTCGACGCCGCCCACTGGGCCACCGAGTACCCGTGGTGCGCCCAGGCCGAAAGTGTGGTGCGCCACGCCCTGCCCGCCCTCGAGACCCGCGTCTCGACGCTGCGCACCGACCCCTGGACCATCGGCGCCTCGGACTGCTGACGCGTGACCGGCACGACCTCCCCGACCCCGCCCGGCCCGGTGAATTTCCGGCCCGGCCCGGTCGGCGGGAGCGTTTGTCCTGCTAGGAGCGGGCTTGGCGTTTCAGGCCCGGCCGGGGCGGTACGGTGGGAGTCTTGAAATCGTCCTTAGCGTCCAGGAGACCTTCGCGTTGAATGCCGAATCTTCGATCCAGGCCAAGCTGCTCGACCTCGCCGCCGTCGACGCCGAGCTGACGCGGATCGAGCACCGCCGCAAGGTGCTGCCCGAGCAGCAGGCGGTGGACCGGCTGGCGGCCGAGCGCACCACACGCAAGGACGAGGCGGTGAAGGCCGAGATCCTCATCGACGACCTGGACCGCGACATCCGCAAACTGGAAGGCGAGATCGAGGCCGTCCGCAAGCGCGAGGAACGCGACCGCGGCATGCTCACCGCCGGTTCGGTCGGGGCCAAGCAGCTCTCCGAACTGCAGCACGAGCTGGGCAGCCTGGAACGCCGCCGCAAGGTGCTCGAGGACGACGAGATCGAGGTGATGGAGCGCCGCGAGGCCGCCGCCGCCGCGCACGCGCACGCCGGCGCCAACCTGGACCAGGCCGAAGCCGAACTGGTCGACGCCGAGCGCCTGCGCGACAGCGCCCTCGCCGACCTGGCCGTCGCCCAGCAGCGCTGCGACTCCGACCGCATCGCCCTCACCAACTCCTTCCCCGCCGACCTGCTCGCCGCCTACGACAAGCAGCGCACCACCTACGGCGTCGGCGCCGCCCTGCTCCAGGCCCGCCGCTGCGGCGCCTGCCGCATCGAACTCGACCGCGGCGAGATCTCCCGCATCACCCAGACCGCCCCCGACGTGGTCGTCCGCTGCCCCGAATGCGGCGCGATCCTGGTGCGCACCAAGCACTCCGGACTCTGATCGACCGCCGCGCGGCAGGCCCCGGCCGCGGCCGCTCGGCTGCGACGCCGCGAGCACGGCGTCTCGGATGATGCGGGCGCATCGAAGCACAGCGCGCCGACGGCCTCGGTGGTGGCACGGCGGTGCGGCGCGCGGGCGCAGTTTTCGACGGCACGGAAGGTGAACAGCGTTGGTGGACATGGTGATCGTGGAAGCGGACGGCGGCTCGCGCGGCAATCCCGGGCCGGCCGGGTACGGCGCGGTGGTGTGGGACGCCGACCGCGCGCGGGTGCTGGCCGAGCGAAAGGAATTCCTCGGGGTCGCCACCAACAATGTCGCCGAATATCGCGGGCTCATCGCGGGTTTGGAGGCTTCGGCCGAACTCGGGGCGCGGGAAGTGGCCGTGCGCATGGACTCCAAGCTGGTCGTCGAACAGATGTCGGGCCGCTGGAAGGTCAAGCACGAGGCCATGATTCCGCTCGCCGACCGGGCGCGGCAGCTGGTCGCCGGATTCGATCGGGTGAGCTTCACCTGGATTCCGCGCAAGGAGAACTCGCACGCCGACCGGCTGGCCAACGAGGCCATGGACGACGCGGACACCGTCGCCGAAGTCCGTTCGGCGCTGACCGAGTCCGGTCAGGCGCTCGGGCGCACGGCCGACCTCTCGTCCGGTTCAGCGAATTCCGCTGTCGGTGACCACGCTCCGGGTGGACAGCAGGCGCTGACCGCCGTGGTGGGGGACATCAGCGCCGCAGTGGCGGGTGGCGTGGTGGAAGTCCCCGAGGCCGTAGCGGCGACCACGCCGGTGACCGGTTACGCGCCCGGGTGGACCGGCGCCGTCGGGCGGCCGACGCGGCTGCTGCTATTGCGGCACGGGCAGACGGAATTGTCGGTGCAGCGGCGGTATTCGGGTCGCGGCAACCCGCCGCTGACCGAGCTCGGGCGGGAGCAGGCGGCCAAGGCGGCGGCCATGCTCGCGCGCAAGGGCGGGATCGAAGCCATCGTGTGCTCGCCGCTGAGCCGGGCGCGCGAGACCGCGGCGGCGGCCGGGCAGGCGCTGGGACTGCCCGTGCGGGAACTGCCCGGGCTCACCGAAACCGATTTCGGTGCATGGGAAGGCATGACCTTCCAGGAAGCCCGCGACCACGATCCGGAACTGCACGCGCGCTGGCTGGGCGATCCGTCGCTGCCCGCGCCCGGCGGTGAGAGTTTCGACCAGGTCCGGGAACGCGTCGAGGCGGTCCGCCGGGATCTGGTGGCCATGTATCCGGGCGCGAATGTGCTTGTGGTCAGCCACGTCACGCCGATCAAGACGCTGCTGCAGCTGGCGCTCGGCGTGGGTCCCTCGCTGCTGTACCGGCTGCACCTGGATCTGGCGTCGCTGTCGGTCTCCGAATTCTATTCCGACGGCGGCTCTTCGGTGCGGCTCGTCAACGACACGTCGTATCTCTGACCCGAGAACCCCCTGAAACCCCCTGAGGTTCAGGGGGTTCGGTTCACGGCCGCAGCGTCGCCATCAGGAACTCGGTCTGGTCGTAGACGGCTTTCTCGAACCAGTCGTCGAAGTAGATGTCGAAATGGCCGATCGGGTAGCGCTTCACCGTGGCGTGCTTGGTGCGCTCGGCCGCCTTCACCGTCGGCCCGGCCGGTGCCACCGAATCGTTGTCGCAGATCGCGTACAGCACAGGCGCTTTGATGTCCTTGACGTGCCGGGTCGGATTGTCGAATAACGTCGACAGCCCGACCCGCGCCGCCACCTTCGGCCGGTACTGCGCGCTCTCCTCGGCCAGCCGCCCGAAACCGGCGGGCACATCGGCGGCGCTCATCAACGCCGCCGAATGCTTCTTCCCCGCCAGCCGCGCGGTGATCGGACGCCGAATGATCGGTCCCACCACCTGATCCGCGATCGCCAGCGTGCCCGTCTTGAACAAGCTGAACGGGCCCTTCGCCAACGCCGAGGACCAGCCGCTGGTGAACGGGCACTGCGCGACGACCGCCGCGATGTAGTGATCGTCCGGCGCCACCGCGAGCACATGCCCGCCACCGAAAGAACTGCCCCATAACGCGATTCGAGTCGCGTCGATGCCGCGAATGGTGCGCGCGAACGCGATCGCCGCATGCCAGTCCTCACGCTGCCGCGCGATATTGATCAGCTGCCGCGGCTCACCACCGCTGGCCCCGAAATGCCGATAATCGAAGGCCAGAGCCGCGATTCCGACCGACGCGAACCGCCGGGCATAGCGATCCAACCCCATTTCCCGGTCCGCCCCCAGCCCGTGCCCCATGACCACCAGCGGGCGCGGACGCGGCGGTCCATCGGGGAGATACAGCCATCCTGCGCACTGTTCGACACCCGAAGGGAACCCCACCTCGACACGCTCCATGACGCCCTACCGTACCCTGGTGGCCGCGGACGAGTCGGTCGGGCGGCCGCGGCGAGATGAACGGGCAACACGTGTGCCGCAGCCCCTCGCCGAGGAAAGTCCGGACTCCGGAGAGCAGGGCGGTTGTTAACGGCAACCCGGGGCAACCCGCGGGACAGTGCCACAGAAAACAAACCGCCGGCGGGCCGCACTTCGCGAGAAGTGCACCGCCGGTAAGGGTGAAACGGTGCGGTAAGAGCGCACCAGCGTGCCGGGTGACCGGTGCGGCTAGGTAAACCCCGCCCGGAGCAAGGTCGAAGGTCGGACTCGCGAGAGTGCGACTGCGCAGGTGTTCGAGGGCTGCTCGCCCGAGCCTGCGGGTGGACCGCTCGAGGCACCCGGCAACGGTGTGTCCAGATGGATGGTCGCCACCCGGTGCTCGCACCGGGTACAGGATCCGGCTTACAGACCGACTCGTCCGCCCTGAATCTTCTGCCCCTGCGCTTCGCTCCGGGGCGGGTTCGGGGCGCTGGAGGTCTCGTTCTTCCCTCCCTCCGCTCCTCCGCTACGCTCCTCCGCTCCACTCAGTCCAGAACGAGACGCGCCCCGAACCTCTGGGTGAACCCGGTGGTCTATGTTGCGGGGTTGTTATCTCGGCGGCGAGGCGCGTGGCGCGGTGCCATCATGGAAGGCACACCGTCGGATTTCCGATGGCGCGGAAATCGTTTCGCGGAGCGAACAATGGATGTTCTGTATCTGTTGATCGGGTGGCTCGCCGCCCTCGTCGTGATCGCCGGAATCGGCCTGGCAGCCGGGGTACGGGTGGTCACCCAATACGAGCGGGGGGTCGTATTCCGCCTGGGGCGGGTGCGAGCGGTCCGGGAGCCGGGGTTGCGGCTGCTGATCCCGGGCGTGGACAAGATGTCGAAGATCTCCCTGCAGGTGATCACCATGCCGGTGCCCGCGCAGGAAGGGATCACCCGCGACAATGTGACCGTCCGCGTGGACGCCGTCGTCTATTTCCGGGTCATCGACCCGATGCGCGCCCTCGTCGAGGTGCAGGATTACCTGTTCGCCGTCGCGCAGGTGGCGCAGACCTCGCTGCGGTCCATCATCGGCAAGAGCGAGCTCGACGATCTGCTGTCCAATCGCGAGCAGCTCAACAAAGGACTCGAGCTGCTCATCGACTCCCCGGCCCTGAACTGGGGCGTGCACATCGATCGCGTCGAGATCAAGGATGTGGCCTTGCCGGATGCCTTGAAGCGCTCCATGTCTCGCCAGGCCGAAGCCGAACGCGAACGGCGCGCCCGCGTCATCTCCGCCGAAGGCGAATTGCAGGCGTCGCACAAACTGGCCGAGGCCGCCGCCAATATGTCCGCCGCGCCCGCGGCACTGCAGCTGCGATTCCTGGAGACCGTGGTTCAGGTTGCGGCGGAGAAGAATTCGACCCTGGTACTGCCGTTCCCGGTGGAACTGCTGCGTTTCCTCGAACGCAGCGGGCGCCCGCCGGCCGAGACCGCGCCGGAGGATCCCGGCGCGTCGTGAGAGATGAGGAAGTCAGTCATGGCGGGTTTCATACAACCGGCGGCCATCGTGGTGCTGTTCGGCATCGCGTATGGATTCAAACTCTTCAGCGCCAAGTTCCCGAGCGGTCTGCGCGGTAAGTAGACCGCGGCGCGAAATTCCGCGGGCGGGCGGCGTGATCGACACCGCTCGCCCGTTCCGCTACGCACAGCACTCCGGTGGATGAGAATTGCGGCGTGCCACACGGTGTGTACCGGCGCGGCTCGGCGTGTCGGGCGGGTTATTCGCCTTGAACTGGCACCGAACGTGATCGACGTCATAAAGTGTTGCGCGTTGGAAAGTCCGTTGCGGTCCGCAACGGACGAAGGGCTCGACAATCGTCGGAAAGCAGGTCTCGTCTCAATGCGAATTGCTCGCAAACTGGCAGTGGGTGCGTTCCTCGCCGCTGCCGCTTCCGCAGTGCTGGGTGCCGGTTCCGCCTCCGCGGTCGCCATTACCCCGCTGCCGGGCGGGGTGCAGGTGGATCTCACCGCGGCGGACACCCAGTGGGTGGCTCAGAACCATTTCGGACAGGTCATCGCGGGCCTGCCGCACCCGTCGGCCGCTTCCTTCGGGGAGGCCCTGGATTCCGCGGCGGCGCTGTCGTCGCAGTACCCGGGCGGCCGTGTGGTGTTCACCGTGTACGGTCCGTTCAACGAGCTGAACGGCACCATGCTGGCTCTGCAGTAGGGTCGGCTTTCCCTCGTGGAACTGCATCAACGGATCAGGTCGGCGCCGGTGGACTTCGGCGCCGTCCGGACCGAGTTCGGACTGGCCTCGGACTACCCGTCCGAGGCCGTCTCGGAAGCCCGCGACGCGGTCGACGCGTTCGCGGGCGCCCGAGCCGACCGGCGGGAGATTCCGCTGGTCACCATCGATCCCCCGGGTGCCATGGATCTGGACCAGGCGGTCCACCTGGAACGCACCCCGAGCGGCGGATTCCTTCTCTACTACGCCATCGCCGACGTCGCCGCGATGGTCGTCCCCGGCGGGCCGCTGGCCCGCGAATCCCTGGCCCGCGGCCAGACCTTCTACTTCCCCGACGGCACCGTCCCACTGCACCCGACCGTGCTGTCGGAGGGCCGCGCCAGCCTGCTGCCCGACGTGGACCGCCCGGCCGCGCTGTGGACCATCGAATGCGACGCGCACGCCGAACCGGTGCGCTGGACGGTGGCTCGCGCCCTGGTCCGCTCCCGCGCCCGCCTGGACTACCAAGGCGTGCAGGGCGACGCCGACGCCGGCCGCCTGCACCCCTCGATCGCCGCGCTGCCCGAATTCGGGCGGCTGCGCATCGAGGCCGGCGTCGCACGCGGCGCGATCACCCTGCGGCTGCCCGCGCAGACGGTGATCCGCGACGGCGAGCAAACCGGGATCGATCACTGGCAACTGGCCCTCGAACCGCGCACCGCGGCCGACGACTGGAACGAGCAGGTCTCCCTGCTGACCGGCATGTGCGCGGCCCGAATCATGCTCGATGGACATCACTCGAACGGCTCCGGCAACCCCGGACAGCCGGGTTTGCTGCGCACTATGCCACCGGCCCCGGCCACCGCGATCGAGTCCATGCGCCGAACCGCCGCAGCGGTCGGGGTGGCCTGGCCGCCGGAGGAGTCCGCAGGCCGCCTGCTGGCCGCCCTGGACTGCAACACACCCGCTGCCCTGGTACTCATGTCGGAGGCCATCAGCCTGCTGCGCGGCGCCACCTACACCATCCTGAACGGCCAGGAACCGGACACTGTGCAGCACAGCGCGATCGGAGCGCCCTACGCGCACGTGACCGCCCCGCTGCGCCGCCTGGCCGATCGCTACGCCACCGAGATCTGCTTGGCCCACTGCGCGGAAACCGAAGTCCCGCACTGGGTCCGCGACGAACTCGCCACCGTTGTCGACACCATGCGCCGCACCGACGCCCTGTCGGGCAAGGTCGAACGCGCCTGCCTCGACCTCACCGAGGCCACCGTCCTGTCCTCGCGGGTGGACACGGACTTCGACGCGGTCGTACTCCGCGAGGCCAACAGCACCCGCCCCGCCGAGATCTTCATCGCCGACCCACCCGTCCTGGCCAAATGCAGCGGCACCCCACCCGAAGGCGACACGGTGCCGGTGCGACTCGCCGTCGCGGACCCCGCAACCCGCACCGTCACGTTCGCCTACCCGGCCGGACCAGCGCTATCGGTGCCATACTCGACCTCATGACCGTCGAACCATTTCCGCAGTGGCTGCGCCCGCCGCCGGGGGGATTCGTCGCCGAAGACCTCGATCGCCTACCCGATCTGCCGCCGAATACGGAGTTGATCGACGGGAGCCTTGTCTTCGTGAGCCCGCAAGCCCAATTTCATGCGCTGGCCGTCAGCATGTTCGAAACCGCCTTGCGGCGGCTCGCGCCCACTACCGCCCGGATCCGGCGGGAGATGACGGTGACGCTGGATCGCAACCAGCGGCCGGAGCCGGACGTCATCGCGGTGCGGGCCGAACGTGCCGGCGGCCCGGAATTGACGACCTATGTAGCCGACGACGTTCTACTGGCGGTCGAGGTCGTTTCACCGGAGTCGCGGTCTCGTGACCGCGAGCGCAAACCGCAGCTGTACGCGAAGGCCGGCATATCGCATTTCTGGCGCGTCGAGAACGTTGACGGGAGGCCGGTCGTCTACGTCTACGAACTCGATCCGGCCTCCGGCGTCTACGCGCTCACCGGAATTCACCATGACCGGTTGAAGTTGACCGTGCCGTTCGAGATCGACATCGATCTCACCGAGATCGATAGGCTCTGAGCGCGATTCGCGGCTAGTCCAACGGGTGGTGGTGGACGAACTCGACGGCGTCGGGGTATTGCTCCAATGCACGGGCGGCCGCGGTCTCCTCGGCGTCGCAGAGGCGCTGGTAGCTGGAATCGGCGTCGGCGACGTGGGTGCGGATGGTGTGCAGGGCCTCCACGGCGTCGCGGTGGTCGCCGAGTACGCCTTGCAGGTGTTTGGCCTGCTTGCCGAGGTTCTCGGCGGGTTTGCCGAGGACGGTGGTGGCGGCCTCGGCGGAGTAGCGCAATCGTTTGGCGGCCTTGCGGATGTCGTGCAGGAGCTCGATGCGCTCGGCGCCGGCGAGGCCGTGTTCGGAGTGCACCAGGTGGCGTAGCTCGCGCAGGTCGCGGCGCAGCACCTTGGTGAAGGCCGGTTCGGCGGGTTCGGCCGCGCGGGAGTCCTTCAGTGGGGGATCGGTGATCAAGGCGTGCAGGGTGCCGAGCAGGGCGGTGTAGCGGTCGTTGTCGAACGCGTCGACCACCGCGCGGTGCGCGTCGGCGTAGATGGCGCGCTCCGCGGCGACCAGGCGCTGCCCGAAATCCTCTCGGCGAGCGGATTTCTCCCCGGCAGGCACGGACTGCTTCGCGCTCGCCGGCACTGCGGCATCGACGCTCGCCGGCACCGCGTCGTCCAGCGGTTCGCCCGTATCGCCGAGCAGGGCGGTGAAGCGTTCGGCTCGGACCTCGGCGTCGCGGGCCACCCCGAGCAGCCCGCCCAGCCAGCGCAACTCGTCGGTGATCTCGCCGACCGCCCGGCGCCGCAGCACCCGCCGGTAGGACTTCAGCACGCTGCGCAGGCGGCGGGTGGCGACCCGCATTTTGTGCACCGAATCCGGAAGGTCTTGGCGCACATCGGGTTCGGCGGTGCACAGCCGGTCCACATCGGCGGCTACCGCGTCGATCAAGGCGGGACCGGCTGTGGCGCTCATCTACGTCCTGTACTTGTCCGTGGCCTCCACCAGGTGGTGGGTGATGCCGGGTTCGAGGGCCGCGTGGCCGGCGTCGGCCACCAGGTGCAGTTCCGAACCGGGCCAGGCCCGGTGCAGGTCCCAGGCGCTGGTGGCCGGGCACACGACGTCGTAGCGGCCCTGCACGATGACGCCGGGAAGGTGGGCGATGCGGTCGATGTCACGCAGCAGCTGACCCTCGTCGAGGAAGCCGTGGTTGACGAAATAGTGGTTCTCGATGCGGGCGAAGGCCAGCGCGAAGCGCGGATCGGCGGTCTCGGTGACCCGATCCGGTTGGGGCAGCAGGGAACTCGTGGCACCCTCCCAGGTGGACCACGCGACGGCCGCGTCGGTGGCGAGAGCTGAATCGGGGGAGTGCAGCAGGCCGTGGTAGACCTCCACGAGGTCACGGCCGCGGTCGGCTTCCGGCACCGGCGCCAGGAACTTCTCCCACTCGTCGGGGTACACGTACCCCGCGGAGCCATTGTAGTACCAATCGATTTCCTTGCGCCGCAACAGAAATATGCCGCGCAGCACCAATTCGGTGACCCGCTCCGGGTGGGTCTGGGCGTAGCTCAGAGCCAGCGTCGAACCCCAGGAACCGCCGAACACCAGCCACTGCTCGACGCCGAGATGCGTTCGCAGCCTTTCGATGTCGGCCACCAGATCCCAGGTGGTGTTGTGCTCGAGGCTCGCCCCGTCGGCGATGTGCGGTGTCGAATGCCCGCAGCCGCGCTGATCGAACAGCACGATCCGGTACGCCGCGGGATCGAAGAACTGCCGGTGATAGGGCGCGGTGCCGCCGCCCGGCCCGCCGTGCAGGAACACCGCGGGCTTACCGTCGGGGTTGCCGCTCACCTCGTAGTAGAGCGACTGGCCGTCACCGACGTCCAGCATGCCCTGCTCGTAGGGCTCGATCGCCGGATACAGAGTGCGCATCAGCCCGCCACCAGGCCGGCGGCCATGTTCGGGATCTCCAGCGCCGACAGCGTCTGATCACGCACGTCCGAACAGCTCTTGGTGGTGACCCGGTCCACCACGCCCCGCTCGTTGGGCAGGAACAGGCCGTTCTGCACCGCCCACTGCACCACGGTGGCGTTGAACGCGACCTTGCCCAGCGTCGGCCCCTGCACCCGCCAGTCCGACAGCTGCGGGCGCAGCATGTCGCACAGCTGCTTGGCCTGGTCGTCGGAAACGTTCAAGGGCGCACCGGTGCTCGGCACGGTGGCCGACGCGGTCGTCGGCGAGCCGGAGCTCTGCTGCGACGACCCGGTGGTGGTGTTCCCGCAGGCCGCGGTCAGCGCGACGGTGGCTACCGCCGCACCCAGCAGCGAAGTACGGCGGATCCAGCGACTCATTCCACGATCCATGACTTCCCTTTGGTCGTTCCAGCTCGTTGGCTACGAGTCTGCCACCAAAAAATGGGAAACGAACGCCCCCGCGATCAGCGCGGGGGCGTTCTCGGTCACTGCGCGGCCGGACGGCTCAGTAGCTGTGCTCCGGGCCGGGGAACACCCCGCGCCGCACCTCGTCGGCGTAAGTGGCTGCGGCGGTCCGCAATTGACCGCCCACATCCGCGAACTGCTTGACGAACTTGGCGGTCTTGCCGCCGGTATAGCCCACCATGTCCTGCCAGACCAGCACCTGCGCATCGCATTCCACGCCCGCGCCGATGCCGACGGTCGGAATGGTCAGCTTGCGGGTGACCTGCCCGGCCAGCTCCGCGGGCACCATCTCCATGACGACGGAGAAGGCGCCGGCCTCCTGCACCGCGATGGCGTCGGCGATGAGCTGCTCGGCCCCGTCGCCACGGCCCTGCACCCGGAATCCGCCCAGCGTGTTGACGCTCTGCGGGGTGAACCCGATGTGCGCCATCACCGGAATGCCGGCGGCGGTCAGCTTGTGGATGGTGTCGGCGACGCGCTCGCCGCCCTCCAGTTTCACCGCGTGCGCCCCGGCCTCCTTCATGAACCGCACCGCCGTGGCGAGCGCCTGCTCGGGGGAGGACTCGTAGCTGCCGAACGGCAGGTCGGCCACCACGAGCGCGTGCGGAGCGCCCTTCACGACACCGCGCACCAGCGGGATCAGTTCGTCGACGGTGATCGCCACGGTGGTGTCGTAGCCGTACACCACATTGGCGGCCGAGTCGCCGACCAGGAGAACCGGAATCCCGGCCTCTTCGAAGAGCCGTGCGGTGGAGTAGTCGTAGGCGGTGAGCATGGACCAGCGCTCGCCCGCCTGCTTCATCTGCTGCAGGTGCTGCACTCGCGTCTTCCGCTTCGCGGGAGTTGTCGGCGCCGAACCGTACACAGGGGTTTCCGCATCGGATACGGACATCATCGTCCCTTTCGTCGTTTCCTCGAGGCCCGTGCCGGGTCCCGGGTTGTTCTGACGTCCTCAGTCTGCCATTCCGGCCGCTCACGCCCGAGATGCAATTGCTCACATCTCAGCCGACCGGTCCCTTTCCGAGCTGGACGCGAGCCGACTGGTTCTGACCCGTCAGGTCGACCCATTTCAAGGTGACCGTGTCGCCCGGGTGATGCAGGTCCATGGTGGCGGTGAGGTCACTGGCGGAGGTGATGGCGTGGTCGTCGAGGCCGGTGATGACATCGCGGGCCGACAAGCCGAGCTGATCGGCGGGACCGCCCTGCACCACGCCCCGGATCAGCGCGCCGCTGCCGATGGAGCTCACCGAGACGCCGATGAAGGCGGTGTCGCCGATGTGCACGCGGTCCGAACCCTGACCCGCCTGGATCTGCTTGGCGACCGTCACGGCCTTGTTGATCGGAATCGCGAAGCCCAGCCCGCTGCCGTTGTCGAAGCGGAACCCCTTGGAGGCGGCGGTGTCCATGCCGATGACCTGCCCCGCCGCGTCGACCAGCGGACCGCCCGAGTCGCCGGGTTCGATCTTCGCGGCCACCTGGATGAGCCCGGTCAGCTGCTCGGCGCTGCCCGTGGCGTCGTCGCTGGCGGTGATCGAACGGTCCAGCGCGGTGACCGCCCCCGAGGCGGGCGTCGGCGTGCCCCGCCCGCCCGCATTGCCGACGCCGACCACCGCGTCCCCGACCGCCACCTTGCCCGAATCGCCGAGCGGCGCGGTCCGCAACCCGGACGCCCCGGTCAGCTTGATGACGGCCATGTCCTCACTGCGATCGAACCCGAGCACGGTGGCGTCATAGGTCTGCCCGTTCCCCAGATCGGTGGCCGAGATCTTGGTCGCGCCCTCCACCACGTGATTGTTGGTGAGCACGATGCCGTCCGAGCCCAGCACGATGCCGGTGCCCGCGCCCTCGCCGTTCTGCATACCCAGCTCGGTCTCGATATCCACGATGCCCGGCACTACATTCCGTGCGGCGGCGTCGAGATCGGCTGGGGGAGTGTGGAAGTCGATGGGCTGGCTCTGCGTCACCCCGCCCGGCGACTGCGCGATCGGCGTGCCCGGCAGCGTCGACGGCCCGCAGGCCACCAGTCCCAGCGTGGCGGCGAGCGCCACCACGGCGGCCGCGCCGGCGCGCAGTGTGCGAGAGCGGGTGGTGGACCGATTCGGCGACAGCGGTTGCACGGACATGGCATCCCCTCGTACGTAGAGCCCCCCGGTTCTCTCCCCATTAAGCATGCGGTTCCTGAGAGCGGCCTGGGGACTTTCCGTGCGATCGCCCACGTACCGCGTGGACGCCGCTCCGAACCTCTACGGTGGCCGAATCCGTGGCATGCGTGAGGTGCGTGACAGAGACAGAACGCACACCGGGGCGGGCGCGATGTGAACGTATGGAGAGAAGCGCGGGGAGGCGGAGCGATATGGATCAGCTGAGGGGTGCGCGGGTGTTTTCGGCGGGATGGCACGATCGTGGGATGGCGTTGATGCGAACCAGCCGGGTCGTGCTCATGGTGACGGCGATGGCGATGACGGCGGCTGCCTGCACCAGCGTGGTGGACGGCAACCCCACCGCGTCGGCACCGGTCGGGATGGATGCGTTCTACAACCAGGCCCTGAGCTGGGGTAGTTGCCGCGAGTACAGCGAAGACCAGATGCCGCGCGACGCGGAGTGCACCCGGGTGACCGTGCCGGTCGACTACGCCAATCCCAACGGCGCCACCGCCAAGATCGCGATCTCGCGGGTCAAGGCGAGTGGCAACAAGATCGGCTCGCTGCTGTTCAACCCCGGCGGCCCGGGCGTGACCGGCCTGAGCATGGTCACCCTCGGTGACAACACCAAGCTGGCCGACCGCTTCGATCGGATCGGTTTCGATCCGCGCGGTATCGGCGCGTCGGAGCCGGCCATCAAGTGCAATACCGCCGCCGAGAACGACGCCCAGCGCGCCGAGCCCAACAAGGACAATTCGCCCGCCGGGATCGCCGCCCTCGAAGCCGAGAACAAGGACTTCGCCAACAAGTGCCTGCAGCGCACCGGCAAGGACTTCCTCGCCCACGTCGGCACCCGCGAGGTGGTGCAGGACATGGACGTGATCCGCGCGGCCCTCGGCGATGCCAAGCTCACCTATGTCGGCTACTCCTACGGCACCCGCCTGGGCTACGCCTACGCCGAGAAGTTCCCGGACAAGGTGCGCGCCCTGATCCTCGACGGTGCGCTCGACCCCCAGCAGGATCCGGTCAAGGAATCGGTCGCGCAGGCCGCCAGCTTCCAGAAGGCGTTCGACGCCTACGCCGCGGACTGCGCGGCCAAGGAGAAGACCAACTGCCCGCTCGGTGACGATGCCGGCCAGGCCACCAAGAAGTTCCGTGCCCTGGTCGACCCGCTGTGGGACAAGCCGGTGCCCACCCAGGACTCGCGCGGCCTGCACTACGGCGACGCCATCACCGGCGTGCAGCAGACCCTGTACTCCAACCGCTTGTGGCCCGCGCTCACCAAGGGCCTGCGGGAGCTGTCCCAGGGCAGCGGCGACACGCTGCTCGCGCTGGCCGACATGTACGACGGCCGCCACGACGACGGCAGCTACGACAACAGCGCCGACGCCTTCAACGCCATCCGCTGCGTCGACGACCCGGCCATCAGCGATCGCGCGATCGCGGCCCAGCAGGACGCCGACTACCGGCGCGTCGCCCCGTTCCTCGACGACGGCCACGGCAGCAACGCGGCCCCGCTGGAACTGTGCGCGATCTGGCCGGTCCCCAATACCAGCACCCCGCACAAGCTTTCGATCCCGAACCTGCCCAAGGTCGTGGTGATCTCCACGACCGAGGATCCCGCCACGCCGTACCAGGCCGGCGTGAACCTGGCCCAGCAGCTCGGCGCGTCGCTCATCACCTTCAACGGGACCCGGCACACGGTGTCGCTGTCGGGCGTCAAATGCGTCGACGACCCGGTCATCGATTACCTGGTGGATCTGAAGCAACCCGCCGAGGGGCTCACCTGCTGAGCGATTCACCGGGTCGGTCCGACACTTGGTCGACGTATGTAACACGGATTTAACTCCGGGACCCTACGCTCGCGGTCATGGACCGTCAGAAGGAATTCGTGCTCCGGACGCTCGAAGAGCGGGACATCCGTTTCGTGCGCCTCTGGTTCACCGATGTCCTGGGATATCTCAAGTCCGTGGCGATCGCGCCCGCCGAGCTCGAGGGCGCGTTCGAGGAGGGTATCGGCTTCGACGGTTCGGCCATCGAGGGGTTTGCCCGGGTCTCCGAGGCGGACATGGTGGCCAAGCCGGATCCGTCCACCTTCCAGGTGCTGCCGTGGTCCACGTCGAAGGGCCACCAGCACTCCGCGCGCATGTTCTGCGACATCGCCATGCCCGACGGCTCGCCGTCCTGGGCCGATCCCCGGCACGTGCTGCGCCGCCAGCTGAACAAGGCCGCCGATCTGGGCTTCAGCTGCTACGTGCACCCCGAGATCGAGTTCTTCCTGCTCAAGCCGGGCCCGCACGACGGCACCGCGCCGATCCCCGCCGACAACGGCGGCTTCTTCGATCAGGCCGTGCACGACGAGGCCCCCAACTTCCGCCGCCACGCCATCGACTCGCTGGAGTCCATGGGCATCTCGGTGGAGTTCAGCCACCACGAGGGCGCGCCGGGCCAGCAGGAGATCGACCTGCGCTACGCCGACGCGCTGTCCATGGCCGACAACGTCATGACCTTCCGCTACCTGATCAAGGAAGTGGCCATCGACGAGGGCGTTCGCGCGAGCTTCATGCCCAAGCCGTTCGCCGACCACCCGGGTTCGGCCATGCACACCCACATGTCGCTGTTCGAGGGCGAGCAGAACGCCTTCGCCGACCCCGACGACCCGGACAACCTGTCCGAGACCGCGCGCGCATTCATCGCCGGCATCCTCGAGCACGCGCACGAGATCTCCGCGATCACCAACCAGTGGGTGAACTCCTACAAGCGCCTCATCCACGGCGGCGAGGCCCCGACGGCCGCCTCCTGGGGTCGCTCGAATCGTTCTGCGCTGGTGCGGGTTCCGATGTACACCCCGAACAAGTCGGCCTCGCGCCGCGTCGAGATCCGCAGCCCTGACAGCGCCTGCAACCCGTACCTGGCGTTCGCGGTGCTGCTGGCCGCGGGCCTGCGCGGGATCGAGAAGGGCTACACGCTGCCGCCGGAGGCCGAGGACGACGTGTGGTCGCTGACGTCGGCCGAGCGTCGCGCCATGGGCTTCCGCGAACTGCCCGCGTCCCTGGACGAGGCGCTCAAGGCCATGGAGAAGTCCGAGCTGGTCGCCGAGACCCTGGGCGAGCACGTCTTCGACTTCTTCCTGCGCAACAAGCGCCGCGAATGGGCGGGCTATCGCGCCCAGGTGACGCCGTACGAGCTGAAGGAATACCTGGGGCTCTGACCCCCGCGAAGTACCACCCGAATCGGGCCGCGATCCCTGCGATCGCGGCCCGATTCGCGTTCGAACCGACTTCCCTGGCGTCGCGGACTGGAGGCGGATTGGACATAGTGTCTGGTTTGGGTGGGATGGGTGGCATGTCTGGCGGCTGTGACCTGTAATTTGAAGAGCATGGTTCGGCCACCGACTGCTCGTTCCGCTGTGCCCGGTGTCGGGCGGCTCGGTTTGCTCGAGCCATCGGCAGCCGCCTCTCTGCGAGAGTTGGCGTGGGACAACGTGGACAGCGTTCCCCTGCTGTGGGCGCTGTCGCGTTCCCCCGACGCCGATCTGGCGCTGCTCACCCTCATCCGCCTGCGCGAGCAACTCGGGAGCGATTGGGCGGCGGTGGATTCCGAACTGCGCCGTGACAGCTCGCTGCGCGGACGGCTGTTCGCGCTCATCGGGTCGTCGAGCGCCTTCGCCGACCATCTGGTGGCCGATCCCGCCGCCTGGCGGTTGCTGCGGCGGCGCACACTGCCCAGCCGCGCGGAAGTGCTCGCGGAACTCCTCGACGCCGTGCAGGCCACCCCCGAAACCGGACCCGAAGCCGGGCCCATGATGTTCCGCGCCGGCATCGCCGGCCCCGAGGCGATCGCCTTGCTGCGCAAGCGGTATCGCGATCAGCTCATGCTGCTGGCCGCCATCGACCTGGCCGCCACCGTCGAGAACGAACCGGTGCTGCCCTACCAGCAGGTGGGCCAGCACCTCACCGATCTGGCCGACGCGGCGCTCACCGCGGCGCTGTCGGTCGCGGTCGCGCGGGTGTGCGTCGACCGTGAGGTGCCGGTCCGGCTGGCCGTCATCGCGATGGGCAAATGCGGTGCGCGGGAACTGAACTACGTCTCCGACGTCGACGTCATCTTCGTCGCCGAACCCGCCGACACCACCGCAACCCGGCTCGCCGCCGAGATGATGAGCGTCGGCAGCGCCGCCTTCTTCGAGATCGACGCGGCCCTGCGACCCGAGGGCAAGGCGGGTGCGCTGGTCCGCACCTTGGAATCGCACGTCGCCTACTACAAGCGCTGGGCGCGGACCTGGGAATTCCAGGCGCTGCTCAAGATGCGGCCCGCCACCGGCGATCTCGACCTGGGCCGCGCCTACCGCGACGCGCTCATGCCGATGGTGTGGGCCGCCAACGAACGGCCCGACTTCGTCGCCGACGTGCAGGCCATGCGCCGCCGCGTCGAGGATCTGGTGCCCGCCGACCTGCGCGAACGCGAGCTCAAACTCGGGCACGGCAGCCTGCGCGACGTCGAATTCGCCGTCCAGTTGCTGCAATTGGTGCACGGCAAGGCCGACGAGTCGCTGCACGTGCAGGGCACCGTGGAGGCGCTGGGCGCGCTCGCCGCGGGCGGCTACGTGGGCCGCGACGACGCCGCCAACCTCACCGCCTCCTACGAATTCCTGCGCCTGCTCGAACACCGTTTGCAGCTGCAGAGACTCAAGCGCACCCACACCCTGCCCGCCCCGAGGACGAGGAGGGCATGCGCTGGCTGGCGCGGGCCGCGCACATGCGCCCCGACGGGCGTCAGGACGCGGTCGGCGTGCTGACCAGCGAGATCAAACGCAATGCGGTGCGGGTGCGGCGGCTGCACGCCAAACTCTTCTACCGGCCGCTGCTGGACTCGGTGGCGCGGATGGACGCCGACGCCCTGCGCCTGAGCCCCGAGGCGGCCGTGCGGCAGCTGGCCGCGCTGGGCTACGTCACCCCGGAGAACGCGCTCGGCCACCTCAAGGCGCTGACCGGTGAGGTCGGGCGCAAGGGCCGCATCCAGGCGCTGCTGCTGCCCACCCTGCTCGAATGGCTCGGCGAGACACCGAATCCCGACGCGGGCCTGCTCGCCTACCGGCGGGTCTCCGAGGGTCTCGACAACGAGATCTGGTTCCTGCGCGAACTGCGCGACGAAGGCGCCATCGCGCAACGGCTGATGATCGTTCTCGGCTCCTCGGCCTACCTGCCGGACCTGCTGATCAACGCGCCCGAAACCATCCGTATGTACGCCGACGGCCCGAACGGGCCGCTGCTGCTGGCCACCAAGCCCACCGATGTGGCGCGCGGAATCCTGTCCGGGGCCCGGCGTTACGACGATCCCAAGCGCGCGGTCGCCACGGCGCGGTCGCTGCGCCGGCACGAGCTGGCGCGTGTCGCCTCCGCCGACGTGCTCGGCATGCTCGACGTCCAGCAGGTGTGCGAGGCGCTGTCCTCGGTGTGGATCGCCACCCTCGAAGCCGCGCTGCAGGCCGTGATCCGGGCCAGTGAGGCCGAACTCGGCAGGCCCGCGCCCGCGGACTTCGCCGTCATCGGCATGGGGCGGCTCGGCGGCATGGAACTGGGCTACGGCTCCGACGCCGACGTGCTGTTCGTCTGCGACCCGCGGCCCAGTGCGGACGAGACGGTCGCGGTGAAATGGGCGGTCGGCGTGGCCGAACAGGTGCAGCGGCTGCTCGGCGCGCCCAGCACCGACCCGCCCCTGCAGGTCGATGCCGGACTGCGCCCGGAAGGCCGCAACGGCGCGCTGGTCCGCACCCTGGCCGCGTACGCCGCCTACTACCAGCAGTGGGCGCAGCCGTGGGAAATCCAGGCGCTGCTGCGCGCGCATCAGGTCGCGGGCGACCCGGGACTCGGAATCCGCTTCCTGCGCACCATCGATCCGGTCCGGTACCCCGAAGGCGGCATGTCGCCCGAGGGCGTCCGCGAGATCCGCCGCATCAAGGCCCGCGTCGACTCGGAACGCCTCCCGCGCGGAGCCAACCCCGCTACCCACACCAAACTGGGCCGCGGCGGCCTCGCCGACATCGAATGGACCGTCCAGCTGCTCCAGCTGTTGCATGCCCATGAGGTCCCGGAGCTCCACAACACCTCGACCCTGGCCTCCCTCGACGCCATCGAACGCGCCGAACTCATCGACACCGCCGACGCCGAACTCCTCCGCGACGCCTGGCTCACCGCCACCAAGGCCCGCAACGCCTTGGTCCTCGTCCGCGGCAAACCAGCCGACCAACTCCCCGGCCCGGGCACCCTCCTGTCGGCGGTGGCCCGCGTCGCGGGCTGGCCCAACGACGACGGCAGCGAATTCCTCGACCACTACATGCGCGTCACCCGCCGCGCGAAAACAGTGGTGGAACGCGTCTTCGGCGGCGAATAACGCAGCACCGAACCGGCCGAGGTCAGCTTGGCCTGTCGTCGGAATGCTGGATGGGATCGTTTCGGGCGGAAGGGAATTCGGCTCCGAGGATGGGGGCGACGTGGGGGAGGGCGGCTCCGAGTAGTTCGTCCTGGCGATCTCGGATCAGCCAGGTTGGGCAGTGGTGCGAGGTTTCGGGGGATTGGTTGGTGCGGGTTCCGGGGGCGAACATGCCCGGTGGCGTGGCGGTGGGTGTCGCTGGTTTGTCCAGGGTGGTGAGAGGTCTTGCCGGTGTGGTGGGTTCGGGACTGGGCGGGCCGGGGAAGCTGCGGCTCGGGTCTGGGAATGGGTTGGGGGAGAAGGGGTGTGACCGGGGGACGGTCGGGGAGGGGGTTGGGGGACGGACGGTGCGTGCGGGGTCGGCGGTCGGGGTTGTGGCGGTAGGGGTGGGGGAGTCGGGGGCTGTTGTGGTTGCGGGCGTGGTTTCGAGGTCGAGGGGGCGCGCTGTGGTCGAAGACCGATGACTTGGGGATGATTCGGGACCTTGGTCTGTCTTGTCGGTGGCCGTGGCGCGGCCGGTTGGGCTGTTCGTGTCGAGGGCGTCCCGGAGACCCGGGATTGCCTGTGGAACAGGTGCATTCGTTGACGATGCGATTGGATCGGACAGCTGCTGCCGAGTTCCGGGGTGCCCTCCTGGCGCCTGCCCGTCCGGTGTGGCGGACTGCGGTGTGAAGGCCGCCCCCTCGGTCGGGGCAGCAGCCGTATCGGTGGCACCGCCGCTGATTCCAGCGGCGTCAGCACCGCCGGGAGTCATGACCGTGAAGTAGGCCGGGATCCCTGCGCCCGCGGGTGGGTAGATCGGGGTGTAGTTGGCGTCGAGGGCGGCCAAGGCGAGGTGGTATTGCTCGTCGCGGTCGGCTGCGGGGCCGTCGATTTTGGGTGGGGGTACGGATTTTCGGAGGGCTTCGGCGGCGTAGGCGGTGGCGATGATGCGGTGGCCGGTGCTGTGGGTGATTTCGGCGGTGTCGGTGGCGTCCTGGACGAAGCGGCGGGCGGCGGTGGTGGCGGCGTCGGCGAGGTGGCCGGACATGCCGTCGGTGAGGGCTGTCTGGACTGTCGCGTGCAGGGTGGTGACGGCTCCGAAGATGCTGTCGGCGATGGAGATCCAGGTGTCGGCGGCGGTGTGCAGGTCGCCGGGGCGCATGGCTTGGACCCGGTCGTGGATCTGCCGGTGGGTGAGGCTGGGGAAGTGTTCGAGGTCGTGGATGTAGTCGGGTCGGTGTCGCGGCCCGACAGCCGGGTCTGGTCGTGTTCGGCGCCCGCTTGGCTCAGGCGGGCTCTGCGGCGCAAGGCTTCCGGTTCCATCGGTCTCCCCCCGTCGTCCAGTTTCTGATTGGTTGGACGCGGGGCGGGCGGTGTGGGTTCCGGAAGTCTCCGGTCAGGCTTTGCGGGCTTGCAGGGTGTAGCTGAGGGGCAGGCGTTCCGGATGTTCGGCGAGCCGCCATTCGAATTTCTCGTCGCACACCATGCGTCCGGGCAGCGGGTTCGAGGGAACGCTGTCGTGTTCGACCAGCTGGGTGAGGGTCAGGTCGGCTTGTAGCAGGGCTTCGACGATCTCGCCGAGGCCGTGATTCCATTCGTTGGTGGTGGTGTTGGTGACCGTGGATTCGGTGGCGACGTAGGTGGTGCCGTCGTCGAAGACCATCGGCTCGGTGGTCTCGAAGTAGGGGTAGCCGATGGTGAGGGCGTCGGTGCGGGTTTCGTCGATCGACCACAGCACCGGGTGGTATTCGCGCATGAAGAGGTGGCCGCCGTGGCGCAGCAGCCCGGCCACGGTCTCGGCCCAGCGGTGGATGTCCGGCAGCCAGCACAGCGCGCCGATACCGGTGTAGACGAAGTCGAATCGGGCCTCCCCGAGCACGGATACCGCGTCGTAGACGTCGGCTTCGACGAAGTCGATAGGGGTGGCGGTGGCCTCGGCCAGCTTGCGGGCCTCGGCCAAGGACGCCGAGGAGAAGTCGAGGCCGGTCATGGTCGCGCCCAGGCGGGCCAGCGACAGGGTGTCGGTGCCGATGTGGCATTGCAGGTGCACGCCGTCGACGCCGCGGACATCGCCGAGACGCGGCAGGTCGAAGCGGACCACGTGGCTCAGGAAGGACGGGTCGATGCGGAAGCTGTCGAGGGAATAGTCGCCGGAATCGGCGTGCAGGGGCGCGCGGTCATCCCAGTTGGCCCGGTTGAGTCCGCGATAGTCGCTCATGCTGCTCGACTGTGCCACGGATGCGGTGATCGCCTCAGCTGATTTTCGGGTTGCGTGTCGTAGACGGCACGCCGGGGCTCGGCCCCTGGGCGCGCTGTCGCGTTGCGAGACCGGGGACTTCGCGCGATATCTCGATGGATACTTGTCCCGAGCGGTGTGGGAGGCGAGATGGGGACGTCGCGGATACGGCGGGGAGTGGCCGTCGTACTGGTGCTGGCGGGGGTGGCGATCGCAGGGTGCTCGCCCACGAGTACGGCCACTCGATCCAGGCCCAGGCCAAATTGAACGGCTTCTTCACCCCGACCGTGGTGCGCGAACAGCAGGCCGACTGCTTCGCCGGCGTGTTCCTGCGCGCGGTGGCGGAAGGCAGTTCCCGCCACTTCACCCTCAACACCACCGACGGGCTCAATGGCGTACTGGCCGCGGTCATCTCGTTCCGCGACCGCGAACCCGGCGCGGCTCTCGACGAGCACGGCACCGCGTTCGAACGCGTCACCGCCGTGCAGATCGGCTACACCGACGGCGCGACCGCCTGCAAGGGCATCACCCGCGCGGAACTGAAGCAGCGCCGCGGCACCTTGCCCACCAGCTTCCAGCCCGGCGACAAGGAACGGCAGCTGCCGGTGGATCAACCCGACCTGGCCCTGGTGGCGCAATAACTGGTGCACGCGTATCCGATCCAGCCCGCACCCGCCTTCGACTACCGAGGGGTCGGCAACTGTGCGAAAGTAACGGTCACCCAACCGGTTTCGTATTGCCCGGCCACCAATGTGATCGGCACCGATATCCCGAGTCTGGCCGAGCGCGCGGCCACCGGTGACACCGGTGACCTGTTCTCCGCCACGGTCGGCGGCGACTACAACGCGTTCGTCGTCTTCGTGTCGCGCTACATGATCGCCGTGCAGCAGGCCCGCAAGCTCGCCATCTCCGGCGCCGATTCCGCGGGTCTGCGCGCCGCCTGCTTCTCCGGGGCCTACAGCACCAAGCTGAGTCAGCCCGGCAGCGACTTGCAGTTGTCCGCAACCGATCTCGACGCCGCCATCTCGGGACTGCTGATGGACGGTGTGGCCGCCGCCGACGTGAACGGCGCGGTGGTGCCGAGCGGTTTCGTCCGGCTGGAGGCGTTCCGGACCGGCGTCCTCGACGGCGAGGACGCCTGCCTGAAATCCTACAAATGACCGCCGCTAGGCGGGCACGTGCGCGTCGAGCCAGTTCACCAGGTCGGTGAGCACCTTGTCCTGCTCGGGCTCGTTGTAGATCTCGTGGTAGAGGCCGTCGTAGCGGATGACGGTCTTGTCCTTGGACGCGGCGTCGCGCTCCACCTTGTCGGTGCCGGTGGGCGAGGCGAGGCCGTCGGCGTTGCCGTGCTGGACCAGCAGCGGAGCGGTCAGGCGATCCAGGTGGGCCTTGACGAACTCGCCGGCGCGCAGCATCTCCCCGGCGGTGCGGGCGGGGACGCCGCCGTGATGGACCAGCGGGTCGGAGTCGTAGGCGCGCACCACCTCGGGGTCACGGCTGACCAGCTTCGAATCCAGCTTCACGACGGGCACGTTCGGCAGGTACTTGGCGACCAGCGGCGCGACCAGGCGCTGCACCGCATTGCCGGCCTCGATGTCGATGGCCGGGGCGGACAGCACCAGGCCGTTCACCTCCGGCTGGTCGCGGGTGGCGAAGTAGGCGGTGGTGAGCCCGCCCATGCTGTGGCCGATGACGAACTTCGGCAGGCCCGGGTGGCGGCCGGTGGCGGTGGCGAGCATGGTGCGCACATTGTCGGCGGCGGTGTCGAGCGAGCCGATGTTCGCCTGCGCGCCCTCGGACTTGCCGTGCCCGGTGTGGTCGAGCGCGTAGACGGCGAACCCGGACTCGGTGAGCCGTTGCGCCACATGCGCGTAGCGGCCGGAATGCTCCGCGTAGCCGTGCACGATCACCGCTACGGCGCGCGGTTCGGTGTCGGGCAGCCACGCCTGCCAGAACACGCGGCCGCCCGCGCCTTGGAATTCACCGGTCTCAGTGCGGGTCATCACCGCTCCTTCGAGTTGAGGTCGTCACGTACTCACGTACCTACGAGGGTGCCGGAGGGCGCTCCGGCCACCACGGAGGGCGTCCGAATTGTCGCCTGCCGGCGGAGCCATTCTCACTCATCGGGCGTGCGAAGGGGCGGACACGGTGAGCCGGGCCGGTGGCGACCGTCAGAAGCTCGCGATGCGGTCGATGAGCAGCCGGTTGAAGCGGATCAAGCGGGCGTAGTTGGCGCGGGAGATGCGTTCGCCGGTGCCGTGGATGCGTTCCAGGTCCGCGGCGGTCAGCAGGATCGGCGCGAAATTGCAGCGGGTCAGGGCCAGGTCGTCGTAGTAGCGCGAATCGGTGGCGGCGGGGACGACGCCGACGGTGACGGCCAGGCCCGGCACCACTGCGCGCGCGACGTCAGCGACCACATCGAAGTCCGGTCCGGCGCACGGGTTGGCCGACGGCTCCGAGCAGGTGCCGTCGAGTTCGATGGTGACACCGTCGTCGCGCACCACCCGGCGGCAGTGCGCCAGCACGCCGGCCACCGAATCACCCGGCAGGATGCGGAAATTCACGTACGCCTCGGCGCGCTGCGGCAGCACGTTGGACTTCACCCCGCCGCTGATCACGGTCGGCGCGGTGGTGGTGCGCACCAGCGCCTCGGTCTGCGGCCGGGCCGCCAGCACCCGGGCCGCGACGGGTCCGGCCACGTTGAGCAGCGCGAGCAGGGTGCGCCGCGGCTCGGTCACGAATTCCCGCACCCGCGTGAGCATGTCGACGGCGACCGGCGTCAGCCGCAGCGGGAACGGGTGGTCCTGGATGCGTGCCACGGCCCGCGCCAGCCGCCCGACCGCAGTCTGCCGCCCGGGCATCGAGGAATGCCCGCCGACATCGGTGACCGACAGCCGCACCGTGGCGAAACCCTTCTCGCCCACCATGATCGTGGCGACCGGGACGTCGATGCCCTCGGCGACGCCCACGGTGATCACGCCGCCCTCGTCGACCAGCAGCCGCGCCCGCACTCCCGCGTCCCGCAGCCGCCGCGACATGCGTCCCGCGCCCGCGGCCCCGAAGATCTCCTCGTCGTGGCCGAACGCCAGGTACACGGTCTGTGCGGGCTGGACGCCGTCGCGCAACGCCGCTTCCACGGCCTCCAGAATCGCGATCATGCGACTCTTGTCGTCGATAGCGCCACGGCCCCAGATGAATTCGTCGTCCACCACGCCGGCGAACGGCGGATAGGGCCAGCCGTCGTGGTCGTCCACGGGCACCACATCCATGTGTGCCAGCAGAATCGCGGCCACGGCCTCGCGACCGGTCCCGGGCTGGGCGCCGGTCGCGGCGGGTTCGCCACCCGCCCACCGGTAGAGGCGGCTGTGGCCGAAGGTCTCCCAGGTCAAGTGTGTGTGGACGAGCGGGAAGCAGTGTTCGAGATACGCGATGAGCCGGTCGAATTCGGCCGGGTCGATGCGGGTGTGGTCCTCGTGAGAGACGGTGCGGCAGCGGAGCGCGCCGGCCAGCCGCTCGGCGGTGGCGTCGTCAACGGTGGGCGCGTCGGTCGGCGCGGTGCTGGTCACGGGCTAACCGCCGGTCCGGACGGGGAGGTTCACGGCCACAGTGGCATTGTTCACCACTTCGGGGGTCAGGGAGACCGTCTTCTCGTTTCGCCACTTGGGAATGGCCTCGCTCTCGCCGCCCGGCAGGTCCGGGGTGCGGATCGCGCCGAGTAGCGGCAGGTGCAGCTGGGCGGCGGTGACGGTGACCGGCGCCAGGGCCGGTGCGTGCGCCCACACGTCGTCGACCACGTCGGTGACGCGGATCCCGATGCGGTGGCCCGCGGGGATCGGCCAGTCCTGGGCCAGCAGCCGGACCTGCGTGGTCGGGGTGACCGGCGCGATGCCGCGGGTCATCACGGTGGCCCGGTTGTCGGGGGCGATGTCGTAGACCTCGACGGTGACGCTGGCCGCGGCCGGACCGTCCAGGGTGAGGGTGGCGGTCGGCGCTCCCGACAGGTGCTGATCCTTGTCGAGGGGCTGGGAGATGGTCCAGAGTTCGCGATCCGCGCCCGGGATCAGGCCGCGGTCGGTATACCGTCCGGCCCGCAGTTCGATATCGACCGCACGGCTGTCGGCCGGCGGCCACGCCGTCTCCGACCGCCAGCGCCCGTCGAACTGGCCGACCGTGACGCGCGGCCCGGTCACCGGCACGTCCTTGCCCGCGACCTCACGGTCGAAGAAGGCCAGCAGCTCCGAAGCGAACTGCGGCGCACCGCATTTCTCGGTGCAGTCGCGATGCCCCCACTGCCCGAACCACGCCTTGTGTTCGCCCGGCCCGAGCCCGTTCCACAGCTGGAACACCCGGTCGGCGCGCGTGTTGTAGTCCACGAAGCCCTGCCCGAGGAACAGCGGAATGGTGTTGCCGCGCAGCTTCTCCACCAGGTCACGGTCACGCCAGAACGCGGACCCGGCGTCGTGGTTGCCGGTTTCGGCGAGGTAGTGCGAGTAGCAGGCCGGATCGATGCTCGACGCGTTCGCCTTGTACTCGGCCGAATCGGTCGGATACGCGGGCGTGGACGCGATGAGCAGGTGCTCGAACCCCGCGAGATCGCCGGGCCGGAACCCGGATTCACTGATCGGCTTGAGCGAGAATTTCCACGCGATGCCCTGCATGTAGAGGTACGCGTTCGGGTCCGCGACCGGTTCGAAGGCGGCCACCGCCGCCAGCCCCGCCGGCTTCTCGGCCAACCCCATGAGCCCGGTCCAGCCCTCGTACGACATGCCGGTCAACCCGACCCGGCCGGTCGACCACGGCTGCCCCGCCGCCCATTCCACCGCGGTCTTCACATCCGACCGCTCACCCGGCCCGCCGAAGTCCGGGCACCCGTTCGACCCGCCGAACCCGCGCAGATCCACGATCACGTAGGTGTACCCGGCCTGCAGGAACATCGGCACCGGCAGCTCCCCGGTCGACGGCCCGCCGCCGAGCCGCGGCTCACTCAACCGCATCAGATGCGCCCGGTACGGACTCACCGTCATGATCACCGGCGTCCGCACGTCGTCGGCCAGCCCCGTCGGCCGCAACACGTCCGCGTGCAACCGAGTCCCGTCGGGCGAGGTGATGAACTCCTCCCGCCACTGATACCCCGGATCGCCGACCGCCTGCCCCGGCGCGACCACCGCCCCCACCACCAACAGCGCGCCGACCACCGCGCGCCACACCACCATCCGCATGCTCACCATAGTGACCTTGGTGCTTGTGCGCGCCCCTGACCAGCCCCCGGAACCTGGGTGCCGGTGCGGACGGTCCCGAATCAGGATCGGGGTGGGGTTGGAATCAGGGGCAGGGAAAGGGTTACCGGGCGGCGCTCGGGCTGATTCGATGCCGGGGTGGGTTGTGGTCGTGGTGCGGGTGCGATGAGTGAGGATGTCGCCGCGGTCGCCGGCGCGCGGGTGGTGCGGCTGCGCGCCTTGGCCTGGCAGGTGTTCGTGCCGACCGCGGTGTTCGGGATGGGGGCGGGGGCCGCGGTGCCGATGTACCCGTTGCGGGCGCTGGAACTGGGGGCGGGCGCCGGGGTCGCGGGAATCGTGGTGGCGCTGTCGGGGTTCGGGCAGATTCTGGCGGATCTGCCCGCGGGACAACTCATCGCGCGGATCGGCGAGCGGCGATCGGTCGCGGCGGCCTCGGTGTGCGGCGCGCTCGGTGTCCTGCTGGCCATCGCCGCACCGAATCTGGGGTGGCTGGCCGCCGGGATGCTGCTCACCGGTGCGGCCTCGGCGCTGTGGGGGCTGGCGCGGCAGACCTATCTGGTGGCCGTCATCCCCGCCGGTGGCCGGGGACGCGCACTGTCGATGCTGGCGGGTTCGCAACGCTTCGGGGTCTTCGCCGGACCTTTCCTCGGCGCGGGGGCCACCCACTTGTTCGGCGTGACCGGCGCGATGTGGCTGCAACTGGCGTCGATGCTCGTCGGCGGGGCACTGATGATGTCGGTCAGCGATATCGAGGACGACGCGGCGCAGGTCCGCCGGGGACTGGGGGCGGTGGTGGCCGAAAACCGCCGTGTCCTGGGCACACTCGGACTCGGCGCCCTGGCCACCGGTGCGGCCCGGGCCGCCCGCACCGCTTTGCTTCCCTTGTGGGCGGCGCACATCGGCATGAGCGCCCCGGCCATCAGCCTGATCTTCGGCATCGCCGGAGCGGTCGACGTCCTCATGTCCTACCCCTCGGGCATATGGCTCGACCGCTACGGCCGCCGCGCCACCGGCACCCCGTCACTGCTGTTGTTCGCGATCGGCTACACCGCACTCCCGTTCGCCGCCACGACGTTCGGTCTTTGTGTGATCGCCGTGATTCTGGGATTCGCGAACGGCCTGAGCAACGGTCTGATCATGACCGTCGGCTCCGATATCGCCCCGCCGGGCGCGCAGGCCGAATTCCTCGGCGCGTGGCGGCTGACCCACGATCTGGGCATGTTCCTGGGCCCGATCGCGGTCGGATTCATCGGCGCCGCAACCACACTCGGTGCCTCCGGTATCGCCCTGGGTGTGGTGGCCACGGCCGGGGCGGCATCCATCCGTCGGTGGTTCCCCACCGTCCCGCTACTCTCTGGGCAACCAGTCGACGACATGGGGGAGCGCCGAAATGCCCATTGAGACACGCGCGAACGAGCACGACGTGACGGAAGCGGACCGTTTCGTCGTGGTGCCCGATCCGCGTCCGAATGACCAGGTGTGGCCGGAGATGATCTGGCCGGTGCCCGAGGGCGCCACCCTGACCGGCAAGTTCGTGGAGTTGACCGCGGCCGATCCGGACACGGACGCGCGCGAGCTGTTCCAGGCCCTCGACCACGCACGGGCGTGGGCGCACGTGCCCGGGCGGCCCGGGAACGTGCGGCAGCTCGAAGACACGCTGCGGCAGCGCAACACGCAGGACGACACCTGGCACGTGTGGGCGGTGCGGACGCGTCAGGCGATCGGCGGCAACCCGGCCGGATCGATCGTCGGTGTCACCGCATACCTGGACGCGCGTCCGCACGACGCGGGGCTGGAGATCGGGTTCACCGTCTACACCCCGTCCGTCTGGGCGACCACCGTGAACCCGGAAGCCAAACTGCTGCTGCTCGAGTACGCGTTCGACACGTTGCGCGTGGGCCGCGTCCAGTTGAAGACCGATGTCCGTAATCACCGCTCCCAGCAGGCGATCGCACGCCTGGGCGCCCAGTACGAGGGCACGCTGCGACGTCAGTTCCGGCGCTCCGACGGCACCGTTCGCGACAGCGTGCTGTTCTCGATCACGGCCGAGGACTGGCCGCAGGTGCGCGCCCGGCTCACCAACCGTCTGAACCGGGTGGATCAGCGGGACGGCTAGATCGGGCGCAGATTGATCATCGCGCGCAGGCGGGCCCGGTCGCGTTCGAGGCGGCGGGCCTCGTAGGCGATGGGGAAGTAGCGAACGCGTTCGGGGAGTTTCGGAACGGTGCGGCCGATGGCCCAGCCCAGGGCCCGCAGGACGCGTTCGTCGGTGGCGGTCCAGTCCAGGCCGAGTTTGTCGCGCAGGACGGGCGGGGTGGTGCCGACGGTGAAGAAGTATTGGAGGCGGCCCACCGGGGTCGTCACCGCTCGCCACGCGGGGTGCAGCGGTGCGGGGATCTGCTTGGGCGGGGCGATGTTCCGGATGACCTTCAGGTAGTCCTCGGCCACAGTCGTGGGCACCAGGTGGTTTTCGATCTGATCCTCGAACCAGGGCAGCCAGTCGGCGTAGGTGGGCGGAATCTCCTTGGGGGCCACCGAGAAGTTGCGCATCAACTGCACGACCTCCTGGTAGTAGGACTCCTTCTCGGCCTCGGTCAACCGCTCGCTGGAGAAGTACTTGTTGCCTTCGGTGAAGGCGAAGATGGCGGTGTGCAGCACCCAGGCCCAGGGCCGGAGGACAGCGCGCGGTGCTTGACGCCGTGGGCGTCGGTGGAGTTCAAGGTGGCGTGCATCTTGCGCAGCCGGTCGGCCTCGGTGAGGGCTTCCTCGCCGCCGTAGATCCACATCATGACCGAGGCGATGCTGCGGGCCGCGCGGCCGAGCGCGTCGGTGCGGAAGGTCGAATGCTCGTCCACGACCGCGGCGATCGAGGGTTCCATGGTCTGCAACAGGAAGGCCGAACCGGCGGTCAGCGAGAAGGTGATCAAGCCGGTGTCCTCCCACATCCGGCTGCCGGGTCCGAACGGACGGCGTTCGGGGCGGGCGCCGGGGACTGCTGATCGAGCGCGACAGCGGCGGTCATGGTGATCTCCTTTGATCACTCCTGCCGAAGCGCCACACTTCGACAAGATGAGAGAGTTACCAACGAATCTTCTCATCATGTCGTCGGAGTGGCAACCGTCACGTTCAAAGGCGAGCGACCGGCAGGTAGGAGGATCGGTGTCCTCCGTTCGGCCCGGGATACGATCGTTTCGAGATTGCCCGACTATCCCTACTGACGAATCCACGCGTTAGGAGCGAGATGCGGCTGCGGCGGTGATCGAGACCGCTACCGGGTTGTTGCGCAGCACGCCCTGGGGCCGGACCGCCTGGCGGGTGGTCCGGGGCCTGGTCGAGATCGAGCTCGTCGATCGCTCGCTGGCGCTGTCCGCGCAGATCTTCACCTCGGTGTTGCCGGTCATCATGGCGGCATCGGCCTTGAGTGGCTGGCATTCCGCAGCCGGAGCGATCCGTTTTCAGTTCGGATTCGATCTCGGTGCGCTGCCCGTCGGCGATGCCGCAGAGGTATCGGATTCGTCGCTGGCCGCGTTCGGTGTGGTCGGGTTGTTGATGGTTGTGTTCAGCGGCACGTCGTTCGCCCGCGCGCTCGGGCGGGTCTACGGGGCGGTGTGGCAGGTGAATTCGATCGGTCCGCGGGATGCGTGGCGGTGGTTCGCGGCGCTGTTCGCGGTCGCGTTGTCGGTCGCGCTGGTCGGGCAGACCCAGAATTTCGCGCACGTCCGCTATGTGGGGTGGCCGCTGGTGCTGGCGGGTGAGCTCA
The DNA here is from genome assembly GCF_018362975.1 of Nocardia tengchongensis. NCBI lineage: Bacteria > Bacillati > Actinomycetota > Actinomycetes > Mycobacteriales > Nocardiaceae > Nocardia > Nocardia tengchongensis. The sequence goes on from NZ_CP074371.1 coordinate 3,561,479, forward strand.
TCATCTGGACGGTGGTGTGGGCGTTCGCGCCGTTCCTGCTCACGAAGGGCGCGTTGGCCGGGCGTGTGGCCTGGGCGACCGGGCTGCTGACCGCGACCGGGTTGACCGTCGTGCATCTGGCCGGGCGTGTCGCGCTGCCGAGGATCACGGCCAACGCCCAGCGGCACTTCGGGCCCTTGGGGCTCGCTTTCACTTCTGTCAGTTGGCTTTTCGTGATGTCGGTGGTGATCGTGGGCGCTGCCTCGATCATCAAGGCTTTCGCCTCGGACGAGACCGTCGTCGGACGGTTTCTGCACGGCTCGAATTGACCATCGCACGATCGAGGCGGGACAGTCATGGCGACTTCCGAACCCGAACGCCCACGCCGTAGCGCCCTGCGGTGGACGGCCGCGGCCCTGCTGCTGACACTGTTCGCGGTGCTGGCGATCGCATCGGTGCTGGCCGGATTCGCGCACCGAGAGTTGCTCGACACCGACCGCTATGTCCAGATCGTCGCGCCCTTGTCCGCCGACCCCGCGCTGCGAGAAGTCATGGCAGATCGGGCAACCGACGCCATCATGGATCGCGTCGACGTCCAATCCGTCACCGCCCAGACCCTGGCGGCATTGGCCGACAACAACCCGCGCGTTCCGCGCGCGGTGACCGGGCTGGCTCCGCTGGCTACCCGGCAAGCGCGAGGTCTCGTACGCGACACCGCCGAATCCGTCCTGGCGTCCGATCAATTCGAAACCCTCTGGATCGAGGCGAACCGGCAGGCGCACCGAGGGCTGGTCGTCGTGCTGACCGATGAGGCTCCGACGGCGGTCGGAATGGACCGGAACGGTGCGGTGAGTGTGGCACTGGGCCCGCTCATCGACAGCGTCCGGGCCGAATTGACCGCGCGGGGCTTCACGTTCGCCGATCAGATCCCGGAGATCGACCGGTCGTTCGTGATCTTCCGATCGCCCGAACTGGTCGAGGCGCGGCGGTGGGTGGCGGTCCTCGATCGCGTCGCCGATGTGCTGCCGTGGATCACGGTGCTCGTCGCGGCCGGCGCGGTCTGGGCCGCGCCCGCAGGCGCACGGCGGCGCGCTCTCATGTGGTTGGGTGCGACGCTGGCGCTGGCGATGGCATTACTCGCGGTTGCCATCGGCCTCGCACGATCGGCCTACCTGGACGCGGTACCCGCCGAGGTGCTCACTCCGCAGGCCGCCGCGGCGGTGATCGATGCCTTCCTGGTGCCACTGGACTTCACCGTGCGAGCGATGTTCGTCCTGGCCGTGGCGATCACGCTGGCCGCGCAGTTGCATCGAGTCGCGCGGTATTCACCGGCGATCCGATCCATCGCGGCCCGCTACCGGGGCGAACTGCGGATCGCCGTTCTCGCCATCGCGTTGATCACGCTGACGTTCTGGTCGAACCCGACCGGACCGGTGGTCATCACGACCGTTCTCGCCGCGGTCGCCGCTCTGGCGGTCATCGAACTGGTGGCCAGACCCCAACAGTCCCAACCCGTGTCATCGACCGAGACATGAAAAACCGGATGGTGTGGACCGGCCGGGTAAAACCGGTCCACACCATCCGGCGTCTCTGCCCGCCACCGGGTGAGTTCGGCTCACGGCGGGCGACGTCGTCCGATCCTGGATCAGAAAATCGGACGGCGGTTCGGGTGTGACTAGGTCACGATGCGCAGCGGATGCTCGATGAGCTCCTTCAGTTGCTGCAGGAAACGCGCCGCGACGGCACCGTCGATGGAACGGTGATCCGCGGACAGGGTGACGCGCAGGATCTTGCGCGACACCACCTGCTCGCCGTCGAGCTTCAGCTCGTCCTGCGCCGCGCCGACCGCGAGGATCGCCGACTCCGGCGGGTTGATCACCGCGGTGAACTGCTCGATGCCGAACATGCCCAGGTTGGAGATGGTGAAGGTGCCGCCGGACATGTCCTCGCCCTTCAGCTTCCGGTCCCGGGCGCGGGTGGCCTTGTCGCGGCCCTCGGCGGCGATGGCCGACACCGACTTGCGGTCCGCGTCGTGGATCACCGGAACGAACAGGCCCGCGTCGGTGGCCACGGCGATACCGATATTGATCGCCTTGTGCCGCAACAGCTTGTCGCCCGCGAAGGACACGTTCACCGACGGATCCAGGCGCAGCGCGGTCGCGACCGCCTTCACCAGCAGGTCGTTCACGCTGACCTTGCCCGCACCGGTCTCGTCGAGGGTCTTGTTGATCTGCGCGCGGAAGGCGAGCAGCTCGGTCACGTCGATGGCGCTGGTCAGGTAGATGTGCGGTGCCTGCTGCATGGACTCGGTGAGGCGCTGCGCCGAGACGCGCTGAATGGTGGTCAGCGGGATCTCGTCGTAATCGCCGGTCGCCGGAGCGACAGCCGCCGGGGCCGGAGCCGCGGCAGGGGCGGCGACGGCGGGTGCGGCGGCGACGGGAGCGGCTGTGCTGCCCGCGGTTTCGACATCCTGCTTGGTCACGCGGCCGCCGGGGCCGGTGCCGGTCACGGCGGTGATGTCGACCCCGAGCTCCTTGGCGACCTTACGGGCCAGCGGAGACGACTTCTTGCGCTCACCGGATTCGGCAGGGGCACTGCCGTTCACAGCGGACGGAGCCGAAACGGCCTGCGCGGCAGCGGGAGCGGGAGCCGGGGCAGCCGCGGGGGCGGGTGCGGCAGCGGGAGCCGGCGCGGACGCGCCGCTGCCGTCCCCGAGCAGCGCGATCGGCTCACCGATGGCGACGGTGGTGCCGGGCGCGGCGAGGATCTGCTCGAGCACGCCGTCCTCGTACGCCTCGAGCTCCATCAGCGCCTTGTCGGTCTCGATCTCGGCGAGGATCTCACCGGCCTTGACCTGGTCGCCGACCTGCTTGAGCCAGGCCGCGACAATGCCCTCCTCCATGGTGTCGGAGAGCCGGGGCATGGTTACTTCGGACATGATTCCTTCCGGATCTCAGCGGCGCTTGCCCACGGCGGCAAGGGTTTCGACGGCGGTCTGGTACAGGGACTCCGGCGACGGCAGCGCCAGCTTCTCCAGCGGCTTGGCGTACGGCAGCGGCACTTCGGCCATGGCCACGCGGCGGACGGGGGCGTCGAGGTAGTCGAACGCGCCGTCGGAGATCGACGCCGCGATCTCCGCGCCGATGCCGTAGGTCAGCCAGTCGTCCTCGCCGATGACGGCGCAGCCGGTCTTCTTGACCGAGGCGATGATGGTGTCGCGGTCCAGCGGGCGCAGGCTGCGCAGGTCGATGACCTCCGCCGAGATGCCCTCGGCGGCAAGCTTTTCGGCGACCTGCGTGCACACGGTGGCCATGCGCGAATAGCCGATCAGGGTGATGTCGGTGCCCGCGCGGGTGATCGCGGCCTTGCCGATCTCGGCGGGCGGCAGGTCGTCCGGCACTTCGCCCTTGGTGTTGTAGAGCGACAGGTTCTCCAGGAACAGCACCGGGTCGTTGTCGGCGATCGCGGCCTTCATCAAGGCGGCCGCGTCGGCGGGCGTGCTGGGCGCGACCACCTTCAGGCCGGGCACGAACGCGTAGTACAGCTCGATGTTCTGCGAGTGCGTCGCGCCGAGCTGCTGGCCGCCGCCACCGGGGGTGCGGATGACCATCGGCACCGGCGTCTGACCGCCGAACATGCCGTAGATCTTGGCGGCGTGGTTGACGATCTGGTCCAGCGCCAGCAGCGAGAAGTTGATCGTCATGATCTCGACGACCGGGCGCAGGCCCAGCATGGCGGCGCCGATCGCCGCGCCGACGAAACCCTCTTCGGCGATCGGGGTGTCGCGCACCCGCTTCTCGCCGAACTCGGCCAGCAGGCCGGCGGTGATCTTGTAGGAGCCCTCGAAGACGCCGATCTCCTCCCCGATGAGGAAGACGTCGTCGTCGCGCCGCATCTCCTCGCGGAGGGTCTCGCGCAGCGCTTCACGGTAGGTCATGACAGCCACGGTGATGTCCTTATGCGGTGAAGAGCGGATCGCCGGGCAGGCGCCGGGAATCGCCCGCGACCGGGGTCGCGTAGTTGTAATCGAACAGGGTGGCCGGGTCCGGATGCGGGGACTGGTCGGCGAAATCGACCGCGGCGCGCACCCGCTCCTTGACGTCGGCCTCGATGGCGGTGAACGAATCCTCGCTCAGCACACCGGCTTCGAGAAGCCGGTTGTGCCACAACACGATCGGGTCGTGCGCGACGGCGGTGGAGACGACGTCCTCGGCGCGGTACTTGGCCGGGTCGACCACCGAGTGGCCCTTGAGCCGGTAGGAGACGGCCTCGAGCAGCGCGGGCTTGCCCTCACGGCGGGCGGTCTGGATCAGGTCGGAGGCGACCTCGCGCACGGCCAGCACATCGGTGCCGTCCACGCGCTCACCGCGCATGCGGTAGGAGGCGGCGCGCTTCCACAGATCCGGTTCCGCGGAAGACTTCTCGACGGTGGTGCCCATGCCGGTCTGGTTGTTGATCACCAGGAAAACGACGGGCAGATTCCACAGCGCCGCGATGTTCAGCGACTCGTGGAACGCGCCGATATTGGTGGTGCCCTCACCCATCTGGCACACCACGACGTCATCGCCGCCGCGGTAGTCGATGGCCAGCGCCGCACCGATGGCCAGCGGCACCTGGCCGCCGACGATGGCGTAACCGCCGAGCAGCCGGGTCTCGGTGTCGTACATGTGCATCGACCCGCCCCAGCCCTTGGAGGTGCCGGTGGAGCGGCCGTACAGCTCGGCCATGACGCGGCCGGGCTCGATGCCCTTGGCCAGCGCGTACCCGTGCTCGCGGTAGTTGGTGAACAGGTAGTCGGTGGGGCGCATGGCCTTTCCGACACCGACGACGGTGGCTTCCTCACCCAGGTTGAGGTGGCAGTAGCCGCCGATCTTGGCCTGCTGGTAGGCCTGCGCGGTGCGCTCCTCGAAGCGGCGGATGAACAGCATCTCGGTGTACAGCTCGCGCAGGGTCGCAGCATCCGTGCCGCCGAAATCGGCTCCGCCGAGCAGGGTTTCGGCGGAATCGAGCTCGACCGTGGTCTGGTCGGGCGTGGCTACATCGGCGGGGCGGGTCGCCTTGCGGGCCGGCTTGCGCGGCGCGGCGGTGGTCGTGGTCATGACGGAACTCCTCAACGCTTCCGGGGCGGCGCGACGTGAATCGGCAGGCCCAGCCCAACCAGGGCGGCCTCCATACCGATCTCGCCGAGGGTGGGGTGGGCGTGAATGGTCTCGGCCAGCTCGTCGAGGGTCGCCTCCAGCGAGATCGCCAGGGCCCCTTCGGTGATCAGGTCACTGGCCGACGGGCCGATGATGTGCACGCCCAGCACCTCGCCGTGCTTCTTACCGGCGACGATCTTCAGGAAACCTTCCTGATCGCCGAACGACTTGGCCCGGCCCAGCGCCGCGAACGGGAACTTGGCGGCGACGATGTCATGGCCCGCGGCCTTGGCGGCGTCCTCGGTGAGGCCGACACTGGCGATCTCCGGGTGCGTGAAGGTCGCGGCCGGGATCACGTTGTAGTCGATGTGGGCGGCGCGACCGGCGACGGTGTCGGCGGCGACCAGACCCTGATGCGAAGCGACGTGCGCGAGCAGCGCCTTGCCGGTGACGTCACCGATGGCGTACACGTGCTCGACGCCGGTGCGCAGGTGCTCGTCGACCGGGATGAAACCCCGTGCGTCGGTGGCGATTCCGGCGACCTCCAGGCCCAGCCCGGCGGTATTGGGGCGGCGGCCGACGCCGACCAGCACCACGTCCGCGGGCAGCTCCTGCGGCTTCGCGCCGCCGACGGTGACCGACAGGCCATTGCCGCCGTCGGCGATGGCGGTGACGGTCGCACCGGTCAGCACCTTGATGCCGCGCTTGGTGAACGAACGCACCAGGGCGGTGCCGATCTCCTTGTCCTCCAACGGAACCAGGCGATCCTGCATCTCCACCACGGTGACATCGGCGCCGAACTCGTGGAACAGGTTGGCCCACTCCGCGCCGACGGCGCTGCCGCCGATGACGACCAAGCGCTTCGGGACCTCGGTCAGACCGAACGCGCCGTCGGAGGTGATCACGCCGGGCAGATCCGCGCCCGGGATCGGCAGCACGGCCGGAACCGAACCGGTCGCGACGATGACGTCCTTCGCGCTCACCGTGCGAACGGCATTCGCGGTCGGGGTGGCGGCATAGCGCGGGCCGCCCTCGAAGATCGGCGACGGACCGGCCTCGACGACCTCGACCGTGGTCGGGCCCGTGAACCGGGCGTGGCCTTCGATGACAGTCACGCCGTTGGCCTTGAGCAGACCCGCGACGCCATCGGTCAGTTCCTTGACGATGCCGTCCTTGCGCTGCCGCACCGCGGCGTAGTCGAAGCGCAGGTTGTCGGCGTAGATGCCGAACTCCGCGGCGTGCGCGACGGTGTGGAAGACCTCGGCCGAACGCAGCATCGCCTTGGTCGGGATGCAGCCCCAGTTCAAGCAGACGCCGCCCGGGCGTTCCTTCTCGACCAGGCCGACGGTGAGGCCTCGCTGAGCGGCGCGGATGGCGGCGACATAACCGCCGGGACCGCCACCGATCACCAGAAGATCGAATTCCGGCACTCGTGGTGCTCCTCGTTCTCGATTGCTCGACCCGCTATCGGTTGTGATGCGAGTCATTGCGAACGAGTCTGTCGGTCCCCATTTGCACAATCAATGCACTCGAAGCCCATATATCAGTGCACCTGATTGGGCGCAGCGCCCAATTTGTACCCGTGAGTAGCGTGCTTCCGGCGGCTCAGTCGCGCGCCGGCCCGGCCAACTCCAGAGCCGCCAGGGCGAGTGAAAGTTCCAGGTAGGCGCGCTGGCCCTCCAATGGGCGGCCCAGCAGCATGGTGATGCGCTGCAACCGGTTGATGACCGTGTTCCGATGGCAGTGCAGCAGGGGTGCGGCGTTGGCCGCCGAGCAGTTCTCGGCCAGCCAAACCGCCAAAGTACGCAGCAGGATGTCGCGTTCCTTGGGCGGCAAATCGAGCACCGGGCCCAGGGTTCGGGCGATCAGCAGATCGGTCAGATCGGGGGAGCGCAGCAGCAGCGACTCGGGGTAGCGCTCGTCCAGGGACACCAGCAGACCTGTCTCCGCGCCGGGCACGGTTTCCAGGGCCAGCACCGCCAGCCCGTGCGCGGTATCGATACCCGCCAGGCCCGAAACCACGGGGGAGACACCCGCGCGACCCCGCACCAGCGGCCGAAGTTGTTGCAGCACAGTGGAACCGCTCCGATGCTCGAGCGACACCAGTCCGACCGTCGAATCCACCCGGTCGTGCCACACCGACCGGATCCCGGACACACCGAGCGCCGTCTCCGCACCCGTGTGCAGCGGCGGCGCCCCCTCGCCGCGCGCCACCACCACCAGATACGCGCCGTGCGCGGGCAGATTCAACTCGCGCCCGGCCCGCGCCGCGAAGGTGGCGTCGTGGGCGCGGCCCGCCAGCAGATCCTCGATCAGCGAATGCCGGCGCCGCTCATCGCTGCGCACCCGATCCAATTCGGTGTTCCGGTACGAGGTGACCAGCGCCGAGGACATCCCGTCGACCACCGCCCACATGGCCGACCCGACCTGCCGCGTCTCCGCCGACCCGATGTCATCGGCCTTGTCCAGCAACGCTTCCCACACGATCTGGCCACCCAGCCGGAAGGTCCGCAGCATGGCCTCCAGCGGCACCCCCTGCTCGGCGCGCCGCCGGCCGATCGCCGCGGCCACATCGTCACCGCCCGGATCCGGTTGCAGGCCGCCGAGCAGATCCAGGATCCGCGTCAGGTAGCGCCGGCAGCCGTCCCGCAGATCCGCCCGCGGCACCGCCGTGTAATCGGTCCACCCCGGGTTATCGGTGAAAATGGCCGCCATCAGCTGCTTCGTCAACGCCGGCACCTCGGCCTGACACGCCGCGGCCAACCGCTGCGTGCCGACCGCCGGGATCGGATGCCTGGGTGCCGCCATGGCCCTCAACCTACTCCCGGCCCGCGGCCGCCTCGCCGATCCGGGCCGGTCAGCGGGTTTCGACGCCGCCCAGGACGGGTTTGATGTCCAGGATCGGGGTGCCGTCGATGGCCTCCAGCCCGGCCACGCCCAGCACCTGCGGCGACACCGCGGTGAGGGTGACCTCGTGCAGGCCGATCGGATTCGGGCGGTCGGGGGAGCGGGTGGCGAAGACACCGGTCGCCGGGCGGGTGCGGTCGCCGCGCGGGTGGACCGCCAGCACGTCGCGGCTCCCGGCATGCAACCAGGTAAGCAGGACCACCCGCATGCCGGGTCGCAGATCCGCGGCGGCCGCCGCGAACCGCGGGTCGAGCACGATCTCGGCGGGTGGGGCGTCCTCGTCGGCCTGGCGGGGCGCACCGGCTCGGTCGGTCAGCGGGGACCGCACCAGGCCCACCGCTCGGACCTCGAAATGTGCAGGGGTGCTGGAGATTTCCGAGGACAAGGGCGTCTACTCCTTCGACAGTGCCGACCGGCTCGGCGCGCCGGTCGCCGCTGGGATCAGCGTACTGTTACATCCGGCGGGTCGCCCGGTCCAGGACTACGACGCCCCCGAATCCTCCTTCGGCCCCGAACTGATCGGCGATCTGATCTGGAAATGCTCGGACGACGAGGCAGCGCCCCGAAAAATGTGGGGGCGGGCATTTCGGCAAGTTCTGAAACGATCGAGCTTCAAAATGTTGTCGATCGGGTCCGGGAACCGGGGCCGGAAAGAGCGCTCTCCATGCATCGCAAACTCCTGTGGCGCCTCGGCGCCGCACTGGCCGTGGCCGCCGCCGTCGTCGCCGCCCAGCTCGCCCTGCCTGCGCACGCCGACGTTGTGACCAACGGAATGACGGTGCAGGGCAGCGGATTCCAAGTAGGACGGTCCTACGCGGTGGTGGTTCCGACCGGGCTCGCCCCCGACCAGGTCAGGGACGAAGAACTCGTGGACGTCATCGACGGCATCGCGGTAGAGCCGCTGGTGGCGAACGCAACAGTCGACTCCGCGGGAACGATCCACGAGAACTGGGAACCGTCCTTCAGTGGAACCCATCAGCTGTACATCACGAAACCCGGCACGCCATACGGCGTGCCCGCACCCTCCGCCGTCGCCTATGGTCCGGTGACTATCCAGGTCGGCGGAAGCCCGAGCGACCCGACGAGCTGTGGGGCGAACCACACCGCGTGCTTCACAGTCCACGGGACGCGAGAGGTGGGATGTCAGCTCACCCTCGAACTCACCGACTACAGCATCGATACCATCGGCATCGTCAACGCCGGTTCGTCGCAATTCCCCAGCGCCGCACAGCGGACCGCCGGTCCCAACACGTTCACCTTCTACGATCTCAACCAGGTGATCGCGACCACGACCGCGAGCGGGACGGTCACGGCCAGCGTCACGTGGACACCGACAACCAGCGGTACCCATACGCTGCAGGCCAATTTCACCATGCCGTCGATCCCCTCCTACCCCCACGTCCTCATGGCGAACACCGGATGGTTGTACATGCCGATAGCCCCGGCCGGGACCACCCCTTGCGTCTGAATTCTCCGGAATGCGTTGGGGACCCACCGCATTCGATGTGACGGGGTCCGAATCGGCTGCGTCGTCGGTGGCGGAACCGTCTACTCCTTCGACCGTGGGGTCGCGACCATTGACGGTAGCCCAGGGGAGGGGAGGCCCGCCAACGGTTCCCACGCCGACATGGAGGCGGTGGCGACGGCGTCCAAATCGGCGCGGGTGGCGCCGTCGCGGGCCTGGATCGACATGCCCTGCTGCACCGTGGTGTAGAACGCGGCCATGGCGTCGACGGCTGCCGTCCCGGGCAGTTCACCCTCGTCGATCCCGCGGCGCAGCCGGGCCGCGATCGCCCCCTGCATGCCGTGGCGCAGGCCCGCCAGGTAGGCCTGGACGTCCTGGCCGATCGCGGTCTGCGCGGTGGCCAGCACCACCATGCAGCCCGGCGGCGTCGTGGTGTCGGTGTAGAAATCCGCACTCGCGGACAGCAATCCGTGCACCGCCTCGCGCGCGGAGGGCGCCTCGTCGAGCCCGCGGCGCGCCGGATGGCCGGCGAACGAGTCGTAGAGTTTCACCGCCTCGCGGAAGAGTTGTTCCTTCGAGCCGAAACAGGCATAGATGCTGGGTGAGGCGATGCCCATCGCGGCGGTGAGGTTCGTCATCGACGTCGCCTCGTAGCCGTCGCTCCAGAACGCGTACATCGCCCGCCGGAGCACGGCGTCGCGATCGAAGCCTCGGGGGCGCCCGCGCTCGGCCATCCGACACCTGCCTTCCTGGATCCACCAATTCTGTGTCGCTCGTTCAAGATATCTCTTGACGCGGCTTCGCGGGCGTTGCTACCTATTTCTGTGTCGATCGACATAAAAATAGGGGGACCCGGATATGACCACCGAACGCAGCCCATGGGCGGCGCTGGGCGCGCTGTGCGTGGGCTACTTCATGATCCTGCTGGACATGACCATCGTCGCCGTCGCGAACCCGGCGATCATGAACAGCCTGCACACCGACATGTCCAAGGTCATCTGGGTGACCAGCGCCTACCTGCTCACCTTCGCGGTGCCCCTGCTCGTCACAGGCCGCCTCGGCGACCGCTATGGACCGAAATACCTGTACCTGGGCGGACTTTCGATCTTCACGCTGGCCTCACTGTGGTGCGGGCTCGCGGGCGGCATCGGCACACTGATCGTCGCCCGCGCGATCCAAGGCCTCGGCGCGGCATTGATGGCGCCACAGACTATGGCGGTGATCGGCCGAATCTTCCCGTGGGACAAGCGCGGAGCGGCCATGGGCGTGTGGGGCGGCGTCGCGGGCATCGCGACCCTGATCGGCCCGATCTTCGGTGGTGCGCTCATCGACCACGGCGGCTGGCAGTGGATCTTCTACGTCAACGTGCCCATCGGCTTGCTCGCGTTCGCGCTGGGCGTGTGGCTGGTGCCGGCGCTGCCGACCAACGACCACCGCTTGGACATCCCCGGAGTGATCATGGTCGCGATCGGCATGTCGGCGTTGGTGTTCGGACTCCAGGAAGGCAACCAATACCACTGGGCGGGCTGGGTGTGGGGGCTGATCGCCGGCGGGCTCGCCGTCCTCGGGGCGTTCCTGGTGTACCAGGGGCGCACCACGATCGAACCGCTGGTGCCGCTAGGCCTGTTCCGCAACCGCAACTTCTCGCTCGGCAACGTGGCGACCGGGGCACTGGGTGCGGCGATGACCGCGCAGATGGTGCCGTCGTACTTCTATCTGCAAGCGGTGCGCGAATTGTCGCCGACCCGGGCGGCGCTGGTATTCGCGCCGATGGCAGTGGTTTCCGCGGTTCTGTCGCCGGTCGTCGGCAAGCTTTCGGACAGGGTGCCGCCGCGCTACCTGCTGACCTTCGGCTTCATGCTGTTCACGCTCGCGGTGCTGTGGTTCGTCGGCCTCGCCACCCCGCACGGGTCCATCGCGCTGATGTGCGTGATGTCGGTGCTGTGCGGCGTCGGCAGCTCCTGCATCTGGGCGCCGCTGCCCGCGACCGCGCTGCGCAGCCTGCCGTTGCCGCAGATGGGAGCCGCCTCGGGGATCTACAACACCACCCGGCAGGTCGGCTCTGTGCTGGGCAGCGCGGGTATCGGCGCGCTCCTCACCGCACGCATGACGGCGCATGGGCTGCCCGCCTCGACCGGCGAAACCGGCCGCCTGCCTGGCGATGTCAAAGCGCTCTACGCCGCTGCACTGACCGACTCGCTGTACCTGACGGTGATTCTGCTGGCTGTCTGTGCCGTCACCGCGGCGTTCCTGACCTCGACCAAGACGGTTGTCGCCGCGCCGAGTCCGACGGAAGGGGCCCCCGACTTGGCCGGTCGGCGCTAGCGGCTTCCGGGCCGCTGTCACATTCGAGGGGCGGGCTCGGTCATGGAGGGGTGGGCCCCGAATCCCGGACACGCCCGCCCGGCTCGGATGGACCGACCGGTGGTGATCGAGGAGACTTCGGGCATGGGCGGTCAACGCGACGAACTGGATCTGGTGGCACGCGAATTCGAACTGCAGCGCGGACGGCTGCAAGCCCTCGCCCAGCGCATGCTCGGGTCCGCGGCCGAAGCCGAGGACGCCGTGCAGGAATCCTGGCTGCGGTTGAGCCGCTCCGAGACCGAGGGCATCGAGAATCTCGCGGGCTGGCTCACCACCGTCGTGTCCCGGGTCTGCCTGAACATGCTCCAGTCGCGCGGCACCCGGCGCGAGGACGCCCTCGAGGACTACGACGCTCCGGAGGCCGCCTTCGGGCCGGAACAGGAAGCGCTGCTGGGGGATTCGATCGGGGCGGCGCTGCTGGTGGTGCTCGACACGCTGACCCCCACCGAACGCCTCGCCTTCGTGCTGCACGACATGTTCGCGGTGCCGTTCGAGGACATCGCGCCGATCCTCGGCAAAACCCCCGCCGCCGCACGGCAACTCGCCAGTCGCGGCCGCCGCCGCGTGCGGGGCGTCGACGAGATCGCCACCGATCGGGATCGGCAGCAGGAAGTGGTCGACGCCTTCCTGGCGGCCTCGCGCGGCGGCGACTTCGCGGCACTGCTGGAGCTCCTCGACCCCGACGTGGTGGTGCGCGCCGACGCCATCGGCATCACCATGGGCGCGGAACCGGAAGTCCGCGGCGCGCAGGCGGTCGCGACCACCTTCGCGGGCCGCGCCAAGGCCGCCCGCCCGGCTCTGGTCGACGGCCTCGCCGGCCTGGTGTGGACCACCGGTGGGGTTCCGCGCGTGGTCTTCGATTTCACCGTCGTCGACGGCCGCATCACCGCGATCGAATTGCTGGCCGATCCCGGCCTGCTCGGCGAGCTGGATCTGGAACTGCGCGGCTGATCGGACTGGGCGGCACGGTAATTCGCCCTGGGTATCCATTGGACGGCGTATGATCGGCCCCGATGGGCACCCAGGGCCAACGTGAAAGAGTCGTCACCACCGACTGGGACACGTTCGCGCGCAGGCTTGCGGCATTTCTCGCGGAATTACCCTCCCGCGCCACCGTCATCCTGGCGGCTACGGGCAATCGCTACGTGCAATTCCAGCAGTTCGATATCAATCTCTCCGCCGAACTCACCGGCAATTACTATCTCCCCGAACCGATTTCGGAGGCCGCCGCCCAACTGCTGCGCGATCTCGGCTGGACCGCCCCGGCCCTGCAACGCGAGATCGAGAACTGGCGGCGCACCCTGCGCTGGCCCATCAGCCGCACCGGCTTCGACGACCTCGCCCGCTCCGCCGCCCGCGGCCTGCACGAGGCCCTCGGCGTCGGAGCCCCCGCCGACCTGCGCGCCACCGGCTGGACCGACACCCACGCCCTCGACCTCTCACCCTTGAACGCCCGGCCCGCGGGCTGACTCGCGCCCGGAACGGCGACAGCCCCGTCGCACGCGGTACGACGGGGCCGGGGCCTAGGCGGGGTCAGCCCACCAGGGTGCGGTGCAACTCGAGGATGGTGGCCGCGTCGAGCCCCAACCCCTTGGTGAGGAAATTACCGAAATCACCGAACTGCTGGTTCATCTGGTCGACAGCGGTGTTCAGATATTCGTCGCTGACCACCTGCAACGGAATCAGCAGATCCGGATTCTGCATGATCCCCGCCTGCTTCAACTGCGCCCGCTGCGCCGCGTCCGCGGCCGAACGATACTGATTCGACAGCAGATAATCCTGGCGCGCAATGCTTTCCGGCACACCCGCCGCCCGCAGCATCACATAGGTCATCCACCCGGTCCGGTCCTTACCGGCCGTGCAGTGATACAGCGTCGCCCCATTCGACGCCGCGATGTCCTTGATCGTCTGCCCGAATTTCGCCATCGAATCCGCGCTCAGAAAACTCAGGTACGTATCCCGCATCATCTGCTCGGCCTTGCCGTCCCCGAGCGCCGCCTGCTGCACCGCCGGATCCTTCGACCCGATCGCCTGCACCATCTTCAAATACATCCCCGCATCACTGATCGGCCGCGCCACCGCCGTCGCCCCCGCCGGCACCCGATCCGCCCCCTGCACCCCCACCTCGGCCTGCGTCCGGAAATCGATCACCGTCTTGATCCCCAACGTCCCGAGCTTCTGCACATCGGCGTCGGTCAGCTTTCCGAGCGCATCGGCCCGAATCACCTTCCCCGACTTGGTCGAATCCCCGGTATAGGTCACATACCCCCGATATCGCGGACATTGACCGCCCCTTGCAGCGTGATCCGAGTGGCCTCGGTGTGCATGACCGGCGGCGCGGCCAGAGCCACCGATGGCACCCCGGCCACCCCGCCCCCGAACAGCGCCCCCGCCGCAGCAGTCACAACGAGCATTGAAATACGCAGTCGTGCAAATCGTTTGATGTTCACGGCCGCGACGCTAGGGGTGCTTACGCGCGCCCCGCCCGGTTACACACCGGCCCTCCCGCCCACCGGCCACCCGTCCCCACCCACCGGGATCCCGCCTGGACCGCCCGAAAGCTCCAGCACCCCAGTAACTCTCAGGCAACCATCCTACCCCCGCGAGCACCGAAGCCCCATCGACCACCCGGAGCGTCGATTCCGAGAGGTAGCCTGGGGCGCTCGGTACTCGAGGAGGGGAGTGGTTTTGGCACAAATCTCGGTGACGGTCTGCTTGCCGCCAGACACGATCGATGACGTGGAGGCCGCGATCACGCGAGCTCTCGCTCCGTTCGAGATGCACCAGGGGTTTCCGGAGCGAGACATGTGGAACACCTGGCGGCTTCGGAGCGGTGGAGACGGAGCCGGGTTCTATGTCCGACCGGGCCATGAGGATGACCCTCGGCTGATTCACGACGGTCCCAACCAATTCGGCATCGTGCTGCCCCCGAAGCGAGGCGAATGCGCGGGCGGCCCGAAGGCCTTGCTGGATGTCGCAACGCACAATTTCGCAGAGCCCGATGTGCTCACCCTGGATGGTTGGTGGATCGAGTCGAGCGGCGTTTGCCGACACAAGGATTGGGACAAGAACACGTCCCCCGTGGATCAGCCCGCCTGCCCCATACCACCTGGCGATCTCGAAAACTACCTCGAGACACTTCCCGACGACACCGTGCTCGTTCGGGTCCATTGCCACGGCTGAGCAACACGCAAAGCCCCACCCGCCGAGGCGGATGGGGCTTCTGAGAGTGCTTGCGGCCCTACGACTTAGACGTCGTAGTACAGCTCGAACTCGTACGGGTGCGGGCGCAGGTTGACCGGGGCGATTTCCTGGGTGCGCTTGATGTCGATCCAGGTCTCGATCAGGTCGGTGGTGAACACGCCACCCTCGGTGAGGTAGTCGTGGTCCTGCTGTCGAGGCGGTCGATGACCGACGCCAGCGAGGTGGGGGCCTGCGGGATATTCTTGGCCTCCTCGGGCGGCAGCTCGTAGAGGTCCTTGTCGACCGGAGCCATCGGCTCGATCTTCTTCTTGATGCCGTCCAGGCCGGCCATCATCATGGCGGCGAAGGCCAGGTACGGGTTACCCGAGGAGTCGGGCGCGCGGAACTCGATGCGCTTGGCCTTCGGGTTCGAGCCGGTGATCGGGATACGGATCGCGGCCGAACGGTTGCGCTGCGAGTACACCAGGTTGATGGGGGCCTCGTAGCCCGGCACCAGACGGTGGTACGAGTTCACGGTCGGGTTGGTGAACGCCAGCAGCGACGGGGCGTGGTGCAGGATGCCGCCGATGTAGTGACGCGCCAGATCCGACAGGCCCGCGTAACCGGCCTCGTCGTGGAACAGCGGCTTGCCGTCCTTCCACAGCGACTGGTGGGCGTGCATGCCCGAGCCGTTGTCGCCGAACAGCGGCTTCGGCATGAAGGTAACGGTCTTACCCTCCTGCCACGCGGTGTTCTTCACGATGTACTTGAACAGCTGCAGGTCGTCAGCAGCGCCCAGCAGCGTGTTGAAGCGGTAGTTGATCTCGGCCTGACCGGCGGTGCCGACCTCGTGGTGGCCGCGCTCCAGCTCGAAGCCCGCGTTCTGCAGGTTGGTCGAGATCTTGTCGCGCAGGTCGACGTAGTGGTCGTACGGGGCAACCGGGAAGTAACCACCCTTGTTGCGCACCTTGTAACCACGGTTCGGGGTGCCGTCGGCGTTGTACTCCGCGCCGGTGTTCCAGGAACCCGACACCGAGTCGATCTCGTAGAACGAGCCGTTCATCGCCGAGTCGTAACGGATCGAGTCGAAGATGTAGAACTCGGCCTCGGCACCGAAGTAGCAGGTGTCGGCGATACCGGTCGCGGCCAGGTACTGCTCGGCCTTGCGGGCGACGTTGCGCGGGTCGCGCGAGTACGCCTCACGGGTGAACGGGTCGTGCACGAAGAAGTTCATGTTCAGCGTCTTCGCGGCACGGAAGGGATCGATCCGCGCGGTGCTGAAGTCGGGCAGCAGCAGCATGTCCGACTCATCGATCGACTGGAACCCGCGGACGGACGAACCGTCGAACGCCAGGCCCTCTTCGGCGAGATCAGCGGTGAACGCCTTCGCCGGGATCGAGAAGTGCTGCTGCACACCGGGGAGGTCGGTGAAGCGAATATCGACGTATTCGAGCTCCTCCTCCTTGATGTACTTGATGACCTCGTCGGCCGTGCTGAACGCCACTTAGTACTCCTTACGGATCGGTTCCCAGCCAGTGGTGACTGCATGGGTTCGTCGCGACCACACGGTATGGATGCGGTGTTTCCCTGCAATCAAGGCTGTGTTTCGCCAGTGTTACACGCACTGCTGGCCGGGGGTTCGGCGGTGCCCCCGGCTTCGCGAAGACGCCACAGCGGTCGCCGAGCAATGCTCGACCAGCACCGACATCCTGCCACCGACCTGCCCGAACCGGCTGTTAAGACTCTGAAAAGTTAGGGTCCTTACCGCGTCCGACCGGGCCATCGTGACAATCCTCACCACCGGGCATCCACCGGGCAACCGGGATGGCCCGATGGTTGCAGCAGCCACCGGAATCGAGCCGACAACATATACGGTTCCGCTCTCGCCCGCCGATCAGCGGACGTCAGCGACCCGATCGGCGGCGCATACGCGGACACAGTGATAGCGACCACAAAGCCCTTGTTCCGACCATCGGCGCATGGGTCCGCCGACCGATCATGGCCACCGCCGACCGTGGCGCCCTGATCCGGAAGCACTTCGAGGAGCGCGCCGCGGCCATCGCCATCGGTGAGCTGCCTTTCGCGCCGGCCAAGTACACGCTCGCCGGCACGGCTCCCGCCACGAACGGCACGAGGCCCAACTCGAAGAGCATTGCTACCGGGCGGTATGGGGGGCCATCCAGCCCGTTGGGAAAGGCATTGTCGGGTGGCTCGTGGGAACGTAATGCCTGCTCCAGGCGATTCCGGACGGCATCGGCGCGGGGGTAGGGGAGATCGGCGCGGCTCCCCGCATGTCGATCGCCGCGTGGGCCTGAAGTAATCGGAAGGTGCGCCGGCCCATTGCGGTGAGCGCGAGAATCGGGATGCCCGCGAGCAGACCGGTCATGCAGTACCGGTACCAGAGAGGGACTGGTGTGGGTGGCGCTGACGCCGTCATTGGTGCAGTCGGTAGTGAATTCCACATTGCGATAGACGCTGAGGCGCAATCCCCTCACTTGCGGGGAGAGGTTTACGATCGAGGGGCTGTGCAAATAGAACGGGCGGGTCATCGAATACCCATTCTTCGGGTTTGTCCTTGCGATCTATTGTGGGGTAGTTTCCGGAATTCGTTGGGGAACACGCGGATTCGCGTGCCGTCGGGTGCTGCGCCCTTGCCCTGCAAGCGAAGTCGGCGCTGGCGTCAGGGTCATCTCCTCGGCTGCCGGCCTACCTCCGGTAATTGTCGAAAAACCAAGCGCTTGTTATGGTTTCGGGATGGAACTCTCTGGTCCGGTGGCCGGTCCGTTCAGGCTGATCTCGACGTTCTTCTCGCTGACCGATGTCGGTTACGTCGCCGAGGAGTACTTCCTGTCCGGGATGGCCGCGTCCTACCGGCTGACCGGCCCGGCGGGCAATGACGGGGAGTGGGCGACCGAGGCGGGTGGGGGCGCACCGTTCACGACCAGACTGGTTGTCTACCGGCCGATCGAGGGCTATCGCGGGACCGCTGTCGTGGAATGGCTGAACGCGTCCTCAGGTGCGGATACGCCGCCGATCTGGCTGCTG
Organism: Nocardia tengchongensis; assembly: GCF_018362975.1. Taxonomy (NCBI): domain Bacteria; kingdom Bacillati; phylum Actinomycetota; class Actinomycetes; order Mycobacteriales; family Nocardiaceae; genus Nocardia; species Nocardia tengchongensis. The sequence goes on from NZ_CP074371.1 coordinate 3,579,560, forward strand.
GCACACCGACATCTCACTCGTGCCCGGATTGCCTGGATTGGGGTTTCCGCGCAGTATGCGCCGATTCACGGCGGCGGCGGTATGGCCGAGCGGGACGATACCTGGAACTCGGTGCGGAGGCCGTCGCTGAAGCAGGTGGATCCGGTGCGGTACGCCGAGCTGTCGCATCCGGGCGACGCCTACTGTTACGACATTTACCGGCAGGCGGGAGAACTGGTTCGCGAGCTGGTGCGGGGGACCCGGCAGGTGCTCGCGGCCGGGCAATCGCAATCGGCGGCCATGCTCGTCACGTATGTGAATGCCATTGCGCCGCACGGCTCGCCCTACGACGCGTACCTCATCGACGGGCGGCCCGGTCTGCCCGCGTCGCTGAGTGGCCGAGTGGGATCCGTTGCGCTGAACGGCGGTACGCGAGTGCGCGCGGATTCGACCGCGCCGGTGCTCACACTCCAGACCGAGACCGATGTGGTCGGCTTCATGCGTTCGATCGACTCCCGCCAGCCCGACTCCGACCGTTTCCGGCTGTGGGAGCTGCCCGGGGCCGCGCACGTGGACTCCTACAGCGTGGGAGCGTCTTTCACCGACTCGGGCACCCTCACGGCAGCGGAACTGGCCGAGCTGATGGCACCTCGCCGCGATCCACTGGGTGCCGACTTCCCCGAGCCGATCAATTCCGGGCCACAGCATCACTACGTCCTGCAGCGGGCAATCGCAGCGCTGTCGGAGTGGGTCGAAGGCGGACCTGCTCCCGCGCGGGCCGATCGGCTGAGCGTGTCAGCCGGGGAACTGGTGCTGGACGACCATGGCAATGCGCTGGGCGGTGTCCGCACACCGTGGCTGGACGTACCGTTGGCGGTGCTGTCGGGGCTCGGACAGGAGGGTGGTGGCCCGGCGATCATGTTCGGCTGCACGCGACCTCTCCCGGGCCCCACTCCGGACAACTACCTCGGGGCATTTCGAGCGGCAACCGACGAGGCGGTGGCGGCAGGTTTCCTGCTGGCCGAGGATGTACCGGAAATCCTTGCCATGGCGGTCGCGAATCAAGCACTGAGCGAGCAGGGGCGCATCCCGCCCGCCACGCACCACTCGAGTCGGTAACCTCCGCCGGAGTGCATGAATGCCGTTGCATTGCAACGGCATTCACATGGAACCAAAGGGGCGACGCGCAAGAAGTGGGTCTCAGGTGTGGGTGGCACCGTCGATGCGGATCTCGGTTCCGCTGATGAAGCGGCCGTCATCGGAGACCAGCATGGCGATGACACCGGCGACATTCTCCGGACCGGCCAGCTCTTTCGGATTGTCCGGCGGCACAATGGGAGCCAGGCGGCCGAAAAGCGACCAGTCGGAGTCCTTCGGGAGGTAGCCGGGAGTGGCGTCGGTGATGCCGGATTTGATGCCGCCGGGCGCGAGACTCACCGCGCGCAGACCCTGCTTGCCGTATTCGAGAGCCAGAGTGTGGGTGAGGCTTTGGATGCCGCCCTTGCTGGCGGCGTACGCGGCCATATACGGGTGCGCGAAGCTCGCCGAGGTGGAGCTGAAGTTGACGATCGTGCTGCGGGAGTTGGCGAGCAGCGTCGGCAGGGCCTCACGGATCACCAGGAACGTGCCGGTCAGGTTGACGCTCAGGATCTGGTTCCACAACTCGAGCGACGTCTCATGGGTATGACCCGCGCGCAGGATGCCCGCGGCATTGACGAGAGCGTCCAGGCCACCGAGAGTTTCGACGGCGCTCCCGACCCCCGCGATGACCTCGGTCTCGTCGGCGACATTCATTTCGAGCGTGGTGAGCCCGGCATCGATGCCCGCTTCGGCGGCCTGCTTGCGAGTCAGCGCCAGCCCTTCGGCGCTGCGGCCCGCGCCGACGACGACCGCGCCCTCGGACAACAGGCGAAGGACGGTGGCCCGGCCGATACCGGATCCGGCACCGGTCACCAGGATGCGGCGCCGCTCGAGTCGGTTCATGGGGACCTCTTCTTCAAATATCTTGGTGTGCACGGAAATTCTCGCGGTGGGTGCGGCGCACCCCGCCGAGGAGCTGAAACCCCGGCGGCGGTCCGCACCCATCGCGCTACGAACGGCTCCGTCGATCAGCGATTCCTGATCCGTACCGGCAACCCGTCCACCATCGAGGTGATGATGCGCATCCGATGCTGCGGCTCCCAGCCCGCACGGAGTTCGAAGGTGTACCGCTGCAAAATCGCCGCCAACGCCGCGACGCCTTCGATATTGGCGATACGAAAGCCGATGCATTTGCGCGGACCGAGGTTGAACGGGAGGTAGGCGCTCTTGTTGATCTTGTCCGTGAGGAAGCGGGTCGGATCGAACCGGTCCGGTTCGTTCCAGAATCGGGCATCACGATGGATTCCATACGGGGAGAACAATACTCGTGTGCCCTTGGGGACGAAGTACCCGCCGATTTCGTCGTCCTCGATCGCGGTGCGGACATTGGCCATCGCCGACTGGATGCGTTGCCCCTCATCGAAGCAGGCCTTGAGGTACGACAGACGCTCCACGCTCGCGTATTCGAGCGGCGCACCGTCGAGCGCGTCGACCTCCTCGAGCGCCCGCGCCAGCGCCGACGGGTGCCGAAGCAGCAGCGCGAGAGTCCATGCCGTGGCTTCGGTCGTCGTTTCGAACCCGGCGAAAATCATGCCACTCACCTCGGAGAGCAGCTTGGCGTGTTGCAGATGCGGGCACTCCCCAGCGCTGATCTCCAGCATCGCGTCCAGCAGATCCGGCTCCGCGCTGGGGCCGTCCGCTCGCCGCTGCTCGATATACCGCTCGAGATCGGTGTGCACGGCCGCGAGTCCGGCCTGTCCGCGTCGCTGGAAAGGACGCGGCAGAAAAGCCGGGAGATCGTGCATCATCGCGCGATTGGCGGCGTAGCGGCTGTAATCCCGCGCGGACCGGATGTAGCTGTTCAATTCATCGGTCGCCATGGTCACCCCGAAGACCGCGCGCATCAACCCGTCCATGACGACGGTGCCGAGTTCATGCTCGAGATCGATCCACTCCGCGGTACCGACGTACTCCGCCCACGCGTCGACGCGGGCGGTGACCCCCGCGATCAGCTTGGGGGCGACTCGCTCCAACGCGTGCCCCGAGAAGTGCGGGTTGAGCGGCCGGCGAACACGTTTCCACTCCTCGCCCTCCAGGAACGCCAAGGGCAGTGGTTGACCGTCCATGAGTTCCTCGTAGGACTCGCCCTTGACGTAACGCTGGTGGTGCTTGACCAGGATGTGTTCGATGTGATCCGGGTGGCTGACCAAGAGCATCGGTGGTGCGTTGCGTCCCGGTACCGGCAAGGTGACCACGTCGCCGTAGCGACGTGCCACCTCGGGCATGATCGCGTACGTCTCCCGCCGCATGGCGACACCCATTTTCAGCAGGGTGCCCAAACTCGGTCCCGGCGGCCGATTCTGAGCCGTTGGCCGCTGGGCGACCGATGAACCGCTACTCATTCCTGTCCTCAATTCACGATGATCAAGTTCTCGGGTTCAGTTCCGGCACTTGTCGGGCACGCACCTAGTCGGCGACGCCGACACCGGCCTTCTTGCCCGCCGCCGGAGTCGGTGCGGCAGCAGGCACACCGGTGGAGACGAAGAACGCCGCGGCGATGGCGCAGACCACCAGCAGACCGACCGAGAGATAGAGCGAATCCGAAAGCGCCGAACTGTAGGGTGCTTTGACGAAGTCGGGCAGTTTGCCGCCGTCGCCGGACGAGCCACTGCTGGGCAGCCCGTGTGCCGCCATGCGCGCGGCGAGCAGTGCGGCAACGCAGGCGCTGCCGAGGGCCGAACCGACCTGACGGGTGGTGGCGTAGATGCCCGCCGCCGCGCCCATCTGCTCCAGCGGCAGGCTCCGCATCGTGGCCGCGGGCAGCGGTGCCCAGATGAACGCGCTGCCCACACCGCAGACCACCGATGTCACGACCAGCATCGGGATGGACCCGTTCGGGTGCGCGATGGAGAGGAACCACCACACCCCGGCCGCGTACGCCGTGAAGCCGAACATCAGCAGATACCGCGGCGGCACCTTGTCCGACAGCCTGCCGACCACCGGCGAGAGCACGGCGGACAGCAGTGCCAGCGGGGACCCGACCAATGCCGCCTTGGTCGGGGACAGCTCGTGCACAACTTGCAGGTAGAAGAACGACGGCACCATCTGCGCGGTGGTAGCCGCGGTCAGCCCGCTGGTGGCGATATTGCCGAGCGAGAAATTGCGGTTACGGAACACGCTCAGCGGGATCAGCGGCTCGATCTTGGTGCGGCCCTGGTTCACCAGGAACAGCGCGAGCACGGCCAGGCCGCCGAGGATCAGGCCCCAGACCCAGCCTGCCCAATGGTGATCGTTGCCCTCCTGGATGCCGATCACCAACGCGGTCATGCCGATCGCGACCATCACCATGCCCGGAATGTCGAAACGGTGCTTGGTGGTCGGCAGCACCGGAACCAGCCGCACACCCAGCAACAGCGCGATCACCCCGATCGGCAGGTTGACGAAGAAGATCCACTGCCAACCGCCGTTGTCCACGAGCGCACCACCGCAGACCGGACCGATCAGCGCCGCCACGCCGGCGACACCGCCCCACACGCCCATGGCCGCACCGCGCTTGTCCCACGGGAAGATTCGTCCGATCACCGCCATCGTCTGCGGCGCGACCAAGGCCGCGCCCAGGCCCTGGACCGCGCGGGCGGCGATCAGCGAATCGATGTTGCCCGCGAGGCCGCACCACAGCGAGGCCAGTGTGAAGACCGAAAGTCCGGCCAGATACAGATATTTCGGTCCGAACCGATCCCCGAGGCGGCCGGTGATGAGCAGCGGCACCGCGAAGGTGAGCAGGTACGAGCTGGTCACCCAGATGACCTTGGACAAGTCGGCGTGCAGGCCGGACATGATCGCTGGATTCGCCACCGCGACGATGGTCATGTCCAGCAGGATCATGAAGTAGCCCACGCACAGCGCGCCCAGCGCCGCCCACGGGTTGCGTTCGGTTGACACGATTGACCTTTCTTGTTCTGTTCGTTGTTTCGAGCAGGGGCTGAGCGGTTCCCGGCAGTGCTCGAGCGGCTCCGAGTAGTGCTGAGCGGCGCGGCGGGCTACCAGGTCACGGGTAGCTCGACCAATTCGGCGGCCAACATGTTCTCCTGACGGCGCAATTCCGTGGCCGGAACCGCGAGCCGCATTGTGGGGAACCGAGATATCAACTGGGAGAACACTTCCTGAAGTTCGATCCGCGCCAGCGGCGCACCGATGCAGTAGCGCAGGCCGTGTCCGAACGTCAGGTGCGCGGAGGACCGGCGGGCCAGGTCGAATCGTTCCGGCTCCGGAAACGCCTCCGGGTCGAGATTGGCGGCGCTGACATCCATGAGCACGAGATCGCCCTGACACACCGCGGCACCGTCGACGTCCATGTCGGTGCGCGCGTAGCGGGGCAGCTCGGGACTGGCCTGGACCGGCACCCGCAGCATTTCCTCGATCGCGCTCGGCACCAGAGCGGGTTCGGCGACGAGCCGTTGCCATCGATCCGGGGTATCGAGCAAGGTCAACATCCCATTGCTGATGGCATTGACCGTCGTCTCGTGGCCGGCGAACAGCAGGGCCATCCCCAGTGCGGCGGCCTCGGCGGCATGTACTCCCTCGGTCGTCGCCAGCCGGGAGATGACATCGTCGCCGGGATCCGAGCGCTTGGTGGCGACGAGTTCACAGGAGTAGGTGAACAGGGCGGACTGCCCCTGCCGGGCCCGTTCGTCGTCGCGAATGTCCCACGCCTGCTGTGTCCATGCCCGGAATCGGTCGCGATCGTCCACCGGCACGCCCAGCAATTCACACAGGACGAGGATCGGCAAGGGCACCGACACCGCGGCGTGCAGATCCAATGGCACTGCCCGATCTGTGAGCGTGTCCAGCAACTCACTGGTGAGCGCACTGATGCGGGGACGCAGTGTGCGCATGGCCCGGGCGGAGAATTGCGGCTGCAACAGCGACCGCATCCGGGCGTGATCGGCGATCTCGGTCTCGAAATTGCCCACCGGCCCGAACAGCGAGACATCGCTGACCCGGGCCGCGGTCTCCGGCGTCGGATGGGCCCGGCCCAGCCGCTCATCGCAGAGCAGGCTACGCACTTCGGCATGACCGGTGGCGATCCAGGCGGGATCGCCCATGGCGGTTTGTGTCTTGTGCATGGCTATCCCTGCTGCCGCTGAATTTCCGGCAATCGAATGATCGGGATGCGGCGCTCACAGCGCTCCTGATAGACGCGGTAGAAATCGCGATCGGTCGTCACCGCATCCCAGATTCGCGTGTACTCGGCACCGTCGACGACTTCCGGAACAGATCGGTATTCGCTATCGCGCAGGCGCACAAGGACATTCGGGTTGGCACGGGCATCGGCCAGGTTCAGATACCAGGCCGGATGCCGAGGCGAGCCGACGAGCGAGGCGATGACGACGCGGCATCCATCGTGGTCTCGCCAGAACGGCAAGGCGGCCTTGCGCACCTCTCCGGTCTTGCGACCGACGGTGTGCAGCAGCAGGAAGTCCATCGCGGAGCTGACCCACACTTCCTCCGCGGTGGAGGTCTCCATGGCGGCGACGTGGTGGCGGCTGATGGCCACCAATTCATCGCGGGTCGGTTCGGTGAAGGGAATGTTTCTTTGACTGGTACGCATGACAATTCCTTCTAGGGCAGGGCAACGGGGAGCTCGGCGAGTTGCCAGACGGCCGAGCCGGCGGGCCAGCCGATGCTTTCGGGCGCTGTGGTGAGCCGCAGGCCGGGGTATTCGCGGACCAGCAGGCCCAGCCCCACTTCCAGTTCCACCTTCGCCACCTGGGAGCCCAGGCAGTAGCTGGTCCCGTATCCGAAGGTCAGATGCTGCTTCTGCGAGCGCCCGAACACGATCTGATCGGGGTCGTCGAAGACCAGACCGTCACGGTTCGCGGCACCCGTCGAGGGCATGACGTAATCACCGGCCGCCATGTCCACCCCGCCGAGGCTGACGGGCTCGCGGACCAGCCAAGGAATGGCTTCGCCGCCGCCGAGTGAAATCGTTCGGAGCAACTCGTCGACCGCACTCGGAATACGGTCCGGACTCTCCGTCAGGACGGTCCACAAATCGGGACGGATCAAGAGCTGGAAGACCATCTTGCTCAACATGTGGGCGGTGGACTCGAATCCGGCGATGATCAGGCCGAACGCGACCGTCACGACATCCAGGTAGCTCAGCCCGTCATGGCGGATGAAGTCCGAGACCAGGTCGTCTCCGAGGTTCTCGCCGCGCGCCGTGACCAATTCCATGACATATCGGCCCATGTCCTTCACGGCGGACTCGGCGTTCGCTTCCGCATTGGGGGCGAAATCATCGGCCAGGAGCGCGCTGACCCATCCGATCAGTTTCTCGTCGTCCTCGACGGGAATGCCCAGCAACTTCCCGAGGACGCGAATGGAGAAGGGCTTCGCGACGTCGGCCACGTAGTCGATGCCGACCCCTTCCCGCAGCGGGGAAAGCAGGTCGGTCATGATCGATTCAGCGCTGGTACGAATCGATCCCATTCGTTTGTTCAATTCAGCGGTGACGATTCTGCGCACCTTGAGGTGTGCGGCGTCGTCCATTGTCGCCAGTCCGCCCGCGAAGAGCGGGCTCGCGGTGATTCGCGGCGCGTTTCCGGAACGGCTGAAAGTCTTGCTGGAGTAGACGGTCCGAACGTCGTTGTATCCCGTCACCAACCAGCATTCGCCACCGTGCGGATATTCGAGCCGCACGGGCTGGGCATTTTTGAGCGCATTATCCAATACTGGATCCAACCCCAGTGATCGCGCCCCATCAGTGGGATAGCGATGAACTGGGCACCCGACAGCCAATTGGTCCATGGTAAATCCCCCATTTATTCACAATGCGCGCGAAAGCCACTCAGCCTTCGGCTACGAATTTCATCGGCTGATCGCTCGCCCCAAGCGATCTCGCATTGCCGTGGTTGACCAGATAGGTCAGGTGCGCGGAGCACTCCGACAGCGCCAACGGCCAGGAAATGGGCGGAATCTCCGACCATTTGACGGCCCAGGTCATTGCCACCGCGATATCCCAGAGGGTCCGCGGTTCACCATCGGACAGAACCTGCCGCACGTCGTCGAGCCGCAGCCGGTGGTGTACGGCCAGTTGTTCTATTCTGCGTGGCCAGTCGATGTCGACGACCTCGTGGGCGGGATAGATCGAGAAGCCGTCGCCCGCCAGGGTGCGCAGCTTCTCCAGCGATTCCAGATAGCGGTTCAATAGATCGTGCTCGTCGACCGGGAAGACGAATTCCCCGACGTGCGGGCTGGTCTTGGACAACACGTGGTCGCCGGTGAACACCGCCCGCTGACGCTCGAGGATCGCGCCCATGTGGCCGCCGGTGTGGCCCGGCAGCCACAGCGCGGTGAGACCGCCGGCCGCGGGCGTGATGACATCGCCGTCACCGAGCCTGCGGTCGACCTCGGCCGACATGTACCCCATGGAGAAACTTCCCCCGGCCTGCCGGTATGACTCCAGCGCCGCCGTCGGCGCCCCGGCCGCCGCGAGATTGTTCAATTCCCACGACAAATGAGCTTCCGCCGATTCCTGACTGCGTAGCTGATCCATGAGATCGGCGTCGATCTCATGCATCGCGACCCACGCATCGGATTCGGATTGCACCCTTCCGGCCAGACCCGAATGATCCGGGTGATGGTGAGTCAGAACTATGCCTTCTGTCTCACGAACATCCCGACCCAGCGCGGTCAGACCGTTGGAGAGGGCCTGCCATGCGGTGTCGTCATCCCAACCGGCATCGATGAGAATATGGCCCCGCGTGCCTTCCAACACATAGACGCGGGTCGCAATTACAGGAACGGACATTACTGGGACTTCAATAACACCGATGAGTCCAGGGAGATCGGTCAGCGTGCTCCTTGCGGATACTTCATTGTCGCGCTGTTGATCTGAAGTCATTTCCCCAACTTTCTTTCGACCGCCCCGAACTTCATGGCACCCGATGAATGGGTGATGCATCCATGTCCCGCAAGCAGTCTTACATGACGACGGAGCACGGTCAAGCGTTTGCTTGGTTCAAGCAATAGTGTTGCGGGACAACGGGCTTGACACAGATTTCGCCATTTTTCAAGTCGTGCGACGAGTCCATGCTGTTGACACAGATTTTCCCGTTTTGCAAGTCGGGAGCGCCGTTTCGCGGCGTGATTCTCACCCCATCGGCGCGCCTCCCCACCCCGGGCGGTCGGCCTTCCTGTTGCCAACGGCCCCAAGCACTTTGGCCGACGGGTCGCGTTGCGAGCGGGGGGAACATGCCTTACCGTGAAAACGTGCCCCACTCCGGTGACCCGGGCACTTCCTGTTGGGCGGGTCTCGCTCAAAGAGTGGGGATTCTTTGAACACATCGTTCAACAGATGAGTCGGTGTGTACCGGGCTTTCGCCGACTTCATTCATTCAAGGGGACGTTGCATGACCATCGCATACTTACTCGGCGGGCAGATTCCGCTGGAGGAAAAATTCGTCACCGACTTCTGCGTTCGATTCCCCGCTGTCCGTGAGGTATTCGAACAGGCCGCGGACCGGACTGGGCTGGACGTGTCCGAGCTGATCGCCGGCACGTTCGACGGCGAGGGCGAGCTCGTGCAGAGCTTCGGCGCGGTGCGCCAGGCGGCGCTGATCATCGGGATGCACGATGTGCTGGCCGACCGCGGCATCCGGCCCGATGCCATCGGCGGGCTCAGCCTCGGGGGTCTGGTGAGCGCCTGTCTCGCCGGTGGGGTCGATCGGCCGGGCCTGTTCGAGATGCTGCACTACCAGCGCCTCATTCCCGAGGTGCCGGCCGACACACCACCGCAGGGGATGGCGGTGGCGGCCTTGGCAACCGGTGATGAGATCGAGAAGTACATCGGCCCGGCCCGCCCCGGGATCTACCTGGCTGCGGACTATGACGTCGTGCCCGGCGGTGACAAACGGGTTCTCGTGCTCTCCGGATATCGAGCGGAGTTGACCGCTCTCGCGGCCGAGCAACCGCGTCGGATCCGCATGCTCGAAGAGTACGTGGGCGCCTTCCACAGCCCGCTCGTGCAGCATGTAGCGGACTTCATGGCCGAGCATGTGTCCGCAATGACCTTCTACGATCCGAAGATCACCCTCTGCTCACCCCACCAGTCCGGCGTCATCCGGACCGCCGACGAGGTTCGCGAGTTCTTCCTCACCAACTATCTCAACCCGGTCGGCGTCCGTTTCCTGCTGGACGAAGTCAACCGATTCGGCGCGGAGTCGGCCATCGGGCTGGGACCCGGGATGCCCCAGCGCCTCGTCGCCGAGCCACTCATCTTGACCTCTGTCCTCACCGCGGACGACCTCGCCAACTACTGAGGACCCATGGATATCAATTTCACTGCCGCACAGCAACAGTTGCGAGCCGAGCTCCGAGAGTACTTCGCCGCCTTGATGACCGACGAGCGGCGTGCGGCGATCGCGGGCGGCCCGCAGGGCGAATACGGTCCCGGCGACGCCTTCAAGGAGATCGTTCGCCAGCTGGGCCGCGATGGATACCTGGTGATGGGCTGGCCGAAGGAATATGGCGGCCAGGGTCTTTCGATGATCGACCAGATGATCTTCACCGAGGAAGCGGCCGTCGCCGGGGTGCCGATACCGTTCCTGACGGTCAACACGGTCGGCCCGACGATCATGCGTTTCGGCACCGAAGAGCAGAAAGCCTTCTTCCTGCCGAAGATCGCCGCGGGCGAATTGCACTTCTCGATCGGCTATTCCGAGCCCGAGGCCGGCACCGACCTCGCCTCGCTGCGGACTCGGGCGGTGCCCGACGGCGACGACTACGTCATCAATGGCCAGAAGATGTGGACCTCGCTGGTCGAGTACGCCGACTACATCTGGCTCGCGACGCGCACCGACCCCGAGGTCGCCAAGCACAAGGGTCTGAGCGTGTTCATCGTGCCGACCTCCGCCGACGGCTTCTCCTGGACCAAGGTGCACACCATGGCGGGCGCGGGCACCAGCGCCACCTACTACTCCGATGTCCGCGTTCCGGCCACATCGCTGGTGGGCGGGCTCAATCAGGGCTGGAACCTGATCACCAACCAGCTCAACCATGAGCGGGTGGCCCTCTCCATCGCCGCGCCGATGCAGGAGGCGCTGCGTCAGGTTCTCGAGTGGGCGCACGACACCGAACTCGACGACGGCTCACGGGTTATCGACCAGGAGTGGGCGCGGATGCACCTGGCGCGGGTCCACGCCAATACCGAGTATCAGAAGCTCCGCAGCTGGAAGATGGCCGCCGACGCCGATACCGGCGAACTGGCCCCCGCCGAAGCCTCCGCCACCAAGGTATTCGGAACCGATTTCGCCACCGAGGGGTACCGGCTGTTGATGGAGGTGCTGGGCGCGGAATCGATCGTGCGATTCGATTCGGCGGGTGCCCTGCTGCGCGGGCGCGTCGAGCTGTACCACCGTGCGTCACTGATCAATACCTTCGGCGGCGGCACCAATGAGGTTCAGCGCGACATCATCGCCGCGACCGCTCTGGGCCTTCCGGTCACTCGTTAAGGACATCACATGGATTTCACACTCACCGAGGCGCAGCAAGACCTTGCCGGGCTCGCCAAGCAGATTCTCGGCGACTGGTCGGACAAGAACGACAACAGCGGACGCTCCGCTTCCGGACTGCGCGACGCGCCCGGTTTCGACGCTGACCTGTGGCACACGCTGGCCGGTGCCGGTCTGCTCGACGCGGCGCTGCCGAAGTCCTTGGGCGGCAGTGGATTCGACGTCCTCGAGCAGGCGTCGGTGCTGATCGAGATCGGCCGGACCCTCGCGCCCGCACCCTACTCGAGCAGCATCGCCGTCGGTGCCTGCGCGATCGCGGAGTTCGGTGACGAGAGTCTGACCGAGCGCTACGTCACGCCGGTGCTACGCGGCGACGCGACCATCGCCGTGTCGGTCGGCGACAGCTCCCCCGGCCGAGCCGCCTTGCGCTGCACCGAAACCGACACCGGCGCGACGGTGAGCGGCAGCCGAACCGTCGTCACCGCAGGCGCTTTCGCCACCACATTCCTGCTCGAGGCCACCACCGCCGACGGGCCGGCACTGGTGCTGATCGACCGTGCTGCCGTCGGACTCACGACGACCGCGCAGCGTCTCGTCGATACCGACGATGCCGCACTCCTGGAGCTGGACAATGTCGCCGCCATCGTGCTCAGCCGGGCGGAAGGGGTCGAGTGGGCGCGCCGCCGTGCGACCTTGGCGTGGTGTGCGTGGCAGCTCGGGGTATTGGAGAAGGCTTTGGCGCTGACCGCCGAATATGCCCGTACCCGTAGGCAATTCGACAAGCCGATCGGCTCCTTCCAGGCGGTACGGGCCCGGCTCGCCGACGCCTACATCGATGTCGAGGCCGTGCGGTTGACACTCTGGCAGGCCGCCGCCCGCGAGGCCGCGGGTCTGCCCGCCGAGCAGGAGATCGCCACCGCGAAATTCTGGACCGCGGAGGCCGGGCATCGGGTGGCGCACACCGCGGTTCATATCCACGGCGGTGTGGGCATCGACACCGACGGGCCGATGAACCGGTACTTCGTCGCGGCCAAACGCGCCGAGTTCAGTCTCGGCGGCGCGACTGCTCAACTCCGTGTTCTGGGCGATCTGCTGGGCCGCCGGGCGGCCTGAGCGCAGTTCAGTGGTTCGACAGCGATATTGCGTAGTGCCCAATCACATTCGGGCGTTCCAGGGGGAAATTCATGTCCGGCTCCATCCGCTATCCGCTGACCGCCTACCAGCGAGACATTTGGACTGCCGCCGAAATCTACGCGGGACAACCTGCCTATCTGTCCTGCGCGGTCTGGCATTTGACGATCGCGCTCGACGAAGTGGAGATGATGGCGGCCATCGAGCGAACCTGGACGCGGACCGATGGCGTGCGCATGCGTTACGGCGTCGTCGACGGAATCCCGTACCAGGAACTCTCACCCGATCGACGGCCTCCGGTGCGGCTGATCGACGTTACCGGAGCTGACGACCCGGAAGCCGAGGCACAGTGTCGAATTCGGGCGCTCACCGGCTCGGCGATCGATCTCGACGGCCCGGAACCGTTCCGCCTGATCATGATCCGAGCCGCCGCCGAGTCGTACTACCTGGTCGTCACCGCGCACCACCTGACGGTCGACGCGACCGGTTTGCGCATCCTGGGCGCTCAGATCATGACCGACTACACGGTGACCACGAAAACCGGTACTCCGCCAGAGCTTTCGAGCGCTTCCTTCGTCGAGTGCCTGGCCCTGGAAAGCGCCTACCGGGCGAGCGAGCAGTATCGCATCGACCGTGATGCCGTCGTACCACGGCTGTGCTCGGTCACGCCGGCGCTGTTCGACCCTCGACACGGTACCGATGGGGTGGGGTCGGTCACCGCCAGCACCTTCGAACTCGACCGGGCATTGGTCAACCGGATACGCGCCGCCGGGATCTCCCTGTACCCATACCTGCTCGCCATGCTCGGGATCTACCTGTCGCGGGTACTTCGTGCCGAGCAGATCACCATCGGCATCCCGTTCGGCAACCGCAACAACCCGGCCGAGGACGCCGCGGTCGGCAACTTCGCCAATACCATCCCGGTGGTCCTCGATATCGGCACCTACGCGACGGTCGCCGAACTGGTCAGCGCGGTGAAAGCCGATGTGCGCCAGTTGAAACAGCATCAGCGCTACCCGCTCGGCGATCTCGTGGGTGAGCTGCGCCGGGCCGGAATCCCGGCACGGCAACTGTTCGACGTCACCGTCGCCTACGCGCGTTCGCCCGCGAACCGTGTCCGGTTCGAGGGGTTCGAGCATGTGGGCATGCCGTCGCAGGGCCACAGTCCGCTGGCCATGGCGTGGTCGATCGTGGAGGTGGACGACGACGGCCCGCTGCTGGTCCGGTTGGATCATTCCGCCGCCATCTTCGACGCCGATTACTCGATCGATGCCGTGTTTGCCCAGGTGGCCACTCTGCTCAATGCCGGGGTCGACGCGTTGGACACCGATCCGGCGCTGCTGCCCATGCTGTCGGCGGCCGAGCATGACCGGCTGGTGGATCGGGTCCGGGCGACCGCGCGCCCCTACGAGAACCGGACGAGCGTGATCGCCGCCATCCTGCGGCAAGCCGAGCGCACGCCGGACGCGGTTGCCGTCCGCACCGCACCCGGTGACACCCTCACCTATCGAGAACTCATCCACCAGGCCGTCGCTCTCGCCGGCATGCTGCGCGAATCCGGAATCGGAACCGGGGACCTGGTGGCAGTACTGCTCGAGCGCGGCCCACAGCTGCTGGTCGCGACACTGGCCGCCATGTACGTCGGCGCGGCCTACGTCCCGGTCGACCCTGGCTACCCGGCCGAGCGCGTCGCCTTCCTGCTCGCCGACAGTGCTGCCGCGGTGGTGCTGACCGATACCGTCCATGCGGCGCGTCTCGCGCCGGAAGCGCCTGCGGCGCTGACCACCGACAGGTGGCCGGTGGGCCGCCCGGCGACCGAGGTGCCGCCCGCTCCGGCCGGCACCGACCTTGCTTACGTTATATACACCTCTGGATCCACCGGTCTACCGAAAGGCGTTGCTGTCGAGCATCATTCGGTAATCAACCGACTTGCCTGGATGCAGCGCCGCTACCCGCTGAATCCTTCGGATGTCATCCTCCAGAAGACGCCGTCCTCGTTCGATGTCTCGGTGTGGGAGTTGTTCTGGTGGGGGTTCGTCGGCGCACAGGTGGCGCTGCTGAAGCCCGGAGGCGAGAAGGATCCCTACGAAATCCTCACCGCCATCCATGATTTCGGCGTGACCGTACTGCATTTCGTGCCGACGATGTTGACGCCGTTTGTGGAACTGTTGGAATCGGATCCGGCAGCGGTGTCCCGCGTCGCGAGCCTGCATACCGTTTTCTGCAGTGGTGAAGCCCTTTTGCCGCACCAGGTTTCCCGATGGAACCGGGTCTTCGCATCGCTCGGTACCGGCGCGCCACGACTGGTCAACCTGTACGGCCCGACCGAGGCGACTGTCGATGTCTCCTTCCATGACTGCCCCACAGACCCGGCGCAGCCGGTGCACCGGGTGCCGCTGGGTCGCGCGATCGATAACACCCGGCTGTATGTCCTCGGACCCGCCGATCAACCACAGCCGGTCGGAGTGGCGGGCGAACTATGCATTGCCGGTGCGGGCTTGGCGCGTGGCTATAGCAACCATCCGGAGTTGGACGCGGAGAAGTTCATCGCAGACCCGTTTCATCCGGGCGAGCGCATGTACCGCACCGGTGACCTGGCCCGGTGGCTGGCCGATGGTGAATTGGAGTATCTGGGCCGGATCGACCGCCAGGTGAAGATCCGCGGCAACCGGGTGGAGCTTGGAGAAGTGGAGAACGCCCTCGCCGCGGTGCCCGGCATTACCGCCGCCGCAGTCATCGATCTGCACTCGCCCACCCGGGGCAGCTACCTGGCCGCCTATTACGTTCCCGGAAGCGAACTCGAACCCGCCACGCTGCGGACCGAGTTATCGAGGAAGCTGCCGGATTTCATGATGCCGGCACAGTTCGTCGAGATCGACGCGATCCCGCTGACGCCCAGTGGAAAGACCGACCGCGCCGCGCTGGGCGCGATACGACATACCCCGGAACCGACCACCCTGGGTGCGGCCCGAACCTGGGTGGAGGAGCAGTTGGTGACGCTGTGGTCCGAGGTGCTCGGCCGCGGGTCGGTAGCGCTGACGGACAACTTCTACGACCTTGGCGGCGACTCGATTCTGCTGGTGCGCATCCGCGCCCGCGCCGCGGCCCGCGGCCTGCGGTTCAGCGCCCGCGAGCTCGCCGAGTCCCCCACCATCGCCGAATTGGCCGACCGGGTCCACATCGACGCCGTGACGGCGACGGCGGTCGCCCCGTTCGAGCTGGTGGCGGCCATCGACCGGGCACAGCTCGGGCACGTCGTGGACGCCTATCCATTGACCAAGTTGCAGCTGGGCATGTTGTTCCACAGCCGCGAGCGCGCCGAATCACCGCTCTACCACGACGTTTTCCGCTATTCGCTGCGGATGGACTGGGACGAGGCCGCGCTGCGAGCCGCAGTGACTCAGGCCATCGCCCGGCATCCGATGCTACGGACGTCCTTCGACCTGGCCGCCTATTCCGAGCCGCTGCAGCTGGTTCACGACCGGCTCGAACCGCCGATGACGGTCATCGATCTACGAGCGGCCGCGCCGCGGACCGGCGATGCGCTCCTGCGTGAGCACGTCGCCCAGCACCATCACCGGCGCTATGCCTTCGAGCGACCAGGGCTGTTCCACCTGGCGGTATTCCTGTTCACCGATCGCATCGACCTCGTGCTGTCCTTCCACCATGCCATCCTCGATGGCTGGAGCGTGGCGACGCTGATGTCGGAGCTGCTGACCGACTATCGCGCCGTGGCTACCAGCGCGCCGCCGCGACCGGCCGTCGAGCTGCCGTCGTTCGCCGAATATGTTCGCGCCGAACGGAATGCGATCGCCGACCCGGCCGACCGGCAGTACTGGTCGGAGCTGCTGGCCGGTGCGGAGTCCTCCCGGATTCGCCCTATGACACCGCATATCTCGCCAACGCCGGGCCGGGAACAGGCATCCACCGGCACCCGCCGGTCCGTATCGATCCCGGTTCCCGCGGCCACCGCTGGCCGCGCCGAAAGGCTGGCCGCCACCTTGCGCATGTCAGTGAAGACCGTGCTGTTGGCCGCTCATTTGTGCACCGTCGGCCTCTTTGCCGGTCGCTCGGACATCACGACCGGTGTTGTCACTCACGGCCGCCCCGAGCTACTCGACGCCGAGCACACGCTGGGGTTGTTTCTCAACACCATGCCGTTCCGGCTCGATATCTCCGGTCGTACATGGCGTGAGGTGCTGGTCGCGTTGGCCGAGCAGGATCGGAACGGACTGTCGCACATTCGGTTTCCGCTGGTCGAGATTCAGCGGGAGACGGGTATCCAGCTGGACACCTTCTTCAATTACGTCCACTTCCATGGGTTCGAGGCGACCTTGCAGGACTTGGACGTGGACCTGCTCGGCATTGATATCCGCGAAGTCACGAACTTTGCGCTGTCGGTCGCTGTCGCGCACAACCCACTCGACGGCAATCTGTTGCTGCGCATCGACGGTGAACCCGCCTTCTATACCGGCGACCAGCTGACGTCGATCGGCCACACCTACCTGTCGGTGCTGGCCTTGCTCACTGACGATCCGTCCGGCCCGGGCGATTTCGGTTCGCTCGCCCCGGCCCCGCCCCGGATCGGCGATGTCCCGGGCACCGTGTTGGAACTGTTCGATGCCTGCGCGGCCCGGGTTCCGACCTCGGTCGCACTCGAATTCGGCAGTCGCACAGTGACTTACGCGGCATTGGCGGAATTGTCCGGCCGGATCGCTGGGGCTCTGGTGGCACGTGGTGCCCGGCCGGGCGACCGGATCGCGCTCGCGGTGGGCCGCTCACCGGAGCTGGTGGCGGCCGTCCTGGGTATAGCCAAGGCCGGCGCCGCCTGTGTTCCGCTCGACCCGAGCTATCCGAAGCCGCGCCTGCACGCTATGCTCGACCAGGCCCGCCCGTTCCTGGTGATCACCGGCTCGGGCCATGAACCACTGGTGCCGCAACAGTATTCGCGGATCGACATGGACGATCTCATGGGCTCCGCGACCTCCGCCGACCTGCCGCCGGTCGACCCGTCCACGACCGCGTACGTGCTGTTCACCTCCGGCTCGACGGGAGACCCGAAGGGTGTCGCCATGCCGCACCGGGCGTTGGCGAACCTGATCGGCTGGCAGCTTTCGGTGCCCAGCGGAAGACTCGCCGAGACCGGGCTGGCCCCAGCCACAACGCAATTCGCGCCACTATCGTTCGATGTCTCGTTCCAGGAGATCTATTCGACCCTGTGCGGCGGCGGGCGACTCATCCTTCTCACCGAGGATCAGCGTCACGATCTGCCCGCGCTGCCAGGTCTGTTGAGCGACACCGACGCCGAACGAGTGTTCCTGCCCTACGTCGCCTTGCAGCAACTGGCCGAGGCCGCGGCCCGGCTGGGTACCGCACCGGCCGGACTGCGAGTGATCATCTCTTCCGGCGAACAGCTGCGGGTCACCGACGAGATCCGCGCGCTGTGCGCGGCAGGCACGAAAGTGATCCTCGAAAATCAGTACGGTCCCACCGAAACTCACGTCGCCACCAGTTACACCATGACCGGCGACCCGGCCCGGTTCCCCGCGTTGCCGCCGATCGGGACGGCGATCGATAATGCCGAGATTCTGATCCTGGACGAGCGGTTGCGCCCGGTGCCCGACGGCGTGCCTGGTGAGATCCACCTCGGCGGCCTCGGCCTCGCCGACGGCTACGAGAACCGGCCCGACCTCACCGACGCCGTCTTCGCACCGCATCCCCAGGCGGCGGGCGCGCGCTTGTACCGCACCGGTGATATCGGTCGCCGCCTGCCCAACGGCGAAGTGGTCAGCGATGGCCGCCTGGGCGGCCAGGTCAAGATCCGTGGCCATCGGGTCGAGCCGATGGAGGTGGAGCTGGCGCTGCGGCGAGTCACCGCGGCACTGGTAGGCGTGACCGAGGTGGCGGTGGTGGCGCGCGGAGGCGGGCGGAGCTCGAGCGCGCAATCCCAGTTGGTGGCCTGTCTGGTCGGGTCCCGATCGGATGGCGACGAAAAGGGAATCATTGCGGCACTGAGGGAATGGCTACCGGATTACATGATCCCCGGCCGCCTGGTGTGGCTGGACACGCTGCCGCTGACCCCGAGCGGAAAGCGCGACGACGCGGCGCTGATCGCCATGGAGCTGCCGAGCCCCGACACTTCCGAGACGGTAGCTCCGCGCACCGCGGCCGAAACAGTGCTCGTCGCGATGTTGGCCGAGGCTCTCGGGCTGCCGGAGGTCGGAATCCACGACGATTCTTCGCTCTCGGTGGTACTTCGCTCACCGCCGTGCGGCTGATCGTGTCCATCGAGCAGCGATTCGGGGTCGCCCTGGCGGTGTCGGCCCTGGCGGCGAACCCGACGGCGGGCACCTTGGCCCTGCTCCTCGACGGATGCGCCGGCCTGCCCGCCGACCCGCTGGTTCTGCTACGAGCCGGGAGCGGGACGCCCTTGTTCCTGGTGCATCCGATCGGCGGAAATGTGCTCTGCTACGTCGAATTGAGCAAACATCTGCCCGAAGGGCAGACGCTGTACGGCCTGCAAGCGGCCGGGCTGGAGCCGGGCAGCACACCGGCCGAGACGATCCCGGAGATGGCACGCGACTACGTCGCGGCGATCCAACGGGTACAGCCGAACGGTCCCTACCATCTGGGCGGCTGGTCGCTGGGCGGCATGGTCGCCTTCGAGATGGCCCAGCAACTGACCGACGCCGGTCACGAGGTGGGCATGCTGGCGATGATCGACGCCATGACCATCGAGCCCGGAGACAGCAGACTCGCATCGGAACGCGAACTGTATCGGTTCTTCCTCTGGGAGCTGCTGCTACCGGCTCGCCACACCGACACAACCATGATCGAGATTCCCGAGCAGTCCGTCGGTGACGACGAGATTCTGGATTTCATTCTCGCCGCCACCATCGAGGCCGGGGTGCTGCCCGCCACCGGTTCCCGGGAACTGGTCCGCCGATTGTTCGGGGTGTTCATGGGTTGCAGTCGTGGCATCGACAGCTATCAGCCGCGCAGATACCCCGGCGACCTCACCCTGCTGCGCTGCATCGAGCCATTGCCACCGGTGCTACGCCCGGTGCATGACCGGGTCCGAGCCTTGTATCACGACGCGACAAACGGCTGGGCCGCCTACGCCGGGGGCAATCTCGAGGTGATCGATGTACCAGGCGACCATCTGACCGTCGTCGAGTCCCCCCAGGCCTCCGAGGTGGCCATCCAGCTCACGCGACTGCTCGACCGAGCTGGTACGAAAGTCGCTGTACGGCAAGGAATCTCGTGACCAATTCGGTGAAATCGGCAATCATCGTCGGAGCCGGCATCGGCGGTCTCACCGCCGCGGTGGCCCTGCGCCGGGCCGGTATCGATGTCATCTTGTGCGAGCGCAGTCCGCAGCTGCGTGCAGCTGGATTCGGGCTGGGGTTGCAAGCCAATGCGATGCACGCGCTGCGGACCCTCGAACTCGGTATCGATGAGCAACTGCTGCGGGTGGGAGCTCGCAGCCGCAGCGTTTCCTACCGCCGGACCGACGGCTCCGATCTGCGTCGTATCGATGCGGCACCCGTGGAGGCGGCTCTGGGCGCACCGTCGGTCGGATTGGCTCGCAAGGATCTGCACGATGTGCTGCTGGCCGCCTGCGGCGACGATATGCAGATCGAGCTGGGTGCCGATGCGCTGCGATATATCGAGGCGTCCGACAGCGTGCAGGTGGAATTCGCCGACGGCCGCGCCCTGCGCGCCGATGTGCTGATCGGGGCCGACGGCATCAATTCCGCGATCCGCGCCCAGTTGCACAGCGTCGAACCGCCGCGATCGGGCGACTATGTCGCATGGTTGGCGCTGGCATCATTCAGCCATCCGGCGATCGAGGACGGCGCGCATATCCAATACTGGGGCCGCGGAATGCGCTTCGGCATCAACGACATCGGCCGCGGCCGGATCTACTGGTGGGGCACCTTGACCACAACCGCCGAGCTGGCCGCGAATTGGCCACACGGTAAGGACGACCTGCTGGAGCGGTTCTCCGGTTGGGCACCCGAGATCGGTGAACTCATCACCGCCACACCGGAATCGGACATCCTCACCCTGCCCGCTCAGGACCGGCCACCGCTGACCGAATGGGGCCGCGGTCGAGTCACCCTGCTCGGCGACGCCGCACATCCCATGCTCACCAGTCTCAGTCAGGGTGCGAATGCGGCGATCGAGGATGCGGTGGTCCTGGCGCATGCCCTGGCTACCTGTCACGATCCCGCAACAGCCCTGCGGGGATACGAGCGCCGCCGGATCCCCCGGACGACCATGCTGGTGAACCGATCCCGCACCCAGGCCGACCTCGAGCAGACAACCGATCCTGTCCTGATCGAGGCTCGCGACCGCTTCATTGTCGACGCGGCCGACAACGACCGGCGATCCGCCCTGATGGAGCCGATGACCTGGCCGGGACTCGGGGACCCGGATCCTGTACACCAGGGTGCGCCACTGTGAACGCGGTAGCGCTATACCCCGAGCAGTAGTCCCGGCTCGATCGAACAACTGCTGACTCCGCGATCCTGATGATGGGCTTGCCGGGTCGAGGTGGGACTCGCGGGCTCCGGCCACGGGATTCACCTCGCTACAGGTACTCGCTGAGTCTGGCCAGCGGGGCGTCGCGTTTGGGGGCGATGGTTTCGGTGATGTCGTGGGCGGCCTGGCGGGGCGGGCGGGTGGTGATCTGCTCCGACAGCCACCGGGCGGTGAGTGCGCCGTCGCCGGCGACCTCGGCGGTGATCGTGTGGTCGGGGCTGGTGGCGCGGCCGGACAGGCGTTCGAGGCCGTCGGCGGCCAGGGCAGGGCTTCCAGCTGCTCGGCGACCTGGTCGATGAGCACGGCCACATCGATGCCCACAGTGCGCGCAACCATCGGTGCGGGGCGGTACCGGCCGCCGGGGCGTCGAGGCGTTCCAGTTCGGCGGCAACGGTTTCCGGCGACGGCAGGCCGAGACGATCGGGCAAGACCGGGGCCAGCCCGATACCGGCCAGGGTGTCGCGGCGGGCGGCGCGGGCGAGCAGGGTGGACCGCTGGGCCAGGCGCAGGATCTCGGCCGCCAGGGCTGCCGCGCCGTGTGTCGTGTGGGGTCTCGGGAGGTGTTGGGCGTAGGACGCTCAGGACCTCGCTGCCTGTTGCCGGACCGGTCACGAGGGCGTCGGCAACATATACGATTCCCGTCCCGCCCGCCGATCGGCAGGTGTCGGAAAGCGGCCCGCGGGCGGCGCATAAGCTGGGCCCATGGCACGCATCACCGGCTCATGGCTGTCCGGACCGAACGCCGAATCCGGAGACAACCCGCTCGGTGACTATCAGGGCAAGGAACTCGGCCTCCCGGCCTCCGGCTCCGGCGCGCTCGCCCCTTTCACCCGCCGCGTGGTGGCGGTGCTCGTGGACTGGTTCATCTCCATGGGCTTGGCGGCCATCATCGTGCGGCCCGATCCCGCGCGCATCATCGCGAAGATGACCATCCCGCAGGGGCAGCAGCCGCCCTCGCATTTCGAGGTGATGACGCAGGCGCTGTCCACCCCGACGCTGCTGGTGTGGTTTGTGCTGGGGATCGCCGCGGTCACGCTGTTCGGTTTCACGCCGGGGCAGTACTTCCTGAAGCTCAAGGTGGCCCGCGTGGATGCGGAGGCGCCGGTCGGTTTCGTCCGGGCGCTGGTCCGTCAGCTCATCCTGCTGTTCGTCATCCCCGCGCTGTTCACCGACAGCGACGGCCGCGGCATGCACGACCGCGCCACCGGCACGGCTCTCGTCTACAGCCGCTGACCCGCGCGGTCACAGCGATTCACCGACTCCGGTCACAGAATTCGAATCAACGCGACTCGAACACATCACGGCGCGTCGCGTCATCGCGGATCAGCCGCGTTACCTGCGATGCTGTTGGTGCAGTGTGTGTCAGGGCGTTGCCAAATGTTTACCGCTGTTTGCTTTCGATCGGTATGGTGGCGGCGATTTGCCGTGACGCAGCCGCCTAGGCCGTCGTCAGGCAAGTAGCTGTTGCTGTGCCGATGGAGGGTCGATGGTCGAGGACTACCGGGCGGCCGCGCGGACATTGAGTCGCCGGTCCCTGTTCGCGACGACCGGACTGGTCGGTTTGGCTGCCGCGGGCGCCGCCGTCGCCGCCGGCGTCAACGCCGCGACCGAAGCCGACGACGTACAGCGCACCCAGCACGCCGAGAACATCGGCCAGACCGCGATGGGCCTGTCCCCGGTCATCAGCACCGAGCGCGTCTACTCCAAGGCCCGCGGCCGCGAGATCGACCTGGTCACCATCCTGCCGCCGGGCGCCACGGCCGAGAACCTTCCCGTCTCGCTGCTGCTGCACGGCCTGCACGGCACCGCCCGCACCGCCGCCGTCGGCAATATCGCCGACCTGCTGGCCGCCGCGGTCGCCACCCACGTGAGCCCGGCCTTCGGCTTCGTCGCCCTCGACGGCGGCGACAACTACTGGCACGACCACGGCAACGGCGACGACCCGATGTCCATGCTGCTCGACGAGGTCCCCGGCTGGCTGACCCAGCGTCGCCTCGCCGGCAAGGACGGTCTGCCCTTCGCCTGCACCGGAACCTCCATGGGCGGCTTCGGCGCGCTGGTCTACGCGCGCCGCCGCACCGAGCGGTCCCAGCCGCTCAGCGCGGTAGCCACCATGTCGCCCGGCCTGCTCACCTCCTGGACCGAAATGGCCAAACGGAACGCATTCAGCAACGCCGACCAGTGGGCAGCCCTCGACCCGCTACGCAACCTCGACAAGCTCGGCCCGGCCCCGGTCGGCCTGTGGTGCGGCGACCGCGACCGATTCATCGACGGCTGCCGCCGCTTCATCGCCACCGCCCACCCCGAGATCGGCCTGGTGACCCCCGGCACGCACACCGAGGAGTACTGGCGCACCGTCACTCCTGACGTCCTGGGCTTCCTGTCCCGCCACGTCCGCTGAACCATCCGAACATGACGAAGGCCCGCATCCCCGAGGATGCGGGCCTTCCTTGTGCTCGAGGTCAGCGGCGACGGATGGAGCGCTGCACGCCGCGCATCTTCGCGCCGTTGGGCAGCGGACCCTTGGGCAGCGCCGGGCCGCCGCGGGTGGCCAGCGCCGTCAGCCGGCCTTCGATGTGGTCCATGCGCTTGGCGTCGATATTGCTGGGAAGCTTGCGCAGGTAGCGCTCCAGCTCCTTGAGCGGCACCTGGCCTTCGTCGTTGCCGATCACGACGTCGTAGATCGGGGTGTCGCCGACCAGGCGGGACACCTTCTTCTTCTCCTGTGCCAGAAGCGACTTCACCCGCTGCGGGGAGCCCTCGGCGACCAGGATGACGCCGGGCAGGCCGACCACGCGGTGCACCGCGTCGAGCTGGGTGGTGGCGGCGACACCGGGCGTGACACGCCACTTGCCCTGCAGGTTGTCCAGCACCCAGGCGGCCGCGCCGGCCTGGCCCTCGGCCTTGGCGTACACGTTCTTCTGCACCCGGCGGCCGAAGATGATGAACGCGGCGAGCGCGCCCAGCAGCAGGCCGATCGGCAGCAGATACCACTGCATGCCGAAGATCAGGCCGATCACCAGGAACAGCACGGTGATGCCGACGAGGGCGCCGATCATCAGGGGCAGCAGAAGCTTGTCTTCCTTGCGCTGCATCTGGAAGGCCTGCCACAGTTGCTTGCGGCGTTCCTTCGACGCCTGCTTGCGCACCGCCTTCGCCGCGGCCTTCGCTTCCTTCGACGGATTACCGCCCTTGCCTGCTGCCATGCGGTCCAGCTTAGTGGCCGGGTACGTCCGGTTCGCGATGGGATGGACGGTGAGGCGACCGGTCGGTGCCCGATGGCCCGAATCGCGCTCCGCGCGAGCGCTTGTCACCCGGAACCGCCGCATCGGCCGGAGTCCGTCCGGCCGATGCGGCGCGTGTGGGGTCAGACCGCCGCCCCGACCGGTTCGGCGCCCGCCACCGCGGGCGCCTCGGCACGCGGGGTGCGCAGGGTGATCAGTGCCAGCGGAATGCCCACGGCGACAATGACGCCCGCGACGACGATCGCGAGCCGGTAGCCCTCGAGGAAGGCGTGCATCGGAGCCGCGCCCTGCTGGGCCACCGACGCCGCGCGGGAGGTGAGGATCGCGCCGACGATGGTCACGCCCAGTAGCGCCGAGATCTCCCGGCTCGCATTGACCACCGCCCCGGCCGCGCCCGCGACGGCGGGCGGCATCCGGTCCATGATCGCCGTGTTCAACGGTGACATGAGCAGGCCCGAACCGACGCCGAAGCCGATGAACGCGGGCATCAGGTCGAGGATGTGCCCGTGCTCGCCGATGGTCGAAATATCCAGCAGCGCACCGACGATGCCCGCCACGCCCAGCGCCACGGTGATGTTGGTGCCGATCCGGCGGGCGACCAGCGGGGCGAGCGGCGCCATCAGCACCATGGCGACGGCCATCGGAATGAACGCCGCGCCCGCCGCGGTGGGCGAGAAGCCGAGCACGTTCTGCAGGTACATCGCGGTGAAGAAGTAGATGCCCATCACCCCGAAGCCCCACAGCATCAGGACCGCGATGCCGCCGCTGAAGGCGCGCGAGCGGAACATCGACATGTCGACCATCGGGTCCGCGCGGCGCGTTTCGATGGCGACGAAGGCGGCGAGCGCGGCCGCGCTGACGGCGAAGCAGCTCAGGATGACCGGTGAGGTCCAGCCGCGGTTGTGTCCTTCGATCAGCGCGTAGGTGACCGCGAACAGCGCGATGGCCGAGGTCGCGAGCCCGGGCAGGTCGAGCCGGTGCCGGATCGGCTCGCGGGTTTCGTCCAGGGTCGCGGCGGTGAGCGCGAAGGTGATGACGCCGAAGGGCACGTTGATCAGGAAGATCCAGCTCCAGTCCACGTGCTGGCTGAGGACGCCGCCGGTGAACGGTCCGAGGGCCAGGGCGAGGGCGCCGATGGCGCTCCACACGCCGACGGCTTTGGCGCGTTCGGCGGCGTCGGGGAACAGTCCGGCGATGATGGCGAGGGTCGGGGGGATCGCTGCGGCCGCGCCGACGCCTTGCAGGACGCGGGCCGCGATGAGCATGGCCGGGCTGTCGGCGAGTCCGGCGAGCAGTGAGGCGAGGGTGAAGACGGCCAGTCCGGCGAGGAACATCCGGCGGCGGCCGAACAGGTCGGCGAGTCGTCCGCCGGCGAGCATGAGCCCGGCGAAGACCAGGATGTAGCTGCTCACGACCCATTCCAGGCCCGAGATGGACAGCCCGAGGTCGGTCTGGATGGACGGCAGCGCGACGTTGACCACGTTGTTGTCGAGAAATGTCATGAAGGTCGCCAGGGAAACCCCGATCAGGGCCCACCAGCGGCGGGGCAGTAGTGGCATCGCAAACTCCTATGCGTTGTTCCTGTACTGCTTACACATACGTTGTACATGTACGTGGTATAGGAAAGCCTGTACGTTGTATATTTGTCAAGTGGCAAAAGCGGAGAACCGATTGAGCCGGGAAACGGTCGCCGACGGCGCGATCGCGCTGGCGGACGCCGAGGGCCTCGACGCGCTGACCATCCGGCGGCTGGCCCAGGAACTGGGCGTCACCCCGATGGCGCTGTACTGGCATTTCAAGAACAAGGACGAACTGCTCAACGGCGTCGTCGACCGACTGTGGGAACAGGTCGACACCACCCGCGACCGGTCGCGCCCGCTGCTGGACCAGTTCCGCGCCCTGGCCGAATCGCTGGTGGCGGTGCTGCGCGAGCACCGCGCCCTGGTGCCGCTGTTCCAGGTGCCCGGCGACAACGACCCGAGCCCCGGATTCCTGGAGGCCACCGAGACCGCGCTCGAGATCCTCACCGAATACGGCTTCGACGTCGAGCCCGCCGCCGCGATCTGCGGCAACGCCCTGCGCACCGCGGTCACGCTGGTGATCGGCGAGCCCGGCGCCCCCACGCCCCAGCAGTCCGCGGACGAGAACGCCGAGATGATCCGCCGCAAGCGCCTACGCCTGGAAACCCTGCCGCGGCAGCGCTATCCCCGGATCGTGGCGGCCGCCGCCGCGCTGACCGGCTGTGAAGCCGACCAGCACTACGGTTTCGGCCTCGACTTCTTCATGACGGCCCTCGCCGCGCTGCCCGTCCCCGCGCGTGCCGAGCAGTCGTGACGTTCAGCCGCGCCCACCGGATTTCGCCCGCAGGTTGTCGGCCAGCTGCTGCGGCATCGGCTCGTGGCGGGCATACGCGCGGGTGAAGCTCGCATCGCCATGCGCCAGCGACCGTAGATCCACGGCGTAGCGGCTCAGCTCGAGTTCGGGGACTTCGGACCGAATCGCGGTGCGGCCCAACCCCACCGGTTCGGTCCCGAGGACACGGCCCCGGCGGCTCGACAGATCGCCGAGCACCGGGCCCACATAGGCGTCCGAAACCACCACCAGCACTTCGGCAATGGGTTCCAGCACGCTGATGCGGGCGGTGGCGGCGGCCTCACGCAAGGCCAGCCCGCCCGCGGTCTGGAAGGCCGCGTCGGAGGAATCCACCGAGTGCGCTTTGCCGTCGAACAACGTCACCCGCACGTCGACCAGCGGATATCCGGACGCGACACCGCGCAGCGCCTGGGCCCGCACGCCCTTCTCCACCGACGGAATGAACTGGCGCGGAACGACTCCGCCCACGACTTTGTCCACGAACTCGATGCCGGATCCCTCCGGCAGCGGCGCCACGTCGATCTCGCAGACCGCGAACTGCCCGTGGCCGCCGGACTGCTTCACATGCCGTCCGCGCCCGGATGCCTGGGTGGCGAAGGTTTCCCGCAACGCCACCTCGTGGTCGACGACGTCGACCTGCACCCCGAACCGGGACCGCAGCCGTTCCAGCGCTACTTCGCGATGCGCCTCGCCCAGACACCACAACACCAGTTGATGGGTGTCGGGATTCTGCTCCAGCCGGACCGTGGGATCTTCGGCCACCAACCGCGACAGCCCCTGCGAGAGCTTGTCCTCATCGGCCTTGCCGTGCGCTTTGATGGCGACCGGCAGCAGCGGATCCGGCATCGACCACGGCTCGATGAGGAGCGGGTAGTCCTTGGTGGACAACGTGTCTCCGGTCTCGGCGTGCGACAGCTTGCTGACGCACACGATGTCCCCGGCGATGGCCTGGGGGAGTGGCCGCTGCTGTTTCCCGAACGGCGCGGACACCCCGCCGACGCGTTCGTCGGCATCGTGATCTCCGTTGTCGCCCGCGCCGTGCCCGCACACATGGACCGTGTCGTCGGCGTGCAGGGTGCCGGAAAACACTCGCACCAGCGACAACCGGCCCACGTACGGGTCGGAGGCCGTGCGGATCACCTCGGCGGCCAGCGGCGCGTCCGGATCGCAGGCGAGCTCGGCGGGCTTGCCGCCGGATCCGGTCGCCGACACGGGATGCTCTGCGGGCGTGGGGAATCCGCGGGTGATCAGATCCAGGATCTCCACCGTGCCCAGCCCCTGCCGCGCGCCTTCGGGCGGCGGCGCGGCGATCAGCACCGGATGGAAGCTCCCGCGCGCGACCGCCTGCTCGAGGTCGGCGATCAGCGTGGCGAGGTCGATCTCCTCCCCGCCGATGTAGCGGTCCATGAGGGTCTCGTCCTCGCTCTCGGCGATGATGCCCTCGATGAGCCGATTGCGAGCCTCCGCCATCTGCTCGCGCTGTTCGGCGGACGCGGGCATCTCCACGCGTTCCCCGGTCGCGTAGTCGTAGACGTGCTGGGTGAGCAGTTCGATCAGCCCGGTCACCGGCCGGTGCCCGTCGGCGCTCTTGGGTCCGTACACCGGAAGATGCAGCGGCAGCATCGATTCCGAGCGCCCGCCGCCGAGGATCTGCGCGCAGGTCGCGGTCAGGTCCTCGAAATCGGCTCGCGCGGTGTCCAAATGGGTGACCACGATGGCGCGCGGCATGCCGACGCTCGCGCATTCCTCCCACAGTGCCAGCGTTGCCCCGCTCACGCCCTCCACGCCGGCGGCGGCCGAGAGAATGAAAAGGGCCGCGTCCGCTGCTCGCAGACCGGCCCTGAGTTCCCCGACGAAATCGGCGTAGCCGGGGGTGTCGAGGAGGTTGACCTTGACCCGTTCCCACCCCATCGGCACCACCGACAGTTGCACCGATCGGTGTTGTCGCTGCTCGATGTCGTCGTAGTCGGAGAGGCTGGTGCCGTCCTCGACCCGCCCGGCTCTGGGTACCGCTCCCGCGGCCACTGCGAGCGCGTCGACCAGCGTGGTCTTCCCGGACCCGCTGTGGCCGACCAGCACCACATTGCGTATGTCATCGGGCCGTTCGGCCACGACTACCCTGCCGTTGACACCGTGCGATGTCGTCGTTCGCTCGACCATGGCTCGCTCCGTGGGTCGATCATTGCGGTCCTTCGAGCTTCCCACCAGCGGAGGGGTCCCGTCCACGAATCGCGGGATAACTCGTCTAACGGCGTTTCTGCGGCGGTCGCGCGGCATCCATACCCGCGCCACTGTCCTGCGCAGACGACCGCGCGCCACGACCCGGTGAGGATCGCGGCGCGCAGCCGTGGTTCGAGTGGCGGGCTAGGAGCCGAAGCGGGCCAGCACGCTGGTGGCCTCCTGGGCCGCGCTGCCTTCCTCGGCCAGGTGCGCCATCTCCGGGGAGATCTCGCGGCCGTGGTGGCGCATGGCCTGCGCGTAGAGGCGGCCGGCGCGGTAGGACGAGCGGACCAGCGGCCCGGCCATGACACCCGCGAAGCCCATCTCCTCGGCGGCCTTGGAGTGCTCGACGAACTCCTCCGGCTTCACCCAGCGGTCGACCGGGTGGTGGCGGGGGGAAGGGCGCAGGTACTGGGTGATGGTGATGATGTCGCAGCCCGCCTCGTGCAGGTCGCGCAGGCCCTGGGTGACTTCCTCGGGGGTCTCGCCCATTCCCAGGATCAGGTTGGACTTGGTGACCAGTCCGGCCTCGCGGGCCGCGGTGATGACCGCCAGCGACCGCTCGTATCGGAAGGCGGGCCGGATGCGCTTGAAGATGCGCGGCACCGTCTCCAGATTGTGCGCGAGCACCTCCGGCCGCGACTCGAACACCTCGGCCAGCTGCTCGGGCACCGCGTTGAAGTCGGGGATCAGCAGTTCGACGCCGGTGTGCGGGTTGAGCCGCTTGATGGCGCGCACGGTCTCGGCGTACAGCCAGGAGCCGCCGTCCTCGAGATCGTCGCGCGCGACGCCGGTGACGGTGGAGTAGCGCAGCCCCATGGCCTGCACGCTCTCGGCGACGCGCCGCGGCTCGTCACGATCGAGGGCAGCGGGCTTGCCGGTGTCGATCTGGCAGAAGTCGCAGCGCCGCGTGCACTGTTCGCCGCCGATGAGGAAGGTGGCCTCGCGGTCCTCCCAGCATTCGAAGATGTTGGGACACCCGGCTTCCTCGCAGACCGTGTGCAGCCCTTCGCGTTTCACCAGGCCCTTGAGTTCGGTGTACTCGGGGCCCATGGTCGCGCGGGTGCGGATCCACGAGGGTTTGCGCTCGATCGGGGTCTCGGCGTTGCGGGCCTCGATGCGAAGCAGCTTGCGGCCGTTGGGTGCGGCCGGGTCGTTAGGTGTCGGGGTATCGACGGAAGTCACTTGATTCACCCTACGCTCGTGGTCATTCGGCCTTGACGGGCACGTCATCGGGCACCGCGGGGAGTGGTTCGGGGCATTCGGCGGCTGCTTTCGCGCAGCGCGAGATGGTGTGGTCGGACACCTTCAGTTCGCCGTCGAGGGCGCGGGTGATGGCGTCGGCGACCAGCGGCCGCACCTCGTCGACGGTGACGTCGCGGCCGAGTTCGCGGCTCAGGGTGGTGACCCCGGCATCGGGGATTCCGCACGGCACGATCGCATTGAAGCCGTCCAGGCTGGAATCGCAGTTGAGCGCGATGCCGTGCAGGGCGACGCCGCGCTGCACGCGCACGCCGATGGCCGCGACCTTGCGCTCGGGCAGGAACTGGTTCGCGGGGACCCAGACGCCCGAACGGCCTTCCACGCGACCGGTTTCCAGTCCGAGCTGCGCGCACACGGCGATCAGCGCCTCTTCGAGGCGGCGCACGTAGGCGACCACGTCGACCGGTTCGGCCAGCCGCACGATCGGGTAGCCGACCAGTTGCCCCGGACCGTGCCAGGTGATCTTCCCGCCGCGATCCACCTCGATCACCGGGCTGCCGTCCATGGGCAGATCCTGCGGTTCGGTGCGGCGTCCCGCGGTGTAGACGAAGGGATGTTCCAGCAGGAGCAGCCGGTCCGGGCCGATGCCCTCGGCGCGTTCGTCCGCGATGGACCGCTGCAATTCCCAGGCTCGCTGGTATTCGATCAGGCCCAGATCTTCGACCGCGAGGGGTGTGCTGTCGAAGCGAGCCGACACCGCGCGGGGTAACGGTGCGGTGGCCGTAGTGCTCTCGCTCACGATGGCGACGCTACCCCTTCGGCGAAGGTCCGTTGCATGAGCGTCAGATCCATCCAGCGGCCGAACTTGAACCCCACCTCCGGCAGCTGCCCGACGGTGGTGAACCCGAATTTCTCGTGCAGGCCGATCGACGTGCGGTTACTCGACTCGATGGCCGCGATCATGGCGTGCACCCCGCCGCGTTCGGCGCGCTCCAGCAGCGCCCGCATGAGCGCGGTGGCCACGCCGCGGCGATGGAATATATCTGACACGTACACCGAGTTCTCGACCGAGAACCGGTAGCCCGACTTCGGCCGGAACTGGCCGTAACTCGCGTAGCCGGCCACCTTGCCATGGATCTCCGCGATCAGCACCGGATGTCCCGCACCGGTCCGCGCCGCGAACCAGGCCTCGCGTTCGTGGATGTCGGCGAGCTCGGTATCCCAGATGGCGGTGGTCTCGGCGATCGCGTTGTTGTGGATCACCAGGATCTCGGGCAGATCGCTCTCACGCGCATCCCGCACCAGCAGGTCGGACGGATGATTGGTCACGCCCCCACGGTATCGATGGCCCCACTGTGATGTGCGCCGCGCCCACCGTGTCGTCCCGGCCTAGCCTTTCGGCCGGAATCTAGTCCGTGTGGCCGAGTGTTGCGGCCAGGGCCGCGCCGATGGTGGGGTGCTGGAATTGATATCCGGCGTCCTCGAGCGCGGTGGGAATCGCCCTGGGGCCGTGCAGAATTGCTTCTTCCGCGAATTCACCGACCGCGGCCCGCAATGCGAACGCGGGCACCATCAACGGTGTCGGCCGATGCATGACCCGCCCCAGCGCGCGCGTGAACTCGGCGTTGGTGACCGGTGCGGGCCCGACCATATTGACCGGCCCGGAAAGGTTTTCGTGTGGTAGCGCGAACATGATCGCCCCCACTTCGTCGTCGAGCGAGATCCACGGGACGTATTGCCGCCCGCTGCCGAGCCGCCCGCCGAGCCCGAGATAGTAGAGCGGGTACAGCATTCCGAGCATGCCGCCGTGCCGGGCCAGCACCACCGCCGAGCGCAACAGCACGGTGCGGACGCCGGCGTCGGCGGCCTGTTCGGTGGCGGCTTCCCAGTCGGCGCAGAGCCGGGCCAGGAATCCGCTTCCGGCGGGCGAGGTCTCGGTGACGACGTGGTCGCCGGTCGCGCCGCCGTAGTAGTGCGCGCCGCTGGCGTTGACCAGCGTCGGCACTCCCGCGGCGGCGACCGCGGCGGCCAGCACGTCGGTGGGGACGATGCGGCTGTCGCGCAGCTCCTGTTTGTAGCTGCCGTTCCAGCGCCGCCGCCCGATGCTCGCGCCGCAGAGGTTCACCACGGCGTCCGCACCGCGCAGCGCGCGCTCGTCGAGGTTGGAACGGACTGGGTCCCAGGTGAATTCGTCACGGGCGTGCACGGGACGGCGCACCAGGCGGGTGACCTCGTGCCCGTCGCGGCGCAGTGCCGCGACGAGTCCCGTCCCGATCAGTCCGGACGAACCGGCGACCACGATCTTCATCCGATCCAACCCCCGACGTCTCCGTTCCGGCCTTACAGGCCCAGGTCACCCTCGAACGCGGCCTCTTCCAGACGGTGCTTGATCGTGGTCACGAAGCGACCCGCGTCGGCGCCGTCGATGAGGCGGTGGTCGTAGGTGAGCGGCAGGTAGGCCATCGACCGGATGCCGATGAACTCGTTGCCGTCGTCGCTGATCACCATGGGGCGCTTCACGATCGCGCCGGTACCCAGCTCGGCGGCCTGCGGCGGCACCAGGATCGGGGTGTCGAACAGCGCGCCGTTCGAGCCGATATTGGTGATGGTGAAGGTGCCGTTGGCCAGCTCGTCCGGCTTCAGGCCGCCGGTGCGCGCCCGGTTGGCGATATCGGCGATGGCCCGCGCCAGTCCGGCCAGCGACAGGTCGTTGGCGTTGTGGATGATCGGCGAGAGCAGACCCTGCTCGGTGTCGACCGCGATACCCAGGTTGACCACCGAGTGGTAGGTGATCTCCTTGGTGTCGGAGTTGTAGGACGCGTTGATGTTCGGGTGCACGGCCAGCGCCTCGATGACGGCCTTGGCGTAGAACGGCAGGAACGTGAGGTTCACGCCCTCGCGCTGCTTGAACGCGGCCTTGGCGCGGTTGCGCAGGGACGCGATCTTGGTCATGTCGACCTCGTGCACCTGGGTCAGCTGCGCGGTGGTCTGCAGCGACTCGAGCGTCTTGGTCGCGGTGATCTGCCGGATGCGGGTGGCCTTCTGGACCGTGCCCGGCAGGTGCGACAGCGATGCGCGCGGCGCGGCGGCCGGGGCGGCCGGAGCAGCAGCGGCGGCGGGCGCGGCGGCCGGGGCCGGAGCCTTCTTGGCCTCCGCGGCGGCGAGCACATCCTGCTTGCGGATGCGGCCGCCGACACCGGAGCCGGTCACGGCGGCGAGGTCGACGTTGTTCTCCGCGGCCAGCTTTCGCACCAGCGGGGTCACGTACGGGCCGCCGTTGGCGGAGGGCTCCTCGGCCGGGGTGGCCGCGGCCGGAACCGGAGCGGGCTTGGGGGCCGGGGCGGGCGCCGGGGCCGGAGCGGGCGCGGGAGCCGCGGCGGCCGGAGCCGGAGCGGGGGCAGGCGCGGGCGCCGGAGCCGGGGCGGGCGCGGGGGCCGGTGCGGCCGCGGCGACACCGCTGCCGATGACGCCCAGCTGACCGCCGACGGCGATCACGTCGTCCTCCTGCGCGGAGATCTCCAGCAGGGTGCCGGCGACCGGCGACGGGATCTCGGTGTCGACCTTGTCGGTGGAGACCTCGAGCAGCGGCTCGTCGACGGCGACCTGGTCGCCGACCTGCTTCAGCCAGCGGGTGACGGTGCCCTCGGTGACGGACTCGCCGAGTTCCGGCATCTTGACCGGCGTGCCGGAGGCGGCAGCGGCGGGGGCGGGCGCGGCGGCGGGGGCCGGCGCCGGGGCGGCGGCGACCGGCTGCGGGGCCGGGGCGGGAGCAGGGGCCGGTGCGGGCGCCGGGGCGGCCGCGGGAGCGGGGGCGGCGGCCGGGGCCGGAGCGGAACCGGCCTCACCGATCACGCCGAGCTCGCCGCCGACCTCGACCACGTCGTCCTCCTGGGCGACGATCTTCACGAGAACGCCTGCGGTGGGGGACGGGATCTCGGTGTCGACCTTGTCGGTGGAGACCTCGAGCAGCGGCTCGTCGACCTCGACCGTGTCTCCTTCCTGCTTCAGCCACCTGGTGACGGTGCCCTCGGTGACGCTCTCACCAAGAGCCGGCATCTGGACGGAGAAGGTCATGTCCGTCTACTCCTCTGACTGCTCGTCGGGTTAAACAGTTCGTCTCTCCGGGGGCGTGGCACCGCGGGTCGCGGTGTCGTCCCGACGGCCACCGAACATTCAGTGGCACCGGAGATCCGTGTTGGTTCTTGTTCCAGCCACCCATCCTTGCACTCGTCCGGGTGCGGCGTGTCACAGGGCGGCGGTTGTGCCGACCTCTCCGCGCCGTGATCGCACCCGTGAGCGCGAAACACCCTGGAGTGACCGTGAAATAGCGGGATGCCATGACACGTATCACGTTTACGCGCGCCACCGCTCGGTGACGTGCCGCTGGCCGGGAGTCGAACTGTCCGATTCCGGCGATCGTCACCCGAGGCTCCGCGCGGGGCTGTCGACGAGTGCGGCACCGCCGTGGCGGAATCCGCACATCGATCGACTTGTGCCGATGGCGCGGCGGCAGTTCGGAGCGTGAGGCACGGTCGGGTCGGGAGACCGAAGGGGTTGCAGCGGGCAGGCGGTGCTGCTCCCGGGAGGCCGAGACGCGCGGTCGGCTGAGGCGAGGCTGACAGATTCGCGGCCGGGCTAAGGCCGGGCTGAAGGGTTTCTGTGGAGCTGCTTAGGAGTTGGCCGAGGGTATAGCGGCGGGCCCTCGAGCTGCGCATTATCGAATTATCCGGCGTTCTTCCGAAGCCGGGGAGGAGGTTGGCAGAGATGGGTTTCTTGGATCTGTTCGGGCGCGGTGGTACCGGTCGCCAAGGTGACGCGGACCCCGCGGACCTGGCGCATCTCGTGGCCTGGACGCGAAACCATTACGGCGTCGAGGCTTTCGTCGAACCCCGCACCACCGTCACCGACGTGACGGTCCTGCTGGTCGCCCACGACGGCGAATGGACCCGCCGCGTGGTCGGCGAACGCGGCGCACACCGCCTCTCCGCCACCCTGAACATCCCTGTCTACGACGCCCGCCGGGTCGGCTACCCGCAGCGCATGCGCGACTTCGACGCCCGCCGCCGCATCCTCGAACGCCGCATGGCCGAATCGGCCTGACCGGTCGCCTCCGGCGCAGCGTGGAACACCCCACAGGCATTGTCCGGAGTCGCTTCCAGAGGCTGTTGCCGCGGCCGCCGTGACTCACACCGCCTGCGCCACTCGATGATCCATTGGTTATGACGGACACGAACGCCCGCCACCGCATTGCGCGGGGCGGGCGTCGTTGTGAGACTGGGCCGTTGGTTACTCGGCGGCGATGTCCTCGAGGGTGCTGATCAGGGTGCGGACCGGGACGCCGGTGCCGCCCTTGCCGATGTAGCCGAACGGCCCGCCGGTGTTGTAGGCGGGCCCGGCGACGTCGAGGTGCGCCCACTGCGTGCCCTCGGCGACGAATTCCTTCAGGAACAGCCCCGCCGACAGCATTCCGCCCCAGCGGTGCGGCGCCACGTTCTGCAGATCGGCGATCTTGGAGTTCAGGTCGGCGCGCAGTTCCGCGGGAAGCGGCATGGCCCAGGCGTTCTCGCCGATGGCCTGCGAGATGCGCGCGACGCGGTCGCGGAAGGCGTCGGTGCCCATGACGCCCGGGGTGCGGGTGCCCAGCGCCACCATCTGCGCGCCGGTGAGGGTGGCGACGTCGATGATGTAGTCCGGTTCGTCCTGACCCGCGCGGACCAGCGCGTCGGCGAGGATGAGCCGGCCCTCGGCGTCGGTGTTGATCACCTCGACGGTGGTGCCGCCGAACTGGGTGAGCACGTCGCCGGGCCGCTGCGCGGTGGACGAGGGCATGTTCTCGGCCATCGGCACGGTGGCGATGACGGTGAGCGGCAGGCTCAGTCGCGCCGCCAGCAGCACGGTGGCGATGACGGCCGCCGCGCCGCCCATGTCGGAGGTCATGTTCTCCATGCCGGCCGCGGGCTTGATGGAGATGCCGCCGGTGTCGAAGGTGATGCCCTTGCCGATGAGCGCCACCTTGGGGTCGCCGCCCGCGTAGGTGATGCGGATCAGGCGCGGCGGCCGCGAGGAGCCCTTGCCGACGCCGAGAATGCCGCCGTAGCCCTGGGTTTCGAGTTCGGTCTCGCCGAGGATCTCGACCTGGAGTCCGGCGGCCTTGGCGAGTTCGGCGGCGCGGTTGGCGAATTCGGCCGGGTACAGGTCGCTCGGCGGGGTGTTCACGAAGTCGCGCGCGGTGGCGACGGCTTCGGCGATGGCCTGCGACCGGAACAGTTCCTCTTCACCGGAATCCGCTGTGGGAACCAGGAATTCGACGCGCTTGACCGGCTGGTCGTCGGCCTTGGGTGCGGTCTTGGCGGACTTGAACGTGGTGAACTGGTACGCGCCCAGGTAGAAGCCCTCGGCCGCGGCGCCCAGGTCCAGCCCCGACAGCGTGGTGACCGCGGTGGCGACGCCGGTCAGCGCCCGCCCGGCCGCACCGGCGGACTTGCGCACCTGTTCGGCATCCACCTTGTCGGCCGCGCCGAGCCCGACCGCGAGCACGTAGTCCACGCCCAGTCCGGCGGGCGCCGGCACCCGGGTGACCTCTTCACCCTTGCCCTTGGCCCCGACCGCCCGCAGCGCGCTCAGCAGCGCGTCCCGGGTCTCGCCGTCGAGCACATCCTCGAAGGCGTCGGCCGGTGCGATCTCCGGCCCGTTGTCCGTCGAGGTGAGTCCGATCACGAGGACATCGGCATCCCCGATGCCCTCGGTGCGAGCGAGTTCCGGTCCGAGCGAACGATCTGCAACAGCTGTCATAGCTGCCCAGATTACTGCGCCGCCCCGGCCGCGGCCGGTTGGGCGTAGACGGCACGATAGATTGCTCTGTGATTGCTGATTGCTCGAATCGGCTCGGCACGGAGAGGTGGTCATGATGGCGTCATCCAGGAAAACGCGCATGGCCGCAGCTGCCGCAGCGTCATCGGCCATGGTGTTCTCGATCGGTGTGCTTGCGGGTTGCTCGGGCAAGAGCGTGGGCCCCGAACCGACCACCGTGACGACCTCGGGCACGCCCCTCGCCCCGATCCCGGTCACCCCGGCCCAGCCCACCCACAATGTCGGCGACGACTGCTCGGACGGCCGCATCATCGCCCAGTGGGCTCTCACCGCCGACGGTCAGTGGGTGTGCCTCCCGCAGGAACAGGCCACCTCGACCGAGCCGGCGATGCCCCCTCCCACGGGTGAGCCCGGCGCGCGCTGACCCTCTCGCGTCGATCCGCGGGAAAACCGGTGGTCGGAACAGGTTTTCGTCAACACTCCTCGACGCCCGATTCGCCCGGTTCGCAACTTTTCCAGCCCCCGCCCTGCCTACCCTGGAACCGACGGTCGCGCAGGAGGTTCCAGTGGCGAAGGCGAGATTCCAGCGGACGAAGCCGCATGTCAATGTCGGCACCATCGGCCATATCGACCACGGCAAAACCACTCTCACCGCCGCGATCACCCGGGTCCTGCACGACCGATATCCCGACCTGAACCCCTTCACCCCTTCGAGGCCATCGACAAGGCCCCCGAGGAGCGCCAGCGCGGCATCACCATCTCCATCGCGCACGTGGAATACCAAACGGAGAACCGCCATTACGCGCACGTCGACTGCCCCGGCCACGCCGACTACATCAAGAACATGATCACCGGCGCGGCCCAGATGGACGGCGCCATCCTGGTGGTCGCCGCCACCGACGGCCCGATGCCGCAGACCAAGGAGCACGTCATCCTGGCCCGCCAGGTCGGCGTCCCGAAAATGGTGGTGGCCCTGAACAAGTGCGACATGGTCGACGACGAGGAAATCCTCGAACTGGTCGAACTCGAGGTCGGCGAACTGCTCAGCGAATACGAATTCGACGGCGACAACACCCCGATCGTCCGCGTCTCCGCGTTCCAGGCGCTGACCGACCCGACCGGTGCATG
The DNA here is from genome assembly GCF_018362975.1 of Nocardia tengchongensis. Classification (NCBI taxonomy): domain Bacteria; kingdom Bacillati; phylum Actinomycetota; class Actinomycetes; order Mycobacteriales; family Nocardiaceae; genus Nocardia; species Nocardia tengchongensis. Next base: position 3,617,790 of record NZ_CP074371.1, read on the forward strand.
GGGCGCGGGCATCACCGAACTGCTGGCCGCCGTGGACGATTGGATCGACACGCCCGCCCGCGCAGTGGAGAAGCCGTTCCTCATGCCCATCGAGGACGTCTTCACCATCACCGGCCGCGGCACCGTCGTCACCGGCCGCATCGAACGCGGAGTGCTGAAGGTCAACGCCGAGGTCGAGATCGTCGGCATCCGCCCCAAGACCACCAAGACCACGGTCACCGGCATCGAAATGTTCCGCAAGCTGCTCGACGAGGGTCAGGCGGGGGAGAACGTCGGCCTGCTGCTGCGTGGCGTCCGCCGCGAGGATGTGGAGCGCGGCCAATGCGTCATCAAGCCGGGTTCGGTGACACCGCACACGCAGTTCGAGGGTCAGGCCTACATCCTGTCGAAGGAGGAGGGCGGCCGTCACACCCCGTTCTTCAACAACTACCGCCCCAGTTCTACTTCCGCACAACCGATGTCACCGGCGTCGTGACGCTGCCGAAGGCGGTCGAGATGGTGCTGCCCGGCGACAACGTCTCGATGGAAGTGGTCCTCATCCAGCCGATCGCCATGGAGGTCGGCCTCAAGTTCGCGATCCGCGAAGGCGGCCGGACGGTGGGCGCGGGCCAGATCACCAAGATCCTGAAGTAGCCCGCGCCCAGCTGCCGGGTGCTACCCCATCTCCTCGAGCGCCTTGCCCTTGGTCTCCGGAACGAACCTGAGCACGAACGGAATCGAGAGCAGCGCGAACGCCGTGTAGATGACGTAGGTCCCCGACAGGTTCCAGTCGGCGAGGCTGGGGAAGCTGGCGGTGATGACCCAGTTGGCGATCCACTGCGCCGCCGCCGCCACACCGAGCGCTGCGGCGCGCAGCTTGTTCGGGAACATCTCACCCAGCAGCACCCACACCACGACACCCCACGACAGCGCGAAGAACAGCACGAAGCAGTGCGCCGCGACCAGCGCGACGATGCCCTGCGCGTGCGGCAGCGACACGCTGTCGCCGGATCCGGTCTTGGCCGAGAACGCCCACGCCTCCAGGGCCAGCGACACCGTCATGCCCGCGGATCCGATGAGCGCCAACGGCTTCCGCCCGATCCGATCGACCAGCAGCATGGCGATCACCGTGCCGACGATATTGATGATCGAGGTGGTGAACGAATAGAAGAACGAACTGGACGGATCGATGCCGACCGACTGCCACAGCGTCGCCGAGTAATAGAACACCACGTTGATACCCACCAGCTGCTGGAACACCGACAGCCCGATACCGATCCACACCACCGGCAGGAACCCGAACCGCGAACCCAGCAGATCCTTGAACGTCGACTTGTGCTCACGGTGCATCGCCTGCTCGATCTGCGCGACCCGGGCGTCCAGATCGTTGTCGCCGCCCTCGACCCCGGCCAGCACCTCCTTGGCCTTGTCGATCTTCCCGACCGAGATCAGATACCGCGGCGACTCCGGAATCGTGAACGAGAACAACCCGTACAGCCCCGCCGGAATCACCATCACCCCGAGCATCCACTGCCACGCCTCCAGCCCGGCGATCTGCCCGCGCTGCTCACTACCCGCCATCTTCAGGATCGCGAAGTTCACCAACTGCGAGGTGGCGATGCCGATCACGATGGCCGCCTGCTGGAACGAGGCCAGCCGCCCGCGATACGCCGGCGGCGACACCTCGGCGATGTAGGCGGGCCCGATCACCGAGGCCATCCCGATCCCGATGCCGCCGATCACCCGCCACATCGCCAGATCCCACAACGCGAACGGCAAGGCGGACCCGATCGCGCTGCACGTGAACAACGTCGCCGCGATCCGCATCACCCAGATACGCCCGATCCGGTCCGCGATCCGTCCCGCGATGGCCGCGCCCACCGCACACCCGATTAACGCGATGGCCACCACCTGCGCCAACGTCCCCGAGCCGATGTCATACCTACTGCGAATGGCCTCGACCGCGCCGTTGATGACCGAGCTGTCGTAGCCGAACAGGAACCCGCCCATCGCGGCCGCGGCGGTAATGAACACGACGTAGACGAGACTGTCCGCCCCGGGTTCGTGATCGCTCGAGGTTCTCGACTCCACCGATGAGTTCACGCCGACTCCTTCGTCCGGACCCGAAGCCGCGGAAGCCCGAGCCATTCACTGTGGGTTCGGCCGAGATGACGCACAAACCCCGTCAGACGGCGTACTTCGACCATTGTTGCCGCGGGAACGCGCGTCAATGCTCAACGCAACGCCGGACTGGCCGTTCGGTTCTGGGTGGTCCGTCCCGTTCTGCGGTCGGCCCGATCCGACCGCGATCGGCATCAGGCCCGCGTCACCTCTCATCGTCGTGGCCGGCCCGATATCCACGGAACCCGTAGCCGCCCGGTTCGATTCGCCCGCGCGGTCTCGCGTGCCACCGCCTCGGCGGCCAGCTGATCGGCCAGCACCAGCAGCTGCCGCGCCGCGATCACATCACCCCGTTTGGCCGCCTCCACCGCCGCCGACACTGCCCGCGACACCCCACTCTGCTCCCTGCCACCCGCATCCCTCGACCACAACTGTGCACCCATACCGCTTGCCCTCCACTCGTTTTCGGTCGGGAGGTATTCGGTGCCGTGATCCCTCGCACGTGCCGAACTTCGGGACTGATTCGAGTTCTAGGCTCAGGGGGGACTATTCCGGGGAGGGAACATGGTCGAAGGCATAGGCACAGCAGGTGTCGTCGGAGGCGGAATCGGTGGTCTGGCCGCCGCGATCGCACTGCGGGCGGCCGGCTGGGACGTGACCGTCTACGAGCGCGCACCGCAGTTCACCGAGGTAGGCGCCGGAATCACCCTGGCGGCCAATGCTCTGCACGCACTCGACCTGCTCGGTGTCGGTGCGGCCGTCCGTGCCGGAACCCTGGAGGATCGCCGCGGCTATGCCCGCAACCAGCGCGGTCGGATCCTGGTCGACGCGCGCATCAGCGACTTCACCGGTGGGCTCGTGGCCCTGCACCGCGCCGACCTGATCGCGATCCTCGCCGAGGCCGTGCCCGCGGACAGTGTTCGCACCGGCACCCGGGTGGTCGGCGTCCACGCCGACGGCCGCATCGAAACCGACGGCGATACGGAGCAATACGACCTGGTGGTCGGCGCCGACGGCATCAACAGCGTGGTCCGCGGTCACCTCTGGCCCGATTCGGGCCCGGTGCATCGGACCGGAATCGCGGCCTGGCGATGGGTCCTCGATATGCCCGCACCCGATCCGGTGGGCGTGATCCTCGGCCGACACGGAGAAGCCGGCGTTGTGCCGATCGCAGGCGACCGCACCTATGTGTTCACCGCCGGCCGCCCTGGCATCACGGATCTCGACTACTTCACCGACTACCCGGATCCGCTCCCGAAACTCATCGCCGCCACCGACCGCTCGACGGTCGTCACCGACGAACTACTCGAGATCGACGTACCGCGGCACCTATGGAAGGGCCGTGCGGTCCTGATCGGCGACGCTGCCCACGCGATGCGTCCGACTCTGGGCAGGGCGCCGGCATGGCCTTGGAGGATGCGGTGACCCTCGCGGCCTGCGCGCCGGATCTGGCCCACTACTCCGCCGCCCGCCGCAGCCGAGTCGCCCGGATGAGGTTCCTGTCCAAGCACGGCACCCGCCTCACCGCCCCGGGCTCGGCCACTCTCGCCGCCCTCCGCGACGCCGCATTCCTGGCGACGCCGAACGATCTCGCGGTCGCGATGTTCCGATCGACCAATCGCAGAGCCATTCAGGGCTGGCGGCCACCGCAGTCTTCCGCATAGTCGCCGGAAAACTGCAGGTAGAGAGGCGATTTGACTTTGTTCTGCGCACCACGTAACCTATTCCAGGTCAGAGCGACACGGACACCGACCCGGAGCCCCGAGGGCCTGGGAAACGAGGTTGGACGAGGAGCGCCTGATGATCACACTAGTTCGATCTGACCAGCGGATTTGGTTCTGCTGCAGGATGCGAGCTAAGCTTGAAAAGTTGCCTAGCTAGTCGAACGGGCTCACCGCTCGGATCGATGGCTTGTGCGTGTGTTCTTTGAGAACTCAATAGTGTGTCGATGAATGTCAGTGCCAAATATTTTATTTGGTTCCAATCATTCTCACCCCCGTGAGGGTGGTTGGACATTTAGTCAGCAAATACTTTTGCTGGCGTTTGATTTGCTAGGTTTTCGGACTCTGGTTCGAGATACTTCTGATTCGCCTTCGGGTGCATCTAGAGTCTTCAACGGAGAGTTTGATCCTGGCTCAGGACGAACGCTAGCGGCGTGCTTTAACACATGCAAGTCGAGCGGTAAGGCCCTTCGGGGTACACGAGCGGCGAACGGGTGAGTAACACGTGGGTGATCTGCCTCGCACTCTGGGATAAGCCTGGGAAACTGGGTCTAATACCGGATATGAGCAGCCTCTGCATGGGGGCTGTTGGAAAGGTTTACTGGTGCGAGATGGGCCCGCGGCCTATCAGCTTGTTGGTGGGGTAACGGCCCACCAAGGCGACGACGGGTAGCCGACCTGAGAGGGTGACCGGCCACACTGGGACTGAGACACGGCCCAGACTCCTACGGGAGGCAGCAGTGGGGAATATTGCACAATGGCGAAAGCCTGATGCAGCGACGCCGCGTGAGGGATGACGGCCTTCGGGTTGTAAACCTCTTTTGACAGGGACGAAGCGCAAGTGACGGTACCTGTAGAAGAAGCACGGCCAACTACGTGCCAGCAGCCGCGGTAATACGTAGGGTGCGAGCGTTGTCCGGAATTACTGGGCGTAAAGAGCTTGTAGGCGGTCTGTCACGTCGATTGTGAAAACTTGCAGCTCAACTGCAAGCTTGCAGTCGATACGGGCAGACTAGAGTACTTCAGGGGAGACTGGAATTCCTGGTGTAGCGGTGAAATGCGCAGATATCAGGAGGAACACCGGTGGCGAAGGCGGGTCTCTGGGAAGTAACTGACGCTGAGAAGCGAAAGCGTGGGTAGCGAACAGGATTAGATACCCTGGTAGTCCACGCCGTAAACGGTGGGTACTAGGTGTGGGTTTCCTTCCACGGGATCCGTGCCGTAGCTAACGCATTAAGTACCCCGCCTGGGGAGTACGGCCGCAAGGCTAAAACTCAAAGGAATTGACGGGGGCCCGCACAAGCGGCGGAGCATGTGGATTAATTCGATGCAACGCGAAGAACCTTACCTGGGTTTGACATACACCGGAAAGCCATAGAGATATGGCCCCCTTGTGGTCGGTGTACAGGTGGTGCATGGCTGTCGTCAGCTCGTGTCGTGAGATGTTGGGTTAAGTCCCGCAACGAGCGCAACCCTTATCTTATGTTGCCAGCGCGTAATGGCGGGGACTCGTGAGAGACTGCCGGGGTCAACTCGGAGGAAGGTGGGGACGACGTCAAGTCATCATGCCCCTTATGTCCAGGGCTTCACACATGCTACAATGGCCGGTACAGAGGGCTGCGATACCGCGAGGTGGAGCGAATCCCTTAAAGCCGGTCTCAGTTCGGATCGGGTCTGCAACTCGACCCCGTGAAGTTGGAGTCGCTAGTAATCGCAGATCAGCAACGCTGCGGTGAATACGTTCCCGGGCCTTGTACACACCGCCCGTCACGTCATGAAAGTCGGTAACACCCGAAGCCAGTGGCCTAACCCTTGTGGAGGGAGCTGTCGAAGGTGGGATTGGCGATTGGGACGAAGTCGTAACAAGGTAGCCGTACCGGAAGGTGCGGCTGGATCACCTCCTTTCTAAGGAGCACTTCTCCAGAAGCACTTCACACAGGTGAATGTCGCTCTGGCAGAGACAGTTTCGGACTCACATGTAGTCCGGCTGGAGCTCATGGGTGGAACACTGACAATCTTCATCGCATCGCGGTTGGTCCTCTGTGGCCGGCCCGCGGTGAATATACCGACACACTATTGGGTCCTGAAAGAACACGCGAAAGCGATTCTTTCTAGGAAATCAGACGACGAGACTGAATCCTCAGTCATACCGCCGAGCGTGCTCGGGCTGGTGCTGAAACAATGGATTTGGACTTGTGTGTTGTTTGAGAACTGCACAGTGGACGCGAGCATCTTTGTTAGTAAGTGTATAAGAGCGTACGGTGGATGCCTTGGCACCAGGAGCCGATGAAGGACGTAGTAGGCTGCGATAAGCCTCGGGGAGCTGTCAAACGAGCTGAGATCCGAGGATTTCCGAATGGGGAAACCCAGCACGAGTGATGTCGTGTTACCCGCGCCTGAATATATAGGGCGTGTGGAGGGAACGTGGGGAAGTGAAACATCTCAGTACCCACAGGAAGAGAAAACAACAGTGATTCCGTGAGTAGTGGCGAGCGAAAGCGGAAGAGGCTAAACCGGTTGTGTGTTGATAGACGGCAGTCGTTGCATAGCCGGGGTTGTGGGACCCACTTTCTCAACTCTGCCGAGTTGAGCGGGAGTAAGAAACCAAGTTGTTAGTCGAATTGGTCTGGGACGGCCAACCGTAGAGGGTGAGAGTCCTGTAGACGAAAACATCTTGGCTTCCGTAGTGGGCACCCGAGTAGCAGCGGGCCCGTGAAATCTGCTGTGAATCTGTCGGGACCACCCGATAAGCCTGAATACTACCTGGTGACCGATAGCGGACTAGTACCGTGAGGGAAAGGTGAAAAGTACCCGGGAGGGGAGTGAAATAGTACCTGAAACCGTGCGCTTACAATCCGTCAGAGCCCTTTAAGGTGATGGCGTGCCTTTTGAAGAATGAGCCTGCGAGTCATCGGTGTGTGGCAAGGTTAACCCGTGTGGGGGAGCCGTAGCGAAAGCGAGTCCGAATAGGGCGCCCTGAGTCGCACACTATGGACCCGAAGCGGAGTGATCTACCCATGGCCAGGGTGAAGCGACGGTAAGACGTCGTGGAGGCCCGAACCCACTTAGGTTGAAAACTGAGGGGATGAGCTGTGGGTAGGGGTGAAAGGCCAATCAAACTCCGTGATAGCTGGTTCTCCCCGAAATGCATTTAGGTGCAGCGTCACGTGTTTCACACCGGAGGTAGAGCTACTGGATGGCCTAGGGGGCCCACAAGCTTACCGAAGTCAGCCAAACTCCGAATGCCGGTGTGTGAGAGCGTGGCAGTGAGACTGCGGGGGATAAGCTTCGTAGTCGAGAGGGAAACAGCCCAGATCGCCGGCTAAGGCCCCTAAGCGTGTACTAAGTGGAAAAGGATGTGGGGTCGCGAAGACAACCAGGAGGTTGGCTTAGAAGCAGCCACCCTTGAAAGAGTGCGTAATAGCTCACTGGTCAAGTGATCCTGCGCCGACAATGTAGCGGGGCTCAAGTACACCGCCGAAGCCGCGGCATTCAGACATTATCCCGCCTTCGGGCCAGGAGTCTGGATGGGTAGGGGAGCGTTCGTATGGCCAGGGAAGCGGCGGAGTGATCCAGCCGTGGAGGCCATGCGAGTGAGAATGCAGGCATGAGTAGCGAAAGACGAGTGAGAAACTCGTCCGCCGAATGACCAAGGGTTCCTGGGCCAGGTTAATCCGCCCAGGGTGAGTCGGGACCTAAGGCGAGGCCGACAGGCGTAGTCGATGGACAACGGGTTGATATTCCCGTACCCGTGTATCCGCGCCAAATATCGAATCAGTTGTGCTAAGTATCCAAAAGCGGTCTTATCGAGCCTTCGGGCGAGAGGGATTGCGGCTGCATACGACCCTGGCTGTAGTAGGTAAGCGATGGGGTGACGCAGGAAGGTAGCTGGGCCAGGTGATGGAATACCTGGTGTAAGCCTGTAGGGCGTGGTGTAGGCAAATCCGCACCGCATTAAGCCTGAGAGGTGATGCGTAGCCGATTGAGGCGAATTCAGTGATCCTATGCTGCCGAGAAAAGCCTCTAGTGAGTTGGTACACGGCCCGTACCCCAAACCGACACAGGTGGTCAGGTAGAGAATACTAAGGCGATCGAGATAACTGTGGTTAAGGAACTCGGCAAAATACCTCCGTAACTTCGGGAGAAGGAGGGCCCGGTCTGGTGAACACCCTTGCGGTGGGAGCTGGGTTGGGTCGCAGAGACCAGTGAGAAGCGACTGTTTACTAAAAACACAGGTCCGTGCGAAGTCGTAAGACGATGTATACGGACTGACGCCTGCCCGGTGCCGGAAGGTTAAGAGGACCGGTTAGCTCTTCGGAGCGAAGCTGAGAATTTAAGCCCCGGTAAACGGCGGTGGTAACTATAACCATCCTAAGGTAGCGAAATTCCTTGTCGGGTAAGTTCCGACCTGCACGAATGGCGTAACGACTTCTCAGCTGTCTCAACCACAGACTCGGCGAAATTGCAGTACGAGTAAAGATGCTCGTTACGCGCGGCAGGACGAAAAGACCCCGGGACCTTCACTATAGCTTGGTATTGGTGTTCGGTACGGTTTGTGTAGGATAGGTGGGAGACTGTGAAGCAGGCACGCCAGTGTTTGTGGAGTCATCGTTGAAATACCACTCTGATCGTATTGGACCTCTAACCTCGGACCCTGATCGGGTTCAGGGACAGTGCCTGGTGGGTAGTTTAACTGGGGCGGTTGCCTCCCAAAATGTAACGGAGGCGCCAAAGGTTCCCTCAGCCTGGTTGGCAATCAGGTGTTGAGTGCAAGTGCACAAGGGAGCTTGACTGTGAGACCGACAGGTCGAGCAGGGACGAAAGTCGGGACTAGTGATCCGGCACCGGCAAGTGGAAGCGGTGTCGCTCAACGGATAAAAGGTACCCCGGGGATAACAGGCTGATCTTCCCCAAGAGTCCATATCGACGGGATGGTTTGGCACCTCGATGTCGGCTCGTCGCATCCTGGGGCTGGAGTAGGTCCCAAGGGTTGGGCTGTTCGCCCATTAAAGCGGCACGCGAGCTGGGTTTAGAACGTCGTGAGACAGTTCGGTCTCTATCCGCCGCGCGCGTTAGAAACTTGAGGAAGGCTGTCCCTAGTACGAGAGGACCGGGACGGACGAACCTCTGGTGTGCCAGTTGTTCCGCCAGGAGCACGGCTGGTTGGCCACGTTCGGAAGGGATAACCGCTGAAAGCATCTAAGCGGGAAGCCTGTTCCAAGATGAGGTTTTTTCACCCCCTCGAGAGGGTAAGGCCCCCAACAGACCATTGGGTTGATAGGCCAGAACTGGAAGCCTGGTAACAGGTGTAGGTGACTGGTACTAATAGGCCGAGGACTTACCAACAAAGAAGCTACGCGTCCACTGTGCAGTATCTGAAACAACACACAGATACAGGCAGACAGGAACCGAACCCTCGCAAGGGGATTCGCGACCTGGCTCTCTGTGTGACAGTTTCATAGAGTTACGGCGGCTATAGCGGTGGGGAAACGCCCGGTCCCATTCCGAACCCGGAAGCTAAGGCCACCTGCGCCGATGGTACTGCACTCGACAGGGTGTGGGAGAGTAGGACACCGCCGGAACATCATTCGCGAAAGCCCCGACCTTTTGGTCGGGGCTTTCTGCGTTTGTCCACCAAATCGATACGTGCGCAGTGACTCCCAGTACCGAATAGTCACTATGCGCTACTTTTGGCCGAATCCGGTGACGTTCCACGCCCTCGCCGCAGCGGGCTGGACCCCCTCCCGTCGAATCGACATCACCGACTGGACCGACCAATTGGAGTCCGAGGGCTTCGTCGTGTCCCGTCCCGCCGCGGCTGTCCTCCAGAGCTTCGGCAGACTGACCCTTCAGCCCCCGGAACTCCCAGCCGCCCTATGGCCGGCTGACCCCTTATTCTTCGACCCCATCGATGTAGCCAGCGGCATGTACGACCGCTACGCCGATTTCGAGCAGGCACTGGGTCGCCGCATGACCCCGCTGGCAGCCAACGCCGCCGGCACCACCTTCCTCCTGATGCTCGAAGACGGCCGAGTCGTCTCCGACGGCGTACTCTCCCTCGACCTCGTGGCCCCCACTTTCCCGCAGGCCCTCGAGGTCATCATCCGCCGCCATCTCACCCCCACCTCGATCCTCTCCTACCACCGCCCTCGACCCCGATTCAGTACCGAGTGGATGCACGCCCCCGCCGGCTAACCGCCGACCCTGTGCGCGAAGTTTGAATGTCGCCCTCCACCAGCGACTTCCGCAACTACCTTCGTGCGGATGGTGGGGATACTGAACATCGACCCGGCCGGGGTACGAGCGGCCGCGGAGTGGCTGGATCGTGCGGCCCAGGATCTCGCGGACGAGGTGTCCGCGCACATGCGGCTGGTCCGCGAGTTCCTCGGCAGCGATTGGCAGGGTGACGCGGCTGGTTCGCACGAGACCCCGTGGACCGATTGGGAGTCCGGCGCCCACCGGCTCCTGACGTCCTTCCGAACCGACGCGGATCTCCTCCGCCGAGTAGCCGCGGAGCACACGCAGACCGACCAGCACCGCGCGCAAGCCCTCACCCAGGCCGGACCTGGCCTCGACCTGCCCGGGGTGCTGTAATGGGCGACTACCGGGTCGACCTGGGCGGCTTGCAGCATCTGATCGACGGCGCAGCCAAGCTGGATTCCACGATCGAAGCCCGGATCGCCGCGATCGAGCAACGCGTCGACGAGCTGCACATGGACTGGTCCGGCGATTCCGCCCGCGCCCACCGCGCAGCCCATGACGACCGCGTGGCCGCGGTCGCCGTCATGCGCGAGGCGTTGCGAGCCCTCCGCGAGAAACTTGCCTCGGCCCACGCCGCCTACGGAACGGTAGGCGCCACCAACGCGTCCATGTGGCCATGAGCCCGCCTCCCACGGTCCCGCTGATCATCTGCCGAGCAGGTGAATACAGCTCCGCCGGAGAGGTTTTCGCCACCATCGGCACCGACGCCGTCGACACCCACTCGGGCCTGCTCGGAGTCCTGCGTGCGAACACCGGCATGGCCGGTAGCGACTCCATCGGCCATGAGTGGTCCACCGCCTACGACCAGGCCGCAACCTCGGCCCTGCAAGCCTCATCCCAATTGGCCGCCGCCGCAGCCCAAGTCCGCGACCTGATCGTCGTCGGCGCCTACAACCACCAGGCGGGGGAGTCCGCAGCCGACCACAACAACGTGGATCCCCTCCACCGCCCGTCCTGACCCCACCGTCCTGCCTCCCCGACGAGGCCCCCTCCGCGGCTGGCGACGGCATCCCCGAACCCTTCGGCTGGTCCGTCATCAAGGACGCCGTCGGTGCCATGTGGCCCAACGGCCACCAATCCGAACTCCTTGCCGCCCAATCCGCCTGGTCCACCGCGGCGGCGAACTTCCACTCGATGGCAGGCGCCGTCCCACAAGCGATCGATCTCCTCACAAACCAGCAGTCCGAGGAAATCCCCGCCGCGATCGAAGCCGCCCGGTCCCGCCAATCCGACCTGAACGACCTCGGCGCCATCAGCACCGAGATCGCCACGGCCTGCGGCGACTACGCCCACCACCTGGACGAAGCCCACCACCAAATCCTCGAAGAGCTGAAGGACCTCGGCCTCGAAACCGCCGCAGTCGAACTCGGCTTGGCAGTTCTGGCCCCGGTCACGGCCGGCCTCTCCGAGTACATCGGCAACTCCGCCTGGGCCGCCCGCATAGCCGTCAAAGCGGCCCGCATCGCCTCGATCATCGCCGGTTTGGCCACCAAGGCAAAGGAATCCGCCCGACTGGTCGGCACTCTCGCCGAGCGCATCCAAGCCCTCACGACCAAGATCTCCCAGTGGGTCCAAGCAGCCTCCGCCAGACTCGCGGTCTTCGGCCGCCGCACGGGCTCCGTCCCTAAACTGAAGACAACCCCGATGAACCCCCACTACAAGGGCGAGAGCCTCCCCGGAAACCCAATCTGGCCAGGCCAATCGGTCCGCTATCTGACCCCCGAAGAGCGCCAAAGCTTCCAACTCTTCATCCGAGACGGCAAACTCTACGACGCCCAAGGCACCCTCTTCGACACTACCGCCTCAACCACCCATTTCAACGACGGAAGGGCAATCTTCGTCATGGACGAAAACGGCGCCCTCTACGCGTCGAAATACCACCAGCCAGGCGAGTTCCACCACTCCAGCTTCCTGTCCGGCGCCCCGGTGGCCGGCGCCGGCGAAATCGAGGTAACCAACGGCGAACTCCGCTTCCTCACCGACTCCAGCGGCCACTACCGCCCCGCCCAAAAGTTCTCGACCCAGGTCATAGACCAACTCCGCAGCGAAGGCCTCCGAATCGATCCCTCCCAGATCGACCTCCGGGCCCCGAAGTAGCAAGAGAGGATTCGACATGACCGAGCCATGGCGGGCTGTCGTCACCGCCGTCCTGTACCGAACCCAGTTCGCCCATGCCCTCGGTGACACGGAAGCGCGTCGTACTGCAGAATGGCTTGTCCACCAACCCCTCTGGGACCTGACGGTCGAGGAAGAACACCAAGCTCTGACCACGGCCCTCGACTCCAACACGGCTCTCGACCCAGTCGTCCACACCCCATTCACCGAAGCAGAAAAAACGCCACTTCCTCACCCGCGTAGTCGCCGACCTCGACTCCATGCGCCCATGGCCCGACCGCTCTTACCGGGAGATCCCATTCGAAAGGTGGTCAGAGTTCGTCCACCTCGACCCCATCGCCCGAATCGACCTGTCCTGGATCGACATCCAGCCCATCCTCGGAAAGATGTTCCGAAAGCCCGCCGGCTACAACCGCGAGGTTCTGCTTCTCCGCCTGAAGTCCGGCATCGAAGTGGGCTTCATCTGGCCCGGCTGGCGCGACCGAAGCGCGACCGCCCTGGTAGCCCGCGAGAACAACGTGACCGCCTCCGCGATAGTCCAGGAGATTCTGTCATCCTCATCCCTCGACCCCTCCAAAGTGACAGTCCTGCCGACCCCCTCGTCTCCCATGCCCTACGAAACAACCCCACTCCGCCCCGAGTTCATAGGCGAGCACCTCCCAGGAAACACCCGCTGGAACGGCACCCACGTCCGCTACCTCACCCCCGCCGAACGCACCCCATACAAGCTCACCATCACCAACGGCCTCCTCTACGACGCCCAAGGCGCCCCCTTCGACACCACCACATCCCGAACCCTCTGGACCCCCCAAGGCGGCCGAGCCATCTTCGTCATGGACGCCCGCGGCGCCCTCTACTCTTCCCCCCACCACATCCTCGGCCAGTTCCACCACTCCAGCTTCCTCTCCGGCGCCCCAGTAGCCGCCGCCGGCGAACTCTCCGCCAAAAACGGCCACCTCCACCTCATCTCCGACCACAGCACCCACTACCGCCCACCCCGCCGCTTCACCCGCCAACTCCTCGACAACCTCCGCCGCCAGGGCGTGCAAATCGACGACCACCAAGTCGAATACCACATGCCCCTGGACTAGCTAGTCACATTGGACAATGACGTGCGTGGGCTGGTGACTACCTGGTCGAGTGCTGCTGCGACCTTCCTACAACACAGGTTGGGCGGAGATGCATCGTGGCGCTGACGGAGTCTGGTCCGCGCTGTTCGACCTCGCCGCGAGGTTCGGTGTCACCGCCGAAACGTAATCCGCGACCGACGCGCCGATGGGCTCGGTAATCGGGGTGATGGCGTCGGCGGCCGGGGCGTGGTTGTTGCCGATGCTGGCGACGATTATGCAGCGGAACTCCAGGCCTTTCATACGGTGCACTGTTCCGATCGAGATCTGGTGGTTGGGAGTTCCCCTACAGGCGAGCAGGGGAACCTGCTGGCGAGCGGCTTCGAGGTGGGTCGCGATCTGTTCGGGAGTCCGGATTCGCAGGTTTCGAGCGGGTTGTCAGCTCCGCGACCGTTGGTTCGGCTTCGATACGGCTCTATTTCTGACCATTAGGTTCGTTTTCGCATCTGGAACTCGCTGGGCCGCAGGTGCCGGCGCTGTTTACCCCAGTAGGCGTGGACTCGCTGATTCTCGGTGAACCACGCACTACGGAACGCGTTTTCCGGCATTCGCGTATCGAACCCGAGTCGTTCGAGCACGCTTCGGAACGATCTGTCATATTCACCGGACTGATCCGTTATCAATGCCGACAGCAGGGGAGAATTGGCGGGAGTCCGGCGCTCGATGGTGACAAGTGCCCTGACCATCGTTCGATGGCTGACGCGGGTCCGCCCGGTCAGGTCGTAGAGGGTGATCGACCGGTTGTTTCGGGCCGCGCGTAGCAGGGTGTGAATGTAGCTACTTGCTAGGCGGTCGCTGCTCGGCTCCCTGGCCGTGACGGTCCGCGGCTGCGGTGGCATGGTGCGAACGGTCCTGGTGGGTGCCGATTTCGAGGCGCCCGTAGCGCTGAGCCAATTCAATATGGCCACGTACTCCGCCCACTGCTCCGATAGGTCGTCGGAGAGTCGCACCTGCTGAAATGTGCTGCGGTGGATAGCCCGAAGGGATTCCACGGTATTTCTGTCGCCGCGTCCCATGGCGGCGCGGAACTCCGCTAGGACAAGCTCCACCCAAGGCCCCAGCTCCTCGTTGGAGTGCGGATTCGTGATGTGCGCGGGCTCAAGTGACGGCACGGATACCGGACCAGTCGCGATGCGGAGTGCTGGTTGTGGCTGCTTCCGTGCATGCTCATGATGGCCTCGCTGTTCAGTGAGAGTCGGTGCGGTCACCGTTCCGTCCGAGCCGATCTGGCATTGCGTCAGCGGGATCCACTGGCGTTCGTCGCCGTATCCGTCTACGCGAACCTGCACTTCGCGGGTGCCTCCGCGGGTTTGGCACCGGGCGCGCAGGACGTATCCGTCCCGATTTTTCAGGGTGTACGCGGTGCCGAGCGCGTCGGGGCCGGCGATCCACTGCACGTGATCGTAGCGTCTCCGAAGCTCGTCGTCCTCGAATTCCCAAGCGTCGGTGCGGAGGTCGCGGAGCTGGACTCGGATCGCTGTCCGTCCGCGTCCGATCTGGATGTGGCGGCATCGTTTATCCACCATGTGCAGTTCCTCGGGCAGGCCGGGACGGTCCGCCGTGTGGCCGGCGAGCCGGAGCAGTCCGTTATAGATATAGAGGTGGTCGGCGCTGCCCTCGCCGCCCGTCGCGGCTGATTCGGTGCGGGCGCATATCGGGCCGTTCGGGTGGTGCGCGAAGTGGCAGACACGGTCGTCACAGAGCCGGACTGTAAGCGGCCAGCCGCAACCGCCCAGGTATTCGCCGCAATAGAAGGCGTCGCGGGTGAACTTCTCGACGACGCGGTCGGCGTCCGGTCGGCTGTCGGGAAGGTAGAACGGCGAGGTCGACAGTCGGTCGCCGAGTACGGCGGTCCGGACGAGACGTTTGTCCTGCATGCTGAACGGCACTCCTGGTCGATCTTTCGCGTGCTGTCGAATCCGAGATCCGCGTGCAATGCCACTCCGGGCTTCGGTTCCTGTTTACAGTCCCGCCGGTTCTTTCCGGTACCAATCGGTGATCACGCCGACCAGATGAATGATGTTCTGGGTGCGCATGATCGGGGCGGAGGCGCTGGGCTCGAAGTCGGCGTGCGCATCGGTGGCGCGCCAGATGCTGGACTCCGCGACAGGTGCGGCCATATGCGGATCAAGGCGCTTGAAGAACTCCGCGATGTCGTCGAGCTCCGCGGGACTGTCGCCGGCCCGCAAGTCATGGAACACGCCGCCGAGTACCCGCAGCATGCCGACCGATCCGAGCAACGAGGTCCGCCGCACCCGCTGCGACATGGTCAGCTCGTCCGCCCGCCGTGAACCATCGAGGTCCTCCTCAGTGATCGCGGCGAGATCGGTGAATGACGTCGAGATGATGTCGAAGAAGTCTTTGACCTGTTCGATGACCTCGCCGTCAGTGAAGGTCAGCTCGGCCTTCTTGGTGATCGGCCGGCCCGCGCCCGCGATGACCGCGCGGGTGATGTCGGCAACATGCTTGGCGCCCAGTAGGTTCGGGTTCTTCACCGTCATCCGGTCCTGCTCGGCGTCGACGCGGCCCTTCAGCAGCGGATGGTCGATGACGTCCGACAGCGTCCGGTTCGCGACCTTGTAGTTGTCGAAGCGGGCGCGCACCGCGCTGCTGATTCCCTTCGCATTGTCTGCGACATCGACGAACATCTGCTGCGCCTTGATCGGATCCGGTTCGACGTAGATGTCGAGCCCGACGTACTCCTGCTTGAGCCGTGTCATCTGCATCACCAGCTTGTCCCGATCGGCCTGCAGCTTGGCGGCCTTCTCGACGCTGACCTTGCGGGCCAGCTCCCGATCGATCGCGGAGATGGCGTCGGTGATGCGCTGCTTCTCGATACTCACCCCGAGCACCCGATGCTGCCCGTCGATCGTGCGCAGCGCCGCGATTCCGCCGATCGCCCACGGCACGGTCAGATAGCCGACCCGCCCTTCGTCGTCCGCCTGCTGGAATACGCAACCGCCGCCGTCCCGTGCCAGCAGAGCGGGTGCGACCCAATCCTGCTTGGCGTCGAGGTACTCGCCGAAGTGCTTGGCGTGCAACCGGTCCACCTTGCGATTGTCCTTGTCGACATTGTTCGGGTCGGGCACCGGCAGGATCGTGGGCAGATCGAGCAGGGGGACGCGAGTGGAGTACACCGACCGTCCGCCTTGAGTCGTCTTGAGCGCGAGGTAGGTGCTGGAATCCTGCGGCTTGGACAGGACTCGAGGATCGATCGAGATAGTCATGGCTTCTCCAAAATTGAAGTGAGGGTGGTCAATCGGAGGCCGAGATTTACCGAAGCCCGGCCGATTCGTGGGCTACTCGACCGCCACGCGAACGCCGCCCGAGAACGCCGAGTCATGGAACTCGACCGCGGCCGGCGCCGTGCCCTTCGGTACGTCGAAGGCCAGGATCACCGAGACTGCGTTGCCCGGGTTGATGTCGGTCATCAGGTCCTTGTTCAGATTCATCGCCGCCATCGAGTCATTGGAGAAAACCTTCCCCTGGTCGTCGATGAGCTTCTGGTTGTCACCGAAGTAGCTCTGCGGCTTGTCCCCGACATTGGTGACCTCCACGTACACGAGCACGAACTCGCCCTGCGCATCCCGCTTCATGAACTCGTTGGTCCCCACGCTCGCTACCGGCGGATCCATCCGCGTGACGTGGAACGAGAACTTCCCGTCCCGCACCGTCGTCCCGACCGGTTCCGCGGTGGTGCGCTTCTCCTCCTGCTTCGCCACCTCGTGCGCCGCACCCCCGATCAATGCGACGCAACCACCGAAGAGCAAGACGATGCACGCGAAGAACCCACCCAGCACCCACGGCCAGACCTTCCGCTTCTTCGGCGGCTGCGGGTAGTACAGGGGCTGCGGCTGAGCAGGCCAGGGCTGCTGGGGCATGTTCGGATTGGTCATGATTGTTGAATTCCTTTGAGAGATAAGAGATGAGATCGCAATCGCCACCCCATCGGATGGGTTGTTCAGGACGCATCGCCAGCGATCACGTCGGTCACGATCGCAGTGAGCACATCATTCGGCCCACTGGTGCTGACCAGTTCCTTCTTGTCGAACCGGTAGTTCACCTGTCCGGTCGCACTGCCCCGGCTGATGACGAAGGAGTTCGTCTTGGGTCCGTCTTCCCCGCCGTCGATCTCGTAGATCACGGTCCACTTCTGACCCGCGGGGATGTCCTCCGAGAAGCCGAAGCTCGGGTCGATCTGGACGAAGACATTGCAGCCGGCCGAGCCGTAGCAGGTCTTCTTCACGACCTTGAGCGACAAGCTGATCTGGTCGGGGGTCGGCCGGAACGCCGGCTTCGGTGCGACCGTCGTAATGGCCCGTGCCGGACCGGGAGTCGCAACGACCGCGGGAGGCGTGGTGTTGCTGCCGCATCCGGCGGTGGTCATGATCAAACCGGCCGCCAGCGAGCCGACCGCGATCAAACGTCTGGACATGATTCCTCGAAAAGGTTTGTGTTGAGGATGATTTGCGGCATTGCAGGGTTCAAATCGCCTACGCGACGCCCCGTTCGGTCACGGCGAGGTTGTCCGGCTCGGCCGCCGCGGCGAGAGCGGAGAGCGCGTCGCTGAGGAGCCGATCGATAATGGACGTGATGGCGGTGCAGGCCTTTTCAATCTTGTCCGCGTTGTTGCGAATGTGCCCGGCCGTCTTCTTGACCTCGCCGATCTTGGCGAGCTGGGCGACGGCTTCGTGGATCTTGTCCTCGGCGGTAGCGATGCGATGAGTGCCGGTCCGCGTGGTGGCGGTCATTGCACAGGCCCGGAGCATCATCACCACGGTGCGGAGCAGGTCGGCGTCGTCGTTGTCAGGGTCGAAGGCAAGCACCATGCGACGCGCGCCGAGCATCCGGATCGTCTCGCCCGCATTCTGTTCCGCGGTCCGCACCAGGCCGAGCGCGGCCACGGCCTTGCGGTTCCGTTCGGCTTCGTCGAAGTAGTCGGTCCAACCGGTGCGCGCCGAGTCGGTCATTTCGATTACCACCCGGGTGTCCCCGCCGTTGACGTTGAGCAGACCGTCGCCCTTCTTCGAGCGCGAGACCGAGCCGGCGAACTTGCTCGTGTCGATGTACTCGTCGCCTAACCCGGTGGCGATGGGCTGCAGCACCGCGGGCAGCCGATCGGCGTAGGTGACGCCCTTGATCGTGGTTACCTGCGCCACAGAGTTTTTCGCCTCCTTGAGGCGCAGCGCCGCGGTCAGATCGTCAACCTTCTTGGAAAGGTCGGTGTGGCTCCGCTCGATCTCCTGCGTGATGCCTCGTCTGTGTTCGTCGAGCGCGGCGGCGTGCTTGGCCATCGGCGAGGTCGGGTCGCTGACGTCGAACTGCTTGGTGGCCATACCGAGCAACTCGGTGGTCTCAGCCTTGACCTTGGCTTCGAGGTCTACACCGAACCGCTCGAGGACCGGCTGCAGGCGCGCGATGAGTTCCGGGTTGGTTCCGCCGAACAGCCGTCCGAGTTCGGTAGTCATCCGCGCCGTCGCGTCGGCCACCGCCGCGTGGAATTCCCTGCGGCAGGCGGTATCCACCTCGGCGATCGACTTCTTCGCGGCATCGGCCGCCTTGGCTACGGTGTCCGACGCGTACCGGACCGCATCGCCGGTCACTTCGGCTGCCCGTTCATTGGATTCTGTGGCCTGCTCGCGAACCTCTTTCAGCATCCGCTCGATCGCCTGCGCCTCCTGCGCCTGGCCGGTGGCCGACAACGCGTGCGCGCCGATCTTGACGGCCTCGGTGACGAACTCGGACAGGTCCGCGCGGGCGAGGACGACGGGGTCATCGACGATGGGCCCGCGCTCACCGGAGGTCCAGCGCTGAGCCTCGCGGGCGACGTCCTTGTCCCGCACAGTGATCCGATCAATCACAATCGCGGCGGTAGTCTCGTCGAAATGCGCTCCGGAACGATTTTCGTTCACGAGTTTTCTCCTTTGGTTGGATCTCGCTATGTCGTGAAGGGCTGGATTCAGCGGCAGCTCACGACTCCCGCGTGGGTCATCCGGCCGAGCCGGGTTCCGGTCGCCCGAGCGAGCTCGGTGAGGTTGCGCGCACCCGACAGGTCCGCGAGCTTGATGGTGATCTCGGCGGCCGCGGCGGCATCGGCTGCTGCTTCGTGATGGGACTTCAATTCGACGCCCAGGGCCCGGGTTACGGTCTTCAGCTTGTGGTTGGCGAGCGTCGAGAGCTGACGCCGAGACCATTCGCAGCTACACCCGAATCGCCAATCGGGCGTGGTGACTCCGCTGTAGCCGCAAGCCCGGTGGACATTGCCCATGTCGAACTTCGCATTGTGGGCAACGACGGGGAGGTCCCCGACCTCGCGCAGAACCTCAGGCAGCCGCTGTGCGAACGCCGGTGCATCACTGACCATGCCGGGGCGGATGCCGTGAATCTGCACATTCCGCTCCGCGAAATGGTCAAGTGCGCTGGGCGGCCGGCACAGCCACGACCGGGCGGAGACCAGCCGCCCGTCCCGAACCGTGGCCACCCCGATCGAGCAGATGCTGCCCCAACTGGGATTGGCGGTTTCGATATCGAAGGCGGCGAAGGACAATCCGGCGATCACGTGCACTCCTGACGGTGGGCAGGCCACGCGAGGCGCCCGCGATGAGGGAATCAAGGGTTTGGTTCGTGAAGCAGCGCATGCCAAGTGCCGATCGGCGAAGGATGCGCGAGTGTTGCCTGCTGGGTGTTTCGGGCGATTCGCGTTGTGGAGCGAGGCTGCCGTCCTGAGCGAAGGACGCTGCAGTCGGCGGCCGATCTATCTGCGCATGCAACGCGCGCAGTGGATCGCCCAGCTCGATGCGGCGCGCAAGCGGAAGAGCAAGGCCGCGCGGCGACGAGGCGACTCGTGCTTTGCATCGCGGCAGAGTGTTGCCGTGGCGGGTTTGCAATGTGTGGCTTCGGTCCTGGTGATCGGTACCGTTCGCATGGCGACTTCGAGCGGGGTCGGAATTGCCGTGCGGACTGTCGGAGACAATTCGAAGACCGTGGGCCGATGGGGCGTTTCCTGCTCCGAGGCCGATACGGCGGGTGCGGTTTCGTGCTCATTCACCGCGGCTGAGCTCTTCGCGTAGTCCTCGAGCGACCAGCTGGTCAGATGCCAGCCCGCGCAGTCAGGGCAGGCGTATGAACGCCGTTCGCGCCGTGTCGATCCCGGTCGGTGGATGCCGGACAGGACGGTGCCCGCCTCCAGTTGATTGACGTAGCGCAGCTTGCCGGTGGGGCATGGATGGGCTGGGAACAGCGGCAGGTTTGTCAAGTCCTCGCCGCTGCGAAGAGCGAGAGCTCGACGGACGCCGTGCGAGCGACGCTGCCGGTGATGGTGGCGCGATCTACAGAAGGTGCCGTGATTGCTCAAGGTGCTGCCCCCGTCGTGAGCTTTCGAGTTGACGCCGCTTGGTCAGGCGTCGCAACCGAGACTAAGCAGACATGAATACATTGTCAATCAATCCTTGGGGAATTGACTTGGCCTCGCGCTTGGTTAAGATCGAAGCGGCGAAAGGAGGGCGATGGGAGATCAACCCCTGGTTACGGCGGCCGATATCGCGCGGTATGCCGATGTCACTCGGGCCACAGTCAGCAACTGGAGGCGTCGGCACTCCGACTTTCCGGCAATTGCCGGTGGCACGGAAGCCCGTCCGTTGTTCGACTTCGACGAGGTGAGAGCTTGGGTTGCCGCGCGTGGCATCGATGCGACGCGTTCCCCGCTGTCCGAGTTCCGCACCTTGGTGCAGGCGCGCGTGCGTCCTGAGGACGTGCTGCCACTACTGGCCTCTGTCCATGTCGAGCATGGTGAATTGGCCGGTGGTACAGCAGCTCCGCAGCTCTCGGCGGAGCTGCTGTCCGCCATACAGGCGGTGACGGCCGATGCCGGCGCGCGCACAGTGCTCGAAGCGCTGGCGGAGCGCGCGTTGCAAGGCTCGCTGGAGGCCGGTGCTCACTGGACGCCCGAACCGCTCGCGCGTTTGATGGCACAGCTCCTCCCAGAGCCATCGGGAAGCTATCCTCACAGCGTCCTCGATCCTGCTTGCGGCCGCGGTGGCCTGCTGATCGAGGCGGCCCGGCAGGGTGCGGTCGAGCTGTACGGGCAGGATGTGTTGCCGGTACAGACGGAACTGGCGCGACTGCTGGTGGCCTTGGAGGCCGGTGTCGAACCGCGAATCATGACCGGCGACAGCCTGCTCGCGGACGCTTTCGCCGATCTGCACGTGGACGCGGTGCTGTGCAATCCGCCATTTGGCCAACGTGATTGGGGCGCCGACCAACTGCGATTCGACTCCCGATGGGAATACGGCGAACCGGTCCGTATCGACTCGGAGCTGGCCTGGGTGCAGCACGGACTCTCCCACTTGCGGCCGGGAGGCACCGCCGTGTTCGTGCTGCCTCCCGGGGTGGCTTTCCGAACCTCGGGCCGTCGTATCCGGGCGGCCCTGCTGCGAGGGGGAGCATTGCAGGCCGTCATAGCGCTGCCGGGCGCGGTGCTTCCATGGACATCGATCCCATTGCAATTGTGGGTGCTGCGCCGTCCCGACACCGACCGGATACCAGCGGGGAAGGTGCTTTTCATTGAGGCATCGGCCGAGCGGGAACCCTTCGATGCGTTCGCTGATCGAGCGGTCTCGGCCTGGCGGGCCTTCGATGCGGATCCGGACGCGTTCGCCGCGATTCCGGACATTGCCGCGGCGGTACCGGTGATCACCTTGCTCGATGACGCTGTCGATCTCACCCCGGGCCGATACACCCGCGCACCACTGGATCCCGCGGCACTGCTCGCACAGATCGCGGAGACGGAAGCGACACTGTCGGAGCAGGTCGACAGGCTGCACGCCGATTTCGGCGCGACCAGTGATTGGTCTGCCGCACAACAGAAGTCATTGCGTACGGTCACCATCTCCGATCTGGCGCAGCGCGGCGCGGTGCGGATCCTGCGCACGACACCGGTTGGCGCGAATCAGGTCATACCCGACCGGGTCGACACCACGCAGCCGATGTTGACCGGCCGCGATCTCGTTACGGGGGTGCGTGCCTCCGAGGTCGTCGGCGACCTGGCCTTAACGTCGAATGTCGTGGTGATCGAGGCTGGCGATGTGCTGTTGCCGGTGGTTCGCGGCACCCGTTCGGATGTTCTCCCCACACGGGTAGCCGATCAGGCCGACGCCGGTGTCGTCGCGGGATCGGGCGTGATCGTACTGCGCCCGGACCCGCTGCAGCTCGATCCATGGTTCCTGGCGGGCTTCGCCGCCAACGCCGACACGGGCGCGACCTCCGGGATTTCCGGTGCGACTCGTACCGAAACGAACCGGCTTCGAATACCGATGCTGCCGTTGTCCGAACAAGGGGGGTACGGCTCGGCCTTCCGGCGCATGAGCGAATTACATGCGGTCGCCCGGCAAGCCGCCGAATCCACCGGCAAGTACGTGGGTCTCGTTGTGTCTGGTCTGACGGCCGGTGCGTTGAACCCACCCGATGAAATCGAGGGGAGGAGCCGGTGGAGCGACTGAAGGACGCCGATCCCAAACGGATCGGCGCGGTCGCGATTCGTGGTCGGCTCGGTAACGGCGGTATGGGCCGTGTCTATTTCGGCGTCACCGACGACGGAGATGCGGTGGCCGTCAAGGTGATTCGTGAGGATCTGCTGGGTCGTGACGAGGTGCGCGGACGATTCGCGCGCGAACTGGACGCCTTGCGGTCCGTACAGAGCCCTCATGTGGCGTCCTTGCTGGCGGCGTCCGACGAGGACGAGGAAAAGCCCTGGCTGGCCATCGAGTACATTCGCGGCCTCAATCTCAAGGAGCTGATCGAAGAGCGCGGCCCGCTTGGCGCGGAGCAGACCGCGATCCTCGGCCTGTTGCTGACGAAGGCGCTCGCCGACATTCACGCCGCCGAACTGCTGCATCGGGATCTCAAGCCGGGCAACATCCTGATGGGCCGCGAAGGTCCGAAAGTCATCGACCTCGGATTGGCCGCGTTCCTGGACGGCCCCACCGACCTCACCAGCAGTCAATTCCCGCTCGGCACCCCAGCCTGTATGTCGCCCGAGCAGATCACCACGCCGCGAAGCCTCACCGCCGCGGTCGACGTCTACGCGCTCGGCGCGACCCTGATGTTCGTGCTCACCGGGCGGTTCCCGTTTCATGACCGGGTGGCAATCGCGCTGATGCACAAGATCACCGATCCCACTACGCCGCCAGATCTGAGCGGCGTGCCGGAGCCATTCGAGCCGTTCCTGCGCCGGATGCTCGCCTTCGATCCGGCCGCCCGTCCGGCCGTCACCGAATTGCACGACTGGTTCACGCAATTGATCGGCGGCCAAGTGCCGCCGGCGATCCGAAACCTGGCCGTCGCCACCTACGTCGAGCGCGACTCCGACCCGCTGGAACCCACTCCGCCGCAGCGACCGCAACGCAAGGATCTGTCGAGCTTCGCACCGCCCGGTTCGGTGATTCACAAGCTCGCCGAGCGACTGCGCACCAATTACGCATCCACTGCCCGTTTCTGAACAGCTCGAGGAGCACAGTGATCGAAACCGCCTACCCGCCCGGTGCCCGGATCGAAGTTCGTGACGCCGAGTGGATCGTCCGCACCTGCGCGAAGTTCCGGCACGCAGACGGTGACAGCTACCGCGTCACCGCTGTCGGCGCGTCGGAGTTCGTCCGCGACGAGGAAGCGGTGTTCTTCACCGAACTGGACCAGATCAGCCTGTTGCGGCCCGAGGACACCATCCTCGAGCAAGACGACACTCCGCGTTTCGCGAAGAGCCGGCTGTTCCTGGAAGCCGTGCTGCGCCGTACGCCACTGCCGCAGACCGAGAAGGGGCTGGCGCTGGCCGACCGGTTCCTGCTGGATCCGCTTGCCTATCAACAGCGCCCGGCCGTGAAGGCTCTCGAAGCCCTGCGCCCGCGCATCCTGCTCGCGGATGTGGTCGGCCTGGGCAAGACGCTGGAGATCGGCCTGATCCTGGCGGAGTTGATCCGGCGCGGACGTGGCGAACGCATCCTGGTGGTCACCCCGCAGCAGGTGCTCGAACAGTTCCAGCGTGAGTTGTGGACCCGGTTCGCCATCCCGCTGGTGCGCCTGGATTCGGTTGGCATCGAACGCATTCAGCGCGACATCCCGGCCGGACGCAACCCGTTCCTGTACTACAAGCGCGTCATCGTCTCGATCGACACACTCAAGAACGAGGGCAAGTACGGTCAGCATCTCGAGAAGATGAACTGGGACGCGGTTGTCATCGACGAATCGCACAATCTGATCGGCGAGACCAGCCTGCGCAACAAACTGGCCCGGCTGCTGGCGCGACAGACGGACGCACTGCTGCTGGCCAGCGCCACCCCGCACAACGGCAATAGCGAGTCCTTCGCCGAGCTGATCCGCATGCTCGATCCGGCGGCCATCGCCGACAGCTCCACGTATCAGGCGAAAGACATCGAGCACCTGTACATCCGGCGCACCAAGACCGATTCGGAGGTGCGCAACCAGATCGGGACCAAGTGGCCGGACCGGGGTCCGTCGGTGCCGGTGCGCTGCACGGCGACACCAGCGGAGGAGAAGATCTTCGCCGAGCTGACCAGCGTGTGGCTGGCCGGCGAGCAGCGACTCGGCGGGCCGGTGGTCGGCACCGCGAACCGGCTGTTCCCCTACACCCTGCTCAAATCCTTCCTGTCCTCGCACCAGGCCCTGGCCAAAACGGTGGCCAACCGGTTGCGATCCGCCGAGGAACAGTGGGAGATTGACGCGCTGAAAGTATTGCAGCAGTTGACCTCTCGCATGACCGATGGCGATTCGGCCAAGCTGGCCGCACTGGTCGAGCGGCTGCGGGACATCGGCATCGGCCCCAGGAGCCGCACCCGTGTGGTGGTCTTCTCCGAGAGCATCGAAACCGTCAACTGGCTGCACACCGTGTTGCCGCGCCAACTGGGCCTGCCCGCCGGTGCGGTGGACAAGCTGCTCGGCAACGGCATGTCCGACCAGACGCAGACGGACATCATCGAGGGATTCGGCTTGTCCGACAGTGCGGTTCGGGTGCTCGTCACCACCGATGTCACCTCCGAGGGTGTGAACCTGCATCATCAGTGCAACCACTTGATCCACTATGACGTGCCGTGGAGCCTGATCCGGATTCAGCAGCGCAACGGCCGCATCGATCGTTACGGGCAGACGCGCCAGCCGCAGTTCGACGCCCTCATTCTCACCTCGGACGTGGAGGGCGCCAAGGACGACCGGACGGTCGCGGAGAAGCTCCTCGCGAAGGAGGAAGCGGCGCACCGCAGTCTCGGGACGGTGGAGACGGTGACCGGCGAGTACCGCCCCGAACGCGAGGAGCGTCGCCTGGAACAGGACCTGTTGGCGGGCAAGACCGTTGAGGACTCTCTGGACGTGCGGCCGCTCGATGACGTGCTCGCTGATCTGCTCGGCTCGGTCGGCGTCGAGCAGGTCGACGCCGACCCGGCGCGCGCCGACGCGCCGCATCTCTTCGACAGCACGGAGGCCTTCGTCAAGGAGTCCATCGACGCGCTGAGGCTGCTCGACGACCTCGAGGACGACGGGGAGATGCTGGCGTTCACACCGCCGACGGATCTGGTTCGTCGCCTGTCCGCGCTGCCCGCCGACTACCTGCGCATGCACCGGGTGCGCGACCGCATGAAGGTCACCTTCGACCGAAAACTGGCGCAGCGCAAGCTCACCGAGGCCCGCGACACCAAGATGATGTGGCCGGCCATCGCCTACCTGTCGGACCTGCATCCGCTGGTCGACTGGGTCACCGACAAGGTCCTGGTCCAGCTCGGCCGGCAGCAGGCTCCGGTGATCGAGGCCGCCGTCGACGAACCGGTGTTCCTCATCCAGGGCATCTACTCCAACTCGCTGGGACAGCCCACCGTGGTGGAGTGGATGGCCGTCGACGGCGAGGGCGTCGTGCCGCGGCCGATGCCGGAGGTCCTCGGCGAGGCCAAGGTCGGGCCGGGCATGACCAACACTCTGCGCGCCATCGACCTCGCCCCGCTGCAGGCCCGCGTCGGCGACGTCGTGGCCATCGCGCGCGCCCACCTGGAAGCCCGCCGCGGCGAGTACGACGC
This sequence comes from Nocardia tengchongensis, assembly GCF_018362975.1. Classification (NCBI taxonomy): domain Bacteria; kingdom Bacillati; phylum Actinomycetota; class Actinomycetes; order Mycobacteriales; family Nocardiaceae; genus Nocardia; species Nocardia tengchongensis. The sequence continues at coordinate 3,644,184 of NZ_CP074371.1, forward strand.
CAAGGTCGTAGCGCCGCTGAACGATTACCGCGACAAGCTCCAGACCTGGGAGCAGCTCACCCTCGACGGCTTGCCCGTGTCGGGCAAGGACGACAAGGGAAAGGTCGTCGCCGACACCGTCGAGCGCCAGCGGCAGTTGCTCGACGATATGAAGACTTCCGGCGTGCCCCTGCTGCGGGTGCTGGCCGTACTCGTTCCGGAACAGGAGGCAGCCCGGTGAGGCTCGACTCGATCACCAATCGCGGCGACTACTTCTCGGCGCACTATCTGGCCGAGGTGCTGCCGAAGGACCTGAAGAAGAAGGACGGTCTGCTGGCCGCCTGGACCGAGCGCGAGAAGCAGCATCGGCAGGAGCGAACGGCCGGAACGGATTCCGATGCCGAGACCCCGGAGAAGTCGGCCCGGGTGACCCCGCGGCAGGGACTGCGCGCCCTCCGTAAATCGTATTTCGCCGACCGCCCCTTCTTCGCCGACCTCGACGCCCGCCGCCGCGACGGCGAACCGCTCACCGGGCGCGAGTTGGTCGAGCAGCGCAAGAAGCTGCATGAGCTGCACGGTGAGATGCTGCGCGCCTTCGGTTTCGACGCCCAGCAACGGGAGCTGCCCGTCCTGACGGCGCGCGGTGAGGACCCCGTCGCCGTCGCTTATGCAGACGATCAGCTGATCGCCATCGAATGCGGTTGGGCCGTGGATGTGGACGCCGCTCTCGACGACGATCAAGCCGGACGGCTCCTCGCTCCCGTGGCAGTCGGCCTTCGTGAGGAGATCACGTCCGGCGCGAAGCTGGCGAAGTGGCTGTTCGCGAATAAGCAGCAGCTGCGCTACGTGCTCATCCTCGCCGGTGGTGTGGTGATCCTCGCCGACCGCGCCACCTGGGGCGAGGGCCGCTACCTCGGCGTCAGCCTCGATATCGCCCTGGGCCGCAACGACATCGACGAACTGTCGGTCATAGCCGCCTTGTTCGGCGCGGACTCGCTGCTGCCGCCCGCCGAAGGCGGCTCCGAACCCCTGGCCGAGTTGTTGAAGAACTCGCGCAACCACGCGGTCGGCGTCTCCAAGGAACTGCGCGACGGTCTCAAGGAATCGGTTGAGCTCATCGCCAACGAGGTCCTCGACCGCATCCGCGAGCAGGGCGCCCGCCCCGAGGACATCATGGAACCCGCCGCTCTCGCCAAGGAGCTGGGCCGGGAATCACTGCGCTACCTGTACCGAATCCTGTTCCTGCTCTACGCCGAAGCGCGACCTGAACTGGGTATCCTGCCCACCGACGACCAGGACTACAGCCGCGGCTACAGCCTGGCCCGGCTTGGTGATCTGGTGGTGCGCGACCTCAGCGGGGAGGAATCACGCCTGCACCTGTACGAGTCGCTGAACCTACTCTTCAAGTTGGTTAACAAGGGACATCGGCCGCGCACGGTTGAGGAGCTCGCCGCGAAACGGGCCGCCGAAGAGGAGCTGGCCAAGACGGGGAAGTTATCCGCCGACAACACGTTTCTCGAAGACGAGGGCCTGCGCTTCGAACCCATGCGCTCGGACCTGTTCGAGCCCGCGGCGATCGGTCTCATCCGCTCCGATCTCGTCATCGACGACGAGGAAGGTCGCACCATCGACACCCGGCTGCGCAACGCCTGCCTCTACCAGGTGCTGCGCAAGCTCATGCTGGCCAAGGGACGGCGCAGGGAGCGCGGCGGGTTCATCTCCTATGCCCAGCTGGGCATCAACCAGCTCGGCGCGGTGTATGAGGGGCTGATGTCCTACACCGGGTTTATCGCCACTGAGGACCTGTACGAGGTCGCCAAGAACGGCGATCCCAAGGACGGATCCTGGATGATCCCGAAGTCCAAGGAGAGCGAGTATCCGGATGACGTATTCGTCCGGCGGGTGGATGATGACGGCACGAAATCCGATGAGAAAGTGCGGTATCTGACGGGCTCTTTCGTCTACCGCCTCGCCGGTCGCGATCGCGAGACCAGCGCCTCTTACTACACCCCGAATCGCTGACCAGCGTCACCGTTCAGCTCGCGCTGAAATACCGCCTCGATCAGGACGATACGACCACGACGGCGCAGGAGATCCTGGGCTGGAAGATCTGTGAGCCCGCCCTCGGCTCCGGCGCGTTCCTCAACGAAGCCATCAACCAGGTAGCGGCGGAATACCTGAAGCGGCGTCAACGTGAACTTGGGGTCGACATCGACCCGGAACGCTACGAGGAGGAGTTGCAGAAGGCAAAAGCCTATATTGCTCTGCACAACTCGTACGGCGTCGACCTCAATGAGACGGCAGTTGAACTAGCGGAGGTCTCCCTCTGGCTCAACGTCATGCATCCGGGGCTGCAAGCGCCCTGGTTCGGTCTGCACCTTCGGCGGGGCAACTCGCTGATCGGGGCGGGCCGCAAAATTTACAGCGCGCCGCAGGTGCTTTCGGGGACGTGGCTCAGGGAATCGCCCGACGATCTGCCGTTCTCGGCAGGGGCGCTGCCGCCGGGCATGATTCACCATTTCCTTGTCCCCGCCGACGGCTGGGGTGCGGTTTCCGGACCGAAGGAAGCCAAGGCCCTCGCACCAGAGCAGGCCAAACAGTTGGCAAGCTGGCGGAGGGGTATCGCGAAGCGGATCTCCGACAAGAAGACGAACGGCCGCAAGACATCCCAGCTCCAACGGCTCCAGGCACTCTCCGGCCGGGTCGAATACCTGTGGGACCTGGTCACGCAGCGGCTCACCATCTCCGAGCGTGAGATCAGTCGCAAGATCGACGTGTGGGGCGCTGATTGGCTGCACCAGCCCGAGCACGCAGTGCCCAAGGAGAAGGTGTACCAGGACCTCACCGCACCCGGCACGCCGTACTGGCGGCTCAAGAAGGTGATGGACGCCTGGTGTGCGCTGTGGTTCTGGTCGTTGGACGAGGTCGGTCTGCTGAACGGCAGCGACCCGAGATATGCTCGCGAGCAGGCCACCAATTCCCTTGTGGATTCCTTCGTTTCGGCGCTGCCGGCCGACGAGCCGATCTCCGACCAGGAACCGACCGGCTTCGAACAGGTCTACATCACCGATTCCCTGTTCAGCATCGACAACGAACAACTCGATCTGGCCCAATACACCCAATCTCAAGTTGTCGGTGCCCGCAAGCCCAAGACAGCTCGCCGACCGAAGCTCGACCCCGTGCGCGACATCATTCCGTTGCAGAACCTCGACGACTGGCTCGACTTCGCCGAATCGGTACTCGGTCGAGTGGACGTTCCCAAAGACTCCCTCGTTACCAGCTTCACACAGCTGGAGGACTTGGAAAAGTATGAGGACCAGTTGCCGGTATGGATGGGCATGGACTCGGAATTCAAGCTGGGAGAGAGGTTTCCGTGGTTCGGGGCAACAGAGGGCATCGCTGAGGGGCAGGGGTTTTTCCACTGGGACTTGCAGTTCGCGCAGATTTTCCTCGATGGTGGTTTCGACCTGCAGATAGGAAATCCGCCCTGGGTCCGTCCTGACTGGCAAGAAGATGCAATTCTTGCGGAGGAGGACCCGTGGTTCAAGTTATCGGGTAAAGCGGATGCATCGGAATGGCGTATGCGAAAGTCGGAGGTGCTGGACTCGACCGATTCTCGAACAGCCTATTTCGGCGAGCTGGCAAACAATAGCGGCGTTGTAGAATTTCTCGGAAGCCAGGCGCTGTATCCTCTTTTATACGGTACTAGGCCGGATTTTTATCGCGCATTCATGAGCAGGGTATGGATGAATTCTGCATCGGCGGGGGTTGCTGGCCTTATACATCCGGATACTCACTTTGGTGGCGTCAAGGAAGGAGCCCTTCGCGCGGCAGCGTATCGAAGGCTTCGGCTTCACGGAAACTTCGTTAATGCCGCAAACTGGGCATTTGAAATCGGTCGTACGCGGGAGTTTGGCGTCCACATCTATGGATCTGAACAAGATATTGGGTTCGATCACCTGAGCCAGCTTTACGATGCTAGATCCTTTCCGGAATCATTCGTGCACGATGGGCGCGGTGATGCGCCCGGCCAAAAGTACCGCGGTGATTGGGATCGCAGGCCTCATCGAGATAGAATTATTCATGTGGATATCGATCTACTCGGACGATGGAATGCTATAAGCGGCGATCCGAAATCTCCTGCCGACGAGGCGCCATTGCTGTTCCCGGTATCGGTGCATGAACAGGATGCTATCGCAGCGCTAGGTGCGTATCGGCATAGGCTTCGTGGTGAGAATCCCTGGATTACATCCGGGTACAACGAGAAGACATCCAAGGATGACGGTCGTATCCGTGGTGAACTGGGGCGTCCGGGGGCTCTCAGTGATGTAATCGTCCAGCCGACGCATTTCGGTATCGCGACACCGTTTGCAAAGGAGCCTAATGATCCTTTTCGTAACGACAAGGATTGGGTTGCCTGGGATCTGACTGGGTTGCCAGAGTCGGTTATTCCTCGTACGACATATGTTCGTGCTTGTAGCATCAGCGAGTTTGAGCGAGTGCAGGACCGCTGGAATATGGGAAGCGGCGATGTCTGCAGGTATACTCGGTTCTATCGTCTTCTATGGCGTAGAAGGATTGATCCGAAGAGTACTGAGCGATCTCTTTTTGCTGCATTATTTCCACCTGGTCCTGCGCATGTCCACACGGTGAATTCGCTAGCATTGGCGGATAGCAGGGGTACCGCATTGGCCGCGGGGTTCTGGGCAGCTTTGCCGCTGGACTATCTATTGCGGATAACCGGTCGCGCTGATCTTCAGAAGGCGGAAGCCTTGGGGATGCCTGCGGCGGATCCTAATCATCCTCTAGCCTCAGCGCTACTGCTCCGTACTCTGCGTTTGAATTGTTTGACGGGTGATTACGCAGCCCTATGGCGGGAGCTTTATGATCCAGCTTGGAGTAATGAAGCCTGGGCTGTGAAGTGGAGTGAGATTCAACCGATTAGAAACGTATTGCCGGAATGGAGATTGGACACGCCGCTGCGGTCTGAATATGAACGCCGTGCTGCACTGGTGGAGATCGATACAATTGTCGCCTTGTGGCTCGGTATGACTGCTGATCACCTGGTTGCGATATTTCGTGGACGGTACCCAATTCTTGGCGATAGAGAATCCGCCATGTGGTTCGATGCTGCCGGCAGGCGTATTGCTGCAGATCCCTATGCTTTTGGATATTCTCAAACGAAGGATCACTTTGAGAAGCTTCAAGAACATCTAGACGCTGAAATTGACGCACCGGCACCAGAAGGTTATGAGGCCCCGTTCTACAAGGCCGACCGCGAAGCCGAATACCGCCAAGCGCATGCAGTTTTCGCCCAGCGGCTGGCCGATGCAGGCTGGCCTGTGCCAGGTGAATCCCCGCATGAGGACGGTGCCGAATGAAGCCCACCCTTGCGGCGGAGGAGCTGCGCAAAAGCCTCACGCAGTACCTTACGACAACCTTCGCCCTTGCCGAGCCGACTGTCCGTGAGGCCCTCGAACGCTTCCTCGAGGACCCTCAGCAAGGCATCTTCCGTGGCCCGTACCTGCGAATCCGCACCAAGTTTCGCAAGGTGGACGAGAAGAAGTGGCGAAACCCTTTGCAGTGGACGCCCGCTGGTTTCGTCCCTCACCTGCACCAGGCGCGGGCGTGGCAGCGCCTGAGCACCCTGGGTAAGAACGCCGAGCCGTCGTTGATCACCACGGGAACCGGTTCTGGTAAGACCGAGTCGTTCCTGATCCCGGTCCTGGACCACTGCCGGCGGGAGCGCGCGGCCGGGCACCACGGGGTCAAAGCCGTATTCCTCTATCCCATGAACGCCCTGGCCACAGACCAGGCGCAGCGCATCAACGAATTGCTCACCCAAACCGGTATGGAGCAGGTCACGGCTGCTCTCTATATCGGTGACACCCCCGAGGTGGGCTATCAGAAGGTGATGACGGTGCGGTCGGAGATCCGCCGCAATCCTCCGGACATCCTCATCACCAACTACAAGATGCTCGATCTGCTGTTGCAGCGGGCCGATGATCTCCCGCTGTGGGAGGACGCCCGCATCGCCTACATCGTGGTGGACGAGTTCCACACCTACGACGGCGCGCAGGCCACTGACGTGGCAATGCTGTTGCGCCGCTTGGCCGCCGTTACCGGGCATTCGCGGCCCGGGGAGCCGCTCGGTGATATCTGCCCGGTGGCAACCTCCGCCACTCTGGGTGAGGGCGGCGACAGTTCGGAGATCCGGAGGGTGGCCGAGAAGGTGTTCGGGGTGCCGTTCCCGGAGGCGTCCGCCATCGGCGAGAGCCGGCTCACCGTGGACGAATTCATGGATGAGCTGGATATCAGCCTGCCGCTGCCGAGTCCGGACGAGCTGTTGAATTGTCCTGACCCGCTGCGGGTTCCGACGGCTATGGAGGATATCGCCGGAGCCGTCACCGGGTACACCAACCTCAATCCGGCTGAGCTGGGCCAGTACCTGCGCAAGCACATCCTCACCCATGCGGTGCTGGAGATCCTCAACGGCAATCAGGACCGGGGTCGGCCGCGCACCATGGAGGAGATTCTCGAGTCCCTGCCCAAGCGCGGTGCCTACACCTGGGGTGCGGCCATTCGCGACAACCCGCGCAAGGCGGCCGCGGCGCTGGCGCGGTTCATCGCGCTGCTGTCGGAGGCACGTGACCCGGAGAATCCGAAACAGCCCTGCTGCTCATCGAAACGCACGTCTGGGCGCGTGCGGTGTCGCGCTTGTTGCGGATGGTGAGCACGACGGCGGCGTTCGGCTGGGAGGGCGAGCCTCCGGTCATGGACGATGACTCGCTGGTGGATCCACGCGGCAAGCGAATGTTGCCCGCGATCTACTGCCGTCATTGTGGTCGCTCCGGGTGGGCGGCGTATTCGCCGGAACGCGATCCGGCTGAGCTGAATGTGAACCCGGACAAGATCTATCGGGCGAACGTGGGCACAGAGAACAAGCGGGTGCGCGCGTTCATCAAGGCCACCGACAAGGAGGTTGAGGCGAAGCTGCGCAGTTTGCTTGTGCTGGAGAACGATCGGGTGCGCCCGTTCGATCCGCAGGAGACCCTCAGCGATGAGACGGTGCACGTCCTGGGTGATGTATCCACCACCCCGGAGGCAAACAACCGGGCCGCGAACGACCGGTGCCCGGCCTGCGATACCGATGAAGGCATCCGATTCCTCGGTGCCGGTCTGGCGAGCTTGGCGTCGGTGGCCATCACTCAGCTGTTCGCCCGTGATCAGCTCGAGCCGAACCAGCGAAAGACCCTGCTGTTCAACGATTCCGTGCAGGACGCCGCGCATCGGGCTGGGTTCGTCGCCAACCGCTCCTACGCCTTCTCGCTGCGACGACTGATCACCGACCGGTTGGGGGACACGCCGATCCTGTTGCACGACTTGATCGCCGAACTGGCCGCCGCGGCGACTGAGGGCGAGGTGCTGCCCGCAGTGGTGCCTCCCGATCTGCATGATATGCCCGAAATCGACGAGATTCTGGCGGAGACGACGACCGGCAGCCCGCGGGCGTGGAATCTCATCGGGGAACGGTTGGCGTTCCAAACCATCCTGGAGTTCGGGTTGCGGTCCCGGCAGGGACGCACTCTAGAACTGACCGGCACCGCCGCCGCCGAGGTTGTGCTCGAGAACCCTTTGCTGGCAGCGGATCTCGCGCGGGACGCGCATATGAAGGTGCAGTCCGGGCACATCGAGCCGCAGACCGAGGAACGCTATCTCGTCTTCGTGCGCGGACTGCTCGAGCGTATGCGCTACCGTGGTGCGATCAAGCACCAGTGGCTGGACGGCTGGATCGCGAATGCGGGTACCAAGCGGTTCGGCACCATCTGGGGCCGCCGCCCGGACGGTATGCCCGCGTTCCCGCGCGGACTGTCCGCGCCGACCTTCGTGCGTGACCGCGCCAAGAAGGGCTCCGAATTCGACGGTATCGAATCCGATCAGGGCTGGATGCAGGATTGGGCGTCACGCTGTCTGGGCCTGGCGCGCGGGCAGGCGGGGGAATATCTGTCGAAGTTCCTGCCCATACTCGCCGCCGAGCATGTGATCGCCAAACGCGTTGCCGGAGACGGGTCTACGCAGATCTATGGTTTGCAGCCGGGCCATATTCAGGTCCGCTTCCTGGAACATGACGAGGTGGCCGACGCGGGCATCGGCTGCGACCGCTGCTCCTGGCAGCAGACGGTGCACCCGGAGCGGATCGACGATTGGTTCGATCAGCCCTGCCCGCGATACCGTTGCGGTGGAACGCTTTCCGTGCGCGGACTGCTGGACCACAACGACTATTACCGGCACCTGTACCTGGGCAAGCCGTTCCGGGTGGTCACCGCCGAACACACCGGTTCGCTGACCCGTGCCCAGCGCGAGCAGGTGGAACAGCAGTTCAAGGAAGGAAAGCGTTACAACGACCCGAACGTCCTGTCCTGCACTCCCACATTGGAACTCGGCATCGACATCGGTGACCTGTCCGCGGTTGTGCTCGCCTCGCTGCCGCCCGGGCCCGCCAACTACATTCAGCGCGTCGGTCGCGCCGGGCGCAAGACCGGTAATGCCTTCCTGGTGACGCTTGTCGGCCGCACACCGCGGGACCTGTACTTCATTGATCAGCCGCTGTCGATGATCGACGGTGAGATCATCCCACCCGGCAGCTACCTGTCAGCGGTGGAGATCCTGCACCGCCAGTATGTGGCGCACTTGGTCGACCTCGCCGCCCGAGATCGGTTACCGGGCGTGCTGCCGCTGCCGCGCCGCGCCTCGGCGTTGTTCGGCGAAACCGGTTGGCTGGCAGGCTTCGTACCCGCCGCGCTCGCCTCGCGTTCCGTCAAGCCGTTCCTCGACCTGTTCGGCGACACCGTCTCGCAGAGCGCGGCCGACGACCTGCGCGCCTTCGCAGTCTCTGGTCTCGCAGAGGCGGTGCGGGAGGCTGAACAAAGCTGGGGCGAGCGGCTGGCCGATCTGCGGGAACGGTTGTCACTCATCGACGCCGCGCTGAAAACCTCGCAGGACGACGCGGACAACCAGATCGTGAAGCGCTCGATGAAAGCTGAACGGCACGCGATCAACAAGCGCATCAACGAGATCGGTAGCCAGAGCGCGCAGGGAGCGATGGTGGAACTCGGCCTGCTGCCCAACTATTCGCTCATCGACACCGCGACTGCGCTGGAAGCCACCATCACCTGGGACGAGGAAACCCGAAGGGGGACCGCGACTATCACAGCGAGGTCCGCGAATACCGCCGCCCGTCCAGCACCGCGCTCACCGAACTCGCCCCGGCAACACCTTCTACATGCGCGGCTACCAGCACGAGATCACTGGGCTGGACGTCGGCACCCCGAACCGGCAGGCGTGGGAACACTGGCGGGTGTGCCCCGACTGTGGGTACGTCCGCACCTCACGGGCGGTGGAGGACATCTCACCGTGCCCGCGCTGTAAGGCCCGCGAGATCGGCGACGCCGACGCTCTGCACAAGGTGTTGCGCCCCACCCGAGTATCGGCGCACGACCGCCGCGACGACGCCCGCATCCGCGACGACCAGGACGACCGCAAACGCCGGTACTACGAAACCGTCACGGCCGTAGACATCGACCCCGCCGATATCGCCGAAGGCTCCTGGCGGCACACCAAAGCTGTGTTCGGCGTGGACTTCACCCGGCGTGCGGCGGTCCGTCGTTTCAACCTCGGCACCACCCGTTACGACCGCCCGGCCGGCGACCGGTTCGCCGGAGAAGACTTGCGGCTGAATCCGTTCCACACTTGCCCCGCCTGTGGCGGCACCACCGTGGACGGCCCGCCTGTCGGGTCGTCGAACGGCCTTGTCGCGCCGTCGATCTGGGAGAAGTCGCGGCAACACCACCGACCATGGTGCCCGTATCGCCGCTCGGCGCAGGACGCCGACTACCTGCGGCTGATCCTGGCCCACGAACTGGAAACCGAGGCGCTGCGCATCCTGCTGCCGGTTGCCACCCTGCGAGCCGAGGAAAGATCAGCGAGTTTCCACACCGCGCTGATGGCGGGCGTGGCCCGCAATTACGGCGGCGACCCGGCGCATCTGCAGATCGCGACCAGCCACCATGCCCGACCAGGACACCGGACGTCGCCGGCGTTTCCTGGTCCTGCACGACACCTTGCCGGGCGGTACCGGATATCTGCACCGGCTGGCCAGTTCGGACAATTTCCGTGACGTGCTGACCGCAGCCCGCGGTGTCGTGGCCAATTGCCCATGTCAGGAAGAACTCCCGCCTCGGGCCGCCTGCCACCGCTGCCTGCTCTCCCACATCCCCAACGACAAATCCGAGTGGTACGACAAGGTCAGCCGTCTCGACGCGTTGGAGATGCTGAACGAACTGCTCGAGGACTGGGCCGTCGGGGAAGTGAGCGACACGACCAGATCTCATTGTGGGGATCAGGTGGAAAGCGAACTGGAGGCCCGATTCCTCGACGGGCTCACCAAATGGGCGAACCGCACCGACACCGAAGGCACGCTGGCCCGCGGCGAGTTGGTCGCGGGCAAACGGACCGCCGATCTGCGAATCGAAGGCCCGGCGGGCAGGTGCAGCATTGGAAGATGCTGTTGCAGAACACCATTCGCGGCACTCGTCCCGACGTGGTGTTCCGGCTGGTCAGCGATCAGCCGCAGGAGATCTCGGTCTACCTGGACGGCTACGAGTTCCACGCTTCGCCCGCTCACAACCGGCTGGCCGACGACGCGCGCAAGCGGGCCCGGCTGCGAGCACACCGCGGGCTGGTCTTCCAGGTCACCTGGAACGACATCGATGATTGGGAGCTACGAGGTTTCGGCCCGAACACCTCGAAGGAGCCGCTGGTCGCGCCGTATCAGGGCAATGCGCAGAATTCTGCGCGCACCCTCTATCAACGCTCCGGCCGCGACGCCGACGAGTTGGTCAAGACCATGTGGACCAACCCGGTGGACACCCTGCTCGCCTACATGACCGATCCTGACCAGAAATTGTGGTTGGCTCGCGCCGAGGCGGTGGTGGCCGGAGCGACCCAGACGGCGAAGACACCGCCGAGTGCCTCGGACGTCACCGGTGTCGCCAAGCGGGTCACGGCGGCGCTGCAGGGTGATCAACTGCCCGCGGCGGAGAACGGCCGGATCGCGACCATCGCCGCCGCGGCACCCGGCCCGTTGGCGATCATCCTGGACCAGCGCAACGGCGCGACATGGAGTGCATTCACGGTCGTCGACGATCGCTCCGAGACCATCGAAGCCGATCCGGACGGGCACAAGAAACGCTGGGCCAACTGGCTGTATTGGGGAAATCTCCTGCAGTTCCTCGACTTCGGCGCGGGCGACAGCGCCCAACTGGCCCTCTCCGCCTTGGACGAGTTCGATGCGAGCCAGCTCGCGGCGGCGGGGGGCAGCGGCTTCCTCACCATGCTGAGCCTGCTGCCACTCGACGCCGACCTCACCGACGACACCCTGCCCCCACCGCCCCGCCGCGGACTTGAACCCGAACCGCGTCCCGTGCCCAGTGATCACGCCATGTCACCGGATTGGGCGGAGGCCCTCGACCTGCTCGACCCGGACGAACTCGGTCTCGCCGAGCTGGCGCACGAGCTGGCTGTGCTCGCAGTGCCCGCCCCCGAGGTCGGCTATGAACTGGGAGAACACGCGTGGCAAGCTGAATTGGCTTGGCCCGCAGCGAAAGCGGCGGTGGTGCTGGCCGGAGACGACGATGAGGCGCGCAAGCGCGACGCTGCCTACGCGGAGGACGGCTGGCAGGCTCGACCCGCGTCGGGCTGGACGGCGACCGAACTCGCCGAACGGATCGGAGGAGAACAATGAGCGGCGCGACCTTGCGAATGCTGGACAAGGCCTACGAGGAGGTGCTGAAGCTGCCGCGGGCCGTCAAGGGCGCGATCTACGATTTTCAGCACAAGTTCCGGGAGAACCCGGATTCGCCTGGCCTGCAACTCAAACAGCTCAAAGGCAATTCGCGGCTGTACTCGGCGCGTGTGAACCTGGACTATCGGGCGCTCATGTTGCACGCGGGCGACCAGGACTACGTGATAGTCGCGATCAAACCGCGCCAGGAGGTGTACGACAACCTCGACCGATACGCCTACCAGATCAACCCGGTGAGCGGTGGCATCGAATTCGTGGACCTGGTGACCGCGGAAGCCGCCGTGCCCGAGGAACCCATCGGGCCCGCACCGCTTTTCGCGCAGTACTCCGATAGGACGTTGCTGGATCTCGGCGTGGCCGAACCGCTGCTGGCGCTGATCGCGAAGATCACCACCGAGGACGAGTTGCACGCGCTCATGTCCTTCGCCCCGCAGCTCACCTCGGAAGTGCTGCTGGAGTTGTTCGTCGGCAAGACCCCTCAGGAGGTGATGGAGCAGATCACCGCGCCGGTGGCGGCCGCTGAAGCGGTCGACGCGGAGGACTACCAGGCCGCGCTGGAGCGTCCCGCCACCGTCACCACCGAAGATGGTGCGCTGCAAGCGATTCTGGAGGAAGGCGACTTCGGGCGTTGGAAGGTGTTCCTGCATCCCACCCAGCGCAAGATCGTCGAACGCGACTACAGCGGTCCCGCTCGGGTCAGCGGCGGACCGGGCACCGGTAAGACCATCGTCGCGCTGCATCGCGTCAACAAGCTGGTGGAGCAGGTGGGCCCGGAACCGGCAAAGATGTCCTTCTCACGACCTTCAACACCAACCTCGCCGCCGATCTACGACAGCGTCTACTCGATCTGTCCGGGCCCGAGGTGCTGGATCGAGTCGACATCTTCAATATCGACAAGCTTGCGGTGAGGGTTGCCACCGAGGGCAACGGCAGCGCCGGGCGGCGGTGGATCAACGACGCCAAGGCTGTCGAGCAATGGGAGCAGCTTCTCGCGGAACAGGATGAGCGGCAATGGGATCCGCAATTCCTGCACGACGAGTGGACCCAGGTCATCCTCGGGCAGGGTTTGACCACGCGCGCGGAGTACTTCAAGGCGCGTCGGGCGGGCCGCGGTCAGCGCATCGGCAGAGAAGCACGGGCCGCGATCTGGCGGCTGGTCGAACGGTACGTGAAGCGGCTGGACGAACAGAACATGTGGACGCTTCGACAGGTCGCCGAGCGGGCCGCTCTGCTGGAGACCGAGCGTGCCGAGACCATCGCGCGAGCGAACAGCACCGCGCCCCAACACGGTAACGAGCTGCGGCATCGCTACCGGCACATCGTGGTCGACGAGGCGCAGGACCTCAGCCCGACGCACTGGCGGATGCTGCGCGCCATGGTCGACGAGGGACCGAACGACATGTTCATCGCCGGTGACACCCATCAGCGCATCTATGGCCAGTATGCGTCACTCGGTCAGCTCGGCATCAATATCCGGGGGCGCTCGGCCAAATTGACCCTGAGCTACCGCACCACCCACGAAATCCTCGGCATGGCGGCGGCGCTGCTCGGCGAGGAGGAATGGGATGATCTCGACGACGGCAACGACGATCTGACCGGCTATCGCTCGGTGCTGCGTGGGCCGCGGCCCGTGTTCCGGGCCTATCCGACCTGGGAAGCCGAATTGGACGGGATCGCCGAGCGGATCGCGGCCTGGAACGACGAGTCCGTTGCGGTCGCGGTGCCGGAGCGGTGGATGGCCGAGGCCGTGGCGAAGCGCTTGAGCAAAGCCGAGATCGACGCGAGCGTGATCGGGCCGGACGGTCCCGGCGAGAACGCCGCTCCGGTGCACGTCGGCACCATGTACCGATTCAAGGGTCTGGAATATCAGCGGATGATCCTCGCGGGTGTCGCGGAGGGCGCGCTGCCGGGCAGCCGCGTCCTGGAACTGAAGCAGACCGACCCCGCGCGCTATGGCACGGAGATCAAACGTGCCAGGTCGTTGCTATTCGTGGCCGCGACCCGGGCTCGGGACAGCATCGTGATCAGCTGGCATGGAAAGAAGAGCAGGTTCTTGCCGTGAAGACTCTGGCCGACCGGTACCAGGTCACTTCCGCCATCGGGCGCGGTGGCATGGGGGAGGTGTGGGGTGGAAAGGACCTGCGCCTCAACCGGCCCGTCGCAATCAAACTGGTAGCGGCGGAATTCGCGAGCGACACCGAAACACGCCGGAGGTTCAACCGGGAGGCCAGAATCACCGCGCGGCTGCACCACCCGGGCGTGCCAGCGGTGTACGACTTCGGTAGTGACGGTGAGCTCTTCCTCGTCATGGAGCTGGTCCCCGGGGATTCCGTCAGCATGCTCGTCGGCGAGCTCGGCGAGCTGCCGGTGAACTGGGCTGCGTGCATCGCGGCCCAGGTGTGCGCGGTGCTGGCCGCCGCGCACGAGGCGGACCTGATCCATCGCGACGTCAAACCAGGGAACCTCGTCCTCAGTCGCAATGGACTCGTCAAACTCATCGATTTTGGTGCCGCCACCTCGCTGCGGGCCGACGAGTACTCCGTTATCACGATGTGGGGCGATATTCCCGCATCACTCGGCTACATGGCGCCCGAATTACTGGAAGGAGGACCAGCCGGCCGTGCGAGCGACCTGTTCTCAGTCGGCTGCCTGCTCTACGAACTCCTCACTGGTTCACGCCCTTTCAAGGCCAGTTCGAATCGGGCATCTCGGCCGCCACGGATGAGTGACGTGCCGAGGCAGCTGGAAGATGTCACGTTTGGGCTGCTGGATCTGGATCCTGCGCACCGGCTGGCCGACGCTAGCTCAGCGCACGGACTCCTGATGCCATGGGTCAAGGGGCGTGCTTCAATTCCGGGATGGGTCGACCGCGACATTTGCGATGACCCTGTTCAGATGTATGTGGATGCCGCGTCGCAGCGAATGTGATGCAGGCACAACCCGGTAGAGGCCGTCCATCGGCCTCGCCGTGGCGAGTGGGTGCAGCGCTTGCGCCCCGACGCAGGACGACTCCTAACAAGATCGAAACTGATCAAGGCCTCGGGTAGATTCGCGTAATCTGAACTGGCGCAATGTGAATACAGCCGAAGCAGGCCTGTAGGGGGAAGGGATGCTGTCCGTGACGGAAGACACCAACCAGGGACATGAGCCGCGTGCATGGCTGATCCGCGGCGGTAGCCACGGGGAACGCGAAACCCAGGCGCTGACCGAGGGCCTCGCCATCGTGGGGTGGGAGGAAATGGGCGATCTGAAAGCCTATTCGACGTGGCCCGAGCTGATCTCGGCCCTCCAACTGGCCTACCCCGAGGTAGGTCGTGCGGTGATCGGGAACTGGGCTGGGCAGCTGTGGAAATTCGACACCGATATCCAGGCCGGTGACCACATTGTCATGCCGTTGAAGACCTCCCCTGGGCGAGTCGCGATCGGGCGAGTCAGTGGTCCGTACGAGTACCGTGTCGAGAAGCCCGCGGAGCTGCGTCATGTACGGAAGGTCGACTGGATCCGTCGCGATATCGCGTGGGAATCGATCCGGCCCGACCTGCGTGCGAGCCTCGGCTCGCTGCTGACGGTGTGCGGGTTGGTGCGGCACGATGCCGCTCGCCGCATCGCGCATCTGGCCGAGGATGGTGTCGATCCTGGGTACGCGGGAGAGGCGGAGGTCACCAGTGCAAGTGAACTGCTGGACGACGCCGCCAGCCGAGAAGCCGGCGCCCTGCGCACCCTCACTATCCGCAACCTCCTCGAGCATTGGGGTGCCGAACGGCGAACTGCCGCAGCTGTCTCCACGATCAAATCCGATCTTGCGGGCAAGGGGCTGACGACTCGGCCTCCGTTCACCGAGGGCGACCTCAGTGCCGTCGTCGCGCTCGTTCCGCTCGGCACTGAACCTGACGCCGAGTCGACGCTTGGTTACGGCACGACCGAAGTTGAAGATGTGAGCGAGCCCGAACCCATGTCGCGGCGACTCGGTAGCCTGCCTGCCCGGCTGGTGGGGATATCGTCGGAGGTAGGTCTGACCTACGCCAAAACGCTGATGGTGCAGCGAGGATTCTCGCAACTCGCGGTGATCGACGCCGACGGCACCTACCATGGCGCGGTCACCTGGGAATCGATCGGCCGGGCGCACATGGCCTTCGAGAACCCATCCCTGTCGAACGCGGTCGTTCGCGCACCGGTGGTCGATCACGACGCCCTTTTGCTCGACCAGGTCTCGGTTATTTACGACAATGGCTTTGTCTTCGTTCGAGACGCCGACCGGGTGCACGTCACCGGCATTCTCACTGCTTCCGATCTCACCGCACAGTTTGGCACGCTCGCCAGGCCGTTCGTCCTTATCGAGGAGGCGGAGAACCGATTGCGCTGTGCAGTGGACATTTTCGGCATCGAGGAGCTCCGCCCAGCGCTTCCGGGTAACATGCGCCGTCGTGTCAACGGTCCCGTGGACCTTACCTTCGGCAGCTACAAGCATATCTTCGCCGACCCCGATCGATGGGCGAAGCTCGGTTGGAACCTCGACCAGGGCCAATTCTTGGACCTGCTGGAAACTGTCCGAAAGATCCGGAACGAACTGATGCACTTCGCGCCCGATCCGCTCTCTGATGAGAAGTTCGCCGCCGTGAACGGATTGCTCCAACTTCTGCGTACTGCCGCGCCGAACCTCTGAGCAGCATGCAAAGGTGGTGCGCCGCGCCGCTAGCACTCCAGCCGCACTTTGTTACGTAGTTGCTTTCGCCGCTTGTAGTGGGCCTGTTTGGCCCGGTACTTGTGTCGACGTCCTCTGTCGACCAGCGGCGGATTCGGTTGAGGGGTGCGGAGGTGGTGATCAGCTGTGCCAGCAGACGTCGGATTTCTCCGATAGCGAGTGGGATAAGGCCGCTGTTAAAGCTTTTTGGGGGAGATTGCTGCGGCGACAGTGAGGTAGGTGTTGGCGAGCATGGCCAGAGTGGTGTGCCGGTACTAGGCGTCGTAGCGGCGGACCTGGGAATGGTCGAGCCCGACATTGGATTTCGCGGTCTGGAAACAGTCCTCGACCGTCCATCCTCCACAGCGACCCGGATCAGTTCCTCGCCGCTGGTGCCGATCGGCGCGCCGCACAAGTAGTAGGCGATCTCTCTTCGCCCTTGGTGATGCGGTCAATTCGCGCCTGACCAGCAGCCACCGCCGCCAGTCAGGATCGGCTTCACCGGCCGATTCCCGGGTCGTCACGGCCCAGTCGAAAGCCGGGCTCCGCAACTGCGGCGCGTCCACCCTTGCGGTGGCGCGTCGGTCAGCACGGGAGCCGCCGCTCGGAGGTGCGATCGGCGCACTGTTGGGCACTGCCACCACATACCCGACCTGCCAGTGCTCGAGCCACCGGCGGAACTTCGAATCAGCGCCGTAGGCTTCACCTAGCCGAATCTGCTTCCCTTCGTTGTGAACGCGATCCGGCCGCGATCGGTGATGCGCCAGCGGCCGCGTGGGTGGCTGGGGATGATCAGGCCGCGGGATTCAAGTTGGGCGAGCGCATTTCGAATGCGCCAGCCGGTCAGGGTCGATGACAGTTGGATCTGTGCGGCGGTGAGCGTGTTGTCGGGATGGAGGGCCGCCAGGACGGCCACTTCGGCGGGGTTCATGGTTCGTCACCTGCGTCCGTGCAAGCGGTGCCTGCCGGCGGCGCATCCGTTTGACCCAGGGACGTCGACGTATCCGCCGCCGATCAGCGGAAGTCGAAGGGTGTTGGGGCTTGTCGAGTGGCTGTCGGAGTAGAAGCCCCAACAGGACCACAGGATGACTGCGGTGCAGAGGGCGATGATCGACAATAGGGCCCATGCGTCCCAGAGCATTACGACCTCCTCGCGTGAATCGGAACATTTGGGAGAGTTCGCCCTTCGAGGGCTGATTGGGTTCTTGGGTGAACGATTCCCAGTAGACGTGGAGCCTGGCGATGCTGGAAGATTTCAGTGCCATGGTTTCCCGGACTGTTCTCAAACTTCCAGAACTCAGGAAGATGCCATTCCAAAACGATGCCGAGCAGATAGTGAGGCTAACGGAATGACCGGTTCGACCGTTCCCCGCCGGATGTTGGGTCGCCAGTTGCGCAGCATGCGGGAGAAGGCGGGTGTGAGTATGACGCAGGCGTGCAAGGCTATTGAGGTTTCGCCGCAGACTATGTGGAGGATGGAGGGTGGGCAGTCGGTCAAGCTGAAGGTGGTTTACATCGAGGCGTTGTGTCGGCTGTATGAGGCATCGGATGAGGATGCGGCGGCTCTGTTGGGGCTGGTCGAAGAAGCTCAGCGCACCGGTTGGTGGCATTCGTACGGTGATTGTGTACCAGTACATTTCGACCTGTATCTCGGGCTGGAGGAGGCTGCGCGGCGGCTGACCACCTGGCAGCTGACGCTGTTGCCTGGATTGCTTCAGACTCCTGAGTACCGGCGGGCCATGATCTGGACGGTGTTTCCGGGGATGCCCACTGCGGCGGTCGAACAGCGGGTGGCGATGACCGTGAAGCGGCAGGAGCGGCTGCGCGAGACCGACTTTGTGACTACCGCGCTACTGTCCGAGGCTGTGCTACACCATCACGTTGGCGGTCAGTCGGTAATGGCTGATCAGCTACGGCATCTCGTGGCGATCGGGGCCTCGGCGAATGTCTCGATCCGCGTTGTGCCGCAGCGGGTTGGTTCGCACCTCGGATTGCAGACTGGACCGTTCGTCTTGCTGGAGTTCCCCACGCGAACATCGCCTGAACTGCGTACGAAGTGGGTTGAGCCGCCAGTCGTGTATGTCGAGGGCTTTACCGGCGCTCTCTACCTGGAGAAGGGCAGCGAGATCGACAGCTATCGGAGCGCCCTTGTGGAAATCAAACGGCATGCGTTGGATGAACAGGACACACGGGACATGCTGGTGCAGGCAGCGAAGGAGTACGACGGATGATTGCTCGATCCGATGTGGTCTGGTTCAAGAGCAGTAGATCAGCGCAGCAGGATGCTTGCGTAGAAGCCGCACACCTCGGGGGAGGCGGTGTGGGCGTACGGGACTCGAAGTTGGGCGAATCGAGCCCGGTGTTGGTTTTCGATGGGCCGACCTGGGATCGTTTCACCCGCGCCGTGATAGCGGGCAGGTTCGATCGGCCCTAGCCGCCGGCTCGTAGGGCTGAGTCGACGAAGGTTGGGTCGAAGTTGCTGTCTCGGCCCCAAACCTGGTGTGCCAAACTAAGTTTGACGATTAGATTCTTGACCAAGGCGGCTTCTTGGTCCGGGGATCGGCTGCCTTCAATCAGAACTTTGGAGTAACGGACTGCGTCGACGATGACGGACTTGATCCGTTCGTGGTTCAGGTAGGTCTGGAGATCCGACTCCCAGCCATGGGTCGATGCCGCGGGCTCAGCGGTCGCCCACTGCTCCAGGAAGCACGCCTGCTCGTCCGAGTGGTAGCCCATCTTGTGCAGGTGGGAAGCCACGTCGTAGAGCGGGTCGCCGTACAGGGCCAGTTCCCAGTCGAGGAAGACGACTTCCCGACCGTCGCGGATGATCATGTTCTTGCGGTGGACGTCGGCGTGAAGCAGTCGGAATGGTCGGGGTTCGAGTGTGCGCCAGCCTGTCTCGATGGTGGCGAAGGGGTCGGGTGGGATTTCGAGGTCTTGGTAGAGCCTGCCGTAGCGGTCGCGGTTGTCGCGGAATACTCGGCGGGTCACGTCCGAGAGTCGGCTCGCGAAGGCGAAGGGATCGTCGGACAGGTCCGACTGGTGTGACTGCGGCAGCAGTGCGCGCGGGATCAGGCGGAGATCGCCGAAGAGCCGGGCGACTTCTCGGGGGACGAAGGGCGGTACGGCTTGGCCGCGCGGTGCGATGTGGTCGAGTAGCTCGCCCTCGATGTGGTCTTGGATCTGGTAGGTCGGATCCGTGGACTCCCAGCGGACTCGGGGCGCCGCGGTGACGAAAGGTTCTATGGCGCGCAGGATTTCGACCTCGGGCCACACGTGCAGGTCCATCATGTCCGCGCCGGCGACCGGGATTCGGACGTTGACCGGGCCGGAAGGAGAATCAATTCGTACATTGTGGTTGTAATATCCGGCCGCGGCATCGGTTCGGGTGATGGCTTCGCGGTAGTAGGTGGCGGGATCCATGCCGAGGACCTTCGCGAAGATGACCTGGGCCGCGTGGTCGAGGTCCTGGTCGGGCGTCGGGGGTTGGATTCGGGTGACTGCTCGCGCCGCGGCCAGAGACACTGCGGGATCGGACCATCCGAACAAGGCGAGCACGGTTCGGGCGAGCAGGACAAGTGCCGGGTAGACATTGGCCGCTTCGAGTTCGGAGACGGCCCAGCGAGCCCCGGTGACGGCCGCTGCTCGGTCGCCGCGGCGTGCGTGCAGGCCGGCGCGGAACAGTTCGGCTCGGGCCCGGCCGGAGCGGTATCCCGCGCGGTCGAGTGTTTCGCAGGCGTCGGCGAATGCGCGGTCGGCGGCTTCGAGATCGGCGAGCGCCAGGTAGGCGATCCCGAGGGCGGTGTGTACCTTTCCGAGTTCGTGGAGGGCGCCGAGGTCGCGTTGGATTGCTATGGCGTCGGCCGCGGCGGCGATGCCGGCGGCGGGGTCCGTCAGGGCCAGCAGTTCGGCGCGGTTGGTTGCGATGTTCGACTGTCCGACAATGCTTTCCGCTGCCTCGTAGTGGGTATCGGCGTCGGCCAGATAGCGCGCGGCTGAATCGGTGTCGAAGGACATTCGGTAGATGAGGTGCCGCAATCGGGCTATGTCGCCGAGGAATTCGCGGTCGTCGACATCGGCGAGTTCATCGAGCTGGTCGCAGAGCTCGAGGGCCTGAGCGAATCGGCCTTGGCACATGTGGAGGTCGGCGGCCCACAATCCGGCATCCAGCCGCACCTGACCAGACCCTGCCGACCACAGCGTTGTGTAGATGTCCAGGGCGTCGTCGGTGTGGCCGAGGATGCGGCGGGCATTGGCCGCGGCCAGCGTCAAACGCTCGGCGACCGGTCCGGTGGACTCGGTGGCGATCGCGGCGGTCAGTTCGTCGGCTCGATTCGCATCCCGAGGAGGATCGCGCCCTCGGCGGCCAAACATTGTGTCAGTTCACGAAATTCAGTGGTGTCGGGTCTGTTGCCGTCAGCGAGATACTCGTTCAGATCGACGAGGACGGCGTCGATCCCTTGTTTACCGCCCGCGGCCGCGATGCGGTCCACGTAGTCGAGCAGCGCGACAGCCGTCAACGTTCCGGCGCGCACCCCGTGGTAGCAGGCTTCGCGCAGTGCGGCGACCCGGTCCGATCCGGATTCTGCTCGGTCCCGCCAGAGGCTGTGCAGCACATCATGAAGCGTAACGGCCACGTCGGCATCGAGGCGCCGGCGCAACGCGGTCACCATGAGCTGATGCAGCTGAAAGCGGCTCGCAACGCTGTCCTGCTCGGCGGAGTGGACGAACGAGTAGCTGATCAGGGACTTCCAGGCCGGAACGTGTGCGGGGAGCCGGAAAACGGACGCGACGGCGGTGAAGATCTCGTAGTCGAATACGCGCGGGAGCCCCAGCAACTCGAGGGTCCGGATCTCGTCGGGCCCGACATGCTGGAGGAATCGCTCCAGGATCGCTTCAGGAGAGACGAGATCAGGCGAAATGCCGACGTATGCCCGGGCATCGATCGCCAGATGGAGGTAGAAGGGGACACCTTCGCTCGCGGTGGCGATCGCGTCGCGCTCATGTGGGTCATGGACGCCGGATGCGTCCAGCAGACGGTCGCGGTCAGCCATCGTCAGGTCATTGATCGCCACCGTTTCGATGCGGTCGTTCCATTCGCGATCATGCCGCTCCCAGCCGAGCGGCTCGCGACTGGCGATCACCACCAGTCCCTTGTCCAACTGCGCCACGACGTCTCGAAGCCAGGCGTCCGAGACAGTCGTGCGGCCGATCCGGTCGATTCTGCCGACCAGCGCCTCGTACGCGTCGAAGAACGCGACGTACGGTGGCTGCTCGGTGGTGCCCTCGGCGAGGTCGGCGGCGAACAGGTACGAAACCGCCGCTTCCAACTGACTCAGTGTGAGTTTGTCGAGCTCCTGAAGAACCTGATCATGGCGAATGCGGTACGACCGCTTGGCCTTTCGCGTACCGAGCTCCACCAGGCGTGCCGCGGTGCCGAAGACCGGTATCCCGGTTGCGTCATTGAGGATCTCGGTGAGAACCTCGCTGTTCTCAGCGAAAGCCATCGACTCGAAGCTCACCCGCAGGTGTGGGTGCAGCCGCTGCCACAACACCGTGTAGGCGATGTCGAAGCGGTGGAACTTGATCTTGCGGGAACCGAACTGGGATCGCAACACCGCCAACGCCTCGACCGACTGCCGGTGGCTGGGCACCTGGAAATCGAGTGTGGCGGTTGGATGTTCATCAGCCCGCGAGCGCAACTCAGCGAGGAGACGCGACTTGCCGATCCCGCCGACTCCCGTGAGCAGCAGAACTTTGGGCGTGTTCGAGGCGTTGGCCAGCAACTGGTCGAAGTGAGCAATCGCGGTGTGCGCGATTCACGAACGGCCGGTCGACTGCGCCCGGTCGATAGCGTGCGATTAGTGCCATTGAGCCAGCCCCCTCAGCCTTTGCGCGTTGCAATTGTCGCCGATGGGCGCCTCGAGAGAGTGGGCCTTCGGTATTTCACACGCGCCAATTTGTGGCTAACAAACCAACCAATCGGAACTTGCGGCTAGCAGAGGAATTGCGTCAACCTGGGGGAGCGCCGTTCGTTCGGGCGGATGTCGTCGCAAGGGGATGGGGGTATCGCGATGGCACGTGCAACGGGTCATGACAGAGAAGTACGACGGGTGCAGGCGGAGAAGGCGCTAGCCGCAGTCGGTCCATTGTCGACGCGGGCGCGCAACGTGTTGTCCGGGATGCTGGCGGAGGGTCGGCGAGGGTGGCACCTACTCGTTCGAGATTCACAACCGCTGGCGTCGCGAGGCGCTGATGCGTTTCTGATCGGGACCGGCGGGGTCTTCGGGCTCGTCTTCGATGATGTGGTGCCGGAGACGCCAACCGCCCGCGGCATCGAGGCGCACGCCGAGCAGCTTTTTGCTGACTTGCCGGTGGGAAACCATCGCAATGTGTTCGTTCCCGAGACGATCGAACTCGTATTGGTCGTTGCGCCACACGGCCGGCTGCGGGCTGCCGATGGCCTCCGCCGCGTGACCGAGCTCGACTACCGGTCGCTCTTCGGCAGTGAGGCACGACTAGATCGTGGCGTCGCCGGCAGGATTGCGGAACTCGTCGCCGCGCGGCGCCACGGTTACACGCTGTTGTCACTGGATCGACCGCAGGCTCAGGTTGACTCGGGCGAAGTGGGATTGATCGGCACCGAACATCTGGTCGAGGGGGACCGGGTGCGGGCACTCGCGAAGCCGTTCCCGACCTGGATGACGTTCCTCGACCCCGACCAGCGGGCACTGGTAGCGAAGAACTACAACGGCCCGGCCAGGATCGCAGGACCTGCGGGCAGCGGCAAGACGGTGGTCGCGCTGCATCGGATGGCCCGTCGGGCGCGGAGAACTACCGGAAAGCTGTTGTTCACCACGTTCGTTCGCAACTTGCCGCGTTGCCAGGAACAGGGTTTCGCGCAGTTGGCGCCTGGCGCGATGCACCGGACAGAGTTCAAGAACCTACATTCGTGGGCGCGTGAGTTTCTCGACCAACGTGGAGAGCCGTCGGAGATGAAACTCGTCCAGGCTGACAACGCCTTCAATCTCGCCTGGTCGCGGGTAGGGAGCCGCGGATTGCTCGCGGAAATCGAACCTGACAACCGCTACTGGCGGGAGGAGATCGATCGCCTGATCAAAGGACGCGGTATCCATGACTTCGATGAATACGCCGGGTTGGATCGTCGTGGGCGGAACGGCCGACTGGTTCGATCGGCTCGAAACGCTGTGTGGGATCTGCTCACTGAGTACGAGCAGATTCGCCGCCGCCGGCCCTTCCTCGACTCCAATGATCTCATCGCAGACGCGTTGATCGAGCTGGAAAAGAACCCGCTCGAAGAGCTCTATGACATGGTCGTCGTAGATGAGGTCCAAGACATGTCGGTCCTCGGGCTGCGGCTCGTCCATGCCCTCACCGGGGATGCGCCAAACGCGCTGCTACTGGTGGGCGACGGACAGCAGAAGATATACGCGGGTGGATGGAGGCTGTCGGATGCGGGAATCCCGATCGTTGGGCGCGGCGAGGTGCTTCGAGTCAACTACCGAAACTGCGAAGCCGTACTCGCGCTGGCTGCTTCGCTCGAGGGAAAGACCAGAGTTGACAATCTCGACGGTGACGCTGGTACTGCCCTGAGTCGTTCCGGCGGTGCCCTGCCTGGTGGGACAGCTGAAAGATGGAGCGGCAGCGACTCCGATGTCGAGGAACAGGTACGCATCCAGTTGGACAGGATTACGGTACAGGGGATTCCTTTATCTGCGACGGCCCTGCTCACGTTGACAAACTACGATGCTGACCGATTTCGGGCAGCCCTGCGTCGGTGGCAAGTACCCTTCCGGAACCTCGAGGACTACACCGGTGCCGACGAGGACATGATCAAGATCGGCACCGTGTACCGCGCCAAGGGGCTCGACTTCCGTGCAGTCTTGCATCCATTCTTCGAGAAGGCTCTTCCCGCGGAACCGCTCACTGACGCGGAGCGTGACCGTGCCGAGTTGGTAATCAATCAGCGATTCGTCGCCGTCACCAGGGCACGCGAGTACGTCTGGTTGGGGACTGTCGAGAGATGAGGTGGTTGCGGACCTCACGCTGTTCTGCTATCGATGGGGCGGCCACTTCAGGCACGCGAATAATGAATACTTGGTTGGTTGTATTGTCAAGTTATGCAACATAATTCATCTATCGCGTCGAGGGCGGCGTAGTAGTCGACCGCCACCAGTAACTATGATGGGCTTCGAGCAAGTCATCGAGCCCGATGCCGCCCGAGCTGGCCGCATCGACCATCGCGATGAGGACGGACCACCGTCCCGGGCATTGCTGAACAGACTGACCGCGGAACCACATGCCGCCGCGGCGGCCACGCTCGAACAGACGTGGTTCGGAGCAAGCGACGTCACATGGAAGAAGCGGGCCGATCGTTCTTCTCTCCGGTCATTTGTGCCCTGCTGCTGTGCCCTGCGAGCAGTAAATTGGATTGATGGCAAATGTTTCGGAACTACCCGCACCGGAACGACGTCGGCTGGCCCAGCACACGCTGGACTCGCTGACGGACCGGGCGGGGCATACGTTGACGCGGGTGCGGTGCGGTTGTGGTCACCATGTTGCGGCGGTGTTCGATACGCCGGCCGGCCCGGTGTATCAGTCGGCGACCGGGGGGCGCGCGCATGGGTCGCGTGATTTCGTCGATGCTGCGCACGGCGCTCATGGGCATGGCACCCGGTTTGCGGATCTGCTCGCCGGTGATGGCTTTGTCGATGACGCGTTGCCGGCTTCCTGCGAATGCGGGCCGCACACACTGTCGCGGGTCCGACTCCAGCAGGCCGTCACGAACCACGAGCATAAGATTCAACTGCCCTGATCAGCCATCACAACGATCCCGCCGCCCGCCCGTGGAAGCGGCGGTTCCCCGGGTGTGCCATGCGCTCGGGTGGCTCAGTTCGAGCTCAGGGCGGAGTTGAGCGTGTAGGTGCCGACGAGGTCGGCTTGTCCCAGGACGTGGCCGGCCATCGCTTCGCGCAGCCGTTTGCCGTTCACTGCCTGTCGCAGCGGCAGCCGTTCGACATCCAGGGCGCTGACGGTGAACACGTAGTGATGGATGCGCTGGTCGTTCCAGGGCGGGCAGGGGCCGTCGTAGCCGTAATGATCGTTTCCCGCACTGCTGAAGTCGTTGAGGCCGTACCGCGCGTTATGGGGTGCGGCCGGACCCGACCTGCCGTGTGTGGTCTGGAGGCTGCCTGCGGTGATCTGTCGCACGTCGGCTGGGATATCGAACAACACCAAATGGTAGAAGTCGGTGCGCGGCAATTCCTCCGGCACAGTTCGCCCTTCGATGTTCACGTCCGAGCCGGTGTGGGGTACGTCGGGGTCGCAGCACACGACCGCGAACGATCGTGTTCCCGCCGGCACCTCATCCCACGCCAGATGCGGGTTGCTATTGGCGCCCGCCCGGACATGGTGCACGGCATCCGGCACCCCGTAGGCGAACGCGCCCGGAATGCGCGCATTATCGTCGAATGAATCACTTCGGACCTTCATAACGATGCCTCCTTGCCCAGAAGCGAAGGCGATCGGAGCGGTATCCCCACCACTACAATTGCCATTACGAGCCATGAGATAAACGATGACGCAGACGAGCAGTCCACGGCAACAGAGTCCCGTCACCGTGCTGCTGGGCGGTGATGTGATGCTCGGTCGCGGCGTCGACCAGATCCAGGCGCATCCAGGTGATCCGCTGTTGTACGAACCGTGGGTCGATGACGCTCGCCGCTACGTCGAGTTGGCGGAGAAGGCGAACGGGCCGATACCGTACCCGGTCGACTTCGAGTGGCTGTGGGGCGACGTCGGGCCGATGCTCGACCAATTGGCACCCGAGGTCCGGCTGATAAACC
This sequence comes from Nocardia tengchongensis, assembly GCF_018362975.1. Classification (NCBI taxonomy): domain Bacteria; kingdom Bacillati; phylum Actinomycetota; class Actinomycetes; order Mycobacteriales; family Nocardiaceae; genus Nocardia; species Nocardia tengchongensis. Next base: position 3,670,573 of record NZ_CP074371.1, read on the forward strand.
TCGAAACCTCGATTACCACCGACGGCGTATTCGCGCCCGCCAAGGGCATCCATTATCGGATGAACCCCGCCAATATCGTGACGCTGAAAGCGATTCGGCCCGACGTTTGCGCTTTGGCCAACAACCACATCCTCGATTTCGGAAGTCGCGGTCTGCGCGACACGCTAGACGCGCTCGACGCGGCGGGCATCGGCACAGCCGGGGCGGGAACGAGCATCGACGCAGCCTGCCGCCCGCTGGTGGTGGAGTCTGCCACCGGGCTGCGGGTGGTCATCGTCTCGGTCGCTTGCACCAGCAGCGGCGTGCCGCGGGCGTGGGCCGCGCAGCATGATCGGCCGGGAGTATGGCTGTTCGGTGATCCGCCGGGCCGTAGCATTGCCGACCATGTCGCGGCGCAAGCATTGGCGCACAAGCTTCCCGGCGATATTCTGATCGTGTCCGTGCATTGGGGCCCGAACTGGGGCTACGGGATCGGGCGGAGCGAAATCCAGTTCGCGCGACGGCTCATCGACGCCGGCGTCGACATCGTGCACGGGCATTCATCGCACCATCCTCGCCCCGTCGAGATCTACCATGGCAGACCGATTTTCTATGGCTGCGGTGATGTCATCGACGACTACGAGGGCATCCCGGGATATGGGTTCTACCGTCCCGAACTGCGGCTGCTCTACTGGTTTCGGTCGAGCCCGGCGGGCAGCCGACCGGAATCCGGATGTTGCCCATGCGGATACGGCGCATGCGGCTCGAACATGCTTCCCGGGCCGATGCCGATTGGCTGGGTAAGACGCTTACTCGCATCAGCCGCCGGTTCCACACCCATATCGACCGCGGAGCGGACGACCTGCTCGAGCTGTCGAGCCTCGGCAGTTCGGTCCGTTGTTCAAATGCCACGGAATAGCCACACGCTATTGTCGTGGTGATCGGGAGAGGGCACTGTGAAAGACGTCGGTGGCGCTACCGGGCGCTGCCTCTGTGCAGAAAGGAGGTGGATCGTGTACGCACGGTCTACCACGCTTCAGGCGCAACTTTCCGCTCTGGAATCAGGGATCGCCCATGTGCGGGACGAGGTGATGCCGGAGCTGGAGGGAATTCCCGGTTGTATCGGGCTTTCGTTGCTGGTCGATCGGAAAACCGGCCGGTGCATCGTGACGACCGCGTGGGATTCCGAGGACGCGCTGCGGGCGAGCGCCGCGCAGGTGATGCCGATTCGCAATCGCGCGGCCGAGAAATTCGGCGGTAGTCCGATGGTCGAGGAATGGGAGATCGCGGCCATGCATCGCGCGCATCCGGCGCCACAAGGCGCGTGTGCCCGCGTCACCTGGGTGAAGACCGATCCCAGCAGGCTCGGCAGCGCCATCGAGGTCTATCGGGACCACACCTTGCCCGGTATGGAGCAGCAGCTCGATGGATTCTGCAGCGCGAGCCTGATGGTGAACCGGTCGTCGGGTCGTGCCGTCTCGTGCAGTGTCTACGACGATGCAGAGGCGATGGAGAGCAACCGGATCGCGTCGGCCGCGTTGCGCGTGGACGCCGCCCGGCAGGCGCGCGTCGAGGCCGTCGACGTGCGCGAATTCGAGTTGGTATTGGCGCATTTGCGCGTCCCGGAACTGGTCTGACCGAGACCGGTTCGACGCGTCGAGTCCATCACGGGGCGGTTGGTTGCCCGGCGGCATGGTGACTCGGGGCCGGGATAACGCGGTGTATTTCACCGCCCGGCCCTTCGCTGCGGCTCATCGCCGCGGGCGCCGAAACCGATTCCTTCATCAGGCTCTTTTCGGACGGTTTGTGGAGCGTTCAACAAGTCGATGATGCGACTGTGTGGTCTGTACTGGGGTCGGCTTCGGCGGGTGGGTGCAGGATCGAGACGGTTGTCGCGACGATGAGGTTGGCAGTCAGGGCGACGAGGCCGCCGTTGACGCCGATCAGGGGGTCGTGGCCGGTGGCATGCAAGAGGATGACCACCGCCCCGCCGGTGACCAGACCCGTGCCGACGCCGAGGGCGGTCAACCTTCTCCAATACAGCCCGAGCAGGACGGCTGGGACGAGTTGGGCGATGCCCTCGTAGGAGACGACCGAGAGGTTCACCAGGAGCTTCGGGAAGAGGAGTGATCCGGCCAGGGCGATTGCGCCGACGAGCAACCCGATCAGTTGGGAGGCGGTGCGTTGGCGGGCGTCGGAGGCGCCGTCGCCGCGGAGGCCGCCGCCCAGAACCGTTCGGCCGCACAGGGTTCCGATGGCGATGAGGAAGACGCTCATAGGAACGATCGCGGAGAGCGCGCCTGCGATGCCGATAAGCGCGACGACGGGGGCGGGGAGGGCGTCGGTGACCAGGGTGAATAGAGCCAGGTCGGGGTTAGCCAACGCGGGAGCGGCGAAGAGGGCTGCGGCACCGATCAGGATCGGGACGAGCAGGAGGATCTGGTACCAGGGGAGGAGGATCGAGTTGCGGCGCAAGGCGTTCGGGGATTTGGCGGAGAGGTAGCCGGCCACGACGGTGGGGAAGACGCAGATGGTGATGGCGTTCAGGATGATGGTGGAGATGAACCAGGAGGCGCCGAAGGTGCCGCCGGTGGCGCCGGGGAAGGTCAGCCATTGGGATTTTTCGGTGACCAGGCGGTCGAGTAGTTCGCCGGGGCCGTGGAAGTAGTGGCGGGGGATGTAGATAGCGAGGATGGCGATCGAGAGGACGGCGAGGCTGTCCTTCAGGACGCTGACCCAGGCCGAGCCGCGGAGGCCGGAGGTCAGGATGAAGGTTTCGGCTACGACGAAGGAGATGATCGCAGCCGTTTTCAGGTTGATGGCGCCGTAGGACATGGCGTTGACGACGACGCCCATGCCTTGGATCTGCAACTGCACGTAGGGGATCAGGAAGATCGTGCAGATGAGCGCGACCGCGATGCCCAAAGGCCGTGAGCGGAAACGGTGTTCGGCGATGTCGGCGATCGACACCAGGTTGTGGCGGGCGCAGTAGGTCCACAGCGCGGGGGCGACCAGGTACGCGACGGCCAGGCCGGTGCTGAGGTAGGCGATCAGGTAGAAGATCGGGATGCCGTAGCGGTAGGACGAGCCGGCGGCGCCGAGAAACGAGAAACTGGTGTAGGTTTCGCCCGCCATCAGGACCAGGACGAACACGGTGCCGAGGCCGCGTTCGGTGATGGACCACTCCGACAGGGAACGGGTGCGGCCACGCGCGGACAGGATGCCGATCACGACCGTGGCCAGCATCGCGATCGTGAACAGGGATACCGCCACGGTGGCCTGGCCGGTCATCGCGGGTCTCCGATCGGGCCGTCCGGATTGTCGGCGGGGACGAATTCTGCTGCGCCGGAACGGTATGCGGGGTCGCGGCGGGCGACGAACCAGATCAGTGGGCCGATCGCAATGGTGACGGCGATCAGGTATGCGGCCAGGAACGGGATGCCGAAGACACGCGGTTCGATGCGGTTCGCGACGGCCGGGGCCAGGCAGTAGAGCAGGCCGGGCAACGCCAGCAGGAGTAGCACGGGGCCGCGCTGTCGCAGGGGGATGGCGGTCGAGGCCGAATCCGGGTGGGACATGGATTCTCCGGGTGTTCGCTGGGGCGCTGTCTGTGCGCACTATTCCATGGAAGGAATGCGACAGGGCGCCACCCTGGCCGATCGCCGGGCTGGCGGAATCGGCCAGAGATCAAGCGTGCCTGGTCATTTGCCCGTGACCTGGTCTTCGATCACCGCCACCACATCCGCGGGATCCAGTTGGGTGAGCCGTTGTGCGACGAAGGTCAGGATGTCAGCGACTATGGCGGCACGTGCCGCCGCGTTGCCGGAGAGTTCCGCTCGCTGCATCTCGGTGGTCATTACCTCGTCTATCGCGGTGTCGACCACGTCGCGACCACGTGGTTCGCGAACGTGAATGGACAGGTGCAACGAGCTCGCGGTGGGCTGAGCCCGTGCGTGGTGGGCCGCGTAGGGCGGCAGGTACAGCCCGTCGCCGGGGCGGAGGGTCACCACCTGCTCGGGTCCGCACTCTGCCTGGTCCACGGTGCCGATCCGCCGCGCTCGGGGGTCGGACGGAAGGTCGAAGACGGACCAGCGCTTCTCGCCGTCGAGCTGTGCGACGAATACGTGTGCGTCGTCGCGATGGGTGAGCAGGCCTTGGCACCCCGCGGGGCTGTAGAACGCCGTTGCCTTAACCTCGGCGACCAGTAGTTGGGTCAATGTTCTGCAGAGATCACGGCATGGCGGGTGCCACTCGTGCATATTGCACAGCATCAACGTTCCACCCTGTGTGAAGACGTCGCGAGTCTTGTCGGCATCGATGAATCCGTTGACAGATTGTCCCGCAACGGATCTCGGTGAAGCCACGAGACGGATGGGCACCTGCATGCCGTCCAGGAAGACCTTGAAGAATGGATGTTGAAGCAGGCTGCAGTCCACCCATGTCTCGACGTCGTCGACCGTGAGAGCACGTCGAAACTCTTCGGACACTGTGAATTGCGATGGCGCATTCCCCCACGAAAGCGCTGCCGCCTGATCAGACCTAGCGAATAGTTGGCCAACGAGTGAACCTGTCGCCTCGCGGAGGCGTAAATCCGTCACGGCACTCTCCCTTCGTTGGAAAGAAAAGGGTAATCGGAGGTCACTGCGTTCCTACCACGCGCGTCGACGTATTTCGCGGCGCGCCTCGCGTTGCACACGGCGCCGGCACACATAGAATCGGGCAGCTTCCATGCCGTTTCCATGTCGATTCTCGGGAGGATTCGTGGCCAAATCTACTGGTAAACAACCCGAAATCCGTGAAAATCCGCTGGTCGCTGAACTGCCCGATGTGCCATAACGAGCTCGAGGTTCATACCTTCGACCGCGCGGTCGAGGATCTCGCCATGAACATCGTCGCGGCGGACGCGATCGCCTACGCGGCCGAGGAACCGGTGTTCGACGCGCGTGATCTTCCGGGCCGCATCACCGACGAGGAACGCATCCTGATCGCGGAGGCTCTCGAAGATTCCGGACTGTTCACCAGGGAGGCTCGATGACAATCGCGGATAAATCTCAGCAAACACTGAGCCCGCGCATTGCCGACGCGCTCGGTTACGAGGCGCCCTACCTCATCGAGAAGCTGATCAAGAACTGTGTTGTCGAGACCGCGGCGGAGGGCGAAGAGCTGTTCCTCGAGGTCAAGAGGTACCTGGTGCTTTGCAATCTGGATCGGGACCGCGTCTGGAGCATGTATTCACTGCGGGTCGACGAAACCTGGCACCAGTTCATCCTTTTCACCCGCCAGTACATGGAGTTCTGCCAGCGCTTCTTCGGGCGCTATATCCCGCACAGCCCGAGTAACGCCCCGGAGGTCGAGTCCGCGCGCCCGGTCGAGAAGACGTCGTTCGCGCAGTTCTGCGCCCGGTATCAGGAGGTCTTCTCCGAACCGCTTCCCGACGTCTGGTTCGACGAGAACTCCGTCACCCTGGACCGGCGTCTGTTCAGCCGCTGGTCCGGACCGCTGACCGTGCACACCGCCGCCGATACGGTCGAATTGCTGAACTCGGATGGCGACTCGTTGTTCGCCGTCAACGATGTGGCGCGGGAAGCTCTCGAATTCATCGCGCGCACAGGAGCTTTCTACGTCCGTGAGCTACCGGGTGGCCTGCACGACGAAGAAAAGGTCGCACTCGCTTCGACACTCGTGGCGTGCAAGGTGCTGCGGGCGGCGTCGTGATCGATGCCCCGGCTGCGGTGGGTCGGGGCATGGCAAGCCGGTCGGTCGGAACTGTATGGGTGCGTTGATCTTTCGTTCGGGGTTCGCCGAACAATGTCGGCGGGATGCTCTAACGTAGCCCGGTATCTGTTCGCCACGACCGTGGAGCGTTATGGCCGACTCGTCCGACCTTCATTCCCTCGCAGTGCTCGGCGCGGCCGGGGAGAGACTGGTGATCTGGCATGTGAATGTCGGAGCGGCGGTGGGGGAGTCGCGGCTATCGGGCGCTTGGGTACTGGATGGGTCGCGGACGGTCGAGGTCGAGAGTCTGACGGCGGGATATCCGGTCGTGGAGACGGGGGAGGGGCCCCGGATCGCGGGGGTCGCGGGGATCGTCGATGTCGAGGCGACCGTCGAAACCGTGCGCAGCGCTGTCGAATCCGCGGACGCGCAGTTCGCCGAGCATCAGGAGGCGACGGGCGGCAAGCTGACCCGGCCGCAGTGGCCGGTGATCGTGCCGCCCGGCGAGGTGGCGTTGCCGCGGCATCAGACCGGCGATCCGATCCGGCCCGTGCTCACCCTGGCGCGGGAATTCGCGGATCTGGCCGACGCGTGGGCCTCGTTCGAGTCACTGCGGCTGGCGCGCCCGTTCCTGGTGGAGCTGGGCGGTCCGCACGCGCGGCCGTTGCCGCTCGCGGTGCGGTGAGCATGGCGGGACTGTCGTTCGCCGCCATCGATGTCGAGACCGCCAACTCCGCCCGGGGCAGCATTTGCGCCGTCGGTGTCACCGTCGTGGAGAACGGGGAGTGGACGGCCGGCCGGTCGTGGCTGTGTCGCCCGCCCGCCGGGGTCGACTTCTTCAACTGGCACAACATTCGCGTGCACGGGATCACGGCGGCACGGGTCGCCGATGAGCCCGTCTTCGCCGATCAATGGCCCGAGGTAGCGCGGCTGGTCGGGAACCTGCCCGTCGTCGCCCACAATGCCGGATTCGACAGCGGTGCGATTCGAGAAGCCTGCGGCCGCAGCGGGATCGAGGCGCCGGAGTGGGCTTTCAGTTGCAGTCTGGCGCTGTCCCGGCGACACCTCGAGCTGGACAGCTACCGGCTGCCGAATGTGGCCGCCGCTCTCGGCATCGACTTCACCGATCACCACGACGCCGGGGCGGATGCGGCCGCGGCGGCCGGGATCGTGGTCGCCCTCGCGGCGCGCGCTGGGGTGGATTCGCTCGCCGATCTCGAACGCATGGTGGCCGGAACCGCAGGCAGAGCACGTCGTCCGGCCCGAGCGGCCGGCTCGATCCAGCGGGCCGTGCCGGGCGACAGCGACCCTTCGCGGACCGTCCGCGCGGCAGGCACGCCGGATCGCGGCGAGACTTGGACGCGCCGCGGCGAAGCCCCGATGTCACGCACCGGCCACCAGCCGGGAGGTTCCGAGCGCAGATCCGCCGACACGGCGCAACGCCGATCCTGGTTCGGCCGTGAGGAATTGGTGATTCCGGAGGTCACCGGCACCGATCCCACGCACCCGCTATTCGGCGACATCGTGGTGTTCACAGGCGATCTCGCCGCCCTGACGCGTCAGCAAGCCTGGGATGCCATCGCAGCCTGCGGGGCGACACCCGCGCGGAATGTCACCAAACGCACCACCCGCCTGGTCATCGGCGACGGATTCCGCGGTGCCGACCCCACGGCGTTCACGACCACGAAAGCGCTGCGCGTGGCAGAACTGCGAGCACGGGGGCAGCGGATCGAGGTCATGGATGAGCGCACGTTCATCGCGTGCCTGGGCGCGAACCCCGGCTCGCCGGAACGGGCAGAAGCCTCGCCCGGCCATGTCGATGCGGTGTGAGCAGCACGTCATTGCCGGGTCGGGGCGGCCTCGGTAGAGAGGTGAGGGGATTGGTTCGGACGGGTTAGAGGCGGATATGACGAGTGGACGCGGCCGAAGCCGGTCGGCGGCGGCGGGAATCGCCCTGGTAGCGGCTGCTTTCGGGCTGGCGCCCGGGCACGCGGCCGCCGCGGACCCGCTGGCTGATCGGACACTCGCAGCCGACGGTTCCCACATCGACCACGTGCTCCAGCGCAGCGACCGCCAGTCCGTCGTCTCCGTGTACTCGTCCGCGATGAATCGCGACATCGAGGTGTCCGTCGTACACGCCACCGACCGGTCGGTCCCGCGGCCGACGCTCTACCTGCTCAATGGCGCGGAAGACGGTGTCGACCAGAACGGCACCGAAGTCTCCTGGGAGACCCGGACCGACATCGTCGACTTCGTCGCCGACCAGAACGTGAATGTGGTGAACGTCCTAGACGGCCGCTACACCTATTACACCGACTGGCAGTCCGACGATCCGATGCTCGGCCGCAACCGGTGGACCACCTTCCTCACCCAGGAACTGCCGCCGCTCATGGACCAGACCCTCGGCGCGTCCGGCCGCAATGCCATTGCGGGAGTATCGATGTCGGCCACCTCGGCCCTTGCACTGGCCGAATCCGCCCCCGGCCTCTACGCGAGCGTCGCCTCGTTCAGCGGCTGCGCCCAGACCGGCACCGACCCCGGCCGCCGCTACCTGCAGGCCGTGGTCCTCTCCGGCGGCGGCAACCCCTGGAACATCTGGGGTCCCGACAACGCCCCGGCCTGGACCGCGAACGATCCCGCGACTCCCGCCAATCTCGAGCGGCTGCGCGGCACCGATCTGCACCTCGCCGCCGGAACCGGCGCGAATCCGGCCGCGGCCGGCGGCGGCCAGGTCGGCGCGTCGAGCACCGCGCTGGAATCCACCGTCGAAAACTGCACCCGCGCCCTGCAATCGAGTCTCGGCGAGCTGGATATCGACGCCGCGTTCGAGTATCTCCCAGGCGGCGGCCACAACTGGCCGTCCTGGCAGGCCGACTTTCACCAGGCCTGGCCGGGCATGGCGCGCGCCCTGACCGCCGACCGATAAGCTGCTTCGGGTGACCGACGAGAAACTGCTGCAGGGACCCATCCACGCCGTCCATGTCGAGCTGGGCGCCACCTTCGCTCCGTTCGGGGGGTGGGAGATGCCGGTTTCTTACGCGGGGACCGTGGGCGAGCACACCGCGGTGCGCACCACCGTGGGCCTGTTCGACGTCAGCCACCTGGGCAAGGCGACGGTCAAGGGTCCGGGGGCCGCGGCCTTCGTGAACTCGGCGCTCACCAACGACCTGAACCGGATTCGCCCCGGCAAGGCGCAGTACACGCTGTGCTGCACGCCGGACGGCGGGGTCATCGACGACCTGATCGCCTACTACGTGAGCGATGACGAGATCTTCCTGGTGCCGAACGCGGCCAACACCGCCGCCGTGGTGGCGGAGTTGCAGAAGGTCGCGCCCGAGGGCATCACCATCACCGACGAGCACCGCGGCTACGCCGTGTTCGCGGTCCAGGGCCCGCGGTCGGCCGAGGTGCTGGCCAAGCTCGGACTGCCCACGGACATGGAGTACATGGCCTACGAGGACGCCGAGTGGGACGGCCGCCCGGTTCGCGTGTGCCGCACCGGCTACACCGGTGAGCACGGCTACGAGCTGCTGCCCCGCTGGGCCGACGCCGAGGCCGTGTTCCGCGCCCTGACCGGCGAGGTGCAGGCCGCCGGCGGCCAGCCCGCCGGGCTCGGCGCCCGCGACACGCTGCGCACCGAGATGGGCTACCCGCTGCACGGACACGAACTGTCCGTGGACATCTCGCCGTTGCAGGCCCGCACCGGCTGGGCGGTCGGCTGGAAGAAGCCCGAGTTCTGGGGCAAGTCGGCCCTCGACGCCGAGAAGGCCGCCGGACCGCGCCGAATCCTGCTGGGCCTCAAGGCCATCGACAAGGGCGTACTGCGTCAGGGCCAGAACGTGATGCGCGGTGACGCGCAGGTCGGCGAGACCACCTCCGGCACCTTCTCGCCCAGCCTCAAGGTCGGCATCGCGCTGGCCCTGCTCGACACCGCCGCCGGCCTCGAGCCCGGCGACCAGGTCGAGGTCGACGTCCGCGGCCGCCGCCTCCGCTGCGAGGTCGTCCGCCCGCCGTTCGTCGAAACCCGCACCGCCTGAGGGACCCGCCGCCCAGGCGATCGCCTGGGCAGCGGGTTTGCCCTGGATGGCAGGCGGTCGCGGGGCAGCCGACCGGTCGGCAGGGGTAGCCCGCACCCGCGTGTCGAGGGCGGCGAATTAGACTCCCGGTCATGACACTTGCCGCGCAATTCACCCGTGTCCCGCATCCCGCGCCTGTTGCGGCGTCGCGGCGCCAGGAGATTCTCGCGGAGCCCGGGTTCGGGCGGTACTTCACCGATCACATGGTGTCGCTGGATTATGTGGACGGGCAGTGGACCAACGGCAAGGTCGAGCCCTACGGCCCGATGGCCATGGATCCGGCCACCATGGTGTTCCACTACGGTCAGGCGATCTTCGAGGGTCTCAAGGCGTACCGGCAGGCCGACGGCTCTATCGCCACCTTCCGCGTCGACGCCAATGCCGCGCGTTTCCGCCGGTCCGCGGCCCGCATGGCGATGGCGGAGCTGCCCGAGGAACTGTTCATCGAATCGATCCGTCAGCTGCTCGAGGTGGACGGTGACTGGGTCCCGGCCGCCGGCGGCGAGGACGCGCTGTACCTGCGCCCGTTCATGTTCTCCACCGAGGTCGGCCTCGGCGTGAAGCCCGCCTCCGCCTACAAGTACCTGCTGCTCGGCGGCCCGGCCGGCGCGTACTTCCCGCGCGGTCTGAAGCCGGTCAAGGTGTGGCTGTCCACCGAGTTCGTGCGCGCGGCTCCCGGCGGCACCGGCGAGGCCAAGGTGGCGGGCAACTACGCCGCCTCGCTGCTGGCTCAGCAGCAGGCGTCGGAGAAGGGCTGCGACCAGGTGGTGTGGCTGGACGCCTGCGAGCATCGCTACGTCGAGGAGATGGGCACCAACAACCTGTTCTTCGTGTTCGGCAGCGGCTCCGACGCGCGCCTGGTGACCCCCGAGCTGTCCGGCTCGCTGCTGCCCGGCATCACCCGCGACTCGCTGATCACCCTGGCCGCCGACTCCGGCTACAAGGTGGAGGAGCGCAAGATCTCCGTCGAGGAATGGCGCAAGGGCGTCGAATCCGGTGAGATCACCGAGGTTTTCGGCTGCGGCACCGCCGCCGTGGTCATTCCGGTCGGCTCGGTCCGCTCCGCCGAGGGCGAATTCACCATCGGCACCGGCGAACCCGGCGAGGTCACCATGGCCCTCCGCGAGACCCTGACCGGCATCCAGCGCGGCACCTTCGCCGACAGCCACGGCTGGCTGCGCACCATGGCGTAGCGCCGAACGGACGAAAAACGCCCGCCCCGAAGAGTTTCGGGGCGGGCGTTGTCGTTTCGCAGCCTCAGCTGGGCATGAACATGTGCCACTGTTCCAGGGTTTGGGGGCGCATGACGTAGTTGTGGTCGCGGATGTGGGAGAGGGAGGCGCTGGGCTCGTCGGAGTACCAGTGGCCGGGGAAGACCGTCGGGTTGGACTTCAGGTCCGCGAGGTAGCGGAGGCTGCGGAACATGGCGTCGGAGTCGCCGCCGGGGAAGTCGGTGCGGCCGCAGCCGTCGACGAAGAGGGTGTCGCCGGCGATGAGGCGGTCCTCGAACAGGAAGCACTGGCTGCCCGGGGTGTGGCCGGGGGTGTGCAGGAGTTCGATCTCGAAGCCGCCGACCGCGACCTTGTCGCCGTGCGCGTGGCCGGTCAGTTCCGAGGGGGCGATGCCGGTGACGTTGGCCACCCACGGCAGTTCCTCGGCATTGACGTGGACGGCGACGTCGGTCTTCTCCAGCAGTTCCTTCACGCCGCGCAGGGTGAAGCCCATCATCGAGCCGCCGACATGGTCGGGGTGGTGGTGGGTGGCCAGGACGCCGGTCAGGCGCATGCCGTCCGCCTCGGCGAGGTCGACGAGCTGGCCCGCTTCGTAGGCGGGGTCGACGACCACGCACTCACCGCTGTCCCGATCACCGATCAGGTAGGCGAAGTTGCGCATCTGGGTGGCGATCGGGTCGCCTACGGCCCAGTCGCGGCCGGAGAGCAACTGGCGGAAGTACAAACGGTCGGAGGACATGTCTGACAGCGTATTGCGGGCGATGCGTCTTGCCGTACCCGGCTCAGCGCAGGATCGCCTCGATCTCGTCGGCGGCCTCGTTGCCGTAGGCCTCGCGCAGGCGCTTCATCGCCACGTCGTGGTCGAGGGTCCAGTCCTGGGGCCAACGGTTTCCAGCACGTGCACCGCGACCAGCGAGCCGAGCTGGGCCGAACGCTCCAGGCTCAGGCCCGCGGAGCGGCCGGTGAGGAAGCCCGCGCGGAAGCCGTCGCCGACGCCGGTGGGATCTTCCTTGGCGATGTCGGGGACCACGTCCACGAACAGTTCGGTGCCGTCGCGGTCGACGATCTTGGCGCCCTTGGAGCCGAGGGTGGTGATGCGGATGCCCACGCGCTCAGCGACTTCGGCTTCGCTCAGGCCCGTCTTCTGGAGCAGGATGCCCCACTCGTACTCGTTGGTGAACAGGTAGTCCGCGCCGTCGATGAGACGCAGGATGGTCTCGCCGTCCAGGTAGGCCAGCTGCTGGGAGGGGTCGGCCGCGAAGGGGATTCCGGCGGCGCGGCACTGATCGGTGTGGACCAGCATGGCTTCCGGGTCGTCCGCACCGATCAGGACGAGCTCGAGCTCACGGCCGGCGGCCAGCTCGGCGATGTCGATCTCGCGGGCCTCGCTCATCGCGCCGGGGTAGAAGGACGCGATCTGCGCCATGGTCTCGTCGGTGGTGCAGACGAAACGCGCGGTGTGCGCGGTGGTGGAGACGCGCACGGCCGAGCAGTCGACGCCGTTGTCCTCCAGCCACTTCCGGTAGTCGCCCCAGTCCTGGCCGACCGCGCCGACCAGCAGCGGGGTCCGGCCCAGCAGGCCCATCGCGTAGCTGATGTTGCCCGCGACGCCGCCCTTGCGGATCACCAGATCGTCGACGAGGAAGCTGAGCGACACATGCTGCAGCTGATCGGCCAGCAGCACGTCGGAGAACTTGCCCGGAAAGCGCATGAGGTGATCGGTCGCGATGGACGCGGACACGGCGATGGTCACGGGTGATCCTTCGAGTGGGGGAGGCGTTCCGAAAATGGTCCGCACCTATGAAAATAACCGGACACGCGACAGCGCGGAACATCCCGGGGATGTTCCGCGCTGTGCGGGGCTAGATCAGAGCTAGCTCAGTTGAAGCTGTCGCCGCAGGCACAGGAGCCGGTGGCGTTCGGGTTGTCGATGGTGAAGCCCTGCTTCTCGATGGTGTCGACGAAGTCGATCGAGGCGCCCTGGATGTAGGGGGCGCTCATGCGGTCGACCGCGAGCTTCACGCCGCCGAACTCCACGACCAGGTCACCGTCGAGGGTGCGGTCGTCGAAGAAGAGCTGGTAGCGGAGGCCCGCGCAACCACCGGGCTGGACAGCGATGCGAAGCGCGAGATCGTCGCGGCCTTCCTGATCCAGCAGCGCCTTGGCCTTGAGGGCGGCGGCATCGGTCAGCGTCGCACCGTGCGTGGTGGTCTCGTTCTGCGCAGTCATGAACTCTCCTAAGGGACCCATTTGTGGTGGCGTGGGCCAGCCCGTGAAGGGTTTGGCTCGAAGCCTGTCAACACCCGTCGGCGGGCGACTATTCCCCATCCTACGCGGCACTTATTCGGCGGAACGGTCAGGCTGCGTCGTCGCTGACAAATAGCTCCGGGGTGTGCCGAGGTGACAACTGATTTGGGGTGGCGAGGGTAACTCGCCGGGGACGTCCAGAATTGGGTCGGCTCTCGAGCGCCGGTCCGCATGCATGTCGGCAAACGGCTCTCAGGCGGGCGCTGAAGTTTCCGGGAGGCGGGATTGTTAGCCTGGTCGGCGTGAAGTTCCTGCGCCGTGGCGAGTCCACCCCCACCTCCGACAGCACCAGCACCGACGCCGGTGCCGCGGTGGCGGACACGACCGTCACCCTGGGTAAAGGGCGTCCGACCCCGTCGCGCCGCGAGGCGCAGGGCCGCCGCCGCGGTCCGGTCGCGCCCGCGCCCAAGACGGCCAAGGAGGCCCGGGCCCGCCGCAAGGCGCTGCGCGGCACCAAGGAGGAGCGCAAGGTGTCCTCGGCCGAGCGTCGCGCCGATGTGAACAACCGCCGCGCCCGCATGCTCGCCGGTGACGAGCAGTACCTGCTCCCGCGCGACAAGGGCCCGGTCAAGAAGTACGTGCGCGACATCGTGGACGCGCGCCGCAATCTGCTCGGCCTGTTCATTGCCGCTGGCGCTGGTGCTGATCCTGAGCATGATCCTCTCGCCCGCGCTGCAGGCGATCGTGACGCTGGCCATGCTGGTGATGATGCTGTTCATGATCATCGAGGGCGTGGTGCTCGGCCGGATCGTGAACAAGCGGGTCCGGGACCGCTTCCCGGATTCCACCGAGTCCTCGATGTCGCTGGGCTGGTACGCCTTCGTGCGCGCCTCGCAGGTGCGCCGCATGCGTGCCCCGAAGCCGCAGGTGAATCCGGGCGACGCGGTCTAGCGTTCAGTTCTGCTCTCGGTAGGCCGAGAGCGCCTGCAGTTCGAGGGCCGTGCGGGCCCGGTCGCGATCGATCACATTCGTCGATCCGGCGAATTCCCAGCTGTGCTCACGGTGCAGGGGTACGGCCCGGCCGGCCGCGGCGAAGATGGCGGCGACGCGGCGAAGCGTGGCGCCTACCCGGGTGATGCTCGTCTCGGCCCGGTAGTGGCCGGAGGTGATGGCGGTCATGCGCTGACCTCTTCCTCATCGATGCGTGTGGTGGTGTCTGCGGCCATGAGGCCGAAGGTCAGGGTGCCGAGCGCCGTCATGGCGGTTCCGGTGGCGACGATTGCGGACAGTGCATCCATGGCAGTAAGTTTTCAGTAGAGAACTTTCTGCCAACAGTGGCAGCTCTGACATTGTTCGCAAATATCCGGCCAGATGGGATCGCGACATGCTCTCCAAGGTCGCCGTCGTACTCAACGACAACCTCGCCATGTTCGAATTCGGCGTGGTCTGTGAGGTTTTCGGGCTCGACCGGACCGCGCAGGGACTGCCCGCCTTCGACTTCCGGGTGTGCGGGCTCGAACCCGGGAAACCGCTGAAATCCAGCACCCCGGGCATCCACGTCACCCCCGACTACGGGCTGGAAGAGCTGCGCGACGCGGATCTGGTTGCCATTCCGGCCTTTCCGATCCGCGACGGCAAGGTCAAGGTCGATCCGCGCGTGATCGACGCGGTTCGCGACGCCGCCGCGGCCGGGGCCACCGTGCTGACGGTTTGCTCGGGCGCGTTCCTCGCGGGCGCGGCCGGGCTGCTCGACGGGCGCAAATGCACCACCCACTGGAGCTACGTCGACCTGCTGGCCGAACAGTATCCACTGGCCACCGTCGATCCGGACGTGCTGTTCGTCGACGAGG
This sequence comes from Nocardia tengchongensis, assembly GCF_018362975.1. NCBI lineage: Bacteria > Bacillati > Actinomycetota > Actinomycetes > Mycobacteriales > Nocardiaceae > Nocardia > Nocardia tengchongensis. Next base: position 3,685,672 of record NZ_CP074371.1, read on the forward strand.
GCAACCTGATCACCAGCGCGGGCACCGCGGCCGGCATCGACGCCTGCCTGCACCTGGTGCGGCGCGAACTCGGCAGCAGCGTGGCCAATGCCATCGCCCGCCGCATGGTGGTGCCGCCGCAACGCGACGGCGGGCAGCGGCAGTTCATCGAACGGCCGGTGGTGGCCTGTGAGACCGAGGGGCTCAGCGACACCCTGCACTGGATGGGGGAGAACCTGGAGCTGGCGCACTCGGTGGAATCGCTGGCGGCCCGCAGTGCCATGTCGACGCGCACCTTCGCGCGGCGCTTCGCCGCCGAGACCGGGACCACGCCGGTGAAATGGCTGACCGGGCAGCGGGTGCTGCTGGCCAAGCAGCTGCTCGAGGACACCGATATGGACCTCGAATCCCTCTCCCACCGTTGCGGATTCGGGTCGGGGGCGCTGCTGCGGCACCACTTCCAGCGGCAGGTGGGCATCGCGCCGGTCGAATACCGGCGGCGATTCGGGGCCCGGGTCTCCTGACCGCTACGATCCGCTCTCATGCGGTGGGGAGTGATGATCGCGGCGGTGCCGCTGGCGGTGTTGGTGGCCTCGGGCGTGGCCGGGTGCAAGGACCCGCGCAATGCGGCGGGCGAGTGTCTCGTGGGTGGTGCGACCAGCAATCACGACAAGGTGGTGGCCTGTTCGAAGCCGCACGACGGCAAGATCATCGCGAGCGTCGCCCACACCAGCGACTGCCCGCAGGGAACCGACTGGTCCTATACCGCCAAGGACCTGAAGGTCATGTGCGTGCACAACGAGCTGAAGTCCTGACCCTCCCCGCACCCGATGGCCGTGCCTACTCGGCCCGAGCACGGGCACAGTTGATACCGTGCTGACGTGTCGCACACTGCTCAGACAACCGATCGGCCGTTGCGGACCCTGGTGCTCGGAGGCGCCCGGTCCGGCAAGTCGGCCTACGCGGAACAGTTGGTCGCGTCGGAGGCGGTGCGGTACGTAGCCACCGCCGTGGCCGACCCGGCCGACGCCGACTTCGCCGAACGCATTGCGGCGCATCGGGCCCGGCGGCCCGCGGACTGGACCGTCGTGGAGGGCGACCCCGTCGCCGCCCTGGCCGAACCCGCCCCCGCCACCCTGATCGACGACCTCGGCACCTGGCTGACCGGGCGCATCGACGCCCGCGCCGCCTGGGAATCGCCGCGCGGCATCGTGGGACCCGACATCGACGCGCTCGTCACCGCCGTCGCGGGCTACTCCCAGCGCCTGATCATCGTCAGCCCCGAGGTCGGTTTCGGCGTCATCCCCGCGACCGCCTCCGGTCGCCTGTTCCGCGATGAGCTCGGCACCCTGAACCAGCGTCTCGCCGACGTCTGCGACGAGGTCTTCCTGGTGGTCGCGGGCCAGCCGGTCCGGGTCAAGCCCGACCGCGCCTCGGCCTCCGCCGCTGCCCTGACGGATGCAGCGACCCCGAATGCGCCACTCACAGCGGCGACTTCGGCCGCCGGCGCGGACCTGACTGCCACGCAGGCGGTTTCGGCAGCCGGTGCCACCGCTACTGCGGGGGCCGTCGCTGACGCGGTGTCGGAACCTCCGTTGAGCGCTGCGGCCGGCGATGGCGCCGGCCCGGTACTCACCAAGCCCGTGCGGATTTCGTTCGGCCCGGTGTCGGGCCCCGACCCGATCGTGTGGGCGGCCGCCGAGGAGCGGCAGGCGCAATTGACCAAGCCCGCAGGGGCTTTGGGCCGGTTGGAGAAGCTGGCCAACTGGGTGTCCGCGTGCCAGGGCGTGTGTCCCCCCAAGCAGTTCGAGCGTGCCCGCGTAGTGGTGTTCGCGGGCGACCACGGGGTGGCGCGGCACGGTGTGTCGGCCTATCCGAGCGAGGTGACCGCGCAGATGGTCGCCAACTTCCTGCACGGCGGCGCGGCGGTGAATGTGCTGGCGCGCTTGGCCGATGCCAGTGTGCGGGTGGCCGATATCGCCGTGGACGGGGATACCGCGCCGGAGATCTCGCGCCACAAGGTGCGCCGCTCCAGCGGGTCCATCGACCGCGAGGACGCGTTGAGCGAGGCCGAGGTGCAGGCGGCGCTGGCCGCCGGCGCGACCATCGCCGACGAGGAAATCGATTCCGGCGCGGACCTTCTCATCGCCGGTGACATGGGCATCGGCAACACCACGCCCGCCACCGTGCTGATCGCGGCCGTCACCGACACCGAACCGGTGGTGGCGGTCGGCCGCGGCACCGGCGTCGACGACGCGGGCTGGATTCGCAAGACCGCCGCCATCCGTGACGCCATGTGGCGGGCCCGCCCCGTGGTCAAGGACCCGGTTGCCTTGCTGCGCACCGCCTCCGGCGCGGATCTGGCCGCCATGGCGGGCTTCCTGGCCCGCGCCGCGGCCCGCCGCACCCCGGTCATCCTCGACGGCGTCGTGGTCACCGCGGCCGCGGTGGTCGCCGACCAGCTCGCGCCGGGCGCCCGCGCCTGGTGGGTGGCGGGCCACCGCTCGAGCGAGCCGTCCCACACCATCGCCCTCAAGCGTCTCGACCTCGAGCCGCTGGTCGAGATGAATATGCGCCTGGGCGAGGGCTCGGGCGCGGTCGCGGCCCTCCCGCTGCTCCGCGCCGCCGTCGCCACCCTCGGCGAGATGGCCACCTTCGCCGAGGCCGGTGTCAGCACCGCCGACGCGGCCGCGGATGCCGAACCCGCCGGTGCCTAGTTCGGCACGCATCTCCCCGGCCGACTTCGGCCAGGGAGATGCGCTGTCCCGCAACCACGTCCGGGTGACCGTGTGACCGGGCTGCGGTTGGCGGTCTCGTGGCTGACGGTGTTGCCGCTTCGCGGGCCGGAACAAGTGGACCGGTCGGTTGCGGCGCGGGCGATCGCCTGGGCCCCGGTGGTCGGGGTACTGCTCGGAGGCGGGGCCGCCGGATTGTTATGGGGGCTGGGACAGTTGGGGGCCGCGTGGCTGCTGGCCGGATTCGTGGTGGTGGCCGGGCTGGGGTTGATCACGCGGGGGATGCATATCGACGGGCTGGCCGACACCATTGACGGGCTCGGGAGTTATGGGGCGCCGGAGCGGGCTCGCGAGATCATGAAGAGCGGCGGGGCGGGGCCGTTCGGAGTGGCGGCGCTGGTGTTCGCGCTTGGGATTCAGGCGGTTTCGCTGGGGGCGCTCGCGGAGGCCGGCCGGTGGCTCGCCGTGGTGGTGGCGGTCGCGGTCGGGCGGGTCGCGGTGGTGCTGGCGTGCCGGCGGGGGATCGAGGCGGCTCCGGGGGCTGGGTTCGGGGCGCTGGTGGCGGGGACGCAGCCACCTGTCACGGGTTACGCCTGGGGTGTGATCGCCTGCCTGGCAGCGGTATTCGCCACGAGCAATCCGTGGCAGGGCCCGTTGGCGGTGCTGCTGGCGCTGGCCGCGGCGACGGTGCTGGTCCGGCATTGCGTGCGGCGGTTCGGGGGTCTCAACGGTGACGTGCTCGGCGCCGCACTGGAATTGAGCGTCACGATCGCGGCAGCGGTGCTGTCCTTCGCTCGCTGAGACCGGTCCGGAACGGTTCCGGATTCTCGCGAAACGGCGAATCGGACAGTCGTATAACAGTCCGCTCGCGGTTCACAATCCGACCGACCCGTGGCCGCGAATACCTGGTGATCGCTTCCACTCTGCCGGAAACGGAGACGCGAAATGCCGGGAATTCTGTTGCAGCTGGGGGTTTTGGTCGCATTCGCGGTTATCGCGGTGGGCATCTTCGTGGTCGGGGATCGGGTGCGGCCGGCGTCGTGGCGGCACAGTGACGATTCCGGCGCGGGCTCCATGACGCTGGACATGGTCAACATGTTCTTCGCCGCCATCGTGGCGTTCGTGGTGGTGATCCTGTGGCAGCAGTACGACACCTCGCACGCGCACACGGTGTCGGAGGGCAAGGCGCTGGTGAACGTCTACGAGACCGCGAACGGCATGCCCGAGCCGGACCGCAAGCAGATCCAGGCCCTCGTGACCGCCTACACCCGCGAGGTGATCGGCGAGGAGTGGAAGACCATGGACGAGCAGCGGCGGCTGAGCCCGGCCGCGCAGGCCACCCTGGATGATCTGCGGGACGCGGTGAACGCCGCGCCCGCCGCCGACGCGGACGCCAAGGCCACCCAGGACAAGGCCACCACCGCCGTGGAGGCGATCACCGACGCCCGCTACGACCGCGGCCTGGACGCCGGGTACCGACTGCCCGGATTCCTGTATGTCGCACTGTGGTTCGCGACCGCCATGCTGCTGTTCGGCACCGTGTTCTCCGGCGTCGTGGTCACCAAGCGCAGCGTCCTCATGACCGGGTTGTTCGGCCTGGTGATCGGGGCGGTCATCGTGGCCGTCTATCAACTCGATCGACCGTTCTCGGGCGGCAATCACGTCGCCAAGGACGCCTACGAACTCGCGCTCGCCCGCTTCCAGCACATCGCCGCGGAAGCGCCCGCGGCAAGCGGCAGTCCCCGCTGAGCGCGGCCAACGACTGACCAGCACTCGGCATTCGGAGGCACCGTGAACGGAAACCGCAGAACAGCACGAGGATTCGCGGCGGTGACGGCAGTCCCGTTGGCCGCGGCCCTGCTCACCGTCCACCCGGAGGTCGCCGCCGCCGACCCGGGACTGCCCACGATCAGCGAGATCGTCAGCGGCAGTGCGGGACCGGATACAACAGGTGCGGCCGCGCCGATCGACGGACCGTCCGGCAGCGCTCTCGGCCTCGGCACGGGCAGCAGCTACACGGGCAGCGGTGGCGCCTCGACCGGCCGCTCGGCGGGAGCGGCCTTGAATCCGGCGGTCGGTCCGGCCCTCGGCGCCGGTGGCAGCAGATCCGACGCCGCCCCCGAGAAGGCGGATCCCGGCACCGGAACTGGCCCTGCCGCAGGAGATTTCACAGCACCCGATCCCGCCGCGCCCGGCGTTCCCCTCACCGTGCCGATCGCGGTCCCCAACACCACGGGCGGTCTGCTGGGCCTCGACTCCGGCAGCGTGCTCACCGCCTGCGCGGGCAGCGCGGTGGTCGGCAGCGCCGTCCTGGGTCTGGGCATCCTCACCGGTAGCGGCATGGGCTCGGGCTTGATCGGTCCCGGCTTCATCCCCGGCTCCAGCGGTCTGGTCGGTCCCGGCTCGGCCGGTGCGGGCAGCGTGGTGGTGGGTAGTGCCATGACCGGCAGCGCCCTGCTCACCTGCATGCTGTTGCTGCCGGTCCCGATGGCGCCGGAACCCGGTATCCCGCTACTGATTCCGCCCGCCCTCCCGGCGGCGGCACCCGCGGCTCCGCTGCCCGCGCCCCTGCCCGAGGTGGTTCCGCCCGCCCCGGTCCCGATTCCGCCGCCCCCGCCACCCCCGGCCGAAATCGCCGCCCCCGTCCCGCCGCCGCCCGCACCGGCCAGCTTGACCGCCCTCCAGGTCATGACGGTCATGATCATCACCATCATCGCGGGCGCCCGCGCGCGCATCGCTCGCGCGCATCGCGCACCCGTCTACTGAACAACTGACGGGTTGGGTCAGGACAGCTGCTCGAGCTTCGGAATCTCCCACTTCCCGTTCAGCACGGTGTCTTTCGGCGCGTACAACCGCATGGTGAGCGAGAACGGTCCGGACTCCGGGATCGGCAGCCAGTGCCCGGCCGTCACCGCGGGCCCGGGATCGGTGTTCTGCACCGCGATCCGGACGGTGCCGTCGGCGGCCGGGGTGAGCGGGATCAGATGCCCCACCGAGTAGATGCCCGCCGGGTTCTGCACGAGATAGGACTGCGCGTCATAGGCGGTGAGTGACCAGAACGCCCCGACCGGGGGCAACGCGTTCTTCTCGAAGGTTACTCGGAATCGGCTGCCGCGCTCGGCATTCGCGTTCACCGTCGGGTACACCGCGTCCCTGGGCAGGTTCGCGCCCGGCCCCTCGACCGCGACCTGGGCGCGCAGTAGATAGTCGGTGCCGTAGGTGCCGACCTCGAGGTTGTAGCTCCAGCCGTTGATCTGCTGGTAGTGCGGGTCCCGGTAAGCGGCGAGTTGGGCCTTGCCGGCCGCGATGGCGGCGGTGAGCGTGTTCGCGGGCAGGGTGGGCGCGCCGCCCGGCGTGACGCCGATGGTGGCGAATCGCTTGATGGCATCGCTGTCGTCATCGCTGGGCGGGTTGAGTTCCATGAGAGCGCACATGCGGGCGAAGAAGGCGGGCCCGTCCATCCCGGCAACCATCTGGGCGGGCACTCCGCCGCCCGCGGCCTGCGCGCCCGGACCGCCCTGCGCGGCACCGGAATTCCAGACACTGAGCGGGGCCAGCTTCAGCTGCTGCTGGAGCGCGCGCGCATGCTCGACATCGCCGGCACCCTTGTATTCGATGCGGCCGAGCAGGCAGGTGGTGCCGGTCGGCACGGACAACTGGGTCATGCCGTCAGGGATGGTGCCCTTCCATCCGGGTCCGGTGACCAGGTAGGTGTACGGCGGGTGTGGGGGCGCGTTCTTGACGCGCGGATTGGTGCTGCTGGGGTCGTGCACGGTGTTGGTCCACGCGTCGAGGAACTGCATGACCCAGTAGCGACCGGCCTCGATCGGGGGCACCTGCAGCACCATCGGTTCGGGCCGCAGATTCAGCCAGGCCTGCGAGTACAGGGTGTCCGGGTTGAGCCCGACCACCTGCTTGGATTCGGAGGTCGGCGGGTTCTGGTGCACGAACTCGTTTGCCGGGCCGGCAGTTTCGCGGATGAGGTCTGACAGGACCAGCGGGTAGCCGAAGATGTAGGCGTCGGCGGCGATGTCGGCGGGATCGCCGGAGGCGGCGGTGGTGGTGGCGGTGGACCCGTGGTCCGACGCGGAACAGGCGGCCAATCCGAGGGTCGCCGCGGTCGCCACGCCCAGCTCGAGGATCCGGCGGCGCGAGACCTGCGCGAAGGGGTCGCTCATGTGTGCACCGTACTGCCGCGGCTGCGGTGAACCCCGCAGCCGCGGTCGGTGTCGCGGCTGATCAGCCGTCGATCAGAGGTTGACCGGGTAGGTCGGCTCCTGGATCTCGGGCTTGATGCGGTTCTCGACGAAGATGCCGTGCCAGATCATGAACACGATCAGCGTCCACAGCCGGCGGCTGTGGTCGACCGGACCGGTCCGGTGGGCGTCGAGCATGGCCAGGATGGCCTGCTTGTTCAGCAGGTGGTCGGTGCCCGAGTCGGTGATCTGGGCGCGCGCCCAGTCGTAGAGCTCCGGGCCGCGCAGCCAGTGCCGCAGCGGCACCGGGAAGCCCAGCTTGGCGCGGTTGAGCACGTGCGGCGGCACGATGTCGGTGAGCGACCGGCGCAGCGCGTATTTGGTGGTTTCCTTGGTGATCTTCTGCTCGAACGGGATCTTCTCCGCGACCTTGAACACCTCGGGGTCCAGGAATGGCACGCGCAGTTCCAGGGAGTTGGCCATGGTCATCTTGTCGGCCTTGACCAGGATGTCGCCGCGCAGCCAGGTGAACAGGTCCAGGTGCTGCATGCGGGCGACCGGATCCCAGTCGCGGCCCTGCGTGGCGTAGATGGGGGCGGTGACGTCCTGATGCGTCCATTCGGGCCGGAATTCCCGCAGCACCGAACGCAACTGGGCGTCGTTGAAGCTGCGGGCGTTGCCGTAGTAGCGCTCTTCCAGGGTGAGCGAGCCGCGGTGCAGCAGGCTCTTGCCGCGGGTGCCTTCCGGAATCCGGTCCGACACCTTGCCGAGCAGCTTGCGCGCACCCTTGGGCAGGTAGTCGAAGGGCTTGAGCGACAGCGGTTCCCGGTAGATGGTGTAGCCGCCGAACAGCTCGTCGGAGCCCTCGCCGGAGAGCACCACCTTGACGTGCTTGCGGGCTTCCTTGGCCACGAAGTACAGCGGCACCAGGGCCGGGTCCGCGACGGGTTCGTCGAGGTACCAGACGATTTCGGGGATGGAGGCCGCGTACTCCTCGGGGGAGACCATGCGGATGTAGTGCTTGGCGCCGATGGCTTCCGCGGTCTCGGCGGCCACGTCGGCCTCCGAGTAGCCCTGCCGTTCGAAGGCCGAGGTGAAGGTCAGCAGGTTCGGGTTGTGCCGGATGGCCAGCGCGGCGATGGCGGTGGAGTCGATGCCGCCGGAGAGGAACGCGCCGACGGTGACGTCCGCGCGCATGTGCTTGGCGACGGAGTCCTCGAGCGCCTCGGCGATCTCCTTGTAGCGCTTGGCCTCCGAGCCGGCCGCGAACTTCTGCACCCGGAACTGCGGGTTGAAGTAGCGGGTCACCCGCGGGGCCGCGCCCGGCTCGACCCAGGCGTAGCAGCCGGATTCGAGCCGGCGGATGTCCTTGTGCAGCGTCTCGGCCTCGGGCACGTACTGCAGCACGGTGTAGTGCTCGAGTGCGCGCGGGTCGAGCGCGTCGGTCAACTCCAGCGCCGGCAGCAGGCCCAGCAGGCTCTTCTTCTCGCTGGAGAACGCGGTGCCGCCCGCACCGGTGGCGATGAACAGCGGCTTGATGCCGAACGGGTCGCGCGCCAGGAACAGCTTGTTCAGCTCGGTGTCCCAGATGGCGAAGGCGAACATGCCGCGCAGCCGGGCGGGGGCCTTGGTGCCCCAGTAGTGGAAGGCGGCCATGATGGCCTCGCCGTCGCCCTCGGTGCGGAACATCGGCTCATCGCCGTATTCGGCGCCGTGCGCTTCCTTCAGTTCGGCGCGCAGTTCGAGGTAGTTGTAGATCTCGCCGTTGAAGGTCATGGCGTAGCGCTCGGGGTTCTCCGGCGGACCCCAGCGCAGCGGCTGGTGCGAGTGCTCGATATCGATGATCGACAGGCGGTTGAAGCCGAAGATCATGCGTTCGTCGTTCCAGGTGCCGCGCTCGTCGGGGCCGCGATGGCGCTGGCAGTGCAGCGCCTCGTACACCTGTGCCGCGGTGGTCTCGACCGTCCGCCCATCCGGAGTAGTGCCCGTAGTTGCTGTCAGAAATCCGAGCAGACCACACACTGCGCCGAGAACCTCTTTCCGGAGTCGAAGGATTGGGGCGTACCCGCACGGGCACGCTGCACGCGAAACCTACTGCCCGAGTATGCCGTACCCGGGCAGATCGCGCCGCCAGAGCCCGTATCCACTGCTTATGAGGTTTCCGGAGTGTCGAACAGGACCCCGCCACAACCGGGGGGCTTTGTTGGTCTACGCTGCGTAGTACTTGGGAAACTCTCAGGGTCGGTGGTGCGTTCACGCGTACCCTGCTCTGAGCTCCCTGACTGTGCTGAATATGTGTCGCCCGGCGGAAGGGAGTCCGGGCGATACGGCTGTCGGAATGACGACCAGGAAGGCGTTGAGCGTGGCGCACAAGGCGAGCGAGGCGATAGGGGCACGACCCGCCCAGGGTCGGCGGGGCCGCATCCTTCGGCGGGCCGGGCTGGCGGTGTCCTTGGGGATGACCGCGATGCTCGTCTCCGGCTGCTCGATCGACAACGTTTGGCTTCGATTCGGCTGGCCTTCGGGCATCACGCCGCAGGCCACCCGGATGCGCGAGCTGTGGACCTGGTCCGTGCTCGCCGCCCTCGCGATGGGCGTGCTGGTCTGGGGCCTGACCTTCTGGACCATCGCGTTCCACCGCAAGAAGGCGGACTCTCCGGAGTTCCCGCGGCAGACCGGTTACAACGTGCCGCTGGAGCTGAGCTACACGGCGATCCCGTTCGTGATCATCGCGGTGCTGTTCTACTTCACCGTCGTCGTGCAGAACTACGTGCACGAGAAGGTCGAGAACCCGGACGTCGTGGTCGACGTGACGGCGTTCCAGTGGAACTGGAAGTTCGGCTACCAGAAGGTGGACCTGAAGGACGGCTCGGCCGTCTACGACGGTGTCGACACCGAGCGCCAGGACATGAACCAGGACATCAAGGATCGCTACAAGGAAGCGACCAAGGATGGCCACCCGCAGCCGGGCCCGAACAACGGCCTGCCCGCGAACGACATCTCGTACCTGCACTACGACAAGGTCGAGACCGTCGGTACCTCCAACGAGATCCCGGTGCTGGTGCTGCCCTCGGGCAAGAACATCGAGTTCCAGCTGGCCGCGGCCGACGTCATCCACTCGTTCTGGGTGCCGGAGTTCCTGTTCAAGCGCGACGTGATGCCGAACCCGAAGCAGAACAATTCGGACAACGTCTTCCAGATCACCAAGATCGAGAAGGAAGGCGCGTTCGTCGGCCGCTGCGCCGAGATGTGCGGCACCTTCCACTCGATGATGAACTTCGAGATCCGGGTCGTTTCGCCGACGATTTCAAGAAGTACATGGACGCGCGGATCAAGGATCACAAGACCAACGGCGAGGCGCTCTCCGCGATCGGTCAGTCGCCGGTGGCGACCTCCACCAAGCCGTTCAACACCGACCGCAAGGCGCGCGGCAACGAGCTCGCCGACGCCAAGTGAGGATGAACTGACATGAAGGTCGAAGCTCGCATCTTCGAACTGCTCACGGTCTTCTTCGTGATCGTGGCAGTGATCTACGGCTACTTCACCGGCCAGTCGCGCACCGGCGTCGAGTGGGCGGGCACCACCGCCATCGTGCTGACCGGTGGTCTGGCTCTGATCGTGGCCACCTACTTCCGCTTCGTCGCCCGTCGTCTGGACCTGCGTCCCGAGGACTACGAGGAGGCCGAGATCGTGGACGGCGCCGGCGACCTGGGCTTCTTCTCGCCCGGCTCGTTCTGGCCCATCCTGCTGGCGGCCGCGGGTTCGGTCACCGCGCTGGGCCTGGCGTTCTTCCAGTTCTGGCTGATCGGCATCGGCGTGGTCTGCGTGCTGTCCGCCGTTGCGGGTCTGGTGTTCGAGTACCACCTCGGCCCGGAAAAGCACTGACGTAGAAGACAACACAGAGCGCCCCATCCGAATCCGGATGGGGCGCTTTGCTGTTCGGAGAGCTTTTCGAAAGGCGGGCCGGGTCAGATACCCAGGGCGTGCTTGAGTCGGGTGGTGCGCGGCGACATCGACGCCAGGCCCAGCAGGGCGCGCGGAAAGCGCGGCGGGAGCTGGTTGGGCCGGGTGCGGATCGTGGTCTCGATCCAGCGGGCGGCCTCGGCCGGATCCAGGGTCGCGTACTCGTGGTGCGCGCGGGGCGCCGTTCACGGTGTTGAATACCGGGTACTGCACCGTGGACACGTGGATCCCCCGTGGGGACAGCTCCGCGTCCGCGCACTGGCCGAAGGTGGTCCAGGCGGCCTGGGCGCTGGCGTAGGAGGCGAAGTTGGGGGCCGCGCCGATCTCGGCGCTCCAGGGCCCGACATTGACCACGTGTCCGGAGCCGCCGGTCAGCATGGCGGGCAGCAGTCCGAGGGTCAGGCGCAGCGGGCCGAAGTAGTAGGCGGTCATCATGCGCTGATAGTCGTGGAAGCGGTCCAGCGATTGCAGGACCGGGCGGCGGGTGGGGCGGCCGGTGTTGTTGACGAGGACGTCGATGGTGTCGAATTCGGTGAGCAGCCACTCGACCAGCTGGTCGACATCGCCGAGGGTGGAGATGTCGCAGCGGTACCAGTGGGCGCGGCCCCCGGCTTCGATGATGGTGGCGCATTCTTCGACCAGCTGAGAGCCGGTGCGCGCCACCAGGATCACCTCGGCGCCGTGAAATCCGAGTAGTCGAGCGGTTTCTCGGCCGATCTCGGCACAGGCGTCGGTGATGACTACGCGTTTGCCCTCGAGCGGGCGTTCGCCCTCGATGTCGCCGGCGGTGCGGGGGCGGCGGGCAGCACGAAATTCGATCATGGGACAGGCAACCTTCATCCGAGGATTGAGCATGAACCATGCACCGATACCCCGCCGACAGTATCGATACCGCCGCCTCTCCCGGCTGCCAACCGATAGCTGATTTGCGCTACGCGATTGCTGGGTGAGCGGCGGAACACATTCTATTCGGTCGGGTCATAACGCCGGGCGCGTTCGGCGACACAGATCTCGTCGATTCCGGACACGATGTCCCGCAACAGTTCCGAGGGCAGCGCCGCCGGGCGCAAGCGGCAGGTGAAGGTGATGAAGCCGTGGTCCTCGCCGTCGAGTTCACGCAGGTAGCGGGAGCGCACACCGTAGGTCATGGCCGAGATGACGGTGAAGCAGCCGGTGCGCTCGCGGTGTCCGGAGAACAGGTCGTGCAGGCCGTGGAAGACCCGCGCGTAGTTCGACATGGGCGCGAAAAGCGAGATGCGGTAGGCCGGTCCGCGCTCCGAGGAGCTGATCACGGTGTCGGCCAAGTACTCCGCGTCGCGCAGTGTCAGCACCTTCGGGGCGAACATGAGCGCGCCCGCGGCCGCATTGCGGACCGGCATGCCGGCGCGGCCGCCCGCCGAGGCGGCGATGGCGCCCAGCGACTTCCGGGCTCGCGCGCCGACCTCGCGGCGGGCGCGCAGCGACAGGTTGGGGGTGGTGGGGTGCAGGCTCGACCACTGGCCGAAGCGGACCGTGCCCAGCTGCACGGTGCCGGTGCCGACCGGGCGCGCGACCTTCAGCGGCGCGGTGTCGATCCAGCGGCCCACCTGCAGCATGGCGTCGCCGGGGGACTGGATCTCGCGGAAGGAGTGCTCCACCCAGGTGTCGAAGTCCAGGAAGCGGTGCGCGTCGGTGGTGAGCCAGGTGCGGTCCTTGTCCACGCCGGTCACCTCGAGGGTGAGGGCGGTGATGATGCCGGTGCGCCCGCCGCCGCCCAGGATCTTGCGGAAGCGTTCCGCGTGGTGGGTGCGCCCGCAGGTGCCGAAACGCCCGTCCTGATCGACGTATTCGAGTTCGGCCACATTGTCGGCGAACATGCCGAAGCGATGCGAGGCCGCCGACAGCCCGCCCACCGCCGCGAAGCCGCCCGCGGTGATGTCGCGATGGTCGCCGACGATGGGCAGCCCTAGCCCGTGCGCGCCCAGGGTCCGGTCGATATCGGACAGTCGCGCCCCCGCCTGCACCCGCACAGTCCTGGCATCGGCATCGACCACCTGGACCCGGTTCATCTTCCGCATGCTCAGCACGCTGCCCTGAACCGGCAGTCCGAACTCCTCGTCCGGACGTTCCCCACCCCGGATGATCAGCGGTTTCGTCGAACGACGTGAATCCCGAACGGTCCGAACCACATCCGCGGTGTCGCGGGGCAGAAACTCGTCGGGGTGGGTGGAGACGGGCGTGCTCATGGCGCTACAGCTAACCACAACCGCGCGAATTACGCTCGCGCGTAGAGTCCGGCCTATGAGTTTCCTGGGTGGGGTATTCGGGTCACCGCGAAATCGGTTCGGCAGGAAGATCTTGGAGCAGGTGCGGGGATACGAGGCCGTGGAATTCGCGCAGTTCGACGCCGAGGGGTTCGAGATCGCGTATCGGCTGCGCAACGGGTACGCCGCGAAGCTGAACCTGGACACGCTGTATCGCCGCTTCGAGGGGAAGATCAGCGCCGAGGTGTTCGACGCCGTCGACAATCTGCTGCTGCCGCCCGAGGCGCCCGCAGGCTGGGACGAGGTGTCGCCCAAGCTGCGCCCGGTACTGCGGCGGGCCGGGTACGGGTCGGTGCAGGTGGCCGGGCGCAACGGCCGGGACCTGGTGCTCACCCGCCCGGCGTTGCCCTATCTGTCCGAACTCGTGGTGATCGACATGCCCAGCACCGTGCAATTCGTGACCCGGCAGGATCTTTCGCGCTGGGGCGTGGACGCCGAGCAGGTGTACGCGGCCGCGCACGCCAATCTCACCGAGCTGGCCATGAACACCATGACCGCCTTCGATCCGCCGGAGGGCGTGCGGGTGCTGGACTTCGCCGACGACGACGGCGAGAACTATGTGGGGTCGCTGCCGCTGGTGGCGGGCTGGCTGGCGGGGGTGCGGGCCCGGACCGGCACCATCCCACTGCTTTTCCTGCCCTCGCATCTGGGCATGCTGGTGGTGCTGGGCGCGACGCCCGCGGCCATGCCGCAACTGCTGGCGCTGGCGGCCGAGCGGTACGAGGCCGCGCTGCGCCCGCTGTCGGCGGTGCCCTACACCGTGGACGACAACGGCGACCTGATGCCGTTGTCGGTGCCCGAGGATCATCCGGCGTACGGCGAGATCCAGCACGCCCAGGCGCAGCTGGCGGTCGGCGCGTATCGGGCGCAGACCGAGAAGCTGCGCGCCGAGGAGGACCGGGAGGGCGCGATCATGGAACTGCTGCACGTGCGCGCACCCGACGGCGCCGAGTACACCATGACGTCCTGGACCGACGGCGCCACCAATCTGCTGCCGGCCGCCGACTTCATCTGCTTCGTCACCGGTGAGGGCGACGTCTTCCGCGTCGCGTGGGACGACGTGTCCGCGCTGGTGCCACTGGAACTCGCGGCCGAGTACGACCCGCCCCGCTTCCGCGTCCACGATCATCCGCCGGTCGAGGTGATGACCCGGCTGCGCGCGCTCGCCCGCTGATTCGTCCGGTGCGCAACGGTCGTGGTCGGTCGCTCGCGTGACATGCGTGCTACCGCCGCGGCGCGTCATCGGTGTGGCGCGATAACTTCACGACTGTGTCATCTGGTTCGGCTAGGGTCGCGGCGTGGACAGGGCGCAGCTGACAGCGGATATGGCGGCCGGAGCGAGACCGGAGTTCCTCTACTTCTGGGGGCACACCCGCACCCCCGGCCATGAGGTCGGCAAATGGGTGCTCAGCCAGTGGTGGCCGGTCGAATTCACCGTCGACGGCCAGTGCTACGCCAGCGCAGAACATTTCATGATGGCCGAGAAGGCGCGCCTGTTCGGCGACGAGCCGATGCGCACCCGCGTCCTCGCCGCCGACACCCCCGCGGACGCGAAACGCCTTGGCCGCGCCATCTCCGGCTTCGACCAGGACACCTGGGAAGCCCACCGCTTCGACATCGTCCTGCGCGGCAGCATCGCCAAATTCGGGCAACACGACGCCCTGCGCGACTTCCTGCTCGCCACCACCGAGAAGGTGCTGGTGGAAGCCGCTCCGCGCGACACCATCTGGGGGATCGGCCTGGGCGCGGAAAACCCGGCCGCCGCCGACCCCGCGCAGTGGCGCGGTGAGAACCTGCTCGGCTTCGCCCTGATGGACGCCCGGGACGCGCTGAGTCCCGCCCGCCAGTTCTGACGCCCACCGCACGTCGCCGATCCCGGTCGTGGGTGGGGGAGGATTGGGGCATGGAGACTGTGCGGGGTCGTGAGGTGTATTCGAATCGGTGGATCACGCTGCGGGAGGATGTGGTTCGGCAGGCCGACGGGGAGGAGTCGATCTACGCCTTCATCCGGAAGGCGGACTTCGCGATCGTGATTCCGTGGGATGGGGAGCGGTTTCACCTGGTGGAGCAGTTCCGGTATCCGCTGCAGCGCAGGTGCTGGGAGTTTCCGGGTGGGGCGGTGGCGGGGGAGAGCGATCCGGTCGCGGTGGCGCGGCAGGAACTTCGCGAGGAGACGGGTCTGCGGGCAGGGCGGTTGACGGTGCTGGGGAAGGTGGCGCCGGCTCCGGCGACGAGTACGCATTACGGGACCGTGGTGCTGGCTACCGAATTGACCGAGGGGCCGCACGAGCGGGAGCCGTCGGAGATGGACATGGAGTCGGGCTGGTTCAGCCGGGATCAGTTCGAGGACATGATCCGGGAGGGGGCGATCGTGGACGCGCAGAGCGTTGCCGCGTATTCGCTTCTGCTGCTGCACGAAAAGGCGAGCGGGCGTCCAGTCGGATAGACGGTTTATTACGTTCAAAAGCGGAAGATCCGCTGAAAGTGGATCGCGCTACCCCTTGCGGCGTGATGCGAGCGGCGTTCAATGGTCGTCGCGGTCCACGCCCGTAAGGGCCGGGGGATGGGTCAGGGATCGTATTGGTGCACTGCGTGATACGAAGAAGTGATCGATATGTTCGCAAGAATTCCCACGGCCGCGCTGGTGGCCGGACTGGTCGCGGCGCCGCTGGTGACAGGCCTGTCCGCGGCCCAGGCCGCGCCGGCGCCGAGTGCGGCGACCGCCATCGCCGCCGCCCACTACGACGACCAGGGTCAGGACCGCGACCACGACGGCGATCAGGGCGACGCCTGGTTCATCCACCACTGCAAGCAACGTCACGAATGGTGGCTCTCGCGCTGTCAGCGTGACCGCGGTGATATGTGGCACCGCGGCGATCCGCCGTCGACGGGCAGTTGGTAGCCCTCACCAGTCCAGCAGCGCGTACCGGTCGCTACCCCACACGTGACCCCAGAAGGTGCCGGTCGGTCCGTCAGCGGGCAGGGTGGCGAGGTGGACGCTGGGTTCCGCGCCCTGTTCGGGGGTGCGGAAACCGCTGTGGCCGTTGAGATCCGTCGCGGTGTAGCCGGGGTTGGCGGCGTTCACCTTGATCGGGGTGTCCCGCAGCTCCAGCGCGTACAGGACGGTCACCATGTTCACGGTGGTCTTGGACGCGGTGTAGGGGATGGCCGAGGGCATCTGCGACAGCGGGCTGTCCGGATCCGTGCGGCCCGCCAGGGAGCCGACTTCGCTGGACACGTTGACGATTCGGGCCGCCTCCGCGCGCCGCAGCAGCGGCAGCAACGCATTGGTGACCGCGACCAGGCCGAACACATTGGTGCCGTACACGTGGCGCAATGTGGCCAGCGTGCCTGAAGACGCCTTGCCGTCGCCTTCCAGGCCGCCGGTGATGGCCGCGTTGTTGACCAGCACATCGAGCGCGCCGAAGTCCTTTTCGATCCGGGCGGCGGCGCGGGCCACGGATTCCTCGTCGGCGACGTCGATCTGGATGAAGTGCGCGTCCGCGCCCTCGGCCCGCAGTTTGTCCGTTGCGGCCTGCCCGAGTTCGGGGTCACGCGCGCCGATCAGGACGGTCATGCCGCGCGCGGCCAGCTGCCGTGCGGTCTCGTATCCGATGCCCTTGTTGGCTCCGGTGATGAATGCCTTTTTGCTCATGTGAAAAGCATCCCGCGGCAACGGTTTTCGCGGGAGGACCGGTTTGTACCACCCAGGATCGGAATACCGGCCCACACTGGACTCATGGCTGACAGAACCGAACTCGCGGCCTTCCTCAAGGCTCGGCGCAACCGGCTGACACCCGCCGACGTCGGTCTGCCGCAGGGCCTCAACCGTCGTGCACCCGGTCTGCGCCGGCAGGAGGTGGCGCAGCTGGCGGGGATCTCGGTGGACTACTACATCCGTATGGAGCAGGCGCGCGGCGCGAAACCGTCGCGGCAGGTGCTGGCCGCGCTGGCGCGGGCGCTCATGCTCACCGTCGACGAGCGCGAGTACCTGTTCCGGATCACGGGGGAGGCGCCGCCGGTGGTGGCGGGCCCGAACAAGACCGTGCCGCAGGCGGTCCGGACCATTCTCGACGCGCTGGCCGCCCCCGCCTACGTGGTCGACGCGACCTACGAGGTGCTCGCCTGGAACCGGGCCGCCACCCCCTTCGTCGGCGATCTCGACACCGTGCCCGGCCACGAGCGCAACATGATCCGCTGGATGTTCCGCGAGGCCGTCGACCACCCGCAATGGTCCGACGGCGACACCCGCGACTTCGCCCGCGCCCTCATCGCGGATCTCCGCGCCGCCTACGCCCGCTACCCCGGACACCCTTCACTTGCCGCACTCGTCACCGAGTTGCTCGGCACCTCACCACGTTTCGCCGGCATGTGGGCCGCCCACGACGTCCAGGTCCGCCGCACCCACCGCAAACGCATCCGCCACCCCGAACTGGGCCCCCTCGACTTCCAATGCCAGGTCCTGCACATCTCCGACACCGACCAGCGCGTGATCGTCTACTGCGCGACCCCGCACACCCGCACCGCGAGCGTCTTCCAGTCCCTGGCGGAGGCCACCGACCGCTGAGGGATTGCCGGAAATCCGTTCAGGCCGCCTCGAACCCGACGGTCAGGTGCGCGTCGAGCGCTGCGGCGAGACGGTCCAAGGTTTGGAGAGTCGGGATGCCGTCGCCGGCTTCGAACCGGCTGATGGCGTTCTGCTTCATCCCGGCGCGGGTAGCTAGTTCGGCCTGAGTCCAGCCGCGCGCTTCTCGTACCTCCCGCACCTGCTTGCCCAATTCGTAGGCGAGTTTCGCGGCACGGTACGCGGCCTGATATTCCGGCGTCTCACGAACTTCCGCGCTGTGGCGGTCGAACTCCTCCTGGGTCATCTTCGCCATGGTCGATTCCTCCTGTGTGGGGCAGATCCCTTCCTGTGGTGGTGTCACCCAAGGGAGGGCTGGATCTATTCGGTTGTTCCGTCGTGTGGCCACGCGGCGTGTTCGAGCCCACTACAACGTGAATACGTTGTGGTAGGTCCTGTCATGGTCGGTCTCGCACACCTTCTTGGCGAGTTTGGCGCGGTCCACTTCTCTGATTTCTCGCTGTCGTGTCTTGGTGAACACCGTGAGAAGGATGGCCAGTGGGCCGCCAGGGAGCCAGTAGGTGATCCGGACGGCTGCCCCGTTGGAGATGGTGAAACGTAGTTCACGCACTCCATCGCCCAGATATTTACTGTAGGGCTCCGATAGCGTCGTTCCGAACTCTGCCAGCAGAGATGCCGCGAAATCTGCGCGGGCGCGGTCTGTTGGATTCAGGTGGACGAGAAAGTCGACCACCTCAGGTTCGGCGATGAGCTCGAACAGGGGCACGATCGAAGATTATCACGCAGACGTGATAATCCGTTCTTGTCGTGTGGCGGCCACCGACCGCTGAAAGATTGCCAACAATCGTTGGCCAACAACTGTTGACATGGCTCCGACCGGGTCGTATCGTCTAATTCAACAGACGTTGGCCAACAAGTGTTGGCAGAGCCTCAGGAGTCGTCATGAACACCGTCCCCGCCACCGCCTCGGTCGTCATCGTGGGTGCTGGTCCCGCCGGTATGACCGCGGGCATCGTGCTCGCCGACGCGGGTGTGAACGTGGTGCTGCTCGATCGGCTGGCCGAGGGTGCGAACACCTCGCGGGCGGTGGTGGTGCACGCCCGCACGCTGGAGGTGCTCGACGATCTCGATGTCACCCCGACGCTGCTGGAGCGGGGAATCGTGGTGCCGCACTTCGTGATGCGTGACGGTGATCGGGCGCTGGCTCGCGTCTCCTTCGAGGGACTGCCCACGAAATACCCCTACACCGTGATGATCGGTCAGGAATCTACCGAAGCGATCCTGTTGGCGCGCCTGGAGAAAGCAGGGGCTCAGGTGGTTCGGCACGCCGAGGTCACCGGGCTCGCCCAGGATGCCGACGGGGTCACCGTCGACTACACCGACGCCGACGGGAACCCGAATTCCCTGCGTGCGGATTGGGTCATCGGCGCGGACGGCATGCACAGCAAGGTGCGTGAAGCCGCCGGGATCGGGTTCACCGGCGCCACCTACCCGGAGTCGTTCGTCCTCGCCGACGTCCGCATGACCTGGCCGGACCCGCGCGACGAGGTCTCCCTGCAGCTCTCGCCCGAGGGGGTCACGGTGTTCGCCCCGCTGCCGGACGCGCAACCCAACCGTTTCCGCATCGTCGCCACCGTCGCCGAAGCCCCTGAACACCAGGATCTCGCGTACGTACAGGCCTTGGTCGACGCCCGCCGCCCGGGCGCGCACGCGAAGATCGAGGAGATCATCTGGAGCTCGCGCTTCCGCGTCCACCACCGCGTCGCCGACCACTACCGCGCGGGCCGCATCCTGCTCGCAGGCGACGCCGCCCACGTCCACAGCCCGGCCGGCGGCCAGGGCATGAACACCGGCATCCAGGACGCCGTAGTCCTCGGCCGCCTGCTGGCCGCCGTGGTCGCGGGCGCTCCCCAGGCGATCCTCGACGACTACGAGAAGACCCGCCGCCCTGTCGCTCTCGGCGTCGTCGCCTTCACCGACCGCGTCACCCGCATGGCCACCCTGCGCGCCCTGCCCGCCCGCCTGGTCCGCAACCTGGTGATCAGCAACCTCACCCGCATCCCGGCCGTCCGCAACAAGCTGGCCTACCAGCTCTCGGAACTGGCCAACCGCTGACCGCCGCGGGCATGATCCCTCCGCCTGCGGGTACGCGGGCGGCAGCGGATCAGCGCCAGGCCGGGCGCAATGTGGTCGAGTGGTCCACTGCGCGTTCCGCGCCGCGGGTCGCTGCGACCAGTTTCGGGTCGTGACGGACGTAGACGTTGTAGTAGCCGAGTGTGACGGCCCCGAACCAGGCCACCAGCAGGTTCGCGATTCCGGGGTGGAATATCGCAAAAGCGAAGAAGGTGGCCACGACGGCGGCGACGGCCGCACAATCGAGAATTTTCCCGTTCACCGAGCTTCTCCCGTTCCGGCCACCTTGGGCGGCCATGAGCTGCTATTTCCATGTGAAAGTAAGGCAATTCCATTGCGCAGGTAAAGGAAATCGTCATGAGATGGGACGATTTTGACGAAATCCTCACAGCCTCGAAGTCTGTGCGGTGAGGGCGAATGGTGGCCGAACGGAAACCGCTCTGGGAATGAGGTTTTCAGCTGCGCAGAGCGGTGGCGACGGTGTCGGCCGCTGCGATGGTGGCGGCGGCCAGGTCGCGGAGGCCCGCGGCGGAGAGGTTGGCGTCGGGGCAGGCGACGATGGAGGCGATGACCGGGCCGTCGGGGGAGAAGATGGGGGCGGCGAGGGAGACGACGGCATTGGTGTCGCCGAGTTCGTCGGGGAGATAGTCGATGGTGATGAGGTCGGCGATCATGGCGCTGAGGCGGTGGCGCAGGGGGTCGGTGACCGGCGAATTGCGGAGTGCGCCGAGGGCTTCCAGCATGGGGGCGGAGTCGTCGGCCAGGCGTTCGACGGAGTAGCCGCGGGCGGCGATGGCGTCGAGGACGGCGGCGAGGCGGGTGCGGTGGCCGGGGTCGGCGGCGGCCAGCCAGGCGGCGCGCTCGGATTCCGGTGCCCAGGCCACGAATTCGCGGCAGACCGGTGGGGCGAAGGGCATGCGGCGGGCCGGGCGGATCCAGGGCGCGGACGGGGTGCCGAGCACCTCGGTGATGACGATCGCGTCCATGGCGGCGTCGCCTGCCGCGGCATTGTTCCCGGGTCTTCCGGAGCGCACACCGCCCTGAAATTCTCTTTCGGCCAGGAAGACCGGCACGGCCTGGTCGCGGGCGAGCGTGCGCATCGCGTCCAGCGCCAGGGTCCGCACGGGGAACGCGGTGTCGGCTCGGCGGGCGACGGCGAGCAGGCCCAGACCGAGGCTGTAGTTGCCTTCGGCGTCGCGCAGGGTCCAGCCGTCGGCGCACAGCTGGGTGAGCACGGCGTGCGCGGTGGCGCGGGACATGCCGGTGGCGCGCACGATGCGGGCCAGGGACAGGCGGTCACCGGAATGCCGGGACAGCAGCTCGATCGCCTGCACGACACGGTGGGTCGGCGGCGACGCGGCGGCCGGGCCGGGCGCCGTCACCGGGCCGGGCGCGGAAGCCACTGGAGCGGCGGTGGATTCAGGCAACTCGATTCCTGCTGGTGTCGGTCCCGGCGGTGCGGGAGGGGCGCGCGGGAATCGTATCGGTCGATGTATCGGTCACTCACACCGGAGTGAGTCCCGCCGGCGGATCCCGGTGATAACGGTGCGCGCAATTTCGGGCGCGGGTATTGACCGTCGCCCGGGTACCGACCTATCGTCGGTGTCACATTATCGAACAATAGCGTCGAATATTCGACACCGCAAGGGTGAAAGCCCTCGGGGATCGAGAGACGCGGCGAATGGGACGAGAGATGCGCGCGGGATATGAGCTGTCGCACCTGAACGCCTTGGAGGCGGAATCGGTGCACATCATTCGGGAGGTGGCGGCCACCTTCGAGCGACCGGTGCTGCTGTTCTCCGGTGGCAAGGACTCGGCGGTCATGCTGGAACTGGCGCGGCGGGCGTTCTGGCCCGCGCCGCTGCCGTTCGCGCTGCTCCACATCGACACCGGGCGAAACTTCGACGAGGTCATCGACTTCCGGGACCGCACCGCGGCCCGGCTGGGCGCGCAACTGCTGGTCGGCAGCGTGCAGGACGACATCGACGCCGGCCGGGTCACCGAACGGCCCGGCGAGACCCGCAACCGGCTGCAGACCACCACCCTGTTGCGCAGCATTCGCGAACACCGCTTCGACGCGGTGTTCGGCGGGGCCCGGCGCGACGAGGAGAAGGCGCGCGCCAAGGAGCGGGTGTTCAGCTTCCGCGACGAATACGGCGCCTGGGATCCGCGGGCGCAGCGGCCCGAGGTGTGGAACCTCTACAACGGCCGGCATCAGAAGGGCGAGCACATTCGCGTCTTCCCGCTGTCGAACTGGACCGAGCTCGACATCTGGGAGTACATCGACCAGGCCGAGGTGGAACTGCCCCCGCTGTACTACGCGCACAACCGCACCGTGGTGCGGCGTGACGGAATGCTGCTGGCGGAGAACCGATTCCTGGAATTCGGCGCCGACGAGCAGCGCTTCGAGGCCACCGTGCGCTTCCGCACCCTGGGCGACGCCGACTGCAC
The DNA here is from genome assembly GCF_018362975.1 of Nocardia tengchongensis. Lineage (NCBI taxonomy): Bacteria > Bacillati > Actinomycetota > Actinomycetes > Mycobacteriales > Nocardiaceae > Nocardia > Nocardia tengchongensis. The sequence goes on from NZ_CP074371.1 coordinate 3,708,017, forward strand.
CGGCTGCGTGGAATCCGACGCCGCCAACCCCGCCGAGGTGATCGCCGAAACCGCGGTCACCCGCCTCACCGAGCGCGGCGCCACCCGCGCCGACGACCGGATCTCCGAGTCCGGCATGGAAGATCGCAAGCGAGAGGGCTACTTCTGATGCGCCGCAACCTGTTACGGCTCGCCACCGCCGGCAGCGTCGACGACGGCAAGTCGACCCTGATCGGGCGGCTGCTGTTCGACTCCAAGAGCCTGTTCAGCGATCAGCTCGACGCCATCGAACGCGCCAGCCTCTCGCGCGGCGGCGACGGACCCGACCTGTCGCTGGTCACCGACGGCCTGCGCGCCGAACGCGAGCAGGGCATCACCATCGATGTCGCCTACCGCTACTTCACCACGCCGCGACGCAAATTCATCATCGCCGACACCCCCGGGCACGTGCAGTACACCCGCAACATGGTGACCGGCGCGTCCACCGCGGACCTGGCGCTGATCCTGGTCGACGCGCGCAAGGGCGTCTCCGAACAGACCCGCCGCCACGCCTTCCTGTCCTCGCTGCTGGGGGTGGGGCACCTGGTGTTGTGCGTCAACAAGATGGACCTGGTCGACTGGTCCGAGCAGCGGTTCGAGGAGATCCGTTCGGAATTCGCCGATTTCGCCACCAAGCTCGATGTCGGCGACCTGAGCTTCATTCCGATGTCGGCGCTGCACGGCGACAATGTGGTGGACGCCTCCGAGCGCACCGCCGGCTGGTATCCGGGCCCGCCGCTGCTGCGGCACCTGGAGGAGGTGCACGTCGCCTCCGACCGCAACCTGATCGACAACCGGCTGCCGGTGCAGTACGTCATCCGGCCGCACGGCGAGAACCAGCGCAGTTACGCGGGCACCGTCGCGGGCGGCATCTTCAAGCCCGGCGACGAGGTCGTGGTGCTGCCGTCGGGTCGCAGCAGCCGGGTCAACCAGATCTGGGGTCCCGGCGGCGGCAAGGTGGACGAGGCGTTCACCGGCATGGCGGTCTCGCTGACCCTGGACGACGAAATCGATATCGGCCGTGGCGATATGCTCGCCCGCCCCGGCAACCAGCCGCACACCGATCGCGAACTGGACGCCATGGTGTGCTGGTTCTCCGACGACACCGAACTGCGGGCCGGGAACTCCTACTCCATCCGCACCGCCACCCAGACCTCCAAGGTCGAGGTGAGCGATCTGGACTACCGGCTCGACGTCAACACCCTGCACCGGCAGACCGACGCGGACCTGCTGGGCCTCAACGACATCGGGCGCGTCACGTTGAAGAGCCGCCAGGCGTTGCTGTTCGACCCCTACCGGGAGAACCGCTCCACCGGCAGCTTCATCCTCATCGACGAGGCCACCAATCAGACCGTGGCAGCGGGCATGATCACCGGACGCTCCACCGGCGCACCGAAGGTCGGGCACAAGGCCTCGAACGTGGTGTGGCACAACTCCGCGGTGGAACGCGGGCAGCGGCTCAGCGCCGGCGCGACCGTGTGGCTGACCGGGCTGTCGGGCTCCGGGAAGTCCACCATCGCGGTCGAATTGGAGCGGCAGCTCATCGCCTCCGGGCAGCCCGCCTACCTGCTCGACGGGGACAACCTGCGGCACGGGCTGAACAAGAACCTGGGCTTCACCGACGAGGACCGGCGCGAGAACATCCGTCGCGTCTCGGAGGTGGCGGCGCTGTTCGCCGATGCGGGCGTGGTCGCGATCGTCTCGCTGATCAGTCCCTTCCGCGCCGAACGGCGGGAGGCGCGCAAGCTGCACGAGGCCAAGAACCTGCCGTTCCGGGAGGTCTTCGTGGACACTCCTCTGGAAGAGTGCGAACTGCGCGACCCGAAGGGCCTGTACCAGAAGGCCCGCGCCGGCGAGCTGCCCGAATTCACCGGTGTCAGTTCACCGTACGAGCGGCCGGAGTTCGCCGACCTGACCATCACCCCTCGGACGGGACGCCGTCCGAGATCGCCCATCGAATTCGAGAGACACTAGGGATCGCTGACCACTGATGACAGATATCGACAAGGCCGAACTGCCGCTCACCGAGCCGTTCCTCGCGGCGGTCGCGGAGGCCGAGAAGCTGATCGCCGCCGCGGATTTCATCCGTGACCCGCACGACCTCGCGGAGGGCTACGACTATTTGCAGGGCAGCATCGCCGCGGTGCTGCAACTGTCGCGGGCGCACGGCACCTCGCACCCGTACTTCGTGTCCTCCACCGGGCCCTACACCAAGATGGGCCTGGACAACCCGGACACGCTGTACTACCACGCCACCATCGAGCCGGGGGCGGAATACCTGCTCACCGGGGTGCGCGGCAGCACCACCGACCTGAGCTTCCAGGTGCTCAAGGGCGACTACACCGCGACCGATGTGCCCAATGGCGACGACGCGTTCGACGACCGGCGGTTGCAGATCGACGAGGACGGCAGCTACCAGCTCCGTTTCGGCCCGCCCAAGGAGAACCCGGAGCCGAACTACTTCACCCTCGGTGAGGGCGCGTCCATGCTGGCCGTGCGTGAGGTATACGGCGACTGGAACGCCGAGCGCAAGGGCAGCATTCGCATCGAGCGGGTCGACACCATCGGCACCGCGCCGGCCGAGGCCGGGGTGGAACAGCTGCGCAAGCGGTACCGGGCGGCGGGACGCATGCTGCTCACCCGCGTGCACACCTGGTTCAACTTCCCGAAGTGGTTCTATCTGAACCTGCCGGTGAACACGTTGACCGAGCCGCGGTTGACGCCGGGCGGGCTGAGCACCCAGTACTCCTCGGTCGGGCACTTCGAGCTCGAGGACGATCAGGCGCTGATCATTACCGTGCCGAAGTCCGATGCGCCGTACCAGGGTTTCCAGCTGGGCAGCCGCTGGTACGTGTCGCTGGACTACGTCAACCACCAGAGTTCGCTCAATCATCAGCAGGCGCAGGTGGATCCGGACGGGATGATCCGCATGGTCGTCTCGGCGCGGAATCCGGGTGTGGCCAACTGGATCGAGACCACCGGGCGCAAGCTGGGCATTCTCCAGTTCCGGTGGCAGCGAGTCGGGCGCGTCATCACGCCGGAGGACGGGCCCACCATCGAGCTGGTGCCCTTCGACAAGGTGGCGGAAAGCCTGCCGCACTATGACAACAATCGAATCGATGAGGCCGGGTGGCGTGAGCGGATCGCCGCACGCCAGCGCGCCTTCGCGGAAAGGATGCTGGGATGAGCCGTCTGAAGACCGGACTGCTGGACGGCAAGGTCGTCGTGGTCAGCGGAATCGGACCCGGTCTGGGCCGTTCCATCGCGCTGGAGGCCGCGGCCGCCGGTGCCAAGGTCGTGCTGGCCGCGCGCACGGAGTCCAAGCTGAAGGAGGTCGCCGAGGAGATCGCGGCCGAGGGCGGCGCGGAAACCCTGTGTGTGCCCACCGATATCACCGATGAGGCGACCGTCGAGAACCTCGCCAAGCAGACCCTCGAGACGTTCGGGCGGGTCGACGCGCTGGTGAACAACGCGTTCAAGGTGCCGTCGATGAAGCCGCTGGCGCGCACCGACTTCGAGCAGATCCGCGAGAGCGTGGATCTGACGGTGCTCGGCAATCTGCGGATGACGCAGGCGTTCACGCCGGCGCTGGCCGAGACCAAGGGTTCGATCGTGATGGTCAACTCGATGGTGTTGCGGCACAGCGAACCTCGCTACGGCAGCTACAAGATCGCCAAGGCGGCGCTGCTGGCCATGTCCCAGACCCTGGCGACCGAGCTGGGGGAGAAGGGTATTCGCGTCAACAGCGTGCTGCCCGGCTACATCTGGACCGACCAGCTCAAGTGGTATTTCGCGGAGATCGCCAAGAAGTACGGCATCACCGAGGAGCAGGTCTACAGCCAGACCGCGTCCAAGTCCGACCTGAAGCGGCTGCCGTTGCCCGACGAGATCGCCCAGACCATCGTCTACCTGACCTCGCCGTTCGCGAACGCCGTCACCGGGCAGACCATCGACGTCAACTGCGGCGAATACCACGTCTGAGCAAGGAGTTTCATCACCATGACCGGACGTACCAACGTCGGCACCGTCGAGGACCTGCACGCCTCGGCCACCAAGGTCTGCGGTCTCACCGACTTCGGATCCGACGACCCCACGAGGCGCTCGGCGTCCTGCTGGACTCGTATCAGCGTGATGCCGGGCTCACCGAGATCGGCTCCAAGATGAGCCGCTACTTCCTGCGCGGCGCGCTCGTCGCCCGCGCGCTGAGCGAAGCCTCCTGGAAAGCCAACCCGAGCTACGGCGAAACCAAGGTCACCCGACCGATTTTCGTCACCGGCCTGCCCCGCACCGGCACCACCGCCCTGCACCGCCTGCTCGCCGCCGACCCGCAGCACCAGGCGCTGGAAATGTGGCTGGCGGACTTCCCGCAGCCCCGCCCGCCCCGCGACACCTGGGCCGACAACCCCGTCTACCAGGCCGTCGACCAGGGCTTCGCCCAGCACCGGATCGAGAATCCGGAATTCATGGGCGTGCACTACATGACCGCCGCCGAGGTGGAGGAGTGCTGGCAGCTGCTGCGCCAGACGGTGAAATCCATCTCCTACGAGTCGCTGGCCTACCTGCCGACCTACTCGGAGTGGCTGCGCAAGCAGGACTGGACCGACGCCTACACCCGGCACAAGCAGAACCTGCAGCTGATCGGCCTCGGCGACGAGCGGCGCTGGGTCCTCAAGAACCCCAGCCACCTGTTCGCCCTGGACGCGTTGATGAAGGTGTACCCGGACGCGCTGATCATCCAGACCCACCGCGACCCGGTCACCATCGTCGGCTCCTCGTGCAGCCTGTCCGAGCAGGCCACCGCGGGCTGGTCCACGACTTTCGTGGGCGAGAAGATCGGTTCCTCGCAGCTGGAACTGTGGTCCCGCGGCCTGCGTGAGTTCAACACGGCCCGGGCCCGCTACAACCCGGACCAGTTCCTGGACATCGAGTTCGACGAACTGCGCGCCGACCCGTTCGCCACCGTCGAGAAGATCTACTCGAAGTTCGGGCTCGACTACACCGACTCGTCCCGCTCCGCCATGACGGCGCTCGACGAGGAGAGCAAGTCCGGCGATCGCAAACCGGTGCACAAGTATTCGCTCGCCGACTACGGCCTCACCGAGGAGCAGGTCCGCGCCGAATTCGAGCTCTGACCGACGAATACCCGACGGCCGGACGCGCTTTCGCGTTCGGCCGTCGATGTTCAGACAACGTCGGCAGGCGCGGCCAGCACCGCCTGCATCGCCACTCCGTCTATATAGGTGTGCTTTTCGAGCACCGCCCCAACATGCACCATCTCACCGCGGCTGACCCGTAACCAGAGCCCCGCGTGACAACGATGCGAGTGCTGGTCGCCGACCCGGTATAGAAGGGGCATGACTCGTATCGGCGTCACCGGGCACATGAACATCACCGAGGACTCGGTCCCGCTGGTCTACGCGGAGATCGCCCGGCTCCTGGCCGATGCCGGAGACCCGGCCGAGCTGATCGGAGTCAGTTGCATCGCTCGCGGGGCCGACAGTGTGTTCGCACAAGCCGTTCTCGATGCCGGTGGGCGATTGGAAGTCGTTCTGCCATCGCGCGATTACCGGCAGCGCAAGGTCAAGCCGGACCATGCCGAGCTGTTCGACACCCTGTTGTCCCGTGCGGAAACCGTGCGCGTGATGGAGTTCGACGAGGCGAACAGGGAAGCCTACGAAGCCGCCAACGAAGCGGTGGTGGGAACGTGCGACCGGCTGATTGCGGTGTGGGACGGTCAGCCGAGTGAACAGGGCGGAACCGGCACGGTCGTGAAGCTCGCCAGGGACAAGAACCTCTCGGTCGATATCGTCTGGCCGGACGGCGCGGCCCGCCGCTGACGTTCCACAAGACCACGGCCCCACCGAGGATCAGGTCCGCCCGGATTCGCGCTCTGACCTACGGCCGGGTGGAGGCCGGACACGCTGCCGTGTCCGGCCTGCGGTCACCCGAGGCCGATGGCGGAACTGCCGGTGCCGCTGCCCGTGGTGAGCAACTGCTGCAGCTTGCCGCATCCGGTTGGGGTGGGCGGGGTCTGCGGTGTGGTACCGGCTTGTGTGGGTTTCACGTCCACAGTGATGGACTTGGTGGTCTGGCCGTCGTCGGCGGTGAGGATGTGGCGGCCTGCGGTGGACGGGATCCAGGTCATTCCCACCATCGGGGTGTATCCCGGGACTGCGTCCGTGCGGGCGCCTCCGATGCACGCGCCATTGTCGGAGAAGATCACCCAGCGTGCTCCGGCCCCCTGCGTGGTGGACGCGTACAGGAGGTAATCGGTGCCGGCATAGTAGGGGCTGGTCGCGGTGGCGACCCAGAAGACTTGAACGTCGGCGGCCGCGGTGGGGGAGCCGGTGGCGACTGCTGCCAGACTCACGGCCAGTCCGGCTATGCCCCTACCGATTCGGCGGCTGGGATGGGTATGGGTGGTCATCGTTCTCCTGATCAGCTCCCCGCGAGGTCGGATCGGGGGACCGTACTGTGAGCGCATCGCGGCGGCAGGCCCGTTCGGCGGTCTACCCGGCACTGCCGGAGTTGAGGAAGCGTTCCAGTGGACTGCAACCGCTGGGTTGGGCGGGTGTGGCGGGGACGGTTCCTGCGGGTGCGGCCAGGACGTCGACGGCGAACGTCTGGGTGGTCCGGCTGTCGTCGGCGGTGAGAACGTGGTGGCCCATCGTGGATGGGACCCAGTTCACTTTCGCGACCAGAGAGACGGAATCGACGTTTTCGACGGGCCTCGTCCACATGCCGCCGAGGCACTGGCCGTTGTCGTAGAGGGTCACCCATCGCAGCCCGCCCGTCGACACGGTCGTAGCGAGCAGTTCGTAAGAGGCTCCGACGTAATAGGTTTGACCGGTGGGATAGATCGCGAGCGTATGGACGTCGGCGGACGCGGTTGACGCGCCGACTGCGACGACGGCCATAGTGGCGGCCAGTCCTGCTGTGCCCCAGCCGATTCGGTTGCCGAGGCGGGTACGCGTGGTCATCGTTCTCCTGGTTCGGGTCCCGAGGTTCCGGGGTTGCCGAACGCTACCGTTCGAAACTAGTGAAACGTGGCGATTTCGGTACCTGGGTCTGCCCCGAATTACCGGGGGTTGCCATCGGCATTCAGCGCTTGCGGCGCAGGGTGCGGTCGTAGTCCTCGAAGCGGGCCTTGGCGATCATCGATCGGGTCGGGGTGCGGAGCACGATGCCCTCCGGCTTCCCGTCGCCCGCCTCGTCGAGCGCACTGCGGGTCCGCGGCAGGTGATCGGCCAGGAAAGCGCTGGTCTTCTCCAGGTCGCGAGGCAGTTCGGCCGCGTCGACGGTGAACAGGCGCGGGGTGACGTCCAGTCCGTCGCGTGCGGCGGCGGCCAGCAACTCCTCCTCCGGCAGGAACGGCTGGTTCCCGGCCTCCCGCCACGCGGCCAACTCCGCCACCGGCCGCGCGAGCAGCGCCTCGTAGTCCTCGATCACGACCATGTCGAACATCCGGTATCCGACCGCCTGGTGACCGGTGTACTGCTTGCTCCCCGCGGTGACCTTCCCGCCGAACAACTCGACGTAATGCACCCGAACACAATCGGTGACCGGTGCCAGCCCGTCAGCGAACTCCCGCAACGCCGCGACAATGCCCTGCGCCGGATTCCCGATCAGATCCCCCTTGGCGCACAACAATTCCTCCCGGCTACCGAGCAGCCAGTTCCCGTCCGGCAAGCTCACGATGCGCGCGTTGCTGCCGTCGATCTTCTCGGTCCCGATCACCGGCCCGGCGAACTCGCTTACCGCTTCGGTAAGCCGCCCCCGCTCACCGAGCTGATGGTAGGTCGGGATCGACGGGTACTTGGTGAGACTGTTGACCGCCTCCAGATTCGCGCTGCGCACATCGAAATTCATCGCGCCAGTCTTGCGGCGCGCCACCGATCGAGTCCAGCGGTTTTACGGCCCACCCACGCAATCAGCTGGGCTCTGTGTCATGCAGGGCGGCGGCTTCGATCGCCTGCTTCATCTCCATGATTCCGAGCTGGGTGCGGATGCGAATCTCCGGCGCGACGGAGTCAGGCAGAACATCGGTGATCCATATCAGCCGCCCGCGCTCGCCTTCGCCACGAACCTCGAACGATGCGTGGTGGTAGTCCAGCGGAGGCCGGGCCCCTTCCACAACGGAGTAGGCCAGCCGACGCTCCTCCTCGTCGATCGCGACGATCAGTTCACGAATGACGTGCCCGTCGGGAAACGTCAGAAACCGTTCGCCCGCTTCGACTCTGGTGTCGACCACACGCCCGGGAAGCAGCCGCTCATGCACGGCCCCGACATCGCGCACGACATCCCAGACATATTCCGGCGCAGCCTCGATCACGACTTCAGGGCGGATGGTGGCCATCAATCCCTCATCTCACGACAGAACCGGATCACCCTATCCCGACAGCGTCGGCGGCCTTGCGGCGCGCGAGAATGATGCCGCCGAGTGGGCTCTCGGCCGAGGTCAGAGTTCTGTCAGCCTCAACGGTGAAGCCGGCATCGTCGAGCCAGGTGCGCATTCGGCTGTGCTGACGGCGATGGACATGGAGATGAATCGGGTGCCCGCCGTAGCCTTGGGTTTTCACCTGCGAGTCGTCTCCGATATGGAAGCCGAGCAACAGCGGCCCGCCTGGGCGAAGCACTCGCCGGAAGTGGTCGAACACAGAACCAGCTCGTCATCGGGGACGTGGATCAGTGAATACCACGCGACCAGGCCGACGATCGAGGCGTCCGCGAGGGCGAGATTCGTCATCGAGCCGACTTCGAATCGGATGCCGGGATGATCACGGCGTGCCACGTCGATCATCCTGGGCGACAGGTCGATTCCGAACGCATCCACATCCAGTCGACGCAGGTGAGCGGTGATCCGCCCCGCCCCGCAACCGACATCCGCGACCAGCCCTCCACCCTGAGCACGCACTATGTCGGCGAACGATGCCAAGGCTGAGCGCTCTTCGGGAGTCTGATCCAACAGATGGCGGGTCAGGTCCGCATAGGTAGTCGCAACCCTGTCGTACGACATCCGCGTGTCATCCAGCCAGCCGTCAGCGTCTACTCCCATTCCCACGGTTGAAGGCTACCCAGGAGCCCGAGCGGAACGTCCCACAGCTCAGCGTTAGTCGATTGCGGGGCAGCTGATCCCGATATCCGCACATGGCTGCGTACGGTGCCGACCGAACCGGATGCGTGGGGGAGTGCCGGGCGCTGTGTACGCCCGGCGGGTGGGGCGCTCAGCTTCCGGGTGCCATGCTGCCAGTGTTGAACAGGCGATCCAGGGCGCCGCAGCCGGTGGGCTTGGGGCCCGGGGTTGCCGGGGTGCTGCCGGTGGGGGCGGGCTGGACGTCCACGGTGAGGGTTTTGGTGATCCTGCCGTCATTGGCGGTGATGGTGTGGGGGCCCGGCGTCTGCGGGATCCAGTTCATGTACGCATAGGGGGGTCCTTCGAGGTCCGAATTGGATATTATTCGCGTGCTTCCAATGCACTGGCCGTTGTCGTAGAAGCTGACCCAGCTCGCTCTATCGCCCCTTGGGGTCGATACGTAAAGGCCGTACTTGGCTCCGGTGACGACGGTTTGATTCTCGGGGTAGATCGAGAGGGTGTCGATATCGGCGGAGGCGGCGGGAGCGCCGGAAACCGCGACCGCCATGGTGGCGGCCACTCCTGCTATGCCCCAGCCGATTCGGCGGCCGGGGCGGGTATGGGTGGTCATCGTTCTCCTGGATCGCTTGGCGAGGGGTCGGGGAACGCTACCGTTCGGAAAGACTGAAACGTGGTGATTTCAAAAGGTGGGTGTGCCCCGAGTTTCTGGGGCTCGATGTGGGTTCGTGCTGAAAGTTGGGATCGGTAGGGGGCGCGCTCGGCATCTACTTACCCCATGACATCTTCTCAGTACCCTGCGAACCAGCCGCAGTCCACCGGCTTGGACAAGAAGACCAGCGCGATCCTGTCCTACGCGCTGGGCTGGCTCACCGGAATCATCTTCCTGTTCGTGGGAAAGAACGATCCCGACGTGAAATTCCATGCCTCCCAATCGATCGTCTTCTTCGGGGCGGTCTCGGTGCTCAATATCGTGTTGAGCATCGTCGGCTCGCTCCTCGGCGCCCTGGGGATCATCTTCAGCCTCGCCGGGCTCGCGGTCGGGGTCCTCTCGCTCGTCGTCTGGATCATGGCCATGGTCCAGGCGAACAACACCGGCGGTGTCCGCGCCCCGCTCCCGATCGTCGGAAAGTTCACCGCCCCGTACGCCGACCAGTTGGCCCGCTCGGTCAACTAACGACATATCGAAGACCAACGGCCCGAGGCTATCTCGGGTCGTTGGCGTCCGTGCGGTAGCCGGCGAACGGCCGTCCACTTGCCCTCGAGCCCTGCTGTAGCCGTGATCCGCGTGGCCTCGCGCAGTTCTATCGCGCATTGCTGGATTTCGACCTGCGTTACGAGTCAGATGAATTGGTCGTGCTGCAGGGCTCGAGGGTGACGTTGACGATCGAGCACGTGGCCGACCACCGGCCGCCGGACTGGCCGGGCAATGAGGTGCCCAAGCAGATGCACCTCGATCTATTCGTCACCGATCTCGATGCCGCGGAGCAGGCGGCCATCGACTGCGGCGCAACCAAACCGGACTTCCAGCCCGCCCCCGATCGCTGGCGGGTACTCCTCGATCCGTCTGGCCATCCCTTCTGCCTCACCTGCCCGCCCGGCACCGACTAGCGATTCGGCGCAGGGAGTTACCGGATCGGTCCGGCATCCTCGGCGTTCCCGCTCGTAGTTCGACCGACCTCGTCGATCGCGCGCGTCAGGCGCGACACCGCTTCGCGGTCGTCGTGAACTGACAGGGCCTGGTTGACGATCAGCCAATCCGGGATGTCGTCGCCGCGGGCGTACTTGCGAAAACAGTTGTAGATCGCGTAGAAGGCGAACTCGACCGGGTCGGGGAAGGCCAGATCGTCGTCTTGCAGCGCTGTGATGGGTTCGAGGTATCGGCCGGCGATATCCGCGAGATCGGTACCGGCGCGCGCGGAGCGAAGGGCATCGGTAGGAAGCTCGACATCCACGTGGTGCCGTATCCCGACCACCGAGTCGCGGTAGCGAAGCCGGGCCCGTTGGCCCTGAACGTAATCGATCCAGGTCGGCAGGGCTTCCTCGCACAGCGATAGGTGGACCTGTCGTCGGTGATCGGCTCCGAGTTGGGAGAAGCGTTGCCTCGGTGTCATGAGCGATTCTAACGAAACGTGAGGGCTCGGCCGACAAGCTCCGCCGCCAAAGTCAGCAGTGCGGAAAGCGTCGGCCGTCACGTCACGGCGCAGTACTAGCCCGCAACAGCGCTCGGGAGCCAATGCAGTACAAGACATCCGCTGAAACCGCGAGCCGCGTTGATCGAACCGGTTCGGGGGCTGGGGATTTCAGGGGATCGATCGGCTCACCCGTCTCCAATCCCGATGGCCTGCGGGCTGTCGGCATGGGTGTCGCCGCGGGGGATCGTGTATCTCATGCCGGTGTCCGCGCAGATCACGTCGGCGATCTTGACCAGCGCCGGTATGTCGCCGGGTTCGAAATGGTGTGCGCCCGGGGCGATGATCTCGTTCGCGTGTTCGGCGTAGGTGAGGTTCATCAGGCGGTTGATCACTGCTCCGCCCGGCCGTTGCGCGTCGCCGTAGTACATGAGGATGATCGACCGCCCGTGCTCGGCGGCAAGCGCGTGGATGCGCGCCTCGTCCTGGTGCCATGCCTCGCCCGAGACCTCCGGTCGCAGGAATCCGATTGCGTAGTTGCTCATGGTCGCGTCCTTGCGTAGTCGCGGTACACGGGCCGAGTGATCGCAACGCGGCCTCGATCGGTGCAGCGCCAGCGTGCCGGGCCGTGTGGGGCGCCCATGGCCAGGCCCGAGCGTGACAACCGCAGCAGCGCTCGTTGGACCGAGGCCTCGGGCAGTCCCGTCGCCCGGCAGAGCTCCCGCACGGTCAACGCGTACGACCGGTTCAGACTCGACAGTGCGCCAAGGACTTTCGCTTCGGGTTCGGTGAATGCCATCGCTCACCACCCTCTGCTGATCGGGGCGTAGGCGCGTGGCTGCTCGGCCGCCAGTCGTGCTTGAATCTCGGCGACGGTGAGCCGCCTCGGCCGCTGAGTACGTTCTACGTCCGGCAGAGCATGGGCACTGAGGAAGAACAGCACTGGCGCGATGATGGTGGCGACAACGATGATTTCCATGTCGGGTGTTCTCCATCTCCCTGGAACGGTGTTGGAGTGCACCCGACGCCAGGGTCTGGTGATCGAACCGACGTCGGGGCATTCTGGAACATATGCCCGGCCGACGTGGTGAAGGGGTACGAACGTACCCCCAATGCCATTACGCTGGCGATTATCGTCCCAGCACGAGGAGGTGGTCCCCGTGAGTGGTTCCGGAAGTCCCTCAGAGATCGGTCAGCGGGTTCGGCTGCATCGAGAACGTGTCGGTATGGCGCGGCCGGTGCTGGCCGCTCAGGTCGGCCGGTCTGTCGAATGGCTGAAAGCCTTGGAAAATGGCCGGATTCAGCGGGCGCCTAGTCTCGAGTTGTTGTTGCGCATCGCCAGGGTCCTCGATCTGGACGATCTCGCCACACTCACCGGAGACGAGCACGCGGTGCCGGTGACGGTGTTCGCCGGCGAGCGCCACGCGGCTCTCACCGATGTGCAGGCCGCCCTGACCGACTACCGCATTACTCCCAGCGATCGGCCGGTCAGCATCGAGCATCTCAGTGAGCGCCTACGGAAGGCGTGGCGTATTCGCCATTCCAGCCCGGACCACCGCTCGCAGCTGGGTGCACTGCTGCCCGGCTTGATCCGCGACGCCCAGACCGCGGCCCGCACCGCTGAAGACCGCCGCGCCGCGCGTCGGACGCTGGCCGGTGTCTACCAACTGGCCGACTTCTACGTGGCCTACCAGCCCGCCCCCGAGCTGGTGTGGATGGTCGCCGACCGCGCCGTGAACGAAGGCTACGAGGCCGACGACCCCTACGTCATCGCCTGCAGTGCCTGGGCGATGGTGCAAGCCTTGCGTGACTCCGGGCGATGGGAGGAAGCAATCGTGCTGGCTCGCAACGCGATCGAACAGCTGACTCCCTACCTCGACCGCGCCGAGACACCCGACGACTGGCATGGCATCGCGGGCGCTCTGGGCTTCGAGATCGCCTACGTCCACGGTCGGCGTGGACGGTCCAGCGACGCCTGGCGGGTCCTGGAACAGGCCGATAATGTCGCCCAAAAGCTCGGCCCCACATATCGGCACGTGCAGACCAGCTTCTCCCAACCCGTAATGGCTGCGCACGCAACAACTCTCGGCGTGGAACTGCGTCAACCAGGCGAGGCGCTGCGCGCGGCCCGCTCCATCGACGCCGACCACATCGTCTCCGTGCCCCGTCGAGGCCGCCATCTCATCGAGGTCGCCCGCGCCTACATGCAACGCGACGAGGACACCGCGGCGCTCACGATGCTGGTCAAATCGGAGCAAACCGCGCCCGAGACGATCCGCTACAACGGGTTTGCCCGTGACATGCTTCGGGACCTGCTGAAGAAGCCACCCACCGGCATGCGCGACGACGTGCGCGAACTGAGTCGGCGAGTGGGTATCCGCGGATAGTGTGGCAACGCCTGTTCGTCACCACGATGCACTCAGTCTGTTGGCGGCGTTGCTCTCAGTCGACGACGGTCACGTAAAAGAACGTATTCGGCCAACGGATTTCGCGGGGCATATCTTCGTCCAGCCAGTCCTGCTCGACACCACCGTTGAGATGCCCGTCCCCTTCGCCCACAATCACACGCCATGTCCGAGGCTGAAGTTTGCCGATTACCCGACAGGGAAGGCTGTAGGGCACCCGGGATAGGTGGACTACGTAGCGCATGGTGATCAGGCCTCTCTCACATGTCGGAGCGTCACAGCTCGGACCATGCGACCTCGAACCATGATGACGTTCGGCCGGCTATCAGCTGGAGGTGGAAGTCGGGGCCGTCATGCGTCCGATCCTCTTCGGGATCGGTGAGTTGACTGATGGTGCAGATGTAGTCGCCGTTGGGGAGTTCGATACTGGACCCGTAAATGTCCTTGTCGTCGTCCACCGCGGAGTCAGCGAACTGGGCGGCCATGGTGACCGTGTCCAAATTGACGACGACCAGCTCACCTTGCGTCACGGTGATCGGGCCGGTGATTTGCCTGACGATCGGCAGCCGCGGATCCACCGGCGAATCCGAGAGGTCGATCCGCCATTGCTCCTCGCCGCCGGTTCCCCAGAGCAGTACCGTCCGCTGCCGCATCTCCGATTCGACGCGCTCGAACAGCGCCTCCAAGGTCCAGTCCTCGCCCACGAACGACGTGTACGCGTGTGGGTCGACGAGACCGAGAAACCCCGAGTCATCGGTCATTTCGTCGATCCGATACTGAAGCTGCGCCATGCGGTAGTCCTCCCCGGATTGTTCACCGAACCATAGTGGGAAAGCGATCTCGGCTGCACCGATGAATTTCGGGTGGGTGCGTCGTCGAAGCCTCTGGAGAGATCGAAAGACAGGAGTCCAGAGATGACGAGGCCGTTTCGATTCGGGGTTGTTGCCCCGCTCAGGACCGACGTGCCGACGTGGCGGGATCGTGTGCGGCGCATTGCTGACAGTGGATACTCGACGCTGTTGGTGCCGGACTTCCCGCAGATGCAACCGGCGCCCGGACCTATGCTGGCCACCGTCGCGGCCTTGACCGACATGCGGGTCGGCAGCTGGGTGTATGCCTCGCCGTTGCGTCCGGCGTGGCTGACGGCGTGGGAAGCACACTCGCTGTCGCTGCTGACCGAAGGTCGGTTCGAGATGGGTATCGGGACCGGCAGGCCGGGGATCGAGGACGAGCTGCGCGATAAAGGGATGCCTGCGGTGCCGCCGCCGGGGGAGCGGCTGGAACAGATCCGCGAGACCGTCAGGGCGCTGCGGGAGTTCGACGGTCCCGACCGGCACACGCCCGTGGCGATGGCCGTGCTCGGTCCGAAGGCTCAGGCGTTGGCGGCAGAGGTCGCGGACACGGTCACCTTCGTGCTGGGGGACCAGCCTCGGGGCGAAGTCGAGCGGTTGGCACGGGAGTTCCGCGCCACCGCGGATGTCGAACTCGCGCTCGCAGTGCCGGTTATCGGGGACACGGTCGCGCCGCACATGGCGCGCCCCGACACCGACACCGCTGCGCTGCACGCGGCGGACGCGATGACCGTACTTCCCGATGATCCGGCGGCAGCCATCGAGGAAATCCTGCGGCGACGGGAGGAGATCGGCTTCTCCTACTTCGTCTTCGGCGCCGATTTCGCCGAAAGGTTCGCGCCGGTCGTCGCCGAGCTCGCCGGACGGTAGTCCGGGCGTTGTCGGCCGCTGGCAATGTCCGCTCATGCTCTATGCAAGGCATTTCGCGCCGGCCGATTGATGTCGGTGCGTGTGTCTATGTTCGGCTTGGGAGGGCATCATGACTATGGCCGAGATCGTGTACGAGACTGGGGATGCGACCGCACCCAGCACCACTGGACCAGCGGTCGTCGCGCATATCTGCAACGATCTCGGTCGGTGGGGTAAGGGCTTCGTCGTCGCCGTGTCGGCACGCTGGCCGCAACCCGAACGCGCCTACCGCGACTGGCACCGGCAACGTGATGCCAACGACTTCGCGCTGGGTGCGGTTCAATTCGTCCCCGTCGCGCCTGATCTGCACGTGGCCAACATGATCGGCCAACGCGGCATCCGCCCCAGCGCGGGCAATCCGCCGATCCGCTACGACGCTGTCGATCAGAACCTGAGCAAATTAGCCGATTTCGCATCCTTGTCGAATGCGTCGGTGCACATGCCGCGTATCGGGTGCGGGCTAGCCGGTGGAACGTGGGATCGGATCGAACCGCTCATCACGGATCACCTGTCCAGCCGCGGCATTACTGTCGTGGTTTACGACCTGGAATGACCGCGGGGGTCAGCAGGACCAGCGGGATTTCGCGAGTGGTGCCCTGCTGATAGGCGGCGTAGACGTCATATTTCGCGGTCACTTTCGGCCATAGTTCGGCCCGTTCCGCCGCGGTCGCTATCCGGGCGGTCATGCGTTGGCGGGGGCCGCTGCGGAACGAGACGTCGACCTCGGGCCGGTCTCGCAGGTTGAGATACCACGCCGGGTGGGCCGGGCCGCCGCCGCGGGATGCCACCACGATGATCGTGTCGCCGTCTACCAGCGGGGAGGTGAGCATCACCGTGTGTGGGCGTCCTGACTTCCGGCCGATTGTGGTCAGTTCCAGCGACGGCATGCCGCTGAAGGAGTTGCCCAACTTTCCGCCGGTGGCTCGGAGCAGGCCGCGGTGGGCGATGTTCATTGCCTTCAAGGCCAGGTTGGGTGGCAAGGGGGCTCCTGTGTCGAGGTTCGGTCGGTCGGCGAGCCGGCCGAGTACACGGCACAAGGCAATCAGGCCGGCCGAGTCGCGGAATTGGAGAAACGCGACAGCCTGGACTCGGGCGCTACTGTCGAGGTGTGTCGTTGACTGGGGAGTTTGCGCCGATCGAGCCGTACGCCAGCGGGATGCTTCCGGTGGGTGATGGGCATGAAATCTATTGGGAGGCATCCGGGAATCCGGACGGGAAGCCCGCGCTGTATCTGCACGGTGGGCCTGGCGGGGGTATGGGGGCCGGCTATCGTCGGCGGTTCGATCCCGAGAAGTATTTGATTGTCGGGTTCGAGCAGCGTGGTTGCGGTCGTAGTCGACCACTGGCCGAGCCCGACGTGGTCGCGTTGGCTACCAACACCACTCGGCATCTGATCGCCGATATCGAGGCGTTGCGCGGGCATCTCGGTGTTCGGCAATGGCTGATCAATGGTGTGTCGTGGGGGACCACGTTGGCGCTGGCGTATGCGCAGGCACATCCGGGGAGAGTCAGTGAATTGGTTTTGATG
Organism: Nocardia tengchongensis; assembly: GCF_018362975.1. Taxonomy (NCBI): domain Bacteria; kingdom Bacillati; phylum Actinomycetota; class Actinomycetes; order Mycobacteriales; family Nocardiaceae; genus Nocardia; species Nocardia tengchongensis. The sequence continues at coordinate 3,724,951 of NZ_CP074371.1, forward strand.
GCGACGACATTGACCACGCCGGATGCGGTCGAGTGGATCACCGAGACGGTGGGGTGCCTGTTTCCTGTCGAATGGGATGCCTTCCGTACCGCGTCCGGTGCGAGCCCCGGTCAGCGCCTCGTCGACGCCTACTACGAAATGCTCACCGGTCCTGACGAACAGACTCGGGCACGGGCGGTGGATGCCTGGGCGGCGTGGGAGGACGCTCACGTCTCTCTCGGACAGACAACCTCGGCCGGCCATCATGATCCGTTGTGGCAGCAGACGTTTGTCGTTTTGACGGTGCACTACTGGAAGCACGCAGCCTTCCTCGGGGCTTCCGAGCTGCGTGACAAGATGTCCGCGCTGTCCGGCATCCCCGCGGTGCTGATCCAGGGCAAGCTCGACGTGAGCGGTCCCGCGGCTGCGGCGTGGGATCTGCACAAGGCCTGGCCCGGAAGCAGATTCGTGCTGATCGAGGACGAAGGTCATGGCGGCCCGAAGATGGTCCAGGAGATGATCGAGGCCATCGCCGAATTCGGTGACAAGCACTGAACAATGCCGATGGCCGGACCCGGGTTCGGGTCCGGCCATCGGCACCAGGGCTCAGAAGCCGGTGACGCCCTTGGCGAGGGCGGTGGTGCCCATCACCATGAACACCACGGCGATCACCGTGTGGTTGTGCGCCTGGAGCCAGTTCTTCAGGCCGGCCAGCGCGCCTCGCAGTTGGTTCGCCGCGACGGCGTAGCCGCCGACGGGGACGACCACCGAGGCCGCGCCCAAGAGGACGAACGCGGTTATCGCCACCGCGTTTCCGGCGGGGTTCAAGCCCGCGGTGCCGATCGTGACGCCCGCCGTGAGGCACAGGAGCAGGTTCTTCGGGTTCAGCACGGACAGCAGCACGCCCAGGCCCGCGGCCTTGGCGACGCCCAACTCGTCGATGGCCGTCATCCATGCCGGGATCGAATCGTCTGCGCGGCTGCGCCATTGGCGGACGGCGATGACGACCAGCAGCAGACCCATCGCGATCTTGATCACCGAGGCGGCGGTGGAGGGCTGGCTCGCCGAACTCATCAGGCCGGCGGCGGCCGCGGCCGTCACCAGGCCGGTGACCGTCAGGATGCCTGTCACCCAACCGAGCGCGAAACCCACGCTGGCCCGCTTCGCGTTGACGGACAGCAGCATGAGGATCGCCGCGACCACCGGAATCGGGGACAGCGCGACGCCGATGGCCAGGGGGAGCAGGTCACCGATCATTTCATCGCCGCGAGATTGCGCCAGAAGTTGGCGAGGCTGTCGGTGCCGCCGAACAAGGTGGTGAAGTTGGTGGAGTCGGCCATGACGATGTCGCCGGCGCGAACATCGTTGGGCGGCAACCACAGCAGCGTATTGAACTCGGTGTTGCCCGCCTCGATGAACGGGTGCGGGCGCGACAGTTCGATGGGCTGACGGGCCAGCAGGCGCACCGAATCACCCTCGGGCTCGGTCAGTTCGTAGTGCGGCAGGTGCGGGTGGAAATTGAAGGTGGTGACGTTGTCGAGCAGGTGCGGGGTGTCGAGATCGCGGAAAGCGGTGAGCGGCGCGATCGAACGGGTGCCCTCCACGACCGCGGGACGCAGGCCGTAGACGTTGTGGACCGGCACGTTCAAGGCGGACATCAACGACCGGGTGTACGCGCCGAAACGCTGCTGACGCGGCACCAGCGGATCACCATGGTGCTCGAACTCCACCTGCCGCTGCTTCAGATCATCGGTGAAACCGACATCGTGGTGCGGGGCCAGCAGCAGGCAGGTGCCCTCCCGCTGCAGCCACTGCTGGATGGCGGCGATCTCCTCCGGCGCCGCCGCCTCCTGCGCGAGCAGGTGATCGAGGCCGAACACCAGCAGCGTGTCGGTGTCGGCGAGAATGCGCTCGTCGATGGGCTGCTTGTAGCCGGCCTGATCGATGCGCTGGAACACCGCCACCGGATGCCCGGTCACCTCACCGGCCACCCGCTGGAAGTCGAGGGTGGAGCGGTGGAACAACTCCAGGGTGCCCGCGATGCCCTGCAGGAAATGCGCGGCATCGTATTCGGGGGTCTCGTAGGCGGGCCAGGCGACCTGCCGCACCTCGGTCATGGTGGAGAAACGGTTGTCCAGTTCGGCCGTATTCCGCTGCGACTCCCAGGGATAGCTCCACGACCAGTAGATGCTGATACGGCGTTTACCCGGAGTGTAGGGACGGTCCACGTGGGACTGATTGTAGGTGCGTGCCGAGCTCATGCTGCTGCCTCACTGTCGGGGAGAGTGGTCAGATAGCGCAGGGCCCGCAGCCCTGGCAGGAAGAAGTACGCGCCGCCTGCGACGGTGGTGAACGCCGGCATGCCCTTGATCGTCTTGCGAATCGGGCGCTTCGGAATCTTGTATTCCAAAGTGCCGTCCTGGTTCCCGATGATCGGATCGCGCTCATTGCCCAGCTCGTGGAACGTCGTGTCGTTGACCCACACGTTCTGGGCGAACTCGAACTGGCGCACCAGGCTCGCGCACAAGATGAACGCCGCGATACCGCGGTCCGCGCCGTCGTCGGGCACGCCCTCCGGCAGATGCGGGCCGTAGGTGGCGCCACGGCGAATCATGCGGTGGCGCTTCATGTTCACGCCGGTATCGCGCGGATTCATGCGGCGGATGTGCGAGCCGAGCGGCACCGCGTAGCCGTGCGGATCCATCTGCTTGTAGTCGAAATCGTTGTTGCGCGACATGTCCGCGCCCAACTCCGGATCGTCGGCCTCGGGGGCCAGGACCAGGGGCGCGCCACTGCGCCAACGGCCCATCAACTTCGCCGCCACCAGCTCCTGCTCCTCGACGGTGTCGCCGTGCTCGGCCAGGAAATCGCGGAATTTGCCCACGTGCTCGCGCAGCCGGCGGTACGCCATGAACGTGCCGTTGCGGGAAAGCAGCTCGGGCCGAGGCAGATTCGTCGGCGGACCCTTCTCGTCGTCGTAGCCGAGAATGAACTCCCCGGCCTTCAGCGGCGCACCACTGCCGGGGGTGGGCTCCTCGCCCGAGTCCTCGATCACCGGCTGCGACAGGCGATCCCGGTAACCGAAGTGGTCGTGCGCGTAGCCGAACGGCGGCAACGCTTCCAGATCCAGTGACGACAGCACCGTCACGCCCGGGCAGGTGGCCAGCAGCTCGTTGTGCTCGGCCACCCGTTGGTCGCGGTCGGCGGCGCTGCGGGCGAAGAGGATGACGATCGCGTGCAGATCGTCACCGGCGGTGCCATCGACCCACCGGTCGGGATGATTGGCCCCGGTATCACCCAGGATCTCGGCCCGGGTGGCCATGCCCTGCCGGAACTCCTCCGGGAAACTCGCCAGCTCCTCCGCCGGGACGCCCAGGGCGCGCAGGCCGTTCCAGGTGAAAGCCACTGACACCCAATGCTTGTCGGTGTCCACCGACTCCTGCAGGTCCGCCACCGAGGGCACCCGCTCGGTCATCGCGGCCAGCCAGGCCCGCGCCCCGGCGGCATCGGCGAACGACAGGAACTCGTAGCGCCCGGTCAGCGCGGGCACCCGGGTCAACAGAATGTGCTGGATATCGTCGAATTCGAGCATGAGCGCTACTGCATCTCGTCGAGCATGTTCGAGAACGCGGCCTTGAGCCGCAGGGCCTTCTTGACCTCGTCGGCGGTCACATACGGGTATTCGCCGTACTCGAGGAAGCTCGGGAACTGGTGCTTGCGGAAGAATTCGATGGCGGCGGCCCGGTTGGTGCGCCAATCGTCGGGGAAGCCGACGAGATTCACGAAAGCGGTGGTGATGCCCGTGGACAGGAACAGGTCCAGGGCGTCGTCGAGGTACTTGTCGAAGTCGGTGTCGAAAATGCCCTGGTACTGGAACGTCAGGCCGTCGCCGATATCGAACAGCACCCAGCGCAGATAGTGCAGCCGCAGCGGCGCGAGCACCGTCGGGTCCTGCTCGAGCGCGGCCTGAATGACCTGACCGTGCTCGCGGATCGCCGCCTCATGGCCCGGTTTCACCTTCGCGATGATCGAAAACCCATAATTAGCCGGAGTGCGCGGATAGATGGGACCGTACCGCCCCTGCTCGTACTCGAAGTATCCCGTCTCGGGGATGGCCATCGCTGCTGGCCTGGACCAATCCTCGTTGCTTGTGGCCACGTTCTTGTCCCTTCCTTCGGTCTGGCTTCGGTAACTGGAACGAAACCCACTGTATTCAGGACCCGGGCGCCTTGCTTATCATTGCGGGACAGGATGTTGTTCATTTCGGGACATCGGAGAGTCCGTGAAACCGCTGGCCCGTTACGCCGCACTCCACGAATACGTGGAACTGAGCCGTTCGCTGGGACTGGACCCGGTGGCGCTGATGCGTGCCTCGGGCCTGGACCCCACCGGGCTGAGTCTGCAGGACCGCTGGGTGCCCGCCGCGGCGATCGCCGACCTGCTCGAGCATTCCGCCGCCGCGGCGGGCTGCGACGATTTCGGGCTGCGCCTGGCCGAACGCCGCCGCTTCGCGAATCTGGGACCACTGAGCCTGGTGATCCGCGAGGAACCCGACGTGCGCAGCGCACTGATGGTGATGTCGCGCCACGAGGACATGTACAACGAGGCGCTGCGCACCCGTCTCACCGAACACAACGGGCTCGCCACCATCCGGCTCGCCCTCGATATCGGGCAGCCCGGCGACACCCGCCAATCCGTCGAACTGTCCGTCGGCGTCCTGCACGGCCTGCTCGCCGGGTTCCTCGGCGCGTCCTGGCGGCCGGTGGAGGTCCGCTTCACCCACTCCGCCCCCGCCGACCCGCGCGCCCACCACCGGATCTTCGGGCCGCGGGTGAGATTCGAACAGGACTTCGACGGAATCATCGCCTACACAAGCGATCTCGATGCGCCGAACGCGATGGCTGATCCGCAGCTGCGCGCCTATACCCAGCGACTGCTGGACCCCGTCGGCCCGGTCCGGCCCGCCACCACCGCCGACCGCGTCCGCGAACTCATCGAACTGCTCCTGCCCACCGGCCGCTGCTCGGTCGACCAGGTGGCCCGCAGCCTGGGTGTCGACCGCCGCACCATCCACCGTCGCCTCGCCGTCGAGGGTCACACCTTCAGCTCGCTACTCGACGCGACCCGCGCCGAGCTGGCCCGGCACATGATCACCAACCCCCGCCGCACGATCACCGAAACCGCCGAACTGCTGGGCTTCTCCGCCCCGGGCAACTTCTCCCGGTGGTTCCGAAAACACCACGGCTGCAGCCCCGCCCAATGGCGGCGCACGGACGGATCGGGCGAGACCCCCTGAAATCCGGTGGCGCCCTTGCGTTCCGAGTGCGTGATGCGGCCGGGTCGGTGACCCGCGGTCAGGTTTCTGTCATTCGACAGAAACGACCGGCAATGTAGAAGTTACTGGCGGTAAGCCAAGTGATACCCGCGCGTCATCGGAAATGGCGACGGAGTCGAAAAAACTATCGGTTGACAGGTTGATCGGTAGGAGCGTTCATGAGCACTGCATTGGTGGAGACCGCGGCGACCGATATCGCGCGCGTCGACGGGCTGCGGGTGACGTTTCGCCGGGGCGGGCGGGAGCTGTACGCGCTGCGGGGGGTGACGCTCGAGGTGCGGCGGGGAGAGATTTCTGGGTTGGTCGGCGAATCCGGCTCGGGGAAGAGCGTTCTCGGGTATTCGCTGCTGGGCCTGCTGCCGGGCGGGGCGCGGGTGGCGGGCTCGGTGACCGTCGCCGGCACCGACATGGTGGGCGGTGGCGAGAAGGCTCGGGCGCGGGTGCGGCGGCTGGATCTCGGTGCGGTGTTTCCAGGATCCGATGACCTCGCTCAATCCGACCATGCGGATCGGTAAGCAGGTGATCGAGGCCGCCGGATCGGCCGAGGAGGCGCAGCGGCTGCTACGGGCGGTGGGGATACCGGAGCCCGAGCGCCGGATGCGGAGCTTTCCGCACGAACTCTCCGGCGGGCTGCGGCAGCGGGTCATGATCGCCATGGCCATCGCCGGCGATCCGGAACTGATCATCGCCGACGAGCCGACGACGGCCCTGGACGTCACCGTGCAAGCGCAGGTGCTGGCGCTGCTCCAGGGCATTCGCGACGACCTGGGCTGCGGCATCCTGCTCATCACCCACGATCTGGGGGTCGCCGCGCAGATCTCCGACCGTCTGGCGGTGCTCTACGCGGGCCGGATCGCCGAGCTCGGACCCACCGCGGAGGTGCTGGACACACCCGCCCACCCCTACACCCGCGGCCTGTTGCGCTCGCGATTGACCCTGAATACTCCTATCGCGCGACGGCTCTCCTCGCTCGCGGGCGAAGTGCCGAGCCCCGCCTCCCCGCTCTCCGGCTGCGCCTTCGCGCCGCGCTGCGATCAGGCGACCGCCGCGTGCACCACCACACCACCTGATCCGGCGCCGGTATCGGCGGCCCGCCTGTCGGCCTGCATCGTGCCGATGACCGCCGCCTCCGATCGCCTTCCCGCGGCCCAGCCCGTCACTCCCGCGGCTGAAACCGCCACTCCCGCGGTCGAAACCGCAGATACTCCCGCGGTCGAAATCGGCGAGGCCGTGCCCGCCGCCGTCACTTTGCGGGACGTCACGAAGACCTTCACCGTCGGCGGGATCCGCAGGCGCACCGCCCTGCACGCGTTGCGCCGGGTGTCACTGACGGTGGCGGCCGGGGAGTCGGTCGCGCTGGTGGGCGAGAGCGGGTGCGGGAAATCGACGCTGCTGCGGGTCATCGCCGGTCTCGAACCGGCGAGTGGCGGAACCGTGGCGCTCACCGACGGACAGCGGCCGCAGATGGTGTTCCAGGATGCGGGCGCCTCGCTGACACCGTGGATGTCGGTGGGGGAGTTGATATCCGAACGACTGCTGCGGTCGGGATCGTCGAGGGCCGAGCGGCGGCGGGCCGTCGAGGAATCGCTGCGGCGGGTCGGTCTGATGCCGGAGGTGGCCAAGGCCCGCGCCGATCAGCTGTCCGGCGGCCAGCGGCAACGGGTCTCGCTGGCCCGGGCCACCGTGGTACCGCCCCGGATCCTGCTGTGTGACGAGCCGACCAGCGCGCTCGACGTCTCCCTTGCGGCGGCGGTGATCAATCTGATCGGCGAGCTGCGGCGCGACCTGGGCATGTCCGTGGTCTTCGTGACACACGACCTCGCGGTAGCGCGGGTGGTCGCCGACCGGATCGCGGTGATGTACCTCGGCAAGATCGTCGAAATCGGCACCGCCGAACAGGTTCTCGGCAATCCGGTGCACCCGTACACGCGGGCGTTGATCGCCTCGATCCCCGACCCCGCGCATCCACCCGCGGCCCCCGCGGGGAACCCGCCGGACCGCTCTCCCCGCCCCTGGCTGCGCCTTCCACCCGCGCTGCCCGATCGCCGTCCCGGCCTGCCGCGACGAGCGGCTCGACGTCCGGTTGGAGGGCACCCCCGGCGGCGTGCACCGGGTGGCCTGTATCGAACGGAAGGTGAGCTGAGATGGCCGTCGCGGTACCCGCCCTCACGCGGTGGCGCAGTGTGCGAATCACACTGGCGCCGAAGTCCTTTCCGAACGCCGCGAACTGGCTCGGAGTGTCGCTGATCGCCGTGGTGACGCTGGTCGCGCTGGCGGTGCCGCTGCTCGCGCCGCACTATCCGCTGGTTCCCGCCGGGCTGCCGCTGCGCGCGCCCGGCCAGGGCGGATTCCTGCTCGGCACCGACAATATCGGCCGCGACCTGCTCAGCCGCGTGCTGTACGGCATGCGCGCCAGCTGGTTCGCCGCGCTGGCGGTAGTGGCGAGCGGAGTGCTGGTGGGCGGTCTGATCGGTTTGATCGCGGGCGCGGCGGGCGGCTGGGTCGACTCGCTGCTGATGCGGATCACCGACGCCTTCCTGGCCCTGCCCGGCCCGGTGCTGGCCATCGCCGTCGTCGCCGCACTCGGCCCGGGATTCACGCACACGCTGCTCGCGGTGTCGATCGTCTGGTGGCCGTTCTACGCGCGGCTGGTGCGCGGTGACGTGGCCGCCCTGGCCGCCCGGCCGCACGTCGAGTCGGCGAAGCTCGCCGGGGTGGGGCCGATCAGGCTGGCGGTCCGGCATCTGCTGCCGGGCGCCGCGCCCGGCGCCCTCGTCGCGGCCAGCCTGGATCTGGGCACCCTGATCCTGACCCTGTCCGCGCTGTCGTTCCTCGGTCTCGGCCAACCCGCGCCGGCGCCCGAACTCGGCGCCGACGCCGCCCGCAACCTCGGCTATTTCCTGCAGCAGTGGTGGATTCCGGTGATGCCCGGTCTGGGTGTCACGGTGCTGGCGCTGATCGGCACGGTCGCGGGCGACTGCCTGCGCAACCTGATGAAGAAGGAGCGATAGCGTGCGCCGATTCATACTGTCCCGGCTCGCCGCCATGGTCGCGATCCTCATCGCCCTGACCGCGGTCATGTTCGTGCTGCAACGTATTTCGCCGTTGGACCCGGTGCACGCCCAGCTGGGCGGGTCCGCCTCGCAGTCGGCGATCGCCGCGCGACGGCACGAACTGGGCCTGGATCGGCCGATGCCCGTCCAGTTCTGGAACTACCTGACCGCGGCGGCGCACGGTGACTTCGGCACCTCCTACCGCACCCGCCGCCCGGTCAGCACCGACCTGTCCCACTTCGTGCCCGCGACACTGGAATTGGCGCTGTCCGCCCTGTTCATCGCGCTGGTCCTGGCGACGCTGCTGGCCTTCGCCACCACCCTGCGCTGGCCCGGCTCGGGCGTCTTGCGCGCCGTGTTGTTCGCCGGGGCGTCGACGCCGATGTTCCTGCTCAGCATCCTCGGCCTGATCGTGTTCTATCAGCGGCTCGGCTGGGTGCCCGCCAACGGGCGCACCTCGATCACCGGAACACCCACGGGCCCCACGGGATTGCTCACCATCGACGGCCTCCTCGCCGGCCGTTTCGATGTCGTCGCGGACGCGCTGCGCCACCTGATCCTGCCGGCCCTCGTGATCGCCCTCGGGCCCGCGGTGGCCATCGGCCGGGTGCTCCGCTCCAGCCTGCTCACCGACATCGACAGCGACTACGCGCGCACCGCCAGGGCGAAGGGCCTGGGCCCCACCAGAATTCTGCTGAAGCACGTGCTGCGCAACTGCGTCGGCGCGGCGCTGTCCATGACCGGACTGCAGGTCGGACTGATGTTCTCGGGAGTGCTCGTGGTCGAGCAGGTGTTCGGCTGGCCGGGCATCGGCCAGTACGTCGCACAGAGCATCCCGGTCGCCGACTTCCCCGCCATCGCCGGCGTCACCCTGCTGCTGGGCGCCGGCTACGTCGTCATCAATACCGCAGTCGATCTGCTGCAGGCCGCGGCCGACCCGCGCCTGGTCAGCGTCTGACGCCACCCCGACTCCCAGCCCGTCACACCGAAGGAACACCCATGATCCGCCACGCCCGAAACCTGTTCGCCGCCACGGCCTTCGCCTCCGCGGCCCTGCTCACGCTGACCGCGTGCGGCGGCTCCGGCAACCAGACACCCAATGCCGCACCCACCGACAAGGTGCTGCACCTGTCGTTCCTGCAGGACCCGGGACAGCCGCCGGACCCGGACGTGTACTACGCCGGTCAGGGGCTGCTGCTCACCACCAATATCTATGAGGGCCTGCTGCAATTCGCGCCGGGCACCGACAAGGCGCAACTGCAGCCACTGCTGGCCACCTCCTGGACCGCCTCGCCGGACAACAAGGTGTTCACCTTCGCCCTGCGCCAAGGCGTGAAGTTCCACGACGGCACCCCGTTCACCGCGGCGGCCATCAAGGCCTCGTTCGATCGGCGGCTCGCGGTGAATCAGGGCCCGGCGTACATGGTTTCCGACATCGAGTCGGTGACCACCCAGGGCGACTATGCCGCGACGATCACGCTGAAGGCTCCGAACGCGGTCTTCCTGGACTACCTGGCCTCACCGTACGGGCCGCGCATGCTCAGCCCGACCGGGCTGGCCGCCAACGCCGGCGGCGACAATGACCAAACCTACCTGAGCACACACGATCTGGGCACCGGGCCCTACACCCTCACCGACGCCCAGGTCGGATCCCATTACGGCCTGGCCGCTTTCGGCGACTACTGGGGCGCGAAGCCCTACTTCACGACCGTCGATCTGCCGGTGGTCACCGACACCTCGGCCCAGCAGCTGCAATTCAACAACGGCCAGCTCGCGGCCGTGCTGCACGACCTGCCGTCCTCGGCGGTGTCGGCCTACATCGGCAACAGCAAGTTCGCGAACTACTCACTGCCCACGATGATGTCGAACTACTTCTACGTGAACCCGCACAAGGGGATGTTCACCAACCAGGCCGCGCGCAGCGCGCTGCTGCAGGCGATCGACGTGAACCAGATCGTCCAGCAGGCATATTCGGGCCGAGGCAAGGTCGCCGATCAGGTGTACCCGCCGAACATGATGGCGGCGCAGTTCGCCAAACAGGGCATCACCCATGACACCTCGGCACTGGCCAAGGTGGTCGCCGGGGTGCCCGCCGACCAGAAGACGGTGACCATCGGATACGACTCCAGCAACCCCGACAACCAGCTGGTCGGCAACCTGATCCAGACCCAGCTGGCCACCGTCGGCATCACCGCGAAGGTGCAGGGCTACCCCACCTCCCAGATCTACGGCTGGCCCGGCACCAAAGCCGACGACGCGCCCGAGGTGCTGCTGCTGGCAGGCTGGCCGGACGCGCCGTCGCCCTACACCTGGGGCCACATCAACTTCGACCCGGACGGCGGGCTGAACTACCTCAACTGCTCGGCCCCCGATCTCACCGCTTCGCTGTCCGCCGGGCGCGTGACCGGAGCCGACGACATCTTCTCCCGCGCCGCCGCCCAGGCCTCCGCGACCGGATGCTGGCTCAATATCGCCGACGTCGACGACTTCGTGGTCGCGCAGCCGTGGCTCAAAGGCGTGGCGGAATCGCACATGGTGACCGAGCCGAACTCGCTGCGCCTGGCCACCCTGTCGGTGGGCTGAGCCATGACCGGACTGGTACGCCGCATCGTCCTGCTCACCCTCGGCTGGGAAGACCTGCCCAAATCGATTTCGGTACACGGAACTCCGGCACATGAACGATTGCGAGAACCCACCCCCGGCGTGCTGCTGCAGACCGACGGCGGATGGGTGCTGCTCGACACCGGATTCAATACCGCCTTGATCCGCGACCCCGCGCTGTACCGGCGCTTCTACCCGAGCGTGGAATACATTCCGGTACTGCCCGGGCCGGGCGAGCCGATCGAGGAATCGCTGCACGACATCGGAATCGAGATCGACGACATCCACGCCGTCGCGGTCAGCCACCTGCACCACGACCACGCGGGCGGACTGAAACTGTTCGCGGGCAAGGTGCCCGTCCACGCCCAGCGCCGCGAACTCGAGTACGGGATGTCGAACCACCCCGAGCCCGAACATCATGCGATGGCGCGGATCGACTACGACGACCCGCGCATCGACTGGCAGCTCGCCGACGGGGAAGCCGAGATCGCGCCCGGCATCACCGCCATCCCCACCTACGGGCACACACCCGGGCATCAGAGCTTCATGGTGGAGCTGGATCCGTCGGTGGGCGGCGGCGGATTCGTCTTCGCCTTCGACGCCGCCGATCTCACCGAGAATATCGAGCGGGAGCTGCCCGTCGGCGGGTTCATCGGAGTCGACGCCGAACAGACGGTGGAACCCATCCGCCGGCTCAAGCGGCTCGCCCGCGACCGGGGATACGCGCTGATCCCCGGCCACGATCCGCACGCCTGGCCGCAGTGGACCGACCACTTCCACGAACGGTTCCCGCGGTGACGGCCCGGGAATCGGCGGCGCCGGTCGTGATGTCGGAATGCGCCGGACTGTGGCAGCGCACCCTGCTCGTCGATACCGACGGCGCACCGGACACGACCACCGATGTGCGCTGGCTGCAGGGGCTCACGCGCTTCGTGGATCTGCGCCGGCCGATGCCGCGCCCGGACTACAGCGAGGTACGGTGCGCGGCCGAACTGACCGGGCAGCAGCGCGCCTGGCTGCGGATGCAGGACGGGTTCGCGGGCGTGCTCACGCAGAGCGGCGACGTCTTCCACTGGCAGCGGCGCATCGAGTTGCATGCGCCCGGGCCCTTCCCCGACGAGGGGCGGATGAGCCGCTCCGGGGAGATGCTCGTCGAAATCGGGGTGCACGCCGACTATTTCGAGCATTGGGTGCGTTCGGAGACGCCCGACACCTGCTGGGCGATGGACCTCGAATCGCCCGACGGGGATCGGGTGATCCTGCTCCGCGCCGGCGACCGCTTCGGCTGGGCACACCTCGATTCCACGGGGGCGGTGGAACTTTCGCTCGGCGACGTCGCACACGGTGAATGGGTCATCACCGACTCCTGCCTGCCCTATCGGGAAGGACACCTCCTCCAACCTCGCTGGAAAACAGCTTCCGAAACGGGAAACACCCTGCTCACCAGCGCTATCGACGCGGAGGGCACGCAGGTCACCCCGCAATGGATCGTCCGCTACACGGAAGGAAACGTGATCGTATGAGTAAGGCAACCCCCTTCACGTCGGTTCCGGTGATCGACGTATCGGGTCTGCGCTCCGCGCACGAGCCGGACCGGCTGGCCGTCGTCGACGAGATCGGCAGGGCCGCACGTGACATCGGGTTCTTCTACATCAGCGGCACCGGCCTGGACCCGGCGCTGTTCGACGGTCTGCTCAGCGCCGCCGAGGAATTCTTCGCCCTGCCGCTGGAGGAGAAGATGCGCTCCTACATCGGGCTCTCCAGCTGCCATCGCGGCTACGTGCCGACCGGTGAGGAAGGCACCGACGAGGTGAAACCGGACCTCAAGGAGGCCTTCGACACCGCCTTGGACCTCCCCGCCGACGATCCCGACCACCTCGCCGGCAACCCCATGCTCGGCCCCAACACCTGGCCCGCGCTGCCGGGCTTCGACCGGGCCGTGACCGCGTACTACCAGGCCGTACTGGCTGTGGGACGACAGTTGTTGTGGGCCTTCGCCGTCGCCCTCGGCGAGGATCCCGACACGTTCCTGCGATACGCGACCAAGACCCCAGTCAGCTACGCCTGATCCACTACCCCTTCAACCCCGAGCCCGACGACGCGGTCGGCATCGGCGCACACAGCGACTTCGAATGCTTCACCCTGCTCGCCCCCACCGCGCCCGGTCTCGAGGTCCTCAACGGCGCGGGCAAGTGGATCGACGTCCCGCCCATCCCCGGCACCTTCGTCATCAATATCGGTGACATGCTGGAACTGTGGACCAACGGCGAGTACATCGCCACCACACATCGGGTTCGCAAGGTGCAGCAGGAGCGCTACGCCTTCCCCCTCTTCTTCAACGTCGACTACGACACCGTCGTCCAGCCCCTCCCGCAATTCACCACTCCCGATCGCCCCGGACGCGCCCCGCTGCGCGCCGGCGAACACCTCTTCGCCCAAACCGCCCAGATCTTCCGCTACCTCCGCAGACGCCTCGAAGCCGGCGATCTCCACCTCCCCGACGGCTCCCTCCCCGTCGGCTCCTTCGGCCAGGAAGCGCGCCAGGCGGCCACCTGATTCTGTTGCGGTCAATGGGGGGTGCGCCAGGGGGCGAGCAGCAGTTCGCAGGCGCGCTCGACATCGGCGAGGGCTTGGTCGGTAGTGAGGCGGCCCGCGATGGTCCAGGTGAGGATGCCGTAGACGCATTGTTCGAGCAGGCGGGCCAGGCGGTGGTCCTCCGCTTCCGGGGTCGTGATGCCGGCCGACTCCAGGATGCGGGCGGGCATCACGTGGTCGGTGACCAGAGCTGCGGTGGTGGAGGGGGTTTCGGGAGGCGGCGGGTCGGAGGGGAGGGCGTGGCCTTCCGCGCGGACCGCGTTCATCGAGACCATCATCGCGCGGGCCAGGCGGGGGTGGCGGAGCAGTTCGGCGACCGCGCGGCTCAGGAACTCGGCGGCACCGGTGACCGGGTCGCCGGGAACGGCGGGCGGATGCGGCAATTCGCGGACCGCCGCGTCCAGCACCGCCGCGAACAGGTGGTTCTTCGACGGGTAGTAGCGGTACAGGGTGCCGAGGGCGACGCTCGCGGACTGGGCGACCTCGCTCATCTGGACGCGCTCCAAGCCGTGCTCGGCGCCGAGGCGGGCGGCGGACCGTAGGATCGCGCGCTGACGCTCCTGCTGGCGGGCCGTCGAGACCCGGCCCGGGGCGCGGGAGTCCTGAATGCGCGGCATGAATCCACCTTCTGTCCGATTACTAGAATTCACTCTAGTTTTTCTGGGCGGAAGTTTGTAGAACTGGAGAAGACCGAGTTCGAACTCACAGGTGAGGAAGTCGCGATGGACGGGGTTGACCCGCAACGTTACGGGCCGTGGGCGGTCATCACCGGCGGATCGGAAGGGGTCGGGCGGTCGTTCGCGCTCGACCTGGCGCGCGCCGGGATCGCGCTGCTGCTGGTGGCGCGGCGGGCCGCGCCGCTCGAGGCGACCGCCGCGGAGTGCCGGGAACTGGGGGTCGAGGTGCGCACGCTCGCAACCGATCTGACCGCACCCGCCGCCGTGGCGGAGATCGTCGCCGCGGTCGCCGACGTGGAAGTCGGGCTGCTGGTGCTCAATGCCGGGGCCAACACCCACAGTGCGCCGTTCGTCGACGGGGATCTGGCCGCGTTCGGGCAGGTCATCGATTTGAACATCACCACGCCGCTCGGACTGATCCACCACTTCGGGGGCATCATGAAAGCGCGTGGCCGGGGCGGGATCCTGATGGTCGGATCGCTGGCCGGGTACCTGGGGTCTCAGCATCACGCCGTGTACGGCGGGGTGAAGGCGTTCGGGCGGATCTTCGCCGAAAGCCTGTGGCTCGAGCTCGGCGACCACGGGGTGGACGTGCTCGAGCTGGTGCTCGGCGTGACCCGCACACCGGCCATGGAACGGGTCGGACTCGACTTCGACGTACCCGGGATGCCGGTATCGGCACCCGATGACGTGGCGCGCGAAGGACTCTCGCGGCTCGGGCACGGGCCCGTCCACATCATGTCCGGCAACGAGGCGGGGGCCGCGCAACGCAACGACCCGGATCGGGCGGCCGCCGTGCTGCGCGCCGACCGGGGGATGCGCCGGCTCATGGGACTGCCCGAGCGGGTGGCGCGATGAGCCTGCGACTCGGACTGTCCACGCCCATCGTGGTGCAGGTGCCCGGCATCGCGTCACCGTGGGAAGCCACCGCGGGACCCGAGGAACTGACCCGGATCGCCAGGGCCACCGACGAACTCGGCTTCGACCACCTGACCTGTGCCGACCATGTCGGAGTGCCCGCCGCGGCGGCCACGGTACGCGGCGCGACCTATTGGGATCCGCTGGCGACACTGTCCTATCTCGCGGCGCACACCAGCCGGATCCGGCTCGCGACCTCGGTGCTCGTGCTCGGGTATCACCATCCGCTGGCGCTGGCCAAGAGCTACGGCACCCTCGACCGGCTCAGCAATGGCCGCGTCGTGCTCGGAGTCGGAGTCGGTTCTCTGGCCGAGGAATTCGCGCTGCTCGGCGCGGCCTGGGAAGACCGGGGCACGCTGGCCGACGCGGCACTGACGCGACTGCGCCGGGCCTGGGGGCGTCGTGAGGTCGAGGACTTCGTGCTCGAACCGCACGCCGTGCGCACCACGGTGCCGATCTGGGTGGGCGGGCGCACGCGGCGGTCCCTGCGCCGGGCGGTGACCCTCGGCACCGGGTGGGTGCCGTTCGGGCTCGAGGCCGAGCAGATCGCGGAGCTGCTCGCGACAGTGACCGTGCCCGAAGGCTTCGACATCGTGCTCTCGCCGGGTGCCCCACTGGATCCGCAAGGTGACGAAGCGGATTCGCTACGCCGGTTGACGGCGCTGCGCGACGCCGGTGCCACCCACCTGACCTGCACCGTGCGGGCGAACGACGCCGGGCACTACTGCGAGCAACTCGCCGCGCTGCGCGAACTCGTCGACCGAAAACTGCGGTAGGAGAAGGATTCTCATGAGTGAAGAGCGTCTCGCGGCCCTCGAGGCGCGGCTGCTGCGGGTCGAGGACGAGCTGGCCATCACCCGGTTGATCGCCTCCTACGGTCCGCTCGTCGACGCCGGGGCCGCCGCCGAGGTCGCCGAAATGTGGACCGAGGACGGCGAATACGACGTCGAGGGCTGGCACATGCGCGACCGCGGGCAGGTGCGGGCGATGGTCGAGTCGACTGCGCATCAATCGCTGATCGCCGCCGGATCGGCGCATTTCCTGGGTCCGGCCGCGGTCATCGTCGACGGTGACACCGCGACGGCGGTGTGCGAGTCGCTGCTGGTCCGCCACCGCGACGGGGAGTTCTTCGTGTGGCGGGCCGGGGCCAATCACTTCGAGTTGGCGCGTACCCCGGCCGGGTGGCGGATCGTGCGCCGCGTGACCCGGGTGCTGGACGGGTCGGACACGGCGCGCAGGCTGCTCGCTGAGCCTTGGACCAGCGGAAACATCACTTCCGAACGGAAATGAGGGTCCCCTAACGACAGGGCTCGTTCTTCCAGTTATGGTTAGCATCACCTAACGCCGCACCTGGGCGTTTGCTGGAAGGAACGAAATGAACGGACGATCGAGCGGCAAGACCCTGCTGCGTGTGTCGGCTCTGGGCGCCGCGCTGGTCGTGGCGGCGGCGTGCACCAGCACGAAGTCGGACTCCGACGACGTCAAGGCGCTCGACGGCAACCACTACGCCCAGGTCAACGTCGCCTCCAACAAGGATTCCGACAAGGCGCAGTTCACCGACCCGAAGTTCATCAACGCCTGGGGCATCGCGGATCGCCCCAAGGGCGCGGGCGGCCACTTCTGGGTCGGCGCGGGCGGCTACTCCTTCCAGTTCGTCGGTGACGTCACCAAGTCGCCGGAGGCCAAGTATCAGAAGATGTTCCAGGATCCGCTGAAGCTGGTCACCATCCCCGGCGCGGACTCCATCGCCGACGAGGACGGGGACGACAGCGAGGGCAAGACCACCGGCGTCGTCTTCAACCCGGCTCCCCTCAACTCCGACATCTTCGCAGTCAAGGACCAGCCCGTCAGCTATGACGGCAAGGACGAGAAGCTCACCGGCTCCGCGCGATTCATCTTCGCCGCCGACTCCGGCAAGATCTCCGGCTGGACCGAGCAGGGTGCGGGCGGCGCGGTCGTGCGCCACGACGGCCCCGCCGTGCTCGAATTCGACGGCACCGCGCAGGGCATGAAGTTCAAGGGCATCGCCCTGGACCCGAGCGGCACCAGGCTGCTGGCAGCCGACTTCGGCAAGGACCCGCAGGTCCGCACCTTCGACAAGGACTGGAAGCTGGTGCCCACCACCGGTTTCGCCAACCCCTTCGCCACCGGTGACGCCGTCGACCCGGCCGACGCCTCCAAGGGCAAGAAGATCAAGGTCGGCGACCCGGCCCCCTTCAACGTCGCCACCATCGGCGACCGTGTGTTCGTCACCTACGCCATCACCCAGTCCGAGGGCGGCGACCCGAACAAGCTGAAGGCCGGCGAAGAGGACAAGGCCGACAAGGACCAGGAGAAGAAGGACGGCAACAAGGCCAAGAAGGGCCAGGTCGCCGAATTCGACAAGACCGGCAAGCTGGTCCGCACCCTCGACGCCGACGGCCGCCTCAACGCCCCCTGGGCCGTCACCGTCGCCCCGCAGGGCTTCGGCCCCCTCGCCGGCAAGCTGCTGGTCGGCAACTTCGGCGGTGCGGGCCACATCCTCGCCCTCGATGACCAGTCCGGCAAGTTCGTCGACTACCTGCGCGACGCCGACGGCAAGCCCGCCGAGATCGAAGGCCTCTGGGGCCTGATGTTCGGCAACGGTGAAAGCCTCGGCGACGCCGACGCCCTCTACTTCACCGCCGGACCCAACGACGAGAAGGACGGCCTCTTCGGCAGCCTCCGCCTGAAGTAAGCCGCGAAACATCCGGGCCCCGAGCTGAAATCAGCTCGGGGCCGTTTCGTTTCGACGGCCTCAGCGGGCTCCGTGACGCAGGCCGTAGATGGCGAGGCGGACCCGGTTGGGGGAGCCGGTTTTCGCCATCAGGTTGGTGACGTGGGTTTTCACGGTGGTCACGCCGAGGACGAGGCGTGCGGCGATCTCAGCATTGGACAAGCCCTCGGTGAGCAATGCCAGGCGATGCAGGACGTCCGGGGAGAACGGGCGTTCGCCGGTCGCGGCCCGGCGGATGCCGTCGAGCAGGTCGGCGGGGGCCGCGTCCTTGACGAGGAAGCCGCAGGCGCCGGCTTCCAAGGCCGGATACAGGTGATCGTCGTCATCGAAGGTGGTCAGGGCCAGGACCCTGGCGGTTGGGCGGGCCGCCAGGATCCGCTCGGTCGCGCGGATTCCGTCCATGCCGGGCATTCGCAGATCCATCAGGATGACGTCGGGGGTGAGGTCGGCGGCGAGCCGGACGGCGTCGGAACCGCCGGAGGCCTCGCCGATCACCTCGAGATCGGCGGCGGTGTGGCACAGCATTCGCAGGCCCGCACGGACCAGTTGCTGATCGTCGACGATGAGTACGCGGATGGTCATGCGGGCGCGCCGATGCGCTGGGGCAGGCGGGCCTGGATCTGCCAGCCGGAGCCGCATGGCCCGGCATTGAACACACCGTCCAGCAGTTCGACGCGTTCACGCAGGCCGACCAATCCGACGCCGCCGGCCTGGCGAGCCGGGGCCTGGCCGGGAGAACCGTTGTCGCGCAAGGTGAAATCGAGATCACCGGCCGCGCCGACGGCGATCCTCAGCCACGCGCTCGCATCCGGACCGGCATGCTTGGCGACATTGGCCAGCCCCTCCTGGGTCAGGCGCAGCACCGTGAGCGCGCGCAACGCGTCCGCGGTCGCGACGTCCTCGGCCAGGTCCGCGGTCACGGCCATACCGCCGCGCCGGGCGCGCTCGACGGCCCCGGCGAGGGCTTCGGGCAGGTCCGCGGGGGACAGGAACGACTCGCCGTTGCTCGCCGGATCTCGCAGGATCGTCACCAATTTCCTCAGGTCCGTGAGGGTTTGCTTGCCGGTGGCGTGAATGTCGTCGAGCACCTCCAGTAGGGCGGGCGGCGCGTCGGGCACCGCGTGGCGGGCGACACCGACCCGCAGCACGGTTGAGGACACGTGGTGGGCGATCAGATCGTGGAGTTCGCGGGCGATGGCGGTTCGTTCGGCCTCCCGGGCCGCGGCGATCTCGCGGTCCCGCCGCTGCTCGAGCGCGGCGGCCTCGCGGGCCGACTGTTCGGCGCGGGCCCAGGCGACACGTAGCAGACCGCCGATGAGCAGCGGCACCAGGGCCATGACCACCGCGCGATACAGCATGACCGCGGAGCCGCCGACCGGATGCAGCAGGTAGGCCGCTCCCAGGACGCCCGCCGCGACCAGTGATCGCCAGCCGCCGCGGCGAGCGGTCAACTCCGCGAGCGCGATACCGGCCGCCACCTTCGCGACAATCGGTCCCGTATGTCCGAATTCGAAGCCGAGGATCAGCAACCCGCTCGTCAGCAACGCGGCCGACATCGGCCGGTACGCCCCCAAGCCCGACGCGGCCACCGCGAGCATCCCGAGCACCCAGTCGAACACACTGGGCTCGTGCCCGAGCAGCAGTAGGCAGCCCGCGGCCATCGCCGCCAGCACGGCGAGCCGGACCGGCAGCATGCGCTCACCGAGCAGCGACTCGGCACTTCGGGTGACGCCGGAGGAACCAACCACGCCAATCATCATGGCGCACCGGCACGACGCCGCGATTCCTCCGCAGGGAGGAGAACCTCCTCCTCCAACCGGCCGCCCGGACAGGACTACGGTCGGATCCGCCGCACCGATACGGCTGCGACGGTGAAGGGCATGAGCGACAACGACAATCCGACAATCGCCGACGCAGGCACAAGCAAGGCCGATCAAACTTCGCCGCAGCGCGGTCCCAGCCGCCGCCGGCTCTTGGGCGCGGTGGCCGGTGGACTCGTCACCGGGGCGGCCGCAGGACTGGCGGGCGGGGTCGCGCTCGGGTCCGCGGCGAATCCACCGCAGCTCCAACCTTCGGCCCGGCGGTTCCAGAACAAGGTCGTCGTGATCACCGGTGCGACATCCGGAATCGGCGCCGCCGCGGCCCGCCTCTTCGCCGCCGAGGGCGCGCGAGTGGCGTTCTGCGGACGCCGCGTCGACCGCGGCCGCGCCGTCGAGCGCGACATTCGCGCAGCCGGCGGCGAGGCCACCTACATCCACGCCGACGTCCTCATCGAATCCGACGTCCGCGACTTCATCGACACCGCCGCCCAACGCTACGGCGGACTCGACGTCGCATTCAACAACGCGGGCATCACCATTCAAAAGCCACTCCACGAGTACACAGCCGACGAATTCGACCGCGTACTGAGCACCAACTTGCGCGGCACCTTCCTCGCCATGAAATACGAAGTCCCACACCTGATCCGAGGCGGCGGCGGAACGATCGTGGTCACCGCCTCGAGCAACGCCCTGGCCACCGACTCCAGCCGCGCCGCCTACACAGCAAGCAAACGCGGCCTGGTAGGCCTCGTCCAATCCGCGGCACTCGACTACGCGAGCCACGGAATCCGAGTCAACGCCCTCGTCCCGGCACCACCGACACCGACCTGGTCCGCAACGCCAGCCCAATCGGCCACCTCCCCGACGATGCCTACCGGGTCGCGATGAAGCAGTGGGCCCAATCCAACGTCCCCGGAATGGCCAGACTGGCGACGCCAGAGGAAATAGCGGCCTTCGCCCTGACCCTCGCCTCCCCGGAATTCCCTTACCTCACAGGCGCCCAACTCGTCATAGACGGTGGGAAGACCGCGCACGCCTAAGGCTGGGCAGATGCGGCCGGGCGTTCGAGGGGCCGTCACAGCGCCGGACGCTGCGGAGCTTGCTGGAGGCCGTGTGCCGGCTCTCGCGAATCCGGCCCGAGTTGCTCGCATGACCCGCAGGGGATGGCGTCACCCTTTCGTCATCTTCGGGACTAGTTCTTGAAGGACCATTCAAGTATGTTGGTCGCATGGCACGCACCCGCGAATTCGAACTCGACGATGTCGTGGAGGCGGCCATGCGCCGGTTCTGGGAGCGCGGCTACCGCGCGACCTCGGTGGAGGACCTGGTCAAGGCGACCGGAGTGAAGCCCGGCAGCCTCTACAGCGCCTTCCCGGGCGGCAAACACGCGTTGTTCCTGGCGTCCCTGCGGCGGTATTCGGATCTCATCGTGCCGAGCAAGCTCGGTGAGCTGGATGATCCGAGTGCCTCGGTGGCGCAGGTGCGCGGCTATTTCGACGGCCTGGTGGCCGATCTGCTCTCGCCCGAGGGCCGGATCGGCTGCCTGCTGGTGAACACTGCCATCGAGAATGCCGCCACCGATGACGCGGCCGCCGCCGTGGTGCGCGGGCATCTGCAGCGCCTGGAGGATCGAATGCGGGACGCACTGCGGAACGCGGTGTGTCGTAAGCAGATCCGGTCGAGCGTCGATCCCGATGCCGTGGCGAAGGGGCTGGTGGCCACCTCGCAGGGGCTGATGGTGGTCGGCAAGGCGAATCCGGATGAAACGGTGTTGCGCGCAATCGTCGACACCGCGTTCGCCGGCCTGACGCCACCCTAGGGCAACGAAAACCGTTGTGAGGTCGTCTCATGGGGACGGCCTCCTTTTCTCCTTGATATTTGAACACTCACTCAAGAATGCGAGTCCATCATGAAGGCGATCACTATTTCCCGCTACGGTGCGCCCGAGGTGCTCACCATTGCCGAACTCCCTGATCCCGAACCCGTCGCCGGTGAAATTCTGGTCGAGGTCAAGGCTTTCGGGCTCAATCACGCCGAGACCTACATGCGTTCCGGTCGATGGGGCGACGTGGCTCAGGTGACCGGCATCGAGGCCGCCGGCGTGGTGGCCGAGGATCCCTCGGGCGGGCTGGCCCCGGGTACCCCGGTCGTTGCCATCATGGGCGGCATGGGCCGCACCCGCAACGGTGCGTATGCCGAACTGGTCACCGTCCCCGCGAGCAATGTGGTGGCGGTCGAAACCGGCTTGGACTGGGCCGATCTCGCGGCCATCCCGGAGGTCTACGCCACCGCCTGGAGCGCGCTGCACGAC
This sequence comes from Nocardia tengchongensis, assembly GCF_018362975.1. Classification (NCBI taxonomy): domain Bacteria; kingdom Bacillati; phylum Actinomycetota; class Actinomycetes; order Mycobacteriales; family Nocardiaceae; genus Nocardia; species Nocardia tengchongensis. The sequence continues at coordinate 3,746,995 of NZ_CP074371.1, forward strand.
AATCTCGCCCTCGCTCCCGGCGCGACGGTGCTGGTGCGCGGGGCCACCTCGGCGCTCGGCCAGGCCGCGGTGAACATCGCCGCGGACCTCGGCGCGACGGTCGTCGCCACCACCCGGTCGCGGGCGAACGCCGTACTGCTCGAAAAGATCGGGGCCACAGCGGTTCTCATCGATGACGGCGATCTCGCCGCGCAGGTGCATGACCGGGGGCTCGTCGTGGACGCTCTGCTCGACCTGGTCGGCAACTCCGTCCTGCTCGATTCCGTCGCGGCAGTCCGCCCGCGCGGGCCGCGTCTGCCAGGCCGGATTCCTCGGCGGGCTTGGAGCGCTCGGCGATTTCAACCCGATCGCCGATCTGCCCAGCGGGGTCCAGCTGTCCTTCTTCGGCAGTTTCGTCCTCGGGACCCCGGACTTCCCGCTCGCGGCCGTCCCGCTGACGGAACTCGTCGCGAAGGCAGCAGCGGGCATCTACCACGCGAAACCGGTGCGCACCTTCGCCTTCGAGGAGATCGTGCACGCGCACGAGGTGATGGAGTCGGGCACCGCAGGCGGCAAGATGACCGTCGCCCTCGGCTGATCAGCGGTGGCGGGCCGGACGGGTGAGGGTGCCGTCCAGATAGGGCCGCGCGGTGGGCCCGGCGCGTGATCTTGCCGTTGGAAGTGCGGGCATGGCCTGACCCACGACGCGGCGCCGCCGGAACTGAGGATCGACGTGGAGCTCGACACGCAGTCGATCGATGGTCAGGCCGGGCGACCGATACCGGAAGGTCTTGCCTGCCGTCACTAGAAGGGCGGCTCGGTATCTGGTCGTGCACGCACGACGATGGATCCGAGGGCGGGTTGATGGCGGCGGGACTGGCGATGACTCCGTCGCTGCGCGGGCGTGCAGTACACGTGCACGAGTTCGGTCATGGCATTGAGGGCCGGCCCTGGATCGATCAGTGGGGCGATCACGGCCGCGTCGGGCACCCCGCCGGCGGCGGGACGGTCGGTGTCGGTAATGACGTCGAAGTGGGCGTGGCGGGCGATCTGGCGGGCCAGGTCGGCGTCGATCGCGCCGAAACCTGCCAGGAACGCCGGGTTGTCCTGGAGTCCCGCAAGGGTTTCGGCCGAGACACCGACCTGCACCAGGGCTTTGCGGGCGGCGGGAGTCGATTCCCCGGAATGGCTGCGTGGGCAGGTGCCATGGCCGCACCGGCAGGTGAGGCGGCCGGTGCCGTCGGCGAGGGCGATCAGGGCGTCCGCCCGGCGCTGGCCGGTGGTGCGCGGGTCCTGGCCGCAGCACTGGGTGCTCGCCATTTCGCGCAAGCGCTCGTACACCGCTTGTCCGCCGGCGGCGGGCAGTACGGCCTCCAGCAGTGCGGTGCCGTCCTCGGCGGCGGTGACCTTCACGTATCGGTCGGCCTCGACGGACTTGCGTCGGGCGGCCTGCCCGGCTGGATCCGCCTCCAGCAGCCATCGCCGCAGGGTGCGTCGAACCCGCTGTGGTTCGGCGTGTTCCGCATAGGCCGCGATGCGTGGTTCCACGGTCGCGAGGAGTTCATCGGAAGCATTGGTCAGCGTCTCGGAGATGGCTCGCGCCCGGGGCAGATCGATCCGGCCCTCCGCGAAGGCCTCCCGGGTGGATCGGTATCGCTCATCCAACCCGAGACCCAACGCGATCGAGCCGTCCGCGGACCGCTGCGACACCTTGATCGCCATCCCGATCTCCGTCGCCGCGTCCTCACCCGCGTACAAAGGTCCGACGCCCAGCGCGAGCTGTTGGGCCCGGCGCAGGCGATAGAGCTGTGCCATCAACTCGATCTCTTCGGCCTGTGCGGCAGCAATCATCGAGTGCACAACGCGAAGCCGCTCTACCACCTGCCACGGCAGAGAACGTGTCATCAGCGCATTCACTCATACGATCGATCATACTTTCGAACCATGCGACACGACAGCATGATCAAGGGAACGCGCCCTGTAATTGATTGGCTAACAGTGGTTTCGAACCGGCGGGTAGGGCTGAGGGTGTGTCAGCATCGGGGCATGGCGATCTCAGCGGAGTCCATTGCGCATATCCGGCTTACCGTCGGTGATATCGGCCGATCGAGGGCGTTCTATGACAAGGTTTTCGGATGGCCCGTGGCGTTGGAGGTTCCGGAGGGTGCGGATGCGGAAACGCGGGAGCGGCTCGGTTTCCTGCACGGTGGGGTGATCTATCGGCTGGCGCAGGGGTTGATCGGGTTGCGGCCGGCGGGGAGTGATCTGTTCGATGAGAATCGGGTCGGGCTCGACCATCTGGCGTTCTCGATGGGCTCGCTGGGGGAGTTGGAAGCTGCGGCCGCGCATCTCGATGCGTGTGGGGTTACGCATGAGGAGATCAAGGACATCGGGTTCAGTTACATCTTGGAGTTTCGGGATCCGGACAACATTGCGTTGGAGTTGACCGCGCCGAAGTAGGAATTCCCTTACCTCACGGGCGCCCAACTGGTCATAGACGGCGGAAAGGCCGCGCACGCCTGAAGCCGGAGAGGCGCGAAATATCCGGGCCCCGTGCTGTTCTCGGTTCGGGGCCCGAATCGCTTCCGGCTCAGCTCGTGCCGACACCCAGCGCGGTCAGCAGCACCAGAACGACGGTGATCACGGCGAAAACGCCGTGCCCGCCGACGATCAACACGGGGAAATGCCGTTCCGCCGGTTCCTGGCCAGGGATCGATACCGGAGCCGGTTCCGCATCGGCGGTCCGCGCTGCCCGATACACCGGGATCCAGCGCAGCAGCATCACGAAACCGAGGGCCGCGACCGGCACCAGGAGACCGAAGGCGACCCAGGCCAGGGCGTCGGAGTCGACGACGAGGTAGATGATCCACAGCACCAGCCCGATCGCGGCCAGCAGGAAGTGGCCGAAGATGACGGGCGGGGGCAGGTGGCTGGTACGCGGTTCGCGCACACCGCCTTTGGCGATCCAGGTGCCGAGCAGGACGAAGCCACCCGCTGCGGTGAGCAGCCAGGTGATCAGTGCGGCGATGGCCATGACGAACTCCTGTCGAATGCGAAGGGATGGGGATTCAGCGGCGGAAACCCTCCGCCTGGGTCGACTCGTCGGCGACTCGGATGCCGTAGCGGTAGGCGAGCTTGCCGCCGAGATAGCCGGAGACGGACAACGTCGCCAGCGCCACGATCGACAACACCAGCGGGCCGATCGGCACCGCGCCGTCGGGCGTCCCGCGCCACCAGAAGTCCAGGGCGAACGCGACGGTCACCGCCAGATTCAGGCTCAGGTGCGTCAATCCGATGCGGAAAGCCGGGGTACCGGCCGGAATGGCCAGGAAGTCCAGGAACCCGACGGTCGCCGCGGCCAGCGCGCCCAGCACGCCGATGGCGATCAGCCATCGCGCGCCGTACGCCAGCGCGTCCGGATCCCCGGCCACGTGGGAGGCCAGGTCGAAGACCACGCTCGCCACCCACGCCCCGATGGGCACGGTGACCAGGATCGGATGGAACGGATGCCCGTAGGGCCCGGCCAGCGCCGCACTCACCGGACGCTTCGCCCGCCCTGGATCAGCGGTCATGACAACCTCCCAACCAGCACCGAATTAAGGAAACTATTGTTGGTTTAATTATCCGACGCGGTCAAGCGCTACGTGCTGATCGGGTACCTGTTTCGTTTCGGACAACGCGATGGGCGCTATCGTGGTCGTGTGACCAGCGCTTCCGCGATCGGTGCCGTCGCAGTCCTCGACGACGAGTCGCGGCGCGGCATGTACTGGTTCATCCGCCGCGCCCGCCGCCCCGTCACCCGCGACGAGGCCGCCGCCGAAGTCGGGATCTCCCGCAAGCTCGCCGCCTTCCACCTCGACAAGCTCGTCGACGCCGGACTGCTGCGCGCCCGCTACGAGGCGGTCGGCGGCGTCCGCCGCGTCGGCCGCACCCCGAAGGTCTACGAGCCCGCGGAAACCGATGTGCGCGTGAGCATCCCGGAACGTCGCTACGAGATTCTCGCCGAGATCCTGATGGCCGCCGTGCTCGCCGCCGGTGACGACGCCCGCGCGAGCGCCGTCCTCGAAGCCGCCCGCCGCGGCGCCGAACTCGGCGACGCGGAACGCGACCGCCGGAAGCCCGGCCGCCTCGGTCCCGAACGCGCACTGACCCTGATCCAGGCCCTCCTCGCCGACCAGGGCTTCGAACCCGGCCGCCCCGAACCGGCCTGCCTCCGCCTCCACAACTGCCCCTTCCACCCTCTCGCCGCGTCGGCTCCCGAACTGGTGTGCGGCCTCAACCACGCCTACCTCTCGGGCATCCTCGACGGCCTCGGTGCGGACACCGTCGAAGCGGTTCTCGTCCCTCGCCCCGGCGAATGCTGCGTCGAACTACGCGGCAGGAGGATCGATGCCGGCGCTGAGTGACGTTCGAGCCGACCTGGGGACGGTTCAGGAGTCCATGGCCTTGCCGACGAACCAGAGGGTGAGGACCGCGCCGCCGGCGATGACCGCGCCGTAGTGGCCGGGGGAGATGGCGTAGGTGTAGGTGGACGCGGCGAAGATGATCGCTGCCGCCAGGAAGAGCAGGCGCTTCACGTTGGGCTCCACAAGTCGGGATTCAACCGTATGGGCGGCGGGAGCGGGCGCACCATGGGATGGGCGGCGTGGTGGCGGCGGTGGGGCACACGGGGAGGAATCGGGGGGAATTGGGCAGGGAACGATGAGTTTCGGGTGAGGGTGCCGTCGTATCGGGTAAGCGCGCGAGACATTCGACTACTGATCGGCAAGGAGCACAGTGATGCGCAAAGTTACGGCGGGGCTGTTCATTTCACTCGACGGGATTGTGGCGGAGCCGCAGGACTGGCACTTCCCCTACTTCAACGACGAGATGGGGGAGGCGGTGTCGGCTCAGGTCGCGGGGGCGGACACGCTGGTGTTCGGGCGGGTCACCTATGAAGGGTTCGCGGGGGCCTGGCCGGAGCGGGAGGCCGCGGGCGGGGAGGACGCCGGGTTCGCGAAAGCGTTGGGGGACATGCGGAAGGTTGTGGTGTCGCATCGGGAGTTGGAGTTCGGGTGGCGGAACTCCGAGCAGCTGCGCGGGGACCTGGTGGAAGGGGTCGCGGCGCTCAAGGCCGAGGACGGCGGGGACATCGCGATGAGCGGGTCGCCGTCGGTGGTGGCGCAGCTGCTGGCGGCGGGGCTGGTGGACGAACTGCATCTGCTGGTGCATCCGGTCGCGCTGCGCAACGGTGGGGTTCGGCTGTTCGAGGACGGGAGTTCGATTCCGCTGCAGCTGGTTTCGGCTACGCCGTTCAAGACCGGGGTGATCCATCTGGTGTACGGGCCGGCAGACGCGCCCGAGCAGGTCGGTTACGAGGACGCCGCGAAGACACAGCTCTCCTGACCGGAGCCGGAAGCGACAAGAGCGGGTCCGCCGAACGGCGGACCCGCTCCTTGTGAGCAGTGGCGCTACGTGGTGGCTACTTGCCGAACGACCCACCGCTCGAGCCGCTGGCCACCAGGCACAGCGGATTGTTGACCATGAGCATCTGCGCCGAACCCGACGACGAACCGGTGAGGCCGGACTCGATCGCGGGCGTGTTCGGCACGGCGGCGGCCGGATCACCGGAACCACCCAGGCGCACCGAACGGCCGTCGGAGTTCGGATCCGCCGGGGCGCCAAGCAGATCCAGCACCGTCGGGGTGACGTCGGCCAGGGTGAAGCCGTTGTTCTGCGCGCCCGCCGCGAAGTCCGGGCCGCGCGCGATCATGAAACTCGCTGTCTCGTAGGCGCTCTGACCGCCGTGGCCGCCCTCGGGCTTGTGCCCGTGGTCGGTGGTCACCAGGATCGTCCAGCGCTCGTCGGCGTGCGCGCGGGCGCGGTCGTCGACCGCCTTGGTGATCTTGCCGACCAGCGTGTCCACCCGGCCGATCGCGTCCCGGTACGCCTGCGGCCAGATGCCGCGCAGGGTGTGGCCGACGATATCGACCTGATCGAGGTGGGTGAACGTGAAATCGGTGCCGCTGTCGGTGATCGCGGAGACCACCTGCGCCGTGGCGTTCGAATCCGCCGTCGTCTCACAGACTCCCGCACCGGTCGGATCGACCTGCGTCACCGACACCTTGTCCGCCGCGGGACTGCCGGTCCGGGCGATCATGCCGATCTTGTCCCAGGTGCCCAGCGACGCGGTGGACAGGCTCGGCTTCGCGCGCTCCAGCTGCGTGAACACCGTCGGATACTGCGCGAAAGGCGCGGGGGTGCAGGTCGAGTCGTTGTCCTTGATGCCGTGCTTGGTGTCCCACACCCCGGTCAGCGCCGTCGCCCAGGAGACGCACGACATGGTGGTGTGCGGGGCGATGGAGGTGCGGGCCAGGGTGCCCTGCGCGGCGAGCAGACCCAGGTTCGGGGCATTGGCCGCCTGTACCTCGCTCCACAGCGTGCCGTCGATGCCGATCACCACGACCTTGTTCACCACGGGCGCCGATGTCGCCGGAGCGGCCGTCGCCAACGGGAGTGCGGCCAGCGCGGCGGCGGCCACCAATGCACGAGTACGAGACATGCGGCGCAACATAGCCGGAGTTCGGCACTTTCGCAGCAAATTCGGACAATTGACCAAAATCGTCCCGATGAGTGCCATCGCGAACGGGCTCACTCCCGGTCGGAGCGCGGATTCGCCGAGCGCGACTGTCGGCGCCGCGCCCGCTCCTTCTCGATGATGTCGAAACGCAATTGCAGGCCGTCGAGGAACGCCGACAGCGCCAACTCGAAACTCTCGGAGTCGATTTCGTCGGCCTTGGCGCGCAGCAGGTGAGCCTGCTCCAGATGCGGATAGCGGTCCCGATAGACCTGCACATCGTCGACGAAGCCGCGGGAGAACGAGCCCATGGTCGCGCCCATGACCAGGTAGCGGGTGGCCGCGCCGATCATGGTGGCGTCGCGCGGCGGCCAACCGGCGGCGACCAGGCCACCGTGCACGGCGTCGGCGATGCGCAGGTTCTCGTCCCGGGTGCCGGGACCCGCGGCCAGGTAGGCGACGAAATTGGGGTGGCGGACCAGGGCGGCGCGGTAGGAGTGGGCCCAGTGCGTGATGCCGGCGCGCCAGCCCTGATCGAAGGCCGAGGCGTCGACCCGGGCCATCAGCACTCCGCCGATGTCGTCGAGGACGGCGTCCTTGGTGGGGTAGTGGGTGTAGAGGGAGGCGGCCTGCACGCCCAGTTCGGCGGCCAGCTTGCGCATGGACAGTTCGGCGAGGCCGTCGCGGTCGATCAGGCTCAGCGCGGCGTCGCGAATGCGTTCGCGGCTCAGCAGCGGCACTTTCGGCCTGGCCATGCGGCGCACCTCCTGCGGTCGGGCGGCACCGGCGGCGCTCCGTGGATCTCGAATTTAGCACCTGGTCCTTGATTAACCGAACACTGTTAGGATACCGTCGAGTCATAAACCTAACACCGTTTGGTTAGGAGCTATCGCAACCATGGACTTCGAACTCGGCGAAGCACAGCGCGAACTGCGCGAGCTGGCCCGCGCCTGGGTGGACAAAGAGGTCGTCCCGCACGCCGCCGCCTGGGACCGCGCCGAAGCGGTGGACACCGCCATCGTCGGCAAACTCGGCGACATGGGCTTCCTCGGCATCGAGATCCCCGAGGAATACGGCGGCTCCGGCGGCACACCCCTGGACTACTGTCTGCTGCTCGAGGAACTCGGGCGCGGCGACAGCTCGGTGCGCGGCATCGTGTCCGTCTCGCTCGGACTGGTGTCGAAGTCGATCAAGACCTACGGCACCGAGGCGCAGAAGCGACAATGGCTGCCGCGGCTGTGCGCCGGACGGGCGCTGGGCTGCTTCGGTCTCACCGAACCCGGCACCGGCTCGGACGCGGGCAGCCTCACCACCAAAGCCGTTGCCGACGGCGAGGATTGGCTGCTGTCGGGCACCAAGGTCTTCATCACCAACGGCACCTGGGCCGAGGTCGCGATCATCTTCGCGCGCACCGGCGGCCCCGGCCCCAAGGGCGTGACCGCGTTCCTGGTGCCCACCGACGCCCCCGGCTTCACCCGCACCGCGATCAAGGGCAAGCTCGGACTGCGCGGCCAGGCCACCGCCGAACTGGTCCTCGACCAGATCCGGGTGCCCGACGCCAACCGGCTCGGCGAACTCGGCCAGGGCTTCAAGATCGCCATGGCCGCCCTCGACAAGGGCCGCATGGGCGTGGCCGCCGGGTGTGTCGGCGTCGCGCGCGGCTGCCTCGAGGAATCGGTGAAATACGCTGGGCAGCGCGAACAGTTCGGCAAGCCGATCGCCTCCTACCAGCTGGTTCAGGAACTCCTCGCCGACATCGCCGTCGACGTGGAGGCGGCGCGGCTGCTCACCTGGCGGGTCGCGGACCTGGTGGCCAAGGGCAAGCCGTTCGGCACCGAGGCCTCGGTCGCCAAACTGTTCGCCAGCGAAGCCGCGGTGAAGGCCGCCAACAACGCCATCCAGGTGTTCGGCGGATACGGCTACATCGACGAATACCCCGTCGCGAAGTACCTGCGCGACGCGCGCGTGCTCACCCTCTACGAGGGCACCAGCCAGATCCAGAAACTGCTCATCGGCCGCGCCCTCACCGGCGTGAACGCCTTCAACTGACACCACTTCACGGACAGGGAGATTCACACATGTCGAAAGTCGCAGTCGTGACCGGCGCCGCACGCGGCATCGGCGCCGGCACCGCCGCCCGCCTGGCCGCCGACGGCTTCGCCGTCGCCATCGTCGACCTCGACGAGGCCGCCTGCAAGGACGCCGTCGACGCCATCGCCGCCGCCGGTGGCACCGCCATCGCGGTGGGCTGCAACGTCACCGACGAGAACCAGGTCGCCGCCGCCTTCGAACGCATTGCCGCGGAACTGGGTTCGGTGGACGTGCTGGTCAACAACGCGGGCGTGCTGCGCGACAACCTGCTGTTCAAGATGTCGGTCGACGACTGGGACCTGGTCATGTCCGTGCACCTCAAGGGCGCCTTCCTGTGCACCCGCGAGGCCCAGAAGTACATGGTGAAGCAGAAGTCGGGCAAGATCGTGAACACCTCCAGCGTGTCCGCGCTCGGCGCCCGCGGGCAGGCCAACTACTCGGCCGCCAAGATGGGCATCCAGGGCCTGACCCGCACGCTCGCCATGGAATTGGGGCCCTTCGGCATCAATGTCAACGCCGTCGCGCCCGGATTCATCGTCACCGAGATGACCGATGCCACCGCCGCGCGAGTGGGCGTCTCGCCCGAGGAGTTCCGCGCCGAGGCCGCCAAGATCACCCCGCTGCGCCGCGTCGGCGAGCCCGCCGACATCGCCAACGTGGTGTCGTTCCTCGTCTCCGACGACGCCTCGTTCGTCACCGGCCAGACCATCTACGTCGACGGCGGCCGCCGCCTCTAACCGCTTCAGCTCAAAAGGGATTTCCTCCATGCAGAGAACAGTTTTCGACAAGGACCACGAAGCCTTCCGCGAGACCGTGCGGGCCTTCCTCGAAGCCGAGGTCGTGCCCGTCTACGACCAGTGGTACGAGCAGGGCATCGCGCCCCGCGACTTCTACTACAAGCTGGGCGAACTCGGCGTCTTCGGCATCGAGGTGCCCGAGGAGTTCGGTGGCGCGGGCATCGAATCCTTCAAGTTCCAGGCCATTCTCATCGAGGAATGTGCGCGCGCCGCGGTCTCGCTCGGCGGGTCCGGCGTGCACGTCGGACTGTGCCTGCCCTACATCCTGAACCTGGCCACTCAGGAGCAGAAGCAGCGCTGGCTGCCCGGCTTCGTCTCCGGCGAGACCATGTTCGCCATCGCCATGACCGAACCCGGCACCGGGTCGGATCTGGCCGGAATGCGCACCACCGCCAAGCTTTCCGCGGACGGCACGCACTACGTGCTGAACGGGTCCAAGACCTTCATCACCGGCGGTGTGCTCGCCGACCGCGTCATCGTGTGCGCCCGCACCGCCGCGCCCACCGAAGGCGATCGCCGCCACGGCATCTCACTGTTCGCGGTGGACACCAAGTCGGCGGGCTACACCGTCGGCCGCAAGCTGGACAAGCTGGGCCTCAAAGTCTCCGACACCGCCGAGCTCAACTTCACCGACGTCCAGGTGCCGGTCGAGGATCTGCTGGGGGAGGAGCACAAGGGCTTCTCCTACCTGGGGCAGAACCTGCCGCAGGAGCGGGCGTCCATCGCCGTCGGCGCGTATGCGCAGGCCAAGGCCGCGATCCGCTTCGCCAAGGAATACACCCGGCAGCGCAATGTCTTCGGGCAGCCGGTCGCCAGCTTCCAGAACACCAAGTTCGAGCTCGCCGCCTGCCAGGCCGAGGTCGACGCCGCCGAGGCCGTGGTCGACCGCGCCCTCGAAGCCCTCGACAACGGCACCTTGACCGCCGCCGACGCGGCCTCGGCCAAACTGTTCTGCACCGAGGTCGCGCATCGCGTCATCGACCGCTGCCTGCAGCTGCACGGCGGCTACGGGTTCATCAACGAGTACCCCATCGCCCGCCTCTACGCCGACAACCGGGTCAACCGGATCTACGGCGGCACCAGCGAAGTCATGAAAATGATCATCGCCAAGGACATGGGGCTCTAGGCCCGGCACCCCGACTCGAACCCCGAGGTATCGATGAACGCGACACTCTCCCTGGCCAGCATCCTCGCCGAACCGGCGTGGCGGCGACCCGACCACCTCGCCCTCATCGAGGGCGAGCAGCGCATCACCTTCCGCGAGCTGTGGCGGCAAGCCCGCGAACAAGCCGGTGCGCTCATCGAACTCGGGGTGCGACCCGGCGACCGGGTCGCGCTCATGGGGCCCAACACCGCCGACTTCCCGCGCGCCTACTACGCCATCCTCGCCGCGGGCGCGACCGTGGTGCCGGTCCACCTGCTGCTCACCGCCGACGAGGCCGAGTACGTGCTGCGCGACAGCGGGGCCAAGCTCATGATCTGCCATCCCATCGTGGAGACCGTCGGCAAGGAAGCCGCGACCCGCGCCGGCATCGACTGCGTCAGCCCGAAAGAGCTGACCGGCGAGGCGATTCCGGCGTATGCGGCACGCAGCCCGCTCGACACCGCCGTCGTGTTCTACACCAGCGGCACCACCGGGAGGCCCAAGGGCGCCGAACTCAGCCACCTCAACATGGTCATGTGTGCGACGGTCAACGCCTTCGACGCCAACGAGGTCAAACGCGAGGACATCGCACTGGGCGCGCTGCCGCTGTTCCACGTGTTCGGGCAGACGGTGTCGATGAACTCGCACTGGCGGCTCGGCGCCACCCTGGGCTGCTGCCCAGATTCGATGCGGCACAGGCCATCGAGCTCATGGTGCGGGAGAACGTCAACACCTTCCACGGCGTGCCGACCATGTACCACGGGCTGCTCGACGCCGCGAAGGACGCGGCAGCCCTGCCCGCGCTGCGTCTGTGCATCAGCGGCGGGGCCGCCATGCCGCCGGTCATCATCGAGGAATTCGAGAAGGTGTACGGCGCACACATTCTCGAGGGCTACGGCCTGTCGGAGACCTCGCCCACCGCGACGGTGAACCAGCCGCTGCTGGGCCCCGAGACCGGCACCGTCGGGCATCCGGTGTGGGGCGTGGAAGTCGAGATCGCCGACGCCGCCGTCCGCGACCGCATCGACCTGCAGCCCGCCGGCACCCTCGGCGAGGTCGTGGTGCGCGGCCACAACGTGTTCAACGGCTACACCGGCCGCCCCGACGCCACCGCGGAAGTCATGGTGGACGGCTGGTTCCGCACCGGCGACCTCGGCATCAAGGACGAACACGGCTACCTGCGCATCGTCGACCGGATCAAGGAGATGATCATCCGCGGCGGGTTCAACGTGTACCCGACCGAAGTCGAGGCCGCGCTGCTGCGGCACCCGGACATCGCGCAGGTCGCGGTGATCGGCGTGCCCGACGAGATTTACGGCGAGGAGATCCTCGCGGTCGTCGTCCCCTCGGGGCCGCTCACCGCCGAGGATGTCATCGCCTACGCGAAAGAGCATGTGGCCCGGTACAAGTACCCGCGCCGCGTCGAATTCGTCACCGAACTGCCGATGGGCCCCACCCACAAGATCCTCAAGCGCGAACTGAAGCAGCGCTACATCTGAAGGGCAGCACCATGATCGACTTCAGCGACTTCGACGCACTGCGCGCCGCCGCCGGCACCGAACTCGGCGTCGGCGACTGGATCACCGTGGACCAGCGGCGCATCGACACCTTCGCCGACGCCACCGACGACCACCAATGGATCCACGTCGACGCCGCCCGCGCCGCCACCGGACCCTACGGCCGCACCATCGCCCACGGCTTCCTCACCCTGTCGCTGGTGGTGCCGATGACCGCGCAGATCATGACCGTCAGCGCGGCGAACATGGCGATCAACTACGGGCTGAACAAGGTTCGCTTCATCAACCCCGTGCTCGTGGACAGCCGCATCCGCGGCCGCCTCACCCTCGACAGCGTCAGCGACATCCCCGGCGGCGTGCAGGCCGTGCGGACCATGACCGTCGAGATCGAGGGCGCCGACAAGCCCGCCTGCGTCGCCGAGAGCATCGCGCGCTACCTCGCCTGACCGCTCGGACACCGAAGGCCCGCCGATCGAATCGATCAGCGGGCCTTCGGTTTTCCGCTACTACCGCACGCCCGGCCCGAACGGCTGCGCCGACAACGGCGCGGAATCGGGGGTCAGGGTGGCCACCACCGAGATTCCGGCCGCCCGGAAATTCGTCAGCGCCCGCGCGATGTGATCCGCGGAGGTGATCAGGATCGCGGCATGCGCGCCGATGACATCCATCAGATGCGCCGAGAAGGCGGCGTTCTGAACCGTCGAATTCGCCTTGGTCTCGGCGTGGATGCGATTGCGGTCGATGCCGTGGTCGACCAGCCAGTCGGCCATCGCATCGGCCTCGGTGACACCGTTCTGCGGATTGCCGCCGGTCACGATGACCGGGGCCTGCGGCGACAGCAGCGCTGAGACATAGCCGGCGTAGAGGCGGGCCATCAGCTCCGGGCGCATCTGGCCGTCGGGGAGCAGGCCGTAGCCGAGCACCACGATCGCGGTCTCCGGGGTGAACAGCGCGGGCAGGTCGAGGCCCGGCAGGTCCATGCCGGGGATGCTGAAGGTCTTGAGCGAGTCGAAGGTCGCCGGCAGATCCTGGGACAGGCCGAATACCGGATCGATCTGCGGCGGCTGGTCCGCCGAGTCGCCGGGCAGTAGCCGAGTCTGCGATGCGACCGGTTGCGGCGCTCCCCACTCGGCCGTTGCCTGGGTCTCTGATTCCGCGACCGGCGGAGCCGGTGATTCGGCGGGAGCCGGGTTCACCGCTTCGGCGGCGTGCGCCGGGGTCGCCACGGCCGCGAGGGCGATGACGGTGGCCCCGGGGAGCAAGGCGTGCAAGGTCTTGGTGCGCAAGGTGTTCGGAGTCTCGCGGTGATGTCGGCCCGGGAGGGTGCGCCGCAGCTGCGGACGGACTCCCTGCCATTGGCCCGCGGGCGTGATACGCCGATGTCTGCCTGATTCGAGCATCGCAACCCCCTAGGTAGCCGGTATGTGACTACTGGTCGGTTCACAATCTACCGATCCATGATCGCGCGAGACCCCGACGCGCGGAGGCGAATTCGCGAAATCAAGATTCACATGTCTGGCCAGACCCTACTTCTCGGGGGTGACCGGTCTCACGCCCGGGTCGATGTCACACCCCTGCGGGCCACGTCGTCAACACCGCCGCCCGCGTCGTCGACGACTCCACCCTGCCCAAGGCCACCCAGGAACTGGTGAAGATCCGCGCCTCCCAGATCAACAACTGCGGCATGTGCCTGGACATGCACACCAAGGACGCCGCCCACGCCGGCGAGACCCCGGTCCGCCTGGCCATGATCGCGGCCTGGAAGGAATCCACCGTCTTCACGCCTGGAACCGGCTCAACGTCATCTCCGGCCAGCTCGGCGTGGAGTACACCCCCGGCCAGTGGTGAGCGCCTACCTGCCACTGGCGCAAGCGGATTCAGTGCTCGAACGCCGCGCGGTGCGCCTCGCACCACGCCGCGAAGGTGCGCGGCGGGCGGCCCAGCAGCTCGGCGACCGTGCCGGTGCGAGCGCCGACGGTGTCGGCGCGCAGCAGGGCGAAGCCCTTGGCGATCGCCGCGGCCAGGCGCGGGGGAGCGCCGTGCGGGAAGCGGGCCGTCACCGCCTCCTCCGGTGTGGTCACCTCGCGAATCTTGATGTCGCGGTCCAGGATTCGAGATAGAATGGCGACCTGCTCGCCGACGGTCAGGCTCTCGGGGCCGGTCAGGTGATACGACTTGTCGGCGTGGCCGGGCTCGGATAGGCAGCGTGCCGCGACCTCGGCGATATCGGCCGGATCGATCGGGGCGAAGCGGCCGGGGCCGGACGGGTCCAGCAGCGGGCCGCCCGAACGCAGATTCGGAATCCATTCCAGGGCATTGGACATGTAGCCGCCCGGACGCAGGATCGTGTACGGAATTCCGCAGGTGCGCACCAGGTTCTCGCGCTCGTGATGCCAGCTGCCCATGGCGGGCAGCGGATCGATCAGCACGTGCGCGGAGGAGATCAGGACGATTCGCCGCACGCCCGCCCGGTCGGCGGCGCGCAGCAGCGTGCGGGTGTGGTCCAGGCCGATGCCGGGGACCAGGAGGAACAGTGCGGTGACGCCGGTCATGGCCCGGTCGACGCTGTCCGGATCGTCGAGATCGCCCAGGGCGGCCTCGGCGCGGGCGGGCAAGGTCGCCGCGCGGGCCGGATCACGGACCAGGGCACGGAAATCGATGTCGCGGGCGTCGAGGATGCGGGTGAGTTCGCGACCGATGTTCCCGGTCGCTCCGGTGAGCAGTAGCATGACATCTCCAGATCGTTAGCCGTCTATTGAAAAACGCTAGACGGCTAACGATCGAACGTCAATGCCCAGCACCCGAACGGAGGCTTCGTGCCCGCCGACGACTCATCCGACTTCCTCGATCTGCACAGCCGCACCTCGAAAGTGCTGCGCGCCTTGGCCGATCGCGATATGCGCCGCCACGGCCTGCACCTCGGCCAGAACCACGTCCTGGCCGTGCTCTGGGAAAACGACGGCCGCACGCCGGGGGAGATGGCGGCCGCACTGAACGTCACCACACCGACCGTGGTCAAGATGGCCACCCGCATGGCCGCCGCCGGGCTGCTCACCCGCCGCCAGGACGACCAGGACAAGCGATTGGTCCGGCTCTGGCTCACCGATCACGGCCGCGAACTCCGCGAACCCGTCGAAGCCGACCGGAAGGCCCTGTCGGACAAGGTCACCGCAGAGCTCACCGACGCCGAACGCGCACACCTCATGTCCGCGCTCGCCAAGATCTACCGCGCCGCCGCCGACCTGCTCGGCGAACCACTAGAGTTGGGCACATGATTACCGCGATCGTGTTGATCTCCGCCGAACCGGATCGGATTCCGGAGACCGCGCAGGAACTGGCCGACATCAAGGGGGTGACCGAGGTCTATTCGTGCGCGGGTGATGTGGACCTGATCGCCAAGGTCCGGGTGCGCGACCACGAGGAGATCGCCGACGTCGTCACCGGGCACATCAACAAGACCCCCGGCGTGCTGCGCACCGCCACCCACATCGCGTTCAAGTCCTACTCGCGCGCCGACGTGGAAGCCGGATTCTCGATCGGCGAATAGCCGCGATCAGCGCGTCTGCACCGACGCGCCCAGCGCGCGGCCGCTGTGACCCGGCTCGATGATGTGCGTGACGCCGCCCTTGCAGCCGGGGAACAGATACACATTGACCCGCTGGTCGGTCGCATTGGCGACGGTCAGCCGATGCGGCATATGGCGGACGGTCACGCACTCTGACGGGATGCCGTAACTCCGGCCGTCCACGGTGAGTGCCCCGGCATCGGTCCCCTCGGCACGGGCCGACGGATGAGCGGCGCTCACCGAAACACCGAGGCCCAGGAGCACGACCACCAGGCCGGGTAGCACCACCGCGTATCGCATGCCGGAACTGTAACGCCGCGGCGGCCACTCGAACGCCCTCGCTCCGCCGAGTTACCGGAACTCCCAGGACACTCTGAGCCAATCTCTCAGGGGAAGGCAGGAAACCCATGTTCGTCAAAGTGTGCGGACTGACCACCGAGGAACAGATCGACTGGGCCGTCGAACTCGGCTACACCGCCATCGGCGTGGTCGGCACCACCAAGAGCAAGCGGTACGTCGAACCCGCGCGGGCCCGCGAACTCGCCGCCCACGCGCGCGGCAAGATCCGGTCCTTCGTGGTCGCCTTCGACCGCAGCGAGGTCGACGAAGTAATCGACGACTTCGACGTCATTCAGCTCTACAACTGGACCGACCTGCCCAACCTGGCCTACTGCTCGTCCGTGCCGCCCGAGCCCGAACAGACCTGCGAGTACTTCTTCTACGACGCCAGCGCCGGATCCGGCGTCTTCGCCGAATTCCCCGACTGGCTCGAGAAAGTACCCGGCCAGGTGGTGCTGGCCGGCGGCCTGACCCCGGACAATGTCGCCGAGGTCGTCCGCCACCCACCGGCCCTTCGGCGTCGACGTCTCCAGCTCCCTCGAAACCGCGCCCGGCATCAAGAGTTTCGATGCCATGCGCCGGTTCATCGAGGCCGCGACCTAGACGGCTAGTCCGCGCCCAGCTCGTTGGAGACGGTGACCCACTTCTCCAGCAGGGCGGTGGCCGCACCGGAATCGACGGTCTCGGCCACCCGCTTCAGCGCCTCGGCCAGCTTGGCGTGCAGATCGCCGTGCACATCGTCGGCGGTCAGGTCGAAGGCGACCAGCGCCGCCGCCGAATTCAGCAGCACCGCGTCGCGCACCGCACCCGGCTCCCCGGCGAACATGGCGCGCGCGATCGCCGCGTTCGTCGCCGCGTCGCCACCCTTCAACGCCGACGGATCCACCCGCTCGATACCGAGAGTGGTTGGGTCGATGGTGGTTTCGTGCAGCTTGCCGCCCGCGACCACCCAGACGTCACTGGTGTCGGCGGTGGTGATCTCGTCGAGGCCGTCATTGCCGCGCACCACCAGCGCCGAGGCGCCGCGCTCGGCGAACACGCCCGCGATCACCGGCACCAGCTCCGGGAACGCACAGCCGATCAGGCCCGCGCCCGGCTGCGCCGGATTGGTCAGCGGGCCCAGGATATTGAAGACCGTCGGAATCCCGATCTCCCCGCGCGCCTGCGAGGCGAACCGCAGCGACGGGTGGAACACCGGCGCGAAACAAAAACCGATGCCGGTCCGCCGCACGCACTCCTCGACCGACTCCGGGCCCAGCGCGATCTTCACGCCCAGCGCCTCCAGCACGTCCGCGCCGCCACTCTTGGAGGAGGCCGCGCGATTACCGTGCTTGATCACCGGAACCCCGCTGGCCGCCACCACGATCGAGGACATGGTGGAGATGTTCACGCTGCCCGAGCGGTCACCACCGGTGCCGACGATGTCCACCGCCGCGCCGTCGTGGCGCACCCGGCGCGCGTGCGCGAGCATGCCGCCCGCCAGACCGTTCAACTCCGTGGGGGTCGGGCCCTTCATCTTCAGGGCCACGCCGAAGGCGGCGATCTGCGCGGAGGTGGCGTTATCGGAGAAGATCTCGTTCATCGCCCACGCGGCCTCGTCCGAGGACAGGTCGTTGCCGTCGGTGAGGATGCCGAGAATTTCTCGCCAGCTGCGCGCGCTCATTGCCTACTCTTCCCTTGCCGGTCCATGCCGGACACCAGTGTGGTTGCGGCAAGCCTAGTGTGGAAAGCCCGACTCCCGGGACTCTCACGCGGCTTCGCACCCCGAATCCGCCGCTACCGGGGGCGCGCGGCGGGCTGCAGCGCGTCCCAGCCCAGCACATCGCCGTCGTGCCGCTGGGCCAGGCCCGCCATCCGCGAACGCTCCTGCGAACAGTGCACGGCATCGAGAATCTGCACCCGCTGCAACACCAGCCGCGCGGGGTCCGCGTCGGACACCGACGCGGTGTCATAGCCGCCCTGCGCGGCAATGACTTGCACCGCATTCACCTGGGCCGCCGGCAGCCGCAAATGGTGCCTGAGCACCACCGGACGGTCCGCCGTCCAGTCCAGCGCCTTGCCCAGCGCCGCCGAACAGGCCTCCGCGTCATCGAAACTCGACGCCACCACCACCAGATCCGGGCGCCCCGGATCCAGTTGCGTCGCACCGCCGCGCCCGCGCCACCGCTGCCACCACGACTTCACGATCGACTCCCTCTCGCCGCCCCGAAAAAGGGCCTCAGCTTCCTCTTACCTGCGCAATCTAGGCTCTCCGGGGACACGCCGGGAACCCCGCGAGACGCGCGCTCGCCCTGGGCTTTCCGACACGTACGACAAAGTTTCGTACCCGCCTACGCCTGTCGTACTACGACAAGTCATACTTACCGGCGTGACGACCGCAGTAGGGACCCCAGGATCGGCCATTACCCAGCGTGTGCATTCGCTGAACCGGCCCAACATGGTCAGCGTCGGTACCATCATCTGGCTGTCGAGCGAGCTGATGTTCTTCGCCGGCCTGTTCGCCATGTACTTCGTTGCTCGCGCGCAGGCGCACGGCGTCTGGCCGCCGGAGCCGACCGAGCTGAACCTGAAGCTGGCCGTGCCGGTGACCTTGGTGCTGGTGCTGTCCTCCTTCACCTGCCAGATGGGCGTTTTCGCCGCGGAGAAGGGCGACGTGTTCGGCCTGCGCCGCTGGTACCTGCTCACCTTCTTCATGGGCGCGTTCTTCGTGGCCGGTCAGGGGACCGAGTACCACGCGCTCGTGTCCGAGGGCACCTCGATCTCCAGCTCCGTGTACGGCTCGGTGTTCTACATCACCACCGGCTTCCATGGTCTGCACGTCATCGGCGGTCTCATCGCGTTCATCTTCCTGCTGGTGCGCACCAAGCTCAGCAAGTTCACCCCGGCGCAGGCCACCGCGGCGATCGTCGTGTCGTACTACTGGCACTTCGTCGACATCGTGTGGATCGGCCTCTTCGCGACGATCTACTTCGTCCGCTAACACCGGACGCGTCGAAACACACAGCCCCGTTTCGGCAACCCCAAACTTGTACAAGTCGGTTCCGTCTACTCCAAAGGGACACAGATGAGTTCATCTCCCCCGTCAGCGCCAGATCCCGAGGGGATCGGCCAGGCCACCAAGACCCGCAAGCAGCGCCGCGTTCGCCGGAAGCTGGCCGGCGGGCTGGTCCTCCTGATGGGCCTCGTCGGAGCCGGCTTCGCGGCATCGGCCCTGACCCCGCAGGCTCAGGTGGCGACCGCGCACGAAGATCAGTCCGCGCTGATCCGCGAGGGCAAGCAGATCTACGACACCTCCTGCGTCACCTGCCACGGTGTCAACCTGCAGGGTGTCCAGGATCGCGGCCCCAGCCTGATCGGCGTCGGTGAGGCCGCGGTCTACTTCCAGGTCTCCTCCGGCCGCATGCCCGCGGCCCGCAACGAGGCGCAGATCGTGCGCAAGCCCGCGAAGTTCGACGCGCACCAGACCGACGCGATCAGCGCCTACGTCCAGGCCAACGGTGGCGGCCCCACCGTCGTGCGCGACGCCAACGGCGAGATCGCCCAGGAATCCCTCATCGAGGACCGCGACCTCGGCCGCGCGGCGGCGAACTGTTCCGCCTGAACTGCGCCTCCTGCCACAACTTCACCGGCAAGGGCGGCGCACTGTCCTCCGGCAAGTTCGCGCCCCCGCTGGAAGAAGCCAGCGAGCAGCAGATCTACCTGGCCATGCTGACCGGCCCGCAGAACATGCCCAAGTTCTCCGACCGGCAGCTGACGCCGGACGAGAAGAAGGACATCGTCGCCTACATCAAGGACCGCATGGAGACCAAGTCCGAGGGCGGCTACGGCCTCGGTGGCTTCGGTCCCGCGACCGAGGGTCTGGCGATCTGGGTCGTCGGCATCGTGGCCCTGGTCGGATCCGCGATGTGGATCGGTTCCCGGTCATGAGTGAACAGGAGCGAAACAGCATGGGGGACAACCCCACCGAACCCACCGAAGAGCAGCTCGACGCCATGTCGCGGGACGAGCTGGTCAAGCTCGGCACCGAACTCGACGGCGTCGACGTCGCCTACCGCGCCCCCCGCTGGCCGGTCGAGGGCACCCGGGCCGAGAAGCGCGCCGAGCGTCGCGTCGCCCTGTGGTTCGGCATCTCCGCGCTCGCGGGTGCCGCTCTGATCGGTGTCTTCCTGTTCTGGCCCTGGGAGTACAAGGGCCGCAACCAGGACGGCAACGGGATGTACACCCTGACCACCCCGCTGTACGGCCTCACCCTCGGCATCGCCGTGCTGGCCGTCGGCGTGGCGATCGTGCTGATCCGCAAGCACTTCATCCCCGCCGAGATCTCCATCCAGGACCGCCACGACGGCGCGTCCTCGGAGGTCAACCGGCGCACCCTGGTCGCGCAGCTGCAGGACGCCGCCGAAACCTCCACCCTGGGCCGCCGCAAGCTCATCACCCGCACCGCGGGTCTGGGCGCGGGCCTGGTCGGTGTCGGCGCGCTGTTCCTCTTCGTCGGCGGAATGATCAAGAACCCGTGGGCCAAGCGCGACAAGTCGCCGCTGTGGGTCTCGGGCTGGACCCCGGACTACCCGGGCGAGACCGTCTTCCTGCGTCGCGACACCGGCCGCCCCGAGGACATCGTCCTGGTCAAGCCGGAGGACCTCGACGGCGGCGCCATGGAAACCGTCTTCCCCTGGAAGGAATCCTGGCGCGGCGACGAGCACGCGACCCTGCAGTCGCTGCGCGGAATCCGCAACGCGGTCATGCTGATCCGTCTGCGTCCGCACGATGCCGAGCACGCCATCAAGCGCAAGGGCCAGGAGAGCTTCAACTACGGCGACTACTTCGCCTACTCGAAGATCTGCACCCACCTCGGCTGCCCCACCTCACTGTTCGAGCAGCAGACCAACCGGATCCTGTGCCCCTGCCACCAGTCGCAGTTCTCCGCGACCGAATGGGGTAAGCCGGTCTTCGGTCCCGCCGCCGCGCGTTGCCGCAGCTGCCGATCACCGTCAATGCCGATGGCTACCTGGTCGCCGCCGGCGACTTCATCGAGCCGCTCGGCCCGGCCTTCTGGGAGCGTCGTTCATGAGCCCTAGCAAAGCGGCCGTCCAGGCCAACGAAATGGACGAGCGCTACCACCTGGCTGCGTTCGCCAAGCGATCGATCAACAAGGTCTTCCCGACCCACTGGTCGTTCCTGCTCGGTGAGATCGCGCTGTACGCGTTCATCATCCTGCTGCTGTCGGGCATCTACCTGACGCTGTACTTCGACCCGTCCATGAGCGAGACCGTCTACCAGGGCGCCTACCAGCCCCTGCGCGGTGTCACCATGTCGCGGGCCTACGAGACCGCGCTGAACATCTCCTTCGAGGTGCGCGGCGGTCTGTTCGTGCGACAGGTGCACCACTGGGCGGCGCTGCTGTTCGCGTCGTCGATCATCATCCACCTGTTCCGCATCTTCTTCACCGGCGCTTTCCGCAAGCCGCGTGAGGCCAACTGGGTGATCGGCTCGCTGCTGCTCATCCTGGCCATGTTCGAGGGCTTCTTCGGCTACTCGATCCCCGACGACCTGCTGTCGGGCACCGGTCTGCGCGCCGCCTTCGGTGGTATCACCATGGGCATGCCGGTGATCGGCACCTGGATGCACTGGCTGATCTTCGCCGGCGACTTCCCGGGCACCATCATCATTCCGCGCCTCTACATCGCGCACGTGCTGCTGCTGCCGGGCATCATCCTGGCGCTCATCGCCGCGCACGTCGCGCTGGTCTGGTACCAGAAGCACACCCAGTTCCCCGGACCGGGCCGCACCGAGAAGAACGTCGTCGGCGCCCGCATCATCCCGGTGTTCGCCGCCGACCAGGGCGCGTTCTTCGCGCTCACCCTCGGCATCGTCGCGATCATGGGTGGCGTCTTCCAGATCAACCCGATCTGGAACCTGGGCCCCTACAACCCGTCTCAGGTCTCCGCGGGTTCGCAGCCGGACTTCTACATGATGTGGACCGACGGCATGGCGCGTCTCATGCCGCCGTGGGAGCTGTACCTGGGCCGCTACACGGTCCCGGCGCCGTTCTGGGTCGCCCTGATCATGGGCCTGGTGTTCACCGTGCTGATCGCCTACCCGTGGATCGAGAAGCGCCTCACCGGCGACACCGCCCGCCACAACCTGCTGCAGCGTCCGCGCGACGTGCCGGTCCGCACCGCCATCGGTGCCATGGCCATCGCGTTCTACATGGTGCTGACGCTGGCGTGTGTCAACGACATCATCTCGCTGAAGTTCGACATCTCGCTGAACGCCACCACCTGGTTCTTCCGCATCGCGCTGCTGCTGGCTCCGCCGATGGCCTACTTCGCCGCCTACCGGTTCTGCATCGGTCTGCAGCGCAGTGACCGCGCGGTGCTCGAGCACGGCATCGAAAACCGGTGTCATCAAGCGGCTTCCGCACGGTGAGTACATCGAGGTCCACCAGCCCCTCGGCCCGGTCGATTCGCACGGCCACCCGATCCCGCTGGAGTACCAGGGCGCCCCGGTGCCCAAGAAGATGGCCAAGCTCGGATCCGCGGGCAAGCCCGGCACCGGCTCCTTCCTGCGCGCCGACCCCGCGTCGGAGCAGGCGGAGAATGTCGCCATCGCCCACGAAGAAGAGCACAAGATGCTCGGAGTGCTGGAAGCGGCCCAGAACGCCGCCCACGGCAAGCAGTCCGATCACTGATCGAACGTCATCAGGGAAGGCCCCGAGTCGAAACCGACTCGGGGCCTTCCCCTTTGCGTAGCGACTCAGGCGACCGGGAAGACCACCGAGATCACGGCCTCCGATTCGGGCACCTCGTTGGGATCGTTGCGATAGACGGTGAAATGGTGGGTGGCGAGCTCGTCGCGAGTACGGGAGAGCCGCAGGCCGTGGTCGTTGACGAAGGCCGCGATCCGATCGTGCGCCTGCGGAATCACTTCCGCGAACGGTCCGGTCACCGTGGCGCACACCGCGCGACGCGCCGGAAAGCGCAGCGCGACGAGCGGAGTCTGCACCTCGACGTCCGCGGCGGTCTCCACGAAGACCGATTCATCGACGTCGGATTCGCGGAATTCGGCGTCGTGATCGATGCAGCCGCCCGATCCGGTCACCGCGATCCGCTGCCGCTCGAGCTCGGGCATGAAACGCGCCCACAGTTCCCCCTCCGCGGCATAGACGGGTATCACCCCGCGCAGCGTCACCAACGTCTGCGCCGGGATGTCGATCAGTTGAACCTCGATGTCGGACAAGGTGTTCTCCAAGTCGTTCCGGTCGAGCATGCGCTCGATGAGGACCAGCCGCTGCCGGGCCGACGCGGCCTCGTCCACGAGCAGCCGGCGCTGCGAACGCAGCGCATCGGCATACGTGTCCGAGCCGAACACGGCGAGCAGGGCTCCGATGGCGGATACGCCGAACCCGACATCACGCAGCTCACGAATCCGTGCGGCATCGGCCAGCTGCTCCGGCGCGTACCGGCGATACCCGGTGGCATCGTCGACCCACGCGGGAACCAGCACGCCGCCGGCGTCGTAGTGCCGCAACATCCGCACACTGATCCTGCTCAACGAGGAAAAGCTGCCGATGGACATCAGCTTCGAGGGATCGGTCACGTCGGCGAGTCTGCCGCCTCACACGATGTCAGAGTCAACCCCGGCCGGATCGGGCTCGGCGCAGACCAGGTTCCTGGCCCGGGTACCGCCGGGCTGCAATGATGGTCGACATGAGCGCTCCCGACGAGCAAGACGCCCTGCGCGTGACGGCCGAGGAGTTCGACGACGGAGTGACCTCCGAACTCGGTGATATCGAGATCGTCGACGGGCGCGTTGTTCAGGTGATGGCCCAGAGCCCGCTGCACAGCCGGGTGGTGCGGCGTCTGGCGGGATTGCTCGAGGCAGCGCGGCGGCCGGACGGTCCGTGCATGGTGGTGGATTCCGATGTCGCCGCGCGCTTCGCCGACAGCGAGTCGGCCTCCGCTGATCGTCGCTTGAACGTCCGGTATCCCGACATCTGGATTCGAGACTGCGAGCCCTACAACGTCAATACGGTCCGCGACCACATCCTGCTCATCGTGGAAGTGACCTCCGAATCGACGATCGATGCCGACATCACCGACAAGCGGATCCAGTACGCCGGAGCCGGCGTCCCCCGCTACCTGATCGTCCGGCTGGACCAGAAGGAAGAGCGGATCGAGGAGATCGAGGAATACCGCCTCGACTGGTCCGGCCGCCGCTACCGCGCCCACGACGTCCACCGCCGCGTACTCCTGCTCGACGATCCCGTCGAGGCAACCATCCCGTTCGACGTGCTCGAGCAGGCATAGCGAATCGCCCTGCGCCTGGCGGGGTTTCACTACACCGAGGGCTGATCCGGGGTGACGATCCGGGCGGCGGATTCGGCGCGGGCGACCCAGTCGAGCCAGGGGCCCGCGCCGCGGCGAGGTTCGGCGTAGCCGTCGGTGGTGCGGACGATGCGGGTGCCGGGTTGTTCGAGCCAGCGGACCAGGAGGGCCGCTTCCTCCGGAAGGGCACCGCGCAGTGGGGGATAGGTGGGCTCGTCGGCGGAGCTCGGGAGGGGGTGGGGGAGGACGGTTTCGGCGGCGGCGACCAGGCGGTCGACGACGGCCATGGGGGAGATGCCGCGGACGGCGGTGCCGGCGGCGGCCAGGCGGGCGTGGCGGATGATCGCGAAGTGCCAGCCGCCCGCGCCGTCGGGGTGGGCGGCAATCAGTTCGGGGATGGCGGCCAGGGCGGTCAGGCGTTGGGTGCGGCGCAGGGCGCGGATCACCGCGACCGAGCGGTCACGCAGGCGGGCGGCGGCTTCGAAATGTTCTGCGGTGGACAGGGTTTCGAGTTTGTCGGCGATGGTGCGGAGGAGGGTGTCGTCGGCGCCGGTGAAGAGTGCGCGGATCGCCTCGGGGGCTCGTTCGTATTCCTCTATATATAGGGGGCTGTTTTCGGCGCCCGCGGGGCAACCGCCGACCACGGCCGGCGGGCAATCGTGGCGGCCGGTGCGCGGGATGCGGGTGGTGCAGGTGCGCAGGCCCGCCTGCTCGGCGAGGGTGGCCGCGATCTCCTGGGCGTCGGTGCGGGAGGTGAACGGGCCCAGCGCATCCCGGGTGGGGGTGCGGGAGACGGCGAAGCGGGGGAACGGCTCGTCGGTCAGGGTCAGCCACCAGGCGCGCTGCGGGAACTTCGACCGGCGGTTGTAGGGCGGGGTGTGCGCGATCAGCAGGCGCAGCTCGCGCACGCCCGCCTCCAGACCGTGCGCGCACTCGACATGATCGACGCGGGTGGCCAGCTGCACCATCTCGCGCATGCGCGGGCGGGTGTCGGAACCGGTGAAGTAGTTGCGGACGCGGCGGCGCAGATTCACCGCCGTCCCTATATAGAGGACCTCGTCCGACGGACCGCGGAACAGGTACACGCCCGGCGTCGCCGGAAGGTCCGCGGCCAGCACCCGTTTCGCGCGCTGCCGGCGGGTCACCTCGGGCAGGTAGTCGAGCAGCTCGGTGAGACTGTGCACGCCCTGATTGCCGACCCGGGCGATCAGCGCGTGCAGCACGTCCACGGTCGCCTTGGCGTCATCGAGGGCGCGGTGGGTGGGGCGGGTCTCCGCGCCGAGCAGCTGCGCGAGGTACCAGAGCTTGGCCGAGGGCGCTTCGTCCTTCGGGAGCACCCGGCGGGCCAGTTGCACGGTGCATACGGTTTGAAAAGCGGGCCACGGCAGTTCGCACTTGGCCGCGGCCGCTTTCAGGAACCCGGTGTCGAACCGGGCGTTGTGGGCGACCAGCACCGCGCCGCGCGCGAACTCGAGGAAGCCGGGCAGCACCTCCTCGATCCGGGGCGCGTCGATCACCATGGCCGTCGTGATCCCGGTGATCTGCACGATCTGCGGGGGAATCACGCAGCCGGGATTCACCAGGGTCGCGAACTCGCCGAGCACCTCGCCGCCGCGCACCTTGACCGCCCCGATCTCGGTGATCGAGTCGCCCCCGGGGCTGGTTCCGGTGGTCTCAAGGTCCACGACCACGAACGTTGTGTCGTAGAGCGGGGTTTCGAGCTCATCGAAGGCCAGCTGTCCGGACACGATCGGCAAGCCTAGGCGCGGGGTCCGACAACCTGAGCCAGTCGCGACCACTCGAGACGAACAGGGGAAATACCTGAATTCGCGGTGGAGATTCTCGAGATGAAATCCTCGAATTGCGCAAATATGCGGCATTGTGACGAGGGTCACAGTTATTCATAATATGTATCAATTTTGCGGGAGGGGGTGGTTGGTCGGGATCCGCGCCCGGTGGGTGCTACCCCGGTGCCCCGCGCTCGGGCGCGCCGGATGTGGGTCCGGTAATCACCCAGGTCGGGGACCATGGGCTTGAGCGGGCGTTATGTGGAATCTGCCGAGGTCGCAAGGGTCCCTGACGGGCGCTTGCTACCGGCCGGTAGCTCCCGGAATGCTCCCGGAAAAACGGCCGCTGTTATCGTTTCGTGATTGCTGTGACGTTTGTCGCACCGAAATACGGGTGCGCAACAATTCTGAGTCACGTACGGACTTCCTCGGCTTTACAAAGCACCGTTATGTCCTCGTAATCTTCCTGAGACCTCGCGGAGTCCGACGCACCACCGGGTGTGGCGTCGCGGGGCAGATTGGAAGTACCTCACCATGGCGACCACCACCGTCAAGCGACAGGTCCGGGGCATGCAGCGCACTGCGCGTCGCGCGGCCGCCGCCGGTGCCGTCGGCGCTGCCACGCTGAGCGCGCTGCTGCTGCCCGCTACTCCCGCGTCGGCCCAGCCGGTCAACACCCCGGTCGGCGTCATCGACGTCCCCGACGCCATCCAGCTCCCCGCCGGGATCCCGGGCCTGCCCGAGTCCATCCCGGTGAACATCCCGCCGCTGCCCGGCATCGCGATCCCGGGCGCCCCGGCTCCCGCCCCGCAGCGCAGCTTCCGTCAGGCCGCGGTCGACGCCGCGATGAGCCGCGTCGGCGACCCGTACGTCTACGGCGCCGCGGGCCCGGACGCCTTCGACTGCTCCGGCCTCGTGCAGTGGTCCTACGCCCAGGCCGGCGTCAACCTGCCCCGCACCAGCTACGAGCAGGCCAGCACCGGCAGCCCGGTGTCCTACGACGGCCTCGAGCCCGGCGACGTGGTGTCGTTCTACGGCGGCAGCCACTCCGGCATCTATATCGGCGACGGCAATGTGGTGCACGCGTCGACCTCCGGTCAGCCGGTGAAGGTCGCCCCGATCTCCTCGATGCCGTTCGCGGGCGCCACCCGTATCTGAGATCCCTCGCTCTACCGGGGGATTCGTCCCCCAGCCGACCGCAGGCGGACGACCTGCGGGAGAAGCGGCGACCGTAATGCTTCCGTGGCCTGCTGGACACAAGCGGTCGCCGTTTCGTAATCTTACCGAGACCTTCTTGACCGGCTCGGGGTAAGAGAACGGGACGACACCAGCGGTGGCAGCGCAAGCGCAGTATCGGCGAACACACAGTGAGCGGACCAGACGACTGGTCGGAGGAGCGCTCACGGTCGGCGCCCTCATGGTCGGCACCTACGGCGGTTACGGTCTCGCGGCCGCCGATCCGGTCGCCGCACCGGCCAACGCCAGTGAAGCCGTGCAGCGGATGATCGATCTCTCCCGGCAGTCCGAGCAGATGAATCAGCAGGCGCTCAACGCCCAGGCCGATCTCGACGCCAAGGCCGCCACCGCCGCCACCGCCGACCAGCGCGCCGCCGACGCGGCCGCCACGCTGGACGCGGCCAAGGCCGAAATCCGCCGCTATCAACCGGTCATCGAGCGCGCCGCGACCTCGGCGCTGCTCGGCAGCCGCTCCAACCGGCTCACCTCGCTCCTGGTGAGCAATTCCCCGCAGCAGCTGCTCGACCAGATGTCCATCGTGGACCTGGTGGGCGCGCGCACCAATGAACAACTGGGCCAGTACCAGAAGGCCACCGACGCGGCCGCCGCCGCCGAGGCCGGCGCCCGCGCCGCCGCCGACGCCGCCCGCGCCGCCAGCGTCGCCGCCGACAAGGTGCGCTCCGACCTGGAGGCCAAACGCGCTGCGCTGCAAGGGTCCATGGCCCAGGTCATCGCCGCCTGGGGGCAGCTCTCCGCGGGTGACAAGTCCGCGTTGGCGGGCTCGATGTTCCCGCCTGGCTTCGATCGCGACAGTCTGCTCGAGGGCCTGGTCCCGGGTTCGGGCACCAGCGCGCTGGCCGCGGGCCTGACCCGCGTCGGCGATCCCTACGTCTGGGGCGCCACCGGACCGGACCAGTTCGACTGCTCCGGCCTGGTGCAGTGGGCCTTCCATCAGGTCGGCAAGAACGTGCCGCGCACCTCCCAGCAGCAAGCCGGATACGGCACGCCGGTCGACCAGCAGGACCTGCAGCCCGGCGATGTGGTCTTCTTCTACTCGGACATCTCCCATGTGGGCATCTACGCCGGCAACGGATTGATGCTGCACGCTTCGACTTTCGGCGTACCCGTCCAGGTCGCGCCGTTGGGTTGGTCACCGTTCCATTCAGCGCGTCGATTCTGAACGAGAGGCGGCAATGAGCACTCTGCGGCAGGCCCGCGGCTGGCTGTCGGCGAAGCGGCGGTTCCAGTTCGTGCTCACCCTGGTCATGGTCAGCGCCCTGACCGCCGCGTGCGGCGCGCTGCTCATGCTCCCGAACTCGGTGCTGCCCAAGCTGCGGGCGGTGGTGCCGGGCCAGGACGTCAGCCAGGCCACCGATCCGCAGGTGCCGCTGGTGCAGCGGACGATGGACTCCTACGGCAAAGTGGTCGCCGAATCGGTGGCCACCGGGGGTGGCCGGACCGGCATCGTGCTCGGCCATTCCGGGCAGCGGGCGGACCTCGATGTGCTGGCGAGCGAACTCGCGGCATCCACCGCCGCGGTCACCGCGCTGTGGGGTTCGGACTGGAATCGGGCCCCCGTCGTGGTGGTCGCTTCCAGCCCAGCCGAATTCGCGGCCCTGACCCGGGCCGTCGGCACCGTGCCCGCCGAGGTCGCCGCCTCCACCGTCGCCGACCCGGTGCGTCCGGGCGCGCAATTGACCGGGCAGCGCGTGGTTTTCGGGCCCGAGGCCGGCCGCCGCCTGGGCGCGGACGGCCTGCGGTCGGTGCTGCGTCACGAACTCACCCACATGGCCAGCCGCGCGGTGACCGTCGACGGGTCGCCGATGTGGATGCTCGAGGGTTTCGCCGAATACTCCGCGCACCGCGGCATGCGGCACCCGGTCACTCAGATCGCCCCGGCGCTGACCGCCCGGGTCCGCGCCGGTGACCTGCCCGCCGACCTCCCGGCCGACGAACTGTTCGAACCGACCAGTGGCAAGGCCTCGCTCTCCTATGAACAGGGCTGGTCGGCGTGCGCGTTCATCGCCGACCGCTTCGGCGATCACACCCTGGTCGAGCTGTATCGACAGCTGGCCACCGGTCCCAAGGACCGCGCCGCCGTCGAGGCCGTCCTGCACAGTGTGCTCGGCCTCACCTACCCCGACCTGGTCGCCGACTGGCGCACCTGGCTCACCACCCGTACCGCCGAGGGCGCGTAAAGCCGCCTGATCCGCGGGTGCAGTAGGTTTGTGCCATGGGGCGAACTCTGCTGGTTACCAATGATTTCCCGCCACGACCGGGTGGGATTCAGTCGTATCTGCACGCGCTCGCCCTGCAGCTGCCCGCCGACGAGCTGGTCGTGTACGCGCCCCGCTGGAAGGGCGACAGCCACTGGAAGTTCGACGCGCAGCAGCCGTTTCAGGTGGTCCGGCATCCGACGACACTGATGCTGCCGACCCCGCTGGTGGCGCGCCGGGCCAAGAAGCTCATGCGCGACGAGCAGTGCGATCGGGTGTGGTTCGGGGCGGCCGCGCCGCTGGCGCTGCTGTCGCCGGTGCTGCGACGCGCGGGCGCGGAGCGGATCCTGGCGTCCACGCACGGGCACGAGGTCGGCTGGTCGATGCTGCCGGGCGCGCGGCAGGCGTTGCGGGTCATCGGTGATCACACCGATGTCGTCACCTATGTCAGCAAGTACACGCGGCGGCGGTTCGCGGCCGCGTTCGGGGCGCAGTCGGCGCTCGAGTATCTGCCGCCCGCGGTGGATGCCGAGGTGTTCAAGCCGGATCCGGCGGCGCGCGCCGAATTGCGGGCCCGCTACGGGCTGGGCGAGCGGCCGACCATCCTGTGCCTGTCGCGGCTGGTGCCGCGCAAGGGACAGGACGCGCTGATCGCGGCCATGCCCGAGATCCGCAAGAGGGTGCCCGGCGCGGTGCTGGTGATCGCGGGCGGCGGGCCCTACGAGCAGAAGCTGCGTCAGCTGGTTGCTGCCCTGGGCGTTTCCGACGATGTGGTGTTCGCCGGCCGGGTGCCGTCGCAGGAACTCGCCGCCCACCACACCATCGCCGACGTGTTCGCCATGCCGTGCCGCACCCGCGGCGCGGGCCTGGATGTCGAGGGCCTGGGCATCGTGTTCCTGGAGGCCTCGGCCACGGGAGTGCCGGTGGTCGCGGGCAATTCGGGCGGTGCGCCGGAAACCGTCCGCGAGGGCGAGACCGGCCGGGTGGTCAACGGCCGCAAGCTGGAATCGATCGCCGACGCCATCGTCGACATCCTCTCCGACCGGGATGCCGCCGCCGCCATGGGCGCCGCGGGCCGCACCTGGGTGCAGCAGCAGTGGCGCTGGGACCTGATGGGGACGCGACTACAGCAACTGTTGGACCCGCACGTCGGGGTGACAGGCACTACGCTCTGAGCGTCCGCCCGAAGGTTCGCGGCCGTCTCGATTCTGGACTGAGTGGAGCGGGGGAGCGAAGCGGAGGAGCGGAGGGAGGGAAGAATCGAGACTTCGGGGCCGCGAACCCGCCCGGAGCGAAGCGTAGGGCAAGATAAGCACCGTGAGCAGTATCCAGGTTGCCGATATGACCTTCGTCGCCGCGCCGGGCGAGGCCGTTGCCGAGATTCTGGCCGATCGTGGCCGGTGGCGTCAGTGGTGGCCCGACCTGCAGTTGGAGGTTCGGGAAGACCGGGGCGACAAGGGAATCCGGTGGACCGTCACCGGCGGCGCCGAGGGCACCATGGAACTCTGGCTCGAGCCGATGCTGGACGGCGTCATCATGCATTACTTCATGCACGCCGAACCGCGCGGCGGGATCGCCGGTATGTCCGGTCGTGACCTGCTGGCGCTCAACCGCACCCGCCGGGTCGCGGGCAAGGTCATGTCCTTCGAGATCAAGGCCCGCCTCGAGGCGGGGCGCAAGGCCGGGGTCGCGCCCGCGGCCGCTCACTAGAAAGGAAGCGTTGCCGCCCATGGCCGATCGAACTCAGAGGTCGATCGTGATCGACGCCCCCTCGGACCGAGTGATGGCCGTCATCGCCGACCTGGAGTCGTATCCGGAATGGGTCGCCGCGGCCCGCTCGGTCGAGGTGCTCGACAAGTCGTCCGACGGCCGGGCCCGCACCGCGCGCTTCGTACTGGACGCGGGCGTCGTGAAGGACACCTACACCCTGTCCTACACCTGGCGGCCCGACGGCCGTGCGGTCAGCTGGAGCCTGGTCTCCGGTGATCTGCAGAAGGCGCAGGACGGCACCTACGAGTTGATCGCCCTGCCCGACGGCACCACCCAGGTGGTCTACGAGCTGACCGTCGACCTGAACATTCCGATGATCGGCATGTTCAAACGCAAGGCGGAGAAGGTCATCACCGACACCGCCCTCAAGGAACTCAAGAAACGGGTCGAAGGCTGACCGCCGGCGCTACCGAACGCTCGCCTCGCCCCGTCGCCCGCGTCGAGCTGTTCATCGGCAAGGGGGGCGTCGGAAAAACCACCCTCGCCTGCGCGACGGCGCTGGCGTACGCGCGCACCGGCCGCCGGGTGCTGCTGGCCTCGCTCGATCAGGCGCACTCGCTGGGCGACGCCCTCGGCTACCGGCTGCAGCACGGCGCGAAACCCGCGGTCGCGAGCGTGCCGTTGCCCATGTTCGCCACGGTCGCACCGGAACTCGTGAACGGCCGTGACCCCGAGGCCACCGACCCGGGGCTCCCGATCGTCGGGCACGGACTCACCTCGGCGCCGAGCCTCGACGTGATCGAAGTGGATTCGCTTGCGCTGCTGGAGGATCGGTTCCGGCAGGTGCTGGTGATGGCGTCGGGCGCCGGACACGAGCACGGATTCGACCTGGGCGCACTGGATCCCGCCGAACTCACCGGCCTGCCCGGCGTGCAGGAACTGCTGGCGCTGCTCGAGATCACCCGGTTCGCCAATGACGCGCGGTGGGAGGTGATCGTGCTGGACTGTCCGCCCTCGGCGGACATGTTGCGCATCATCACCGCACCCGACACCGTGCTCGGCTACCTGGAGCGGGTGTGGCCCGCGCACGCCCGCACCATGGAGGCGATCGGCGCCGACTTCCGCAAGGCCGTGCTCGCGGTGGCTGTCGAACAGATCGTGCAGGCGGTGACCGAAGCCCGTGACCTGCTGGCGGATCGGACCCGCACCGGCGCGCGCCTGGTGACCGCCGCCGAACAGGTGGCGGTGGCCGAATCGACGCGCGTGCGATCGGCCGCGGCGCTGCTGGGGCTGCGACTGGACGCGATCCTGGTCAACAAGGTGCCGCCGGAGATGCCGCCGCCGCATCCGGCCGCGCCGCCGCATCCCGCGGTGCAGTGGTATTTCAACCGCCGCGGTGAGCAACTCGACGTGGTGACCGAGCTGCGCAAGCGGCTGCGCGGGGTTCCGGTGCAGGTCGTCGGGCACGCGGGGTCCGAACCGGTGGGGTTGAGCTCACTGGCCGCACTGTCCTACGCGGTGGACGCGAGTGGTAACTGGGTGGGATGGCGCCCGATCCCTATGCTTGGCACAGATGTGGACGGGGTGCAGTCCATCGCCGCCGAACCGGTGGTCCGGCTCGAATCCGGGGCGGGCGTGGCTTCGGTGTTCGCGATGCGCATGCATCTGCCGGTGGTCGACGCGTCGACGCTGCGGCTGGGACGAGTGGAGGACGATTTGATCGTGGGAGCGGACGGGGTCCGGCGGCGATTGCGGCTGGCCCCGGTATTGCGGCGGTGCACGGTCGATGCCGCCGAACTCGACGGCGACCACCTGGTGATCCGCTTCCGGCCCGACCCCCAGGTCTGGCCGAAATGACCACCACGCACCCGCGCCCGGCCACCCCGAGGAGAACCTCGGCGAATTCGCCGAGGAATTACGCCTGCTGGCCGAGGCCGTCCTCGAACGCGTGGAACCGGTGCTGCGCCGCACCGCCGCCGACGGGCGCGCCGAATGGTCCAGTTGCAGTTGGTGCCCGGTGTGCGCGGCGGCCGCGATCGTGCGCGGTGAGCATCACGACGTGGTGGCCGCCATCGCCGAACACGGCACCGCCATCGTGACCGTGCTGCGCGAGGCGCTGGCGGGAGTGCCGGTGGAACCGGTGATCCCGCCGGACCTGGATCCGGACTCGCCGGAATATCGAGCCTGGCAACAGCATTCGCACGGCTTCGGAACCGGTTTCGGGGCAGGGGATCGGCCGTTCGCGGACGCCTACGCCGCCGCGCGGGGTGACCGCGGGCAGGATCCGGACGCTGATCATGCCGGTGAATCGGCCAGGGGTGCGGGTGGATTCGCCGCGCCGCACGGTGCGGCCGCGAACCTGGCCGCGGTGTTCGCACGATTCCTCGCCGGTGCGCAAGGACGGGCGGCGGGCAGTCACGGACATCACCCGGAAGGCGACTCGTTCGACGACCCGATGGGACAGGGCCCCGGCGCTGCACACCGGCCCGAGGACGCGGATCCGGTGCCGGGCACCGGCTTCCGTGCCCGCGATTCCGCCGGTGCGGACGCGCGACCCTTCGGACCGCCCGTAGCGCACCCGGGCGATGACCT
This sequence comes from Nocardia tengchongensis, assembly GCF_018362975.1. Taxonomy (NCBI): domain Bacteria; kingdom Bacillati; phylum Actinomycetota; class Actinomycetes; order Mycobacteriales; family Nocardiaceae; genus Nocardia; species Nocardia tengchongensis. The sequence goes on from NZ_CP074371.1 coordinate 3,780,851, forward strand.
CGGCCGATCGGCGACCGCCGGCGCTCCGACACCGGACCCGGCCGCCGGACCCGCGGGTCGCGAGGAAGGGCCCGCCGCCGGCCGCGCCGCACAGCCGGGCGCCAGACGGCCCAAGCGCGGAAAGTATGTGCCCATCGACGTGACCATCAAGGCATGACGGGCGGTGTGGATGTGCCGTTGACCGTGGGAATCGATGTGGGCGGCACGAACATTCGGGCGTCGGTGGTCGACGGCGCGGGCGAGGTGCTCGACACCGTCACCGCCCCGACCCCGCATTCGGCGCGCGCCCTGGAGGACGGCCTGGCCCGCGCGGTGCGTGAGCTGCGCGGCCGCCACGCCATCGGCGCGGTCGGGCTCGCGGTGGCGGGTTTCGTCGACGAGGACCGCGCCACCGTGCGTTTCGCCCCGCATCTGCCGTGGGAGGACGCCCCGGTCGCGCAGCGTCTCACCGACCGGCTCGGCTTGCCGGTGATCCTCGAGCACGACGCCAATGCCGCGCTGTGGGCGGAATACCGCTTCGGCGCGGCGGCGGGCGGGCGCAATGTGGTGCTGGTGGCCATCGGCACCGGCATCGGCGCGGCCCTGCTGATCAACGGGCAGCTGTATCGCGGAAGCTACGGTGTCGCACCGGAACTCGGTCACCTGCAGGTGGTGCCCAACGGTCGCGCCTGCGCGTGCGGCAAGCGCGGGTGCTGGGAAAGGTATTGCAGCGGAACCGCTCTGGTGGACACCGCGCTGGAACTGCTGGCCACCGACCCGCAGCGCTCCACCGTGCTGGCCCGCGAGGCCGGACGGGATCCGGGCTCGCTGACCGGGCGCCGTGTGGCGGGCGCGGCCCAGGACGGCGACCCGGTCGCGCTCGAGGTGCTGGCCGACTTCGCACGCTGGCTGGGCCTGGGGCTGGCGTTCGTGAGCGACATCTTCGACCCGGACCTGATCGTGGTCGCCGGTGGTGTCAGCAGTTCGGCGCCGCTGTTCCTCGACGAGGCCCGCGAACACTATTCGGGCTCGATCACCGGCGCCCGGCATCGCCGCCTGGCCCGCATCCGCACCGCCCAGCTGGGTGAGGCCGCGGGCATGATCGGCGCGGCCGAGCTGGCTCGCGCGGCGGTGGCCGCGGCGCCGGATGTGTTGCCCGTCGCGCGCGCTCGCCGCTGATCCGAGCCGGTCTTTCGCGAGTCGCCGCGCGTTGCGCATTCCGCTGCGTGGGACGATGTTCCCGGTATCGGAGAATCCCGTCACCACCGGTTGGTTGCCGTGTGGTCTCAGCGGTAGGGTGGGCAAGCGAGTGGTGGTGCCCGCAATGAGGCCGGTCCCGGGTATCGAAAACAGGGGAAAGGACGCAATGTTCTACTGGCTGCTGAAGTTCGTCTTGGTAGGGCCGCTGATGCATCTCATCAACCGGCCCAAGGTCGAGGGCGTCGAGAACATTCCCCCGAAGGGTGCGGCCATTCTGGCCGGCAACCATCTGTCGTTCACCGACTGGCTGTTCACCCCGCTGATGAGCCCACGCCGGATCACCTACCTGGCCAAGGCCGAATACTTCACCACCCCGGGCCTCAAGGGCCGGCTGCAGAAGTTCTTCTTCTCCGGCACCGGCCAGTACCCGATCGATCGTTCCGGTGCCGACGCGGCCGAGTCCGCGCTCAACACCGCGCGCAAACTGCTCGGTGAGGGCCGCCTGGTCGGCCTGTACCCCGAAGGCACCCGCTCCCCGGACGGCCGCCTCTACAAGGGCAAGACCGGAGTGGCACGCCTCGCCCTGGAGACCGGAGTGCCGGTGATCCCGGTCGCCCTGATCGGCACCGACGAGGTGTGCCCGCCCGGTCCGTTCCGCTGGCGGCCGCGCAAGGTCACCGTCAAATTCGGTGAGCCCATCGACTTCTCGCGCTACGAGGGCATGGGCGGCAACCGCTTCGTGGAGCGCGCCGTCACCGACGAGATCATGTACGAGCTCATGCGGATGGGCGACCAGGAGTACGTGGACGTCTACGCCGCGAGCCTGAAGAAGGGCGTCCCCTCGGGCAGCCGCGCCGACGCCGACCGCGTCCCGGAGACCCTGGCGAGCTAGTCCTCCGCCACACAGCACCGGAAAGGCCCCGGGAGACCATGTCTCCCGGGGCCTTTCGCATGCCCGGGGCTCAGACGGCCTGGAGGCGGCGGTGCGCCTCGATGGCCTCGAACTTCGCGAGGTTGTGGCGGGCGTCGGCCAGCGCGTCGTGCGCGTCCTTCGGCACCGGCGGCAGCGGCGGGCGACCGTGCTGGTCCCAGTGCTGACGCAGTTCGTTGGTGTAGCGGGGCAGGGCGTTGGGCAGGTCGACCATCGAACCCCACAGCTGGCACAGCGCGACATGGTCGTAAGCGCCGACCCAGGCCCACAGTTCGGGCTCCACGCCGGTGCGCGGGACCAGGAACTTGTACAGGTCGTCGCGGATGCGCTGGCGGGACCGCCACAGCGGGGACGACGGCGGGGGTAGCTTCGGCAGTACATTGCGACGGACGAAGGGCCCGGCCTTCTCGGGGTCGAATTCGGTGGAGACCGCGTAGAACTCGCGTCCGTCCTCGCAGACCACCGCGATCGAGACGAGGTCGATGACGGTGCCGTCCTCGATGAATTCCGAATCGTAAAAGTACCGCAATGAGATGGGTCTCTCCTCAGCTCGGGGCCGGTGTGCTTTCCGGGCAATCCGGTCCCAGCCTAGGCGGCGGCAGCATATCGACATAAGCGGCCGAGCGGTCTGCGATCGGACCGGACGGCATGGGGTGGGCGACTCGAGCCCTGGGGGTGGTCCGTCTCACCAAGAGCACTACGTATTCTGAACACGTGAACTGGACCGTCGACGTACCGATCGATCGCCTGCCGGAACTGCCTCCGCTGCCCGACGAGCTGCGTCGGCGGCTCGACGACGCCCTGACTCGCCCGGCCCTGCAACAGCCGTCCTGGGACCCCGACCAGGCCGCCAAGATGCGCACGGTCCTGGAGAGCGTGCCACCCATCTGCGTGCCCGCCGAGGTCGAGGAACTGCGCCTGCGCCTGGCCGAGGTCGCCCGCGGTGAGGCGTTCCTCATGCAGGGCGGTGACTGCGCGGAGACCTTCGCCGACAACACCGAGCCGCACATCCGCGGCAATATCCGCACGCTGCTGCAGATGGCGGTGGTCCTCACCTACGGCGCGAGCCTGCCCGTGGTGAAGGTGGCCCGCATCGCGGGCCAGTACGCCAAGCCGCGCTCGGCCGACGTCGACTCGCTGGGCCTCAAGTCCTACCGCGGTGACATGGTGAACTCGCTGGTCGCCGACGCCGGGCTGCGCGAGCACGACCCGTCGCGACTGGTCCGCGCCTACGCCAACGCCTCGGCCGCGATGAACCTGGTGCGTTCGCTCACCTCCGCCGGCATGGCCGACCTGCACAAGGTGCACGACTGGAACCGCGAGTTCGTGGCCCAGTCCCCGGCCGGCGCCCGCTACGAGCAGATGGCCACCGAGATCGACCGCGCGCTGGCGTTCATGAAAGCCTGCCGCGTCAACGACCCGAACCTGTCCAGCGCCCGCCTCTACGCCAGCCACGAGGCCCTGGTCATGGACTACGAGCGGGCCATGCTGCGGCTGAGCACCCACCCGGTCACCGGTGAGCCGGTGCTCTACGACCTGTCGGCGCACTTCCTGTGGATCGGTGAGCGCACCCGCCAGCTCGACGGCGCGCACATCGCCTTCGCCGAACTGATCGCCAACCCGATCGGTCTCAAGATCGGCCCGACCACCACGCCGCAGCAGGCCGTGGAGTACGTCGAGCGCCTGGACCCGAACAACGAGCCCGGCCGCCTGACCCTGGTGGCCCGCATGGGCAATCAGAAAGTCCGCGACGTGCTGCCCGCCATCATCGAGAAGGTGCAGGCCACCGGCCACCAGGTGATCTGGCAGTGCGACCCCATGCACGGCAACACCCACGAGGCCTCCACCGGCTACAAGACCCGCCACTTCGACCGCATCGTCGACGAGGTGCAGGGCTTCTTCGAGGTGCACCACGCGCTGGGCACCCACCCGGGCGGCCTGCACATCGAGCTCACCGGTGAGAACGTCACCGAATGCCTCGGTGGCGCGCAGGACATCTCGGACCTCAACCTCGAGGAGCGCTACGAGACCGCGTGCGACCCGCGCCTGAATACCCAGCAGTCCCTCGAACTGGCCTTCCTGGTCGCTGAGATGCTGCGCTAGAGCTCCCCCGCCTCCCCGGAACTTCAGCGGGCCACGGGGAGGCGTAGCCGGTCCCACACCCGTGCCGCGGCTGAGTGCCGAACCGATTTCGGGCGTGCCCGGCGAGTTACCCCGGTCGGCACGAAATCAGTTGTCGCCCTGGGCAACGAGGTGCGGAAGGTTCAAAGCCCGGACCGCAATCGGCGGTCCGGGCTCGGGTTCTTCTGGAGCTCCTATGAGTTTTAGGGAATCGCTACGAGGGTGACTGCGGCACCGGGTTCGATCGCGTCGCCGGGGGCGATGCTCTGCGAGATGACGATCGAGCTGTCGTTGCTGGCGAGCTGGCGCACGGTGACGGTGAGTCCCATCGCCTGCAGTTTGCTGCGCGCGGTGCCGACATTGGCGCCCAGCAGGTTCGGCATGTCGAGGGCGCTGTTGACGATCAGGACCACGCCGCTGCCGGATTCGGCGCTGGTGCCCGCGGCCGGGTCGGTGCCGATCACCTGACCGGACTTGATCTTCGCGTCGTACTGTTCGCGGGTGGAGCTGACGGTGAGCCCGGCCTTCTGCAAGGCCGTCTTGGCCTCCTCCTGCGACTTGCCGCGCAGGTCCGGCACCTTGACCGGGAGCGAACCCTTGCTGCGGGTAGACCTTCACCTGCGCGTTGGCGGGGAGCACGGTCCCGGGGCCCGGATCCACCTTGGCGACACTGCCTTTCGGCGCCGTGCTGCCCACCTCGCCCGCGTCCACGGGGGTGAGCCCGGCGTCTCTGATCGCCTTGTTGACCGCGTTGACGTCCTGTCCGGCGGTCACGTCCGGGACCTTCGGCTTGCCGCTGGACACCAGCACCGAGACCAGCGAGCCCTTGGTGACCCGGGTGCCGGCGGGCGGATCGGTGCCCACCACATTGCCGACCGGGATCATGTCGGAGGCCTTGTTGCGGGTCTCGGTCTTGAAGCCCGCGTCCTGCAACGCGCTGACGGCTTTGTCGGTGTTCATGCCCGCGATGGTCGGCACCGCCGAATACCGGCCGACGCCCAGCCACCAGCCGCCGATGCCCAGCAGCACCGCGAGCGCGACCACGATGCTCAGCCACACGATGACCTTGCGCCGCGACTTGCCGCGATCCTCGATCATGTCGGAGCCGGCGCCGTGGGACGCCGGTGGTCCGGGCGGCGCGTACTCCGGCTGGCGGTACTCGGCCGGAATCTCGCGGGCCGCGGTCATCACCCGGGTGTGCTGGGGCTGCTGCGGCGCGAAGACGGTCGGCGGGTCCACGGGGAGCCGGGTGGTGGCATCGGCGGGGAACCGGGTGGTCTGGTCCGCCGCGCCCGGAATGGGCCGGGACGGGGGATGCACGGGGCCGCGCGGGGCGGGCGTGGGCCCGACCCGGTACTTGGCGCTGAGGTGCTCGGCGGATTCGGCGGGCGCGGGCACCCGGTAGTCGGGCAGCTGCAATTCGCGGGCGAGGCGGCGCAGTTCGTCGGCCATCTCGGTGGCGTTCGCGAAGCGATGCATGGGTTCACGCGCGGTGGCGTGCGCGACCAGTTCGTCGATCTCCGGGGGGACGCCGCCGATCAGCCGGCCCGGCGCGGGCACGTCCTTCTCGACCCGCTGCAGGGCGATGGACAGCGAGTTGTCGCCGGTGAACGGGGTTCGGCCGGTGAGCATTTCGAAGATCAGGATGCCCGCGGAGTAGACGTCGCTGCGGGCGTCGGCGCTGCCGCTGGTGACCTGCTCGGGGGAGAGGTAGGCGGCGGTGCCGAGAATCACGCTGTCGGAGGTGATCTTGGCCTCGGCGACGGCGCGCACCAGACCGAAGTCGGCGATCTTCACCTCACCGGAGTCGGAAATGAGCACGTTCTCCGGTTTGATGTCGCGGTGCACCAGCCCGGCCGCGTGCGCGACACCGATGGCGTAGAGCACGGGTTTCGGCGACGGCGCGCACCGCGTGCGGGGGCATGGGCCCGCGTTCGCGCAGCAGTTCGCGCAGGGTGCCGCCCTCGACCAGTTCCATGATCAGGAACGGGTGGTCGCCGTCCACGCCCTGGTCGTAGACCGCCACCAGCGAGGGTGTTTGAGCTTCGCGACCGCGCGCGCCTCGAGTTCGAAGCGGGTGAGGAATTGCGGGTCGGAGGCGAATTTCGGGTCCATCACCTTGATGGCGACCGGTCGATCCAACCGGGTGTCCACCCCCCGGAACACCATGGACATACCGCCACGCGCGATCGGCGCGTCGATGCGGTAGCGCCCTTCCAGCATCTGGCCGATCAACTGCGACCCTTCCGATTTTCCCAGTGCCGCCCAGTGCGGCTCACCCGATGGTAGTCGCGCCGGGGTGTGATGCGACTGTGGCGACGCGAGAGACTACCGTGGTCGGGGTGAGTGCCTTTCCTTGCAGCGAAGACGTCCTGCCGGACTCGGTGACCCTGATCCCGTTGCCCGACGTGGCCGAGCAGCTCGGCATGGTGGTGACGCGGGTTCATCAGATGCTGCGCGACCACCAGATCCTCGCGGTCCGCCGGGACGGTATCGCCGGTATCCCGAAGGAGTTCTTCGACTCCACCGGCGCCGTCGCCAAGCACCTGACCCCGTTGATCACGGTGATGCGTGACGGCAAGTACACCGACGAGGAAATCCTCGAGTGGATCTACACCGAGGACGAGACCCTGCCCGGTCGCCCCATCGACGCCATCCACGGCCCCCTGGCCCGGGAAGTGATCCGGCGCGCCGCCGCCGATCCCTTCTGACATAGATCGACCGTTGTCGCGGTCAGTTCCCGAGTGGACTGGCCGCGACGAATTCCCGTGCCGCGACGCGCAAGCGGCGGTGCTGGGGGACGACGGCGCGGCGGGTGAAGACCGCGTAGTCGGTGCGCTCGATCTCGTCGAGGATGCCGCTGTAGAGGGTGGCGGCGGTGCGGATGGCGGGGCGCACGCGCGGGGCGAGCAGCTCGATGCCGGGGGTGGCGCGACGGTAGACACCTCTGTTTATCGCGATCAGATGCGCGAGCGCACGCCGCACGCGGGGATCGGTCCGGCCGGATTTCCGGCAGTGGAACAGCAACTCGTCGTCCACGCCGAACGCGGCCCATTCCGCGGCGGGCAGGTACACGCGTCCGCGGTCCAGGTCCTCGCCGATGTCGCGCAGGAAGTTGGTGAGCTGGAAGGCTTCTCCCAGCGCGGCCGCGGCCGGTTCGGCCTCGGCGACCGGGACCACGGTGCCCAGCACCGGCAGCAGTTGCAGCCCGATGGCGGCGGCCGAGCCGCGCATGTAGTCGCTCAGGTCGGCCATGGTGGGGTAGCGGTCGCGGTATTGGGGTGCGCCGGGGATGTCCATGCGCATGGAGTCGAGGAACACCCAGAAGTGTTCGGCGGCAATCGAATACCGGCCGATGGTGTCGGCGACCGCGAGCATGACCCGCTGTTCGGGTGCGTCGCCGCCGGCGCCGGGCGCGCCCGCCAGGCGGGCCCGCAGGTCGTGTTCGATGCGGTCGAGCCGGGCCGCGGAGTCGGCCGAACGGCTGGGCGCGTCGCTCGCGTCGACGATGTCGTCGACCAGGCGGGCGAAGGCGTACAGCGCGTGCACGGCCGGTCTTCGCTCGGGTTCGAGCAGGCGGGTGGCCAGGAAGTAGGTGCGGCCGTGGGCGGCGGCGATCCGTCGGCAGTCCCGGTAGGCGAGGTCCAGCATCACGCGGGGCCGGGCGCGGCCACGCCGCCGAGCGGTTCGGAATGCGGGCGTCCCGCACGCAGTTTCAGCGGATCCACCCTGCACAGCGAGACCGCCGCGACCACGGCGGCGAGGATGGCCAGGGTGCCGTGCACGTAGTCGGAGACGGGCGCGCCGTCGGGCTGGAAGATCAGCATGAGCCAGGTGCACAGGCCGACCAGTACCTGCAGCGTCCGGGTGGAGAGCGCGAACCCGGCGGCCAGGGCCAGCGGCCACGAGTAGTACCAGGGCAGCGCGGCGGGCGACAGGATCACGATGGCCACGAACGCGACGAGAATGCCGAGTACGGCCTCCTTCTCGCTGTTCTTGAACCGCCACCAGGCCCACACCAGAATCGCGACCATGGCGATCGCGCACAGCACCCGTGTCCACGGCAGTACCTTGTCCATCGCCAGCGGGGTCACCCAGGTGACGATGTGCGCCATGATGGTCGGCAGCGAGAGCCAGTTGATGATCTTCTTGGACCCGGACAGCGCGGTGAGCCAGCCGATCTGGTGATCGCGCAGTCCGGTCGCGACGGTGGCCACGGCGAACACGGCTGCGAAGACGGCCACGCCGAGCGCGCCGATCTTGGCGAAGGTGCGCAGCGGATGCGGCAGCTCGCCCTCGTTCTGGGCGGCGCGGCGTTCCCGTTCGTGAATCATCCAGATCCACACCAGGAATGGCAGCGCCACACCCGCGGTCGCCTTCACGGCGACGCCGATGGCGACGACCACGAACCCGGCCGCGTGATGGTGTTCGAGCACCAGCGCGATGCCCGCGGCCATCAGGCCGACCATGAGCATCTCGTTGTGCACGCCGCCGATCAGGTGGACGAGCACCAGCGGGTTGAGCACGGCCAGCCACAGCGCGGTGGTCGGCTTGCCGCCCAGATGCTTGGTCAGGTGCGGGACCGCCCACACCATGAGCGCCAGCCCGGGCAGCATGACCAGGCGCAGCGCGATGGTCCCGGCCACCACATCGTCACCGGTCACGGTGGTGATGGCGCGCCGATGAGCAGGAAGACCGGCCCGTAGGGCGCGGTGGTGGTGGTCCAGACGGGGCTGACGTTGTCGAGCAGGACCGCGGCGTTGGCCTTCAACTCCACCGGCCCGTACAGGTACGGATTGATGTTGTCGCGCAACATCGCGCCCTGCGCCAGGTAGGAGTAGGCGTCGCGGCTGAACATGGGGACCGCGAACAGCAGCGGGAAGGTCCAGATGCCGACGATGCCGCGCAGTTCGTTGAGAGTCACCGAGGCGCCGGGCTGGCCGCCGATCACGATGCGCCCCAGCCGGACCCACGCGGTGATCATGGCGATCACGCCCAGCCACACGAACATCGACGACAGCACCAGTCCGTGCCCGAACCGCAGCCACGACAGGTGCATGACCTCGAGCAAGGGATCGCTGCGCCGCACGCCGCCCGCGCCGAAGCCGCCGAAGGTGATCAGCAGCGCGCCGAAGAATCCGAGCGTGGCCGCGTGCCCTTCGGGGGTGCGGGCGAAGTCGGCGGCGTGGCGCAGACGCGCCTGCCACGGCGAGCCGGTGCGCGCGGCCGGGACAGCCGGTTCGGACGGCACGGGCGCGGTCCGGGTGGCGGTGGCGCTCGCGGCGGCGTCGGGGGTGGCTGCGTCCATATCGGGGGTCGGCATTGGCGGTCGTTCCCCCCGGAAAGGTCAGCGGCGGCAGCCGCGTTGGTTCAGGACGCGGTCAGTCTAGTGCGTGTGCGCCGACGACAGTGCCCCGGTGTCGGAGCTTCCGAAACCGGCATGTCGTGCGTCACCCGTGATGCGTGCCGCTGCCAGTCTGCCCGACAACAGCACGGTCGGCACGCCGACCCCGGGCACGGTGCCCGAGCCCGCGAGAACGACATTCGCGCGACCGGCGACCAGGTTGCGGGTGCGGAACGGACCGGTCTGCCGGAACAGGTGGGCGGCCGAGAACGGGGTCCCTGCGAGCATGCCCTTGGCCCGCCAGGTGCGTGGGGTGTCGAGGTGGTCGACCCGGAAGTGGTCCGAAATCCCTTGGTAGCCGCGCGCTTCCAGGACTGCGAGGAGTTCGCGCAGGTAGTGCGGGCCGAGTTGGTCCCAGGCCAGCGGCGCGGCGTCCAGGTTCGGGCAGGGGGCGAGCAGCGAGAGCGGTTCGTGGCGGACGGTGTCGCGCAGGTGCCCTTCGGCGTCGATGTGCTGTTCGGCGCGGTCGATGTAGAGGGTCGGGTCGGTGAGGGCGGGACGGGTGAGCAGCAGCGAGGGGTCGCTCATCAACCGGCCGTGGCCGCGGCGGGCGGCGATCTCGGCGAAGGTCCGGTCCCATTCGCGCCCGAACTCGATGGTGTGATGCGCCTGCACCGGCCAGGTCCGCGCCACCGCGGCCGGAATCGTGCCGTGCGCCACCATGGCCGATGGTGAGGCGCGCAGTCCGCGCCGATGCCGCAGCCCGAAGCGCGGCAGCGAACCGATGTCGGCGGTGACCACCAGGGCGTCGCAGTCGAAGACGCGACCGTCGGCGGTGTGCACGGCGGTCGCCCGCCGGCCCCGATAGTCGACGCCGATCACCTCGGCGTTCAGTTCGAGGGTCCCGCCCGCGGCGGTGAACGCCCGGCCCAGCGCCGCGGCGATCGCGCGCATGCCGCCCTCGGGGTAGGTGACGCCCAGGCAGGTGTCCATGTAGGGGATCGCGCCGTAGACGCCGAGCGCCTGGCTGGGGGCCATGCCCGCGAACAGCGCTTGGAAGCTGAACAGGCGGGCCACGTCCGAGTCCCGCACGAGGCGCCCGACCTTGGGGCCGAGTCGCCCGAACGCGCCGAGCCGCACCAATCGGGCCAGCGCGACCCGCTTCTCCGGGATGCGCACCATGTCCAGCGGCGAGTCGAAGTTGGTGTCCATGAACTGGCCGAACTCGGCCTCGTACACGTCTTTCAACCAGCCGCGCAGGCGCCGGTATCGGCCCGCGGTGGCGGCTCCGCGCACCCGCGTGATCTCCGCGGCCATCTGCTCCTCGTCGGAGTAGACGCCGATCCCGGTGCCGTCGGCGAAGCGCGCCCGATAGGCCGGGGCCAGGTCGAGGATCTTCAGCCCCACCGAGTCACGGGTGTGCCCGACCGCGGCGAGAGCCTCGTCGATGAGCTCGGGCACGGTGAGAATCGTCGCCCCGGAATCGATCTCGTAGTCCGGTCCGCGGTAGGACCCGACCCGTCCGCCGGGACGGTCGTCACGCTCGAGGATCGCCACCTGCCGTCCCGCTGCCAGCAGGTGCAGTGCCGCAGCCAGCCCGGACAGTCCGGCGCCGACGACGACCACCCGATCGGTCGGTCCCGCAACGGTTTTCATGCCAACCATGTCCGTCCTGCGGCCCCGCCGCCGCGTCAGTAGGACCGCGCGGTGGCCGAGAGGGCCATGGCACGCAGTTGCCGGGCCGCGTCGGGGGTGACGCTGCTGTCGTCGAGGGCGGTGAGGGCCTGCTCGGTGAGCGAGGCGATGCGCTGCTCCACGGCGTCGACCGCGCCGAGTTCGGTGAGGGCCGCGCGCAATTCGGTGACCTGCTCGGGGGTGAGATCGGTCCCGAGGCTGGTGCGAATCAGAGCGGCGGTGGCGGGCGCGGTGGCGTCGGCACGTTGCAGGGCCTCGGCGATCAGGACGGTGTGCTTGCCTTCGCGCAAGTCGTCGCCCGAGGGCTTACCGGTCACGGCCGGATCGCCGAACACGCCCAGCAGGTCGTCGCGAAGCTGGAAGGCGATGCCGATGTCGGTGCCGAATTCGCGGTAGGCGGCGATCAGCTCGGGGAGGCCCCGGCCAGCGCCGCACCCATGTGCAGCGGCCGTTCGATGGTGTAGGCGGCGGTCTTGAACCGGTTGATCCGCAGCGCGGCCGCCACGGACTCGTCGCCCGCGGACTCGCCGTGGATGTCGAGCAGTTGCCCGCCCAGCACCTCGGTGCGCATGCCCGCCCAGACCGGGGCGAAGCGGGCGGCCGCGTCGGCGGGCAGCCCGGCGTCGCGGGTCATGTCGTCGGCCCAGGCCAGGGCGAGATCGCCGATCAGGATGGCGACGCTGACGCCGTAGTGGTCCGCGTCACCCTTCCAGTGCTGATTCCGGTGCCGCTGTTCGTAATCCACGTGCACGGTCGGGAAGCCGCGCCGGGTGCGCGAGGAGTCGATGATGTCGTCGTGGATGAGCGCGCACGCCTGCACCAGTTCCAGCGCCGAGCAGGCGGTCAGCACGGGCGTCGGCGTCCGGGTCGTCGGCGCTGCGGCCGGCGCCCAGCCAGCCGGTCCACGCGAAGGCGGGGCGGGTGCGCTTACCGCCGCGAATGACGAAGTCCTCCAGGGCCGCGGCCGCGTCCACGAAGACCGGGCCGAGCGGTTCGACGAACGGCTCGCGGGTCCGGAAGAAGGCGGTGAGACGGTCCTCCACGGCGGCGACGAGTGATCCCGCGCCGACCGGCTGGCGGGTCGGGGTACCGGGTCCGGCGGACAGGGGAGCCTCCTTGGTGAGTGCGCGGCGCGGCGCAGGCGCGATCCCCGGTGATCGGCCTCGGTGTGCGTGTGCGACGACGGCGAACGCCCCCGATGACCGGCCCGATCGCGCGGGCGTCAGGTCCGCGCGCGGGGTTCGCCCCGACTCTACCGACCACCCCGTCCGCCCGGAATCGGTCGGGGCCGGTTCGGTCCCACCTGCTGAGATAGGTACAGGTCGGGGTCCGGGCCGCTGCGCGGGCCCGTAAAATGCAGGCGTGAGTTTCGACAATGTACGGGGATATTCGACCCCTGGCCGAGTTTCCCGCACGCCGCACGTGTCCGGAACTCGCTCCGTGCTGCAGCAGCTGGGCCCCCGCCCCGACGGGTCGGTGCCCTTCTCGGTCGAGTTCAATCCGCCACGTGACGCCGCCGGTGAGGCGCGCCTGTGGCGGGCCGCCCGCGAATTCGAGCGGCTGCATCCGGCGTTCGTGTCCATGACCTACGGTGCGGGCGGCTCCACCCGCGACCGCACCATCCGGGTCACCGGCGAACTCGCGCGCGAAACCACCCTGCTCACCGTCGCCCACCTCACGGCGGTCGACCACTCGGTCGCCGAGCTGCGGTCCATCGTCGGCGCGTACGCCGATTCGGGCATCCGCAATCTGCTGGTGCTGCGCGGCGATCCGCCGGGCGACGTGCTGGGGGAGTGGCTCAAGCACCCCGAGGGCGTCGAATACGCCGAGGAGCTCGTGCGCATCGTGCGCGACCTGGGCGACTTCCACGTCGGCGTGGCCTCGTTCCCGCAGGGACACCCCCGCTCCACCGACCTCGACGACGACACCCGCTACCTGGTGGCGAAACTGCGCGCGGGCGCGGAGTATTCGATCACCCAGATGTTCTTCGACGTGGATCACTATCTGCGCCTGCGGGATCGGGTCATCGCGGCCGACCCGATCGAGGGCGCGAAGCCGATCATCCCCGAGCTGATGCCGGTCACCTCGCTGCGCACGGTCGAGCGCGCGGAGGAGCTGTCGGGCCGTCCGCTCCCGGCCAAGGTGATCGAGCGGCTGCGCAAGGCCGCGGGCACCGGGCCCGAGGAGGATCGCGCGGCGGTCCGCGCCGAGGGCATCCAGATCGCCACCGAGATGGCCCAGCGCCTGATCGCCGAGGGCGCGCCCTGCCTGCACTTCATCACCCTGAATTTCGCCAAGGCCACCAGCGAAGTGCTGGCGAACCTGGGCTATTCGAACGCGCCGGCTCCCGCGCACGCCTGACCGGACCGCGTTCGCGCCGGAGCAATACCTCGGCATGCCGGGGCAAATGACAGGAATGTGCTGGTCAGCGGAGTAGCGTCGCCCTCGACTCGTGACTTCGAGGGGAGCCTCCATGTTCGCGTTCCACCACCTCGTCCGCGTCGCAGGCGCATTCGGCGCCTGCGCGGTGCTCGCCGCCGGCGGACCGGCAACTCTGGCGGGACCGGCCGTCGCCGCCCCGGCGCAGACCGAGATCGGCGGCCTCGCGCCGGGCGATCCCGGCACGACCGCCGCGGTGAGCCCGGCGGCCGCCGCCGCGCTGGCCGCCATCACCGCGGTCGGTGACGCGACCGGCCGGAACGACGCCGCCGGGCCGTCCACCTCGGCCGGGCCGACCGATTGGTTGTCCGCCTACGGTCAAGCCGCCGAGGGCCTTCAGGCTCTGGGCATCAAGCCCTTCCTGTACCCGACCGCCGCTCCCTTCTGCCTCGGCGGCACCACCCTGGGTCTGGCCCCCGCGATGGCGGGCAGCATCCCCGGCCCCTGGCCCAACTACGCGTTCTCCATTCCCGGCCTGGATCTTTCGGCCGTGAAGGCGGGCCAGACCATGTTCGCGTTCGTGCCCTACGGCATCGCCCCCGACGGCGCGGACACCAGCGGCATGCAGGTCGCGTGGTTCAACGTGAGCAACGGCCGCGGCGGCCTGGTGCCCATGGGCCCGCTGGGCCAGGTGCTCAATGCCATGATCCCGCCGCAGGTCCCCGCCGAGCTGCGGCCCATGGTCGCCCAGGCCGTGCACGACTACTTCACCGCGGCCCTGCCGGTGGGCGGCGTGCGCGCGGTGCGGTCGACACCGGTTCGGGCACCGTGCTGGCCGCGGTGTTCGGCACCGTCCGCAATGGCAACAGCACCTGCTTCTTCCTCCCGACGATCGGCATGACCCCGGTGCCGTGACCGCGGAAACCGGTGCGCGCCACCACTGACCACCGTCGAGTCGATGCTCGGCACCGGGTGAATGCCCGCCGGATGATCGGATCCGGCGGGCATTCACCTGTCCGGACCCTGACGGTCAACCGACCTCGAGTGACCGGTTCTTCCAACGCAGGCGACCGGCCCTGTGCGCCCGATGAGAGCGGACCGACAGTGCCAGGTAGGCCGCGACCGACAGCGGGTGCGCCAGCGCGGCAACGACATCCGCGCGGCCGGGTGGGCCGCCGGTCTCGGTCGAGCGGGCCAGCAGGCGACCGGTGACCGCCGCGCCGTAGCCGAGCACGCCGATCCGGCGCAGCCGCCCGCGCCCGCACAGCGCGGCCAGCGGAGGAACCCAGAAGGCCAGCGCCGCAATCGAACCGACCGCGAGACTGCCCGTCGGGCCGCCGTAGGCCGACCACAGCCAGCGGGTGTAGCCCTCGGTGAGTTCGGACGTGTCCCGGTACATGCGGGTGTGCGCCAAGGGCCCGGCCGCGACCAGGGCGGTGCGCCGCCCGCGACGTCGCAGTTCCCGTGCGATGGCCAGGTCCTCGGTCACGCTGTCGGCCACCGCCGCGTGCCCGCCGACGGCCCGGTAGGCGGCGGCGTCGAAGACCAGGAACTGGCCACAGGCCACCGCCATCGACGGCCGCCGGGTCCGATCGGCCAGTGCGACCGGCAAAGTCGAGGCCCAGGACCAGCACAGCAGCGGCTGCACCAGCCATTCGGCGGGCGATTCGGCGCGTTGGCGCGGCCATGGGCAGAGCAGGTCGGCGCGGGCGGAACGCAAGGCGCGCACCGCCGCGGCCAGCGCGGTGGGGGCGAGCCGGACGTCGGCGTCGAGGAAGATCAGCGCGCCGGCATCGGTGAGGTCCGCGGCCAGGGCGGCCAGCCGGGCGCAGGCCGCGGTCTTGCCGGTCCAGCCCGGGGCGGGGTCGGTGTCGTTGCGGGCCAGCCGGAATCGGTCGTCGTCGCCGATGGCCGCGCGCGCCGCCGCGCTGGTGCCGTCGGTCGAGCCGTCGTCGAGGATCAGCACGCGCAGACCGGTGATGCCCTGCTGGGCGCGTAGATCCGCGATCAGCCCGGGCAGCTGGTGCGCTTCGTCGCGGGCGGGGACGCAGACGGTGACCGGTTCGGTGACGGGGTCGCCGCCGGACCGCAGGCGGGGCAGGGCCAGGCGATTCGCGAGGGCGGCAACAGCACGAAGGCGGCGACGGCGCTACGGCCGTCACCGCCTTCGTGGCGAAATTCATGGTGCGAGGGTCATCGACTGTTGGTGCGGTCCGGGCGCAGCCAGCGGGCAGCGCGCACGTAGGCCGGCGGATCGGGGTTGCGGGTCATGTAGGCCAGGACCGCGACCACCGCGGCCACCGCCAGGGTGATGCCGCCGACGATGCCCGCCCAGCCGGCGAAGGACCGGGTGTTCGGGTCCGCGTAGCCGACTTCGGCACGCAGCGTGCTGACGTCGCCGGGCGGGAGCTTCCAGGTGACCACCTGGTCGCCCTCGCGGGTGCCGTTGGTGGTGGCGACCCGGGCCGGGAAGGCGACCGACAGCTGCACGTCGGAACCCTGCGGCGGCAGGCTCTTCAGGTCCACCCGGCCGGTCAGGGTGACCAGATCGCCGGTGCGGCTGAAGACCAGGTTGAACATGCCCGAGGTCTGATCGGACAGGGCGCCCAGCTGCTGCACCTCACCGAAGGTCAGATCGTCGAAATACACCTGGCTGCCGACGTATCCGTCGCGCGAGTAGGTGTCGACCCGCACCTTGCCGGCCAGCCCCTCGGGGGCCTTGAGCTGCGGGCCCTTGTCCTTGTCGTGCTGCGGCACGGCGGCCGCGATGATCTGCCCGGATACCCGGTCGTTGGAGGACACGCCCATCGACACCTGCACCCGCAGGCATCCGGTGAGCAGGAACGCCAGTCCCGCGAACAGGACCACGGCCAGCAGCCGTACCCACCGCCGCGGTCGCCGCTGGGGCGGCGCGGATTCGAGTGATTCCTCTGCTGTCGACATGTTCGGACTCGGCTGCACGGCTCACATCGTGCCATGCGTCCCGGGCCACAGGGTGATTCGACGGGCCCTCAGCCCCCGAACCAGCGGAATCCCCAGTACGCCGAGCCCGCAGCAGCCGTACACCGCCGACACCGGCAGCCCCAGGAACACCGCGTGCGCCAGCGCCGAGCCCAGCCAGGTCCACAGGAAGACGGCCACCGGAACCACCCGCGCCGCACCCGAATCCGGGGCCGTGCGATCCCAGAACTCCAGCAGCCCGGCCATCACCAGCACCACCGCGAACCACCCGAGATAGTTGCTCACCGGAATCTGCGCCAGCCCGGGCAGTCCCGCGATCGGCGACCGCCACACCCACTGCCCGTCGGCGACCATCTGCGGATCCAGGAACAGATCCCACCCGACGGCCCCCGCGGCCGTCAGCGAAACCCGCCCGGCCGCACTCCGGCCCAGCAGCCCGGCCACGACCCACACCGGATACAGCCCGCCGGTCCACGCCAGCGGAACCACCAGCGGCACCCCGAGCACTTCGGGCCCCAACCGCCCGCTCGCGTAGTCATAGCTGCCGAACGGAAACCGGTGGCGGTCCCCAGCACCTCGGCCGCCAGCCCGATCCCGGACACGATCACCAGAAAGCCCGCCGCCCACCGCGCGCCCCGCGTCACCGCGGCGTGCACCAGAGCCGCACTCGCCGAAAGCAATACGACCATCACGGTCACCCGATCCCGTGCCACACCGTGCACGAGCGGATACGCGATCTGCACCAGCACCAGCAACACCGCGGGCGCCGCCGCGACGACAGTGACGCGCCCGGTCTTCGCGGTCGTCGGCCACCCGGTCCTGGTCATCGGTCACCGCCGGCACCGGATAGAGCGGGGTCCGTCATCGCCGGGACGGGAACAGCCGGCGCGGGCGCAGGTCGTGCTCGACGATCCGGGCGACGCTGCGGCCGCTGGCGCCGGAGACGCCGCCGCCGGGGTGGGTGGAGGCGCCGGTGAGGTAGAGACCGGGGGCGCCGGGGACGCGCTGGTTGGCGAGTTCGGGCAGGGGCCGCCACATGAACATCTGGTCGATGGACATCTCGACGTGCATGACGTTGCCGCCCAGCAGGCCCATCTCGCGTTCGAGGTCGGCGGGGGTCTGGACGAAGCGCTGGGTCACGCTGCCGGCGAATCCCGGTGCGAGGGCGTCGACTTCGGCGATGATGCGGTCGGCCTCGCGATCGGCGTGGACGGACCAGTCGGTGCCGTCGGCGAGATCGTAGGGATGCCACTGCGACCACAGGGTGACCTGGTGTTCGCCCGCGGGGGACAGGCTCGGGTCCAGGGCGCTGAAGGTCATGGCCAGCACCACCGGGCGGGGCGGCAGATCCCCGGCCAGGGCGGCGCCGTGGGCGCGGCGCAGCTCGCGCCGGTCGGTCACGAGAAGTTGCAGGCCGTGGGCGGATTCGGTGGTGTCGGCCCCGGGATAGCGGGGGAGGTCGCGGATCGCGGCGCGCACCACCATGCCGATGCCGGGGCCCACGCGGATGCGGCGCCGCCAGTCGGCGAGCGTCGCGGCATCGAATCCGCCCTGTTCGAGCAGGTTCAGGGTGGTGAGGATGTGGCTGCCCGCGATCACGGTGTCCGCGCTCAGGTTTCGGCCGCTCGCGGTGCGCACCTGCCAGCGGTCGCCGGTGCGGGCGAGGGCAGTGACGGCGTCCCCGGCGGTGACCGTGCCGCCGTCGGATTCCAGCCGCGCCACCAGGGCGGCGCTGAGCGCGCCGCTGCCGCCGACCGCGCGTCCGGGCGGCAGCGTGTGCATCAGCGCCGCGAAGCCGACCATGGGCGCGGAGCCGGGCTCGGACATGGGCGGGCCGGACTGCGCGCCGAACCAGGCCAGCGCCGCCTTGAGTCGTTCACTGTCGAACAGGCTGTCCAGCAGCGCGTCTCCGGTCTGCATCATCTCCCGGGACAGGGCCGCGGCGTCGGCGCGCCCACTCGCCCCGGCGGCCTCGCGAGGATCCATGCCCCAGAACGATTTCAGCAGGTGCCCGCCGGTCGGTGTCCCGGAGAAGGCCCGCATCACCCGGGCGCTGCGCGGCCCCCACACGGTCACGAAACGCCGGTACGCCTGCGCGTCACGTTCCCCGCAGGCCGCGGCGATGGAGGCGCAGGTGCGGTCCAGATCCTGATGGAACACGATCGGCGGCAGCCCGCTGCCGGGCGGCGCGGGCGCGAAAGCCCAGGGGTCGCAATCGATGTAGCGCAGCCCGAACCGGGCCAGCTGCAGCTCCTCGATGATCCCGGTGTGGCGGATCATGATGTGCGCCGACGAGCCCCGATCGATCAGATGCCCGGGGAAGCGTTCCACCGTGGACACCGCCCCGCCGAGCACGGTGTCACGTTCGAGCACCTCGACCCGGTGCCCGGCCCGCGCGAGATAGCAGGCGGCGACCAGCGCGTTGTGCCCGGAGCCGACGATGACGATGTCGCGGGAACCGATGTCACGCCTGCTCACAGGGGCAGCCGCCGCCCGAGGACCGCGAACCGCCGGGTGTCGCCGGAGAAGATGAAGTGCCGCACCACATCCCCGAATCCCTGGCGCCGGTACAGCCGCCAGGCCCGGTTGGACTCGCGGTCCACCTCCGGGGTGGACAGCAGCACGGTGCGCTCGGGCCGGTTCTGCAGCAGCCGGGTGAGCAGGATCTCGCCGAGCCCGCGTCCCTGTGCGGCGGGGTGGACGTGCAGTTCGGTCAGTTCGAAGTAGTCCGAAAGCAGTTCGCGCGCGCCCTGTTCGGGCCAGCCGGTGCGCCGCATGCCGCTGTACACCTGCTGATGCCACCACTGGTGGGGCGCGCCGTGATACCCGTAGGCGATGGCCACGATGGGCGCGGTGCGCAGGTCGAGGCGGCCGTCGTCGTCGGGCAGCACCGCGGCCACGGCCTGCCAGCCGGGGCGGGTGGTGTGCTCGGTCCACATGGGTGCGCGCTGGTGTTCGGTGCCGCGGGGGTAATCCATCGCCGCGACGTAGACCGCCAGTGCGTCGTGCAGGCGGTGGCGCAGGGTCGCGGCCGACATGTCGACGACGACGGGTGCCGGCGTCGGTTTGGGGGTGACTGCGGTCATCTGCTGGACGCAACTCTCGTTGGCGCGGACGGATGGATCGACAGTAGCGCCACGGCAGGACGTCAACTTGTCGGTGGGTCTCCCTATATTCAAACCCAACAGAAACCTTCGAATGCCTGTTCGATCACTCTCGCGGGTGAAATGCCTGACGAGGACCGGTTGTCCCGGGAGTCGGCGAATCGGGTGTCGAGTGGGGAGGTACGCGAAATGACCGGGAAAATCGAACGTCCGGGACAGCCCGGCCGGGCCGGCGACCTGCTGGGCAAGGCCGGCGGGCTGTTGGCCGAGGCGCGGGGGGAGTCCGATCCGGTGGAGCGGTTCCGCATCGCCTACCTGGCGGCGCTGCGCGGGGCGGGCGCGGTGCTCGCGCTCACCGGCGCGGACCGGGCGCCGCGGGCGCGCTCGCGCAACGCCTGGGTCCTGATGCAGCGCGCGGCACCGGAATTCGTCATGTGGTCGGACTACTTCACCGGCCAATCCGAGACCCGCGCGGCGCTCGAGGCGGGGCTGCCGGGCCCATCGACGATCACCGCGCGGACGAGTTCGCTTCGCGGGTAGGCGCATTCCTGCACGACGTCGCTGATCTGGTGGCTGTTGCGTCTCGGATGCGTCCCAGTTCAGGGTGGGTGAACGGAATGCCGGCGTGAGTATCGGCGAGTAGGTGGTCCGGTTCTGATCGAACTCGTATTATTGGTGGCAGATAGCCGCCAAGGTCGGCTACCCGTCGTCTACCCGGAGGCGACAGCCACCACCTAGTGCCGGGGGAGGTACCGTGCCACTCTCCGAGCACGAGCAGCGCATGCTCGAACAGATCGAGAGCGCGCTCTATGCTGAGGATCCGAAGTTCGCCTCGACTGTTCGGGGTGGACGGTTACGTTCTGCCACCGGTCGGCGCAGACTTCAGGCGGCCGCCCTGTTCGCCCTCGGTCTGTTTCTGTTGGTGGCCGGTATTGCCGCACCGTTCAAGCCGGGCGGTTTCCCGATCATCAGTCTCGTCGGCTTCATCGTCATGTTCGGCGCGGGTGTGCTGTTGCTGATCGGTGGCCCCCGCATGGGTGGTTCGTCCGGTCACGCGCCGGACGCGCATCCGAGTGCGGGCGGCGCTTCCGGCGCCGGCCGCGGCAAGCCCCGTAAGCAGGGCGGGTTCTCCGCGCGGATGGAGGACCGGTTCCGCAAGAGGTTCGAACAGGACAGTTGACCGGCCTGCCGATAACTGAAGAACTTCACGACACGCCGTGACGCCACACCGATTTAAGGTGTGGCGTCACGGCGTTTCTGGTTGGTAGGGATTCGGCGTGTCGGGCGTCGTCCCCGATTCCCCACACCTCCCCACGGGGGTTCCCCACACCGCCCCACGGGTGCCGGATATGCACGCTATCTGCGGGTTTGCTGGCGGTTGTCGGGTGCCCGCCGGCGCGCGTCGCGCGTGTCGGGGGAACTGCGCGAAATCTTCCCCACCACCGTGATAGCTGGTGTGACCTGCGAAGTTCGCCAAGCGGGGACCGAGATCACCGCTGCTTTCGATTGAAAGTGGGGGAAAGTGGGGTAATGTGGAGCCCGCACTACAGGAGGCCGAACAGTCGAGAGGGTGATCCGGCAGGAGGTGTCGAGGCGTGTTTCTCGGTACCTATACCCCTCGGTTGGACGACAAAGGGCGACTGACGTTGCCTGCGAAGTTCCGGGACGAGCTGGCGGGAGGGTTGATGGTCACGAAGGGACAGGACCACAGCCTTGCCGTATATCCCAAGGACGAGTTCACCGCGCTCGCGCGGAGAGCCGCGGCCGCATCCCGATCGAACCCGCAGGCCCGTGCATTCGTCCGGGCCTTGGCGGCTTCCAGTGATGAGCAACGTCCGGACGCACAGGGCCGGATCATGCTGTCGGCAGAGCATCGCCGCTACGCCAATCTCTCCAAGGATTGCGTGGTGATCGGCTCGGTCGACTTCCTCGAAATATGGGACAAGACGGCGTGGGATTCCTACCTCGCCGAGCACGAGGAGGACTACTCGCAGGCCAGAGACGAGTCGCTGGGCGAGATCTTCTAGCCCGCAGCGAGGCGAGTGCCCTGCGGCCTCTGCCCGACACCGACCCTGACGTACTTCCCCAACGCCAGGTGCGGTGCTTCGGTCAGAGACCACGGGGCATTCGCCTAACCTTCGAAGGTCGTTTTTTGATATGGCCACCGTCGCTCGCGACCCCGTATGGCCGTGCGAATGAACGTGAGGCAGTGAATTCCGGGAGGTCCTAGGTGCACCAGAGCAGTGACGGCCCCCGCCATGTTCCGGTACTCCTCCATCGCGCAGATGAAATCCTCGGTCCCGCACTGCATTCCGAGGGCGCGGTCTACCTGGACTGCACGCTCGGTCTCGGCGGTCACGCCGAGTACTTCCTGCAGACGTACCCGAACATCAGACTCGTCGGCCTGGATCGCGACACCGCCGCGCTGAAGCTGGCGGGGGAGCGACTGGCGCCGTTCCGGGACCGGATCACCCTGGTGCACACCAGATATGACGGCATCCCGAACGCGCTCGAGCAGGCCGGCCTGCCCGAAAAGGGCTCGGTCAGCGCCATTCTCATGGATCTCGGCGTGTCCTCGATGCAGCTGGACGAGGCCGATCGCGGCTTCGCCTACTCCATCGACGCGCCCCTGGACATGCGGATGGACTCCAGCACCGGCCCCACCGCCGCCGACGTGCTCAATACCTACAGCCACGGTGAGCTGGCCCGGGTCCTGAAAACCTATGGCGAGGAACGGTTCGCGGGCAAGATCGCCTCCGAGATCCTGCGGCGGCGCCAGCGCACCCCGTTCACCACCAGTGCGCAACTGGTGGAGCTGCTCTACGACACCATCCCGGCCGCAGCCCGGCGCACCGGCGGGCATCCCGCCAAGCGCACCTTCCAGGCGTTGCGCGTCGAGGTCAACCGCGAGCTGGAATCCCTGGAGGCGGCGATGCCCGCCGCGCTGGACGCGCTGGCTCCGGGTGGCCGCATCGTGGTGATGAGCTATCAGTCGCTCGAGGACCGGGTGGTGAAGCTGGAACTGGCCAAGCGGTCGGCTTCGCGTACGCCGCTGGACCTGCCGGTCGAATTGCCCGGCATGGGACCGGAATTCAAGATTCTGACCCGCGGCGCGGAGAAGGCGACCGAGCAGGAGATCGAGGAGAATCCGCGAGCCGCTCCGGTGCGCATGCGGGCCGCGGAACGGATCGCAGGGGAGGATCGCGCATGAGTGGGCAGGCACGTAGGTGGGCGCGGCAGCGCCGAGTCGACGCGCGGTACCGGGCCGCGACCCGAGCGATCGGAGCCGCGCTATGACGATCAAGACGCAGGTGAGCCGGGGGGCCCGCCGGGTGCAGGCCGCCGAGCGGGTGAAATCGGGTGCGGCACAACGCGCCTACGCCCGCCGCCGCAATCGTGAGGGCGGATCCGACCTGCCGGGCATGCGCCGGGGCCGGCGCAGCGAGTCGATGCCGCGCGGCCGGATGTCCTTCGTGGCCACCATCATCGCGTTGCTGGGCTGCGGTCTGGCGCTGACGCTGCTGCTCACCACCCGCGCCACCGAGGACAGCTACCAGCTCGGTGATCAGCGCCGCGTCAACCAGAAGCTGTCCGACGAGCGTGACGCGTTGCAGCGCGAGGTGGCCGCGGCCGACTCGGCGCCCGAATTGGCCCAGCGCGCCGCCGAACTCGGCATGATCCCGGCCAAGGATCCGGCCCGGCTGCTGATCGCCCCCGACGGCCAGGTCACCGTGGTCGGCAACCCGCAGCCCGCGCAGGGCGCGCCCGCTCCGGCCTTGAACACCACGCCGCCCGCGGCCCCGCCCAAGCCGTCGCAGTCGCAGGGTGAGCGTGTGGTCCCGGTGCCCACCACGCCGGCCCCGGCGCCGTCCGCCACCGCGGCTCCGCCGACCACGTCCGCCACCGCGGCTCCGCCGACCACGTCCGCCGCGAATCCCGTTCCGGCGGCCCCGCTTCCGACGCCGCCGAACCCGGCCGTCCAGGCCAATGGAGCTCCTCGGTGATGATCGGGGCTGGTCGATGAGCCCTTCCCGCGCCGGGCGCGGGCGTGATTCCGGCCGGGCACGGGCGGCGGTCGCACGGGCGAAGTCGGGTGCGGGACGGGCGGGTTCGGGGCCGGGGCGGCAGTCCAGACCGCGGCCCGCTCCGGGACTGGATTCCGGGACGCGGTTCCGGTTCGGGGTGGGCCGGCTGGTGATGCTGGTGGCCCTGGCCGTGGCCGCCATCCAATTGCTGTGGGTGCAGAGCATTTCCGCGCCGAAGTTGTCGTCGGAGGCGGCCAGTCAGCGGACGGTGAAGCTGGCCGATCCCGCGACCCGGGGCCCGATCACCGATCGCTACGGGAAGTCGCTGGCGTTCACGATCGCGGCGAAGGCGTTGACCTTTCAGCCGGTGCGGGTCCGCAAGGATCTGGCCGACGAGCGGGAGAAGCAGCCCAAGACCGCGCCGGAGCCGGACGACCGGCTCGCCGCCATCGCCAAGTACCTGCACGAGAAGCTCGGTAAGGACGCGCCCGAGAAGGACATTCTGGCCAAGCTGAAGAGCGACGAGCCGTTCGTCTATCTGGTGCGCAATGTGGATCCGCGGGTTGCCGCCGACATCACCTTGAAGTTCCCGGAGGTCGGGCTCGAACGCCAGGACATGCGCGAGTATCCCGGTGGTTCGCTGGCCGCCAATGTGATCGGCGCGACCGGCTGGGACGGGCACGGCCAGATCGGCCTGGAGTCCTCGATGGACGCCCTGCTGGCCGGTTCGGACGGCTCGCAGACCTATGACCGCGGCTCGGACGGCGCGGTGATCCCGGGTTCGTGGCGTGACCGCCAGCCCGCGGTGAACGGTTTCGGTGTCGAGCTGACCCTGGACTCGGATCTGCAGTACTACGTGCAGCAGCAGGTGCAGCAGGCCAAGGACATGTCGGGTGCGAGCGCGGCGTCGGCGGTGGTGCTGGACGTGCACACCGGTCAGGTGCTGGCGATGGCCAACGACAACACCTTCAATCCCGCGATGGGCCCGCGCTTCTGGTCCACCACGGATCTGGGCAACCCGTCGGTGCAGGAGGTGTTCGAGCCGGGGTCGGTGAACAAGATCGTCACCGCGGCCTCGGCCATCGAGTACGGCCTCACCACTCCCGACGAGGTGCTGCAGGTTCCGGGCTCCATCTTCATGGGCGGTGTCACCGTGCACGACGCCTGGGAGCACGGCGTCGCCCCGTACACCACCACCGGCGTGTTCGGTAAGTCCTCGAACGTGGGCACCCTGATGCTGGCGCAGCGCGTCGGCGAGGACCGCTACTTCGACATGCTCAAGAAGTTCGGCCTGGGTCAGCGCACCGGTGTCGGCCTGCCCGGTGAGAGCGGCGGCGTGGTGCCCTCGCGCGACCAGTGGTCCGGCTCCACCTTCGCCAACCTGCCCATCGGCCAGGGTCTTTCGATGACGACGCTGCAGATGACCGGCATGTACCAGGCGATCGCCAATGACGGCGTGCGGATTCCGCCGCGCATCGTGAAGGCCAAGATCGCCCCGGACGGCGCGCGCACCGAGGAGGAGCCGCCGGAGGGTGTGAAGGTGGTCAGCCCGCAGACCGCGAAGACGCTGCAGCAGATGTTCCAGGCCGTGGTGCAGAAGGATCCGCGCGGCATCCAGAGCGGCACCGGCTCTCCGGCCGCGATCGAGGGCTATCAGATCGCCGGCAAGACCGGCACCGCCCAGCAGATCGATCCGAAGTGCCGCTGCTATTCCAGCGACCGCTACTGGATCACCTTCGCGGGCATGGCCCCCGCCGACAATCCGCGCTATGTGATCGGCATGATGCTCGACGGGCCGGTGCGCAGCTCGGACGGCAGCGGTGGCGGTTCGTCCGCGCCGCTGTTCCACAGCATCGCGTCGTGGCTGCTGCAACGGGATCGGATCCCGCCGTCGCCGCCCGCCAAACAGCTGATTCTGCAGGCGAGTTAGCGCGGGGAACGGATGGTCGTGACACAGTGCGCCGCCGATACCACTACCGGTGGGTGACGCAACACCGCCGTGCCGATCGCGCGGCGATCGAACACAGGTAACCTGACTCGTCGATCCGGTCGTCCGGATCATTTTCTGCAACTGAAACCCGCCGTGAGAGGAGCTTCGTGCCCGCGCAGTCCAGCCCGCAGGTGTTTCGGCCCGCTGCAGTGACGGCGACCAGCTTGCGCACGGTGGCGGAGTTGACGGGTGCGACGCCCGCAGGGTCCGTGGCAGGTTTCGAAGAAGTCCAGGTGACGGGCATCGAGCAGCGCTCGAATGCGGTGCTGCCGGGCGATCTGTTCGCCGGTCTGGCCGGCGATCACTCGCACGGCGCGCGCTACGCCGCCGACGCGGTCGCGCGGGGTGCGGTCGCGGTTTTCACCGATGCGGCCGGTGCGGCGTTGATCGGCGAGATCGGCGTCCCCGTGCTGGTGCACGACGCGCCGCGGACCGTTCTCGGCGAGTTGTCCTCGGCCCTTTACGGTGATCCGTCTCGCACCCTCCGCATCATCGGCATCACCGGCACCTCGGGCAAGACCACCACTTCGTATCTGGTGGAGGCCGGGCTGGCCGCGGCCGGCATGCGCACCGCGCTGATCGGCACCATCGAGACCCGCATCGGCGGGGTCCGGGTGCCCTCGGCGCTCACCACCCCCGAGGCCCCGCAGCTGCACGCCATGTTCGCGGTGATGGCCGAGCAGGGCGTGGACGCGGTGGTCATGGAGGTGTCGAGTCACGCGCTGGCGCTGGGCCGGGTGGACGGGGTGAGCTTCGCGGTCGGCGCGTTCACCAACCTGTCCCAGGACCACCTCGACTTCCACGCCGACTTCGAGGACTACTTCGCCGCCAAGCGCCGCCTGTTCATTCCCGACGGCCCGCAGACCGCTGCCGTGTCGCGCCCCTCGGTGGCCGCGCGCACGGCGGTGATCTGCGTGGACGACGCGTGGGGGCAGCGCCTGGCGGGCGACGTATCCGCTTGCCTGGCAGCCGAATCCGGTGATACCACCGGCCGGTTGCGCACGGTGGCGACGCGTTCGGGCGTGCCGGCGGACTGGACTTCCGGTGCGGCCACCGCCGGTGCGGGCGGCACCCAGGAGTTCACCGCTTCGGGGCCGGGCGTCAATGTGGATGTGCGGCTGCGGCTTCCGGGTGCGTACAACATCGCCAATGGGCTGCTGGCGGTCGCGGTGTGCGCGGCGGCGGGCGCCGATATCGAGACTGCCGCTGCGGCGCTCGGCGAGGTCGATGTGCCGGGCCGTATGCAGCGGGTGGACAGGGGTCAGGAGTTTCTGGCCGTGGTGGATTACGCGCACAAGCCCGCCGCGATCGAATCGGTCGTGGCGACCTTGCGCACGTGGTTGTCCGAGGGCGCCCGTTCCGGGCGTGGGACGGGACGTTTGGCGGTCGTGGTGGGCGCGGGCGGTGATCGTGATGCCGGCAAGCGGCCCCTGATGGGTGCGGCGGCGGCGCGCGGCAGCGACCTGGCCATCATTACCGATGACAATCCGCGCAGTGAGGATCCGGCCGCTATCCGCGCCGCAGTGCTCGCCGGCGCCGAACAGGTGCCGGACGCGGAACGCGGTGAGGTCCGGGAGGTCGGGGACCGGGCGGCCGCGATCCGGGCCGCGGTCGACTGGGCGCGGCCCGGCGACGCGGTGCTGATCGCGGGCAAGGGACATGAGACAGGGCAGGAGATTGCAGGCGTGAAGCAGCCGTTCGACGACCGTGAGGTACTCGCGGCCGCCCTGTCGGAAAAGACGAGGGACCTGACGCATTCATGATCGAGATGACTTTGCGGGAGATCGCGGAGGTCGTGGGCGGCACGCTGCACGACGTCGCCGATCCCGAGGCGAGGGTCACCGGCTCGGCCGAATTCGATTCGCGCCGAATCGGTTCCGGTGACCTGTTCCTGGCGCTGCCGGGTGAGCACGCCGACGGCCACGACTTCGCGGCCGGTGCGGTCGCGCAGGGCGCGGTCGCGGTGCTGGCCGCCCGGCCGGTTGGGGTGCCCGCCATCGTGGTGGAGCCCCGCCCCGGGAACACGCGCGCCATCGCACTGAGCCACGACACCGACGGCTCCGGCGCGGCGGTGCTGGACGCGCTGGCCGCGCTGGCCCGCGCCAGTGTGGACCGCCTGGTCCAGGCGGGCACGCTGACGGTGGTCGGCGTGACCGGTTCGTCGGGCAAGACCTCCACCAAGGATCTGATCGCGGCCGTGCTCGCGCCGCTGGGACCCGTTGTGGCCCCGCCCGGTTCGTTCAACAACGAGCTCGGCCACCCGTGGACGGCGCTGCGCGCCGACGCGCAGACCCGCTTCCTGGTGCTGGAGCTCTCGGCTCGCGGCCCGGGACACATCAAGGCGCTCACCGAGATCGCCCCGCCCAGTGTCGGCGTCGTGCTCAATGTCGGCACCGCGCACCTGGGCGAGTTCGGCAGCCGCGAGGTGATCGCGCAGACCAAGGGTGAGCTCGTGGAGGCGCTGCCCGCCTCCGGGCTCGCCGTGCTCAACGCCGACGACCACCTGGTCTCGAAGATGGCCGGGCGCACCGCCGCCCGCGTGGTGACCGTCGGCCTGGCCGGCAACGCCGATGTGCGCGCCACCGACGTCGTCCTCGACGAGCAGGCGCGCGCCCGATTCACGCTGCACGCCAACGGCGAATCCGTCGAGGTGCGGCTGGCGGTGTCCGGTGAGCACCAGGTCGGCAACGCGCTCTCCGCCGCCGCCGTCGCCCTGGACCAGGGCGCGGATCTCGCGACCGTGGCCGCGGCGCTGGCCGGTGCGACCGCCGCTTCGGCCCGCCGCATGGACGTGCGCACCCGCGCCGACGGCGTCACCGTCGTCAACGACTCCTACAACGCCAACCCGGATTCGGTGCGGGCCGCGCTCAAGGCGCTGGTCACCATGTCCCGGGCCGGTGCGCAGCCGCGCCCCAGCTGGGCGGTGCTCGGCGAAATGGGCGAGCTGGGCGAGGAATCGGTCATCGAACACGACAAGATCGGCCGCCTGGTGGTGCGACTCGACGTCGACCGCCTGGTCGTGGTCGGCCCGGGCCGTCCGGTCCGCGCCCTGTTCCAGGGTGCGGTGCAGGAGGGTTCCTGGGGTGAGGAAGCCATTCACGTGCCCGATATCGACGCGGCCATCGCCCTGCTCGACGAGGAGCTCGAGCCGGGTGCGGTGGTGCTGGTGAAGGCATCCAAGTCCGTCGGTCTGTGGACCGTCGCCGAACACCTGATCGGTGCGGAGCAGGAGGCCGCTCGATGACCCAGATCCTATTGTCGGCCGCGATCGCGCTGACCGTTTCCATTCTGCTCACCCCCGTGGTGATCCGCTATTTCGCCAAACAGGGCTTCGGCCAGGAGATCCGGGTCGACGGACCGGAGAGCCACAAGGCCAAGCGCGGCACCCCCACCATGGGTGGCGTGGCCATCATCATCGGCATGTGGGCCGGGTACCTGGGCTCGCACCTGATCTCGATGACCTACGGCGAGCCGGGGCCCTCGGCCTCGGGCCTGCTGGTCATGGGCCTGGCCACCGCGCTGGGCTTCGTCGGCTTCACCGACGACCTGATCAAGCTGCGCAAGCAGCGCAACCTGGGGTTGACCGCGGCCGGCAAGTACATCGGCCAGCTCACCTCGGCGATCGTCTTCGGCGTCCTGGCCTTGCAGTTCAAGAACATTCACGGCCTGACCCCCGGCGACAAGCGGCTGTCCTACACCCGCGACATCAACACGCTCTCGATGAGCGTGATCGTCTTCCTGGCGTTCGTCTGCCTCATCGTGGTGGCCTGGTCCAACGCGGTGAACCTGACCGACGGCCTGGACGGCCTGGCGGCCGGTTCGATGAGCCTGGTGCTGGGCGCGTACATGATCATCACCTTCTGGCAGTGGCGTAACTCGTGCTCCGCGCACGCGGTGGCCGGCTGCTACCAGGTGCGTGATCCACTGGATCTGGCGCTGGTGTGCGCGGCGGGCGGTGCGGCCTGCATCGGCTTCCTGTGGTGGAATGCCGCGCCCGCCAAGATCTTCATGGGCGACACCGGTTCGCTGATGCTGGGCGGTCTGCTCGCGGGCCTGTCCATCACCACCCGCACCGAACTGCTCATGGTCGTGATCGGCGCGCTGTTCGTGGCCGAGACCACCTCGGTGGTACTGCAGGTGGCGGTGTTCCGCGCCACCCGCAACCGCCTGTTCAAGATGGCACCGTTCCATCACCACTTCGAGTTGAGCGGGTGGGCCGAGACCTCGGTGATCATCCGGTTCTGGTTGCTGGCCGGTATGGCCTCGGCGATCGGACTGGGCCTGTTCTACAGCGAATACCTCTCTGCGGCAGGGTGAGACGACGATGGCCGAACATTCTCCGAGGGTCCTGCGGTCGCCGGGGCCCATGCTCGAATTCCTGCGTGGCCGGGACGTGCTGGTCGCCGGCTGGGGTGTCTCCGGGCGTTCGCTGATCGAACCGCTGCGCGACATCGGTGCGCGCCCGGTGGTCACCGACAGCGGCGAGAAGGCGCTCGCCGAGGCCGCCGAACTGGGTCTGGGCACCGCCACCAGCGCGGATCTGCTGGAACCCGATGCGCTGCAACGCTTCGCGCTGGTCATCACCAGCCCGGGCTGGCGGCCCGACTCGCCGGTGCTGGCGTCCGCGGTCACCGAGGGCATCCCGGTGTGGGGTGACGTCGAGTTCGCGTGGTGGGTCGATCAGGCCCGCATCTACGGTCCGGTCCGCAAGTGGCTGGTGGTGACCGGCACCAACGGCAAGACCACCACCACCCAGATGACGCACTCGATCCTGCGCGCGGCCGGCATCCCGTCGGTGGCCTGCGGCAATATCGGGCTGCCCATCCTGGACGCGCTGCGCCGCAATCCCGGCCCGCAGGTGCTGGCGGTGGAACTGTCCTCGTTCCAGCTGCACTGGGCTCCGTCGGTGCGCCCCGAGGCCGGGGTGGTGCTGAATGTGGCCGAGGACCACCTGGATTGGCACGGCGGCCTGGACGCCTACGCCGCCGCCAAGGCCCGCGCCCTGACCGGGCGGGTCGGCGTGGTCGGCCTCGACGATCAGGTGGCCGCCGCGCTGGCGCGGAAATCCAAGGCGCGCCGCACCGTCGGCTTCCGCATCGGCGTGCCCGCCGACGGCGAGCTGGGCGTGGTGGACGGCAAGCTGCTCGATCGCGCCTTCACCAAGGCCGCGATCCTGGCCGAGGTCGGCGACATCAGCCCGCAGGGCCCGGCCGGAGTGGCCGACGCGCTGGCGGCGTCCGCGCTCACCCGCGCCATCGACGTGGCCCCGCAGTTCGTGAAGGAAGGCCTGCAGGAGCACAAGGTCGGCCCGCACCGGGCGGCCTTCGTGCGCGAGCTGTCGGGCGTGGAGTTCGTCGACGACTCCAAGGCCACCAACCCGCACGCCGCCCGCTCCTCGATCCTGGCCCACCCCAGCGTGATCTGGGTGGCCGGCGGTCAGCTCAAGGGCGCCGGGGTCGAGGACCTCATCGAGGAGTGCCGCGAACACCTGGTCGCGGCCGTGCTGTTCGGGCAGGACGCGGCCGTGATCGCGGCCGCACTCGCGCGACACGCCCCCGATGTCCCGGTGGTGGAGCTGAATTCGGGGGACGATGCTCGAATGGGTGACCCCTTCACCGAGATCGAGCCCGAAGCGGTGATGGCGCGCGCGGTCCGCGTGGCGGCCGGTTTCGCCCATCGCGGCGATACCGTGCTGCTGGCCCCGGCCGCGGCATCCCTGGACATGTTCGCCGACTACACGCACCGCGGCCGTAGTTTCGCCGCCGCCGTGCAGGCCCTGGACGAGAAGGACATCGGGAGAACAGAGTGACAGCGGCGACACCGCGGCGGGCCGCGCCGGAAGCTGCGCGGCGGGTCGGGAACAAGGGCCCACAGCGTCTGCGCATCGGCTGGTTCGGAGCCTGGCTGGCCCGTCCGCTGGCGTCGTTCCATCTCGTGGTGGCGATCGCGGTGCTGCTCACCGTGCTCGGTCTGGTCATGGTGCTCTCGGCCTCCAGCGTGGAGTCCTACGCCGGTGGCGGCTCGGCGTATTCGCTGTTCATCCAGCAGGCGGTGATGGCGGCCTTCGGCGCGGTGGTGTTCTACATCGCGCTGCGCATCCCGATGCGGTTGATGCGGCAGCTGTCGTTCCCGGTGTTCGCGCTGTCGGTGGTGCTGCTGGTGCTGGTGCTGATCCCGGGCGTCGGCACCAAGGTGCAGGGCTCGCAGCGCTGGTTCGACCTCGGCGTGGTGTCGGTGCAGCCCTCGGAGATCGCGAAAGTGACGCTGGTGGTGTGGGGTTCGCACCTGCTGGCCTCGCGGCAGTCCGAAAAGGCCGGGTACAAGGACATCCTCATGCCGCTGGTGCCGGCCGGACTGCTGGTCTGCCTGCTGGTGGTGCTCGAACCCAACCTGTCCACCACCATCGCGCTGGGCATCGTGCTCACCTCGCTGCTGTGGTTCGGCGGGCTGCCGCTGCGCATGTTCGTGACCATCGCGGTGTCGGGCGTGGTGGCGGCGACCATTCTGGCGCTGTCGGCCGGCTATCGCTCCGACCGCATGCGCGCCTTCTTCAATCCCGGCGACGACCCGCAGGGCATCGGCTATCAGGCGCGCCAGGCCATGTATTCCCTTGCCGACGGCGGCATCTGGGGCCGCGGCCTGGGGCAGTCGCGGGCCAAGTGGAGCTATCTGCCCAACGCGCACAACGACTTCATCTTCGCCATCATCGGCGAGGAGCTCGGCTTCCTGGGCTGCGCGCTGGTGCTGGGGTTGTTCGCGCTGTTCGTCTACGCGGGCCTGCGGATCGCGTCGCGGTCGGTGGATCCGTTCATCCGGCTGCTGACCGCCTCGGCCACCACCTGGATCACCTGCCAGGCCTTGATCAATATCGGCTACGTGGTGGGTTTGCTGCCGGTGACCGGTCTGCAGCTGCCGCTGGTCTCCGCGGGTGGTTCCTCGCTGGCGATCACCCTTTTGATGTTCGGCATCATCGCCAACGCCGCCCGGCACGAGCCCGAGGCGGTGGCGGCGCTGCACTCCGGCCAGGACGGCCGGTTCAGCCGGCTGCTGCGGCTGCCCAAACCCGAGGTGTACTCGCCGGCGCGGGCGGCGCGCGCCCGCGCCAAGGCCAAGGCGAACGGCAAGCCCAAGCCCAAGCCCAAGCCCAAGGCGAATGCGAAGGTCAAGTCCGCGCCGCAGCGCCGCGCGCTACCCTCGGGTCGGAGCCGGGGCGGCTCGGCGGAGACATCGTCGCGACGGTCGGTAGATTCGGATTCGGCCCGGCGCACCAGCCGCTCCACGGAATCGTGGCGCAGCACCCGGGCCTGGGAGCCCAACTATCCGATGAAACACGCCAGGGAACGGGGTAATTCGAGGTGACAGTGGAGCGGCCGGACAGTGACGTGGGAACCGCGGAAGCTCACACCGATCTACCCGACCATCTGCAGCGCGTGCACATGATCGGCATCGGCGGTGCCGGTATGTCGGGTATCGCCCGAATCCTCTTGTCGCGCGGCGGCATGGTGTCCGGATCCGACGCCAAGGAGAGCCGCGGCGTGCTGGCCCTGCGGGCGCGCGGCGCCGAAGTGCGCATCGGCCACGACGCCTCGGCGCTGGACCTGCTGCCCGGCGGGCCGACCGCCGTGGTCACCACCTACGCCGCCATCCCCAAGACCAATCCCGAACTGGTGGAGGCGCATCGGCGCGGCGTGCCGGTGCTGCTGCGCCCGGCCGTGCTGGCCTCGCTCATGCAGGGCCACAAGACGCTGCTGGTCTCGGGCACGCATGGCAAGACCTCCACCACCTCCATGCTGGTGGTCGCCCTGCAGCACTGCGGGCTGGACCCCTCCTTCGCGGTCGGCGGCGAGCTCAACGAGGCGGGCACCAACGCCCATCACGGCACCGGCGGCATCTTCGTGGCCGAGGCCGACGAGAGCGACGGCTCGCTGCTGCAGTACGCGCCGGACGTCGCGGTGGTCACCAATATCGAATCCGACCACCTGGACTACTTCGGTACGGACGAGGCGTACGTGCAGGTCTTCGACGACTTCGTGGACCGCCTGGAAGCGGGCGGCCGGCTGGTGGTGTGCCTGGACGATCCGGGTTCGCTCGGCTTGGCCAGCGCTCCGCGGCCCGGCTCGCCGAGGATCCGCGCGGCATCCAGGTGATCGGTTACGGCTCCGGCGATTTCGCGGACTCCGGCTTCCCGGTCGGCGCGCAGCTGCTGTCCTGGGAGCCGCGCGACGTCGGCGGCGTCGCGGTGTTCCAGCTCTCCGACGAGGCCGCCCCGCGCACGCTGCGGCTGTCGGTGCCCGGCCGCCACATGGCGCTCAACGCGCTGGGCGCGCTGCTGGCCGCCCGCGCCACCGGCGCCGATCTCGGCGAAATCATCCAGGGCCTGGAGGGTTTCGGCGGGGTGCACCGCCGCTTCCAGCTCACCGGGCGCGAGAACGGCGTGCGCGTCTTCGACGACTACGCCCACCACCCGACCGAGGTGCGCGCGGTGCTCTCCGCGGCCGCCGAACTGGTGGCGCAGGAGGCGCGCGACGGCGCGCGGTCGCGCCCGGGCCGGGTGATCGTGGTGTTCCAGCCCCACTTGTACAGTCGCACCGCCACTTTCGCGACCGAGTTCGGCACGGCGCTGTCGCTGGCCGACGAGGTCGTGGTGCTCGATGTGTACGGCGCGCGCGAGGAGCCGCTGCCGGGGGTGAACGGCGCGCTGGTCGCGGCGTCGGTCACCAAACCCGTGCACTACCAGCCGGATATGTCGCGGGTCGGCAAGCAGGTGGGCGCGCTGGCGCGGCCCGGCGACGTGGTGATCACCATGGGCGCGGGCGATGTGACCATGCTGGGCAGCCAGATTCTCGACGGGCTGCGCGCGCGACCTTCGCACGGGCGGTGAGCAACGGTGAGCGCGGGTGGGGGAGCGGTGGATCGGCCGGATCCGGCCGCAGACGGCGGCTACGCCGCGGACGGTCATGACTCGGATTCCGGCGGTGCCGAATCCGCTGAGGTGACCGCGGGCGCCGCCGAGCGGGCCGCGGCCCGCCGGGCCCGGCTGCGGCGGGGCCGGGAGCCGCGCGAATCCCGGGTGGTCGCCGCGTGGCGGTCGACCCGGGTGCGGATCGGGGTGCTGGTGGGTGCGGTGCTGCTGATCGCATTCGGACTGGTCGCCTGGTTCACTCCGCTGCTGTCGGTGCGTACCGTCGATGTCGAGGGCTTGGCCGCGGTACCGGAAGAGCAGGTGCTGCAAGCCCTCCAGGTCCCGGATGGTCTGTCCATGCTGCGGCTCGACACCGACGCCATGGCCGAACAGGTTTCCCAGCTGCCCAAGGTCCGCTCGGTGCGCGTACAGCGGGTGTTCCCGTCGACGGTCCGGGTGACGGTCGCCGAACGTACCCCGGTGCTGTACTTCGACAGTCCCGACGGCGCGCATCTGCTCGATTGCGACAGCGTGGAATTCGCGATCGAACCGCCGGCGCCCGGGGTGCCCAAACTGGTCACCGATCATCCGGGCGGAACCGACGCGGTGACCAAGGCGGCCGTGGCCGTGATGGCCGCGATTCCGATTCCGCTGCGCGATCAGGTCGGCGTGGGAGCGGTTGTGGCTCGCTCGGTTTCGGATATTGCCCTGGAGTTGCGTGACGGCCGTACCGTGCTGTGGGGCGGCACCGTCGATTCCGCCCGCAAGGCCGCGGTGGTCGGACCCCTGCTTTCCCAGCCGGGCAAGGTATTCGATGTTTCGAGTCCGAATCTGGTCACGGTAAAGTGAGCGACACCCATTGGGCCGCCGAAATTTTCGGTGGTTTGCCGGAAGGCCACCGACGGTTCCGTTCCAGGACCGGAGGGCAACCGTCCACGATACGATGCTCGAGTGGGCCGGACGAGGCGAATCACACAAGATTCTGACACTCGTTGCGGCGCGCCTGCGCCCGTAACGCGGTGGCTGCGAATACCGTTCGGCACCAGTCGGATACTTGACATAACGCTGAAGCTATGGTTGAGGGTTTATCGGACCGAGACCATTGCGTCGTTATATAGCGAGTAACCGAAGACGACAAGCTGTTTCAGATCGAAGGAAGGCGAGAGCCCATGACGCCCCCGCACAACTACCTTGCTGTGATCAAGGTCGTCGGTATCGGCGGCGGCGGCGTGAACGCCGTCAACCGGATGATCGAGCAGGGACTCAAGGGAGTCGAGTTCATCGCGGTCAACACCGACGCGCAAGCGCTGTTGATGTCGGACGCCGATGTGAAACTCGACGTCGGCCGTGAACTCACCCGCGGTCTCGGCGCCGGCGCCGATCCGGAGGTCGGCCGCAAGGCCGCCGAAGACCACAAGGACGAGATCGAGGAAGTGCTCAAGGGCGCCGACATGGTCTTCGTGACCGCCGGCGAGGGCGGTGGCACCGGCACCGGCGGCGCGCCCGTGGTGGCCTCCATCGCCCGCAAGCTCGGCGCGCTCACCATCGGTGTCGTCACCCGGCCCTTCTCGTTCGAGGGCAAGCGCCGCAGCAACCAGGCCGAGGCCGGTATCCAGGCGCTGCGAGAGTCCTGCGACACCCTCATCGTCATCCCCAACGACCGGCTGCTGCAGCTCGGCGACGCCGCGGTGAGCCTGATGGACGCCTTCCGCTCCGCGGACGAGGTGCTGCTCAACGGTGTTCAGGGCATAACAGATCTGATCACCACCCCGGGTCTGATCAACGTCGACTTCGCGGACGTCAAGTCCGTCATGTCCGGCGCCGGCTCGGCGCTGATGGGCATCGGCTCGGCGCGTGGTGAGGGCCGCTCGGTGAAGGCCGCCGAGGCCGCGATCAATTCGCCGCTGCTGGAAGCCAGCATGGACGGCGCGCACGGCGTGCTGCTCTCCATCGCGGGCGGCTCCGATCTCGGCCTGTTCGAGATCAACGAGGCCGCCTCGCTGGTGCAGGAGGCCGCGCACATCGAGGCCAACATCATCTTCGGAACGGTCATCGACGACTCCCTCGGCGACGAGGTCCGGGTCACGGTGATCGCCGCCGGCTTCGACGGCAGCGGGCCCGCCCGCCGCATCGAACCCGCGGTCGGCCGGTTCGGCGGCGCCGGATCGAGCACCGCGACCGCCAGCGCCTCGGCCGGAAGCCTCGGCCGCACATCGGAATACACCCCGGCCCGCGCGGTCGAGCCCGCCCCCGCGGCGCGTCCGGAACCCGCGCCGGTGGCCCAGCCCATCGCCGAACGCGGCCCGGCCCCCTCCTACAGCGCGCCCCGGCCCGCGGTGGATCCGACCGTCGCGAGCAACAGCCGCGGCCACATCCAGCCGCCGGACGCCGACGACTACGAGGTCGACGTTCCCGACTTCATGCGCCGCGGCTGATACCGAGCGCCGACCGGCAACGTGATTCGAACGCGCCCACCCGAGAGGGTGGGCGCGTTCGTGTTTCCGGCCGGTCGCGCTCGCTGTCTGATTCCAGGTTGCCCCGTGGTGGCTACTACCCTCGGAGGCATGACTTCAGCGGCACCGGTGTTCCGGACCAGGCGGGTGGTGACCACGCGCGCGGGCGGGTTCTCGCACGCGCCCTACGACTCGTTCAATCTGGGCGACCACGTGGGTGACGATCCGGAGGCGGTGCGGCGCAACCGGGTTCGGCTCGCCGAGAGCATCGGGCTGCCGCCGCAGCGGCTGGTGTGGATGGAACAGATCCACGGGCGGAACGTGGAGATCGTGGACGGCCCGCGCGCGGAGCCGGTCCCTGCCACCGATGCGCTGGTGACCACTCGGCGTGATCTGGCGCTGGTGGTGCTGACCGCCGACTGCGTGCCGATCCTGCTGTCCGACGACGAGGCCGGGGTGATCGCGGCCGTGCACGCCGGGCGGATCGGGGCGCGCATCGGGATCGTGCCGCGGGTGCTGGAGGCGATGGTGTCGGTGGGCGCGAAGCCCGAGCGCATCGGCGCGTTCCTGGGTCCGGCGGCCAGCGGTCGCCAGTACGAGGTGCCCGCCGCGATGCGCGCCGATGTGGAGGCGCGGCTGCCGGGCAGCGCGACCACCACGGCCAAGGGCACGCCGGGCCTGGATCTGCGCGCGGGCATCCGCCGGCAGCTGCAGGCGGCCGGCGTCAGCGCGGTCGCGATGGACCCGCGGTGCACCATCGAGGACAAGACGCTGTTCTCCCACCGTCGCGGCGCGCCGACAGGCCGACTCGCCGGTGTGATTTGGATGTCATCCGAGGGGGTTTCAGAATGACCGAAAGTTTCACCGCCGCAGCCGGATCCGGTGCGGCGCACGTCACTTCCGGCGGAGGTCGGGTCGCGGAGCTCGAATCGTCGCTGTCGGCACTCATCGAGCGAATCGACGCAGCGTGCGCGGCCGCGGGCCGTGAACCGGGGTCGGTGCGGCTGCTGCCGGTGACCAAGTTCTTCCCCGCCTCGGATATCGAGATCCTCTATGACCTGGGCCGCCGCGAGTTCGGTGAGTCCCGCGAACAGGAGGCCGCGGGCAAGGTGGCTCGGCTGGGGCACCTGTCCGGAATCCGCTGGGAGTTCATCGGACGGCTCCAGCGCAACAAGGCGAAAGCCGTTGCACGCTGGGCGGATACGGTCTACTCGGTGGACAGCGAGCGGCTCGCGAGCGCGCTGGACGCCGGTGCGCGGGCCGCGCTGGACGACGGCGCCCGCACCGCCCCCTTGCGGGTGCTGCTGCAGGTTTCGCTGGACGCCGATCCCGAGCGCGGCGGGGTCCGCGACGACGCGCTGCGCGCGCTCGCCGATCAGGTCGCGGCCTCGGAATCCCTGCAGCTCGCGGGCCTGATGGCGATCCCGCCGCTGGATGTCGAGCCGGACGCGGCCTTCGAGCAACTGGCTCGCATCCACTCTGTATTAACGATTGTTCACCCTGAAGCGAAAGAACTGTCGGCGGGCATGTCCGGCGACTTGGAGTCGGCGGTCCGCCACGGCAGTACGTGCGTGCGTGTCGGTACTGCGCTTATGGGCGCGCGACCGATAACCTCGGCGTAGCAAAGAAACCTCACCAGTCACATTTGAAACATATGCTTGGTGGCAGACGAGGACTGAGCAGGACAACACCCCAGGCCAACCGGGGCCGAAGGAAGGTCGACCAGATGAGCACGCTGCACAAGTTCAAGGCGTACTTCGGGATGGTTCCGCTCGAGGATTACGAAGACGATTACGTCGACGACCGCGGAGCCGCCCGGAGCGCCGATGAGCGTGGCCAGCGTCGTCCCCGGCCCTACGCCGAACGCGAGCGTGACTACGACCGATACGGCGAGGACCGTTACGACGACGAGCCGGCCTACGAGCCGTCGTACAAGGCGCCCTACAAGCCCGCCTACAGCACGGCCCGTCGCGACGACTACGCCGACGAGCTCCGTGAGCGCGAGCGCGACCACCGCGACCGCTACGACGCCGACGCTCGCTACGACGCGCCGCGTCGTCCCACCCGCATCGACACCGCCCCCTCCAGCCGCACCCGTTCGATGGGCGGCGGCGGCGCCAGCACGCGCGGCGCGCTCGCGATGGACACCGAGGCCGAGCGGCGCATCGAGGATCTGCGGGAGCAGGAGCGCCGCCTCGAGGCGGCCCGCCGTCCCCAGATCTTCGAGGACGGAGGCACCTTGTCCAAGATCACCACACTGCGCCCGCGCACCTATGCCGAGGCCGCCATCATCGGTGAGCGTTTCCGGGACGGCACCCCGGTGATCATGGACCTGGTCGAGATGAGCAACTCCGACGCCCGTCGTCTGGTGGACTTCGCCGCCGGGCTGGCCTTCGCCCTGCGTGGCTCGTTCGACAAGGTCGCCACCAAGGTGTTCCTGCTCTCGCCGGCCGACGTGGACGTCTCCGCCGAGGAGCGCCGCCGGATCGCCGAGAACGGTTTCTACAACCAGAAGTGACCAGCTGCCGCGGCCGTGGGGAACGGCGGCGGCAGCCGGGACCAGGCGGGAACGCCGAACACGCACGGCGGCAGCGCAATGCGCCGCGCACCGGGGGATGCGACCGAGGTCGCGGGGGATCATGGGGGAGTCTTGCGGCCAGGCCGCGTCAGCACGGAGTGTGACCGGCACGATCCGTGTTTCTGTTTTGCCGATCTGGGTACAACTGGCAGAGTGGGGCGGTGGCCTTGTTCCAGGTGTTGAACCTCCTGCTGTTCCTCTTCTGGCTGCTGCTGATCAGCCGAGTCATCGTCGAGTTCATCCGCAGCTTCGCGCGCGACTGGCGGCCGACCGGCTTCGTCGTGGTCATCCTCGAGGTGATCTTCACGATCACCGACCCTCCGGTGAAACTTCTGAGGCGTTTGATACCCCCAGTGAATCTTGGGGGAATTCGGCTGGATCTGTCGATTATGGTCTTGCTGTTTATCGTGTTCATCCTCATGTCGATCACGGGCCAGATAGGGCAGTCGGTAGCTCAGGTGTGACAGAATGAGCCGAAAGAATGCTTGCCCAGATCTACCGCTAGATCTCCATACGAAGCGTGAAGGGATCGTTCCATGCCGCTGACCCCCGCCGATGTTCATAACGTCGCGTTCAGCAAACCGCCGATCGGGAAGCGCGGCTACAACGAGGATGAAGTCGACGCCTTCCTCGACCTGGTCGAGCAGGAGCTCTCACGCCTCATCGAGGAGAACGCGGATCTTCGCCAGCGCGTTGCCGAGCTGGACGCGGAACTGTCCGACGCCAAGAAGAACCGCGGCCCCGCGGTTCAGACCGTGAAGGCCCCGGTCGCGCCGGAGCCGATCAAGGCCGCTCCGCCGGTCCCGCCGGCGCCCATGCCGGCCCCGGTCCCGGTCGCCGCCGTCAAGCAGGAAGCGCCCTCCGCGGACGCCAATCTGCAGGCCGCCAAGGTGCTTTCGCTGGCGCAGGAGATGGCCGACCGCCTCACCTCCGACGCCAAGACCGAGGCCGAGCAGCTGCTGGCCAACGCCAGAGGCAACTCCGAGCGCCTGGTCAGCGACGCTCGCACCCGCTCGGAGGCGATGATCGCCGACGCGCGCCAGAAGGCCGAGGCCATGCTGTCCGACGCGCAGACCCGCTCGGATTCCCAGCTGCGCCAAGCCAAGGAGAAGGCCGACGCCCTGCAGGCCGACGCCGAGCGCAAGCACACCGAGATCATGGCCACCATCACCCAGCAGCGCAGCGTGCTGGAGAGCCGCATCGAGCAGCTCAAGACCTTCGAGCGCGAATACCGTGTGCGCCTGAAGTCCTACCTGGAGTCGCAGCTGGAGGAGCTGGAGAACCGTGGTTCGGCGGTCCCGGTCGACGGTGGCGAATTCGGACAGGACGCTTCCGGGAACGGCGCACTCCTCAAGGGCAGCAAGTAAAGTCGTAACTACGGCCAGCGATGCCACATCGCACGGGATCGGATCCCGGGCGGACCGGTATCGCCGCCAACCTTTCGAAGCGACCTCCGGTGGCCATCGCCATCGAAGACACACGAGGGGATGGTGCACTTGCTCGCAGTGACGCTCGGGCTCGCCGCCGTGGGTTTCGGCCTGCTGGTGACCGCACTGACCACCGGTTCGGTGATCTGGGCATGGGGCTGCATCATCGTGTGCGTGATCGGCGCGGTGCTGCTGCTCGTCAGTGCGTTGTCGCTGCGGACCGATGACGAGGACGTCTCGTCACCACCGGGCGGACGGCACGCCAGGCACTAGGTGAAGCCACAGCCGATGGCATGGGGCGGGTCCGGGGAATATCCCCTGGACCCGCCCCGCTAGTATGTAATCAGCACTACGGCGTCGATCCGGCCATCACCGGGGAGTCTTCGGAAGAACGGCGGGGCAGCTGCTCCGCTCAGTAGAACCGAACGGGTGAGCCCGTCACAGCTCGCAACGAGAGGCTCGGTCCGGCAAGGGTTTTCATGCCCCAGCGGTCCGGGCAAGCGGGGTGGTACCGCGGTTACGGCGCGCCGAGCGCCGGGATCGTCCCCGTGCCCACGATGCTGGCACGAGGAGACGAGAGGCCGCGATGGCGGACGAGAGCAGCACCCGAAGCGCATACCCCCGCGTGGACCTGAGCCGGACCTCCGGGCAGGTCTCCTTCCCCGAGTTGGAGCAGCGGGTCCTGGACTACTGGGCCGCCGACGACACCTTCCGCGCCAGCATCGAGAACCGTTCTGATGCAGAGGAATTCGTCTTCTACGACGGTCCGCCCTTCGCCAATGGATTGCCGCACTACGGTCATCTGCTGACCGGATACGTCAAGGATTTGATCCCGCGTTTCCAAACCATGCGCGGGAAGAAGGTCGAACGGCGATTCGGCTGGGATACTCACGGCTTGCCCGCGGAAATCGAAGCTGAGAAGCAGCTCGGTATCACGGACAAATCACAGATCGATGCCATGGGTCTCGCGGAATTCAATGCCGCGTGTAAATCTTCGGTCTTGCGCTACACGAACGAATGGCGTAACTACGTGACCCGCCAGGCGCGGTGGGTCGACTTCGACAACGACTACAAAACCCTCGACCTCGACTTCATGGAGTCGGTCATGTGGGCGTTCAAGTCGCTGTACGACAAGGGCCTGATCTATCAGGGCTTCCGGGTGCTGCCCTACAGCTGGTACGAGCAGACCCCGCTGTCGAACCAGGAGGCGCGCCTGGACGACTCCTACCGGATGCGGCAGGACCCGGCGGTCACCGTCGACATGGTGCTCCAGGTGCCGGCCGAGCACCCGCTGAACGCCCTCGACGGCGCGAACGCGCTGATCTGGACCACCACGCCGTGGACGCTGCCCTCCAACCTCGCCATCGCCGTGCACCCCGACGTCACCTACGCGCACGTGCAGGGCAAGGACGGCAAGCGCTATGTGGTTGCCGCCGAGCGGGTCTCGCACTACACCCGCGAGTTCGGCGAGGAGCCGCAGGTGCTGTCCGAGCACTCGGGCGCGGCCCTCGAGGGCCTGAACTACCTGCCGCCCTTCGACTTCTTCGCCGGCCACCCGCGCGCACACCGGGTGCTCAACGCCGACTACGTGACCACCGACTCCGGCACCGGCGTCGTCCACCTCGCGCCCGCGTTCGGTGAGGAGGACATGGATGTCTGCGCCGCCAACGGGATCGAGATCGTGCAGCCCCTCGACGCGGGCGGCAAGTTCACCTCCATGGTGCCGCCGTACGAGGGCCTCATGGTCTTCGACGCCAACCCGGTCATCATCAAGGACCTCAAGGCCGCCGGAAAGCTGTTGCGGCACGAGACCATCGAGCACTCCTACCCGCACAGCTGGCGCTCGGGCCAGCCGCTGATCTACATGGCGGTGCCGTCCTGGTTCGTGGCGGTCACCAAGTTCCGCGACCGCATGGTGGAGCTCAACAAGGAGATCACCTGGGTTCCGGAGCACATCCGCGACGGCCAGTTCGGCAAGTGGCTGGAGAACGCCCGCGACTGGAACATCAGCCGAAACCGCTACTGGGGCGCGCCGATCCCGGTGTGGGTCTCCGACGACCCGGCCTACCCGCGGGTGGACGTCTACGGCTCGCTGGATCAGCTCGAGCACGACTTCGGGGTGCGGCCCGACGACCTGCACCGGCCCATGATCGACGATCTGGTGCGCCCGAATCCGATGACCCGACCGGGAAGTCGATGATGCGGCGCACCCCCGAGGTGCTCGACTGCTGGTTCGAGTCCGGGTCCATGCCGTACGCCCAGGTGCACTACCCCTTCGAGAACAAGGAGTGGTTCGAGGGCA
This sequence comes from Nocardia tengchongensis, assembly GCF_018362975.1. Classification (NCBI taxonomy): domain Bacteria; kingdom Bacillati; phylum Actinomycetota; class Actinomycetes; order Mycobacteriales; family Nocardiaceae; genus Nocardia; species Nocardia tengchongensis. The sequence goes on from NZ_CP074371.1 coordinate 3,824,242, forward strand.
CCTCGACCGAGTCCATTGACGGCGCCGCCGTCGCAGCCCCGCACAGCCCCGGCGACTTCATCGTCGAGTACAACGGCCAGACCCGCGGCTGGTTCTACAACCTGCACGTGCTGTCCACCGCGCTGTTCGACCGCCCGGCGTTCAAGTCCGTTGTGGCGCACGGCATCGTGCTCGGTGACGACGGCCTGAAGATGTCGAAGTCCAAGGGCAACTACCCCGACGTCAACGAGGTCTTCGACCGCGACGGCTCCGACGCCATGCGCTGGTTCCTGATGGCGTCGCCGGTGCTGCGCGGCGGCAACCTGATCGTCACCGAGCGCGGCATCCGCGAGGGTGTCAGCCAGGCGCTGCGCCCGCTGTGGAACGCGTGGACCTTCCTGCAGCTCTACGCCACCGAGCCCGGCACCCGGCGCACCGACTCGAAAAACGTGCTGGACCAGTACATCCTGGCCAAGCTCGCGGCGACCCGCGACGTCATGACCGACGCCCTCGAGGTCTACGACATCGCCACCGCCTGTGACGAGCTGCGCACCTTCGCCGACGCGCTCACCAATTGGTATGTGCGCCGGTCGCGTTCGCGCTTCTGGGAAGAGGACCGCGACGCCATCGACACCCTGCACACGGTGCTCGAGGTGACCACGCGCCTGGCGGCCCCGCTGCTGCCGCTGCTGTCGGAGGTGATCTACCGCGGTCTCACCGGCGAGCGTTCGGTGCACCTGACCGACTGGCCGAGCGCCGACGAGCTGCCGCACGACGCCGCGCTGGTGTCGGCCATGGACGAGGTCCGCACGGTCTGCTCCACGGTGCTGAGCCTGCGCAAGGCCCAGAACCTGCGGGTGCGCCTGCCGCTGTCGGAGGTCACCGTGGCCGCCGCGGAGGCGGAGAGCCTGCGGCCCTTCGTGGATCTGATCGCCGACGAGGTCAACGTCAAGCGCGTCGACCTGACCACCGACGTGGCCGTCCACGGCCGCTTCGAACTCGTGGTCAACGCCCGCGCCGCCGGTCCGCGCATCGGCAAGGACGTCCAGACGGTGATCAAGGCCGTCAAGGCGGGGGAGTGGAGCGAGGCCGCCGACGGCACCGTCTCCGCCGCCGGGATCGCCCTGCTGCCCGAGGAGTACACCCAGCGACTGGTCGCCGCCGAACCCGAGTCCACCGCCGCCCTGCCCGGCAATGCCGGTCTGGTGGTGCTGAATTCGGCGGTCACCGAGGAACTCGAGGCCGAGGGCTGGGCCCGCGACCTGATCCGCGACCTGCAGGAGACCCGCAAGTCGCTGGGCCTGGACGTCTCCGACCGCATCACCGTGGTCCTCGACGTCCCGGCCGACCGCCTGGGCTGGGCCGAAACCCACCGCGACCTGATCGCGGGCGAGGTCCTCGCCACCGCACTGACGTTCGGTGCGGCGGCCGCGGACGCGTCCGAGATCGTCGGCGGTGTGAAGGTCTCGATCACCAAGGCGTGACCGACTCCTGTCGATCAGCGGCGCGGGCCTCCGGGTCCGCGCCGTTGTCGTATCGATGCGAGCTCGTGCCGCGCCCATCCGTGGCGTACCCGGCACCGAATGATTAACATGTTGGATATGAGTACACACAGCCTGCGCGACCTGCGGATGCAACTCGGGGCGATCGTGCGTGGTGTGGCCACCTCCGGTGAGGAAGCGATCATCACCGACAGTGGCAGCGAGGTCGCGGTCATCATCTCGATGGCCGACTACGAACGACTGCACGAGCACGCCGACCTGGTCGACGCCCTGCGCCTGCGGAGTCTGCGCGACGAGGACTTCTCGACCATGTCGATGGCCGAGATGCTCGATGCACTCGGTGTGGACCCCGCCGACGTCCTCGCCTCGTGACGGTCGGAATGCGAATCGGGTTCCACCCCGATGTCCTGAAACAGTTGCAGCGCTTGCCTCGTGAGGCCTTCGGTACGGCACTGCGCATGATCATCGACTTGGGGCGAGACCCGCGTCCGGCGGGGGTCAAGAAGCTCGCGGGCAGTGAGAGTGATTGGCGAATCCGGTTCGGCCAGTACCGAATCGTCTACAGCGTCGACGACACAGCCGGTGTGGTCACGGTTTTCACCGTCGCCAAGCGCTCCGACGCGTATCGGTAGGACGCAGGTCACATCTGCTGCCGGGTCGGTGGTGGAATGGCCGGGCGGTCGGGTGAGTTGACTCGGTGCGAAGGCCGAAACCACCCTTGACGGCACGGTTCCTATCGAGATTCACCAGGAGCATCAGATGACCACGATCGCGACCACCGAGACCCTGTCCGTGAATGTCGCCGCCAGCGCCGCCATGCCGTCGGTGCACCGCCGGGCGCTGATCACCTGGCTGGCCGTGTACCCCACCATCACCGTCGCGCTGGCCCTGCTCGGCCCCGAGATGGGCGGGCTGCCGGTGTTCCTGAAGACGCTGGTCCTGACCGCGATCGTGGTTCCGGTCTCGGCCTACCTGCTGGTTCCGATGCTGATGAAGGCAAACCAGCGGCTGACCGCGCGGTTCACCCGCTGATCCTGCGCAAACCGGCAGCGCCCACCCGGATCTTCGGGTGGGCGCTTTCGTTTGCCGAGTGACCTGCGTCTCGAGACACGCCAGCGATGGTTCCCTTGTGACGCATGTGGCTGGTGCGATAGAACGGCTAATAGTTGGTTATTGATCTTTCATAAGGCTGTTCCCGCGGTATCACCGATGAAGGGGCGCGCACATGGCACGAAGACGGTTTCGCCGTTTCGCTTCACTGGTCACCGGCGCCACGGCGCTGATCACAGCCGCCGCGCTCGGGGCGGGACTCGCCCAGGCCGATACCGGATCGGGCGGATCGGGCTCGGCGTCCGGATCCTCCTCCGGCAGCGGCACCGGATCGTTCTCCGGAAGTGCCAGCGGCTCGGCGCAATTGCCGATCGCCAGCCCGCGCGCCATGGCCGCGCTGGCGCTGGCCGGCACCCAGACCGGCAAGCCCTACGAGTGGGGCGGCACCGGTCCGGACGCCTGGGACTGCTCGGGTCTGGTGCAGTGGGCCTTCCGCAGCGTCGGCATCAATCTGCCGCGCACCACCTGGCAGCAGGCCGAGACGGGGTCCGAAGTCCCCTTCGGCGCCATGCAGCCCGGTGATGTGCTCATCCTCAACGATGACGCCTCCCACGAAGGCATCTACGCGGGAGGCGGCATGGTGTTGAACGCGTACGACTGGGGTGTGCCCGTCGGCCTGACTCCGCTGAGCCAGTTCGACATCTACACGATTCGCCGCTACTTCTGAATCGCCTTACTCGACAATCAGTTCCACGGGGATGTTGCCGCGGGTGGCCTTGGAGTACGGGCACACCTGGTGGGCGGCCTCGACCAGTTCGCGGCCCTGCTCGTTCTGCAGCTCCTCGGGCAGTTCGACGTGCAGCACGACCGAGATGCCGAAGCCGGTCTCGTCGTCCTTGTTCAGGGTGACGTCGGCGGTCACCGAGGTGTCGCCCAGCTTGACGCCGGTGTTGCGCGCGACCGCCTGCAGCGCGCCCGCGAAGCAGGCCGAGTAGCCCATCGCGAAGAGCTGCTCGGGGTTGGTGCCGTCGCCGCTGCCGCCGGCCTCCTTGGGCTGGGCCAGCTTCAGGTCCAGGTACCCGTCGGAGCTGACCGAGCGGCCCTCGCGGCCGACGGAGGTGGCGGATGAGGTGAAGAGTGCAGGCATTTCATTCTCCTAGACAGACTTGTCTGTTCACGTCCGGACCCAGAGTAGACAGATCTGTCTGCTATCGTCAATACGAAGACCCGATCAGGGAGAGGGGGTGCAGGTCAGCCAATGAGCGAAGCCCGCGAGCGCCTGCTGGACACCGCCACCCGGCTGTTCTATGCCGAGGGGATTCACACGGTCGGCATCGACCGCATCATCGCCGAGGCGGGGATCGCGAAGGCCACCTTCTATCGGCACTTCAAGACCAAGGAAGATCTGGTGGTGGCCTACCTGGTGCGCGAATACGGCCGCCAGCGCGAACTGCTCGAGGCCATCCCCGGCTCGGGCACCGACTCCATCGTCGGCATCTTCGAACGGCTCGGTGAGCTCAGCCGCGGCCCGGGCTTCCGGGGCTGCCCGTTTCTCAATGCGGCCGTGGAGTTTCCGAACTCCGATCACGCCGTGCGCAAGGTGGTCGACGAGTACCGCGCCTGGTTCCGTGACCTGATGGCCGACCGCCTGCGCGCCGCCGGCCACCCCGAGGTCGACGACGCCGCCCGCGCGCTGCTGCTCACTCGCGACGGCGTGACCATCAGCGGGGGCGTCGGAGACGCGGAGACGGTCCGGGTGGGCATCCGGACCGCCTTGTCGCAGTGGGGTATTCGCTAGACCCCGACCGCCTCTTCCATCTCCTCCTCGGCCGCCTCGCTCGCGGCGGGCGCGGGGGCGGCGTGCTTCGGCGTGAGTTGCGCCGCGGCGTGGCGCTTCTCGACCAGGCCCGCCGCGACCATCAGCACCGCGCCCGCGGCCAGCCACAGCACCAGGCTCGCCATCCGGCTGCCCAGTCCGATGCCGTCGAAGTAGAGCAGGCTGCGCGCGCCCTCCACGAAGCCCGCGCCGTTCCAGAACCGGTGCAGGGTGCCGAAGAAGTCGTTCTGCAGCCACGGGCTGTAGACGCCGCCGGAGCTGGTGAAGTTCAGCATCACGAACAGCACCATCATGGCCAGGGTGGTCCAGCGCTTCAGGAAGGTGTGCAGGCCGATGCCGATGGTCAGGATGCCCGCCGAGTACAGCCACGACATGCCCCAGACCGCGCCCAGGTCGTGGTCGACGATGTGGAAGACCGGGCCGGCCAGCGCCAGGCCGATCAGGCTCACCAGCAGCGAGGTGACCAGGCCGATGGCGGCCCGCACCCGCATGGGCAGGCCCGCGCCCGCGGCGCTGATGGCGGCCACACTGCCGTAGGAGCCGATGCTCAGCGCGACCAGCAGGAAGAAGATGCCCTGCGCGGTCGGGTCGCCGGAGCTGGGGGTGGTGACGTCGGTGACGGTTAGCGGCGCGTTCTGCAGTCCGGCGACCTGGCCGAAGACGGCCTCGGCGGCCATGGCCGTGGTGTCGGATCCGGCCTTGGCGACCAGCAGTTCGGGCTTGACCTGATCGGGCACGTAGGCGCCGGCCAGATCGCGGTGCCGCAGCTTGTCCACGGCGTCGTCGCGGGAGGGCACGGTGATCACGTCGAGGGCGTTGCCGCCCTTGTCCTTCAGCGACTGCGCCAGCACCTTGACCTGCGGGCTGTCGCCGACCACGGCCACCGCCAGGTGGTTGGGCTCGGGCTGGTGGAACGCGCCCAGGTACGCCAGTCCCATGCCGAGGCACATGAGCAGCGGGGTGAGCAGGTGCAGGGCGACATGCCGGATCTGATGGGTGGCCATGGGTTCTTCTCCAATAGTTGGTAAATACAACCAATCGAGGTTGTAGTCTACAACTATGAACAGTGAACCCGCATTCCCCGGGCGCGCCGATGCGATCGAAGTCATACAGCGCGAGCTCACAGCCTTCGCCCGCCGCGCCCGCGGCCGCGCGAGCGAACTGCACCCGGAACTGTCGCTGGTGGCATCCAGCATTCTCGACCTGGTGATCGAGCGGAACGGCTGCCTGGCCGCGGACCTGGCCGGGCACTTCCACCTCGACAAGTCCACGGTCAGCCGCCAGGTGGCCGCGCTGGAACGCGACGGCTACCTCGAGCGCGAGGTCGACCGGGCCAATCGCCGCAACCTGGTGCTGCACGCCACCGCCGAGGGCAAGCGGGTCGCCCGCGCGGCCGCCCGCAGCCGCGCCGCCGCCTTCACCGAGCGTTTCCAGGACTGGGACGACGCGGACGTGGAGCGGCTGGCGGGATATCTGGTGCGCTACAACGCCGCCGACGCGGGCTAGCCCCGAACCCGGCCCGGCTCAGTTGGTTTCGGAGGACCGCTGGGTCTCGGGCGCCCAGTCGGCGTCGGGCAGGCCCATGCCCTTGGCCAGCACCGGCCACGACGAGCGCAGCGCGTCCTGCCAGTACCCCCACGAGTGGGTGCCCGCCTGGGTGATGTCGAAGGTCGCGGGAATGCTCATCTCGCGCAGCCGCGCCTTGAGATTGCGGGCGCACCAGTCGCTGGCCGCCTCCAGGATGCCGCCCACCAGAATCTGTTGCGGCAGACCGCCGTCGGCGGGGCCCAGGCTGCGGGTGTCGGCGACATTGTCGTGCTTGCCGGGCAGGCCGCTGCCGTTGGAGACGTAGATCTCCATGCCGCGCAGCGCTTCGGCGTGCACGTAGGGGTCGTTGGCGGCCCACTCCGGATCGTCGAGGGGCCCGTACATGTTCACCGGATTGCCGCCGCCGATGCTGATCACCAGGTTCGCGAACTTCTGCCCGACCGGATCGCTGATCTGCGCGCACCCGCTGTAGGCGGCCACCGCCCGGTACAGTCCCGGTGCGGCGATCGCCAGCTGCAGCACCGAGGTCCCCGACATGGACATGCCCGCGATGGCATGGGTCCCATCGGTATCGAGCGCCGCGTCGACCAGCGGCGGCAGTTCCTCGGTGAGGAAGGTCTTCCACATGGGTTGCCCCAGTTTGGGATCGGCGCTGCGCCAGTCGGTGTAGTAGGTGAACGCGCCGCCGATCGGCATCACCACGTTGACGTTCTTGTCCATGAAGAACTGGGTGGCATCGGTATTGCGCTTCCAGGTGGCCGTGTCCTGGCCGCCGCCCGCGCCGTTGAGCAGGTACAGCACCGGCCGCGGCGCCGACGGATCGGCGGGCCGCTGCACCTCCACCGCGATGTCGGTGTCCATGGCGGCCGAGTGCACGTGCAGGGTGAGATTGCGGCCGTCGTGCACCTCGAAGCCGGTGATGGCCGAGCCGTCGTCGGAAACCGTTGTGCCGGCCAGGGTCGCGGTGGCGGTGATCGGATCGGGGGGAGCGGCGAAGGCCGGGCCCGGGGGCACGACCGTGGTGACCGTAGTGACAAGAGAACAACTTGCCGCCGCGAGCAATGCTGCCCGAGTGCCCAATCCGCCTAGCAAAACCGACCTTCGATCCACAGGGTGTCCCGACCCATGCGCATGATCGCCGAATCAAGCCCCAATGTTTCAGGTTTCGACAATATCGGGGTTGGCGTGCTTGTGGCGCACGGCACTTGTGTGCCGGTCTGTGTGGATCGGCTGTGGTCGGGCGAGCGTCGGCGCTACTCCGCGACCAGCTGGCGCAGCAGCGGACCGTACTCCGGATGAGCCAGCGCCGAGGCGAACTGCGCGGTCAGGTAGTCGGCCGGGTTGCCGGTGTCGTACCAGCGGCCCCGAATCACCTGGCCGTACACCGGGTTCTCGGCGGCGAAGATATTGATGGCGTCGGTCAGGTACACCTCGCCGGTGCGGTGGGTGTACCAGAGGTCGACCTGGCGGCGCAGTTCGGCGATGATGCCCGGGGTGACCACGTAGCCGCCGATCGCGGCGAACGACGACGGCGCGTCGGCCTGCTTGGGCTTCTCCTTGAGGCCGCTGATCCGCATCAGGCCGTCGCCCACGGTCTCCTCGACCACCGGCACGCCGTAGCGCGAGGATTCGGCCGGGTCCATCGGCATCAGCGCCAGCACCGGCGCGCCGGTCTTGACGTAGGCGTCGATCAGCTGCTGGGCGCGGGGCACTTCGGCGACGAAGACGTCGTCGGGCCACAGCACCAGCATGGGCTCGTCGCCCAGGTGGCGGGCCGCGTTGAGCACGGGGGTGCCGTTGCCGTAGGGGCCGTGCTGGTCCAGGTAGGTGATGTGGCCGGCGCGGCTCAGCTCGCCGACCTCCTCCACGGCGTCGGCGTAGGCGGCCTTGCCGTCGGCGCGCAGCTGCGCGACCAGCGCCGGGTTGGGGCGGAAATGGTCCTGGATCAACGACTTTCCACCGCTGACCACGATGGTGATGTCGGTGATGCCGGAGGCCACGAGTTCGCGAACGGTGTGTTCGATGACCGGCTTGTCACCCACCGGGAGCATTTCCTTCGGGATCGCCTTGGTCAACGGCAGCAGGCGCGAGCCGATACCCGCAGCGGGAATCACGGCCTTGCGAATCGTCATGCACGAATTCTCACACACGTTCCTGGCCCTACCTGTCGGTAGCCGCTTGTAGATTTCCCTCTGTGACCACCCCCGCCGGCCCCGCGAACTCGGCCATCGTGCCTGGTGAGGCCGATTGTCCAGGGGCGGCGACACGCGGCGGCGGGTCGGCGGGCGCGGTGGCGGATTCACGGCAACCACTCAGTTCGACCGGAGTTCGGGGCCAGCGGCGCTGGGTGCTGCACATAGATATGGACGCCTTCTTCGCCTCGGTCGAGCAGCTGACTCGCCCGACCCTGCGCGGGCGGCCGGTGCTGGTGGGCGGGATGGGCGGGCGCGGCGTGGTGGCGGGAGCCAGCTATGAGGCGCGGGTGTTCGGGGCGCGCTCGGCCATGCCGATGCATCAGGCGCGGCGGCTGGTCGGGGGGTCCGCGGTGGTGGTGCCGCCGCGCGGGGCGGTGTACGGGGAGCTCAGCGGACAGGTCTTCGAGGCGCTGCGGTCCCGGATCCCGGTATTGGAGACGCTGTCGTTCGACGAGGCGTTCGGTGAACCGGCGGAGTTGGTGGGGGCGACGCCGCAGCGGGTGGCCGAATTCTGCGAGGAGCTGCGCTCGGCGGTGCGCGAGCGCACCGGGCTGGTGGCCTCGGTCGGGGCGGGCAGCGGTAAGCAGCTGGCCAAGATCGCGTCCGGCCTGGCCAAACCCGATGGGGTGCGGGTGATTCCGGCCACGGAACAGGACGGCTTCCTCTCCGCGCTGCCGGTGCGGAAACTGTGGGGGATCGGGCCGGTGGCCGAGAGCCGCTTGCGCTCACTGGGAATCGAGACGGTGGGGGCGCTGGCGGCGCTGCCCGAATCCGAGGCGGCCTCGATCCTGGGCGGCAGTATCGGGGTGGCGCTGCACCGGCTGGCGCGCGGCATCGACGACCGGCCGGTGGCCGAGCGCGCCGAGGCCAAGCAGATCAGCGCCGAAACCACTTATGAGACCGACCTTCTCACCCTCGTGCAGCTGCGCCCCGCCATCGACGCCATGGCGATGTCGGCGCACCGGCGGCTCAGCGCGGACGGGCGGGCGGCGCGCACGGTGGTGCTGAAACTCAAGAAGACCGATATGAGCATCGTGACGCGTTCATCCACCTTGCCTTATGCGACCGAGGATCTGGTCACGCTCACCGCGGCGGCCCAGCGCTCGGCGCTGGATCCGGCCGAGATCGGCCCGATTCGTTTGGTGGGGGTGGGTTTCGCCGGATTGTCCGAGATCCGGCAGGAGTCGCTGTTCCCGGAGCTGGATCAGACCGTGAACGCCGGCGGCCCGGTCGCCGAAGAGCCCACGCTCGCCGCGCCCGGCGGCCCGGATCCGCTGGTACCGCCCGCAACTCGGTCCTTCGCGCTCGGGACCTGGTATCCGGGACTGGATGTCGAACACCCGGAATTCGGGCACGGCTGGGTGCAGGGCGCGGGGCACGGCGTGGTGACGGTGCGCTTCGAAACCCGTTCCACCGGGCCGGGTCCCACGCGCACCTTCCCCGCCGAGGATCCGGCTCTGACCAGGGCTGATCCGCTGGGCAGCCTGCGCTGATCCGGTTAAGACCCGAATGCGTGAATTATGTGGATTCGGCCTGAATATGCCGCGCCATCGGCTGCGAAGGCGGATTCCGCGACGTCGCGTTGGTAGTGTCGCCAGTCGGGCAGCGCCGCCAGGCGCGCGTAGCTGTCACGTTGTTGTCGAACGGACCTACTCGAACGCAAAGGACGAGCAGTTGAAGCTTCAGAAGACTGGACGCATCGCGGTTGCCGCACTGGCTGTCGTGACGGTACTCGGGCTGTCGGCGTGTGGCAGCGGTGACAAGAAGGAGACCAAGCCCACCAAGGCGACCACCTCGAAGGTCACCGGTGCGCAGGGCAACTATCCGCCGGCCCCGTCGGCCGCCGACCTGAACGCCGAGCTGCAGAAGGCGCTGGACCCGAACATCCCGATGCCCAGAAGCTCGACATGATGCAGGGCGCGAACGCGGACCCGAGCCTGCCCAGCCGCCTGACCGAGGCCTACCGGCAGAACAACGCCACCATCACCGTCACCAACGTGACCGACCTGGGCAACGGCACCATCACCGCCGACGCGCAGTTCGCCGTCAACGGCGGCCAGCCGCAGCAGGCGGTCGTGCCGTTCGTGGCCGAGGACGGCAAGTGGAAGGTCCAGAAGGACTGGGTCTGCAACGCGCTGTCGCTGGCCAACCAGACCTCCCCGGCCTGCGGCTAATCCTCGACGATCGGCCCGGCATTCGCTCGTCGGATGCCGGGTTCGTCCGTCTTCTTGGCGGACGATGATGAGGACCGCTTAGGATCTGCGGTCGTGACGGACGTGTTGGAGAAGGCGGGGCAAGATGCCGCCGGGAGTGCTGGTGCCGAACCCGAGAGACGGCTTCGAGGGGGCTGGGCGCGACCGCTCGCTCTGATCGCCGGCCTGATCGCCGTGCTCGCGGCCCTCGCGGTGCCGTTCCTGCCGGTGCGGGTGGACCACACCACTCTGACCTGGCCGCAAGGCAATTCGACGCAGAGCATCGAAGCCCCGCTGATCAGCTACGCGCCGCAGAGCTTCGACGCCACCATTCCTTGTGCGGCCGTGACCCAGCTCGGCGCCAAGGGCGGCACCCTCGCCGCCACCGGTCCCGACGGTGCGCCGGATCTCGAGAAGTATGGCTTCGTGGCCAAGGTCACCGCGGCGTCCACCACCGCCGACGGCGTGACCACCCCCGGCAAGCTGGAAGCGGTCCTGCACCACAAGACGCTGCTGAGCGTGCCCGTCGATCAGCTCGGCGCGGGTTGCGTACTCACCGTCCACTCCGGCTTCACCTCCTCCACTGCGACGCTGAGCGGCAGCACGGTCGCCCCGGTCACCCTCGACGGCGACTACCGGCCGCAGCTGGTCGGCATCTTCAGCGACCTGACCGTCTCCGACGGCGTGAAGGTCACCGCGGAGGTCGACAGCCGCTTCAGCTCCACGCCGAGCCCGCTCAAGCGGATCGCCATCTGGACCGCCATCATCGGCACCGTCGTCGCGCTGGCCGCCCTGTTCGGGCTGGACCGCCTCGATGGCCGCCGCAGCCGCCGCTTCCTGCCCAAGCACTGGTGGACCTTCCAGCCCGTCGACGCGGCGGTGCTGGGCACGCTGGTGCTGTGGCACTTCATCGGCGCGACCACCTCCGATGACGGCTACCAGTTCGGTATGGGCCGGGTCAGCATTCACGCCGGTTACATGGCCAACTACTTCGGTTACTTCGGTGTCCCCGAAACCCCGGTCGGCACACCGTATTACGACCTCATCGGCCACATGGCGCAGATCAGCCCGGCCAGCGTGTGGATGCGCCTGCCCGCGCTGCTCGCGGGTGCGCTCATCTGGCTGGTACTCAGCCGTGAGGTGATTCCCCGCCTGGGCGCGCGCGTGCGCCGCGACCGGATCGCGGTGTGGACCGGCGGACTGGGCTTCCTCGCGATCTGGCTGCCCTACAACAACGGCCTGCGCCCGGAACCGCTGGTGGCACTGGGCGTGCTGCTGACCTGGGTGTCGGTGGAACGGGCCATTGCGACCGGCCGGCTGCTGCCGTTCGGTATCGCCGTCACCATCGGCGCGTTCACCTGTACCGTCGGCCCGTCCGGCATCATCTGCTTCGCGCCGCTGCTGGCGGGAATCCGGCCGATCTGGCGGATCCTCAACAGGCGCGCAACGGATTTGGGCAAGCCGACCGCGCCCGGTGCGAGCACACTCACGATCCTGCGCGCTCGCGCCGGTGCGTACCTGACCCTGGCCGCCCCGGTGGTCGCCGCCGGCGCCGTCGTGCTCGCGATCATGTTCTGCGATCAGCCGCTGGCGTCGATGTCGGAGATGAGCCGGGTGCACACCGCGGTCGGCCCGGACGTGCACTGGGACGCCGAATACATTCGCTACCAGTACCTTTTCATGCCCACCATCGACGGTTCGCTGGCGCGGCGCTTCGGCATGTTCGCCTTCTGGATCGGCCTGCTGGTGTGCACGGCGGTGCTGCTGCGCAAGGGCGGCCGGATCCCGTTCACCGCCTCGGGCCCGGTGCGCCGGGTGCTGGGCACCGGCGTCGGCGTCATCCTGCTGATGATGCTGACCCCCACCAAGTGGACCCACCACAACGGCATCTACGCCGGATTGGCCGGTGTCGTAGCGGTTCTCACCGCGGTCGCCGTGGGCCCGCGGGTCATGCGCTCGCCTCGCAACCGCGCGCTGTTCGCCGCGGTGATCGCCTTCGCGCTCGCGGCGGCGTTCGCCAGCATCAACGGCTGGTGGTACGTGTCGAACTGGTCGATCTCCTGGAACGACAAGCCGGTGGTGCTGGCCGGGTTCCTGGTCTCCAAGCTCTTCCTGGGTCTCGCGCTGGCGCTGCTGGCGCTGGCCGGCTGGTTCCACGTGCGCGCGCCCGAACAGCCCGGCCCGCACCGGATCTCGAAGCTGGGCTGGCGTTTCATCGCCATCCCGCCGCTGACCGTGGCCGCCGCCTTCATGGTGGTGTTCGAGGTCGCGATGCTGGCCAAGGGCGCTGTCGCGCAGTACCCGGCGTACTCGCTGGCCCGCTCGAATGTCGATGCGGTGCTGGGCAAGCCGTGCGGGCTGGCCCGCGACGTGCGGGTCGAGGAGCATCCGAACGAGGGCATGCTGGTGCCGCTGACCGGCGACGCGCACAGCGCCTTCGCCGCCGACGCGACCGGCTTCTCGCCGCACGGCGTGGCCACCGATCTGCGCCCCGACGACGACCTCGATACCGGCGGCAGCGTCGCCAGCGCGGTCAGCGGTCGCAGCAGCGGCACCGCCGACGGAACCACCACCGCGCCACTGCCTTTCGGCCTGGACTCCAGCACTCCGGTGCTGGGCAGCTACAACAGCTCCGAGGCGGTCTCCACGCTGACCACCGGCTGGTACGCGCTGCCCGCCGCCAAGGACCGCGCCGGCATCATCTCGATCGCCGCAGCGGGCCGCATCCGTTCGGTCGACAAGGACGGCATCGTGACGCCGGGCCAGTCGGTCGAGGTGGAATACGGTGTGCCCGGCGCCGACGGTGTGCCCGAGGCACAGGGCCGGGTCACGCCGATCGACATCGGCCCCGCCCCGACCTGGCGCAATCTGCGGACGCCGCTGAGCGATATTCCGGCCGACGCCACCGCGATTCGCATCGTCGCCACCGATCGGGACAGCGATCCCAAGCAGTGGGTGGCGCTCACCCCGCCGCGCATCCCGCACACGGTCTCGCTCGAGGACTATGTCGGCCGCACCAAGCCGGTGCTGCTGGATTGGGAAGTGGGCCTGCAGTTCCCGTGCCAGCGGCCCTTCGATCACCTCGACGGCATCGCCGAGGTGCCCGAGTACCGCATCCTGCCCGACCGCGGCGGCGCGGCCATGACCACGCTGTGGCAGAGCCACGACGGCGGCGGCGCGCTGGGCTGGAGTTCGATGCTGCTGCGCCCGGTCACCATCGCCACCTTCCTGGACAACGACCCGCGCCGGGACTGGGGTGAGCTGCAGCGGTACGAGCGGATCGACTCGTCCGCGCAGACCGCGAAGCCGTCGGTGACGGTGGAGACGCATTCCGGGCGCTGGAATCCGGGACCGATCAATGTGACCGGCTGGCAGTAGCCGGCTGACGAGCCGCCCCCGCTTCCATCAGGAAGCGGGGGCGGAGTCGTCTGTAGAGGTTCGGCCCGCGATTACGGACCTGCGACTCCCTGAAGTTTCCGCACCTGGGCCGCGGTCATGGCGCTGAGCTGCTGTGGATCGGGTTCCTTGGCGTCGGAGTAGGCGATCTGCACGACCGTGGAGCCGACCAGCGTGATGCTCACATCGGTGTAGAGGGTGATCCCGTCGCTGGTGGTGCGCACCTGGAACGCGGTCGACCCGTCTCCGGCCTGCGGCTGATTCAGACCGCCCAGCCGGAATTCGACCTTGGTGTTGTCGGCGTCGGTGCCGGAGTATTTCGTGCACCCGGTCAGCAGCGACTGGACGGTGGTGAACGCCCGCACCGCGCCGCCGTTCGCGTAGGACGCCGCGTCGATGTCGACACTGGCGAAGTTCATCCCGCCGAACTGGGCCGCGGCCTGGGCCGCCGCGCCGGGGACCTGAACGGCGATGGCCGCCAGCACCTTCGCGCACTCCGCGGGATCGGTCTTGGCGCCCGCGCCGCCGGCGTTGCCGGGCGGCGGATCGTCGAGGGCGGTGAAGCCCGCGGGCAGCGCCGTCAGATCCAGCAGATCCGAGCGCAGCGTGTACTGGTCGAGAACCGGTGCGTCCCCGGGCGACTGCGACGGCTGCACGGCCGGGCCCAGACCGGGCAGCGGGCTCCCGGAGTCCTTACTGTTCCCGCAGGCGGTGGCGGTCAGCGCGAGCACGCCGGCCAGCAGCGCCAGCCTGGTCAGGCTCCCCACTGCACCTCCGTGCGCAGGCTCTGACGCAGGGTCACCGCGCTGCGCGGGTCGCGGTAGGTCTGGTTGCCGCCCACTTCCACCGTGCCCGAAACCGGCAGCGGCAGGTCCAGATCCACGGCGATGGTGCCGGTGCCGTGCATGAGGTAGTCGACGATCTCGAGCTGTCCGGCCTCGTTGGGCAGATGCCAGACCGTGGACTTCGGGGTCTGCACCACGTTCAGTTCGATGGTGAGGTCATTGCCGTCGCGGGCGGTGAGGGTGCAGGTGGTGACCTGCTCGAGCGGGACGCTCCCGGAAACCGGTTGCCGCACCGTCCACACCGCGCCCACGCCGACGGCTTCGGCCGGGAACGCGATCGACTGGTACACGGCCTGATAGAACGACTGCTCCAGGGCCGCGCGCGCGGCGTCGGAGGTGGAGGGCTTGGGGGACAGCTTCAGCGCGGTGATCGCACCCACGTCGCTGACGTCGATCCCGACCCGGGATCCGTCGGCGGGCGCGAGCGCCTTGGCCATCGCCGGATCGGGGGAGGTGACGTTGCCGACGGTCAGTTCGACGCCGTCGGCGCCGGAGCGCGCGGTCAGCGGAATCGTGATCGAGGGCGGGGAGATGTCGCGCTGCGGCTGCTGATTGATCTGCTGCTCGATGTGGTGATCGGTGGTCAGCGTGACCTGCTGGCTGATGCCCGGTTCGAGGGTGCGGCGCAGCGGGGATCGGGGTTCGGCGCCCGGGCTGATCACGGTGGTGGTGACCGCCTCGATGGGCATGGTGACTTCTTTGTTGAAGCCGACCGGTTCGGTGCCGTCGGACTCGGTGATGGTTTCGGACCCGTCGCTGCACCCGACGCCGAAGGCGGTCAGGGTCATGGCCAGGACCAGCATCAGGACCCCGGAGCGGGTGGTGCGCGCACCCCCGCGCCGCGGCGGTCGCGGTGTGCCGGAACAGCATGCGGTGGCGTTCGCCGAGCTGGGGGAGGAAGACAACACCGTCACGTCGAACAGGTTACGACGCGTTCCTGAAAAACAGCTGGGATCCTGTGCCGCCGCCGTTTCGGTGCCCGCGGACCGAGCTTGCGGTTCGCCCGGGCGGCGGTTCGGAGCCGCCGGGCCCGGACCGTTCAGAGTCGCCGAGCAGGCATAAGGAATGATGTCAGGGTGAGTACCGACCGGCCGCGCGAATCGGGCGCTGAGGAACCAGACAAGTCGACAGGGGAGAACACCCCGTCGACCGACGACCGGACTTCCCCCGCCGAGCCGACGGAATCGGACGCCGCGCCCGCGGCGACTCAGCCCCTGCGCCTGCGCAACCTGCTCGTGCTCGCCGCCGTGGTACTCGGTCTGGATCTGCTGACCAAGACCATCGTGGTCTCCACCATGACCCCGGCAAGCCGATCTATCTGATCGGTGACTGGGCGCGGCTGTCGCTGGTCCGCAACCCGGGCGCCGCGTTCTCCATGGCCACCGGCATGACCTGGCTGCTGACGTTGATCGCGGCCGCGGTGGTGATCGGTGTCGTCCGGATCGGCCGCACCCTGCGGTCGCTGCCGTGGGCCATCGGCCTGGGCTTGGTGCTGGGCGGCGCGCTGGGCAACCTCATCGATCGCCTGTTCCGCGCGCCGGGCCCGCTGCAGGGTCATGTGGTGGATTTCGTGGCGGTCGGCTGGTGGCCGGTGTTCAATGTGGCCGATTCGGCGATCGTGTGCGGCGCGATCCTGCTGGTGGCGCTGACGGTGTTCGGTTACGAGCCCGACGGCACCCGCATGCACCGGCAGCCGGCGGCATCCAACGTGGAGGGGAAGACGGCGTGAGGGAAACTCGCAGTATGCCGGTGCCGGACGGCCTGGACGGCATGCGTGTCGATGCCGGGCTGTCGCGGCTGCTGGGACTGTCGCGGACCGCGGTGGCGGCCATGACCGAGGACGGCTCGGTGCAGCTGGACGGTGTGGCGGCCGGAAAGTCGGACCGGCTCAACGCCGGCGCCTGGCTGGAGGTCGAGTTCCCCGAGCCCAAGCGCGAACTCACCGTCGAGGCGACTCCCGTGGACGGCATGAAGATCCTCTACGCCGACGACGACATCGTCGCCGTGGACAAGCCCGTCGGCGTGGCGGCCCACACCGGCGTCGGCTGGACCGGCCCCACGGTGGTCGGCGGCCTGGCGGCCATGGGCTACCGCATCTCCACGTCGGGGGCGCACGAGCGGCAGGGCATCGTGCACCGACTGGATGTCGGCACGTCCGGCGTGATGGTGGTCGCCCAGTCCGAGCACGCGTACACCCAGCTCAAGCGCGCTTTCAAATACCGCACCGTCGAGAAGCGCTATCAAGCTCTCGTGCAGGGACATCCGGACCCGAGCAGCGGCACGATCGACGCGCCGATCGGCCGCGCCCGTGGCAACGACTGGAAGTTCGCGGTCACCGCCGACGGCCGCCCGTCGGTCACCCACTACGACACCGTCGAAGCCTTCCAGGCGGCGAGTCTGCTCGACATCCACCTGGAAACCGGTCGCACGCACCAGATTCGCGTGCATTTCTCGGCGGTCCGCCACCCCTGCTGTGGTGACCTCACCTACGGCGCGGACCCGCGACTGGCCGAACGCCTGGGCCTGGAACGTCAGTGGCTGCACGCCCGCCAGCTGGGCTTCAACCACCCCGCCGACGGCCGCTGGGTCGAGATCACCAGCGAATACCCCGCCGACCTGGAACACGCGCTCGACGTCTTGCGCCAGCACTGATCGGAGCTCCGAGTGGATGCACCGCGGCCGCGCGGCGTGGCAGGTTCGACGCTGCGCCGCGCCGGGTTCGTCATCGCGGCGGCGCTTCTCGTCGCACTGATCGTCGTGCTGGGCTGGGCGATCCCGCCCCGGGCGGCGATCATCGCCACCGACCGGCTGGGACCGGAAAGCGGTGAGCCGGTGGCCGATTACCTGGCCGCGCCCAGCAGTCCTTGGCGGGCACCGACTCCGCGGGCCGCTGGGCGCTGCTGTCGTTCACCGATGGCGTCACGGCCGCGCGCATCCCGAATTCTCCGGCGGTCTGCGCATCTCGGAGGTCGACTACCACGTCGCGGTGGACCGGGTCGCGACACCGATCATCGCGATCGGCGTCCCGGCGGGCGAAGCGGCGGCGGTGGCCTCGGTGAAATCCGCTGCCGCCCAGATGGAGTCGACAGACACCTTCGACGCTCGCTCCGCTCAGGTCAAGAACCTCGTCGCCACCCGCCTCCGCGCCGGCTGCGCGTGTGTCGTGGGCGTCGTCCTCTACGGACCCCCGGCCGAGTTGCGAACCTTGGCCGCCCAGCCGGGAATCCGCGCTGTCGAGGCGCTGCCCGCCGACGCCTCCGCCGCCGTCTTCGCGGTCTCGCCGCTGCTACCCGAGCAGCGTGAGGCCGCGGTCCCGGGACCCGACGACGGCCCCGTCCCCGCCGGCTGACCGATGCTGCTGTTCCTGCTGGCTCTCACCGGATTCGCGTTCCTCGACTCATTGGACGTGCTGCTGGTGGGCGTCACGACGGCGGTCGTGTACGACAGCCGCCTGAGCCGCCGTTCGCCGGTGCCCGGCGCGCTCAGCTTCCTGGCCGGAGTCTTCGCCGTCACAACGGTTTTCGGCCTGACCTTCGTGCTGGGCCTGCATTTCCTCACCGACCTCGTCAGCCTCGACATCACCCCGGCGATGCGGTACTGGGCCGAGTTGCTCGCGGGGATCGTCCTGCTGGTGCTCGGCAGCCTGCGCGGATCGAAGGGCGGTAGCGCGGCGGCGGTTCCGCAGTGGGCGCTCGAGGCGCGGCGGCGGCCCTTGCTGCTCGGGTTCGTCGGCGTGGCGATCGGCCTGGGACAGGCGCCCACCGCCGTTCCCTATCTGGCTGCGCTGACCATGATCTCGGCTCGCGATCCCCGGCCCTCGGTCTGGCCGTTGATCATCGTCGCCTACTGCTTGATCGCGTTGCTGCCGCCGATGCTGGTGCTGTTCACCTCGACCTTGAAGACAGGTCGGTCTCGGCGGTTCTATCGGGGACTGGTGCGGGGGTTGAAACGGTTCGGGCCCTTGTCGGTTCGGGTCTTGCTGCTGGTTGCTGGTGCGGCGCTGGTTGCCGATGCGGTTGTGCACCACGCTCGGCCCTAGGTCGCTTATGCGGAATATTCATCAACTAAATGTGCTCGCTCCGACCGAATCTGCCGGTAGCCGGGAGTAAGCTGTTGCCTGGCGTCGTTCCACTTGACGTCTTGTCCGGTCAGGTCGATGCGGTAGCTCTCGGCCGGCCCACTGCGCGTTCCGATCGGGACGCTTCATGTGCTTCACAAGGATTACTACTTCACCAAGGAGCGAATCGGGTGTCGCAACACCGATTCGGTGTGCGACGCAATTGCGGTCAAGTCCGGTCACTCGGCAACGCAGCCTGGTAGTACGCGGACATCACAAAAGCTCGTGGTAAGGAAGCAAAATGTCTAGAAAATTCACCAAAACCATAGCGGCGACGGTATTTGCGGCGCCCTTGCTCGTGCTGGCCGCGCCCGCGGCCACCGCCGATTCCACCGCTGCGGCGCCGCCGGCGTCCGCCGCGACCCAGGTCGACGGATCGTTCGGATCGGCCGCGTGGTGCTTCGATCTGGGAAGTGTCATCTGGTGCATCTGAGGCGCGTGTGACAACTCCAGCCCTCAGTGCGTGAACTGCCAGCGAGTGGCCCCATGCGGGTCCGTCAGCGCCACCCCGACCGCGGTGTGAATGGTGAAGCGGTATAGGTGCCATGGCGCCGGGCCCGCGCTCTGGGCGCTGTAGGGCGCGGTGACATCGTCGCCCGATCGTTCCGCGGGCCAGCCGCCCGCGCGGTAGACGGCCGTGACGCGGTCGAGTTCGGCCGCGTCCGTCACTCGCTGGGCTTCCCCGGAGAGGACCAGGTCGACTCCGGGGAGGCGGAGGGACAGCGTGCAGTTCGGGTTCGAGGCCAGGTTTCGGGACTTCCTGGCGGCGGGGCCACTGGTGAAGTAGATGTGGCCGTCGGCTTCGACGCAGCCGATTCCGGCGGAGCTCGGCGTGCCGGAAGGGCTTACCGTGCCGAGGAATTCGGCCGTCTCGGGGAGGCCGATGGCCACCTCGAGGGCTTCGAGGACTCGCTGCCAGGGGAGATCGGCCCGGCCGTAGATGTTGAGGTCCTGGGCGGAAACGGGTTTCGGGAGCATCAGTCCTCCTCGAGACGTCGGAGCTGGGCGATGGCGCGCGTGTCGTGATCGACGGCGAACCACAGGGTGAGGGCGCCGTCGGTCCGGTCGGCGTGGACGTCGAGGATCTCGCCGAAGCGGATGGGTTTGTTGTGTTCGAGCACGAACCGATGCGGGCCCCGGGTGAGTTCGGTTGCGTCGGCCGTGAATTCGTGGACGGCGTGCCAGTAGGCGGTGTTGGTGATGTGCCGGAAGTGGTCGGTGTCGGTGCGGCGCAGCGGGTATGGGGTGCCGTCGGTCGGGGGCAGGGGTGCGTCGAGCCATTGCCGCCAGTGCAGGCGGTGATCGTCGGTGGTGGTGCTCATGAGTTCGAAGAATTCGTCGGCCAGCCGGGAGGGGCTCATCGTCTTCTTGTTCATATGGATCCAGAAGCCTTCGGTCTCGACGAGGCCGCCGTCGCCCTCCGAGTCGATGCGGACGCGCATGGTGCACCAGCGCGGCGAGACGCCCGAGCACCAGCGGCGGACGCGGAGCCGGGTGGGCCAGGTGATCGGGCGCAGCACGTCGATGACGGTGCGCCGCACGATCCAGTGCGGGTGGGATTCGAGCGCGCCGGTGTGCGCGAGGTGGTCCACCCGGCGTCCTGCAGGTGCCGGGCGATGCCGTCGATGCGCAGGTAGCGGTTCTCGTCCATGTCGACGGTGCTGAGGCGGCGGGTGACGTCGAAGATGTGCCCGGAGCCGGGGACGGGGGCCAGCGGCGCGGACAGGGGATGCCCGGCGTTCTGGTCTGCTGACTGGTTCATGATCGGCAGCACCTCCGGATTTCCATCCGAGTGGCGGGGCGGGCGTGCACGGAACGAACGGCGGCGGCGACACGGCGACGGAGTGTTTCCGAGGGTAGTCCAGAACCCGTAAAGACGGCGGATGCGCGGGTCGGCGGGGCCTCGGAGTGAGTAACGTCGTGGTAGTTCGACCCGCGTGGTCGAGGTGGACGCATCGGAGTGGGAGAGGCGAGCACAGATGGAATTGACGCCGGAGCAGGCCGACCGGGCCGCAGGGGTGCTGCTGGGGACGGCGGCGGGCGACGCGCTGGGCGCCGGCTACGAGTTCACCCATCCGGGTCCGGACGTGGAGATCCGGATGAAGGGCGGCGGGGCGTTCCAGTGGGCGCCGGGGGAGTGGACCGACGACACCTCCATGGCGGTCGCGGTGGCGTGCGCTGCCGCCCGGGTCGGGGATCTGTGCAGCCCGGAGGGGCTGGACGCGGTCGCCGCCGAGTTCGTGGCGTGGTGGGACGCCAAGCCGGTGGACATCGGCAATCAGACGCGTCAGGTGCTCGAGCACCGCGATCGGACCGGGCGCGCCATGCAGCTGCGGGCGCACGATCTGCCCGGTCTCAAGGCGGGGAACGGGTCGCTGATGCGGACCGCCCCGGTCGCCCTGGCCTATCTCGACAATGCCGAGAAGTGCGGCAAGGCAGCCAAACTGGTGAGCTCGCTGACCCACTACGACATGCAGGCCATGCAGGCGTGCAAACTCTGGACCCTCGGCATCCGCCACGCCGTCCTGTTCGGCACCTACGACGGCTTGCGCGAGGCGCTCTCGCAGGTGGACACCGGCTTCTGGGAACCGTTGCTGGACAAGGCCGAAAGCGGCGCCCCGTCGGACTTCGCCAAGAACGGCTGGGTCGTGCACGCCCTGCAGACCGCGTGGTGGGCGATCACCCACGCCGAAACCCTTCCGGCCGCACTGGAGCTGGCGGTCCGCGCGGGCGGCGACACCGACACCACGGCGGCCATCGCGGGTGGTCTGCTGGGTGCGCGCTGGGGTGCGTCGGCGGTTCCGGTCGAGTGGCGGGAGCTGCTGCACGGCTACCCGGGCTACGCTGCGGCCGATCTGGACACCCTCACGCGGCAGATCGTCGCTCGCTGACGGTGCTCGAGGGCTCGCTGCCCGTCCCGAATTCTCCAGTCGGGCAGCGGCTCTCAGTCCGGCAGCCGGACCACGCCGTCGAGGTAGCGGCGGCAGCGCCCGGTGAGCCGGACCCGGTCGCCGGTGAGGGCGCAGCGCAGGGAGCCGCCGCGGCGGGAGAGCTGGCGGGCGGTGAGGCTGGTGCGGCCGAGTTCGCGGCTCCACAGCGGGGTGAGCTGCGCGTGCGCGGACCCGGTGACCGGGTCTTCCGGAATGCCCTGTCCGGGGGCGAACACGCGGGACACGAAGTCGACCTCGGTACCGGCGGCGGTGAGGATGGCGGCGCGCTTCAGTTCGGGGAAGGCGGCGAAGTTCGGGCGGGATTCGCGCACTTCGTGTTCGGCGGTGACGACGAGCACCACGTCGGTACCGTCGAAGGCGCGCAGCGGGCGCACCCCGAGCGCCTTGGCCAGCAGCTGCGGAAGTTCCTCGTGCGCATCGATTTCCACCGACGACACCGAGGGCAGGTCCAGCACCAGATCGTCGCGGTCGCGGTCGACGCGTAGCCATCCGCTGCGGGTGTAGAAGTGGACGCGGTCCGCGCCGGGGTGCATGTCGTCGAGGATCTGGGCGGCGGTGGCCATGGTGGCGTGCCCGCACAGGTCGACCTCGGTGGTGGGGGTGAACCAGCGCAGGTGGAAGGCGGGCGAGTTGTCCGGCGGCACACCCGCTTCCGCCGGCAGCGCGGAGGTGTAGAAGGCGGTCTCGGCGAGGTTGTTCTCCTCGGCCAGCCGCTGCAGCAGGTCGTCGGGCAGCCAGGACAGCAGCGGCATCACCGCCGCGGGGTTGCCCGTGAACGGTGCATCGGCGAATGCGTCGAGCTGATGCAGCAAGACCTCCATGGCGCACAAGGTACCTGCGAATTCGATTACTGCCCAGGACGGCCGACAACCCGGCGAGCCGAACCATACGACCAGTTTGGAAATGCCGGAGCGGCGGCACACCGTGAGGTGCACCGCCGCTCCGGAATGCCGCGCGGTTCAGTCGTTTTCGTCGGCGATGACCGGCGTGTGCGGCGACTCGCCGAGATACTTGGCGCTGAACCACCACGCCACCTCGACCAGCACCACACCGATCGCGCCGCAGATGACCGCGGAGGTCGTCAACGCGACATTGGACGGGTCGAGTTTGAAGAAGTGCCGGGTGAACGGGACCGAGAACAGGATCAGGTATCCCGCAACGGAACCCGCGACCAGCAGGATCTTCCACCAGTTCCACGGCCGCGCCACGATGGCCAGCACCCACACCGCGACGATCAGCAGGGTGATCAGCGCCGTGGTGCCCGCCTGCACCTTCGCGGTGTCGCCGGCGTCGGGACCCTTGTAGGCGATCAGGTAGGAGATGAACGTCATCACGCCGATCACCACGCCCGAGGGGATGGCCAAACGCATGACGCGCCCGACGAATCCGGTGCGGGCGCGCTCGTTGTTGGGCGCCAGCGACAGGATGAAGGCGGGGATGCCGATGGTGAACCAGGCGGCGATCGTCACGTGGCGGGGCAGGAACGGGTAGCCGATCGCCTTGTAGTGGAAGATCTGCGACCCGATGCCCGCGATGCCGACCAGGAACGCCAGCACCACCGAGTAGACGGTCTTGGTGAGGAACAGGTTCGAGACCCGCTCGATATTGCCGATCACCCGGCGGCCCTCGGCCACCACATAGGGCAGCGTCGCGAACTTGTTGTCCAGCAGCACGATCTGCGCCACCGAGCGGGTGGCGGGGCTGCCCGAGCCCATGGCGACGCCGATGTCGGCGTCCTTGAGGGCGAGCACGTCGTTGACGCCGTCGCCGGTCATGGCGACGGTGTGGCCGCGGGACTGGAGCGCGCCGACCATGGCGCGCTTCTGATCCGGGCGGACCCGGCCGAACACGGTCTTGTGGTCGAGCACGTCCGCGAGTTCGTTCTGGTCGGTCGGCAGGTCGCGGGCGTCGACCGGATCGGCGCCGCCGGACAGCCCGAGCGAAGAGGCGACCGCGCCGACCGATACCGCGTTGTCGCCGGAGATGACCTTGGTCGAAACATGCTGGGAGGCGAAGTATTCGAGGGTTCCCTTGGCGTCGGGGCGCACCTTCTGCTCCAGCACCACCAGCGCGGCCGGGGTGACCTGGCCGGGCGCGTCCGGCGCGTCGACCGGCCGGTCGCTGCGGGCCAGCAGCAGCACACGCAGCCCCTTGGCCCCGATCTCCTGTGCGGTGGCGGCGATCTCGGTGTCGGGATCCAGCAGCACGTCGGGGGCGCCCATCAGCCAGTTGCCGTGCTCGCCGTAGGACATGCCGCTCCACTTCTTGGCGGAGGAGAACGGCGCGAGTCCGGTGGACTGCCAGCCCGGGGCATCGGGCAGGGCTTCCTTGATGGCGAGGACGCTGGCGTTGGGGCGCGGGTCGTCGGCGGCGAGGGCGGCCAGCACGTCGCGCAGCTCCTGGCTGCCCTCGGAGGCCTTGCCGTCGCCGGACGCCGCCGCACCGCGGCCGTCGACCGCGCGAATCTCGGCCAGCCGCATGCCGTTCTCGGTGAGCGTGCCGGTCTTGTCGGCGCACACCACGTCCACCCGGGCCAGGCCCTCGATGGCGGGCAGCTCCTGCACCAGGCACTTGCGCGCGCCGAGCCGGACCACGCCGACCGCGAAGGCGATGGAGGTCATCAGCACCAGGCCCTCGGGCACCATCGGCACCAGCGCGGCCACCATGCCGTTGACGGCGGGCCGCCAGGATTCCTTGGAGGACACCAGCTGGTTGTAGATCGACAGCAGGCCCGCCGGAATCAGCAGGTAGGTAATGACTTTCAGAATGGTGTCGATGCCGGAGCGCAGTTCGGACTTGACCAGGGTGAACTTGCTGGCCTCGTCGGCGAGCTTGGCGGCGTAGGCGTCCTTGCCGACCTTGGTGGCCCGGTAGGCGCCGCTGCCGGACACCACGAAGCTGCCCGACATGATGGGTGCGGCAAGGGTTTTGTCGATCGGGTCGGCCTCACCGGTGAGCAGCGACTCGTCCACTTCCAGCAGTTCGGACTCGATCACCTCGCCGTCGACGACGATCTGGTCGCCGGGGCCGAGTTCGATGATGTCGTCGAGCACGATCTCCTGCGGCGTGACGGCGGTGGCCTGCCCGTCGCGGCGCACCATCGGTTTGGCCTGTCCGACGATGGCCAGCTTGTCGAGGGTGTTCTTGGCCCGGATCTCCTGGATGATGCCGACCGCGCTGTTGGCGATGATCAGCAGGCCGAACATGCCGTCGATGATCGATCCGGTGGCCAGCACCAGGATGAACAGCACGCCGAGGATCGCGTTGATCCGGGTGAACACGTTGGCCTTGACGATGTCCTTGACGGACCGGCTGGCCCGCTCCGGCACGTCGTTGGTCAGTCCGTCCTGCCGCCGCTGTGCCACCTCGGCGGAGGTGAGCCCCAGTGCGGGTGGGCTGGGCGGACTCGCTGCCTGCGCGGTGATCGACATGCCGACCAGGCTAGCCCTCCCGGCCGTTAACCCAGGTGTAGCTGCTTTCGACGGTGTCGAATCGGCGGAGCTGTTCCAGGTCAGCGGCAATTCGGGCAAATCGGACACCGGATCGGGTGTGGGAAATTGGGAGGAGATGGACTTGTTGCGCACGCTAACGTAATTGGGTGGCCGAAGGACATCAGCACCCGAAGTCCCCCGCCCCGCACCCGGCTCCGGCCGGCAGTGCCGTCGGCGTCGTGACGGCCGAGCGGGGGTGGCGCGGCCGGTTCGGGCGGCACGGCGGCGAGCGGGACACCGGCATCGCCTTCGGGGCCGGCGCGTACTTCCTGTGGGGCCTGTTCCCCGCGTTCTTCGGTTTGCTGTCCTTCGCCAGCGCGGGGGAGGTGCTGGTCGAACGGATCCTGTGGACCCTGGTCGTCGCGCTGCTGGCGCTGCTGGTCGCCGGGCGGCTGGGGGAGCTGCGGCGGATCGACGCGCGGACCTGGCGGCTGGCCGCGGTGGCCTCGGCCGCCATCTCGCTGAACTGGGGCGTCTACGTCTACGGCGTCATCTCCCATCACGTGGTGGAATGCGCGCTCGGCTACTTCATCAATCCGCTGGTGACGGTGGCGTTCGGCGTCCTCATCTTTCGCGAGAAGCTGCGCGCCCCGCAGTGGGTGGCGCTCGGGCTGGGCGCGTCCGCGGTGATCGTGCTGACCGTCGACTACGGGCGGCCGCCGTGGATCGCGTTGATCCTGGCCTGCTCGTTCGCCACCTACGGGCTGGTCAAGAAGGTGATCCGGCTGGACGCACTGCCCGGGCTGGCGGCGGAGGGGCTGGCGGCGGCGCCGTTCGCGCTGATCGCGGTCGTGGTGATCGCGCTGACCGGCAACGCGACGTTCGGTTCCTCGGCCGCGCACACCGGTCTGCTCATGCTGACCGGTCCGGTCACCCTGGTCCCGCTGGTGCTGTTCGCGCTGGCGGCCCCGCGAGTCCCGTTGTCCACCATGGGAATCCTGCAATACCTGACGCCCGCGCTGCAGCTCACCTGGGGTGTCGTGGTCGGCCACGAACCGATGCCCGCCTCCCGCTGGGCCGGCTTCGCGCTGATCTGGCTGGCGCTGGCCATCTTCACCGTCGACGCGGTGCGCCGCGCCGGCGCACCGCGAAGACCGCCGCCTGACGCGGAACCGCACACCCCTCATGCGATGTGCGGTTCCGGGCGGCCGGGTCAGGGTTGGCGTGCGCCCTGGGCCTTGGTGACGAACTCGTTGGTGTAGGTGGCGTTCAGGTCGATGCGGTCGCGGACCGGGGCCACATTGCGGGAGTACTGACCGAGGATGCGCAGCACGTTCTCCGCGCCTTCGCGTTTCATCAGCCCGTCACCGTTGAACATGGTGATCGAGTCGGTGATGGACTTGACGTAGAGCTTCGGGTCACCGCCCGCGTACTGGGCGGGCATCTTGGCGGCGATCTCCTCGGGGGAGTGCGTCTTGATCCAGCGCAGGGTCTCGACGAAGGAGTTCGCCAGCTTCTGCACGATGTCCGGGTGCGCCGCGACGGTCTCGCAGCGCATGTAGAGCGAGGCGGCCGGGTACAGCCCGCCGAGCGCCGCGCGGGTGCCTTGCTCGTTGCGCATGTCCACCAGCACCTGGGCGTCACCCGAGGTGACCATCTTGGCGACGGTCGGATCGGTGGTCATGCCCGCGTCGATGCCGTTGTGGTTCATACCGGCGATGAAGGTCTGGCCCGCACCGACTTTCACCCGGGTGTAGTCGGAGGTGGTCAATCCCGCCTGCCCGGCCAGGGCCTGGGTGAGGAAGTCGGTGGACGAACCCAGCGACGTCACGCCCAGGTTCTTGCCCCGGAAGTCCTTGGGGGACTTGATGGACTCCGCGTCCTGCTTCGACACCAGCTCGACCTCGCCCGGCACGTCGGCGAACTGCACGACCGTCTTCAGGCACTGGTCCTTGGCCTGCAGATCGATGGTGTGGTCGTAGAAGCCGACCACCGCCTGGACATCGCCGGTGAGCAGCGCGGTCTCGGCGTTCGCGCCGGACTGTTCACCCAGCAGATGTACGTCGAGGTCGTTGTCCTTGAAGAAGCCCAGCCGCTCGGTCAGCATGGCCGGCAGGTAGATGACCTTCTCCAGGCCGCCCACCATGATGGTGATCTGCGGCCGCCCGTTCGCCGTCGGGATGGTGCGGGAGTCGCGGCAGCCGGTCGCCAGCAGCAGCGAGGCGACGGCCAGCAGGATCACGGCAATATGCTTGCGGTACTTCACGGCTCAGATCCCGTGTCCCGAGCCGGACTGCGACGGCCGCCATTTCAGCAGCCGGTTCTCCGCCAGCCCGATCAGCCATTCGGCGACCAGCGCCACCACGGTGATGATGATCATGCCCGCGTAGATGCCCGCCGCGTCGAAGGTGCCCTGCGCGTTGCTGATCAGCAGGCCCAGACCCTTGCCGGCGCCGGCGTACTCGCCGACCACCGCGCCGATCAGGGCGAAACCGAACGCGGTGTGCAGCGACGACAGGATCCAGGTGGTGGCGCTGGGCAGCACGATCGAGCCGAGCACCTGGCGGCGGCTCGCGCCCAGGATCCGGGCATTGTCGATGACATTGCCGTCCACCTCGCGGGCGCCGGTGAACGCGTTGAAGAACACCGCGAAGAACACCAGCACCACCACCGTCGCCACCTTGGACTGCAATCCCAGTCCGAACCAGATGATGAACAGCGAGGCCAGCACGATGCGCGGCACCGCGTTGAGCGCCTTGATGAACGGGGCCAGCACATCGGCCCAGTAGCGGGAGCGGCCCAGCAGCACACCGAGCACGATGCCCGCGACGGTGCCGATCGCGAAGCCCAGCACCGCCTCCTGCACGGTGGTGTACAGCTGCAGCCAGATGGAGCCGAACTGCGTTCCCTCGGTGAACCATTCGACCAGGCGATCCCAGATCAGCGACGGCTTGGAGTAGAAGAACGGGTCGATCCAGTAGGTGGCGGTGAGCTGCCAGGAGCCCAGCCACACGGCCACGATCAGGGCGCGCAGGCTCCAGGTGCGGATCTTGTTCCGGCGGGCCTGGTTGCGGACCCGGGCGAGGATCTGCTCCTCGGTCTCCACCTCGAATTCCGGTGCGGCGGTGGCGGTCTTCTCGATCGCCGTGACATCAAGCGACACTGGCCGCTCCCTTCGTGCGGGCCGCCTCGACCTGATCGCGCAGCGTTTCCCAGATCTCCTTGTAGAGGTCGCGGAACTCCTCGGTGAGCCGCACCTCCTCGACATCGCGGGGCCGGTCCAGGGTGACCCGGAAGTCACCGCACACCGTCGCGGGGCTCGCGGTCATGACGACCACCCGATCGGCGAGGGCGATGGCCTCCTCCAGATCGTGTGTCACGAAGATGACTGCGGCCCGGCCCTTCTCGGGGCTGCTCGAGTCGGTGCCCGACCACACGCGCAGCAGCTCGTCCTGCATGAGCTGGCGGGTCTGCACGTCGAGCGCGCTGAACGGCTCGTCCATCAGGATGATCTCGGGATCGTTGACCAGGGTCTGGGCCAGGGCCACGCGCTTGCGCATGCCGCCCGACAGCTGATGCGGGTAGTAGTTCTCGAACCCGCCGAGCCCGACCGTGCGTACCCAGCGGGCCGCCCGTTCGCGCGCCTCGGCCTTGCCGACGCCGCGGAACTTGGGGCCCAGCGCCACGTTCTCGAGGACCGATTTCCACGGCAGTACCGCGTCCTGCTGGAACATGTAGCCGACGCCGTCGGGGATGCCGCGGACGTCCTTGCCGCGCACCAGGGTTCGGCCGGCCGACGCCGGTTCCAGGCCGGAGACCAGCGACAGTGTGGTGGATTTGCCGCAGCCGGTGGGGCCGACGACGGCGACGAACTCGCCCGCGGCGACGGCGAAGTTCAGGTCGCGCACCGCGGTGTGGATGCCGCCGTTGTTGCCGGGGAACCGTTTGGTCGCGCCGCGCAGTTCGATCAGGGTTGCCGTGTTGATCCGCGGGGCCGTGCCGCCCGGCTCACCGCCACCACGTTCAGTGGTCGTTGTGCTCATTACCGCTCCGTTTCCAGTGCCGCCGCTGCGGCGTCGGAGTGAAGCTACGTGGGCCGGGTCACACCGGGCCCGGTTGTGCGCGCAAGTCACACAAGCGGCGATTCGACCGTTTTGCGCATTCTGCTCATCCGGTTTGCGGGAGGTTGTCTACACTGGCGGCGTGTTCTCGCGCGGCCCCCGCTCCGTCCGGCTCCGGACCCAGATCCTGCTGTTGCAGATCGCGGTGGTGGGCCTGACCCTCGGCCTGGCCTTCGGCGTCTTCGCCTACGTCAGCGGTGATCGCCTGTCCGGCGAGTACGGCCAGCGCGCCCTCGCCATCGCCCGCACCGTCGCCTCCGACCCGCAGGTCCGCGCCGCGGTCGCCCGCTACGCCGACAGCCCGCTGCCCGCCGGTCCCGCGCTGCGGCAGGAACTCGCCGACGGCGAACTCGAGCAGATCGCCGACAATGCCCGGCTGCGCACGGGTGCCCTGTTCGTGGTGATCACCGACGACGCAGGCATCCGCCTGGCTCACCCCGACCCCGCCCGTCTCGGCGAAATGGTCAGCACCGACCCCTCCCGCGCCCTGGCCGGCGGGGAGGTCGTGATCCAGGAGCACGGCACCCTGGGGGAGTCCGTGCGCGCGAAAGTGCCCGTGCTGCAACCGGACGCGGCGGCCGGCGGCCGGGTCGTGGGTGAGGTGAGCGTCGGCATTTCGACCGCGGCCGTGCACGATCAGCTGCTGGGGGATCTGCGCCGGGCCGGGCTGCTGGTCGGCGGCGCGCTGCTCGCGGGCATTGCCGGATCGGTGTTGCTGGCCCGTCGCTGGCACGGTCTCACGCTCGGCCTCGAACCATCCGAACTCGCCGAGCTGGTCCGCGAGCAGGATGCGGTGCTGCACGGCATCGGCGAGGGCGTGGTCGCCGTCGACGCCGCCTGGCGGACGACCGTCGTCAACGAGAAGGCGCGCCGCCTGCTCGGCATCGACCCCGAGCCGGGGTCGGCCGTGGACGCCATCGGCCTGACTCCCCGTGTGCTGGAAGCCTTCCGGGCCGCCGACGGCCACCCGGTCCAGGCGGCCGTCGGTGACCGCATCGTCGTTGTTACCGCCCGCACCGTCACCCGCGACGCCCGCACCCTCGGCGCGGTCCTGTCCGTCCGCGACCGCACCGACGTGGAATCGCTGACCCGCCAGCTCGACGCCGTCTCCACCATGAGCACCGTCCTGCGCGCCCAGCGCCACGAATTCGCCAACCGCCTGCACCTGCTGAGCGGCCTGCTCCACACCGGCCGCCCCGACGAGGCCACCCGCTACCTCGGCGAACTGCTCGGCTCCGGCCCGCTCGGCGCGACCCTGCCCGGCGTGGACGCCATCCGCGACCCCTACCTGCAGGCCTTCCTCGCCGCCAAGGCCGCCCACGCCCGCGAGCGCGGCGTCCACCTGCGCCTCGGCCCCAACACCTGGATCGACGCCAATCTCGCCGCCCCCGTGGATGTCACGACGGTCCTCGGCAATCTGCTCGACAACGCGATCGACGCCGCCGCAGCCGGCGGGGCCGTACCGCTCGTCGAGGTGGAGCTGGTGCAGGAGGCCGCGACACTGCACATCGCCATCGCCGACAGCGGTGCGGGCGTCGATCCTGCCGTGGCGGATTCGATTTTCGCCGAAGGGGTCTCGACCAAGTCCGGTGGCGGGCCGGGCGGGCGCGGCCTGGGGCTGGCGCTGGCGCGGCAGGTGGCCCGGGCGTGGGGCGGCGAGGTGCTGCTCGGCGATCCCGGTGGGGTGCGGGAGGATTCGGCCCGGCTGCCGGGCGCGGAGTTCATCGCCCGGATGCCGGGTGTACTGACCGAACAGGAGGCGGCGTGGACCGAGGAGAGCTGAGCGTGCTGGTGGTCGACGACGACTTCCGGGTCGCCAATCTGCATGCCGGAATCGTGTCGGCGCTACCGGGATTCGTGGTGGGGGCGACGGTGAATTCGATCGCCGCCGCGCGGGCGGTCCTGGCCGAGGGCTCGTTCGAGCTGGCGTTGGTGGACGTCTATCTGCCCGACGGGTCCGGGGTGGACCTGGTGCGCGAGATCGCCTGCGACGCCATGATGCTCACCGCGGCAACGGAATCGGAGACGGTGCGGGCGGCGTTGTCGGCCGGGGCGCTGGGCTATCTGGTGAAGCCGTTCGATCACGCGGTGCTCGCCGCCCGGCTGGCGGGTTACGCGCGATACCGGCGGCTGCTGGGGGGGCCGGAGGTGACCGCCGCCGATGTGGACGCCGCGCTGGCGGCGCTGCGCCCCGGGGCCGCTGCGGCGAGCGTGTCGGCGACCGGTGTCACGGCTGCCGCATCACCCACCAAAGATCTGGTGCTGCAAGCGGTTCGGAGCGCCGACTCGGCGCTGTCGGCCGCCCAGGTGGCGGCCGCCATCGGCATCTCGCGGGCCACCGCCCAGCGCTATCTCGCGAACCTGGTCGGCATGGGGGATCTGCGCATGCAACTGCGCTATGGCAGTACCGGCCGCCCGGAGCAGGAGTACTCGGCGCCCCGGCGCGGCTGATCACGCGGGTATGTGACGGTCGGCACATCGGCCTTGAAGAACTCTCGGGCGAATCGTTAACGTCGAATGCGTGGCGGTGCTCCTGTCGGCCGACTTGTACCGGTCCAGGGTCGGGATCGTCACGAACGCAGGAGAATTCCTATCACTATCCAGTTCAATCACACCATTGTCGCGTGCACGGACAATCGAGTCTCCGTCGAGTTCTGGGCGGACATCCTCGGGGTGGAGGTGGGCAAGCCGTATGGTCCGTTCATTCCGATTACCGTCGGGAATGGCGTGACCTTCGACTTCGCCGCTCTGCCGCCGGGTTTCGAGGGTGAGCCACAGCCGCAGCATTACGCCTTCCTGGTTTCCGAGGAAGAATTCGACGCCGCCTACGACAAGATCAAGCGGTACGGCCTGACGTACTGGGCCGATCCGCGTCAGCAGGGCGTCAACCAGATCAACCACAATGACGGGGGCCGGGGGATCTATTTCCTCGATCCCGTCGGCCATTACATGGAGTTGATCACCGTCCCGTACGGCGGCTGGCCGCAGTAGTTTCTACGCGACCGCGACGCCGAGGGAGAACGCCACGTAGGGTTTCGGGCCCTGCTGGTAATAGCGGTCGATGTCGCGAATCTCGAATCCCGCGGCCTCGATCAATCCCGGGATATCGCGGTTGAGATGGCAGCCACCGGCCACCGTCTGCTGGATCGGATTGAGCCGGTGCTGCCATTTCCGCACACCGGGATCCGGTGCGAGGCCGTGCTCGACGAAATGAAAAGTGCCGCCGGGCACCAATACCCGGCGCACCTCGGCGAGTGCGGCCCCGACATCGGGAATGGTGCACAGCGTCCAGGTCGACAGCGCGGAATCGAAGCTGTCGTCCTCGAACGGCAGGGCCTGCCCGTCCAGGCCGGCGCGTTCCACCGGAACCGTTGCGGCGGCCAGCCGTCCGGCGGCCATGCGCCAGCCCAGGTCGGCGGGTTCGACGGCGCTCACCGACTTCACCTGCTCGGGGTAGAACGGCACATTGCGGCCGGATCCGAAGCCGATCTCGACGACGCGGCCGTGCAGCCCGGCGCAGACCCGTTTGCGTTCGCCGTTCATGGCTTTCGAGCCGCAGCACAGGTCGACCAGCCGGGGCAGGATGCGATCTTCGTAGATTCCCACGACACCACTCTCGCAATCGGTGCGCACGTGCGCCATCTTTTCGGTCGATACGGGCGTACCGGTCGATCTGTTCAGTGGCCGGTGGGGAACCGCTGGGTCAGCCACCCCGTCACGGCGGTCAGCACCTGCGGGTCGATGGTGGTCTGGATCGCGGCGTATTCGCCGGGAGAGCCCTTGTCGGCGGGCTGCATCAGGTGGTTGAGCCCGTCGAACACGGTGACGGTGGCGTCCGGGTCGGAGGCCAGCAGCGTTCGCGCCGGGCCCTCGTTCTGGGCCGCGGGCACCTGCAGATCCTTGCTGCCGTAGAACGCCAGCACCGGAACCCGCAGTGCCGACAGCGCCGGGGCCGGGTCGTAGCAGACCAGGGCCGCCATGTACGGCGTGACCAGCTGGTCCATCGCCTCCTCGGAGAGCCGCTCGTCCGCCGGGAGGGTGTCGTTGTGCTGCCGCACGTAGTTCTTCGCGGCCGCCGCATCGCCCTTGCAGAGCAGCCCCGACAGCGCGGAGGTGAATCCGACCTGCTTGTCGACCTGCTCCGGCGTCGCCCCCTGCGCGGTCAGGATCAGTCGATTCTGTTCCAGCAGCACATCCGAGCCGGGCACCGACGGTCCCGCCATCATGATCACGAAGGCGACCCCGCTGCCGGGCCGCTGCGTGTACAGCGGCGCGAGATACCCGCCCTCGCTGTGGCCGAGCAGCCCGATCCGTTTGGCGTCGATGTCCGAACGCCCGTGCAGGAAGGCCATTCCGGCGGCGATGTCGTCGGTCAGATCCCGGTAGCTCGCACTGTCCAGATGCCCGCCGGTCCCGCCGACGCCACGCTTGTCGGTGCGCAGCACCGCGTAACCCGCACGGGTGAGGGTGTCGGCGAGCAGCAGGAACGGCTTGTGGCCCAGCAGTTCCTCATTGCGGTCGTTGGCGCCGCTGCCGTTGATCAGCACCACCGTGGGGAACGGCCCGCCGGTCTGCGGCTCGGTCAGCGTCCCGGCGAGGGTGATGTCGCCGCTGCGGTAGCTGACGTCCTCGGACTTGTAGGGGTAGGGCGGCTTCGGTTCCTGCGGTCGCGGCGGGCCCTCGACCTTGCCGCGGGTCAGGGTCAGCGGGAACGTCTGCCCGGACTGGGTGAACTGTCCCTTGATGCTGTCGGATGCCTTGTCATAGACGCCCCGGAACGACGGCTTGCCCGGAATCTTGGTGATCGTCCAGGTCACGGCGTCGGGCGACGTCTGCACGTCGGCCAGCTGCCCGTCCACGACGCCCTGTGCCGGAATGTCGATGGTCGCCTTGCCGTCCGCGGTGAAGCTGACCCCGACCGTCAGCGGATGGTCCGGCACCTCGATGTCCCCGCGCCAGTTCCCGGTCACGGTGACCGCGGGCGCGGACTGCTGCTTCGACGACGAACATCCGGTGACCAGCGCCGCGATCACGACCAGCACCACCGCAACCATCGACCACGGCCTTCGCATGCCGATCAGCCTACCGATCTCGCTAAAACCTCACGCTGATAACGCGACCGTCACCGCCCGGCCACCTGGAATAACCACTGGGCCAACGGCAATAACTCTGTGGGTGTCGACATTGCCCCGCGTGACCTGTCGCTCGTACCGTGGAATTCGTGAGCAATGACGCTACGGGGCTGGTCGACCTGCCCGGCACGGTGGGCGGCTACGCGGCCGCCGAATTCGGCCCGTTGGTCCGCACGTTCGCGCGGCTGGTCGGCGGTCACCCGGGCGCCGGCGGGGCACTCACGGTGCACCTGCGCGGCGAACCCCTGGTCGAGATCTGGACGGGGGAGGCGCGGCCGCACCGCGCCTGGGACGCCGACACCGGGGCCATCGTCTTCTCCGCCACCAAGGGCATCGCGGCCACCGTCATCCACCGGCTCGCCGATCGCGGGCTGATCGACTACGACGCCCCCGTTGCCCACTACTGGCCGGAATTCGCGGCGAACGGCAAGGGCCGAATCACGGTGCGGCAGGTGCTGTCCCACCGCGCCGGACTCTACGGACTGCCCGCCATCGCCCGCGGCCTCGACGACGTGCTCGACCACCGCATGATGGAAGACCACCTGGCCGCCGCCAAACCCCGATCACCTGCTGGGCGTCCCGACCTATCACGCGCTCACCTACGGCTGGCTGCTGGCGGGCCTGGCGGGGCGCGGTCACCGGGCGCGGCATGGCCGAACTGTTCCGCACCGAGGTCGCCGAACCGCTCGGCGCGGAGGGCATCCACCTGGGCCGGCCCCCGGCCGGGTCGCCGACCAGCGCCGCGGTCCTGGCCGGCAACAAGCTGTCGGCGGTGGGCGCCGACTATGTCTCGCTCGCGCTGGGCCGCGCCTATTCGCTGCCGGGCGCCGTCGGCGCCGTGGCGCGCGCGCGCTGTTCCTGCCGGGCCTGGATCAACTGCTCGAAGGCGACGATCCGCCGATCCTGCAGACCGAGCTGGGCGCGGGCAACGGCGTGTGCACCGCCACCGGACTGGCCACCGTGTACGGCGCGCTCGCCAACGGCGGCATGCATCAGGGCCGCCGGTTCCTGTCGCCGGAGACCATCACCGCCGTGCGGCGCGTCGAGACCTATCGCCTGGATCGCGCGCTGTTCTACATCCCGATGATGTGGCATATGGGCTATCACTCGCTGCCGGTGCCGGGAGCGCATGCGGGATCGGGCACATCGGGCTGGGCGGGTCCTTCGGCTGGGCCGAACCCCGCCTGGGACTCTCGGTCGGATTCGTCCACAATCGCCTGGGCATCGGGGCGATGAGCCTGGACCAGATCGCGTCGGCATGGGTGCTGCCGCTGGTGGTGCGGGGCGCTCACGCGGCGCGTCGCACCACTACCCTCGCCGAACCCGCCGCGGCCTGAACCGAACCCGCCGCGGCGGGCGCCGGGCGGGCTCGCGATCATGGCCGCGCGGGCCTCCGGGTGACCTCCAACACGACACGCAGGGCCCGCCACGCCGATCAGGTGCTGCTCCTCCGCGTGGCTTCGGAACTCGTCGGTGGGGCCGCTTAGTATGTCCGGGTGTCAGCCTCGTCGGGATCATTCGTCCATCTCCACAACCACACCGAGTACTCGATGCTCGATGGCGCGGCGAAGATTACCCCCTTGTTCAAAGAGGCGACGCGACTGGGCATGACCGCCGTCGGCATGTCCGACCACGGCAACATGTACGGCGCCTCGGAGTTCTACAACTCCGCCAAGAAACAGGGCATCAAGCCGATCATCGGCATCGAGGCCTACATCGCGCCGGAGTCCCGGTTCAACACCAAGCGCGTGCTGTGGGGCGACCCGTCGCAGAAGAGCGACGACGTCTCGGGTTCGGGTTCCTACACCCACATGACCATGGTCGCCGAGAACGCGACCGGTCTGCGCAACCTGTTCAAACTGTCCAGCCTGGCCTCCATCGAAGGCCAGCTCGGCAAGTGGGGCGCGCATGGACGCCGACATCATCGCCGAGCACGCCGAAGGCATCATCGCCACCACCGGCTGCCCTCGGGCGAGGTACAGACCCGGCTGCGCCTGGGCCACGAGCGCGAGGCCCTGGAGGCCGCGGCCAAGTGGCAGGAGATCTTCGGCCCGGAGAACTTCTTCCTCGAGATCATGGACCACGGCCTGTCCATCGAGCGCCGGGTGCGCGAGGGTCTGCTGAACGTCGGCAAGCAGCTGGGCATTCCGCCGCTGGCCACCAACGACTGCCACTACGTGCACGAGCACGACTCGGGCAATCACGAAGCGCTGCTGTGCATTCAGACCGGCAAGACGCTCTCGGACCCGACCCGCTTCAAGTTCGACGGCTCCGGCTACTACCTCAAGTCCGCCGAGGAGATGCGCGCCATCTGGGACGCCGAAGTCCCCGGCGCCTGCGACAACACGGTCCTCATCGGCGAGCGCGTCCAGTCCTACGACGACGTGTGGGCCCACCGCGACCGCATGCCGATCTTCCGGTGCCCGAGGGCTACACCCAGGCCACCTGGCTCGAGCACGAGGTGATGCAGGGCCTGGACCGCCGCTTCCCGAGCGGGCCGCCGCACGAGTACGTCACCCGCGCCAAGTACGAGCTCGGCGTCATCAACGAAATGGGCTTCCCCCCTACTTCCTCGTCGTCGGTGACCTCATCACCTACGCCCGCTCGGTCGGCATCAATTGTCGGCCGGGCCGTGGTTCGGCGGCCGGCTCGCTGGTCGCCTACGCCATGGGCATCACGAACATCGACCCGATTCCGCACGGTCTGCTGTTCGAGCGCTCCTCAACCCGAGCGCGTGTCCATGCCCGATATCGATATCGACTTCGACGATCGTCGCCGCGGTGAAATGGTCCGCTACGCCACCGACAAGTGGGGCAGCGACCGCGTCGCCCAGGTGATCACCTTCGGTACGATTAAAACCAAAGCGGCGCTGAAGGACTCGGCGCGCGTCCAGTTCGGCCAGCCCGGCTTCGCGATCGCCGACCAGATCTCCAAGGCGCTGCCGCCGCCGATCATGGCCAAGGACATTCCGCTCTCGGGCATCATGGATCCCGAGCACGAGCGGTACAAGGAAGCCGCCGAGGTTCGTGAGCTCATCAACACGAACCCGGATGTCAATAAGATCTACGAGACCGCGCGCGGGCTCGAGGGCCTGATCCGCAACGCCGGCGTGCACGCCTGCGCGGTCATCATGTCCTCCGAGCCGCTGACCGACGCGATCCCGGTGTGGAAGCGCGCCCAGGACGGCGCGATCATCACCGGCTGGGACTATCCGTCGTGTGAGGCCATCGGCCTGCTGAAGATGGACTTCCTGGGTCTGCGCAACCTGACCGTCATCGGTGACGCGCTGGTCAACATCAAGAACAACCGCGGCATCGAACTCGACCTGGACACGCTGCCGCTGGAAGCCCCGGCCACCTACGAACTGCTCGCGCGCGGTGACACCCTCGGCGTTGTTCCAGCTCGACGGTGGCGCCATGCGAGACCTGTTGCGCCGCATGATCCCCACCGGCTTCGAGGACATCGTCGCCGTGCTCGCGCTGTATCGCCCCGGCCCCATGGGCATGAACGCGCACAACGACTACGCCGACCCGCAAGAACGCGCGTCAAGAGGTCAAGCCCATCCATCCGGAGCTCGAGGAGCCCCTGAAGGACATCCTGCGTGATACCTACGGCCTGATCGTGTATCAGGAGCAGATCATGCAGATCGCGCAGAAGGTCGCCGGCTACTCCCTCGGCCGAGCCGACATTCTGCGTCGCGCCATGGGTAAGAAGAAGGCCGAGATCCTGGAAGCCGAGTTCGAGGGCTTCGAGCAGGGCATGGTGGAGAACGGTTTCTCCAAGCCCGCCGTGAAGGCGTTGTGGGACACCATTCTTCCGTTCGCCGGTTACGCGTTCAACAAGTCGCACGCCGCCGGATACGGCCTGGTCTCGTTCTGGACCGCCTACCTCAAGGCCAACTATCCCGCCGAGTACATGGCCGGTCTGCTCACCTCCGTCGGTGACGACAAGGACAAGGCCGCCGTTACCTCGCAGACTGTCGCCGCCTGGGCATCCAGGTGCTGCCGCCTGACGTCAACGAGTCCGAGATCGAATTCGCCTCGGTGGGCAACGACATTCGCTTCGGCATGGGCGCGGTCCGCAACGTGGGCGCGAACGTGGTGTCCTCGATCATCGCCGCGCGCAAGGAGAAGTCGAAGTTCACCGACTTCTCCGACTACCTGAACAAGATCGACGCCGTGGCCTGCACCAAGAAGGTCACCGAATCCCTGATCAAGGCGGGCGCTTTCGACTCGCTCGGGCATCCGCGCAAGGGCCTG
The DNA here is from genome assembly GCF_018362975.1 of Nocardia tengchongensis. Lineage (NCBI taxonomy): Bacteria > Bacillati > Actinomycetota > Actinomycetes > Mycobacteriales > Nocardiaceae > Nocardia > Nocardia tengchongensis. The sequence goes on from NZ_CP074371.1 coordinate 3,862,797, forward strand.
CTCTTGGTGCACTCCGACGCCATCGACGCGTGCATGTCCACCAAGAAGGCCGAGGCCATCGGCCAGTTCGACCTCTTCGGCGGCCTCGACGAAGGCGACGACTCGATCGCCAGCGTCTTCAACGTGAAGGTCCCCGACGAGGAATGGGAGACCAAGCACAAGCTCGCCCTGGAGCGGGAGATTGCTGGGCCTCTACGTGTCCGGGCATCCGCTCAACGGCGTCGAGCACGTGCTGACCGCGCAGTCGGACACCAATATCCCGGCCATCCTCGAAGGTGACATCAAGGACGGGTCGCAGGTCACCATCGGCGGCATCTTCGCCAATGTCACCCGCCGCGTGAACAAGAACGGCCTGCCCTGGCCTCGGCCCAGCTCGAGGACCTCACCGGTGGCATCGAGGTGCTGTTCTTCCCGCAGTCCTACTCGGTCTACGGCATGGACGTCACCGAGGATGCCATCGTCCTGGTGAAGGCCCGCGTCAACGCCCGCGACGACCGCGTCTCGCTGATCGCGAACGATCTTGTGGTGCCGGACCTTTCGTCGATCGGCGTCGACAAGCCGCTGCAGGTCGTCATCCCCACCCGCCTGTGCACCCCCGACAAGATCGGCGAACTCAAGCGCGTCCTGTCCCGCCACCCCGGCACCGCCGACGTCCACATCAAGCATGTCGGTTCCCGCGACCGCCACCACCAAACTGAAGGTGGCCGACAACCTGCGCGTCTCGCCGTCCTCGGCCTTGATGGGCGACCTGAAGGCCTGCTCGGCCCGGGCTGCCTGGCGGGCTGAGCGGCTCCAGCCAGGTCGGGTCGCCGAAAACCGCTCCGCTGTCGTTCGATGTAGCCGAACGACAGATCAGCGACGAGCGCTGCCGACGACCCAGCGCAGGGCTGCGATGACGGCTGCGCCCAGTACCGCCGCCTGGGCGGATCCGGTGATGAGGGCGAGGGTGAGGCAGACCACGACACCGGCGAACAAGGCTTCGAGCTTGTAGACCGGCCACGCCGTTCCGGCGATGTCCACGGAGGGGCGCGAATCGACGCGCCGCATGTCCGTAGGGTGAACCACTGCCATACGGTAAGGGTAGACGTCGATCCAAAGTTCGGGCAACCGAAACTTTCTGTCGGGAACAACACACGAGCCCGCGCGGTTACCCGTTCATGCCACTTCACGGAGAGTACGAACCGAGTCCGTCCGACTGGTCGCGTGAGCAAGCCGAGAAGTTCGAGAACTCCGGGGGCGCCGACGGCGCCACCCTGCAGGGGGTACCGATCATCCTGCTGACCACCCGCGGCAACAAGTCCGGCAAGCTCCGCAAGACCCCGCTCATGCGCGTCGAGCACGACGGCGAGTACGCGGTCGTCGCGTCGCTGGGCGGCGCGCCCAAGCATCCGGTCTGGTACTGGAACGTCAAGGCCGACCCGCACGTGGAACTGCGCGACACCCACGGGGTCAAGGACTACGACGCCCGCGAGGTCACCGGCGCGGAGAAGGACCTGTGGTGGAAACGGGCGGTGGCGGTCTGGCCCGACTATGCCGAATATCAGAAGAAGACCACCCGCCAGATCCCGGTCTTCGTCCTCAGCCCGCGCGACTGATCGGACAAACGGTACGCGGCAGCGCGCTAACCAGGCGCTGCGCGAAGCGCGTGCGCGCCCCCGGATAGCATGTTCGGATGTCTGATCCGCTTGTTGTCGCCCAGAAAGTGTCCGGTCCGCTGCCCGAATGACGGCGGACGAGATCGATGCGGCCGCCCAAACGAATTTCGGACATTATCGAGCCGACACCGCTGCAGCGGAATCCGCGCCTGTCCGCGCTCACCGGCGCCGAGGTCTACCTCAAGCGCGAGGACCTCACCGCCGTGCGCTCCTACAAGCTGCGCGGCGCCTACAACCTCATGGTGCAGCTCACCGACGTGGAGAAGGCCGCGGGCGTGGTGACGGCCAGCGCCGGAAACCACGCCCAGGGTGTGGCGTTCGCGTGCCAGGCCATGGGCGTGCGGGGCCGCATCTACGTGCCGCGCACCACCCCGAAGCAGAAGCGCGACCGCATCCGGGTCCACGGCGGCGAATTCGTGGAGCTCATCGCCGTCGGCGACACCTACGACGCGGCGGCCGCGGCGGCCGCCGACGATGTGGCCCGCACCGGGGCGACCATGGTCCCGCCCTTCGACGATCCGCGCACCGCGGCCGGTCAGGGCACCATCGCCGCGGAGTTCCTCGAGCAGTTGGGTTTCGCGCCCGATGTGGTGGTGGTTCCGGTGGGCGGCGGCGGCTGTCTCGCCGGTATCGCCACCTATCTGCGCGAACGCGCGCCGCAGACCGCGATCCTGGCGGCCCGAGCCCACCGGGGCGGCGTCCATGACGGCCGCGCTGGTGGCCGGCGGCCCGGTGACACTGCCCGAGATCGACCCCTTCGTGGACGGCGCGGCCGTGCGCCGCGTCGGCGCGGTCGGCTATCAGGCGGTGGTGCGCTTCGGCGGGCAGGTCCGCTCGCACGCGTCGCTGCCTTTACTGACCAGTACCGAAACCGGTTCGGGCGCGGGCTCTTTCCGCATGATGCACGTGGACGAGGGCGCCATCTGCACCGCCATGCTGGAGCTGTACCAGAACGAGGGCATCGTGGCCGAGCCGGCGGGCGCGCTCGCGTCCGCGGCGCTGCGCGAGGTCGAGATCGAGCGGGTTCGACGGTGGTGGTGCTGCTCTCGGGCGGCAATAACGACGTCTCCGCTACGGTGAGGTCATCGAGCGTTCGCTGGTGCATCAGGGCCTGAAACACTATTTCCTGGTGGACTTCCCGCAGGAGCCCGGTGCTTTGCGCCGCTTCCTCGACGAGGTCCTGGGTCCCGACGACGACATCACCCTGTTCGAATACGTCAAGCGCAACAACCGCGAAACCGGTGCGGCGCTGGTCGGTATCGAGCTGGGCAGCCCGGACTGCCTGGAGCCGTTGATCGAGCGGCTGGATGCCTCGCCTATTCAGGGCCAGCGGCTGGACCCGAATTCCCCCGCCTACCGGTATCTGACGTAGTCCGGTGTCCCGTGTGATCCGACCCCTCGTCGGATCACACGGGACCGGTTGCCCGGAAGGGCTTTCCTCAGGCGTGCAGGAGGTATCCCCCCGTCGAGGCGTGCAGGATGCGCGGCGGGCCGAGCTTGCGATCCAGCTTCGCGATCACCTGATCCACCGCGGCATCGCCGCAGACGACGGCGATCTCGGCGGCGGAGACCAGGGTGCCGGCGCGGGCGGCCAGCAGTTCCAGCGCGCTGAACTCGCGGGTGGTCATGGTCAGCAGTACCCCGCGCGGCGCACCCGCCGCCGTAATCGGTCCACCACCAGGTCGCCGACGGTGAGCGGCGGCGACGCCGGGGAGCGGCGCGGCGCGCACAGCGCCCGGACCCGCCCGGCCAGCTCGCTCAGCGAGAAGGGTTTGGCCGGAAAGTCGTCCACGCCGCCGGCGTAGCCTTCGCTGCGGTCGGCGGGGCTGTCGCGCGCGGTGATCAGCACGGCGCCGCACTGCTGGGCGGCGCCGGTGAGGGTGCGGGTCAGGTCGACGGTGAACCCGGCGGTGCGCAGTCCGTCGGCGACCCGGTCGCCGAGCTGCTCGTCGTCCTCGCACAGCAGGACGCACACGATGCGGGCGCTCACTCCGTCGGCGGACATGGGTCCACCGTGCCACGCCGATCGTGAACGAATCATGAGCGATCGCGGGCCGGACGCGGTGTGTTAACAGCGGCCGGGCGGGTACTTGTGCGGGCACGGCCGGGGTTAACGGCCGCGCGGCGGGGGCGCGATTATTCGGGTAGTCGACTACGCGTGAAACCGGACGGTCAGGACGGGAGGCTGGCGTTCATGAAGAGACTCGTGGTGTGTTGCGACGGCACGTGGAAGGCAGAGTCGAGCTCGACCGTGTCCAATATCGTGAAGATCGCCGAGACGGTGCGGCTGACCGGGACGGATCGGGAGGGGAAGTCTGTCGGCCAGCGCATCAACTACGTCTCCGGACCCGGCTCGCGCGGCTTCACCACCGACAAGCTCATGGGCGGGGCGTTCGGCCTGGGACTCGAGGCCAATCTGTCGGCCGCCTACTGGCAGCTGGCCCTGAACTGGGAACCCGGCGACGAGATCTTCATCTTCGGCTTCAGTCGCGGCGCGTACACCGCGCGCAGCCTGGCCGGGATGATCAGCCGGCTCGGGATCCTGAAATACGAGGCCATCATCGGGGGCAAGTACCCGAAGGCGCTGGAGATCTACAAGACCCGCAAGAAGCATCCCGACGACCCGGACCCGCCGGAATGGGCGGCGTTCCGCGCCGAGAACTGCCATGCCGAGACGCCGGTCATCAATTTCCTCGGCGTGTTCGACACCGTCGGCGCGATGGGCGTCCCGGGGCTCACCTCGCGTCTGCACCGTTTCCACGATGTCCGGCTCTCGCGGATCGTGCGCTGCGCACGCCAAGCGCTGGCCATCGACGAGCGGCGGCGCGCCTTCGCGCCCTGCCTGTGGGAGATCCCCCACGATCAGCGCGACCTCTACGACCGCCCCGACCGGGTGAAGCAGGTCTGGTTCGAGGGCGTGCACAGCGATATCGGCGGCGGCTACGCCGACTGCGGCCTGTCCGACATCACCCTGCGCTGGATGATCGCCGAGGCCGAAGCCGAGGGACTGGCCTTCGACCACGACCGCCTCGACACCCTGCTGGGCAGCTGCCCGTTCGACGCGCCGCACCTGCACGATTTGCTGAGCCGGGCTTCCGGATCCTGAACTTCGCGCGGTTGGCGACCACCTGGCGCAGCCAGCACTTCTACTGGGACTCCTGGCGCAAACTGCTGCGCCCCGAGGATCAGGACAGCTTCCTGGCCTCCACCGTCCCGGAGCGAAAAGGCTACCGCCCGGCCAATATTCACCGCTGGTGCGAGCACCGCCACGGTCCGGTGCCGCCGGAACTCATCGAACCGGTCGACCTGGTTCCGCTGCCGCTGCGCGCGCAGGGCGGCTCGGCAGAATCCGCCGCCTGATCGCGATGGGGGGCACAGCATCGGCCGCGCGCGGTTTCGGCGGACGGTGACCGTCGACCAACCACCGTGTCGCGCAATCGGAATGCGAGCGTCCCCGCCCGCCGGGCCGTCAGCGCACCAGCAGGGCTACCGGCAGGCGGGCGAACAGTTTCTCGAGGCGGGCGCGGCCGGAGAAGGTGTGGCCGGTGAGGCGGTCGGTCCAGTGGCCCTGGGGGAGGTCCAGGACGGTGTCGCCCCAGCCGCCGGCCTCGTCGAGGCGGATGCTGTGGCGGGTGACGGCGACGATGACCTCGGGGATCTCGCCGGTGCGGCCGCGGGCGTAGGAGAGCAGGTGGTGATCGCGGTCGCCGGAGGCGAACAGGGGGATGTAGGTGCCGCCGACGAAGCAGTCGGGGCGTTCGCGGCGCAGCCACAGGGCGTAGGCGGCGATCCACATCTTGACCGCGCCGGTGGGGTCGAGGTCGGGTGTGCCGGTGAGGGATTGCAGCAGCAGGGAGCGGTGGGTGAAGTCGACCGGGCGGCGGTTGTCGGGGTCGACGAGGGAGTCCTCCCACAGCTCGCAGCCCTGGTAGATGTCGGGGATGCCCGGGCCGCACAGTTGCAGGAGCTTCTGGGCCAGGGAGTCGGTCCAGGCGTGGGTGGCGAGGTCGGCGACGAATTCGCCGAGCTCGGAGCCGACCGGTCCGTCGATGACGGTGTCGATCCAGCGGTGCACCGCCGTCTCGAACTCGAGATCGGGCTCTTCCCATGAGGATTGGGTGCCCGCCTCGCGAACCGCCTTCTCCGCGAACCGGTGCAGCCGATCGCGCAGGCCGGGCACGCTCGCGGCGGGCCGCCCGTCGGCCGGCCACACGCCGAACATGTTCTGCAGCAGGAACAGTGTGGTCGCCCCGTCGGGTCCGGGCGCGATCTCCTCCCAGGTGCTGACCGAGCGCGCCCAGATGTCGGGCACCTGCGAGAGCATGCCGATGCGGGGCGCGCACGTCCTCGCCGCGCTTGGTGTCGTGGGTGGACAGCGCGGTCAGGGTGGCGGGCCAGCGCGCGGCCCGCTCGGCGTTGGCGAGGTGGAATTCGATGGGTGAGCAGCCGAAACGGGCCGGGTCGGCCCCCATCTCCTGCAGCGACACCAGCCGCGCGGCGCGGTAGAACATGGTGTCCTCCACCGCTTTCGCGCTCATCGCCCCGCCCACCTGGTGGAAGCGGGTGGCGGCCTCCCCGCCCACGGCGAGCGCGGTCACCAGCACCTGCAGCGGCGCGGTGAGCTCGGCATTGCGGCGCGCGACCTCCGCGACCACCGCGCCGACCATGCCGGCCAGCGGCGCGTAGTCGGTCCGGTAGACCGGCATGAACGACAGCACCTCGATGGCGGCATTGGTGAGCGCCATGGTGTCGAACACATCGGCGCGGGCATCGCGTTTGACCGCGGCCACCAGCCGCCGCACCTCGGGCACCAGCATGGTCTCGGCGACCGCGCGGCGAATCCGGTGCTCCTGCTCGGTGAACCACGCCCGGTCGCTGCCGTGTCCGGTGAACTGCCGTGACAGGTCGGTGAGCTGCTTCTCCCCGTCGGGGTCGATGAGCACGCCGCCGATGTCGGCGAGCGAGTCGTAGCCGGTGGTGCCGTCGATGGGCAGGGTGGCGTCGAGCGGTTCCCGGTTGGAGAGCACCTTCTCCACCAGCAGCAGCCGCTGCGGCCCGATGAGCAGGCGCAGTCGTCGCAGGTAATCGGCGGGTTCGGCGAGTCCGTCGGGATGGTCCACCCGAACACCGTCGATGAGATCGTGTTCGCACCAGGCGGCCAGCTCGCGATGGGTGGCCTCGAAGACCACCGGGTCCTCCTGCCGCAGCGCGGCCAGCCCGCCCACGGTGAAGTAGCGCCGGTACCCGCACAGCCCGGATTTCCAGTTGACCAGGCGATAGTGCTGCTTGTCGTGGATCCGCAGCGCGTTCTCGCCGTCGGTGCCCGGGGCGATGGGGAAGCGCATATCGTGCAGCGCCAGCATGGGTTCGATCCCGGACCGGTCCACGGTCAGCGCGGCCGGATCGTTCTCCCCGGCCAGCACCGGCAGCGCGATCCGCCCGCCCGCGCCGTTGGTCGGTGTCCAGTCGATGTCGAAATAACTCGCGTACTGCGAGTCCTTGCCGTCCCGCAGCACCTCCCACCACCACTGGTTCTGCAGCGGGTCGGCGACGGACACGTGGTTGGGCACCAGGTCCACGATGAGTCCCATGCCGCGGCTGCGCACCTCGTCGGAGAGGGCCTTGAGTCCGGTCGGCCCGCCCAGCCCGGCCGACACCGTGGTCGGGTCGGTGACGTCGTAGCCGTGGGCGGAGCCGCGCGCGGCGCTCATCACGGGCGACAGGTACAGGTGCGAAATGCCCAGCTGCTGCAGGTATTCGGCGATGGCGCGGGCATCGGCGAAGGTGAGCGCGTCGGGCCGCAGCTGCAGGCGGTAGGTGCTGCGCACGGTCGTGTGCCGTGCGATGGGTCCGGTGGTGTGTTCGGGCGAGCTGGTCATGTCGGTATCGATCATGCCGTACGGCGCAGGACGACGAGACAGCGTGCGGGCACTTGCACGGTGGCGGCCGCGGCCCGGACGGTGTCGGCGGCCGGCGCGCCGGTGGGTGTGGAGCAGTCCAGCGCCACCGACCAGGCGTTGCCGTGCCGGTCGTCGGGCAGGGTGAAGTCGAGGGCTTGGTCGTGGGCGTTGAAGCACAGCACGAACGAGTCGTCGGCGACCCGCTGCCCGCGCGGGCCGGGCTCGTGGATGCCGTCGCCGTTGAGGAACACCGCCAGCGAGCGGGCGAACCCGGTCTCCCAGTCGGCGTCGGTCATGGCCGCGCCGCCGGGGGTGAACCAGGCGATGTCACCGATCCCGTCGGGCGCGGGCGCGGGGTCGAAGAAGCGGCGCCGCCGGAACACCGGGTGGGCGGCGCGCAACGCGACCGTGCGCCTGGTGAATTCGAGCAGCTCGGCCTCGGTGTCCATGCGGGTCCAGTCCATCCACGACAGCGGCGAATCCTGACAGTAGACATTGTTGTTGCCCTGCTGGGTGCGGCCGAACTCGTCGCCGTGCAACAGCATCGGCGTGCCCTGGGAGAGCATCAGGGTGGCGAGCAGGTTGCGGCGCTGGCGGGCACGCACCGCCAGAATCGCCGGATCGTCGGTGGGGCCTTCGACTCCGCAGTTCCAGGAGCGATTGTAGGTCTCGCCGTCCTGGTTGCCCTCGCCGTTGGCGGCATTGTGTTTCTCGTTGTAGGACACCAGGTCTGCGAGGGTGAACCCGTCGTGGGCGGTCACGAAGTTGATGCTGGCGCTGGGGCGGCGGCCGGTCGTCTCGTACAGGTCCGAGGACCCGGTGAGCCGGGACGCGAACTCGCCCAGCGTGGCCGGCTGCCCGCGCCAGTAATCGCGCACGGTGTCACGGTATTTGCCGTTCCATTCGGTCCAGGCGACCGGGAAATTGCCGACCTGGTAGCCGCCCTCTCCGACATCCCAGGGTTCGGCGATGAGCTTCACCTGACTGACCACCGGATCCTGATGCACCAGGTCGAAGAAGGTGGAAAGCCGGTCCACGTCGTGCAGTTCGCGCGCCAGGGTGGCGGCCAGATCGAAGCGGAACCCGTCCACGTGCATCTCCTGGACCCAGTACCGCAGTGAATCCATGATCAGCTGCAGCGCGTGCGGATGCCGCATGTTGAAGCTGTTGCCGGTGCCGGTGTAGTCCATGTAGTGCTGCGGATCACCGTCCACGAGACGGTAATACGCGCCGTTGTCGATCCCGCGGAAACTGAGCGTCGGCCCGAATTCGTTGCCCTCGGCGGTGTGGTTGTAGACCACGTCGAGGATCACCTCGATGCCGGCGGCGTGGAAGGCCCGCACCATGGCCTTGAATTCGGTGACCGCCGCGGCGGGGGCGGAGCCGGCGGCGTACCCGCGGTGCGGCGCGAAGTAGCCGAAGCTGTTGTAGCCCCAGTAGTTCCGCAGTCCCCGGTCCAGCAGGATGCGGTCGTCGAGGAACTGGTGCACCGGCATGAGTTCCACCGCGGTCACGCCGAGCCCGCGCAGGTGGTCGATGATCGCGGGATGCGCCATGCCCGCGAAGGTGCCGCGCAGTTCTGGCGGCACGTCCGGATGGGTGACGGTCATGCCCTTGACGTGCGCCTCGTAGATGACCGTCTCGTGGTAGGGCCGTTTCGGCGCGCGGTCGTCGGCCCAGTCGAAGTAGGGGTTGATGACCACCCCGGTCATGGTGTGCCCGAGCGAGTTCTGCCCGTAGTTGTAGGGCGCGGTGTCGGTGCCGAAGTCGCCTTCGAACGCCTTGCCGTAGGGGTCGAGCAGCAGTTTGCTCGGATCGCAGCGCAGGCCCAGCTTCGGGTCGAAGGGCCCGTGCACGCGGAACCCGTACCGCTGTCCCGGTCCGATCCCGGGCAGGTAGGCGTGCCACACGTACCCGTCGACCTCGTCCAGGGGCACCCGGGTCTCGCGGTGGTCGGCGTCGATGAGGCACAGTTCCACGCGCCGGGCCACTTCGGAGAAGACCGAGAAGTTGGTCCCGGCGCCGTCGTAGGTCGCGCCCAGCGGGTAGGCGGTCCCCGGCCAGACATCGTGCCCGGTGGTGCCGGCGGTCGCGGGAGCCATACCCGGGACTTTATCGGCCCGGGTCGTCCCGGGGTCGCAGTGCCCGCCGCCAGGTCTGCCCGACCAGATCGACGCCGAAACTGTGGTGCGGATTCGATTCGGCGAGTTCGAATCCGGCGCGCTGATACAGGTGCCGGGCGGACTCGAGCACGCTGTTGGTCCACAACACCATCGCGGTGTATCCGGCGTCGGTGGCGAAGCGCAGGCATGCGTCGACCAGCGCGCTGCCCACGCCGAGCCCGCGCGCGGACGGCTCGACCAGCAGCAGCCGCAGTCGCGCGGTGGCGTCGTCCTCGCGCACGCAGTAGACGCAGCCGACGGGCGCGCCCTGGTATTCGGCGATCCAGGCGCGTTCCCGCCGCGGGTCGCGGGTGTCGAGCCAGTCGGCGACGATGCGCGCGACCAGGGCCTCGTACTCGCCGTTCCAGCCGAACTCCTCGGCGTAGAGCGCCGCGTTGCGCGCGATCACCCAGCCGTGCTCGCCGGGTTTCGGGTCGCGCAGCACGACGGCGGCGGGATCGGGTTCGGAGTCGGTGTCGAGGATCTGCTCGATGGTCCGCATGGCGCCGACCAGCCGGGTGCGCACGGTGGGGGAGTGCGGGACCAGCAGCTCTCCGATCTGGGTCTGGGTGCGCTGGTCGAGCAGGGTGAACGCGGCCCGGCCGGCCTCGGTGAGCGTCACCACCTGGCGTCGCGCGTCGGTCTCGGACCGGCGGCGCGCCACCAGTCCGCGTTCCTCGAAGCGGGCCAGGATGCGGCTCATATAGCCCGCGTCCAGATCCAGGGCCAGTCGCAGATCCACGACTTCGGCGGCCCCGAAGTTGGCCAGTTCGAACAGGATCCGGCCTTCGGCGAGGGAGAATTCGGTGCCGAGCATCCCACCCTGCAGGACTCCGATGATGCGGGTGTAGCGCCGGTTGAAGGCGCGGACCGCGGCGATGTGCCGGGCTTCCACCAGGTGATCGGTTGTGTCCGCGGCCATCCCGGCCCCCCTTCTTTGACCGAGTCAAAGATTACGCCGGGCTGCCGGGTCGCGCGGCGGTTCTGGTAACTTGAACGCCGTTCAAGCCCGCTCCTCGAAGGACTCCCTGTGGCATTGACCGAACCCCTGACCGCGCTGTCGCCCGCCGAGATCACCGCCCTCGACGCCGCGCACGTGTGGCATCCCTACGGCGGCTTCCCGGCCAGCACCGAACCCCTGGTGGTCGCCTCGGCGTCGGGCACCCGGCTCACCCTGGCCGACGGCCGGGAACTGGTGGACGGCATGAGCTCCTGGTGGGCGGCGGTGCACGGATACCAGCACCCGGTGCTGGACGCGGCCCTGCTCGCGCAGTCGCGGAAGATGAGCCACGTCATGTTCGGCGGGCTCACCCACGAACCGGCCGCGCGGCTGTCGCAGCTGCTGGTCGAGCTCACGCCCGAGGGCCTGGACAAGGTGTTCCTCTGCGACTCCGGGTCGGTGTCGGTCGAGGTCGCGGTGAAGATGTGCCTGCAATACCAGCGCGCGCTGGGCCGTCCGGGCAAGCACCGGCTGATGACCTGGCGCGGCGGCTATCACGGCGACACCTTCACCCCCATGAGCGTCTGCGACCCCGAGGGCGGCATGCACTCGCTGTGGTCGGACGTGCTGGTCCCGCAGGTGTTCGCGAGCGCGCCCCCGCACGACTTCGAGCCGGACTACGTCGCGGAGCTGGAGCGAACCATCGCCGAGCACGCGCACGAATTGGCCGCGGTCATCGTGGAACCCGTGGTGCAGGGCGCCGGCGGCATGCGCTTCCACGACCCGCGCTACCTGAGCGAGCTGCGCCGGCTCTGCGACGAGCACGACGTGCTGCTGGTCTTCGATGAGATCGCCACCGGATTCGGCCGCACCGGAACGCTTTTCGCGGCCGAGCAGGCCGGTGTCCGCCCGGACGTGATGTGCGTGGGCAAGGCGATCACCGGCGGCTACATGAGCCTGGCCGCCGCACTGACCACCACCGCCATCGCCGAGACCATCAGCCGCTCGCACGGCGGGCTCATGCACGGCCCGACCTTCATGGGCAACCCCCTGGCCTGCGCGGTCGCGGTGGCATCGATCGAGCTACTGCTCTCGCGCGACTGGCAGGGCGAGGTGCGCCGGATCGAGGCCGAGCTGAACTCCGGCCTGGCCCCGGCCCGGGACCTGCCCGGCGTCGCCGACGTCCGGGTACGCGGGGCCATCGGGGTCATCGAACTCGATCACCCCGTGGACATGCGCGCGGCGACGCACGCGGCGGTCGACGCGGGCGCCTGGCTGCGGCCCTTCCGCAACCTGGTCTATGTCATGCCCCCGTTCATCAGCACCACCGATGACGTCCACCGGATCACCACCGCCATGCTCGCGGCTGCTGCGGCCTGATCCGAGGTTGCCGCCGGGATGCCGAAATCCCTAGCGGTTGGCCCGTTTCTCGCGTGTCTTGTCTGCATTGTCGCTGTCTGACAGCACTTCCCAGACTTTGAACACGCAGTGATAGTCATCGGACCAGCCCCGTGCGATCAGCATGAAGGTGTCGCCGTCGCGCAGAATCGTGCGGCGGCTGATCAACTTCGGATGATCGGGGATGAATTTCGAGACGAGGTCCGGGACCTTCGCGAGGGCTTGTTCGCGGGTGCCCACCACCTCGGTGAGGATCTTCGGGGTCCAGCTCTTGCTTTCTCCGAAGCCGGTCGTCTGCTCGACCACTATTGCCCATCGTGGCATCGCGCAGCCTCCTTACGACTCTCCAGCATAGCGCCGTCCACCGACACCCATGGCCTCCTGAACGGCGTTCAAGTATGCTTCCGAGCTGTGACTGCCGATCCCTTGAGCTGGCTCGACACCCGCGCTGCCGAGCGCGTGGACGCCGGGCTGCGCCGCGAACTGCGCCCCCGCACCTCCGATGCGGCGAGCATCGACCTGGCCTCCAACGACTACCTCGGGCTGGTGCGCCACCCGGAGGTCGTCGAGGGCTCGGTCGCCTCGGTGCGGTACTGGGGCACCGGCTCCACCGGGTCGCGACTGGTCACCGGAACCACGGTCGAGCACGAGCAGCTCGAGCGCGAACTGGCCGAATTCGTGGGCGCGGAAGCCGGATTGGTGTTCGCCTCCGGCTACGCCGCGAACCTCGGCGTGGTCACCGCCCTGGCCGGGCGTGGGGCACTGGTGGTTTCGGACGAGGGCAGTCACGCCTCGCTGGTGGACGCCTGCCGGCTGTCGCGGGCCCGGGTCGAGATCGCGCCGCACAAGGACCCGGCGGCCGTGGACCGGCTGCTGTCGCAGCGCACCGAGGAGCGCGCGCTGGTGCTCACCGATTCGGTGTTCAGCGCCGACGGCGACCTCGCGCCGCTGGCCGAACTGCATCGCGTGACCCGCGCCAACGGGGCCGTGCTCATCGTCGACGAGGCGCACGGCCTGGGCGTGCGCGGCGAGGGCGGCCGCGGGCTGGTGCACGAGTGCGGGCTGGCCGGGGAACCCGACCTGATCATCACCGCCACGCTGTCCAAAGCCTTTGCCGCCCAGGGCGGTGTGGTGCTGGCCGGTGAGCGCGTTCGCGCCCACCTCATCGACGCGGCCCGCACCTTCATCTTCGACACCGGCCTGGCGCCGGCCGCCGTCGGCGCCGCCCGCGCCGCGCTGGGCCTGCTGCGCCGCGAACCCGAGATGGCCCAGCGGGTCCTGGATCGCGCCGCCGACCTGGCCCGCATCGCCGGTGTCGGACATCCGGATTCGGCCGTGGTCTCGGTCGTGCTCGGCGAGGCGCAGGTCGCCTACGACGCCGCCCAGGCCTGCCGGGCCCGCGGCCTCAGCGTCGGCTGCTTCCGCCCGCCGTCGGTGCCGGAGGGCACCTCGCGGCTGCGCCTGACCGCCCGCGCCGACCTCACCGAGGCCGAACTGGCCACCATCGCCACCGTTCTCGGTGAAGTCCTCACCGAAGCCCGTGGACGGGAGGCGGTTTCGGTATGACCGCGAAGCTGCTGTTCATCACCGGCACCTCGACCGATGTCGGCAAGACGATCGTCACCGCCGCCCTGGCGGCCACCGCCCGCGCGGCCGGCACCGAGGTTGCGGTGGTCAAGCCCGCCCAGACCGGGATGGGCCCGGGCGAGCCCGGCGACCTGGCCGAGATCACCCGCCTGAGCGGCGTCACCCGCACCCTCGAATTCGCCCGCTACCCCGACCCGCTGGCCCCCGACACCGCCGCCTGCCGCTGCGGTCAGCCGCTGCTGACCCTGGCCGAGACCGTCGCCGGCATCGAATCTTGCGCCGACGCCGACCTCGTGCTGGTCGAGGGCGCGGGCGGCCTGCTCGTCCGCATGGGCGAATTCACCCTGCTGGATCTCGCTCAGAAGATGAGCGCCCCTGTCCTGCTGGTGGCCGCCGCCGGCCTGGGCACCCTCAACCACAGCGAACTCACCACCCGCACCCTCGCGGCCGCGGGCGTCGACTGCGCGGGCCTGGTCATCGGATCCTGGCCCGCCACACCGGATCTCGCCTCCGAATGCAACCGCACCGACCTGCCCGCCGTCACCGGCGCGGAACTCGTCGGCTCCATTCCGGCGGGTGCGGGCGCCTGGGCCCGGCCCGAGTTCACCGCGGCCGCGCCCACCTGGTTCGACGCCGATTGGACCGGTCGCCACCTCCGCCCCTGAGGCTCCGCCTCACGAATTCCTAACGGGCGTTTTGCGACCGTGGCGGAATGGAAGATCCCGGCCGCCGCCGCGCATGCGGTCATCGACGACGAGGACGTCCCGGGCGTGCTGCCGGTCGAGGGGCCGTGGCCGGATGACCGGTTCGGGTGCTGTAATTGCGCAGGTGCGGGTACTCGTGGTCGAGGACGACCGGAACCTGGGCGACGAGGTCGCGGCCGGGTTGCGGGCGGCCGGGTTCGCGGTGGATCTGGCCCGCCACTACGCCGACGCCGACCTCAAGATCGCCGTCAACAGTTACGACTGCCTGGTCGTCGACCGCGGCCTGCCCGATGGTGACGGACTCGATCTGGTGCGCGCGCAGCGGGAGTCCGGGCAGCGCACCCCGGTCGTGGTGCTCACCGCCCGAGACGCCCTCGCCGACCGGCTCGACGGCTTCGCGCAAGGGGCCGACGACTATGTCGTCAAACCCTTCGCCATGGACGAACTCGCCGCCCGGGTGGGCGCGTTGTGCCGCCGCCGGGAACCGCCCGCGCCCACCCGCACCGTGGTCGGCACCCTGGTGGTGGACCGCCCGCGGCGGCGCGTGCACCGGGCGGGGACGCTGCTCACCTTGACGCCCAAGGAATTCGGCGTGCTCGAACTGCTGGCCGCCCGCGCCGGCTCGGTGGTGACCCGCGCCGAGCTCATCGAATGCTGCTGGGACGAGATGGCCGAACCGGCCTCCAATGTCGTCGATGTGGTGATCGCCCAGTTGCGTCGCAAGCTCGGTGCGCCGCCCCTCATCGAAACCGTCCGCGGCGCCGGTTTCACCATCTCGCCATGAGCATCCGGCAGCGGTGGGCGCGCGGGTCCGGTGCGCAGCCGGCCACGCCCGGCCGATTGCGGCGCACCCGCTGGCTGTTGACCGGACTGTTCACCGCGCTGACCGCGATCTGCCTGATCGTGCTCGCCTCCATCGCCGCCTCCATCGACGCGCACTCGCGGGAGAAGGCGCTCGACGCGGGCGTCGACCGGGTGGTGACCGGGGTGGCGCGGGAGGTGTACTGGAACGAGGACGGCGGCGTCGATCTGGAGACGGTGCGCGGAGACGAGGACCTGGTCGGGGGCGTCAACGCCGTCTCGATTCTGGTGCGGCAGCCCGACGGCGGCTGGCGGGAACTGTTCGTGCACAAGCGGTCCGGGCTGCCCGCGGATCTGAACGGCCTGGCCCGGCGCGCCGCCGAGGCCGAGGAGACGCAGTGGTACACCGCCACCGACCGCGACGGTGATCCGGTGCGGTTGGCGGCCGCCCCGGCCTGGGACAACGATTCCACGGTCGGCGCCATCGTCATCGCGGGCGGTGATCCCGCGCCCGGGGCCCGCGATCACCGCAGTCTGGTGGTGGCGCTGTGGAGCGGTGGTCTGGCGCTGGTGGCGCTGGCCGCGCTGGCCGGGCACCTGCTGTCGGGGGTGAGCATGCGCCCGGCCGTGCGCATGCTCGACGAGCAGGAACGGTTCCTGTCGGAGGCGTCGCACGAATTGCGCACGCCGCTGGCCACGTTGCGGCTCTACCTCGATGCCGCCCTGCGGGATCCGGCCGATGCCCGCCGGGCGGTCACCGACGCGCGGTCGCTCACCGACCGCATGGGCCGCATGGTCGCCGGACTGCTGGCCCGCACCCGCGCGGAATCCGGTGCGGGCGAACTGGATCGGCAACGTTTGTACCTGGATCAGTTGGTGGAGGGCGTGGTCGCGGAAGCCGGCCGTGAGATCGCGCTGCACACCGAACCCACCGCGGTGCGCGCCGATCCGGAGCTGCTGGCGCTGGCGGTGCGCAATCTCGTCGACAACGCGCTGGTGCACGGCAGCCCGCCGGTGGAGGTGCGGGTGGCGGCCGGGCAGGTGCTGGTGCGCGATCACGGGGCCGGGCTGGATCCGGCGCTCACCGACCCGTTCCGGCGCGGCGCGATGGGTGCGGGCGGGCGGCACGGCATCGGACTGTCGCTGGTGCAGTGGGTGGCCACCGTCCATTCCGGTTCGGTGACACTGGCTGCCGCCCCGGGCGGCGGCACCCTGGCCACCCTGTCGCTGCCGGTCGCGCCGGACGACGCGGGAGCGGATGCACCCGAGCTGCGGTGATCTTGGTCACATCGAGCGTAGGGTGGCGACCGTGTCCTCCACTCGAGTCGAGAAGTTCGTCGGCGCCCCGCGCCCCAGTGTCTTCCGCGCGCTCCTGGACGCGCATTCGGTCCGGACCTGGATGGTGCCCGACGGAATGACCAGCCGCATCCACGAATTCGATGCCCGCGTGGGCGGTCGGTTCCGCATCTCGCTGACCTACGACCTGCCCGGCGAGAGCGGCAAGACGACCCCGCACACCGACACCTTCCACGGTGTCTTCGCCCACGTCGTCCCCGACCGCGAGGTGGTGCAGACCATCGAATTCGAAACCGACAACCCGGAACTGATCGGCGAGATGACCGTCACCTACACCCTGGACGACGCGCCGGGCGGCACCCGGGTGACCGCACGCCACGACAATCTGCCGAAGGGCCTGTCCCCGGAGGACAACGAGGTCGGCTTCCGCACGGCCCTGGCCAATCTCGCCGCCCTCACCGAACGCGCCGAGGGACATCACTGACCGCACATCGAGGTGACGGGCGCGCTAGCAGTCGATTAAGCGCAGTACAAGCCTGGATGACGGGCCGGAAATTCGTACAGTGGATTGATGGCCCTGCCGGGGTTCCCGTTTCCGTCCGGTGCCGCCGACTACGACGATCGGCGCCGGCGCGCCCGGCTGCGGTCGACCCGGCTCGGCGCGGGCTGGGGCCGCTGGCGGCGCGCCCGCCTGCTGGCGCTGCGGCTGACCCTGGTGCCCCTGGTCGCGCTGGGCGCGTTCGCCGAATACATGGGCCTGGACGTGCTGCCCGAGCAGGATCGGCTGGCCCGCACAGAACCGTCGGTGCTGCCCATCGCGGGGCCCTCGGATCTGCAGGCGACCGGCACCGCGGTGTTCGATCTGGTCGGGCTCGGCGTGCTCGATGCCGGTGACACCGCGCGCGCCCTGCCGTCGCTGTCGCGGCTGGGGTCAGTGTGGGCGGTGCGCTACGACAACTCCGGTATCGACACCAAGGTCATCTCGGATCTGATCGTGAAGGTCACCGATGCCGCCCAGGTCACCGATGTGGTGCTGGCCGGGCACAGTATGGGCGGCGTCATCGCGCTCGAGATCGCCAAGCATCTGCACCAGGACAGCGGCGGCAAACGGGTGCGAGCGGTGCTGCTGGACTGCACGCCGGTGGATCTGAACGCGGTGCGGCCCGAGAGCCGCGATCAGGGCGAGGAGATGCTGCGCTGGATGGGCTGGGTGCCCGGGGCGCGGGAGAGCCGGATGCTGCGGCTGGCCGTGGAAGTGTATGCGCGCCATGACCGTTTCGTCGGCGGGCGCTACGTGATCCGGGGCGCCGAATTCCGGAGGGCCGTCGACGACGTGCTGCGGTCGAAGATCCTCAATACCGACGCCGCCAGCAACGGCCTGATCGAGGCCCAGTTCAAGGCGATCGTGGCCGGCGGCGCGGTGGACGATCTGCGGGCGCTGGCCAAACCCGCCGCGGGCAAACCGCGCCCGGCCATCGTGTTCATCCGGCCGCACAATCCTTACGACGATCCGGTCGTGGACGTGCAGTACTCGCACCAGGTGCTGATCGACCAGGTGGGCGGGGTGCGCGGCACGCTGCTGGTGGTGACCACCCGAACCACCGGGCACGCCAACCCGATCGAGCGGCCGCAGGAGTACAACACGGTCATCGAACAGCAGGTGGTGCCGTTCGTGCGGCAGCTGTGGCGCGACCAGTCCGCGGTGGCCTCGGCCGGCCACTGACCGGCCGATCGGTGGTCGTCAGCGCACGGCGTCGTCGGCGGCGGGGCGAATCGTGGAGGCGGGCGCCAGGTTCCAGCGTTCCAGCTGGGCTCGCAGCTGCTCGGCGGCGTCGATGTTGAGCGGCCCGCTGGTCCACAGCGCGTAGGGCAGGTTCAGGAACCGGCCCTCGGTGACCGCCCGCAGGTTCTGGATGCCGGGCTTGCCGCGCAGCAGATCCACCTTCTGCTGGAAGGTCTGCGGCGGATAGTCGACGAACACGATGGCGTCGGGGTCGGCGGCCGCGAGCCGCTCCCACGACACCGCGGTCCAGGTGTCGGCCACGTCCGAGAGGGCGTTGCGGGCGCCCGCCGCCTCCAGGATCGCTTGCGGCGCACCGTATTGCCCGCTGGAGAACACGGTGTCGGAGGCGCTGTCGAACAGGAACACCGTCGGCCGTCGCTCCGGTTGCGGTGCGGCCAGCAGGGCGGACAGTCGCCGATCCAGATCGCCGGTGACCTGCGCGGCTCGATCGGCGCGGCCGGTGATCGCGCCCAGTGCGGTCAGATCCGTCCGCAGCGCGGTCCAGGCGTCCACCACGCCCCGTTCACCGCCCGGCCGGCGGCAACTCTCGGTGAGCACGTAGGGCGCGACTCCCGCCGCCCGCAGCGAGTCCGGTGTCAGATTCGCCGACTCCGAATACCCGTAGTTCCAGCCCGCCACCATCACGTCGGGGCGCTGGGCCAGCACGGTCTCGCGCGAGGGGTAATCCGGCGCAACCGAATTCAACCGATCCACCCCGTCCCCGTAATGCTTGCGCAGCGTGTCCGCGTCCCGCTTCAGGCTCGACACCGCCACCGTCTGCTCCTGCGCCCCCAGCGCCAGCACCATCGAGATCAGATTCCCGTCATTGACGAACATCCGCTGTGCCGGGGCCGGAAACTTCTGCTCCACACCGCAATTGCGGACGGCCAGATTCCCGGTGGCCGCCTGCGGCGAGCCGCACGCCGCGAGCACACCGGCGACCGCCAGCACCGCCAGCGCCGGACGGGCCTTCAGGATCTTGTTCACGAGTTCGCCTTTCGTCCGGTGATCACCAGGTGGGTGCCGCCCGAGTCCGGATCGGGCACCCGGCGCGCCAGCACGCCGAACACCTCGTCGAGTACTTCGGGACGCAATGCCGCGCCCGGCGGTTCCAGCGGGCGCGCCCGGCCCGCGTCGAGCACCAGCACCCGGTCGCAGAACCGGTCCGCGAGGGTGAGGTCGTGCAGGCTCATGACCACGGTCCGCGCCAATTCCCGGGTCAGCGTGAGCAATTCGAGCTGGTGGGTGATGTCGAGGTGGTTGGTCGGTTCGTCCAGCAGCAGCACGGGCGTGTCCTGGGCCAGCGCCCGTGCCAGCAGCACCCGCTGCCGTTCCCCGCCGGACAGCCGCCCCACCATCCGCCCGGCGAACCCGGCCAGATCCACCTGCCGCAGCGCGTGCTCCACCGCGGCGCGCTCCTCCGGCCCGCCCGCGCCCCACGGCGGCAGGTACGGCGTACGCCCCAGCGCCACCAGTTCGCCGACCAGCAGATCGGCCGGCGGCACCTCGTCCTGCCCGACCAGACTGACCAGCCGCGCCCGCTCCCGAGCCGAAACCCGGTGCACCCGGCGATCATCCACCCGTACCTCGCCCGCGACCGGTGCGACCAACCCGGCCAGCGTGCGCAACAGCGTCGTCTTGCCCGCCCCGTTGGGGCCGACGATCCCGACCGTCTCTCCGGGCCGCACCGTGAACTCGACGCCCGCGACCACGGTCCGCCGCCCCGCCGCGCACTCGAGTCCCGTGACTGTGACCGCCCCGGTGTTCGGGGTCGGCTCGACGGTTCGCGTGTCCGCGTCGCCGGGGTGGTCGCGCCTCATGCGGCACCGAACCGGTAGGTGCGGCGGCCCATCAGCAGCAGGAAGGCGGGGGCGCCGATCAGGCCGGTGAGGACGCCGACGGGGATTTCGGTGGGGCGGACCAGGACTCGGGTGGCGGCGTCGGCGATCACCAGGAAGGTGGCGCCGCACAGGGCGCTCGCGGGGAGCAGGACGCGGTGGCGGGGGCCGACCAGGAGCCGCGCGGCGTGGGGGACCACGAGGCCGACGAAGCCGATGCCGCCGGAGACCGCGACCAGGACGCCGACCAGGACCGCCAGCAGGACAAACAGCGCGATCCGCAACTCGCGCACCGGGACTCCGATGGAGGCGGCCGTGTCCGGGCCCAGGTTGAGCGCGTCGAGCCAGTTGGCGGCGAGCAGCAGGGCGGTCAGGCAGGCCGCGACCACGCAGGCGGGCAGCAGGATTCGGGTCCAGTCCGCGCCGGAGAGGCTGCCCAGCAGCCAGAACAGGACCGATTGGGCGGCGGAGGGGTCGCTGCTGCGGAAGATCAGGTAGCTGCTGAAGGCGGCGAACGCCGAGCCCAGGACGGTGCCGGTGAGGACGAGACGCAGGGGAGTGAGGCCGCCTTGGGCGAGTGCGATCAGGAAGACGGCGGCCGCGGCCGCGAACGCCCCGGCGAGCGCGCCCGCCGACAGCGCCCACAGTCCGGCTCCGGCGAACACGCCCGACGTGATGACCGCCGCCGCGCCGACGCCCGCGCCGGAGGAGACGCCCAGCAGGTAGGGATCGGCGAGGGGATTGCGGACCAGGGTCTGCATCGCGGCGCCGGCCACCGCCAGGCCCGCGCCGACGATCGCCGCGAGAATGGTTCGCGGGACCCGCAATTGCCAGACGATGGTGTCGAGCCCGAGGTCGGTGTGCGCGGTTCCGGCGATCCGGTGCCGCAGTACCTCGACGACGTCGTGCAACGGAATCGTCTCCGCGCCGCAGCCGGTCGCGACGATCATGGCCGCGATCAGCAGTGCGCCCATGACGGGCAGGGCGAGCGAGGTCCGCGCGCGGCTCATCGCGGTGGCTCCTCGGGCATGACGCGGCCTCTCCAGAGTGTTGCGTGGCGGGGGAGGTCTGACTCGCGTCGGGCGCGGGGCCCGCTGCTCACAGTGGCGCGACCGTTCCGGATTTCCACCGGATTCCCGCACCCGCCGACAGGGTCGCCGGGGACTCTACCGTCCGGAAATTTCCGAATATGTTCCGGCCGGTCGGTACCTCGCCGCGGGCGCCCGATGCGCCGGTGCGGCCCGGGTTCTCGCCCGTCAGCGAATCCGCGACCCCAGCAGGTGCCGCACGCCGCTCACGAACAGCTGCAACCCGAAGTCGAATCGCGCAGTGGCGTCGGGCATGTCGTAGAACGGCGAGTTCTCCTCGGTGAGCGCGCCCGCGGAATCCATCTGGATGCGCGACTGCTCGTCCACCGTCTGCCCGAGCACGTAGTACAGCAGCGTGTAGGCGGCCAGGTCGGCTTCCTCCCGCGTCATGCCCGCCCGAATCGCGGCGCTGGCCAGGCGTTCCCGCCCCTTGCTGGTGGTCAGGCGCGACGCGTAGGTGGCCGAGACCAGTTCCGCGCCGTCGCGGTAGGCCAGCAGGCTCTCGCGCAGCCGGTGCGCCAATTCGGTCATCTGCTTGGACCATTCGTCGGCCCGGACCGGTTCGTCCATGGGCGCGAGGATGCGGTCGGCGACCGCGCCGAGCAGGGCCTGCTTGTTGGGGAAGTGCCAGTACAGCGCCCCGGGCTGGACGTGCAGCGAGGTGGCCAGCCGGCGCATGGTGAGATCGGCCAGTCCGTACTGGTCGAGGATGGCGATGGCCCCGTCGACCACGTCCGTGCGATGGAGTTGCACTGAAAACCCGACCCTCTCGTGTTCCGGCTCACGTTCCGGGCTGCTAGCCTACCCTGAACACCGTTCAAGTTGCTCGGCCACGCGGCCGGACGAAGGGATTCGCACGGACATGACCCAGGCAGCCGTCACCACCGAAGCCGGTACGACAGCAGGCGATGACATTCTCGCCATCGCTCGCGAGCAGGTGCTCGAGGGCGGCGTCGGCCTGACCCAGGAGCAGACCCTCGAGGTGTTGCGCCTCGGCGACGACCGGCTCGAGGAGCTGCTCGGCCTGGCGCACGACGTCCGCATGAAGTGGTGCGGTCCCGAGGTCGAGGTCGAGGGCATCATCTCGCTCAAGACCGGCGGCTGCCCCGAGGACTGCCACTTCTGTTCGCAGTCCGGCCTTTTCCAGTCCCCGGTGCGCGCGGCGTGGCTCGACATCCCCTCCCTCGTCGAGGCCGCCAAGCAGACCGCCAAGACCGGCGCCACCGAGTTCTGCATCGTGGCCGCGGTGCGCGGTCCGGACGAGCGCCTGATGGCGCAGGTCGCCGCCGGTGTGGAGGCCATCCGCAACGAGGTCGACATCCAGGTCGCCTGCTCGCTGGGCATGCTGAACCAGGAGCAGGTCGACCAGCTGGCCGCCATGGGCGTGCACCGCTACAACCACAACCTGGAGACCGCGCGCTCGCACTTCCCGAACGTGGTCACCACCCACACCTACGACGAGCGCTGGGAGACCCTGCGCATGGTGCGCGAGGCCGGCATGGAGGTCTGCTGCGGCGGCATCCTCGGCATGGGCGAATCCCTGGAGCAGCGTGCGGAATTCGCCGCGGACCTGGCCTCGCTGGAGCCCGACGAGGTGCCGCTGAACTTCCTCAACCCGCGCCCGGGCACCCCGTTCGGCGACCTCGAGGTGCTGCCGGCCGCCGACGCGCTGCGCGCCGTCGCCGCCTTCCGCCTCGCCATGCCGCGCACCATCCTGCGTTTCGCCGGCGGCCGCGAGATCACCCTCGGCGACCTGGGCGCCAAGCAGGGCATCCTGGGCGGCATCAACGCCGTCATCGTCGGCAACTACCTGACCACCCTGGGTCGCCCGGCCGAGTCGGACATCGATCTGCTGGGCGAGCTGAAGATGCCGATCAAGGCGCTCAACGAAACCCTCTGAGCGAAAACCACTGAGATAAAAAGGGGGTTCGGGGCATAGGCCCCGAACCCGTCTCGTACGGTAGGGGTGCGGGGGCCGACTTCCCCCTGGACCTGATCTACCCGCCGAGTTCGATACGCGAAGGATCCATCGAGGTGGTCGTGGACATCGAGGAGCGCTACAACCCTTTCACGGGCAAGCGAGTAGTCCCGGGGCTGGACGATCCGGTTCCCCCGGCGGCGGCCCTGGGCTTGGAGCCGCCCCGTTTCTGTGAGCAATGCGGTCGCCGCATGATCGTGCAGGTCAGCCCCGACGGCTGGTGGGCCAAGTGCTCCCGCCACGGTGTCCTCGACTCCACGAGCCTGGAACACCGCTAGTGGCAGCCACACTCACCGCCGAGCCGGGCGGACTACGCGTCGAGGTAGTGATGCGGGAAGTACGCGCGGCGGCGGTGGTGTGTCTCGCGCTCGCCGCGGTGAGCGCCCTGGCCGGGGTGGCCTGGGCGTATCTGGCTCCGGCGGAACAACTTCTGGTGGTGGAGCCGGACCGCGGCACCGCGCTGACCGGTGAGAGCGTCCACCGTTTCGACGCGCTCGCCATCTTCGTACTGATCGGCATCGTGCTGGGTGTGCTCGGCACGGTCGCGGCCTGGCGCTGGCGGCGGGTCCGGGGCCCGGTGCTACTGACCGGCATCCTGCTCGGTTCCGCGGTCGGCGCCTTCCTCACCAAGGTGGTCGGTGAGGCGGTGGCCGAACAGCGTCACGTCCGCCCGAGCCACCCGCCCATCCACACCATCGTGGAATTCGCTCCCTCCGTGGAGGGTTGGGCCGCGCTCATCGCCCAGCCGCTGGCCGCCGCCGTCGTGATCCTGCTGCTCGCCGCGTTGAGCACCGCCGACGATCTCGGCACCGGCGAATACCTGCCCTTCGGCGGCCCGCGCCCCGAGCCGGCCGTGATCGCCCCGCCCCACTACGGTTCCGCCATCCTCTACGGCCCGTATCCCGGCAATTCCGCTGCGCCCCAGCCCCTCGCGCCCCGCGGCCCGGTCGTCCCCTTCGAAGCCCCCGAACCCGACGTCGGCCGCTGACCGACGCTGTCGCGTCCGGTGACCCCATCCCGGCAATATTCGCTGGATCTCGCGTGTCGAACCCCCTACCGTGGTCGCGTCCAACGGATTCGCATCACCTCGGGGGAACCCATGAAAGCCGCACCACCCGGCACGCCGGCGCCGGACGATACGTCCGCAGCCGCCGAACGCCCGGATCTCACCGCCTGGCGTCAGCGCCACGAGCTCCGCAGATCCAATGCGGCCCAGCCGATTCCGAGCGCTCGTCGCTACCGGCGCACGACCAAACATCGCGGCCGTTCCCGAGACGACTAGCCGAGCGGCAGCGCGGCGGGCGCTCGGTCGGGGGTCAGCTGCTCCCGGCGTAGGGGCCGATGTAGCGCTTCACGAAGGCCTGCGGTGAGTTGTAATCGACGATCGTGACGGTGAGCGTGTCGTTCCGGGTGCCCTGCTTGGTGGTCACGGTGTACCGGCCCGCCTTCTGCGGGATCCACTCGACCGGGTAGGGGCAGTGGCAATTGGGATTGATGGGGGAGGTGCCGAGGACGGTGCCGTCGACGCTGAAGGTGACCGGGGTGGTGTAGTCCGGCAGGGCGAAGGTGGAGAGCAGGCAGGTCTCCGTGGTCACCTGGCATCCCAGATTATCGGGGCTGCCGCTGTCCAGGCTGATGCTGCTGTCCGAAGCGGCGCCGGCGGTTCCGATCGACAGTGGGAGTGCCGCGGTCAGCGATGCGGCCGCGATCGCGGCCCGGCGCATGGTCATAGTCATTGGTGTCCGATCGGAGGGCAGCCGCCGCTGCCGGTCTTGCAGGCGATGTGATTGCGCTCGAGGAACGCGTCCAGCCCGTTGTTGTCCATGATCTGGATGGCGATCGAGTCCGACTCGGCGCCCTGTTGTGCGGTGATCGTGTTCACGCCCACCTTCTGCGGGATCCAGGTGGCCGTGAGCTTCCCCGCGGGCGCGGCATAAGGGTCCGGCGCGGGCTGGCCGGTCATGATCGCCGTCCCGTTCACGCTGATGGTTACCGGGGCGGAGGAGTCGAGCACGTAGGCGGTGAGCGTGCACTGCAGCGTGGTCGCCTTGCACGAGAGTTCGTCGGGGCCACCGGATGTCCAGACTCTGACCGCTCCCGTCGAGGCGGTCGCCATCCCGCTCGAGGCTTGCAGGGTCGCCGCGACCAGCGCGGCGCCCACCGCGGCGTAGTGGCCTGTTCTCTTGATCTTCATTGCCGAGAGTATTTGTGAATTGCCTTTGCTTCACATGACTTTCGGTGACCCGAGTTACGGGGGCTCGCGGGTCAGCTGCCGCTGCCGGTATCGATGCCCAGGTAGCGCTGCACGATGCCCTGCAGGCCGTTGTAGTCGCCGATGGTGACGGTTTTCGTGGCTTTCTGGGAGCCCTGGGTGGCGGTCAGGGTGTACCGGCCGCCTTTCGGTGGGATCCAGGCGGTTTCGGGGGTGCACCAGCAACCGGTCCCGGGGGTCGGCGTGCCGATGACGGTGCCGTCGACGCTGATGGTGACCGGCGTGGTGAGGTCGGTCAGGTATACGACCGAGATCCAGCAGGTTTCGGTGGACAGTTCACAGCTGTAGCGGCCCGGGTCCGTGTACATCAGGTCGATCTGGATGTTCTGGGCGGCCGCGGTTCTGGTCGACAGCGGGATGGCCGCGGTCAGCAGGGCGGCTCCGAATGCGGCACGTGCGATCGTTTTCAATGGACACCCCCTGTACCGTTCATGCAACCGGCGGACATGGAGGAGCTGCCCGTCTTGCAGACTTGCGCCTGGAGGAACGCCTCGGTTCGCTGGGCGAAGGCCTCGGGTGAGTTGTTGTCCATGATCTGCAGGGTGGCCGAATCCGAGTTGCCGCCCTGCGCGACGGTGACCGTGTTGGTTCCCACGGTCTGCGGGACCCACATGGTCGAGAACTGCCCGGAAGCGGCGGTGCCCGAGCTCGGCACGGGCACGCCGGAGGCGATGGTCTTGCCATTGACGGTGATGGTGACCGGGGTGGACATGTCGGACGTGTACGCGGTCACCGCGCACTTCTGGGTTGTCGCCTTGCAGGAGAGCAGGTCGGGACCGGGGCCGATCCAGATCGAGACGGGACCCGTTGCGGCCGTGGCGGTTCCGATCGAGAGCCCCGCCGCGGCGGCCGCGATCGCGACCCCCATCGCGGCGTAGCGACTGGTCTTCATGGTGTTCATGCCGGAGAGTATTTTTGAATCGCCCTTATTTCACAAGAACTTTCGGAGCCCCCGCTTTTCGGGGGTTGGGGTGTAGTCTCCGCTGCAGTCCCGTGAAACGTCAGGGGGAATCGTGCAGGTGCAGACAGCTCATCCGATCGTGGATGCCGTGCTCGATCGGTACCGGGGTGAACTCGGCGAATCTCTGGATCCGTACCGGAATCACGTGCTGCGCGGGCTGAACTATCAGCAACTGCTGCTGCGGGATGCGGTGCCCGATGCGGCGGCCTTGGCTTGGGCTGTCCACGATCTGGGTGTCTGGACCGCCGGGACCTGGGACTATTTGGCCCCTTCCGCTGATCTGGTCACCACCCATGCCGCCGAATTCGGTATCGACGATATCGAGGGAACTCGTCGCCTGGTCCTCGATCACCACCGGTTGCGGCGCATCGACGACCGCCTCGGTGAGACCTTCCGGATCGCGGACCGCATCGACGCCAGCCGGGGCTTGCTGCGGAGCCCGCTGGGGCGTGCCGACGTCGAATCCGTTGTGGCGCAACTGCCCTACCTCGGCTTTCACGCCTACCTTGCCCGCCGGGCCGCGTCGTATGCGCTGACCCATCCGCTGCATCCGTTGCCGATGGTTCGCTGGTAGCTCGGTCAGCAGATCGTGCCGCGCTGTGCGGCTGTCGCTTCCAGGATCGCGCGGAGCAGGGCGAGATCGACGGTCCCGGCTTTGCGGAATCGCAGGCAGCCCTTGCCCATATCGTGGCCCGCCAATTGCTCGCGGAAGGTCTCGCGCAGGTCACTGCGCATCAGATAGAACGAGATGTACTGCTTCTGGCTGGCGAAGGCGATTTCCGCGGCCCCGTCGCGTTCGTAGACGGGCATCCCGTACTGCATGTCCTCCCGGAAATCGGCGAGGATCTCCCGGCACAGGTCCCGGATCTCGGTCAATACCGGCCGCCGGTCGTCGGGCAGTTCGCTCAGGTACTCATCGACAGTGCTCGCTGTGCTCCGTGACATGCGCCCAGGGTATGCGGATAGGTAGCTGTCTTGCGCCAGATGATTTCTTCACGCTAACCTCCATTTTGCAGTAGCAAAATTCCGGCAAATGCAGGTCGATCGATCCGAGACCCTGAGGAGGGGCTTGTGAGTTCGAGATCTCGTAACGGCAAAGTCATTGCTGCACTGGTGGTCACGGCGATGGTCGCGGTGGGGGTGACGGCCTGCTCGAAGAATTCCGCATCCGAATCCGGTGTCACCGACGATGCCGCGGCCAAAGCTTATGTGTACAGCTATTCACTGGCGTCGATGGAGGTGACGCGCCGGCAATCGACGAACGTGCCGGCGCCGAACGGTCGCGGGCAGGCGCCGACGAATCAGTTCGCCAATATGGCGTTCCTGCCCGATGCGTCGTTCACCGCCGTCGTGCGCCCGAATGTGGACACCCTCTATTCGTCGATGCTCTTCGACGTGTCCCGGGAGCCGCTGGTGATCAGCGTCCCCGACATGGGCGATCGCTACCACCTGTTCCCGATCCTGGACATGTGGACCAACGTGCAGGCGGTACCGGGCACCCGCACCCTCGGCCCGAATCACGGCTACCAGTTCGCCATCACCGGCCCGAATTGGCACGGCACGTTGCCCGACGGTGTGCACCAGTACAAGATGCCGACGGACGGCGGGTGGATCATCGGCCGCATCCAGGTCAACGGTCCCGAGGACATCCCGGCGGTGACCGCGATCCAGCAGCAGCTCACCGCGGTCCCGTTGAGCGCCTACGGCACGCCGTACACGCCGCCGGAAAACACCGACCTGCACCCGGACTGGCCCAAAGGTCAGGAGGTCGGCGCCTACCTGCACAACCTGACACCCCAGCAGTACTGGGATCTGTACTACTCCAGCCTGTCGCACAATCAGACGCTGCCCGACGACAAGGATCTGCTCGCCCAGCTGTCGAAGGCGGGGTGGACGCCGGACAAGAAGCTCGACCTGTCGCAGTTGTCCGACTCGGACCGTAAGACCTGGGAAGACGCGTGGCCCAAGGCACTCGCCAAGATCGAAGGTCAGATGGACGTCAAGCCGATCAACGGCTGGTACACCGCCCGCACCGGAATGGGCAGCTACGGCACCAATTACGACCGGCGCGCCATGATCGCCTACGCGGGACTCGGCGCGAACTTGCCCGAGGACGCGATCTACCCGAAAACGAGCGTCGACGCCGACGGCGCCCAGTTGAACTCGGGCCGCAATCACGTCCTGCATTTCAGCGCCGACCAGATTCCGCCGGTGCACGCCTTCTGGTCCGTCACGATGTACAACGACAAGGGCTTCTTCATCGCCAATCCGATCAACCGCTTCGCGGTGCGCGGGGAGCGGATGCAGAAGAACCCCGACGGCTCGCTCGATGTCTATGTCCAGAGCCAGAATCCGGGTCCCGAGCACGAGGCCAATTGGCTCCCGGCCCCCGACTCCGCCGATTTCAACCTGCTGTTGCGCCTGTACTGGCCCGACAACAAGGTCATCGACGGCACCTGGAATCCGCCCGCGGTGAAAGCGGCGCCCTGACCGTCCGCCGGCTACCGGTGTGAATCCGGCAGCGCGAAACCGAATTCGGCCGCGAGGGCCCGCGCGTCGGCGCGGTCCTTCGCGGCCGGCGGGTACGCGGTCTTGAAGGTGAACATCCAGGCGGCGGCGATGCAGGAGACCTGCTCGCCGCCGATGGTGCCGGTGCCGGTCAGTGATTCGGCGGGATAGGCGATGCCGTAGCTGACCCGGCCGTCGGCGTCGTGGTCGAACACGTGAATGTCGACCGAGGTGTCCGGATCCTTGGCCATCACATAGTTCCACGCCGTGTGGTCCGGTCCGGGCGCAGGCGCGGTGGACGGCCAGGACGTCGTCGGCGTGCATGGGCCGAGCGTACGGGGATCAGTTGTAGTCGGTGACGAAGCCGAAGTTGAAGTGGTGCCCCTTGGACGTGCACGAGATCACGCCGCGGAAGCCGCTGCCGTTGCAGGTCGCGCCGCCGTAGGTGATGGTGGCGTCGGGCCCGTAGGGGGAGTTCGAGCCGGGGGTGGGGCCGCCGCCGGTGAGCGCGGGGCTACCGGAGCGGCCGTGCACGCCGATGGGTCCCAGCGCGGGGTGGGCGGGCAGGAAGGCGGCGTCGATGGACAGATTCGTGACCGCCATTCCGTACCAGCGCAGGTCGTAACCGGTCGCGTCGCAGCCGACGTCACCGTTGGGCTTGATGGCGCAGCTGGCCATGTTGCCGTAGCTGAAGTACACGGTGTCGCCCACCAGGTAGGCATTCGGATCGGCGACCACGGCCTCGGCGTTGGCCACCGCCGATCCGGAGATCGATACGGCGGCCGCGGCCAGGGCCGCTCCCGCGAGGGCGGTTCCGATGCGCAGTGATGCGGGCATGGCTCTCCTTCGATAGCGATCTTGGTTGTCTCATTTCACTATCGGGCGCAAAGCATTTCGGGTTACCGCGGCGCTGCCACCAAAACTGGGGGCTCAGCTCGGTGGGCGCAGCGCGGCGAACTCGTCGGTGACCCGGATCTCGGTGTCGGTGAAGCGGTAGAGGGCGGCGGGGCGGCCGCCGGCGCGGCCGGGGGAGGTGGTGTCGCCGGTGGGGGTGATCACCTTGCGGCGGGTCAGGACTCGCTGCAGGTTGGTGGTGTCCACGTCGTATCCGAGGGCGGCGCAATAGATTTCACGCAGCGTCGACATGGTGAAGGTGGCGGGCGCCAGGGCGAAGGCGATATTGGTGTAGGAGAGCTTGGCGGCCAGGCGATTTCGGGCGTGGCGGACGACCGTGCCGTGGTCGAAGGACATGGCCGGCAGGTCGGAGACCGGATGCCAGCGGGTATCCGGCGGCAGCACCGGTTCGGCGGTGAGGGGGACCAGGCCCAGATAGGCCGAGGCGATGCGGCGGTCGCCCGGCACGCGGTCGGGATCGCTGAAGACCCACACCTGTTCGAGGTGGGTCAGCTCGCGCACATCGACCTTCTCGGCGAGCTGGCGGGCGGCCGACGCGTCGAGGTCCTCGCCGTCGCGCAGGCGGCCGCCGGGCAGCGACCAGGTGCCCTTGGCGGGGTCCAGGGCCCGCTCCCACAGCAGTACCGCGAGTTCGGTGCGCTGCCCCGGCGGGCACCGGTCCGAAACCGAACTGTTCCGATCGATAGCGCTCTCACCTGCACGGACGGTGTCGGGGAAGCGACGAACCTGGAACACGGCGGTGAGGGTTTCGTGGATAGTGCTACGATGGGCCACGTTTTCGATCCTAAGTCGAAAACCGTGTGGATGCGAATCGGCGAAGTGGCCGGGCGCATGAGAGAAGGAGCCAGCCATGGCTGCAGCAGTGGGCGCGTTGACCGATCGGATCGTCGACGGACCGTCGGGATACTCCGGCGTGGACGCCACCCCGATTGGGCCGCGGAGATCAAGCGGCTGGCGCGCGAGCGCAACGCCACCATCCTGGCGCACAACTACCAGCTGCCCGAGATCCAGGACATCGCCGACCACGTGGGCGACTCCCTGGCCCTGTCCCGGATCGCCGCGGAGGCGCCCGAGGACACCATCGTCTTCTGCGGCGTGCACTTCATGGCCGAGACCGCCAAGATCCTCAGCCCCGAGAAGACCGTGCTCATCCCGGACCAGCGCGCGGGCTGCTCGCTGGCCGACTCGATCAGCGCCGAGGAACTGCGCGCCTGGAAGGCCGAGTACCCGGACGCGCTGGTGGTCTCCTACGTGAACACCACCGCCGCGGTGAAGGCCCTGACCGACATCTGCTGCACTTCCTCCAACGCCGTCGACGTGGTCGCCTCCATCGACCCCGACCGCGAGGTGCTGTTCCTGCCGGACCAGTTCCTGGGCGCGCACGTCAAGCGCATCACCGGCCGCGAGAACATGCACATCTGGATGGGCGAGTGCCACGTGCACGCGGGCATCAACGGCGACGAGCTCAACGAGCAGGCCCGCACCCACCCCGACGCCGAGCTGTTCGTGCACCCCGAATGCGGTTGCGCCACTTCGGCTCTGTACCTGGCGGGCGCGGGCGAGTTCCCCGCCGACCGGGTGCACATCCTCTCGACCGGCGGCATGATCGATGCCGCCAAGGCCGCGGCGGCGCGAAGCGCCAAATCGGGAACAGGGAACCAGGTCCTGGTCGCCACCGAGGTCGGCATGCTGCACCAGCTGCGCAAGGCCGCCCCCGGCATCGACTTCCAGGCCGTCAACGACCGTGCGTCCTGCCAGTACATGAAGATGATCACCCCCGCCGCCCTGCTCCGCTGCCTGGTGGAGAACCGCGACGAGGTCCACGTCGACCCCGAAACCGCTGCCCTGGCTCGTAATTCGGTGCAGCGCATGATCGAGATCGGCAACCCGGGCGGCGGCGAATAGCCACGTCCACCCCGCCCGGGGAGGATGAGCAATGGTGAACACATCGATTTCGGTCACCTGGGAAGCGGAGGCCGATCTGGTCGTCGTGGGTGGTGGCGTGGCCGGGCTGACTGCCGCGCGCACCGCCTCCCGGCACGGGCTGCGCGTCCTGACCTTGAGCAAGGGCGGCCCCACCGACACCTCGACCCAGTACGCGCAGGGCGGGATCGCGGTGGTCGCGCCGCACGGGGATTCGGTGGAATCCCATGTGCACGACACCATGGTCGCCGGGGCCGGACTGTGTGACGCCGACGCCGTGCGGTCCATCGTCGAGGGCGGTCAGCAGGCGGTCGCCGCGCTGACCGACCTGGGCGCGGTCTTCGACCACGGCCGCGACGGCGAAGTGTCGCGCACCCGCGAGGGCGGGCACAGCACGCGACGCATCATCCACGCCGGCGGCGACGCCACCGGCGCGGAGGTGCAGCGGGCGCTGAACGCCGCCGGCCTGCCGGTGATCTTCGGCGCGACCGTGCTCGACATCGTGACCGGACCCGACGGCGTGCGCGGCGTGCTCGCGGTGTCGGATCAGGGTTTCGGCATCGTGCACGCCCCGGCCGTGCTGCTCGCCACCGGCGGCCTCGGTCAGCTCTACGCGTGCAGCACCAACCCGGCCGGCGCCACCGCCGACGGCGTCGCGCTGGCCCTGCGGGCCGGGGCGCTGGTGTCGGATCTGGAGTTCGTGCAGTTCCACCCGACCGTGCTGTTCACGCCGGGCGGGCTCGGCCGCCGCCCGCTGATCAGCGAGGCGGTACGCGGCGAGGGCGCGATTCTGGTGGACTCCGAAGGCAATTCGGTGACCGCGGGGGTGCACCCGCGCGGCGACCTGGCCCCGCGCGACGTGGTCTCCCGCGCCATCGCGGCCCGCATGCAGGAGCTCGGCACCGATCACGTCTACCTCGACGCCCGCGCGATCGACGGCTTCGCGCAAACGCTTCCCGAACATCACGGCCTCCTGCCTGGCCGCGGGCATCGACCCCACCACCGGCCTGATCCCGGTCGCCCCGGCCGCCCACTTCCAGTGCGGCGGCATCCTCACCGACACCGACGGCCGCACCACCGTCCCCGGCCTGTACGCCGCCGGTGAGGTGGCCCGCACGGGACTGCACGGCGCGAACCGCCTGGCCTCCAACAGCCTGCTCGAAGGCCTGGTGGTCGGTGAACGTGCGGGCATGGCGGCCACCGAGCGGGAGGGTGTTGCCGCCCCGATCACGGCGGTGGGCCCGCTGCGGTTCCCGCGCGCGGACCGGAAGCTCCTGCAGGAGCTGATGACCGAGCACGCGGCCGTGTTCCGCGACGGTGACGGCCTGCGCGCCGCCATCCTGCGCATGGTCGGCCTGGTCTCCGACAACGAGGCCCCCGAGCTCGCCGTCGAGTGGGCGCTCGGCCGCACCGCGACCGAATCCGCCGCCGCGCACCCGGATTCGGCGGCCGCGATCATTCGCGAGCTGGAGGATTCGGCGCTCACCCTGACCGCGCGGGCGCTGCTCGTCGCGGCCGCGGCGCGCACCGAGAGCCGCGGCTGCCACACCCGCTCGGACCATCCGGAACCGCGGGAAGAGCTGCGGCGCAGCAGCACCGTGCGACTGGGCTCCGACGGGCGGCCGAAGCTGGTCACCGATGCCGCGCCGACGCCCGCGTGGGGCGAGGTGGTCGTCCCGGCCGCGTCGTGAACCCGATCGCCGCGAACGACAGTGGCGCCCCGTGCGATAGCGCGCGGGGCGTAGGACAACTCATCGAACAAGGAGTGCGGTAATGGCTCTCGACGCCGGACTGGATCGCGACGAAGTGGTCGCGCTGATCCGTAATGCCCTCGATGAGGATTTGCGCTACGGGCCCGACATCACGACGATGGCCACCGTGCCCGCCGACGCGATCGCCAAGGCGGGCATGGCGTCCCGGCAGCCGGGAACGGTCGCGGGCCTGGATGTCGGGCTGCTGGTGCTCGACGAGGTGCTGGGCGCGGGCAACTACGAGGTCACCGGCCGGGTGCCGGACGGTACCCGGGTGCAGCCGGGTGACACCGTGCTCAGCCTGGTCGCGCCCACGCGCGGGCTGCTCACCGCCGAACGCACGCTGCTGAACCTGGTCTGCCACCTGTCCGGCATCGCCACCGCGACCGCGCAGTGGGTGGACGCCGTCGAGGGCACCGAATGCCGAATCCGGGACAGCCGCAAGACCCTTCCGGGGCTGCGCGCCCTGCAGAAGTACGCGGTGCGGGTCGGCGGCGGCGTCAATCACCGCATGGGGCTGGGCGACGCGGCGCTGATCAAGGACAACCATGTGGTGGCCGCGGGGTCGGTGGTCGCCGCGCTGCGCGCCGTGCGGGAGCTGAACCCGGACATCGAGTGCGAGGTCGAGGTGGACAGTCTCGAGCAGCTCGACGCCGTGCTCGCCGAGGACGTGGAACTGGTGCTGCTGGACAACTTCCCGTTGTGGGCCACCCAGGCGGCGGTGCAGCGCCGCAACACCCGTTCGCCGCGCACCAAACTGGAGTCCTCGGGCGGACTTTCGCTGGACATGGCCGCGGAATACGCGGGCACCGGGGTCGACTACCTGGCGGTGGGCGCGCTGACCCATTCGGTCCGGGTGCTGGACCTCGGACTGGATATGTGAGTTCGGCGCTCGCACCCCCGAGGTGCCACTCGCTCGGGGGTGCGCCGCCGTCCGTGCCGGGAGCGGCTGGGAGACGGGCTGGTCAGCGCCGGTAGACGGGCGGATCGACCAGCCAGCCGATTCCGCCGCAGCCGGTGCACAGGATGGCCGTGCCCATCTCGGAATAGCCTGCGGCCCCGGTGCCTTCGCACCAGGCGCAGTACCGCCAGCCCCGATTGGGGTGGACGGTGTCGAGCAGGATGTTGAGGAACCCTTGGATCGCCATGCAGAGTGGATCTCCTCGCTAGGCAGCAAACGACCCAAGGATGCGCGCCGGCTCCGGGCAATGTCCAGCAAAAGCCAGGGGGGCTTTACACGCCGAATTCCACTGGGTCCAAACGCAGCACCTGACAAGCCTCGCGAATCACCGTCAGCGCGTGTGCCCCGAGTTCGCCGTCGGTTCGCCCCACCGTCGATCCGATGCGCAGCACGGCGGCCGCCTGCTCGGGAAATTCGGTGGCCTTGGCGATCTGCGCCATCACGTACGCGTGCCCGAAGGCCGGATCCATGATGAGCCGGGCGCAGTTGTCCTCGAACAGATGTCGCAGCTCCTCGGCGGGCCCGCGACCGAGAATCTCGTGCGCGCCGACCAATTGCGCCACCCGCATCCGCGCCGCCGGATCGATGCGCCCGTCGACCGCGGACAACACCGCGCACATGCCCAGCGCGGCATCGCGGAAGGCGGTTCCCCACCGGTCCTCGCGCGCGCCGGGCGGGCTCGCCTCGGGCGGCACCGACGGTGCGCCGGCGGATCCGCCCGGCGGTGCGCCGGCCGGATCGGTGCGCTGGACAGCCGGGGAGACCAGCCGATTCGAGAACGCCATGACACACACTCCGAAGACCTCGCCGAACCCGTGGACCTCCCCGCGTTCGCGGTGCGAACGATTGCTCCCGCCGGGTCCGGATCGTGCGAACAACACCGTCGACAGTAACAGTCCGCCGGGACGGGTCCCGCAGAAATTCTCCGAATACTCGTGCACAGCAACCTGCTTCGGCGCGGGTGCGGGCGGCGGTCTCGACCGTCGCGGCGGGGGCGGCGTCAGGCGGTGAGTTCGCGTTCGAGCGGAGTCCGGAAGCGGGGGATCGGGCGGACCTCACCGTAGAAGCCGCGCAGCCGTTCGGCTTCGACGGCGATCGCCTTCTCGGCGTCGGCGCCGACATCCTCGAGCAGCCGCCACACGATGTCGCCGTCCGGTCGCTGCGCCCAGCCGCCGACGATGCGCCCCTCCCACCACACCGACGGTCCGATATTGCCGTTGCGGTCGAACAGCGCCGGCTGATGCGGTCCCAGATACCACTCGCGCGATTGCCAGCCCATCGGCGTGGGATCGAGCGCGGGCAGCAGCGCGGCCCACGGCTCCGGGGCGGACGTCGGTTCCAGATCGTCGGCCAGCACCAGGCCGGTCTCGCCGCCCAGATCCACCTCCACGGTGTCCACCTGCGCCAGCGCCTTGCGGACCTCGCCCAGCGTCCACCCGGTCCACCATTTGATATCGCTCACCGGCGCGGGCCCGAAGGCGCGCAACCATTTCCGGACCAGTTCGGCGCGGGCGGGCTCGACCGGCAGTGCCGGAATGCCCTGCGGCAGCCACGATTCGATGGGTGCCCAGGTGTATTGGCTGCTGCCCCAGGTCCCGTTGGGCCGCCCGCGCACGATCCGGCCCTCACAGCCGAGCGTGACGAGCACCCAGGTGGTGATGTTGGTCGGCTTCGAGTACGACTTGCCGGGCGCGGTGTCCACCTGGGTCCGCAGCCGCGGCACGTCCTTGCTCAACTGCGCGCCGGTCGCCGCGCCCCGGGTCAGCAGCGCGGCATGGGTTTCCGCCTCGACCTCGTTCCACCACGCCACGACATTGCCCGGCACCGCGCCGGCCTTCTCGAGGTAGCCCCCGTAGGTCTTGCGCTGCTTGTGCGCCAGCGCGTCGGCGACCGCGGCCTGCAGGGTCGGCACCAGCTCGATCGGCGCGACGAACATGGTGCGCCGCATGGCCAGCAGGCGCAGCAGGGTCCGGTCGTCGTAGAGCGCCTGCTCCATGTGGCCCGGTTCCAGGCCCGCCGAGCGCGCCGCGATCGACAGGTACACGGTGGCCGGATCGGTGGCGTGCAGGACCACCAGGGACCGCACGATCGACTCGACCGCGTCGGCGCGCTCCGCCGTCGCCAGCCGGTGCCGCACCCCGAGCCGAGCCCGCCGCTCCGCGGCATCCATCGAACGCATGGTCGAATCCTAGCCGCCGGCAGCCGGATTCGGGCACACCTCGCCGCACCCGATCCGGTGTGCGGATCGGCCCGGCGTGGGTTCCCGGCCGGGCCCCGCGCCCGTGCGACGATGCCGGACGTGGGTGGTCATCGGCGAGGGTTGCGGGTAATCGGTGCGGTCGCGGGCGTGGTCGCGGCGGCGATGGTCGGGCTACCCGGGATCGCGGGCGCGGCCGACGACGGCGTGTCCATGCGGCCGATCAGCCTGACCGTCGACGGCGAGACGGCCACCGGCCGCGTCTACGAACCCGAGGGCGGGGCCCGCGCGCTCATCGTGGCGGTGCACGGCCACGCCGGCAGCGCGAGCGACTTCCCCGACTACATGGCCTCGATCGTCAAGAACACCGGCGCGGCCCTGATCACCATGGACCAGCGCTCCGACACCGGCACCTGGCGCACCGGTGAATGGAATGTGTGGGCGGGCTGGCGCGACACCCTCGCCGCCACGCAGTGGTATCGCGGCGAACACCCCGGCATCGGACCGACCGTGCTGTGGGGCTGGAGTCAGGGCGGCGTCACCAGCGGCCTGGCCGCCGCCTACGCCCCGCCCGGCACCTATGACTACTGGGTCGACACCTTCGGTCACGCCGGGGATGTCACCGCCTGGCTCGAATCCGGTTCGGCCGGACCGGGATTGCGCCCCGAGATCGAACGTGACGCCGGCGGCTGCACCCCGCTCACCTGCCCGCAGGCCTACCTGGACCGCTCGCCGGTGCTGATGACCAACCGCATCGACGTCAAACGCGCGATCCTGTTGCACGGCACCGCCGATCCGCTGGTGCCCTACACCCAGTCGCTGGAGATGCGGGCCGCGCTCACCCTGACCGGGCACCCGGTGTCGATGTACACGGTGGTGAGCGGCCGCGATCTGCAGGGCCGCGTGGTCCCCGGCGATCACGGCATCAATCCGGTGTTCTTCGAATCCGGTTGCGCGGTCATGCGACTGCTGCAGGGTAGCGAACCGCTGGGCGGCGACCACGACTACCTCATCGACGTCGGCGCGGGCGTCAACACCGCACCGCCCGCCCCGGCGAACGCCAAATGCGCGGCGTGACAATCGCTCACCGTCCGTACACCCGGTGATCGCACGCCGTTCGTGTGGCTGAACGGCTCCCCGTCGATCCGTGCCGCCGCGCCGCGAACCACTAGGCTCGGGCCCGGAAATCGGCAGGGCGAGACGGGATGAAGCGCAATGAAAGTCGTGGTGGCGGGAGCGACAGGGGCGATTGGGCGGCCGTTGGTGACGGCGCTGCGCGCCCGCGGGCACCAGGTGTACGCGCTGACCCGCGACGGTCGCGGCGCCGAGGTGGCGCGGTCGCTGGGGGCCACGCCACTGGTCGCCAATGTGATGGATCGCAAGGATCTGTTGCGCGCCACCG
Source organism: Nocardia tengchongensis (assembly GCF_018362975.1). NCBI lineage: Bacteria > Bacillati > Actinomycetota > Actinomycetes > Mycobacteriales > Nocardiaceae > Nocardia > Nocardia tengchongensis. The sequence continues at coordinate 3,900,817 of NZ_CP074371.1, forward strand.
AGCGACTGACCGCCGACGCGGTCATCCATGAACTCACCGCCTACCGGCACGCCCCGCCCACCCACTATCACTCGCCGGGCCTGCTGCGCACCAACGCCTTACGCGAGACCGGCGGCAAGCACCTGGTGGAACTGGCCCAGCGCGCCGGGGCGCGGCGGTATCTGACGCAATCGGTGATCTTCGGCTACGGCATGCGCGATCACGGTTCGCGGCCGGTGACCGAGCAGGACCCGTTCGGCCGCATCCCCGGCGACGTCAACGACGGTCTCATCGGGGCGCTGCACCAGGCCGAATCGCACGCCTGGCGCGCGTCCGGCATCGACGGAATCGCCTTGCGCTACGGCATCTTCTACGGGCCCGGAGCGTCCGACGCCTTCACTCGCGCGCTGCGGCGCCGGCTGTTCCCGCTGCCCAGCACGACCACCGGGCACACCGGCTTCGTGCACGTGGCGGACGCGGCCGCCGCGACCGTGGCCGCGCTCGAGCGCGGCCGCCCCGGCCAGGCGTACAACATCGTCGACGACGAGCCCGCCAGCTGGGAGGCCGCGTTCGAGGCCACGGCCGCGGCGATCGGCGCGCGCCCGCCGCTGCGGCTCCCGCCCCGCCTGATGCGCATCACCTCGCCGCTGACCGCCGCCCAGATGCTGGACTTCTCCATCCGCGCCTCCAACGCCAAGGCGCGGACCGAACTGGGCTGGGCGCCGCGGTATCCGAGCTACCGGGACGGCGTGCGCACCCTGGCGCGGGTCGACGCCTGACCGGCCGTCCGGCCCCGGGCCGGAACACAGCCGCACCCCCCGCCGTTGATCAACTCGGAGACGGATGAACGACGTGAATCGGGCGCGAAGGAAGGCAGTGATGAACACACCGGCGGACCCCACCTACACCTGGCTGGGCGCGGAGCTCGACCTGGACGCCTATCTGGCCCGGATCGGATTCACCGGTGAGCGCACCCCCACCCTGGCCACGCTGCGCGCCCTGGTCCACGCCCACACCACCGCGATCCCGTTCGAGAATCTCGAGATCATCCTCGGCCGCGGCATCCCCCTCGACCTGGAAACGCTGCAGGACAAGCTGATCCGGCGGCGGCGCGGCGGCTACTGCTACGAGAACGTCGGCCTGTTCGCGGCCGCGCTGGAGCGCCTCGGCTTCGAGTTCACCGCCATGTCCGGGCGGGTCACCCGGGGTGCGACCAATCTGCGCCCGGCCACCCACGCCCTGCTGCGCGTCAAAGCTGCCGACGACGACCGGATCTGGCTGTGCGACGTCGGTTTCGGCTGGGGACCCCTGGAACCGGTCGAACTCGCCGGAGATCGCGGCGAATTCGGTGCGGGCGCATGGCGTTTCCGGCTGGAGCTCGGCGCGGACCCGCTCGGCGGCGAGCTGTGGACACTGCACCAGTTCGGCCGCGACGGCTGGGTGGATCGGCACACCTTCGCCACGACGCCGCAGTACCGCGTCGATTTCGCGGTCGGGAACCACTTCGTGTCCACCTCGGCGCGGTCGCCGTTCACCATGCGCCCGTTCGTGCAGCGCTTCCACGCCGAGGTGCATCACCAGCTCGACGGCACCACCTGGACCACCAGCTACCCGGACGGTTCGGAGCAGGTGCGCGAGCTCGAGGTCGCCGAGCTGCCCAAGATCCTCGAGGAGGTCTTCGATATCGAGCTCGAGGAGGCGGACGCGGCGCGTTTGGTGCGCGCGGAGTGGCCGGCGGCATGAAAAGTAGCTGAACTCGGCCGGTGTGCCGGAGCAAACACACATCAAACCGATCGGTCTATGCCTGGTCATGTATGCACTGTGACCAGCGGTTACACAAATCCGATCACCTGCGGGTCACCCGCGGGCGGCGGAGATCTCATCGAGATCTCCGCCATATCTCACGCTGGCGTCGGCGATCCGCGCGTAGCCCGCTACACTCGTGCGGGGAAACGCGCGGGCAACCGCACTGTCACAGTCATCTCGAAGAACCTCGGAGTAGTGCCATCGAAACCGGCCAAGTGATCGCAGGGCATTACCGCCTGGTCGAACGGATTGGTAGCGGCGGCACAGGTGTCGTCTGGCGAGCCGTCGACCAGCGGCTGGAACGATCCGTCGCGATCAAGCAGATCCTGACCCAGCCGAGCCTCTCGGATGCGGACAAGGACATCGTCAAACAACGCGCTGCGCGCGAGGCGCGCAACGCGGCCCGGTTCCAGCACCCCAACGCCATCGTCGTGTTCGACATCACCGAACACGAGGGCGACCCGTGCTTGATCATGGAGTACCTCCCGTCGCAGAGCCTCGCGGTGGTGCTGTCCGCACAGGGCACGCTGCCCTTGCCACAGTGCGCCCGCATCGGCGAACAGGTGGCATCCGCGCTCATCGCCGCGCACCGCGCCGGCATCGTGCACCGTGACGTCAAGCCCGGCAACATCCTGCTCGGCGACAACGGCGCGGTGAAGATCACCGACTTCGGCATCGCCAAGTCCAAGGGCGACGTCACCCTCACCGCCACCGGTCTGATCTCCGGCACCGCCGCCTACCTCGCCCCCGAGGTCGCCCGCGGCGCGGAACCGACCCCGGCCGCCGACGTCTTCGCCCTGGGCGCCACCCTCTTCCACGCGCTGGAAGGCGAACCGCCCTACGGCACCAACCCGAATCCGCTGGCACTGCTCTACGCCGCGGCCAACGGTCAGATCAGCGAGCCCCGCAATGCCGGACCGCTCAGCGATCTGCTGCTGTCGCTGCTCAGCTTCGAGCCGGAGGACCGGCCGAGCATGCTCGACGTGCGCGACATCATGGCCGAATTCGCCGAGGTCGGCCCGGACGCCGAGGCCACCCGCGTGATCGCCGCCCGCCGCTCGGGACCGATCACCCCGCAGGGGGGGACGGCCCCGCGCACCGCGCCGCGCCCGAACACCCGGCAGATGGAACGCCGCTCGTCGGCCAACGCCGACATCCCGACCGGCGCGATGAGTCAGGCGCAGCTGCTGGAGACCCCGCCGCCGCGTCCGCTGCTCAACGGCGGTCCGCCGACCCGCAATCATCCTGCCCCGGAACCGGATTCGGAACCGGGCGGCAAGAAGAAGCTGGTGTGGATCGGGCTGGTCGCGACGGTCGTGGTCGGCGGCGGCATCGTCTACGGCCTGACCGGCAACTCCGGGTCCAACGACGCGCCGGGCGCGGGCGGCACCAGCACCTCGGTGAAGGTCTCGACGTCGGCCAGCTCCGTCAAGGGCACGCCATCGGGCCTGGGCCAGACCAAGAGCGCCTCCACGGTCAGCGTCGGCAACGGCGCGGACGCCGTGGACAAGTTCTACGACGCCCTCACCTCGCAGCGGTACCAGGACGCGTGGAGCCGGCTCACCCCGGCCGCGCAGCAGGTGTACGGCAGCGCGACGGCGTTCCAGAGCTACTGGACCACCAACCCGATCAGCCGCTACTCCACCATCGAGGGCGCGCGCGGCGGGGACAGCAACAATGCCGATGGGTCGGTGGACATTTCGCTGGCCAGCCTGACCACCAAGAACGGCGGCGGCAAGGCCGTCACGCTGCGGGTGGTCGACAGCGGCGGTTCCCTGCTGATCGACAGCGACACCAAGTAGCGGTCATTCGCTCGGCACTGCGCCGCACCGGTATTCCGGTGCGGCGCAGTGCTTTTCAGCGGTGCGCGGCCGAGTCGGCGGCCAGCGTGGCCAGCAGGCGCAGGGCGTCGGCGCTCGGGGAGCCCGGCTCGACGTGATGGGCCACCAGCGCCTGATCGGGATCGTCCGGGAGCCGCAGGGTTTCGTAGCCCAGCTCCAACCGGCCCACGATCGGGTGGCGGTAGATGTGGCGGCCGTGCGTCTTGTCCTTGAGCTCATGACGCTCCCACAGGGCGGCGAATTCCGGGCTCGCGGAATTCATCTCGTCGATCAGGGCGGTGATGCGGGGATCGCCGGGATTGCGGGCGGCATCCACCCGCAGGTAGGCGACGGTGTCGGCGGCCTTGTCGTCCCAATCCTCGTAGAGCTCCTTGGCGCCCTCGTCGAGGAAGACCAGGTGCAGGAAGTCGCGCTGCTCGGGCGCGATCGCGCCGAAATCGCCGATCAGGGCCGCCGCCAAGCGATTCCACGCCAGCACGCTGACCCCGCGGCCCACGATGTAGGCGGGCACGTCGTGCGCGGAGTCCAGCAGCCGGCGCAGGCCCGGGCGCACCTCCTGCGCGGCGGGCGGCTCCTCGCCCGACCACGGCCGCGCCAGCAGGTAGAGATGGTCGCGCTCGACCTGATTCAGCCGTAACGCTCGCGCCACCGCGTCCAGCACCGACTCCGAGAACTGCAGACTGCGGCCCTGCTCCAGCCGCACATAATGATCGACGCTGACCCCGGCGAGCAGCGCCAGCTCCTCGCGGCGCAGGCCCGGGACCCGGCGGCGGGCGCCGTGCGACACCAGGCCCACCTCGTCCGGGCTGAGCCGGGCGCGGCGGGAGCGCAGGAATTCACCGAGTTCGGCGCGACGGTCCAAGGTCATGCCATCAGGCAACCACGATGCCCGCGGTTTTCATCCTGGTCATGCGGTGCCCAGGCAGACGCGGCACTGTTTGCCCCGCGCGGATCGGACGAATGTAGTGCTCAGCGCCGCACACCACGGCGGAAACAGACTCCGAGGAGCACACCATGACCTCCCTTCCCACCCGTCGGCTCGGCAGCACCGACATGCACCTCAGCCGGATCGGATTCGGCGCCTGGGCGATCGGCGGCGCGGGCTGGCGCTACGCCTGGGGCGCACAGGACGACGCCGGTTCCATCGCCACCATCCGCCGCGCGGTCGAGGCGGGCGTGAACTGGATCGACACCGCCGCCGTCTACGGGCTCGGCCACTCCGAGGAAGTGGTCGGCAAGTCGATCGCCGGACTGTCCGACGCCGACCGGCCCTTCGTCTTCACCAAGGCCGGACTGGTCTGGGACGACAACGACCGGGCCGCCGCGCCCCGGCGCGTGATGGCCGCCGCCAGCGTGCGCCGCGAGATCGAGGACTCGCTGCGACGGCTCGACGTCGAGCGCATCGACCTGTACCAGGTGCACTGGCCCGACACCGGTGCGTCCCTGGACTTCTCGGACCCCGACGGCGTGTCCGACGCCGTGGTCACACCGCTGGCCGAGTACTGGCAGACGATGGCCGACCTGGTGACCGAGGGCAAGGTCCGGGCCATCGGCCTGTCCAACCACGACATCGGGCAGCTGGAGCTCGCCGAGTCCATCGCCCACGTCGACGCCATCCAGCCCCAGTTCTCGCTGATCAAGCGCGCCGCGGCGGGCGAATTGGCCTGGGCGGCAGCCCATCACACCGGCGGCATCGTCTACCAGCCGCAGCACTCCGGCCTGCTCACCGGCGCGTTCTCCGCCGAACGCGTCGCGAACCTGCCCGATGACGACTGGCGCAAGGGCTTCCCGGAGTTCACCACCGAACTCGACCGCAACCTCGCCCTGGTGGAGGCGCTGCGCCCGATCGCCGCGGCCCACCGCACCACCGTCGGCGCGCTCGCCATCGCCTGGACCCTGACCTGGCCCGGCGTCACCGGCGCCATCGTCGGCGCCCGCACCCCCGAACAGGTCGACGGCTGGATCGACGCCGCCACACTGGAATTGACCCCGGCCGACCTGGACGCCATCGCCGCCGCCGTGCGCACGACAGGCGCCGGCGAAGGCCCGATCACCCACTGAACGCTGAGGAGAACACCATGACCTTGCACGTCGTCGCCGAGCTGCGCGCCGCGGCCGGACACGAGGACCGCCTCCGCACCGCCCTGGAGGCGATGATCGAACCGTCCCTCGCCGAACCCGGCTGCCTGTCGTATCAGCCCTTCACCAACCCCAACGACCCCGCCCACATGGTCGTCGTCGAGGAATGGCACGACGCCGACGCCCTCGAGCAGCACTTCACCACCGACCACTTCCGGCACGTGGCGAGCGTCCTGGAAGGCATCGCCGCCGAACCCATGATCATCCGCCGACTCGTCGCCGAATAGCCTCGGCCGCCGACCCGCGCGCCCCCGCGATCTCCACCGCGGGGGCGCGTTCGGGTGCGGGTACGGGCGGCCGGGCGCGCTCCGGCCCCGATGCCGCGCGGGACCCTTCCGCCGCCCGCACCCTGGGCCGCGATCGTGCGCCGACCGTGGTCCCCTGCGTCCCGTGCCCGCCGGTTGGGCGGTGGCCGAGAACACAGGGTGCCGGAGGCGGGCAACGCAGGTACTGTCGGGCGCATGGTCACGCGGATTCGATCGACGGCGCTGCTGGTGTGCGCGCTCGTGGTCTCCGCGTGGGCGGTGCTGTATCTGGGTGCCGCACATCCTGATTCGCTGATCGTGCTCGGCGCGGTGGCGCTGGTCGCGGTGACGGCGGCCGTGCTGTCGGCGCGCGGGCCGTTGCTGGTCGTCGCCGGGCACGCGGGTCCGCCGGAATCGGCGGCGCGACGGCGGCGGGGTGCGTTCCTGCGGCAGAGCAATCCGGACGCGGCGGGGCGGCCGCGGCCGCGAGCGCCGGGAGTCCTCGCGGCCTGACAGCGTCTTCCATCTTCGCCCTCGCTGTCGGGTTCTTCGCCATCCCGAATTCCCTTCGCCCGCACGCGTGTGCGGGCGCATGCGCAGCGAGGTGCTCCCGTGCTCGATTTCATCTATTACCCCGTGTCCGCCGTCCTGTGGCTGTGGCACACCGCCTTCGCGTCGGTGCTCGGCGCCACCAGTGGCCTGGCCTGGGTGCTGGCCATCGTGTTCCTGGTGCTCACCTTGCGGGCGCTGCTGATCAAGCCGTTCATGGCGCAGCTGCGGTTCTCCCGCGCGCTGGCCGAGATGCAGCCGCAGATCCAGGAGATCAAGCGCAAACACGCGGGCGACCGCGAGAAGCAGGCCCAGGCCATGCAGGAGTTGCAGAAGGAGTCCGGGGTCAACGTGCTGACCGGGTTCCTGCCGATCATCGGCCAGACGCTGGTGTTCATCGGCCTCTACCACGTGCTGCGGTCCTTCCAGGCCGGTCACACCGAGAACTACGTGTTCGGCGCGGGCCAGGTCCAGTCCTTCCTGGACGCGAAGCTGTTCGGCGCGCCGCTGGCGGCCACGCTCTCGGGCGCCGGGTCGTCCTTCGGAACCATTGCCGCGGTGGCGATTCCGCTCATGGTGATCGCCGCGGTGGCCACCCACTTCACCGCCCGCGCCGCGGTGGCCCGGCAGCCCGCGCCGGCCGAGGGTGCGGCGGGCTCGCAGGCGCGCATCATGAACACGCTCTCGCAGTGGGTGTTCCCGGCCGGCGTGCTGATGTTCGGACCGGTCATGCCGATCGCGATCCTGCTGTACTTCGTCACCCAGAATGCCTGGACATTTGCCCAGCAACACGTGGTGGCGACCCGCTTCAGCGGGGACCCGGTCGCGAAGTAGCGGGGCGTTCGATCGCCCATGGGCGGTGCGCGGAATAAGCGGTGGCGGTGACCGGATAGTCTGGTAGCTGGTCGCAAGCGGTTTCGGCTGCGTCGCGAACCCCTCGAATCAGCACAGACAAGGACTGCACAGCGCTATGACCAGCCGCATCGAGCTCGCCCGCGTCGACCTGCGCGGACGTACTCCCACTGCTGCCGAACTGCGCGCGGCACTGCCGCGTGGAGGCGTCGACGTGGACTCGGTGCTGCATCATGTGCGACCGGTCGTGGAGGCCATCCGCGATCGGGGCGTGGCGGCCGCGCTGGAATTCAGCGCGAAGTTCGACGGCGTGACCCCCGCCTCGGTGCGGGTGCCCGCCGCCGAACTGGACAAGGCCCTCGCCGAGCTGGATCCCGCCGTGCGCGCGGCCCTCGAGGTCGCCATCGAACGCACCCGCAAGGTCCACAACGATCAGCGGCGCAGCGACAAGACCACCCAGGTGGTGCCCGGCGGCACCGTCACCGAGCGCTGGGTGCCGGTCGAGCGGGTCGGCCTGTACGTTCCGGGCGGCAATGCCGTCTACCCGTCCTCGGTCGTCATGAACGTGGTCCCGGCGCAGGCCGCGGGCGTGGAATCGCTGGTCGTGGCCTCCCCGCCGCAGGCGCAGTTCGGCGGCCTGCCGCACCCGACCATCCTGGCCGCCGCCCAGCTGCTCGGCGTCACCGAGGTGTGGGCGGTCGGCGGCGCGCAGGCCGTGGCGCTGCTGTCCTACGGCGGCATCGACACCGACGGCGCCCAGCTGGAACCGGTCGACCTGATCACCGGCCCGGGCAATATCTACGTGACCGCCGCCAAACGGCTGTGCCGCGGCCTGGTCGGCATCGACGCCGAGGCCGGTCCCACCGAGATCGCCATCCTCGCCGACGCCACCGCCGACCCGGTGCACGTCGCCGCCGACCTCATCTCGCAGGCCGAGCACGACGTGCTCGCCGCCAGCGTTCTGGTCACCGACAGCGTCGAACTCGCCGACGCCGTGGACGCGGCGCTCACCGCCCAGATGGCCGTGGTCAAGCACCACGACCGGGTCGCGGAAGCGCTGTCGGGCAAGCAGTCCGGCACCGTGCTGGTCGACGACATCGAGCAGGGGCTGCGCGTGGTCAACGCCTACGCGGCCGAGCACCTCGAGATCCAGACCGTCGACGCCGCGGGCGTGGCCGCCCGGGTGCGTTCGGCCGGAGCGATTTTCGTCGGCGCCTGGTCGCCGGTATCGCTGGGCGACTACTGCGCCGGATCCAACCATGTACTGCCGACCGCCGGATGCGCCCGGCACTCTTCGGGTTTGAGCGTGCAGACCTTCCTGCGCGGCATCCACGTCGTCGAGTACTCCGAGGCGGCGCTGAAGGATGTCTCCGGGCACGTGGTCGCGCTCGCCAATGCCGAGGATCTGCCCGCGCACGGCCAGGCCGTCCAGGCGCGATTCGGAGAACTGCGGTGACCGTCCCCGGCTCCGAGATCTCGCTCGACGACCTGCCGCTGCGGGACAACCTGCGCGGCAAGAGTCCTTACGGCGCACCGCAATTGACGGTGCCCGTCCAGCTCAACACCAACGAGAACCCGCACCCGCCGAGTAAGACGCTGGTCGACGACGTCGCCGAGTCGGTGCGCGCGGCCGCCGCCGACCTGCACCGGTACCCGGATCGCGATGCGGTGGGCCTGCGCACCGACCTGGCCGCCTACCTGACCCGCCAGACCGGCGTGGCGGTGGACGTGGCCAACGTGTGGGCCGCCAACGGCTCCAACGAGATCCTGCAGCAGCTGCTGCAGGCGTTCGGCGGACCCGGCCGTAGCGCACTGGGTTTCGTGCCCTCGTACTCGATGCACCCGATCATCTCCGAGGGCATCGACACCGAGTGGATCGAGGCCAAGCGTAACGGCGACTTCTCCCTCGACATCGACTACGCGGTCCTGGTGGTGGGGGAGAAGCACCCCGACGTCGTCTTCGTGACCAGCCCCAACAACCCGACCGGGCACAGCATTCCGATCGCGGACCTGGAGCGCATCCTCGACGCCGCGCCCGGCATCGTGGTGGTCGACGAGGCGTACGGCGAGTTCTCCTCCGCGCCCAGCGCGATCAGCCTGATCGACGAGTACCCGAGCAAGCTGGTGGTCAGCCGCACCATGTCCAAGGCGTTCGCCTTCGCCGGCGGGCGGCTCGGCTACCTGGTGGCCGCGCCCGCGGTCATCGACGCCATGCTGCTGGTGCGCCTGCCCTATCACCTGTCCGTGGTCACCCAGGCCGCGGCGCGGGCGGCGCTGCGGCACGCGGACGAAACCCTGGGCAGCGTCCACGAATTGGCCGCCCAGCGCGATCGCGTGATGGCCGCGCTGGCGGAGCTGGGCTACGACGTCATCCCGTCGGATGCCAACTTCGTGCTGTTCGGCCGCTTCGCCGACGCCGCGCGCGCCTGGCAGCACTACCTCGACGAGGGCGTGCTCATCCGCGATGTCGGCATCCCCGGCTACCTGCGCACCACCATCGGCCTGGCCGCCGAGAACGACGAATTCCTGCGCGTCAGCGCGAAACTGGCGTCCGAGGAGCTGATCGCCCGATGACCATCGAACGTCCCGCCGACCGCATCGCCCGCGTCGAGCGCACCACCCGCGAGTCCTCCATCGTGGTGGAGCTCAACCTGGACGGCTCCGGCAAGACCGACATCTCCACCGGCGTCCCCTTCTACGACCACATGCTGACCGCGTTCGGCCAGCACGGCAGCTTCGACCTCACGGTGCAGGCCAAGGGCGACATCGAGATCGAGGCGCACCACACCGTCGAGGACACCGCCATCGTCATCGGCCAGGCCCTGGGCCAGGCGCTGGGCGACAAGAAGGGCATCCGCCGCTTCGGCGACTGCTTCATCCCGATGGACGAGACCCTCGCCCACGCCGTCGTCGACGTCTCCGGGCGGCCCTACTGCGTGCACACCGGCGAGCCGGATCACATGCTGCACACCATCATTCCGAGCGTCGCGCCGACCGCGTCGTACTCGACGGTCATCAACCGCCACGTGTTCGAGTCGATCGCGCTCAACGCGCGCATCGCCCTGCACGTGCGCGTGCTCTACGGCCGCGACCAGCACCACATCACCGAGGCCGAGTTCAAGGCCGTCGCCCGGGCGCTGCGCGCGGCGGTCGAATACGACCCGCGCGTGTCCGGGGTCCCGTCCACCAAGGGTTCGCTGTGACCAAGAAGATCGCCCTGCTCGACTACGGTTCGGGCAACCTGCACTCCGCGAGCCGCGCCCTGGCCCGCACCGGCGCCGAGGTCGTCATCACCGCCGACGCCGAGATCGCGCTGAACGCGGACGGTCTCGTGGTCCCCGGCGTCGGCGCCTACGCCGCCTGCATGGCGGGCCTGCTCGCCGTCCGCGGTGACCGCATCATCGGCAAGCGCCTCTCGGGCGGCCGCCCGATCCTTGGCATCTGCGTCGGCATGCAGATCCTGTTCGAACGCGGCGTCGAGTTCGGCGTCGAGACCGACGGCTGCGGCGAATGGCCCGGCACCGTCGAGCGGCTCGACGCCCCCGTCCTCCCGCACATGGGCTGGAACACGGTCAAAGCGCCCGCGGACAGCGTCCTGTTCGCCGGCATGGACGCCGACACCCGCTTCTACTTCGTGCACTCCTACGCCGCCCAGCACTGGGACTGGACCGACGACGGCGGCGGCCATCTCGCCCCCGCGAAACTGACCTGGGCCGAACACGGCGTCCCGTTCCTGGCCGCGGTCGAGAACGGCCCACTCTCCGCCACCCAGTTCCACCCCGAGAAGTCCGGTGACGCCGGAGCCCAATTGCTGCGCAACTGGGTCGACTCGATCTGACCGGGAACTGAACCACCGAAACCCCCGCTGTAGGCGGGGGTTTCGCTTTTCGCCCCGATGGGTCGAACGTGGCCATTGCCACCACGCCCAGCAGAGCGCCATAATTCTGTACATGACTACTTGCTTGCCGCTCGCCGAGGTTCGTGACCGTCTATCGCCGCTGGTCAGTTCCGTCCAGACCACGCATGAACGGGTGGTCATCACCAAGAACGGCCACCCGGCCGCTGTCCTCATCGCCTACGAGGATCTCGAATCCTTGCAGGAGACAGTGGAGATCCTTGCCGATCCCGGGATCGTCGACGAGATCCGTGCGGCTCTGGCCGAGCCGGAGCGCTTCACCCTCGAGGACATTCGGAGGGACCTCGAGGCTCGCGGCGGGTCCGAGGACGGTGACAGATGACCTATGCGGTCGAATTCACCCCAACCGCACGGCGCGAGATCGCCAAGCTGCCGGAGCGGATCGCCTGGGCGGTGCTCGAATTCTGTTCGGGTCCGCTCGCCGAGAACCCGCATCGAGTGGGAAAACCACTGATCGGTGACCTCGCGGGTCTGCACTCGGCCCGTCGCGGCGAATACCGGGTCATCTACGCCATCTACGACGAGAGGGTTGTCGTGGAAGTCGCGACGGTGCGTCATCGCGGCACCGCCTACCGGCCGAGGTGAAGCGGAGGACATCGATGGACCCCGCGCCCGAAGGAGTGTCAGGCCGGTTGCGCGCCCTCCCGACCCGGCTGCTCGGGCGGGCCGCGATAGTTGCCAATCGCTGCACCGAAAAAGCCTTGGAGCCAACGGGTTCCCGGCGCCATCACTACGCGCTGCTGGCCACTCTCGACGAGAACGGCCCCCTCAGTCAGGCCGAGGCAGGCCGGCGCACCGGGATAGACCGTAGCGACGTCGTCGCGGCGGTCAACGATCTCGCCGGACGCGGCCTGCTCACCCGAGCTCCGGATCCGAGCGACCGCCGCCGGAACACCCTCGAGCTCACACCTGCGGGCCGCGCCCACTTGGCCGATCTCGACACCCGTCTGGAAGCGGCGCAACGCGAACTGCTTCCAGGCTTCACGACCGCCGAGCGCGCCAGTGTCGTTCTACTACTGAACCGCATCCTGGAGCAGCACGCCCCATAGTGGCGCGGCGTTCGGACCGGGCGAGGCCGACGACGGCGCGATGATCGGTAACCACTAGGATGCTTGCGTGAGTCTTGTGCTGCTACCTGCCGTCGATGTCGCCAATGGTGAAGCTGTGCGCCTGGTTCAGGGGGAGGCGGGCAGCGAAACCAGTTATGGTTCGCCGCGCGACGCCGCCCTGGCCTGGCAGCAGGCCGGTGCCGAATGGGTGCATCTGGTGGATCTGGACGCCGCGTTCGGCAAGGGCAGCAATCGCGACATCATCGCCGGGGTCATCGGCGAGCTCGACGTGAAGGTCGAGCTGTCGGGCGGAATCCGCGACGACGAGTCGCTCAAGGCGGCGCTGGCCACCGGCTGCGCCCGGGTGAACATCGGGACCGCGGCCATCGAGAATCCGGAATGGTGCGCCCGCGCCATCGGCGAATACGGCGACAAGGTCGCGGTCGGCCTGGACGTGAAGCTCATCGACGGCGAGTGGCGGCTGCGCGGACGCGGCTGGGTCACCGACGGTGGCGACCTCTGGGAGGTGCTCGAGCGGCTCGAACGCGACGGCTGCTCGCGCTACGTGGTCACCGACGTCTCCAAGGACGGCACGCTGACCGGACCGAACCTGGAGCTGCTGAGTCAGGTCGCGAACGCGGCCGAGGCCCCGGTCATCGCCTCGGGCGGCATCTCGGTGCTCGAGGACCTGACCGCCATCGCGACGCTGGTGGACGAGGGCGTCGAAGGCGCGATCATCGGCAAGGCCCTCTACGCGGGCCGGTTCACCCTGCCCGAAGCCCTGGCCGCGGTCCGCTAGCGCCGTGGCCGCCGAACTCGCCGAACTGCTCGGCATCGCCTGCGCGGTGCTCGACTCCGCCGCACCGCGTTTCGTCGAGGGCATCGGGGCACCGAGCGCGGTCGAGAAGGGGCGCAACGACTTCGCCACCGAACTCGACCTCGAGCTCGAGCGCACCATCTCCCAGCGGTTGAGCGAGCGCACCGGAATCCCAGTGCACGGCGAGGAATTCGGCGGGCCACAGCTGACTTCGGGCACCGCCTGGGTGCTCGACCCGATCGACGGCACCTTCAACTATTCGGCGGGCAGCCCCATGTGCGGGATGCTGCTGTCGCTGGTGCGTGACGGCGTCCCCGTCATCGGCCTGACCTGGCTGCCGATCCTGGGCCAGCGCTACGCGGCCGTCGACGGCGGGCCGCTGCTGCTCAACGGCACGCCGCTGCCGAGCCTGGCCCCGGCCAAACTGGCCACCGCCATGATCGGGTTCGGCAGCTTCAATATCGATGGGGCGGGCCGGATTCCGGGCATCTTCCGCTTCAACCTGCTGGGCGCGCTGAGCCGGCTCTCGGGCCGGCAGCGCATGTACGGCTCGACCGGCATCGACCTGGCCTACACCGCGTCCGGAATTCTGGGCGGGGCCGTGGTGTTCGGACATCACCCGTGGGACAACGCGGCCGGCGTGGCGCTGGTCCGTGCCGCGGGCGGCGTGGTCACCGACCTGCTGGGGCAGCCGTGGACTATCGAGTCCGGTTCGGTGCTGGCCGCCGCGCCCGGCGTGCACGAGGAACTACTGGAACTGATCGCCGACACCGCCGATCGGGTCCGAGGAGAGGCAGAACAATGACACTCGCAGTGCGCGTGATTCCGTGCCTGGACGTCGACGCCGGGCGCGTGGTCAAGGGCGTCAACTTCGAAAACCTCAGGGACGCGGGCGATCCCGTCGAGCTGGCGGCCACCTACGACGCCCAGGGCGCGGACGAGCTGACCTTCCTCGACGTCACCGCCTCCACCGGCGACCGCGGCACCATGATCGACGTGGTGACCCGCACCGCCGAGCAGATCTTCATCCCGCTGACCGTCGGCGGCGGCGTGCGCACCGTCGAGGACGTGGACCGGCTGCTGCGCGCGGGCGCGGACAAGGTGTCGGTGAACACCGCCGCCATCGCCCGCCCCGAGGTGCTGCGCGAGATGTCGGAGCGCTTCGGCTCACAGTGCATCGTGCTGTCGGTCGACGCCCGCACCGTGCCCGAGGGCCAGGACCCGACCCCGTCCGGCTGGGAGGTCACCACCCACGGCGGCAAGCGCGGCACCGGCATCGACGCCGTCGAATGGGCCGTGCGCGGAGCCGAATTGGGCGTCGGCGAGATCCTGCTCAACTCCATGGACGCCGACGGCACCAAGGCCGGTTTCGACCTGCGCATGATCCGCGCGGTGCGGGCCGCGGTGTCGGTGCCGGTGATCGCCTCCGGCGGCGCGGGCAAGGTGGAGGACTTCGCCCCGGCCGTGCAGTCCGGCGCGGACGCCGTGCTGGCCGCCAGTGTGTTCCACTTCGGCGATCTCACCATCGGCCAGGTCAAGGACGCCATGCGCACGGAAGGAATCACGGTTCGATGAGCGCCCTGGATCCCGCGATCGCCGCCCGCCTCAAGCGCAACGCCGACGGCCTGTTCGCCGCCATCGCGCAGGAGAAGAGCACCGGCGACGTGCTGATGATGGCCTGGATGGACGACGAGGCGCTGGCCCGCACCCTGGAGACCCGCAAGGGCACCTACTACTCGCGGTCGCGGCAGCAGTACTGGGTCAAGGGCGAGACCTCCGGCCACACCCAGTACGTGCACGAGGTGCGCCTGGACTGCGACGGTGACACCGTGCTGCTGGTCGTGGACCAGGAGGGCGCGGCCTGCCACACCGGCACTCACACCTGCTTCGACACCGACGTGCTGCTGTCCGGCAAGGACTGAGCCTCAGTCGGATTCGGGTTCCAGACCCAGATGCGAGCTGGGCCGCCCGGAGCGGCCGAGCCCGCGGGTCATGCCTTTATCGAGCTGCGCGACCAGCGTCTGACCGAGTTCGAGCAATTCCTCGGTCTGCGCGGCGTCGAGGCCGTCGAACACCAGGCCGCGCACGCAGTCCAGATAGCCGGGTGCGGCGTCGGTGACCTTGCGATATCCGGCGTCGGTCAGCACCGCCTGCGCGCCGCGGCGACCGGTCAGCGCGACGCGTTGCGCCCAGCCGAGCCGTTCGAGTTTGGAGATCACGTGCGAGAGTCGTGATAGCGATGCGTTTGCCTTTTGCGCAAGCTCGCTGAGCTGCAACCGGTGATCCGGTTCTTCGGAGAGCAACGTCATCACGAAGTATTCGAAATGGGTAATCCCGGACTCGCGTTGCAGTTGGGTATCCAATGCGGCGGGGAGTCGGGTGGTGAGCGCGATCAAGGTACGCCAAGCTCGCTGTTCCATGGGGTTCATCGACTTGTTCACCGTGCTCGCCCTCTCGTAGCAGCCGAGTGACGGGTGGTGCCGGACGGTCCGATCGCCTGTGTGCGGCATTGAATCGGTCACTCGCACGTCAAAGTTTGCCACGATTTCGCTCGTCCGTCACGGCGTTGCCGAATGACGTGACATCGATCACGCATGTAGGGCCGGAATCAGTTCGTGCCGACTTCGGGGGCGTTTTCCGGGGATTCCGGTGACACGCGCGGCTTTTCCGGTTCGTTTCGCTGCTGGTCGGCGCGGTGACGGCGGAAGCGCCTGCGTACCAAGAGAAATGCCACCAGCAGGAACAGCAGGGCGGCAATGATCGCGCCCGCCAGGCAGGCGCCGCGGAATCCCGGCGCGTCGACGTCGAGAATGCGTTCCCCGGCGTGTGCGGCATTCGAGTTGCCCCACACGATGGTCAGCGTCATCAAATTCGGGATGGCGAGGACGACCGCCAGTACGGCCGCGCCGCCGGCGATAAACCTACCGCCCCGTTTGCGCCAGCTGAGGCCCACCGCCAGGAACAGGAAAAGCGGTATCGCGGTGCACAGCAGGCCCATTATCAGGCCGTACCAGATGCCCTTCGCGAAACTCGACCCGACCATTTCCGCGAGCCGCTGCGCCCACCATCGCGGAATGAATGCGGCCAGGATCAGATACGACAGCCACAACACCGCCACGGCCACCAGGGTGGCGATGATGCGATTGCGCCAGGTGACGAAGGTTGAAGACTTTCGCTCCTGCTCGGTGCCGGCCGTAGTCATGCGCCCAGCGTATGTCCGAATTGTCGGCGGACGAAGCACCGACGCGGCGGGGCCGCCCGTCCGGGACCGAGCCGGAGCCGCCGGTCAGCGCTCGCGCAGGAACTTCAGCGCCTCGTCGGCGTGCACGTTGGCGCGCATCTCGCTGTTGATGACCTTGACCACGGTCCGATCCGGGTCGATCACGAAGGTGGTCCGCTTGACCGGCACCAGCGCGCCGAGCAGTCCGCGCTTCACGCCGAACTCGGCGGCGACCTTCGCGCCCGGATCCGAGAGCACCGGGTACCCCAGCCCCTGCTTCTCGGCGAACCCCGACTGCACCTCGACCGAATCGGCGCTGATGCCCACGCAGCTCGCGCCGGCGGCCTTGAATTCCGTTGCCAGATCCCGGAAGTGGCACGCCTCGGCGGTGCACACCGGCGTGTTGGCCGCGGGATAGAAGAACAACACCACCGGGCCGTCCGCGAGCAGCGACTCGAGCGAACGCGGGGTGCCGGACTGATCCGGGAGTTCGAAATTGGGTGCGAGCTGACCGAGCTTCATGCTCGTACCCTACCCCTTATTCATCGTGCACGAGCTATCTGGGGCGGCCACGACGGTCCCGCTGGAATCCCTTGCCGGACATCAGGCTTGGCGGGTGCCCTCCGCCGGCCTGCTCGGCTCCAGCTCTGCCTGGGGGTCCAGGGTCAGCCCCCGGAGCCCCAACCACCCCCGACAAGCGGTGTCCGTGCTCGGTCACACCCCGATGAGGGCGGCGACCTCCGGGTTCTTGATATCCATCACGTCGAGGATGCCGTGCGCCCGCAGGAACGGCTCGAGCTCCTTGATCCGGTCGGTGTGCTCGGCGTACTCGTCGGGGAAATTGCGCTGATCCAGCGACTCCAGCGCCTTCACGTAGGTGACGAACGAGGCGATGGCGGAGTACTTCCCGCCGGGGTTCATATTCATCATCCGAGGCAGCTGGCCGGGGTGAATGCCCGGAGCCAGCTGCGGAGCTGCGTGCCGTGGAACCTCCGGAGCCACCGGTTGCGAGGGGTACATCTTTGTTGAACTCCTCTCGAGAATGGGGGATACCGCGGGCGACCGCCGCGAGTGCAGTGATGACCGCTTCAGGTATTCGCCGCAGCCGCCCGGTCGGCTGGGCGGGGAGCGCGATTTAGATCCCGCCCGGTGGGCCTGGAATGATGGGGCAATGCACGGCGCCCACGGTTTGCCAATCGACACCACCACCTCCCGGGAACAGTTCCGGTCGCTCGCGGCCGACCACCGCGTGGTCCCGGTGATCCGAAAGGTGCTGGCGGACTCCGAGACTCCGCTGTCCGCCTACCGCAAACTGGCCGCCGACCGGCCCGGCACCTTCCTGCTGGAGTCGGCCGAGAACGGCCGCTCGTGGTCGCGATGGTCGTTCATCGGCGCGGGCAGCCCCAGCGCGCTGACCGTGGTCGACGACCAGGCGGCCTGGATCGGCCAGACCCCCGCCGACGCCCCCGTCGGCGGCGACCCGCTCGCCGCGCTGCGCGAATCGCTGCGGGTGCTGCGCACCGAACGCCTGCCCGGACTGCCGCCGCTGACCGGCGGCCTGGTCGGCTACCTCGGCTACGACACCGTGCGCCGGCTCGAGCGGCTGCCCAGCCACGCCACCGATGACCTGCAGGTCCCCGAGATGGTCCTGATGCTGGCCACCGACCTGGCCGCCTTCGACCACCATGAGGGCGCGATCACCCTGATCGCCAACGCCGTCAACTGGAACGGCACCGACGAGCGCGTCGACGCGGCCTACGACGACGCCGTCGCCCGCCTGGACCGCATGACCGAAGCGCTCGCCGCCCCGGCCGAGTCCACCGTCTCGGTCTTCGACCGCCCCGAACCCGACTACCGCCGCCAGCGCACCTCCGAGGAATTCGGTGCGGGCGTGCGCCGGCTGGTCAAGGAGATCGAGGCGGGCGAGGCGTTCCAGGTGGTGCTCTCGCAGCGCTTCGAGATGGACTACCACGGCACCCCGCTCGACCTGTACCGCATGCTGCGCGCCTCGAACCCGAGCCCGTACATGTACCTGATGCACATTCCCGACGCCGCCGGCGACACCGCCTTCTCCATCGTCGGCTCCAGTCCGGAATCGCTGGTGACGGTGAAGGACGGCGTGGCCACCACGCACCCGATCGCGGGCACCCGCTGGCGCGGCACCACCGAGGAGGACGATCTCCTGTTGGAGAAGGGCCTGCTCGAGGACGAGAAGGAGAACGCCGAGCACCTCATGCTCGTCGACCTGGGCCGCAACGACCTGGGCCGGGTCTGTGAGCCGGGCACCGTCCGCGTCACCGAGTACCGGCACGTCGAGCGCTACTCGCACGTCATGCACCTGGTCTCCACGGTCTCGGGACGGCTGCGGGCCGGGAAGGTGGCGCTCGACGCGGTCCAGGCCTGCTTCCCGGCCGGGACCCTCTCGGGCGCGCCCAAGGTGCGGGCCATGGAGTTGATCGAGGAGCTCGAGCCCACCCGCCGCGGCGTCTACGCGGGCGTGGTCGGCTACCTGGACTTCGCCGGCGACGCCGACACCGCGATCGCCATCCGCACCGCGCTGCTCAAGGACGGCACCGCCTACGTCCAGGCCGGCGCGGGCATCGTCGCCGACTCCGACCCGGAGTACGAGGACGTGGAATCGCGCAACAAGGCGATGGCGGTGCTCAAGGCGGTCGCCGCCGCCGAGACCGTGCGCGCCTACCGGCCGAACGGCGCGGATCGATGAGCGATTCGGAGCCCGATACACCGGACACCCCCGGTTCGTCGGAAACCGCCGCTTCGTCGGGCACCCCCGCCACGTCGGAAACCGCTGCGGCACAGCCGAAGCGGCCGCGGCCGTTCGCGGCCGTGGCCCTGCTGGCCCTCGCCGCGGCCCTGCTGTGGGCGTCCTCGCGGATGACCTGGGTGACCCTCGAGGTGACCAGCGAGCTCGGCCCGCCGCGCACCGCCCACCTCAACGGCAGCACCTGGTTCGGCGCGCTGACCCCGCTGGCCCTGGTGCTGCTGGCCACCATCGCCGCGGTGTTCGCCACCCACGGCTGGTGGCGGCGCGGAGTGGGCGTGGTGGTGGCGGTGCTCGCCGCGGTGGCCGCGGTGCCCGCCTACGCCCTGCTGGTCAACCAGGGCAAGACCGGTGACCGGGCCGCCCGGCTCGCCGAGCTGCGGGGCTGGGAGCACCCCGGAACGGTCACCACGTCGTCGCTGCCGGCCGTACTCACCCTGGTGGGGGCGCTGGCCGCGTTCGCCGCGGGACTGCTGCTGGTGCGGATGCCCCGCGAGACCGGCGGAATGTCGGGAAAGTACGACAGCCCGGCCGTACGGAAGTCCGCGGCGGCCGAACAGGTTGCCCAACATCACGTCGGTCAGGGGTCCGCGGAATCCGGGTCACAGCCCGCCGCCGGGGAGCCGTTGTCGGGCCGGGTGCTGTGGGACGCCCTCGACGAGGGCCTGGATCCGACCGACGACGGAACCAATCACTCTGCCGCGCACGACGATCCGGATACCGGGGGCACGCGCGACAACAACCACTGAGCTGGGTCGGGACGCGACATCGTCGCCGCTTCCTGCCCCGCCGTCAAGACCGGGAACATAGCCATTTACTCTTTATCAGCAGCGGTGAGACAGCGCCTGGGGGGATTCTCAGGCAGCAAGTCCGTCTCCCCAGAAAGGATTCGAGCCAGATGACGGTACTCGACTCGATTCTCGACGGGGTCCGTGCGGACGTGGCCGCGCGGGAAGCCCTTCTGGATTTCCAGGCGGTGAAAGCGGCCGCCGCGGCGGCGCGCTCCCCGCGTGACGCCAAGGCCGCCCTGCACGCCGAGGGCATCGGCGTGATCGCCGAGGTGAAGCGGGCCAGCCCCTCCAAGGGTGCGCTCGCCGACATCCCGAACCCCGCCGACCTGGCCCGCGCCTACGAGGACGGCGGCGCCCGCATCATCAGCGTGCTCACCGAGCAGCGCCGCTTCGGCGGTTCGCTGGCCGACCTGGACGCGGTCCGCGCGGCGGTCGACATCCCGGTTCTGCGCAAGGACTTCATCGTCGGCCCGTACCAGATCCACGAGGCCCGCGCGCACGGCGCGGACGTGATCCTGCTGATCGTGGCCGCGCTCGAGCAGGACGTGCTGTCCGCGCTCATCGACCGCACCGAATCGCTCGGCATGACCGCGCTGGTCGAGGTGCACACCGAGGAAGAGGCGGACCGCGCCCTCGAGGCCGGCGCCAGCGTGATCGGCGTCAACGCCCGCAACCTCAAGACCCTCGAGGTGGACCGGGATGTGTTCGCGCGCATCGCCCCCGGCCTGCCCAGCGAAGTGATCCGCGTGGCCGAGTCCGGCATTCGCGGCACCGCCGACCTGCTGGCCTACGCCGGCGCGGGCGCGGACGCCGTGCTCGTCGGCGAGGGCCTGGTGACCAGCGGCGACCCGCGCGCCGCGGTGGCCGAGCTGGTGACCGCCGGAACCCACCCGTCCTGCCCGAAACCGGTTCGCCGGGGACGGTGAAAGTAGCGATGACACAGACCGAAAAGCTGTCCGGCAAGAACACTCTCGGCCTCCCGCAGGCCAGTGACGGTGTCGCGCACAAGAGTCACGAACCCGATCTGGGCGGCCACTTCGGCGTCTACGGCGGACGCCACGTGCCCGAGGCGCTGATGGCCGTGATCGAAGAGGTCACCGCCGAATACGACAAGTGCCGGGTGGACCCGAACTTCCTCGACGAGCTGGATAGGCTGCAGCGCGACTACACCGGGCGTCCCTCGCCGGTGTTCGAGTGCAAGAACCTGGCCCAGCACGCGGGTGGCGCACGCATCTTCCTCAAGCGGGAAGACCTGAACCACACCGGTTCTCACAAGATCAACAATGTGCTCGGTCAGGTGCTCCTGGCCAAGCGCATGAACAAGACCCGCGTGATCGCCGAGACCGGCGCGGGTCAGCACGGCGTCGCCACCGCCACCGCGTGCGCGCTGCTGGGCATCGAATGCGTCATCTACATGGGCGCGGTCGACACCGTGCGCCAGCAGCTGAACGTGGCCCGCATGCGCCTGCTCGGCGCCGAAGTCATCAGTGTGACAACGGGTTCGCAGACGCTCAAGGACGCCATCAACGAGGCGCTGCGCGACTGGGTCACCAATGCCGAGCAGACCTACTACTGCTTCGGCACCGCCGCCGGACCGCACCCGTTCCCGCTCATGGTGCGCGACTTCCAGCGCATCATCGGCATCGAGGCGCGCCAGCAGATCCAGGCCCACACCGGCCGGCTGCCCGACGCGGTAACCGCCTGTGTCGGTGGCGGTTCCAACGCCATCGGCATCTTCCACGCCTTCCTCGACGATCCGGCCGTGCGCCTGATCGGCTACGAGGCAGCCGGCGACGGCGTCGAGACCGGCCGCCACGCCGCCACCTTCACCGGTGGTACCCCGGGCGCGTTCCAGGGCGCGTACTCGTACCTGCTGCAGGACGAGGACGGGCAGACCATCGACTCGCATTCGATCTCCGCGGGTCTGGACTACCCGGGCGTCGGCCCGGAGCACGCCTACCTCAAGGACATCGGTCGCGCCGAGTACTACCCGGTCACCGACACCGAGGCCATGGACGCGCTGCTGCTGCTGAGCCGCGCCGAGGGCATCATCCCGGCCATCGAGTCCGCGCACGCCGTGGCGGGCGCGCTCAAGCTGGGGCAGGAACTGGGTCCGGACAAGATCATCGTCGTGAACCTGTCCGGCCGCGGCGACAAGGACATGGACACCGCCGCCCAGTGGTTCGGGCTGTTCGACGCGCCCGAGGGGGACGACAAGTGAGCCAGCAGTCCCGTCTCGCCAACACCTTCGCGGCCTGCCGCGAGGAGAACCGCGCCGCGCTCATCGGCTACCTGCCCGCCGGCTACCCGGACGTGCAGGGCTCCATCGACGCGTGCAAGGCGATGGTCGAATCCGGTTGTGACATCATCGAAGTCGGCGTCGCCTACTCCGATCCGGTGATGGACGGCCCCACCATCCAGCGCGCCGCCGAGCAGGCGCTCGCCGGTGGCGTCCGGGTGCGCGACGTGTTCAAGGTCGTGGAGGCCATCTCCCAGGCCGGCGGCAAGGCCGTGGTCATGACCTACTGGAATCCGGTGCTGAAGTACGCGTGGACACCTTCTCCCGCGATCTCGCGGCGGCGGGCGGCCTCGGCCTGATCACCCCCAACCTGATTCCCGAGGAAGCCGACGACTGGTTCGTGGCGTCCTCCACCCACAATCTGGACCGCATCTTCCTGGTCGCGCCGTCCTCCACCGAGGAGCGACTGGTCAAGACCCTGGAATCGTCCAAGGGCTTCGTGTACGCGGCCTCCACCATGGGTGTCACCGGCGCGCGTGACGCGGTGTCGTCCATGGCGCCGGCGCTGTGCGCCCGCATCCGCGCGCACTCCGATATCCCGATCGGTGTCGGCCTGGGTGTGCGCAGCGGCGCGCAGGCGGCCGAAATCGCCTCCTACGCCGACGGCGTCATCGTGGGCTCGGCCCTGGTGTCGGCGGCCGCGCAGGGCCTGGACGCGATCCGGACACTGACCGAGGAGCTGGCGCAGGGCGTCCGCTCGGCGGCGGTTTCCTCCTAGACGACCGAACCTCGAAGGGTGCGTACCGAATTCGGTACGCACCCTTTCGCTTTGACCGCGGATCGCTCAAAGGTTCGCGGCCCGTCCCGTTCTGGACTGAGTGGAGCGGGGGAGCGAAGCGGAGGAGCGGAGGGAGGGAAGAACGAGACCTCCAGGGCCGCGAACCCGCCCGGAGCGAAGCGGAGGGCAGATCAAACACTGCTACGGTGGGGACTCGTGACCATACGAGCCCTTGCCGAGAGCACCGGCGCCGATGTCCTGGCCTACATTCCCAGCCCGCCGCGCGGGGTGTGGTACATCGGGCCGTTCCCGCTGCGCGCCTACGCGATCTGCATCATCGTCGGCATCGTCGTGGCCATCTGGCTGGGCGAGAAGCGCTGGGTGGCCCGTGGCGGCCAGTCCGGCGCCGTGCTCGACATCGCCATGTTCGCGGTGCCGCTGGGCCTGATCGGCGGGCGGCTCTATCACGTGGCCACCGACTGGGAGAAGTACTTCGGCGCGCACCGCAAGCCCGACGCCCACTGGTGGGCCATCTGGCAGGGCGGGCTCGGCATCTGGGGCGCGGTGGCGCTGGGCGCGGTCGGCGCCTGGATCGGCTGCCGCCACTACCGAATCCCATTGCCCGCCTTCGGTGACGCCATCGCGCCCGGCGTGCTGCTGGCGCAGGCCATCGGACGCCTGGGCAACTACTTCAACCAGGAACTCTTCGGGCGCGAGACCACCGTGCCGTGGGGCCTGGAGATCTTCGACCGCTTCGACACCAACGGCGCACCCGACGCGATGAACGGCGTCTCCAACGGGGTGGTGGTGCACGTCGTGCAGCCGACCTTCCTCTACGAGATGGTGTGGAACCTGCTCGGCGTCGCCGTCCTGCTGTACGTGGACCGCAAGTTCCGCATCGGCCACGGCCGCCTGTTCGCGCTCTACGTCGCCGTCTACTGCTTCGGCCGCTTCTTCGTGGAATTGCTGCGCAGCGACGACGCCACCCACATCGCGGGCATCCGCATCAACTCCTTCACCTCGGCGATCGTATTCCTCTGCGCCGTGGCCTATTTCCTGTTCGCCACCAAGGGACGCGAGACGGCCGCGCAGGTGCGCGCGGGCGCGGAGCGCCCCTGGCCGTGGCAGTTCGCCGCCCTGCGGGCCTACGGCGCGACCGGCGGCGACGACGTCGCGGCGGCGGAGCCGAAGACGCCGGACGAGGCGGTCGAACCGGAGACCGCGGAAACCGAAACCGAAACCGCGGAGCCGGACGACGCTGCGGAGAAGTCCGCCGCCGCCGAGGCGGCCGAGACCGCAGACGAGTCGGATACCGCTGAAAAGTCCGGCACCCCTGAGAAGGTCGAGCAGACAGTGGCCGCGAAGAAGTCCGACTCCGCCGACAAGACGGACACTTCGGGCGATTCCTGATCTTCGCGCGCACGCTCAGCGCCATGTAGCGGTCGAATCCGCCTCGCCCGGCAACGAATCCGCGACTTCGCGCGATAATTCCTGGGAACCCGCCGGCCCCTCGCCGCGCGGTTCACCAGTGTGCGGCCGTTCCAACGGGGGGCGGTCCGCGATGCAGGAGGACGCGAGTGACCGACCCCTTCCAGAAACAGCC
This sequence comes from Nocardia tengchongensis, assembly GCF_018362975.1. Classification (NCBI taxonomy): domain Bacteria; kingdom Bacillati; phylum Actinomycetota; class Actinomycetes; order Mycobacteriales; family Nocardiaceae; genus Nocardia; species Nocardia tengchongensis. The sequence goes on from NZ_CP074371.1 coordinate 3,925,423, forward strand.
GCCGCAGGACGGCCCGCAGTACGGCGCGCCGGGCACCGGACCGCAGTACGGGCAGCAGCAGCCCTATCCGGACCCGCAGCAATTCGGCGCGCCCGGACCACAGTTCGGTCAGCCCGATCCGCAGTTCGGCCAGCCCGGCCAGCAGTTCGCGCAGCCGGGCCAGCCTTACGCCCAGCCCGGTCAGCCCTACGGTCAGCCCGCGCAGTTCGGCGCGCCCGGCCCGTACGGCCCCTACGGCGGGGACCCGGAGGCCCCGTACGGCCGGGACGCGTTCGGAGTTCCGTTGTCGGACAAGAGCAAGCTGACCGCTGGCCTGCTGCAGCTGCTCGCCGGTGGTTTCGGTATCGGCCGTTTCTACCTGGGCTACACCACGATCGGCGTCCTGCAGCTGGTCACCTGTGGCGGTTGCGGCATCTGGGCCCTGATCGACGGCATCCTGATCCTCACCGGCAAGGTGCCCGACCTCCAGGGCCGCCCGCTGCGCGACTGAGCGCGACACTCCCGCTCGCGGCGGCCGCCACTCGACCGGGTGGCGGCCGCTCGCGGCTTATCATCGGGCCGGAGCCGGATCAAGATTTTCGCGCGAGCTGATGGTTGCCGTGCCACCCAGTTGGTTCGCGGCGTACTCTTTGTCGGTTGTTCGCCGCGTGTTCCCACCGAACCCGCCCGAAGAGAGGTCCCGTCGTGCGCCACAAGCTAGCCGCCGTTCTGCTCTCCGTCGTCGCTGCCGCCGGGCTCGTCGCCTGTAGCTCGAGCAAGGACGACGCGAATGTCCTGAAGGTCGGTACCGAAGGCAACTACTCGCCCTTCACCTACCAGGACAACGGCAGCCTCACCGGCTACGACGTCGACGTGATCAAGGCCGTCGGCGACAAGATCGGCAAGAAGGTGGAGTTCACCACCGCCCCTGGGACTCGCTGTTCGCCGCCCTGGAATCCAAGCGCGTGGACCTCATCGCCAACCAGGTCACCGTCAAACCCGAACGCGAGCAGAAGTATTCGCTGTCGCAGCCCTACACCGTCTCCGAGGGCGTCATCGTCACCAAGACCGGCAACGCCGGCATCCACGCCCTGACCGACCTGTCCGGCAAGACCTGCGCCCAGTCCGAGACCAGCAACTGGGCCGGCGTCGCCAAGGACGCGGGCTGCAAGGTCGAGGCCATCCCCGGCTTCGTCGAGGCGGTGCAGCTACTCAAGACCGGCCGCGCCGACGCCACCGTCAACGACACCCTCGCCGTCAACGCCTACACCAAGGCCCAGGGCGCGGGCACCGTGCAGATCGCCGGCAAGACCGGTGAGACCTCCAAGCAGGCCTTCGCCGCCCGCAAGGACTCGCAGGCGCTGACCGACCAGGTGAACAAGGCCCTCGACGAGCTGCGCGCCGACGGCACGCTGGCCAAGATCTCCGAGAAGTACTTCGGCACCGACGTCAGCAAGTAAGCGGCGCGGGGCATTTCGACATGGATGACGCGACCTGGGCACTGATCCGGCACAACCTGGTGCCGATGCTCGAGGCCACGGTGAACAAGACACTGCCGCTGACCGCGATCAGTTTCGCGATCGGCCTGGTGATCGCGTTGTTCGTGGCGCTGGCCCGGATGTCGAGCGTGTGGCCGCTGTCGGCGCTCGCGCGGATCTACATCTCGATCATTCGCGGCACGCCGCTGCTGGTGCAGCTGTTCATCATCTTCTTCGGCCTGCCGGCGTTCGACATCGTGCTGGAGCCGTTCCCGGCCGCGATCATCGCGTTCAGCCTCAATGTGGGCGGCTACGCGGCGGAAATCATTCGGGCCGCGATCCTTTCGGTCGCGCACGGGCAGTGGGAGGCGTCCTACTCGGTCGGCATGAACTACGCCCAGGCGCTGCGGCTGGTGATCCTGCCGCAGGCCTCCCGCATCGCGGTCCCGCCACTGTCCAACACCCTGATCTCCTTGGTGAAGGACACCTCCCTCGCGTCGACCATCCTGGTCACCGAGCTGCTGCGCACCGCCCAGATGGCCGCCGCGCCCACCTTCGATTTTTTCGCCCTCTACGGCGTGGCCGCGATCTATTACTGGGTTGTCTGCCTGATCCTCGGATTTTTCCAAACCCACCTGGAGACCCGTCTGGCCAGGCACGTCGCTCGCTGAGCAGGCGATAGCTGAACGGCTGCTTACGAGTTTCGTATATGTGTGTGCCGGGGTCGGCATGAGCCTTACCACAGGTCTAGGGTTGAACGCGTGATGCGACGAACGAAGATTGTGTGCACCCTCGGGCCTGCAGTGTCATCCGAGGACCGGATTCGTGAGCTCGTCGAAAGTGGCATGGACGTTGCGCGCCTGAACTTCAGCCACGGCGAGCACTCCGATCATGCCGAGAACTACAAGAAGGTGCGTGCGGCCAGCGATACCGCCGGTCGCGCGGTCGGCATCCTCGCCGACCTGCAGGGCCCCAAGATCCGGCTGGGCCGGTTCGAGGGCGACGGCAAGACGGTGTGGAACACCGGCGAGGAAGTCCGGATCACCGTCGACGACATCATCGGCACTCACGACCGGGTTTCCACCACCTACAAGCACCTGGCCAAGGACGCCAAGCCCGGCGACCGTCTGCTCGTGGACGACGGCAAGGTCGGGCTGACCGTTGTGGGCGTCGAGGACAACGACGTCATCTGCAAGGTCACCGAAGGCGGACCCGTCTCCAACAACAAGGGCGTCTCGCTGCCCGGCATGGACGTCTCCGTGCCCGCGCTGTCCGAGAAGGACATCGACGACCTGGAATTCGCCCTGCAGCTGGGCGTGGACTTCATCGCGCTGTCCTTCGTGCGCTCGCCCTCCGACGTGGAGCTGGTGCACGACATCATGGACCGTGTGGGCCGCCGCGTGCCGGTCATCGGCAAGCTCGAAAAGCCCGAAGCCATCGACAATCTGGAAGCCATCGTGCTGGCCTTCGACGCCATCATGGTGGCCCGCGGCGACCTGGGCGTCGAGCTGCCGCTCGAGCAGGTGCCGCTGGTGCAGAAGCGCGCGGTGCAGATGGCGCGCGAGAACGCCAAGCCGGTCATCGTGGCCACCCAGATGCTGGAATCCATGATCACCAACTCGCGCCCGACCCGCGCCGAGGCCTCCGACGTCGCCAACGCGGTGCTCGACGGCGCCGACGCGGTCATGCTCTCGGGTGAGACCTCGGTCGGTGACTACCCGATCGAGGCCGTGCGCACCATGGCCCGCATCGTGCACGCGGTGGAGTCGGAGTCCTCGACCCGGGTGCCGCCGCTGACCCACGTGCCGCGGACCAAGCGCGGTGTCATCTCCTACGCAGCCCGCGACATCGGCGAGCGCCTCAATGCCAAAGCGCTGGTGGCGTTCACGCAGTCCGGTGACACGGTGCGCCGCCTGGCCCGGCTGCACACCCCGCTGCCGCTGCTCGCCTTCACCCCGCAGTCCGCGATTCGCAGTCAGCTGGCCTTGACGTGGGGCGTGGAAACGTTCATCGTTCCTCCGGTGGGCACGACCGACGAGATGATCCACCAGGTGGACAACGCGTTGCTCTCGATCGGGCGGTACAGCAAGGGTGATCTGGTGGTCATCGTGGCCGGCTCGCCGCCGGGTACTGTCGGGTCCACCAACCTGATCCACGTGCATCGCATCGGCGAGGAGGACCACTAATTTGAGTGCGTCGCTGGACGAGACGTCTGCGGACGTCGTCGCGGACCCCGAGGGGACCGGTTCCGACGATCTGAAGGTGTTGCTGCGCCTGCTCGATCTGGAAGAGAACGGCCCCGACATCTTCGTCGGACATCATCCCGAGAAGGTGTGGAGCCGCACGTTCGGCGGCCAGCTGGTCGCGCAGGCGATCATCGCCGCGGGCCGGACGGTGGGGCCGGAACGGCCGATCCACGCGATCAACGCGCACTTCGTGCGTGGTGGCGACCCGAAGCAGCCGATCGAATACCACGTCGATCGGCATCGGGACGGCCGTTCCATCGCCAACCGCACGGTCACCGCGTACCAGGACGGGCAGGAGCTGTTCGTCATGCTCGCGGCCTTCCAGGACTGGGGCAAGGGGCTCGAGCACGGCACGCCCCTGCCCGACGTGCCGGGGCCGGAAGGTCTTCCGCGCGTGGAGGAGTCGTTCACGGGCATGGAGGACAAGCTCCAGATGTTCGTGGACGCACCGCATCCCATCGAGATGCGCTACACCAACGACCCGGCCTGGATCCTCAAGGGCAAGGGTGAGAGTCTGAATCACAACCGGGTCTGGATGCGCACCGACGGCGAACTGCCCGACGATCCGCTGATTCACGTTGCGGTGCTGGCGTATTCGTCCGACACCACGGTGCTGGACTCGATCATCACCACGCACGGGCTGTCGTGGGGCTGGGACCGCATCATCGCGGCCACGGTGAACCACTCCATCTGGTTCCACCGGCCCTTTCGCTTCGACGACTGGTCGCTGTACGCGACGGAGTCGCCGGTGGCGGCGGGCTCGCGCGGGCTGGCCCGCGGGCATTTCTACGCGCAGAACGGCGACCTGCTGGCGACGACCGTCCAGGAAGGCGTGATCCGCCACTTCCCGGCGCGCCGCTGATACTCGGACGCCAGGGATCGGGCCGTGCCCTGTGGGGCGCGGCCGATGTGTGTCCCGGGGGTTTCAGGGGGAACCCCTGAGAGCCCTGAGAGTTAGATCAACTCGCGGTTTTCTTCCAGCTCGAAGTTCTCGCGCTGGAGGGCGTGCACGATGTAGGGGATCGGGTCGCCCGCGGAGAGCTCCAGCACCAGGCGCTGCTCCAGTTTGGCAATGCCCGCTTTGGTGAGCTGGCGGGATTCCCCGACCAGGCTGAGCGCGATCTCGTAGGTGTGGCGCTCGCCCGGGTCGGCGGCGGGATGATCCAGCCGCCATTGGGTTTCGAGCACCGTGTGGGCGGGGTCGTCGCACTCCACCGGGAGGGTGAAGCGCCACGCGAAGATATCTCGATCGGCGACGTATTCATCGACCACCCGGCACACCGTCTCGGTGACGCGGTGCAGGGTTTGAGGTGTCACGTAAACATGGAGCGAAACATCCGAAATTCGCTTCGGCATGTCCTTGGTCCTGTTCTTGTGTCGAACCACCGGCAGTGGCGTTCGGCGGAACGGATAGGTGTTCCGCGCGAGAGTGTAATCCCTTACCGGACCATCGCGGCAGCAAGGCGTATTGACACGCGCGATTCCGAACCGACCGGTGTGTGCTGGGATCGCCTGCTATCCGGCGGATTCCGCCACCCGGCGGGCCGGTTGCGCTGCCGGGCGGGGTGATTGCGCCGACCTGGGTGTTTCGGGGCGTCTGGCCGGTTCGCCCCGTCCGCCATCGATCACCAGCAGCGGCGGCTGCCCGTCCGCGGCGCTGCGCGGCCGCAGGGTGGCCTGCGGATGCTGATGGGCATGCAACGCCAGCAGCAACGGCACCAGCGCCTCGGCGATCTTGTCGCCGACATCGCAATACTGTTGCGGCGACAGGCCGACCGGGTCGGCGATGTTCTCCCGGCCGACATAGGCGAGATCGTCACGGGCGGCATGCAACCCGACCACGGTGCGCGCGCCGCTCACCTTCGCGATCCGGTACGCCTCGAGCAGAGTGAAGGTGCGAGGGAGGGCGGCGGGCACGAGATCGCGCACCTGGTCGCGAATCTTGTCGGTCATGGTGAGCACCAGATCGGCGCGATGCACCATCTCCGCCTTGAGCCGGCGCGCCTTGAAATTGGCGGCGTCACCGCCCAGTCCGGTAATCGTCTGTGCGGCCAGGGGTTCCACCGGGAATCCGACCAGGGCGCGCACGCCGGCGCTCTCGGCGGTCAGCTCTTGTAGCCCGTGGTCGGCGGCCACCGCCAAAGTCAGACGTTCGGCGATGACGGATCGGCAAACATTTCCGCTGCAGACGAACAGGACGTGCATGCCGATAACCTATGCCCGCCGTTGTCGTTTCGAAACAGTCCTGTGACCGAATCACACGTTTCAACCGCATTGTTCATACGGTGGTTCGGTGTCGCTCACTTACCGTTGATTCTCGTTCACCGGTGCGTCCCGCGGGCGAAGATCAGCATGCCTTTTCACGCACCCTGAATCAATAGCTCGACCGTTATTTGTCGGTCGTACCGTACAACGTGGATTCCGTTACCACGGGCGCGATTTCGGAGGCGGCGCCCCGGGTGCGCCGCGCGGTGGAGAATAACCGCCCGCGGGCCGGAACGATCGGGGCGAAGCGCGCCATCCCGGTGGTGGCGGACATGTCGTCGTACACGGAATCTATTCCGCCCCTGGCGAAATAGGCCTCGTGCCAGAATCCGGTGCCGCCGGAGTCGCGCAGGAACCGCTGCCACCAGTCGCGATGCGGCTCCGAACGGGTCCACCGTTCCAGGCTCTCCAGGTCGCGCCAATACTGCCGCGCCCCCCAATGCGGCGGCCACAGCGACCACACCACATCCTCGTGCGACAAGAGCCCGTCCGGCCGATCGTGGTGCGACTTGTACAGCCGTGGTCCGAGCCCCAGCAGCCGCAGCATTCCGCGCGGCTTGCGGACCCGCATTCCGAGCAAGATCACGACCAGGTCCGGGTAGTCGGACAGGTCCGCGGTCATTCTCTCCACCGGCATTCGTGGCCTCCGCACTTTCTCGCTGCTTTGTGCGGGTCTACGTCGCCCCCGTGCGCTCGGTTCGACCGCGGCCCGTGACCGCAGAGTTTACGACGTACTCAGGCGCAGAACCGCCGAGCTGCCCTGGACTGCAACTATCTTCACGGTGAGCCCGTTGAGGAAAATGGTGCCGCCGACTCCGGTCGATCCCGACACCGGCAGTCCGAACACGGTGGTGGACGCGGTCGTCGACAGCGCGCTGATCTCGCCGATCTTCACACTGCCGCCGATCCGCGAGAATCCCGGCACCGGAATCGTGGTCGGCCCGTCCACCCGGATCTCACAGTTGCCCTTCGAGCAGGCGCTCAGATCGGTCCCGTTCGCCGCGGCCGGCAATCCACCTTGCACCTTGGTCGTCTCCTTGGCCGCGCTCGTCGGCGCCGTCGTAGCCCGGGCGGTGGTCGCCGCCCCCGTTCCCGTCGTCTCCGGCATCGCGTGCCCATCGGTCTGCGACCCGCAGCCCGCGCTCAGTGCCGCGATCAGCACCCCCACCCCGAGGCCCCACCCGCCTCTCACCATCGAGGTAACCGGGTTTCGCATACTGCCTCCATACTGCTTTCCGAACAAGAGCACCCCGATCATGCGCGACACCCCGCCCGCCGGGCAGCGGTTCTCACAAGATCACCGTCAACGGCCGTCGGCATGGGCGCGCAGGGCGCCGACCACCGTCTCCGGATCCGGCATACCGGCGATTTCCGCCGCGATCGCCCGGGCCGCGTCGCGATGGTCGTTGCCGCGGCGCGGCAGCAGCCGCGCGGCGGCGTCGGCGATGGCGCCCGGATCGACGTCGCCCGCCCGGAGCTGGATCGCCGCGCCCGCCGCCTCGAGGGCGTCGGCGTTAGCGAACTGGTCAGCCCCTTGGGGCAGGAGTAGTTGGGGGACGCCGGAATTCAGGGCGGCGAGGGTGGTGCCGCTACCACCGTGGTGGACGACGACGTCCGCGTGGGGCAGTAGTCGGGTCTGCGGGACCCAGGCGTGGAGGCTGACATTCTCGGGTTGTGGGCCCAGCTCGGTCGGGTTCAGCCGGCCCGCGGCGACGACGATGTGGGCGTCGAGGCGGGCGAGGCCCGCGATGGCGGTGGTGAGCAGTTCCGGGGTGCCGAAGACCGTCCCGAGCGTGAGGTAGATCAGCGGCCGGGAGTTAGGGAGTTCAGGCAGGCCGTCCGCTGCGAAGGAATCGGGGTAGGGGATCGGGCGCAGCGGGATCCGGTCCGCGGCGAGAAAGTCCTTGTCCTGCAGGGCCGGCGGGCAGATATCCAGATGTGGCAGACCCGCGACCTCGGGGATCCGCAGCGGCGATTCCAGCCCGATCCCGTCGGGAAACATGCGGCCGAAGCCGTGCCACAGACCGGGAATCCCGGCCCGCCGCGCCGCGATCGCCGCGCCGGGAACACCCCACTCGTGGATCACCAGATCCGGTCGCAGTCGTTCGAGATCGCCGGCCAGATCCTCCGGGTAGATCTCTGAGAAGCAGTCCGCCGGCCGGAACGGCCGCAGCCCGTGCGCGGCCAGCGCCGGATGCACGGATTCCCCGGCGGCGAAATGCACCGCGCATCCGGCCCGGCGCGCCGCGATCGCCAGCGGAACCAGCGGATAGGCGTGTCCGACCGTCGCGAGGCTGGCAAACAACAGGCGCATCCCAACACCCTAAACCGTCAACCCGAGGTTGACCATGCTGGAACGGCTTGCCACACAGGGCGTCTCGTACGAGCCCCGCAGCCGTCGATCGGTCGAAAGCCGAGCCGTGCGCGATGCCATGATGAGCGTGTGCGAGTACTTGTCACCGGAGCCAACGGCTACCTCGGTCGTGCCGTAATCGCAGCGCTTCACGCGGCGGGCCACGAGCCGATCGCCATGGTCCGTTCCCACGCCCCGGTGATTCCAGGTGCTACCGAAGTACGGATAGCCGACCTACTCGACGCCGATGCCCTCTCAGGCGCGGTGCGAGATGTCGACGCGGTCTGCCACCTCGCCGGCCTGACCCGAGCCCGAGAATCCCTCACCGAACCCCTCCGCTATTTCCGCGGCAACGCCACCGCAACAGCCGCCCTGCTCGAGGCCATGGCGGAAGCCGAGGTCGGCACCATCGTCTTCGCGTCCACCGCAGCCATATACGGAACCCCCGACCGCCAGCCGATGACCGAAGACCTCCCCGACGCCCCACCCCACCCTTACGCCCGCAGCAAACTCGCCGCCGAACTAGCCATCGAAGCCACCGCCCAGTGCGGTCACCTCTCCGCCGCGATCCTGCGCCTGTCCAACATCGCCGGCGGATTCGACCTCGATCCGACTCGCTTGATCCCGCGCGCCCTGGCGGCAGCATCAACCAATTCACCTCTACGGTGAACGGCGACGGTTCAACCACCCGCGACTACCTCCACATCACCGACGCAGCCCAAGCCTTCGCGGCCTGCCTCGCCCACCCACCCCACCCCGGCGCCGCCACCCGCTACAACGTCGGCAGCGGCCACGGCACCACCGTCCTGGAGGTCGCCGCCGCGGTAGAACGAGTGACCGGTCTGTCCCTCACCCTCGACCACCGCCCCCCGGCCCCGGAACCGCCCATTCTGATCGTCGACCCGTCCAAGGTGGTTGCCGAAACGGGCTGGAAGCCGGTCCATTCCACGATCGATCAGATCGTTGGGGACACCTGGCGGGCCGACACAGAATCTCCACTCGGCGTCCGCCCGATCCGCACATCCGGTTCCTAGAGTCGGTTCGGGAACGGCCCAGTAGTCGAGATCGGAAGGCTCGTATGCGCGACTCTGCTGAATTCACCCGGTGGACCACGGAATTCGAGGCGAAGGCGCGGGCACGGGCCCGAGCGGGCGATCCCGACGATGCCGGCGGGGCGACCCTGCATCCGGACCTCGTGCGCAGCATTCAGCGCTTCCAGGTGGGTGAGTCGGGCGACGGTGCCCATCTCATCGCCAAGGCCGACGCGGCGGGCGATCCGGTCTACGCGGCGGCAGTGCGGCTGTTCGTCGCCGAGGAGCGCAACCACGCGCGCCTGCTGCTGAACCTCCTGCACGCCGCAGGGGAGAAACCGATCTCCGGTCATTGGACCGACGCGATCTTCGTCCGGCTGCGCCGGGGGCTGGGCCTGCGCCTGGAACTCATGGTGCTGTCCGTCGCCGAGGTCATCGCCGTTCCCTACTACCGGGCCCTGCGTGACGGCGCCCGTGACCCCCTCACCACCCGCACGGCCGCCCTCATCCTGGCCGACGAGCAACGCCACATCCCCTTCCACACCCACCGCCTGCGCCTGGCCTTCGCCCCCACCCCGCCCGTCCTCCGCCCTCTCATCCGCGCAACCTGGTGGGCCATCCTGCACGCCGCCATCCTGGTCGTCCTCCTCGATCACGGCCCGCCCTACGCCAACTGGGAAGTACCCGAACAGAATTCGTCCGCACCGCCCGCGCCCATTTCATCCCGATCTGCGCGACGGCCCTCCCCCCGCATCGCGTGCTGCTCAGTCGGTGATGTGGTCGAAGTCGATGAGCAGGTGTTCGGGGCCGCGGAAGATTTGGCTTCGCCGATACGGTGGCGGGTCGGCGACCAGGCGGGGTGTGGCGACGCGGCGGAGGAAGGTTTCCAGCGCGAGGTTGACTTCGAGTCGTGCGAGCGGACCGCCCAGGCAGGTGTGGATGCCGCTGCCCCAGCCGAAGTGTTCGTTGTCGGGGCGGTGGAGGTCGAAGCGGTTCGGGTTGGCGAAGCGGTTCGGGTCGCGGTTGGCGGCGGCGTAGACCAGGTGCACCGCAGCCCCTTTCGGGATGACGGTGCCGGCGATGTCGATATCGGCGGTGGCGCTGCGGCTGGGGAAGAACTGCACGGCCGCCTGCAGCCGCTGGACCTCCTCGATCGCGCGCGGGAGCAGCTCCGGTCGGCTGCGTACCTGGTCGTAGGACCCGGGGTTGCGCAGCAGCGTCATCACACAGTTGGTGATGGTGTTGACCGTCGAGTCATGACCGGCGACGAGCAGCAGCACGGCATTGGACAACACCTGTTCGGCGGGCATCGGACCGTCGGGGCCTTGGTCGTGAATCAGTTCGGACAGCAGGCCCTGCCCGCGCTCGCGTCGGAGTTGCTCGATCAGGTCGGCCAGATAGCGCACGAGTGCGTCACGGCTTGCGCGGGACTTCTCGGCGCGGGCCTTACCCTGCTCGGTGGTCGCGTCCGGGCCCAGATCGATGCCGGCCACCATGTCGCGGATCCAGGCATGGAACCGGGGTTCGTCTGCGAGTGGGACCCCGAGGATCTTGCAGATCACCATCACCGGCACGGGGTAGGCGTAATCGTCGACCACGTCCAGCCGGGTCCTGCCGCTGGGCTCGATGCGGTCGAGCAGCTGGTTGCACAACCGCACGATGTCGGGCTCCATGCCGGGGATGACGTCGGGTGAATGCGGTGAGCTGAAGTGGCGCATCACCTGTCGGCGCGCCCGATCGTGCTCGGGAGGATCGGAGACGATGATGCTCGGCCGGCGACCGTAGACCTGCATGTCCTCGGCGCCGGGCTCCGAATCGGTGCCCGACGTCAGGGCGGCTCCCAGCGGGCTGCGGCTGATATCGGAGCTGATCCGGGGGTCGTGCGCCAGCGTCAGCAGTTCTTGATAGCCGGTCACGACATACAGGTTGTCGGCCACTCGCGCGACGGGGGTCCGGCGCAGTTGGTCGAAGAACGGGTACGGGTCGGCGCGGTGTTCGTATTTCATCGCCTCCGCCCAGGCGCTCGCCGCAGTCATGCCGGCTCCCTGGCCCAGTGGAACTCGGCGCCTCGTGAGGTGGGGTCGTGACCGGTCAGCACCACATCGGGCATCTCGGTCGGCACTCGTGGATCGGGGAAGCGCGCCGGCATCGGTGCCGGGTCGGACGCTCGGTCGTAGCCCGGCGGCGGTGGCGGGAACGGTGCCGAGCGCTCGATCATCGCCGCGTAGTACGGCAGCCACTTGCCATGATTGAACGTCACCGCTCCGACGATGCGGCCCCGGTGGCCGTAAGCCGCGGCGAAGCGATAGTCCTCGGGAGACCCCTGGGTGAACACGATCTCGTCGCCGAACGAGCACACCCCCACGCCCTTGATGTTCACCCCGAATTGGCCCGACCAGAACGAGGGCAGCGGCAAGTGCGGTCGCCGCTCGGTCTCCAGATTGATCATGTTGTTCGCGGCGACCTGCGCCCCGCACACCGCGTTGTCCCAGTGCTCCATCGAGATGAACTGATACTCGTACAGCACGTGTGGCTGACGCGCGACATCCCCGGCCACGAAGACGTTGTCGGTCACCACCCCGTTGATGTCGAACGCGCGACAGCCCGCGTCGCAGCCGACTCCCCAGAAACCGGCGGCCAGCCCGGCGCCCGCCAGCCACTCGACGTTGCGGATCGACCCCAACGACGCCACCACCACATCGACATCGAGGGTGGTCCCATCCGAGAGCCGGGCCCGGCGCACATGCCCGCCGGCATCGCCGTCGAGGGCTTCCACCGATACGCCGGTACGCAGGTCGACGCCGGCGTCGCGCTGCATCCGGGCGGCGATGTCGCCGATCACCCCGCCCAGCGGCCCCACCAGCGGCCCGCCTCCGCGCTCGGCGACGGTCACCGGCAACCCCAGCTCACAGCACACCGAAGCCATCTCCGAGCCGACGAACCCCGAGCCGACGACGAGAACCCGCTTCGGGCCGGCCCGCAGTGCCGCCTGCAGCCGGGCCGCGTCATCGCAGGTGCGCACCGTGAACACCCCCTGCAGGGCGGCCTCGGCCGGGTTGAACCACGGCCGTGCGCGAACGCCGGTGGCGATGAGCAGCCGGTCGTAGGGCACCGCGTCTCCGGTGGCCAGCAAGACCTGTTTGTTCACCCGGTCCAAACCGGTCGCGGCCACACCCAGCCGCCACTGCGCGTCGATGTCCCGCATCCGGGGAAGCTTGGTGTGATCGGCGCGAACCCAGCCCTTCAGGACCTGCTTGGACAGCGGCGGGCGGTCGTAGGGTTCGTGCGTCTCGTCACCGATGAGGGTCAAAGGCCCACAGAAGCCCTTGTCTCGCAAAGCTTCCGCGGCACGAAGTCCGGCCAGCGACGCACCCACGATCACGATCCGGCCCTCGGCCCGAAACATCCTGACCAGGTCCGCGGCCAACGACGCGGTGCTCATTCCTCGGGCTCCGGCCCGTCGGGGGTATGGGTCTCCACCATGATCGCCTGCACCGGGCACGCCGCCGCCGCCCGCAACACCCGCTGACGCTGGGCGTCATCAGGGTTGGGGTCATACGCCAGCGCCTCCTCGCCCAGCATTTCGAGCACATCCGGCGCCAGCGGAACACACTGCGCATACCCCTGACACCGATTCAGATCAACCACGATGCGCATACCCTCAGCTCCTCACCCGAACTGTGTCCCGATGTGGTAACCCCGCTGATCGCTCGATCCGGACCCAAGCCTAGTCCTCGCCACCTTCCCCTATCCAGTCCTCCTCATCTCCGACGACTCCGAAGAAAGGGCGCGTTCGGGACCGGGTGCGGTAGATCGAATCTGGCTGATGTGCCCCTTGGTGATGCCGAGTCGATCGGCAATCTCTGTGTAGCTCCAGCCGTTTCGGTGGGATTTCTCGAGAGGGGTGGTCCCGCATGGCCTTCGGCATGCCGCTGCCTCATCGGCCATCAGCGCTGGGGCGAATATCAAAGTCGTGCAACGGATGCTGGGCGCAAGACGGCGAAGTCGGCCCTCGACCTCTACGGACATCTCTTCCTGGGCGGGCTGCCGTGGACCGCATAGAAAAAGGGCGGTTCCGGTGATCACCGAAACCGCCCTCTACCCTGGTGCCGAGTGTGGGAATCGAACCCACACGCCCTTCCGGGCAACGGTTTTTGAGGTTGACCTTCTCGATGTTTGGGGATTTGGGGTGAGCGCTGGCAACGCACGAATCGGTGTTCTGACCGGCCAATTCGTGCGTTGGACTGTATCGAGCGCGTTGGTTGGGTTGAGGGCTGTTGCGTACCGACCACGTACCGGTGGATGGGCCTGCGACCTCTTGGTCCCGAACTACCAAACGGTACGTTTTGTCCGATGTTGGCGGCTGTCGACGGTGTTGTGACTCGGTCTCTACCAGTGATTCTCAGTGTTGGTGAGGTTGATCCGCGGGGGCGAAGCTTGCTCGCGCTGCGGACCGTGGCCACTTCGAACAGCGCGTCACGCGGCATGTGCGTACGCATCCGCTGGGAAATCCGCGACGACATCCACGAAGCCTTCCTCAGCCTGGCCTGCAGCATCATCTGCTGGCGCAGACTGACCAAACTCCCACTTTGTTAGGAGTTCTAAGTGCCCTACGCCCCGAATATTGGGGGCTCGAAGACTCCGTCTCGATCATGAAAGTGTTCATTTCACATTTGGGGGGCGCGGTCCGGTGGAGGCCGATCGCGGCATCGAAAGGAAATGTATCGTGCGGGTTCTCATGACCGCCGCCGCCGCGGCGGCAGTCTTCTCTGCGGGCATCGGCCCGGCCACGGCGGCCCAGCTGCCGCCGACGGACGCCGCGGTCGCACCGGTGACGCAGACCGTTAGTACCGGTTCGGCCGGCATAGACCTGCCGATCTGCGCCGTGCTGCTCAGTTTCTGTGGCCTGAACCCGCGGCCAATCGGCTAGGAATAGTGTCGATTTCCGCGCGGCTACCCAACTGTTCGGCGACGACCAGGACGGACAGCCTTGTTCCCTAATGAACACTCCTCGCGTGCGTACGCGCGAGACGCGTTGGGACAAAGGGTCGGTATGCATGAAGCCAGCGACACCGGCCCGTCCCCGGACATCCGACAGCCCGAACACTTAAGAGGTGACTCGATTCCCTCTTATGCGGGTAGTTCAATGCTCCGGCCCCCTGCTTAAGAGGTGAAGCTGCTCCCCTCTTACGAGGTGATACGCCTTCCCTCGTAAGAGGGGATCCCTTCGTTGTGGTCCTCCTCGGTTCGTGCCCCGCAATGCATCGTGACGTTCGCTCGCAACCCTTCCCTTTGTGGTCTTGCTCCCGACGCAACCGAACTGCCAACGCAATATCCGCGCCCAACTGCCCCTCGTTGTGGTCCCCTGTGGTCCTTCTTGAAACTCTCACTCTCCCAATCTCAATCGCTCCCGCCCATGCCCTCTGAACCCAAAACTGGCTCTTGTCTCTCGTGCTCCTGACTACCTTCAGCGAAGCGGGAGGTAGTCAGGAGCACGAGAGACAAGAGCCCTGCGCCGAAGGTGCAGATCAGAGGGCATGGGCAGGAGCGATCGACCGGACCAGGACCGGAAAAAGTTGTCCCGGCACTATCCAGGCAGTGTCCCGGCACTATCCCGGCACTCTTCCGGCAGTTATGGACAGAAAAAGGGCCGTCGGTGAGTTCCGGGGAACCCGCCGACGGCCCACTGCCGATACTTAAGCGACGAGACCGAGCATGTTGCTCGCATCCTGGTTGAATTCCTGAACCTGAGGAATCGTCGCGAAGGGCTTCAGCTTTCGCTGAAGATCCGTTACGGCCTCAAGGCACCGGGAGGAGTTCACAGTGGTGGTCAGCCGGATGACGATCCTCCCGCGCTCCGCAGCTGCTTCGATCTCGTTGCGCTGGATGTGGGCGGCCGCTACTGCCGCCTGGCTGAGACCGCCTCGCCGTGCGCGGCGTTGCTGAAGGCAATCCTCGATCGACATACCGGCAAACCGATCGATCTCATTGGGCTGGTTCAGATCTCTGAAGACGTTGGCTGCTTCGCCGAAGAAGTAAGCGCGGTCAATGAAGCGGGCCCATTCGGGTTCCGACTCGTGGTCGACGCTATCGAAGACCCGCTCGGCCCGTCCAATTGCTTTGGTCGCAGCGGTGGCGTCCCCGAGCCTGGCCAAGGCCCGCGCCTCCAAGATGCCGAGGTCGGCGTAGCAGGCGGGAGAAGCCTCCGGGCCGATGCCATGGAGTCCGGCTCGGGCAAGGGCGACAGCTTCGTGCGAGTAGCCCAGGAGGTTGGCTTGGTCTGCCATGCCGGCGAGCACGTGCGCACCGAGTACCGGGTTCTCGGCGGCCTGCGACAGGCGGAGCGCCTGGATGAGATACCGCTGGGCGAGGCCGTGCTCTCCATCGTCGTAGGCCATCCAACCGATGAGGTACGCCTGTTCGGCGGCGGCGTCATACAGGGCCTTCTGAACGTCGGGCTCGTGTTCGCGCCGGATCAATGGGATGACGGTCGAGTTCATGTAGCTGATGAGTGCGGTGCGGGCGTGCCCGCCGCCGCGCATGACGTCCATTTCCTGGAAGAGGCTGAACATGTTGCGGATTCCCGCGACCTGGTTCATGCCGATCGCACGCGCACCGCGGTCTGAGACGGTCTCCTCGAAGGTCGCCAGCAGCCAGTCACGACTCGGGGCGGCCAGGGCCGCCAGGATGAAAGGGGCGCTGAACTGTCCGCTCGTGTAGGCGGTACCCAGGTCCCGGATCGTCTCCACGGACGACTCCGGGTCATGGGGATATTGAAGGCCACGCGATGCCACGGACTCGAATCCTTCCATCCCAATATCAGCCGGGCGGACGCGCCGGCTGAGTCGCTCGGAGAGCACTCGACAGATCAGCGTAGGCGTGATCCCTCGCGGTTTCTGCCCCTTGTTCACCCAGCGATGGATTGCGGTGTAGTCGTACCGTAGGGCCTGGCCCTCGTCGGCGCCCAGCTCGTTGATGCGCTTCGCGAGCCCGGCCCAGGAGATTCCTGCCTCGGTGATCAGCTCAGCCAGTTCGGAGTTTCGTTCGGTCACCCGGCCCACCCTCTTTCAACCGAATCTCAGATCCTCGGCTGATGATACGCCCGCGGCTTCGGCCGCAGCCGAAACTGATTGAGGCGGGTTGACACTGCTGTAGTCGCACATAGTGCATTGGATAGTGCTGTCGCACATGGGCTTTCACATGGTGCGCGCACGACGGCGCTGGAGCTTTCCTGGATGTATGAGTTGGAAGCTGATTGAGGTGGTTGGCGCGGTGGATCTATTGCCGCCGTGGGCCTTTCGCTGCCGATCCCTCGATCAACTCGTACAGCTCGGAGACCTGGCTCTCCAGGAGTTTGACACGGGCTTCGAGGTCTGCCTTCTGGCTCGCGTTTGCGGTGCGTACGAAGGTTCCGACGCCTTGCTGAGACTCGATCAGGCCCAGATCGCGAAGCACATCGAGAGCCCTGTCCACGGTATTCAGGGCGACGTCGTAGTGCGTCATCAGCTCGGCCTTGGTCGGCAGCTGACTCCCAACTGCGTACGTGCCAGCAATGATCTTGTCGCGGAGATCGTTTGCAATCACCTGGTACTTCGGTGTGCTGGCGGACTCGGTCATGTGTCAATGATAGGAGGTGACTCAGGAGTGACTCGATCCAACCGTTCTCCCCGCATAACTGATTGACCTATGATTGACTAGTTGAGTAGCGCTGAGAGGTGCTGCGACAGAAGAAAACTCCCCGACAGTGTCGAGCTGTCGGGGAGTCAGCGCCAAAGCGGTTCCAGCCGCTTCAGCAATTCACTCACTTCCAGGACGAGAGAGGCCCCTGAAGCATGTCCAGTGTAGAACGATCGCAGCCCGATTCTGAGGGCTGGTACGTCGCGGAGGGCGTCGTCGAGCGGCTCGCGGCCGGACGAATCGAGTACCACCGACCGGGCGAGTCGATCGCCGATTTCGAGGCCGGCATCGACGCGCGGATCGCGGCGATCCTGAACCGGTCCAACCAGAACAAGCTGTCCGTGGAACGCGCTATCGGCGACGGCGGTCGGCTGCCGCGATCGACGGGGATGGCCGATCCCGGACCACAACGGACGGGGGAGAGTCCGGCTGAGGTGTCACCGTACGTCTGTGTGGATCGGCGGCGGTCGCGGTGAAGGTCAATGGCACGGAGATCAGCGGCGGGACCGAGTTGAAAGCGCTTCTACGGAAGCATCATTGGCAGACTCACGGCACGTTCCTGCGTGAGTACGACAAAGTCGCTGCCAAGGTCGAGCCGTCCATGGTGGGTCATGGCCCGCAGAAGGCGCAGTTCTACCGGTGGTTGACCGGTGAAATCAAGGGCCTGCCGCACCCGGATCATTGCCGGGTCCTGGAGGCCATGCTGCCGGGCCAAACCGCCGATCAACTGTTCACGCCCGCGGTCGGGATTGAGTCGGAGTCCGACCGCCTGTCGGCAGGTGAGTCACGTAACTCAGGTGATCCAGATGGATCACCTGATGCTGCGGCTCGTGAGCGGGCGCTTGGGGCGTTGCGGGTTTCGGCCTGGATCGGTGAGTCAAATGGCTCACGTGACTCGGTGGTCGGTTCTGGGGCGGCGCGGTCGCGGTCGCAGCGGGAAGCGACCGCGGCGATCGATGATCGGGTTCGTTCGCTCATGTCCTGGGTCGGAGATACCGCTCCGGTTAAGGAGCGCGACCTGCGGTCCGAGTCGGCTATGCCCGTGCGGCCCGCCGTGGACCGGCGGAGGGACCGATGACCGGCGATCAGCGGGTCGCCCGCCTCGAATCCAGCGCCCGGCAGGTGGTCCAGAATGAACCACCTGACCCGGTGGTCGGTACGTGCCGAGGTGATGCGTGATGGCGGGCGCTGGCGGGAGCCGGCGCGTCCGTCCGGTCGCCGATGACTCGATCATCCTGGGCCTGCGGTCGGATGGGCGCGGCTACCGTGAGATCGCCGACCTACTCGGCGTCCCGGCCCGTCGGGTTGAGCAAGCCCTGGGTGAGGTTGCGGCGTTGCGCGCCGGCGGCCTGAGCCACAGCGAGATCGGCCGCCGCGTCGGCCTGGCCCGTACCACCGTGCAGGAATTGTTGCGGGACAAGCGGTCTCAGCGTTCGACCCTGAGAAAGTCAGCCGCGGTGACCGCGTTGGCCGAGCAAGGCGCGATGCAGCTCGATGTGTTGGGCTGGTTCCTGGACCTGAATCGCAATCACACCTACGCCCTGGTCAAGGATCTACGGGAGCAACACCTCGTGCGGGATCTGGAGAAGATCGCGGCGGGTGAGAAGTGGGTGATGCTCACCCGGGGCAACGACTCGCGCATTCTCGGGTTTCCGGTGCGGGAGTTCCGGCCCTCGGTGGGGCGCGCCGAGCATCATCGTGCGGTCGCCCAGGCCCGGATCATGCTCGTCGGCGACGACCTCGAACGGTGGATTCCCGAGCGGGTCCTGTGGCGTCGGGCGGAGGTGTCCGCGCACGAATCTGGTTCCAAATACAAGGAATTTAGTACGGGCCGCAATCCGCGTGGCGGTGTCGTCCATATCCATGACGGCCGATTCTTCGCTGACGTGGACGGCCTGTGCGGGTGGTGGGCGCTGGAGGTCGAACTGACCCGCAAGTCCGACAAGGCGATGGATGTCGCCCTCCAGGGCGCGCTGCGGGCGGTCGGTACCGCTGCCCCGGAGAAGGTCGTGGGCCTGCTGTACCTGTGCCGCTCCGCGGTGGTCATGGACGGCGTCCGCGCCGCCGCTAAACGGCTCCCGCCCGAACTGCGCAACCGCCAGGAGTTGGTGCTGTGCTTCGCCGACTTCGACGACGAATGGGGCGACTTCCTGACCGAACGCATGGCGAAACGCCAGCGCCGCAACAAAACTCGAACTTCCAAGGATGCGTCATGATTAACACAGAAGACCTCACCGTCCGCGAGGTGCGTGCCGTGGGCGCCCTGGCCGAAATGCGCGCCCTGCAACTCGATGTCCTCGGCGATCACCTTCGGCTGGGCAAGTCGCAAACCTATGTGGTGGTGCGCAAGCTGGCCTCCGCTGGCCTGATCCACCACCCGCTGCTGTCGGTGCAGGCGGGCGCGAAATGGGTGGTGCCCACCCCGGCCGCGGTGGCGTGGATGTTGGGCTGGCGGGCCGGGGATTGGCGGCCCACCCCGCTCTCGGCCGAGCATTGCCGCGCGGTCGCTCAAACCCGTGTCGCATTGGGTGCGTACGCGTCGCACGCGTGGATGTCGGAGCGGGTCATGCGACACCAGACACCCGGGCCCGGCCGGTATCCCTACGACGGGCGGCTGATTCTCCCGGACTGGCAGTGCGTGGCGGTCAAGGTCGATACCACCCGGTATCTGACCCCTGAGGACTTCACGCACCGCCTGCACACCATCTACTACCAGGCGCGACACGACCAGTGCGTGAAAGTCCTCTACGTGTGCGGCGGCTACATCCGCCCCGAGTCCGCGACCGAGATCGCGACACAGGTGTCGCGCTACGGGGCTGACCTGGACTTTATGGCCGTGAGCCTGGATGCGCTGCTCGCCCAGCATCGCGGGATGCGACAGTCCGACGGTGGTCTGGTGCTCGCGATGCGACACCGCGCGACAGGCGGTCCGCACTGATGCGACACCACCGCGACAGCCGAAGCGACACCCAACGCACCGATCGTGCGCACCGCAACAGCCAATGCGACACGCGACAGACCGATGGTGCGCACCGCGACACCGTGCGCACCACACGTGACGCCTTCCACACCATCGCCGAGACCGGCACTGCTCAAGGAGATTTCATGAATGACGACCGCTACCTCCAGGCAAAAGACTGCGAAGCACTCACCGGCATTCCCGCGGCCACATGGCGGTACTGGGCGTGGGCAGGCAATGGACCGGAGAACTTCAAACTCGGCAACCGTCGGGTCTGGCGCGAGAGCGTAATCCGGGCATGGATCGCCGAGCAGGAAGCCGCGACCAAGCGCGGCGGAGCGGCTTAACCGTGTCCGGAAGTCGGAATCCGCGCGCCGGAGTTGAAGACCTCTGGCACAAGACCGTGGTCGAGATTGACCCCGCGACCGGGCGGAAGACGCGAAAGAAGGTCCAGTCTGAGAGGTTCGGGCGCGGGAAGCGTTGGCGAGCACGGTACGTCGATCCGAATGGCAACGAACGGGGACCGTCGTTCGATACGAAGAAGGCCGCTCAGAAGTTTCTCGACAGCGATGTCACAACCAAGGTGGTCACCGGCACATGGGTAGACCCTGATCGCAGCGGGGTTCACTTCTCGATCGTCGCTGAGAAGTGGTTCTCGTCCAAGTCGTTCCGCAAGCCCAAGACGGTGGCGGGCTACCGCTCGCTGCTCGACGGCATCGTCATACCGCGGTGGGGGGAGGTCCCGTTACGAGACATCGAATTCGAGGACATCCAAGATTGGATTGTGGAGCTGTCACAGTCGGGCAGCAGCAGATTCGAGGGTCGAGGGCTGTCGGCATCGCGGGTGATTCAGTCATATCAGGTGCTCAACCAGGTTTTGCGCTATGCGATCAAGGCCAAGCGGCTGGCGACAAACCCGGCCAACGAGGTTGATCTCCCTGCGCTGGTAAGTGGCGAGCGTCGGTACCTCACCCACCTCGAAGTGATGCGCCTCGCGATGGCCGCCGGCCGATTCCGTCCGCTCGTGTTGACCCTGGCCTACACCGGGATTCGTTTCGGCGAAGCCATCGCGCTGCGGGCGTACTCGGTTAATCCCGAGACGCAGCGGATCACCGTGGCCCGTTCGGCGACGCCCGTTACCGGGCGGGGGTACGTGGAGACTGGCACAAAAAACCACACCACCCGTGCGGTGCCGATCCCTGCCACCCTGGCGAACGAACTCCGGGTGTTGCTCGAAGACCTCGAGGTCGATGCCCTGATCTTCCCCAGCCGCAAGGGTGGGTTCCTGACGTCCACGGAGTTCCGCTGGGTCTTCGACCAGGCAGCCCAGGAAGTCGGTCTAAAGGGTGTCGTGCCGCATGGCCTGCGGCACACGGCCGCGTCGTTAGCGATCAGTGCCGGGGCGAATATCAAAGTGGTGCAGCGGATGTTGGGGCACAAGACGGCGATGTTGACCCTGGACCTGTACGGGCACCTGTTCCCCGACGATTTGGACGCTGTGGCTGCGGGCATGGAGTCGGGCGCTCAAGCTGCTGCGTACCAGCTGCGTACCGGATAGCAGAAGGGCGGTCCCGGTGATCACCGAAACCGCCCTTTATCTTGGTGCCGAGTGTGGGAATCGAACCCACACGCCCTTCCGGGCAACGGTTTTTGAGACCGTCGCGTCTGCCAATTCCGCCAACTCGGCGCACCGCGAGGGAAATGATAGCGGGTGGTGGTGCGAACCAGCTAATCGAGGGGGTCGGGGGATGACACCGTTGTGATACTGGTCAGTTTGCGCTGGGTACGTGGGTTGTAGGGGCGGGTGAACGGTACTCTTTGGGTGACTCGGGTGCGTGCTGGTCCTGTGAGGGTGGCGCAAGACGAGGTGGCATCGGGTATCGGTATTTCGGAAGCGACAGGGGTTCATCTATGGGAACGACAGCAGGGGGCGGTTCGAAGAAGGACGCTGCGGCGTCTGCCCCCAAGCGGGTGGTGGTTGCCGAGGACGAGGCGCTCATCCGGATGGACCTGGTGGAGATGCTCTCCGAGGAGGGCTATCACGTGGTGGGTGAGGCGGGTGACGGTCAGCAGGCCGTCGACCTCGCCGAGGAGCTGCGTCCTGATCTGGTGATCATGGACGTGAAGATGCCGCGCCGGGACGGTATCGACGCGGCCGCCGAGATCGCGTCGAAACGCGTTGCGCCGGTGGTCATCCTGACCGCCTTCAGTCAGCGTGACCTGGTCGAGCGGGCACGCGACGCGGGGGCGATGGCGTACCTGGTGAAGCCGTTCACCAAGTCGGATCTGGTGCCGGCCATCGAATTGGCCGCATCGCGATTCCATGAGATCGCCGCGCTCGAGAGCGAGGTCGCGAATCTGACCGACCGGCTCGAGACCCGCAAGCTGGTCGAGCGTGCCAAGGGTGTGCTCATGCAGACCCAGGGGCTCTCGGAGCCGCAGGCGTTCAAGTGGATTCAGCGCACCGCGATGGATCGTCGCACCACTATGAAGGCGGTCGCCGAAGTCGTGCTGGAGAACCTCGCACCGAAGTAAGACGCATTTGCCGGGTTGTCGCCCTGTTGTTGCCACTAATGCACTGGAGAAATTAACAGTGCGGTAACAGCAGGGCGTTCCGCGTTAGTTGCGATGTCACATGGATGATTCGAATGTGATGCGGAGCTAACCTGGCCGGACTATGTTTCTGTGCGGGCCGATCGATGGGGCGGCCCTCCTCGGTCACCCCGGGGGCGCACAGAACATGAGGTGAATCGTGCTTGGTTCAATGACGCGCACGTCGACCATGCGGCACAGTCGCACGGTCCGGATGCTTGTCGTCGGG
Source organism: Nocardia tengchongensis (assembly GCF_018362975.1). Classification (NCBI taxonomy): domain Bacteria; kingdom Bacillati; phylum Actinomycetota; class Actinomycetes; order Mycobacteriales; family Nocardiaceae; genus Nocardia; species Nocardia tengchongensis. The sequence continues at coordinate 3,948,232 of NZ_CP074371.1, forward strand.
GCCGCGGCCGTGCTCGCACTGGGCAGTGCCGGCTGCAGCAGCAAGTCCGACGACAGTTCCGGGGGTGGGGGCTCGGCGCTGTCGATCCAGCCGCTGGTGCAGATCGGCCCGGACGGCAAGGAAGTGCCCAAGACCGAGGCGACCGCCGCGGCCGATCCGGCCGGTGACGGCAAGGCCACCTGCGCCCCGCAGGTGATCGGCATGGTGGGCCCGCTGACCGGCGGCAACGCCGCGCTCGGGATCAATGTCCTGGACGGCGTGAAGCTGGCGCTGGACAAGCACAACAAGGCCAACCCGAACTGCCAGGTCTCGGTCAAGCAGTTCGACACCGAGGGCAAGCCGCAGAACGCGACGGCCGTCGTCCCGACCGTCGTCAGCGACGCGTCGATCGTGGGCCTGGTCGGTCCGACCTTCTCCGGTGAGACCAAGGCGACCGGTCAGATCATCAGCGAGGCGGGCCTGCCGGCTCTGACCGCCTCGGCCACCAACGCGACGCTGTCGAAGAACGGCTGGAAGACCTTCTTCCGCGGCCTCAACAATGACGACGATCAGGGCGCCGCGGTCGGCAAGTACCTGGTCAACACGAAGAACTTCAAGAAGGTCTGCGTCGTCGCCGACAACACCGATTACGGTACGGGCCTGGCCAAGTCGGTCTCCGAGGCGCTCGGCGCCGCCAACGACACCAGCTGCGCGATCGGTGTGAAGGAAGGCGACAAGGACTTCTCCGCCGCGGTGTCGAAGCTGTCGGCCGCCAAGCCGGACGCCATCTTCTACTCCGGCTACTACGCCGAGTCCGCCCCGTTCGTGCAGCAGCTGCGCACCGCGGGCGTGACCACGCCGTTCGTGTCCGCCGACGGTTCCAACGACCCGGAGTTCGTGCGCCAGGCCGGAACCGCGTCCAAGGACGCCCTGCTGTCGTGCCCCTGTGGCCCGGCGCCGGACAAGTTCGCCAGCGACTACAAGGCGCTCAACGGCCAGGCGCCCGGCGTCTACTCGGTCGAGGCCTACGACCTGACCACCATCCTGCTCAAGGGCATCGACGCCGGGAAGGTCACGCGTCCCGACCTGCTCGAGTACGTGCGCACCTACAAGGGCACGGGCCTGTCGAAGCCGTTCGAGTTCGGTCCCACCGGCGAGCTCTCGGCCGCGCGCATCTGGATCTATCAGGTCAAGTAGTTCACGGATTCGACTCAGCGTGTGTGCGCCGACAGTGCGCGCACACGCTGAGTCCTCCCTGGCGAAAGTAGCGAATGAGTTCTTCCGCAACCGTCGGCGCGGACCTGCTGGCCAAGTCGATCGACTTCAACGGATCCGGGGTGGTCCACAGCTTCTGGGAGCTGACCGTCAACGGCCTGACCTATGGCGCGATCTACGCGCTGGTCGCCGTCGGGTACACCCTCGTATACGGCGTGCTGCGCCTGATCAATTTCGCCCATTCGGAAATATTCATGCTGGGCATGTTCGGTACCTATGTGGGCCTGGAATTACTGGGCTTCACCGGCCGGGCCGACGCGTATCACCAAGGCGTGGTGCTGACGGTCTGTTATCTCGGTGTCGCCATGCTGATCGGTATGGCGGTCTCCGGCGTCGCCGCGGTGGGGTTGGAAAGGGTCGCATACCGGCCGCTGCGTAAACGCGGCGCGAAGCCGCTCGCATTTCTGATCACCGCGATCGGAATGTCATTCGTGATCCAGGAATTCGTGCACTACGCCTTGCCGAAACTGACCGGCAACAAACTGGGTGGCACGAATGCGCAGACCAATATCCGGTTGGTCGAGCCGACCACCCAGTTCACCATCGGCGGCGCGCGGATCGACAATGTGTCCATCGTGATCGTCGTCGCGGCCGTGCTGCTGGCGGTGGGCACCGAAATGTTCATCAACAGAAGCAAATTCGGCCGCAGCATTCGCGCGGTCGCCCAGGACCCGGACACCGCGACGCTCATGGGCGTATCGCGGGAGCGGGTCATCATGCTCACCTTCCTGATCGGCGGCCTGCTGGCCGGCGCCGCCGCCCTGCTGTACACGCTGCTGCGGCCGGCCGGGACGATCGTGTTCAACGGCGGATTCCTGCTCGGCATCAAGGCGTTCAGCGCCGCGGTGCTCGGCGGTATCGGCAATCTGCGCGGCGCGCTGCTGGGCGGTCTGCTGCTCGGCGTGATCGAGCAGTACGGGCAGATGTTCTTCGGCAACCAATGGAAGGACGTCGTCGCCTACGCCCTGCTGGTGCTGGTGCTGATGTTCCGCCCGACCGGCATTCTCGGCGAGTCGCTCGGGAGGGCCCGCGCATGAGTCACACCACGCAACCCGCACCGACCCGGCCGATGCGCGGCGTCGGCGACGCCATCCGCTCCCGCTGGGACGGCTTGTCGCGGCCCGCGCAGTGGGGGATCGGCGTGCCCGCCATCATCCTGATCGCGCTGCTGCCGCTGTTCCCGCCGCCGCTGATCGACACCCCCGCGGTGAACTTCGGCGTCGTCATGGCCCAGTTCGCCATGTACGCGCTGATCGCCATCGGCCTCAATGTGGTTGTCGGCCAGGCGGGCCTGCTCGACCTGGGGTATGTCGGCTTCTTCGCGGTCGGCGCGTACACCGTCGGCTTGATGACGAGTCCGAACAGTCCCTGGAACCAGGCCGACGGCTGGCTGAACACGCCGTGGTCGTGGTTCATCTGCGTGCCGTTCGCGATCGCCGCGACGGCGCTGTCCGGGCTCATCCTGGGCACCCCGACCCTGCGGCTGCGCGGCGACTACCTCGCCATCGTCACCCTCGGATTCGGTGAGATCGTGCGGCTGATGGCCGACAATCTGGGCGACATCACCAACGGCAGCCTCGGGCTGTCGCGGATCGCGCACCCGAATGTCGGTGAATCGCAGCAACATCCGGAGGGCTACTTCTCCTCCGGCAACCTGGGCGACAAGCACTCCATGAATCTGCTCGACCGCGCCGGCAGCGGCACCTGGTGGTTCTGGCTGGGCCTGGTCTTCGTGATCCTGGTGCTGCTGTTCGTCGGCAACCTGGAGCGCAGCCGGGTCGGCCGGGCCTGGGTGGCGATCCGCGAGGACGAGGACGTCGCCGAGATGATGGGCGTGCCGACCTTCAAGTTCAAGCTGTGGGCCTTCACCATCGGCGCGGCCATCGGCGGGCTGTCCGGCACGCTCTACGCCGGTCAGGTGTCGTACGTGAGCCCCGGCGAATTCGACATCATCAAGTCGATGCTGTTCCTGTGCGCGGTGGTGATCGGCGGCTCGGGCAACAAGCTGGGCGTGATCGTGGGCGCGTTCCTGATCGCGTATCTGCCGTGGCGGTTCCAGTCGGTGCAGATCGGCGACCAATCCCTGGGCGACTACAAGTATTTGATGTTCGGTCTCGCGCTGGTGGTGATGATGATCTTCAGGCCGCAGGGCTTGTTCCCGGTCCGGCAGAAACTGCTGGCCTACGGCAGGCAGATCGCGCGAGCGGTTCGTCGTCCCGTGGCCGGCGCGACGGCGGGAGCCGACCAGTGACCGGGCCCGGCGACGCGCTGTTCGACAACGAAGACCTCTCGGCCGGATACTCCCCGCCGCCCGCCGAACCGAGCGCGGGCATGCTGGACGTGACCGAGGTGCTGCCGGTCTACAAGGACCCCGGGGCGGTCGCGGAAGCCGTTGCCCCGCAACGTGACATCGACACCGCCGTCGGCGCGCCGCTGCTGCGGACCGAGGGCCTGACCGTCAAGTTCGGCGGTCTCACCGCGCTCGAGGACGTCACCTTCGACATCCTGCGCGGCGAGATCCTGGGCCTCATCGGGCCCAACGGCGCGGGCAAGACCACCTGCTTCAACGCCATCACCGGGGTGTACAAGCCGTCGGCGGGCACCGTGTACTTCGACGGCAAGCCGCTGACCAAGTCCAAGCGCAACGAGATCACGCGTCTGGGCATCGCCCGCACCTTCCAGAACATTCGCCTGTTCAACGAGATGACGGCGCTGGAGAACGTGGTCGTCGGCACCGACGCCCGGCACAAGACCTCGATTCCGGGCGCGGTGTTCCGGACGCCCCGGCATCGGCGCGAGGAGCGCGACGCGGTCGAAAGAGGCATGGCGCTGCTGGAATTCGTCGGTATCGGCGCCAAGGCGGTGGAGAAGGCGCGCAATCTCTCCTACGGTGATCAGCGCCGCCTGGAGATCGCTCGCGCGCTGGCCACCGAACCGAAACTGCTGTGCCTGGACGAGCCCGCGGCCGGTTTCAACCCGAGCGAGAAGTCCGCGCTCATGGACCTGATCCGCAAGATCCGCGACGACGGTTTCACCGTGTTGCTGATCGAGCACGACATGCGTCTGGTCATGGGCGTCACCGATCGTGTGGTGGTGCTCGAGTTCGGCCGCAAGATCGCCGACGGCCTGCCCGCCGCGATTCGTGAGGATCCCAAGGTGATCGCCGCCTATCTCGGCGTGCCCGACGAGGAAGGCGGTGACGGTCAGTGACCTCCCCGACCCCCGCCACCGCCGACGCCCTGCTCCGGGTCGAGGACATGGTGGTCAATTACGGCCGGATCCAAGCCCTGCACGGCATTTCGCTGTCGGTGGCCCAGGGTGAGCTGGTGACCTTGCTGGGCGCTAACGGCGCGGGCAAGACCACCACCATGCGTGCCCTGTCGGGCCTGCTGCCGCTGACTCGGGGCCGCGTCTTCTTCGAGGGCCGCGACATCACCCGTATGAAGGCGCACGAACGCGTCGGCAAGGGACTGATCCAAGCTCCCGAGGGCCGCGGCGTGTTCCCAGGCATGACGGTCCAGGAAAATCTCGACATGGGTTGCTACGGACGCCCTTTCAAGACGAAGGCCGAATACAACCAGACCCTCGAATGGGTCTTCGGCCTGTTCCCGAGGGTGGAGGAACGTCGCAAACAGGTCGGCGGCACCCTCTCCGGCGGCGAACAGCAGATGGTCGCGATCGCCCGCTCCCTGATGGCCCGCCCCAAGCTGCTGCTGCTCGACGAGCCGTCGATGGGCTTGGCCCCCATGGTTATCCAGCAGATCTTCCGGATCATCGCCGACATCAACGCCCAGGGCACCACGGTCCTGCTGGTCGAACAGAACGCCCAGCAGGCCCTGACCCGCAGCGACCGCGCCTACATCCTGGAAACGGGCGAGGTGACCAAGACCGGCGAGGGCCGAGCGCTGCTCAACGACCCCGCCGTCAAGTCCGCCTACCTAGGCGTCGGCTGACCCCCACCTCCCGAAAAGCATTCGGGCCGGTCACCTTCCGGTGACCGGCCCGAACCTTCAAGCAGGGGCGACAGGAATCGAACCTGCAACCTGCCGCTTTGGAGACGGCTGCTCTGCCAATTGAGCTACACCCCTTGGCGGGGGCTACGGTACCAGGTCCCCCGGCCCGGGTGAAATCGGTTTCGCTGACCTGGGGCGACCGGCCGAGTATGCCCGCTGCCCACGGATGTCGGGGGTGATACCTAGACTCTCTCGGGTGACCCCTGCCTCTACTGATCAGCGTCCTGCTGTCGCGCCTACGTCCGTGTCCGGGGAACAGCCGACCCTGCTGTTGCTGGATGGGCATTCGCTGGCCTATCGCGCGTTCTACGCGCTGCCGGCGGAGAACTTCAAGACGCAGAGCGGGCAGACCACCAATGCCGTGTACGGGTTCACGGCGATGCTGATCAATCTGCTGCGGGACGAGAAGCCTTCGCATGTGGCGGCGGCGTTCGACGTGAGCCGCAAGACCTTCCGGACCGAGGCGTTCCCGGAGTACAAGGCGAATCGGGCGACCACGCCCGACGAGTTCAAGGGGCAGGTGGAGACCACCCAGGAAGTGCTGGGGGCGCTGGGTATTCCGGTGATGGCCATCGAGGGGTACGAGGCGGACGATCTGATCGCCACGCTCACCGTTCAGGCCGTCGACCAGGGCTTCCGGGTCCTCATCGTGACCGGCGACCGGGACTCGCTGCAGCTGGTCAACGACAGCGTCACCGTGCTGTACCCGAAGAAGGGCGTCTCCGAGCTGACCCGGTTCACCCCGGCGGCCGTCGAGGAGAAGTACGGGCTCACCCCGGCGCAGTATCCGGACTTCGCGGCGCTGCGCGGCGACCCGAGCGACAATCTGCCGGGCATTCCGGGCGTGGGGGAGAAGACCGCCACCAAGTGGATCCGCGAGTACGGGGACCTGGCCACCCTGGTCGACCAGGTGGACAAGGTGAAGGGCAAGGTCGGAGACGCGTTGCGCGCCAACCTGTCCAGTGTCGTGCTCAATCGGCAGCTCACCGAGATGGTGAAGACCGTGCCGCTGCCCTACGCGCCCGACCAGCTGGCCGTGCAGCCGTGGGATCGGGACCAGATCCACCGCCTGTTCGACGAGCTCGAGTTCCGGGTCCTGCGCGACCGGCTCTTCGACACCCTGGCCCCGGTGGAGCCCGAGGCCGAATCCGGTTTCGAGATCAGCGGCAGCGCGCTGTCCGCGGGCACCGTCGCCGCGTGGCTCGCCGAGCACGCCGGAACCGGTGTGCGGCACGGGGTCTCGGTGGTCGGCAACGGATCGCCGGTGCAGGGCGACACCCAGGCCGTCGCGCTGGCCGCCGCCGACGGCGAGGGCGCCTACATCGACGTCCACACCCTGACCCCCGAGGACGAGAAGGCGCTCGGGGAATGGCTCGCCGACCCGGAGATCCCGAAGGCGTTGCACGAGGCCAAGAACGCCATGCACGCCCTGCGCGGGCGCGGCTGGCAGCTGGGCGGGCTCAGCAGCGACACCGCGCTGGCCGCCTACCTTATCCTGCCGGGCCAGCGCACCTTCAACCTCGAAGACCTGTCCCTGCGCTACCTGAGCCGGGAACTGCGCGTGGACAACGGCGGCGAGACCCAGCTGTCGCTGCTCGACGACGAGGACGAAGTCGACGCCGAGGCCGCCAACGCCCAGATGCTGCGTGCCCGCGCGGTTTTCGACCTCGCCGACGCCTTCGACGCCGAGCTCGAGCGCATCGAGTCGACCGCGCTGCTGCACGACATGGAACTGCCGCTGCTGGGCGTGCTGGCCGACCTGGAGGCCGCGGGCATCGCCGTCGACTCCGATCAGCTCGAGCAGCTGCAGCGCGAGTTCGCCGAGCGCGTCGCCGAGGCCGCCGACAACGCCTACGGCGTCATCGGCAAGCAGATCAACCTGGGCTCGCCCAAGCAGCTGCAGGTGGTGCTGTTCGACGAGCTCGACATGCCGAAGACCAAGCGCACCAAGACCGGCTACACCACCGACGCCGACGCGCTCGAGAGCCTCTACGAGAAGACCCAGCACCCCTTCCTGCAGCACCTGCTCGAGCACCGCGACGCCACCCGCCTCAAGGTGACCGTGGACGGCCTGCTCAAGTCGGTCGCCGACGACGGCCGCATCCACACCACCTTCAACCAGACGGTGGCGGCCACCGGCCGGCTGTCCTCGACCGAGCCGAACCTGCAGAACATCCCGATCCGCACCGACATGGGCCGCCGCATCCGCGACACCTTCGTCGTCGGCCCGGGCTTCGAGTCGCTGATGACCGCGGACTACAGCCAGATCGAAATGCGGATCATGGCCCACCTGTCCAAGGACGAGGGCCTGATCGAGGCCTTCAACTCCGGCGAGGACCTGCACAACTTCGTCGCCTCCAAGGCCTTCGACATCCCGATCTCCGAGGTGGATCCGGAGCTGCGCCGCCGCATCAAGGCCATGTCCTACGGCCTGGCCTACGGACTGTCCGCCTACGGCCTGTCACAGCAGTTGAAGATCAGCGCCGACGAGGCCAAGGTCCAGATGGACATCTACTTCAACCGTTTCGGCGCCATCCGCGACTACCTGCACGACGCCGTCGATCAGGCCCGCAAGGTCGGCTACACCGAGACCCTCTTCGGCCGCCGCCGCTATCTGCCGGATCTGGATTCCAGCAACCGGCAGCGCCGCGAGGCCGCCGAGCGGATGGCGCTCAACGCCCCGATCCAGGGCACGGCCGCCGACATCATCAAGGTCGCCATGATCGATACCCAGAAGGCCATCCGTGCGGCCGGTCTGAAATCCCGCATGCTGCTGCAGATCCACGACGAACTCGTCTTCGAGGTCGCGGCGGGGGAGCGGGAGCAGCTGGAATCGCTTGCGCGCGAGCACATGTCCAATGCCATCGAGCTGTCGGTGCCCCTCGAGGTGTCGGTGGGTGTGGGCCGCAGCTGGGATTCGGCCGCGCACTAGGAAACTCGACACGCGACCGTGAGTCGCGCGACACGCTGACCGCCCGCACCGGGATTCGGTGCGGGCGGTCAGCGTTCGAGGGGCCGGGTGCGAGCCCCGGCGCGCGCACCCGCCATCGGCTGTACGGGTTGCCGGAATTGCCGCGACCTGGGGAAGTTCACGTATCGGATGTTTGCCGGGCCCACAGTGTTTGCCGGAGCACGGGCCGGAGGCGGTGTGGCGCCCGTCGCATCGGCGGTGACCTGCGACGAAGTTACTCGTGGGTCGATCACGAATGTGGTTGCCATCGCGCGGACCTCCCCCTATGCTCGACCCCGTGCCGAATCCCGCCAACAGCCGCAGCGCAGCGCTCGATGTCGCAGACCGCGACCGCGCAGCGCTTATTTCGCTCACCGCGAATGTGGCCGGCGATCGCGTACTCGTAGTTCTCCGCCGTAGCGGGGTCTGATTCGGACCGGCCCCTCGCTGCGGCCGATAGAACTTTCTTTTGCTGGTCCCCTCTGTCAATTCTTCGGAAGAAGTCGGGAAGACCTAGTTCAATGACCATCACTCTGGATACCGCCATGTTCATTGCCGCTGCCCCCGCGAGCCTGCGGGCCGAATGCGCCGGCTTGACCCCCGCCGAGTTCCACGACCGCTACTGCGACCCGATGGGCCCGGTGAAGCTCAGCGACTGGACCCCGATCGGCGACCGCGCCGGGACGGCCACCCTGGAAATCGCCTCTCACCTGCGCACCGTCGTGGCGACGGGCAGCCCGGTGGCCGCGCTCACCTCGGCGCTCTACGACGAGGGCTACCCGGTGGAGATCCTGGCCTTCCACCAGCGCAGCACCCCGGAGGGCACCGCCACCTTCGTGCAGTGCGAGTTCAACGGCCGTCGTGGCTGGGGCGCCGCCCTCGCCGACGACGCCGCCGAGTCGACCATCCGCGCCATGATCGCCGGCATCAATCACCTCGGCTCGCACTTCTGAGCCGCTGCTGAAAAGCGAAGCGCCGCAGCTCCTTCGGGAGTTGCGGCGCTGATGCTGCGGCGGTGCGAGCCTACTTGGCCTGCTCCTGCTCGGCGAGCTGCTTGCGGACCTCGTCCATGTCGAGGGCCTTCACCTGGGTGACCAGATCCTCGAGCGCGGCCGGGGGCAGCGCGCCCGGCTGGGCGAAGACGAGCACGCCTTCGCGGAAGGCCATGATGGTCGGGATGGAGCGGATGTTGGCCGCGGCGGCCAGGCCCTGCTGATCCTCGGTGTCGACCTTGGCGTGCACCACGTCGGGGTGCGTCTCGGAGGACTTCTCGAAGGTGGGGGCGAAGCTGCGGCACGGGCCGCACCAGGAGGCCAGAAGTCGACGAGAACCACGTCGTTGCCGGTGACTACCTCGTCGAAGTTCTGTTCGGTCAGGGTCTGGGTGGCCATGGTGTCCTCTCGTGATCGATGTCCCCGGTCCAACGCCGGGCCCTGCGGTTATCTTCCCCGGGCTACGGGGCGGGCCGGTGTCCCGCGGTCACGGACCATTCGACGCGCCGGGCACCATCCCATCGCCGGATGTCCTCCACGGTAACCCGCAGGTCCTTGTCGGTTGCCACCGCGCCCAGCGCGGCGTCGAACTGGCCGGGCCGCAACCGCCGGGCCAGGGTGACGTGCGGCGTCCAGCTGTCGGGGCGCACGTTGCCCGGGATGCCCGGGCATTCGGAGACCACCCGGAAGAGCCTGTGCTGCAAGGAGATCAGCGGTGCGGACGGCACCACCGCCCGCACCAGCACGGGGGCGTGCGTGCCGAAGACGAGCAGTCCGCCGAGGCGGACCTGGAACGGCCGGAAGTCCTGCTGCGCCAAGGCTTTGTCCAGTCGCGGCCAGATCTCCTCGGCCACCGCCATGGTGATGTGCGGCCGGTATCCGGGTCCGGGCGTGTGCAGCCCGAGTTCGCTCAGCGCCGCCCACTGCCGCCGCACCTCGGCTTCGGACGTCGCGTCCAGCACCAGCTCCACCGATTGCACCATCGTCTGTCGAATTTACCCGCCCAGGTCTCGAAACAGGCGTGGCCGTGTGTGCCGGGGCGCGGCCGTGGCGGGGGTTGCGCGAGGATGGCAGCCATGAGCGAGAGCGACACTCGAACCCGGCTGGGTCTGCTGGAGGGCGACGGCATCGGCCCCGAAATCGTCCGCGCCACCCGGGATGTGGTGGACGAGGCGTTCGCGACCACGGGCCTGCCGCCGGTGGAGTGGGTGGTGTTGCCGCTGGGCCACGCGGGGATCGAGCAGTACGGCAGTCCGGTGCCCGAGCAGACCCTCGCCGGTCTGGCCGAACTCGACGCCTGGATCATGGGCCCGCACGACAGCGCCTCCTACGCCCCCGAACATCGGGCCGGGCTGCCGCCGGCGGGCGCGGTCCGCAAGCGTTTCGGCCTCTACGCCAATATCCGGCCCGCCCGCACCGTCGAGGGGGTGCGGTCGCTCGCCACGGACATGGATCTGCTGATCCTGCGCGAGAACACCGAGGGCCTCTACGCCGACCGCAATATGGCCGCCGGCTCCGGCGAGTTCCAGCCCTCGCGCGATGTCGCGCTGTCGGTCGGCGTGTTCACCCGGGCCGCGATCGAGCGGATCGCGCACCTGGGGTTCGAGATCGCCGGTGAACGCTCCAAGAAGCTGACCGTGGTGCACAAGGCCAATGTGTTGCCCATGACCATGGGCATGTTCCGCGACATCTGTTACGAGGTGGCCGCGCAGTACCCGGAGATCGAGGTGAACGACGAGCACGTGGACGCGGCGGCCGCGCATCTGGTCCGCGCGCCGGGGGACTACGACGTGATCGTCACCGAGAATCTCTTCGGCGACATCCTGTCCGATCTGGCGGGTGAACTGAGTGGTTCGCTGGGCATGGCCGCCTCGGTGAACTGCTCCGATACCCAGATCATGGCGCAGGCCGTGCACGGGGCGGCCCCGACGCTGGCCGGGCGCAATCGCGCGAACCCGGTGGCGCTGTTCAACTCCGCCGCGGCGATGCTGCACTGGATGAGCCGCACCCATCACTACAGCGCGTTGCGCCGGGTCGGAGACCGCATCGAACACGCGGTTGCTGATACGTTGCGAGCTGGTGTTGCAACGTCCGATTTGGGTGGGCTAGCCTCTACCTCCGAATTCACCGAGCAGGTGCGCGCACGGCTGCACCGCTGGTGAGCGCGCACTTCCGGGCCGGGCGTGTTCGGCCACGCGCAGGCGTGTCGCCGATTAATGTTCGGTTACCGGCCGACGCGGACGGTGTCACTCGCTTACATTTCAAACGGCGAGCGACGCACGGATGTCGCGCACCCGAACTGTGGAGGACTGCTGTGTCTGTTCGTAATTCATTTCGCGGGCGTGCCCTGCGGGCCGTCGTCGTCGTCGCCGGTGGCGCCCTCGCGCTGACCGCGTGTACCAGTAATTCGGAGTCCAACGGTCCGGAGGTGGCCAAGGTCGACGTCACCAAGGTCGACACCATCGCCGCCAAGGTGCCCGGCGACATCAAGTCCTCCGGCAAGCTGACCGTCGGCGTCAACGTGCCCTATCAGCCGAACGAGTACCGGGATCCGAGCAGCGGCAAGATCGTCGGCTTCGACGTCGACCTGATGGACGCGGTCGCCAAGGTGCTGGGCCTGTCGGCCGACTACAAGGAAGCCGACTTCGAGAAGATCATCCCCTCCATCGAGGCCGGCACCTACAACCTCGGCATGTCCTCCTTCACCGACAACAAGGAGCGCGAGGCCACCGCCGACTTCGTCGACTACTTCTCCGCGGGCAGCCAGTGGGCCCAGCAGAAGGGCAAGAACGTCGACCCGGACAACGCCTGCGGCAAGCGGGTCGCGGTGCAGCGCACCACCGTTCAGGACACCGACGAAATCCCGGCCAAGTCCAAGGCCTGCGTCGCCGCCGGCAAGCCGGAGATCCAGAAGGTCGCCTACGACGAGCAGTCCGCCGCCGCCAACGCCCTGGTGCAGGGCCAGGTCGACGCCATGTCCGCCGACTCCCCGGTGACCGCGTACGCCATCAAGCAGGCCGGCGACAAGATCGAGCCCGCGGGCAAGATCTTCGACTCGGCGCCCTACGGCTGGCCGGTCAAGAAGGGCTCCACGCTGGCGCCGGTGCTGCAGGAAGCCGTGCAGTACCTGATGGACAACGGCCAGTACAAGAAGATCGCCGAGAACTGGGGCGTCCAGGAGGGCGCGATCACCAAGTCCGTCATCAACGGAGCCAGCTGACCTCTATGTCGCAGGACAAGAACCACCTCTCGATGCCGGTCGAGAGCGCCGAGCCCGAGCCGATCAAGGCGATTCCGCTGCGACGGCCGGGCCGGTGGATCGCCGCCGCGATCATCCTGATCGCCCTGGCCCTGTTCGTGTGGGGCGCCAAGACCAACGACGCCTACCACTGGAACACCTACTTCAAGTACCTCGGTGACAAGCGAATCGCCCAGGGCGCGCTGGTGACTCTGGAACTGACCGTGCTGGCCATGCTGATCGGCGTGGCGCTGGGCGTGCTGCTGGCGGTCATGCGCCTGTCGCCGAATCCGGTGCTGCGCTCGGTGGCGTGGGCGTACCTGTGGATCTTCCGCGGGACGCCGGTCTATGTGCAGCTGGTGTTCTGGGGCCTGTTCCCGTCGCTGTACAAGACCATCACCGTGGGCGTGCCGTTCGGGCCGTCGTTCGCGAGCTTCGATGTGCAGCACTGGTCGGCGCCGTTCTTCTTCGCCATGATCGGCCTGGGTCTCAACGAGGCCGCCTACATGGCCGAAATCGTGCGCGCCGGAATCAATTCCGTGGGCGAGGGGCAGCGCGAGGCGTCGGTGGCGCTGGGCATGTCGTGGTCGCAGACCATGACCCGCACGGTGCTGCCACAGGCCATGCGCGTGATCATCCCGCCGACCGGCAACGAGCTCATCTCCATGCTGAAGACCACCTCGCTGGTGACGGCCATCCCGCTCACCACCGACCTCTACGGCCGGGCCCGCGACATCTACAGCGTGAACTTCCAGCCCATCCCGCTGCTGCTGGTCGCCGCCACCTGGTATCTGGCCGTCACCAGCGTGCTCATGATCGGCCAGTACTACCTGGAGCGGTACTACTCCCGGGGTTCGTCGCGGCAGCTGACCGCGAAACAGTTGCGCGCCTTGGCCCACGCGCAGGTCGCCGGCGGAACGGGATAGGTGAACGCTGATATGTCCGACGACTCGATGTCGTTCTCGAAGGATGCCACGCCGCTGATCGAGGACGCGCTGCCGGCCTCGGCGGTGCCCATGGTGCGCGCCGAGCGCGTGTGCAAGAACTTCGGCGCGCTCAATGTGCTCAAAGGCATCACCCTCGAGGTCAAGCGCGGCGAGGTGCTGTGCCTGATCGGCCCGTCCGGCTCGGGCAAGTCCACCTTCCTGCGCTGCATCAACCACCTCGAACGGGTCAATGCCGGGCGCCTCTACGTGGACGGCGACCTGGTCGGCTACCGCGAGAAGAACGGCAAGCTCTACGAGCTGCATCCGCGCGACGCCGCCAAGCAGCGCCGCGATATCGGTATGGTGTTCCAGCACTTCAATCTGTTCCCGCACCGCACCGCGCTGGAGAACATCATCGAAGCGCCGACCCAGGTCAAGAAGCTCAAGCGCGCCGACGCGGTGGCCCGGGCACGGGAGCTGCTGGCCCGAGTCGGCCTGGCGGACAAGGCCGATGCCTACCCCGCCCAGCTCTCGGGCGGCCAGCAGCAGCGCGTGGCGATCGCCCGCGCGCTGGCCATGGACCCCAAGCTGATGCTCTTCGACGAGCCCACCTCGGCGCTCGACCCGGAGCTGGTCGGCGAAGTCCTCGGCGTCATGCGCGAACTGGCGGCCTCGGGCATGACCATGGTCGTGGTCACCCACGAAATGGGTTTCGCCCGTGAGGTCGCCGATCAGCTGGTCTTCATGGACGGCGGCGTGGTCGTGGAGGCGGGCGATCCCCGTGAGCTGTTGGCCAATCCGCAGCAGGACCGCACCAAGGCGTTCCTCTCGCGCATTCTCTAGGCGCATAACACGATCGGGGAGCTCCCCCTGCCGGGAGCTCCCCGATCGTGTCATTTCCGGAGGAACTCCAGGATCGGTGCGGTCTGGCCGAGGATGGCGTGGCCGACTCCGGGCAGCACCCGGGTGGTCGCGTCCGGCATGGAATCGCTTGCCCGGCGGGCGGTGTCGGCGGATTTGAACATGACGTCGTCCGCGCCGACGATCACCAGGACCGGCATCGTCACGGTGCTCAGCTGGGCGTCGGTGAAGACGGGCAGCTTGCCGGTGCGCGGATTGAAGTGGGTGAACGTCAGGGCCACGTCGTCGAGGATCTCGGCGTGGTCGGTGAGGTTCAGGCCGGTGACGATGGCCGCCGAGCGGCGCAGGTCGTGGTTGCTGAACAGGTGGTCGAGCAGGTTCTTGAAGATCCAGCCGAACTTCTGCTTGCCGATACCGCCGGGGCACAGCAGGGCGAGCTTGGTGACCTTGTCCGGGCGGCGGACCGCGTAGTCCAGGGCGGTCCAGCCGCCCAGCGACATGCCGACGAAGCTCGCGGCCGAGAGGTCGAGTCCGGCCAGGACATCGTCGAGCCACAGCGCGACGGCCTCGGTCCCCAGCTCCGGCCGGGCTTCGGCGCTGCCGCCGGGCTCGCCGACCATGTCGACCGCGTACACGCGGAAATCCGTTGCCCAGGAAGCGATGCCGCCGAGCCAGGTGGACGAGTTGGATCCCGAACCGTGCAACAGGACCACCGGCGGTGCGTCCTTGGGGCCGGAGGCGAGCACGAAGGTGTCGCCCTCGCGGGTCGGCACGTGCAGTTGTTCGACCGCGACGGGCCAGCGGCGCAGCAGTTCCTGGTAGCGGGCCGCGATGGCGGCGCGTCCGGCCTCGGACTTGTAGATCGCGCTCACGACGCGAGAACTCCTTCCATGTATTCGAGCAGCCGGGCGGTGTCGCCCAGGCCGCCCACGAGAATGACCTTCAGACGGGCACGTTCCCGGTCGTAGAAGGTCTGCACCCGCAGCGGCTGCCCCTGCCCGGTCCCGGTGCCCGCCGCCGCGGTCAGCAGCGTGCCGACCCGGTCGGCGATCGCCGGATCGGCGGCGTCGACCTCGATGATGCTGGAGACCTCCGAATACCGTTGCCGGGCAACCGATCCGCCCTCGGGAGCGGGCAGGCCGGTGAAGGCTTCCAGATCGGCCCGGGTGATGCGGTACTGCTTGCCGATGCGGGTGGCCGGCAGCTTCCCGTCCCGCACGTACCCGCGGACGGTGCGCACGTGCAGGCCGAGCCGTTCGGCGACTTCTTCGACGGAGTAGAGACGATCGGTCACGAAAACTACCGTAACCGTCCCTATCTGAGGTTTCAATAGGGAAGTTTGGGGAAATTGTGTGATAGCGCGTACGGGGAGCCGTCTAGCCAACTACGGTTTGTAGTAGTTATTCGGTCGCACCGTTGGGAGTCGGCGACATGGGGATGACAGCGGCAGCAGAACGTCCGGTCGCGCGGGCGCGATGGAGCTTCCTGCAGTGGGCGGTGCTGGTGGTCGGGGCCGTGCACATCGTCTGGGCGATCGCGGGCTGGATCGCCGAACCCAGCTTCGCGCTGGGGGAACATGCCCCGGCCACACCGGTTCTCGGCATGGACTACAACGGCTGGCACGGGCTCGCGGGCCTGTTGCTGTTCACGCCCGCGCTGCTCGCCGCCCGGCGCAAGCGCTGGGCCGCCTGGTACTGCGTGATCGCCGCTGTCGGAGGCGGATTCGTGGTCGGCGTCTGGGCGCTGTTCGCGCACCACGTCGTGATATTCAGCTTCCCGCATCACCGCAGCGACGCCGTCGAACACATCGTGACCGGCGTCGTGCTGCTGGCGCTGGTCGGCGTTCAGGCCGTCCGCGACCGCGGCCTGCGAGCCGTGTTCGCCTGACTCGGATGCTTCCAGCTCGCGAGGGCGATGCGGAGTTGGCCGAGCAGGACTTTCGCGGCCGGGCTCGTCGGGCGCTCGGCGCTCCACGCCAGGACCAGGCGACCGCGCATTTCCGGGTCGATCTCGAGGGTGCGGATGCCGAGCCGGGCCGCCTCCTCCGGCGGGATCCGCGGAATGACGGCCACGCCCAGGTCGTGCGCGGCCAGCCGGATCAGGAACGAGGGGGCGGCGGCCTCGAAGGCCACCTCGGGAGTCAGTCCCGCCGCGGCGCACGAGGTTTCGAGTAGTCCGCGCAGTCCGGTGCCCCGCGGCAGGCAGACCAGGGGGTGAGTGCACAACTCCGCCAGGGTGATTCGATCGCCGAAGCCCTCGGCGCCGGTCGCGACGGCGGCGACGATCGGGCTGTCGTAGACGGTCTCGGAGTGGACGTCGGCGTCCAGATCGCCGGAGATGCTGAGCAGGCCGATATCCAGTTCGCCGCGGCGCAGGGCGGCGTACATGGTCTCGGAATCGTCCTCGGTGAGGGAGATGCCGATCTGCGGGTGATCGCGATGGAAGTCGGCCAGCACCCGGGCCAGGTCGATCTCCTCACCGGCCGCGCCGGAGATCATCCCGACCCGTACGTGCCCGCGCAGCAGTCCGGTGAATTCGTCGACCGTGTGGGTGATGCGCTCGACCTGCTCCAGGGCCGCCCGGGCGATCGGCAGCACCGCCGCGCCGACCGGGGTGAGGGTGACCGAACGACTCGATCGGTCCAGAAGCGGTTGCCCCAGTTCGCGTTCCAGCTGCTTGATCTGCGCGCTCAGCCCGGGCTGTGCCAGGTGCAGACGCGCGGCGGCCCGGGTGAAGTTGGCCTCGTCGGCGACCGTGACGAAGTACCGCAGCTGACGCAGTTCCATAACTGATGATTATAGCTACGAGAAAATCTATCTGTTGGAGTTCTTGTTCGGGCGCGCGCAGAGTGAAGTCATGACGAAGACAGCGATCACCGAACTGCCCACCACCACCGGCCCGGTCTTCCAGCCCGGCGACACCGGCTACGACGCCGAGATCGCCGGATTCCAGACCGCCTACACCCACCGGCCCGCCGTGATCGTCGCCGCGGCCCACGCCGAGGACGTCCGCGCCGCCGTGGAATACGCGGCGCGCCACGGCCTTCCGATCGCGGTGCAGGCCACCGGCCACGGCCTCTCGGTCGCCACCGACGGCGGGGTGCTCATCACCACCCGGAAGATGACCGACATCCGCGTCGACGCGGCGGCGCGTACCGCTCGCATCGGAGCGGGCGTGCAGGCCGGGGCGCTGATCGAAGCGGCCGCCGCGCACGGCCTCGCACCGCTGAACGGCTCCTCGCTGTCGGTCGGCGTGGTCGGATACATCCTCGGCGGCGGCGTCGGCATCCTGGCCCGCGAATACGGTTACGCCGCAGAGCATGTGCGGACCATCGAGATCGTCACCGCCGACGGCCGGCTGCGGACGCTCACCCCGGGCGACGAGCTGTTCGGCGCGGTGCTGGGCACCGGCGGCAACTTCGGCGTCGTCACCGCGCTGGAACTGGACCTGCTGCCCGTCACCCAGGTGTACGGCGGCCAGTTGCAGTTCGACACCGCGCTGGTGGCCCCGGCGCTGGAGGCGTGGCGGCTGTGGACCCAGGACGTGCCCGAGACCGTCACCTCGGCCATCACCATGCTGAC
Organism: Nocardia tengchongensis; assembly: GCF_018362975.1. Classification (NCBI taxonomy): domain Bacteria; kingdom Bacillati; phylum Actinomycetota; class Actinomycetes; order Mycobacteriales; family Nocardiaceae; genus Nocardia; species Nocardia tengchongensis. The sequence goes on from NZ_CP074371.1 coordinate 3,966,047, forward strand.
CTTCCCCGACCTCCCGCAACTGCCCGAGCACCTGCGCGGCCGCTACGTGGCGACCATCAACATCGCCTTCACCGGCAGTGCGGAAGAGGGCGAGCGGCTGGTCGCGCCGCTGCGTGCGGTCGGGGCGCGCATGACCGACGACCTGCGGATGATGCCGTACACCGAAAGCCATGCCATCTACCGGGATCCGGACCACCCGCACGCCTACACCGCCACCAACGCGCTGCTCTCCGAACTGCCCGCCGACGCCACCGACGCCTTCCTGGAGGTGACCGGCCCGGACGCCGCGCTGCCGACGGTGGCCGGATTCCGGCACCTGGGTGGCGCGCTGAGCCGCCCGGGCCCGCACGGCATCTCGATGGATCACCGCGACGCGCAGTACATCGCGCGGATGCTGGCCATGCCGCAGCCGGGCAATGCCGAGCAGGTGCGCGATCAGCTGGCGCTGGTGCGAAAGACGTTGCAGCCCTGGACCGTCGGCCACAACCTCAATTTCCTCTACGGCAGCGGCGACCAGGCCGACGAGGCGCAGACCCGCGCCGGGTACAGCGCCGCCGGCTATGACCGGCTGGCCGCGCTCAAGGCGCAGTACGACCCGGCCAACCTGTTCCGCAACAACCGCAATATCCGGCCTCGCTGAACTCGCACTGGTCAACCGGGACGGCTCGCGCTATCGTAGTGATATCACTTCGATACTAGGAGAGTGTCATGGAGTTGCGTCGAGCATTCCGGTTGAACGGCTTCCTCATGCTGGGGGTGTTCGTCCTGCTGATCATCGGAATCGTGGTTGAGTCGCACGCGCTGAGCACCGGCGCGGACGGGGCCGCGCGGACGGTCATCGGCGTCGCGATGGCGGCCACCATCCTGGCGGCGGTGCTGGCGGCCAGCGGATTCATCACGGTGAATCCCAACCAGGCCAAGGTGATCCAGTTCTTCGGCCGCTACATCGGATCGGTCAACGAGGCCGGATTCCACTGGGTGACCCCGCTGTCCAGCCGGCGCGGGATCTCGCTGCGGATCCGCAACTTCGAGACCCAGAAGCTGAAGGTCAACGACCTCGACGGCAACCCGGTCGAGATCGCCGCCGTCGTCGTCTACCAGGTGGTCGACAGCTACAAGGCCGCCTTCGCGGTCGACGACTACGAGGACTTCGTGCGCACCCAGTCCGAGACCGCGGTCCGGCACCTGGCCACCACCCACCCCTACCAGACCGATGACTCGAGCACCTCCAGCCTGCGCGACGGCGCCGAGGTCGCCGGGGAACTCACCACCGAACTGCGCGCCCGCACCGAACTGGCCGGCATCGAGATCATCGAGGCCCGCATCACCCACCTCGCCTACGCGCCGGAGATCGCCCAGGCCATGCTGGTTCGCCAGCAGGCCGCCCAGGTGGTCGCCGCCCGCAGCCGCATCGTCGAAGGCGCGGTCGGTATGGTCGGCATGGCCCTGGACCGACTCGCGGAACAGGGCGTGGTCGATCTGGATGAGGAGCGCAAGGCGGCAATGGTGTCCAACCTGCTGGTCGTGCTGTGCGGAGACCGCTCCGCCGCACCCGTGGTCAACGCCGGCACCCTCTACGCCTGATGTCCGCCGCCAAGCGTGAGCCGAAACGCGTCCTGCTGCGCCTGGATCCGGCCGTCCACGACGCCATCGCCAAATGGGCGGCCGACGACCTGCGCAGCATCAACGCCCAGATCGAATACGCGCTCCGGCTGGCGTTGAAACAGGTTGGGCGCGAACCGAAGTAATCACGACACCAGGTCGGCGCTGTCGATCAGGAACCCCCGCCGAGCCGGACCAGCTGCGCCCGCCGCAACTCGGTTCCGGCTCGGCCGTCGTCGTAGCGCAGGGCAGGGGCTCAGTTCGCTTTTTGGGTGACGAAAATGGCCGTGCCGGGGAAGATCTCGCCGCGGAGCGGGCTCCACTGGCCCCATTCGCGGTCGAGCCATTCCGGCCAGTCGGGTTCGATGATGTCCACCAGGGTGAGGCCGGCGGCGACGATCTCGCGGACGCGGTCGCCGATGGTGCGGTGGTGCTCGACGTAGGTGGGTTCGCCGTCGGGGCCCACCTCCACGTACGGGGTGCGGTCGAAATAGGGGATGGTGGCGCGCAGGCCGGCGGGGCCGGGGTCGTCGGGGAAGATCCAGCGCATGGGGTGGTTGACGGAGAAGACCCAGCGGCCGCCCGGGCGCAGCACGCGGTGGACTTCACGCATCACCCGCGCGGAATCGGCGACGAAGGGGACGCCGCCGAACGCCGAGCAGGCCAGATCGAAGGACGCGTCGGCGAAGGGCAAATCCTCGGCGCCGGCCTGGACCAGGGGGACTCGCGGACCACCCGCGGCCATCGCGGCCAGACCGCGGTCCAGCATCGAGCGCGAGATGTCCAGCCCGACCGGGTGCGCACCGTGCGAAGCCAGCCAACGCGAGCACGGGGCCGAGCCGCAGCCGATCTCCAGGATCCGCTTTCCTTCTATATCACCGAGCAGATGCCAGTCACCCTCGTGCAATCCCTCCGGGCACCACACGAACTCACCGGCGGGGGAGTCCACGCCCAGGAAGTCGGCGTGCGTGTCGTGGTAGGCCGCCGCGTCGGCGTCCCACCATTTGCGGCTGGCGCGCGCACTGGATTGCGAATCGACCTTGGCGCGGGTCACTCCCACCGTGCCGAGCAGGGCGTTGGCCTCGGCGTGCCGGGCGTCGTCGGGGGTGGCAGAGTGATCTTCGGACATGGGCTCACCCTAGCGAGGGTTGCGATGGGACCCATGTTTGCTTGGTACAACACCCGTCGCGTACGCTGTTTTCCGCGAGTGTCTTCTGTACCCGGTTTCTCGAGACCGCGTAGAGCAGACAATCGTGCTGTGAGTCCGCAAGCTGTCTTTGGAAGTTACAGCAGGGCAGCGTTGTGCACCGTCGCAGCGCGTGCTGTGCATGACAACGTTAGTTCCAACGCCTGCTGTTCGCAGCAATACCGAAAGTCCACATGTCCACTACCGACCACAATCCGTCCGGAGCCTCCCAACACATGCCCACCACTGTCACCTCGCCGCAGGTTGCCGTCAACGACATCGGCACTGCCGAGGACTTCCTCGCCGCCATCGACAAGACCATCAAGTACTTCAACGACGGAGATATCGTCGAAGGCACGATCGTCAAGGTCGATCGCGATGAGGTCCTTCTCGACATCGGTTACAAGACCGAAGGCGTGATCCCGTCTCGCGAACTGTCCATCAAGCACGATGTCGACCCCAATGAGGTCGTTTCCGTGGGCGATGAGGTCGAGGCCCTCGTTCTCACCAAGGAGGACAAGGAAGGCCGCCTGATCCTGTCGAAGAAGCGCGCTCAGTACGAGCGGGCTTGGGGCACGATCGAGGAGCTCAAGGAGAAGGACGAGGCCGTCAAGGGCACCGTCATCGAGGTCGTCAAGGGCGGCCTGATCCTGGACATCGGTCTGCGCGGCTTCCTCCCGGCTTCGCTGGTCGAGATGCGTCGCGTCCGCGACCTCCAGCCGTACGTCGGCAAGGAGATCGAGGCCAAGATCATCGAGCTCGACAAGAACCGCAACAACGTGGTCCTGTCGCGTCGCGCCTGGCTCGAGCAGACCAGTCCGAGGTCCGCAGCGAGTTCCTGCACCAGCTGCAGAAGGGCCAGGTCCGCAAGGGCGTCGTGTCCTCCATCGTCAACTTCGGTGCCTTCGTGGACCTGGGTGGCGTCGACGGCCTGGTGCACGTCTCCGAGCTGTCCTGGAAGCACATCGACCACCCGTCCGAGGTTGTCGAGGTCGGCAACGAGGTCACCGTCGAGGTTCTCGACGTCGATCTCGACCGCGAGCGTGTCTCCCTGTCGCTCAAGGCGACCCAGGAAGACCCGTGGCGTCAGTTCGCCCGCACCCACGCGATCGGCCAGATCGTCCCGGGTAAGGTCACCAAGCTGGTTCCGTTCGGTGCGTTCGTGCGCGTCGAAGAGGGCATCGAGGGCCTGGTGCACATCTCCGAGCTGGCCGAGCGCCACGTGGAGGTCCCGGACCAGGTCGTGGCCGTCGGCGACGACGCCATGGTCAAGGTCATCGACATCGACCTCGAGCGTCGCCGGATCTCGCTGTCGCTGAAGCAGGCGAACGAGGACTACACCGCCGAGTTCGACCCGTCGAAGTACGGCATGGCCGACAGCTACGACGACCAGGGCAACTACATCTTCCCGAGGGCTTCGACTCCGAGACCAACGAATGGCTCGAAGGTTTCGAGAAGCAGCGTGAAGAGTGGGAGACCCGGTACGCCGAGGCCGAGCGTCGCCACAAGATGCACACCGCTCAGATGGAGAAGATGGCCGCCGACGCCGCCGCCGAGGCTGCCAACGGTGGACCGTCGAACTACTCCTCGGAGTCGGGCGCCCAGGCTGCCGCTTCGTCCTCCTCGGAGCCGGCCGGTGGCTCGCTCGCGAGCGATGCGCAGCTGGCCGCGCTGCGTGAGAAGCTGTCGGGCAACGCCTGATTCGCTGATCCGCGTTAAGCGATAACGAAGGTCCCCTGGTCAATTGACCAGGGGACCTTCGTTTTGCGTTAATGACCCGGTTACGTTCGACGGGTTCAATGCACTGTCACTGTCACTTCTAGCGGAAGGTACTACCGGAGCATGGGCGTGTTCGCCGGAGTCAACAGGCGGGATTTCCTGGCGAAAGCCATGGCAGCGGGCGGTGCGGGCGCACTCGCCTCGATCGCCGGCCCGATCATCGAAAAGGCTTACGCCGCAGACCCGGCCGGCATGGGCGGACTCGGCGACATCGAGCACATCGTGCTGCTCATGCAGGAGAACCGCTCCTTCGACCACTACTTCGGCACCATGTCGGGCGTGCGCGGCTTCGACGACCCGTCCCCGGCCTGGAACCAGTACGGCTACACCCCCGGCGTCGGCCCCACCCCGGACGGCTTCCTCAACCCGTTCCGCCTCGACACCACCCGCGGCGCGACCCTCGACGGCGAATGCATCAACGACCCGGACCACAGCTGGGCGGCCATGCACAAGGCGTGGAACAACGGCCGCAACGACGGCTGGATGCCCATGTCGATCGCGTCGGTGGGCGCCGAAAACGGTCCTGCCGCAATGGGCTACTACACCCAGGCCGACATCCCCGTGCACTGGGACCTGGCCAATGCCTTCACCTTGCTGGACAACTACCACTGCTCGGTACTGGGCCCGACCGACCCCAACCGCCTCTACTGGATGTCGGCGACCATCGACCCGGACGGTCGCAACGGCGGCCCGCTGCTCGAGACGCCGACCCTGATCCCGCAGAACGCCTATAGCTGGCGGACCATGCCGGAGAATCTCTCCGATGCCGGGGTCAGCTGGAAGATCTACAACAACCGCGACATCGGTCCACTGTCGTCGGTGCTCCTGGACGGCATGATGGGCTGCTTCAAGCAAGCCGCCGACCCGAATTCCGAACTGGCACGGCGCGGTAAGGCCCCGGCCTACCCGCAGGACTTCGCCGCCGATGTCGCCGCCAACCAGCTGCCGGCCGTGTCCTGGGTGATCCCGCCGCTGCTGAACTGTGAACACCCCGCGCTGCCACCGGCTTTCGGCGCGGTCGGCATCATGCAGGTGCTCGACATCCTCACCTCGAATCCGGCGGTGTGGGAGAAGACCGCGCTGATCATCAGCTACGACGAGAACGGCGGCTTCTTCGACCACGTCACCCCGCCGACAGCGCCCGCGGGCACGCCGGGGGAGTACGTCACCGTGCCGATCGACAAGAAGCACGAGGGCATCACCGGGCCGATCGGGCTCGGCTACCGGGTGCCGGGATTCGTCATCTCGCCCTACAGTCGGGGTGGCCTGGTCGCCTCGGAGACCTTCGACCACACCTCGCAGCTGCGACTCATCGAGCGCCGCTTCGGGGTCGACGTGCCCAACCTGACGGCGTGGCGGCGCAGCGTCACCGGCGATATGACCTCGGCCTTCGATTTCGGGTCGGGCCCGGATGCCTCGAAACCGGCGTTCGCGCCCGCGGATCGAAAGGTCAATGACGCGATCGCGCAGTGCGGCCCGAACATCGCGCTGGGCACCGCGACCGTCGGTACCCCGTATCCGGTGCCGCCGAACGCGATGCCCCGGCAGGATCCCGGCACCCGGCGGCGGCCCAGTGGCCTGATCGTGTAGCCGATCCGGCGGCGCCGGGGTCATCACCGGTGCCGCATCGGGAGACACGCGCACAACACAGTGGCTCGGTCCGGTTATGGACCGAGCCACTGTGCGTGTATGTGGCGAATCAGGGGGCGGTGCTGGATCTTCCGGCGTCGGCGCCGAGCGGGTCGGCGGTGCGCGGGGTCAGCCGGCGGTCGCGGGCACCCAGCGTCGGACGACGCCGGTCTCGGGTGTCGGTTTTCGCCTCGCCGTCGCGCTGTGCCGGGCCGGGCTGAACAACGCGGTCAGCCAGGACCGTCCGTGCTCGGCGAGAGCGGCTGCGACAGCGGGGATCTGGGTGCAATGCACCGTGCCCGCCAGGCCCAGACGGTGGCGACCCGTCTGGAGTTTCTTGGTGCCCACTGATATTCCTTCTCTTGCGTGTGAACCGGCCTAAGATCGCCTGGCGCGAACGATAGCCGAACAAAAGTGTGCCTTACCGAATTTTGCGGGGCGTGTGCCCCGGCGTGTCGGAATGTTGCCGACAAACGGTCGGGATTGGCCGGAAAAGTTGCGAAATGATCTCACCGGCATCACGGAACGGGCAAGGACTGTGCTTGCAGGTGAAAACCCCAGGCCGGCCCGGGTAACCCCGGCCGCTCACCGGAATCGGCGTCGGTGCAAGACTGGTCGAATGTTGCGAATCGGTCTCACCGGAGGCATGGGCGCGGGCAAGTCCACCGTGGCCCGCATTCTCACCGAGCGCGGTGCCGTGCTCGTCGACAGCGATGTCATCGCGCGCGAGGTGGTCGCCCCCGGCAGCGCGGGCCTGGCCGCGCTCGCCGCCGCGTTCGGCGACGACATCCTCGCCGCGGACGGCAGCCTCGATCGACCCGCCCTGGCGGCCAAGGCCTTCGCCTCCGACGAGGCCCGCGCCACCCTCAACGGCATCACCCACCCGCTGGTCGGCAAGCGCACCGCCGAACTCATCGCGGCCGCGCCCGCCGACGGCATTGTGGTGCAGGACATTCCGCTGCTGGTGGAGAACGGCCTGGCCCCGTTCATGAACCTGGTGGTCATCGTGGACGCCGCCGAGGAGACCCGGCTGCGCCGGCTGGTGGAGTTCCGCGGCATCGACGAGGCCGACGCCCGCGCCCGCATCGCCGCCCAGGCCACCGACGCCCAGCGGCGCGCCGCCGCCGACGTCCTGCTCGACAACAATGGCGCGAGCGGCCTGATCGACGCCGAGGTGCACCGGCTGTGGGACGAGCGCCTGATCCCGTTCGAGCGCAATCTGCGCACCCGCACGCCCGCCGCCCGGCCGGAACTGCCCGTGGCAGAAGCGAATCCGGAATGGTTCGCGCAGGCGCGGCGGGTGATCGCGCGGCTCGCGGTGGCGTGCGGCGCGGACGCGGCGAGCATCGACCACATCGGGCCGACCGCGGTGCCCGGCAAGCCGGCCGCCGATGTCCTCGACATCCGGATCACGGTCGCGGCCGGCGTCACCGCCGAGGCGCTGCGGGATCGCCTGGCGGACATCGGTTTTCCGCCGGTCGCCGCGGACGACCCGATCGCCGCGGAGGTGCGGCTCGGGGCGGGGGAGCGGTTGCACGCCAACACCGATCCGGGGCGTGCGGTCAATCTGATCGTCGGCGACTGAATCGACGAGTCGGGGCCGTCCACACTCCTCGGTGTGGGCGGCCCCGCATGCGTCGGTCTACATCCAGGTCAGGGTGATGCCCTGGGCGGCCAGCCAGGCTTCGAAACTGTGGCCGTGCGCGGCGATTCCGTCGATCGTCGCGGTGGCCGACTCGATGGCCTGCTGGGCCTCGGTCAGGGTCAGATAGTCGGCGGCGTGGGCGGCGAGCAGCTCGTCCACATCGAGCAGCTCCACCTCGCGGCCCTGGCGCACCACCAGGTCGAGATAGTGGTCGACCGACTTCCACCGCTTGGGTCCGACCTGCGCGAATTCGCCGATGTCGATGTAGTAGTCCTGGTCGCGCAGGTGCGCGGGGGTGAAGTGGAAGACGGTGGCGCGCAGCGACACGCTGGGCAGCAGCCAGGATTCGATGTAGTGGAATTCGGGATGGTCGGAGGTGCGGGCCATGTACAGCCCCCACGGCTCCACCTGGTATCGCTCGACCTGCCGCACGAAACCCTTGGGATCGATATTGGTGAGCTCGTCGATATTGAAGTACTCCACCTTGGGTCGGTGTAGATCCACCGCGGGTGCGCGAGTCATGCCATTCAGCATCGCGTGTCCGGCGGCGGTCGTCCAGGGGAGCGATCGTGGCGTCGCTCGCAGATTGCTGGAATCGGGGCCGAGCGGGGCGAATATTCAGAAAACACTATCTGAAGCGTGCATGTTTCGCTATTGTTCGGTTGCGCTGTATCGTCGCGCACGACGACCCGCCGGACGTGGGCGGGCGACTCAACCGTAAGGGAATACCTGCATGAGCGAACAGAAAACCCGTGCCCGCCGGCTCGGCATGGGCGTCACGACCTTCGGCGCGGTAGCCGGGACCATCATCCTGGCCGCGCCTCAGGCCGGCGCGTGGCCGACCGGCCTGGAAGTTTCCGGCACCAGCCACAATGTCGGCTGCTCCTACACGCTGACCGCGAGCATCGACGTCGACCGCCTGCTGTCGGTGGCCTTCCGGGACAACGGGTCCGAGCTCCCCGGCAGCCCCGTGACCCCGTCGCTGCTGAGCGGCAAGGTCACCATCAACTGGACGCCGAGCACGGCGGGCAAGCACACGCTGACCGTTACCCAGACCCTGATCTCGAAGTCGATCGACGTCGATGTGGCGCCGGCCAACCCGCTGACCAGCACCGGCAGCGTCGGCTGTGGTCTGAGCGGCGGCTCGAGCAACCTGATCCCGAGCCTGTCGGGCCTGCTGCCGAGCATCTCCGGCTAGTCGGAGGGCGGAGATCCCCGCATCGCATACGCCCGGTCCGGGCTCATCCGGACCGGGCGTTGTCGCGTTCAGAGCCAGGTGAGGGTGATGCCCTGCCCGGCCAGCCAGCGGTCGACGTCGTGACTGCAGGCCGCCAGGCCGTCCACCACGGCCGCGGCCCGCTCGATGGCCTGATGGGTGCGCGCGGTGTCGAACTGTCCCGCGGCGTGCGCGGTCAGCAGGTCGTCGATGCCGAGCAGCTCGGGCGCGCGGCCGGGGCGGGCCACCACGTGCAGGTAGTGACTCTCGGCCCGCCACTTCTTGTTCTCGCACGGGCCGTAGTCGCCGATGTCGAGGTAGTGGGTCTGCGTCCGATCGTGGCCCGGGCGCAGGTGATAGACCGTGGCGCGCAGCGACAACTCGGGCAGCAGCCAGGACTCGACGTAGTGGTAGCGCGGATTGTCCACTGTCCGTTCGATATACAGACCGAACGGTTCGGTGTGTATGCGCTCCACGGGATGCAGAAACCCGCGATAATCGGTCCACGACAGATCCGCGAGATTGAAGTATTCGAGCCTGGGGCGATGCGGGGACACCGTGGGAGTGTCATCGGTCGTCCGGTGCGGGCGCGCGCCATTGGTGGAATTCCGCTGCGGCGTAAACAAACCGGTCATCGCCCTGCCTCTTTTCGAATCGTGCGACCAGCGAGCTCAGAGTACACCTGGAACGTGGGATTCAAACCGTCGTGAACGGACTGAGATCTACGCGACACCGCGACGCGCCGGTGACGTGAAATCCCTTGGGGTAACGGTCAATTCGGACATGGGAAGTTCTTTACCGAATTGAGTACCGGACTAGAGAATTCGTTGCGAGATCGCTCCCGGATGGGCTCCGCGCGCGGGCAGTCATCACCCCACGACGCGGTGATAGTGACCGCGGACACCGGGCCGATCCGCCGTCGGCGAACAGAGGAGCGGCGCCGGGAACTTGTCGGTGGGGCGTCCTAGGCTGGTGCCATGGCTTTCGCAACCGAGATCCCGGACGACCTGCCGCTGGCCCATTCCGAACATCGGCCCATCGGCGAGGTCGAGCGGACCGACAGCCAGTTCCAGGTGGTCAGCGAACACGTTCCCGCCGGTGACCAGCCGGCCGCCATCGAGGAGCTCGAGCGCCGGATCCGGGCGGGGGAGAAGGACGTGGTGCTGCTGGGTGCCACCGGTACCGGCAAGTCCGCCACCACGGCCTGGCTGATCGAGCGATTGCAGCGCCCGACCCTGGTCATGGCGCCGAACAAGACGCTGGCCGCGCAGCTGGCCAACGAGCTGCGCGAGATGCTGCCCAACAACGCGGTCGAGTACTTCGTCTCGTACTACGACTACTACCAGCCCGAGGCGTACATCGCCCAGACCGATACCTACATCGAGAAGGACAGCTCGATCAACGACGACGTGGAGCGGCTGCGCCACTCGGCGACCTCGAGCCTGCTCTCGCGCCGCGACGTGGTCGTGGTCGCGTCGGTGTCGTGTATCTACGGCCTCGGCACGCCGCAGTCCTATCTGGATCGGTCGGTGCAGCTGGAGGTGGGCACCGAGATCGATCGGGACCGGCTGCTGCGATTGCTGGTCGACGTGCAATACACCCGCAACGACATGTCGTTCACCCGCGGCAGTTTCCGGGTCCGCGGCGACACCGTCGAAATCATTCCCTCGTACGAGGAATTGGCGGTGCGCATCGAATTCTTCGGCGACGAGATCGAGGCGCTCTACTATCTGCATCCGCTCACCGGTGATGTGGTGCGGCAGGTGGATATGGTCCGCATTTTCCCGGCCACCCATTATGTGGCGGGTCCGGACCGGATGGAGCGCGCGGTGCGCGACATCGAAGCCGAACTCGAGACGCGGCTCGCCGATTTGGAGAAGCAGGGCAAATTGCTGGAGGCGCAACGGCTTCGGATGCGCACCCAATACGACCTGGAGATGATCAAGCAGGTCGGTTTCTGCTCGGGCATCGAGAATTATTCGCGGCATATCGACGGCCGCGCGGCCGGCACCGCCCCGGCCACCCTGCTGGATTACTTCCCCGAGGATTTCCTGCTCGTCATCGACGAATCGCATGTGACCGTCCCGCAGATCGGCGGCATGTACGAGGGCGACATGTCGCGCAAGCGGAACCTGGTCGAGTACGGCTTCCGGCTCCCGTCGGCGGTGGACAACCGGCCGCTCACCTGGGAGGAGTTCGCCGACCGGATCGGGCAGGCGGTGTACCTGTCGGCCACACCCGGCCCCTACGAATTGGGCCGGACCGGAGGCGAATTCGTCGAGCAGGTCATTCGCCCGACGGGTCTGGTGGATCCGCACGTGGAGGTCAAACCGACCAAGGGGCAGATCGACGATCTGGTGCACGAGATCCGGCTGCGGACCGAACGCGACGAACGCGTCCTGGTCACCACGCTGACCAAGAAGATGGCCGAGGATCTCACCGACTATCTGCTGGGACTCGGTGTGCGGGTGCGCTATCTGCACTCGGAGATCGATACGCTGCGCCGCGTCGAATTGCTGCGGCAGTTGCGGCTGGGCGAATACGACGTACTGGTCGGCATCAACTTGCTGCGTGAGGGTCTGGACCTGCCCGAGGTCTCGCTGGTCGCCATTCTGGACGCGGACAAGGAGGGCTTCCTGCGCTCCTCCACCAGCCTCATCCAGACCATCGGCCGCGCGGCGCGCAATGTGTCCGGTGAAGTCCACATGTACGCGGACAAGATCACCGACTCCATGCGCCACGCCATCGACGAGACCGAGCGCCGCCGCGCCAAGCAGGTCGCCTACAACGAGGAACGCGGCATCGACCCGAAACCCTTGCGCAAGAAGATCGCCGACATTCTCGACCAGGTGTACCGCGAGGCCGAGGAGACCGAGGTCGAGGTGGGCGGCTCGGGCCGCAATGCCAGCCGCGGCCGTCGCGCCCAGGGCGAGCCCGGCCGGGCGGTCAGCGCGGGCGTCTACGAGGGTCGCGACGTGAAGAACATGCCGCGCGCCGAACTAGCCGACCTGATCAAGGACATGACCGCGCAGATGATGAACGCGGCCCGCGAGCTCCAGTTCGAGCTGGCCGGCCGCCTCCGCGACGAGATCGCCGACCTCAAGAAGGAACTGCGCGGCATGGACGCCGCCGGACTGTCGTGAGGCGTCCGACCTTTGGCGTGAAATCGAATGCCAGCGTGACAACTGATTTCGGTGCGGTGGGGGTAACTCACCGGGTACGTCCAAAATCGGTTTGGCACCCGACCGCCGGCACGGGTTGCCACGGGCCGGCGGCTCTCAGCCGTCCGCTAAAGGCTCGGGGAGGCGGCGCTAGCCATCCATTCGTTGACTCGGCGCTCGGCCTCTTCGCGGGAGACGTCCTCGACGCGGGTCATCACGATCCAGCGGTGGCCGAAGGGGTCCATGACACGGCCGTAGCGGTCGCCGGTGACGAAGGTCTGGGGTTCGGAGACGAAGCGGGCGCCGTTGTCGGTGGCCAGCTTCGAGACCGCGTCGACGTCGGGGCAGTAGTGCACCACGCTGGTGTGGACCCAGTCGTCGGCGGGGGCGCGCAGGCCCTCGTCGGGCATGGGCATGCCGACCTGGATGGTGGAGTCGCCGATCAGGAGTTCGGCGTGGGCGGCCTGGCCGTCGGGAAGATCGTTGCGGCTCAACACCTTCGCGCCGAAGACCGCGCTGTAGAAGTCGATGGCGGCATTGGCGTCGGGGACGGCCAGGAAGCAGGTGATGGAGTGGTAGTCCTGCGGAATCGGATTCACTGTGTCGCTCATGCCCATTACCTTCCTCGGCGCGGCGGCGATGGTCTTGTAAGAAAGCGACAGGGGCGATGACCAGCGCCGACCATGCCGAAAACCGGTTCGCGCCACGGCCGGTGCCGCCGCCGGAGACCGCGAAGGGCATCCTGCGGCCGCGTCAGCAGAACGCGGCCAACAACCACGCCCGGCTGCCCGCGGGCGAACGGGTCGCGCGCTACGTCGAGTGGTATTGGGCGGTCCGCTGGGACCGGCGGGGCGAGCCGCCCTTCCTCGCCGAGGTGCTGCCGTACCCCTGCGTGAACCTGACCTTCGAACGCACCCACGAACGCACGGGCGCCTTCGTCACCGGCGTGTGGACCACCAAGTACGTGCGCGAATTGGCCGGGGCGGGTGAGACGTTCGGGGTCAAGTTCCGGGCCGGCGGGTTCGGCGCGTTCACGGGACTGGACGTGGGCGCGCTGAGCGACACCTCGGTCCCCGCGGCCCAGATCTTCCCGGCCGCCGACGCGCTGGCCGAGGCGGTGCTCGCCACCGAGGACACCCTGCGCCGCCGCGAGTTGATCGAGGATTTCCTGGAGGCCGCCCAGGGCGCCGAGGGGGACCAGCGCGCCTACCGCCAGGTGCTGGCGATCATCGAGGCCATGGAACATGATCGCGACCTGACCCGGGTCGACCAGGTCACCGAGCGCTTCGACATCCCGGTCCGCACGCTGCAACGCCTGTTCCGCCGCTATGTCGGCGCGGGCCCGAAGTGGGTGCTGCGCCGTTATCGCCTGCAGGACGGCGCGCACCTGCTGGCCGAGGGCCGCACCTCGGACCTGGCCGCACTGGCCCTCGAACTCGGCTATTTCGATCAGGCGCACTTCTCCAACGAGTTCGCCAAGGAGATCGGAATGCCTCCCCTGGAGTACGCCCGGATCTCGCTACCATCGTGACAAACCGGCTGGTCCGGGAATAATCGCTAACCTGATGAGGTTGGTTGCCATGTCATCCAATGGCAGATCGATCACCTAAGGAGCGAGCCATGGACGTGCTGGTATTGATCGGACGAATCCTGTTCGCATTGCTGTTCCTGGGCTCTGGTTTCGGGCACTTGGCCCAGCGCGCGGCGATGGCGCAGTACGCACAGTTCAAGGGGATTCCGATGCCCACGCTGGCGGTGCCGGCCTCGGGCGTGCTGCTGCTCGCCGGTGGGCTGAGCGTGCTCTTGGGCGTCTGGGCGGACCTGGGCGCACTGCTGCTGATCCTGTTCCTGGTGCCGACCGCCTTCCTGATGCACGCCTTCTGGAAGGAGACCGACCCGGAGGCGAAACAGGCCGAGATGGTCCACTTCAACAAGGACATCGCCCTGGCGGGTGCGGCGCTCATGCTGTTCGCCTTCTTCGCCTACACCGGCGACGATCTCGGATTGACGCTCACCGGACCGCTTTTCAGCCTCTCGTAGGAAATCGGCAGCGATCGGCAATACGAGGTCACTGTTTCCGGGGTCGTTCGTTGTGATCGGACACAACGAACGACCCCGGATTTTTCGGGCTTGTGACCAATCTCCCAGGCGTGCAACGCTGTTGGCATTGTGTGTTCCCCGTCGCCATCGCCGGGGAATTCGCTGGTAGCCGGGGCCGTGTCCGGGGCGGGACGGGAAAGTCACACGCCCGGATCACGCCACGGAGTGTGATGTGTTGCGATATCGAATATTTCCGCCGGTTATGCCGCTATTGTCAGGCGAAGTTGCCGCGGTGAAAACCCCACTATCGAGGAATCCGCGGCCCCGACCCTTGTACTTGGAGGAGAAATGACCGCCTACCGGACGATCGTCGTCGGTACCGATGGCTCGGACTCGTCGTACGTCGCCGTCGAGCGGGCCGCGGCTCTGGCCGGCGACGAGGGCGCCACGCTGTACATCGCCTGCGCCTACTTCCCGACCGACGACCGCGATGTCGCCGCGGCCGCGGACGTGCTGAAGGACGAGGCCTACCAGGTGCGCGGCTCCGCGCCCACCAGCGAGATCCTGCGGGTCGCGCGGGACAAGGCCGTCGCCCTGGGCGCGGTGAACGTCGTGGAGAAGCCCGTGGTCGGCGAGCCGGTCGAGTCGCTGCTGGACCTGGTGAAGGACGTGGACGCCGACCTGCTGGTCGTCGGTAACCGCGGCCTCAACACCCTGGCCGGCCGCCTGCTCGGCTCGGTGCCCTCGGACGTGGCGCGCAAGTCGCGCTGCGACGTGCTGATCGTGCACACCGTGCGCTGATACCTGCTCAGCAGACGAAGAAGCGGCCGAGCCCGATTGGGCTCGGCCGCTTTCTCGTTCGCGGGGGCCGATCCGTTCGGCCGCGCGGGTCAGCACAGCCGGTGCAGCACCTCGGGTAGGTCCTCGGAGTGCACCACGGCCAGTCGCTGGGTGGCGCGGGTCAGCGCCACGTACAGGTCGTTGAGTCCACGCGGCGATTCGTTCAGTATCCGATGCGGTTCGGCGAG
Source organism: Nocardia tengchongensis (assembly GCF_018362975.1). Lineage (NCBI taxonomy): Bacteria > Bacillati > Actinomycetota > Actinomycetes > Mycobacteriales > Nocardiaceae > Nocardia > Nocardia tengchongensis. Next base: position 3,981,333 of record NZ_CP074371.1, read on the forward strand.
GATGACAGCATCGAATTCCAGACCCTTGACGTCGTGGACGGTCAGCACCCGCACCGAATCATCGGTCAGGTGAGCGAGTTCGGTGGCCAGGTCGTGCGGCACGATGACCGCGGTGGTGCCCGGCTGCTCGGCCTCGGCCACCAGCAGGCGCTTGATCTCGTCGGCCAGCATGGTGACCGCCACCCGGGTGGCGGTGGGCGCGAAGCCCGAGTCGCGGACCGAGCGCGGCGCGGGCGCGGCCGGGTCGATGGCGGCCAGCACGTCACCGGCCACCGCCATGATCTCCGAGGGCGTGCGGTAGTTGACGGTCAGCTCGGTGAGCTTCCAGCGCTTGGCCACATACGGTTCCAGCACCTGCTGCCACGACGACGCCCCGGCCGGATCGCCGGTCTGGGCGACGTCGCCGACCGCGGTGATCCATCGATTCGGGATGCGGCGCATGACCATTCGCCAGGCCATGGCCGAAAGCTCCTGCGCCTCATCCACGATGACGTGACCGTAGGTCCAGGTGCGATCCCCGGCGGCGCGTTCGGCGGTGGTCTGCCGGGTCCGCACCTGCTGGCGTTCGGCCAGCTGGGAGGCGTCGATCAGGTCGTAGGCCATGAGCAGTTCGGGGTCGAGGTCGTCCTCGAGATCCTGTGGCGCGGAACCGGTCAGGATGTCGAGGGCGTCCTGGGCCTCGGCCAGCTGGGCGCGCCAGCGGCGGCGGGACCGCTCGCGTTCCTCGCTGTCGTCGATGCCGAGCAGTTCGGCCAGCTCGTCGAGCAGCGGGGCGTCGGCGTCGCTGAACTCGCCGCTGTCGGAGCGACGCAGTTCGGCGCGGTCGGCGGGGCTGAGCTGCCCGGCGGCGTTGGCCAGGCGTCTCGGGTCGGCCCACAGTCCGCCCAGCACCTCCTGCGGGCTGAGGATGGGCCACAGTCCGGCGATGGCGCGCTGGATCTCGGTGTCGGCCCGCATCTCGTCGCGGATCTCGGTGAGATCGGTCTGGCTCAACAGGTTTCGCCCGCCCAGCGGGTTGGAACCGATGGCGGCGGCCAGCTGATCGGTGAGCGCGTCGACCACGGCGGCGGCGAAGATGGGCCGGGCCAGGTTGTGCGGGCGGCGCGAGGAGCGGGCCCGGCCGCGGGCCTTGGTGACGATCTTGCGGTCCAGTTCCAGCTGGTGCCCGTCGAAGTAGAGCGGGATGGTCTCGCGCGGCACGTCCTGCCAGTCGCGCACCGCCTTCTTGAGCACCTCGAGCATCTCGAGGGAGCCCTTGAGCTCCCCGGCGCGCAGCGAATCCTCCAGTGTCGCCTGCACTCCCGGATACAGGTTGCCCACCGTGGACAGCAGTACGCCGGTCTCACCGAGCGAGGGCAGCACCTGGCCGATGTAGTCGAGGAAGGTGGAGTTGGGGCCGATGATGAGCACGCCGGCCTTGTCCAGCTGCTGCCGGTAGGTGTACAGCAGGTACGCCGCGCGGTGCAGCGCCACCGCGGTCTTGCCGGTGCCGGGCCCGCCCTGCACCACGAGCACGCTCTTGTGCTCGGAGCGGATGATGGCGTCCTGCTCGCTCTGAATGGTCTCGACGATGTCGTTCATGTGCCCGGTGCGGGCCGCGTTGAGCGCGGCCAGCAGCGCGCTCTCGCTGCCCACGCCCCCGTCGCCGCCGACCACGCCGGCGCGCACGGCGGCGTCGAGGTCCAGGTACTCGTCGTTGACCCCGGTGACCTTGCGGTTGCGGGAGCGGATGTGGCGGCGGCGGGTCACGCCGTCGGGCGCGGCGGTGGTGGCCAGGTAGAACGGGCGGGCCAGGGGCGCGCGCCAGTCCAGCAGCAGCGTCTCGTAGTCGGCGCTCTCGTCGAGGATGCCGATTCGGCCGATGTAGCGGTTCTCACCGTCGCCGTTGGTGGTGGCGTCCCCGTTGGCGCCCGGCCGGCCCGCGGCGATGTCGATGCGGCCGAAGCACAGGCCGTGCTCGGCGGCGTCGTATTTGGACAGGTCCTCGGAGTAGAGCTGGGTGAACGATTCGCGCTCGCTGCGCGCCTGCGGGGTGCCGCCGGTCTCCAGCAGGACGGTGCGCAGCCGCCGCTGTGCGTAGGCGCGCATGCCGTCGAGCTGTTCGTAGAGCTTCGTGAGGTACTGCTGCTCGCGTTCCAGGTCCGGGGATGCCGCGTCAGCGGAATCGGGCACGGAACGCTCCTCGGTGTGGTCGGGCAATACGGGAACTCCTTGTTCACCACGTCAGCCGTTCGGGCACGGCACGCGAAGCATCGAGAACAGAGTTGTCGAGTCTAGTGCGCGTTGGTGGCCGGCGCCGTATCGGCAGGTTACGAGGCGTGCGTACTGTCGGTGCGGCGAGTCAGCGGGCTGTTCTGGTGGTTCGGCGGCTTGGCCCGGTACATGGCCAGGTCGGCGTCGTGCAGGACGGACTCGGGGGTGCGGTTGTCGCCGGCGTGCAGGTGGGTGACGCCGACCGAGGCGTCGACCTGGATGCGGTGCCCGCGGGCGATGATCGGCTCGGAGGTGGTCTGGCGCAGCCGGGTGATGAGTGTGTCGAGGTCCTCGCCGAGGGTGTGCCCCGACAGCAGCACCAGGAATTCGTCCCCTCCGATGCGGCCCACGACGTCGTCGGCGCGCAGTCCGCGTTGCAGCCGCTGGGCCACGATCTGCAGCACGGTGTCGCCGATGGCGTGGCCGAGGGTGTCGTTGATGGCCTTGAAGCCGTCGAGGTCGATGAACAGCACGCTCGACACCGGCAGCGTCTCGGTGGTGCCCAGCGCCGCGGCCAGCCTCGAGAGCACCAGCGATCGATTGGCCAGCCCGGTGAGCGGGTCGTGGGTGGCCTGGTATTCCAATTGCCTTCGGCTGGCCCGGAATTCGGTGATGTCGTTGAACGAGGACACGGCCGGGGAGTTGGGGTCCACGGGGTTGAGCAGGCGGCTGTTGGCTGAGAGCCAGCGGCGTTGCCCGTCGGGCCGGTCCAGCCCGAACACGAAGCGGGTCACGTCCTCGCCGGTGGCGAGGGTGCGGATCACCGGGTACCAGGTCGAGGGCATGGGCTGGGCGTTGGCGTCGAGCAGGCACAGCGGGAGGTCGTCGATATGGGTGCCGATCAGGTCCTCGGCGTCGTAGCCGAAGATGCGGCGCGCGGCCGGGTTGGCCGATTCGATGCGCCCGTTGCGGTCGATCACCACCACGCCCTCCTCGAGCTGCGAGACCACGGAGGTGAAGAAGTGCTCGGCGCGCTGCTGGGCGGCCTCGGCGCGGCGCTGCGAGGTCAGGTCGTGCACGACGACCTGATAGGCGAGGTGGTCGTGCCAGGCGGTGAGCACCGACACCGTTTCGACCTCCACGCTGTGCCCGTCGCAGCGCAGCAGGGTCATCTCGGTGGGGTCGGAGGCGGTGCCGGCGATGGTGAGCCGGCGGATGCGCTCGAGCATGGGCGCCACGCACGGCGGTGCGACGAAATCGGTGACGGGCCTGCCGACCACATCCTCGGGCTCTGCGGCCCCGAGCAGGCGCAGCAGCGCCGGATTCGCGTAGACGACCACGCCGCGTTCGTGGACCACGATGCCGTCGGGGCTGTAGTCCACCAGGGACCGGTATCGCTGGGCCAGCTGTTCGGCATCGGCCGGAAGCCTCGCCCGATCGTTACCCACCATGTCATTCACCCCCTGATCGTCGTGACGAACACATCAATGGAGCACGGCATCGAACTGCGGAGTACTGCACCATTCTGTTATCTGAAACTTAGCTGGTGCACGTTGCCGACCGTATTGAATGAATCACAGTTCCGCACGCATCGGCCCGCGAGTGGTGAAATTTCGGGCCGCGGCCCGGAGAAGGAGCGATGCGAATGCCTGGCACCATCCCCGTTCCGATGAACGACGGTCAACATCAAGATCATATGACCATCGCCGGCATCGGTGCCGTGACCGGGTACGGCTGGGGCCGAGAAACCCTCTGGGAGGGTTTGCTGAGCGGCAAATCCGCGGCCCGGCTCCATCCAGGGTACGGCCCCGGACGCGATCGGCAGGGCTGGGTCGCCCGGGTGCCGCCCGGCGGCGACCCGGAGCTACCCCCGAGCCGCTTCCTGCGCGCGGTCCTGGACTCGGGGCGGGAAGCGGTGGCCGACGCGCGGGAGCGCGGCTGGCGGCCGGGCCGGACGGTCGGCCTGGTGCACGCCATCGTGCTCGGCAACCTCGACGAGTGGCAGGACTTCTACACCGTCGACGGCGGACAGCGCCGCTCACGCGACTATCTGCGGCTGATCCCCTCGACCCCGGTGTCGATGCTGATGAGTGAGTTCGGCTTCCACGGCCCGGCCATGAACGTCAGCGCCGCCTGCTCCTCGGCGAACGCGGCCATGATCACCGCGCAACTGTGGCTGGACCAGGGCCTGGCCGACGACGTGGTGGTGGTGGCCACCGACCTGTCCGCCAGCCCGGAGATGGTGCAGGCCTTCGTGACCCTGGGCGCGGCGGTCGACGACGCCGATTCCTTCGACGCCTGCCGCCCGTTCCAGCAGGGCAGTCGCGGCTTCGTCTTCGGTGAGGCGTCGATCGCGTTCGTGCTGACCCGCGCGGCCGACCGACCGTACGCCGCGGTGCTCGGCGGAGCCATGTCCAGCGACGCCTATCACGTGGTCTCGGTGGAACCCTCCTACGAGCAGATCTTCGACTGTGTGTGCCGCGCCCTGGCCACCGCCGGCGTCCGGCCCGACGAGGTGGCCTGCCTCAACGCCCACGCCTCCGGCACCGCCCAGTGCGACGCCGCCGAAACCGCGCTGCTGGCCGACCTTTTCGATGACCGCCCGCAGGTGACGGCGCTCAAGCCGCTGGCCGGGCACTGTCAGGCCGCCTCGGCCGCCCTCGAACTGGCGGTCGCCGCACTGGGTTACGAGCGCGGACTGCTGGTGTCGGCCCCCATCGTCGCGCCCGCGCACGCCCGCCTGGTCGACGGCGTGCGCCCCGGAATCGACGGCCTCACCCTCAAGACCGCACTCGGCATGGGCGGCAACAACAGTGCGGTGCTGCTCGGCCCGGCCGGTTAGTGCAGCGGGACCGACCAGTGCAGCTTGGTGCCGACGGTCGTGCCGTCCTCGTCGTCGCCGGTGGTCTCGCGGCGCGGGTACACCGCCAGGCGGCCGCCGGACTGTTCGGCGCGGCGGGCCAGATTGGTGAGCCCGCTCGGGGTGATCGAGTCGGGAATGCCGCGGCCGTTGTCGGCGACCACGATGGTGAGATCGTCGGCCACCCCGATGTCGATGGTGATGGTGTCGGCCCCCGAATGCCGCACGGCGTTCGAGACGGCTTCGCGCACCACGGCTTCGGCGTGGTCGGCCAGCGCCGGCTCGACCACCGACAGCGGTCCGGTGATGTGCATGAGCGCCCGGATGTCGGTCGCGGTGGTCTGCTGTTTGACCGCGCGCTCGATGCGCTGGCGCAGCCGGGTGCTGTGCCCGTCGCCGCCGTGCAGGTCGAAGATGGAGGTGCGGATCTCCTCCACCACGTCCTGCAGATCGTTGATCGAGTCCGCGAGTCGCCGCTGCACCTCGGGCACCCGCGCCCGCGGCACCGTGCCCTGCAGCGCCAGCCCGATCGCGAACAGCCGCTGGATGACGTGGTCGTGCAGGTCGCGGGCGATGCGGTCGCGGTCGGTGAGGATGTCGAGTTCGCGCATGCGTCGCTGCGCCACCGCCAGCTGCATGGCCAGGGCGGCCTGATCGGTGAAGGCGGCGATCAGCTCCACCAATTCGTCGGAGTAGGGCGCGGATTCGGCGGCGCGCAGTGTGATCAGCACGCCCAGGGTGGAATCGGGGGTGTGCAGCGGCAGCACCAGGGCCGGGCCGATGTCGGGGACGGTGGGTGCCGAGGTCGATGTGGCGGCCGTCGTCGAAGCGCAGCGGGGTGCGGGTGGTGAGCGCCTGGCCGACCGCGGTGTCCACGGCCCGCACCACATGCCCCGCGGGCGGTTCGCCGGGACCGGACCATTGCGCCACCACCAGTTGGGTGACCTGCTCGGGGGCTTCCTCGGGATCGGCGACCACGGCCAGCAGCGCCTGCTGTGAAGCGGTGAGCTCACGGGCGTGCGCGACCACGTGGGCCAGCACCTTGCTGGGGTCGCTGTCGGCCAGGAACGCGGTGGCGATGTCGCGGGTGGCCTCGATCCACGCCTGCCGAGTGCGGGCCTGCTCGTAGAGCCGGGCATTGTCGACGGCGATGCCGGCCGCGGCGGCCAGCGCCTGCAACAGCACCTCGTCGTCCTCGGTGAAGGGGTGCTCGCCGGATTTCTCGGCGAGATACAGGTTTCCGAAGATCTCGCCGCGGATCCGTACCGGCATGCCCAGCAGCGTGCGCATGACCGGATGGTGTTCGGGGAAGCCGACCGCGGCCGGGTGGCGGGTCAGGTCGTCCAGGCGCAGCGGCTCGGGCTTGTCGAGCAGCAGGCCGAGCACCCCGTGGCTCTCCGGCAGCGCCCCGATCTGCACGCGGGTCTGCTCGTCGATGCCGTGGAAGATGAACTGGCTGGGCTGTTGTTCGTGCCCGAGCACGGCCAGCGCTCCGTAACGGGCGTCGACCAGGATGGTCGCGGCGCGCACGATGGTGCTCAGCGTCTGGTCCAGGTCGAGGCCGGAGGTGACCAGCAGCATCGCCTCGACCAGCCCGTCGATGCGGTCGCGGGCGTCGATGATCTGTTCGACCCGGTCCTTGACCTCGGTGAGCAACTCGCGTAATCGCAGTTGCGACAGCGTTTCACGCACCGAGTAAGGGCTGGTGCGGGGTGTGTCGTGCATGTATGTCCTGCGGTCCGGCGGATACGCCACGTCAGCGCGATTCTATGCGCGCCGCGGTTGCCGCGCGGTTGTCATGCCGAACGTGGTTGTCCCGTACGCAATTTCGACGCCAGCACGGCGGCCTGGGTACGGCGTTCCATGCCGAGTTTGGCCAGCAGCCGCGACACGTAGTTCTTGACGGTCTTCTCCGCCAGGAACATCCGTTCGGCGATCTGCCGGTTGGTCAGGCCGTCGCCGAGCAGGTCGAGCAACTTGCGTTCCTGATCGGTCAAACCGGCCATCGGACCGTCGAATTCGGTGCTGCGCCGCAACCGGGCCATCAGCGCGGCGGCGGCCCGGTTGTCCAGCAGCGAGCGGCCCGCGCCCACCTCCTTGATGGCCTTGGCCAGTTCCATGCCTTTGATGTCCTTGACCACGTAGCCACTGGCGCCGGCCAGGATGGCGTCCATCATGGCCTGCTCGTCGGTATAGGAGGTGAGGATCAGGCAGCGCAGGTCGTCGATCTCGGCCAGCAGGTCCCGGCACAGCTCGATGCCGTTGCCGTCGGGCAGTCGCACGTCGAGCACCGCCACGTCCGGGCGCAGCGCGGGGATCCGGGCCAGCGCCTGGGCGACGTCTCCGGCCTCGCCGACCACGGTGAGCTCCGGGTCCTCCTCGAGCAGGTCGGTCAGGCCGCGGCGGACGATCTCGTGATCGTCCACCAGGAAGACTTTGATCACGACGGCCTCCAGGATGTCGGTGAATCGCGGGCGGGCGCGCGGGTGCGCGAGGGGTCCGGCCAACGTAACTCGCGGCGCGGCAACGGGATACCGCCGAAGGTCCCTAATCTGCGGGCGGTTCGGGGGAGGCGCGATCTTTTGTCGGAGGATTTTCCCCGAAAGTGGTCTGTTTCGGGACTTTCGGCACTGTCGGGGCTGCGGGGGGTGTGTTGCCATGGAGTTCGGTTGCCGGGTCGGAACAGGGAGAGCGGGGTCGGCTATGGACGCGTTCGATGTGTGGTCGAGTGGAATCGATCCGGATTTCGTGGTGACCACGCACGGGCCGGTCCCGTCGGGTGAGGTGACCCGGGTGGTGCGCGGATTGGGCAGAATCCTGCGGCGCCACGGGGTCGACGGGCCGGTGCGGGCACGCCTGCACTGGCCCGATCCCGCCGACGGGGACGCCGAGGACGGCACCACCCTGGTGCAGGCGAGGGTCCGAGCGCTGGGGAAGGCGTTCCGGGTACAGGTCGCCGGGCCGGGACGCTTTGCCTCCACCTTCGCGCTCGAGCGCCTCGACCTGCGATTGGGCTGCCCGCCCGACGAATTGTCCAGGCCCTGGCCCGATCCCGCGCGCCCGTCGCTGTCCGCGGTCACCGAACTGCGGCCGATCGTGCGCCGCAAGGACTGCCGACTAAAGGTGGCCACGCCCGCGGCGGCGGCCCGCGTGCTCGACGCCATGGACTACGACGCGCACCTGTTCATCGATGCCGAGACCGGCGCCGAGGCGGTGGTCTGCTGGACCGGACCGCTCGGGGTGCGGACGCTGGGCCGGCCGCGCGACGGCGTCCCGGTGCTGCTCGAGGACGAGGCGGTGGCCGGGCTGTGCCTGGGCGGGCTGCCGTACCTGTTCTTCATCGACTCCGATGTCCGCCGCGGCCGGCTGCTCTACCGCCGCTTCGACGGCGATCTGGCCCTGGTTGCCGCCGCGGGGTCGGAGGAGCGGGGCCGCGATCGGGACCGGGCGCGGCAACCGCGGGTGATCGCCGGCTGTGTCCGGCGGGCGCTGCCGGCGTTTATGCCCGACGTGCCGACTGATCTCGTGAGCTGAGGGTAACTCGTCGGGTACGTCCAAAATCGGTTCCGCTCCCAACCGCCGGCACGGATTGCCAACGTCAACGGCACTTTGCCGCCCGCCAAAGGCGCGGAGAGGCGGCGGGGCATCCAAACTTGTCGGTGGGTGCCCCTAGCATGGCGTCGGGGGTATGTCTGGATGCCGGAACGTTGGAAGGATGGCCAGGTGGCGGATCGCCTGACGGTGCGCGGAGCGCGAGAGCACAACCTCAAAGGGGTCGATCTCGACCTACCTCGCGACAGTCTCATCGTTTTCACTGGCCTGTCCGGATCCGGGAAGTCCTCGCTGGCCTTCGACACGATCTTCGCCGAGGGCCAGCGCCGGTACGTGGAATCGCTGTCCGCCTATGCCCGCCAGTTCCTGGGGCAGATGGACAAGCCGGACGTGGACTTCATCGAGGGCCTCTCGCCCGCGGTGTCCATCGACCAGAAGTCGACCAACCGCAACCCGCGGTCCACGGTCGGCACTATCACCGAGGTCTACGACTACCTGCGTCTGCTCTTCGCGCGCGCGGGCACCCCGCACTGCCCGGTCTGCGGTCATCTGATCGCCAAGCAGAGCCCGCAGCAGATCGTGGATCAGGTGCTGGCCATGCCGGAGGGCACCAAGTTCCAGGTGCTCGCGCCCGTGGTGCGCACCCGCAAGGGCGAATTCGTGGACCTGTTCGAGTCGCTGAACTCGCAGGGCTATTCGCGCGTCCGGGTCGACGGCGTGGTGCACGCGCTGACCGATCCGCCCAAGCTGAAGAAGCAGGAGAAGCACGATGTCGAGGTGGTCGTGGACCGCCTCGCCGTGAAGCCGAGTTCCAAACAGCGCCTGACCGATTCGATCGAGACCGCGCTGCGGCTGGCCGACGGCATCGTGGTGCTGGACTTCGTGGACCGCGACGAGCACGCCCACGATCGGGAGCGTCGCTTCTCCGAGCGGCTGGCCTGCCCGAACGGGCACCCGCTCGACATCGAGGATCTGGAACCGCGCTCGTTCTCCTTCAACTCGCCCTACGGCGCCTGCCCGGATTGCACGGGTCTGGGTATCCGCAAGGAGGTCGATCCGGATCTGGTTGTGCCGGATCAGGATCTGAGCCTGGCCGGCGGCGCGATCGCCCCGTGGTCGCGCGGGCAGACCGCCGAATACTTCACCCGCCTGCTGTCGGGTCTGGCCGAGGCGATCGGCTTCTCCATGGACACGCCCTGGAGCCAGCTGCCGCTCAAGGCGCGCAAGGCGGTGCTGGAGGGCAGTTCCGAGCAGGTGCACGTCTCCTACACCAACCGCTACGGCCGCAAGCGTTCCTATTACGCCGATTTCGAGGGTGTGATGCCGTTCCTGCAGCGGCGCATGGACGCCACCGAATCGGAGGCGATGAAGGAGCACTACGACGGGTACATGCGCGACATCCCGTGCCCGGTGTGCAGCGGCGCGCGGTTGCGCCCGGAGATCCTGGCGGTCACGCTCTCGGCCGGGCCGGACCGCAAATCCATTGCGGACCTGTCGGATCTGTCGATCGGCGATGCCGCGAAGTTCCTGAACACGCTGACCCTGGACGACCGGCAGGCGGCGATCGCCGCGCAGGTGGTCAAGGAGATCCAGGCCCGGCTGGGCTTCCTGCTCGATGTCGGCCTGCAGTATCTGACGCTCTCGCGCGCCGCGGCGACCCTCTCCGGTGGTGAGGCGCAGCGCATCCGGCTGGCCACCCAGATCGGTTCGGGCCTGGTGGGCGTGCTGTACGTGCTGGACGAGCCGTCCATCGGCCTGCATCAGCGTGACAACCGCCGCTTGATCGAAACCCTCACGCGCCTCAAGAGTCTCGGCAACACCCTGATCGTGGTCGAGCACGACGAGGACACCATCCACGCCTCGGACTGGGTGGTCGACATCGGCCCGCTGGCCGGTGAGCACGGCGGCCAGGTGGTGTACTCGGGACCGTACGAGGGACTGCTGAAGGACAAGGACTCCCTCACCGGCGCTTACCTTTCCGGCCGCGAGCGCATCGAGCTGCCCCTCGTGCGGCGGGCGATCGACAAGAAGAAGCAGCTGACGGTGGTCGGCGCGACCGAGCACAACCTGCGCGACATCGACGTGAATTTCCCGTTGGGCGTGCTCACCGCGATCACCGGCGTCTCGGGTTCGGGTAAGTCGACGCTGGTCAACGACATTCTGGCGACCGTGCTGCAGAACAAGCTGAACGGCGCGCGCCAGGTGCCGGGCCGCCACACCCGGGTCAACGGCCTCGATCACCTGGACAAGCTGGTGCAGGTGGACCAGTCGCCGATCGGCCGCACGCCGCGCTCGAATCCGGCCACCTACACGGGCGTTTTCGACAAGATCCGCACCCTGTTCGCGGCCACCACCGAGGCCAAGGTGCGCGGCTATCAGCCGGGCCGGTTCTCCTTCAATGTGAAGGGCGGCCGCTGCGAGGCGTGCTCGGGTGACGGCACGTTGAAGATCGAGATGAACTTCCTGCCGGACGTGTACGTCCCGTGCGAGGTGTGCCACGGTGCGCGCTACAACCGCGAGACGCTGGAAGTCCACTACAAGGGCAAGACCATCGCCGAGGTGCTGGACATGCCGATCGAGGAGGCCGCGGACTTCTTCGAGCCGGTGACCTCGATCCACCGCTACCTCAAGACCCTGGTCGATGTCGGTCTCGGCTATGTCCGCCTGGGACAGTCGGCTCCGACGCTCTCCGGTGGTGAGGCGCAGCGCGTGAAGCTGGCCGCCGAACTGCAGAAGCGTTCCACCGGCCGAACCATCTACATTCTCGACGAGCCCACCACGGGCCTGCACTTCGAGGACATCCGTAAGCTGCTGGCGGTCATCAACGGTCTGGTCGACAAGGGCAACTCGGTGATCGTCATCGAGCACAACCTCGATGTCATCAAGACCTCCGACTGGGTCATCGACATGGGCCCCGAGGGCGGTTCCGGCGGTGGCATGGTCATCGCCCAGGGCACCCCGGAAGACATTGCGGCGGTGCCGGAAAGCTACACGGGCCAGTTCCTGAAGGACGTGCTCGAGGCCCAGCCGTCGGCGCCGGCCGAACCCAAGGCGGTGAAGAAGGCGGCGGCGAAGAAGGCTCCCGCCAAGAAGGCCGCCCCGAAGACCGAGGCGCAGGCCGCGGCCACCAAGAAGGCGGCGGCCGCGCGCCGCAAGGCCGCCGCGCTGCGGTGACGACCCGATAGTCGAAGGCCCCGTACCGATTCCGGTACGGGGCCTTCGCTTTTCGCGCCTATTCGGCCGCGGCCACCGGCGTGGTGAGTTCCTTGACCTCGGCGATGTGACCGAAGTCGAGTTTGACGATCTGGTCGGCGCAGTCGAAGTACCGGTCGTCGTGGGTGATCACGATGACGGTCTTGCCGCGGTTCTTCAGCGAGACCAGGATCTCGCGGTAGAAGACGTCACGGAACTTCGGCTCCTGATCGGCGGCCCACTCGTCGAACAGGTAGATCGGCCGATCCTCGAGCAGAGCGGTCAACAGCGCCAGCCGCTTGCGCTGCCCCTGGGACAGCGCGATGGTGGACAGCCGGCCGTTCTCCACGGTGACCTTGTCGTCGATCCGCAGTTCCCGCAGGTACTTCCGGACCTCCTCGTCGACTCCCTCGTCGAAGCCGAGATAATCCTCGAACAGGTGGAAGTCGGTGAACACCGCCGAGGTGTTCTGCCGGAACCATTCGATGTTCTCGTGGTCGATCGCCTCGCCGTTGAGCGACAGGTGACCCTGCTGCGGGACGTAGAGGCCGGTGAGCAGTTTGGCCAGGGTGGATTTGCCGCTGCCGTTGCCGCCCACGATGAAGGTGAGCTGACCGGGCTCGAAGGTCAGGTCCAGCGGTCCGAGGTGGAACCCGGAGCCGTCGGCCTGCGGCGGGTCCATGGGACCGGCCATCGGTACTGGTCCGCCGCGGCCGCCGTGGCCGACGAACCTGTGCCCGTTGACATCCGGCCGATCCACCCCCTCCGGGCCGCGTCCCGGAGGCGGGCCGCCGGGTCGTCCGCCGGGATGCGGTCCGGGACGTCCGCCCACGGGCGCGCCCGGCGCCCCGGGCCGGCCACCACCGCCGGGATGCGGTCGCGCACCGCCGCCGGGGTGGGGTCCGGTGCCGGGCGGCGGGAACGCCGGCGGGGCCTCGGTCAGATAGCTGTAGCCGACGTCGTTGAGTTCCAGCCGGGCGGCGGTGACAGCGGGCCGCTCGGTGTAGGGCAGGCTCGATTCGTCGTGCGCGGTCTGGATGCTCAGGTTGAGCGAGCGGATCTTGGACAGCGCCACGTCACCGCGCAGCAGGTCCGGGATCCGGTGCATGAAGTTCTGCATGGGCATCGCCAGGAACGTGGTGACCAGGACATAGCCGACCATGACGTTCTGTGGCAGATGCAGGGACCGCGCCAGCCCGAACAGGATGAGCGCCATGGTGGCCAGCTGCAACAGCTGCCCGAACCCTTGGGCGACAGTGAATTTCGACCCGGCGTCGATGTTCTGCGCCCGCAGCGTCTCGGCGGAGCCGAGCAGGTGCTTGTCCATGAAGTCGCGTCGCCGCCCGCGGTGCAGCTTGAGCTCCTTGATGCCCAGCGACACCGCCTGGAACGAGCGCAGCAGCCCGTCCTCGTTCTCGCGCGCCGAGTGGTACAGGGCGCGCACCCGCTTGAGAACCAGTTCGACACAGGCGATTCCGAGCAGCGTGCCCGCCACGGTGGTGGCGAAGATCGGGCCGGACACGACCGCGAGGAACACGAAGCAACCCACGATGGTGGCCAGGTCGATGCAGATGCTCGGAATGGCCGTGACCGCCTGCGACAGCGCCCGCACGTCCTCGGTGAGCGTCGCGATCAGCCGGTGCTGGCCGAGCCGCTCGAGGTGCTCGAGCGGTGCGGACACGATGCGCGCGCTGAGGTCGGCGCGCAGCCGGTAGATGGCGTCCTGCGCCAGCCGGATCAGCAGCACCTGCGAGATCACGCCGCTGATCAGGATGACCAGCGCGGTCGCCACGAAGGCCCCGACGGTGACGCCCGGGTGCGGTTCCGGTGACACCACTCCCCGAATCAATGTCACCAGGTAGGTATTGGCCGCACCGCAGACGAGACCGGCGGCGATGACGCCGGCGATCCGCATCCACGAGATGGAGATGAGGAATCTGATGAGTTGCATGGCTGCTGGGCTCTCTGGACGACTGTGCGGGTCGGACTGGTCAGGAACGGATGACGTCGAAGACGACGCCCTCGAGGGTGACACCGGGCGCGAAGGAGAACGCGACGCCCGTCGAGATCGGCTGTGCCGCCGCCTGTGCGACCATCTGCTCGAGCACGAAGATCAGCGAGACGCTGAGCATGTTGCCGTATTCGGCGAGCACGTCCCAGCTGGTGGCGGCCTGCTCGGAGCCGAGGCCGAGCGAGCGCACCGACTCCTCGATGATCTTGGGGCCGCCCGGGTGGATGGCCCACAGATCGATGTCGGACTTGGTCAGGCCCTGGCGCGCCAGCACCTCGGTCACCACCGGGTCCACGCCGCGCAGGATGTACTGCGGCAGGTTCTCCGACAGCTCGCAGGTGATGCCGTTGTCGTTGACGCCCAGCACGATTCCGTCCTCGGCGTCGTCGAACAGGTAGCTGAAGCTGTCGCGCACGACGATGGAGCCGGCCGGAAGCTGCTGGTGCGCCTGGCGGGCGCCGATGACCACCGCGCCGCAGCCGTCACCGAAGAGGCTGTGGATGATGACGTCGTTGACGTTGTCGTCGAACACGGCGTTCACCGAGCTCAGCTCGATGCAGATGACCAGCGCCTTCTTGTCCGGGTGCGCGCGAACGTAATCGGTGGCGGCGCGCACCGAGTTCATGGCCGCGGCGCAGCCCATGAAGTTCACGACGACCCGGTTGACGGCGGGGGACAGGCCCAGCTGCTTGACCACGGCCACGTCCACGCCGGGGGCGATGAACCCGGTGCTGGTGGCGAAGACCAGCATGCCGACCTCGCCGGCGGGGTCCTCGAGGTGGGCGATGGCGCGTCCGGCCACGTCCACGGCCAGCGGCACCGCGTGGTCGTAGAAGGTGTTCATGCGGTCGCGGATGGTGCCCGATTCCCGGCTGTAGGACAGGAATTCGGGGTCGATCGGGTCGACCGCGAGGTGGCGGGTGGTGACCCGGGTCTTCTGGTAGATCCGCGGAATCCGGGCCTGCTGGGCCGGGTCGGTGAACAGCCCGGCCACCTGGGCGGCGGCGTCGGCCTGCGAGAAGATCTGCGCGGGCGCTCCGGTGGCGATGGACTCGATCACGCCGACGGTGGTCGGCGGGGCCGGCGGCAGCGGCGTCGGCGCGAAGTCGTACCCGGGTTCGCCTCCCGCGAACCGGGTCACGGGCCCAGTGGCCCCTTCATCGATGGTGATGGACACGATGACTCCCCTCGTATTCTTTGGTGAAGATCCGCGGTGCGTCCGGCGCATGTGCGGACGCCCCGCGGTGCCCGGAATCGGTTCAGACCGTGCCGATTCCGGTGAAGCCCTGGGCGGTGTAGACGACACAGGTCTTCAGGGCCAGCGGTGAGAAGTGCTCCTTGACGAACCCCCACTTGCGTTCCACCGCGTCGTCGGACGGCGCGAGAATGTAGGTGCGGATCTGCTTGGGGAAGCGGTCGGTGAAGAAGCTCTTGGCCGGCAGCCATTCCACGCCGAACTTCTCCGACTCCTCACGCAGCACGTCCTCGGTGGCGATATTGGCGAAACCACTGCGCTGGTAAGGCAATACGTGGTGCACCCGGTGCGAGCTGAGGCCCGCGGACAGGAAGCAGTCCAGGTAGCGGTTGCCGACCACCTTCAGGTCGTAGGCCTGCTCGATCTGGTCGACGCCCCAGTCCTCGGTGTTGTGCTCGAGTTCCTCGGCCTCGACCTCGAAGTCGTGGCTGGCCACCACCAGGAAGGTGGAGACCCACAGGGTGATCACGAATTGCAGGGCCCAGGCCCAGAAGTCGCCCATCACGGTGAAGGCGATGAGCTCGCCCAGCAGCAGGAACCGCGCGCCGAAGGACCCGATGAAGTGCGGCAGCGCCCCGCCCCAGGTGCCGTACATGTCCTTGATGCCCACCTTGCGGGTGAGGCGGCAGACGTCGAGCAGGCGGATGGTCATGCCGGTGACGGTGTGACCGAACTTGTGCAGGGTGTGGATCGGCACCCGGTACAGCCGTGGGATCCGCATCATCATGGTGAAGACGTTCTTCTTGATGTCGACTTCACTCTGGGTGTGCGGGTGGTGCAGCAGGGCGTGCCCGTCGGCGGTCACGAAAGCCAGTGCGACGTAATTGAAGTCGAAGGCATTCGTGTAGATCTTGTTCATGCCCTTCTGGGCGCGGTGAATGGCGTAGTGCCCGAAGCCGGCGAGCGAGCTGCGCAACAGCACCATGGCGATCACGAACACCGGCAGCGGCATCCAGGGGCGCTCGAACAGGCGCAGGCCCTGTACCGCGAAATACAGCACGGCGAGCACGGCCACCACGATGTTGAAGTAGGTGTCCATGCGCCGGATGCGCGCGGCCAGCTCGGGTTCCTTGAGCCGGGCCTTCACCTTGTGCAGCAGGTCGTCCTTGTTGTCGAAGCTGAACTTCGGGGTGTCGCGCCAGCTGTCGAAGCCCTCGTTGAACAGGAACGCCGGGGCGTTGGCCTTGGGGTGGATGTCCTCGGGCAGGGCGTCGCGGTCGAGGGCGTACTTCTTCAGGATCCGGCCGATGGCTTCCGGATTCTTGTGGTACGAACCGACGATCGAGGTGATGTCGCGATTCTTGGTGCGGCCGATGAAGAACTCGCCGCCGGGATGCTTGGAGATCCAGTCGGAGAGGTCGTAGGCTTTGCCGTCATAGACCCAGACGTTGGATATCGGCGGCGGGCCGTCGAGCGGGGGCCGGCGGAATTCACCTTCGGGCGCCTGCCGTTCGACCGTGGCCTCGGCCTCTGGCCGTTCGATCGTCATTGCTTTCCTCCACACGCAGACACCGCGGTCGATCTTTCACACGGAATCGTCGATGCTGCGGCTTGCATTTCACTGAACAATCTCTTAAGCGGGCTTTTGTTAACAGTGGCCCGGAAAAAATGCGAAAGCCGGCCGGGGCGCTACGACAGCCGTTGCCGCCGTTGCGTGTTCCCCGAACCGGCTCTCAACTCACAGGACAAGCGGGCGCGTGTCTAGCCGCCGGGCTTGGTGACGTGGACCGGCTTGGCCCAGTCGGACAGGGTGACGGTGACCGTGCCCGAGTCCTTGGTCACGATGGCGCGCACCAGGTTCGGGCCGGTGCCCGGCGAGGCGGCGGTGGAGGGCAGGGTGGTGCCGGTGCCGCTGGGCGGGGCGACGTCCTTGATGTACAGGGTGATCGGGAACTCGCCGCCGTCCTTGCCGATCTGCGGGACGACCGGGTCCATGACGGAGGCGTCGATGGTGCCGGTGATCTTGACGGTGTCGATGCCGTCGATCTTCTCGCGGGCCTCGGCCTTGGCGTTCTTCACCTGCGAGATGGCGAACGCGAGACCCTTGTCCTTGTCGAGCAGGACGCCCGGGTCGTAGATCTTCTCGGCGGGGCCGACGGGGGAGTACTTGGTGCCGTCGCCGGTGTAGAGGGTCTTGTCGACGACCATGAACTTGGTCTTGGTGAAGTCGCCGCCCTCCTTGACCTTCACCTCGGCGTCGCCGATGGCCTGGCCTTGGCCCTGCGGCTGGTTGGTGACGTCGGCCTTGATGTTCTTGACCGAGAGCGTCGGCAGGTCCTTGACGTCGAGCACCACGTGCACCGACTGCAGGGTCTGGGTGGTCTTGGCGGATTCGGCCACGATCTGCGCGCCGTCGGGCAGCTGCGACGGCGGGGCCGCCTGCGAGGTGGTGGCCTTGCTGTCCGAGCTGGAGGACGAGGTGCAGCCGGCCACCAGCGCGGCGGTCGCGGCCGCGGCGATCATGATCGGGAGCACGCCGCGCCGAATCCGGCTTCCGGACGTGCGGTTCCCCTGGGATATCAAGTCATTCATGTACAACCCCCGAAGTCCATTCGATCTCGTAGTGAGGGCAGCCTTGCCGCCGCCCGTCGTAGTATGCAGGACGTCGCCCGCATTCGCGCCGATCGGTGCGATACTGCGGCATCCAACCAGCACCGGCTCGGTATCGCCAGCGCATTTCGATCTTGCAGCCGCACAGGCGATTACCCTGCAACCCAGCTATGTCGCACGTCGGGCCGAGTGTTAACAGGTCCGAAGATCGCAGCAAGCCTAGCGTCCGATTCTGCGGATACTGTTCTGTCGCTAAATGTTTGCCAGTCGCTCGCTTATAGCTCGGCGTAAACCCTTTTGCCGTGCGGGTATTGGCTTCTTCCTGGGTGGGTATTGACATTGCCTGCCCGCTGCGCCCAATATGAACATACGTTCATGAACTGTCGTTCATATAGGAGTCGATCATGACCGAAATCGTGAATACCGCCCAGTCCGAAGCCTGGAACGGCTACGAGGGCGAACACTGGGCCGGGCACCACGACCGCTACGACGCGGTGAACCAGGGCTTCAACGAGCCTCTGCTGGCCGCCGCCCGCGTCGCCGACGGCCACCGCGTCCTCGACATCGGATGCGGTAACGGTCAATTGACCCGCGCCGCCGCCCGCCGGACCGGCAGCGGCTCCGCGACCGGAATCGACCTGTCCGGCCCGATGCTCGCCCGCGCCCACGGACTGGCCACCGCCGAAGGCATCCCGAACGTCACCTTCGAACAGGGCGATGCCCAGATCCATCCGTTCCCCGCGGCCGCATACGACGCCGCCCTGAGTCGCTTCGGCATCATGTTCTTCACCGAACCGGTAGTGGCCTTCGCCAATATCGCCCATGCCCTGCGCCCCGGCGGCCGGCTCGCCGTCGCCGCCATGACGCCACTCCCGGGTACCGAACTGGGTGACGTATTCGGTGCTGCCGCAGCACATCTCGACGCCTTCGCGGTGAGCCCCGCCGAGGGCCCGTTCTCCGAGCCCGACCGCATCCGAGACCTGCTGTCCACCGCGGGCTTCCGGGACATCGCCATCGAACACCGGGAGGCCGACGGTAGCTGGGGCGCCGACATCCCCGACGCCACCGAATTCATCATGGGCTGGGGTCCGGTCCGCTACCACCGCTCCCTGGCCGGCTTCGCCACCGACGATCAAGTCCGCGAGGCGATCTCCGCCGCCCTGGTTCCGCACCTGGGCGCCGACGGTGTCGTCCTGCGCATGACGGCCTGGCTCGTCACCGCCACGACCCCGCTACCGTAACCATCCATGTCCCCCCGCAAGGCCGCGGCGCTGCGCGCCACCGACGACGCCCGCACCCTCCGCGACCACCTCGTCACCACCGCGCAGCGCCTGCTCGCCGAGGGGTCGGCCGCCACCCTCACCGTCCGCGGCATCGCCCGCGCGGCCGGCGTGGCCGACGGTGTCCTCTACAACCACTTCCCGGACAAGGACACGCTGCTGGCCACCGCCGTGCGCGCTCATGTCGACGAGGCGCAGCGCGCGCTGGGCCCGCTGCCCGCACCCGGTGAGGCCGCCGTCGCCGGCAATCTCGGTATCTATCTGCGTGCGGGGCTGGACCTGCACCGCGCGGTGCTCCCGGTGTTCGCGAGCCTGCTGGCCACCCCGGTCGTGCTCACCCGCTTCGCCGAACTGCCCGCCGCCCACTCCGACTGGCGAATGCTGTTGTCGGACTATCTGACCGGAGAACAGCGGCTCGGCCGCATCGCCGCCGAGGCCGACACCACCGCGGCGGCGGCGATCCTGGTGGGCATCTGTCACGACCAGGTGCTGGGCGCCCTACTGCCCGGCATGTCGTCGCCCACCGTCGATCCGGACGCGGTCGTCACCACGTTGCTGGCGGGCATCGGTCCGCTGGAGTAGCAGCCCCCGAAACGAAAACGGCCCGTCCCGGGCGAAGTCCGGGGCGGGCCGTGTCGACTGTTGGTCAGTACACCGGGCCGGTGTACTTCTCGCCCGGGCCGGCGCCCGGGGCGTCCGGGTACTCCGAGGATTCGCGGAACGCGCGCTGCAAGGACTGCAATCCGTCGCGGATCGGGCCGGCGTGCGGGCCGAGGTATTCCACCGACGCGGTGACCAGGCCGGCGAGGGCGGTGATCACCCGGCGGGCCTCGTCCAGATCCAGGTGCGGGCTGCTGGCCGGATCGGGCTCGCCCAGGCCGAGCTTCTCGGCGGCCGAGCTCATCAGCATGACGGCGGCGCGGCTGATGACCTCGACCGCGGGGATCTCGGCCAATTCGCGCACGACCTCGCCGTCGATGAGGGCGGAATCGTCGTTCAAGGTAGCCTCGCTCATGGGTTAGAGAATGCCATCGCGCGGGTCGGCGCTGGTCGCGGGGGCGGGCGATTCGGAGCTCGCGGCTATGAGTGTTAGACTCTTCCGCGACGACCGTCCCGGACAGGTTCCCGCAACCGACTCGGGGCATCAAGTGGAGCCCGACTCCCACCGTCAATCAGCCGTTCTTGTGTTGGACACAGGGCAGCGAGATTGCACGGTCCGGTCGCCCATCATTTACTGGATGGGTTCTGCGCGTGGGTTTTCCCTGCGTGTGGTGCGATGCGAGTTGTTCGCGTCGTCGATCGGTCGACTCGGGCCCCGTGGTGGTGAAATACCAGCACGGGGCTTTCGTGTTGAAATTGGGGTTGCAGTTATTGCTTGCGGTCGTTGACGAACCGCTTGACCTAGGAGGCCCCATCAGCACTGAGACCCGCATCAACGATCGCATCCGCGTTCCCGAGGTCCGACTCATCGGACCCGGCGGCGAGCAGGTTGGGATCGTGCGTGTTGAAGATGCACTACGCGTCGCTCAGGAAGCTGATCTCGACCTGGTCGAGGTCGCGCCCGATGCACGCCCGCCGGTGTGCAAGATCATGGACTACGGCAAGTTCAAGTACGAGACCGCGCAGAAGGCGCGCGAGTCCCGGAAGAACCAGGTCCAGACCGTGATCAAGGAGCAGAAGCTCCGCCCGAAGATCGATGACCACGACTACGCCACCAAGCGCGGCCACGTGATGCGCTTCCTGGAGGCCGGGTCGAAGGTCAAGGTCACCATCATGTTCCGTGGTCGCGAGCAGTCGCGCCCCGAACTCGGGTTCCGGCTCCTGCAGCGACTGGCCGCCGACGTCGCCGACCTCGGTTTCGTCGAAACTTCGGCCAAGCAGGACGGCCGAAACATGACCATGGTCCTCGCGCCGCACAAGGGCGCGAAGACGCGGGTGAAGGCGCAGAACGACGCGAGCTCGACGCAGCAGCGCAGCAGTGCGCCGGCGCCGGCTCCGGCTGAAGCACCGGTTACCGACGCTGCCGCGGCTCCGGCCGAGGCACCGGTTGCCGAAGCTTCGGCGGCCACCCCGCAGCAGTAATAACGACAAGCACCGGAGACAGGGGTTCACCCCTGTCTCCGGGACGAGACAGATTGAGGAATCCATGCCGAAGATGAAGAAGCACAGCGGTGCCTCGAAGCGATTCAAGGTGTCCGGCTCGGGCAAGCTGCTGCGCCAGCAGGCGAACCGCCGCCACCTGCTCGAGCACAAGCCGAGCACCCGGACTCGTCGTCTGGACGGCGTGGAGGTCGTCGCGAAGGCGGACGTCGCTCGCGTCAAGAAGCTGCTCGCCAAGTAATTCGGCTGAGCCGACCGACCAACCTCCGGGTGCAATCGCCGCACCCCTTACTTGATCAAGGACTGAAAAGTGGCACGCGTCAAAAGGGCCGTCAACGCTCAGAAGAAGCGCCGTTCCGTTCTCGAGGCCTCCAAGGGCTACCGCGGTCAGCGGTCGCGCCTGTACCGCAAGGCCAAGGAACAGCAGCTGCACTCGCTCACCTACGCCTACCGGGACCGCCGGGCGCGCAAGGGTGACTTCCGTCAGCTGTGGATCACTCGTATCAACGCCGCCGCGCGTCTGAACGACATGACCTACAACCGCTTCATGCAGGGCCTGAAGGCCGCCGGCATCGAGGTGGACCGCAAGATCCTGGCCGAGCTCGCCGTCTCCGACGCCGAGGCCTTCGCCCAGCTGGTCGCCGCCGCCAAGGCCGCGCTGCCCGCCGACGTCAACGCCCCGGCCGCCTGATTCGGCCTGCGTGACAAAGCAATACTCGGAACGACCCGCGGACGTGCTCTTCGAGCACAACCCGCGGGTCGTTTCTTGTCGTATCCCCGGGTGTGCCCGGGTTTCGTATCTTCGAGCGGCAGGTGGCCATGAGCGCTGATTCCATCGACTGGCGTAACTCCCGAATCGTGTCGGCGGTCAAGCTGCACCGCAGCCCGGTCCGGCGCAAGACCGGCCTGTTCCTGGCCGAGGGCGCGAATTCGGTTGAGGCGGCGTTGGACACGGGCCGGGTCGAGGAACTGTTCTTCTCGGAGAAGGCCGCCGGACGTGAGCACGCGCTCGTCGCCGGGGCCGCCGCCCAGGGGGTGCGAACCACGCTGGTGACCGATCGCGCCGCGGAGATGCTGGGGGAGACCGTGACTCCGCCCGGGCTGGTCGCGGTGTGCCGTCAGGTGGACGTGCCGCTGCGTGAGGTCCTCGACGCCTCGCCGCGCATGCTGGCCGTGCCCGTCGAGATCGCCGATCCCGGTAATGCGGGCACCCTCATCCGTGTGGCCGATGCCGTCGGCGCGGACGGCGTTGTGCTCGCCGGTGATTCGGTGGACCCGCACAACGGCAAATGCGTACGCGCTTGTGCCGGAAGCCTTTTCCATGTCCCGGTGGCCCGCTCCCGCGACATCGACGCGACGCTCGACGCGCTGGAAGCGGCGGGCATCGCGATTCTGGCCACCACCGCCAAGGGCGAGGTCGACCTCGACGACGCCGACGAGATCCTGAGCGGCCCGGTCGCCTGGCTGTTCGGCAACGAGGCGCACGGCCTGGACAAGGCCATCGCCGCCCGCGCCACCCACCGGGTGCGGATTCCCATTCACGGTCGCGCGGAAAGCCTGAATCTGGCTGCCGCGGCGGCTATCTGCCTCTACTCGAGTGCTCGGGTGCAGAACGCGAAGTGACCCTGGCGGCGGGTTCCGGCCCGCCGGTCAGATGCCGTCCTCGCCGAGGTTCTCGAGGATCTCGGTGGCCCACGGCGGGTTGTCGGCCTCGAGTTCGGTGACGCCCAGCGCGGTCAGGTCGATGAGCAGCATGCCGGTGCCGAAGAAGCGGCGGACCTCGGAGGCCGTCGCGCCGGTGAGTTCCTTGGCGAGGTTGTAGAGCCGCCCGAAGTGGTCGCGGATATTGGCGCCGATGGCCGGATCGGCCGCCGCCGCGATGCCCTGCAGGAAGACCCGGGGCAGATCGCGTTCGGTGAGGAAGTGCTCGCCGAAGTGGCCGCCCAGGGTGTCGAGGCGGTCCTTGGGGGAGGCGTCCGGTTCGGCCAGGGTGGCCCCGGTGCGGAAGATCTCCTCGATGCGCCCGCAGACCTGGTCCAGCACGGCCAGGAACAGCTGCTGCTTGGTGCCGAACAGCCGGATCACGTAGGGCTGCGAGACTCCCGCGCGGCGTGCGATGTCATCGGTTTTCGTTGCCGCGTAACCGGATTCGGCGAAGGCAGCGGTGGCCGCGGTGAGGACTTCCGCGCTGCGTTCGGTCGCTGTCATCCGGGTCCTGGTCATGGCTGCCGAGCCTCCTCGTCGTCGGGGAATCAGTTGCGCTGTTGACATGTTATCAGCCGATGCATACTCTCTAGTTATCAGTCGATTACAACAAGGGGATCGGACATGACTGAGACACTCGAAACTTCACTCGCGGGCAAGGTGGCCGAACAGGCCCGGCAGCGGCCGCTCGCCGCGGTACTCGCCGCCGTGGGCATCCCGATGTTCATGGTCACGCTCGACAACCTGGTGGTCACCAACGCGCTGCCGGTCATTCGCACCGAACTGCACGCCTCACTCTCCGACCTGCAGTGGTTCGTGAACGCCTACACCCTGGCCTTCGCCTCGCTGCTGCTGACCGCGTCCGCGCTCGGTGACCGGCTCGGCCGCCGCCGCGTCTACCTGGGCGGCATCGCCCTGTTCACGCTCGGTTCGGCCGCGTGCGCGCTGGCCACCGAACCATGGATGCTCATCGCCGCCCGCGCGGCCCAGGGCTTCGGCGGCGCGGCGGTCATGCCGCTGTCACTGACGCTGCTCTCGGCCGCGGTGCCGGAAAAGATGCGCAGCGCCGCCATCGGCATCTGGGGCGGCATCTCCGGCCTGGGCGTGGCGCTGGGCCCGGTGGTCGGCGGCGCGGTCGTCGAAGGCTTGAACTGGCAGTGGATCTTCTGGCTGAACGTGCCGATCGGCCTCGTCGCGGTGCCGCTGGCGGCCCGCGTTCTGAACGAATCCTTCGGCGGCGCACGGCGATTGGACGTCCTCGGTCTGCTGCTGTCGGCGGGTGGCGTGCTCGCGGTGGTGTGGGGCGTCATTCACGGCGCGGACGACGGCTGGACCTCGGCCAAGGTGCTCGCCGGCCTGATCGGTGGCGCGACCGCGCTGGCGGCTTTCGTGATCTGGGAGAGCCGGACCGCCGATCCGATGCTGCCGCTGCGACTGTTCCGCAAGCGCGGCTACGTCATCAACGCGGTCTCGTTCACCTTCTCGCTCGGCACCTTCGGCTCGATCTTCCTGCTGGCCCAGTACTTCCAGGTGGTGCAGGGGTATTCGCCGCTGGCCTCGGGAATCCGCACCCTGCCCTGGACCATGGCCCCGATGGTGGTCGCTCCGCTGGCCGGGCTGATCGTGGATCGGGTCGGCGCCCGGGTGCTGGTGTCGATCGGCCAGGTGTTGCTCGCGGTCGCGCTGCTGTGGATGGCGTTCACCGCCACTGTCGACGTGTCCTACAGCCACTTCGTGCTGCCGTTCATCCTCGGCGGCGTCGGTATGGGCCTGACCTTCGCGCCCACCGCCACCGTCGTCATGGCCAATGCGTCACCGGCGGATCAGGGCATGGCCTCCGGCGCCAACAACACCATCCGTGAGGTCGGTGTGGCCATGGGTGTCGCGGTGCTGGCCTCGGTCTTTGCTTCGCACGGCTCCTACATGAGCCCGCAGGACTACGTGGACGGCCTGATCCCGGCGGTAAAGGTCGGTTCGGTCATCGTCGCGATCGGCGCGTTCGTCGCCCTGCTGCTGCCCGGCCGTCGCACACCGGTCGAATCCGAGTCCAGCGCAGCAGTTCTCGCGCACTGATCCGGATCGGTTCGAAGGGAGACGCATCATGTTCGAGACCCTCCTGCTGCTGACGATCCCCACCCTGTCCCTGCGTCTGCTCGGAGCGCTCGGAGTGACCCGCTTCGCGACCTGGCAGTCCGCTGCCGCGCACGGCCTGGCGTTCATGCTCGTCATGACCGGCACCGCGCATTTCGTCCCCGACTCGGTGACGGTGATGCCGCATCACAGCGACCTGGTCGCCATGGTCCCGTCCTTCGTGCCCTTCCCCGATCTGACCGTCTATGTGACCGGCGTCCTGGAGTACCTGGGGGCGCTCGGCCTGGTGCTGGTCCCGACCCGCCGCGCGGCAGGTCTGGCCCTGGCCCTGATGTTCGTCCTGCTGCTGCCCGCGAATATCCATGCGGCAGTGGACAACATCTCCTTCGGCGGTCAGCCCGCCACACCGTTGTGGTTCCGGATCCCCGAGCAGCTGGTCTACATCGCCGTGGCCCTGTTCGCCGCCCTGGGAACCGCGCCGATCGCGCAAGCGGTCCGGACGGTTCCGGTCAGGGCAGGGGAGTCGGGGTAGCGCACGCTTCGAATGCCCCGGCGATGGTTGCGACGACTCGCTCCATCGTCGGGGCTTCTTCGTCGTTCAGCTCCCGTTCCACCGAGGTCATGTCGACATCGGGCAGCCCGCAGGCGACGGCCAGCTTCCACGGCGACAGGTCACCGGTGACATTGAGGGCGAAGCCGTGGGTGGAGACATTGCGGCCCACCCGCATACCGATCGAGGTGATCTTGCGGCCGGTGTCGCGAGTCCAGACCCCGGTGAGTAGTTCGGCGCCGGGCGGCGTGACGCGACGCTCGGCCGCGATGCCGAGTTCGGCCAGTGCCGCCACGATGCGGTTCTCGACATCGCGGATCAGGTCGACGACGCCCTCGCCGGGCTGCAGCTTCACGATGAGATAGCCCACCAGCTGGCCGGGGGCGTGGTAGGTGAGTTGGCCGCCCCGGTTGGTGGTGAAGACCGGGATATCGGTGTCGGGGGCGGGCAGGTGCGCGTCGGGGGTGCGGCGGCCGATCGTGAAGGTCTGTTCATGGCTCAGTAGCCACAGGGTGTCGGGCCGCTGGTCGGCGACGCGTTCCTCCCACATCTCCTGCATGCGGTCCATCGCCACCGAGTACTCGATGAGGTGGTCGGTGTCGTCGATCAGGGTCACGGGCCGGGACTTCACGACTTCATTGGTACCACCGCGGCAGTCGCGGCCGCGCCGAAGGGTGGGCCCGAGCTGGGGAAATTCAGGTGAGGTGGGCTGATTAACCGGTTTACGATGCGACCAGCAAGAATGGGGTGGGCAGTAACCATTGCTGACAAGACTTTCCGCCCGACCCGTAACCAGCCTGGGGAGTGACGAACCATCGTGGCCGATGACAACAGTGCCGAGCAGACCGCTGCGTTGAGCGAGGAGTCGCTCTCCGCCGCCGCGGAAGCCGCGGAGAAGGCGTTCGCCTCGGCCTCGACCCTGGACGAGCTGGCCACCGCCAAGACCGAACACATGGGTGGCAAGTCGCCGATCTCGCTGGCGCAGCGGTCCCTGGGCACGCTGCCCAAGGAAGAGAAGGCCGACGCCGGCAAGCGGGTGAACGTGGCGCGCGGCCGGGTGTCGCAGGCCTACGAGTCCCGCCAGGCCGAGCTGCTCGCCGAGCGCGACGCGGCGGTCCTGGTGGCGGAGACCATCGACGTGACCCTGCCGGCCGACCGGCGTGCTTCGGGCGCCCGGCACCCCATCTCGGTGCTGTCCGAGCGGGTCGCGGACGTGTTCGTGGCCATGGGCTGGGAGGTCGCCGAGGGCCCCGAGGTCGAGACCGAGCACTTCAACTTCGACGCCCTGAACTTCCTGCCCGACCATCCGGCCCGCACCATGCAGGACACCTTCCACATCGCGCCGGAGGGGTCGCGGCAGGTGCTGCGCACCCACACCTCGCCGGTTCAGGTGCGCACCATGCTGTCTCGTGAGCTGCCGATCTACGTGGTGTGCCCGGGCCGCACGTTCCGCACCGACGAGCTGGACGCCACCCACACCCCGGTGTTCTCGCAGATCGAGGGCCTGGCCATCGACAAGGGCCTGACCATGGCCCACCTCAAGGGCACCCTGGACGGGTTCGCGCGGGCGCTGTTCGGCCCCAGCACGACCACCCGCATGCGGCCCAGCTTCTTCCCCTTCACCGAACCGTCCGCCGAGGTGGACGTGTGGTTCGAGGACAAGAAGGGCGGCCCCGGCTGGGTCGAGTGGGGCGGCTGCGGCATGGTGAACCCGAAGGTGCTCATCGCCAGCGGCATCGACCCCGAGGTGTACAGCGGGTTCGCGTTCGGCATGGGCCTGGAGCGGACCCTGCAGTTCCGCAACGGCCTGCCCGACATGCGCGACATCGTCGAGGGCGACGTGCGTTTCACGCTGCCCTTCGGCATCCAGTCCTGACCTGACCCGATACGAGGAAGCGAAACGTCAAGTGCGAGTAGCGCAGTCCTGGCTGACGGACATCCTGCAGCGGACCACCCCCGGGTGGTCGGTGACGGCCGAGGAACTCGACGCGGGGTTCGTCCGGGTCGGTCTCGAGGTCGAAGAGGTGGACCATCTGGCGCCCATCGGCGGTGACGTCGACAAGCCGCTGGTGGTCGGCCGCGTCGCCGAGATCACCGAGCTGACCGAGTTCAAGAAGCCGATCCGTTTCTGCAAGGTGGACGTCGGCAACCCCGAGCTGCAGGAGATCGTCTGCGGCGCACGGAACTTCGCCGTCGGCGACCTGGTCGTGGTGGTGCTGCCCGGTGGCGAGCTGCCCGGCGGATTCAAGATCGCCTCGCGGAAGACCTACGGCCACACCAGCAACGGCATGATCTGCTCGGTCGCCGAACTGGGCATCGGCAAGGACCACAGCGGCATCCTGGTGCTCGAGCCCGGCACCGCCGAGCCCGGCGCGGACGCCAACGAGCTGCTCGGCCTGGGCGACACCATCATCGAGCTGGCCATCACCCCCGACCGTGGTTACGCGTTCTCCGCGCGCGGCCTCGCCCGGGAACTGGCCTGCGGCTTCGACCTGGAGTACGGCGACCCGGCCGTGCGCCTGCTGCCGGACTCCGAGGTCGAGGCCTGGCCGGTGAAGATCGAATCCGAGTCGCAGTGCACGCGTTTCGCGGTGCGCCGCGTCACCGGCATCGACCCGAAGGCCGTCAGCCCGTGGTGGCTGCAGCGCCGCCTGCTGCTGTCGGGCGTGCGCCCGATCTCCCCGGCCGTCGACGTCACCAACTACGTGATGCTCGAACTGGGTCAGCCGCTGCACGCCTTCGACGCCGACAAGGTGCAGGGCGGATTCGTGGTGCGCCGCGCCAACACCGGCGAAACCCTGCGCACCCTCGACGAAGCGGAGCGCACCCTCGACGCCGAGGACGTGGTGATCGCCGACGATTCCGGCGTCATCTCGCTGGCCGGCATCATGGGCGGCGCGAGCACCGAGGTGTCCGACACTTCGACCGACATCCTGCTCGAGGCCGCCACCTGGAACCCGGTGGCCGTGGCCCGCACCGCGCGCCGTCACAAGCTCGGCTCCGAGGCGAGCCGCCGCTTCGAACGCATCGTGGATCCCGAGGTCAACCTCGCTGCCCTCGATCGCGCCGCCACCCTGCTGGCCGAGATCGCCGGTGGCACCGTCGAATCCGTGCTGACCGACGTGCGGGTGCCGGTTCCGGCCCCGCAGCCGATCACCATGGACATCGACCTGGCCGACCGCATCGCGGGCGTGCACTACGCGCCCGGCGCGTCGACCCGCCGCCTGCAGCAGGTCGGCTGCGCCATCGAGGTCGGTGTCAGCGACGCGGGTCACCCGCAGCTCATCGTGACCCCGCCGACCTGGCGTCCCGACCTCACCCAGCCGGCCGACCTGGTGGAGGAGGTGCTGCGCCTCGAGGGTTTGGACCAGATCCCGTCGGTGCTGCCCACCGCCCCTGCCGGCCGTGGCCTCACCGCCGCCCAGCTGCGCCGTCGCGCCGTGAGCAAGGCCCTCGCCTTCGAGGGCTGCGTCGAGGTCCCCGCCCCCGTCTTCATGGCCGCCGGCGTCTTCGACACCTGGGGCCTGGACGCGGACGACCCTCGCCGCAACACCCTGCGCGTGCTCAACCCCCTCGACGTCGAGCGCGCCGAGCTGTCGACGACCCTGCTGCCCGGCCTGCTGGAGATCGCCGCCCGCAACATCTCCCGCGGCCAGCGTGATCTCGCGATCTACGCGATCGGCCAGGTCACCCTGCCGACCGAGCAGACCGCCCCCGTCGGCCCGCTCCCCGTGGACCGTCGCCCCACCGACGCCGAGATCCAGGTCCTGCTGGACTCGCTGCCCAAGCAGCCGACCCGCGTCGGCGCGGTCCTCACCGGCCGCCGCGAACCCCGCGGACCGTGGGGTCCCGGCCGCCAGGTCGAGGCGTCGGACGCCTTCGCGCTGGTCGACGCGATCGCCGAGGCTTCCGGTCTCACCATCGAACGTCGTGCCACCCAGTTCCTTCCGTGGCATCCCGGCCGCTGTGCCGAACTGCTCGTGGACGGCGTAGTCGTCGGGCACGCGGGCGAACTGCACCCCGCGGTCCTGGAGCGCTCCGGCCTGCCGCCGCGGACCTGCGCCTTCCAGCTCGATCTCGATGCTCTGCCGCTGCGCGAAATCCGGCCTACCCCGGTGGTTTCCGCGTTCCCCGCGGTGCTGCAGGACGTGTCGGTCAGTGTCGACAAGGCGGTTCCCTCGGTGACCGTGGAGACTGCTCTTCGTGCTGGTGCCGGTGAGCTTCTCGAAGATATCTCCTTGTTCGATGTTTACGAGGGTGCGCAGGCGGGTGAGGGGCGCAAGTCTTTGACCTATGCTCTGCGTTTCCGGGCTACCGATCGGACGCTCACCGAGGATGAGGCGAGTGCGGCGCGGGATGCTGCTGTTGCTCGGGCTGCTGATTCAGTGGGAGCTGTTCTGCGCGGGTGATTTTGGATGTGTGATCGCGGGCCTCAGTCCATTGGGCTGGGGCCCGCGGTGTTTGTAGAAGACAGAGAAAAGGACCAAAAGATAAAAGACGCCTGGAGAAGGGAGAGGGGCTGGCTGGGTTGGGAGGCTCGCTCACCTACCAACCCCATTACGGCTCGGCCGTGGATCGGCCCGGTGTCGGGGTACAAGCACTTTGAAGTTGTCGAGGTACAAGCACCGTGAGGGTGCGCGGGGAGAAGGTTGAGGTCGTCTTTGGTCTTTGGGTCTTTTGTCTCGAGAAGGTGATGCGTGCAGTCCGTGGGCCGGGATCGGCGGCTCACGGCTCCCAACTCGGCGTCAGCCCAGGTCCGGTAGGGCAGGCGAGGCGACCACACTCTATGTAGTTTTGCGAACGCCAGCAGGACACGAGCAGCACTGGTTCACGCAGCCCGTGAGCGCCACTTTCGACAACTGGAATCGATGGCAGCGGCGATCGCCTGCCCCACGTGTTGGCGATCGTTCACGCGCGGCGTGCCGGTCGGGTCAACACTCTTGGGTGCAATCCACCCTGTTCGGCCTCGATGGGGTGAGTCTTTGCCCATGACAACGGTTTTCCAGCCATCGGGCCCGCCCTTGATGAGCGCGTGGCAGTGATCGCACGCGAGTGTCAGGTTGTTGATGTCGGTCGGTCCGCCTTTTGCCCAGTCGGTGACGTGGTGGGCGGCGCACATCGAGGCGGGTTGTTCACAACCCGGACGGGTACACCCCTTGTCCCGGGCGATCAGTGCGAGGCGTTGGGCGCGGTTGGCGGTGCGGCGGGACCGCTGCAAGTACAACGGCATCCCGTCCCCGTCGAGAACCGCGATCACCGGGTGAGTTCCCTCGGCCATCTTCAGCGCTTCGTTGATGGAGATCTGGGTGCCGGTGTTGGTGGTGGCTACGCCGGTCCCGTTTTCGAGGTCGGTGAGGCTCATGGTGAGTACGACCTCGACCGGCAGCCCGCGGTGCATGCCGAGGGCACGCATGTTCACGCCCGGCTGCATCAGGGCCATCAGCGCGTCGTGGGTGCGCTGCCCGGCATCACGCCGGTCCCGGCCCGCGGCAGCATCGAGAACGCTGTCGGCGATGAACCCACCAGAGGCAGAAGGGCTTTCCGGGTCCTCCACGTTGCACATACCCGGTCGAGCGAGCTTGGCGAACACCGCATCCAGGCACGCCCGCAACTCAGGGGTGATCCAGCCTTCGATCCGCGACATGCCATCCACGCCGGGGCGGCACAGGGTGATCACACGCCGACGCCGACGGTCGGCATCAGAAACAACCTTGCCGTCCGGATCGAGCCGCGCCAGGATGTCGCGCCCGATCTTGGGCAGATCGTCCGGCCATCCGTCACGCGAGTAGCCGACGAGGATCTGTTCGGCTTCCGCGCGTGCTTCTGCGGGAATGTCGGTCGGGAGGTGGTCCATCACGTCCATGATGTTGCGCACGTGATCCCGCGAGATATCGCCGGCCGCAAACGCTTCCGCCATCGCTGGCAGAACTGGCGGGCGCAGGTGTCCGCTCGGTTCGAAGAATTCTCCGCAGTGATGAGTGACCTTCACCCGCAATGCGGCGTCATACCGGGACAGTCCGAGGGTGTGCCGCAGGAACGGCACCATCTTCCCCGCACCACTGCGGGCGTGGAGTGAACGCTCTCCGGCTTCGATGATCAGCCGCGTATCCAATGCCGCCAGCTGCCGCTTGCAGGCTTCGAGCTGCCGCATCAACGCCACGACGTCTTCATCGGAGAACTGGGCCATCGTGGACTTCTGGATGGTTTCGGTCAGGGTCGAGACCGCGGCCGCCAGTTCAGCGATACCGCAGTCGTCGAGTGTCACCCCATTCGAATCCATGTGCTAATTCTACCCCGACCCAACCACGATAGATAGCCGAATTACAGTGTTATGCAAGGCATTTCAGAATTGCCGCCGTTCCATACTGGCCGGAGTGTCAGGTCCTGGCGACAGTGCGGTAAGAAGGAGCCATGTGGCATCCGGCGACGCCTGTCCTCAATGCGCTCAGCTATCAACCGGGCGAGCGCGGCATCGTGGCGACTCCAGATATGTACGGATTCGCCTACGAGGATCTGTATCTGCGGACCTCGGACGGCGAGACCGTCAATGCGTGGTTTGTGCGAGCGGCCGGGGAGCCGCTGGGGCACATACTGTTCGCACACGGGAATGGGGGGAACATCGGGGACCGGTCGCCGATGCTGGCGATGCTCGCGGCGGCCGGGTTCGATGTGATGGTCTTCGATTACCGGGGGTACGGGCGTAGTACCGGGCGGCCGGGTGAAGACGGGACCTATCGGGATGTTCGGGTGGCGCGGGACGCGTTGCTGGCGCAGACCGGGGTCGATGCCGGGCGGGTTGTGTATTTGGGGAAGTCGCTCGGCGGGGGAGTGATGCTCGAGTTGGCGAATGCCTTTCCGCCGGCCGCCCTGCTGCTGATGTCGACGTTCACGAGCATGCGGGACGCTGCCACGGCGGTCTATCCATTCCTGCCGAAGGTTTTCGTGCCCAATGCCTATCCGAGTCTGAAGCGGATCAAGAAGCTGAGCTGCCCGGTGCTGATCATGCACGGCGACGCCGACGAACTGTTGCCCGTGCGGATGGGGCGTGAATTGTTCGCCGCCGCACCGGAGCCCAAGGAGCTGGTGATCTATCCGGGTGGCCTGCACAACGATCTGATCGGGTTCCCCGGCTGGGCGGAGCGGGTCTCGGGCTGGGTGGCCGGTGTGCTGCCGCCCAAGCGGCTTACTTCCGGATGATGTTGGCCAGGAATTCGGCATTGCTGCCGGTCTTGCGCAGGCCGTCGAGGAGTAGTTCGAGGGCGCGCTGATCGTCGACGTCGGCCAGGGTGCGGCGCAGGGTGTCGACGGCCTGGCGTTCGGCCGGGTGGAGGAGTAGTTCGTCGCGGCGGGTGCTGGATTTGGCGATGTCCACGGCGGGGAAGATGTGGCGGCCCGCCAGGGTGCGGTCGAGTTTCAGTTCGGCGTTGCCGGTGCCTTTGTACTCCTCGAAGATGACGGTGTCGGCGAGCGAACCGGTTTCGACGAGCGCGCTGGCCACGATGGTCAGCGATCCGCCGTTCTCGATATTGCGGGCCGCGCCCAGGAAACGCTTGGGCGGCAGCAGTGCAGTGGAGTCGACGCCGCCGGAGAGGATTCGGCCCGAGGCCGGTCCGGAGGTGTTGTAGGCGCGAGCCAGCCGGGTGAGCGAGTCGAGCAGGACCACGACATCGTGGCCCTCCTCGACCAGGCGCTGCGCCCGTTCGATGGCCAGCTCGGCGAGCGCGGTCTGCTCGGCGGGGGAGTGGTCGAAGGTGGCGGCGACGACCTCGGCGGGGACACCGCGCGACAGCTCGGTAACCTCCTCGGGGCGTTCGCCGACGAGCACCATCATGAGGTGCACCTCCGGATGGTTGACCGCGATGCCGTGCGCGATCGACTGCAGCACAGAGGTTTTGCCCGCCTTCGGCGGCGCGACGATCAGCGCACGCTGTCCCTTGCCGATCGGCATGATGAGGTCGGTGACGCGGGTGGTGAGCTTGCCGGACTGGGTTTCCAGCCGCAACCGCTCATCGGGGTGGATGGGGGTCAGGTCCCGGAAGTGCGGGCGTGCCCCGAGCTCGGCGGCCGGTCGGCCGTTGACCGTGTCGACGCGGACGAGCGGAGCTTGCCTGCCGCCCTTGGTATTCGGCTGCGCGAGCCCGGCGACGACATCGCCGCGGCGCAGTCCGTGGGAGCGGATCAGGCGAGCCGGGACGTGGATATCGTGCGGGTCGGGCAAGTAGCCCTTCAGGCGCAATACGCCGTTCTGGCCGTTGATATCCAGGAGTCCCGTTGCGGGAGTGAGTGTTTCGATGTGGTCGAGGGCCTGGGCCGGATCATCGGATACGACCGGGGGCCGGATTTTGGTGGTTGTCATGATGTTTCTCCTCGAGGTGGCCGCATACGGCCGAGGGCGGTCTGTGGACCGCAGATGAATGTCGAGTGATCGCCGCATGTGCGGGACCTGCTCGGTGAAGAAGGAAATCGCGTGGGAGGGACTATGCGTCGACCTGCATCCACTGGATTGCGACGCCCTCACGGTACGTCACCCCGCGGGGCGCGGTCAATGCGTAGCCTGGAAACCATGAGCGATGCCCAGGAAATCGTGGCGTTGTTGGCGCAGCTGCCGGACGCCGAATTCGCGGCCGTGGTCGCGGCCGCCTCCGACGGCCGGGCCGGTCTGGCCGCCCTGCACGCGGTGGCGCAGTCCTTGACGGACACCCTCGGTCATGCGCCGGATGTCATCGATGTGACTCCTGACACCCTGCCGGTGGAAAGCTATTCACAGTCTGAGACGGCCGGGGTATCCGGGCAGGTGGGAGCGGGTCCGGTGGCAACCGGGATACCGGTACCGCCTGCGGGTATCCCCACCGGGCCGGCGGCGGGCGGGTACACCTCCGCGGGCGTCCCTACTTTCGAGTCAGTTCGCGATAAGGTCGAGCAGCGCTACGGGACATCGCAGGGGATGGGCGAGCTCGATCGGCAGACACCCGTGGGCCGTAGCGTAGAGGAACAGTGGGATGCGCGCGCCAAGGCCGCGCGGGAACGTCTGGATCAAATTCGAAAATCGATGCACGGCAACGATTCCGAGTAGGTCCGGCGTTCCCTCTTAGATTGGGTGGAACTTTGACCGAGCCTCGTGAAATCGCCGAGAAGCTGCTGGATCTGCAGGTCGACTTCATTGTCGCCGAGGTCTCCGGCGACCGCTTCGCCGAAGTGATCGCCCGCGACGTGGAAGCGGTGATCGGCGTCGCCGACACCATCATCTTCCGCGACGTGGTCGAGATCGATCAGGCCAAGCAGACCGTCGCCAACGTCATCGACCTCATCGGCGGCAGCCCGGTGCTGGGCGAGATGGTCGGCACGCTGGCCGACTCGCTCTACGACGACATCGCCGGCAACACCGACTACACCCTCGGTGACGTGGTCGACCGCGAGCCCGTCGAGCAGCTGCTCGAGAAGCTTTTCGGCATGCACCAGGCCCAGGAACGCATCCTGGAACGACTCACCGAGAGCCCCCTGATCGCGACCGTGGCCGCCAAGTTCGTGGACAAGCTGGTCGACGATCTCATGGAGACCAACAAGCAGCTCGCCTCGAAGATTCCCGGCGTCGGATCGCTGGTCTCGATGGGCACCAACGCCGCCAAGACCGCGCGCAAAGCCGCTGAGAAGGCCGGCGGCACCTTCATCGGCGAAATGGCCGGTAAGGGAGCGCAATTCGCGCTCAAGCGCACCAACAACGCCATCCGCGAAATGCTGCGCGACGCGCCCGTGCACGACGCCGCCATGGAGTTCTGGGACCTGCACGCCGGGGAACCGGTCGCCGGACTGCGCGAGTACCTGTCCCAGCAGGACCTGAAAGACCTCGCGCAGATCGTTTACCAAATCGCGCTGACCACCCGCAACAAGGAATACGTCGGCGTGCTGGTGGACCAGGGCGTCGAGGTGTTCTTCGAGAAGTACGGCGACCACACCCTGGCCGCCATGCTGCCCGAGCTGGGCCTGTCCGAGGCGGTCGTGGCCGAGGAGATCCTGCGCTACGGCCCGGCCGTGGTGGAGGCCGCGAAGCGGAACGGCGTGCTGGCCAAGCTGATTCGCGAACGGCTGGAGCCGTTCTTCCTGTCGGAGCCGGTGCTGGCGGTACTCGCCGGGAACTGACACCCGAGACTCGACGCAGGGCCGCACGCTGGAATCGCGTGCGGCCCTGCGTTATTCCCTGGAGGGGAGTGTCTGCCATTCCCTCGACGGCTGTGCTCGTCATTTCCTGCGGGCTGCGTTCGTCATTCCCTGGAGGGCTGTGTCTGTCATTCCCTGCAGGGAATCGCGCACCGCATCGATTCCTCGCAGACTCATGGTCATGACGAACACCGACATCGACATCAACGACTTCGCCAGCCGCTACCTCGCCCAGTGGAACGAGTCCGACCCGGACGCGCGCCGCAAGCTCATCCGCGACCTGTGGGCCGAGGACGGCGCCCAGATCCTCGTCGATCCGCCCGAGGACATGCGCGAGGCGGCCGCCAACCTGAACTTCCCGATCCCGGCCCTCGAGGTCCGCGGCCACCACGCCCTCGAACGCCGCGTCGAGCGCGCCTACGACATGTTCATCGGCACCGGTCACCGCTTCGTGCAGCGCGGCGAGGCGACCGCGCTACTGAACCACGTCATCGCCTTCACCTGGTCCATGGTGACCGCCGACGGCAGTGTGGTCGGCGGCGGCATGGATGTGCTCGCACTCGACGAGGACGGCCGCATCCGCACCGATCACCAGCACATCGCGGTCGCTTGAGGGACTGCCGTGCGGGCCGAGGCCGACTGCGGCCGGTGGACCCGAGGTTCTGGTTCCACCGCCGCGCCGCGGGCCCGTCTTTCGGCGCGCGACGCGGTCCCATCGGGGTCGATGCGGTCCGCGGTAGCATCGCAGACGCCCGCCGTCGCCGTGCGCTCCCTCGTCCGGCCTGGAAAGCATCCCGATCAGCGGGGCCAGGGGGCAAGGCGCGACGCTGTCCAATATGGGAACGCGAAGCGCATTTCATGGTGTACGGGTTCCGGTACATGGCCCCCGCGATCCACTCGCCCGAAAAGATTGCGGCCATCGTCGACTGGTATAGCGCGGCTCCGAAGTGGGATCGCTTCTGGTCCAACGAAGTCGGTCCCGGCGACAGCGAGCGACGTCCGGTCCGGGTGCTGTCGCCCGACACCGGCGACTGGGTGAACTATCGCATCCAGGTCTTCAAATCTGAATGGCCGCAACGAACTTGGTGGATCTACTCGCCGGCTCCCGCCACCTGAGCCGGGCCCATGGCGAAATGCTGCCGGTAGCGCTCGGGTGTGGTGGCCAGGCGGCGGGTGAAGACGCGGTGCAGGGTCTCGCCGTGGCGGTAACCGACCTGGCGGGCGATCGCGCCGATGGTCAGTTCGGTGGACTCCAGCAGACGGCGGGCCGCCTCCACTCGCAGAGCCTCCACGAATGCCGCTGGCGTGCAACCTGTTTCGGCGCGGAAGGCGCGGGCGAAATGGCGTTCGCTCATGCCCGCACGGGCGGCCAGTTCGCTCACCGTGAGTTCCGCGCCGAGGTGGTCGGGCAGCCACTGCTGCACGGCCCGGATGGCGGGCGTCCGGGCGGGCTGGCTGCGTAATTGGGCACTGAACTGGGCTTGTCCGCCCGGCCGGCGGGTGAACACCACATACACCCGCGCGATCATGGCGGCCGTCTCCCGGCCGTGGTCGTCCTCGACCAGAGCCAGGGCGAGATCGACGCCCGCGGACATGCCCGCCGAGGTCCAGCGGTTGCGATCCCGGACATAGATGCGATCCGGCTCGACCGTCACCCGCGGATAGCGTTGGGCCAGTAGGGCGGTCGAGCCCCAGTGGGTGGTTGCGCGGTAGCCGTCCAGCAGTCCCGCGGCGGCCAGTAGCAGCGCGCCCGCGCACACCGACGTCACCCGGCGAGCCTTGCGGGCCAGGGCCGGCAAGGCGGGGACCACCGCCGCCGCGCCGGGCCCGGACACATCGCCGCCGACCACGATGAGAGTGTCGAAGTCGTCACCGGCGGCGATGTCGTCGAGCGAATGCGCGACCGAGAGGGTCAGCCCGCCATCGGCTTCGATGGGCAGTCCGCCGGGCGACGCCGTCAGCAGCCGATACGGCGGTGCGGAGTCGACCGCATCCGCGCCGACAGCGCTCGCGGGCGCCCGCAAATCCGGCGGCAGCCGCTCCGGCGGTGTCTCGACGATGTCGTTGAGAAGCGCGAAGACGTCGAGCGGCCCCGCCAGTTCGGAGATCTGCATGCCTTGGAAGACGACGAAGACAACGGTGCGGGTCGCGGGCACCCCGCGATCATCCCAGTCGCCGGGGACGGCTGTCACGGTCAGTTGCTGACCGATCCGGCCCGCTTGCCCGTGGTGTGGCGGTGCAGGAACGGGATCATCAGCTCGGCCACCCGGTCGGGGAACTGGGCGTGCGGGTAGTGGCCGCCCTGGTCGATCAGGGCGTACTGGCCGAGACCGGCCGGCAGCCCCGCCACGATCGCCCGGCCTTCGTCCTCGGGGCGCGGGTAATCCGGATCCTGCGCACCCATGATCACCAGTGCGGGACACCGGACTTCGGGCAACCGGGCCGCGGCGTCGGCCGGGGTGGTCTTCCCGGTCTTCATGAATTCCGCCCAGCGACCCGGTCGTTCCAGCAGGGCCCGGAGTTCGGTGAGGTAGTCGGCGTGATCGGCGGGTTGGGTCGGGTATGCCACGCCGTCGAGGTAGCGGAACCACAGGCGGGGCGACTTCAACAGCTGAGTGCCGACCAGTTCGAACATGCCCCGGCGATGGCGGCGGTCCCTCCACATCGCTCCGAGGTCGATGCTCTGGGTCAGCGTGAACGGGTTGATCTCGATGATCGCCGACACCAGCTCCGGGGCCTCGGCCGCCGCGATGGTGGCCGAACCGCCGGACAGCGAATGCCCGACAATGACCGCCCGGCCCCCGAAATGCCGGATGATTCCGAGCAAGTCGAGGGCCACGTCGGTGCGGCTGATGGCGGCTTTGCCGGTCACGGACGGCCAAATCCAGAGTGGATTCGCCGTGGCCGCGCATGTCGACGTTCACCACCCGGTACCCGGCGGCGGCCAGCGGGGCGACCAGGTGACGGAAGTCCCGCCGCCAGGTCCCCATGCCATGGGACAGCACCACCAAGGGGCCGTCACCGGTCACGTCACACGCGATCCGCCCGTGCTCGAGCGCTACATACTCGGTCATTTCCCGGTCCTTCCAAGCGATTTCGCTCCGCTGCCGCGTTGGGCGGCATAGGGGAATTGAACGCTGGAAGCCGAGTTCGGCCGAGAGCCCGGGCAGAGGGGATCAGTGCTGTGGCCGATCCAGTCAGTCACTGACTGGGGCGACCGGGGTGCGGCAGCCGCGCCTCGAATCGCCCGGTGCCAGGCAGGTCCGGCGCGCAAGAAGCGGGTGGCCCTGCGTGGGAAGGACCCGGCGGTGGTCCGGACAGCTGCCGGCATCATCGGCCACGCGGCCACGCGGCCACGCTGCCACGCACTGCCGCGCACCCGTTCATCCGCTCAGCTGACAGCGGCTTCGGCCTTCACGTCTGCGGCTCCGAACCAGTGCGTGAGCGCATCCCGCAGCGCGGCCGCCGCGGAGTCAGGTTCCTCGTCCACCGTTGCGGCCCAGGCGATGTGGGCGTCCGGACGGATCAGCAGGGCGTCGGCCGGCCGGTCGTCGGTGGCGGCGGTGTGGATGTCGACGCGACCGGCCCAGTCGGCGGCGATCTCGTGTAGGTCCGGACGGTCGGCGAGCACGAGCAGGACGGGCGGGCAGTGCGCAGGAGATCCGCGACACGCGTGTCCGCCTGGCCGGTCCGCAATGGCAGGTCGGGGACGACGGTGCCGGTCAGGGGGTGGCGGTTGGGGTTCGGCAGCGGGTAGCGGAGGTCGGTGCCCGCGATGAGGGCGCCCACCCGGCGCAGGGCGGGCTCGTCGGTGAGGAGTTCCTGGAACAGCGCACGCAGGGCCAGTGCCGCCGGATCGTCGCCGCGCCGCAACGCCACCTGCGCCTGGGTCTGCATCATGATGCGGGCGCCCGCGAAGTGGCGTTCTTCGTGATAGCTGTCCAACAGTCCCGCCGGCGCCCCGCCGTGCAGGTCGGCGGCCAATTTCCAGGCCAGGTTGATCGCGTCGAGCATGCCCGCGTTGAGGCCGACACCGGTCGCGGGAAGGCGTGCGCGGCGTCGCCGGCGATGAAAACCCGCCCGGCCCGGTACCGTTCGGCCTGGCGGGCCTGGAACTGATAGCGGGACAGGCGAATCGGGTCGCCGAGGGGAAGGTCGACACCGAGGATGCGGCGGATGCTGTCCTGCAACTCGGCCAGGGTCATCGGCTCGTTGTCGTCGGTGTCGGCGGTGGTGTCCTCGGTGGTCTGGATCATCATGGAGCCGGGAGCGAGCGACCCCATCGCGAATACGCCGTGCTCGGTGCGGGTGAAACCGGCCGCGACGGTGCCGTGCCCGGGAACTTCCAGGTCGCCGTTGTCGAGCTGCGTCAGCGAGTCCGGCACGCTGACCTGACCCAACCGGTTGACCTCCGGATACGTGGTGCCGGGAAAGTCGACGCCAGCCATGCCGCGGACGCGGCTGCGCGCACCGTCGCAGGCCACGACATAGTGTGCGGTGAGCCGGTATTCGCCGTCGGGACCGTGCACGTCCACGGTTACCGTGGCGTCGTCCTGCTCGAGGGCCGTCACCTCGTGGCCCCGGCGCACCTCCGCGCCGAGTTCGGTGGACCAATCATCGAGCAGCTGTTCGAGTTTCGGCTGCGGCAGGTGCATGGCCTGCAACGGCGAATCGGCCAGCGGACTGAGATCCACGTGCAATCCGCCGAACGGAATCGCCGCGGTGGGCCCGGCATCCACGCCGATCTCAGCGAGCCGTCGGGTCAGCCCCCGGTAATCCAGCAGCCGCAGGATCTGCCCGCCGAGTCCGTTGGCCTTCGGAACCGTCCGCAACTGCGGCTGCCGCTCCAGAACCACCGGCCGCACCCCCGCCAGCCGCAGTTCGGCGGCCAGCATCAGACCCGTCGGGCCCGCACCCACGATGATCACGTCAGCATCGGTTCTACGCACTCGCACTACCCCGTTTCCCGTGGTTATCAGCTTCGGGCAGCGATTCTGCAGCACGGCCGGGGTCTTGCCGCAAGCCCCGGTCTGCGATATATGTTGAAGAGGGAAGCGGGTCGACCCACCTCCCCATTCACCTCTCCGCGGTTGCCCGACGGATTCTTTTGCTCACCGACCCAAGTGATGCCGCAGGAACGCGGCCGCGAAATCAGGCTGTGTCTTGGACATTTGGTTGTGCCGGCCCGGCGTGGCCAACAGCGTCTTGTCCTCGGATGCGAAGGCTTCGAACAGGTCGAAGCTGGGCCG
This sequence comes from Nocardia tengchongensis, assembly GCF_018362975.1. NCBI lineage: Bacteria > Bacillati > Actinomycetota > Actinomycetes > Mycobacteriales > Nocardiaceae > Nocardia > Nocardia tengchongensis. The sequence continues at coordinate 4,022,075 of NZ_CP074371.1, forward strand.
GCGATCGATTTCCTCATCGTTCCAAGCCACTTGGAGCGTGAGCGGGACGGTGATCTTGCGTGCGATATCGAACAGCGCGTCGAAGACGAAGACGCTGTTGAAGGTCGCGGCCTGGATGCGGGGCTCGACGGCGGTCAGCCACATCCCGATGACGGTGCCCAAGGTGACGCCGCCATACCCGAACGGTGCGTCCGGGCCGATCTCGGGCAGCGCCTGGAGCGCGTCCAAGGTGGCCTGCCATTCGGGCACGGCCCGCTCCGCCAGTGAGGTGTTGTACTCGGCGATAATCGAATCCATCGGTTCGCCGGCCGCCCGCGCCGCGTGCAGCGCATCGGCCCACCGCTGATCCTCGTCGCTACGCGGCCGATCGCCGTGCCCCGGGGCATCGATCGCGGCCACCCGATAGCCGCTCTGTGTCACCAGATGACGCGCCGTCGTCGCCAGATTCGGCGCCTTCTTGTGCATGCCGCCGCTGTGACCCAGCAGGATCAACGGCGCACCCTCGGAATGGGATTCGGGGGACCACAACACACCGGTGATCTCGCCCAGTCGGAATTCACGTTCGATGACACCGTTATTCGATGCCTGCGCAATGAAATGCATGATGTTCTGCCTCTCGGGAATGCCTTGCTACACAAGCGCTCCCGGCGACATTTACTTCGTACGCCCGACCGTGACCACGATGGGGAGCACCCATATGGAATCAGCGTTCATGGGTCTCACCTCCTTGCGTGATGTCACGGTCGCGAGAACGGTACCAACCGGCATGGAAGGTGGCAAGCGATTGGTTGGTTCTGCTGGGCGGGGTTCTGAAAATGCTTGTATCACAATGCAATTCAGCTATTGATCGTGGTTGGATCGGCGTAGGATTAGCACATGGATTCGAATGAGGTGACACTCGACGACTGCGGTATCGCTGAACTGGCGGCCGCGGTCTCGACCCTGAGCGAATCCGTTCAGAACTCCACGATGACTCAGTTCTCCGATGAGGATGTCGTGGCGTTGATGCAGCAGCTGGAGGCCTGCAAAAGGCAGCTGGCCGCATTGGATACGCGGCTGATTATCGAAGCCGGGGAGCGGTCACTGCATGCGCGCAGCGGTGCGGGGAAGATGGTGCCGTTCCTGCGGCACACCCTCGGACTCTCACGCTACGACGCCTCACTCCGGGTGAAGGTCACTCATCACTGCGGGGAATTCTTCGAACCGAGCGGACACCTGCGGCCCGCAGTGCTCCCTGTCATGGCGGAAGCGTTTGCGGCCGGCGATATCTCGCGGGATCACGTGCGCAACATCATGGACGTAATGGACCACCTCCCGGCCGACATTCCCGCCGAAGCGCGCACCGAAGCCGAAGAGATCCTCGTCGACTACTCCCGTGAAGGCTGGCCCGATGACCTCCCGAAGATCGGGCGCGACATCCTCGCCCAGCTGGATCCGGACGGGAAGGTTGTCTCCGATGCCGACCGTCGCCGCCGCCGCGGGATCACCCTGTGCCGCCCCGGCGTGGATGGAATGTCGCGGATCGAAGGGTGGATCACTCCCGAACTGCGGGCGTGCCTGGATGCGGTGTTCGCCAAGCTCGCACGCCCGGGCATGTGCAACCCCGAAGACACCGAAAGCCCCACCGCCAGTGGCGGGTTCATCGCCGACAGCGTTCTCGACGCTGCTGCGGGCCGGGATCGGCGTGATGCAGGGCAGCGCACCCACGACGCCATGCTCGCCCTGATGCAGCCGGGCGTGAACATGCGCGCGCTCGGGATGCACCGGGGTCTGCCGGTCGAGGTTGTTCTCACCATGAGCCTGTCCGATCTGGAGAACGGGACCGGGGTGGCGACCACCAACACCGGCACGCAGGTCTCGATCAACGAGGCGCTGAAGATGGCTGAGGGCAGCCACCCGGTGATCGCGGTCCTCGACGGGGACGGGATGCCGCTGTACCTGCGGCGTTCTCGCCGCACGGCGAACCGCGCTCAACGCCTCGCATTGATTGCCCGCGATAAGGGATGTACCCGTCCGGGTTGTGAACAACCCGCCTCGATGTGCGCCGCCCACCACGTGAACGGTTGGGCCAAAGGCGGTCCCACCGATATCAACAACCTGACTCTCGCGTGCGATCACTGCCACGCGTTGGTCAATGATGGGCCCGATGGCTGGAAAACCGTTGTCATGGCCAAAGACTCACCCGATCGGGGTCGAACGGGGTGGATTGCACCGAAGAGTGTTGATCCCACCGGAACTCCGCGCGTGAACGATCGCCATCACGTGGGGCAGTCGATCGCCGCTGCCATCGATTCCAGTTCACGAAAGTGGCGCTCACGGGCTGCGTGAATCCAGTGCTGCTCGTGTCCTGCTGGCGTGCGCAAAACTACATAGAGTGTGGTCGCCTCGCCTGCCCTACCGCACTTGGGCTGACGCCAGGTTGGGTGCCGTGAGCCGCCGATCCCGGCCCACGGACTGCACGGATCACCTTCTCGAGACACAAACCCAAAGACCGACAAAGACCCAAGGCTAAAGAATCGAGACGACCTCAGCCTTCTCTCCGCGCACCCTCACGGTGCATGTACCTCGACAACTTCAGAATGCTTGTACCTCCACACCGGGCCGATCCACGGCCGAGCCGTAATGGGGCTGGTAGGTGAGCGAGCCTCCCAACCCAGCCAGCCCCTCTCCCTTCTCCAGGCGTCTTTTATCTTTTGGTCCTTTTTGTTTGTCAGGCGCGAGTCAGCACAGCGATGGGGAAGGTGCGGGGACTCAGAGCCCGGTACGTATCGAAATGGGGATACGTGGCCGTGAGAGTGCGCCAATGCGCTTCGTATTCGGCAGGGTCGGTGACTACCCGATGGGTCACGGCAAAGGAGTCGCGACCGATTCGGACTTCGGCTTTGTCAGTGGCGAGCAGGTTCTTCCACCAATTGGGAACGCCATGGTTACCGCCGTTAGAACCGCACACCAGAAGATCGTCGCCGGACCGGACAAGCATCAGCATGACGGGCCGCGGCTCACCGGACTTCCGGCCGCGAACCGTCAGTTCGAAGACCGGGTCGCCGAAGAGAGTGGCAAACCGCGTTCCGCCGAAGCGGTTGTAGAGACGGCGGTGCACACGCGCGTAGAAGCGGGAGACGGCACCGAGGTAGGTGCTGGAGTAGTAGTTGAAGCGGCCGGCCAGAGTCAGCGGGGTCGGATCGGTGCTGGACATGGGAATTCCCCTCGGGTCGCCGGGTAGTCGGGCTCACTGTACATGGCGTCCAGTGAGTTAACGTGGGGGCTTGTGGCTAGGCTTCGGGGATGGGGATGGGGATGGGGATCAGGGCCGCGGTGAATGGGGTTGAGGAATTCGACGGGCTGCGGCCGCTGCTGTTCACGGTCGCGTATCAACTGCTCGGGAGTGCGGCCGACGCCGAAGACGTGGTGCAGGACAGCTATCTGCGATGGCGCGAGACGGACCGGGCGCGGGTCGAGAATCCGCGGGCGTACCTGACCACCATCGTGACGCGGCAGGCGCTCAATCACCTGCGAACCGTGCGCCGGCGGCGCGAGGAGTATGTGGGTAGCTGGCTGCCGGAACCTATCCGGACGGACGACGACGCGGGCCGGGATGTGCTGCTGGCCGAATCGGTGTCGATGGCCATGCTGCTGGTGCTGGAAACGCTCGGGCCGACCGAGCGTGCGGTGTTCGTGCTGTCGGAGGTGTTCGGGCACAGTCTCGTGGAAATCGCCGCGATGGTAGGCAAATCCGATGCCACAGTGCGGCAGATCGCGCATCGGGCTCGAGCGCATGTGCGGGAGCGCCGCAAGCGGTTCGAACCCGACGCCGAGACCAGCCGGGCGGTGATCGAACGGTTCCTGATCGCCACACAGACCGGCGATATGCAGACGCTGATGGATGTGCTCGCGCCGGACGTGGTGCAGATCTCCGACGGCGGCGGCAAGGTCACTGTGGCGGGGAAACCGGTCGCCGGCGCGGAGCGGGTCGCGAGCTATCTGGTGCGGCTGGCCCGGAATGGTGTGGCGGGCATGCTCGTCGAGTTCGGCACCTTCAATGCGCGGCCCGCCGTCCTGTTGCGCACGGCTGAGGGACTGCTCGACACCGTTCAGCTGATCGAAACTAGTGGTGACCGGATCACGGGACTGTATGCGATCCGCAACCCGGACAAGTTGCAGACCGCCGAACAGATCCGGGTACTCGATAGGTGACCCAGCGCGGCTGTTGCTCGGCTACGGCTCCAGAACGCGCTGAATTGTTGCGTAACTGGGGATTTCGGCGACCAAGGGATGGCCGTGGGCGACCGATTCGGCCGTGTGCACCGCCGCGGCCAGCGCTGCGCGATACAGCAGGGAACCTGTGCTGATGCGCCGGACGCCCAGCGCACCCAGCTCGGCCACGGTCGGGCCGGCGGGGGAGAAGAGGATGTTCAGGGGCGCGGTCAGTGCGGCGGTGAGGGTGCGAATTCCTTCGGGGTCCGTGATGCCGGGCACGAAGATGCCGTCCGCGCCGCACTTCTCGTAGTGCAGGACGCGTTCCAGGGTGGAGTCCGTGTCGATGCCGAGCCAGTGGGTGTCGGTGCGCGCATTGATGAAGAGCTCGGGCACGCGGGCCTTCACCGCGGCGATCAGCTCACCGTGCTCGCGCGGGTCGGCCAGTTCCGTGTTGGATCGGCTGTCCTCCAGGTTGATTCCCGCGATACCCGCTCGCACGAGTTCCGCGCAGAACTCCGCGACTTCGGCGGCGTTGGTGCTGAATCCGCCCTCGATGTCGACGGTGACCGGGATGGTCAGCCGGCCGAGCCGCTGGGCCAGGGCGAGGGTTTCGGCGCGGGTAGCGGCGGTGCCGTCGGGCAGCCCGGCCGCGGCGGCGACGCCCAGGCTGGTGGTGCCCAGCGCCGGGAAGCCCGCCTCGGCGAGCATGGCCGCGGACCCGAAGTCCCATGCGTTGGGCAGGACCAGCGGGCGGTCACCGTGGTGCAGACTGCGGAAAAGCTCGGTCTTCGTCATGGCGCACTCCGTATTTCGGCGGTGGGTCACGCGGTCGGGCAGGGCGGCGTCACTTCACGAACGGTCACTTCACGAGCGTCAGTTCAGTCAGCGTCAGTTCACGCAGGGGATCTTCGAGCCGATGGTTGTGGTCACCGGCTTGCCGGAGTCGGGCGCGTCCGAGGTGGTCGTGTCCGTGGTCGCGGCCAGGCTGTTGCTGGAGCCGTTGGCGGTGGTGGTCGGGGTGGTGGAGGTCGCGGTCGGGTCCAGGGTGGCGGGGATGTCGAGGTCGCTGCCGACGACCAGCTTCACGTGCCCGGCCGAGACCGAGGTCGACGGGCTGACCGGCAGGCCGCCGAACATCTCGGAGACCTGCTTGGCGTCGGTGTCCGCGCCGGCGCCGTAGTAGACCGTCGAGCTGGTGCCGTCACGTAGGAGGCGTTGGCGACCTCACCGGCGGGGAATCCCTTGTCGGTCAACAGCTTCGACACCTTGGCCGCCTGGCCGGGGGTGCCGCTGGCGTTGACCACGTCCAGCGTCGAGGTGGGGGTGACGACCGGGGCGCTGGGCGCGGCCGGGGTGGAGACGCCGAACGCCTCGCGGACCGTCTTCTTGATCGCCACCGGATCGATGACGTTGACGTCCTGGCCGTCGACATTGTCGTAGCGCAGTACCGGCAGGGTGCGGAACTCCACCGACGGCGAGTCCGCACGGCCCAGGGTGGTGGCGAAATCGGTGAGGCTCCAGCCGTCGGAGAGCACCACGTCCTTGTGCGCCACGTCGATGAGCGCCTTCAGCCGTCCCGGATTGGTCAGCGTGCCCGAGCTTTTCATCGAGTTCGCGACCGAGGTGAGGAATGCCTGCTGGCGGTGGGTGCGGTCGAGGTCGCCGTTCTCGAGGCCGTGCCGCTGCCGCACGAAGGCGAGCGCGTCGGAGCCGTCGAGGTGCTGGGGTCCGGCGGGGAACTGCGCGCCGGAGTAGTAGCTGTCGTCCACGGCGTGGTTGAGGCACACGTCCACGCCGCCGAGCGCGGTCGCCAGATCGTAGAAGCCCGCCAGGGAGACCTCGGCGAACCGGTTGATCGGCACGCCTGTGAGCGCTTTCACAGTCTGAACGATGCTGGCGCGCCCGGCTTCCCGGCCCTGGCGCTCCAGTTCGGGACCCTCGGCCATGCCCTTCGCCTTGAGCTTCTCCTCGACCGTGTACTTCTTGAGGCCGTAGGACTCCTTGATCTTGGCGTGGTCGTAGCCGGGGATGCCCTGGACGGCCACGTAGTCGTCGCGCGGGATGGAGAACGCGACGATGTGCTTGAGGTCCTTCGGAATGTGCACCAGGATCAGCGAATTGGCGTTGTAGCCGCCCTCGGTGCCGTCGCCGGCGTGCAGCTGATCCAGGATCTCCTTGGGGAGATCGTTGCCGTTCAGGTCTTTTCGGGTGTCCAGGCCGATCAGCAGCATGTTGATGTCGCCGTCGAGGTTCACGTCCTCGGGGGAGATCGCGCCGGAGCGGGTGAAGCCCTGGTCCAGGCTGGTCTCGCCGTACCAGACGATGCCGGTGATGCCCATCACGCCGGCCGCGACCATTGCCATGATGCCGCGTCCGGCCAGCCGCAGGCGCTTGTCGCGCTCGCGTTCGGCGGCGGTGCGTTCTTTACGGTCCGGGGTGCGTCGCGGCGATCCTCGGTACGACGACGGCTCGCGCGCGGGGGAGTGGAGTCGCCCTGGGCGCGCCGCGAGCGGCGGGGAGCTGGGTTCGGCGTTTCCGGTGCCTGGGTACGGCCCGGTTGGGGGCCGACAACCGGCAGCGGTTGGGTGGCGTCGTCGTACATGGCGCTGTCGAGTGTGCCGTAAGCGGCGCTTCCTGTCAGATTTCCGCCCGGTTGTGAATGAGCTTGCACAGTCGTGCATAATCATCACATGGTGGATACCTCGAACGGGCCCCTGCGGGTCGCGGTAGCTGGTGCGAGCGGGTACGCGGGGGGTGAAGTGCTGCGCCTGCTCCTCTCCCATCCGGCCTACCGAAGCGGGCGCCTCGAGATCGGGGCGCTGACCGCCGGGTCCAATGCCGGGTCCACCCTCGGTGAGCTGCAGCCGCATCTGCTGCCGCTGGCCGACCGGGTGCTCGCGCCCACCACCGTCGAGGAGCTGTCCGGCCACGACGTGGTCTTCCTCGGACTCCCGCACGGCCAGTCCGCCGCGATCGCCACGGCATTGCCGCAATCCACGATCATCATCGACTGCGGCGCCGACTTCCGGCTCACCGACGGCGCGGCCTGGGAGAAGTACTACGGCACCCCGCACGCCGGCCACTGGCCCTACGGGCTGCCCGAACTGCCCGGCGGCCGCGACAAGCTGCGCGGCGCCACCCGGATCGCGGTCCCCGGCTGCTACCCGACCGTGTCGAGCCTGGCGCTGGCCCCGGCGATCGCCGCCGGCATCATCGAGCCGCGGGTGAATGTGGTTGCCGTCAGCGGCACTTCGGGCGCCGGCCGCAAACTGGATGTCGGCCTGCTCGGCTCCGAGGTGATGGGCTCGATGCGGGCCTACAGCATCGCGGGCGCGCACCGGCACACCCCGGAGATCGCGCAGAACCTGAAGGCCGCCCAGCAGTCCGGTGGCGGCGACGCCACCGACGTGAGCGTGTCGTTCACCCCCGTGCTGGCCCCGCTGCCGCGCGGCATCCTCGCCACCTGCACGGCCCCGACCACGGTCGATGCCGCGCAGGCGCGCGCCGTCTACGAGAAGGCCTACGCCGACGAGCCTTTCGTGCACCTGCTGCCCGAAGGCGTACTGCCGCAGACCGGTTCGGTGCTCGGCTCCAACGCCGTCACCCTCCAGGTCACCGTGGACACCGACGCCGGGCTGCTGGTGGTCATCGGCGCGATCGACAACCTGACCAAGGGCACCGCGGGCGCCGCGGTGCAATCGATGAATCTGGCTCTCGGAATCGACGAGACCGCAGGACTTTCCACCGTAGGAGTGGCACCGTGAGCAACGACAGCAGCGTGACGAGCGGCAACGGCAAGCTGGTGCGGTCCCAGGGCGTCACCGCGCCGCTGGGCTTCCGGGCGGCCGGTATCGCGGCGGGCATCAAGAAGAGCGGCAAGCCGGACCTGGCCCTGGTGTTCAACGAGGGCCCCGAGTACGCGGCCGCGGGCGTGTTCACCCGCAACAAGGTCAAGGCCGCGCCGGTGCTGTGGTCGCAGCAGGTGCTGACCGGCGGCCGGCTGCGCGCGGTCATCCTGAACTCCGGCGGCGCCAACGCCTGCACCGGTCCGGGCGGCTTCCAGGACACCCACGCCACCGCCGAGGAACTGGCGAAGGCGTTGAGCAACTGGGGAACCGAGACCGGCGCCGGCGAGATCGCGGTCTGCTCCACCGGCCTGATCGGTGACCGGCTGCCCATGGACAAGCTGATCCCGGCCGTCACCGAGATCGTGCACGAGATGGGCGGCGGCCTGTCCGGCGGCGCGGAGGCCGCGCGCGCCATCATGACCACCGACACGGTGCCGAAGGAGACCGCCTTCCACCACCGGGACAAGTGGAATGTGGGCGGCATGGCCAAGGGCGCGGGCATGCTCGCCCCGTCGCTGGCCACCATGCTGGTCGTGCTCACCACCGATGTGGTCGCCACCCCGGCCCAGCTGGACGAGGCGCTGCGCAACGCCACCAAGTACACCTTCGACCGTCTCGACGTCGACGGCTCCTGCTCCACCAACGACACCGTGCTGCTGCTGGCCAACGGCGCCTCCGGCGTCACCCCGAGCCAGCAGGATCTGAACGCGGCCGTGCTCGCGGTCTGCGACGACCTGGCCGAGCAGCTGATGGGCGACGCCGAGGGCGTCACCAAGCGCGTGCACATCACCGTGCAGGGCGCGGTCAGTGAGGACGAGGCGCTGATCGGGGCGCGGGCGCTGGCCCGCGACAGCCTGGTCAAGACCGCCTTCTTCGGCTCCGACCCGAACTGGGGCCGGGTGCTGGCTTCGATCGGCATCGCGCCCATCGAGCTGGACCCGAACCGAGTCTCGGTGTCGTTCAACGGATTCCCGGTGTGCGTCGACGGCGCGGGTGCGCCCGGCGCCCGCGAGGTGGACCTGTCCGGCCCCGACATCCAGGTGCTCGTGGAGCTGGGTCTGGGCGACGGCACGGCCACGGTGCGCACCACCGACCTCTCGCACGGGTACGTCGAAGAGAACTCGGCCTACAGCTCATGAGCGATGTGGTGAAACAGCTTTCGGCCCTCGACAAGGCGCACGTCCTCGCCGACGCGCTGCCGTGGCTGCAGAAGTTCCGCGACAAGATCGTGGTCGTGAAGTACGGCGGCAACGCCATGATCGACGACGAACTCAAGCGCGCCTTCGCCGCCGACATGGCGTTCCTGCGCACCGTCGGCGTGCACCCGGTGGTGGTGCACGGCGGCGGCCCGCAGATCAGCGCCATGCTGAAGAAGCTCGGCATGGCCGGGGAATTCCGCGGCGGCTTCCGGGTCACCACGCCCGAGGTCATGGACGTGGTGCGGATGGTGCTGTTCGGGCAGGTGGGCCGGGAACTGGTGGGGCTCATCAACGCCCACGGCCCCTACGCGGTCGGCATCTCCGGTGAGGACGCGCACCTGTTCACCGCCACCCGCCGCACCGTGCAGGTCGACGGCGAGGCCACCGATATCGGCCTGGTCGGCGACGTCACCTCCGTGGAGCCGTCGGCCGTGCTGGATCTGATCGCGGCGGGCCGGATTCCGGTGGTGTCCACCATCGCCCCGGACGCCGACGGCGTGGTGCACAACATCAACGCCGACACCGCCGCGGCCGCGCTGGCCGAGGGCATCGGCGCCGAGAAGCTGGTCGTCCTCACCGATGTCGAAGGCCTGTACACGAATTGGCCCGACCGGTCCTCGCTGACCAGTCACATCGACACCGACGAACTGGCCAAGTTGCTGCCGTCGCTGGACGAGGGCATGGTGCCCAAGATGGAAGCCTGCCTGCGGGCCGTGCAGGGCGGCGTCCCGACCGCGCACGTGATCGACGGCCGCGTCGCCCACTCGGTCCTGCTGGAACTGTTCACAGGGGAGGGCATCGGCACGATGGTCACTCCCGCACAGGAGATCTCATGAGCGAGCGTAGCGAGCGGAAAATGAACACGGCTACAGCCGACATTCAGCAGCGGTGGCAGACCGCCCTGATGAACAACTACGGCACCCCGAAGGTCGCGCTGGTGCGCGGCGCGGGCGCGGTGGTCTACGACGCGGACGGCAAGCGCTACCTCGACTTCCTGGGCGGCATCGCGGTCAACAGCCTCGGCCACGCGCACCCGGCCATCCTGGAGGCCGTCACCCAGCAGCTGGGCACCCTCGGCCACGTGTCGAATCTGTACGCGTCCGAACCGGTCATCGAGCTCGCCGAGCGGCTGCTCGCGCACTTCGGCGACGGCCACGGCAAGGCGTTCTTCTGCAACTCCGGCACCGAGGCCAACGAGGCCGCGTTCAAGATGGCGCGGCTGACCGGACGCACCAAGATCGTCGCCTGCGAGGAGGCCTTCCACGGCCGCACCATGGGTGCGCTCGCGCTCACCGGGCAGCCGTCCAAGCGGCAGCCGTTCGAGCCGATGCCGGCCGGCGTCGTGCACGTGCCCTACGGTGACGCCGTCGCGCTGGCCGCGGCCGTCGACAAGGACACCGCCGCGGTGTTCATCGAACCCATCATGGGGGAGAGGCGGCGTCGTGGTGCCCCCGGCCGACTATCTGGCCAAGGCCCGCGCCATCACCAAGGAGCAAGGCGCGCTGCTGATCCTGGACGAGGTGCAGACCGGTATCGGCCGCACCGGCGCGTTCTACGCCCACCAGGCCGCCGGCATCGTGCCCGACGTCATCACCCTGGCCAAGGGCCTCGGCGGCGGTCTGCCGATCGGTGCGGTACTGGCCCAGGGCCCGGCCGCGGACCTACTGCAGCCGGGCATGCACGGCACCACCTTCGGCGGCAATCCGGTGTGCGCGGCCGCGGCGCTGGCCGTGTTGCGGACCATCGACGAAGAGGGTTTGCTCGCACACGTGGAGACCGTCGGCAAGATCCTCGTCGACGGGATCGAGAACCTCGGGCACCCGCTCGTGGATCACGTGCGCGGCGCGGGCCTGCTCATCGGCATCCAGCTGACCGCCCCCGTCTCCGCCGAGGTGGACATCGCGGCCCGCGAGGCCGGATACCTGCTCAATCCCGCCAAGCCCGACGTGATCCGCCTCGCTCCGCCCCTGGTCCTCACCGAGACCCAGGCCCAGAACTTCCTGTCCGACCTGCCCGGCATCCTCGATGCCGCTCAGGCCCAGAAGGAGTCCCAGTGACCATCCGGCATTTCCTCCGCGACGACGACGTCACCCCCGCCGAGCAGGCCGAGATCCTCGCGCTGGCAGCGGAACTGAAGGCCGCACCGCTGTCACGCAAGCCGCTCGAAGGTCCGCGCGGCGTCGCGGTCATGTTCGAGAAGAACTCCACCCGCACGCGGTTCTCCTTCGAGATGGGCATCGCTCAGCTCGGCGGGCACGCGGTCGTGGTCGACGGCCGCGACACCCAGCTGGGCCGCGAGGAGACCCTCGCCGACACCGGCCGGGTGCTGTCGCGCTACGTGGACGCCATCGTGTGGCGCACCTTCGAGCAGGCGCGCCTGGACGAGATGGCGGGCGCGGCAACGGTTCCCGTCGTCAACGCGCTGTCCAACGAGTTCCACCCGTGCCAGGTGCTGGCCGACCTGCAGACCCTGCGCGAACGCAAGGGCGACGACCTGCGCGGCCGCAACCTAACCTTCCTCGGTGACGGCGCGAACAATATGGCGCACTCGCTGATGCTGGGCGGCGTGACCGCCGGCATGAACGTCACCATCGGCGCGCCCGAGGGTTTCGAGCCGTTCGGCTGGATCCTCGACGCCGCCCAGAAGCGGGCCGCCGAGACCGGCGCCACCATCACCATCACCCACGACGCGCACGCCGCCGTGGACGGCGCGGACGCGCTGGTCACCGACACCTGGACCTCCATGGGCCAGGAGAACGACGGCCGTGACCGGGTCGCCCCCTTCCGCCCGTTCCAGGTCAACGCCGCCCTGCTGGCCCGCGCGGCCGCGGATGTGACCGTGCTGCACTGCCTTCCGGCGCACCGCGGCGAGGAGATCACCGACGAGGTGCTCGACGGCTCGCACAGCGCGGTCTGGGACGAGGCCGAGAACCGCCTGCACGCGCAGAAGGCGCTGCTGGTGTGGCTGCTGGAGCGATTCGCGCGAGGCGAGAGGTGAGCAGCGGCGAACGACGCACGGCCGCACCCGCTTCCGGTAAGACGGGTGCGGCCATCGCCCGTACGCGCGCGGGCCGCCAGGCCCGCATCGTCGCCATCCTGTCCCAGCACGAGGTCCGCAGTCAGTCCGAACTGGCCGCATTGCTCTCGGGCGAGGGCATCGAAACCACCCAGGCCACCCTGTCGCGCGACCTCGATGAACTCGGCGCGATGAAGCTGCGCGCGGCCGACGGCGGCGCGGGCTCTACATGGTCCCCGAGGACGGCAGCCCCGTCCGCGGCGTCACCGGTGGCACCGAGCGCCTCTCGAAACTGCTGGGCGACCTGCTGGTCTCGACCGACGCCAGCGGCAATATCGCGGTGTTGCGCACCCCGCCCGGCGCGGCCCACTTCCTGGCCAGCGCGCTCGATCGCGCCGCGTTGCCGGAGGTCGTCGGCACCATCGCCGGCGACGACACCATCGCGGTCATCGCCCGCGAGCCCATGACCGGCGCGGAGCTCGCCGCCAAGATCGAACTGCTGGCCTGAACCCGGCCCACACAGCTCTCGCTCACACCGCGTTCGCTCACTCCGGCTTGTGTGCCACCGCGAAGACGCGGCGGAACGGCAGCCATGTGGTGCCGTCCGGATTGCGCGGGTAGGCGGCGCGCAGGATCGGGGCGAGGTCGGCGCGGAAGTCCTGCCACTCGTCATCGTCGAGGGTGTCGCGGACCGGGCGCAGGGCGGTGCCCGTAACCCAGTGCAGGACGGGGTCTTCGCCGGTCAGAGGCTGGAGGTAGGTGGTTTCCCAGGCGTCCACGCGGCAGCCGGCGGCGGTCAGGACCGTGGCGTATCCGGCGGGGTCGGGGACGGCCTGGCGGTCGAGAATGCCTGCCGCCGAGAGCCGCTCGCGCCAGCGCGGCGAGGCGGCGACCTCGCGGATCGCGACATGGGAAGGCGCGTCGAAGTTTCCGGGGACCTGCAGGGCCAGCCAAGCGCCGCCGGGGAGTGCTGAGACCCAATTCGGCAGCAGGGCAAGGTGATCGGGGACCCACTGGAGCACCGCGTTGGTGACGACCACGTCGGTGTCCGGGGCCGGACGCCAGTCGCGGACGTCGGCGACGGTCGCGTCGATGCCGTGTTCGCGTGCGGCGGCGACCATTTCGGGGGAGGAGTCGAAGGCTTCGAGGATGGCGCCGGGCCAGCGTTTCGCCAGGGTCGCGGTGAGATTTCCGGGGCCGCAGCCGACGTCGGCGACGCGTCGGGGCCGGTCGGCTCGCACCCGGTTGACCAGATCGAAGAACGGTCGCGCGCGCAGATCGTCGAAGGCGAGGTAGGTCTCCGGGTCCCACATGGGTTCCTCCGCATCGTCGAATTTCCCAAACCGTACGTACGTACTGTATTCCTGTCGAGTCTGCCGGGCAAGGTTCCCGGAATGGATTCCCGCAGCCGGGGACCCCGGTTATGAATGGGATTGCATCGTCATGCATAATCATTTGCAGGACGACGGAGCGCACCACGGGACCGGGACGGAACCGCGGGCAGCGCACCGGTCGAGGGCTACACGGACTTGCACTACGGACTATTGAGGAGCACACGGACTATGACCAAGCGCGTCGTACTCGCCTACTCCGGCGGACTGGACACATCGGTCGCCATCAGCTGGATCGCGAAGGAGACCGGCGCCGAGGTCGTCGCCGTCGCCATCGATCTCGGCCAGGGCGGCGAGAACATGGACGACGTGCGCCAGCGCGCGCTGGACTGCGGCGCGGTCGAGTCGATCGTCGTGGACGCCCGCGACGAGTTCGCCAACGAGTACTGCCTGCCCACCGTCCAGGCCAACGCCCTCTACATGGGCCGCTACCCGCTGGTCTCGGCCATCTCCCGGCCGCTGATCGTCAAGCACCTGGTCGAGGCCGCCGAGTACCACGGCGCCGACACCGTCTCGCACGGTTGCACCGGCAAGGGCAACGACCAGGTCCGCTTCGAGGTCGGCATCGGCGCGCTCGCGCCCGACCTGAAGGTCATCGCCCCGGTCCGCGACTACGCCTGGACCCGTGAGAAGGCCATCGAGTTCGCCGGCGAGAACAAGCTGCCGATCAACGTGAGCAAGAAGTCGCCGTTCTCCATCGACCAGAACCTGTGGGGCCGCGCGGTCGAGACCGGCTTCCTCGAGGACCTGTGGAACGCCCCGACCAAGGACGTCTACGACTACACCGTGGACCCGACCGTCAACTTCGAGGCGCCCGACGAGCTCATCATCACCTTCGACAAGGGTGTCCCGGTCGCCATCGACGGCCGCCCGGTCACCATGCTCGAGGCCATCACCGAGCTGAACCAGCGTGCCGGCCGTCAGGGCGTGGGCCGGCTGGACATGGTCGAGGACCGTCTCGTCGGCATCAAGAGCCGTGAGATCTACGAGGCCCCCGGCGCCATCGCGCTGATCGCGGCCCACCAGGAGATGGAAGCCGTCACCGTCGAGCGCGAGCTGGGCCGCTACAAGCGCCAGGTCGAGCAGCGCTGGGGCGAGCTGGTCTACGACGGCCTGTGGTTCTCCCCGCTCAAGCGCGCGCTGGACGCCTTCATGCTCGACACCCAGCAGCACGTCTCCGGCGACATCCGCATGGTGCTGCACGGCGGCAACGTGGTCGTCAACGGCCGTCGCTCCGATGAGTCGCTCTACGACTTCAACCTGGCCACCTACGACGCCGGCGACACCTTCGACCAGTCGCTGGCCAAGGGCTTCGTCCAGATCCACGGCCTGTCCTCCAAGGTCGCGGCGCGACGGGACCTCAACAGCAAGTAGTAGCGTCGAGCCGGGCAGTTCGTGCACCAGCACCCGGCCGAAGGAGACGCGCCCATGCGAACCGATGACGACAGTTGGGACATCACGGAGAGCGTGGGCGCGACCGCCCTCGGCGTCGCAGCCATCCGCGCCTACGAAAGCGGGCAGGACGACGCGCTCTTCCAGGACCCGTACGCCGCGAAACTGGTGAGCGCCGTCGGCTCCGACGGCTGGAACAACCTGATGTCCGGGATGCGCAACCTCGGCGCCGGCGAGCAGGGCGGTGACGACACCGATCTGCGCGGGTGGTCGATGGGCAGTGTCCTGATCGCCCGCACGGTCTACTTCGACGAGTACTTCGCCGCGGCCGTGCGCGCCGGGATCCGGCAGATCGTGATCCTGGCCGCCGGGCTCGACGCCCGCGCCTACCGGCTCGAATGGCCTTCGGGCACCCGGATCTTCGAGCTCGATCAGCCCAAGGTGCTGGCCTTCAAGGCCCGTGCGCTGGCCGATGACGAGCCTGGTGCCGACCGCCGCGAGGTGGCCGTCGACCTGCGGCAGGACTGGCCGAAAGCCTTGCTGGACAAGGGTTTCGAACCGGGGGAGCCGACCGCCTGGCTGGCGGAAGGGCTGCTGCGGTATCTGCCCGGCCACGCCCAGGACAAACTGCTCGAGCAGGTGGCCGAACTCAGCGCGCCCGGCAGCCGGATCGCGTTGAACCTCGGCACCGACAAGGACATGGCCGACCAGTTCCGGGAACGGCGGGCGAAGGTCATGGCCGACGCGGGCGTCAAGATCGACCTGGAAAATCTGTTCTACCCGTGAGAGGACCGCAAGGACCCCCGCACCTGGTTCGCCATGCACCAGTGGCTGGTCACCGAGGGCGACCCGGTCGCCGTGCTCGAGGACCGCGGCCGTACCGTCCCCGAGACGGCCAAGGCTGGTATGGGCCACCACATTCTGATGACCGCACTCCGACCCCGAGGAGACGACACGCTATGAGCCAGGGCGGCAGCACCAATGAAGGCGCGCTGTGGGGTGGACGCTTCGCGTCCGGGCCCGCCGCGGCGATGGCGGCGCTGAGCAAGTCGACCCACTTCGACTGGGCGCTCGCACCGTACGACATCCGCGCCTCCAAGGCGCACGCGCGCGTGCTGCACAAGGCCGGGCTGCTCTCGGCGAGCGACCTCACCGACATGCTGGCCGGACTCGACCGGCTCGCCGCCGACGTCGCCTCGGGCGCGTTCGCGCCGCAGGACTCCGACGAGGACGTGCACGGCACCCTGGAACGCGGGCTCATCGACCGGGTCGGCACCGAACTCGGCGGCCGGCTGCGCGCGGGTCGCTCCCGCAACGACCAGGTCGCCACCCTGTTCCGGATGTGGCTGCGGGATGCGGTGCGCCGCATCGCCTCCGGTGTGCTGGACGTGGTGGACGCCCTCGTCGAGCAGGCCGCCGCGCACCCCGACGCGGTCATGCCCGGCAAGACCCACCTGCAGGCCGCCCAGCCGGTGTTGCTGGCCCATCACCTGCTCGCGCACGCGCACCCGCTGCTGCGTGACATCGACCGGCTGCGCGACTTCGACAAGCGGGCCGCGGTGTCCCCGTACGGGTCCGGCGCGCTCGCGGGCTCCTCGCTGGGCCTGGATCCCGAGGCCATCGCCGCCGACCTGGACTTCGACGCGGCCGCCGCGAACTCCATCGACGCCACCTCCTCGCGTGACTTCGCCGCCGAGGCCGCCTTCGTGCTGGCCATGATCGCCGTCGACCTGAGCCGCATGGCCGAAGAGGTGATCATCTGGAGCACACCGGAATTCGGCTATATCACCCTGGCCGACGCCTGGTCCACCGGCTCCTCGATCATGCCGCAGAAGAAGAACCCGGACGTCTCGGAGCTGACCCGCGGCAAGGCCGGACGCCTCATCGGCAACCTCACCGGATTGCTGGCCACGCTCAAGGCGCAGCCGCTGGCCTACAACCGGGACCTGCAGGAAGACAAGGAGCCGGTCTTCGATTCGGTGGCCCAGCTCGAACTGCTGCTGCCCGCCATCGCGGGCCTGGTCTCCACCCTGACCTTCCACACCGACCGCATGGCCGAACTGGCGCCCGCGGGCTTCACCCTCGCCACCGACATCGCCGAATGGCTGGTCCGCCAGGGTGTTCCGTTCCGTGTCGCGCACGAGGCCGCGGGCGGCTGCGTCCGGGTGGCCGAGGGCCGCGGCGTCGGGCTGGACGAGCTGACCGACGCGGAATTCGCCGCGGTCGACCCGGCCCTGACCCCCGGCGTGCGTGAGGTGCTGACCGTCCAGGGCTCGATCGCCTCCCGCAACGCGCGCGGCGGCACCGCGGGCACCCAGGTCGCCAAGCAGCTCGAAGAGGTGCGCGGCTCGGCCGCCACCCAGCGCGCCTGGCTGAGCTGACCTTTTAGCGACGACAACGGCCCGGTGCGGTTCCGGTAGGGAACCGCACCGGGCCTTTCGTTGTCCGCGTCGATGATTCAGGCGTCGGCGAGGATCATGACGCGTCGGTGGAGCGCGCCCGTTCGAGCAGTTCGGTGAGTTCCTGGCGCAGTCCGTCATTGGGTTCGACGGCGGCGGCCGCAGCCAACCGGTCCAGGATCTCGGCGGGCGGATGCTCGCCGAACACCGCGCCCACCGCCCGCATGCCCATTCGGCGCAAGCGCACGGGGCGTCCACGCAGCGCGATGCGGATCAGTGGCCGGGCCGCATCGGGTTGGCCGGTACCCAAGCGGTTCAGCACGATCTCGAGAATGTGGTCGTCGGTGTTTCCCGGTAGCAGATGATCGGGGTCAGGGCCGGAAGCCATCTCGTCCACGGGCAGGAGTCGGACCGCCAGGCGCGCGAGGTCGGCGATGTCAGGATCGGGTGCGCGCCCGGCCACCCACGACCAGACGTACGGGGACGGTGGAAGCTGCCGAATACGTTCCATGGCCAATGGATAGGCGTCTATGCCGACGGCTGCGGAGCAGCTCAGGGCATGGTTGAACGTGAATTCGCCGGTGGGGCTGTTCAATACGGATCGGACATGGTCGGACCAGTCGGGGCGTTCGAGTAGCGCCGAATACCGGCGGAGCAGTCGTGCGGTATCGCGGGCGGGGCCACTCCGGCTCGGACGGGGGTTCGGTCAGCAGTCGCTGCAGGCTCCGGGCGGCGCTGATGAGAGTGAGGGTCGGGGCAGCATCGGCGAGCAGCTCGCCGAATCGAGCGATCACCGGCAGGGCGTCCGGGTAGTCGGTGATATCCGAGGCCGGTCCACCCGTGCAGGCCAGTGCGATCAGGATATCGGCGGTACCGTCGAGCAGTTCTGCGTCGACGTCCGGCGCGAGCAGGGCGTCGTGGAGCCCGCCGGTGGTGGCGGCCAGATGCGCGAGGTACTCGTTCAGCACACCGTTGCGGAAGCCGCCGCGCAGCAGCCACGCCTTGATCGTGGGATCCTGGGTTCCCTTCAGCCGTTCCACGACGTGGATGCGACCCCAGCCGTCGACGCGCTGCGCCAACTCGTGCAATGCCGGATCGCGATCGGGCTGGGTATTGGCCAGGGCTACCGCGCAATAGAGGGTCAGGTCCTCCAAACCGCCCAGGAGCAGCAGTAAGTCGCGATCGCGGGCGTCGCCGGACACGCCCAGCATGACGATGCCGAGCGCCACCGCGTCGCGGCGGGTGCCGAATTCGGTGAGGTCGCGCGCCAGCGTCCGCAGGGATTCGGCGGGCAGGTCGAGCTCGCGTAACTCGCGGACCAGGTCATCGGCCACATCGAGGGCACGGCACTCGGCCAGCCGATCGTGCAGTGCCGCGGTGACCGCCGGGTCGCCTGCCGTGACGGCCTCGGTGACAGCGCTGATCAGCGTGGTCGCGGGTGGTGATTCCGAGGCCACGGCGAAGTGATGCGTGCGAATGCCGTCCAGCACAATCGAATTCAGGAATTCGCGCGGTCCGTCGGGCGTGTCCGGTAAGGGGCTGCCGCCGCCGGGCCAGGGTACTGGGCCGTGCATTGCGGTCAGGCTGAGAGCGTGAGCGAGAAGAGTGGTCCGGTTGTCCGCATCGGAGACCGGCCACTGGCCGGGGTTCACCGGCAGGGGCGCACGGCGCCCTTTCCATCGAAGAAGATCACGGCGTCACCATAGCGCGACGTCGCGGCGGGCGACAAGCATTTCTTGCCGGCCCGTTGGAGTTCCGAGACGAAACCCCAACGGGCCGTTGGTCATCCGCGACGATAATTCATGTGCTTCGCCGCGGGCACGGACGCGCGACCGGCGTCGTGCACCTTGCCGTCGCGGTTGTGTTGTTTGCGTTCACCTTTGCCGCGCCGTTCCCGGCGGGACAGCGGACGGTCGGCGGGTGTGTCGACGGTGAACTCCGGTGATGCGGGGATTTCGGGCAGCGAGAAGTGCTCGGGCACAGGTCCTCCTAGGAATATGCGTGACCGACTCACCGGATCGGGGGCCGGTCGGAATCGGGAAGGCCACGGGTGGTCGGGATGATCGACCGCCGGGCGTCAGACGCGAATCGCGCTCAGGAGAAAAGGCACAGCCACATGCCGAGCACTGTAACCACAGGCCCGCATTCGCCGCATCTCATTTAATTTCGGATGTCGGGCAGGGCGTGAACGGCGGCGGCGATGCCCTTCTTGTCGTAGCCGGCGGTGGGCAGGGTGGAGCCGTGGGCGTGGCGCACGATGCCGTCGCCGTCGACGAGCACGGTGCCGGACTGCTGCATGGTGCCGAAGACGCGGCGGGTCAGACCGACCGACTCGTGCGCGCTGCCGGTCGCGGCGGTCAGGACGGGGAACGGGATCCCGCGGTCGGTCTTCCACGCGTGACCCGCGGTGCGGTCCTCGGGCACCACGATGACGACCCGGATGTTCGCGTCGTCGAATTCGGTGCGGCGTGCGACCAGGTCACGGACGTGCAGGTTGCAGATCGGGCAGGAGGTCGAGCGCATGAAATACAGCAGGGTGCCGCGGACGTCGTGGTCGTCCGACAGTCGCCAGGGCTGCCCGGTGGAGTCGACGAGTTCCAGGTTCGGCACGGCGGATTCGATGGTGAGCATGGCGGAGCGTCCCTTCGGAGGGCTGGAGGCGGGGCGGGCGAGCGGTGGGGGCCGGGCGTCACCGGTGGTGGCCGAGGCCCTCGCGGACGGCGGTTCGGGCGCGATGCAACTGCGATTTCATTGCCGCCGTGCTCAATCCGAGCGCGTCGGCGGTCGCGCGCCCGGGATACCCAGGACATCCCGCATGATCAGCACCCGGCGCTGCACCTCCGGCAACGCCGAGATCGCCTGTGCCAGCTCGTCGGCCTCCAGGCGGCGCAGCACCTCGTCCTCCGCGGAGCCGACGACATCGAGGCCCGCCGATTCGATACCCGGCGCCGTGTCCAGCAGCCGCCGGGCCCGGCGCAGGCACTCGTTGCGCACGATCCGGAACATCCAGGAGGCGAGCGCCGTGGTCGCCCGCAGGGTTCCGATCTTGCGGTACAGGATGATCAGCGCTTCCTGCGTGGCGTCCTCGGCGTCGCTGTCGGAGGCGCACAGGTGCTGCGCGAAGCGGCGCACATGCGGGTGCGCGCCGTAGACGACCGCGGCGATCGCCTCGCGGTCGCCGTGCTGGGCCGCCGCCACCAGCTGCTCACCGGCCCAGCCGCGTTCCACGTCGTGGTCCTTCGTGTCGATTCGTAGTGTCACCACCATAAGAGCGTCCCCGGCCGGAAAAGGATTCGAATCCGGCCGGGGAAAGTGTGCCCGGGTGTACTTCGACGCGGTGCGCGCTAGCTCAGGGCCTGCCGCACGAGTTCGGTGACGCGGGCCTCGGTGGCGGGCGTCATGCTCTTCAGCGCGTAGTTGACCGGCCACATCTCGCCGTCGTCGAGGTTGGCGGCATCGTTGAAGCCCAGGATGGCGTAGCGGTACTTGAACTTGGCGGCGGGCTGGAAGAAGAGCACGATCTTGCCGTCGCGGGTGTAGGAGGGCATGCCGTACCAGGTCTTCGCGCCGAGCTCGGGGGCGATGGACTTGACCAGGGCATGCAGGCGCTCGGCGATCGCGCGGTCGGCGTCGTCCATCTCGGCGATCTTGGCCAGCACGTCCTGCTCGCTGTCGGCCTTGGCGGAGCGGGAGTTGCCGCGACGGGCGGCGGTCTTCAGTTCCGCGGCATGGGCTTTCATGGCGGCGCGCTCGTCGGCGCTGAAACCGACGGTGGTCTTCTGCTGGGAGGTCTTGGTGGCCATGGCTGGATTCCTTTGCGGGAGAGGGGGAGACGTGTTGCGAGTGGGGGAGGGCTCGGCGCGAGGAGCGGGTCAGTTGTCCTGAACGAGGCCCAGCACGTTGCCGTCGACATCGGTGACGGTCGCGACCAGACGGCCCCACCCACGTCGTGCGCCGGCTGCTGGATGGCCGCTCCCGCAGCGGTGAGTTCGGCGACCTTGGCCTCGATATCGCCGACATGCCAGTACGACACCGGAGCCGACGGACTCTGCGCGCCCCCGGCCGGCACCAGCCCGATGTGCTGCCCCTCGGACTCGAACCCGACGTAGTAGGGCGAGTCGGTCTGCGGCGCGTGCCCCAGCAGCGCGGTGTAGACGGCCTTGGCGGCGGCCAGATCCGAAACGGGGTGCAGCACGGTCTTGATGCCCATCGTGGTCATGATTTCTCCTGGTGAGAGGGTGTCCATCCGGTGTGCATCCAGCTTCGCCCCGACACCCCTCGCCCACATCCGTGCCGACCACGGACTCCACCACGGACCCCGACACCGACCCCACCCGTACCGTCGGCGGCGTCCCCGTGGATATCTGGTTAGTGTGCGGCTATGACCTTGTTGTTGCTGGCGTTGGCCATCGCGTGTGAGGTGACCGCGACGGTGTCGTTGAAGATCTCCGAGGGGTTCAGCAAGTTGGTGCCGTCGATCATCGTGGTGATCGGGTATGGGGCGGCGTTCTACTTTCTGTCGCAGGCGTTGAAGCGGGGGATGGCGATCGGGGTGGCGTATGGGATCTGGTCGGCGGTGGGGGTGGTGGCGGTGGCGACCATCGGGGCGCTGTTTCTGGACGAGCGGATCACGGCGGTGCAGATCGGGGGGATCGTGTTGGTGATCGCGGGGGTGCTGGCGCTGGAACTCGGTGGGGCGCACTGAGGTTCGCGGGGCGGGGCGTCAGTCCTGGACGCGGACCAGGTATCCCGCGTCGGCGAGGGCGGTGAGGACTTCCTCGCGGTGGGCGGGGCCGCGGGTTTCCAGGGTGAGCAGGACCTCCACCTCGTCGATGGCCAGCCAGGGGAAGGTGCGGGAGTGGGCCACGTCGAGGACGCTGGCGCCGGTGCGGCTCAGCTCCGACAGCAGCCGCGACAGGCTGCCGGGGCGATCGGAGATGGTGATGCGGGCCGCCAGGTAGCGGCCGGCCGCGCTGAGACCGTGGCCGATGACGCGGGTCAGCAGCAGGGGGTCGATATTGCCGCCGGAGAGGATGGCGCACACGGGGCCGTCCAGCGCGAGTTCCTCTGCGGCACAGGACATCAACGCCGCGACACCGGCCGCGCCCGCCGGTTCGACGATCAGCTTGGCCCGCTCCATGCACAGCAGCAGTGCCCTGGACAGGGCGTCCTCGTCGACTGTGACGATGGTGGGTGCGCACTCCAGAACATGCTCGAAGGGCACCTCGCCCGGCAGGCCGACCGCGATACCGTCGGCCATGGTGGACATCTGCTCCAACGCGATCGGCTTCCCCGCGGCGAGCGAGGCGGGCCAGGCCGCGGCCTCGGCGGCCTGCACGCCGATCACCCGGACCTCCGGCCGCATCCGCTGCAGCACCGCCGCCACCCCGGCCAGCAGGCCACCGCCGCCCGTCGGCACCAGCACCGTGCCCACATCGGGGAGCTGATCGAGGATTTCGAGCCCGACCGTCGCCTGCCCGGCCACGATGTCGAGATGATCGAACGGGTGCACCAACGTCGCCCCGGTCCGCTCGGCGAATTCCTTCGCGGCGGACAGACATTGGTCGACGGTGTCGCCCACCTGGTACACGGTCGCGCCATAGGCCCTGGTGGCCACCAGTTTCGGCAGCGCCGCGCCGACCGGCATGAACACCGTGGAGTCGATGCCCAGCGAGGTCGCCGACCACGCCACCCCCTGCGCGTGATTACCCGCGCTGGCCGCCACCACGCCGCGCGCCCGCTCGGCCGGAGCCAGATTCGCGATCCGGTTGTAGGCCCCGCGCGGCTTGAACGAGCCGGTGCGCTGGAGGTTCTCGCATTTCAGCCAGACCGGATGCCCGACCAGCTCCGAAAGCACCCGCGAGCCGACCACGGGTGTGCGCCGGATCACCGGCTCGAGCAGGGTCGCCGCGGCTTCGATCCGCGCCATGAGCTCCATGCGCGTCATGTTGCCAGGAATTCACCTCACTCGCCGGGCGGCGCGGCGCACCCGTCGAGGATGATGGGCCGCCCGCGGCTGACGCGGGTGAACGAGCTGGTCAGAAAAGATATATGGGTCACGCAATGATCCGGAAACCGAAAAGCAATCCACGGGGAACGGCCCGTTCCTACCTTGAGCACACTCATCGGCTTTCGGATCGGATACAACCCCATGACCGACATCGTCACCCCCGCAGCGGCGGGCGCGGAATCAGCAGCGGCGCCGCCGGCTCCAGACTACGACCCCCGGCTCACCAATGACGATCTGGCCCCACTGAAGAAACAGACCTGGGGCTCGTACCACATCTTCGCCTTCTGGATGTCGGATGTGCACAGCGTCGGCGGATACGTCACGGCCGGTAGCCTTTTCGCGCTCGGCCTGGCCGGCTGGCAGGTGCTCGCGGCGCTGCTCATCGGCATCACGATCGTATATTTCCTGTGCAATCTGGTGGCCGCGCCCAGCCAGCGCGCGGGCGTGCCGTACCCGGTCATGTGCCGCAGCGCCTTCGGCGTGAAGGGCGCCAATATCCCCGCCATCATCCGCGGCCTGATCGCGGTGGCCTGGTACGGCATCCAGACCTACCTGGCCTCGGCGGCGCTGATCGTGGTGGCGGTCAAGCTGTTCCCGAGCCTGGCCCCCTACGCCAAATCCGGTGACTACGGTTTCCTGGGCTTGTCGCTGCTGGGCTGGGCCGCCTACCTGGTGCTGTGGGTGGTGCAGGCCGCCGTGTTCTGGCAAGGCATGGAGTCCATCCGCAAGTTCATCGACTTCTGTGGTCCCGCCGTGTATGTCGTGATGTTCTTCCTGTGCGGCTACCTGATCTACAAAGCGGGCTGGGGTTCGATCGATCTGCAATTGGGCGCGGTGAAGTACCACGGCTGGGACGCGCTGCCGGTGGTGCTGGGCGCGATCGCCTTGGTGGTGTCCTACTTCTGCGGGCCCATGCTGAACTTCGGCGACTTCTCCCGCTACAGCAAGTCGATGGCGGCGGTGAAGCGCGGCAACCTGCTCGGGCTGCCGGTCAACTTCCTGGCCTTCTCGCTGCTCGTGGTGATCACCGCGTCGCTGACCCTTCCGGTGTACGGCGAGCTCATCACCGATCCGGTCGAGACCGTCTCGCGCATCGACTCCACCTTCGCGATCGTGCTGGGCGCGTTGACCTTCACCATCGCCACGGTCGGCATCAATATCGTCGCCAACTTCATCTCCCCGGCCTTCGACTTCTCGCACGTGAGCCCGCAGAAGATCAGCTGGCGGATGGGCGGAATGATCGCCGCGGTCGGGTCGGTGCTGATCACGCCGTGGAACCTCTACAGCAACCCCGACGTCATCCACTACACGCTCGAAGTGCTGGGCGCGTTCATCGGCCCGCTGTTCGGGGTGCTGATCGCCGACTACTACCTGGTGCGCAAGCGGACCATCGTGGTCGACGAGCTGTTCACCATGGCCGAGACCGGGAAGTACTGGTACCGCAACGGATTCAATCCGGTCGCGGTGATCGCCACCGTGATCGGCGCGCTCGCGGCGGTGTTCCCGGTGCTGGCCAAGGACGTGTACGGCATGCACACCGCCGCCCAGTACAGCTGGTTCATCGGCTGCGGGCTGGCGCTGGTCATCTACTACGGGCTGGCCACGCGCACCAAGCTGATGGTTACTGCCTGACCGGCAGCGTCATCGTCAGCGCGATCCCTGGCAGCGGTGCCGGCCGCAGCCAGGGATTTGCTGTGTCAGTGATAAACATGAGTGTGCCAATGTGTTCCGGGTTACATAATCGGCACGGATTCGCGTATTAAAGCGCACACAAACATATTCTGCTTTTCCCAATCGGAATTAAGTAGGGTGGATCCCATGCAGCTCTCCCGGTTCACCGATCTCGGCTTGCGGTCGCTCATGCGGCTGGCGGTCAGTAGTGGGGCCGAGGAGCGTGTCACCGTCAAACTCATTGCGCGACAGGTGAACGCATCCGAGAACTACGTTGCCAAGGCCGTCTCCAAACTCGCCGAACTCGGTTATGTCGAGTCCCAGCGCGGGCGCACAGGCGGAATCTTCCTGACCGATGCGGGAAGAAAAACCACTATCGGCACTATTGTCCGACAGCTCGAATGTGATAACGAGGTCATCGATTGCGCTGGTGATAATCCATGCCCAATCGCGAGTGTCTGCCGTTTGCGGGGTGTTCTCGCCAAGGCGCAGAACGCCTTCTATGTCGAGCTCGATCGGTACGTCATCGCCGATCTGGTGGATCAGCGCACCGTGGATCTGCTGCATATGCCGGTATTCCCGGCAGCCGCACTCATCGATACCTAGGAGACCTCATGAGGCTCGCGCCGGATTCCACACTGCACAACGCCGTCGACCTGGAGCCCGAGCATGCCGAAGTGATTCGTGCGACCCTGCCCCTGGTGGCCGCGCACATCGATCAGATCACCTCGCTGTTCTACACCAAGATGTTCGCCGCTCACCCAGAGCTGCTGCGCGACCGCTTCAATCGCGGCAATCAGCACGACGGCGCGCAGCAGAAGGCCCTCGCCGCCTCCATCGCCACCTTCGCCACCCACCTCGTCGATCCGAGCCTGCCGCATCCGCGCGAACTGCTGGCCCGCATCGGTCACAAGCACGCCTCGCTCGGTGTCACGGAGCCCGAATACCGTATCGTGCACGAGCATCTGTTCGCCGCCATTGTCGAGGTGCTCGGCGCGGATGTGGTGTCCCCGCAGATCGCAGCGGCCTGGGATCGCGTGTACTGGCTGATGGCCACGACCCTCATCGATTTCGAACGGGAACTCTACGACGCGGCCGGGGTCGAGCCCGGCGACGTGTTCCGCGAGACCCGTGTGGTGCGGCGCATCGACGACCCCTCGGGCGTGGCCACCTTTGTGGTCGAGTCCGCCGATCCGGCCCGCCGACTGCCGGGATTCGAGCCGGGACAGTACATCTCGGTCGGCGCGCGACTGCCCGACGGCGCCCGCCAGTTGCGCCAGTACAGCCTGGTCAACCGCGGCGGCGACGGCCGGCTCGCGTTCACCGTGCGCAAGGTGCTCGCCGAAAACGGCACACCCGCCGGTGAGGTCTCGAACTGGCTGCACGACACCATCAGCACGGGCGACGCCCTCGAGATCACGTTGCCCTTCGGCGATCTCACCCTCGACCGGGCCGCCACCACGCCGGTCGTGCTGATCTCCGCGGGCATCGGCATCACCCCGATGGCCGGCATCTTGGAATACCTGGCCGCCGAAACCCCCACGCGCCGAACGGTCATCCTGCACGCGGACCGCTCCACCACCGCGCACCCGCTTCGCGAGACCGTCGCCGACCTCGCCTCCCGCCTGGCCGATGTCTACTCGCGGGCCTGGTATCAGGCCGACGGTCATGGCTTGCTGGATCTGAGTCGGATCGAGCTCCCGGAGGACGCGGACTACTACCTGTGCGGTGGCACCGGCTTCCTGCAGCACGTCCGCGCCCAACTCATGTCCGCCGGAATCCCTTCGGACCGAGTCCATTTCGAGCTCTTCGCGCCGAATGACTGGCTGCTGGACGAGGATCCGCAGCCCGCGTTCGCCTGACGCGCGAGCGGTCTACCCGCGGGCCGCGATGACCGCGAGCACGCCGCTCAGCCACGGGGTGTAGCGACCGGGCTCACTCGCCACATCCTGTGCGAGGGTGTCCGGCCGCACCCAGGCGGTGTCGGCCACCTCGTCCGGATTCGGGTGCAGGACCTCGTCGTCCAGCCGGCCGATCACGACGTGGTCGTATTCGAACTCGACGCGGCCGGTGCCAGGGTCGGTGGCCTGATAGGTGAAGGCCCCCACCTCGGACAGCTCCGCGGAGACGCCGAGTTCCTCCTGCAGCCGCTTGGCCGCGGCCTCGACGACCGCCTGCCCGGGCTCGGGATGCCCGCAGCAGGTGTTGGTCCACAGCATCGGGAAGCGGGTCTTCACCGCGGCCCGTCGCTGCAGCAGCACCCGGCCGACGGCGTCGAACAGCAGCACCGAGAAGGCTCGGTGCAGCTGTCCGGGCGCGGTGTGCGCCGCCGCCACCGACAACGATCCGTGCGCGCGTCCCTGCTCGTCCACGAGCTCGACGAGCAGGGTCTCACGGTCGGCCACCGGGGTGGCGTCGGATGCGTCGAGGGTGCCGGTCACCTTCCCACCTTATCGGCGGTGATCATCAGGTACTGGAAGCTCCCCCTTGTACGAGGTCAGGAACGGTTTCTCGACACCGGTCGCGAGCTCGGAGTGGGTGCGCAGCTCCCAGTACGGGATGGTGTCCGGGGTGAGGTCGGTGACCGCCACCGGGACCAGGTTGTTGGCGGCCAGGGCCTTGAAGTACTCGCTGCGCGGGTGGATGTTGCAGCCGTAGTGGGCGTCGATCCAGCTCACCGAGGCCGAGCGGGCGCCGAAGACATCATTGGAGCAGCCGGTGATGCAGACGTAGCGGCCGCCGGGCTCGAGCAGCCGGGAGAATTCCGCGAACAGCTCGAACAGGTCCACGTACATGGTGGTCTCGTTGGTCCAGATACCGCGCTTGCAGCCGGTCTCGAACCCGGTGTCGAGCATATTCTTGAAATGGAACTGCACCTTGTCGGCGACGCCGCGTTCGCGGGCCTGGTCGTTGGCGAAGCCCACCTGGTACTCGGAGATGGTGACGCCGTCCATCCGGCAGCCGAAGCGCTGGTTGGCCATGAAACTGGTGCCGCCGCGCCCGGATCCGCCGTCCATCAGCGCGTCGCCGGGGCGGACGTCGCCGAGCTGGTCGAGCAGTAAGTCGGCCTGGGCGGTCTCGAGCCGGTGCAGTTCCTTGACCAGGCGTTCCTGCCGGGTCTCTTCGGGACCCTCGAGCACGGACAGATCGGGCTCGCCGATGCCGTAGTGATGGTGGTAGAGCCCGTCCACCTCGCCGAGTTTGGTGTTCACCCGGTCGTCGTTGGGGTTGTTGTTCCAATACGACGCGACCGATTTCTGATATTCGGTCTTCAGCACGGCGTCGGTCTGGGGGTGGAGCGCGGTCATGGCAGGTCATCCTCTCGAATGGGGTGATATGACGCTGGAAGTACTGCGCGCGAAAGAAGAGCTCTGTCCCGGAAAGCGGTGTCGGTCAGGGGTCGTCGTTGTAGCGGCGGCTGTCCGCGTGCCAGGCCCGGTTCCCGCCCATCCAGGCCCACAGACCGGTCAGGAAGCGGCGCAGTTCCGGGGAACCGGTGGCGGCGAGCGCGCCCGCCTCGGCCTCGAAGCGGTGCACCAGTTCGTCGTGAACCTCGGCGGTGCGCTGCACGGCCTCCCGGCGTGAGCAGTTCTCCTCGGCGGCCAGCACGGTCGGGAGGTTGAATTCCCGTCCGCCGGACAGGTCCTCGCGGGCCATCGAGTAGAGGTCGTTGACCATCTGGCTGGCCAGCGCGGCGGTGGTGACCACCCGCCGCACCCGCGGATCGGCGTACTCCGCGGCCGGCAGCTCGTACCCGCCGACCGCGTCCAGCGGGGCCATGCAGGGCAGGAAGCTGTGCGGTTGCCGGTTCAGCAGGTACTCCCAGACCGGCGGCATTCGCCCGGCGGTCCGCCAGCCCGCCTCCGCGCCGAGCGCGATGAACCAGCCCGCGATCTCGGTGCGCAACCGGGCCACCTGGGCCGGGGTGGCGAACTTCGACAGATGCTCGAACGAGGTCCGGAAGGCCCGCAGGATCGGATCGTTCCGCATCGCATTCTCGACCTCGAGCTGATACCGCGGCGGCAGATGCACCGGATCCATGGCGGCGGCGGCCAATTCGAGGCGTGGCCCCAACTCGGCCTCCGCGCTGGACCTGGTGCCGTCCGGCGCGATATCGCTGGCGTCCTCCTCGCAGTAGTAGTCGTCCACCGACCACTCCGACACCGCGCATTTCGCGGCGGCCAGCAATCGGTCGGAGTCATCGCAGTCCGGATGGGCGAGCATGATCAGACGCCCGAAGTCGGCCTTGCGGAGATCGTCGAGCCGGCCCTCGTAGAGCCCGATCTCCTCGGCCCACGCGATGATCCCGGTATTCACCGCCGCCGCGAGCGCGGGGTTGTCCCGCACCGGTGGCGGACAGTAGAGGGCCGGGATCACCGGCCGCTGTGCGGCGCGGGTCCGCCGGGTCGAGGCGGTGCCGATGCCGGTGGGGCCGCTCGCGATCGGCCCGCCGCTGCCCGGAAGGACTCCGGTCGGACCGGTGGCAGCCGGGCCGGACGGCACGGGTGGAAGCGGTGGAATACGTTCCGCGGCACGGGTTTCCGCGGGCGGAGCGGGCACCCGCCCGGATCCCAGGGCGCGGGGGATCGGACCCCGCGAGTGGGCCGGGGAGGTGGGTGGGCGCGGCGTCGGCACCGCGCCGCCGGCAGGCGACGGCGGCCGCGATGCCTGTCCCGCGAGCTCCGTGATCACCTGGGGGGTGGGTAGGTTCACGCGGAGACTCGGGGCCCCGAGGCCGGAGGGGCCGAGCAGCCGTCGGGGGGAGAGCACCTCGGGTGCGCCGGGATCGGCGACGCCGGGGGATCGATCACCAAGGGCCGCAGCGGCTTCGGCCGCCGCGAGCAGGGTCCGGGGTGCGGTGGTGTCGAGGTTGGTCAGCAGAGCGGCGACGGCCGCCGCCACCTCGTGGGTGGCAGGCGGGGCCGCGGCGCGGGAGAGCACCGACATGGGTGGCCACCCCGCTCAGTCGGACTGACGGGCGACCAGCACATTGTCGAGAATGCCGAGCGCGTCGGGGACCAGGACGGCGGCCGAGTAGTAGCAGCTGACCAGGTAGGAGATGATCGACTGATCGTCGATGCCCTTGAACCGGACGTTGAGGCTGGGCTCGTACTCGTCCGGAATTCCGGTCTGGTGCAAGCCGATCACGCCCTGCTCCTTCTCGCCGGTGCGCATGGCGAGAATCGAGGTGGTTTGATTCGCGCTGACCGGGATCTTGCCGCACGGGAAGATCGGCACCCCGCGCCAGGCCGGCACCCGGTGGCCGTCCACCTCGACCGGGTCGGGATACAGTCCGCGCCTGGTGCATTCGCGGCCGAACGCGGCGATCGCCTTGGGGTGGGCCAGGAACAGCTTGGTGCTGCGCCGCATGGACAGCAGTTCGTCCATGTCGTCCGGGGCGGGTGCGCCGGACTCGCTGTAGATGCGCTGTTTCAGGTCGCAGTTGTTGAGCAGCCCGAAGTCCGGGTTGTTGACCAGGTCGTATTCGCGGCGCTCGTAGAGGGCCTCGATGGTCAGGCGCAACTGCTGCTCGATCTGATCCATCGGATCGTTGAACAGGTCGGCGACGCGGGTGTGCACGCGCAGCACCGACTGGCCCAGGCTGAGCTCGTATTCGCGCGGTTGCCCGTCGTAGTCGACGTAGGTGCCCTCGAGCATCGGCTCTCCGGAATGGCCGGAGGAGATGACGATCTCGGCCTCGCCGTACTTGTTCTGCGGCAGCGCCGGCGCCTGCGCGACGGCGGAAAGGTGTTCGGCCAGTGCCGGAATGTTCGCGGTCAGCTGTTCCACGGTGGAACGGGGCAGCACCAGCATGGTGGTGGGGGTGACCGTCTTGATCGTGACCGGCCAGATGGCGCCCGCGTCGGTGAGCGTCTCGTCGCCGAAGTAGTCGCCGCCACCGAGCATACCGAGCTTGGTGGTCTCGCCGTATTCGCCGGTGCCGATCTTGGAGAGTTTGCCGTGCACGATGAGCAGCACCTGGTCCATCGGGTTGCCGAATTCGGCGACCACGGTGCCGGCGGGCAGGTCCCGCTGTTCGAAGCGCCCGGCCACGGTGGCCAGCACCTCTTCGTCGCCGAAGCCGCGCAGCTGCGGCAGTTCGGTCAGTTCGAGCGGGATGACCCGGGCGTGCGGGCCGTTGATGATGTACTCCACCTCGCCGTTGCCGACCGTGTGGGTGAGGCGGCGGTTGACCCGGTAGACACCGCCCTTGACCTGGGTCCACGGCAGCGAGCGGGTCAGCCAGCGGGAGCTGATGCCCTGCATTTGCGGTTCGGACTTGGTGGTGTGGGCCAGCTGGCTGGCGGCGGCGGTGCTGAGGGATTTGCGTTGGCCGTTTTGGAGCTCGACGGGCAATTCGATGGTCATGCTGCGGTCCTCACCTCGAAGGGCCACCGCGGTTGTGAGCGGTGGAAGCCACGGCGAATCGGCAGACCCGAACGGGGCCTGCGGGAGTTAGTCGTGTGAGTGAATTGACAAGCGCGACACTGCGTTCCAGCGATACCGATGGTAGGTGTCCGGGAGTCGCGGCGGACCGGAAAGGCAAAACATGATGCCTGGAATGTTGCTGTATCCCGTAAACCCCGAACGCCCGGTTTGGTTAGCCACGAGTAGCTCGCATGGTGCTGGTCACAGCGCCAGCGCAGTAGGCTGGGGGTATGGCAAGCTCATCGGGACGCGTCGGGGCGGGTGACGCTGGTCAAGGCCAGGAAATGTCTGGGAGAGAAGCCGTGAAATTCAATACGAGGTCCGTCGTGGGTCCGATCGAGCGACTCGTCGCGACCGCGCAGAACGGGCTCGAGGTGATCCGGTTCGGGGGGCTGGTTCACGACATCGAGTCGTCGCCGTACGAAGTGGTCGAGCGCAAGCGGATGTATCGCCTGCGGCACTACTTCCCCGACGACACCGGCGCCGAGCGCCCCGTGGTGGTGTTGGTGCCGCCCATCATGGTGACCGCCGAGATCTGGGACGTGAATGCCGCCGATGGGGCGGTCGGCATTCTGCACCAGGGCGGAATCGATTGCTGGGTGGTCGATTTCGGCTCGCCCGCCACCGAGGAGGGCGGCTGGGACCGTGACCTGGCCGACCACGTGCTCGCGGTCTCCAGCGCCATCGACACGGTCACCGAGATCACCGGGCGCGCCGTGCATCTCATGGGGTACTCCCAGGGCGGCATGTTCGCCTACCAGACCGCGGCCTACCGCTACGGCAAGGGCATCGAGTCCATCGTCACCTTCGGCAGCCCGGTCGACGCCGTCGCCGGCATGCCCTTCGGCCTGCCGCACGGGCTGGCCGCCGACGCCGCCGACTTCCTCACCGACCACGTGCTGAACCGGCTGCCCATCACCGATTCCATGGTGCGCCTGGGCTTCCAGGCCCTGGACCCGGTCAAAACGGTCCGGTCCCGCCTGGACTTCCTGCGCCAGCTGCACAACCGCGAGGCCCTGCTGCCCAAGGAGCGGCAGCGTCGCTTCCTGGAGGTCGACGGCTGGCTCGGCTACCCGGGCCCCGCGCTCACCGACCTGCTCCAGCAGTTCGTCAAGCACAATCGAATGATGCTGGGCGGCTTCGTGATCCGCGACCAGCTCATCTCGCTGGCCGAGATCAAGTGCCCGATCCTGGCCTTCGTCGGCGAGGTCGACGACATCGGCCAGCCCGCCGCCGTGCGCGGCATCGTGCGCGCCGCCCCCAACGCCGAGGTGTACGAGACCAGCATTGTGGCCGGGCATTTCGGACTCGTCTCGGGGTCCACCGCCACCAAGCAGACCTGGCCCGTGGTCCGCGACTGGGTCAACCACCTCAGCGGCCGCGGTGACCTGCCCGTGCAGGTCGACCGGATGAGCACCGAGGTGGTGCGCGGCGGACCGCGCACCGGGCTCACCCGGGTCGTGCACGCCCTGGGCACCCTGGCCGAGGCCGGGACCAGCGTCGGCAAGACCATCGAGGGCGTGGCCGGGCAGACCCTGCGCGGCACCGTCGAACTCACCAGCGAGGCCGCCCGCGCGCTGCCCCGGCTGACCCGCCTGGGCATGATCCAGCCGCACACCCGGATCTCGCTGGGCCGCTTGCTCACCGAGCAGGCGCGCCGGGCGCCGCAGCGGGACCTGTTCCTGTTCGAGGACCGCGTCCACACCCAGGAGGCGGTGAACGAGCGCATCGACAACGTGGTGCGCGGACTGATCTCGGTCGGCGTGCGCCCGGCCACCCGGGTCGGCGTGGTCATGGAGACCCGGCCCAGCGCGCTGGCCGCGATCGCCGCGCTCTCCCGGCTCGGCGCGGTCGCCGTGCTGCTCGCCCCGGGCAGTGAGCTGTCCAAGGTCGCCGAACTGACCGGCACCAAGCTGATCATGGCCGATCCCGAGAACCTCGCCAGCGCGGCGGCCACCGGGCATCGGGTGCTGGTGCTCGGCGGCGGCGACGCCCGCGACATCGACATCCCGCTCGGCGCCGACGTCGTCGACATGGAGCAGATCGACCCGGCGAAGGTGGAGCTGCCCGCCTGGTACCGGCCGGATCCGGGCCTGGCCCGGGAGCTGGCCTTCATCCTGGTCACCGGCACCGGCGACAAGTTCGACGTCAAGTACGTCACCAACCACCGGTGGGCGCTGTCGGCCTTCGGCACCGCCTCGGCCGCGGATCTGGACCGCCACGACACCGTGTACTGCCTGGCGCCGCTGCACCATTCGTCCGGATTGCTGGTGAGTCTGGGCGGCGCGGTCGCCGGCGGCAGCCGCATCGCCCTGGCCCGCTCGCTGGAGCCGCCGCGCTTCGCCGAGGAGGTGCACCGTTACGGCGTCACCGTGGTCACCTACACCTGGACCATGCTGCGCGACGTCCTCGACGCCGACACCTTCCCCGCCGGGCATCCGCACCCGATCCGCCTGTTCATCGGCTCGGGCATGCCCGCCGGCCTGTGGCGGCGCGCCCAGGAGCGCTTCGCCCCGGCCAAGGTGCTGGAGTTCTACGCCTCCATCGAGGGCGACGTGGTGCTGGCCAACGTGTCCGGCGCGAAGATCGGGTCCAAGGGGCGTCCCGTCCCCGGCACCGCACGCGTCGAACTCATCGCCTACGACCCGCTGACCGACGAGATCCTGGCCGAGGACAGCGGTTTCGCCCGCCGCTGCGCCGACAACGAGGTGGGCCTGCTCATCGGCACGGTGTCCGACAGCGTCGATCTGTCTGCGGGTGGTCTGCGCGGCGTGTTCGCGCCCGGCGACGCCTGGATGCCCACCGAGAACCTGTTCCGCCGCGACAGCGACGGCGACTACTGGCTGATGGACCGCACCGACACGGTGATCCCGACGCCGCGCGGACCGGTCTACACCCAGCCGATCGTGGACGTGCTCAACGACATCACCGCCGTCGACATGGAGGTCGCCTTCGCGCTGCCCGCACGCGACCGCGTCCTGGCGGTGGCCGCGGTCAGCATTCGCGAGGGATTCTCCTTGGCCCCCAAAGATGTCACCGAAGCGGTCCGGGCACTGGCCCCCGACCAGCGCCCCGACATCGTCTACGTCGTCGACGACATCCCGCGCAGCTCCACCTTCCGCCCCTCCACTCGCGCGGTGCAGGCGGCGGGCCGCGCCGAACCCGACGACCGCACCTGGTGGTACAACCGGACCACCGACGCCTACGAGGTCCTGACCCCGGACCTGGCGGCCCGTCTGTTCGCCTGACCGCGAGAACCGTAGGTGCCCAGCCCGATTCGGGCTGGGCACCTGCCTTTTCGGTGACTACCGCACCAGCGGCCGGAGCACGCGCTCGACGAGCGCGGTGTCGCAGTGTTCCACGACCTCGGTGATCCGGCCGTCGGCCATTCGCAGGATCAGGCAATAGGTTTGGGGGTAGGGCTCGCCTTCGAGAGTGGTGCCGGCGCCGCGCGCCTGGACCACCACCTGATCGCCGTCGGCCAGCACGCAGTCGGCCACCATCCGGTAGTCGCCCCGGAATTGCGCCATCAGCGGCCGCAGCAGGTCCTGCACCACAACGGCTTTCGGCTCCCACGTGCCCGCCCAGGACCAGACGCCGGGGAAGGTCCAGCGGCAGTCGTCGGACATGGCGTCGGTCAGGGCGCGGCCGTTGCCCTTCGCCAGCTCGTCGAAGACGGCGCGGATCGTGTTCTTGTTGTCGACGGTCGTGTTCTCCGCAGTGCTCATACCCGCGAACCTACGATCGAATCGGGCATGCGACCAGCGAGAGTTCGGCATGTCAGGTATGACTGGATCGCATGGGTGAGTTCACGGTGACCGGATTGCGCGTGGTGCGGGAAGCGGCGCGGGCGGGGTCGTTCACACGTGCGGCCGAGCGGCTGGGCTACACGCAGTCGGCGGTGTCGCGGCAGATCACGCTCATGGAGCAGGCCGCGGGCGCGGTCCTGTTCGAGCGGCGAGCGCGCGGCGTCCAGCCCACCGACGCCGGCCGGATCGTGCTGCGCCACGCCGAAACCGTGCTGGACGCGCTCGCCACCGCCGGGGACGAACTGCGAAACCCGCTGCCCTCCGGCCGCCTTCGCGTCGGGGCGTTCTCCTCCGCCACGGCCGCACTGGTTCCCACCGCCATCGCCGCTGTCACCACCCGAAATCCCGCCGTCCGCGTGCACTTGCGCGAGGGCACCACCCCCGCGCTGCTGTCCGCCCTCACCAAGAACCGCATCGATGTGGCCGTGCTGTCCGGCGATCCGGACCGTCCCGGCGATACGACTTTCGAACCGCTCCTGGACGATTCGCTGTTCCTGGCCGTGCACCCCGCCCACCGCCTCGCCACCCGCGCCAGCGTCCCGGTCGACGAACTTCGGGCCGAACCGTGGATCACCGGCAGCAACGACATCGGCACCACCCTGCTCGGCGCCTGGTCGGGTCCGTCCTGGCAGCCGCGCATCGCACACGCCGCCCGCGACTGGATCGCCAAACTGGGCCTGGTCTCCGCCGGTCTGGGCGTCACCATCGTTCCCGGCCTGGCCGTATCCGCCCTGCCCGCCCGATTCTCCATCATCCGCATCGACGACCCGCAGGCCCACCGCCCCACCCACCTGGCCTACCGTTCCGGAACCATCCCACCTGACCACCCGCTCCTCGAAGCCCTCCGCGACACCGCCGCCACCCTGGCCGCCGATATCCGCGCCCGGTTGCGCACGTGACGTCGAAGGTCGACCCTGATCCGTTGCGCGCGAACGCCCCCGGAGGGACGTGTCTCCGGGGGCGTCGGTACGGCGGGTCGGGATTACGCGCCGGCGCTCAGGCTGCTCTGGGAGGTGCAGGAGGCGCTGCCGGTGCCGAGCAGGGCCGACAGCGGGCTCTGGGCCGACACGTTCACATCGACCGACTGGCTGCTGATCAGCTCCTGGGTGGCGGTGATGGTGTGCTTGCCCGGGGTCTTCGGGATCCAGGTGATGGTGGCCTGGTTGGCGGCGAGCACCACGCTGGACTGGCCGAACTCCTGGCCGTTGTCGCTGAATTTCACGGTGAAGATGCTGCCCAGCAGCGAGGTGTTCGCGGTGACCAGGTACGAGCAGCCGACCACCGGATTCTGGCTGGCGACCACGACATTGTTGATCACGGCGCTGGCGGACGGCGCGGCCAGGACCGCGACCGCGGCCATGGCGCCGAAGGCGCCCACTCCGTAACCAGCACGCTGCATGTTGCCCATATGTCTACCTCTCAATCCTGTCGGCCACACGCGCCGACTGGATGTGAAAGGTATCTGCTCCACACTGCCCGTGAGCGATTTCGAGAAAAATTCTCTCAGAAAATTTTCAGCTCACAGTTGGTCATACGCCCAGGTTGGGACCGTGACTCCGGGTACCAGATAGCCGTTCCGGTCGTCTCCGAGTGCTAGACGGCGAAGCTCGTGACGCCCTCGACGACCCGGGTCAGCTGAGCCTCGGTCAGACCCGGCCACAGCGGCAACCGGACCAGCGTCGCGGAGAACTCGGCGCTGCGGACACACGGATTCGGCGTGCGGCCCAGCTTCAAGCCGGCGGGGGAGGAGTCCAACGGCACGTAATGGAACGGCGCCACGATGCCCAGCCCCGACAGGTGCGAGATGAGGGCGTCCCGGCGATCCTCCGTGGGGACCCGCAGGTAGTACAGGTGCGCGGTGTGCTCACGATCCGAGGGCACCGTCATCAGCTGAATGTCGTTGCGGCCCGCCCACTCCGGCAGCGCCGCCGCGTAGGTGTCCCACACCCGGTGCCGGTTCGACTGGATGGTCTCGAACTCCGCCAGCTGGGCGTCGAGCACCGCCGCGTTCAATTCGCTGGGCAGATACGAGGATCCGATGTCCTGCCACGAGTACTTGTCCACCGCGCCGCGCAGGAAGCGGGCCCGGTCGGTGCCCTTCTCGCGGATGATCTCCGCACGCGCCATCAGGATCTCGTCGGTGAGCAGCACCGCGCCGCCCTCACCGCAGTGCACGTTCTTGGTGTCGTGGAACGACAGCGCGCCCACGGTGCCGATGCTGCCCAGCGGACGCCCGCGATACGAGCCGCCCAGTCCGTGCGCGTTGTCCTCGATGATCGCGAACCCGTGCGTGTCGGCCAGCCGTTGCAGGCCTTCCATATCGGCGGCGACACCGCCGTAGTGGATCACCACGACGGCCTTGGTGCGCGGGGTGACGGCCGCGGCCACCGACTCCGGATCCAGGCTGCCGGTCGCGAGATCGATGTCGGCGAACACCACCGTGGAGCCGCGCAACGCCATCGAGGTGGCGGTCGAGGTGAACGCGAAGCTCGGGACGATGACCTCGTCCTCGGGCCCGAGTTCCAGCAGCAGCCCGGCCATTTCGAGCGCGTGCGTGCACGAGGTGGTGAGCAGCGCGTGCGGCGCGCCGGTGATGTCGCGCAGCTTCGCGGTGGCCGCCGCGGTGAAGGGACCGTCGCCGTGGCTGTGATCGGACGTCAGCACGGCTTCCACATTCGGCAGCTCGCGCGCGGCGCGGAACGGGCGGCTGAAGATGATGCGGTCACTGCTCACGCGCGGGGATCCCCCTCGATACGAAGTGCGTTGTCGTCGTAGCCGATTCCGGCGCCCGCCAGCTGCTCGGGCCGCGGCGTCGGCGAATCCACCGTCAGATACAGCGGCTTGCCCACCAGCACATGCAGTGCCACACCCAGGTATTCGGCGATCAGGCCCAGCGAGAACAGCACCGCGCCCGAGCACAGCAGCAGCACCGTCATCAGCGAGGCCCAGCCCGCCGGGTCGGAGCCGCTGTCGGTGAGCGCGTGGTACACCACCCAGCCCGCCATGCCCAGCCCGCCCAGTGCCAGCGTCACACCCAGCATGCTCACCAGGCGCAGGCCGCGAGTTCCGCTGCACAGCACCATCTTCCAGAACAGCGAGAACAGCCGCCGATAGTTGTAGCCGGATTCCTCACGGCCCTCGGCGCGCAACTGCACCGGCACCTGCGCCACGTCGCCCACCACCCAGGTGAGCGCCACGTCCAGGTACACGCCGTTGGAGGCCACCCGCGCCAGCTGCCGCGCGATATCGCCGCGGATCAGCCGGTAGCTCTCGAACCGGGTCGAGTCGGGGAAGGCGAACAGGGTCGCCAGCACCAGCTTCGCGCCGCGCGAGGTGATATTGCGCAGGAAGCCGTGCGGGCGGGTGTTGACCGGCTTGGAGTAGACCAGGTCGGCGCGCTGGGACAGGGCGGCGTCGAGGAAGTCGGCGATGAACGCCGGATCGTGCTGGCCGTCCTCGTCCATGGTGACCGTCCAGTCGCCCTGCGCGGCGGCCATGCCCGCGATGGTGGCGGCGTCCTGACCGTAGTTACGGCTCAGCCACACCACCCGCACCTGCGGGTAGGTCGCGGCGAGCTCGCGCAGCGCCACATCGGAGCGGTCGGGGCCGTGGTCGTGCACCAGCACGATCTCCTCGACCCGGAAGCTCGCGCCCTGCGGCGTGGTCACCGGTTCGCCGAGCTTGTCCAGCTCGCTCACCAAAGCGGCGATGGTGTCCTCACCGCGGTACACGGGCACCACGACGGAGACCGCGTGCACCCGCTCCGGGCGCTCGCCGCCGGAGGTCACGCTGGGGTC
The DNA here is from genome assembly GCF_018362975.1 of Nocardia tengchongensis. Lineage (NCBI taxonomy): Bacteria > Bacillati > Actinomycetota > Actinomycetes > Mycobacteriales > Nocardiaceae > Nocardia > Nocardia tengchongensis. The sequence goes on from NZ_CP074371.1 coordinate 4,061,233, forward strand.
GCTCGCGTAGGTGCGGGCGGACGGAATCGGCATCAGCTGAATGTACTTTCGATGACGGAGTGCGCCGGAACTCCACACCGGAAACCGGAGCCCGAGCCGCCGTGAACTCTAACACGCTGCTCGGCGCGGCATTCGGCGCGAAGTGTCGACATCGGCCCATCATTGCCCATCACCGGCGAACGCACCGGACCGGCGTAAGCGCCATGGACGATCCGGGCGTCGGTGCCATCGCCGCGCCGAGCGTGTGCGCCATCGCCGCGCGCAGTGGAATTCCGTCCGCGAGCGGGGCGGAAGAACCGTCGACGAGCACGGCGTCAGTGCCATCGACAGCACCGCCCTGTAGGGTCTGGAACTCGTGGTGGACAGCTCAGTTTCCCAGGCGGTCGGGGCCGCCGAATCCGGGCAGGACGAAGGCGCGGCGCGGGGCACGACCCGGCGCGAGGTGTATCGCTGGGGCGGCGTGACCGTGCTCGGTGTGATCCTCGGCTATCTCGCCGTGGTGCTGGCCAACCCCCGCCACTTCTTCACCGACGACACCGAATCCCAGTACACCGGACTGTGGGTGTTCTTCGGGCGCGCGTTCCGTGACGGCCACTTCCCGCTGCTGCAGCCGCAGCAGTGGATGACCGGCAACTACACCAATGAGGAAGCGGGACTGTTCAACCCGCCGCAGCTGCTGATCGACCTGATCGCGCCCTCGGTGCCGAACCTGGCCCTCTACGCCACCATCGTGAAGGCGATCTTCGCGATCATCACCGGCCTCGGCGTGTACCGCGTCTGCCTGGCCTACGGTTCGCGCCCGCAGTGGGCCGCGGTCGCCGGCGTCGCCATGCCGTTCACCGGATTCTTCCTGTTCTTCGACTCGGCCAGCTGGTTCACCGCGATGGCCGGCACCGCCTGGATGATCCATGCCTGGGCGTCCTCGGAGCGCTACCTGCGCGGACAGGGCGGGCCCATCCCGGTTTTCGTGTACCTGTACCTGGCGATCTCGGTGCAGTACGTGTTCCCCTCGGTCGAGGCCGTGCTCATGCTTCTCGCGGTGGCCGTGGGCTACCTGGTGTGCCGCGGACCGCGCACCTGGCCGCAGTGGCGCGACGCGTTCGGCCCGCTGCTGCGCCTGGCCGCCGCCGCGGGCTGCGCGGGCGCGGCGGGCCTGCTGACCTTCCTGCCGTCGATGCTGTCGGCGCAGGTGAGCTGGCGCGGCAACTCCCAGATCAATAACGACCAGTTCCTGACGGTGCCGTGGTCGGAGTCGCTGAACCCGAGCCTGCCCACCACCATGCCCGCGTTCACCTCGTGGTGGGGGTATGTGCAGCCGCTGCCCATGACCTACATCGCCTGGTTCCTGATTCCGGCGCTGGCCTTCGTGGATTGGAAGGCGGCGCAGAAACACTGGAAGCAGTTCGTCGCCATCGCCCTGTTCGCGCTGATGGCGCTCATGTGGACCGCCGGGCCCGGCACCGTCGGCCCGCTGCGCTGGCCCGCCCGCGTGCTGCCGATGCTGGCGCTCGGACTGCTGGTGCTGGTGTGCGTGCTACTGGGCCGCTTCGCGACGCTGAAGGACCGCAACAACCGGATCATCGCCGGGCTGGTGCTGGTGCTGGCGCTGTGGGTGCGCACCTTCTCCGCCGACCCGCACCAGGTGCTGTGGCATCTGGGTTCGGCGGCGGTGGTGATCGCGCTGGGCGTGGGCGCGGTGTGGCTGGGCCGCACCCGCGGCGCGTCCGGGGCCACCGCCCTGGTGATCGCCGCGATGGTGCCGATCGCCTGGTTCCAGGTGTGGTGGGTGCAGCCGACCCCCATGTCGTGGAACCTGCCCGCGAACCGCAACGAGGCCATGGCCGCGTTCCCGAAGTTCGACACCGGCACCACCCTGCAGCTCGCCGAACGCGGCCTGCTGCAGCCCGCCGACAAGAGCCTCGACGGCGCCTACGGCTCCCTGGTGTGGGGCAACTACGCCAAGGACCTGGAGCAGGACTACGTCAACGGCTATACGCCCAACGGGCACTTCTACTTCGGTGAAATGCTGTGCATGCGGTGGGATTCCAGCGTCTGCCCCGACTCCTACCACCGCCTGTTCAGCCCCGAGCCGACCACCGGCCGCGTCCTCGCCGACCTGATGCTCGTCGACCGGGTCGTGGTGCAGAAGGCCATGCTCCCCGAGGTGGGCGACCAGCCCGCGCCCGAGGGCTGGCACTTCGTCGACGTCCCCGGCCACGACAAGTACATCTGGGTGCTCGAGCGCGACAACGGCCCGATCTCCGCGATCAACGGCCGCGTCGGCGACGCCCACGACGTCACCGCCACCTCGCTCGAGGAGACCGACAGCACCAGCCGGGTGCGCGTCTCGTCGGAGACCGGCGGCCGCCTCACCTTCGCCCGTCTGGGCTGGCCCGGCTACCGGGTGACCCTCAACGGCAAGACCATCCCGTTCCACACCGTCGCGAAAGTCTTCGTCGCCGTGGACATTCCGGCCGGCACCGACAATGCCGAACTGGAGCTGAGCTGGCGGCCGCCGGGCTGGAAGATCGGAATGGCCGGCGCGGCGGCCGGACTCGCAGGGGTCGGACTGCTGCAGTGGCTCTACGTGCGCTCGCGCCGCCGCGGCGTGGACGCGCCCGCCGCCGAGCAGCTCGACGACGATCAGGACCGCGAACTGGTGGGCACGGCGAAGTGACCGACGCGCAGCACCCGCCGAACGGCACCGCACCCGTGGCCGCCGACGCCGGGCCCGAGTTCGGTCACGTGCCCGCGGAGACCGCGCCGGCCGGACCGTTGCTTCGGCTGGTGCGCCGCCAGGAGGTCGCCTTCGCGCTGGTCGGCGGCTTCAACACGCTGATGGGCATGGTGCTCACCATCTTCTGGCTGACCGTCCTGGGCGACTCGGTGTCCGAGGACGTGGCCGCCGCCCTGTCGGTGGCGCTGGCCTACGCCGTCGGCATGGTGATCGCCTTCGCCCTGCACCGCACCCTGGTGTTCCGGGTGCGCGGCCACCTGCTGCGCGACTTCGTCGCCTTCGTCGGGGTGAACGCGGTCGGCATGGTCCTCAACATGGTGCTGCTGCAGCTGGCCGTCTCCCTGCTGCACGCGCCCGCCAAACCGGCCGCCGTCGTGGTCATGGGCCTGGTCGCGGTGGCCAGCTTCTTCGGCCACCGCCACATCAGCTTCCGCCGCCCCGCCGATTCCGCCGCCGTGCACCCCGACCGGTAGGTTGTCGTTCATGTCGGAGGAAATCCTGGACCCCACCCTGCTGAGCCTGCTCGCCTGCCCGCAGGACAAGGGCCCGCTGCAGCTGGTCCACACCGCCACCGGTGACACCGTGCTCTACAACCCCCGCCTGCGCCGCGCCTATCCGGTCGACAACGGCATCCCGGTGCTGCTCGTCGACGAGGCCCGCGACGTCGCCGACGACGAGCACACCCTGTTCCTCACCCAGGACTAACTCTCCAGCGGCAGATCGCCGGTGAAATAGCGTTGCAGCGTGGGGCCGATGGTGGCGGCCAGCTGGTCGATCGGCATGGAGGCGATCGGTTCCAGGCGCAGGATCTTGCGGGTCACCAGCAGCCCCGCGAGCTGGGAGGCCGCCAGGACCGCGCGTTGCGCGCCGGTGCCGGGCGGCGAATCCACCCGGGGGCGAATCTCTTTCAGCACGACCTCCAGCAGGAAGGTGCGCGCCAGCGTGGGATCGTCGCTGGCGAGCATGCTGCGGAAGGCCGCCACGGCGGGCATGCCGACGGGGGAGTCCCAGATGCCGACCACCGTGCGAATGATGTGCTCGCCCAAGCCCTCCACCGGCACCACGGCGAAACCGGCCAGGATCTCCTGCGGGTCGATGGGCAATTGCAGTGCGGCGGCGAACAATTGGTGCTTGGTGCCGAAATAGTGGTGCACCAGCGCCGGATCCACGCTCGCCGCGGTGGCGATCGAGCGGATGGACGCCTTGTCGAAACCGACCTCGGAGAACCGGAACCGGGCGGCGTCGAGGATCGCCTCCCGGGTGCCGGAATTGCCGGGCCGCCGGCCGCTGCGGGCGCCGCTGGCTCGGGTCACGGGGTGCGCCGGCGTAGCGTGGCCGCGGCGAGACCCAGTGCGACAGCCGCGAAGACGGCCACGATCAGGATGTCACGCCACATCTCGCCGGTCGCGCCGGTATAGCGCGACACCTGCTCGAGCGCGTCGACCGCGTAGCTCAGCGGCAGCACATTGCTGATCGCCTCCAGCCAGCCGGGCAGTTGGCCGCGCGGCACCAGCAGGCCGCACAGGAAGAACTGCGGCAGCACGACCACCGGCATGAACTGCACCGCCTGGAACTCGGTGCGCGCGAACGCACTTGCCAGCAGGCCGAGCGCCACGCCGAGGATCGCGTCGATCACCGCGATCAGCACCACCAGTGCCGGACTGCCCGCGGCCTTCAGGCCCAGCAGCCAGAACGCCACCAGACACGCCACTCCCGCCTGCACGGCCGCCGCGATGGAGAATGCGGTGCCGTACCCGGCCAGCAGGTCCAGCTTGGAGAGCGGAGTGGTCATCAGTCGCTCCAGCGTGCCCGAAACCCGTTCGCGCTGCATGGCGATGGCGGTGATCAGGAACATGACCACGAACGGCAGGATGCCGAGCATGGTGATGCCGATCCGGTCGAACAGCCGGGGCGCTCCCGGCGGCATCGGATAGTTCTTGTACACGAAATACAGCAGTGTCATGAGCAGCGCGGGCACCAGCACGATCATGGCGACGGTGCGGTGATCGGCGCGCAACTGCCGCAGGATGCGAACGGTGGTGGCGGTGTAGCAGCCCAGCGGGCGCGGGCCCGCCGGGCGCGAGAGGGTCGCGGTCACAGCTCTTCTCCCATCCGGATCAGCTTCAGGAAGGCGTTCTCCAGACTGGATTCGCCGGTGTCGGACCGTAATTCGGCGGGAGTGAGCTGGGCCAGCAGGCGGCCCTCGCGCATCAGCAGCAGCCGATCGCAGTGCTCGGCCTCGTCCATGACGTGGCTCGAAACAAGAAGGGTACGGCCCTGTTTCGCGAGCGCGCCGAACTGTTCCCACAGGTCCGCGCGCAACACCGGGTCGAGGCCGACCGTCGGCTCGTCGAGCACCAGCAGCTCCGGATCGGCCACCAGCGCGCATGCCAGCGATACCCGGGTTCGCTGCCCGCCCGAGAGCTCGCTGCCGCGATAGCCGGCGTGGCTGCTCAAACCGACCGCGGCCAGGGCGGTTTCGGTTTCGGCGGAGGTGGCCCCGTAGAGCGCGCCGAAGTAGGTGACATTGTCGGCGACGGTGAGGTCGTCGTAGATGCTCGGCGCCTGGGTCACGTACCCGACCCGCCGCCGCAGCGCGCGCGATCCGGCTTCGTCGCCGAGTACGCGGACGGTCCCGGATTCGATGATCTGGGTGCCGACGATGCTGCGCATGAGCGTCGTCTTCCCGCACCCCGACGGTCCCAGCAGTCCGGTGATGCTGCCCCGGGGGACGGTCAGGGAGATGTCCTGCAGAACCTGATGTCCGCCGCGCCGCACTTCGAGGTGCTCGATGGCGATGGCGTCGGTGGTTGTCGCTGGTGCCGTCACGGTCACCCTCAATTCATCGAGTGTTGAATTCACTACGTGATGAATTGTGCGCCCGGCAGCCGCCCGGAGGCAAGACCCCGGTGCGTGTCGCCCGCCGCCGATCTGACCAAATGGTGACGAACCACGCGAGGTCGGCCGGTCCGGGCGCATTCCGGCGGTCCGGCGACCACAATCGCCGCATGCGTGTACTCCTGACCGGCGCAGCCGGATTCATCGGCTCGCACATCCACCGCGCGGCCCTGGCCGCCGGACACCAGGTCGTGGCCGCCGACCTCATGCTCGCCGCCGCCCACGGCGCCGGCGCCGTCGCACCGCCGGGCATCGTCCGGGTCGACGTGCGCGACCCGGACGCACTGGCCGACCTGCTGCAGGGCGTCGACGCGGTCTGTCATCAGGCGGCCGTGGTCGGCGCGGGCGTCAGCGCGCAGGACGCGCCCGCCTATGCCAGCCACAACGACCTCGGCACCGCCGTGCTGCTGGCGGCCATGGACCGGGCCCGCTGCCGCCACCTGGTGCTGGCCTCGTCCATGGTGGTCTACGGCGAGGGCCGCTACGTCGACTCCGCCGGCGACCCGGCCGACCCGGCCCCGCGCACCCGCGCCGACCTCGGCGAGGGCCGCTTCGACCACCGCGGCCCCGACGGCCGCCCGCTCACCTGGGCGCCCATCGACGAGGACGCGCCGCTGCGCCCGCGCAGCCTCTACGCCGCCTCCAAGGTGGCGCAGGAGCACTACGCCATCGCCTGGGCCGCGGCCACCGGCGGCACCGTCACCGCGCTGCGCTACCACAATGTCTACGGCCCGGAAATGCCCAGGGACACACCGTATTCCGGCGTCGCGGCCATCTTCCGGTCCGCGCTCGAGGCGGGGGAGGCCCCGCGGGTCTTCGAAGACGGCACGCAGGCACGCGATTTCGTGCACGTCCGCGATATCGCCGCCGCCAATGTCGCCGCCCTCGAACAACCCCTGGACGCGTTCACCCCGCTCAATATCGCCTCCGGCACGCCGATCACGATCGGCGAGGTGGCCGCGATCCTGGCGACGGCGTGTGGCGGCAAACAGCCCGTGGTGACCGGCGAATACCGCTCCGGCGATGTCCGCCATATCGTGGCGAGCCCCGAACGCGCCCGTCGCGCACTGGGTTTCGCCGCCGCCGTCACCCCGACCGCGGGGCTGGCCGAATTCGCCACCGCACCCCTGCGTCCCGCGGCCGGCGCGGGAGCCCCGACCTGGCGGTGAATCCGCGCGCCGCGGTTACCAGTTCGTCAGGATCAGATGATTGAGAGCGAGTCCCCCCGCCGCCTGCACCACCAGCCAGAACCGGGCGCTGTGGCGGGGGAGTAGCGCGGTGGCCGCCAGCGCCCACACATCGAACGGCAGCCAGATGCGTTCGGTCTCGGCCTTGCTCAACCCGCTGATGTCGGCGATCAGGATGGCGGCCAGCCCGGCCGCCGCCATCAGCGCCGCGGGATCGACCCGGGATCGCCAGCGGGGCAACCAGTCCCGCGCCGGGCGCACCGGCAGCACCTCCAGCTCGACCAGCACCCGGCAGCCCGAGGCGGCGGTCGCCAGACCCACCGCGCACACCGTCGCCGCGAGATTTCCCCACACCCAGTACAGGTACGGCCGCTCATGGGCGATGCCCTGGTAGTACCGCTGCACCACCAGGTGATAGCCGGTGAACCACCAGAATCCGGCCGCCGCGAACGCCGCCACCACGGCCAGCGCCCCCGCCAGCGCCGGCAGCGCGGGCCGGAAGGACCGGGCCAGCAGCACGGCCGCGGCCGGAACCGCCATCAGCACAAGGCCGTAACTCAGGAAGACGGTGAATCCGAACAGCAGACCCGACCCGACCGCGGCGAGCAGCCAGCCCTGCTCCAGTCGCGTCGCCACCGCCAGCAGCGCCACCGCCCACGCCGCCACCCCCGCGAACAGCCCGTCGGCCGACACCGCGATCCAGATCGCCGCGGGCATCAGCGCCAGGAAAGGCGTTGCGGCGCGGGCCCGATGCTCGGACCCCAGCGCCCGCAGCGCGCACGGCACCGCAGCCGCGGCGCTGGTCCCTGCCAGTAGGCACAGCAGTCCCGCCCACGCCCCGCCGCCGAGCCCGATCCGATCCAGCCCCACGAACACCAGCAGCGCGCCCGGCGGATGCCCGGACACATGGGTGGTCCAGGAATCCGGCTGGAAATCCAGGATGCGCCCGGAGAATCCGCGCACCATCGCCCCGATGTCGTGCACCCCGCCGACCTCGTGCAGGTATTCGTCGCCGGTGGTGAGGCGCCCCGCGAAGCCGCGCTGCCAGCCGTCCACCATGGCCAGCGCGAACGCCCATGCCGCCGCCGTCGCCCAGGCGGTGAGCAGCAGCCGCGGCCACGACAGCCGCCGCGCCAGCTCCGGCCCGAAGCGCACCACCGCCGCGGCGATCGCCACCGCGGGCACCGTGCCCCAGCCCAGATGCGGGAGCCAGCCGCCGAAGATCGGTGCGGCCCCGGCATAGAGCTTGTCCCGCCAGGGTTTGCCCTCGATTCGCGGTAGCAGGAAGGCGACGAGGACGAGTAGGAAGGCCGCGAGTGCGCCGTAGCCGTCGACGCGAGTGGAGACGTAGCGCGCGACCCTTGTCGCGGATGCGTTCGCCATGCCGGAAACCATAGGCCCCGAAACCCGCCGGAACTGTCCGGATCGGCATTCTTGCTGCTCCTGTCATACTTTCGTCATGCGTGTCTCGGGGTCGGAAGACCCCGTTTGGGCTTACGGTCGACGCCATGACCGAGATGGACTCCGAACCCGGGGTCACGGTGGTGATCCCCTGCCGGGACGAAGCGGAAGCCCTGCCCGGCGTATTGTCGGCAATTCCCGTGGACTACCGGGTGATCGTGGTGGACAACGGCTCCACCGACGACACCGCGGCCGTGGCCCGCGCCGCCGGCGCGACGGTGGTGACCGAATCGACCCCCGGTTACGGCAGCGCCGTGCACGCCGGTATCGATGCCGCCCGTACCGAACTGGTCGCCGTCCTCGACGGCGACGGCTCCCTCGACCCCCGTGAACTACCCCGTCTGGTGGCCGAATTCGGCCCCGGCGTCGACATGGTGGTCGGGGGCCGCCGCGCCGTGCCCGGCGCGCTACCCTTGCACGCGCGAATCGGCAACTGGGCCTTCGCCTTCCGGCTGCGCCGCCGCTACGGCCTGAAGGTGCACGACATCGCCGCCATGCGCGTCACCCGCCGCGACCGGCTGCAGGCGCTCGGCCACCTGCACGCCCGGTCCGGCTATCCACTGGCGCTGCTCACCGGCGCGGCCCGCGCCGGCTGGCTGGTGCTGGAACGCGACATCACCTATCGGCCGCGGACTCACGGCGAGTCCAAGGTCTCCGGTTCCTGGCTCGGCACCGTGCGTGCCGCCCGAGACTTCTGGAGCGTGCGATGACCATCGGGATCGACCACAGCCCCCTCGACCACGACGACACCGTCGCCGCCACCCTGCTCGTGGTGGCCAAATCACCCATCGCGGGATTCGCCAAAACCCGTCTGACCCCGCAATTCTCACCCGTCGACGCCGCCTACCTGGCCGCCTGCGCCCTGCTCGACACCCTGGACGCGGCCCGCGAGAGCGGTATCCGCCACTGTGTCGTCGCCTGGACCGGTGACCTGGACCGCGCGGAACGCTCGGTCGAACTGGCCGCCGCCCTGCGCGAGGTGACCGTCGTCCCGCAACGCGGCGACAGCTTCGGCGAACGCCTCGCCAACGCCCACGTCGACGCCGCCGAATTGGGTGTCCCCGTGCTGCAGATCGGCATGGACACCCCGCAGGCCGACCCCGGCCTGCTGGCCCGGTCCGCGACCCGCCTGGTGGCCACCGGCGACACCGTCCTCGGGCCCGCCGCCGACGGCGGCTGGTGGGCGCTGGGTCTGTCCGATCCGCGTCCGGCCCACCTGCTCGCCGACATCCCCATGTCGACCGCCCGCACCGGCGAGCTCACCGAGACCGCTTTGCGGCACAGCGGCTTCCGCGTCCACGCCCTGCCGACGCTCACCGACGTGGACACCTATTCGGACGCCATCGCGGTGGCGTCGGTGTCCCGGGGCCGTTTCGCGCGCGCCGTCACCGACCTGGTGACCGCGAAAACCCCCGTCCCACTCTGAGATCCACCAGCTGAAAGGAGCCCGCGGTGCAGCCGAGTCGGCCCACCGAAGCCGCGGACCCCGGTCCCCACCCGATCGAGCCGCCCGGTCCCGCCGGGCGGCCCGGCCCCGCAACCGAACGACCCGCACTGCTACTGCCGCAATCGCTGTCCCGCAGGCTGAGCCCGGCACGATCGACCGCCGTGGCCGCACGCACCGGCGTGGCGCTGGGTGTGGGGATCACCATCCTGTTCGCGACCGGGCTGATCAGCCACCTGATCCAGCATCCGCCGGACTGGTTCCGGTGGCCGGCGCATCCGGTTTGGCTGTACCGCGTCACCCAGGGCACGCACGTCACCGTCGGGGTCATGATGATCCCGGTGCTGCTGGTGAAGCTGTGGTCGGTGTACATGCGGTTCTTCATCAAACCGTCGCTGCGGCACGGGCTCGCGGAGCTGCTCGAGCGGCTGTCGGTGGCGGTGCTGATCGGCGCGGTGCTGTTCCAGATCGTCACCGGGCTGTTCAATACCGCGCAGTTCTACCCGTGGAAGTTCTTCTTCACCACCACGCACCACGCCATGGCGTACGTGGCCTTCGGTGCGGTGGTGGTGCATTTGGCGGTCAAGCTTCCCGTGGTGCGGCAAGCCCTGTCGCGGCCGGTCGACGATCCGGAGCCGGACGCCGGATCCGCGCCGGAATCCGGTCCTCGCCGGGGTATCTCGCGGCGAACGGTGCTCGTCGCGGCCGGATTGGGCGCGGTGGTGGCGGGGGTCGCGGTGGCCGGGCAGTCGATTCCGTTCCTGCGCTGGGCGTCACTGCTCGCGCCGCGCAGCGGACACGGGCCGCAGGGCGTTCCGATCAACCGGACGGCCGCGGCCGCCGCGGTCACCGACACCGCGCGCTCCCCGCAGTACGCGCTGACGGTGAAAGTCGGTGGCCGGGAACGTGCCTTCTCGCGCGCCGACCTCGAGGCCATGCCCCAGCACGACAGCGCCCTCCCGATCGCGTGCGTCGAAGGGTGGAGCGCCCAAGGCCACTGGTCCGGAGTGCGCCTGCGCGAGCTCCTGGCCGCGGTCGGCGAATACCGCGGTGGCGATGTGCGTTTCACATCCCTGGAAACAACCGGCATCTACGGCTCCTCGGTGCTGCCGCACACCCACGTCGTCGACGCCTCGACCCTGATCGCCCTGCGCCTGCACGGCGAGGACCTGGCCCTCGACCACGGCTATCCGTGCCGCCTCATCGCCCCGAACCGTCCGGGAGTGCTGCAGACCAAATGGCTGAAATCCATCGAGGAACTGTCATGACCGGCCTGCGAATCCTGCTGGGCGCGTCGGGAATCGCCATCGCCGCCTACGGTGTCGACCTGTTGCTGAAGATGAGCACCACGGACCTGAGATCGGTCGCGGTGTGGTTCATCGGCGCGATCGTCGCCGAGAACCTGATCTTCGGGCCGATCGCCGCCGTCGCCGGTGTACTCGGCCATTACGTTTCTCCCCGCCCGCTGGTGGCCCGTCTACACGGCGGGCGCGTTCGTCAGCCTCGCCCTGATCCTGATCGCCGTCCCGGTACTCGGCCGCGAGGGCGCGGTGCCGGGCAACCACACCATCCTGGACCGGAATTACACCGTGGGCCTGCTGATCTCGCTGGCCGCGGTGTGGGCGGTGGCCGCCGCGTGCCTGCTCACCTCCGCCCGGCGGACTCCAGCAACGGCAGCCGGATCTCGAATCGAGCCCCCTGCGCACGGTTCCGCGCCGTGATGTCGCCGTGGTGCGCGGCCACCAGCCCCGCGGCGATGGCCAACCCCATGCCGCTGCTGCTGCCGAGTTCGGCCGCGCCGGGGGAGCGGGCGGAGCTACCGCGATAGGCGACCTCGAAGATGCGCGGCAGGTCGGTGTCGGAGATGCCCGGGCCGGTGTCGTCGACGCGCGTCCACGCCTGCCCGCCGTCGGTGCCGGCCGAGATGTCGATGTGTCCGCCGGGCGGGGTGTGGGCGATGGCATTGGCCACCAGATTGGTCAGCACCCGGCCCAGCGCCCGCTCACTGCCCGCTACCACGATCTTGTCCTCGGGCTGGGTGGCGGACAACGTGATCCGGGCGCGCTCGGCGGTCGGCCGATTGGTCGCGAGCACCTCGTCGATCACCTCGCGCAGATCCACGGGCTCCAGGTGCAGTCGCAGCGCCCCCGCATTGATCTTCGACATCTCGAACAGGTCGTCCACCATCGAGGAGAGCCGATTCGTCTCGCGCACGATCTGATCCGCGTACCGCTGCACGTCCTCGGGCTGCGACACCACGCCGTCGGTGAGCGCCTCACCCATGGCGCGGATCCCGGCCAGCGGCGTCCGCAGATCATGGCTGACCCAGGCCACCAGCTCCCGCCGCGATTGCTCCGCGGCCCGCTCCTGTTCCAGCATCTCGCGTTCCCACACGGTGGCGCGGGCCTGCTCGCGGCCCAGCAGAATCGCCGCGGGCACCGTCACCGCGGTGACCACGGCCAGCACCACCGCGGTGCGCTCGAACTCGGCCCCGAACATGAGCCCGCTCACCGCGACCACGCCGCACAGCGTGGCCAGCGTCGGAATCAGTACCAGCACAGCCATGCTGGTGGTCATGGCGCGGCCGCGGGTGTAGCGCAGCAGCAGCGCGCCGATCACCACCACCGGCAGCGTGCCCGCCAGCGCGTACCCGATCAGGCCGGGGGTATCAGTCGGCATCGGCGCCTTCCTTCGACGGCTCGGTGCCGAGATCGGCACGGCCCCAAGCGTATCCGCGACCCCACACCGTCTCGATGCGATGCGCGCCGCCCAGTTTGGCGCGCAACCGCTTCACGTGCACGGTCACCGTGGACAGATCGCCGAAGTTCCAGCCCCACACTTCCGCGAGCAGTTCCTGCCGGCTGAAGACCCGCCGCTGATGCGCGAGCAGGAACGCCAGCAGATCGAACTCGCGGGCCGTCAACTCCACCGGCGCCCCGTCGGCCACCACCGTCCGTGCCGCCCGATGTAGTTCGACCCCGTCCCCGCGCAGCACTTCCTCGGCCACCGGCTGCGGATGCGTGCGCCGCAGCACCGAGGCCACCCGCAATGCCAACTCCCGCGGGCTGAACGGTTTGGTCACGTAGTCGTCGGCCCCCGCCTGCAACCCGATCACCCGGTCGTCCTCCTCACCGAGCGCGGTCAGCAGGATGATTGGCATCTCCGGATGCGCCCCCGCCCGCACCGCCCGCGTCAGCTCGATCCCGTCCGGCCCGGGCATCATCACGTCCAGCACGGCCAGATCGATCTCGTTGCGCGCCAGCACCGCCGCGGTCTGCGCGCCGTCCGCGGTCTCGACGACCTCGAGCCCGTCCCGCTCCAGATACCGCCGCACCACCTCGCGCACCACGGGATCGTCGTCCGCCACCAGAATTCGCATCGCCCTCAACTCCCGATCGACCTGCCACCCCGACTCCACCCTAGGACGCGGCCACCGCGGAACCACCTGGTCGAGGGAGTTTCGGCGCGCATGTCATGGTTTCGTCACCCGCGCCGCGGCAAATGCGGCGGGGAGCGCCGCCCGGATCTACGATCTGCACGTGACCAGCGAAATGTCCGGTTCAGCATCCGAACTCGAGGCCGAAGGCGGCCAGGTCCGGGCCTCCACCCTGGAACTGTTCTTCGACCTCGTATTCGTCTTCACCATCACCCAGCTCACCCACGCCTTCACCCATCACCCCGGCTGGGGCGAACTGGGGCACGTGGCGCTGATGTTCGCGCTGATCTGGTGGATGTACAGCGGGTACGTGTTCCTCACCAACGAGGTCGCGCCGAACAACTCCGCGCGCCGCACCTTCCTGCTGTTCGGCATGTTCGGCTTCTTCGTCATCGCCATCGCGATACCGAGCGCGTTCGGCGGCTCCGGACTGGCCTTCGGACTCGGATACCTCGTGGTGAACATCGTGCACAGCGTCATGTTCGCGACCTCGGGCGGTGCGGGGGCCAGCAAGGCGATGTGGCGACTCGCCCCGCTCAACACCACCTCCGCGCTGCTGGTGCTGGCGGGCGGCCTCACCCACGGCGGGTGGCGGGCCGCGCTGTGGACCGTCGCCGTGGCGGTGCAGGTGGTCTCTCCGTATCTGATCCGCGCCGAGGGATTCGCGGTGCGCCCCAGCCACTTCTGCGAACGCCACGGCCTGGTCGTGATCATCGCGCTCGGCGAATCCGTGGTGGCCATCGGCGCGAACCTGACCGGCATGGACCTCACCGTCGGCCTGGTCGCGACCGCCGGGCTCGGCCTCACCCTCGGATATGTGCTGTGGTGGGCCTATTTCGGCTTCGACGACGAGCGCGGCGAACAGGCGCTGGCCGCGCTGCCGGGCCCGGCCCGGATCCGCCCGGCCGTCTTCGCCTACGGCTACGCGCTGTTCGTCCTGGTGCTCGGCATCATCCTGACCGCCGCGGGCATCTCCATGACCATCGCGCACGGCAACGAGCCCGCGAGTACCGCTGCGGCGCTGGCGCTCTCGGGCGGCGTGGCCGTGTTCTTCGTCGGTCAGGCCCTGTTCCGGCTGGTGCTCGGCATTCCCCGGGCCTGGCTGCGGCTGGTCGGCGCGGTCGCCGTGCTGGCCACCGCGCCGATGGGCGTCGCCTGGGTGGCCTGGGGGCAGTTGCTGCTGATGATGCTCGTCGCCTACGGCTTCGTCATCGCCGACGACCTGCTGCGCGTGCGCGCCGGCGAGCGCAGCGCCTACATCCTGTCGCCGATGGTGATGGGGCATCGGGTATCCCGCGACGGCGACAGCTGACGCGCACTCGCCGTCACGGGGCGGACGCTCAATCCCGCTGCGGCACCGCGCAACCGTCGGGCCCGCAGGCGTCACCGTCGGCGACCATCGCCAACTGCGGCGCGTGATCGCTCCACGCCTGCTCCAACGCCTGCGCGAACACCTCCGCCGGCTGCGCGCCCGACACCCCGTACTTGCGGTCGAGCACGAAGAACGGCACCCCGCGCGCCCCGAGTCGCGCGGCCTCGGCCTCGTCGGCGCGCACCGCGTCGGCGTAGGCGTCGGGATCGGTTAGCACGGCCCGCACGGCCGCCTCGTCGAATCCGGCCGACACCGCGACCTCGACCAACCGCTCGGTGTCACCGAACAGCGCCCGCTCCTCGGCGAAATTGGCCGCGTACAAGGCATCCAGCATCTGCTCCTGCCGGCCCTGTTCCAGCGCGAAGTGCAGCAGCCGGTGCATGTCGAAGCTGTTGCCGAAATCGCGGCCGGAGGTGACATAGGTCAGCCCGGCCGCCTCGGCCTGCGCCCCGAGCCCGCGCTCATTGGCGGCGGCCTGCGCCTCGCTGATGCCGTACTTCTCGGCGATGTGCGGCACCACCGCGTCGCTGTGATCCTTGGGCAGCGTCGGGTCCAGTTCGAAGGACCGGTGCACCACCGTGACGGCGTCCTTGTGCGGGAAGGCGTCCAGGGCCTCCTCGAAACGACGCTTGCCCAGGTAGCAGAACGGGCAGTTGATATCGGTCCAGACCTCGACCTGTACGGCCATCACACCTCACTCCGACGCTGTTTCCGCAGGCCGGGGGCCCGGCCAACCCAACTACCAACCGGTAACCCGGCCCGAATGTTCCGGCATGATCCAGGTCACAGCACCGGGCTGTCACGTTCTGGCGGGCTGTCCTGTCCCATAGCCGACCACATCGGAACGACACCCGAGGAGCCGGACATGAACGCCACCACCAACACCCACGAGATCGCCGTCCTCGGCGCCGGCTACACCGGCATGATGGCCGCGGTCCGCCTGGCCCGCCGAACCCGCAAGCTGAACGTCCGCATCACCCTGGTGAACCCTTCGGAGCGGTTCACCGAGCGGCTGCGCATGCACCAGGTCGCCGCCGGACAGGAACTGGCCGACCACCGCATCCCCGACCTGCTGGCCGGATCGGGCGTGGTCTTCCACCGGGCCGCCGCCATCGCGCTCGACGCCGCCGCCCGCGTCGTCACCCTCGACGACGGCGGCGCACTGCACTACGACACCCTGATCTACGCCCTGGGCAGCCACACCGACACCACGGCCGTCCCCGGCGCCGACGACCACGCTTGGACGCTCGATGATCCGCGCCGGGCCCGCCGGTTCTCGCAGCGGCTCACCGAGATCGCCGCGGCCGCGGGCACGGTCACCGTCGTCGGCGGCGGTCTGACCGGCATCGAGGCCGCCACCGAGATCGCCGAAGCGCACCCGGGTCTCACCGTCACCCTGATCGGCGCGGCGGAACCGGGAAACATGATGGGCGACAAGGCCCGCGCCCACCTCGAGCGCGCCCTGGACCGACTGCGCATCGTCCGCCGGACCGGCGCGCAGGTCGCCAAGGTGCTGCCCGACGCCGTGCGCCTGACCACCGGGGAACTGATCGCCTCGGACCTGACGCTGTGGACCGCGGGCGTCACCGTGTCGCCGCTGGCCGGACAGGTCGGAATCGCCGTGGACGAGCGGGGCCGGATCATCACCGACACCACCCTGCGCTCGGTCTCGCACCCGGAGATCCTGCCCATCGGCGACGCGGCCGCGATCCGCATGCCCTTCGGCGTCCTGCACGGCACCTGCCAGAGCGGCATCCCCACCGCCGCCTACACCGCCGACGCCCTGGCCCGGCGACTGCGCGGAAAAACCGTGCGGGCCTTCCGTTTCGGCTACTTCCACCAGCCCGTCAGCCTGGGCCGCAAAGACGCCGTCATCCAGTTCACCAACGCCGACGACACCCCGCGCCGCTGGTACCTGAAGGGCCGCGCCGCGGTCGCCTACAAGGAGATGGTCAGCGCCAGCCCGGTGCCGACCTACAAGCTGAGCAAGCACGTCACCATGCAGGCGCAGCTCAGCAACGGCGGTCGCGCGACCCGTGCGCTGGCATGAGGTAGGTATGTGTCCATGCAGGACGATCCGATCGACCCCTTCGTCGCCCACCGCCGGCTGCTGTTCGGCACCGCGTACCAGATGCTCGGCACGGTCACCGACGCCGAGGACGTCCTGCAGGACGCGTGGATCAAATGGCATGAGGTGGACCGGGATACGGTCACCCACCCCAAGGCCTACCTGGTCCGCACCGTCACCAACCTGGCGCTCAACCGCCTCACCTCGGCCCGCGCCACCCGCGAGACCTACGTCGGGCCGTGGCTGCCCGAACCCCTGCTCACCACCACCGACGCCGCCGAGGAGACCGAGATGGCCGACACCGTGTCGACCGCGATGCTGGTCGTCCTGGAAACCCTCGGCCCGGTCGAACGCGCGGTGTTCGTCCTGCGCGAGGTGTTCGGCTACTCGCACGCCGAGATCGCGGGCTTCCTGGACCGCCCCGAGGCCACCATCCGCCAGATCTCCCACCGCGCCCGCTCCCACGTGCACGCCCGCCGCCCCCGCTTCGACGCCGACCCCGCGACCCGCTCGGAGATCACCGAGAAGTTCATGGCCGCCGCCCAGGGCGGAGACGTCAACGCGCTCATGGAACTGCTCGCCCCCGAGGTGACGCTGTGGAATGACGGCGGCGGCAAGATCACCGCCGCCCGCCGCCCGCTGTCCGGCCCCGACCACGTGGCCCGCTGGCTGCTCGGCGTCATGGCCAAACCGATCAGTGCCGGCATCTACCTCGAATCCGCCTACATCAACGGCGAACTCGGCATGCTCGCCAAGATCGGCGACTTCCCGGTCGGCGCCCTCACCTACGACATCCGCGACGGCCACATCGAGAACATCCGCTTCCAGATCAATCCCGACAAGATGGTCGGTTTGCAGCAGCAGGCCGCCGGATCGGCCGCCGAATCGGTCGGCGACTAGCGAACCGGTCGTGCGCGAGAGCCGGTCCCGTACTATTCGGCGCTCGTCGGGGGCAACCGCCCTCGTGTCGAAAACGCACTTTCGCAAGGGATTTCGTCAGTGATCGGTTTGACAACGCGCCGCGCGGCGCGACACCTTCTGCCCTGGGCCGCCGCGGCCTTCATCGGCGCGAGCACCGCGCTCGCCGGACCCGCCGCCGCCCTGCCGGTGCTCCACGCCGGCTGCGCCGCAAGCGAATACGAGAACAGCGACGGCGCGTGCGTGCACCGCCCCGAACAGAGCGCCACCGCTCCCGACGGGGCGACAGCCCGCTGCAAAGACGGCACCTACAGCTTCAGCCAGCACCGCCGCGGCACCTGCTCGGGCCATCGCGGCGTCGCCGAATGGCTGTAGTCACGGGCACTGACCCGACCACCGGGTCCTGACCCGGGCGGCCGTCCCGGAACCGCGTGCGGGACGGCTGTGCGGAAGAATGGGCTGCTGTGAGTGCCGAAGAGCTTGCCGTCGAACCGTTGCGCGCGGCGCGGCGGCTGCTCGGCGGTGTGCTGCGGTCGGGTGCGGTGGGACTGCGCATCGTCGAGGTCGAGGCGTACGGAGGCGACCCGGAAGGGCCGTGGCACGACCTGGCCTCGCACTCGGGGCGCGGCCGCACCCGCGCAACGCCGTGATGTTCGGACCGCCCGGCGTGCTCTATGTGTATTTCAGCTACGGCATGCACACCTGCGTGAACGTCACCACCGGGCCCGACGGCATCGCCAGCGCGGTGCTCATCCGGGCCGGGGAGGTCATCGAGGGCCTCGACGCCGCCCGGAGTCGCCGCCCGGCTGCCAAATCCGAAGCCGGCCTGGCCCGCGGCCCCGGCAATGTCGGCAGTGCCCTCGGAATCGGCCTGGACGACTACGGAACTCACCTGTTCGACCCCGCCGCGCCCATCCGGCTCGAACTCGGACCCGAAATCACCGACCCCGCCGCCGTTTCCAGCGGACCCCGGGTCGGCGTGAGCCTCGCCGCCGACCGGCCGTGGCGACTGTGGCTGACCGATTCCCCGGCCGTGTCCGCCTACCGGCGCAGTCCGCGAGCCCCCAAGCTGGATCGATCCGGGTAGCGCGCGATCTCGGGGCACGGGCCGTATCCGCGGGCGGCACGGAGGACTACGGTGGACCAATCGACAGTCCACCCCTAGGCGGCCAGCTCATGTTCGAACGGTTCACCGACACCGCGCGCCGCACCATCGTGCTGGCGCAGGAAGAGGCCCGCCTGCTCGGGCACGACTGGATCGGAACCGAACACCTCCTGCTCGGTCTCCTGCGCGGCGACGACCCGATCGCCGGACAAACGCTGGGGGAGCTGGGCCTGGATCTGTCGGGTCTGCGGGAACGCGTGGATCAGGCGGTGGGCGTGCAGGACTCGCACGCCCCGGCCGGGCACATCCCCTTCACGGCCCGCTCCAAGAAGGTGCTCGAGAACTCGCTGCGCGAGGCGATGCGCCTGCAGCACAGCACATCGGTCCGAACACTGTGCTCGCGCGGCTCGGAGGGGGATCGCACCCGGCCGAACCCTTCACGGCCGCTCAGAAGGCCAGAGACGCGGCGGCAGCCTGCCAGCTACATCGGTCCCGAACACCTGCTGCTCGCGCTGGTCCGGAGGGGTCCGGAGTGGCCTCGCAGGTCCTGATCAGCCAGGGCGCCGAGCCCGGCGAGATCCGCAGCCGAGTCCGGGCCCGCATGCAGGCCGCATCCGCCACCCCCGGCCCGGGGGCCACCGAAACCGAACTCCGCCAGCGGATCACCGAGCTGGAGCGGCGGGTCGCCGAACTCGAGCGCCGCCTGGACGGACCCGGCGGGTCCGTCCACGGCGACATCATCGGTTAGATCGAGACCGCGTTCAGATCAGAACGGCGGCGCGGGTCCGCGCCACGGCCCGCACGGCGGCGATCGTTGCGCCGGAAGCGGTTTCGCCCGTGCCGAAAGCCCAGGCCACACCGTCCCCGGTGCGGTACTCCAGGTAGGTCGCCGATGGTGCGGAACCCGCGCGGTCCACGGTCTGCTGGGTCACCGACAGCACCTCGACCAGGAATCCGTCCGCCGCCAGCGCGTCGATCGCCTCCTCGACCGTGGCGTCATCGGGAATCTCCGGGCCGGTCAGGTTCGAACCGGCCGCGTATACCTCGCAGAACAGCTCCCACAGCGTCCGCGCCGACACCTCGGTGCCGGTCCGATCGGTGTGGCGCTGGACGTGGCGCGCGAAGTCGATCTGCAGCCGCCGCGGCAGCTCCAGGCCGTACTCCGACTGCAACAGATAGGCGATCCCGCCCTTGCCCGACTGCGAATTGACCCGGATCACCGCATCGTAGGTGCGGCCCACATCGGCCGGATCGATCGGCAGATACGGTACCTCCCAGGGGATTTCACGCTCCGGCTGCTCCAGCCGCACCGCCCGCTCCCGATGCTCGGCGAAACCCTTCTTGATGGCGTCCTGATGGGTCCCCGAATACGCCGTGTACACCAGATCCCCGGCGTACGGGTGCCGTTCGTGGACCGGCAGCCGCGTGCAGTACTCCACGGTCCGGCGCACCTCGTCGATATCGGAGAAGTCGATCATCGGATTGACGCCCTGCGCGTGCAGATTCAACGCCAGCGTCGCCAGATCCACATTGCCGGTGCGCTCGCCATTGCCGAACACGCACCCCTCCACCCGCTGCGCCCCGGCCAGCACCGCCAACTCCGCGCAGGCGATCCCGGTGCCGCGGTCGTTGTGCGGGTGCACCGACAGGATCACGCTCTCCCGTCGCGCCAGATTCTGGTGCATGTACTCGATCTGATCGGCGTACACGTTGGGCGTGGCCACCTCGACGGTCGCGGGCAGGTTCAGCGTCACCGGACGCTCGGGGGTGGCGTTCCACAGCGTGGTCATGCGGTCGCAGACGTCCAGCACGAAATCGGGTTCGGTCAGCATGAACACCTCGGGCGAGAACTGGAACCGGACATTCGGCATGTCCCCGGCCAGCTCCAGCACATCGCGCCCGCCCGCGGTGATCAGCTCGGCCAGCTCGGCACGGCTCTTGCCCAGCACCACGTCTCGCCAGGTCGGCGCGGTGGCGGTGTACATGTGGATGACCACGTCGTTGGGGATGCCGCGCACCGATTCCACGGTCCGCTCGATCAGATCCCGTCGCGCGGGGGTGAAGACGACGATGGTGACGTCGGCGGGCGCCAGTCGCTGCGACCCGATCAGCCGCACGAAATCGAAGTCGGTCTGCGAGGCGCTGGGATAGCCGACCTCGATCTCCTTGTAGCCCATGGCCACCAGCAGTTCGAAGAACCGCCGCTTGCGTTCGGGATCCATCGGCTCGGCCAGAGCCTGATTGCCGTCACGCAGATCCACCGGCACCCACAGCGGGGCGGCGGTGATCCGGTTGGCGGGCCAGTGCCGTTCGGTCACGGGGACCGAAACACGCTGGTACACATCGCGATACCGATGCGACGGCATGACGGAGGGCTGCTGACGATTCCAGCTCGGGGCGTGGACGGAATGAGTGCTCACGGGACAGTCGCTTTCGCGTCGGAGGAGGTGACCGGCGCAGCACCGCGAGCCCGCTGACGGGGTGCCGGTCGATCAGACCCCGTCGCGGCGGCGAAGGAGAAGCAGGGCACCTGTCAGCATGTGGACTAGACTAGAGGGGAATCACTCCTCAGACAAGTAGAGAGGACGGCGACACGTGGCGCAGGTCCAGAGGCATCCGCTCGCCGCCCAGGCCGCCGAGGTATTACTCACCCGGATCCGCGCGGGGGAGTGGCAGCTGGGCCACAAACTGCCCGGCGAGACCACCCTCGCCGCCCAGCTCGGCGTCGGCCGCTCCACCCTGCGCGAGGCCATCCGCGAACTGGCCGGCCGCGGCGTCCTCGAAAGCCGCCAGGGCGCGGGCGTTTTCGTCACCGCCCTCGACGTCGCCGAGGACTGGGACACGGTGCTGCGCCGCAGCGACATCGTCACCGTCATCGAGGCACGCATCGCCATCGAGGCCGAAGCCGCCGCCCTGGCCGCCCGGCGCCGCACCCCCGCCGACCTGCGCGCCATGCTCCGCGCCCTGGCCGCCCGCGCCGAAAGCGGGGATTCGATCGAAGGATTGGTCGACGCCGACACCGCCTTCCACCGCACCGTGGTGACCGCCGCCCACAACGACATCCTGCTGGAACTGTTCAACGCCTTCGTCCCGCGCTCGCGCCACGCCATGATCGACATGCTGCGCATCCGGCCCATGCGCTCCCCGTCGAGCGACCACGACGCGCACGAACACCTCTACGACGCCATCCGCGCCCGCGACGCGGAGGCCGCCGCCACCGCCAGCCGCGTCCACCTCAGCGCCCTCAAAGCCGCCTTCGATACCTAGTCGGAAAAAACTTTCGCGGCAGCGATGAGTTTCCGCGACGGCCCCCGTCCTATCCAGCAAGCGGTTCGGCACCGAACCGACAAGCCCCGGAAGGACATTCGACATGGCCACCATCACCGCCACCCAGACCCTCCCCGTCGCCGCCCCGAGCAAGCTCCGCAACCGCGTGCTGTGGACCCTGCAGATCGTGCTCGGTCTCTTCTTCGTCATCGCCTCCGGCCTGCCGAAGTTCGTCGGCCAGGCCGACGCCGTCCGCATCTACAACGAGATCGGCTGGGGCGACTGGTTCCGCTACTTCACCGGCCTGGTCGAGGTCTCCGGCGGCATCGGCCTGATGGTCGCCCGCCTGTCCGGCCCGGCGGCCGCGGGCCTGTCCATCACCATGGTGTGCGCCGCCGCCACCCAGGCCTTCCTCCTCGGCGCCCCCGGCCTGGCGATCTTCCCGCTGGTCCTGGTCGCCGTGTTCGCCTGGATCGCCTACGAGCGCCGCGCCTCCTTCACCACCTTCACCGACCTGGTGAAGTGACCCGAACCAACGCTCGACCTCCAGCCCGTCGCCTCGGCGACGGGCTTACGGGCGTTCGCGGCGGTTCGTCACGCTGATCAGCGGATCGGTCCGGGCTTGTACCGATCCGCCGAGAGGCTCAACCCTCTGCAACCGCCATATTCACGTGCGGAAAGATGGAGTACGTGAGCGGCGACATCATTGACGAACTGACCTGGCGCGGACTGATCGCGCAGTCCACCGATCTGGACGCCCTGCGCGCGGCCGCGGCCAAGGGCCCGATCACCCTCTATGCCGGGTTCGACCCGACCGCGGCCAGCCTGCACGCCGGACACCTGGTTCCGCTGCTGGCGCTCAAGCGCTTCCAGCGCGCGGGTCACCGCCCGATCGTGCTGGCCGGCGGCGCGACCGGACTCATCGGCGATCCCCGTGACGTCGGCGAGCGCACCATGAACTCCACCGACACCGTCGCCGAATGGGCCGGCCGCATCCGCGCCCAGCTCGAGCGCTTCGTGGATCTGGACGGCGGCGACAACGCGGCCGTCATCGCCAACAACATGGACTGGACCGGACCGCTCAGCACGGTCTCGTTCCTGCGCGACATCGGCAAGCACTTCTCGGTCAACGTCATGCTGGCCCGCGACACCGTCAAGCGACGCCTCGAGTCCGACGGCATGTCCTACACCGAGTTCAGCTACATGCTGCTGCAGGCCAACGACTTCCTGCAGCTGCGCCGCGAGTACGGCTGCACGCTGCAGGTCGGCGGCTCCGATCAGTGGGGCAACATCATCGCCGGCGTCGAGCTCAACCGCCGCGTCGACGGTGAGCACGTGCACGCGCTCACCGTTCCCCTGGTCACCTCGGCCGACGGCAAGAAGTTCGGCAAGTCCACCGGCGGCGGCAGCCTCTGGCTCGACCCGGAGATGACCAGCCCCTACGCCTGGTACCAGTACTTCGTGAACACCGCCGACGCCGACGTGGTCCGCTACCTGCGCTGGTTCACCTTCCTCTCCCGCGAGGAGCTCGACGAGCTGGAGAAGGCCACCGCCGAGAAGCCCTTCGCCCGCGAGGCGCAGAAGCGCCTGGCCGCGGAGATGACCACGCTGGTGCACGGCGAGGAGAACACCCGCGCGGTGCAGCTGGCCAGCCAGGCGCTGTTCGGTCGTGGTGATCTGCGTGAACTCGACGAGTCCACTCTGGCCGCGGCGCTGTCCGAATCCGCGGTGGACGGCAAGGTCGCCGAGGCCACGCCGACCTCGACCATCGTGGATCTGCTGGTCGAATCCGGTTTGTGCGAAGGCCGCAGCGCGGCCCGTCGCGCGGTCAACGAGGGTGGCGCGGCGGTCAACAACGAGAAGGTCGCCGACCTGGACTGGACCCCCTCCGACGCCGACTACCTGCACGGACGCTGGCTGGTCCTGCGTCGCGGCAAGAAGAACTTCGCCGGCGTGCGCCGCACCGGCAACTGAGTTCGCCCCCCGATAGGCAAACAAGATCGAAATGACCTGAGTCACAGACAGGTGGCTCAGGTCGCCGATCGGGCCGGTCCGCAAGTCGTTAACCAGCGCAAACGCCCCGGTGACCAGCGGATTTGACCCAGCGTTATCCGCCGCGTAACTTAGTCCAAGTCAGAGCGACACGGACACCGACCGGGACCGAAACGCCCAGCTCAGAGGCTGGAAATCGGGATCGGAAACGAGGTTGGACGAGGGCGCCGGACACGAACACTCCAGCCAGATGAAAATCAGTCCTTGACTCCTGTGGGGTTCTGTGACTAGGCTGGAAAAGTTGCCTAGCCAGTCGGACGAGCTCAACGCTTGGATCGATGGTTTGTGCGTGTGTTCTTTGAGAACTCAATAGTGTGTCGATGAATGTCAGTGCCAAATATTTTATTTGGTTCCAATCATTCTCACCCCCGTGAGGGTGGTTGGACATTTAGTCAGCAAATACTTTTGCTGGCGTTTGATTTGCTAGGTTTTCGGACTCTGGTTCGAGATACTTCTGATTCGCCTTCGGTGCATCTAGAGTCTTCAACGGAGAGTTTGATCCTGGCTCAGGACGAACGCTAGCGGCGTGCTTAACACATGCAAGTCGAGCGGTAAGGCCCTTCGGGGTACACGAGCGGCGAACGGGTGAGTAACACGTGGGTGATCTGCCTCGCACTCTGGGATAAGCCTGGGAAACTGGGTCTAATACCGGATATGAGCAGCCTCTGCATGGGGGCTGTTGGAAAGGTTTACTGGTGCGAGATGGGCCCGCGGCCTATCAGCTTGTTGGTGGGGTAACGGCCCACCAAGGCGACGACGGGTAGCCGACCTGAGAGGGTGACCGGCCACACTGGGACTGAGACACGGCCCAGACTCCTACGGGAGGCAGCAGTGGGGAATATTGCACAATGGGCGAAAGCCTGATGCAGCGACGCCGCGTGAGGGATGACGGCCTTCGGGTTGTAAACCTCTTTTGACAGGGACGAAGCGCAAGTGACGGTACCTGTAGAAGAAGCACCGGCCAACTACGTGCCAGCAGCCGCGGTAATACGTAGGGTGCGAGCGTTGTCCGGAATTACTGGGCGTAAAGAGCTTGTAGGCGGTCTGTCACGTCGATTGTGAAAACTTGCAGCTCAACTGCAAGCTTGCAGTCGATACGGGCAGACTAGAGTACTTCAGGGGAGACTGGAATTCTGGTGTAGCGGTGAAATGCGCAGATATCAGGAGGAACACCGGTGGCGAAGGCGGGTCTCTGGGAAGTAACTGACGCTGAGAAGCGAAAGCGTGGGTAGCGAACAGGATTAGATACCCTGGTAGTCCACGCCGTAAACGGTGGGTACTAGGTGTGGGTTTCCTTCCACGGGATCCGTGCCGTAGCTAACGCATTAAGTACCCCGCCTGGGGAGTACGGCCGCAAGGCTAAAACTCAAAGGAATTGACGGGGGCCCGCACAAGCGGCGGAGCATGTGGATTAATTCGATGCAACGCGAAGAACCTTACCTGGGTTTGACATACACCGGAAAGCCATAGAGATATGGCCCCCCTTGTGGTCGGTGTACAGGTGGTGCATGGCTGTCGTCAGCTCGTGTCGTGAGATGTTGGGTTAAGTCCCGCAACGAGCGCAACCCTTATCTTATGTTGCCAGCGCGTAATGGCGGGGACTCGTGAGAGACTGCCGGGGTCAACTCGGAGGAAGGTGGGGACGACGTCAAGTCATCATGCCCCTTATGTCCAGGGCTTCACACATGCTACAATGGCCGGTACAGAGGGCTGCGATACCGCGAGGTGGAGCGAATCCCTTAAAGCCGGTCTCAGTTCGGATCGGGGTCTGCAACTCGACCCCGTGAAGTTGGAGTCGCTAGTAATCGCAGATCAGCAACGCTGCGGTGAATACGTTCCCGGGCCTTGTACACACCGCCCGTCACGTCCATGAAAGTCGGTAACACCCGAAGCCAGTGGCCTAACCCTTGTGGAGGGAGCTGTCGAAGGTGGGATTGGCGATTGGGACGAAGTCGTAACAAGGTAGCCGTACCGGAAGGTGCGGCTGGATCACCTCCTTTCTAAGGAGCACTTCTACACAGACCGTTCGAAGAGTCGAATGCGACTGTGTCAGAGACCGTTTCGGCCTCACACGTAGGCCGGCGGACGCTCATGGGTGGAACACTGACTACTTTCATCGCACTACGGTTCAGGCCATGTCCTGAATCGCGGTGAATATACCGACACACTATTGGGTCCTGAAAGAACACGCGAAAGCGATTCTTTCTAGGAATCAAAAAACGACAAGACTTCCTCCGCGTGTCATACCGCGGGAATTTCTTCCCGGCTGGTGCCGCAGTAGCGAGAGAGTCTTGTGTGTTGTTTGAGAACTGCACAGTGGACGCGAGCATCTTTGTTAGTAAGTGTATAAGAGCGTACGGTGGATGCCTTGGCACCAGGAGCCGATGAAGGACGTAGTAGGCTGCGATAAGCCTCGGGGAGCTGTCAAACGAGCTGAGATCCGAGGATTTCCGAATGGGGAAACCCAGCACGAGTGATGTCGTGCTACCCGCGCCTGAATATATAGGGCGTGTGGAGGGAACGTGGGGAAGTGAAACATCTCAGTACCCACAGGAAGAGAAAACAACAGTGATTCCGTGAGTAGTGGCGAGCGAAAGCGGAAGAGGCTAAACCGGTTGTGTGTGATAGACGGCAGTCGTTGCATAGCCGGGGTTGTGGGACCCACTTTCTCAACTCTGCCGAGTTGAGCGGGAGTAAGAAACCAAGTTGTTAGTCGAATTGGTCTGGGACGGCCAACCGTAGAGGGTGAGAGTCCTGTAGACGAAAACATCTTGGCTTCCGTAGTGGGCACCCGAGTAGCAGCGGGCCCGTGAAATCTGCTGTGAATCTGTCGGGACCACCCGATAAGCCTGAATACTACCTGGTGACCGATAGCGGACTAGTACCGTGAGGGAAAGGTGAAAAGTACCCCGGGAGGGGAGTGAAATAGTACCTGAAACCGTGCGCTTACAATCCGTCAGAGCCCTTTAAGGTGATGGCGTGCCTTTTGAAGAATGAGCCTGCGAGTCATCGGTGTGTGGCAAGGTTAACCCGTGTGGGGGAGCCGTAGCGAAAGCGAGTCCGAATAGGGCGCCCTGAGTCGCACACTATGGACCCGAAGCGGAGTGATCTACCCATGGCCAGGGTGAAGCGACGGTAAGACGTCGTGGAGGCCCGAACCCACTTAGGTTGAAAACTGAGGGGATGAGCTGTGGGTAGGGGTGAAAGGCCAATCAAACTCCGTGATAGCTGGTTCTCCCCGAAATGCATTTAGGTGCAGCGTCACGTGTTTCACACCGGAGGTAGAGCTACTGGATGGCCTAGGGGGCCCACAAGCTTACCGAAGTCAGCCAAACTCCGAATGCCGGTGTGTGAGAGCGTGGCAGTGAGACTGCGGGGGATAAGCTTCGTAGTCGAGAGGGAAACAGCCCAGATCGCCGGCTAAGGCCCCTAAGCGTGTACTAAGTGGAAAAGGATGTGGGGTCGCGAAGACAACCAGGAGGTTGGCTTAGAAGCAGCCACCCTTGAAAGAGTGCGTAATAGCTCACTGGTCAAGTGATCCTGCGCCGACAATGTAGCGGGGCTCAAGTACACCGCCGAAGCCGCGGCATTCAGACATTATCCCGCCTTCGGGCCAGGAGTCTGGATGGGTAGGGGAGCGTCGTATGGCCAGGGAAGCGGCGGAGTGATCCAGCCGTGGAGGCCATGCGAGTGAGAATGCAGGCATGAGTAGCGAAAGACGAGTGAGAAACTCGTCCGCCGAATGACCAAGGGTTCCTGGGCCAGGTTAATCCGCCCAGGGTGAGTCGGGACCTAAGGCGAGGCCGACAGGCGTAGTCGATGGACAACGGGTTGATATTCCCGTACCCGTGTATCCGCGCCAAATATCGAATCAGTTGTGCTAAGTATCCAAAAGCGGTCTTATCGAGCCTTCGGGCGAGAGGGATTGCGGCTGCATACGACCCTGGCTGTAGTAGGTAAGCGATGGGGTGACGCAGGAAGGTAGCTGGGCCAGGTGATGGAATACCTGGTGTAAGCCTGTAGGGCGTGGTGTAGGCAAATCCGCACCGCATTAAGCCTGAGAGGTGATGCGTAGCCGATTGAGGCGAATTCAGTGATCCTATGCTGCCGAGAAAAGCCTCTAGTGAGTTGGTACACGGCCCGTACCCCAAACCGACACAGGTGGTCAGGTAGAGAATACTAAGGCGATCGAGATAACTGTGGTTAAGGAACTCGGCAAAATACCTCCGTAACTTCGGGAGAAGGAGGGCCCGGTCTGGTGAACACCCTTGCGGTGGAGCTGGGTTGGGTCGCAGAGACCAGTGAGAAGCGACTGTTTACTAAAAACACAGGTCCGTGCGAAGTCGTAAGACGATGTATACGGACTGACGCCTGCCCGGTGCCGGAAGGTTAAGAGGACCGGTTAGCTCTTCGGAGCGAAGCTGAGAATTTAAGCCCCGGTAAACGGCGGTGGTAACTATAACCATCCTAAGGTAGCGAAATTCCTTGTCGGGTAAGTTCCGACCTGCACGAATGGCGTAACGACTTCTCAGCTGTCTCAACCACAGACTCGGCGAAATTGCAGTACGAGTAAAGATGCTCGTTACGCGCGGCAGGACGAAAAGACCCCGGGACCTTCACTATAGCTTGGTATTGGTGTTCGGTACGGTTTGTGTAGGATAGGTGGGAGACTGTGAAGCAGGCACGCCAGTGTTTGTGGAGTCATCGTTGAAATACCACTCTGATCGTATTGGACCTCTAACCTCGGACCCTGATCGGGTTCAGGGACAGTGCCTGGTGGGTAGTTTAACTGGGGCGGTTGCCTCCCAAAATGTAAC
The DNA here is from genome assembly GCF_018362975.1 of Nocardia tengchongensis. Taxonomy (NCBI): domain Bacteria; kingdom Bacillati; phylum Actinomycetota; class Actinomycetes; order Mycobacteriales; family Nocardiaceae; genus Nocardia; species Nocardia tengchongensis. The sequence goes on from NZ_CP074371.1 coordinate 4,089,995, forward strand.
GGAGGCGCCCAAAGGTTCCCTCAGCCTGGTTGGCAATCAGGTGTTGAGTGCAAGTGCACAAGGGAGCTTGACTGTGAGACCGACAGGTCGAGCAGGGACGAAAGTCGGGACTAGTGATCCGGCACCGGCAAGTGGAAGCGGTGTCGCTCAACGGATAAAAGGTACCCCGGGGATAACAGGCTGATCTTCCCCAAGAGTCCATATCGACGGGATGGTTTGGCACCTCGATGTCGGCTCGTCGCATCCTGGGGCTGGAGTAGGTCCCAAGGGTTGGGCTGTTCGCCCATTAAAGCGGCACGCGAGCTGGGTTTAGAACGTCGTGAGACAGTTCGGTCTCTATCCGCCGCGCGCGTTAGAAACTTGAGGAAGGCTGTCCCTAGTACGAGAGGACCGGGACGGACGAACCTCTGGTGTGCCAGTTGTTCCGCCAGGAGCACGGCTGGTTGGCCACGTTCGGAAGGGATAACCGCTGAAAGCATCTAAGCGGGAAGCCTGTTCCAAGATGAGGTTTCTCACCCCCTCGAGGGGGTAAGGCCCCCAACAGACCATTGGGTTGATAGGCCAGAACTGGAAGCCTGGTAACAGGTGTAGGTGACTGGTACTAATAGGCCGAGGACTTACCAACAAAGAAGCTACGCGTCCACTGTGCAGTATCTGAAACAACACACAGATCACTGAGAAGACTTGAACCCCGAAAGGGTTCGGGGCTCTCTGTGTGGACAGTTTCATAGAGTTACGGCGGCTATAGCGGTGGGAAACGCCCGGTCCCATTCCGAACCCGGAAGCTAAGGCCACCTGCGCCGATGGTACTGCACTCGACAGGGTGTGGGAGAGTAGGACACCGCCGGAACATCCTTCGAGAAAGGGGACCCAACACTGGGTCCCCTTTCGTCGTTTCAGCACCTGTGCTGCGAGGACGCTCGAGGGCGCGTGATTGAATTCAGGGTAGGTGGATCGCCCACCGGCCCTCCTCACGCGCGCGAGCGCCGTGGCCGGGTACACCCGCAGGCTACAAGAACAGAGAGGGATCACCGTGGCGGAGCAGAACGACGGCCGCAAACCCTTCCGCCGCAGTAATGGTGGAACCGGACAGGGCGGCTACGGTCGACGCGAGGACGGCGACCGCCGCGATCAGGGCCGGCCGTCGTACGGCGGTGGTCCGCGTCGCGAGGGCGGCGGCGGCCGTGAGGGCGGCTTCAACCGCGGCGGCAGCGGTGGCGGCGGTTTCAACCGCGGCAAGGACAATGAGCGTGGCGGTTTCAACCGCTCGGAGGGCGACCGCGATCGCGGCGGCTATCGGGGCGAGGGCCGGACCGGCTCCGATCGTGACGGCGGCGGCCGAGGCGGTTACGACCGCGGCCACCGCGACGGAGGTTTCAACCGCGGCGGTGGTGAGCGTCGTGAAGGCGGTTTCAACCGTGGCGGTGGCGAGCGCCGCGAGGGTGGCTACAACCGTGCCGGGGGTGATCGTCGAGAAGGCGGTTTCAACCGTAGTGGTGGCGACCGTCGCGAAGGCGGCTTCAACCGTGGCGGTGACAGTGACCGTCGTGAGGGTGGCTACAACCGTGCCGGCGGTGACCGCCGTGAGGGTGGTTTCAACCGCGGCGGAGATCGTCGTGAAGGCGGCTTCAACCGTGCCGGCGGTGACCGCCGTGAGGGTGGCTACAACCGTGCCGGCGGGGACCGTCGTGAAGGTGGCTTCGACCGCGGTGGCGAGCGCCGTGAAGGTGGTTTCAACCGTGGCGGCGGCGGTGACCGTCGTGAAGGCGGCTACAACCGTGCCGGTGGCGGTGATCGTCGCGAGGGCGGTTTCAACCGCGATCGTGGTGACCGTCGTGAGGGCGGTTTCAACCGGGGTGGCGACCGCCGTGAGGGTGGTTTCGATCGCGGTGGCGAGCGTCGCGAGGGCGGCTACAACCGTGCCGGTGGTGACCGTCGGGAAGGTGGCTTCGACCGTGGCGGCGACCGCCGTGAGGGGGGTTTCAACCGCGGCGGTGGTGATCGTCGTGAAGGCGGATTCAACCGTGCCGGCGGGGATCGCCGCGAGGGTGGCTACAACCGCGACCGCGGCGAGCGTCGTGAAGGCGGCTTCGACCGTGGTGACCGCGGTGACCGTCGCGAGGGCGGGTTCAACCGCGGCGGCGAGAACCGTGGCGGCGCAAAGGGATTCGATCGTGATCGGGGTCCACGCGAGGAGAAGAAGAGCTTCGCGCGGGACGCGGTCGACGCGACCGGTGGTGAGAAGCCGAGCGAGGAAAAGGATTTCGAGCAGACCGGCAACGGTGCGGCCGAGCGGTCGTTCGACGGCGGTCAGGATCGTCGCCGGGGCGGCGAGGGCGCGCGGGCCGGTGGCGGCCGGCCGGGGGAGCGGCGGTCGGGTCGTCCCGACGAGCCGGGTCTGCCCGACGACGTGCAGGCCTCCGATCTCGAGCCCGCGGTGCGTCGCGATCTGCTGAGCCTGGACAAGAGCAATGCCGAGTCGGTGGCCCGGCACCTGGTGATGGTGGCCCAGCTGCTGGACGAGGATCCGGAACTGGCGCTGGAGCACGCTCGCGCGGCGCGGCAGCGGGCCGGGCGGATCGCGGTGGTGCGTGAGACCGCCGGTGTCGCTGCGTATCACGCCGGTGAGTGGGCCGAGGCACTCTCGGAGCTGCGCACCGCGCGACGGATGTCGGGTGGTGCGGGTCTGCTGGCCGTCATGGCCGACTGTGAGCGCGGTCTGGGCCGTCCCGAGCGGGCCATCGAGCTGGGTCGCAGTGACGAGGCGCGGGCCCTGCAGGGCGATGAGGCCACCGAGCTGCGCATCGTGGTCGCCGGCGCGCGCATGGACCTGGGTCAGTTCGATCAGGCCGTGGTGACGCTGCAGACCGCCGAGCTGGATCCGGCGCGGACCGGGTCGGCCGCGGCCCGCCTGTTCTACGCCTACGCCGAGGCCCTGCTGGCCGCCGATCGTGGGGACGAGGCGCTGACCTGGTTCATGAACGCGGCCTCCGCGGACCTCGACGGTGAGACCGACGCCGAGGAGCGCGCCGCCGAACTCTCCGGCCACGGTGACGATGAGGGCGCGGACTGGACCGCGGCCTTCGACGAGGACGACGACGAGGACGAAGACGGCGAAGCCGCCGAGGATGAGTCGGATTCCCCTGCGGCGGAGCAGGATTCCGAAGACGATGGACCGGAGAAGTCCGACAAGCCCGCCGAGGGCTCCGAGAACTGAGGACCGGCAAGTGAACTCGACCGTGCGGCCGCGCAACAGCGCAGCCGCACGGTCGTTTCTGTATCTGTGAACAGCGAGAGGGACGGCATTATGCGACTGCGGGACCGGTTCGAGGCCTTGCTACTGGATCTGGACGGGACGCTGTTCCGCGGCCACGAGCGGATTCCCGGTGCGCCGGAAGCACTGTCGGCGGGGGATGCGCAGCGGCTGATGTACGTCACCAACAACGCGAGCCGTTCGGCCGACGCGGTGGCGCTGCATCTGCGGGAGCTGGGCTTCGACGCCCACGAGGACGAGGTGGTGACCAGCGCGCAGGCGGCCGCGCGGCTGCTGGCGCAGCGGATCCCGGCGGGCTCCACCGTGCTCGTGGTCGGCACCGACGACCTGATGTCGGAGGTGGAGAACGTGGGCCTGCAGGCGATCCGCCGTTTCGACGGCGCGCTGCCGAGCGCTGTCGTGCAGGGACATTCGCCGCAGACCGGCTGGCCGGATCTGGCCGAGGCCGCCTACGCGCTGCGCTCGGGCGCACTGTGGGTGGCGGCCAATACCGATGCCACGCTCCCCACCGAGCGCGGCCTGGCCCCGGGCAACGGGTCGATGGTCGCCGCGCTGCGGCACGCCTCGGGTCTGGAACCGATCGTGGCGGGCAAACCCTATGCGCCGCTGATGGAGGACGCGCTGGAGCGGGCTCGCACCCGCGACGCCCTGGTGGTAGGCGATCGCCTCGACACCGATATCGACGGTGCGCACGCCACCGGCCTGGAGTCGTTCATGGTGCTCACCGGCGTGAGCACCCTCGCGGACCTGCGCTCCCAGCCGACCGACCGGATGCCGACCTACATCGCCGAATCCCTTGACGCCCTGAACCATCCGGTGGCCGACCTGGACCCGATCGTGCCGGGCGAGGGTGACATCGCCGACACGATCGCGGCGGCCCTGGCCAAGGCCCCCGGCCGCGCCATCGCTGTCCGGTCGGTACCTGCGTAACCCGACCCACGAAGTGTGAAGGCTCACACCGGTTTTCGCGCTTCGAACAGGGTGCGGGCAGAGTGGGCGACGAACGGGCCGTGCTCGGCGATCTGCCGGTGCAGGTCGCCGAGGCGGTCCCGGTATCCGGCGACGGTGAACCCGGGCACCATCCAGATGACCTTGCGCAGGAAGTACACGACCGCGCCGATGTCGTCGAACTCCATGCGAAGTCGTTCCGGCCGCGCCTGCACGATCTCCAGCCCGGCGGCGCGCGCGGCGGCGGCTTCGGTGTCGGGGTCGCGTTCGCGGCGGGCCGCGGGTTGTGGTCCCAAGAAGTATTCGACGAGTTCGAACACGCTGGCCGGCCCGACATGCTGCGCGAAGTAGGTGCCGCCGGGTTCGAGCACCCGCGCGATCTCGCTCCACCAGACGGTGGCCGGATGCCGGCTGGTCACCAGGTCGAAGGCGGTGTCGGCGAACGGCAGCGGCGGTTCGTCGGGATCGGCGACCACCACCACGCCGCGCGGATGCAGCAGCCGTGTCGCCTGCGCCAGATTCGGCGGCCACGATTCGGTGGCGACCATGGTCGGCGGGAAGGTCGCGGCCTCGGCGAGCACCTCGCCGCCGCCGGTCTGGATGTCGAGGGCGGCCCGCGCGGTGGCCAATCGGGCCGCCTGCTGCCGCTGGTATCCCCATGACGGCCGCTGTTCGCGGGCGCGCCCGTCGAGCCAGGCGAAGTTCCATCCGGTGACCGGGGCGGCGTCGGCCTCGGCGATCAGCCGCTCGAAGTCGCTGTCCATTCGCCTCATCCTGTCAGGGGCTGCAACGGGTTTTCGGCGCAACGCCGCTGCCCCGGTCGGCGGGCTGATTCGGGATGCGGCGGGGTACGTGTGTTCGAATGCGGGTTCGGGTAGCGTTATCGCCACGATGACTACGCCCACGCCTCGCCCGCAGATTCCCGCGCCGGGACCTCACGCCGGCACGCCAGGATCCCACCCCGGGATGCCGGGGCCCCGCCCCGGGGCGCCGCTGCCCGGGCAGCATCTGGCGGGCGCGAATCAGGAGTTCGCCGACCCGGATCGGGTCAAGGTCGAGGTGGACGCGCTGCTGGCCGAATTGTCGGCGGGCGCGCCGAATCCGGGCTTTCCGGGCGCGCCGAGCGTGCACTCGGAGGGCACCGACATCGTGCGGCGCGCCAAGATTCTGGAGCAGGCGCACGAGGTGCTGGTGCAGGCGCTGGCCACGGTGGACAAGATCTGAGGTGGCCAGGCGCGCACGAGTGGACGCGGAACTGGTTCGCCGCGGATTGGCGCGGTCGCGGGAACACGCGGTCGAGCTGATCAACGCGGGCCGCGTCCTGATCAATGGTTCGGTCGCCACCAAGGCGGCCACGGGTGTCGAGACCGCGACGCCGCTGCTGGTGCGGGAGCAGCCCGACGAGGTGCAGTGGGCCTCGCGGGGCGCGCACAAGTTGCTGGGCGCGCTCGCGGCGTTCGAGCCGCAGGGCGTGTCGGTGGACGGCAAGCGCTGCCTGGACGCCGGCGCGTCCACCGGCGGTTTCACCGATGTGCTGCTGTCGAAGGGCGCGAAAGAGGTGGTGGCCGCCGATGTCGGGTACGGCCAGCTGATCTGGCGGCTGCAGAACGACGACCGGGTCCACGTGCACGACCGCACCAATGTGCGTCAGCTGACGCCCGAACTCATCGGCGGCACGGTCGATCTCGTGGTCACCGACCTGTCGTTCATCTCCCTGGCCCTGGTGTTGCCCGCGCTGGCCGCCTGCGCGGCCCCGGGCGCGGATCTGCTGCCCATGGTGAAGCCGCAGTTCGAGGTGGGCAAGGACCGGGTGGGTTCCGGTGGCGTGGTGCGGGATCCGGCGCTGCGGGCCGAGGCGGTGCGCGAAGTCGCCGCCGCGGCAGCGCGACTCGGTTTGCGGACCCGCGGGGTGACGGCCAGCCCGCTGCCCGGACCGTCGGGAAACGTCGAGTATTTCCTGTGGCTGCGCAAGGAGTCCGAGCCGGTCGGGACGGGTGACGGCACGGCCGTGGCGCCCGGTGACGGCGCGGACGTCGGTGGGGCCGCCTACGATGCTGACGAGGCGGCGCGTGTGGCGGCGCTGATCGAGCGTGCGGTGCAGGAGGGTCCACAGTGAACGCGGCTAGCCCGGCCAGAGAAGTACTGCTGGTCGCGCATCCCGGACGGCCGGAGATCACCGATACCGCGCATCGGGTCGCGAAGATCCTGTGCGGCGCCGGGATCGGGCTGCGGGTGCTCGAGGACGAGGCCTACAGCACCCGGTTCGACCCCAACGAGGAGGGCGCGGCCGACGGGTACCCGATGCGGGTGATGACCCACGATCTGGTGGCCGCGGTCGGCACCGAGATGGTGCTCGCGCTCGGCGGCGACGGCACGTTCCTGCGCGCGGCCGAACTGGCGCGCGCCGCGTCGGTGCCGGTGCTGGGAATCAATCTGGGCCGCATCGGTTTTCTCACCGAGGCCGAGGCCGAGCACCTGGACGAGGCGCTGTCGCAGGTGGTGCGGCGCGACTACACCGTCGAGGAACGGATGACCATCGACGTCTCGGTGCGCGTCGACGACACCGTGGTCGAGCGCGGCTGGGCGTTGAACGAGGCCAGCATCGAGAACGCGGCGCGCATGGGCGTGCTGGAAGTGGTGCTCGAGGTCGACGGCCGCCCGGTGTCGGCGTTCGGCTGCGACGGTGTGTTGATCGCCACTCCGACCGGGTCCACCGCCTACGCCTTCTCGGCGGGCGGTCCGGTGGTGTGGCCGGAACTCGAAGCGCTGCTGGTGATCCCGTCCAATGCCCACGCCCTGTTCGCGCGACCCCTGGTAACCAGCCCCGATTCGCTGATCGCGGTGGAAACCGTGGCGACGGGGCACGACGCGATCGTCTTCCTCGACGGCCGGCGCACCCTCGCGCTGCCGCGCGGCGGCCGCGTCGAGACGGTCCGCGGGACCGAACCGGTGCGCTGGGTCCGGCTCGACTCCGCGCCGTTCGCCGATCGAATGGTGCGCAAATTCCAGTTGCCCGTGACAGGCTGGCGGGGGCGACGCCGAACGGAGAGCACGAGTGCTGACAGAGATCAGGATTGACGGGCTGGGCGTAATTTCCACCGCCACCGCGCAATTCCACGAAGGTTTGACCGTGTTGACCGGTGAGACCGGTGCCGGCAAGACGATGGTGGTGACGAGCCTGCATCTGCTCAGCGGCGCCCGCGCCGACGCCGGCCGGGTGCGCCTGGGGGCGTCGCGGGCCGTGGTGGAGGGCCGTTTCACCGTCGACGACGTGCACGACGGCGCGCTCGGCGAGGTCGAGGAAGTGCTCGAATCCACCGGGGCCGAACGCGATGACGACGGCAGCATCATCGCCGTCCGCACCGTCGGCAGCGACGGTCGTTCGCGCGCGCACCTGGGTGGCCGTTCGGTGCCCGCCTCGGTGCTCTCCGATTTCACCGGTCCGCTGCTGACCGTGCACGGTCAGAACGATCAGCTGCGGTTGCAGCGCCCGGACCAGCAGTTGCACGCGCTGGACCAGTTCGCCTCCGATACGGTCGCGCCGCTGTTGGCCAAGTATCAGAAGGCGCGAAAGGCGTGGCTGGACAAGCGCAATCAGCTGCTGGAGCGGACGGCCCGCAGCCGGGAACTGGCGCTGGAAGCCGATCATCTGACCCAGTCGCTGGCCGAGATCGACGCCATCGCACCCGAACCCGGCGAGGACGAGCATCTCGTCGGTGAGGTGCGCCGGCTCTCGGATCTGGATTCCCTGCGTGAGGCGGCGTCCATCGCGCACGACGCGCTGGCCGGTCCCGCCGATTCGCCGGGTGAGGGGTCCGGCGCGCTGGATCTGCTGGGCACCGCGCGCGCCCGCATCGAATCCTCCGACGATACGAAGCTGTCCATGCTGGCTCCCCGTCTGGGCGAGGCGATTTCGGTGGTGGTGGATCTGACCACCGAGCTCAGCTCCTACCTGTCGGATCTGCCGTCGGATCCGGGTGCGCTGGAGTCCATGCTGACCCGCCAGGCCGAGTTGAAGACGCTGACCCGCAAGTACGCGCCCGATATCGACGGGGTCATCAAGTGGGCCGATGAGGCGCGCACCCGGCTCTCGTCACTGGACGTGACCGAGGAAGCGCTGGCCGCGCTGGGCGCGGAGGTCGAGACCGCCGCGGAGAAGGTGCGCGAGACCGCCCGCAAGCTGACCACCGCGCGCGGCAAGGCGGCCGGGAAGCTGGCCGCCGCCGTGAGCACCGAACTGGGCGGCCTGGCCATGGGCCGCGCCCGGCTCGAGGTCGGCGTCGGCCCGATCCTGGCGGGCGTGCAGGATTCGGCGCCGCTGGTCATCGACGGCAAGGAGCTGCATGCCGGGTCGACCGGTGTCGACGAGGTGGAGTTCCGGCTGGCCGCGCACTCCGGCGCGCATCCGCTGCCGTTGAGCCGCAGTGCTTCCGGTGGTGAGCTCTCGCGCATCATGCTGGCGCTGGAAGTCGTGTTGGCCAGCTCCGAGCACGGCACCACCATGGTCTTCGACGAGGTCGACGCCGGTGTCGGTGGTCGCGCCGCGGTCGAGATCGGCCGGCGCCTGGCGCAGCTGGCCCGCACCCATCAGGTCATCGTCGTGACCCACCTGCCGCAGGTGGCGGCGTTCGCCGACACCCACCTGGTGGTCGACAAGCTCGATGACGGCCAGGCCGTGAAGTCCGGTGTCAAGGCGCTGACCCAGGACGAACGGGTGGTCGAACTGGCTCGCATGCTGGCGGGCATGGGCGACACCGAGACCGGTCGCGCGCACGCGTGGGAACTGCTGACCACCGCGCACTCCGAGAAGGTCGGCGCGGCCGTCGGCGAGTAGCGCCTACCCGAGACAGCGAACCGGCCGGACCCTTCAGGGGTCCGGCCGGTTCTTTTCTGGCGCTGACGCGCCGATGCCGTAAAGGCGTCCTACTTGACTGCCTTGCGCACGCCGCCGATGAGGGCGTTGGTCAGAGCGCGCAGCCCGGGCTCCAAGATCTGGTCCGGAAGTGGGAGGCTCGGCTCGGACTCCATGGTGTAGACGACCCGGGTGCCGCCTGGGGCGTCGGAGAAGGCGATGGTGCCGACGTGGCGCTTGACCGGGGCGCCGGCGATGACGCGGTAGACCATGCGCTCGCCGGGGACGAGTTCGGTGGTCTCCTCGGTGGGGCCGATGCCCGCGATGCCGAGCTGGTACTGGGCGCCGACGCCGGACGGGCTGCCGATGCCGGGCTTCTTCAGCGAGATTTTGATGGGCAGAAAGGGATTGAGGCTGTCGCGCTCGGAGAAGAATTTGTAGACGACGTCGCGGGGGGCGGGAATGACGGTGTCGACCGTGGTGCTGGCCATGACGGCATTGTCTCCTTTCGTGCCGGTACACGGAGCATATCCTTACTGGCCGGTAAGAAGATAGCCGTGCACCGGGCACCCCTGCCCGACCGGGCCTCGAGCAACATCTCGGCGATCGAATGTCGAGGCTGACCGGCGCGCCTCCATCAGTGGTTGAGACTTTGGGGTGATCATCGGTCGCTATGAAGATGATGGGCCTGCTGTCGCGCAATACCGAAACGCTGCCGGGTCTGACCGGGATGGCCCGGGTGGACCGAAATACCAGGCGTTTGCTGCAGCGCGTGGGCTCGGGGGACGTGGTCGTCCTCGACGAGATGGACCTGGATCGGCTCACCGCCGACCGGCTGGTCGAAGCCCAGGTGGCGGTGGTGGTCAACGCCTCGCCCTCGATCTCGGGCCGGTACCCGAACCTGGGGCCGGAAGTGCTGGTGGCCAACGGCATTCAGTTGCTGGACGCGCTCAGCTCGGACGTGTTCAAGAAGATCAAGGACGGCGCCCGGGTGCGCGTCGAGGGCGGGGTCGTCTACGCGGACAAGCTCGCCAAGAAGGAGCCCGAGGCCCTCGTCGAGGGCATCGAACTCACCGAGACGACCATCGCCGAGCGCATGATCGAGGCCCGCAACGGGCTCGCCGACCACCTGGAAGCCTTCTCCGGCAACACCATAGAGTTCATCCGCACCGAGTCGTCTTTGCTCATCGATGGAATCGGTGTGCCGGATGTCGAAGTCGACATGAAGAAGCGGCACGTCGTGGTGGTGGCCGACGGTCCCGAGCACGCCGACGACCTCAAGCGCATCAAGCCGTTCATCAAGGAGTACGCCCCGATCCTTATCGGCGTCGGCCGCGGCGCGGACACCCTGACCCGCCACGGTTACCGCCCCGATCTGATCGTCGGCGATCCCGAGGAGATCACCGCGACCACGCTCAAGTCCGGCGCCGAGGTGATCCTGCCGGCCGACACCGACGGCCATGCCAAGGGTTTGGAGCGCATCCAGGATCTGGGCATCGGCGCGACCACCTTCCCGTCCTCTGGCGCGCCCGCGGATCTGGCGCTGCTGCTGGCCGACCATCACGGCGCGTCGCTGATCGTGACCGTCGGCGCGGCCGCCTCGCTGGACGACTTCTTCGATCGTGGCCGCCGCGATTCGAATCCGGCGACCTTCCTGACCCGTCTCAAGATGGGCACCAAGCTGATGGACGCGAAGGCCGTGGCCTCGCTGTACCGGCACCGGGGTTCCGGGTGGGCGGTCGCGCTGGTGGTGCTGGCCGCGCTGGTGGCGCTGGTGGTCGCGGTGCTGGCCACGCACATGGGTGGCGAGGCGCTGACCTGGGTTTCGCACACCTGGGATCGCGGCTGGCACTTCGGCGAGCGGCTATTGGACCGGCAAAAGTAGTAGGGGACCGATGATTTCCTTTCGCCATCACGCGATTTCGATCGCCGCGGTATTCCTGGCCCTGGCGGTGGGCGTGGTGCTGGGCACCCGTAACCAAGGTGACGGGTTGTTCTCCGGCACGGGCGATCGGCAGCAGGTCGGTGACCTGCGGGCCGAGAACGGCCGGCTGACCGAGCAGGTGAAGGCGGCGGACGCCTTCCTGTCCGGTGCGGCGGGCAAGCTGCTGACCGGCGCTCTGGCCAACCGGTCGGTACTGATCTTCACCACTCCCGACGCCGACAGCGCCGACGTCGACGCCATCAGCGCGGCGCTCACCACCGCCGGGGCCGCGGTCACCGGCCGGGTCGGCCTCAGCGGCGCCTTCACCGACTCCTCCGAAGGCGATCGGCTGCGCACCGCGTTGGTCAACATGGTCCCCGCCGGTGCACAGCTCAAGGCCGACGCCGTCGATCAGGGCAGCCTCGCGGGCGACCTGCTCGGCCAGGTGCTGCTCACCGATCCCGGCACCGGCCAGTCGCGCGGCACCCAGCAGGAACGCGGCCTGGCGCTGGAGACGCTGCGCGGCGGCGGCTTCCTGACCTTCTCCGACGTGCAACCCGCCCAGCTGGCCGTGGTGGTCACCGGGGACGGCGCGCGGGCAGAGGAGAACAACCGGGGCACCATCATCGCCCGATTCGCCGGCAGGCTGCGCTCGCACAGCGCGGGCGTGGTGCTGGCGGGTCGCTACGGGGCCGCCGATGGGCCGGGCGCGATCGCGGTGGCCCGATCCGAGGGTGGACTGGCCGCCGTCACCACCGTCGACAACGCCGACCGCGAGATCGGGCGGATCACCACCGTGCTCGGGCTCACCGAGCAGCTGAACGGTGGTACCGGTCGTTACGGCACCGGAGCGAAGGCGACCTCGCTCACAGTCGCGGCCATGCCGCACTGAGTCCGATGAACGGAAAGCCAACGCCCAGCACCGGAAAGGTTGCCCGCGACACGCGGAATCGCGTCGTTCGCGGGCAACAGACGTGCGTGGCATGTGATCGGCATCCGCAAGACGTGTTACCGTGAAGACCCGTGGGTAATTCACGGATTCCGGCGCGCGCGGCCACGAAACACATCTTCGTCAGCGGCGGTGTCGCCTCTTCACTCGGTAAGGGTTTGACCGCCTCCAGCCTCGGTCAACTGCTTACGTCGCGCGGTTTGCGCGTCACGATGCAGAAGCTGGATCCGTACCTGAACGTCGATCCCGGCACCATGAACCCTTTCCAGCACGGTGAGGTGTTCGTGACCGAGGACGGCGCTGAGACGGACCTCGATGTCGGCCACTACGAGCGGTTCCTGGATCGCGATCTGTCCGGGGACGCCAATGTCACCACCGGCCAGGTGTACTCGAAGGTGATCGCCAAGGAGCGCCGCGGCGAGTACCTCGGTGACACCGTGCAGGTGATCCCGCACATCACCGACGAGATCAAGAGCCGCATCCTCGCGATGACCGGTCCCGATCTGCACGGGCAGGCCCCCGATGTGGTGATCACCGAGATCGGTGGCACCGTCGGCGATATCGAGTCGCAGCCGTTCCTCGAGGCGGCGCGTCAGATCCGCCACGAGGTGGGCCGCGACAACTGCTTCTTCCTGCACGTCACGCTGGTGCCCTACCTGGGCCCCTCGGGCGAGCTCAAGACCAAGCCGACCCAGCACTCGGTGGCGGCGCTGCGCAATATCGGTATCCAGCCCGACGCGCTGATCCTGCGCTGCGACCGCGATGTGCCGCAGCCGCTCAAGAACAAGATCGCGCTGATGTGCGACGTGGATGTGGACGCCTGCATCTCGACGCCGGACGCGCCGTCGATCTACGACATTCCGAAGGTGCTGCACCGGGAGGGCTTGGACGCCTACGTCGTCCGCAAGCTCGGGCTGCCCTTCCGGGACGTGGACTGGACGGTCTGGGGCGATCTGCTGGATCGCGTGCACAACCCGCGCGAAGAGGTCACCGTCGCGCTGGTCGGCAAGTACGTGGACCTGCCCGACGCCTACCTGTCGGTCACCGAGGCGCTGCGCGCGGGCGGTTTCGCCGCGCGGGCCAAGGTCAACATCCGCTGGGTGCAGTCCGACGAGTGCGAGACCGAAGCCGGTGCGCGCTCGCACCTGGCCGACGTCGACGGCATCCTGATCCCCGGCGGCTTCGGCATCCGCGGCATCGAGGGCAAGGTCGGCGCCATCCGCTACGCCCGCGACCACAAGATCCCGCTGCTGGGCCTGTGCCTGGGCCTGCAGTGCGTGGTCATCGAGGCGGCGCGCTCGGTCGGCATGAAGGACGCCAACTCCGCGGAGTTCGAGCCCGACACCAAGTTCCCGGTCATCTCCACCATGGCCGATCAGGAGCAGATCGTGGCCGGCGAGGCCGACCTGGGCGGCACCATGCGCCTGGGCGCCTATCCAGCTGTGCTGCAGAAGGATTCGCTGGTCGCGCAGGCCTACGGCGAGACCGAGGTCTCCGAGCGGCACCGGCACCGCTACGAGGTCAACAACACCTACCGCGACAAGATCGCCAAGAGCGGCCTGAAGTTCAGCGGCACCTCCCCGAACGGCCACCTGGTGGAGTTCGTGGAGTACCCGAAGGACCAGCACCCGTTCCTGGTCGCCACCCAGGCGCACCCGGAACTCAAGTCTCGTCCGACGCGCCCGCACCCGCTCTTCGCGGCGCTCATCTCCGCGGCGCTGAATTACAAGGCCGCCGAACGCCTCCCGGTCGAGATCGCGGCCGAGGCGCCCGCCCCGGAAGCCGAGAAGGTCTCCAAGTAGTCCTTCGCCGAGGCTGAATGCCCGAAACCGCCCGAGTGCTCCAGAGCGCCGGGCGGTTTCGCATTTCCGGCCCGGGCCCCGGGGAGTGCGGGCGTGGCGTGCACCACGGTGGCGGGTCGGCGGGTCGGGTGTTTCCTGGCGGCACCGCGATTCGCGCTACGGTTCTGGGATGACGTCCTCCGGTCCGGTTCCCGGTTCACACGAATTCGATGTTCTGTCCAGTCGCACCGTGTATTCGGGGGCGATCCTGGCGCTGCGGCTCGACCAGGTGGTCATGCCCGGCGGGCACGTGGCCGAGCGGGAGGTGATCGAGCACCACGCGGCGGTCGCGGTGGCGGCGCTGGACGAGGACGAGAATCTGGTGCTGATCAATCAGTATCGGCATCCGATCGGGCGGCGGCTGCTGGAATTGCCGGCGGGCTTGCTGGACAAGCAGGGGGAGGATCCCCTGGAGGCGGCCAAGCGGGAGTTGGCCGAGGAGACGGGGCTGGCGGCGCGGGAGTGGGCGGTGCTGGTGGACGTGGCGCTGTCGCCGGGGTTCACCGACGAGGCGCTGCGGGTCTATCTCGCGACCGGACTCTACGAAACCGACCGGCCTGACCCGGAAATGGAGGAGGCCGACCTCCAGCTGCTGCGCATGCCCTTGGCCGAGGCTGTGCAGGCCGCCCTGGCCGGTGAGATCACCAATGCCACCGCGGTCGCCGGTGTCACCGCGCTGATGACCGCGCGCGCCACCGGTGCGCGACTGCGGCCCGCCGACGCGCCGTGGCCGGGCATGCCGACGGCCTTCCTGGACCGCAAGGCGCGGGGGACCTCGGGGTAGGTCCCGATCGGGAAACTTGTTCCATTCGCCCGGGTTCGGCTGGGAGAGTTCGTCGGTGGCTGCTGCAATGATGTGAGCCGTGCTGAAGCGGCAGATCGACGCGTACCTCGACCACATGGCGGTCGAGCGCGGCGCCGCGCGCAACACGCTCAGCGCCTACCGGCGGGATCTGGGGCGGTATCAGCACTTCCTGTCCGGTCGCGGGGTGGAAACGCTTGCCCGCGTGGCCGAGACGGACATCGCCGACTACATGATCTCGCTGCGGGCGGGGGATCCCGACCATCCAGCCCTGGCCGCCTCGTCGGCGTCGCGGGCCCTGGTCGCCGTGCGCGGGCTGCATCGGTTCGCGACGGCGGAGGGGATCACCGACGCGGATGTGGCGCATCCGGTGAAACCTCCCACGCCCGCCCGCCGGCTGCCGAAAGCGCTTCCTTACGACCAGGTTTCACGTCTGCTCGACGCGTCCGGGGGCGATCTCGCCAACGGTCCCCGCGGATTGCGCGATCGTGCACTGCTGGAATTGCTGTACTCCACCGGCGCGCGCATCTCCGAAATGGTCGGCCTGGACGTGGACGACATCGACGTCACCGAGCGCGCGGTCGTGCTGCGCGGTAAAGGCGGCAAGCAGCGCATGGTCCCGATCGGCCGCCCCGCCCTGGCGGCCCTGGACAACTACCTGGTCCGCGGCCGCTCCGCCCTGGCCGCCCGCGGCAAGGGCAACAGCGCCCTGTTCCTCAACCATCGCGGCGGCCGCCTGTCACGCCAGACCGCTTGGCAGGTCCTGCAATCCGCCGCCGAGCGCGCCGGCATCGCCGCCCAGGTCTCGCCCCACACCCTGCGCCACTCCTTCGCCACCCACCTCCTGGACGGTGGCGCGGACGTCCGGGTCGTCCAGGAACTCCTGGGTCATGCTTCCGTGACGACGACCCAGATCTACACCCTGGTCACCGTCGGGACCCTGCACGAGGTGTGGGCGACAGCCCATCCGCGCGCTCGCTGATTGGCCGCCGGTAGCGTCCGAGTGTTCGAGCGCGCTGCGGCGGTGTGGCTCAACGGCACCGCGATTCACCACGCGGCACGGCGAAATGTGTGCGTGGCGTGCCCCCGAGCCGGTTCGCGCCAGTGTGGTTCAGAGGCGCACGAGGGTCCGGATGATCTGGCGGACTCGGGTGGGGTCGAGTTCTGTGCCCTGAGAAGTGAAGAACAGATGGTGGATCGAGCCGACGAGGGCGAAGGCGATGGTGCGCGTGTCCTGGTCGGCCGGTAGGCGGCCGGCGGTCTGCTCGGCGATCAGATAGTCGGCGAAGAACTGTTCGCTCGCGCTGAGCGCGGAGTCGGCGGCGATGGCCGCGCCGATGCGGGTGGCCAGGGCCGGGCGCGCGGAGATCAGGGCGGCGGTCGGCAGCGCTCCGGAATCGAACAGCGTGACTGCGGCCGTGGTGAGGTTGTCGAGAATGTCGCCGTGCCCGGCGCGCCCGGGGAGTTCGGACAGCTGCTCGAGCGCGCGCTGCAGACGGTCGGCGGCGAACTCGGTGAGGAAGCCCTCCAGGCCGTCGAAATGGTTGTGCAGGATGCCTTTCGCGCAGCCGGCCTCGTCGGTGATGGCGCGGCTGGTCAGTCCGGTGGCGCCGTCGCGCGCGAGGATCCGGTCCGCGGCGGCGAACAGTTCGGTTCGCAGGTCCGGCCGTGGAACGCCACGCATGCTTCGGATTTCCCCTTCCGGCTTCGGATCGCAGCGGCGGCAGAGTCCGCCGTGGATGGTGTCCGTCGATTCTAGGGGGGCTGCGGTCTTGCCACCTATGGGCGATCGCCCATAGCATATGGGCAAATGCCCATAGTGACTTCTGTCCGCTGCGAGAGGCGCGAATCATGAACTCCACGAAGCATCTTCACGACACCTCCGGAACCCGCCACCGCGGCATCACGGCCCTCGGCGGCCTGGGTGGTGTGCTCATCGCCGGGCATCTGGCGGTCGCCGCGTTCGGCGCCGCGGCGCTCTGGGATTGGCTGGGTGGCGTGCTCGCCGGGCTGTTCCTGGTGGCATTCGCCGCCGTGCACGTGCTCGGCGGCGCGCGGCTCGGTCACAATCTGGTGGGCCGAATGGTCTCGATGCTGGTGCGAGCCGGGGTGTCACTCGGTCCGGTCACGCTGCTGACCGTCGCGGGAAGGCGATCCGGGCTGCCCAGGACCAATCCGGTGGATGTGTTCGGCGCGGGCGAGCTCCGCTGGATCGTGGCCACGCACTCCGCTCGGGCGCATTGGGTGCGTAATCTGCGCGCCGCGGGACGGGCGTCGCTCGGCAGTGGCTCCCGCAGTACGGATTTCACGGCCGTCGAACTGCCTACCGAGCGCGCCGCGCAGATCTTGAAAGATCTTGTCGCCCCACGGCTCTCCCGCCCCGTCGGCGGTCTGGTGCTGCGCCGCACGCTCGGGCTGGGCCGACGGGCGACTCCGGCGGACTTCGCGCGGATCGTCACCGCGCACCCGGTCTTCGAACTGACCCCGGTGGCTTAGCCGCGGCGCAGTTGCGCCGTCACCCGTATCCTCGAATTCCGCCGATTCCGGTTTATCCGCTGCTTCCGGCGCGGAACATGACCCTGAACCCGTAACCTGCTGTGCCACAGTAAAGGAGACGTCCCGGACCGGTCCTCGGCCCGGCTGGGGCGGCTGTACCGGGTCTGAAGTGCAGGTTTAGGGTGCGTGTCCGAACGTTGGTCTCGCGCGAACAGGCGGTAGCGTCTAGGAGGAACCCGATCGCACACGCGGCCGGGTGCGTCGTCTACGGCAGACCGGTGGGCGGGGCAAGGGCAGGAACGTCGAAGGAGCAGCGGACGTGACGACTACCGGTGGTGCGGGCCAGCGGATCGAAACCGCCGCGCAAACGCTGTGGGAGGCACCCGATGTGGTGCACGACGCCAAGCAGGTCGGTCCCACCGGACGCCCGCTGCGTGAGATCCCCGAGCCGCCCGAGCCCGATCACACCGGCCCGGCGCTGATCGTCGCCATGTGCAATCAGAAGGGCGGCGTCGGCAAGACCACCTCGACCATCAATCTCGGTGCGGCGCTGGCCGAATGCGGGCGCAAGGTGCTGCTGGTCGATCTGGATCCGCAGGGCGCGCTCTCGGCGGGACTCGGTGTGGCGCACCACGATCTGAACGTCACCGTGCACAACCTGCTCGTCGGCCCCGGCAAGGTCAATCCCGACGACGTGCTGATGAGCACCAAGGTCGAGGGCATGGATCTGCTGCCCAGCAATATCGACCTGTCCGCGGCGGAGATCCAGCTGGTCAACGAGGTCGGCCGCGAGCAGACCCTGGGCCGTGCCCTGGCGCCGCTGCGCAACCGCTACGACTACATCCTCATCGACTGCCAGCCGTCGCTGGGTCTGCTCACCGTGAACGCCCTGGCCTGCGCCGACGGCGTCATCATCCCGATGGAGTGCGAGTACTTCTCGCTGCGCGGGCTGGCCCTGCTCAACGACACCGTGGAGAAGGTGCGGGACCGGCTGAATCCGGAGCTGACCCTGTACGGCATCGTGGTCACCATGTTCGATGCCCGCCTGTTGCATTCACGTCAGGTCATGACGCGTGTGGTCGAGGTGTTCGGCGACCTCGTGTACGACACCGTGATCTCGCGGACCGTCCGTTTCCCCGACGCCAGCGTCGCCGGTGAGCCCATCACCACCTGGGCCCCGAAATCCGGTGGCGCGGAAGCCTATCGGGCCATGGCCCGGGAAGTCATCCAGCGGTCGGGCCGTTGAGCGATTCTCTCGACTCGGCGTCCGCGCACGATCCGGCGGACGTGGATATCAGCATGTCCGAGGACGGTGTCGTCGCGGATATCGCGGGTGCGGGCGTGGCGGCCGGTGGCACGGCCGCGCCCGGTTCGTCGGTGGTGTCCGATATCGCCGGGTCCGGCGGTCCGGCGGCCGAGCCTGTGGCAGCGGACAATTCGGATAATTCGGGCAAGTTCCATTTGAAGCTGGCCAACTTCGAGGGCCCCTTCGACCTGCTGTTACAACTGATCAGCTCACGTCGCCTGGACGTCACCGAGATCGCGCTGCACAAGGTGACCGACGAATTCATCGCCCACACCAAGGCGCTCACCGCGCGGTTGTCCGAGGTGAAAGGCCTGCGCGCGGACAAGGTGCTCGATCAGACCACCGAGTTCCTGCTGATCGCGGCCACCCTGCTGGATTTGAAGGCGGCGCGACTGCTGCCCTCGGGCGAGGTGTCCGACGAGGACGACCTGGAGTTGCTGGAGGCGCGCGACCTGCTGTTCGCGCGGCTGCTGCAATACCGCGCCTTCAAGCAGGTCGCGGAATTGCTGGGTGAGCTGGAGGCCGCGGCGCTGCAACGGTATCCGCGCGCGGTGTCGCTCGAGGAGCGGTATCTGGCGCTGTTGCCGGAGGTTACGCTGGGGGTGGACGCCGCGGGCTTCGCGGAGGTCGCGGCCACCGTGTTCCGGCCGCGTCCGAGACCGCGGGTCGGCCTGGATCACATCCACGCCCACGCCATCTCGATCGCCGAACAGGCGGAGCTGGTCATGGCGATGCTGAAGAGCGCGGGCGCGGGCGGCTGGACGACCTTCCACGAACTCTGCGCCGACTGTGAGCTGCCGATCCAGATCGTGGCCCGCTTCCTCGCGCTGCTCGAGCTCTATCGCGGCAAAACCATCGAGTTCGACCAGCCCGACCCGCTGGGCCCGCTGTCGGTCAGCTGGATCGGCGAGCTCGAGGACCAACCCGAACAACCGGTAACGATCGAAGAGGACTACGGGTGACCGAGGTGCAGAACGTGGGTGACGCCGGGCAGAACCCGCCCTCCGGCGGAGAGGCCGCGCCCCAGCCGACCCTGGCCGAGCGGATCGTGGCCGAGGCGGCCGCGGCGGCGAAGGCCCGGGCGGCCGGAGCGGCTGCCGCCGAGGCCGCGGCCGAGGTCACAGCGCCCGCCCCCGACGCCGAAATCACCGAGCACGCGGCCGAGGTCACACCGCCCGAGTCCGAGATCACAGTGGCCGAGTCCGAAGTCACAATGCCCGCCGACGAAGTCACGGCGCCGGGAGCCGAAGTCGCCGCGCCCGCCGAGGCCGGGGAGGCTCCCGCGCCGACTCCCTTGGCGGTCGACCCGCAGGAGTTCGACGACGAGGACGAGCTGTCGGAGGCGGAGTTCCGGTCGGCGCTCGAGGCCATGCTGCTGGTGGTGGACGCGCCCGCGCCGACGGAACTGCTGGCCTCGGCGCTGCGGGATCACCCGGTCCGGGTGGAGGCCGCGCTGCGGGAGATGTCGGCGGAATTGACCGCGCGGCGCAGTGGCATGGATCTCAGGTTCGTCGGCGACGGGTGGCGTTACTACACGCGGACGGAATTCGCCCCCTATGTGGAACGTATGCTGTTGGACGGCGCACGTTCGAAGCTCACCCGCGCTGCTTTGGAAACCATGGCTGTCATCGCGTACCGTCAACCGGTTACCCGAGCACGCGTGAGTGCGGTGCGCGGTGTGAACGTGGATGGTGTGATCAGGACCCTGCTGGCGCGGGGGCTGATCGCGGAGGCCGGAGCGGACCCGGAGACCAACGGCACTCTGTACACCACCACCGAACTGTTCCTGGAACGGATCGGGCTTGCGTCACTGGCGGATCTGCCGCCGTTGGCCCCGCTGCTCCCGGGCGTCGACCTGATCGACGAGATCAACGAGAGTCTGGACACCGATCCCCGGTACACCAGGCTGAAGAAACCGGCCGTGGCGGACATCGACCTCGGCACCGAAGACTGAAATTAGGACAACGTGAATACACCCGCTCGCCGAGATGGCACACCGGATCGTAGGAAACGTGGCAGCGAACCGCCTCGCGGCGGTTCCCGTGCCGCCCGAGGCCGGACCGGAGATGATCGGTCCGCCGGCGGCAATTCTTATGGCGGAGCCCGTGGCGGCTCCACGTCGCGCGGCTCGCGCGGCGACTCGCCCTCGTGGGGCGGAAACTCTCGCGGCGATTCCCGCGGCGGCGCCGGTTCGTACGGCCGTGATTCGGATCGCTCGCGTGGCGGTGCCGGTTCTTATGGCCGTGATTCGGATCGCTCGCGTGGCGGTGCCGGTTCTTATGGCCGTGATTCGGATCGCTCCCGTGGTGGCGCCGGTTCGTACGGTCGTGATTCGGATCGCTCGCGTGGCGGTGCCGGTTCGTACGGTCGTGATTCGGACCGTTCGCGCGGTGGCGCCGGTTCGTACGGTCGTGACTCCGACCGCTCCCGTGGCGGCGCCGCACCGCGTGGCGAAAGCCAGTGGGGCGCAAGCGGTTCCCGCGGTGGCGCGCCCGCTCGCGGCGGCTCCGGGTTCGGCGGCCAGGGCGGCGCGGGTAACACCGCGCGCGGCAACCAGTCTCGCGGTATCGGCGGCGGTCGCCCGTTGGCCCCGCACACCTCGCCGACCACGGCCGGCAAGAAGAAGACCGCCAAGCCGGAGCGCAAGATCGTCGCGCCCGTGCTGATCAGCAATGCCAAGCCGGCCCGGCACCAGCATGTGGATCTCGAGGAGCGGGCTCCCAAGAAGCTGCCGTGGGGCGAGGGTGAACGCCTGCAGAAGGTGCTCGCCAAGGCCGGTGTCGCCTCGCGCCGGGTGGCCGAGGACATGATCGATGCCGGGCGCATCGAGGTGGACGGCAAGATCGTGCGTGAGCAGGGTCTGCGCATCGATCCGGAGACCGCGGTGGTGCGGGTCGACGGCGTGCGCGTGGTGATTCGCGCCGAGCAGGTGTACCTGGCGCTGAACAAGCCCAAGGGCTGGCAGTCGACCATGTCCGACGAGATGGGCCGCCCGTGTGTCGGCGATATCGTCGCCGAGCGGGTCGCGGCCGGTCAGCGGCTGTTCCACGTCGGCCGGCTGGACGCCGACACCGAGGGCCTGCTGCTGCTCACCAATGACGGTGATCTCGCGCACCGGCTCATGCACCCCTCCTTCGAGGTGTCGAAGACCTATCTGGCCACCGTCAACGGCGAGGTCCGCAACCGTGAGGTCGGCAAGCAGCTGCGGGACGGCGTCGAACTCGAGGACGGGCCCGCTTCGGTGGACAAGTTCGTGGTGCTCGAGGTCGGCAATGGCAAGTCGCTGGTGAAGGTGGTGCTGCACGAGGGTCGCAAACACATCGTGCGCCGCCTGCTGGACGCGGTCGGCCATCCGGTGACCGCGCTGGTGCGTACGCACGTCGGGCCGATCGCGCTCGGTGATCAGCGGCCGGGCACGCTGCGTGTACTGGGCCGGGACGAGGTCGGGAAGCTCTACGAGGCGGTGTCGTTGTGAACGGTGTGGGATCTCTGATCGATACGACCGGCGCGCTGACCGGTTCGGCGCGGCTGGTCGTCGCCATGGACGGCCCGTCGGGCACCGGCAAGTCGAGTGTGTCGCGCATGCTGGCGACCCGGCTGCAGGCCAGTTACCTCGACACCGGCGCGATGTACCGGGTGGCGACGCTGCGCGTGCTGCGCAGCGGCGTGGACCTGGACGACGCGGCGGCCATCGCGATCGCGGTGAAGGAACTGCCGTTGACCATCGGCACCGATCCGAGCCGGGAGGTCATCCTGCTCGACGGTGAGGATGTGTCCGGTGAGATCCGCGGCAACGCGGTCACCAAGGCGGTGTCGGCGGTGTCGGCGGTGCCCGAGGTGCGCGAGCAGCTGGTGGCGTTGCAGCGGGAGCTGACCGCGGCGGCGGGGCGAATCGTGGTGGAGGGCCGGGACATCGGCACCACCGTGCTGCCCGCGGCCGACGTGAAGATCTATCTGACCGCTTCGGCGGAGGCGCGCGCCGCGCGCCGCAATGCGCAGAACATCGCCGAGGGCCGGGGTGACGATTTCGCGGGTGTGCTGGCCGATGTGCAGCGCCGCGACACCCTGGACTCGACGCGCAAGGTGTCGCCGCTGCGTCCCGCCGAGGACGCGGAGCTGGTGGACACCAGCGATCTGAACAAGGACGAGGTCATCGACGAGCTGTATCGCGTGGTGGCCGCACGGATTTCGGTGGGAGGCTCGCAGTGACGCAGGACACCTTCGCCGGTGATGGGATCTGGTCGGACGAAACCGACTGGGATATCGCCGAATTCGAGGGCGAGCAGGACGCCGAGCACGTTCCGCTCCCGACGGTGGCCATTGTCGGCCGCCCCAACGTCGGCAAGTCGACGCTGGTGAACCGCATTCTGGGGCGCCGCGAGGCGGTTGTGGAGGACATTCCGGGCGTGACCCGGGACCGCATCTCCTACGAGGCCAGCTGGGCGGGTCGCCGTTTCATGGTGCAGGACACCGGCGGCTGGTCGCCCGACGCCAAGGGTCTGCAGCAGTCGGTGGCCCGGCAGGCCGAGGTCGCCATGTCCACCGCCGACGCGATCGTCGTGGTGGTGGATGTCACCACGGGTGCGACCTCCGCCGACGAGGCGGTGGCGAAGACGCTGCGGCGCAGCAAGACTCCGGTCATCCTGGTCGCCAACAAGGTCGACAACCAGAAGCTCGAGGCCGACGCCGCCGAGCTGTGGTCGATGGGTCTCGGTGAGCCGCACATGATCTCGGCCGCGCACGGTCGTGGCACCGGTGATCTGCTGGACGAGATCCTGGCGAAGCTGCCCGAGACGCCCCGCGAGGGAACGGGTATCACCGGCGGTCCGCGTCGTGTGGCGCTGGTCGGCAAGCCGAACGTGGGCAAGTCGTCGCTGCTGAACCGGCTCGCCGGCGAGGAGCGGTCGGTGGTCCACAATGTCGCCGGCACCACCGTCGACCCGGTCGACTCGCTGGTCGAATTGGGCGGCAAGCCTTGGCGTTTCGTGGATACCGCGGGTTTGCGCCGCAAGGTGAGCAATGCCTCGGGCCACGAGTTCTACGCCTCGCTGCGCACCAAGGGCGCCATCGAGGCCGCCGAGGTGGCGGTCATGCTGATCGATGCTTCCGAGCCGGTCACCGAGCAGGACCTGCGGGTAATCTCCATGGTGGCCGAGACCGGTCGCGCCCTGGTGATCGCCTACAACAAGTGGGATCTGGTCGACGAGGATCGTCGCGAGATGCTCGAGCGCGAGATCGACCGCGAGATGGTGCAGGTGCGCTGGGCGCAGCGCGTCAACATCTCCGCGCACACCGGTCGCGCTGTCCAGAAGCTGGTTCCCGCCATGGAAACCGCCCTGGAGTCGTGGGACAAGCGCATCTCCACCGGTCGCCTGAACAACTGGCTCAAGGAGGTCGTGGCCGCCACGCCGCCGCCCATGCGTGGTGGCCGCCTGCCGCGCATCCTGTTCGCCACCCAGGCGTCCACCCGCCCGCCGACGTTCGTGCTGTTCACCACCGGCTTCCTCGAGGCGGGTTACCGCCGCTTCATCGAGCGAAAGCTGCGTGAGGAGTTCAACTTCGACGGCTCTCCGGTTCGGGTCAACGTCCGCGTCCGCGAGAAGCGCGACCGCAAGAAGTAAGCCCATCCACGGCATCGGCCCGGGCGACAGTACCCCTGTCTCCCGGGCCGAGCTGTATTCGGCGTCGAGTCGTCAGAGCGCCATCTTGCCGTTGTCGACGGTGTAGACGGTGCCGTGCACGGCGGAAGCTTCGTCGGAGCACAGGAAGGTGATGATGTTGGCGACCTGGGCGGGTTCCATGAGGCCGCGAGCGCTGGCGGTCTTCAGAATGAGCTGGTAGTCGGGGTCTTCGGGGAAGGTGAAGTTCTCGAGCAGCGGGGTGGTCATGCCGCCGGGGCAGACGGCGTTGATGCGGATGCCGGCGGCGTCGAATTCCAGGGCCATGGCTCGGGTGAGGCCGATGAGGCCGTGTTTGGCGGCGCAGTAGCCGGCGGAATACGCCTGGCCTTCCAGGCCCGCGATCGAGGCAACGTTGACGATGCAGCCGGTGCGCTCGAGCAGGTGGGGGAGGGCGGCGCGGGACAGGAAGAACGGCGCGCTCAGGTTCACGGCCAGGTCGCGCTGCCATTCCGCGTCGGTGACCTGGGCGGTGTGGCGCATGGTGTGCGCGCCCGCGGCGTTGACCAGGATGTCGATTCCGCCGAAGCGTTCGACGCAGGCCGCCACCACCTCGGCGGATGCGGCGGGATCGGCGAGATCGGCCGCGTGCCAGGCGTTTTCGCCTCCCTCGAGGCTGCTCTTCAGTCGTACCTCGTCGCGTCCGACGCCGAAGACCCGGGCCCCGCCCGCGCTGAGCGACCGGGCCACGGCCTGCCCGAGTCCGGACGACGCTCCGGTCACCACTGCGACGCGGCCGTCGAAACGCCCGCCACCATTACCCGCCATACCCGTCTCCAATCCATCGCCGGGCGGCGCGAAAACGCCGCCAGCTGAAACGGGTTCCAAAATAGACGGGCGGCGCGGTCGTGGCGACCGCGCCGTCCGATGTGGGCTACACCAGTTCGGGGACGCGCAGGTGTGCGAGGGCGAGCTCGAACTCGCTGACCTCGGTCACGGTGATGCCGGCCTGGGAGGTCGCCTTCTCCCGCATCTCCGCGGCCTCCTGCCGATTGCGGTCCATGGCCTCGGCGCTGTCGAAGATGGCGCAGGAGACGCCGCGCCCCGACGACCGGTCGACCATCAGGCTGGCGCTGCAGAATCCGTCCATCTGTTCCATGGCCGGCAACGCGTACGTCCGGAAGACGTTGATCGAGGAGTCGTATCGATCGGGGTCGTCGCTGCGGGACCAGGTCACCCGGGCGCAGGCGCCGGCACCGGCGTGGTGATCGCGATGCAGCAGCGCGATATCCCATTCCTCGATCAGCGGCCCGTCGCCGCCGAAGACGTCCCGGGCGCGATTGCGCAGCGGGCGGACCCGGCTAGCGCTGTCGTGCATCGCGTCCTCGGTCTCCCATGCGGTGGTGACGATGCACCGCCCGGAATCCCGGTCGACCAGCAAAGACAGCCCCACCCACCCGGGCATACCAGCCAACTCGGTCATCACTTCGTCGCGCATGAATGCAATCCCGGCATCGATAGAGGACAGCCGCGCCTGCATCATGCTAGAGCGTGCGAACACTCGATACACCTCCTCTGTTGCGGGGGCGGCGCCGGAGTGACGCCACCGACGACCTTCAGCCTGCTCCGACCCGGCCGCGGTGGCAACACCGGGGTAATCGCAGGGGATACACAGTGCGAATCGCCCCTCGGAACTTAGCTGATGATTCGCCGAAAAGCCCCGGCTGTTGCAGCACCGTGTTCTTGTACGCGACGGTCCAGGTAGATCGGGTCGAGCGGGTGGACCCGCGTGTACCCGGCGGTGCCGGGGGTGCGGTGGCGGAGTGCGAAGCCGGCCGGGTGTGCGGCGTGGTCGGCTGTGCCGGTTCGATCCCCGCGCAGCGGGTATGGTTCGGGGAGTTCTGCGGGGTGTGAAGGGCCGAATGGTGCGTGCGGGTACGGAATTCGCGGGGTATCTGATCGAGCGGCAGCTCGGCGGGGGCGGAATGGGGGAGGTGTTTCTCGCCCGGCATCCGCGATTGCCCCGGCTGGTGGCGGTCAAGGTGCTGGCGCGGGAGCTGGTCACCCAGCTGGAGACCCGGGCGCGGTTCGAGCGGGAAGCCGAACTCGTTGCGCGACTGGATCATCCGAATGTCGTGGGGGTGCACGATCGGGGCGTCGAGGGCGGGCGGCTGTGGATCGCCATGCAGTACGTGGACGGCGGGGACGCGTCCGCGCTGGACCCGTTCACGCTGCCCGCGGCCGAGGCCGTGCGGATCATCGCCGAGACCGCCAAGGCGCTGGACTACGCGCATTCGATGGGGGTGATCCACCGGGACGTGAAGCCCGCCAATATCCTGCTGACCCGCGCCGCCGCGGGGCAGGAACGGCGAATTCTGCTGACCGACTTCGGGATCGGGCGGCTGCGCGACGATTCGGCGCAGATCACCCGGACCGGGATGCTGGCGGCGACGATCACCTACGCCTCGCCCGAACAGCTGTCGGGGGCCGCACTGGATCAGCGATCGGATCAGTATTCGCTGGCGTGCACACTGTTTCGGCTGCTCACCGGGTCCACGCCGTATCAGGCCGAGACGGCGGCGGCGGTGGTCGCCGGACACCTGCAGCATCCGGTGCCACGGGTGACCGATCGGCGCCCGGAGCTGCCGGTCGCCCTCGACATGGTCCTCGCGCGGGGGCTGGCCAAACGGCCCGAGGATCGGTTCGAATCCTGTCGAGCATTCGCGGAGGCTGCGGCGCAGGCGCTTTCGGATGGCTCGGAGTCGACGGTACCGCCGGTCGACCAGGGTGGGGCAGCGCCGAACGCCGCGGTCGCGGGGGCGCTCGGTGCGGCGACCGCCACCGTCGCCCTCGCTTCCAGCGGGGACCCCACGGTGCTGGACGGTTCGTCGCCCCTCGGTCGTCGCCGGTCCGGGCGATGGCCGATGGTCGGTGCCGCGGCGCTGGTCGTGGTGGTCGCTGCGGCGGGAATAGTCTGGGCGACACAGGGTTCCGGATCATCGAACGTGCCCGCGCCATCGAACCCGAGTGGCCCGTACGCCGACACCTATCCCGGCTTCGAACCGCTCACGCAGATCGACTCGCTCGGCAACAAGGTCGCCGCACCGGTGTCGGTGGAGGATCCTGCGAATGACGGCAGGCTGCCGTGCGACCCGGCCACCATCGCGGCCGCGCTGCCGTTGACCGGCTCGGATGCCCCCCTGGGCCGCACCGTGATCGGCGCGGTGAAACTCGCCGTCGACCAGTTCGTCAAGGGCGGGAACGTGCAGGGCGGCAACAAGATCTGCCCGATCACGGTGCGGGAGTTCGACACCGGCGGCGATCAGGTGAAGGCGGCGCGGGCCGCGGAGCAGATCGCGGCCGACGACTCGATCGTGGCGGTGGTCGGCCCGGCGTTGTCCAAGGAGGTGGTGGCCGCGGGCAAGACCTTCGATGCCGCCGGTCTGCCGTTCCTCACCCCGGTGGCGACGAATCCGCTGCTGGCGCAATCGGGGTGGAGCGGATTCTTCCGCGGCCTGGCCAATGACAATGCCGAGGGCCCGGCGCTGGGCCGGTACCTCGCGAGCACGGCCCGGTTCTCGCGAGTCTGCGTGGTGCGCGACAGTGGCGGCGGATTCGGGGGATCGCTCGCGGACGGGGTGACCGCCGGGCTCGGCGCCGCGGCGCAGCCGGCATGCGAGGTCAGCGTGGATCTCGGCGGCGAGGCGGGCGATGCGGTGAACGCCATCGCCGCCGCGCGCCCGGACGCGGTGTTCTACTCCGGCTACCCCGCCGCGGCCGCGACCCTGCTGACGAAGCTCCGAACCGCCGGTGTCACAGCGACTTTCGTCCTCGGCGACGGCAGTTACGACCCCTCTTTCCGGACCGCGGCCGGCCCGGCCGCCACCGGCACCCTGGTCGCCTGTCAGTGCGGCCCGGCCACCGAACGCTTCCTCGACGATTACCGGGCCGCCACCGGTGTCGCCGCGAACGCGTACGCCGCCGAGGCCTACGACCTCACCGCGATCGTGCTTCGCGGCATCGTGTCCGGGCACGCCGGGCGTCCCGAATTGCGTGCTTACCTGCACGGGTACCACGGTGACGGCATCGCGCACAGCTACGGCTGGGCCACCGGCGGCGAACCGGCCGACCCGCGGATCTGGCTGTACCGCGTCACCTGACCCCGGCCCGAGGCGTCCGGGCCGATCAGCTCGGCTCGTCGCCTTCGGGCCGCAGCCGTCGCAGTACGAGAAGGGCTGCCAGACAGCCCGCTCCGAGCAGGATGGCCGACCAGGCGGCGCGGTCACCGGACGCGTTGCTGCCCGGCAGTGCGGTCAGCGCGTCGCAGCCGCGGTATTCCAGGGTGAGCGCGGCGGTCGGTAGCAGCAGGACGCCGAGTCCCAGTACGGAGCTGGCCGCGGCGCGGGTGGTGACCGCCCCGAAGCTGTATCCGGCCAGTGCCGCGAACAAGCAGCCACCGAGCAGCGCGGACCCCGAATTATGGTGTTGTGCGCCGGAAGACAGCAGGGTGAAGACGCTGAGCCCGATGATCGCGCACGCGGCCGCGACCGGCGCGGGGCGGGGGAGTGCGACGCCGGCCAGCGTCCCGAGCGCGAGGGCGGCGAGGATCGGCGCGATCTTCCAATGGTCGTGAATGGTCGCGATGGCGCCGCCGCTCGCGGTGAGCGCTACCGCGAGCAGGGTGAGCGTGCCATCGCGGCCCGGCAGCAGCAGCGCGGCGACCAGGGCGGCCACGACGACCGCGAACAGCCACGCGGCGATGGCGAGGTGGCTCTCGGTTCCGGGCGTGAGCCGCTCGGAGGCCGCGGTGACGGCCATGATCACCACCGCCGCGGCCAGGATCGGCGCGAAGGGCAGCTGCACCGCGGTCGGGTGCGACGTGGTCCGGGCCCGCTCGGTGACCAGGAAGCAGGCGGCCAGCAGGGCCGCGGCGACGGCGGCGAGCCAGTCCGGCGGCAGATCGACGAAGGCGCGTTCCACCACGGACAGTGCGCCGTTCTCCGAGGCTTGGTCCTCGATATGGTGGCCGACCAGCACCCCGGTGAGCGCGCCGAGCAGATAGCCGAGGGCCGCGGGCCGGTATGTCAGGGCCGCG
The DNA here is from genome assembly GCF_018362975.1 of Nocardia tengchongensis. Classification (NCBI taxonomy): domain Bacteria; kingdom Bacillati; phylum Actinomycetota; class Actinomycetes; order Mycobacteriales; family Nocardiaceae; genus Nocardia; species Nocardia tengchongensis. Next base: position 4,119,100 of record NZ_CP074371.1, read on the forward strand.
GCCCCGGCTGCGCCGAGCAGCACGCCGGCGCCGAGGGAGTCGACGAAGTTGGCGGTGGCCAGGGTGGTGGAGGTCGAGGCGACCAGCAGGTGGTCGGTGGCCAGCAGCAGGGCCGCGACCGTGCCGGTGGCCCAGGCGGTCCGGGTGCCGAACATGCTCACGCACACCGCGGTCACGACCGCGAGGATGGCGCCGGCGGCGGTGGCCCGGGGCAGGGTGACGGTGAGCAGCGTCAGCTGCATGGCCGACGAGTCGGTGCTGCATCCGGCGTCGAAGGGCACGATCAAGGCCATGCCCGCGACCGCGGCGGCGATGCCTCCGCCCGCCGTGTCGAGGGCCGCGCGATACCGCTGCACGGGCGGCTCCCAGGAGTCGACGATCAGTTACCGTGTGGCAACCGTAACAGCGGTGCTCTCAGCGCGGGTGGCGGCGGGCCGCCCGGTCCACCGCGAACTCGCGGAAGCGGCGCACCGCCTCGGACGGCGTGGCGGTCGCCGACCAGATCAGCCCGACATCGCGCGACGCGCCCGCGTCGGCGAGCGGGACCACCGCCAGATCCGGCGGTATCGGTTCGTCCTCGGGCACCAGCGCCACCCCGAGCCCGGCCGCCACCAGCCCGCGCACGGTCACCAGATCACTGGCTTCGAAGGCGATGCGCGGCCGCACCCCGGCCGCCGCGCACAGTTCGTCGAAGATGCGCCGCATCCCGAATCCCGGATGCATGGTGATGAATTCGGCGTCGGCCAGCTCACCGATCCGGGTGTGACGCTGTCCGGCCAGCCGGTGGTCGGCCGGAACCGCCAGCACCAGTGGCTGATTCAGCAGGGTGCGCCACCCGAGGCCGGGTTCGCCGGGGCGCGGCGAGACCAGGGCCAGGTCGGCTTCCCCGTCGAGCACCTGCCGGGTGATGACCTCGGCAGCTCCCTGGTGGAGGCGGAAGTCGACCCGGCCTGCCCCGCGCCGGAATTCGGCGATCAACCGGGGTGCGAGCCGCCCGCCGAAGGAGTGCAGGAACGACAGCCGCACCACGCCTTTGGCCGGATTGATGCGGTCGGCGAGCGCCTGCTCCCCGGCATGCAGTTCGGCGCGGGCCCGGCGGGCGTGCTCGTAGTAGAGGCGGCCGTACTCGTTGAGCCGGATGCGTTTGCCGTGCCGGTCGAACAGGGGAGCCCCGAGCCGCTGCTCCAGCCGGGCGAGCATGCGCGACAGGGTGGGCTGGGCCAGGTGCAGCCGGTCCGCGGCCGCACTCACGTTCTCCGTTTCGGCGAGTGTCGTGAACCACTCCAGATCCGCACCGAGCACGCCGCCTCCTCGCTATATGTTCTGACAGCATGATGATACCTCGCATCATGCATTTCCGTTCTAAGCGCCGGTCGCGCACCCTGGATCCCACACCCCGATTCACCCAGGGAGGACCCGATGACCAGCGCCGATCAGTCGATCCCGGCACAGCGCCTGATCGCCGCCGCGCATCTGCGAGAGACGACGTTCGCTGGGCGGCGCGCGCCCGCCGAAGCGGCTCAGCCGCCGGGCGGCGACATCGCGACTGCCGCGCTGAACACGCCTGCCGGTCCGAGCCGATGCGCTGGGCTGGAAGTGGTCTCCGATGGGACAGCCCATCTCTCGCCGACCGCGGTTTCATCTCCGGGTGTCTTGGTCGGAACTGCTGAGCCGCTCGTGTCCGGCAGCCCTCGTGACGCGCACGAGAAGCGGGTGACGGCAGCGCTTTTCGCGGCCGGCCTGACCACCTTCGCCGCCATGTATTCGACCCAGTCCCTGCTGCCGAGCCTGTCGGCGGCCTTCGATGTCACGCCCGCGCACGCTGCCCTCGCGGTCTCGCTGACCACGGGATTACTTGCGCTGGCGATCATTCCGGCGGGCGTGCTGTCGGCGCGGATCGGCCGCACCCGGGTGCTGATCGGGTCGGCGGTGGCGGCCGCGCTACTGGGATTGCTGCTGCCGTTGTGTCCGACGATGGACACGCTGCTGGCGGTGCGCGCGGTGCAGGGTGTCGCGCTGGCGGGGGTGCCCGCGGTGGCCATGGCGTATCTGGCCGAGGAGGTCGGGTCGGCCGGGCTGGGTTCGGCGATGGGGGTCTACATCGCCGGCACCACTATCGGCGGTCTGGCGGGCCGGTTGATTCCGTCGCTCGTGCTGGGGCTGACCTCGTGGCGATGGGCCGAGTTGGCGGTGTCGCTGGCGGTGGCGGCGGGCGCGGTGTGGTTCGCGCGCACACTGCCCGCCTCGCGTGGATTCGCCGCGCGCCCGGCCGGTTTCGGGGTGATACTCGGCGATCTCGCCCGGCAGCTGCGGCTTCCGCGCCTGGCCGCGCTGTTCGGGCTGGCGTTCCTGCTGATGGGCAGCTTCGTCTCGGTCTACAACTACCTCGGCTACCGCCTGACCCATCGCCCGTTCGGCCTGCCCGCGGCGGTGGTCGGCGCGGTGTTCGTGCTCTATCTGGCGGGCACCGCGGCCTCCGCGTATGCCGGGCGGCTCGCCGATCGCCGCGGCCATCACCGGATCCTGGTGGGCTCGCTGTCGTTGATGGCCCTCGGTGTGGCGGTGACGATTCCGGACCGGCTGAGCCTGGTGCTGATCGGCATCCTGCTGTTCACCACCGGCTTCTTCGGCGCGCACACCGCGGCCAGCGCCTGGGTCGGCACCATGGCCGAAAACCGCGGCGCCGCAACGTCTCTGTACATGTTCGCCTATTACCTGGGCAGTGCGGTGGTGGGCAGCGCGGCCGGGATGGCCTACGTCGCGGGCGGCTGGATCGGCCTGGTGGCCTGCGTGGCAGTGCTTCTCGTCGTCGCCGCGCTACTGCTGGTCACGGCCGGACGTCCGGCTGCTGCGCGCCGATCCTGACCGATGCTCCGCAGCCGGCGAGATTCAGGGCGCCGCGCTGTCGTCGAGCGCGGGGCAGCCGGGGTTGGGGCTGTCCTCGGTGATCTCGGTCGGTTCGGTGCAGACCGGCAGGGGCGCCGGAGGTTCGATGCGCACCTGGGTGACGGCGGGCGCATGCGTAGCCGGACCGGCGACGGCGGGCACCGCGCCGTAGACGAAGGCGGTGGCCAGCCCGGTCAGGATCAGCACCATGGCCGCGGCGGCCAGCGTGGGGAAGGCGGCGGTGGAACGCGCCCACGCGACGATACCCATGGCGCTCACCTCCTCTGAGGCCATGGTCGGGTCACCGGCGGTCGCGGTCAAGCCGGTGGACGCGGCGTTTGCACGATATTTACGCGGGACCGGTCGCGGCCCCGATGTCGTTCGCCCTCAGTGTGATCCGGCCGACACCCTGATCATGCGCCGGTGTTGGTGTCGATGAAGATCTGGTAACCGTCCAGCAACCGGTCCAGGGCGAATCCGAAATCGGCTTCTTCCCAGTGCATGTCGTCGCTGTCGAAGGCCCGGTTGGTGAGGGCGCTGGTGACGGCGGGGAACCGGTGCGGGTCCAGGACGGTGGTGAGGATGCCGGTGTAGTCATGGTCCTGGGTGTGCCCGATGGCGTCGCGCAGGAAGCGGGTGCGGCCGATGACGTAGATCGAAAGGTTCACCAGCAGTTGGAGTTTGAGGGCCTCGGGGATGGGGACCTCGGCGAGGGTGTTCATGCCCGCCTCCAGCCAGGCCATGTTGTTCGGGCCCAGTGGGGGAGTGGTCATGGGGATGTCGAGCCACCAGTCGTGGGCGCGGATGGCGTGGAATTCGGCCCAGGCCCAGGCTTCGAGTCCGGCGCGCCAGCCGGCGGGCAGTTCCGGGGTGAGGTCGAAGATGCGGTCGTGCAGTAGCACGACGAGGGTGTCCTTGCTGTCGACGTAGCGGTACAGCGACATGGTGGTGAACCCGAGTTCCTTGGCGACGCGCGCCATGGACAGCGCCGCGAAGCCTTCGGTGTCGGCGATGGCGGTGGCCGTGTCGAGGATCTGCTCGAGGCTCATCGCGCGTTTGGGGCCGCGGCTGCCCGCCTCGTCCAGATCCCAGAGCAGTTTGACCGACTTGGGCAGGGCTTGCGGGTCGGGCGTCATCGGACCTCCTGTCGTGGTGTCGGCTTCCATCTTGCGCCATCGAAGAAACTGTGTAGCCTATAAACAGAGTATATGGCATACACAGTTTCTGAACGGAGTCGCCATGACCACATCCGGACCCGCGCCCGCCATCGAGGTGAACGGGCTCGTCAAATCCTTCGGTGACCAGCCCGTCCTGCGCGGCATCGACGTCACCGTGCCCACCGGCACCGTGTTCTCGTTGCTGGGCCCCAACGGCGCGGGCAAGACCACCATGGTCCGCATCCTCACCACCCTGGACCGGGCCGACGGCGGGCGGCTGCGGGTGGGCGGCCACGATCCGGCGCGGGCGGCGGACGCGGTGCGCGCGGCCATCGGCGTCACCGGCCAGTTCGCCGCGGTGGACGAGATCCTCACCGGCGCCGAGAATCTGCGGCTCATGGGGAGGTTGCTGCACCTGGGATCCCGCGAAACAAGCAGGCGCACAGCGCGATTGCTGGAACAGTTCGAGCTCACCGAGGCCGCCGGCAAGCGCGCGGGCTCCTACTCCGGAGGCATGCGCCGCCGCCTGGACATCGCCATGAGCCTGATGGGGCAGCCGCGCATCGTGTTCCTCGACGAGCCCACGACCGGCCTGGATCCGCGCAGCCGCCGAGACCTGTGGCGGGTGATCCGGGGGCTGGTCGCCGACGGCGTGACCATCTTCCTCACCACCCAGTATCTGGAGGAGGCCGATCAATTGGCCGACCGCATCGCCGTTCTCGACGGCGGCCGCATCGTCGCCGAGGGCCGGCCCGACGAGTTGAAGCGCCTGGTGCCCGGTGGTCACCTGCGCCTGGGCTTCGCCGACGAGCACGGGCTGGCCGCCGCCGCGCGCGCACTGCCGGTGGCCGAGATCGACGGCGAGGCGCTGGCGCTGCGGGTGCCCTCCGACGGCAGTGTCGGCGACATCCGCACCCTGCTCGACCATTTCGACGATCACGCCGTGGCCATCGACCAGCTCTCCATTCACACTCCCGACCTCGACGACGTCTTCTTCGCACTCACCGGCAATTCCGTGAAAGGCGCTGCGTAATGCGTACTCTCGTGTACTCCGCCCAGGACTCCGCCACCATGGTCGGGCGCAATCTGCGCCATACCCTGCGCAGTCCGGACACCATGATCATGACCATCGCTGTGCCGGTCAGCATTCTGCTGATGTTCGTGTACGTATTCGGCGGCGCGATGAATGTCGGCGGCTCCTATATCGACTACGTCGTGCCCGGAATCATTCTGCTGTGCGCGGGTTTCGGATCGGGCGCGACGGCGGTGGCGGTGGCCACCGATACCTCCAGCGGCATCGTGGATCGCTTCCGGGCCATGGCTGTCTCGCGCGGCGCGCTGCTGACCGGGCACGTGCTGGAAAGCGTGTTGCGCAATCTGCTCACCAGTTCGGTGGTGGTGCTGGTGGCGGTGGTGATCGGCTTCCGGCCCACGGCCGACCCGGTACGCTGGCTCGCGCTGGCGGGCGTGCTGGCGTGCTTCGTGGTGGCCCTGTCGTGGGTGGCGGCCGCGCTCGGCTTGCTGGTGTCCAATCCCGAAGCGGCCAACGGGTTCATGTTCTTCTTCATGTTCCTGCCGTACGTGAGCAGCGCTTTCGTGCCGACCCACACCTTGCCGAGCTGGCTGCGCGGGTTCGCCGCGCATCAGCCGGTCACCTCGGTCACCGAGACCGTGCGGGGTCTGCTGATGGGTACGCCGGTGGGGGATTCCGCACCGACGGCACTGGCCTGGTGCGCGGGATTGGCGCTGGCCGGCTACCTGGCCGCTGCGGCGCTGTCGCGCCGCACGGCATCACACTGAGATACCTATACGCTGATATGCGCATCAACGCATGAGATTTTGGCCGAGTCATCCTAAGTCGGGAGCGGTGTGCGAGACCGGGGCACGGAGATGAATGTTGGGTTTCGCACACTTCCTAACAAGCAAACGCTTGGGTTGATAACGTCGATAGCGCAGGAGGACGGTGACGGGCATCTGTCGCAACGCAGCGACGTCCGTACGCTGAACCGGACCGCGCATGCGCGGCCGTCGGAGCTAATCAATGGGGATCTGACCCGGGGGCAATTCAATTCGGCTCGACGTTGTTTCGAAAGCGTCGTGCGATGTCGTTGCGTGCTGCCCGTCCCCGGCAAAGCAATCGACAGGAATGGCGCATGACCGAGAACAAGGTAATCCCCGACCCGAACCACCCGCTGCTGCCGCTCGCGCGGGCCTACACCGACTACTTCACTCCCACCGTCGTCGGTCTGGAGAATCTGCCGGTGTCGGGGCCGGCGTTGGTGATCGGCAATCACTCGTCCATCTACTGGGCTCCGGAGGTGTGGATCACCTTCATGGCCATGCTAGAGCACCGGCCCGACGAGCCCAGCTACGGCGTCGCCCACGACATCCTTTTGCGCGCACCGGTTCTCGGTGACAGCCTGCGCCAGTTCGGAGTCATCGCGGCCTCGCGCGAATCCGCGGCCAAGGGCCTCAAGGACGGCGGCGCGGTCATGGTGTACCCGGGCGGCGACTGGGAGGCGTGCCGCCCGTGGACCGATCGCGGCAAGATCGACTTCGCCGACCGCAAAGGCTTCATCCGCCTGGCACTGGAATTGGGGGTTCCGGTGATTCCCGCGGTCGCCAACGGCGGTCACGACTCGATCTTCGTGCTCAGCCGCGGCGAACGCACCGCGAAGCTGCTGCAGCTCGATAAACTGTTGCGCGCCAAGGTGTTTCCGTACACCCTGGGCCTGCCGTTCGGTGTCGCCCCGATCCTGCCGCAGATCCCGCTGCCCGCGTCGGTGACGGTGAGCTTCCTGCCCGCCCTGGACTGGTCCACCGAGCCCGGCGACCCGGACGACGCGAACCTCATCGACGGCTACTACGCCCGCACCGTCGAGACCATGCAGACCGAGCTCGATCGGCTGCGCGCCGAGACCCCCAACCCGGTGGTCGCCGGCCTCAAGAAGCACGCGGCCGGCCTGCCCGGACCGCTGAAGGGCCTGGCCGATCTGCTGTGAGCCGACGGTTCCACTATAGGGGGACAGCGGTTTTCGCCGGATGAGCCATCGAGGATGTCGTATGCGGGCCGGACCCGCGCACGACATCCTCGCTCGGTTTCGAGCCCCGAATTCGTTCCGGCGCTGCTGACACGTTCCGGCCCGCCGATGTGGTTAACTCGCGGCAAGCGCCGGGCGGGCGACTGCCGGGCCCGGAGCCGGGCGTCCGGAACGCATCCACCGTCCCCGGACGTTGCCTCAGGGAGCCGAGAGGGTGGAAGACATGGTGCGCCTGGTGCATTCGGTGGCCCCCGCGCTGGCGGCGGTGGGGGCGCTCGCGGTGGCGCTGGTCGCGCCGGCCCTGCTGTCCGCCGCGGTGCCCGCCCGCCTGGCCGACGTGCCCGCGGGCACGAGCATCATGCTGACCGCCACCGGCATCGGGGCCGTGCACGGCGGCGCGGACCCGGCCAATGCGATCGTGTTCCAGGTGCCCGAGCCGATGCGGCGGCAGGCCACCGGCGACGAATCGGTCGCGGTCCTGAAGTCCGGCGACGGCGAACAGCGGGTGTCGGTGTCGGTGACCGATGGCATCACCGATTTCGCCACGGCCGCACCCCGCATGCTGCTGCCCCTGCGCGCGGCGGGTGTCGCCGCGCGTTTCGACGGCGGCGTCGTGGACGCGGGCGAATTCCACGGCCTCACCTGCGAATTGCCCGACACCGCCGGCGGGGTGTGCGCGGTGGCCGCCAGCGGTGACGTCGGCGTCACCATCCTGGTCACCGGTCCCACCCGCGAGGCCGGACTGCACCTGATCGCCGAAGTCCTGAACTCGACCAAGGCGGTGGAGGCGTGAGCGCACCAGCTCCGGGGCAGCACGGCACCAGCATGGCGGCGCCGACCGGACGGGAGGGCCTGAGCTGGTTCCAGCCGCGTTCGGCGCTGTTCTGGGTGTACTGCCTGGCGGTCCTGATGGGGCCGTTGCTGTTTCTGACGCAGGCCGCGGGCCAGGTGTGGTTCGCGGGTGCGGCGGCGCTGGCCGCATTGCCGATCACGGCGGTCACGCTGGTGGTGATCGGGCGAATCCTGTTCGCGCTGGATCCTTTCCGGGCTCGCCGGCATCTGGTGGCGCCGATGGTGATGGGCGCGATCTGGGGTGCGACGGTGTGGACCGGCCTGGCGATGTGGGCCAATGACCACCTGAGCCGGGCCGTCACGAATCTGTTCGGCGACCGATTCGCGGTCAGCTGGAGTGCGGCGATCACCGCGCCCATCGACGAGGAGTACATCAAGGCGATCGGAATCGCGGTGGTGGCCATGCTGTTCCGGCCGCGACTGACGCGGCCGATGCACGGCCTGCTGCTCGGGGCCTCGGTCGGGCTGGGCGCACAGATCGCGGAAGACTGTCTGTACAGCACCCAGACCGCGTTGTCGTCGCCGCAGACGCCTGTGGCGGATGTGCTGCTGGTGGCGGTGCTGCGGCTGGTCACCGCGCTCACCTCGCATTGGGCGATGTCGGCGCTGGCGGGTGTCGGCATCGTGGTCGCCTTGGTTCGTACCGACCGGTCGTGGCCTTGGCGGCTGGGCGTCTTCGCGCTGTTCTACGCGCTGGCCTTCACCATGCACGTGCTCTTCGACGCTCCCCGCCCGCCCGGTCCGGCCCTGCTGTCGACCTATCTGCCGATCCTGCTCGACCTGGTCATCTTCGCGCTCGCCTACGCCTGGGTGCTGGCGACCGAGCGACGCTGGTTCCGCGCCCTCATCGCCCGCCCGGCCGTGCGCGGCATCGGATCGGAGCTCGGGCTGACCCCGCTGCTCACCTATCACCGCCGGCGCGAGGCCCGGGCCGCCCTGCGGCGTTCGACGGGCTGGACCCGCAAGCAAGCGCTGGCCTACGAGCGTGGTCTGCTGGACCGGATCACCGCTTTGGACACTTCCGGGCTATCGTCGCCGCCGGGTGATGGCGGTCCCGGTTCGAGTGTGCTGCCGGACGGTTCCGTGGTCCGTTATCGCTGGTAGATGAATTGTCGCGTGCCGGTTACCAGCGCAGAGATAACTGGACGCTAGCGTAGGTCTCTATGAGTGAGGGTCAGACGCCCCCCGCCGAGCCCGCGCGTCAGCCGGTGGACGAATTGCTGGAGCGTCGTCAGCAAGCGCTGTGCAACTACCTCGATGCGAGCGCCGACATCGCGGGCAGTCGGATTCGCGCGAATCTGGCCGGCTGGCAGCGGTGGCTGGGCCGGCTGCCGGGTTCTCCGGTCGCGCGCGCCACCGCTCGCCGCGACGCCCTGGTGCGCGATCTGGCGGTGCACGGCGTCGGCGCCGACGATCACCGCTGGGGCGTGCTGTCGGGCGCGTACGTGCGCAGCCTCGGCGCCCCGCTGTGCCTGGAGGACACCCTCGCCGAGCTGACGCAGCGCTACAGCGCCGAGCATCCGCACTGGACCCGCCGCCTGGAGGCGTTGTCCCGGGCGACCGGGGAGGCTCGTCCGATGGCTGCGGTCGGTGACCGCTCGGTAGTCGCCGACCTCACCGAGGAGCTGCTCGCCATCACCCGCAGCGCCCCCGATGAGGCCGCGCGCCAACGTCTTTCGGACCACCTGCCCGGCGTGCTGCGCCCGGTGCCCTCCGACATCGAGGCCCTGCGCCGCAACGATGCGCTGGCCGAGGTGGTGTTCGACATCTACGCCGACACCATCAAACTCGACAACATCACGGTGAATCCGGAACTGCGCGGCACCGGCCTGGGCACCGCGGTCCTGCAGCATCTGTGCCGCGCCGCCGACGCCCATCACCTCTACATCGTCGGCCAGCTGGTCCCGACCTACCGCGACGACGATTCGGCCGTTCCGAAACTGGCCAATTGGTGCCGCCACCACGGCTTCTCGGTCAACGAGCGGCTCGGCGGCCGGATCGTGCGCACCCCGTCGAGCGTCCCGGGCTCCGCGGCTATCTAGTTCGCAGCACCCGAAACGCCGAGCGCCGCATACCGACCTGCGGTATGCGGCGCTTTCGAGCGAAACAGGATCAGGCGGGCAGGCCCATGCCCGCGGCCAGCATCGGCCACGAGTTGTGCAGCGCGCTCTCCCAGTACGGCCAGTAGTGCGTGCCGACCGGGTCGAACTGGAAGGTGGCGGGGATGTTCAGCGAGTTGAGCTTGTCCTGCAGGTTGTGCGTGCAGGCGTTCACCCCGCCCTCGATGATCATGCCCAGCGCCAGGTTCACGTCACCCTGGATGCCCGGGGCGGACTTGGTGTAGAACTCGACGTCGCGCTGCAGCGGGATGCCGCTGCCGCTGGAGGACGTAGAGCTGGGTGCCGCGCAGCTTCTCGGCATTGATGACCGGGTCGTGGGCGGCCCACAGCGGGCTGTCGGCCGGACCGTACATGTTGAGCGTGTTGCCGCCGGCCCAGGTCTCCACGGCCAGCTTCACGAACTGCTTGCCCATCGGGTCGGCGATCTGCGCGCAACCGCTGTAGGCGGCCACCGACTTCCACAGGCCCGGCTTCGACTCGGCCAGCTGCAGCACCGAGGTGCCGGAGGTGGACAGGCCCGCCAGCGAGTTCAGTCCGGTGGAGCCGAGGGTGGCGTCCAGCAGCGGCGGCAGCTCCTCGTGTGAAGAAGGTCGTCCACTTGTTCAGGCCCAGGTTCGGGTCGGCCTGGATCCAGTCGGCGTAGTAGCTGCCGCGGCCGCCGATGGGCTGGATGACATTGACCTGCTTGTCGGCCAGGAAGCCGAGCGCGTTGGTCTGGGCGGCCCAGCTGGCGGTGCCCTCGCCGGCGTCGAGGCCGTTGAGCATGTAGAGGTTGGGCGCGGGCTGGGATTCGTCGACCGGACGCTGCACGTCGACGGTGATGTCCCTGCCCATGGCCGCCGAATACACCTTCAGATGCCAGGTGCGGCCTTCCTTGGTCACCGAGGTGACCGACGGCGCCTTGTCCGGGTCGGCCGAACCGGTGCCGCCGGACAGGGCGACCGACAGGGCGGCGGTCAGGACGACCGCGGCGGTGCGCAGGACGGTCCTATTACGTAGTGCAGAGAGCTTCATCGAAGAGCTGATCCCGGTTCTCGGGCCACGCTGGGCCGCATATAGATCGGTGCCGGGTCCCGGATGTCCCGGATTCCCCGCACGCTATGTCTTGTGTCAACCCAAAACTGTTACCTGACAAATCGCCGGAAGGGTAGTCCCCAATCGCCCGGGCACGTCGTCACGACGGCGTCGGCGCAGCGTGCGACCATCGGAGGGTGAAGAGCAAACCCGACGAGGAGCAGCGCCTGCGGGATCTGGCGCGGTTGCGGCGGGTCCGGGACCGCATCGATCGGGAGTACGCCCAGCCGTTGGACGTGGAGGCGCTGGCGCGCGACGCGCATATCTCCGCCGGGCATCTGAGCCGCCAATTCCGGGCCGCCTACGGCGAATCGGTGTACGCGTATCTGATGACGCGCCGCATCGAGCGGGCCATGGCGCTGCTGCGCCGCGGGGATCTGAGCGTCACCGAGATCTGTTTCGCGGTCGGCTGTTCCTCGCTGGGCACCTTCAGTACCCGGTTCACCGAACTGGTCGGGGTGCCGCCGAGTGTCTACAAGCAGCAGATGGCCGACGCGCCCGAGGGTATGCCGTCGTGTGTCGAGAAACAGGTGACGCGACCGATCAGGAATCGAGAAGCCCAGGCAAGCGCCTCGCAATTAGCCTGATCGACATGGACATCACCATTCTCTCGAGCTTCCTCCCGCACACCGACGCGGACGCGGCGCTCGCGTTCTACCGCGACGCGCTCGGCTTCGAGCTGCGCAAGGATGTCGGCTACAACGGTTTGCGCTGGCTTACCGTCGGCCCGCCGGATCAGCCGGCACCTCCATCGTGCTGCACCCGCCGGCCGTCGACCCGGGCATCACCGAGGAGGAGCGCAAGCTCATCGTCGAGATGATGGCCAAGGGCACCTACGGCAGCATCCTGCTGGCAACCAAAGATGTGGATGCCGTCTTCGAGCAGCTGCAGGCCGGTGACGCCGTCGAGATCGTCCAGGAGCCGACCGACCAGCCCTACGGCGTGCGCGACTGCGCCGTGCGCGACCCCGCGGGCAATATGGTTCGTATCCAACAGGTCTCCTGACCTGACCCGCGCCCTCTGCCCGACCGGTCCGCCCCTGTAGATGGAGACACGCATGGCCTCGCGCAAGTCCACGAACAACGCCCTGCCCGCCGCCGACGCCCACGACCTGATCCGGGTGGTCGGGGCACGGGTGAACAATCTGAAGGACGTGTCCGTCGACCTCCCCAAGCGGCGGCTCACCGTGTTCACGGGCGTGTCCGGTTCGGGCAAGAGCTCACTGGTCTTCGACACCATCGCCGCGGAGTCGCAGCGCTTGATCAACGAGACCTACAGCGCCTTCGTGCAGGGCTTCATGCCGACCCAGGCGCGCCCGGACGTGGACGTGCTCGAGGGCCTGACCACCGCGATCAGCGTCGACCAGCAGCGCATGGGCGGCGATCCGCGCTCCACGGTCGGCACCGCCACCGACGCCATGGCCATGCTGCGCATCCTGTTCAGCCGCCTGGGCAAGCCGCATATCGGTTCGCCGCAGGCGTTCTCGTTCAATGTGGCCTCGATCAGCGGCGCGGGCGCGGTCACCGTGGAGAAGGGCGGCAAGCAGGTCAAGGAGCGCCGCAGCTTCCAGGTGATCGGCGGCATGTGCCCGCGCTGCGAGGGGCGCGGTTCGGTCAACGACATCGACCTGACCCAGCTCTACGACGACACCAAGTCGCTGCGCGAGGGCCCGTTCACGATTCCGGGCTACAGCATGGACGGCTGGTTCGGGCGCATCTTCATCGGCAGCGGCTTCTTCGATCCGGACAAGCCGATCAAGAAGTACAACAAGCGCGAACTCGCCGATCTGCTCTACAAGGAACCGACCAAGATCAAGGTCGAGGGCATCAACCTGACCTACGAGGGCCTGATCCCCAAGATCCGGAAGTCGATGCTGTCCAAGGACATCGAGTCCCTGCAGCCCCATATCCGCGCCTTCGTCGAGCGCGCGGTCACCTTCCAGATCTGCCCGGACTGCGACGGCACCCGGCTCAGCGAGCTGGCCCGGTCCTCGAAGATCAACAAGATCAGCATCGCCGACGCGTGCGCCATGCAGGTCAGCGATCTGGCCGACTGGGTGCGCGGGGTCCGCGATCCGTCGGTCGCGCCGCTGCTGGAAGCGTTGCAGGCGGTGCTGGACTCGCTGGTCGAGATCGGGCTCGGCTACCTGAGCCTGGACCGCGCCTCGGGCACGCTCTCGGGCGGAGAAGCCCAGCGCGTCAAGATGATCCGCCACCTCGGTTCGGCGCTCACCGATGTCACCTACGTGTTCGACGAGCCGACCGTGGGCCTGCACCCGCACGACATCCAGCGCATGAACGATCTGTTGCTGCGGTTGCGCGACAAGGGCAATACCGTGCTGGTGGTCGAGCACAAGCCGGAGACCATCGCCATCGCCGACCATATCGTCGACATCGGCCCGGCCGCCGGGTCGGGCGGCGGCACCATCTGTTTCGAGGGCACCGTCGAGGGCCTGCGCGCCAGCGGCACCATCACCGGCCGCCACTTCGACGACCGGGCCGCGCTCAAGGATGCGGTGCGCAAATCCAAGGGGGCGTTGGAGATTCGCGGCGCCACCGCCAACAATCTGCAGAAGGTCGACGTCGACATCCCACTGGGCGTGCTGGTCGTCATCACCGGTGTCGCGGGCTCGGGCAAGAGCTCGCTGGTGCACGGTTCGATTCCGGCCGGCGAGGGCGTGGTGTCGGTCGATCAGGGCGCGATCAAGGGGTCGCGGCGCAGTAATCCGGCCACCTACACCGGCCTGCTCGAACCGATCCGCAAGGCCTTCGCCAAGGCCAACGGCGTGAAACCGGCGCTGTTCAGCGCGAATTCGGAGGGCGCGTGCCCGACCTGTAATGGTGCGGGCGTGATCTACAGCGATCTGGCCATCATGGCCGGTGTCGCCACCGTGTGTGAGGAGTGCGAGGGCAAGCGTTTCCAGGCCGCGGTGCTCGAGTACAAGCTGGGCGGGCGGGACATCAGCGAGGTGCTGGCCATGCCGGTTGCCGAGGCGCTGGAGTTCTTCGCCGCCGGTGAGGCGAAAATCCCTGCGGCGCACAAGATCCTGGAGCATCTGAAAGAGGTGGGACTCGGCTATGTGAACATCGGTCAGCCGTTGACCACGCTGTCCGGCGGTGAGCGGCAACGGCTGAAGCTGGCCACGCACATGGGCGAGAAGGGCGGCGTCTACGTCCTGGACGAGCCGACCACCGGTCTGCACCTGGCCGATGTCGAGAATCTGCTCGGATTGCTGGACCGCCTGGTGGATTCCGGCAAGACGGTCATCGTGATCGAGCACCATCAGGCCGTGATGGCGCACGCCGACTGGATCATCGACCTGGGTCCGGGCGCCGGACACGACGGCGGCCGGATCGTCTTCGAGGGCACCCCCGCCGACCTGGTGGCCGCGCGCTCCACGCTGACCGGCGAGCACCTGGCCGGGTATATCGGTTCCTGATCGAGGCTCCCGGGAATATCCGCTTCCGTTCGCTGTTGACCGTGGCTGCGACGGAAGGGAGTGATTGCGGTGAACGGGTTTTCGGCCGAAGGTCTGGACAAGGTGGGCGAGGTGCTCGGCGCGTACGCCGAGCGAGGTGAGGTGGCCGGCGCGGTCGCCGCGATCTACCGGCACGGGCGGCTGGTGCGGGTGGAGACCGCCGGTGTCGCGGATCGGGCGACCGGACGGCCCATGCGGCGCGACACGCTGTTCCGCATCGCCTCCATGACCAAGCCGATCACCACGGTGGCCGCGCTGACCCTGGTGGACGAGGGCCGCCTCGGGCTCGACGACCCGGTCGAGCGCTGGCTGCCGGAACTGGCCGACCGCGTCGTCCTGCGCGATCTCTACGGCGCACTCGACGACGTGGTACCCGCGGAACGCCCGATCACCGTCGAGGACCTGCTCACCTACCGACTGGGATTGGGGTGGGGGCGCTCCGGTCTCGCGCCCCGATTGTTCGCTCTCACCGCCGATCCCATCGCGAGCGCGATCGGCGTCGCGAACGCCGAACGGCTGACGCCCGACGAATGGCTGCGCGCGGTCGGGGAGCTGCCGCTGATCGCGCAGCCCGGCACGGTGTGGCGATATCACACCGCCTCCGACATTCTCGGCATCCTGATCAGCCGGGTGACCGGGCAGCCGCTGGAAACCGCGCTGCGCGAACGGGTGCTGGAACCGCTGGGCATGACCGACACCGGATTCACCGTCCCCGAATCGAAGCGGGACCGCCTCAGCGTGCTCTACGGACCCGACGGCTCCGAACTCGACCGGCCCGAGACCACGGCGTGGGGCGAGGAACCGCTGTTCCCTTCCGGCGGTGCGGGTCTGGTGTCCACCGTCGAGGATTACGCCCGCTTCGCCCGCATGCTGCTCGGTGGCGGCGAACTCGACGGCGTCCGGATCCTGCGGCCCGAGACCGCCGCCGCACTGGCCGCCGACCACCTCACCCCCGAACAGCACGCCGCCGCGCCGTTCAATCCGCCACTGGGCCAGCACCTCTGGGCCGATCAGGGCTTCGGTTACGGCGTGAAGATGCAGACCACCCCGGGCATCCCGAGCGTCGGCACCCTGTCCTGGCCGGGCGGCCTGGGCACCGCCTGGTACGCGGATCCCGAAAAGGATCTGGTAGCCCTGCTTTTCGTGCAGTCGGCCAATATCATCATCGCCGCCGAGTGGCGCAGTCCGCTCGGCGACGACTTCCTGCACGGTGTGTACGGAGCGCTCGAGGATTGATCTCGGGGCGCTAGTACACCGTCCCCATCGCCGAGCGCACCTGGTCCAGGGTGCGTTCGGCGATCTCGTTGGCGCGCCGATTGCCCTCGCGCACCAGCCCGATCGCGAAATCCGGGTCCGCGGCCAGTTCCGCGCGCCGCGCCCGGTGGTCGGCGAAGAAGTCGTTGACCGCATCGGTGGCCAGCTTCTTGAGCGCCGCGCCGCCGCCGTCGCCGAGCTTGTCGGCCAGGGTCGCCTCGTCGCTGCCCAGGCAGAGCGCGGCGGTGGTGAGCAGCGCCGAGACGCCGGGGCGGGCGTCGGGGTCGAAGGTGATGCGGCGGTCGCCGTCGGTGGGGGTGCGGCGGATGAGCGCGGCGGTCTCGTCGGCGGTCATCGACAGCGAGATGGCATTGGCGTAGCTCTTGCTCATCTTGCGCCCGTCCAGGCCGGGGATCTCCGGGGTCGCGGTGAGCAGCGCCTGCGGTTTGGGGAACACCCGGCCGAAACGCTCGTTGAAGCGACGCGCGATCACCCGGGTCACCTCCAGATGCGGCAGCTGGTCCTTGCCCACCGGCACCAGATTGCCCTTGCAGAACAGGATGTCGGCGGCCTGATGCACCGGGTAGGTGAGCATCAGCCCGCTCAGCGCCCGCTCCGAGGCCGCCAGTTCGGCCTTCACCGTCGGATTGCGGTGCAGCTCGGCCTCGGTGACCAGGCTCAGGAACGGCAGCATCAGCTGGTTGAGGGCGGGCACCGCGGAGTGGGTGAACACCGTGGCCCGGCTGGTGTCGATCCCGGCCGCGGCGTAGTCGAGCACCGCGTTCACCACGTTCTCACGAACCTGGCCCAGGGTGTCGCGGTCGGTGATGACCTGATAGTCGGCCAGGATCACCCACAGGTCCACACCCAGCCCTTGCAGCCGCACCCGTTCGCGGATGGTGCCGAAGTAGTGCCCCAGATGCAGTCTGCCCGTGGGCCTTTCGCCGGTGAGGACGCGGAAGCGATTCGGGTGGGCGGCCACCTCGGCGGCCAGCTCGTCGCTGCGCTCGCGGGTGGCGGCGAAGGAATCCGAAGGGATGGTCACCGTACAACTCCTGAAAGTTGATGGAGGACCGCACGAGCCGAGTGTTCCGGTCGGGAATCACGAGCCGCGTACGGCCCGTGGACGTGATTCATCGGGCCGCTAGTGCGACCAGCGCCATGCCTGCCGGGTGGGAATCACCTGTCTACCTTAGCAAGTCGGACGACAGACGATGGTTGGGCACAGGCATGGGCGGGATTCCTTCCGAGGCTCGGCGACCGCTGGAATGTTCCGGTCCTCGAATAGGTCCGGCCTGGAGGGGTCCCGGCAGTAGTCGCCGAAAATCCAACGAAGTTCTCCCTGCGGATCGGCGATCCTCCTGGGCTCCGGGGTGAGCACAACCGGCCATTCTTCGAACGCATATTCGATTGCATGCGATGGGGCGGGTCACGGCGCCAGCGCGGAGAGGGAAGCTCCGCACTGGCGCTGATCGCCTTCTAGCTGGCCTTTTGTGCCGCTGCTCGCCGGTAGAGGCTGAGCACGACACCACGTTGACCAGCGACAGTGCCAGTGGGTGGTGGATATACTTTCGGAGGGAAGGTGGACGCGCCTCGTTTGACGCGCCCACCGGGTGTTGCTTCCTCCTAGCTCGGTCGGCAGCCGCTCACACAGCGGCCCCACCTTCGATGGAGAGGAATTAATATGCGCGCCATCCAGATTGAACAGTTCGGCGATCCTGCGCAGGTGCTCCGCGTGGTCGACATCGAGGAGCCGCCGCCACCGGGTCCGCATGAGGTTCTGTTGAGCGTTGAGGTCTCGCCGTTGAACAAACACGACCTATTGGTCGTCACCGGCATGCTGGCGCGACCACCCCTGCCCCACATACCAGGCGCAGAGGGGGTCGCCCGCGTGCTTGCCGCCGGCGCCGAGGTCGATGGACTTCAAGTCGGCGATCTGGTCGTGCTACCCCTGTATGCCGGTGCGTGGCGTGAGCGGCTCGTCGTGCCCGCCGACAGCCTGTTCGCACTCCCCGCCGGCGGCAGCATCGAGCAGTACTCGATGCTGGGCAGCAACCCCCCGACGGCAGGGTTGATGCTCAGTGAGGTCACCCCGATGCAGCCCGGTGACTGGGTGGTTCAGAACGCCGCGAACTCCGGTGTCGGACGGTCATTGATCGCGCTAGCCAAACTTCGTGGACTGAAGACGATCAACCTGGCCCGTGACGACGCAACGTTCGCCGAGCTCACAGCAGCCGGGGCCGACGTGGTCCACGTCGACGACCCCGATGCGGTCGGCGATGTTCGAGCGGTGATCGGCGACGCGCGAGTGGCGCTGGCAGTGGAAGCCGTCGGTGGTCCGGGGGTGGCGCGGCTGCTCGAATTGCTGTCCGACGGTGGATGGTTGGTGAGCTATTCCTGGGCCAGGAACGAACCCATGTGGGTCGACACCTCGACACTGGTCGGCAAGCACCTCACCGTCCGCGGGTTCTTTATCGGCGACTTCGACTACCACGACAAGGTAGTGCCCGTCATTCGTGAGGCGGCACCGCTGGTGGCCGACGGCGCCCTCGCAGTCCCCGTGGCGGCCGTGTACCCCCTCGAGCACATCCAGGACGCGGTGCAACATCTCCTCCGTGGCGGCAAGATCCTGCTGCAAGTCGCGGGGCGGTGAACGCGACGAGCACGCGACCTCTGTACGGTGCGTCGACACGGTGATGCTCGGACTGGACGCGCATGTGGACGTGCACATAGTAGCTCCCCTGGTCCGAATCCGCCGTCGTCGTCACCGTCCACGGGGCCACCGCTCGGGAGGTCATCGACGTTGAACTCGACGGAGCAACCCGATTCCTTCGCGAATCAGGCGAGCCGTTCTGCTGGGCCCGCCGATCGAGCTCGCCGACATGGGGTCTGTGATGGGTAAGGACTGACGGGCCAGCGTTTCACCGCCGAGCGCGGGGATCGCTGGAATCTGCTGGCCGCCGAGGAGTTTCCATACGTGGGCGCGTTCGGCCGCGAGGTCGATCGGCGCGTCGGCGAGGGTGTCGAGCAGCTGTTGTAGCGGCCACGTGTGCAATGCGCCGTAGCGGGCGGAGTAGAGGGCCGCGGTATGGACGGAGAAGGTGTCGGTGGTGTCGAACAGTGCGTAGCCGATGATCTGGTAGATGTCGGTCAGCGGAAGCGAGTCCGATCGTTGCCCTGTTTTGGGGTTTGCTGCGCCGAGGCGGGTTTTCACCTCGATCAGTACACCGTCCACGATGAGGTCGGCATCGGCGGCGCACAGCTTCGAGGCGGAGAATGTTGGGCCGAGGACCGCCACCGACGTTGTGGCGGAGAGGAAGTCGGCCAGTTCGGCCAGAGCGAGTAGATACAGCGACCGCATCTCGGCGACGGCGGTGTCGGGAACCAGCGCGAGCAGGACCTCGGTGGTGAACCGGCCACTGCGAATCGGTTCGGCCAGTGGGGAATTGGGGAAGATGAACGGCTTGCGGTACAGCTCCGTGCACAGCGCCAACGCCCAGCACGCCCGCGCGATGACCTCCACGGTGTTCTCGGGCAACGGCCGCATACACGCGTGGCCCGCCAGTTTGGACAGCTCCCCGATGACCGCGACGTGGTCGGGGCGATCGAGGAAGGCGATCACGGCTGGCTGCGGCACGTACTCGCCGTCGCAAGTGAATCGGAGTAGGTAGTCGAAGGCTGCGCCCAAGGTTCCCGGGCTGGCGCCGCGGCCTGCGACGATCAGTGTGCCGGCGTGGGCTCGGTAGTCGGCTTGCACGGGTTTGAGATTCGGGTACCGCTGGTCGAGGTACTGACGTAACGGGCTGGTCTTGTCGTCGATCGCCCCGGTCAGACTGGAGTATCGATAGCTCATAGGCATTACTGTGTCATGGGCCACCGACAGTGCCGGGGTTGGCGGCTGGTAGGACAAGACACCCGGAGCACGGATACCGACACTTCAACTTGACCTTAATACTCAATGTCATCGAAAAGTATTGCACCACAACACAACCCGGGAGAGTACCCCACCCACCCCCTCTCGAATCCGGAAAGACATGAGGGTGTCAGACGAACCCGCAACAACACCACGTCAGCCACACACGTGAACTTTCGCCGCAGTGACGACAGGATTGATGAATACATATGCGCAGGTCAAGAGGTCGAACCTACCGCACTCTCACCTTTTCCCGGATCAGACACCTGGCCCGCACGGTCACCCGCGGTGACGGCGCCACCGGCGACGTCGTCGCCCCGCTCGTGCGCGCTGGTGCGCCGCGCGGGCGACGTCATCCCGTTCGTCGCGGGCGTGCTCGACGCGGCCGCGCGCACCGGCGCCGAACTCGACATCGTCGCCCCCACCACTTGCGCCTCGTGCGGGCAACCAGCGGCGGAGCAGGGCAACAGCCAGGAGTTGTTCTGCACCAACGTCTCCTGCCCGCGCAGACGGTGCGGCGGCTCATCCACTGGGCCTCACGTGCCGCCGTCGACATCGACGCCATCGGGCAGAAATGGATCGAACGTCTCGCTGAGGCGGGCCTTCTGGAGAGCCCGTCGGACTTCTACACCATCACCAAGGAGCAACTGCTCGAATTCGATGGCGTCGGTGAGGTTTCCGCCACCCGGATGATCGAATCTATCGACAACAGCGGCCCCGTCGGCCTGCGCCGCGCCCTCATCAGCCTGGCGATCCCCATGGCGTGCGACGGCAGCCGCTCGCCCGGTCCGCGCCGGATTCGCCTCGCTGGAAGAGGTGGTTGGCGCCAGCGAAGAACGGCTGGTCGAGGTCGAAGACATCGGCCCGAAGGTCGCCGCCTCCTGGACACGCACCTCGCCCGCCTGCGGCCAGAACTCGAGCGACTGCGCGAACACGGCGTCTCCCTCGACGTGCGCGAGGAGGACCTGCCCCCCTGTCGTCGCCGCCGGCGCTCCCCTGGCCGGCAAGACCGTGGTGGTCACCGGCGCGATCAGCGACTCGCGCTCCGGGGAGAAGATCGCCAGCTCGACCTTCCAGCACCTGTGCGAAAAGGCCGGGGCCACAGCCGCTTCCTCGGTCTCGGCCAACACCGACATACTGATCGCCGGTGCGGACGTCGGCGACAGCAAACTCACCAAGGCCGCGAACCACGGTGTGGAGGTGGTCGATCAGGCCGACATCTGGAAACTGCTGATCGACGCCGACGTCGCCTAGGCCTGTTGGTTCGCCCGCCTGAGCGGACACCTCGGGCAACTCCTCTCGTACTGCCGAAGCCGATATGCCGCCCACCCACAGTCGTTGTCCGAGAACGACATCGAGCACCTCGCCGCGGAACTGGAACGTGGTCGCCACCCCGCCGTCTGGTTCACCAGTACCGCGGTCGGGGTGGAAGTGGATGCTGTGCGCCGCAGTCGGTCTCACCTGTCCCACGGCTTGGCCTGGCCGGACCGTCAGCGCTGTCCACGCATGAAACTCGGAAGTCCGTCGGAATCATTGTCATCGCATGCCCTGCACCCCCAACTCGGTGAATCAGGGTCGACAATGCAACCGCCTCGAATGATTTCGCCTCGTTCGACTTCCAGCATTGCGGGGTACGAGAGCAGGCCGTACACGATCGGTGTCATCGGCGCCTGACATGTCGCACACGCTGGGCGTTCGGGTTCTGTACGGCTCATGCGACCACTGTGCCGTCGGGCACAGTGCCGAGATGGAGGGATTCACGATATTCGGCATTACAGAGCGTTCGTACGACGCGCTCGGGCCGCGCCGGACATGCTCGCCGATGACATCGGCTACGCCTTCACCACAGCACAGGCCGACATCGGAGACATCCAGTCTTCCGAGGTGACAGCGCCGCCTGATTCCCTCTCGATGTTGCCGAGCGACTCGTCGGGCCCCGCATCGCTCGCGCGACCAGCGCGCGGACCCGGATCGGGTGACCTGGCGCGCCGTCCACGACCGAAGTGCCCGTCGATCTCGCCGACGCAGCGATACGCGAGCTCAGCCAGACCTGAAGACACGGTCATCGTCGTAGATCAAGATGGCCGATTCCCTGGCTAGGCTTCCGAAATGGACTGCTGGATCGTCGAGGGAAGCGCGGTCGACACACAGGATGTGACGCACCTGATCGTGGACCTGCACAACACAGGCGAGTGGACGCTGCGGTGCACAGGAAGACCCGCCAAGCGTGAAACAGCGCTCGCCGGTCGGGCGCGGTGTCTACGTTGTTCGCTCAAAGCCGCGGACGCGTTCCGCCTGGGCCACCAGCCATTAGACGTTGTCCAAGATTGGATGCGAGCCGACCACACCGCGCTTCCCCGACCAGTGTCGATCCAGCGTCGTGCACCCGAACGCCGGACACATCCAGCGACCCCTGCCGAGTCGGCTAGCCGCGACCTGATATTGGATCTGACAGACCCGGACATGCAATATGTCATCACCGACGCGCTCGCGAGATGGGCTGCGCACCAACGTCGGAAGGCCCGGGCCGAGCCGGACACGACCCTGACAGCAACCCGAAACCGCTGGGCCGACCTCGCAGACACGGTCCGTGTCCGCGCCGACGTGGTGGGCAGCGACTGAGCTATCGACTTCATAGTCAGGTTTCACCGCAAACCACCAACCCTGCACACCTACCCCACCGACCACCGCACACCGTCCTTGCCTCCCAGCCAGACTCGATTCCCCTCATCGCCAAAGCCTTCGCCGGACAACGACATCCGATAGAACGGGTCGAACCAACCACCGACCCGACCAGCGCGCCACCGGCGAACGATGCGCACAGCAAGTCGCGGCCACCCGTTGCTCCCCGCTATGACCTCCGTCCGGCACGCGCAGGCCTTATCGGATGCTGACCGGCACACGCACCCCTTTCCTGGACAGGCCCACCCGCGCCAATCCGGAAAAGGGGTGCACGTGACCTGGTCACAGGGTCGACTAACACGCACCTTTTTCTGGACCGGACATCCATGAAGCCGAGCTCGATGAGGAACGCTACAACGCCCCCGAAGCCCCTGGCCTCGACACCGTCCTGCGCGGCCTGTCGATGATCTGCACCGACCAAACCATCCTCGAGCTCACCGGCCAATCCTCGATGGCCTCCACGAATTCCACTACCACCTCGCGCCGCGAACTGAAGGCAGCCCTGGTCACGCGCCACTTGGGACTGGAGTGAGGCCCCGCCAACCACGCCGCCGTGATCCGGCCGGTGGCCCAGGGAAACTGCCAGGGGGAAACACAGGTGCGAGTGGACCGGGTGGGGCAGATTCTGGACTAGGCAGCAATCCGTACGAGAGGAGCAACGGCGATGGAGACTCGATCCAACCGGTCCGAGACCTGCAATCAGCAGCAGGGTCGGCGTGACGACGAGCAGGGAGTGGAAGCGTGAAGGACTACGACGTGATCGTCCTCGGCGGCGGCTCTCCCGGCGAGCACTGCGCGGGCGAACTTGCCGACGGCGGACTGCGGGTTGCCGTGGTCGAACGCGATCTGGTCGGCGGCGAATGCTCCTACTGGGCCTGCATCCCGTCCAAGACGTTGTTGCGTCCCGGCGAGGCTGTTCAGCAGGCGCGGGAAGCCCAGGCGCGTGCGGAGATCGACGTGGCGGCTTCGCTGGCCTGGCGAGATTTCATGGTGTCGAACTACTCCGACACGAGCGCCGCAGGTTGGCTGTCGAGCAAGGGTATTGATTTGATCCGCGGCGTGGGGCGGCTTGCCGGACGCGGTGTCGTCGAGGTCGCGGGTGCGCGCTACACAGCCGATCACGTTGTCATCGCGACCGGTTCGGAACCGATCCTGCCGGCGCTTCCCGGGCTGGCCGGATTGCCGGACGTGTGGACCAACCGCGAGGCGACGAGCCTGACTGCCATTCCACGAAGGCTGATCGTCCTCGGTGGCGGGCCCGTCGGCGTCGAAATGGCGCAGGCCATCCGTAGGCTGGGCGCGGAGGTCGTGCTGGTCGGTGGCCGCACCCACCTGTTGCCGCGCGAACCCGCACCGCTCGGCGAGGGTCTCGCCGAGGTGCTGATCCGCGACGGCATCGAGGTGGTGCTCGGTGTGCGCGCCACCGCTGTGCGTCGCGACGGCGCGGACTTCGTGCTCAGCCTCGGAGACGGCACCGAACGGCGCGGTGATCGCCTGCTGGTGGCCACCGGCCGCAAACCCCGCGTCGACGGAATCGGGCTGGAGACAGTCGGGATCACGGCCGAGGCGACCGGCATCCCCGTCGATGGCAGTCTGCGCGCCGCGGACGGCGTGTGGGCGATCGGCGATGTCAACGGGGTGCGCCTGCTGACCCATGTCGGCAAGTATCAGGGCGAGGTCGTCGCGTCCAATATTCTGGGTGAACCCCGCGAAGCCGACTACCGGGCCATCCCGAACGTCGTATACACCGATCCGCAGGCAGCGTCGGTCGGCGTGGTCCAGGACAGATTCAGCGCGACGGTCCGGCTCGGCGATGTGGCCAAGACCGCCACCTTCACCAGGTCCTACGCCGAGACTCCCTGGTTTCTGACACTATTGAGCGACGGCGAACGGCTGACCGGCGCCTACGCACTCGCACCCGAGGCCGGCGAATGGCTACAACAGGCCACCCTGGCCATCCGGGCACAAGTTCCGCTCCGCATCCTGCGTGACGTGGTGCAACCCTTCCCGACCTTCTCCGAGGCGTACGTGGCAGGGCTGAAGGAACTGCGTACCAAAATCATCGAGGCCCGGGTTCCGAGCCTGATCAATCGCCAACCTCGGCGATAGCTGAAGCATCGCCGGGAGCCTGCTGCCGGGCCGTCTGGCTGACGACGGCCGGGGGCCCGAGCGTTTGTTTTCGTTCGCGAGATCGTGCGACTATCGAATCCCTTTCCGGCGGAGAATGGTTCGAGGTCGATGGTTGCTCCGGAGCTGGGTCGCTCGATGAGCCTGGTCGGTCGCGCCGCCGAGCTCGAGACATGCGGTGACCTGCTCGAAGCCGTACGCGCCGGGGAAAGCCGGGTATTGGTGCTCAGCGGTGATCCCGGGGTGGGTTCGGCATTGCTCGACCAGCTCACGAGCCGGGCGACCGATTGCCAGGTGTTTCGCGTCGTCGGTGTGCAGTCGGAGATGGAACTGGTCTTCGCGGGCCTGCATCAGCTCTGCGCGCCGATGCTCGACCGCATGGACACGCTGCCCGATCCCCAGCGCGACGCGTTCGGGCTCTGCGAAGGGCCCGCACCGAAGCCGTTCCTGATCGGACTTGCGGTGCTGGGGCTGCTGGCGGAGACGTCCGCGAAACGACCGGTGCTGTGTGGTCGACGACTTCCAGTGGTTGGACCGGGCATCGGCCCAGACGCTGGGCTTCGTCGCCCGCAGACTCGCCGCCGAATCGGTCGGGTTGATCTTCGGGGCCAGGGACATCACCGTCGAGCTGGCCGGAATCCCGGAGTTGCCGGTCCGCCCATTGCCGTACGAATTCGCGAGCGAGCTGCTGAACTCCGCGCTGACCGGATCGATGGATATCCGGGTGCGGGACCAGATCGTGACCGAATCCGGCGGCAATCCACTCGCACTGCTGGAGTGGGTGCGAAGCGCCGCTCCGCATCGGCTGGCCGGCGGATTCGGTCTGCCGACAGTATCGGCGCTGTCGAGTCGGATCGAAGAGGGCTTCGGCCTGCAGCTGACGGCGATGCCGGTGCAAACGCAGCGGTTGTTGCGGCTGGCGGCGGCCGATCCGTCCGGGGACGCTGCACTGGTGTGGTGAGCCGCCACCACCATGGGAATCCCGTTCCACGCCGCAACCCCGCGGTGGAGGCGGGGCTCGCGGAGTTCGGTGCCCGGGTGTGGTTTCGGCATCCGTTGTTGAGGTCGGCGGTCTACCGGTCCGCGTCGGTTCCGGATCGACACGACATCCACGTGGCCCTGGCCGAAGCGACTGATGCCCAGCGGGATCCCGATCGCCGGGCATGGCATCGAGCTCAGGCCGCGACCGCACCCGATGAGGACGTCGCGGCGGATCTCGAGCGATCGGCCGCTCGGGCGCAGGCCCGCGGCGGACCCGCCGCGGCTGCCGCATTCCTGGAACGGGCCGGGTTGCTCTCGGAGGATGAGTGCAGGCGGGGGCGCCCGCCTGTTGGCGGCTGGACAGGCCAGTTTGCAAGCCGGCAACTACGACGCGGCCCTGAGACTGCTGGCGAATGTCGAAGCCGGGCCATTGGATCGGTTGCAACAGGCCACCGCCGATCTGCTGCACGGCCAGGTGGCGTTCGCGTCGGGAATGGGGAGTGACGCCCCACCGTTGCTGCTTTGTGCGGCGAAACGGTTGCAGCCGTTCGATATCGACCAGGCTCGGGAGATCTACCTGGCGGCATGGATGGCTTCGTTCTTCGTCGGCAACCAGGTGTCCGGGGGTGGTCTGCCCGAGGTGTCGAAAGCTGTTCGGGATCTGCTGCCTCGCTCGGATCGGCCGGGCAAGCCCGAGCTGGTGCTGGACGCACTGTCGTCGATAGTTGTGGCGGGGCCCGCGGCTGCCGCGCCCGCCATGCGGGTGGCAGTGGAACTTTTCGCTTACGCCGGCAATACGACAGATGAGGTGCTGCGGTGGAGTTGGTTCGCGCATCGAGTGGCCATCGCGCTGTGGGATCACGACGCATGGCGAGCCATTCTCGTGCGCTACGTCGAAAGTATCCGTGCGGCAGGGGCTCTCGACATGATGCCCGTCGCGCTATCGAGCCTAGCCACGGTCACGGCTTGGTCGGGTGACTTTGCGGCGACCAAGGCGATGATGGCCGAATCGGATGCGATCTGTCAGGCCACCAGGGCTTCCGCATCCGCGCTCCCGCCGATCCTGCTCGCCTGTTTCCGTGGTGATCGTGCCGTCGCCGAACGGCTCGCGCGACCGGTGATCGACGATGCCGCAGCGACCGGCAACGCCAACCCGCTCACCGCGCAGGAGGCACTCATCGCGCGGCTCGCTCGTGACGGCAGGACCAATCCCGAGATCGGTGCACAGCTGTTCCTCAGTGCGCGCACGGTCGAATGGCATTTGCACAAGGTCTTCGCGAAACTCGGGATCGCCTCCCGCCGCGAGCTCGCCAACGCCCTCGATGGGGCTGGCTGAGGTTGAAAGCGATTCCGATACAACAGTATTCGTAAGCGTGCAGAGCTTCGCGCTCCTCAGCGGTGTCGATCGACCTCGGTGAGAAGGTCGGCCTGGCGATGTCAGTTCAGCCGTTCGATGATCATGGCGTTGGCCAATCCGCCTGCCTGGCACATGGTTTGCAGGCCGTAGCGGCCTGAGCCCCGAATCAGCGAACTGTGGAGACCAGCTTCTATGACGCCATCCGCTCGACGAGCAGCGGTACGAAGCCGCGCACCCGCCGCCCCTCGAAACCGCAGTGTACGTTTGCAACGATACCGGCGATGACCCCCGCGCCGACTCCGGGCAAATTGTCGGTAAGCCGCCCGACGAGTTCTTTGATCTGTTGATCCTCATCATTTGCTGCCATGGTTCATGGTCGCCCGCACCCCTGTGCACGGTCAACCGCCGTGAATTCGGTTGGGGCAGTATGCCACGATCGGTGCTATCCCGGCAGCGTCTATGTTGCACGCGTGCAAAGCAATTCGATGACAAGCCCTCATACGGGCGACTGCGCGCTGGATCCGGTTCGGCGCTCACGGTCCACATATCACCGAATGTGGGGCCGTCAGCGCATGAAGCGCGGGTATGTGAACGCCATGAAAACTGTCAACAAATGCATTGCCGAGAGATTGCTGGTTGACATATCGTCGAAGAACGTCGATCGCGACGCTGCCATTTCCAGTGGAGCGCCGGTTTCCATTCAGCTTCACAACGCTGCGGATTCGACGGTCGGGGACCCGTCAGCGTAGGACCCACCATGAGTCAATTACCCTATTTTGCAAAAGAATTCACGCCGTCACCGATCGCTGCGGTTCAGCGCAGCAAGGTTCTTGTCGTCGAGAGCAACCCGGCGACGGCGGAGATTGCGGTACTGGTGCTGGCCAACGCCGGCTATGAGGTGATTTCGGCCGACCGCGCGCAGCGCGCCCTGACCGTCGCGCAGCGATGGAACCCGGACTTGGTACTGCTCGAGCTGGCCCTGCCGGACCGGTCGGCCGCGTATGCGTGCCGACAGCTGCGCAAGCGCTCACCGATTCCGGTCATCGCGACCTCCCTCGATGGCGATCCCGATTCCATTGCTGACGCCTACGCAGCCGGTGCCTGCGACTACCTGCCCAAACCGCTGCGAAGCGATGAACTGCTCAGCTGCATCCGAGTCCACCTCGCGGCACCACAGGCGGTTCGAGGCGATTCGGCCGCCTAGCAGACCCAGCCTGGTTGAGGCTTCGCCTCGGGCCGCTGGCCGTGCAATACCCCGAGGCGGAAACGCTGGGGCAGGTAGACCCGGCACCACACCAGGTGTGATTCGAAGTGGTATATGGCGCTGTTTGAGTACGGTCGGGTGTGGAGGGTGAGGGTGCCGCCGCTGTGCACGGTGGAGACGAGGCGGCGTTCGCGGAGTTGTCCCAGCGGTATCGCTGGGAGTTGCGGGTGCACTGCTATCGGATGCTGGGCTCGTTCGACGAGGCCGAAGAGCTGGTGCAGGAGACGTTGCTGCGGGCATGGCGCTATCGCGGAAGTTTCCAGGGGCGCTCCACCTTTCGGGCGTGGCTGTATCGGATCGCGACGAACGTGTGCCTGGACTTCCTCGACCGTCGGCCGCGACCCCCGATGCCGGATAAGGTCGGTGGACCGGCGGAGGTGAGTTGGCTGCAGCCGTTTCCGGATCGGTTGCTGGAGCCGGTGGCAGCATGCCCGCCGCGAGCAGGACGAGCACGACCGCCGACGCCCCGACGGCGAGGATGCTCTGTTCTTCCATGATGTTCCGCCCACTATGGCGGCCCAGGCGCGTCAGCACAGCCGTCGGCAGTCCATCACCCCGTTCACCGAGCCATGGCCCCTGTCCGCATGGCCGACAACCTCGACGACCGTCCTGCTCTGCCGAAACGACCGCTTTCTGCCCGCCACTTTCATGTGCCGTGTCGTCTCCGAACGCCTCGGCGTGGTTCCCGACGAGATCGATGGTGGCCACATGGTCGCCCTCACCCGACCTCGACAGCTCGCCGACCGACTGGAGGCACATGCCACCACGAACGCACCACCCCGCTCGAACATCTCGGATGTCGTTTGGGAGTGGGTTCAGCGATGCGGACGACGTAATCCGTCCAGCGTCGAGTCCAGTAGCCGTTCAGCTTGCTCGCGCTGCTCAGGCTCGCCCGAGGCCAGGGTGATTCCAGTGCGGGCGGCGAACGGTCGCACTGACGTCGGGCCGGATGGCACCCGTCCGCATCGCGGTCTCGATCAGTGCGCTCCAGCGACGCGTCGAGTTTCATCACCGGTGTCGCGTTGTTCGTCGACGGCGGCATGGCCCGGGTGTGATCCGCTCCAACTCCAGGCCCGAGCTCCAGGCGAGGAAGCCTACGTGGTCGTCAGCAGGCCGCCGTCGATCACAAAGTCTGAGCCCGTGATATTCGCGGCACGCTCGCTGGCGAGAAAGGCTGCGAGGTCGGCGATTTCGTCGGGGCGAGTGAAGCGGCCGGTGACGGATGCTGCGGCGGCGGACCGCGCGACGGCGTCAGCATCCCCACCGGTGGCGTGGGCGATCGCGTGGGCGACACCGGTGTCGCCCAGCCACAGGTCGGTGGCGACGGGTCCGGGGCTGATGGTGTTGACCCGGATGCCGTTGGGGCCGAGCTGTTTCGACAGCGATTTCGCGGTATTGGTGAGGGCGGCTTTCGCGGCGCTGTAATCGATTACCGCCGGGTCGGCGAGCGTGGCATTGACCGAACTGATCATGACGATGCTGCCCTGGCCCGCGCCGAGCATGGCGGGCAGCACGGCGCGGGTGGTGCGAATCGCGGCCAGCAGATCCAGTGTGAGGGTGCCCAGCCAGTCGTCGTCGGTGACGTCCAGGAACCCGGTCAGGCGCGGCGTGACCTTGCCGACGTTGTTGACCAGAATTCTTGTGTCACCGAACTTCTCGGCGGCGGCAGCCAAATCGGTCGCGCCCGCCTGGGTGGACAGATCGACCTCGACCGGATGTACCCGGCCTCCGTCGGCGAGTGCGCGCAACTCGTCGCCGGCGTGGCGGGCGCCGGCGACCACGATCGCGCCTTCCTCTACGAGGGTCCGGGTGATGGCCAGGCCGATGCCCCGGCTCGCGCCGGTGACCACCGCGAGCACGTCGGTGAGTCCGAGATCCATGGCGGCGCTCCTTCGTCCGGTGGGTTGCTTACAGGCCCTGGTCGGCGAGCCAGCTGAGCACGGCGTCGGCGACGTCCTTCCAGCCGCTGTCCACGGTGAGCGAATGGCCACGTCCTTCGAATTGCTTCAGCTCGGTCACCGCGGTGGAGTCGCGGTACTGCTTCAGCGTGGACCGTGTGACCACATCGGGCACCGTGTGGTCCTCGAGACCCGAGATGAGCAGTAGCGGACCCCGATCCGCGTTGTCGGTGTTCACCTTCGCCTGCGAATGCAGCACGAAGTTGGCGGCGGCGGCCTGGAACAGCGGTCGAGCCGGTGAGGGAATGGTCCAGCGCTCGAACAATTCGTCGGATTCCTGCTCGGACACCGCGTTGCCGAATCCGAACCGGAATTCCTTGCTGGTCAGGGAGACCGCCTTGTGCAGGTTGGCCGGGTTGCCCAGCGCCGGCAGGCCCGCGCGCAACTGTGCCAGGGGCAGCGGCAGTACTCCCTTGATCTGCGCGGGATCGATCGCCACTCCGGCGATGCCGCGGCCCTCACCCAGGAGCTTCTCGGTGATCAAGCCGCCGAAGGAATGGCCGACGATGATCGGAGCGGCGGGCAGAGCGTCGATGATCTCGGCGAAATGCCCTGTGGCATCGTCGATTCCGATGTTGGCGACCGCCTCCGGATGCTCGCGCGCCGCGGCGACCGTATCGGGCTCACCCGGCCAGCCCGGCGCGATCGGGGCGTATCCGGCGGCGCGGAAGTGTTCCACCCAAGGTCCCCAACTGGTGGCGTGCAGCCACAAGCCGTGAATGAAGACCACCGGGGTAGCAGACTGCGGCATCTCGAGCCCTCTCTGAGCGAACCTTCGGATCGGCCGTACCAGCGGTTCGACCGCGCATCGGCCGGCGCTCACGGCCCTCAACGAGTTCAACACCGTGGTGGGGCGGATGTCCAAGTCGCATCGGGCCCGGATCGATAACCAAAACGGCATACTTGCAGGCGGGCATGCAGTCGAGGTTGGGACGAGCGGAGAATGAGGCGGATTGTGGACTTGGACCTGCGCCTACTGCGGTACTTCGTCACCGTCGCCGACGAGCTGCACTTCGGACGTGCGGCGGCCAAGCTCTACATCAGCCAGCCGGCCCTGTCGAAGCAGATTCGCAGGCTCGAGGATCAGCTCGGCAGCCGATTGCTGGAACGGGACAGCCGCCATGTGACGCTGACCGACCACGGGCACCGTGTGCTCGCCGACGCCCGGGAGATGATCGCCCTGGCCACGCGCATCGGCGAACACTCCTCGGAGTCTGGAACGGTGCGTATCGCCCACGTCTTCGAGCTGCAGACCAGCCGGATCGTCGCGGACGCCTTCGCCGCGGCCTACCCCGACGTCCCGCTCGTCGAACGCTCGCTCGACAGCCTGCGGCAATTGGACGCCCTGCTGGACAACCGGCTCGACGTCGCGATTTTGCGGGTCACGGCCGCGATGGCGGCACGGAAGCCGACCGGCTGGCGATTTCACCGCCTGCGTCTCGAGCCGATGTTTCTGGTCGGCCGCCCGGGTGATCCGCCGAAGGCCTCGGCATCGCTGTTCGAACGCCCCGTGGAGGTCTTCGCCGACGCTCCCGCATCCGGGCTGTACAACGCGCACGGCGACTACCTCACGACTTTCGAACGCCATGCCGGGATGTCGATGCGATGGCTGGGTAACCCCGGTACCTTCGGGCATTGCGTTGCTGCCGTGCGGCGAGCCACCGACCCGGGCTACGTCCTCGAATTCGAAAGCTACGCAGTACGATACGGTGCCGCCGGCATACCGATTCACCGCCCTGCCGAACTGCAGCCGTACTACCCCTGGTGTATCGCATGGCGCGACGAACCGCACAACGCAGCCGTCGCGAACTTCCTCGGCATCGCCGAACACACTGCCCGGCAGCGCAACTGGCACCTCCCGCCCCACCATCCGGCGCAGCCTTGGCTGCCGCCCGACGACCCGACCGACTCCTCTCAAGCCGCGGCCGCAACCACCGCGCCGCGGCCGCGGCGGTGAGGTTCAGCTGACCGTCACGTTGTCGAGGTCGATCGAGACCAGGACCGGATCCTCGATGCGGTGCCCGGTCGCGTTGCGGCCGTAAACGAGCCGGTTGGTGGGAATGACGATGCCGTCGACGGCCTGAAAGTCGGTCGAGTGGTGGGCGGCAGGCGAATTCGCCGAGATCTCTACGGCGGAGGGCCTGTGTCAGCCAATGGTTTGCGCACCCCGTTCGCGGCTGAAACGAGGAGTTCGAATGAGTTCGTTCAATCCTCGTCGGCGCGTCGCGCCACCCATTCCCGGATCGCGGCGATGATCTGCTCGGGTGCGTCCTCCTGGATGTAGTGGCCCGCGCCCTCCAGGATGACGGTGCGATGGTTGGGAAAGGTGCGCTCCCAGCGGCGACGCTCCGCGTCGCGAAATGCCACATCCTTGGTTGGCACACCAGCAAGGCGGGCCTGTCGCCCAGGGTAGGCAGCCCCCGCTCGATCTCGGCGAGAAACGGTCGGCTGCCCAGGATTTCGCGAGGGAACACGTGCATCGGATGCCTCGACTCGGGCGTCGGGAACGGCCCACGGTAGGCGTCCATCACCGGCGTCGACAGCGTGCGGCGCCGGACCCCGAGCGGAATGAGCCTCTCGACGAGGAAGTTTCGCCGCAGAATCAGGTAGCGGCCGATCGGACCGCCCAGCGTCCTGGAGAACACCTGTGTTCCCGGATCCGACTTCGGCCAAGCCCAGGTATTGCCGATCACGAATGCGGAGAACCGATCCGGCTGCCGCGTCGCGACCGCGAACCCGATCGGTCCGCCCCAATCCTGCACCATGAGCGTGACGCCCGACAGGTCCAGTTCGGTGACGAATCGCTTGACGACCGCCGCATGCTCGGCGGGCGTGAAGCCGTACTCGGGGCCCGGACGTGAGAGGCCGAACCCGGGGTAGTCCACAGCGATGCAGCGAAATTGGCCGCGGAGATGGGTGATCAACTCCCGGTAGAGAAACGACCAGGTGGGGTTGCCGTGCAGCAGTAGCAGAGGCGGCCCGACGCCTTCGTCGACGTAATGAACGCGAGCCCCGGCCAGGTCGAGATAGCGGTGCTCGAAGGGGTATGAGTCTCGGGGTACCCAGGACGGAACTTCCGGGATGTCTTCGGACATGTCGACCTCCTTGGGCTCGAATCGACACTGGCCAATTGGTCAGCGCGTATGGGTCTTTCGAGGATTTGCGTCAACGTGGCCGGTCCAGGGCATGGGCTAAGTGGCCACGGAGACCTCGGCGATTTCGTGTAGGCGGCCGATGGGGGAATGGATGCTCCTGCGCCGCTGCGAAGCCCTTCTCGACGAGGGTTCCACGTCGCGGCACGACGCGGAGCCAGCTGATGTGCGCCACCCGATCGCTCGGCTTCACCAGCGCTTTCCCGCCTTGCGTGTCGGGGTGACGGGCTCACCCGTCTGACCCACGTCCAACCTGTGGCCTCGCCTCGGTTGCCGGCGCGCGACATGCACTGGATCGGACATCGATTCAGCATTGCGACGGGGCAGCTCAGGGGTACCCGCCCACGGCTGCTCTTGGCCACGCCGATTTGAGCGAGTAGTCGTCGTCGCTGATGCCGCCGGAACCCCCTCCATCGGCGGCATCCCCAATCAGCCTGGTACGGAACATGATTGCCGTGCCATCAGGGGCCGCATCGCTCAGCCCGCTATTGCGCTCGCGACCGCCCCGGCGGATGCCGGCGCTCCTCATCTCAACGCGTGGTCGGAAGCCGAGGTGGACACCGAGAGTCCCGAGCGCGGCCACGCCCTCATCATCGCCGGCGGTCGGCAAGCGATAGCCGAGAATGCGCTGACGATCTCGCTGATCCGCGTACTCGGCTCGAGTTCATGGCCGAAAATGAGGTATTCGTGGCGCGCAAAGCGGGGCGCGACGCTTCCGGCATCACGCAGACTGATCCGGCGCCGATCATTCCGAAGCGTTGTCGCCCAACCGGTTCCAGTTGTCTCAACGTGGACGTCGGGCTGCATCGAGTACTCGATCACAAGGAGTCCCACATGCCTGTCGTCACCACACCGGACGGCGTCGACATCTACTACAAGGACTGGGGCAGCGGGCAGCCCATCGTCTTCAGTCACGGCTGGCCCTTGTCCTCGGACGACTGGGACGCGCAGCTGATGTTCTTCGTGTCCCACGGTTTCCGGGTGGTTGCTCACGACCGGCGTGGCCATGGCCGTTCTGCTCAGGTCGCCGAGGGGCACGATATGGACCACTACGCCGATGACCTGGCTGCCGTCGTCAACCATCTCGATTTGTCGGACGCGGTTCATGTCGGCCATTCCACCGGTGGCGGGGAGGTCGTGCGCTACCTGACGCGGCACGGACAGGATCGGGCGGCCAAGGCTGTTCTGATCAGTGCGGTGCCGCCGATCATGGTGAGGACCGCGGACAATCCGGGTGGATTGGACAAGTCGGTCTTCGACGGCATCCAGGAGCAGGTCGCCACCCGCCGGTCGGACTTCTTCCGCTCGTTCGCCGAAGGACCGTTCTATGGCTACAACCGGCCCGGAGCAAACCCCTCCGAAGGAGTGATCGCCAATTGGTGGCGGCAGGGTATGGCCGGTGGCGCCAAAGCGCACTACGACGGCGTCGTCGCCTTCTCCCAGACCGACTTCACCGACGACCTTGCGAAGATCAGCATCCCCACCCTCGTCATGCATGGAGAAGACGACCAGGTGGTCCCCATCGAAAACACCGGCATCCGCTCGGCCGAACTGTTGCCCAACAGCACGCTCAAAACCTATCCGGGTTTCCCGCACGGCATGCCGACCACGGAGGCCGCAACCATCAACGCCGACCTGCTCGCGTTCATTCGATCCTGAACAGCGCCTACGCCTCGAATCCCGAGGCGGTACAGACCTTCCGAACCCATCGACGAGGACCAATGCCGAAAACACGCCCCGAGCCCATCCGTGACCCGGAAATCGATCACCTGCTCACGCCGCAGAACTGCGCGATCGTCCTCATCGACTTCCAACCGGGACAGTACGCCACGGTCGGATCAACGACGGCCGAGGAGATCGACCTCGGCGCGATAACCCTCGCCAAGCTCGCACACGCCTACGCGATCCCGACAGTCGTGACCACTGTCGCGGTGGACATGGGCGTCAACGAACCGACCAACCCCGCGCTACTCGACGAACTCCCCGGTATCACGCAGATCGACCGCACCGGAGTCAACGCCTGGGAGGACGCCGACTTCCGGGCAGCAATCGAGGCCACCGGCCGGCGAAAGATCATCATGGCCGGACTGTGGACCGAAGTGTGCCTTGCATTTCCGACACTCGACATGCTGCGCGAAGGCTATGAGGTCTACCCCGTCGTCGACGCCGTCGGTGGCGTATCCGTCGGGACGCACGACGTGGCGATCACGCGCATGGTGCAGGCAGGAGCCCAGCCGATCACCTCGCTGGCCCTCGGCTGCGAGCTGATGCGCAACTGGGCACGCTCCGACTCGGACCTGTATCGAGTGATCATCAACGACTACTTCCGACGCAAACGGGTTATCGGAACCAACAGTGAGAATCCACTGCATCGCGCGGTCGGATAGTTCACTGCCCACCTGGTTCGGATCGTCGGCCGGCGCTGCTGTGGCGGATTTCCTCGGAATCGAGGCAAGATCGGAAGCGGCGACGACGGCTCGCTCGTTCGGACCCCGAAGACACTGTCGAAGGAGATCGTGATGGCGGAAGCGTTTGTGCTCGGTGGTGTTCGGACCCCCTTCGCCCGATACGGTGGTTCGCTGTCGCACCTGCGAGCCGACGACCTGCTGGGGATGACCATGAAGGGCGCGTGCGAACGCGTCGGGGTGGGTCTGGACCAGATCGAGGACATTGTCGCGGGCTGCGTCAATCCGGCCCACGAAGGGATGGGTGACGTCGCGCGGTGGGCGGCGCTGGCGGCGGGATTCCCCGACACGGTGGCCGGGGCGACGATCAACCGGTTCTGCGGGTCGTCGCTGAGTGCGACGATCAATGTCGCGCACGCGATCACAGCGGGGGATCTGGGCGTCGGAATCGCCTGCGGTGTCGAGTCGATGTCGCGCTCTGGTTGGGCGTACATGAAGAGCGACTCGCCGTTCGGCCCCCGCGGCCCGGTGATCCTGCTCGACACCATGTGGGCGGGTGCGGGCGGTCCGGCCAATCCGACGCTGCTGGCCCGCAATGCCTACATCGGAATGATCGAGACAGCGCAGAACGTCGCCGACCGCTACGGGCTGACCCGGGAGGAAATCGACGCGTTCGCGCTCCGGACGCAGCGAAACGCCAAGGCGGCCAGGGATTCCGGGCGGCTGGCCAAGGAGATCATGCCGGTGGAGATCGCCGCGACGAGGAAGGCTCCCGCCCGCCTGTTCGAGCACGACGAGTTCATCCGCGACGACACCACCGCCGAAAGGCTGGCGGCGCTGCCCCCGCAGCCGGGGACGACGCAGATGACCGCGGGGAACTCGACACCACTGACCGACGGGGCCAGCGCCCTGGTGCTGGCGTCGGGGGAACGAGCGGCCGAACTCGGAGTGGAACCGCTGGCGCGGGTGGTGTCCTCGGCGGTGTACGGGATCGATCCGCTCTACATGGGTTTGGCTCCGGCGTGGGCGCTGCCGTTGGCGATCCAACGCGCGGGCCTGACACCCGAGCAGATCGACGTCTGGGAAGTACACGAGGCGTTCAGCGCCCAAGCCCTGGGCGTGCTGCGTGAACTGCCCAACCAGCTCGACGGCTTCATCATCCCCGACGAGAAGCTGACACCGAACGGCGGCGCGGTGGCGATCGGTCATCCGTTCGGCGCCACCGGCGCCCGCTACGTCTTGACCTTGGCCACCGAACTGCGGGAACGCAATGCGCGCTACGGCGCGATCGGAGTCTGCATCGGATCCGGTCAAGGCGTCGCGATCGTCCTCGAAAACCCTTCCGCCGCCTGATAAATCCCACCGAAGGAGCACCGTACGGGGTTCCCCGGAGGTCAGGAGAGGACTCGATTGCTGCCTTCGGACACGCGTCCGCCCCGCCCGCGGATACGGGCGAGGCGAAACATGCTGGGCCCGACCGGCGCACGGCCAATGACCAGGCCGACCACCCGCTTGCCGGTCTGCCAAATGCCTCGCGGCAGATCGTGCCCACAACCGGAACCGATCAGCGAGTGCTCGGCCGGGTGTCGGTCCAGTCGACCATGAGATTGCGCTCGGCGAACAACCAGCCCCCGTCCTGTTCGACCATGGTGTCGAGGTATCGGATCCACGGGGGTCCGGCAATAGCGCCTCGCTCGAGGCACAAATCAGCCGCCGGTCTCAGGCCGACGTCCCGCTCTGGAAACCCCGGGCGTCCAGGCTCGGTGGTGCGCCGAACTGACGCCGATACTCGCGACTGAACTGGGAAGGGCTGGTATAGCCGACCTTGCGTCCCACACCCGTGACGTCACTGGGATCGGCAATCAATAGCAGCCGAGCCTCGTTCAGGCGAATGCGTTTCTGGAACTGCACGGGGCTCATCGCGGTGACGGTCTGGAAGCTGCGATGGAAGGCGGATACGCTCATCGCCGCTCGGTTCGCGAGATCCTCCACCCGGAATGGCAACTGATAATGCCTCCTGATCCAGTGAATCGCGGCGGCGATATGATTGAGATTGCTTTCGGGCGTGCCGAATTGGCGGATTATTGCGCCCTGTTCGCCGGTGATGAGCCGCCACAGGATCTCGCGTTTGATCAGCGGTGCGAGGACGGCGATATCGCCGGGCCGGTCGAGCAATCGCAGCAGGCGCAGGACCGCGTCGATCAATTCGATCTCGGCCTCGCTCACCGCCAGACCCGGTGGTGTCAGCGTGCCTATGTCGGGCAGAGCGGCCGGAGCGAGCAGGAGCGTTCGCACGATCTCGGCCGGGTCCAGCGTCAGGCCCACCCCGAGCCCGGGGCGACCGGGTGCGGCCTCGATGAAATGCGCGACCACTGGAAGATCCAGCGACGCGACGAGATACTCACCGGCCCGGTGTTCGTACATGCGCTCGCCGAGCGCGAACCGTTTGGTGCCCTGCCCTACGAGAGCGAAGACCCTGCCGTAGGTCACCGGCCGGGGCGGTTGAGGCGCAACGGCTTTGAAAATCTTGACTTCGTCGATCGCGGTGGTCAGGTCCGAACGAGCATGGCGATCCATCAGTTCGCACAGTTCGTCGAGCAGCGATTCCCGGTCAAGCCGAGGCGATCCGGCGACAGTGGATGGGGCGGGTGCCGCCGCGAAGTGGCCCGCCCGCGCGCCCGTTTCCTGCGGCGACCAGCTCTCCGACGATGGAAAGGGCTGTTTCGGCAAGAGTGATCCCTCCCAGATCCAGGCCCACCGGCCCGGTAAGTCGTTCCAACCCAACGGTTCCGGTGAGCCGCCGGATGCGCTGCGCATGTGTTGCCCGACTGCCGAGCGCTGCCACGAAGCTCGCCTCGCCCGCCAGCGCCGCTCGCAACGCGCCATCGTCGATACGCGGGTCGTGGCTCACCGCGATGAGCGCATCGTAACGACGCAGCGGGTTGGCGGTCAGCCATTCACCCGGCCATCCGCGAATCAGTCTCGCCGAGTGGCGGAACGCACCCGATTCCAGATGTGCCGGTCGCGGGTCCACGATCACCACGCGGAATTGCAGGGATTCCGCGAAAGTGGCCACCAGCGCCGCGAGATCGGTGGCCCCGGCCAGCACGAGCGTGCGGCGGCGGGTCACCGCCTCGGTGTGCGCCGGACCCGAGGCGGTCAGCGCGCCGGAATCGGTTGCGGCACTCCAGCTATAAGGCGGTCGCAACTCGACTCGAATCGTGAGATCGGTATCCTGCTCCAACGCGGTGGTGATCGCGGTGTGCACCGGATCGGATGGTGCGGGGGTGATCAATACTCGAAGCTCGCCGGCGCAGGCCGGTCCCGCTTCCCACGGCAGCAACTCGTCGCCCGGAATCAACGACAGCATGCGCCCGAGGCCACCGGCGAGCACTTCGCGGGCCGCCTCGAGCACGGCGCCCTCGACGCAGCCGCCCGATATCGAGCCGCACCAGGTGCCGTCGGCGGCCACGGCCATCGCGGCTCCTGGCGGCCGGGCGCCCGGACCGTCCCGATCGACGAGCCGTGCCAACACGACGGGCCTGCCGCCACGACGGTGCGCGTCGACGAAGGGCCAGACCTCACGCAGCATGCACGGGTGCCAGGCCTGCCCCGCGTTCATCCGGCCGGGGTTTCGAGAAGTCGATCGAGACGCAGCGGCAGCGTGCGCTGTCGCACACCGGTCGCATGCCATACCGCATTGGCGATGGCGGCGGCGGTGCCGACATTGCCGATCTCCCCGGCCCCCTTGACGCCCAAGGGGATTCCGGGCTCATAATCCGGGACGAAGTCGGCCTCGATATCGGGGACGTCAGCGTGAGCGGCGATGTGATAGCCCGCGAAATCCGCGTTGACCAGTCGGCCGGTCACCCGATCGCGAACGCCCTCCTCGTGCAGAGCCATCGACAGCCCGCCGATCATCCCGCCGATCACCTGACTGCGCGCCAGTAGCGGATTGATGACCTGCCCGATGGCGAACATCCCCAGCAGCCGTCGCACTCGCGCCTCCCCGCTCGCCGTATCCACCGCGACCTCGGCGAAAACCGCACTGTAGGCATGGCGTTCGCGCGCGGCCAGATCGCCGAGCAGGGTCGCGGTATCGACGGTCACCGTCGCGGGGAGCGCGGCGGCGGGAAGCCTCGCACGCAGTCGTGTCGCGGCCTCCGTGATCGCCCACGTCCAGGAGGTCGTGCCCCGGGACCCACCCGCGCTCCAGGCCGCACCGAGATCGCTGTCGGCGATGCGCAACGCCCGGATCCGGCCGATATCGACCCCGAGGGCGTCGGCCGCGACGGCGGTGAGCGCGGTGCGCGCGCCGGTGCCGATATCCGCCGCGCCGATCGCCACGGTGAATGTCCCATCCGATTCGGCGGTGATCGACGCCGAGGACGGAAAGGCTCCGACGCTGAAACTCGTTGTGGCCACGCCGGTTCCGATCAGCAGTGCGCCGTCGGGCCTGCGCCGCGGCCGATGATCGCGCATATCCCAGCCGAAACGGCGCGCTCCCTCCCGCAGGCAGGTGCTCGACTCGCGGCTGCTGAACGGCAACCCGGATACCGGTCCGACGGCGGGCTCATTGCGCAATCGAAGCTCGACCGGGTCGATGCCCAGACGCTCGGCGACCTCATCGACGGCGGATTCGAGTGCGAAGGAACCGGGAGCCGCACCGGGGGCCCGCATCGAGTACGGCGGCACCGTATCAACGG
This sequence comes from Nocardia tengchongensis, assembly GCF_018362975.1. Taxonomy (NCBI): domain Bacteria; kingdom Bacillati; phylum Actinomycetota; class Actinomycetes; order Mycobacteriales; family Nocardiaceae; genus Nocardia; species Nocardia tengchongensis. Next base: position 4,159,507 of record NZ_CP074371.1, read on the forward strand.
GGATGACGGTCAGCCCGGTGTGAATGGCACGGGCGGCATACAGGGTCTTGGTGAGTTCGGTGCAGCCCTCGATGTATTCGACGAGCGGGGAGACCGCGAACGCGGCCTCGTGATGCAGGGCGCGGAAGCGGCCGTCCGCGTCCGCGCCGATCCGTACACGCTGATCGGTGGGTGGACGCATGGTCGTGATCAGGAAGACATCGTTGCGGGTCAGGGTGATTCGGACAGGCCTGCTGGTCACGGTGGCGGCCATGACCGCCAGTATCAGTTGCGGACCGCACAACCCTTTGGAACCGAATCCGCCGCCGACATGCTCGGCGCGGATGTGCACACGCGCCGGGTCGAGTTCGAACAACGCAGACAGTGCGCCGGCGATGATCCACGGCCCCTGATTGGTATCGACCGCGTGCAGATCCGAGCCGTCCCACCATGCGGTGGCGGAGTGTGGTTCCATTGCGCTGCAATACTCTTCGGGCGTGTGATACCGCTCGTCCACCACGATCGAGGCCGCCTCGAACTCGGTCGCGAGATCACCGAGCGCGGCTTCGGGGCCGAACAGGTCCAGCGCCGGGCGGGCGGCGGGATGATCTGGGCGGAACGCGGTGTCGTGCGTGAACTCCTCGTAGTCGATCCGCAGCATCGTCGCCGCGTGACGCGCCTGTTCCCAGGTGTCGGCGACGACCACCGCGACCGGCCAACCCGCATAGGGGATCTCGGCGGACTGGAGCAATTGCAGATTCCCGTCCGGACCGAAGTACGAGCCTGCCTCGGGGTTCAGGCGCGTGGCGTTCGTATGGTCGATGACCGCCAGGACTCCGGGCATAGCCCGCACCGTGGCGGCGTCGATGTCGCGTATGCGGCCGCGTGTGATCGGTGCCGTCACGAGGTATCCGAACGCAAGATCCTGCACGGGGTCATCGGCGGCGTACCGGACCGCGCCGGTGACCTTGCCCGGACCCTCGAGGCGGGCGCGGGCGACGCCGATAGCGCCGGCGTGACCGGGCTCCGGTGCCGGTGGCAGTATATTCATGGCGATCCTTCCGCTGGAGTGAGTCAAAGCCGTTCGGAGGCAGCCAGTTCGGTCAGTACGGTGGTGATGAGATTGCGCGCCAGGGTCACCTTGTAGGCGTTGTCACGCAGCGGCCGGGCCGCCGACAACTCCGCGTCGGCGGCGGCTCGGAACAGTTCCGCGTCGGCGGCGGCATCGCGCACCATGTCCTCCGCGACTCGGGCCCTCCACGGCTGGGAAGCGACGCCGCCGAGTGCGATCCGGACGTCGAGGATCCGTCCCTCGAGCACTTCCAGTGCCGCCGCGACGGATACGGTGGCGAAGGCATAGGAAGCGCGTTCCCGGACCTTGCGGTAGCGCGATCGCAGCGTCGGGGTGACCGATGGGAGAGCGATACCGGTAATCAGGGCATGACCCGGCAACGCGGTCTCCTCGTGCGGCGAATCGCCGACTGGCAGGTAGAAGCGCGACAGTGGGAGTGCCCCAGCACCTTCCATCGTCTGGTACCGAACGTGCGCGTCGAAGGCGGCAAGTGCGACGGCCATATCGGAGGGATGGGTGGCCACGCAACTGGGCGACCAGTCGAGGATCGCGTGGTTGTGATGCTCCCCGGCCAGGGCGCCGCAACCACTCCCGGGCGCGCGCCGGTTGCAGGGTTCACTCGGATCGGCGAAATATCCACACCGCGTGCGTTGCAGCAGGTTTCCGGCCGCAGTCGCCATATTCCGCAGCTGCCCGGACGCACCCGCCAGAATCGCCTGCGACAGCGCGGGGTAACGACGGCGGATATCGGGGTGCGCGGCAATATCGCTGTTGGTGGTCGTGGCCCCGAGCAGCATTCCGCCGCCGGAGGTTTCGGAGATCCCGCCGAGTGGCAGGAATCGCACGTCGATGAGCCGTTCCGGCGCCTCCACGCCATTCTTCATCAGGTCCACCAGATTGGTTCCTCCGCCCAGAAAGCGGGTGTCGCCCCCCGCGGCGGCCAGTCGCAACGCCTCGTCGACGTCGGTCGCACGCCGATACGCGAACTCCTTCACGACGAAATCCCTTTCCGCGCGGCCATTTCCAGCGTGGCTCGGACGATCGATGGATACGCGCCGCACCGGCACAGGTTGCCGCTCAGCCGTTCCCGGACCTCGGCGGCGTCGAGTTCGGGTGTCGGCGCATCCGGTGAGACGTCGGCGGTCACCGCACTGGGCCAGCCCTCGGCATGTTCGGAGAGCATCGCGAGCGCCGAACAGATCTGTCCCGGCGTGCAGAAGCCGCACTGATAGCTGTCGAGGCGAACGAATGCCTCCTGAAGCGGAGCCAGGGCATCACCCTCGGCGATGCCTTCGATCGTGACGATCTCCGCGTCCTGTGCCGCGACCGCCAGGGTCAGGCAGGACACGATCCGGCGACCGTTCAGCATTACCGTGCAGGCTCCGCACTGGCCGTGGTCGCAGCCCTTCTTCGGACCGGTGTAGCCGAGGTCCTCGCGTACCGCGTCCAGTAGCGTGCGGCGATTGTCGACTTCCAGCGATGTCGTCTTACCGTTGACGAAAAGCGTTATCTCGCTGTGCATATCGTCGACCATGGCATGACCCTCCCGCCCTCGCGATGGACCGGATGCCCATCGCCTTTTCCATGTAACCAGTCTCGGAATCGAGTGCGGTAACACAGAAGTCGCGGTCACTTGCACGATCCTGCCGAACTCATTGACTTCCCCGAATGCGCACGGATGAATGACAGCAACAATCGGGATACACAGCGAGGAGTGCTGCCGTGAGTCGACGATTCGGGACCCCGCACGCGGTGCGGGGTAGCCATCCCACCGCCGTGCCGCGGGCGGTGGCAAGTGTGGAGGGTGATCGGGTCACCGCCGTCGAGCTCTTCTTCGATCTCGCGTACGTCTTCGGTTTCACCCAGGTCAGCCGGTTGATGGCAGATGCGCACACCGCGATGGGCATACTGCGGGGCCTGACCGTGCTGGCCCTGCTGTGGTGGTCGTGGACTGCCTACAGCTGGCTGGCCAACCAACTGCACGCCGACGAAGGCTTCGTCCGCGGCGCCATGTTCACGGGCATGACGGCGGTGTTCGTCATGGCAGTCATGGTGCCGGAGGCCTATGCGGATCGGACGGGCGGACTATCCGGGCCGCTGATCTTCGTGGCCGCCTACCTGGTAGCCCGGCTGACCCACCTGACCGTCTACATGTTCACCTCCGTCGGCGGTCCCGCCGCCCGGCGGGAAGTCGTGCAGACCGTATGCCTTTCGATCGTCCCCTCGGCCGCACTGCTCATCGGTGGTGCGCTCCTCGGATCGCCATGGCAGGTGTGGTGTGTACTGACGGCTGTGACCGTCGAACCGGTGATCGCGAACCTCACTACCTGGGGCGTGCGCAGCCGGATCAGTTCGGCGACGCACTTCGTGGAACGACATCGGCTCGTGGTGATCTTGGCTTTGGGCGAATCCACCGTGGCAATCGGGGTGGGGGCCGGGGCGATCGATATCCCACCGCTGGCCGGGGTGCTGTTGGCGATGGCCATCGCCATCGCGCTGTGGCGGGCCTATTTCGGCGAGGTCGCCACAGCCGCGGAGCATGCGCTGTGCGAGCTCGATGATCGGGAGCGGTCCCGTGCGGCCCACCACGGCTACACCTATCTACACCTCCCGATCGTCGCCGGAATCGTGTTGTCGGCCTTGGGGATCGAAACGGCCATGGCGCATATCTCGGGCACCGGGGCATACGGGTTGTTCGGCGCGGTCGCGCTCGCGGGCGGGGCGGCGCTCTATCTGGTCGGAACCGCGTTGTTCGCGCGCCGGGTCGTGGGTGCGGCGATGCGCCCGCGCCTCCTCGCCGCGCTGATCATGCTCACGGCCACCCCCGCGCTGAGCCCAATGCCACCGCTGGCGGCGCTCGCCACCACGGCCGCACTCCTTTTCGGCGTCCTCTCCCTCGATCGTCTATCACCGATATCCGCGCCTGAGGCCGGTCGGCGATCGGCGACCCACGTCGCATGAGCGAGGTCGTACTCATCGGGCGCGAGACCGAGCTGGCCGCCCTGACCGACTTCTTCGCTGGGCTGCGCGGCGGCGGTGCGGCCGTAATGCTCAGGGGCGAGCCCGGTGTCGGAAAGTCCGTCCTGCTGGACGCGGCGGCACGATGCGCCGAGGCCGACGGAATGACGGTCCTGCGCGCTTCCGGATCAGAGTTCGAGGCCGATGTCAGTTATGCAGCGCTGAACCAACTGCTGATGCCGTTGTACGCACAACTGTCCGTCCTGGCCCCCGGCCCCGCCGAGGCACTCGCTGTCGCACTGGGTTTCGGGGCGGGGCCCGCACCGGACGTACTGCTGGTGTGCACCGCGGCACTGCTGCTCTTGAACGCGGTCGCCACCGAGCATCCGGTGGCGCTGCTGGTCGACGATATCCAGTGGATCGACCGGGCCAGTGCGGTGGTGCTCGGCTTCATCGGGCGACGGGTCACAGGAACCAGTGTCGGGCTGCTGGTTTCGGTCCGTTCCGGCGCGGAGGGATTTCCACAGCGCGGCGATATGCCAGAGCTGGTGATCGAATCGCTGGCCGCGGCAGCCGCCGAAGCGCTGCTCGACACGACGTTCCCGCGACTGCGCCCGCCGCACCGGCGGCGGCTGCTCGACCTCGCACAGGGCAATCCGCTCGCGCTGCTGGAACTGCCGTGCACACTCACCGAGACCGTCCACACCAGCATCTCTCGAGACGAGCTGATACCGCTCAACGAGAGATTGCAGGCGCTGTTCACCGCCCGCATCTCCGCGCTGCCCGAGCGCACCCGCCGACTGCTGCTGCTCGCCGCGTTCGAAGGCGCGGGCGAATTGCGCGTGCTCCGCACGATTCTCGACACCGGCGACGGTCTCATCGGCCTGGCCGCCGCAGAGCGGGCGCAACTGGTGCACATCGACGACGCCAACGCGCGAATACTGTTCCGGCACGCGCTGATTCGATCCGCGATCGTCGCGATGTCGACCCACGAGGAGCGCAGGGGCGCGCATATTCAGCTCGCGCGGGCCGTATCCGAGGACCAAGAACGTCGCGCCTGGCATCTCGCGCACGCCGCGGACGGTCCGGATGAAACCGTCGCCCGGCTCCTCGAAACGGCCGCGCATCGAACCATGTTGCGCGGGGACGCTTTCGCGGCCGTGGTGTCCCTCATCCGAGCGGCCGAGCTGAGTCCCGCGAACGCCGATCGTGGTCGGCGACTCGCCGAAGCCGCCTATATCGGAGCGGAGGCCGGCGGCACCGGCGATACCGCCCGCAGCTTGCTGACCGACGCCCACCAGGCGGCCCCGGACTCCTCCGGTTCGCTCCACGCGGCCAATGCCGCGGCGTTCCTTATGCTGAACGGCGATGGTGATGTGACCACCGCGCACCGATTACTGGTGGGCGCGATCGAAACCGGTGATCACCGATACCGAGCTGACGACCCGGCGCTGATCGAAGCCATGCACACACTGTTGCTGCTGTGCTGGTACGGCTCCGCACCGCACTACTGGGAGCCGTATTTTCGCGCACTGGACCGGCTCGATCCGGAGCCGCCGGCGATCTTGGCCCTGCTCAGCAAGACCTTTCCGGATCCCGTCAGAACCGGCGGGGCCGTGCCGGAGCTGGTCGCGACCGTGCTTGCGGCACTGCCCGAGGAAACCGATCCCACCAGGATCATGCGGATCGGGACGGCGTCGGTGTACCTGGACCGGTTGGCCGATTCACGCCAGCCGTCCTGGCGCATCGTCCATCAGGGCCGCAATGGCGGCCCACCTCGCCGACATATCGGTGCGCTGATGCATCTGTGTCTCGACGACTATCTGACCGGTCGATGGGATGAGGCCGAGCATCTCGCAAACGAGGGCCAAAGAGTCTGCGACAGTGGCGGTTTCCCATTCTTCGCCTGGTACTTTCGATTCCATCGCGCGCTGATGGCGGCCGGTCGCGGCCGGTTCGCGGAAGCCGATGAACTGGCCGACGAGATCACCCATTGGGCCCGCCCGCGCGGTGTGGCAGCGGCGAATTTGTTCGCCCGGCATCCACGAGTGCTGGCCGCGCTGGGCCGCGGTGATTTCGAGGCCGGCTACCAGCACGCGGTCGCGATGAGTCCGCCGGGTGTGCTCGCTTCGCATGTTCCGCACTGCACCTGGGTCATGTTCGATCTGGTCGAAGCCGCCATGCGCACCGGTCGCGTCGCGGAGGCGCACGCCCACGTGCGGGCGATGCGTGCGGCCGAGGTGGCGGCGCTGTCGCCGCGCATGGCGCTGCTCGTCGCCGGCGCCGAGGTTCTCATCAGCGACGACCGGGAGGTCCTGACCCAGCTCGAGACGGTGCTCGACGCGCCTGATGCCGAACGGTGGCAGTTCGAAACCTCCCGGATTCGGCTCATAGTGGGGGAGAAGCTGCGCCGGAACGGCGCCGCCGCGAGCGCGCGTCCGCATTTGATCGCCGCGCGGGACGGGTTCGCCGCCATGAATGCCGTGCCATGGCTGGAGCGAGCACGAAATGAACTGCGCGCCACTGGATACCGTCAAGGTGAACGGGTATCGCCAGGTATCGTGCCCGAGGCGCTGACCCCCCAGGAGGCGGTTATCGCGCAGCTGGCTGCGCGTGGACTGACCAACAAACAGATCGGTGAACAGCTATACCTGTCACATCGAACCGTGGGTGCTCACCTGTATCGAATCTATCCGAAACTCGGGGTGAGCTCACGCGCCGGACTCGCGGACGCGCTGTCACGGCGCCTCGACGCGGCCGCCCACGGAAGTGCGGACGATCGACCCGGCTGACCATTGCACCACAAATCAGTCAAGAGTCATTGTCGGACTAGGTCATCGGGCGTGATCGCCGCCCCGGTACGGCAGTCGAATGACAGATGTGTTCGTACCCCGTCGCACCGGACAGTTGATCCATCACATCCACTGATCCGGGAGTATCCGCGATGACAACAGTTCACCGATCCGGCTTCCTATCCGAATTCCTGCGTGCCCCAGGGACAGTCGCGGCGATCACGCCCAGCGGACCGTCGCTCGCGGATGCGGTCACCATCCCCATTCCGCGAGACGGCGACCCGGTCGTGCTCGAACTCGGCCCCGGCACAGGGGCTTTCACCTTGGCGGTCCAGCAGCGGCTGGCCGGGCGCGGCCATCACCTCGCCATCGAGATCAACGAGCGGTTCGCCGCGGCGCTCGCCGCCGACTTCCCGCGCGTGCGGGTAGCCACGGCCGATGCGTGCGAACTACAGAATGTCCTGACCGCCAGCGGTTTCGAACAGGCCGATGTCATTGTCAGCGGCCTGCCCTGGGCGGCGTTCGCACCTGGTCGGCAGGACGATCTGCTCGCCGCCATCGTCGGCGGCCTGACGCCGGGTGGAGTGTTCTGCACCTTCGCCTACACCTCCACTCGCTGGATGCCACCGGCCCGACGGCTGCGACAACGGCTTGCCGACCATTTCGACGAGGTGCTGGCGTGTCGCACCGTATGGGCCAATGTGCCACCGGCCTTCGTGTACTACTGCCGCAGACCGCGCCCGCGCCGACTGACCGATCGCGGGGCCACGGCAGGGACCGGCGACCGTCACGCGACGGTGGTCACGCGGTGAGCGCCCCGCACATCCTCGCTCGGCGGGCGGCCGAAGAGGCGGCGATATTCGCGACTGAATTGCGAGGGGCTGTCGTAGCCGACGCGGTGGGCGATGGCGGTTACATCGTTCGAATGCGTGGTGAGCAGCAGCCGCGCCTGTTCGAGCCGGATTCGCTTCTGGAACTGGATGGGGCTCTGGGTCGTGACCGCCTGGAAGTTTCGGTAGAACGCGGACGGGCTCATGCCGGACCGGCGGGCCAGATCCGCGACCTGGAACGGTTCGCTGTAATTGTCGCGGATCCAGCGTACCGCCCGGGCGATGTGGTGCAGGCCGCTGTCGGCGAGGCCGAGTTGGCGGACCACCGCGCCTTGGTCACCGGTTATCAAGCGCCACAGGATCTCCCGCTTGATCAGCGGGCCCAGGGCGACCCGGTCACGTGGGTGGTCCAGGAGCCGGAGCAGGCGGATCGAGGCGTCGAGCAGTTCGGGGCCGAGCGTGCCGACCGCGATCCCCGGCGCAGCTGCCGATCGGGTGCGAGTCAGTTCGGCGGGTCCGGCATCGAGCAGCAGGTCGGCGATGGCCGAAGAGTCCAGCTCGAGCGCGAAACCCAGTGCGGGACTGTCGGATCGGACGTCGACGAAGTGGCGGTCACCGGTAGGTCGATCGATGCGACCAGGTAGCCGCCGGGGCGATATTCGTGCACGCGGTCGCCGACCGCGAGACGTTTGCGGCCGCGCGCGAGCACCGCCAGCACCGTGCCGGTCATCTCCGGAGTGGGCGGGCCGGAACGCGTGATCGAGGCGATGTGCAGGCCGTCGATCGCGGTCGTCTGATCGGGGCGGGCGTGCCGGGCCAGCAGTGCGTCGAGTTCGTCGAAACTCATCTGCCGATTGCAGCACACCGCTCCAACAAAGCTCCGCTGAACGAGAGGATCAGGCAAGTGATCGAGAGTTCTCTTGTATTAACTCCACAGTTGAAGCGGTGGAATTAAGTCAACGAATGAACCGGAAGAGCATTTCGACCGGGAGTATCACACTACCAACGAAGGATTTCGACATGAGCGTCGACTACGGATTCAACGCGACCCTGACCGCTCGGCCCGGCAAGGCCGACGAACTCGTCGAGCTGCTGTTGTCCGGACTGACCGAGGGCAATCCGGGCGCGAGTGAGCACTGCCTGGTCTATCTGGTCTGCCGATCGGCCACCGATCCGAACACGATCCACGTCACCGAGGGCTGGAGCAGCGAACAGGACCACCACCGGATCTTCGCCGGTGCCGCCGCCCAAGCGATCGTCGCTCAGGTCAAGGACCTCGTCGCGAGCGAGGGGCCCTACACCGACTATGTCCCGGTCGGCGGCAAAGCCCTGCTCTGACAACCGAGTCTGCTCGAACACCGGTAAGGAACAACTATGTCACCGCTTGCCCGCCCCGCCCTCGACCCTGAACTCGCCGCCCTCCTCGGGGTCATGCCCCTCATTCCGGAGATCACGCCGGAGATCCTCACTCAACTCCGGCGATTGCCGTCGACTCCGATCGAGGAGCTGCTCGGCACTCGGGCGGTCGACCGGCGTGAGGTGGTGGTAGCCGCCACCGACGGCGCCGATATCGCACTGACCATTCTGTCCCCGGTCGATGCGCGCGCCGCGGCGCCGTGCGTCTATTGGATGCACGGCGGCGGAATGATCATGGGCGACAGGTACTCCCAGCTCGACATCCCCTTGGAATGGCTCGATGCCACCGGTGCGATCGTGGTCACCGTCGACTACCGGCTCGCTCCCGAACACCCGGGCACCATCCCGGTCGAGGATTGCTACCGCGGGCTGTGCTGGATCGCCGAGCACAGCGATGAACTCGGCATCGACCCCGCCCGCATTGTCGTGGCGGGCACCAGCGCGGGCGGCGGCCTCGCCGCCGGTATCACCCTCATGGCGCGCGACCTGGGCGGACCGGCTATCCTCGCCCAGATCCTGAGCTGCCCGATGCTCGACCACGGCAACGCCAGCACCTCAAGTCGTCAATATTCGGGCGAGCCCGCAGTGTGGACCCGCGAAACCAATGCCTTCGCCTGGAATGCTGTGCTGGCCGAACTCCCGACCGACCGGATCCCCGCCTACGTCTCGCCCAGCAGCGCGGATGATCTGTCCGGACTGCCGCCCACCTACATCGATGCCGGCTCCGCCGAGGTCTTCCGCGACGAGGACGTCGACTACGCGACGCGCATCTGGGCGGCGGGAGGTCAGGCCGAACTGCATGTGTGGGCAGGCGGCTGCCACGGCTTCGACTCGCTGTTCCCGCACGCCGAACTCGCCGTCGCCGCCCGCCGAACCCGCACCGATTGGCTCGCTAGGATCCTGAATCCCACGGGGGCACAAGCATAAGCTGCGCTTCTGGTGACAACTACAACCTGCAATCGGCGACAACCATGGTCTGCGCATGTGGGTGATGGCCCAGGTGGGCACAAGCGATGGTGACAACTAAGACCTGTCGTCACACAAGCGGGCTGGCGGCGGTGGTCACGGACGGGCCGGGTTCTCGCCCTTGCGGTAGCGCAGGGGCGGGGTGCCGTAGTGGCGGTGGAAGGCGCGGCTGAAGGCCGCCTCCGAGTCGTAGCCGACCTGGTGGGCGACCGTCGCGATGGGGATCGTGCTGGTGCGCAACAGGGTTGCGGCGCGGGCCAGGCGCTGGCCGGTCAGGTAGGCGGCGGGGGGCTGGCCCAGCCGGCGGGTGAATCGGTCGGTGAAGGTGGTGCGCGACATCGACGCCAGCGCGGCCAGATCCGACACCGACCAGGGCGCGGCGGGGGAGTGGTGCACGGCGGTCAGCACCGGGGCCAGGGCCGGGTCGAGGGCGGCGGTGAGCCAGCCGGGGGCGGCGGTGTCGGTGGACCAGGCGCGCAGGGCATGGATGAACAGCAGGTCCAGGATGCGCGAGATCATGGCGGCCGCGCCCGGGCGGGGATGTGTGACCTCGACCAGCAGCAGGTTCAGGCTCAGCGGCAGCCAGTCGCGGCTGGGCCCGGCGGCCTCGATGTGGATGGCGGGCGCCAGCACCGAGAGCAGCGGGGCCGCTTGGGGTTCGTCGACCAGGAACGAGCCGGTCACCCAGCGGGCGGCGCCGCCGGCGGGGGTCACGGTGTGGCCGTCACCGCGGGCGAGCACCACCATGTCGCCGGAATGCGCGGTGGTGCCGCCGGTTTCGCCGTCGACCCGGATCTCGGCGGTGCCTCGTTCCAGGATGTGGAGCACCCGCTTGCCGGGCGGAACCCGCACGGGGACCCCGGCTTCGGCGCTGCGGCGGGTGACGGCCTGGCCGCGCAGGCGCACGGTCTCCAGGATCTCCGAGAGCGCGTCCAGGGCCGCGAGGGTCGCCGCGTCCGGCAGGGCATCCGGTGATTCGGCAAAGTTTTGCGGCGTTTCCGTCATGGTCTTTGCTCCATCATCCGAATAGCGTAAGTCTCGCAACCCGGGAAGCACACCGAAAGATCAGCACTTCGAGAGGAGAAAACGCTATGGCGGACAAACCTGCGATCGTTCTGGTTCACGGATTCTGGGGTGGTGCGGCGCACTGGGCCAAGGTCATCGTGGAACTGCGGCGGCGTGGCTACGAGTCGCTGTACGCGGTGGAGAACCCGCTCACCGGGCTGGCCGACGACGCGGCCCGGACCCAGAAGATGGTGCGTCAGATCCCGGGGCCGGTCCTGCTGGTGGGTCATTCCTACGGTGGCGCGGTCATCACCGAGGCGGGTGACCTGCCCAATGTCGAGGGTCTGGTCTATGTCGCGGCCTTCGCGCCGGACGCCGGGGAGAGCCCCGGTCAGATCACCGAACAGCTGCCGCCCGCCGCGCCCGCGGCGATCGCGCCGGATTCGGACGGCTATCTCTGGATCGCGCAGGACAAGTTCCACGACAGCTTCTGCCAGGACCTGTCCGACGACGAGGCCCTGGTCATGGCCGTCACCCAGAAGGCTCCGCTGGGCTCGGCCTTCGGTGACGCGGTGACCGCCCCGGCCTGGAAGGCCAAGCCGACCTGGTATCAGGTGTCCACCGAGGATCGCATGATCAATCCGGACAACGAGCGCCGGATGGCCGAGCGCATGGGCCCGCGGCGCATCGTGGAACTGCCCACCGGTCACGCGTCCCTGGCTTCGCAGCCGGGGGCCATCGCGGATCTGATCGATGCCGCCGTGGCCGATCTGGGCTACGTCTGATTCGGCCCTGACGTGCGGCGCATTCCGGTATCGGGGGATGCGCCGCGGAGTCTTGACTTTCCTGCCCGGGGCCCGCATCGTAGGAATACTTAGCGAAGCTAAGTGGTGGGGAGAAAACCTGACGCCCGAACATGTTTCGAGGCGTGTGATCGCTGTAGATCAGGGAGGCATTGATGGCCGAGGACGCTTCGCGCACCGAGCTTACCCAGCGATTGGCCGATCGGCTCGCCGGAGCCGAGGCCACCCTCCGCTTCCAAGCGCTGCTCGCCGACGACCAGGTGCGCGCAGCCGTCCCGCTGCCCGAGGTCGCCGAGGCGGCCCGGCAGTCCGCGCCGGGCCAGGCCCGGGTGATGGCGGCGCTGATGGACGGCTACGCGCAACGCCCCGCCTGCGCCGAGCGGGCCGCCGAAATCGTCGTCGGCGCGGACGGGCGACGGACCCGGCGGCTGCTGCCCGAGTACCGGACCGTCACCTACGGCGAGCTGTGGACGCGGGCCGGCGCCATCGCGGCCGCCTGGCACGGCGACGCGCGAAATCCCCTGCGCGCCGGGGACTTCCTGTGCACGCTGGGCTTCGTCAGCGGCGAATACGCCACCGTCGAGCTCGCCGGAATCCGGCTGGGCCTGGTCAGCGTGCCGCTGCAAGCGAGCGCATCAGCCGCGCAATGGCATTCGATCATCACCGAGACCGGCGCCCGGATTCTCGCGGTCAGCCTGGAGCTGCTCCAAGCCGCCCTCGACTGCGTGCTCGACGGCACGCCGGTGCGCTCGGTGGTGGTCTTCGATTTCGAACCCGGCGACGACGCGCAGGCCGAGACCTTCGCCGCCGCGCAACGGCGCATCGCGGACACCGGCATCACCCTGGAATCGCTTGCCGCGGTGGCCGATCGAGGCCGCGATCTGCCCGAGGTCGCGCTGCACGTCCCCGCCGACGAGGACGAGCTGGCCCTGCTCATCTACACCTCCGGCACGACCGGCACCCCCAAGGGCGCCATCTACACCCAGCGCCTGGTGACCGGTATGTGGCTGGGGCCCACGATAATTCCCGCCCCGGTGCTGAACTTCTGCTACATGCCGATGAGTCACGTCGCCGGGCGCATGGTGCTCAGCGGCACCTTCTCCCGCGGCGGCACCGCCTACTTCACCGCGACCAGCGACATGTCGACGCTGTTCGAGGACTTCGGCCTGGCCCGGCCCACCGAGGCGTTCTTCGTGCCGCGGGTGTGCGACATGATCTTCCAGCGCTATCAGCGTGATGTGCAGCATCACCGGGCGGCCGGTGAATCGGCCGAGGCGGCGGCCGAGACGGTGAAAGCCGCACTGCGGCAGGACTTCCTGGGCGGCCGTCTGGCGCGGGTGATGGTCGGCAGCGCGCCCATCTCCGCGGAGATGAAGGAGTTCATGGACTCGGTGCTGGGCCAGCCGCTCATCGACGGCTACGGCTCCACCGAGGCCGGCGGCGGCCTGCTCATCGACAATCAGATCCGCCGGCCCCCGGTCATCGCTTACAAGCTGGCCGACGTGCCCGAGCTCGGCTACTTCGCCACCGACAAGCCCTATCCGCGCGGCGAGTTCCTGGTGAAGTCGACCCAGCAGGTCCCGGGCTATTTCAAGCGGCCCGAGGCGACCGCGGAGATCTTCGACGCGGACGGCTACTACCGCACCGGTGACATCGTCGCCGAGGTCCGGCCCGACCATCTGGTCTACGTGGACCGCCGCAACAACGTGCTCAAGCTCTCGCAGGGCGAGTTCGTGACCGTGGCCAAACTCGAGGCCGTCTACGCCACCAGCCCGCTCATCGCCCAGATTTTCGTGCACGGTTCCAGCGAACGCGCCTACCTGCTGGCCGTCATCGTGCCCACCGCCGCGGCCCTCGCCCTCGAACCCGCCGAGCGCACCGCGGCCATCGCCGAGTCGCTGCGGCGGCTGGCCAAGGACGCCGAGCTGGAGTCCTACGAGATTCCGCGCGAATTCCTGCTCGAACCCGAGCCCTTCACCCTGGACAACGGCCTGCTGTCCGGGATCGGAAAACTGTTGCGGCCCAAGCTCAAGGAGCGCTACGGGCCACAGCTCGAGCAGCTCTACCGCGCCGAGACCCAGCGGCAGGAAGACGAACTGCTCGCGCTGCGCGACCGGGCCGCCGACCGCCCGGTGCTCGAGACGGTGCTGCGGGCCGCCCGCACCGTGCTCGGCGGCATCGAGCCGCCCGCCGACGCGCACTTCACCGACCTGGGCGGCGATTCGCTCTCGGCGCTGTCGTATTCGACGCTGCTGCGGGAGGTCTTCGGGATCGAGGTGCCCGTCGGCGTCATCGTCAGCCCCGCGAACGACTTCGCCGGACTGGCCGCCCACATCGAGGCGGGCCGTTCCGGGGTGGCGCGCCCGACCGCGGCCACCGTGCACGGCGGCGGCGAGCTGCGCGCCACCGACCTCCCCCTGGCCGCTTTCCTCGACGCGGACACCCTCGCGGCCGCCCCCGATCTGCCGCTCGCGCCGCAGCCGCCGCGCACCGTGCTGCTCACCGGCGCCAACGGCTACCTCGGCCGGTTCCTGTGCCTGGAATGGCTGGAGCGCCTGGACGATTCGGACGGCACCCTGATCTGTGTCATCCGCGGCCACGACGCCGACGCCGCCCGGCAGCGGCTCGACGAGGTCTTCGACAGCGGCGATCCGGTCCTGTCGGCGCGCTACCGCGAGCTCGCCGGGCGCCGCCTGCGGGTGCTGGCCGGTGACATCGCCGAGCCGAATTTCGGTTTGGATCAACGGGTCTGGCAGGAGCTGGCCGCCACCGTCGACCTGATCGTGCACCCGGCCGCCCTGGTCAACCACGTGCTGCCCTACGACCAGCTGTTCGCGCCCAACGTGGTCGGCACCGCCGAGGTGATCCGCCTGGCCCTCACCACGATCCGCAAACCGGTCACCTACCTGTCCACGGTCGCCGTGGCCGCGCAGATCCCGCCCGGCGTCTTCACCGAGGACGGCGACATCCGCGAGATCAGCCCCGTGCGATCGCTCGACGACGGCTACGCCAACGGCTACGGCAACAGCAAATGGGCCGGTGAGGTGCTGCTGCGGGAGGCGCACGACCGGTGCGACCTGCCGGTGGCGGTGTTCCGATCCGACATGATTTTGGCGCACAGCCGATTCGCCGGTCAGCTCAACCTGCCCGACATGTTCACCCGCCTGCTGCTCAGCGTGCTCGCCACCGGACTGGCCCCGAAGTCGTTCTACGCCTTGGATGTTCACGGCAACCGGCAGCGCGCCCACTACGACGGCCTGCCCGCCGATTTCACCGCCGCCGCCATCACCACCCTGGGCGCGCGCGTCACCGCCGGGTTCGAGACCTACGACGTGCTCAACCCGCACGACGACGGCATCTCCCTCGACGAATTCGTCGACTGGCTCATCGAATCCGGCCACCCGATCGACCGCATCGACTCCTATCCGGACTGGTTCACCCGCTTCGAGACCGCCCTGCGCGCCCTCCCGGAGAAGCAGCGCAACCATTCGGTACTGCCGCTGCTGCACGCCTACCGCCGCCCCGCCCCGCCCATCGCTGGCGCGGCGCTGCCGGCCAAGCGTTTCCAGGCCGCGGTCCAGCACGCGAACCTCGGCCCGAACGGCGACATTCCGCATCTGACGAAGGACCTCATCGACAAGTACGCCGCCGACCTGACCCTCCGGGGCCTGCTGCGCTGACCGGCGTCAGGCCCCGATTCCGGCTGTCGCCGCAGGGATTTCGAGCCCGTTCTGCACCGCGGCGACGGTCCGGTCGAGGATTTCGTAGAGGCCGGTCAGTGACGGGTCCGGGCTCGTCACCCAGTGATCGAGCCCGACGCCGAACGCCGCGAAACAGGTCGCGGCGGCGAGTTTCGCGCGCAGGTCGTCCTCGCTCAGCCCGGCGCGGCGGGCGAAGCTGCGGGCCAGCGCGTCCCGGCGGCCGAAGGCGCCGGTGAAATTCTCCTGCCGCAGTTGCGGATTGGCGATCAGGACCAGCCGCGCCCGCCGCGCGGTGTCGGCCTGGCGGCGGCGCGCCTCGCGCTCGGCGTCGTCGAGCAGGAAGTCGCGCAGGGCCGCGCGCAGAGCGACGAAGACCGCCTCGTGCGGCGGGCGGCGGTTCAGAGCGGCCAGCAGGTAGGACATGACGTCCTCCTCGTGGCTGAAGATCACGGCTGTCTTGGCTGGGAAGTGGCGATGGAAGGTGCGCCGCGAGACCTGGGCGGCGTCGGCGATCTCCTGCACGGTGGTCTGTTCGAAGCCGCGGCGCTCGAACAGCAGTAGCGCGGCGTCGATCAGGTCGCGCCGGACTCTGGCCTTCTCGCGTTCGCGCATCCCGATGGCTGCCGTCATTCCGACCTTTCGTGCCGAGTCACCCCCTGGTGTCTCACAGTGACACTTCTCAGGATAGTCTCGCGGAAGTGTCTCAATGAGACACCAGAGCGAGAGAGGACTCCTCGATGACGCGACGTACCGTGATCACCCTGGTCTCGGTGGCTGTGCTGGCCGCCGGGCCGCTCGCCGCCACCGCCGTGGCCGACCCGCCCGCCCGGGCCGAGGCCGCGGGCGCGGTCGTCGCCGACGCGGCATTGCCACTGGACCTGTGGCTCGACGGCACCGGGTCGGCCCGCAAACTCACCTACTGGACCCGGGATTCGGCCGATCAGCCCGCGCTGTCCACCGGCGTCGTCTTCACCCCGGCGGGCGCCCCGCCGCCGGGTGGCTGGCCGGTGCTGTCCTGGGAGCACGGCACCGTCGGCATCGGCGACGACTGCGCGCCCTCGGTCACCGGTCGCTCCGACCGCGACAACGGCTTCCTGGCCACCTGGCTGAAGCAGGGTTACGCCATCGTCGCCACCGACTACATCGGGCTGGGCACGCCCGGGGTGCACGCCTACCTCGACGGCCGCGCCGAGGCGCACGCCGCCATCGACATGGTGCGCGCCGCCCGCGCGGTGGACGACTCGCTGGCCTCGAAGTGGGTCGCCATCGGGCAGTCGCAGGGCGGCGGCGCCGCGGTGTTCACCGCCTCGCTCGCGACTCGCTATGCGCCGGAACTGGATTACCGCGGCGCGGTGGCGACCGGTCCCGCTTCCAATATCGTCGACGCGGCCACCCTGGTCGGCCCGGGCACCACGTTCGGGTCCTCGCACATCACCGCCTACTCCGCCTACGTGCTCAACGGTGTGAAGGCGGCGCGCCCGGACTTCGACCTGGACAGCTATCTGACCCCGCAGGGCAAGCAGTTGGTGGAGGACGCCAAGACGTTGTGCTTCGGGCCGCTGGCCGATCGCGCCGAGGGGCTGTCGCTGGGGCAGCTGCTCTCGCGGCCGCTGTCGGACGGCGATTTCGTGCCCGTCGCCCGCTCGGTCATGGATGTGCCGCTGACCGGCTACGACCGGCCGCTGTTCATCGGCCAGGGCACCAACGACACCGATGTCCCCGCGCCGCTGACCGCCAAGCTGGTCGCCGACATGACCCTGGCCGGCACCCATCCCGAGGTGCACGTCTATCCGGGCAAGGATCACAGCGGCGCGATGCTCGCCTCGCTGGCCGACAGCGTGCCCTTCGTGGCGCGCCTGTTCGTCTGAGTCGAACGGCTCCACGCATGCGAAAGGCCGAGTGGCGCACCGCCACTCGGCCTTGTCACGCGCTCGAGTTCAGCCGATGGTGACGGTGGTGTCGATGAGTCCGAATACCTCACCCTGGGGTCCGGACACGATGCCCATCCGCCCGAACGGGCTGTCGGCGGCGCCCATCAGCACGGTCGCGCCGAGCGATGCCGCCTTGTCCAGCGCGGCGTCGGTGCCCGCGACCTGGAACCAGGTCAGCCAGTAGTTCGGGGCTCCACCGGGCTGTCCGGTGCTGTCGGCCATGCCGCCCATCGGCCGCCCGTCGGCGCCGGCGAAGGTGGAGTACGGCATCTGCTCGTTGCCGATCTCGTCGAAGGTCCAGCCGAAGACGGTGCTGTAGAACTCCTGCGACGGCTTGTAGCCGTTGGTCTGCAGATCGTTCCAGCAGTACGCGCCGGGCTCGTTGAAGATCCCGGCGCCGGTGTGCGCCTTGGCTTCCCAGACGCCGAACATCGCACCGGCCGGGTCGCCGGCGATGAACATCCGCCCGACGTTCATGACGTCGAAGGGCGGCATGTAGACCGTGCCGCCGGCCGCGGTCACCGCGCCCGCCACGCTGTCGGCGCTGTCGGCGGCGAAGTAGGTGGTCCAGACCGAGGGCATGGGCGCCGCGCCCATCTTCGGTCCGATGCCCGCGGCGGGCTTGCCGTCGAGCATGGCCATCAGATAGCCGCCGGCTTCGGGCGGGCTGTCGAGGATCTCCCAGCCGAGTAGCTGGGAGTAGAAGTCCCGCGCGGCGGCGGGATCGTCGACCGAACAGTCGACCCAACACGGTGTTCCCTGGGGCCAAGCCTTGTCTGTCGTGGGCATCCAGATCCTCCCGAAAACGGTCGGTGGCGGCCGGCCGCTGCGGTCGGCCGGTCATAGAATACCGATTGGTTCTCCCGGATTGGGTGGTTCCGGCGCTGGTCAGGATTCCAGCGCGCCCACCACGTCCTCGAAGGTGTCGCGGGCCAGCAGTTCGGCGTAGAAGCCATTGCGTTCGACCAGTTCCCGATGTGTGCCGCGTTCCACCACGCGGCCCCGGTCCAGCACCACGATCTGATCGGCGTCGCGGATGGTCGACAACCGGTGCGCGATCGTGATGGTGGTCCGATTCGCCGACAGCGTGTCGATGGCGGCCTGCACCTCCCGTTCGGTGCGGGTGTCCAGGGCGCTGGTGGCCTCGTCGAGCACCATGATCGGCGGATTGCGCAGGATCGCCCGCGCCACCGCCAGGCGCTGCTTCTCGCCGCCGGAGAACCGGTAGCCGCGCTCGCCGACCAGGGTGTCGTAGCCGTCGGGCAGGCTCATGATGTGGTCGTGGATCTGCGCGGCGCGCGCCGCGGCGTGCAGTTCCGTTTCGGTCGCATCGGGTTTGGCGAAGCGCAGGTTGTCGGCGACCGAGGAGTGGAACAGGTAGGTCTCCTGCGACACCACGCCCACGGTCGCGGACAGATCGGCGAACGACAGCTCCCGCACGTCGATGCCGTCGACGGTGACCCGTCCGGACGTCACGTCATAGAGCCGCGCGACCAGGTAGCCGAGAGTGGTCTTGCCCGAACCGGTTTCGCCGACGATGGCCAGGCTGGACCCGGCGGGCACATCGATGTCGATGCCGCTGAGCACCTCCCGATCCGCGTCGTAGGCGAAACCGACCTCGTCGAAGCGCACCGCGCCGGTCACCCGCGCCGGCAGCGCCGCCGGCCGCTCCGGCTCCTCGATATCCGGTCGCAGATCCAGGTATTCGAAGATCCGCCCGAACAGCGCCAGCGAGCTCTGGATGTCCACGCCGGTGGACAGCAGCATCACCGAGGGCCGCAGCAATCCGCTCTGCAGGGTCGTGAACGCGACCAGCGTGCCGATCGACACCAGCGGATGGCCCGAGGCCACGGTCATACCCGCCGCCCAGTAGACCACCGCGGGCATGGCCGCCATGACGATCGAGATGGTGGACTGCCGCCACCGCCCGGCCATACTGGCCCGGATCTCGAGATCGACCAGTCCGCGCGATTCCCGGGTGAAGTCCTCGACCAGGGCGGGGGAGCGGCCCATGGTGCGCGCCAACAGGATTCCGCTCACCGACAGCGATTCCTCGACGATGGCCGACATGCCCGCCAGCTTGCGCTGCTTCTCGCCGGTGATGCGCCGGCGCTCGGAGCCGACCCGGCGGCTGATCCACACGAACAGCGGCAGCATGGCCAGCGACACCAGGGTGAGCCGCCAGTCCAGCGCGAACATGGCGATGACCGCGGCGATGACGGAGGTGAAGTTGGAGACCAGTGAGGTCAGGGTGGAGGTGACGGTGGATTGCATGCCGCCGATGTCGTTGGCGATGCGCGACTGCACCTCGCCGGTGCGGGTGGCGGTGAAGAAGGCCAGCGGCATGGATTGCAGCCGCGCGTAGACCGCGGCGCGCAGATCGTGCATGACGTGCTGGCCGACGCCGGTCGAGATGTAGGTCTGGAGTACGCCGAACACGCTGTTGAGCGCGGCCACGGCGATCATGCCGGCCGCGAGCAGGGTCAGCAGGCCGGTGCGGCCGCCGGGCAGGGCGTCGTCGATGATGCCGCGCAGCAGGAACGGGGAGGCCAGCCCGGCCAGCGAGGCCAGTCCGACCAGGGCCGCGACCACGGCCAGGCGTCCCCGATAGGGGTGGAAGAGCCGGACGATCCGGCGAAGTTCTGTGTCTTGTGAAGCCAGAGGTGCCTCCGAAGCCATAGCGCCTCCTTTCGCAGGGAGTCTCACGCTGTAACTGAGTTTGACTCATAATTGTTCCGGGGACAATGAGTTATGCTCTGAATCATGTCGAGCACGCCCGCGGACCAGCCGCGCGCCACCGGGGAGCCCCGCGAGGACGACCTCGCCGAACTGTTCCTGCGCGCGACCAAACGCCTGCACCGCACCCAGTCCGCGCGGCTGTCCCCGCTGGGTCTCACCCCCGCCCAGGCCCGTGCGCTGCGCACCATCGGTCGTGCCGCCGAGCACGCCGACGAACCGCTGCGCATGTCCGCGCTCGCCGAGCATCTGGGCATCGTGCCGCGCTCGGCCACCACCGTGGTCGACGCGCTGGTCGCGGCGGGACTGGTTGCGCGCGAAGCGGATCCGGCCAGCCGTCGCGCCACCCTGGTGACCCCGACCGCGGCCGGCCGCGATGCGCTCAACCGCATGTTCGAGGCGCGCCGCGACGCCGCCGAGGAGATGTTCGCCGCGCTCACCCCGGAGCAGCGCTATACCCTGCGCGATTTGCTGGCGACACTGACCTCCGGCGAATCCGTGCCGCGCTGACCGGCATACAGTCCGAGTTCACCGATTCGAGCTCGTCATCTCCATCAGCAAGGAGTCGATATGCCGCGTGAGCTGGCCGACCTGCCCTTCGCGCGTTTCCTGGAAACGCAGGACGCGTTGCGTGACGAGGGCGCCTACGACTGCGCCCATTTCGACGGCCTGTCCCTGGACGACCCGCAGTTGCGCGGCGTCACCTTCACCGAGTGCGCCATCTCGGCCACCACGGTGACCGGCGGGTTCTTCCGCTACTCGCGGTTCAACGACGTCTGGCTCAACAGCACCCGCTGGATCCGCACCGATCTGTCCGAAACCAATTGGATGGACACCGAATTCGTGATGGCCGCGCTGTCGGGGGTGGAGGCGTTCGGCTCGGTGCTGCGCCGGGTCAGCTTCCACAACTGCAAGTTCGATTCGGTCAATCTGCGCGGGGCCATGCTGACCGACGTCTCCTTCGTCGATTGCGTGCTGCGCGATGTCGACATCAGCGAGGCCAAGCTGACCTCGGTGAGCTTCCCCGGTTCGGAGGTCTCCGGGCTGTCGCTGCGCAACGCGAAGCTGAAGAAGGTGGATCTGCGCGAGGCCCGCTCGATCGGCATCTCCAGCGGTGTCGAGTCGCTCTCGGGTGCGCTGGTGACCAATACCCAGCTGCTCGAGCTGGCCCCGGTGTTCGCGCACGCGTTCGGGATCGTGGTCAAGGACCTCTAGTTAGTAGCGCAAGTGAACTGACTCGAGTTACGCTGCTCACATGACGGAGTGGCAGCCCACGGCGTGCATCCTGTGCGAGTGCAATTGCGGCATCCAGGTGCTGCTCGGGCCCGATGGCCGGTCCTTCGAGAAGATCCGCGGCGACAAGCTGCATCCGGCCTCGGCGGGCTACACCTGCAACAAGGCGCTGCAGCTGGACCGCTACCAGAACGGGCGCACCGGGCGGCTGACCTCGCCGCTGCGACGGCGCGCGGACGGCAGCTTCGAGGAAATCGACTGGGACACCGCGATTTCCGAGATCTCGGCGCGGATGCTCGAGATCGGGCACCACTTCGGCGGGGAATCGATCTTCTACTACGGCGGCGGCGGACAGGGCAATCACCTGGGCGGCGCCTACGCCCCGGCGACCATGGCCGCCTACGGCATGAAGTACCGCTCCAGCGCGCTCGCGCAGGAGAAGACCGGTGACTTCTGGGTGGGCGCGCGGATGACCGGCTACCCGATGCGCGCCGACGTCGAGCACGCCGAGGTGGCGTTCTTCATCGGCAAGAACCCCTACCAGTCCCACGGGTTCCCGCGGGCGCGGACCGTGCTCAAGGAGATCGCCAAGGATCCGGCCCGGTCGATGATCGTGCTCGATCCGGTGCGCACCGAGACCGCCGAGCTGGCCGACTTCCACCTGCAACTGCGGCCGGGCACCGACGTGTACCTGCTGACGGCCATGGCCGCGATCCTGGTGCGCGACGACCTCCTCGACGACGAGTGGCTCGCCGCCCACACCACCGGCCTGGACGCGGTGCTGCCGGTGCTGCGGGCGGTGCCGATCGAGAAGTACTGCGCCATCGCCGATGTCGACCCCGCACTGGTCACCGCCGCCACGCACCGCCTGGCCGCGGCCGAATCGGTGGCCGCGCTCGAGGACCTCGGCGTGCAGATGAACCGGTATTCGACAGTGGTCAGCTATGTCGAGAAACTGGTGTGGCTGCTCACCGGCAATGTCGGAAAGCCAGGCACCCAATACGCTTTCACCGGGTTGAGCAATCTCGGCCACGACCGAGGGCACCCCGCCGGTGAGGGCCCCAAGAGCCCGGTGGCCGGCGCGCAGATCGTCAGCGGGCTGGTGCCGTGCAACGTGATCAGCGAGGAGATCCTCACCGATCACCCCGCGCGCTACCGGGCCATGTTCGTCGAGAGCGCGAATCCCGCCCATTCCCTGGCGGATTCGGCCCGCATGCGCGAGGCCCTGCGGGCGCTGGAACTGGTGGTGGTCATCGACGTCGCGATGACCGAGACCGCGCGGCTGGCCGACTACGTGTTGCCCGCGCCGACCCAGTTCGAGAAGTACGAGGCCACCTTCTTCAACTTCGACTTCCCGCGCAATATCTTCCACCTGCGCCACCCGGTGCTGCCCGCACCCGAGGGCGTGCTCCCCGAACCCGAGATCCACGCCCGCCTGGTCGAGGCCGCGGGCGTGCTGAGCGAAGCGGACTACGCGCCGCTGCGGGCCGCGCTCGCGCAGGGCCGCGAGGCGTTCGCCATGGCGTTCCTGGGCGTTCTCGGGGACCCGGCGCGCTCGAAACTGGCTCCCGTGCTGCTGTATCGGACGCTGGGGGAGACCCTGCCCGACGGGGCCGCCTCGGCGGCGCTGCTGTGGGCCGCCGCCTACAACATGGTGCGCAAGTTCCCCGACAGTGTCGAACGCGCCGGGCACGGCACCGGATTGGCGGCCGGTGAGCGGCTGTTCGAGGCGATCCTCGAGGGCAAGCACGGCATCGTGATCTCCGAGGACGACTACGCCGAGACCTGGAACCGGGTGCGCGACAAGGTGATCCGGCTGGAAGTCCCGGAACTGCTGGAAGTGGTCGCGACCCTGCCCGAGCCCACCGCAGACGACAGCGCGGCCTGGCCGTTCATCCTCTCCGCCGGTGAGCGCCGGGCGTTCACGGCCAACACCATCTTCCGTGACCCGGCCTGGCGCAAGCGGGATGCGGCGGGCACGCTGCGGATCAGCGTGGGCGACGCCGAACGGCTCGGCTTGTCGGCGGGTGACCTGGTGCAGGTCACCACGCGTCGCGGCACCGCGCGGGTGCCCGTCGAACCCACCGACCGCATGCGCTCGGGTCACCTGTCGCTGCCCAACGGTTTCGGCCTCTCGGTGGCCGACGCCGACGGCACGCCGGTCACCACCGGCACCGCCCCGAACGAGCTGACCTCGTTCGAGGATCGCGACGAATGGGTCGGGACCCCCTGGCACAAATACGTCCCGGCCCGTCTGGATACCGTGACCACATGAAACGTACGAGTTTCGCGAACTGGCCGTGCACCGTCGCCCGCACCGTCGACCTGCTGGGCGACTGGTGGACGCCGCTGATCCTGCGCGAAGCTTTCTACGGCGCCAAGCGTTTCGACGATTTCGAATCCGCCCTCGGCCTCAGCCGCAATATCCTCACCCAGCGATTGACCCGGCTGGTGGAGGCGGGCCTGCTCGACAAGGTGCCCTACCAGGACCGCCCGGTACGCCACGAGTACCGGCTGACCACCCAGGGCCGCGATTTCTTCCCGGTGATCGCGGCCATGATGGCCTGGGGCGACCGCTACCTGGCCCCGGAATCCGGTGAACCGGTGCTGCTCCACCACACCGCCTGCGACCACGACACCCACGCCGAGGTCGTCTGCGCGCACTGCCGCGAGCCGCTGCGCCACGAGGACATCGCGGCCCGGCTGGGCCCGGGGTTCCCGCCGCGGCTGCGCGACGCGGCCCTGGCCACCGGCCGCTTCACCGATGCGGTCTGACCCCGCACCGGTGCTTTAAGCTGCAGGGACTATGGCCCTGAACGCGACTCTCCATACCTTCAACGTGCAACTGTCCGACATCGATCGGGGGGTGTACGAGGAATTGGATCTGCGGGTCGCCCAGCATCCTTCAGAGACAGCCGAATACATGCTGACCCGGGTGCTGGCCTACTGCCTGGAATACGAGGAGGGCATCGCGTTCAGCGTCGGCGGCGTCTCCTCGACCGATGAGCCGCCGGTGCTGGTGCGCGATCTCACCATGCGGCTGACCGCGTGGATCGATGTGGGCGCCCCCGACGCGGCCCGGATCCATCGGGGCAGCAAGGCGGCCGACCGCGTGGTCATCTACACCCACCGGGATCCGGTCAAGGTGCTGGCGCAGCTGCCGGCCAAGCGCATCCACCACGCCGGCGAGATCCGCGTCTACTCGTTCGACCCCACCTTCATCGAGGACGCGGCCGCGTTCCTGCAGCGCCGCAACACCGTCTCGGTCTCGATCTCCGAGCGGCACCTCTATCTGGATCTGAACGGCAACGCCCTGTCGACCGACATCGAAGAACACCGCCTGTCCTGATGCCCGCATCCCGTCGGCGTCTCCGTATCGCGGCCGCGGCCACCGTCCTGGTCGCCGCGGCGAGCGGCTGTGCCCAGCGGCACACCGAATCCGACGAACAACCGGCCTATACCGGGCCCGCCGATCAGGTGATCACCGTCGTCTCCGCGGCGCCGACCGACACGACGGCCACGCTCACGGCCTGGGATCGCGTTGGGGCGCACTGGGTCCGGGCGATCGGCCCGCTGCGCGCTGATGTCGGCGCGCAGGGCATCGGCGCCGCCAGCGAATCGGCGACCCGATCGCCCGCCGGAATCTGGCCGCTGACAGAGGCTTTCGGCATCGCCGCCGACAACGGCACCCGGCTGCCGTATCGGCGCGTGACCACCTCGGACTGGTGGGTGTCCGACACCGGGTCGCGCTACTACAACACGCATTACAGGTGCGCGCCCGGCAGCTGCCCGTTCGACGAGTCCGCGGGGGAGGATCTGGGGGCCGCCGGGCCGGCGTACGACCACGCGGTCGTCATCGACTACAACCGATCCCCGGTCGTCCCGGCCGCCGGATCGGCGTATTTCCTGCATGTCGGCGACGGACATCCCACCGCCGGGTGCGTCGCGGTTCCCGCTTCCGACCTGGACGCCCTCATGCGCTGGCTCGATCCGGCGCGCGGGCCAGTTATTGATATCACGGTACGATAACGGCCACGAGGCGCTATTTCAGCGGACAAACCCCCAGGTACATCGGCAATTCGCTTGATGTGATCGAGCTATCGCCCTGCATTCGTCGCGGGATTGCACGTTTCAGATAACCGGGCTGCGGGTATCAAACTTTGTCGAACGTGCAAAGGATTTGAAATATGGGTGCGAGCCTGATGATCGTGGGGGACGACTATGGGGTCCGTGGCGCCTTGCGGGCGGCGATGGAGGAGGAAGGGTACGAGGTCGCCGAGGCCGACGCGGGTGAGGCTGCGCTGGAACGGCTGCGCAGTCACGGCGCGCCGGACGCGATGGTGGTCGACCTGCTGGACGGCGAGATGGACGTCTTCACCTGTATTCGTGAGGTGCGCCGCGCCCACGAGGTGCCGATCATCGTGGTCAGCGCCAGCACCGACACCCACGACGTGGTCGCCGCGCTGGAAGCCGGCGCCGACGACTTCGTCACCAAGCCCTTCGAGATCAAGGAGATCAGCGCGCGCATGCGAGCGCTGCGGCGCCGCCCGCACCTGGGCGGACTGCCCGACGAGCCGGTGGACGCTCCACTCACAGAGATCCTGCTGGACGCCGACGAGGCTGCGCCGCTGGTGCTTTCGCCCGAGGGCGGCGCGGTGCGCCGGGGCGAGGAGCCGATTCCCTTGACCATCACCGAGTTTCGGCTGCTGTGCGAACTGGCGGCCAATCCGGGCCGTGTGCTCACCCGCGCCGTGCTGCTGGAAAGAGCCTGGGACGAGGGCTTCTTCGGCGACGAGCGACTGGTCGACGTGCACGTGCGGCGCTTGCGCACCAAGATCGAGACCGATCCCTCGGATCCGCGCATCGTGGTGACGGTGCGCGGGCTCGGCTACCGCCTCGATATGCCCCGATAGCCGGGCGCCGGGAGTCGGAGTCATCGGATCGTCATGAGATCGCAATGAGTTCGCACGGAAGACCTCAACGTTGCGCGGTCAGGCTGAAACGGTCATGCAGATCCCAATCAGCAAATTTGACGCGATATCCGAGCAAACCATCCAGATCCGGGAACCCGAGCTCGCCGACGGCGCGCACATGTGGCAGATCGCCGAGAACTCCCGGGTCCTCGACACCAACTCCAGCTACGCCTATCTGCTGTGGTGCCGGGATTTCCCCGACACCTCGATGGTCGCCGAAATCGACGGCGAGGTAGCCGGATTCGTCATCGGCTACACCCGGCCCGCCTGGCCGAACATCCTGTTCGTCTGGCAGGTGGCGGTGGACCGGCCGCACCGCGGGCACGGGCTGGGCGTGAACATGCTCGACGCGCTGCTGGAACGCACCGCGGCGCAGGGCATCACCCAACTCGAAACCACCATCGCACCCGACAATCCGGCGTCGGTGGCCATGTTCGCGGCCCTGGCCCGCCGGGGTGGCGCGGCCCTGACCCGCACCACCCTGTTCTCGGCGGACCAGTTCCCCGGCGGGCATCAGCCCGAGGACCTCTACCGCATCGCACCGGTCACCACTCAGGAGGAACGACGTTGATCACCCCCGATATGACCGTTTTCGCGGACCTGGAATCGAATGTGCGCGGCTACTGCCGCTCCTGGCCGACCGTCTTCGACACCGCGTCGGGCTGCTGGCTGCGCGATGAGACCGGCCGCGAATACCTGGACTTCTTCGCCGGCGCGGGCGCGCTGAACTACGGGCACAACAATCCGGTGCTCAAGCAGTCGCTGCTCGACTACATCGCCGCCGACGGCCTCACCCACGGCCTGGACATGTCCACCGTGGCCAAGCGCGAACTGCTGGAATCGCTGCGGGACCGGATCCTGCGCCCGCGCGGCCTCGACTACAAGGTGCAGTTCCCCGGGCCCACCGGCGCGAACGCGGTGGAGGCGGCGCTCAAACTGGCCCGAAAGGTGACCGGCCGCACCGAAATCCTCAACTTCACCAACGCTTTTCACGGCATGACGCTGGGCGCACTCTCGGTCACCGGAAATGCCGCCAAGCGGGCGGGTGCGGGCGTGCCGTTGCAGCACGCCACCTCGATGCCGTTCGACGGCTATCTGTCCGGCGCGGACGACGACTCGTTCGAATGGATGGAGCGCGTCCTCGACGACGCCTCCTCCGGCCTGGACAGCCCCGCCGCGGTGATCGTCGAAACCGTGCAGGGCGAGGGCGGAGTCAATATCGCGCGCGCCGAATGGCTGCGCAAGCTGGCCGGATTGTGTTCCGCCCGTGAGATTCTGCTGATCGTCGACGACGTGCAGATGGGCTGCGGCCGTACCGGCCCGTTCTTCTCCTTCGAAAGCGCCGGCATCACCCCGGATATCGTCACCCTCTCCAAGTCCATCGGCGGCTACGGCCTGCCCATGGCGCTGGTGCTGTTCAAACCCGAACTGGACCAATGGAAGCCGGGCGAGCACAACGGCACCTTCCGCGGCAACAATCCGGCCTTCGTGACCGCGCGCACCGCCCTCGAGCACTACTGGTCCGACGACGCCCTGGAGTCCGCCACCCGCGCCAAGGGCGCACGCATCGATCGCGCCCTGACCGGCATGGCCGCGGCCTTCGACGGCGTGACCGCGCGCGGCCGCGGCCTGGTGCACGGCTTGGTGTTCGACGACGCCTCCCAGGCGGGCAAGGTGTGCGCCGCCGCCTTCGGGCGCGGACTGCTGGTCGAGACCTCCGGTGCCGAGGACGAGGTGGTGAAACTGCTTCCGCCGCTGACCATCTCCGAGAACGAGCTCGATCACGGTCTGGAACTGCTGGCCGCGTCCCTGGATGCCGTCGGCAGCGGACGGGGGCACTGAGATGATCGTGCGCACCACTGCCGAGATCACCGGCACCGAACGCGATGTCGCGGGCCCGGGCTGGCGCAGCAAGCGCATCGTGCTCGGTGGCGACGGGGTCGGCTTCTCGTTCCACGAGACCACCATCGAAGCCGGGACCCTGCACGAATTCCACTATCAGCACCACATCGAGGCCGTCTGGCTGGTCGAGGGCGAGGGCACCCTGGTCGATCTCGACCACGGCGTCAGCTACGAGCTGGTCCCCGGCTCGATGTATCTGCTCGACGGCCACGAACGCCACCGTCTGTTCGCCCGTACCGGCATGCGGATGCTGTGCGTGTTCAATCCGCCGGTGACCGGGCAGGAGGTCCACGACGAGAACGGCGTCTACCCGCTGGTGGCCGTCGCCGAGGAGAGTTTCGAATGACGCTGTCCGACTATGGTCTGATCGACCGCTACCGCACCCGGACCGTAGCGGGGACACCGCCTTTCGATCGCGATGACCCGACGGTCTGGGGCCCGATCGACTCCCATGGCCTGGCCGAGTTCGACGACAACGGCTACGCCGTGCTCGACATGCTGCTCGACGCGGACGAGGTGCGGGCGGTGGCGACCGAGATGCAGGACCTGACCAGTGATCCCGAGTTGCTGCTCGACGAGCGAGTGATCATCGAGCGGGCCTCCCATCGGGTGCGCTCGGTCTTCGACGTGCATCGGCTCAGCCCGATGATCGGGGAGCTGGTTCGTCAGGACCGGATCGCCGGTCTCGCCCGCCAGATCCTCGGCTCCGACGTCTACCTGCATCAGGCCCGGGTGAACTACATGCCCGGGTTCACGGGCGCCGGGTTCTACTGGCACTCCGACTTCGAGACCTGGCACGCCGAGGACGGTATGCCCGCTCCGCGCGCGGTGAGCCTGTCGATCGCCATGACCGACAACTACCCGTTCAACGGCAGCCTGATGGTCATGCCCGGCTCGCACCGCACCTTCGTGCCGTGTCAGGGCGAGACGCCCGCCGACCATCACCGGGTGTCGTTGCGGGAGCAGCGGATCGGCGTGCCCTCGCAGGAGGCGCTCACCGATCTGGCGGGCAAGCACGGCATCACCCAGTTCACCGGTCCGGCGGGCTCGGCGCTGCTGTTCGACTCGAACCTGATGCACGGGTCCACGGGCAATATCACGCCGTTCCCGCGCTCGAATCTGTTCCTGGTGTTCAACAGCGTCGAGAACACCCTGCGCGACCCGTACTCCACGCCCGATCCCCGGCCGGAGTACCTCGCGAGCCGGGACTTCACGCCGCTGAGCTGAGCGGCGACCGGACGCGAGGTAGGTTCCGGCAATGGCGTCGAATCAGCTTGCGGCGGAGGTGGTCCGGTGCCCGCGCGTGCCGTAGCGCTCGCGGGCCTGGGCCGGCGTCACCGTTTCGGGCCGGGCCGGGAGCTCGCCCTTGATGTGCTGTTCGAGGATCTGCCCGGCCATCGGGGCGATGATCGGCGCGGCCATGATCAGGCCCTTCTTGTCGAACAGCGTGAACAGCCACACCAGGATTCGGCCGGCGGGCCGGACCAGCAGGTCGACGATGCCGGGCCGGTCGAACTGGCCGAGCTTGCGCTGCCATTTGGGCAGGGTCGCGATGGAGGCGAACGACAGCAGTCGCGCGCCGATCGCGTAGGTCCAGCCCGCGCCGTTGCCGGGTGAGGTGAACAGCAGCTGCCGCATCCCGTCCTGGGCGGCCTCCGAAGTGCACAGGCGCGCACGGACATCCGCGTAGTACTGGCGCACACCCTCGCGGGTGATCGGGACGTCCTCGGGCTTGCAGGTCTGCAGTTCGGCCGCGATGCGGCACTCTCGCCAGTACTGCGCCTCCTCCTCGGGGGTCAGGCCGGGCCCGAACATCTCGTAGGCCTTGAGGACCGACTGCCAGCCGGTGATGTGGATCCACAGCTGGGTCTCGGGGGAGTTGGCGCTGTAGCGCTGACCGCTGATCGGCTCGATGCCGGTGTTCTTGGCGTGCACCGTCATCAGGTGTTCGGAGGCCTGGATCGCGGTGCGGGAGTCGCCGATGGCCACGATCAGGAAGTAGGCGAAGGTGGCGTCGAGGCGGTTGCGTGGTTCGGAGTAGATCTTGCCGGTGTCGGCGACGGCGGCGGTCAGGAACGGGTCGAAGTGTTCGAGGGTGACCGCGCGCTGGAAACCGATGACGGCGGTGGGCGAGGTCCACACCTTCCAGCTCGGCGAATCCGGGCCGAAGAAGCCGTAGTCCGCACGGCGGAGGGTGGTCGGATCGAAGGTCACTGGGGCTCCTCTACAGGTTCGATCCCATGCAATACAACGCAACCGTAGCAATTGCGGGGAATGAATACAACGGGGGCGTAGCTTTAATCGGGACAGGCGGGTGACCTCGCGATCCGGAATGACAGAATGGGGCCGATGAAGGTGGAGCGGCAGTGAGCGAACCGATGATGGCGGACCGGCCGCGTCGCCGCTATGCGCCCCGCCTGCCACCCGAGGAGCGGCGCGCGCAGCTGCTCGACGCCGCCTTCGCGGTCCTGGAACGGTCCGAACTCCACGAGCTCAACATGGAGGCCGTCGCCGCCGAGGCCGGTGTGGGAAAACCGGTGCTGTACACGGTCTTCAAGACCCGCGCCGAGTTGGTCGCCGCGCTGCTCGAACGCGAACGCGAACGGGCGCTGGAACAGGTCGCCGACACCCTGCCCACCGACCTGCTCGGCGCGGATCCCGTGGTCGCGGCCTCCGCCGCGGTCCGGGCGTTCGTCGATGTGGCCCTCGACAATCCGACCCGGTGGCGACTGCTGTTGTCCGGGCCGGGCAATGCCCCCGACGAGTATCGCGAGGCCATTCGCAGCTCCCGTGAGGGCATCTTCGATCAGGCCGAGGCTCTGGTCCGGATGGGTCTGATCGCCGATTCGCGCTGGGCTGGAATCGATTCCGGCCTGCTCACCAATTCACTGCTGACCATCGCCGAGATGCTGGGCCGCATGGCGGTCAGTGAACCGGATGTCTACCCCCGTGAACGCATCGAGGGTTTCGTCCAGGCGATCGTCGCGCTGCTCGTCGGCCCCGGCCGCCAGGCCCGCGGCTCGCCCGCACCCCCTTCGCCGCCCCGAAAGTGACCCTTGCCACAGCCCGGTACACGAGCGTACCGTCGCGCTGGTACGCAGAGGTACCACGCTGGGAGATGGCGCATGACCACAGTGACACTGCCCGACGGACCAACGACGCCGGGCTTCGTGCAGGGCATCGAGATTCTGGCCGGACGCACCCGCGCCTGGCGGCGACTGCATCAGCGCTACGGGTCGGCGTTCGTGGTGTCGATGCCGCGCTTCGGGCGCACCGTCGTGCTGTCCGACCCCGCCGAGGTGAAGGCGCTGTTCACCACCCACACCGATCTGGTCGACAACCTCGACATCAACCTCGGCCAATTCCTGGGCCCCGGTTCGCTGTTCGCGCGGCGCGGTGAGGAGCATCGCAAGGAGCGCAAGCTGCTCACCCCACCCTTCCACGGGCGTCGGCTGGCGGTCTACGAATCGCTGATCGAGGAGGAGGCCGTCCGCGAGATGGCCACCTGGCCGTCGGGGCGTGAGTTCGCGACCATGGATTCGATGATGCGCATCACGCTGAACGTGATCCTGCGCGCCGTATTCGGTGCGGAGGGAGCGGAATTCGAGCAATTGCGCGAGCTGATCCCGAAACTGGTGCTGATCGCCTCCGCGCTGGCCGCGGTGCCGGTGCCGCAAGGGTTGTTCGGGCGCTTCGGACCGTGGGCGCGGTTCGCGGCCCACCGCGCGAGCTACGACGAGATCGTGGGCCGGCTCATCCGCCGCGCCGCCGCCGACCCGCACCTGTCCGACCGGGACGACGTGCTGGCCATGCTGCTGCAGGCCCGCTACGACGACGGCTCGGCCATGACGCAGAGCGAGATCGCCGACGAGCTGCTCACCCTGCTCACCGCGGGCCACGAGACCACCGCCACCTCGCTGGCCTGGACCGTGGAACGGCTGCGGCGGCACCCGCACCTGCTGACGCGCCTGGTCGAGGAGACCGACGCGGGTGGCTCCGCGCTGCGCGAGGCGACGCTGCTGGAGGTCCAGCGGGTGCGCCCGGTCATCGACGCCACCGCCCGCAAGGTGCGGGTGGACGATTTCCAGCTGGGCCGGTGGACGCTGCCGCGCGGCCAGCACGTCCTGGTCAGCATCCGGCTCATGCACGACAACCCGGAATTGTTCACCAACCCACGCGATTTCGACCCGGACCGGTTCCTCGACGCGCGCCCGGGGACGTTCAACTGGATTCCGTTCGGCGGCGGCGCGCGCCGCTGCATCGGGGCGGCGTTCGCCACCATGGAGATGAACGTGGTGCTGCGGGTGCTGTTGCGCGACTTCACCCTCGCACCCACCGACGCGCCCGACGAGCGCACCCACTTCCGCGGCGTCGCCTGGCGCCGGCGAAGAAGGGCCGCGCGGTCGTCTACCGCAGGCCACCGCGACCGCCGCTGATCGACGCCGAATCCGATACCGCCGGCACCGAATCCGGGGCAGGCCGTGCCGCATCCGGTGAAACCCCGGCGGTATCCGGTGAATCCCGGGATGTGCGTGGCGAACAGGTGACGGCGTGAGCGAGCGAGAAATAGGCGCAGCAGAGGGAAACGAGCGACGGTTGGGCGCAGCAGAGCGCGTCGCCGAGGTCGGGCGCGGAATCACCCTCACCTACGAGCGTCAAGGCGCGGGCGTGCCGGTGCTGCTGATCGCCGGGCTCGGACAGCAGAAGCACGAATGGCACGACGGGCTGGTCGCCCAGCTGGTGGTGCGCGGGCACGAGGTGGTGCGGTTCGACAATCGTGACGTCGGGACCTCCACACACGCCGGGTTTCGGCCGCCGGGCGGGCTCGCCCTGGCCCGCAAGCGCTGGGACCCAAGGCAATACGATCTCGGCGACATGGCCGCCGACACCGCCGGGCTGCTCGACGTCCTCGGCTGGCGTTCCGCGCATCTGGTCGGGATGTCGATGGGCGGGATGATCGCCCAGACCGTCGCGGCCCGGTATCCGGCGCGGGTGTCGTCGCTGACGTCGATCTTCTCCACCACCGGGGCGGCGCGCGTGGGGCGGCCCGCCTTGTCCACATGGGCGCGCATGTTCCGCAAGCCCGCCCGCACCCGCGACCAGCATGTCGAGGAAGCGGTGAACATGTACCGGCACATCGGATCTGCGGGCTACCCCATCGACGAGGCGCGGATCCGCGCCACGGCGGGCCTGACGTGGGACCGCGACCCGCATCCCGCGGCCGGTGTCGGCCGTCAGCTCGCCGGAGTCCTCAAGTCGGGGGACCGGACCCGGGAGGTGCGGACCATCACCGCGCCGACGCTGGTGCTGCACGGCGACCGCGATCGCATGGTGAACCCGACCGGTGGCGCGGTGACCGCCGCCGCGATCCCGGGCGCGCGCCTGCACACGCTGCCGGGCATGGGCCACGATCTGCCCGTCGCGCTGTGGCCCACCTTCGCCGACCTCATCGACAGTCACATCCGCACCGCAGAATCCAGGAGTTCCGATGCCCCGAACCTCTAGGCCCCTGTCGGGCCGGCCCGTCATGATCACCGGCGCGGCCTCCGGCATCGGGCGCGGACTTGCCGAATTGCTGTCGCGCCGTGGATCACCGGTGGCCATCGCCGATATCGACGCCGACGGGTTGAAGCAGACCGCCGCCGGGCTCGACGGCCCGGTGCTGACCCGGGTCCTGGATGTCAGCGACGCCGCAGACCAGCTGGCCTTCGCCGGCGAGGTCCGGGAGTGGCTGAACGCGCCGCTGGCCGCGGTGTTCAACAATGCCGGGGTGGCGGTGTCCTCGTCGGTGCTCGACAGTGTGCCCGACGACGACGAATGGTTGCGGCGCATCAACTTCGACGGTGTGGTGAACGGGACGCGGGCGTTCCTGCCGATCCTCGTCGAGCAGGGCAGCGGCGCGATCGTCAATACCTCCAGCGTGTTCGGACTGGCGGGCATGCCGTATCAAAGTGCTTACTGTGCCGCGAAATTCGCGGTGCGCGGGTTCACCGACGCACTGCGGCAGGAACTCCGGGGGACCGGGGTGTCGGCGGTGACCGTGCATCCCGGCGGTATTCGCACCAATATCGCCCGCAACGGGCGGGTGCGCAAGGACCCTGAGGGCCGGGGCCGCACCCACGAGCAGATGGCCGCCGAATTCGAGGCGATGACCATGACCACGCCCGAGCGAGCGGCCGAAATCATCTGCCGCGGTGTCGAACGCGGCAAGGCGCGGATCCTGGTCGGACCCGACGCCTACCTGTTCGACACCCTGACACGGGTGACCCCGACGCACTACTACGACGTGCTGTCGATCGTGATGGGCCTGGCGCGCGGGCGGGCCGCGAAGGGAGCGGGACAATGACCGAACACGTGGACGTGCTGATCGTCGGGGCCGGGCTGTCGGGCATCGGGGCGGCCCATCATCTGCAGGCCGCTTTCCCCGGCCGCAGTTACGCGATCCTCGAGGCCCGCGAGGCGATGGGCGGGACCTGGGATCTGTTCCGCTATCCCGGGGTGCGGTCGGACTCCGACATGCACACCCTCGGGTACCGGTTCCGGCCGTGGGTGGCGGCCGAGGCCATCGCCGACGGGCCCGCCATCCTCTCCTACATTCGCGAGACCGCCGCCGACGCGGGCATCGACCAGCGAATCCGATACGGCCACAAGGTGACCGGTGCCTCCTGGTCGTCGGAGGAGGCGCGCTGGACCGTCGGGTTCGAGCACGCCGGGGTGCCCGCCACCATCACCTGCGACTTCCTCTACCTGTGCAGCGGCTACTACCGCTACGACGAGGGCTACGTCCCGGAGTTCGCGGGAATGGACGACTTCCGCGGGCAGATCGTGCACCCGCAGCACTGGCCGGCCGAACTCGATTACGCCGGAAAGCGTGTCGTGGTGATCGGCAGCGGGGCGACCGCGGTGACGCTGGTGCCCGCGATGGCCGAGACCGCCGGGCACGTCACCATGCTGCAGCGTTCGCCCACCTACATCATGTCCGCGCCGAGCGTGGACACCGTCGCCACCAAGCTGCGTCAGTGGCTGGGGGCGCGGCGGGCGTACGCCGTTACCCGCTGGAAGAACGTGGCGATCAGCACCGTCATCTATCAGCTCAGTCAGCGGCGGCCGGCGATGATGCGCAAGTTCTTCCGGGATCTGACCGTCAAGCAGCTGCCTGAGGGCTACGACGTCGACACGCATTTCAATCCGGCCTACAACCCGTGGGATCAGCGGCTGTGCCTGGTGCCCGACGGGGACCTGTTCCGGGCCATCAGCGCCGGGCGTGCCTCGGTGGCGACCGACCGCATCGAACGCTTCACCGCGGACGGGCTGCGGCTGGAATCGGGGACCGAATTGAGCGCCGACATCGTGGTGACGGCGACCGGGCTGGATCTGCTGGCGCTCGGCGGCATCGCGCTCACGGTCGACGGCCGCGAGATCCAGCCGCCCGACACCATGGCCTACAAGGGCATGATGCTCAGTGGCGTGCCGAACTTCGCGTTCACCATCGGCTACACCAACGCGTCGTGGACGCTCAAGGCCGACCTGGTCTCCGAGTTCGTCTGCCGGCTGCTGCGGCACCTGGACGAGCACGGGTACAGCCAGGCCACACCGTGGCCGGACCCCGCGGTGACCGCCAAGCCGCTGCTCGATTTCCAGGCGGGCTACGTGCTGCGGTCGATGGATCGTTTCCCCAGGGCCGGGTCGCGGGCGCCATGGCGGCTGGGCATGAACTACGCCCAGGACGTCATCACCTTGCGGCACGGGCGAATCGAGGACGGCACCATCCGTTTCGGCCGGCGCACGGTGCGGGCGGCCACCGCGCCCACGGCCGAACGCGGGCCCGAACAGGTCACGGCCTGACCATGGCGAGACACGCCGCGGCGGACACACCGACCCCGTCGCGGTGCTCACCGAGATCCGGGAAACTACGCTGATGCTTGTGACCCGCGCCGACCCCGCCAGCAGTGCCGACCCGGCTGTGCGGGCCGACACCGCCGCCGACTCCGGCTTCCGGCGGCGTCTGCTCGACGCCATGGCCGACGCGGTCCGTGAGCGCGGCTACCGCGACACCACGGTCGCCGACATCGTGCGCCTGGCCAAGACCTCGCGGCGGACTTTCTACGAGCATTTCGCCGACAAGCAGGACTGCTTCGTGGCCATGCTCGCCGAACGCAACAACGAGACCATCGACCAGATCTACGCGGCCGTGGACGTGGCCGCACCTTGGGACACCCAGATCCATCAGCGATCGAGGCGTGGATCGGGGCGTCGCGGGAGGACACCTGCATCACCCTGGCCTGGATCCGCGATATTCCGGCGCTGGGGGAGCGGGCCCAGCAGCTGCAACGCGAGGCCGCCGACGCGTTCATCACCCTCATCCAGACCTTGACCGCCACAACCGAATTCCAGGCCGCGGGCCTGCATCCGCCGACCCATCAGATGGCGACGATCCTCTATGGCGGGTTCCGTGAACTGATCGCTTCCACCGTGGAGGACGGGCGCGACATCATCGAAATCATCGACGTGGCAGTCGAAACCGCGCTGGCCCTGATCGGCCCGCGCTACTAGGCGTAGCCGTCAGTCCTTCTTCGGCCGGGCGCGGAAGTGCGCTCGCTCACCCTGTTTGCCGAACAGGCAGGAACTCGACCGGTTCGTCATCGCTGCGCCGAACCAGTGCGGTTCTCGCGTATCGAATTCGGCGGCCTCGCCCGGTCCCAGGATCAGGTCGTGCGAGCCGAGGATCATCCGTAGTCGCCCGTTGAGCACGTACAGCCATTCGTAACCCTCGTGCGTCTGCGGGTTGGGCTCGGTGCGACCGGATTTCGGCCCGAGCACGATCTTGAACGCCTGAATCCCGCCCGCCCGCCGCGTCAACGGCAGCATCTGCATCCCGCCCCGCGTGATCGGCCGCGTGTGCACGCGCGGATCTCCGGTGATCGGCGCGTTCACCAGATCGTCGAGACTCACTCCGTGAGCGCGTGCCAGCGGCAGCAGCTGCTCCAGGGTGGGCCGCCGGGCTCCCGACTCCAGCCGGGACAGGGTGCTCACCGAGATCCCCGTCTCCGCCGACAGCTCCGCGAGCGTCGTCTCCCGCTGTTTGCGCAGTTCACGCAGCCGCAGCCCCACCCCTTCCAGGGCTCTGTCGATATCCTCGGTCATCACCCCAGTTTGCCACATCGGCAAAGAAGGTTGCCGATACGCCGTCATCTTCCGCATGGTCGTGGTCAGGAGGTGGTCATCCATGACCGATCAGCTGAACAGCAACTACGACGTGGTGGTGGTAGGCGGCGGCCCCGCCGGCCTGAACGGGGCCCTCATGCTCGCCCGCGCCCGCCGCACCGTGGCCGTCATCGACGCGGGCGCCCCACGCAACGCCCCCGCCGACCGCGTACACGGCCTGTTCGCCCGCGAGGGCGTCCCACCCGGCGAACTACTGTCCCGCGGCCGCGACGAGGTCCGCTCCTTCGGCGGCCACATCGTCCCCGGCGAGGTAACCGAAATCACCAGGGACGGCGAAGATTTCATCATCACCCTCGCCGACTCCCGCACCGCCCGAGCCCGCCGCCTGCTGGTGACCTCGGGCCTGGTCGACGAACTCCCCGACATCCCCGGCCTCCGCGCCCGCTGGGGCCACGACGTCATCCACTGCCCCTACTGCCACGGCTGGGAATCCCGAGACCGCCCCATCGGCGTCCTGGGCCTGGGCCCCATGGCAATCCACCTGGCCCTCCTCTTCCGCCAGTGGAGCGACGACATCACCTACTTCGCCCACACCAACACCCCGCCCACCCCCGAGGAATCAGAACAACTGGCAGCCAGAGGAATCCGGATCGTCGAAGGCGAAATCGCCTCCGTCGAAATCGCCGACGACCGCATCACCGGCGTCCGCCTCACCACCGGCACCGTGGTTCCCCGCAAAATCCTGGTCGCCCCCACCAGAATGGTCGCCCGAGCCCCCTTCCTCACCCTTCTCGGCCTCACACCCACCCTCACCCCATGGGCGCAGGCGAGCACATCCCCACCGACCCCACCGGTCGAACCACCATTCCCGGCGTCTGGGCGGCAGGCAACGTCACCGATCTCTCCGCCCAAGTCGGCAATTCCGCGGCTGCCGGCGCTATGGCGGGCGCTCATATCAACGCTGACCTGGTAACCGAGGACACTCGTCACGCTGTGGAGGCGCATCGAGTTCACGTTCGGGTGTAGCGCCGGGGATCAGGAAAGGGTCAAAAGATAAAGAGGACTAAAAGATAAAAGACGCCTGGAGAAGGGAGAGGGGCTGGCTGGGTTGGGAGGCTCGCTCGCCTTCCAGCCTAATTACGGCTCGGCCGTGGATCGGCCCGGTGTGGGGGTACAAGCACTCTGAAGTTGTCGAGGTACACGCACTATTGGAGTAGTGCCGGGGAAGAAGAGCTTGAGGTCGTCTTTGGGTTTGTGTCTCGAGAAGGTGATCCGTGCAGTCCGTGGGCCGGGATCGGCGGCTCACGGCACCCGGCTTGGCGTCAGCCCAAGTGCGGTAGGGCAGGCGAGGCGACCCCACTCTATGTAGTTTTGCGCACGCCAGCAGGACACGAGCAGCACTGGATTCACGCAGCCCGTGAGCGCCACTTTCGGCAACTCGAATCGATCGCAGCCGCGATCGCCTGCCCCACGTGATGGCGATCGTTCACGCGCGGCGTGCCGGTGGGATCAACACTCTTCGGTGCAATCCACCCCGTTCGGCCTCGATGGGGTGAGTCCTTGCCCATCACAACGGTTTTCCACCCATCGGGCCCGTCATTGACGAGCGCGTGGCAGTGATCGCACGCCAGAGTCAGGTTCTTGATATCGGTCGGTCCGCCCTTGGCCCAATCGGTGACGTGGTGGGCGGCGCACATCGAGGCGGGTTGTTCACAACCCGGACGGGTACATCCCTTGTCGCGGGCGATGAGTGCGAGCCGTTGGGCTCGGTTGGCGGTGCGGCGGGAACGCTGCAGGTACAGCGGCATCCCGTCCCCGTCGAGGACCGCGATCACCGGGTGGGTTCCCTCGGCCATCTTCAGTGCCTCGTTGATGGAGATCTGGGTGCCGGTGTTGGTGGTGGCCACCCCGGTCCCGTTCTCCAGGTCGGTCAGGCTCATGGTGAGAACAACCTCGACCGGCAGGCCCCGGTGCATGCCGAGGGCACGCATGTTCACACCCGGCTGCACCAGAGCCATCAGCGCGTCGTGGGTGCGCTGCCCGGCATCACGCCGATCCCGGCCCGCGGCGGCGTCGAGAACGCTGTCGGCGATGAACCCACCAGAGGCAGAAGGGCTTTCCGGGTCCTCCACGTTGCACATGCCCGGGCGGGCGAGCTTGGCGAACACAGCATCCAGGCACGCACGCAGTTCCGGGGTGATCCACCCTTCGATCCGCGACATACCATCCACGCCGGGGCGGCACAGGGTGATCCCACGCCGACGCCGACGGTCGGCATCAGAAACAACCTTCCCATCGGGATCGAGCCGCGCCAGAATGTCCCGGCCGATCTTCGGCAGATCATCGGGCCAGCCTTCACGCGAGTAGTCGACGAGGATCTCCTCGGCTTCCGTACGTGCTTCGGTGGGGATGTCGGTCGGGAGGTGGTCCATCACATCCATGATGTTGCGGACGTGATCCCGCGAAATATCCCCCGCGGCAAACGCTTCCGCCATAACAGGGAGCACCGCAGGACGGAGATGGCCGCTCGGTTCGAAGAATTCCCCGCAGTGGTGTGTCACCTTCACGCGCAGTGCCGCGTCATACCGCGACAGGCCGAGGGTGTGGCGCAGAAACGGCACCATCTTCCCCGCACCAGAACGTGCATGCAGCGACCGCTCGCCAGCTTCGATGATCAGGCGCGTATCCAATGCGGCCAGTTGCCGCTTGCAGCCTTCGAGCTGCTGCATCAACGCCACGACATCCTCATCGGAGAACTGCGTCAACGTGGAGTTCTGAACGGATTCGCTCAGGGTCGAGACCGCGGCCGCCAGTTCAGCGATACCGCAGTCGTCGAGTGTCACCCCATTCGAATCCATGTGCTAATTCTACGCCCGCGCGATCGCCCTGGGAACCCGAAATGTCCAGTATCGCAACGTATTTGGGGAACTTCAAGATCAACTAGTGAGTCGTCCAGGCTACCTAGTGCTGTACCGACGGTGTGTGAACCGCTCTATCATCGTTCGTATGGTCACTGTGGGGATGACCGTCGGGTTGGCATTCGTCGGCTACATGGCGACGTATCTGAACGGGCTTCGCCTAGGTCAACGCCAGGCACGATTGGTGCGAATCAACGAGCAGCTGAGCGAGTTCTACGGTCCGCTACTGGCTCTGATGGAGGCGAATCAACGCACGTTCGATGCCTTCCATGCGGACTTCGCCCTTGGGGATGGTCGATGCCCGATCTGTGACGTCGTCGTACCGAGTGAGCGAGACCTCGCGGAGTGGAGATTCTGGGCGACAACCGTTTTCATCCCGAACATCAAGGCGATGCGCGACGTGATCGTCTCGAAGGCGGATCTCCTGATCGAGACAGAGATGCCCGCAGTCCTGCTCGAGCTCTGTGCCCACGTATCCGGCTACGAGGTCACGCTGGCCCGCTGGACGGAAGGTGACTTGGGCGACTACGTCTCGATCATCAAATTTCCTGCGCAGGAACTGCATGAATACACCCGGGACCGCTTTGCCCGCTTGAAGATCGAGCAGGCCAGGCTGCTCGGCAAGCAAGCATCGGTCAGACTCGCTCGGGCCGCCTAGGGGCGAGTCGTCGGCGGCGGTCATCCAAGCTGGCTCAGTCTTCGAAGGCGAGCCGACCGCCGCACGACATCACCCGTTCAGTTTCACCACCCTCATCGGTCCATCTGGCCGGACTGGACGAGGAAGGATACGAAGTCGCGGACGGACTGTTCCAAAGTGTGTGGCTCGTAGCCGAGTTCGTGTTTGGCCTTCGAGTAGTCCACT
Source organism: Nocardia tengchongensis (assembly GCF_018362975.1). Taxonomy (NCBI): domain Bacteria; kingdom Bacillati; phylum Actinomycetota; class Actinomycetes; order Mycobacteriales; family Nocardiaceae; genus Nocardia; species Nocardia tengchongensis. The sequence goes on from NZ_CP074371.1 coordinate 4,200,749, forward strand.
CGCGGTGCGGCTGATAGCGCATTGAGCATGGCTTGGGAGAGGACGTCCGAGCCGAGTGCGGCGCAGATGGGTTCGGCTACCGGCATGATGCCGCTGAGTATCGACAGTGGGAAGCCGATCCGGGGTCCGCGGCGGCCGGCGACGCGGGCGTTGAGGCGGACCCATTGGATGAGTGGGCGGTAGTCGCCGCCGAGTAGGTAGTTCTCTCCGGTGCGGCCCTTTTCGGCGGCGAGCATGGCCCCTGCCACGACATCGCGAACGTCGACGATGTCGAAGGCGGCGTCGGAGATGAATGCGGGTACCAGGCCGCGTGCGGCATCGCGCGCAATTCCGTTGAGCCGCGACCACTTTCCGGTCGCGTACTCGACCGGGCCCCAGATGCCGGTCGGGTTGCAGATGGTCGCGTCCAGGCCCTTGTCGATGACCTTGCGCAGTTCCTGCTCGCCTGCCCATTTGGATCGGTCGTACACCGGGATTTCCGGGCGCTCCGACCGCGGCGAGGTCTCGTCCAGAACCGGCCCGCAGATCTCCTGGTCGAAGGAGTGCACCGAGCTGACATGTACGAACCGGCGTGCGCCGACGGCCAGTGCGGCTTCGGCGACGTGGCGCACACCTTCGGTGTTGACTCGCCACGCCAGCGGGTCCTCCATCCGCAGCGTGATCATCGCGACCAGGTGGTACACCTGGTCGACGCCTTCGAGTGCGCGGCGCATCGAGTCGGGGTTCAGCACATCCCCTTCGACCCAACCGACCTGATCGGATTGCACGCGCGGGTTGCGGACACGGTCGATGGCGACCACGTCGTGCCCTTCGGCGACCAACGCGTCGATCAGGTTCGTGCCGACGAAGCCGGCGGCTCCGGTAACGCCAATCTTCATGCTTTCTTCCCCCGGTCGCTTCGAGGCGCTCGGTCACGGTGTCGGTGACCGAACTGTTTCTGGCATGGTATGCCATCAATGGCACTTTATGCCATAAAAGTGTCATCGAAAGCGGTTACACGGCAACGACTATCGACAAGGTCGCCGCTTACTGCATCAACGACAGGGAGGACTGGGCTTCGTCGCGGCCGGAGCGCTTCAGGAATTCCCGCGCCAGCTCTCGGTACTGTTCGGCGCCACGGGATTTCGGGGCCCAGCTGGTGAGGGGCTCGCCGGCGATGGTGGAGTCGGGGAAGCGGACGGTTCTCGAGATCATGGTGTCGTAGAGCTGTTCACCGAAGGTTTCGGCGACTCGGTCGCGGACCTGGCGGGAGTGCAGCAGGCGCGGGTCGAACATGGTGACCACGATGCCGGATAGTTCGAGGCGCGGGTTGAGGCGCTCGCGCACCTTCTCCATGGTGTCGTTGAGCAGGGCCAGGCCGCGTAGTGAGAAGTATTCGCATTCCATGGGAATGATGACGCCGTCCGCGCAGGCGAGCGCGTTGACGGTGAGCAGGCTGAGCGACGGCTGGCAGTCGATGAGGATGAAGTCGTAGCGGTTGCGGATGGGGTCGAGTACCCGCGCCAGCGAGTGTTCGCGGCCGACCTCGTTGACCAGCTGGATCTCCGCCGCGGAGAGATCGATATTGCTGGGTAGCAGATGCAGGTTGGGGACGGTGGTCTTGATCAGCACGTCGTCGATGGGTGGGGCGTTGCGGCTTAGTAGGTCGTAGACGGTGAGTTCCAGATTGTGGTGTGCGACGCCCAGGGCGGCGGACAGCGCGCCCTGCGGGTCGAGATCCACCAGCAGCACCCGCAGCCCGCACTCGGCAAGCGCGGCACCCAGATTGACTGTCGAGGTGGTCTTTCCGACGCCGCCCTTCTGATTGCACAAGGCAATCACCTGGGCTTCGCCTGTGGCCGCCCCGGCCTCCCGAACAGCATTGTTTGCCGACATTTCGCCAGACTATCCTGTCACGTGGCGGAACTGGCGGACCCGCTCCGGAGTGCTTTCCAATGATCTCGATCGTTACCGGTTACCAGCCCTTTTCGGGGATTTCACGGCGAACCCGCATGTCGGACAAGGGTGGTTTGCTGGCCGTGCTGTGCATTAGCCGGGTTCGGGGTGGAGGGCCCCAACCGCGCAGCCCTCCACCCCGAAATTCAGACGAAACCGGCCGCTCAGCTGCCCGGCAGCACCAGGATCTTCACGTGCTCCTCCGGGTCGCGCAGCGCGGTGAACGCCTCGGCCACCCCGTCGAGCCCGACCCGGCCGGTAATGATCGCCTCGGCGTCGATCAACCCGGACGCCAGCCGCTCCAACGTGATGTCGTAGGCGTTCTCGTACGGCCCGTGCCCGAAGTTGATCGCGATCCGCCGGAACTGGCCGACCACCGGAATGATCGGCTCGTCCGCGAACGGCGCGGCCAGCACCTGGATCCGCGAATTGAACGGCATCGTCCGCATCAGCGTGGCCAGAATCCCCGCGCGTCCGCTGCACTCGTAGGCGATGAGAATGCCGGTGCCGGACTGCCCGACCACCGAATCCTGCTGCGCCACCGCCGCCATCCAGGCCGCGATCGGGTCCTGCTCTCGCGGATCGACCACGATGTCCGCGCCGACGGCCCGGGCGAGTTCGCGTCGCTTGGGGGAGGGTTCGGAGGCGACCACCAGCCGCGCCCCGCGCGCCTTGGCCGCGATGATCGCGCCGAGCCCGATTGTCCCGCAGCCGATCACCAGCGCGGAGTCCTCGGGCGTGAGCCCCGACTGCTGTACGTGCATCTCGCCGACGTGCAGCGGTTCGGCCAGCGTGGCGTGCTCCAGCGACAACCCTTCGGGCACATGCCGAACCCAGTACGCGTCCACCACGATCGACTCGCCGAACGCCCCGTGATAGTCGTTCGAATACCCGATGATCGTCGGAATCCCGGTCGCGGTCTCGGTGGCCAGCCCGATCCCGGCCACCCTGTCGCCGACCGCGAAATCGGCTACCCCGGCCCCGATTTCGGTGACGGTGCCCGCGTATTCGTGCCCGAGCACCACCGGCCGCTCGGTGTCGAAGGTGGCGAGCGGATATCCGCTGTCGGTGGCCACCTGCACGAACCGGCAGGGATCCTTCGACATGGACAGGTCGCTGCCGCAGATGCCGCACGCGGCGACCGCGATGCGCAGCTGTCCGGGGCCGAGGGCGGGCGGCTCGGCCACCTCGGCGGCGGTGAACTCCCCGTTCAGAAACTGTGTGGCGCGCATGGGTTCACGCTCCTGTCGCGGCGGCTTCGCCGTAGTAGTCGGTGTGGGCCTTGGTGATCGCGGTGACCAGCTGCCCGATCAGCAGCTCGCGGTTGTCGGCGGCGTACTGCAGGCTGTCCTCGCGCCGGCGGTTGCGGTTCTTGAAGTGCGGGATCACCTCCGAGGCGAACAGCTCGTAGCTGCGCTTGGTGTCCTCCCAGCTCGCCATGTCGACGTGCAGCACGAGCATGGTGCCGAAGCCGCCGGTCTTCTCGATCAGCTTCTCGATCCGTTCGATCGCCTCGCCGGGGGTGCCGATGATGGCCTGCCCGAATTCGCCGAGGTTCTCATTGCGCCACTGGTCGATGATCCCCTTGGGGGTGTCGGCCCAGGCCGGGTTCTCGCCGGTCTGCCGGTTCACGTAGGCTGCCATGGATCCGATGCGCCGGCTCACCGCGCGTTCGGCTTCCTCGCGCGTCTCGGCCAGGAAGATCGGGTTGACCAGTCGCCACCGCGACCGGTCGGCGACGTGCCCGTGCTCGGCGCACGCCTTCTCGTACACGCCCCAATTGCGGTCCAGCACTTCGAATCCCATGGGCGAGCTGGCGGCCAGCGACAGCAGCGACAGCCCGTGCTGTCCGGCCAGCACCGATCCGTTGGGAGAGATGGTGGAGGCGGTGGCGACCTCGATGCCGGCTGGATCGTAGGTCGGCAGCTGGGCGCGGGCGTCGCGCAGGGTGAACCAGTCGGTGGTCATGTTGACGACCTCGCCGCGCAGCAGCGCCAGGATCGCCTCGAGCGCCTCGCCCTGGCGGCGGCGTTGATCGGAGGGGTTGATGCCCATCATGTGCGCGTCGAGCGGAATCTTGCCGGGCCCGGTGCCGAAGATGAGGCGGCCGCGGGTCTGCAGGTCGAGCTGGGTGATGCGGTCGACGGTGACCAGCGGGTGGTGATAGGGCAGCGACATGACGCCGGTGCCGAAGCGCAGCCGCTCGGTGCGTTCGGCGGCCGCGGCGATGAAAACGTCGGGCGCGGGCACGATCTCGGCGCCGGTGGAGTGGTGCTCGCCCATCCACGCCTCGTCGAAGCCCAGGTGGTCGAGGTGTTCCATGAGATCGATGTCGCGGCGCAGCTGTAGCGCCGGATCGGCGTCGAGGGGGTGGTACGGGGCCAGGAAGGCCCCGAACTTCATCGATTCAGCAGTCCACATACAGGGATCTCCTTACCCAGAGCGCCGGGCTTCGTCGCCCGGAGCGGTTCCCCGAGTAAACCTGGATCAAGTGATCCAGAAATGTGGTCGTCCCGGTGAGTGGACATGATTGGAAAACTCAGGTAGTGATGCCATTCCGACCTCGATAATGGGCTGTTTCGGTGGAAAGAAATCGGTCCGACGATCCACTTCCGAACCCCGCGCCGACGAGTCTCCAGCCGTCGTGTGCGAAGCTCGTGATGTGACCGTCCCGATGCAGAACCGCCAGGGCAATGCGACCCGCACCCGGCTGGTGAAGACCGCCGAGCGTCTGTTCGCCGCCCACGGCGTGGACGCCGTCTCGGTGCGCGCGGTGAACGCGGCGGCCGGTCTCGGGCCCTCATCGGTCAACTACCACTTCGGAACCAAGGACGATCTGATCGCGGCGGTGCTGCTCGATCTCGGTGCGGCCGTGCGTGACCGCATCCGCGCCAATGCCGACGTGCTGGCGGCGCGGGCCGAGCCGCCCACCGCGGAGACCCTGGTGCGCGCGGTCACCGAGCCGTATCGGGACCTGCTGCTGGCGCACCGGACGCGCGGCATGCGCTGGATCAAGATCGTCACCCAGCTGTCCCTGGTATCGCATCCCGCGCTGATCGCCTCCGAACAGGACCTCCCCGATCAGTTGCACGTCCAGTTGCGCCGGGCGTTCCCGGCATCGGATCCCGAACGGCTGGAGGCGCGCTGGGCGATAGCGCTCATGGGCTTCCTGCAGGCGCTGAGCCGAGCCGACGATTGGCATCCGGGCGCGACGCCGCCGCCCGCGCAGGAGTTGGCCGCGCTGTACGAGGACCAGGTCGTTTTCCTGATCGGCGGTCTCGACCGGCTGCTGAGTGGGACTGCCCGCTGACAGTTCGTGCCCGCTTTGTCCGGCTATCTGGACGCTGGGCCAGGTTAGCTGTAGCGTCACTGTACGATTCGCGACGGGCTTGCTGTCTGTCCGCTACCGAATCATGGGCGCGGCTGTGCCGCATGCCAATCCGTTGCTTGTTGGTCGATCGTTCGTTCGCCGTGCAGTCGGGGGCGCGAGACTCGAACGGCTGAAGTGTGAGGGAACGTCGTTGTTCGCAGTATCCGCCAGGGCAGTGGTCCTGGCTCTGAGCATCCTGACCGCGGGAGCCGTGTGTGCACCCGTGTCGGCTCAACCCCTTTATCCCACACAGGATTCCGATCCTTTCTATAGCCCGCCCGCCGATCTGGGTGGTTTCGCGCCCGGTGACGTGGTCCGCACCCGCCGCATCGATACCGGCCTGTACGTGGGCACCGACGGCTGGCAGGTCGCCTTCCGCAGCACCAATTCCCAGGGCCAGCCGATCCTGGGCATGACCACGGTGCTGATGCCGAAGGGCGTCAAGAACCCGCCGCTGGTGTCGTATCAGGCCCTGATCAATTCCCTCGGCTCGCAGTGCAATCCGTCGCGGTCGCTGTTCAACGGCGAACTCCAGGACGGCGCGGGCGCGATGCTGCCGATCGGACGCGGCTGGGCCATCTCGATGCCGGACTACCTGGGGCCCAATGTCGCCTACGGTGCGGCCAAGCTGAGCGGCATGGTCACCCTCGACAGCGTGAAGGCGGTCCGCAAGGTCGCCGAGCTGGGGCTGGGTAGCTCACCGGTCGCGTTGGCCGGGTACTCGGGCGGCGGCATGGCCACCGCGTGGGCCGGTGCGCTGCAGCCGGAGTACGCCCCGGACCTGAAGCTGGACGCCGTGGTGGCGGGCGGCATTCCGGCCGACCTGGAGGAGATGGCGCTGTCGCTGGGCTTCGCGCCGCACCCGGGCTTCGGCCTGGCCTTCGCCGCGGCGATGGGCCTGGAGCGCGAATATCCGGACCGCCTGCCGATCTCGGATCAGCTCAACGAGAACGGCCTGTGGTTCCGGGAATTCACCCACGACGCCTGCCGCCGCTTCCTGCTGTTCCACGGCGCCTTCCGCAGCGCCGATCAGCTGGCCGCGTCCAAGAGCCTGATGGATTCGCCGGTGGCGCACGAGGTGCTGCGGGAGAACAGCCTGCGCTACAACTCCGCCGTCCCGACCGCCCCGACCTACTTCTGGCAGGGCCGTTTCGACGAGCTGACCGCCTTCGCTCCGGTGGCCGAGGTGGCGGACCGCTACTGCAAGGCGGGTGCGCCGGTGGTGTTCCGGCCGTTCGAGATCGCCGAGCACATGACCACCGCGGTCGCCGGTTTCCCGGATGCCTGGAACTACGTGGAGTCCCGTTTCCGCGGGGATCCGGTTCCGTCCAGCTGCTGATCGTTAACCAAGTATGTGCTGAAACGCCGTTCGATAGCCGATCCGCACCGATTGCCATAAGGGATAGAGTGCTTCCCTTCTGGATTTCCTTTGGTAACAGCTTGATTCCGGAACTTGTCAAGCCTGGTTCGGTCAATTACTTCTAGATAGAAGTAATTAGCTGGTTCAATGCCGAACCACGTTTCGAGGAGGAATCCGGTGCGTATCCTGCTGCTGGCCGGCGCTTTCGACAGCCTGACGCAACGCGTCCGGTGCGAGCTGGTCGAGCGGGGCCATCGGATCGGGATCGAACTGGCGCTCGGTGACGACGACACGCGGGCGGGTGCACAGGCCTTCGAACCGGACCTGATCGTCGGGCTCATGCTCGCCGATCAGGTCCCGGCGGACCTGTGCGCCCGCCATGTCGTGCTGCAGGTGAACCCGGGACCCGAAGGCGATCACGGCCCGTCGTCCCTGGATTGGGCGATCGGCACCAACGCCCCCTATTGGAGCGTGACCGTGCAGCGGGCGGTCGGCGCCTCAGGTGCCGGTCCGGTCTGGGCCTCGGAAACGTTCCCGCTGCGCCAGTGCGGTAAGAGCGAGCTGTACCGGACCGAGGTCGCCGATGCCGCGGTGCGGGCCCTGCTGCGCGCGATCGAACGGTTCGAGCGCACCGGCGCCGAGCCGATCGATTCGCGCCTCGAGGTGTCCGCGCCGCCGCCTCCGCCCTACACCCAGTACTTCCGCCGCATCGACTGGGCACACGACAGCACCGCCACCGTGCTGCGCAAACTCCGTGCCGCCGACTCGAATCCGGGTGTCCTGGACCAGCTGTACGGCCGCGAAGTGTTTCTCTACGGCGGCCATCTGGAGGACCGGTTGCGCGGTGCCCCCGGCAGCGTGATCGCCACCCGCGACGGCGCGATCTGCCGCGCCACCGTCGACGGCGCGGTCTGGATCCCGCAACTGCGCGCCCGCCCGCTGCCCGGCGGCCCGGCCACCTACAAGCTGCCCGCGACCGAGGTGCTCGGCCCCGAACCACTGGCCGATGTCCCGGACGTGCCGGTCAGCCCGTGCGAGGCGGCGGTCCGCGTCACCTGGTCGGAGCTGCGGTATTACGAATACGACGAGGTCGGCTACCTGGGCTTCACCTATGCCGGCGGCGCGTTGAGCACCGCCCAGTGCGAACGCCTGCTGGCGGCCTACCGGCAGGCCTGCGCCCGCCCGGTGAAGGTGCTGGTGCTGGGTCCGGCCCGGGACTTCTTCTGTAATGGCATCCAGCTCAATGTGATCGAGGCGGCCGCGGATCCGGCCGCCGAGGCGTGGCGCAATGTCAACGCCTTCAACGATCTGGTCGAGGCCATCCTCACCACCACCGACAAGCTCGTGATCTCCGCGCTGCCCGGCAATTCCGCCGCGGGCGGGGTGATGCTGGCGCTGGCCGGCGACGAGGTGTGGTGCCGGGAGTCGGTGGTGCTGAACCCGCACTACCGCCTGTCGGGCCTGCGTGGTTCGAAGTACTGGACCTACACCATGCCGCGTCGTGTCGGCGCCGAGTGCGCGGATCGTCTGACGGGCGAGGCCCTTCCGATCGGCGCTCGCTCCGCGGCCCGGCTGGGCCTGGTGGATCGGGTGGCGGCCGGTGATCCGGCCGAGTTCCGCACCTGGGTCCGACGCCAGGCCGCGGAGCTGGCCGCCGCCACCGACCTCGCCGCCCGCATCGACGAGAAGCGGCGCCGTCGCGCGGCCGACGAAGCGGCGAAACCCTTGGCGGTGTATCGATCCGAGGAGCTCGAACACCTCAACCGCGAGGTCTTCGATCCCGCCTCACCGTTCCATCGGCTCCGCCGCGACTTCGTGACCAAGGCCGGGCCGCGGGCCACCCCGGCCTATCTGCTCGGCTGAACGCGTCAGCTCGCGAGGCGCAGCACCAGCGCCCCGGCGATGATGGCTCCGAACGCTACGACCTTGGGCGCGTTGATCTTCTCCCGGTAGATGAGCGCGCCCAGCACGACGGTGCCGATGGAGCCGAGGCCGGTCCAGATCGTGTAGCCCACCCCAACATCGAGGGTGCGCAGCGCGAGGCTGAGGGTGTAGATGCCGGCCGCGGCGGCGGCCAGGGTGAACACCGACGGCCACAGCCGGGTGAATCCCTTGGTGGCATTGGTGCCGAGTGCGAAGGCGACCTCGAAGACGGCGGCGGATGAGCAGGTAGACCCAGGACATGACGGTTCTCCTCGAAAACGGTTGTACGGGAACGATGGTCGGTCCGGGGGTTCAGGCCGTTGTGCCGGTGAGCTTGTCGGCGAGCTTCAATCCGAGGACGCCGCCGATGATCAACGCGAAGGCCGCCACCTTGGCCGGGGTGAACGCTTCGCCGAACACGATGGCCCCGAACAGGACCGTGCCGACCGACCCGATGCCGGTCCACACCGTGTAGCCGACCCCGACGTCGAGGGATTTCAGCGCGAGGCCGAGGAAGAAGATGCCGCCCGCGGCCGCCGCGGCGGTGAGCAGGGACGGCCCCAGGACGGTGAAGCCGTGGGTGGCGTTGGTCGCCAGGGCGAAGACGATCTCGAAGACCGATGCGATGAGCAGGTAGATCCAGGCCATGGGAGTCGCGCTCCTTCATGTTGTTGTATGTACGTGCAAGTAGTTGCCCGAAAAGCATGCATGTACATGTAAACTCGTGTCAAGACCCAGTGGCCGCGGACCTGGCCGGCCACGCGTCAGTTCGAGGGAGTGAGTCGATGCCGTCGCAGGCCCGAGTGGCGAAAACCGGTGCGGACGCCCAACTCTGGAACCGGATGCTGATCCTGCACGCGCAGGTGGAGAGCCGCCTGGCGACCGTCCTGCAGCGCCGCCACGGGCTGGGGCTGTCCGAATACCGGGCGCTGAGCTTCCTCGATCAGGCCCCCGACAGTGAACTGCGCATGCAGGAACTCGCCGACAAGCTGGGCCTGAACCAGAGCTCGGTCACCCGGCTGGTCGGGCGCTTGAACGCCGCCGACCTCACCTATCGGGACCTGTGCCCCGACGACAAGCGCGGCGTCTACACGGTGCTCGCCGACCCCGGCCGCGAGCGCTACCGCGCGGCCCGCACGACCTACGAGGAGGCGCTGGCCGCGGCGTTCGCCGAGATCGCCGACGGCGACCCGGCGCTGGCCGCCATCCTGGCCGCGGCCCGCGCCGCCGGCTGATCGGCGCGCCGCGTCAGAGTGCTTCCAGGATCATGGCATTGGCCTGGCCGCCGGACTCACACATGGTCTGCAGACCGTAGCGCGCGCCGCGCTCGTGCATGGCGTGCACGAGGGTGGCGGTGAGCCGGACGCCGCTGGCGCCGAGCGGGTGGCCCAGTGAGATCGCGCCGCCGTGGACGTTCACCCGATCGAGGTCGGCCCCGGTTTCCCGCGCCCAGGCCAGCACGACGCTGGCGTAGGCCTCGTTGATCTCGATGAGATCGATGTCGGCCAGCGTCAAACCTGTTTGCTTGAGCACCTTCTCGGTGGCCGGGACGACGGCGGTCAGCATCAGGAACGGGTCGTCGCCGACGGCGATGTGACTGCGGATGCGCGCCAGCGGCTTCAGCCCGAGGCGGGCGGCGTTCTCGCTGGTGGTGACCACGACCGCGGCACTGCCGTCACCGAGCTGGCTGGCATTGCCGGCGGTGATGTGCCAGGCGATCTCGGGGAAGCGCGCGGCGATGGCCTCGTTGTAGAACGAGGGCGGCAGTGCGCCGAGGCCGGCCGCGGTGGAGTCGAATCGGATGGTCTCGTCGCGGGCCAGGCCGTTGATCGGCGAGGTCAGCTCGGCGTCGAAGCCGCCGCGCGCGGTGGCCTCGGCGGCGCGGCGGTGGCTCTCGAGCGCGTAGTCGTCGAGCTGGTTGCGACCGAATCCCAACGCGCGGTGATGAGTTCGGCACTGATGCCCTGCCACGGCACACCCTGCGGGTAGCGTTCGAGGAAGGCCGAACCGGTGAGGTTGTCGACGTCGAGCAGGCTGGTGCCCATCGGAATCCGGCTCACCGATTCGACGCCGGTGGCGACGACCAGATCGCAGTCGCCGGCGATGACCGCGTGCGCGGCGAAGCGCAACGCCTGCTGGCTGGCGCTGCACTGGCGGTCGATGGTGCTGGCGGGCACCGATTCCGGGAACCCGGCCGCCAGCGAGGCGCGCCGGGTGACATTGGTGGCCTGTTCGCCGACCTGGCTGACCACGCCGCCGATGACCTCGTCGATCAGGGCCGGATCGATCCCGGCCTGATCGATGACGGCGCGCAGGCTGTGCGCCATCAGATCCACCGGGTGCACGCCGTCGAGCGCGCCGCCCTGCTTACCGCGTCCGATCGGGGTGCGCACCGCCGCGACGATGACCGCGTCGCGCATCACGGGATCCCCAGCACGCGGCGCATGGTGGCCAGTTTGGCCGAGGTCTCGGCGAATTCGTCGTCGATGCGGCTGCGCGACACCACGCCGCCGCCGGCCCGCAGCGTCAGATCGCTACGGTGGGAATCCAATTCGAGTCCGCGCAGCGCCATGTGGAACTCGCAGTCGCCGGTGCTGTCGAGCCAGCCCACCAGGCCGCCGTAGTAGGCGCGCGCGGGTTCGTAGTCGGCGATCATGCGGCGCGACAGCGCCTGCGGCACCCCGCAGACCGCGGGGGAGGGGTGCAGGGCCGCGACCAGGTCGGTCACCGGCGTCTCGGGGTCGATCAGGCGGGCGGTGATGGGAGTTCCCAAGTGCCACACGCCCGGAGCCTTCACCAGTTCCGGGTCGCCGGGATAGTCGAGGTCGGGGCAGAAGGCGGCCAGGCCCTTGACCATGAAATCGACCAGGTGCCGGTGCTCGGCCAGGTACTTGTCGTCGAACAGGATGGCGCGGGCGCGCTCCTTGTCCTCGGAGTCGGGCAGGCGGGTGTCGCGCAGCACTGTGCCGGCCAGCGGCGTCATGGTGATGGTGGCACCGGACTTGGCCAGGAACAGTTCCGGGCTCGCGCCCATGGTGTACACGCCGGGGTGGTCGAGGTGCTCGACGAAGTAGCTGCGCGCGTTCGGGTAGAGCTCCGCGAACCGCTCGAACAGCGCGTGCGGGTCGACGACGCCGTCGTAGAAATAGCGTTCGCAGCGCGAGATGACGATCTTCTCGAGGTCCGTGCCGGGCGCCCGCAGCTGCGTCAGGGCATCGTCGATGAGCCGCAGGTAGTTCGCGATCGCGGCGTCGTTGAACTCGATGTCGCAACGGAATTCGGGATGCGCGCCGGCGCCGGGCCGGGTGCGGGCGTCGTTGCGCCAGCCCAGGTACAGCGAGGAGCCGGCGAGTTCGGTGTCGAAGGGGATCGCCCCCGCCACCAGATTGCCGTAGGCCCCCGCGCGGACGGCGGCCTCGGCCTCGGCCAGGTTGTCGTAACAGATCAGCGGGCCGTCCAAGCCCACCGGCCTTTCGCGCCGGCTAGGCGGAATCGCACGGGATCATGCATGGGTGGGCTCCGATTCGGTGGTGGTCAGTCGTTGGTGCACGGCGCGGCGGTCGATCTTCGAGTTCGGCAGCAGGGGCAGCTCGGTGCCGAGCACGAAACGCTTCGGCACGGCCGCGCGGCCCAGGCGTCGCCGGACGCTGTCGCGCAGCGGTTCGAGGTCCGGGATCGCTCGGCGGGTCACGATGTACGCGCCGACGAGCTCGCCCCATTCGCGGTCGGGCACGCCCATGACCACTGCGGACTCGATCCCCGGAACGCCGGTCAGCGCCTGTTCGATCGCGACCGCGGAGACCTTGACCCCGCCGGTGTTGATCAGATCGTCGACGCGGCCGGTCGGGACCAGCAGGTCCTGGGACCAGTGCCCGCGATCGGAGGTGCGGTACCAGCGCGTGTCGCCCTCGCGATAGAAGGGCTGCTCGCCGGCGTCGCCGAGATAGCCGTCGGCCACCACGTCGCCGCCCAGGTGGATGAGTCCGTCCACGATGCGCGCCTCGACACCGCGCAGGGGGACGCCGTCGTAGACGCAGCCGCCGCAGGTCTCGGTCATGCCGTAGGTCACCACGGCATCGGTGAGCTCGCGCAGCCTGCGGCCGGTCTCCTCGTCCAGGCGCGCGCCGCCGATCAGGATCTTGTCGAAACAGCCCAGAGCGCTGCGGGATTCGGCGTCAGCGAGCAGGCGGGTGACCTGGGTGGGCACCAGCGAGGCGTAGCGGCGGCCGGCGGGCATGCGCCGGGCCGCGGCGGCGAAGGCGGCCGGATCGAAGTGGCCGCCGGGCAGCGTGGTCACGCGGGTGCCGCCGAGCGCGGCCCGCGAGATCACCTGGAAGCCCGCGACGAACCCGGCCGGCAGGCACAGCAGCCAGTCGCCCGCGCCGCCGAGCCGTTCCGCGCTGGCCTGCGCCGAGGCCAGCAAAGCCTTGCGGGACAACAGGGTTCGCTTGGGCACACCGCTGGATCCGGAGGTGGACAGCAGCACCGCCGTGGTGGCGGGCACGGTCGGCGGAAGCTGCTGTGCCTGAGCGGAATCGGTGACCGGTGCGATCGCCTGCTCACCGGTGTAGGCGAGTTCGATGGCGCGTTGCAGCGCATCGACCGCGGCGTCGGGATCTTCGGGGAGGAGCAGGGGAGTCAAGGGAATGGCGGGGTGTGGCATCAGGAGTGCAGCTCCAGCTCGAGATTCATCGCCGAGACCGCTGTGGCGTCGAAGGCCTCCTCGGCGGCCTGCCGGGTGCCCGCGTGCACATCGCGCAAAGCGGTTCGGGTGACGGGTATTTCGAGGACCGACAGGCGCTGCGCCGTGCGGGCCCGCCCGAGCGTCGCGGGCAGGTCGTCGATCTCGACCGTGGCGTGCGCGACGTCGTAGGCGCTGCACAGGTGGGCGATGTCGATGTTCTGCGGCGTGCCGTAGATCCGCTCGAAGGTGTCGCCGTAGGGTTCCCGCTTGTAGCGGGCGTCGCCCTGTTCGAGGAGCTCGAAGATGCCGCCACCGGAATCGTTGGACACGACGATGATCAGATTAGCGGGCATCCGCTCGAGCCGCCCGGTCTGCAACCCCGACGCGTCGTAGGCGAAGGTCAGGTCGCCGAGCAGCGCGACGACGGTGCGGTCCGGATTCGCCAGCGCGACTCCCGTTGCGGCACTGACGTTTCCGTCGATACCCGCGACACCGCGGTTGGACAGCACCTGCACGCCGGGCGGCACCAGGCCGGTCAGCGAGACGTCGCGAATCGCGTTGGACGCCCCGAGCCAGAGCAGGTCGCCGGGCCGCAGCGCGTTGAGCGCCGCGTGTGCCACGCCGACGCCGGTGCGGCGGTTGGCGGGTTCGGTCATGGTCCGGGTCCACGCGTCGCGCACGATCGTGTCGGCCCGTTCGAGCTCCTCGATCCAGACCGGCGACGCGGCGCCGGTCCAGCGCGGATTCCGGGACAGCACTTCGATATCGGGTGCGGCATAGAGCCAGTCGCCGCCGCCGGCGACGAGCACACTGCGCACTCCCGGCCGGGCCAGCACCCGGCCGACATTGCGGTGCAGGGTCGGCCGGCCGTACACCACGACCTGCTCGGGTCGCACCTGGTCCAGTACCCAGGGGTGCAGGCGTCGACGGTCGCCGACCTCGACGGTCGGTTCGGCCATGCACGGCAGGTGCGCCGGCAGCGCGGCCGGATCGGCCCCGTCGCCGGCGATGACGAGCGTGGGCCGGCGCAGATCGATCTCGGTGGCGTCCGGGTGCTGCGAGCGCGGGATCTCGGGCATGGCGATCCACGGCGTGCCGCCGGGACGGCCTGCGGGAGAGGAGGTTTCGGGTTGCGGTGGCAGGCCCGACGACAGCGGCACGTCGAGCTGGACCGGGCCCGGGCGGCCGACCAGCCGGCCGGTGCCGATGCCGAGTGCGCGGCACACCTGCGAGCGCAGCACGCCGTTGGCCGTCGCGCCGGACGAGTCGCCGGACCACAGCTGCTGCACGTGGCGCACCTGCGAGGCGAGCAACGCGGTCTGATCCACCGTCTGCGACGCCCCCGTGCCCAGCACGTCCGGCGGCCGATTCGCGGTCACCAGCACCAGCGGCAGATCGGAGTAGTTGGCCTCGGTGACGGCGGGCAGCAGGTTCGACACCGCCGTGCCCGAGGTGGTCACCACCGCCGCCGGAATGCCGGTCGCCTTCGTGATGCCCAGTGCCACAAAGGCTGCCGAGCGTTCGTCGAGACGGACCTGAAGGTTGATCTCCCCGGCGCGCGCTCGGCGGGCCAGTTCGAATCCGAGAGGACCGTTCCGGGAGCCGGGGCAATACACGAACCATTGCACGCCGTTGCGAATCAATTCGTCGACGACTATCGCCGAGATCACCGAAGGCATGCGGTATTTCCAAACTGAAACGATGTCGTCCCACACGAATGCGGAACCGATTCAAAATTACTCACAAAACAATCCCGACCACAGACCCCGACAATTAAGCGTTGTTGATCAGCCGACCCGCAACGTCATGGCAACACGCTATCGGCACCTGCTCGATGCTGTCAATGTGAGCCGCCACTCTCAACAGCCTTGCAGCTCAGAGCGATTCGGTCGCCCCCGCAGGGTGTGACCGGGGTCGGTGCACAGACTTGTCTGTCAATCCGGTCATCGCGCCGCTGTAAGTCAGATCTGTCTCATTCGACGGCGCGTATTCACTTGGCTACCAAGCCACCGGAAGCGCCTTCGGCCCACGCAACAACATGCCGGTCTTCCATTCGATTTCGGCGGCCGGAATCGCGAGCCGCAATTCCGGGTAGCGTCGCAGCAGTGCGGACAAGGTGACGTCCAATTCGAGCCGCGCCAGGTGCGCCCCCACGCAGTGATGGAATCCGTGCCCGAATGTCAAGTGCGAGTTGTGATGCCGGCTCAGATCCAGGGTGTCAGGATTCTCGAAAACCGTCTCGTCGCGGTTGGCGGCCTGCAGATCGACGAACACCGACTCCCCGGCGCGGATCAGGGTGCCCGACAGTTCGATGTCCTCGGTGGCGATGCGCGGGAACGCGCCGCCGTTGCCGACCTGGACGTAGCGCAGCAGCTCCTCGATGGCGGTCGGGACCAGCCCGGGATCGGCCCGCAGCCGATCCCATTCGCCCGATTCGGTCAGGAGCACGTAAGTGAAGTTGGCGATCTGATTGGCCGTGGTCTCGTGCCCGGCGACCAGCAAGGTGATGCCCAGGGTGATGAGTTCGTCCTCGCTGAGCCGGTCCTCGTCGTCGCGGGCCGCCACCAGCGCGCCGAGCAGGTCGTCGGCGGGTTCGGCGCGGCGCACCGCGATCTGTTCGGTCAGATACCCGGCGACGGCGGCGTAGGCGTTCAGGCGGTCGGTGTCGCTGACCGCGGTCGTGGACATGATGGCGTCGGAGAAGTCGCGGAAGCGATGCTGGTCCTGTGGTGGGACACCGAGCATTTCGCAGATGACGGTGACCGGCAGGGGCAGCGCCAGCGCGTCCACCAGGTCGGCGGGCGAGCCCGCGGCCTCCATGGCGTCCAGCAGCTCCTCGACGATGCGCTCGGCGCGCGGGCGCAGTTCCTGCACGCGGCGGGAGGTGAACGCGGTCATGGTCAGCTTGCGCAGCCGGGTCAGCTCCGGAGGGTCCATGCTGGTCGGAATATTGGGCAGCGCAGGGGTTTCCCGCACCCGCGGCACATCCAGCCGCCCGACGGTGGCGGCGCGGCTGAACCGGGCGTCGCTGAGCACCGCGCGCACGTCCGCGTAGCGGGTGACGAGCCAGGCTTCACCGCCGAAGGGCAGCAGCACACGGGAAATCGGTTCCTCGCGTTGCAGTTTCGCTACGAGCGGCGGCGGATCGAGCCGGACCGGCTCGCCGAACGGATAGGGGCGGGCTTCGGTGTGTGTGGTCACGCGGTACTCCCTAGTCTCGAGAGCCCGACATTAGTTGTCCGCGAACACTTCCGCTGTGCGGTCAGCGGCAGTGGACCGGCAGTTCGGTGAGGCCGCGGATCACCACGCTGGGCCGCCAGCGCAGCCGTGCGGAATCGATGGCGAGGGTGAGCGCCGGGAATCGGGTGAGCAGGCGGCTCAGCGCGATATCGGTCTCCAGGCGGGCCAGCGGCGCGCCGAGGCAGAAGTGAGCGCCGTAGCCGAAGGCGATGTGGTGGTTGTCGATTCGGTCCGGGTGGAAGGTGTCGGGGTCCGCGAACCGGCCGCGATCCCGATTGCTCGCGCCGAGGGAGACCATGATGAGCTCACCGGCCTCGATCCGGAGGTCGGCCAGTGTGATCGGGGCGGTGGTGTAGCGGAACGTGGTGATGTGTACCGGGCTGTGATAGCGCAGCACTTCCTCACGGAAAGCCTTGGTGGCTAGGGAATCCGTCGCGATCGACTGGCGGACCCGGGCATCGTCGGGCAGGGCCGGGACACAACTGGCGATCAGGTTCACCGTGGTCTCGTGCCCGGCGATGAGCAGCAGCAGCGCATTCGACCGGAGCTCGTCGGGGCTGAGCCGATCGCCCGCCTCGGTCGCGCGGATCAAACCCGACAGCAGGTCAGCGCCCCCGTCGCTGCGCCGCTCGGCGATCAGGTCGTCGAAGTATTTCGCCAATTGCGTGTTGGCGTCGGCCTTGGCGGCGTGGCTCTGAGCGGTCACCAACTCGCCCGACCAGCGCTGGAAGTCGGTGCGGTCGGCGGCGGGCACGCCGAGCAGTTCGCAGATGACGGTGATGGGCAACGGGAAGGCGTACTGCCGCAGCAGATCGACCGTCTCGCCGGGGGCGATGGTGTCGAGCAGCTCGTCGGCGATCGCGGTGATGCGTGGTGCCAGCGCGGCGACCGCGGCGGGGGTGAAGGCCCGATCGACCAGCTTCCGCATGCGGGTGTGGTGGGGCGGATCGGCATTGAGCATGTGCTGACTGTTGCCGGGGTCGGCGATGGTCGCCCCACCGACCAGTCGGTTGTCATCGGCGACGGCCCGCAGATTCTTGCTGATCGTCGGCTCGCTCAACACCTGGCGCGCGAGCGCGTAATCGGTGACGAGCCAACCGATCACGCCGTGCGGGAACCGGACGTGATGGACGGGCCCGCGCTCCCGCAGCCGTTCATAGGTCGCGTGCGGGTCCTGGAAGAACTCGTCGGTCAAGACGATCGGCTGCTCGTCGATCAAGACAACTCCCGAAGGTGGACGCGTTCGCAGCGGAGAACGGGCCCGGCGACGAGGGCGAACCCGATAGTCAGAATAGGCCGTTCCGGCCGCCGAGCAGCGGGATTCACCGCGGGCGGTGCCGCTACCCCGGTGCCGGGTGTCGCCACTGATTCCGGAGCGGCTGAGCTATCGTCGGGTTGATATTGCTGGAGGTTAGCAAGTCCATTCAGGGAAGGCGGTTCAGCGTGATCAGTGCGGCCTCGGAGGCGGTTTCGGGGAACCCGGCTCCCTTCACCTGGGTGACCGCGGTATCGATGCTCGTCTTCTGCGCGATCCTGTGGGTCATCGTCGACTACATGCGGGTGCATCCGCGGCCGGCGATGTGGGTGTGGGGGCTGTCGCTGCTGACGTTTCCGCTCTGGATCTGGGGACCGGGACGCGATATCGGACTGGTGAACTGGTTCTCCTGGGCCAAGATCCTGTCGGTGCTGATTCCGCTGACCCTCGTCGGGGCCATGCGCATCGCGGTCGCCGAGCAACGCGTGGGCCGGATCTGGGACATCCTGCGCAATCCGCGGTTCCTGTGGTTCCCCTACGCGATCCTGTTCCTGAACATCGCCGAGGCCACCCTGCGCGACGCGGAGATCGGCAACTACTGGAACGCCGCCGTCGGACTCGGACTGTGCCTGACGATTCCGTACTCGCCGCGCTTCTGGGAGATCCTGCCGGGCCGCAATGCCGAACTGGTCGCCTACACGACCATGGCCTGGAACTTCCTCTACACCACCTGGAATCTGTGCTTCACCTTCGGCGGCTACCCGCCCGAGGAGGAGCACTTCGCCGCCAGCATCTGCATCCTCGCGGTCGCCGAGATCTACCCGCTGGTCAAGGGCCGGCCCGAGCTGTACATCATGGCGCGCATCTACACGCTGCCCGTGCTCATGCTGGCGATCGCGATCTACAACATCTTCCCGAAGGTGATGCCGTCGGACGGCTGGTTCAACAATGACGTCTGGATCGTCTGGGGCATAGTCAATTTCGCGCTCACCGTGCCGTATCTGTTCTGGTACACCTGGCAGCTCGAGTCCGACCGCTCGTTCATCTCGTTCCGCCGCGGCAAGGCCCGCCAGGAGTTCGTGCGGCTGCACGGTGACACCATCGATCAGCTGATGGAGATCAACCTGTCCCTCGATGCCGCCGTCGACAACCACGGCCGCACCCGGACCCGCGGACCGCAACCGCCGCGCCCGGTCCCGGCGCCGGATACTGTCGATCCCCGATGACCGCCGCCGATCCCGTCACCCGGATGCCCGCCGCGTTCCTCGGCCACGGCAGCCCGATGAACGCCCTGGAACGCAACCGCTACACCGAGGCCTGGCAGGCCTTCGGCCGCAGCGTGCCCCGCCCGCGCGCGATTCTGATCGTGTCCGCGCACTGGTACATCAACGCCACCGCGGTGACCACGATGGCGTACCCGCGCACCATCCACGACTTCTACGGCTTCCCGCCGGAGCTGTTCGCCGTGCAGTACCCGGCCCCCGGCCTGCCCGCGCTGTTCGAGGAAGTCAGCGAGGCGGTGAAACCGAACTGGGTCGGTGCGGACACCGACAGCTGGGGCATCGACCACGGGTCCTGGTCGGTGCTGCGGCACGCCTTCCCCGACGCCGACATCCCGGTGGTGCAGCTCAGCATCAACGCCGACAAGCCGCTCGAATACCACCTCGAGCTCGGCATCCGGCTGAACGCGCTGCGCGAGAGCGGGATTCTCATCGTGGCCAGCGGCAATGTGGTGCACAATCTGCGCGGCATGGATCCCAGCCGCCCGGACACCGGCTTCGACTGGGCCCAGCGCTTCGACGAGGCCGCCCGGAACATCATGCTGGACCGGCCCGCCGACGCGCTGGCGCTGACCGACCAGCGCGACTACGGGCTCGCGGTGCCGACGCCTGATCACTTCATCCCGTTGCTGTACCTGGCGGGCCTGGCCGCGGCCTCCTCCGAGGGCGCGGGCACGCTGATCGACGGCTACAGCTACGGCTCGCTGTCGATGACGGCCTACACCCTCGGAATCTCGTGTCCCGGAGCGGATTCCGGCTCCGGCGGCACGGCCGAGCTGCCCGACGGGGTGCCCGCGGACGGCACGAACATCTGAGTTCCGTTCGCGCGCACGGTGTTCAGGCCAGACGGGCCCGGGACCCCGGCGAGTTGCTACCGGACAGCGAGCCGTCGGCGAACATCTCCGCGGCGGTCCGGCGGGCGGCGGTGAACACCAGCGGGGCGACCCGCCGCAGTTCGAGTTCGCCGCGCGTGGCCACCGAGATCGCGGCGATCGGGCCGTCCGGGCCCAGCACCGGGGCGGCCACGGTGCTGATGCCCATCTCGCACGCCGTCCCCAGCGACACCGCCAGCCCGTTGCGCTGACGCACCCGGTACAGGTCGGCCAGCACCGCGCGCCGGCGCGCGATCGGCCGAACGGTGGAGCTGCGCAGCGGCATCCGCAGGACCCGGTCGGCGTCCTCGGGAGCGAGCGAGGCCAGCAACGCCAGTCCGCACACGGTCTGGGTGGCGTCGATCCGGGTGCCGACCTTGGAGGGAATCGTCGCGGCCAGCGCGCCGCCGACCTTGTCGAGGTAGTGGACCGTATTGCCCTCGAGCACTCCGAGATGCACGACCGCGCCCGTCGCCACGTGCAGGTCCGACAGCGCGGCCGAGGCCGCGGCCCGGATGTCCTCGCAGTCGGTGATCCGGGCCAGCCGCCGGGTGCGCGCACCCAGCCGGTAGCCCTGCTCGTCGTGAATCAGCCACTGCAGCTCGGTCAGCTGGCAGGCCAGGCGGAAGGTGGTGGACCGCGGCAGTCCGGTGCGGTCGGTGATGTCCTCGAGCCGCAGGGTTTCGCGGCCGCTGTCGAAGGCGTCGAGGATGGCCGACATGCGCTCGATGACCCCGGAGCGCGATTCCCGAATGGCGGTGTCGCCGCTTACGCGCGGCTGGTCCGTCACCGTCATGCACATCCTTCCACCAAGCTTCGCTCCACCGCAGCGTACGACGCGGCGGCGCGAGGCGGAATACGTGGCGACCGATTGGTTCGGATGGCCTACTTCGACGCCTCGGGCGGTGTCTGCACGTCGTAGCGGCGCACATAGGCCGACAGGAAGGCCTGCGCGGTGGCCGTCACCGGGATCGCCAGCAGTGCGCCGGTCGCGCCGAACAGGGCCGCGCCCGCCAGCACCGCGCCGAAGGCGACCGCGGGATGCATGTCCAGCGTCGTCGCGGTGATGCGCGGCTGCAGCACGTAGTTCTCGAATTGCTGGTACACGACGATGAATCCGAGAATCCACAGGGCGGACCGCGGATTGTGCGCCAGCGCCACCACCACCGGCAGCGCCCCGGCGAGATAGGTGCCGACGGTCGGAATGAACTGCGACACCACGCCCACCCACAACGCCAGCGCGAACGCCGACGGGATGCCCAGCACCCGCATCGCCGCGTAGTGCGCCAATGCCGAGCAGGCCGCGAGCAGAGCCCGCGAATAGAGATAGCCACCGGTTTTCTCGACCGCGATATCCCAGGCGCGCAACACGTGCAGCTGCCGTTGCGGCGGCAGCAGCGAGCACACCGCGTTGCGGAACCGGGGTCCGTCGGCGGCGAAGTAGAAGGTGAACAACAACACCCCCAGCCCCTGGAACAGCACGCCCAGCGCGGTGGTGCCGATGCCCCACACGTCGTCGGCCAGATCCAGCGCCCAGGTCTGGAGCTTCGAACTGATCTCCGAGGTGCGGTCGGTGATGTCGGTGACCGAGAGCTCGGTGTGGAAGGTGTCGTTGATCCAGGTGACCACGCTCTGGATGTCGTGCGGCAGGTTCCCGATCAGCGAGGACACCTGGTTGACCACCAATTCGCCCATGGTCCAGACGAATCCGACCAGCACCACGGTGACGATCGTGAACACCGCCCCGGTCGCCGCGCCGCGCTTCCAGCCGCGCGCGGCCAGCCAGTTCACGGCGGGCTCGATCGCGAACGCCAGGAACAGCGACACCACCAGCACCGTCAGCAGCCCCTGCAAACGGGTCAGCGCCCAGAAGGTCACCACGATGCCCGCGACCGTGGCGGCCGCGAGCAGGTAGGCGCGCGGCAGCCAGGCCGGAATCACCGAGGCGACCAACGCATCGGGCCGGACTCTGGCGTCGTCGTCCGGGGCGGTCGTCTCGCCGTCGCCGGCGTCGGAGGTGTCAGTGGGCACCCCACCAACCTAACGGCGGACCCCCGCGGGCCGGGCCCCGCAACCGCGTGTTGCTCACCGAATGCGGGGCGATCTGACCGCTCGTTCCGGGATGACAGCGCCGATACCTTTGCCGCGTAACGAGGCTCGATTGCTCGCCGAGGAATACGCCTTGTCGGCGAGGACCCGATCAGGGCGGCGAACCCACCGACACAACCCAATCCACGTTTCCCGTCGCAACGGGATCGGCTTCTGGCTCGTCGCCGCCCAAGATCTCGGCGACGGCTTCGAGTCGAGCGAGCGCTCGTCCAGGCCAATGGGTCACCGCGCGAGGACGGCTCCGGCCAGAGCGATGCTCGAGACCCATACCGTAGACAGGGTGGCGAGGATCAGCGGCCGTGGGCCGACCCGGCGCAGGGCGGCGATGTGGACGCCGGCGCCGAGGGCGAACATGGCGGCGGTGAGTAGGGCGGTCTGTGCCGTTTTGATCGGGCCGACCACGCCGTCGGCGGCGGCCGCCGCTGCGGCGCCGCAGATGGAGAATCCGCAGGCGATCAGCAGCCGCTGGGTCCAGCTCGATCCCAGCATCCGGCCCATCAGCATGGTCCCGCCGATGCCGAGGGTGACAATCGTGACGACCACAGGCACGCTGCGCGCCGTCTGGCGTTCACCGCGCAAATTGTCCGGCCCAGCAGGCGAATTGGTCGCCGAGATCGTGCACACTCGGCGCACGTCCGTGCCGTAGCGCCGCGCTTGACAGGCATCGATAGGTCACATCCATCGATCGCAGGCCCAGCCAGGAGGTGCCTGATCTGCACAGTCCTTGCTCGGGGTGTTCGGAGGTGTCGATGAAGGTGACCACCGGACCGTCGATGGTGCCAGTCCAATTGGTGGATCTGGCACACAGCGTTTCGTATGCTCATTGTTAGCGAGTGGGGGTCGTCAGCGCTGGACCCTGATGGTCCAGCGAGGGAGGAAGGTCCTCACGAATGGACAGTCGTGAGGTTTCAGACATCGCGCGGGACTGGTCGGCAGCCCTGGTCGATTGCGGTGGCGTGCCGACATCTGTGCCGCACGACATCCGCCAGTTGACGACGAGATGGATAGCCGAGCTGGAAGCTGCCTTGTCGGCTGAGTCGTTCGAACTGTCGCCCGCATACCGAGTCGGGGTCGAGATGGTCCGGTCGAACCTGACGGTCCCCGCCATGATGACCCCGACCGGGACGGCGCTGGCCGGTTTGCTGGAGCGGTCACGGCGGCCGGATCGAGCACAGCGGTTCGGCGCGCTCTTGGGAGAGCTGGGCCGCGGCTACACCACCGAGCTGCTGAACGTCCACGCCCGCAGCCAGGAGGCTGCCGAGCAACGCTTTCGCGGGGTGTTCGACAACGCCGCGGTGGCTATCGCGCTCTACGACAGCTACGGCATCACGCTCGAGGCCAATTCCACGACGGCACGGATGGTCGGTATGAACCAGGAGGACCTGCCGGGGGTATCCGCGCTGGACCTGATGCACCCCGACGACCGCGACAAGCTACGCCACGAGGTGGTTGGTCTACTCCGGCGCGGACGCGGCACCGCGCACTTGGACGGCCGCTTCTGCCGCCCCGACGGCAGTGTCTGCTGGGGTTCATGGACGATGACGCTGGTGCGCGACGCGGGCGGGCGTGACGTGCGCGTGCTCGCCGTCGGGGAGGACATCACCGAGCGGCGGGCTATGCAGCAGAAGCTGTGGTGGCAGGCCCGTCACGACCCGTTGACGGGCCTGCCGAATCGTCATTGCCTGGTCGAGCGGTTGGAGGCCATTGCCGCGGCGGCCCATCCCGGCGATCACATCGGTTTGTGCTTCCTCGATCTCGACGCGTTCAAGCTGATCAACGACCGCTATGGCCACCGCACGGGAGATATCGTGCTGGCCGAGGTCGGCCGCAGGCTCGACGCGACCTTGACCTCGCCGACAGTCACGCTGGCCCGCATCGGAGGAGACGAGTTCGTCGCGCTGCTCGCACCGCCCTGCGACGACGGCGCGGCTCATGCGGCCGCCGAGACCATGCTCGCGACGCTGCGAGACCCGGTTCCAGTCGGTCCCAGCGATTTGCTGCCGATGTCGGCCAGTATCGGCGCCGTTGTCACCCCGGTTGCCGGCGCGAATGCCGAAAAGCTCTTGGACGCCGCCGATGTCGGCCTGTACCGCGCCAAGGCCGCCGGCCGCGACACCTGGGTACTGCACCGCGCCGACGGCCCCCCGCCAAGCAGTAGGTCATGGCCCAGCAGCGGCGCGGGCAGCCAGTATCGATAGCAGGCCCGGCGCCGGTCGAGTGCGCGTCGTCGGCGGCGTCAACCCGAATCGGGCCTGACCTTCACTCACAGCCAGTATGAGACCCGCTGGGGCGTGCCCGATGAATGGTGGGCCGCTGCGCTTCCGGCCCGGGGTGTGGGCACACCGCAACCGGTGGTTCCCGATATCACCGCGGTTGCCGCCCAGACCCAACGTCTCGAGACCAACCGAGATCGCGTACAGCGCAGGCTCGATCACACGGTGCAGTCGAATCCGGCGAATCTGGCCGACGCCCTGGCGCCGGTCACCGGAATGTGGTCGGTTATGCCGGTTCCGCACGTACTCGCTGAACTACCCCCGGATCCGGCTGGGGCTGTGTCCGGTGTGTTGGCGGAACCATCGTGAGAAGGCGCTGAGTTCGGAGAAGCCGAGTTCGGAGGCGATGTCGCTGAGGCTGCGGTCGTGGTGGGCGAGGTAGCGGTGCGCGAGGTCGAGGCGAGTGGTGTCGAGGACGGTGGTGAAGGTTTCTCCGCTGCGCGCCAGGTGCCGATGCAGGGTTCGGCGGTCGATGCCGAGGCGGTCGGCGACGGTGGCGGCCGAGCATTGCTGGGTGGGCAGCAGGGTTTCGATGATGGCGCGCGCCTGCTCGACACTGGATTCGCCGGCCGGGGTCAGCGACCGCAGGTATTCGCGCGCGTAGGGGCGCAGCAAGGGGTCGGCGAGGGGGTTGGCGGTATCGAGGTCGTGGGTGTAGCACACGATGCCGTTGAAACTCTGCGCGAATTCGATTGTGGTACCGAGGATCTGATGGGCCTTGTCGCGCTGTGCCGGTCCGGCGTGGGTGAAGCAGACCGATAGGGGATGCCAGTCCCGGCCGAGGAACTCGCGCAGGATGGCGCAG
Source organism: Nocardia tengchongensis (assembly GCF_018362975.1). Lineage (NCBI taxonomy): Bacteria > Bacillati > Actinomycetota > Actinomycetes > Mycobacteriales > Nocardiaceae > Nocardia > Nocardia tengchongensis. The sequence goes on from NZ_CP074371.1 coordinate 4,225,855, forward strand.
GTGGCGCCGATGGTGAGCTCGGTGGCCTGCCGGCCGATCGAGGCCCCGGGCGAGCTCTGGACGTGGATGGTGGTCAGGCTGCTGGTTTGGGTGAGCCGGGTGCGCAGCGCTTCGTTGTGCAGCGAGATGTGGCGGAGCACGATCTGCAGCGCGCTGCGGATATCGGGTTCCTCGCGGGCGACGAGTGCGACGGGCCCGAGGTTGGTCAGGCCGCGCCGCGCGGCCAGGCGTAGCCCGAATTCCTCGCAGTTCGTCTCGCGCGCAGTGCGTTCCAGCAGCTGGTCCACAGCGGCGGCGGGCAGCCAGGTATCGCTGGCGGTGAGCGCGGCGGGGCCGATGCCGACCGACCGCAACAGCAGCATCGGGTCGACACCGAGCGACAGCGTGAGCTCGACGTAGCCGCTCAGGACGGCACTGCGGACCATCGGAGCCAACGGGACCCTTTCTCGTGATGTCCCACATTGTCAACTCCTTGGTCTCATTTGGTCAAGCCTAATGCGTTTGGCCCGCATAGCGTGACGGCTATCACGTCCACCGCATCACAGGAGCTGCCCGTGACCACCGAGCCCGTGCCCACGCCCGTCGTCGACGCCATGCGCGCCCAGGGTGCATGGAATCCGTTGTGGGACAAGTTGTCCGACTGGGACCCGGAGTGGACCGAGCAATTCGTGTCCATGGGCACCCTCCCGATCCGCCGGGGCGTGCTGTCCCCGCAGTTCGTGGAGTTGCTGAGCATCGCGGTCGACGCCGCGTGCACCCACATGTACTCGCCGGGCGTGCGCCGCCACATCCGTGCCGCCCTGGAGTTGGGCGTGTCCCGCGAGGAGATCCTCGCCGTCCTCGAACTGACCAGCGTGCTGGGCATCCACGCCTGCAACATCGGGGTCCCCGTGCTCGCCGAAGAACTCGACGCTTTTGAGCGTCGCCGCGCGGAGCAGCGGTGAATCCGCTGCCGCAACGCGCAACTCACCAGAATCAGGAAGGACGATCATGCACTATCTCGACGATTCGCTGCTGCCGGAGAACCAGGAGAAACTGGTTATCCAGGTAGCGCCGTACGGCCCGGAATTCCTGCCCGGAGATTCCGACGACATTCCGGTGACGATGGACGAGCAGATCCAGAAGGCGGTGGACTGCTACAACGCGGGCGCGCAGGTGCTGCACGTCCACGTGCGTGAGGCCGACGGGCGCGGGTCGAAGCGGTTCGAGCTGTTCAACGAGATGCTGGGCCGCCTGCGCGAGGCGGTACCGGAGATGATTCTGCAGGTCGGCGGGTCGATTTCGTTCGCGCCGCCGGAGGGCGGCGACCAGGCGAAGTGGCTCGACTACGACACCCGCCACATGCTGGCCGAGCTGGATCCGAAACCGGATCAGGTCACCATTGCCATCAACACCAGCCAGATGAACGTCATGGAGTTGCTGACCGATGACGATATCGCGGGCACCTCGCTGCAGAATCCCGTGCTGCAGAAGGCGTATCGCGACATGGTCGTCGAGGCCGGCCCGGAGTTCTACCTCGAGCATCTGCGTCGGCTGACCGCGGCGGGCATCCAGCCGCATTTCATGCTCGGCTCGGTGCATCAGCTCGAGACGGTGGAGCGGTTGATCCGCAAGGGCCTCTACACCGGCCCGCTGGTGCTGAATTACGTGGCGATCGGCGGCGGCGCGGCAGGCCTGCATCCGGCGGACCTGCTCGAGTTCATTCGCCGGACTCCGGACGGCGCGGTGCTGACCATCGAAACGATCATGCGCAATGTCACCCCGATGTGCACGATCGCGATCGCGCTGGGCCAGCACGTGCGGGTCGGCATCGAGGACAACCTGTGGGGCCGCAAGGGCGAACGACGTACCTCGGTCGAGCAGATCGAGCAGATGGTCCGCATCGCCGACGAACTCGGCCGCGGGGTGGCCTCCTGCAAGGAGGCGCGCGACATCTACCTGTTCGACGAGGTCTACTCCGGCACCGACGACGCGCTGGCCAAGATCGGGTTCGCGCCCAACCGGCAGCCCGGCCAGGTCGGATTCCTGCACCACGCTTGATCTTTCACAGGTGAGTGGGCCGGTCGCACCCGGTGTGGCCGGCGCACCGCGAATATCCGTTCGTCGACAGGATCTGGCCACGCGGGTCCGTCGGTTCCACCCGGCCCGAGGAAGCGCCATGGACATCTCCACCACCCCCACCGACTTGCCGGCGACGGCCGCCGGGCCATCGCGAGCCCGCTCACGGATCTTCCCGTGGGTCGTGTTCGCACTGACCTTCGGGCTGATGTTGTCGGACTATATGTCCCGCCAGGTGCTCGCGGCGGTGTTCCCGTTGCTGAAATCCCAATGGGCGCTGTCGGATTCGCAGCTGGGATCACTGACCAGCATCGTGGCCCTGATGGTGGGGCTGCTGGCGTTCCCGCTGTCGCTGGTGGCGGACCGGTGGGGACGCGTGCGCAGCATGCTGATCATGGCGACGGTCTGGAGTCTGGCCACCCTGCTGTGCGCGCTCGCCACCGGTTACGGACAGCTGCTGGGCGCGCGCTTCCTGGTCGGGGTCGGTGAAGCCGCCTACGGCAGTGTCGGCGCCGCAGTGATGCTGTCGGTGTTCGCCCCGCAGCTGCGCGCCTCTCTGAGCGGGGCGCTCCTGGCAGGCGGGTCGTTCGGATCGGTCCTGGGCGTCGCGCTGGGCGGTGTCGTCGCCGCCCAGATCGGCTGGCGCTGGACCTTCGCCCTGATGGCCGGTCTGGGGCTGCTGCTGGTCGGCGCATTCCGCATCCTGGTGACCGAATCCGCCTTGCGTCGACACGCTTTCGCCGAATCACCGGCGTCCGCGGAAGCGGTCGCCACACCGATCGGCGACACCGTGCGCGCACCGCTGGCGAGTTTGTTCTCGTCGCTGTCGGTGTGGTGCGCCTACATCGGTGGCGGCCTGCAACTGTTCGTCGGGGCGGTACTGATGGTCTGGCTGCCGAGTTTCTTCAACCGCTCCTACTCTTTGCCGACCGACCGCGCCGGCCTGGTGGCGGCCGGATATGTACTGCTCATCGGGACGGGAATGGTCGTGTGCGGCATCATCACCGACCGCGTCGGCCGCCGACACCCGATACGTCAATGGAGCAGCGCGCTGGTCTACTGCACGATCTCGCTGATCCTGCTCACCGTCGCATTCAGCCTCGGCGCCGGGTCCGCCCAGCTGACCATCCTGGCGCTGGGAGCGGTGACCGCGGCCGGATCAGTGGGCGCGACGAGTTCGATGGTGGCCAGCCTGACCCATGCCAGCCTGCGGGCGACCGCTTTCGCCACGGTCACCCTGGCCAACAACGTCTTCGGACTCGCGCTGGGTCCGCTGGTCGTGGGCTTCCTCGCCGACCGTTACGGGCTCGCCGCCGCCCTGCGCCTGGTGCCCCTGACCTACCTCGGCGCCATCGCCGCCCTGGCCGTGGGCCGATACGCATATCCGGCCGGACTGCGCCGGATCGCCCGATTGGATACGGGGCGCCCGGCCGCTTGATCACGCCGCCTGGATCGGGACGCCTGGGTGGCAAGGCTGGAATCCGCCGTGTCGGCCATCACGGGCGACATCGTCCTGGTCGCGCACAGCGCCCGGAGTTCTGACTGCCGTGCACCGGGCGCGGCGGCCGAGCCGCGCGATCCCGTGGCCGCGGGCCACCGCACTGCTGACCGAACTGGTCTCGCACACAAAGCCTTCCACCACGGAAGTACACCGAGGAACCGAGGAAACAACCGATGAGGAAAACCACCACCGCCGTGCTCGCCGCGACCGCCCTCGCGCTGACCGCCGCGACCGCCAACGCCACCCCGCAACCCGGCCCCGCCGAGAATACCGACATCCACTACGAAGTCACGCGTCACGGTGATGACGCGCTGCTGACCATCAACGGCGGCGGTCTGAAACGAGTCGGAGACCAACTGGTCCTCACCGACCACACCGACCGGCCGGTCGCCGCGATCCCGCTCACCTACCGCCTCGACAACACCGCCTACCCGATCGACGCCCGAATCGACGGCAGCACAGCAACACTCGCACTCGACAAGGCCGCCGGAAATCCCGTGCCGTCCGCACAGGCCGTCACCGGCGACCAGATCATCACCGCCGATCGAGCCGCCACCCAGATCGCAGAATCCTTCACCCCCCGCGACACTCAAGCCCTCGGCGTGTTCGCCCAGCGCGCAGCCATCGGAGCCGCCGTCAGCGCAGTCCTGGGCGCCGTACTCGGCGCGGGCGTCGGATGTCTGGTCGGCGCGGCCGCCGGAGCCGTACTCACCAGTCCCGTCATGGCACTGCTCGTCCCCTTCGTCGGCGCCACCATCGCGGGCTGCGTCCTGGGTGCCGCGACCCTCGGCGCCGTCGGAACCATGACCGGACTCGTCGTCGCCGGCGGGCCCATCACACTGTTCTCCGCCATCCAATACTTCTCCACGATCCTCGCCCCCTGCCCGCCCGAGACCGCCTACTGCAAAGACCCCGCACAAATGCCCGCGCCGGGCAAGTAGCGAATCCGCGGCCGAACCGCCTGTCGTCGGCCGTTGTCCACGCGGCAACCGATGACAGGCGGCGCCCGCCGCATGCGCCGCACGCACGAGGGGAGGACCCCCGTTCCCTGTCGGCTGCACCCGCAGCCGACAGGGCTGGTCCTCTCTTCGTCCAGGGCATCGAGGAGGTCCCCGGTGGTCTCGGTGAGTTTGTCGAAGCACTGGACCTCGATGGTGTGGTGTTTCCGTGTGCGTCGAACCCGGCTCGAGATCGCCGTCACGCCACGGGTGGGCTCACGGCCTGACCTGCGACCACAGCCGCAGATAGACCTCCGCGCCGTGGAAGACATCGGTCATGATCTCCGGGCCGCCGAGGACCCGGACCGCCTCGAGCCAGTCGGCGTAGGCGCCGTAGGTCGCGGTGCCGTCGGTGCCGAGGTCGAAAGTGCGGTCGCCCCAACGCTCCCGGTCGAAGGTGACCGCGCCGTCGTGGGAGGTGAAGGGGTAGCGCACGATGCCCGGTCCCGCGGGTCCGCCCTGGGGGCCGAGGCCGTTCATGTCCGAGCCGAAGCCGTAGCCGAAATCGCCGCCGGGGCGGTGCATCCCGCGCGCCTTCTGCCAGGAGGCCACGAACCCGGCGGGGCCGCCCGCGTACGGGGTGGCGAAACCGCCCACGGCATAGACGCGTTCGAGGGTGCGGTCGGAATCCCAGCCGTGCGAGGACAGCACGCCGGGATAGTGGCGCTGCTCGATGACGGACATGACCGAGTCCGCGGTGGCCTCGCTCATGTGATCGACCTCGATGAGGAAGCCCTGGTCGATCATCTTGTTGATCAGGTACTTGCCCAGCTCGGTCAATCCGCGCGCGTTGCACTGGGTTCCGGCCGGGTACAGGGGGAGCGGCACGCCGCCCAGCAGCGGTCCGGTGACCTTGCCGAGGAGTTGGTTGAGGTCACCGGCGATCGGCACCGAGGGCTGCGGGTTGTCGTGGCCGGGGCCGGTGCACGGCTGCACATTCCAGAACGTGCCGGTCTGTACGAAGTTACCGGCGTTCACCAGCAGACCCGTGGTGTTGGAGTCCATCTTGGTGCCGCCGAAGGCATTGTCGAACTTGTGGACCGGGAAGAAGCTGCTCACCCCGAGCGCACGCAACTCGGTCAGCCAGCGGTCGACATCGGCGGTGCCGCACTTGGGCTGGCCGAGGAACACACCGCAGCCCATGGGATCCGACAGTTCCATGCCGAGGACGACGGCGAGCTTGCCTGACGCCGCGACCCGCCGCGCCTCGGCGGGGTCGGTGACGATCCGGAAGAAACCCCGGCCCGGTCCACCGGCCTGCGCGTCGATGTAGTCCTGCAGCGCGCGCATGTCGGCCGCCTGGGTGCGCACCGAAGTCATATCGGTGCACGGGTTCCGGCGATCGGTCATCATCATGCACAGCGACTCGTTGTCGACCAGGTCCACGGTCATCACCCGCAGACCCGCCTTCCAGCTGCGCTGAATGCTGGTCCAATAGGTGCCTTCGGTGCTGAGCTTGGACGGTTTGGGCCAGTCGCGGAAGCTCGGCCAGCCGGCCGGGTCGGACTGCCGGGCGCCGCCGTAGTCCAGGAAATCGGCGACCAGGCCGTTGGTTCCGGTGCGGTAGGACCCGCAGTCGGGCAGCGCGTAGGTCACGCCGTACGGATGCCACGGTCTGCCGCAATGGAAGTCGCCGCCCAGGAACTCGTAGGCCGAGACGTGCACGTGCGCGTCGATGGTGCCGATGATCGAACCGTCCGGGCCGACGCTCGGGCCCGGGGTGCCGGTGGCGCCGTCCTGTGCTTCGGGGAAGTCGGCGCAGCCGGTGTCGGGGACGAAGGTGGCGGGCGTGCTGGTCTTGGTCGCGGCGTTGGTGAGGGTGAATCCGCCTGCGCCGGAACCGTCCACCTTCCAGACCGCGGTGACCGACGGGGTCTGCGCGGGGTGGATCGCGCCCGCCGAGGCGTCGAGGACTTCCTTGTTCCGGCCGTAGAGCAGGTATTCGCCGAGTGTGGTCGCATGCATCCGGTACGGCCCGGTGGCCTGCGCCAATGGTCCTGCGGGAGTGTCGATTCGGTAGCAGCCGTCGACCAGCGAATAGCGGGTCTGGCCTGGATCGGGGGCCGGGTCGGCGGCGGCGAATCCGGCGCCGGGCCCGACCGTCCCCGCGGCCAGCAGGACGGTGGCGAGGGCTGGGAGGTACTTCACGCCGACGAAAATACTATGCAACATAGTTTTTCGCGGGCGAATCTCAGATCATGAGCACGTAGGCGACCGCGGCACTCGCGCCGATCGCGATGATCGAGGCGGCGGGCGCGAGCAGCATCGTCGCCAGCACCCCGAGCGTCGCCCGGCGGCGCGCGGCCGCCCGGGATCGCGCTGGGGCACACAGACATTCCAGCCGCAACGCCAGCGACTCGTCGACCAGGCCCAGCGCCGTGGCCGTGGTGGTGGTGCGGGCCGCGACGATGCGCAGCGCCGCGGCCAGGGCGCGCGGGTCGCCGGCCGCGCGGTCGGCGGCGAGCTCCACCAGCGACGCCATCGCGGCCGGCGCGGCGGCGAACACCGGAATCCAGGGAAACGCGCGCGCGAAAACCTGGCAGACACCGAGGATCTGGTGATGGCGGGCGCGTAGATGCGCGTGCTCGTGTGCGAGCACCGCCTGCCACTGCGCGTCGGTCAGGCATTGGGCCAGCCCATCGGTGACCACCACGTAGCCGCCGCGTCCCGCGACGCTGTAGGCCAGCGGCGCCGGGTGCTCGAGCCACACCAGGTTCGCGTGCGCGGCATCGGCGCGGCCCAGCACCTCGACCAGTTCGTTGTGCTTGCGGCGCAAGGCCGCTCCGCGTCCCCGATGCCCGATGGCGATCCGGGCCAGCTGCCCCGTCGGCGCGGTCAGGCCGATCGCGGTCACCGGGGCGATGAAGCCCGCCGTCCACGTGACGACGATCGGTTCGATCGTGCCCAGGCAGGCCAGCGCGCTGCCCGCGAAGGACTCGCCCGGGGGATAGCCCGGCCACGCCAGTGCGATCAACGCCAGTGCTACATACCCGAGCGTGGCCGCGAACGCGCCCAGCCAGGCCGCGATCCCGATACTCGGGGCGGCGGCGAAGTCGATGCGCGACAACGCCGCCGGCGCGCCCACCGCGACTGCGACGGCCGCCACCAGCAGGGCCGCGATCAGGATCACCGGCGGTGCCGCTCGTCGGAAATGCCCTGCCGCAGCGCCTCGATCTCGTGGGCGCTGGCGGTACGGGCCAGGTGCAGCAGCACGGCCGGCGCGTCGGGACTGGCGTCGAGGATCTCGCGCAGCAGGTCGGTGGTCGCCTCGGCGCGGGTACGGCTGGGCCGGTAACGGTAGGAGCGCCCGACCTTCTCGCGCAGCACCCACTTCTTCTCCCACAGGTGCGTCAGGACCGTCAGCACCGTGGTGTACGCGGGCACCCGCTGGTCGTCGCTGAGCCGCTCGACCACGTCGTGCACCGACAGCGCGTCGGCGCTGTCCCACAGCACGGTCATCACCCGGCTCTCGAGTGCGCCCAGTCCTTTCATCACCCTCCTCGGTTCGCCCGACAAATCTACTATTCTTCATAGTTTTCGCGGGCCGATACCCGTCCTGCGCTGGAATGCCACGGAACCGTCTCTCCGACAGGTACTCTCGATGCGGTGGGACATCGTGTGCTGTTCTCGCTCGTGAGTGTCGTTCTGGCCGCATGGTGTGCGGTCGTCATACCCGGCAAGGCGGTCGCCGATCCGGGATTACCGCCGGTGGGCGGGAAATTCCTCTGGGGCGTATCCAGTTCGGGATTCCAGAGCGAAGGCTTTGCGCCGGACAGCAATTGGAGCCGGTATGCCGGATCCGGCCGGGCCGAGAGCTATCTGAACTCCGTCGATTTCCTGCATCGCTACGGTGAGGACATTCAGAATGCGGCCGACCTCGGCGTCGGCGTTTATCGCGTGAGCGTGGAATGGGCGCGCGTGCAGCTGAATCCGGGCGAGTGGGATTTCTCCTTCTACGACAATATGATTGCCCGCATTCGCGCCGCCGGGATGCGGCCGATGATCACCCTCGACCACTGGGTGTTCCCGGGGTGGGCCCTCGACCGCGGCGGCTGGCGCAATCCCGGCATGGTCGAGGACTGGCTGACCAATGCCCGTGCGGTGGTGGACCGCTACGCCGGCGCCGATCCACTGTGGGTCACGTTCAACGAGCCGCTCGCCTATGTGGGAAAAGAGCAGGAGATCGGTGACATCGGTGCCGGCGACGTGGTGCCGATGATCGACCGGATGGTCGCCGCGCACCGCGCGATCTACGACCACATCCACGCGCGGCAGGGCGGCGCACTGGTCACCAGCAATATCGCCTTCACCGACGTCGGCGCGGATCAGGCCGACACCTCGTTCATCGACCGGATCGCGGACAAGGTCGATTACATCGGCATCGACTACTACTACGGCGGATCGCTCAACAATCCACCGAATGTGCTCGCGCAGCTCACCAATCAGCCGTCGCCGCTGATCCTGGAACCCGACGGCATCTATTACGCGCTGCGCCGATACGCCCACCGATTCCCCGGCCGCCCCCTCTACATCGTCGAGAACGGCATGCCCACCTACGGCGGCTCGGCCACCACCGACGGCATGACCCGCGCCGACAATCTGCGCGACACCGTCTACTGGGTGCAGCGCGCGAAAGCCGACGGCATGAACGTCATCGGCTACAACTACTGGAGCATCACCGACAACTACGAATGGGGCAGCTACGCACCCCGTTTCGGCCTCTACACCGTCGACGTCACCACCGACTCCAGCCTGTCCCGCCGCCCCACACCCGCTGTTCCGGCCTACCGCGACATCGCCCTGTCGGGCGGCGTCCCCGCCGGTTACCTGCCGACTCGCGCCCCGGCCCTGTGCTCCATCCAGGACCTGCCCTCGAGCTGCCTGTTCCCGGTCACTGCCCCGGGTCGCTGACCCACGCGCCATCGTGCGCGTTCAACTCGTGCCGCATGGTGTGCCGCAGCCGGTCCAGCGCCCGCAGGAACGGCGCGTGCACCGCATGCCACTCCGGCGACCCCGCAGGCGCCCGCCCCACGGTCAGCGGCGTCTCGATCAGCGCCTCCCGGATCTCCCGCAGCTTCCGGTAGGCATCGGCCGCATCCTCCCGAACCGCCCTGGACGCCACCAGATCCACCTCGTACCCCACCGCCACCAGCGAATACGACCGAAACGCCGCGGTCACGGCCTCTCGCTCCAACGGCGTAACCCCATGCAACCCCAACGCCTGCATAGCCGTATCGGTCTGCACCAACGCCGTCAAATACTTCACGTAGATCTCACGCCGCGTATCCCCGAACCGCTGCGCCTTCTCCCGCCGCGCCCGCGTCGCATCGATGACCAACGTGGTCGTCGCCCCCACCACGGCACCACCCAACGTCCCGACGACCGCCAACCACTCCGCTGCCACAACTACCCCCGTCACTACCGGTCGAGCGTCGGGTCGTGGCCCGCGCCCTCACCGAAAGAGTCTAGGCAGCTGCGACATTCGTGCCCGCTGGAGCGGTCAATCCAGGTCGATGCGGATGGACAGGAGGTCGGTGCCGACGATTCGGACGGCGGTGCTGTTGGCTCGGGGGAGGGAACGGAGGCGGGCGATCGGGTCGTCGTCGGGCATGAGGTGTGCGGTGCCGGTGAGCCAGCGGCCGCGCAGGCGCAGCCGAACTCGGTTGTCGGCCTCGATGTTTCGGACGTATTGGGAGCGGGTGCCGAATTCGGAGACCAACCAGAAGGAGTTCCCGGTGCGGCGGCCGCCGATGGGGGTGATGCGGGGTTGGCCGCTGACCCGGCCGGTGGTTTCCAGCAGGGTCTGGATAGGCAGGCGGCCGAGGATCGGATTGCCCACCCGGCGTTGGAATTCGGTCACCACTGCGTGTTGGATGTCGCGCCGGTTCGCCATGTCCTGACGCTACCTCGAGATGGTGCGTCGGGGAGTTTTCGGTCGGGTCATCAGAAACTCCCCAACGGGTCTTGGTTGTTGAAAATGTATCTGTCGCCGTTGTACCAGGTGACAATCGTCGAGGTGGTGCCCGCGGATAGCTGCCGGCAATAGGACACGCCGGGGAACGGCAGGGACGAGGATTCGCCGTCGCATTCGTAGGTGAAATCGGCGGCGAGTTTCTGCGTCTCGTAGCGCTGGCCGACGCCGCCGTAACTGCGGGGGATCCACACCGAATCGGGGCCGGTGAATACCCACAGGATGCTGCCGAACAGCCAGCTGTAGAAGATGTAGGTCATCGCTATCGCGACCGCGCAAATCACGGTGAGTTGTCTGCTGCGGCGCCGGCGGGATTTCTGCGCCTTGATGGGGTAGGAGCCCGAATCGGAACTGTCCATCAGCGTTGTCCTCCTTGGCCGGAGAGATAACGTGCTCAGCTCATGATATCGGTGCGGCGGCAACCGGGCCGTTGCTTCCGGCCGAACCCAGGTCGAGGTGGTTGAGCAGGTTCTGGATGACGACGTACGGGTTCATCGGCTGATCCTTCATCGGGAAATCCGGGCCAATCCTGTTGTGACTGGCGTCACGGTGTGGTCTCATCAAGATACACGGATACAAAGTGTGTGTCTGTGTATCACGCCAAGTGCAGAGGACATCGGCATGGATGCACACCGTCTGAGCAGACGCGACGCATTGAGAACAGGTACCGGCTTGCTGGGCGTCGCCGGTGCGATGGCACTGACCGCGCGCACCGCCCGCGCCGAACCGTGGAAGTGGTCGCCGGCGGATTCGGTGGTCGGGGTCGGCGGCGGCGCCGACCCGATGACCATCTACGACCCCGACGCCGACTCCGTACTGGCCGACGCCATCCAGCACGCCGACGTACCGCAGATCAACCGGCTGCTGGCGACCTGGGTCTACAACGACCAGGCTCTGCCCGCCGGCCTGCCGAAAGGGTTGGCGGACTTCATCGAAGACGCGCGCCGGCTGCCGTCGTGGGCCGACCAGGGCAGGCTGGCCAGTTCCTTCGAATTCACCAAGAAGCGCGGCACCTACCTGGGCGTGCTCTACGCCTTCGCCAGCGGCATGATGTCCACGGTCATCCCGCACGAGGCGCGCGCGGTGTACTACTCGCGCGGCGGCTCACATCTGAAGGAACGCATCGCCAAGACCGCGAAGTTCGGCTACGACATCGGCGCGGTCAACGCCTACGGCGACGGCGGCGAAATGATCGTCACCTGCGTCAAGACCCGGATCATCCACGCCTCCGTGCGGCATCTGCTGCCGCAGTCGCCGCACTGGCCCGCGGACGTCACCCCGATCAGCCAGGACGACCTGATGGTCACCTGGCACAGCCTGGCCACCACCATCATGCGCACCCTCACCGCGTGGAAGCTTCCCATCCCGGCCGCGGAATCCGATGGCTACCTGCACAGTTGGCAGTTGGCCGCGCACCTGCTCGGCATCCGCGACGAGTACATCCCCTCGACCTGGGATCAGGCCAACGCCCAAGCGGCACAGCAACTCGACCCGATCCTGGCCCCCACCGCGGAGGGCCACGACCTGGCCGATCAGCTGCTCAACCTGGGCGCGGACCTCGACCTGACCCTGTTGAGCCGCGGCATCCTGGGCGCGTTCACCCGATTCATCATGGGAGACAAGGTCGCCGACTGGCTCACCATCCCCCGGGAACCGGTCTGGAGCCCGCTGCTCGAGGTCGCATGGGGGCCGTACGTGGCGGTCCGGGAGGGCGTGCTGGCGGTGGCGCCGGTGGTCGACGCCCCCTACTGGATGTTCGACGAGTTCCTGCGGCAGTTCGTGCTCTGGTACATGTCCGAGCTGCGGATGCCGTTGAGCATCGAAATCCCGCTCACCAACCGCTGATTCGCCCTCCGGCGCGGGGACGGCGAGCGCATTGCCGGCTCGCCGTCCCTATCACCCTCCGGATTCAACGAAACAGCTAACGTATCCGCGTATCGGCAACGATGTGGAGACGTGAAACGCGATCAGGAGGACGCCGTGGAACCCGCGCCGCGCGCGAAGGAGCTCCCGCTCGGCCCATCGCTGATCGAACGCGCCTACCTGCAGGCCGTCGAACAGGCCGATGACGACGACGGCATGCGGACCCGCATCCTCGACGCGGCCGACGAACAATTCCGCCGCTGGGGTGTGCAGCGTTCGACGATGGAGGACGTCGCCCGCACCGCGGGCGTCTCCCGGATCACCGTCTACCGGCGCTTCAGTACCAAGGAAGAGCTCGTCGAACGGGTCATCCTGCGGGAATTCCGCCGGTACTTCGATACTTTCCTGGTCGATATCGCCTCAGCCGCCGATGTGGGGGAGCGCGTCGTCGTCGGATTCGTGAGTTCGCTGCGCGCCTTGCGGGGCAACCCGCTGATCGGCGCGTTGATCACCGCCGAACCGGACTACTTCGTGAGTTCGCTGGTGGGAGACGGCGGGCGGGCGGTCGCCATGGTCCGCGAATTCGTCGCCCGGCAACTGGGTCAGGAGCAGCGCGCGGGCACCATCTCCTCGGAGCTGCGGGTCGAGCTGGTCGCCGAGCTGATGGTCCGAATCTGCGCGTCCTTCCTGGCGATTCCGAGCCAGGTCGTCGACCTCGACGACGACGAACAGCTCGCCGCGATCGCCCGCCAGTTCCTGCTGCCCATGCTCGACCCGCCGGGCACCGGGCGCACCGGCCCGGATGTCTGATCGATGGACCACGGTATGGATCCGCGCGATATCGAACTGCGCGACATCGAGATCTTCTTGACGCTGTCCGACGAACTGCATTTCGGCCGCACCGCGGAACGGCTCTACATTTCGCAGGCCCGGGTCAGCCAGGTGATCCGGAAGATCGAAACCCAGGTCGGCGGAAAGCTTTTCGAGCGATCCAGCCGCAATGTCGCGCTCACCCCGATCGGGCGGCGGCTCGCCGAGGACCTGCACATCACCTACCGAGACCTGCGCGCAAGCCTGGGCCGGGCGGCGCGCGCCGCGCGGCACGGTGAGGACGGCCTGCTGCGGATCGGCGTGACCAGCAGCAGCCTCGCCGAGATCCGGCCGCTGCTGAAGATCTTCGAAGCCCAGCACCTGGCCGCCATCGCCGCCGGATAGGCCGCAGACAGGCGGGCCGGGAGTACGCTGCGGCCATGCTCGCCGCCTGCGGGGGATTTCTCCTCGCCATCCTCTGGATGGATCTGATCTTCGACACCCAGCTGTTGCGTCATCGGCACGAGGACGAATTGCCCGAGGCGGTACTGGATTCCATCGCCGGTTACTACCACCGGGCCACTACGACGTCGCGGCCGATGCCACACCTCATCGCCGCGGTGATGGCAATCCTGCTGTGCGGCTCGATCATCGAAATCGACCGCTGGCAGGACCCCGTCTGGCTGGCCCCGGTGGCGACCCTGTCGGCCGCGGCGGCCATCATCCCCGCCGCCGTTCGGACGGTCTCCAACGCGGTCCGTCTCGGCGGCCGCACCGACACTGTCGCGGAACAGACCCGCCTGGCCCGATCGATCTTGCGCGATCACCTGACCAGCGCCGCCTTCATGCTCGCGGTCGTGGTGTTGTGGAGTGCGCGAGGGCTTCTGGCCGACTTCGCCCGCTGAGCGGCCGAGTCAATTGCTGGGTCGGCCCGCGATCGCGTTGTAGACCTGGGCACGGAGCTTGTCGATCCAGCGCTCGTGCTGATCGCGTCGCGCGGCCCGGATCGCCTTGCTCGACTCGGGCGGATATCGCCAACGCGCCCAGGGGGATTGGGGCCGGGCCAGGCGAATCGCGCCCACGATGCCGAGCGTCGGAACGAACAGCGCCGCCATGCCGGTCCACACCTTGCCCTTGGTCATCGTCACGATCGCGAGTGCGCCGTTGATCAGGACCACCGCGACGAGATACGGCCAGCCGGTGAATACATCGGTGATGCCGAGGGGTGTGGCGCCGAGCAGCATCAGCCCGCACACCGAGGCGCCGACCACGACGGCGTCCACCGACACCCGCCCCTGCTCCGACCAGTAGACATCCCGCAGATCGAGGATCAGGGCGAACTCGTCGAGCACCAGGGCCGCGCCGGCGCCGAACAGACCGGCGAAGATCTCGAGCCAGGGGTGCAGGTCACCGATCGGGCTGAAGGCGCCGAACCCGGCGGCGATCATGAAGACGACCCCGAAGACCATGTGGTGGATGTGCCTTCCGCCCGGGGTGATGTTCCCCGGCCACCAGGAGACGCCCGCTCGGATCATCCGCACGCTGATCCGGATGAAGACGAAGGTGCTCACGAACATCACCAGAAGGATCGCCAACGGCAACTTGCCCGGCAGGACGATGCTTCTGTCGAACCACCCTGCGGCGACCGCATTCACGACGTGGCGGCGCAGCCTGGCGTGGGCGGGCCGGCGAAACGGTCGCCGAGGTAGCGCAGGGCGCCCAGGGCTTCCACGGTGGCGGCGCCGGTGTGGCCCGGGATCGATGAAAAGCGCTGGGTGAGAGTCGATCCGATGCTGCAGTAGCGATTGATCAGGGCGTGCACCCCGGCGGAGGGGATCATTTCGTCGGCGTTGCTGTGGTACAGGTACAGCGGTACGTCCGGGGTGATGGAGCCCAACTCCTGCCGGTGTGCGGCCGCCAGGATCGTCGGGTGCGCGAACAGGTCGGCTGCGACGGAATAGTCGCGGATATGTGTCCCCGCGTAGGTCGACAACAGGCCGGTGCCGCATCGGTTGGTGACGTCCGCGAGCATGGCGGTGCTGCGCTTGTTGAGCAGGCCCTCGATGTTGGCGCGTGGTTCGTTCCGGATCAGTGCCGCCGTGATCAACAGGGCCAGAGCCGCTTTCGGGCCGCCGTCGGCCGCATTGGCGATGGCGGGGATATCGGCCGGTATCCCACCCGCGGCGATCCCGGTCAGCGGCAGTTCCGGCGCGTATTGGGCGTGCAGCTGTCCCGCCCACAGGGCCGCGAAAGCGCCGCCGGAATAGCCCCAAACCCCCGTGGGGCTGTTGGCCAGACCGGTGGACGGGAAGCGGCGCGCGGCGCGGATACCGTCGAGCAGGGCGCGGCCGGACATCACGCCGTCGAGGAATCGGGACTGCGGGCCCTCGTAGTCGGGTATGACCAGCGCCCAGCCGAACATCAACGGCCCCAACAGGAACGGCAGATCCAAGGTCGTCTGGCTGCTCAGGTTGAGGGGGCCCGCGCAAAGTGGCGGAGGGGGCGCAAGCGGTGGTGAGGCTGTCCTCGGCACTGGCGTAGGCCAGCAGCGGACGGGAACCGGGGCCCCGCCAGGGGGCGCTGGGTTCGACGACGGTAGCGATCGTGGTGACCGGCTTGCCCTCGGAATCCGTTGTCAGGTATTGGATTTGCCAGGAATTGAGTGGAAGCCGCGACGACAAACCGAACAGGCTCACGCTGCGCCAGGCCAGCGGATCCCCATTCGTGTGGCCGCCGAGGTCGGCGGGCGCTGTGTAGAACGGGTCGGGGTCGGGCGCCGCGGGGGGCGGCGCCGGGGCGGCCTGGGAGACCGCGGTACTGAACGCTAGAACCAGCACGCCGACGATCAGGGCGTGCCGCGCGGCCTTCTTCATGAAGCCGCTTGTCATTGGGCGCCTCACGGTGTCTCCCGCATCGGGGCGACTGTATCCGGTGTAAAGACTGGTCAGGGGGACGCGAGCGGTGTGTCGCGCGCCCGGATTGTCCGAGCCGACGACGACGGCAGCCGACGGCGATCGCCGCCGGCTGCCGTCCGGTGTGCTGATCCTCGCTATCCGACCGGGGCGTGGGCCTTGTTGGAGTTCGGGACCAGGATCGGTGGTGTGACCCGTCGCCGCCGTTGCTTCGGTTTGGGGAGTGCGACCGGCATCGCCGGGGTGACGCTGATGGCTTGCTGGGGTTCGCGGCCGCATTTACGGATCAGGTCGTAGAGGTCGCCGTCGAATTTGTCGACACAGCAGGTCTCTTGGTCACCGACGACGCCGTCGGACGCGAATTGCAGGATGCTGGGTTTGCGTCCGGACATGACGTTCCAGCCGACGGCGTGGTCGCCGACGCCCTGGTATTGATCCCGGAAGGGGCGGGGCGGGCCGGACCCGTTGTAATTGCTGGCCCAGATGTCGTAATCGCCGGTGAGCGTATCGCCGTACATCCAGTAGGGGGTGTATCCGATGACGTAGCCGGGGGCTCCACGGTCGGCGAGGTGCTGTTGGGTGAGTTGCACCGCTTGCAGAACTTCGTCGGCGCTGGGCGGGCGTGGGGCATTGGGGGACTGTTCGGCGTCGATCTGCCAGATCCACGGCCGTTCTTTCCACCACGGCGTTTGTTCGTCGACGCAGCTCACCCAGAATTCGATCTGCGATTCGATGTCGTCGGGCCACAGAAAGTGGTAGCTACCGAGGACCGGGATTCCGGCGTCGCGCCCCCGTTCGAGGACGGTCTGATAGTGCTGGGATTGCCAGTCGCTGCCTTCGCTGGTCTTGTAGATGAAGAACGAGATGCCGTCGCGTTGGGCGGCGACCATGTTCATGGGGCCGCGGTTGAAGTCGAAGTCGGAGGCGTCCCAACCCCAGACGGGAGCCGTGTTGGCGACACCGGCGGTGACAGCGGCGACGGGCGATCCCGTGATCTCCGGGTGGACGCGGGCGGGTGCGGATCCGCCGGCGAGCTGTTCCAGTTGCGTCATCAGATCGGCCGAGGTCGCCCAGTGGGTGTGGTCGTAGTGACCGATGGCGGCGGGGCCGCCGTAGGGTCCGCCGCCGGGGAATTGTTGTTGGTTCTTGACATAGAAGCCGTCGTCGTCGGCGAAAGGCGTGGAGTGGATGAGTTCGACCGTGTAGTTCGAGTAGTTGTCGTACATCCATTTGGCGAAGTCCCGCATCTTGACGTCGTCCAGGTCGCAGCCGATATCGATGGCCGCTGTGGGCGAGCCCTGGTAGGACAGGCCGTAGTGGTGCGATTGGAGTCCGTGATCGCCGTCCATGCCGCTGGTGATCCGCAGCTCGTCGGCTCTCGGATAAGTTTCGAGGAACTTCACCATCCTCGTGCCCAGCGGGCCGAGTATGACACCCGGAAATTGTTGAATGGCCATGACTCTCTCCTCCGTGCTGATGCTGGTGAGAAAGGCAACAAGCCACAACGGGCACAAAGCTTTTCGCCCCCGGGCGCCGCGTATTCGCAGTGCGGGTTATCCTCGGCGCGTGTGCGTTACTGCTTCCCCACGCTGGTGATTTGCTGTGAGAAATCAAGGGTCGCATCGCGATTCGGCGGTGTATCGAGTGTTCTACTACGTGCGTTTCGGCGGAACCACGCCGATGCCCTCGGGCAGGTCAGGAGGCCGCAGCCGTCGAAGGGGACCGCGATGCCGGCGACGCCGGTGTCGGAGCAAGTAGCCGGCTACCTGCCCGTCTTCGTGTCGTTCTCAGTCGTCGTCGGCCACAACTACCCGCATGCAAGTAGGGGGCAGGCCGTCGGCTGACGTGGGTAGGTTGTGCTGCCCACGCCAGCCGATCATTCGTTGTTCAGCGCCGGTGCATTCGCGCTGTCGCGCATCAATCCAGCGGGGAAACCTTCGCGCCGCCGCCCTGCCGGGCCGCGGCGACGGTCGCGTCGTGGACGGCCTGGCCGGCTTCCTCGGTTGTCGCCTCGACGGGGCTGCCGGACACGGTGTACCAGTCATCGCCTCCCGCCGCGCGGACCGTGACCAGTGCTCGCTTGCCGGCTCCAGACCAGAATGTCTGGATTGTTATGTCGCCCTCCACCTGACCGGCCTCTTCAGTGGTCACGCCACCGGTGCCGGACGTGAGGGTGGAGGTCCAATCGCTATTCGTCATATGCATCTCGTCTTCAGTGGGTAAAGAAAATCAGTAAAACGCCACGTAGCGTAGTTCTCCGCCGATGGCGAAACGTCGAAAAGCTCGAAAGTAGCGCCGACGGCTCGCCCCACGCCGTTGCCCGTCGGTTCGACCGGCCTGAACAGCTGTGTCCTGACCGTCCGGTGAGTGGACATCCGGCCGACCGATTTGCCGGATATGCGCGGTTGTGCAGAATCGAAGGTATGCCGAACTCGAATCCCATCAGTGCCTGGAAGTCCCTGCGTGACGGAAACGACCGCTTCGTCGCCGGTCGGCAGCAGCACCCCAGCCAGGACGCGGTCAATCGCGCGAAGCTGGTCTCCGGTCAGCACCCCACCGCGATCCTGTTCGGATGCGGCGATTCGCGCGTGGCCGCCGAGATCATCTTCGACCAGGGCCTCGGCGACATGTTCGTGGTGCGCACCGCGGGCCACGTCATCGACAGCTCGGTCCTCGGGTCCATCGAATACGGTGTCGAGGTGCTGAACGTGCCGCTGATCGTGGTGCTCGGCCACGACAGCTGCGGCGCGGTCAAGGCGACCATCGACGCCCTCGACGGCGGCGCCGTCCCCGGCGGCTTCATCCGCAGCCTCGTCGAACGCGTCTCGCCGTCGATCCTGCTCGGCCGCCGCGAAGGCCTGACCTCCGTCGACGACCTGGAGGCCCGCCACGTCGCCGAAACCAGCCACCTGCTGATGGAGCACTCACAGCTCATCGCCCGCGCGGTGGCCGACGGCAAACTGGCGATCGCGTCGGTCACCTACCGCCTCGACGACGGCCGCGCCCAGCTGCGCCGCGTGGTCGGGGACATCGGCGAGCTCGCCTGAGGCATCGCCTTCCAGCACCGCGCCCGCGGCCGACAAGGCACGTCCGATCAGGTGCGCTGTAATGCGTGCCAGCGCATACACATTGCTCGGATCCCTGCCGTCGGCCGGCGGCATGGTGGAAAGGGCCGCGACGACGGTGCCGGTATCCGACCAGATCGGAACCGAGATCGTGTTCGGATCCGTTGAGCCGCTGTAGTGGGCAACGCCCCGCCTCCGAATCTCGTCGAGCTGTTCGCGGAGAGGTCGGGTGGCGGGGACCGTGCCAGGTTGTGCGTACGGATGCAGGGGCTTCGAAAACATCGCTCGCTGCACCGTATTCGGCGCATACGCGAGCAGCACCAGTCCGGCCGCGGACCTGTGCAATGGAAGTCGCTCGGCCGGTCGGGGCACGGCCGAGAAGACGCCGGGCGCCGACACCCTTTCGATGCACAGGACTTCGCGCTGTTGCCGGACGGACAGGCCCACGTTTCGACCGACCTGCGCGCTGAGCCGATTCATGTACGGGATCGCGAGGGCGCGCAGATCGTGGAACGGGGCTCTGCGGTTCGCCAGCTCCCAGACGCGAGGCCCGATGTCGACGCGCCGAGTCATATCGCGGCGCAACCACTCACGTTCCACCAGTTCGGATACGGTGCGCGAGACGGTTGGCAACGGCAGCCCGGTGCGTTGGGACAATTCCGAGACGGACAACGGGAAGTCATTGTCGGCGACGGCCTCCACCAGTCTGATCACGCGGGAGAGGACGGTTTCGCCGTTGGAGAATCGAGCCACAGCCACTTCTTTCACCTGAATTGGGCGTGCGGGAACCATCCCGACCTGGACGATTGACCAGTGTGGTCGACGGTTCTATCCCTCAGCTGTCCATAACTTATGTGCCGGCTGTGTAGGTCTGCGAAAGCTACCGAGGTGTGCGTGCCGCCGAGATGCCGGCAAGGGGAGGATGGCTCTCGGTCGGCACGCACGGCCCGCGAGGGGACGACGCTCCAGCGTTGCGATGACGGAGGCTTCGGAGCGTCTCGGGCCACCAGCATTCTGCAATCGGTGCCCGTCGCACCGCCAGACGACTTTCCTTGATTGCAAGCTCGGATGATGGCCCCTCACAGCGTGCTCCTAACTCGCGCCAATCAGCGACATATGCGGCGGCGCAAGGATTCCTGTACCGGCCCGAGAGGCGGGCGGGTGCTCTCGGATGCGGATCCGACGACAGGAGGAACAACGACATGGTGAGCCCGAAGGTTGTGAGGGTGGTCGCCGCCACGGCGGTCGCGGTCGGACTCCTCGGCGTGGGTGCCGGCGTTGCCGGCGCCGACCCGGCGCCTGGATTCCCGGTGAATCCGGTTGCGGGGCAGCAGTGTCCGCCGCCGCCCGGCGATCAGCAGGGCCAGCCGCCCCAGGGGCAACCGCCGCAGGGCCAGCCGCCGCAAGGTCAGCCTCCCCAGGGCCAGCCGCCGGAAGGTCAGCCGCCGCAGTACCCCGGTCAGTAGCTCGATGAGATCCGGCCCGATGCGATCGTGTTTCGCATCGGGCCGATCGTTGTGCCGGGTTACCCGGTTTTGTCGGCGTCGTCGCCGGACATGCCAGGAAGGCGCACAGTGAATTCGGTACGGCCGGGCACACTCTCGACGGTGATCTGCCCACCGTGTGTGTCGACGACCGCGGCAACGATCGCGAGGCCCAAGCCCGTACTGCCCGCCCGCCGTGAGCGCGAGGAATCGCCGCGAGCGAACCGCTCGAAGATCTCTGGCTGGAATTGCGCCGGGATGCCCGGCCCGTCGTCGACCACGCGCCACACCGCACCGCCGCGCACATCTGTGTCCAATGCGGTGACCACGGTCGTACCCGACCCGGTATGGGTGCGGGCGTTGGCCAGCAGGTTGGCCAGCACCTGGTGGAGGCGTGCCGCATCCCCGGTGACGATCACCGGCTCATCGGGCAACTCCAGATCCCAATGATGTTCCGGCCCGGCGATATGCGCGTCACTGACCGCATCCACGGTGAGCTGCGTCAGATCGACCGGGGCATGTTCGAGCCCGCGCCCCGAGTCCAGCCGTGCCAGTAACAGCATGTCTTCGACCAGATCGGTCATCCGGAGCGACTCCGATTCCACCCGCCCCATGGCGTTGGCCACGGCGGGCGGCACCTCGCTCCGATTGCGTTGCGCCAGTTCGGCATATCCGCGAATCGCGGTCAATGGGGTGCGCAGTTCATGGCTGGCGTCGGCGAGGAATTGACGGACCCGAGTCTCGCTGGCATGCCGCGCCGACAGCGCGGCGGTGATGTGATCGAGCATCTGATTGATGGCCGCACCCAGCCGCCCCACCTCGGTCCGGACATCGGCATCGGAACTCGGAACCCTCACCTGGAGCGCCACTTCGCCGCGATCCAGGCGCAGGTCGGCGACCGTCGCAGCGGTGGCCGCGACCCGGTTCAGCGGTGCGAGCGCCCGCCGGATCAGCCAGATCCCCACCGTCACTGCCACGACCAACACCACCGCGGTGACGATCAGCAGGATCAGCAGTACGCGCATGAGGATGGCGTCCACCGAGGCCAGCGGCAATCCGATGACAACCACCTGGTCGTCCCAGGTCGACTCCGTCGTGATCCGATAGCGACCCTGCCCATCGAGGTCGAGAGTCACCGTTCGTCCCGAACCAAGCTCGGCGAGTTGGTGTTTCGCCGTATCCGACAGAGCGGACTGGGTGCCGTCGGCCCCGACCTTACCGGCGGAGACGGCCCGCCCGCCGGCGACGAGTGCGCCGATCGTGTCGGGCTGGATGCCCCGGCGGTCGATGAAGTCGGGCCCGGGGCCGGTGCCGCCGGGCTCGGGCGGTGGCGGCTGCGGCGCACCGGTGCCGCCCGGTTCGGGGGGTGGGAGTTGCGGCGCGCCGGTGCTGCCCGGGCCTTGCGGCCGCGGGCCGAGGCTGGGCCCGCCGCCGCTGTCGACGAGGGCACGATGCTCGATATCGATGAGTCCAGTGTCGAGCTGGTGGACCAGAAACTGTTGCAGCGCAAGCTCCGTCGCGGCCCCGGTACCCACGACCACGACCACGAGCAGCACGATCTGCCCGAGCAACAGCCGGGTCCGCAGCGACCAGGCGCGTCCCCGACGCTCAGCCGGCGGGCTTGAGAACATAACCGGCGCCACGCAGGGTATGAATCATCGGCTCGCGATTGCTGTCGATCTTCTTACGAAGGTAGGACACATACAGCTCCACAATGTTCGACCGCCCACCGAAGTCATAACTCCAAACCCGATCCAAAATCTGCGCCTTACTCAGCACCCGCTTCGGGTTACGCATGAAGAACCGCAACAATTCGAACTCCGTGGAAGTCAGCACAATCGGCTCATCCCCACGCGCAACCTCATGACTGTCCTCGTCGAGCACCAAATCCCCAACCACAATCTGCGCCCCGCTGTCCGCTTCGGTAACCCCGGTCCGCCGCAACAGCGCCCGCAACCGCAACATCACCTCCTCGATACTGAACGGCTTGGTCACATAGTCGTCGCCCCCCGCAGTGAACCCCGCAATCCGATCCTCAACGGTGTCCTTCGCCGTCAACAGCAGCACAGGCAACTCAGGAATATGCCGCCGCAACCTCCCGAGCACCTCGAGCCCACTCATATCCGGCAGCATCACATCGAGCACAACCACATCCGGCCGCACTTCCCGCGCAACGGTCACAGCGGTACCGCCGCTGCCGGCCGTAGCGACCTCCCACCCCTCCAGCCGCAACGCCATCGACATCAGCTCGGCCAGCGCTGGTTCGTCATCGACAACCAACACACTGATCGCACTGCCATCAGCGCGTCGCATGATTGCCCGTTCGATCGGGCCGTTTCGAGTGGTCATCGGAGGCATCGAAAGAGTGTTGATCCTGGGGCTCACCCCTAGCTATGCCTTGCCTGTGTGCCCGCTGTGAATCAGGAGCTTCTTCGAAGACTGGATGAGAATCGCGCCCACCGCGAAGCGTTCACAGCCGGGACCTATTTCACGCCCATGGTGGACAAATGGGGCGACTCTACGGTTCGTGCCGATATTGAAATACGCAGCACGGCAGGAGTTTCGAGTGATACATCCACACCCCGCGCGAATCGGCCGCTGGATTTCACCGACATCTGACGGCGTTCAGTCGGCCAGTCCCTGGCTGGCGCTGTGGATCATTGTGACGACGGGCAGTGCGACAGGCAGTGCGACCGGCGCCAGCTGATCGGAAGCTGTAACACCAGGGACTGTCTTCAGGTGCTATGGCGTGTAGCGGAGGATAGCTGCCGCGTGCGCGCCGTCGGGGATGTCTTCGGAGCGGACCGCGAGTACGCGGCCGTTGGAAAGCAGTGTGCGGCGGGCGATCTCGTCGAGGACGCCCGGACTGTCGTCGTCACGCGTCGGCACCTGGGTGATCGAGCCGTCGTCGGCGAGTCGGCCGGGCACATGCGCGTCGATGTCCACGAACAGCAGGTGCACGATGCCGTAGGTTGCGGCACGGGCGATATCGGAGAGGTCGAGGATGCCGCGACCGTCGCTGCGGCGGTTCTCGAATTCGGTGCGCAGCTCGGCCAATTCGGTCGCGTAATGCTGGTCGAGCAGGGTCCGGGCCTGTTCGGCGAGTTCGGCGTCGGTCAAACGCTCCGGGTTGCCGGAGATGCCCTCGGTCAGCAGCTGGGGATAGCTGCTCACCGAACGGAACAGCCCGGCGGTCGGCTCGGTAGCGGCCAGAATCAGCGGAATATCCAAGCCGGTCAGCACATTTCGCAGTGCGAGATCGACCGCGCGGCAGTACTGGCGGACCCGTACCTTGCGGCCCTCGCTGCCCTGTAGGCGGCCGTGCGGGCTGCGGCCCAGCGGGGGCAGTGCCAGGTATTCGGTCAAGCTTGCGGGGAGGCCGGGCACCTGCGCGTCCTGGGCCGGTCGATCCGCGGTGACCTCCACCAGGCGCACCGCGTTCTCCGACAGCGCCAGCACGAACGCCGACTGCGGGAACGTCACGGCGCGCAAAAGCGGCTTGATATTGAACCGATCGCCGACGGTGGTGCTCGCCTCCAGCCGGTTCGGCACCCGATGGGTGATCAGTTGCTCGGGGGTAGCGTGCACCGCCAAGGTGCGCGACTGATAGCGCCAGTAGTCCTCGTCATCGAGGAGATCGGCGAACGCCTCCGACAATGCGTTGCGTGCGTTCTTGTCCTCCACGCGGTCGAGCGCCTGTTTTACCTGGTTCTCGATGGCCACTCGATTCTTGTCCGGCGTCGGCGTGTCCACCTCGGTCGGTGTGTAAATGGAGACGCACCATGGTTCGGATACGGTCGTCAGGGCCAGGATTTCGCCGTGCGTGGGGATATCGGTGTGCAGCATGCTCGCCTCCACGAAATCGTCATCGCCGGTTTTCGGGTATCAGCACGAACCGCACTCGATAGTAGCCTCGCGATTGCTGGGCTTCAGCTCGCCCAGCCGCTTCGTGGGCTTCGACCGTGCCCGTGGCGATTGCTTCGGCGAGTTGGGCGTGGTCCCGGGCGTTTTGGTCAGCGTAGGAGGTGGCGAAGGCGACGAGCGCGGCGTCGGTGCGTTCGGTGCGGCCGAGGTAGTCCGCGATCATCGTCGCGTCCCGGATCGGGCGTGGGCTCGAGCCAGGACGCGTGCGCAAGCGGTCGCGAACTGTTCCAGCTGGGGCGCGACCAGCGCGGTGTCGGCGGTGATCTTCATGTCGCGGAACTGGCGTACGTAGAAGTCCAGGCCGTCGACACGGGTCCAGCCCAGGAACTTGTCGGTCGTCGACTGCAGCATCCGCTGACCGTGTGCCACCCGAGATCCGCTGTTGGGATACCGGCTCGGAGGCAGGAAGTCCTCGTACACCGATCGACCTGCCTGCTTGACCTGGAGGAAGAACGGATCGCCGGTGCGTCGTTCCTCGAGCAACGCCAGATAGACCCTCATGCCGACGCTGCCGACGCCCACCACTTGCCGCGCCACATCCACGACCCGGTACCGAGTCAGCAATGACCAGATGTGATCGGGCACCGACTCGGCATAGCCGTGCACGATCTCGGCGACCAGGCGGCGCTGATCGGCGCCGACGGCCACCCGGAACGGTGGCTGTTCGATGATGCACCGGCGACCGTCGCGGATCTCGGTGAACTTGGCGAACGCGCCCCGGCTGGTCCGTTTGCGGGTACCGCGTTCGATCAGCTTGCGTGCCGACTGTTGTGCGCTCGGGCCGAAGTAGCCCAGGAAGTCCTCGGCATCGACCCGCTCGTACCAGATGTCGATCTCCGGGGTACGTGCGTAGTCGGCCATGGCGTCCCGGTAGCTCGCCGATGTCGCGGCCACCGCGGCGGCCGCCCGGTCCGCGGATACGGCATTGTCTCGCGCGAGCACCACCAGTGAGGTGACCAGGCGCAGCAGATCCCATTCGAACGGGCCCGGCAGAGTTTCGTCGAAATCGCGCAGATCGAATACGAGATTCCTTTCGGGTGAGGCCCACATGCCGAAGTTGAGGACGTGCGCATCCCCGCACAGCTGCACCTCGATCCCGGTGTGTGGCCGCGAGGCCAGGTCCGCGGCCATCACCGCCGCGGCTCCGCGGTAGTAGGTCCACGGCGAGGCCGCCATTCGCGCGATCCGGATCGGCACCAGATCGGGGGCGCGCAGGTCGTTCTGTGCGAGGACCGTGGTCAGCGGGTCATGGCCGCGCGCTTCCGGGTTCCACTCTCCCAATGCCGACCGCGGCACGAGCTTGCGGGAATCCCGCCCTCGCCCACTGCGTTCCGGCCGGATGATGCTTGCGCGCGGCGTCAGGGGGGAGTTGAGTTCATCGGTCATCGGCGGACTCTCTCTGCCTCGGGTGCCCCCGGGAAGTTTCCCGCAGACACGCTGCGTCAAGGGTCCCCAGGGTAGGCCGATGCCGAACCGATCAGGTGCACCTGCCGATCACCGAGACGGTCTCGCTCGAGCAGAATCGGTGGTGTCGATGACGAAAACCGGGAATCTGGCCTCGGGCGGGTCGGGTTCGTATCGGACACGGATCGGCTGGTCCGATGGTGGCGGGAGCTCGCTGTCGATCATGGAGTAGAGCAGCGGGCCGTCGTCGAGTTCGACAATGGCGACCGTCGAGGGCTCCCACGTCCCGGTGTTCGATCGGTAGCCCGCGTCTTTCCACGACACGATCGAGCCCGCGCCCGAGGAGGGGACCCAGTCCAGAGTCGTGGCTCGGCACGATGAGCAGGCGTTGGTCAGCGGCCCGACCAAAGTCGCACAGTCGGTGCAACGCCGAATCATCAAGATCGGACCGCCGTGGCGCACGGTGGGGTCGCTGACGTCTCGTGGGTTCTCCAGCTTGTGGTCGAACATGGGAATCCTCGCCGTTCCTTGCCTGCTCGGTCACTGATGAGCCTGCGCCCCTGAGGGCCCCACCCGCGACGACCGAACTACCCACGACATACCTATTTTGCTGCCCCCGATCTGTAGTGGTACCGGTCTGGGACCGCCCCTCGAGGCGGTCCCATGCAGGTCTAGGCCACGGTCGGCTCGTCGTATCGGATGTCGTGCCTGGCCGCGATGGGGTTGAGCTTGACCGGGTCGAGCTCGCCATCGGTGAGCACCGCTGAGGCAGCCTCGAAGAGGTCTTCCAAATAGCACTCCCAGCCGCCGGGTGAGGAGATCTGGATAAGTCGGGGCGGGGGCGTGGAAGCGCGGCGCAACGCGTGCGGAACGCCGTGGGGGAGCAACACGAACATTCCAGCGGTGGCATGCACGATGCGGTCGTCGAATTCCACCTCCAAGGTGCCGTCGAGGACGTAGATGCACTCGTCCGCCACGTGGTGGGTGTGACGCGGGATATCGCGGGCAAGGCTGACTTCCAAGAGTGAGAAGCGGCCCTCGGTGTCGGCGGTGCCGGCCTTCACGGCGAACGCGGGCGGCAGCGGCAGGCGTCCGGGGCGACTGGCGCCGGCGTCGAGCAGCAGAAATCGATTGTGGGACATGGTGGTACCCTTCGATCAGAAAGAAACGGAACCGGAATCCGGATCCGTTTCGAGTGTAAGCCGGAAGGGAACCCGAGTGTCAAGCCCGTCATCGCCGCCGCGCAAGCCGCGAGCGGACGCCTCCCGCAACCGCGACCGAATCCTGGAGGTCGCGCGAAACCTGTTCACGCAGCGCGGAAGTCAGGTGCAACTGCCGGAGGTTGCGCGCGCCGCGGGAGTCGGAATCGGCACCGTGTATCGACACTTCCCGACCCAGGCCGACCTGATCGAGGCGGCAGCTGCGCAGCGCTTCGCCGAGATCGAGGAGTACGCCCGCACCCGATGCCTGGACCCCGCCGAATCCGGCCGCGCCGTGCTGACCTACCTGACGCACGTCGGTGAAACCCTGGCCGCGGACAGCGGATTGTCGGCCGCCATCGAATCGGCCCGCCACTCCCGAGGCAGTGAACCGCGCGGCATGGCAATGGACCGCCTCGCCGAAATCCTCGCTACGCTCATCGAATCCGACAAAGCGGCCGCAACGGTTCGCCCGGACTTGACCGTCGCCGACGTCTACTTGATCGTGGGCGCGTTGTCCGCCACCATTCGCTCGGAGAGCGGCGATTGGCGTCGACTCCTGACTCTGCTGTACGACGGGCTTGCGACCTAGGGCTTCCGAACCGAAGCCTTTCGAGGGGGGCAAACCCCGTGATCGGCCTGCTGGAAATTGTTGTCTTCGTTGGCATATAGCGTCGGCTGTGGCCTCTTTCTCGCTAGTCGAGGAAGTAGGCGTCGACCTTCTCCTCGGCATCCAGGATCTCATCCGGAGCCACGCCGAGTGCCACTGCTAACTCAACCGATCCGACGAGCGCGACCTGCACGTCAGGCGAGAATGCTCGTTCGAGCAGTCCGAGATAGTCCGACATGCTCTGGCCCAACTTTTCCAGAATCCCCTGGTACTCGGTGGCGAGTTGCTCGTCGAGCGCGCGCTGTTCGTCGAGGTACCGCTCGATCAGCGCCGCCTCTCGCTTCGTCAACGACGATGCAACGGCCTTGTACATCACAATGCCGACCGTGTTGCCGATGACGGCACCAAGAATTGGAATGGGGATGGCCGCCTGGCCGAGAGAAGAGGACAGCGCGCGGACTGCGGCCTCCAAGGCGACGAGCTCGGAGGTTTCGATGAACTCGAGTTCGTCGATCTCGTTGCGGCGGAGCTTGTTCGCTTGCTCTGCGATGCTGAAGGATGCGGTGACGATCGAGCTGGCGACGGCTGCGGAGGGTAGCGGTGAAGTTCGTGAGCGCGTAGATGCTCAGTCCTCGAACGCCGCCGTTGCCGAAACCCAGGCCGGTCTCGCCTGCGATGTCGAGCCAGTCCTGCTCGGTGAACTCCTTGAGCCTCTTGCCTTCCCGTCGCTTGGTGAACACGGCCAGTACGAAAGCTGTCCCGCCCGCTGTCGCGGCAGCCGTGAGTGCGACCGTGCCTCCTTCTCGCAGCGTCGGACGGCTCTGCTGGTAGGCATCGTCGCGCAGAGACCGGTCCGTGGCACGGAGCGAGTCCTTTTCCGTCGCCATGGTCGAGGTGTAGACGTCGCGTTGAACTTCGTCGTACCTGAGCGTCGAGGGTTCGAGCGATTCGATGCCGACTGATCTGGTTTGGAAGAACGCCTGGACTCGCTGCCAGTCTCTGAGGGAGGGTCCTTCGTCGCTGCGTGACAGCAGCTTGCTCGCCTCCTCGGGCGATAAGGCGTGCAGCCGCTGGATCACCTCGAAGTGATTACTGGGGATCTGGTATTTCCCACCGTTGTGCACGTAATCGGGATACTTCTGGAGGTGCTCGGCGATCGCGCCCAGTGAGAAGCGGCCGCCCGCAGCGACGAACTTCTGCTGGATCTCGACACTTCCGCGCATCAGGTCGACGGGTCCGTTGTCGTTCACCAACTGGTAGACGGCCTCGTGCCCGACGATCTGCTGTCGAGCGTTGCCGATCCCGACCTCGGCGATTTCGGCGATGAAGCCGTGCATGCCATGCTGTCCGCCGCGGTTGGCGGCGACCACCTCGAGGTCGATCTTCCTGATGGCTTCATCGACGCTGGTGAGCGCGTCCCGAAGGTGCTCGTCCTGCTGGCTGAGCGCGCTCAGAAGGTTGTCTATGCGAAGCTGGTTGAGATAGCTCACCCAGGACGCGATTGCCTGCTCCTGTGTCTTCGTGACGAACTCGGCAGCGTCACTCACTATCGGCATCCTGTTCGATGCGCATGCTCAGCATGGTCGCGCACGACTTCGTGTTGTTCACCAACGTAGCGAGTGTCGACCGCTCGGCAGGGGCGAGCGCGTGGAAATCGGCGCGGAAGTGCACCAATGCTTCACCGTAATTCTTTACCAGCCCTTCGCGGAGTGAGGTCGTCCGCTGGAGGAGATCGTCGATCTGCGCATCCATGCCTTTGACGAGGGCGGTGTTGCGCTTGATCGCAGTCAGCGCTTCGTGTTTCGCCTCGCGATTCTCGAACTTCTTCTTCGCGAACAGGGCGATCGACGCGAGTAGGGTTGCGCCCGCGATGGTCCAGCCGATCGGGCCGGCAAGCGCGAGCAGTGTGGTGCCTGCCGCAGTGCCGCCGCCACCGGCGGCCAGCGCGCCGCCACCGAGCCACGCCAGTGCTGCCTGGCTGGCTGCTGCTCCGGAAAGGGTCGAGATCGCGGTGCCGGTCGACGCTGTCCCGAAGGTGGTGGCGACCCACATCGCCGCCGAGGGTGCCAGGCCCGCGACCGCGGTGCCCGCCGCGAACCCGGCGCCGGCGCCGGCGGCCGACAACCGCGCCGATTCCAGCTCTTTCTGTGCGAAATCCTCTGCGCTCAGGAACCGTTTCCGATGTACCTCGATCTCGTCGAAGTCGGTATCGAATGATTTCGGGGTGTTGGCGATGCTGTTCACCAACTGCTCGACCAGCTCGATCAGGTCCGTCGAACGTTCGCGCTGACGCAACAGAGACAGGCCCCTGTCGGCCATCGCCGTGAAGACGCCGTTGTATTCCCCTACGGCAACCTCGTAGGGGTCCGGCCCTTTCGCAGTCAGCTTCTCGACCCTGCCTCTGGCAGCGTCCCTGACGTTGCCGACCTGCCCGACGAACTGCGTTGAAGCGGTTCGCGCCGCCGTGCCGATACCGTCGACGGTCCTGCCGATGCCCTCCTTGGCATTGCCTACGTTGAGCCTGGCGTTGCCTACGTCGAGCTGTTCTTCCATCGCACCCTCCAAGACCATTGCGGCTCAACTACGTAACGGAGAATATCGACCACATGCGACAGATTGGACGGGATGCGCACTCCGATCCACCTAGCGTCGCATCCAGCTCATCCGCGCACGTCACACGCCGGGCATGGGCGCTGCGGTCGCTCGGATGGGCGCGCGCCCGGCGGGTAGGCATCGGGTCCCTAGTGGTACCGGCGGCGTCCTTGGCTGGCTGCGATCTAGGGATTGGAATGATGGACGGCTACTCGATGCTGTAAGAGCTACCGAAAAGCCTTGTCCACCCAGCTATTTGGCTATCTGATGTCAACTCTTGACCCCTGCGCACAAGGTTCAAATACTTTGACGGGGAATCGATTTAGTGGGAGATAGTCGGGACCAGCATTGTGTGGAACCCGGCGGAGCGGAGTCCATCCACACCCCTGGATGGACTCTCAAGTCAGTTGGTGACTCGTGTTTGCAGATCCTTGTAGAGGTCTGCTCCGGCCTCTTCGAGATTGAAGTGTCTGGAGGTCAGCGTTCAAGTGGACGAGTCCTGCCATCGACTCGGTCGAGTTGATCGTCTTCATGCGTGAATCTGTCCACTTGTCCGACTTCATGGCGTATCCATGCCAGATGCGGATTTCGGGCTCAAGGACTCGCAAGAGATACCGACGAGGGCCTCCAGGCCAACGCGGCAAGCTCTCGTACAGGGCGTAGGCGCGCTGAAAGTATCGCAGCATCTCAAAGAGACCTTGGTTCTGCGAATCGTCGAGGACGCCGCCATCGGCTGGTAGGTCACCGCCTTCGACTAGCCGACCGAAGGTCTGTCGGATGTCCGAGAGCTTTGCCTCGTGGACTTCCTTCTGCAGCTCGCCGATTCGCTTGAACTGCTCCTCGAGCCACTTCCGATAGTTCCAGACCGGGCCGGTCGCTCCAGCTAGTGCGACACCCGCTCCTCCCAATGCTTGCGCTACTTCAGTCCACGACACATCCGGAGACTAGCGGCTGCTCGCAGATTCCGCTGAGCAGTCCAGCGGCATCTGGATGGCGACTTGCTGTCTCTGGCAGCCTGTTTCGAAGTATGACTGGCCATCCGGGAGGAGGCATACCGAAACGCCCGGCTCTTCGTCGGACCCGCGGCGGGCGGATTCAAATCACCGTTCTTCGACGCGCAACACACTGGGACGAAGTTGTCGCTGAGCTCGGTTACGAGCACCTCCGGCGATACACCCTCCGGCATACCGTATTGGCATGGTTCGCCGACGCGGGCGTGCTGCTGCACCTGCTTCAGGAAGTCGCTGGGCACGCCGACCCTCGGGTCATCAAGCTATATCTGCATCCGAACACCGCAGCCCTTCAATGGCCGGCGATCTACTGTCGCTACACCTCGAAGCGCCGAAACGGCCACCAGTTGGCCACCATCTCCGGGTCGTCAAATGACGAGAAATCCCCTTCCGACTAGGTCGGAAGGGGATTTCTTTGTCGGGCTGACAGGATTTGAACCTGCGACCACTTGACCCCCAGTGATGCAGCCGGGACGTTTTTGCACGTCACGCACGATGCTCGTGCAATCCGAAATCCCCTGCGATCAGGCAAAGTTCGTGGTGACGCAAGCCGTGTGGTCCCCAGTCGGTCCCCACATAGTTAGCCGATCGTGTGACTGTGCATACGTCCGGGGAGGATGCCTAGCGAGCGACCTTCGGTGGCTCCGGCTCTCCTGTGTGCTGCGCGGCGGTGATGATTTTCAAGGTGGTCGCGTTCTCCGTCGCAATCGCGGCCTCAGTTCGCGTCACCAGCTGTCGGAACGCGACCTGATCGTCCATCACTTCGTATGGTCCCGTCCGTGTCAGAAAGGACACCTTCTCGTAACGGAGGAGCTGTTCGGTGGACCGGGAGGCTCTCCATTGCTCGCGAAAGCGGAATAGGTTCTCCAGAGTCACGCAGGCGGCGACCATCAGACTGATGACGGTGACGACCGGCGGTATCCATGGATAGTGCAGGTTCACCAGGCGCGGGACCGTCAACCCGCCAACGACAGACAGTGTCTGCATCCCGAGGTAGCGCTTCTTCATCGTCAGCGACCTGGCGGCGTAGTACGTCACCCACCGTTCCAACCGGTCACTCAAGTAGGTTTCCGCATCTATTTCAAGTCGCGCGAAACCGTCACTGGTGGAACTGCTTCGCTGAATCCGGCTGTCGGCATGCTGTCATTATCGCCGAGGGTTCGGCGTCGCTGACCTCTTCGTCCCGAACCGCCAAACGGTTCGGTTTGTCCGATATTGGCGACGGTGGACGGCGTTGTGACTCGATCTCTACCAGTGGTTTTCGGTGTTGGTGAGGTTGATCCATCAGGGCGGATCTTGCTGGTGCTGCGGACCGTGGCCGCTCCGAACAGCGCGGCCCGCAGGCAAAAGAGGACGTTCCGTTCGAACGCAGGGCCGGAGGTCCTGCAAGTTTCGCGTCCGCGGTCACAGGGGAAGGTCACCCACGATGCGTGCACCGTTGTCGAAGACGAGAGTCAATACCTCATCCTTCGTCTGTGCAGTGGACAGCCGGCATCGCAACAGACCTAGGACGGGGCCTGCCGTGCGGGGGTCGTCCTCGATTCGGACATCCCATTCCTTGCCCTCAGCGTCGATAAATTGGAAGTCGTTGAGATCCAGGTAGGGATCGCCTGCAGCGCGTGGGACCGGGTCAAACAGAACGATGCGCACCCAGCCGCTCCAGACCCATACCTGTTCAACTTCTAGGCCGGACAGTCCCGCATACCAATCTGCAACCACGATCGGCAGCGTACTGGCGACTAGTACGTTCCGTGGGCCGAGATGCTCGCGGCCCGTTGATCTTCAGCGGCCACGGTCCGGCCTACGTCGGTCTACCAGGTCGCGGCAAGACAGGGTGTTCGAAGTGCAGGCATGGAGCCGGTGCTTCGTGAGCGCCCGAATGGCATGGCCGAGAACGAGATTCCTTCGCCTGACCACGAATTCGGGCTGCGCTTCGATGCGCTGGCTGGCAGCATGTCGGGATGCCGGATTTGCAGTGGTGCGATGTCGAGGAGCTATTCGACCCCGACATGATGGGTTCCCTGCCGGATGTGTACGTCCAGGAGGCATCGGTCGAGGATTGGCAGGCGGTGTTCGAACTGATTCGGTCGCAGGGGTGGGCGTGGGAGTACTGCGAGGGTGATCGCAAGCAGGAGTTGCCTGCTGCCGCGGAGGTGTTGTCCCGACCGAACGATGCCGAGTGCGTGACACTGCGGGTCTGGCCAGTGCCGAACGTGCAAATGATCTTTCGTCCTTGGCCTGGCGAGATCGATTTCGATGTCGACCTTCGCGAGTTGCAGGGCCAGGCCGGGGTGGACATTCTGTGCGATTTCCTGTGCGCGATCGGGCGGCGGCTGGGCAAACCTGTGCTCATGTGCTCGGAGTTCGACTCTTTCAGCTCCCGATTCCCGGTCCTGGGATTCGACCCCGCCGCCGACCGTGTGGTACTGCTGGCCGACCGACTCTAAGCCTTCAGCGGGGCCTGGTGTGCGGTCTGGGATCCCGTTCACGACGCCGTGATCATCTCTGCAATTCGTCAGGGCCTGTGCCGCACCGGGAGCCCTTCGAACCGAGCGATCAGCGGCAATGTAGTGCGTTCCTGACTTCCAAGTTTCGTGATCACCGTCGACGGTGACCAGATCTGGGAACGCAAGGCCGACGGTGGTTTTCCCGATATCGCCATCGTCGAGCAGCGTGTCCGCGACCGGGTGGCGCCCGGCCGCGCGCTCGGCCACGCGGACAAGAAGGACACCGAACCGGCGAGCTAGCGGCTCGAGCGGGGCGCCATCGCGAGCTCCCCACGGCGGGCAGCCCGCCGCCACCGCTGTCCGGAGTCGATGGCACGCCTGATCTTGCGCACACTGGGTACCTGCGTGAGCAGGTGCAGCTGATACCGCCACGGCATTTGCCGCCCGTGCCGGACCGACATCGCATAGGCGAACTGCACGGCGCCGCGATCGAGATACCGGTCGGCGTGTTCGAACCAGACCATGCTGGTACGGGCGGCGGCCTGTATCGGGCGCAGTGCAGCGCGCCGCTGCGCATCGTAATTCTTCAGTGCGTCGGCGACCTCGGCATGCTCGTACAGGTTTTGTGCGAGCACGACAGCGTCGACGATTGCCAACCGGGTGCCTGAGCCGATGGTGAAGTGCGTCGTGTGCGCCGCATCGCCGAGCAGCACCACGTTGTCGTGATACCAGGTCCTGTTGGTCACCTCGGGAAATCGGCTCCACCTTGCGAATTCGCCTCGTGTCTTGCTGATCAACGAGTGACCGTCGAGAGGGCGGCCGAATATGTTCTCCAGAACCCGCACGTTCTCCAGGTTGTCCAGGGAATCGAATCCCAGTCCATGCCAAGTCCGCGGTTGGCATTCGACGATGCAGGTGCTGATTCTCCCGGCAATCGACGGGTAGGCGTGAAACCAGATCCAACCGGCCGAGGTGTGTTCGAAGGCGAAGGTGAATCGGGTGAAGACCTTGTCCGTGCCGAGCCAGATATATCGATTCTCGCCGAGTGTGACCGACGTGCCGAAACGATGATCACCCAGCTGTCGTATCCGGCTGTTCGCGCCGTCGGAGGCGACGATGAGATCGAAATCGTCGAAGCCGGACAGATCATCCACGTTTCGCCCGTGCTGGACATCGACGCCCAGGTCCCTCGCCCGTCGCGAAAGCACGTCGAGCAAGGCCGCGCGCCCCATGCTGAACCCGTAGCCCCCGAAATGCGCGGTCTCGTTGTCGCACACATGGATTGCCTGTTCACGCCATACGACCGACCCGGCACGCACCGCCTGGGCGCTGTCGGGGTCATTCCGATACAGAATGTCGAGCAGGTCGTCCCAATACACGACGCCCCAGCCATAGGTGGATCCGGGAGGATCGCGGTCGATCACCGTGATGTCATGGGCCGGGTCGCGGCGCTTCATCGAAATAGCGAAGTACAACCCGGCCGGCCCGCCACCGACACACACGATCTTCATCTCGTCACCGGCTCCAGCCGAGTTGGTCGAACCTGGCTTCACATGGGTGGTACTCGATGCGACCGAGCCCGGCACGCTGTGCGTGTCCGGGCTCGATCACCAGCGCTAGGAGCTGCCCCAGCCACCGGGTAGCCACCAGCCGGGATTCCATCCCCAGCCGTTGCCGCCACCCCAACCCCCGCCGTTGCCACCCCAACCCCAGCCGCCATCGCCCCAGCCGGGGCCGTTTCCCCAGCCGTGGCCATCGCCCCAGCCGTGGCCATCGCCCCAGCCGTGGCCATCGCCCCAGCCGGGGCCGTTTCCCCAGCCGTGGCCGCCGCCCCAGCCGGGGCCGTTTCCCCAGCCGTGGCCGCCGCCCCAGCCATGGCCGCCGCCCCAACCAGGGCTGTCGACTTGCTGGGTTACAGACGTTGGCGTGGTTGCTTGCGCGGTAGGCGCTTTTGCCGCGGCTGCGGCGACCGGAATCGCGGCGAGTGCGGCTTATACCGGCGGCAGCCGCCAGCCGGGTGAACCTTGTGCGTGAACTCTTTCTCTCGGTCATGATAGGGCTCCAGAAATGCTGTCCCGACCTGCTGGAAGTCTACGCGGTTTCGCCGAACTCCAGAAGACATAGCATTGGCCCATATATAATGCCCGCCGCGTCCCGATGGCCGCCGGCTCAGCTGCTACAGCAGCCGCCCCCACAGCAGCCGCCACCGCTCGATCGAGGACTTCCGCGACCGTCCCGACACCATGGACCGGTTCCTCGACAACGTCGAGCGCAACCGGGCTCAGGGCTGGGACGGCGGACTCGACGAGGTCCAGCGCCGCAGCCTGCACCAGGCCAAGGCCCTGACCGAACCGCATCGGGTCCGCTCCCGCACCCAGGTGCAGCGGGAGCGCTGATCGGTATGAATCACGATCCGGCTCAGGGGCGTTCGTGGCAGCTGATCACCGCTGCCTTGACCGCCACGATGGGGCCGGGCCGGGACCGGGCACGGTGGACAGTGTTCCTGTGCCCGGTCCACGAGGCCGACGGCCAGCACCACACACCTTCTCTCGGGGTCCGCTACGACCCCGCCCAGGGCAAAACCATCGTCCGTTGCTTCGCCCACTGCGACGACAAGGACGTTCTCGACAAGGTTGGGCTCCGCGTGCGCGACATGTGGGACCGACTGCCCGATCGCAACCCGAACCAGCCCTACCAGCGCGGGCAACGCCGCCCGCCGTCCCGAGCTCAGCAGAACCAGCAGCAGCGAGTGTCGTTGGTGGACAAGGCTATCGAATACGCACGGCTACCGATCCCGTCCAAACCTGATCTCGGCGACGCGATCGGACCGACGGAGAACGTGTGCGGCTACCTCTACCGCCGCGCCGACGGCGGTGAGGAAGGCGTGGTCGTGCGGCACAAAACCCCGCACGAGCACGGCGAGAAGAAGTCCTTTACCCAGGCGCACTGGACCGGGACCAGCTGGGATCCCACAGGTTTCGCGCCGATCCCCTACCGGCTGCCTGAGCTGCTCGACGGCGTGCAGACCGGCCGCGAGATCTACGTGGTCGAGGGCGAGAAGGACGTCGGCCGCGCGATGGACGCCGGCCAGGTCGCCACCTGCAACGCCATGGGCGCCGGCAGTTGGACACCCGAGCACGCGAAATGGCTGCACGGGGCGGGGCGGGTAATCGTGGTCGCGGACCGCGACCGCCCCGGCTATCACCACGCCGCCAAGGTCGCCGAAACCCTGCACGGCCACGTCGGTGAAGTTCGTGTGCTCCAGGCCGCCGCAGGCAAGGACCTGTCCGACCACCTCGACGCCGGCCACGGCTTCGAGGACTTGGAGATGGTGCCTTACCTCGACCGCCACTACCGGCAGCCCAGGTCGGGCCCACAACAGCAGCGGCAGGTCACCCGCAGCCGCTGACCTACACCTATCCCTGATTGATCACAAAGGAGAAAACCATCATGACCAGCACCAACTTCGGCCAGCGATTCACCGCCGCCGCCGCGAAGATCCCCTCGGCGTTCGGCAAGAACAGCACGCCCGGCACCACCGTCTACGGGCGTATCACCAAGATCGGCGAACAGCCGAAGCTGAAGTACGGTGGCGCCCCGGGCGAGGTCGACACCGACGACCACGGCAACGTCATCCAGCAGTTGTTCATCACCATCGAGACCCCTAACGGGCCGCGCAATCTGTATCCGACCAGCCGCATGGAGCAGGCGATCGGGCAGGCGATGAACGCCTCGGGCGCAACCAGTTTCGACGTCGGCTCCACCTTGTCGGTCACCTACACCGGACCCGACCCCGACAACGACAAGGCCCGCCTCTACACCGCCGTCTACACCTCCGCGGTCGGTGCGAACGGCGGTGGTCGGTGACCGGCAACGACGCCGGTTCGATCGTGGGGCGCACCAATGACGTTGCGCCCCACGGCGCACCCCGCGTCGACACTGTCGCATCGCCAGTAACCAGCCAGCACGAACGCGACACGACGCCATCCGAGCCCTGCCCAGGCAAGGATGACGTGCCCTCGACCCTCCGTGAGGAGGCGATCATGACCACCGCCCGCGACAGGCGCGACAACATGTCGCAGCAGCCGCGCGACACCCGTCGCACACGCGACACCGATGCGACAGACCGCGGCGGCAGGGTCGTCGCATGGGCCGGATTCATATTCGGATCGGTGCTATCGATCGTGATGAACTGGCTGCACACGTGGTTGCCCGCCGCATCGAAACCACACGGCTGGTCGCCGGGAGTATGGCCGCAAATCGGTTCCGCCGTATGGCCTGTCACGCTGTTGCTGGCCGTCGAAGTTCTCTCGCGAGTCCGATGGCGACCCGGTTTGGCGTGGGCACTGGCCCGCTACGGCGGTGTCGGCACCGTCGCGGCCGGCTCGGCGCTCATCTCCTACGGCCACGTCCACGACGTCCTGCAAAGCTGGGAGTACGGCACCGTCGGCTCCGCCGTCGGCCCTCTGGTGCTGGACGGGCTGATGGTGGCCTGCGGTTTTGCCCTGCTCTCCGAATCCAGTTCCCCCGCCGCCGGCAGGGGTACCGCACTCACTCCTCCGATTGTGCTCGATATTCCCACGCACACCGCGCGGGGCAGAGCTCCGGCTGCGGAGGTCGGTGAACCGTCCGCCGCATCCGTCAACGCGGTCAGCCGCCAAGACAGCCCTGAAGCGTTAGCTGGGGATGTCCTCGGGGTGGAATTGCGTACGCGACACCAGGATGCGACGCCGCGACAGCCCGCCGCGACGGGCGCGACACCAGGCGACAGTCCTGCGACAGCCCGCGACAGTGACGATCCGATCACGCGCGATGAGCGCATCCTGGCGCTGCATGCCGCGGGTCGTTCCACGCGCGAGATCGCAGACGAAATCGGTGTCCATCACTCCACCGTCGCGCGAGTTGTCGCACGCTACGGCAGCAGCGACACCACCTGCGACACCCTGGCGGGATTGCGACTTATCCAAACTCCTGCAAACGGTGAGGAAACCGCGTCATGACCGGTATCGAGTGGACCGAGGTGACCTGGAACCCGGTCACCGGCTGCGACCGCGTCAGCAGCGGCTGCACCAACTGCTACGCACTGTCGATGGCCAAGCGGCTCAAGGCGATGGGTGCGCCGAAATATCAGATCGACGGCGACCCTCGCACCTCCGGGCCCGGGTTCGCGATCACGATTCATCCTGCGGCACTGGACATCCCCCGACGCTGGCGCTCACCGAAGGTGGTGTTCGTCAACTCGATGTCGGACCTGTTCCATGCCCGAGTCCCCGAAGCCTTCATCCGCGACGTCTTCGAGGTGATCACTGCGACACCACAACACACCTACCAGGTACTGACGAAACGGTCCCTACGAGCCCGACGCTTGGCAGAGCGGCTGGCCTGGCCACCCAACCTATGGATGGGTGTCTCGGTAGAGGATCAAGACACACTCATCCGCGCCGAGCATCTGCTCGAAATACCTGCAGCTGTGCGATTTCTGTCCTGCGAGCCACTTTTGGGACCCGTCGACCTCACCGCGGTATTGCGCGGCCGATCCAGCGGAATCGGGTGGGTGATCGTCGGCGGTGAGTCCGGCCTTGGTGCCCGTCCGGTCTCTCCGGAATGGGTGCGAGCACTACGAGATCATTGCGTCACCGCCGGCGTGCCGTTCTTCTTCAAACAATGGGGCGGCCGCACCCCCAAACAGAACGGCCGCACCCTCGACGGCATGGTCTGGGATCAGTTCCCTGTCAATCCGTCTGCGACCCAACTGAGCGATACCCGAAAAGAGATGGGAAGAGAGTCATGAAAGCCGAGATGCGGATGCCGGATTTGGAGGCATCGAAGTGGTACACCACCGAAGAGGTTGCCATTGTCTTGAAGGTCGACCCCTCCAGCCTGCGGCGGTGGCGCACGGCTGAACCGCCGCAAGGTCCACCCTTCGTGCCAATTTCCGAGCGCGTAATCCGCTACAGCGGCAGCGACGTACTTTCCTACCTAGTGAATCGGCGCGTCGACCCGACCGCGGCGTGATGAATACACCCATCGATATCGTGCCGCTCGGCGTACCCATCACCGGGTACGTCGAGCAGCGCGGGAAGGCTGGCCGGTGTCGGGCGCGGGTGCGCTGGACCGATCCTGCGACCAAATCGCGCGCGTCCAAGTCCGAATCGTTCGATACGGCGGGGGAGGCCGAGAGCTGGATCGAGCGGGTCCAGCAGGCGGCGGCTCGTGGCGTGGACCCGTGTATGGCAACGGCGACGCTGGCCCAATACGGCGATCTTCACTGGGAAACCGCGATGCGCGGCCTTGAGCCCAAGACCCTCGATCCGTACCGCGCCGGCTGGAGCCTGCGAATCGTGCCGACCTTGGGCCATATCCCGGTCACGATGATCACGAACGGCCTGGCTGACCGGGCAGTGACCCTCTGGATCACCAACGGCAGCGGCCGGTCCACCATCAAGAACACCCTCGCGGCTTTGGGACGCGTGCTCGACCAGGCGGTGCGCGACGAGGTAGTCGACCGAAACCGCGTCGATGTGACCGGTTGGCAGGCACAGCTCGACAAGCACGAGGACGAACTCGACAACCCGCGAGCGCTCGCGCTACCGGACTGGGATGCGCTCGAAACCCTCGCCGCAGCTTTGGTCGCCGCGTCGGCCGGACACTATCGAGGGTGGGGCGATGCCGTGATGTTCGAGGCGTGCACCGCGACCCGCATCGGCGAGGTTTCCGGTTGCCGGGTCCGCGACATCGACACCGCCGAGTGGATGTGGACCTTGCGCCGCCAGACAACCCCGGGGCCGGCGGTCTCAAAGACAAAGGTACGAAAGCGAAGAGGGCGCGACGCATCCCGATCATCGGCCATATTCGGCCACTGGTGCTGACCCACATCAACGACGCCCGTGACCGAGTCGGCCGAACCCACCCGGAGGCCAGCGAACGCGAGTTGCATGAGGCACTCATGGACGCACGGCTGTTCGTCGGTCCACGCGGCGGCCGGATCGCTACCGGCGTTCTGCGGGATGCGACGCACTGGGATGATGTGGTGGCGCAGTTGGGATTCGAGCATCTGCGCCGGCACGACCTGCGGCACACCGGGCTCACCTGGTTCGCCGACGCGGGCGTGCCGTTGCATCGGCTGCAGCAGATCGCCGGCCACACCGACCCGCGGATCACCCAGCGTTACCTGCACCCGGACGTCAAGGCCCTGCAGGACGACGGAGAGTTGCTCGCCCGCTTCCTCACGCTGCCGAACGCAGGCCCACAGATACCCGAGCTACTGGCCCGCATGGGACCCGACTATCCGCGAGCCAACCCGAGTGGCCCCAGATTGGCCCCAAATCTATGGGTCGTCGAATAACAGAAAATCCCTTCCGACCGAGGTCGGAAGGGATTTTCTTACGTCGGGCTGACAGGATTTGAACCTGCGACCACTTGACCCCCAGTCAAGTGCGCTACCAAGCTGCGCCACAGCCCGTGGCATTCGCTCTCGCTCGTGCTCGACGAGATTACCTCACTACCCCCCTCAACATCCAAATCGGCTGGTTATCGGCGTGTGGAGGGGGTTGCCGGGGTGGAGCGGGCGGGGGTGGGGAGGGGTCAGGGTTGTTCTGGCGCAGTCGAATCCGTGGGGGTGCGGATGAAGGGGGCGGCTAGGTCGGGGGAGAGGGGGGCGGGGGTGGTGGACTCGCGGCGG
The DNA here is from genome assembly GCF_018362975.1 of Nocardia tengchongensis. Lineage (NCBI taxonomy): Bacteria > Bacillati > Actinomycetota > Actinomycetes > Mycobacteriales > Nocardiaceae > Nocardia > Nocardia tengchongensis. The sequence continues at coordinate 4,267,384 of NZ_CP074371.1, forward strand.
GCGAGGGCTTCGGCGGCTTCGGGTTCGTTGTTGGTGGTGAGGCGGTGGACTGCGCGTTCGAGGATGGGGAGGACTTCGGAGACCTGGAGGGTGCCGTCGGCGCATTGGCCTAGGAGGGAGAAGGTCATGTTCGCGAGGATGACGGCGATGTCTGCGAGGTAGCGGGGGTTGGCGCCGGAGAGGACGGCGGCGGCGATGGGGAAGACGGCGTCGAGGCCGTGGTTGTCGAGGCGGTGGCGGGCGGGGCCGGTGCGGGCCCGGTGGTAGGCCTCGAGCATGGTGGGGTGGCGTTCCCACGGGTCGAAGACGTGGCGCATGACGCGCAGCAGGCCGTCGCGGAGGGGTTCGCCGGGGGGTGGGGTTTCCATCGGGAGGTAGGTGTTGTCTTCCATCCAGGCTTCGATGGCGGAAACCAGCAGGTCATCGCGGGTGGGGAAGAACTTGTAGATGGTGGTGAGGGAGACGCGGGCGCGGCGGGCTACCTCGCGGAGCTGGACGGCGTCGGGGCCCTCGGATTCGAGCAGGGCGGTCACTTCGAGCAGGATTCGTGCCCGGATTGCCTCTTCCGTCTCCTTGGCCATGCCGCTACAGTAACGCCGTTACTCGAGTAACCCGGTTACTCGGAGGGTGAAGTCCGTGGAGAAAGAGCACTATGCCTCGTCAGCAGTACTCGTCTGTTCCGACTGGCCGGCGAACGATCAGCGTCGTCAAAGTCGCGGCCCTCGCGGCCCTCGCGGTGGCCGCGAGCTGCGCCGCGGTGACACCGGCCGCCGCCGAGCCGGTGAACGACTTCTATTACCCGCCACAGGAATTCGATGCGACGCCGGGTGCGGTGATCAAGACCGAGGGGATGTCGGTGCTGCCGGCGGTCCCGGCCGCCGACGGGAGCTGGCCGTTGCCGGCGCAGCGGGTCATGTACACCTCGCGCACCCAGAACGACACGCCCGTGGCCGTGACCGGCACGTTCATCGACTCCACCCGGCCGTGGCAGGGGCAGGGACCCCGGCCGACGGTGCTGATCGCCCCCGGCACGGTCGGGCAAGGTGATCAGTGCGCGCTGTCGCTGGCGTTCCCGACCGGCATGTACGCGAGCCTGACGCCGCCCACCTTCTCGGCCAATCAGGAGGCCATCGCCGCGTTCGCCTGGAACGCGCTCGGCGCGCGGGTCTTCGTCACCGACTACATCGGGATGGGCACACTCGGCATCCACACCTACGCGAACCGGATCGAGGAGGCGCACGCCGTACTCGACGCCGCGCGCGCCGCGAACCGGCTCGCGGGCACCGGCGCGGACACGCCGCTCGCGTTCTGGGGGTATTCGCAGGGCGGCGGGGCGAGTGCCGCCGCGGCGGAGATGCAGCCGGGCTACGCCCCGGAGCTGAATCTGAAGGGCACGTGGGCCGGTGCTCCTACGGCGGATCTGTCGGCGATTCTGGATCGGATCGAGGGCAGTCTGATCGGTGGCGCGGTCGGCTTCGCGCTCAATGGATTTCTGGACCGGTACCCGGAACTGAAGCCCGAACTCGATGCGCGCGTGACTCCGGCGGGCCACGGGCTGCTCGACGAGCTGTCCAACGCGTGCATCGGTGACGTGATCGCGCTGCATCCGTTCCTGCGCACCAACGCGTTCACCGTCGATCAGCGGCCGCTGGTCGAGCACATGCGGGAAATCCCGGCGATCCAGCAGATTCTGCGGCAGCAGCGGATCGGATCGCTGACCCCGGCCAGCCCGGTCCTGATCACCAGCGGTGTCAACGACGACACCGTGCCGTACGGCCAAGCCAAGCAGCTTGCAAACGATTGGTGTGCCGCGGGTGCGACGGTCACCTTCCGCACCGACGAATTGCCGCCGATCCTGCCGGGCGCGACCATTCCCAACCATTTCGGCCCGGAATTGATCGACGGCTTCGGAACGAACAATGCGATCGGCTATCTGATGGATCGGCTGAACGGCACACCGCTCTCGGGATGCGCCTTCTCCTGAGAACCGCAGCTACCGTCCGATTTTCGCCGATCAGTCAAGGTCACCATGTCGAATATTTCGCGCCGCTCCCTGCTGTCCGGAGCTGCCGCCACCGCCGCCCTGCTCGCGACCGCTCCCCGGGCGGGAGCCGGAATCGCCGCCCGGGTCAACAGGGTTCAGCTCACCCGTGAGGACCACCGGGTCATCGTCATCGGATCGGGTTTCGGTGGCGGGGTGACCGCGCTGCGCCTGGCCGAGGCCGGCGTCCCCGTCACCCTGCTCGAACGCGGCATGCGATGGCCCACGGGTCCGAACGCGCAGACGTTCCCGAACGCCACCTCGCCGGACAAGCGCATGCTGTGGCATCGATCGAGCCCCGAATTGTTCGGCAAGCCGGTCGCTTTCGACAAGTTCACCGGACTGGTCGAGGCGGTGCCCGGCGAGAACATGACAGCGCTGTGCGCCGCCGGTCTGGGCGGCGGATCGCTTGTCTACCAGGGCATGTCACTGCAGCCGTCGGAGGCGGTGTTCGCCACCCACTTCCCCGGCGGTCTCGACTGGGCCGCGCTGGACAGCGTCTACTATCCCCGCGTCGCGCGCATGCTCGGCCTGGCGGTCGCACCCGATGAACTCGTCGAGACGCCGAACTACCGGGCCGCACGGGTTTTCGCCGAACACGCTCGCAATGCTGGGCTACCCGTGTCGAAGATCCCCATGCCGATCGACTGGAACTACGCGCTCGCCGAACTGCGCGGCGAGATGGCCGCCTCCTACACCAACGGCGCGGGCTCGCTCGGCGTGAACAATGGCGGCAAGCACACCGTGGATGTCACCTATGTCGCCGCGGCCGAGGCCACCGGCCGGGTCACCGTCGAGACCCTGCACGAGGTCACCGAAATCGAGCGTGCCCCTGACGGCCGCTGGGTCGTGCACGTGAATCGCACCGACACCGCGGGCACGGTGCTGGAGAACAAGATCCTCACCACCAATGCGCTGGTGCTGGCGGCGGGGAGCCTCAACACGACCCGCCTGCTGGTGCGCGCGGCCGCCAAGGGTCAGATCCCCGACCTCCCCGACGAGCTCGGCCGCGGCTGGGGCACCAACGCCGACCGCATCTACGTCTGGACCGCTCCCACGAGGAATTCGGCCTCGCCCAAGGCGGACCCGTCGTCTACGGCAGCCTGAACTGGGACCATCCGGACGGCGCGCACACCGTCATCCAGGCGTCGATCCCGCCGCTGTCCGTCGACGCGCACAGCACCATGATGGTGGGCTACGGCGTGAGCACCGGCCGTGGCGAATTCCGCTACGACCCGGCCACCGACGCCGCCACCCTGCACTGGCCCGCCAACGGCGACAGCGCCATCCAGGACAACCACATCGGCCCTGCCGTCCACCGCATCGCCGGCCCGTCGAGCACCCTGCTCGACACCAACCTCGCCTTCCCCTCCACCTGGCATCCGCTCGGCGGCGCGAGCATGGGCACGGTCTGCGACCTCGACGGCCGCGTCCTGGGCCACCCCGGCCTCTACGTCCTCGACGGCGCCCTCATGCCCGGCAACACCGCGGCCTGCAACCCGTCGATGACGATCGCGGCGCTGGCCGAGCGAGCCCTCGACCGACTCGTGGCAACGGACGTGGGACAGGTGATTTGATGTCAGCAGACCCCGCCGAAGGCATTCCAGCCGCCGACCGGAACTCCTGGTAGCTCAGGAATATTCGGCTGCTGCCGGTGATCGCCGATGGCGTCAGTATGTCGAGGCGGTGGTGGTCGGCGGCATGATCGTGGCCGGTGTGGTCTTCGGCGGCGTAGTGGTCGGTGAGGTGGAGGTCGTGTTGGCGCCGACGGTGATGGTGATCGTCAGGTCCGGTGCCACCGCGGTGCCGGCCGTCGGGTTCTGGTCGATCACTTTGCCGATCTTCGCCGAATCGGTGACCGCGGCATAGATTTGCTTCACCGACCCCGACCAGCCGGCGGCTTTCAGTGCGGTGGTCACGGCGTCGGGGGACAGACCGGTCAGAGTGGGCACGGTGATCGTGGTCGGGCCGGACGCGACGTACACCGTGATGGTGGCACCGGCAGGCTGTTCGGATCCTGCGGCGGGCGCGAGTTCCACGACTGTCCCTTTGTCTCTTTTGTCCTCACGCTGAACCGTTTTGACGGTGAACCCGTCCTTCTCCAGCCGCGCTTTTGCCTGTGTGATCGCCATGCCGACCACATTCGGCACCGGAATGGTCTTCGCGGGCTGGGCGGTGGGTGTGGTGACGATCGGCTTGTCCGTGGTGACCGTTGGCGTGTCGGTGACCGACGTGTCGGTCGCCGGGGTCGTCGTGGGCGACTGTGACGTCGTCGCGTCGGACTTCGGGGATGGCTGATGGTCTCCGGTGTGCACCACCCAATATCCGAGGCCCGCCACGATGACAACCAGGGCGAACGCCACGACGATCCGTACGACGGTGCCGCGTTTGCCGGGATTCGTTGTGCCGACACCGGTCCCGGTGCCAGTGTCCGATCCGGTGCCGATGTCCGATCCCGTGCGGGCGCCGATGCCGATGGCGTCATGCTGCTCAGCGGGCATGGGCCCGGTGACCAGCCTGGTAGGTGCAGGCCCCGTATTCCGAAGGGTGGGTGCGGGTCCCGTGTTCTGCCGCGTCGGCGCGGTGCCGGTGACCCAGCGGGTCGGCGCGGACCCGGTCGCTTGGCGGGCGGGTGCGGGTCCGGTCGCCGGGAGCGTCGGCGCGGGCCCTGTTGTCTGACGCGCGGCTCCAGGCTCGTTGTCTCGGCGGGTGGGCGGAGGCCCCGTCGGGCGCGCGGGCAGTGGCGCGGGCGGCATCGTGGTGGCGTTGTGCCCGGGCTGCGTCACAAGGGATCTCGGTCCGCTGCGGTGAACGCTGGTCGACAGTCCCGTGTGCGGCGTCGTGTTCTGGCGCAGAATCCGCGAGGCGCTCCACGCCAGGTGGGTGCAGGTGGGGAACCGCCGCTCGGGATCCTTGGCCATGGCACGCGCGATCAGCTCGTCGAAACCTTGTGGCAGCGTGGGGTTCCGATCGGAGGGGACGGGCACCGGCTCGTAAGCGTGGCCGTAGACGATCTGCCCGACGTTCTGTCCCGGATACGGAGCCTCTCCGGTCAGCATGTGAAACAGCGTGCACCCCAACGAGTACACGTCGGCGCGGCGGTCGGCCTCGGCGGGCCGGGTCAGCCGTTCCGGCGCCGCGTACTGGAAACTGGCCAGGATCTCACCGTTCTGGGTGAGCTGGCGGCTCTCGTCGAGAGACTTGGCGATGCCGAAATCGGTGAGCAGGACGCGTTCCGGTCGTCCGTCGGCGAGCAGGATATTGGCCGGTTTCACATCCCGGTGCAGGATTCCGGTGTCGTGGGCGTGGTCGAGCGCGGCGGCGGTTTCGGCGATGATGCGCACCGCGCGGGCCGGGTGCAGGGGGCCGTCGCGCAGGGCGCGCGCCACGTCGCTGCCGTCGACGAAGGTCATGGAGATCCACAGCCGGTCGTCTTCCTCGCCGCGGGCGTAGACGGTGACGATGTTCGGATGTTGCAGGGCGCAACCGTATCGGCCTCGCGCTGGAACCGGGCCCGGTGGGCTAGTTCGCCGCCGGGCAGGGTCAGCAGTTTCAATGCCACGAATCGTGGCAGGTCGCGGTCTCGGGCCTGATAGACCGCGCCCATCCCGCCGGCTCCCAGTTTTCGCAAGATCTGGTAGCCGGCGAACATCTCTCCGGGTTCGAGCGTGACTCCCACGGAAGGGATATCGCGTGACGGGCGCACACCGAAACGTTCGGCGTGTCGCGCTCGCGCGAGTCGGGCATTTTTGATCATGGTGATGCCGTTGGCTCGCCGGACGCGGCAATGACCTTGTAGTCTTTCACAATTCGGTGGGCTGGTCCGGCTACTGTCTGGGCTGTCTTGCATCCACCGGGTACTGGAAGCAACCGGTCAACAGCAAAGGGGAACGCCGGACGTGGACGTGGGAGCAGTGGCGGCGGCCGCGCAATCGGGTCGCAGCAGCGAAGCCATCGTCGCCGACACCGAGCAGCAGGTCATCGAACTGCTGACCAATATCGGGCGGTACTACCAGGCGATGTACAACCTCGGCGATATCCGTTCGCCGGGTGCGCAGTTGCGCGCGGCGTGCATGAAACTGCTGACCGTCGCCGACTGGCTGGACACGGCCCGCGACGAGCAGTTCCAGGAGACCCCGCCCGCGCCGGGGGAGATCCCGCAGGAGCAGAACCGTTCGCTGCCCCGGGTGGTGGCGGACTTCCTCGCCGAACACCCCGAGCAGACCTGGACTCCGGCCGAGGTGATCGCCGCGCTGCAGAGCCGCGGGGTGGAGTTGCCGATCAGCGCCCGCCATCACGTCGCGGTCGCGCTGGGGCGAATGGCGCAGCGCGACAACAGCAATGTGCGAAAGCTGGACCGAGGAAAGTACCAGTACGCGGCCGACTCGGCCTAGCGCTCGAGACGACTCGGCCTAGGAGATCCAGGCGATGAGTTCGTCGATGTAGGCCCGGAAGAGCGTGGCCATGTCCACGTTGTCGGGATCCACCAGCCATTGCAGCTGTAATCCGTCCATCATGGCGAAGACCTGCCGGGCGACGGCCGCGGGATCGATGTCCGCGCGCACACTGCCGTCGGCCCGGCCCGCGTCCAGGGCCGCGGCCAGGTAGTCCTGGAGTTTGCGGTAGCGCTGCTGCGCCCAGTCGTGCGCGGGGTGATCGGTGGTGACCGCCTCGCTGGTGAGCACCGTGAACAGCCGGACCAGCCCGGGCACGTGCGTATTGTGGTCGACCAGCTGGGCGAGGCGGATGAGGGCGTCCTTGCCGCGCAGCTGCTGGTCGAAGCCGAGGCGGTCGTAGTCGAGGCGGTCGCGGTAGTCGAGGACCGCGGACAGCAGCGCCGCCTTGTTGGGGAAGTAGTGCAGCACGCCGGGCTGGGACAGTCCGCAGCGCTCGGCGATCTCGGCGATGGAGGTGGTGCGGTACCCGTTGTCGGCGAAGGCTTTCAGGGCCTGGTCGATGATCTGCTCGCGGCGGTCGTCGCCCCGGCTGCGGCGTCGAGGATGGGGCGTCATGAGGTGGGACACTAGTCAAGCGTGTTGATCAGGCAAAACCCGACCATGGTAACGAAACGATAACGGTACCTAATGGTCACTCGGTAAACGTGGATTCCGCTGGCACACTCGAGCCCAGGCCGTACATGGCAGTACGAGGGAAGGGATCGCCGGATGAGTCAGGCCCTGATCACACCGTTCACACTGCGGGGAGCCGCCGGGAAGCTGGCCGCCTGGGAAGCCGCACCGCCAGCCGGGGCCGAGCACCGCGGCACCGTGCTGCTGGTTCCGGGCTTCACCGGCTCCAAGGAGGACTTCGAGGCGATGCTGCCGCTGCTGGCGGACGCCGGCTATCGCGCGGTCGCCTACGACCAGCGTGGGCAGTGGGAATCCGAGGGTCCGGACGAGGTGTCGGACTACACCATGGCCGATTTCGTCGGCGATCTGCACGGCGTGGTCGATCAGATCTCGCCGGATGAGCCCGTGCACCTGGTCGGTCACTCCTTCGGCGGCTATGTCTCGCGCGTCGCGGTGATCGAGCGTCCCGCGCGGTTCCGCACCTTCACCCTGCTCGCCTCCGGCCCGTCCTCGGTGGAGGACATCAACTTCCCGCCGCCGCAGCTGGTCGCGCAGATGGTGGAAGCCGGTGGGCAGGAGACGATCTGGCAGCAGATGAGCGCGGTCATGGCCCAGGCCGACCAGCAGCCCTCGCCGGAGCGAATGGAATTCCTGCGCGAGCGGATCCTGCGCACCAAGAAGGCCAACATCATCGGCATCCTCACCTGCATGGCCGAACCGCCGGTGAAAGACCCCGCCACGCTGCGCGATTCGGGCGTGCCGCTGCTGGTCGCGTACGGCGACACCAACGACCTGTGGGCGCCCGAGGTACACGCGGAGTTCGCGAAACAGCTGCACGCGAGGACCGCCGTCTACCCCGGCTCCGGCCACGTACCGAACGAGGATGTTCCCGACCGGGTCTGCGCGGACCTGGTGACCTTCTGGAAGGAACGAGCATGACCGACGCTATCGACGACCTGCTCGTGAAACTGGATCTCCCCGCCAAGATTCGCCTGATCTCGGGCGCGGGCTTCTTCCGCTTCGCCGGCGACGAGAGCATCGGGCTGGCCGAGATGCCGGTCTCCGACGGCCCCTCCGGAGTGCGCGGCGAGCAGTGGGACGAGCGCGATCCGTCGGTGAGCCTGCCCTCGGGCACCGCCCTGGCCGCCACCTGGGACCGCGACCTGCTCACCGACATCGGCGCGCTCATCGCCGCCGAGGCGCGCCGCAAGGACGTGTACGCGGTCCTGGGCCCGACCATCAACCTGCACCGATCCCCGCTCGGCGGACGGCATTTCGAATGCTTCTCCGAGGATCCGATGCTCACCGCCGAGATCGCCGACGCCTACGTGCGCGCGGTCCAGGCGCACGGGGTGAGCGCGTGCCCGAAGCACTACGTCGCCAACGACTCCGAGAACGAGCGCTTCACCGCCGACGTCATCGCCGACGAGCGCACCCTGCGCGAGCTGTACCTGTACCCGTTCGAGCGTTCCGTGGAAGCGGGCGCGTGGATGGTCATGGCCGCCTACAACTCGGTCAACGGCGCGACCATGACCGAGAACGACCTGCTCGACGAACCGTTGAAGGGGGAGTGGGGCTTCGACGGCGTGGTGGTGTCGGACTGGACCGCGGTGCGCTCCACCGCGGGCGCGGCCAAGGGCAACGACCTGGCCATGCCCGGCCCGTGGGAGTTGTGGGGCGCGCCCCTGGAGCAGGCGGTGCGCGACGGGCAGGTCCCCGAATCCGCGATCGACGACAAGGTGCGGCGCATCCTGCGCTTCGCCGAGCGGGTCGGGGCGTTGCATGGAACGCCCACGCCCGTCCCGGCTTTCGGTGAGGACGCGGCGCGGCAACTGGTGCGCGAGGCCGCGTCCCTGGCCATGGTGCTCGCCACCAATGACGGCACCCTGCCGCTGCGCGAGCCCGCCCGCGTCGCGCTGCTCGGATCCGCCGCCGCCGAACCGCGATTCATGGGCGGCGGCAGCGCGACCGTGATCCCCACCCGCACCACCTCGCCGCTGCAGGGACTCTCCGAGGTGCTGCCGGTGGTGTACACCCCGGGTGTGCACCTGAGCGAGAACATGATTCCGGTTCCGCTGGACCTGGTCACCGATCCCGAGACCGGCGAGCCCGGGCTCCGCCTGCGCTACCTCGACGGTGACACGGTGCTCGCGTCAGAGCATCGCGGCGCGGGCAGCCTCATGCTGTTCGGCAACCCGAATGCTGTGCAGGCCAAGACCATCGAACTACGCGGGCGGCTGCGCGCCGACATGGCGGGGGAATGGCGCATCGGTTTTGCCGGTGTCGGCGCGCTGACGCTGACTCTCGACGGTGAGCAGGTGCTCGACGAGACCGTGCTGCCCGACGGGGCCGACCCGGTCGAGATGCTGCTGAACCCGCCGCAGCGGTTCGTGACCCGCACCCTCGCCGAGGGCGAGGAGGTCGATGTCCTGGTGCGCATGGCGCCCGGCGGCGGCTTCCCGGCAATGGGCATCACCTGCGCGGTCGGCCGCCCGCGCCGCTCGGACGACGAGGAGTTCGCCGCGGCCATCGAGTTGGCGCGCACCAGCGACGTGGCGGTGGTCGTGGTCGGCACCACCGAGCAGATCGAATCCGAGGGCTTCGACCGCACCACGCTGCGGCTGCCCGGCCGGCAGGACGAGCTGGTGGCGGCCGTCGCCGCCGCCAACCCGCGCACCGTCGTGGTGGTGAATTCCGGTTCGCCCGTGGAGATGCCGTGGCGCGACGACGTCGCGGCGGTGCTGCTGACCTGGTTCCCCGGCCAGGAATTCGGTTCGGCGCTGGCGGACGTGCTCACCGGCGCGGCCGAACCTGGCGGCCGACTGCCCACCACCTGGCCCAAGACGATCGACGACGTCCCGGTGCTGAACACCAAGCCGGAGCCGGACAATGCGCTGCCGTACTCCGAGGGCATTCACATCGGCTACCGCGCGTGGCTGAAATCCGGTGTGGCCCCGGCATATCCGTTCGGGCACGGGCTCGGCTACACCACGTGGGAGCTCGACGGGCTGACGGTGTCGGGCCGGACCGCCACGGTCACCGCGCGCAATACCGGCGCCCGCGCCGGTCGTCAGGTCGTGCAGGCGTATCTGTCGCGCCCGGACAGCGCCGTCGATCGCCCGGTGCGCTGGCTGGCCGGATTCGCGGTGGTCGAGGCCGGGGCGGGTGAATCCGTCAGTGCCACCGTCGAATTGCCGAAGCGGTCCTTCGAGCACTGGACCGAGCAGGGCTGGGTCGTCGAGCCCGGCTCGTTCACGCTGCGCGTCGGCACCTCGGTGACGGCGCTTCCGCTCACCGCCGAGATCGGCTGAGCGCTTCGCGGGTAAAGAGATCCGGCCGTTCGCGGCCGGATCTCTGACATTCAGTGCCAGCGATTCCGCTGGGCTTTCGATCCGGATGCATTGTTGACAAGATCATGTAATATCTGGCGACATCGAAAGGGGCTGCACGGCAACCCTTTTTGCACTCTTGATCGACTTCAGGGCGGTAGGGGGTATCCGGGGGGAAATGAACAATATCGAGGCTTCGAAATATGTCGGAGCGCAGGGGCAGCTCGTCGACGCGGAGGGGGCGTTGATGGCGAGACGCAGGGGCCGGCTGCGCGCGACGTGGTGACCACACGGATTCCGCAGCATCGACTGCCGCTCGCACCAAAGGAATCTCGCGATGTCCGAAAACTTCCCGGATCATCCAGCCGCCCTTTCTTCCACTCCCACCGACCTCTCCCTGCTGTTGCGGCCGGCCCCGCCCGGTGCGCCCACCGATATGGTCCGCATGCATCCGCGCAACGGTTATCTGCTGTGGGCCGATCTGCCGCCCGTGCTCGTGCTGGGCAGCTCCGGCGGCTCGGGTGCCACGACCACCGCGCTGGGCATCGCCGGCGCGGCCGCCTACGACTACGGCGAGCATTCGCCGGTCGTGGTGGACGCGACCACGACCGGCGGTGATCTGGCCGCGCGCGGCTGCGACACCATCGACGCCGCCGGCACCGTGCAGTCCTGGCTGAACATGGCGCACCGCAGCCTGCCCTCCACGGTCATCGACAGTTGCGGTGAAAACTCTTCCGGCGTAGGCGTTCTGCCGCGCGGACCCGAAGCGCTGCCGCGTCGCGAGACCTACTCCTCGGTGCATCGCGACCTGATCGAGGCGGGGTGCCTGCCGGTGTACGACGGTGGCGCGCCGGTTACCAGCCGGATGGTCGCGCCGTTGCTGTGCGACTCGCGGATCTCGCTGGTGATCACCCTCGCCGCGCGTCCCGATGCGGTGAACCGGCTCAAGCCCGCGCTGATCTGGCTGGATGACAATTACAGCCAATACCATTTGGCCGAGGCGGTCATCGTGGTCACGCGTCAGCATCCCAAGGACGGGCCGCTGGTCACCGAGCATGTACGCAAGTACCTGGGCGACGTGGTCCGCGCGGTGGCCGAGATCCCTTACGACACGCATCTGGGTGCCGGCGGGCCGGTGAGCTGGCGTCGCCTGGCACCGCCGACGCGCGCGGCGTATCGGCAATTGGTCAATCTACTTCGATAGCCCCACAAGACCATTCGGTTCGTTTCCCGGGTTGGCCCGGCAGCGCGAGGGTTGCTGGCAGGATTGCCCCATGAATGCCTACGAGGTGACCGTGGGTGGCTCGCGCATCTCGACCGCCGGTGCCTCCGCGAAGGAATCGTTCGATCTCTGGGCGTCCATCCTGAGCGAGTCGATGGTGAAGTGCTCGATGGAACCGCTCTCCGACGAACCGTTCCACGGCGTCCTCGACCCGCGCGTGCGCTCGGAACCGATATCGATTGCCCTGGTGGCGAATTCGGACACGCTGGCGCGCCGCACACATCGCCACATCGCGAGCTCGGACTCCTCGTCCGTGCTCGCCTGCCTGACCACGGCCGGGGTGTGCGACGTCCGTTGCGGCGGAACCTATCTGCGCTCGCCTGTGGGCACCATGTTCGTGGTGGACGGCAATCGGCCGCAGGAGGCCGTCACCACCGGCTACCAGGGCATTATCATCCGCGTCCGGCGCGACCTGCTGATGAGCGCCGCGGGCTTGCGTGAAGACCAGGTGCCGCAGGCGATGCGGTTCCAGCCGATCGGCCACGAGGGCTTGGTGATCGACTACTTCCGGCGTCTGGTGCACCTGTCGCCCGCGGCGCTGGGCAATACGGCGATGCTCGACGCCGGTATCGGACTGCTCGCGGCGGGCCTGGCCCTGGGTAGCGACCAGCTGCCCGACGAGTGTGCGGCCAACACCCTCCTACGTCAGCAGGTGATCACCTTTCTCGAGGCGCACCTGAGCAATCCGGAACTGACGCCGGACCGCATCGCCGTCGCGTGCGGGCTCTCGCGCCGCAAGCTGTTCCGGATCTTCGCCGACATCGACGGCGGCCCGATGATGGTGTTGCGCCGGCTGCGGGCCGAGCGCGCCCGGGAACTGCTGGTCGCCGCGCCCGATCGCACCATCGCCGCCATCGCGGACGCCTGCGGATTCACCGGGGACCGCAACTTCTATCGCGTGTTCCGGGCCGAAACCGGGCTGACCCCACGCGAATACCGTGACCACATCCTGTCGGTGCGGCCCGCGCCCGGCTCGTCGATGGGTGTGCCGCTGGGTAGCTTCTCGGCGTAACCGCCTGTCGGCGGCGGAGTGTCACCGGTGGTCGCAGTCGTGTCACCGGAGGTCGGTCGAGATGACCATTCGATTGCTGTGAGGCTGCTGACAGTTTGCGGAGTGTTAGCGTGGCTCCCGTTTTGTACGAAATCAGGATCCATGGACACGAAGAGTTGCGGGAGTGCTGATTTGCTGAAGTACGACATGACGGAGATGGGCGCGGCGGTCGCCCGCGGCGAGCTGTCGGCCGGGGAAACGCCGAGGGCGAAGGTGCGCAGCCGGGTGCCGGTGGTGCTGCGGCGCGGCGTCGAGTGTGTGGCCGACCTCGTCACGTTCGAGAATCTCGCGGATCCGGGTGAGCATGTGGCCTTCGTCTTTCCGGCTCCCTATCGGGCCGCGGAAATTCCCTTGGTGCGCGTCCACAGCGAATGCCTGACCGGTGATTTGCTGGGCTGCGACCGTTGCCAATGCGGCGGGCAATTGCAGGAGGCGGTGACCCTGATCGCCGCGCGCGGCGGCGCGATTCTCTATCTGCGCCAGGAAGGCCGCGGGATCGGGCTGTACAACAAAGTCGACGCCTATGTGCTCCAGGATGTGGGCTACGACACATTCGAGGCCAATCGTTTGCTCGGCCGCGGTGCCGACGAACGCACCTATCGAATGGCCGCGCAGATGTTGTCCGCCCTGGGCCTGGACACTGTCGAACTACTCACCAACAACCCCGACAAGGTGCGTCAATTGCGTGCCGAGGGAATAGAAATCGCCTCCGTGCGCAGGTCGGAGCCGGATCTGCTGACCGAGCCCCATCGGTTCTTCTGACCCCACCCGTAGTTCAGTCACAGCCGAGAATTGGTCCGTGCCAATCGATCTCGCACCCATGTGATTCCGATAGCATCGAATGGGAACAGTGGTACGCGCAAACCGTTCGATCGTCGGAATTCGGCAGGTAGGTGGGATGCGGTGAGTCCGGGTGCGAGATCGTGTATCCGCTGTGGCGGCCGGCTGGCCCGGGACAACGGCGACGAGCTGTGCGGTCCCTGCGCCCGGGGCCGCGAACGCCTGCCCCGGCTGGAGCCCGCGCAGTGGCGCACCGAGGATATGCGGAATGCCCTGCTCACCAGGGAATTCGGGGAAGTGCTGCGGGCCTGGCGGCGACATCCCGCCCACGGCGGCCGCCCGGTCCCGCAGATCGATCTGGCCGGGTGGCTGGGCATTACGCAGGGCCAGTTGAGTCGCATCGAAAGCGGCCGCAACCGCGTGCGTGACCTGGACAAACTGAACTGGTACGCACGCACCCTCGGCATTCCGGCCGAACTGCTGTGGTTCGAATTGGACGGCGCCGATGATCCGGGGCCGCCGGTGACCCGCGATCTCGAACTCGGCAATGGCGCGCTGGTTCCGACGACCGCGCCATTGTCATCGAGCCTGCTGGTCGAATCCTTTTCCACGGTCCTGGAACAGTATGTGCGCACCGACCGGGTGGCAGGCGCCCATCGCCTGCTCCCGATCATCACCCAGCAGATGCGCTACGTCGACCAACTCGACGAGACCGGCGGCTCGGCGCCCATGGGATTGCAACCGCTGCGAGCGCGATTCGCCGAATTCCTCGGATGGCTGCATCAGGACGCCGGGAATCTCCCGGCGGCCAGTGAATGGACCCGGCGCGCGGCCACACTGGCCGGAGAATGCGGCGACGAACGGTTGCAGTCCTACACCCTGGTCCGGCAGAGCAATATAGCGGCCGAATCGGGAAATCCCTCGGCGGCGATCGATCTGGCCCGGGTGGCGCTGCGCACCCCGTCGAATCTCTCCCCGCGCCTGCGCACCCTGGGACTGCTGCAATTGGCCCACGGCCATGCTCTGCGCAGGGAGCGCGGCGAATCCGATCGGGCCATCGGGCAGGCCTGGGACAACGCGGCCGATTCCGGCGCCGGCGACGACCTGGCCGGTTATTGCACACCCGAATTCATTCGCATGGAAGCCGCGCACAGTTGGGTGCAGCTGGGCAAGCCCGAAGCCGCCGAGGAGGCTTTACTGAAAGCCCTTCCGCTGTGGCAGGTCGAGGACCGTCGTGATCTCGGGCGCGGGCTCGCGCTGCTGGCGGTCGCGCAGGCGCGCACCGGGCAAGCCGAGCAGTCCCTGGAGGCGGCCCGGCGCGCGCTGGCGATCGCGGCGGAGACCCATTCCAGCCGGACCATGCGGCAATTGCACCGGCTGCCTGAGGAATTGCGGAGCCGGGGTGGCGTCGATCAGGCGATCGAACTGCGTAAGCTACTGCATCGGACCGTCCGTGCCCAGCGCTGATCACGGCCGGCCGCGAGTCCGGCGGCAATTCGGCGGCGTGGATATGTGTGATCGGAATTGCCGATATGCGCGGCGCCGGATTCCGCCCTGATGCGGGGTGCGTCACAATGTTATTAGCTGGGAAATAGCGGTAAAGTTCGCAGTTAGTGTCGATCTTGTTCGTACGTATCTCACGCGACGTGGATTCGAGGACAAATGACGAATGCCGGAAAGTTGCCTGTGCTGACCTTCGCCGCACTTCTGTTGACCTCGATCGGGCTGCTCCTGATCGGTCCGGTGGCCGCCGGATTTCTGATCCAGGCCAGCGCGGGCGGGCCCGCGGACCTGGCGAAATTCGCGCCGCTGGTCGGGATGGCGCTCCTGGTCGCCCTCACACTGGGCTCCGGGGTGTGGATGTTCTGGTCATTGCGGCGCAAGATCTGAGACCTCGGGCACCTTGGAGCCGGCGAGATCGATTCAGGCGAAGTTCTTTTCGATCAGCTGGGTGAGCACGGACGGGTACCGGTCGGGGTAGTCCATGGGAACGATGCCGTAGTGGGCGGCCTGGCCGCGGTGGGCGGTCAGGTACGCGTCGAGCTTCGGCATGATCGCCGCGGCATTGTCCTTGGGCCAGGCATTGTCGGCGAAACTGGTGAAGTTGATGTACTGGAGGGTGTTCGTGGGATCGCCGGCGGCCTTGTCCAGACAGGCCTGCACGTAATCGAACTTGTCGCCGCCCGAGGAGCCGAAGTTCGAGGAGCCGGAATCGAGTCCGGCCAGGCCGCGGTCCTTGTAGCGGTCCTGCAGATAGATGCGGTCGTTGCTGAAGACGCCGTTGTCGCCGCCGGGCCATTGCAGACAGCCCAGCGAGTTGGCGAACTGGGCGATGAGCACGATGCGCCCGCGCGCCTCGCCGAGTGCGGGGAAGCGGTTCTCCAGCCAGAACAATGAGCGGTAGCCCTTGGCGTCGAGGTAGCCGTTGAAGATTCGCTCGAAGTTCGAGCCCACGTCGTTGTTGGTGCCGTCCTCCTTCTTGACCCGCATGACGAGGACCTCGCCGGGGTTGCGGGTCAGGAAGGTCCGGCACTGATCGAGCACGGAGTCGAAGCTGATGCCCTGGTAGAAGCCGCTGTGATAGACGCCGAAGGAGTCGGCGGTGTGGTCCTGCAGGCCGTTGCAGCGGATGTCGAGGAAGCGGATGCCGTGCGCGAATTGGTCGGGCAGCGACCAGTTCTGGGTGTGCGACCATTCGGTGCCGTTGGCGGGGTCGGTGGCGCACGAGTCGTGGGTGCCGGGGATGGTCAGGCGCAGCAGTGCGGTGCTGTCGGGCAGCGCCGCCATCCAGGCCTGCGGGGGTGTGGTGACGGTGCGCGCGTGCGGAATCGCCTGCGCCGCAGCGCCGGTCAGGCCGGTGGCGATGGTGCCGGCGACGGCGGCCAGGGTGGTGCGGGCGAAGTCTCGACGCGTCAGGCTCATAGAGCCGGGAGCCTAACCTGGACAACGGTCCAAGATCATTGAATTGCCCGAATTGAGTGATCGATCTCGGTGCCGCGTCCGGCTTGGCCCGAAACCGGTCAGCTCGGCTCGGCGCGCAACGTGATCGTGGTCCAGCCGCCCACATGAATCCGATCGCCGTCCCGCAGCGGGATGGCCGTCTTGGGCGCGATCGGGGTCGGGCTCTCGTTGATGCAGGTGCCATTAGTGGACCCGAGATCGGTGACCGTGAGGGTGGCGCCCTTGATGTGCAGCATCGCGTGCGAGCGTGAAACGGCGATATCGGCGGGCGCCACCGACAGATCGATCTCGGGGTGCAGGCCCTGCGAGGCGCTGCGCTTGCCGATCAGGACATTGGGGCCCCGCAACGGGATTCGGCGGTCCGGGTAGTAGCCGGGGAACTCGACCCGGTCCAGGTCGGGGCCCTGCTGCGCCTGCATGCGCGCGTAATGCCCGGGATCGGCGGTTACGGTGGCCACCCAGACCGGCCCGCCGTCGAGGTCCGGGGGCTCGCGGGTCTCGCCCAGCGTGGCGGCCTCGTGCTCGTCGGGCGCGCCCGGCTCCGGCGCGGGCGGTGGCGGCGGCAGCGCCGAATCGTGGCCGCAGTTCTCGCAGAACCGGCCCTCCGACGGCACCCCGCACGACGGGCACAGGGCCAGGTTCGTGGTGGCGCTGGGCGATTGGCCGCCCACCGGCGCGCCGCAGGTGTCGCAGTAGTCGACGGCGGCGGTCTCGTGCCCGTCGGTGCAGAACGCCATCACGGCTCCTTGCGAACTCGGGCCGTCTTCGTGGATCGCACGTCGAGGGCCATCTCGTCGACCGGATCGACCTTGTTGCGCAGCCGGATGGTGCCGGTCCGCTCGTCGACCACGTCCACCACGCTGAGCAGCAGCTTGGCGGTGTTCTCATTGCCGGAGGCGGTCGCCAGGTGGTAGGCGCGCTGGAGTTTGGCGGTGGCCGTGGCGAAGTCGCCCTGCTTGCGCGCGGTCAGGCCCTCCTGCACGGTCTGGGCCAGCTCGGCTTGGCCGGTGTAGTGGGCGACCCGGCGGCTGATGCGCGCGGACTTGTCGGTGTCTGTGGTCCAGGCGGCCTTGACCAGGCCCTGCCCGAGGATCTCGCCGTCGGCCAGCACGGTGACCCGCGCGGCCAGCTTCTCGCGATCGGCCGCCGCGGGCTCGACATCCAATTGCACGTGATAGTCACGGTCCTCGGCGCCCCAGGAGCCCAGCGCGTACTCGCCGACCTGCGGGCCGGTCTCGATCCGCCGCGCGGTGAGGTCCTCGATGAACGGCGCGACCTGCTTGATGAAGGAGATCCGCGCGCCCACCGGCGTCCACACCCGCAGCGTCAGCTCCGGAATCGCCTTCTCCATCGAGGTTTCCATCATGGTCGCGAAATCCTGGGCCAGCAGGTCCGCGGTCTTCACGATGTCCACGGTGCCGTGCAGCGCGGAGGCGACGGCGCGCAGCTCGTTCGGGTTCCAGTCCGCGCCGACACCACGGCAGTCACAGGTGAAAACGCCTGTCGACAAACGGATTTCCTCGGCCAGCCGCTCGGGTGTCTCGTGCTCGTTCTTGCCGTCGGTGAGCAGGATGGCGTGCACCATGGCGCCCGGATGCTGCTGCGCGATCAGCCGCGAGAGGCCCAGCCAAGTGCCGATGGCGGTGCCGCCGTGCGGGGACAGCCGGTCCAGGGCGCGGCGGGCATTGGCGCGTTCCTGCGGGCTCGCCACCGCGGACGGGCCCTGCGTCGGGAACACCACCTGCGCCTTGTCGGTGCCCTCCACGATCGCGAAACGGGTGCCGTCGGGCATGACGTCCAGGGCGGCCAGCGTGGCGCGGCGCGCGCCGGCGAACTTGTCGCCCCCGCCCATCGATCCGGAGGCGTCGATGATGAGGATCTCGACCCGCGGCGCGGGCGGCACCGACACCACCAGGTCGTCGGTGGCCTCGACGGTCACGATCGCGTCGACCGTGCGGGCGCCGTCGGCGAGGAAGGGGTTCTGGTCGACGGCGACCGAGAGTCCGGTGTGCTCAGCGGAAGTCACGGGGTGTCTCCTGAAGGTGCTAGGGACGGTACGGGGACGAGGGCGACGGTGATGTTGTCCTTGCCGCCCGCGCCGAGCGCGTGTTCCACCAGGGCGCGCGCCGCCGGCAGGGCGGGCAGCGCACTGGTGAAGCGGGACAGGGCCGCCGCCTCCGGGAGGTAGTTCCACAGGCCGTCGCTGCACAGCAGCAGCACGCCGGGCTCGTGGGTGTGCAGGGTCCGCACGCAGGTGGGCGACCACTGGTGTTCGCTGTCGGCGCCCAGCCAGCGGGTCAGCACGTGGGCGTGCGGGCCGTCCATGGCGGTGGCCGCGTCCAGCAGGCCGTTGTCGACCATGGCCTGCGCGAGAGTGTCGTCGACGGTGAGTCGCTGCGAGTCGTCGCCGGGCCGCAGCCAATAGGCGCGGCTGTCACCGACATTCGCCACGGTGATCGACGCGCCGCCCTCGGGCCGGAACTGCACGATCGCCGAGACGTAGGTGCACGACGGGGACTTGCCGCCGGGTGAGCCGACCGCCTTGACCGCGTCCGCGGCGGCGGTGAGCCCGGCCAGCGCGCAGTCCTCGGCGGACCGGTCGGCGGCCAGTGCGGCCAGGATGGCGTCCAGGCCCGCCCGCACCGCCGCGCCCGAGGCCGCCTGCGGGTCCTCGGAGGTGGACACCCCGTCGCAGACCGCGAGCACCGCGGTGGCCGGGCGGTCCGGCGAGGCGCTGTCGACCACCGCCGCGGCGACCGCGTCCTCGTTGCGGGCATGCAGCAGACCACGATCGGTGACCAGGCAGGTCGCGCCCAGATCGGCTTCGAAGCGGTCGCGTTCGGGGCCCAGCTCACCGCAGGTGGAGCAGTAGCCGTCCGGATCGAACGCGGTGCCCCCGCAGCCGGTGCAGTCGGGCGCGGGACCGGCGTCGAAGCCGTCCGGGCCTGCGGTCGTGGCGCGGGCATTGCGCGCGGCCTCGGCGACCGGCACCGTCGACCCGGAGCCGGGCCGGAACTCCCTGGGCGGCAGGGCGATCAACCGGATGCCCAGCTTGCTCCCGCACGCCTCGCAGAAGCGGTCGGTGTCGGCGGCGAAGGTGCCGCACTGCGGGCAGCGCGCGGTCACAGCAGCGTCCTCGGGCGCACGGCATTGGCCTGTTCGACCAGGGCGATCCGCTCCCACATGTCGTCGGTCTCGTGCGCGAGGTCGCGATAGCAGCGTTCCAAACCGGTCCGTACCCCTTGTTGATCGAGCGCCACCCCCAGCAGCGGGGAGTGGTCGGTGGGCACCCTGCCCAGGCGCAGCCAGCGCAGCGCCGCGTCCAGGACCCGCAGCCGGGCCTGGGCGGCACGGCGTTTCGAGTCCAGGGTCAGCTTGCCGATGCGGGCGCCGGCGTCACGCACCAATTGTTCGGTGAGCTCGGCGGGAGCGCCGACGGCCAGCAAGGTCTCCACCGCGGTGACCCCCGCCTCGGTGTACACCGCCGAGGCGGCATCGACCTGATCGAGCACCGCCACCGCACCCGCGCTGTCGCCGGCCGCGCGTCGCAGCCGAGCCGCGCCGAACGCGGCGCTGGTGAAGGCGTGGTCGGTGCGCCACACCAGCTCGTAATAGGTTGCGGCGAGGGGCGCCGCGGCGTCCTCGCCGTCGGAGGCCAGCAGTTCGGCGGTGACGGCGAGCGCCAGTTTCGGGGCGGCCTCGCCCGGCAGCGCGCTGTAGAGGGCGTCGAATTCGGCCACGGCGGCGGCCCAGTCGTGTTGCAGCAGCCGGGCCTGGCCCGCGAACCAGGTGAGCCGCCAGTCGCCGGCCAGGATGGCCTCCACCGCGTCGAGGCGGCGCAGGGCGTCGTCGGGATCGCCGAATTCCAATGCGGCACGGATCAATCGGAGCGGAATCTCCACCGACTCGGCCTGGCCGGTGACCACCGACTGCAACCCGGTGTTGATCTCGCGCTCGAGGTCCTCGGGGGTGACCGCGCCGCTCGCGGCGAGCAGTGCGGCGCCACTGTCACTCGGATCGACCAGCGGGACCGGCAGGGCGGCGATGATGTCGCGCGGGTCGCCCGGCAGCCGGTCGCCGACGCCGAACACCCCGCGCGGCGGACCGAACCGGGTGGACAGGCCCGGCCGCGGGCGACCGTCCTCCTCGGCCAGCACCTCGCGCAGGACACCGGTGAGCTGATCGCCCATCTCGGTCATCGAGGTGAAGCGGGCGTCGGGGTCGGCATCGGTGGCGCGCACCAGGAATCGGTACAGCGACTCGTGGCGGGCCAGCACCGCCTCGGTGTCCGGACCGGGCAGCGGCCCGAGCTCGTTGTTCACCGGCGGGATCCGCATGATCAGCGCGGCCAGCGTGCGGCCCACCGTGTACACCTCGGAGGCGACCGTCGGACCGGTCTGCGCGATCTCCTTGGCCTGGTAACCCGGTGTGCCGTAGATGGTTTCGTTCTGATCGTGCAGGCCGATCACCGCGCCCAGATCGATGAGCTTGAGCTGCTCCTCGGTCTGCATCACGTTGTCGGGCTTGAAATC
The DNA here is from genome assembly GCF_018362975.1 of Nocardia tengchongensis. Classification (NCBI taxonomy): domain Bacteria; kingdom Bacillati; phylum Actinomycetota; class Actinomycetes; order Mycobacteriales; family Nocardiaceae; genus Nocardia; species Nocardia tengchongensis. Next base: position 4,288,429 of record NZ_CP074371.1, read on the forward strand.
GCAGTAGGCCAGGCCGCGATCGTGCAGGTACTCCAGCGCGGGCAGCATCTCCAGGATGTAGGCGATGGCGCGCGCGGGACGCAGATACTGCTGATCGGCGGTGCGCTGTTCGCGCAGAATCTGTTTGAGCGACTTGCCGCCCACGTACTCCATGACGATGTAGCCGACCGGCTTGCCGTCGGGGCCGGTGTCCTCGGCGAAGTTGTAGATCCGCACGATATTCGGGTGATCGACCTGCGCGAGGAACCGCTTCTCGGCCACCGCGGCCCGCATGGCGTCCGCGTCGCCGGTATTGAGCAGACCCTTGAGCACCACCGGCCGATCGTCGACCTTGTGGTCGACCGCCAGGTAGATCCAGCCCAGGCCGCCGTGCGCCAGCGGGCCCAGCACCTCGTACTGGCCGCCCACCACATCGGTGTGGGACAGCTTGGGGGTGAAGGAGAATCGGGTGCCGCAGTGGGCGCAGAAACCCTCGGTGCGGCCCGGCGCGCCCTCGCGGCTGCGGCCGACGGGGCGGCCGCACTTGCCGCAATCACGGTGGTGCTCGGGCACTTCCGGATCGGCGAGCACCGCCTCGGCCGGGTCGCGGCGGGGGACCGACGGGACCTTCACCATGCCCGCGCCCAGCCGGCCGCGGCTGGCGCCGGTGGATCCGGAACGGCCGGTGCGGACCGAGCGTCCGCTGCGCGAGGCGCGGCCGGTCGAGATGGAGCCCTCGCCGGTGGTCGCCGCCGCGCTCGCCTGCGCGGTGGTGGCCATCGCGGACGGGGGAGCGGGGGCGCTGCCGCACACATCGCAGTAGCCGTCGAGAATCGTTCCGGTGCAGCCGGGTTCGGTGCAGCGGTCGGACGTGGCAGCGCCCCCGAGGGCCGGGTCGCCGGTGGCGGCGCCCGCCGCGCCGGTGACAGTTCCGGCCGCACCGGTGCCGCTGTGCGCGGTCCCGGTCGCGGCGTTGGCTGTGCCGGTGGTGGCGTTCGTCGCGCCGGCGGTGTGCGCCGACGCGGTCGCCTGGTTCGTGGCAGCCGCCGGGTTCGGGGCGGTGCCGCAGACGATGCAGTATCCGTCCTCGATGGTCCCGGTGCAGCCGGGCTCGGTGCAGTTCATGATCGCCTCCCCGATTTCTGCGCGATGAGCTGGCGGTAGTCCGTGATGGCGCGGGTGACCGCGGCCAAGTCGCAGGGCCGGCGGGCGAGCAGCCCCGCGGCGATTCGGCTGGAGGCCAGCACATCCTGTTCCTCGCTGACCCCCAGGCGGGCGGCCTTGGCGCGGTAGGAGCTGAATCGGCCCTTCAGTTCCAGCCGCCGGTCGAGCAGGCCCTGCGCGAGTTGTTCGTTGCGGGCGGCCGCGTCGAGCGTGGCGGCGATGCGCCGGCGCAGCTCCCACAGCGCCGCCGGTGCGGGCGGATTGGCTTCCAACGCGGTCAGTTCCGCGCTGTAGACGGCGCTCTCGTCGGGCTGCCGGGGCAGCGGCGCGGCCAGGATGATGGTCTCCACCTCCGCGCGCGCGTGGTCGGCCCGCGCATAGGTCTTGCGCAGCACGTCGATCAGCGTCCGCATCCGCTCGACCGCGGTGTCCCAGTCCGCGGCCATGGCCCGCAGGTCGGCCAGGACCGCCGCGGCCTCGCGCATGCGCCGGGACAGTTCGGTCAGCTTGCGCTCGACGACCTCGGGCCCCAGGGCGAGCGGATCGGTGGCGACCTGAACCGACAGCTCGTCGATCTCGGTTGCCAGCGCCCGCAATTGCGGCAGCGAGGTGCCGATGCGGTCCAGTTCCGCGCGCAGCGGCGCGACCTCGGTCATGACTCGCCCGTTGACCGCCTCCACCGCCTCGAGCACCCGCACCACCACGGGGAAGGCCGCGCGCATGCGGTCCAGCATCTCCGCGATGCCGATCAGCTCGACCTGCTCGCGCGGTCCGCCCAGCGAGCGCTGCGACATGGGAATCATGGTGCGCGCCAGCTCGACCGGCTGCCCGCGCAGCAGTCGGGTCAGCTCCTCGCGATCGAACGCGTCGAGCCGCCGCCGGGCCCGTGCGGTGCGTGCCTGGTCCAGCACGGCGGTCAGCCGGCCGAAGTCCTCCCACATCAGCTCCAGCGCGGCCCGCGCCGGGGCCCAGCGCTGCTCGGTCACGCCGGTCGGCGGAAACCGGCGCAGCAGCACCAGACCCGGATGTTTGTCCAGCTCCACCAACGTGGCGGCGATGATCTCGATCTCGCGGGCACGCTCGGCGATGTCGCGATCGATCTCGGCGACGCTGAGAATGTGCCCAGGATTCCCCTGCATGACCGAGCTCAATCGCTGTACTTGGGCGCCGGGGGACCGTTGGACGGCCCGAGCACGCTCAGCCGCTGGTTGTAGAGCCGCTGCCAGGTGCCGTCGGAACGCACCCGCTCCAGCACGCCGTTGACGAAGCGCACGAAATCGGTGGCCTGCTGCTGGATTCCGATGGCGTAGGAGTCCGAGGCCATGGCGTCGCCGACCACTTCGAGATTCGGGTCCTGGATCTCGAGGCCGTACAGCAGCGGCAGATCGGTGCTCGCGGCGTCGACCTCGCCCTGCTGCAGTGCGGTCAGGCAGTCCAGCCAGTTCTCGATGCCGATCACGATGGGCCGCTGCGGGAGCGCGAAGACGGCTTCCAGGGTGGTCGAATTCGGGATGCCGCACACCTTCTTGCCGCCCAGGTCCGCGGCCGAGTGGATGCCGGAGCCCTTGGTCACCAGGACCCGCTGGTCGGTCTCGAAGTAGACCGACGAGAACTGGATGTCCTTGCGGCGCGCGCAGGTCGCGCTGAAGCTCTGCACCACCATGTCGACCTGGCCCTTGGTCAGCGCCTGCACCCGGTTCGAGGTCTCGATCGGCTTGAGCTCCACCCGGTTCGGATCGCCGAACAGGTCGCGGGCCACCTCGCGCGCCAGATCGATGTCGAAGCCCTCGATCTCGCCGGTGGCCGGATTGCGGTAGCCGAACAGGAATTCGTTCTGGTTCACCCCGACCCGGATCTTGCCGCTGGCGACGATGGCCGCCATGGTCGATCCCGCGGGCATGGCGCCCGGCTGCGGTTGCGCGCCTTGGGGACGCAGGCTCGCGGTCGGATTGCAGGCCGGGTCGGCCCGCTGACTGGGGGCGCTGGTGAGCACCGTCGCGCCCGCCGGCAGCCGGTTCTCGGCCGGCAACTGGAAGGGCGCGGCCTCCGGCGTCGCACCGCACGCGGCGGCCAGCAGCGCCACCGCCGCCACCACCAGCATCCGCACCCGCTTCACAGGAACTCCTTCAACCGCGGCCACACCCCGACGACGATGGCGCCCGCCGCCGCCACCAGCAGCGCCAGCGTGCCCCACGGGCTGAGGGTGAGAGCATTTCCGGCCGTGTTCACATCGTCGCGCACTTCCTGGCGGGTGCGCTCGAGTTCGGTGTTCAAGGCGGTGTCGAGCGCGGCGAACTGGGCCGCCGAGCCCGTGCCGTGGGCCTCGAGCGACTGGTCGACCGCCCCGCGATAATTGTTGCTCAGGAACGCGGCGACTTCCTTGCGATGGCCGTCCTGCCAGCCGGAGAACGCCTTCGAGGCCGGCGAATCGGCGCTGACCAGGTCGGACAGATCCGAGCGGAGCTTGTCGCTGCCCTGGGCGAAGCGCTGCTCGCTGGCGCTGATGTCGCTGCGGGTGATCAGCTGCAGCGTCTCCTCGGTGCGGGCCTGCTGGGCCAGAATCCGCGCCTGCGCGAGCTTCTCGAAGCGGGCGGTCGCCCCGGTGTCGATCGACGCCGAGGCCGCGATGGTGGTGGCCAGGATCCACAGCAGCGCCACCACGGTCAGACCCGCGGCCGTGACCACGCCCGGATTGATCCAGCGGTTGGTGCGGGCCACCAGCAGCCATGAGCCGTAGCCGCAGGCCGCGAGGAGCAGGACCAGAACGCCGACGCTCCACAGCGGCAGACCGGTGATGGCGCGCTGATCGCGGTGCAGCTGATCCAGCCGGATGCCTTCCAGCTCGGCCGCGTTCTTCAGCAGGGAGCCCTGCATGAGCGCCGAGGCCTGGCGCAGGTAGGCCGAGCCGACGGGCAGGCCCTGCCGGTTATTGGCCCGGGCCGCCTCGACATAGCCGGTGTAACTGGGCAATTCGGCCGCGATCTTGCCGAGGATGGTGCGTGTCTCGTTGTCGGAGGCGCCGGTGGTGGCCTCCGCGAGGGCGGCCGCCGCGTCGGTGAGCGCGTTCTCGTAGCGGGTGCGGACTTCGGACGATTCGATGCCGCCGGACAGGTACGCGGTGGAGGCCGCGGCGTCGGCGGTGGACAGTGCCACGTAGAGCCGTTGCGCGGCATTGGCCAGTGGCTCGGTGTGGGCCAGCACGGTGTCGTGGCGAGAGAGCTTGGCGCTCTGCTGATTCGCCGAGACTCCCGCGCCGATCAGGGCGAGCACCGCGAGGACCGCGCCCACCGCCGCGATGACACCCGGTGCGGTGCGCGCCAGGCGTCGCGTCCATTCCGCGGCATTGCGAATGGTCGCCGGTAAGCGACTCCTCAACTCCGATTCCCCCGTTCGACCGGCCGGTTCTCCCCGTATGGCCAGATCGTACGGGAGTGATCGCGGGCTGTCGATCGAGTTCCGACCGGTTGGAATTCGATTGCCGAGCTCGCGATTTCGAATGTCCGCGCATTCATGACCGGACCGTGAAATCCAGATTTAACCGCGGGTAATCGCCGGGAAACGTTCCGGCACAACACTTGGTTCACCCGATGTGACCTCAGACACCTTATGTCACAACGTCATTAGTGCTGGAGCGAGTCTGGTGCCTGCCCGCTCCGCGGTGAGGTAGCGCTGAAACAATGTCACCGTATCCCGACTGGCTCAACCCCGGCGACAATGCCTGGCAGTTGGTAGCCGCGACTCTCGTCGGCCTGATGAGCATACCCGGAATCGCGATCTTGTACGGCGGTCTGGTGCAACGCAAATGGGCCGTCAACACCATGCTCATGGCATTCACCGGATTCTCGCTGGTCCTGGTGGTGTGGGTGCTGTGGGGCTTCAAGATGGGATTCGGCGAACCCGTCCGGATCGGGCCCGGAATTCTGCGGGCCGCCATCGGCAAGCCGCACACCGTGCTCGGCTCGAATAATCAAGAACAGGCAGCGATTCCGCTGCTCGACGGGCTCATGCCGAACTTCCGCTTCTCCCAGACGACTCTCGTTTACTTCCAGTTCGTGTTCGCGGCGATCACCCCATTGCTGTTCCTGGGCAGCGTGATCGGGCGCATCAATTTCAAGGTCTGGCTGATTTTCGTCCCGCTGTGGTCGACGCTGGCGTATTCGGTCAACGCCTTCCTGATCTGGGGCGGCGGCTGGTGGTCGCAGATGGGAGCGCTCGACTACTCCGGCGGCTACGTCATCCATCTGGCCGCGGGGACCACGGGATTCGTGGCGGCGGCGGTCATCGGTCCGCGACTGGCGCGCGACCGAGAACGCGCGGTGCCCAACAATCTGCCCATGGCCGCGGCCGGGGCGGGCATCCTGTGGCTGGGGTGGAACGGATTCAATGGCGGCGACCCGTACTTCGCGGGCGCGGATGCCTCAATGGCGGTGATCAATACGAATCTGGCCACCGCGTGCGCCGTGCTGACCTGGGTCGTGTGGGACATGCTGGCGGGCCCGTCGCGGCGGCCCAACTTCCTGGGCGCGGTCAACGGCATGATCGCTGGGCTGGTCGCCATCACCCCGGCGGCCGGTTTCGTGAACAGCTTCGGGGCGATGGTGATCGGGCTGATCGCCTCGACGCTGGTGTGGCTGTCCTGGAACAAGCTGGGCCGCACCAAGCTGTTCCGGAAGGTCGACGACACTCTCGGCGTCGTGCACACCCACGGCGTGGCCGGGCTGGCCGGCGGGCTGCTGGTCGGGGTGTTCGCCGATCCGCACATCCGGGTGTATCTGGGCACCGGCGGGGCCGCGGACGCGACCTACGGCGGCTGGCTCTACGGGCACAATCCGAAACTGCTGCTCTGGCAGGCGGGGGCCGCGGCGACGGTGATCGTGTGGGACGCGTTCGTCACCTTCGCGATCCTGAAGATATTGAGCCTGTTCATGAGCCTGCGCATGCCGGATGCGGTCCTCGAAGTGGGTGACGTCGCGGCGCACGAGGAAGAGGCCTACCCGGACGACTCCCTCGTGCACGCGCCTCCCGTGCGGAAACCGCCGGTGCGCGCGCAGGCGCCGCTCGCGCAGGACGGTGAAGCGGGGGTCCCGGTCAAGGAAACCTGACGCCGCCGCGACTGGGCGGCATGGTCGATGCCCGCATCGCCCTACCGGTTCAGGCCGGCAGGGCGATGTGCGGGTCGGTCGAGCGGTACGGCTCGGCGTGGGGGCCGGTGGCCAGGCCGCGCAGGACGGTGGCGAGGGCGTGGTGGATGGCCGCTTCCCGGTCGGCGTCGGTGGCGTCGGCCAGGGGAGCGTCGATGAGCAGCGTCGCCAGGCCGTGGACGGCCGCCCAGGCGGTGAATTCGGCGCCCGGGCGCTGGCGGGGGTCCATGAAGCCCACGGTGACCAGGGCGTCCAGGCCGACACCGATCAGCTGGAAGATCGGGTCCTCGGTGACGTCCTTGTCGATGTCGATGTCGGTGGTGCAGAAGGCGGTTCGGAACAGGCCGCGTTCGCGGTCGGCGTATTCGATGTAGGCGCGGCCGGCGGTCGCCAGCTGGGCGATGGCGGTGGCGGTCGGGTCGGGTTGTTGCGGAACGCTTTTCATCGCGGTGTCGAGGGCCTCGAACAGGGCCTCGGCGGCCTGGTCGTGGACGGCGGCGAGCAGTTCCTCGTGTCCGTTGAAGTGGCGGTAGGCGGCCGTGGCGGTGACGCCGACGGCGCGGGCCGCGGCGCGCACGGTGACGGCGGTGGGGCCGCCGATCTCGGCGAGCTGTGCGGAGGCGCGAACGAGGGCGTTGCGTAGGTCCCCGTGGTGGTAGGGGGCCTCGCGAGCGGGTCGTTGCGGCGCGTCGTCTGTGATGGCCACGACATTGATGTTGACACCTGTACAGATTCGGGGGCAAGTTAACACCCATAAAGTTCACGCCTGTCAACATCTGTCTTCTCGAGGGGAATCAACCATGAGCGCAGTGCTGGGGAGGATGGGCGACATCGCGTTCCGACGCCGTGGCCTGGTCGTCTCGATCTGGATCGCGTTGCTGATCGCCGTGGTTGGTGGCGCCGCCGCCGCAGGCGGCCACCTCGACGACCGGTTCACCGTGCCGGGGGCCGAATCGCAGCATGCGCTGGATACCTTGACCGAGACCGCGCCGGGCGCGGCCGGGGCCTCGGCGCAACTGGTCTTCACCGCGCCGCCGGGTCATCTCATCTCCGAAGCGCCCTATCGCGCGGCCATCACGCACACCCTGGCGGACGCCGGAACCGCGGCCGGCGCGGTCGGGGTCACCACGCCGCAGCAGGCGGGAACGGTCTCACCCGATCAGCGGACCGCGGTCGCGATGGTGTCCTTCGCCGGTGACCGCTCCCAGGTGAGCGCCGATGCCCGCGCGACCGTGGAGCGGTCGGCGGATTCGGCGCGTGACGCCGGACTGGATGTCTCGGTCGGCGGCACCGTGTACGGCGTCGGCGATATGCAACCGGGCATCACCGAAGTCCTCGGCCTGGGTGTGGCCGTGCTGGTGCTGCTGATCACCTTCGGCTCACTGCTGGCAGCCGGAATGCCGTTGCTGTCGGCTATTTTCGGCATCGCTGTCACGGTGGGCGGGCTGCTGGGGGTGGCCGCGGTCACGCCGGTGTCCTCGACCGCTCTGACGCTGGCGCTCATGCTCGGGCTGGCGGTCGGGATCGACTACGCGTTGTTCATCCTGTCGCGGCATCGCTCGCAACTGGCCGCGGGGCTCGCACCCCGGGAATCGGTCATCCGGGCCAATCAGACCGCGGGCAGCGCCGTCGTTTTCGCCGGCGTCACGGTGATCATCGCGCTGGCGGCGTTGAGCGTCATCGGGATTCCGTTCCTGACCGTCATGGGCCTGGCCGCCTCGGGCGCGGTGCTGGTCGCCGTGGCGGTGGCGATCACGCTGCTGCCCGCGCTGGCCGGGTTCGCCGGGCATCGACTGGCTCCGCGCGCCGGGTCGCGGGCCCAGCGCCGGGCCACGGCCACCGGTGCGAACAGCATGGGCGCGCGCTGGGCTCGACTGGTCACCGCGCGGCCGATCCTGACGGTGGCCGCGGTGACGGGTGCGCTGATCGTGCTGGCGATTCCCACCGCCTCCCTGCGAATGGCGCTGCCCGACAACGGATCCGCGGCCGCCGCGACCGGACAACGGCAGGCCTACGACACCATTGCCGAGAAGTTCGGTCCCGGTTTCAACGGCCCGCTCGTGGTGGTTGTCGATGCCGACGGCGATCCCGGAGCGGCCGCGCGCGTGGCCGAGACGGTGCGCAAGCTGCCGAACGTCGCCTACGTGGTCGCGCCGCAGCCGACACTGAGGAGCGGGCAGTCGCTGGTCATGGTCGTTCCGGCGAGCGCGCCGGAAACCCGGCAGACCGCCGACCTCGTGCACGCCATTCGCGATCAGGTGCCCGCCGCGGTCCCCGACGCCCGGGTCGCGGTCACCGGCAATACGGCGGTCACCATCGATGTCTCGCAACGGCTCTCGGCCTCGCTGCTCCCGTTCCTCGGCGTCGTGGTCGGCTTGAGCCTGCTGTTGTTGATCGTGGTGTTCCGCTCGATCGCGGTGCCGGTGAAGGCGGCGCTGACCTTCCTGCTGTCGGTCGCGGCCGCGCTCGGCACGACGGTGGCGGTGTTCCAATGGGGTTGGGCGGCAGACCTGCTCGGCGTCGCGAAGACCGGTCCGCTGGTCGCGTTCCTGCCGATCATCCTGGTGGGCGTGCTGTTCGGGCTGGCCATGGACTACGAGGTGTTCCTGGTCTCCGGCATCCGCGAACAGTGGCTGCGCGAGGGTGACGCGATGGCGTCGATCGTCGAGGGCACCCGGCACAATGCCCGGGTGGTCACGGCGGCGGCCTCCATCATGGTCGTGGTCTTCGCCTCGTTCGTGCCGACCGACGACGCCATGATCAAGCCGATCGCCTTCGCGCTGGCCGTGGGTGTGCTGGTGGACGCGTTCGCGGTGCGACTGACCCTCGTTCCCGCCGTGCTGGCCCTGCTGGGCCGCGCCGCGTGGTGGCTGCCGCGCCGCCTCGACCGGATACTGCCGGCGCTGCATATCGAAGGGCCGCACGAGGATTCGCAGGACCGCGAGGAACAGCGCCGGCCCGAGCCGGTCGCGGTCTGACCGACCGGAACGTCAGGCGGGCTGCCACAGTTCGATGCGGTTGCCCGCCGGATCGGTAACCCACCCGAACCGGCCGATGCCCTCCATCTCCTGGGTCTCCTCGGCGACATCGGCTCCCTTGGCCCGCAATTGGGCGAGCATCGCGTCCAGGTTCTCGACCCGGAAGTTGAGCATCGTCTGCTGGCCCGGGGAGCCGAAGTAGTCGGTGTCGGCGGGGAAGGTCGCGAACACGGTCGGTTCGGGTTCCTGCCGCCACAGGCCGTGCTGGTCGGCGTCCAGGCCCAGATATTCGCGGTACCAGGCGCCGAGACCCTCGGGGTCCGTGGCGCGCAGGAAGTATCCGCCGATGCCGACCACACGTTCCATGCCGCCATCATGCCGGGCCGGGCAGGTGGGAGGTGGCCGCCACTCCGGGCGGGTGCGCGAACGGCTTACGGCTGAACCAGGGCGGCGAGGATTTCCTCGGTGGTGGCGGTTCTGCCGATGCGGGGGAAGATCTTCTCGGTGGAGTGGGTGTGGGAGGCCGCGTCTCGGTCGGAGGTGGCGTCGGTGGCTATGACGACGTTGTAGGCGTGTTCGTGGCGGCGCGGGCGGTGGATTCGACGCCGATGCTGGTGGAGATGCCGGTGAGGACGATGGTGGTGATGCCGCGGCGGCGGAGCTGGAGGTCGAGGTCGGTGCCGTAGAAGGCGCCCCACTGGTGCTTGGTGATGCGGATGTCGGTGGGGTGGGGGTCGAGGTCGTCGAGGAGTTCGTCCCAGCCCAGGGGTGGGGTGAAGGCGCCGGTGGGTTGCATGGTCCGGCCCGGGGGCATGTCGGCGCCGTCTGGGGAGAAGGAGACTCGGACCAGGACCACGGGGAGGCCCTGCGCCCGGAAGGCTTTCGCCAGGGCCGCGGAGCGGCTGATCACGTCGTCGGTGGAGTACGGCTGGGTCGGGGCTGCCACGACGCCGCGTTGCAGGTCGATGACGACCAAAGCCGATTCGGTGTCCACAAGGGTGTCCGTCACAGGGCGATCCTTCACTGGGAGTGGGGAATTCGGTCAGTCCTCGACCAAGCTGGCGAGCAGCGGGATCGCGGTGATCAGTGAATCCTGTTCCGCGGGGGAGAGCTTGGTGGTGATGGCGGTGGCCAGCCAGTCCTCTTTGGCGTGGTGGGCCAGGGTCAGCAGGCGCCTGCCCTCGTCCGACAACGACAGCAGCACCTGGCGTTGGTCGGTGGGGTGGGGTGCTCGCGTGACCAGGCCGCGCTCCTCGAGGGTCGCGAGGGTGGTGCGCATGGACTGGGGGCGGACACGCTCGGCCCGGGCCAGATCGGCCACCGACAGGGGACCATCGGTGCCGAGCCGGCTCAGGGCCACGGCCTGGGAGGGGGTCATTTCGATGCCGGCGCGGGCGGATCGCAGGTGCCGCAGTAGGCGACTGGCCGCCACGCGGAGTTCACTCGCGGCGGCGGCCACGTCGGCGGCTGATCCGGCCTTTCTGGTCGCGCTCATCCTCCCAGGGTGGCATAGGGCAGAAAGACTTGCAAGTTTACCTGTCTAATTTGGCGGGCGCGGAGACGGCCGCGACGCGGTCACGGAGGAATTCGGTGATCTTCGAGCGGGCAGGTTTCGCCTGCGGCACCAGGCCGGGCATGGTGATGAACGCGTGTGTCGCGCCGGGGTATTCGGCGACCTCGGCGGGGGTGCCGGACGCGCGCAACCGCTCGGCGTAGCGGCGGCCGTGGTCGGCCAGCGGGTCCAGGGTCGGGATCACGACCAGTGCCGGGGGCAGGCCGCCGAGATCGTCGGCATACAGGGGTGAGAACGGGCGCGGGTCACCGTCCGGGGGTAGGGCCAGCTTCCGGAACAGCTTCAGCCGCGCGAGATTCAGGGTGGGGGTGTCGGGGTAGCGGGCCATCGACGGGTAGTCGTACATGGTGTCGGTCAGGTCGCAGGCGGGGTTGGTCAGCACTTGCGCCCGCAGCGGCAGGCCTGCCGCCGTGGCGCGAATCGCGGTGATCGCGGTGATGAGGGCACCGGCGCTCTCGCCCGCGAGGAGTATCCGCGCCGGGTCGATTCCCCAGTCTCCGGGGTGATTCACGATGTGCTGCAACATATCCCAGTTGTCATCGACCGCCGCCGAGAGCCCGATCCCCGGCCCGAGCAGGCGGTGCTCCACCGACACGGCGACGGCGGGCAGCCGGGCGGCGAGATGACTGTTGCCCCAGTCGCATTGGGCTGCCGTCCCGGCGAAACCGCCACCGTGCACCTGCAACACCAGCGGCAGCGCGGCATCGCCCGAGCCGGCGGGCCGGTACACCCGGACACGGACCACCCGATCGGCCAGCGCCACGTCCTGCCACTCGATGGTGGTGCCGCGCACCGGGAATCCGGTGATGACCCGCATGTATCGCGAGCCCGCCAGCCGGTTCGCCGCGTCGCGGTGGGTGACCACCTCCTCCAGGCTGAGAGCTTCCCAATCCGGGTCCTTGCGGAGTGCGTGCAGCAACCGGATACCGCGCGGCGGCCGATCGAAAGCGTGCGCCTGGTTCTTGTCGTTTCTGGACATGAATCCCAGCATCGGCGGCCGGTTGGGCCGTGTATTGGAGAATGTTCCCGGGCTAGCGGGTCCCCGCCCAGGCGACCGGATCGACCGCCAGCCACGGCGCGTCCGCGAGCGCCGAGGGCGTGAGCCGGCGAAGGTCATCGCCTCCCGATGGAAATGCGACTGATCGGCGTACCCGGTCTCCGCCGACACCCGCGCCGCACTGAACCCCGCGGCCAGACGATGGGTGGCATCGTCGAATCGGACCAGTTGCGCGGCCCGCTTGGGGGTCAGCCCGATCTGGGCCCGGAACCGGGACCACAGCCGTTTACGGCTCCACCCCACCTCGGCGGCGAGGGCTTCGACTCGAATCTGCCCGCCGCTCACCATGATTCGCTGCCAGACGAAGGCCACCTCCGGGTCGACGGCCGTCCCCGTGCGCTGCCGATCGATCAGCACATCGTCCACGATGGCGAATCGCTCCTCCCAGGACGCGGTGTCGTGCAACCGCTCTCGCAGCTGTTCGGCCTGCGCGCCCCACAGCTCGTCGAGCCCGACCACCGACCCGCTCACCTCCGGCGCCCCGCCCAGCACGGCATGGGCGACCACCGGCGACAACCGCAGCTGCAACAGATCGACATCGGTCGCGGACCCGCGAACCCCGACCGGCCCCACGCCCACCACGCCACTGCCCGCCGCACGAGCGCCACCGGCGTCCTCGACCATCACCATGTCCCCGAAATCGATGAACACCGTGACCGCCGGGAACGGCACCACCGGCAGGTCGATCGGCGTCGGCGCGCGCCCCCGGAACCCGGCCATGCCGACCCCGGCCAGGCGGCCGGGCCGCGCCGGCACCATGACATCCACCAAGGCCCCGGCGACGACGACCGGATCTCGAGCCATGTCCCCATGGTACGAGCCGCCCGTCCGAATGCCGCCAACGCGATGGCCGATTCCCGCCGGTCATTGCTGATCGGCTGCACCAGAGTGGATACCGAAAGCGAACGAGACGACGCAGGAGGAAGCGATGGGCGTGTACACGACAATGGCCAGCCCGGTCGGTGAGCTGTTGCTCGCGGGCGAGCGGCGCGGCGGCGGGGTCGAGCTGACCGCGGTGTCGATGGCGGGCAGCAAAAGCCTTCTGGTGGAGGGTGACTGGATCGCCGACCCCGAGGCCTTCGCGGAGGTCGTCGCGCAGCTGACGGCCTACTTCGCCGGGGAACGCGACAGCTTCGATCTCCGATTCGGCAGCCGCGGAACCGATTTCCAGCGCCGGGTCTGGCAGGCCCTCGACGAGATCCCCTACGGCACCACCGCCACCTACGGGGAGATCGCGAAACGCATCGGGGCCGCGCGCACCGCGGTGCGCGCGGTGGGATCGGCCATCGGGGCCAACCCCCTGCTCATCGTGCGGCCCTGCCACCGCGTGATCGGCGCCGACGGGTCGCTCACCGGCTACGCCGGGGGAGTGGAACGCAAGCAGCGGCTGCTGGAGCTCGAGCGGGCCGCGTGATGACCGCCGCCGTCGCGAAATCGGTGTGGGCCGCCAGGGTCGCCCAGCAGGAGTGGGCGACCCTGGCCGGTGAGCTCGACGAATACGGGCACGCGCTCACCGGGCCACTGCTCACCCCCGGGGAATGCCGCACGCTCGCAGGTCTTTACGACGCGGACGAGCACTTCCGCTCGACGGTCGAGATGGCCCGGCACCGGTTCGGGTCCGGCGAGTACCGGTACTTCACCCACGACCTGCCCGAGCTCGTGGCGGAACTGCGGGCGGCCCTCTACCCGGCCTTGCTGCCCATCGCCCGGGACTGGGCGGCGCGACTGGGCAGGCCCGGCACCTGGCCGGACCGTCTGGAGGACTGGATCGCCCAGTGCCACCGCGCGGGTCAGACCAAGGGTTCGCAGATCCTGCTGCGCTACGGCCCCGGCGACTGGAACGCGCTGCACCGGGACCTGTTCGGGGACATGGTGTTCCCGCTCCAGGTGGTGATCGGCCTGGACACGCCCGGTACCGACTACACCGGCGGTGAGTTCCTGATGGTCGAGCAGCGCCCGCGCGCCCAATCCCGGGGCGCGGCAACGGCATTGCCGCAGGGACACGGCCTGATCTTCACCACCCGTGACCGGCCGGTCCGGGGCGCGCGAGGGTGGTCGGCCGCGCCCATGCGGCACGGTGTCAGCCTGGTGCGTTCCGGGCATCGACGCACCCTCGGCCTGGTCTTCCACGATGCCTGACAGTGCGAGACCGGCCGATGCCGCGAGCGGAGCCGGTGGTGCGTGACGAGTCGGCCGTGCGCGAGTACATCCTGCTGGGTGCGGACGGCCGCCCCTATCCCAGCCGGACGCCCGGAGCCGTCGGCGGCCATCGCCGCATGAAGATCTACGGCCGCCTGGACTGCCCGGCCGCACTGCGCGCCCTGGCCCGCGGCGGCTACGTCACCCATCGCGTGTTCTTCGCCGACGAGCCCACCGCGGTCGCGGCCGGATATCGGCCGTGCGCGGTGTGCTCACCGGACGCCTATCGGCGCTGGCGCGCCCGGCAGGCCGGGTGAGGCTCCGGCTCGCCGAATAATCAAGACCGGTCGGTAGCCAATACCCTGGACCCCATGCTGACCACGTTGGCCGTGGAGAACTACCGGTCCCTGCGCACGCTGCGGGTGCCCATCCCGGGCCAATCCATGTTCAATGCCGACCCCGAGATCAAATGCGAAGCCGCCTGGGCCGGTCCGGTACTGCGGCCCTCGACCGTGCTGGCCCAGCGCAGCGGCCCGGTCGTGCAATTGCGCGGTGAGGGCGACGGTTGGGGCCTGGTCCCGCACACCCTGAAGCCCTACGACTCCATGCTCTCCGAGCTGGCCGATCCGCAGCGTGCCCCCGATCTGCTGCTCCTGCGCGAACGCATCCGGTCCTGGCGCTTCTACGACCACCTGCGCACAGACGCCACCGCCCCCGCGCGCGCACCTCAGGTCGGCACTCGCACCATGGCTTTGGCCCACGACGGCGCGGACGTGGCCGCGGCCCTGCGCACCATCGTCGAGATCGGTGACGCCGGCGCGCTGGCCCAAACCGTCGATCACGCCTTCCCGGGCAGCCGCATCGAGATCGTGAACCGCGACGGCCGTTTCGAACTGCTGCTGCACCAGCCCGGACTCGCCCGCCCGCTGGCCGCGCCCGAATTGTCCGACGGTACCCTGCGCTACCTGCTGCTGGCCGCCGCGCTGCTGTCCCCGCGCCCGCCGCAACTGCTGGTTCTCAACGAACCCGAGACCAGCCTGCACCCCGAACTGCTGGCCCCGCTCGGCCGCCTCGTCGCGCGCGCTTCCGAGGACACCCAGATCGTGGTGGTGAGTCATTCCGACGAATTGATCGGCGTCATCGACGAGTACGCCGACGAACCGAACATGATCGAATTGGTGAAACAGGACGGTGCGACGACGGTGATGGGACAGCGAATCATGGACGAACCGCTCTGGTATTGGCCGGACCGTTAGTCGCTCGGTGACGTGGAAACTTATTCTTGGGACGTGAGTGTGGAAACCATCGGTGATCCGGGACCCCTGCCGCGGGGCCGGCACGGGCTGACCCGTGAGCAGGTGGAGGCCTCGCAATACCAGCGATTGTGCACCGCCGTGCTCGAAGCGGTGGGCGAGCTCGGCTTCGCCGCGACCACCGTCGCCGATATCGTGACCCGCGCCCAGGTGGCGCGCCGCACCTTCTACGCCGTCTTCGGCGGCAAGGACGAATGTTTCGCCGCCGCCTACGATCTGGCCGTCGGGGCCGCGCTGGAACAATTACGCGAAACCGTCACCGGCCTCGAGGGCGTGAATTTCGCTGACCGGGTGCGCATCTCGTTCGAGATCTACCTCGGCTTCCTGGCCCTGCAGCCGGGCGCGGCCCGCGCACTGTATGTCGAAACCCTCGCCGCCGGACCGGGATTGGTGTCGCACCGACTGCGGGTGCACGAACGGTTCGCCGACTACATCATGGCGGTGGCGCAGGTCGGCGTGCGCGACGGCGACCTCACGGCCGAACCGGATCGCGAGATGGTCGACATGCTGCTCGGCGGCATCGACGACCGAGTCCGGGCGTGCCTGCACACCAAAGGCGCGCAAGCCCTGCCCGAGCTGGTGCCGTTGTTCACCCGCACCGCGGTCACCATCGCGAGCACACCCGCGTCCTGACCGCTGTTCACCGCCACAATCCCCGCACGGTCCGCGCCCGTCCGACTGTCACCTGACACAGCGCCGGTGACACGGACCACAGCGCGCTCTTACGGTCGCAAGCGAATTCGACGCGTTCGGTCGGGTTCGCCGCACGCAGTAGGAGAATTCATGAGGCCGACCTTCCGCACCCTCGGCAGCGCCGCGTTCACCAGTGTCACCGCCCTGTCGGTCGCCTGCGCCACGGGCGTGGCCAGTTCCGAACCCGACACCGGTAGCGGCGCGGGGTCCGCGGCCGTCAGCACCGCCTCCGACGCGGTCGGCGAGGGTCCGGAGATGACCTCCTATCTGGCCGCGTTCGCCTACGGCCTCACCCACCCGGACGCCGCGCCGCCGGGATCGAACGACTGGAACTGCACTCCGAGCGCCGAGCATCCGCGGCCGGTGGTGCTGGTCCACGGCACCTGGCTCAATACCTACGACAGCTTCTCGTTCCTGTCACCGCAGATCGCCCGCGCCGGATTCTGTGTCTTCGCCTTCAATTTCGGCCGTGAGACGCCCCTGGCGGGCGGCGGGATCGGGCCGGTGCTGCCCGGCCGCTACGGCGTCGGGCCGATGGGGGACTCGGCCCAGCAGCTCGGCCGGTTCGTGGATCGCGTGCTGGCCGCCACCGGCGCGCCCGCCGTCGACGTGATCGCGCACTCCCAGGGCGGCCCGGTCACCAGCCAGTACCTGAAATTCGAAGGCGGCCAGGGGAAGGTGCGCAAGGTGGTCAGCTTCGGCGCGACCAACCACGGCACCTCGCTGCTCGGCATCGCCACGCTGGGCCGGATCATCACCAATCTGGGCCTCGACATTCTGGGCTTCTATCAGCCGTTGATCGGCCAGGCCAATACCGAACAGGTCGTCGGCTCCCCGTTCTACGCCAAGCTGAACGCCGACGGCGACACCGTGCCCGGCGTCGAATACACCGCGGTCGGCACCCGCCACGACGAGATCTCCAACCCCTACGAGTGGACCTTCCTCACCCCCGGGCCCGACGCGAGCGTGGAAAACATCACGCTGCAACAGGATTGCCCCGAGGACGTCTCCGACCACCTCACCATCATGTACTCGCCGCGGGCGGCGTCGATCGCCCTGCACGCCCTCGACCCGGCCGCGCACCACGGCCTGGTCTGCACCTTCAACCCCTGGATGATCGGCGGCAGCGGCCACATCTAGCCGCTGCGTTACGGAGAGGACCACGATGACGATCGGCGATGCGATCGAGACAGCAAGTGTCACCGAGGAACTGGAGCCGCCCCGCGGGCGCCCACTGCTACCCGGGGAGGATCCGTTCTATCGTTCGCCGATCGACCCGGGCTCCGTCGCGCCGGGCACGATCCTGCGGTCGCGGCCGGTGCGGCTGGCTCTGTTCGGACGCATTTCGCAGCGCGTCCGAGCCTGGCAGCTGCTGTACCGCAGCACCGATCTCAACGGCGCGCCCGAGGCGGCGGTCACCACGGTCCTGCTGCCGTGGGATGCCGAGCCGTCGGCGGACCGGCCGCTGGTGTCGTTCCAGTGCGCCATCGACGCCGTCGCGCCGAAATGCTTCCCCTCCTACGCTTTACGGCACGGCGCTCGCGCGCTCGGCGCCATTCCGCAGGTGGAGTTCCCGCTCATCGCCGCGGCCCTGGCCCGGGGCTGGGCGGTGTCGGTGCCCGATCACGAAGGGATCCACGGCCACTTCGGCGCGGCCCGCGAACCCGGTTACCGCGCCCTCGACGGTCTGCGGGCCGCGCTACGTTTCGAACCGCTGGGTCTGGCGCCGCGGACCCGAATCGGCCTGTGGGGCTACTCCGGTGGCGGTCTGGCCACCGCGTGGGCCGCGGAACTGGCGGCGGGCTACGCGCCCGAACTCGATATCGTGGGCGCGGTCGCGGGCTCGCCGGTAGGTGACCCGGCCGAGGCGTTCGTGCGGTTGAACGGTTCACCGTTCGCGGGGTTCGCCATGGTGTTCACCTCCGGCCTGCGTCGCGCCTACCCGCAGCTCGACGACTGCGTGCGCACGCTGGTGTCGGAGGAATACCAGGGCCTGCTCGACGGCGCGGAGTCCATCGCCACCTTCCCGCTGCTGGCCCGCTACGCCGGACGGAATGCCAACCGGCACATCCGCGGTGGCCTGGGTGCGCTATTGACCCGGCCCGAGATGCGGGCCGTCCTCGACGACATCCGTCCCGGCGCACAGGCGCCCGCCATGCCGATGCTGGTCGTGCAGGGCGTCAATGACGAGGTGATCGCGGTGGCCGATGTCGACGCGCACGTGCGCCGCTATCACGAGCGCGGCGCCCACGTGCACTACCTGCGCGATCGGCTCAGCACCCATCTGCCGTTGCAGTTCATCGCCATTCCGGTGATGGTGGATTGGCTGGCCGACCGCCTGGCCGGCCTACCGTCGCCGCCGTCGGAGGTGCGCACCGTATGGTCGGTGGCCGCCTCCCGGCGCGCGCTGCGCGAGCACGCTCACTTCGCGGCGCTGGTGGCCACCATGCTGTCGGGCGGCCCGATCCGCACCCGATCGGACTTGCGGTAACTGCGGGCCACCAGCGCGGACCGCAGATACCACAGCCCCGACGGCTGGGCCGGATCGAAGCCGGTCAGCTGCCCGATGCGTTTGAGCCGATTGTCGACGGTATTGGTGTGCACGCCCAGCAAGCGCGCCGTATGCCGTCGGCTCAGGTCGTTGCCGATATGGCGGCGCAGGGTTTCCAGCAGTTCGGGGTGGGCGTCGAGCGGATCGAGCAGCGTGCCCAGGTATTCGCGGGCCGGGCCGGGACGGGTCAGCTGGTACTCCATGGCCAGGTCGTCGAAGCGGTACAGGCCGGGCGCGCATTCCAGGCGGTGCACCATGTCGAGCAGTTCGTGCGCCTGCTCGGCGGCGTCGGGAATGCGCGAGGTCTCGGTGTGGACGACCGTGGCGGTCACCGGAACCTGTGCGGCCGTGGACAATCCGGTGATCAGGTCGGCCAGTTCGGCGGCGGTCGCGGCGGTGCCGGGCAGCAGCACGGTCCCGCCGTCGGCGCTCAGCAGCGACAGTGCGCGGCCCTCGCCACTGCGCGCCAGTTCGGATTGGATGCGCCGCAGCTTGCGCCGCGCCACCACCTCGCCGTCCACCCGGGCGTCGGATTCGCCCGGGTGCCGCGGAATGCTCAGGGCCAGAATGTGATACGACTCGTCGATCTCGATGCCGCCCGCGCGGGCCATGGTCGAGGCGGGATGCCCGGCCAGCAGCGCGGAGGCGACCGTGTGCACCGCCGTGTGGTGTTCGGCCACCACCGCGCGGTGCTCGCGCACATAGGCCACCGCGAAGGTCGAATCCACCATGGCCAGCACCTCGAACAGCCGGCGCGCGGTGACCGCGAGCCGGGCGTAGTCCTCGGGTCCGGTGTCGTCGACGATCAGATCGAAGCCCAGCGCGAAGCCGTCGTGCACGGCGCGGTGGATGGTGCCGATCGGTATGCCTTCACGCGCCCAGTCCGCGCCCGCGCGTTGCAGCCGTTCGATCTTGGCGCTGACGTCGCGGCCCTCGAGCACGCCGGCGGCGAGTTCGAGGCAGGTGCGGGTGACGGTGGTGACCTCGCCGCGCAGCGCGTCCCCGGGCAGGGTGCCGCAGCGGGCGACATTGTCGGCGAAGTGGGCGACCAGGGTGTTCGAGAGCGTGCGCGCATCGCGCAGGGGTCCGGAAATCGGTGCGGCCGTGAGGGGTTGCGTTGCCTTGATCATGCGCGGTGCCTCCACAGCAGTCTGGGAACGCTGGCGTTCCTACTGGACCGTAACTGTAGCCGGGGTCACGTTGCGCGGCAATATGCTTGACCGCTTCCGCCGGGGTCCGGGCCGGTCGAGAGTACGATCGGCCGTATGGAAAGCCCGGCCGAGGCGGCCACCGAGATCACCGACAAGCGGCTGCTGCGCGGCTCCCGCACCCGCCGCGTGGTGCTCGACCGGGCCGTGGACATCGCCTCGCTGGACAGCTTGGAGGGCTTGAGTTTCGGTCGTCTCGCCACCGACACCGGGCTCAGCAAAGCGGGCATCCAGACGCTGTTCCGCACCAAAGAAGGCCTGCAGCTGGCCACCATCGAGCACTTCCGCGGCCTGTTCGTCGACACCGTCACCCGGCCCGCCCTGGCGAAACCCCGTGGCGTCCAACGGCTCCAGGCGCTCGTCGAGTACTGGGTGGACTACGCGGCGCGGCCCCTGTTCGAGGGCGGCTGCTTCCAGGCGGCCAACCTGACCGAATTCGACAGCCGCCCCGGGCCGGTCCGCGACGCGCTGATCGAGAACCAGCGCGTGTGGACCGAGCTGCTCACCGGGGAACTGGCCCACGCCCGCGACCATGGCGAGATCGCCGACCTGGACGCCGAACTCGCGGCCTTCCAGATCGACGCGGTTCTCAAAGCGGCGAATACCGCACTGCGCCTGGGCGACGACAGTGCGGTAGCGAAGGTGCGCCGGATCGTCGACGGATTCCTCACCGCCCCTTGATCAGCGGGCCAGGCCGGCGAAGAACTCCCGGATATCGCCCACCAGCAGCTCGGGCACCTCGAGGGCCGGGAAGTGGCCGCCGGAGTAGAACTCCGACCAGTGCACGATGTTGTGCGCCTTCTCCGCGAACCGTCGGATGGCGTAGTCACCGGTGGCGAAGACCGCCACGCCGGTCGGCACCGTGCCCTTGGGCTTGGGCGCGAACATCGTGTGGTCGTGGAAGCGCTCGTAGTAGTAGTCGCACACGCTGCGCGCGGTATCGGTGAGCCAGTAGATCGCCACCGTGGTCAGGATCTTGTCGCGGTCGATGGCCTGCTCGGGCAGCTCGTGGCTCGCGTCGGTCCACTCCTTGTACTTCTCCACGATCCAACCCAGCTGGCCGACGGGCGAATCCGCGAGCAGCTGCGCCAGGGTGTGCGGGCGGGAACCGGCCAGGCTCATGTAAGCCGAGCCGTCGTCCTGGAACTGCTTCATCGCCGCCAGCCGCTGCCGCTCGGTGTCGGTGAGCGCGGCCATATCGGCCGGGTCGCCGGTCGGGAAGGTGACCAGGGCGTTGGCGTGCACGCCGATCACGTGCTCGGAGTGCTCGCGGGCCAGGCGCGGAGCCACGAACGCGCCGTGGTCGCCGCCCTGCACGCCGTAGCGGTCGTAGCCCAGCCGCGCCATCAGCTCGGCCAGCGCCGCCGCGACTCTGCCGTCGTGCCAGCCGGTTTCGGTGAGCGGGCCGGAGAAGCCGTGCCCGGGCAGCGTCGGGATGACCAGATGGAAGGCGGGGGCGTCGGGGTCGCCGTGTGCGGCCGGGGCGGTCAGCGGGCCGATCAGGTCCAGGAAGTCGGCGGGGGTGCCGGGCCAGCCGTGGATCAGCAGCAGCGGCGTGGCGTCCGGGCGGGCCGAGCGGATGTGGAGGAAATGCAGGTTCTGGCCGTCGATCGTGGTGGTGAACTGCGGGTCGGCGTTGAGGGTGGCCTCCGCGGCGCGCCAATCGAACTTGTCGGCCCAATAGGCGGCGAGCTCGCGCAGGTAGGCGGTCGGGACGCCGCGTTCCCAGCCGACTCCGGGGACCTCGTCGATCCAGCGGGTGCGGGTCAGGCGCTGGTGCAGGTCGTCCAGGTCGGCCTGCGCGATGTCGATGCGGAAGGGGCGGATCGCGGTGTCGTGCATGCGGTTCTCGGTGTCGCTCATGAGAATGAGTTTTCCGATAAAGAGGGGGTGGCCACATCACGACAATTAGTTATTTCGTGTCCGGGCTGGGCGAAATGTGAAGGTAACGGCATGATCGTGACGTGGTGAGTTTCCCCGGCAGTAGTGCCCTGGTCGGTCGGGCCGCGGAAGTGTCCGCGTTGCTCGAGGCGGTCGACGACGACCGCGCGCAGACCGTGCTGGTCGCCGGCGAAGCCGGGATCGGGAAGTCCCGGCTGATCGCGGAGTTCACCGAGCGCCTGGGCGGCGAGGCGATGGTGCTGCTCGGGCGCTGCCCGGAACTGGGCACCGGGGGCGTCGCCTACGCGCCGTTCCTGGCCGTGCTGCGCGGCCTGGTCCGCAAGCTCGGCGGCGAGGCCGTGGCCACCCTGCTGCCGCCGCATCCGGCGCTGGCGAACTGGCTGCCGCAGCTGGCCGTGCGCACCGGCGGCGCCGCGCCCGAGGCCGACCGGATCCGGCTCTTCGGCGAAATCCTCACGGTGCTCGAACAATTGGCGATGACCCGGCCGGTGGTGCTGGTGCTCGAGGACCTGCACTGGGCCGACGACGCCAGCCGCGAACTGCTCACCTTCCTGGCCGCCAACCTCGCCGACGCCAACGCCCTGCTGGTCGGCACCTACCGGCCCGGCGAGGCCGGACCGCTGCGCGGACTGGTCGCCGAACTGCGCCGCAACCCGGGCGTCCACGTGCTGGAACTGCACCCGCTGACCCGCCACGAGGTGGGCCGCCAGCTCGCCGCCCTGCTCGGGCGCGAACCCGGATCCGAGCTCATCACCAAGGTTTTCGAGCGCAGCGGCGGCAACCCGCTGTTCGTCGAAGCCCTGGGCCAAGGCCCCGACGAGCTCCCCGCCGACCTGGCCGACCTGCTGCTGGGCTTCCAAACCGGCCTGTCCCCGCAGGCCCGCACCGTGGTCCCGCCGGCCGCGGTCATCGGCTCCCCGATCCACCACGACCTGCTGGCCGCGACCGTCGACCTACCCCCGGACGAACTACCCCGCGCCCTGCGCGAATTGGTCGACCGCTACCTGCTGCTCACCACCGACACCGGCTACGAATTCCGCCACGGCCTCATCCGCCAGGCCATCTACGACAACCTGCTGCCCGTCGAGCGCATCGCCCTGCACGCCCGGGCCGCCGCGGCCCTGCACGCCCGCGGCGACGCCCTCGACCCCGAATCCCGCGCCGACCTGGCCCGCCACGCCCGCGCGGCCGGCGACCTCGACCAAGCCCTGCGCGCCTACTGGTCCGCCATCGAAGTCGTTCCCGCCACCCACCCCGAACGCCTCCGCCTCCTCGAACAAATCCTCACCCTCTGGGACCGCGTCCCCACCCCGGAACAGATCCTCCCCACCACGAAACTGTCCGTCCTGGAACAGATCGTCGACGTCGCCGTCGCGTGCGGCGCCACCGAACGCGGCATCGCCGCCGCCGACGCCGCACTGGCCCTGCTGGTTCCGGGTGAATCCGGTGGCGCGGGCGCTGATCCCGAGCGGGTGGCGCGGATGTATCGGCGGCGGGCCTACCTGCGCGCGACGACCGGAGCCGGGCCGGGAGAGGACCTGACACAGGCGCTGGCCCTGATGGAAGGGACGCCGGACAGCGTGGAGCGGGCGGAGGCGCTGGTGCAGTCGGCCGCGGCCCGGGTTTTCCAGGGGGATGCGGTGGGTTCGGCGGTGGATGCGGTGGCGGCGCTGGCCATTGCGCGGCGGCTGGGCGCGGATGCGCTGATGGCGCGGGCGCACGCTCATCTGGGTTTGGCGGGGGCCGCCGCGGCCGGGGGAGCGGCCGCCGAGGACGTACGGACCGACAGCGAAACCGATTGGGCACTGGAGCATTTCGCGCAGGCGCATCGAGCGGCGGCGGTTGCGGGGGACGCGCGGATCGTCGTCGATGTGGCGACGTGGGAGTCGGCGGTGCTGGTGGGGGCGGGGCGCTACGAGGCCGCGATCGCGGCGGTGCGGCAGGGATTGCGGGCGGCGCACGAGTCGTTCCGGTTCGCGGAATCCGCGCCGATCCTCTACGTGAAATGGGCGCAGGCGCTGAGTGCGCTGGGGCGGTGGGACGAGGCACGGGCCGTGGTCGACGAGACGCAGTTCGCGCAGTTGCCGCCGTTGAGTCGCGCGGCATTGCTGGTGTGCTTCGCGCGGATCTCGTTGGCCACCGGCGATGTTCGCGCTGCGGAGGAGGGAGCGCAGGCGGCGGGGCTGCTCCTGGGAGACAGTCGGTGGGCGGCGCAGTATCGGCTCGAACTCGCGGCGCTGACCTGTTCGCTGGCGTTGGTGGGAGGTGATGAGCGGGCGGCCGCGGCGGCGCTGACCGGGCTGCTCGAGGGCGGCGACGGGGTCGCGACGCTTTTCGCGCATCCACACGAGGCATGGCCGCTGGTGGTGCTCGCGGCCCGAATCAGCGGTGCGCCCGCGGAATTGCTCGCGCTGGGTGACACGCTGCCGACGGCGTCGCCGGTGGATGCCGCGCAGCGCGCCGCGTTCACCGCGCATCTGGCCGGGACCGCGGCCCGTTGGGCGGAGGCGGTGGCGGCCTGGCGCGATGTCGGGCGGCCCTACGACGTGGGCATCGCGTTGCTCGGGTTGGCGGAATCGGCTGCGGTGGAAGGGAATCGGGTCGAGGCGGGGTCGGCGTTGAAGGAGCTGACCGAGATCGCCAGCCGGCTGG
The DNA here is from genome assembly GCF_018362975.1 of Nocardia tengchongensis. NCBI lineage: Bacteria > Bacillati > Actinomycetota > Actinomycetes > Mycobacteriales > Nocardiaceae > Nocardia > Nocardia tengchongensis. The sequence continues at coordinate 4,312,779 of NZ_CP074371.1, forward strand.
GGGCGGTCCCGCTGGCCGCAGCCGCCGCGGCGGTGGGCGAGCGGGCTCGCATCTCCCTCGACGGATCGGCGGTCCGGGCGCCGAAAGCGCAGAGCGGCACTGCTTCCGGCGGATTCGGGCTCACCGCACGGGAATTGGATGTGCTGCGCCTGGTCGCCAAGGGCATGAGCAACCGGGCGCTGGCGGCGGAGCTGTTCATCAGCGCCAATACCGCCGGAGTGCACGTCTCGCGGATCCTCACCAAGCTGGGGGTGGCCAGCCGGACCGAGGCCGCGGCGTTCGCGCACGAGTACGGGCTGCTGATCACCGCGGGCGACTGAGCCTCAGGGCAGCCGGGGCGGCATGTCGAACAGGTCGAAGATCTCGTCGACCTGATAGACGACGAGATTGGTGATGAGGCCGTCGCGAACCGTGAAGACCTGCACCGTGTGCCGCGCGTACCCGTCGCCGTCGCGGGCGTAGGCGGCCAGCGCGGGCTGGCCGTTGGCCCACATCGGTTCCATCCGCCAGTCGGAGCCCTTCCACTCGAACACCCGGGCCATGAATCCGACGTAGCTCGCGCGACCGAGGTACCAATTGAGCATGGGCGGCATTTCCATGATCACGTCGTGCGACAGCAGCTTCTCCAGGGCGATGAGATCCGCGTTGCGGAAGGCGGTGACGTAGTCGTCCACCACGGCCCGCTGTTCGGCGCGCTCGGTCACGTCGTCTTCACGAATACTGTTCTGGCCTAATGTCTTCCGGGCCCGCTGCAGCGCGCTGTTGACGGCGGCCGGGGTCATGTCGAGCGCCTGCGCGACCTGGGCGGCGGGCCAGTCGAGCACCTCGCGCAGCACCAGCACCGCGCGCTGCCGGGCGGGCAACTGCTGCATGGCCGCGACCAGCGCCAGCCGCAGACTGCCCTGCGCCACCGCGGCTTCGGAAGGATCGCCGAGTAGTTTGTCCGGAATCGGTTGCAGCCAGGGGATTTCCCCGCCGTGCACCAGCTCCTCGCGCGGGTCGTCGCCGGGTGCGTGCCCGAGGCCCGACGGCATGGGCCGCCGCCCACGTTGTTCGAGCGCGGTGAGGCAGGCATTGGTGGCGATCCGGTAGAGCCAGGTCCGCATTCCGGCCCGGGTGCCGTCGTAGCTGTCGCGTGACCGCCAGGCGCGCAGATAGGTTTCCTGTACCAGATCCTCGGCGTCCTGCACCGAGCCGAGCATGCGATAGCAATGCGCGAGCAACTCCCGTCGATAGCGGTCGGTGCTCGCCGCGAAGTCCGCGTCCGCCATGCTCTCACTCCTCGAAACATGGCCCCCACCGGTCGAAACAGGGCCCTGCCGAACTTTGTACACCGCGAGCGATGAATCCGGCACCTCCCGCCGGTAGGTACTCGTGAGCCGCCACACCGGGCGGCCGCAGACCGAGGAGTAATCATGAACGACACCGCCGTGCGCACCGACCGCGACGCCGTGCTCGATGTCCTGAAGGGCGTCTACACCGCGTGGGTCGCCAATGACGCGGACACCTTCGTCGCCGACTACGAACCGGAGTCGACCTCGGTCCTGCCGGGCGTCTTCCGCAACGGCCGGGAGGCGGTCCGGGCGGGCATGGCCGCCGGTTTCGCGGGTCCGTTGCGCGGTTCCAGCGTCTTGGACGAGCCGCAGCTGGTGCGGTTCCCGGCCCCGGACACCGCCGTGGTCACCAGTCGCGCCGCCATTCTCATGGCCGGTGAAACCGAACCCCCGGCCGACCGCTGGGTGCTGGCGACCTGGACTCTGGTCCGTCGCGACGGCCGCTGGCTGATCACGGCTTATCACAACTGCGCGGCCTGAAAAGCGCAGTGGCACACCGGCGCGGGCGGATCTCGCGCCGGTGTGCCACTGGAAAGGCTTGTTACGGAACCACTTCGACCATGTCGCCGGGGTTGAGGTAGTTGAAGAACTCCCGCGCGCCGTCCGGGGTCATCCGGATACAGCCGTGGGACTTCTTGTCGACCGGGCCGATGTGGAAGGCGATGTCGCCGTTGAAGAAGACCGCGTACTCCATCGGAGCGTTGTGCATGGTGCTCCAGTGGAACGGCTTCTTGAACGAGACATGGAAGACGCCAGGCGGGGTCTCGAAGCCGGGCATGCCGTGGGAGATGGGGGTGGGGCCGAAAACGACCTTGCCGTTGTCCATCAGCCACGCCTCGTTGGTGCTGAGCTTCAGGCAGGCGCGGGCGCCTGCGGTCGCGCACGGTGCGTTGACATCGCTGGGTGCGATGCCGGGGATGATCGCCGGGACACCGGGCACATCCGGTCCGCCTGGCCACAATGGTTCGGCCTGCGCGGGCACCGCCGCGAGTCCTGCGACCGCCACGCCGGCGAAGACCGCCGATCGCGCCGCCAAGCCGAGGGAACTTCTGCTGATCATCGCGTTCGACCCTCTCCTAGCCTCGCCCACCACCCTGTTCGATCTCGCCTGTCAGGGCGAAGGGACTGCCTTGTTGACACAAGCACGGGACCTCTGGGTACCGGTAGATCATTCTGACTGGTGCCGCGCGCGATTCGCGGGATAAAACGCGACGGACGCGCCGACACGCCTGTTCAGGCCCGGCGGCACGCCGGTCGGCCCCGCTGCCGGGCGTGGCGGACTCGCCGGAATCACTTGACCGGCGGCAGCGTGCGCTCCTGCGGATCGACGCCGGTCGGCCGGTGCGCGCCATTGTTGGGAACATTCGGTCGCGGCGCGTTGGCGGATCCGCGGATCTGCTGGTCGGCGGGCGGATTGTCGCAGTAGTTCCAGCGCCCGAAGCCGCCCTCGGTGGCCAGGAACGGCGCCACCGCCGGGACCGGATACTGGCACCACGGCCGGCTCCAGATGTCGATGATGGTGTTGAACTCCCCGTTGTGGGCCGGCACGCCCATGGCGGAGGTGCCGATCACCAGGGCCGGGAACAGTTCGCGCACCGCGGGCAGCCGCAGCAGCGCCGCGGTCACGATGGCCGACATGGTGGTGGCCAGGCTCTGGATCGGATCCAGGTTCCGGTCCAGGGTGGCGTCGAGGATCGCGATCTGCTCGGGCGCGCGGTCGAGCAGGCCGCGCAGTTCGCCGTCCGCGGCGCGGGCCTGCGCGACCAGGGTCTGCGAATTGCGGGTCAGCGTGCCGAGATCGGGCTGGGCGTGGGACGTGGTGCCCGCGATGACCTGCAGGTTCTGCAACAGGCTGACGGTCTGGGGCAGCCGGTTGTCCAGACCGGTGGTCGCCACGCTCAGTCCTTCGATGAGGCCGCGCAGCTGATCGGGACCGCCGCCCAACGCGGTGTCCATATTGTCGAGAATCACCCCGACCTTGTCCGGGTCGATCGACGCGATGAGCTCGTTGCTGTCGGTCAGCGTCTGCCAGACCGGCGTCGGGGTGCTGATCCGGCTCGGATCGAAGCGCACCACCTGCCCGTCGTGCAGGTAGGGCGGCGCGTCGGAGTGCGGCCGGAAGTCGATGTACTGCTCGCCCACAGCGGACAGCGCCGCCACCGCGATCTCGGTGTCGGCCGGAATCTTGTACTTGTTCTCGATTTCCGCCGTCGCCGCGATACCGGCCCCGCCGTCGATGATCTCGATCGCTCTGACCGATCCGACCCGATATCCGCGCCAGGTCACATCGTTACCCGCCTGCAAACCGCCGGAGCGATCCAACTGGACGGTCACCGAGTAGGTGCTGCCGGGTGCGCGCACCCGCGCCACATCGATCAGCAGATACGCCGCCCCGACCGCGAGCAGCAGGATCAGAGCCAGATTGGAGAACAACAACTTATGTCCGCGCAGCACGCTCAAGAGGCCCGCCTCCACCGCTGAATAGCAGCCAATAGGGTTCGATGCACAGCAACTACCAGGCGAAACTGCGCGCAATCTAACCACAGTCGGGACGCGGGACCGGCGGGGGCGGTGTCCGGGCGGGCGGGTCGCCCGGACACCGGGTTTCGGAACGGGAGTGGGTCAGTTCTTCGGCAGCGCGGCCAGGTGCGCCTCGACGGCCTTCACCGCCTGGCCCACCCCGTCCTCGGCGGCGATCCGGGCCGCCATGCGAGTCGCGTTGTCGCGCAGCGCGGTATCGGTGGTGGCGCGGCGGATGGCGTCGGTGAGGCGGTCCTCCGACATCTTCGAATACGGGATGGTCGCCGGGCTGACCCCCAGATCGATCAGGCGTTGTGCCCAGAACGGCTGATCGGCGTAGACCGGAACGCCGATGGCGGGGACACCCGCGCGCAGGCCCGCGGCGGTCGTGCCCGCCCCGCAGTGGTGGACCACCGCCGCCATGCGCGGGAACAGCCAATCGTGCGGCGCCTCACCGATGGTCAGCACGTCGTCGCCGGTGACCTCGAGGTTGAGCCAGCCGCTCTGCACGATGCCGCGCACCCCGGCCCGGCGCAGCGCCGCGCCGATGATCTTGCCGGTGCGGCCGGTGCCCGCGCTGCTGTCGGCCATGCTGCCGAAGCCGAGGAACACCGGCGGCGGCCCGGCGGCGAGGAAGTCCACCAGCTCGGCGGGCGGCTCCCAGCCTTCGGGGCGCGGCGGCCACCAGTATCCGGTCACCTCCAGCCCCGCCCGCCAATCGGCCGGGCGCGGAACGACACTGGGGGAGTAGCCGTTGAGCATCGGCCAGCCCGCCGCGGTGCGGGCCCGACGCAGGTCGTACACCGAGATCGGCGGCAGGCCGAGTTCGCGGCGGAAGAAGGCGACCGAGCTCGCGTAGAAGCGGTCGTTGAACCAGGCCCCGAAGTCGGCGGCGAGCCGGTTGCCGCGCGCGCCGAAATCGTAGGCGCCGTAGGCCGAGGGCGCGTGGTCGGCGGTGGCGGACAGCGGCTGGAACCGCAGTCCGATCGAGGGGACGCCCTTGGCCTCGGCCAGCGCCAGGCCGCGTACTCCGTCGGCGGCGGCAGCAGCAGGACGTCGGCGGGCTCGTCGATCAGCGCCCGGATCATGCCCAGGCCCAGACTCCGGACTCCCTTGGGCGAGGAGAACTTCCAGCCCGCGGACAGCCGGTTGACGTCGGGATCGGTCATGTCGATGTCGATGTCGTGGGTCATCTCGCGGAACTCGAGCCCACAGCGGGTGATCTGTTCGGCGAACAGGGTGTGCGCGGCCACCACGACCTCGTGTCCGGCGTCGCGCAGTCCCACGCCGAGGCCGGTCAGCGGCGCGATGTCGCCGCGGCTGCCGATGCCCACCAGCACGATCCTGCTCATCGGACCTCCACGTTCTCGATGATGGTCAGCCAGCGGGTCACGACGGCCCGCATCCGGTCGGCGCCGAGGCCGCCGTCGGGGGAGTGCACCGAATAGTGCACCTGCTCAACGCCTTCGGGTTTGCTGGTGCCCAGGAACAGGCTCATATCGAACATCTTCAGCCGGGCCTGTTCGCGCGAGTGCGCGTCCGGGATCCACACGCCCACGTCGCCGAGGAAGTTGAAGTAGAACTTGGGCGAGTTGAAGGTCAGGAAATGCGACCAGCTTTCGGGATGATGCCAGCGCAGCAGCGTGAAATCCTCGGGGTGCGCGGGATATCCGGCGAGGGCGTCGCTCAGGCGTTCGTCGAGGGTGCCGGTCGCGGGCCGCAGCAGCCACGGGTAGTCGTCGGAGATCCAGGCGACCGTGCGCGAGAGGTCGGTGCCGGGTCGCAGGCGGCTGTAGCGGCCGTGCTTCTGCACGGTGATGGGGCGGGCGACCCCGGTCGCGTCCTCGATGGCCAAACCCAGTGTGACGAGCAGGATTCGGGTGTAGCTGGCCCCGAACGCCTCGGGCAGTTCGACCAGCAGTCGCTGCGCCAGCGGCCCGTCGATGACGCCGTCGAAGTGCGCCGACTTCGGGGTGTCGGCCCGGTCGAGTTTGGCGGGCTCGCTGTCGGAGGCGGCCAGCCAGTAGTCGCGTTCCCCGACCCGGGTGGTCGCGTACTCGTCGAGGTATTCGGCCCATTCCGACCCGGTGATCGACTCGGGCGGCAGCGAGATCTCCTCGCCCGCCGACCATTGCCGGGCGTAGGTGGCGATGTCTTCCCACAGCACCCACATGGAGATGCCGTCGATGGCGATGTGGTGGGCGGTGAACAGCAGGATGTTCACGTCGAAGGAGCGGGTGAGCAGCGCCGCGGTGACGATCTTGCCGGCGGTCGGGTCCAGTCGCAGGTTGGCCGCGGCGGACTGTTCGGCGATGACGGTAGCGAGCTCCTCGGGGTCGAGGTCCTCGATGTCGATGGTCCGGACGTCGACGCGGGCGGGATCGATGACGCCGCCGGATGCGGGTTCGATCTCGCAGGCCGCGTCCGCGCCGTAGCTGTAGCGGCTGCGCAGCGACTCGTGGGTGTCGATCAGGGTGTTGATCAGCCGCTGCGTGTCCTCGAGTCCCATGGTCACCGGGAGCGGGCAGGGAATGGTGACGCCGAAGACGCCCGGATTCTCGTCCCAGGTCAGGAATTTCTTGGCGGCGGCGGTGAGCCGCCCGGGGCGCAGGTCTGTCATGAAGGTCCTCTGGCTGGATTTCTGATCATCGAACGGTGGTGAGAGACAGCACGTGGTCGCCGAGCAAACGCAGGCTGGTCCAGCCCGCCTCGATCGGCAGCCCGCCGATCAGCGGGTTCATCAGGATCTCGGTGCGCCCGGCCGCGATCTGGTCGAGCAGCTGTGCGGGCGTGAGGATTTCGAGGTAGCCGTGGGCGCGCAGTGATTCCACGGAATCGGGCACCGCGTCGTGCGGGCGGGAGATGCCCTCGCGTCCCCACGACGCGTACTCGCGGATCTCGGTCAGAATGTGCGGGCCGTATTCGTGCCAGGCCCGGTCCGGGTCCTCGTGCAGCAGGGTGTGCCGGCTGTCGGGCTCGGGCTTATGGACGAAACCTGTGGTGCCGCAACGGATCAGCTCCTGCTGATACAGCTCCTCCACCGCGGGGGCGGGTAGCGGCAGCGCCAGTCCCAGTCCGAAGCGCGCGGCTCGGCGGGCGGTCGCGGGGCTCATTCCGGCGATCAGCAGGTGCGGGTGCGGCTTGGTGAACGGTTTGGGCGTGACATCGAAGGCGTGCCCCTCGCCCGGCATCGGCTCGTCCCGCCAGGCCGCCAGCATGATCTCGAGCGCCTCGTCCATGAGTTTGCCGCGACGGGTGAAATCGCGCCCGAGGGCCGTGTATTCCGTTGGGCGGTAACCGATCGCGGCGAGCACGGTCAGTCGCCCGCCGGCCAGGTTGTCGAGCACGGCCAGGTCCTCGGCCAACCGGACCGGGTTGTACAGCGGGACGATCAGCGCGCCGATGCTGATCCGGATCCGTTCGGTGCGCGCCGCGACCGCCGCCGCCAGCAGCAGTGGTGCGGGCAGCCAGCCGGTGCCCGAGCCGTGGTGCTCTTCGACGTTCACCACCGCGAACCCGCACCGTTCCGCGTACTCGGCCATGTCGAGGGCGGCGCGGTAGCGCTCGTGATTCCCGGCCCGCGGGTCGTCGATATTGGTCATATTGAGCTTGAGCGCCGCCACCACGTTCATGCAGCCAATATCGAATGTGCCGGTGCGGCAGGACAACCTGCGCCGATGCCCCAGTCAGGTGGTTCGTGCGAGCGGGGCACCACCGGGAGAGACCCGAACGATGCCGGTGCCACCGGCGGGGGTACCGGCCCGGACGGCAACCACTACGGCGGGTCGAGCAGGCCGAGTTGGGCTGCGCGGACCCCGATCTGGAAGCGGCTGCGCACCTCGAGCCGGGTCATCAGATCGGCGATGTGACGGCGGTAGGTGCGCAGCGACATGCCCAGGCGGCGGGCCGCCGTCTCGTCGATCAGACCGAGGTTGAGGGTGTTCAGGACCGCGCGGGCAGTAACGTTCAATTCGACTGGGCCGCTGTCGATCCGGCTCGGCAGGCCGTGCCCGGACTGCCAGCTGAGCAGTGCGAACTGGTGCAGTGCGCGCAGCAGGGCGGGTTCGCGGACGAGGTAGGCGTAGGGATGGTCGGCGCCCGCCCCGCTCCACAGCACCGCCACCGTGCGGTCCAGGATCAGCACATTGTGGAAGTCGTTGTCGGTGACGCGGATCTGCGCACCGAGGGAGGACTGGCGCAGCAGCGGCTGCCGGTCGCGGCTTTCCAGGTAGTCGGGCGAGTAGAGCAGCCGGACCTCTTTGCCCGCAGCCAGCAGGTCGTCGACCACCACCTGGCCGAGGCGCAGGTGATCGGTGGAGTGGGTGGGGTTCGAGACCGCCACCACCGCCTCGCGCCGGGCATGGCGCAGCAGCTGGTGGACATCCTGATCCCAGTGCCCGTCCTGGCTGAACCGGACGATGCCGGTGGCCAGGGTGCCGGTGGCGTCGGTCCGCTGTCGCTGCATCACTTCCCCGATCCTGGCAGGCGACCTGGCGTTTCCGGTCGATCTGGCAGCTTCCTGCCAGCCCGGCGGATCCGGCCCGGCCGCTTCCTACCGTCAGCTTATGCACATCAGTTTGACCGAAGAACAGCATCGGCTGCGGAAACGGCTGCGCGAGTATTTCGCCGATCTCGTCACCCCCGAGGTGCGGGCGGCGCTGCGGTCGGGGCCGGGCGGCGAGCACGGTGACGGGATCGTCTACAAGGAGGTGGTGCGCCGGCTGGGCGCGGACGGCTGGCTGGTGCTGGGCTGGCCGGAAGAGCATGGCGGGCAAGGCCGCCCGATGCTGGATCAGCTGATCTTCCTGGACGAGGCCGCGGCGGCCGGCGTGCCGCTGCCGTACCTGACCGTGAACACCGTCGGGCCGACCATCATGCGCTACGGCACCGAGGAGCAGAAGGCGTATTTCCTGCCGCGGATCGCCCGCGGTGAACTGCACTTCTCCATCGGCTATTCGGAGCCGGAAGCGGGCACCGACCTGGCGTCGCTGCGCACCCGCGCGGTGCGCGACGGGGACGACTACGTGATCGACGGCGAGAAGATGTGGACCAGCCTCATCGAATACGCCGACTACGTCTGGCTGGCCGCGCGCACCGATCCGGCGGCGAGCAAGCACGCCGGCCTGTCGATCTTCATGGTTCCGGCCACCGCGCCCGGGTTCTCGTGGACCAAGGTGCACACCATGGCCGGAGTCGGCACCAGCGCCACCTACTACGCCGACGTCCGGGTGCCCGCGCGGAACCTGGTGCACGGGGAGAACCGGGGGTGGGCGCTGATCACCAATCAGCTCAATCACGAACGCGTGGCGCTGGCCTCGGCCGCGCCGCTCGCGGAGTCGCTGCGGCAGGTCACCGCCTGGGCGCGCGCCACCGTACTGCCCGACGGGTCCCGGGTGATGGACGCCGAATGGGTGCGGCTGCACCTGGCCCGCGTGCACGCCCACACCGAATATCTGAAGCTGCGCAACTGGCGGACCGCGTGGGCGGCCGATCGCGGTGAACTCGGCCCGGCGGACGCCTCCGCCACCAAGGTGTTCGGCACCGAGTTCGCCATCGAGGGGTATCGGCTGCTCATGGAGGTGCTCGGGGCCGACGCCGTGGTGCGCGCCGATTCCCCGGGCGCACTGCTGCTCGGCCGCCTCGAACGCTTCCACCGCACCTCGCTCATCCTGACCTTCGGCGGCGGCATCAACGAGGTGCAGCGCGACATCATCGCCAAGACCGCCCTCGGCCTGCCCGTCACCCGCTGAGCCGAACAAGGAGTAGGACAATGGATTTCGAATACACCGAAGCGCAGCGGGACCTGTCGGGACTGGCGCGCGAGCTGCTCACCGACTGGGCCGTGCGCAATCCCCGGACCGATGACAGCGGGTTCGACCCGGAGCTGTGGCGGGCCATGGCGGGCGCGGGACTGCTGGAGGCGGCGCTGCCCGAGCCGGTGGATGGGGGCGGGTTCGGGGTGCTGGAACAGTGCGCCGTGCTGATCGAGATCGGCCGGACCGTCGCTCCCGCACCGTATTCCACGAGTATCGCCGTGGTCGCGGCGACGCTGGCCGAGTTCGGTGACGATCTGCTGGTGCGGCGGCTGCGGCCGCTGCTGCGGGGCGAGACGACCTTCGCCGCCGCACTCGCCCGTGATTGCGCCGCCTTCGAGGCCGAGCGGGGTGAGAACGGCTGGTGCGTACGAGGTTCGCAGTCGGTGGTCGCGGCCGGGGCCTTCGCCGACGGGTTCCTCATCGAAGCCCGCGCCGGTGCGAATTCGATTCTGCTGGTTGTGGATCGGGCCGCAGCGGGTGTCACGGTCACCGGGCAGCAGGTGGTGAACGGCACCGACGCGGCCATCCTGGAACTACGCGAGGTCCAGGTTCCGGATGGCGATGTGATCCTCGCGCCCGAAGCGCCCGGCTGGGCCCGCCGTCGCGCCGCCTTGGCGGTATGCGCCCACCAGCTGGGGGTACTGGAACGCGCCCTGGAGATGACCGCCGAATATGCCCGCACCAGAAAGCAATTCGACAAGCCCATCGGCGCGTTCCAGGCGGTCCGGCAACGCCTGGCCGACGCCTACATCGACGTCGAGGCGGTTCGCCTGACGCTGTGGCAGGCCGCGTGGCGCGAATCCCACGGCTTGGTGGCCGAAGCCGAGATCGACGTGGCGAAATTCTGGGCGGCCGAAGCCGGGCACCGGGTGGCCCACACCGCCGTTCACGTGCACGCCAGTACCGGCATCTACCTGGACTATCCGATGCAGCGCTACTTCACGGCGGCCAAACGCGCGGAATTCGAGTCGGGTACCGCGCTGACCCATCTGCGTGGCCTCGGCGCGTTCTTGGATGCCCCGGTGTAGTGGTGGAGCCGTCGCCCCGGTGGGCGACGGCCGTCCGACCCGCATCCGCCGAATGCGCACCCCTCGTGACGCACGCGGACATGACCTCAATCGCGCGCGGGCACCCGGAGGTTGCAGCTCCGGGGTACCCGCGTGGATGCACACTCCCACGGGCGGATAAAAAGCGAATAAACGTTCTCTATTGCAGGGCGGGGCCGGACGCGAACAGCGTCGCGGGCGTCGGGGCGGGCAGTCCGGCGCGGCGGAAGATCTCGGCGGCGTCGGCGTGCTCGCGGGCGGCGGCCTCGGTGTCGCCGCGGGCGGTGGCGCGCAGGAACAGCGCGCGGGCCCGGTCCAGCGGATCGGCGGCCTTGCTCAGTAACCGCAGCGCCTGCGTCGCTTCCGATTCCGCGGCGGCCTCGTGCCCGGCGCGCAGGTGGATCTGCGCCAGGCGGGTGCGGGCCCAGCCCTCCCACAGGCGCACGCCGTTGCGGTGGGTCATGTGCACCGCGTCCGCGGCGAGGTCGAGGGCGGTGTCGTGCTCGCCGAGCATCGAACGGGTGGCCGCCAATTCGTGGGTGGCCCAGCCCAGTGCGACCGCGTTGGAGGACTCCCGGGCCAGGTCGATGGCCCGCTCGGCCACCGCGACCGCCTCGGCGTACTGGCCGGATTCGCACAGCGTGCGGGTGGCCAGCGCCAGAATCCACGCTTCGAGGGACCGGTCGTCCAGGGATCGGGTCCAGGCGATGGCATTGGCGTAATGCCGGTGCGAGTCCTTGGTGTTTCCGGTGCGGCGGTCCGCGACGCCGAGCAGGATCTCGGCCAGCACCTGCAGCCGCCGTTCGGCGTCGTCGGCGGGCTGGGAGATGGGTTGCAGGAACTCCAGACTCGCCTCCACCTCGCCGAGTCCGATCTGCATCATGGCGCCCAGCGCCACCCGCAGCCGCCGGGAACTGGCGTGGTCGCCGTCGCGGATCGCGGTGTCCAGGAGGGCTTTCAGGCCGTCGGCGAGCTCGCGAGCGCGGCTGCCGGTGTCCATCAGCTCGGCCATCACCCAGGCCAGGTCGGCGGCGAGGGCGACCGCCCGGCCGCCGAGGCGGGCCGCCTGCCGGTGCAGCGCGATGATCACCGGGCGCTCGAGGTCGTTCCAGGACTGGCCTTCCGCGCCGCCGGCGAAGGTGTGGCCGGCGACGGTGGTGGGCACCAGCAGCAGGGTGGTGTTGCTGTAATCCAGTGCGCCGAGCAGGTTCTTGGTGCTGGCCAGGTAGTAGTCCAGCAGGCGGGCGACGATCTCCGCCTCGCTCTCACCGGTGTCGCGGGTCGCGGCGGTGCCGGCCCGCTGCGCGGCGAACAGCCGCAGCAGGTCGTGGAAGCGGTAGCGGCCGGGCGCGGGGGTCTCGAGCAGGCTCAGGTCGACCAGGGATTCGCAGACCAGCTCGGCCTGCGGCACCGGGACGCCCAGCAGCGCGGCGGCACCGTCCACCGGGAAATCGGGGACGTCGGCGCGGGCGAGGGTGCGGAAAGCCCTGGCCTGCTCGGTGTTCAGCTGGCCGTAGCCGAGCCGGAAGGCGGCCTCCAGGGTGAGGTCGCCGGTCTGCAGCACGGCCAGGCGCTGGCTCTCGTCGGCCAGCCGGGCGGCCAGCGACGCGATGGTCCATTGCGGCCGCACCGCCAGCCGCGCCCCGACGATGCGCACCGCCAGCGGCAAGCATGCGCACTGCTCGATGACCGCGTGGGCGGCATCCTGTTCGGCCGCAACGCGTTCAGGCCCGAGGATGCGAGTCAGCAGGGTCATCGCCTCGGCGGGCTCGAGCACGTCGAGGCGGGTACGGCGGACCGCGGGCAGCTCGGTGAGCGCCGAACGGCTGGTGATCAGGACCGCGGTGCCGGGTGTGCCGGGCAGCAGCGGCGACACCTGGGCGGCGTCGCGGGCGTTGTCGAGGACCACCAGGATTCGCTTGTCGCTCAACAGGGTTCGCAGGTGCGCGGCCCGATCGTCGACGGCGGGCGGGATATCGCCCTCGGCGACGCCGAGACCGCGCAGGAACCCGCCCAGCGCGTCACCGGTGGGCAGCGGGTCGGGGTCCACGCCGCGCAGGTTCACATACAGCTGCCCGTCGGGGAACCGGTCGCGCACCTGGTGGGCGATGTGCAGGGCCAGGGTGGTCTTGCCGACCCCGCCCATGCCGCCGACCGCCGAGATGGCCACCGCCGGTCCGCCGCCGGTGAGCTGGGCCGCGATCTCCTCCGCGACCCGGGAGCGGCCGGTGAAATCGGCGATGTCGGGTGGCAATTGGGCCGGGGCGAGCGGGGCGCGGGCCGGACGCGACACCGGCGGCAGGTCGGCGCGCAGGATGCGGGCGTGCACCGCGCTGAGTTCGGGCCCGGGTTCCACCCCGACCCCGTCGACCAGGGCGCGGCGGGCGCGGGCGTATTCGTCGAGCGCCTCGGCCTGGCGGCCGGAATGGTAGAGCGCGGTCATGAGCAGCGCGCGGAAGCGTTCCCGCAGTGGATGTTCCTCGATGAGGGGCCCGAGCTCGGCGACGGCCTCGGCGCTGCGGCCGGTTTCGATGTCGAGGGCCAGCCGGTCCTCGAGAATGGACAGCCGCCACTGTTCGAGCCGGGCGCGCTGCCGCTCCGCGTACGGGCCGGGCAGCCCGCCCAGAGCCGCGCCCTGCCAGCGGGCCAGCGCCGATTCGAGGGTGCCGCGGGCGCTGTCGGGGTCCTCGTGCCGTACCCGTTCGGCGGCCGCGACCTGGCCTTCGACCTCGTGAATGTCGGTGTGGCCGGGCGGAAGTCGCAGCACGTAGCCGTCGCCGATGGAGACGAGCAGGGAGGAGGGGCCGCGATTGACACGGTCGGGTTCGAGTTCGCGGCGCAGCTTGGCGACGTGGGTGCGCAGGGCGGGGACGGCGCGCAGGACGGGGTCCTCGCCCCAGATGCCTTCGACGAGTTCGGCGGCCGTGACCGCCTTGCCCTCGCGCAGCAACAGCGCCGCGAGCACCGCCGCCGTTGTGGCGGGCCCAGATCCAGGGGAGTGTCCCCGCGCCATGCGCGGACCTCGCCCAGCACCGAAAACCTCAGCAAACCGACCTCCCCGTTTGGAAGTGTAGAGGGGCCGAGCAGACGCCGATTCGCCGACTGTCCTGCACCTATCCGCCATCCTTCCGGCCCTCGACACCGGGCTCGCCTCCGGGACTGCCCCATATCCTGCGCGCCACCGGCCCGATTGGTGTGCCATTGGCGGGTTCCAAGCCGCCGGATCGACTCTGATCGTGGGCATCGAGTCGAGATGCCCCCGATCCCCGGAGGCGCCCCATGCGGTTGAAGTCCGCCATCGTATTCGCCGCGTGCGCCCTGTCCCTGGGCCTGGCCGCCTGCGAGGCCGCACACACGCCCGCCGGTCCCGGCGGCGTCGGCACACCGGCGGTGACCTCCGACCCCATGATCGACCAGCAGCGCGGCCGCTAGCCTTTCGCCTCGGCCGTCCGCCACACCGATCGAAACCGGACAGCCGCTACCGCTGCCACGTAATCTGGGGAGGTGGCAATGGGTGACACGTCGCGCGCCGCGGCGCGGCCCGCGATCGCGCTGGCCACCGTCACCGCGGTCCTGTTCGTAACCTTTCTCGACACGACCATCGTCAGTGTCGCGCTCGCCGATATCCGTTCGGACCTCAGCACCGATGTGGTGCTGCTGCAATGGGTGGTCAACGCCTACACGCTGGTGTTCGCGAGTCTGATGCTCGCGGCCGGGTCAGTGGGCGACCGGTGGGGGCGTAAGCGGGTGATGGTCATCGGGTTGGTGATCTTCGGTGCGGGATCGGTGATTTCGGCGCTCGCGGCGAGCGTGCCGGTGCTGATCCTCGGGCGCGCGGTCATGGGCGTCGGTGCGGCCGCGTCCGAGCCGGGCACCCTGTCGGTGCTGCGGCAGGTGTTCCCGGAGGCGCGGACCCGGGCGAAGGCGCTGGGAGTGTGGGCCGCGGTGTCGGGGCTCGCCCTGGCCGCCGGGCCGGTGGTCGGCGGGGCGCTGGTGGGGGCGTGGGGGTGGCGGTCGATCTTCTGGTTCAACCTGATCATCGGGGTCGTGGTGCTGGCCGCCGCGCTGCGCTACGTGCCCGAGAGCGCGGATCCGCAACCGGGGCAGCTGGATTGGCCGGGATCGCTGCTGGGTGCGGTGTTCCTCGGCACGGTGATCTTCGCCGCGATCACGGGGGAGAACCGGGGGTATGACGCGCCGTCGGTGATCGCGCTGTTCGTCGTGGGCGCGATCGCGTTCGCGGCGTTCCTGATCGTGGAGACGCGAGTTCGCAATCCGGTGTTCGATTTTCGGTATCTGCGGCTGCCGCCGGTGCGCAGCGCGCTGGTGGTCGCGTTCGCGGTCTACTTCGGCGTCTTCTCGATCTTCTTCTTCACCGCGCTGTATCTGCAGGTGATGATCCACTATTCGGCCGGGCACACGGCGGCGGTGTTCGCGCCCATGGCCGTCGCGATCGTGGCCGGGTCGCTGGCGGCGGGGTTCTGGGTGGCGCGCAGCGGGGCGCGGATCCCGATGATCGCCGGGTGCGTGGTGGGCGCCGGCGGGATTCTGCTGACCCGCTATTCCCTCGACGGCACGGTCGAATTCACGCCGCTCGCGATCACCCTGGCCGTGGCGGGACTCGGCTTCGGGATCGCGGTCGTGCCCCTGACCTCGGCGGTGTTGACGGGTGTTCCCGCGGCGCATTCGGGCATGGCGGCCGCGGCCACCAACACCATGCGTCAGGTCGGCGCGGCGGTGGGTGTCGCCGTGCTCGGCTCGCTGGTCAACGGCTTTCTCACCGCCGACCTGCGTCAGCGGATGACGGAGTTGGGCCTGCCCGACAACTTGCAGCCGATCGCCATCGACGCCGTGGAGCGTGGTCGCATCCCGGCCGGCGTGGACCTGGCCACGGCCCTCAAATACGCCCCGCACGTCAATGACGTGCTGAACACCGCGACCGTCGCCTTCCATCACGGACTCGATGTGGCACTGCTGGTTTCGGCGGTGATGATCCTGGCCGCAGCGGTATTCGTGGCCGTGAGCGGCTCGGCTCGGGCACGAAAATAACTGGCGCGAGACGGCTTCGGCCGGGCAACATGGCTCGCATGTTCACGCAGTCCATCGCCGCATACCCCGCAGTCGCGGGCGCGATGGCTGCTGCCCTGGTGGCATTCGCATTCGACGGCGCACGACGCTGACCTTCTCCGGGACGTCCCGGACCTCAGACGGGGAAGGTCGGCTCCCCCTGAGGTCCCCTCGAATCGATTCTGGAGAATCCATCATGGCCAAGCAGGCCTACGTCCGCACCAAGCCGCACCTGAACATCGGCACCATGGGTCACGTCGACCACGGTAAGACCACCCTGACCGCCGCCATCACCAAGGTGCTGGCCGAGCGCGGCGGCACCGCCTTCGTCCCCTTCGACCGCATCGACCGCGCGCCGGAGGAGATCGAGCGCGGCATCACCATCAATATCGCCCACGTCGAATACGAGACGGCCACCCGGCATTACGCGCACGTCGACATGCCCGGCCACGCCGACTTCGTGAAGAACATGATCACCGGCGCGGCCCAGCTCGACGGGGCCATCCTGGTGGTGTCGGCGGACGACGGCGTCATGCCGCAGACCGCCGAGCACGTGCTGCTGGCGCGGCAGGTGGGTGTCGAGCACATCGTGGTCGCGCTCAACAAGTCCGACGTCGCCGACGGCGAACTGCTCGAGCTCATCGAGTTGGAGGTGCGAGAGCTGTTGTCCACCAACGGCTACGACGGCGACGGCGTACCCGTGGTGCCGGTGTCCGGACTGCGGGCGCTGGAGGGCGACGAGCACTGGTCGAACCAGCTGGTGCGGCTGCTCGACGCGGTGGACGAGTACGTGCCGATGCCCGAGCGCTACCTCGACGCCCCGTTCCTCATGCCCGTGGAGAACGTGCTCACCATCACCGGCCGCGGCACCGTCGTGACCGGCGCGGTCGAGCGCGGCGTGGTGCGGATGGGCGACAAGGTCGCGGTGCTCGGCTACGGCGGCGCCATCGAGGCCGTGGTCACCGGAGTCGAAACCTTCGGCCGCACCATGGAATCGGCGGAGGCCGGCGACAATGTGGCGCTGCTGCTGCGCGGCGTGCAACGCGGTCAGGTGGCGCGTGGGCAGGTGGTCGCGGCGGTCGGCAGCATCGCCGTCCACACCGGATTCACCGCGCGGGTGCGGCTGCTGACGGCCGCGCAGGGCGGTCGCCGGACGCCGATCACCTCCGGCTACCGGCCGCAGTTCTTCGTCCGCACCGGCGACGTGTCCGGCCAGGTGGTGCTGCCGGAGGGGCGTGCCATGCCGGGCGACACCGTCGACCTGGCGGTTACGCTCGACCGCGCGGTTCCGCTGGAGCCGGGCCTGGGATTCGCTGTGCGCGAAGGCAACCTGACGGTTGCCGCGGGCACGGTGCTCACGGTGGACGGATAGGCGTCGCGTGACAAAGGTTGGGGGCGGACAGCAGTCCGCCCCCAACCTCAACGAGCGGCTGACGGCCAGTGCGGGAGCTGCGGGTGTTGGCCGGGATTCTCTGTGCCGGAACGCGGGTCGTCCCGCACGATGAGGCCATGGAACGAGGGCACTACGGAGACGATCACCGGGCATTCGCCGAGCTGGCGCGGGGGTTCGTGCGCAAGGAAGTCGCGGCGAATTACATGGACTACGAAGCGGCCGGGATCGTGCCGCGCTCGGTGTTCGCGCGGGCGGGGGAACTGGGGCTGCTCGGGTTCGCGGTGCCGCAGAACTACGGCGGGCTCGGCGTCTCGGACTTCCGCTTCAACCAGATCCTCATCGAGGAGTTCATGGAGGGCGACGGCGCGGGGGTAGGGCTGAATTTTGCGCTGCACAATGACATCTGCACGCCCTACCTGGTGGAACTGACCACCGAGGAACAGCGGGAGCGGTGGCTGCCGGGATTCGTGGCGGGGACGAAGATCGCAGCCATCGGGATGACCGAGCCGGGCGCGGGATCGGATGTCGCCGGGATACGCACGGCGGCAGTGGATATGGGGGATTACTTCCTGGTGAACGGGGCGAAGACGTTCATCACCAACGGGATCAACGCGGATCTGGTGATCACGGCTGTGCGGACTTCGGCCGAGCGGCACGCGGGGGTGACCGTGATGGTCCTCGAGCGGGGGATGGACGGATTCGAGCGGGGGCGGAACCTCGACAAACTCGGATTGCACTCGCAGGACACGGCGGAGCTGAGCTTCACCGATGTCCGGGTGCCGAAAGAGAACGTGCTGGGTGAGGTGGGGCGCGGGTTCTCGTACCTGATGCGCAATCTGCCGCAGGAACGCATGCAGATCGCGGTCGCTTCCCTGGCTCGCGCGCGAGTGGCATTGCGGACGACCATCGAATACGTCGGTGAGCGTGAGGCTTTCGGGCAGCAGATCGGGGCGTTCCAGAATACCAAGTTCACGCTGGCCGACGTGGCCACCGAGGTTTCGGTGGCCGAGGTGTTCATCGACAAGTGCGTTCTGGAGTTGAATGCGGGGCGGTTGACGCCGGCGGACGCGGCCAAGGCGAAGCTGTGGGCTTCGGAGATGGAGTTTCGGTGTATCGATCGGTGTCAGCAGTTGTTCGGGGGATACGGGTATATGCGGGAGTATCCGATTGCTCGGATGGCGGCGGATGCTCGGATTACTCGGGTTTATGGGGGGACTTCCGAGATCATGCGGGAAATCATCGGGCGGGATTTGCGACTGACTGATCGGTATTGAGGAAAACATGCTCGGATTATGTTGGGAGAGTGGACAATTCGGGTTCCGGGAGGGTTCTGTAATTGATAGAATAGGGGCATGAATTGGGGCGGGCAGGTACTCGGAGACGAAGTCACGGTGGCGGATGCCACCGGGCTCGTTTCCGATGCTGTGAGCGTGCTCGTTCACGATTCGCTGGACTCGCTTTCCGATGAGGGCCTCGTGGATGTGCTGCGGGATTGGGAATCGACGCGGCGACGGATGGCCAGCTTCGAGCACAAGCTGATTCGTGAGGTGGAGAACCGCGGGTTGCCCGAGAAGGTCGGGGTGAAGCGGACTTCCAAGTACCTCGAGCAGACTCTGCGGATCGGGCACGCCGAGGCTTGTGCGCGGGTGCGGGCGGCGGAACTGCTGGGGTTGCGGCAGGAGTCCGGTCGGGTTGTCGAGCCTTGGTTGGCGTGGACTGCCGCGTTCCAGGAAATGGGTTTGGTGTCAGCGGATTCCGCTCGGGTGATCGCGAAGATCGTGAACCGGATTCCGGGGAAGGTCGATGCCGATACCCGGGATCGGGCTGAATTCCAGCTGGCCCACTTTGCCGCTACCTCCACTCCTGATGACCTGCCCAAGGTGGGTGACCGGCTGCTGGGTTACCTCGACCCGGACGGGCGTCTCACCGATGACACCGATAGGGCGCGGCGGCGTGGGATCACGCTGAGCAAGCAGGGCGTGGACGGCATGTCGACCATGACCGCGGAGTTGACCCCGGCTGCGCGGGCGTTGTTCGATCCGATCTTCGCCAGCCTGGCCCAGCCGGGCATGTGCAACCCTGATGACGTTGAAAGCCCGTGGACCGCAGACGGACTCGATGACGAAGCCCGCGCCGGACTGGAGCGTGCTGCCCGTCGCGACACTCGCACCGCAGCCCAGCGCAACCACGACGCCATGGTGGCGTTCCTGCGCCCGGAAATGGGTCCTACCCATGTGGGTCAGCACCGCGGGCTGCCCGTGTCCACGATCATCACCATGTCGCTGGCCGAGGTTGAAGCCGCCGCCGGTGTTGCCACCACCGCTTCGGGTGGGACGGTGCCGTTGGAGCAGGCGCTGCAGCTGGCCCAGAAGTCCAAGCCGTTCCTGGCGATCTTCGATCACGCCGGACGTCCCCTGCACCTGGGTCGCACCAAGCGCCTCGCGAACTCCGCCCAGCGGATGGCGTTGATCGCGACCGAGCGTGGCTGCACCCGGCCGGGTTGCAGCGCCCCCGCCACCCTCACCCAGGTGCATCATGTGACCGAATGGGCCAAGGGCGGGGCCACCGACATCGAGAACTTGACCTTGGCCTGCGATGCCTGCCACGCGATGATCCATGACGGGCCGGGTGGCTGGAAAAACCGTTGCCATGCCAGCGGATTCAGAACATGCAGGCCGGACCGGGTGGATAGCGCCAGCGCATATCGACCCGAGCGGGACCCCGCAGGTCAATGACCGGCACCACGCCGGTGAGTTGATGGCCGCGTCACTGGCGCGACTGCGCGATCGCACGCGTCCACCGGCACGCTGGTGGTCACGCCCCTAATTCGAGCCCGAGCCTCACCCAAGGTGGGGCCCTTCGGGCTGCTTGCGTCACGGCTGCTCGTGCCGCAAGCGCGTACGCAAAACTACACAGAGTGTGGTTACGTCGCCTGCCCTACCGCACTTGGGCTGACGCCAGGTTGGGAGCCGTTTCCCGCCGATCCCAGCCCAGGGACTGCACGGATCACCTTCTACCGAAAGAACCCAACCCCATCCCTTCGTTTTCCCCGGGATGCCGCGCGGCCGGACCGTGAGTGGGGCTGGTAGGTGAGGGGGCCTCGCAAGCTCGGCCACCCTCTCCCTTATCCAGGCGTCTTTTATCTTTAGTCTTCTTTTTCTTTTGTCTTGTGGTTCTTACCGTTTGAGCCCTTGGGCCCCAGCAATAACCCGCTCCATCACAGTCCGCGGCAACAACCGACGAATAGCAAACATCACAGGCGCATTGCTACCCACCGCATACAATGGGCGAGGCCGATCCGAGTTCACAGCCCCCACGATGGTCTCCGCCACCTTGGCAGGCGAAATCCCCTTACTCATCTTGGCATCGAGCCCAGCCATGAACCGAGCGAACTCAGCAGCATGCGGCGACCCCTCATCCACATACTTGCTCCGCCGCTCACTCAACCCGTATTGATCTGCCCGGTTCAACAGTCGTAATCCACACCCCGAACGGCGACTCCTCGAACCGAGCAGCCGTAGCGAACCCCCGCACCGCCGCCTTGGTCGCCACATACGACGACCGATACGGCATCGGGAAGCTACCCAGCATCGACCCCACCATCACGATCCGCCCGTACCCCCGCTCCCGCATCCCCGGCAACACCGCCTGAGTCAACGCCACAGCCCCGAAAACATTGAGCTGGAACAGCCTTTCGATAGCCTCCCGAGGCAACTCGGCCAACGGCCCGGCCTGACTCTCCCCGGCATTGTTGATCAGCACATCGATCGCCCCGAGCTCACCGGTGAACCGCTCGATCGACTCCAGATCGGTGATATCGAGCGCGCGATACTCCACACCGGCGCGCCGATCGCCCTCAGCCAGTTTGTCCGGATTGCGACTGGTGCCGATCACCTTGTGCCCCTGGGCCGCGAACGCCGCCGCGGTGGCCTTGCCGATGCCGGAGGACGCGCCGGTGACGACCACGGTGCGGGTCGAAGAGCTGCTCATGGCGAGAACGTTATCGGGTGCGGCGGCAGCGCGCCGCGCGGCGCTCGGCGGCGGCCTCGCCGGTGACCGAGCGGAGGCCGAGCCAGAGGCCGATGCCGAACGCGGGTGCCGCCAGCACGGGGACCAACAGGATGGCGGTGGAGCTCATGGTGATGAATCGCGCCGCTGCATTCGCTGTTACGTGACGAAATATGCCCGTTGCGCCACACCGACCGGTCTCTCGTTGATATGTTGCGCCAACCCGATGGGTAACAGACATTTGGGTCGGGAGAAGTCGAAGAGGACAAAGTACACATGCTCGACTGGGACGTAGCCAGGAACACCTCCGGTGTGCAGATATCGACCCGGCGTACGGAGGAGCGAGGGGCGTCGGCGGGGGAATGCCTGCCGTCATTGCCCGGGCCGTTGGTGCTGGCGTTGCTGGCCAGCCGGACATTGCGGGACGCGATCGTGGTCGCGGTCGGTTACGTGGACCACGGGTTCACGATCGGGCAGCTGAAGTTCGAGAACGCGGACGGCGAAGGGCGGCTGCAGTTCGAGGATCGGGAGGCGTCCGCGGATGGCCGCGACCTGCTGGCAGAACAGGTGCTCGCCGGTTTCCAGACGGTCGGGCACGAGTTGTACGGGATCGGGGTGCCGCTGCGTCGCGTCAGTTTCCGGCACTCCGCGCCGGCCGATATCACCCGCCATCGGTCTGTATTCGGGATCGAGCCGCTGTTCGGCACGACCGTGAACGAACTCGCCTTCGACTCCTCCTACCTCGATGTGCCGCTCCCACATCCCACCGAACAGGCCCGCGGCACCTGCCAGCGCATGTGCCAGGAGCTGCTGGCCCGCCGCTACGTCCGCTCCGGCTTCGCGGGTGTCGTGCGGGATCTGCTGGTGCGCGATCCGGGCGTGATCCCCGACCAGTCGGCCGTGGCGTCGCAACTGTTCGTCAGCCCGCGCACCCTGTCCCGGCGACTCAACGAGGAGGGCACCTCGTTCCGCACCCTGCTCGACGAGGTGCGTCAGGTCCTGTCCGAGGAACTGCTCGACCGCACCGACATGACCACCGAACAGGTGGCCGCGCGACTGGGCTACGCGGAGGCCGCCTCCTTCATTCGCGCGTTCCGCCGTTGGCAGGGCTGCCCGCCGCAGGAATACCGCGCCCGCGGGCGGACGCCGGAACTGGTCTAGCCGATCACGCCCGGGCGGTCAGGAAGGTGCCCGCGTGCAGCGTGGTGCCGAAACCCGGTGCGAATTCCCCGTATTCGTAGACGAGTTCGCCGCCGACCACGGTCGCGGCGACCACTCGGTCATTGCGATTGACCATGCGCTGCAAGCCCGCGACCCCGGGGAACGGCGCTTCGGCGTACGCGCTCGAAGCGCCGTCGAAACCGGCCGGGTCGATGACGGCGATATCGGCGCGCCCGCCGACCGTCAGGTGACCGGCGTCCAGGCCGTACCAGTCGGCCAGTTCGCCCGTGAGCCGGTGGATCGCGGCCTCGATCGGCAGGAACCCC
The DNA here is from genome assembly GCF_018362975.1 of Nocardia tengchongensis. NCBI lineage: Bacteria > Bacillati > Actinomycetota > Actinomycetes > Mycobacteriales > Nocardiaceae > Nocardia > Nocardia tengchongensis. The sequence goes on from NZ_CP074371.1 coordinate 4,335,450, forward strand.
CGCTGGTGCGCGCGTTCCAGCAGCCGGACGCCGAAGTTGTAGAAGGCCATATTGCGCAGGTGCGCACCGGAGTCCGCGAACCCGACCTGCATCATCGGCGAGCGCTGCAGCCGGTCCAGGATCTCCTCGCGGTCGTTGGCGATGACCGTGCGCCACCGCAGCGCCGGGCCGTGCGCCACCGCCAGGTCCAGCATGGCGTCGGCCGGATCGATGCCGCGTTCGTCGGCGACCGCGCCGAACGACTTCCCGACCACCTCGGGCTCGGGGCAGGACACGATCACCGCGTCGTAGAGATCGCGGTTCCACACCCGCGGGCCGAACTTCTTGGCCAGATCCTTGCGGAAGGCGCGGCGATAGGACTCGTCGGCGAGCAGCTCGCCGCGCTTCATCACATCGCGGATATTGAGCGCGGCCACCCCGGAACCGAACTCCTCGAACACCACCAGGTCCACGCCGTCGGCGTACACCTCGAACGGCACCGGCAGGTGCTGCCACCGGAAGCGTGCCCCGCCAACGGTATTCGCGATCCAGGCGGCGGCGGTGGCGGCCCGGGCGACGGTGCGGTCGGCCTTCACGTCCATGCCTGCGATGAGGGTCGTCTTGAGCGGAGTGCGGAAGCGGCCGGCGCTCTGCGCGAAATACCGGGCCAGCTCGACGCGGGTGGTGAGGTTCGGCGTGCTCTGATGCACGCGGCCACGCCGCCGCAGAATCGTGTTGAGGGCCCGATACTCGCGCCACGTCGCGTATGTGGACGGCAGCTGCCGGGTCGGGAACCGGACGCCCTCCAGCTTCGAGAACGAGCTGCGAATCGTGGACAGGCCCAGGAACCCGGCGTCGAGCGCCGACTCGAGCATGCCGCACATGCGTCGCAGCTCCGCCGGTGTCGGTTCCACCTGTGCGTCCACCGACCGGCCCAGACCCATCACCGTGACGCGCATGTCCGAATGTCCCAGGAAGGCAGCCACATTCGCGCCGAGCGGGCGATCGGCGATGGCCTTCGCGTAGGAGTGCGGGTCGTCCCAGTCCTTGTGCTCCTTGACCGCCGCGTGCACCGCGTCCCACGGCAGCGCCTCGACGCGGGCGAACAGGTCGGCGCAGTCCTCGGCCTCGGAATACACCGTCGACAGCGAGCAGTTGCCGAGCACGACCGTGGTGACGCCGTGCCGGACCGATTCACCCAGGCCGGGATTACCGAGCACCTCGGCGTCGTAGTGGGTGTGCACGTCGAGCATGCCGGGCATGACCCACTTGCCGGCGGCGTCGACGGTTCGCTCCCCGTCGGGCAGCGCACCATTGCCGATGAGTGAAATCTTGCCGTCGGTGACGCCGATATCGGCCCGCATCCCGGGGCCGCCCCGCCCGTCGAACACCGTGCCACCACAGAATGACCAGATCACACCGTGCCATCGCAATTCACCGCCGTCGATCAACCCGCCGTGCGGCGGGTGTTGTACACGCTATAAATCAGTATCCGCCTCCTCACGGGACACCGTTGCGAAAACGCGACCGTGGGGCACGGTCACGCACCGCGGATTGCCTCGAGACAGACCAAATGTATTGGCCTGCCATCAATTCGATGCTCAGGTCGGCTCGGGGCAGAACAGCTGGCACGACGCCGGTGGATTCGGCGCCGGAGCTACCGGGTCGTCGAATTGGGCGTGGTCGATCAAAATTATGAGTGCGATTCCGATACTCAGCACCGCGGCGAGCGTGATGGTGAACCACGCCCAATTGAGTTTCGGAAAGGTGATGATTTGAGTGCCGTCCGCGGCCACGGTGAATACCACCGCCGCCGACGCCGGCGATCTAGACATCTGATGGAGAACTGTGTAACGCCACCAGTTTCCGGTCATGGCAGAACACGACCCTTCACTGACCTCTTGTGTGGTTGCGCCGAGAGTGTGGCAACCATCAGGCTACACCCAAATGCCATGATAGCCATCGGCTATATGCTGAGCAACCCTTGTCCGGAATGAGTAGTTCTGCGGTGTTCCCCGCCCCGCGCGTCGGCAAGGATGAAACATGTTGCCGCACGGTCGATACGGGGAGAATCATGAACACCGACGCACCACGTCCGCGCGGGTTGGGCAAGCGCGCCTGGCTCACCACTCAGCTGGTTCGGCGCCTGCTGCGCACCCTGGCCTGGTCCCGTCTGGTGGATGTGACCGTGCTCGGTCGTGACCGCGTTCCGAAAACCGGTCCCATTATCATTGCCAGCAATCACATTTCCCTGCTCGACGCAGTTTTCCTGTGGGGAGCGCTGCGTCGCCGCGCGGTCGCCATCGCGATGGCCGAGCTGTGGACCTGGCCCGTGGTCGGCCGGCTCGTGCGTCTGCTGGGGCATATCCCCGTGATCCGCCGCGACGCCGAATCCGGACGCTCCGCGCTGACTCGGGCCGCGCAGGTTCTCGGGTACGGCGGCGTCCTGATCATCTACCCCGAAGGACGATTGGTCCCGGCGGGCGGCCGCGAACCCTATAAGCCAGGTGTGGCTAACCTAGCCATGGCAACTGGTGTCCGAATTGTCCCTGTTGGCACCACTGGTACCGACGGAGTGCTGCCCATGCGAGGTTCTGGAACTGCGGCCCGGAAATTCAACCGCAATCATCCGGTTACCATTCATTTCGGAATGCCCATCAATCCTGCCGAATTCGATGACGCGGAGAAACTTCTGGACCATCTCCGTCACGAAATCGAATCACTGCGAGCCGAACCGAACGGCGGCTAGCGCGAGTCAGGACGCATCGGGCAGCACCGCGTCGGCTTCGATTTCGACCAGCAGCGCGGGGTCGATCAGCGCCCGCACCTCCACCATTGTCGCCGCCGGGCGGATGTCGGCGAAGACTTCACCGTGCGCCTTGCCGACCTCCTCCCAGCGGGAGATGTCGGTGACGAAAATTCGAGTGCGGACGACATGCTCGGGCGTCGCGCCGACTTCGGCCAGGGCGGCGACAATTCGGCGCAGCGCCTCACGGGTCTGCGCGGCGATATCGTCGCCGCCCACCGCGCCGCCCCCGGATGCGACCGCCGTGGTGCCCGCGACCGAAATCCATTGCCCGACGCGCACCGCGCGCGAATAGCCGACGATCGGTTCCCACTGGGCGCCGGAGGAGACCACCTGTCGCTGCGTCATGGACCCCATTGTGCACAGATGATCTCCGGAAGCTGTTGCCGCCGTAGCTTGCCGGCCGTGGTGCGCGGCAGTTCGGGGACGAAGACGATCTCGCGGGGCACCTTGTACCCGGCCAGGGTCGCCTTGATGTGCCGTTGCAGGGTGCCGGCGTCGACGTGCGCACCGGGTTCGAGCACGACCGCCGCGACGAGGCGCTGCCCGAAGTCGTCGTCGGGAACCCCGACCGCTCCGGCGTCGGCGACGGCGGGATGCGCGAGCAACGCCTCCTCGACCTCCTGCGGGAAGACGTTCTCGCCGCCGGAGACGATCATGTCGTCGGAGCGGCCGTCCACGAACAACCGGCCCTCGGCGTCGACATGGCCGAGATCGCCGGAGTCCATGTGCTTTCCGACCATCTCCTTGGTCCTGCCGTCGCTGTAGCCGTGGAACATGCTCGGGTTCTTGTTCACGATCCGGCCGGTGACACCGGTCGGCAGCTCCCGGCCGTCGCCATCGACGATGCGGATGTCCACGATGCCGGTCAACGGCCGGCCCACGGTGCCGGGCGCGGCCCGCAGATCCGCTGGGGTGGCGAAGGTTCCGGCGCCGGTCTCGGTGGAGGCGTAGCCGTTGAACAGCACCTCGCCGAACTCGTCCAGGAACGCGGTGGCCAGCCACGGCGGCAGGGGAGCGGCTCCGCACACCATCATGCGCAGACTCGACAGGTCATGGCCGCCGCGGACCTCCGGCGGAAGCGCCATCACCCGCCCGAGCATGGTCGGCACCAGGCAGGCGATCTGCGCGCGATGGCGTTCGATGTCGGCGAGCAGCGTTGCGGCATCGAATCTCTCGTGCACGACGACCGTCGAGCCGAGCAGGAAAGCCGCCGCGGACGCCAGGAAGCCGTAGGTGTGATGCAGCGGCGGCGCGATCACCATGGGCCGGCCCAGCCGTGGGATCGGCGCGACCCGGGCGAGATCGTGGATAGCCAGGAGCATCCGCGGATTCAACCCGGACAATGTGGTGCCGACGCTGCGACCGCCGAAAGTGCGTGGCGCGCCTTTCGGAACCCCGGTGGTGCCGCCGGTGAGCAGAATCAGCGCGCCCCCGGACGCGGGCTCGCGCACCGGCGGTCCGCCCGCCGCCACCAGTTCCGCCACGGTCGGCAGCCCGCCCGCCGCGCCCCGCACCACGACCCGCGTACCGCTGAATCCGGACTTCTCGATCTCCGCATGGAATTCGCCGTCGTAGCACAGCAATTCGACGCGCTCGCGGTCCAGCACCTCGCCGATCTGCGGCCCGGCGAAACCGTAGTTCAACGGAACCAGGTCCGCGGACAGTCGCGCCGCCGCATACGCCGCCAGCACGAATCCCCGGTGATTGCGGCACAACACGCCGACCCGCTGCCCGCGCCGCACATCCCAGCGCGCCCGCAGCGCCGCCGCCAGCCGCCGCACCTGCCGATCCAGCTCGGCGGCGGTGATCGGGCCGTCGTCGTCGATCATGGCGGGCCGGTCCGGGAACCGCGCCGCGAAGGACGACAGCGCGGTCGCCAGGCCGACGCCATCACGTAATGCCCAGGCCAACTGGGGAATCCGGGTCGGCGGTAGCAGCGCCGTCGCGCCGCTGGCGGGAATCAACCCTGCCACCGTTACCGCGTCGTCGATCAGATTGGCCGTCCGTTCCACCCGGCCGAGCGGACCGGCCCAGTCGACGGGCCGGTTGTTCCAGTTCCCGGCCTGCGCGTACAGCGTCAGCAGGCGTTGCGCCGCCGGGGAGCTGTCGAGCGCGTAGGACAGCGGCGCGCTCACCCGCTCCCACCACGGCCGAATCGCCAACGGGCGGTCCACGATCGCCCGGCACACCAGGCCCGCCGCCTCCTCGGTCGACATGCTCGGGGTGTACCGATAGATCCGGTAGGGACCCAGCATCTCCGAGCGCACCAACTGCAGGTGAATCGTGGTGACGTCGATGCCGTCGGCCCGCAATTCCGGTGCGGCGCCACGCATCCAGGAATTGAACGCCGACTTCGACGCGATGTAGGCGGTCCAGCCCACACCCGGACCGTGCACACCGGCGGTGCTGACATTGACGATGTGACCGCGATGCCGGGCCCGCATCGACGGCAGCAGACTCATGACCAGCCGCGCGGGACCGAGGTAGTTGATGCGCGCGGTGTCGTCGATATTGTCCCAGCGGTCCACCGAATCCGAGAGCCAGCGCCGAATGGACTTGCCCGCGTTGTTGACGAAGACATCCACGTGCCCGTGCTCGGCGAGCACCCGGTCGATCAGCGCGGCGCAGGCATCGGTGTCGGACAGATCCGCCGGATAGGCGTGCACGCGCCCCTGGAATTCCGCTGTCTCCGCGCACAGTTGCTCCAGCAGCGCGGCTCGGCGGGCCACCGCGAGCACGGTCGCCCCCTGCGCGGCCAAGCGTTTCGCGGTGGCCCGCCCGACACCCGACGACGCCCCGGTCACCAGGATCACGGCGCCCCTGACGGCCGGTCCGAGACGGCGGTCGCTGATGCCGTATCCGGCCGCGCCGAGCGCGATCCGGACCGATTTCGGCAGTTCGATCATGAGCGCGAGATCCTTGCGAGCTGAGCGGTCAGGCGGTCCGACGGTCGAAGTCGTAGTCGGTGAACGGGAACCGGTGATGGGCCCGTCGCGCCGAGAAGAATCCCGTCGGCCGGATGTAGGTCGAGTCCCCCTGGGAATTGCGGTAATAGGTCGGGACGTGCGCGTTGAGTTCGGTCAGGTAGTAGCGCATGGCCGCGCCGTTGCGGTAGATGCGACGGTGATAGGCGTCGTGCGCGTCCTGCCGGACGGCCACCCGGGTCGCCGACCGCCGCCGCGCTTCCGAGATGGCGCGCACCGCATGGTCGGCGGTCATCTCCACGAAGGCGTGCCAGCCGCTGCCGGTCCACGAATACGGGCCGACCAGCGTCCAGCGATTGGGCAGGCCCGGCAGCGACACGCTCTCGTAGGCCTGCAGTCCGTGTTCGATGTAGTACTTGCCCAGATCCAGGCCGTCGCATCCGACCACCAGGCCGGGCGTGTAGGTCTCCGGGTCGGAGAAGACGTGGTAGCCGGTCGCCAGCACGACCATGTCGAAGTTGCGCTCGATCCCGTCGGTGGTGCGCAGGCCGTGCTCGGTGAACCGTTCGATGGGGGTGGTCACCAGGTCGACATTGTCGCGGTTGAAGGCCAGCAGATAGCCCGTGTTCAGGGTCGGGCGTTTGGCGATCGGGCCGTAGTCCGGGGCCAGGCCCGCGCGAATCCCGGGATCGCGCACCAGGAGTCGCAGCAGTCCGCGGTAGCCGCGAATGGCGGTGGCATCGATCGCCCGCAGGCCCGGCCGGACCACCGGCATCGGTGCGTTGGACATGGTCCGCACCACGGCGTCGACCGCCACCAGCGCCGCACCGTGCACGCCGGCCTGCACGCCGGGGACCCCCAGCGCCCAGCGGACCGCGCGCGGAATCCTGGGATTCGGCTTGGGCAGACACCAGACCGGGGTGCGCTGGAAGACCGCCAGGCTGCCGACCTTCCCGGCGATCGCCGGGGTGATCTGCACCGAGCTCGCGCCCGTGCCGATGATCGCGACCCGCTTTCCGGTCAGGTCGTAGTCGTCGTCCCAGTCCGAGGGGCGTTGAATCCTGCCGCGGTACCGGTCCAGTCCCGCGATCCCGGGATCCAGCTTGGGGCTGATGAACGCGCCGACCGCGCTGATGACGAACCGCGCGGTGAGCACGCCGCCGTCCGCGAGCCGCAGCGCCCAGCAGTGCCGGTCCCCGTCCCACTCCTCGGCGGCCACCGCGGTGCCGAACCGCAGGTGCGGGTACAGCCCGAACCGCCGGGCCACCGCCACGTGATACCGCCGCACCTCCGCCCCGGAGGCGAACAGCCTGCTCCAGTGCGGGTTTCGCGCGAACGAATACTGGTAGGCCAGTGACGGGATATCGACTTCCAGCCCGGGGTAATGGTTTTCGTGCCAGCTGCCGCCGACCTCGTCGGCCCGCTCCAGGATCACGAAGTCCTCGACTCCGGCCCGCGTCAGCTTGACCCCCGCGGCAATGCCGCCCGGACCCGCGCCGATCACCACGACCTCGTGATCGGGAGCCGGATGCCGCTCTGCGCCCATCACTCCAGGGTAGGTCTGTCTGGGACAGTGATCAAGGGGTGGGTGCGCAGCGATCCATCACCGCGCTCAACTCCGGCGACCAGCGCAGGATCTCCGCGCGCATCGGACCCGTGGTGCCCAGCTGCGCGACCAGCCCGAGCAGGGTGACCAGGGCCCGCTGGAACGGCATCAGATACGCGGGCACCCCCAGCTGCCGGTAGGCGTTGTCGAGCTTGGGGCTCAAGGCATCCCGCGTACGCCCGCGCAACCACGTGGTGTCCACCCGGAACGTCTCGTGCCGCAGCAGCTCGGTGAACGGCAGCAGCTTCTCGGCCAGGCCCGCGCTGTCCAGACCCCGCTGCGCGTCGGTGAAGCCGTGCCGCTGGGCGGCGGCGTCCAGCTCCGCGGGGCCGCCGTGGATGAGCGCATCGGCCAGATCGTGCACGAGTGCGGGGAACTGCGCCGGCGGCCACGGCGGGCACGCCCCGAAGTCCACCACCCCCAACCGGCCGTCGGGCAGCGCGCGGAGATTGCCCGGATGCGGATCGCCGTACAGCAGGCCCGAACGCGGCGCGGACGACCAGAAGAACCGCACCGCCAGCATGCCCACCCGATCCCGCTCGGCCCGCGAACCCGTGGTGATCAACCGCGACAACGGAATCCCGTCCAGCCATTCGGAGACGATCACGTCGCCGCGCTGGGCCACCACCCGCGGCACCACGAAATCCGGATCGTCGGCGTAGGCCTGCGCGAAGCGCCGCTGATTACGGGCCTCGGCCTCGAAATCCATTTCGGCGCGCAGGCATTCGGCCAGTTCGTCGACCACCGCGTGACCGTCGACGTGCGGGGCGAACACCGGCGTGAGCCAGGCCAGGCCGCGCAACTGCCGCAGGTCGCTGTCCACCGCGGCCCGCGCGCCCGGATACATCACCTTCACCGCGACCGCCCGGCCGTCGTGCCAGACCGCCCGATGCACCTGACCGATGGTGGCCGAGGCACTCCGGCGATCGTCGAACTCGCGGAAGCTCGCGCGCCAATCCGGCCCGAACGACGCCTCCAGCACCGTGTGCACCGTGCGCGGCAGCATCGGCGGCGCGGCATCCTGCAAGCGGCCCAGCGCGATCCGGTACGGCTCGGCCAGTTCCGGCGGCAGCGCCAGCTCGTAGACGCCCAGGACCTGCCCCAATTTGGCGGCGCAGCCCTTCAATTCGCCCAGCACGTCGGCCATGTGCTCGGCGGTGCGCAGCTGGATCTCGCGATCGATCTCGCTCGCGGGCCGCCCCAGCGCCCGCTTCCCGGCCCCCGCGACCTGCCGTCCCGCGAACGACAGCGGCACCGCCGCCAGCTTCGCGGTGCGGACCGCCTTGCGGGCGGGCGGATTCCCCCCGATGTCCGCCTCCGCCCGAAGGCCGCCCTCCACCAGCCGGACACCGCTGCGCCGAGATTTCATCGATCAACCAACTCCTGGTGCGCGTTTCGATCGAACGCTTCGGGAGTCTGCCACGAAGTGAAACTACGCGGTATGAAATTCGGTCCGGTCAGGCTTGCCGGGCGGTGACCACGGCCAAGTCGATGAGCCGGTGGGCGCGGGCGACCTCCGCGGGGGTGAAGGGCTCCCCGGTGCGCAGGAACGTCATGGCCCCGAGATCCCCGGATGCGGCGGTCTCGAGCAGTGTGCCACCGGGGACACGAGCGGGATCGGGATCCGGAAGATATTGCGCGCCCAGCAGTTCGGCGATGGCCAGGGGCAGCTCACCGGGATCGGCGGCCACCCGCCCGGCCAGGCCCAGCGCCCGGGTCTGGCCGTCGACCAGGGTCAGCGCCGAGGCCGGCCAGATGCCGATCGCCACCCCGCCCGCCCGGGCGACGGCGTGGGTGAGGCGCTGCGGCAACACTTCCGCGGGCGTCGAGACCACCAGCTCGTCGAGCACGCCGTTCTCCAGGTGATGGACGTGCATGGCGAGAATGTTGGCGCGGCGGTCGGCCAGATGCTTGGCCAGCAGCTCCAATCGGCCGGGCTTGTCGTCCAGGCGCACCCGGATGCGCCACAGTCGCTCGGCGCTGTCGAGACGGTGCCGGTGCCGCAGTTCCGGGGCGTGCAGCCAGCGGCTCAGGTAGCGCATGGCCCCGGGCTCGACCACCCAGATCACCAGGATGGTCGCGGTCACGGCGAGGATCGACACCGTTGCCAGATAGGGCAGTTCGAAGTGGATGACCAGGGCGTGCAGCGCCAGCTCGACCGGGAAGACCGCTGCCAGCTTGGCCAGGGCCATGCGGGTGCGTTTGGGATGGGGCAGACGACCACAGACCTCGCATGCCAGCGCATGTATCTCGGTTTGCCTCATGTTCACCACAGTGCGGTGCCGAGGTTTCCGCACTGTGGTGCGGTGTAAAGACGGGATGACAACTCGTGAGAAACCCATTGTGGCAGCTCGAAATTGGGTGAATCGAGCCACAGGCGCGTCATCGCTGTGCCGCAGGGCACAGTGTTTGCTCCCGGGTATGACCGCCGGGCCTACTTCGGTGGCAGCGTCTTGGCGAAATCGACCCCGCGGCGCACCCACTCGTCGAGCGTGTCGTCGTCGGTGACCGTCGCGGCCGTGACGCGCAGCCATCCGGTCATCTTCCGGCCGCCCATCTCCATCGGCTCGACCGCGCCCGCCCGCAGCAGCGCCGCGGCGGCGTCCGGATCGGCGCGCACCAGCAGCCCGCCCTGGCCGCTGGCCGCGACGGCCATATTGCCGCCCACCAGAAATGCCAGGCCACCGAACATCTTCTTCTCGACCACGTGCGCCACCTCGGGCCCCAGCGAGTCCCGGATGCGGTCGGCCAGCTCCTCGTCGTATGCCATATCGACAGTGTGACCCCACCCACCGACAGCGACCGTGATTTCACCGACCGGTCGGGCGCCGGAGAGACCGCTCCGCAGGTGTGGAGTGGCGTCGGTGAGGTATCCCGCCAGGGTGAAAACCCCGCCTACGGTCGGTGTCGAAGAGGAGTTCCTCCTCGTGGATCCGCGTACCGGCGCGCCGGTCGGCAAGAATGCCGACGTCGCCCGGACCGCCGCGGATCTCGGCCTGGACCTGCAATTGGAGATCATGCGGTGCCAGGTCGAGACCAGCACCCGCGTGCACACCGACACCACCGAACTGCTCCAGGAACTGCGGGAGCTGCGCCGCGGCGCCGCGGCCTGCGCGGAGAAGAACGACGCGCTGCTGCTGGCCGTGGCCGTGCCGCCCACGCTCCCCGACGAGCTCGCCATCACCAGCACGCCGCGCTATCACCGGATCGCCGCGAGCTTCGGCCGCCTCGCCCAGGAACAAGGTCTGTGCGGCTGCCACGTGCACGTGGCCGTCCCGGACCGGGCCGCGGCCCTGCGGGTGAGCAACTTCCTGCGACCCTGGCTGCCGCTGCTGCTGGCCCTGACCGCAAACTCCTCCATCCACCGCGGCGTCGAAACCGGTTATGCCAGTTGGCGTCACATCCTGTGGCGGCGCTGGCCGAGCGCCGGGCCGCCGCCCTACTTCGCCTCTGTGGGCGAGTACGAGGCGGCCGTGGAGTCGATGCTGGCGCTGGGCGTGATCCTGGATCGCAAGATGGTCTATTGGGATGTGCGGCCCTCCAGCACTTTTCCGACGGTGGAGGTACGGGTCAGCGACGTGCCCGCCACGGTGGAGGAGTCCGCGCTGCTGGCCTGCCTGGTGCGCGGGTGTGCGATGACGGCCCGCACCACCGACCCGGTGCCCCGGATCGCGGAGGACACGCTGCGCGCCGCCTACTGGCGGTCGGCGCACGGGGGCCTGGACGGGGCCGCCATCGATCCGGTCGATGGGCACGCCGTGCTGGTTCGGGAGCTGCTGGATCGGCTCGTCGAGCTGATCCGGCCCGCGCTGGAGCAGCTGGGCGATCTCGGCTTCGTCACTGAGGGGCTGGCCGCGCTGCTGGAGCGGGGCAACGGAGCCCGCCGTCAGCTCAACGCTTTTCGTGCCCGCGGCGACCTGTCGGACGTGGTGAGCGAACTCGCGGAGGCGACGCTGTTCAGCTGCCGCTAGACCGCCGGGCGCGATCCGGCTATTTCAGGGTGAGGCACAGCGCGAAGGTCGTGAACTCCGGGCCGTTGCCGTAGCTGGTCTTGTGCGTGAGGACCACATCGGCGTCGGGGAACTTGCTGTCGCACTCGGCTTCGGCGTTCGCGCCCATCGGCTTGCCCAGCACGGTCGCCTGGGCCTGTGGATCCGAGCACGGCACCACCTCGATCTTGGGGTGCTGGTCGGTCGCGAGGTCACCGGCGGTGTCGCGCACGCAATCTCCGACGATTGCCGCCGTGGCGCCGCGGGCCGCGGGGGTGGTGGGCGCCGGCGGGGCGATGGGCATGGCGTAGGTCGTCGACGGCGCGCCCAGGTAGTGATCGCTGCTGCGATCGGCCGAGCTGGAGCTCGAACTCTTGGCACTGTTGCCGAACACGAAGGCCACCAACAGGATCGGCACCAGCGCGCCCAGGATGTGCGGTCGCAGGAACAGCGGCGTGCCCGGATCCATCGGCGGTGACGGCGCACCCGGAATCGGGGGCGGCAGCTGCGCCAGGCGCGCGCGGTTCACCAGGTTCAGCAGCAGCGTGCCCGGATTCGCGAACACGAACGAGAAAGGGCCCCACCAGCCTTGGACCAGGCTGTCGCCGGTCATCTTGCGGAACGAGGCCAGACCGCAGGTGCGGCAGTAGGGTCCGGGCAGCTTCCGGAACTGCATCATCAAGACCATTCCGCGATGGGCGCGGAAGTCCATGTCGATGGCCGGGGTGGCCCCGCAGAAGCGGCAGTAGACGCCGTTGGCGTCGCCGAAACGCGCTGGATCGGGCGTGGTCACGCTGTGAATCCCCCTGGGTGGAGCTGGAAACCGCCGTATTGAAACACATCGTGTTCGCAATCGCGGAGTCCAGCCCGAACGCCCGTCCAGTATCTGGGATGGGAATTACGGTAGCGGCTTGTCGTCGACGATCATGTCGTAGTTGACCTTGGAGCCCTCGACATTCGTGGTCTTGGCGGTGAATCCCCAACGGGTGCCGTCCACCTCGGTCACCACGCAGCGGATGGACGCGCCGGTGGCTCCGCGCAGCAGTCCGTTGCAGGTGGAGGACTGCGGGGACGAGCCGAACTTCTGCTTATAGGTGTCGGCGATGGTGCTCGCGACATCATCGGGGGCCACGTAGGCGTCGGCGAAGGTCAGGTCGTAGTAGACGTCGCTGCCGTCCACCTTGGTGACCTTGGTGTCGATCACCCAGTTCTGCCCGTCGGCCGCGGTGGCCGTACAGGTCTGGGTGGCGTCCACCTTGGCGGCCAGACTGCCCTCGCAGGACACGGATTTCGCGTCCTCGTGGGATTTGTCCTTGTAGAAGCTGCCGGCCTTGGCCTGCACATCACTCTTGCTCACCGAGCCGGAACCGGTGGATACGGAGCAGCCCACGGCGAGCAGCGGCGTGAACGTCAGAACCAGAGCGGCTGTCAGTTTTCTCATGGACAACTTTAGGCGCGGATTCGCCGGGAAAATCTCGAGAACGAAAACTGGTCTGGCGCATTTGGGGGTGGATTAGGGGCTTCGGCAGTGATCCGGTCGGTTTTGGCAGGGCGACCGACCGGACCACGCCGAGCATCAGCCGATGCGGGCGCGCCACTCCTCCAGCTGCGGGAGTTCCGCGCCGATGGTGGTGGATTCGCCGTGTCCGGTGTGCACCAGGGTCTCCGGCGGCAGCGTGAGCAGCCGGTCGGCGATCGACTCGACAATCGTGCCGAAATCCGAGAACGACCGGCCCGTGGCACCCGGACCGCCATGGAACAGCGTGTCGCCGGTGAAGACCGCGCCCAGGTCGGGGGAGTAGAAGCAGACCGAGCCCGGCGCGTGGCCCGGGGTGTGCAGCACGTGCAGCTCGGTGCCGCCGACCGCGATGATCTGCTTGTCCGACAGCTCCCCGTCGGGGGCGATGTCCGGGTGGGTCTGCTGCCACAGCACCAGGTCGTCGGGGTGCATGAGGATCGGAGCGCCGGTGGCCCTGGACAATTCGGGCGCGACGCGGACGTGGTCGTCGTGCGCGTGGGTGACCAGGATGGCCTTCACCTCGCGGGTGCCGATCACATCGAGAATGGCCTCGACATTGTGCGGGGCGTCGATGACGACGCACTCCAGATCGTCACCCACCACCCAGACATTGTTGTCCACGTCGAAGGTCTCGCCGTCGAGGCTGAAGGTGCCGACGGTGACGGTGTGGTCGATGTGCGCCATCAGAACACCACCACCGATCGCAGCACGTCACCGTGGTGCATCTTGGTGAACGCCGCCTCGACCTCGTCGAGCGCGATGGTCTCCGAGACGAACCCGTCCAGATCCAGCCGGCCCTGCTTGTAGAGCTCGATCAGGTACGGGAAGTCGCGCGAGGGCAGGCAGTCGCCGTACCACGAGGACTTCAACGAGCCACCGCGCGAGAAGAAGTCGATGAGCGGCATCTCCAGGGTCATGTCCGGGGTCGGCACCCCGACCAGCACCACGGTGCCCGCCAGATCGCGCGCGTAGAAGGCCTGCTTCCAGGTCTCGGGGCGGCCCACGGCATCGATCACCACGTCCGCGCCGAAGCCGTCGGTGAGTTCCTGAACCCGTTCCACCGCATCCTCTTTGGCGGCGTTGACGGTGTGGGTGGCGCCGAAACCGGTGGCCCACTCCAGCTTCCGCTCGTCGAGGTCGACCGCGACGATGGTGGTCGCGCCCGCCAGCTTGGCGCCCGCGATGGCGGCGTTGCCGACTCCGCCGCAGCCGATCACTGCGACCGAGTCACCGCGGCTCACGCCACCGGTATTGATGGCCGCGCCCAGGCCCGCCATCACGCCGCAGCCCAGCAGGCCCGCCGCGGCCGGGGAGACGCTCGGGTCCACCTTGGTGCACTGCCCGGCGTGCACCAGGGTCTTCTCGGCGAACGCGCCGATACCCAGGGCCGGGGTGAGCGGCGTGCCGTCGGTCAGCGTCATGGGCTGCGCGGCATTGAAAGTGTCGAAACAGTACTGGGGCTTGCCCTTCCGGCAGGCGCGGCACGAACCGCAGACCGCGCGCCAGTTCAGGATGACGAAATCGCCCGGCTCCACATCGGTGACGCCCTCGCCCACCGATTCCACGATGCCGGCGGCCTCGTGCCCGAGTAGGAAGGGGAATTCGTCGTTGATGCCGCCTTCGCGGTAGTGCAGGTCGGTGTGGCAGACGCCGCAGGCTTGGACCCGCACCACGGCTTCGCCGGGCCCCGGGTCCGGGATCACGATCTCGGTGACTTCCACGGGAGCGTTCTTCGAGCGTGCGACAACGCCGCGCACAATTTGGGACAACGAAATTCCTTCCTGGCTAAACGCAATGCCTCCGACTATTGCATCCGGTTCGGCCCACGTCATCTATTACCCCGGGTCACGCACAATGAATCCCCTTGCGTCCGATCACAAGAGGGCCCCCTGCGCGGCCTCGGCGATGGTGGCCGCGACCAGCGTCAGGGCGGGTGAATCCAGCCGCCACTGCTGCCAGTACAGGGGGACGTCCACGAAAACCTTGTCGTCCAGCGGAACCAGGTCGTCTTCGGGACGAATCATCAGGTCGGGAATCATGCCCCAGCCCAATCCGGCCTGCACCGCGTCGTTGAACGCGGCCGAGGACGGGATGTAGTGCCGCGGCGGATCCACCGGTTTGCGAGTGTAGTGGCGCACCAGCCGGAATTGCAGATCGTCCTTGCGATCGAAGAGCACCACGGGCGCGTGTGCGAACGATTTCGCATTCGCGCCGTCGGGGAACCAGGTGCGGGCGAAGCCGGGCTGTGCCATCGGGCGATAGCGCATCGCGCCGAGCCGGCGCACCGTGCAGCCCTGGACCGGGGCGGCGGTGGAGGTGATTGCCGCCATCACGGTACCGTCGCGCAGCAGGCGCGTGGTGTGCTCCTCGTCCTCGCGGTGGATCTCGAAGCAGAGCCCGGCGCCGGGCCGCTCGGCCGCGGTGGCGCGGCCCAGTGCGGCGACCACCCAGGTGTGCAGCGAATCGGCGTTCACGGCAATCGGAATCACCACCGGGCGGTCGGCGGGCTGATGCGCCTCCCCGAGTTCGCGGGCGGTGTCGCCGGTGAGCAGCTGGATCTGGCGGGCCAGGCGCAGCACGGCCAGCCCGGAATCGGTGGGTTGCACCGGTTTGGTGCGTTGCACCAGGATGCGGCCCGCCGCGTCCTCGAGGGCCTTGATGCGCTGACTGATTGCCGAGGGCGTGACGTTCAGTTTGCGGGCGGCGGCGTCGAAGGTACCCTCGCCGATCACGGCGTCGAGGGCGCGTAGTTGGTCGAGCTGGAGTTCCACGGTAAGAGATTCTAATGGTGCCTCAGAATCTTTAGCTGGCCTGGTGCTGGACGGTTGCCCTAATTTTGACCGGGTGAACGCATCATCGGCGGCCCTGGCGGCCATTTCAGGACTCGGCTTCGGACTCTCGCTGATCATGGCGATCGGCGCGCAGAACGCCTTCGTGCTGCGTCAGGGGATCCGCGGCGAACACGTCCTGCCGGTGGTCGCGGTGTGCATCGGGTCCGACGTCGTCCTGATGACGCTCGGCGTCGCCGGCTTCGGCGCGATCGTGGACTCCGCGCCGATGGTCATGACCGTCGCGAAATACGCGGGCGCGGCGTTCCTGCTGGGCTACGCGGCGCTGGCCGCCAAGCGCGCCTGGTCGGCCTCGGCGCTGTCCGCGGGCGGCGGCGCGCCCCTCGCGCTCGGCGCGGCCGTCGCCACCTGCCTGGCCGTCACCTGGCTCAACCCGCACGCCTACCTGGACACGGTGGTGCTGCTGGGATCCTTCGCGAACACCTACGCCACCCCCGACCGCTGGTTCCTGACCGCGGGAGCCATTGCCGGCAGCCTGATCTGGTTCCTGTCACTCGGATTCGGCGCGCGGCTGCTGGCCCCCGTCTTCGCGAAGCCGCAGGCGTGGCGGGTGCTGGATTCGCTGATCGCCCTGGTGATGACGGGTCTCGCCGTCGGTTTGCTGGTGAGCTGAAACCGCGGTCAGTACACCTGTTTCCACACGCCGATCGGGCTGCTGGAGCTGTCGGCGGGCAGGCAGTAGACGGCCCGGCCGCTCGAGGACTGGGCGATGGAGTCCTTCTTCAGATTGCAGACCTGGCCCGGCTCGTGCATCCCCGCGGTCACCGTGCCGGGGCTGTCCCACATGTAACTCGGCGCCGAGCTCGTGCCGGGGCGACGCGCGCAGACCAGCGGGGCGCCGCTGCTGCTGTAGCCGAAGCTGCCCGCTTCGCCGGCATTACACGGCGATCCTTGCGCGGGGCGGGTGATGGGCAGCCAGTGCGGGCTCGCGCCGCCGGTGGCGTCGCAAGTCAGGACGGTGCCGTCGGCCGTCGCGGCGGTCATGCCCACCTGATCGCAGGGCAGTTGGGAACCGACCACCGAGCTGGTCGTGGTGGTCGTCGTAGTCGTCGTAGTGGTTGTCGTCGTACTGGACGTGGTCGTCGTCGTGCTGGGGTCGGTCGTGGTGGTGGCCCGGTTCGGCGCGGTCGTCACGTCGGCCTCCTGGGCCGCGGTGGTCGGCGTGGGCCGCACCGAGGTGGTGATCAGGACCCGCGTCGGGCCGGGGCCTTTGGCGGCGTTCGGGGCCGCGTCCCAGCCGCTGTGCCCGGAGGCGAGCAGGCCCACGATGGCCAGCAGCGACACCGCGATGGTCGCGGTCAACCCGATGATCGCGTAGCGCGTGGCCTTGGTGCCGCCGAGCAGACCGGCCAATCCGCCGGGCTTGCTCGCGGGCGGCCCGTCGGGGCCGTCCTGGATCGCCTCGAACACCATCGTTTCCTGTGTCCACAGCCGGTCGTGCGGATCATAGCCCGGTGGTATCGAATTGCCGTTCATCCCAGTAACTCTCGCTCGGTGGTCCCGCTGTTCCTCACCGGGCAAAGAAAGAAGGTATACGGCGATCCGGTTGCGCGGTAGCCGGAGTTTCGGCGGCGAGGGTCGGTCAGCGGCGAATGTCGGCCAGACGAACAGGTCTGCCCTGATGCCGGGACAGCTCGCAGGCCTCGGCGATATAGAAGGCCTCGAGCGCGTCCGCGGGCGGGCACGGATTGGCGATCTGCCCGCCGATCACGCCCAGGAAGGTGGCAAGTTCCTCAACGTAGGCGCTGTGGAAGCGATCCATGAAGCCCGGATAGGCCGGCAGCGCCGAGGGTGGGTACCCGGGTTCCACCGAATGCAGCGGGGCTCGCTCGTCGAGCCCGACGATGGCGTTCCCGGTCGAGCCCAGCACTTCCATCCGCACGTCGTAGCCGGCGCCGTTATAGCGGCTCAGGGAGACAGTTGCCAGACAGTCGTCGTCCAGGCGCAGCACCACCGCGGCGGTGTCGACATCGCCGGAGTCGGCGAAGCAGCGCTCGCCGCGATTGGCGCCGGTGGCGTATACCTCCACCACCTCGCGGCCGGTGACCCAGCGGACGATGTCGAAATCGTGGACGCCGCAGTCCCGGAACAGGCCGCCCGAGCGCGGAATGTAGTCCGCGGGCGGCGGAGCGGGGTCGAGGGTGGTGGCGCGCACGGTGTGGATCCAGCCCAGCTCGCCGGCCGCGATGGCCGCGCGCGCCGCGCGGTACCCGGCGTCGAAGCGGCGCTGGAAACCGATCTGCACCGGCACCTTCGAGCGCTCGACGTGTTCGACGACGGTCAGCGTGCCGAGAATGTCGGCGGCGATCGGCTTTTCGCAGAAGACCGGGATGCCGCGGTCGACGGCGGCGGTGATGAGGGCCGGATGCGAGTCGGTGGCCGTGGTGACGACCAGGCCGTCGATCCCGGCGGCGAAGAGCGCCTCGATATCGGGTGCGAACTCCACCTCGAGCTTGTCGGCGGTGACGCGGGCGCGTTCGGAGTCGGTGTCGGTGACGATGACCCGGTCCACGCCCGGCAGGGTCGCGAGGGTCTCGGCATGGGAGGTTCCGATGCGGCCGGTGCCGGCGAGGCCCACGGTGATGGGGGACATGGCGGTGGCTCCTGTCAGTCTCGGGGTGCGGCGGTGGTGGAACGGACCACCAATGACGGTTCCAGTCGCCGGCGCACCGGATCGGTCCGGTCCTCGCGCAGGCGTTCGGTGAGGGCGCGCACGGCCAGGCGGCCGATGCTGGTGCGCGGCTGGTCGATGGTGGTGAGCGCGACGTGCCGCAGCGCCGCGAGCGAGGTGTTGTCGTAGCCGACGACCGAGACGTCCTCGGGCACCCGCAGACCCGCCTCTTCGAGCGCGGCCATCGCGCCCACGGCATTGAAATCGTTGCCGCACACCAGTGCGGTGGGAAAAGTGCTGGGGGAGAAGATGTTCAACAGCTTGCGGACCGCGCCCGCGCCCGCCTCGTCGGTGTGTTCGCTGGGGATCACCACGGGTTCGAGGCGGTAGCGGGCCATGGCGGCGGTGTAGCCCTTGCGCCGCGGCGGCGCCGCGAAGGCCGCGCCGCCGTCGAGGTGCACGATGCGCCGATGGCCCAGTGCGACAAGGTGATCCACGGCCAGGGCGGCGCCGAGTTCGCCGTCGTCGTTGACGGTGTCGACGGTGGCGCTGGTGGAGGTGCGCGAGACCAGCACGACCGGGCATTGCGCGGCCGCGTCGCGGATCGCGGCGGCGGGCAGCACCGGGGACAGCAGGATGATCCCGCCGGGGCGGAAGGCCAGCAGGCTTTCCAGGGCGGCGCGTTCCCGGGGTCCACTGCGCCGGCCGGTGTTCAGGATCAGTTCGAGCCCGGACTCCTGCGCCGCCTCGTCCATTCCTTCGATCACGTCCGCGAAGAAGGGATTGCGCAGGTCGGACACCATGACGCCGATGATGTTCGAGGTGCGGCTGGCCAGCGACCGGGCCATGGCGTGCGGGTGGTAGCCGAGGTCGGCGGCCGCCGCCAGCACCGCGCGGCGGCGGTGCTCACTGACCTTGGGCGAGTTGCGCATGACCAGCGAGACCAGCGCCCGGGAGACGCCGGCGCGAGCGGCGACATCCTCCATGGTCGGTCTGGTCATGTGTCGCACGCTACATCGTGGCCGGGGAGCGAGGCAATGGAGCGCTCTAATAGGACTTTTCCGGCGCGGTTCCGGTCTGTCATTCCTCCTGCAAGACACCATTTTCGGTGTGTACGGGCAACTTTGGGGCGCATGTCGGGACCTTGACACCCGAGTGAGCCAGGTTACATTGTTGGAGCGCTCCAATATCGACGGCAAGCGCCTCACACGATGGCCAACGACGGGTCTGGAAGTGCCGATGACCGAACCGCTCCATCCATTGTCTCCATTGCGAATCGCCGCCGCGCCGATCTCCTGGGGGGTCTGCGAGGTCCCCGGCTGGGGTCACGTCCTCGACCCGGACATCGTCCTGGCCGAGATGGCGAGCCTCGGCCTCACCGCGACCGAATTCGGGCCGCCGGGATACCTGCCCGCCGACCCCGCCGAACTCCGGAAGACCCTGCGCGGCTACGGTATCGCGCCGATCGGTGGCTTCCTGGCGCTCGCACTGCACCGGGAACCGAGCTGGGCCCTGACCGCCGCGCGGACCGCCGCCGCGCAGTTCGCGGCCGCCGGCGCCGAGGTCCTGGTGCTGGCCGCCGCCACCGGCCACGACGGCTACGACACCCGCACGCCGCTCGATGCGCGGCAGTGGCGCACGCTGCTCGACACAGCGGGCGCCGTCGGTGACATCGCCGCCGAACACGGCCTGCGCCTTGCCGTCCACCCGCATGTGGGCACCCACGTCGAGACCGCCGCCGAGGTGGAACGCTTCCTCGCCGACTCCGATCTGGACCTGTGCCTGGACACCGGGCACCTGCTCATCGGGGGCGCCGACCCGGTCGAGCTGGCCCGCCGCCACCCCGATCGCCTCGGGCACATCCATCTCAAGGATGTCCGGGCGGCGCTGGCCGCCGAAGTCCGCAGCGGCGCAGTCGAATACAGCGAGGCGGTGCGGCAGGGACTCTATGTTCCGCTGGGTGCGGGCGACGTCGAGGTCGCCGCCCTGGTCCGCGCGGCGCACGCCGGCGGCTACCGCGGCTGGTACGTGATCGAGCAGGACACCGCGCTGCGCCCGGGCGAGACCGCCGCGGCCGCGACCGCGGCCGCGCGACAAAGTCTGCGACACCTGGCCGAGATCGCCGCCGGTCTCACCTCGGCTCGGATTTAGTGGGGAGGTGACGACGATGTCCGCATTCCCCCGTGCGCGCCGCGTCCGCCGGCTGCGCCTGGCGCCCTGGCTGGCCGCCGCGGCCGTGCTCGCCGCCTGCAGCGGCCCCGGCGCCGATGTCAACGGAACCACCGCAGCCCCGGTCGCGGTCGGGGCGGTGAAGTCGGTGGCCGTGGTGACCCACGGGTCGCCCGGCGACGCCTTCTGGAACGTGGTGAAGAACGGCGCCGAGGCCGCCGGGAAGGATCTCGGCATCCGGGTCGAATACAACTCGGCGGGCGATCCGACCCAGCAGGCCAAGCTGATCGACAACGCCGTCGCCCAGGGCGTGGACGGGCTGGTGGTGTCCATGGCCAATCCGGATGCGCTGCGGCCGTCGGTGGAGAAGGCGGTGGCCGCGGGCATTCCGGTGGTGACGATCAACTCCGGGGAGGCCGAGAGCGCCCGGTTCGGGGCCATCGGCCATGTCGGGCAGAGCGAGCGGCTGGCCGGCGAGGCCGCCGGGAAACGGCTGGCCGACGCCGGAAAACACAAGATGCTGTGCGTGATTCACGAGGCGGGCAATGTCGGGGCCAATGAACGCTGCGCCGGCGCCATCCAGGGCTTCGGCGCGGCAACCACGCTGCAGGTCGACATCAACAATCCGACCGATGTGCAGTCACGGATCAAGGGCGCGCTCGAGGCCGATCGTTCCATCGACGCGGTGCTGACCCTGAACTCGCAGATCGCCGCTCGCGCGGTGGACGCGGTGAAGGAGTCCTCGGCCAAGACCACCGTCGCCACCTTCGACCTGAATTCCGATGTGGTGCGCGCGATCCAGGCCGGGACGTTGCTGTTCGCGGTGGATCAGCAGCAGTACGAGCAGGGCTATCTGCCGGTGGTCATGCTGAAGCTCTACAAGTCGAACCTCAATGCCGTGGGCGGCGGCCATCCGGTGCAGACCGGACCGGCATTCGTGGACAAGACCACCGTCGATGCCGTCGCCGCCCTGGTCGGCCAGGGCACGCGGTGACCGGGCCGGGAGACGCGGAAATGACTACTACGACAGAGGCATCCGAGACGGCGTCCGGGACCGCCGCCGCGCCGCCGGACCGCATGGCCATCCTGAACCGCCTGGTCGCCCGGCCCGAGGTCGGCGCGCTGCTGGGCGCGGTGGCGGTGTTCGTGTTCTTCACCGTCATCACCACCAAATTCCTGAACCCCTTGGGCATTTCGACCTGGCTGGATGACGCCTCCACGCTCGGCATCATGGCGGTCGCGGTGGCCCTGCTCATGATCGGCGGGGAGTTCGACCTGTCCACCGGCGTGATGACCGCCTCCACCGCGCTGATCACCGGCCTGCTCGCGGTGCACGCGGGCTGGAACGTGTGGTTCGCGCTGGCGGTGTCGCTGGCGTTCGCGCTCGCCGTCGGCGCGCTCAACGGCTGGGTGGTGATGCGCACCGGGCTGCCGAGCTTCATCGTCACGCTGGGCACGTTCCTGGCCTTACAGGGCCTGAATCTCGGTGTGACCCGGTGGGCCACCGGCACCGTGCAGGTGTCGGGGATGCGGTCCGCGGACGGATATCAGTCCGCCGGTTGGGTTTTCGCCTCCACAACCAAGATCGGCAACGCCAGCATCCAGGCGTCGGTGGTGTGGTGGATCGCGGTCACCGCGGTCGCGGCGATCGTGCTGGCGCGCACCAGGTTCGGCAACTGGATCTTCGCGGTCGGCGGTTCGCTGCCCACCGCCCGCGCGGTCGGCGTGCCCGCCACCCGCACCAAGATCCTGCTGTTCATGACGACCGCGTTCGCGGGGTGGATCGTCGGCGCGTGCAATCTGCTGCGGTTCGCCAGCGTGCAGGCGAATCAGGGTGTGGGACTGGAGTTCCAGTACATCATCGCCGCCGTGATCGGAGGCTGCCTGCTCACCGGCGGCTTCGGCTCGGTGGTGGGCGCGGCGCTCGGGGCGCTCATCTTCGGGATGGCGCGGCAGGGCATCGTGCTGGCGGGCTGGAACAGCGACTGGTTCATGCTCTTCCTCGGCCTGCTGTTGTTCTCGGCCGTGCTGGTCAACAACGCGTTCAAGAAGCGAGCCGAAAGGGTCCGGCGATGACCGAGCAGCAGAGCGCGCCGCCGCTCATCGAAACCGTCAGCATCGGTAAGAGTTACGGCGGCGTGGTGGCGTTGTGCGACGTGTCGACGGTGGTGAACGCCGGTCAGGTCACCTGCGTGCTGGGCGACAACGGCGCGGGCAAGTCCACGCTGATCAAGATCCTGTCGGGCGTGCATCAGCACGACAGCGGGCAGCTGCGCATCGAGGGCCGTGAGCTCCGATTGTCCTCGCCGCGTGCGGCTTTGGACCTCGGCATCGCCACCGTGTATCAGGATCTGGCGGTGGTGCCGCTGATGAGTGTGTGGCGCAATTTCGTGCTGGGCTCCGAGCCGGTCAAACGGTACGGGCCGCTGGAACTGCTGGACCGCAGGCAGGCCCAGGACATCGCGCGAAAGGGACTCGCGGACATGGGGATCGACATCCCCGACCTGGAGCAGCCGGTGGGGACGCTGTCCGGCGGTCAGCGCCAGTGCGTGGCCATCGCCCGCGCGGTGCACTACGGGGCCCAGGTCCTCATTCTCGACGAGCCGACCGCGGCGCTGGGCGTCAAACAGGCCGGTGTGGTGCTGCGCTACGTGGTGCAGGCCCGCGATCGGGGGCTCGGCGTCGTGCTGATCACCCACAATCCGCACCACGCCTACCCGGTCGGGGACCGGTTCCTGCTGCTCAAGCGCGGGTCGGCGCTGGGCAGTTACGAGAAGTCGGAGATCGACCTCACCGAGCTGACCCGGTTGATGGCCGGCGGTGCGGAACTCGAAGCGTTGCAACACGAATTGGAGCGGGTGGTGCCGTGACCGAGCTGGATGTGCTGACGATCGGGCGGGTCGGAGTCGACCTGTATCCCGAGCAGAGCGGGGTGCCGCTCGCGCAGGTTCGGAGCTTCGCCAAGTTCCTCGGCGGGACCGCCACCAATGTCGCGGTGGCGGCGGCGCGACTGGGTCGCCGCACCGCGGTGCTCACCAAGGTCGGGCCCGACGGGTTCGGCGACTTCGTGCGCGACGCGCTGGAGGGGTTCGGGGTCTCGGCCCGGTATGTCGGGACATCGCCTGATCTGCAGACACCGGTGGTGTTCTGCGAACTGAATCCGCCCGCGGACCCGCCGCTGCTGTTCTATCGCGCGCCCATCGCGCCCGACCTCACGCTCACCGTGGATGAGATCCCTTGGGAAGTAGTGGATTCCGTGCCGCTGCTGTGGGTGACCGGGACCGGTGTCAGCGCCGAACCCGGCCGCGCCACCCAGCGCGCCGTCTTGGAGCGCCGGGCGCGACACGGGCACACGGTGCTGGATCTGGACTACCGGCCCATGTTCTGGCCCGACGTGAAGACCGCGCGCGCCGAGATCGGCTGGATGGTCGATCACGTGAACGTGGTGGTGGGCAATCGAACCGAGGTGCAGGTGGCGGTCGGCACCGCCGATCCCGACGAGGCCGCCGACCGGCTGCTGGCGCGCGGGGTCCGGATGGCCGTGGTGAAACGCGGCGCGGAGGGCGTGCTCATCGCCACCGAAGCCGAACGCTGGACGGTGCCGCCGTGCCCGGTGCGGGTGCGGTGCGGGCTGGGCGCGGGCGACGGCTTCGGGGGCGCGCTGATCCACGGACTGTTGTCCGGCTGGGACCCGCACCGGGTGGCCGCCTACGCCAATGCCGCCGGCGCGCTGGTGGCCTCGCGGCTGGCCTGCGCCGACGCCATGCCGACCGCCGCCGAGATCGAGGAGATGCTGTGCACCTGACCGACGCGCGGTGGTACGACCTGCTCCGCACCCGCGCCACCGATCCCGAGGCCGTCCGGCACGCCTACGCCGACCGGCGGCGGCGCCGGAGTCTGCTGTCGGATACCGGCACCCTGTTCCTCGTCGCCGCCGACCACCCGGCGCGCGGGGCCCTGGGCGTCGGCGCCGACCGGACCGCCATGGCCGACCGCCGCACTCTGCTGGAACGCCTGCTCATCGCGCTGGCCGACCCAGCGGTGGACGGCGTGCTCGGGTCACCCGACATCGTGGAGGAACTCCTGCTCCTCGACGCCGTCCACGACAAGATCGTCATCGGCTCCATGAACCGCGGCGGACTGGCGGGGGCCGACTGGGAGATCGACGACCGCTTCACCGGCTACGACGCCGAAGCGCTCGTCAAATACCGTCTCGACGGCGGGAAAATGCTGTTGCGCCTGGTGGATTCGGATCCCGGCACCATCCCGACCCTGGAAGCCTGCGCCCGCGCGGTATCCGAGCTGGCCGAGCACGGGTTGATGGCCATGGTGGAACCGCTGCCCTACGCGCGCGACCACAGCGGGGCGCTGATCATGCACAAGGACTCCGCCTCACTGCAACGCGCCATCACCGTGGCATCGGGGCTGGGCGTCACCTCGGCGTACACCTGGCTGAAAATCCCCGCGCCCGAGGATGTTTCGGTGCTCGATGCCACCACGCTGCCCGTGCTGGTGCTGGGCGGCGAGCCCTCCGGGGACCCCGAGGCCGACCTCTCGTCCTGGGGTGCGGCGCTGCGCCACGATGTCGCGCGGGGCCTGGTCGTCGGCCGCAGCCTGCTCTACCCGCCCGACGGTGACGTCGCGGGCGCGGTGCGGGCCGCGGCGCGCGTGCTGGAGGTGGCGCGATGAGCAGCCGGGGCGCGCTCCGGCCCACGAGGAGGCGGCGGTGAACGGGCTGCATCGACCGGCCGGAACGCTGGCCGATTCCGGGGATCCGGTGTGGCTGACGCCCGAAGCCGCCGGGTGGTCCTACGCCGGGCTGCGGGTGCTGCGGCTCGGCGCGGGGGAGCGGCGGGTGCTGCGGACCGGGGAATTCGAGGCGTTCGTATTGCCGCTGGCGGGCGCGTGCACGGTGCGGGTGGACGGGCTGGTGTTCGAACTCGCCGGGCGCGATTCGGTTTTCACGCGGGTCAGCGACTTCGCGTACGTGCCCAGGGACGCCGAGGTGGAGCTGTCCACGGTGGCGGGGATCGAGGTGGCTCTGCCGATGGCACGGTGTACGCGTCGACTGGATCCGAAATACGGTCCCGCCGAGCGGGTTCCGGTCGAGGTGCGCGGCGCGGGGCCGGCGACCCGGCAGGTCACCAACTTCGGGACGCCCGGGGCGTGGGAGCACGCGGACAAGCTCAACGCGTGCGAACTGCTCACCCCCGACGGGAACTGGTCCTCCTACCCGCCGCACAAGCACGACGAAGCCTCCGAATGCGAGGTCGTCAACGAGGAGATCTACTACTTCCGCATCGCCGGACGCGACGGAATCACCCCGGCCCCGAGGGTTTCGGGCTGCACCGCACCTATACCCACGACGGGTCCCTCGACGAGAACGTGGCCGTTCGCGACGGCGACGTCTTCCTGATCCCGCACGGCTACCACGGTCCGTGCGCGGCCGCCCCCGGCTATCCCATGTACTACCTGAACGTGCTGGCCGGTCCCGCGCCCGAACGGTCCATGGCCTTCTGTGACGACCCCGCGCACGCCTGGGTGCGAGCGGAGTGGGCGCGGCAGACGCCGGATCCGCGGTGCCCCCTTACCTCCCACGCCGGCCCCGTCACTGCCCCCGAAGGACGGCTCGGATGAAGCTCACGACAGCGCAAGCACTGGTGGCCTGGCTGGTCGCGCAACGCTCGGAAACCCTCGAAGGCGTCGAGGTGCCGTTGTTCCCCGCCGTGTTCGGCATTTTCGGGCACGGCAATGTGCTCGGCCTGGGCACCGCGCTGGCCGAGTACCGCGACGCCTTGCCGCTGTGGCGCGGGCACACGGAGGAGGGTATGGCGCTGGCGGCGGTCGGGCTGGCCAAGGCCACCCAGCGGCGGCAGGTCGCCGTCGCCGCCTCCTCGATCGGGCCGGGCGCGCTGAACATGGTGACGGCCGCCGGTGTGGCGCACGCGAATCGGCTGCCGGTGCTACTGCTGCCCGGCGACACGTTCGTCAGTCGCGCCCCCGATCCGGTGTTGCAGCAGGTGGAGCACTTCGGTGATCCGACCGCCACCGTCAACGACGCCTTCCGGCCGGTGAGCCGGTATTTCGATCGCATCACCCGGCCCGAGCAGCTGATCGCGACACTGCCGCAGGTGGCGCGGGTGCTCACCGACCCCGCCGACGCCGGGCCGGTGGTGCTGGCGCTGCCGCAGGACGTGCAGGCCGAGACCTACGACTTCCCCGACGCCCTGTTCGAGCCGGTGCTGCACCACGTCCCGCGCCCACGGCCGGATCGGCGCGCTGTCACCGACGCCGTGCGCGTGCTGCGGGAGGCGCGTCGGCCGCTGCTGGTGCTCGGCGGCGGCGTCCGATACTCGGGTGCGGGCGGGCAGGCGCTGGAATTCGCTGAGCGGCACGGTATTCCGGTCACCGAGACCACCGCCGGGCGCACGTTGGTTCCGCACGGTCATCCGCTGTTCGCGGGTCCGCTCGGCATCACGGGTGCGGCGTCGGCCAATGCCTTGGCCGGGGCGGCGGATGTGGTGCTGGCAGTCGGCACCCGACTCCAGGACTTCACCACCGCGTCGTGGACGGTGTTCGCGCCGGAAGTCCGTCTGGTGCACATCAATACCGCGCGCTTCGACGCGGTCAAGCACGGTGCGCTGGCGGTGGTCGGCGACGCCGACGCCACCCTGCGCGACCTCGGATCCGACCTGGGGGAGTGGACGGCCGATCCGGACTGGACCGTGCGGGCGCAGGCGGTGCGGTCGGAGTGGGACGCGCACATCGACAAACTGCGCGCGCCGACACCGGGCATGCCCAGCTACGCGCAGGTCGTCGGCGTGGTCAACGAGCTCAGTGAAGCCTCGGACTATGTCATGACCGCATCGGGCGGGATGCCCGGAGAACTCGTGGGCGGCTGGCGAGCCACCGGGGGCGTGCCGACGATGGATGTCGAATACGGCTTCTCCTGTATGGGATACGAGCTCGCCGGGGCCTGGGGTGCGGCGCTCGCGCGCACGGGGACCGACGGCCTGGTCACCACGCTGCTCGGCGACGGCTCGTACCTGATGCTCAACTCCGAGCTGTTCTCCGCGGCGTTCGCCGGGCACCCGCTGGTCGCGGTGGTGTGCGACAACGACGGATACGCGGTCATCGCACGGTTGCAGGAAGGCCAGGGCGGGACGCCGTTCAACAACTTCTACGCCGACTGCCGGACCAATCACGCGACCCCGCCGCGCGTGGACTTCGCCGCACATGCGGCAGCGCTGGGCTGCGCGGTGTTCAGCGCGGGCGAGCTCGATGAGTTTCGGGAGGCATACGCCCGCGCGCGAGTAGCCGCGCGGGCCGAGTCCCGGCCCGCCGTCGTCGTGGTCCGCACCCGGCCGTCCGCCTGGACCGAGGCGGGCGCGTGGTGGGAAGTCGGTGTGCCACAGCATCTCTCGGGCCGAACCGAATACGACCGCGGCAAAGCGGGGCAACTGCGCTACACCCATCCGGACTGAGGCCGCCGACCCATTCGGCCTGATAGCGGGCGCGACGTGCCGATGGCAAGAAATCCGGGCATACGGCGGACGCCCGACCCGCGTCCAGGATTTGTGGCAGACTCGGCGCAAATACGCGGTCGGTCGATGGGCGATCAACGTTTGTGGTGATCGAAGCAGTACGGGGTACGGGATTTTGAAGGTCGCAATGGATCTCAGCGCCATCGAGCGGCAAGTGGCCGCGGATCGCGGGGCAGCACGGGACCGGTCGATCGGGCCGGAGCTGGCGCTGGCCACCACACTGTCCGAGCTGGCCCGGGCGCTGATGGCGACCAAGAACGATCCGGAACAACGGGATCGGTCCGCGTCGGCGCTGGAGCCCGCGCAGGAAGCCGTGCTGATCCGGTTGCGCTGGCTCACCGCCGGGCACGTGACCGCGCCGTTCGCCGCGGAGGTGACGGAGGCGCTGCGGCTGTTCGAGCAGGCCGCCCGCACGATCGGGCATCGGGAGCTGGCCACCTCCACCATCCGCAACGCTTGTTCGGCGTATCGGCATGTGGCGCAGAACTATCCCCTCGCGGCGGGCGCGTCGGCCGATGCGCTGTCCAAGTGCAGTGTGTGGCTGTGTCGCCTCGACCCCAAGGCCGCCGTGGCCGCGGGCGAGGATGCGGTGCGCATCCGCGCGGGCCTGTTCGCCGCCGACCCGGACCAGGCCAACCGGTACCTGGCCACATTGAACACCCTCCTACGCACCCTCATGGTGGGCCGCCAGCGCAAGCAGGCCCTGGCCATGTACCGCGAGTGCTACGCCAACGTCACCACCGCGGGCATGACGCAGCGGCTGCGTGAAATCCGGGTCGAGGACATCGGATTCACCGGCAAGACCGTCACCGCCCTGCGCAAACTCGAATGCGCCACCCTCGAACGCGCCGGCTACCTGACCCAGCAGCAGATCCTCTACCAGACGGCCGGTGACCTGGCCACCATCGAGGAGATCAACTGGCAGCTGGCCCTGGTCGGCCTCAAGCCGATCGCTGCGGGCGCACTCCCCGATCAGCCCTCCAAGCCGGTCGAGATCAGCACCTCCTTCGGCGCGCTGAGCGTGCGCTGCTCCTCCCGCAACGCCGTCACCCTGGTGCGCGCGGCCATCCTCGCCGCCTACACCGCCGACAACGCCCAGGCGGTCCCCAGCACCGCCTACCAGGGTGTCGACGAAAAGCACTGGAGCACACCCGAGCCCGAGGTCAACCGGGCCGAACGCCTCGGCGAGGATGTCGTCCTCATCGAGAAGGTCTCCGAACACTGGGTCTCGGTGAAGAGCCTCAACTGGGAGGTCGCCCCCGTCGGCCGCCACCCCCTGGCCCTGCGCCTATCCCAGGAATGGCCGGTCGTCAGCGTCACCACCACCGAACAGATGTCCTACGAACTGTGCTGGTACGAGGGCGGCGCCGCCACCCAATACGCCTGCCTGGGCCTCCCCGCCGCCCAAATCCCTTTGGAAAAACCCTTGGCCCCCTTGGACTTCAAGGCCCTCTCCGACTACGGCGCCGACTACGCCTCCGAAACCCAGGTCCGCTCCGCCTTCGGCAACACCACCATGTTCACCAAACTCACCTGCCTCCCCGGCAGCGGCATCCGCCAGGCCGCCGAAGCCGGCCCCCTCTCCGCCCACGGCGCGAACACCCTGTACTTCCGCAACGGCGAATCGTGAAATAGCCCGACGGCTACGAGATCGCGTCCGACACCGACCTGGAAGCCCACGGTTGAACGGCGTTTGCGGACGCGTCTCGGAACGGGTTGAAACGGTGCTGGATAGACTTGGTCGTGCCGCTCACCTTTCCTTCGCATGCGTTGGCCGTACTCCCGTTGAAGATGCGGTGGCCTCGTCACCTGGACGGTGTCGCGTTGGTGGTGGGCGCCGCGGTTCCCGACGCCCCCTATCCGGTGGCAGGGTTCTTTTCGTTTCCGGAGACGCACACACTGCCTGCGTTGTTGTGGTGGTGTCTGCCGATGGGGATCGTCGCTACGTTGGTGATCCGTTGGGGTGCACCGGCGATTGGCGCGCATCTGCCGCGACTCGGTGCGTTCGATCTGCCCGCCTACGGCGTACTCGGTGTCGTCCGATATCCGTGGTATGTCACGGGATACTCGATCCTGATCGGTGCGGTCACCCATATCTTCTGGGACGGGTTCACGCATGATCCGGCCGGCGGGCATGGCTGGGGTGTGGCCAGCTTTCCCGTGCTGTTGCAGCCAGGTCTGCTGGGCAGGCCCTGGTGGTACCTGCTGCAGCAGACATCGACCTTCGTCGGTGCGGCACTCGCGGTTGGATTGTTCTACTACATCGGTCGCCGCGGACTGCTGCGGGCCTGGCACGGTGAACCACCGGTCACCCGGCGCGAACCGAAGCGGTTCTGGCTGGCGGCCGGTCTGGTCGCCGCGATCTGTTTGTCGCTGCTCCCGCTGATGCCCTTGCCATTTCAGCCGTTCGTGGTGGGAGTCCGGTTGCTCTATGTCGTGGCGCTGTCGTTGCTGGCAGGCGCAGTGGTGATGCGGGAGAGGGTAGCTGCGCCAGTCGCTGGTGTCCGGTCCGCGCAATAGGTCAGGGGCGGGGTGGTTCGACGCGGACCAGGCCGGATTGGAAGGCCAGGACGACGAGTTGGGCTCGGTTTTGGACGCCTAGTTTGGACATGGCTCGTTGGACGTGGGTGCGGATTGTGAGGGGGCTGACGTACATTTTTTCAGCGATTTCCTCGTTGGAGAGGCCTTCGGCGACCATGGCGACGACCTCGCGTTCGCGGGCGGTGAGGACGTCGAGGGAATCGGCGGCGCTGATGCGGCTTTCGGGGCGGGAGAGGTAGCGGGCGATCAAGGTGCGGGTGGCGGTGGGGGAGAGCAGGGCGTCGCCGGCGGCTACCGCGCGGATGGAGCGGAGCAGTTCTTCGGGGCCTACGTCCTTGCCGAGGAAGCCGCTGGCTCCGGCGCGAAGGGCCTGGGCCACATACTCATCGAGTTCGAAGGTGGTGAGGATCATGACTCGGGTGTCGTGCAGGGCGGGATCGGCGCAGATCTCCTGGGTGGCGGTGAGGCCGTCGACGCCGGGCATACGGATATCCATGACCACGACGTCGGGGGTGGTGGCCTGTGCGAGTTCGACCGCCTCCCGGCCGTTTCCGGCGATACCGACCACCTCCATGTCCTCGGCCGAATCGATCAGGAGCCGGAAGGTGCCGGCCAGCAGGGCTTGGTCGTCGGCGAGCAGTACCCGGATGGTCATGGCGTCTTGTCCTCGTCGTCGGGGGATTGCGGGGGCTCGAGGGGGAGTTCGGTGGTGACTTCGAAACCGCCGCCGGGCTTGCGGCCGGCGCGCAGGTGACCGCCGACGGAGACGGCGCGCTCGTTCATGCCGATCAGGCCGTACCCTTGCCCGGCCGAATCCTGGTCGCCGCGAACAGTTTCGGTAGCGTCACCGCCGTCGTCGCTGATGCTGATGGTCAGCAGCAGACGCGAGTAGACCAGTCGCACATTCGCGGTCGCGGTGCTCGCGTGCTTGGTGACATTGGTGAGCGCCTCCTGGATGATCCGGTACGCCGTCAGATCCGCGCCCGGCGAGAGCGGTCGCGGCACCCCGGTGATCGACAGCGACAGGGTCAAGCCGGTCCGCTCGAAAGAGGTGAGCAGTTCCGAGAGTTGAGCCAGGCCGGGCGTCGGCTCCAGCGGAGCATCGGAATCGTCTTCACGCAGCAGCCCTACGGTGGCCTTGAGCTCACGCAACGCCGCGGAGGTCGTACCCGCCAGCTCGTCGAGCATCCCCTGCGCCTGATCGGGCTGGCTCCGCAGCAGGTACGCGGCGGTGGAAGCTTGAGCGTGCGCCAACGCCATGTGATGCGCCACGATGTCGTGCAGTTCCCGCGCGATCCGGACCCGCTCCTCGCCGACCCGCTGCCGCGCCTCCTCCTCACGGGTCCGTTCGGCCAGCTCCGCGCGTGCGTGCAAGGCGGCCAGATAGTTGCGCCGATTGCGACCGGCCTCGGCGAACGCGCCCGCCAGCAGGTCCCCG
Source organism: Nocardia tengchongensis (assembly GCF_018362975.1). NCBI lineage: Bacteria > Bacillati > Actinomycetota > Actinomycetes > Mycobacteriales > Nocardiaceae > Nocardia > Nocardia tengchongensis. Next base: position 4,367,428 of record NZ_CP074371.1, read on the forward strand.
GCGACCAGCGTGATGCGTCCCCCGGTCAGCAGCGGATTGAAGTCGTGTACGAGGGAGGTGATCAACAGCGCGCCGCCCGCGACGATCGGCGCGAGCTTGGCGGTGCGCGCATCGGGATACCACAGTCCCAACGAGTACATCGCGACGAACGCCGCGCCCGCCGTGAACACCGACACCTCGAAACCCAAGGCGCCGATCGCGATACCGCAGGCCGTCGTGATCGCCAGCACCGCCCGCGGAAACTCCCGGCGCCACAACAACGCCAGCGAGGCAGTCGCCGACAACGCGAACACCCCGGGCGACCACGGCCGCACCACCACCGGGCCCTGCCCGTTGCCGTGATCGATGAACCGGCTCGCGTAGGTGGCGAGCGCGCACAGCAGAATCGCCACGACCACATCGACCACCCGGCTGTGCCGGCGCGGCCACTGCGACCATTCGGCGGTCATCCGCACTCTTCTCCTCGTCGAGAACACTAATCGGCAGGTCCCGAAGTGACCGGTAGGCCGCCCACCCGGGACGGCCTACCGATGCCTGTCATCGATCAGGCGCGCACGGATTCGAGCTCCCGCTCCGGTTCCACGGCCTCGTGACGGTTCAAGCTCTCACCCTCCACGTCCACGTTCGGCAGGATCCGCGCCAGCCACCCCGGCAGCCACCACGCCTTGTCGCCGAGCAGCGCGAGCACCGCCGGCACCAGCGTCATGCGAACGATGAAGGCGTCGAAGAAGACCGCCGCGGCGAGCCCGAGACCCATCATCTTGATCATCGGTTCACCGCCGCCGATGAATCCGGCGAACACCGCGATCATGATGGCGGCCGCGGCCACCACCACCCGGCCGCTGTGTCGGAATCCGGTGACGATGGCCTCGTGCGCGGTCTCGCCGTGCGCGAACGCCTCCCGCATCCGGGTGACGAGGAAGACCTCGTAATCCATGGCGAGGCCGAACACCACGCCGATCAGGAAGATCGGCATCATGCTCATCACCGGACCGGTCTGGTGAACTCCGATCAGGTCGGCCAGCCAACCCCACTGGAAGACCGCCACGATCACACCGAAGGCCGCGCCCACCGACAGCAGGAATCCGAGGGCCGCCTTGATCGGCACGGCGATCGACCGGAACACGACCATCAGCAGCAGAATCGCGAGCCCGACCACCACGGCCAGATACGGCAGCAGCGCGTCGGCCATCTTCTGCGAGACATCGATATTCATCGCGGTCGCACCCGTGACCAGCATGGTCGCGCCGGTCGCCGTCTGCAGATCGCTCGCCTCGCCGCGCAGGGTGTGCACGAGATCCTTGGTCGCGGTGGTCGAGGGACCGGTCGCGGGCACCACGGTGACCATGGCCGCGTCCCCGGCCTGGTTGAACATCGCGGGCGACACCGACACGACTCCCTTGGTCGCGGCCAGGGTGCTGGTCGCCTGTTCGACCGCGGCCCGCGGATCGCTGACGCCCTTGACGTCGAGTGCGACGGTGAGCGGCCCGTTGAAGCCGGGACCGAAGCCCTCGGCGAGCGCGTCGTAGGCGCGGCGCTGCGTCGTCGACGTCGGCTGTGCCTCGTCACCGGGCATACCGAGTTCGAGGCTGGTCATCGGCAGCGCGAGCGCACCCATACCGACCAGGCCGATCACCAGCACCGCCACCGGGCGGCGGACGACGAACCGCGCCCAGCGGGTGCCCATGCCGGGCTTGCCGGCCGGAACCCGGTCGGCCGGCGGGTTGTCCCGACCGTCCCGCGCCTTGCGGGAAGCCTTGGGCAGCACGGCATTCTGGAAGAACCCGAGCAACGCGGGCAGCAAGGTCAACGCGATCGTCACCGCGACGGCGACGGTGCCCGCCGCGGCCAACCCCATCTTGGTGAGGGCCGGAATACCGACCACGGCCAGTCCGGCCAGTGCGATCACCACGGTGAGTCCCGCGAAAACCACCGCGGATCCGGCGGTTCCGACGGCCCGCCGGCGGCTTCGGCCGCGCTGTAACCCTCGGCGCGTTCGGTGCGGTAGCGCGACACGATGAACAGCGCGTAGTCGATGCCGACCGCGAGCCCGAGCATCATGGCGAGCGTCGTCGTGGTGGTGGACATCCCGATCGCCACGATCGCGGCGATCCCGACGCCGATCCCGATCAGCGCGGTGATCAGCGGCAACCCGGCCGCCGCGAACGCCCCGAAGGTGATCATCAGCACGATGGCGGCGATGGCGATGCCGATGGCTTCGGTCGCCCCGGCCATTTCCGGCTTGGCCTGCAGCGCGGACCCGCCGATCTCCACCGTGACCCCGGCCGACTCGCCGGTGTGCATCGCGTCGGTCAGCGCTGTCTTCGTCGCATCGGTGAGATTGTCGCTGGAGGCGCCGTAACTCACGGTCGCGTACGCGGTGCTGCCGTTCTTGCTGACCGCCCCGGTCTGGAACGGGTCGAGCACGCCCTTCACCTGTGCGCCACTCGAGACGTCGGCGACGATCCGCTCCACCACCGCCTTGTTGGCGTCGGAACCGATCTGCTGTCCCTCGGGTGCGACGAACACGATCCGGGCTTGCGCCCCATCGGATTTGGTGCCCGGGAAACGCTGTTCCAGCAGGTCGAACGCCTGCTGGGACTCGGTGCCCGGAATCGAGAAGGTGTCCGGCGGCGCCGGCGGCGCGCTGGCGGCCCCGATCGCCAGCGCGGCCAGCAGACCCACCCAGAGCAGCACGACGAGCCGCCGCTTCTCGAACGCGAACCGGCCGACCCGGTACAGGAGTTTCGCCATACGGCCATGCTCGTTGGAGGCCTCTGTAGTCGGCATCGTCCACGTGAAGGCCGTCTCGCGTACTGCGAACGCAGTACCCGCGCGCTCCCGGTACTCGATCCGCAGCACTTTCGCCGGGTCCCGGCGGCCCCCAACGTCACCGCTCCGACGTGCTCACATGATGTGTGTGACGCTGATGTCAGGATCGATGTAAACGGTGTCAACACTTGTTAGGTTGGAGTGATGCGACCCACGACGAGCGCGTACCACCACGGCGACCTGCCCGCCGCCCTCGTTCGTGCGGCCATCGAACTGCTCGAGGAAGGCGGCTCGAGCGAGCTTTCGCTGCGCGCGGTGGCCCGCCGTGCCGACGTCTCCACCGCCGCGCCCTACCGGCATTTCGCCAACCGTCAGGCCCTGCTGTCCGCGGTCGCTGCCGTCGGCTACCGCGAACTCGCCCAACACCTGGCGGCCGCGAACCCCGACCCGAAGACCGCCGACGACTTCGCCGACATCGCGATCGCCTACGTTCAGTTCGCCCTGCAGCGGCCCGGGTTGTTCCGGGCGATGTTCGTCGAGCCCAGCGATTCCGGCAGCCCCGATCGGGTGGCCGCCGTGGACGCGATCACCGACTACCTGAAAAGCATTGTCCACCAGGCCTTCCCCGACGTGGACGCCGACGCCGGGGCGAAAGCTACCTGGTCGCTGGTGCACGGCCTGGCCTTCTTGCATCTCGACGGCAAGTTCGACGCGTCCTCCGCGGAGGCAATCGCCGAAACCGTCCGTGCCGTCGTCCGCGTCACTCTCACCGCATCGGGAAGAGTCGCAACGCAATAGCCGGGCCGGCCGCGCACGCCCGTCAGCGGTGCGCGACCCGCTCGACCGCTGCCTCGGCCCTCGCCTCGAGTCGAAGGACCGCGCCCTCTTCCCTCCGGCGCTCTACCGGGATGTCCGCCGGTAGTTCCGTGCACACCCGGAACAACAGCAAGAACAGACTGTCGATGAGGAACGGGACCGCCAGGAACAGTACGGCCGGCAGTGCGATCGGCAGGAACAACAGCCATTCGCGGAGACCCGCGCCGGACATGCGGCCGCCGAAACGCACGGCGGCCCACATCATCCAGCGCTGGGGCGCGGAGACGCCGCACTCGCGGAGCATGCGGCGGAAGATGCCGTCGGCGTCGGATCGGTCGACCGGGGCATGCTCGCACAGGTAGTCGTGGACGATCGCGGCTCGGGTGTAGGCGCCGTAGCGGGGGATCAGCCAGATCAAAGGCCTTGGGACCGAGGCGAAGTCGGTCAGGAAGCCGACCGGGACGTGGAAGACGTCGGTGGCCGCCCGGTAGGTCAGGGGTGCCTGTAGCCGCCACCTGACCGCGTCGACCTCCTCGACGACGATGGCTTGTTCACCGAGGAACGGCATCGAATCCTCCTGTGCGGAGCTCGGTTCGGCCGGTCATCAGGACAGCTCCTGGTTCACGGCGTCGGCGAGCGCCTTGCAGTGGCCCTCGGCCAGGTAGGCGGTGGTGTGCCGGCCATCGGTGAGATAGCCCTTCATCCAGGCCGCGGCGCCACCCCAGTCCTGCCAGTGGTCGAGCGTCCACCACGGTTGCATGCTGCGGCTCAGAGCCGTGTCGAGCATGGTCTGGGCCCAGTGTGCGACCGCCTCGGGCGAACTCAGCGAATAGAACTCGGTCATATCCGCCAAGCTGCGCAAGGGGTTTCCCGCCGGGAGCGCGGTGATCGGGTCGCCGGGGGCGGCGGCCCACCAGGTAGGTATGCCGGTGTCGCGTTCCCCGGAGATGCCCCAGCCGCCCGGGTCGGCGCCGGCGCAGCGACCGTGCGGGCGCGACGGGTCGGCGATCAACGCCACCCCGCGCACCTCCAGCTCCGGATGCCGTCCGGCCGAGATCTCGGCGGCGACATCGCCGGCGATCTGCGCGCCCTGCGAATACCCGCCCAGCAGAACCGGATTCGGGCTCGCGCCGATCGCGCCGAGCAGGGCTTCGCGGCCCGCCGCGCGGCTGTCGGCGTAGGTGCCGGGGCTGCCGTATTCGGCCGGATAGTCGACGATGCGGGTGGTGAACCGCGCGGGATCGAGGTCGCGCAGGAACTCTTCGCTGATGTTGTCGCCGCCGTGCGGGCAGAAGGTGCCCGGCATCATCAGAACGTCGATCATGCCCGGACTCCGGTGCGCGCGGCGACGATGCCGCAGGCGGCGGCGAACTCGTCGGCGGACAAGCCGTCGGCGCTGTTCATGTCGCAGGGTCCGAACGGCGGGCAACCCTCGGGCAGCCCTCCGCCCCAGCCGCCCCCGTCGGTGTACTGGTGTGCGACCTGACCCGGCAGCTGCGGATCGCGCCCGTATCCCGCCGCGACCACGCGCAGGCCGTCGGGCCGGGTGGGCCACATGGCCGCGAAGTCGGCCGCGTTGGCGTAACCGATGACCCGGCGCGGATCACCCAGCCAGTCGGCGACGGCCCAGTAGGCGTGATTCACCCCGTCGGATTGGTCGCCGGCCGGATTGCCGCCCTGCTCGACATCGAGCATCACGATCATGCGCGGATGCGGGCCGCCCGCCTCGCTCACCAGGTCGATGCAGGTCTGCACCGTTTCCTGCCAGTTGGGGCGCCAGTAGAAGTAGACGATGAAGCACGCCAGCCGGCCGGAATCGGCCGCGGCGGTGGCCCATCGATAGTTGTCCGCGAACCGGTCGTCGCGGTAGGTGCCGTCGTTGCTGCGGAACGACAGGACTTCGTAGGGATAGTCGTCGTCGACCGGTGCCTGAAAAGTGGACACGTCGGCGAACAAGGTGTCTGTCATGACCCCCCCGGGTCTGAATCAGTCGGCGGTCTGTCGACCGCGGACTTGAAGGTACAAGTCCGATGCCCGGTTCCGCCACGCCTTTTCCACGCCGGTCGTGGCTATGGTCCAGCTACCGGCGTACATTCTGGTCAACGCTGCTCAGGCCGTTTTCATCGACGAAGGGGCCCGATGGTGAGTGTGTCCGCTCGATGGCGCGCCGGCGCGGCGCTCGCAGTCGCGCTCACCATGGTCGTCAGCGCGTGCGGGACGAACCGGGACAGCGGTTCGAGCCGATCGACGGTCCCTTCCCCGGAAGCCGCCCGGATCACCGGGCTCGTGCGCGCGAAACTGGCAGAACTCGATCTCACCGCGGCGGTGTACGGCGTCTGGCGCGACAACCGGGAAATCGTCACCGGCGCGGTGGGCGACTCGCCACTGGGCGTCCCGGCGACCACCGATATGCGACTGCGGGTAGGTCAGCCGATGGAACCGATGCTGTCCACCGTGCTGTGGCGGCTCGACGAATCCGGTGTGCTGAAAATGGACGAGCCGATCGCCCGCTGGCTGCCGAATTTCCCGCGCGCCGACCGCATCACTACTCGCATGCTCGCCGACAGCACCTCCGGAATAGCGGACTATGTCACCGACCCGGAATTCCTGAAACGATTCGGCGACAACCCATTCCACACCTGGACGGCACAGGAGTTGCTGGACCTGGCCAATGCTCGCCCGCCGTTGTTCGACCCGGGAACCAGTTTCGCCTACGCCCACAGCGATCTGGTCGTGCTGGGCGAGGTTATGCAGAAGGCATCGGGTAAACCATTGGGCGACTTGATCTCCCAGTACATTCTGGACCCGCTCGGAATGTCGAAGAGCTCGGTGGTGCTGACCGCTCGGATCGACGAACCGATCCTGCACGGCTACACCGATGAGCGAAAGGTCTTCGAGGACGCCACTTTCTGGAATCCGACCGCCTTCCTGCACAGCGGCAACATGAATTCGACCGTCGCCGAGGTCGGCCGCTGGGTCCGTGCCGTCGGCAAGGGAGAACTGCTCTCCACCGGGCAATTCCAGCAGATGATGGCTCCCTCGACCGCCGGTCTCGGGCCGCTCACCACCGAGAAGTACTTCGCCTTCGGTATCCCGCACCTGTCCGACTGGCTCTTCATGAACCCGGCCTACGGCGGCTACAACGGAGTCGCCTTCTACGACACCAAGACCGCCACCACCGTGGTCGTCTACGCGACCCTCGGCCCTGCCGCGGCCGCGGAGAAGAACAACGCCGTCCCCATCGGCGAAGCGATCGCCACCCTCCTGGTGCCCGATCGCCCACCCCCGCTCCCGCGCTGAATGCATCAGGTGCCGTGCGTAATTCCGAATAGAGGAACTTCCTCCGCAATATTCAATTCTTTTGTTTTCGTAACAAGTAGCAGTCGTATGCGATTTGCTTGAAGACAACACCAATTCAGGAGGTCGGAATGCTCTCTGCGAAGCGGCTTGCTGCCAGTGCCGTCGTTGCCAGTGCGGCCGCGGGTCTCGTGCTCGCCGGCAGCGGAACAGCCTCGGCCGATGATGTGCCCGTGTGGCAGGCCAACTGCCACCTGTACAACATTTTCAACACCGGCGGAATGTCCAATTGTGAATTGCCGACCTGGCATCAGGTGAAGCTGACCTGCGTCGCATGGCCGGTGCCCTTCACCTACTGGAAGTACGGTCCCATGGAGTACGGGCAGAACCAGTCGTGGGCCAGTTGCGACTCGTACAACGCGATGGTCGGCGTCGAGGTAATTCAGGCCTATCCCTGACCGCGAAAAGACCCCGGGATCGCCACGGCGTTTCCGGGGTCTTTTGCTGTGCACCGGAAAGTTCGAATCGGCGCCCGATACGCGGGCCCGGAACCCGCCGCCGGGCAGGGGTTCGGACCGCCGAGCCCGCGCCCGCGCCCCGGTTCGGCAACGGTCCGGGGGCCGATCGCGACCGCGGAGTTCGATAACAGTGATTCAAATCACTCATGGCCGCTACCCTGTTGTCACCCCGGTTGCTCGCGCCGCGTTTCAAGGGCCCGCCGGCTGCGCGAAAGGCCGTGGAGAGAAAGGCGTCTCGAACATGAGTAGTACCCCGACCGCGGCACCTCCGGCCGCGGAATTCCCCCCGCCGACGCTGGTCACCGGACTCTGGCAGCGCAAGCTGCCGCACTACCCCGAAACCCCCGCCCGCTCCTGGTATCTCTTCCTCGTCGTGACGGTGTCCGTCGCGCTGTACTACCAGCTGTTCGTGTCCGGAGCCGTCGGCAACCAGCTGATCGCCGACTTCCACCTGACCTTCCGATACTTCGTCGGAATCTTCATCATCGGCGCGGCCTTCGGCGCCGTTGCCTCGGTCGTGACCGGGGTGCTGGACCGGTGGGGGCGCGCCAATATCGTCGCCTACGGCACCGTGCTCACCTCGCTGCTCACGCTCTTCGCGCAACCGCAGTGCACGAACAAGGAATCGTTCCTGGCCGTCTACTGCATCATCAGCATCGTCGAGGGCGCGGTGCTGGTGGCCACGCCGGCGCTGGTGCGTGACTTCTCACCTCAGCTGGATCGTGCCTCCGCGATGGGTTTCTGGACCCTGGGGCCGGTACTGGGCGCACTGGTCACCACCGAGATCTCCACGCACACCCTCGACGCGCACCCGGACTGGCAGTACCACTACCGTCTGGCCGGGGTCATCTGCTTGGCGATCTCCCTGATCGGCCTGGTCGGGCTGCGCGAGCTGAGCCCCCGGCTACGGGACCAGATCATGGTGTCGCTGCGGGACAAGGCGCTGATCGAGGCGCGGGCGCGCGGACTGGATGTCGATGCGCTGGAGCGCAATCAGTGGAAACAGATGATGCACCTCGACGTCGTCGGCTCGGCGCTGGGCATCTCGATCTTCCTGGCGTTCTTCTACACCATCGTCTCGTTCCTGCCGGTCTACATGGCCACCAACTTCGGGTTCACCGCCGCCCAGGCCAACGCCCTGGGTAACTGGTACTGGATCGCGACCGCCTTCGCCCTGGTGACGACCGGCATCGTGTCGGACAAGATGAAGGTCCGCAAGCCGTTCATGATCTTCGGCGCGATCATCAGCATCATCGGCACCTTCGTCTTCCTCGGCTACACCGACAGACCCGGCACCGACTACTACACCTTCGCGGCCGTCATGAGCTTCACCGCGGTCGGCACCGGCATCGCCTACTCCACCTGGATGGCCAGTTTCACCGAGACCGTGGAGAAGCGGAATCCGGCGGCCACGGCGGTCGGGCTCGCGGTGTGGGGCGGCGTGCTGCGCACGGTGGTGACCTTCGTGCTGCTGGGCTTGCTGTTCGTGGTCACCGCGGCCGGCACGCTGGTGAACTACGGGCCGCGACTGCAAACCATCAACGCCAAGTACCACGACGAGATCACCACGATCCAGACCGTGGGCGCGGATACGCTCACCGCCCTGGGCAAGGATCCGAACGACGTCTCGGCGCAGGTGGCGGCGCTGGTGAAGCTGACCGGTGACGCGCCCGCGGACATCAAGACCACCGTCGAGCTCAACGCCAAATATCCGCAGGAGCTGGCCACCCTTCAGGCCATCGACCAGAAGGTCCTGATCAAACTGCTGACCAACCCCGCCGACACCGCGGCGCAGGCAACCGCAGTCGGCCAGGTGGCCCAGAAGTTCTCCATCCCACCGGATCAGGCCGTCGCGCGGATCGCCGCCGCTGGGAAGGTGCCCGTCGACCAGTTGGCCGTCGCCTCCCAGACCGGCCCGGCCCTGACCGCCGCGAGCGCCAAACTCGAGGCCGTGAGCGCGATCCCGGCCGACGACCTGGCCTACCTGTCCGACCACGGCAAGGAAGTCCAGCAGGCCCAGGCCGATTCACCCAAGCAGTGGAAGCGCTGGTGGTGGATCTGCCTGATCGCCCAGATCTGCTTCATTCCGTTCGTGTTCATCATGGCCGGACACTGGAGCCCGAAGAAGGCCGCCGAGGAGGCCGCCGAACACGACGCGGCCGTCCAGCGCGAACTGGCGAGCCTGTCGCAGTAGCCGGTCCTCAGCCGGGGAGCATCGAGGTGTCGCGCACTGCTCCCCGGTCGGCCGAGGTGGCCAGCAGCGCATAGGTTTTGAGTGCGGGCGACACCGTCCGGTCGCGGTGGCGCGGCCGGTAGCCGCCGCCCGCCTCCAATGCGGCTCGGCGCGTGGCCAATTCGGCGTCGTCCACGTGCACGGTGAGGCTTCGGGTTGGGATGTCGATGGTGATCGAGTCGCCGTCCGCGACCAGCGCCAGCGGGCCGCCCGCCGCGGCCTCGGGGGAGATGTGGCCCACCGAACAGCCCGAGGAGCCGCCCGAGAAGCGGCCGTCGGTGATCAGCGCGCACTCCCCGGCCAAGCCCAGGCCCTTCAGATACGAAGTCGGATACAGCATTTCCTGCATGCCCGGCCCACCGCGCGGACCCTCGTAGCGGATGACGAGCACATCGCCGGCTTTGATCCGGCGCGAGAGGATCGCCTCGACGGCGTCCTCCTGCGACTCCAGCACCACGGCCGGGCCGGTGAAGGAGTGCATGTGCGCGGGCACGCCCGCGGACTTCACCACCGCGCCGCCGGGAGACAGGTTGCCGCGCAACACTGCCAGCCCGCCGTCGCTCGAATGGGCGTGGGCCGCGTCGTGGATGCAGCCGTCGGCGGCATCCAGGTCCAGGGAGTGCCAGCGCTCGGACTGGGAGAAGGCGCTCGCCGATCGCTTCCCGCCGGGCGCGGCGTGGAACAGGTCCAGTGCGGCGGGTGAGGGGCGGCCGCCGCGCACATCCCAGTCCGCCAGCCACGCGCCGAGCGAATCCGCGTGCACCGCATGCACGTCGCGGTGCAGCAGTCCCGCTCGATCCAGCTCGCCCAGCAGCGCGGGGATGCCGCCCGCCCGGTGCACGTCCTCGATCAGATAGTCGCCGTTGGGCGCGACCTTGCACAGGCAGGGCACCTGCAACGACATCTTCTCGATATCGGTGAGCGTGTAGTCGAGCCCGGCTTCGTGCGCGGCGGCCAGCAGATGCAGCACCGTGTTGGTGGAGCCGCCCATGGCCAGATCCAGGGCCATCGCATTGTCGAAGGCGTTGCGGGAGGCGATGTTCCGGGGCAGCACGGTGTCGTCGTCGGCGTCGTAGTAGCGCCGGGTGAGGTCCATCACCGTGCGGCCCGCGGCCCGGTACAGGTCGGCGCGCGCGGTGTGGGTGGCCAGCGTGGTGCCGTTGCCGGGCAGTGCGAGGCCCAGCGCCTCGGTGAGGCAGTTCATCGAGTTGGCGGTGAACATGCCCGCGCACGATCCGCAGGTGGGGCAGGCGTTCTCCTCGATGCGCTCCAGGTCGGCGTCGGAGACGTCGGGGGAGACGGCCTCGGCCATGGTGACGATCAGATCCAGGCGGCTGCGGATGGTGCCGTCGACCAGCACCGCGGTGCCGCCCTCCATCGGGCCGCCGGAGACGAACACGGTCGGGATGTTCAGCCGCAGGGCGGCCATGAGCATGCCGGGGGTGATCTTGTCGCAGTTGGAGATGCACACCAGCGCGTCGGCGCAGTGCGCGTTGACCATGTACTCGATCGAATCCGCGATCAGGTCCCGCGAGGGCAGTGAATACAGCATTCCGCTGTGCCCCATGGCGATTCCGTCGTCGACGGCGATGGTGTTGAACTCGCGCGCGATGCCGCCCGCCTCCCGCACCGCCTCGGACACCATGCGGCCGACCGGCTGGAGGTGGGTGTGGCCGGGCACGAACTCGGTGAAGCTATTGGCGATCGCGACGACCGGCTTGCGGCCGATATCGGCCGAGGGAACGCCGCTGGCCCGCATGAGGGCGCGGGCCCCGGCCATGTTCCGTCCGTGCGTGACCGTGCGGGAGCGCAACTCGGGCACGACGCTCACCTCCTCCTGAATCTGCAACCAGATGGTTGCAACCGTGTGGTTGGAGTTTGCCACGACTGCGAGCCCAACCGCAACCATGCGGTTGGAAATGGTTGGATGGACCACATGGCGTGGGACACCGAGAGAACCAGACGACTGCTGCTCGAGGCGGCGGTGCTCGAGTTCGCCGAACGCGGACCCGACGGCGCCCGGGTGAACGCCATCGCGACCCGCGCCGGCATCAACAAGGAACGCATCTACCAGTACTTCGGCGACAAACGCGGCCTGTTCGAGGCGGTGCTCACCGACCAGCTCGAACAACTCGCCGCCGCCAGCCCGCTGACCGCCGACACCGCCGGCGACCTGGCCGAATACGCCGGCCACGTCTTCGACTTCCATCGCACCCACCCGAAGTTCCTGCGCCTCATGTACTGGGAGGGCCTGCAACCGCAGGAGGGCCGCCTGCCCGCCGAATCAGCCCGCGCATCGCACTACGCGGACAAGGTGGCCGCCCTGGCCGCCGCCCAGCAGGCCGGCACCCTCCCCGACGAGGTCGCCCCCGGCTACCTCCTCTACGCGGTCGCCGCCCTGGCGGCGTGGTGGTTCGCGGCCCCGCAGGTGGTCCGCATGATCCTCGGCCCCGACACCGACGACCCGGACGCCCTGCGGGCCGCCCTGGTCAGCCTGGTGCGACGCCTGGAAGTGCGGGACTAGCGCCGCACCAATTCGCGGATGGCTCCGGTGATTTCGCCGGGGGACTCCTCGGCCATGAAATGACCGCAGCCGACGGTCCGATGATCCAGATCCGGTGCCCACGCGCTCCACAATGCGGCGGCGTCGAAGCCGAGGAACGCACCCCAATCCTGTTGCAGCACGGTCACCGGCATGCCGAGCGTGTTGCCCGCCGCCCGGTCCGCGCGATCGTGTTCGAGGTCGATGGTCGCCGACGCGCGATAGTCGGCCACGATCGACGCGACGGCCGCGCGGCTCGCGGCGAGGTACTCGGCGCGGATCTCGGCGGGGATGGCCGCCGGGTCCCGGGTCCAGATGTCGAGGAAGTGGCCGAAGAACACGTCCGGGCTCGCTCCGATCAGCTGCTCGGGCAGGTCGGCGGGCTGGGCCATCAAATACAGGTGGAAGCCGGTGGCGGCGGTGACGCCGTGCATGACCTCCCACATATCGAGGGTCGGCAGCACGTCCAGCGACGCCAGGTGGGTGACCCGCTCCGGATGGTCGAGGGCGGTGCGGATGGCGACCAGCGCGCCCCGATCGTGGCCCGCCAGCGCGAACCGCTCGTGGCCGAGAGCCTGTGCCAGGGCGACGATATCGTCGCCCATGACGCGCTTGGCGTACGCGGCGCCGGTGGGGTCGGCGGGCTTGTCGCTGTCGCCGTAGCCGCGCAGATCCGGGCAGATGACGGTGTGGTCGGCGGCCAGTTCGACGGCCACGTGCCGCCACACGAGATGGGTCTGCGGGAAGCCGTGCAGCAGCATGATCGGGCGGCCGTTTCCGGCGACAGCGGTGTTCAGGGTGACCCCGTCGGCGACCTCGACGCGGTGATAGTCGAAACCGGGGATGCGCGAGCCCATGGTGTTCCTTTCGGCGAACTTCTCGGTACGAAACGAGCCTGGCCCGGAGCGCTCAGCAATCGGTCAGCGCCGACTCAGCGATAGAGTCGGCGGACGTGGTGACCTTCGGAGTGCTCGGCCCGCTGCGCGCCGAGAACGAGCGTGGCTCGCTGGCTCTCAAGGGCCCGCGCCACCGGGCGCTGCTGGCTCGGTTGCTGGTGGCGCGCGGCCGGGTGGTGCCACTCTCGCGGATCATCGACGACCTCTGGGAGCAGCCACCCCGCGACCCGGCCGGAGCTATTCAGACGTTCGTCTCGGACCTGCGCCGCGTTCTCGAACCCGGCCGGGCGCCCCGGCAACCGGCCACCATCCTGGTCACCGCCGCACCCGGTTACGCGCTGTACGCCGACCCCGAGCAGCTGGACTCGGGCCGATTCGCCGCGTTGGTCTCGTCCGCGAACAACCGTCACGCCGGCGACCCGGCCGCGGCGATGGCCGATCTCGATGCCGCACTGGCGCTCTGGCGCGGCCCGGCCTATGCGGAATTCGCTCAGGAGTCCTGGTCCCGTGCCGAAATCACCCGTCTCGACGAATTGCGCTCGCACGCGGTCGAGCAGCGTGCCCGCGTCCTGACCGATCTCGGCCGGCACGCCGAGGCGCTGGCGGCTCTGGAACCGCACCTCCAGGACCACCCACTGCGCGAACCAGCCTGGCACACAATGGCTTTGGCCCGCTACCGCGCCGGACGCCAAGCCGATGCCCTGGCCGCACTGCGTCGGATCAGCGGAGACCTCCGCGCGAACCTGGGCGTCGACCCGGGGCCGGATCTGCGTCAGCTCGAATCCGACATCCTGACTCAGGCAGCGCATTTGGCAGCTCCGCTGCCCACCTCCGGTCGATCACCCGACCCGGCGGCAGGCGGGACCATGCCCTCGCCCGAGCAAACCGGGTCCGTGGACAGAGGCGGCGGAAGGCCGGGCGCTCGGAAGGTCTTCGTCGGCCGTGCCGGTGAATCGGCGCGGCTACGAGCCGTAGCCGCGCGAGTAGCCGGGACCGGCGCGGCTGGACTGGCGTTGGTCTCCGGAATCGAAGGGGCCGGGAAAACCGCACTGATCGAAGAGCTTTCAGCGGATCTCGTAGCGCGAGGATGGGTGGTCGCCTGGGGAACCAGCCCGCCGGAAAGCAGCGCACCGCTCAACTGGCCGTGGACGCGGATCACCGCTGCGCTGACCGCGGCACGCGGGATCGTGCCCGTGGACGACGTGGGCGGACGGGATGGGGAAGGCGTCGGCGATGGCCGGGCACAGCGGAGGGATGCCGATGAGGCTGTCGGCCGGTTCCTCGCACAGCGCGCGGCCGTCGACTACCTGGGGCGGGTGGCCGCCGCCGGACCCGTGCTGGTGGTCTTCGACGATCTGCACTGGGCGGGCGAGGAGACCTTGGAACTGCTGACCGCCTTGGCGACCGCGCCGGCCGCAGGGCCGGTGCTGTTGGTCGGCGCGTATCGCGGCACCGATGTGACCGCGGGGCTGGCGGCGGCGCTGGCTCGGATGGCGCGGGTGGAGCCGGTGCGGATTCAGCTGGGCGGGTTGGGAGCCGACGACACCGGCGCGCTGGTGCGTGAGGTCGCCGGGCCGGGGATCGGGGCGGCTGCGGTACGGCGGATTCATGATCGGGGACAGGGGAATCCGTTCTACACCCGGGAGCTGGCGCGACTCTGGTTCGAGGAGGGAGACACGGCGCTGGAGTCGGTGCCGGCGGGCGTGCGGGATGTTGTTCGGCATCGGCTGGAGCGGCTGGACGAGGCGCAGCGGATGGTGCTGCAACTGGCCGCGGTGATCGGGCCGGAGGTCGACGTCGAGCTGCTGGTGGAGCTGGTCGGGGATGAGTACCGTGCGAACTCGGCGGTGGCCGCGGCGCTGCGGGCCGGATTCCTGGACGAATCCGGCGCGGCGGGTGTGGCTTTCGCGCACACCCTGGTCCGCGATGTCGTCTACCGCGATATCCCGGCGCCGCGTCGATCGGCTTGGCACGCACACGTCGGCACCCTGTTGGAAGCCACTGGAACCGCCGATTCCGCAGTGTTGGCACACCATTTCGCCCGCGCCGCCACCCGGGCGACGGCGCCGCGAGCCGGAAAGTACTCGCGCGCCGCCGCGGTCGCCGCCGAGCGGCTGTTCGCGCCGCACGAAGCCGCGCGGCTGTGGGCCGACGCCGCGGCCGCCTACCAGCGTGCCGGTGATATCCGGGCCGGGCTCGAGGCGACCATGGGTTCGGTCCGCGCGCTGGCGGTGACCGGACGCCTCGCGGCGGCCGGAACCCTCCGTGCCCAGTCGATTCGGACCGCCGAGCAGCTTGCCGACCCCGAACTCGCCGCCCGCGTGATCGTCGCCTTCGACGTCCCCGCCGTATGGACCGACACCGACGACCCGGAGCTGGCACGCGCCGTCGTGGCCGCCGCCGAACGTGCCCTGCGCGCCCTCCCCGTCGAGGACTCGGAGCTGCGCTGCCGTCTGCTCACCACGATCGCCTTGGAATTGCGTGCCACCGCCACCGGCACCGGTCGGGCTGCGGCCGAGGAGGCGGAAGCGATTGCCGCGCAGCTGAACAACCCGGCCCTGCAGGCCCTGACCATCAATGCCCGCTTCATGCAAACCTTCGATCGCGCGGGCCTGGCCCCCGAACGTGCAGCTCTCGGCGCACGACTGATAGCCCTGTCCCAGGCGCACGATCTGGTGACCTTCGAAGTCCTCGGCCACCTGATCAGCATCCAAGCCCTCAGTGCCACAGCGGACTTCGACACCGCGGACGTCCACGTTCGAGCTGTCGACGCCCTCGCCGACCGTTACGGCCTACCCCTCGTCCCCTTCTTCACCCACTGGTACGCAGCGATGCGCACCTCACTCTCGGCCCCGTTCGACGAAGCCGATGCCGCGTACCGATCGGCCGCCACCGCGCACCCGGGCACGGCGATGCCCGGGCTGCATACCGGTTTGCTGCCATTGGCCCTGCTCTGCCTGCGCCTGCGGCACGCCGAACCGCTCGCTGTCGATCCGCGCACCGACTGGGGCGCACACGAACCATGGGTCCGTCCCGTCATCCTGCTCGATCAAGGCGATCCCGAAGCCGCTCGCTCGGCCCTGCTCGCCCTCCCGGACCCACCACCCGACCTGCTATTCGAACTCCGCCTGGCACTGCTGGCGCACGCCGCCCTCACGCTGAACGAACGCCGACTCCTGGACCGCCTGCGGGAGCGACTGTCGCCCGCCGCAGCCGAACTAGCGGGTGCGGGTACGGGCCTGCTGACCCTGGGCCCGGTGTCCGACTACCTGGCCCGGCTCCGCGACGCCCTGTCGTAGCAGGTTGCTGTTCGTAACCTCGCCCGGTGTGAGGGCATCCGCGAGGGCGGTCAGCACGGGCGCGCAGCCGGTATCGAGGGTGAGGGCTGCGAGGTCGTGGGCGCGGGTGTGGCCGCGGTTGAGGATGATGACCGGGCGGCCGGATTTGGCGGTGTGGCGGGCGAAACGCAGGCCCGACATGACGGTCAGGGAGGAGCCGACGACCAGGAGGGCGTCGGCGGCGTCGACCAGGTCGAAGGCGGCGGCGACGCGGGGTTTGGGGACGGACTCGCCGAAGTAGACGATGTCGGGTTTGAGGAGGCCGCCGCAGGAATCGCAGTCGACCATGCGGAAGGCGGCGGTGTCGGCGATGACCGCGTCGGCGTCGGGGGCGACCTCGAGGCCGTCGAGCGGAACCGATTCGGCGAAGCCGGGATTGGCGGCTTCCAGGCGGTCGGCCAGGGCCATGCGGGAGGTGAGGGTTTCGCAGGTCAGGCAGCGGACGCGGGCGTAGACGCCATGCAGGTCGATCACCCGGCGCTGGCCGGCCTTGGTGTGCAGCAGGTCCACGTTCTGGGTGAGCAGGCCGGTGACGATGCCCGCGCGTTCCAGGCGGGCCAGTGCGCGATGCGACGGATTCGGGCGGGCCGCGTCCATGCGCCGCCAGCCGATGTGATTGCGCGCCCAATAGCGTTGGCGGAACGCCGGATCGCCGACGAACTGCTGATAGGTCATCGGTGTGCGGGGCGGGGCGCCGGGGCTGCGGTAGTCGGGGATGCCGCTGTCGGTGGAGATGCCCCGCCGGTGAGCACCACGACCCGGCGGCCGGCGACCAGGTTCAGCAGCCGATCGAGCTGCTGCGCGGAACCGGAATCGGGCATGCGGCCAGCCTACGACCCGGCCGCGACGTGCCGCCGGTCACCTCATGTCACGCCCGCGGGGGCTACGGCGTCATCAAGGCAGGACGCCACCGCAGCGGCGGCGCGAGACGAAGGAGATGGTCATCATGGCGAAGACGGTTCTGGTCACCGGCGGCACGGGCACCCTGGGCACCCTGGTCACTCCGCTGCTGCGGCAGGCCGGATTGCGGGTGCGGGTGCTCAGCCGCGCCGCCCGGGAGGCGACCGACGGCATCGAGTTCGTGGCCGGGGACCTGCAGACCGGCGCGGGCATCGCCGAGGCGGTGCGCGGCGTCGACACCGTGCTGCACCTGGCGGGCACGAACAAGGGCGACGGCGAGAAGGCCCGCGTGCTGGTGGACGCGATCAATGCCGCCGGGCTGTTCCCGCACCTGGTCTACATCTCGGTGGTCGGCGCCGAGCGGGTCCCGGTGGAGAGCGCGATCGACCGGCAGGTGATGGCCTACATGGCCTCCAAGCGCGATGCCGAACTGGTAGTGGAGAATTCGGGCCTGCCGTGGACCACGCTGCGCGCCACCCAATTCCACGACCTGCTGTTCACCATGGTGTCGGCGCTGGCGAAGATGCCGGTGGTGCCCGCCTTCGACTTCCGCTTCCAGCCCATCGAAACCGCCGAGGTGGCAGCACGCTTGGTGGAACTGGTGCAGGGTGAGCCCGCGGGGCTGGTCGAGGAGATCGGCGGCCCGCGCATCTACACCATGAAGGAACTCGAGCGCAGCTACCTGGAAGCCACCGGACGCCGCCGTCCCGTGTTCACCCTGAAGGCCCCGGGCAAGGCGGCCCGCGTGTACGCGGCGGGCGGCAACCTCACCCCCGACCACGCCGTGGGCGAGCGCACCTGGGAGGACTTCCTGGCCGCCAAGCTCGCCGCGGCGGCCGCGTGAGGAACGCGAAAACCGGTGTCAGCGCGGTCCGTTGGTATTGAGGTACACCACCGGACCGTCGCCGAACCGGCCGTGCGCGTTCATGTCCAGCAGCGCGGCCATGGCCTTGGCGGTGTACACCGGCTCCAGGGTCATGTGCTCTCGATCGGCCGAGAGGGCCTGCGCGGTAGCGGCTTCCGGCATCGGATAGCCGTAGCCCGGGCCCAGATACTCGGTGACGATATCCAGATTGCCGGTGGGGGAGATGTTTTCGGGGATGGCCGCGCCGCGCGATCGGAGCAGTTCGGCGCAGCGGCCCGCCAGGGTGGTCAGCGTCGGTTCATCAAGGCGCAGTGTGTCGTTGACGACCACACCCACCACCCGGGTCTTCAGGCCCGCGAGCCGCAATCCCAGGGACAGTCCCGCCGCGGTCCCGCCGGATCCGACCGGGATCACGATGTGACCGGGCTCGGGCAGTTCCCCGGCCCGGACCTGTTCGGCCAATTCCAGTGCCGCTTCGACATATCCGAGCGAGCCCACCGGTGAGGACCCGCCCGGCGGCAGGTAGTACGGCGGCCGGAATCGGCTGAAGTTCCGGGCGAGCAGATAGGGCGCGCTCGCGATGGTGCGGGCCTTGGTGTGGGTGAAGTGTAGTTCCGCCCCCGAGGCCCGCAGTCGCGCCAGCTGCGCGCGCACGTGCTCGTCCTCGGGCTGATCCAGCAGTGCCAGTACGGTTTTCAGTCCGTATTCGCGCCCGTACAACGCGGTCGCGAGACCCCAGTTGGTGCCCAGTCCGCCCACGGTGACGATGGTGGTGCGGCGCAGTCGCAGGGCGTCGGGCAGCAGCCATTCCAGCTTGCGGACCTTGTTGCCGCCCCAGCCGCCGTCGCCGAAGACGCTGTCGTCCTTGAGCCAGATCTCGGCGCGACCGGAGTCGACGGCGTCGAGGGCGTCCAGTCGCCGCACCGGGGTGGGGCTGGTGCCGAGGCTCAGGTGCGGCAGGGTCCGCGCCAATACGGGGTGGAGGCGGTGCAGGTGCGGCGTCATCACACCAACCCTATCGACTGTCCAGTTACTCGACGAGTGTGGCGGGCAGCACAGGGGCGGCCCGTACCGGCTGCTAACTTCTGAAAAGCTCATTAGATACGGCAAGGAGAATCATGCCTGGTGTAACCGATCGCGTCATCATTGTCACCGGAGCCGGTGGCGGCCTGGGCCGCGAGTACGCGCTGCTGCTCGCTAGCGAGGGCGCTCTGGTCGTGGTCAACGACCTCGGCGGCGCGCGCGACGGCTCCGGCTCGGGCCACAATATGGCCGACGCTGTGGTCGAGGAGATCCGCGCGGCCGGCGGCACCGCTGTCGCCAACTACGACAGCGTCGCCACCGAAGAGGGCGCGAAGGCGCTCGTGCAGACCGCGATCGACAGCTTCGGCGCGGTACACGGCATCGTGAACAACGCGGGCATCCTGCGCGACATGAGCTTCGTGAAGATGACCCCCGAGGCGTTCGAGGCCGTGCAGCGCGTGCACCTGTTCGGATCCTTCTATGTCACCCACGCCGCCTGGCCGCACTTCCGCGAGCAGGGTTTCGGCCGCGTCGTGATGGCAACCTCCACCTCGGGTCTGTACGGCAACTTCGGTCAGGCCAACTACGGCGCCGCCAAGATGGGCCTGGTCGGCATGATGAACACCCTCGCGATCGAGGGCCGCAAGTACGACATCACCGTCAATGCGGTCGCGCCCATGGCGGCCACCCGCATGACCGCCGACATCGCCTCGGAGGCCATGCTCGAGAAGCTGCCTCCGGCCCAGGTCGCGCCCATCGTCGCGCACCTGATGGGGGAGGACTGCACCGATTCCGGCATGGTGCTGGTGGTCGGCGGCGGCTCGGTGCAACGCGCCCAGTTGTTCGCGAACAAGCCCGTCTTCTTCAGTGAGGTCCCGAGCGTGGATCAGGTGCGGGAGAATTGGACCCGTATTACTGATATGTCCGACGCTCAGCCCGGGGTGAACCCAGCGGGCTGAGCCTGCTCTGAGGAGCCTCGCCATGAGCGAGAACGCGTGGGACGCACTGGTTGTCGGAGCCGGAGCGGGCGGGCTGTGCGCGGCCGCCCGGCTCTCGCACCGGGGCTATCGGACCCTGGTGGCCGAACGTCTCGACCGAGTCGGCGGGCGGGCCTCCACCGCCGAACTCGACGGTTTCACCATCAATACCGGCGCTGTCGTCGTCGAGCTCGGCGGCATCACCGAACAGACCTTCGAGGAGGTCGGGGCGAAATTCGAAGTGCGCCCGGCGGATCCGCCGATTCTCTACCGGATCAACGGCCGCGACGTGGATGTCTCCAGCGGTGGCTGGGGACTGCTCATCTCCCAGCTCACCCGGCACGGGGCCCAATTGATCGGTGGCATCGGGGCCGCCCGCGCCGAGGGCGAATTACCCGATCGGGAACTGTCCACCGCGGACTGGGTGCGCCGGTACACCAAAAATAACGCGGTGCAAGGCATATTCCGCAACATGTGCGGCTCCATCTTCGCGGTCGGCTCCGAGGAGCTGCCCGCGCGGGTGTTCCTCACCTATTTCACCCGCAAGTCCGCGTTCAAGAAGTTCGGCTTCTGTCCCGAGGGCACCATCGGCATCTGGAAGGCCCTCGCCGAAGTCGTGGAACGCAATGGGGGAGAGGTCCGGCTCGGCAGCGAAGTACGGCGGCTGTATGTCGAGGGTGATCGCGTCACCGGCGCGCAGATCAGTCGTGACGGCGAAATCTCCGATGTTGCATGCGCTTTCGCGGTGAGTGATATCGGTCCGTCGGCGACCATGGATCTGATCGGCCCCGAGCACTTTCCGTCCGACTACATCGGCAGTGTGCTCCAGCGGGATCTGCCCTGCGCCATGATCTCGGTCAACTTCGCCAGTCGCGAACCGTTGATCACCGCGCCCGGGCTGCTCAGCTTCGCCCGCACCCGGCGGCTGTGCTACGTCGCCAATTTCACCGCGACCTGTCCGGAGATGGCGCCCGAGGGCTGGCATCTCTACGTCGGCACCGGCGTGCCCAAACCCTCGGTCGGCGACTTCGACTCCGAGGCCGAAACCGCACTGGTCCTGCAGGATCTGCGGGAGGAGATCCCGGGCTTCGAACAGGCCCGCATCCTGTCCATCGCGGTGACCCGCGACGACTGGCCGCCCCAGCGCGCCGTCGCCGGCTACGACCTGCCGCACGACACCCCGCTGGCGAACCTCTGGAATGTCGGCGACGCGGTCAAGGAGTACGCCAACGGCGGCATCACCGCCTGCATGGAGACGGCGAAGATCGTCGTGGAGGAGATAGTGGCCAGCGAGGTTGGTCGTCGCGCAACATGACAACTGATTTCGTGCCGATGGGGGTAACTCGTGGGGTACCCCAAAATCGGTTCGGCACCTGGCCGGCGGCACGCATACGCGACCGGTGGCGGCTCTCAGCTGGGCGCTGAAGTCTCGGGGAGGCGGGACCGCATCCCGGGCAGCCGATCCACCATGGCCACAACGTAATCCGCGAGAATCCCGATCAGCACCGGCCGCTCCACCTTCAGGCCGCCGTCCAGCCACACCAGGATCAGCTCGGCGGCCCCACCGGTGATCAGCTGCGCCAGTGCGGTCAGCGCGGTGTCCTCGCCCTCCGGGATGTCGAGCAGGACACGGGTCTGTTCGATGAGCAGCTCGGCCACCTTGCGCATGCCCTCGAACCGGCGGCGCATGAGCAGTTCGGAGCCGTAGGCCTGCGCGAAGGCGATATTGGCGCGCCGCGGATCGTCGGTGACGCCGATGATGAGCGCGGCGACGCCCGCGCGCAGCTTCTCCTCCGGCCCGCCCTCGGTCTCGGTCATGGCGGTGCGCGCCTGGTCGAGCGCCTCGTTCTGCACCTCGTCGAGTAGTTCGGTGGCCAGCGCGTCCAGGTCGGTGAAGGATTCGTAGAAGAATCGCGGCCCCACCTTGGCCAGTTCGCACACCCCGCGCACCGTGAGCGCGGCCAGCCCCTGCGTGCCGACGATGTCGAGAGCCGCGTCCAGCAGCCGCCGCCGGCGCTGCTCGCGGCGCTCGTCGGTGGTGGTGCCGCGATAGGTCCCGTTGGAAGCGCGCGTCACCCCCACAGCTTGGCACAGAAATTGGGAAACGACCGTTTACGGAAACAGGCGTTTCCGCTACCGTTGAGGTATGGCCGTGCGAAAAGCCGTGGTGAACCATCGAATTCAGGGCCGGGCCGCCGGGCTGCTCGGGAGATATCCCAGCGTGCCGCAGGCGCTCGCCACCCCGCCGCCCGGCAGCGGGCTGAAACCGGTGATGGGGGATTACGGCGCGCCCGGCATCGGGCATCTGCTCAGCACGCTCGCCGATCCGCTGAACTTCAGCCGCGACCGCATGCGCCGCTACGGCCCGGTGCAGTGGATGGGCGTGTTCGGGCGGCAGGTGGTCGGCGTCGTCAGCCCGGCCGCCACCGAGGAGGTTCTGCTCGACCGCAAGCACGTGCTGTCCGCGCAACGCGGCTACGAATTCGTGATCGGCCCGTTCTTCCGCGGCGGAATCCTGTTGCGCGACTTCGAGGAGCACGCCTACCACCGCCGCATCCTGCAGCAGGCTTTCACCCGTCCGCGCCTGATCGGCTACCTCGGTCTCACCACCCCGCGCATCGTGCGCGGCGTCGACTCCTGGCGGCCCGCCCCCGATTTCCGGCTCTACGACCACGTCAAGCGGCTGCTGCTGGAACAGGCGACCGTGGTTTTCGCGGGCGCCGAACTGGGCCCCGAGGGCACCCGGCTCTCCCGCGCGTTCGAGGACGCCGTGCACGGCGGCCAGGCCATCATCCGCACCAACCTGCCCGGCGGCGTCTGGAGCCGGGGCCTGCGCGGGCGCAAGGTGCTCGAGGACTACTTCCGCCGTGAGCTGCCCGCCAAGCGGGCCGGCGCCGGCGAGGACCTGTTCAGCGTGCTCTGCCATGCCGAGACCGAGGACGGCGAATCCTTCTCCGACGCCGACATCGTGGACCACATGATCTTCGTGATGATGGCCGCCCACGACACCAGCACCCTGGCCATCTCGATGCTGGCCTACGAGCTGGGCCGTAACCCGCGGTGGCAGGAACGGTTGCGTGCGGAATCGCAGGCGCTGGGCAAGCCCACGCTCGACTACGCTGACCTGGACCGGTTGCCCGCGCTGGAGATGGCGTTCCGCGAGACGCTGCGCATGTACGCGCCGGTCGGTCAGATGGTGCGAGAAGCCCTGGAGGACACCGAGATCGCGGGATACTTCGTCCCCAAGGGCGCGCTGATCATGGTCGGGCCGTACTCGATGATGCGCAATGCGGAGTACTGGCACGACCCGGACGTCTTCGATCCCGAACGCTTCGCGCCCGGACGTGCGGAGGACAAGTCGCACCGCTTCGCCTGGCCGCCGTTCGGCGGTGGCGCGCACAAGTGCATCGGCAAGTACTTCGGCAGCATGACGGTCAAGGCGACCATGCACCGCATGCTGCTGAACTACCGCTGGAGTGTGCCGGACGGCTACGAGGTGCCCCTCGTACCCAGTACCGGCCCCACCCCCGCGGACGGACTGCCGATCCGCCTCGATCGCCTCTGAACGCTTACCGCACGTCGCGCGGGATCCCGAGTTCGATGTCCAGGTAACGCAATTCCGGATCCCGGCGGCGGCCGTTGCGGAAGGCGCGGAACACCAGGTCCTGCGGATGCCCGACGGTGAACACCTCGGTGAAGGTGGCCACCGTGCGGCGCGGCGCGCCCCGCAGGCTGGGGTTGAACCCGGCCTTGGCGAGCGGCCCCTCCCAGATCAGCGCCGCCCCGCCCGGCACGCTGTGCGGGGCGAAGCTCCAGCCCAGTTCGCGCATGCGCCGGTCGAATTCGCCCGCGCCCAGTCCGGCCACGTCCCAGCCACTGGCCTCGTTGAAAAGCTGCCTGCCGTGCAGGAATTGGACGAAGCACGGGTCGGGGCCCGGGTGCGGGGTGCTCAGGTTGATGACGCCGTCCCAGGGCAGGGTGGTCAGTGCCCAGCTCAGCCGTGTCTCGAAATCGGCCCAGTCGGTGCACACCACGGGCTTGTCGCGTTCGCGGGGCGGTCGGCGGGCAGGCCGTAGCTGCCGGTGCCGGGCGCGTCCATGCTCCAGGTGGTGAAGCGCAGCCGGTCGCCGTCCATGTCGAGTCCGTCGCGCAGCACGGTCACCACCGATTCGGCGACGCCGCGACGGTGATCCACCGACTCCCCGCGTTGCCACCCGGTGCTCCATTCCCGGGCCAGCCGCGGCTGCTGGTGGACGCGCTGCATGGCCCGCCACTGCGGATCCGGTGCGGTGGCATCGGATTCGGACGGCATCGGGACCGGATCCCAGGTGCCGTCGGGTTGCTCGCCGAGCACCCGCAGTAATCGGTCGGCCTCGTCGGTATCCTCGGGGACCGCGACCAGGACTTCGATCTCGGAGCCCTGTTGCGCGAAATGCACTCGGCGGCCGGTGAGTTCGTCACGGACCTGGATGAACCGCGGGTTCCATCCGAGTCCGGATTCGTCCGCGTCCTCGTCCTCCTCGAGAAAAAACGGCATCCATTGGACCAGCACATCCCATCCCTGCGAACCCACCTTGCCTCCCTCCGGGTTCTCGCCAACCTACCCGCCGGTCACTGTCCGTGCCCGCCGGTGGGTACCGGATGGACTCGGGCTGTGGTAGAACCTGTTCTAGTTTTTCACCTGAAGGGCCACGAATGAACTGGTACACCGGCAACACCGTCTACGACACCGTCCTGACGATCGCCTTCGGTTTCGCTGCCTTCGTGCTGATCGGGGGCCTGTTCCAGCAGAGCCCGTACGGCCGATTCGCCACCGCCAAGCTCGGACTGAACCTGAACCCGAAACTGGGCTGGTGGTTGATGGAAATTCCGGCCACCGTGGTCTTCGCGGTCGCGTACCTGAGCGGGCCGCACCGCTTCGAGCCGACTTCCCTGGTGCTGGCGGCAATCTGGATCCTGCACTACGCCAACCGCGGCTGGTTCTTCCCCCTCTCGATTCGCCAAGTGCCCGGCAAGACCAGCAGTTTCAACATTTCGGTGCTCGGCATGGGCATGTTCGTCACGGCCATGCACGGGTACCTCAATGGTGCTCTCTTCAGTCATGACTATTTCGGGCAATACGGAACAGAGTGGCTGACCGACCCGCGGTTCATCATCGGATTGGTCATCTATCTCACCGGTTTCGCGCTGTTGACGAGTTCCGAGTGGATCGTTCGCAATCTTCGCGATAAGAACAACCCGGGCGCAACGGAATACAAGATTCCGTTCGGTTTGGGCTTCCGATTCGTCACCAGCCCCACGTATCTCGGCGAACTCGTGGCGTGGGCCGGATTCGCCATCCTCACCTGGGCGCTGCCCGGCGTGGTCATCTTCCTGATCACCTTCGGCAACCTGGTGCCCCGCGCCTTCGCCACCCACACCTGGTACCGCGAGAAGTTCTCCGACTATCCGTCGGACCGAAAGGCCCTGGTGCCGTTCGTGATCTAGCGCCCTTGGCGCAGCCGTGATCTAGCGGCCCCGCCGCAGCCGTGATCTAGCGGCCCCGCCGCAGCCGTGATCTAGCGGCCCCGCCGCAGCCGTGATCTAGCGGCCCTGACGCAGCGCCTTGTCGCGGTACATGGCGGTGTCCACGGCGTGCATGAGTTCGTCGACGGCGGTCGAGTCGGTGTCGACCAGCGCGGTGCCGATGCTCGCGCCCACCCGCACCGACAGGCCCGCCACGTCGAACGGATCGCGCAGCGCGGCCAGCAGGCCATCGGAGACGGTGTCCAACTCCTCGCGGCCCGAGCAGCTTTCGACCAGGACGATGAACTCGTCGCCGCCCAGCCGCGCGGCCACCCCGTGCGGCGGCAACGCCCGGCGCAGCCGCTGCGCCACCTCGCACAGCACCTGATCGCCGGCGGTGTGGCCGCGGCGGTCGTTGACCTCCTTGAAGCCGTCCAGATCCAGGTAGCAGACCCCCACCTGGCCGGTGGTGGCCGCGAGCCGGTCGAAGAAGAGCAGGCGATTGGGCAGACCGGTCAATGAATCGTGGTGGGCGTCGTACCAGAGCCGGTCGGCCAGTTCCTTGCGGTCGGTGACGTCGACGGTGACGCCGACCAGGAAGCGCGGTTCGCCTTCGCTGTCGCGGACCACGGTCATCGACAGGTCGATGATGGTGTGCGAGCCGTCGGGCTTGGTGTGCTGGGTCTCGAAGCGGAAGCGGTCGATCTCGCCCGAGAGCAGGCGCTGGAACAGGCCGAAGGCCTCGCCGATATTGCTCGGGCCGAGGATGTCGGCGACCGGGCGGCCCGGCATCTGCGCGGCCGGGACGCCGAGGGTCTCGGCCATGGCGTTGTTGACGTCGACCACCTGGCCGGTAGTGATGTCGACGGTGCCGATGCCCACCGAGGCACCCTCGAAGATGGCCTGGAAGCGGGCCTCCGACAGCTGTCGGCGGGCGTCCGCCTCCTGCGCCGCGGTCATCGCCGCGGTGAGGGTCGTCTCCTGTTCGGCCAGCGCCGCATTGCGCAGTCCGGCGGTGAACTCGGCCGCGAACTCCGCGGCCAGTTCGATGGCGCGGTCGCGTACCGGCCAGTAGTCCGCGCAGGCGGGGTCGGGACAGGCGTCGGTGACCAAGTCCTTGCACAGCACCAGTACCGAGCGGTGCACGGCCAGTGGATCCCGATAGTTGGCCGCTACCAGTGCGCGGGCGGCCTCGCGGGCCACCGCCATGTCCTCGGTGCCCTGCACGGCCGCGATCAGCCGATCGCCGAACCCGTCGAGCAGCCGCTCGACCTGTGTCCGGGTGAGCGTCGGCGCCACCGCGCCCTCGAGCGCCTCGGCCCATCGGACCGCCAGCTCGTGTGCTCCCACCGCCTGACCCCCTTTGCCCCTGCCTCGTGTTCAGGCCTTGCGGCCCACACCCGCCAAACCGAGCGAACGGCCCGGTGTTTCATGCTGGTCACGGTCGGATTCGGGCCGCCACAACGGCAATTCCACCACACCGGGCTCGATCAACTGCCACGCCCCGAACAGTGCGGTGATCTCGTCGCGTGTCCGGAATCGCAGCCCGATCCGGCTGACGTCGCGGGAGTTCTCCACCAGTTTGGCCGCATCGTCGGGTCGGGTCGCCGAGGTGAGGTGGGAGATGGCGACGTAGCTGCCGGCGGGCGCGGCGGCGTGCAGTGCCGCGACCTTCTCGGCGGGGGCGTACTCGTCGCCCATCAGGTGCAGGACCGCGATCAGCAGAATGCCGACCGGTTGATCGAAATCGATGATGCCGGTCTCGCGCGCCTGCGCCAGCAGCGCCGCGGGCTCACGCAGATCCGCCTCGATGGCGGCGGCTTGGTCATTGCCGCGCAGGATCGCCCGCGCGTGCGCCACGGCCACCGGGTCGATATCGGCGTAGAGCACCCGGCATTCCGGATCGATCGCCTGCGCCACCTCGTGCACATTGCCCGCGGTCGGAATACCCGAACCGATGTCGAGGAACTGCCGCACCCCCTGATCCACCAGGAACCGCACCGCGCGACGCAGGAAGGCCCGATTACTGAGGGCCAGCCGCGGCAGGTCCGGGACCAGCGCCTTGCCCGCTTCCGCGGCCTGCCGATCGACCTCGAAGTTGTGCGACCCACCCAGTAGCGCGTCGTACATGCGCGCCGGACTCGGCCGGTTCATGTCCACGCCCTCCGGGGCCCACGTCGGTCTGTCCATCCCCAAACCCTCCTTGCCGCAACGGTCGAACGCCCGCCGGCAGAACCAGGCGGGCCGAGATCCGGGCAAATCCGGTGTTTCCGATCACCCGGGCGGTGCAAACCGAATGGTAGTCCTCGTTCACCAGAAACCTTGCAGCGATACCACTCTCGCCCTGAGGTGGGACAATGCTCACCCGGCGGTTGGGCAGCCACAACCTGCTATGTGTGGGCGCGGCGGCACACACACCCGTTCACAGAGGTCCTCGTCGGGTTCCGTGACCTGCCAGATTGCTCAGGCAGGGTTGGCCCGTAACCGTGGTTTCGGGTCTTCCCGTGGCGATACCACTGCCAGGCGAACCTGGTCCTACACGGTTTCCGGCGGGCTTCTTTACCGTCCCGACGCAACTCGCCGAGGACGCCAACGCCGCCAAGTTGCGTGCGGCGTTCACATCACGATCCAGCACGAGACCACAATGGTCACAACGGAACACGCGCTCGTTCAAGGACAGCTTGGCTTTCACTGCCTTGCAGGCCGAGCACGTTTTGGAGCTTGGGAAGTAGCGGTCAGCCTTCACCAAGACTGTGCTGTACCAGCACGCCTTGTACTCGAGCTGGCGCCGGAGTTCCGCGAGCCTGGTAGACCAGATCGCTTTTGACAGGGACCGGTTGCGCAGCATCCCGGCCACATTCAAGTGCTCGACCACCACTGTCCCGTACTTGGTGGCGAGTCGGGTAGTGAGTTTGTGCACGCTATCGCGGCTCATTGCGGTCACTCTGTATTCAAGGTGATTGGCTGCAGCGTTGGCCTTCATCCACCGCTTGGACGGCTCGATACCCCGCTTGCGATCGGGTCCGTTGCGGCGCGACCGAGCCCGCGCCAGGCGGCGGCGCTTCTGCTGCACCTTTTGATAGTGTTTCGGGTTCCTGAGGACTTCGCCGGTGGAGAGAACGGCGAGTGATTTCACACCGACATCCACTCCGACCACGGCCTTCGGCCGTGCGGGTGTTGGATCGTCACGTCGGACCCGTACCGTGAACGACGCAAACCAGCGACCAGTTCGGTACGAGAGAGTCATGGCGCCGAGCTTTGCGGTCCCATTGCGCAGGCGCCGCGCGAGCTTCCGCGTCGATTCGGCAGTCCTGATGACCCCGATTCGGGGGATCTTCAACCGTCGAGAACCCGCACCGAGCCCATAGGAGCCGGTTGTGACCGTGAACGATTGATGGGAGTACTTCTTCCTCCGGCGTGGCACGCCCATCCGCGCGCCGGCTCGGAGGCCCCGCTTTGATGCGCCATAGTTGGCGAAAGCATCCGCTAGACGCGTGAGGCCCGAGGAGTAAGCCTCCTTGCTGTTTTCGGCCCACCACGGAGCAACGTTGCCTTTTTCGGCGTTCCATGCCTTTCGTAAACCAGAGGAAGACACGTCAATCCACGGGGTCAAGTCGTCGTTGGGGATGTCGTAGGAGGCCTCGGCGATGCGTTGGTTCCAATTGGCAAAAACTCTTTGGCGGCCCCAGTTATAGGCGAATCGTGCTGCCCCGCAATGCGACCGCAAGGACTCTTGCTGGTCGGGCGTCGGGTCCAGCGCGAACCGGTAAGCCTGGACCTTCATCTCCGTTGACGGGTCAGGAGGCAGCGCTACGGTCCCGAATTCGCTCACGTGTTCGATGCTAGGCAACTCTGTGGCGACACGAAAGCCTGAAATATGCGACACGCCAACAAGATCGATCAGGATTGGAAGGACGTCACCGAACCACTTGAAGCGGCCCGGCCGCCACAATGGCCTGAGGTGCCGACACGTCGGCCAGCAGCAACCGCGCGCCGAGGACCAGCGAGCACAGCGCAATCGCGGCGAAAGTCAGCACCCACAACAGCCCGGGAATCCTGGTCAGGTGAGCCAGCTGGTCGGCATCGGAGTTGGGCTCGTGCGCGCGGTTGCGCTGCAACTCGATCACCGGGCGCACCGCGGCCAGCAGCAGGAACCAGGACGCCGCATAGGCCAGCGCCGCCTGTGTGGTGTCACTGCCGAACCAGGACACCGCGAACACCACGCCGCCGGTCACCAGCAGTGACAGCAGGCCGTACCAGTTGCGGATCTTCAGTAGCAGCACCAGCAGCAGCGCGATGGTCAGCCACAGCATCAAGGTGATGCGATGCGCGCCCAGCAGCGCGGCGTACCCCAGCCCCAGCAGCGCGGGCGCCGGATACCCGGCCGCCATGGTCAGGATCATGCCGAGCCCATAGGGTTTGCCGCTCGACACCGTGAGACCCGAAGTGTCGGAATGCAATCGGATGCCGTTGAGCCGCCGCCCGGTCAGCAGCGCCGTGAACGCGTGCCCGCCCTCGTGGGCGATGGTCACCGCGTTGCGCAGAATCCGCCAGGTCGGCCGGAACAGCACCAGGATCAGCGCCACCACCCCGGTCCCCACCACCAGCTGCCACGGCGGCGCGGCCTGCGTCGTGGACAACCGATCCACGATCGTGCTGCCCCGCTGAACGAACTCCGCTGTATCCACCGCCGCACCCTACCGATT
Organism: Nocardia tengchongensis; assembly: GCF_018362975.1. Classification (NCBI taxonomy): domain Bacteria; kingdom Bacillati; phylum Actinomycetota; class Actinomycetes; order Mycobacteriales; family Nocardiaceae; genus Nocardia; species Nocardia tengchongensis. The sequence goes on from NZ_CP074371.1 coordinate 4,397,816, forward strand.
CGGCGCGCACCCGACCACCGCTCCCGCGCCGCTCAGGGGGCCGGGCGTCGGTCACCCTCGGGTCTAACGAAGGCGGTCGGCCAGGATGCCCGCGCGGGCGAGCTGGACCTTGCGGGCCTGGCCGGAGGCGAAGGCCATCAGGCCGAAGGGGGTTCGCAGGCGGAGCTCGTCGTCGACGCGGGTGCCCTCGTCGGTGGCGGTGAGGTCGAAACGGTAGGCCATGCGGACGCCGCCGGGGCTGTCGACCTCACCCCAGACGGCCTTGCCGGGCGTGCCCAGCAGGGCGACGCGAATGCGGTTGTCGTACTTCAGGCCCAGCGCGCGGAACCGTTCGACGGCGACGTACGAGCCGTCCTGCACATCCTCGACCGCCACGACGAGCGGCGAGAGGCCGATGTAGTTCTCGGGCCGGATGAGGTGTTCGTAGACCGCTTCCACGGGGGCGGGGACGATGAAGGTGTTGCTGAGGATCTTTTCCGGCATTCCCGCACTGTAGCGGTCGCGGCCGGGCGGGATTCACCCGAAGTGCGGCATCAGGTTTCGCTAGGTGCGGTCTGGGCCAGGAGGCCGTCGACGAGGGCGCGCAAACCCTGGCGGTAGGTGTCGCGGGCGGCGAGTTCGGGCCAGCGTTCGCCGATCGCGGCCAGGCGTGGCACCTGCTCGGGGTCGAGGTCGTCGAAGGCGGGCCTGCCGGTGGTGGCCGGTCCGCCCCGGCGTTGCGAGTGGGTGCGGACGAGGATCTCGCCGACCGTGTAGTACCAGACGGATCGGAAGAGGTAGGCGGCCTGGTCTGGGGTGCGGCCGTGGGCCTCGGCCGCGGCGAGGATGGATTCGACCGTCCACAGCGCGGATTCGTCGAGGAGGCCGACGAAACCGTCGACGGTGAGGACCTCGGCGGCCCAGGGCCAGCTGGCCAGCAGGTCGTGCATCGCGGTGGCAGCCGCGACGATGCGGTCGCGCGGGTCGTCGGGTAGTTCGGGGCGGGCGGTCTGGTCGGCGTAGTGGTTGAGCAGCAGGACCAGCAGGTCTTCCTTGTCCTGGACGTGGCGGTAGACGGTGGTCGCTCCGATGCCGGCTTCGGCGGCCAGGCCGCGAATGGTCAAGCGCTCCCAGCCGTCGCGGTCGATCAAGCGCCGGGCCGCGGTCAGGATCTCCGTGCGGGAGGTGACGGGCGGGCGGCCGGTGCGGCCGTGCGGCGGGGTCGGTCGGGGCATGGTGCCATCATGCCCCAGCTCCGGTCTCGACAGCGTGACCTGCGGATACTACTTTCGGAACGTGTTCGCAAAGTCGTTGACCGGCGTCGGCGACACCCAGTAGAGGAGCATCCCGTGCGATATCTGATCCTGGCGGCGGTCGCCGCACTGTCATCGGCCATCACGACCGGATCGGCTGCGGCCCAACCGGATACCGGAGGCGACCCGGGCGCGGTGCTGTCCGCGCGGGCGCTCGGTGGCGGCGAGCTGATTCCCGGATCGGCGAGCGGCTTTCGGATCAGCTACCGGACCACCGGTCAGAACGGCGAGGCCGTGGTGAGCGGAGGCACGATCTATCTGCCCGGGGGAGTGGCCCCCGCGGGTGGACGGCCGGTGGTGTCCTGGGCGCACGGGACCAGCGGGATGACGCAGGGGTGCGCACCCGCCCTCAATGGCGGCATGGCGGACACCTTCGACGAAACACCCCAGCTGGCAACGTATCTGGCGCACGGCTACGCGGTGGTTGCCTCGGACTACATCGGGCTGGGCGGGCCCGGGGTGTACGAGTACCTGGCCGGGCGCGCCGCCGGCCACGCGGTCCTCGACATCGTGCGCGCGGGCCACGCCGTCGACGCCGAATTGTCCGAATCATTCGCGCTGGCAGGGCATTCCATCGGCGGGCAATCGGTGCTCGCCGCCGCCGGAATGTCCGCGGACTACGCCCCGGAGCTCGATCTGCGCGGCACCCTCGCCTACGCCCCGACCAGCAATGTCGAGGAGCTGATCGCCCTGCTCAGCCGCCCCGGCGTCCCCGTGCTGCCCGGGCTGGACGGACTGCACGCCCGCCTGGTCATGATCCTCGCGGGTCTCGACCACGCCCGCCCCGACCTCGGCCTCACCGATTACCTGTCGGCGCAGGGCCGCGAGGTCCTCGCCGTCGCCCGGTCCGGGCGTGATTGCCTGAGCTCCTTGGAGAGTGCCGTCGCGGGTCGGTCCGTCGGGGAACTCTTCTCCGCGCCGCTGCCCGAACCGGTGATCGCGGCGCTGCGTGACTACCTGTCGGTGCCGACCACCGGCTACCGCGGCCCTGTCGTCCTGCTCCAAGGCGGGGCCGACACCATTCAGCCCGTCCCCACGACTGTGCTCCTGCACCAACAGCTTCAGGCTGCCGGTACCGACAACCGGCTGGTGCTGGTCGCCCCGGCTACTCATTTCACCATCCTGCGGTCCGCGGATGCCGAGGCTCAGACGTTCCTGGCCGACGTGCTGCCGACCGGCCAACGCTGATCGGCAGCAATGACGGCGAGGTGATAGCGATTTCGGGTGATTCGTCCGATAATCCGACCAGGGGGCCGCGATCGCAGCAGGAGGTCGGTGCGGATATGAGCTCGAAAGCCGCTCGGAAACAAGGCCGCCGGAGACTGATCGCGGTGTTCGCGGCGAGCATCGCGGTACCGGCGGCCGCGCTGGTGGCGGCCTGCGCGCGCGAGAGCGGTCCCGCCGCGCCCACCGCTGCGACTTCCAGTGCTACCGCTGCGACCTCCGGCGCTCAGTCGGCCACCACCGGACCGGGCACGTCTTCGCCGGGCGGATCCACGACATCCGCCCCCGCCGATTTCCCCTACGAACCGCTGTGGCCCTTCCGCGATCGCGCCGAAGCGGCGGCGTGGCAACAGGATTCGGCCTCCGGTCATCAACCCTGGCACCTCGACCCCGCCGCCACCGCGCAATCCTTCCCCAGCACTATCTCGGCTTCGCCGGCTTGGACAAGATCGTGAAAGTCGCCACCGAAGGCGAGCAGTCCCGGGTGAGTGTCGGTTTCGGCAATCCGAACGGCGTGGCGGTGGTCGCGGCGGTCATCCACCTGGTCCGCCTCGGCCACGGCGATACCGCTCCCTGGGAGGTGGTCGGCACCGAGGACACCGCCCTCACCCTCACCACACCGCGCTATGGCGCCACCGTGCACTCCCCGATAGCCGTGGGCGGCACCATCACCGGCGTGGACGAAAGCCTGCGCGTCCGTGTCCTGCGCTCCGATCGGGACCAGCCGGTCGGCCAATCCACACCGATCCCCGCGGGCGGCGCCGGATCCCCGTGGACCGCGACGGTATCCGTTCCCGATGCCTGTCCGGCTACCCTGACGATCGTCGTCGCCACCGGCGGCCATGTCACGGATGTCGAGCGTTTCGCCGTCACCGGCACCCATTGCTGAGCGAAAACTGCGCAGTAGAGCATCTTTCGGGCAAACGAGGCCGGGCGACGTGTGCCAGGTCTGGGACCGTGCGTGCCGTAGTTGATCTTCGTGCTGCCGGGGCGACGCGCGTGCGCCAGAATTGGTGGTTCCTCGTCGGAAGGTTTCGAAACGTGCTCAAGCACTGGATCACGGTGGTGGCGATTGCGGTGGCGGCGGTCACGGTCACGGCTTGCGGCGATCACCGCAGCACCCCGCTGACTCCGCCCGCGCCGTCGACCTCGGCGCCTGTCATGGGCGGCGGCGAGCTCCCGGACGTGATCGATGTGCCGGCCTCGACCGCCACGCCGTCATCGACCTTGCGGCCGACCAAGACCCACTGACCGGGCGGCTCCGCCACGTCCGGGTCGCGGCTCAAGCGAGCTGCTCGACCGCTTCGGCAAGCGTCGCGATGCGGATCGCGTCATCGGGCAGGATCAGGTTGTCCCAGCCCGGGCCGCCGACATACACGCGGGCCCCGCCCTCGACGCAGGTGCGCACGGCGGAGGTGAGCGCGGTCGATTCCTGCTGCGACCAGAGCACGACTTTGGCGGGTACCAGAATTCGACCGAGGGTGTCACGCAGCGCCGTGGCCGGAACATCGGAGCCCAGCATGTGGGCGGCCACACCGCGTTCGGCGAGTGCGGCGCGCAGCACCTCCAATGGCAGGGAATGGGTTTCGCCGCTGGTGCACGCCAGAACGAGCGTCGCGGGTTCGCGGGACAGGACCGGTGAGACGACCCGGTGCAGCGCCGCCACGATGCACCACGACAGCAGGTGCTCGACATCCACGCAGCCCTCACCGCCGAGCTGCCGGGCGACGATCGCGGCGAAAGCCGGACGGCACAGGCGGTTCCAGCTCTCGGTCACCCCGAAGGTCCGCAGATGTGCCTCCAGCATCGCGTACACGGCCGGGCCGTCCAAGGCGAACGCCGCCGTGAGCAGCGGATCGATGTCGCCCAGCGCGACGGCCGGACCCCGTGCCGTGGCGGCGGCCGCCGCCGGCGTCGCACCGTCCCGGATGAGTTCGAGCATCCGGCCGAGCACGTCGATGTCGCCGTCGGTGTAGAGCCGGTGCCGGCCGGGACGGTCCTGCCGGGGACCGATGTCGTAGCGCCGATTCCAGCTGCGCAGCGTCGCGGTCGGAATGCCGAGCCGCTCGGCCACGGTGCGGACGGTGTAACCGCCCTCGTCGGTGGCGGCGGTCGGACTGATCGGCATCAGGTCATTGTGCCCGTAACGGGCACCCCTCAACGAAATCCGGCCTGCCCGGGCACGGCGGTGTCGAGCACCGGCACCGGGTCACCGGATCCGGCGGGCGATTGCGCGACCGTTCGGACCCCGGCCAGGCCGTTCCAGCACAGGCCGGCGGTCGTGCTGACGGCATCGCGCTTGGGGATCGGTTTGCGGTGAATCGCCCAGTCCCGGGCGCACGCCTGAGCGATCGCGACCAGTTCGACGGCGATGAGCCGGCGCTGCTCGGCCCGCGCGAACGGATACGCGGCCAGCGCCTGGGAGACGGCGTCATTGCAGATCGTCGCGGCCCGGTGGGCGAGGCGCTGCGCCGAGGGCTCCTCGGCCACCGCCGCGTCGGCCAGCAGCGCCGCGCCGCGGGGGTGGGTGTCGGCGAAGTCGAATACCGCGGCCACCGTGGCCGTCACGATCGACTCCAGGTCCCCGGCGTGGCCCAGCGCCACGGTGAGCGTCTGCTCCAGCCCCTGCACCTCTTCGTGCAGGACCGCCAGATACAGCTCCAGCTTGCTCGAGAACGACTTGTACAGCACGGGTTTGCTGATCCCGGCCCGGCAGGCGATCTCCTCCATGCTCGCCGCGCGATACCCGCACGCGGCGAACAACCCCGCCGCCGCGGCCATGATCGAGCGCCGTCGCGCCTGCCTGGCCCGCATCACCTTCTCGTCCACCGCGGTCACCTCCTCGATACGCACCGTATACCGACGCCCGGCGGTCCCGGCGACGCACGGCCGGATTCGGCCGGCGCCGTCCCCGGTGACCGCACCGCCGCGACGCTACATCCGGGCTACCGCGAGGACCCGGTCTCGGCCGCATGATCGGGCCGGGTCGCGTGGGGCGGGAGCGGTATCGCCCGGATGGCTCTGATGCATCGATAATGAAATCGAATTGCGACTAGGGTGGCGGCATGACCGCATCGATCGTGCTGTTCACCCGGGACCTGCGTGTGCACGACAATCCGGCGCTGTCCGCGGCCTGCCGCGATGCCGGGACGGTGGTGCCACTGTTCGTGCTCGACACCGAATTGCTCGCCAAGGTGTCCGACGCCCCGAACCGGGCGCGGTTTCTCGTCGCCGCGCTCACCGAACTCGACACCGAACTACGAACCCGCGGTGGGCGTTTGGTGGTGCGCAGGGGCCGCGTCGTGGAGGAGGTGGCGCGGCTGGCGCAGGAGGTGAACGCGCGGAGCGTGCACCTTGCCGAGGACGTCACCGGCTACAGCGCGCGGCGGCTGACCGCGCTGCGGGAACGGCTCGCCCGCATCGGCTGTGCCGTGCACGCGCACCCCGCGTCCATCACCGCGGTGGATGTGTCCGCGCTGCGCCCCGACACCGGACGCACCCACTACGCGGTGTTCACGCCGTACTTCCGGCGCTGGGTCGACACCCCGATGCGACGTCCCCTGCCGGCACCGGACGCCGTGGTGGTGCCTCGCGTCGGCAGCGAGCCGATCCCCGATCCCGCCGACCTGGCGACCGGCCCCGGGTCGCCCGAACTGGCCGTGGGCGGGGAGGCGACCGGGCGGAAACTGTTGGAGCACTGGCTTTCCGGGCCGGTGTGTGAGTACGCGGCCGTCAAGGATATGCCCGCCGTGGACGGCACCTCCGGACTGTCGCCCTATCTGCACTTCGGCTGTCTGTCCGCCGCGGAGATCGTCTTCCGGGCCGACGTGTCCGACGCCGGCGGGCAGGCCTTCGTGCGGCAGCTGGCCTGGCGGGACTTCTACCATCAGGTGCTCGCGGACCGCCCCGGCGTCGCCACCGCCGACTACCGGCCTGTCGCCCAGTCGTGGCGCACCGATGCGCACGCGGTCGCCGCCTGGCGCGCCGGACGCACCGGTTACCCGATGGTCGACGCCGGGATGCGGCAGCTCACCGCGCAGGGCTGGATGCCGGGGCGGGCCCGGCTGATCGCCGCCAGCTTCCTGGTCAAGACGCTGCGGGTGGATTGGCGGGTGGGGGCGCGGCACTTCGAGCGCTGGCTGGTGGACGCGGACGTGGCGAACAACCGGATGAACTGGCAGTGGATGGCCGGGACCGGCACCGATACCCGCTCGAGCCGGGTGCTCAACCCCTTGCGCCAGGCCGAGCGGTTCGATCCCGGCGGCGACTACGCACGCCGGTGGCTGCCGGAACTGGCGCACCTGCCCGGCGCGGAGATCCATCGGCCCTGGCGCGCGGGTGTGCTCGCCGCGGAGTACCCGCCGCCGATCGTCGAATTCAACGGCATGTGAGCGGGATTCACTGAGCCGGGAGGCCGACCGCGGCCGCGCAGTAGCGCCACAGGCGCTCGCGATCGGCGTCGGACTCCCGGGTGCGGCGCCGATAGTGCTCGGGCCGCGCGCGCCGATCGTGCCAGAACCGGCCGGAGGGGACATCGGTGGCAGACAGCCAGATCACGGTGTCCGCGCCCTCGGCGGGGGTGCGCAACAGTGGACGCGTCCAGGCGCGAAACGTCGGCAGCGAGTCGGCGACGCCAGGTGTGTCCACCCAGCCCGGGTGCATGGTGTGCACCGAGATGCCCGCTGCCGCATAGCGATCCGACAGGATCGGGGTCAGGGCCACCTGCATGCGCTTGCTGCGCGCGTAGGCGGTCGCGCCGCGATAGTCGCCGGTGCGGTATTCGAAGTCGTCGGGGTGCAGTGCCTGGGTGTACATGCCGCCGGACGACACCTGGATCACCCGGGCGTCCCCTGACCGCGCCAGGACCGGTGCGAGCAGTTCGGTGGCCAGCAGCGGTCCCAGCACGTGGGTGGCCACGCAGATCTCGTGCCCCTGAGGGCTTTCGCGACGGGTGGCGGGCAGCACGCCCGCGTTGTGGACGAGCACGTCCAGACGCTCGGTCCGCTCGGCGAACTCGGCCGCGAACCTGCGAACGTCGGTCAGATCGGCCACGTCGCAGCACTCGACCCGCAGGCGGGCGTTCGGGAAGGCCGCGGCGATCTCCGTGGCGGCCGAGGCGCCGCGCGCCTCGTTCCTGACCAGCAACGTGACCGTGGCGCCCAGGTCGGCCAGTCCGGCCGCGATCGCCTTGCCGATCCCCGAGTTCGCGCCGGTGACCAGCGCGGTCCGGCTGCGCAGGGCATGCGCGGGCAGGGCCGGCCAGGCCCCGTGCCGCAGATGGAATCCGGTGCGTCCGTAGCCGAGTACCACAGTGCGATCGAGGGCGGTGTCCAGTGCGGGTGGGAGGCGGATGGCCATGGTCCCTTCTCCTTTGATGCATCGTTTTTGCATCGATTACATGGTAGCGTAGAAGTCGCGGACCGGACAGCCCGATGGTTCGCCCGGACGGCGGAGGACCTCATGACCACTAGCCCACAGCTCGGGGGATTCGACGGGGCGGTAACACCGTGCGCGCGTTGACCGGGGACCGGCGTCGAGTCGCGGTGATCGGCAGCGGGGTGGCCGGCCTCACCGCCGCGTGGGTGCTGGCCAGGGACTGCGAAGTGATTCTGTACGAGGCCGATTCGCGGCTCGGCGGCCATGCCCACACGCATCGGATCCCGGCCCGGGCGGACGGCACGGGGGAGCTGCTCGGTGTCGATTCCGGGTTCATCGTCCACAACGCGCGCACCTACCCCACCCTGTTGCGCCTGTTCGGTGAACTGGGGGTGCGCACCCAGGAATCGGAGATGTCGATGTCGATCCGATGTGACGGCTGCGGACTCGAATACGCCGGCGGCAAGGGCCCGCGCGGGCTGATCCCGAATCCAGGAATTGCGCGCCCCCGCGCCTATCTGCGCATGCTCGGCGAGATCACCCGATTCCACCGCCTGGCGCGCGCCGAGTTGGCCGGGGAGGGCGACGAACTCCGCACCCTGGGCGACTTCCTGCGGGCGGGTCGATTCTCGGAGTTCTTCACCGCGCACTTCATGGTGCCGCTGGTGGCCGCGGTCTGGTCCTGCCCGCCGACCATGGCTGTGCAGTACCCGGCCCGTTCACTGTTCACCTTCCTCGATCATCACGGCATGCTCACCGTGTTCGGCGCACCGACCTGGCGGACCGTGAGCGGCGGCTCGGCGAGCTATGTGGCGGCCGTCGCGGCCGGGGTGCACGAGGTGCGGTCGGGTGTACCCGTGCGCGCGATCCACCGTGCCGCGCGGACGGTCGCGGTGCGCGACGACGCCGACGAGGTGGACTTCTTCGACGCCGCGGTCATCGCCACCCACCCCGACCAGGCCCTGCGGCTGCTGGACGCCCCTACCCTGGCGCAGGCCGAAGTGCTTGCGGCACTGCCCTATTCGATCAACCGGACGGTGCTGCACACCGACGACACGGTGCTGCCCCGGCGCGCCGGGGCCCGGGCGTCGTGGAACTATCGGCTGCCGCACTGCGCCGCCGCGCCCGACCGCGTACTGGTCAGCTACGACGTGACCCGGCTGCAACGGCTACCGGCCGGTGATCGCCGGTTCCTGGTCACCCTCGGTGACGACGACCGGGTGGCGCCCGAGACCGTGCTCGCCGCCATGACCTACGAGCACCCGCAGTACACTCCCTCCGCCATGGCCGCGCGCCGGCGGCTACCCGAAATCGGCGACCACACCGTCGCTTTCGCCGGCGCGTACCACGGGTGGGGATTCCACGAGGACGGCGCACTGTCGGGCCTGCGCGCCGCCGAACGCCTCGGCGGGCGCTGGGCGACAGGCGCTTCGATGTCGATCGCCTCCGCGCAGGAGGTGCCGTGACCCGAGCACGCCTGGTGCGCACCGTGATCCGCCACCACCGCGGCGCCCCGGTGCAGCATCGCTTCGCCTATCGCAGCTACAGCTGGCTGGTCGATGTGGACGAGCTGCCCGTGCTGCCCTGGCCGTGGCGGGCGCTGGCGGGCTTCCACTCGCGCGACCATCTCGGCGATCCCAACGTCCCCTTGCGTGACAATGTGGTTCGGTACCTCGCCGGGCACGGGATCGATGTGCGCGGCGGTCGGATCCTGATGCTCGCCAACGCCCGGGTGCTGGGATACGTCTTCAATCCGCTCACCGTCTACTGGTGCCACGACCCCGAAGGCGCCTTGCGCTGCGTCGTCGCCGAGGTGCACAACACCTACGGCGAACGGCACCGCTATCTGGTGGAGTCGGACGCGGAAACCGTTGTCGACAAACAGTTCTACGTATCACCGTTCAATCCCGTCGCGGGCCGGTACCGGCTACGCCTGCCCGAGCCGACCGATCGGCTGCGGCTGGCGATCACACTGGAGCGCCCCGACGGCCGGACGGTATTCGCCGCCACCGTCGTCGGCCGGGTACTGCCCGCCGACCGTCGTGCCGTGGCCCGCACCCTGCTCGCCCATCCGCTCGAAACGCTGCGGATCGCCGCCCGCATCCGCTGGCAGGGCCTGCGGCTGCGGGCGCGCGGTCTGCCGATCGTCGCCCGCGAACCGTCCGTTCCTCAGGAGGCACTTCCGTGACGATATCTCCCTACGCGGCCGAAACCGACACCGCCGTAAGCGATGCCGCGCCCCGTGGCGGATCGGTCGCCGGGCCGCCGCCCCCGCCCGGGGGCCTTCGCACGGCCGTGGGCGGCCCGGTGGTCATGGCGTTGTTCGGCCGTGCGGTGCGCCGGCTCGCGCTTCGGGTCGAGTTGCCCGACGGGCGGATGCTGGGCGGTGCGGTTCATGATCCGGCGGCACCGCGCATGCTGGTGCACGACCCGCGGGCCTTCGCCGCGCGAGTCGCCGCGACCGGGCTCATCGGCTTCGGTGAGGGCTATATGGCCGGGGACTGGTCCGCGCCGGATCTGCCCGCGGTGCTCACCGTGCTGGCCGCCGATCTCGCCCATCTGGTCCCCGCGCCGCTGCAATCGCTGCGGGCGCTCGTGCTGCCGGGGCATCCGCTCGCGACTCGTGCCGATGCGGCGGGGGCGCGCCGCAACGCAGCCCACCACTACGACCTGTCCAACGAGTTCTTCGCGACGTTCCTCGACGAGACCATGACCTACTCCGCGGCACTGTTCGACCGGCTCGACCCCGCCCGGTCTGGTCCGATTTCGCTGCCGCGCAACACCGCAAGATCGATCGGCTGCTGGACAGCGCGGGTGTCGGTCCTGGGAGCACAGTGCTGGAGATCGGCACCGGCTGGGGAGAATTGGCCGTTCGCGCGGCACAGCGTGGCGCCACCGTCCGGTCGGTCACCCTGTCCTCCGAGCAGCAGGGATGGGCGCGTCGGCGCGTTGCTGCGGCGGGATATGCGGATCGGGTGTCGGTCGAACTGCTCGACTACCGAGCCATCGACGGGCAGTACGACGCCGTGGTGTCGGTGGAGATGATCGAGGCGGTCGGATACGAGTACCTGCCGGACTACCTGGCGAGCCTGGATCGGTTGCTCGCACCCGGCGGGCGCATCGCCTTACAGGTCATCACCATGCCGCACGACCGCATGCGGGCCACGCGCCACACCCACACCTGGGTGCAGAAATACATCTTCCCCGGCGGCTTCCTTCCCTCGGAAACGCTACTGACGGAGCTGCTTTCGACACACACCGGGCTGCATGTCGAAGCACGACAGGCGTTCGGCGACCATTACGCACAGACGCTGCGACTCTGGCTGGACCGCTTCGACACCGCTGCCGACCGGATCGATTCGCTCGGCTTCGATGAGGTCTTCCGGCGCATGTGGCGACTGTATCTGGCGTACTCCGAAGCGGGATTCCGGTCCGGCTACCTCGACGTTCTGCAACTGGTGCTCGCCCGCCCGGCCGGCACCGAGCTACCGGAGGTGCACCGATGAACCCCACCGGACCCGCCAGGCTGCTCGGCGTTGCGACCGCGCTCTACGGTGCCGCCGTCGTACTGCGACCCGAGATCCTGTTGCGCCCAACCGGACTCGGCGCCGGCGCGGAGCCGGGCCTGCGTGCCACCGCCCGGATGATCGCGCTGCGCGACCTGATCTCCGGCCTCGCCTGGGCGGTGGCATCGACTCCTCGTGCGCGTCGCACCGCGGCCGCCATTCGCGTGGGGTCGGACGCCGCCGACACCGTCGTGCTCGGGCTCGCGTTGCGGGGTCGGACCGAACGACGCAAAACGCTTGCGGTGACATCGAGTTGGGGACTGCTGTGCGCGGCGGCCGCCCTCCATGAAGTCCGCCGAGACCCGGGGCGGCGCGGCCGGGCGGGGGCGCGCCGACCGTGACCGTCCCGCCGGGCGCGCCCGACCCGGAGGCGGTCACCGAGTTCACCGTCGGTGTCGTCGCCCGGCGGCTGGGTGTTCCCGTCGCCACGCTGCGGAGCTGGAATCAGCGCTACGGACTCGGCCCGCAGCGCCATCGGCCGGGGCGGCACCGCCACTACACCGAAGCCGACCTGGCCGTGGTGACCCGGATGGTGGAACTCGTCCGGGCCGGCGCCGGCCCGGCGAGCGCCGCCCGGGCCGCGCGCGTCCTGCTCGAACCCGCACCGCCACTCGACGATGCGCAGCCGGTGATCACGGCCGCGGAACATATGCAGGCCGCCCGGCTGCTCGGCGTGATCTCCGTTCACCTGGCGCATTACGGGGTGATCGTCACCTGGAACCAGTTGTGCCGCCCCGCCTTCGCGGAGATCGTGGCGAATCAGCGGCTCGGACGCGGCTACATCGACGTCGAGCACATCCTGTCCTGGGCGATCACCACGGCCTTGCATCGCGGCGTCCCCACCCTGACCGACCTGCCCGGAGAACCGGAGATCGTCCTGGCCTGCACCGGCGGCGAGCAACACGTGCTGCCGCTGGAAGTACTGCGGGCGGCGCTGGCCGAACAAGGCCGGCCCGCGCTCCTGCTCGGCGCGTCGGTACCCCCGGAGGCGCTGGCCCAGGCCCTGACCCGGCGGAAGCACCCGGCAACGGTCGTGCTCTGGTCGCAGTCGGAGTCGACCGCGGTCGGTGCGGCGATCGCGGCGGCCGAGAGTTCACGTAGCGCGGTGCTGCTCGCCGGGCCGGGCTGGGAGCATGCCGACATCGTTTCCGGACGCAGACATCTCGATTCGTTGGACGATGCCGTAGCGGCACTTGTCGCCACCGACGTCCCGGCTCATTCACGTGCGAGTGACGGCACGAATCGAATGACGTGATCGCCCAGGCACGAAATACGGATTCGGCGATGGATATTCCGCCGGGGTGCGTGCTTTCCTCGAGACGCTCTACGAGTTCGCGGGCACCGCTGCGTGACGAATCGCCGTGTCGGATCAACGTTGCGCTGTGTGGGGGAGGGCTCGGAGAATACGCGGGTGGTCGTCCTCGAAGGCGTTGCGCGACGCGATGAATGGCCCGAACTTCCGGAGCCGGTGCGGGAGGCGGTGGCCGACCGGCTGGGCGGGACGGTCGTTTCCGCGGTCAACCAGCGCGCGGGTTACAGCCACGGCATGGCCTCGGCGCTCGCTCTCGCCGACGGGCGCAGGGTCTTCGCCAAGGCGGTGCGCGGCTGGCGGGGATACCCACGGTGGCCGAGAAGTTCGGAACTGTCCTGCGATGCTGGTCCCGCTTCGCGGAGCAGGGCGCGCCACCCGACCTGAATCGGTGGGCGCTGCGGAACCTCGACCGGTTGGCCGACCTCGAAACCGGCTGGCTGGAACGATCCGGCGGCGAGACGCTGCTGCACACCGACCTCCGCCCGGACAACCTCCTGATCGATGCGGGCGGATCGGTGTCCGTGGTGGACTGGACCTGGCCGCCCTGGCCCCGGCGATCGCGTCCGCCGGCCTCGATCCCGACCCGATCTTGGCCGAACACCCCGCGACGGTCGGTCTCGACCCCGCGGTTATCGATTCGTTCCTGTGCGCCCTGGCCGGATACTGGTCGGTTCAGTCCCGTCAGCCGGCACCGCCGCGTTCCCCGGGGTTGCGCCTGTATCAGACCCGCGCGGCCCGGACGTCGCTGGTCTGGCTCGCGTCGCGAACCGGGTGGTCCTGATGGACACGCGTGAAGAGATGGCTACCCGGCTGGGATACGCGGTCAGAGCTTCGCCGTCGCACATTGTTCGCTGAACGCAATTTCGCAATCCTCGCTTTGTAAGAATCCGATCTGAATGGTTGCGGATCTGTAGGCTGCCCGGAATGTTCGATTAGGATTCCCAAGCAGTTCGCGATTCCGGAAGAGGTCGACGATGTCCGCGGGTGGATCGGGTCAGATGTGACAGCCGGCGGGATTGTGCGCGACTGGTGGCGTGATCCGCTCGATTATCGGTGGCTGGTCCGGACGCTCGAGTCGCGCGGGGCACTGCCCATGAACCGGATCTTCATCGCGACATGCGGTGGCGCGGTCGCGGTGATCTCGGCATTGACTCTGTTGTCCGCGCAGGGCCCCGTGGGCATGGAGCGGATGGTCACCGGCTTCAACGTGGTCATCGCACTGCTGTGGGTCGGGTATTGGATGCTGGCGCCGTGGCCGGGCGAGCGTCTCTCGCTGGCCTTGCTGGCCGGTACCGATGTGCTCATCGCCGCCGGATGCGTCGTGGAGAGCAATCATTTGTTCGGATCAGCGTGCAGCATGCTGCTGGTTCTGCCAGGCGGCTATCTCACCGTGTTCCACGGGCCGCGTGTGCTGGCCGTTCACGCAGTGTGGTGCCTGCTGGCGGTGCTGACGCTGTCCTGGTTGACGGTGGCTGACTCCAATGGCGATGTGGCCCTGGCCGTGTCGATCGTATTGACGACAGCGGCCGTCACCGTGGTGCTGCTGCCCTCGCTGCACTTCTGCTACTGGGTGCTACGAATGGACGCACTGGTCGATCCGCTCACCACCCTGCTGAACCGGCGCGGCCTGGACTACTACGTGTCCGGCTGGTTCGGGCCGAACGAGCCGGGGACCATCTGCGCGATGGTCGTCGATCTCGACCGATTCAAGAAGGTGAACGACACCTACGGTCACGCGGCCGGAGACCAGGTGCTGGTCCGTGTGGCGGCCCGCCTGCGGGCCGAACGTCCACCCGGATCGCTCGTCACCCGTACCGGCGGTGAGGAATTCGTCGTGTTCGCTCGCCTGGACCGCGATGCCGCCGTCGACGAAGCCGACCGACTGCGCCGAGCCATCGAGGCAGCCGAAGCGGCGACCACCTCGGTCACCGCCAGCATCGGGGTGACGGTCATCGAGAGCCATTCGAGCGAACGCTGTCTCGACGCGATGCTGCACAGTTCGGATTCGGCCATGTACCGGGCGAAGCAGCTGGGCGGCAACACGGTCGTCCTCGCGGACTGAGAAGTCCGCTACCTCTTGGCTAAGTACTCCAGCACCAGTCCAGGGTGGCTGATCCGGGAGTTGGGATGTGGACGCAGATGGATAGCGAAATGTAGGGCGCGTCCACGTTCGTCCTCGGGGGCTGGTCCACATTCGACACCGTGGGCTGGTCCGCGGATGCGGCCGGTGCTGCCAGGACTACGAGCGGGACGGCCAGTGCCGCGAGGGCTGTCGAGCGGGTGAATCCTGCGAGCATCGCGTCAACTCCTTCGAGTCGAGAAGTGTGGTTCCGAGCTCCGAAGAAAACAGTTGAACCACGCTAACATTCAGCAACCTATGGATCCACCCGGGGCCCGCGGTCCGATCGCGGCTAGGACGGCGGCCGGATCTCGGTGACGAGGGTGTAGAGCTCGGCGATCCGGCCATCCTCGACCCTGGCGATATCCATCCCACTGACCACCGCAGGTTTCTCGGGCGGCCCGTACTGGAAGCCGAGGTGACCGATGTCGTCGAGCCCGGACGCCGGACCCGCGGGCCGGAAGACCCAATCGGGATTCTCCGCCAACATCTCCGCGGCCCGACGCTCGAACTCGGTGCGTCCGTGATTGATTCGATCCGGTTCGTGCCAGTCCGTCTGTGCTGTGGGACCTCGCGCTAGCCCCAGGCGCGGCGGGTGGCGGGGAGTCCGGAGCGGCCTTGGCGGGTTGGGATGACGCCGAGGACCTGGTGGAGGCCGAGGCCGCCGTCTTCGAATCCCAGGGCGGAGGCGGCCATGTAGATGCGCCAGATGCGGGCGCGGCCTTCGCCTGCCAGTGAAACCGCCTGATCCCAGCCGGTTTCCAGGTTGGCGACCCACTCGCGGAGGGTCAGTGCGTAGTGCTCGCGCAGGGCTTCGACGTCGCGGACTTCGAATCCGGCTCGTTCCATCGCCAGGACGACCTCGCCGACGTCGAGGAGTTCGCCGTCGGGAAAGACGTAGCGGCCGATGAAGGATCTGGGGCGGATCTTCGACCCACCGGCCGACGAGATGGCGTGGTTGAGCAGGCGGCCTTCGGGCCGGAGCAGGGCGCGCAGGGTGTCGAAGTATTCGTCGGCGCGGTTGGCCCCGACGTGTTCGAACATGCCGATCGAGGAGATGGCGTCGAACTGCTCACCGCGCAGGTCGCGATAGTCGGTCTGCCGGATCTCGACAGTGGCGGACAGCCCGGCCTCGGCGATGCGCTTGCGGGCGAGTTCGGCTTGCGTGCCGCTGATCGTGACGCCTACGACCCGCGCGCCGTAGACCGAGGCCGCGTGCATGGCCATCGACCCCCACCCGCACCCGATATCCAGCAGCCGCATTCCGGGGCGCTCGGTCAGGCCGAGTTTGCGGCACACCAGATCGTGCTTGGCGCGCTGGGCATCCTCGAGCGAGACGGTGGGGTCCGCGGCAGCTCGGCCGTCGTCGTCCGCGGCGGCGAACCGCGCGCACGAGTAGGTCATGCTCGCCCCGAGCACGAGACGGTAGAAGTCGTTGCCGACGTCGTAGTGATGACTGATCACCGCCGCATCGCGGTGGCGGGTGTGCTGCCGGCCGCGTGGGGGCCGCGCCTCCTCGGGCGGCGGCTGCGGACGACGGGTGAGCGCGCCCAGCCGCCGGGCCGCACCGAGGGCATGCCAGGCGCCGGCCACACCGAGGCGGGCATCGCCCGGCACCGCGGACTGCAGGGCGCGCAGCACCTGGAAGATGTCGCCCTCGAGGTCCACGGTGCCGGCGACGTAGGCGCGGCCCAGACCGAGTTCGCCCGGGGCCCAGACCATATGGTTCAGCGCGTCCTTCGATCGGATCACCATGGTGCCGGGATTGTCGCCGCTGGGCTGCACCGCGCTGCCGTCCCAGAATTCGAACCGCAATGGCGGCCGCGACCCGAACGCGAGTTCCAGCAGGGGTGTGAAAGCAGCCGCGACCGTCGTACTTTTGCCCATAGGTTCACTATCGCCCGAACAGGTCCCACGAAGACGTTCGGCTGGTCGGCGCGCCTCGATTTGATCTTGGTCGGTCATGGTTAGTGTCGCATTCGCCCAAAACGATCAGTGGCGATGGCGTGCGGGTGTCGTCCTCGGTGTCAACACAGTCCACACTCGATTCGGAGGCTGGCGTGAGTCTTGCGTACCTGCGTTCGGATGCTGACCGCGCGTTGGGGATCGGGACGGGGCGGGTTGTCGTCCGCGAAACTGTCTCGACAGCAAGGGATATGGTGACATCGGCACGCCGTGGCCGTGGCGCCAGCCGGGTTCTGGCGCCCTACTGGATGGTCCGCCGGTTCTTGGGTGCGGCTGGTACGCCACTTTCCGATATCGGCCTGGTGCCCTTCACTTTCGCGACGCCGGGTGGCCCCGCATCGATCGTGGTGCGCCGCAATCAGAGCGATCTGCTGATCCTGTGGCAGATTTTCTTGCAGCGCTTCTACGAACTGGAGGAGAGCTACTGCCTGGACCACCGGATCGACACCCTCGACACCATTGTGGATCTCGGCGGGAACACCGGGCTGGCCGCGGCGTACTTCACCGCGCGATACCGCCGCGCCTGCTGCTGACCGTCGAGCCGATTGCGGAGAGCCTGGACGTGTTGCGGTGCAATGCCGCTTGATTGGGGGTTGATTGGCTGATCGAGGACTGCGCGGTGTCCAGCCGCCCCGGCGAGCTCGAATTCGCTGTCAGTGAGTTCTGGGATACCTGTACCGCCGTGCCCGAGGTGTACCGGTTACGGGAGACCCGGCCGTGGCGACTGGAGAACACCCTCGCCCTCGCACCCCGCACGGTCGCGGCGGTCACGGTCGAGGAGTTGCTGCGACGACACGGTATCGAGCGCGTCGATTTGCTCGAGGTCGATGTGGAAGGCAGCGAGGTGTACATATTCGCGACCTCACAGCCGTGGATGAATCAGGTCGACCGCATTGTGCTGGAGATCCACGACAAGTACATCGACGGTGATGTGGTGCGAAAGACGATGAAGGAAGTCGGGTTCGAGCGGGTGGTGCCGCGAGTGCCGGATCCGGTCGGGTTCAATCCCGTCGAGTTGTACGTGCGCCACGGCATCGCGCGATGATCCTACCGACCGCGCCGCACCGGGCGGGCTGATCGGGGATATCGCCGGCTGATCTCGGTGTCGGCCTCCCACACGCACTGACACCCCCGGATGGTGGACGGGAGCTTGTAGTCCGCGGGTTGGCGGGCGAGTTCGGGGCGAACGGTTGATTCTGAGTTCGACAACGTGGTGGCAATGGAATCCCTGCGGCCGTCAAAAGTGGAGGAAAGTGGAATCTGGAGGCTGCGTGAAGACCACGCGACGCGCTGACCTTGACGTTTCACTGGTTGATGGCGTATCCCTCTGGGTACAGCTACCGATGTAAGCGGTACGACGACGCATGGGGAGAGGTGGTCCAGGTGTCGATGCGTCCTTCGTGGCCGTCACGGTTGTGGCGAGTGCGCCCGTGGAACTCCAGCCCGTTGATGCGCGTCTCCGATCGGGCCGAGGTGGTGTTGCGGGCGCTGGCCGTGGTGGTGGTGGCTGCGGCGGTGCCGGTGGCGGGGGCGGTGGGGACCGTGAGTTATACGGGGGCGCAGGCGCGGATCGTGGCGCAGAGACGCGGGGAAGACGCGGGTGGTGGCCACCGAGACGGCGGATGCGGTGCGGGTGCCGGATTCCGACCGGTACGTGGCGCATCAGGTGCGGTTTCAGGCGCCGGTGCAGTGGGTCGCCGACGGGAAGGTCTCGACAGCGACCGTGGATGTGGCGGGGCCGCAGCTCGCGGGGTCGACGGTGACGCTGTGGGTCAAGAACGGGCAGCCGACGCTCACGCCTGCGCGGCCCGGGTCGGCAGCGGCCGAAGGGATCGGCACGGGCCTGGCGATACTGGTCGAAACCTGGTGTGCGGCGGCGGCGACCGTGTGGTTCACCGGCACTGTGCTCGACGCCCGACGCTATTCGCGCTGGGAGCGGGAGTGGCGCGGCATCAACCGGCCCATCGGCAAGGACACGCTCTGATTCCCTTGCGAGGGTTCAGTATTCGCCGGTGATCAGATTCTCCGGCGGCTGGCCCGCGAGGTAGCGGGCGATCTCGGCGGTGGCGATGGTCCAGCCGCGCTCCAGATTTCCGGAACTGCTGCCGCCGACGTGCGGGGTCAGCAGCAGGCCCGGGGCGTGCCAGAGCGGGTGACCGGCGGGCAGGGGTTCGGGGTCGGTGACGTCGAGAATCGCACGCAGGCGGCCCGATTGCAGCTCGGCGAGCAGATCGTCGGTGCGGACCACGGGGCCACGGGCGGCATTGACCAGGATGGCGCGGTCGGGCATGCGGGCCAGGAACGCGGCGTCGACCATGCCGATGGTGTCGGTGGTGACGGGCACCATGAGGACCACGGCGTCGAAATGCGGTAGCAGGGAAGGCAGTTCGGCGATGCCGTGCACGCCCGGCCGTGCACGCGTGCCGACCAGTTCGACCGTGGTGTCGAAGGGCAGCAGCATGCGTCGCAATTCGGTGCCCAGATCGCCCGCGCCGATGATCAGAATGCGCTTGCCGTGCAAGGTGTCGGTGCGATGCTGGGTCCAGCGATGCTCACGCTGCGCGACGGCGAATTCGGTGAATTCCCGGTAGACCGTGAGCAATCCGGTGATCGCCCACTCCGCGGTGCTGGCCCCGTGCGCGCCGCGGCCGGTGGAGATCATGACGTCGCCGGGCAGCCGGCCCACCCAGGTCTCGGCGCCCGCGGTGAGCAGTTGCACCAGCCGCAGTTTCGGCAGGGCGCGTGCCAGTTCCAGATTCTCGGGGCGGCTGGCCAGGAACGCGGGCACGAACACCTGGGCCTCGTCCGCTCCCGCGGGCAGCGGCTCCCCGAGGGTGTAGCGCAGCACCCGCGCCCCGGGCAGCCGGGAGATCGCCGCGTAGCCATGCTCGTCGGGAACCAGCACCGTCACAGTCATGGTAGCGACGCTAGCCGACCGGGCGCGGCCCGGTCGGCTGTGGTCGGCCCCGGTCGACGCCGGGGGCCGGTCAATAGCGCGGATGGGCGAGCCAGCGGGCGGGGGCGCCCAGCAGCCAGCGGATCAGGGCGACGGCCAGGGCGATGATTCCGAGCGAGTTCAGAGCCGGGGTGGCGAGTAGCCAGCCGGCATCCAGTAATGCCAGGCCGAGCACGGCGAACATGCGGTGTCCTCTGCGGACGGGAGTCCGCGTTTTCCGGACGGTAGTCCTATTTGGTGGCGGATTGTTTTGTCGCGGACGGCGATGCGGCGGGTGCCTTCTTCGCCGGCGCGGGTGCTGCGGGCGCGCCCGGACGGCCCAAGAAGCGGTTGACCGACCAGTTCGGTTTCGACAATGCGCGTTTCGGCGCCGTCTTGGCCAGTGGAACCGCCGGCTGCCGGGGGTGGCTCCACGCTACGCGCGGGTGTGGCCGCGGGCACGGGTTTCGCGAGTTCCTTTCGCGCGGCGGCCATTTCCCGCCGCGAGTGCCGCAGCTCGCGCCGCGCCACCACCCCGCGCCGCGAGGTGGTCCAGATGCCGGCCAGCAGCAGGATCAACCCCGCCGCACCGACCGCGCCGATCAGGATCCCGTAGGCGAACAGCAGCCCGGTGGAACCGTGATAGGTGTGGCCGAAGACGGTGAAGCCGGAGGGAAGTGCGTGCGTGTCACCGCTGTTGGCCGCGACCCCGGCCACGCCAACGGTCACAGCACCCAGGAGAGCGATGAGCCCGATGATTGTGAACATATCGGGGCAATGCCCGCTGGTTCGCAGGTCAAACCCCGAATCGGTGGGTTGTCCGGCGAGTCTCACGAATTGTCCGCCCTCCGGTGGCCGGTCCGGACGGCTCGCTCGGCGCGGTCCATAACGAACCGGCGGTTCCCGGCGTGCCGCCGCCGCAGGAGGGCAACTCGATAGCAAACTCGCGGGCATGTCCCGTTCGCCCGCTTGTCGGCGCGGATAGCGGCCCACGTGGCCGCCTCGGTCCGCCGCGGCCCGTCGCCCATGCTGGCGACCGGGGGACCGCCGCCGGGCGGGGCGGGGTGGGCGGTGGAGATGAAGTGGGACGGGGTGCGCATCATCGCGGTCCGCGACGCCGACGGCTGCAGCCTGTTCGGCCGCAACGGCAATGACGTCAGCGCGGCCTATCCGGAGATCGTCACCGCGGTGAAAGACCTGTCCGGCAAGGGATCTCTGATCTTGGACGGGGAGATCGTGGCGCAGGATCGCGAGGGGGTGCCGTCGTTCGGGCTGCTGCAGCGCCGGATGCATGTGGCCCGGCCGGGGGAAGCCCTCATCGCGGAGGTTCCGGTGCGGTTCTTCGTCTTCGACGTGCTGCGGGTGAACGGGCTCGACGTCATGGCCGAGACCTATCTCCAGCGGCGCACGCGGCTGGCGGAACTGGCGCTGCCCGAGCCGTTGTCGGCGCCGCCGCACTGGCTCGACGTGGATGCGGAGCAGTTGCTGGAGGTTGCGCGCGAGCATCGGATCGAAGGGATCGTGTCCAAGCGCACGGATTCGGTGTACCTGCCGGGCCGCAGGTCACCGGCCTGGATCAAGACCCCGCTGCGGCACAGCACCGAGGTGGTGGTGGCCGGATGGACGCCCGGCGCGGGCGGCTTCGGGGCCACCTTCGGATCTCTGGTCATGGGCGCCCACGATGCAACGGGGCGACTGGTCTACATCGGGAATGTGGGCACCGGATTCACCCACGCCGCCCGCCGCGTCCTGCGCGGTGCGCTCGACGGGATCACCATCACCGCAGCCCCTTTCGATCCGCCGCCGCCCGAAGCCGCGGCCGGCGGCTGGCACTGGGTCGACCCGATCCTGGTCGCCGACGTCGAATACCGCGAATACTCCGGCGAGCGACTGCGCATGCCGAGCTGGAAAGGACTGCGCACCGACAAACCGCCCGCCCTGGTGGAGGTGCCTCCGGTGCAAGGCAATTGGCGTAATCCGTAGCGATCGACCACAATCGGAGGGATGGGCGGCGTTGGGGCACGAAGGCTGCGCGAGCTTTCGGCTGCCGATTCACTGAAGCGGCTGGCCGGCGCGCAATACGGGCGAATTGTGTACTCGCGCCGTGGACTTCCGATCATCCGGCCGGTCAACCACATCGTCGAAGAGGATGTGGTCGTGGTGCGGGCGCATCTGGGCGCCAGTCTGCTGCGCGGCGACGGACAGGTGGTGGCCTACGAGGCCGACTCCTTCGACGAGCACACCCGGCAGGGCTGGAGCGTCATCGTCACCGGGGTCGCGCGGGTCGTCATGGACCCCGAGCAGGTGCAGCGCTACGAGACGCTGCTGGACCCGTGGATCAATATGCCGATGGACCATGTCATCCGCATCGAGGCCGAGGTCGTCACCGGACTGGAGCTGATCGACGAGAGCGACTGGACCGAGCCACCGCGCCGCACGCCCCGCTGACGTCGCCGCGGGCGCCCGCCCGGCTCCGCGCCTGTTCCCGGGCTGTTGCGCGCCACGCACGCCGGTGGCTGCGGCGACACGAACCTCTCCGGTAGCGTGACACGCCGTTGGACCGAGCACGGCAATCCGCCGGCAAGCTCGGCGCGGCCGGTGTCCCGGGTGCACGACCAGGGGGTTCGGGCCGCGCGCACGTGGAAGGAACCGCATTTGACAGCCTCGGAAAGGCAGCTACCGGACGCCGGTGCTCTCCCCGCGGACGAAGGCTATGCGCGCGGCCTGTCGCCGCGCACCATCCAGATGATCGCCATCGGCGGCGCGATCGGCACCGGCCTGTTCTACGGAGCGGGCGGCGCGATCCAGAAGGCCGGCCCGGCGCTCATCCTCTGCTACCTGGCCGCCGGACTGGCCATCTTCGTGATCATGCGGGCGCTGGGCGAACTGCTCACCTACCGTCCGGTCGCGGGCAGCTTCGCCGAGTACGCCCACGAATTCCTGGGCCGCTTCGCGGGATTCGCCACCGGCTGGACCTACTGGGCGGTCTGGGTGGCCACCTGCATGGCCGAGATCACCGTGGCCGGCAAGTACGTGCAGTACTGGTGGGCCATCCCGCAGTGGGTGACAGCGCTGGTGGTGCTGGGCATCATGTTCATCGCCAACCTGGTGTCGGTTCGGCTGTTCGGCGAGGGCGAATTCTGGTTCTCCACCATCAAGGTGACCGCCATCGTGGCCATGATCGTGATCGGCGTCGGTGTGCTGATCTTCCACTTCGGCCACGCCACCAACCCGACCGTCACCAACCTGTGGAACGACGGCGGGGTGTTCCCCAACGGTTTCGGGCAGGCGCTGCTGGCCTTGCAGATCGTGGTGTTCGCCTACGTCGGTGTGGAATTGGTGGGTGTGACCGCCGGTGAGGCGCGCGACCCCAAGCGCACACTGCGCAAGGCGATCAACTCCCTGCCGCTGCGCATCGGCCTGTTCTACGTCGGCGCGCTCGTGGTCATCATGTCGGTGTCGAGCTGGCGGACCTTCCACGCGGGCCGCAGCCCGTTCGTCGAGGTCTTCGAGCAGATCGGCATTCCGGGCGCGGCCGGCATCATCAACTTCGTGCTGCTCACCGCCGCGCTGTCGTCGTGCAACTCGGGCATCTACTCGACCGGCCGCATGCTGCGCAGCCTGTCGCAGCGCCGGGAGGCCCCGCCCGCGCTGGCGACGCTGAGCCCCCGCTCGGTGCCCGCGGCCGGCATCGCGGTCTCGGCGGCGGTCATGGTGATCGGCGTGGCCGTGAACTACTTCTCGCCGGACAAGGCGTTCGGCTACATCACCTCGGTGTCCACCATGGGCATCATCTTCGTGTGGGGCATCATCCTGGTCTGCCACCTGATCTACCGGATCCGGGTCAAGCAGGGTGTGCTGCCCGGTAGCGACTACCGCCTGCCGGGCGCGCCGATCACCACCGCGCTCGCACTGGCCTTCCTGGCGCTGGTCGTGGTGCTGCTGTTCTTCACCGAGGACGGCCGCAGCGCCCTGGTGGTCGGCGCGGTGTGGGCGGCGCTGGTGTGCGCCGGGTATCCGCTGCTGTCGCGCAAACATTCGGAAAGCGCCGCACAACAGTAAGTTCCGCGAAATCCGACGAATGCCGCCGTGCTGTCCCCGAGGACACCGGCGGCATTCGCTATGTGAGGTAACGAAATACGCGTATGCGACGCGCTCGGCGGGCGTAGCTTGCTTGGTGCAGGGCTAGTTCTAGGGGCGAACATGAACGATCCGCGACGCTACGTGGTCATCGGTGGGGGACTGGCAGGACTGGCGGCGGCGGTGTGGCTCGCCGAGGCCGGCAAACAAGTCACGCTGCTGGAACGGCGCGGGCGGCTGGGCGGGCGCACGCATTCGCTCGAGGTCGCGCCGCTGCGCGACGTCCCAGACAACGGTCAGCACGTGATCGCCAGCGGTTACGAGCACCTGTTCCGGTATCTGACCAGCGTCGGCACCCGGCAGTACGTGAGCTTCCCGCAGCAGGGCGTGCTGCGCTGGCCGGGCGGGCGCACCGCCGTCATGGGCACCACCGGCCTGCCCGCCCTGCGGGCCCTGGTCGGCGCGCACCCGGACGCGAGCACCGCCGATCGGCTGCGCGCGGCCGCCGCGACCATGCGCATGGGCTGGCAGTGCCTGCGGCAGCCGCGCGATCTGGCCGACCTCACCACCGACCAATGGTTCCGCCGCCTAGGCATGCCCGACACCGCGCGCGAGGCGCTGTGGGATTGGCTGGCGCTGGGCATCGCCGCCGAACCGGTGCGGCAGGAGTCGGCGAAGGTCTTCGCCGACGTGCTGGCCACCGGAATCCGATTGGGCGTCAAGCGGATGCGGCCGGTCTCCATCGGCTATCCCACCACCGATCTGGACACGCTGTTCGTGTCCGGCGCGCAGCGGGTCTTCGACCGGCACGGGGTGCAGGTGCGGCATCGGGCGGTGGCCCGGCGCATCCGGATCGCCGACGGCGCGGTGACCGGGGTCGAACTGGCCGGCGGCGAGGTGGAACCCGCCGACGCGGTGGTGTGCGCGGTCCCCAACTCCTACATCGGCGGACTGCTCGACGAGCTACCCGAGCACGATCAGATCTATTCGGCCGCCGACAAACTCGGCTACACCCCGATCGTCAGCACCAACCTGTATCTGGACCGGCCGCTGGGCACCAAGGCCGCCATGGAAGCCCTGATCGGCGGCACCGGCGTCATCGACGAGGTGTTCGATCGGCAGCGCATGCACGGGCGCGGCACCCTCAACGGCTGGCTGTACTGCCTGACCACCAGCGGTGCGTACGCCCAGATCCACAAGCCGCACCAGGCGGTGGTCGACGAGCAGATGGCGTTGCTGCGCAGCTACTACCCGGAGGCCGCGGAGGCGAAAGTGCTGCACGCGCAGGTGGTTCCGATGCCGCGGGCCACGTTCTCGCAGGTGGTCGGGACCGACGGGTTGCGGCCGGGGCAGGCCACCTCGGTGCCCACGCTGGTGCTGGCGGGGGATTGGACCCGGACCGACTGGTCGGCCACGATGGAGAGCGCGGCCCAGAGCGCGGCCAAGGCCGTCGACCTGTTGCTCGCGCTGCCGGCCGCCGGATCGGATCACTCGCGTTCGACTCGCACCGCCGGCTCCCGGAAGTAGTTCAGGATCAGCCGCGTGATGTCGGCCAGGAAACGCTCGCGCGGGATGGGCGGGCCGTCGAGCAGGTAGCGGATGGTCAGATGCTCGACCGTGCGCACCAGCATCCAGGCCGCCGCGTCGGCGTCCACATCGGCGGGAATCGGATACGGGCGCAGGGACAGCGCCACCCGGGCCAACTCCCCGATCTGCTGCTCGAAGGCCACCACCGGGCCGTCCGCGGACAGCCGCGGCGTCTGTTCGACCACCGCGCGCAGCAACTCGCGGTCATTGCCGAGCGCGTCCATCAGATACGAGATCGTCTCCGGCACCGACACTTCCGGCGGTTTGCCGATATTCGACAACACCCGGGCACGCACCCGGGCGGCGACGTCAGCGGTGTAGCGCTCGATGACCGCGGCCACGATCGCGTCCTTTGTTCGGGAAGTACTGATACAGCGACCCGGGACTGATATCGGCCGCCGCGGCAATGCGATTGGTGGACGCGCCGTCGTAGCCGTGGGTGATGAGCACCCGCTGGCCCGCGTCGACGATGCGGGCCACCATGGCGCGCGAACGATCCTGCTGCGGGGTCCGGCGCGGCGGCGTCGCGGGGGATTTCGGGGTGCGGCGTTTCGATGTCATGGCGATTCGGGGGAGATCGAGAATGCGAATTGAAAGCGAGTGAAAAGTCGTGTCAGCGTTGGAACATGGTGTCACACAGCGCGGTGTCGGGCCAGGGACGCGAACCGCACTTTCCGCCGCGGCCGCTCGGGCCGGACTCGTTGACCTGGAAAACCTTCGGGTCGCTCTATTTTCTGCCCAGCGCATTGTTCGTCGGGATGGTGCAGAACATGCATCCGGGGCTCGGGGCGGGCGTGGAATTCCACTCCGAGATCCACGACGAGTTCTATCGACGAATACTGCGGTCGCTGTATCCGATCTACGGGGTGGTGTTCGACGGTGACCGGGCGCCGCGGACGGCTCGCGAGATCGTCGGCTACCACCGCGACATCAAAGGCGTGGATGCCAGGGGCCGCCGGTATCACGCGCTGGATCCGGGCACCTTCTATTGGGCACACGCGGTGTTCTTCGTCCAGAATCTGCGCGCCGCCGACCTTTTCATGGGCGGGCTGAGCGAGGCCGAACGCGAGCAACTCTGGCGCGAGCACTACCGCTGGTACGAGCTGTACGGCATGAGCATGCGGGTGGTGCCGGCCAACTGGCCCGCCTTCCAGCGCTACTGGCGCGACATGTGCCGCGACACGTTGGAGCCGACCAAGGCCGCCCGCGACGTCTTCCACCTCGTCGACACCGTGCCCGTGCCACCGTTCCCACTGGTGCGGCAGTTGCCGAAGCCCTTGTGGGAGTACCTGATCCGCCCGGCCGGTGGTCACTTCTACCAGTTCGTCACGATCGGTCTGTGTGATCCGGAGATCCGAGCCACCATGGGCTTCCCTTGGACCGCCCGCGATCAGCGGCGCTTCGACCGCCTGTGCCGGACGCTGTCGGCGATGAACCGGGTGACACCCGACGGGATCAAATACTTCTTCCCGCGCATTCACGCCGCCCGCCGCCGTGTCGCCGGGAAGCGTCCCGCGTGGCTCTCACCGCCCGAAGCACCCGAAATGTTGTGGCCCGGTGTCGAACACCGCGGCGAGGGCAAGCACTACTGCCCGGTCCATGCCGACCGGGGTTCGGGCTCGATCACCAGATTCCGCCAGTTGACAGGGTTTTGACGCCATGACGCATCCTTACGATTACTACTACCGCGCGGGCATGCCGCTGCGCCCGCCCCCGCCGCGCGCCGTCGCCTCCGACCTGTGGTTCGAGCCGCGGAAAGCCATGCTGGCGCCTGGATCGACGTGCGCCGTGAGCCCGTCGAGACCCCGCGCACCCGGCTCATGGCCGACCACCTGTGGCAGGGCGACGAACCGATGGACGCGCTGGTCGCCGCGTTCCGGCGGCTCGGATCGGCGAGCGGTCGGCGCATGCTGGACCAGGCCCTGGCCCACGGCATCGACAATCTCGACGATCCGCTGCCGGAACTGGTGAATCTGTTCGCGCTGCTGGACAATCCGCCGGACTGGTACGACCCGGACCTGTGGGAGTACGGTCGCCGGCTCTGGATCAATGTCTCGCTGGCCGGGAAAATGGCCATGGGTGTGCAGGACTTCATGGGCACCTTCGTGGGCGCGGAGGTCGCATCCGCTGTCGGACAGACCGGTCGCTTCGTGAGGGACCCGTACCGGCGCGGGCTGGAATCCTCGGTCTGGTTCCGCAGCGTCACCGCGCCCGGCGCACTCGAACGCCGCAACCCAATCTTCCACGACACCGTCCGGGTCCGGCTGATGCACGCGCAGGTGCGGGCCATGCTCCGGCGTACATGGGGCGACGAGCATTTCGCCCGGCACGGCAATCCGATCTCCACCGCGACCACCATGGGCGCGGCCGTCACGTTCGGGCTGTCACCGATCTGCTTCGACCACGCCCACGGCCGCCGCAGCAGCACCCGGCAACTCGACGCGGTCATGCACTACTGGGCGTATATCGCCTACATCTTCGGTGTCGCGGACGAACTCGTTCCGCGTTCGGCCGCCGAAGGCATGGAGCAGGCCGACTACATGGTCGCCACCGCCGGACTGGCCCCGCAGTGGACCGCGACCATGGCCCGAGCCGCCACCCGGAGGTTCAGCGATGCGACCACCGCGGGCCGCCTCCAGATCGCCGCCACCGCACCGCTACTGGGCGCACTGGCGTTCTACAGCAGCGAACCACTGGTCCGTACTCTGCTCGCGGACACACCGCTGAGCGCGGTGCCACTGCGCTCGTTCTCCCGGCTGGTCGGATTGGCCGCCACGACCGAAGTCCGGCGACGAGCCCTGGACGATCACCTGCCGGGCGCCCGCGGCCGCATGATTCGCCGCGCTCGACACATAGACCCGATGTGGGACCGCAACACCCGCGTCGCCCGCTATCTCGCGGCCCGGGCCGGAATCCGCGGCACCCCCTTCGACCATCACGACAGCACCGCCGACACGTCGCGATGTCCCGTCTGACCCTCAGCCCTGGGTGCTGACGATGCCCAGGTACATGACCATCAGAGTGAACAGGAACCACCGGCGCCCTGCCAGATCGGCCAGGCCCGCTCGTGCCGCCACGCCAGGTACGCGAGCACCAGCGCGCCGATGCCCCCGGCGAGCAGGATCAGGCCCGGCACCAACCCGACCACCGCCCGGGAGATGCCGTCGCACAGCATCGGGCCGTCCAGACAGCGCTGCCGCGCTGAAGCCCACACCACCACGACCACCCCGCTCACCACGGCGAGGCCGAGGACGCTCAGCACATAGCGGGTCGCCTGCCGCAGCATCGACGGATCGTTCCACCGCTTCTCGACGTCGTTCACCATCGCCGCACCTCCTCCCGACGGCAGTATTCGTTGCGGACCAGATACGACCATCGTCGTCCCGCACCCGGGGTCCTGCCAGCCCGGATCCGTCGCCTCGAAACTCCTTCGAGCAGGTCAGCGGGCGTCGGCGGCCAGACCCAGACCAGCGCCACCAAGATCGCGGCGAGCGTGCGTTCCATCCGCCGGCGGATTCCGGTGCGCCGCAGCCAGGTTCCGGCGCGATCGGCGGCCAGCACGACACCGACGCACCACGAGGTATCGATGACCAGCTGGATCGCGGCCAGGATCAGCACCGTGGGCAGGACCGGGCCGCTGCCGGGTAGGAATTGCGGGAGAATCGTCAGCCCGAAGACCGCCGCCTTCGGGTTGGCCGCGATGGACACCAGCGACGCCCGGAACGCGGCGGCCGGGGTGCGGCCGCCGGGCAGCGCCGCGGTGAGCGCCGCGCCGAAGGCGTCGTCCGCGCGAGCGCCACGATCGCCCCGCGTGCTGCGCCAGGCCTGGATACCCAGCCAGATCAGCACGAGTGCCCCCAGCAGGTGGATACCGACGTTCAGGACCCGGTTGGCCACCAGCAACGCCGACAACCCCGCCCCGCCCGCAACCGTCCACCCGAAGATGCCGATCTCATTGCCCACCACCGCGGCCAGCCCAGCGGCCCGCCCGTCGCGCACCGACCGCTGCAGGAACAGCGCGGTGGCCGGGCCGGGCAACGCGGCCAGGATCAGCGAGGCGAGAGCGAAGGCGGGCAGCACCTGAATCCAGTGGGGCATGCCCCGATGCTCGCACACCACCCCACCTGCCCGGCCAGCGGATTTCGCCGGATCGCCCGACTTCGCACCCCCGACCGGCGCGTCGCCCCGCACACCCCGATGTCAGTGGTGGGCTGGGGCGGATGCGGCGGTCGGCTCGGTCAGATAGTCGTATCCGCCCACGTACACGGTGTGGCCCAACGGTGCGTCGAGGGTGGTGGCGTCGGCGACGGCCGTGGCGAATTCCTCGACGGTGGGCAGGTCGCCCTGGTCACGGCGCTCGGTGACGGCGTCCGGGTCGCGGCGTTCGAGCAGCTTCACGATGATGGTGCCGTCGATCATGTCGCCGGAGACCACCGTGAATCCGATACCGCGGGCGGCGAATTCGCCGGTCATGGCGCGCAGGGCGTCCTCACCGGCGCGTTTGCTGGCGGCGATCTGCTCGTAGCCGGGCGGCGCGACGCGGGTGGGGGAGAAGTGCGCCTGGTGGCTGGTGACGAACACGATCCGGCCGCCCGCAGGCAGGTGCGGCAGCGCTAGCTCGCTCAGGCGGGTCTGGGCGTCGCGGTTGAGGAGCATGGCGTAGCCGGGCGCGGCGTCGCGTTCCAGGCCGCCGGAAGCATTGAGCACCAGCACATCCAGCCGGCCGAACTCGGCGACCACGGCGTCGACGAGCGTGCGCGCGCTCTCGGGGTCGGCGATGTCCGCGCCCGCCACCGACGCGCTGCCGCCCGCGGCCGCGATCTCGTCGGCCAGGGTCTCGGCGCGTTTGCGCTTCTCCCGGTAGTTGATGACCACGTGGTCGCCGCGAGCGGCCAGCACGCGTGCGGTTTCCGCGCCGATCCGCGGGACGCCCCGGTGATCAGCACGATGCGCCGCCCGGTCCCCGTCGTCTGCCCGGTCTCTGTCGTCATTGCCATGCGCGTCCTCCATCCACTGCATTGCTTCTGATTCAGAAGCACTACATTGGTACTTCGAAATGAGAAGCGCAAGTCACCCACCGCCAACGAACAGCCGCGCCGACGCCTCGGCCGCGCCGCTGCTGGCCGCCATGGACCTGCTCGGCCAGCGCTGGATCCTGCGCGTGATCTGGGAATTGGAGCCGGGCGCCCTGGGCTTCCTGGAACTGCGCCGCCGCATGGGCAACTGCTCGTCGAGCATGCTCTCGGTGCGGCTGCAGCGCCTCGTCGAAGCCGGCGTCGCGATCAAGCGCGCCGACAAGTCCTACGAACTGACCACCGTCGGCGAGGAATTGGGGCGCGCCCTGGAAGCCGTCTGGACGTGGTCCGAACGCTGGGCCGACAACCTCGAGGGCGATCGGGAGTCCGAGGACGGCTAGGTCCGCTCGGTTCAGGCGCCGCCGGATCTGGTGATGCCGCGGCGGATTTCACCGGCGGTGTGCTCCTCGCGCAGCGCGGCGTGGGAGCGGGAGGACCGCAATTGCCAGGGCACGCTGGTCACCATGACGCCGGGCTCGAACAGCAGGCGCGCCTTGAGCCGCAGTGAACTCTGGTTGTGCAGCAGGTTTTCCCACCAGCGGCCGACGACGTATTCGGGGATGAAGACGCTCACCACATCGCGCGCCGGGACTTGCGCTGCCGCTTGATCTCGTCGAGGACGGGCCGGGTGATCTCGCGGTAGGGCGATTCGATGACCTTGAGCGGAATGCCGACGCCGAAGCTGTCCCAATCGCGGGCCAGCGCACGGGTATCGGCGTCGTCCACGTTCACCGTGACCGCGGTCAGGGTGTCGGGCCGGGTGGCGCGTGCGAACTGCACCGCGCGCTGGGTCGCCTTGTGCCAGCCCGACACCAGCACCAGCGCGTGTACCCGGCCGGGCAGCATCTCCAGATCATCGGGGTCGATGGCCAATTCGCCGCGCACCGAGGTGTAGTGCCGGTGGATCAGCCACATCACCGCCACCAGGATCGGCATGGCGATGACCACCAGATACGCGCCGTGGGTGAACTTGGTGATCATCACGACCACCAGCACCACCCCGGTGAAGCACGCGCCGAAGGCATTGATGAAGCGCGCCCGGTGGATCCGCAGTCGATCGGCGGTGTTCTCGGTGGTGCGCAGTTCCCGGTTCCAGTGCTTGACCATGCCCGTCTGGCACAGTGTGAACGAGGTGAACACGCCCATGATGTAGAGCTGGATAAGTCGCGTGGTGGACCCGTCGAACGCGTAGATCAGCGCGCCCGCCACCACCGCCAGCAGGATGATGCCGTTGGAGAACGCCAGCCGGTCGCCGCGGGTGTGCAGCTGGCGCGGCATGTACCGGCGTTGCGCCAGGATCGAATTCAGCAGCGGGAAGCCGTTGTAGGCGGTGTTGGCGGCCAGGATCAGGATCAGCGCCGTGGTGACCATCAGGTAGTAGAAGGCGAAACTGTGCCCGCCGAACACCGCCGCCGAGATCTGCGCGATGACGGTCTTCTGGGCATCGGTGTGGCAGTCGCCGGCGAATCCGATGATGTCGCACGCGTTTCGGTGACGCGGGTCTTGGTGATCATGGCCAGCGCCGTCACCCCGGAGAACATGGCGATGGCGATGACGCCCATGGCGGTCATGGTGCGCGCCGCGTTGAGCGCCTTGGGTTTGCGGAAGGCGGGCACGCCGTTGGATATGGCCTCGGCGCCGGTGAGCGCGGTACAGCCGGAGGAGAACGCCCGCAGCAGCAGGAAGGCCACACCGGCGGTGGACAAACCGACCTGTTCGGCGCGGATCTCGTAGTGCGCGCTCTCGGCCACCGGCGCGTGCCCCAGCAGTGTCTGACCCAGCCCGACCACGATGAGCGCGAAGATACCGAGGATGAACCCGTAGGTGGGAATCGCGAAGGCCCGCCCCGATTCCCGCACCCCGCGCAGGTTCATAGCGGTCAGGAAGACGATGAACGCCAGATTGATGGCCACCCGGTAGGCATTGAGGTCGGGTACCGCGGAGATGATGTTGTCCACGCCCGCCGACACCGACACCGCCACGGTCATGACGTAGTCGACCAGCAGCGCGGCCGCGACCACCAGGCCGGGCATCGCGCCGAGGTTCTCGGCGACCACCTCGTAGGACCCGCCGCCGGACGGATACGCCTGCACCACCTGCCGATACGACAGCGCCACCACCGCCAGCAGCACCACCACGCCGGCGGCCACCACGGGTGTCAGATGCAGGTAGGCCAGCCCGCCCAGGGTCAGGATGAGCAGGATCTCCTGCGTCGCATAGGCGACCGAAGACAAGGGGTCACTGGCGAAGATGGGCAGTGCGAGCCGCTTCGGGAGCAGCGTCTCGCCGAGCCGATCGCTGCGAAACGGCCGTCCGAGCACGAGTCGTTTGGCAACGTCGATCGGTGAAACCACGCTGGTCAGCCTAGGTGTGGGAGCAGCGGGAAGCGCCGCGCCGGGCCGTATGGATTTCGTAAAGAAGCCGAATTGTTCGGCGCTCCTACCTGCGGATTCGAAGACTTGTGCGGTTGATCCAACAACCACCTAGACTGTCTGGGACGTAGAACAAGGTTTTGTGGAGAGGTGACACGATGGGAGACCGGACGGTCGTCGCCGACGTTGCCGACGAATTGGCACGTCGCGTGGCATCCGGGGAGTACGTGCCCGGTGGTCTGATGCCGTCCGTCCGCCAGGTCGCCGAGGAATTCGACCTGAATCGTGCGACAGCGCAACTGATTCTGGGCCGGTTGGAGTCCTACGGTTTCGTGGATGCCCACCGCGGCAAGGGATTCGTGATCCGGGACGTGCGCGCCGAGGGCGGCGTGGACGTGTACGGCCGCCTGTTCCGGCTGTCGATGCCGGAGCCGGAGGTCGCCGCGGAGATGTTCGGCAATATCGTCGAGGAGGAGCGCGGGATCGCGCTCGAGGCGTTGCTCGCCTACACCGGCGGTGAGCGCCCGCTCGATCCGGCGGTCCTCAAGATCGAGATCGATGAACTGGAAAGCCTTGCGCGCGGCGCGGACCCGGATGCGCATCGGATGCTGAGCATCGAGCTCGGGCTGCTGCGCCGGCTGCTCACCGCGCTCGGGCTCTCGGTGCAGCGGGCGGTGCTCAACTCGATCGGCGAGCTGGTGCTCGATGTGCCCGAGGCGGTCGAAGCGTACTTCGCGGTGTCGCCGGATCTGCACGTGCTGGTGTGGCGCGCGCTGGTGGCGGTGGTGGGAGTCCGACGCCGGGCCGAGTCAGGCGCAGCTCGCGCTGTTCGAGGATCTGTTCGGCATGTACCACCGCAAGGTGGTGGCGCGCTTCGAGGAGTTGGTCGGCACGGCCGAGTCCGGCGTGGCCGGCGAGGTGGCGGCCACCGCGTAAGGCGGGGCGACGGCCCGAGCGGGCCTGATCACGATCGACCGATGCCGACGGGTCGGTCTCGTCTCAGACAACCCCTCTTGGCAGAAAATATTGCCCGCTGTTCGCGTTCCCGGGAGCGCACCGAACAGCGGTTCGGGTGACCGGAGTCGGCTGCCGCGCAAGGGATATCGCGCTCTTGGTCGGCGATCGGAGCGGATGCGCGAAAGCAATAGTGCGCGCGCCCGGTGTACTCAGTCCACGTCGTTGTCGGCCGACAGGTACGCTATCGCGGCCAGATACTGTCGGCAGGCGAAGTGCTGATCGTGGGTGCGCAGGATCGCGCGGGCCTGGCGGTAGGTGAGCGAGCGCGGTTCGACCGCGCAATCACCGGAATTCTCGCCGCGACCTGCGGAATCGGTGGAACGGACGAGCATCTGCGTCATGGGATGCCTCTGGCCGAGTGGGGGATGGTGCACCGAGTTTAGGATCCCGGATCGTGCAGATGCAAGCACATCTGCACGCTCGTCCTCGGTGTCGACCACAGCTTCCGGCGTCACGTGACTTTACGGACAAAGGGTTGTGGCACAACCGGACTAACGGGACGAACGAGTCAAATTCTGCGGATTTTCCTTCGCAACTTCGCTTGGTTTACCCGGTGACCAAGATCAGATCTGTTGTGTTGCAAAGGATATGACGCCTCGAGGCCATCGATAGCGGGCTACCTGCGTGCTATCGTCGTGCTTGCGGTTGCAACTGTAAGTACACCTGATCGAACATTTGCAAGTACTTGGGAGACCACCGTCCTGCGGGCGGTACTGGCAAGGAGTCTGAAATGATGGACATCTCGGCAACCCCGATCAATCGCTCGAACCTGTTGTGGCGCAAGAGCACTTTCAGCAATCCCAGTGGAAACTGCGTGGAGCTCGCCCCGCTCGCCGATGGGCAGGTGGCCGTGCGCAACTCGCGAGACCCCGAAGGCTCGCTGATCGTGTACACCCGCCCGGAGATCGATGCGTTCCTGCAAGGCGCGAAGAGTGGAGAGTTCGACGACCTCGCGCGCTGAGCGGTAGCATTGGCAATCGGCGCGGTGGTTCGCGACAGGCCGTTGTGAGTCCACTGCCGGCAAACCCGAGCATCGGAGTGGACCTCATGATTGCAGAACCCGTTGCCCACGAGCGGGCGGATTCCGCTGTCGCCGAACGTGGCCCGACCGCATTGCGCATCGCGGTCGGCAGTCAGCTACGGAAGCTGAGGGAGCTCAACAACATCACGCGGGAGGCCGCGGGTGAACACATCCGCGGCTCCCATGCCAAGATCAGTCGTCTGGAACTCGGGCGAACCGGATTCAAGGAGCGCGATATCCGGGATCTGTTGGCGCTGTACGGCGTTGACGATCCCGGAGAGCGCGAGCTGTTCCTCGACCTGGTGCGCAAGGCGAATCAGCCGGGCTGGTGGCACCGCTACAGCGACCTGCTGCCGCCCTGGTTCGAAACCTATCTGGGGCTCGAGCACGCGGCGAAATCCATTCGTACCTACGAGGGGCAGTTGGTTCCGGGTCTGTTGCAGACCCCCGACTACGCCCGCTCGGTCGTGGCCCTCGGGCACGACGCGGATGGGGAGCGCCGCGTCTCGCTGCGCCGGCGCCGCCAGGAGCTACTCACCCGCGAGGGTGCGCCGAGTTTCTGGGCCGTGCTGGACGAGGCGGTGCTGCACCGTCCCGTGGGCGGTCCCGGCGTGCTCCGCGGTCAGATCGAGCACCTCATCGAGATGTCCCGCCGGCCCAATGTGACCATCCAGTTCCTGCCGTACGCGGCGGGCGGTCATGCGGCCGCGGGAAGTTCGTTCACCATGCTTCGCTTCGCGGAGCCCGAACTGCCCGACATCGTGTATCTGGAGCAGTTGACCAGCGCCCTGTACCTGGATCGCCGTCAGGATCTCGAGCTGTACCGGCAGGTCATGGATCAGCTCAGCGTGCAGGCGGAGCCGCCGGAGCGCTCCCGCAAAGAGCTGGCAAGGATTGCTGCGGAGCTCGACTGAGCTCCGCGCGGGTCCGCCACGGGCCCGCGCTGGTCTCCGTGGAGACGGATAAGGGGCCCCTCACGGGGCCCCTATCAGCGTGTCGCGGACCGGGTGGGTCTGCGGCACGGCCGGATTCGGATTACTGCCGGATGAAGCTGGAAGCGATCCGCCAGAACGCCTCCGGCTGCATGTGGTGCAGATCCCAGTCGTTCACCATGGCGTGTGCCGTGGTGACGATCCGCTCGATGTCGAAATCATACCGAGTGGCCGCTCCAGTGGATTCGACCTGGCGGATGACGAAAGCGGTTGCCGTCTCACGTGAATAGGTTTGCTCCGGCTGACTTCTGTCGGCAAACCCGAGTCGGCTGAGGTTGATTGGCTGGTTCATTCGAACGCCCCTGACGCCAGGCCGCCGGCAGACCGTGGGCGAAGAATCGCCGGTGATTCACCGCTCGGCTCTCTGGTTGTCCCCTATTGGTGCCTTGCACGACGAGTCTATGACCGTGCGTTGCGCAGATGCAAGTACATCTGCAACATCGAATTCGCAGTGTCAGAGTGCTTTTCGGGATGCTATGAGTTTGCGAAACGAGGGTTGGCGGAAGG
Source organism: Nocardia tengchongensis (assembly GCF_018362975.1). Taxonomy (NCBI): domain Bacteria; kingdom Bacillati; phylum Actinomycetota; class Actinomycetes; order Mycobacteriales; family Nocardiaceae; genus Nocardia; species Nocardia tengchongensis. Next base: position 4,434,256 of record NZ_CP074371.1, read on the forward strand.
TTGTTTCGAACCCGATCAGGGGTTTCCCAGTACTTCCGATCGAAAGTTCCGGAGGAAACGACTGTTCCGCTTTTCCCAGGAATTCGCTGAAGATCAAATATCGCCGCGATAGGCCGTGTCCTGGGCCTTCGCAGCTTTGATCCGGCGCTGTTCGACGACCGTCAGGCTGATTCCGAAGTGCAGGCACAGCGCCCCTGTGAGACCGCACAGGGCGCTCCACAGCAGCTCGCCGTAGCCGGCGGCGGTCAATGTCAATGCGATCGACACGATTCCCGCGGCCAGCAGAATGGGCCCCGGCAGATTGCGGATGCCGCGGGCCCCGTCCCGTGGATTGCGGGCACCGTCCGGCAGTTTGTGGGCGGCGGGGAAGGCGTACGGAGTGACAGGCAACATCACTGTCCTTTCTCCGGAGGTAATGCAGAACCGATAACAAGCGGATACCCGGACAGGTGCGGCCGAATCACATGGATGTCGACCCGTCGTTCAGCGGCGGCCGTCACTGATCCCCAGATCGTCCAGCAGGCCGAGAAACGCGCGCGCATAGGGTGAGGCCGCGGTACCGGCGCGGACGAGCTCCCAATCGATCTGCGCGCGCAATTCCCGCGCGATGTGCAGCAGCCGGGTGAAATCCAGCCGCTGCGGATCGGCCACGGTGAGTTCGTCCACCAGCAAGTCGGCGACCGACACCACCGGCGCGGCGATCGGCCCGATGGGCAGCCGCTCGGCCCGCGCCAGCAGCGCGTCGGTGACCGGCCGGTGGTCGGTGCGGAACACCAGGTCCACCCGCACCGCGCCGTTGTAGAGCGTGACCCGCTCGGCCTCGGCGCCGCGTGGCCGCCGCAACCCGGCCGCCGCCAGCAGGCTGACCCCGAGCGGCGCGTCCGCGGGGCGCAGCAGCACGTCGACCTCGGGCGGGGTGTCGCCCACCGGCCCGCCGCGGGCGTACACCGCGCAGTCGCCGGTGAGGGCGCACGGAATGTCGTTGTCCTGCAGGGTCTGTACAGCCAGGGTGAGGGTGCCGAGTAGCCGGTCGATGGCGCGGACCATATCGATGGCGTACCCGTGCCCGGTCCCGCTAACCCGCGCCTCCGCGCGCCGCGTCCACCGCCGCCGGCGCGCGCGGCCGCGGGCCATCCAGCGGACCCCGAATTGATACCGGTTCTAGGCCTGTGTTAGCTCTGGGAACAGTGATTCGATCGATTCGAGTGGACGGAGCCGGTGCCGTGGTGGATGTGCCCGCGTATTTCGACGAGGTGGACGGCGGGTTCTTCCCGACGTCGTTCGCGGCCAGCCAGTGGTCCTCGGCGCAGGTGGTCGGGCCGGCCCTGACCGGCCTGCTGGCCCGCGAGCTCGAACGCACCCAGGCCACCGACGGCTTCGCGCCGGTGCGGCTGACCGTGGACCTGTTCAGCGCCGCCCGCTTCGAGCACACCACCACGCCGGTCGTGCGGGTGCGCGACGGCAAGCGGATCCGGGTCGCGGACGTCAGCGTGGTGCAGGGCGGCACCGTCGCCGCGCGCGCCACCGCGGTGCTGCTGCAGCCCACCGAGCAACCGCCGGGCGAGCTGTGGCGCCGCGAGCGGGAGCCGCAGCCGCCCTCGCTCGAGATCGCGCCGCCCTCGCCGCTGCCCCAGACGCCGCTGTTCAACAGCGGGGAGGATTCGCCGGTGTGGAACTCGGTGCCCACCGATCACGAGAACGGCCACCGCAAACGCACCTGGCAGAACCCGATTCGGGTGGTGACCGGTGAGGAGCTGACTCCGTTCGTGCGGGTCGCGGTGGTCGCGGAGGCCACCAGCATGATGACGAACTGGGGCGACAAGGGCATCGGGTTCATCAATACCGATATGACGCTGGGCCTTTCACGTCAGCCGGTGGGCACCGAGATCGGCGTGGAGGCCGACAGCCACTTCAGTGAGCACGGCATGGCGGTGGGCGTGGCCACCCTGTTCGACCGGACCGGTTCCTTCGGTAGCTGCATGGTGACGTCGGTGTCCAACGCGGGCCGTCAGATCAGCAATGCCCAGCTCGATATGGTGATGCGCAAACGCATCTGACACGCAGGGTGTGACACGCTGCCAGGTTAGGGCACGGACCGGTCTCGAAGTGGCGTCGAACGGACCACTCGGGAGTGTCGAAGTGGTGTGCCCCCGTAGGCTTCGCGGACCACCGACCGACCGATCCGTGGGGGTGTTGTGCTGAGTCGCTTCCGAAGACTGGCCGGTGCCTTGATGATCGGGTGCGCGACGATCGTCGCGTTCTGTGCCGCACCGGGATTCGCGCAACCCCCCGAACCCGGTTCCGCGCCCGTCCCGCCCGGCATCTCGCTGCCCGATATCCAGCGCTGGATCGACCAGGTGCTCCCGGCGCCCGCCCTCGCCCCGGCTCCGGAGGACTCGCCCTTGGTCGACACTCCGGAGCTGGAACCGGATTTGGCGGCACTGCGGGCCGCGACCATGCCCGCCCCCATCGGCGACCCCTTCGTCGACGACTGGCCCGCCGGGCTGGACGCCGTCGACCCGGGCGGCATCGTCGCGGTCCGCGACGTAACCGCCACGGCCGCACCCACTCTGATCGTGCCGGTGCGGCAGGTGCTGCAGCTGAAGTACCGCACCGACGACTCGCACGGTAAGCCGTCCTACGGTGTCGCCAGCCTGATCCTGCCGGTCGACGCGTGGACAGGGGCGGGGGAGCGGCCGGTGGTGGTGAACAATCTGCCCATCGACGCGCTGGGCCGCGACTGCAACCCGGGTTACACGCTCGCACACGGGTTTTCCCGGGCCGCCAACTTCACCGGCTACGTGCTTCCCACCACGCAGCTGGCGCTGCTGCGCGGCTACGGGGTGCTCATCACCGACCACGAGGGCCCGCGGATGGCCTACGCCGAGCCCACGGTGGCCGGGCACCTCATCCTCGACGCCATCCGGGCGGTGCGTAACCAGTGGCCGGATGAGCTGGGCGAGAGCAAGTTCGGCATGATCGGCTACTCCGGTGGCGCCATCGCCACCAACGGCGCGGTGAAGCTGATGAGCGAGTACGCCCCCGAGCTGGCGGAGGTGGTGGTCGGCGCGGCCCTGGGCGGGGTGCCCGCGGATTTCAGCCTGCTGGCGCAATCCATGAACGCCAATCTCGCCTCGGGGGTGTTCCTGGGCGCGGTGTTCGGCATCGGCCGTGAGCGGCCCGAGATCCTGGCCCACATGAACCATCTGGCGCGGTGGGTGGCGGTGACGCCGTTGATCAACAGCCAGTGCAGCGAGGTGTTCGCGGTGCCCGGCGTGCTGCAGTTGCCGATCGACATCGCCGCCGACATCCCCGATCCGCTGAACAGCGATCTGGCGCACGAGATCTACAGCATCACCCGCATGGACGGCATGAAATCACCGGTGCCGCTGTTCATCTTCAACGGCGAGCAGGAATTCTGGGTCCCCGCCGCCGGCGCGAAGAACCTCTACCGCGAGCAGTGCGCGCTGGGTGTGCCCGCCGTCTACCGCAGCGTGTTCGGCGAGCACTTCATCGCGGCCTTCACCGGCTATCCCGAATCCCTGAGCTGGCTCGACCAGCGCCTACAAGGCATACCCGCGCCCAACGAATGCTGAACGCGGGCAGCCTGTTTCAACACCCCGGCGAAATCCGAGGGCTTCCTGGGAAGCCCTCGGCATCTCGTGGCAGGGGTTTCAGGGGAAGCCCCTGAGAGCCCGAGAGTTGGGCCTGCGCTCACATCGGGAAGAGGTTGTGCTTGCGCGGGTTGGGCTTGCGGACCGCGTTCTTGTCGCGCAGCAGGCGCAGCGCCTTGCGGATCTCGAGGCGGGTCGCCGACGGCTCGATGACCGCGTCGATGTAGCCGCGCTCGGCGGCGACCCACGGGTTGTCGATGAGCGCGTTGTAGAAGTCGACCATCTGCTTGCGCACGGTCTCGCGCTGCTCGGGCGGAGTCGCGGCGAGGGTCTTCTTGCCGGTGACGGTGACCATGCCGTCGGCGCCGATGACCGCGATGCGGGCGGTCGGCCACGCCAGGTTGATGTCGACGCCGAGCTGCTTGCAGCCCATGACCGCGTAGCCGCCGCCGTAGGCCTTGCGGGTCACGATGGTGACGATCGGGACGGTCGCCTCGATGAGCGCGCGGAACATGCGGCCGCCGCGCTTGATGACGCCGTTGCGCTCCTCCTCGACGCCGGGCAACACGCCCGGGGTGTCGACGACGTAGACGAGCGGGATGTTGAACGCGTCGCACAGGCGGATGAAGTACGCGCCCTTGTCCGAGCAGGCCGCGTCGAGCGCGCCGCCGAGCACCATGGGCTGGTTGGCGATGACGCCGACCGGCCGGCCGTCGACGCGGGCGAATCCGGTGATGAGGTTCTGCGCGGCCGCTTCGCCGACCTCGAGGAAGGCCCCGTCGTCGAAGATGCGCAGCAGCACCTCGTGCATGTCGTAGCCCTGGCGGTCGGAGTCCGGGATGATCCGGTTCAGTTCCAGGTCGGAGTCGGTGAGCTCGGGCTCGAGGCCGGGGTTGATGACCGGCGGTTCCTCGATGCAGCTGCTGGGCAGGTAGCTGAGGTATTCGCGGGCCCAGTTCAGGGCGTCGGTCTCGGTCTTGGCCACGTGGTGCAGCAGGCCGTTGCGGGCCTGCACGGCCGCGCCGCCCAGCTCCTCGGCGCTGATGTCCTCGCCGGTGATGCCCTTGATGACCTCGGGACCGGTGACGAACATGTAGGAGTCGTCGGTGGCGATGAGCACGTCCATGTTGACCGGGCCGTACACCGAACCGGCCGCGCACTTGCCGAACATGACCGCGACCATCGGCACGAAGCCGGACAGGTCCTCCTGCAGTCGGCACATGGTGGCGTACCAGGCCAGCGCGGTGACGCCCTCCTGGATGCGGGCGCCGCCGGAGTCGTTGATCACCACGACCGGGCAGGCGTTGTTGTACGCGAATTCCATGGCGAGGCGGACGCGGCGGCCGAAGGTCTCGCCGACCGAACCGCCCTGCACACCGGAGTCGTGGGAGATGACCACGACCGGGCGGCCGTCGATCATGCCGCGACCGGTGACCACGCCGTCGCCGTAGAGGGCGTGCGGCTGACCGGGCGAGCGCATGAGCGCACCCATTTCGACGAAGCTGCCCGGGTCCAGCAGTATGTTCACCCGTTCGCGGGCGCTGGCGACGCCTTTGGCGATTCGCTTCTGGATACCCTTCTCGCCGGTCGGTTCTTCGGCGATCTCCAGGAGCTTGCGCAGTTCCGCCAGCTTTTCCGCTGTACCCGTCATTACTTAGGTCTTGCCTTTCGCCTTCATGGGTCGGGCTTGATCGGTGCCCACGTCGAGCCGGATCACGACTCGACCGCCCACGGTACCGTGCGTGTCCCCTTCCTAACCAGTGAACGCCTGGGTAATGTGCCCGGCCTCGCGCCCGGGGAGCGCGGCTCCTCACAACGAGACTGCTGTACTTGTGCGGCGACAGCCCGTCCCCGTGCCGCGAACCAGGCCGCCGTCAGCGATACACTGCGGCCCGTGAGCTCACCCATGACTGTGCGAGCGGGGACGCCCGAGGTGATCCGGCCCGATCTCGATACCTTCGGCTTCTCGGAGTGGCGGCGGACCGCCGTGGTCGGTGCGGTGCTGGGCGGCTCGGTCGTGAGCAGCGTGCTGCGCGGCGGCCTGCGCCCGGCCAAGCGCAAGCGGGCCGCGGCCGAGGGCGTGGTGAACGGCTTCGAGACGCTGGGCCCGATGTTCGTGAAGCTGGGCCAGCTGATCGCGTCCTCGCCGGGCGCGTTCCCGCGCGAACTGGCCGACGCCTGCCTGCGCTGCCTCGACGACGTGCCGCCCTTCGCCTCGGCGGACGCCCGCGCCATCATCGAGGCCGATCTGGGCAAGCCGATCTCGGAGCTGTTCCTGGAGTTCGACGACGAACCGCTCTCGGCGGCCTCCATCGCCCAGGTGCACGCGTGCGTGCTGCCCGACGGCCGCCCGGCGGTGGTGAAGGTGCAGCGGCCCGAGATCGCCCGGCGGATGATCGTGGATCTGCGCTCGGCCATGCGGCTCGCGCGCACCCTGGAGAAGCGGTCGGAGAACGCCCGGGTCGCCAATACCCAGGCGGTGGTGCGGGATCTGTACGAGGCCACCGTCGCGGAACTGAACTTCCTGATCGAGGCCGAGAACCAGACCCGTGCCCGCCAGCATCTGAGCGCCTTCGGCGACAACACCAATGTGGCCGTGCCCGAGGTGTATTGGGACTACTGCGCCCCGCGGGTGCTGTGCATGGAGCGCATGCGCGGCATGCCGCTGGACCGCTTCGACGATATCCGCGCCGCCCACCCGGAGCCGGAGCTGCTGATCCGCCGGCTGGTGAAGGCGTGGATGGAATCGGTTGCGGTGCACGGGGTCTTCCACGGCGACGTGCACGCGGGCAACCTGTGGCTGCTCGACGACGGCCGGGTGGCCATGCTCGATTTCGGCATCGTGGGCAAGATGGAGGCCGAGTGGCGCGAGTTCGTGCGCGCGCTGTTCTACGCCAGCTCCATCGACAACGACTTCCGCCCGGTGGCCCGCGCGCTGCGCGCCCTGGACCTGGTCGCCGACGACAGCGGCGATGACGCCACCATCGGCCGTCAGCTCGCGGTCGCGCTCGGGCCCGTGCTCTCGGGCAGCCTGGACAAGCTGGATCTGGGTGTGGTCTCGGCGCGCCTGCTGGAGTTCGGCAAGCGCCGTGGCGCGTCGGGCCCGCAGCAGCTGGTGCTGATGGGCAAGCAGCTCGGCTATTTCGAGCGGTACGCGGTGGCGCTGGCCCCCGGCTGGAAGCTGGGGCGCGATCTCTACCTGTTCCGCAATATCTTCCCCGCCGAGGTGGCGGCCAAGGTCGCCGCCGAGGGCATCGAGCTCCCGACCGACTGACCGCGCAAGCCTGAGAGAAGCGTCAGGAAAACCTCAGGCTACGGCCAGATTCACCCGGCACTGTGGATGGCAGACAGACAGCGTCGGGCGAGCCTGCGAGGTGCGGAATGGTCGAATTCGAGGTCACCGGAACCACTGTGACGGTGCGGGTCACCGGCGCGCACAAGGTGCTCGCGCTGCGGGATCACGTGAGCTTCGATCTGGCTCAGGTCCGGGCCGTCGGGCCCGCGCCGGTGGATCTGCGTCCCCCGTGGCTGCGGACACCGGGCACCTTCTTCCCCGGGGTGATCGCCGCGGGCATCTTCCGCGGCAAGGGCCGCAAGGAGTTCTGGGACACCCGGTTCGACGGTCAGGGCGTGCTGATCGAGCTGGCGGGCGCGGATTTCACGCGCGTGGTGGTGGATGCCGCCGAGCCGGAGTCGGTGCTGCGGCGGTTGACGGCGCTGGCCGCCTGATGTGCGGGGCCCGGAATCGTCCGGGCCCACAGACCCGAATTGCTCGTGCCGCAGGCCTCATCTTCGAGGGTGCGGCACGAGCGGGTCCGGGCGGATTTTGGGGGTGATGGGTGGAATTGTCAGGGGGTCGGGCAGAGGAAGGCGCCGGCGGGCGGCGGAACGGGGACGATCCTTTCCGGCGCCGGTGCCGGGACCGCGGCGGGGGCGTTGGGGGGCCCACCGGGGGCGCCCGCGGCGGGCGCACCGACGTCACCGGAACCCCATGCGGCGGACGGGTTCATGGTGAAAACGGCGGCACAGACGAATGCACTGACGAGCAAGCCGAGCGCTTTCTTTTGCGTCATGGAGAACGACGCTACAACTAGTTCGTGGCAATTCGTGGGATGCCTGGATCTCCGGGAATGTCGTGACCAGCCGATCGCATGCGCGGTGGTTCGAATTCGTTGTCGCGCAACCAAACTAATTGGTCGGAATAGTTTGTTTTCAGATTATTGTGTTATGGACTGTGCCAGAGCACGTTTCGGTCACGAACTGGTGTGTCGGCGGGGGTTTTGCCCGTTTCTGTAGTGCACTGCCCGGGAGAACTCGACCGGGAGGAAGTGCGATGACTGCTGGATCTGGTTCGAGGATCGCCGTCACGGCGGCGCTCACGCTTGCCGTTTCCGCAGCGGTGGCCGTCCACGCGCCGCTGAGCGCGGGCGCGGGCACCTGCGGATCGAGTCTGGAGGATTTCCGTGGCGCATTCGCCGTTCAGGACGATCCGGGGACCGTGCTGAGTTTCGACGGGGCCGGCGGCATCGCCTTCCGCGGTACCCGGCTCGGCGCCGGCGAGGGCATCTACGCGGTCATTCCGTCGGGCGGATTCACCGCCACCCTGCGCATGACCGACAGCGGCGAAGACGTCGTCCGGCCGGATAATTCGACCGCGATGGTCAAGAGCACGATCCTGACCTGCCCGGCCGGAACGCAGGTCGGGACTTTCCTCTCACTGGATCAAAGCAGCAGGCGATTCAATTACGCGCGGTCGACCTGAAAAACCTGTGACAGCAATGGTTTACCGGCTGAATCGCAGGGTGACGAGCTGGAAAGGCCGCAGGCGCAGCAGAATTCCGCCGTCGGTGGATTCGGCGACCATTTCTTCCAGTAATGGCCGCTCCAGCAGATCGCAGCAGCGGTCGCCGGTGAACGTGAATCCCGGTGTCAGCACGGCGGTGGCGCGACCGCCGGCGGCCTCGTACAGTCGCACCACGACATCGCCGGAACCGTCGTCGGCCAATTTGACCGCGCTGGTGACCACGTCGTCATTGTCGACCGAGAACAACGGCGCGACCGGTTCGGCGACGCCGGGGGTGACCGGCGGGAGGTTGATGCGGTAGCCCGCGCGCACGGCATCGGTGATCGACGCGCCCGGCAGCAGCGCGTGCCGGAAATGGTGTGCGCCATGGTCGGTGTGCGGATCCGGGAAACGCGGGGCGCGTAGCAGGGACGCTCGGACGGTGATGGTGGTGCCGCCGTCGGGTCGCACGGTGCGGGTCAGATCGTGGCCGTAGGTGGCGTCGTTGACCAGGGCCGCGCCCCAGCCGGGTTCGGCGACGTGGATGAAGCGGTGGTTGCAGGCCTCGAATTTGGCGTATTCCCAGCTGGTGTTGGTGTGGGTGGGCCGGTAGAGGTGGCCGAACTGGGTTTCGGAGGCGTAGCGGTCGGCGTGAATGTCCAGGGGGAAGGCCAGTTTGAGGAACTTCTCGGTCTCGTACCAGTCGACCATGGTGGTGATCTCCAGGGCCCCGGTGTCCGCGCGCAGGGTGAGGAGCTGTTCGACGGTAGAGGATCCGAAGGAGCGGCCGACGCGGATCGCGGCCTCGGTGGGGGAGTCGGTCTCCGCCGCCAGGAAGTCCACGTCGGTGAGGTCGGTGACGGTATTGCGGTAGAACTGGTCGACGTCCCACGCGTCCCAGGAGTTCGGGTAATCCTGGTGCAGCTGCAGCAGATTCGCGGCCGCGCCCGGCGGCAGCGTCTCGCGCTGCTGCTCGCGGTCGTACAGGGACACCACCAGCCCGCGCGCGTCGACCTCCACCCGTGTCCGGTCGTTGGCGAGCACGAACCCGCCTCCGGACCGCTCGGTCACCGTGCAGTCGCGGCTGGGTGCGGAGGGTCCCGCGCCGCCGGCCGGAATTCCGTTCCAGGCGTGCGGGGCCGGGTTGAAGACGTATGGCCCGGACCGTTCGCCGCCGAGCGCCCATTGCGCGCGCTCGATGATGGCCGACAGTTCCGCGGCGACCCGGGTGTAGGTACGCTCGGCCTCGCGGTGCACCCAGGCGATCGAGGAGCCCGGCAGGATGTCGTGGAACTGGTGCAGCAGCACCGTCTTCCAGAGCCGGTCCAGCTCGGCGGCCGGGTACTCGTAGTCGGTGCGGACCGCCGCGGTGGCCGCCCACAGTTCGGCCTCGCGCAGCAGGTGCTCGCTGCGCCGGTTGCCCTGTTTGGTCTTGGCCTGGCTGGTCAGGGTCGCGCGGTGCAGTTCCAGATACAGCTCGCCCACCCACACTGCCGGATTCGCGTATTCGGCCTGGGCCTTGGCGAAGAAGTCGGCGGGCCGCTCCCAGGCCACCTTCGGTGAACCTTCGAGATCGCGCATGCGGGCGGCGCGGGCGATCATCTCGCGGGTGGTTCCGCCGCCGCCGTCACCCCACCCGGTCGGCGCCAGCGATCGGGTGGCCCGCCCCTTCTCCTTGAAATTCTTGGCGGCGTGGGCGATCTCGCGGGCCTGCATGGAGCAGTTGTAGGTGTCGACGGGCGGGAAGTGGGTGAAGATCCGGGTCCCGTCGATGCCCTCCCACAGGAACGTGTGGTGCGGGAAGGTGTTGGTCTGGCTCCACGAGATCTTCTGGGTGAGCAGCCATTTGGATCCGGCGGCCTTGATGATCTGCGGCAGTCCGGCGGCGAAGCCGAAGGTGTCGGGCAGCCACGCCTCCTCGTTCTCGATGCCGAATTCTTCGAGGAAGAAGCGTTTCCCGTGCACGAACTGCCGTGCCATGGCTTCCGAGCCCGGCATATTGGTGTCCGATTCCACCCACATGCCGCCGGCCGGCACGAATCGCCCTTCGGCCACCGCCGCTTTCACCCGGGCGTACACCTCGGGCCGGTGCTGTTTGAGGAAGTCGTATTGCGCCGCTTGGGACATGGTGTAGATGAAGTCGGGTTCGGCGTCGAGCAGCGCGGTCATGTTCGCGGTGGTCCGCGCGACCTTGCGGACGGTCTCGCGCAGTGGCCACAGCCACGCGGTGTCGATGTGCGCGTGCCCGATCGCGGAGATGAGATGCGCGGACGCGATCGCCGGTTGCGCCAGCACCCCGGCCAGGCAGGCGCGGGCGGCGCTCGCGCCCGCGTTCACATTTTGCAGATCGATCGCGTCCAGGGCTCGTTCGATGGCCCGCACGATGTCATAGCGGCGCGCGGGGTCTTCCGGCATCTCGTGCATGAGCTCGCCGAGCACCTCGAGGTCCTGGACGAGCTGCCACACCTCCTCGTCGAAGACGACGAGATCCATGCGCCCCAAACGGTATTGGGGGTCGGTCCCGGCGGTCTCGAGCTCGCCGAGACCGGTCGGCCCGAAGAACGGGATGATCGGATTCGACGCCGCCTCCACGTGCAGCAGCACCTGCTCGCCGCCGCGGGCCGGCGCCGCCACCCGCACCCACTGGTTGCGCGGATGCAGACCTTTCACCGGTGATCCGTCGGGCCGGTACACCAGCCCCTCGCACTGGAATCCGGTCTGGTTGGCGTCGAATCCGAGGTCGATGATCGCCTCGACGGTCCGCCCGGCCCACTCCGCCGGCACGGTGCCCTCGACGGTCAGCCAGCTGGTGCCCCAGGGCGCGCCCCACCGGGCGCCCGGCGCGGTCGGCGTGCGCGGCGCGGCGAGACCCTCGGCGATCGGAACCGGTTCGCCCGGCGCTTCCCAGATGGACACCCGCATCGGTGTGGACTCCGGGTACACGGCGGGTTTGATGCGGTCGAGCATCCGCCCGAGCCTGCCCTCGATCAACCGGCGGTCATCGTGCATAACGGTGGCTCCCATCGGGCGTGGGTGGTGACCGGCGAACCGTCTCCCGCCCGACTCTAGCGGCCGCGGGTCCGCCGTCCGGGAATGCTCAGACCGTCGGCGCGGACCGGTACGGCGGGGGAACCGCCTGTCGCAGCACGCGCAGTGCGGGCGCGGCGAGGATCCCGGCCAGCCGGGTGTAGGGCCAGACCCCGATGAGCACCACCACGATCAGCCCGCGCGCCTGGTACAGCAGCGGCGCGTGATCCATACCGGTGGGGTCGGGGTGCAGGGCCAGTAGTGAACGCACCCACGGGAACAGGGTTTCGGCGGCCCGGTAGCGCCCGTCGGTGGCGCTGCCGTCGAAGGTCACCAGCACCGCCGACAGCAGTGCCGCGCTCAGCAGAGGCAGGGTGAGCCGGTCGATCGGGGTGACGCGGTGGCGGCTGTCGGCGGCGATCAGCGGGGGGATCAGGATCAGCGCCACCCCGGCGACGGTGACGGGTGCGGCCACGATCAGCGTGGCCGACAGCAGCACCTGGATGTCGTGTTCGGGCCGGGTATGTGGCCCCGACGCCAGCATTTCCGCCACCCGCACCGCGAACACCACCGGGAATCCGGCGCGCACGGCCCCGATCCCGATGCGCTGCGCGCGGTCTATGTGCGGGCCGTAGAGGTATCCGCGGAATCCGTCGCGCCGGTACCGCCACACGTGCCCGATGGCGCAGGACAGGACAGCGGCATACGGCAATGCCACCCAGACCGCGAACATCATGCCCTCATCCCACAGGTCTGCAGCCGAACCACTCGCCGAGACACTGTCGCATGCCGGACGCCGCCGGAGAAGTGTCCGATTGTGCCAACTCTGCGAGCCGAGTGGCGCGCTATTGCCAGAGGTGGGACATCATGTGCGGGTACCGAACCGGCCGGTAGTCGGTGAAGGTGATGTCACGAACCTGGCTGAAGTCCGACCACAGCAGCGCGCCGCCTTTGAGGCGCACCGGGATTCGTACCCGCGCCCGCACCTGGCGCATCTCGTCCTCGGTGGCGGGGCGCGCGGGGCCCGCGGTGCCGTAGAGCCGGACTCCGGGCGGGCTCGGGAATCGTGCGGTCAGCAGGGACCGGAACCAGTACAGTGGCCGGCCGTCCACGGCCATCAGACAGACCCGCGGATCGCGGTCCAGGTTGCGGCCCAATGCCTGCGCGTACTGGTCGAAGTAGAACCCGGTGGTGTCGTCGCGCAGGAAGACGGTGCCGATCGGCGCGATGGTCGGCGCGCCGTGCTCGTCGATCGAGGCGATCGCGCAGTGCCCGGCGCGAGATACGGTCTCGCGGATGCGATTCCAGTTCTGTTCGAGGGTCAAGTCCGGTCCTCATCGATGCGAGCGGGCAGAACGATTCGAGGGTAATCGAATCCGCGCCGACGCCATGTGAGGGCGGTGTGCCGCAATTGTCGGGACAGCGGCGGGCGGGTGGCGCATGATGGCGGCATGGGTTCAGACGCGGCGCGGCGGGCCGTACTCGAAATGATCTGCGACACCTTCGCGCCCGGGGACGGGGGTGAGCTGGCCCCGGCCTCCGCGTTGGGGGTCGCCGACACCGTCACCGAACTGCTCGGCCGGAATCCGCGCGACGCGGAGCGGCGGCAGTTCGAACTGCTGATGCGCGTGTGGGATTCCCGCGTGTTCGGGGCGTTCAACGGTGCGGGGCTGCGGAAGTTCTCGCGGCTCAGCGCCGAGCAGCGGGAGCGCTGGCTGCTCGGCATGGCCAACTCGCGGCTGGGTCAGAAGCGCGCGCTGTTCCAGGCGTTGAAGGGCGCGGCGGTCACCTCCTACTACCTCACGCCGGGGCCGACCGGTGTGAACCCGGTGTGGGACCGGATGGGTTTCCCGCCCGCCTTCGGCCCGGTCGAGGGCGCGCGGCGCGGCCTCAGTCCCGAACGCCCGGACTCCGACACCACCGTGGTGTGCGACGTGGTGGTCATCGGCTCGGGTGCGGGCGGCGGCACGGCCGCGGCGGTGCTGGCCCGGGCCGGGCTGGATGTCGTTGTGCTGGAACGCGGCGACTACCTCGACGACCCGGATTTCGGGATGGGCGAGAAGGAAGGCTTCCTGAAGCTGTACGCCCCGGGCCCGGCCGCCACCGCCGAGGGGCAGCTCGGGCTGGTGGCGGGCAGCGCGCTGGGCGGTGGCACGGTGGTCAACTGGACCACCTCGTTCCGCACCCCCGACGATGTGCGCGCGGAATGGGCGCGGGCGGGTGCGCCCCAGTTCGGCGAGCAGGAGTACACCGACGCCCTCGACGCGGTGGTGGCGCGGCTCGGCGTGAATCTCGAGCACTCGCCGGCCTCGCGCCGCGATGAGATCCTCGAACGCGGCCTGCGCAAACTGGACTGGCACGTCGAGCCGCTGCCCCGCAACGTGAGTAATTGTGATGCCGGAATCGAATGCGGGCGTTGTGGTTTCGGCTGCCGCATCGGCGCCAAGCAGTCGGTGGTGAAGACCTGGCTGGCCGATGCCGCACAGGCGGGCGCCCGCCTGTTCGTCGGCACCGACGTGCGCCGCATCGTGGTCACCAACGGCACCGCCACCGGCGTGGAAGCCGTGACGGCGGAGGGCCGTTCGGTGTGGGTGCATGCCCGCGCGGTGGTCGTCGCGGCCGGCGCCATCCAGACCCCGGCCCTGCTGCGGCGCTCGGGCCTGACCAATCGGGCGATCGGCGACTTCCTCCGATTGCATCCGGCCACCGCCGTTTTCGGCCAGTTCGACGAGGAGATCCGCCCGTGGGAGGGCGGCATGCAGACCCGCTACTCCAAGCAGGACCGCGATCTCGACGGTGCCGGCTACGGCGTCATCTACGAGACCGGGCCCATGACCCCGGGCATGTCGGTGGGCTTCCAGGCGTGGACCGGCGCGCGGCGACGCATCGCGATCGCATGCTGAAGCTGGCGAACACCGTCGCCGTCGGCGTGATCACCCGCGACCGGGACCACGGTTCGGTCGAGACCGACCGCCAGGGCGAGGCGGTGGTCCGCTACCGGCTCTCGGCTCGCGACGCCGCCCACATGCATACCGGAATCGTCAATGCCGCAAGCATTCTGGAGGCGGCGGGCGCGCGGCGGATCTTCTCCGGCCATCAGGCCGGTGTCGGATACGAGCCGGGCGTCAGTGGTTCGCACGAGGAGTTCGCCGCGCAGGCCGCAGCGGCCGGGTACGCGCCCGGTCAGTGCTCGATGGGCGCGCTGCACATCATGGGCTCGGCCCGCATGGGTGGTTCGCCCGCCGATTCCGCGACCAATCCCGACGGGGTGACGTGGGATGTCCCGAATATCGTGGTGGCGGACGGTTCTTGCTTCCCGACCGCTTCGGGCGTGAACCCGATGGTGAGCATCGAGGCCATCGCGTACATGAACGCCACCCGCCTCGCGGCCCGGCTGGCGTAGTTCGATCGCGCTGCGCGGCAGGCTAGTTCAGCGCCGCGCCGAAGGTGCCGACGATCACCCGATGGATCTGGCCCACGGCCCGATCGATCGGGCCGGTCGGCTGGAACAGATGGCTCAGGGCGAGCCGGACCAGCACCTCGGTCATCGAGGTCAACTCGGCATCGCTCATGTCGTCGAGCCCGTATTGCGCCCGGATGGCGGCGGACAGCGCGGTGACCGCGCGCCCCAGCACCGGCTCGGTCTCGGTCATCAGCACCGGGAGCAGCGAGGTGTCGGTGGCCGATCGTCCGGCCAGGACCGCCTTGAGCAAGGTGTTGTCGGCGCCGGTGCGCAGCGTGAATTCGACCGCCTCGGTCATGCCGTCGGCGACGTCGGCCGGATGCGTGGCCAGGCATTCGGTGATGCCGACCAGGAAGGTGTCGACCTCCTGCTGCACGACCACTTCGGCCAGCTCGTGCTTGTTGGCGAACTCCTTGTAGAGCACTGGCCGGCTGACGCCGACTTCCTTGGCCAGCCGTGACATGTTCACCGCACCCCAGCCTTCGGTGATCACGATGCTGCGCCCGGCCTCGATGATCCGCCCGCGCAGCAGCTGCCGCATCTCGGTCTGGAAGTTCGGTGCTTCAACCACGTCCTGATCGTACATGGGCTCAACTTTCGTCTCGTCGTTGACAGACTGGATAACAGTGTATCTAATGAATACAGTTCTTGAGAAAGTGTAAACGCAAGGAGTACGGCAATGACGACGTCTCATTCGCGAATCGGAGGCAGTGGCGAGCCGGAGGCCACGGCACGTCCGCAGTGGCGTGACCGCAAGCGGTATCTGTGGCTGCTCGGTCTCGTTCCCCCGACCGCCCTGTTCCTGGCGATGGCGCTGGTCTGGGCGTTCAACGAATTCGGCTGGACCGCGGTCTCCCCGGCGTGGTGGTGGATCGGCCCGCTGATCGTCTACGTGCTGCTGCCGATCCTGGACCGATTCTTCGGCCCGGACGGCCAGAACCCGCCGGACGAGGTGATGGAGTACCTCGAGAACGACAAGTACTACCGGTACTGCACCTACGCCTACATTCCGTTCCAGCTGCTGAGCCTGACCGTGGCCTGCTATCTGTGGACCGCGACCGACCTGTCCTGGCTGGGCGTCGACGGCGGCCTGGGCGTGGTGTCCAAGCTCGGCCTGGCGCTGAGCATGGGCGTGATGGGCGGCGTCGGCATCAACACCGCGCACGAACTCGGCCACAAGAAGGACGAGCTCGAGCGCTGGCTGTCGAAGATCACCCTGGCCCAGACGTTCTACGGCCACTTCTACATCGAGCACAACCGCGGCCACCACGTACGGGTCGCCACCCCCGAGGACCCGGCCAGTGCTCGTTTCGCCGAGACCTTCTGGGGATTCCTGCCGCGCAGCGTGTGGGGGAGCCTGCGCTCGTCATGGGAGCTGGAGGCCAAGCGGCTCGAGCGGCTCGGCAAGAACCCGTGGACGATTCGCAACGACGTGCTCAATGCCTGGCTGATGTCGGTGGTGCTGTTCGGCGTGCTGGCCGCGGTGTTCGGCCCGGCGGTGCTGCCCTGGCTGGTGATCCAGGCGGTCTACGGTTTCGCGCTGCTGGAGACGGTGAACTACCTCGAGCACTACGGTCTGATGCGGCAGAAGACCGCGACCGGTCGCTATGAGCGCTGCACCCCGGAGCACAGCTGGAACTCCGACCACATCGTCACCAATATCTTCCTGTACCACCTGCAGCGGCACAGCGACCATCACGCGAACCCGACTCGGCGGTATCAGATCCTGCGCAGCATGGACGGCGCGCCGAACCTGCCCAGCGGCTACGCGAGCATGATCTCGCTGGCATACTTCCCGCCACTGTGGCGCAAGGTGATGGATCACCGGGTGCTCGAGCACTATTCGGGTGACATCACCCGGGCCAATGTGCAGCCCCGCAAGCGCGCCCGCGTGCTGGCGAAGTACGGGGTGGTGGCGTGATGTCGGCCTACCGCTGCCCGATCTGCGATTACGTCTACGACGAGGCGAAAGGTGCCCCGCGCGAAGGCTTCCCGGCCGGCACCGCCTGGTCGGTCATCCCCGACGACTGGTGCTGCCCCGACTGCGGGGTGCGCGAGAAGATCGATTTCGAACCCACTTCCACCCCGACGGGACGCTGATGAGCACCGACTTCAAACTCTTCCGCTGCCTGCAGTGCGGCTTCGAATACGACGAGGCCCTGGGCTGGCCCGAGGACGGCATCGCGCCCGGCACCCGCTGGGAGGATATCCCCGAGGACTGGTCCTGCCCGGATTGCGGTGCGGCCAAGACCGATTTCGAGATGGTCGAGGTCAGCCGCGCGTGAGCGGGCGCATCGTCATCGTGGGTGCGGGCGTGGCGGGCGCCACCGCCGCGCGCACCCTGCGCAACGAGGGCTACACCGGTGAGATCGTGCTGCTGGGCGCGGAATCCGCGCTGCCCTACCGCGGCGCCGATGGTCTCCAAGGAACTGCTCGCCGGGACGGTCGAGGACCGTCGGTCGCTGTTGCATCCCGCCGACTTCTGGGCGGGCAACGACATCGACCTGCGGGTGGGCGTGCCGGTCGAATCCATCGATCCCGGGCCGGGTCTGGTGTGGCTGACCGACGGCACCGCGATCGGCTACGACTCGCTGCTGCTGGCCACCGGTGCCCGGTCGCGGCAGCTGGCGGTGACCGCGGACCGGTCCGTGGCGCCCGACGCCGTGTTGCCGGTGCACACCTTGCGGGGCCGGGCCGAGGCCGAGGCCCTGCGGGCGACGCTCGCGCGGGATCCGTCGCTGCTGATCATCGGGCTGGACTCATCGGCTGCGAGGTGGCAGCCACCGCGCGGGGTCTTGGCGCGGAGGTCGCCGTGCTCGACGCCGGGACCGCGCCGTTGGAGCGGGTGGCGCCCGCCGTCGTCGGCGACTACATCCGAAAGCTCCACGCGGACAATGGGGTGGCCATCTCGACCGAGGTGCGGCTCTCGCACCTGGCCTACACCGGCGCCGAAGTGGTCGCCGTGGCCGAGGACAACCGCACCTGGACGGCGGCGGCGGTCCTGGTCGCAATCGGATCTGTCCCGGACACTGGGCTCGCCTTCACCGGCGGGCTGGCTGTGGACGACGGAATCCGGGTGGACGAGCGGTATCGCACGTCGGCGCCGGGGGTGTTCGCCGCGGGTGACGCGGTGACTCGACTGGATCCGAAATCGGGCCGGTATCGCCGTGAGGAGCATTGGAACAGCGCGCAGGCGCAGGGTGCGGCGGCGGCGCGATCGATGCTCGGATTGCCTGCCCTGACCGCCGAGGTGCCGTGGGGCTGGTCGATGCAGTACGGCCGGAACGTGCAGTTCGCGGGCGTGATTCGGGCCGAGGACGAGCTGATCGTGCGGGGGAGCGCGGAGTCCGGTGACGCCACGGTGCTGGCGCTGCGCGACGGCCGCCCGGTCGGTGTGGTGGCGATCGCCCGCCCGGCGGAGTTCCGGGTCGCACGGGACCTGATCGGCCGGGGAGCGGTGCTGGACGCAGGGGCGTGCACCGATGAGTCCTTACCGCTGGCCGAGGCGCTCGCACTGTCCGGACAGTCGTGAGGGCATGCGCCCGCAGTTGAGCTAACACCTCGCAATATCTGAAATGCCACTGGACCAACCGAATGGTCCGGTGGCATTTCTCATTTGCCGACCTATTGCTGAAAGCCGCTGGTAGTAGCTGCTATTCGCGCGGCGCGCGTATCTTTCTCCGCTTTCGCGGCCCCTGTCAAGGCCCTGGATATTTCGGTGAAGACTGACACGTCAGTCCGAAATCTGTATTACTGTCTCGGTCAGTCGGAACCGGGTCAACAGAGGGACCGGTCGGCATCGACCAACCAGTGGGGCTGTGGGGTGGTGAACATTGGTCGAGAAGATTGTTCGGGGGCCGGAACCGCAATGGCAGGCAATCGAATTCGTACTCTCGGGACTGCGGACCTTCGGCCGCACCATTCAGCTGGCGATCGCGGCGTTCCGCTTCCTGATCGTCGATATCGTCAAACTCCGCCATTCCTGGCGTGACACCGTGCAACAGGGCTGGTTCATCGTCAGCGTCACCGCGATTCCCGCTGTGCTGGTGTCGGTTCCGTTCGGTGTGATCGTCGCGGTGCAGGTGGGGAGCCTGACCCAGCAGGTCGGCGCGAGCTCGGTGTCCGGCGCGGCCGGCGGGCTGGGCGTCATCCGGCAGGGAGCGCCGATGGTGACCGCGCTGCTGCTCGGCGGCGCCGCGGGCTCGGCCATCTCCTCCGACCTGGGCGCGCGCACCATCCGCGACGAGGTGGATGCCTTGCGCGTCATGGGAATCGACCCCGTGCGGCGACTGGTCGCCCCGCGGCTGGCGGCCATGATCGCGCTGACCCCGCTGCTGTGCATGCTGATCATCTTCATGGCGTGTTCACCGGTTACGTGATCGCCGTGGGCTTCCAGGGCGTGACGCCCGGCTCGTACCTGTCGGCGTTCGCGGCCTTCGCCAAGATGAGCGACCTGTGGGTGGCGATCGTGAAGTCGATCCTGTTCGGCGTCATCGTGCTCATCGTGTCCTGCCAGCGCGGGCTGGAGGCCACCGCCGGACCCAAGGGCGTGGCCAATGCCGTGAACGCGGCGGTGGTGATCGGCGTGATCGCCGCCTTCGGCGTGAATCTGGTGATCACCCAGCTGGTGTCGATGTTCATCCCGACGCAGGTGGGCTGATGACCCAGGTACCCGCGCGATACACCCCGCTCGGCGCGGCGGGCCGGGCGATCGGCGCGAGCGCGCAGGCGCCGCTGTCGTTCGCCGAATCCCTGGGCCACCAGGCGACTTTCGTCTACCAGGTGCTGGCCGCCATCCCGCACACGCTGCGGGTGTACCGGCGTCAGACCATGCTCATCCTCTCCGATATCACCTGGGGCTCCGGCTCGCTCATCGTCGGCGGCGGCACCGTGGCGGTGCTGGCCTTCCTGGGGATCGCGGTCGGCGGCTCCATCGGCGTGGAGGGCTTCACCGCGCTGAACATGGTCGGGATGGGCCCGCTCACCGGGTTCGTCTCGGCGTACGCGAACACCCGGGAGATGGCTCCCATGGTGGCGGCCATCGGTTTCGCCGCGCAGGCGGGCTGCCGGATGACGGCCGAGATCGGCGCCATGCGCATCTCCGAGGAGATCGACGCGCTGGAAGCCATCGGCATCCGTCCGATGCCGTTCGTGGTGACCACCCGGGTCATCGCGGGGGCCGTCACCATCGTGCCGTTGCACCTGCTCACGCTGATCCTGTCGTACCTGTCGTGCGCGACCGTGGTGAACGTACTGCACGGGCAGTCCTCGGGCACCTATTACCACTATTTCGACGCTTTCCTGCAGCCCGGCGACGTGATCGCCTCGCTGGTCAAGGCGACGATCTTCGTGGTCACCATCATTCTCATCCACGGCTACCAGGGCTTCTATGCCTCGGGCGGTCCGGAGGGCGTGGGCCGGGCCTCGGGCCGCGCCATTCGCGCCAGCCTGGTGCTGGTGGTCATCCTGGACATGATCCTGACGATCGTGATCTGGGGCCTGGATGTCGGCATTCGGATCTCGGGGTGAAACATGGCCGTGTTCAAGGATCATTCCGGCCGTAGTGCCGGGCCGTGGCTGCTGCGGTTGCGCGGCCTGGTGGTCGCCGTCGTGCTCGTCACTGTGACGATTCTCGTGAGTTCTTATGCGCGTGGATCTTTCGCGGACCGATTCGCCGTCACCGTCGATGCCGCGACCCTCGGCGAAGGCCTGGCTCCGGGCGCGGAGGTGAAGTTCCGCGGCTACGCCATCGGCACCGTGACCACCGTGGAAACCGTCGGCTACGGCCATCAGCGCATCGGGCTCGCGATCGACCGCAAACAGGCCGATGCGCTCACCGACGACGTGACCGCGCGATTCACCTCCTCCAACGTCTTCGGTTCCAGCGCCATCGAATTGGTGCCGGGAACCGATGGCGCGAAGCTGCGTGAACACGCCGTGCTGCGGATCGGCGAGAGCGCCACCAATGCCACCGTCGCGGGTGTCTTCCGGCGCGCGGCCCGCCTGACCCAGGTACTGGATTCCGCGGCGGTGCGCCGCCTGTTCGATCTGATGCTCGACAATGCCGCGAGCTTAGGCCCGGTCTTGCAGTCGTTCTTCGAGACCGCGCGAACACTGGCGGACGGGCAGCAGAACTCCGTCGCGCACTACCTGCGCATCGGCGGGGACATGACCGGGGCCTTCCGGGATCTGACCCCGTCGGCGGGGCACGCCATTCTGGCGGTCCTCGAGCAGAGCACCTACTTCGGTGACGCGGGCAATCGGGCGCGCACCAATACCGCGGTGATCGGCGTGAACGACGCTGTGCTGGTCGGCCTTTCGAATCTGCTGCAACAGAACAATCCAGAGCTGGAGAAGGTTCTCGACGGGATTCTCGACGTCGCGGTGCCGATCAGCGTGTCGGTCGGCTCGGTGGCGGCGGCCCACAACCGGGTGCCGAACCTGCTGCGGGCCATGGACGGAGCCCTCCCGGTGGTGGACGGACGGGTGCAGCTGCAACTGGAGTTGATCGCGAAAACCATGCCGTATCTGGCGGATTCGCTGGGGGGAGGGGCGAAATGAGCGACATCGCCAAGTCCGCGCTCAAACTGATCGCTTTCCTGGTGGTCGTGGCCGGCTGCACCACCTTCATCGTGACGGCACTGCGCACGCCGATTCCCGGCGACAAGGTCACCTACGACGCCCTGTTCACCGATGTGTCCGGCCTGTTCGCCGGGGACTCGGTCCGCATGTCGGGTGTCGCGGTCGGCAAGGTGGAGACGGTGTCGCTGGACGGCACCCGCGCGCGCGTGCACTTCACCGTCGACCGGTCGCGGCCGGTGTACGACAACACCAAGGCCGCGGTGCGGTACCAGAACCTCATCGGCCAGCGGTATGTCGAGCTACTCACCGATGAACCGGGCAGGACGAAACTGGCTGCCGGGCAGATAATTCCGGTAGAGCGCACGATTCCCAGCTTCGATGTGTCCAAGCTGTTCAACGGTTTCAAACCGATGTTCGACACCCTGGATCCGGCCCAGCTCAACCAGCTCGGCACCAACCTGCTGCGCGTCATCCAGGGCGACGGCTCGGGCATCGGCCCGGTGCTGGCGGACGTGGACACGCTCACCAAGCACGCCCGCAACAGCGAGGCCGTGATCGTGCTGCTCATCCGCAACCTGGGCGTGGTGGCCGATGCCATCGGCGGCAAGTCGAAAGCCGTCGGTGATCTGGTGCAACAGCTCTCGGGCATCCTGCACCAGTTCACCGCCAAGACCCAAGCCATGCTGAGCGCGGTCGACACCGCGAAAGCGGTGCTGGCGCCCATGGTCCCGCTGCTCGAACAGGGGCGCGACGCCTACGACACCGCCTACGGGCCCGTCGACGGCCTGTTGCGCCGGCTGGTTCCGCAGACCGAGCAGCTCACCCAGATCCTCGCGCTCGCACCGCAATTGGTGACCGGCCTGAATCAGACGGTGCCGGGTCAGGGCTTCAAGCCGCGCATCACCTGCTCCACCGGTGAGGCCGCACTGCCCGCGCTGGTCGGCGTCGTCCTGTCCAACCAGAACCTGGTGGTGTGCAACTGATGAGAACGCTCATCGCCCGCATGGGCGAACTGATTCGTGACGTGCTCACCGGTCGTGGTGACCAGAACACGCAATTGCGCTGGGGTATCGGCGGTGTCGTGGTGTGCGTGATCGCGCTGGCCGTCGCGGGCGCGTTATATGTGATCCCGTTCGGGCAGCGCACCTACGTGGCCGACTTCCGGATCTCGGGCGGTGCGCGCCCCGGCGACGAGGTGCGGGTCGCGGGCATCGATGTCGGCAAGATTCGCGCCGTGGACCTGGCCGGCGATCACGTCGAGGTCAGCTTCACGGTGAATCACGATGTGCGGGTGGGGGACCGGTCGGCGGTCGAGGTCAAGATGCTGACCCCCATCGGCGGCCACTTTCTGGCGCTGGCCCCCGCCGGCGACAAGGACCTGGCGTCGAAGCACATTCCGCCCGAGCGCACCACCACCCCGTTCGAGCTGAGCGACATTCTCGACAAGGGCACCCCGGTCTTCGGCAAGGTGGACGCCACCACCATGCGCGACACCATCGGGCAGCTGAATTCGGCGCTGGCGCAACAGCCCGACGCGCTGCGCGGGGTCATCGGCAATGCGAATGAGCTCACCGGGCTGCTCGCCGAGCGCACCGGTCAGCTCAACAGCGCGCTGAACGTCTCCGACGAATACATCGCCGCCATCGCCGACGACAAAGCGCTCCTCGCGGATTTCGTGAGACAGCTGGGCACGGTGGCCGATCAGCTGGGCAATCGCAAGGACGAGATCGTGAGCATGTTCGCGCTGCTGAAGCGGCTGCTGGTGGTCCTGCACCGGCCGCTCATGGCCTACGACAGCATCGAGCCGTCGGTGACGCAGTTCGAGCAGTTGTTCTCCAAGGTGATGGAGGACCCGAACCGGCTCGACACCGTGATCACCGGCATGCGTGACGTGATCAACCGGCTCAACGGCCTGCTGGGCAATCAGGTGCAGGTGAAAGACCCGGCCGCCGGGGTCCGGCTCTGCATTCCCTACGAAGGTAAGGCGTGCTGAATGAGTTGGGGCAGAACAGCACTCGCCGCCGGGGTCACCGTCGCGGTGGTGGTCGCCGGAGTGGCGGGAGTGTCGTGGGCGAACTCGGCCCGCGATCCGAAACAGAGCGTGTGCGCCGAGTTCACCGACACCGTCGGACTGTACGAGGGCAACAGCGTGACCATGCTCGGGGTCGAGGTCGGCACCGTCTCGAAGATCGAGGCGCTGGGTGACCGCATGCGGGTCACCATGAGCGTCAAGGATTCGGTGAAACTGCCGTCGGATATCCAGGCCGTCACCATGTCCAGCTCCATCGTGACCGATCGCCATGTGGAGCTGACCAAGCCGTTCACCGGCGGAGCGCGGTTCGACAACGCGAAATGCATTCCCCTCGAGCGGACCAAGACGCCCATCGGGATCAGCGAGGCCCTCGACGCGATGGGCAAGCTCGCCGGCGATCTCACCGGCGGCGGGACCGGCGGAAAGCCCGACACGCTGCTCGACGACACCCTGACCGCGGCGAATACCGCCATCGACGGCACCGGACAGCAGTGGAATCAATTGCTGCAGCGACTGTCCGCGGTGGTCGGTGATCCCGCGCAGAAGGATGCGGCGTTCCGGCGGCTGGTCGACAACCTGGACCAGCTCACCACCATGTTCGTCACCAACTGGCCTGATATGGCGCTGGTGCTGAACAACCTGCGCAACGGTCTGCAACTGATCGGGCAGTTCTCGGCGGAATTCTCCGGCGCGGTCGATATCGCGGTCCAGTTCCTGCCGGTGATCGCGCGCAATGCCGGCAAATACGATCAGCAGATCTACAGCCTGCTGGATGTGGTGCTGCCGCAGGCGCACACATTCGTGCAGCAGCACCAGGGCGACATCACCTCGCTGCTCGCGGCCCTGCCACCGCTGGCCGCACAGCTACCGCAGGCGGGTGCGAAATGAGGCGGGCGCTGCTGCCGCTGATCATCGCGGGCGCCCTGGTGCTGACCGGCTGCGGGGTGAAGGCCACCGACATCCCGATCCCGGGCACCTATCCCGCCGGCGACACCTACACGGTGCGCATCGAATTCGGGTCGGTGCTGAATCTGCCCGATCGCGCCAAGGTGATCTCCGACGGTGTCGAGGTCGGCATGCTCGACCACATCGACCTGATCGGCACCACCGCGGTGGCCACGGTGAAACTGCACACCGATGCGAAGCTGTCGAAATCCACGACGGCGGAATTGCGGCAGTCGACGATTCTCGGCGATATCCACATCGCGCTGGAAGCGCCCAAGAACGCCGATCCCACGCTGCTGGGCAATGGCGACGTGATTCCGGTGTCGCAGACCGTTCCCGCGACCAATGTCGAGGACATTCTGCGGGCGCTGTCCAACATCATCACCGGCGGGCGGTGGTCGGACATCCAGAAACTGGTGACCGACGTGAATGCCGCGTTCCCGTCGGATCCGGCGGAGCTGGACCGGGTCAACCGGGCCGGCCGGGCGGCCCTGCACGATATGGCCGCCCACACCGACGAGGTGAATCGCATTCTCACCTCGGCGCAACAGATCACCGGGAAGCTGGAATCCGGGCGCGGGGCGGTGGACCGGATCCTCACTTTCGGGCCCGATCGCGCGGCCGGGCTCTCGGATGTGCTGCTCGCGGTGGTCAATCTGATCATCAGCGGCGGACCGCTCGCCAAGAACGCCGGGGACCTGCTGCTGCCGCACGTCGGCGACTTCCGGTCCATCGTCTCGATTCTGGCGCCGACCGCGGTCACGGCCGGATACGCCGATCTGACGTTGGCCGCCAACCTCGACACCTTCCATACCCTGCTGAAGGAGAAGATCATCCCCTTCCTGGGGTCCCCGGATGTGAAGGTACGCAGCGTTTCCGCCGCCGACGCGCAGGCGGATCAGCTGATCGCCACACTGCGCTCGATCGGGATGGTGCCTTAGATGAAACTCTCACTCTCCGGCCCGATGTCGCTGGTGCTGCTGCTGGTGCTCACCTTCGTGTGCGGCAGCTACATGGCGGTCGGCGTGCTGAATCTGGATCCGCGCCGCCAGAACAACACCGTCACCGTGCTGCTCGACGGCTCCGGCGGCCTGATGAAGACCTCCGAGGTGACATTGCGGGGGCTGCCGATCGGGAAGGTGCGCGATATCGGGGCGACCGCGCACGGGCTGGCCGTCACCCTCGAATACGACGCCAAATACCGGATTCCCGTGGACAGTGTCGTGCAGATCGCCAACCTGTCCGCGGCGGGGGAGCAGTTCCTCGACTTCCGTCCGACCGGCACCGCCGGGCCGTTCCTGCGCGACGGCAGCGTGGTGCCGAATCGGCAGGTGCGGGTCGCGACCACCGTCGGTGACGCGCTCGCCAAACTGGATGCGCTGACCGCGCAACTGGATCCGGCCAAACTACAGAACCTGGCCACTACCGTCGCCGCCGGGTTCGAGGGCCGCGACGCCGAGGTCGCCAACCTGACCAAGGCGCTGATCGGGACCGCGAACCTGTTGCGGGACAAACGAGCAGCCATCGCGCGGCTGTACTCGAACGTGCAGACCCTCGGTGACCGCTTCGACGGGCGCGCGCCCGCGCTGAGCGGCGCCGGCAGCGACATCGACACCGCCCTGCCGGAGCTGCTGCACATCATCGCCGCCTTCCAGAACTACTCCTACATCGGCGAGCAGATCTTCACCGATCCGATCGGGCCGCTGGTCTCCAAGATCAACGAGTACCTGCAGCTGATCGGGCCCGACCTCGGGCAGATCGCCACCGTCCTGAAACCCGCCACCAGCGTGATCAAACCGCTGCGCGTGGACGCCGGCTCGATCGTGGATCTGCTGTCCACGGTGTTCCCCGGTGACGGCGCGGCACACGTCGGCATCGATATTCCTCGTTAGAGAGAAGGCATTCCGTGAGTGACACCGACACCGTCGAGCAGGTCGTCGAGGCCGAGCGGCCCGAGGCCACAGAGCTGCCGGACCCGACCGAGAAAGTACTGTCCGCGAAGAGTTTCGGCGAGCGGGCCTATCCCTTCGCCGTCGCTGCCGCCGCGCTGCTCGCCGTCGTGGCCGTGGTCCTCGGAGTGTGCTGGCACCACGCCTCCGGAGACTACGACGCCCTGAAGTCCAGCGAATCCGATCGCGACCGCGCCGCCCAGGTCGCCAAGGACTACACCCTGCGCTCGCTGACCTACGACTACCGCAATCTGCCCGCCTTCTTCGACGGCGTGCAGCACGGCGCCTCGGATGGGTTGCGCGACAAGTACACCCAGTTCCACGACACGCTCGCCAAGATCATGACCGACGCCCAGGTGGTGGCCTCCGGCGACGTAGTGGGCACCTCGGTGGAGGCCAAGGGCAGCGACCAGTACACCGTCACCGTCTACGCCACCCAGCGCACCCAGAACGTGCAGCAGCCCGAACCCGCCACCGTGCCGAACCTGCTGGTGGTGAACGTGGCCGGGCACGGCGGCGAGTGGCTGGTCACCGATTACGGCCCCAAGGACGCCGGTGTGAAGGGCGGGGCCGCGAAATAGGTTCGGGACGCATCGGCCGGCCGCCGCAGCGGGAACTCCCGGCGCGGCGCCGGCGGGAGATCATCGAGGCCGCCTACGAGGTCTTCACCGCCCACGGCTACGAGGCCACCGCCATCTCCCAGGTGGCCGCGCGGGCCGGGATCGGCCAGGGCACCGTGTACCGCTACTTCGGCAGCAAGCGCGAAATCCTGGACCACGTCATCGATCTCGGCATCGAGAAGGTGACCGACGCCATGGAACTGCACACCCTCTTCGGCGCCGCCGGCGACGTGGGGGAGTTGGTGAGCGCGGTGCGTGCGGCCGTGGCGCGGCTCTACGAGCTGCTCGAACGCGAGCCGCGAGTGTTGCGCCTGCTGGTGGTGGAGGCCGGGGCCATCGATCCGGAACTGGCGCACCGGCTGCTCGGCCTGGAGGCGCTGACCGCCTCCCTGATCACCGGGGAACTCACGCGTGGCATGGAGGCAGGATGGATCCGTCCCGACATCGATCCGGAAGTGCTGGGGCACACCATCCCCACCATGGTCGGCCCGGGGCTCATGCGGGAACTGCTGGGCGCGGGCAACCCCGCCATCCGCGACCGCAGCATGACCGCGGTGCTCGTCTTCCTCGACAAGACCCTGCGCCCAGCCCGTCCGCGAGCGAACCCGAGCCCACCCC
Organism: Nocardia tengchongensis; assembly: GCF_018362975.1. NCBI lineage: Bacteria > Bacillati > Actinomycetota > Actinomycetes > Mycobacteriales > Nocardiaceae > Nocardia > Nocardia tengchongensis. The sequence goes on from NZ_CP074371.1 coordinate 4,461,889, forward strand.
CGTGACCGTCGAGCCCGCCCGTGCTCCCGGCCGCCGCGCCCGTGCCGATCGCCGACGCGCCGAATTGATCGGCGCGGCTTATGAATTGGTCGTCACCCGCGGCTTCCGCGCCATCGGCGTCGACGACATCGCCGCAGCGGCGGGTGTCAGCCACGGCACCTTCTACAACTACTTCGTCAACAAACGCGACATCCTCGACGCCGTCATCGACCACTGCTTCGTCCGCATCCGCGACCTGCTGCTCGGCCCGGAGGGCGACGACACCCCCACCACCCTGGATGCCTTCTCCGCCCGCTACGCCCGAGTCGTGGACCGCTGCTACGCCCTGGTCGCCACCGAACCGGGCCTGGTGAATTTCTTTCTCCTGGAGGCGTCCTCGATCGACGACGCCGTCCTGGAGCGCTGCCTGCACAACGCCCGCCTCTACGGCGCGGAGTCGGTCGAGAAGATCCGCTCCGGCATCTCCCAGGGCTTCCTCGACCCGGCCCTGGACCCGGCGATCGCAGGCGAGGTCCTGCTCTCGATCCTCGTCTCCGCGCTGCTCTCAGCCCTGCGCGCCGGTTCCGACGGCCTCACCCAGGACCGGGTCCGCACCCAGCTCGTCGCGTTCCTCCGCACCGCTTTCGGCGCACCGCCCGACTAGGCGGCGGTGACGCGATCGATCTTGCGGCCCTCGTGATAGAAGTCGCAGTACGCGCCGAACTCATCGACCATGTCGGCGAATTCGTCGAAGAGCCGGCCGGCGGGCAGGGATTCGGTGAGCAGGGCGTTCAGGAATTCGGTGGCGGTGCCGCGATAGAAGCCCCAGCGGGTGTGGGTTTTACTGCCGATCACGACGGGCCAGTTGTTCGGGTCGTCGTCGCTTGAATTCCAGAGGCAGTAGCCGCCGTCGGCCAGCCTGCCCCACGCTGTCAGGGATGCGGGGTTCAGCGAGAACCCTTCAGGGATGTCGTCGCATTAAGGGGGAAGCAACGGTCAAGATCGAGCGAAGGTCGACGCCCGCCGCCTCCCCGCCGCGGCCGCTCGTGAGCCTGCTGCGGTGTCGGCGACCGCTGCTAGGTTGCGGGACATGGATTTTCAGTTGCCGCATCCGAGGAGAACCTGATGGCTCACGCGAGACGTGCTACCCCGTCCGATGCCGATCTGGACCCCGGCTTGTTCGACCGCGACGCCCAACAGTCCGACGCCTGGCTCGCCTGGAGCGCCCGAACCGCGATCGACGCCCGCATCGAAACCCTGTTCACCGAAACCCTGCCCCGCCTGGAATCGATCCGGGGCAGCGACGGCCGCCCCCCGCTCGACGACCGTTTCACCGCCGCCGCCTTCGACTGGACCGTCTCCCTCCTCGACACCGCAGTGCTCGACGACGACGGACAGTACAAGCCCGAAAACAACGACCTCGCAGACCAATTCATCACCTACGTCGGCGAATGGATGGTCCGCCGCGTCGAGGGCATCTGGTTCAACTCCCCCGAAGACGGCGCACCGATCTTCGACGGATTCGGCCCCGCAATCGGCTACCGCTGGTCCCAGGAATCGACGAACGACCTCCTGGCCCTGCTCTTCATGATGGCCGTCTCCGCCGACGACAGCCCCTACGGCTACTTCATAGACCTACTGCACGGACGCGCGCTGCCGTTCGCGGAGGAGCGAGACCGCCCGGACCTGAAAGCGGAGCTGTTCGCGTATTAGTGCCGTCAGCGAGCCAGCCGACCTCTACTTCTGCAACGTGAACTGCATGACGTCGAGGTGGCCGGCGCGGAAGTAGTGGGCGCAGCCGGTGAGGTATTTGAGGTAGCGCTGGTAGACCTCCTCGGAGGTGAGGTGGACGGCTTCGGGGTGGTGGGCTTCGAGGGCTGCGGCCCACAGGTCGAGGGTGCGGGCGTAGTGGGGGCGGAGGGATTGGATGCGGGTGGTGCGGAAGCCGACGGCTTCGGCCTCGTGGGGGACCGTGTTGGGTTGGGGGAGTTGGCCGCCGGGGAAGATCTCGCGTTTGACGAAGATGTGGAAGAGGGCGTCCTCGCGGGTGACGGGGATGTCGGCGGCGCGGAGGTCGGCGAGGGTGTGGCCGATGATGGTGTGCAGGAGCATGCGGCCGCCGGGTGGGAGCATGCGGTGGCAGCGGGTGAAGAACTCGGGGTAGCGCTGTTTGCGGAAGTGCTCGAAGGCGCCGATGCTGACGATGCGGTCGGCGGTGCCGTCGAATTCCTCCCAACCTTGCAGGCGCACTTCGGCTTCGGAGATGCCGAGGTCGCGCAGCTGGGTTCGGACGTGTTCGAATTGGTTGCGGCTCAAGGTGAGTCCGATGACCCGCACGCCGTAGGTGAGGACGGCCCGGATCATGGTCGAGCCCCAGCCGCAGCCGACGTCGAGCAGGGTCATGCCGGGTTCGAGCCCTAGTTTGCCGAGCGCCAGATCGATCTTGGCCAGTTGTGCCTCCTCCAGGTTCAGGCCCGGCCGCTCGAAGTAGGCGCAGCTGTAGGTCATGGAGGGGTCGAGGAACAGCGCGTAGAAGTCGTCGGACAGGTCGTAGTGAGCCTGGACCTGCCGGTAGAAGGGCGCGAGCTGGGCCATGGCGGACTCCTGAGGCGTGCGGACATCGCCGGTTGCGGACATCCGGACATACGCAGCGGCGGGGCCTGCGGTTCTACATCGATGACACACCGCCAACACGCCGCGCTTTCGACCCGTAATTCCTGATTCGACCTCGGCGTCCCCGCGTCGGCTGCTTTCCTGATGGGGAGTGCAGCATCGCGTCAGCAAACACAATTCGGAGGGTTGGGGACCGGCCATGCACCGCACCGGACACGAAGAGGTCCATCCTGGCAGGCCGTGGTTGTGGACGATTCTGGTGGGAGCGGTGGTGGTGGGACTGGCCACCTGGTGGATCAGACCGCAGTCGCTGAGCTGCAGTACGGCCGAGCCGACCACGACGGTCGTCACGCTGCCCGCGCTGCCCGCGGCTAGTGCGGTTACTCCCCAGCAGATTCAGGTCTCGGAACCGGAACCGGCGCCGGAGCGGGCCGAAGCCCGGTTCTACGCCTTCAATCAGGGTGCGGCCTGCTCGCTGCCGGATCTGCCGTTGGACGGCTACTACGTCAGCGTGCCGACGGGCGAGTACGACGGTTCCACGCCGTGCGGCTCCTACGTCGACATCGACGGTCCGATCGGCAGCGTCCGCGCCCAGGTCGTCGACCGCTGCCCGGGATGCGGACCGAACCAATACGACTTGAGCCTTTCGGCTTTCGAGGCCATCGCCCATTCCACCGACGGCGTCGCGGAGGTCAAGATCAGCAGGGTGCGCGACCCCAATCCCGCCCCGGAGATCTTCTACCGCGTCCAGCAAAGCTCGTCGACCAGCTGGATCGGAATCCTGTTCTCCGGCACCGGAAATCCCATCGCACAGGTCGCCTTGCGCCCGGATTCCGGCGGTGACTATCGCCCGCTGCGCCGCGGCTACGACAACTACTGGACGGTGTCGGGCCTCGGCCGGGGCCCGTTCACCGCCCAGGTGACCGACATCTACGGCCACGCCGCGTTCGTCCCGGCCGTCTCGATCGAGCCGGGGCAGTTGCGCCGCACCGGAATTCGCCTCTACGAGATTCCCGACGAGTCGTCGGCCGAGCCGCCCCCGCCCGCGGCGCCGGTGGTCGTGACCACGGTCGTCGCCGCCCCCGCGCCCTGCATGCCGTAACCCGCCGCCCGGCCTCCCGTATGGCATCATCAAAGTGAAACGTGTTCCATTTCGACCGCCGCAGCGGTGTGCCGGGAGGCCTTCGATGACGAACCCCAGCTTGAACCTGACCACGCCCGCCGGCGCGCAGAGCCGCGGCCGCCGCCTGTCACCGCGCATTTCCCGGCTGACCGAGGTGCCGCAGGGCGCGATGGTGGAACTACCTGGCCGTGGCTCCACCTACGTGGTGGATCTGCCCGGCCCCGCGGCCGACTCGCCGACGGTGCTGCTGCTGCACGGCATGGCCACCACCGCCATGCTCAACTGGTTCCCGTCGCTGCGTGAACTCAATGCCCGCTACCGCGTGGTGCTGTTCGATCAGCGCTGGCACGGACACGGAATCCGTTCCGAGCGTTTCGATCTCGACGATCTGGCCGACGACGTGATCGCGGTCGCCGACGCGGTGGGCATCGAGCGCCCCATCCTGGCGGGCTACTCCATGGGCGGGGTGGTGGCCCAGCTGGCCGCGCATCGGCACCCGGATCGGGTGGGCGGGCTGGTGCTGGCGGCGACCACCTACCGGTTCCAGGAGAAGTGGCGCGAGCGCGCCTTCCATCGGGGCTGGTCGGCGACCACCGCCCTGTTCTCGGACTGGTCGTTCCGGCGCGCGGAACTGCGCCGCGACAAGCTGCCGGTGCTGCCGGAGTCCTCGTGGCCGGTGGGCCGGATGGACCGCTGGGCGATGGCGGAATTGCGGGCCACCAGCGGCTGGGCGCTGGCACAGGCGCTCGCGGTGCTGGGGCGTTTCGATGCGTCGGAATGGCTGCCGACTTTGAAGGTGCCGACGGCGGTGGTGATCACCACGCGGGATCGGGCGCTGCCCGTGTTCCGTCAGCTGGAGATGGCGAAGGCGATTCCGGGGGCCGAGATCTTCCTGGCCCGGGCCGGTCACGCGGCCTGCGCACTCGAGGCGGACGTCTTTGTCCCGGTGTTCCTCGAGGCCGTGCAATCGGTGGTGGAGCGGGTCTAGCTCAGGCGGCTGCGCTCACGCTTTTTCGCGGGCGGCCTTGAGTAGTTCGGTGATCACCTCGGGGACGGCGTCGGCGATCTTGTCCACGTCGGGCACCAGTTCCTTGCAGGCGATGAAGCCGAAGTCCAGGTGCCCGTTGTTGGAGATGACGGTGGCGGTGAGGCCCGCGCCGTGGAACACCGGTCCGAACGGGTACATCGACGACACCCGCACCCCGAGGAAGTACATCGGGAAGTTGGGGCCGGGCACGTTGGAGATCACCAGGTTGTGCACCACCGGGTGGTGATCGGCCAGTTTGAACGAGGAGTAGGCGCGCGCGGCGAGCTGGAAGGTGTTGGGCGGGGCGTACTTTCCCCAATCCTGGAGGAAGTCCGCGCCGATCAGGTTGTGCTCCTCCTTGGCTCCGCGGTTGTCCTCGGCGATGGCCAGCACCCGCGCGACCGGATCCTCGATCTCGGTGTAGAGCCGCGCGAAGATGGTCGACACCTTGTTGGTGCCCTCCTCGTGGCGTGAGGTGTCGTGGGTGGACACCGGAACCGAGGCCATCAGCGAGGTTTCGGGCAGTTCGTCGTGCAGTTCGAGGTAGCTGCGCAACGCGCCGCCGACCACGGCCAGCACCACGTCGTTGACCTTGACGTTGAAGGCGGTTTTTATCTCCTTGATATCCGACAGCTCGGTCTGTTCGAAGGAGATGGCCCGATGCTGGGTGATAGCCCGATTGAACGGCGTGCGGGGCGCGGTGAACGGCAACGGCATACCGCGGCCGCCGGATTCGCGCCGGCGCTGCACCAGACCGCCCAGAATGCCGACCGTCTTGGGCACCATGCCGACCATGCCGAGCCGCCCCGGCAGGTTCAGCAGCGCCTCACCGGCGAGCTGGAGGTCGCTGGGGTCGGTGTCGGCCGGGGTGATGTCGGCGGGCGGGGTGTAGGACACGCCCGGCTGCATATCGCACAGGTGCATCATCATGTTGGTGCCGGTGATGCCGTCCACGATGGCGTGGTGGTACTTGGAGACGACCGCCACCTTGCCGTGCGGCAGGCCCTCCACCACCCACATCTCCCACAGCGGTCGGCTGCGGTCGAGGGGGCGTCCGGCGATGTCGGCGGCCAGTTCCGCCAGGCCGCGGTCGCCGGCGCCGCTGGGCAGCGCCAGCCGGCGCACGTGGTAGTCGAGATCGAAGTTCGAATCCCGTACCCAGACCGGATGATCGAGGTTGAACGGGACCGCGTGCAGGCGCCGGGTCATGGCCGGGATGAGGTGCAGCCGCCGGCCGAGTTCGGCTTTGAACGCCGCGTGCTCGTAGACGACCCCGTCGGCGGCGGGGTCGAGTATCAGCAATGCGCAGACGTGCAGCAGCTGGGTGTCTGTTTCGAGATAGAGGAAGCTGGCGTCGAGTCCGGTAAGTCGTTCCATACCAACACACTATGAGAACCGGTTGTATTTTGCGTGCGGTTCGCGGTGTGCTCGGGATCCGCTCCGAGGCCGTTTTGTTGCCCCAAAGTTGCACGTAGATAACAAGTTTCATGATGAAACGGTTGGGTACCAATCAGGTGTCTCTCCAGTGGAATTCGTTGCCGCGCCTCCGAGCCGTTCCTACCTTGGGTCACATGGTCCGGTGATCGTTCTCTAGTCAATGACAAGAGTCACCGGGCTTCTCACAACGACGTGAGAGGTGAGGACAATGGGCGACCGGAAGGTGCTGCTGCCTGGAAAATGGCGTACGGCATGCGGATTCGCGATCATGCTGACGATCGCGACGGTGTTCGTGCCACAACCGAGGTCCCACGCGCAGGGATGTGCCGCCGTGGACGTCGTCGTGGCAAGGGGAACAGGAGAACCCGGCTGGCTCGGCGATCAGATCGGCGACCCGCTCTTCGACATGCTGCAGGACCGGTTACCCGTCTCGGCGACCGCCTATCGCGTGAACTATCCCGCCGACTACAGCTTCGATGTGGGCGCGGGCAGCGCGGATCTGGTGCGGCACTTGACCGCCCGCGCCGCCGCCTGCCCCGACCAGCAGTTCGTCCTGGTCGGCTATTCGCAGGGCGCCGCGGTCGTGCAGGCCGCGCTGGGCACCGGCGTCGTCTCCTGGTACCCGGGCCGCCTGCAGCTGCCGGGCTACCTCGGCGCCCGCGTCGCGGCGGTCCTGCTCTTCGGCGATCCGGTGCGCGGCCTGGGCTGGAATGTGCCCGGCGAGTACCTGTCCCGCACGGGGGACTGGTGCGTGGGCGGCGATCCGGTATGCGGCTCGGGCCTCAACGCCAACGCGCACGTCGCCTACGGCAGTGATCTGGTGGACGCGGCCAACTTCACCGCCGGCCACCTCTGACCCCGGGGAGGGGAAGGGCCCGGCTCCCGGGCGGTCTCGGCGGACCCGCCCGCGAGACCCCGGAGCGGGGCCCGGGTACCCGCGGTTCGCGGGGCGTCAGGTGTCACGGCATCGGGGGCCCCACCCACCAGCGAGCCGCGGGTATCGCATTGATCGGCCCGGTGCGCTGTCCCGCACCGGGCCGAACTCTGTCATGGAACAGCCCAACGCCTACCAGTGCAGGCCGGGAATGCGGTTGGTGAACTTGGCCGCCGGGCCGGGCAGGCCCATGAGGGGCTGCACGATCGGGGCGAGCGCCAGCAGCGGACTTCGCGATTCCGGCTTGTCCGTGGGGGTTTCGGCGGTCGCCGCCGGATCCGGCTGCGCGCCGGGGGTGGTCGGCTGCGTGCGCGCCGCCTTGGACTCCCCGAACATCCGGTAACCCTGGTGCAGGATGGCGCGTTTCACCGACGGCATGACCGTGTCCACGAACTGGGCGAAGGTGCCGATCGGGGTGTCGATGCGGCTGGGCCGGTGCTCGAGCGCCCGCACCACGATTCCGGCGGCCTGATCGGGACTGTGCACCGGGATCGACTTGTACAGATCCGTCGGCGCGATCATGGCGGTGCGCACCAGCGGCATGCGCACCGAGGTGAACGTGATTCCGGCGTCGGCGTTCTCGACCGCGGCGATCTCGCTGAAGTTGTCCAGGGCCGACTTGCTGGCCACGTACGCCGCGAAGCGCGGCACCTTGGTCTGCACCGCGATCGAGGAGATGTTCACGAAGTGCCCGAAGCGGCGCTCCCGCATGGACGGCAGCAGCGCCAGGATCAGGCGCACCGCGCCGAAGTAGTTGACCGCCATGGTCCGCTCGAAGTCGTGCATGCGGTCGGTGGAGTTGAGCACCGAACGGCGAATCGAACGCCCGGCATTGTTGACCACGTAGTCGACGTGGCCGTGGTCGGCGAGCACCTGCTTGACCAGCAACTCGACCGACTTCTCGTCGGTGATGTCGCAGATGTAGGCCTGCGCCGCACCGCTTTCGGCGCGCACCGTGGCGGCCGCGGCGTTCAGGTCCTCCTCGGTGCGCGCCACCATGAGCACGGTGGCACCGCGCTTGGCGACCGCGTGCGCGGTGGCCAGCCCGATGCCGGTGGACGCGCCGGTGATGAGCACGATCCGGCCCCCGAGACCGTCGCGTTCGTGGCGGCGGGCGCGGTCGGGATCGAGGTGGGTGCTCCAGTACGACCACAGCTTGTCGGCGTAGGCGTCGAAGGCGGGAACCTCGATACCGCTGCCGCGCAACTGCGCCCGGGTGGACTCGGAGACGAAGGTCGACTCGAACGCGGTGTGCGGGGCCACCTCGGCGGGAATGCCGAAGCGCTCCAACAGGAAGTCGCGCACCGCGGGCACGCCCGGCAGTCCGCCCAGGGCGTGCAGCGCGGTGTGCGAGCCGGGCACGGTGCCGAGCGCGGTGGGTGCGCCGGCCGCGCGGGCCAGCGCGTTGTAGATCTCGGTGAACGGCTGCGGCTCGGGGTTGGTGAGGTGGAAGGTGCGCCCGATCAGGCCCGGCTTGGTGACCAGCTCGAGCATGGCCTCGACCACGTAGTCGACCGGAACGATATTGGTGGAGCCCAGATCCGGGATCGGCACTGGCAGCTCCGAGGGGAGCGCGCCCAGTCCGGCGATGGCGGGGAAGAAGTAGTACGGCCCGTCGATCTTGTCCATCTCGCCGGTGCGGGAATCGCCGACCACGATGGCCGGGCGGTACACCCGCCAGCGCAGGTCCGCGGCCTCGCGCACCATCTTCTCGGCCTCGAACTTGGTGCGGTGGTAGGGCGAGTGCAGGCCCTGGCCGAGATCGAAGTCGTCCTCGAAGAACTTGCCGCGGTGATCGCCGGCGACCGCGACCGAGGACACGTGGTGCAGGATCGCGCCGAGTTCGCGGGCCAGCGCGATCACCGAGCCGGTGCCCTGCACGTTGGCGGCGTAGGTGAGTTCGGCGTCGGCGGTCATGTCGTAGACCGCGCCGAGGTGGATGACGTGCTCGGCGTGCGGCGCGTCGTCGATCAGTCCCAGGCCGGGTGCGGTCAGGTCGCCGACCAGCGGGAACACCCGATCCTCGGCGCCCCATCCGATCGCCATCTCGCGCAGCTTGGCCACCGAGGCCTCACGCGTCAGTGCGTGGACCACGGCCTGCGGGTCGCGCTCCAGCAGACCGGCGATGAGCCGCCGGCCCAGGAATCCGGTTCCGCCCGTGACGATGTAGGAAACCATCGTCCCCTCCTTAATGTACGAACCTGTTGATGCCCAACGGGATTCGTCCGACATGCGTCGGTGGATGCGGACGGTGAGTGATTGGCCCCCTAGCAGAATGTCGGGCCGAGGTAGGAACACCCTTGTGCCTAACTAGTGAGTAACTTAAATGATTCGTGGTTGGGCATTCAACCTGAATGGCCGTAATGGGCTTGTGTGACTGGTCACCCCGGAGCTATTCGAGTTGGTATGTGTAACAAGCGGTTTGATGTAACTCCGCGGGCCGGTTGGCAATTCATCGGCAACTGGTCAATTGACCTGAGCGGGCGCTCACTTGTTTTGACATTCGGGATTCTTCTCGAGCAGCCGTGTATTCGTTGTGAATTCGACAGCGACAAAGACGGCTGCCGGTCGATACCTCTCCGGCAGCGGATTCGCGAGCGGCGACTACGAACTCACCGGCTGACGCAGCGGACGTCGCCGTCCACGGCCTGATCGACCACGGTGAACGGCGGGCACTGGCGCAGGTTGCCCCACTCGCCGGCGATACAGGAGTCGTAGGTGTTCGGATCCGAGGTCGGTACGCGGGTGCCGGAGTGGCAGCCCTCGCTCGCCGGTGCGGCCGCCGCGAAGCCCGCGCCTGCGACGGGGGCGCTCAACGCGAGACCGGTGACAACGATCCCGATTGCCACTCGACGGTGATTCATCGACCTTCCACCTCTCCTCGGCGCGACTCGTCCTGAGCACTTCGCTCAGTATGACGATCGGTCTACCTAGGAGTGAAGCCGACAAGTGTCACACTTGCCCCGACCGGCGGTCGGTAGCCGTCGAGCCATGATTCGAGTCACAGCGGGGAGGTCCCGGCAGGTCAGCGGCAGCGGCCGCGGAAGGCGCTCAGGTCGACGGCCTCGGCCATGGCCCGGTATCCGGCGGGGTTGGGGTGCAGATTGTCGGCGCCGGCGTAGCGGGGTGCGAGGACCTCGGGGTCGGCGGGATCGCGGAGTGCGGCATCGAATTCGATGACGCTGTCGGAGCGGGTCTGGCTGCGGATCCACGCGTTGACCCGCTGCCGGACCGGTGCGGCCAGCGGGAGGGTGGCGATGCCGTCGGAGAGCGCGTTGCCCGCGGGCAGCAGCGTGCCGAGGTGGACCGCGAGCCCGGCGGCGTGCAGTTGCGCGATCAGATCGGTGTAGCCGGCCACGAGTTGGTCGTAGTCGACGCCGATCGGGACGCCGAGATCGTTGATGCCCTCGAGCACGATGACGTCGCTGACGCCGGCGCGGTCGATGGCGTCGCGCTGCAGGCGGGCCACGCCCGCCGGGCCGAACTGCGGGATCAATCCGTCTCGGGTGACGCGGTTTCCACTGATGCCGGCGTCGACCACGGTGAAGGGCAGGCCCGCCTCGTCCAGGCGGTGTTGCAGGAAGTCGGGGTAGCGCGCATTCCGGTCGACCACGGCGGGGTCCTGCGGGATGCTCAGATATGTTCCGCCGACGTAGCCGTCGGTGATCGAATCACCGAACGCGACAATGGTCGACACGGTCGCGGGGGCGCGAACATCGAGGCCGGACAGGAACGGCATCGAGGTGGTGCTCAGCGGCAACGCCGCGCCCGACGGATCGGCGGCGGCATCACCGGCCAGCGGAAGGCTGTAGTAGCTGGTCGCATTCGCGTTGAAATGCTCGGTCGGCAGCACTGCCAGGCCCGGCGCGTACGCACTCACCGCCAGCGGCTGGAATGCCTCGAACGACAACGCGATCGGATCGCTGACCACCTCGCCGCCCGCGGGAACGGTGACCCCCGAACTCCCGTCGAAACTCACCTCTCGCACGGTGTCCGCCCGCACCGTCGCCCCCGCGGCCTGCTCGGCAATGGTGACGTGCGCGAATTCGACCGGCACCGGCCGATTCTGGTTGCTCAGGTGAATCCGAACCTCCGACCCGCCCCGATGCGGGGTCGCGATCAACCGGAAGGTCTGCCCGCCGACGACCACCTGCGGCACCATCGACGGATCCGCCACGCCGAAAGTGTCCGACGGCGCCGCCATCCATCCGCTCACCCACTGCGGCCCCTCGCATCCCGCCGTCTCGGCGCCGGCCGTCCCGACCGGCCCCCCGACCGCCATGGCCGCCATTACTGCCACCGACACCGCGGCGCCGGAATTGCGCACACCCCACCCACGAGAAGCCATAGCGACCACCATCACCCAACTGATCTGGACATTCCGGCCAACGTAACCGCCGATGATCGACGCTGCGGGCGATTCCAGGCAATTGCTCTCAGCCGACGGTCACCCAGCAGGGGAGTGGTTCGCGCGCCGCCACCCATTCCTCCGGGACGCCGCGAATACCCCCGCGTTCCCCGATTCCGGTGTGAGCCGCCACGATTCCACCGACGATGGCCGCGGTGGTATCCGCATCCCCGCCCGCCTCGACACACGCCGTCACCGCGGCCGGGTAATCATCGAGGAAGGTGGCCGCCGCCCACAGCGTGAAGGGAACCGTGTCCTGCGCGGTGACCTGTGCGCCGTTGCCGAGTTCGTACGCGGCCTCGGCGACCGACCGGCCCAGCAGCCCGCGGGCCCGCCGCACGCCGTCGGCGGTCCGGCTGTCGACGAGATACGGCTCGACAGCCGCGAGTAATTCCTCTGGCCCACAGCTGCTTTCGCGCGCCGCCGCGGCGCGGCTCGCGGCGGCCGCGACCACCATGGCCCCGATGATCGCCTCGGCATTGCGATGCGTCACCTCCGCCGACAGCGCGGCCTGCGCCGCCACCCGATCCAGTTCTCCGGGAAACGCGGCTCCCAGCGGAGCGACCCGCATCGCCGCGCCGTTCCCCCACGACCCACGCCCGTCGAACAGGGCTCCGGCCGCCTCGGCCCACGGCCGCCCGTCCCGAATCTGGTGCAACAGTGCGACGGTGCCGCCGCTGTACCCGCGATAGGGCTCGCACCGATCCGCGAACGCCGCCGCCAGCGCATCCCGATCGATGCACCCGCGGCCGCGGATCTCCTCGAACACCGTGCAGGCCATCTCGGTGTCGTCGGTCCATTCCCACGGGGGAGCGGGTGGTTTTCCGGCGATCAGATCAGGGAGGGAACGACCGGGCACAAAGAATTGCGCCCCCAGCGCATCACCGACGGACAGTCCTTCGAGGCTGTCCCGGGCAGTATCGAGTTGCAATGACATACGGGCCGACATCCTGCCGATCACCGTGGTCTGCCGCAACCGAGGTCCCATGGGGCGGAGTTATGGCAGGTAGAAAAATGATTGGCCGGTGTCCGGCGGGGTCTGTTAGCGTGCTGACTACCGTGACATCAGGCGAGGAGGTGAGACCCGTGCACACAGTATCGATGTGGGGGCTCCCCCTCGTGGTCGCGGAGAGGCGTACGAAGTAGTCGTCGCCGGGAGCGCCTGTACGAGTAGGCAATCCCGAAAGGTGACGACCGATGAATACGAATTCTGTAGATATCAGCCGAGTCGAATCGACTCGATGGGAAGCCGTGGAGAACGACCTGGTGGTCGGGCACGGCGAAGTCTCGCAACGGCCCGACGGGCGGCTGTTCGTCAGCATCGATGCCTGGCACGACCAGGTCTTCGATCAGATCGCGGCGGCGATGCTCGCCACGTTGCGCAGGCCACTGCACACCGTGGTCGACGAGGCCGATGGCGGACTGCTGTCCTGCTGGGGGCGAGCGGGTTTCGTGACCCGGCGGCGGGAGTCGGAGTACCTGGTGTCCACCGATCCCGGCGCCACCGGGTTGGGGGCCGTGACACCGCCGCCGGACATCACCGTGGTGCCGGCGGGCAGCGCTGAGGAGGGACCGCTGCGCTTAGTCGACCGGGTCATTCGCGACGAAGTCGAATCGACGATCGGGTGGCAGGAGATGCCCGCCGAAATCCTGCGCGGGCCCGGCGGTGACACCGTGATGAATCCCTCGCTGTACGTGGCTGCGGCACAGGCCGATCGCTATGTCGGACTGCTGCGTGTCGCGCAGGTGACTCGCCTGCCGCGCCTCGGTCTGATCGCGGTGCGGGCCGATCAGCGGCGTCGCGGCATCGGCCGGGCCATGCTGGCCCAGTCGCTGGGCGCGTTGCACGGTCGCGGAATACCCACCGCGACAGCCGAAGTCAACGAATCCAACGCGGCGGCCATGGCGCTGTTCGAGAGTATCGGTGCGCGTCGTGTGGCCGGCAATCTGGAACTGGTGCTGCGATGACCAATCCCGGGAAGAAGAGCAAGGGCATCGAGATCGAGGGCACCGTCGTCGAGTGCCTGCGCAACGCCAGCTTCACCGTGGAGCTGCCGAACGGCCACCAGGTGCTGGCCCATATCAGCGGCAAGATCCGCAAGAACTACATCAAGATCTTGCCGCAGGATCGGGTGCTGGTGGAGCTGAGTCCCTACGACCTCACCCGGGGCCGGATCCTGTTCCGGTACCGGAACTGACGGCCGCGGGGGCGGCGATTCGCCGCCCCCGCACCGGGATTCAGCTCAACCGGTAGGTGTCGAGGGCGTTGGTGCGGTAGAAGTACTCCGCTTCCTGCTCGGTGGCGTCGGTGGCGACCGCCTGGTCGACGGTGGCGACCAGGTCGGTGTAGCTGCCGGCCATCGAGTCCACCGGCATGTTGGAAGCGAACATCAACCGCCGCCAGCCCCACAGCGCCACACTCGATTCCAGCCAGTATTCGACCGTCGGCCAGGACAGATCCCGGCAGATCAGTCCGAAGCCGGACAGCTTGCACAGCCACTGGGTCTCCTTGGCCGCCAGCGAGATCGCGTTGTGCCAGGCGGTGCGCGCCTCGGCGGAACGCCCCTGCGGGAAGCCCAGGTGCTCGAGGACGACGCGCAGCTCGGGGTAGCCGGCCAGGAAGTCGATCCAGTCGAGGATCTCGCCGGGCTTGGCGACCAGGTCGAAGACCACGTCGTGTTCCTGCAGCCAGCCCGCGATGGTGTCGGCGGCGGGAGTGTTCGGTGACAGGCCCGCGAAGGCCCGCACGCCGCGCAGGCGCGGGCTGCGCGCCTGCTGGTCGAGGTGGTCGATCAGGTCGGCGGCGGGCAGGGCCGGGTCGATGCCGCCCACGATTGCGAACGGCCGCGGGTCGGCGTCGGCGATGCCGTCCACCCAACGGGTTTCGGCCAGATAGGCGTGCGGCGCGGTGGTCGCGGACACGTGCACGAGCCCGTCCACCTGGACCGCGCCCAGGCCGCGGTCGTAATCGGCCGGTAGAAAGTTCTGCGCGATCTCGGGTTTTCCGGCATCGACGAACCTCGCCAGACTCGGGTACCAGGCGTGTGCGCTGGTGTCCCACAGATGCATGTGGGCGTCGACGAGGGGGACGGTGGGCATGTTGGCTACTCCTGGACCATGGTGATGCGCCCGGCGCCGCTCGCGTGCGCCGGGATGGCTTTTCCAGATCCATGAATAGTCGGTCAGCGGGAATTGTGCGACACAATGTCGGCGATTCGGGTGCGGAACGCCTCCGGGGAGAAGGTCGCGGCGTGCTTGCGAATGGTTTCGGCGTGGTAGGCGGCAGGGTCGAAATCGCGCATGGCGCGCGCGAATCCGGCGGTCACCGCCGCGTCGGAGCCGGCCGGGACGTGCGCGCCGGAGATGCCGGGGACCACGGTGTCCAACGCGCCGCCCTCGCCGACCGCGAGCACCGGTGCGCCGCAGGCCATGGCCTCCACGGGGACGATGCCGAAGTCCTCGACGCCGGGCATGAGCAGCGCGCGGCAGCGGCGGTACATGTCCTGCAGCACGTCGTCGGAGGCCGCGCCCAGGAAGGTGGTCTCGGGGCCGGCGAGGGCTTCGAGCTGCTGGCGGTAGCGGCCGTCGCCGAGGATGACCAGGCGCACCCCGGCCTGCTGTGCCGCGCGAATCGCGAGATCGGGGCGCTTGTAGGGGACCAGGCGGCCCGCGAACAGGAAGAAGTCCTCCCGCTCGACGCTGGGGTCGGGGGCGAAACGGGCCACCCGCACCGGCGGATTCACCACCGAGGCGGGCAGTCCCCACCACTCGCGGACCCGGTCGGCGACGGCCTGGGAATTGGCCACCACGTGCGCCAGCCGCGGCGCGGCCCGCAACTCGTTGCGCCGTGCCAGGGCGCCCAGGGCTATCAGCGCCGCCTGCCCGGCGCGCCCGCCGGCCTCACGCTCGCGGAACGCCTTGTCCCACGCCCACCGTGCCGGGCTGTGCACGTAGGCGATCACCGGTGCGGTGGTGGCGAACGCCGCCTGGGTCGCGAAGGCGTGATGGCTGACGACCACCGCGTCGTAGGAGTCGCGCAGCGGCAGCGTGCGAAACGCGCGCGGCGCGAACGGTAGCAGCGGTGCGTGCGAACGTCGCCCGCTCGCCGCGTAGGCCCGC
Organism: Nocardia tengchongensis; assembly: GCF_018362975.1. Classification (NCBI taxonomy): domain Bacteria; kingdom Bacillati; phylum Actinomycetota; class Actinomycetes; order Mycobacteriales; family Nocardiaceae; genus Nocardia; species Nocardia tengchongensis. Next base: position 4,477,529 of record NZ_CP074371.1, read on the forward strand.
GACAGCCAGGTATCGCGCACCGGTTCCGCCGCCGGGTCACCGGCCTCGGGATCGAGTCCCGCGGCGGTGAGCAGCGCGCCGGTGCACTGCGGGTCGGTGATGGGTGCGAAAACCGGTGCGCCGGGCCAGGTCTTCATGAACTCCGCGACCACGGCCTCGGAGCCGCCGTACTCGGTGAATCGCTCGTGGACCAGGGCGATCCGGGGTTCCGACATCAGCAGACTCTCCTCGGTCGATCCGCCAGGCGGCGCGGTGCGGCGGTGCGCCGCAGCGCCGGAGCCACCGGCCGCCCCGCGAGCAGGCCCGCGACCGTGCCCTGTTCGAGGGCCTTGCGGTAGGTCTTGGCCGCCGACTGGCAGGCGTCGATGGTGTGGTCGATATCGGCGTCGGTGTGCGCCGCCGAGTTCACGAACGACTGGCCCAGCACGCCGCGATCGAGCAGCTCCTGCAGGAACAGCGTCCGGAAAGACTGGGAGGCAACGCCTTCGGGATCCCGGGTGAGGAACACCAGACACGACGGACGGCCCGCCACCTCCAGATGCTCGGCGATCCCCAGGTCCGCGGCGATGGCATTGACCCCCGCGGCCAGGCGGCGGCCCGCCGCCTCCATGCGCGCCACCGGATCGCTGCTCCGGTAGGTCTGCACGACCGCCCGGAAGGCGGCCAGCGACGCGGTCTCCGGCCCGTGCGTGGTGGACAGCAGGAAGACGCGGTCGGCGTCGGTGCGCAGCCCGCCGAGCTCCATGTACTCCCGCTTCCCGGCCAGCGCCGAGAGCGGGAAACCGTTGGCCATGGCCTTGCCCCAGCACGACAGGTCGGGGACCACGCCGTAGAGCTGTTGCGCCCCACCGGCCGACCAGCGGAACCCGGTGATCATCTCGTCGAAGATCAGCAGAGTACCGTGCCGATCACACAGTGCGCGTACGCCTTCGAGGAAGCCGGGGGCGGGATCGGCCAGGGCCGTGGCCTGTTCGAGGATCACGCAGGCGATATCGTCGCCGCGCAACGCGTCTTCGAGGGACTCCAGGTCGTTGTAGCGGAATTTCACCGTGGCGGCGGCCGGGATTCCCGCGTTCATCTCGGTGACCCCGATGAACCAGTCGTCGACCGAGAAGAACGGTTGATCGCAGATCGCCACCGTCTCGCGCCCGGTCACCGCCCGCGCCAGCCGCACCGCCGCGGTCGTGGTGTCGGAGCCGTTCTTGGCGAACTTCACCATGCCCGCGCCCGGCACCAGGCTCAGGAAGTCCTCGGCCGCCAGCAGTTCCAGCTCGGTGGGGCGGGAGAAGTTGACGCCGTCGGCGATGGTGCGCGCAACCGCGTCCACCACCGGCGCGAACCCGTGGCCCAGCGTCACCGAGCGCAGGCCCATGCCGTATTCGACGTACTCGTTGCCGTCGGCGTCCCAGACCCGGGCGCCGTTGCCGCGCACCAGGATCGGGGCCATCTGTTCCGGATACTGGTCCGCGCCGCGGGCGTAGGTGTGCGCGCCGCCGGGCACCAGGTCGTGCAGGCGTGCCTGCAGGTCGTTGCTGCGCCGGTAGTCACGCATGCTGATCGCCGCCGGCGGTGATGGCCCACAGCTCGTGGTCGCCGCGCTGTCCGTCGAGTCCGGTGTAGCTGCGCATGGTTCCCTCCTGATGCAGTCCCGCCGCGGCGGCGACCGCGGCCGATGCGGTGTCTCCGGCCGCCACGGCCGTGTAGACGCGGAACAGTCCGAGCTGTTCGAAGGCGTAGGTCAGCAGGGCCCGGGTGGCCGCCGTCCGGACGTCGTCGCCGGCACGGGCGGGATCGGCCCAGAGCTGGATGCGGGCATTGCGATCGAACAGGTCCAGATCGAAGAGCCGGGCGGTGCCGGCGTAGACGCCCGCGGCATCGAGGACGAACAGCAGACCGGCGGGAGAGCGGACACCCGCTGCGCTGAGGGCGATTTCGCGCAGCCACGCCGTTCCGCTGCTACCGATTCCGTCGGCCGGGAGCGGCCCGGCGTTACGCACCGCGGCGGTCCGGGCGGCGCCGTCGGCGGGCCGGGCGGAGCGCAGCACCACCCGGTCGTGGCCGGGCAGCCGTAACAGCACCGGCCGGGCGGGCAGCAGCTGCCGCGCGGCCCGCCACAGCTGCCCGCATCGATAGCGGGCCAGGACGCCGAATACCGTTGCGGTATCGGGGATATGGTCGTCCTTGGAGACTTCCGTGGAAGCGCCGGGGGTCGTCGTGGAACCGGCCGGGGGCGGCGGCGCGATCCGGTGTTGCAGGGTCCGCTCGAGCCACATCTCGGTGAATCCCTTGGGCGGGATCTCCGCCCGCGTCATCGACCACAGATCGTGATCGGCGCGCGCCCCGCCCACGTCGAAGTGCAGCCGCATGCGCCCCTCCCGCACGAACCCGATCTGCACCGCGCCGCTGGTGGCCGCCGCGTTCCCGGGGGAGATGGGTGCGTTGACGCGTTCCAGACCCAGTGCGTCGAAAGCGAAGTCGAGGATCAGTCCCGCCGCGATGCCGCCGAAGCCGTGCCGGCCCAGGCGCGCGTCGATCCAGATCCCCATCTCGCCCTGTCTGGCCCGGACGTCGATATTGCCGATCTCCACCTGCCCGGCGAAGCGGCCGTCGATCTCGATGACGGTGGCGATCCGCCGCCCGGTGCGGGCATTGGTGGCCGCCTCCAGACACTCACGCACCCAGGCCTTCTCGGTGTGGCGCTCGGCCCAGCTCAGGGCTGAGGTGTGCCAGAACGGTTCCAGGCAGGCCCGATCGCGCAGCCGCAGCTCCCGCCACTGCGGAAAGTCGCTGTAGCGCGGCAGCCGCAGCAGCAGGGTGCTGCCGTGCAGTCGCGCCGGGCCCAGTCGCAGCGCGGTCGGTGTCCCCCTCACGAGTGCGGCCGCTGCTTCCCCAGCGAGGTGGTCTTGACCGCGCCGTCGGTGCCCACCGACATGCGCCAGTACACCCCGGCCGAATCCTTCAACACGATTCCCCCTTCGCTGCGGTCGGACAGGTAGGCCCCGCTGTTCAACACGGCCGACAGCACCGACCCGTCGCGGTCCTGCACCTGGAAGATGTCGGCGCCGGGCGTATAGGCCTGCGCCACCGTGGTTCCGGCGAAGCGCGCCCCGTGAATGGCGCCGCGGCCGATCACATGCCAGCCGTCCGGGAACGACTTGGGATCCACGTCGTCGAACGAGCCGGAGATCAGGTTGATCGCGGTGCCCTCGGCCACGCCCTTGGGATCGACCCGCACCTCGATCGGCGGCGCGTCGAGATCCGGGTCGAACTGCACATTGGCCAGATACGGCTGGCGGCAATGGATCAGGTCCAGGCACACCTTGCGCGCGGCCACCTTGCAGTTGACCAGACCGAACTGGGCGGGCCCGCCCGCCGGACCGCCGATCGCGAGCGCGGTGTCGGCACCCTCGAACCACACGTTGGTCAGCCACCAGTCATTGGCGGGACCGTCGACGAGCACGTGCTTGTCGGTGGTGCGGGGATCGTTGTCGGAGACGAATTCCACATTGGCCAAGGCCAATCCGGCATTGTGATCGCCGCCGGTGCCCAGCACCCCGATGCGGTTGTTGGTGAGCTTGGACGAGGTCACGTAGTTCTGGATGCAGGAGGTGACGATGCCGAAGCCGAAATTGTTGATGTCGGAGTTGATGACGGTGGTGCCGCCGGTATTGCGGTCCAGCACCAGCCCCCGCTGTTCCTGGAATCGGGGCGCGTTGTCGCTGAGGTGATTGCCGCGCAGCACTACCGAGTCGAAGGTGCAGCGGAAGCATTCCGAGAGCCGGACCGCGGTCGCCTTCGCTCCGGAGAAGTAGAAACCCAGGCGGGAGAAGCGGACCCGCTGCTTGCGTTGCAGGGTGATGAAGGTGTCGTCACCGTCGTAGTTGATGGTGGTGACGTCGGCCCCGTCCCCGAGCACGGTCGCGTAGTCCGCGAGCGCGGGGAAGCGGGTCAGCGTGTACTGCCCGGCCGGGATGTAGAGCACCAGCGGCTTGTCGGTGACGGCCGCGGCGCGGGCGAACGCCTCGGTGTCGTCGGCCTTGCCGTCCCCGACCGCGCCGAAATCCTTGACGTTGCGCGCCGCGGGCTGATCGGTCACGTGCGGGGAGCGGAATTCCGTTCCCTCGGAATCGTTCTTGGAGCACGCGGCCGCGACCGGCAGAACGGCCGCGGCGCCCAGCCCGGCCAGGAGCAGCCGCCGCCGTCGCACGGCGGCGTCCCGGAGGTCCTGCGGCGTCCCCGTGTCGCCGCTCGTCTTCGCGTCCTCGCCCGTCCCCGTGCCGGCGTCGTGTCCCCCGCGCCCGTCGATCACCGCTTCACCAGGTCGAGCGGATGTCTCACCATGTCGCCCACGCTGCGGTGCGGCCGCGAGAAGACGACGGTGCCGATCATCCGCTTGTTGTCGACACCGAATGTCGCGACCGCGCCGCGCACCTGATTGGAGGTGGTCTGGCCGAGCTCGATGATGCCGATGGTGGCGTCACAGCGCCGGGCCAGCGCGATGGCGTCGGCCGCCGCGGTGACCGGCGCGCACTCCACCAGGATGTGGTCGAATTCGCTGCGCAGCTTGGATATGATGTCGGAGAACCGCTCCGAGTCGAGCAGGTCGGGGGTGCGGAAGTCCATGCCGCCCAGCGGAAGCACGTTGATGCCCACCTCCGGCCAGGCCATCACCGCCGACGACGGAGTCGCGCTGTTGCGCAACAGTTCCGCGAGCCCGGCCGACGTGGCCGCCGGACTGCGGCGGGTGGAGCCCTGCCCGGTGGTGTCGGCGTCCACCAGCACCACGCGCGCGCCGGTGTCGGCGAAGGTGCGGGCCAGCCCGATCGCCACGTCAGGTTCCGAATGCGGGGACAGCGAGGTCATCAGCAGGCTGACCAGCTCGGGATCCTCGGTGAGCCGGGTGCGCAGCCGCCGCAGCTCCCCGGCCGCGCCGGGCCGCCCGTCGTCCACGATGCCCAGGATCGGCATCGGCAGAAAGGCTTCCAGCTCGGTCGAGGTGCGCACCCGCTTGTCGAGCTTGTCGCGCACGATGGCCGCACCGAGGCCCAGCGCCAGTCCGGCCAGCAGGCCGAGGATGTAGAACCGCTTCTTCTGCGGGGCGCTGGGCTGGGTCGGGGTCTGCGCCTTGTCGATGACCTCGGCGCGGGCGGCGGGGGCGGCGTCGGTCTGGGTGACCTCGAGTTTCGAGACCAGCGCCCGGAACTGGGAGACCACCTCGTCGGCGAGGACGCGCGCGCCGGCCGCGGTCGAGTCCTTCACCGTGATGATGATGATCGTGGTCGCGGGCGGCGAGACCGCGACGATCCGGCCGCGCAGGTCGTTCACCGAGGACTTCAGACCCAGCTGGTCGTGCACGAAGGTGGCGACGGTGACGCTGTTGGCGAGATCCACATACGAGCGCACCCGCTGCTGCGCGGCCAGCCCGCCCTGATAGGAGTCGTTGACCGAGGTTCCGGTCGCCATGGACACGTACACCGAACTCGACGCCGTGTACTCGGTCGGCAGGGTGCTCGCGTAGCCGTAGGCCGCCCCCGTGCAGATCACCACCGCGGCAACGATTATCGGCCAGCGCCGCCGCAGCAGCCGCCAGTAGTCGATCAAACCCATTGCGCCGTCCTCGTTTTCCCGGATGGAACCGGAGCCCCCGGCAGCTGTTCCATTCGTCTTCGGAATTCACCAACAACCAGATACGCCAGCCACGCCAGCACCACGGCCTGCAAGTACTTGCCGAGCATCTCGACCGTGCCCAGCACGCCGCGCTCGAACAGCACCGGCACCTCGATCACCGACAGGCCCAGGATGGCCATGGCCAGGTACCGGCTGTAGAGGGCCCGGATCCAGATCAGCAGCAGCACGAAGGTGATCGTGACCCCCACCGCGACCCCGATGTAGCCGCCCAGCACGTAGCCCTCGTTGATATTGCCCTCGGCCAGCGACACCTCCACTGTCGACATGTCCACCGACCGGCCGCGCACCTGCTCGGCCCAGGCGGCACCGGATCGGAACTTCTCCGCGCCCAGCAGCTGGGTGGGGATCAGGCTCTGGAAGGCGTGCAGCGCGACTTGGGGCGGGGTGAGCCAGGAATCGGGGCCCGCGAACCACGAGTCGGTGGCGGCCTCGAGCAGATCGAAGCGGCGCAGCATGCTGAGGAACGGCTGCACCACGGCCGGATACTGCGCATCCACTTGCGCCGCTTCGGCTTTGGCGGCGGTATCGGTCTTGAGTGATTGCAGCCAGCCGAAGCCGCCCAGGGCCAGGGCGATGATGCTGAGCACGCCGACCACATTGCGCCGGGTCCAGCCGGTCATGGCGAACCGCACGGCGATGGCCAGGGCCGCGCCCATGATCGGGGTCTTGGACTGCACGGTCGCGGTCCACACCAGTTCGCCGCCGACCAGCGCGCCCACCACCAGCGCGGTGCCGCGGCCGGATTCGTTGCGGTAGAACACGATCAGGCCGACAGCGCCCAGGGTGGCCAGAATGGTGACCAGGTTGATGAGCGGGTTCGGGCTCTCCAGCTCGCCGGCCTTGCCGGTGGAACCGGTGGCATAGGCGGCCAGCCGGCCCAGGGTGCCGATGCCGTAGAGCAGGAACAGGGTCTGGGTGAAGACCGGGTCGCCCGCGAAAGGCGCTGTGCGCGGGGTGGACTCGCGCGGTCGCAGGCGCACCCACAGCACGTAGGCGATGATCAGCCCGGTGTAGAACCACAGCCCGAAGATCACCGGCTGCAGCACCGCGGCGATGCCCTCGTCGTATCCGTACTCGTAGAGCCGCGGATCGGGCACGTTGTCGCCGAAACCGGGGACGGGTTTGACCCACAGCAGCACCACCGGCCGCGCGATGTAGGACAGCGACCAGTGCGCGGTCTGCGCGATGAGGAACACCCGGGCCACGCCGGGCAGGAACATCGCGGCCACGACGATCGTCGCCAGGGCTGCGGCGACGAGGAACACGGCGAACTGAGCGGAGGCCATCACTCTCCCATCACCCCCTTATGTCCGACGGGGCGGCCGCGGTGTTACCCGCTTGCAGGGCTGATCTTTTCGGCCGTTCATGCCAGGGCGCCGAGGATTTCGCGGGCCCGATCGGCGTAGGAGTGCGCGCCGGTGACGATGCGGTGATGTCCGGCCTCGGCGACCTTGGCGGCCTGGTCCGGGTACTTGGTGCAGCGGCGCAGGATGTCGCGCAGTTCGGCGGGGCCGGAGAACAGGTAGCACTCGGCGCCGTCCTGCAGCAGTTCGGCGTGCTCGTCGGTGCGTTCACCGACGAAAAGTCCGCCGGCCGCCGGAACTTCGAAGGTGCGGCAGGTGTGGGTATCGCGGTTGTCGGAGTTGAGCAGCACCAGGTTGGCGGTGACCGCGGCGACGGCGGCGGAGAAGTGCTCGCCGTAGACCGCGCCGCCGACATCGGCGCCGGTCTGCCACAGCGCGCGCACGCGCCGCCAGCCGGGACCGCGCAACAGCATGTCCCCGTGATGCTCTCGGGCCAGGGAGACCAAGAGGTCTTGACGGTCGGGGCGCACCGCGCCGACGAATCCGACCAGATAGCGGCGCACGGTGCGGCGGGCGGTGATGTGATGCAACGCCGGATCATAAGCGCTACGAACGAATTTCACGTGCTGTGCGCCGCGGGCGGTGAGCTCGGGAACGTTGTGCCACTTGGTGGTGACGATCAGGTCCCAGGCGGACTCGTGTGCCAAGTATTCCGGGCTGGTGTTGTACGGATTGGATACGTCATCGGGGCTGTAGTGCACATGCAGACCGGCCGGGGCGCTCAACAGCCGCTGCTGATCCAGGTGCACGGACTTGAACGCGAACAGCAGATCCGGCTTGAACGTGTGAGCGGCGCTGTCGATCTCGCGGTGCAGCGCCTCGATATCCCACGGTGCCCGCCGATGCGCGAACTTCGAATACACCCACGGCGGGGACAGTCGCGGCGGCAGGGTCACCGAGGTCGTGTCGATCACCACCACCTCGTGCCCGGCCTGCCGGAATCCGTCGGCGAGGGAGCGCGCGTTGCTGCCCACCCAGTCGTCCCCGACGAAGAGCACCTTCACGCCACATCCCCCTTGGTCAGCAGTGCCGTGGCCGGTTCCACCGGCCCGGCCCGCCGGGCCCGTTCCCGGACCATGAGCCACCGCACCCGGATGATGTACCACAGCGCGACACCGATTTCCGCGGAAACGGTGCCATAGACCAGGCTCCAGACCGATCCGGTGCGCATCGCCACGACCAGGGCGGTCGCCGCCACACAGGTGCCGATGATCGCGCCGATCAGCACGCCGATGGTGTCCTGTTTGACCGGCAGCACGGCGGTGGTGACATACGAGGTGATGGTGGTGGCGGGCAGAATCAGGATCTCGACGCGCAGCATGCCGATCGCGCCGTTGAAATCATCGGTGTAGATCAGGTGGATCAGAGTCGGGGCCATGATCCAGACCGAGACCACCGCCAGGCACGCCAGGGTCACGGCGCCGATCAGCATCTGAATCTGATTGCGCCAGAAGTGATCATCGGCGCTGCGCCGGGCCATGCGGGGCAGCAGCGCGAAACCGATCGGGTCCAGGGTGGACTGGATCGCGCGAACCAGGCGGTCGCCCGCGGAGTACAGGCCCAGCGAGGCGGCCTCGAGCACCGCGCCGTACACCGCGGCCGAACCCTGGCCGTAGCCGGTGACCAGCAGCCGGGAGGTGAAAATCGGTGCGGCCATCCGCAGTACGGCCCCCACGCCGTACGGTCTGGCCGGCGGGCCGAACTTGCGGAACGAATCCCACCAGGTCAGCGCGACCGTCGCGATCGACGAGATGAGCAGGCACAGCACGGCCATGGACGCGCTCGGGAATCGGGGTAGGAGCCCGACGAGCAGCGCGAGATAGCCGATGCGCCCGACACCTTGATACATGGTGGAGGTGCCGAACCTGCCCTGCCCGATGAGCAGCCAGTCCTCCGACACCGACCAGAAGCCGCCGGCGAACAGGCCCAGCAGCACCATGTGCAGTTTGGGGGACACCCCGACGATGAGCGTCGCGAGCAGCGTCGCGCCGATGATGGTCAAGGTGGTGGCGCGAATGGCCAGGTAGGTGCCGCGCAGGCGGTTCACCTCGCGGTGGCCCGGATCGTCCTCGGGCACTTTGGCGGCCAGGAACGAGGTGACGCCGAGATCCACCACCAAAGATCCGATGAAGTACGAGGACATGCCGATGGCCAGCAGGCCGGTTCCGTGCGGGCCGAGCATGCGGGCCAGCAGCGGCACGGTGACCAGGGTGATGACGTATTGGCCGTACTTGCCGAACGTGACCAGGCCGATGTCGCGAATGATGCCGCCGACACCGCCCAGGCTCGACGAGGATTGCTTCCGGTGTTTGCCATTGGCGGCGGAATGGTCTGTGGCGGAACCGGACTCGTCCTCCGCCGGTTGGTACGCGCCGGAGGCGTCGCGCTGCGGGGCGACCACGGGCAGCCGCACGGTCGGCGGCTCGACCGGGTCGCCGTAGAAGGTGGGCAGCACCGGACCCCGCGACGGCGCGGCGTAGCGGGCGGCCCGCGATTCCTCGTACGAGGGCCTGCTGAAGGCTGGGCTCCGATCCGAGCCGGCGGGGGTGCGGTTCGGGTGGTGGGTGGCCGGGCCGTGGTCGCGCCGCGAGTGATCGTGCTCGTAGGCGGCGGCCTGCTGGTCTACCTCGGGAAGGCCGTGCCGCATATGGCGGCGCTGCCGCAACCGGCCCAGGGTGCCGAGGCTCTCCATCCGGACGGTCGGCGGGTCGTAGGGGAGCGGGTCGGTCGGATCATCCACGGCGCCACCGGCTTCCGGGCAACCCGGCCAGGAAGGCGGTCACGATCCGGCCCGACTCGGCCACGTCGAAATCCCGGGACCGGAGCTGCGCGGCATCGGCCAGCTTGGTGCGCAGCTCCTGATCGGCGATGAGGGTGTCCAGGGCGCGGGTGAGTTCGGTGCGGTCGCCGGCGGTCACCAGCAGGCCGTCGACACCCGGCTGGACGATCTCCTCCGGACCGCCGGGCCGGGTCGCGATGACCGCGCAGCCCGCCCGCATGCCCTCGACCACGACCTGACCGAAGGGCTCGGGCAGCACCGAGCAGTGTACGAGGATATCGGCGTGGCGCAGATAGGTTTCCGGGTCGTCGACATGGCCGGTGAAGGTGACCGGGAGACCGAGGGCGGTGGCGTGCACCTCCAGTTCGGTGCGATAGGACTGCTCGTCGAAGAACGTGCCGCCGACCAGGAGTACCTCGCGCGGAAGGGTTTTCACATCGGCGAGGGCGCGCAGGAACAGGTCCTGGCCCTTCCACGGGGCGAGGCGGCCCACCACGGCGATGACGGTCTCGTTCGCGGGACGCTGCTGCTGTGGCCGAGTGTCGCCGAGGATCGCCGAATCCGGCTGGGACTGCGCCGATTCGACCTCGGCCGGGAACTCGACGCCCGGGTAGGCGACGACGGCCTGTCGCTGCCACGTGGAGAGCGAGGCCAGGGTGCCGCGGCTGTTGGCGATGACGCCGCGGGCCACCACCCAGCCCAGCAGGCGGATGATCAATGCCAGGGCGCGGCCGAAGTACTCGCGCGAAACCCGGTCGTGCACATGCCAGACCAGCGGAACGCGCGCCCGTCGGGCCGCCACCGCGCCCATGAGCAGCGCCTTGGTGCTGCCCGCGACGAGCACGGTGGCGTCGAGTTCGCGGACCGTCGCGCCCAGCGTCCAGCCCAGCCGCAGCAGGCCGGTCGCGCCGACCAGCAGGCTGCGGACCCCGGCCTTGTCGATGGTCATCGCTCGCGAGTCGAAACTGTTGCCCACGACGCGGGTTTCGATGCCGCGCTCGGCCATCAGGCGCAGCATCGGCCCGTCCTCGGTGTACACCACCGCGGTGCGACCGGCCGGCATGGCCGAGACCAGGCGCAGCGTCGCGAGTTCGGCGCCGGAGGGTGCCGCCGTGTGCGCGAGGAAAACAGCCTTCAGCGGGGTCATCGGCCGAGAAGCTCCATATAGAGGTCTCGATGGCGTCGGGCCGCGACCGCCCAGGAGAACGTCTCGGCGTGCGCGCGGCACTGTTTCGCGTCGGGCCGGGCACCGTCGAGTGCGGCGACGAGCCGGGCGGCGAGCGCCTCGGCATCACCCGGGGGCACGATGAGCGATGAATCGAGATCCCTGACCGAATCCGGTAATCCACCGCAATCGGAGACGATGGGCGGGCGACCGGCGGCGAGCGATTCCAGGGCGATGAGGCCGAAACCCTCGAGGGCCAGCGACGGCACCACGGTGAGATCTGCTCGGGTGTAGAGGTCGGTGAGTTCCTCGTCCGAGACCGTGCCGGTGAAATGGATCGAGGACTGTCGCTCGTCTCTGCACAAGGTGGCTGCCAGTCGGCGCAATTCGGCCTCCGCGGTGCCGGTTCCGACGATCACCAGGCGGGCGTCGGGATGCCGCGTTACCACGCCCTGCCAGGCGCGGATGAGTACATCGATGCCCATGCGCTTCTCCAGGCGGCGTACGCACAGCACGATGCCGGAGTCTTCTGCTTGGTCGGCTGGAGTGAACCGGTCCAGATCCACGCCTGGCGGAATCACCTGTACCTTCTCCGACCGGATGCCGTAGTCGCCTACCAGCAAACTCTTGAAATGGTCGGACAGGACCACGAATCGGTCGGCTCGGGCGTACCTCAGGCGCTCGACCAGGAACTTGGCTCGGACTGCTCTGGAGTGCTCTCCGGCCATCTGGCTTTCGGCTGCCCATGGGCCGTGGAAGTGCACTACCAGTGGGCTTCTGATCGCTGCGGGGCCGTACAGGCAGAAGTGGCGATCGATGACGGTGTCTTGTGTCAGGGCGTTTCGGTCCAGGAACGCGGTGCGGGCGCGGGCCAGCGTGGAGCCGCCGGTTGGGCCCCAGGAGCCCGCACCGACCGGTGGGTCTCCGAAAGCTCTTGCGTTGACTGTGATTCCGTTGTCGCGAGCCAGCGCCTGGTATAGATCGGTGAAGTACCGATTCAGGCCCCCATGAGCGGCAGTGAACCACTCCGACCCCGTCATGAAAACCCGAATGGGCCGTGCCAAAACCCTCACCCCCGGGTCCGTCACCCACATTCGGACCTACATCCCGATCCGAACACCCTTGCAGCGCAAGTGTATGCCAATCTGAAGTGGGAGGAGGGCTATCAGGTGGCAATCATCCGACCGGCCAGTTCTCTAGGCGCAAAAGATCAAGATAGAACGAGAATGAGGACTAAAAGATAAAAGACGCCTGGATAAGGGAGAGGGTGGCCAAGCTTGCGAGGCCCCCTCACGTACCAGCCCCGCTCACGGTCCGGCCGCGCAGCATCCCGTGGAAGACGAAGGGATGGGGCTCGGGTTTCTGTAGAAGGTGATCCGTGCAGTCCGTGGGCTGGGATCGGCGGGATACGGCTCCCGGCTTGGCGTCAGCCCAGGTCCGGTAGGGCAGGCGACTCAGCCACACTCTGTGTAGTTTTGCGGACGCGCTTGCCACGCGAGCAGCCGTGACGCACGCAGCCCGAAGGGCCCCACCTGTGGTGAGGCTCGGGTTTGGGTTAGGGGCGTGACCACCATTTGACTGGTGGGCGCGTGCGATCCCGCAGTCGCGCCAGGGACGCGGCCATCAACTCCCCGGCATGGTGGCGTTCGTTGACCTGCGGGGTCCCGGTCGGGTCGATGTGGTGTGGTGCGATCCACCCGGTCCGGCCCGCGTGTTCTGAATCTTTTGGCATGGCAATGGTTTTCCAGCCACCGGGCCCGTCATGGATCAGCGCATGGCAGGCGTCGCAGGCCAAGGTCAAGTTTTCGATGTCGGTGGCCCCGCCCTTGGCGTACTCGGTCACGTGGTGGACCTGCGTCAAGGTTGCGGGGGCGCTGCATCCCGGGCGGGTGCAGCCACGTTCGGTGGCTATCAACGCCAGTCGTTGTGCCGAGTTTGCGAGGCGCTTGGTTCGGCCCAGGTGTAAGGGGCGGCCGGCGTGGTCGAAGATCGCCAGGAACGGCTTGGACTTCTGGGCCAGCTGCAACGCCTGGTCGAGCGGCATGGTCCCACCGGAGGCGGTGGTGGCGACACCGGCGGCGGCCTCGACCTCGGCCAGCGACATGGTGATGATCGTGGAGACGGGCAGGCCCCGGTGCTGGCCCGGGTTCGAGAGCCCCATCTCCGGGCGCAGGAACGCCACCAACGCATCATGGTTGCGCTGCGCGGAGGTGCGCGTGTCACGCTGCGCGGCACGCTCCAAGCCGGCGAGGGCCTCGTCGTCGAGTCCGTCTGTGGTCCAAGGGCTTTCAACATCCTCGGCGTTGCACATGCCCGGTCGGGCCAGGCTGGCGAAGATCGGATCCAGCAGCGCCCGCAGGGTCGGGGTGAGTTCGGCGGTCATGGTGGACATTCCGTCCACGCCTTGCTTGCCGATGGTGAGCCCGCGGCGGCGCTGCCGGTCGCTGTCGTCGGTGAGACGCCCGTCGGGGTCGAGGTAGCCGAGGAGTCGGTCGCCGACCTTGCCGGGGATCCGGTTCACGATCTTGGCGATCACCCGCGCGGAATCGGCTGACACCAAACCCATTTCCTGGAACGCGGCCGTCCACGACAGCCATGGCTCCACGATCCGTCCGGCTTCCTGCCGCAGCCCGAGCAGTTCCGCGGCACGCACGCGTGCGCAGGCGTCGGCGTGCCCGATCCGCAAAGTCTGTTCCAGGTACTTCGAGGTCCTTTTCGCCCCGGCCTTCTCTGGCAACCCCCGGTTCTCAACCTCGCGAATCAGTTTGTGTTCGAAGCTGGCCATCCGCCGCCGCGTCGATTCCCACTCCCGCATCATCTCCACGAGATCGTCATCGGTCAGCGAGTCCAAAGAATCCTGAACAAGCACGCCCACGGCATCGGAAGCGAGCCCGGTGGCATCTGCCACCGTGACTTCGTCGCCGAGTACCTGACCGCCCCAATTCATGCTTCCATTCTACCTCGAATTGCGACACAATTCGATCGAATTCAATTGTGGCATAAAGATATTCACTTTCCTTTTGTTGACGGCCCTAACGTGTGATGGTCCCGGCAGATCGCCGACCTATGTTCCTGGTCGTCCGCGATTAACACCCAGCCCCTCGTACGGGATCTGGGTTACGGTGGGCGGCGGAAACGACGTGGTCGGAGGTGGGCAGCCGGTGGGGCGGACACTCGCGCAGGGGCAGGTATTCGCTGGGTACACCGTCGAACGGCTGCTCGGTGTGGGCGGGATGGGGGAGGTGTACCTCGCCAAGGACCGGGACCTGCCCCGGTCTGTCGCATTGAAGGTCCTGGCGTCGGGGAAGGCTGATGATCCCGAGGTGCGGGCACGTTTCCTGCGGGAGGCCGATACTGCCGCGCGGCTGGCGCATCCGAATATCGTTGCGGTATACGCGCGGGGGAACGACGAGCATCGGCTGTGGATGGCCATGCAATACGTCGAGGGGACAGACGTGGCCGCGACCCTGCGGGACGGGCCGGTGCGACCCGATCACGCGGTGCGAATCATCGGGGAGGCCGCGCGAGCGCTCGATCACGCGCATCGCGCCGGCGTCCTGCACCGGGATGTGAAGCCGGCCAATATTCTGCTGGCATGGGGGCCCGATCAGCGGGTGTATCTGGCCGACTTCGGGATTGCCAAGGCGATCGATCACACCAGTGCGCTCACGCGAACCGGCGAAATGTACGCGAGTTTTCAATACGCCGCCCCCGAACAATTCGAAATGCGCAGTGACACCGATCATCGCGCGGACGTTTACGCCTTGGGCTGCACCCTCTTTCATATGCTCACCGGGCAATTGCCCTATCCGGGCGAGAGCACCGCGCAACTCGTCGCGGCCCATCTCGGGGCACCGATTCCGCGGCCGAGTCGGATTCGCGGCGCTGTGCCGCCCTCCTTCGACACGGTGATCGAGCGCGCACTGGCCAAGAATCGCGATCACCGCTTCAGCAGCTGCGGTGAACTGGCAGCCGCGGCCGCACAGGCACTCACCGCGACCACCGGTGCGCCCGGGCCGTGGTCGCAACACGAGGGGTCGGATGGAACGCAGAGTCCTGGCGCACCGCTGAATACCGGTGCAGCACAGAACTCGGGGGAACCCCGCCCGCGGATGGGCTTCGATCCCAGCGCCTTCACCGGTGCGACCACGCAGCCCAGCATTCCCACCAGCTCCGGGCTGACGCCCCTGCAACGCGAGCAGTTGCCGACGCAGGTGGGTCGGTTCCCTTCCGTGCCGCACTACCCGGCGGTGACGCACACCGGATCGCATCTCGTCGATGCCCATGCCAATCAGCTCGCCGTACCGGGCCAGGCCACCGCGGCCGCGCCGTCTCGGCGTGGGCGCAAGCGGTTGATCGCGGCGTTCGTCGTTGCGCTCGTGGCGGCGGGTGGTGTGGGCATCGGATTCGGAACCGGCGCATTCCGTTCGGTCACCGGGGGCGGGGGACAGTCGATCGGGCAGCCGCCCGTCGCCGCGGCGGCGTCGAAGGAGGCCGCGATTCAGGCGGCCTGCGACTACGGCAAGCTCATGAGCTCCTACGACTACAGCAATGGTGACGGCTGGCAGGCCAAGGTGATCGCCGGGGCGACGGGCACCTGGAAGTCACAGGCCGAGACGCTGCTGCCCACCATTCGTATTCTGCTGGAGAGCGATTCCGAGCACACCTGGTCCGACCAGGCTGTCTGCACCGTCAACTCGGGCGGCGGGACCCACTACGAGCTGGCGGCCGACATCACCGAGTCGACCGCGGCCACCCAGAAGAAGCCCGATACCGCCAAGCATCAGAAGATCACCATGTCCATGGATTACGTGGACGGCAAGTGGCTGTGCAGCAAGTGGGTCAGCCCTTTGTTTCCCAGCTGACCGATGCGCCCACCGCGCGGGTGATGATCCTGTGAGCGAAGCGATTTGGCGGCAGCGGCCCCCTGGTTCGCGTAGCGCGAAGGTCCGGTCGTGCGATAGATTCGCTGCGGATTCGTGCTCGGAACGGGCGTTGGAAGGAATCGTGCGTGGGGAACTCTGGCGCGGGGGATGGTGCCGGGACTATGAAGGTGCTCGTCGACAACGGTGAGTACTGGCTACGCAATCGTGGCGACATCGCCATGATGGTGATGACCGTCGAACGACTGCGCGAACGGTGGCCGCATGCCCGCATCGGCATGCTCACCGATGAACCACACATTCTGCGCGGTGTGCTGCCGCAGGCCGAACCCGTGGTGGCGCACGCGGGCGGGCCGTGGGGGCGCGACGGCATCGCGGGGCGGCTCGAGGAGACCGCCGGGGTGCACGTGATCGGGCCGGCGGCGCTGCGCTGGCGGTCGGCCACCGAAGTGCCCAAACACTATCTGCGCGGGGTGAAGAACTGGGCGCGCCAGGAAGTTCACGCCCGCACCACCGGCGCACCCGAACCCGAGCCCACCGGCATTCCCGAACTGCCGCCGGTGCCCACCGCCCTGGCCGGGGCCGACCTGGTGATCGCCCAGGGCGGCGGCTACATGACCGATGTCGACCTCTACCAGGCGCATCGCACCCTCAACCTGCTCGAAGCCGCCCAGCGCCACGGCATTCCGAACGTCATGATCGGGCAGGGACTGGGCCCCATGCGCGATACCGAACTGCTGCGCCGCGCGGCCGAAGTGCTGCCGGGCGCGGACCTCATCGCCCTGCGCGAGGGGCTGCGCGGACCCGCACTGCTCAGCGAACTCGGCGTCCCGCGTGAGAAGATCCTGGTCACCGGTGACGACGCGGTGGAATTCGCCTACCGGCTGCGCCGCCCCGGTATCGGCTCCGATCTCGGCCTGTGCCTGCGGATCTCGGACTACTCCAAGGTGACCGACTCCGCGCGCGACACCCTCGGTGAGGTGTTGCGCCGCGAGGCCGCCGCCCTGAACACCGCGCTGGCCCCGCTCATCATCTCCGAATACGACGACGAGGACCGCCGCCACACGCTGCCGCTGCTGGTGGGCGCCGCCCGCACCCGGCCGGTCATCGGGCGCGCGGGCACCGCACAGGACGTGGCGCGGCAGGTCTCGCGCTGCCGGGTGCTGGTGACCAGCGCCTACCACCTCGCGGTCTTCGCGCTCTCGCAGGGCATTCCGGCCGTCGCTGTAACGGCCTCGCAGTACTACGACGACAAATTCTATGGGTTGGCCGACATGTTCGACGCCGACGCCGCCGCCGGACTGCGCATCGTGCACCTGGACGTGGACAATCTCGACGCCGAATTGACACGTGCGATTCGCCAGTTGTGGGAGTCCGCGCCGGAGCTGCGGGATACCCTGCAGCAGAAGGCAGTTGAGCAGATCGACGCCGGCCGTGCGGGCCTGGATCGGGTGTTCCGGCTCGTGGCGGGAGGTGAGGGCCGACTCGGCGAACCTGCCGAACCACTTCAGGGGGAATGGTGAAGAACCTTTCGGTGTGCGTCCCGGCCTACAATTCCGGCCGCACGCTCGAGACCACGCTGCGCTCGATCCTGGACCAGGACACCGATATCGAGGTGATCGTCCTCGACAACGCCAGCACCGACGACACCGGCGCCATCGCGAAATCCATCGACGACCCGCGCGTACGCGTACATCGCAATCAGGAAACCCTGCCCATCGGGGAAAACTGGAACAAGGCTGTCTCGCTCACCTCGGGCCGCTTCGTCAAGGTCGTCTGCGCCGATGACATCCTGCTGCCCGGCGCGCTGACCAAGCAGCTCGACATCATGGGCGACAACGGAATCGCCATCTGCTCCTCGAAGTTCCAGGTCATCGACGAGCACGGGAAGGTCGAGGAGACCGACCTCGGACTGCCGAACCTGCTGGGTCGCCGCGACGCCCGCGCGCTCATGCGCACGATTGTGCACCGCGGTCCCGCCGACTTCGGCCCCACCGCCGCCGCCATCTTCCGCCGGCAGGACTTCGACCGCGTCGGCGGCTTCCGCGGCGACCTGGTCTTCCCGATGGACGTGGACCTCTTCGCCCGCGTCTGCGCCTTCGGCGACTTCTACGGCATGGCGGAAATCCTGGCGGCATGGCGCAATTCGAGCTTCAACCTGTGCAGCCAGACCTCGACGGTCAGCAAGCTCACGGAGATGCTGCGCTTCCACCACCGGCTGGGCTCGGAGTATCCGGAGTACGTCGGGCGCGGCGCCGTGCTGGGCGGGGACTGGCGGCTGGCGCGTGCCGCCGCCGAACGCTTCCGGGTGCGGACCGTCGCCACCGCGCTGCGCCGTCCCGACCTGCTGCACTGACACATTCGACACCGCGGGCCCGGGCGGTCGTCGAGGCACGAGACCGCCCGGACCCGGAGAATCAGATCCGCGCCAGCGGACCGTAGGCGACCACGGTGTCGCCGGAACTGCTCACCAGGCGCACGAACGGGCGAATGGTGGTGGTGCCCAGCACACCGGTCACGGTGGCGTGGAAGCCGGACATCGTGATGCAGCCGTCGGTGCCGGAGACATCGCCGCCGGCCACGTCGACCGACTGGATGCCCGGGCCGAAGCCGACATCGAGCTGAACGCCCAGCGTCGGAATCAGGTTGTAGATATCGGCCTTCGGGCCGTCCCCGCCGATCTCCAGCTCCAGACCCGGGGTCTGATACTGGAAGGAGATCTTGCCCGAGAGCGTGGCCGGGTAACCCACCTGGTAGCCCATGGTGAGATGACCGTTCCACGGATCGCCCGCGGGCAGGGCGACCTTGAAGCAAGCCTTGCCGCTGTGGAACCACTCGCGGGTGAGCGGATTGCCGTCCAGCGGCGGCACGAAATCGATCCGGGTATCGGCGGAGAGCGCCTCGACCGTGCGACCCTGCTGATCGACGACCGAGTTGTTGCCGTCGATCGCGGCGGAGGCCGATCCACCACTCAGGACGATTCCGATGGTTCCGGCAACCGCGACCACCGCGGCGCGCGAGAGCGCAGTCTTGTTGTTGCGCATGGTAATTACCATTCCCTCATCAGGTATAGCTGCGTAAATGCGTACGCTCGCTTGATGATTCCCCTGTGTGCTCAGGACACGGGTCACAAACCCCCCGTCCCCCGCGGCCGATGATCGGCCTCACGCTGAGACTATCCCACTCGATTGCCCTGCGTGTGGCCACAATCCCATGATCGGTATCACAAGCCGACGAGTTGCGGATGCCCGGTCCGCTGCCGCGGCCGCCGGGCGAGATTGCTGGGCTTCATAGCGATTCCCGCACGTCGATCACCCACTTCCCGTCGAGCTCGGGCCACCGGGACGACACCTCCGGCAGGAGGTCCGGCAGCGTCAGTAGGACCCGATCAGGCTGTGCCGCAACCAGTTCTGCGGGCGAGATGATCGGGATGTCGGTGCCGGGCATGCGGCGGCCCTGCTTGCCGGGGGAGGCGTCGGCCACCCCGGCCAGAAGTCCGCGGTGCGCGCCCGCCAGGTGCAGGAGGGAAACGGCTCGCGATGCCGCGCCGTAGGCGTAAACGGTTCTGCCCGAACAGAGTTCGGTCTCGAGCCAGGTCTGTAGCGACCGCGCCTGATGGTCGGCGGCGTGCTGGAGTTCCCGCACCGCCTCCGGGTCGGCGACGGCTGCCTCCGCGGCGCTGATGCGCGCGATGACCGGGTCGGCGTCGGCGGGTGCACGCACCGCCGCCACCAGCACGGTGCCGCCGTAGAGGTCGAACTCCCACGCCGTCACCGCCGCCAGGCCCGCCGAACGCAGCAGCGTCCGCGCCGCGTCCATCGAGTAGTAGGCGAAATGACCGTGCCGCAACGCGTTCCACTGCCCGTGCCGCACGATGGCGTGCAGCGAGTGGAATTGCAGCAGCAGCACGCCACCCGGCGCGAGGGCCGCCGCGCGTCGCGCGAAAGCCGCCCGCTGATCGGGTACGTGCATGATGCCGAAACAGTCGATCACCACGTCGGCGGGGCCCTCGACCGGGGTGTAGCCGCGCTCGGTCAGCAGCGGCAGCCAGCTGCCGCCGTGCGGGCTGCCGAACTCGCGCACGGTGCCGCCGCCGGGCAGCCACCCGACGGCCGCCACCCGCGCCACCGCGTCGGCGGCCTGATCGCGCAACGCCTGCGGCTCCACGCCCCGCGGTTCGGCGGTGACGGTGTCGTCCTCGGCCAGCTGCGCCAGCCCGCATCGAGCGCACAGGTCCATCGCCAGCGGATGCGCCGCCTCGGTCGCGCCGGATGCCGCGTCCGGGCTCGGAAAGTCGTCCGCCGCAGGCATTTTCCCGAGATCCAGCACGCGGATCAGCGGGCCCTGGCCGCAGCCGCGACAGCGGTGCGGCGCCGCGTCGATGCCGCCCGGCTCCGCGCCGCTCATGGCAGCATGACCTGGTGCGTATCGAATCGACCGACCTCGCCGACGTCCTGCTGCTGATCCCGCAACCGTTCCGCGACGACCGCGGTCTGTTCACCAGAACCTTCGACGCCGAGGAATTCGACGCCCATCTGGGCACGCCGGGCCTGTCCGCGAGCTTCGTGCAGGACTCGCAGTCGCGTTCGCGCCGCGGCGTGGTGCGCGGCCTGCACGGGCGCTCCGGCCGCGGCGAGGCCAAGCTGGTGCGGTGCGCGCACGGGGTGGTGCACGACGTGCTCGTCGACATCCGGCCCGAGTCGCCCACCTTCGGCGAACAGCGGGCTTTCCTGCTGGACGACAACGACTTCCGGCACCTGTACGTGCCGCCGGGCTTCCTGCACGGCTTCCAGGCGCTCACCGAGGTGGCCGACGTCTGCTACCGCATCGACCGACCGCACGATCCCGCCGAAGACCTCGCCGTCGCCTACGACGACCCCGACCTGGCCATCGCCTGGCCGGAACCGGTGACCGTGGTGTCGCGGCGCGACGCGGGCGCGGGGTCGTGGCCCGAACTGCTCGCCACCCATCACCTCACACCCCGGTCCTGATCCGGCGCAGTTCGCCATCGAGCACCCCGGCCTCCCGCAGCGACGTCAGATGCGCCAGGCGCGTGAACCGCTGGAAGAAGGCCTCGGAGGTGAGGCCGCGCTCGGTGTACTCGTGATACAGCTCGGCCGCGCCGTCGGGAATGCTCCAGCGGGCCTCGAAGCCCAGTTCCTTACGGGCGTAATCGAAATCGACCCGGTAGGAACGGGGATCCGCGCCGCTCTCGCCGGTGATGGCCAGCGTGGACTCCGGGACCACGTCGACCACCGCCTGCGCGATCTGCGCGACGGTGAGGTTGTTGGTTTCGGTGCCCACGTTGTAGGCGCGGCAGTGCACGGCTTCGAGCGGCGCCTCCAGGCAGGTGGCGAAGGCGAGCGCGATGTCCTGCGCGTGCACCAGCGGCCGCCACGGCGTGCCGTCGGAGAGCACCTTCACCTCGCCCGTCAGCACCGCGTAGCCGACCAGGTTGTTGAGCACGATGTCGGCGCGCAGACGCGGCGAGAAGCCGAACGCCGTGGCATTGCGCAGGAATACGGGGGAGAAGCCCGAATCGGCGATGGCGGCCACATCGTCCTCGACCCGCACCTTGGACTCCGCGTACGGGGTGAGCGGACGCAGCGGCGCGTCCTCGGTCACCAGGCCGTTGCCGGCCGCGCCGTACACCGAACAGGTGGAGGCGTAGAGGAACCGGCGCACCCCGGCCGCCTTGGCCAGCCGGGCCAGCCGCACCGACGCGTGATGGTTGATGTCGTAGGTGATCTCGGGGGCCAGCGCCCCCAGCGGATCATTGGACAGCGCCGCCAGGTGCACCACCGCGTCGAAACCGGCGAGCTGGTCGACGGTCACCTCGCGCAGATCCACCGGGATCGCCGGCGGCGCGGGCGGGGCCTCACCCAGTACGCACTCGGCGAAATAGCCGATGTCCAAACCGGTGACGTCATGGCCGGCCTGTTGCAGGAACGGCACCATGACCGTCCCCAGATACCCCTGATGTCCGGTGACGAGCACCCGCATGACTAAGCACCTCCGAAAGTGATGGTGGCCTTCTCGAGCAGAAACGCCTCGGCGTGCCGGGCGCGGCACTGCACCCCGCGCAGCCGGGACAAGGCCAGGAAGGACTGCTCATCGAACCAGTCCCGATTACGTTGCGAGGGATAGTGTTTCACCAACAGCTCAGCCTTGAGCTCGGCCTGCCCCGCGGGCAGCGGATGAAACACCGCGGGTTGCGGAGTGTCGTTCTCCCACTTGAGTATCTCGTAGCCGAGCACCAGGTGATCGCGAAATTCCGTGGGCGCCAGCTCGGCCAGCAGCCGATGGTCCTGATGGGCGTCGCCGCGATGGGGCGCGAAGACCAGCTGGGGTGAACAGCTGCGGGCCAGCGCGCCCACCGCGTCCTTGACCCGGACCCAGTGCGCGGGCAGGTAGCCGTCGGGGAGGTCCAGTACGGTCAGGTCGATATCGGCTCCGGGACAGAAGGATTCGAGGGCCGCCCGTTCCTCCTCGGCCCGCTCGGTGCCCGCGCCGGTGAGCACCAGCGCCCGCACCCGCAGCCCCGGCGCGGCCTGCGCCAAGGTCAGCAGCGTGCCGCCCAGGCCGATCGCCAGGTCGTCGCAGTGGGCGCCCAGCAGCGCGATCTCGGTGATCCCACCGGTGTCGAAACGGATCATGCGCCGCGTCGCTCCCACACCATCCACGGGCGATCACCCTGCTGATAGCCGGTATCGAGCTCGGCGCGCTCCTTGAAGGTGTCGGCCGGCTTCCAGAAACCGTGATGCTGATAGCCGAACAGCCGGCCCTGCGCGGCCAGCGCGCCGCACGCGTCTTCCACCAGATCCCCGCCGACCGGCAGATGATCGAAGACCTCCGGGGTCAGCACGAAGTAGCCGCCGTTCTCCCAGATCGGCAGCTGCGACACCGGCGTGATGTTCTTGACCTCGCCCGCCGAGTTCACGTCCACGCAGTGGAACGAGGACTGCGGCGGGACGATCATCATCGAGGCCGCGGCGCCGGAATCCTGGAATTGTCCGATCATTTCGTCGAGCGGGGCGTCGGTCAGCACGTCGGCGTAGTTGGCCAGGAAGTACGGCTCGCCCTCGAGGTGGCCGCGGACCCGGCGCAGCCGCTCGCCGATCGGCGACTCCACCCCGGTGTCGACGAAGGTGATGGTCCAGTCGCTGATATCGGACTGCAGCAGCTCCACCTTGCCGCCCCGGATGACGAAGTCGTTGGACACCGACTCCTGGTAGGTCAGGAAGAAGTTCTTGATGTGGGCGGCCCCGTAGCCCAGGCACAGCACGAAGTCCTTGTGCCCGAAGTGCGCGTAGTAGCGCATCACATGCCAGATCAGCGGGCGCGGGCCCACCATCTGCATGGGCTTGGGAATGATGTCCTCGGTTCCGTTGCGCATGCGCATGCCGTAACCGCCGCAGAACAGGACGACCTTCATGAGCTTTACCTTTCGGCAGGTGTGGATGCGGCGGCGTCGTCGAGCGTCGCATGATGAAGATGGGGGAGCGGGTAGACGAGCTCGCCGCCCCACTCGAGGACATGACGCAGCTGCGCGGTGATCTCGCGCTCGAGATTCCAGGGCAGCACCAGCACCACGTCGGGGTGATCGGCGTCGATCCGCTCCGTTTCGTGTATCGGAATCCGGGTGCCGGGCGTGAACCGTCCGTGCTTGTAGGGGTTGCGGTCGACGGTGTACTCGAGCAGGTCGGTGCGGATGCCGCAGTAGTTGAGCAGGGTGTTGCCCTTGCCGGGGGCGCCGTAGCCGACCACCCGCTTGCCGGAGGCCTTGGCGTTCAACAGGAATCGCAGCAGATCCTGGCGCACGCGCTCGGTGTCCGGGCGCAGTTCGAGGTAGCCCGCGACCTCGTGCAGGCCGGCGTCGGCCTCGAGCCGCAGCACCTCGGCGACTCGCTCGGTGGGTGTGCCCACGCCCTCCGGGCGGGCCCAGATGCGAAGGGAGCCACCGTGGGTGCCGATCAGCCGGCAATCCACCACCTCGAGCCCGGCGGTGGCCAGGGCGCGCTGCGCGGACAGCAGCGTGTAGTACTGGAAGTGCTCGTGGTAGATGGTGTCGAACTGGGCCAGCGCCACCAGATTCAAGGCGTGGTGCACCTCGATCGAGAGCCAGCCGTCGGGCGCCATCAGCGCGCGCAGTGAGCGGGTGAAGCCGATCAGATCGGGGATGTGGGCATAGACATTATTGGCCACCACCAGGTTTGCGGGTCCGTGCTCGGCTCGCACCCGGGCGGCCAGTTGCTCGTCGAGGAAGCCGGTTTCGGTAGGAACGCCCTTGTCCCGTGCTGCCGCACCGACATTCACCGACGGCTCGATGCCCAGGCAAGGGATGCCGGCGGCCACCGCGTGCTGCAGCAGATAACCGTCGTTGCTCGCCACCTCAATTATGAAACAATTGTCGTTCAGTTTTAGCTGTCCGATTGCCTGCTCAACGAAGAGTTTCGCATGCCGAACCCAGCTGTCCGAAAAGGATGAAAAGTAGGCGTATTCGGTGAACGTCTCTTCCGGGGTGATGAGCGCCGGAATCTGCAATAGCAAACAGTTCTCGCAAAGCCGCAGATGCAGCGGATATGTCGCCTCGGGCAGGTCCAGCTCCTCGGTGGTGAGAAATTTCTCGCAGGGCGGTGTGGCGCCTAGGTCGAGAACGCTCAATAGTCGATCGGAATCGCACAGACGGCATTGCACGAAGTTTCCCCACCTTTCACCGAGTCCGGGCTGCCCGCGCAGCACCGGATGACCAGTGGGTCGGCTCGGTACGGCCTTACGTTACAACAGGATTGCGACGTGCTCGGGGGCTCGACGACCGGCCGATGGTGCCCAACAACTGGATTTCTGCGACCCGCAGAACCGGGCGTACGGGCGGCAACCCGTCGAGCCTTGTGCCGCAAGGGTTTCGACCAGCTCACACGGTGTGTGTTGCGTAGAGCAACCTGCGATTTTGCGAATAGGGGAAATAGGGGGTGGGGGCGAGAAACCGGTCGTCTTACAACCCGTTACTTTCTGGAAACGTTGAGCCGGAGCAAGATTCGTCGTACATGACACCGGGGGTGTGTAACATTCGGCATCTGGCCGCCGAAAGACTCGGCGGCATCATCGGTTGTCCTGGTCCGAAAGCCCTTGGGAAGCCGGCGTCAGCCTGGTCGTGGAACTGATCAGCGGGGATCGGAACCGAGTTCTCCCGTGGGGGAGGTGCGTTCGTTTCATGTCGTACGAAACTTTTGCCGGTCGCGCCGTGCGCGTATCCCGGCCACCGCGTCCCGAGCCGCGCTCGGATCGTGAACGCTGGCAAGCGGATTACGCGAGTCGGCTATTTATCAGCGACCTTTGCGTATTAATCCTATCCGTCGGTTTCGCTCAATGGATTCGTTTCGGCGGATCCGGTGCGGAACCGCCATTGGCCTCCCAGCTCCCGCTCGAGGTTCGCTACACCATGGTGTCCGCCGTGCTGGCGCTGGCGTGGTCGATCACGCTGACCCTCAGCGGCACCCGCTCACCACGGGTGATCGGTAGTGGCACAGAGGAATACCGACGCGTCGTGGCCGCCTCGCTGAAGCTCTTCGGCGGGATCGCTATCGTTTCGCTACTCCTTCGGATCGATATCGCCCGCGGCTATCTGGCGATCGCGCTGCCGCTCGGATGATCGTCTCATGGTGGAACGGCGCATCTGGCGGCGCTGGGTCGCGGGCCGGCGAGCCCGCGGCGCCTACCGCACCGCCATGCTCGTGGTCGGCAGTCCCGAGGCGGCGCGCGCCATGGTGGCGGCCTTCTCCCTCGACCGCGACTCCGGCTATCAGGTCATCGGCGTGTGCACCCGCACAGAAGGACCGCTGGCGGAATCGGCGCTCGAGGTCGGCGGCCGGGAAATCCCGGTGGTCGCAAGCGATCACGACGTGATCAACGCGGTCCGGCGCACCGGGGCGGACACCGTCGCGGTGACCGCGACCGACAACCTAGGACCCGCCGACTTCCGGCGCATGGCGTGGGAACTCGACGAACTCGGGGCCGAACTCATCGTCACCCCGGGCCTGGTCGACATCGCCGGCACCCGGCTCACCCACCGGGTGGTCGCGTCCATGCCCATGCTGCACGTGGAGAAGCCGCAATACGACCGTGCGAAGTCGATTCGCAAGGGCATGTTCGACTTCTGCTTCGCCATCGCCGCCCTGCTGGCCATCGCCCCCGCGCTGGCCATGATCGCCCTCGCGGTGAAGCTCACCAGCCGCGGCCCGATCTTCTACCTGTCCGAACGCATCGGCCGCGACGGGCAGCCCTTCCGGATGATCAAGTTCCGCAGCATGTACGCCGACGCCGAATCGCACATCAACGCGCTCATCGAGAGCAACGGCGGCAACCCGCTGTTCTTCAAGATCCGCGACGATCCGCGAATCACCTCCGTCGGCAAGGTCATCCGCAAATACTCCCTCGACGAACTACCGCAGTTCTTCAACGTGCTGCGCGGTGAGATGAGCATCGTCGGCCCCCGGCCGCAGGTGCAGCGGGAGGTGGACTCCTACGACGGCGTGATGCGACGGCGGCTGCTGGTCAAGCCGGGCGTCACGGGCCTGTGGCAGGTGAGCGGGCGTTCCGACCTCACCCCGGAAGACGCCATGCGCCTGGACCTGTCCTACGTCGAAAACTGGTCCATGGTCCTGGATCTGCTGCTGATCGCCAAGACGATCGGCACGGTGACCCGGGGCGAGGGCGCCTACTGAAACAAGCGACCAGAACCGAGGGCGCGCATCGCACACGCGATGCGCGCCCTTGCGTATTTCCGGACCCCGGTTGGGAACTCGCCGCCTTCGCAACCGTGGCAGACTCTTCGCGAACAGTGTCGGACGGGGGAAGGACGAGGGCGGATGGCGCTTCCTGATCCGGAAGCCGCGCGCGCGATACTCATCGGGACCGCGCACTACGCCCCGGACTCGGGCTTCGAGTCCTTCCCGGAAGTCGAACGCAGCCTGCGCGACTTCGCCGAATTCCTGCGCACCGAAACGGGATTGCCCGAGCAGCACATCGAGATGGTGCTCGATCCGCCGGACAGCCGGACCATCGCCGCCCGGGTCACCGCCGCCGCCCAGGCCGCGAGCGGCCTGCTGCTGGTCTACTACGTCGGCCACGGTGTGGCGGTCGACAATCAGCTGCACCTGACCCATGTCGGCTCCCGGGCGACCGACGCCGACGTGACGGCGCTGGGTTACCCGATCGTCCGCTCCCGAATCAAGGCCAACGCCCGCGGGCCCGTCGTCGTGATCCTCGACTGCTGTCACAGCGGAAGAGCCTTCGGGCGTGACGTTCTCGCCATCGACGGTGAGCCACTGCGCGCCGCCACCGACATCGACGGCGCGTTCGTGCTGACCGCCACCGACGAGAAGACCAAGTTCGCCCGCGCCAAAGGCGAAGGCGGGCGCACCGCGTTCACCGGGATGCTGCTCGACACCCTCCGCACCGGAACCGCGACCGACGACCGCTACCTCACGATGTCGCTGCTCTACCGCGAACTCCGGGACCGGCTGCCCGCCGCGAACCTGCCCAAACCCAAAGCCCTGGAACGCGGGACAGCCGGGCAACTGGCCCTGGCGGAGAACCCGCGTTGGACCGGCCGCAGCCATCCCGCCGGGTTGCCACCCGCGGCGACCAGCGTGTACATGGCGCAGATCCGCGACATCGCGCCCGCGGACGGACTCGCCGATCGCGACGCCGAACTGACCGAACTCGCCGACTTCTGTCGCGGCGACGAGCCGTACGTGTGGTGGCAGGCGGGACCGTGGGCGGGCAAGACGGCTTTGATGTCCTGGTTCGCGCTGAACCCGCCGCCGGACGTTCGAGTGGTGGCGTTCTTCATCACCTCGCGCATGGCCGACCAGGACGACTACCGGGCCTTCACCGACGCTGTGCTGGAACAACTCTCGGCCCTGCTGCCCGACCAGGCCGCCACCGTCGCCAGCACGACGGGCGGTCGCGACGCGCTCCGCCGCCACCTGCTGGCGGTCGCCGCCGAACGGGCCGCGGACGCCGGGCAGCGCATCGTGCTGCTGGTGGACGGACTCGACGAGGACCGGGGTCGAACCAGCATCGCCTCGCTGCTACCGAAGAATCCCGGGCCGGGCTTGCGCGTCATCGTCGCCGGACGCCCGAATCCTGGGCTCCCGCTCGACGTCCCCGCCGCGCATCCGCTGCGGCACTGCCGCCGCCGCGAACTCGGACCGTCCGCGAAGGCCTTCGACATTCGCGATGCCGCACAGCTCGAGCTGCGCGGGATTCTCGAGCGCTCCGACGCGGATCAGCAGATTCTCGGACTGGTGACCGCGGCCCGCGGACTGACCGGCACCGAACTCGAGGACCTGACCGGCTGGCCGCCGTTCCGGATCGAGACCATTCTGTCGGGCGTCACCGGACGGACCTTCCGGGTGCGGACCAGTCGCTTCGGTCCCGCCCAGGTCTACCTGCTCGCCCACGAGACACTGCAACGCGAGGCCGAAACGACCCTCGGGCGCGCGCTCATGGAGCAGTACCGGCAGCGCTTCCACGCCTGGGCCGAACGCTACCGCGACCGCGGCTGGCCGGTCGAGACACCGACATTTCTGCTCACCCGGTACTTTTCGATGCTGCGCAGGCAGGGCGACATGTCACGGATGACCGCACTCGCCCTCGACACCGCGCGCCACGATCGGCTGCTGCTGCTCTCCGGCAGCGACCAGATCGCGCGGACCGAGATCGCCACCGTGTCGGGAATCTGGTTGGAGCAACGGGATCCGGACCTGGTCGCGGTCGGCGAGCTCGCCCTGCGGCGGCACCGCTTGACCCAGCGCGGGTGGGACATCCCCCTCGAATTGCCCGCCGCCCTGGCAAACCTGGGTGAACTCGCTCGCGGACGGCGGCTTGCCGATGGCATTCTCGATCCGAGTCGCCGCTTGCGGGCGCGAATCGGTGTCGTCGCAACGCAATTGCTGCGAGGCCGTTCGCAGCACAATCAGGAGCTGGTCGACTCGCTGCGCGAGTCGGAGACCGCGGTCGTGGGCGGAGCCGACCTGCGCCGCCTGGTCGATGCCTTGATCGCCGTCCCCGACTTCGAGAGCGCGGAACGGGTGGCCGGCGAGATCACCACGCCCGCGGATCGGGTTCGGGTGCTGGCTCGGTTGATTCCCGCCTGGACCGAGGCCGGCCGTCTCGCGGCCATCGATGCGGCGAAGGCCGAGATCGACCGCCACGTGGTGTGGGTGAGCAGTGCCGAGCGTGACGATGTGCTGCGTTTCGCGGTGCGTGCCTACGCCGCGATCGGCGAATACGAACGCGTGGACGAGTTGTCGGGTGACTCCGAATCCGTCGTGGTGCGGATGGTGGCCCTCGCCGCGGTCGCACGGTCACTGGCGGAGCGGGGGAACACCGACTCCGCCGAGGGCCACGTGCGGTCGATTCGGTCGGAGCTCGGGGACGTCGTCAGCCAGGTGGTCCGCGCACGGCTGTTGTCCGCAATCGCCGATGACATGGTCGCGGCCGGATTCGGTGACATGTTGCGCGCCGAGGTCGATGCCGTGCTGGCCGGTGTCGAAGGCTGGCGGGCCGAGCTGGAGGCGGCGAACACCGGGTACGAGGTCGCCTTCGACGACGCGATCAGCGGGATCGTCGACTACCCCTGGGGCCATATCGAGGCGGCGGTCGTGGAGCTGGCCCGGTGCCTCGTCGCGCTCGGGGACGCGGATCGCGTGGTCGCACTGGGGCACCGGTTCGCCAGGGGGACAAGCGGACTCGCGGTATCGAGCCGGGCGCTGTCCGCCTTGCTGGCGGCGGATCGGACCGCGGACGCCCGGCGCCTCGCCGCGGAGATCGAACTCCACGCCTATCAGCGCACCGACCCTCGTGAGCGTGATCTCGTGCTGTACGCCATGGTGCGGGCGCTGGCGGCCGCGGGGGAAAGGACCCGTGCTCTCGTGGTCGCCGAGCGGGTTGCGGGCAAGGACCATCAATTCCTGAGCTTCATCCATCTCGGGGCGCATGCATCCGAATCCGGCCGACATATAGATGTATTCCTCGACCGAACGCTGAGCGCGATGCGCGTCGCCGCCTCCCGGGCAGGCGCGGGCTACCTGCGAACGGACAGGCTCTTTCTCACCGCGATCTTCGCCACCAACCGCCTCGGCGGTGAGCCGGTATCGGACACCCACACGCCGGTCGCCGAATTGGTCCGGATGCTGCTGGCCCGAGGCTCGGTCGACAGCGTGCGCGAACTGATCGACGAGCTCGTGACGGTGTACCACGGATCGATCGAACCAATCGACGGTCTGGCCCGGGGCCTGGCCGGTCTCGTGATGGTGCTGGCCGACGCGGAGCAGCCGGACACGGCCCGCGAACTGATCCACTGGATCGCGTTCGCTCCGGTCCGATTGACTGCCCGGATGACCTCGGCCGGAGGGCTGTGGACCGAACCATCCGCCGTCGCAGGGCTGCTCGACGACGCCGCCCAGACCGCCGTGGCGCTGCGGACCATCGCCGAACAAGGCGGCAGCGAGTTCACCGCCGTGGTTCTCGCGCGCGTGCGCGACGATGCCGAGCAGGCCGTGGCGGCCGGTGATTCGCCGGACGTTCTGGCCAATCGCATTGTCCGCGCGCTGTTTTCGGCGGCCGTCGGAGATGCCGAAGCCGTGACGAGGCTACTGACCTGCCAGTGGACGCCCGCACTCGCCCAGCAGCGGGTGACAGCAATGCTCGCGAGCTCGATGGCCCGCGCCGGCGCGGTCGACGAGGCGCTCACCGTCGCCGAGGACCTCACCGACGACTACGCCCTGTCCGTCACCTACCGGGAAGCCGCGGCCGCGTTGGTCCGGGCAGGTCGAGAACTCGACGCGCTGCGCCTCTGCGATCGAATTCCACTGCCCGGTCACCGAATCCGCGCCCTGGCACCGGTCATCCCGGCCCAGGCGGCGAGCGGAACGGCCGAGCGCGCAAGGTCAACGCTGTCAGCGGCAACGCCCCTGCTCGATGAGATCACCTCATCCGATGCACACGACCGCGCGATCGCCCCACTGATCGACGCCGCCCTCGCCATCAACGCCCTCGACCACGCCCTGGAAATCGCCCGCGCCGCCGCCCCCGAGATTCGCGGCGCCATGCTGACCCGAATAGCCGACTCCTTGGTCCACGCCTACCCCGACGTGCCACCCGGCCACCAAGGCGCCACCCGCCGCACCATCCGCCGCCTCCTCGCCGAAGCCTGGAGCTCCGCCCCCTGGTACACGCTGCTCGACACAGTGGCCCATTTCGACCCGGTCCTGCTGGTCGGCATCACCGACGAGGCCCTGCGCCTGGACTCCTTGGAACGCATGACAAATCAAACTACGCGGTAGCTGGACGTCGCTCACTTCGCCAGCATGATCGACA
Organism: Nocardia tengchongensis; assembly: GCF_018362975.1. NCBI lineage: Bacteria > Bacillati > Actinomycetota > Actinomycetes > Mycobacteriales > Nocardiaceae > Nocardia > Nocardia tengchongensis. Next base: position 4,508,795 of record NZ_CP074371.1, read on the forward strand.
GCGAATGCGACGGTCCAGTTTGAAGTTCTTGATCGTGAATGCTGTTCTGCTGAAGGCGAATTGGATCGTCGAGAACCGGCGAGCTGCCGTATAGTCGAGGTCCTACGGTAGGCGTTGGTACACGGTCGCCGTCGGTGGGGGGTACAGGGTGTCCGGCTCGTCTGATCTGCGATCGCTGTTCAGCTCCGGTGGGGACGACATCGCCGCCGTGGACGTGTTCACCAATCGTCACGACGAATGGTCCGCGGTGGCCGAAAGTCTGGTCACCCACGTCAACGATCAGCGCGACGGTCACTTCCGAGTCGATGATTTCGCGTGCCCGCGCCGGAACGTTCTGGTGTTCTATGGTGTCGGGGGGATCGGGAAGACCACCTTCTCGCAACGACTCGAAACCCACCTCGGTGTTACCGGAGCCCGTGGCGCGGAGACCTTCTGGTCTCCCATCCCCGACCAGATCGGACGCTTGCTGCCGGCCCGCATCGACCTCGCACGCCAGGGCGGCGTCGGATTCGAGGACGCGCTGCTGGCGGTCCGGCTGGCATTGGGAAGGCTGGGGCGCCCGCTGCGGGCGTTCGACATCGCCTTGCGATGCTATTGGGAGGTCAACCACCCCGGCGAACCGCTCGAAGGCTACCTGCATCGGCATGGGCTGCTGCGCCGACTTTCGGAGAAGGCCGCCGTCCCCGAGGATCTCCGCGCGGTGATGGAAGACCTGTCCGGCGCGGTCGAACTGCCCAGCGCGGTCGGCGCGAGCGCACTCGGATTCGTCACCGGTCTCACGAAAGCCTTGCGGGAGCGCCACGACAAGGTCCGCGCACTGTCGCGGTGCACCCGGCTACCGGACCTCCTCGATGCGCCACAAGACATCGATACGCTGTCCTATTTTCCACACTTGCTCGCCTGGGATCTCGCGCAGATTCCCGCGAAACATGCTGCGACGCCGGTGATCCTGCTCGATACCTTCGAAGACATCACCGAACGCGGACATCGGGACGTGGAGAAGCTGTATCAGCGCATGGTGTGGTTGATGCCGAACGCCCTGTTCGTCATCACCGGCCGCAATCGGCTGCAGTGGGACGACACCCGCCTCGAAGGCCAACTCGACTGGACCGGGCCCCACCGGTGGCCGAACCTGGCGGGCGACGCCGCCACCGAACCCCGCCAGCACCTCGTCGGATACCTTTCCGACTCCGATCGCGACCACTACCTGCGTACTCGCCTCACCCGCAGTGGCCGACCCGTCATCCCCGATAATGTGCGCGCGGAGATAGCAACTCGCTCGTACGGTCTTCCGCTGTACCTCGACCTCGCGGTGATGCGGTTCCAGGACGTCCTCGCCCGCACCGGCGCGGCCCCCGGGCCCGAAGAATTCCAGCGCGACTTCCCGGCGCTCGTCGCCCGCATCATGCGGGACCTGTCTCCGGACGAGCGGACCGTCCTCAGGACGGTGAGCCTGCTCGACGCGTTCTCGATCGACCTGGCTACCACCGCATCCCGACTACCCCGGGACTCCGCCGCCCTGAACCTGGTGGAGCGACCGTTCATCACCTACGACCGGGAATCGCCCTGGCCCTACCGGCTCCATGAACTGCTTCGCACCGCCGTCCGTGCCGCCGATGCCGCCACCGAAGACCGGTGGTCGCCCGCCGACTGGCGGCGTGCCGCGCAATCGACCTTCACGGCTCTCCGCGACCAAGTCCCCACAGCCTCCGGCTACCGGTCGCGGCGACAGTTGATGGCCTGCCTCACCCAAGGGTTGTGGCTGGCCTGCGAATTCGACCTCGAACCCGGCTGGCTGCTCGAAGCCGCGTGGCGTTATGTCCTGGAATCCATCTGGGAACCTCTCGAGCTTCCCGCCCCGGACAGCGACGGGGCAGCCGCAGCCATAGCGCGTACGCTGCACGCGATCTCACTCGGACAGCGGGCACATCGCCGCGACAGTGTGGACGAGCTGTCCGCGGTGCTGTCGATCGCGGGGTTGCCGCCGAGCGTGGAAGACCTCACTCGCTACTACCTCGGCGAGAATCAACGTCACCTCGGCCTCTATCGCGAGTCCGCGGACAACATGCGCCATGTTGCCGCCGGCGACAGTCCTCTTGCCCGGCAAGCACTACGCGGACTGTCGCACATCGCCCGTCACCTCGGCGACTTCCCCGAGGCGCTGTCCACGATCGAAGCGCTCGACCACGACACCCACTACTTCCGTGCTCTGGGACACCTGTGGTGGGTTCACGGCGAAATCACCCTCGCCTGCTCCGCGTATCACGCCGCCCGGCAGGTCGCACTCGACCAGGATCAGCCCGGCCCAGCCGCCCTCGCCCAAGCCGGTCTCGCATTCGCCGCGGCGTTCGACGACCCCGCCCGTGCCACCAGCCAGATCGCGCTCGCCAACGCACTGCTCCATGGACTCAATCAAACCTGGTCCCAGGCGCAGGTTTCCACCGCAGTCCTCCTGCAAGCGGCGGGCAGTGACAACGGGCTCGCCGGGCACGCCGCCGAACTCGAATACTCCTACACCCGCGCAGGGCTCGGCTCCGCGCTCGCCTACCTGCGGTTCGCAGTCTGCTACCACCACGCCATCCGGGGCGAGCAGCCCGAACTCCGTGCAGCGCTGGCCTCGCTGGAGGAATCCACCAGCGACGGTGAGTACCAGTACCTCGTCGATATCGTTCGCCACCTCGCCGGCATCGAAGCCGATCCAGACCACTCCGGCCCACAATGGATCGGCGGCACCGACAGTGTCGTCGGACGATGGCGTGGCATGGTGGCAGCTCGAAGAGCAGCGCTCGGGCTCCAACCCGTGGACCCGGCGCGCGACAGCGATACGCTCGAACCCATGACCGGCACTACATCGTCCGCGTTCACCAGTGAATCCGCTACCCGCGCACTAAGACTCGCAGCACTCGAATCCGGTCTACCGATCGGCGACGCCCGCCTCATCCGCATCGGCGAGAATGCGATCTACGCCCTCCCCACCGCCGGCGTCATCGCCCGCATCGCCCGCAGCGACGCCAACCTCTCGCGCGTCGAGAAGGAACTCGCCGTCGCCCGCTGGCTGGCCCGCAACGATTTCCCCGCCGTCCGGATCGCGGAGAATCTTCCCCAACTCGTGCGGGTCGATGGTCGCGTCGTCACCTACTGGGACCTCGCCGACACCGAGGGCACCGCGACCATCGACCAGCTCGCCACGCTACTGCGAGAATTCCACGCGCTACCGACACCAGACTTCCCACTGCCGACATTCGACCCGTTCACCGCGGTCCCCGGTCGCTTGGCCGACCCCGGGAGCGCCGACCCCGCCGACGTCGAGTTCCTCACCGACCTCTACCACGACCTGCGCACCCGCTATCAGTCGCTCGAATTCACCGACCTCGGCGTCATTCACGGCGACGCCCACCAGGGCAACATCATCCCCACCTCCACCGGACCGCTGCTGTGCGACTTCGAAGTGGTCGCGTTCGGCCCGAAGGCATGGGACACAACGACAATCGCCATGACCGTCGACCGCTTCGACCTAAGCGAAGCTGACTACCAGCGGTTCACCGAAATCTACGGCGACGACGTCACCGAACAACCCCACTACCCGCTACTACGCGATATCCGGGAACTGACCATGGTCACCTGGCTCATGCAGCTAGTAGACCTTAGCGACAGGCATGCGGCAGAGTTCCGGCACCGGGTCACGAGCATGCGAGAGGGCGACCGCCAGCAGAAGTGGAATGCCTTCTGAGTGAAGGTTTGCCGAGACGACAGCCGTTACTGACGACACCGAATCCTGGGCATCCGGTCGCTGGTACGCGGCCCTGGACACGGTGGCCCTCTTCGACCTGGAACTGTTGGCCGCCATCACTGATGAAGGCCTCTGGTGGGTCTGGGAGGGCGGCGCGGCAAATCAAGTGAACGCTGATCAGTAATCGGTGCGCGGGGCCAGCTCGACCAGGGGAATCACTCGGGCCGTGCGCTTCTGGTAGTCCGCGTAACCGGGGTAGGCCTGGACGACTTGGGGCCAGCGGGCCTCGCGCTCAGTGGCGGGGAGAACACGGGCGGTCATGGGTTGTGAAGGGCCGTGCTGGAAGGACACTTCCACCGACGGGTCGGCGGAGAGGTTGTGGTACCAGGCGGGGGAGATGGTGTCGCCGGCGCGCGAGGCCACGATCAGGTAGCGGGGGCCGTCCACGACCGGGACGGTCAGGACGACGGTGTGCTGTCGGCCGGTGCGGCGGCCGGTGGTGGTGAGGGTCAGGGTGGGCATGTTCTTGAAGCGGGTGCCCAGGCGGCCCGCGGTGATGTCGAGCAGGCGGCGGTGCATCGTGGTCGAGGTCTTCAGGAACAGTTCGTTGGCGGTGCGGCGGATGTCGGGCACGGCGGGCTCCTCTGTCGGGTCGGACGGTCGAGCACTACGGTCGCGCCACTCACTTGTAGACGACCAGTGACCGGTCAGTCGCGCAGGCGCGCCCGGGCGGCGGTGATCCACGTGGGGTTTCCGCAACCTTGCGCGATATCCAACGCGACGCGATGGTGCTCGGCGGCGAGAACGGTCTCGCCACGCCGGGCCGCCAGATCGCCGAGCACGATATCGACGGGACCGACGACATACGCGCCGGTGTCGGCGCCGCCCAGACGACCTCGGTAGGCCAGCAGTTCGGTATAGACCGTCGCGGCCTCGTGCGGTGTGCCCAACTCCGCGACCACCATGCCGCGCAGGGTGAGGAAGAACGAGCGGAACAGGTCGTGCCGGACCGGTTGCGCTCGGCGCCAGGTCGATTCGGCGGCGGCACGGTCACCGGCGGCGAGCAGGACCAGCACGTGGAAGTCGACAACCGCGTCCAACGACACCGCGTCGGCCTGGTCGATGAACGTGGTGAACACCGGCGCCAGCTCGGCCAGGCGCCCGCGGCCCAGATGGACCGTGAAGATGGCCATCAGCACGATGCCGTCGGCATTGATAATGCCTGTGCCGGTGAGCAATTCACCGGCGCGCAGGTAATGGCGCTCGGCGTCGTCGGGGTCACCGGAGGCGAGCGCCAGCAGCCCGCGCGCCATCGCGTTGGCCAGCTGGGCTTGCCGCCACTGATAGCGGTCGGCCGGGACCGTGGTCGCCTCGAGATGCGCGCGGGCCGCGGCCAGGTCCCCGGCGGAGGCGGCGGCCTGCAGCGCGATGGTGTGGCCCAGCAGCTGATACCTGTGATCGCCGGTGCGCCGGCCGACCTCGATCAGCTCGGCGCCCAGCGCGCCGCGATCCGGGGTGTCATAGAGCGAGGACCGGGCCTGCAGCGCCGGTGCCAGCAAGGTGTCGTCGCCCAGTTCGCGGGCGATCCGCTCGGCCTCGGCCGCCGCCGGGCGCGCCTGTTCGCCTGCCTCGCCGCCGATCTCGTCGACCAGCGCCACCAGCAAACGGCAGCGGTCGGCCGGGGACAGGCCCGGAAAACGCAGCGCGTTCTCCAAGCGGGCGACGATCGGATGCTCGACCACGCCGTACTGCCGGTTCATCCACGGGGTCGGCGCGTCCCAGGCGGTGAAGGCCCGCACCACCAGATCCGGGCGATCGGCATCCTCGGCCAGCCGCACCGCGCGGTCGCGGACGGCGCGGGCGGCGAGCGTGGACCCGGCGGACAGATGATCATGACCGGCCTTGCCCAGCAACGCGACTCGTTCGTCGACGGTCTCGCCGCGGGGGAGTCGCTCCAGCGCGGCGACCGCGCGTTCGTAACCGGCCGCGGCGATGTCGTAGGCGAAGCGCCGCTCGGCTCGTTCGGCCGCGGCCACCGCGTAGCGGGCGGCCCGCCGCGCGGTCTCCGGGGTCACCGACTCGCCGAAGTGGTGGGCCAGGGCGGTCAGATCGTCCGGGGCGATCTCCTCGAGGGCGGCCCCGATCCGGCGATGCCAGCGGTCGCGGCGAATCCGCGACAGATCCCCGAGCAAGGTGTCGCGGACCAGGACATGGGTGAAACGAGCACGGCCGCTGGCGGGTTCGTCGAGCAGTCCGGCGACACTGCCCGCCTCCACCGCGTTGAGCACGTCCTCCTCACCCACCTCCGCGGCCCGCAGCAGCACCGCGAGATCGAACTCGCGGCCGATCACCGCCGCCAGTCGCAGCAGCGCCACGTCGGTCTCCGGCAAGCGGGACAATCTGCGGCGCAACACATCTCGCACCCCCTCGGGGACCTCGGACGCGGCGACCAGCTCGCCCTCGCTGCGCAGCAGCCGGGCGATCTCGGTGAGATAGAACGGGTTGCCGCCGGTCCGTTCGTGCAGGGTCGCGAGCACCGAGTCTGCCGGGGTGCTCCCGGTCAGCGCGGCGACGAGCCGGGCACTGTCCTTGATTTCCAAGCCGCGCAACTGGATTCGCGTACGGATCGTGGTCGCGAGACCGGCCAGGGCAGTGGTCAGCGCGGGCGGCGCCTCGTCGGGGCGGTAGCCGATCACGACGAACACCGGTGCCCGGGCGGTCACCGCGGCGAGCAAGGCGGCGGTCTCGGCATCACAGCGATGGACATCGTCGAACAGAATCGCCAGCGGCCCCTCGGCCGCCACGGCGGTGAGGTAGTCGCACACCGCCCGGTGCAGCAGGAACCGGCCGTGTGCGCGGTCGGCCTCGGGTGCGCCCGCAGCGTCGGTAAGCAGGGGAGCGAGCGCGGGCGCGAGCTCGGCGGGGTCGCGGTCGGCGGCCAGGGCCCGCAGGATCTCGACCCACGGCCACGCCGAGGGTGCGGCCTCGTCCTCGGGGCAATGACCCAGCACCACGCGATAGCCCGCGTCCCGCAGGTCGTCACGCAGGCGGCGCAGCAGCGAGGACTTGCCGCTGCCCGCCTCACCCACCACGGTCGCGGTCCGGGGACCGGGAGCCGCGGCAGCCGCGTGCAGGGCGGCGAGTTCGGTTGCGCGGCCGAGGAACTCGGGGGACGCCGGACCCGGAACCTGATCACGTGGCGGCGCGGGGACGGCGATCACCCGCTCCTGCACCGGGATTCGCTGGGCGAGGATGTCGGCTTCGAGCCTCGCCAGGGCCGGTCCCGGATCGATGCCCAACTCGTCGGCGAGCACCTCGCGGGCCTGCCGCAGCGCCGCGAGCGCGTCGGCTTGACGGCCCGCGCGATAGCGCGCAAGCGCGGTGAGCCGCCACGCCTCCTCCCGCAACGGATGCTCGCGGCACAGCACCTCGGCCGCGGCCGCCGCCAGGGCCGGTTCGTCCTGCTCGAGCAGCGCCGCGGCGAGCTGTTCGCGCGCGCCCAACCGCAGCTCCTCGAGTCGCGTGGCCTCCGCGTTCGCCCAGGACTCCTGCGCGAACGCCCCGTATGCCGGACCCTGCCAGGCGGCCAGCGCCTGTTCGAGCGCGCGTCGCCGGGCGCGTGGATCGTCCAGTCGCGCAGCCGCGTCCAGGTCGGCGCCGAACGCCCACGCGTCCACCTCGGCGGTGTCGAGTCGCAGCGCGTACCCGGGAGCGCGGCTGATCAGCACCGTCGCCGGTGTGCGCGGCGCGCGATCCGGTTCCAGCAGCCGCCGCAGATTGGAGACGTAGGCCTGCAGCGAACCCAGCGCCCGGGGCGGCGGCTCACCGCGCCACAGGTCATCGATCAGCCGATCGACCGGCACCACCTCGCCCCCGGCGACCAGCAGCCGCGCCAGCACACCGCGTTGCCGCGGCCCGCCGAGATCGAGTTCACCGCGCTCACCGGACGCGGTCAGCGCCCCGAGTACCCGAATCCGAACCATGATCGGGCAATTCTAGGACGGCCCGCCGCCAAGTCCGCCTCGAGTCGATTCCAAGCACCCCGAAGCACTCTCGTCGCAGTATCCGACCTCGACAGGAGCAGCCCATGCGCACCGACACCGCCCACGCCCGCCCCGACACCTACGACATGGTGGTCGTGCACAACGCCTTTCGCCGGCACTTCCGCGCCCTGCCCGCCCTGGTGGCCGGGGTCGCCGCGGGCGACGTCGAGCGTGCCCGCCTGCTCAGCGGCTTCCTGGAGGAATTGAACACCGGGCTGCACAGCCATCACACCGGGGAGGACGAGCTGATGTGGCCGCTGCTGCTCGAACGCGCCCCGGCGGCCTCGGCCCTGATCCTGCGTCTCGAGGAGCAGCACGAGCGCATCGCCGAACTGTCGACGCGCGCGCTGCGCGACGCGGCCGAGTTCGCCACGGCGGCCGAGCCCGCGGCGCGCGACCGGTTCGCCGCCGCCGCGGCCGCGCTCGCGGCTGCCCTCGACGAGCATCTGGCCGAGGAGGAGACGCACATCCTGTCGGTCGTGCAGGACGTCATGACGGTGCCGGAGTGGCGGGCGCTCGGCGAACGCGGGCGCGCGCACATGCCCAAGGATCGCCAATTGGTCTTCCTCGGCTTCCTTCTGCACGCGGCCTCGGCGCCCGATCGGCACAAGGTGCTCGCCGAGCTCCCGCTGCTCGCGCGCCTGGCGTGGCGACTGCTCGGCCGCCGCACCTTCGACCGGGAATATCGCCAGGTCTACGGCACCGAACCGAACTGGTGACAGATCAAATGAACGCTATTTAGTAATAGGTGTTCACAAAGTGCCCTGTGGTGTGGTTCACTCGTCGTCGAACGTGTTCCAAAGGAGGTTCCGTGTCCGCGCCGTCCATTCCCCCCGGTTTCGACTTCACCGATCCCGACCTGCTGGCCTCGCGCCTGCCCGTCGAGGAATTCGCCGCTCTTCGCAAGCAGGCCGCTCCGTTCTGGGTGCCGCAGGCCGATGGCCTGACCGGCTTCGACGACGGCGGCTACTGGGCCATCTCCCAGATGGATGACATCAAGGAGATCTCCAAGAACCCCGAGCAGTTCTCCTCCGAGGAGAACACCGCGGTCATCCGCTTCTACGGCGACATCGCCCGCGAAGAGATCGAGGTGCAGCGTTACCTGCTGCTGAACATGGATCCGCCCAAGCACACCAAGCTGCGCCGCATCATCTCCAAGGGCTTCACCCCGCGTGCCATCGAGTCGCTGCGCAACGCCCTGCGCGAGCGCGCCGAGAAGATCGTGCACGAGGCCAAGAAGAACGGCTCCGGCAACTTCGTCGAGCAGGTCGCCTGCGAGCTGCCGCTGCAGGCCATCGCCGAGCTGATCGGCATCCCGCAGGAAGACCGCGGCAAGATCTTCGACTGGTCGAACCAGATGATCGGCTACGACGACCCCGAATTCAACGGTGACCACAAGGTCGCCACCGCCGAGGTCATGGGCTACACCTACAACCTCGCCGAGCAGCGTCGCGCCTGCCCGATGGACGACATCGCCTCCACCCTGCTGCACGCCGACCTCGACGGCGAGTCGATGGCCTCGGACGAGTTCGCCTGGTTCATGATCCTGCTCTCGGTGGCCGGCAACGAGACCACCCGCAACGCCACCACGCACGGCATGAAGGCGTTCGTGGACAACCCGGATCAGTGGGAGATCTACAAGGAGCAGCGTCCGCGCACCGCTCCCGACGAGATCGTCCGCTGGGCCACCCCGGTCATCGCCTTCCAGCGCACCGCCACCGAGGACCTCGAGCTCTCCGGCGCCTCGATCAAGAAGGGGCAGCGCATCGGAATGTTCTACAGCGCGGCCAACTTCGACGAGAACCACTTCGAGGACCCGTACAAGTTCAACGTGCTGCGCAACCCGAACCCGCACGTCGGCTTCGGCGGCACCGGTACCCACTACTGCGTCGGCGCCAACCTGGCCCGCCTGCAGCTGGACCTGATCTTCAACGCGATCGCCGACGTGATGCCCAACATCCGTCAGCTCTCCGAGCCGGTCCGCCTGCGTTCGAGCTGGCTCAACGGCATCAAGAGCTGGGAAGTCGCCTACGAGTGAGCGACTCGGCCCCGGACAAGGTAGCTTTTCGTAACCAACCTGGGGCCCCGTTCATCTCGAAATCTGGAGTCAACTTGAGTGAACCTCGCCGACGCGGCCGAATGCCGGCGGTCAGTGACGCCGATATCCGGCGCGTCGCGCGGTCACTGCTGGTCGACCACGGCCCGGACGCGATCACGCTCCGGGCCATCGCGCGGGAGCTGGGCATCACCGCTCCCGCGCTCTACCGGTATTACGAATCGCGCGACGACCTGGTCGCCGCTGTCCGCACCGACGTCTGCCTCGATCTGGCGAAGGATCTGGAGGCGGCCGTCGAAGGCCTGCCCGACGACGCGGGCACCCGCTTCTTCGCCATCTGCCGCGGCTTCCGCCGCTGGGCGCTGACCCACTCGCGCGAATTCACGCTGGTCTTCGCCTCCCCGGTGACCGCCGGAATCACCAGCGCCATGCAGCAATTCGGTGAACCGGTCGGCCGCATCTTCCTCGGCGCCGCCGGCCGCCTGCTCACCGACTACGCCGTCGTCACCACCCCCACCGAGCTCATCCCGCCGGAACTCCGCGACGACCTCATCAAGTTCCAGACCGAACTGCTGCGCGTCCTGGCCGATTCGGGCCAGAAGTTCCCCGCCGAGAAACTCGACCTGGGCGTCAGCTACGTCATGATCCAGTTCTGGGCCCGGCTCTACGGCCACGTCACCCTCGAGGTCTTCGGCAACTACCCGATCCAGATCTCGCACCCGGACGTCCTTTTCGACTCCACCCTCGCCGACATCGGCCGCGGCATAGGGCTCGTCGCGGGCTGAGCGGCTACCGCCGGAATCGACGGAAGTCGAACCGGCGCTGTGCGATACGAATCGTGGCCCGCACCCGATCGGATGCGGACCACTGTGCGTCGATCCTCGGTCAGGCCAGCATCTTCGCCTCGAGCGCGGCGATATCGGCGGCGGTCAGCCCGAGACCGTTGCTCACGTAGTTGGCGAAGCTGCCGTAGGTCGTATTCGCCTGGGCGAAGGCCGAATCCAGCTCGGCGGTGGTCACACCGTTGTTCACATCACCGGCGGCGGCGTTGCGGTAGTAGCTCGACAGCATGAAGTCGTAGTAGACGGTGTCCTTGTCGACCCCCAGCAGGGTCAGCAGCACCGCACCCGTCCAGCCGGTGCGGTCCTTGCCCGCGGTGCAGTGGAACAGGACGCCGCCGTTGTTGTAGGCGATGTCGCGGATCACGTCGGCGAAGCCGGCGTTCGCGCCCGGAGCGGTGATGAACTGCGGATACGCGTTCGCCGCCGACGACGCCGTGCTCAGCCCTGATAGCGGCGAGAGCCCGCCCAGGACGTCGTCATGGTGCTCGGTCGCTCCGGCGGGGATCTTGTCGGCGCCGGCGAGCAACTGCTCGTAGCCGGTGCGCAGATCGTGCACCGAGACCACGTTGTGCGTGGCCAGCGACGCGATGTCGGCGGTGGTCGCCGAACCCAGTGCGGCGGTGCGGAATACCAGACCGGTGCGGACGACGTGACCGTCGGTGGTCCGGTAACCGCCGGCGTCGCGGGCGTTCTGCACGCCGGACAGGTTCAGCGAACGAGCTGCCGGATCCAGCAGGACACTGCCGGTCGCCACCGGCGGATCGACCGCGAGTGCGAGGCCCGGCGAGACCCCGAAGGTCAAGGCGGCGGCCAGAATCACGCTCGCGCCGATCGTGCGAGGTCGGATCATGGGGTGTTCCCTTCGATAGACGCCCGGCGCGCGCCGGTGCACAGAGCACCATGGCAGGACAGTCGAGCCTTTAACTAACGTTGTGTCTATCGAATAGATATACAGTCAGTGAACACCGCGTGTGGCAGGAATGAGCCGCGCTGTCGGGTGCGGCTCGAGATCAGGATCGGGTGTCGACGAGTTCGCGGGGCACGGGCTGTTCGCGCTCGTCGTCGAGGATGGGTTCGCTCAGGCCGATGCGCTGCTGGATGCGCTTCATCCAGGCCGGGGCCCACCAGCACCAGTCGCCGAGCATCTTCATGACCGCGGGGACGAGCATCATGCGCAGCACGGTGGCGTCGATGACGAGCGCGGCGATCATGCCGTAGGCGATGTACTGCATGAGGACCAGGTCGGAGAAGGCGAACGCGCCTGTCACCACCAGCAGGATCAGCGCGGCGGCGGTGATGATGCGGCCGGTGTGGGCGGTGCCGGAGCGGATCGCCTCCTCGGTGGTCGCGCCGCGGGTGCGGGCCTCGACCATGCGGGACAGCAGGAATACCTCGTAGTCGGTGGACAGGCCGTAGATGATCGCGATGATCAGGAACAGGATGTTGGCCTGGATCGGCTGTGGGGTGAAGTTCAGTAGGGTCGCGCCGTGACCCTCGGTGAAGATCCAGGTCAGGATGCCGAGGGTGGAACCCAGTCCCAGGACGCTCATGAACGCGGCCTTGAGCGGCAGGATCAGGGATCCGAAGGTGAGGAACATCAGGATCGTGGTGGCCGCCAGGACCAGCGCGATCATCAGCGGGAGCCGGTTCAGCAGGGCCGCGATGGTGTCGTGCTGGACGGTCGGGACACCGGTGACCATGAGGGTGGTGTCCTCGGAGGTCTCGAGATTGCGCAGGAAGTCGATCGTCTTGTCGTACTTACTGGAATCGACCAGATACGCCTGGGTCTTGTAGATCGTCGGATCGGTCTGCGAGCGGGTCGGGATCTCGAACCCGGACGGCAGCAGACCCGGCGCGAAACTCGCCCGTTCGACCAGCGGGCCGACCTGGGTGCTGTCGGCGGTGACGATGACCAATTCGATCGGATCGGATTTACGCAGCGGGAAATAGGTGTCGATGTCGTGCTGGGCCACCCGCACCGCATTGTCCGGCGGCAGATACTTCTCGCTGAAACCGCCGAAGGCGATATTGCGCACCGGCAGGATCAGCACCAGCAGCCCGAGGATCAGCACCGCGGTGATCTTGCGCGGATGCCGCATCACCCAGCCGGTCCAGCGGCCCCAGAAACCGTGCTCGACATTCGCTGCCGAATCTCCGCGGCGGAATCGTTCGATACCCAGGGCATTGACCCGCTTGCCCAGGATCGCCAGCATCGCGGGCAGGATCGTGACCGCCGTGAACGCCGCCAGCGTGACCGTGGCGATCGCGCCGTAGGCGATCGACTTCAGGAACCCCTGCGGGAACAGCAGCATGCCGGCCAGACTCGCGACGATCATCGTCGCCGAGAACACCACCGTGCGCCCGGCCGTCGTCACCGAACGCCGCACCGCGGTCGGGGTGTCGTAGCCGGCGGCCACCTCCTCACGGAACCGGCTCACGATGAACAACGCGTAGTCGATGGCCAGGCCGAGCCCGATCATCGAAACGACCGGGGCCACGAACGAATTCACCTCGGCGAAATTCGTGATCCACCGGACGATGCCGTTCGCGCCCAGAATGGTGAGCACACCCATCATCAGCGGCAGCGCCGCGGCGACCACACCGCCGAAGATGAAGAACAACAGCACCGCCACGGCCGGAATGGCCAGCAATTCCATGCGATGGGTGTCGGCCGAGATGGTGTCGGTCAGCGCGGTCCCGATCGGCTGCAGACCGCCGACCTGCACGTCGATCCCCGGCACATTGAACGCGTTCTTTACCGCCACATAGTGGGCCGAGAGCGCGTCGCCGGTCTCACCCTTGAGGGCGATCGAGGCGAGCGCGCGCGTCTTGTCCTTCGTCGCGAGCCCCGCCTGCGAACCCAGCGTCGAGGTCACGCCGGACCAGTAGGTGGCATTGACCGCTTCGATCTCGTTGGGGAACCGGTGCGTGAGGCTGTTGAGGCTGTCCACCACCGGCTGGTTCACGGCCGGATCGTCGACGCTCGTGCCGTCCGGAAAGCGGTAGAGGATGACCATGTCCGCGGCGTGATTGGGCCCGAACGCACCCGCCGCCAACTGCGCGGCCTGCACCGATTCCGAATTCGGATCATCCAGACCGCCCGCGCTGAGGCGTCCTTCGAAGCCCCACGCGTAGCCGCCGAGGGCCAGCAGTGCGGCCGCGACACCGGCGAGCACCAGGAAACGATGGCGGGCGACGAGTTGTCCCCATAGCGCGAAGACATCTCGTTCGCGCGGGCGGCGGCTCGTGGTCATACTGCACGGTAACAGGGGAGCTCGGAATTAATTAAAAGCGTTGTATGGCAATACAATTAGAAAATCGATAAACGTGATTTCATGATAGATGAATGGTATTTCACCAGGTAGCGAAATCAGTGCGTGGCCATGCGTGGTCGGCGCAGCGCGCCCATGCGCTGCACGATGCGGGGACGGCGCAGGTCACGGGCTATCCATTCGCCGAGGGTGACACCCGCCGCCAGCGCGAGGCCGACCGCGAAAGCGCTGAACAACTGGTTCAGCCCGATGATCAGTTCGTCATTGAGCAAGGCGTAGAGGCCGCGATAGACCTTCAGACCCGGAAGCAGGGGAGTGATGCCCGCGACCGCGACCACCAGCGGGGGCGTCAACGCGCGGCGCGCCAGCAGGCCACCGGCCAGGCCCACCACGGTAGCCGCCACCCCCGAGGAGATGATCGGGCCGAACCCGAAGTGCTGCACCAGCAGATACACGATGGTGGCCGCCGCGCCGCTGAACGCGGCCGCCGCCAAGGCCCGCTGCTCCGCGTAGCAGGCCAGCGCGAAGGCCCCCGCGGTGAGCGCACCGGCGAACAGCTTGAGCGGCAGATTGGTCAGGTCGCGGGTGGAGGTCATCTCGACCGTCGGGACCGTCGCCTCGAACACCTCGGCCACCCGAAGCGTCAGCGCGATGCCGGCGATGATGCCGCCGGTCATCATGATCACCTCCAGCATCCGGGCCGACGCGGTGACCGGCGCCCCGGTGATCGCGTCCTCGACCGCGCCGACCAGTTGTAATCCGGCCAGCAGCACCGCGATTCCGGCGGCGATGATGAGCGCGGGATCCAGGTGCAGGTTCGCGGCGAAGGTCGACACCAGCACCGCGGGTGTGGCCGCGATCGCACCACCTGCCATGTGCTGGAAGAAGAACGGCAGCCCGCGCCGGTTGAGCAGGCGGTTGGTGCGATCGATGAGGGTGGTGGTGCCGAAACTCACCAGAGCGACGAGCCAGCCGCCGTTGAGCAGCAGTGCCACCCCCGCCGCCATCAACGCCCAGCCCAGCGTCGCCGACCAGCGCGGGTACGGGTGTGGCGCGGAGGTGATCTCGTCCAGGGCGGCGAGTGCGTCCTGTGGCGGCACCAGTTCCGTGCGGATGCGGCGGGTGAGCCGGTCCACGGCGGCCAGTCGGGTGAAGTCGAGGGCGCGGTAATGCACGACGCGCATGGTGGTGGCGGGCGGGAGCCGGGTGCCGCGGTCGGCGGAGATACGGATCGAGTTGTAGGTGACGTCGATATCGCAGTGGGACAGACCGTAGGTGGCGGCGATGAACTCGATCTGGGTCGTGGTGTCCATCACAGCGGTGCCGGAGGCGAGCACCACCTCGCCGACTCGTTCGGCCAGATCGAGCACCTCGGTGACGGTGGCGTCGTCGGTGAGATCGATGGGCCGCACCGGGGTGGGCATGTCCACCACGGTGTCCGCGGTCGCGCGATGGTCGGCGACCACCCGGTCCGACGCCGTCGTCAGCAGCAGCCGCCACCGGGTGCGCAGCCCGCCCCACCTGCTGGGTGGCCAACTTGTTGCTCACAGTAAGAAACGTACACGGGCGACCGAGATCACCGGGATGACCAGGTCCGTGGCAGTAGTGTTCGAACTATGGCGACGAGCGGCGTTTCGATTGCGGAAGAGCTACGCACGGCACTCGACGGCCCCTGGCGTGCGGTCCGGGAGCGGGCTCGCGCCCTGCTCGACGACGACCGGCTCTACGGCGACCCGAGTCTGGACCTGAAGGCGGCGCGCGCCCGCGTACTGGAACAGATGCGCCTGGTCGCCACCTTCGACTGGGTCGACTCCGGCTTCCGCCATCCCGACGGCACCCCGGGCGACGCGGGCGCGGTGGTCACCGCGCTCGAGACGCTCGCCTACACCGACCTCTCGCTGTGGGTGAAAAGCGGTGTGCAGTGGGGACTTTTCGGCGGTGCGGTCGAGAACCTGGGCACCGAGCGGCACCGGAAGTACCTCGACGAGCTGATCCCGCTGCGCCTGCTCGGCTGCTTCGCCATGACCGAGACCGGGCACGGCAGTGACGTCGCCAATCTGGAGACCACCGCCACCTACGACCCCGCCACCCGGGAGTTCTTGGTGCACAGCCCGACTCCGTCGGCGCGCAAGGACTACATCGGCGGCGCCGCCGAACACGCCCGCATGGCAGCGGTTTTCGCGCAGCTGATCACCGGCGGCGAGTCCAAGGGCGTGCACTGCTTCCTGGTGCCCATCCGCGACGAGGCCGGCGGCGACCTGCCCGGGGTCACCACCTACGACTGCGGTTACAAGGGCGGGCTGCCCGGCGTCGACAACGGCCGAATTATGTTCGACCAGGTCAGGATTCCGCGCGAGAACCTGCTCAACCGCTACGCCGACGTGGCCGAGGACGGCGCCTACAGCTCCGACATCGAGAATCCGAGCCGCCGCTTCTTCACCACCCTGGGCACCCTGGTGCGCGGGCGGGTCAGCGTGGGCGGCGCCGCCGCCGCGTCGGCGCGGGTCGCGCTCAGTATCGCCGTGCGCTACGCCGAGCAGCGGCGGCAGTTCGCCGATCCCGACACCGGCCAGGAGACGGTGCTGCTGGACTACCGCAGCCATCAGCGCCGGCTGCTGCCGCTGGTAGCGCGTTCCTACGCACTGGCTTTCGCGCAGAACGATCTGGTGCGCCGCATGCACCTGGTGCAGACCGGGCAGGACACCGACCCGCGGGCGCAGCGCGCGCTGGAGAACCGCGCCGCCGGGCTCAAGGTCGCGCAGACGCGTTTCGCCACCGCCGCCATCCAGGAGTGCCGCGAAGCCTGCGGCGGCGCGGGCTATCTCACCGAGAACCGACTGGTCACCCTGAAGGCCGACACCGATGTGTTCACCACCTTCGAAGGTGACAATGTGGTGCTCACCCAGCTGGTCGCCAAGGACCTGCTGACCGCCTACGCCGACGAGGTGCGGGACCTCGACGCATTGGGCTGGGTCCGGTTCGCCTCCACCATGGCCCGCGATGTGGTGCGCGAGCGATCCGGTGTGCGGCAGATGATTCAGCGGCTGCGCGACCGCGCCGACGACACCGTGGACGAGGGCGACCTGTCGCGGCGATCACTGCAGCTGCAGCTGCTGGCCGACCGCGAGGACTACATGGTCCGGACCGCGGCGCACCGGTTGCGGGCCCGCGCCAAGGAGACCGGTCCGTTCGAGGCGTTCAACAATGCCCAGGACCACATCCTCGCGGCGGGCTCCGCGCACATCGATCGCCTGGTGCTCGAGGCCTTCATCGACGGCATCGCCGGCATCGAGGACCCCGACGCGCGGGCGCTCGCCGACACGGTCTGCGACCTGTTCGTCTACTCGACCATCGAGCAGAATCAGGCCTGGTACATCATGCATCGGTTCATGTCGGTGGAGCGGGCCAAGTCGGTGCGGCGCGGGGTCAACGAACTGGTGGACCGGCTACGGCCGCAGGCGCTCACCCTGATCGAGGGATTGGGCGTACCCGAGGGCGTGCTGCGCGCCGCCATGCTGGACTGAGTCTGCCCGCTGCGCTGAACCGTTCGGCCGCCCTGCCTCGTTGAGTGGTTGCCCACCCGCACTTCTACCGCAAGCTGTCGCAATTCAGGATGTGACCCCGACCGTCCGCCCGCGGACGGCAGATCGCAACGCTGCGAGGGGGAATCATGATCCTGGGGAGGTGCACGTCCGCGCGCCGAGGGGTCACGCGATGCTCGACAAGCTGATCGCACCGGCGCTGCGCACGCCGAAACTGGTTTTGGCCCTGGTCGCCATCGCGTTCGTCGTGTGCGGGGTGATCGGCACCCAGGCCGCCGCCCGGTTGTCCAACGGCGGATTCGTCTCCACCCACTCCGAATCCGCGCAGGTCGGCCGGATCCTGGAACGTGACTACGGCATCTCCGGCATGCAGCTCGTGCTCACCGTCGAATCACCCGGCGGCGCACAGGATCCGGCGACCGCTGCCTGCGGGAAAGAGATCGCGCAACGGCTCGAGGGCGACTCGCGGGTGTCCAAGGCGGTGTCGCCGTGGACCGAACCGGCGCTGTCCAAGACTCTCATCAGCACCGACGGCACGATCGGGCTGATCGTGGCCGAGGTGCGCGGCGACGAGAACGTCGCACCGGGCTCGGCCCGCGACCTGGCCGGCGAATTCACCGGCGCCCAGGGCGATGTCACCGTCCGCGCCGGCGGGCAGGCCATGATCTGGAATCAGACGGGGGAGCAGACCCGCAAGGACCTGGGCCTGGCCGAGGCCATCGCGCTGCCGCTGACCTTCCTGCTGCTGGTGTGGTTCCTCAGAAGCCTGGTGGCCGCGGCCATTCCGTTCGTCACCGGCGTGGTCGCCATCGCGGGGGCCAGCGCGGTGCTGTATCTGCTGACCTTTGTCGTCGAGCTGTCGGTGTTCGCGCTGAACATCACCACCGCGATCGGGCTGGCGTTGGCCGTCGACTACTCGCTGCTCATCATCGGACGGTATCGGGAGGAGATCGCCGCGGGCCGCGACCGCACCGCGGCCCTCACTGTCGCCATGCGACGCGGCGGACGGGCCGTCGCCTTCTCCGGACTCACCGTGGGCATCGCCCTGGTGGGAATGCTGTTCTTCCCCATGGCCTTCCTGCGCTCCATGGCCGCGGCCGGGCTGGCGGTGGTGGCACTGTCCATCCTGCTCGCCCTGACCCTGGTACCCGCCCTGCTGACGGTGCTCGGCGACCGCATCAACCGGAAACCGTTGCGCGAGGCCGCACCCGTCGAGGCGAGCCTGCTGTATCGGGTGGCGCGCGCGGTGCAGCGGCGGCCCGCGGTGTGCGCGCTGCCGGTGCTCGCGCTGCTGCTGATCCTCGGCGCGCCCATCGCGGGCCTGCGGCTGGGGCTACCCGACGACCGGGTGCTACCGGCGAGGCTGCAATCGCATCAGGTGGGCGATCTGCTGCGAGACCGGTTCGACGACAACGCGACCGGGGCCGTGCACATCGTCGTGCCGGGGCGGGGCGTCGACGTGAGCGCCTACGCCGCCGCGCTGTCGCGAGTGCCGGATGTGGAGGCCGTGATCGAGCCCGCGGGCACCGTCGTCCGCGCGGAGCCGGTGGGCCCGGGCGATCCGGCCGCGGCCGGACCGGATTCGGTCCACCTCACCGTCGCCACCCGCCTCGACCCGTATTCGGAGCGGGCGCAACGCCAACTGGCGGCGCTGCACGCGATCGACGCGCCCGCGCCCGCGCTGTTCGGCGGCGCCGCCCAGCAGACCGCAGACGCGGTTCACGGTGTCGCGCAAGGCTTCCCGAGGGCGCTGGCCTGGATCGCCGTCGTCAGCTTCGTGCTGCTGTTCCTGCTCACCGGCAGTGTGGTGCTGCCGCTGAAAGCCCTTGTCCTCAATGTGCTCTCGCTCTCGGCCACCTTCGGCGCGCTGGTCTGGATATTCCAGGACGGGCACCTGGGCGGGCTGGGCACCCAGGTCACCGGATACACCATCGTCACCCTGCCGGTGCTGCTGTTCTGTGTGGCCTTCGGATTGTCCATGGACTACGAGGTGTTCCTGCTCGCCCGCTTCACCGAGGAGTGGGGCCGTTCGGCGAAGACGCGGGCCGACAACGACACCGCGGTGGCGCGGGGCATCGCCCGCTCCGGTCGCATCGTGACCGCGGCGGCCCTGCTCATGGCCGTGGTCTTCGCGGGCATCGCGGCCAGCGAGGTCACCATGAACCGGATGCTCGGGCTCGGTCTGGCGCTGGCGGTGCTGATGGACGCCACCCTGGTGCGCATGGTGCTGGTACCGGCGTTCATGCGGGCGATGGGCACCGCCAACTGGTGGGCGCCGCCACTGTCGCGGTCGCTGCTGGAACGGGCCGCGCTGCGGGAATGACCCCGGACGCTATCGTGCAGACGTGAGCAGACCGACCGCCCCCGTCCCCGCGCTCCCGGCGAGCAGGCCCCACCCGGCCGCCCTGCCCGCCGTGGTCCTGGCGGGGCTGATCGTCACCCTGCTTGTGCCGCTGACCTTTCCGGCGGGCGGCGGCTCGACCGGCGCGGACCTGACCCTCGAAGACGGCATCCACTCGACGCTGGACGCGCACACCTGGGTGTATCGAGTGCTGGTGTTCCCCAGTGACAGTCCCGTCGTGCTGACCCTGCTCGTCGCGTGCGCGGCCTGGATGGCCTACCGGCGGCAGTGGTGGCAGGCGGGGTTCACCCTCGTCGCCCCGGAAGTGGCGGTGGCGATCAACACCTATGCGCTCAAACCGTTCTGGGAGCGCAAGCTCGAGCACTATCTGGCCTACCCGAGCGGGCACACGGTCCAGTTGGTCGCGGTGGTGACGGCGTTCGCGCTCGTGACCGAATCCCGGCGCGTGCGGAGCGTGACGGTGATCGTGATGGCGGCGGTGCTGCCCGCCGTCATGATCGGCATGGTGGGTCTCGGATACCACCATCCGACCGACGTCGTCGGCGGCACCGCGGCCGCCGTGGCGCTCGTGAGCGCGCTCTATCTGCCGTGTCGCTACCTTGCGGCAACCCGGCCGGAGCGGGCCCTCAGTAGAACGCCGCCGCCCCCGCCAGAATGAACCACACCACCCACAGGGCCGCGATCAGGAAGCCCAGGGTGAGCATCAACCGCATGAACCCGCGCGCCACCTCGATCCGGTCGCCGCGGCGCGGATAGAGCTTCGACGGGCTGAACCACGGCGACGGCATCACGAAACCGCGGCCCGACGCGGCCCGCTCGTGCTCCAGCCGGGCCTGCTCCTCGGCGAACGCCTCGGCCTGGGCCTGCTGCGGGCCGCCGTGCCACAGCGTCGGATCCACCGGGCCCAGGAAGCCCTCGTTCAGCAGATCCTGAGGCGCGGGCAGATACGGCAGGATCCCCAGGCCGCGGAACGCCCAGGCCACATCATTGGCCGACCACTGCGGACGACCCCGCGAGAGCAGGCCCGTGAAGTGGTCGCGCAGCCGCCGCTCGTCGCCGAGCAGCACCTGGAAACTCGGATCGTTCCACAGCTGGGTGACCTTCAGATTCGAGCCGGGCGGCGGCACCACCAGCACGATGCCGTGGATGACCCGCTGCCCGAGCCCGCGCTCGGCCAGCCAGGTCTGCAGCGCGAAGGTGTGATCACGCGACTTGTCCAGGGGACTGCGCTTGTCGCCGCCCTCGAAGGCGACGATCCGGTCGCCGATCCGCCACGGGCCGTTGACCGGAACCTGCAACTCGCCGTCCAAGCGTTCGGCCAGTGCCTCGGCCTCGATCACCACGCAGCTGGTCGGCGTCCACACCACGGCGTCGAACGGGTGCAGCTTATCGCCGTGGAACAGACTGCAATTGACCGTCGCGACGCCTTGGGGATCGGTGCTGCCCTTCCAGGTGCGCAGCCAATCGATGAGCACCTTCTCGGCATGGGTCCCGGCGGCGTTCTGCACTCGGACGAGCATCCGGCTCTCACCTTCCTCGTCGGATCGATACCGCGAATGGTACGGGCACAACACCCCAAACTACCGCCGGGCACGCCGCCGCGCTCAGTTCGCGGGCACCTCGTGATCTTTCGGGAAGATGGGCAGCCGCAACGCACCCGGCGCGAAGTCCGGCACCGCCGCCGCTTTCGGCGCGACCGGGTTGATCCGGCGGTACGGCGAGCCCAGCTCCGGACGTGGATCGGCCTCGTTTCGATTGGGCCAGAACGCCATTGCGCGCTCGGCCTGCGCGGTGATGGTCAGCGACGGGTTCACGCCCAGGTTCGCCGTCACCGCCGAACCGTCGGCGATGTGCAGGCCCGGGTGGCCGAACACGCGCTGATACGGGTCCACCACACCGCTTTCCGGGCCCTCGCCGATCACGCAGCCGCCGATGTAGTGCGCGGTGGCCGGGATGTCGAACACGTCCATGGCCAGCATCTGCACATCGCCGTCGACCTTGTCGCCGAAGCGGCGGCCGACCTCGTGCGCCAACGGGATCCAGGTCGGATTCGGCTGGCCCGTGCCCTGTTTCGTCTTCAGCTGCCCCCACCGCCGGAACGAGGTCAGCGAGTTGTCCAGGGACTGCATGACCAGCAGGATGACCGATCGCTCCGAGGCCCGGCGGGCATTGAGGCTGCGCGCGAACACCACCGGATGCAGCACCATGGCCAGCAGGAAGCGCAGGAACCGGAAGGCGCCGCCGTCCACCAGCGGCACCGACAGCGGGAACAGGCCGTTCTGCCCCTTGCCGTAGTGGCAGACCTCGACGTGGGTGTCGGGCTCGGGGTGGATCGAGGAGGTGATGGCGATGCCCTCGGCGAAATCGTCGCGGGCCTTGCTGACCACGTTGAGGATCGCCTCGGAGTTGGAGCGGGTCAGCCCGCCGAGGCGCGGCGACAGGTTCGGCAGTACGCCCTCGTCGCGCATCTTGTGCAGCAGCTTCTGGGTGCCCAGCGCGGCCGCGGCGAACACCACCTGCTCGGCGGTGAACACCTTGCGGCCCTTGCGAACCCAGCGGTCCGAACGCTGCGTCTCGATGGCGTACCCGCCGCCGGTCATCGGCCGCACCTTGGTGGCGGTGGTCAGCGCGAACACGTGCGCGCCGGCCTGCTCGGCCAGGTACAGGTAGTTCTTGGGGGTGGTGTTCTTGGCGTTGTGCGGGCAGCCGGTGAAACAGCGGGCGCAATGGATGCAGCCGGCGCGCCGGGGGCCGGCCCCGCCGAAGTAGGGGTCCTCGACCTCCTCGCCGGGCGCGTCCTCGTTGAAGAACACGCCGACCCGGGTGGGGTGGAAGGTGTCGGCGACGCCGAGATCCTCGGCGACCGAGCGGATCACGTCGTCGGCGGGGGTCATGCGCGGATTCTGGGCCACGCCGAGCATGCGCTGCGCCTGGCCGTAGTAGGGGGCCAGCTCGGCCCGCCAGTCGGTGATGTGGGCCCACTGGCGGTCGGTGTAGAAGGCCGGCAGGGGCTCGTAGAGGGTGTTTCCGTAGATCAGGGACCCGCCGCCGACGCCCGCCGCGGAGAACACCGCGCACTTGCCCAGCACGCTGATCCGCTGGGTGCCGGTCAGGCCCAGGCGCGGGGCCCAGATCGCCTTGCGCACATTCCAGTTCGTCTTGGGGATGTCCTCGGCGTTCCAGCGGCGGCCGGACTCCAGCACGGCCACCCGGTAGCCCTTCTCGCTCAGCCGCAGCGCGCTGACGCTGCCGCCGAACCCGGAGCCGATGACGACGACGTCATAGTCGAACGCGGCCATGGTCTTTCCTCTCGCATGCCCCAACCAGTCAATGAGAAGGATTGCACACAATTCTCTCACGGAGTAGGTGGCGAAGCTCGGGGCGGCGTGGCCGGATGGTCATGGCGACGCGATTACGGTAGGACGGGGTGGTGACAACCGAGCGGAACGCCGAACCGGTGTACAGCGACCGCATCCTGACCGTGCCCAACGTGCTCAGCTTGGTGCGGCTGATCGGCGTTCCGGTGTTCCTGTGGCTGCTGCTGGCCGAGAAGGCCGACGGCTGGGCCTTCGCCCTGCTGGTGGCCAGCGGCTTCACCGACTTCCTCGACGGCAAGCTGGCCCGCCTGCTGGATCAATCGTCCAAATTGGGCGCGATCCTCGATCCCCTGGTGGACCGCCTGTACCTGCTGGCGACGCTGGGCGGCTTCCTGATTCGCGGCATCCTGCCCTGGTGGGTGGTGCTGATCCTGGTCGCCCGCGACGCCATTTTGACCCTCACCCTGGGCATCTACAAGCGCCGGGACCTACCCCCGCCGGAGGTCATCTACCTGGGCAAGGCCGCCACCTTCGCGCTCATGTCGGCGCTGCCGTGGCTGCTGGCCGGGCAGATGGACTGGGCCGCCGCGGGTTTCGGCCGCGCCTTCGGTGGGGCATTCTTGATCTGGGGCACGGCGGTCTACGTCTGGACCGGAATCCTGTACCTCGGCAAAGCGCTCGCCGTCGCCCGAGCGATACCGCCCGCGCCACACCATGATCACTCCCGATAGGGTGTGCGACGGACGGATCGACGACGATCCCGAAAGGAACCGCCCGTTGAAAGGACACTGCCAGTGACCGCAGTACCCGAGGATTTGCGCTACTCCGAAGAGCACGAGTGGATCAAGCTCGTGGGTCCGACCCGGGTACGGGTGGGTATCACCGATTACGCGCAGTCGCAGCTGGGTGACGTCGTGTTCGTGCAGCTGCCCGGGGTGGACTCCGAGGTGGCCGCCGGCGACAGCATCGCCGAGATCGAATCCACCAAGAGCGTGTCCGACATCTACGCCCCCCTCGCCGGGAAAGTCGTTGCGGTGAACGATCTTCTGGACGCCGAGCCGGAGACCGTCAACACCGACGTCTACGGCGACGGCTGGCTCTTCGAGCTCGAGGCCGACTCCGCCGAGGCCCTCGAAGCGGCCCTCGGCAAGCTCCTGGATGCCGCAGGTTATCAAGGAGTTATCGGAGGCTGAAGCAGCCTTCACAGTTCTACCTGCACGGGTACGCCCTGGCAGGGTACGGTCAATGCCAACAGAAGTGCGCGCAGCCGGTGCCCGGATTTTCCGGACCTACCCGAGGCGGGGAGCGGCCGGAGTGCCGCATCGCTGAGGGCATCAATTGCTTGCATGGATTATTCGGTTCGAGGAGGAGAGCAAGGGTGAGCGAGAACAAGGACCCGGGTTACCAGGAAACGGCAGCAGAGACCACTTCGGTGTTCCGTGCCGACTTCCTGAACGAGGTCGACACGTCGCGCACCGAGCAGACCGGCGAGCAGCCGGTGCAGGGGGTGGAGGGTCTGCCCGCGGGCGCGGCCCTGTTGGTGGTCAAGCGTGGTCCGAACGCCGGTTCGCGCTTCCTGCTCGACCAGCCGACCACCTCGGCGGGACGCCATCCCGACAGCGACATCTTCCTGGACGATGTCACGGTCAGCCGTCGCCACGCGGAATTCCGCCAGGACGACGACACCTTCCAGGTCGTCGACGTGGGCAGCCTCAACGGCACCTACGTCAACCGGGAGCCGGTGGACTCCTCGGAGCTGCAGAACGGTGACGAGGTCCAGATCGGCAAGTTCCGCCTGGTCTTCCTGACGGGTCCGCGACCGGCGACGAGCGACTCGGCTCTATAGGGACCGAGGGAATGACTGGCGCAGCGCAGTGGACGCGCGGAGGCATGTCGATCGGCTCCGTGCTGGATCTCCTGCGTCCGGATTTTCCGGACATCACCATCTCCAAGATCCGATTCCTGGAATCGGAGGGCCTGATCAGCCCGGAGCGCACGCCCTCGGGGTATCGCCGCTTTCATGTGGCCGACGTCGAGCGCCTGCGCTTCGTGCTGACCGCGCAGCGGGACCAGTACCTGCCGTTGAAGGTGATCAAGGAACAGCTCGAAGCGATCGACAGTGGGGCGGCGACGCTCGGAGTCCGCGAAGCGCGGGCCCGGGCGAACGCCGTGGGAGGAATCGTGCCCGATACCCGAGGGATCCCCGAAGCCTCGGATGCCTTGTCCGCCAACGGAGGCGGCCGCCTGCGCCGGCTGAACGCCGTGCCCGGTGAGGTGTCGCCCGAGGAGCTCCGGTTCGATCACGAAATCCGGATCACCCGGGCGGATCTGCTCGATCAGGCCGGCATCGACGAGAAGTTCCTGACCGAACTGATCCGCGCCAACCTGATCACCCCCGGCGCCGCCGGGTATTTCGACGGCGATGCCGTCACGCTCGCTCGCACCGCCAAGGCGCTGAGCGAATTCGGTTTGGAGGCAAGGCATCTGCGCGCCTTCAAGCTGGCCGCAGACCGCGAAGCCGCCATGGTGGCCCAGATCGCCGCGCCGATCGCCAAGAGCCGCGACGCCGACGCCCGCGCCCGCGCCGAGGAGACGGTCCGCGAATTGGCCGCACTGTCGCTGACGCTGCACACCTGCCTCGTGAAGACCTCGGTGCGCGCTTCCCTCGGCGGCTGAAATCTTCGCCTAGACTCGGTAATACAGCCGGTTGGGCGGCCGGTGGTGGATTTGGGAAGGCAGTGCGATGAGCGAAATGCGTGTGATCGGCATCCGTGTCGAACAGCCACAGAATCAGCCCGTACTGCTGCTGCGTGAGGTGTCCGGGGACCGCTACCTACCGATCTGGATCGGTCAGGCCGAGGCGACCGCGATCGTGCTGGAGCAGGAGGGCGTCACGCCCATTCGCCCGCTGACCCACGACCTGATCAAGATTCTGATCAAGGAGCTCGGCCACACCCTCAAAGAGGTGCGGATCGTGGATCTGCAGGAGGGCACCTTCTACGCCGACCTGGTCTTCGAGAACGATCTGCGCATTTCCGCGCGGCCCTCGGACTCGGTCGCCATCGCGTTGCGGGTGGGCTGCCCGATCTATGCCGAGGAGCCGGTGCTCGAGGAGGCCGGGCTGGTCATGCCGGACGAGCGCGAGGACGAGGTCGAGAAGTTCAAGGAGTTTCTCGAATCGGTATCTCCGGATGACTTCAAGGCCACGGACAGCTGACCAACTGCTGACCGGGCAAAGCATCCGAAATGAGACATTTCCTTGTCTCGACCTCAGGTTTAGGGTGAGAAACACGCGCTCGACGCTGCTTTAACGGTGCCGATTTTGCGGCCACAATCAGGGGAGTAGCCTCGATTGTTAGGCCAACGCTCCAGGGTCGATTCGGTGCTGTAGAAGGCACGGTTTCGGTTTCAATGACAAGAGCCCAGCCCTGATAGGCACGCAGTAAGGGAGTAAGTCAGTGGGAGATCAACCGCAACCTCGGGATGTGGTGCAGCCAGGGCTGTTCCCCGACGACACGGTGCCCGACGAGCTCGTCGGTTACCGCGTGCCCAGCGCGTGCCAGGTGGCCGGAATCACTTACCGGCAGCTCGATTACTGGGCTCGCACCGGATTGGTCGTCCCCTCCATCCGCAGTGCCACCGGCTCCGGCAGCCAGCGTCTGTACTCGTTCAAGGACATCCTGGTCCTCAAGATCGTCAAGCGTCTGCTCGACGCCGGCATCTCGCTGCAGAACATCCGCATCGCGGTGGACCACCTGCGCAGCCGCGGCGTCGAGGACCTGGCCGGGATCACCCTGTTCTCCGACGGCACCACCGTCTACGAATGCTCCTCCGCCGAGGAGGTGGTCGATTTACTGCAGGGTGGGTCAGGGCGTGTTCGGCATCGCCGTCAGCGGCGCCATGCGCGAACTCACCGGCGCTATCGCCAACTTCCCGGCCGAGCGCGCCGAGACCGCGTCGGCCACCGATCGCCCCGAGGACGAGCTGTCGTTCCGGCGCAAGGCGCGGATGAGTAAGACCGGTTAGTCCGGTCGGCAACATTCTTGTAACCTGCGGCCGCTTAGACTGACAGTGCGTCGCAGCCGTGCGGGAGAGTTCCGGGGATAGTCTCGGACGCCGAAGGAGCAGCACCTCCCCGTCAATCTCTCAGGCACAAGGGACCGTGCGGAGTTTCGACGCCTCTGGAAAGTTGATGGTCGCGTGCCATCCGCCCATGGTGAAAGGTCACCGGTCGCAGGCCGGGACCGAATCTCTCAGGCATCGAGGACAGAGGGGGAGGGCAGACGACACGTCGGCCGCCAGGCCGACCCCGCCCACCCCTTTGGAGCAGCCGTGATCTGGACTCGATCCTTCGCCGACCGCCACATCGGCCCCGACAGCGGCGAAACCGGCCGCATCCTCGAGACCGTGGGCGTCGAGTCGCTGGACGAGCTCGCCACCCGGGCCGTGCCCGCGAGCATCCTGGACGCCCCCGAGGGCAACGGCCTGAACGCGCTGCCCGACGCCGTCTCCGAACACGACGCGCTGGCCGAGCTTGCGGCACTGGCCGATTCGAACACCGTCGCCACCTCCATGATCGGGCTCGGGTACTACGACACCCTCACCCCGCCGGTGCTGCTGCGCAACCTCGTCGAGAACCCGGCCTGGTACACCGCCTACACGCCCTACCAGCCCGAGATCAGCCAGGGCCGGCTCGAGGCCCTGCTCAACTTCCAGACCATGGTCGGCGACCTGACCGGCATGGAGGTCGCCAACGCCTCCATGCTCGACGAGGCCACCGCCGCGGCCGAGGCGATGACCCTGCTGCAGCGGGCCAACCGCAAGTCCAAGTCGGAGCGGCTGCTCATCGACACCGACCTGTTCCCGCAGACCCGCACCCTGCTCTACACCCGCGCCGAGCCGCTGGGCATCGAGATCGTCGAGGCCGACCTGGCCGCCGCCGCGCTGCCCGAGGGCGACTTCTTCGGCGTGATCGTGCAGCAGCCGGGCGCGTCGGGCCGGATCGTGGACTGGGCCCCGGTCATCGAGGCCGCGCACGAGCGTGGCGCGCTGGTCGCGGTGGGCGCCGACCTGCTCGCGCTGACCCTGATCACCCCGCCCGGCGAGCAGGGCGCGGACGCCTGCTTCGGCACCACGCAGCGCTTCGGCGTGCCGCTGGGCTTCGGCGGGCCGCACGCCGGCTACCTGGCCGTGCACAGCGCGCACGCGCGGCAGCTGCCGGGCCGCCTGGTCGGCGTCTCGGTGGACGCCGACGGCAACCTCGCCTACCGGCTCGCCCTGCAGACCCGTGAGCAGCACATTCGCCGCGAGAAGGCGACCTCGAACATCTGCACCGCCCAGGTGCTGCTGGCCATCCTGGCCGGCATGTACGCCTCCTACCACGGCGCCGACGGTCTGCGATCGATCGCGCGCCGCGTGCACGGACACGCGCAGTGGCTGGCCGCCGGCCTCGGCGACGCCGTCGTGCACCAGAGCTTCTTCGACACCGTGCTGGTCAACGTGCCCGGCGGCGCGGAAGCCGTTGTGGCCAAGGCGAAGGGCGAGGGCATCAACCTGCGCCTGGTCGACGCCGACCACGTGGCCATCGCCTGCGACGAGGTCACCACCGACACTCACATCGTGGCCGTGCTCGACTGCTTCGGCGCGGAGGTCCCGGTCGGCCCCGAGGGCGCGCTGTTCCACGGCAAGCAGCGCCCGCACATCGAGGTCCGCACCTCCGAGTACCTGACCGCGCCCGCGTTCACCAAGTACCGCACCGAGACCGCCATGCTGCGCTACCTGCGCGCGCTCTCGGACAAGGACATCGCGTTGGACCGCAGCATGATTCCGCTGGGCTCCTGCACCATGAAGCTCAACGCGGCCGCCGAGATGGAGGCCATCACCTGGCCCGGCTTCAACCGCGTGCACCCCTACGCGCCGGTCGAGGACGCGCCCGGCCTGATCAAGCTGATCGAGGACCTCGAGGGCTGGCTGTGCGCGGTCACCGGCTACGACCGGGTTTCGTTGCAGCCCAACGCCGGTAGCCAGGGCGAGTACGCGGGCCTGCTGGCGATTCGCCGCTACCACCTCGATCGTGGTGACTCGCACCGGGATACGTGCCTGATCCCCGCCAGCGCGCACGGCACCAACGCCGCCTCCGCGGCCATGGTCGGCATGCGGGTGGAGGTCGTCAAGACCAGCCCCAACGGCGACATCGATCTCGACGACCTGCGCGCCAAGATCGCCGACCACGCCGAGCGGCTGGCCTGCATCATGATCACCTACCCGTCCACGCACGGCGTGTACGAGCACGAGGTGGCCGAGCTGTGCGAGCTGGTGCATGAGGCCGGAGGCCAGGTGTACGTGGACGGCGCGAACCTCAACGCCCTGGTCGGCCTTGCTCGTCCGGGCAAGTTCGGCGGCGACGTCAGCCACCTGAACCTGCACAAGACCTTCTGCATCCCGCACGGCGGCGGCGGTCCCGGCGTCGGCCCGGTCGCGGTGCGCGAGCACCTGGCCCAGTACCTGCCCGGCGACCCGCTGGTGAAGGGCTCGCACGCGGTGTCGGCGGCCATGTACGGTTCGGCGTCGATCCTCCCGATCACCTGGGCCTACATCCGCATGATGGGCGCCGACGGCCTGCGCCGCGCCACCCTGACCGCCATCGCCTCCGCCAATTACATTGCGCGCAAGCTGGACCCGCACTTCCCGGTGCTCTACACCGGCGACAACGGCATGGTCGCCCACGAGTGCATCCTGGACCTGCGCGAGATCACCAAGCGCACCGGCGTCACCGTCGACGATGTCGCCAAGCGCCTGGCCGACTACGGCTTCCACGCCCCGACCATGAGCTTCCCCGTCGCGGGCACCCTCATGGTGGAGCCCACCGAGAGCGAAAACCTCGAAGAGCTGGACGCTTTCATCGCCGCCATGATCGCCATCAAGGGCGAGATCGACCAGGTCGAGGCCGGCGTCTGGCCGGTCGAGGACAATCCGCTGCGCGGCGCCCCGCACACCGCCGAATGCCTCGTCGGCGAATGGGATCACCCGTACACCCGCGAAACCGCCGTGTACCCCATGGGCGTCAAGCACACCCGCGCCAAGGTGTGGCCGTCCGTCCGCCGCATCGACGGCGCCTACGGCGACCGCAACCTGGTCTGCTCCTGCCCGCCGCTGGACGCCTACGCGGAGTGATCCGCGCCGGCTAGTCGAACAGGCAAGCGCCCCATCGGTTCTCGTGACCGGTGGGGCGCTTGGCGTTGTGTCAGGGGTGGATCAGGCGGTGGCCGGCTTGTAGGTGGAGATGGCCCAGATCACCACGACGTCGAGGGCGATGATGAGGATCGACCACGCCGGGTAGTAGGGAATCCAGAGGAAGTTCTCCACGATGGACAGCGCCGCCAGCACCAGGGCGGCGGTGCGGCCCCAGGCCGTGCCGCGGAGCAGGCCGATCGCCACGATGACCTCGATGATGCCGAGGACGATGTGGATCCAGCCCCAGCCGGTGGTGTTGAGCTTGTAGATGTAGTCGTAGCCGACGACCAGCAAGTCGTCCGAGGCCACCGCGGAAATGCCCTGCAGGATCGACAGCACGCCGATGACGAGCAGCAGAATGCCCGCTCCGATCGTCGTTCCGGCGGCCAGCCCCTGTTTCAATGTGGGTTCGGGACCCGTAGTGTGTGCCATTCGCCGAATATGCCACGGGTTTGCTGGCTGGAGTGGACATCACAGCTATGTGTTGCCGTGATGTTGCCACCCTCGGGCATCTCTACGCTCTCGGTGCTGTCGTCACGGCGTGGTGAGGGGTTGCGAAACCGCTGTGCCGAACGGCAGATCCGCGGTGGTGCCCACCTTGGTGTAGGTGCCGCCGGTGCGCTGGGCCAATGTTTGCAGCGTCTGGGTGCCGGCGCCGCCGATCACGATCACGTCCACGCGCACCGGATGCGCCGGATCGGTCGCGGCGGCGATATCGGCGAGCAGCTGGTCACCGGTGACGGGGGAGTCGTCCTCGGGGCCGTCAGTGATGAGCAGGATCGAATTGGTGCGCGCGGCGGCGTAATTGGCGAGCACGTTCTTGTAGGCCGCCTCCAGCGTCGGATAGGTGCGGTCCGGCTTGGACGGGCTCGCGACCACGGTGGACAGCGCCTGACCGAGGGCATTGCGCTGATTGTCGATGAGCGGCGCGGTCGGGGTGAGCACCTTGTACGGGTTGTTCCCGTCGAGGTTCTTGGAGTACTCCCACACGCCCAGCCCGAACTCCGGCGGCATCACGCCCATCGTGGAGGTGAGCGCGGCGGCGGCGTTGGCGAGCCGGGTGCCGTAGCCCTCGGCGGCGGACATGGACGAGGACACGTCGAGCAGGACGGTCGCCTGCACGCCGAGCACGGGGTGGGCGAGGATCTGATCCACCTTGTCCAGCACCGCCTTCGCGGGCGCCTTGGCGGCAGGGGCCGCCGCGCCGAAACCGTTGTCGGTGAACAGTTTCGACTGGTCCGGAGCGCGCAGGAAGTCGGCGAACAGGCCCGCGATCAGATTCTGGGTCTGGTCGACCCAGGGACCGGTGAGCTGGGCGGCCGGGTAGTCGGCGACCGGTCCGGCAGCGTCGGGCCGGAACGTGGCCAGGCCCGGGTGCGCGCGAACCTGCTGTTCGGTGGCGGGCACGGCGTGCAGCGCGGCGGCGGCATCGGTCGCACCGGCCAGCTCGGTGAGCGCCCCTTCCGTGTCCTTGGCGGCGGGCGCGATGGCGGCCAGGTTGGAGATCGCGGAGATCACCTGACCGGTGGCGACGGCCTTCTCGTCGAGAGGATCGGTGCCCGATACCCCCGACCCGACCGCGGCCGCCACCGCGAGCGAACCGTCTCCGGCGGGCAGGGCCAGGCGCAGCTTGCCCCAGCCGGACAGGCCGGCATCGGCGAGCGAACCGGCTTGCAGCTTGGGCAGATCCGCCCAGTGCACTTTGGCGGTATCGAGAGCGTGGCGCAGCTCCTCGGGCATCGCGAGCACGACCGGGCTGACCGCGATCGGCGCCGGGGTACCGGCGATCAGTCCCGGCACCCGCATCTGCTCGACCGCACGGGAGGACTGCGGAATCCACAACGCGGGTTGCGGCCCCAGCGCCGGATCCCATTTGTTCGCGCGGAACGCCGCGACCATCGCCGCCGAGGGTTGCGCGGTCACGTTCACCTGCGCGCAGTGGTCACGCACGTGCGGCTTGGTCGCGTTGAACCGGTCCGCGGCCGCTTTCACCGGCGTCAGGACATCCGGATCCACGGTGACGGCGAGCGTCGCGGTGCCGTCCACGCACGACGACGCGGCCCGGCTGTCGTTCTGCTTCGATCGATCCGACAGCCAAGCCCAGCCGACCACGGCCAGCGCTAACACGATCACCGCGACGATTGCGATAACCGGTCCTTTGCTGACACCTCGTGACCCGCCGGCGGCGCGATGAGTACCCACGAGCGACCATCCTATGTTGACGCCCAGGTCGCCACCTGTGCCAGCCGGTTACGCGCAATCCGACCGGCACGAAAACGGGCGGCCGCCTCGTGGTCCGAGGCAGCCGCCCGTGATCAGTCGCGGATCATCTTGCCGCGGTCGTACTCGTGCCCGCCCCAGACGCCGGACTGGCCGGTGCGGGCCGCGAAGTCGCCGCATTCGCGGCGGATCGGGCAGCCCGCGCAGATGCCGCGGGCGTAGTCGAAGTCCTGCGAGGGGTAGGGGAACCACGCCTCGTGGTTCGGGTCACCCTTGCAGGCCGCGCGGGCCCAGTAGTCCTTCGAGTCGGAGATGGGGAGCAGATCAGCCAGGGTCTGCTCCCGAAGTGCAGTGTTCGTCATCGGATCTCGCTCCTTTCATGTCCGATCACGCGGGATGGGTGTGGTGGTTCGCCGAGTCAGGACGCGGCCAGTTCCTTCCAGATCTGGCGCTGGGCCCGCTCTCGGTCATTGGGGGCCTTGGGCTCCCACAGCAGGCGCATGCCGGCCTCCGCGGGAGTCCGGTCCGCCTTGTACGTATTGCAGGGACCGCACGCGGCGATGAGGTTGGCCCAGGTGTTGGGCCCGCCCCTCGACCGCGGGCGGATGTGGTCCACGGTGCGGGCCCAGCCGGAGCAGTACCCGCAGCGGAACCGGTCGCGGCGCAGGACCGCGGGCAGGGTGGCGCGGCTGTCGTCGTCGTGGGTGAGGATCCGGTGCTCGAGGTAGATGTAGCGGGTGAGCCGGATGGTCTCCGGCAGCGCCAGCTCCAGGTGCCGCGAGCGGATCGGGAATTGCGGCTGCCGGTCGGCGACGGTCTCGGCGGCACCGCTGAGCAGCAGCACCACCGCGCGCTCGGCGCGGATCGTGGTCAGCGCCTCGTAGGAGGCGTTGAGCAGCAGCACCCCGGCGTTCATCCAATTGTCGGTGGTTATCTCCGGGTCTTCGGCATGACGGAACAGCATGGGCGTCACCATGTTTCGTGAAAGGGATCGAACAGGAAAAGGAATCGGCCGGTTACTGATGGGCCCGGAGACGGCCGAAGCCCCGGTACTGTTCGTCGATACTCGGATTCAAAGCCGCCTCCTCCTTCCTGCTGGTCACGACCGTGTCGGTCGGGTGATCATCGATGAAACACATGGTGGCACAACGGCCCTGCGCTTGTCGGCTGATTATTTTCGCCCCCGGTGCAGTGACAACGATCCGCGGCGCGCGTTTGTTCCGCACACTGGAGATGTGACCATCGACGCCTGGGCGCAGCATCCGACCGAGCGATTTCTCGCGCGCGACATCTTCGACTCGCTGCGCCGCTGGACCGGCGGCGCGATACCGACGGGGGAGATCCCCCTGAAAACCACGCTCGCCGCCATGGACGCCGGCGGCGTCGACCGGGCGCTGATCTCGGCGTGGTGTGCGCCCGAAGGGGTGCTCATCTCCAATGACGAAGTGGCCGACTGGGTCGCCGAGGCGCCGGACCGGTTGATCGGGGTGGCCTCGGTGGATCTGCGGCGCCCGATGCCCTCGGTGCGGGAACTGCGGTATCGGGTGCGCGAGCAGGGCTTCGTGGCGGTGCGGGTGCTGCCGTGGCTGTGGGAGGTGCCGCCGACCGACGCCCGCTTCTATCCGCTCTACGCCGCCTGCGTCGACCTGGGGATCCCGTTCTGCACGCAGGTCGGGCACACCGGTCCGCTGCGGCCCTCGGAGCCGGGCCGCCCGATTCCCTACATCGACCGGATCGCCCTGGACTTCCCGGAGCTGACCATCGTGTGCGGTCACGTCGGCTACCCGTGGACCGCGGAGATGATCGCGGTGGCCCGCAAACACGAGAACGTGGTGATCGACACCTCCGCCTACACCACGAAAAGGCTGCCGCCCGAACTGGTCTCGTATCTGAAGTCCGCAAGCGGGCGGCGCAAGGTGCTCTTCGGCACCAACTATCCGATGATCGCGCCCCAGCACGCTTTCGACGGTCTGGACGCGCTGGAGCTGGACGACGAGACCCGCGAGCTGTACCTGGACGGCAACGCGCGCCGCGTCTTCGGGCTCTGACGCGGCGCGCGGAGTCGTGCGATATCAGGCGGCGGGCACCGAACCGGCCACCGAGCCGTGGGTCCCGGTGTGCTCGGGCAGCTGGTCGTCGAGCGGAATCCAGTCTTCGTGCCGCTGCGCGATCCGCCCGCCGGAGACGGCGATGGCCGTGGCCGCGAGATCGACGGCCAGCGCGGCGTCGTCCTCGTCCATGGCCAGGATCGACAGGCTCAGCAATTGCGCGGTTCGGCTCGGTCCCGGCGTGCGGGCGAGATGGTCGGTGGTCGCGGCGGCCGGGCAGCCGGTGGACAGCATGATCGCGGCGGCCAGGAATTCGACCGGGGTGGACGCGGCCAGATGCGCGCCCCGGGCCGCCGCGCTGATCAGGCTGTGCGGCGTCGGGAGGCCTTGGGGCAGCGGCAGACTGGGGACCGTGCCCCAGCGGTGCAACGGCGGGAACATATCGAAGTCGGACCGGCCCAGCCAGCGGCGGTGGCACAGCTGGGCGAGCCGCTCGGCGGTGTCGCGCAATCGGGTCTGCTCGGCTTGGAAGCTGAGCGTGATCTGCCGGCAGGGCAGCAGCGCGATCGGGCGGTGAACGGAGGGAACAACGACTACGGTCATGAGGCAGCTCGTTCTCTTCGCGGCGGGATCAACCCTGCACGTCGGCCGGCATCGGGGTGGTGCGGGTGCGGCGCCAAGCCGCGCCGAGGGACAGCGCCGAGATGGCGAACATGGCCATCAGGATCAGCGTCGCGAAGAACAGCGTCGCGCTGGACTCGAGGCTGCGGCTGCTGCGGTACCAGATCGCGACGGCCGCCAGGACGGGACCACTGGTCAGTAGTGCGGACAACAAAGACAGCAAACCAATAGCAATTAATATGGATGTCGACGGGGACTGTTTGACCGCATCGAACCACGCAGCTAAGCGCTGGCTAACTCTCGGCGGCGTTGCTGTCCCGACCATTCTTGCGACACCTCCACATCGTCCGAAAATGCGGTCCCACCAGTACGGCGTGAGTGAGGTTAGCGCATCGAACGGTTTCGGAAGGCGAACTTTTATCGAAAGGTGACCACTCGGTTTGTTCTGTCTCGAGCGTTTGAAGGCGTTTTCTCAGCTTGTCTTGGTATTCGCCAATCATTAGCTCTGGTCGACCGACCAGTTTTGTGACGCACGTCGCTCTCGCGATGGGCGAGTCGCGCGGAAAAGCCCGAATCCGGGCTGGATCTACAGGCCTAGAGCTGGACGGGAAGCTCCTTCAGGCCGTGCATGAGAGTGCTCGGATGCCATTCCAGCTCCTGCGCCGGGCGCGCCAGACGCAGATCCGGGAATCGGGAGAGTAAGGCCGAGAACGCGACTCGGGCTTCCAGGCGGGCCAGGGGAGCGCCGACACAGAAGTGGATGCCGTGGCCGAAGGCGACGTGGCCCGCGGTGTCGCGGTTCGGATCCAGCATGTCGGGGTCCTGGTAGCGGTCCGGGTCGCGATTGGCGGCGGGCAGCGCGACGAAGACGAATTCGCCTGCGGGAATGTCGGTGTCGGCGATGGTGATCGGCTCGGCCGTGTGGCGGACCGTGCTCATGTTCACCGGACCGTCGAAACGCAGGAATTCCTCGATGGCGTCGGGAATCGCGTCGTGGTCGGCCTGTAGGACGCGCAGCTGCTCGGGGTTGCGGAGCAGGGCGAGGGTGCCGTTGGCGATCAGGTTCACGGTGGTGTCGTGTCCGGCGATCAGCAGCAGCGTGGCCATGCCGACGAGTTCGGATTCGGTGAGGGTGTCGCCGTCGTCGGCGGGAACGACGAGCGCCGACAGCAGATCCGATTCCGGCCGTTCACGTTTGGCCCGCACCAGCCTGGTCAGATAGTCGGCCATGGCGGCCGCGGCACTGGCCCGGTTCTCCTCGAGCCCGGCCACCGCGACCAGTGCGTGGGTCCACTCCTGGAAATCGGTGCGATCGGCGAGGGGCACCCCGAGCAGTTCGCAGATCACCGTGATCGGCAGCGGTTCGGCGAATTCGTGCAGCAGATCCACTTCGGCCCGGCCCGCCATCGCGTCGAGCAGGTTGTCGGTGATCTCCTCGATGCGCGGGGTGAGGGCGGCAATCCGGCGCGGGGTGAAGGCGCGGGTCACCAGTTTGCGCAACCGGGTGTGCCCCGGCGGATCGGTGCTGAGCATGTGGGTGAGCACGGCCAACTGCTTCGGGTCCGAGGGCGGGACGCCACGTTTGGCGCTGAGCAGTTCGTCGTTGACGGCGGCCGCTTTGCGCAACCGCGGATCGTTGAGGGCGGCGCGGCCTGCGGCGTAGTCGAGGACGACCCAGCGGATGATGCCGTCCGGGAAGCGAACTTGCCGTACCGGCCCGTGCTCGCGCCAGCGGCGGTAGTGCTCGTGGGGGTCGGCGAAGAATTCCGGTCCGATGGATTCGATCCGGTCCGGTGCTTCGAGGTCGGCCATGGTTCCGACACTAGCCGATGGAATCGATTGCGGCGAAGCGTATTTCGCGGCGATGTAAAGAAAACTGTACATCGTGTCGTGATTTCTTTACACTGATCGCATGCCCTATGAGGAGAAGCGAACCTGGATCCTGGGTGTCGCGGCCGTCGTCTCGTACGTGATCTACCTGATCGTCGTGCTGGTGCGGGCGCGGCACACGGCGCTGGTCGAGGTCGCCTATGTCGCGCCGATGCTGTGGGCGATCGGGGGTTCCATCGCGGCCTCGATCGTGGCCGCCATCGCCGTCGCCATCGGATCCCACGATCGCGACCGGCGCGATCAGCGCGACCGCGAAATCGACCTGCGCGGAACGCATGTCGGCCAAGCGTTCGTGATTCTCGGCGCGGTCGGAGCGTTGGTGCTGGCCTTGGCGAACGGTGACACCTTCTGGATCGCCAATGTCATCTACCTCGGATTCACGCTGTCCGCGGTCGTCGGCGCGACCGCCAAGCTGGTGGCCTACCGGCGGGGGATGTGGCCATGGTGAAACCCACGAAGGTCACCAACAACATTCGCGCCCTGCGGTTCTCCCACGGCGAGATGACCCAGGCCGAGCTGGCCGACCGGCTCGGCGTGACCCGCCAGACCGTCAATGCCATCGAACAAGGCAAGTATTCGCCATCGCTGGAGACGGCGTTCCAGATCGCCCGGGTCTTCCGGGCAGCGCTGGACGAGGTCTTCGAATACCCGGAAGAGGATGAGTCGTGAAAGCCATCACCCAGGACGCCTACGGCACCGTCGATGCGTTGTCCTACACCGACATTCCCACCCCGCAGACCGGGCCGGACGGGGTGCTCGTCCGGGTCCGCGCCGCGGGTGTGGACCCCAGCGTCTGGCACATGATGACCGGCGAACCACTGGTCGCCCGGCTGGCGCTGGGCCCCGGCAAACCCCGGGAGCGGGTGCGCGGCTGGGATGTCGCGGGCATCGTGGAAGCGGTCGGCCCGCAGGTCACCGCATTCGAGCCCGGTGACGAGGTGTTCGGGACGGTCCCCGGTTCGTTCGCCGAATTCGCCGCCGCCCCCGCGGCCAAGCTGCAACGCAAGCCCGCCAATCTGAGCTTCGAACAGGCTGCGGCGCTACCGATCTCGGGTACGACCGCGCTCACCGGTTTGCGCGACACGGGCCGTATCGAGGCGGGTCAGCGCGTGCTGATCATCGGCGCCTCCGGCGGTGTCGGTCACCTGGCGGTCCAGCTGGCCAAGCATTACGGCGCCGAGGTGACCGGCGTGTGCTCGGGCGCGTCCTCCGCCTTCGTCACCGGGCTCGGCGCGGACCGCGTCATCGACTACCGGACCGAAAAGCTCAGCGGCCGTTACGACCTCATCCTCGATATGGCCGGCAACCGCCCGCTGGCGGTGCTGCGCGACCTGCTCACCGAGACCGGCACCCTGGTCCTCGGCGGCGGTGAGGGTGGCGGCCGTTTCTTCGGCGGCCTGGGCCGTTCGGTGCGCGCCGAGCTGCTCTCGCCCTTCGCGCGTCAGCGCCTGCGCGCGCTGCTGGCCCTGCCCAAGCCCGAAGCCCTGGTCACGCTCACCGAGCTCGCTACCGCGGGCGCGGTCGTCCCGCACATCGACCGCACCTACGCCCTGTCCGAAGCGCCCGCCGCCATCACCCATCTGGCCGCCGGCCACTCACGCGGCAAATCGGTCATCGTGGTCAGTTGATTTGTTTGACGCCCGATCGGCGCGGGGCATCGATCAGCAGGGTCAGTCCAGTCGGCCGTAGATCAGGCGCAGGACCGCTTCGGTGAGATCGTCGAGGCCGCGATTCACCTCGTCCGGGGGCGCCGCGGACAACTGCGAGAGCCGGCCGTCGCGCATCAGGGTGACGAGTGCCGCCAGCGTTGCCGAGTCGATGCCCTCGGGAGCGAGGCCGGCCGCGCGGTCGCGCTCGATCTTGGCGGCCAGCGCGCTGGTGAATCGGTTCTGGATGGTGGCGATGAATTCGGTCAGCGGCGGGTAGTTGTTGTCGTAACCCTCCAGTGAGCAGACCAGGATCGTGCTGTTGTCGTGCCAGATCGCGGCCGTCCCCGCGAGTTGGGTGCGCAGCAGTTCGCGCTGCGGGCCGGTGGACGGCAGCCAGACGTGGGTCTTGGCGTAACCGTCGCTCACGTCCTCCATCAGGCGCGCGAGAACCGCGTGTTTGGACGGGAAGTAGAAGTAGAAGCTGGTGCGCGAAAGGCCTGTCGCGGTGGTGATGTCGTCGACGGTCAGGTTGGCCATCGGCTTCTTGGTCAGCAGCCGGCGGGTCGCGTCGAGGATCTCGGCCTCGCGCTGATCACCCTTCGACACGGCGCCGCGGCGGCGCAGATTCTCGGTCGTGACTCGGGTCTGCTTCACCTTGCGTCCGCCCTGCTGCGCCATGTGTTCACCCTATTCGAGTTCCATTCCTGCAATGGACGTGGCGTCTATCATAATCGACACTGTGTCGATTCCGTCGTAGGGTTTCACGAATGACCTCCCCGCTCGAGCATCGGCGTTCCGCGTCGCCGACCGCGATCGTGCTGACCATGGCCAGCACCGTGTTTCTTCTGGCCATGGCCCAGACCCTGCCCGTGCCGGCGCTGCCGCAGATCGGTCTGCAGCTCGGCGTCTCGGCGACCACCGTCGGATGGGTCACGACCGCGACCATGCTGGCCGCCTCGGCGCTGACACCACTGCTCGGGCGATTGGGTGATGTCTACGGACACAAGCCGGTCATCCTGGCGACGCTGGTGGTGACGCTGGCCGGCAGCCTGATCGCGGCCTCGGCGCACAGCATCGATCTGCTCATCGTCGGAAGGGCCTTGCAGGGCGCCAGTTTCGGTCTGTTCCCGCTGGCGATCAGCGTGCTGCGCCATGAACTTCCCGCCGAGCGCCTGACCGGGGCCCTGGCCGTTACCGCGTCGACGCTGGGCGTGGGCAGCGGTGTCGCGCTGGTGGCCACGGGTCTGCTGACGCAGGGCGGCGCGGACTACCGCCGCATCTTCTGGCTGTGCGTCGTGCTGACCGTGGTGGTGCTGGCGCTGGCGTTCTTCATCCTGCCGCGGCGCGCGGGCCAGGGCGGCCGCGTCGATTACGTGGGCGCCGCTGTCCTCGGCGTCGGTCTGGTCTGCCTGCTGCTGCCGATTTCCCAAGGCCACGAGTGGGGTTGGGGCAGTGCCCGCGTGATCGGACTGTTCATTGCGTCGGTGGTCGTGCTGGCCGGGTTCCTGGTGCTGCAGTCCAAGCTGCGTTCGCCGCTGGTGGCGACCTCGCTGCTGGCGCACCGCCCGGTCGCGGTCACCAATATGGCCAGCTTCTGCGTCGGTTTCGCGATGTTCAGCGTGTTCCTCGGGGCGACCTACTTCGTGGCGACGCCGCGGGCGCTGGCCGGCTTCGGTTTCGACGCCTCCGTGCTGCGCACCAGCGTGGCCTTCATGCTGCCGGGCGCGGTGGTCTCGGTGGTGATGGGCCCGATCGCCGGCCGCCTGGTCGGGCGGATCGGCGCGCGGTATGTCCTGCTGCTCGCCAGCGTCATCGGCCTGTG
The DNA here is from genome assembly GCF_018362975.1 of Nocardia tengchongensis. NCBI lineage: Bacteria > Bacillati > Actinomycetota > Actinomycetes > Mycobacteriales > Nocardiaceae > Nocardia > Nocardia tengchongensis. The sequence continues at coordinate 4,549,442 of NZ_CP074371.1, forward strand.
CGCGCTCACCGCCCTGGCGGTGCTGCACACGACCAGCGCGGAAGTCGTTGTCGCACTGATCGTCGCGAACGCGGCCATCGCGATCGCCTACGCCGCCATGCCCGCACTCCTGGTCGCCAATGTGGCGCCGCACGAGACCGGCATCGCCAACTCGATCAACTCGATCATGCGCACCGTCGGCGGCGCCATCGGCAGCGCCCTGGTCGTCACCATCCTCACCAGCGACACCCTCGGCCACGCCCTGCCCAACGGCGCGGTGATCACGCTCCCGGCCGAAGACGCCTACCGCATCGCCTTCCTGACCGGCGCGGCCTTCTTCGCGGTGGCAGCGCTGCTGGCCGGCTTCGGCCTCGGCCGCACCGGCCGCCGCCTGACCCCGCACGAGGTCGAAGAGGACGTCGCCCTGGCTCGCGCCGGTGAATTCGCCACCGCCTCCGCCAGTCTCTGACCCGAAAACGCCCGAACCCCTCCACCGTTCATACGGTGGAGGGGTTCGCGCTGTCGTCCGCGCGGTCTTACAGCGGGATCGGGCCCGCCGAGCCCGAGGTGAACCACGACACGGTCGCGTTGACGTGGGTCAGGATGACATTGACGATCTCGAGAACGGCTGAACCCATCGATAAATCCTCATGCTCGGGGTGATTGACGCTGCGCAGCGTATCCGACCCGCTCCGAAACGGGGGAATCCCCGGCCGATGGTGATCGACCGGGGATTCCGTTGCAGCTCAAACGAAGTCGGAACCTACACGCACTTGGCGGCGGCCTTGGCCTCGCGGCGGCGGCGGTGGAGGATCGGTTCGGTGTAGCCGTTGGGCTGGGTGGTGCCCTCGAGGACCAGTTCCTTCGCCGCCTGGAAGGCGATGGAGGCGTTGAAGTCCGGGGACATGGCGAAGTACGACGAGTCGCCGGCGTTCTGGCGGTCGACGACGGGGGCCATGCGCTCGAGCGAGGCGATCACGTCGGCCTCGGTGACGATGCCGTGGCGCAGCCAGTTGGCCATCAGCTGGCTGGAGATGCGCAGGGTGGCGCGGTCCTCCATGAGGCCGATGTCCTTGATGTCGGGCACCTTCGAGCAGCCGACGCCCTGGTCGATCCAGCGCACCACGTAGCCGAGGATGCCCTGCGAGTTGTTGTCCAGCTCCTGCTGGATCTCCTCGGGCGACCAGTCGGTGTTCGGGGCGAGCGGGATCTCGAGGATCTCGTCGACGGTGGCGCGGGGGCCGCCCTTGGCGATCTCGGCCTGCCGCTTGAACACGTCCACCAGGTGGTAGTGGGTGGCGTGCAGGGTGGCGGCGGTGGGCGAGGGCACCCAGGCGGTGTTGGCGCCGGACTTCGGGTGGCCGATCTTCTGGACCAGCATCTCGGCCATCAGATCGGGCATGGCCCACATGCCCTTACCGATCTGCGCCTTGCCGGGCAGGCCGGTGGCCAGACCGGTGTCGACGTTCCAGTCCTCGTAGGACTTGATCCACTGCTGGCCCTTCATCTCGGCCTTGCGGACCATCGGCCCGGCCTCCATGGAGGTGTGGATCTCGTCGCCGGTGCGGTCCAGGAAGCCGGTGTTGATGAACACCACGCGGTCCTTGGCGGCGTGGATGGACGCCTTCAGGTTCACCGTGGTGCGGCGCTCCTCGTCCATGATGCCGACCTTGAGGGTGTTGGCCGGCAGGCCCACGACCTCTTCGATGCGGCCGAACAGCTCGTTGGTGAAGGCCACCTCGTCCGGGCCGTGCATCTTCGGCTTCACGATGTAGATCGAGCCGGTGCGGGTGTTGCGCAGCGCGGTCGCGTCATTCGCGGCGTTCAGGGCGTGCTTGGCGATCAGGACGGTGATCAGGCCGTCCATGATGCCCTCGGGGATCTCGTTGCCCGCGGCGTCGATGATCGCGTCGGAGGTCATCAGGTGACCCACGTTGCGCACGAACAGCAGCGAACGGCCGTGCAGCACGAGCTCGCCGCCGTCGATCGCGGTGTAGACGCGGTCCGGGTTCATGGTGCGGGTGAAGGTCTTGCCGCCCTTGGACACCGCCTCGGCCAGATCGCCCTTCATCAGGCCTAGCCAGTTGTGGTAGCAGAGGACCTTGTCCTCGGCGTCCACGGCCGCGACCGAGTCCTCGAAGTCCATGATCGTGGTGACCGCGGACTCCAGCACCAGGTCCTTGACACCGGCGGTGTCGGTGGAGCCGATGGGGGAGGACGGGTCGATCTGGATCTCGATGTGCAGCCCGTTGTGCTTCAACAGGATCGAGGTCGGGTTGGCCGGGTCGCCCAGGTAGCCGACGAGGGTGTCGTTGTCGGCCAGGCCGATCTCGGTGCCGTCCTCGAGGCCGACCACGAGCTCGCCGTCCTCGATCGAGTACTTGGTGGAGCCGACGTGCGAGCCGGTGATCAGCGGCACCGCGTCGTCGAGGAAGTTGCGGGCCCACTCGATGACCTTGTCACCGCGGACCTTGTTGTAGCCCGAGCCCTTCTCCGCGCCATTGGCCTCGGAGATGGCATCGGTGCCGTACAGGGCGTCGTAGAGCGAGCCCCAGCGCGCGTTCGCGGCGTTGATGGCGAAGCGGGCGTTCATCACCGGCACGACCAGCTGCGGTCCGGCCTGGGTGGCGATTTCGGCGTCCACGTTCTCGGTACCGATCTGGAAGTCGGCCGGTTCGGGACGGAGATAGCCGATCTCGGTGAGGAACTGCTTGTAGGCAGCCTTGTCGTAGCCTGCGCCCGGGTTCGCGCGGTGCCACTCGTCGATCTTGGCTTGGATGTCGTCGCGTTCCGCCAGCAGTGCGCGGTTGCGGGGGGCGAGGTCATTGATGACGGCCTCGGCACCCGACCAGAACGCGGCGGAATCAACACCGGTGCCGGGGAGGGCCTCGTTCTCCACGAAATCGTGGAGCACCTTGGCAACCTGCAGCCCGCCGACCTGAATCCGCTCTGTCATCTATTGCCTCATTTCGAGAAGCCGGGTGGAAAAAGTACGCCCGTCATATTACTCGCCGGTACGGGACGGTATTCCCCGGCCTCGGGGTGAGGGCCTCGGCCGATGGGGGTTGATTGTATCGATCGGTACATTTAATGTACTGGGTGGAACATTTTCCGGGGGCACGGCGTGAAGGTGCGGTTCATGGGAAAACCCTTGTCGGGCAAGGTCTCTGTGGTGACGGGCGGCAGTCGCGGACTCGGACGGGAGATGGTGCGCGCGTTCGCGGCCGCCGGATCCGACGTCGTGATCGCCAGTCGCAAGCTCGACGCGTGTGAGGAGCTGGCGCGCGAAGTGCGCGACGCCACAGGACAGCGAGCACTGGCCGTGGCCTGCAATGTGGGTGATTGGGCACAGTGCGACACGCTCGCCGACGCGGCCTACGCGGAGTTCGGGCGCGTCGACGTACTGGTCAACAACGCGGGCATGTCGCTGCTCTATCCCCGCTTGGACCAGGTTTCCGAGGCCATGTTCGACAAGGTGATCGCCACCAATCTCAAGGGGCCGTTCCGGCTCTCGGCGCTCATCGGCGCGCGCATGGCCGCCGGCGGTGGGGGATCGATCGTAAATATATCTTCGATCGAGGCCGCCCATCCCGAACCGCTCGCGGTGCCCTACGCGGCCGCCAAGGCCGGGCTCGAGGCGCTGACCGGCGGATTCGCTCACACCTACGGGCCCTCGGTGCGGGTCAACACCATTCGCTGCGGGCCCTTCGACACCGATATCGCCAAAGCGTGGCCCGCGGAGATGCGCACCGAGCTGGCCCGACACACCGCGCTCGGCCGTCTCGGCGCGCCCGCCGACATCGTCGGGGCCGCGCTGTTCTTCGCCTCCGACGCCTCCGCCTACTGCACCGGCGCGACACTGGCCCTGGACGGTGGATTCCGGTGACCGCCGCCGTTCCGGCCCGCCGCCGCGGCCGCCCGCTCGCCTCCGAGGCCGGGCCGGGGGAGACCCGCGAGCGGATCGTGCGCGCGGCGCTGGAGCTGTTCGCGGAGAAAGGGTTCCACGGCACCGGCGTCGCCGAGATCGGGGACCGGGCCGGGGTGCAGCGCGGGGCGCTGTACTACCACATCGGGTCCAAGGAGGAGCTGCTGTGGCAGATCCTCGGCGACTACACGCGCCTCATGCTGGCCGAGGCCGAGCGGATCGCGCACAGCGCCGACTATCCGGTCACCAAGCTGCGCAAGCTGATCCACTCGCACGTGGTCATGATCATCGACAACCGTCGCGCCGTCGCGATCCAGCTGCGCGACGTGGCCGCCCTCGGCGGTGAGCGGGCGCGCCAACTGCAAGAACTGCGGGACCGCATCCAAAACCTGTGGCAGCAGGTCATCGACGCGGGCACCGCCGCGGGCGTGCTGCGCACCGCCGACCACGTGGTCACCAACGGCGTGCTCGGCATGCTCAATTCGGTGACCTTCTGGTACCGGCCCGACGGGCAGCACACGCCCGACGAGATCGCCGCCATTCTCTGCACCACCGTCCTGGATGGACTCATCCAACCGCGTACGAGCACGAAAGGCTGACCATGGCTTGGGATTTCGGCACCGACCCGGAGTATCAGAAGAAGTTGGACTGGGTCGCGGAGTTCGTCAGCACCGAGGTGGAACCCCTCGACCTGATCTACCCCAATCCGTATGACCGCACCAACCCCGGGATCCGCGCGCTCATGAAGCCGCTGCAGGAGAAGGTGAAAGAACAGCAGCTGTGGGCCTGCCACCTGGGTCCGGAACTCGGTGGCCCCGGCTACGGGCAGCTGAAGCTGGCCCTGCTCAACGAGGTCCTCGGCACCTCGCAGTGGGCGCCGCTGGTGTTCGGCTGTCAGGCCCCGGATTCCGGCAATGCCGAGATCCTGGCGCATTTCGGGACGCCCGAGCAGAAGGCCAAGTACCTGCAGCCGCTGCTCGACGGCGAGATCGGGTCCTGCTACGTCATGACCGAGCCGACCGGCGGCTCCGACCCGACCGCCTTCGTGACGCGTGCGGTCCGCGATGGCGACGAGTGGGTCATCAACGGCGAGAAGTGGTTCAACTCCGCCGCCGAATTCGCCACCTTCCATATCGTCATGGCGGTCACCGATCCGGACGCGCCCCCGCACCAGCGGTTGTCGATGTTCATCGTCCCCGCCGACACCCCGGGCCTGGAGATCGTGAAGAACTTCACCGTCCCCGGCTTCAGCGAACACGAAGGCCACCTGCGGTTCACCGATGTCCGCATTCCCGCGGATTCGTTGCTCGGGGCCGAGGGGCTCGGCTTCATCGTGGCCCAGACGCGTCTGGGCGGCGGCCGTGTCCACCACGCCATGCGCACGGTCGCGTTGGTGCGCAAGGCCTTCGACATGATGTGCGAGCGCGCCGTGTCCCGCCCGATGGGCAGGGGCAATCTCGGTGGCAAGCAGATGACGCAGGAGAAGATCGCCGAGTCCTGGATCGAGATGGAGCAGTTCCGGCTGCTGGTGCTGCGCACCGCGTGGCGTATCGACCAGGAGCAGGACTACCGCAAGGTGCGTCACGACATCGCCGCCATCAAGGTCGCCATGCCGAAGGTCATGCACGACATCGCCCAGCGCGCCATGCATCTGCACGGGGCCATCGGCGTCAGCACCGACCTGCCGTTCACCGACATGATGACCTACGCGCAGATCATGGCCATCGCGGACGGGCCGACCGAGGTCCACAAGATCACCTTGGCCAAGGAGGTGCTCAAGGGGTACGCCCCGGCGGATCCGGTGTACCCCACCGGTTATCGGCCCGCGCTGCGCGCGAGAAGGCCCGCCAACTGGTCGCCGAGCGGCTCGAGCACACCATCGCCAACCTCTGATCGTTCGTCGAACGGCATGTCCTGGATGGTGATTCGGACCATCCAGGGCGTGTCATCCGGCGGGTCAGCCGGCGGGGGTGGGTTCGTCGATGGTGCGGACGTAGGTGTCGATGTAGGTCGACAGCAGCAGTTCGACCGTGGTGATGAACTTGGTGGCGTTCGCGGGTGTGGGGCCGCCCTCGTAACCGTCCGCGCCCGAGACGAATTTCCAGCCCTCCGACAACAGTGCTTGCTGGGTGCGGCGGTTGGCGGCCAGCCGCTGATCGGTGCGGAAGAGCGCCGCACTGCCGGTGGCGACCACCGCGATGCCGCCGGCCACCGCGGTCGCGGCGCGGATCAGCGAACCCTCGAAACCGGCCAGGCCGGTGACCACGGCGCTGGCGGCCATGGCCAGGAAACGGGAGAACTGGCCGTAGTTGCGGAATCTGCCGGTGAGGCGGGTCGTATTCGCCACCTCGTGGGCGTAGGTGCTGGTCCAGAACTGGTGGAACGCGGGACCGACCGCTTTCCAGTCGATGACCTCGGCCATCGCGTCCGTTTGGGCGTTCGGTGCTGCGGAGCCTGCCACGCGGTCAGTCTGACACGAGATCCGCGGCCGCGCCCGCCGGTTTTCGTGAGTATGGCTCGTGGCCAAGGGAATTCGTCCGCTTCGACCGACTTCGGCAGGTATCGCGCGGCCTGTCGTGCCCCGCGCGGCGGATCAGCCCTGCCGGGGCTCGATCCAGAGCGCTTCGGACAACGCGCACAGCTCGCCGTCGGCGGTCGAGAGTGCCACGCCCACCGTGTGTTTGCGGCCGTCGCGGGCGATCACCCAGGCGTGGGAGATGTAGTCGGCTCCGGCGTACATCGGTCGTAGCTGAGTCGCGGTGAGGGCGGCGGTGAACGCGCCGCTGCCCATCTCGGAGAAGACGAAGGCCGCACGACCTCCGGGACAGTCGAGCGCCGACCAGACGATTTCCGGTGGCAGCTCCCCGGTCTCGTCGGCGAGGCCCGCGTCAGGAGTCCAGGCCGCGGCCATCATCCGTGTGCCGGGCAGCTCCGACGGGAACAGTCGCAGTCCGCGACCGGGCGCACAGCCCAGCCCGCAGCCGTAGCAGTCGGTGACGGTCCGGTCGCCCGACAAGGCCAGTTCGACAGCGGATTTCGCGGCGGTCCACGACGGGGTGGGCCGCGGGTCCAGGGTCAGCACACTCGGTGTGGCTTCGACCAGCAGGGTGTCGTCGGTGGCGGTGAACGCGGCCCGGCCGCCCGCGGGGCTCGACAACCGGATCGGGGTGCCGACCATGACCGCACGGCGGAAATCGACGCGCACGGTGTCCCCGCCGGCCTCGGCGGCCAGCAGTCCCGCGAGATACCCGCCGAACACGATCTCCGGATAGCCGTGGATGTGCGCGGGAATGGTGAGCGCTTCCGCCTGGGTCATCGTGGCAGGCCAACCCTTCCCCGGCCACCGTGGCCGATCATCACACCTGACGATACCCACCCCCCCGAACCCCCGATCCCGTGAGATTTCGCACCCGTCGTCACCCGGCCCGGGTGGGCGCGCCGAGCAGGTCGAGGGCGCTGTCGGAGCCCGGGCCGCCGCCGGGGAGCGCAGGGCAACCGCGGCGGGCCGTGCCGTCGGCCGCTTGTCCGTGCTCCGTACCTCTAGGTCGTGCGCGTGTGCTTGTTGGCCGCGCGGTCGCGCCCGGTCGCGTGGCCGCGCGGAACTACCCCGGCTTGCGCTCGCACACAACGTGGAACGCACGCGGGATATGCGTGTGCAGTCGACGACTATCGCCGTTTGCGCTCGCGGACGACGTGGGAGCGCAGGCGGGAGATGCCTTTCACTCGCACGCTGCGCAGATGGCGCAAGGTCAGGTCGGTGTCGGCGTCGAGGATCGCGGCGGCGCCGTCGTCGGCCAGGACGGTGCCGGGGCGGGCCACGCCAGTGAGGCGGGCGGCGACGTTGACCACGGTGCCGTAGAGGTCGCCGAAGCGGGTGAGGACGGGGCCGTAGGCCAGACCGACGCGGATCTGCGGCATCTCCGAGATCGTCTGGGCCGCACGGGCGATCGCCCTGTGCATGTCCAGGGCGATGCGGGCGCCGTCGCGAGGGTGCTCGGCGGCGAACATCACTTCGTCGCCGACGTTCTTGATGACCCACCCGCCGTGGGCGGTGATCACCTCGGTGGTGGTGGTCTCGAAGGCGTCGAGCAGTTCGGTGAGTTCGTCGGGGTCCAGGTGCCGCGAGAGCCGGGTGTAGCCGACCATGTCCGCGAACCCCACCAGCAATGGCCTTGTGGCGGTACCGGATTCGTGGGTGCGGCTCAGCGCCGCGGCCAGGTGCCGCTGCCAGGCGTAGTCGTGCAGTTCGGCCAGCACCGCGATGGCGCGCGCGGTCGCGTCCCGGCTCGCCTCGGGCGTCGTGCCGTTGTCGGCGGCGAGGCGGCCGGTGACCTCGCGGGTGATCAGGTCGGCCTGCCATTCGGCCAGGCGCGCCATCGCCTGACCCATGGTGCGGGCGGCGGCGACCTGGCTCTGCTCATTGGTCAGCGAGGCCGCGCTCAGCGCCGCGAAGGCGCGCACCGCGGCCACGTCGCTGTCGGTGAAGGCCACCTCGTCGTCGCTCGCGGCGGCCGGAAATCCCAGGGCCACCCACAATTTCCGGGCCTGCTCGACGGGGACGCCGGACAGTTCGGCGACCTGGACGCGGGTGTACCGGCGCGGCCCGCCCAGCAGTGACTGCTCGACCACCGCGTCGACGATCTCGGTCGACCCACCGGATTCGATCATGCGGTCAGTACAGCACACGACACGGTCGTGAGGGACGGTCGGGAATCTCACGACAGGGGTTGGGCATTGCGTTGCGCGAGCATGATCGTCATCAGCCCCGCTTCCTGCGACTGGGCAGCGATCATGCCGCGCGCGGCCTCCTTCACCGGGCCCGACGCGACCAGCTGATCGGCCGCCTTCGCCATGGCCACGCCACCGCGATGATGACGCAGCATGAGTTGCAGGAACAGGACTTCGGCGTCCTTGCCGCGCGCGACGGCCAGGGCATCGAGTTCTGTCTGGGTCGCCATGCCGGGCATGGAGGTGCCGTTGGTGGCGGCCATGGTCGGCATCGAATGATCGTGCGCACCGGCCGAATCCGAGGTTATCCACGCCATCGGATGCTTGGAGTCCGGTGATGCGTTGGCCAGGCGCAGCCAGCCGAGCAGGGTGCCGATTTCCATGCGCTGGGCATCGGCGATCTGCTGGGCCAGCTGACGTACGGTCGGATCGACGCCGGAATCCAGGCGCTGCACCATGATCAGGGCCTGTTCATGGTGCGTGGCCATATCCTGACTGAACCCGATCTCGGTCTGACTGAGCACAGCCGGTGTCTCGTGCTCGGGGATCAGCAGGGGGCGCAGCAGCATCCCGGCGGCCAGCAGGGTGAGGGCGAGCGCGGCGATCGCCAGTGGCCGCCGCACCCGTTCACGCAGGGTTCCCGTCACGAACCCACCACGGACTGCTGGTCGGCGGGCGGCGTGTACACGTCCTCGGCGAGCTGCAACACCATGAACCCGTTGTCATTGCAGGTCGCCCACAGCTGACTGCCGTGCCACTCCGGCGGCGAGAAGCACCAGTCGGTGGACAGGTCGCCGAAGGCCAGCATGCCCGTCCGCGACGAGAGCGCCTGGTTGGGATCGAACTTGCCCTCCAGCATGGCGCGCGCCGCCGACGGGAACTCCATGACCGGCGGGCCGATCAGCGAGGCCAGCGCGTGCGGGGAGTTCCACAACTCCAGGTTGCGGCCCTTGCGCGCGGGCGGATTGAAGTAGGCGATCTCCTTGGGGTGGAACGGATCCCGCACATCGAACACGCGGATGCCGGATTCCTCCCACCCGCAGGCCAGCGCGGTCGGATTGGTGGGCCGGTCGGCGGCGCAGTAGTGGGCGTCGTAGGAGAACACCGAGCCGCCCATGGCCGAGGCCAGCGCCGAATCCTGGTTCTCGGGCAGGTTGATCTCCAGTTTGAGCTTGGCCGCCACCGACGGATTGGTGTCGTCGGAGACGTCGATGAGCTTTACTCCGCCCGCGCCGCCCTCGTCCACGGTGAACAGGTAGGGCTTGCCGTCGTAGGTGACCGGGATGCTGTGCTGGGTCGCCCAGCCGTCGGTCCAGAACACCCGTCCCAGATGGGGGACCTGCGGATTCGGGTCGCGGCGCTGGACGGCGCTGATGTCGAGCACGGTGAAGCCGCCGAGCGCGGACAGGTACATGCGGTTGCCGTCGGGGCTGATGCCGAAGCCGTGCGCCTCGATGCCGGTCAGGCCCTGCCAGATCACGTGCGGATTGGCCGGATCGGTCAGATCGACCGCGCTGACGAAGCCGGGCGCGATGCCCGAGGCCCAATACGTGCGACCGTCGGGGGAGAAGCCGCCCTCGTGCGTCGTGATGGGCAGCGGCATCAGCAGATTCGTGCCCGCGCCCGGGTTCAGCAGTCGCGGATGCGCGCAGTCGGAGATGTCGTACACCGACAGGTATCCCGCGCCCTCACCGACCGGAACACCGGTGCCCACCAGCAGTTTCCGCTCGGCATTGACCTTCAGCGACTCCCAGGTGCCCGCGAGCATGGCCGGTTCGGTGAGGCTGCCGGTCTCCACCGGGTTCGCCGGATCCGACACGTCGAGCACCTGCACGCCCTGCGCGGGCCCGAGAATGTTGCCCGGGAACAGCGATCCGGTGTACGAGCAGTGGTCGTAGGTCGTCGAGGTGATGCCCGCGCCCTTCCCGACATACCCGCCCACGAACGACAGGTTGCAGCGATAGCCCAGCGTGCTGCGCCCACCGTTGCGGTCGTCGGCCGGAACATCGCCCTGCAGGCCCCTTTCCGGCAGCGAGTCCGCGCCGCACTCCGCCCGTGGCACCGAGGTGCGGCCCACGTCGAGGAACTGTTGCACTTGATCGGCGAGATCGGACTGCAGGTCCGCCGATGCTCCGTGCATCGGCAGGACCGCCGCCCCCAGCAGCGTCACCGCCAGCACCGCTGCCGGCTTGGACCGCCGGATGCCCCTGAACCGCCCCATCGCGGTACCCCCGTCTTCGTTGTGCCTGCCCGTTTGTGTCGTGACCGGGCGCACAAGTCGAGGTGCGATGTGGTCACGGTTACATCGCGAACGCTAACTCATAGACTGACCGCTCGGTAGATCTAGCGCAAAATTGTCTGTGACAGTTTGTGGCGGTGGGTCGGTCGTTCGGCCGGGGCCCTGCCGAAAACCGGTGCGGCGGTGGTTAACAGGATCGTCCCTAGAGTCGATCTTGAAGAGGTCCGATGATCGAAGGGGTAGGTGAACGATGCGTTCGACAGTATTGACGGTGCTACTGGCCGGCGCGGTGGTCGCGGCGGCGACCGGTTGCACGGACGGGGCGACGCCCGGATCCGCCCCGGCGACCTCCGCGGCCCCCGTCTCATCCGGCGGCGGAAACCCCAGCGCCACAGGCAACCCCGGCCCCACGACCGGCGCCTCCGCCACCACCACCTCCGCCGACACCCCGATCGCCGCCTGCGCGCCCGGCCAGGTCGAGATCACCGCCAAGGGTCGCGGCGCCGCCATGAGCCACCACGGCATCACCCTCACCTTCTCGATCGCCAACCCCGCCCAGGCGTGCACCCTGCACGGCTACCCCGGTCTGGACGAGACCACCGACACCGGCGAGGTGATCCACGCCGAGCGCACCCCCGGCGGCTACATGGCTCAGGACGCCGACCCCGAAGCCACGGTCGTCGTCAAATCCGGCCACCCCGCCCAGGCCGTCGCCGAGTCCGTCGCCTGCGGCGTCTTCGGCAAACCCGACCTGAAGGTAGTGAAAACCCAAGTAACTCCGCCCAACTCGACCGACACCCGGACCGTCGACGCCTCCCTCGATACCTGCAACCTGAAGATCCACCCGGTGACGGCCTAGCCCCCTCGCGGGGTGGGCGAATTATGAGGGTTTGGCCTGAAAATGCTCCGGTGCCCGGTTCGGGTAACCGCTCGGCGCGCTCCCTCGGTACCCTCTACGCCGTGCGCCGACCTCCCCGACTGGGCGGTCGGCTTGCGCACCAGTGGTATTCGGAACGTGAAGGATGTGCATTGAAGCTCCGTCAGAGTGGACGTCTCGCCGTGGCGGCGTTGGCCGTCGTGACCGTATTCGGTCTGTCGGCCTGTGGTAGCGGTGAGAAGCACCCGGGCCACACGCCGGCCAAGCCGTCGACGTCGAAAATGGCGTCCGGCCAGACGTATCCGCCCGCCCCGTCCGCGACGGAGCTGAACACCGCCATGCAGAAGGTCCTCGACCCCAGCGTCCCCGACACCGAGAAGCTGGACCTGATGCAGGGCATGCAGGCCGACCCCAGCCTCCCGTCCCGCCTGGTCGAGGCCTACAAGCAGAACAACGCCTCCATCACCGTCACCAACGTCGTCGACCTCGGCAACGGCACCCTCACCGCCGACGCCCAGGCCGCCATCAACGGCGGCGCCCCCCAACAGGCGGTCGTTCCCTTCGTCGCCGAAGCCGGCAAGTGGAAGGTCCAGAAGGACTGGATCTGCAACATCCTCTCCCTCGCCAACCAGACCTCCCCGGCCTGCAGCTGAGTTCCGGCGCTACGGGGCCGGAAGTTGCTTCCGGCCCCGTGGCACCACCGCACCGTCTGATCGGGCAGTGTGAACTCCCCGGTGTGCGGCAGGGTCGCGGGGTGACGACAGGCGTACCATCAGGCGTGCTCGGCGCTCGAGATCTTGTCCCTGCGAACAAGGTGGAGCAATGCGCCAACCGTCGATTCATGTCGCGTCGCTCGTAGCCGGCGAAGAGATGCACGACAGTGAACTCGGTTCGATTCACCGGCTCACGGCCGACAACTTCCCGGTCTTGAACGGTTTGTCGATCAAGCGACTACGGCTGGCTCCCTCCGCTATTCGCGAACCACACTGGCACGCGAACGCTACCGAACTGACCTACTGCCTCGCAGGGCAAGTGCTGGTGTCGGTTCTGGACAATGGAAGCAAGTTCTCGTCGTTCCTGGTCAGCGCCGGAGAGATGTTCCACATCGAGTCGGGTGCGCTGCACCATGTCGAGAACATCGGTGACACCGACGCGGAATTCGTCATCGCCTTCCGGCATGAGCGACCAGAAGACTTCGGCTTCAGCGCGGCCCTCGGCGCGATGACCGACGCGGTCCTCGGAAACACTTACGACCTCCCGGCCGAGGCCTTTGCCGGTATCCGGCGCAGCACTACGGCGAAGCTGATCGTCGCCCGGGAAGGCGCCCCCGATATCCCGACGGCGGCCCATTTCGGGGACCCGCATCATTACGCCGTCGAAGCCATGGCGCCACCGCTGGAGTACTCGGCGGGATCGGCCCGCTTCGCCCGGCAACAGTATTGGCCTGCCCTGCACGACATCTCGATGTACTCCCTGCGAGTCAGCGAAGACGGTATGCGCGAACCACATTGGCATCCGGTGACCGCCGAAATGGGCTACGTGCACAAGGGTTCGGCGCGGATGACGATCATGAACCCCGACGGCGCCCTCGACACCTACATCGTCAACGAGGGTGAGGTCTACTTCGTCCCTCGCGCCTACCCACACCACATCGAGGTGATCGACTCACCCGAGATCCACCTCCTCATCTTCTTCGACCAGTCCACCCCCGCCGATATCGGCTACCGCGCCTCGATGAGCGCCTACTCTCGCAAAGTCCTGGCCGCGACGTTCGGCGTCGCGCTCGCCGACCTCCCACCCCTTCCCTTCACCCCGTCCGACCCCCTCCTCGTCACCCGCCGCAACCCCCTCGACCCCGTCGCTGACTGAGGTGGCGTCGAGGCGGACTTCGTCGACGAACGGAGCGGTTGCCAGCCGTGATACCACTGGGCCATCTGGTCGGGGGTGAATTGGTCGGCTTGGGGTCGGCCGGCGTGGCGGCGGACGGTCTCGTCGAAGGAGAGGTCGATGTTGACCGCGCCTGGGACGTCGGACTCGCGCAACATGTGGCGTCGGACCGTATCCTGCGGCACGACAAGGCAACTCGCGCGCGGGAAACGCTGTTGCACTCCGTTGGCCACCGTTGTCTTGCCGGAGCGGAGTTGCCGCGGATCACGACGAGGGTGCTCATGGTTCGGGTCATGGGCGATCGTCGAGTTGGACGAGGGCGAGAGCTATGTGCAGGTTGTCGACGTCTCGGAGGGTGCTGGCGGCGGAAGCGGGCAGGCCGGAATCGCGGCAGGCATCGAGCAGACGGAGGTGGATGGCCCAGGTCATCGACGGCGGTTCCGTGAGCAGGGGTAGCAGGGGGTCGATGTGGCTGCCGAGTTGGGAGATCGCCTCGGCGCGGATGCTTTCGCGGAGGTCTGTTCGCGCCAGGTCGATCAGGCGGTCGTCGAGTTCGCCGGGTGGGGTGTGGGCGGCGCAGGTGGCCAGGGCTTCGTAGCCGCGGGTAGCGGCTACTTCACCGGAGGCGACCAGATTCCAGGTGAGCGTGGCGATTTCCCGTGATGGCGGCACGAATCGGAGGTTGTAGACCGCGGACTTGCGGACGCCGGAGTTCGGGTCGTGGGCGAGGGCGAGGAGCGTGTCCACCTCGTGCCAGTTCGCCAGCATGCGGCAGGACAGTTCCCGGACTTCGGGGTCGGGATGGCTGGAGAGCAGGGCGGCGATGGCGGGACGGTCGGCGGCGGGTACGCGCGGCCAGTCGTAGGCGCGCAGCGCGGTGAGTTTCGCCGTCCACAGTCCGTCGAGGTCTGAATAGGTGGCGATGATCTCTGCCGCTGTGGGGACGGGTGGCCTCGGGCGGCCCCGGCCTGGTCGTGTGGACGGGGACGCGGGATCGGTCTCGGGTGGGCCGAGGATGTCGGCGACCGGGACGATCCACGATCGGAGGGACATTTGCTCGCGCTCGAAATCGACGAGCATGTCGTCCTTGGATGCCTGCGCGGCGACTGCCCGGGCGTCATCGCCCTGGGCGATCTCGTGCAGCAGCCGCAGCGTGGCCCGGCTGTGGTAGTAGCGAAGCGTTTCGATTGCGGCGCAAGCGACGTCGGTGTCGCTGTCAGCGGCGGCGCGATGCAGCCCGGGTTCGGCGGCCACCGGTTCGTCCCAGCACAGGACGTCGGCCGCAGCTCGCCGTACGGCCGGGTCAGGGTGGTCCAAACCCAGTATCTTGTACTGCTGCCAGCGCGGTTCCTCGAAGCCGAACTCGAGGCCGATCACCGCGTGCCGGTGCAGCAGGTGGTGCGGATCGCGCGCGACCGGTTCGAGTAGATCGGACTCGCTGCGGTCGGCCTGCCGCAGTATGCAGGCGCGCACCAGGTCGTCGCCGCTGTTCCACCACGCACGCAACTCCGCGCCTTCGGGGCACATCGCCGTGCTCTCCAGCACCCCCAGTGCCGCCTGCCGCACCTCCACCGGACGGCTGCCGTCCAAACCGATCGCGGTCAGCGGTTCGACGCCTCGTGGATCGCCCAGCCGCTGCAGCGCATACGTGATCTCGTCCCGCTCCAGCCCACCGATATCGGTATCGGCCAGCCTCCGGATCAACTCGAACGTCGCGGACCGATCAGCCTGCTCCGTGATCGGTTCCAACTCACCACTCACCGCACCCACCAATCCTCGCCGAGCCACCCCATCCGGACTATCGAGAATCCTCAGCCCAGAGCCCGAACAATGCCAGTCGATTTCGACTCCGATGGCATTGCAAGAGGCGACGAGGCCCAGGCCGCTACTGTCGGCGGCGTAGCTAGAAGTGCACCTGCTGTTGGGTGTTCGCGACCGCGGTGACCGAAGAGACGCCGAGGGTGCCGTATTCGTCGTAGAGGTTGGCGGAGCCGATCGCTATGCCGTCGGCGGCGTGTTGTCCGTTCGATTCCAGGCCCAATCCGTCGGATCCGGGCATGCGGAAGAGGTTCATCGTGACGTCGACGTTGATGAAGGGCACGCTGTCGCCGTCCCAGTTGGTGATGAAGCTGGTGGCTTCCGCCAGCGTGGCGACGCGGATGAACGGTGTGGCCTTTTCGCCTCGAACTGCGGGAACCATTGTCCGGGTCCACATTCGCTTGCGGGCGTTGTTTCGGTGGTCGGCGAAGTCGGCCGACCAATCGTGTGGATGGTCGGCGCTGCTCAGCATCGGTGGCGTGGTGTCTCCATCGGAGTCCACCGCGTCCGGGCGGGAGAATTCCGCTGCTGGCGTCCAGGCGCGGCCTGCGGCCCGGTCGTCGTCCCGAGGCCGGATGAACAGCCCTGATGCCCGAACGGCCACCTGGTTGGACTGCACCAGTTCCAGGTGGACCAGCGCGACTCGCGTGCTCGACCGAACCAGCTTGGCCCGCGCCGAGATCGAGTCGAACGTCGTCATCTTGACGAAATCGATGGTGAGACGGCACCCGGCCGCCTCGAACGGGCAACCCCGTTCCAACTCCCGAGCCACGAGCGCGGTCAACCCCTGCCCGCCGATCGTGTCCTGCCCCCACGGCCCCCGCGCCGCCTCGAGCGGAACGAACCCCTTGCCTTGAATATCGAAGAACCCGTTCGCAGAATCCTCGGTCTGTGACATGTTGCGCCCCTCCCTGTTTCGTTCTGCATCGCGACGATGCTCGCCAATGCTAGAACGAGTTCCAATTAGGGATCGAGATGGCGACGGCTAGGGCTCGGTGGTCAGCAGGGCTCGGCAGGCGTCGAGGAGTCGGGCTCGGAGGAGTTCTGATCGCGCCGCGATGTCGGCTTGGGCGCGGACGTATTCGGCTCGGCCGGAGGGGGTTTCGATGCGGATGGGGGTGTAGCCGTAGGTGAGGAGGTCGTAGGGGCTCGCCTTCATGTCGAGTTCGCGGGCGGCGCAGGCCAGGTCGAAGGCGTCGAACAGGAGGTCGGAGGGGATCAAGGGGGTTAGTTTGAAGCCCCATTTGTAGATGTCCATGTTGGCGTGGAGGCAGCCGGGCTGTTCGCGGGAGATTTGGGAATCTCGGGTCAGCGGTTCGATGTTGAGGGGGACGGCTTCGGGGGTGAAGAAGCGGAAGGCGTCGAAGTGGGTGCAGCGGATTTGCATTGATTCGACTACGGCGTCGGTGCCGGCGGAGCCCAGGCGGAGGGGGACCTGTTGGTGGCGGACGTCGTCGGTGCGGTAGACCATGGCCCACTCGTGGAGGCCGAAGCAGGAGAGCTGGGCCGGGCGAGAGGCGGTCGCGGACAGCAGGCTCGCGACGAATTCGATGGTGTCGCGGCGCTTTTCGAGGAAAGCGGGGTCGGCGGTCCAGCCGGGGGTGGCGGAGTCGAGCGAGACCTGGTGGTAGCCGCGGGAACCCGTGTAGTCGTCGGCGTCGGTGAGGGTGACGCCGAAACCCGGGTGCCAGCGTTTGAGCTGGGACGGCTTGTTGCCGTAGTAGGTGAACAGGAAATCGATCACCGGATGTTTCGTACCCGCGGCGCGCCGTTGCAGATACGGGCCGAGCAACGCGTCGACCCGGTCACGGTGGGCGGCCGCCCGGTCCCGCCATACGGGACCGGGCAGCACGTCGAGACGAGAATCCATCACTCGGCGAGACGGTGGGTGGCGTCGCGGACGGTGCCCACGAACTCCTCCACCAGGTCTTCCAACGCCACGATGCCGACCGTGTTGCCGCGGCTGTCCACCACACGCCCCAGGTGGGAGTTGGTGCGGCGCAGGCGGGCCAACGCTTCGAACAAGCCACTGCCCATGCTGACGGTGGGCAGTGGACGGATATCGGTGCGGGGGATCGGGGTGCCCGGGCCCGCGTCCTCGTCGGCGGTCAGGTCGAGCACATCCTTGACGTGCAGGTAGCCGACCAGAGAGCCGTCGTCCGCACGCACCGGGTAACGGGAGAAACCGGTTTCGGCGACCGCGGATTCGATATCGCCGAGGGTGGTTCCGTCGCCACGCAGCGGCACCGACCGGGCCTTGGCCAACGGCACCATCACGTCGGCGACGATGCGGTCGCTGGAACCCAGCGCCTGGGTGAGACGACGATGCTCTTCCTCGTCGAGCAAACCCTCCGAACGCGATTCACCGAACATCTCCGCCAGCTCGTCGGAGGACACCGTCGAATCCAGCTCGTCCTTGGGTTCGATGCGCAGCGCCCGCAGCGAGATATTGGCTGCGAAGTTGTAGATCGCGATCAACGGCTTGGCCAGGCGCAGCCACATCAGATGCAGCGGAACCAGCAGCAGCGCCATGCGTTCCGGGCCGGCGAGCGCGATGTTCTTCGGAATCATCTCGCCGAGCAGGATGTGCAGGATCACCACGATGGTCAGCGCCAGCGCGAACGAGACCGGATGCAGCAGCGAATCCGGCACGCCCACCAGATCGAACGGCTTCTCCAGTAGGTGCGCCACCGCAGGCTCACCCACCCGGCCGAGCAGGATCGAGCAGATGGTGATGCCCAACTGCGCGGCCGCCAGCATCATCGACAGGTTCTGGCCCGCCTCGATGACGGTGTTGGCGCTGCGTTTGCCTTGTGCCGCAAGCGCTTCCAGGCGGTCGCGGCGCGCGGAGATCAGAGCGAACTCCGCGCCCACGAAGAACGCGTTGCCCAGCAACAGCAGGAACGTCAGCAGGACGGCGTACAGGTCACCCATGGGTCTGCTCCCAGATCGCGAGGGCCTCGGCGTCGATGGGCCGGATCAGGACCCGGTCGATCCGCCGGCCGTCCATGCGCTCCACGGTGGCGATCCAGCCGCCAGGAGTGTGCGTGTGCTCGAGCTGATGGTTGCCGGGTTCGGGCAGCAGCACCTCGTCGCCGGTCTCCGGAATCCGGCCCAGACGGGTCAGCACCAGGCCGCCCAGGGTTTCGTATTCGCCCTCGGGCGGGTCGTATCCGGTGGTGCGGGACACCTCGTCGATGCGCATCAGGCCCGAGCAGTTCCAGCCGTTCGGGGTGCGGCGCACATCGAGTTCCTCCTCGTCGTGCTCGTCGCGCACGTCGCCGAGGATCTCCTCGATCAGGTCCTCCATGGTGACGATGCCCGCGGTGCCGCCGTACTCGTCGACCACCAGCGCCACCTGCATGCCGTCGCGGCGCACCCGCTCGAGCACCTCGTCGCCGTCCAGACTGGCCGGCACGATCGGCACCTGCTGCGCGATCGACTTCAAGGTGATGTTGCGGCGGTCCTTCACCGGATGCACGAAGGTCTGCTTGATGTGCACGAACCCGAGCGTGTTGTCGAGATCGCCGTCGATGACCGGGAACCGGGAGTAGCCGGTCTCGCGGGCGGCATCGATCAGATCGGCGAGAGTGCAATCCTGATCGAGGGTTTCGATGGTCATGCGCGGCGTCATGAGTTCCTCGGCGGTGCGCTCACCGAACTGTAGCGAGCGATCCACCACCTGCGCGGTGCGCTGATCGAGCGCCCCGTGCAACGCGGAAGTCCGCACCAGCGAACCCAATTCCTGCGGTGATCGCGCCGAACGCAGTTCCTCGGCCGGCTCGATACCCAACCGGCGCACCGCCCAGTTGGCGGCCCCGTTCAGGAAATTGATCATCCATTTGAAGACGCTGGAGAAGGCGATCATCGGCCCCGCGGTCCAGCGCGCGGTTTCCAGCGGAGAGGCGATGGCGATGTTTTTGGGCACCAGTTCGCCGTAGATCATCGACAGCGAGGTGGCCAGGATCAGCGCCAGCGCCAGCGAAATGCCCTGCCGGGTGCCGTCGCTCACGCCGAAAGCGTCCAGCATCGGTTCCAGCAGCCGTGCCAGCACGGGCTCGGCGATGTAACCGGTGATCAGCGTGGTGATGGTGATGCCCAGTTGGGCGCCCGACAACTGGAACGAGAGGGTGCGATGCGCCTGCCGCACCTGCCGGGCGCGGCGGTCGCCGTCACGGGCGTGCGCCTCCACGGTGGAGCGTTCCAGGGCGGTGAGGGAGAACTCGGCGGCCACGAACAGCGCGGTGCCGGCGGTCAGAGCGATGAATCCGAGCAGACTCAGAACGGTGAGCAGGGCCGACACGGTCAGTACCACCTGGCCGTTTCCGAAGCCGGTAGAGCGGGGAAGCCGGGTTCGTCACCCGGCTCGGTAGAGGAGCCCTCCTGTGAAGCGCCCTTGGACGCGGGTGACAACTGGTTCCTTTCGCAGGGGTTGCAGGCGGAGTTACGCCACGGATGCCCAGTTCCTGGGTCCGGTCAGGTCATGCTACCGGGCGACTCGAGGCGATTCCGCACAGCGGGGCCGTATCACATCGCGTGGGTGCTTCGAATCACCGGCCGACAGCCGGGACGCGATGTGGGTGGTCCGGGTCCGCACACGCGAAACCCGGCGGATCCGAGCGGACCCGCCGGGTTCGTGGTGTGCAGTACTAACGGGTGATCACCAACCGGACGGCAGCGGCCGGCCCTCGGCGAAACCGGCGGCCGACTGCACGCCCAGCACGGCGCGCTCGTGGAACTCGCCGATGGTGCGGGCGCCCGCGTAGGTGCAGGAGCTGCGCACACCGGAGGTGATGTGGTCGATCAGGTCCTCCACGCCCGGGCGTTCGGGATCCAGGCGCATGCGCGAGGAGGAGATGCCCTCCTCGAACAGGGCCTTGCGGGCGCGGTCGAACGCCGAGTCGGTGGCGGTGCGGGCGGCCACGGCACGCTTGGAGGCCATGCCGAAGGACTCCTTGTAGCGGTTGCCGTCGCGGTCGACGCGCAGGTCGCCGGGCGACTCGTAGGTGCCGGCGAACCAGGAGCCGATCATCACGTTGGCCGCGCCGGCCGCGAGGGCCAGGGCCACGTCGCGCGGGTGGCGGACACCGCCGTCGGCCCACACGTGCTTGCCGAATTCCTTGGCGGCCGCGGCACATTCGGCCACGGCCGAGAACTGCGGGCGGCCCACGCCGGTCATCATGCGGGTGGTGCACATGGCGCCGGGGCCGACACCGACCTTGATGATGTCCGCGCCGGCTTCGATCAGGTCGCGGGTGCCGTCGGCGGAGACCACATTGCCCGCGACCAGCGGCACACCCAGATCCAGCGCGGCCACCGAGGCCAGCGCCTCGAGCATCTTCTGCTGGTGCCCGTGCGCGGTGTCCATGACCAGCACGTCGGCGCCCGCGTCGACCAGGGCCTTGGCCTTGGCCGGGATGTCGCCGTTGATGCCGACGGCGGCCGCGATGCGCAGCCGGCCGTTGGCGTCGGTGGCCGGGGGTGTATATGCCGGTGCGGATGGCGCCGGTGCGGGTCATCACGCCCGCGAGGGTGCCGTCGGGGTTGACCAGCACAGCCAGGTGCGCGTGCCCGGCCTCGAGCATGTCGAAGACGTCGCGCGGCGACGCGTCGGCCGGAGCGGTGACGAAGCTGGGGTCGGCGACGGTGCTCAGGCGGGCGAAGCGGTCCACGTCGGCGCAGGCCGCCTCGGTGACCACGCCGACCGGCTTGCCGTTGTCGACCACGACGACCGCGCCGTGGGCGCGCTTGTGGATGAGGGCCAGCGCGTCGGACACCGACCGTTCGGGATCGAGCACCACGGGGGTGTCGGCGGTGAGCGAGCGGCTCTTGACGAAGGCGATGGTGGCGGAGGCCGCGGGGATCGGCAGATCCTGCGGTAGCACCACGATGCCGCCGCGGCGAGCGACGGTCTCGGCCATGCGGCGGCCGGCGACAGCGGTCATATTGGCGACCACGAGGGGGATGGTTGTGCCGGTCCCGTCCGTGGTGGAGAGGTCGACATCGAACCGGGACGCCACATCCGTCCGGCGGGGGACGAGGAAGACGTCGTCATAGGTCAGGTCATAGGGCGGGGTCTGCCCGGGAAGAAACTGCACGTTGGACCATGGTAGCTGAATGCTGTGAGTTCGCCAGCGCTTTGCCCGGGAAATTATCGATTGCCGCGCCAGTCGCCCTGGCCCCCGCCGACGCCATCGCCGTCCACGGGAAGAACGACGCCACCGGCGGCGCCGCCCGCTGGTTCGTGGGCAGCTACGTGCTGGGCCTGCATCGCACCGAAAAGGGCTGGCGCATAGACTGTTTCGAAACCGGCTGAAGGTCATCGACGGCAACGTCGACCTCATCCGACCTCGGCGCAGGGCGCGTCGGGCTCAGGATGCGGTGGGGATGAACAGCGCTTCGAACGGCGGTTCGCCCACCGCGACGGTCGTGTGACCGCGCCCCTCGGTGTCGGCGGCCAGCACCACGTCCCCCGGTGCGAACCGGCGGCACTCGCCGTCGGTGGTAGTCACCTCGATCGCACCGCGCAGCATGACAACCCACTGCCGGGCCGGGGCCGGATGTGGTTCGCTGTCGAAGCCCTCGCTGCGCAGATAGGCCGCACCCGCGGTCGAGGACATGTCGCCGACCGCCATGGCGGGTACGCCGACCGCGAGAGTTCTTTCCGCCAAACCGATCTCGGCTTCGGTGAACGTCGATCCGCCGTCGGGGGTGGAGGCGATCACCGTGTAGCGCAGGTTCTTTCGTTCGATCATGGTTCCGAGGCTCGTCGCCTGATGCCCGCGACGCGATTCCCTGCGGGGAATGGCGCGGCGAACCGCTCGGGAATTCGCCACCCACCTTGGTTTGCTGAATGATTGCTGGAGCCACTTTCGGCCTCCGAGTTATCTCAATCTCGTCGGATTTGCCGGAAATGGGTCGCTATTCGAGTGGGCGTGTCGTAGGAACCTACAAACGTGTCGGGCTCAGCGGGACGAACGGCGGGCTGCGCCGGGTTTGCGCTTCTTGTTGTGCGGGCGGCTCTCGCCGCGCGGGCGCTGTTGGCGGAACCTCGGCTGCTCGGGTTCGGCCTTCTGCGCCTGGGCCGGCGGGGCCGCGGGGTCGGCGATCGGGCGGCCGCTCGGGCGGCGGGCGCCGGTGATCTCGGTGAGCGTGCGGTCGCCGGGGCGGACCTCGACGTCGGTGAGGGTCACCGAGGCGCGCTCAGCGAGACGGGCCGCCTCCTCGCGGTCGTCGGGGGTGACGATGGTGACGACCGTGCCCGACGCGCCCGCGCGGGCGGTCCGGCCGGTCCGGTGCAGGTAGTCCTTGGGGTCGGCGGGCGGATCGACGTGGACGACCAGCGAGACGTCGTCGATGTGCAGGCCGCGGGCCGCCACGTCGGTGGCGACCAGCACCGGCGCGGTGCCGTCGGCGAAGGCCGCGAGCATGCGATTGCGCTGGTTCTGCGCCTTGCCGCCGTGCAGCGCGACCGCGCCGATGCCGATCTCGCGCAGCTTGCGCGCCAGCTTGTCGGCGCCGTGCTGGGTGCGCACGAACAGCAGGGTCCGGCCTTGCCGCGCGGCGATCTCACTGACCACCGCACGCTTGTCCGGGCGCCGGACGTGCAGGGCGTAGTGCGCGATGTCGGGACCCGCGGCGACCTTCCCCATGCGGGAGGCCTCACTGCCCAGAGAATCCGCACCGGACTGCGTGGCGGCGCCCGTGCTCGGCGCAGCTGAATTCGCTTCCGTCGCAGCCGTTCCCGCTTCGGCGTCGGCTGCCACCACGGCTGTAGCGATCGCGTGGGTGGCGGGTTCCCGCAGGTACTTCTGCGTCAGTCCGTCGATCGACTCGTCGAGGGTCGCCGAGAACAACAGCTGCTGAGCGTCGTCGGGCACCTTGTTGAGCAGGGCGGTGAGCTGCGGCAGGAAGCCCAGTTCGGCCATGTGGTCGGCCTCGTCGACAGTGACGACGCGAATATCGGCCAGCTGCACCGCCTTCCGACCCAACAGGTCGGTCAACCGGCCGGGCGTCGCGATGACCACGTCCACGCCGCGCGCCAGCCGCTCCTCCTGTTTCTTGATCGGCAACCCGCCGACCGCCGTCGCCAACCGCAGCCCCAGCGACAACGCGGGCTCGTCCAGCGCCGCCTCGATCTGAATCGCCAGCTCACGGGTCGGTGCCAGGATCAGCCCGCGCGGTCGCTTCGGCACGCTCGGCGCACCGAAGAGCCGAACCAGCATCGGCAGCCCGAACGCCAAGGTCTTGCCGGAACCCGTTGCGGCCCGGCCCAGCACGTCGCGGCCCGCGAGAATGTCGGGAATGACCGCGGCCTGAATCGGAAACGCGCTATCCATCCCACCCCGCCGCAGCGCCTGCACCAGCACCGGCGGCAGACCGAGATCCGCGAATCGCACCGCGCCGCCCGGCCGACTCCGCCGGCCGGTCGCTCCAGCATTGCCGCCGACACCGCCCGCCGATTCCACGGGTGTCGCCGAGGCTTCCGTGGGTGCCGCGTCCGTCGTGGACGCCGGGTCGGGTGCTGATGTCGGGTCGGTGTGGATGGTGTCCTCCATGGCTGGGTTCGGGGTTGCTACGGGCACGGCGGATCCAGCCGCGCCCGAGTCGGATTCGGGGGCGGGCGGATCGGATTCAGGCACGGCTGACCAGGCGGCTGAGTTCGACCAGCCAGGGGATCGCGACGGCGAGGGTCGGGACGACGAGGATGGCCATGGCGGCCAGGTAGGCGGCGACGGCGATGCGGAGGTCGCCGATGGGACCGGCCAGGCGCTGGATGCGGATCAGCGTGCTGGGGCCGCCGGCGGCCATGGCACCTTGCGGGGCGGGCGAGTTCGAGCAGGCCACGAGTGCGCGGGCGAGCGGCGTGGGTCCGGTGACCTTGACCGCGGAGTCGTCGGCGAGCAGTTCGATGAGCAGCTTCACCGAGTCCAGCGCGGACTTCGAACGCACTACGCGCGGGAACGCCTCGTGCGCGGCGGTGAAGGCTTCCAGCACCAGGTCGTGGCGGGCGCGCAGGTGGGAGCGCTCGTGACTGACGATGGCGGTGAGTTCCGCGTCTGTCAGGTTGGTGACGGTGCCCTGGCTGAGCACCACGCGCCGACGCAGGCCGGGCAGGCAGTAGGCGATCGGCTCGGCGGCGGCCAGTACCCGGATGTCGGCCGATTTGCGTTGCACGCTGGACTGATCGAGCAGATCGACCAGCATGCGGTGGCGGGCGCGGCGGCGGCGGGTGTGGATGCCGACCCGGATCACCGACCAGATCAGCCGCGCCCCGACCAGCAGGGTCAGCGCGAAGACCAGCACGAGCGCGAGCCACAGCGGCAGGCCCAGGGCGTCGATCTCTTTGCTGGGGGTGGTGGTCGGCCGTCCGTCGGGGCCGGGGACCAGCAGGCGGGAGGCGATGGCGAGGCCGGAGCCGAAGGCCTGAGCACCGCGGCCAGCGCGATGGCCTGCCACAGCACCAGCGCCGCGCGGGGGCTGCGGAAGGGCCAGGTGGCTCGGCTGAGCAGCGCTGGCACCGGTCCCGCCAATAACAAGGCGAGACCGGCGAAAACCGGCGCTGTCCAGTCCACTGTCCTCAGCTCACTGCGTTGTGGGGCTCGGGCCGAGGGTACAGCTACCTGGACTCGGGATTGTCCTTGCGCGCGACCTCGGTGGCTTCGAGCTTAGCGAGTGCGGCGCGCAATGCGTCAGCCTCGTCCGCGCCGACCTGTTCGACGAAGTGCACCAGCGCGGCGCGGCGGCTGCCCACCTCGTCGGCCTGCTGCAGCGCGTCGAACATCAGACTGGCGACGAGTTCGTCGCGGGTGTGGACGGGCGCGTAGCGGTGTGCGCGGTCGTCGCGCTGCTGGACCACGAGGTTCTTCTTCGCCAAGCGCTGTAGAACGGTCATCACCGTGGTGTACGCGAGTTCACGACGCTCAGCGAGGGCTTCATGGACCTGCCGGACGGTTTGCGGTTCGTCGGCCGACCACAACTGGTCCATGACCGCTTTCTCGAGTTCACCAAGACCTGCCATCCCACCAGCTTACGGAGGCAACGACAGCAATGCGTACTACAGGTCGTCGTAACCGGCGGGTTGCTGGTGTGGGATTCCTCATACCCGGACGTGCCGGCTGCCGATGGGCACGATCATGGGCCGCCCCGACACCGGATCCTCGAGCACCTCGGCGCGCAGACCGAATACTTCCTGCAGCAGCTCGGCGCTGATGATGTCCGCGGGCGCGCCCTGGGCCACGATCCGCCCGGCCCGCATGACGATGAGGCGATCGCTGTAGCGGATGGCCAGATTCAGGTCGTGCAGCACCATGACCACGGTCCGGCCCAGATCGTCGTGCAGGCGATCGACCAGATCCAGCACCTCGAGCGCGTGGGTCAGATCCAAATAGGTGGTCGGTTCGTCGAGCAGCAGGATGTCGGTGCCCTGGGCCAGGGCCATGGAGATCCAGGCCCGCTGGCGCTGTCCGCCCGACAGTTCGTCGAGGGTGCGTCCGGCCAGGTCCGCGATGCCGGTCTGGGTGAGAGCGGCCAGTACTTCGGTCTCGTCGTCGGCCGACCACTGCCGCAGCCAGGATTGATACGGGTGGCGGCCGCGGGCGACCAGATCGGCGACGGTGAGGCCCTCGGGTGCGACCGGTGTCTGCGGCAGCATACCGACCACGCGGGCGATGTCCTTGGTCTTCATGGTGGCGATGGCCTTGCCGTCGAGCAGCACCCGGCCCGCCTTGGGGCGCAGCAGCCGGCCCAGCGACCGCAGCAGGGTCGATTTGCCGCAGCCGTTGGGGCCGATCACGGTGGTGACCAGCCCGGGTTCGATGGTCAGCGACAGTCCGTCGACGATGACCCGGTCGCCGTAGCCGAGGGTGATGTTCTCCGCCGCGAGAGTCACAGTGCCGCCTTCGAAGTCACAGTGTTGCCTTCCGAAGTCACAGTGTCGCCTTCCGATTGGTGCGAACGAGCAGATACAGCAGGAACGGTCCGCCGACCGCCGCGGTGACCACGCCCACCGGCAGTGACACCGGGGACGCGGTGCGCGCGAGCAGGTCCGCGCCCACCACGGCGATGGCCCCGACCAGTGTCGACGCGATGATCGGCTCGCCGGGAGTGCGGAGCAGCCGGCGCGCGATCTGCGGCGCGGCCAGCCCCACGAAGCCGAGCGGGCCGACCGCGGCGGTCGCCAGCGCGGCGCAACAGACCGCGGCGGCAAGGAGAATCGCCTGCTGGGTCTGGATGCGGACGCCGAGGATGCGGGTGGTGTCGGTGCCGAACCGCAGCGCGGCCAGCGTGCGCGCCGATCCGGCGGTGACGAGCAGTGCCACTCCCAAGCCGATCGAGGCGGGGATGAGGCTGGAACAGTCGGCCATGTTCAGTGATCCGGTCAGCCACTGCTGGGCGTGGGCCGCGTCGTTGAGGGTGGCCCGGGTCAGCAGCCAGCTCACCACCGACAGCAGCGCCGCGTTCACGCCGATCCCGATGAGCACCAGCCGAAATCCCATCACCCCGGCGTCCCCGGAGGCGGTCCGTCCCCAGGCCAGCAGGTAGATGAGGACCGCGGTCAGCAGTCCGCCCGCCAGCGCCGCCCCCGAAACCCCCAGCGCCGCAGCGGTCCCCGTGCCGGCCCCGCCGAGTCCGACCAGTACCGCGACCGCTCCGACGCTCGCACCGGAGGTGATCCCGAGCAGGTCCGGGCTGGCCAGCGGATTGTGCAGGATCGACTGCGTCACCGCGCCCGCCAGTCCCAGCGCCGCCCCGACCACCACGGCGGTCAGCGCCCGGGGCAGCCGCGAGTCCATGATCACGAACCGCTGCGCCCGAGTTCCCCCGCCGCCCAGCACATCCAGCACGCGCCCGACCGGAATCCGGAATTCGCCCACCGCGATATCGAGGGCGAACAGCCCGAACAGCAAGGCCGCCAGCCCGATCACCGTGACCAGGGCCACGGGCCGCAGCACCGCCGATGCTCGGCCCACTCGCACGGCAGGGCGGACGGTGCGCAGAGTGTCTGCGGCAGCGGCGCGCTCGGTCGCGATGGCCTGGTGATTCCCGGTGTCGGAGCGGGGCGCGGACTGCTCGACCCCCGCTGTGACCGCGACCGTGCTCGGGTGAGCGGTCCGGCGTTCATCGCCCCCGGGCTGGTGGGCGGGACGGTCGAGTCCGGCTCGGCCACTTGCTGATCCGGGGTGGTGTCGGCGCGGATGCCAGGGAGCGCGGAGGGGCCCGAAACGGGTGCTGTGGGGTTTGCGGTGCGATCGCCGGAGCTCACCGCGGTTCCGGCGGCGTTGGGAGGTGTCGGGAGTGTCACAGGCTCACCAGCTTTCGGCGGCGGACGAGCAGCAGGAAGAACGGCGCGCCGAGCGCGGCGAGGGTGATGCCCGCCTGGAGTTCGCCCGGGCGGGCGATCAGGCGGCCGGCGGTGTCGGCCAGCAGCAGCACCACCGCGCCCAGCAGTGCCGAG
This sequence comes from Nocardia tengchongensis, assembly GCF_018362975.1. Lineage (NCBI taxonomy): Bacteria > Bacillati > Actinomycetota > Actinomycetes > Mycobacteriales > Nocardiaceae > Nocardia > Nocardia tengchongensis. The sequence goes on from NZ_CP074371.1 coordinate 4,577,352, forward strand.
TAGGGGAGTAGCCAGCGGTAGTCGGGGCCGGTGACGGCGCGGGCCAGGTGGGGGACGATCAGTCCGAGGAAGGCGATGGGGCCGACGGCGGCGGTGGCCGCGCCTGCGAGCAGCACGACGGCGGTCAGGCCCAGGGCCCGGCTGCGGGTGAGGTTGACACCGAGGCCGCGGGCCACGTCGTCGCCGAGGCCGAGCAGGTTCAGGGCGGGGGCGCAGGCCAGCGCCAGGATCGTGCCGACCAGCAGGAAGGGCAGGATCTGGCGGATGGTGGCGGCGTCGTGCCCGGCGACGTCGCCGACCACCCAGTACCGGTAGGTGTTGAGGGCGGTGCCGTCGAGCAGGACCACGATATTGGTCATGGCCTGCAGGAACGCGGTGACGGCCGCGCCGGCCAGGACCAGGCTCAGCGGGCTGGCCTTGCCGCCGCCGAGGGCGGAGACGCCGAAGACGACCAGGCCCGCGAGCAGTGCGCCCGCGAACGCGAACCAGATGTACTGGGCGGGCGCGGTGAGCGCGAGCAGGTGGATGCTCAGGGCCGCCAGGAAGGCCGCGCCCGCGTTGATGCCGAGTAATCCGGCGTCCGCGAGGGGGTTTCGGGTGTAGCCCTGGATGAGTGCCCCGGCCATGCCGAGCGCGAGTCCGGTGCTGAGGGCGAGTCCGGTTCGGGGGAGCCGCAATTCGCGCACGATCTGGGCGGCGGTATCGGTGGCGGGGCACGAAAGTGGCAGTCCACCAGGGCAGACGATGGCGTCATAGACGGTTCCCAGGCCCAGATTGCGGGTGCCGAGGGCGATGCTGGCGGCGACCGCGCACAGCAGGAGCATGGTGAGGACGAGAAGTCCGGACAGACGTCGCCGTCTGGTGGTGACTACGGCGGGCACGGTGACGAACTACTCCTGACACGCTCTATGGTCGGTAAGTCTGGTAAGCCTAACCTATCTTTTTGAACTCGTTGTCCATGCTCCGCGCTCTGTGTCCCCACATTGGCCGGATAGTCGATGAATGAGGAGGTTCGATGCTCGAACCCGTAACCGTGTGCCCGCCGCGCGATTCCAGGCTCGCCTTCGGGACGGCCTGTCACCGCCTGCGCGCGCTGCAACCCGACCACCCGCGCGTCTACGCCGTCGCCGCCATGGCCGACCAGGGCAAACGTCGTTGGTGGCGGCTCGCCGACGGGATCCGCGAGGGTCGCGTCGAAGTGATGTACCAGCGGCACGCCGCGGAGATGAGCAATGCCGACATCGCCGCCGAGGTGGTCGCCACCGCGTTGATCCACGCGGTCGTGGGCCGGGTGATGGCCATGGTGGTCTCCGAGGCCCGCGCCTGGGATCCGGGCCTGGAGAACCTCTGGATCCACTCCGACAACGACGGCGGCATCGACTGGGCAGGCTTGTCCGACACCACGATCCGCGTGCTGGACGGCGATCCGCTGGCCGAGGAGGACGGCGTGGTGGCGCTGCCGTGCGAACGGGCGCTCTACGTCTGGCTCGTGCACCGCTGCCTGCCCGCGCTGACCCTGATCCAGGACGCGATGGCGCATTGCGCCGGTCTGAGCGTGCGGCGCTTCTGGAGTCTGGTCGCGGAATCGGTGGTGGGTGCGGCGACCTATGTTCCAGCCCTGGCGAATACGTCCTCGTCGGAGGGTGCGCGGCGGGGCCAGGCCATGCTGGCGGCGTTCGAGGACCGTGGTCTGCCGGTTCGCCGCGTCTGCGTCCGGTAGCGCCGAGATCGGTCCTGCCGAAGGTTAGCTGTAACCAATGAGGTGATGCTCTACCGTGCCCGCGCGGGCGACGCAAGTCGACTGTGCGGCAAACGATCTTGATGCACCGACCCTGCAAAATGACGACCGCCACCGGGCGCGCGCGAGCGACGTCCGGTTTGGTGTGCTGCCCACTTGCTGCTGCTACTGTTCCGTCCGCGGTGCCCGATTCCTCGCGAGAGATGCGCGGCGGCACAGCGGTAGTGGATCGAACTGGTGGAGGCGTGGATGGCGGTCGTGTTCGACACCGCGGTGTTGGCTCGGCACGAGCGCGCGGACGCGATGGCGGCCGTCACCTCGGAAACGGTGGCCGCCGCCGATGTGCGATTCGCCGAACGCGATGCGGCACACGGCCGTATGGAGGCGTGGACGTTCGGGCCGGTGGAGCTGCTGCGCGCGGAGACCGCGGGTGTGGACGTGATCCGGACGGCCAAGCACGTGCGGACCACTCCGGCTGGGCTTTTCTCGGTGACGCGGCAGATCGGTGGCACCCGTATCCATGAGCATTTCGGCGTCCAGGAGGCGCTCGCCCGGGAGACTGCGGCGCCATCGACCATGACAACCCGTACGTTTCGGTGATGCGCGGCGCGTCGATCAGCGTGAGCCTGCGCCTGTCGGTGGACGAGCTGGAGTTGCCGGGTGACATCGTTCGGACCGCGGCGCTGGGCCTGCGCACCAGCCCGCTGTGCCCGATCGTGTCCACGTTCATCGGCGACCTCGTCGGTCGCGCCGATACGATCGAATCCGATCCGGGCGCAGCCGATCTGGGGCGGGCGGGGGTGGATCTGGTTCGCGCGCTGCTGTTGTCGGCGGCCGGTGCCGAGCCGGCCGAGGGCCTCGCGGCGGGTCTGCCCGCGCCGCTGCTGTTGCGCCAGATCGAGACCTATCTGCGCGCCCACCTGCGCCGCCGCGATCTCACTGCCGAGGAAGTCGCTGCCGCGCACCATATCTCGGTGCGCAGGCTCTATCGGCTGTGGTCGGATCAGGGGCTGTCGATGCGGCAGTGGATCATTACCGAACGGCTGGAGCTGGCCCGGCGGATGCTGGCCGATCCGCGGCATGCGGAGCGCACGATCGGCTGGATCGCGCGCACCGCGGGATTTCGCGACGCCAGTCACTTCACCCGCCGCTTTCGTGCCGCCTACGGCATCGGCCCGAGCGAGTGGCGGGCCGAGGCGCGCGGTGCGGCCCGCGGGACCACGGGCTAGCGGTCAGGCGGTGGCCGCCGCGTAGCGCCAATCCCGCGGGGTCATCCCGTACGCGGCCCGGAACCGGCGCGTGAAATGCGTGGCGTCGCGGAAGCCGACGGTGTGGGCGATGGCGCTGATGGTGCGCCCGCCGTGCGCGGGATCCACCAGCAGGGCGCGTGCGGCCGCCAGTCGTTCGCCGATGATCCACTGCTCCAAGCGGATTCCGGCGCCCGCGCACAACCGGTAGAGGTAGCGGGCGGACATGTTGTGGGCCGCGGCGATCTGCTCGACCCGCAGGTCCGGGTCATTGAGGTGGCGGCGCACGTAGCTCTGCACGTCGCGGACCACGGCCTGCTGGTGGGCCGGGGTGTCGTCGCCGGTGGTGGCGGGTCCGGACGCGGACAGCAGCAGCGCGCGCACCATCTCCACACAGCACTGGCCGACCATGACCGCGGCGGGATCGCGCTCGAGGGCTTCGGCGCCCTCGATGAGTTCGGTGATCTGCCCGGCGATCATGTCGTGCAGCGGGCTGTGCCGGAGGCGTCCGGTGGCGGCGGCCAGGGTCTCGCTCGACAGTCCGAGTCGATCGCGCGGCACAGCGATGCACCAGGATTCGCCGAGGCCGTCCCAGCCCACCTCGAAGGGGGTCGCGAAGTCCCAGACCGCGCATTCGCCCGGCGCGGTGACCGTGTGCCGGCCGTTCTGGTAGTGATGCCGGACTGCCTGCTTCTGCAACACCACGGCGACCGCGGAGGAGGGGGTTCGGAGCACCTGCGCCGGAGTGCGGCGGACTCGGACCGCTGAGATCTGGATCCGGTGCAGTGTGGCCACACCGAGCCGCCACTTCTCGTGGCGAGTGACGACGCGTTCCGGTGGATCGAGCAATTCCGCATCGACCTGCAGTGCCACCGACTTCGCGAGGTCGGTGACCAAGTCGTGCCGATTCTCGATCGGGCACGACGCCGCATCCAATAGGACAGCCATCTCAACTCCCCTCGGAACCCGCCCGACTCGGGTTCCAGCTTTCGTGCTGAACAACGTAACCGACCCGATTTTAGGAAGCTCAGGGCAAACTCCATGCATGCGCGGACCGGCCATTATTAGGAGCGGAATGGTGAAAAGTCCGGCAAATGGAACCGATCAGTCATTCGACCAGTGACTTCGCGAGCGCGGCTCGACTGGGTGTGCCATGCGCGCGGCACACAGAGGCGACAATCGTGCGCCCACAGCAAAACTGCGGGCGGCGTGCGACGAGTCGGTAGGGCGTTCGCCACCGCGGCCGGTCGGGCGGGGGGAGCGTGCGCCGTGGGCAAGGTTTGCGGCACGGAGAGACAGGAATGTGCGACACACATAGCCGGGATGCGCGGCGCTCACCGCCGAGATTCTCAGCACGCACGGCACATCGTGCACGCGGTGCCGCGATCTGCCCGGCGGCCACCGCGGCCGCGATGGCGACGTTGTGGAATCGGCCGCGGCATGCGGCGTCGGCGCGCTGGACCGGCCACGTGCGCGGATTGCGCAGTGTCGGTGCTGGATTCGATCGATGTGAGCCGATGTCCGGGCTCGGGGCGAGTTCCCCCGGATTTCTTCGCAGCCGGCCGTCCGATCACCGTTGCAGGCGGTCCTCGTCCACGGCCGGCCGCGTTGTGGAACTGGGCAGCGAGGCGGCTCACTGCGTCGCTTGCCCGAATCGACCATAGGACGCGCACGCATCGAAGCCCATGACCGTGAGTGCACAGCAGTCGGCTCAGAGTGACTGTGCGCCAATCCGGTTCCCCAGCGGGCGCTCACCGCAAACCGACCTGTCGCTGTGAGCCGATTGGCTGGCACGTTCAGCACCCTTTTCGACCCGGTCGTGCACATAACTTTGTCGGTGTCCGAGGTCACAGCCACTTGCCGGGAGAAGCGGGAGACACATGGCGAACATGCAAGGCGTAGCGACGTTTTCGGTCATGGAGGCGCCTGCTGTGCACGGGACGGGCCGCCTGACATCGGATCTCGATGGTGCGGCCGTGCAGCCGCCGAGTTTCGGCGCGGTGCTGCGCCGGCTGCGGGACGAGCGCAGGGTGTCGCGCGAGCGTCTGGGCATGTCGGCGGGGCGTGAGCGCCAGCTACATCACCCATCTGGAACTCGGGCGCCGCGGCCGCCCCACCCAGGCCGTGGTGGAAGCCCTGTTCGCGTGCCTGCATCGAGTCCAGCCGGTTTCGCACCGCTCGCGGCGCTACCTCTTCGATCTGGCCGGCCTGCCCGACCCGGCTGCCCCGTCGCTCGCTGAACTGCGGGCCGCGATCGATCCGGCCAAGCTGCGCCGCCTGGAGCGGCTCGGCCCCGATCCGGCCGGTTACTTCGATTCCCGCTGGCACGTCCTGGCTTTGAACGACGCCGCCCGCCTGGCCTTCCCCGGCCTGACCGAGGGCGGCAACTGGCTGATCTGGCTGCTGGAGGACTCCCGCGCCACGACCGCCCTCCTCGACCGTGAGGCCGCGGCCGCCGCCTCGGTTTCGGTCCTGCGCGCCCGCATCGCCGCCTTCGACGTCCCGGAATGGTCCGGCGATTATCTCCGCGACCTCGGCCGCAGCCCGGAATTCCGCCGCCTGTGGTCGCGAGCCCAAGACCTCGACCATCCCGGCGAACGCATCATCCGCCTGCGCGATCGCCGCGGCGAAGTCCCACTGGACATGCAGCTCTACGACGTCGAAAGCGCCCGCTACCCGGGCTGGATTCGCATGCTGTGGGGAATGACCTGCTGAAATTCTCACCCGAATACAGAGGTGGTGGGTTCTGTCGATCGATCACATTCGACAGAACCCACCACCGGCAGGGGATCGGGGCCACCGCAGCCCTCGGGGCCTCACACGATCCTGACGCCGGTTATGAGTGTAGGTCAGGCTTACCTAACTTGCAAGCACTTCGACCTTCTGGCCCGAGGGCGGTATTTCGGCTGGTGGGCGCTCAGCGGGTGGGGCGGGGGCCGATGATGGAGGCGCGCTCCACGATTCGGGGCTGCGGCCAGTAGTCGCTGGCGGCGTAGTGCTGGACCGCGCGGTTGTCCCAGAAGGCGACGGTGTGCGGCTGCCACGTCAGGCGGACCTGGTGTTCGGGGTAGTCGGCCGCGCGGGCCAGGCGGTCGATGAGGTCATGGCTGCGGTCGGGCTCGTAGCCGACGATGTGGTCGGTGAAGATGCGGTTCACGTAGAGATGCTTGCGGCCGGTCTCGGCGTGGGTGGCGACGACCGGGTGCGTCACCGACGGGTTGCGGCGGCGCATCTCGGCCTGCTGCTCGGGCGAGGCGTGAGCGCCGAAGGCGCGGGTGAAATCGTGGACGGCATCGAGATCGTCGATCTCCGTTCGGGTCTCGTCGTCCAATGATTCGTAGGCGGCATACATGTCGGAGAACAGGGTGTCGCCACCGATCGCGGGGACGGCCACCGCGTGCAGGATCGCTCCCATCGACGGCTGCTCGCGCCAGGTGACGTCATGGTGCCAGGCGTTCTCGACGCCGACCATCTGCGCACCTTTCTCGAAGCGGACCAGTTCGGGCTGATCGGAACTGGCGGCCAGGGCGGGATGGATCTCGAGTTCGCCGAAGCGCCGGGCGAAGGCGACATGCTGGTCCGGAGTCAGCGGCTGGTCCCGGAAGAACAGCACCTTGTAGTCGTGCAGGGCGCGACGCAGTTCGGCGATGACCTCCGGCGGCTGCGGGACGGTCAGGTCGACGCCGCTGATCTCCGCACCCAGAGTCGCCGCGACCTGCCGAGCGTCGAAATGCTGCCATCGCAGTGCGGCCAGCCGCTCGCGTTCGGCCCGCAGGTGGACGAAGGGCCCGGCCAGCAGCGGATAGTCGCCCAGTTGGAAGGGCCGCACCCCCTGCTCGGCGCTGTCTACCGGTGTGGCCGTCATGGTCGATTCGGACATTCGACTCTCCTCACACTCGCTGTAGTCGAGTGACTACGGTCGCATGAGAGCTACTGTAGTCGTGTGACTACAGAACCCGCCACCGATTCGATCCCGGAGATTTCAAACCCCACCGGACGGGACGAGGTGCGCGCGGCCGTCCTGCGGCACGCGGCGGACCTGTTCGCCGAACGCGGACCGGCCGCCACCTCGGTCCGCGACATAGCAGAACGCGCCGGCGTCAACCACGGCCTGGTCTTCCGCCACTTCGGCGCGAAGGACAATCTGGTCGCGGCTGTCCTCGACCACCTTGGCGACGAACACGGCACCGCCGACTTCACCGGCTTCGACTCCGGCGCCACCCCCGCGGCCTACCGCCGCCATCTGACCGTCATCGCCCGCTGCCTGCTCGACGGCTACCCGGTCGGCGAAATGCAGCAACGCTTCCCAGTAATGACGGCACTCGTCGACCACATCCGCGCAACCGGCGCCGACGACCGCACCGCCGCCCTCACCGCAGCCCACACCACCGCCCTCGTAATCGGCTGGGAACTCTTCGCCCCGTTCCTGCGCGCCGCCACCGGCCTCCAGGACATCCCCGAATCCGAACTGCGCCAAGACATCGCGGCCCGCGCCGTCGACATCCTCCACTCGGCGAAACCGCCTGCTCAGTAGCTACTGCGCGACCGGCTCGCGCGACGCCAGGGGGTCAGCCCAGCCACGGCAGGTTCGAGCCGTCGCGGTGGTGTTGAAGCCGAAGGCGCACGGTCGGATGAACGGGCGTGCCCTCCAACTCATCCCCCAGGCTTGAACGAATTCGCCTTGGGCGCGTTCGGGTCTCGGTAGTAGTCACGCCGTGAGCTCATTACTGAATCCTTGTGTCGTGGTACCCGGATTGGCTTCTGCTCGGTTGGTTTCTGTTCCAGGGCGGCGGCCAACTCGTAGGTGGCGAGCCCGGTGCGCCAATGGTGGACCTCGGCGTCACTGCCGACATGCGGATGACGCTGGACGCATACGTGGCGGTTTGAGTGTCAGGGTCCCCGATTCCGGAGGGGCTCCGGGGTTGTGCAAATGTGTGCATATGAGCGCCGACTTCTCTTCGATCAAATCCCTGGCCGATGTGACGCCTGAGCTGATGAACAAGCTCAGTGAGGGGACGTTCACTGATCTGATCGGGTTGAAATTCACGGAGTTGAGTGGGGATAAGGTGGCTGCGGAGTGGGTGGTTACGCCGCAGTTGTTTCAGCCTGCTGGGATTGTGAATGGTGGGGTCTACTGCACGGTTATCGAGACGTTGGCCAGTGTGGCGGGCGGGGCCTGGTTGGGGGATCGGGGGACTGTTGTGGGGGTGAACAACAACACTGACTTCTTGCGGGCGGTGCGGGAGGGAAAGTTGACGGGGGTGGCTTCGCCTATTCATCGGGGGCGGTCTCAGCAGTTGTGGCAGGTGGTCATTACTGATGAGCAGGAGCGGACGGTGGCTCGGGGGCAGGTGCGGTTGCAGAATCTGGGCACGTAGGAAGGCGCGGGCGGGGGCGGATCGGGTGGGGCGCGGCGGGTCGGTTATCGCTGAAACATGCTGGTAACGCGGGTCGTGCCAGAATGACCGACGATTCGTCCCGTGATGCCGAGGAGACCGCATGCTATTGACGCCGCATGAGCAGGAACGCCTGCTGTTGAGTTACGCGGCCGAATTGGCTCGGCGGCGGCAGGCGCGCGGGTTGAAGTTGAATCACCCCGAGTCGATCGCGATCATCACCGATCACGTGCTCGAGGGGGCACGCGACGGGCGGACCGTCGCTGAGCTGATGGCTTCGGGGCGGACCGTGCTCACCCGGGACGACGTCATGGACGGGATCCCCGAGATGATCCACGACGTGCAGGTGGAGGCCACCTTCCCCGACGGCACCAAGCTCGTCACCGTCCACACACCCGATCGGATGACGCGGCGATGATTCCCGGTGAATACCTCTGTGCCGAAGGCACGATCGAATTGAACGCGGGCGCGGATCGCATCGAACTCGATGTGGTCAACACCGGTGACCGGCCGGTGCAGGTCGGCTCGCACGTGCACTTCCCGCAGGCCAACACGGCGCTGGAGTTCGACCGTGACGCCGCGCACGGCCACCGCCTCGACATTCCGGCCGGCACCGCGGTGCGTTTCGAACCCGGTCTGGGGCAGCGGGTTTCGCTGGTCCCGCTCGGCGGCGACCGCGAAGTGCATGGAATCAGCCTCACCCCTCCCGGAAAGCTGGATGCCTGATGGCCGAACTGTCCCGCGCCCGCTACGCCGAACTGTTCGGCCCCACCGTCGGCGACCGAATCCGGCTCGCGGACACCGACCTGCTCATCGAGATCACCGAGGACCGCAGCGGCGGACCGGGACTCGCCGGTGACGAGGCCGTCTTCGGTGGCGGCAAGGTGCTGCGCGAATCCATGGGCCAAGCCCGCGCCACCCGCGCCGAGGGCACCCCGGACACCGTCATCACCGGTGTGGTGATCGTCGACCACTGGGGAATCATCAAGGCCGACATCGGTATCCGCGACGGCCGCATCGTCGCCATCGGCAAGGCCGGCAACCCGGACACCATGAGCGGGGTGCACCCGGACCTGGTGGTCGGGCCCTCGACGGAGATCATCGCCGGCAACGGCCGCATCGTCACCGCGGGCGCCATCGACTGCCACGTGCACTTCATCTGCCCGCAGATCCTGGACGAGGCGATGGCGGGCGGCATCACCACCCTCGTCGGCGGCGGCACCGGCCCGGCCGAGGGCTCCAAGGCCACCACCGTCACCCCGGGCGCCTGGCACCTGGCCCGCATGCTGGAGTCCACCGACTCCTGGCCGGTCAACATCCTGCTGCTCGGCAAGGGCAACACGGTGCGTGAGGACGCGCTGTGGGAGCAATTGCGCGGCGGCGCGGGCGGATTCAAGCTGCACGAGGACTGGGGCACCACCCCGGCCGCCATCGACCACTGCCTCACCGTGGCCGACGCCTCCGGCGTGCAGGTGGCCCTGCACTCGGACACCTTGAACGAGGCCGGATTCGTGGAGGACACCCTGGCCGCGATCCGCGGCCGGGCCATCCACTCGTATCACACCGAGGGTGCGGGCGGCGGGCACGCGCCCGACATCATCACCGTCGCTTCGCATCTCAATGTGCTGCCCAGCTCCACCAACCCGACCCGCCCGCACACCATCAACACCCTCGACGAGCATCTCGACATGCTCATGGTGTGTCACCACCTGAGCCCGTCCATCCCCGAGGACCTGGCCTTCGCGGAGAGCCGGATCCGGCCCTCCACCATCGCCGCCGAGGACCTGCTGCACGACCTCGGCGCGATCTCCATGATCGGCTCCGACGCCCAGGCCATGGGCCGCATCGGCGAGGTCGTCATGCGCACCTGGCAGACCGCGCACGTCATGAAGCGCCGCCGCGGTGCCCTGCCCGGCGACGGCGCCGCCGACAACAACCGCGCGCAACGCTATGTCGCGAAATACACGATCTGCCCGGCCGTCACCCACGGCCTGGACGCCGAGATCGGCTCGATCGAGGTCGGCAAACTCGCCGACCTGGTGCTGTGGGAGCCCGCCTTCTTCGGTGTCCGCCCGCACGCGGTCATCAAGGGCGGCGCGATCGCGTGGGCGGCGATGGGTGACGCCAACGCCTCCATCCCGACCCCGCAGCCGGTGTTGCCGCGCCCCATGTTCGGCGCCGCGCCGAGTGTCGCGGCCGGCACCTCCCTGCATTTCGTCTCCGAGCAGGCCATCGAGGACGGCCTCGCGAACCGCCTGCGGGTGAACCGGAAACTGGTACCGGTGGCCAACGTTCGCCGCCGCACCAAGGCCGACCTCCCCAACAATGACGCCATGCCCCGCATCGAGGTCGAACCCGACACCTTCACCGTCCGCATCGACGGCGAGGTGTGGAGCGAGCAGCCCGCCACCGAGCTACCCATGGCCCAGCGCTACTTCCTGTTCTGATGTGGTGAATCCCTCGCGGTGATCACAATCCTGGGCGGCGGCCGCATCCCCTGGCAGACTCGGGGCATGACGACCGCCGAGTGGGCCGAAGTTGATCACTACCTCGTGGAAACCCTGGTGGGGGGCGAGGATTCGGAGACATTGCGGGCGAACGCGGCGGCGGGGCTGCCCGCCATCGACGTGTCGCCGCCGCAGGGGAAGTTCCTGTATCTGATCGCGGCCTCGGTGCGGGCGCGGCGGGTGCTGGAGATCGGCACGCTGGGCGGGTACAGCACCGCGTGGCTGGCTCGGGCGGTGGGCAAGTCCGGGCAGGTGGTGACGCTGGAGTTCGAGCCGCGGCACGCGGAGGTCGCGCGCGGCAACCTGGATCGGGCCGGGGTGGGGGATCGGGTGGAGATCCGGGTCGGCGCGGCGTTGGACACGCTGCCGGAACTGGCTGCCGCCGAGCCGGAGCCGTTCGATCTGGTGTTCATCGACGCCGACAAGGTCAACAACGCGAACTACGTGCGCTGGGCGCTGCAACTGACCCGGCCGGGATCGGTGATCATCGTCGACAACGTGGTGCGCAACGGCGGCATCGCCGACGCGGACTCGGCCGACGCGGCGGTGCGGGCCAGCCGGGAGGTCATCGAATTGATCGCCGCCGAGCCGCGATTGGACGGGACTGTACTGCAGACGGTCGGCGGCAAGGGCTGGGACGGCTTCGCCTACGCGCTGGTGCTCGGCGAGGAGTGACGCGGCCGGTCCGTGAAATGGACCGGCGGGCAATCATTGTCGCGACTCGGGCAGGCTGTCCGGGTTCGCGGCCAGCTCCCGCCAATAGTCGACGTACGCCTGCTCGTGCATGATGCCCAGGCGCAGGATGCGTGCGCGCGAGGTGGCGCGCACGCTGTCGGCCGGGTCGATCTCGGCATAGAGGTCGCGGTACATGTCGAGCCAATGCTGGTGTTCGGCCACCTGATTGCGGGCCAGCGCCACCACGTCGCCGGGGTCGCCCAGATCGGCGAAGAACAGCTTCAGCTGCGCGGGGTCGCGCGTCTCGGGCTGCGGTGAGGTCGGATCGCCGAGCCATCGGGTGAGTTCGGCGCGCCCGGCGTCGGTGAGGTGGAAGACGCGGCGCCGACGCCCGGACTCCTCGGCCTCCTCCCGCAGCAGCCCCTGATCGGCTAGTCGCGGCGGCACGCGGTACAGCTGCGCGTGCGGGATCGGCCAGAACTTGTCGACGCTCTCCTCCAGTCGCGCCTTGATGTCGTAGGGGGTCAGCGGTCCGTGCCGGGCGATGAGTCCCAGCACGATGTGGTCCTGCGGGCCGAGTTCGGCCATGACGCAACCCCTTCCGGTTGACACGGTATCGCTGAGACTATACCTTGGTACCAGTCAGACGGTATCAATGAGACTATGGAGTGACAATGCGCGACTACGCCATCGACCTGTTCGACCGCTGGACCCAGCTGTGGAACGGCGACTACGCCCTGGCCGACGAGATCATGGCCCCCGCGTTCACGCTGCGCTACGCGCAGCCGGGCGCGGCCGCGTACGACAGCATCCGGGACCGTGCCGCCTTCGTCGACGCCATCGACACCTTCCGCAAGGAACGCCCGGGCCTGGTCTTCTCGACCCAGGGCACCCCGGTCGTCGAAATGGATGACACCCGAACCGGAATCATCGCCCGCCCCTACGGTGCGCAGGTCATCGATTCGGCCGGGACCGTCGTGCGCGACATCAGCGGCACCGACATCCTGCGCGCCGAGAACGGGCAGATCGTGGAGGTGTGGTCGGTGTCCGGCGGGCTCGAAGGACGCAGCTTCTACGCTTAGGCCCATGTCCAAGCGCCGCGAAAACCGTCCCGCGCCCGAAGGCTGCCCGTGCGGGCTGCCCGCCGCCTACGCCGACTGCTGTGGGCGACTGCACCGCGGCGAGCTGATAGCCACCACCGCCGAACAGTTGATGCGGTCGCGCTTCAGCGCCTTCGCGGTGCGGGACGAGGCGTACCTGCTGCGCAGCTGGGATCCCGAAACCCGGCCCACCGAGGTCGATTTCGATCCGGCCATGCGCTGGGATCGGCTCGAGATCCTCGGCGCAACGGGCGGGGGACCCTTCCACACCGAGGGGACGGTGGAATTCCGGGCGCACTACCGCGTGCATGGGGCGGCGGGAGAACTGCACGAGAACAGTCGTTTTCGCCGTGATCAGGGGGCGTGGGTGTACCTCGACGGTGACATCGAGCGCTGACCGAGCGTCGAACGCCTTGCCGCCCCTGCGCATTCGCGCACCACGCGAGTGTGCACGACCGGCAATCGTGCACAGCGTGCCATAACGGCCGCGCGGGGTGGTGATCGGCGGAAGTGCCGACCACCGCCCGTGCGCTCGGCTCAATCGCGCGAGAACGCCGCAGCCGCCGCCATTTCCAGATCCATGTACGGCTTCCCGCTCACGTCCTCGATGACCTGGTGCATCGTCCCGCCGATGAACGGGAACGGTGACCGGTACCGCGCCGACACGGACTGGCCGGTGTCTCGGCCGACCCGGACGCCCTCCCCGACACCGGAGAACACGGTCGGCTGGATCCGCATGTCATCGAGCGAACCCACCGGGTTCTCGTCGATATAGAGGACGGCCTCACCCGTGGGCGTGTAGTGGTCGGGCCGGGTGCCGTGCCGTTCGTACCGCACCCCGAGGATGTGATCGCCGACCGGTACCCGGCAATCGGAGACGATGGCCTGCTCTTCCTCGCCGAGGAAGTTGTAGACGTAGCAGAGGTGCCCGTCCTGGACGAACAGGGCGTGCCCGCCGAGCCGCCCGCCATGGGCGAACAGCACGCCCTCGGCGTCCGGGCTGGCGATCGTGGTCTCGGCCAGCAGCGCGAAGGAGCGGCCCAGGATCTCGAGCGCCGCGCCCGGTCCGACTTCCGCGCTGTCCGGGTAGTAGACGGCACGGTCCAGGCCTCTGGCGTACGTCGGCCGATAGCGCACCAGCGCGGAGACGATGTCGAGATCATTGAGCGGCATCCCGTTGTATTTCTCGGCCTCGGAGAACCACAGCGCCTTCATTTCCTCCAGCTTCTCGGGATGCGCCTCGGCCAGGTCGTGCATCTGGCTGCGGTCCTGATCGATGTGGAACAGCTCCCAGCGGTCCTGGTCGAAATGTCCCCAGCCGGACGGGCAGGCCGCGTGCACGGTGTCGGCGAACCAGCCGCGATGCCAGATGCCGCGGGTGCCCAGCATCGAATAGAACTGGGTGTGCTTGCCGACATCGGCGTCGGGGTCGTCGAACAGGGCCCGGAAGCTGACCCCTTCCAAGGGTCGCTGCTTCACGTTCTTCACCGTGTCCGGCGGCGTGATGCCCAGCAGGTCGTAGACGGTGGGGGTGACGTCGCAGACGTTGAGGTACTGGTGTCGGATCTCGCCGCGGGCCGGGATGCCCGCCGGCCACGACATCACGCAGGGATCGGCGATGCCGCCTTCGTGCGAGGCGTACCGCTTGTACAGCTTGTAAGGGGTGTTGAAGGCCATCGCCCACCCGATGCTGTAGTGGTTGTAGGTGGTCGGCAGACCCAGCTGGTCGAGCTTGGCCAGGCTGTCCTCGATGGTGTCGATGTAGCCGTTGAAGAACTTCATCTCGTTGACCGAACCGTTCGGACCGCCCTCGCCGCTGGCGCCGTTGTCGGAGAAGGCCACGATGATGGTGTTGTCCAGCTGACCGGTCTCCTCGAGGTAGTCCAGCACCCGGCCGATCTGGGCGTCGGTGTAGGACAGGAATCCGGCGAACACCTCCGCCTGGCGGGCGAAGAGCTGTTTCTCGTTCTCCGACAGGGAATCCCAGGCCCGCACCGTGTCCTGCGCGGGCCACGGCTTGCCGTCGGCGCTGGTGACATCGCTGTACGGGTTTATGGGCGACAGTTCGGTGTTCTCCGGTATCAGACCCATGCGCTTCTGGTTGTCGAGCACGATCTCGCGGTACTTTTCGTAGCCCATGTCGAACTTGCCGCGGTATTTGTCGGCCCACTCCTGGGCGACATGGTGGGGAGCGTGTCCGCATCCCGGGCACAGGTACATGAACCACGGTTTGTCGGGGGCGATCACCTTGGCGTCGCGAATGAACTCGATCGATTTGTCGGCCAGATCCTTCGACAGGTGATACCCGTCCTCCGGCGAATACGGCTGCGCGATCGGGTGATTGTCGTACACGAGGTTCGGATACCACTGGTCGGCCTCGCCGCCCAGGAACCCGTAGAACCGTTCGAATCCGCGCCCCAGCGGCCAATGCCGCTTCGACGCCGCGAGATTCTCCTCTTCCAGGGGCGTCATATGCCATTTGCCGACGGCGTAGGTGTTCCACCCGCGCTCGCCCAGCACCTCCGAGCACAACGCGGTGTCGGCGGGGATGCGGCCCGACAGGCTGGGGAATCCGTCACTGAATTCCTCGATGGTGGCCATGCCGACCGACGACGCGTTTCGCCCGGTCAGCAGCGAGGCGCGGGTGGGTGAACACAGTGCGGTGGTGTGGAATTGCGTGAACTGCACGCCACTGTCGGCGATCCGTTTCATGTTCGGCATGTCGACCAGGCCGCCGTAGCAGTCCCAGGTGGCGATGCCGATGTCGTCCCACACCAGATACAGCACGTTGGGTGTGCCCGGCGGGGCGGTCGGTTCCGCGTACGGTCCCCAGTCGGCGACCGAATCACGAATATCGAGCGCGATATGTCCTTCGAACTTCCTGGCCATCATTCACCTCGGGATTAAGGAGAATCGTTGGAAGTGATACCCGGATCCGGCGTCACCGCCGGAGTTCATCGACGCGTCGGTGACCACGCGGTTCCTGGACTCGGCGTCCGGAACCCGTGCGAATCACCGGCCCTTCGCACCCCTGAAAGCGTACCGATCGGAATGGATTTGCGGCGGCGGTTGAACGAGCCCGATGCCGAACGGTTTTCGGACGGATCAGTGTGCGGTGGCGCGGGCCTCGAAGCCGTCGCATAGCGCGGTGAGGCCGGTGTCGAGCAGGTGTTCCGGATCCAGCAGGGCGGTGTCGCCGGTTCCGATGAGACCGGCCAGTGGGGATGGGGTGGGCCAGCGCGGGTCGCCGTCGAGCAGTGCGCTGAGCCCGGAGCGCTCGTCGGCGCTGCTGTCGCGGTCCTGCAGCAGACGGGCGCTGACCTGCTGCAAAGCGACCCCGGCGATGTAACTCCACACCGACAGTGACATGCGGGTGGCCTCGCGGGCGTCGACGCCGAGTTCGGCGAACCCCTCGACCAGCCAGCTCAGCACGATCAGACTGTGCTCGCCGAAGTTGTAGCGTGGCAACCGCGAAGGTGAACAGCACCCAGGGATGTTCCTGGTAGAGCCGCCAATCCACCTCGGCGGCGATGCGCACCCGGTCCCGCCAGGTCCAGCCCTGGCCCTCGGCCGGGGGATAGAGATTGCGTCGCGAGACCTCATCGGTCATGGCCGCGAGCAGGGTGTCCTTGTTGGGAATGTGCCGGTAGAGCGACATGGCCCCGGCGTTCATCCGTTCGGCGATGCGCCGCATGGACAGGGCGTCGAGTCCGGATTCGTCGGCGAGGGCGATGGCGGTGTCGACGATGGCGGCCCGGGTGAGCTTGGCCTCGGTCATCGGACGAATTGTTCCCTTCCGGCGCGGGGTGTGCGTACACTGTACTCGCGCTCGTGCGTACGTTGTACGCGCGGGCGCCTTCCATGACCAGGGCCGCGTGTGGCCCAGAGCAGCCCGAAGGATAGGACATGACGAGTACCCTCGCGCGCCCCGCCGCGAAGACGCAGCGCCGCGCCTGGGCCGGCCTGGCCGTACTGCTGCTGCCGGTATTGCTGGTGTCGATGGACATGTCCGTGCTCTACCTGGCCATGCCCACGCTGACCCAGAGCCTGGATCCCTCCGCCACGCAACAACTCTGGATCCTCGACATCTACGGCTTCATGATCGCCGGACTGCTCATCACCATGGGCAACCTGGGTGACCGCATCGGCCGGCGCAATATCCTGCTGGCCGGAGCCACCGTCTTCGGAATCGCCTCGGCGCTGGCCGCTTTCGCGCCGAGCGCGGGCGTGCTGATCGCGGCCCGGGCGCTCATGGGCCTGGGCGGTGCGACCCTGCTGCCTTCCTCGCTGGCGCTGATCTCCACCCTCTTCCCCGAGGACCGGGCGCGCGCCACCGCCATCGGCGTGTGGACCGCGTTCTTCGCGGGCGGGTCGGCGGTCGGTCCGATCATCGGCGGCGTTCTGCTGCACCACTTCTGGTGGGGCTCGGTCTTCCTCATCAACGCACCGGTTTTGCTGGTGCTGCTGGCCTTCGGCCCGCTGCTGCTGCCCGAACACCGCGCCGCGGTGCGCGGCCGACTCGACTGGGTGAGCGTGCTGCTGTCGATCGGCGGCATCCTGCCGATCGTGTACGCCGTCAAACACCTGGCGGCCGAGGGCTTCGACCTGCCGTCGGTGGGCATCGGCATCGTCGGCGCCCTGCTGCTGACCGCGTTCGTCCGCCGTCAGCGCCACCTCGACGACCCCCTGCTCGATCTGAGCCTGTTCCGTCGCGGACTGTTCTCGGTGGCCATCGGCTCCAGCACGGTCGGCATGCTCGCCCTGGCCGGGATGAGCTACCTGACCAGCGTGTACCTGCAATCGGTGACCGGTCGCGACCCGCTGCAATCGGCGCTGCTCGGGATTCCGGGCGCGGTGGTGGTGTTCGTGTTCTCCATGAGCGGCGCGCGGATCGGCCGCGTCTTCGGCACCAAGACCACCTTCGTGCTCGCGCTGGGCATGGCCGCCCTGGGCAATCTGATGCTGCTCGGAGTCGGCGTGCACGGCGGAATCGGCTGGTATGTGGCCGGTTCCGTGGTGGCGGGCGCGGGCTTCGGCATCGCCTTCACCCTGGTCTCGGAGGTGGCGGTGTCCTCGGTGCCGCCCGAACGCGCCGGGTCGGCGGTCGGCATCTCCGAGACCAGTTTCGAACTCGGCAACGGCTTGGGCCTGGCCCTGCTGGGTTCGCTGGCGGCGTTGGTGTTCCGCTCCGGCGGCGATTTCGGGTCCACCCTGGGCGAGACCATCGCCCACGCCGGCGACGACACCGCCCTGATCGAGTCGGCCCGGGAGTCCTTCGTGACCGGCATGCACGTGGCCACCACCGCGGGCGCGGTACTGCTGGCCACGATGGCGGCGATCGTGTTCTTCGCCAAGTCGGGGTCGCCTGCGAAGGATGCCGCGGAGAAGGTCGGAAGCTAACCGAACAGCGTGGTCCACACCTCGCTGATCCGGGTGCGCCAGGGCATGATCACGCGCTGATACACCCGGCGGACCGGGTCGGCGAGGGCGTGCCAGGCGCGGGCGATGGCCGCGGCCAGGGGGCGCAGCACCGCTCGGTGCAGCCAACGGCAGGGCGCCACGACGGTGAAGGCGACGACGGTCGTGGCCACTCGCCAGCCGAAGACGACTATCGCGACGATCACGACGAGCAATGGTCGCAAGATCCAGCGCCACACCTGCTTCGCGGGCCAGATGATCAGCCAGGTCACCAGCGGTTCGATGACGGCGGTCAGCAGCCAGCGGCCGCCGGGTCGCAGCGCGTACCGCCACAACGCCGAGACCGGAACCACGACGAGCCACTTCCAGGTCGTCGTGATCGTCCAGACGATCGCTTCCGCAATGGGTTTCACGATGTTTCGGAACACCCAGGGGATTCCGGGCTTCAATACCCGCCGCCACAGCCATTCCTCGATGGCGCGCTGGATCGGGCGCAGAAAGTAGGACAGCAGGAATGCCCCGATCGGGGTGAGCACCATGCCGAACAGCAGCTGCTGGATCAGCAGGTGCCAGAGATAGTTGCGCACGAAATTGCGCAGTGGCCGGAAGACCCAGTCCCGGAACAAGATTGCCAGCGGCTTTGCGAGATGGTCGGTGAACAGCCGGAACGCCGCGCCGATGAGGCGCGGTATTCGTTTGAGGCCTTCCCACAGCAGTCGTGGCGGCACGAACACCACCAGCACCACCGCGCGGGCGCACCAGCCCCAGAACGTGACCGGTTCCGGCGTCGGCCGCTCCGGCGCTCGAGTCGTCATCATCGGTTCCTTCCCCCGGATATCGTCCTTATCCTGGTGCAGGAATCCGCATCGCGGCCAGGGTATTTCCACTCATTCGCGATCACATACCGGTCCGGCGGTTAGGCTCGGAAACGTGGCTGAGCACGACGCCCCGAACCAGCCGGCCGGGCCGAACGGCCGACCGCTGGCCGAACGCGTGGCGACCAGAATCTTCTACCCGACCTCCCGGCCGCGCGAGAAAGCCCTGCGCGAGGCAGTGTCGGGCACGGTGATCCTGGTGACCGGGGCCTCGCACGGCATCGGCAAGGCGGCGGCCCGGAAGCTGGCCGCCGCGGGCGCGACGGTCCTGCTGGTCGCGCGGTCGGTCGAGGACCTCGACGAGGTCGCCGCCGAGATCACCGCTGCGGGCGGGGTCGCGCACGTCTACCAGTCCGACATCACCGAATTCGACGCGGTCGAGGAGCTGGGCCGTCGGGTGCTGGCCGAGCACGGCCGGGTGGATGTGGTGATCAACAACGCCGGCCGCTCGATTCGCCGCCCGATCGACGAATCTTATGACCGCTTCCACGATTTCACCCGCACCATCGACGTCAACTACCTCGGCCCGGTCCGGCTGCTGCTGACCCTGCTGCCCGGCATGCGTGAACGCGGCCGCGGGCACATCGTCAACATCTCCACTTGGGGCGTGCGAATGCCGCCCGCGCCGCGCTGGTCGGCCTACGGTGCGTCCAAGGGCGCCTTCGACATCTGGTTGCGGACCGTGGCGACCGAGATCGCCGCCGACGGCGTCACCACCACCTCCATCTACATGCCGCTGGTGCACACCCGCATGAGCGCACCCACCGACTTCTCGGGCATTCCCGGTCTGACCGCCGACGAGGCCGCCAACCTGGTCTGCCACGCCGTGGTCGCCCGTCCCATCGAGATCTCGCCCTGGTGGACCGGCGCGGTGCAGGCCTGGACCGATCTGCGGCGCGGAGCCGCGCAACGGTTCATGGAACGCAGCGCAGGCCGCAGGTCAGGGGAGTAGCACCACTTTGCCGGTGGTCGCGCGGGACTCCAGGGCGTGATGCGCGGCCGCGGCTGCGGCGAGCGGGAAGGACTGGACCGCCGGGCGCAACCGGCCCGCCGCGGCCTCGGCCAGCGCGCGAGTCTCCAAGGCGCGCAAGCCACCCGCGCGAGCCAGCATGGGCGGCCCGAGCACGAACTGCGAGGTGACGCCGCGTTCGGCGAGCGCCGGCTCGTCGAACGCGACCTGGCCGCCGGACGAGCCGAACACCAGCCGCACGCCGCCCTTGCCGAGCAGATCGACCGCGGTGCGGGCGATCTCGCCGCCGACCCCGTCGAACAGCAGCGTGGCGGGCCGCTCACCGAACCGGGCGCGGACGGTCTCGGGCCAGGCCGGGTCGAGGTAGTCCAGCGCGACGTCCGCGCCGTTCTCGAAGACCTGATCCGCCTTGGCCTTGCCGCCCGCGAGCCCGATGACGGTCGCGCCCGCCGCGGCCAGGTACTGCACCAGCAGCGTGCCGATCCCGCCCGCGGCGGCCGGAACGATCGCCACGGTGTCGGAATCAACTTCGGCGAACCCGAGAATCCCCAGTGCGGTGCGCCCGGTGCCGATCATGGCGACCGCCGTCCCCGGATCGAGGCTGTCCGGAATCGCGTGCAGCCGTTCGGCTTCGGTCACCACCAGTTCGGCGTATCCGCCCGGCGCCTGCCCGATGTGCGCGACGACCGCGCGCCCGAGCCAGCTCTCGTCGACACCGGGCCCGACCCGATCGACGGTCCCGGCGACCTCGCGCCCGGGGATCGTGGGGAGCTCGGGCAGCGGCATCGGCCCGCCGGCGACGCCCGCGCGGACCGAGGTGTCGATGAGGTGCACCCCGGCCGCGCGCACGGCGATGCGCACCTGCCCGGCGGTGGGCTCGGGGTCCGCGACGGTCTCGTACCGCAGGTTCTCGGCGGGCCCGAACTCGTGAAGGCGGATGGCGTGCACGGCGACTCCTCTATATCGATGGCGATCTGCCTGGTAAGCGTGCAACCTGAACTTTCATTGAGGTCAAATCATTCATTTTGAAACAAACGCCAGTCCACACCTCTGGATCGTGGGTTAGTCTCGGCTTCGATCACATCCTGTGAGGATGCTGTGTGAGAAAGGGATACTGATGAAAAGCGTTGCCCTGAAAGCCTTTGCGGTCGCCGCCATCGCCTCCGGCATCGGCGCCGCCCCGGCCATGGCCGCCCCGGTGGAGCTGGTGCCCGCCGGCGCCGACACCAGCGTGACCCCGGTCGCCGGTCTGGTCCCGATGACCGGTTCGGCCGGCCTGACCAACTCGATCACCTGTGCGCTGAAGACCATCTCGGCGTCGGCGCCCTGCCTGCTCACCTAGTCGCGACCGCCACGCCGGGTGCCGCTTAGGATCGAGCCATGCGACACCCGGACGTGCGGCGATGAGCCTGGCCACCCTGCTGACCCTCGCCGACTCCCGGCTGCCGATCGGCGGGCACGTGCACTCGGGCGGGGTCGAGGAGGCGATCTCCTCGGGTCTGCTGCGTGACGTGCCCAGCGTCGAACTGTTCCTGCGCCGGCGCATCCGGACCTCGGGTCTGGTCGCGGCCTCACTGGCCGCGGCGGTGTGCGCGGGCACTCTCGACCCGGCGCGCGCGGAACTCGAGGCCGACGCGCGCACCCCCGTCACCGGCGGCCCGCACCGCCTCCCGAGCCCAGGGCCGTGGCCTGCTGCGGCTGGCGAAACAGGTGTGGCCGCAGGCCGATTGGAGTGCCCTGGGCACTCGCCCCCATCTCTCCACCGTGTTCGGTGTGGTCGGCTCGGTCTGCGCGGCCACGCCCGCCGACATCGCCGCGGTCACCGTCTACACCACCATGACCGGCGCGGCGACCGCCGCTCAGCGATTGCTGGCGCTGGATCCCGCCGCCGTGGCCGCGTGCACCATCCGCCTCGCCCCGCTCTGCGACGCCACCGCGCGTTCGGCCGCCGAATCCCTTGCCGCGCTCTCCGACCCGCTCCAGGACGTGCTCGCCGAACGGCACCCGCGCCGCGATATGCCGTTGTTCGCGTCGTAGCCGGTCACGGCCCAGGTAACACCGGGTTTACGTGACTGGGCAAGGATGGGGATGAAAGGAGCCGACATGCCACCTCACCTCATCGACGGGGAACCGCACGATCACAGCCACGACCGGCCCAAGCGAGCGCGGACGGCGGGCGAGCCGCTGCGCATCGGGATCGGCGGTCCGGTCGGATCGGGCAAGACCGCGCTGACCGCGGCCCTGTGTCGGCAGCTGCGCGACGAGTTGTCGCTGGCCGTGCTGACCAACGACATCTACACCACCGAGGACGCCGACTTCCTGCGCCGGCACGCGGTGCTGCCGGATGAGCGCATCACCGCGGTGCAGACCGGCGGCTGCCCGCACACCGCCATTCGCGACGACATCACCGCGAACCTCGATGCCATCGACGATCTGATCGAGGCGAATCCGCCGCTGGATCTGATCCTGGTCGAGTCCGGCGGCGACAACCTGACCGCCACCTTCTCCTCCGGCCTGATCGACGCCCAGATCTTCGTGGTGGACGTGGCCGGCGGCGACAAGGTGCCGCGCAAGGGCGGCCCGGGCGTCACCTGGTCGGATCTGCTGGTGATCAACAAGACCGACCTGGCGCCGATGGTCGGCGCGGATCTGTCGGTCATGGAACGGGATTCGACGACGGTGCGCGAGGGCCGGCCGTTCGTATTCACCTCCCTCACCGAGGACCCGGCCGCCACACCGGTGCTGACCTGGGTGCGCGAACAGCTGCGGCTGGCCGCCGAACAGGATGCGGGCGTTGCCCATTCGCACTGAGCTCCGCATCACCGCGACCGCCGGGACGCTTCCGCACGTGCACGCGGTGGGCGGCCTGTCGGCGCGGCACACGGGCCCGGACACGGTGCACCTGATCGGTACCGCGGCGACGCCGCTGGGCGGGGACGTGCTCGATATCGTCGTCTCGGTGGGAGCGGGTGCGCGGCTGGCGGTGCGGTCGGTGGCCGCCACCATCGCGCTGCCGGGCCGGGAGACGCGGAAGTCGGTGGCGCACTGGCGCTTCGAGGTGGCCGCGGGCGGCGAGCTGGATGTCGATCCGGAGCCCACCGTCGTCGCGGGCGGCGCCGAGCACGAGTCGATCACCACGGTGTGCCTGGAAGCAGGTGCGCGCCTGCGGCTTCGGGAACGGGTGCAGATCGGCCGCACCGGCGAGGATCACGGCCACTGGACCGGGGAGATGATCGCGGATGTCGGCGCGATCCCACTGCTGCGGCACCGCCTCGAACTCGGGTCCGAGGCGATCACCGATGACGCGTTGTCGGGTCCGCGCGCGTTGGAGAGCGTGCTCACCTACCCCGACGACCGTCCGGCGGAAACCACCGGCCTGGATCAGGCACTGCTGCCCTTGGCCGCGGGGGGCACGTTGTTCACCCGCACTGCCCGCCTGCTGATGGCCTGAGCTGCACCGGCTTTCGCTGACCTCGTGGCCCGCGGCGGGTCGCGGTGGGAACCGAAACTTGCCGCCGGTTCCCGCCGCTCATCAATCCGGTCGAACGGCCTCGACGGCGAGGATCAGTCGCCGACGACGCGGGGCGGTGCGTTGAATCCGTTGAACGCGCCGACCGCGGCGCCGACCGCAGCACCTGCGACGGCGGCCGGGATGGCGACTACGGCCGCGCCGGCGGCAGCGCCGAGGACGGGACCGGCCACCAGGCCGACCGGAAACAGCGGGGCGCCGACGACCAGGCCCGTCACCGCGCCGACGGCGGCGGAACTGAGCTCGATCGGGATGGCCACGGCCGCTCCGGCGACAGCGCCCATGGCGGCGGTGCCGATGGTCTGCCCGGCGATCCGGTCGGAGCGGCTGCGCTCCATGCCGACCGAGTCGAGGAAGGTGGCGAGGTTCGCCTCGACCTGCGCGGCATTGTCATTGATCTGGATCGCCTGTTCGTTGTCGATCCAGTCGGGCGCCGGGACGGTCACGTCGCCGAACCGGAACATGCCCGGCGGCGGCGCGATCGGCGGCACCGCCGGAACCGGGACCGGCGCGTGCAGCACGCCCACGGGGGCCAGGTAGCTCTTGTCCGGAGCCTGGCGCGACCACTGGATCGAACTCTTGGTGTCGCTCGGAATGTGCATGCCCTCATAGGGATTCACATTCGGGGCGTCTGCGGCGGGCCACTGGGCGCGGGGCGCGTCGTCGCGCTGCGCCACCGGCGCGATCTCGGACGGGGCGGCATTGGCGGCACCGGATCCGACGATCGCCAGGACTAGCGGGACGGCTCCGGCCGCGACCACGTTTCCGACCTTGTTCCGGTGCGGGTTGAGCGCTCGGTGCTTACCTGCGGCCATGCAAAACCTTTCTGATCAAGGTTGAAGCATCGGAAAACATCGACCGACATTCGAACCCACCGACCACCTGGATCGGTGAGGAATCGGACGACCGAAAAACGTTGTCGTAACTGAAAATTAGCCGTCTGGTGGGGGATTCGGGCAAAGAAAGAGGCCGGAATCCGGGTGACGGATTCCGGCCTCGGTGGCTCGGCGCTCACTCCTGAGCGGCGGCCTCCTCGGTGATCGTCGCGTCCACCGTGGTGGAGTCGTCGATGCCGGTCGCCTGGTCGGTCGGCGCGCCCGGGGTGGCCGGAGCCAGGTACCCGTTGACCGCGCCGATGGCCCCGCCGAGCACGGCGCCGACCGTCGCGGCGGGCACCGCGATCAGGCTGACGGCGGCGGTCGCGCCCGCGACCGGACCGAAGACCCAGCCCGCCGGCGCGAACGGCGTGGCCGCGATCGCGCCGATGACCCCGCCCATAGGCGGCGCCGGCGACTTCCAGCGGTGCGGCCACGCCCATGCCGACCACCGCGCCCACGGCGGCGGAGCCGACGGTCTGGGCGGCCATGCGGTCCGACCGGCTCGGCTCGAAACCGGCCGAGTCGTAGGTACGGGCCAGGTCGGCCTCGGCGCCCGCGGCGAGCGCGTTCACCTGGGCGGCCTGGTCCGGGGAGAGCCAGACCGGGATGTCGACCAGGGTGTCGCCGAAGCGCAGCTTGCCCTCGGGCGCGGCGATCGGCGCGACCTCGGGGACGGCCGTCGGATCGGGCTGGCGCAGCTTGCCCTGATCGACCGGGGCCAGCGGCGCGGTGGGGATGTCCCGGACGCCGGTGACGGAGTTGCGGCCGACCCGCACGGGCATGACCTCGGCCGCGGGGTCGACCAGATCGGCCGGGGCGACCTCGGCCGCGGTGCCGGCCAGGTAGGCGTGCGCGCCCTCGGCCATGGCTTGCGGGACCGGCACGGCGAGCTTGCCGAACGGAGTGTCCACCACCACGCCGGGCTGGGCGTCGGTGCCGCCCGGCAGGGTGGCCGCGGGCTGGTTGTCGACTACGGCCGGCGGCGAATCGTCGGACGAGACCGGTTCCGCCGCACTGGTTCCGGCG
Source organism: Nocardia tengchongensis (assembly GCF_018362975.1). Classification (NCBI taxonomy): domain Bacteria; kingdom Bacillati; phylum Actinomycetota; class Actinomycetes; order Mycobacteriales; family Nocardiaceae; genus Nocardia; species Nocardia tengchongensis. Next base: position 4,602,711 of record NZ_CP074371.1, read on the forward strand.
GCGGCGAGGGCTGCGACCAGCGGCAGCGCGCCCGCGACCGCCAGTGTCCCCAGACGCCGTCGCCGCGGCACCGTGTTCGATTCACGAACCGTATCGACCGGTTGGCGTTTGCCCATGAACGACCTTTCTTCCGAACTATCGACGAATGTCGAACATTCGGACCCGGCCGGTGTGCCGGATTGGTCTGGACACGCCGCCCGGTCGGACCCGCATCGGTGGCGGGACGGGCGCTTGCCGTCAGCCCGCGCGCTGTCCCGTCGTCTTACCCGCTTCGGAATTCGCCACGGATTTGCCATTGTCCGAGACGGTTTCGGTGGCGCCGATCTGTTTGGCGAGTTCGAGCGCCTCGGCGGGATCGTCGAGCGCTTCGAGGGCCAGCCGCGCGAACACCCACTGCTCGGTGGCCGCCATCTGGCCGCGGTGGCGGCCCAGGAAGGAGACGAACCATTCCAGTACCGTGACGAAGCGGCTGCGGAAGCCGACCAGGTACCACAGGTGCAGACCCAGCCAGGCCAGCCACGCGAAGAAGCCGCTGAACTCGAGCTTGCCCACCTGGCACACCGCGCTGAAGCGCGAGACGGTGGCCATCGAGCCCTTGTCGAAGTACTTGAAGGGCTTGCGGTCCTCGACCTTCTGCTTGCCCTCGTTCTCGGACTTGATGGCCTTGGCGGCGTAGGTGCCGCCCTGGATCGCGCCCTGGGCCTGCCCGGGCACGCCCGCCACCGACATCAGGTCGCCGACCACGAAGACGTTCGGGTAGCCCTTGATGGTGAGGTCGGGCTCGACGATGACACGTCCGGCCCGGTCCACCTCGGTGCCCTTGGACTTGTCGGCCAGGATCTTGCCCAGCCCGCTGGCCTGGACGCCCGCCGACCAGACCTTGCAGGCCGATTCGATGCGGCGTTCGGAGCCGTCCTTGTCCTTGACGGTGACTCCGCGCGCGTCGACATTGGTGACGATGGCGTTGAGTTGGATCTCGACGCCCATCTTCTCGAGCCGCTTGTGCGCCTTGGCGCCGAGCTTGGGGCCCATCGGGGCGAGCACCGCGCCCGCGCCCTCGACGAGGATGACGCGCGCGTCGCGGGTGTCGATATTGCGGAAGGTGCCGTCCAGGGTGCGGTCGGCGAGTTCGGCGATCTGCCCGGCCAATTCGACGCCGGTGGGGCCGGCGCCGACCACGACGAAGGTCATGAACCGGTCGCGGGTCTCCTGGTCGGCGGCCAGTTCGGCCTCCTCGAAGGAGCCGAGGATGCGGGCCCGCAGTTCGAGGGCGTCGTCGATGGTCTTCATGCCGGGGGCGTAGGTGGCGAAGTGGTCGTTGCCGAAATACGACTGCTGCGCGCCCGCCGCGACGATCAGGCTGTCGAACGGGGTGACGTAGTCCCGGTTGAGCAGCCGCGAGGTGACCGAGCCGCCCTCGAGGTCGATGTCGGTGACCTCGCCCATGATCACCTGCGTGTTCTGCTGCTTGCGCAGCACGATGCGGGTGGCGGGGGCGATCTCGCCGACCGACAGGATGCCGGTCGCGACCTGGTACAGCAGCGGCTGGAACAGGTGCGTGGACGTCTTGGAGATGAGGGTGATGTCGACATCGGCCTTGCGCAGGTGCTTGCAGGCGAACAGTCCACCGAAACCGGAACCGATCACCACCACCCGATGGCGCTGTGCGACGGAATTCTCGGCGTTCATCTAGTTCCTGCTCCTCGCCAGACGGTGAAACTACGACAACTCACGCACAACGGTAATGCAGTGTGAGTAGCGCAGCCCAATCAGGACCGACCGAAAACAGACCTTCCAGACAGCTGGCTCGAAAATACAATATGGGCGGTCGTTCAGTCGGAATTGGCGCGAGGAGCGCGGCGGGCGGCTGTCGCGGCCCGCCGCCGCAGACTTTCCGGGTCCGGGTTCAGCGTCCCTGGAACAGCAATTGCGCTACGTGCGTAGTGGTTTCGGAGCCGTCGGCGTATCCGCCCTGCATGCCCTGCTCGGTCATGATCGCGAGGGTGTAGCGCTCACCCGGGCCGGCGAAACCGACCGAGTTGACCACCCAGCCGCCCTGCTCGTCGGACCAGCCGTTCTTCAGGCCCGGGTTCATGGCCGCGCCCGCGCCCCACACGCCCCAGTGCTGGTTGGTGTCGACGTGGCGCATCCGGTCGAGCAGGTAGGCGCGGTCGTCGGGGTGCATGCGGGTGAGGATGTTGTCCATCAGCCGATCGAGGTCGGCGGGGGAGCACTGCTGGAAGCCCCAGTCCGGAAAGATCTTGAGCTGCTCGATGGAGGTGGTCGGCGGCAGCGGGGTCAGGCCGACCATGCCGTTGGCACGGAACGCGTTGTTGAACGACATGCGGTCGAACCCGGCGAACTTGTTCCACAGGATGTCGGCGGCATTGTCGTTGGAGGTTGCCAGCATCGACTCCATGAGCGCGCGGTCGTCGGGGCCGAGCACGATGGCGCCGACCCGGGCGCGGTTCAGCAGATCCTCCGCGATTGCCAGCTTGATGGTGGAGGCGGTCCAGAAGTTGGTGTCCGCGTTGGCATTCCGGTAAATGCCGCCGGTGACGCGGTCGCGCATCACATAACCGGTGACGCCGGGGCGCAGGGCGAGGTAATTGTCGACCGCGGCGATGCGCGCGCTCATGTCGGCGTCGAATCCCGCGATCGGGCCCTGGGTGTGCACCGGGATCGCGCCGGCGACGGGAATGAGAGCGGGGGCGGCCGGAATCAGGGCAGCGGCCGCGAGGACACAAGCGGAGGAGGCCACGCGCCGGGCCTGGGAGGAACGCACGAGGGATCACAATAGAGGGGACAATGCCCGATTCGCACGTCTTGCAGGTGTTCGGGTTGTCTGTTATCGAATCGACACTGTCGCACGGATTTTCACGCGCTCCCAAATGTCCGCTGCGGGCGTTCTCGGAGGATTGTCCCGATCAGTGGAAAGCGGCGCGCAGCTCTTCGATGCCGCGGCCGTTCAAGCGATAGCAGTGCTCGAAAGCCTCGGTATGGCGATCCCGCGGCCACGAGCGCAACACCACGCCGCGTCCGTAATGGCGGGAGTTGACCAGTTCCCAGCGGTCTCCCACCCGCCGCACCGTGAACCCGGTTCGGGGGACCAGGGGAATCACCGACGCAGACATGTACGCGGACCAGCCTTTCAGCGAGAAATCAGAACCACCCCGAAAGGCACTGTCGCATACCACACTCGAAATTTGCAGTGACGCGCCCTAGCAAATACCTGGCGTGTGGCAGGTGTCACCCGGCGAGCCGCGGCGCTCGGTGTTTGCATGTCGTTCGCCAACTGTATAAACACAGCTCGTGCACATTCACCGGGCCGAACGAGCGGATACGCTCGCCGACGCGCTCGCCGGGCTGCTCAGCGCACCGCTCGGCGATCCGTTCACCCCGGAAGTGGTGGCCGTTCCGGCCAAGGGGATCGAACGCTGGCTCGAACAGCGGCTGTCCACGGTGCTCGGCAGCAACGCGGGCACCGACGGCATCTCGGCCAATATCGACTTCGCGGATCCGGCGGCGCTGGTGTCCACCGTGCTCGCCGAGGCGACGGGCGTGGACCCGGAGCGGGACCCGTGGTCTCCGGAGCGACTGGTCTGGACGCTGCTCCCGGTGCTCGACGAGGTCCTGACCGAACCATGGGCCGCGGTGCTCGCGCGCCATCTCGGGAACGGGGACGCGGGCGGGTACCGGGTGGGTCGGCGCTACGCGACCGCGGCCCGGATCGCGGCGCTGTTCGACGGCTATGCCGCCCAGCGCCCGGCCATGATCCTCGACTGGTCCGGCGGGCGCGACACCGACGGTGCGGGGCACGAGCTGCCGCCGGATCTGGTGTGGCAGGCGATGCTGTGGCGGCGGGTGCGCGGCGTGGTCGGGGTGCCGGGTCCCGCCGAACGGCTCGCCTCGGCGTGCGCGCGGTTGCGGAGCGACCCGTCGATCGTGTCTGTGCCGGAACGGATCTCGCTGTTCGGGGTGACGCGGCTGACCACCGATCAGCTGGAGGTGCTCTCGGCGCTGTCGGCCGGACGGCAGGTGCACCTGTGGCTGGTGCATCCCAGCCCGGCCCTCTGGACCAAACTGGCCGATGCCGAGGTGACCCCGAATTCCGTTGTGCGCGTGCGGCATCCGCTGCTCGCGGCGCTCGGCCGGGACGTGCGCGAGTTGCAGGAGCGGCTGGCCGGATACGACCACATCGACACCTATCACCCCGGGCCCGAGTCCGCGGGGCCGCGCACACTGCTCTCCGAGCTGCAGTCGGCGGTGCGTCAGGACCGGTGGTCGCTGATGCCCGACCCGAGCCTGGCCGACGGGACCGTCACCGTGCACTCCTGCCACGGCCCCCGCGGCAGGTCGAGGTGCTGCGCGATGCGCTGCTGAGCGTTTTCGCCGCCGATCCGACGCTGGAACCCCGCGACGTCATCGTGCTCTGCCCCGATGTCGAGAGCTACGCCCCCTTGGTGCGGGCGGCGTTCGGGCAGTGGTCCCTCGACGGGGCCGAGCCCGGCCATCCGGCGCACGGGCTGCGGGTGCGGCTGGCCGATCGCGCGCAGCGGGCCGTCAATCCGGTGCTCGACGTGGTGGGCACGCTGCTCGAGCTGGCCGACGGCCGCGTCACCGTGACCGAGGCGCTGGATCTGTGTGCGGCCGAACCGGTTCGGGTGCGCTGCGGCTTCGACGACGACGATATCCAGCGGCTGCGCGAATGGGCCGCCGAGACCGGTGCGCGTTGGGGGATCGGGCAGCGGCAGCGGCAGGCGTTCGGGCTCGGGGACTTCCCGCAGAACACGCTCAATGCCGCCGTGGACCGGATCCTGCTCGGGGTGGCGGCCGGCGAATCCAGTGAGGACTGGCTGGATCTGGTGCTGCCGCTCGACGACGTCGACAGCAACGACATCGATCTGGGCGGGCGGTTCGCCGAATTCGTGGACCGGCTCGCGGTGTGCCTGCGCGACCTGCGCGGCTCCACCCTCGACGAACCGGCGGGCAGCGCACGGCCCGCGGCGGAATGGTCCGCGGTGCTGGGGCGGGCCCTGGATCTGCTCACCGAGGTGCCCGCGACCAACGGCTGGATGGCGGTGCAGGCGCGCCGGGAGCTGGCGACCGCGCTCGAACCCGCCGGCGCGATTCCCTTGCGGCTCAGCGATATCGGCGCGCTGTTGAACGCCCGGCTGGCCGGGCGGCCCTCGCGCGCCAACTTCCGGACCGGGGAGCTGACGGTGTGCACCATGGTGCCGATGCGGTCGGTGCCGCATCGGGTGGTGGTGCTGCTGGGGCTCGACGACGAGGTGTTCCCGCGCACCGGCGGCGTGGACGGTGACGACGCGCTGGCCCGGCATCGCTGCCCCGGGGATCGGGATCCGCGCAGCGAGGATCGGCAGCTGCTGCTCGACGCCATCATGTCCGCCGGGGAGCGACTCGTGTTGCTGCACACCGGATCCGATCCGGTGTCGGGTGCGCATCGCCCGCCCGCGATTCCGCTGGCCGAACTCCTCGACACCGTGCGCGCGCATATCGGCGCGGACGCGATGGACCGGGTCGTGACGCGGCATCCGTTGCAGCCCTTCGATCGCCGCAATTTCCGGCCGGAGAACCCGTTCAGCTTCGACACCGTGGCGCTGGCGGGCGCGCAGGCCGCCGGGCGCGCACCGCGCCCGCGCCCGCTGTTCCTGCCCACCCCGTTGGCCGCACGCGAGCCCGGCGACGTCGAGCTGTCGGATCTGGTGGCCTTCGCCGAACATCCGGTGCGGGCATTCCTGTGGCAGCGCTTGGGAATCCGGGTGCCCGAGGACGAGGAGGAGATCGCCGACCGCCTCCCCATCGAGCTCGACGGCCTGACCAAATGGAACATGGGCGAGCGCATGCTCTCGGCCCGGCTCACCGGTGTGGACCCGAACGTCCTGCGCGCCGCGGAATGGCGGCGCGGCACCCTGCCGCCGTTCGGCATGGGCGCCGCGGTCCTCGACGAGGTCGAGGGCACCGTCGATCAGCTGGTGCGGGTGGCGCGGCCGCTGCACGAGATCCCCGCGCGCACCATCGACATCGCCGTCGACCTCGGTGACGGCCGCCGCCTGACCGGCACGGTCCCCGACGTCCACGACGACGCGCTGCTGCGCACCACCTTCTCCCGGCTGGCCCCGAAACATCGGATGGCGGCGTGGATCCGGTTGCTGGCGCTGGCCGCCACCGGCACCCACCAGTCGTGGCGCGCCATCACCATCGGCCGCGGCAAACACCACCGCCCCGCCTGGCAGTCCACACTCACCGCGCCGCCCGCCCCGCTGGCGCGCGGCCTGCTGCGTGATCTCGCGCTGCTGCGCGACGAGGGCCTGAACGAGCCGCTGCCCATCGCCCCTTCGGCCTCGGCGACCTACGCCGAGCGCCGCCTCGCGGGTGCGACTCCCGGCGACGCCCTGCACGCCGCCGGCCAGGACTTCGACGACCGCTTCGGCGAACACACCGACCGCTATTTCCGCCACGTCCTGGGCCGCACGCCGCGCTTCGACCAGCTCACCGAGGTCGCCGCGCCCGCCCTGCCCGGCATCGATTCCGAACCGACCCGTTTCGGCGAACTGGCGCGCCGTCTCTGGAATCCCCTGCTCACCAACGAGAATCAGGGCCAGCCATGACCACCCCGAGGAGCACCACCCCGCCCGTGACCGCCCCCGGGAGCCCCGCATGACCGACGACCTGTTCTCGCTCACCGACCCCGACCTGGCCCCGCGCCCCGCGCCGCGCACGCGACGCCGGGCGGATGGGACCGTCGGTGAACCCCGCCGTGAGCAGGTATCGCCCGAGATTGCCGCCGACTTGTTCGACACGCCCATCGAATCACCGGTGGACTCCGAACAAATCGTTCGTACCGAGGTTGCGGGCGAAGGGCTGTGGGATGCGCCGCGAGCCGACTCGCCCACCGAGGCCGGCCGAGTGGGTCGGTCCGAATCGGTCGAAGCCTCGGCGGATTCGGGGAATCGGTTCGAGTTGACCGGGCCGCTGCCGACCGGGACGACCGTGCTCGAGGCGAGCGCGGGGACCGGGAAGACGTACGCCATCGTGGGGTTGGCGGTGCGGTTCGTGGCGGAGCTGGGGGTGGATGTCTCGGAGCTGCTGCTGGTGACGTTCAGCCGGGCGGCGACGCAGGAGTTGCGGGAGCGGACGCGGGATCGGTTCGTAGGGGTGGCGGCCGCGCTGGCCGAACCCGAGCGGGCGCTGGCGTCCGGGGACGAGCTGATCCGGCATCTGGCGCAAGGGAATCCGGGGGAGATCGCGACGCGGCGGGAGCGGCTGCTGACCGCGCTGTCGGACTTCGACGCGGGGACCATCGCGACGACGCACAGCTTCTGTCAGCGGATGCTGGACGAACTGGGGTTGTCGGGGGAGCAGGACCCGGGGGTGCGGCTGGTCGAGGGAGTCGCCGATGTGGTGTCCACGGTCGCCGACGATCTGTATCTGAGCCGGTACGCGCGGGGCGGTTCGGTATTCGGGCCCGCGGACGCGCAGCGGCTGGCCGCGGCGGCGGTGGGGGATCCGCACGCGTTGTTGCTGCCCGAGGCCGAGGGCGAGGATGATCCGGCGGCCGAGCGGGTGGCGTTCGCGTCGGCGGTGCGGGTGGAAACGGCTCGGCGGAAACGGCTTTCGGGGCTGCGCGACTTCGACGATCTGCTGGTGCTGCTGCACGAGGTGCTGGCCGACCCCGAGCACGGGCCGCGCGCGTGTCAGCGCATCCGGGACCGGTATCGGGTTGGCGCTGGTCGACGAGTTCCAGGACACCGATCCGCTGCAGTGGGACATCCTGCGCCGCGCCTTCCACGGGCACGCCACCCTGGTGCTGGTCGGGGACCCGAAGCAGGCCATCTACGCGTTCCGCGGCGCGGAGGTGCTGAGCTATCTCGATGCCGTGGCGCACGCGGACAGCAAGCGTGAGCTCACCACGAATCGGCGCAGCGACGCGGGACTGCTGAGCGCGCTGGAACACGTGCACGGCGGTGCGGCGCTGGGGCACAAGGAGATCACCGTGCACCGGGTGGCGGCGACCCGGCCGTTCTCGCGGCTCTCCGGTGCGCCGGAACGGGTGACGCCGCTGCGGTTGCGGTGCCTGCCGCGCAGTGGCGCGGGGCCGCTCAACAAGTCGGGGTATCCGACCGTGGGCCGACAGCGCGAACGGGTGGCGGTGGATGTCGCCGCCGACATCGTCGGGCTGCTGGGGTCCGGGGTGCTGATCGACGCCGGGACCGCGGGCGAAAGGCCCATCGGGCCGGGCGATATCGCGGTGCTGGTGCGCAATCGCTCGCAGTTGGAGATGGTGCGCGGGGAGCTGGAGGCCGCCGGGGTCGCCTCGGTCCTGGCCGGCGGCGCGAGCGTGTTCGGGACGCCGGCCGCGACGGAATGGCTGTGGGTGCTGCGCGCCGTCGAGCAGCCGCACCGCGGTGACCGGGTGCGGTTGGCTGCCGGAACGGCGCTGCTCGGGCTGAGCGCGCAGGAAATCGACGGCGGCGGACCCGATCTGGTGGGCCGGCTCAGCGCCGAACTGCGCGACGCGGCCCGGCTGTTCGCGCGCGCGGGCTTCGCCGCGGTCGCCGAGAAGCTCAGTGCCGAAACCCGATTGGCGCCGCGGCTGCTGGCCCTCGAGGGCGGCGAACGGCAGCTCACCGATCTGCGGCAGATCGCGCAACTGCTCGACGACGCTGCCCTGCGGGAGGGTTTGGGCCTGTCCGCGCTGACCCGCTGGCTGGCCGACCGGGTGCGGGATCCGGCATCCGGCAGCGTCGCCGATCGCAGCCGTCGCCTGGATCGGGACGCGGCGGCCGTGCAGGTCGCCACCGTGCACGCCAGCAAGGGCCTCGAATTCCCGGTCGTGTACCTGCCTTTCGCGTGGGACGCGGCGAAACTGCGCAATCCGCCGACCCTGCTGTTCCACGACGAGCAGGGCCGCCGCGTGCTGGACGTCGGCGGCTCCGAGGCGCCCGGCTACAGCTCCGCCGCCTGCGCGCCGAAACCGAGGAGCAGGCCGAGGAACTGCGGCTGCTCTATGTGGCCTTGACCCGCGCGGGCGCGCAGGTCGTGGCCTGGTGGGCGCCCTCCTACGACACCCAGACCGCGCCGCTGCACCGCATGCTGCTCGGCCGGGAGCCGGGCAGCCCCGCCGTGGCCGACAAGGTGCCGGTGCCCGCGGATTCGGTAGTGCTGGAACGGATTCGGGAGTGGGCGTCGACCGCCGAGCCCGGCGTCATCGCGGTCGAACCGGTGCACGAGTTCACCCGTGCCCGGCTGCCCCACGACGACACCGCCACCGCCGCCGAGCCATTGGCGGTCGCCCGCTTCGACCGCGCCCTGGACCAGGCGTGGCGGCGGACCTCCTATTCGGCGCTGACCGCGGGCGCCCACGACGCGCTGCCCGCCGCCGACCTGCCCGAAGGCGGCGGTGTCGCCGACGAACCGGCCGATCCGGCCGTGCTCGCCGACGATCTCGACGCGTTCGCGGGAGCCGCTCCGTCGCTGATGAATTCGCTGCCCTACGGCGCGGAGTTCGGCACGCTCGTGCACGAGGTGCTCGAGTACGTCGACACCGACGCACCCGACCTGGCCGCCGAGATCCGGGCCCGCTGCCTGCACGCGGTGGGGGAGCAGATGTTCGACGCCGACCCGGACGTGCTGGCGGGGGCACTGCTGGCGGTCATGCACACACCCATCGGGGACGGGACGCTCGCCGGGTTCGCGACACGGGACCGATTGAGCGAACTCGACTTCGAACTGCCACTGGCCGGCGGCGACCACCCGGTCGCCTCGCGCGTGACCGTCCCGCGCATCGCGGACCTGCTGCGCCGACACCTGCCCGCCGACGACATCTTCGCTCCGTACGCCGATCAGCTCGCCCACCTCGACGACACTCCGTTGCGCGGCTACCTGACCGGCAGCATCGACGCGGTACTGCGCACGGCCGGACCGCGATTCCTGGTCGTCGACTACAAGACCAACCGGCTCGGCGTCGGCGATCTCACCGTGGCGCACTACACCCGCGAGCGCATGGCCGCGGAGATGATGCGCTCCCACTATCCGTTGCAGGCCATCCTGTATTCGGTCGCCCTGCACCGCTATCTGAGGTGGCGGCTGCCCGGCTACGACCCGGCCCAACACCTGGGTGGCATCCGCTACCTGTTCGTCCGCGGCATGATCGGCCCCGAAACCCCGGACGGCTGCGGCGTTTTCGACTGGTATCCGCCCGCCGGACTGGTCGTCGACCTGTCCGCCCTGCTCGCCGGGGATCTGGAGGTGCGTCGATGACCTCGATCCAAGTGGCGCAGCGCGGAACCGGGCTGCTGCAGGTCTTCAATATGGCCGGGGTGCTCTCCGCCGCGGATGTGCATGTGGCGCTGCGGCTGGCGCGGCTGGGCGGGGAGCGGTCGGAGGCGGCCGTTTTCGCGACGGCGCTGGCGGTGCGCGCGGTGCGGTCCGGGTCGGTGTGCCTGGAAGTGCGGCGCATGCACGAGATCGGTGTGGATGCCGAGGGGACCGAGGAATCGGCCATCGACCCGGCGACCCTGCCGTGGCCCGAGGTGGAATCGGTGATCGCGGCGCTGCGGGTGAGTCCGCTGGTGACCGGCAGTCCGGCGGGGCCGCTGCGGCCGTTGCGGCTCATCGACCCGCCTGGTGATTCGGGGCCGCTGCTCTACCTCGACCGGTACTACCGGCAGGAGGAGACGATCCGTCGCGTGCTCACCGAGCGCGCCGCCTCGCATCCGATGGTGGACGCGGAACTGGTGCGCCGCGAACTGGATCGGCTGTTCCCCGACCACAGCGGTCCCGGTGAACCGCCGGACCGGCAGCGGCTGGCGGCCGCGCTGGCCACCACCCAGTGGACGACCGTCGTCGCCGGTGGGCCCGGAACCGGCAAGACGCACACCATCGCCCGCGTGCTGGCACTGCTGGTGGCGCATCAGCAAGCCGTGCCGGGCGCACCGGCGCTGCGGATCGCGCTGGCCGCCCCGACCGGCAAGGCCGCCGCGCGCATGCAGGAGGCGGTGCGCGAGCAGGCCGGTGAGATCGGGCTCCCCGAATTGACCGCCGCCACCCTGCACCGGCTGCTGGGCTGGCAGCGTGGCGGCGCGGGACGGTTCAAGCACAACGAATTCAACCGGCTGCCCTACGACGTGATCGTGGTGGACGAGACCTCCATGGTGTCGCTGACCATGATGAGCCGCCTGCTGCCCGCCGTCCGGCCCGACGCGCGGCTCGTGCTCGTCGGCGACCCCGACCAGCTGGCATCGGTCGACGCGGGCGCGGTGCTCGCCGATCTCGTGGCGGGACCCGTTCCGGGACAGGCGAATCCGGCGCTGGACCGGATCCTCGGCGGCGAGCTGCAGGGCACGGCCGCGCATCCGGACGCACTGTCGGGCCGGGAACGGGAACGGCTGCGCGGCGGCATCGTCCGGCTCACCCGGGGCCGTCGCTTCGGTGGGCGGATCGCCGAACTGGCGGTCGCGATCCGCGCGGGTGACGCCGACGGCGCGCTGGCGCTGCTCGCCGACGGCGGCGACGAACTGTCGCTGCACGCGCCCGACGACATCGCGGGCGTGCGCGCCGATGTGCTGCGCGCCGCCCACGAGGCGACCGATGCCGCCACGGCGGGTGACGCCGGCGCCGCGCTCACCGCCCTCGAATCGCATCGGCTGCTGTGCGCGCACCGCCAGGGCCCCTACGGCGTCGAGCGCTGGGACCGCCTGGCCGCGGGCTGGGTGATCGGGGCCGGTATCAGCGCCGATCCCGGTGCCGGACACTGGTATCCGGGCCAGCCGCTGCTGGTCACCGCCAACGACCACGAGGCGCGCATCTACAACGGCGACACCGGTGTCATCGTCCGCGCCCCGGACGGCACTCTGCGGGCGGCGTTGCAGCGCGGCACCGAACCGTATCTGGTGCACCCCACCCAGTTCCCGGGCGTGACGACGGTCTACGCCATGACCATCCACCGCAGTCAGGGCAGCCAGTACGACACTGTGTCGACGGTCCTGCCCGGGCCCGAATCGACGCTGCTCACCCGAGAGCTGCTGTACACGGCCGTGACCCGCGCGCGCCGCCACGTGCGGATCCTCGGCACCGAGGAGTCCATCCGCTCCGGTATCGCCCGACGGGTGCTGCGCGCCAGCGGCCTGCGCAACCGGGAGTGACGTCCGGATCGGGACACGCTGGCGGGGGTGCAGAGTTGCGTGGACCGTGTGGGCGGCGGCCGCTGCGGCGTAGCGTGAACGGTGTGCAATAGCCGTGTAGCCGTACGCTTTCGGCGTCCGGCGTCCGAACCAGGGGAGGGTGGACGTGGTCGATGCCGACGGTGATCAGGACGTGGATTCGGTGGTGTCGGGGGACGGGACTCGGATCGGGTATCTGACGACCGGTTCCGGGCCGGCGGTGATCGTGATTCCGGGAGTGTTGGCGCTGGCGAGCGGCTACGAGCGGTTCGCGAAGGCACTGGCCACCGGGTTCACCGTGCACACCATCGAACGGCGAGGGCACGGGCGCAGCGGCCCGCAGCGGGCGGATCACGGGGTCGAGGACGATTGCGCGGATGTGCGGGCGCTCCGGGACAAGACGGGCGCGGCATTCCTGGTCGGGCACAGCTACGGGGGATTCGTGGCGCTCGAGGCGGCCCGCGGGAACGCGGATATCGCGAAGGTCGCGGTGTACGAGCCGGGGCTGTCGGTGAACGGGTCCATGCCGTTGGGGTGGATGGACGCCTATGAGAAGTACCTGGCCCAGGGCAAACCCTTCGATGCCTTCATCGAATTCTTGCGGTCGATCGGGCCGGACGCCATCCGTAAGACGCCGCGGTGGATGTTCCGGCGCATGATGCCGATCATGATGAAGGCCCCCGAGAAGGAGGAGGTCTTCGCGCAGTTGCCGCAGAATCTTGTCGAGCATCGCCAGTACGCGCGGTTCGACGGCACGTACCGCAATTACGCGGAGATCACCGCCGCAGTACTGCTCCTCTACGGGGATCGGGACCGGCGGTCGTGGACCGCCTCCGACGAAGACCTACTCGCCTCGGTGATCCCGAATCATGAGCGCGCGACGCTGCCGGGCCTCGACCACTTCGGCATCGACAAGGGTGCGCCGGAGCAGGTGGCGGGCGTGGTCGCGGAATTCCTGTCGCGTTCGTAGCGGCATCCGCCGCCGCGATCGTGCGGTGGTGGATACGCTGAGGTCATGGCCACTACGCCGGAGCACGTCGACGTGCTCATCGTCGGGGCCGGGTTGTCCGGCATCGATGCCGCCTACCATGTCCAGCGCGCCTTCCCGGAGCGGACATATGCCCTGCTGGAGGCGCGGGAGGTCAGCGGCGGCACCTGGGATCTGTTCCGCTACCCGGGGATTCGCTCCGACTCCGACATGTTCACCCTCGGCTATCGGTTCCGGCCCTGGCTAGGGGCGAAGGCCATCGCTGACGGCGACGACATCCTCACCTACCTGCGTGACACGGCCGCCGAGAACGGCATCGACCGCCACATCCGGTACCGGCACCGGGTGGTGCGGGCGGAATGGTCGTCGGCGACCCAGCGCTGGACGGTGACCGCCGACCATGCCGGCGAACCGGTCACGATGACCGCGACCTTCCTGTTCAGCTGCTCGGGCTACTACCGCTACGACGAGGGCTACATCCCGGACTTCCCGGGCACCGACCGCTTCGCGGGCCCGATCATCCACCCCCAGCACTGGCCCGGGCAGGTCGACGTCGCCGGCAAGCGGGTGATCCTGATCGGCTCCGGCGCCACCGCCGTCACCCTCGCCCCCGCTCTGGTCGAGCAGGGCGCGCAGGTGACCATGCTGCAACGCTCCCCGTCCTTCATCATCTCCTTGCCCGACCGCGACGGCATCGCCGACCTCGCCCGCAAAGTCCTCCCCGCCCGCCCCGCCTACGCGGTGGCCCGCGCCAAGAACGTCGCCCTCAGCACCGCGATGTATCAACTGTCGCAACGCTATCCGAAGCGCATGCGGGCCTGGATCCGCGGCTGGCAGGAGCGCTGGCTCCCGAAGGGCTACGACCTCGACACCCACTTCAACCCCAGTTACAAGCCCTGGGATCAACGACTGTGCCTCTCGCCCAACGGCGACTTCTTCCGCGCCATCCGCCACGGCAAGCTGGATCTGGTCACCGACCGGATCGTCACCTTCACCGAATCCGGCCTGCGCCTGGAATCCGGCCGCGACCTCGACGCCGACATCATCATCACCGCGACGGGCCTGAACCTCATCCCCTTCGGCGGTCTCGCCCTGGCCGTGGACGGCGAAGACATCAACCTCCCCGACACCATGGCCTACAAGGCGATGATGCTGTCCGGCATCCCGAACTTCGCCTTCATCATCGGCTACACCAACGCCTCCTGGACGCTGAAGGCAGACCTGGTGTGCGAGTACGTCATCCGCCTGCTTCGCCACATGGACGCCAACGGCTACACCAAGGCCACCCCCATCCGCGACCCGCCATCGGCCCCGCCCCCTTCCTCGATTTCGAGCCCGGCTACGTCCTCCGCTCCCTCGCGGTTCTCCCCAAACAAGGCACCCGCGCCCCTGGAAGCTCCACATGAACTACCTGCGCGACCTCCCCGCCCTGCGCTACGGCAAGCTCACCGACCCCGCCATCCGGTTCGAACGCGGCTAGCACATCGGTTCTCCCGCAACCGAGTTGCGCGCGGCTGTCCCGCTACAGCCAGGGCGAGGGCGTGCCGCGGCCGCCGTGTCCGCCGGTGGGAGCGATGGCGGCGATACGCGTGAGGTCCGCTGCGGTGAGCGCGATGTCGGCGGCCGCGATGTTCTGCGCGACGCGGTCGGGGTTGCGGGAGCCGGGAATCGGGACGATGTCGTCGCGTTGCGCGAGCGTCCACGCCAGCGCCAGCTGCGACACGGTGATGCCCGCGGCGGATGCGAGTTCGGTCAGCTGATCGACGATGTGCGTATTGGCGTCGTAGTTGTCGGCGTGCCACCAGGGCACGTGGCTGCGGAAGTCGCCCGAGTCGTATTCGTGAGCCGGTTTCGCTGCGCCGGTGAGGAATCCGCGCGCCAGCGGCGAGTAGGCGACGAACCCGATACCGAGCTCCTCGAGCAGCGGGAACAGTGGTTCGGCGTCCGGCGCGAAGATCGAGTACTCGGTTTGCAGCGCCGAGATCGGGTGCACGGCATGGGCTTTGCGAATGACCTCGGGCGTGGCTTCCGACAGCCCGAGGTATCGCACCTTGCCGGCGTCGACGAACTCGGCCATGGTGGCGACGACATCCTCGATCGGCACGGCGGGGTCGACCCGGTGCTGAAAGAGCAGGTCGATGCTGTCCACGCCCAGGTTGCGCAGGCTGGCCTCGACCACCTCGCGAATGTGCTCGGGGCGCGAGTCGGTGCCGAAGTCGGGGGTGAACCCGAACTTGGTGGCGATCACCACCTTGTCGCGAAACGGCGCCACCGCGCGCCCGAGCAGCCTCTCGCCTTCTCCCCAGCCGTACATCTCGGCGGTGTCGAAGAAGGTCACGCCGAGGTCGTAGGCCCGGCGGATAGCGGCGACCGATTCGGTGTCATCGCTGGCCCCGTAACCGACCACGGTGCCCATAGACCCGTAGCCCATCGCCGAGACGGTCAAACCTTGCTTTCCCAGAGTCCTGTGCTGCACGAATGAACCTTTCCCGCTGCCAAACCGAACTGTTTGGTTTGACGCTACGCCCGCCGATCGATTCGGTCAAACCAAACAGTTCGGTTTGATAGGGTGGCAACGTGCCGCCCGCGTCCAGAACCGACTCGTCCCGTGACCGCATCGTCGAAGCGGCCACGGCCGAATTCGCACGGCACGGCATCGCCGGTGCACGCATCGACCGGATCGCGAAGTCCGCCCGGACCAGCAAGGAGCGGGTCTACGCCTACTTCCGCAGCAAAGAAGAGCTCTACGGATTCGTCGTAGCCCACGAACTCGACGCGGTCGCCGAGGCGACCCACCTGGATCCCGCCGACCTCCCCGGCTACGCCGGCCGAGTCCACGACTACTTCGTCGCCAACCCCGACAACCTCCGCCTGATGCGCTGGGGCCAACTCGAATTCGGCGCCACCGGCTCCGACGCCGCCACCCGCGCCACAGTCAGCGGCAAGGCCGAAAAACTCCGCCGCGCCCAGCACGAAGGACTGCTCGACCCCGCCTGGGACCCACTCGACATCCTCATCTTCGTCAACCAGATCGCGATGGCCTGGGCCGAGCAACCCGGCCTGATACCCACCGAAAACCCTGCGCGCGACCAATTCCTGGCGGCCCGCCGAGCAGCGGTCGTCGCTGCGGTCGAGCGGCTGTTTCCTCCGGTCGACGGCCAGAAGAACCGACCCTCACGCCGACCGATCGGCTGACCCCGCCGCGCTGCACGCAGCCAGGGTCCCCCTACGCTGCCGTCGTGACCGACAGCCCCACCTTTCTCTGCCCCTGCTGCTCCGAACGGCACGACGACCCCCGTTCAGCTACGCGATGCCCGCGCCCGCGTACTGGAACGACGACCTCGCGCACGAACCGGGCAGCGTCCTCGGCGAGGAGCAGTATGTGATCGCCGGACCGCACTACTTCGTGCGGGCGAATCTCGTCCTGCCGGTTGTGGACGCCGACACCGAGTTCGTCTGGGGCGTATGGGTATCGCTGAGCGAGCAGAACTTCCAGCAGATGGAACGTCTGTGGGACAAGCCCGAACGAGTCGACGAACCACCCTATTTCGGCTGGCTGTCCACGGTGCTCCCGCTCTATGAAACGTCGACCCTGAACCTCAAGACCAAACTCCGCACTCAGCCGCCGGGAACCCGCCCCCTCCTCGATTTGGAACCCACCGACCACCCGCTCGCCGTCGAGCAGCGGACCGGAATCACCCGTGCCCGAGTCCAAGTCATAGCCGAACAACTCCTGCATGGGCCGGTGTCCAACTGACAAGTGGCACTATCGGATCTACCCGGCCCACCTGGTCGCTCGCTGGTGCGCTACCCCGGTGGTGGTTGCGGTGAGTGGTGGTGTCCGGGGCGGTGGTGGTGGGGTGGGGGTGCGATCATGACTGTGGGTATTCGATGAGTTGCCAAGTGGGAGTGGGCATTCGATAGTCGATTGGTGGAATCAAATCGTGTCGGTTCGGTCGTCGGGGCTCCTCGGGTGGGGGTCGGGCAGTGAGCAAACTTGTTATTGCGGCGATGGGGACTCGGGGCGATGTGGCGCCATTGCTGGATGTGGGGCTGCGGTTGCGGGAGGCGGGGCATGACGTGGTCGTCGCGGCGCATTGTTTGTTCCGGGAGTTGATCACCGAGTCGGGGCTCGAATTTCGGTTGATGGGCGCCGATGTCAAGGTGGACGAGTCGGATCCGTTCGCGGTGGATCTGAGCGGGCACGAGGATCTGGTGGTGCCGGACAAGCTGGCTTGGCCGGAGGGGCAGCGATTTCTGGGGAACGGGCTGATCGAGGCGTTGATCGATGAGCCCGCGGACGCGTTGCTGCTGAGTCCGATCACCGAGTTCTCGGGCTTTCAGCTTGCCGAGGCGAAGGGGATTCCGGCTATCGGGTTGCGGCTGTTTCCGTTGTCGGCGACGGCGCAGCATCCGCCGAGTTTGTTCGGGGACAAGGATTTCGGCGGATTCCGTAATCGGCGTGCGGCCGATTTCGGGGCGTGGTTGTTCGACACCGTGTACCGCGGTCCGGTCGCGGATTTCCGGCGCGATCTGGGTCTGCCGAAGGTGTCCCCCCGGGAATTGCGCCGCCGTCGCACCGTTTCGGAATGGCCGGTGCTGCACGGATATTCGCCGAGTGTTTCGCCGCGGCCCGCCGACTGGCGGCCGGGGCTGGAGGTCACCGGCTATTGGTGGCCGCCCCGGCCGATCGACTGGGAGCCGCCCGCCGAGCTGGTGGATTTCCTCGCGGACGGACCGCCTCCGGTCTTCGTCGGATTCGGCAGCACGACCGAAGGCCGGGAACGCCGGGCCGAGTTCTCGGAGATGCTGAACGAGACGCTGCGGCGGTTCGGCGGTCGGGCGCTGGTGCAGACGGGGTGGATGAACCTCGACATCAGCGGTGACGACGTGCTGACCATCGGCAGCGTGCCCTACGACTGGCTGTTCCCGCAGGTCGCGGCCGCCATCCACCACGGCGGCGCCGGAACGACATCGGCGAGTCTGCGGGCGGGCATGCCCTTCGCCGCGGTGCCCGGTCAGGCGGATCAGGGTTTCTGGGCGCGGCGGATGCGGGAACTCGGCGTCAGCCCGGCGACGATCCCGTTGCAGAAGCTGTCGATCGACGGCTTGGTCTCCGCCTTGCACGCGTTGACCGCCGACAGTTTCTACCGCGAAAACGCGGGCCGGTTGGCGGACCGGATCGCACTGGAAGACGGTGCGGGCACTGCGGTCAAGGCCATCGAGGCCCACCTCGCCGCCTACTGACCACGTCGAATCCGCTCAGTCGGCGGGCCATTCGATCGCCGGTTCCTGGTCGGCGCTCAGCAGGAAGTGGGCGAGGAAGACGACATCCTCGTCCAGGGCGTCGAATTGGGCGATGCGGGTCGATTCCGGTTCGAAGAACACGTCGCCGGGACGCAGGGTGATCAGGGGTTCGCCGTCGATGCGGTAGGCGACGGAACCGGACACGATGCTGCCGACCACCGGTCCGTTGTGGGTGTGCAGGCCCGCGGGCGTGCCGGCGGGCATGGTGATGCGGCGGGTCTGGATGCGGTCGGTCGGCTTGGCCGGGCTGACCGTGACGTCCTGGACGACCGTGCGGGTGACGGCCGAGAAGACCTGGGGCGGTGTGGTTTCCGGCATGCGGCCAGCCTAGCCCGGCGGTGCCGGGAGCCCGCTACTCGGGCAGGGGGTCGAACAGGCCCGGCACGGTGAGGGCGTATTCGACGTCCTGGCGGGTGCCGAGCATGGTGAGCACGCCGCGGATCATGGTCAGGCGGGCGGCGTCGATGGTGGCCTGGTCGGGTTCGCCGTGCGGCGCGGCGGCGGAGATGCGGTAGACGACGTATTCGCAGGTGTGCAGTGCGGTATCGAGTTCGAGGTCGGTAGGGGCGGGTCGGCCCAGCGCGGTGATCTTGCTGCGCACCAGGACCCGGATGTCGTCGACGACCCGGTTGCGATACTCCGACACCGGTGAGCCCGGATCGTGCAGTTCGGCGAAGAGCGGGGCCAGCATCGACCCGTGCCCGCCCGCCCAGTCCAGATACGCCTCGATCATGTTGATGCCGAGTTCGACCGGTTGCTCGGTGCGTTCCAGCGCCGACCGGATGCCGCCGACGAGATCGTCGTTGGAGACGGTGAGCACCGCGTGCAGGGGTTCGGTGGCATTGGCGAAGTACCGGTAGAAGGTGGGCCGGGCCAGTCCGGCCTGTTCGATGATGCGGGCCACGCTGAGCCCGCGGGAGCCGTGCGCGGCGAACACCTCGGCGGTTGCCAGCACGATGCGGGCCCGCACCTGGTCGGCCTGCTGTTCCGTCTGCGGGGGGCGGCCGCGGCGGGCGGGGGTGGTCTTGTCCGCCGGAGGGCTTGACATCGCATGCGTCACGTCTATTAATCTAACACTGGTGTTCATGTAACACTGGTGTTCAGTTAATAGTGAGCTCCACCGGATACGACTTTTCGAGAGGGCGACCAATGTCGACTGCCCCGCAGCTCGCCGCCGCCGATGCGCTGCCTTTTGACCTGGTCCAGCGGCTGCTCGGCCATGCCGTCGCGGGTGGTGCGCCCTCGGTCGAGGTATTCGCGCCCGCCACCGGCGCCAAGATCGCCGATCTGCCGCAATCCTCGGTCACCGATATCGAGGCCGCCTTCGTCACCGCGCGCGCCGCGCAGGCCGAGTGGGCGAAGGTCCCGGTCGGGGAGCGGGCCGCGCTGCTGCGTCGCATCCACGATCTGGTGCTGTCCGAGCAGGAGACGATCCTCGACATCGTCCAGCTCGAGACCGGCAAGTCGCGCGTGCACGCCTTCGACGAGGTGTCCGACGTCGCGGTCAACTCCCGCTACTACGCGGCCGAGGGCAAATCGATTCTGGCGCACCGCAAGCCGCGCGGCGTCATGCCGGTGCTGACCCAGGTCGAGGTGCGCAACCGGCCCAAGGGCGTGGTCGCGGTCATCTCACCGTGGAACTACCCGCTGGCCCTGGGCGCCTCCGACGCGCTGCCCGCGCTGCTCGCGGGTAATGCCGTGATCGGGCGTCCGGACAATCAGACCGCGCTGACCCTGCTGTGGGCCATCGACATCGCCGAGCGCGCGGGCCTGCCCAAGGGGCTGTGGCAGGCCGTGCTCGGGCGTGGCGCGGTGGTCGGCACCGAGGTGATCGCCCGCGCCGACTACGTCGACTACACCGGTTCCAGCGCCACCGGCCGCACCATCGCCCAGCAGGCGGGGGAGCGGCTCATCGGCTACTCCCTCGAATTGGGCGGTAAGAACCCGCTGCTGGTGCTGGAGGACGCCGATGTCTCCGCCGCCGCCAAGATCGCGGTGCGGGCCTGCTTCGCCTCGGCCGGGCAGCTGTGTGAATCGATCGAGCGAATCTACGTGCACGACAAGGGTGTATGACCAGTTCGTATCCGAATTCGTCGCGCACACAAAGAAACTGAGTCTCGGTAAGACCCTCGATTTCGGTTACGAGATCGGGTCGCTGACCTTCCCGCGTCAGATCGACAATGTGTCCAAGCATGTCGATGACGCCGTAGCCAAGGGCGCGACCGTCCTGGCGGGTGGCAAGGCGCGTCCGGACCTGGGCCCGTACTTCTACGAGCCGACCATCCTCGAGGGCGTGCGCGAGGGCATGATCGTCTACCGCGAGGAAACCTTCGGACCGGTCGTGTCGCTGTACCGGGTGCACAGTGACGACGAGGCCGTCGCGCAGGCCAACGACACCGCCTACGGCCTGAACGCCAGCGTGTGGAGCCGCGATATCGCCCGTGGCCGTGAGGTGGCCGCCCGCGTGAACGCCGGTTCGGTCAACGTGAACGAGGGCTTCATCGCCGCCTGGGGTTCGGTCGCCGCGCCGTCGGGTGGACTGGGCATCTCCGGCACGGGTCGCCGGCACGGTCCCGAGGGCCTGCTGAAGTACATCGACACCCAGACCATCGCGGTGCAGCGGGTGCTGCCGATCGCGCCGCTGCCGGGCATGTCGGAGCAGCTGTGGGCCAAGACCATGACGCTCTACCTGAACGTCATGAAGACACTGCGGCAGAAGTGAATCCGCCCGATTACTCGACAGGGGAACAAGGGGTTATGAAGACGGTTGCCGGTAAGCGGGTCCTGGTCACGGGCGCCGCCATGGGTCTGGGTAAGTCGTTCGCGCAGCGGGCGGTGGCCGAGCAGGCCGCCGACGTGGTGCTGTGGGACGTCAACGAGAAGGCGCTGAAGGAGACCGCCGCCGAGCTGGCGGCGCTGGGCGGCAGCCGGATTCACCACTACGTGGTCGACGTGTCCGACCGTGACGCCATCGCCGAGGCGGGCGCCACCGTGCGCGCCGATGTCGGCGGCATCGACGTGCTGGTCAACAATGCGGGCATCGTGCGCGGCAACGGTTACTTCTGGGAAACCGACAACCGCGCCGACATCGACAAGACGATGGCGATCAACTCGCTGGCGCCGATGTACATCACCCTCGAGTTCCTGCCCGCCATGGTCGCCAACACCGGCGTCGAGGCCCGCGTCCTCAACATCGCCTCGTCCGCCGGCCTGGTGTCCAACCCGCGCATGAGCGTCTACGCCGCCTCCAAGTGGGCGGCCCTGGGCTGGTCGGACTCGGTCCGGCTGGAGCTCGAGCAGTCCGGCAACACACACGTGACCTTCACGACGGTGTGCCCGACCTACATCAACACCGGAATGTTCGACGGCGCCAAGGGATTCTGGTTCACCCCGATCCTGGAGCAGGAAGAAGTCGTCGACACCTCCTGGTCCGAAATGAAGAAGGGCTCGGCCCTGGTGGTTCTGCCCTGGACTTCCCGCCTCAACCGCGCGATCTCGGGCCTGCTGCCGCTGAAGCTGCGCGACTTCTATCTCAACACGGTCGGCGTCTACCACTCGATGGACGAATTCACCGGCCGCAAGTAGGGATTCGCGCCGAACGACGAAGGCGCTACTAAGTACCGACACCACCCGGCCATCTGGTCCGGGTGGTGTTTGCTGTCGGGGCCTTCTACGGATCGGCGCCGAATGCACCCGGGCCGGAGATGAACGTGTTGTCGGACCATTGTTTTACGGTGGCGGACAACGCCGTACACGACGGCGAACCGAATACCCGAACGGAGCACCCGTCGTGCTGTACGTCGTAGTCAATGGATCGTGGGGCCCGCGAGCGGAATTCGTGCCGGGCATCGCCGAACGCTTGTCCGGCACACTGTGCGCGCTCGCGGAGATCGACGGCTCGACTTTCCACCAATGGCACGAGGCGGGCAACGGCCGCCCGTCCGATCCCGTGGTGGAGCCGTCGGTGCCCGCGCTGACGGAGTACATCGACCGGAAGAACACCGGTCCCGACCTCGACGTCATGGGCTACACGACATCGCTGTGGGCGCGGAACCCCGGTGCGGCGTACGTGTCCATCGCGATTCACGCGGGCAGTACCTCGCGCTACGCGGTGAATTCGGTGTCGCTCGTCTTCCGCTCGCGTGAGATCGACGAGACCGCCGAGGTGATCCGGCGGGCTCCGCAGATTCTGCGACTGCTCGCGCAGGACTGGGAGATCGATGTCGGGCAGGTGTACAACGAGCACCAGTATCGGGCGGTGGCCGAGCGGTGGGACCTGGCGAACAGCGCCCCGCGCTGTGGCCGCGCGGTGTTCCTCTCCGCAGGTCGTGCCGCTCTCGCACCCGAAGGGTTGCCCGCGATGCACGTCCCCACCGCACACGGTGGACTGGTCATCGACCTCACCCTGGGCGGCACGGCTTCCCCGGCCATCGAGACGATCCTGGAAGCGAACGCACGGTTGCGGACTGCCGGGGCGCTGGAGCAGCTCCCGACTCCGTTCGACCGGGCCACGTTCTGACGGCTGCGCACCGCCGAACGGGACGCCGCTCCGATCGTCGAGATTGCCAAAACTTTGCTGAATGACGGATCCGGCCGTTGTCCGGGAGGTATCCGGTTGGTTGCCGGAGCTTCCGAATGGGCGCAGAATCGACTGGGTGTGATGGGGCAACAGCTCCGCTCGAGATAGCTCAGACGATCGCTGACACCATTTGGGGTGACCTTGATGCGAACCGACGGGGATAGCTGGGACATAGTGACGAGCGTGGGCCTGACCGCCCTAGGTGTCGCCACGTTTCGCGCGCTCGAGACGGTCGATCCCGAGCCGATGATCCGCGACGACTACGCGGCATGGTTCGTCGAAGCGGCCGGCGAACCGCACTTCGTGGGCATGCTCGCCGACCCGGAGTCGGTGGGCGATGTCCGGCGGTTCGGGCATTTCATGGGTGTTCGGACCAGATACTTCGACGAGTTCTTCGCCGCCGCGTGGCAGCAAGGGGTGCGGCAGGCCGTGATCCTGGCGTCCGGTCTGGACGCGCGGGCGTACCGGCTGGATTGGCCCGCCGGCGCGGTCGTCTTCGAGATCGATCAGCCCCGGGTACTGGAGTTCAAGGACCAGGTTCTCGCCGAGCACGGTGCCGTGCCCAAGGCCGATCGCCGCGTGGTAGCGGTCGATCTGCGCGACGATTGGCCCGCCGCGCTCACCGCCGCCGGATTCGATCCGGGTCAGCCGACGGCATGGTCGGCCGAGGGCCTGTTGCCGTTCCTGCCGGGCCCCGCGCACGACGCACTGTTCGAACGCATCGACGCGCTGTCCGCGCCCGGCAGCAGCGTGGCCACCGACGAATTTTCCCGCGGCTTGGCCCTGCGAGACTTCGCCGACACAGAGGAAAAGTTCTTCGGCAGCAACCCCTTCGGCAACCTCGACGTCAGCGACCTCTTGTACGACGACACCCGCGCCGACCCAGGGGACTGGCTGTCCCGCCACGGCTGGTCGGTCGACATCACCACCCCGTCGACCTAGCCGCCGCCTACGCCCACCCCATCACCGACGTACCCCCCGAACTGATCGACCTCATGCGGCAAGCGCACTACGTACGCGCCGAGAAGCAGTGAACTCAGGCCGCGGCGACGTACAACGCTGTGCCCCATAGATCTTGCTGATACCCGTGCTGGGGTATCGGCCAGAGGTGAGTCGTGCGCAGGCTGCGATGATGATCGTGTGGAAGCTCGTTTTGCGGCCGCCATCGCGCGGATCGATCTACGCCGCGCCGAAGGTGAAGTGCCGCCGTCACATCAGGTGATGGACGTTGATGGGCCGCTGGAGATCACCGGTCCCGAACACGGGATGCGGGATGGCATGACGCTGTGCGGAATCCCCAAAGAGCAGGTCAGCGTGATGCGCAATCTGTGGTTTCCCGACGGCGCATATGCCTGCGAGCGTTGCAGAGCCGCACTCGGGTAAGTCGAATAGGTAGCCGATGACCTCTCGCCACCTTGCGCTCCACGCAACTCTGCCGGAGCGCTACAACCGGTTCGATCTTCTTGGTTCCACGATCGATCACACCGGCCGACTGCTCGCTTTGCTCGTCGATCACGCACAGGATGGGTCTTCGGGCTTGCCGTGGAGGCGGCAAGGGCCGTGGAGCCCCCCGATACCGCGTTTCGACGCGATGGCTGTCATCTGTGACGGCGACGATGTTCACGAGATTCCGTTGCAGGGTCTGGACCAGTGGTTCTCCGAGATCGACACATTGGGCGACGGCGTCATCCTGGGTGCTCCACGCATTCCACTCGCGGATTATGTTCGGGCGGAGCAACAGTCGACGCCGGCGACCGAAGTTGCGTTGATCCGCAACGTTCAAACTTTCGATGGTGACGGAAACCCGTTGGGGGCCTTGTATGCAGGGGACGGTATCGAGCAATTGCTGACCGATCCCAGCGGCAGGATCTGGATCAGCTATTTCGACGAAGCCAACTATCGTTTCGTCAACTCGGATGGCACGTGGTCCTGTAGCTCCGGGCCCGGCCTGGCCCGGTGGGACGACCCCGGCAGCGATCCTTGGTTCGCAAGGAACACCACCGGCACAGCGGTTTCCTGGGTTGACTGCTGTGCGTTGAATGTCGGTCGGTCGCTGGTCCATGCCTGCCCCTACACCGATTTCCCGCTGGTGGAGATCGATGCGTGCGGAGTCCGATCGGTCACCCCGAATCCCGTCACTGGCTGTCACGCCCTGGCGGTGTCAGGCTCCACCTTCGCGTTCCTGGACCACCGCCGACGCGGCGACGCGGTCGTCTGGCAGATCCGTCGAGCGAGTAGACAGGGCACGGAGATCACCGAAACCAGTAGGGAGACTCTCCTTCTGCCCGGCGGTCGGCCACCCACCCGTTGGGCTCGAGGACGGATAGGGCGCGACGCCAACCTCTGGATTCACGAAGACGGAAATCCCCGACAGTGGTATCGCTACGAGATCGAAGACGGCGACGCGTCGTAATCCCCGAACGGCCCGATCGCGCGCCCGTCTGCTCGCCGCGGTGGGCCGGCTATAGGCGTATCGAGGCGGTTGGTCGCTAGCCTGGCGGTCGGGTGGAGGCCGGTCTCCGTGCCGAGAGTGAGGAGCCGTTCGTGGCAGCACGTTCCATCCCGGTCTTGTGGGCCGGCGACTTGGCCGAGACCCTCGATTTCTACAAGGTGCTGGGCTACGTCGTCACTTACGAAATGCATCGCCCCTACCCGTATGCGGTGGTCGCGCGTAACGGGTGCGAAATCCATTTCGGCCCAACACCGAAGCTCGAGGAGGGTTGGAGCGCCGAGGATGCGCATGTGGGTTGTCTGGTCATCGTGGACGACGTCGCCGCGTGGCACGGCGAGTTCAAGACGGCGCTGAAAGCGCGCTACGGCAAGGTGCCTGCCAAAGGGTTGCCGCGAATCACTCGGTTCCGGCCGGGTCAGACCCGATTCACCGTTGTGGACCCGGTGGGCAATGGCGTGATCTATATCCAGAATGAGGAACCCGACCTCGAGTACGGCGGTTCCCAAGCGCTGCAGGGCCTGTCGAAGGTTATCGACAATGCCCGCATCTTGAAGGACTTCAAGAACGACGATGCCGCGGCGAAAAGGGTCATCGAGACCGGTCTGAGGCGTTTCCGCGATACCGCTGCCGCCGAGGAACTTGCGCGCGCAGCCGCGATGCTCGCCGAGATCGACAGTGCGGCGGGGGAATAGCGGCTTCTGCCAAGATCGACGCTATGCGCTTCACCGTGCCCACCATCGTGTTGATGATGGCCGCAGTTCTGCTGACCGGGCGCCACACCAGACGAGGCCGCGTCTGTGGTGCGTACTATGGGCGCCCAGCAGTTTCCGCCGCACTATCGAGACGACTCGAAAGTCCACCTGGGCCCGACTGTTGGCAGCCAAGACCGGCGCGGAGATTCACTGGTCTGCCGGCGGCTTCGAACCCACCGGTGATGCGGACGGCCTGACCGGATCCATCAGTGTCCGAGCGGGGTCCGAGACGGAACCCCACCGTGCCACGGCGGCGATGCGCCGAATCATCCAGGACTTTCCCGAACTGGCAGCCAACTACTGGACGGTGTCCCCCGTTCATTCGGACAGCCTGGGTGGGAACCCCTATTCGAGCCTGGCACCCAGTCTGACCCACATGGACCGCCGCCCCCGCTTTCCCGATGCCGTGGTCGACTACACGATCAGAACGCGCAACGGCCCCGGTATCGCGGTCCTCGTCGGCGGCTGCCCGGAATCCGGGCGCGAGGTGTCACCGGAGGCGGAGCCTTTCGCGCGCCAGTATGAACGCTGCTAGTGCCGCGTGGTGTCATTGGGCGAGTGCGTCGAAGACCTCTGCCCAGTTTCCCCCAGCAGCATTCATCGCGTTCCGAGTCTCACGGAGGACGTCCCGAGCGATCTGCTCGAGCGCGGCCCCTTCGGCAGCACCCTCAATGCCCTTGATGGACCCGATACCCTCAGCAGCTGCGGTGAATTGCTCCCGCCATTGTCCGGCCGAGGACAAGAGGAATCTGAGATGGTAGGGGTAGTCGAAGTCAGGCACCGGTACCCCGGTTTCCGCGATGTTCTTCAGCGAGCTGATGATCAACCGCAGTTGTTCGGATTCGAAGGAGCAAGACTCCGGGTCCGCCAACCCCGAGTATTCAAGTGACGCGGCAACGAGATCCCGCCAGTACTCGCGATCGTGAAGACCGTCCCGTTGCTCCATGTGCTTCTCCGCGAAGATCGACATGAGCTCGCTGTCGTCGATGAGTGGGGAGAGGACCAGATCCTCGCTGAAGTCATAACCGAAAAAGTATCGAGTGCCGTCGATCTCGATCGATTCGATGCCTCCGATGTGGCGGTAGTCCCGAAGCAGTGGTGCGGGAACGCTCGTCGCCGCTGGTTCTCCTATCATCACGCCATCATCCACGAGTCGACCCACCAATCCGACCACGGCGACCCCATCACACCATCAGGAGTCGCCGCAGGCTGATCACCACCGCTATTGGGAGACATGACCTATCCGATATCGGCGACTACGAACATCGACGATTGTTCGTCAGCTTCTGCGAGCACGGTTCCGTCTGTGCCCCACAGGGCGGCGCGGCCGCAGCCGGTGATCGGGCCCGCGGGCCCCACGTGGTTGGCGAGGGCTACGTAGACGTTTGCGCGGTGGGCGATTCCGGGATACGTCGATGCGCGTTCGGCGCGCCCGGAACCGGTGCCGTACAGGGCGCTGGCCAAATGGATGTCGCAACCATCGTCGGCGATTCGGTCGAGCAGGTCGGGGATGTGGTTGTCGAAGCAGGTGGCGAGGGAGAAACGGAGGCCGTGGAGTTCGAAGCGTCCGTCTTTGTCGGCGGGGGTGAAGAACTGTTGCTCTTGCTGAAAGAGATGCTGTTTGTGGTAGGTGGTGAGCAGGTCGCCAGTGGCGTTGTAGACGTAGGTGGCGATGAGCGGGCGGTGGCCGTCGAGATCGGGGGCGGCGCAGTTCACGACGGTCGCTATTCCGGTGGCGCGCAGTGGATCCAGGCGAGGGTCATCGGCGCGAAGCCACAGGCCTGCATCGGCTGCAGTGGCGGCCAGTTCGTATCCGGTCACCGCCAGTTCCGGAAACACGATCAACTCGGCCGAGTCTGCGGCTGCCCGCTCGGCGAGCCTGGCCATCTGCCCGACGTTGGTCGAGACATCGGTGGGTGCGCAAGTGAGCTGTGCCGCAGCGACTCTCATGCGCGGCCGAGTACCCAGCGTGAGGTAGCCGGAGGCTTCACTCCGGTTGCGGGGTTTGGTCGGCGGCGGGTCGATCGTCGAGCCGGGCGTGGAGCCGGTCTCGAATCTCGTCGGGGGTGTAGGCGCGGCGTTTGCGTTCGGAACGCACGATCACCACACCGGTCGCCGCCACACCTGCGGCACCTGCCAAGCCGAGCACCTTCCACCAGCGCATGCGCCTAGGCTAGCTGTTGTGGCACGAGAAGCGCTGTCGAGTATCGGTTTGGATGAAGCGATCGAACTCACCAGGACCGGTGATCTGTGGCTGTTTCGCGGACATACCGGCGCCGACCGGGCGATCCGCGGACTGACCAACAGCCCGGTCAACCATGTCGGCATGGCGGTGGTCATCGATGATCTGCCCGCCCTGATCTGGCATGCCGAACTCGGCCGGTCGCTGCCCGACGTCTGGTCGGGCAACCATCACCGCGGGGCCCAGTTGCACGATCTGCGGGCCGCGGTCATGCGCTGGTCCAACGACTACGAGCAGCAGGCGTGGTTCCGGCAGTTGGATCGCCCGGTCACCCGCGAGATGGAGGATGCCGCGCTGCGGATGGTGGCGAGGCTGGACGGCATGCCGTTTCCCTCCACCAGCGCCCTGGCGGGCCGGTGGCTGCGCGGCCGGGTACCGCTGCCGAAGCGCCCGCGCACGCCGGAAACCGAAGCCGGCCTCGAGAACGCGTACTGCGCGGAGATCGTCGCCATGACCTACCAGGCCATGGACCTGCTGCCGGAGAAGCGCCCGAACTGGTACGACCCGGGCCGCTTCTGGAGCGGCGACAACCTCCGCCTCGCCGAGGGCTACCACCTCGGCGGGGAAATCGCGGTCAAGGTTCCCGCCTCCTGACGGCTGGCCGTTCGAGATTCAGTTCACCGGCACGGTGCTGTGGTCGAGCACGTCCTCGATCGGGCGGCTGACCGCGTAGTGGTTCGACGGTTCGACGCCGTCGAGGATCGTGTCGAGGATGGTGGCGCGGTCGAGTGTGGCTGGTAGACAGTGAGATTCTCGGGCGCTGACGATGACCGCGTGCAGGAGGGCGGCGTAGACGCGGGAGCGGGGGACGGTCAGGCGCCAGCCATGGCGTTCGCGGTCGCGCAGGCGGGTTTCGATGGCGTCGAGGACGTCCTGGATGACCTGGATCTCGACCTGGTCGGGGTCATCGGAGGGCATGGCGACCTCCGAAAAGCAGTGTGCTGTAGCCGAATACTGCGGCGCGTAGCGGGGTGAAGACGGATGGGCGTGGGGTTCTTCGTACGTGGGCCGCGCGTGGATCCAGGATCATGCGACCGGCAGCGACCAGGGCGGTGCGGGCCCGCGATCGAACCGCGCAGGTGCGGACTCCACATTCGAGGTGCAGTTGCATCGCGATGTGTGCTTGGGCGGCAGTCAGTTTGCCGGGGTCGGAGTAGCACGACCACAGGCCGCGCACCGAGTAGCCGGCGGTCGTGGCGTGGTCCGGCGGCGGTTCGGTGCTGGTGGCTTGACGCTTCTCTCGTTCGATCCGGTCGATGATCGCCTGCACCGACCATGGGCTGTTGCTGGACATCGTCACCTACCTGGGTGTCGTCGTTGTCTGTCCAGGACACCACCCTCGAACCGCCATGACATTCTCATTCAGGGATTCTCAAGAAACAGCCGCAAATCCCCAGTAGCGGTGTCACTCTGGGATCGGAGCAGTGCCACTCTGACAGAGTCGAGGAGTTAGCGATGCCCGAGGAGAACCCGCGCGCTTCGCTGCCACGCCGGCAGCTCGGGCGCTATATTCGCCGCCAGCGCGAGGAGAACACCGTGCTCACGCAGGCCGAGGTGGCGGCGGCGATGCAATGGAGCCACAGCAAGTACTCGCGGTTGGAACGGGGTGAGCCGGGCCGGATTCTCGATCGCGATCTCCGGGAGCTCGGCAAGATCCTCGAGATCCCGGACGAGAAGACCAACGCCATGATCGAACTCGCGCGTCAGGTGGCCGAAAGGACTTGGTACAACAGCTTCAACGACCTCATCCGGGCGAACTTCGATGTCTACATGCGGATGGAGACCGAAGCGGGGGCGATGGAGATCTACCGTCCTGATCTCGTCCCGGGACTGTTCCAGACTGCCGACTACGCTCGATCGCTGAACAGTGTCTACTTTCCGAAAGACTCTGAAGAAGAACACGATCGGCGTATCGAGCTGAAGCTGAAACGGCAGACGATCATCACCCGGAAGCGGTCGCCGATCACCGTCGACCTGGTGCTGCACGAGTCGGCTCTGCACACGACCGTCGGCAACGAGGTGACCATGGCCACCCAACTGCGGCACCTCGCCGACCTGGGTACCCGTCCGAACATCAGCGTTCGTGTTCTTCCTTTCCGCTCCGGTTTTCCGCTCGGGATGGCGGTCGGGCCGTTCGTCACCCTCGACTTCAAGCCGGATCCGAAGGGCATGGCCGAACCGACGGTCATCTACGTCGAGAGCTACACCGGCGATATGTACCTTGAAGGAGAGGCTGATGTCGGCAAGTACCGCAGAGCGTTCGCGACAATTCAGCACGCCGCGTTGGACGCCGTAGCCAGCCGGAACCTGCTGCGGCAGGTCGCAAGAAGGGATTCAGGACAGTGAACGATCGCCGCCTTGCCGGGGCAGAGTGGTTCAAGAGCACCCGCAGCGCTGGTAACTCGGAATGCGTTGAGGTCGCGTTCCTCGATGGGGGCCTGGTCGGGATCCGCGATTCGAAGAACCCGACCGGTCCGGCGCTGGTGTTCGCCCCTGGCGAGTGGGACGCGTTCACCACCGGTGTCGTGGCTGGGAAGCTCGACGTTCCAGCCTGATCCAACGGTGGTAGCGGATTGGTATGGCTCGGGTGGGAAAGGTCGCGTGGGCCTTGGTGGTTCATGGATCATTAACACTGTGTGTGGTGTGCTCGATAGCCACGTGACAGTGACCGGCGCGTTGCTGTCCTGTGCCATACTCGGCGCGGGCTGCGGTCGCGCCTGAGGGAGGAAAGAGAGCTCGATGGGCCTGTTCGACATGATCCGCGGCGAATTCGTCGACATCATCGAATGGTTGGATGACAGTCGGACCACATTGGCTTGGCGGTTTCCGCGGTACGAGAACGAGATCAAGAACGGTGCGGAGCTGATCGTCCGCGAGGGGCAGCAGGCCGTTTTCGTGTACCGGGGGCAGTTGGCCGACAAGTACGGGCCCGGCCACTACCAGCTGACCACCGAGAACATGCCCATCATGTCCACCCTGCAGGGGTGGCGGCACGGGTTCAACTCGCCGTTCCGGTCCGAGGTGTACTACGTGAACACGCGCGCGGTCACCGATATGCGGTGGGGGACACCGCAACCGGTCACCGTGCGCGACCCAGACTTCCGGATGGTGCAGATCCGCGCCAACGGCACCGCCAATGTGCGGGTCACCGACATCGAGGTGTTCCTGCGGCAGATGATCGGCACCAACGCCGAGGTCGACGCCGACGTGCTCAGCGAGCAGTTGCGGGCCAACGTCGCGCTGGCGTTCTCCGACATGGTGCTCGCCAGCGGGCTCGGGGCGATCGATCTGCAGGGACGCCAGGTCGAATTGTCCGACAAACTGCGCGAATTCGTGGGACAGCGACTGTCCGGCTTCGGTGTCGGCGTCGAGGGCGTCACCATGAGTATCTCGCTGCCCGAGGAGATCCAGCAGGCCATGACCCGCGGCGTCGCCCGCGGTGTGGAGGCCGGCGGGTTCATGAACAACGTGGACCTCAACCGCTACCAGCAGATGCAGGCCGCCGACGCCATGCTCGCCGCCGCCCAGAACCCCGGCGGCGGAATGGGCGCCGCCATGCAGGCCGGCATGGGCGTGGTCCTCGGCGGGCAGATGGCAGGCGCCATGCAGGGCAGCATGCAACCGCGGCAGCCGGGCTACGGGCAGCCCCAGCAGGGCGGATACGCCCAGCCCGCGCTCCAGCAGGCCCCGCCGCCGCTGCCCGGACAGCAGCAGTTCCACTTCGACAACGGCGGCCAGGCCGCGGGCCCCTTCCCGATCGACCAACTACGCCAGTACGTCTCGGCGGGCCAGCTCACCCGCGACACCAACGTGTGGGCCGAAGGCATGGCGGGCTGGGCTCCCGCCGGCACCGTCGCGGCCCTGCAGCCGCTCTTCGCCACCCCGCCCCGCTGCCGGGCACCCCGCCGCCGCTGCCCCCGCAATAGCGGCAGCGCACGCACGGTTCCGGCGACACCCGCCGGGTGCACCCGTCGGCCCGTTTGGCGCCGACGGGTCCGCCGCCGTACCCGAATCAGCTTGAACGCCCGACAACTCGGTGCGTCCCGAAAGCCCTTCCACCGCAACAGCGTGACCGTCGAGTCCGCCGCACCGAGTGAGCCCACATGAACGACAGTCAGCCCCCACACCACCCCTCCGTGCCGCCGCCCCTCCCCGGCAACGACCCGGCCGCCCCGGACACCGCCGAACCGCGCCAGTGGACGCCACCGGTGCCGCAGGGGCAGCAACCGGCGCAAAATCCGTCCGCGCCAGGCACTCCCGGCGCTAACGCGCCCTACCAGATGCCGCCGATGCCGGGCCACGGTCCCGGTCAACAAGGCGTGCCCACCGGACCGCCGCTCGGTCCGCAGGGGGGATCGCCGATGCCGCCGCCGCTGCCCGGAGGGCCGCGCCCGGGATCGGGTGTGCCGCCTCAGGTTCCGGCCTCTGGGCCGGGCCAGGGTGTTCCGTCGATGCCGCAGCGAGGTGCCGTACCGCCGCCGATGCCGGCTGGCGGTCCCTACGCGGGATCGCCCGTTCCGCCGCCGCTGCCCGGATCGGGTGTACCTGGGGGCCCGCCGCCGCTGCCTGGATCAGGTGGTCCTGGCGGCCTGCCGCCGCAGGGCTACGCCGGTGCTCCTGCCGTCGGCGGGAGCGTGGGAAGGGCTGTGCCGCCGCCGCTTCCGGCCTCGGGTCCGGGTGGTGTGCCTCCCATGCCGTCGGGTGGAACTGTGCCGCCGCTTCCGGGCTCCGGTCCGGGCGGTGCGCCTCCCATGCCGCAAGGCGGGACGATGCCGCCGCCGCTGCCGGGGGGATACGCGCCGAATCAGCCGATTCAGGCTCCGGCCGGGCCGATGGTGCAGCCGGTGATCGTGGCTCCGGTGTTCGTTCCCGGGGTCGGCGAGCCGGTCCCTTCGGCCGGGGAAAGTGCTGCGCCGCAGCGGTGGCGCCGGATCGGGCCATGTTGCACAGCACAGAGCTGACTCGGACCTATCCGTGTTCGGCGTGCGGCGCGCAGTTGGTGTTCGATCCGGCCGGGCAGGATCTGCTGTGCCCCAGTTGCGGGAACCGGTCGCCGGTGACCGCGCCGAATGTGCCGGTGGAGGCGCGTGAGCTGGCGCCCGCCATGGCGGCGTTGCGGGAGTTGCAAGGCCAGGCCGCCGGGCCTCAGGTGACCGGGGAGTGGGAGGTGAAGTGCCAGAATTGCGGTGGGACAACCGGATTCAACGGCAGCCTCACCGCCACTCGATGCCCATACTGCGCCACGCCCATCCAGCGCGATGACGTGCACAACGCGCCCGCTCGCTTGCCGGTCGACGGCGTGGTGCGTTTCTGGTGGGGGAGAAGCAGGCCCGCGAGCTGGTCGAGAAGTGGGTGTCGAAGCGGTGGTTCGCACCGTCGAACTTCCGCAAGTATCGGCGGATCGGTGCGTTCTCCAGCCTGTACACCCCCTACTTCACCTATGACGCCGACACCGCGAGCTGGTATCAGGGTGAGCGTGGCGACGACTATCAGGTGCGGGTCGGGACCGATGAGGACGGCGATCCCATCTACGAGACCCACACCCGGTGGTATCCGGTGGCGGGTGAGGTCGGCAACGAGTTCGCCGATCTGCCGGTGCTGGCCAACGAGAATCTGAGTCGCGAGCGGATCCGGTCGCTGGAGCCGTGGCCGGTGGAGCAGGCGCGCGCCTACTCGCCGGAGTTCGTGGCGGGGCATCTGTGCCGCACCTACGACAAGGATGCGGAGGAGTCGTTCCCGGAGGCGCAGCAGCGGATCGAATCGGCGATCGAGTCGAGCGTCCGCTCCGACATCGGCGGCGACCATCAGCGCATCCATGAGCTGAACACCTCATGGAACTGGCTGGCGTACAAGCACTTGCTGCTGCCGATCTGGCTGCTGACGGTCGTCTACATGGACAAGACCTACCAGGTCTACATCAACGGCCTGACCGGTCAGGTGTCCGGTGACCGGCCGTGGAGCAAGGTGAAGATCATCGCCGCGATCCTGGCGGTGCTCGCCGTCATCGTGGCGGTGGTGGTGGCGTTCGCGGTCGCGCGCGGTCATCACACGCCGACGCATCATCCGAGCGGGCCGATCCACACCACGGTCGCCCCGCCCCGCCCCACCTCCCATCGATGACCGACCGAGAACGGAACTGACCATGCTGATGTTGGTACTGATCGCCATAGTGATCCTGGTGGGCGCCGCGGTCGGCGGCGTCACGGTGCTGTCGCGCCGACAGCAGGCCTCGACCGCCGCCGCCAACCAGGTGGTCCCCGGCATCGCGACCCGCGCCCCCGCCTCCTGGGCGGGTTCCCACGACCCGGAGCCGCGCCTGCACCGGCGGCTGCGCGACGCCATGCGGGCGCTGCACACCGCCGACGCCCTCGACGACGCCACCACCATCGTGCTGCGCGCCGAACTCGAGCAGGCCGCCCTGGCCTGGGACGACCGGCTGGTCGCCATGGCGGCGCTGCCCGCGGCCGCGCTCGGCGACCAGCGGGCGACCGCCACCCAGGCCGTGGAATCGATCGAAGCGGCAGTGGCGCAGTATGTTTCGGCTGCGACCCAGCGGACTGCGGCCGAGGTGACAGCGGGATTGACCGCGGCGCGAGCGCAACTCGACATCCAGGCCGAGATCCGAAAGTCTCTCGAGGCGCGCTGAACCCGCGGAAGCGATGCGGTCCCTCTGAGTCGGCGCGCAGACTGTGGGTACGCCCGTCGTGCCGAGAATCGGAGGGACCATGACCGACACCGGTGAGGACGCCAAGAAGGTGGCGATCCGATCTTTGGAGATCATGGCTGCCGGCGAGCTCGCCGACTTCGAGGCGGTGATCCACCCCGAGGCGACCAACCGCGAGGACACGGCCGAGCCGCCCGCCACCCGCGGCAAAGGCCCGGCCGCCTTCCACGCCAGCGCCGAATGGCTGCGCTCGGCCTACGCCGACCTGCACTGGGAAGTGCACGAGGCGACGGCCGAGGGCGACCTGGTGGCCCTGCACGTCACCATGAGCGGCCGCCAGACCGGCACCTTCGTCGTGTACGGCCCGGACGCCCAACCGGCCCAAGCCTTCCCGTCCACCGGCAAGACCTTCGCGGTGACGCAGACGCACTGGATTCGCGTCCGCGACGGCAAGCTGATCGAACACTGGGCCAACCGCGACGACCTCGGCCAAGCCACCCAACTCGGCTGGGTCCCACCCAACCCGATCTACCTGCTCCGCATGCGCCGCGCCCTGGCGGAGGCCCGCAAGGCGCGCACTGAGATTGGCGTGTCCCTAACGACGACCGGTCTCGTGGATTTCGGTTGGGCGACAACTGACCTGATCTGTTCCCGCCCGCCCATCAGCATGAGCGGATCCGCTGTCCCGGAACGGATCTGACAGCTGATTCCAGATTTGTCAGTGGCTGACGTTAGCTTGCCCGTGTGACTGAGTTCGTGGACTTCAACCTCAAACTGGCTGTGATCGAAGAGCTTATGTATGGAGAGGATCCGAAGCTTGCACCCTGGTCGCTCGAGGAAACGCTAGCGGCCCAGGGCTTCTCCGGTGATCTCTGGCAGTACTCCTTCGACAACTTCCCCGACCAGGTGGTGCCGGAAGCCCGCGCATTCTTCGAGAGCCTCGAGCTCCCCGCCGATCTACTTGCCGGAGTCCACCAGCTGAACTTCGATGGTGGCTGTCAGGTGTACTTCGAATGCTGCCCACACTGGGATGGCGAGAGCGACCAGTTCGACGTTCACAGCCTCGATGACCTCCGCCACCTTCCTGGCCTGAAGCGCGTTGTCTGCGCCGATCTGCTTGCGCCCCATCTCCAGGACATCTTGCGTTCCCTGGGCATCGAATTGGTCTTCTAGGGCCCGCCGTGTAATCGGCAGTTGCGCTATCAGGCGGGCCGCGCCTCCAGGTAGTCCGGTGCACCCGCGCCGCGCAACAGCAGCCGCACGGACGATGGCGCCCAACGAAAGGTCGGGTCGGATCCGAGTATCGGCTCTACCAATGTGACGGTTCGCCCGTTCCACTCGAGCTCGAACCTGCCCGCCATCAACACGTTGCGGACCCAGTCCGACTCTCGGCCATGGCTCAAGGCGATGCGATACCTGCCGTGATGGATGAACACTGCCACCGGGCTTCGGTATTCGCGTCCGGAAATGCGCCCGTGATGCACCAGCACTGCCCAGGCGGGTACCAACTGCATCATCCGGAATGCCAGACGGTTGATGACCCGGCGCTCGAGGCGGGCCAAGTTGCGTGAAAAGGGCACGGTCTCCATGCTGCCTGCCGCGCTCGCGGCGGACCCTGGTGGCAGTCGGTTGGCCGTATGGATCGAGGCGGTTTGGCAAATCAGTACTGTCATAGGGCGGTGCCGCGGCTGGCTGTACCGAGTGATCAGCGGCAGTTCCGGACGTTCCGCCGGGTCTAGATCATTGTCCGTAGGAGTAGCGCAGGTCGGCGAACAGCAGTTGGTTGAGCCGAAAGCGAAGGTGCCCGGTTTTACTCTGGTCTGGCGCGTCTCCGGCGGCCAGCAAAGTGAACCGCAATAGTGTCCCACGTCAGTGGCGGTCTCGAGATCGAAGTGGATCTGATCATCAGGTCTGCTGGGCCACAGAGATGACCACACGACGGTTGACGGTTCATCGGCGCTCGAGACAGTCGGCTCCATCTCATCCGCTAGCAGGTTGAGCCACGGGCGAGTGCTCGGCTGCGTCGGATCGACCAGTGATCGCCAGACTGTGGCCGGCGGTGCGGGAAGACTCCTCGCGCGCGAACCGATCTCGATCATGCTTGCAGCCTACGGAATGTCCGTTTGCCGTCCCGCGACGTCAAACGCTCCTGTCCGATTCTTCAAAGACGCCACGCTCACCGCCGCCTAGCCTCCGGTGCATGAGTATCGACCTGGAAGCTGCTCGACAGTTCATCGAATCCGGCGCCCGTGTCCTGGAACGCCACCAGCTCGCCGTCCTTCTCGACAACGGGCCTGTCGAGCCCGTGCTGACCGCGCTCGCGGCGTATCAGAACCGTGACGGTGGGTTCGGCCATGCCCTCGAGCCCGACGTGCGGTGCCCTGGCAGCCAACCGGCCGCGGCAGTGGTGGCCCTCGACGTCCTCGCCGACATCAACGCCACCCGCGCCCCCATGGTCACCGAGATCGCCGACTGGATCGCCACCATCGCCCACCCTGACGGCGGTATCCCCACCGTGCTGCCCTCGGCAGACGGCCACCCCCGCACGCCCTGGATGACACCGAGCCCGGAATCGGGCTTCCTCACCTACGCCCTCGCGGCAGGACTGTGGCGACTCGGCGCGCAGCATTCCTGGCTCGACACCGCGACGACCTGGTGCTGGAGCCAGATCGAGGCGATCGACAAACCGGTCGGCTACACCGTCAAATTCGCCTTGCAGTTTCTCGACGCAGTCCCCGACCCCGCCCGCGCCGCCGCGGCCATCGAGCTGCTACGTCCGGCGATCCGCGAGGACGGCACGGTGCCCGTCGAAGGTGGAATCGAGAACGAGCACATCAAACCTCTCGACCTTTCACCCCGACCCAACGCACCGAGCCGGGCCCTGTTCGACGACTCCACGATTACCGCCGAACTGCAGCGACTCGAACACGAACAACTCGACGACGGCGGCTGGGACTTCGACTTCCTGCACTACTTTGCCGGCCAGACCGTGGAATGGCGCGGCCTGACCACCCTGGCCGCCATCCGAACCCTGCGCGAGCACCGACGGATCTGACCCGCACCACAAAAGCTGTTTCGACATCTGCATCATCGAGGACCACGACGCCCGAGGGCGTCGTCAGCCATCGTTTTCCGAACGTCCACGCCTGTTATGTGCTCGCCCACCCCGTCACGCCGCACACCTCGATGTCTCATCGTGTTTCCTCCCGCAAGGTCGGGTCACC
Source organism: Nocardia tengchongensis (assembly GCF_018362975.1). Classification (NCBI taxonomy): domain Bacteria; kingdom Bacillati; phylum Actinomycetota; class Actinomycetes; order Mycobacteriales; family Nocardiaceae; genus Nocardia; species Nocardia tengchongensis. Next base: position 4,641,104 of record NZ_CP074371.1, read on the forward strand.
CGGCGCGACCGGCCTACGGCGTGGCCGGCGTCGCGAGGTCGCAGCGGGCCGTCGAGACAGGAAGGCGGTGAAGGCTTCGAACCCGCGGGGCACGTCCTCACATGCGTGGATTTCCTGCGAATCCCGATACTGAGACTGGCGCGCGGCGTACTTTGGCTATGCCAGACCCTGCGGTGACGAGCTGGCCCAGTCACCTCACGTGATGGCGGCGACACGTGGCACGAGTGCGGAACTTCCGGACGAAGGGGCGACTCATGGCAGCCGATGTCGATTTTTGTATCGTGGGCGCGGGTTTCGCGGGATTGACCGCCGCGCTGCGGCTGAAGCAGGCCGGCCGCTCGGTCGCCCTGCTGGAGGCGCGTGACCGGGTCGGAGGACGCACCTTCACCGAGTTCCTGCCCGACGGGACCTGGATAGATCGCGGCGGTGCGTGGGTCGGCCCCGGGCAGGACCGTATCAAGGCCCTGATGGCTGAATTCAGCGTGACCGAATACAAGGAGTATGTCGACGGCGACGCGATGATGATCGTCGACGGCAAGAAGCACCGTTACTCCGGCACCATTCCCTGGGCGATGAGCCCGTGGGCGATCGCCAACCTCGGAGCTGGCCTGTTCGAGGTCGGGCAGATGTGCGAGTCGATCCCGTTCGACGCTCCGTGGGAGGCCAAGAAGGCCGGCGAGTGGGATCGAATCTCCCTGGGGGAGTGGCTGAGTCGAAATATTCACTCCCATCAGGCGCGCGAGATGCTCGACATGGCGTTCGCCGGCATTTACACCTCGGCCGCCTCGGAGGTGTCGTTGTTGTGGGCGCTGCACCAGATGGGCTCGGGCGGCGGGCCGGTGTTCGTCATCTCCAACAAGGACGGCGCCCAGGACGCCAGGGTGCACGGCGGAATGGGTGCGATCTATGGGCCGATGGCCGCCGAACTCGGTGACGCGCTGCATCTTTCGACACCGGTGGACCTCATTGCGCAGGACGAGGACGGCGTCAGCGTCCACTCCGAGCGGCTCACCGTCCGCGCTCGGCACGCGATCGTCGCCGTGCCGTTGGCCGTCGCCACGCAAATCGCCTACGAGCCAATGCTTCCCGTCGACCGCACCTTCCTGCACCGGCGCATGCCCAGTGGTGCCGTCTACAAGATCTCGGTCGTCTACGACACCGCGTTCTGGCGCGCTGACGGCCTGTGTGGACAGTCGGCCGCGCCCGGCAGCCCGGCCACTCTGACCATCGACGCCTGCACGGACACCGGCACTCCCGGCATCATGTGCGTGATCACCGAAGGTCCCGCGGCTCGCAAGCTCGGGCTACTCGATCCGGCGGAACGTAAAGCTGTGGTAATCAACGAACTGGTCGACCGGTTCGGGGCGAAGGCCTCGTCCCCGGTCAGCTATCACGAGCAGAACTGGACGGTCGAGCGCTACTCGGGCGGTGGAATGATCAGTCATGCGCCACCGGGTGTGCTCACCGAGTTCGGTCACGCGCTACGCACCCCCTGCGGGCGGATCCACTGGGCCGGGAGTGAGAGCTCGGCGATCATGTGCGGCTGGATCGACGGTGCGGTGCGGTCGGGGGAACGTGCCGCCGCAGAGGTCATGGCCGCCGAAGGCGTTGTGGCGAGGTAGGTTTCAGCGCCCAGCCCGCCAGCGGGCGATCTCGTGGCCGATCGCGGTATTCGGCAGTAGCGGACGTTCTGCACCGCAACAGGTTCCGGCCGCCGACGCCCCGTGCTGGCCGGTTCGGTCAGCGCGGTATGCGGCATGACAGGACATTCCCCTACGTGGTGCGCTGTTAGTCCTCGTTGTCCGTCCGCAGGAGGACACCGGTGACCGAGGAACGGAATTCCATGCGTCGTGTCCGGGGCAGCGGAACCTCGGTGAGCTTGCCGTCGTAGATCATCCACAGGCCGAAGCAACTGTCCTCTTCGTCGTGGACGAGGACTTGGACCGAGTGCGGATCAGGCCAGTGAAGAGATTCCAAGTGTGCCAAGAGGCCAGTCCAGTTGTGGCGGCGAAACTGGATCACCCAGGCGTAGCACTCGTCTGTTGCACGGTTGGTGCCCTCAAACATCGCATCGCCGACAGGGGTGAAGCATTGATGCCATTCACGCTCGTCGTCGCGAACGGTCAAGTGGTGCATGACTTGTTCGGCATCTCGGGCAAGAACGATGACCTCAGCGAATCTACTCACTTGCCCGATTCTCCAGCACGATTCTCATGGAATCTGCACTGGCGGTCCCTGTCTCAACCGCACACAACTCGGCAGTAGCGGACGTTCTGCGCTGCACCGGGTTCCGGCCGTCGGCGCCTCTCGCTGGCCGGTTCGGTCAGCGCGGTTGCGGCTAGCCGCTTATTCGTCAGACGACGGAAGGACGGCTCAGGCTCGACCACAGCGGGCGGCCCTGTTCGGCAAAACGGCGCGCAAGCTCACGGCGAGCGTTGTCGTCACCGATGGTGTTGTTCACACAGAACCGGCCCTCGGCAGCGGTCAACAGCTTCACGTTGACCAGGCGGATCGAGGAGAGCGGGCCCGCGACGGTGGCGGGTAGTTCAGTGTCGGTCAGCCCAAGCATCACCACGGCCATCTCGTCGTCCAGATAGGTGTCGGCGCCATCGGCGAAATCCAGGTCGGGCAGGGCCAGCGTGACCAGGTCGTACCTGTCGAGCATGCCGGAAACCCCGAACCCGAAGTGCGCCACCTGATTCGACACCGATCGCACCAGATCGCCCAGCCATGAGGTCGCGACAGTCATCGTATCGCTGTCGGCGGGTAGGTCCGCGGAGATGCCATACACCTCGAGCTCATAGCCATTGGTCGGTTCGGCGTTATCCCATGCGGTGGGGTCGGCGAGACCGCTGCTGGCAACGAGCAGGGCATTGTCGCGACGGGTGATCGTATGGGCCTGACGCAGCGCCGGCCAAACCGGGCCACCCAGGAAAGACGGGTTGATCAGGTGGGCGATCACGTCGGTGTCGAGACGCCCCCAGGAAGCCCATGCGGCGTCGATCGCCGCTGCGGTCGCGAAGGTGAGTGATTCGTCCAGTTCGTCGCTCTTCACGGCGCAACACTAAGCGACCGGCGAGACTGCCTGCCATCTGAATATGTAGCGCGCGCAGCGGCATTACAGGACATCTCCGTAGGTGCTGACCCTCGGCCCGTCGGTGACGTGAACGACCTTCTACGCCCTGTCTACCGGTAGTGTTTCGTCGAGACTGGGAGAAGGCGCACTCGAGGATGGTGCTGAGTTCTGTCCGGCTTGCCTGTTGCGCAACAGGATTGCGCCGACCACGGCGAAGTAGATCGCCGGCGGTATCCCGCAAACGATGGCTCTGACCCAATTCGGCATCTGGTCGACGGCAGCCGTCATTGCGGGGATGTAGCCCGGCGCGGCTGTCAGCCCCAGGTGGTTGATCTCGATGTAGATCCAGGAGACGCCCCACATGGACCCGGCCGCGAACACCACAGTGGTCGCCGCCGCCCAGGCTGCACGGTGTTCATGTGCCTGAATCGTGTTGTGCAACAGGATAACCAGCAGCGGAGCTATCCAAACCCAATGATGACTCCACGCGAGTGGCGGGGCCATGCAGGCGATCAGGCCGACAACGACGACGGCAAGCAGGTTTTGGTCGGCGCGTTGCGCTTTGACGGCGGCGCCGTATCCCAGTGCAGCGGCCGCAGCAACCAGTAGCAGCCACACCGCTGCGGGTGGTGTCGAGGGTGCCCACAGGTTCGCGAGCACGCCGTTGATGGATTGGTTGAACGGATGGGTGATCGGCCCGATTCGGTCGACATCGTGCACCGCGTGCAGCCAGTACTCGCGAGAATCGGTCGGGATGATCAGCCAGGCCGCGATTGCCGTTGCGGCTGCGGTGACGGTGGCCGACACTGCTGCTCGCCACTGTCGAGTCAGGACCAGGTAGGGCAGGAACACTACGGCGGTGAGTTTCACTCCGGTTGCCAGGCCGACGGTCCATCCACGCAATCGTGCCGTGGGTGGCCGGGTCAGGTCCCAAACGATCATCGCCATGAGGATCAGATTGATTTGGTCCTGCCAGAGTGTTCCTCGTACCGATTCCAGTTCCGCAGCCATCAAGGCGAGCCCGACACAGGCGGCTGCAAGATTGAGGTCACCGCGATACCCGAGTGCGCGGCAGCTTCGCCACAGAGTCGCCCATAGTGCCACAACGGACACGACGAACATCACCAGCTGCGCTGCGACGACCGGCATCAGGGCTAGCGGGACGAAGATTATCGCGGCAAAGGGCGGATAGGTGAACCACCCTCCTGGCGGGACTGGTGCAGCGTAGAGAGATGCATCGTGTAGCACTTGCAGTGCGCCGCTGCGGTAGATCTCCAGATCGCCTTGGTTGGCCAGCAGCCCGAACTGTGGCGACGCTCGCAGAGGAATCACCACCATCTGAATAGCCAGTGCGACAACACCAGCCAGCAACGCGACCGCCGCCCATCGCATCGGTATGCCTAACGCGCCTCTACCTCGATCTTGCATGAACAACCCCCAAAACGCGCGAAATCCGAAAGGAATGCTAACGATCTGACGATCCCACCGTAGCTGTCGTTGACGCACAGCCATTTCCGAACACACTCGACTCGGCAGTAGCAGACGTTCTGCACCGCAACAGGTTCCGGCCGCCGGCGCCCGCGCTGGCCGGTTCGGTCAGCGCGGTATGCGGCAGAAGAGTGCGTTCGGAGAAGGTCGACAACGCGCTATCCGGCCGCGCATCCGTTCGGTGGATATCTATGGCTTGGTTGGAGGTCAGATCCGGCCGACTCCGACCCGGCTTGCATTCGATGCCATTTGCAGTCGATGGAGGCCTGCTCGCCGCGCAGGTGAGCGAACTAGGAGATGATCTCACCGCGGCCACGGATCTCCGCCGCCTGAGCCCGTGCCACTTGCGCCTCTGCTCTGGCCGTAATCCGGTCCTCTTCGAAGAGGAGCACGCCGGCCAATATGTCCAGAGCCTCAGCCATCTTCTCCCTCCAGTCAGCAAACTCGAAGGGCTCTGCACCGGTCGGCCGCTGCGACCTCACCGAGCGAAGGTGACGCAAAGCGCCCCCGAGTGCGGGGTCAATCACGACAGCTTCTTCCCGGCGGAAGGTACATGGTCGACACCCATCCTGCACCACTTTCGAAACAGGCCCTAGCGGCACCCATGTACGAGCCTCCGGCTCCGGTTGGTCGAAGCCATGGTTTTCTCCCGCGGGCGACACGTCCGGGGAATTCGGGAGCAGCAGAGACCAGCAGTCGTCAGGCGCGTCTTCGGGCGGCCACTCGGTCGTCCTCGCTGTCTTTCCCATTCCCAATCGACCAACTCGAGGCAATATCGCCGTGAGCCCGCAGGCATGGGCGCGCGTTCGTGACAACTGTCGAGTCGGCGTACTGTCGGCCGCGTGGATTTGCAGCCCGTCGTCGATTCGTCCGAGCCGCTCACTCATCGGGGTAGGTGGTTCATTGCGGCGCAATGTGTTCGGGGCGAATCCACCTGGGTGACGGACCATCGAGACCAGTGGCTCGAAAACGGCATTCCCGCAATGCAAGTCGACCGTGCTGCCGAGTTCGAGCGGCGGTGGGGTGGGCTGATCCTGCCGCCATCTCTGGAATATGACGGCGGGCCCAAGATGCTGATCGGCTCGATGCCGAGGGGCCGGGTCGACCGGGTCGGGTGGTTCGTGGCGGGGCCGCAGCGCGTGTCGACGGCCTTCGCCTTCATGATCGGTCCCGCAGGAGAATTCGGAATCGACGGCGATCGGTGGGTGCCACTACACGCCAGCATCGAAGGATGGATCGAATCGCTCGCGCTGGCTTACCATGCTGCCGACTATGCCCAGCAGATCAGCACTATTCGCGGTGATGCGATCGACGAACTGCCGTTGAGTGACTTCGAACCCGTGACCGAGGTATGCGGCCTGGCCGACACCTGGTGGCGGGGCCCGGATTCGTTGATCGCGGTCTATACGGGAGGGGCCGAATGCTTCGGCGCACCTAGGCTCCGTGTCGCCCGCGTCTACGCCGGTCTCGATGAATGGGGACTGAGGGGAATGAGCGGAAGCTGACGATGATCGTGCCGCGCGAGCGCATCCGCGCATCGGCAGTAGCGGACGTTTTACGCCGCAACAGGTTCCGGGCGCCGGTGCCACCTGAGGGCGCGACAACACCGCCATCTACCGCTGCGAGTCACACTTCTCGGCGCACGTCGGAGTGCGGTGCTGGGGTGTACCCCAAAACGACAGCCCCACATGCAGTCAGAAGGGTCGCGCCGGCCGGTTCGGTCAGCGCGGTATGCGGCAGAATAGTGCGTTCGAGCCTCATACGACCCGTCCTGGTGTGGAGCCCCCCTCAGCCGCGCTGGTCAGCTCAGTTGAATTGGGCAGCAGACCAACCCGTGAGCCGATCGGTAGGGTCGTGATCATGCTGCTGTGGATCAACGGACCCTTTGGCGGAGGCAAGACCCAGACCGCGCACGAGTTGCACCGGCGTCTGCCGGGCAGCGTGATCTGCGACCCAGAGCAGGTTGGATACGGGCTGCATCGGATGCTGCCAGCATTCATGCGGGGTGACTTTCAGGACCACGCCAGTTGGCGCCACGGTGTATTCGAAATCCTCGACCTGGTGCTGAACGAACACGACGGGACGGTCATCGTGCCGATGACCGTTGTCGAACCCCAGTACTTCGCGGAAACCGTTGGGCGGTTACGCGAAAAAGGGCATGAAGTGCGGCACTTCGCCTTGCTCGCTGAGCGGGAAACGGTATTGAACAGGCTGCGCGACCGCGGCCTCGGCCTCGCGCCTCTACTGCGGGTCGTGGGCCAGCCAGATCTGCTGCTGCGGAGAAACAGTTCGCGGTGGACAAGCTTGATCGCTGCCCCGAGCAGCTGAGCAAGCCGGAGCTCGGCGAGCACATCTGGACCGACGCGACCGCGGTTGCAGAGGTGGCCAACCGTATTGCTGATACCACCGGCGTGACACTGACGCCTAACATCGACGGCCGACTTCGGGGCAGGCTCCGACGTATGGCCGTGACTTTGCAGCACGCCCGCGTTTGACGCTGTAACGAGCGCCATTCGGCATGTGCGGACACGGAACGGCCCCAAGACGCCGCAGGGCCGCTGATCTCCAGCTAGGTCGCGAGGCCGCCGCGGAACGCGCGGGTCGCGGCAGTAGCGGATGTTGGCAGCCTCGCGACCATGCACAACATCGTCGGCATCTTCAAACCCACGTCCGGGTGGCCGATTGGGATGTCGAAGGAAGTAGGGTCCGAGCATGCACGCCGACATCGAAGGTGCGGTTCGAATCGCCCGTCTCGCAGCAGACTTCGAGTGGACCTGGACCGTCGAGAATATCGAGCGGTTCTGTCGTATCGCTGGTTGGCAGCAACCTGTCTCGGACGAATTCGGCTTCGGCGCAGAGATTCTGACTGACCTGCGTGTTTCCCGCCCTGCGGCATACGCAGCCTACGACTCTGACTTCTATCAGCTGACGGGGCTGCCTGAAGGGGAAGTCCCGTATATCGTAGTGGCCCTCTCAGATGCGATCCCTGGTGATTCTCCTGAAATCTACGAGCCGTTGGTCGACAGCTTTTCCGAGATTACGGACCGATTGGTCCCAGCGTTCGGTCAGCCCTTCCGCCTACACGGAGATCGGCCAAGGATCGTTTGGGACCTGCCAGGGCTTGTCACACTAGTTCTGGAACTCGCCTTCGACCGCCAGAAAATCGGCCTCAAAATTGCCAATACCTGGTATCACAATGACGCGCTGCGGTCGGAAGGGGCAAAGGACGACTACGACTACGACTACGACGACGAGGATGACGACGACGAGCCCGAGCTTTTTCCGATGGCCGATACGTGGCCGTCGTCCATGGAGCCGAGCGAGTGTTCGGCCGAGCTGGCTTTTGGTTTGGCGCGCCTGCCGCGTGACGGGGTTATCCAACTGTCGGTAGACGGCGAGTTCGTCGGCCTGTTTGCAATGGGCCTGTTCGAGGTGTGGTGTGTGATCTCGGCTGGTGGGGGACAACGCCAGGGGGCGCAATCGCCAGAGGAGTTGCGCCTCGGGCTGATCGATCGTGGCTGGTCGGTTCCCAACCCGGAAGCGATGTCGTTGTGGCAGCGGACAATTCGATGGCCCGCAGCCTATGCGGAATTTCGCGCGTTCGCCGAGGATTTCCTATCCGAGCTCGTCACGCTGCATCCCACGGCGCACCCCTCGGATGTCGGGTGGTACGCATCGATCGATCCAGGCACCGTGGGTTCGGTCGCGTGGGGAACGCTCCGCCACTCAACCGGAATCTGAACCTTCTCCGCACTGGCAACCCAAGCATCTTTGGCCATCGGCGGTCAGTGAGAGCACACTCAACTCGGCAGTAGCGGACGTTCGCTGGCCTCAGATCGCCTCAGCCTGTTGATCTTCGGCTCACCTGCGATGGCCCGTTCTGACAGCGCGGTATGCGGCATGAGCGGATATCGTGCATAACCCAGGATTCGATCACTCGGTCAGTGTGGCCAGCACCGCAGAGGTGTCGTGGTAGTACGGGCGAAACTCGGTGATCAAGCCGTCTCGAAAGCTGATCCATTGCAGTAGTGACGTTTTCAATGTTCGGCCGGTGCGTCGTGCGCGCAGCCGGCCGCGGCTGTAGACCACGACCCGATTCTGATCGCTGAGGAACTGCTGCTCGTCGAACCACAGACCGTCCCAGTTCTCGCCCATGGCGGTAATGAACTTCCGGAAGCCCTCGTGCCCACGCCATTCGCCACCGTAGGGCAGGCTGGATGCCTGGTACATAACGACGTCCGAGGCCAAATACGCGGCCATCTGCTCGAACTCGGCGCCCTCGGTGAGGTAGGCGGCCTCGGCCGCATAGAAGCCCCGCAGAGTGACCATCACATCAACTGACATTCTCCCGATCCTCACAGCGACTGGTTCTCCACGCTGGCGGGATTCTGACTTCGCGATTCGAGACCGGTACCAGTGTCCAGATTCACGCTCATCGGCAGTAGCGGACGTTCTGCACCGCACCGGGATCCGGCCGCCGGCGCCCCGCGCTGGCCGGTTCGGTCAGCGCGGTATGCGGCATGTGAGTGCGTTCGGCGTGCTCGGCGCGCGGTCACGAGGCAGGCTGCCATTCGCATAGGATGTGACGGTGTCGCGTGTGCGCGCCAGGTGGACGGCGTCGGCATGGAGGCACCGCACTTCGGGAGGCACTCATGGGTCCACTTCTGATTCCCTGCTGATGGTGAGAGCGTGCCTCGCTCGGGGCGCGCGATAACCGCTGTCACAACGCCTTCCATGCCTTCGCGCATCTTGTCACCCGCGAGGGCCATCTCCTGTTTGTCCCTCCTTCGCGAAAGAGACCTCCATGTCCACCGATCCCCCTCGTGCCCGGGCACTGGGCCGTGAACTGATCGGCACTCACCACTGGTTGCGTGGCGAACTACGCCGCGTTACCCGCGCCCTGGATGAGTACCCAGCCAACACCCCGATCCGCCCCCTTCGTGACCTGCGTGCGCACTGCCTGGCCTTCTGCCAAGCTCTCACCGACCATCACACGAGCGAGGACGAGTCAGCTTTTCCCGCTCTGGCGCAACGCTTCCCGGATCTGAGACAGGTACTGACCGAGCTCTCCGCCGACCACCATCTGGTCGCGGACATCCTGACCCGAATGACAACCGCGCTTGCCGATCTCAGCGCCGAGAACCTTGCAACGGTGCGCGGCGAGGTTGCGGGGCTATCGGCCATTCTGGAATCCCATTTTCAGTGGGAGGAGCGTCGCATCGCGGCCGCCTTGGACGAGTTACCCAGCGCCAACTACACCGCAGCGGAGCTGTTTGGCCGAAGGCGATGACGCCCCGATAGATACGCTCGACATCTCATCAGGATTCGACGGGCGCGGCCGTCCGCCAGTATTACCGCCACGCCGTGAGAACCCATCCGGCATTCGGCATGAGGGTGCGTTCGGCCAGCCGCGGCTCGGCCGGTCCGAGCCGCCCCGTAAGCGGCAGATGAGGACGTTCTGGCACCACCGGGACCTGGCCTGTTGCACACCGTGCCCGACAGCTCTCAGATCACCGGAAGTAGCATCCGGGTATGCAAGCCGACATCGCTGGGGCTTTTCAAATCGCCCGTCTAGCAGCACGTTTTGACTGGACGTGGAGCCCCGATGACGTACCACGGTTCTGCGATGTCGCGGAGTGGCAGTTCGCCGGGCCCTCCGCAAGGGCTGGTATCTCGACGAATCTCGAGATCGCCAGGCCCGTGGGTTTCGTTTCGATCGGGCGAGAGGTCTGGGACGACGCATCGCAGATCCGGGTTCTGCGTCAGATCTCGGTCGAGGCAACGTCATCCGATCTCGACCTCGGAACAGGTCCGACGCATGCAACCATCGATGCTTTTGCCCTCGCTGCCTCGCTCTTCGTGTCTGAGTGGGGGGATCCGGCACGGACGGTACCTGGCAGTTCCGCGAAACTCGCTTGGGATCTGCCGTGTGTCGTCATCCAGGTAGAGATCGACAAGAGCGATCTGGTTCTGAGCTTGATCAATCCTCACTACGAACAGTGGATCGAATCTTGCAGTGGTGAGGCTGAAGCTGACTGGCGTCGCTACCACGGTGACGAGAGGCCAAGTGACGCAGTGTCGCCTAGCCTGGCTGGTGGATGGACATCCTTCGCTGATGCCCTGGCTCTGACCTTGTCTCGTCTGCCCGAAGAGGGGCAGTTGACCCTCGTCGCCGGAAGCGATCACTGGCTACGCTTCAGCTTTGGCACGAACAGCCGCTACGGCCTGCTGTTGAAATGTGAATTCCCGAGAGTGCGCGGGATCGACTCCGCGGAGCATGCTCGAACCGGTTGGGCAAAGCCCGACAGGAGAAATCGGAACTGGGCGAAACGGATCACGTGGCCAGCGCCGTTCGACGGATATCACTCACTGGCGCAAGATGCGGTTGCCGTACTGCGCGACATGTTTGGGGTTGATGACCCTACATCCATTAGTGTGTACAGCCGCAGCTCGTCGTACGAAGAGCCCGCAAGTCTCGAAGCCTTCAAGGGGAATTGAGGACAGGGCCGGGAGTGTGGCGACCGCTCGATCGACCTGCGGCGTGCTGCTGTTATCGCGCAATCGTTTGTGCTCATCAATCTGGCCCGCGGCCGCGGGCCCGGGCAGATCGCCGCAGGAGCGGACGCCAGCTCACGGATCGCAGCAAGGTCATCAGGCCTGGCCTCATTGACGCGCCCGGTCATCGCCCTTCCACGACGTACAGCAGTAGATCGTCTAGGCCTGTATCCGAAATTCGGCAGAAGCGGACGTCTTGCACAGCACTGGGTCCCGGCCGCCGGCGCGCCCTGCGCTGGCCGGTTCGGTCAGCGCGGTATGCGGCAAAGTAGTGCGTTCGGCCGTCTGCGGAAGAGCAGGGTCCGCACCTGGATCATCTTGTGAGCGTGATCGCCCATTCAGGTAGCGGTTCGCAACGTTCGAGCCAGTCGAGCGGTATGCCATCGGAGGTTGCGCGGGCACCGAGGACCCCGCCGATAATCGCACAGGTGGTATCGATATCACCGCCGGCCGCAACGGCCGTCCAGCATGCGTCGGCGAAATCATGCCCGTGGTGGGCGACGACCCAGAGGCTGAAGGGCACGGTATCGAGCGCAGAGGTGTCGTGGCCGACGCCCAATTCCACAGCGGCAGTGCCAGAATCGTCGAGGGACTCCGCATGCCTGAGCTTGTCTCGCACCGGCCCGTCGGGCATCTGAGCGGCGACCATATCGAGGAGTTCGGCACCACGTAGTTGCGGTTTCGCCGCGGATAAGGCGGCAGCAATTGCCACCGCGACTGCCCCGGCCACGGCATCGGGGTGGACATGGGTGACCTCCGCCGAAGCCGTGGCCTCAATGACAACCCGATCGATGTCGTCGGCGAACCACGCGCCCAGCGGCGCTACCCGCATCGCGGCACCATTTCCCCAGGACCCGCGGCCCTCGCGCGCTTGTTGGGCGAGTTCGCGCCAGTGATAACCCTTTTGGCGGATCAGCCGCAGGATCCGACTCGTTCCGGGGCCGTATCGGCGATAGATGTCGTAGTGCTCGGCGAACGATTGGGCCAACGCGTCCTGACCGATTCGGCCGTGTTCACTCAGGACTGCGAAGATCGAACACGCCATCTGAGTGTCGTCGGTCCACAACCACGGACCGGGCAGCACTCTCCGTCCCCAAGCGCGCCATAGTTGATCGGATCGTCGAAACACGACCCGAACGCGTCCCCCACCGCCAGGCCCCGCAGCGACATCAGCGCCAGTGATCGGCCATCAAAGCTCATCCGACGAGTCTGGCAGGAACCATGATCCTCACCGCAGAATCGATCTCGAGGTAAACGCAACATAATGGAGCAATGAGAGTGCGTTCTGGACCGCACCAGGTTGTGGCCGCCGGCGCCCCGCGCTGGCCGGTTTGGTCAGCGCGGTATGCGGCATTACCGGATATCTCGGGCCGCAGCGCGTTCCGCAAAACTCGGTCGCGCACCCAGTGGCAATTGCGGGACCTCTTGGACCCCAGACGATTTCACTCGTTCTTGGGAAGTCGTGGTTCCGTGTCGGGTGAAAGCAGTTCGCTGCCGGGAGCGTCGACCGGACCCGGGCGAGTGACGACCAGACGGCTGAGAGCGTCCAGCCATGCGTCCTCGGGTGAAAGCGGTTCGCTGCCGGGAGGATAGATCGGTTCCGGGCGAGTTCCGAACAGGTAGTCGCGGAAGGCTCGCAGGTAATCGTCGAGCTCGCGCTGGTCGGTGAACCTGGTTTCGGTCGGGTCGAACCATTCGTCCGGTGTCGGCCGCCACCAGATCATGAAGTCGAGGGCTTCGCGCACCAGGGCCCCGTAGGTCGGATCCGCGGCGCAGACCTTGCGCAACACCGTTGCGCTAGAGCGCATTCCGCGGCCGTATTCGGTGTGGTGCATGTTCACCAGCGGCCACAGCAGGCTACCGATATGCGGGATTTCGTCCCACCACGTCGCCTTCGTGCGCAGGGTCTCACTAGCTCGCCTGGGGCGTGATTGCGTGACAGGTGTCGGGTAGTCGCAGGGCGCGCCTCTTCGGTCGATGCTGCGGGTCGGTCCGGTTTCAAGGTTCACGGGTGGATGCCACACGCCGCGCCACACCGAGACCCCGAGATAGCGGCGACTCACCGGGAGTGGTTCGGCCAGTGAGATGTCGACGGTAATTCGGCTCACGGGCGGCAACGGTCGGTCGCGGATCAGATCCGCCACCATCGACAAGCAATCCCGCACATCGAAGCCTGACACACCGACGCCCTGCTGGAGCAGGCCGTCGGAGCACTCCTGCGTGTCGAATTCGATCCAGAACCGCCGCAAGGTGGTCATCTGCGATTTCCTCCCACCAGCACCGATGTCGAACTCCGGCCCCGATGATCCCAGAGCTGATCAGCATCCACCACTCGGCAATCGGCAGAAGCGGACGTTCTGCACAGCACCGGGTCCCGGCCGCCGGCGCCCGCGCTGGCAGGTTCGATCAGCGCGGTATGCGGCATGTGCGGACATCCAGATCAGCGACGCCGATCAAACACCCCTGCCAGCGCGTTACTCGCTACGAGATACCGTGCCCCGAATCTGAGGCGTGTTCGTTCTGCCGTAGTCGTCATAGATGTAGGTCGCCGAAACCACTCGGTTACTGCCGGTCTCACACTTCGGATCGCGTATGCGAGTAAACGCGAACCCGTTGCCTGTATTAGGCCGAGACAGCAGCAATTCGGTTGCCGGCGGACCCGACCGAAATGGCAGCTCGTCTCGGAACGAGACCGCGGTCGGCGGGGTGGTTTCGACGCTGCCCATGCCGTTACGCAGTGTGACCACGACCCCGAACCGAATGTCGGGCATATCCTTCGGCGGATACGACTGTGTCGTCGCGTCGCCCTTGTAGACGGTCGCCCGTCCCTCGTCGGTCCAGTCCGACACCTTCCTGCCGCAATGAGGGTCGGTGACGAACCCAGCCAGGACACCGGACTGGGTGCCACTGCCCGCGATCAGCGGCGGAATCGTGACCCAGGCACTGACGAGAATGGCGACCGCCAGCCCTGCTCCGCCTCGAATCGAAGCGACACGCGTCCGACCGGATCGGTTGCTATACAAGTGCAAGAAAGCTGCCGTGAACGCTACGGCAACTGCGAAACACGCAGCGCCGAAGCTCGTTTCGAGGCGTCCGGGTAACTCCCGCTTGTAGTCGGACAAGTACAGCTCGGTTCCCACCCACTGAGCGAACAAACTGGCAACTACCCCACCCACAACGGTGCCGCCAGGCGCGAACCGGTATGGCAACAGCCCGAACATGCCAGTGACGGCCAGCAGCGGGCTGATCACCAGCAGAAAAGGCCAATAGACCGCGAGGTTGGCCTCGAAGCGGCCGCCCGCTTCGAGCTCGAACCGTGGATCCGCTCCCCGGTCCGAGTACAGTCCTATCCCGATCGCCGCCCACGCGAGAGCCAGCGCGCCGACGGCAACGACCTGCAATAGGTACGCGAAACGGCTCCAGCGATTCCACGGTGAATCACGAGTAGACACGCGGTCACTGTATCGACCAGTTGTGTCCGATCCGTCGACCAAGTGTGGAGAGATCGTGTGGGTCCGGTAGAGACACCAAAGTCGCAGAGCCCCAACCACTCAGAGGGCCATCCGCAGCTCGGCAGTAGCGGACGTTCTGCGCTGCACCGGGTTCCGGCCGTCGGCGCCTCTCGCTGGCCGGTTCGGTCAGCGCGGTATGCGGCAGAAGTGGATGCTGGGCTATCGCCCGGGTAGCCACCGACGCCAGCCAACTCGACGCTCCGGCTCGATCATCTTGAACTGGACCGTCGCACCTTCCGGCGCATGACGCAGCTGTTGGTGGATCTGACCGGCCATCCCCACTCCGGTCACGAAATCCATGAGATGAACGTTATCCAGACTCAGATCGCCACCCACCTTCGGAGGAACGGCAAAGTCCAAGATTTCCGACCGCTTCGGCCTCAGCCCGCGCGCGAACGCTGTTTGGGCGAGATCAGCTCACAACCAATCCTCTTGCCCCTCAATGGTCTCCAACTCCGAACGGCATTCTTCGAGATCATCCCAACACCGCGCACGCTACCCGCGTCGATCTCAGGATCACCCGATGACCGAGCTAGCCACCGAATGCACTGCATTCGGCATGTGCGGAGATTGCCCGCGGTCGTGTGTCGCTGAGCCCGTTCATCTTCCGTGACGCCCAGCTGGCCGGTTCGATCAGCGCGAGAAGCGGCGTGATCGGATGATCGCGATCCATGGGCCGGGCAGAGTGTCGTCAGGCCGTCAGGTCCATTCGCAGGAACTCTTTGATGCGCAGCAGTCGCGGCGGCCGGTTCGCGTCGGCGGCGAGGGCTCCGAACGCCTCGTCCTCCCCAACTATCCGTGGCGCGGTGAGCTCGAACTCGCGCCCGTCGATGCGGAGTCGCGCCCGACCCGCGGCCAGAATATTGCGCACCCAGTCCGAGCCCGATCCGTACACCGGGACGAATAGATACCCGCCGTCGACGGGAAACGCATCGAGCGGGGTGTGATGGGTTGCGCCGGAGTTGCGCCCGATATGCGTCAGCACCGGCCATTTCCCGCCTGCGATCGCACGCGGATTGAAAACCCGCTTGTTGACGTGCCCCCACCATCTCGGCATCGGCATCGAAATCACCTCTCCTCTTACACCTGTAAGGCTGACTTACATACGTAAGGTAGGCTTACAGGCGTAAGCCTGTCAAGACCTCCGCAGTCAGGAGCCGCCGTGCCACGCCCCGCGCAACCGCTCAGCAGAGCCCGCATCCTCGACGCGGCCATCCGAGTCGCGGATCGTGGTGGCGCGGAAGCGATCACGATGCGACGAGTGGCCCAGGAACTGGGCGTGGAAGCGATGTCGCTCTACCACCACGTGCCGAACAAGGACGCCATGCTCGACGGTGTGGTCGACGCGGTCTTCGCCGCCATCGAGCTGCCCCCGCCCGTCGCCGACTGGCGCGACGCCCTCCGCGAACGCGCCGGCTCCGCACGTGCGGTCCTGTCCCGGCACACCTGGGCCCTGGGCCTGCTGGACTCCCGCCGCACACCGGGCCCGGCCACCCTCCGCCACCACGACGCCGTGCTCGGCGTCCTCCGCACGGCAGGCTTCACGCTTCCCCTTGCCGCACACGCAGTTTCACTGCTCGACAGCTATATCGGCGGATACGTGCTGCAGGAGGCGAATCTTCCGATCACCACCCCCGCCGATGTCAACGAGGTGGCGGCCGACGTCCTCGACCAGTTGCCGCCCGGAGAATTTCCATATCTTCGTGAGCTGATCGTCGACTACGCTTGTCAGCCGGGCTACGACCACACGGCTGAGTTCGACTACGGCCTGGATCTCATCCTGGATGCCCTGGAACAGCGCCGGTGAAATCGATGTCTGCGGCAGCGGCGACGGCCGCGGCCGAACGCGACCGGGTCCCACGGTGGCAGTGGCTCGAACTGGAGAAGCAGACATGACCTGGCGCAGACTCGGTCATCGGTATGAGCGCGCACTGGCGACGGTCGGTTGGCGGGCTCAGATGACCCCTGCCCGTTGATCTTTCAGTACGCACGCTGGCCGGTTCGGTCAGCTCCGTCGTCTTTGACCTCATTCGATCCGCACAACGAGGCTCCGTGTCACCCGTGTCTACGTCGGTCTCGAAGTTTGCGGCGGGTTTGCGGCTCTGCCATCATCTGCCGATGAAGAAAATGAAGGCCGTGGTGCTCGGTGCCGCAGTAGTGCTGTCCGTGGGAATCGCCGGTTGTAGCGCGGATCAGGAGTCGTCGTCTGCCGGAACCTCGGTCGCGCCGACCACAACGGCCTCGTCACCTGTCGCGAGCGACTACACGAACCTGCTCATCAAGCCCAGCGATATCGACTCCGACTGGACGTTGAAGAGCAGCAAGGCGGAGAAGAACGGCATCACCGGCATCTACGGCAACGGCGCGGGGACCGAGAAGATCACCACCGCGGTCATTGTGCGCGAGAACGCCACGAGCGCTGCCGCGGCGGCCAAGAATGATGTTGCGCAGAAGTCGGGTGCGGCCTTCACGCCAATCGATATCGGCGTCGAGGGCGGCATCCTGAATGGCCCGGATGGAACAACCGTCGTGGTGTTCGCCGAGGGCGGAGCCTTCTCGATCATCGAATTCAACAGCAAAACCGGTGAATACGTCCCGGCCGAAGTAGCGCTCGCGATCGCCGCGAAGCAGGACGCCGCCATCAAGAACGGCGTGAAGTAGCGGCTCACGGTCTCAACGCGTTCCGCTGTCGGACTGCCGACAACGGAACCGCGCTGGAAGTCACGGCATGCCTCGACTCTCCACGATCGCCGGAATGCAGCCTTCGAAAACCGTCTTCGAGGTGTCCGAACGGTCCGTGCCGAACAGCGCAGGTTCATAGCAAATAGCTGCGCCAAAATGGCACGGTCGCACGAGCTTTCCGCGCCTCAGCCGGCCAGTAGAGCTCGGTGCCGGGCTCGAACTGATGAGGTCATTGTTGGCACAACGGCTATGCCGCCTTCGCCCCCGAGAACTCGGCCGGGTCAAGGCATGTCCGCAGTCGCCCGCCGGTGCTCGTACCAGATTCCCGGGACGACCGATCCGTTCGGCAACGGCTGCGCTCGCCGATCTACTTCCGTCGCCCCGATCCTGGCGCAGATGCGCTGCACCGCGAGATTCGACTCGGCCGTACCGATCTCGATGATAGTGAAACCGGCGTCGTGGATCGCCTCGACCAGCGCCGCCACCGCCTCGCTCGCGTAGCCGGCGCGCCGGTGCCGTGGTCCGATCCACCAGCCGAGAGTCCGCGACGATGCGTCACTGTTACTCGGGTGCACGGTCGCGCACCCCACCAGGGTTCCGTCCGACCACGACTCGAACACGAGAAGCCCGGGAGTCGGGTGCCCCGATGCGACGGCTTTCACCAATACCCGAGCAGTGCGTTTCGTCCACCCATTCCTGGCCAGCATCTCCGCATCGATCGTGGCGGCGACCGCGACCGCGTCCTGCGGTACCGGCGCGCGCAGTAGCAGCCGTGAGGACTCGACCTCTGGCAGTGCGCCATAACGAGCCCTGATTTCCTTATCGACGAGCCCACTGACTCTCCACGCCCAGAGCCCGCCCGCGACAAGCACGACGCCTACCACGAGCGCCACCCAGCAGGCGATAACGAGTCCCCTTGCAGCGGAGCCCGATACGACCGTCAAGGCGACCCCGACAACCACCGCCGGAGCCCCGACGCTCACGATCCAACTCGCCAGCCCACGAGCGACAGCACGCCAGGGCCCTTGCTGAAGGGCCGCTCTGGCATACGTGATTCGCCACATTGGAAACATGCGCGAACCATATTCGATGCTGTTGAACCGACGCGGATCCCGGCCCAGAAAACAACACAGCCGTGGGGAGGTGACCTACGTTGGTGGCGAGATCAACACACAGTCGGCAAAAGCGGACGGTCTGCAGCGCGCCGGGTGCGGCCGCGGGCACTCCGCAGTGGCCGGTCAGGTCAGCGGTCAGCGGCAAAGTAGTGCGTTCCTCGGACCGTCCGTGCCGGATCAGTCGGCTGGAGCGAAGCGATAGACCCGTGATTCGCGCAGTTGAAATCCGAGCCGCTCGTACAGTCGGTTGGCGGCTGACCGTGAGGCTCGCGAGGTCAGATCCAACGTCCGCGCGCCGGCAGCGCTAGCCCGCGTCTTGGCCTCCTCGATCAAGGCCGCGCCGACGCCTTGACCGCGGGCCGAGTCATCGACCACCACATCCTCGATCCGCGCTCGAAGACCCGACGGTATCGGGAACATCACCAAGCTCAGCGTCCCGACGATCTTTCCGTCGCTCCGTGCGACCAGGACGGTGGTCGACTCCGTAGATGCCAACTGCGCCAGCGCTTCTCGATCCAATGGCTTCGCCATCTGCGAGAGCTGGGGTAGCAGCCGGTCGAAAGCTTCCACGATCTCGTCGTCGACCTCGGTCAGTGTTTCCACAGTGACAGCCACCACGGCACCGTACTGCGTGCCCCGTAGGTGCCGCCGTCTTCGAGGCCCTATGGAGCGACACCCATTTCGCGCACTATGCGGCTAGTAAGAGACTGGTGTCAGGATCGGATCCCGGCCAGGATTGATTCAGGTGCCCGGTGGGATGCTCCCTTTATGCGGCTGCCCGCCGTCTGTTTTGGTGTGGCGGGACTGCCCCGAGTTCGGTTGACTCGCTGACCTGCCCCAGGGTTTGGTTACCCGTTTCGGTGTGAAGATCGGTGCCAGCTGAGAGGCTCTGATCCCATGCCCCGACCGTATCCACCGGAGTTCCGCCTGCGCGCCATCGCGCTCGTGCGGGCCGGGAAACCGATCACCACCGCCGCCACCGAATTGGGGGTCAGCGCCGCGGCCCTGCACAACTGGGTCCGCCAGGACCAGATCGACCGTGGTGAACGCCCGGGATCAGCACACCAGAGACCGCGGCGTTGTCGAAGGCCAACAAACGCATCCGCCAACTCGAAGCCGAGGTCGAAATCCTTCGCAAGGCCGCCGGGCTGCTCGGGGAAATTCGTCCTACCCCAAAAGGATTCACCCGGTAATCGATGTCCTCGTCGATGCCGGGCACCCGGCCAAGGTGTGTTGCCGACTGCTGGGCGTCTCCGGGCCCGGCTACTACAAGTACCGAAATCGGCCCCTGTCGCCGACGAAGATGCGCCGCCAGTGGCTCACCGGGCTTATCCGCGAGGTCCACTGCGCGTCGCGTCAAACCTACGGATCACGACGGGTCCACGCGGAACTGACCCGCGGAATGGGCATCGTGGTCAGCGAAAACCTCGTCGCCGAGCTGATGAGCCTGGCCGGCGTCGCCGGACTGCCGGGACCGGCCAAGGTCAAACGCCTGCGCGGCATCGCCACCGCCGACGATCTCGTGCACCGCAAGCTTTCACCGGCTCAAACCAAATGAGTTGTGGGTCACCGACATCACCGAACATCCCACGCGGGAAGGGAAGGTCTACTGCTGCGCGGTGATGGACACCTTCAGCCGCAAGATCGTCGGCTGGTCGATCGACAACTGCCAGGATTCGAGCTTGGTCGTGAACGCCCTCGACATGGCCATCAAGAACCGAAACCCGTTGTCGGGCGGGATTGTTCACGCGGATCACGGCGTCCAGTTCACCTCTTGGGCATTCACGAACAAGATCCGCAGCAACGGCCTGATGCCGTCGTTCGGCACCATCGGTGACGGCTACGACAACGCGATGATGGAATCGTTCTGGTCGAGCATGCAGATCGAGCTGTTGAA
Organism: Nocardia tengchongensis; assembly: GCF_018362975.1. NCBI lineage: Bacteria > Bacillati > Actinomycetota > Actinomycetes > Mycobacteriales > Nocardiaceae > Nocardia > Nocardia tengchongensis. The sequence goes on from NZ_CP074371.1 coordinate 4,661,429, forward strand.
CCGGAAGAAGTGGCGAACACGAGTCGATCTGGCGAACGCGATCTTCGACTACATCGAGATCTTCTACAACCGGCAGCGGCGCCACTCCCAGCTCGATTATGTGTCGCCGACCGAGCACGAGTTACGCTACGAACACCAGTCCATCACCGCCTGAGATTCGCACCCGGGCAGGTAACGAAAGCTGGGGCAGGTCAAGAAATCAACCAAACCGGGGCAGTCCCGGGGATCGATTTTGTGCGCCATCAGGGACTCGACCCCGAACCCGCTTATAAGGGTTCGGGGTCTTCTTCGTTTGTATCGGGTTAGGCGGGGCGTGGCGAGGTCGGGGGTTGCGGGGCGGCGCAGGGGGTGGTTCGCCAAGTGGGGCGGCGCTGGAACGGGGGCGGAGGCGGCGTGGTGGGGCGCGCGTTGGCGGGCACGGGCGTGCTCCTTCGGGGTGCTTAGTTGGCGGTGGGGCGGGTGGCCAGGACTGCGGCGGTGGCCAGCAGGCTCAAGGCTGCGGCGAACCAGAGGACGGTGGTGAGGGGGAAGGTGTTGGTGAGGAGGCCGCCGAATAGGGCGCCCAGGGCGATGGCGAGGTTGAAGACGGCTGTGTTGAGGGCGGTGGCGGGTTCGGCGGAGTTGGGGGCGGCGCGGAGGATCCAGGTTTGGACACCGACGGGGATGCCGCCGAAGGACAAGCCCCACAGGAGCATCAGGAGAGTGCCGGTGAGGGGGAGGGTACCCACGAGAGCGATCAAGACCAGGACCGTGGCGAGGGAGACGCTGATGGTGATGATGGTGGCGCGGACGTTGCGGGCGGTGGCCGCGCCGGTGGCGAAGTTGCCGATGATGCCCGCTACGCCGAAGGCCAGCAGGACCGGGCCGAGGAGGGACTTGTCGATTCCCATGTGGTAATCGACGATCGGGGCCGCGAAGGTGAAGGCGGCGAAGTGGCCGCTCACCAGGAGGAACGTGATGAGGACGCCGGTGCGGACCACGGGGTTGCGGAACTGATCGGCGAGGGTGCGCAGATGGATGGCGGTGTCGGCGGGCAGCGCGGGCAAGAGCCAGAGGAGGGCGGCGACCACCAGCAGGCCGAGACCGCCGAGCAGGCCGAAAGCGATGCGCCAGTCGGTGAGTTCGCCGATCAGGGTGCCCGCGGGGATACCCAGGACATTGGCCGCGGTGGCGCCGCCGAAGGCGATCGCGGTGGCCTTGGGAACGTATTCGCCGGGGACCATGCGGACGGCGATACCGGCTGCCAGGGACCAGAATCCGCCGATGGCAATGCCGATCAGCAGGCGGGAGATCAGCAGGACCGCGAAGTTCGGGGCGAAAGCCGACAGCAGGTTCGCGCCGACCATGAGGGCGATGAGGCCGATCAGGACGTGTCGGCGGTCGAGACGGCCGATGGCGACGGGAAGGATCGGTGCGGTGGCGGAGGCGACCAGGCCGGGCACCGTAACCATCAGGCCCGCAGTGCCTTCGGAGATATCGAGGGCGCTGCTGACCGAGGTGAGCAGCCCGACGGGGAGTTGTTCGGAGGTGACGACGGAGAAGGTGCCGACGGCTACGGCTCCGACACCGAGCCAGCGGGTGAGCGATACCCGCTCATAGGTGCCCGAGGGGGCAATGGTGGTGGTCATGGTTTTGCTCCTTGATGTTGAGAGGGTTGCTGCCGCACTCAGGCGGTTCCGCCGTCGACGCGGATGACCTGCCCCGAGATCCAGGCGGCGGCCTCGCTCGTCAGCCATGAGACGACTGAGGCGACGTCCTCCGGTTGGCCGAGACGACTGCGTGCCGAGGATGGAAACGGGACGTCCGGCGCGGAATAGATGGAGTCCGAAACAGGTCCTGGCGAAACGGCATTGACGGTGATATCCCGGCCCGAGAGTTCTCGCGCGGTAGCCGAGACGAGGTGCTCCACGGCGGACTTGGCCGCCGCGGACATTCCCGACGCGTGGGGCCCGGTGCCTACGAGCGCACCGGTGATGACGACATAGCGGCCGTTGTCCGCGAGATGCCGCGTCGCGGCCCGCAAGGTATTGAAGGCACTGCGCGTGTTGTGGTCGATCAGCAGATCGAAGTCCGCGTCGGTGTGCTCGGCCAGCGGTTTGTGCACGACCGCCCCGACCGCGTGTACCACGATGTCGAGACGGCCGTGGCGGGCGGCCACACCCTTGAAAAGGCTGGTGACATCACAGGATTGGATGGCGTCGGACCGGATCGCCTCCGCCCGCACCCCATAGCCGTCCAGCGTGGACAGGGTCCGTGCGGCGGCGTGCTCGCCGTGGGCATAGCTGATCACCGTGGTCGAGCCGCGAGCGGCGAGCAACTCAGCGCAGGCGGCCCCCTGATCGTGGCTGCCGCCCACCACCAGCGCGACCTTGCCGAGGAGATCCTTTGTGCCGGTTCGCCTTTGCTGCCGCATCAGGGCGGTCGTAATGGGTTGCACCGGAGTTCCTTTCGTAGCAGTCGGTGTGTTGCCGCAAGCCTGCTGGGTCCGCGAGAAAAGCGGAAACAGAAGAACTCGGTGCCCGCCACCGAGGAAGCCGGTAGCCGAGCGAACGATAGGGTGGCTGCTGTGATCGACCTGGATATCCGTCAGTTGCAGTCGTTTCTGGCCGTCGCGGCCGAACTCAATATCACGCGTGCGTCCGCTCGCCTGCACCTGAGCCAGCAGACCGTCTCCACCCAGATTCAGCAGCTCGAACGGGCAATTGGCGTGACACTGCTAGTCCGGACCTCGCGGGGAGTCCTGCTCACGCCCGCCGGCGAGGAACTCGCGCGCGGCGGCAATGCCGTGGTGGCCGACCTGGGTGATCTCACCGACCGAGTCCGCGCCGCCGACCGCGGCCGCCTCGGCCGACTGCGCCTGGCCTGCTGCCCCTATGCCACAGCGCTGTTCGCCACCGAGGTCGCCGATGCCATGGAGGCCGCGGTCCCCGGACTCGAGGTCGAATTGACCACTGTGCACACCCCGCCAGAGGAACGTGCGCTCCTGCTGTCCGGCGAGGTCGACGCCGCATTTATCTGGCTCCCACTCGGCGACGACCGATTCCAGCACGCGGCCGTCCGCAGCGACCCGCGCATGGTCGCCCTGTCACCGAAACACCCGCTGGCCCAGCAGGAATCGGTGACACTCGCCGAACTGACCGACGAGCCGGTGCTGCGCCCGGACATCTACCTGTCCGAACAGAACCTCTGCCACTGGCTCGCCGACCCGCGCCCGGACGGCACCCCTGCCCTGCGCGGCTCGGTCGTCGACAAGGTCGAGGACGCCCTGATCATGGTCGCGCGCGGCAAGGGTGTCTGGCTCGCCCCCGAACCGTTGACTCGCTGGATCCCCGGCACTGCCGTGGTGTGGCGCCCGGTAGTCGACGCACCCGCGTCCGACCTCGCCATCGTCTGGACCGACAGCGCCCCACAGCATCTCATCGCCCGTTTGATCGCCGAGGTTCGCGCGATCATCGGAAACACCGAAGCCGCCCCTGTCTGATCCCGGATCAGCGGACTGCGGGGAGCACCGTAGCCGGGTCAGGAACGAATGAATCCCCCTGACCGAGATGCTTGGGAGTGTCAGGATAACGGAGGATCCTGATCTCGGTCCGATCGGCCGAACCTGATGGTTCGGCAGGACGGACCGACGAATGTCGGAGACACTGGCCGCTGTGGCCAACGACGCGGTGGACACCAAGAAATTGGCCCAACAGCTGCTAACCCAGGCAAAAGAGCAGGGCATCGACCTGGTCGGGCCCGCCGCGGCGGCAGGATCGAAGACAGCCATCGCCATTAACCACCACCTCCTCGCCCAAGGCATCGAACGCGCTCTTGCCCGAGCGAGCACTGTCTCCCCTGGGTAGCCGAGAGCCTGCAAGGCACGGAACTCGGCAGTTTCGGATGTTCCTACCCAACGATCGGCCTCGCCGATGGCCGCCCACGCTGGCCGGTTCGGTCCGAGCGATCCGTGGCATGTGCGGACGTCCCGGACTGGCTCGACCTAGGCTTGCTGAGTGCACTTGGAGCTGATCGCGATCATTGTCGAGGAGTACGACTCGGCTATCGAGTTCTTCGTCGAGACACTGGGTTTCGATCTGATCGAAGACTCGCCATCTCTGACGAACGATGGACGACCCAAAAGGTGGGTCGTTGTCCGTCCACCCCGGGCGACCACCGGCATCCTTCTCGCGCAGGCGGACGGAGACAGGCAACGTCGCGCCATCGGAGAGCAGGTTGCTGGACGGGTGGGGTTCTTTCTCCGAGTTGAAGACTTCTCCGGGGAGTATCGCCGGTTGGTGGATGCAGGCGTGGAGTTCGTCACCGAGCCGCGTACAGAACCGTACGGGCAGGTTGCGGTCTTCCTCGACATCGCGGGAAACCGGTGGGATCTGCTCGGACCGGATTGATCCGTCAGAGTCGACCGCGTTCAGGTGTCGGTGGGTTCCGGCCGACTGGGCTCTGGCCGAATCGAACAACGCGACCAGCGGCAGAAGCGGACGTTCGGGGTGTTGGACCTAGCGCCTCGGCCAGGAAGGTTCATGGTGCGATTCGGGCCCGGTTCCTCGCGTGTCGGGATTCGGGCTCGACCTGTCGGCAAGGTCTATCGGAGGGCGAGTGTCCTTGGGGGCGTCGTGAATTGGTGGAAGCTGTCGACGAAGTCCTGCAGGGCGTGGCGATCTTCCTCACCGGGCGGGCGGTGGCCACGTTCGGCGGTTACCACGATGAGGTCACCGGCTCGTATCTGCAGAACGTCCCAGCACACCGGCAGCAAGAGTGCCTGGACCGTGCGTCCGTGGCAGCTGATTGTGAGGTAGGAGCTGTATCGGCTCGCCACGGCCGCCAGGTCCTCGGCGATGTCCGCGGTGAGCGCTCCGGCCGCCCGGAATTCCTCGAAGTGCATGTCGTTCCCCCGGGGCCTTCCTGTTTGTGTCACCGCCCGCCAGCTTATGTCTGGTCAGGCACTCGACGCACCAAACTCGGCATGAGCGCGCACCGCCAGCGGTCGTGCCACGCTCTCCCCATCGTTCATTCGGTGCGCCGCGCCGGCCTGTGGGGCGGCGTGGTTTCGCTCGGGCGGTAGTTCGCATCGTCTGAAGGTCGCGAACGATACTGAGCGGGTGAGGAAGAAGCCAGGCCGAGGTCTGAATGCTCTGGCGCCTGTTAGGAACCCGCTACGGGATGCCGTAACCGACGCCTCCCGTGAGCTGGAAGAGGTAATGACCGCCAGCAATCACGGCTTCAATCTCCTCCTCGATCCGGTCATCGCGGTGGACGGTGAGCTACTCATTCAACGAGAACCGGTGCCTGACCTCGTGGGCAGAGTCGTCTCCGCCCCGGTCGATGCTGTGGAGCGGATCTATCCAGCCTCGAGGTGGCCCGAACGCTTCGGAGTCGCTATCCGTCAGATGGCTCCATGGGACGGCTCGAACGCTCACCCCACAGAGCTGGACGCACATATCGGCAGCTTCACTGACAAGGTCGAAACACTACTCGGCAGAGTTCAATTCGCCGCTGAATTCAAGATTAGACCGGAGGGCTGCTACGCGTGCCTCTGGACAGATTTCGTGCTGATCTCCGGTAGTTACATCGCTCGGTTGTCATTGTGGGTCACCGACTGAGAACCGCGCCCACATTGTCGAACTCGGCGCAGAACTAGGAGGCCAGGATCACTACGTCGATCGGGAGTGGTCGACCCCGCTACTTGGCACGCATGTGATTGTCGTGGAAAGTCGCGTCAGAGCGATGTTTTCCCTGTTCAGAGGCTATCGGTGGCTGGTTGGTTTGCGCAGCGCGCAACTGTTAGCCTCGGCCAGAGATAGCTGCTATTGCTGTAATTCGAAAGGCGGCGCATTACCGAGGGAGACAGTGACGAGATGGGCGCGAGGTTCGCGTTGGCACAACAATCCCACGGCGATACCGCGCCTTTTGTGGTCCGCAGGGTGGCGGTCCGGGTCGAGGCATTGGCCGCTCTGCTCGGGGCGGCGGTGGCGTGTCTGCTGATGATGGCCCCGCTCAACCTCGGGGGAAGCTCTGCAGGTGCCGTATGGAAAACGGATCTGCTGGTACTGGATTTGCCGCAGGCCGCTGCGGCGGGGGCGGCGTTCGCGATGGTGTCGGCGGCGTTGGTGGTCGCGCTCGGGCAGCGGACCGCGTGGATCGTCTCGGGCGGGAGCGCGATCGTGCTGCTGGCGGACGGGGTCTGGAATCGGGCGGTCACCACCGAGAACCTCGCCACCGCGAGCTATATCGACTGCATTCTCAGTGGCATCCTGCTCGGCGCGCTCGCGGTCGCGGTCCACGGCAAGCCGATTGCTACCGGTGCTTACCTGATCGGGGCGCTTGGCGCGATCGAAGTCGGCGACCAGACTCCGCTGCCGACCTCGGGTGGCGGAAATCCGATCATTCAATGGGTTTCGGTCGGAACACTGCCGGCGTGGCTGCTCGTGATCACGGCCCTGCTGCTGGCCGTCGGAGGCGCTCTGCAGCATGACGAGCCTGCGACTGAGCCGGAGAACACCACTCTGGCGATCGGCCCGACTCTGGCCGTACTCGTACTGGTCACCGCGACCACGCTGTCCACGGGATGGCTGGTGCGGCACGCGGGCACACCCGCGCAGATCGGGGTGATCGCGGCCATCATCATCGCCGCGGCCATGGTCGCAGCCCTGCTATTGCCGGGACGCGACGGCACTCTCGTCCTGCTGGCGGTGGCCGCGTCCAATGCGGGTAGCGCGATCATCGCTGTGCCCCGGCCGGATTGGAGCCTGCCGCTCCCGGTCCTCGCCGTGGTGGCGGGCCTGGCAACCGGACGGCGGTGGCGTTCCCCGTGGATCGCGTTGGCTGCGACGGGTGGACTGGCAGTCTTCGCGGCCCTCACCGCCGATGCGGCGCACCGGCACACGGTGATTCCGGTGCTCGGGGTGACCCTTGCGGCACTGATAGTCGGGTTCTGCTTCGGCGTGGCTGTGCCCAGGACCGCGGGCAGCACCGTGGTGGCGCTGGCGGTGATGATCGTGCCGGGCCTGGTAGTTGCGTTGCGCGGCAGCAGTTTCGGCCGGGTCGCCTACTCGCCGCGCTGGTATCGGGATCCGGACGGGGCCGTCTCCGCGATGCCCGGGTGGATGGCGCTGGTGATCACCCTTGGCTGCGCGGCCGCGATCTACCGGCTGTGGCAGATCCGGTCCCTGCGCGATCTGGCCGCGCCCGAGCCGACGTCCTGCGCCATCGTCACGGCCGATGGATCACGAGCGGGGCGAAAGACGGGAACGGTGTCGGTGACCGCGGGGGCGTGACGGTACGCCGCTCCCGCTCCAGGCGGCGCGCAATCATAATGCGCTGCAGTGTGTTCCGTTGCTACCGTCGTGGTGACCATCCTGGCCGAGGTGATTGTGGGTGCGCGACATGACGGACGAGGTAGGTATCGCCGAGCCCGAGAAAGCACACCGCAACGCTTTGTCGCTCGACGCGCAGCGCATCGAGTACATGGCCTACATCTGGGGCGGCGTGTATCGAATGGAATCGACGTGGTGGCGTCGCTTCCACACCGTGGTGAACGCTACCGCCGCTGTGCTGGCAGCGATCGCGGGCAGCGCCGGTCTGGCCTCATTGGTGAGCCACACGGTCGCCGGCGTCCTGGCGCTCGGCGCGGCAGCGATGTCGTCGGTGGCGGCCTCGGTAGGTGCTTCTACGCGATCCATAGCCGCGCAGTCGGCGGCGATCGCGAACATGGAGCTCAAGGAAGCCGCGCGACGCTTCTATTTCACTGCGGCCCGTATCTTCCGTTCGATGAGGTCCGCAAGGAGTTTGACGACCTCTGCGCGCACCGCAACCGAGTCGTCGCAGCGGTGCCGAGCACTCATCTACCCGCGTACCGGCGGAAGTATCGGCGGCTGAAGGCGCCGCTCGGGCAGCGGGTGGATCTCGACGAACTGATGCAGAAGCGCCGAGAGTGGTGAGCTGTGCGGGCGAGGTCCTCTGGAATTCGCGCTCGTCATCGCGCTGCCGATTCCTGACCTGCGGGGGCCTCGCTCGTGGTCGGTGGTTGCCAGCGCACATGTGCACGGACGGTCGTTCCGTGTTCGTCGAGCCAGCCGTGGGCCAGCGCGTAATCGAGCATGGCCGTGAATCGCTGCGGCCATTGCGGATCGTCGCCCAGCCGGCGGCCGAGCTCATCTTCGAGACGCTGGACGTGAAGCCAGGCATGGGTGCCGTCGAGCAGGCCCCACTGCTGCAGCATCGCGCCCAGGTCCAGATCGCCGGGGTGGGCGAGTACGACGACCGCCAGAGCGGTGAAGTCGGCGGGATCGTCGAGAGTCACTTCTGGCCGGCCGACGGGGTCGATAACGAGGTACACGACAGGTTCTCCTCAACGAGATCGGCCGCACGCACGGCTCATAGTTGGATCAACTGATCCAGAATCTGACCAGACCGGTCGGCCTTTGGTCAACCTAAATGACTGTTTTTACAAGGCATATCGGGGCGATTCCCACTGACCGGGACGCATAGTTTTGGATCAATTGATCCATGTTAGATCGATGGGGTCAGTTCGTGAGCACGCTCACCCGCGCGACTGAATGCGAATGCTCAATCCGATAGGGCCGCCCGCAACCGTGCGGCCAGCGCGCCAGCCTGTTCCGGCGTCCACGCCAGCACACCGTTCTCCGCCATCAACGCGTGGAACTGCTGCTCGTGATACGGGACGCCAGGAGGCAACGGTGAGATATGCCAGTGCACATGGGAATTGCCTTGCTGGCTGCCCAGGCTCAGCAGATAGGTACGTTCGACCTCAATCGTCGCTTCCACTGCCCTCGCGACTCGAGGGCGACGACCCCGTGCCATCCGTCGCTGCCCGAGCTGGCAACCACCTCGCAGGTGAAACAGGGACTCGACCGAACGCGCCGAACATAGGCTTCCAAATCGAACGGAATGCGTTGCATACCAGATGATTCTGCCGATGCTGTTTCGACGCGGCCTGGCTTTCGACATCCTCGGGCCGCCCTCGCATCGGCAGTTCAGTGGGTTCGCCAACCTCAGACCACCACGGACACTTGACCTTCGCCTGTCAGCTCGAAAGGAAGCTGTCCCCTGCGGAGATGCCGCCCCTCGTGGACTCGGGGAGGGGTCCGCGTCGGTATTCCTCGGGATACGTGATGCGCCACTGTTACCAATCCAGATACCTGTCGCCGACCTTTTCCCGGTAGGCGGCGATCTTCGCCGAAGCCGAAGACCAGGTCCATGTGGCCCGCTACGTGGGTTATGACGCACCCGACGCCCGAATCACCGGCGAGGGTGCGTGCTATGTGGAAGTCGGAGATGGCTTGATGGCCACACCCGTGATCAGCGGTCGAACAATCGGGGGCATTCCCCGCCACACCATTTCTTGCACGTCGTCGAGCTTCAGCCCCGACGCCCGGATCCGTTCGAGGGTGGCGCGGTTGCAATGGCAGCCCTCCGCGAACCGGCGCCACGGGCCGGCGAGGCGGTCTTGCCAAAGGGAAAGTCGCGGCGACTCGGAACGTACGTGCTCGAGAAACAGCAGCTGGCCACCAGGGCGCAACACGCGCCCGATCTCCCGCAACACCGGATCAGGGTCATCGACAGTGCACAATACGAGCGTTGAGACGACCGTATCCACGGTTCCATCCGCGAACGGCAATTGTTCCGCCGATGCGTCGAGCACGCGTGCGTGAGGTCGACTGCGACGCATCCTCCGCGTCAACCGTGTCCTCATCGCGGGCTCCGGTTCGGTCAAGATCAGCTCGTCGAGGCCATCCGGGTAATACCCCAGGTTGAGGCCGGTACCGCTGCCAAGCTCGACAGTCCGCCCCCTTGCACGGCCGACCAAATTTCGCCGACGAGCGCTCATCCCCGCCTTCTCGCCCAGCCACAGCAGCGGGTCGTACAGCGCCGCGAAAACCCGGGCCCACAGGTCCGAGCCCTGCACACCTGCCGCCGGTAGGGCGCCACTGCTCACAGACTCGACGTTACGCCTCGGGACAGCGTCGCGTATCCCGGCTTGTCGAGCGGGGCGATAACGGCTACCGGTGCGTGCGTCCGTCGCAGTTCGATCAGTATCGAAAGCGGGCCGTGTCTCCGTTGATGCGTATGAGAATTTCCGTCAGTTGGGGACCGCCGTCGATCGGCACGAGGGCAAGTTCCAGTGCCTGTATCGTCTCGTCCGCTTCCGAGGCCGCCACCTGGTCGCCGCGTCGCCAAGCGTCCCGAGAAGCGGCGAACAACGGCTGGAGGTCTGGCCATCCAGGTCCTGGCTCGAACACGCAGTCTGTCCAGAACATATCGACGGTGCCCTGGGTCAGGACGCCGATGACTTCATCTGCCCGCACGAGCCGCCAACTGGGATCTGTCATCACTCTTCTCTTCACTGGGTACGGCACGCTCGTGCTGGAAAACTCACTGGTGACCGATTCCGCTCGCCATTACTGTTGCGCGCGTTATGAATCAGTATGAGATTCGCGCCGACTTCGACCGTGACACCATCGTTGTCTATCAAGCGTTCAACGATGCCATTGCTACCGCCGCTGTTGGCGCGCAGCGGTTCGTCGAGCCCTTTTCGCTCAATCGGATGACATGGATCAAACCGTCCTATCGATGGCTCATGCATCGCAGCAACTGGGCACGCAGCGCGGGGCAGGAACGCATACTCGCGGTTCGGATTACACGTGCCGGATGGGAGGAGGCGCTCGGTCGGGCGGTGCTGACCAGTCCGGAGCGGCGGGTGTATGGCGATGCCGCGCGGTGGCGGGAGCAGTTCGAGGAGGCGGTCGTGCGGGTGCAGTGGGATCCGGAGTATTCGATCCGCAACGTGACGCTCGACCACCGGAGCATTCAGGTCGGGCTGTCCCGCGACATCGTCCAGCGCTATGTCGACGAGTGGGTCGTGGAGATCCGCGATCTCACCGCCCTGACGCACAAGATCTTCGGGCATCTGCGCGACGGGCGGGTCGACCGCGCCACGGCGCTCCTGCCCCCGGACAAGCGCTATCCACTCGCGGAGAATCTCGCGAAAAGGGTTGGTGCAGGATGATTCGTGCTCATCGGCTCGTCAGCCTATGTCTAGCGCGTCGTGTTCCACGCTTTGTGGACGAACTCCAGGCGGTTGCCGTCGGCATCTCGGACGTTGGCGGCGTAGTAGCCGGGGGCGAAGTAGGTCCGGTCTGCCGGTTTGCCTTCGTCGATTCCGCCTGCGCTGATGGCGGCGGCGTAGGAGGCGTCGACCATCTCGTTGCTGTCGCAGGCGATGCCGAGGTAGAGGCCAGTCTCGCCGGGGGTACGCCGGCGCAGCCAGATGCTCGAGCCGGCCTTCGCGCCTGAGATGTAGTCGGGATCACCGATGCCGAAGAGGTCGGGTACGTTGTCCGGCCCGGAGGAGGCGTCGTAGTTGCCGAACGCGCGCCAGCCGGCGGGCGCGAGGGCTTCGAGGTAGAAGGACAGTGCCTGCTCGATATCGGTGACGGAGATGTAGACGTGGTCGATCACTGCGGGTCCTCTTTCTGCGTGGAGGCGTTGCCCTGGGTGAACTCGTCGACGGGAACGGTTGCGAAATCCGGTGGCCGCGTGCCGATTACCACGGTCGCGCCCATGTCCTCGCATTCGACGATGCGGGCTGCGAGGTGGTGGGTGCGCATGATGTCCGCGGCGACCGGGGCTTGTTCCTCGCTCTCCTCGACGAGTAGGTGCCCGCCGGGGGCGAGCCAGTCGCAGGCGACGGCGGCGATGCGGCGTAGTACGTCCAGGCCGTCGACGCCTCCGTCGAGGGCTCGGCGCGGTTCATGATCGCGGGCCTCCGGGGGCATGTCGCGGATGTGGTCGGAGGGGACGTATGGGGTGTTGGCCAGGAGGATGTCTACGCGGCCATGTAGGTCCGGGGGTACTGCGTCGAACAGGTCGCCTTCGACGACGTGCGCGGCCACCGGGGCGAGGTTCTCTCGCGCGCAGACGATGGCGGCGGGCTCGATGTCGGTGGCAGTCAGTTCGACTCGGATGCCTTCCTGCGCCAGCTCTTTCGTGAAGGCCAACCCCAAAGCGCCGCAGCCGCAGCACATATCGAGCGCCACAACCGGCCGGCCCAGTGTGCGGGCGAGGGTGACGGCCTGTTCGACCAAGAAACCGGTGCGTTGGCGGGGGACGAAGACGCCGGGGGCGACGGTTACGCGGAGGCCGCGGAAATCTGTCCAGCCCAGGAGGTGTTCGAGGGGGAAGCCCGCGATGCGTTGGGTGACAAGGGCTTCCAGGTGGGCGGGGTCGGTGGCCGCGGATAGGAGGAGGGCGGCCTCGTCTTCGGCGAAAACGCAACCGGCCGCACGCAGGCGTGCGACCAGGGGTGCGGTGTCACGGGCGGTCACCGCGTCATTGTGCACGGCCGGACCCGCGCCGGAGGTGGGCGGGTCCGGGCGTGGGGTCAGCGTTCGGCGGGGATGCGGAGGGTGCGGGTGGTGTCGAGGTAGATGCCGCGCTGGCCGCTGCGGGCGGGCGGGGGGAGCTGGGAGACCAGCTGTTCGAGGGAGGTGGTGGCGCCGACGACCGGGATGCCCGCGACGATGAAGTCGGCGACCGCGCGGCGGATGTGGTTGGGGGAAGTGACCACGATGGCGCTGGTCGCGCCCGCGTCGCGCAGCATCTGCGCGCCGAACAGGGCGTTCTGGACGGTGGAGCCGGCGCGGTGGTCGGCGAGGATGCGGTTGGCGGGGATGCCGTGGCCGATCAGCCAGCCCTGCATGGCCGCCGCCTCGGTGATGCCGTTCTGCGGGTTGCCGCCGGTCACCAGGATGGGGGAGAAGGGGGAGGCGATGGCCTGCAGCCAGGCCGCCTGCAGGCGGTTCACCAGCTCCGGGCGCATCGCGCCGTCGGGCAGCAGGCCGTAGCCGAGCACCGCGATACCGGTCTGCGGTCCGGCGATCGCGGGGATCGGGTTGGGCAGGGTGCCGACCGCGGCGCCGATGGCCCGGAACAGGTTGCGGGTGCCGTCGGCGAGCCGGCCGTCGATGCCGTTGAGCCGGTTCAGCGCCACCTCGCGGGTGATGATGTCGCCGGTGTAGTCCGACCAGATCGCCTGCAACGCCAGCGCCTGCGCGTCATCGGGCGATTCGCCGAGCAATTGACGCAGGTCGGCCAGACCGGCCGCCTCGTTGCCGCTGGTGAAATTGTCCTGCGCGGAATTGAACAGCGCCGCGGGATCCGCGTGCGCGGTGCCGGTGCCGAGGATGGCGAGGGTCGCGGCGGCCGCCGCGAGCAGGGTGGGAAAACGCCTGGCGATCTGCACTGCTGTCGACCTTTCCGAGGGTGTCACGCATGCGTCTACGGGCCGGACCATCGCATTAGCTAGTCATTGGCCATGTGTCGGATGGAGACACGATACGACTGTCCAAGGCAGTTATCTGGGATTTGCCGAACTGGTTTCGTGAGTTCGGTTCGGCGGGACGCGGGGGGACGTGCGAGGCACGGGGCGGGCAATCCGGACGGGCCGGACAATTCAATCAGGACGGAACCGGGCAAACAACCAGACACGCACAGGCGCGCGGAAGCCGCCGGACGGACGCGCGCGGTGGCGCGGCGGACGTGTGGGACAAGGCGGGCTCCCGCGCCGGATAAGCTGTGCACCCGTGGATACGACTTCGCTCATCGGCAAGGAACTCGCCGCCGCCATCAACGCCGACACCAAGCAGCGCGCCGCCGCCCTCGCCGACCAGGGTGCGGCCCCGCGCCTCGCGCTCGTCATTCCGAACGACGACCCGGCCAGCGCCTGGTATGTGAAGTCGCTCAACCGCGCCGCCGAGCGCAACGGAATCACTTGCGAGAACATCGATCTCGGGGTCGACGCCACCGCGGAGGAGATCCGCGCCAAGCTCACCGAACTCTCGCAGGACGCCTCCGTCGACGCCATCATGCTGCAGACCCCGCTGCCCAAGGGCGTCGGCCTCGACGACGTCAGCTCGGCCATCGCCGCCGCCAAGGACGTCGACGGTGTCAGCCCGCTGTCGCTGGGCCTGCTGGCCGCGGGCCTGCCGGGCTTCCCGCCCGCCACCTCCGAGGCGGTCGTGGAACTGGCCAAGTTCCACCAGATTCCCCTCGCGGGCCGCCACGTCGCGGTCGTGGGCCGCTCGAACGTGGTCGGCAAGCCGCTGCTGCAGCTACTGCTGGCGGAGAACGCGACCGTGACGATCGCCCACTCGCGCACCACCGATCTGCCCGCGGTCACCTCCGCGGCCGATGTCGTGGTCGCCGCGGTCGGCCGCGCGGGCCTGATCACCGCCGATCACGTGCGCGAGGGTGCGGTTGTCATCGACGTGGGCACCAACGAGGACGACAACGGCAACATCACCGGCGATGTGAACGCCGATGCGGTGACCGGCAAGGCCGCCGCCCTGAGCCCGGTGCCCGGCGGCGTCGGCCCGGTCACCACCGCGCTGCTCATGCGCCACGTGGTGCAGGCCGCCGAGTCCGCTCGCTAGCGAAAGGCCTCAGAACGAGGAAAGGGCTCCCGCCGATGGCGGGAGCCCTGCTCCGGTGTCACCAGTGGGTGGTGACGGGGTCTCCGATGGAGACGTTGTCGTAGTACCACTCGGCGTCGGCGGGTGCGAGGTTGATGCAGCCGTGGCTGACGTTCGAGTTGCCCTGCGAATCCACCGACCAGGGCGCGGAGTGCACGTACACGCCGCCCGAAGTCAGGCGTTCGGCGAACTCACCGGTGAGCAGGTAGCCCTCCGGGTCGTTGAGCGGGATGCCGATGGTCCGCGAGTCGAAGGTGACCGTGCGTTCACGCGACATCACCGGGAAGGTGCCGACCGGGGTTTCGCGGCCCGGTTTACCCATGGACGCGGGCATCGTGCGGGCCACACCGTTCACCCAGACGGTGAACGTGTGCGCCGACATGTCCGCATCGGCGGTGGTGCCGCCATTGGTCTGGAACTTGACGTTGTCGCGTCCCGCGGAGACGGTGATCGGAGACGACACCGGTAGATAGTGATCCGGGGTCCACTGCAGTTGCCGGTCATCGAGCCAGGTGAACTGTCCCGCCAGGGCGTTCTCGGCTCGCACGGCGACCGTGCGTTCGGCCTTGGCCCGGTCGGTGACCGCGTCCGCGAACTGGACCGTCACCGGGGCCGCGATACCGACCACCTGACCTGCGCCCGGCGTGATCGCTTGGACCGCAGGGAGATTGGATGCCGGGAGTGCCGCGCCTGCGGCTCCGGAACCGAACGCGGCCGCCGCGGCGACGAAGCTTGCGACGAACAGAGAGCGAATCGCTTTCCGCATTCTTCCGTCCCTTCGAGAGGGTGTGGGGCTGGTTCATCAGCGTATGACTTGATCTTGACTACCATCCGGAAATGTTTCCGGTTCGTGACAATTGTACCGGCGTGGGTATTTTGTCCAGATCGCCCCTCGGGGTAGGGGGGCGTCGAACGGCGACAGTGCAGGTGGCGATACGAAAAAGGTGCCCCGTTCCGGATCGGAACGGGGCACCGCGACAAGCGGATTCGCGCTGCTCAGCGCGTGATGGCCGCCACAACGTCGTCGTGCAGCGCGTCGGCGCGGGCGATGACTTCCTCGATCTGCTTCAGCACCGGAGCGAACTCGGCGCCCGCCGCACCGTCGAGCGAGGCCACATTGATCGCGATGTTCAGCTGCGAACTGCCGGCCGCCGAGCGCGCGCAATCGGCCGCCGCGCCGATGTCGGTCACCACGTTCGGATTGCCGATGGGCAGCAGTTCGGTTGCGAGAGAGACGATCTCGTCGGCCTCGGCGACCACTGCGGCGGGCACCCGGGCGGCCTGCAACAGCGCGGCGGTGATGGCCTCGGCGCGCGCGGACTGCTCGGCCTCGGACTCCTTGGGCAGCTTGTAGGCGGCGCCGACCGCGGTGAAGGCGGCGGCATCGGCGTCGGCCAGGGCCAGCGAGCGCTCTCGAGCGACGTCGGCGGCGGCGATGATCCGGTCGATGACCGGGCGATTGTCGGCGTCCTTGGCGCGGGTGGTGTAGCGCGCGACCATGGCGACCAGGGCCGCGCCCTGGGCCGCGTGCAGCGCCGCGACCGCGCCGCCGCCGGGCGCGGGCACCTTGGCGGCCAGCTCGTCCAGGTACCCCCGCAGTGTCGAGTCACCGAACGTGGTGGTGTCCTGAGTCATGCGGGGTGGCCTCCCTTGGCAGTCCTGCTGGCATTACCCGGAATTCGGGTGATTTCGCCGCCCACGCTACCGGTCGTCGGCACGCTGCCGGCAACCCGCCCGCTGTCGGATTGCCAATAGGGGAACCCGCCCGCTGTCCTTATGCAAATAGTTGGGTATTGTCCGGGTCATGCGTATCGGACTGTCGATCAATTACACCGACGGCTTCAAGGAGATCGCCGCCGAGGTCGCCGACCTCGAACGGGCGGGCCTGGACATCGTGTTCGTGCCCGAGGCCTATTCGTTCGACGCCGTCAGCGCGCTGGGCTACCTCGCGGCGAAGACCGAACGAGTGCAGCTGGCCTCGGGCATCCTGCAGCTCTACACCCGCACCCCCACCCTGACCGCCATGACCGCGGCCGGCCTGGACTACGTCTCCGACGGCCGCTTCATCCTGGGCCTGGGCGCCTCGGGCCCGCAGGTGATCGAGGGCTTCCACGGCCTGCCCTACGACGCCCCGATCGGCCGCACCCGCGAGGCGCTCGAGATCTGCCGCAAGGTGTGGAAGCGCGAGCGGCTCGAATACAGCGGCAAGTACTACAACGTCCCGCTGCCCGAGGGGCAGGGCACGGGCCTGGGCAAGCCGCTCAAGCTGATCAATCACCCTGTGCGCGACAACATTCCGGTGCTGCTCGCCGCGCTCGGCCCGAAGAACGTGGAGCTGGCCGCCGAGGTCGCCGAGGGCTGGCAGCCCATCTTCTTCCTGCCGGAGAAGGCCGACGCGGTCTGGGGCGACTCGGTGAAAGCCGGTCTGGCCAAGCGTGATCCGGCACGCGGCGACCTCGACATCTACGCCGGCCCGGCGCTGGCCATCGGCGACAACGTGGACGGCTGGCGCGACGGCATCAAGCCGCACCTGGCGCTCTATATCGGCGGCATGGGCGCCAAGGGCAAGAACTTCTATCACGCGCTGGCCACCAAGTACGGCTACGGCGCCGAGGCCGACCGCATCCAGGAGCTGTACCTGGCCGGTCGTAAGGAAGAGGCCGCCAAGGTGGTTCCCGACGATCTGGTCCGCGACATCAACCTGATCGGTTCGGCCGGGTTCGTGAAGGAGCGGGTCGCCGCGTTCCGCGAGGCCGGCGTCACCGTGCTGAACGTGGTGCCGATGGCCGGCACCGCCGCCGAGCGCGTGAAGCTGATCGAGCAGCTGCGCGAACTCATCTGATCGCCGCCCACGTATGACGAAGCCGAGTCCGGATCATCCGGACTCGGCTTCGTCGTGTTCGCGGGGCCGCGTGTTCGGCCCGGTTCGGGGAGCCCCCGCCACACGCGGCGGGCTCGCCGGCTCAGCCCAGCGCGGCCAGCGCTTCGTCGAGCGTGGAGTGCAGCGAGAACACCTGGTCCAGGCTGGTCATCTTGAGTTGCCGGCTGGTGGCGGGACCGTCGGCGACCACGACCAGACGGGTGCCGCCCGCCCGCTTGTGCACGCTGACCAGTGCCGCCATGCCCGCCGAGGCGAGGAAGCTGACCGCGGTCAGGTCGATCACGAGCGCGGCGGGTGGCCCGGCCAGGGCGGCGTCGAGCGCGCTCTCCAGGGCGGGTGCGGTCGCGAGGTCGACCTCGCCGGTCACGGTGAGGACGGTCGCTGCGTCGGTCTGGGTGACCGAGGTGGTCATCGTTTCGGCGAAAGGGTGGCCGTCTGCGGAATTAGTGGTCACGTTGTTCAAATCTGCCATGATCCGTCCGTTCGTGCTGCATCGTTTGCCACATCGGCACTGGCTCGCAGGTGAGCCGCCTGCCGAAGACGTGCCGGCAGGCCGTGATTCACATTCTCCCGGCCGCGCTGAAGGAAACGGCCATGAGTCTCACCGACATCCGCACCCGGGTGCCCGGGCCGGAATTGTCGATGTCGAGTTGATCGGTGAGCGCGCGCATCATCGCGATGCCCCGGCCCCGGTTGCCCGGATCCGCGGGCAGCGGCCGCCACACGCCGGTATCGGACACCTCGATGGTGAGACAGTCCACACCGCTGTCCGCGGCCAGCTGCACCCGGCCGGGTTCGCCGCCGAGGTAGGCGTGCTCGATGCTGTTGCTACAGGCCTCGTTCGCGGCCGAGACCAGATCCACCGCCAGATCGTGCGGTACCGCGGCGGCGGCCAGCCAGGAGCGCAGGGCGCGCCGCAGCTGCGACAGCTCCCGGGCGTCGGCGGGCACGTCCAGGCGCAGCGGTTCGGGCGGCTGCCGGTACACCACCATGGCGACGTCGTCGTCGTAGCCGCCGCTGGGTCGCAGCCGCGACAGCACCGAGTCGGCCACCTCGCGCGGCAGCCGGCCCGCGCCGCGCGACAATTCGTCGGCGAGCTCCACGAAGCGGTCGTCGATGTCGACGCCGCGCTGCTCCACCAGACCGTCGGTGAACAGCACCAGGGTGGCGCCGGGCGCCATCGCGGTGGTGGCCTCCGGGCGCCGCGGAATGTCGAAGGTGGCCAACGGGAATGCGCGCCCGCCCTCCAGCAGCCGGCCCTGCCGGCCGGGTTCGGCCAGCACCGGGGGCATGTGCCCGGCATTGGAGTAGCGCACCAGCCCGCGCACCGGGTCCAGGATCGCCGCGCACACCGTGGTGCACATGGCGCCCGGGATCCGGGCGGCCACCGTGTCCAGTTCGGCCAGCAGCTGCGCCGGGCCCGCGCCGCGCAACAGCAGCGCCCGTGCGGCCGTGCGCAATTGGCCCATCACCACGGCCGCGGACAGGCCACGCCCGACACAGTCGCCGACGACCACGCCGATCGCGCCGCCCTCCAGCCGCACCACGTCGTACCAGTCGCCGCCGATCTCTAGCGGCGGCAGCGCGGGCTCGTAGTGCACCGAGAACCGCGGCGGCAGTTCGATCGGGCCGAGCATGGCGCGTTGCAGGGTCAGCGAGGTCGAGCGGGCCTGATCGAAGTTGCGGGCCCGCTGCACCGCCAGGCTCAGATGCCCCACCAGCAGCGAGAACAGCGCCCAGTCGCCGGCGGTGATCACCCGCGGCGCGGCGAAGCGCAGCCACAACGCGGAATCGCCGCTCTCGCCCAGCGGCGCCACGATGCCCTCGGAACTGGATTCCCCTTCGGGGATGGCGAACATGCTGCGGCCGGGCTGCAATCGGGCGCGATCGAGCAGCGCGCGGGCGCGGGCGTCGAGCACGCGCCGGGACTCGCCGCCGGTCGTCTCGGCCTCGCCGCGGCGGCGAATGGGTTGCGTGATGTGCGGGGCCAGGCCCGTGGCGGTGTGCGGATTGTCCTCGGAGACATACAGTTCCGGTCCCGCGGTGTGGCTGGGCCAGACCGACACCACCGCGGCCTCGGCGCCGACCGCCCGGCGCAATTCCTCGAGCCCGACGGTGAGCACCTCCACCACACTGGTGGCCGCGCCGACCGCGGTCGCCAGCCGCGAGACCGCCTGGTCCCGGGCCCGCGCATCGTGCTCGGCGGTGACGTCGCGCAGCGTGCCGACGAAAACCCGTTCCCCGTTCTCGGGTTTCACCAGCGAGGAGGTCGACACCGCCAGCCACAGCTGCCGCCCGTCCCGATGCCGGATCGGCATCACGAACCGGGCGGCCTCGGTGCCCAGATCCGGGTACCGCGGGGCGTCCTCGACGGTCCATGGGTGGGGGAGCGGATACGGGATGCCGTCGGGCCCGTATCCGGTGAGCGCGCCGAAGGCCGAATTGACCTCGATCAGTGTGCCTTCGGCGTCGACGACGAAGAACCCGTCCTGCAGCGACTCCACCAGCGCGGTCCGGAAGGCGTCACGGCCGGCGAGATCGTCGGCGCGCGAACGCTGTTGCTCGTAGCGGCGGGTGCCGTCGAGGAAGCCGCGGGTGGCGACGTCGAGGGCCGCCATGGTCTGCAACAGGAATTCCAGCGCGGCTTCGCTGCGGTCGGTGCCGTCGGGCGCGGAGCCGAGCCCCTCGAGTTCGAGCAGCCGGAAATGATGCTCGGTGAGATCGAGGATGCTCACCCCCTCCACCAGGGCGCGGCGTCCGAGCTCGTAGCCCTCGGACAGGGTGTTCTGATTGGGTGCGCGCAGATGCAGTCGCAGCGCGGCGGCGTACGCCTCGCGGAAAGCAGCCAGGACGGCACTCACGCTGGGCTCATGGCTTCACACTCGGAATGGGTTGGGAGGGATGGATATGCCCGCGGTGGCGGGCCGCGAGCACCAGCGCGTCGTCGGTGTCCTTGGCGTGGCGGGCCAGGATGTCGGCGGTGATCTCCGCGGTGGGCTTGGACAGGTCGATGGCATCGGCGAAGCTCGAGGTGATGCCGTCGGTGGACATCAGCAGCAGATCGCCGGGGCGCACCGGCACGGTCTGGGGTTGCAGATTCGGCGGCAGCAGATAGCCGACGATGCCGCCGGTGAGCAGCACGGTCGCGCGGATGGCGGGTTTGCCCGGCGCCGCGGCGACGATGCGGGATTCGACATTGCCGACCCCGAGCCAGTGCACGCGTTCGCGAGAATCGAACAGCGCCAACGAGACCGCCGCCCCGCGGGTGTCGCTCATGGCCCGGTGGCACAGCAGCAACAGCACATCCAGGGGCTCGGCGCGGTTCTCGGCGAGCACCTGCGCGGCCCGGTCGGAGGCGTCCGCGGCCGCGGCGCCGTGACCCAGACCGTCCAGCACGGCGAAGAGCACCGACCCGCCACCCGCGTCCAGGACTACCGACCGGTCACCCGAAACCCGTTGCCCGGGCAGGGCACGCCCGGCGACGGCCCATTCGACCGCGCCGATGTTTCCGTCCTCACGCACCGGCGGGCACCCACTTCCACATTTCGACGAGGGTGCCCTGGCCGGGCTGGGAGTTGATCACCATGCCGTCCATCAGCCGTCGCGAGCCCGGCAGGCCCAGGCCCAGACCGCGTCCGGTGGAGAAGCCGTCCTCCATGGCGCGTGGGATGTCCGGAATGCCGGGACCATTGTCCTTGGCCTGCACCACCATCGAGCGCCGGCCGTCGCGATCCTGCACGGCCAGCCGGATCTCCCCGGTGCCGGCGTAACTCGTGATATTGCGCGCCACTTCGGAAATGGCTGTCGCGATCATGGTGCGATCAGAGAGCGAGAAGCCGAGTTTGGCAGCCAACTCCAGCCCCGCTTGCCGAGCGGTCACGATGTCGTTGGACACGGTCACCGCGATCACCACGTCGTCAGCGGCCACGATCACGACCGTCTCGTCGGCCTCGCCCCTGGGTCTTCTTGTTCAACCAGAACAGACCTTCTTCGAGATCGAGCGCGGTGTGCATGCCCTCGAAGGTGAGCCCCAATTGCACCATGGCGAAAGCGACTTCGGGCTGCAGTCCCACGATGACCGTTTCCGCGCCTCGCAGCTTGGTCATGTGGGCGATGGTACGCAGCGATCTGGCGGCAAAGGAGTCCATTACATCGATTGCGGTGACATCGACGATGATGCCCTGTGCGCGATATCTGCTGACATAGGTCATCAAATCGTCTTGCAGGCGTTCGGTATCCGCATCGGTGAGCGCTGACTGCACCGACGCGATGAGATAGGTGCCCTGTTTCAGAATGGGTACCGGCATGAGCCCCGCCCGGGTTACCTTCCGTCGCGATCGGTGACGCGTGACACCTCGTAGCCGAGCAGGCGCTCCGCTTCCTCGATGCCACCCTGGAGGTCACCGACGGCATTCATCTTCGACAGATCCAGGCCGATCGTGACAAGGGTAAGCGCGATCTCCGACGACAGGCCGGTAATGATGACATTGGCACCCATCAGGCCCGACGCGTCGACGGTCTGCACCAGGTGGTTGGCGACCGTGGAGTCGATCGCCGGCACACCGGTGATGTCGATGACGACGACCTTGGCGCGGTTGGCCCGGATGGCGCGCAGCAGCTGCTCGGTGAGCTGACGTGCGCGCTGCGAGTCCAGCACACCGATGATGGGCAGGATGAGCAGCTGTTCACGCACCTGGAGCACGGGCGTGGACAGCTCGCGGATGGCTTCCTGCTGCTGGCGGATGACGCGCTCGCGCTCCTGCACGAACGACACGGCCACGGTGTTGGCGATGCGGTTCGCGGCTGGTTCGTAGGCGTCGAGCACCAGTTTCAGCAGCTCGAAGTCGGTCTGGTATTTCTCGAAGAGGCTGCGGGCCAGCACGTCTCGCAGCAGCAGCACGATGCCGACGACCTCGTCGGTCTCGACGCCTCGCGGAATGATGCGCTCGGACAGGTCGCGCGCGTAGGCCTGCAGCGCCTCGACGCTACCGGTCTCGAGCACCTCGACGTAGTTGTCGTAGACGGAGGTGGCCTCGGAGAAGATCTCCTCGGGGGTCATGGCGGTGAGCAGCTGGGCATCGGTGATGCGACGGGCCCACTCCTCGCGAAGTTCGGTGCGGTTCTGCCGCAGGTGTTCGACGAGCTGCGGAAGCAGATTGTCGACGGGACCCGCGGGCAGCGAATCCGCCGAGAGACCGATGGACACGTCGGACATGGAAACTCCTGCCCCTTTCGCTAAGGCCAGGTCGGGTGCTCACTTCCACGGCAGGGTAACCAGCCGTGCGCTCGGTGCCGACCAAGTCGGAAGCCGGTGCCGAGCCTAGTCTTACCCACTACCCGATGGGTGCCAAACCAAACCGAGGTGGGCGGGCGGATTTCGCGGTCAGCCGTGCTGCTCGCGGGCGTCGGTGCCGCGATGATGGGCCAGCAGGGTGTCGTAGATGTCGGCCAGGGCGGTCAGCTGGCCACGATCGAGCACATCGACCATGTGGCGGCGGACACTGTCGACGTGGGCGGGCGCGGCCGAATCGAGCACCTGCACGCCCTTGTCGGTGAGCACCGCGGCGGTGCGGCGGGCATCGTCGGGAATGGATTCGCGCGCCACCAGCCCCCGCTTCTCCATGCGGGTGATCTGATGCGAGAGCCGGCTCTGCGACCATTCCAGCACTGCGGCCAGCTCGGCGAAGCTGCGGCGATGGTCGGGGGCGTCGGCGAGCCGGGCCAGCACCGTGTACTCCACGTAGGTCAGATTGGACGCACGCAGCGAATCGCGCCCGACTGCGGCGGCGATCAGATCGCGGGTGAACACGAAACCCAGCCACGCTCGCATCTCGACGTCATCGAGCCAACGGGTTTGCGTCACAGTTCCACTCCCGGGTTCCGCACTCATGCTAAGTCCTCCCCGCCGCCGACAAGCACATCATGCACAGGTAACACCTGCTCGGTTGAAGGTGCAACCTGTACCTGCGGGCGCGGAGACCCACACCTCTGCGCGGCGCAATCTATACCTGTCGGCGGGCGCTCGCCGGGTGCTGGATAGAGTCACTGTGCTTGAACCGTCGGCTGACCAGCCCCAGCCCTGCTCGAGGAGTGCGATTCGTGACCGCGCCTGATTTCCTGTACTCGGATCTGCTGCCCACCGGCAAGGACGACACTCCGTACCGGTTGCTCACCACCGAGGGCGTGAGCACGTTCGAGGCGAACGGCCGGACGTTCCTGCAGGTCGAGCCCGAGGTGCTGCGGATGCTGACCGCGGAGGCGATGCACGACATCAGCCACTACCTGCGGCCGGCGCACCTGGCGCAGCTGCGCAAGATCATCGACGATCCCGAGTCCAGCGGCAACGACCGGTTCGTGGCGTTGGATCTGCTGAAGAACGTCAATATCTCCGCGGGCGGGATCCTGCCCATGTGCCAGGACACCGGCACCGCCATCGTGATGGGCAAGAAGTCCGAGGGCGTGCTCACCGGAGTCGATGACGCGGAATGGATTTCGCGCGGCGTGTTCGACGCCTACACCAAGCTGAACCTGCGCTACTCGCAGCTCGCCCCGATCAATATGTGGGACGAGAAGAACACTGGCAACAACCTGCCCGCGCAGATCGAGCTGTACTCCAACCAGGGTGATCCCGCGCAGCCGTCGTACAAGTTCCTGTACATGGCCAAGGGTGGCGGGTCGGCCAACAAGTCGTTCCTGTACCAGGAGACCAAGGCGATCCTGAACCCCGATCGCATGCTGGAGTTCCTCGACGAGAAGATCCGCTCGCTCGGCACCGCGGCCTGCCCGCCGTACCACCTGGCGGTCGTGATCGGCGGCACCTCGGCCGAATTCGCTTTGAAGACGGCCAAGTACGCCTCCGCGCACTACCTCGACAACATGCCGACCGAGGGTTCGATGGCCGCGCACGGCTTCCGCGACCTCGAGCTCGAGGAGCAGGTCTTCAAGCTGACCCAGTCCTTCGGCATCGGCGCGCAGTTCGGCGGCAAGTACTTCTGCCACGACGTGCGTGTGATCCGCCTGCCGCGGCACGGCGCGTCCTGCCCGGTCGCCATCGCGGTGTCCTGTTCGGCGGACCGCCAGGCGCTGGCCAAGATCACCCCGAGGGCGTGTTCCTGGAGCAGCTGGAACGTGAACCGGCGCAGTACCTTCCGGAGCAGACCGACGCCATTCTCGGCGGCGACGTGGTCAAGATCGACCTGAACCGGCCGATGTCGGAGATCCGCGACGAGCTGTCCAAGTACCCGGTCAAGACCCGCCTGTCGCTGACCGGCCCGCTGGTCGTGGCCCGCGACATCGCGCACGCCAAGATCAAGGAGCGACTGGACGCGGGCGAGCCGATGCCGCAGTACATGCGCGACATGGCCGTCTACTACGCCGGACCGGCCAAGACCCCCGACGGCTACGCCTCGGGTTCCTTCGGCCCCACCACCGCGGGACGCATGGACTCCTACGTCGACCAGTTCCAGGCCGCGGGCGGCTCGCACGTCATGCTGGCCAAGGGCAACCGCTCCGCGCAGGTCACCAAGGCGTGCAAGGAACACGGCGGCTTCTACCTCGGCTCCATCGGCGGCCCCGCCGCGCGACTGGCGCTGGACTGCATCAAGTCCGTCGAGGTGCTCGAATACCCGGAGCTCGGCATGGAAGCCGTGTGGAAGATCGAGGTCGAGGACTTCCCCGCCTTCATCGTCGTCGACGACAAGGGCAACGACTTCTTCGCCGAGACCTCGAAGCCGATCGCACTGCGCGTGCGCGAGCGCTCCAAGGAACGCGTCTAACCGAGGAGGCAGGGCTGAGACGCGGAAACGTCTGGCGGGCACGAGAGTTCGCGAACCGAACGGACCGGGTGGCCGGTTCGGGTATACCCGAAGCTGAACATCGAGCCTGGAGGCAAGCGGATGCGCGTCGTCGGTCCTGACATGGCAGTCCAGCGGCGGCCCGCCGGCGCCCGGCGGGTCGCGGCGCTGGCGGTGCTGGCGAGCGCGGGGCTGGTCGGCGGGTCCGTCAGCGCGGTCACCGCGGCTCGCGCTGCCGCCGAACCGATTTCGGACACGACGCAGGCCGGCGCGGACATCCCGAACGCCAAGGCGATCGCCGGCGGCGTCGAGGGCCTGGACCCCCGCCTCGCCGCCGCCTACGCGGCCGCCGCCAACGACGCGAGCGCCGCGGGCGTCACCCTCTGGATCACCTCCGGCTACCGCACCCCCGCCGAACAGGAAGCCCTGTGGGAGGACGGATTACAGACCTACGGCAGCCCGGAGGCCGCCCGCCGCTGGGTCCTGCCGCCGTCCGAATCCACCCACGTCACCGGCCAAGCCATCGACGTCGGCCCGCGCGAAGGCGCGCAATGGCTCGAGGACAACGGCTCCCACTGGGGGCTCTGCAGGATGTACGACAACGAATGGTGGCACTTCGAGCTGGCCACCGCTCCCGACACCGCGTGCCCGCTCCGACTCCCCGACGCCAGCGACCGCTGATCCCAGGATGTCATTGCGGAGTCGGTGATATGGAGGTCTGCTCGTGGTGCGGCCAGGTGCTAGGTGGTCTGCTCAGGTGAGGTAGACGGCCACACCGATTGCTGCGGCACATGCCAGCGTCAACAGTTGCAGAGTGCGGTCACCCAGCACGATCTCTTCAGGTTCACCGGCCCCAGCCCCATCGATGTCGACCGCGTAACGCAGGATGGCGATCGTGAAGGGAATCATCGAGATTGCGAACCAGGGGTTGTCCTTGCGATCAGCCTCGAATGCCCACAGCCCGTAGAAGATCACGACCGCTGTGCCCGACAGGGTTCATACGAAACGTAGATAGGTGGGTGTGTAGTACTGCAGCGATTTGCGGATCTTGGCGCCGGTGTCGATGGCGATCTTCATCTCGGCGTAGCGCTTACCCGCGGCCATGAACAACGAGCCGAAGGCCGCGATCAGCAAGAACCATTGCGACAGATGGATATCGGCCGCCGCGCCTCCGGCGATCGCGCGCAGCAGGAAGCCTGACGACACAATGCAGATGTCGAGCACCGGCTGATGCTTGAGCGCGAAGCAGTACGCGAGCTGGATTCCGACGTAGACCGCCATCACCACTGCCAGCTGCGACGACGCCGCGAACGAGAGGAGGATCGAGCTGGTCAGTAGCACCGCCGACAGTGCGTAGGCCAGATTCATCGGAACCACACCGGCTGCGATCGGCCGGTAGCGCTTGGTCGGATGCGCCCGGTCGGCCTCGACGTCGAGAGAATCGTTGACCAGGTAGATGCCCGACGCTGCCAGACAGAACACCACGAACGCGACACCGATGTGCAGGTCGCGTGTGAGGTCGGAGATGGCAAAGGTGTCGGTACCCGGAATCGTCCCTGCGGCCAGCGGTGCCGCCAATACCAGGATGTTCTTGACCCACTGACGTGGCCGCACAGCCTTGACCAGGCCGCCGGCCAGGGTCTTGGGTGGTCCGGTGAGGACGGCCTCGTCGAGTTCGATGATGGTCGGCTCTTCGCTCATGACAACGTGACTGCTTCCCGTGGAGGCGGACGAATCTCTTCGAGTGGCCGGCACTGTGCATCGACGGCGCCTCGTTTGTGACCCCCCGCAACACCGCCCTCGACATACTCCCAAACACCGGCCCGCGTGCCGACCAATATCCGAAAATGCCGCATCCCGCGCTGACCGAACCGGCCAGCGCTAGGTGCTGCGGATCCGGGCATGCCCTGGGTCATTCATGCGGGCGATGTGTGCACTGTCGGGTGAGGCGGTGAGGTGATCCATCGCGTATGTGCTCGGGCATACGATGATGCACGAGCACCGGCGGCGTGTCTGACATGGCCTTGTCATCCCTCGGCCCGGCCGTGCTGTCGTGCAGTCCGCGCGTCTTCGCTTCTCATGGGAGGAGTTGGTCATGTGCCGCCTGTTCGGACTCTCGGCCGCGCCGCAGCGGGTGCGCGCCACCTTCTGGTTGCTGAAAGCGCCCGACAGCCTGTCCCGGCAAAGTCACCGCGAACCTGACGGCGTGGGCCTGGGTACCTTCACCGCTGCGGGCGCGCCGCTGGTGGAGAAGCAGCCGATCGCTGCCTATGAGGATCGGCTCTTCGCGCAGGAGGCCCGCGAATGCGAATCCGAAACCTTCGTCGCGCATGTCCGCTTCGCCTCCACGGGCGGGCTGAACGTGCGCAATACCCATCCGTTCGAGCAGCACGGACGCCTGCTCGCGCACAACGGGGTGCTGGAGGGGCTCGACGAGCTGGAGCACGAACTCGGCGACTATCGCCGACTCGTCCACGGCGACACCGACTCCGAGCGCTTCTTCGCCCTGATCACGGCCCGGATCGACCATCATGGGGGCGATGTCACCGCGGGCATCACCGACGCGGTCGGCTGGATCGCCGACCGGCTGCCGCTCTACGCACTCAACCTGGTTCTCACCACCGCGACCGAACTGTGGGCCCTGCGCTATCCCGACACCCACGACCTGTATGTCCTCGAGCGTGCCGCCGGTGGCGCACAGGGCGATCAGCGGCTCGACCACACGAGTCATAGGGGCATTCGCGCCAGCAGTGGCGTGCTGACCGACTATCCCGCTGTCGTCATCGCCACCGAACGCATGGACAACGACCCCGGATGGCGGCTCCTCGCCTCCGGTGAACTGCTCCATGTCACCGGGCATCTGCACGTGCGGTCCAGCATTATTCGGGATTCCCCGCCCCGCCACCTGCTTTCGCTCGCCGACCTGGACGAGACCGCCGCCGCCTCCCAGACCGCACACTGACGATCGCCGCTGCGGCGTCGTCGCCGAGGTGGTAGTCGACGATGATCTGGGCGTTGCGCTGCAGGTGACCTGCGTCAGGACTCCGCAGCGGCGTCGGCCGGCTCGGCCTCGGTTTCCGGCTGGCGGTGCGCGGCCAGGAACTCGTCGACGATGCGAACGTGGTCGTCGTGGGTGGTGCGGGGGGCTCCGACCAGCCGACCATAGGCGATCGGGCCGACCAGTTGCGCGACCACCGCGGGCACGTTGTCCGTACCGATTGCCGCACGGCCGTCCTCGGTCGCGAACAACTCTTCGAACGGCTGGCGGTAGTGGTAGTTCAACGCCAGCCGGAACATGTCGGCTTTGCTCAGCTGCGCGCTCAAATCGACCGGGGTGCCGGCGGCGAGCCAGGTCAGGGCCACCTTGCGCACCGGTGCGGCGTGGATGACCTCGGCCTGGCGGTCGAGCAGCTCGATCAGCCGGTCGCGCACCGGCCCCTCGCCGGGTGCGGTCGCCACAGGTACCAGGGCGCGGTGCAGGGCGGCTGTTCCCGCCATGACCCCTTGCCGACGTACTGGTACATCGAGTTCTTGGCGGCCTTCTTCCGCTCGCCGTACACGTAGATCGCCAGCGGCCTCAATCCACCCGATTTGACCAGCGTCGCCACCGCGCGCAACTGATCAGCCCGCGTCATCGGCGCCTGCGGGGTCTCCGCCTGGCGGGTGTCTTCGGTGGTCTCGGTGGTCATCGGGGTCCTTTCATCCACAACCCGCCGCGACTGTCCGGCAGGAAATCCACCACCGATCTTACGTACGACCGTTTCACACACTTCGGCACGCCGGAACCTGGCCTATCCGGAGCTGTCCTCGGATCGGATCACGCACGCGTGCAAGCTTTCACGCGGCTGACGAACTGCTGCTCGGCGCACCCGAACAGACGATCGCGGGGTAGGCGTATCCGGCAACCGGACCGGCAAATGCGGCTGACGAGGGTGGCCGATCATGGGATGCCTCGGCGTGCGATCATCGGTTCGTCGAGTCAATCGCTTGTCGATGCAAGGGAGTGAACTCATGAGTATCGCCCTCGATCAGCTGACAGACCCCCCGGTGCGTGCGTTCGTTGCGGCGGTGAATGCGGGCGACCGCGATGCCTTCGAATCGACCCTCACGCCCGGGGCGACGATGTCCGATGATGGTTCGGATCGCGATTTCGCGGACTGGGCCGAACGCGAGATCTTCTCGTCGGCTGGGCATATGGATGTGTTGACACAAACAGGCGATGGGCTGGGCCTGGTCGCCAACTACCGCAACGACACCTGGGGTGCAATGCTCACCGCTTGGCGATTCACCGTCGACAATGGGAAGATCAGCCGCTTCGAAACCGGGCAGGCCTAGCGCGCGCCGTGCCGAGGCGCTCCTAGCGCGGGGGCAGACTCTCGAGGGCTGCCTTCGCGGGGGCGTAGCCGGCTTGGGCGGATTTGCGGTACACACGTTTGGCGGCGTCGGTGCGGCCCATGGATTTCCATTGGTCGCCCAACGCTTTCAGGGCGATCATGTCGCCGTCTTGTTCCACCTGGCGGTAGAGGAGTTCGGCTCGGTCGTCCTCGCCCGGGCCTCGTGAACCGCTGCCAGGTGGATCTTTCCGAGGCCGTGGCCGTGGTCGACGTAGCGGCGGTACCAGTAGGCGGCTTGGGTGAGGTCACCGGTCTTCATGTACATATGGCCCAGGGTGAGCATCGAGAGCGTTTCGCCGCTCTCGGCGGCCTTGCGGTACCAGCGTTCGGCTTCGGTACGGGCGCCGCGGTTTTCGAGCAGTCGCGCCAGGAAGGACATGGAGAGGGCGTCGTTCATCGCTGCGGCCTGGCGGAGTAGCCGTTCGGCTTCACCGATATCGCCGCGCTTCTGATGATCGCGGGCGCGGGCCAGTAACTGGCCGACCTCGCCACGCCTGCGGCCGGCTCCCGGTGATCGTGAATTGCCCTTGGGTGCTTCCGGTTTCGATGCGAGCGCCGCCGGCGTCCGAGCCTCGAGCAGGGTCAGTGCCTCGGGAATGGAGGGCCGTAACTCCGGCTTCTTGTTCATCAGCGGGGTGAGGAGCTGGACGAGTTGCCCGGCGCGTGCGGGTGGGGGCGCCGCTGCGAACATCACCGCTTTCATGGTTCCGTGAATGGTGTCGCGACGGAATGGGGAAACCCCCTCCACCGCGTGGTAGAGCGTGACACCGAGGGAGTACAGGTCCCCGGCCGGTGAGTCCTCGCCATCGATGCGTTCGGGCGCCATGTACTCGAACGAACCGATGATCGTCTCCTTGGCGGTCAGCGTGTGATCGGAATGGTGGCGGGCGGTTCCGAAATCCGTGAGCAGCACCTCGCCACCGGTGGCGAGCAGGATATTGCCCGGCTTGACATCGCGGTGGACCACGCCGGCATCATGGGCGGCCCGCAGGGCCTGCAGCAATGCGGCGGCGATGGTGGTGGCCTCCTCGACGGTCACCGGCCCGTCGCTGTCGAGTTTCTGTTTCAGGGATCGGCCGGACACCAGGCGCATGACGATCCAGGGCGTCACGCCCTCGGTGACCACATCGAGGACACCGACGATATTCGGATGGTGGTGCAGCCGTGAGGCATTGCGGGCCTCGCGTTCGGCGCGCGCGACTCGCTCGGCGTGCTCGGCGCTCGATTCGGTGTACGGGAGCAGCACTTCCTTCACCGCGACATCGAGACGCAACCGCTCGTCGCGCGCCTTCCAGACGGTCCCGAATCCGCCACTGCCCAGCTTCTCGATCAACCGGTAGCGGCCGGCGAGCACCCAGCCCGGTCGTCCCAGCGCCGACATGAAGGCCCCTAGCAGTTATGTGCCCCAGCAACATTCGGAACCAGACAACCGTACCTGAATGCGAGCATTGCCGTCCGCGCTGTCGCCGGGACCCGCGCCGGCCGAATCGACCGGCGCGGGGGAGCCTCAGCCGGCGGTCAGGAAGTTGTGGACCGTCTCGAAGCTGATGCGGGGCTCATTCGCCACGCCCGCCTTCTGCAGCGCCGGCGCCAGTTGTTCGTTCGCGAAGCGCTGGAAATCGTCGGCCGAGTTCCAGACATCGGTGACCCGGACGCCGGCGTCCGTGGCGGTCACCCAATGGAACAGGCCGCCCGCAGCCATCGGGCCGCCCGGTGTGAACCCCAAGATCTCGAGAATCGAGTCGTACTGTGCAACCGTGGTGTCGTCCAATTCGACGATGACGGCGACGGCCATGACGATCTCCTTTCGGGGTAGCGGCCCGCGTGGATGCCGGGCCCTGCGTCGAGAGTAGATCCGGGCGAGGCTTCGACTCGAGGTTTCGCGAAGCGGGCCATCAATCGCGGGGCGTGTCAGGGACTCGCGGGGGTGGGAGCCGGTCACTCACCCACCGGCGGGTCAGATCGGTGAAGGCGCGGGCGGCGGCGGGCTGGTGGGCCGGCTCGCGGCGCAGCAGGGCGACGGTGCGGGTCGGCATCGGGGGATCGAGGTCGACCGGGCGCAGGCCGGGGTGGGATGCGGCGATGGCCGGTGGGAGGACGGTGGCCAGGGTGGTGCCGCGGGACTATCTCGATGACGGACTGGACGGCATTGGCGTGCACGGTGATTCGCGGGGTTACCCCGTGGGCTCGGAGATAGTCGTCGACGTGGCCGCGGGTGGCGAAATCGGGGCTGAGGAGGGCTAGTTCCTGGTCGGCCAGGTCGGCGATCGGGAGGGGAGAAGGGGTCGTGTTGTGTTCGCCCACGACCAGGCTCAGGTCCTCCTCGAACAAGGGGGTGGCCGCGATGCCGGGTGTGGTCGCGCCCAGGAAGGCGATGCCGAGGTCGATGTCGTCGGCGAGGATCGCCAGTTCCATGGCGTCCTGGGCGGATTCGCTGACCTCCAGGGTGATGCCGGGATGCCCGGCGTGGAATTCGGCGACGAGCGGGCCGATCAGGTACGGGGTGAAGGTGGGGGTGACGGCCAGGCGCAGGGTGCCGCGCTCGAGGTCCTCGACATCGTGGACGGCGCGGTCCGCGGCGGCGAGTTCGCGCAGGGCGCGGCGGGCGTGGTCGGCGTAGACGGCTCCGGCGTCGGTGAGTCGGACCGACCGGCCGGTGCGGTCGAGCAGCCGCACCCCGACCAGCCGCTCGAGCTGGCGGATCTGCTGCGACAGCGTGGGCTGGGACAGATGCAGGTCCTCGGCCGCGCGGGTGAAATTGCCGTGCTCGGCGACCGCGAGCAGGTAGCGCAGATGCCGTAGTTCCGGGGTCACAGCCCGACTATAGACGACAGCAATCTGGCCGATCGATATCAAGTCTTGGACACTATAGCCGCAGTTCGGGCAGGGTAAATGGCATCGGCCCACACCGGGCCGCCGCACCCGGAAGGAGTTCCCATGCCGAACCTCGCCGACGGTCTCGGACGGTTCCAGCGCGATGTCTTCCCCGCGAAGGCGGGCCTGTTCGCGCGCCTGGCCGGCGACCACCGTCCGGGCGCGCTGTTCATCGGCTGCTCCGATGCCCGGGTGGTGCCCGAACTCATCACCTCCGCCGAAGCCGGTGAACTGTTGGTCATCCGCAACGCCGGCAACCTGGTCCCGCCGCACATCCCGGGCGCGGCCAGCGGTGTGGTCGCGAGCATCGAGTACGCGCTCGGCGTGCTGGGCGTGCGCGACATCGTGGTGTGCGGCCACTCGGCCTGCGGGGCGATGACCGCGCTCGCCGAGGGCCAGGACCTCTCGGGTCTGCCCGCGGTCGCGGGCTGGCTGCGGCACGCCGACGCCGCCCGGGCCGCCGTCGATCCCGAGATCACCGGCGCCGCAGCGGTTTCCGCGCTGGTTCGCCACAATGTGGTGGCACAACTGGCCAATCTCGCCACCCATCCCGCGGTGGCCCGGGCGCTGTCCCGGCGCACCCTCACCCTGCACGGCTGGGTGTACGACATCGGCACCGGGCGCGTCGAGGCGCTCGACGCCGACGGCGAATTCACCACCCTCGCCGCCTGATTCCCCCGAAATCCCTCACCAGAAGGAGACACCACCATGGTGCACGCACAGTTCGATCCCACCGCCCGCGAAGCCCTCGCCGACGCCGCCGTCGCCGCCAAGATCGCCAAGGATCTGACCTGGCAGCAGATCGCCGACGCGGCCGGGCTCTCGCCCGCCTTCACCACCGCCGCCATCCTCGGCCAGCACCCGCTGCCGGAGCAGTCGGCCCTGGCCGTGGCCGAGCTGCTCGACCTGGACGCCGACGCGGCCAAGCTGCTGCAGACCATTCCGCTGCGCGGCTCGATTCCCGGGGGCGTGCCCACCGATCCGACCATCTACCGCTTCTACGAGATGCTCCAGGTGTACGGCACCACGCTGAAGGCTCTGGTGCACGAGCAGTTCGGCGACGGCATCATCTCCGCCATCAACTTCAAGCTCGACGTCAAGAAGGTCGCCGATCCCGAGGGCGGCGAGCGCGCGGTCATCACCCTGGACGGAAAGTACCTGCCCACCAAGCCGTTCTGATGCCCCGCTGCCCGGAGATGACCTGAATGTCCGGAATCGGAAGCCGTTCGGTCATGTCCGGGCATCTGGCGGTTCAACTGGTCGCTCTACCGTCGCTTGTGGGGGAGCACAGCGGACGGAGATGTGATGCTGGAACCGCGACTTCGAACCATGTGGCTGGCCAATGCCGCGAGCGG
This sequence comes from Nocardia tengchongensis, assembly GCF_018362975.1. NCBI lineage: Bacteria > Bacillati > Actinomycetota > Actinomycetes > Mycobacteriales > Nocardiaceae > Nocardia > Nocardia tengchongensis. Next base: position 4,695,215 of record NZ_CP074371.1, read on the forward strand.
AGCGGCGGCGGTCGCCGTGCGGACACCGCGCCCGGTGTTCGCCGATCGGACCCGCACCCCGCGCGAGACGGTGGTGGCCTCGGATCTGGAACTGGTGACGGTGACGGATCATTCGGCCGTCCTGACCTGGACCACCCGGGCCCGCAACCGGGCCGGGCGACTGCGGCCGGTCCCCGCCGACACCGAGGTGCGGATCACCTCCGCGGACTCGCGTGGCGCCCCGCGCACCTGGTTCTTCGAGGGGCTGCGAACCCCCTACCACTACGCCGAGATCCGGGGCCTGGAACCGGGACGCTCCTATCGATTCGAGGCGTACTCCGACGGCCGCCGCGCCGTGCCCGCCCGCACTCTGGTGACTCGCAGATCCGGAACCCCGGAATCCACCGGGGTGTTCACGACAGCCACCCCGCCGCCCGGACGGCTCATCCGGACCATCGCCCTCGCGAATGATCTGCACTACGGCGAACCGGCCAGCGGCCTGTTCGCGGGGCTGTTCGAGGGCGTGCGGCACGGCACCGACGAATACCCCGAATTCATGTTGCATGCCCTGCTCGAGGATCTGCGTCTGCCGGACCGGGCCGCGGACCACCTGGTGGTGGCGGGAGATCTGACCGATTCGGGCACGGCCGAGCAGGCTCTCGGTGTGCGGGCCCAGCTCGACGACTGGGGCGAACTGGGCCGGGACTACTTCGTGTGCCGCGGAAATCACGACGTGCGGCCCCCGGACGAGACCGATCACTGGGGCAACGTCTTTCATCCGCGCGACCGCCTGCTCGAATACTTCGCCGGCGGACTGCGGATCATCGGCCTCGACACCACCCGGGTGCGCGGCGCGGGCGGCACCCTCGCGCCCGCGCAGCTCGCACAGCTGGGTGAGCTGCTGCGCGGCGAACCCGAGCGGCCGACACTGATTTTCGGACACCACCCGGTGACCAGGCATGCGGCGGTGAGCAATCCGGGCGGTCCGGGCTTCGTGCTGGACCGGGCCAACGCGGCCGCGCTGCACCGCCTGTACGCGAGCGCGCCCGGCGTGTTCCTGCACCACAGCGGGCACACGCACCGAAATCGGCGCAGCCGGCCCGATTCCGGGATCGGGGTCGAGTTCCTCGAGGTGGGCGCGGTGAAGGAGTATCCGGGCGGATACACCCTGATCCGGATCTACGAGGGCGGGTACATGGTCAACTTCTGGAAGACGCGCTCGGAGTCGGCGCGGCGCTGGAGTACCCGGACCCGCAGCCAGTACCTGGGTTTGCATCCCGATCACGCGCTGGGCAGCTGTGCCGATCGCAATCACGTTGTACTGCGGGATTTTTCGGGATTGTCCGGTTAGTCGACGGCAATCCGCCAGCCCCACCCGAAGATTCGGTCATTCCGACCCGCAGGTCCGTGGCGTTGGGCATACTGCCTGGTGCGAGTCCGCACGGCGACCGCTCGACCACCTCTATGCGCATGCCGCGGGTTCGACTTCCTGAGTTCGGCACTTCTTCAGCAACGGAGGCATGGTGGGCAGGCAGGGCAGGCAGTACCGTACGAATCACGGCACGCTCCGGCACCAGCGCCCACCCGTCCGAATCACCCGGCGTCCGGCCCATCCACTCAGAGACGTCGTCTTCGCCACCAGCTGGCTGATTTTCGAGTTGCCGACCGCGGTGCTGCTCGCCGTCTTCGTCGGCACCGGGTGGCTGGGCTACCTGCAGCACGCGGGCACCCCCGCGCAGCCGCGCTCGGCGGTCGTGGTCCCGGCCGAGACCGCGCACCAGGACGGGCACTGACCCGGAGCACGAAAACATCGACCCCGGTGCCGCAGCGGGCGGCACCGGGGTCGATTCGATTCGACGACGCTCAGTCGTCTATGGAGCTGCCGTTGCGGGAGCGCGACGCGGCGCGGGCGCGGCGGCGGGCGGCCTGCAGTTCGGCGAGTTCCTGCTCGAGCGTTTCGGCGATGCGGAACTGGCCGGTGTCATAGACGTTCAGCGGCGGGACGGGATCGGTCAGATCGGCGAGCGGAGACCGTTCGTCCTCTTCGGACTTGCGACTTTTGCCCGTCGCCGAGCGACGCTCCTTGTCCGCAGGCTTCGCGGGTTCCGCCTGGCTTTCGGCCTTGGCGGTGGGTCGCGTCTCGACCACTTGGGGTTCTGCATCAACGGTCTTGTCGGCCTCGGCCGGAGCCGCGGTCAGTGCTGCGGGGCCGGCGGGCGCGGCCGACGGCGGGGTCGGGCGGGTCGGCCAGGCGACCACGGTCGGCATGGCCCGGCGGATCTGCTCGCCCGGATCCGGGAGGTCCCGGATCTGATCGGTGGCGCGCACGATGGCCAGCCCGTACCGGGAGGCCGCGGCATTGTGGATGAGCAGCGCCACACCGATCATCACCGGCGCGATGGCGTGCACCGCGACGTCGTACCAGCTGCCCTTCTTCAGGTACGGGTAGGTGTTGAGGATGACGGTCAGGCTCAGCAGCGCCATCTCGGCCACCACGACCTGGCGGCGGCTGTCGATCACACCCCACTCGGCCACCTTGTTGGTGCCGATCATGATGATCACGAGGCAGACGCTGATCATGCCTTCGAGCAGGTAGCTGAACCAGTAGAGGGGATCGCTGGGTCCGCCGGGAGCGATGTTGTGCTGCACGTTGACCGCGGACCAGAGCATTCCGGCCGCGACCACACCGGCGAGCGCGCGCTGGCTCCACGCCCGATGCTTGTACAGCGACGCCAGTTTGGCGTGCGGGCTCGATTCCCGCCGTTGTGCGGCGATCGCCTTGCGAGCGAGCAGCAAGTCGCGAATGTCTGCCTTCTCAATCTCTTCGGTGGTCTGGCGGGCGCGGTCCGCGGCGGCGGCGGTGGCTTCGGCGTACTTCCAGCGCTGGGCGCGCTCTTGTTCGCGAATACGCTCGGCGAGGTCACGCTCGGCGACGAGCTCGTTCTCCGACAGCGCGTCGGTCAGCGCGGGATCGTACTGATAGGCCAGCCGTCCTCGCGCCTTCTCGACGCGTAGCGCCAGCTGGGTGACATCGTCCTCGCGCGGGTTTTCGATCGTCAATTGGTCCCCCGTCCGAGGACTCCCGATGGCTGACACGTGATTCCGGTAGGCACGGAAGACATTTCTAGTCCATACAGGCCCAACCGCGAAACTGTTGGTTTGCCGTCGGTCCAATCCTTACGGCGCGCCGCGTTGCGACACGCGGAATCGGGTGTCCGTCAGGGCAGTACGAGTGCGCTGCTCGAGGCCGTGTCCAGTGGGGTTGCCGACACCCGAATCCGGTCAATTGGTCAGTTCGAGTTCCTCGTCCATCGGGATCGCGCCCTCGAGGCCGTGCGGCAGGCGGCGGCGGTTGGGGGAGCCCAGCGCGGAGGTGAGGTCGGTGCCGTCGTGCTCGGCGAGCAGATCGTCGGAGTCCCACACCAGCAGCGTGGCGCTGACGGTGTTCTCGGCTGCGGAGTGCGCCAGATCGTAGTGGGCGCAGGCGGGGACGTGCGGATAGGTGATCCACAGGTCGTACCCCGTCATGAACAGGTCGAGGTCGAATTGCACCGACAGGCCCAGCAGTTCGCTGCGGCCGTTGTCGTCGACACCGGCGAACGCCTCGTCCAGCGCCAGCAGCCGCGGGGCCTGCGGGTCGGCCGAATCGAGCATCACGTGCGCGGCCGCGAACAGCGGAAGATGCAGCGAGACCGACTGTTCGCCGCCCGAGAGCGCGCTGTGGCGGGCCACCGTGAGGCGGTCCTCGGTGCCGTCGGCGGTGAGGATGGTGAACGAGAACACCCGCCAGGTGCGGTAATCGAGGGTGGCCGCGAGGATCTCGGGGAACGAGCGTTCCGGATGCGCGGCGCGGGCGGTGCGGATCTCGGCGGCGAAATAGGCGCGGACGGTGGACAGGTCCTCGGGGGTGAGGTCGGCCGAATCGCGATCGAGCAGCTTGCAGACCACGCGCGCCGGCTCGGAGAGGTTGTCGGCCAGCACCCAGTGCACCCCGATGGTGTTGCCCGAGGACATGCGCCGCTGCTTCATCTCCGCGCCCATGCGGGAGATGAGATCGCGGGCGTCGGAGGTGCGTTCGTGGATCTGCTGGGCCAGACCGGTCAGCAGCGCGTCCTCGAGGATGCGGCGTTCGGCGTCGGTGAGCAGCAATTCCTGATCGCGGCGGGCCGCGCCGATGCGCTCGGCGAAATCGGCCAGCGAGGACAAGCCGTGGTCGTCGTGCACCTGCACCACGGTCAGACCGTCGGCGGCGTCCCAGTGCAGGCGGTAGTCCTGGCGGGCGGCGGCCAGGGCGGCGTCGAACTCCTGCAGGGCGGTGGTGACCGCGCTGCGGGTCGCTTTGCGCGCCGCCTCGCCCGCGCGCACCGAAGCGGTTGCGGTGGTCAGGTTCTCGAACAGGGCGGCCACCTCGGCGGGCAGCACGGTGGGTTCCTGTTCCGGGTCGCCGGTCTCGATCCGGTACAGCAGCTGCTCGGGGGTGGACCAGGCGGCGTCGCTGGAGGGCCAGCGGCTGTCGGCGGGCGCGCCGAGCAGGCTCAGCAGGTCCGGGCGCGCGTAGGGGGCGAGATGGCGGACGTCGGAGAGCAATTCGGTGAGCGCGGTGCCCAGGGTGTCGTGGGCGGCGCGGTGCGCGCGCCTCGGCGGCGCCGACCGCCTCGATGGCCTCGGCGGCGGCCTTGCGGGCCGCCTTCTGCTCGGCGCGCGCGGCGTCGATGCGTTCGCGCGCCGACTCGAGTTCGCGATCGATGTCCGCGGCGCCCGCGCCGAGCGCCTCACGCAGCGTCTCCAGCTTGCGCAGCTGCTCTTCGTATCCCGCGCGCGCGGACTCGGCCTCCTCGGCGAACGCCTCGGCCAGATCCTTGGATTCGTCGAGACGGTCGCCGGCCTCGCGGGCCCGCTCGTGCTCGCGCTGGTGATCGCCACGCAAGCGCAGCAGGGCGGTGCCGGCGTTCTCGAAATGGCGGACTGCGGCAGCGAGCGCGTCCAGTTCGGCGGGGTCGCGCGGCGCGCGGTGGTCGGCCGCGATGGCCCGAACCTTCTTGTCCGCGTTGCCGTATTCGGTCACGGCCTGATCCAGATCCCGCTCGGCCTGCGCCGCGGCCTCGGACCGTGATCGCAGCATGCCCGCCGCCTCGGCCACGCCGCGCAGGGCGGCGGTGACGGGCGTGGTGCGCGGAAGCGCCTTGGCGGCGGCCGAAATCCGCCCCAGCTCCGCCGTAGCGCCCTGCTCCTCGCTCTGGGCGGTCTCGGCCTCGGCGACGGCCGATTCGACGGCAGCGGCCAGCTCGGCCAGCCGCAGCTCGCGTCGCCGGGCACGGGCGGTGGTGCCCACGAATTCGGCGTCGGTCTTGAAATGCCGACCCGCCTGCACGCCTTGGCGATAGCGGCCGTCGGTCGCGATGGTCAGCTGCCCCTCGGGACCGACCGCCTGCGCGGCCGCCCCGGAGACGATGTGCGCCTTGTCCGCTCCCGCGCCGGTCGGCGTGGCGTGCGGCGAGTCGTGCAGGGCGATCGAGGCGAGCACCCCGGCGACGATCTCGCGCGGCACCGTCAGCGACGGCGAATCGTCCTCCACGACCAGCACATCGGCGAGGGTGCGCCCGGTGGGCCGCTGCGCGGGCGGCAGCGGAACCAGGAACTGGTCCGAGGCGTGCTGCGGCAGCTCGGTTTCCGCGGCCACCCAGGCGTCCAGCAGATTGGCGGCCTGCAGCGCGGCCTCGATGCCGGCGGCGTCCGGTGCGCCGACGCCGTCGGCGAAGCGGACCAGGCGCCACAGCGGCGCGCCGGACCGCTCCGGCCGGACATCGGTCCGCGCGGCGAAAGCCGGTGGCGCGTCATCGCGTTCGGCCGCCACCCGCTCCCGCTCGGCCCGCAGCTCGCCGGCCCGGGCCGCGGCCTGGGCCGCCCGGGTGCGGGCCTCCTGCCGCCGTCCCCGGATCTCCTCGGTCAGCGGCTCGGTGCGCTCGGCCAGCACTTCGGCCGGGGTCGCGGGGACGGCCAGGTCCGGCTCGGCGCCGACGTCGCCGAGGGACTCGTTCAGGGCCTCGAAAAGGCCGTCGCGGATGGGGGAGTAGACCTCGCGGTGGGTGTCCCACCAGTCGCGCAGGGCGACCGCGGTGTTCGAACGGGCCAGGGCCACGGTGGCTTCGGCCTCGGCCAGCTCGGCCGCGGCCGCGTCGCGCAGTTCGACGGCGCGGCCCGACGCCCGTTCGGCGCGGGTGCGTTCGGTGGCGGCCTGATCGACCAGCGTCAGGGCGCGGCGCACCGCGCGGACATCGCCGTCGCGTTCCTCGGCGTGCGAGCGGACCGTGGTGGTGAGGTGGTCGGCGCGCGCGGACTCCGGCAGCGTGGTCCAGGGGATGCCGGCTTCCTCGGCGACCGAACGCAATTCGTCCTCGCCGCGGGCCAGCGCGGAACCGGCGTTGGCGACCGCGGCCTGGGCGCGCTCGGATTCCTCGAGCCGCTGGTCCACGGTCTGACGGGATTTCAGCGCCTTGTCGTGGTGCACGGCCGAGGAGGTCTCGAGCCGGCGCACCGCGTCGGCGAGATCGTCGAGCTGCTGCTTGCCCTCGTAGGCGCTGGAGCGCTGCAGCGTCTCGCGGTCGGCGAGGGCCTGCTCGTAGGCGCGGTCGGCGTCCTCGGCGCGGGTCTCGGCGGCGGCGCGTTCGCTGTCGCGGCGGTGTGCGCAGGGCGGCGGCCGCGTGCAGGGCGGTGCCGGCGTGGGTGACGGTGTCCAGCCGCACCCGCACCTGGTCGACATCGGTCTTCGCCTGCACGGCAAGGTATTTGCGGTAGACGGTGACGAAATCGCGGGTCGCGGTGTCGGCCTGGATCAGGCCCTCGAGGGTGCGTCCGACCTCCTCCATATCGCTGAAGGAGCGGGCGGCGTCGAGGATCAGCTGTTCGTCGAGCGGGCGCAGACCGTCGGTGAGCGCCTGCGAGAGTCCGCGCGGATCCAGGTTCTTGGCCAGCTGCGGACGGCGCAGCGTGAGGATCAGATTGATCAGCTGGTCGTAGCGTTGCTGCCCCAACCCGAACATGCGGGCGTCGATCGCGGCCCGGTATTCCACCGGGCGGTCCACGATGGTGTCGGAGCCGATCTGCTCGGCCAGCTGCTTGCGGGTCAGCGGGCGGTCGTCGGGGCCCAGCAGCGAGAAGTCCACGCCCACGCGGCCGTCGGCCACGAAATACCAGCGAGTCACCTTGTCGTTGGAGCGGGTGGCGCGCATGCCGATACCGATGGTGACGGTTTCGGGGGAGTCCCAGTCGCCGCGCGCGAACTCCATCCACACGTACGAGTACGCCGATTCCTGCTTGCGGTAGAGCAGGTTCGACTTCATGGTGCGTTCCTCGCCCGCGAACGGGTTGAGTCGGCGTGGCTCGATCCGGCCGTCGAGCACGAACGGGAACAGCACCTCGAGCGCCTTGGTCTTCCCCGAGCCGTTGGGGCCGCGCAGCACCAGACGACCGTCGGCGAAGCAGAACTCCTGGTCGCGGTAGTCCCACAGGTTGATGATGCCCGCCCGGGTCGGGACGAAGCGCACTCCAACGTGAATGTGGTCGGCCATCAGTGCCCGGATCCCTTCTCTGTGCTGCGGTGCTCGGTGGTGCTGTCGAGTTGTGTGGGGGAGAGGAACAATTCGGACTCCGCGCGGGTGCGGATGGTGACGATCGCACCCCGGTAGCGGGCCAGCGCGGGCAGGATGAGCAGCCCGCCGTCGACCAGCTCCACCAGCCGTAGGCGTTCCAGCAGCGACACCACTTCGCCGGTGAGGCCGGTGAGGTCGGCCTGCCACTGGGCGGCGAAGGTGTTGCCGTAGCGGTCGGTGAGCATCTTGACGGTGTCGCGAATCCACGACGATTCCAGGAACGGGAACTCCGGGATCTCCGGTTCCTCGACCTCGGCCTCCGAATCCGGCTGCGCCCCGAACACTTCCAGCGGATCTGCCAGCGGCGCGAACACCGTGGTCAGCGGGATGGCGCTGTCGAGTTGCGCCACCAGATCGGTGAACGGGCGCTCCGGGCGGGGCCGGCGCGGCACCGGATTGTCGATATCGAGGACCAGATCGGCGATCTCACCGGCCAGCAGCAACGCGACCTGCGCGAGCGTGCCGGTGCCGGGGAACCGCACATCGGAGAGCCGGCCCGAACTGTCGATCAGCGCAACGCCTTCCGCGCGCCGCTCGGCCCGCAACCCGGTCAGGTACTCGACCTCGGTGACCAGCTTCTCCTGCGCCAGCAGCGAGCGCTCCGGCTCGTCGAGCTCGTCGGCGTAGACGACCGGCTTCTCGACCAGTGCCCGGCGCACCCTGCGCGCCGCCGAAACCAGTGCGGGAGAACGGGTCTCGGCCGCGCCGCCCGCCGCCTCCGAGAGCAGCCCGGTCACGCTCTGCAGGTGCTGCAGCGCGCGCGGCGGCCGGAACAGGGCGAACACGATGGCCCGGTCGATGTCGTAGAGCGCCTCCCCGGCCTCGGGGTCGCTGGCCCAGCCGCCGGCGTCACCGTCGGCCAGGGTGAGCGCGCCGCGCGCGGCCAGCCAGCCGATGGCGTCGACGAAGGCGTCGCGGTCCGCGGCCCGATCCGGCGCGAGCTCCAGGCCGTTCACCCGTTCGGTGTAGGCGGCCACCTGATCGGCCAACTCCGACAACGTGATCTGATCCCCGGCGCGGCCCAGCGCGGCCAGCGCGAGCGCCAGGTAGGCGTAGCGGCGGCGGTCGAACACCCGGTCGCCGGTGGTGCGCGCGGGACGGCCCGCGTCGAGCTGATCGAGCACCGGGAACAGCCGGGCGGTGGTCTCGGTGACCTCGAGGCGGTAGCCGAACAGCTCCGCGAGATCCTCGCGCAGTTCGGTCGCCCAGCGCCGCAGCAGCGGCAGCGCGATGCGGTCGGGGTAGGTGCGGGTCACCAGGTGATTGGCCAGGATGGTCCGCGCGGCGCGCTGGTAGCTGTCCAGGGCCAGCGAATCGATGGTGCGCGCGTGCATCAGCCCACCTCCTCGTTCCCGGAGCCCGCCGCCGGATGTGGTTTCGCCGCAGGGGATTTGCGTCCGCGCAGGGCGGCGGTCTCGCGCACCTCGAGGCGGCGGTTGTTCAGGTACAGCACGCCCTTGGCGGTGCGGACCAGGGTGGAGCCCTGGTGTTCGGAGACGGTGAGCGTCACCCCGTTGTCGGAGCCCGAGGTGCCCGGCACCCGCCCGCTGACCGGCACCCAGGCGGTGGAGGCGGCGTCGAGCAGTTTGAGCAGGACCTCGGTTTCGCCCTCGTCGAGTTCGCGGTCGTGGAGGTCGGCGGTGGCCAGCGAGCGGGCCGCCTCGGCGCGGGCGCGCTGGGCGTCGAGCTGGGCCTGGCGCAGCCGGCGGATTCCGGCGTCGTTGCGCTGCAGGCGCGCGGGCGCGCCCGGCGTGGGCGGGCGGCCGGTCTCGGCGAGGGTGCGGGCGATCTCCAACGGCGGTGCGTCCCACCAGGATCGGATGGCCGGAATCACATCCGCGTCGGGATGCTGCATGGACAGGTGGCGGGGACGGCCCAGCCCGAACACCGCGTCGTAGAGGGCGTGCGCGGCATCCGCGCTGGGGGCGGCGGTGAACCAGCCCGCCAGGTGCCGCAACGCGGATTCGCGGCTGACGCCGCCCTTGCGGGTCTCGGTGACCCGCCGCAGCAGCGACAGCACCGCCGCGATGGCGCTCATGGTGGCCTCGCGCAGCCGCTCGCACTCGGTGAGCCCGCCCTCGTCCTCGCCGATGAACCAGCCGCGCAGACCCTGCCAGCGGGCCCGCCAATCGGCTTGGCGCTCCGCGGGATTCAGCAGTACCCGCTCGTCGCAGCGGGCGGCGCGCTCGATCAGGTCGTCGACGCCGGTGGCCTCGACCTCGCGGATGGCGGTGGCCAGGCGCGGCGCGAAACGCGCCAGGTCCATGGAGAATTCGCGCATGTGCGCCAGCAGCGCGTCCTTGTGCGCGAGGAACGCCTCGGGGGTGGCCTCGGTGGTGCGCACCAGATCGCCGAGGGTCAGATAGAAGTGCGCGGCCCGCTCGGCCAGATCGGTCAGAGCCCGGTCGAGCCGGTTCAGCACGCGGTACACCCGCGGCGCGTCGGCGCTCTTGTTGGCCTCGGCGAGGGTGTGCAGATCGGCGAGCAGTTCGGGCAGCACCAGCCGGGAGAGCGAGGCCTCGTCGAGCCGGGCTTCCAGGACATCGGAGACCGCCCGGAACGCCTGATAGCCCGCCTGCGAGAACTGGTAGACGAAATGCCGGTTCCGGTACTCGGCCAGCGTGGCCGCCCGCGTTCCGTCGTAACTGCGTTCCAGCACACCCCACTGATGCAGCTGTTCGAGCAGCGGCCCGACCTCGGTGGCGGTGAGCGCGGGCGCGCCCGGGCAACGATCGAGCGTGTCGGCCACGTCGGAGGCGTGCAACAGCACCACGTAGGCGGCGCGGGCGGTGTCGAAGGCCCGCAACACCCACAGGTAGTCGGCCCGTTTCTCGGCGGTGGCGAAGGAGAACAGCCGCAGCCGCTCGGCATCGCCGCGCCTTTCCGCGCGCGGAATCTCCTCGGACCCGACCCCCCTCGGGTCGGGCAGCAATCCGTCAGCGGACTCGGTCACCGGGAGAAGGTTAGTACCCCCTGCCGACCGGTTCGGAATCGTGCCGAGTGTCGGCGCGCCCGATCCGGGCCCGGTGACCGGTTCGTCCGCTCCCGGCCGTGGCGGCCGGGTCCGCGGGCCGGGCTCAGTTGCCGAGGGCGGCCACGCCGGCCTGCGCGAACTTCTCGTCCTGATCACCGCTCGGCGCGCCCGCGACACCGATGCCGGCGATCGGAGCGCCGCCCCTGGCGGTCACCGGCGCGCCGCCGCCCAGGAACAGGGTGCCGTCGATGTCGGCCAGGTGCGGGGCGTTGTCGAGCCGCCTGGCCAGCACCGAGGTCGGCGCGTTCCACGACACCGCGGTGAACGCCTTCTGCTGGGCGGAGGTGTAGGACTGCGGGCCCGCGCCGTCGCCGCGCAGGGTGACGACGGTATTGCCGTCGCGATCCACCACCGCGACCGTCACGTGCTGGTTCTCCTTGACCGCGGCGTCCAGGGCGGCCTGCGCGGCCTTGGTGGCGGCGGCGATGGTCAGGTGGGTGCTCTGCGCCAGATTGCCGCCCGCGACATCGGCGGCCACCGGGGTCTTGGTGCCCGGATCGGGATCCTGGGCGTTGACCGACACCACACCGATCACGCCGGCGGCCGCCACGGCCGCGACCGCGCCGCCGATGATCAGGCGCTTGCGGGTGGTGTTCGAGGGTTGCTCGGTGGTCATGGGGTCCTCCCGGGAGTGTGGTGAAAGCTGTTCGCTTCGTTCGTGTTCCAGCCTGCTGCTCGCGGCGTTCCGGCACATCGGCACAGTGGATGGGAATCGGCGTGCGCTACGGCTGATCCCGGTATCAGCCGATCGGATGACCCGGCCGGCACCGGTGCACGGCAGAATGAATTGGCTGTCCGTCCACGTCGCCGAGGAGGTGCTCGCATGCCGGTTCCGGACCTGCCGAGCACACCGCCGCGTGACGACACCCGGCTGCTGGGCACCATCGTGCACAGCGCCTTCTACGTCCTGCTGGCCGCGTCGCTGCTGCGGTTCCTGCTGCGGCACCCCGAGAGTCCGCGCATGCCCTGGGTGATCGGGCTCTCGCTCGCGCTGGCCGTGCTCTACGTGGTGAGCGAACTGCGCGCCTCGGAGCGGCTGGTGTGGTTCGCGCTGCTGGTGACCGGCTGGGCGGTGCTGGTCGTGCTCGCACCCAGTTTCGCGTGGTGCGCGGTCCCGCTGCTCTACACCGGCCTGCGGATCCTGCCGTTGCGGGTGGCCCTGGCCCTGGTCGCCGGGCTGACGGCGTTCGTGGTGTGGGCCCAGCTCACGCTCGCCGACTGGGTCGATCCCAATCTGCTGCTGGCCCCGCCCGCGGTCGCCGCGCTGAGCACCGCGCTGTTCCTGGGCCTGCTGCGCACCACCGAACGGCAGGCCGCGCTGATCGACGACCTGCGCGCCACCCGGGCCGAACTCGCCGCCACCGAACGCCGCGAGGGCACCCTCGCCGAACGTCAGCGCCTGGCCATGGAGATCCACGACACGCTGGCCCAAGGTCTTTCGAGTCAGCGCATGCTACTGCAGGCGGCCGACCGGATCTGGGACAGCGACCCCGGCGCGGCCCGCGAGCACGTGCGCGGCGCGGCCGCGGTGGCCGAACACAATCTGGCCGAGGCGCGGCGCTTCGTCCACGATCTCGCGCCGACGGATCTGGCCGCGGGCGGATCGCTGGTCGCGGCGCTCGAGGCGATGGCCGAACGCGAAGGCGGCGACACCCTGCGCGTGCGCGTGCATGTCGAGGGAGCGCCGATGAGCCTGCCCGCCGGCGTGGAGGCGGCGCTGCTGCGAATCGCGCAGGGCGCGCTGGCGAATGCGCGCGAGCACGCCGCGGCCGGCACGGTCACCATCACCCTGACCGATTTGGGCGACCGGCTCGTGCTCGACATCGCCGACGACGGAACGGGTTTCGACCCCGCCGCGCTGTCCACCCCCGCCGGCCGCGGGCACGGCCTGCCCGCCATGCGCGCCCGGCTGCGCCAGCTGGGCGGGACCCTGACCGTCGAATCCGCACCCGGTGACCGCACCGTCGTCTCCGCCGAAGTCCCCTTGGAGCGGCCGTGACCGAAGCGAAAACCGTTGTCCGCCTAGTGCTCTGCGACGACCACGCGGTGGTCCGGGCAGGCCTGCGCGCCCTGTTGGGCAGCGCCGGGGGCATCGAGGTGGTCGGTGAGGCGGGCAGCGGCCCCGAAGCGGTCGCCCTGGCCGAGCGCCTGCAACCCGACGTGGTCCTGATGGATCTGCAGCTCGGCGGCGACATGGACGGCATCGAGGCCACCCGCCGCATCACCACCACCCTCCGCCCGGCCCCGCACGTTCTGGTCCTCACCACCTTCGACACCGACGCCGACATCACCCGCGCCATCGCCGCGGGCGCGACGGGGTATCTGCTCAAAGCCGAACGGCCCGAAGAACTCTTCGCCGCCATCCAGGCCGCCGCCCAGGGCCGCACCGCCCTCTCGCCCCCGATCGCGGACCGTGTCCTGCAGCGCATGCGCAACCCGCAGCCCGCGCTGACCGCCCGCGAACTCGACATTCTCGGGCAGCTCGCGCAGGGGCTGGGCAACCGCGAAATCGCCAAGGCGCTGCACGTCAGCGAGGCGACGGTGAAGACCCATCTGGGCCGCATCTATGACAAGCTCGGCGTGGACAACCGCGCCGCGGCGGTCGCGGTCGCGAATGAGCGGCGCTTGCTGAACTGAAGGCCGGTCGATCCGGGCTCGATGCCCGCGGCACCGGATTGCCATGAGTTCACCCGACCTGGGTGAGCCTGTCGGCGCATTGGTCGGCTGGACCGTGGTGTATGCGGCACTGACCGCGCATCTGCAGCGTGGAGTGTCCACATTCAAGGCGCAAACCGTGTAATGATCGCCATTGCTGATCATTTGCTGTAATCGGATCGCGCCTGCGACCCCGGACAGGTGGTGACCGTGGAAGACCAAGATCAAGGGCAGGGCACACCCGAGCAGCCCCCGCTCGATTACCGATTCACCCTCGCGAACGAACGCACCTTCCTCGCGTGGATCCGCACCGCGCTCGGCCTGCTGGCCGCGGGCGTGGCGGTGCACACGCTGGTGCAGCCGTTCCACCATCTCGGCGTGCGGCGCGCGCTCTCGCTCAGCTGCATCGCGCTGGCGGTGGCGCTGGCGACCGGGGCGTACACGCACTGGCGTGATGTCCAGGGCCGGATGGAACGGGGTGAGCCACTGCGCAACTCGCTGCTGGTTCCGATCCTCGCGGCCGGCATCGCGGTGGTCTCGGTGTTCGCGGCAGTCGCGACGGTCTGGCCGTGACCGCGCCGCCCACCTACCCCGCCGAGCGCACCGCCCTGGCCTGGCGGCGCACCGCCCTCGCGGCCATGGGCACTGCGGCGTTGTTCGTCAACCACGCCGCCACCAGCGGCTGGCATCCGGCGGCCATCGGGCCCGCGATGGCGGCGCTGGCACTGCTGTTCCTGGCGGGCCTGAGCTTCGTGCGCCACAACACGCTTCACCACGGGCATTGGGCGCACGGCTCGCGCGTCATCGCCATCGCCACGGTCGCCGTGCTCACGGTCTGCGCGGTGGCGATGGTCATCGGGCTCACCGATCCCGGTAAGAAAGACGCTTTTTCGACCCCAACGACGTCGGAGATTCCGGCAAGAGCAGGAGGCGGACAGTGAGTACGGTTTCCGAACCGAGCAAGTTCATCATCGAACAGAACCAACGTGCGCTGAAAGAACTCCCGTTCGACAACACCGCGGACCAGGCCGACGCCGACCGCGGCTTCATCGCCAAGCTGGAACCGGGAATCGTCAAGGACGCCAAGGGAAATGTCGTCTGGGACGATGAATCCTACGGCTTCCTGCAGGGCTCCTGCCCGAACTCGGTGCACCCGTCGCTGTGGCGGCAGTCCGGTCTGGTCGTGAAACAGGGTCTCTACGAGGTGGTTCCGGGGATCTATCAGATCCGTGGTCTGGATCTTTCCAACATGACGATCATCGAAGGCAACACCGGTGTCATCGTCATCGACCCGCTGATCTCGACCGAGACGGCGAAGGCGGGCATGGACCTGTACTTCGTGCACCGCGGCCAGAAGCCGGTCGCGGCCATGATCTACACCCACTCCCACATCGACCACTTCGGTGGCGCGATGGGTGTGATGACCGCCGAAGACGCTGCCTCGGGCCGCATTCCGGTGATCGCCCCGGCCGGATTCCTCGAGCACGCGGTCGCCGAGAACGTCTACGCGGGCGTCGCCATGGCGCGCCGCGCCGCCTACATGTACGGCGCGGCGCTCCCGCGCGGCCCGAAGGGGCAGGTCGGCGCGGGTCTGGGGCAGACCACCTCGACCGGCACCGTCACCCTGATCGCGCCGACCCACGACATCACCGCCACCGGGCAGGAGATGACGATCGACGGCGTGCGCATCGTCTTCCAGATCACCCCGGGCACCGAGGCCCCCTCGGAAATGAACTTCCACTTCCCCGACTTCCGCGCCCTGTGCATGGCCGAGAACGCCACCCACACCCTGCACAACCTGCTCACCCTGCGCGGCGCGCTGGTGCGCGACCCGCACGTGTGGGCCAAGTACCTAACCGAGTCGATCAACCTCTACGGGCGCGACTCCGATGTCGTGTTCGCCTCGCACCACTGGCCGACCTGGGGCACCGAGACGCTGGTCGAGTACATGGAGCTGCAGCGCGACCTGTACGCCTACCTGCACGACCAGACGCTGCGCCGGATCAACCTGGGCTATGTCGGCGGCGAGATCGCCGAGATGATGGATATGCCTCCGGCCCTGGCCGATTCGTGGGCCGCGCACGGCTACTACGGTTCGGTCAGCCACAACGTGAAGGCCATCTACCAGCGCTACATGGGCTGGTTCGACGGCAACCCCGCGCACCTGTGGGAGCACCCGCCGGTCGAGAACGCCAAGCGGCACGTGGAATTCATGGGCGGCGCCGACGAGGTGCTGCGCAAGGCGCGCCAGTCCTTCGAGGAGGGCGACTACCGCTGGGTGGTGCAGGCGGTCAACTACGTGATCTTCGCCGACGACACCAACGAGGCCGCCAAGTCGTTGCAGGCCGACGCCTTCGAGCAGCTGGCCTTCGGCGCGGAGAACGGCCCGTGGCGCAACTTCTTCCTCTCGGGCGCCTACGAACTGCGCAACGGCAGCTTCGGCACCCCGACCAAGGAACTGCCCGAGACCATGCTGGCGGCCATGACCGTCGACATGGTGCTCGACGGCCTGGCGCTGCGGGTCGACGGCCCCAAGGCCTGGCACGAGAAGGCGGTCAGCGACTGGGTCTTCACCGACGAGAACCGCACCGTGCGGCTGCAGCTGCGCAATGGCGTGCTGCTGCACTGGGATCGGCACGACGGTGACAAGCTGCCCGCGGCCGACGTCACCTTCACCCTGACCCGTCCGACGCTGATCGGGATGCTGCTGGGCGGGCGCGATGTCGGCGAATTGGTGCAGTCGGGGGCGCTGGCGGTCGAGGGTGATGTCCAGTCCTTCGCCAAGCTGGTCGGCCTGTTCGACGCGCCGGATCCGAACTTCAACATCGTGACGCCCTAGGCGCGGGAAACGGGTTGGGGCGGTCGACTGTCGAGCGGCCCAACCGTTTCCGGAGGAACCACGACAGGCCGCCGATGCGGTAGACAGCAACGCGTTGGCAATTTGCCTGGAAATGGGAAACTTCGGACGTTCGGGTCACCCCGAAGCGGCCGCGGCCGGGCCGGAACGGCGCTGCGGCCGGCCCCTTCGGCCGGAGGATCGGCCGTTGTCGGCTTCAGGGTGTGATCCGGGCGTCGTCAGCGGCCGGGTGCGAGCAGCGCGGTGAGGGCGCGGCGGACCGCCTCGGAGGCGGCCCGGGCCGACAGGCCGCGCCGATCCATCAGGTGGTGGCGGTACGGCCAGCCGACGGTGGCGTCGATGAGGTCCAGCAGTTGTCCGGAGTCCGGCGCGCGGTCCAGTTCGGGTGCGAAGTCGCGCGCCAGGGCCTCGCGAATCCGCTTGTCGGTCAAGCGCATCCGGGCGTCCACGGCCGGTGTGCGCAGCGATTCGACCAGGCCGAGCACGCGGGGCTCGCGTTGCCGCGTGAAGATCGCGTCACCCTGGCGGACCACCGCGTCGATGCGCTCGGGCAGGGGCAGCGCCGGATCGACCTCGGCGATGAGCGCCTCGACCTCCTCGGACTGCTGGTCCACCACGGCCGTGATCAGCGCCGTGCGGGTCGGGAAGTGCACGAAGATGCTGCGTTCGGAGACGCCGGCGCGCCCGGCGATGCCACGCGTGGTCGGGTCGAACTCGCCGTCGTGGACCGCCGACAGCAGGCCCTCGATGATCGCCCGGCGGGTCTGTTCGGGGTTGCGCCGCCGCCGGGGGCTGCCGCCCGTGCCCTCGCTCATACGCAGCATCCGATCACATCCGGTTCGGCGCCGTGCACGCAGGTCGGGTGGTGGTTCGTGGGGGATATGGGTGGAGTCACCCACTCATCCTATTGCAGAGAGACTGCAATAGTGATGTAGTGTGACCAACGGGGCAGAAGAACAGCAATTGCTTGGCTATTGCTTCCTGCTCGTCAGACAACGCATGGACAGGAGAGCGCGCATGACCGACGAAGGCCTCACGAACAACGGGGACGACCGCACGCCCGGCCGATTCCAGGTATCGCGGCGCGGAGTGTTCGGGGTGGGCGCTGCCGCCCTGGTCGCCGCCGGAGTGGGCGCGGCCGTCACCGGATGCGACAGCAACAGCGACAACGGCTCGGCCGCGGAGAAATCCAGCAAGGACCCCGTCGCCCCCAGCGGTCACATCGAGGACCAGCAGAAGCAGGCCCAGTCCTCGCTGCCCTTCTCCGACACCCAGGACTTCGCCGACACCGACAGGGGTTTCATCGCCAAGCTGCAACCCGACCAGGTCAAGGACGCCAAGGGTAATGTCATCTGGGACAACGATTCCTACGGCTTCCTGCAGGGCTCCTGTCCCAACTCGGTGCACCCGTCGCTGTGGCGGCAGTCGCAGCTGGTGGTGAAACAGGGCCTCTACGAAGTGGTTCCGGGCATCTACCAGATCCGCGGCCTGGACCTGTCGAACATGACGATCATCGAAGGCAAGACCGGCGTCATCGTGATCGACCCGCTGATCTCCACCGAGACCGCCAAGGCCGGCATGGACCTGTACTTCGCCAATCGCGGGCAGAAGCCGGTCACCGGCATGATCTACACTCACTCCCACGTCGACCACTTCGGCGGCGCGATGGGTGTCATCACCCCCGAAGACGCTGCCTCGGGCCGTATTCCGGTGATCGCCCCGCAGGGCTTCGTCGAACACGCCGTGGCCGAGAACATCTTCGCCGGCACCGCCATGGCCCGCCGCTCGGCCTACATGTACGGGGCGGCCCTGCCGCGTGGTGACAAGGGACAGGTCGGCGCGGGCCTGGGCATGACCACCTCGACCGGCACCGTGAGCCTCATCCCGCCCAACCGGGACGTCACCCGCACCGGGCAGGAGGAGACGATCGACGGGGTGCGCATCGTCTTCCAGATCACCCCCGGCACCGAAGCGCCCTCGGAGATGAACTTCTACTTCCCCGACTTCCGGGCCATGTGCATGGCCGAGAACGCCACCCACACGTTGCACAATCTGATCACCCTGCGCGGCGCGGTGGTTCGCGACGCCCACGTGTGGTCGCAGTACCTGACCGAGACCATCAACATGTTCGCCGGCATCTCCGATGTCGCGTTCGCCTCGCACCACTGGCCCACCTGGGGTTCGGACAAACTCACCGAATGGCTGTCGCTGCAACGCGATACCTACGCCTACCTGCACGACCAGACCCTGCGCATGCTCAACCAGGGCTACACCGGTATCGAGATCGCCGAGCAGATCCAGATGCCGCCGGCCATCGAGCAGAAGTGGTACAACCACGGCTACTACGGGTCGGTCAGCCATGACGTGAAGGCCGTGTACCAGCGCTACATGGGCTGGTTCGACGGCAATCCCGCGCACCTGTGGGAGCACCCGCCGGTCGACTCGGGCAAGCGGCACGTGGACGCCATGGGCGGCGCGAGCGGCGTGCTGAAGGTGGCCCGTAAGGCCTACTCCGACGGCGACTACCGCTGGTGCGTCCAGGTACTCAACTACCTGATCTTCGCCGAGCCCGACAACGAGAAGGCGAAGATGTTGCAGGCCAGCGCCTTCGAGCAGCTGGGCTACGGCTCCGAGAACGGCACCTGGCGCAACTTCTTCCTCTCCGGCGCCTACGAACTGCGCAACGGCAACTTCGGCACCCCGACCAAGGCCACCTCCGCCTCCATGATCAGCGCGCTGAGCGTGGACCAGGTCTTCGACGCCGCCGCCTTCCAGATCAACGGCCCCAAGGCGTGGGATCTGCATCTGGTCGCCGACTGGGTGATTCCGGAGGAGAACAAGACCTACCGGACCGAACTACGCAACGGCGTGCTCATCCACTACGTGGTCCCGCAGGACTTCAAGGGCCCGGCCCCCGACGCCACCTTCACCCTGCCCCGGCTGGAGCTCATCGCGGTGATGACCCGGACCAAGGACTTCGTCAAGGAGGTCGCGTCCGGTGCCATCAAGGCCAGTGGCGATCCGGCCAAGCTGAAGCAGCTGCAGGACGTCATGGACAAGCCCGACCCCAACTTCAATATCGTCACCCCCTGACCGGACGCCGAATATGGCAGAGTCGCTCTCACTGTTCGACGAGAGTGGGAGTGGCTGTGCGGAATCGACTGCGGAACGCGGTGGTCGCCGGGTGTCTGGCGATCGCCGCCACCGGGCCGGGCGCGGCCCTGGCCGCGCCCGGTGACCCGGTCGCCGAGACCACCGCGCAACTCACCGACGCCGTCAGCGTCGACGCCTCGAAGGTGGTGAGCGTCGAGGTCCTCGACGACCGCAACCTCGGCCTCGAGGTGTACTCGGCGGCCATGGACAAGACGGTGCACCTGGATGTGCTGCGGCCCGCCGACACCTCACGCCCGCAGCCCACGCTGTACCTGTTCAACGGCACCGACGCCGGCTACGGCGACAAGAACTGGAAGACCCAGGTGCCGGAGGTCTTCGACTTCCTGGGCGCGAAAAACATCAATGTCGTGGTGCCCACCGGCGGGCTGGCCAGCTACTACACCGACTGGCGCGCAATCGATCCCGTGCTCGGGGTCAACAAGTGGAAGACGTTTTTCACCGAGGAGCTGCCGCCGCTGCTCGACGCGGGCCTGCGCACCAACGGCCGCAATGCCATTGCGGCGGTGTCGATGTCGGCGACCCCGGCCCTGAACCTGGCCCTGGCCAAGCCCGGGCTGTTCAAGGCCGCGGCCACCTTCAGCGGGTGCGTGCAGACCAGTGACCCGGTCGGCCAGGCGTTCGCCCGGATCGTCGTGGGCTCCGAGGGCGGCAACGCGGACAACATGTACGGCCCGGGCGAGGACCCGCTGTGGGCCGACAATGACCCCTACCTGCACGCGGAGCGGCTGCGCGGCATGGAGCTGTACCTGTCCGCGGGCAACGGGATTCCCGGCCCGTACGACGTCGTCGACGGGAAGTTCGTCATCTTCCCCGGCGCGGCAGGCTTTCTGGTGCACATGATCTACGACGGCACCATCGAAGCCGCCACCGGCTACTGCACCCGCAACCTGGCCGCCAAGCTCACCGAACTCGGCATCCCCGCCACGGTGGACCTGCCGGCCAACGGCACCCACTCCTGGGGCGTGTTCCGCGACGAGCTGGTCAAGTCCTGGCCGGTGCTGGCCAAGGGGCTGCAGCTGCCCGCCTGATCAGCGCGCGGGCGCGGCGGCGGGTTCCTCGGGTCCGGCTGCGACCGCGGCGCGTTCGACGGTCATCAGACTCTCGGAGTGGTGCTCGGCGTAGTACTTCGCCGCGCCGCCGTTGAGACCGAACAACGACTTGCTCCACAGCAGCCAGATCACCGCGGCCAGGTTCACCAGCAGCGCGGCCACTCGCAGGAAGGTGATCTTCTCGGTCAGCTCGTAGACCTCGAGCGGCAGGAAGATGCTGGTGGCCACCACCGCGAAGTACTCGCCCCAGCGCTTGACCAGCCACAGGCCCACCGCCTCCACGAGCTGGATGGTGGCATAGGCGAACAGCGCCACCGCGATCCAGATCAGGACGGTCGGCGAGAGCGTGAACGCCGTGTCGATACCCCGGATGATCTTGGAATGGTCGGGGTTGAAACCGATCTGATCGGCCAGCTGCCGGATCAGCGGAAGATCCTTGTCCCAGCTGGCCTTCCAGTGCTCCCGTGAACCGCGCAGCTTCAGCACGCCCGCGCCCAGCAGCAGCAGGACCAGCGCGCGGCCGACCCGCTCGGCCGCCAGCAGCCGCATGATGATGCGGTCGCGCAGCAGGTGCCCGCGCGGCACCTCCGGCGCGTCGTCGGCCGGACCGGACCGGCGCGGCTCGCCCGGCACGAAATCGCCGCAGCGCAGGCACCGCCAGGATTCGCCCGCCGGGGTCGGCACGTGGAGGCGTGCCGCGAGCTCGGGCTCGGTGGGGGCGTAGGTCTCGTGCCCTCGGGCAGCGCAGGTCCACAGACTGAAGTCCATGCGCTGGAGCGTACCCAGGGGCCCCGGCCGATGCCCGGGAACTGCGCCGGGCTCGCCTCAGCTCGCGGCGAGGGAACGGAGTTGGTCGAGATAGGTTCGGGTGCGCGGATCCCCGGGGAAGCGCGCGATCATCTCCCGGGCGGTCTCGCCCGCGACCCACAGCAGCGACGGCAGCGAGCGCCGCTTGCCGGTGAAAGCGCGCAGGCCTTCGTCCAGGGCGAGCTCCAGATTGCGATCGCGCACCGCGACCACCGCCAGCGTCAGGTGCGCCTCCGACACCCGCATGGGTTTGCGGACACTGCCGTCGGGCCGGGTCGAGGTCGCTATCACCTGGCGGGCATAGGTTTCCGCGAGCCGGTCGTCACCGGCCACCCGGCAGCAGTCCATGGCGTAGAAGTCGAACTTCTGCGGGTCCACCACGAAATGGTTCTCCAGATTGGCCGGGTGCTCGATCGCGTCGAGGATCGAACGGCCCTGGGTGAGCGCCTTTTCCACCTCGCGGCGATCGCCGATCCGGGCCCAGGCCTTGGCGCGCTGGGCGGCGAGTTGGACCCCGACGCCCAGTCGGCCGGTGGTGGGCTGCGCGGCCTCGGCGCTGTCGATCGCGCCCCGGTAGTTGGCCTGGGTGAGGGCGAACCAGGCGGCCATTTCGGCTCCCCAGCCGACGATTTCGGCGTGGTCGGCCTCCTGGCCCAGTGATAGCGCGGCGCGCCGGGTGGCCTCGGCCGCGGTCCGCCAGCCCAGGTCGTAGTCGACGCAGCCGACCAGCAGGGCGACCCATCCGGCCAGTACCAGCACTTCTCGATGCTGGGCCAGGGTCAACCGGCCGTCCAGTAGCGAGGTGATGCGACGCAGCCACGCCGTGCCCTCGGCATGTAGTTCGTGTGGATCGGCGCACGGGTAGTCCGAGCACAACCGGTCGGCGGTGATGCGGATGGCGTCGAGCGTGGAAGCCGACACATCGGACATCCGTAGCCGCCCAATGAATTCCAGGGTGTCCAGTCCGGTCGCCGAGAGCATCTCGTCATCCCGATTCGGCCGGGTCTTGGGGAAGAAAGCCGCCGTCACCGTGTCGAAAGCGGCCGCGATGATCGGGGCGTAGAAATCGTCGGGCCGGGATTCCCCGGATTCCCAGCGCCGCCAGTTACGCAACAGTGTGCTGTCGGTGGGGAGATTGTGAGTCGACTTGGCGCGCATGGCCCGAACCGCATCAGCTTGTGACCACCCCCGAGCATCACGTTCGGCACGCATTCGGACAGCCCAGACAGGTCGATCGTCACCGGCGGACACGAACTGTAGTATCTCACCAGTTAACGTCGGATGGACCCGGATAGGGCATCTCGATGTCAGTGGGTTGACATCTGCAATTGCATTCGCGAGAACGCCAAGCTGATTACCAGGGCACACGTCAGAACAGCGATCCCCAATCCAACGGAGGTTCGGGTGGAAGCGTTGATCTATGGGTATGTGCGTGACGATTTGGCCGACGGCCGCAGCGACGAGCTGGAGAACGCCATGTGCGGACTCGCTCAGTCCGCGGGCCTCTGCTTCGCCGCGACCTTCCATGAATCGACCCCCGGCGATGGCACCGCGTTCGCGGAGCTGACCGCCGAACTCAAACGCGCCGATGCCCACCACGTGGTGGTGCCGTCGCTCGATCACCTTGCGGGCCAGACCATTCCGCGCGACATCCTGATCGCGAAGCTGGCCCACGAGGCTGCCGCCCAGGTCTGGGCTGTCGAGCACTAGCCTGCCGCCGCGCCGGAAAAGACGCCGCACCTGCGTCGAGAACGCAGGTGCGGCAAGGGTTTCCAGGCGGAACGGTTCGGGACATTCACCCCGAAACAGACATGGTTGGACGAGGAGTCAGAGGCCGAAGCCGCCCCGTCCGCGCCGGCGCAGGTACTTCTCGAACTCGGCGGCGATGGCATCACCGTCGATCTTGGCCATGGCGTCGTTGATGTCGACCTCGGCGTCGCCGCGCTCCTCGAGCGAGCGCACGTACTCCGCGATCTCCTCATCGCCCGCGGTCATCTCGTTGACCGCGCCCTCCCACTCCTCGGACTGCTCGGGCAGCGCGCCGAGCGGCACCTCGACATCGAGGACATCCTCGACCCGATGCAGCAGCGCGATGATCGCCTTCGGGTTGGGCGGCTGGGACACATAGTGCGGCACCGCGGCCCAGAACGAGATGGCCGGCACACCCGCGCGCACGCAGGCATCCTGCAGCACCCCGGTAATACCGGTCGGTCCCTCGTAGCGGGTCTGCTCGAGGTTGAAGCGCTCGGCGGCTTCCTTGTTATATGCGGTGCCCGTCACAGGAACCGGGCGGGTGTGCGGGGTATCGGCCAGTAAAGCGCCGAGGATCACCACCGTGGACACCCCGAGCTGCTCGACGAACTCGAGGATGTCGTTGCAGAAGCTGCGCCAGCGCATGTTCGGTTCGACACCGCGCAGCAGCACCACGTCCCGATCGCTGCCCGGGGGCGAGCACACCGACAACATGGCCGAGGGCCACACGATCTCCCGCGTCACCCCGTCGACCTGGCGGACCGTGGGCCGGTTCACCTGATAGTCGTAGTAGTCCTCGGAATCGAGCTCGGCCAGCGGCTGGGAGTCCCAGATCAGTTCCAGATGTTCGACCGCGCCACTGGCGGCGTCGGCGGCATCGTTCCAGCCTTCGAAGGCGGCCACGAGCACCGGATCCCGCAGCGTGGGCAGGTCCGACTCGGGTGGCACCGGGGATTCACTGGCGTTCACCCGGTCAGCCTACGGTGTACGCAGACCCGGTGTGCATGCGACGCGCAATCGCGCAATGGGCGCTGTGCGTCATGATCCGCCCGGTTGTTCGCGGCCCGTCTCGTTCCGGACTGAGTGGAGCGGGGGAGCGAAGCGGAGGAGCGGAGGGAGGGAAGAACGAGACCTCCAGGGCCGCGAACCCGCCGGAGCGAAGCGGAGGCAGTCAAATTCAGCTTGTCGCTGCTTCCCACTACTCTTTAGTACATGTCTGTACGCAGCCGCGCCGAATTCGACACCACCTTCTTGGACACGCTCAGACGGCGTGTCGTAATCGGGGACGGTGCGATGGGCACGATGCTACAGGCCGCGGATCTCACGCTCGACGATTTCCGCGGCCTCGAGGGTTGCAACGAGATTCTCAATGAAACCCGCCCCGACGTGCTGCGACACATTCATCGCGCCTACTTCGAGGCCGGCGCCGACGCCGTCGAGACCAATACCTTCGGGTGCAATCTGCCCAACCTCGCCGACTACGACATCGCCGACCGGATTCGCGATCTGTCCGAGCGCGGCACCCGCCTCGCGCGCGAGGTCGCCGACGAGATGGGCCCGTCCGCCGACGGCACCCCTCGCTACGTCCTGGGCTCGATGGGCCCGGGCACCAAACTGCCCACCCTGGGCCACGCGCCCTACGTCTCCCTGCGCGACGCCTACACCGAAGCCGCGCTCGGCATGCTCGACGGCGGCGCCGACGCCATCCTGATCGAGACCTGCCAGGACCTGCTGCAGGTCAAGGCCGCGGTCACCGGCAGCCACAACGCCATGGTGAAGGCGGGTCGCCGGATTCCGATCATCACGCACGTGACGATGGAGACCACCGGCACCATGCTGGTCGGCTCCGAGATCGGCGCGGCGCTGACCGCGCTCGAGAAGCTCGGCATCGACATGATCGGGCTGAACTGCGCCACCGGCCCCGACGAGATGAGCGAGCACCTGCGCCATCTGTCCAAGCACGCGCAGCTGCCGGTGTCGGTGATGCCGAACGCGGGCCTGCCGGTGCTGGGCGCCAAGGGCGCGGAGTACCCGCTCTCGGCCGAGGATCTGGCGGTCTCGATGACCCAGTTCGTGTCCGAGTTCGGGTTGTCGCTGGTGGGTGGCTGCTGCGGTACCACCCCCGAGCACATCCGGCAGATGGCCGAGGCGGTGCGCGAGGTCGAGCAGGGCAAGCGCAATCCCGTGCACGAGCCCAGCACCTCGTCGATCTACTCGGCGGTGCCGTTCGAGCAGGACGCCTCGATCCTGATGATCGGTGAGCGCACCAATGCCAACGGCTCCAAGGCTTTCCGTGACGCCATGCTGGCCGGCGACTGGCAGAAGTGCCTCGACATCGCCAAGGACCAGACCCGCGACGGCGCGCACATGCTGGACCTGTGCGTGGACTACGTGGGCCGCGACGGCGCCGTCGACATGCGCGAGCTGGCCTCGCGGCTGGCGACCTCCTCGACGCTGCCGATCATGCTGGACTCCACCGAAACCCCGGTGCTGAAGGCCGGTTTGGAGCAGCTGGGCGGGCGTTGCGCCATCAACTCGGTCAACTACGAGGACGGCGCGGGCCCGGATTCGCGGTTCCAGCAGACCATGGCGCTGGTCGCCGAACACGGTGCGGCCGTGGTCGCGCTGACCATCGACGAGGAGGGCCAGGCCCGCACCGCCGAGCACAAGGTGGCCATCGCCGAGCGGCTCATCGAGGACATCACCCAGAACTGGGGTCTCGAAGAGTCCGACATCATCATCGACACGCTGACCTTCACCCTGGGCACCGGCCAGGAGGAGTCGCGCCGCGACGGCATCGAAACCATCGAAGCCATCCGCGAACTCAAGAAGCGGCACCCGGAAGTGCAGACCACCCTGGGTCTTTCGAACATCTCCTTCGGCCTGAACCCGGCCGCGCGGCAGGTGGTCAACTCGGTGTTCATGCACGAATGCGTCGAGGCCGGTCTGGATTCGGCGATCGTGCACGCCTCGAAGATCCTGCCGATGGCCCGGATTCCGGAGGAACAGCGCCAGGTCGCGCTGGATCTGGTCTACGACCGGCGCACCGAGGACTACGACCCGCTGCAGAAGCTGATGTCGCTGTTCGAGGGCGTCTCGACGGCCTCGTCGAAGGCTTCCCGTGCCGAGGAGCTGGCCGCGCTGCCGCTGTTCGAGCGGCTCGCGCGGCGCATCGTCGACGGCGAGAAGGCCGGGATGGAAGCCGATCTCGACGAGGCCATGGCGCAGGTGCCGCCGCTGCAGATCATCAACGAGACGCTGCTCTCGGGCATGAAGACCGTCGGTGAGCTGTTCGGGTCGGGTCAGATGCAGCTGCCGTTCGTGCTGCAGTCCGCGGAGACCATGAAGACCGCGGTCGCCTACCTGGAGCCGCACATGGAGGCCACCGACGACTCCGGCAAGGGTCGCATCGTGCTGGCCACCGTCAAGGGCGACGTGCACGACATCGGTAAGAACCTGGTCGACATCATCCTGTCCAACAACGGCTACGAGGTCGTCAATCTCGGTATCAAGCAACCGATTTCGACCATTCTCGATGCCGCCGTGGACAAGAAGGCCGACGTGATCGGCATGTCCGGGCTGCTGGTCAAGTCCACCGTGGTGATGAAGGAGAACCTCGAGGAGCTCAACTCCCGCGGTGTCGCCGAACAGTTCCCGGTGCTGCTCGGTGGCGCGGCGCTGACCCGCGCCTACGTGGAGAACGATCTCACCGAGGTCTACGCCGGCGACGTGCACTACGCACGCGACGCGTTCGAGGGCCTGCACCTGATGGACGAGATCATGACCCGCAAGCGTGGTGGCGGGCTGGATCCGAACTCGCCCGAAGCCATCGCCGAACGGGAGAAGGCCGCCGAGCGCAAGGCCCGCCACGAGCGTTCCAAGCGGATCGCCGAGGAGCGCAAGGCCAAGGAGGTGCCGATCGTGGTGCCCGAGCGTTCCGATGTGGCCGCGGACCTGCCGGTGCCGACGCCGCCTTTCTGGGGCTCGCGCATCATCAAGGGTCTGTCGCTGAGCGAGTACTCGGGGCTGCTCGACGAGCGCGCGCTGTTCCTGGGGCAGTGGGGCCTGCGTGGGCAGCGCGGCGTGGAGGGCCAGTCGTACGAGGACCTGGTGGAGACCGAAGGCCGTCCGCGGCTGCGGTATTGGCTGGACCGGCTGATCGCCGAGGGCGTGCTGCAGCATGCCGCGGTGGTGTACGGGTACTTCCCGGCGGTGTCGGAGGGCGACGATGTGATCGTTCTCACCGAGCCGAAACCCGATGCGCCGGAACGCTTCCGCTTCACATTCCCGCGGCAGCAGCGCGACCGGTTCCTCTGCATCGCCGATTTCATTCGCTCGCGTGAGCGCGCGATCGAGACCGGCCAGGTCGATGTGATGCCGTTCCAGCTGGTCACCATGGGTCAGCCCATCGCGGACTTCGCCAATGTGCTGTTCAAGGAGGACAACTACCGCGACTACCTCGAGGTGCACGGCATCGGCGTGCAGCTGACCGAGGCGCTGGCGGAGTTCTGGCACCGGCGGATCCGGGAAGAACTGACACTGGACGGGCATTCGGTGGCCGACGAGGATCCCGCCGATGTGCTCGACTACTTCAAACTCGGATACCGTGGCGCACGGTACTCATTCGGTTATGGGGCCTGCCCGGACTTGGAGGATCGGGCCAAACTCGTGGAGTTGCTCGACGCCAACCGAATCGGCGTGATCCTCTCCGAGGAACTGCAGCTGCACCCGGAGCAGTCGACCGACGCGTTCGTGCTGCTGCACCCGGAAGCCAAGTACTTCAACGCTTAATATCTTCACCAGGTTTCGGGCCTTCGCGCAGAGTGGCAGGGAGCTCGGCGCGAAAGCCAGCAGGAGGGGTACAACCACATGAGCTCAGACCGGCTGATTGCGGGGCGGTACCGGCTGACGGATCCGATCGGCACCGGCGCGATGGGGGTCGTGTGGCGTGCGACCGATGTTCGACTCAGACGCACCGTCGCGGTCAAACAGCTGCTGCTGACGCCGGGACTGACCCGGGCACAGACTGTGGAGGCCCGGATGCGGGCGATGCGCGAGGGGCGCATCGCGGCGCGCCTGCACCACCCCAACGCGGTCACCGTGTTCGACGTCGCCGAAGAGGACGGCCAGCCCTGGCTGGTCATGGAATACGTCGACGCGGTCAGCCTGGCCGCGCTGATGCGTGAGAAGGGGCGGCTGGCGCCGGTCGAGGTGGCGCGGATCGGCGCCAAGGTCGCCGAGGCGCTAGCTGCGGCCCACAAGGCCGGGATCGTGCACCGCGACGTCAAACCCGCCAACATCCTGGTGGCCGACGACGGCACGGTGAAGATCACCGACTTCGGCATCTCCCGCGCCACCGGCGACGTCACGGTCACCTCGACCGGGTTCCTGGCGGGCACGCCCGCCTACCTCTCGCCCGAGGTGGCGCGCGGCGAGAACCCGGAACCGACCTCCGACGTCTTCGCTTTGGGCTCAACGCTTTACGCGTCCGTCGAAGGGAAACCGCCCTTCGGCGAAGGCGACAACCCCCTGGCCGTGCTGCATTCGGTGGCGCGGGCGCAGGTGCCGCAGCCCACGCATGCCGCGACGCTGGCGCCGGTGCTGATGGACCTGCTGGCGGCCGACGGCGCCGACCGGCCGACCATGGTGCAGGCCGCCGAACGGCTGCAGGCGGTGGCCGAGGGGCGGGCGCCGGCGGTGCCCCCGCAGCCGACCAAGGTGCTGCCGCCGGTCCATGCCGTTGCGGCCGTGGACGCTTCGGCGGCGACCACGGTGCTGCCCGGATCCCGCACCGGTACGCCCAGCAATGCCACCGACGCCACGATGCACGTCGACATGTCCCCGGGCATGTCCGCCGCGGGCGGCTCGGCGCCGCCGCCCGGCATCGGCACCGGAGCGAAAACCGGCGGCGGGGACCGGAATCCACGGCAACTGCTACTCGTGGCGGCCGGAGTGGTGGCGGCCCTGGTGCTGGCGACCGTGATCGCCATGGTGGTCAGCCGCAACGGCGGCGAAGGTTCGCCCCAGGCCGGGCAGGGCGGCGCGGCCACGGCCGCGGCCTCGTCGATCCCGGTGACCTCGCCGGACGACATCGGTGCGGCCGCGGGCGGCGGTCAGCAATCCGGGGGTAGCGGCGACGCGGTCACGGCCACGCACGCCGCGACCACGACACCCAAGCCCACGACCTCCTCGGCGGCCCCGAGCTCCTCCGCGCGGCCGAGTACCACCACGACCACGCCGGCGGGCCCGCCGTCCGCCGCCTCGGTCGCCTCGTTCATCCAGGGCTACTACGGCATGCTGCCCGGCAACGTCGGCGGCGCGTGGGCGATGCTGTCGCCCGGCTACCAGTCGTCCACGGGCGGTTACAACAGTTACGCGCAGTTCTGGGGCACCATCCGCTCGGTGAGCGTGGGCGCGGTCACGCCGCAGGGCGACAATCGCGCGGTCGTCATGCTCACCTACGTGTCCACCTCGGGGCAGGTGTCGAGCGAGAACCGGTGGATCCAGACCGAGTCCTCGAGCGGCCGGCTGCTGATCGCGGCCTCGGGGCTGTGACCGCACACCCCGGTCATGTGACCGCGCGGCTCGGGTCTGTGACCGCGCGTCGATAGGCTGAACCGGCTCCGCCCACGGCGGAGCCGGTGCACGGGTCAAGGGTTTGCGGAAGGAGTTCGAGTCGGTGGCGCGGTTGGACGCGGTGTTGTGGGATATGGACGGGACGCTGCTGGACTCGGAGAAGCTCTGGGACATGGCATTGCGCGAGCTCGCCGGGCAGTACGGGCGCGAGCTGACCGATGCGGTGCGGCACGCGCTGATCGGGGCGTCCGGGCCGAACGCGTTCCGGATTCTGTTCGACGGACTCGGCATCGAGCACACGCTCGAAGCGGTCGAGGAGGCCGCGGAGTGGATGGAAGCGCGCGTGACCGAACTGTTCCAGGGCCCGGTGCCGTGGCGGCCCGGCGCCCGGGAGACGCTCGACCTGGTGCGGGCGGCCGGAGTGCCGATGGCACTGGTGACCAATACCAAACGGTCCCTGGCCGAGTACGGGCTGGACACCATCGGGCGCGAGTACTTCGGTGCCACCGTGTGCGCCGACGAAGTGCCGCACGGCAAGCCCGCGCCGGACGTGTACTTGCGTGCCGCCGAACTGCTCGGTGTCGTACCCGGACACGCGGTGGCCATCGAGGATTCGCCGACCGGATCGATCGCCGCGCAGGCCGCCGGCTGCGCGCTGCTGGTGGTGCCGTGCGAGGTGCCCGTCCCCGACGCGCCGGGCCGCACCTTCCGCGACAGCCTGGTCGGGCTCGAACTCACGCACCTGGAAGATTTGGTGCGCGTGCACGCGAATTCCTGACGCGTTCCCATTCGTCCAAGGCGGGCCGGCGCTCGTCGCCTACGCTGCGGACATGGACAGCGTGCTGCAGTCGCTGCGCGGGGTGTGCGCCGCCCTGCCCGAGGTGAGCGAACGGGTCAGCCACGGCGAACCCGCCTGGTTCGCGGGCGGCAAGAAGATGTTCGTCATGTTCGCCGACCACCACCACGACGACCGACTCGGATTCTGGTGCGCGGCACCGCCCGGCGCGCAGGAAGACCTCGTCGCCGCCGACCCGCGGCGGTTCTTCCGGCCGCCGTACGTCGGGCATCGCGGCTGGCTCGGGGTGTACCTGGACGTCGCGGTGGACTGGGACGAGATCGGCGAGATCGTCGAGGACGCCTATCGGATGGTGGCGGCGAAACGACTGGTGGCGGAACTGGATCGGCGAATCGCCTAGCGGTATCCCGGGTTTCGTCCCGCCACATCGGCCCGGCGAATTCGCCGGGCCGATCCTTGTTTCGGGCGTCAGTCGAGCGGGCCGAAGAACGTCCGCAGATCCCCGGCCAGGACCGCGGGCGCCTCCATGGCCGGGAAATGCAGGCCGCGTTCGAATTCGGACCAGTGCGCGTCGGCCGGCGCGGGAACCACCCGGCGCACGGTCTCGTCCGCGCCGAAGACGGCGAAGCCCTGCGGCACCGACGGGGGAGCACCCCACTCGGTGGAATGCGCCTGCTCGTAGAGGGTGTGGGCGACGGTGGCGCCCGAACCGGTGAACCAGTGCAGGCTGACCGTGGTGAGCAGCTGATCGCGGTCGATCGGCAGGTCGGTCCAGGCCTCGAACTTCTCCGCGATCCAGGCCAACTGCAGCAGCGGCGAATCCACCAGGCCGTAGCCGATGGTCTGCGGCCGCGAATTCTGGATGGCCAGATAACCCGAGCCCTCCCGGCGGAAGGCGTCCATCCGATCCAGGATCACCTTGTCCACCGGATCGTTCGGGTCCAGGCCGTCGGCCAAGCCGGGCAGGAAGGTGGCCACATTCGCGGCCGTCAGCGGATCGGTGACCACGTGCACGCCGGTCACATGCTCACCGTCCGAAGCGGCGACCAGACCTGAGACACCGCCACCCACATCGCCGCCGTGCACGCCGTAGCGGTCGTAGCCCAAGCGGGCCATCAACTCGATCCAGGCGCGAGCGGTACGGGCCATGGTCCAGCCCGTCGCGGCCAGCGGCGTGGACAGGGCGTAGCCGGGCAGCGACGGGGCGATCACATGGAAGGCCGGGCCCGCGGCCGGATCGGTGAGCAAGCCGATCAGACCCAGGAATTCGGCGACCGAACTGGGAAAGCCGTGCGTGATCAGCAGCGGCTTGGCGTCCGGGCGCGCGGAGCGGACGTGCAGGAAGTGGATGGTCTGGCCGTCGATCTCGGTGGTGAACTGGGGGAACGCGTTCAACTTGGCTTCCTGTGCGCGCCAATCGAATTCATTGCGCCAGTAAGCGGCCAGCTCGCGCAGGCCGGACTCGGGGATGCCGCGTTCCCAGCCGGTGCCGGGCAATTGGGCGGCCCAGCGGGCGCGGTTGAGGCGGTCGTGGAGGTAATCGAGGTCGGACTGGGGGATTTCGAGGTGGAAGGGGTGAATCTCGGTGCTCATGAAGGCGTTCCGTTCACTGGGAAGATCTCTTCCGAGGCTCTTCATCTTGCGCTCGAGACCCACGGTAGGAGCTATTGCGGAACGGTTCGTTCCGCAATCCGGAGATACTATCGGACCATGTTGGAGACCTCCGCCCGCCTGCTGCGACTGCTGTCGCTGCTGCAATCGCGGCGCGACTGGACCGGGGCCGAACTCGCCGCCCGCCTGGACGTCACCGGGCGCACCATCCGCAAGGACATGGATCGGCTGCGCGAACTCGGCTATCCGGTGGAAGCGCGGCCCGGCGTCGACGGCGGCTACCGCTCGGCTCGGGCGGCGGCGCGCTCCCGCCCCTGCTGCTCGACGATGACGAAGCTGTCGCGATCGTGATCGGATTGCGCACCGCGGCAAGCGGTTCCATCCTCGGGATCGAGGAAACCTCGCTGCGGGCGCTGACCAAACTGCAGCAGATCCTGCCGTCGCGGCTGCGCCACCGGGTGAGCGCGTTCCAGCACGCCCTGCCCGTCCCGCTGCGCGGCCCGCGCGTGAGCCCCGATGTGCTCACCGCCATCGCCGCGGCCTGCCGTGACCACGAACGCCTGCGCTTCGACTACCGCACCCACGCCGGCGCCTCCGCCCGCCGCACGGTCGAGCCCTACCGGCTGGTCAACCACCGCCAGCGCTGGTACCTGCTGGCCTGGGACCTCGACCGCGCCGACTGGCGCACCTTCCGCGTCGACCGCATGGACCCCCGCACCCCGGCCGGCCCCCGCTTCACGCCGCGCGCCCTCCCACCCGATCCCGATATCGCCGCCTTCGTCGAACGCGGAATCGCTACGGCCCCCTGGCGTTTCCGCGCCCGCGTCATCGTCCACGCCCCCGCCGCCCACGTTCGTGCCCGGCTACCGATCGCCCTCGATATCGAAGAGCTCGACGACAATCGCTGTGCCTTCGAACCCGGCTCCGACCACCCCGAGATGCTCGCCCTCTATTTGGGCCTGCTCGACGCCGACTTCGACATCGTCGATTCCCCCGAGCTGGTGGCGGCCCTGCGCACCCTCATCGATCGCTACCAGCGTGCCGTCACCAGCTCCACCGGACCTCAGGCGGGCCGATAATGTTCGTCCAGTACCGGAACCGGATCCAACTCCGAAATCTGATGCCCCGCATTGCAGTGATCGGTCAGATCCTTCCCGTCCCGCGCCTGCACCACCCGGATCTCCGCCACCGAATCAACCAGCGACTCGGCCACTTTCACCGCGTGCCGATACCCAGGCGCATCCCGATCCGCCACCACCCACACCCGCCGCGCCCCACGCAGCCACCGGCCGTGCTCTCGATACCATCCGCTCGCACCCCCGGCATTGCAGGTGGCCGTCAACCCGGCATGCGTGGCCGTGAGCACGTCCGCCTCACCCTCGCAGACGAAGATGTCCTGCCTGGCCGCCACGGCCTCGATCACCTCGGGCAGATGGAACGGCAGCCGCTCGAATCCGCCGAACTCCCACCCGTTCTCGGTCCGCCGCTGCTGATAGAAGCTCTTGACGTACCCCTGCCGGTGCAGTGCCCGAACCCGGACCACACACCCTGCCGGACTTCCGTCGGGCCACCGATAGATGTATCCGGCCATCCGCCGCGGCTTCCCGATCCGCGGCCCGAAATCCTTCTTGTGCACCGAAAGCGGCAGTCCCGCCGCCAGGATGGCCCGATCCGCGATCGCCAGGTCGGCCCGGCTGTGCGCTCGCCCCGCCGTCGGCGCTGCGGGCGCATCGAACAGGTCTCGCACCCGTAATCCGAGCCGCTCCAACACCTCCACATCCGAACATCCCGCGAAACACCGAATCACGGTGCGCTGCCGTGACAGGTTGTACACCACCCCCAGCGAGGCCCGATGTCGCCGCCCGTCCGCCTCGTGCACCGGACACAAGTAGGTGGTCCATTCCGTCCCGCGTCTCCCCGCCCCGGACACCCGATGCAGTGCCCGGTTGACGGTGTCCCACGATCCCTGACTGCCCATCCGACCGGTCCTCTCACTACCGGTGTACCCCTCTGGACAGGGTTGTCAAACGGCGCGGATCGGGGCGGCGGCGGCTCGCCGATACCACATCAAAACTAGTGGGGCGCAGGAAAAGTGGCAATTCACAATCAGGGGACTTTTCGGGCGTGTCGGGCGGTCGGTTCGCAAGAATGGGCCCATGGTTGCGGTTGGGCAGGGGAGTGTACCGGGGGTTGACGTCGGGCGGTATCCACTGGATTCACCGGGTTCCGCGGGGTGGGCGGCGGCCGTGGCGGGAGCGCGGGCGGAGCTGGCGGCGGTCGGATGCTGCGTATTGCGCGGGTTCATCCGGCCCGAACTGGTGGAGACCCTGCGCAGCGAGGGGGAGGGGATGGCTCCGCGGGCGCACTACACCGTGGAGAACGTCAACGCCTACAACATCCCCTTCGACGCGGGACTGCCCACCGACCACCCCGGACGGATCGTGCTGCAGCGCGGGAACGCCTTCGTGGCAAGGGATCTCATTCCACGCGAGACGTTGATCCAGCGGCTCTACACCGACACCCGGTTCCAGCGCTTCGTGGCCGACTGCTTCGGGCTCGACGAACTACACGAGTACAGCGATCCACTAGCGGGGTTGTGCCTCAATGTCGTCGCACCGGGGATGTCGCATCCCTGGCACTTCGACACCAACGAGTTCACCGTCAGCATGCTCACCCAGGAACCGGAAGACGGTGGGGTGTTCGAGTATTGCCCGAACATCCGGTCGCGGCAGGCGGAGAACTTCGCCGATGTGCGGGCCGTGCTGACCGGGTCCGGCGAGCGGTTCATCCGTCGGCTGGCCCTGCGGCCGGGCGATCTGCAGTTGTTCCAGGGAAGGTTCTCGTTGCATCGGGTCGCACCGGTCCACGGTGCGGTGCAACGGCATTCGGCGATCTTCGCCTACAGCGACAGCCCGGGACTGATCGGCACCGCCGAACGGACCCGGCAGTTGTTCGGGCGGGTGACGCCGGATCATCTGGCCGTCGGAGAGATTCGCGGCGATCGATTGCTCGACTGAGAGGGGACCCGCGCGTGCCGGTTTCGTTACACAGTTCCACCGGAAAAGCCTCCTTCGACGACATCTACGAGCGGCCCGATCCACGCGACTACTACGCGCGCATGGCCGAATTGGATTACCAGATACCGGAATTGGCGAAACCGCACTTCCAGAAACTGCTCGACGAATACCGGTCCGCCACCGGCATCACCGCCCCCGCAGTCCTCGACCTCGGCTGCTCCTACGGCGTGAACGCGGCGCTGCTGCGCCTGGACACCACCATGGCCGAACTGGCCGGGCACTACCGCGGCCGCGAGCGCGACGACACCGCCGCCCTCATCGAACGCGACCGCACCCTGCTCGCGCGCGACCGGCTGCCGGGCGTCCGCTTCATCGGCATGGACGCCTCCCGCCCCGCCCTCGAGTACGGCCACGCCGCCGGCTTCCTCCAGGACATCGTGCACGCCGACCTGGAATCGGCCGACCCCACCGAGGCGCAGCGGCAGACCCTGGCCGGCGCCGATCTGATCATCTCCACCGGCTGCGTCGGCTACATCACCGAACGCACCCTGCTGCGGGTGGCCCGCGCGCACGGCGGAAAATTGCCGTGGATGGCGCATTTCGTGCTGCGCATGTTCGCCTTCGACCCCATCGCCACCCACCTCGAAACCCTCGGCTACCAGACCGAGCGCGCACCGGGGGTGTACCGGCAGCGACGGTTCGCCTCCCAGGACGAACGGACGCGGGTTCTGAACGCCCTGTCCGCCAGCGGAATCGACACCACCGACGCCGAAGCCGACGGCTGGCTCTACGCCCAGCTGTACCTGTCGCGCCCGAAACTCGGCCCCGAGAACGGACACTGAATCCCGCGGGCCCGGAAATCGCAGGATTCACCTGAAAGCCGCAAATGCCAGCTACGGTGAATTGGTGGCACCAGCGAAGATCGTGATCATCGGCGGTGGATTCGCGGGCGTGGAATGCGCCCGCGCTCTGGAGCGACGCCTCCGGCCGGAGGAGGCGTTCGTCCAGCTCGTCTCACCCGACGCCGGACTGTTGTATCTGCCGCTGCTACCGCAGGTCGCCTCCGGCGTGCTCAATCCGCGCTCGGTGTCGGTGCCGCTGCGCCGGGTGCTGCGGCGCACCGAAGTGGTGCCGGGCATGGCCGTCGGGGTGGAACCGGGCACCCGGCGGGTGGTGGTGCGGCGCACCTCCGGATACGAGACCGCCCTCGAATACGACCAGCTGGTCCTGGCTCCCGGCTCCATCACCCGCATCATGGACGTGCCGGGCCTGCAGGAGCACGGCTTCGGCATGAAGACCCTCGCCGAGGCCATGTACCTGCGCGACCACGTGCTACGCCAACTCGACGTGGCTGCCCTGCGCGGCGGAATCGACGAGGACCGGGAGCGGCTCAACTTCGTCACCATCGGCGCCGGATACGCCGGAACCGAGACCGCCGCCGTGCTCAACAAGGTGTGCCGGGCCGCGGCCGGGCGCTTCTTCCCCGAAGTCGAGGCGGGGATGGTGCGCTGGCACCTGGTCACCCACGGCGACCGCATCATGCCCGAACTCGGCGAGAAGCTCGGCGCGGAGGCGAAAAGGATTCTGGCCGAACGCGGTATCGAACTCATCACCGGAGCCTCGGCCGCCGAAGTGACCGCCAACGGTGTGAAACTCACCAATGGGCGATTCATCCCGTCCCGCACCGTGTTGTGGACGGCGGGCGTCGCACCCAGCCCGCTGGCCGCACACCTCGGCGCGGAAACGGAGAAGGGGCGCATCATCGCTCGGACCGACCTGTCGGTCCCCGGCCTGCCGGGCGTGTGGGCCATGGGCGACGCGGCCGCCGTGCCCGTAACGGCCGACGGACAGGACCAGGTGTGCGCGCCCACGCGCAGCACGCCATGCGCCAGGGGCGGCACCTGGCCAAGAACCTCGCCGCGACCCTGCGCGGTGGGCAGCCCGAGCCCTACCGGCACCCGGATCTGGGCATGGTGGTCGACCTGGGTGGGCGGGACGCGCTGGCCCGGCCGCTGGGCATCGGATTGCGCGGTGTGCCCGCGCAATTCGTGGCGCGCGGCTACCACCTCATGGCACTGCGCACCATCGTCGCGCGAGCCCGGGTGGCGTTCGACTGGACCGTGCACGGGCTCGGTGGCGACGACTTCCTGCGCATCGGCTACGGCGACCACCAGGTTCACACCATCGGCGGTTTCGAGCAGTCCGGCTGCTACCTGCCCGCCGACGAGGTGCCGCGGGTGGTGAAAGCGCTCGCCGAACCGGAGTAATCGGATAGTCGCATGAAAACTGTTGTGGCGCAGTAAAACCACATTCGGTGCCGGCGATGGCGGTTTCGCGCGAAAATCTGGCGCCCGGACGGTTTGGTTGGCAAAAATGGGTGCTGTTGCCGCCGGGGGACGGTGACACGTGTGCACAGCCAGGCTGCCCCAACCCCATCGACCATGAGGACACCCCTTGAGCGACAGCACCTTCGCCTTCGACGAGCAGCTGCCCCGCGTCCCGCTGCCCACCCTGGAGGAAAGCTGCACCCGCTTCCTGCACTGGTGCGCCCCGCTGCTGACCTCCGACGAGTACGCCGCCACCGCGGCCACCGTGGAGGACCTGCTGCGCCCCGACAGCCCCGCCCGCACCCTGCACGCCGACCTGGAGCGCTTCGACGCGACGCCCGGCGTGGGCAGCTGGCTCGACGAGTTCTGGCCCTCGCGCTACCTGGGCCGGCGGGACCGAATCGCGTTGAACGCCAACTTCTTCTTCCTGTTCCGCGACGACACCGCCCTGGCCTCCTCGACCAGCTCCGACCAGAGCGAGCGCGCCGCCGCCCTGATCGCCGCCGCGGTGAACTACAAGCTGCGCCTGGACGCCGAGACCATCGAGCCCGCCACTCAGCGCGGCACCCGACTCAATATGGCGCAGAACAAGTTCCTGTTCTCCGAAACGCGCATTCCGGGCGCGCCGCAGGACACCGTGCGGGTGCCCTACAGCGCGGAATGGCCCGGCCACTCCGAGGCCCGCCACATCGTGGTCTTCTATCGCGGCAACATGTTCCGGATGGACGTCATCGGCGCCGGCGACGTGCCGCACACGCCCGAGGACCTGGCCGACGGACTGCGGGCGGTCATGAAGGCCGGAACCCGCCGCGCGGCCCACCAATGCCGCCGCCGGGCACCTCACCACCCTGGCACGCGCCGACTGGGCCCCGCTCTACGCCGCCCTGCGCCCCGCCAACGCCGCCGCCTTCGACACCATCGAGACCGCGCTGTTCTGCGTCTGCCTCGAGGACTTCGCGCCCCGCGACACCCTGCACGCCTGCGACCAGCTGCTGCACGGCGACAGCGGCAACCGCTGGTTCGACAAGGCGGTGTCGTTCGTGGTGTTCGCCGACGGCGAGGCCGGCATCAACGTCGAGCACTGCGGCCTGGACGGCACCACCATCCTGTCCTTCGTCGACACCCTGCTCGAGGCGCCGGTCGGCGACCACGCCGCGCAGTCGGGCGCCCAAGCCCAGGGCCTGCCCGCCCATGAGCCGATCGAGTTCACCTTCGGACCCGAGGCCCGCACCGAGATCGCCTCGGCCGCCGCGTCGTTCGCCCAGTTCGCCGCCGACACCGCCACCGCCACGGTGTCGTTCGACTTCGGCACCCGGCGCGCCAAGCAGCTGGGCATCTCCCCGGATGCCTTCGCCCAGCTCAGCTACCAGCTCGCCCACCGCCGCAGCAAGGGCCTCAACGGCGCCACCTACGAATCCATCGCCACCCGCCAGTTCCGCAACGGCCGCACCGAGGCCATGCGCGTCATCACCCAGGAGATGCTGGATTTCGTTGCCGCCATGGAGGATCCGGCCGTGGACCGGGACCGCAAACTGGTGGCCCTGCGCACCGCCGCCGAGGCGCACGTGCGCCGCGCCCAGGAATGCCAGCGCGGCGAGGCTCCCGAACAGCACCTGTGGGAACTGCAGTGGATCCAGCGGCGTCGCGGCGAGGAACTGGGTGCGAGCGCGCCGATGGCCTTCTACGACAGCCCCGGCTGGACCATCACCCGCGACGACTACCTGAGCACCAGCTCCGCGCCGTCGGTGAACATCCAGTACTTCGGGTTCGGCTCCACCAGCCCCAAGTGCATCGGCATCGCCTACGTGCTGCTGCCCGACCGCTGGAACCTGTATCTGGCCACCCCCAAGCACGTCGCCCCGGCCATGCACGACTTCGCCGACCAGCTGCGCGGGGCCGTGGCCGAACTCGCCGAACTGCTCACCGTATAACCGATTGCGGGGAGTGTGCGCTCGTCTGAGAGAATCACTCCCCGTGAAATCTTTCGAAGCCCTGTTCGCCGAGCTGCAGGATCGTGCCGCCAACCGCCCCGAGGGGTCGGGCACCGTCGCCGCCCTGGACGCCGGCGTGCATGCGCAGGGCAAGAAGGTGCTCGAGGAAGCCGGTGAGGTCTGGATCGCGGCCGAGTACCAGAGCGACGAGGAACTCTCCGAGGAGATCTCGCAGCTGCTCTATTGGGTGCAGGTGCTGATGGTGGGCCGCGGGCTGCGGCTCGAGGACGTGTACCGACATCTGTGACGCGCAGGTGTGCCGCACCCCGTGCCCGCCGACGGGCCGGGTGCGGCGCACCGTTCCGCCGTCCCCCTGTCGATCCCGTCTTCCCATCCCGTTCCGAAAGGACCTCCCATGCTTCGCGTCGCCGTCCCCAACAAGGGCGCACTCTCCGAATCCGCGGTCGCCATCCTCACCGAGGCGGGCTACCGCAAGCGCACCGACTCCCGTGAACTGAGCGTGCTCGACCCGGTCAACCAGGTCGAGTTCTACTTCCTGCGGCCCAAGGACATCGCCATCTACGTCGGCTCCGGCGAGCTCGACCTCGGCATCACCGGCCGCGACCTGGCGCTGGATTCCGGTGCGCCGGTGCAGGAACGGATCGCGCTCGGCTTCGGCCGCTCCACCTTCCGCTACGCCGCCCCGGCCGGACGCGACTGGAAGGTCGAGGACCTCGAGGGCAAGCGCATCGCCGCCTCCTACCCGAACCTGGTGCGCGGCGACCTGAAGGCGCGCGGCATCTCCGCCGAGGTCATCCGCCTCGACGGCGCGGTCGAGATCTCCATCCAGCTCGGTGTCGCCGACGCCATCGCCGACGTGGTCGGTTCCGGCCGCACCCTGCGCCAGCACAACCTGGTCGCCTTCGGCGAGTCGCTGTGCGACTCCGAGGGCGTGCTCATCGAGGCCCAGGGCGCCGACCAGAACGACAAGGCCCGCAACCAGCTCGTGGCCCGTATCCAGGGCGTGGTCTTCGCCCAGCAGTACCTGATGCTGGACTACGACTGCCCCAAGGCGCTGCTGGACGAAGCCGTCAAGATCACCCCCGGCCTGGAGTCGCCGACGGTGTCGCCGCTCACCGACGCCGACTGGGTCGCGGTGCGCGCGCTGGTGCCGCGCAAGAACGCCAACGAGCTCATGGACCAGCTCGCCGATCTGGGCGCCAAGGCCATCCTGGCCACCGACATCCGGTCCTGCCGCGCCTTCTGACCCCGATCAGGACGGGCTGGGCTCCGGCTCCGGCTCGTCCTGCCCGGACGGGAAAGGCGGTGGCGTGCCGCCGAATTCGGGCATAGTCGCTTGAAATCGCAGTACTGGCACATGAAGCCCGAACTGGGCGGGAACTCACCGGTCTCGGCGGCGGTCACGATCGCCGCCCACAGCGCCGACAGGATCCGCTCGAAGCGCAGCAGCTCCTCGGGATCTGGCGCGTAGGTCAGGGTGACCCCGTCGGCCAGGTACATCAGCCGCAGTTGCGACGGGGCCCGGCCCCGGGTGCGCAGCAGGACCAGGGCGTAGAACTTGAGCTGGAACAGCGCCCGCGTCTCGTAGTCGCGGCCCGGGGCGCGGCCGGTCTTGTAGTCGATGACGTGCAGGTCCCCGTCGGCGGAACGGTCGATGCGGTCCACGATGCCGCGCAGCGGGGTGCCGTCGGGCAGATCGGCCTCGATCAAGGTCTCGCACGACTGCGGATCGAAGCCGGCGGGATCCTCGAGCCGGAAGTAGACCTCGACCAGCTTGCGCACCTCGGCCAGGAACTCCGGCAGCTCGGCGTCGGGGATCAGCGACTCGACCTCGGGCCGGGAGGCGCGCACCCCGGTCCAGGCGGGGTCGATGAGCGCGGCCGCCGCGGCGGCGTCCCGCTCGGTGGCGGGCAGCCCGAACAACGCCTCCAGCACGGCGTGCACCACCGTGCCCCGCACCGCCGCCCGCGAGGGCGGCTCCGGGATCCGATCGATGACCCGCAGCCGGTACTTCAACGGGCACTGCTTGAAATCGATTGCCCGCGAAGGCGACAGGGCGGGGCCACCCGGTCCCGATCGCTCTGTCTCCGGGGTACTGATCGCGTCGACCGACATACCTGGCAGGCTAAACGCAGGCACCGACAAGGTGCGCACGAATCAGACACGCAGAACGGAGTTTCATGACGGCCAGACGGACCGGCCCTTTCCAGATCGGTGACCGGGTACAGCTGACCGACGCCAAGGGGCGCAAGTTCACGGTGATCCTGGAGGCGGGCAAGGAGTTCCACACCCACGCCGGGCACATCAACCACGACGACCTCATCGGCTCCGACGAGGGCTGCGTGGTGAACTCCGCCAAGAACACCCCCTACCTGGCGCTGCGCCCGCTGCTGACCGACTACGTGCTGTCCATGCCGCGCGGCGCGGCGGTCATCTACCCCAAGGACTCCGCCCAGATCGTGCACGAGGGCGACATGTTCCCCGGCGCGAAGGTGCTCGAGGCCGGCGCCGGTTCGGGCGCACTGACCTGCTCGCTGCTGCGCGCGGTCGGCCCCGAGGGCAAGGTCATCTCCTGGGAGATCCGCGAGGACCACGCCGAGCACGCGATCAAGAATGTCGAGCGATTCTTCGGCGAACGCCCCGCCAACTGGGAACTCACCCTGGGCGATGTGGCCGAGTACTCCGGCGAGCAGGTCGACCGCGTGGTCCTGGACATGCTCAAGCCGTGGGAGGCCCTGGACGCGGTCGCCAAGGCGATCATCCCCGGCGGCGTCTTCCTGGCCTACGTCGCCACCACCACGCAGCTGTCGGAGGTGGTCGAAGGACTGCGCCGGCAGGGCTGCTGGACCGAGCCCACCGCCTGGGAATCCATGGTCCGCCCGTGGCACGTGGTCGGTCTGGCCGTGCGCCCCGAGCATCGCATGCAGGGTCACACCGCCTTCCTGGTGAAGGCTCGCCGGCTGGCCGACGGCGTCACCGCGCCGCGCCCGCAGCGCCGCCCCTCGAAGGGCTGACACGCGGCGCCGATCCGGCGCATCGAATCGCCGAGTGGCACATCAGCGAGGGCAATCCACACCCGTCCCCGCGCTGGTGTGCCATTCGGCGTATGCGGGGCTACTGGCAGGCGGCGCGGGCCATGCCCAGGACCGTGCAGGCGCCGGCGTCGGCCAGTTTCCAGGCGCCGTCGCTGTACTGGAAGGCCATCGGGACATCGGGCATGGTGCCGTGCGGCGAGGTCACCGCGACCTTGGCGTCGGCCTTGGTGCCGTCCTGCTTGATCTCGCCCACCGCGAAGGTGACCTGGTAATGGGCGAGTCCCTGATTCATGGTCTCGATATTTCCGAGACGTTTGTCGCCGTCGACGACTAGTTTGGCTTTGTCGGCAGCCGGTTTCGCCGGGTCGGCGAAGGCCGTGAGAACGCTCTGGAGGGCTTCCGCGGTCGGCGCGGGTGCGGCGGCAGCGGCCGACACGGTGGTAGTCGAGGACGAAGAACCCTTGTCGTCGGAGCCGCAGGCGGTCACAGTTGCGGTAACGGCCGCGAGGGCCGCGACGGTAGCCACGGAAACACGAAGCGTCCGCGTGACGTTGCGCATACCAGGAGTACGACTGGTGGGAAGGAGCATCAACGGCACCCTTTCGGCTCGGCCGGCGATTAACTCGCCGGAAACAGGTTAGGGCAGGCTAACATGCCAGTCCGGCCGGTGGGCCGCAGCCTAGATGTGATCACGACGAAACCATGTCGGAAAGCGGGAACGGTTAGAGCCCGGTAGCGTTGATAGACCGGGACTGGGAGGAGCAGCATCATGAGCCCCATCGAACATTCGGATTCGGCAGCCTGGAGGGAACTCGAGGCCGTACGTGCCGAGGCAGCTGCACTCCGGAGGCAACTCGC
Source organism: Nocardia tengchongensis (assembly GCF_018362975.1). Lineage (NCBI taxonomy): Bacteria > Bacillati > Actinomycetota > Actinomycetes > Mycobacteriales > Nocardiaceae > Nocardia > Nocardia tengchongensis. The sequence goes on from NZ_CP074371.1 coordinate 4,738,343, forward strand.
CGACACGCCGGATCGCACACGGGAATTGGAAGCTCGTGTCGATTCGCTGACGATTCGCAACACCAAGTTGATGGATACCCTGAAGGAAGCGCGCCAGCAACTGGTCGCTCTCCGTGAGGAAGTGGATCGCCTCGGCCAGCCACCCTCCGGCTACGGCGTTCTCATCGGTGTGTACGAGGATCAGACCGTCGATGTGTTCACCTCCGGGCGCAAGATGCGGTTGACCTGTTCGCCGAATATCGACACCACCACCCTCACCTACGGCCAGACCGTGCGGTTGAACGAGGCGCTGACCGTGGTCGAGGCCGGGAACTTCGACTCCATCGGCGAGATCGGCACGCTGCGTGAGATTCTCGACGACGGCCGCCGGGCTCTGGTCGTCGGGCACGCCGACGAGGAGCGGGTGGTCTGGCTGTCGGGACCGCTGTCCGCGCTGGTCGATGTCGACAACCTCGACGATCCGGATCGTCCCATTCGCAAACTGCGCCCGGGTGATTCGCTGCTGGTCGACACCAAGGCCGGCTTCGCGTTCGAGCGGGTGCCCAAGGCCGAGGTCGAGGATCTGGTGCTCGAAGAGGTGCCCGATGTCGACTACCACGACATCGGCGGTCTCTCGCGCCAGATCGAGCAGATCCGCGACGCGGTCGAATTGCCGTTCCTACACAAGGATCTGTTCCGTGAGTACGCGCTGCGCCCGCCCAAGGGCGTGCTGCTCTACGGTCCCCCCGGTTGCGGTAAGACGCTGATCGCCAAGGCCGTCGCCAACTCGCTCGCGAAGAAGATCGCCGAGGCGCGCGGTGAGGATGCCAAGGAAGCCAAGTCGTTCTTCCTCAACATCAAGGGCCCCGAGCTGCTCAACAAGTTCGTGGGTGAGACCGAGCGCCACATCCGGATCATCTTCCAGCGGGCTCGCGAGAAGGCGTCCGAGGGCACCCCGGTGATCGTGTTCTTCGACGAGATGGACTCGATCTTCCGCACCCGCGGTTCGGGTGTCTCCTCCGATGTGGAGACCACCGTTGTGCCGCAGCTGCTCTCGGAGATCGACGGTGTCGAGGGCCTGGAGAACGTGATCGTGATCGGCGCCTCCAACCGCGAGGACATGATCGATCCCGCGATCCTGCGGCCCGGCCGCCTGGACGTGAAGATCAAGATCGAGCGCCCGGACGCCGAAGCGGCACAGGACATCTTCTCCAAGTACCTGACCGACACCCTGCCGCTGCGCGCCGACGACCTCGACGAGTTCGACGGCGACCGCAGCAAGTGCGTGCAGGCCACCATCGAACGCGTGGTGGACCGCATGTACGCCGAGAGCGAGGACAACCGCTTCCTGGAGGTCACCTACGCCAACGGTGACAAGGAAGTCCTGTACTTCAAGGACTTCAACTCCGGCGCCATGATCCAGAACATCGTGGACCGGGCCAAGAAGTACGCCATCAAGTCCGTCCTCGACACCGGCAACCCGGGTCTGAGCATCCAGCATCTCTACGATTCGATCGTGGACGAGTTCTCCGAGAACGAGGACCTGCCCAACACCACGAATCCCGATGACTGGGCTCGCATCTCGGGTAAGAAGGGCGAGCGCATCGTCTACATCCGCACCTTGGTGACGGGGAAGAACGCCAGCGCCAGCCGCGCCATCGACACCGAGTCCAACACCGGCCAGTACCTGTAAGGCTCGGAAAAACCAAGGGGCCCGCTTCCTTTCGGAAGCGGGCCCTTTCGTGTGCGCCGATCAGCTGCCGGGAACGAAGCCCGGGTAGACCCAGTGACTGACACCGCCGCCGGGAGCGACGTTGCCGGTCAGGTTGGGGTAGTTCGCCGGCAACCGCTTGAGCTGATGCGGGTTGCCGTTGGCGTCGGCCTGGTAGCAGCTGGTGTCCACGCCGTGGAAGCCGGAGCAGACGATCCGGGTCGAGTTGCCGTACGGCGAGGTGAGACGCGGACGGTCGACCAGGGGGTTCCAGTAGTCGAGGTCGGCCGGGGTGAGGAAGCCGGTCACCTCGTGCACGTAGATCGCGCTGTTGGGCTGCTGTACGGGCCAGTCGTCCGCGGCGGCGGTGCCGGTGCCCAGGGTCAGCGCGGCCCCGGTGACGGCGGCGGCCGCGGCCAGCCGGGCGACATTGCGGGTGATGGTGTTCATGTACCCCTCCATGGAACGTCGATAGACAAGGTGCATCGTTGATGCCATCGCTGATGGCCCGGCGACTGTAACGGACTTCGCGGTCCCGATGACGGGAATCACACGCGGGAAACTGTTTCCCATTTGTCGCCGTGTTTTACCTGCCCGCAGTGATCCGGCGGGCACCATCGAAGGATGGCGAATGTGCGAGCGGCGCTGGTACAGACGAGCTGGACCGGCGACAAAGAGTCCATGATCAAGGCGCACGAGGATTATGCGCGGCAGGCGGCCGCGGCCGGGGCGAAGGTGATCTGCTTTCAGGAACTGTTCTACGGGCCGTATTTCTGCCAACTCCAGGACACCAAGTTCTACGACTACGCCGAATCGGTGCCGGGGCCGACCGTGGACCGATTCGCGGCACTGGCCCGCGAACTGGGACTGGTCATGGTGCTGCCGGTGTACGAGCAAGAACAGCCGGGGCTGCTGTACAACACCGCGGCGGTGGTCGACGCCGACGGCCGCTATCTCGGCAAATACCGCAAACACCACATTCCGCACGTGCACGGGTTCTGGGAGAAGTTCTACTTCCGGCCCGGGAATCTGGGCTGGCCCGTCTTCGACACCGCGGTCGGCAGAATCGGCGTCTACATCTGCTACGACCGGCATTTCCCCGAGGGCTGGCGGGCGCTGGGACTGGCCGGCGCGGAGATCGTGTTCAATCCCTCGGCCACTTCGCGCGGACTGTCGAGTTACCTGTGGAAGCTCGAACAGCCCGCCTCGGCGGTGGCCAACGAATACTTCATCGGCGCCATCAACCGGGTCGGCATCGAGGAGTACGGGGACGACGACTTCTACGGCACCAGCTATTTCGTCGACCCCGAGGGGCAGTTCGTGGGGGAGGTCGCCTCCGGCACCTCGCCCGAACTGGTGGTGCGCGACCTGGACATGGACCTGATCAAGGTGGTGCGCGACCGGTGGGCCTTCTACCGCGACCGCCGCCCCGACGCCTACGGAAAGCTGGTGGAACCGTGAGCATCACCTTCATCCACGGCGGAACCGTGGTCTCCGCCACCGGGTCCCAGCCCCTGGACGTGCTGATCGACGGCGAAACCATTGCCGCCGTGGTGCGACCGGGATCGACCGCGCTCGGCACCGATCTGGCCGCAGCCGCCGACACCGTCATCGACGCCACCGGCAAGTACGTGATCCCCGGCGGCGTCGACGGCCACACCCACATGCAGCTGCCCTTCGGCGGCACCGAGGCCTCCGACACCTTCGAGACCGGCACCCGCGCCGCCGCGTGGGGCGGCACCACCACCATCGTCGACTTCGCGGTGCAGAAGCCGGGGGAGCGGGTGCAGGACTGCCTGGCGCTGTGGCACGAGAAGGCGGCCGGGAAGTGCGCGATCGACTACGGCTTCCATCAGATCGTCGGCTCGGTCGACGCCGAATCGCTCAAGGGCCTGAGCGAATTGGTGGCCGAGGGGGTCACCAGCTTCAAACTGTTCATGGCCTATCCGGGCGTCTTCTACTCCGACGACGGGCAGATCCTGCGCGCCATGCAAACCGCCGGTGACCTGGGCGCGCTGCTGATGATGCACGCCGAGAACGGGATCGCCATCGATGTGCTCGTCGAACAGGCGCTCGCACGCGGGGAGACCGCGCCGGTGTACCACGGCCTCACCCGCCCGTGGCAGATGGAGGAGGAGGCCACCCACCGCGCGATCATGCTGGCCCAGTTGACCGGCGCGCCACTGTATGTCGTGCACGTCTCCGCCAAACAGGCCCTCGAGCAGATCGCGCAGGCGCGGGGCAAGGGACAGAACGTCTTCGGCGAGACCTGCCCGCAGTACCTGTACCTCTCGCTCGAAGAGAACCTGGCCGCACCGGGTTTCGAGGGTGCGAAATGGGTGTGCTCGACCCCGCTGCGCGCCCGCGCCGAAGGGCATCAGGACGAGCTGTGGCGCTACATCCGCACCGGCGACGTCTCCACCGTGGCCACCGACCACTGCCCGTTCTGCCTGAAGGATCAGAAGGAACTCGGTCTCGGCGATTTCAGCAAGATCCCCAATGGGATCGGTGGCGTGGAACATCGCCTCGACCTGATGTTCCAGGGCGTCAAGGACGGCCGCATCTCGCTCGAGAAGTGGGTGGAGGTGTGCTGCACCACCCCGGCCCGCATGTTCGGGCTGTTCCCGCGCAAGGGTGTGATCAGCCCCGGCGCGGACGCCGATGTGGTGATCTACGACCCGAACGGGCACACCAGCATCGGCGTGGGCAAGACCCACCACATGAACATGGACCATTCGGCCTACGAGGGTTTCGAGATCGACGGCCACGTGGACACCGTGCTCGCGCGCGGCCGGATCGTCGTCGATGCCGGGCAGTACCGGGGCAGCGCCGGTCACGGCCGATTTCCTGAAACGTGAGCTGTCCCAGTTCCTCATCTGACCCGCGCAACGAGGGGAGAAGGCCGACATGGATATCGGTGTGGTGCTGCAGTGCACGCCGCCCGCCTCCCGGGTGATCGAACTCGCGAGAATCGCGGAGACGCACGGGTTCTCGCACGTGTGGACCTTCGACTCGCACCTGCTGTGGCAGGAGCCGTACGTGATCCACAGCCAGATCCTGGCCGCCACCCGGCGCGTCGTGGTGGGGCCCATGGTGACCAACCCGGCCACCCGCGACTGGACGGTCACCGCGTCGACCTTCGCCACCCTCAACGAGATGTTCGGCAATCGCACCGTCTGCGGGATCGGGCGCGGCGACTCGGCCGTGCGCGCCCTGGGCGGGCGTCCCGCCACGCTGGCCACCCTGCGCGAATCCATCGGCGTGATCCGGGAATTGGGCAACGGTCGCAGCGCGCAGATCGGTGACACGGAGATCCGGTTCCCGTGGGCCGAGCAGTCGCGACTGCCGGTGTGGGTGGCCGCGTACGGGCCGCGCGCACTGGCGCTGACCGGGGAAGTGGCCGACGGGTTCATCCTCCAGCTGGCCGACCCCGATATCGCCGCCTGGACCATCGCCCGGGTGCGCGCCGCCGCCGAACGCGCGGGGCGTGACCCGCGGGAGGTCACCATCTGTCTGGCCGCCCCGGCCTACATCACCGACGGCACCCCCGCCGCGTTGGCGCACGCCCGCGAGCAGTGCCGCTGGTTCGGCGGGATGGTCGGCAACCACGTCGCCGACATCGTGGCCCGCTACGGTTCCGATTCCGAGGTGCCCGCCGCGCTGACCGCGTACATCGCCGGCCGGCACGGCTACGACTACAACGAGCACGGGCGGGCGGGGAACCCGCACGCGGACTTCGTGCCCGACGAGGTCGTGGACCGTTTCTGCATCCTCGGGGACCCGGACCAGCACCTGGCCCGGCTGCGTGAACTCGAGGCGCTGGGCGTCGACCAGTTCGCGGTCTACCTGCAGCACGACGCCAAGACCTCGACCCTGGAGGCGTACGGCGAGTCGGTGCTGCCGCGTCTGGCGCACGCGGTCGAGGCCACAGTCCACCACCCATTGTGATGTAGATCACAGTTTTATCAAAACGATATAAACCCTGATGGAACGCGTTCTACCGTGTAGCTCCGGTCGGGTTGCTGAAAGTTCCCTCGGTAAAGGGCTTCCCTTTGATTGTGAACCGTGAATGATTCACTTGCCCGACATGTCATTGATAGATGAGGAGTAGCAAGTGACCGGATCCGCTGAGGATTTCCTGGCTGCAGTTCTGATCAAGACCCTGCAGGGCCTGTTCAGCGGCAGCGCCGGTGGTAGCACCCAGCCGACCGCCTGAACCGCAGCAAGAAACCGACGGCCCATCGAATCGCGCGGGATTCGATGGGCCGTCGGCGTTCCCGGGGTCGGATTCAGGTCATCGCGACCCGCGCCGACCTCCCACGATTGTGTGCCTCGATGTCGTAGCTTCTTGGATCGTGAAGCAGCTGACCGCGGTGCTGGTGGTTTTGGGGCTTTCGATCATGATGGGGCAGACGGCTGCCCGGGTGGAGGCGGATCCGCCCGAACCTCCCGTGCCGGTGGCACCATCCGTCGGGGTGCCCGGGGTGCCGGATCCTTTGCAGCAGTGGATCGATGACCATGTGCCCGCGCCGACGAAGATGGTGCCGCACGCGGCGCGGCCGCTGGCGGCGCCGGGGGATCTGCCGCCGGAGTTGACCGCGTTCTGGACTGCCGTGCAGTCTCCGCCGACCGGGGATCCGCTGTTCGACGCGTGGCCGGCCGATCTCGCCGAGTACGCGCCCGGGGACATTCTGGATGCGCGGGACGTGACGGAGTCGGCGCGGCCGACCATGCTGCTGTTGAACCTCACCGGCATTGCGCGCGCCACGCTGCTGAAATTCCGGACCACCAACTCCGCCGGTGAACCGTCCATCGGCACTGCGACACTGGTGCTTCCGCCGAAAGCGTGGTCGGGGCCCGGCCCGCAGCCGGTGCTGGTGAACGCGCCGGCCACAAACTCGCTCAACAAGCGTTGCACCCCCGGTTACGTGCTGTCCCACGGGATGGAGGTGCCGACCGGCAATGATTTCACGCCGTCGCCGACGACCTGGGCGCTCGACCACGGGTACGCCCTGATCATTCCCGACCACGAGGGCCCGCTGATGGCCTATTCGGAGCCGTCGGTCGCCGGGCACAACGTGCTGGACTCCATGCGCGCGATTCGCCATTTCGCGCCGGAGCAGTTCGGCGAGAGCCGATTCGCCACGACCGGATACTCCGGCGGTGCGATCGCCTCGAACGCCGCGGCCATGCTGGTGTCGGATTACCGCCGGAGTTGCTGCCGCAGTTCGCGGGCGCGAGTTTCGGGGGATTGGTCAATGACTATCGGCGGTTCGCGCACACCTTCGACGGTTCCTACATTTCGGCGTTCCTGCTCAGCACCGTCCTCGCCGTCGGACGGGAGCACCCCGAAATCCTCGGCCTCATGAACCATGCGGCGCAATGGCTGGCGACATCACCGATCAAGGACAATTGCAGCGGCAGTTTCGGCGCGCTCGGCATAGCGCCCATCCCGATCGACACGATGGCCAGGGTCGACAAGTCGCTCGACAGCGCGGCGGCGGAGACGCTCTTCCAGGAGCTGAGCATGCAGGGCCGGAAATCGGGCGTGCCGCTGTTCATCTACCACGGAATCAGCGACCTGTGGATTCCCGTGGCGGAGGCCGAACAGCTGTGGAGCGAGCAGTGCGCGCTGGGGGTGGCGGCGACGAAGAACATCGTCGGCGGTGAACATCTGGCCGCCTACGTCAGCTCCTACGGCGCGACCATGGACTGGCTGGATCAACGCCTGCGCGGTGAGCCCGCGACCGGAACCTGCCCCGCGACACCGGCCCGGCGGTGAACCGATTCAGTGCAGCAGATCGCCGATGAGCTCGCGGGTATCGGGCACGAACGGCCAGGCCGGGTCCTCGAGGTGGGAGCGTAGCTCCTCGTCGGTCCACCACCAGCCGTCGACGATCTCCTCGGGCTGATGGGTGATCGGGCCGTCGTAGCGCAGCTCGTAGGCGAACAGGTGGCAGCGCATCGGCCGCCCCTCCCACTCGCCGTCCCAGGACTCGGCGGCCACCGGCAGCGGCCGATCCTGGTGCGGGCCCAGCACGATGCCCAGTTCCTCGCCCAGCTCCCGGACCGCGGCCTCGGCCGGATCCTCGCCCGGGCCCAGCACCCCGCCGGCCAGACAGTCGTGCATGCCCGCGAACACCGCCTTGGTGTCGGTTCGCTTGTGCACGTACACCTTCGACCCGTCGAGCGAGCGCACCAGCACGCCCGCGCTGGCATGCCACAGGCCCCGCTCGTACACCACCGCGCGCTCCTGCGCGCCGATCTCGCGACCGGCGGCGTCGTACAGCGCGATCATCTCCGGCATCGACCGGGCCCTCCTCGCCTGCCGCGCCGCGGGACCCGGCGCTCTGAACAGCACTTTAGTGCTGCCGCGGGACGGTCGCTCGGGACGGTCGGGTACGGCCGCGTGTTGCTCGCACACCAACTGCGCGATGGCGCACCGTCGCCGGCCCGGCGGCGTAGCCTCTGGGGCGCAACCGTTTTCGTCAGGGAGGACGAGACCATGCCGCTGCCGCGGACACTCGCGCGAATCAATCGCAAGGTCAGCAATCCGGTGCTGGGGGTCGCGGCCCGGGTCGCGCCGATGTTCGGCGTCGTGGTGCACCGCGGCCGCAAGTCGGGGCGGGTCTACCGGTCCCCGGTGATGGTGTTCCGGCGCGACGACGGCTACCGCATCGCCCTCACCTACGGGCGGGACGTGGATTGGCTGAAGAACATTCGCGCCGCGGGCAGCTTCGAATTCGAGACGCGCGGGCGCACGGTCACCCTCACCGATCCGGTGCTCGGGCACGACGCGTCCGCGTCCTGGGCGCCACCGCTGGTACAGCAGGTGCTGGTGGGCCTGAACGCCGCGGATTATGTCCAGGCCCGCCGGGTCGACGACTAGCGGGCGGCGCGCTCGAAGTTTGCCGGCGGCCGCCCGGCCCGCGCCGGCGAGCGTTCAGCGCACCGTCAACCGGAGGATGACCGTGCCCTGCTGCCAGCTCTGGTAGGCGTCGGCCAGATTCGGGTTGCCGTCGGCGTCGAAGCCCATGCCGTTGAACTTCGCCCACTGCTTGTTGTCGCGGGCGATGGCCTCCGAGAGCCGCACCACCGACTCCTCGTCGGTGAGCAGCTCGACGTCGGCGGTGAGCCGGGGCCCGCCGAACGACACCTCGAGCGGCACGCCCGTGCGGATATTGCTCACCCAGGGACGCTTGGCGGTGCCGACCAGGATGTCGCCGCCGTGGCGGGTGTAGGCGACCGGCACGTCGTAGTGCTTGCCGGACTTGCGGCCCACCACGTGCAGGACGCACAGCCGTTTGCCGACCTGCCGCGACAGCACCGGTACCCGCAGCAGGCCACGCATGAAGGTATTGATTCGGTTCTGATAGGGGCCGATGGGCTCGGGGCCGGTGCTGCTCGGAGTTCCGTACGGATTGGCCTCGGCCATGCCGGGCCTCCTTCACTGAATTGCGTTGAGCAGCAGTCAACTGTCAAAACTACCGTTGTCACCACTATTGTGCGACGATCTATGTCCGGCAATAAAAGAACCGATCGGTATCCGCGCGGTTGGTGACGGGTATGCGCGTCCGCAAATCGATGAGAATTCTCGCGGCCGCCGTGACGCTCGTCGTCCCGGCGTGCGTCAGCACGACCGCACCACCGGGCTCGACGCGGACAGTGCCGGATTACCCCGCGCCGCTTGTCGAAGGTCCTTGCCCCGCAACACCGCAACCGGTGGCGGTGCTGTCTCGGGCGCGGTGTGGGGAGTTGGTGGTGCCGGTGGATCGGGACCGGACCGATGGCGCGACCCTGCGGTTGGCCGTGGCGGTCATACCCTCGGAGACGCAGCCGTCCACCGCGGATCCGATCGTGTTCCTGGAAGGCGGCCCGGGTCTGGACGGCATCGCGGTGCCCGCCGTCGCCCCCGATGTCGGGCTCGGGCGTAACCGCGACCTGATCCTGATCGGGCAGCGGGGCACCCAGACGACGAGCACGCCGCTGTTGTGCCCGGAGCTCGACGAGTTCTACGCCCGTCGGCTCGGGCTGGTGTACGACGCTCCCGCCACCGGGGAACTCGACGTCCGAGCGGCGACCGCATGCCATGAGCGGCTGGCCCCGACCACCGACCTGGCCGCCTACAACTCCACCGAAAGTGCTTACGACCTGATCGATTTGCGCAAGGCCCTGCATCTCGACACGTGGAGCATGTTCGCGCACTCCTACGGCACCGACCTCGCGCTGCTCTACCTGAACATGGACGGCGCGGCCGTCACCTCGGTCGCGCTCGACGGGGTGACACCGCCCTCGGTCGCCGCACTGGGCTGGACGTGGCCGAGCGCGCGTGGCGCGTTCGACGGCGTGATGCGGGCGTGCCAGGCGCAACCCGCCTGCGCGCAACGCTATCCCGGCCTCGGTGCGACCTTCGTCCGGCTGGTCGGTGAGCTGGAGCGCCATCCCGTCACCACCACCGTCGATCTGCCCGGGCATCCCGGCACGCAGGTCGTCCTCGACGGCGGCACGCTGCTGGAGTGGCTCGTCGGCGCGGCCGGTCGCCTGACCGCGGGCATACCCGCCGCGATCGACGACCTCGACCACGGGAATCCCCAGGCCGTCGCCACCCAATACGCGGCCGGGTGGGTGAACACCGGACTGAGCAACGCGACCGTCGCCACCGGCCTCACCCTGAGCATCTGGTGCAGTGAATGGGTTCCGTACGAGACGGTCGACGATCAGATGCGCCAGGCGCGCAAGGCATTCCCCGAGTTCCCCGAATCGGTCTTGGCGCAAGCGCCCCAACTGGCGTTCCTGCGCGAGGAATGCGCGGTGTGGAAGGTACCGAAAGCCCCTGACTCGGTGCGGGCGGTCACCCGCAGCGCCGTGCCCGCGCTCGTGATCACGGGCAGCCTGGATGCGCGGACCGGACCGATGTGGGGCGAGTACGTCGCGAAGGACCTGTCCCGCTCCACCGTCGTGGTGCTCCCGGGGTGGGGGCACGGCGCGTTCCTGAATCCCTGTGGCGCGCAGGTGATCGCCTCGTTCTTTAGCAATCCGGCGCACCCCGACACGAGTTGCGTGGCCGCGATGACGGTGCCGGAGTTCACCATTGCCCCGCCCGGTGAGGAGCCGGGCGAATTCGGTGCAGCAGATCCGGGATCATCGGGCGGGTGGTGTGGGCGAAGTGCCAGCGCGGATCCGACAGGTGGGTGAGCAGTTCGGCGTCGGTCCACCACCAGCCGTCGGCGACCTCCTCGCGTTGATGCCGGATCGGCCCGTCGTAGCGCAGCTCGTAGGCGAACAGGTGGCAGCGGATCTGCCGGCGGCCACCCGGCCCTGCCACGAGGTGCAGGCCACGGGCAGCGGCCGATCGTCGTGCGGGCCCAGTTCGATGCCGAGTTCCTCGCCGAGCTCGCGGATCGCGGTGTCGGCGGGTCCTCGCCGGGTTCGACCGCGCCGATCGCCAGGCAGTCGTACATGCCCGCGAAGACCGCCTTGGTGTGGGTGCGGCGGTGCACGTACACCCGGGAGCCGTCGCCGGAGCGCAGCAACACGCCCGCACCGGCGTACCAGAGGCCCTCGGCGTAGACCCGGTCGCGTTCGGCCGCGCCGATGCTCAGCAGGGCGGCGTCGTACACCGCGATGATCTCCGACATGAACGGCGACTCCTGTCCCGTCATCAGGTGTGAAGCGTGGTGCCGGAATCCCACGTAACCACGGGTGCCGGGGCGCCCGAAGCTGCGACACGCGACCGTTTCTGAAGATGGTGGTCGTGCGGTGCTGCGTCCGAAGTTTGCTGGATCGAAGCTGTAGATTTCGACTGTTCACCCCCCGACCCGCCGGCGAGGAGTACGCGTTGACCGATGTGGTGAATCGACCGGCCCGGCCCGGCGGCGCCGGACGGCATGCCAAAGTCGAAGAGCGGCCGCCGTTCGCCTGGCTCACCGTGGCCGCGGTCGCGGTGCCCGCCGCCGTGGTGCTGCTGCTGTCCGCGCGCCGCTACGGGTATTTCGGCGACGAGCTGTACTTCCTGGCGGCCGGCCGCCGCCCGGCCTTCGGCTACGCCGACCAGGGGCCGGTGCTGCCGCTGCTGGCCCGGCTGATGGACACCATCGCGCCGGAGTCCTACTTCGTGCTGCGACTGCCCGCGGTCGCGCTGACGGTGACCGCGATCGTGCTGTGCGCCCTGCTGGCCCGCGAATTCGACGGCGGCCGCTGGGCGCAACTGCTGGCCGCCCTCGGCTACGCGAGCTCACCGTTCCTGCTGCTGCAGGGCACCATGCTCACCACCAACGCCGTCGACACCGCGCTGTGGGTGATCATCACCTGGCTGGTGGTGCGCTGGGTGCGCACCCGCAACGACGGGCTGCTGCTGGCCGCCGCGCTCTTCACCGCCGTCGACATGCAGGTGAAATGGCTGATCCCGTTCTTCTGGATCGCCGTCGCGATCAGCAGCATGCTGTGCGGGCCGCGGGAATTGGTGCGACGGCCGCTGCTGTGGGCCGGCGGCGTCATCGTCGTGGTCGCGACCGTGCCCGAATTGCTCTGGCAGGCCCGGCATTCCTGGCCGCAGTTGAAGATGGGCGGGGTGATCGGGGCCGAGCAGGGGATCCTGGGCGGGCGGCTGCTGTTCCTGCCGATGTCGATCAGCCTGGCCGGATATCTCGGCGCGCTGCTGCTGTTGTGGGGGCTGTGGGTGCTGCTGCGCTGGGATGTGCTGCGGCCCTACCGATTCCTGGGCGTCACGCTGCTGCTGTTGTTCGCCGCCTTCCTGATCACGGGCGGGCGGATCTACTACGCGGCGGGCATGTACGCGGTCATGATCGCCGCGGGCGCGGTCGGCGTGGTCGGCACCGCCGAGCGCATCGCACCGCTGTGGCGGCGGCTGCTGACCGCCGGGGTGGCCGTGCTCGCGCTGGGCGCAACGGCTTTCACCCTCTACTCGACACCGTGGCGGCCCGCCGAAGAGGTGCACCCGCCCAAGGACGATGCCGAGGCCGCCATCAATATCGGCGTCTACGGGTCCTTCGGCTGGCACGAACTCACCGACGAGGTCACCCGCGCCTACGACGGGCTCACCCCGGCCGAACGCGCGCACGCGGTCATCATCACCGACACCTATTGGCAGGCCAGCGCTCTCGACGAGTTCGGCCGCACGCACCTGCCGCCGCTGTTCAGTCCCAGCCGCGGCTTCGGCTACTTCGGCACCCCGCCCGACGACGCCTCGGCGGTGCTGGCCGTCGGCGGCTACGAGGCGGTGTTGCGCAGCCAGTTCGAGCACGTCGACCCGGTCGGCAAGGTCGATACCCGCCTCGGGTTCAAGGGCAACACCCAGGATGTCACCCTCTGGAAGTGCTCGGGCCGGAAGAAGCCGTGGTCACAGGTGTGGCCGCAGTGGATGCATCTGTAGCCGGACGCAACGCGACCACGGTCGCCGCACTCGCCTCACGGTCGCGGCAGCGGTGCACCGCCGCCGCCAGATCCGGTAGCGGCGCGGTCAATTCGGCGCTGAGCGGCCCGTGCACGCCGAGCTGGCACAGCACACCGGTGGCGGCCAGGATGGTGCGGCCGATCGGCGCGTACTCCGGCCGCGTGGTGAGGTGGCGGGCCACATTGGACAGGCTCGGGTCGGTGGCGCGGCGCACCTGCGACCGCAGCCACGCCGGGGTCAGGTGGGCGTCGGGGCGCCGATACAGGTCGCGGATCGGGGCGACCATGGTGACCAGGGCGGCGATGTCGAATTCCCGTTCGGGGCGCACGAATTCGTGTCGGCGCAGCGCCGCCTCCAGGTCGGCGTCGGCGCCGTTGAGGGCGGCCTCGCCGATATCGGCGACCAGATCGGGGAAGTGGGCCGGGAACGGTGAGCAGGCCCCGAAATCCAGGACGCCGAGCCGGCCGTCGGGCAGCACCCGGAAATTGCCGGGGTGCGGATCGGTATAGAGCAGACCGGTTTTCGCGAAACTCGACATCACGAAGCGGGCCACCAGCAGCCCGACCCGGGTGCGCTCGGCCGGATCCCCCGAGGCGATGACCCGTTGCAGGGGAGTGCCGTCCAGCCATTCGGTGACCAGCACGTCGCCCTGCTGATCGACGACGGCCGGGATGTGGAAGTCCGGGTCGCCGGCGAAGGCGCTGGCGAAGATGCGCTGGGTCGCGGCCTCGTCGGCGTAATCGAGTTCGGCGCCGATGCACTCGGCGAAGGCGTCGGTCACCGCGCGCGTGTCGAGGTCGGGGGCGAAGACCTTGGCCAGCGGGGCCAGCCGGTGCAGGTGCTCGAGATCCGAGGCGACGGCCGCGCGCGCCCCCGGATACATGAGCTTCACCGCCACCCGCCGACCGTCCGGCCACACCGCGCGATGCACCTGCCCCACCGAGGCGGCCGCCGCGGCGCGAGTGTCGAACTCGGCGAACCGATCCCGCCACCCGGGGCCCAGCGACGCCGCCATCGCGGCGTCGACCGCCGCGGGCAGCATCGCCGGAATCGAATCCTGCAGCCGGGTCAGCGCCTCCCGATACGGTTCCCCCAGCTCCGGCGGCAGTGCCAGCTCGTAGAGTGCCAGCAGCTGACCGAGCTTGGCCGCCACGCCCTTCAGCTCGCCCAGCACCTCGAACATGTGCTGGGCGGTGCGCGCCTGGATATCGAGTTCGACCTCCCGCGCGGGCGTCCCGAGCGCCCGCCGCCCCAGCCCGCCCACCCGGCGCGCGGCATAGGCGACCGGCAGCGCGGTGATCTTGGCATTGCGGGCCGCGGCGCGGGTCGGCAATCCGTCGGCCGCCTCGGCCGTGCGGCGGCGCGCGCGCCGGAAACCGCCCTGGCGCGGTTCGAGCATCGAGAACCTCCGAAACGTCGAGAGCCTCACTGTGTCACGCCGTCGATCTTCGCGGCTGGGCCGTGTCGACCGCAAGGCGCGCCGGGACTAGTGCGCGAAAGCGGCCGCCGGACCCAACGGCACCACCAGCGCCGACGGATACGCGGCAGTGCGCTGGATCTGCTGCGAGGTGCCCAGCAGGCGGCCCAGATCCGCCGGATTCGGGATGGTCGACGGGAAGGTGCCGGTGGTGATGCGCAGGCGCAGCGCGTGACCGGGTTCGAGGCGGTGGAAGGCGGGCCGGATCTTGATCTCCATCCGCACCACGTCGCCCGGAGTGAGCAGCTGTTCGTTCTCCTTCAGCACGGTGTGCGCGGGGGCGTAGACGGTGCCGTCGGCGGCGAGCCAGGTCTTGCCGTCGTCGAGGGTGCGCTGACTGGCCAGCTGCGAACCGCCGGTGATGTTCACCGCCGTCCCGTCCGGCGCGACATCGTCGAGCCACACCTGGAAGGCGGCGTCGGTGCCTGTGGAGGAGGCGTACAGGGTGACCGCCGACGGACCGGCCAGCATGGTCGGCTCGGTGACCGGGTCCATGGTGTAGCGCAGGCCCGCGGTCGGATTCTGCACCCACTCGGTGCACGGGTTGGAGACGGTGAACACGCGGAACACGAAGTCGAACAGGCCCGCGGCCCACTGACCCAGCGACTCGCGATTGCAGATGTTGTCGATCCCGGTGTAGTTCAGCCGATCCGCGGCGTCGGCGGCGGTGGGCTTGTCGGCCACCAGCCGGTCACCGTCGAAGTAGCGCTGCTGGATCGCGGTCGGCTCGAACGGGTAGCGCGCGGTGTCGGCGGCGTTGTTGCCGGCGTCGATGACGTGCAGCGGGGTGCGGGTCTCGTCGACGCCGTTGTGAATGTCCTTGAGCCACCGGTCGAACCAGGCCAGGGTGATCTGAGCGGTGTCCATCCGCGAGCCCGGACCCAGGCCCAGGCCGACGTGATACCAAGGGCCCATGAGCAATTGGTAGCGCCCGTCGGCCGGCTGGTCGGCGGCCATCGGCGCGAACTGGTCGCGGCCGGCGGCCAGGTTCTGCAGCTGCGCGTAATTGCGCACCGCGCCTTCCTGATACAGGTCCCACCAGCCGTCGACCTGGTACATGGCGATGCCGTTGTCCACCAGGTTGTGCAGGTCGGTCTCGAAACGCCGCTCGCGCCACCAGGAGTTGTCGTAGGCGGTGGCGCCGCCGGTGTAGGCGTCGAAGAGCAGCTTCACGGTGCTGGTGTCGGGGCCGACCAGAGCCGCCAGGTGATCGCCGAGCGAGCGCAGGAAGGTCTGCGGCGACAGCGGCGCGGTCAGGAACGGGCCGATCAGGCTCAGATACGGGACCATCAGCGAGATGACCGTCAGCAGCAGCGGACTCATCATGCCGTCGTGGTTGAGCACCTCGTCGAAGATGTTGTTGGGCACCGCGAACGGCACGATCGCCTTCAACGGCGAATCCGGGCCCACGGTCTCGGCGGTGCGCATGGCCGACAGGCCCGGGAACGAATAGCCGTACATGCCGACCTTGCCGTTGGAGCCGGGCAGCCTGGCCGCCCAGTCCACCAGCTCGGCGCCGTCCTTGCCGTCCTGCTGGGAGGCCGGGCTCCACGCGCCGGTCGAGCCGCCGGTGCCGCGCACGTCCGCGGTCACCTCGATGTAGCCGTGCCGGACCAGCATGTCCTGCATGGAGGTGGCCTGATTGATGATGCGGCGGGCGTCCTTCAGCTGTTCGGGCAGCTGGATGTGGAGTTCGTCGATCACCGAGGTGATGGCGGCGGTCAAGGCGCTGGCCACCGCGCCGTAGGTGGTGAAGTTGACGACCACCGGGAACTCGCCCGCCGCCCGCTGCCCGGTCGCCGGATCGGTCGGATACCGCACCTCGGCTTGCAACTGGGTGCCGTCGGACAGTGAAACCACCTGCCCGAGTTGATAACCCACCCCGTACGGCGCGGGGGTCGGCTGATAGTCGGCGGGCAGGCCGAAATCGGCGGGCGCGTCGGGCACGGGCCCGATCACGGGCGCGGCCGCCGACGGCGTGGTGGCGGCGATGGTCATGGCCAGCACGGAGAAGCCGGCCACGGCCCAGGGGGCCAGACGGCAGCGGCGCGGCCGGAAGGTGCTACTCAACGAAGTACCTCTGCGGATGGTCGGGAGGCCCGGCGGGCGCGGACCGGATGCCGCACCGCACGACCTCGTCGTCGATGTTCAGCACACCGCACAGAGCCTGGGCGCCGGTATCGGCAATCACCAAGAGTGTGAACGAGAGCATTGTGCAGCCGACCAAACCGCGGCCCGGACGAACCGCGGCCCGCCACGCGGGCACGTGGCGGGCCGGGACGCACTAAGGGGACGAACTACGGTGCGAAGCAGGCGGTTTCGAGGCGGCGGGCGATGCGGGCGGCCGACAGGGTCATGGCATCGGTCGGTCGGTGCGGATCCAAGCCGGTCAACTCGTACACGCGGGCCAGGCGGTAGGTGACGGTATTGCGGTGGACGCTCAGCAGTCGCGCGGTGGCCAGCTGGTTGAAGCCGGTGTCGACGAACACGTCGAGGGTCTCGGTCAGCACCGCCTGGGTGTCGAGGGGTTCGAGCACCGCCGCCAGCCCGGCGCGCGCGGAACCGCCCGCGGCGACGGTGTATTCGAACAACAGCTCCGGGCGGCGGCAGACCGGATGCGGGCGACCCAGGCAGCGGCCCAGCTCGGCCAGCGTGCGCGCCTCGGCGAACACCTCCGGGACCTGCGCGCGCGAGGCCGCGGTGGCCACACCCACCCAGAACGGTGCTGGCGACTCGGTTTGTGCAGACTGCCCGAGGGCGAGCCGACCGGGGCCGGGCAGGCGAGCCGTCAGCGCGGCCAGCGTCGCGGTGCCGTCGTCGCCGGGCTGCAGGGGCAGCAGGGCCGTCCAGCCGCCGCTGTCCAGACGCAGGAACACACCCGGGATGGCTTCGATGCGGTGGCGCAGTTCGGCGGTGTCGGCGCCGTGCGCGGTGCCGAGGCGGAAGGCCGCGAGCAGGAACGCGTCCGGCACCGCCACCGCCGGCTCGCCCGCCCATTCGACGGGGTCGCGGCCGGTGAGCAGCGCGTCGGCAATGGCGCGGCGGCGTTCGAGCAACTCCCAGCGCGGATCGTGGGCGCGTTGCACGCAGGCGGTGGCGATGCGGGTGGTGATCAGCGTGATGTAGCGCAGCAGCGTGATCGCGGCGTCGTCGAGCAGTTCGCGTTCGGGACCGTGGGAGGTTTCGCGCACTCGCGACCAGATCAGCTCCGCGCCCAGGCTGTAGCGGCCGAGCACTTCCTCGAGGGTTTCGCCGTCGCGGATGCGGCTCAACGCGATCTGCACCACCTCGGCGGTGTCCTCCGGGGAGGGGGCGTCGCCGGTGCGCAGGAAGTCGAAGAACAGG
This sequence comes from Nocardia tengchongensis, assembly GCF_018362975.1. Classification (NCBI taxonomy): domain Bacteria; kingdom Bacillati; phylum Actinomycetota; class Actinomycetes; order Mycobacteriales; family Nocardiaceae; genus Nocardia; species Nocardia tengchongensis. The sequence continues at coordinate 4,756,268 of NZ_CP074371.1, forward strand.
TCCACATTCAAGGCGGTGCCGCGTTCGAAACCGCTGGTCACGAGGGATTCCGGGAGTTTGGGGTAGGGCGGGGCGAGAGCCGGGAATTCCGTGCGCGCCACGACGGCACGTTGGTACAGCTCCTCGAGCGTCCGGTCCCGCAATCGCGCGTGCATAAGTCTCCTACTACCCGTACAGCGACTCGATAGTAGCGGCGTACGTGGTTGCTATGGGTTTGCGTCTCAGCTTTCCGGTGGCCGTGAGGTGATCGGAGCCCGGCGCCCACACATCCGGCAGCACCGCGAACTTCTTGATCTGCTCCACCCGGGAGAGCTTGCTGTTCGCCGCGTCGACGCCTTCCTGCAGGGTCGTGAGCACGCGCGGATCGCGGGCCAGCGCCGGAATCTCCCGCTCGGTTAGCTGGTGGCGCTCGGCGAAGGCGGCGGCCAGATCGGGGTCCAGGCAGATGAGGGCGGTGTTGTAGGCGCGGCCCTCACCGATCGCCACCACCGCGCCCGCCAGCGGCGTGTGCTCGGTGACGGTGTTCTCGATATTGGTCGGCGACATGTTCTTTCCGGCCGCGTTGATGATGAGCTCCTTCTTGCGGTCCACGATCCGCAGGAAGCCCTCGGCGTCGAGTTCGCCGATATCGCCGGTGTGCAGCCAGCCGTCGGCGTCGACGGTCTCGGCGGTCTTGGCGGGTTCGCCGCGATAGCCGCGCATCACGCTGCCGCCGCGCACCAGCACCTCACCGTCGCCGGCGATGCGGACCTCGGTGCCGGGGAACGCGGTACCGACCGTGCCGATCTTGATGCGGTCCGGGCGGTCCATGGTGGCGCCCGCGGTGCACTCGGTCATGCCGTAGCCCTCGCACAGCGGCAGGCCCAGGCCGAGGAAGAACTCGTGGGTGTCCTTCGGGATCGGGGCGGACCCGGTGACCGCGATGCGAATCCGGTCCAGGCCCAGCTGCTCCCGGATGGCGGACAGCACCAGGCGATCGGCCAGGCGGAACTGCCAGGTGTCGATGATGCTCAGCGCGCGTCCGTCCGACGCGGCGCGCGCCCGCGCCCGGCCGCTCGCGACGGCCCACTCGATGAGCCGTCGCTTGACTGCGCTCGGCTCGGTGGCGAACCGTTCCTCCAGCGCGGCTTTGACTTTCACCCACACCCGGGGCACGCCCATGAACACGCTGGGGTGCACTTCGGTGAGCGCGGCCGCGACCTCCTTCAGGTCCGGGCAGGTGGTGATCTGCGCGCCGGTCAGGATCGAGAGGTAGTGCGAGAGCCAGCGATTGGCGGCATGCGCGTCGGGGAGGTAGGAGATCACCCGGTCATCGGGGGAGCCGCCCCCGAATTCGTCCACCACGCGGGCATTCTCGAGGAAATTCGTGTGGGTGAGCTCCACGCCCTTGGGCGGGCCGGTGGTGCCGGAGGTGTAGACGATGGTGAGCAGATCCTCGGGAGCCACCGCACGCCAGGCGGATTCGACGTCGAACCCGCCGGGCGCGGTCGCCTCGAGCTCGGTCAGCGCGACGCACCCCGCGAGCGCCTCGTCGATACAGATGACGTGCTCCACCACACCGCCCTGCGCGGCGGCCCGCTCCACCGCCGCACGAACCGCCGGCGCGAACTGGGCCTCGCAGATCACCGCCTTGTTGCCCGCGTTGCTGAACTGATAGGCCAGCACCTCCACCGGATTGGTGTTGTACACCGAGAACGGCGTGGCGCCGGTGTGCAGGATCGCGGTGTCGCACAGGTGGAATTCGGGCCGGTTGGTCAGCATCAGCGCCACCGTGTCGCCCCGGCCGATGCCGAGTGCCGTGAGTCCGTTCGCGATGGCACGCACCCGGTCGGCGTACTCGCGCCAGGTGATCGAGACCGCGCCGCCGAGCGTGCGCAGCGCGACCGCGTCCGGATAGCGGGCCGCGGTGGCCTGGAACGCCTCGACCATGGTGCGCGGGGCCGTCCCCACTGCCGGTGTTGAACTCACGACCTACCTCTGACTCGAACATCGTCGGGGCGGCGCGGCCCCGTGGCTGTTCCAGCAGATCGCACAAAGCCCGGGGCGGGCCAGTGGCAATGCGGAAGAACCGGGACGGATCGTTTGTGCACTGTGACAAAAGCATTCACGTCCGCTCGGGCGGCCGCGCGACGTATCGTGATTAGCACGAACAGGACCGCCGGACCCCGACCGGGCCGTCCGATCGGGTAGGCGTGCGCGGCCACTAGGAGGCAGCGGTGATCACCCCTACCGTCAACGGAGTACAGGACTACATCGACGCCGAGGAAGTCCGGTACGTCGACATCCGCTTCTGCGACGTCCCCGGCATCCAGCAGCATTTCTCCATCCCGGCGAGCATGTTCGGCCCCGAACTGGTCGAGGAGGGCATCGCCTTCGACGGCTCGTCGGTGCGCGGCTTCCAGGCCATCCACGAGTCCGACATGCTGCTGCTGCCGGATCTGCGCACCGCGCAACTGGATTCGTTCCGCGCCGCCAAGACCCTCAATATCAGCTGCTTCGTCCACGACCCGCACACCCGCGCCGCCTACAGTCGCGACCCGCGCAATGTGGCCCGCAAGGCCGAGGAATATCTGCGCTCCACCGGAATCGCCGACACCGCCTATTTCGGGCCCGAGGCCGAGTTCTACATTTTCGACTCCGTCCGCTACGACACCACCATGAATCGCGCCTTCTACGAAGTGGATTCGTCCTCGGCGGATTGGAATACCGGCGAGAAAATCAACCCGGACGGCACGCTCAACCGCGGTTACAAAGTGCGGCCCAAAGGCGGCTATTTCCCCGTCGCGCCCTATGACGCCGACGTCGATCTGCGCGACCTCATGTGCACCCACCTGCAGGAGGCCGGATTCGAATTGGAGAAAGGCCATCATGAGGTCGGCACCGCCGGACAGGCCGAGATCAACTACCGGTTCAACACCCTGCTCGCCGCCGCCGACGACCTCATGCTCTACAAGTACATCATCAAGAACACGGCCTGGGCGGACGGCAAGACCGTCACCTTCATGCCCAAACCGCTCTTCGGCGACAACGGTTCCGGCATGCACGTGCACCAATCGCTGTGGAAGGACGGCGCGCCGCTGTTCTACGACGAGGCCGGCTACGCGGGACTCTCGGATCTGGCGCGCCACTACATCGGCGGCCTGCTGCACCACGCGCCGTCGCTACTGGCCTTCACCAACCCGACGGTGAACTCCTACAAGCGCCTGGTCCCCGGCTACGAGGCCCCCGTGAATCTGGTGTACAGCCAGCGCAATCGGTCCGCCGCGGTGCGAATCCCGGTGACCGGCACCAACGCCCGCGCCAAGCGGCTCGAATTCCGTTGCCCCGACTCCTCGGGCAACCCGTACCTGTCCTTCGCCGCCATGATGATGGCCGGACTCGACGGCATCACCAACAAGATCGAGCCCGCGCTCCCCGTCGACAAGGACCTCTACGAGCTCACCCCCGAGGAGTCCGCCGAGGTCACCCAGACCCCCGGCAGCCTCGAGGAGGTCGTCAACCGCCTCGAGGCCGACCACGACTACCTCACCCAGGGCGGGGTTTTCACCGAGGACCTGATCGACACCTGGATCCGGCTCAAGCGCGACACCGAGATCGCCGAGATCAACCTCCGCCCGCACCCCTACGAATTCGAGCTCTACTTCGACGTGTAGAGACCCGACAGGGCCTGCGGGAGCGGGCCTTCGTGCAGGACGCCCAGGCGCTGGGTGGCGCGGGTGAGGGCGACGTACAGTTCGGCCGCGCCGCGGGGGCCGTCGGCCAGGATGTGCTCGGGTTCGACCACCAGGACGGCGTCGAACTCGAGGCCCTTGGTCTCCGAGGCGGGGACCGCGCCGGGCATGCCGGGCGGGCCGATCACGATGCTGGTGCCCTCGCGCCCGGCCTCGTCGCGGACGAATTCCTCGATGGCGGCGGGCATTTCGGCGGGGGAGAGCTGTCGGCCCCAGGGCTGGACGCCGCAGGCGCGCACCGACTCCGGCGGCGTCACATCGGGGGCGAAATCGGCGAGCACCGCCGCGGCCACCGCCATGATCTCCGCCGGGGTGCGGTAGTTCACCGTCAGCGACCGGTAGAGCCAGCGGCCGGGCACGTAGGTGTCGAGCATCTCCGCCCACGAGGTCGCGCCCGCCGCCGAACGGCGCTGTGCGAGATCGCCCACCACGGTGAAGGAATGGCTCGGGCAGCGGCGCATCAGCACCCGCCACTCCATCGCCGAGAGCTCCTGGGCCTCGTCGACCACGATGTGCCGGTAGGTCCAATCCCGGTCCGCGGCGGCGCGTTCGGCGAGCTCCCGGGTGTCGCGTTCGAGGAAACGCTCGGCCAGGTCCTCGCCGTAGAGCATGTCGGTGGCGAACAGATGATCCTCGTCGTCCATGTGGTCGGCGCGGTTGACCAGCAGGTCGAGCACCTCCTCGGCGTAGGCGGCCTGCGCCTTGCGTTCCCGCTCGGCCGCCGCGTCCTCGGCGGAGGTGTCGCGGCCCAGCAGATCGATCAGCTCGTCGAGCAGCGGGACATCCGACACCGTCCACGCCTCGCCGTCGGCCCGCCAGAGCGCCGGGTCGGCGCCGGCAGCGCGCAACCGATCGGGCGACGAGAGCAGCTCGGCGAGTATCGATTCCGGGGTCAGGGTCGGCCACAGCTCGTCGAGCAGCGCGGTGAAGCCGTCGTGCTCGGCCAGTTCGGTGCGCAGATCCGCGCGCATGTTCTCCCACGCCTCGCGGTCCGCGCGGGTCAGCCAGCCCTCGCCGATGCGGGCGATCGCGCGCTCGGTCAACGCCCAGGTGAGGACCTCCACGAAGGTCGCGCGCGCCAGGTTGTGCGGCAACCCGCTCTCACGCGCCTCCGACCGCGCCCAGTCCGCCACATCCGCGCCGACCCGCACCGTCACATCCGGCAGCTCGATGGTGACCGGCTGCTCCGGGACGCGCTGACGGTCGGCGACCGCGGCCTTCAGCACATCGAGGATCTTCAGCGAACCCTTGAGCCGCGCCGGCGCCGGCTCGTCCTCCGCGGCGGCCTGCAGACCCGGCAGCAGATCCGCGGTGGTGGTGAACACCACGTTCGTCTCACCGAGCGACGGCAGCACCCGCCCGATGTGCCGGAGGAAGGCCGTATTCGGGCCGACCACCAGCACCCCGTTGCGTTCCATCTGCTCGCGCTGGGTGTAGAGCAGATACGCCACCCGGTGCAGCGCGACCACGGTCTTGCCGGTGCCCGGCCCGCCCTCGATCACCAGCGTGCCCGGATGGTCGAGCCGGATGATCCGGTCCTGCTCGGCCTGAATGGTGGCCACGATGTCGCGCATGCCCTCGCCGCGCGGGGCGTCGACCGCCGCCAGCAGCGCCGCGTCACCGCGCTCACCGTCACCGGGACGGCCGAACACCTCGTCGGTGAAATCCACCACCTGCCGCCCGCGCGTGTGGAATTGGCGACGCCGCCGCATCTGCTCGGGCTCGCGGCGGTCGCGGTGTAGAACGCCTGCGACGCCGGCGCCCGCCAATCCTGCAGCAGCGGCTCGAACTCGTTCGCCTCGTCGTAGATGCCGATCCGGCCGATATAGGTGTGCTCGCCGGTCTCCCGGTCCAGCCGCCCGAAGCACAACCCGTTGTCGGCCACACCCAGTCGCGCCGACTCCTTGGCCAGCGCCCGCGCCTCGGCATCGCGCTCCACCATCACCGTGGCATTGCCGCGCACGGTCAGCGTCTCGCTGTAGCGGCCCTTGACCCGCGCCCGCTCGGCATCCAGCCGCGCGTACAGGCCGTCCACATAGTCCTGCTCCGACCGCAGTTCGTTCGCATATCCCTGATCCGACACCAGCACCACACCTTCCGCCCAGCAGATCCCCGGCCGCCGCCCGCGCGACATCCGCGCAGGTTGCAGCCCTCGGCCAGCGATTGTGCGCCATCCCCGGGCCTTGCCGCAAGCCCCCCGGTGCGATATATGTTGAAAGGGGAGGGACAACGAACCCTCCCATTCCCGTCTCCCAGGCCGTTACGCCGCGGTCGGACGCTGCCCACCCGACACCAGGTTCATGATGTCCTTGTTGCCGTCGGCCCACTGCGCGGTCATCACCATCGAATCCACCTTCCACTCGTCGTCCGCCAGGTGCAGGCCGATGCGGTAGGTGCCGCCCAGCGTCCAGCGCGGCGAGCCGAGCGGATTGGCCAGAATATGGACCGCCTGGAACACCGCGGTCAACTCGGCGCGATCGCCGTCCACGGTCACCAGGTGATTGCCGAGCAGATGCTGGGTGGCGTCGAAGGCGCCGATCAGCTTCTCCCAGTCGGCCCGGATCTGCCCCGGCGTCACCCGCGCCGGCTCACCGCCCCAGACACTCGAATAGTCGAGGGTGACCTCGTCGGCGAAGACGCCCGGGAAGGCGTCCCAGTCGCGAATATCGATGAACCAGAACAGCCTGGTGGCGGCCTCGATGATGTCGGCGCGCTGCTGAGCGGAAGCACTCATGTCAAATCTCCTACCGTGCAAGGGAATCGGTGTCACCGATGCTGCGCGCGCCGGAAGCCGCCAACCAGGGCGAGTCGTGTCTGGTATCGCCGGGGCCACCCACCGCCGGACCGTGTAGAACTGCGTACATGGCGGTGCGTGAGGACCTGGCGGAATTCCTGAAGTCACGGCGCGCGCGGGTCGACCCGCAGGCATCGGGCCTGCCGCCCTCCGGCCTTCGACGCGTCCCCGGCCTGCGCCGGTCCGAGCTCGCGCACCTCGCGGGCATCAGCGCCGAGTACTACCAGCGGCTCGAACAGCGCCGCGCCGCCAACCCGTCGGCCGAGGTGCTCGACGGCCTGGCCGCCGCGCTCGGTCTCGACGCCGTCGAGACCGAACACCTGCACGCCCTGGCCCACCCGCCCCGCCCGGCCGCCGGCGTCGCGCCCGCTCCGCGGCCGGAACTGCTGCGCATGCTCGACCTGATCGACAAAGCCCCCGCGGCGCTGATCACCGACACTTTCGACGTCCTGGCCGCGAATCCCTTGGCGCACTATGTCTTCGGCGCCATGATCGCGGGCAACATGGCCCGCGCCCTGTTCGCGGACCCGGCCGCACGCGACTTCTACGGTGACTGGGACGCCGTCGCCGCCGCCACCGTCGCCCAGCTGCGCCGCGTCGCCGGACGCTACCCGGACGACCCCGCCACCGCGGCGCTGATCGACGAGCTGACCACCGCCTGCGCCGAATTCGCCGCGCTCTGGGCCGCGGGCGACGTCGAGCACCGCAGCCACGGGGTCAAACGGATCCGCCATCCATCGTCCGGCGAGCTGTCCTTCACCTACGAGAACCTCGAACTGCCGGGCGACCCTCGGCAGCGCATCGTCACCTTTGTCCCGGCTCCCGGCAGCACTTTGCCCGCGCTGTAGGAACCGACGCGATTCACTCGCGAGTCCACTCCGACGCGCCGAGGGCGGTTACGTGTCCACTCGGTGTGTTGTCGTTACATTGGGGACCGGACGGATCGGTCGTGACGCGAGAATGACCCGCAGGGAGGCGGGTTCGCGGCGCGGCGCGGGAATACCGTTGTGACACAACGTGCCACGCGAATGACAACGCGTGGTCATGTGGGGTGGCGTCAAACTATGACCTTTACCTCAGTGACCGCGCGGGATCGTGGCACGGTCATACGATCCGGGGCTGACATATGCGGGAAGGCGAGTAGGCCATGGATCGAAATGCGTTCGTCGAGGTGATGAACGAGGCGAGCGGCATGCTGGAGACCGGCCGGGCCGAGGAGGCGCTGGCCCGGTTGTCGGCGTTCGACGACGAGCTGCCGGGGGTCCCCGATCCCAAGGAATACGGCTGGATCGTGTCCTACCGCTTCCGATCCGCCTTCGCCGCGGGCGATTACGCCCAGGCCCTACACCTGGCCGAACACGGACCGGCCCGCTACCCGGCCGACATCCCGCCCGCCACCCTGGCCACCATGTACTCGATGGCCGTCGAGGCCGCCACCCAACAGGGCCTGCCCGACAGCGCCGTCCTGATGGCCGACCGCTGCATCGAACTGCGCCGCACCCACGGCGAACACGCCGAGGTGCTGATGGCGGCCATGACCGCCTGCACCCTGCTCGGCGACCTCGAAAGACACGACCTGGCAAGCAGATATGCGCAGCTGCTCATCACCGAGGGCGTCGGCCACGACGACTACCGCGGCTACGGCTACTACGCGCTGTGCGCCGCCATCGAACAGGGCGTCGGCGAGCACCTGATCGACACCCTGCGGGCCGGGCGCGAATGGCTCGAAACCCAGGACAACGAATTCGCCCGGGTGGCACTGGAATATCTGCAGACCGCCCCCAGCCTGCGACCCCCGCTCGCGGTCGACCTGAACCTGGCGGACCCGCTCGGCGACGCGATGTCGTTCCCGGAACCCGGCGCGGCACAGCCTGATCAGGCCTTTTCCGCATTCGACAGCGGTGCGGCACAGTCCGCGGTCAATGGCGCGGAACCCGGTATCGCGGGACCGGATTTCGGCGGGATCCTGCCCGGTCCGGACGCCGCGACCCCCGATTTCGGCCTCGCGCCGCCCGCCCCCAGCCTCGCGCCGCCCGCCCCCGGCGTCGGACAGCCCGAACCCGGTGTGCCGCCGCTCGCTCCGCCCGCCGCGCCCGACGCCATGCAGACCGAGTACCTGCCGGTCGGTGACGGTGCGCCGCAGGCGGTGACGGGTCCCGCCCAGCCGCCCGCCGAGCAGCTCGCAGGCGGCGAGACCGCCGACGCGCTGATGGACGCCAACCGGCCCGGCATCGCGGCGGCCGCCTACCGGGCGCTGATGGACGACGCCGTCGGCACCGGTCGACCGGACCCGCTCATCATGGGCAAGGCCACCTTGGGCCTGCTCACCGCGCTCATCTTCGACAATCGGGTCGGCGAGGCGCATTCGGTGTGGATCGACGAGCAGGGACCCACCTACCTGGGCATCTGGTCGCTCGAGAACGGGCAGACCTCCGTGCATGACGCCATCGCCTACAACCTGGTCGCCGCGTTCCTGCACTCGCTGAGCACCGGCGACCCGAACGCCGCCAACCACGCCGTCGACAGCCTGATGACCCGAAACGTGGAGTGGGCCTACGAGAACGACCGCCAGGTCGTGCCCGCCATGATCGGCAGCTGGCGCCGCCACCTGCTCGAGATCCACGGCGGCGAACCGGCCCCCGAATACCGCTGGCAGCTCACCCAGGCCGAACAGCGCTGGGGCGCGCCGATTCCCGACGGTGGCCTCTATTGGATGCGCCCCTACCGCTGGGTCGTGGACTGGCTCTGACCGTGCCGGTGACCGGGGGAGTGCCCGCGGCGGCCTAGGCTGGCGGCATGGCAGAGACCGAAATCTGGCACAACCCGCAGTGCTCGAAGAGCCGTACCGCCAAGGCGGTGCTCGAGGAGACCGGCTCGGACTACGTCGAGCGCCGCTACCTCGACAACCCGCCTTCGGCCGACGAGATCCGCGCCGCCCTGACCAAACTCGGCCTGGAACCGTGGGACATCACCCGCACCGCCGAGGCCCAGGCCAAGGAGCTCGGCGTCGCCGCCTGGGGCCGCACCCCCGCGGACCGCGACCGCTGGATCGAAGCCCTCGCCACCCACCCCCGCCTCATCCAGCGCCCCATCGTCTTCACCGCCGACGGCCGCGCCTTCGTCGCCCGCGACGACGAATCCCTCGACGAACTGCGCTGAGCCGACCGGCACGGCCGGGTCCGGACACGACTTCGCCCCGGCGAGGCTGCATGCCTCGCCGGGGCGATCTGTCTGCCGAGCGGCGGGTCAGGCCAGCGCGAAGACCGGGAATCCCGGTGCGATCTCGGCCAATTCGGCGTCGGTGGCGTTCTTGGTGACGCCTTCGAAGAAGCGGCCGACCTCCCAGCCCCAGCGGTCGAGGTAGGCGCGCAGGACGGGGATCTTGTCGGCGTCGGGGAGTTCGGTGGCGGTGAAGGTCTCCGACTTGCGGCCCAGGCGCAGTTCGCCGGTCGTCGAGACGCGCAGGTTGCGGACCCACTGGGTGTGGCCGCGCGGCGCGACCAGGTAGCGGGCGCCGTCGTCGGTGGTCAGGACATTGACCAGGGTGGTGCGCCATTCGCCGGACTTGCGGCCGCGCACCGCCAGCAGGCGGGAGCCGGCGATGCTGATGCCGAGCTTGGGGAGCATGTTGAAGAACCGGTTCATGTAGGGGTCGAGACCGGTGGGGCCGATGTAGCGGGTGGCGGCGGCGTGGGCGTCCATGGGATCTTCCTCTTCACTCTGCGAGAGCGGTGCTCTCTGTTGAGATCAGTGTGCATGCACGCCTTGCGGAATGTCAAGAGCGCTGCTCTCGAAATATTCAGGTGATCCGAAACGTGGCACACTTGTCGGAATGAGCGTCCCCCGCACCGCCCGCGCCCGGGCCAGAGCCGAGATCACCCGCGAGATCACCGACGCCGCCCGCCGGCAGCTCGCCGAGTCCGGGGCGCCCGCGCTTTCCCTGCGCGCGATCGCGCGGGAACTGGGCATGGTGTCCTCGGCGCTGTACCGGTACTTCCCCAGCCGCGACGACCTGCTCACCACGCTCATCATCGAGGCGTACGACAGCATCGCCGACGCGGTCGAGAACGCCGTGGCCGCCGCGGACGCCCCCCGCGCCCAGTGGCGGGGGATGTCGCACGCGGTGCGGGACTGGGCCAGGGCCCATCCGCACGAGTACGCCCTGGTCTACGGCTCGCCCGTGCCGGGCTATCGAGCCCCCGAGTCCACCATCGGGCCCGCCTCCCGGGTGCCGGTCGCCGCGCTGGGCATCGTGAATCGGGCCTGGAAATCGGGCAGCCTCACCGTGCCCGACTCGCCGGTCGACCCCGTGCTGGCCGCACAATCCGCCGGCATCGCCGAACAGGTCGCGCCCGGCCTGCCCGAGGTCGCGGTGGTGCGGGGGGTGATGGCCTGGACGCAGCTCTACGGCACGGTCACCTTCGAGCTGTTCGGACAGCTCGACAACAGCATGGATCCGGCGGGACCGTTCTTCGCCTACTCCATCGAGGCCATGGCCGACTTCGTGGGCCTGACCCGCTGACGGACGAACACCGCTGCGCTACAGCGAGAACGGCTGCGCGCCGATCCCGGCGATCCGCAGATTGCCCCACGGATCGCGTTCCTGGAGCACGCCGGGCGTCGGGGTGCGGCCGGGGACGGTGAGAAAGACCTGCCCGCGACCGGGATCGGGCAACGCCGTCCCGTCGGCGGCGGAAACCCGTCCGTACCAATGGAACTGGCCATCGGTCGGGTCGAGGCGCCCGGTCAGGGCGACGCGCACCGCGACCTCGACACCCGGCGCGTCGAGCAGCGCCGGGCCGGAATAGTCCGGTGCCGGTTCGGGATCGGGGTAGCTCTCGGTCGTGTCCGCGGCAGCCTGCCGGTCGCGGCGGGCCCGCCCGAATCTCACAGCAGTCCTCGGCGCCGCCAGACCCGTTTGCCGATCGGCCCGATCAACCCCTGCTTGTCCAGGAACGCACCGAGATTCGCCGCACCCAGCCCGAGCGCGCGCCGCGAATGCGGATTGGCGCGGGCCAGCCGCCGCGCCGCGCGCCCGTCCTCGACGCCCGCGCGGGCGTACATGTGCCAGTTGGTCATCAGATGCACGAACAGGGGACGGCCACCGCGACACACAGTCGCGTGTAATGCAATTCGGCCCGGGACATGGTCGGCACCCGGTGCGCGAGCGCGTCACGCGCGAACCCGATGTGGCGCGCCTCCTCGGTGACGTGAATGCGCATGGCCCGCGCCACCAATGGCTGCAGATCCGGATCGTCGAGGGTCCGGCGCTGGATCGCGTCGAAGATCTCCTCGCCGACCAGTGCGCCCACCCACACCATCGATCCGCGCAGGACCAGCTGCAGGCCGCTGATCGTCCAGCGCTCGTACCGGTTGGGCCAGTAAGGTCGCGCGCCGACGCGGTCGATGAGCTTGCCGAACATCATCATGTGCCGGCATTCGTCGCCCATCTCGGTGAGCGTGTAGTGCGCGTGCCGTGAGGTCGGGTCGCCGGCCATGAGTTCGCGCAGCAGTAGCCGGTTGAGCAGGTTCTCGAACCAGATGCCGACCGAGAGCACATTGGCCAGCTCTTCGCGCGACAGCTCGCGGCGTTGATCGGGGGTCATGGCGTCCCAGAGCGGGGTGCCGTAGAGCGAGATCACCTCGGGCGGCAGGAACAGCTTGTCCGGGTCCAGGGGTGCGTCCCAGTCCAGGTCGACGACCGGGTCGTAGGACTTCTTCACCGATCCGGTCAGCAAGCGCTGAGCGAAGGATTCGCGCGCGGTGTGCGCAGTGGCCGCCGGGGCCGAGGTCGCGTGGTCGCCCATGACAGCTCCTGACTCGTTTACTGATACAGGCTGTTACACTCAGATTAGTGGTACATGCTGTCTCGGTCAATGCGGAGGTGGGTATCGTGAGGCCCGTGACCGGCACCCGACGCAAGCAACCCGCGCCGCCCGCCGACGGCCGCAGCACCCGCTGGGACAGCCACAAGGCCCGTCGCCGCACCGAGATGCTGGATGCCGCGCTGGCCGTCATCGAGGAGAACGGCACCGAGATCTCGGTCCAGCAGATCGCCGACCGCCTGACCGTCCCGCGACCGGTCGTCTACCGGCACTTCGATGGCCGCGCCGACCTCGACGAGGCCATCCGCCGCCACATCCTGGATTCGCTGACCGCGCAACTGCTTCCGCGCCTGCACCCCGAGGGCACCGTCCGCGACCTGGTGCGCGGCGCGGTCGGCACCTATGTCGGCTGGGTGGAACTGCACCCGAACCTGCACCGCTTCCTGGCCGCCGCCGACCCGCACGGCGAATCCTCCACCGCCCTGGCCGGCGCCCGCGACCGCATCGGCGGCCGGCTGGCCGACCTGTTCGCCGACGCCCTGAACCGCTTCGGCATCGACCGGAACCGGGCCCGCCCCATGGCCTTCGGCACGGTCGGTTTCGTCGACGGCGTGGTCAACAGCTGGCGCGCGGCGCCCACCCTGTCCTCCGAGCACATCGAGGGCATCCTCACCGAATCGGTGCTGTCCCTGCTCGAGGGCAATGCCCGTAGTCTGGACGTGCCGCTGACCCGCGACACCGTCGTCGCCGACCTGCTCTCGCGCACCGAGGCGGCGCGGGCGTGAGGTCGTTCGACCGGAGGACCCCGATGGCATCCCGCCCCCTGGCCCGGCTGGCCGTGCTCACCGCCGTCGCCGCGGCCGCACTGGCGCCGATGGCCGCGGCCGCCGCGGACGCCGACCTCCCCGACGGACTGCACTGCGACGTCCTGGACTGCCGCAACGACACCGACCACGACTACGCGGTCTCGGGCACGATGCAGTGCGAGTACACAGACACCGACGGCAGCGGCAGCTCCGTCGGCGAGGACTTCGCCGATATCGTTCCCGCGCACAGCCTCTACCGGCTCTCGGGCTGCCTCGGCGGGCAGTCGCCCTACCTGCGGTCCATCGACTGGATCAGGTAGTCGCGCGGCCCGCGCCGCTGAGGGCGCGGTAGCCGCGATGCCACAGCCACTCCACCGGTCCGCGTTCGAAGCGCCGCAGCCAGAGGTGGGCGACGGTCAGCATGAGCGCGCAGACCAGCACGTACACGGCCACCGTGAACGGCACCCTGGCATTGGCCGACACCAGGCTCGCCAGGCCGAGACCCCAGCCGTAGCACAGGAATCCGGGCACCAGGTTCTGGAGGATGTAGCAGCTCAAGGCCATTCGGCCGACCTCACCGAACCGGCGGCCCACCCAGCCGGGGCCGAGCCGGTGCGCGTAGATCTCGGCGACCAGGGCCAGGATGCCCAGCGCGACCAGGGGCGCGGTGCCGTAGCGGGCGAGCAGGATCAGATCGCCGCCCAGCATGCCCAGCAACAGGTCGGTCGGCGCGGCGACGGCGAAGCCGATCAGCATGAGCCGCCGACGGATTCGCGCGCCCCCGGGTTCGAAGATCCCGGCCCGGAACAGGCGGGCGCCGAGCAGGAACAGGGCGATCGACATCGGGAAGATGAGGATCGGTTCGAGGCGGAACACCAGCAGGTGCTCCCACCGGAACGCCACCAGATCCCAGAACGAACCGTCGGCGTAGGGATTCGGATCCAGTGCCCGGCGGCCGCCAGAATCGTCGGCGTTGCCGAAGGCGATCGCGACCGCGAACAGCGTCAGCATGCTCAGATGGATGCTCGCCTGCGCGATCAGCCAGCGCCGCTGCGTTTTCGGGCTCGTCGCCAGGATGAACGCCACCACCAGTCCGGTGACCGCGTACCCCATCAGCACGTCGAATTCGGCGACGAGGAAGTAGTTCACCAGCCCGTCGACGAACAGCAGCCCCGCCCGGATCGGGTACCTGCCCGGCCACGTCCGCCCGGCCCGCCGCGCCGATTGCTGCTGAATAGCCAATCCGATGCCGAACATGACCGTCAGCAGTCCCAGGAACTTGCCCTGCGCCAGCTGCTGCAGGAATCGCTCGACCCACAGCCACGCCCCGTGCGGCTCGTCACTGCGCGCGATATACCCGAGCAGCCCTTCGGCATTGGTGAAGATCCAGATATTGGTGCCCAGCGTGCCCAGGATGGCGATGCCGCGCAACACGTCCAGCGCGGCGACGCGGCTCGAATGCGACTGGGCGGGAACGGAAATCGGGTCGTCGGCGACCGTGCCGGCCGGATGTGGAGGGCGCGGGGTGGAAGCCGGTTCGACCATGGAGGTGATTGTGCCGTCGCCCGGCCCCGCGCGGATCGCCCGTGAGAACGACCCCGGGTACGTCTCACGAATGAGATCGACCCGGACAGTCCACCCGCGTCCGGGCCCCCCTTTCGCCTAGGCTCGAAGCCATGCAGCGCATCATCGGAATCGAGGTCGAGTACGGCATTTCGACGCCTACCGAGCCGTCCGCCAACCCGATTCTTACCTCCACCCAGGCGGTGCTCGCCTACGCCGCGGCCGAAGGCGTGCCGCGCGCCAAGCGCACACGCTGGGACTATGAGGTGGAATCGCCGTTGCGGGACGCGCGCGGATTCGATCTCGGCAGGCTCAACGGGCCCGCGCCGGTGATCGATGCCGACGAGGTCGGGGCGGCGAACATGATCCTCACCAACGGGGCTCGCCTGTACGTCGACCACGCTCACCCCGAATACTCCGCCCCCGAGGTGACCGACCCGCTCGACGCCGTGATCTGGGACAAGGCCGGTGAACGGGTCATGGAGGCCGCGGCCCGCTACGCCTCCAGCGTGCCGGGCGCGGCCCGCATGCAGCTGTACAAGAACAACGTCGACGGCAAGGGCGCCTCCTACGGCACCCACGAGAACTATCTGATGAGCCGGGAGACCCCGTTCAACCAGATCATCGTGGGCCTGACCCCGTTCTTCGCCTCCCGCCAGGTGGTGTGCGGGTCCGGGCGCGTGGGCATCGGCCAGTCCGGTGATACGCCCGGCTTCCAGCTCTCGCAGCGCGCGGACTACATCGAGGTCGAGGTGGGGCTCGAGACCACCCTCAAGCGCGGCATCATCAACACCCGCGACGAGCCGCACGCCGACGCCGACAAGTACCGCCGCCTGCACGTCATCATCGGCGACGCCAATCTCGCCGAATGGTCCACCTACCTCAAGGTCGGCACCGCGGCGCTGGTGCTGGACATGATCGAGGCCGGCGAGGACTTCTCGGATCTGCAGCTGGCCCGCCCGGTCACCGCCGTGCACACCATCAGCCACGACCCGACTCTGCGTGCCACCGTTGCCCTTTCCGACGGCCGCGAGCTGACCGGCCTTGCGCTGCAACGCATCTACCTCGACCGGGTCGAGAAGTTCATGGACCGCACCGGAAACGACGATCCGCGCGTGCAGGATGTCATCGAGAAGTGGGCGCACGTGCTCGACCTGCTCGAGCGCGACCCCTTCGAATGCGCCGACCTGCTGGACTGGTGCGCCAAGCTGCGCCTGCTCGAGGGCATCCGCAACCGGGAGGGCCTGACCTGGGCCGCCCCCAAACTGCACCTGGTCGACCTGCAGTACTCGGATGTGCGCCTGGACAAGGGCCTCTACAACCGCCTGGTGGCGCGCGGCTCGATGCAGCGCCTGGTCACCGAGCAGCAGGTGACCGACGCCATGACCAACCCGCCCACCGACACCCGCGCCTACTTCCGCGGGGAGTGCCTGCGCCGCTTCGGCGCGGATATCGCGGCGGCGAGCTGGGATTCGGTGATCTTCGACCTGGGCGGCGATTCGCTGGTGCGGATTCCCACCCTGGAACCGCGTCGCGGCACCAAGTCCCACGTGGGCAAACTCCTCGACGGCGTGCACACCGCCTCGGAACTGGTGCAGCAACTGACCCACTAGTCCCACGTGAGAGGGGTACGGGAACTGAATCCCGTGCCCCTTTTTCGTGTCCGCGACATGGCGTCGGGAAGATCGCGGGCACAGCACAATGACGCTTAATCCGGCATGTTGTCCCCGCTGGTGGGTACTGTTGACCTCACGAGCATCGGGTCTTCTCCGGTGCTCGCCGATGATCACAGAGGAGGTCGGCTGCTATGGCACAAGAGCAGACCAAGCGCGCCGGTGGCGGCGACGAGGACGAGGGACCGGCCGGGGACGGCGGGGCTGGACAGGAGCGTCGCGAGAAGCTGGCGGAGGAAACCGACGACCTGCTCGACGAGATCGACGACGTGCTCGAGGAGAACGCGGAGGACTTCGTCCGCGCATACGTGCAGAAGGGCGGCCAGTGACCCAAGGTGACCCCCTGCGGCTCCAGTTGGGGTTCGCCCAATCCTCTTTCTCCGAGTACCTGCGTCTCCACGCTCCGGAATTGTTGCCCGGCAACGGATTCGGTTCCGGCGGCCACCACCCGAATCCGGGGGTACCGTCGGACATCGCGCCGCACGGCACCACCATCGTCGCGGTCAGCTACCGCGGCGGGGTGCTGATCGCCGGTGACCGCCGGGCCACCCAGGGCAACCTGCTGGCCCAGCGCGACATCGAGAAGGTGTACATCACCGATACCTACTCAGCGGCCGGCATCGCCGGTACCGCGGGGATGGCGATCGAGATGATTCGCCTGTTCGCGGTCGAGCTCGAGTACTACGAGAAGATCGAGGGCGTTCCCCTCACCTTCGACGGCAAGTCCAACAAGCTGTCGAAGATGGTGCGCGACAACCTCCCCGCGGCCCTGCAGGGGCTGGCGGTGGTCCCGCTGCTCGTCGGCTTCGACCCGGACGCCCTGGACCCGGACAAGGCCGGGCGCATCGTGTCCTACGACGTGGTCGGCGGGCGCAGCGAGGAACGGTTCGGGTACACCGCGGTGGGGTCGGGTTCACTGTTCGCCAAGTCCTCGCTGAAGAAGACCTACGCGCGCGGGATCGATCAGGACCGGGCGCTGCGGATCGCGATCGAATCGCTCTTCGACGCCGCCGACGACGACACCGCCACGGGCGGTCCCGACACCATGCGCAACATCTACCCGACGGCGATCGTGATCGACTCCGAGGGTTCGGTGGAGGTCACCGAGGACCGCCTGAAGGAGATCGCGCGGTCCATGGTGGAGGAGCGGGCCGCGCTGGCGGCAGAGGGGATCGGCGAAGCATGACACTGCCGTATTACGCGTCGGCCGAACAGATCATGCGCGACAAGACCGAGCTCGCGCGCAAGGGCATCGCGCGCGGCCGCAGTGTCGTCGTGCTGGTCTACGACAAGGGCGTGGTGTTCGTGGCCGAGAACCCCTCGGCCACCCTCCACAAGATCAGCGAGCTCTACGACCGGGTCGGATTCGCCGCGGTCGGCAAGTACAACGAGTTCGAGGCGCTGCGCCGCGGGGGCATCCTGCAGGCCGATCTGCGCGGCTACCAGTTCGATCGCCGCGACGTGACCGGCCGGTTCCTGGCCAATCTGTACGCCCAGAGCCTGGGCACCATCTTCACCGACCAGCTCAAGCCCTACGAGGTGGAGATCTGCGTCGCCGAGGTGGGGTTCCCCGAGCAGAACACGAACTCGGTGCTCTACCGCATCAACTTCGACGGATCCATCGTCGACGAACGGGAATACGTGGTGATGGGCGGCAACACCGAACCGATCACCACCGCCCTCAAGGCGTCCTACAAACCCGGCATGGACCTGCATTCGGCCATCACCACGGCGGTGGCCGCGCTGCAGAAGGCCGTCCCCGAGGGCGACAAGGACAAGGGGCGCCCCGTGGGCGTCTCCTCCCTCGAGGTGGCAACCCTGGAGCAGTCCCGCCCCCGGCGGTCCTTCCGCGGATCCAGGGCGCCGCGCTGCAAGAGTTGATCACCGGCAAGGCTCCCACCGCGAAAGCGGCCGCCGAAGCCGACAAGCCGTCGAGCGGGGACCCCTCCTAAGGCCCCGCCGACGTAGGCAAATCCCGCTATTCGGGATAAGGCTCCTTTGCACTCTCAATAGCAGAGTGCAAAGGAGCCTTGCTTTTTCGCAGGGTAGAGCGCGTGCGGCGTTGCACCCCGTGCTAAATCGTTGTGAATACGTTTGCATCAGCTGTCCGACAAGGCCGTTACCGGGCACTATTCCGCTGTAATGTCGATAGGGTGCAGCGACGAATCATGGGGATCGAGACCGAATTCGGGGTGACGTGCACGTTCCACGGTCACCGTCGGTTGAGTCCTGACGAGGTGGCCCGGTATCTGTTCCGCCGGGTAGTTTCCTGGGGCCGTAGCTCGAACGTGTTCCTTCGTAATGGTGCCCGGCTCTACCTCGATGTCGGTTCCCATCCGGAGTACGCTACGGCCGAATGTGACAGCTTGGTGCAGTTGGTCACTCACGACCGCGCCGGCGAGCGGGTCCTGGAGGATCTGCTCATAGACGCCGAGCAGCGGCTCGCGGAGGAGGGTATCGGCGGCGATATCTACCTGTTCAAGAACAACACCGACTCCGCGGGCAACTCCTACGGGTGCCACGAGAACTTCCTCGTGGTCCGGGCCGGGGAGTTCTCCCGCATCTCCGACGTGCTGTTGCCGTTCCTGGTTACCCGGCAGTTGATCTGCGGGGCCGGGAAGGTGCTCCAGACGCCGAAGGCGGCCACCTTCTGCCTGTCGCAGCGGGCCGAGCACATCTGGGAGGGCGTGTCCTCGGCGACCACGCGGTCGCGGCCGATCATCAACACCCGCGACGAGCCGCACGCCGACGCCGAGAAGTATCGGCGCCTACACGTCATCGTGGGCGACTCGAACATGGCCGAACCGACGACCATGCTCAAGGTGGGCACGGCGTCGCTGGTGCTGGAGATGATCGAGGCGGGCGTCGCGTTCCGAGATTTCGCTCTGGACAACCCGATTCGCGCCATCCGCGAGGTGTCGCACGATCTCACCGGTCGCCGTCCCGTGCGGCTGGCGGGCGGGCGGCAGGCGTCGGCGCTGGAGATCCAGCGCGAGTACTACGCCCGCGCCGTCGAGCACCTGCGCAACCGCGACCGCGATCCGCAGGTCGACGCCGTGGTGGATCTGTGGGGCCGCACCCTCGACGCGGTGGAGGCGCAGGACTTCGCCAAGGTGGACACCGAGATCGACTGGGTGATCAAGCGCAAGCTGTTCCAGCGCTACCAGGACCGCTACAACATGGAGCTGTCCGATCCCAAGATCGCCCAGCTGGATCTGGCCTATCACGACATCAAGCGGGGTCGCGGCGTCTTCGACCTGCTCGCCCGCAAGGGTCTGGCCAAGCGGATCACCGAGGACGAGGCGGTCGACGCGGCGGTCACCACGCCGCCGCAGACCACCCGCGCCAAGCTGCGCGGCGATTTCATCACCGCCGCTCAGGAGGCGGGCCGCGACTTCACCGTCGACTGGGTCCACCTCAAGCTCAATGACCAGGCGCAGCGGACCGTGCTCTGCAAGGACCCGTTCCGTTCGGTCGACGAGCGCGTGGATCGGCTGATCGCCTCCATGTAGGGCAATCGCTCGTGCGGGCCGCGAACCAGCAGGTTCGCGGCCCGTAGTGCGTTTCGACCGCTTTGTCCGGTTTTGGGATGGGCCGCCTCGGGGGCCGCCGGGGGAAAAACGAGACCGCCCATGCTTCACACCGGCGACGCTCCCATTACTCTCTACGGGGTGGCGATATCCAAGGTCGAGCGGTTGATGAATCTGGTTATCGCGCTGCTGTCCACCCGGCAGTTCCTGACCGCGGAGCGGATCCGGGAGTCGGTCGCCGGGTACGAGGAGTCCGCGAGCGACGAGGCCTTCAGCCGGATGTTCGAGCGCGACAAGAACGAGCTGCGCGATCTGGGCATACCCCTGGAGATCGGACCGGTGAGCCGGTTGTCGAGCGTCGAGGGCTATCGCATCAACCGGGACGCCTACGAGCTGCCGGACATCGATCTGACCAGCGAGGAGTCCGCCGCGGTCGCGGTGGCGGTGCAGTTGTGGGAATCGCCCGAGCTGGCGGCCGCGGCCGAGGGCGGGCTGCTGAAGCTGCGGGCGGCCGGTATTCACGTGGAGCCCGACGCCGGGGTGTCTGCCGTGCCCGCGGTGCCGGCGCGCACGCGCGGGTCGGAGCCGGTGCTGGGCAAGCTGCTCGCCGCGATCGATGCGGGACGGTCGGTGCGGTTCAAACACCGTCAGTCGCACGGGGATCCGGTCGAACGCGACGTCCAGCCCTGGGGCGTGGTGACCCACCACGGCCGCTGGTACCTGGTCGCGCACGACAACGTGCGCGACGCGCAGCGGGTGTTCCGCATCTCCCGCATCGATGAGGACGTCGCCGAATACGGCCCGGCCAACGCCGTGCACAAGCCCGAGAACCTGGACCTGCGCGCCGTGGTCGCCGAGGTCACCGCGCAGTCGCCGATCACCGGGTCGGCCACGGTATGGGTGGCCCAGGGCCGCGGACAGGAGATCCGCCGCCTCGGACCGGTCATGGAGGAGCGGGTACTGGGCGGCCGGGCAGGCTCGATCGTGGAAGTGCCGATCCGCTCGCGCGATTGGCTCGCCCGGCTCATCACCGGACTCGGCGCGGACGCCCTGGTGCTCGCGCCGGAAGACCTGCGCGACAACGTGATCGCGCGCCTGAAATCGGTGCTGGAGCGGACGGAGGTGACGGCGTGAACGACGCCACGTCGCGGAAACGCCGGGGAGACAGTGTGATCGAGGGTGCCCGCAAGGGCGGCAGCAGCGACGGCGCGCGGGCGTCCGACGGCGCCAAGGACCGGCGGGGGAGCGCGGCGGCCAGCACCAGCCGGCTCTCGACCCGGCTGGCCCGGCTGCTCAACATGATTCCGTACTTCCAGGCCAACCCGGGCATCGGTGCGGCCGAGGCGGCCGCCGAACTCGGCGTGTCGACCAAACAGCTGATGGCCGACCTGAATCAGCTGTGGATGTGCGGCCTGCCCGGGTACGGGCCGGGTGATCTGATCGACCTGTCGTTCTCCGAGGAGAGCATCGAGGTCACCTTCAGCGCCGGCATCGATCGCCCGCTGCGCCTGACCTCCCTGGAGGCGACCGCACTGCTGGTGGCGCTGCGTTCGATCGCCGATCTGCCCGGCATGGTGGATCCGAGCGCCGCGCACGCCGCCACCGCGAAGATCGAATCGGCCATCTCCGGACGGGAATTCGCGGGCCCGGCGCTGCCGCCGCCGGTGGAAGCGCCCGCCGTGGCCACCGTCCGATCCGCCGTCGAACACGGTCACGCACTGCGCCTGGTGTATTACTCGGCCAGTCGCGATGTGGTCTCCGAGCGCGTCGTCGACCCGATCCGAATCGTGCTGGTGGACAACAACAGCTATCTGCAGGCATGGTGCCGGCAAGCGGAGGGCGTGCGCCTGTTCCGGCTCGACCGCATCGAGGAGGCCGCCGAACTCGACGAGCCGGCCCGCCCGCCCGCCGAGGCCGCCCTCGACGAGTCCGCCGCGCTGGACCTGTTCGTCGATGATCCCGCGGTCCCGCTGGCCCGCTTGCTGATTCGACCCGACTACGCGTGGGTGCTCGAGCAGTACCCGATGCACAAGGTCACCACCCACCCCGACGGCAGCCTCGAGGCCACCATGCGCTTCGCCACCCTGGACTGGATGGCACGACTGCTGCTCGGCTTCGGCGCGGGCGTCACCGTGCTCGGCCCGGCCGAACTGGTGACCGCGGTGCGCGAGCGGTCCAGCTCGGCGCTGGCCGCCTACGCCGGGTTCGAGCAGGTCGGTCCCGCTTGAGGCCGGAGTCGGGTGCGGCGCCGCGGGTGACGGTGCTGGGTGCGGGCAGCATCGGGTGCTACGTCGGCGGCCGGCTGGCCGCGGCGGGCGCGGACGTGACTTTCGTCGGCCGGCCGCGCGTGCTGGAGGAGTTGAACACCTACGGGTTGCGGCTCACCGATCTAGACGGCAACCATGCGCAGGTCGAGCCCACCGCCTTCCACACGGCCACCGAACCCACCGGTGAGGCCGATCTGGTGCTGATCACCGTGAAATCCGCGGGCACCGCCACCGCGGCCGCCGAACTGGCCGGGGTGCTCGCGCCCGGCACGGTCGTGCTCAGCCTGCAGAACGGCATCGGCAACGACGCGGTCATCCGGGAGATCCTGCCCACCTGCGTGGTGCTGCCCGGCATGGTCATGTTCAACGTCGTCCACAACGATCAAGGCCACTTCCACCGCGGCACCGCGGGCACCGTCGACGTGGCCGACGACCCGGTGCTGAACCGGTTCGCCGGCGTCTTCGCCCGCTCCGGGCTGGGTTTCAAACGGCACGCCGACCTGCTGTCCATCCAATGGGCCAAGCTGCTGCTCAACCTCAACAACCCGATCAACGCCCTGTCGGGCCGTCCGCTGCGCGAGGAGCTCGGCAACCGCGACTACCGGCGCTGCCTGTCGATGGCCCAGCGCGAGGCGCTGGCGGCCATGGACGCGGCCCGCATCCGTCCGGCCCGGCTCACCCCGCTGCCGCCGGAGGTGATGGCCCGGCTGCTGACCGCGCCCGACGGACTGTTCCGTAGGGTTGCCGCGAAAGTGCTGGCCATCGATCCGGTGGCCCGTTCGTCCATGGCCGACGACCTGGCCGCGGGGCGCGCCACCGAAATCCCTTGGCTGTGCGGAGAAATCGTGAGTCTCGGCGCCATGGTAGGAATACCCACGCCGGTGAACCAGAAGCTGATAGAACTCGTGTCAGCTGCGGAGAACGGCGACCGGCGCACCTGGTCGGGATCGGAATTGCTGGCACAACTCGAGACCGCCGCGCGTGACGACGCGGCGAACAAGGGTTGACAACAAGGTTCGCCGTATGCGGGTCCGGTAGCATCGGACTCACCAGAGTCTTTGGAGGTAATGGAATGACAGGCGCCATCAGCCCGTGGCACTTGCTGATCGTTGTGCTGATCTTCTTGCTGTTCTTCGGTTCGAAGCGCATGCCGGATGCGGCCCGCAGCCTGGGTCGCTCGATGCGCATCTTCAAGACCGAGGTCAGCCAGATGCAGAACGAGGGCAAGACGGGCGAGGCCGCTCCCGAGGCCCAGGCCCAGCCGGTGCAGCCGCCGGCCCAGTTGCCGCCCGCCCAGCCGGTGCAGCAGCCCGCGCCGCAGCCGAACGACCAGCAGAAGGCCTGACACGGCCAGCATCCGGGATGAGCGCGGCTCATCCCGGATGAGGCGTTGTCCGGGTCCGGGGCGTACCAGTGACGCCCGCGTCTTCTTTGGCCGCACGGCGGAGGCAGTCACACTCACATGCGTATGCGCATCCCGTTCGATCCCCGGCGCAGCAAGCGCCGCACGAACCCCGACGGCACCATGTCCCTGGTGGAGCACCTCGGGGAGCTCCGCAAGCGCCTGCTCATCGCGCTGGCCTGGGTCGCCCTCGGCACCCTGTTCGGATTCTTCTGGTACTCGCACTCCCTGTTCGGGATCGAGAGTCTCGGTGAGATCCTGCGCGGGCCCTACTGTGCTCTGCCCTCGTCCTCGCGGGCAAATCTCTCCGCCGACGGCTCCTGCCGCCTGCTGGCGACCGCGCCCTTCGAGCAGTTCACGCTGCGCTTGAAGGTCGGCACCACCGCCGGCGTGGTGGTGGCCAGCCCGTTCTGGCTCTATCAGCTGTGGGCGTTCATCACCCCGGGCCTGTACGCCAAGGAACGCAAGTACGCGATCTCCTTCGTGGCGGCCGGGGCGACCCTGTTCGTCGCGGGCGCGGTGCTCGCCTACTGGGTGGTCGCGCACGCGCTCAGCTTCCTGATGACCATCGGCAATAACGTGCAGATCACGGCGTTGTCGGGTGCGCAGTACTTCAGTTTCATCATCAAGCTGCTGGTGATCTTCGGCGTCAGCTTCGAAACGCCTTTGCTGATCGTCGGTTTGAACTTCCTCGGGGTGCTCACCTATGAGCGGCTCACCAAGTGGCGGGCGCGGGCTGATCTTCGGTCTGTTCGTGTTCGCGGCCATCGTGACCCCGCAGGACCCGATCTCCATGCTGGCGCTCGCGCTGGCCCTGACGCTGCTGTTCGAGATCGCGGTGCAGTTCGCGCGCTTCAACGACAAGCGCAAGGCCCGCAACGCCGAGGCCTGGGACAAGCTGGCCGACGACGAGGCATCTCCGCTGGACACCGCCCCCGGCGGCGTCGACGCACCGACCCCGGTCCCGACCGCGGAGCCTGTCAGCACCACACCGGTGGAGAAAACCACGGGAGTCGTGTCGGATTACTCCGATACCCTCTGACGGGTGACATCAAGGTCGCTCACTGGCGAACTGGCGGCATTCTCCGCCGAACTGAAATTCGAGCTCGATCCGTTCCAGCGGCAGTCGTGCGTGGCGCTCGAGGGCGGGCACAGTGTGCTCGTCTGCGCGCCCACCGGCGCCGGCAAGACCGTGGTCGGCGAATTCGCGGTACACCTGGCACTGGCCGCGGGCGGCAAGTGCTTCTACACCACACCCATCAAGGCGCTGTCGAACCAGAAGTTCGCCGACCTCACCGCCCGCTACGGGCGCGACGAGGTCGGGTTGCTGACCGGTGACCAGTCCATCAATCCCGGCGCGTCGGTGGTCGTGATGACCACCGAGGTGCTGCGCAACATGCTCTACGCGGGATCGGATGCGCTGCGCGGACTTTCGTACGTGGTGATGGACGAGGTGCACTACCTGGCCGACCGCTTCCGCGGCGCGGTGTGGGAAGAGGTCATCCTGCACCTGCCGCCCGAGGTGCGCCTGGTCAGCCTGTCCGCGACGGTCTCCAACGCCGAGGAGTTCGGCGCCTGGATGGAGACCGTGCGCGGCGACACCGCGGTCATCGTCGACGAGACCCGGCCGGTGCCGCTGTGGCAGCACGTGATGGTCGGCAAGCGCATGTTCGACCTGTTCGACCCGAAGTCCAGCGACGCCAAGGTGGTCGTGGACGAGGATCTGCAGCGCTACATCAAGCACCGCGAATCCGTTGACCGGATGGACGATTGGGGTGTGCCCGGGCGCGGTCGCGGCGGGCCGCGGCGCTCGTTCCGGCCCATGCCGCGCCCCGAGGTGATTTCGCGGCTCGACGACGAGGGGCTGCTGCCCGCCATCACGTTCATCTTCAGCCGCGCGGGCTGCGACGGCGCGCTGGCCCAGTGCGTGCGCTCGCGACTGGACCTCTCGCGCGAGGACGATCGCGAGGTCGTGGACGCGATCATCGAGAAGCACACCGGGGATCTGCCCAAGAGCGACCTCGAGGTGCTCGGCTACTGGGAGTGGCGCGAGGGGTTGCACCGCGGCTTCGCCGCCCACCACGCCGGCATGCTGCCCGCGTTCCGGCACACGGTGGAAGAACTGTTCGTGCGCGGACTGGTGCGCGCGGTGTTCGCCACGGAGACACTGGCACTGGGCATCAACATGCCCGCGCGCACGGTGGTGCTCGAACGCCTGGTGAAGTTCAACGGCGAGAGCCACGCCGAGTTGACGCCCGGGGAGTACACGCAGCTGACCGGGCGGGCCGGGCGGCGCGGCATCGACGTCGAGGGTCACGCGGTGGTGCTGTGGCAGCCCGAGGTCGACACCAGTGCGGTGGCGGGTCTGGCCTCCACCCGCACCTATCCGCTGCGGTCCTCGTTCCGGCCGGGCTACAACATGTCGATCAATCTGGTCGATCGGATGGGCGCGGCGGAGTCGCGGGCGCTGCTGGAGCGGTCCTTCGCCCAGTTCCAGGCCGACCGGTCGGTCGTGGGTTTGGTGCGGGGCATCGAACGCAACGAGGCCCAGCTGCGCAAACTGCGCTCACAGCTCGGCGACGAGAGCTTCTTCGAATACATCCAGCTGCGCGAACGCATCCGGGAACGCGAACGGAACCTGGAACGCCAGGGCCGCACCGACCGCCGCCAAGCCGCGGTCTCCTCGCTCACCGCACTGCGGCGCGGGGACGTGGTGGCGATTCCGTCGGGCCGTCGCCAGGGACTCGCCGTCATCCTGGAACCCGATGCCACACCGGGTGATCCGCGCCCGCTGGTCCTCACCGAGGACAAGTGGGCCGGCCGCGTCTCGGCCGCCGACTTCCCGACCCCGGCCGAATCGCTGGGCCGGCTGCGGCTGCCCAAACACGTGGACCACCGCACCGCCCGGGTGCGCCGCGATCTGGCCTCGGCGCTGCGCAGCACCGGCATCGTCGTGCCGCGCCGCGCCCGCACCGGCGGCAAGTCCAAGGCCGCCGACGACCGCGACCTGCAGACCCTGCGGCGCGCACTGCGCAACCATCCCGCACACGCGCGCCCGGACCGAGAACAGTTGGCGCGCATCGGGGAACGCTACAACCGCCTCGAACGCGAAACCGAACACCTACGCCAGCAGGTGGCGGCCACCACCAACTCCCTGGCCCGCACCTTCGACCGCATCCTCGGGCTGCTCGAGGAACGCGGCTACGTCGAACACGGCGAGGTCACCCAGGACGGACGCCGGCTCGCGCGGATCTACGCCGAGGCGGATCTGGTTGTGGCCGAAAGCCTTCGGCAGGGACTGTGGCGCGGACTCGGCCCGGCCGAACTGGCCGCGGTGGTGTCGATCCTGGTGTTCGAGTCCCGGCAGGAGGGCGGCTACCTGGGAGCGTCCGGCCCGACCGAGCCGATCCGCCGGGCCGTGGACGCCACCATCGGGGTGTGGTCGCAACTGCGCACCGACGAGTCCCGCCACCGGCTGGCGCCCACCCGCGAACCCGACCTCGGTTTCGTCACGGGCGTCTACACCTGGGCGCGCGGCGACGACCTCGCCGACGCGCTGATGGCCAGTGGCGATCGCGGAAACGCGCTCTCCGCGGGCGATTTCGTGCGCTGGTGCCGCCAGGTCATCGACCTGCTCGACCAGATTCACAACACCGCCGACGACGTCGAAGTGGCCGCGACGGCCAGTAAGGCGGTGCGTGCCATCCGCCGGGGTGTCGTCGCCGTGGACGCGGCGTAGTAGATACGACTGTGCTTTGATTCTTGGATGTACCGACCGCAGCGGGAGCATGCGCGTGTTCCCGCTCGGGGGGCTAGCGTGAGTACAACGGATTGCTATTGGAGGCAAGCAGATGAGCGGCCCGTACGGACCGAATGACGCCCCTGGTCAGGGGGGAGGCAACGATCCGACGCAGCAGTGGAGCGGACAGCAGCCCGCGCCCGGCGCCGGACCGACTCAGCAGTGGGCCGGCCAGCAGCCGGCCCAGCCGACCGCGCAGTGGGGCGACCCGTCGCAGCAGCAGCAGCAGCCCGGGCAGCAGCCGTGGGGTCAGTCCCAGCCGCAGCAGCCGGCGCAGCCCTGGGGACAGTCGCAGCCGCAGCAGCCGGCCCAGCAGTGGGGGCAGAGCCAGCCGCAGTGGCAGCAGCCGCAGGGTGAGCAGCAGTGGGGGCAGTCGCAGCCGCAGTGGCCGCAGCAGGGTCAGCCGGGGCAGCCCGGTCAGCCGGACTGGAACCAGCAGGCCGGGCAGCAGTGGCCGCAGCCGGGTCAGTCGGCGCCCGCGGGTAAGAAGAAGACCGGTCTGGTCATCGGGATCATCGCGGCGGTCGTGGTGGTGCTGGCCGCGGTCGGTGGCGGCCTGGCCTGGCTGCTGAGCAAGGATCAGCTCGACAACAGTGCCGTGCAGTCCGGGGTGCAGAAGGTCCTCAAGGACACCTACGGCATCGACGACGTGCAGGACGTGAAGTGCCCCTCGGGTCAGAAGGTCGAGGTGGACAAGACCTTCGACTGCACCCTCAAGGTGGGTGGCGAGAACAAGAAGGTCACCATCAAGATCACCAAGGATGACGGCACCTACGAGGTCGGCCGCCCGAGCTGATTTTTTTCCGGGGCAATTGTGTTGGGCCCGGGTGCGATTGGAGTCGCGCCCGGGCCTTTCCGTTTGCCAGGGGTTGTCTGAGCGCGTTCGGCGAGTAAGGTTGGCCGAAATCTACTGGTTGTTCGTGATCGGGGGGCTTTGTGAATCTCATCGTCAGGAGCATCGGGCTGACGGCGACCGCGCTGGTGGTCGCGGGTGCGGGCCTGGCCACCACGTCCTGTGCCGGGGCCCAGTCCGCGGCCGGGACCGTGGCGAAGCCGGCCGCGGCGTCGTTCGCCGCCACCCAGGCCCCCGCCCCCGTGGTCAACGACTGCATCAGCAACCGCACCGTCACGCAACCCTCGAGCATGCTGCTGGCCTGCGGGGACGGCGGACTCAGCGTCCGTGACATCGCCTGGAGCAGTTGGGGTCCCGACACCGCCGAAGGCGACGGCACCGAATTCCGCCGCGTCTGCGAGCCGAGCTGCGCGGCCGGGCACACCGCCAGCGGCGCCACCCACATCACCCTGCGCAAGGTCCAGGACGGCTACTTCACCGAAGCCGCCATCACCGACCTCGACGGCAAACCTGAAACCTGGCCGGTGGGACCGATCCGCCACTGACGGCAATGGCCGCCCCTCTGAAGGGGCGGCCATTATCCAGTCGTGCGGGATGTCAGCAGTTCGGAGTGGTGGGGCGTCCCATGACTCGATCGTCGAGCCACTTGTAGGCGCCGGGCATCCCGGTGAACGCCGCGCCGATATGGTCGACGCCCGGTTCGGCGGCGTATTCGACATCCACGCCGCGGCGGCAGTACTCACGCACGACACCGGTCATGCCCCAGTCCGGGATGAGGGTGTCGTGGGTGTCGTGGAAGACGTAGAGCGGCATGGACGGCGTGGCCTCGGTGCGGGCCAGCGAGTTCTCCTCGATCACCTGCTTGACGCTCGGCAGTTCGAGGATGTTGCGGACCGTCGAGTACTGGTCCAGGCTGACGCCCTTGGTCTCGGCCAGCAGGTCCGAGAGGCAGCCGTCGGTGAGCGTCTCGGCGAACGCGATGCCCTCGGGAGTGAAGTAGTCCTGCGGGCGGACCTGATCCGGATACTCGCGGGCCAGGCCGAGCAGCGTTCCCCAGGCGGTGAACCCGACCGTCGGCTGCTTCTCGCTCAGACCGGCGAGGTCACCCGGCACGCCGCCCTCGGCCGCGCCGAGCACATTCAGTTCGGGCGCGTAGGACTGCTTCAGTTCCGCCGCCCACGCGGTGGCGTGACCGCCGCCGGAGTAGCCGTACATGACGATCGGCGCGTTCGAAAGGCCCAGCGGGGCAAAGCGTTGCGCGGCCCGGATGCCGTCGAGGACGCCGTGCGCGGTCTGGTGGCCGGCGATCCAGGCCATGTCCGGACCCTGGTAGTCCGAGGTCACGACGGCGTAGCCGAGCGCCAGCATCGGGGCGATCATGGCCAGGTCCTGCGACTTCCCGGCCGGCAGGGTGACCGACGGATTACAGGCGAGCCCCAGCGAGTCCATGGCCTGCTGTAGCGAGAGCAGCGGGCGCTGGCCCGGCCCGGTCCACGGCCGGTCCGGCATCAGCACCGTGGTTGTCGTGGTCACCGGGCGGCCGAACGAATCGGTGGTGCGATACAGCAGCTGGGTGGCATTGACGACCGGCCATTCGACGCCCGCCGGGAACCCGACCCCGACCTCACGGTTGTCGATGACATCACCGTTGGCGTACCCGGACAGATCTGTCGGTCCACGGAACCAGCTGTCCGCCAACGGAGTCGGACCGGGCAGTGGTTGGGCGGCCGTCGCCGGGCCCGCCCCGACCGTCGCCGATATCGCCGATGCCGCGAAAATGCCCAGCAGAGTTCTCATTGACGCGCGCAACGTGAAACCTTCCCTCATCAGCTCTCAGTCTCCGCCGATCAGGGTAGCCCGACGATTGCTGATATCGGTCATCAGCGCGCGTGAATCAGCGTGCGGCCATGGCCTTGACGAGGCGTTTGACCGGGCTCTCGGCGTTGTAGGCGGTGGCCAGGGCGGTCAGTCGATCCGGGTCCGCCGGGGTGGTGGGCAGGAGGTCCGGGCCGGAGTGGTCGACCTGGGCGTCGCGGACGACCCGGACCACCGGGGCGGCGGCCTTCAGATAGTCTTCGGCGGCAACGAGTTTCGCGCGCACACCCTTGGCGAGATCGGAATCCGGGTCGGCGGCCGCGGACCGCAGTGCTTCCACCGAGCCGAACTTGGTGATCAGCTGGGCCGCGGACTTGTCGCCGATGCCCGCCACGCCCGGCAGGCCGTCGGAGGCGTCGCCGCGCAGGGTCGCCATATCGGCGTAGGCGGGGCCCGCGTTCTCTTCCGGCACACCGTATTTGGCCGACACCTCGGCCGGGCCCCACAACTCGGCCTTGGCCAGCCCACGCCCGACATAGAACACCCGCACCGGCGGCGTGGGCGTATCGCGCACCAGCTGCAGCAGATCGCGGTCGCCACTGACGACGATCACCTCGTCGGTGCCCTCCCGCGTGGCGAGCGTGCCGATGACGTCATCGGCCTCCAGCCCCGCCGCGCCCGCCGTCGCGATCCCTGCGGCCGCCAGCACCTCCATGATCATGTCCACCTGCGGCGTCAGCGTGTCCGGCACCTCTTCGGCCACCACCCCCGCGACCGGCTCACCGGCATCCTCGGCCACCCGATGCGCCTTGTACGACGGCAGCAGATCCACCCGGAACTGCGGCCGCCAATCCAGATCCAGGCACACACCACCAGCCGACTCGGCCCGTGCTGCTTGACCAGCGCCGCGATCATGTCGGTGAATCCGCGCAGCGCGTTCACCGGCCGCCCGTCGGGCGCGGTGATCTTCTCCGGGATCGCATAGAACGCCCGGAACCACAG
Source organism: Nocardia tengchongensis (assembly GCF_018362975.1). NCBI lineage: Bacteria > Bacillati > Actinomycetota > Actinomycetes > Mycobacteriales > Nocardiaceae > Nocardia > Nocardia tengchongensis. The sequence continues at coordinate 4,787,328 of NZ_CP074371.1, forward strand.
ACTGGCCCCATCGAGCAGCAGCAGCGGACCGGCGGCAGGGTTGCTCATAGCGCTCGACCCTACCGCCGACCTCCGACACCCTGATGGATGGCGTGGCGGGGAATCGGTCTCCCGGATTCGCGCCCCGGCCCACCGAATTCGCCGCGGGCGGCGCAGGCATTCAGCGCCGGACCGCAGACGCACGAGGCGAAACGAGTGTGTGGTGTGTCGCGCCTGTAGATGCGTTTTGTGCTGCGGTCGAGACACGGAGCGGCGTGGCCGGTGCCGGCGAACGTACTCGCGGAGGTACGGCTGGGCGGCGGGCGGCAACCTGGCGGTCACGTTGACGCAGGGCCATCGTGGTTGCGATGTGGTGGGCCTGCTCGCGTGGCGTTGCGGTGCGGCACGGTTGCCGGACGCCGACGCGCGCGGTGGGTGTCGGTGCGACGCAGCGCACAAGTGGCGCGTTCCCGGGGCGAAAGGTGGTCGGGGGCAGGGTGGTCGGGTGACCCGGGGGTGGTGGTACCGGTGTGGCGGGGGTGCGAAGTTCGGCGGTGGCTGGAGGGTGGCGGGGTGGGGGAGTAGCGTCGGTGGGCATGAGCTCTCATGACGAGTCACGGTTCGCGGCGGAGGTCTACGGGGCGCGCCTGGAGGCGGCCGCCCGGTTGGCGCGGGATGCGCATCTGGACGCGCTGCTCATTACACCCGGCCCTGACCTGCGGTTTCTCATGGGTTCGCGGGCGCAGTCGTTCGAGCGGCTGACCTGCCTGGTGATCCCGGCCAGCGGGGAGACGCCGTCGGTGGTGATCCCGAAACTGGAGCTGGCCTCGCTGCGCGGCTCGGCGGCCGGTGAGCTGGGGTTGCAGATCGTGGACTGGGTGGACGGGGTGGACCCGTATCGCATCGTGCGGAGCGTGCTCAATGCCGGTGCGCGCGTGGCGGTCACCGATGCCATGCCCGCCCTGCACCTGCTGCCCATCGCCGATCAGTTTGGCGCGCTACCGGTTTCGGCCACCCCGATGCTGCGGCAGCTGCGAATGCGCAAGGACCCCAGCGAGACCGAGGCCCTGCGCCGCGCCGGCGCGGCCATCGACCGGGTGCACGCCCGCATGGGTGAGTTCCTGCGTCCCGGCCGCACCGAGGCCGAGGTGGGCGCCGACATCGCCGCGGCCATCGTCGCGGAGGGCCACACCGAGGCCGACTTCGTGATCGTGGGCAGTGGCCCGCACGGCGCGGACCCGCATCACATGGTCTCCGATCGCGTGATCGAGCCCGGCGACGTCGTCGTGATCGACATCGGCGGCCCGGTCGAGCCCGGCTACTTCTCCGACTCCACCCGCACCTACGTGCTCGGTGAGCCTGACGAGGAGGTGGCCGCCCAGTTCGCCGAACTGGAACGCGCCCAGGCCGCCGCGGTCGCGGCCGTGCGTCCCGGCGTCACCGCCGAATCCATCGATGCCGCCGCCCGCGACGTGCTCGCCGCCGCCGGTCTGGCCGACTATTTCGTCCACCGCACCGGCCACGGCATCGGCCTGTCCGTGCACGAGGAGCCCTACATCGTGGCGGGCAACGACCTCGTCCTCGAGGAGGGCATGGCCTTCAGCATCGAGCCCGGCATCTACTTCCCGGGCCAGTGGGGCGCTCGCATCGAGGACATCGTCATCGTCACCGCCGACGGCTGCGAGTCGATGAACAAGCGCCCGCACAGCCTGACGACCCTCTAGGCCGCGTAAAGCCAGAAGTCGCGCATGATCTGCTCCGGCACCGGGCTGTCCGCGGCCACCTGGGTCAGCAGGATGGCGACGGTGCCGGTGGCGGGGACGATGTGCGCGCTGGTGCCGGTGCCGCCGACCCAGCCGTAGCGGCCTGGTGTATTCCACGGGTCGCGGCGCTCGATGTCGACCGATCCGCCGCAGCCCCAGCCCTGGCCCTCCAGGAAGAGATCGCCGAGGGCCCGTTGGGTCGCGGTGGTGTGGTCGGTGGTCATCAGGCGGACGGCATTGGCGGACAGCAGCTTCCGGCCGTCCGGGGTGAGTCCCTCGGCGAGCAGCAGTCGCGCGAAGCGCAGCCAGTCGCCCGCCGTGCCCGCCAGGCCGCCGTGTCCCAGAGGGAAGGCCGGTGCTGTGCTCCACTGGCCGTCCGGGGCGTCGGCGAGTTCGAGACCGGCATCGCCGCGGCGGTAGTAGCTGGTGAAGCGGTCACGCTTCGCGGCGGGGACGGTGAAACCGGTGTCCGCCATGCCCAGTGGCTCGAACAGTCGCTCGGCTAGGAATTCGGGAAGTGCCCGCCCGGACGCGCGGGCGACGAGCGCGCCCTGCAGTGTGGAGCAGGTGTCGTAGAGCCAGGCTGTGCCCGGCTGGGTCAACAGCGGCAAGGCCGCCAGTTCCGCGAGCCAGTCGTCCATGGCCGGGTAGCTCTGCGGCTCGCGGCCGTCGCGCTGTACCGGGAACAGCGCCCGCACCGCGGGCAACTCGAAATCGCTCGCCCAGCCATAGCCGGCCCGGGAGGTGAGCAGGTCGAAGACAGAGATCGGGCGATGCGCGGGCACCACCTCGTCGAGGGGACTGCCCGGGGTGCGGACCACCCGGGGGTGGGTCAGTTCGGGCAGCCACGGAGCGATCGGGTCGTGCAACCCGAACACTCCGTCCTCGACGAGCATCAGCACCGCCGCGGCGGTCAGCGGCTTGGTGATGGACGCCCAGCGGAACAGCGAATCCGGGGTCATCGCCACCGTGCTGCCCGCATGGGCCGACCCGACGGCGGCGGTCTCCACCCGGTCGCCGCGCGCGATCAGGCCGACCGCACCGGGGACGCCGCCGGAGTCGACGTGTGCCTGCAACACTTCTCGGAGCGTGGACATGGTTCTCCCTCTCGGATGCGCACTCTGGAGAAGGGACGTGCCGGGCGCCGCAAAGTAATCGGCCGCGCCCGGACCCGGACCGCGAGGATCCGACCACGATCATCTCCGGGAGCCGGGAGCCGGGAGCCGGGAGCCGGGAGCCGGGAGCCGGGAGCCGGGAGCCGGGAGCCCGGGCTCGCGGCAGATCAGTGGCCGGCGGCCGGGTTGTCTCCCTTGAAGACGCTGCTGGCCAGGACACGCTGGACATCGATGGCGATGACGACGCGGGTCGGGTTCTCGCGGGGCTGGCGGTAGCGGCCGGCGTAGCGGTCGACGGCGTCGGCCACCGCGGCCGGGTCGTCGAGGACGGTGGCGGGGCCTTCGAGGGTGATCCAGCGGGGGCCGTCGACCTGGCTCACGGCCGCGTAGCCGGAGCGGCGCACATTGTTGACCTTCACCGATCCGTCGTTGGTGATGATGCGCGCGATCCCGGCCTCGGGGTCCCAGGTGAAGCCGACGGCGACGACGTGCGGGGTGCCGTCGGCGCGCAGGGTGGACAGGGTGGCCAGGTGGCGCTCGGTGACGAAGTCGGCGGCGGCGGGGGACAGTTCGGGGCGTGCGGCGGTGCTGGTCATGATTCGACGCTAGCAATCCTGCGTCGGGGGCTCCGGACGGCGGGGCGTGGGTGGCAATATGTGGGCCATGGGTTTCGGATCGCGGGACGTCGACAAGGGCGTCGTACTGGTGCTGGGTGGGCGCAGTGAGATCGGGCTGGAAGTGGCGCGCCGGCTGTCGCCGGGCCGGGTGGTGATTCTCGCCGCGCGCGGCGCCGACCGGTTACAGGCGCAGACCAAGGAGTTGCTGATCGCGGAGGCCGCCGCGGTGCACTGCGTCGAGTTCGACGCCGACGACATGGCTTCGCACCAGCCACTGCTGGAGAAGATCATCGCCGAGCACGGCAATATCGGCGTCGCGGTGGTGGCGTTCGGCATTCTCGGGGATCAGGCTCGCGCCGAACAGGATCCGGAACACGCCGTCGAGATCGTGCAGACCGATTTCGTTGCCCAGGTCAGTGTGCTGACCAGCTTGGCGAACCTGCTGCGTGAGCAGGGCGACGGGCAGATCGTGGTGTTCAGCTCCATCGCGGGCGTGCGGGTGCGGCGCGCCAACTACGTGTACGGGTCGGCCAAGGCGGGCCTGGACGGTTTCGCCACCGGCCTCCAGATGGCTCTCGAGGGCAGCGGCGTGCACCTGCTGATGGTGCGGTCCGGCTTCGTCATCGGCCGCATGACCGCGGGCATGAAGCCGGCGATCATGTCCAGCACCCCCGATCAGGTGGCCGACGCGGTGGTGGCGAGCCTGTACCGGCGCGCCCGCAATGTCGATGTGCCGCGCCGGATCCGACTGCTGTTCACGGCCATGCGATTCACCCCGTACTCCGTGTGGCGGCGGGCCCGTCGATGACGGACGCCCCGCTGCCGTCGCTCCCGATTCCGGTCATCGGAATCGGGGCCGACGGCTGGGACGGTCTGGGCGGCCCGGCACGGCGTGCGATCGCCGCCTGCGAGGTATTGCTCGGCTCCGCACGGCAATTGGCGTTGATCCCCGACGGTGAGACCGGCGCCGAACGTGTGCCGTGGCCCTCGCCGCTGATGCCCGCGCTGCCGGGACTGCTGCAGCAGTATGCGGGCCGCAAGCTCGGTGTTCTCGCCAGCGGCGACCCCATGTTCTTCGGCATCGGCGTGACCTTGACGAAACTGGTCGGGGCGCAAGCCTTGCGGGTGCTGCCGCAGCCGTCGTCGGTGTCGCTGGCGTGTGCCCGGCTCGGATGGGCGCTGGACGCGACCCCGGTGGTTAGCGCTGTCGGGCGGCCGGTGGAGACCGTGCTCCCGGAATTGTCCGGTGGCCGTAGGCTTCTCGTCCTGAGCTCCGACGAGCACACACCCGCGTCGGTGGCTGCACTATTGGCGCGCAATGGATTCGGCGAGTCGACCCTCACCGTTCTGGAGCAGCTGGGCGGACCCGGCGAACGCGTCCTGGCCGGTTCGGCCGCGCACTGGGAGCACCCCGCCGGGGACGCGTTGAACATCGTCGCCATCGACTGTGTCGCCGCCCCCTCGGCCGCGCGCCTGACCCGCATCCCCGGCCTGCCGGACGAGGTCTACGGCGGTGACGGCCAGCTCACCAAGTCCGAGGTGCGCGCCCTCACCCTGTCCGCCCTCGCTCCCGCGCCCGGCGAACTGCTGTGGGATGTCGGCGGCGGTTCGGGCACCATCGCGATCGAATGGTGCCGCACCGACCCGTCCTGCCGCGCGATCACTTTCGAACGCCTGGAAAGCCGCCGCAAGCAGATCGCAGAGAACGCCGCGGAGCTCGGCGTCCCGGCCGTCGGCGTCCACGGCGCGGCCCCCGGCGCATTCGCCGACCTGCCCGCGCCGGATGCGATCTTCATCGGTGGCGGCCTGACCCAGCCCGACATGTTCGACGCCTGCTGGTCCCGCCTGCGCCCCGGCGGCCGCCTGGTCGCGAGCGCGGTCACCGCCGAATCCGATGCCCTGCTGCTGCAACTGGCCGACCGCCACGGTGGCGCCCTGCGCCGCTTCCAGATCTACCGCGCTGAACCACTCGGCGGTTTCACCGCGTGGCGCCCCCAACTCCCGGTCACCCAGTGGGCCGTCGTGAAGCCCACTGCGGCGCAAGGCTGATCGGGCTGGAAGCCGTTCGGCTCCGGAGTTCGACAGGTACCGCGTGGTCGGGCCACACGAGAAGCGCGCGGCGGCCTTCGATTGCGGCACGCCCCCGACCGTGGTGGTCGGAGGCGCTGGCGGGTCGGGGGCCGCACCGCGGTGTCATCCGAATCGATGGGTGGGGTGTTACCGGATCACGCCCGCGAGGGCGTCAGCCGACCGGGGGCATGAGGGCGAGGGGGCCGGGTTCGAAGACGGTGACGAGGACGACGAGGTTGCCGTAGGGGGCCGAGCCGTTGGCGAGGCGGTGGGCGGCGCGGGCGAGGGACATCCGCCAGCCGTATTTGGCCTCGATGCCGGCCTGGATCTTGGCGACGAAGTCCTCCGTGCTGACCAGGTTGGCGTGGCCCATCAGCTGGCGGCTGCCGACCGAGGGGTTGCCGCGCCAGTCGCCGGGCTGCACCAGCACGCGATTGTCGAGGGCGAGCTGTTCGGCCTCCGCGGCGTAGGACGAGACCCGGAACGCGAGCCCGTTGTCGCCGAACGGGATGACCAGTCGGGGCGCGGTCACCAGCTTCCGGTCTCCCAGGGTCCGGGTGACGAGCGCGGTTTTCGCGTCCTGCCAGACCGCGGCGGGTCCGGTCGCCGCCGCCTCGATCGTTATGGCCGCCGGTGTCGCCGTGGGTCGCGCGAACTGGGTGCGGGCGGGTGCCGCGCCGATCGTCATGTCGGTCATCGCCTTCGATCCTTCCGTGCCGATTCCACTGCCGGGCTCGGTGCCGGACGCGCGGCGAACCGGTGCGTCCACACACCACACAGAGTTTGCCGCGCATTCGCTCATCAGGCGGCGACCCTGCAACTGTCGGCCGCTCCGCCCCATTGGCGCAAGCGCGACACACGGGGCCGCCCATTGAGTTTCACCACTTGTCACATGTGGGCCAGGTCGTCCCAACGCATCTCGACAACGCCGAACCCTCTCAACCGATAGTCCCGGCGTTTCGCGATTCTGGCAACGTCACTGGTCAGACGGGTCTGGATATGTAGCCGAAAAGTCGCTCGCCCCGGCGTCGGTGCGCCGCAGGCACATCCGCGACAGCTTCCGGCCCGACCGGCTGACCGTGCATACCGGGCAAGATCCGCATAGGTCCGCGAGGAGCGGCCCGCGCCTCGCGTGCCATGCCGTCGCGCGGTACAGAGCGGTCTGTGAACCGACGCCTGTCGCGTGCTGTGATCGGGGCCGAATTGCCTTCGCGCCGTGTGGAACAAGGTTGTTTGACCTGTTGGGGGCCGGTTTCGCCTAGGCTGGCGCTCGTGAGTGCTGCCGTGTCGCGAACGATTGCTTTGCCGCACTGCCGGGTGAGTTACGCCGAGTACGGTGCGGAGGATGGGATGCCGGTGCTGTACTGCCACGGCGTGCCCGGAACGCATGTGGAGGGTGAGGCGTTCCACGACGCCGGCCGGGCCGCCGGGGTGCGCGTCATCGCGGTGGACCGGCCGGGTATGGCGCAATCATCGCTACCGGCGGGGGAGCAGGTCGCGGACTGGGCGGCCACCGTGGCCGCGCTCGCGGACCAGTTGGGCCTGAGCCGTTTCGGCGTGATCGGCGTGAGCGGCGGTGGACCGTTCGCCCTCGCCATCGCGGCCCGCCTGCCCGATCGGGTGACCGGCGTGGCCCTCGTGTCCGCGCCCGCCCCGTCGAGCGAACAGCCTGACGCCGAGGAACTGGACCCGGTCGCGTTGCGCCGGCGCAAAGGCCTCAACGTCTTGCGCCGCGTCCCTTTCCTCGTGCATCCGATGGCACTGGAGATGTCGGTGGTGATCCGCCGCCGCAATGGCGTGGCCGGCCTGGTGTCGCAGATGGCGCCGGTGGACCGCAGTCGCGTGGAGGCCGACCCGGAGTTGTCCGCCAAGCTCGACGTCAACCTCCGTCGCAGTTTCGAGCAGGGCAGTCGCGGTTTCGCCGCCGACATCCGCCTGGTCTTCACCCGCGCCTGGGGCTTCGACCTGCACGAGGTGCGGGTGCCGGTGCAGGTCTGGCACGGCGACGCCGACGGCAATGTCCCCGCCGCCGACGCTCGGCGACTGGCCGCCGCGCTGCCGCAGGCCCACCTGCACGTGGTGCCCGGCGCGGGCCATCTGTTGTTCGTGGATCGCGCCGCCGACATCCTGGCCTCACTGCGCACCGAGGTGCTGTGAGCCGGATCGCCCGGCCGTAGCGTCCGGGAATGCCGGGGTTCCCGCGCCGCTTACAGGAGCGGGAGGGATCGGCTCTGGAGGCGGACGATGGCGGTGAGTGAGGCGGCGGTCCGGGTGGTGCCCGGCCCCGAGCGCGGGCACTGGTGGAACGAGTGGCTCGATTCCAAGCAGTCGTTCCCGGCCACCGGCAATTTCGACCTGGTGGCGAACGCGCACGGTCTGCTCATGATCCACAACGAGGACGTCGTCGACCCCGGCGAGGGTTTCGACACCCATCAGCATCGGGACATGGAGATCGTGACCTGGGTGCTCGAAGGCACTGTCGTGCACCAGGATTCGGCGGGCCACTCGGGTCTGATCCATCCCGGCATGGCGCAGCGGATGAGCGCGGGCACCGGGATCCTGCATTCGGAACGCAATGGCGCGGGCCGCGCCGAGCGCGAGCGCCTGCACGTGGTGCAGATGTGGGTGCCGCCGCACGAACCCGGGGTGACGCCCGGCTATCAGGAACTCGATATCGCCGCGGAGCTGACCGGAAACTCGCTGTTCACCGTCGCGTCCGGCCTGCCTCGCGACCGGGACCGGACCGCCATCACCATCGGCAACAAATACGCGGCTTTCCACGTGGCGAGACTCGAGCCGGGGCATTCGGTGCTGATTCCGGACGCCCCCTTCGGCCACGTGTTCGTGGCGCGGGGCAGTGTCGAGTTCGAGGGTTCGGGCGTCCTGACTCAGGGCGACGCCGTCCGCCTGACCGCGAGCGGTGGCCATCGGGTGACCGCTGTCGAGCCGAGTGAACTGCTCGTGTGGGAGATGCACGCGAGTTTCGCGCGACCGCCCTCCGGGCCATGCACAGACCGCTCCGACCGGGTGGAAAACGCCCGGCAAACGCATCGCGACACGCCGGAGCGATCGAAATTGTGCGCACGACGTCGGCGTGGATGCCTGGTCAGGAGTAGTTCACTGGGTGAGCTCAATGTGTGCTCAGGCACCCTTTGCGGAGGTTGGCGCTGGAATGTGGCATGCTTAGCCATGGGCAAGGGCTATTGAAGTGATGGCTCAGCCTTCAACAGGAAGAAACAAAAAGCAATGACGCAAGGCACTGTGAAGTGGTTTAACGGCGAAAAGGGATTCGGCTTCATCGCCCAGGACGGTGGCGGCGCCGATGTGTTCGTCCACTACTCCGCCATTTCGGGCTCCGGCTTCAAGTCCCTCGAAGAGGGCCAGCGCGTAGAGTTCGAGATCGGCCAGGGCCAGAAGGGTCCCCAGGCTCAGGACGTTCGCGCTATCTGATTCGGATAGCCAGGGGCTATCCAACCGATAGCCAAAGAAACCCGCGCTACGGCGCGGGTTTTTTGCATTCCGGAGGGGATTGCGGGGCTGGTCAGGCGTCATATCCGGTCGCGGCGGCACGAACCGAATCGACGTAGGCGCCGGAGTGGTTGTAGGACAGGATGGCTTGCCGCCAGTCCCGGGCGGTCGCCAGGTCCCGGCCACCGGCACACAGGTAGCGACCGGCGGCCAGGGCCGCGTCGTCGATATTGTCCGGACTGCCGGACAGGCTCGCGCCGGAGACTGGTTTGCCGGATTCCAGAGCCGAGGAGATGAGCCGGTAGTCCGCGTCGGCGTGGAACCCCAGCGTTGCCAGGTATCGGGGATGAACTGGAACGGGCCCATGGCGCGGGCGTAGACACCGCCGCCCGAGCGGGCCGTCGGATCGACGATGACCGCATTGCCCGCGGTGCCGTCGAGCGCGACACCGCGGATCACCGGGCGCACCGAGCCGTCGGCGGCGATGACCGCCCCGCCGAAACGGGCGTGATTGCTTTCCACCCGGGCGATTCCGGCCAGGGTGGTCCAGCCCAGGTGGCAGCCGGGTTGCGCCTTGGCCATCACGACCGCGGCGTAACCGTAGGACTGTAAGGCCCGCAACGGAATTCCGTACTTGTCGGACCGCACCCGCGCCCAGTCGTGGAGCTGGTCGAGCCGGTGCTCGACCGCTTCGAGCCGGATCGCGGGCATCGGGCCACCGGCGCCCGGCGGCGCCGGATCGGGAGTTCGATCGAGGCTGCCGCAGCCGGCGAGGGTCACCGCGGCTGCGGCGACCAGCAGAGTCCGCAGGGCGGGCGACGGACGCGAGATGGTCATTGGCACTCCGAATTCACTGGCGCAGAAGCTGTTTCGGATCGGGTTGCTCAGTTGCACGCACGCGCCGTCGACGGATCGGCGATCGGCTTGGCCGCTGTCACCGGTGCGGGATGCGGCGGCGTCGTGGTCGGCGGGTTCGTGTGCGCGGGCTGTGACGGCGGCTTGAGTGCGGTCGTGGACGGGGTGCCGCACCGCGGTGTCGTGGTGCGGGGAGTGGTCGACGCGGGACGGTTGGAGGTCGGCGTCGGGCGTGCGGTGGTCGGCGTCGGCCGGGAAGTTGTCGTCACTCCGGGAGTTGTGGTCGCCGTGGGCGGCGTGGTTGTGACCGCCGTCGTGGTGACTGGAGCCGTCGTGGTGACCGGGGGCGCACTGGTCGTGGTGGGCGTCGTAGTTGCCGGGACCTGAGTGGTCGTGACCGGAGTGGTTGTCGCGACCGGCGTTGTCGTCGTGACTGGCGTGGTCGTCGCAACCGGCGTGGTCGTCGCGACCGGCGTGGTCGGAGTGATGGTGACCGTGGTCGCCACGGGATCCGGCATCGTCGTGGTGATGGTCGTCGTGACGGGCGTGGTGACATCGGTGGCGGTCGGTGGGCTCAGCGACAGTGTCGCGTTGGCGCTCACGCTGATCGAGAGGCTCGGCTGCGTCGTCGTCCCCGGGTCGGTGGTCGTCGGCGGCGGGGTGTCGGTGGCGACGGGGGTGTCCGTCGTGACCGGCGTGGTGGTCTCGGCTGCCGGGGTGGTCGCGCCGTCACCGGGGTCGCCGCCGGCGGGTGTGTCGCTGCCCGGTTCGTCGGAATCTGCCGGGACCGGTACGTCGCCCGGTGTTTCCGAGACCTCGGCCAGCGGGGTGACCTGACTCGAATCCAGTTGTGTGGAGGTGTCTTCGGTGGTCGAGGACGAGGCTTTGATATCGCCCGCCCCGTCCTCGGTGTGTGACTGCGCCGCGGCCACCGCGCCGATGGTGAGCGCCAGCAGTGCGCTGACGGCCAGGGCGCGCGGCAGGTACCGGGCCGGCCAGCGCCGGGTGGCGACGATGAAAGGTTCTGCGCTGGAATCGATCCGGTCGGTCGGGTTGCTGTCGAAGGGGTGCACCAGATGCGGCTTTCGATAGTCCTGGGTGGGTCGGTGATCGGGTTTCAGCCGCTGACGCTGGGCGAGCCGATCTCGATATGTCCGGTGAAGCGCTGTGACCAGCTCTTATCCGAGCTGACGGTGACGGTGAAGTCGTACCAGCCGTTGTTGTAGGCGATGGCGTTGAAGTAGTCGCTGACGGTTTTGCCCGCGGCCACCGCATACGTCCAGGGGCCGTCGGTGCGGTAGTGGTTGGAGGTGATGGTGAAGGTGACCGAGGCGGTCCCGGAGTTGGTCATGGCGAACCAGATCGCCTGCTTGCCGGTGTTGGGCGCGTTGGAGTAGGAGCTGGTGACCTGGACCGTCTTCCCGGCGGTGGTCACGTTGCCCTGGAAGCGGCGCAGGAACCGGTTGGGGCCGACGACGGTCAGGTCGTAGGCGCCGTTGCCGTAGCCGGTGCCGACCTCGTAGAAGTCGCCGGCGGTGCCGCCCGCGGGGACGGTGTACTGCCAGGGTCCGCCGCCGCGGAAAGCATTGGCGTACACGGCGAAATGTGCCGCGCGGGTCGCGGGTGTTCCGGTGTTCGCGAAGTTGATCCAGGCGCGGGCCTCGCCATTGGTCCCGAAGGTGTAGTGGTCGAGGTAGGCGTTGGGCTGGTACGGCAGCGCGCGGGCCGGGCGGGTGCCGGATTCCTGGGCGGGCAGCGCGTTCGTGGTGGGGGAGGGTGACTTCTGGGTCGAGCATTTGGCCGCGCCGATCACCGTCGAGGTGTCGGGCAGGGTGGGCAGTCCGGTGACCGGGGCGGCGAAGTTGAACACTCCGGTCAGGTCACCGCACACCGAACGTCGCCAGGCGCTGATGTTCGGGCAGGTGGCCTTCTTGCCGAGGGCGGTGGTCCAGGTTTCCAGGAAGCGCAGCACCGAGGTGTGGTCGAACACTTCCGAACTCACCCAGCCGCCGCGCGTCCATGGCGAGATCACGATGAGCGGCACCCGGAAGCCGAGGCCGACGGGGACGCCGTTGATGAATTCGTCGGCGGTGCCGCCGGGCGCGATGGGCGGCGGCACGTGATCGAAGAGTCCGTCGTTCTCGTCGTAGTTGAGGATCAGGACGGTCGAGTTGAAGACGTTCGGATCGGCGTTGATCGCGTTGATCACGTTGTGCACGAAGTGCGCACCGTCGTTCGGCGGGGCGTCGGGGTGTTCGGAGGAACCTTGGTCGGGCACCACCCACGACACCTGCGGCAGGGTGCCCGCGAGTACGTCGGCCTTCATGGCGGCCACGATGTCGTCGGGGGTCTTGCCGGTGGCCTTCGGGACCGAGCCCATGCCGTTCACCGCGAGCGGGCTGCCGGGTGCGGCGCTGGTGAACTGCTGGAAGTAGGCGAGTGCGTTGTCGCCGTAGTTGTCCGCCGCGTTCTGGTAGACCTTCCAACTGATTCCGGCGTTCTGCAGTGTCTCGGCGTAGGTCTGCCAGCGCAGCCCGGATTCGTCGCCGCCGTCGCTGGCGGGGCCGCCCGCGGTGCCGGCCGGATCGATCCAGCCGCTCCAGTGGTAGGTGCGGTTGGGGCCGGTGGCGCTGAGCACCGAGCAGAAGTAGGAGTCGCAGATGGTCCAGTTGTCGGCGAGCGCGTAGTGGAACGGAATGTCGTTGCGCGTCAGGTAGCCCATGGTGCGGACGCTGCCCTTGGCCGACACCCAGGCGTCGAGACGGCCGTTGTTCCACGCGGCGTGCTGGTCCGACCAGGCGTGCGG